>CAWCDP010000001.1:0-7655 GCA_963794405.1 uncultured Actinomycetota bacterium
ATCTTCGGCCGAGATGGCCGGTCGCTCGGCCTCGGCGTCGCGCTCCCAGGCTGCGAAGGCGCTGATCACCATCCGGATGGCCGTCGAGATCCGGATCGATCCCTCCGAGGTGCTGCAGATCCGCCGTTCGATCTGCTCGAACAGATCGACCAGCACGACCAGCGACTCCTCCTGCGGCCGGCCGGCCAGGTTCGGACGCAGCGTCGGCACCATCACCAGGGGATAGCGACGCAGCTCGTCCTCGTTGAACCGGGCCCAGTAGCTCGGTCGCTGGCCGCCGACGAACTCGGCGAACGGCAGCACCCAGGCCTCGACCAGCTCCCGCAGCTCGGGTTCACGGCCGGACCAGGCGGCGGTCAGCTCGAGCCGGCGACGATGCACCACCGCGCTCCGACGTTGCCAGACCGCGTCCAGCAGACCCCGTCGGTCGCCGAAGTGATAGGTGATGGCCGAGTTGTGCCGCTGGCCGGCCGCGGCGATGATCGCTCGCGACGAGGTCCCCTCGTCGGTGTGCAGGGCCACCAACCGCTCGGCGGCGTCGATCAGGCGGTCCCGTGCGTCTTCGGTCGGCTCCGACGGGCCGGGGGACCCGGGTCCGGGTTCGCTCGGCATGACGAGATCCTAATCTCCCGCGCTGGGGGATACGGGCCCGATCGCATACGGCTGGGATGAGACGGTGGCGCGCCGCCGCCTGCAACCGCGCGAGGATGTGCGGGAGAACTTAGGGCAGATGTCCTACGGTGATGAGCACCATCTCCGACGACTTGACGCGCCACTGAGGTGATCCGATGCCCAAGCGGGACGAGACCGCGGCCCCCTCGTCGACCACGACGGACCGCGTGATCGCGCTGGCTCTCCCGCCGACGTCACCTCCGCGGATGGTCGCGGTGCGAGGGGACGCCGGCTCGGGCCGGACGGCGGTGCTGCGGGAGGTTGTCGCGCGGCTGCAGCGTGGTGCTGTGTGGGTGGACTGCTCCGTGTTCGCCCACCGACGTCCACTGGGCAGCCTGCACGACGCAGTGACCTCCACCAGCCCCCGGGTGTTTCCCGCCGAGATGGCCGCAGAGCTGGCCGAGCGTCTCACCGCATCGCCGGATCCGGACGACATCGGGGCATTGATCTGGTCGGTGATCGGCTCCGGAGTCCCCGACATGGGCGACCAGGTCGTCGTCCTGGACGACTTCGACCACCTCGACGCGGCATCGCAGGGAGTGGCCGCCTACCTGCTCCAGCGGGTGGCTCAGTTCGGCGGCGTGCCCGTCGTGGTCTCGGTGGCGAGCGGGACCGATCAGGTCAGGCACGCCATCACCGTCGATCTCGGGCCGTTGACCGTCGACGCCATCCGGGTGCTCGTGGAGGACGTGATCGAGGAGCCGGTGCCCCACCGGGTGGCGGTCGGGCTCCGCCACGGGACCGGCGGCAACCTCTCCGCGGTCGTCGAGGTGGTGGGTCGGCTGACGGCCGAGCAGCTCAAGGGGCGGGACCTGCTTCCGCATCCGCTGCCGCTGGGCAGCGCCGCCGCTCAGCGACTGCTCGGGTCCGATCGTGAGCTGGCGCCAGGGCATCTCGCGCTGCTGGCCGCCCTGGCCGTCGACCCGTTCGTCACGGCGGACCAGGCCCGACGGCTGACGGCGTCGACGGTCCTCTTCGACGAGGTCCTGGCCGGCGGTTCGATCGAGGAGACCCCGCTCGGGGTGCGCGTCCGGACGCCGGCGGGGGCGCTGGCCGCGTGGGCGCTCGCGCCCAACGTCGTACGCCGCCGCGTGCACGGCGTGCTGGCCCTCGGACCCGGCGCCAGGTGCGCGCCGGTGCACCGGTCCCTCGCCGGGATGGACACGACGACGGACCAGGCGTTGGCGGCCGCTGCGGACTGCCACCGGCTCGGCCCGCCGGGACACGTGGCCATGGCGCTGGAGGCGGTCAACTGGTCATTGCCCGCGTCGGGGTTCCCGGTGGCCCAGCTGCTGATGGCGGACGGCTACCTGACCTCGGTCCGGCGGATCCTGGGTGCGCCCGCGCCGAAGGACGTGTCGATGGCGGCTGAGCTGGACGGGCTCCGTAGCCGACTGGCGGTTCTCAGCGGGCATCTCGGCGACTCGCTGGTCGACCCGCCGCCCCGCCCTCCGGTCGGTGCCGACCCCGAGGAGTGGGTGCGTACCGTGCTGGGAACGGCGCGCACGCTGATCCATCGAGGGGATCTGGCTGCGGCTCGGCTCCTCCTCGACGACACGGCGGCAGGCCTGGCGGCAGCGCCCCCGGCCTCGAGAGCACTGGCCCGGTTCGTACGGGCCGAGCTGGGCTACCAGCGCCGCGAGGAGTGGTCGCTCACCGAGCTGACCAGAGCCGCCGAGGACTGGCTGCCGGATCAGCGGGGTGACGACCCGATCAGCATCTCGATCATGGTCTTCTACCTGCTAGCGGTGGGAAACCCGGTGCTCGCGGGGGCGATCCTGAACCGCACCGATCCCGCCGCCGACGCGGGCAGCCTGTCGCGGGTCGCGCACCTCGTCGGCCGGATCCAGACCGAGGTCGTCTGGGGTCACTACGTCGCCGCTGACCAGCTGATCACCGGTCTGGATCAGGCGATGCCCTACTCCGAGGCCGGTGCCCACACGGTCGGTCTGGTGATCAACGTCGCCGCCGCTCGTGGTGCCCATGCGGACCGCGATCGCATCGAGTGGCGGCTCGACCATCCTGACCTCGGTGTCCAGCCGCCCGAGGCCCGCAGCGAGGTCGCGGCCGCGAACGGTCTCCGCTGTCTCGTCGAGGGATCCTACGAAGAGGCCCTCGCGCTGCTGGACCAGGCCCTGCGGTCCCGGTCGGCGCTGTTCACCGGAGCGACCGCGGTGCTGGCCAGCCTGCTCGAGACCAGCCGGGCCCTCGGCGCGAGCGGGGCCCAGAACCGGAGCCTCCGCACCGGACTGGGGGCATGGTGGCCGGACCGCTTCGGTGAGCGGTACGCCGGTCTGGAGGCTCGCTGTGACGCCCTCTGCGCCGACGACGAGGATCTCGACGTCAAGTTCCGAGCCGCGATCGGTCGAAGCAGCGAGCACTTTCCGGTCGACGTGGCGCGCACGCACCTGGCCTACGGGCGCTGCCTGCTCCAGTCCGGCCGGGCGCAGGACGCCGACCAGCAGCTGGAGCGCGCCGCGGCCGTGTTCACGAACGAGGGCCTGCACGGCTGGGTCGCGCACGTGCAGCGGCTTCGGTCGCAGCCGACGACACCCGTGGTCGCGACGACACTGACCCCGACGGAGCGGGAGGTCGTCGCCCTGGTGCTGCAACGGTGCACCAACGCGGAGATCGCCGGGCGGCTCTTCATGTCCAAGCGCACCATCGAGCTGCACCTGACGCGCGTGTTCCGGAAGGTCGGCGTCGCGCGCAAGTCGCAGCTGATCGAGCTCGACACCGTACGGGAGCTGGTGAGCCAACCGGGTCGCTGACCCGAGTGCGGTCAGGACCGGGCCAGGGTCAGGACCGGCGCCGCCGCACCGACACGCTCAGCGTCGCGATGCCGGCGAGCACGAGCAGCCCCGCGAGGGCCGCGACCACGGTCACCACTGTCGACGCCCCGGTCTGGGACAGGATCTCGTCGCCACCACCGTCGTCGCTGCCCGAGTCGGATCCACCCGAGCCGCCGCCTTCGGAAGGCGAACCACCAGTCGTCGCGCTGGACGGGGTGGGGCTGCTCGACGAGCTCGGGTCGGGCGAGGGCGAGTCGGTCGGACCGCTGGGGCTCGGGGAGGGGCTGGGGGCTGCGCGGTTCGTGACCGTCAGGACCGGTATCTCGGCCTCGCCCGCCACCGGGATGTCCGCCGACTTGGCGTTCGCCTCACCGTCCGCGTCGCTGATCAGTCCGGCCCCGTCGCTCTCCCACACCGCGCAGGTGGCCCGGGCCGGCAGGTTGGTGAGGGTCAGGGTCTCATCGTCGCCGAGGGTGAACTCGCCGCCGGCGACCTCGACCGCCAGGCCCGGTCGGCGGTCGGGTCCCTCCGGTCGCAGCGAGCACCGGTAGGTGAAGCCGAACGGACCGGTCGCCGGCGAGTCGACCACGACCTTGCGCACGGTGAGGTCACCGAACACGAGGGCCACGCCCGTCTTCAGCGGCTCGGTGGCGGGCAGCTGGACGGTGCGGCCGTTGTCGGAGAAGAGCTCGGTGTGCGCGAACGAGTTCCAGGCGACCATGTCCTGCGACGGCTCCGGGGGCGCCGGCGGAGCCGCCATCCGGAAGCGCAGCGCGGTCGTGCCGCCCGGGCGCAGACCGCCGTCGAAAGTGATCGCGGCGGCGAACGCCGCGGTCGAGGCGTCGCGACCGGCGACCCAGCTGCCGGCGGGGCAGGCGGTGGGCGGCCGGTCGAGGCTGGTGGTGCAGGGGGTGGTGTCGCCGCTGTAGCCGACCTCGAGGGCGCCGCTCCCGTCCAAGGTGACGTCGCTCAGCAGCGTGGGTGGCTGCTGCCACTGGGTCCCGCGGTCCTCGCCGGTGAGGATGACTCCGGTGTCCCCGGCGTGCGGGAAGACGTCGACGACCCGGATCTCGGTGGTGGGGTTGGTGCCGCCGTTGGTCATCCGCAGGTAGAAGTCGAAACCCTGACCGGGGGCGACCCGAGCCACGCAGGGGTACCGGGTGAAGAGCTGGTCGTCCACCTCGAGCCGCGGGCAGGTGGGGTCGGCCAGCGGCAGCAGCTCGCCGGTCAGCGCGTTCATCCACCCGAGGCCCGCGTCACCGGCGACCCACTTCTCGGTCCGGATGGCGTTGCCGGCCAGGGTGGTCACCTGGCTCGCCGAGGTGCAGTAGAGGCCGTCACCGTAGGCGTCGTCGTTCCTCGCCGTGCCGGGCCGTCGCCCGCCGTCGCTGCAGGTCGGGTCCGCGCGGTCCGCGCTGCCCCCGGCCCGGTTGAGGATCGTGTCCCCGGCGGCGACTCCGGGCGCGAGCTGGGCGGTGAAGGTGACGGTCACCGTCCCGCCCGGGAGCAGCTCCAGACCCGGGAAGCGCCAGCGCAGGGAGGTGACGCGTCCGGTGTCCTCCTGGGTGACGTCCAGGTCCGGTCGTCCGGGCTCCGGCGCCCCGGTCGGCTGGGTGATGGTGAAGGTGTAGGGCGCGGCCGGGTTCGCCGGGGCGAACTCCAGCTCCGGTGGGAGGGGATCCACGATGACGGGATCGGGCAGGGGACCGGTGCCGGTGTTGGTCAGCGACAGGGTGAACGGGATCGGCTCGCCGGGCTGCGCCGCCGTGTCGGGTGACTTGTCGAAGCGCAGCGCCGCCGTGCCGGAGTTCAGCTCGTGGGTCGCCGTGCTGTTCGGGATGTCGGCGAGCTGCCCCGTTCTGGCGGGTCGTCTCGTAGCCACCCGAGGCAGTGTCGGAGAGCGTGGCGGGGACGGTGGTCCCAGGATCGGAGTGCATGGTGGCCCGGGGCCGGACGTCGATGCACACGCTCGCCCCGGTGCAGCTGCCGCGGACCGGGAAGTTGGCGCCGGGCTTGATGAAGAAGCTGTTGTCGGCGACCGAGAAGGTGATCCGGAAGCCCCGGACGTCGGCGGCGTCCACTCCTGCGGGCAGGGCCGGCGTCTGGCTCGCGGTCCGGTTGCCCGTGATGAAGTCACCGGTCGCGCAGCCGGTGGTGCACACGTCGACCTGCACCCGGTTCGCCGACGGGGGGAAGTTCACCCGCACGGTGCCGGTGACGTCGACCGCATCGAAGAAGTCCTGGTCGACATCGGTGGCGACCAGCCGCTTGAGCCACAGGGTGCCGGTGTTCTGGGCGGCCAGCTTGACCTGGATGATCTGGCCGGGGAGACCCGGCTGCGGGCGTACGGAGGTGGCGGGGGTGATCGCCTTCTGCACCGACGCGCCCTCACTCGGCTCGGTCGCGGTGATGGCGGCCGAGCAGAAGTCGGTCGGCGGCTGACTGTCCGAACCGACCGAGGCACAGTTCTGGATGCGGGTGCCGACCTCGATCCCGTCGCGGAGCAGCACCTGGGCGGTGGCGGCGTAGCGCTGACCGGCCGGTAGGGGATCGCTCAGCTGGATCCGGAAGCCCAGCGAACGCTCCAGCAGCGCGGCGTCGGAGGCGTCATAGGGCACGTAGCCGTCGACATCGGGGTCGTAGACCTCGGCCGTGGCCGCCGGGGTGGCGGGCAGCGTGAGCGACGCCAGGCGGATGGATCGGAAGGGGTTGGCGGTCGAGGTCGGGTCCGGCGGGTCGATCAGGGTGACGCCGGTGGCCGGCACCGTGCCGTTGTTGGTGAACGAGAGAGCGAAGGCGCGCGGCAGGCCGGGCAGGATGGTGGGCAGCTCGGAGGACTTGACGCCCTGCAACCGGGAGAAGGCCGGTTGGACGGAGACCGAGGCGCAGGCGCCCGCCGCGGCCGAGCCGACCCCGTTGATCGAGCTGGTGGCGGTGCCCGACGCGCAGTTCTGCACCCCCGCGGATCCGCCGCCGACCAGATCCTCGGCGGTGACGTTGGCGTTGAGCCGACCCTGGATGCCCAGGGTGCCCCTCGCGCCGGCCTGGATCGCTCCGTTGCCGTCCGCGTCCAGCCCGGAGAACGTCGCCAGGATCCCGTCGGCCCGACCGGACTGACAGGGGACCGGGGTGTCCACCGTGGTCGGTGGCGGGGAGTACGTACGGGCGATGACGGTGCCGGCGCAGTCGAACTGCACCTCGGCCCGGGTCGCCCCGGCGGGGAAGACGAGTCTGGTGCTGCTGACGTCGAACTTGTCCCACTCGCCCCTCGCGCTGGTGGACGGCTCGCTGATGGTGATCTCGGCGACCGGGAACGGCGAGGTGTTGGTCGCGGTCACCAGGCCCGAGACCAGTGAGCTCTCGCCGTCGACCGCTTGCCCGTTCGGCTCGTAGTCGGTGTTGCCGTCGGGGAAGAAGGTCTTGTCCAGCCTCATCGTCGCCTGGGCGGGTTGCACCGCGTACGTGGCGCAGGCGGGCACCCCGGCCACAGCTCCGGTCACCGGGTCCTCACCGGAGGGGGACGCGCAGTTGACCACGTCGTCCCGGCTGGTCGGGCTGTAGGTGTCGCCGGTGCTGCGCAGCGTGACGCGGAGGACGGTGTCGATGCCGACGGATCCAGCGTCCGGGCTGCTGGGGATCGCGGCGCCCGCCGCGTCGGTGAAGACGAAGCGCAGCCCGGTCACGTCCTCGGCGTCGACGCCGGCCGGTAGGGACAGCGTCGGGCCGGTCTGAGCCGCTCCTGCGGTGTAGTCGCCGTCCGCGCACGCCGACAAGGGCTCGGTGCAGGCCAGGACGGTGACCCGGTCGGCGCCTGGCGGGAAGGTGACCGGACCGATGCCGGTGACGGTGAACCGCTCGTACGTCTCCGCACTGGCATCCTCGACGGTCAGCGAGGTGACCCGCGCGGTCGAGGACGAGGCGTTCCGGACCCCGAGGACGATCGTGCTCTCCTCACCCGTCCCGGCCACCGCGCTGCCGTCGCTCCAGGACTTGGTCGCCACCGGGCGGACCACCCGCGGGACGTCGACGGTGACGTCGGCCCGGTCGCTCGCCGACGGTGCGTTGTCGGCGGTCACGGTGGCGGTGTTGGGGATCACCGTGCCGTCGGTGACCGCGGAGTCCTCCGGCAGCCGGACCCCGACCTCCACGTTGTTGGACGAGCCCGCCGGCAAGCCGACCGAGCCGGGTGGA
>CAWCDP010000002.1:0-4682 GCA_963794405.1 uncultured Actinomycetota bacterium
GGACGGTGTCGATGACGGTGGCTTCGGGCCACGGGGCGAACGTGGCTGCCATCGCGCGGGCGACTTCGGGGGTGGCATCGGAGAGGTCGCTGCCGACGGCTTGTCGGTCTCGGATGCGGGCGTCGGCGACCTCGGAGGGCGCGACGCAGCGCAGCTCGCGGATGGTCGCGCGTCGGTCGGCGGCGACGGCCCGAGCCTCGGCGCGTACCTCGGCGGAGGACCAGGTGGCGTCCAGGATCACCGATTCACCATGACCGAGCAGCAGATGGGCCCGCTCGATCATCAGCCGGTAGGTCGCCCGGGTCCGCTCCGGGGTGTAGAGCCCGCCGTCGCGGCGGCCGTCGTGGTCGGGGTCGACACCGGCGCTCTCCTTGCGGATCAGGTCGGAGCGGAGCAGCACGCTGCCGAGATCGTCGGCGAGGTCGCCGGCGACGGTGGTCTTCCCGGTGCCCGGGAGCCCCCCGACCAGGATCATGACCGGCCGGGCCCGGAGCAGGTGTCGTCGGCCGATGTCGATCAGCAGCCGACCCTGGGCGGCGGCGTCGGGATCGCCCTGCCGAGCCCGGATCGCGGCGATCTTCGCCCGCATGACCGCCCGGTAGGCGATGTAGTGGTGGATCAGGCTCGGCGGACAGGGGTCGGCGGTGAACTCGATGAACTGGTTCATGAACTCCCGGCCGAGTCGGGGCGCACCGAGTCGTTCCAGGTCCATGGCGAGCGCGGCTGCGTCGTCCACACCGTCAACGGCGCGGAGGTCGTCGTCGAACTCCAGGCAGTCCAGGATCCGCGGCCCGTCATCGAGGCAGAAGATGTCGTCGGCGAGCAGGTCACCATGCCCGTCGCGGATGCGGCCCGCCGTCAGCCGCGCCTGAAGCAGCGGGCGGCAGCCCTCGATGTAGTCGCGGACCAGTCCTGTCAGGGCCGACAGGTCCTCAGGGCTGATCAGCTCGGCGTCGGCGGTCAACGCGTCGATGTTCGACATCCAACGGGCCAGCAGGGCGGCCGGGGTGCCATTGGCCTCGATCCGCGGCGTGCGTCGAGCGGTGGCATGGTGGGCGGCCAGGGTGTGGGCGACCGCACGCAGCGCGTCGTCGACCAGTCGCCCGCCGGACACCAGGGTCGACATTCGACGGTCCGCCGGCATCCGATCCATCAGGACCAGCCACTCGCGCACGCGGCCGGCGCCGTCGGAGACGGCCAGCACGTCACGGTAGACGTCCCGGGCGAACCGGCGGTTCAGCTCGAGCTCCCGACGGCAAGCGTGTTCGCGAGCACCTACCGTCCGCCAGTCGACGAAGCCGAGGTCGAGCGGCTTCTTCCACTTCAGCGCCGCCGAACCGATCAGCAGCACCCAGGCGCAGTGCGTCTCTCGCAACGTGTCCGAAGGCGTGACAGCCTCGCGTGGTTGAGCCACGCCGGCGAGAGCAGCGGCCGCCTGCTGCAGAGGTGGTACGTCGACGTTGTCACCGCCGGTGGCAGACCAGATCATGACCCCACCGCCGCTTCGGCTGGCGTCCAGTAGCCGGTCGGCAAGCCGTAGGTGACGAGGATCTTGGCCACGGTGACTCCTGGGAGATGTTCCGCCGGGTTGCGGACGACCTCACCGTCTCGCCGGAGCGGGTTGTGGCGCTGCGGCTTTTCGGCCCGGAAGGGACGGTCCATGGGCCGCGTCGTCGCGTCCGGCCGGCGGCTTTGGACGCAACGCCGCCTGCTCGGACAAGATGACGAGCTCAGCACCCGGCCGTCCGTGGATCACACGTTGCCGGATGGTCCCGTCGAACCTCAGCCGGTGTGCTGAGCAGTCAGGGGCGTGAGGAGTGACCACCGTGGCTCACTCAGCGGAGCGGGAATCTCCCAGCAACCCACGGGACCAAAAGTCTGACACCGATCCCACCCATAGACCCTGGCACGGTCAGTGCGCCCGGCAGATGATCGGGGAATCTTCGGAGAAGGGACTGGCCATGTGCACGGTGCTGCTCGCCTACGCATCACGGATGGGCGCAACACGGGAGATCGCCGAGGTGCTGGCCGACGAGCTGCGTCAGACCGATCACGCCGTCAAGATCATCTCCTGCGCCACGGCCCCGGAGGCCGACGAGTTCGATGCGGTGGTGATCGGCAGCGCCCTCTACAGGGGGCGATGGATGCCCGAAGCCTCCCGCTACCTGCGCCGGCAGGCACCCCGTCTGACCAACCGCCCGACCTTCCTGTTCCAAAGTGGCCCCTGCGACACCGGCCGCGACAGCGCCACCCCCACGGCCGTCCCGCACGCCGTCGGCAGGACCGTCCGCCGTTTCGGACTGCCAGAGCCGATCACCTTCGCCGGGCGGCTCGATCCGACCCGGGCCACGGGCCGGATGTCCCGCTGGATGGCTGACGCGCTGCCCGCCGGAGACTTCCGCGACTGGACCGCCATCCGCGCCTGGGGCTACTCGATCGGCGTCGAGCTGTACGAGTTCCTGGACCGGCGCCCGCAGCCACCCCACGTCCACTGCCAGCCGGTGGGCTTCCACTCACGCTGATCGAGAGACGACATGGACCGCAGCAAGATCCACCCGCGGCGTCACGGCCCGGTGCACCACCGGACCGCCGAGCGACGGCGGTCGAACGCGCTGAGACGGGCGGGCGACCGACCATGTCTCCGATGATGTCCGACGACCCGCAGGCTGGGCTGGACCCCACCGACCGCTACCCGGCGGCGGCAGCCGCCCCGAGGAGACGCCACAGCTTCGACGACCTCAGCACTGGCCGTTGCTATGAGTTGCTCAGCCAGCACAGCGTGGGACGCATCGCGTGGAGCGCGGCCGACGGGCCGCAGCTGTTTCCCCTCAGCTATGCCTGGCTGGACGGGATCATCGTGTTCCGCACCTCCCCCTACGGCATCTTGTCCGAGCTGGTGCAGCGCACCCAAGTGGTGTTCGAGGTCGACGAGATCCAGGAGGCCCACAGAGTCGGCTGGAGCGTCATCCTCAGGGGCCGCGCCGCCGGCATCGCGTCCCCGGACCAGCTGAGCCGACCTGCCTCGATCAGCCAGGCGATCCCGTGGGCGAGCGGCCATCGCAACCTGGTCATCGCCATCACACCGACCGAGATCACCGGCCGTGCATTCCGTCCCACGTTCCAGGACGCCTTCTCCTGACCCAGCAGGGTTGGCCGCCGCAGAGGTCAGCCTGCACCTTGCAGATCGAGGCCGAGGTCGTGGCGGTCACCCGGTCTGTGGTCAACGCTGGTGAGGCGTACACGACCCGGCCCCGCGGGAGGAACTCACCGCGGGTGCCGGGTCTGGTCGATGCCGCACCCCGGGAGCCGCGCTCACGGTGCGGTGCAGCAGAGGTGGACCTCAGCGGACGACCACCACGGTGCAGGTGCTGTGGGCGAGAACATGCTGGCTGACCGACCCGATCAGCATGCCGGTGAACCCGCCATGTCCCTTCGCTCCCACGACGACCAGGTCCGCGCTCTCGGAGAGCTTGATCAGCTCGTGCGCCGCGTTGCCGGCGACCACCTCCTGAGCGATCACCACCTCCGGGAAGTCCGCCTGGACCTCGGTCACCACATCGTTGAGCATGGTTCGGGTGCCGTCCCCGAGGCCGCCGGTCACTCCCCAGGGGAATCCGCCGAACGGCGGCGAGTCTGGGGCGGGCGGCACCGACCAGGCACTCAGGGCGATCACCTGGATCCCCGGCCGGGCCAGTTCACATGCCCAGACCAGAGCCCGTTGGCTCTCCTTGGATCCGTCAACACCAACGACGATCTTGTTCCACGTCCGCTGGCTCATGAGTCCTCCGACCTCTGCTGCGGAGGGTGCCGGTGTGGCAGCTCCGCCGGCTCGGCCGCATTGCCTGCCTGGTTCCAGGCTCGTCCGCCAGGGGGATGCTCGACAGGGTCACAGGTCGACCTCGGACGGCCCCTTGGTCCTCAGTTCGGCCCTGCTGGCTCTCGACTCCGCCTTGGCACAGCCGTGGCCGACCTCGATGCCTCATCGACGGCGACACGGTGGACACCAGCGCCCGAGAACGACGGGGACGGCGTCACAGGGCTTTCGGCCCGGATGGTCGAGCCGTCCTGCCGTACGGACCGGCGGGAGCTGGCGCCGAGGATGGGATCACCGGGTGCCGAGAGTCGGTGCGGAAGGGATCGCCGTGGACGAGATCATCGTGGGGCTGGATCTGTCGGTGCCGGCTCAGGCGGCGCTGGCGTGGGGGGCGGCTCAGGCTCGTCGGACAGGGCAGGCGTTGCGCGCCATCCATGCCCTGGCACCGCCGGGGGTCTACGTCGTCGGCGGGTCGTCTCCGTTGTCGATACCGTTCGACGGCGTCGAGGACAGCTACCGCGAGGCGGTCAAGGCGGCGTTCGCGGCCGTGCAGCCTGAGCCGGGCTGGCAGCTGCAGTTCATGAGCAACGACCCGGGTCCGGTGCTCGTCGCCGAATCGCGGACCGCGTCGCTGCTGGTGATCGGGACTCGGGAGCACGTGGGGTGGGGTCGGCTGCTGTCTGGATCTGTCAGTCACTTCTGCCTCAGTCACGCTCACTGCCCCGTCCTCGCCGTCCCGGTCGAGCGCCGCAGCGCCCAGGCTGCGGACGCCGCCGCGCCGGTGCTCGAACCGGAGGCCAGCAGTCCCAGCGAACGCGCGGTGTCCTGACGCTCGAACCCCGGACGGCGAGCACGGCGATCAGCCACC
>CAWCDP010000003.1:0-16622 GCA_963794405.1 uncultured Actinomycetota bacterium
CCCCATGGGGATACAACGGGTCCTCGCTGTCGTCGGCCACGTCGGAGTGTGAGTTGCGTACGGCTTCGGTGGAGCGGGGTACTTCGAACGGGAGTCCGCCCAGGGGCGCGATGGTGCCCGACAGCACCTCGACCAGGGCAGAGGACGTCGCCCCCACATCGGTGAGGATGGCGGCGGCGAACTCGGTGAACGGGGTGAGGATCGCGGGTCGCTCCAGGTTGGCGTCGATCACGAGCGGGGCGACGGCGGCGATGTCGCGGAGCCGTGCCACCAGCCCGGGGCGGTACTCCAACGAGCCCTGGTGGAAGAAGCCCTCCAGGAACAGGTCGTCGCGCGGGTCGAACGGTGCCGGCAACCGGACCACCGCCACGTCGGCGTCCGCCGGATCGGTGACCACCTTTCCCAGTCGGGCGGCCTCCTCGGCCGGCAGACCCTCGGCGTAGACCGCCAGCGGGGTGGTCAGCGGGAGCGTCGGCACGCCGTCGACCGTGGCGTTGTGCAGGAGCACCATCGACTCCGCCTGCGCTCGGCGGCCGGCCTGCACGAAGTCAGCACGTCCGAGGACCTCGACGGCTTCGTCGGGGTCGACGAACGGGTCGTCGAACAGACCGAGCTGGAACTTCACGATCAGCAGCCGCCGCACGGAGGCATCCAGCCGGTCGAGCGGGATCAGTCCCTGATCGACGGCCTGGGTCAGCAGCTCCGTCCGGGCTTCGCCCCCGAGCTGGTCGGCACCCGCGTCGATGATCTTGACCAACCGGTCCAGATCGCTGAGGTGCTCCACTCCCCACGCCCGGGCCGGCAGCGGCCGACCGAACACCACGGTGCTGGTGACCAGACCCCAGTCGGTGCAGATCACCCCGTCGAAGCCGAGCTGGTCCCGGAGCAGACCGGTCAGGATCTGCTTGTTGTAGCCGAAGCCGACCTCCTCGATCGCCTCCCCGTCCAGCTCGAGGCCGATGGGCATGCCGTAGTAGGGCATCAGGGCCGACGTACCGGCCTCGATGGCTCGCCGGAACGGCAGCAGATGATCATCGAAACGGCCCCCGGGATAGACCTGCTCACGCCCGTACGGGAAGTGCGGATCCTCCCCGTCGAGCTGGGGGCCACCACCCGGGAAGTGCTTGGCCATGGTCGCCACCGAGGTCGGGCCGAGATCGGGATCCAGCTGGAACCCCTCGACGTAGGCAGCCGCCACCTCGGCGACGAAGGCGCTGTCGTTGCCGAAGGTGTGGAACTGGCGGCCCCACCGCGGCTCGGTGCCCAGGTCGATCTGCGGGTGCAGCGACGACCGGATGCCCACGGCCACGTACTCCTGCCGAGCGATCTCGGCGAACTCCCGCACCCGCTCGGGGTCCCGCAACGCGGCCAGCCCGAGGGGCTCCGGCCAGGCCGACATCGCGCCGGCGGCGAAGGCGGCACCGCTGTTCTCCGCGAACGAGTGTCGCGGATCGGTGCTGACCGTCACCGGGATCGAGTGCGGCGTGGTCGCGGCGAGCTCCTGCAGGGCGTTGGACCACTCCGCGGACTCGCGCGCCGACGGCAACGCGTGCACGTTGACGTGGTTGATCAGCTTGTCGAGCACCACCCCGCGGGTGGAGGAGCGGGCCACCGCACCGTCTCCCTCCATCAAGGAGCCCTGGGGGCCGACCTCGATGATGTCGTGGAAGAACAGGCCGACCTTCTCCGCGAGCGACAGCCGGCTCACCAGGTCGTCGGCACGGTCGGCCGGAGTCCGTCGTGGATCCTCGAACGGCGCCATCCGCTGATCATGGTCGAGATCGCGGAAGGCGGTCCCGTCGTCGGCGGTCAGGGTCTTCAGCTGCGGCTTGGGCACGTCGTCGTCCTTGTGTGGTGAGGATCTGTGTGGTGAGGATCTGTGAGGTGAGGATCTGCGGTGTGGGATGTCGGTCGGTTCAGCTACGTCGGAGCAGGTCGGCCATCTCGGACTCCAGCGCGAACGCCGGTCCGATCGTCGACTGCCGGTCGAAGATCGCCGCTTGCCGGTCGGCTCCCCAGACCGGCCAGGGTGCCCGATGATCATGGACGAAGGCCACCCAGCCGCGGTGCATCAGGTCGGCCAACGCCTGGGGCGGATCCGGGTCGCACGAGGCAGCCACCTGCGGGGCGTCGAGCAGGTCCCAGGCGAACGGGAGCTCGGCACAGTGGGCGGCCAGTCCCGTCTCGCTGTGGCGGAGCCGGAAGTCGTACAGCCAGGTCGGTGCGGTGCCACGCAGGTCCGCCCAGGTGATCAACGGGACCCGGAAGGTCAGCTCGGTCATCAGCTGGCCCAGCACCGAGGCCTCGCCGGACGGCAGATCACCGTACGAGGACAGGACCCGCTCGGCGACCGGGCCGAGCTGGGAGCTGCGCAGCACCGAGGTCAAGTCGCCGGTGGCCAGCAGGGGAGCGAGCAGTGGGCCGGCACCGGTGAACTCGTGCGCGGTGGCGCCGGTGATCACCGGGCAGTCGGCGGACACTCCGGCCGCCAACGCCTCCGGTACCGATCGGTCGAGCACCTCGCCGTCCACGTACGGCAGGTAGGCGAGCGTCATCCCGCCCGTGTCGAGGATGCCGTCGACCGCACCCGCCAGGTCGACGGGCGGGGCCGGCACGGCGACCTGGTCCTGCAGGTCGAGGATCCGGTCCTCGGTCAGGGTCGACAGTCCGTCGCGCGTCCAGTCCACCCCGGCCAGCTCGGCCAGAGCGCGACCGTTGGCCTCCGCGGTCTCGCTCGGTTGCACGTCGAGCGCCCCGGAGTGGGCGATCGCGGCACCGAACAACCCGCGGGCCGCCGGTGAGACCAGCAAGGCCCAGACCGATCCGCCCCCGGCCGACTGGCCGGCGATGGTCACCCGGTCGGGATCGCCACCGAACGCGGCGATGTGCTTGTTCACCCAGCGCAGGGCCTCGATCTGGTCGAGGAGCCCACGGTTGTGGGGGGCGTCGGGAATCCACCCGAAGCCGTCGAAGCCGAGCCGGTACGAGAGCGTCACCGTGACCACGCCGTCGCGGTTGAAGGCGCGCCCGTCGTACCAAGGGCTCGCCGGCGATCCCGCCTTGTAACCGCCGCCGTGGATCCACACGAGCACCGGCAGGGCGGCCTCGGGCTGTCCGGGGACCGGAGTGAACACGTTGACGTTCAGGGTGGCGTCGCCCGGGATGGACGGCTCCGGGATGGCGGTCACCTCACCGAACGCGCGGCGCTGGGCCGTCGCCCCGTACGCGGTGGCGTCACGGACTCCCTCCCAGGCACCGGCCGGGACGGGAGCCGCGAAGCGGTGGGCCCCGGTCGGCGGCTGGGCGAACGGCAGCCCGAGGAAGGCGGCCGAGCGGTCGTACGGTCCGCCGGGTCCGGTGTCCCGCCAGACGCCGCGGACGGTGCCGTGGTCGTAGGTGACGATCGGCTCGATCAACGCCATCCTCCCGATCTTCTGGAGCAGCAACGACCATGAGTGTCGAAAGCGGCACAAAAGTCCGGGGCGGGCCCCGGTGCCACCGAGAGCGTACCGGCCGGAGGATCGGGGTGACCGACGTCTCTCGGCAACACATTGTGTGCAACTCAATTGTGCGCAATGCTTAGGCCATGACGACGTCGCGACTGGATGAGCTGGTGTGCTTCGCCATCTACTCGGCGGCGAACTCGACGGCTCAGGCCTACCGACAGGCCCTGTCGCCCTGGAACCTGACCTACACGCAGTTCCTCGTCCTGGTGGTGCTGGCGGACGGAGCCCGTTCGGTCTCCGCGCTCGGTCGCGAGCTGGGCCTGGACTCGGGGACGTTGTCCCCGCTGCTGCGACGGCTGGAGAACCGGGGCCTGCTCGCGCGGGAGCGCCAGGAGCGGGACGAGCGCGTGGTCAGCGTCACGCTGACCGAAGAGGGTCAGTCGACCCGGCGAGCGGTCTCCGAGGCCGTCGGCTGTCTGGTGCCCGCTTTCATCGGCGCATCCTCCGACCTGCCGGAGCTGATCCGTCAGCTGCAGGGCGTCACCCACAACATGGTGCAGCTCACCTCAGACCTGCGGAGTGCCTGACTCTCGAGCCCGTTGCACCCCAGATGTCGATCCCCACAGATGTCAACCCCACAAGAGAAGGACATGATCATGGAGAACCTGTACACCGCCGAGGCCCTCTCGACCGGAGCCGGCCGCAACGGCCACGTCCGCTCCACCGACGGGCGGATCGACGTCGACCTGGCGATCCCGAAGGCGATGGGTGGCTCGGGTGACGGCGCCAACCCCGAGCAGCTGTTCGCCGCCGGCTACGCAGCCTGCTTCCACAGCGCCCTGCAGTCCATCGCCCGCGTGCAGAAGATCGATGTCCACGACTCCTCGGTCGGCGCGCTGGTGCACATCGGCCCGAACGGTGAGGGCGGTTTCCAGCTGGCTGTCGAGCTCGAGGTCGTGCTGCCGGACCTCGACCCGGCCGTGGCCCAGGAGCTCGCGGAGGCGGCTCACCAGGTCTGCCCCTACTCCAACGCGACCCGCGGCAACATCGAGGTCACGATCAGCGTGGTCGAGGACTGACCACCGGCGTGGTCGGGGCGGCGGTCACACGACGAGGCCGATGACCAAAGCGACGATGGCGAGGGCGGGCACTGTCAGCTGCTTGAGTGCTGCCGCCGCCTTGGACGGGCTGGAGATCAGCAGCACCAGCCCGGCGGCCACCATCGACCCGGTCCCGACGAAGATCATCGTCAGCCCGACGGTCGACGCCCCCGCCGCCGTGGCGGCGACGCCGATGAAGGTGACCACGGCCAGGAACAGGTTGTAGAAGCCCTGGTTGAAGGCCAGCTCCTTCAACGGCTCGGCCTGTTCCCGGGTGCCGGTGCCGAAGGTGGCCCGGGCGCGCGCCCCGGTCCAGGCCACCGACTCCAGGTAGAAGATGAAGACGTGGACGAGGGCGGCGAGGCCCGCGAGGACGAGTCCGACGAGGGTCACGCCAGAATGCTGCCATGCCGATCCTGAACAAGGACATGACGCTCTGCATCTCGTTGGCCGGGCGGCCCTCGAACCTGGGCACCAGGTTCCACAACTTCCTGTACGACGAGCTCGGACTGAACTTCATCTACAAGGCCTTCACGACCGCTGACATCGACGGCGCGATCCGGGGTGTCCGAGCCCTCGGCATCCGTGGCTGCTCGGTGTCGATGCCCTACAAGGAGGCCGTCATCGCACTGATCGACGACCTCGAGCAGTCCGCGGCGGCGATCGAGTCGGTGAACACGATCGTCAACGACGGCGGTCGGCTGTCGGGATCCAACACCGACTACGAGGCGGTCGCCCAGCTGCTCACCGAGCACGCGATCGACCCGGCGTCCTCGGTCGTGGTCCGCGGGTCCGGCGGGATGGCCAAAGCGGTGGTGGCCGCCTTCCGTGGCGCCGGCTTCGCCGACCTGACAGTGCTGGCCCGCAACGAGACCGCCGGCTCGGCCCTGGCCGAGAAGTACGGCTACCGCTGGCGGGCGGATGACCCGGCTCCGGGCGCAGCCGTGATCGTCAACGTCACGCCACTCGGCATGCATGGTGCCGATGCTCAGGTGCAGTCGTTCCCCGAGGACCACGTCCTCGCCGCCGAGGTGGTCTTCGACGTGGTGGCGTTCCCGGCCGAGACACCGCTGATCACCAGCGGGCGGGAGGCCGGGAAGAAGGTGATCAGCGGGGCCGAGGTGATCGCCCTCCAGGCTGCTCGTCAGTTCGAGCGCTACACGGGTGTGACGATCAGCCCGGAGCAGGTCGCACGGGCTTCGGCCTTCTCCCGACAGTGAAACGCCGACTGCCCGGGTGCTGCAGTGCAGCACCCGGGCAGTCGGCATCGCTCAGTGCGTCGGCCGAGGGTCGCGCGTCAGCGCGTGCGCACCCGCCGGCTGAAGTTGCTGGCGCTGTGGCTCGAGCCCGAGCCCGAGGCGGCGGCCGCCGGGCTGCGACTTCCGTCGCGGGCCGGACGACGCCCACGACCCGAGCCCTGTCCGCCCGAACCCTGTCCGCCCGTACCGCCGCTGCGCGGAGCCGTACCGGCCCCGGCGGAGCGGGAACGGCCGCCGGAGCGCCGCCCGCCACCGTTGCCGGCACCGCGACCGCCCGAGCGGCCGGAGGTGTCCGGCGTCGGGGGGACGATGGCGGCCTCGAAGACGCGCTCGCCGGCGGCGAGCTGCTGCAGCACCGGGTGGGAGACGGTGTCCACCACGGTCGTCGTCGGCTTGATGCCCGCAGCCCGGGTCAGGGCGCGGACGTCACGGACCTGCTCGTCGGTCATCAAGGTGACGACGGTGCCGGCCTTGCCGGCGCGAGCGGTCCGGCCGGAGCGGTGCACGTACGCCTTGTGCTCGGCCGGTGGATCCGCGTGGACGACCAGCTCGATGTCATCGACGTGGATGCCGCGGGCGGCGATGTCGGTGGCCACCAGGGTGCGGACCTGACCGGAGTGGAAGGCGTCCATGCTGCGCGTCCGGGCGTTCTGGCTCAGGTTGCCGTGCAGCTCGGTCGCCCGCACGCCACGGGCGTTCAGCTGGCGGGTGAGGGTCTTGGCACGCGACTTGGTCCGGGTGAAGATCACCGTACGGCCGGGCGCGGCGGCCAGGTCGACGAGCACTTCGGTGCGGGTGCCGGCGCTGACGTGCAGGACGTGGTGCTCACTGGCGACCGGCGCTTCCACCGAATCGGCCTGATGGATGGCGGGGCGGCTCAGGAACTTCCGGACCAGCCCGTCCACGCCGCTGTCGAGGGTGGCGGAAAAGAACATCCGCTGCCCGTCTTTCGGAGTCTGGGCCAACAGTCGGGTGACCCCGGGCAGGAAGCCGAGGTCGGCCATGTGGTCGGCTTCGTCGAGCACGGTGACCTGGACTGCGTCGAGCCGGCAGTGACCCTGCTTGACCAGGTCCTCGAGCCGGCCGGGGCAGGCCACGAGCACGTCGACACCACGGCGGAGGGCCGCGACCTGCGGCTGCTGACCCACGCCCCCGAAGATCGTCCGGCTGGTCAGTCCGGCCACGGCGGCCAGCGGCTGCAGGGCGGTGTCGATCTGCACGGCGAGCTCGCGGGTCGGCGCCAGGATGAGGGCGCGGGGGCGGTTCGGCTGCGGGCGCCGCTTGTCGGCGTGCAGGCGGGCCACAAGGGGAAGCAGGAACGCGTAGGTCTTGCCGGAGCCTGTCCGGCCACGACCGAGCACGTCACGACCGCCGAGGGCGTCGGCCAGGGTGGCGGCCTGGATGGGGGTGGGAGTGGTGATGCCGCGGTCGGCGAGCACCTGGGACAGGCTCTCGGGCAGGCCGAGGCCGATGAAGGTGGAACTGGACAAAAGGGTGGTCACTCTCATGGGTGTCTCACCGGGTGAATCCGAACGTCGCGATCCACATCGATCGCGCGAAGAAAACTGGGAGGGGAGGAGCGGAGCTCAACGTCACCGGCAGCGCGGGGTGAGACCAGTGCGCACTGCTGGGCACCACTCTACGTCATCGCGTCGATCAGACCCGCATCGCCGCTCCCGGCGAGCCGCCCGCCGGGGTCCCGGGGCGATGGGTGAGGATGAGACGTTCCCAGACCCTGAGGAGGTCGGCGATGCCTAGCGTGCCAGCGGTGTTCGGGGCCGAGATCACCCTGCCCGCCATCGGCTTCGGTACCGGTGGCCTGCAGGGCGAAGCCGGGGTGGACGCCATCTCTCGCGCCCTCGACGTCGGCTACCGACTGCTCGACTCAGCGGTGAACTACGAGAACGAGGGTGCCGTGGGTCGAGCGATCCGCCGGTCCGCGGTGCCGCGCGAGGAGATCATCGTCACCTCCAAGCTGCCGGGCCGTCACCACGCCTACGACGAGGCGACAGCGACGATCGAGGAGAGCCTGTTCCGGACGGGGCTGGATCACCTCGATCTCTACCTCATCCACTGGCCGAACCCGGGGGTCGGCCGCTACGTCGAGGCCTGGCAGGCCCTGATCAGCGCCCGCGACCGGGGTCTGGTGCGTGCCATCGGGGTCAGCAACTTCCTCCCCGAGCACCTGGACCGTCTGATCGAGGAGACGGGCGTCACCCCGGCCGTCAACCAGATCGAGCTGCACCCGTTCTTCCCGCAGACCGAGCAGCGCACGGTCAACGCGGACCGGGGGATCGTGACCGAGGCCTGGTGCCCGATCGGCCGGGCCGGGGCGCTGCTCGATCACCTGCTGCTGCGCGCGATCGGCGAGCGGTACGGGGTGTCGGCGGCCCAAGTCGTGCTGCGTTGGCACGTCCAGCTCGGGGTGGTGCCGATCCCGAAGTCGGCGAACGACGAGCGTCAGCACGAGAACCTCGACGTGTTCGGCTTCGCCCTCAGCGACGACGAGATGCAGCAGATCTCGGCCCTGGGTCGCGCCGACGGCCGGATCCGGGGACTGGACCCGGCGACGCACGAAGAGCTCTGACCGCGTCCCGGGGAGGATGATGTCTCGGTGACCGCACCACCAACCACCTCGACGCCCAGCCGCCATCAGGTCCGCCGCTGGCGGCAGTATCTGGCCGACGAGCGGGCCGAGGCCGCCGTCTACAGCGCGCTGGCCGCCCGCAAGGAGGGCGCCGAGCAACAGATCCTGGCGGCTCTGGCGGAGGCGGAGGGGCGGCACGAGTCGCACTGGCTCGACCTGCTGGGTCCGGCCGCCGAACCGCCCCCGCGGACCAGCCTTCGTACCCGGCTGATGGTCTTCCTGGCCGCGCACTTCGGCACCGTGTTCGTGCTCGCGCTGATGCAACGGGCTGAGGGTCGGACTCCGTACGACGACGACGTGGACGCCACCGACCAGATGGCCGCCGACGAGCGCATCCACGGCGAGGTGCTGCGGGGACTGGCCGCCCGCGGGCGCGAGCAGCTGTCCGGGTCGTTCCGAGCGGCGGTGTTCGGCGCGAACGACGGTCTCGTGTCGAACCTCGCGCTGGTCCTCGGCATCGGCGCGACGGGGGTGTCGAACCAGACGGTGCTGTTCACCGGGGTGGCCGGGCTGCTGGCCGGTGCGTTGTCGATGGGCGCGGGGGAGTACGTCTCGGTCCGCTCGCAACGCGAGCTGCTCCAGTCGACGCGACCCGATCCGGAGGCGCAGTCGGCGCTGCCGCACCTCGACCTGGACGCGAACGAGCTCGCCCTGGTCTACCGGGCGCGGGGGATGGATCCCGCGGACGCCCAGCACTACGCCGGCGAGGTGCTCGCCTCCCAGGTGCTCGATGCCGACTCACCGGATGCGGCCGGCGTCGACCCACACGAGGCGGTCGGCAGCGCCTGGGCCGCGGCTCTGTCGAGCTTCTGCTTCTTCGCCTCCGGGGCGTCGATCCCGGTGCTGCCCTACCTGTTCGGGGCCACCGGTGTCGTCGCCATCGCCATCGCCGCTAGCCTGGTCGGTCTTGCGCTGCTCGCCACCGGTGCCGTGGTGGGGATCCTGTCGGGAGCCTCGCCGGCGCGACGCGCGCTGCGCCAGCTGGCGATCGGGTACGGCGCGGCGGCCGCCACCTATCTGCTCGGGCTGGCCTTCGGCGCGACCATGAGCTAGGCCTGCGGTCAGCGGCCGACAGGTTCGGGACGCCGGATCGCGTACCCGTCCGCCTCCGCGATCACCGGCCACTCGTCGACGGTGCGGGCGGTGGCCTCGCTGAAGCCGCTCGCCGTGCTGAACCGGACCGGGATGACCGCGTTCCCCGAGCGGTAGTAGTCGAGCGCCAGGGCCTGCCAGTCCTTGTTCTTGCGCCGCGACTCCTGGTGGTAGGGGCTGTCGACCAGGTAGTAGCTGTACCCGCCCAGGTCCACCACGAAGCGACAGCCGTGGTCGATGTTGCTCTGCAGCAGGTCCATCTGGATCAGGGTCATCGGCCAGTCGGTGGTGATGCACCCGCCGACCCACCGGGCGGATGCCGCGCCGAGCTGGGCGGCGGGGAACTCCCGCTTGCCCAGCTGCACATCGCGCATCGGGTAGGCGAGCACCAGGATCGCTGCCACGGCGATCGCGACCAGCGTCGGCGGTAGCCAACGGACAGGACGAGCCCACACCAACAGCACGGCCAGGCCTCCGCCGAACGTCAGCGCCATCGGTGCCGCCGTCAGCCCGGCGTAGTGCAGGAACCACAGCGGGGTGATCATCACCAGGACGGCGTGGCTGATCATCAAGGCGGCGATCACCCGGAGCTCGGCCCTGACCAGGCAGAGCAGCGTGGCCCCCACCAGCGCTACGAGCACAACCGCCAGCCAGGTGTTCCACTGGTCGTTGCCGGGCGTCCACTCCCGGACGCCGAGGATGTCGTCGAGCCGCGCGCTCGCGGCTTCGGTGATGCGGCGTCGAGCCAGCTGCGCGGCCACCACCATGCGCCACATCTCCTGCGGCGCGGCGAGGAAGAACGGCAGGCACACAGCCGCGCAGGAAGTCACGGCGGCGCCCAGCGTCATCGACGCCGGCCGAAGACCACGACGAGCGAGGATCGCGACCACCACGACGAGGACCGCGACGACGCCCCAGATCTTGAGCGCAGGTGACAGGCCGAGCAACAGCCCGGCCAGGACGTAGTGCCTGCCACGGACCGCCACCCCCGGTCCGAGCAGCCGGGTGACCACCATGGCCAGCAGCAGCACGGTGGTCGCCGGGGCCTCGAGCAGCGTGGTGTGCTCCACGTAGACCGCGCCGATCGAAAGCGCGTAGAAGAGGGCGGCCACCAGCCCCGCGACGCGACTCACCGGCTTCAGCACCAGTCCGCAGAGGGCCGCGTTCACCCCACCCAGCAGCATCCAGGACACGCGGGCGACCGCCATGGCACCTGGTTCCCCGATCAACCACGACAGGGCGGCGAAAGGGGCCAATACCAGCACCACGCCAGGCGGGTGCAGGAGCAGGAAGTCCCTGTACGGCAACAGACCGTTGACGAGCCCCAGGGCGGCGGCGAAGTGCACGCCGTCGTCGTAGTTGCCCAAACCGTAAAGCCCTGCCGCGCGAAGCACGCCGCCGAGGCGGACGGTCACCGCGAGAGCGAACACCGCGGCCAGACCCAGGCCGAACCACGCACCGGCCAGCCTGCTGCGGCCGACGTCGGCCGTCTTCGTGTTCACCATGGGCAGCACCTCTCCCGTCGTCAGGAGGAGTACGCGGGCGAAGCCTCTGAGGTTACCGGTTCACGCCGTAGAGGCCTAGATCTGAGCGTGGGTGACCCGGGTCATCGGGCTGCTGCGCGGGGTTCCCGGACGACGAACCGTCCTGACCCGGCGATCACCGGCCAGGACGCGATCTCCCTGGCGGTGGCCTTCTTGTAGCCGGACCGGGTGGAGAAGCGGACCGGCACCACGGCATCGGCCGAGCGGTAGTACGCCAGGATGACGGCCTGGAAGTCGGCGTTCTTGCGGCGCGAGACGTCGCTGTAACCGCTGTCGACGTGGTAGTAGCTGTAGCCCCCGATGTCCACCACGAGCGGGCAGCCCCGGTCGAGATTGCGCTGCAGCAGGTCCATCTGGATCAGCGTCATCGGGAAGTCGGTGGCCAGGCAGCCGGACCGGTCCGCCACACCGGCGGCCAGGGCCGGGCCCGGGAAGGCGAGGTTGCCGAAGTTGAAGCGCGGCAGCGGGATGGCGAGGACCAGCGTGCCGAGCACGGCCAGGGACGGCACCGTCCACCAGAACCGACCGATGCGTGGCTGCGGTCGTATCCAACTGGACACCGCTCCCACGGAGCCACCCACCGCCAGGGCGATCGGTGCGGCCGTCAGACCCGCGTAGTGCAGGAACCACATCGGCGTGCTCATCACGATCGCGCCGGTGGCCAGCACCAGGGCGGCGACGACACGGAGCTCCGCCCTGACCAGACAGATCGCCACCGCGACCAGCACCACGATGAGCATCACGACGGTGGCGGTCTGCCAGGTCGCCAGGCCCTTGACCCAGACGCGCACGCCGAGGACGTCGTTGAGCCGATCGGCGATCGGGAAGTCTGCGCGACGTCGGCTGAGCTGGGCGACCACCACCATCCGCCACATCTGAGTCGGGGCCGCCAGGAAGAAGGGCAGGCACAGCCCAGCGGCGGAGCAGACGGCCGCTCCGAGGGTGAGCAGTCCTGCGCGGCGACCGCGCCGGGCCGACAGCCCGGCCACGATCAGCAGGACCGTGATCACCCCCCAGATCTTCAGCACCGGAGAGAGGCCCAGCAGCAGTCCGGCCGCTACGTAGTGGGTCGGGCCGATGTCGCGTCCTTCCCCGAGCAGCCGGGTGATCACGAACGCGGCGAGGAGGAGCGTGGTCGCCGGCGACTCCAGCAGGGGCGTGTAGTCCACGTACACGGCACCCAGGAACAGGGCGTAGAACAGGGCTCCGACCAGCCCGGCAGAGCGACCGATCGGTCGCAGGGCGAGTCCACAGAGCACCGCGTTGACCCCGCCGAGGACCATCCAGGACAGTCGGGCTGCGGCCATCGCCCCCGGCTCGCCGATCACCCACGACAGCGCGGCGAACGGCGCCAGGCAGAGGACGACCCCGGGTGGGTGCAGCAGCAGGAAGTCCCGGTACGGGAGCTGCCCGTTGACCAGACCCAGCGCGGCGGCGAAGTGCACGCCGTCGTCGTAGTTGCCGAGCCCGAACAACCGACCGGTCGTTGTGAGGGTGAGTGCGAGCCGGACACCGACGGCCAGGGCGAACACCACCGCCAGCCCGAGGGCGAACCCCCACCGGCTGAGCCAGCGGGTCAGGGCGGCGATGTCGGGGATGGTCACTCCTGGCGATCGGACGGCGCGGTCACGCTAACACCGCCGCCCCCGCCGACCCGGGACCTCCGACCGGGACCGCCGGAACCGGGTCGAGGAGATGTCTGTGTGGATGTATCTGAGAGGCCCGGTCGCGCTCTTCCACTCGTTGTGAGCAGGTCACGGTGCGAGGGACCCCCATCTCCCTCAGGGATGACCCGTGGGTCGACGTTTTCCGGTGGCCGATTCGCGGCAGCAGGGACATAGTGGTGACAGGCACGCCGCCGGGGTGGCGGCGCTCATTCGAGGGGGCTCGGGGTATGAGAATGGTCTACAAGGTGCTGGCGTTCGCGGTCGCCGGACTGGTGGTGGTGCAGGCGGCGGCGGTCGCCTTCGCGGTGTTCGGACTCTTCGCCTACATCGACGGTGGTGGCACCATCGACGCGGCGAACTCGGGACCGGAGAGCAACATCGAGTTCCCCGGTGTCGTCGGGTTCATGATCCACGGCATGTTCGGCACCATGGTGATCCCTGTGGTCGCCCTGCTGCTGCTGATCAGCTCGTTCTTCGCCAAGAGTCCCGGGGCGGTGAAGTGGGCGGTGATCGTGTTCGTGACGACCGCTGTCCAGGTCGGACTGGGCATCTTCGCCCACGGCGTCCCGCAGCTGGGCATCCTGCACGGGATCGGTGCCCTGGCCCTGTTCGGGGTCGCGATCATGGCCGGGATGCGCGTCCCGAAGGCCGCTGAGGCGGCCGATCGGGTGAGCGATCCGGTGACGACGCCGGTCGCCGGCGTCTGAGCGAGCAGCCTCGATGACCACCCGCAGCCAACGGGTGCTGCGGGTGTGGGTGCCGGTGCTGGCCACCGTCGCCGTGATCGCACCGCTGGCGTGGTTCTGGCAGGCCAGCCGGGTGCCGGACGCGTACTCGGTGATGGACATGGGCTATCTCGACTACGGCGGCGGACCGCAGCCCGACGCCTCGGTCGCCGGCCACGCCGACCACGACGTGGCCAGTCCGCACACCGGGCACCAGCTGCGCCCGATCACCGAGCTGGCGGCTGACCCGGCCCGCCCCGCCGACGTGCGGGTCGAGCTCACGGCGGCGGCGGCCACGCTCCCCATCGGCGGCCAGCAGCTTGCCGGTTTCACCCTGAACGGCATCACGCCGGGACCGACCATCACCGCCGTGCAGGGTCAGCTGGTCGAGGTGCACCTGGTGAACGCGTCCGTGACCGAGGGCGTGAGCCTGCACTGGCACGGGGTGGACGTCCCCAACTCCATGGACGGAGTCGCCGGCGTCACCCAGGACGCTGTGCCGGTCGGGGCCGAGTTCACCTACCGGTTCGTGGCCGAGCGCGCGGGCAGCTTCTGGTACCACTCCCACCAGGTGGCCGATCCGCAGGTGCGTGGGGGACTGTTCGGCGGTCTGGTCATCCTGCCCCGGTCACAACCGACCGGTCCGCACGATGTGCTGGCCATGGCCCACACGTACGGTGCAGTCCGGACGATCAACGGCCGCGTCGGCGACCTTACGGTGCCGGCCGCATCGGGCGACACCGTACGGATCCGGGTGGTGAACACCGACAACGCACCGATGCCGCTGTGGTCGGACGCTCCGTACGGGTTGGTGGGGGTGGACGGCACCGACGTGCACGAGCCGGCGGAGGTCACCGGGCAGGGCCTGCTGCTGACCGCGGGCGGTCGCTACGACGTCCAGCTCACCGTGCCCGCGAACGGGTCGGCGCGGCTGCAGCTGAGCCGGGGGACAGCGGTGGTCGTGGGCGCCGGAGCCTCGGGCGCGGTGCCGCCTCAGCCGGCCGCGAACCTCGATCTGCTGACCTACGGGAAGCCGGCGCCTGTGGGTTTCGACCCGGCCACCGCGACCCGGCACTTCGACTACCGGATCGGCCGCCGACCAGGGTTCGTGAAGGGCCGACCTGGGATGTTCTGGTCCATCAACGGCCATCTCTACCCGAACGTGCCCATGTACGTGGTGCGCGAGGGCGAGGTCGTGACCATGCACATCGAGAACGCGAGTGGACAGGTGCATCCGATGCACCTGCACGGGCACCGGGCGGTGGTGCTCGCTCGCAACGGCGTGGCCGCGACCGGCAGCCCGTGGTGGATCGACTCGCTGAACGTGGAGGACGGCGACACGTACGACATCGCGTTCCGTGCGGACAACCCGGGGCTGTGGATGGACCACTGTCACAACCTCGAGCACGCGGCGGACGGGATGGTCGCGCACCTGATGTACGAGGGCTGGGACACGCCCTTCCGCATCGGTGGAACGAACGACAACCAGCCCGAGTAGTTTGTGTCGGCCGCGAACGATAGGGGCCTCCCGGTGATCCGCCGGGTAGCGACACGCAGGTCTGGATAACGAAAAGTCTCGACTCTTCCTTCACCTGAGCAACAACTAACACTCTCGTAACAGTTGTATCTCGTGCGGCGCGTCGACTAGTGTGCGGCGCAGCGCGTGCAGCCAGTGCACGACCGGGGGGCAAGACCATAAGGCCGAGGTGTGATCACGTCGGTCCGTTCGAGGAGTGTCATGCTTCGTCGTCGTCTCGTTGCCCTGTCCGTCTGCCCTCTCCTGGCCACCGGACTCCTGTCCGCCTCGCAGCCGGCCGAGGCCGTGAGCGCCCCCTCGTCGATCAGCACGGTGACCGCGGTGCCGGGGGCCAGGCCCGGGGAGGTGCAGTTCAGCTGGGCTACCGCGGGGGCCCACACCCACCACTTTCTGCTGGAGACGGGACTGACCGCTTTCAGCAAGTCCAGCAGCTCGTCGCTGCCCACCTCCGGCCGCAACGCCAAGACGTTCATCATCAGCAACCCCAGGGCCCGGTCGTACACCCTCACCGCCGACGAGGCCGCCAGCGCAGGCGCTCCGCTCGGGTCGGCCAACTACCTCTACTACCGCCTGTACGCGGTCAACCAAGAGGGGTCGAAGACGGTCACCAAGGCATACCCGAACCTGCAGGCCGTGCTGCCGCAAGCGCTGGGAACGGCGCGGAGCAAGAACGGCACCGATCTGAGGGTCGGCACCTTCAACGTTCGGACAGTCAAGGCCACCAAGGACAAGCGCAACTGGCTGAAGCGTGTCGACGACGTGGCCAACGAGATCTTGACCTCGCGCGCCGGTGTGGTGCTGCTGCAGGAGATCTCACCCGGTCGCGCCGACGGCAAGGGTGGCTCGACCGCCAAGGTCGGCCGCCAGACCACATCGCTGCTGGCCCATCTGGCCAAGCAGGGTGGCAAGGACTACGACTACAAGATGAACCGGACGACCCTGCTGGTGAAGACCGGCGTCAAGCGCGGGACGCAGGGTGGCCGGGTCCTCTACGACAACAAGCGGTACAAGTTGATCAGCTCCTGCCCAGAGAAGACCGGCAAGACCAGCTACAACCCGTCTTGCTCCTTCAAGCTGCCGATCGCCTCCGGTGACGGTGAGAGCCAGCGCCGACGCGGCAGCTACGCCCTGCTGGAGAACCGCAAGACCGGACAGAGGTTCTACGCGGTGTCGGCCCACCTCGACCCCCGGCACAGCTCGAGCAAGACCAACGGACCGAAGTACAACAACCTGCGGGCGGCCCAGGCCAGGTACCTGGTGTCCTTCATGAAGTCGATCAACCCCAAGAACTACCCGGTGGTCTTCGGCGCCGACATGAACACCTGGCAGAGCGACAAGTCCGGCTACACGGCCCACGACGTGCTGGTCGCCGGCGGTTTCTACGACACGGCTGCTGCCAAAGTCAGGGTCAACGAGGCGTTCAACACCTCCAACGGCTTCGCCACCACCCTGTCCAAGTCCGCCCACGGCTACGGACCGCACCTCGACGTGGTCATGGTCAAGGGTGGCAAGGGTGGCGCGGACCGGTGGGTGAACGTGCTGCAGAACCCGGACAGTGACCGGCCGTCGGATCACAACCTGGTGTGGGCGGACATCCGGATCTGA
>CAWCDP010000004.1:0-21488 GCA_963794405.1 uncultured Actinomycetota bacterium
TCAACCCGCTCTGATCGAGCCGCCCTGATCGGCCTGTCGCCACGCCCTCGGCCGCGGGCCGCAGCTATACAGGTGTCCGTGCTGCGCCGTGCGGTGCGGTCCGAGCGCGGAGGGAACCATCGTGACCATCAGGGACATGTTCACCTGGAAGCTGCACGGCGACGGTCGCAGCATCTCACCCGGGACGGTGGTGGCACCCGAGGAGAGGCTGTCGGCGCCGATCACTGTCGGCATCGGGCTGCAGCACGTCGTCGCCATGTTCGGGGCCACGTTCATCGTGCCGGTGATCATGGGGTTCCCGACCTCCACCGCCCTGTTCTTCTCCGGCGTGGGAACCATGCTGTTCCTGCTGATCACCGGCAACCGGGTGCCGAGCTACCTCGGCAGCAGCTTCGCCCTGCTCGCGCCGGTGGCGGCGATCGCGCCGCTGGCCCAGGGTCAGTCCCTGCTGGATGGTTCGTCGATCTCGCTGGCGCTCGGCGGCATCGTGATCACCGGGGTCGCCCTGGCCGTGGTCGGTGCGGTCGTGCACGTCGCCGGGGCCGGCTGGATCCCTCGGGTCATGCCGCCGGTGGTCACCGGCACGATCGTGGCCCTGATCGGGTTCAACCTCGCGTCCGCCGCCAAGAGCAACGTGGAGGCCGGCCCGATCGAGGCGGTGGTCACGATCATCGCCATCCTGCTGATCACGGTGCTGTTCCGCGGACTGGTCGGTCGCCTCGGCATCGTCCTCGGTGTGGCGGTGGGCTACGTGGCTGCGGCCCTCAACGGGTCGGTCGACCTGTCCCGGGTCCAGGCCGCCCCGTGGATCGGCCTCCCGACCTTCCACGCCCCGCAGGTCACCAGTGCCGCCTGGGGTCTGTTCCTGCCGGTCGTGCTGGTGCTGGTGGCCGAGAACGTCGGGCACGTGAAGACCGTGTGCCGCCATGACCGGCAAGGACCTCGACCGGTATCTGGGCCGAGCCCTGTTCGCCGACGGGGTCGCGACCACCCTGGCGGGCGCCGGGGGAGGGACGGCGACGACCACGTACGCGGAGAACATCGGGGTGATGGCGGCCAGCCGGGTGTACAGCACGTTGGCCTACTGGGTGGCCGCCGCCTTCGCCGTGCTGCTGGGCCTGTGCCCCAAGTTCGGTGAGCTGGCAGCCTCCATCCCCAGCGGGGTGCTGGGCGGGGCCGGCGTGGTGCTGTACGGCATGATCGGCGTGCTGGGTGCCCGGATCTGGGTCCAGAACCAGGTCAGCTTCTCCTCACCCACGAACCTGCTGACGGCCGGCGTGGGTCTGATCCTGGGCATCGGTGGCTTCACCCTGGTGCTCGGCGACTTCAGCCTCGGAGCCATCGGCGTCGGGTCCTTCGGCGCGCTGGCGATCTACCACGGCATGCGGGCGATAGCGGTCTGGCGTGGCACGGACCCGGCGCTGCTGCATCCCGAGAGCGCGGTCCGGAACGGGTCGGCCGCGCCGGTCGACGGTGACATAGCGGGCCGGCGCACCGCCCCCTGCTCTCTCCGCACCGACGTGCTGAACCTCTACGGAGCTTCCTTCGACAGCCGTAGAACGGCTCTGGGAGATGATCCAGGTATGGCGACAGTGGTGGTGACCGGAGGCGCGGGCAAGCTGGGGCGTGCCTGTGTGGCGGATCTGGCGGAGCACGGCTGGCAGGTGGTCGTGTTAGACCGGGCCTCAGCGGGCACCGACGTCATCCACCTGCCGGTGGACCTGACCGACTACGGCCAGGTGATCGACGCGATGCTCGGGGTGGAGGAGCGCTACGAGCGGGTGGATGCGGTCGTGCACCTGGCCGCCGTTCCCGCCCCTGGCATCGTGGGTGATCACGCCACGTTCGCCAACAACATGAACGCGACCTGGAACGTGGTGAGCGCCGCCCGCCGGGCGGGCATCACGAAGATCGTCTGGGCGTCCAGCGAGACCGTGCTGGGCCTGCCGTTCGACACGCCGCCGCCGTACGTGCCGGTCGACGAGGACTATCCGCCGCGGCCGGAGTCGACGTACTCGCTGGTGAAGACCATGGAGGAGACCATGGCCGCCCAGCTGTGCCGGCGCGATCCCTCGTTGAGCATGATCGGGTTGCGGTTCTCCAACGTGATGTACCCCGAGGACTACGCCCGTTTCGCGGGCTTCCAGGACGACGCGATGCTGCGGAAGTGGAACCTGTGGGGCTACATCGACGCCCGGGACGGGGCCCAGGCCGTCCGGCTCGCCCTCGAGTCGACGCTCACCGGCTGCGAGATCTTCGTGATCGCCAACGCCGACACGGTGATGGAGCGGTCGAATGCCGAGCTGCTGGCCGAGTGCTTCCCGGACGTGGAGGTGCGGGGCGAGGTCGGTCCGCACGACACGCTGCTGTCGATCGCCAAGGCCCGCCGGCTGCTGGGCTACGAACCGCAGCACAGCTGGCGGGACGAGACGTCTCGCTGATCCGAACCCATGATCAGACCCGCGCTGATAGACCAGCTGATCATTCTCGCGCGGCGAGCCCGTCGAGCGTAGGGTCGCCGACTCGTCGCGGTGCGCCCCGTCGAGCCGACGTGCTTCTCGGGAGCCACCGGTCCGTTCTTGATCACGCCGTGGAGGGCCATGGCGTGACCGCGACCGACGCCGTACGACTCCTGCAGCCATCGGCCACGTCTCCGGCCTGGGTGATCATCTGTGGGTCGGGGCTCGCGCTGCGCCCCGCGGCTCATCGGTCGCCGGCCAGCACCTCGGCCAGACCCTGTCGTCCGACTGCCTCCAGCACGGGTTCGTCGTCGCTGTTGGCGATCAGGGCCACGGCCAGGCAGAGAGCCCACCCCCGGCCGCGGCTCCAGGTGTGGTCGTCCAGCGGACGCTCCTGCGCGTACGCGATCCGCAGCTCCTGCCGCGCCGGGCGGTCGAAGGCCAACCAAGCCACCGCGAGGTCGGTGGCAGGATCGCCGGCCGTCAGATCGCCGAAGTCGATCACCGCCGAGACGGCGCCGTCGTGGACGAGGACGTTGCCCGGATGCGGGTCGCCGTGGAGCCACAGCAGCGGCCCCGACCAGTCGGGCGACGCGACCAGCCGGTCCCAGACTCCGCGCACCAGGTCGGGACGATCGAGCCTGATCGTGGCGAGCTGTCGGGCCAGCGCCTCGGACCGCCCCGCGAGGGGGATGCCGCGGACGGGGTTGTGCGGAGCATCCCGGGCGGCCGGGACATGCAGGCGGGCCAGGAACTGCCCGAGCACCCCGGCGTACGGACGCCGCTCCCGCACCGTCAGGTGGGCCAGGGGACGGCCGTCGAACCACGGCGTGATCGACCAGGGCCAGCCGAACTGCTCGCTCGGGACGCCGATCCGGACCGGGACCGGCACCGGTAGCGGCAGCCGCGGCGCAAGCGTCGAGAGCCAGCGCTGCTCGTTCGCGATCAGGGCGACGGCGGCGGAACGTCGGGGGAGGCGGACAGCCAGGTCCTCGCCCAGGCGGAAGATGACGTTGTCCCAGCCGTTGGTGATCAGCCGCACCGGAGCCGCGAGGTCGCGGTGCTGGGACTCAACGAGTCCGGTCACCAGCTCGGCGGAGATGTCGATCTCGGCGGACGGCATCTTCACGAGCGGCATCGTACGGACCCGACGGCTGTCTCGTCATGCGGTCGCCTGTCTCGCAGAACAAGACATCGGTTGAGCCGATTGCGAACAATCCCTAGTGTGTAGACATGGAAACCGGGGAAACCACGGGCCGGCGGTGTCGGTCGAACGTGCAGCCCTGCTGTCGTCGTCGCTGACCGTTCGCCGACCGACTCAGTCCGACGCCGTTCTGCGCCGCCGAGGGCTGGCGCTCCCCGGTCACGTTCACCCGCCAGGACGGGGTGCCGACCGCCCACCACGTGCACGACTCCCGACCACTTCTCCCTGTTCCGAAAGGACCCTCATGACCATCACCCAGGATCGCGCCGCCTTCAGCATCGGTGACCTCGATCTCACCCGCGACGACTACGAGACCATCACCGTGCAGAAGGTCGCCGAGTCGATCGGGGCCTGCATCGGCGGCGTCCGACTCGGCGGCGACCTCGCCCCTCGCACCGTGGCCGAGATCCGGCACGCACTGTTGAAGCACAAGGTGATCTTCTTCTCGGGCCAAGATCATCTCGACGACGCCGGCCAGTACGAGTTCGCCGGTCTGCTGGGCGATCCGACGTTGCCGCACCCGACGGTGCGAGGCAACGCGAACGGTGTGCTGCCCATCAACTCCGACCACGGCAAGGCCAACAGCTGGCACACCGACGTCACCTTCGTCGACCGGATCCCGGCGATCAGCGTGCTCCGGGCCGTCGAGCTGCCCGCGTACGGCGGCACCACCTCCTGGGCCAACACGGTGACCGCGTACGAGCGGCTGTCGGTCGCCCTGAAGGCCCTGGTCGACCGGCTCTGGGCCGTGCACACCAACCTGTACGACTACGTGGCCGAGCGGGACGAGAAGCGGATCGGCGGCATCGACGTCGCCGAGCAGGCCTACCGCGACGAGTTCTCCTCGCAGGTGTTCGAGACCGAGCACCCCCTCGTCCGCGTGCACCCGGAGACCGGCGAGCGGGCGATCCTGGCCGGTCACTTCATCAAGCGGATCGTCGGCCTGAACACCCACGACTCGGCCGACATCTTCAACCTCATCCAGCGCCACGTCACCCGGCTGGAGAACACGGTCCGCTGGAGCTGGTCGCCGGGCGACCTGGCGATCTGGGACAACCGGGCCACCGAGCACTACGGGGTCGACGACTACGGGACCCAGAAGCGGGTCCTGCACCGGATCACCCTGGCCGGCGACGTGCCGGTCAGCGTCGACGGGGTCGCCTCCACCCCCCGCAAGGGTGACGCCTCCGCGTTCTCCTCGCTGAGCTGAGTCCGCCGCCCGACTCCGCTCGGGTTCGAACCCCAGCGGAGTCGACCGGCTGCCCGAACCTGGCGGGTCGCGGGGGAGAATCCGCGGCCCGCCGCCACCCCATGCCGACTTCGCTGGTGCTGCGACACCCGCGGAGTTGCAGGAACCCGACTTCGCTGGTGCTGCAACACCCGCGCAGTTCGATCGAGCGCCGCCCGGTTGTTGCGGCCGATCCGTTCCACACCACTTCACTTCACTGCCAGGACCCCGGGCGGAAGCCTGCCTGGACACTTCCGAAAGAGACCTCATGTCGACCCCCACCCGCCCTCTGTCGTCCGGCGTCCTCAGCCGGCGCTCCCTGCTCCAGGGGCTCACCGCCCTCGGCGTCGGAGCCTCTCTCTTCGGGGCCGCCGGCTGCGAGTCCGCGGTCAACCAGTCCCAGGCCGCCGGCAGCACCGACACCCCCCAGCGCGGGGGCACCATCCAGGCCGGGATCGCGGCCGACGTCATCCCCGGCAACTTCTTGACCAACTCGAACACCGGCATCACCACCATCGTCGGGCTGGCCTACGACTTCTTGATCAGGTATCCCAACGACCGGGTCGAGCCGACACCCAGCCTGGCCACGAAGTGGCAGCTCGGAGCGGACGGCAAGTCCCTCACCCTCGACCTGCGGGACGACGTCACCTTCCACTCCGGTCGGCCGTTCACCTCCGCGGACGTCGAGTTCTCGATCAAGACCTACGCCGACCCGCTCTGGACCGCGCAGCTGCGCAGCACGGCGGCCGCGATCACCAGCTTCGACACCTCCGACGAGCACAGGATCGTGCTCGGGTTCTCCCACCAGCTCGGCAACATCTTCGATCTGCTCGACACCGTGCCGATCCTGGACTCCGAGACCATCGACGAGCTGCGGACAGGGGCCAAGTTCGTCGGCACGGGTCCGTTCACGGTGTCCGGCTGGAAGCCCAACACCTCGATCACCTTCGCCCGCAACGACTCCTACTGGGTGCCGGAGCGCCCGTACGCCGACGCCGTCGAGGTCAAGATCATCAGCGACGCCAAGGCCCTGCTCGCCGCGCTGAAGTCCGGGCAGATCCAGTACGCCAACGGCCTCAGCAACCTGGACGTGGAGAACCTGATCAAGGACGACGGCTTCCAGCGGATCCGCCTCGAGGGTGCCGAGAAGCAGCTCTACGTCGGTTCCAACGTCACCGCGAAGCCGCTCGACGACGTCCGGGTGCGGCAGGCGATCGCGTACGCACTGGACAAGGACCGGGTGGTGGCCGAGGTGCTGCGCGGCTCGGGCTACACGGCGAGCCTGCCCTGGCCGACGTACTCACTGGCCTTCGACGAGGCCGCCAACGGCACCTACACCCGCGACGTCGAGCGGGCCAAGAAGCTGATCGCCGAGGTCGGCACCATCCCGACCCTGCCCCTGACCTACACGCCGACCCCCATCCAGGAGGCGCTGGCCGCCATCGTGCAGGCGAACCTGGGGGAGATCGGGATCCCGATCGAGCTCGACCCGGTGGACGGGGCGCAGTTCGTCAAGGAGCTGATCGGCCAGCAGTTCAAGGGTCTGTGGATCGCCACGCACTCCTGGGCGCAGTACACCCCGTCGACCCTGACGGTGAGCGCCTACCCCTTCAACGCCCACAAGAACGCGTCCCGGTACGAGTCGAAGGACTACATCGAGGCGGCCGACAGTGCCTGGGAGACCGCCGACGGGAGCGCGGCGGAGGCCATCGCCGCCTACCAGAAGGTGTCCGAGCAGCTGCTGGACGCCGCCTTCCTGGCCGAGATCGCCATCTACTGGGAGCAGTGGGCCACGGCGGCGAAGCTGCAGGGCGCCGGCTACACCAAGCGTTCCGAGCTGCTGCTCACCGATGCCTGGTTGGCCTGACCATGGGGCGCTACCTCCTGCGTCGGCTGCCGTCGGCGCTCGCGGTGCTGTTCGCGGCCTCGGTGTTGATCTTCGCCATCCTGCGGGTGGTGCCCGGTGACCCGGCCAGCACCCTCGCCGGCCCGGACGCCACCCCGGAGACGATCGCCGCGATCCGGCACGACCTCGGGCTCGACCAGCCGGTGATCACGCAGTACCTCAGCTGGCTCGGTCACGTGCTCAGCTTCGACCTCGGGCGCTCGTACCTGATCGGTGGTCAGATCGCCGACCTGGTCACGGCCGGCTTGACCAACACCCTGGTGTTGACCGGCGCGGCGCTGCTGCTCGCCGTCGTCGGCAGCGTGATCGCTGCGCTGCTCTGGGTGGGCATGCCCTCGCGGGCGCTGGACGTCGCCCTGACCGGGTTCAACACCGTCGCGCTGGCCCTGCCGACCTTCGTCACGGGGGTCATCCTGGTGCTGGTCTTCGGTCTGCTGCTGCCGATCCTGCCGACCGGGGGCGTGCCGCCGAACGGCTTCCTGGCCGATCCGGACATCGCCGCGCAGTACCTGATCCTGCCGGCGATCTGCCTCGCCCTGCCGGCCTCGGCGGGACTGACCCGGTTCCTGGCCGAGAGCCTGCGGACCGAGCTGGCGGCACCGTACGTGACCACGGCGCGCGCGGCCGGTGTGCGACCCCGCCGGCTGCTGGTGGGCCACGCCCTGCCCGCCGCACTCCCACCTACCTGACCGCGCTGGGCATCCAGGCGGGGTCCCTGCTCGGCGGCGCCGTGCTGGTCGAGGCGGTCTTCAGCTGGCCCGGCCTCGGGCAGCTGGCCGCCCAGGCCATCGACCGGCGGGACTACCCCGTGGTGCAGATCCTGCTGCTGCTGTCGGTCGCCGTGTTCGTGATCATCCAGCTGGGCACGGATCTGGTGCACGCCTATCTGGACCCGCGGGTCCGGATCGGCGGACTGACATGAGTCTGGACCTCCGCGAGGAGCCGGTCCTGCTGACCACCGAACCCGCGACCGACCTCGCGCCCGGGCCGGTGTCACCAGGGGAGCCCGGTCGGCGCAGGCGCTGGCGGGCGCTGCTGCGCGGTCGCGGGTTGGCCGGGTTGATCATGCTCGCTCTGTTGGTGCTGGCCGGGCTGCTGGCTCCGTGGTTGGCTCCCTACCCACCGAACGCGCAGATCCCCGGGGCGAACCTTCTCCGGCCCAGCGCCGCGCACCTGCTCGGCACCGACCACGTGAACCGTGATGTGCTCTCCCGCACCCTGTACGGGATCCGCACGGACCTCATCATCGTCTTCGTCGCCGTGCCGATCGGAGCGTTGATCGGCACCATGGCCGCGCTGCTCGGCACGGTGTTCGGCTTCGTCGACGTGGCCCTGCAGCGGACCTTCGACGTGGTGCTCGCCTTCCCGACCCTGATCTTCGCCATCGGTCTGACGGCGGTGATCGGTCCGGGGGCCGTCACGGTGATCATCGTGATCGCCGTGTTGGAGACCCCGATCTTCGCTCGCCTGCTGCGCAGCTCGATCCTGAAGGTGCGCTCCCTGCCGTACGTGGAGACCGCCGAGGCCATCGGCGCCGGCCGGCCCTGGGTGCTGCGCCGTCACATCCTGCCCAATGCTGCCGAGCCGCTCGGGGTCCAGCTGGCGTTGTCGCTGTCCCTGGCGGTGTTCGTGGAGTCGGCGATGAGCTTCCTGGGCATCGGTGTCCGCCCACCACAGCCGTCGTTGGGATCGCTGATCGCCGACGGCATCGACTACGTCGACAGCAACCTCGGCTTCGTGCTGGGTCCGCTGGTCGTTGTCGTGATCTTGGTCCTGAGTCTGCAGCTGATCGCCCAGGGACTGGGCGCCACCCGGAGGGTGACCCGATGACCGCACCGCAGGACGACCCGTACGCCGGCTTCGCCGGTCGGATCGGCCGGACCATCTCGCGAATCGGTGCCGGCCTGGCCCAGCGAGCCGACCGCGCCGGCCGGCAGCCCGAACGTCGTGGTGATCTTGGTCGACGACCTCGGCTTCGCCGACATCGGCCCGTACGGCAGCGAGATCGCGACGCCGCACCTCGACCGGCTGGCGCGCGACGGGGTCAGCTTCACCGACTACCACACCACCCCGCTGTGCTCGCCCAGTCGGGCCGCGCTGCTCACCGGGCTGAACCCGCACAAGGCGGGCTTCGCCTTCCCGGCCAACGCCGACCCCGGCTACCCGGCGTACGCGTTCTCCCTGCCCGACAACGCGCCCACGCTGGCCGAGAGCCTGCGTGAGCACGGGTACGCGACGTTCGCCCTGGGCAAGTGGCACCTGGCCGGCGACCGGCTGCAGCACGACGGTGCCGACAAGGGGTCATGGCCGTGCCAGCGTGGATTCGACCGCTACTTCGGCAGCCTGGAGGGCTTCACCTCGCTGCACGCGCCGCACCGACTCGTCTGGGACAACTCCCCGTACCCGGTGCAGGAGTATCCGGAGGGCTACTACCTCACCGACGACCTGACCGAGCGGGCGATCGAGATGATCACCACGCTGCGGGCGGCCGACGCTCGCAAGCCGTTCCTGCTCTACCTGGCCCACGCGGCAGTGCACGGACCCGTGCAGGCGAAGGAGTCCGACCTCGCCGACTACGCCGGCGCCTACGACGCCGGGTGGGACCACGTCCGCTCGGAGCGGTTCCGTCGACAGATCGCGCTGGGACTGTTCGGTGCGGACACCGCTCTGCCGCCCGCCAACCACGAGCCGGGCTTGGACGTGCCGCCCTGGGACAGTCTCAGCGAAGATCAACAACGCCGCTTCGCCCGCTACATGGAGGTCTACGCGGCCGCCGTCCAGGCCGTCGACGCGAGCACCGGGCGGCTGGTCGAGCACCTCGAGCGCCTCGGTGAGCTCGACAACACGATCATCGTGTTCACCTCGGACAACGGCGCCACCGCCGAGGGTGGCGCGGAGGGCACCCGCAGCTACTACAGCCAGTTCGCCCACGTGGCCGGGTTGCCGGACGACTGGGACCGTGACGTCGACCGCGAGCTGGAGCTGATCGGCGGACCCCGGACCACCGTGCACTATCCGCGGGGCTGGGGACAGGCCTCCAACACCCCGTTCCGGCTCTACAAGGCCCACACGTTCGCGGGCGGCATCCGGGCGCCGCTGATCGTGCACTGGCCCGCCGGCGAGCTGCTCGGCCCCGGCGACGACGGACTGCGTCGCCGGTACGTCCACGTCACCGACCTGACGCCGACGCTGCTCGATCTGCTCGGGGTCGAACCGCTGCGCCAGCGTCACGGGCTGGCGGCGCCGACCCTCGATGGGACGAGCGCGGCGACGATCCTGCGGGACCCGACCGCCGACGCCGTCCACGGCGAGCAGTACACCGAGACCGCGGGCCAGCGGGCGTACCAGAGTGGTCGGTGGAAGATCGTCACCCACCATCGACCGGGCAGGGCGTTCGACGACGCCGAGTGGCAGCTCTACGACCTCAGCCGCGACCCGACCGAGACCCACGACCTGGCTGCGCTGCAGCCGGGGGTGGTGGCCGCGCTGGCGGCGTCCTGGGAACGAGCGGCCTGGGCGAACCAGGTGTTCCCGCTCGACGACCACGGTCCGGGCTCGGCGCTGCGTCGCCCCGACGATGCACGGCTGGGTGACCCGATCACCCTGCTGCCGTTCGCCGGCACCGTCGAGCGCTGGCGCTCCGCTCAGCTGGTCCAGCACCGGGACGTGGCCATCACCGCCGCGTTCCGGCTGGCGGCCGGTGACGCAGGTGTGCTCGTCGCCCACGGGGACCAGGGCGGTGGCTACCTGCTGGTGGTCGACACCGACGATCGTGGTGAGCCGAGCGCCTGGTTCGGTGTGAACGCGTACGGGATCATGCACCGGACGCCGCCGATCGGGCTGGCGCTCGGGGAGACCGAGCTGCTGGTCCAGCTGCAGGTCCGACCACGCTTCCGGCTGGACGTGCTGCTCACCGACGGCCGAGCCGCCTCCACCCTGAGTGACCTGCCGCAGCTGGTCGGGATGGCCCCGTTCACCGGGATCAGCGTCGGTGCCGACCGCGGCGGACCCGTCGACTGGGCGGTGCATCAGCGGGCCGGAAGCCACCCGTTCACCGGTGTCCTGCACGCCGTCCGCTATGCGCCGGGGCCGCTGTCCGCCGAGGCCCCCGCCGAACGGGCCCGGGTGTGGGCCGAAGGAGTGAGGATCTATGACTGAACCGCTGGTGGACTCGGGGCCTCGGGACCTGCTCGCCGAGTCGGAGGTGCCGGGTCCTCGGCCCGTCCGCCCGGACGCCGTGCTGCGGGTCAGCGAGCTGGGGGTGCGCTTCGGGTCGACCGCAGCGGTCGACTCGGTGTCGTTCTCCGTCGACCGCGGCGAGATCCTCGCCCTGGTGGGGGAGTCCGGGTCCGGCAAGACCGTGACCGCGCAGGCTGTGCTCGGTCTGCTGCCCTCCTCGGCCACCGTACGAGGGTCGGTGCAGCTGAGCGACGACCCCGGGCAGCGGCCGGCGCACCGGCAGCCGAACCTGCTGGCCGGCCGGCCGGCGGATGACGCCTGGGCCGGGGTGCGGGGGCGGCTGGCCGCCATGGTGTTCCAGGAACCGCAGACCGCGCTGAATCCCGTCAAGACGGTCGGTTGGCAGCTCGCCGAGGCGCTGCGCGCCCATCGCCGGATCCATCGGGGAGCCGCCCGGGTCCGGGCCGTCGAGCTGTTGAGGCAGGTCGGCATCCCCGAACCGGAGCTGCGGGTCGACGCCTACCCGCACCAGCTGTCCGGTGGTCAGAAGCAGCGGGTGGTGATCGCCCTGGCCCTGGCGAACGACCCGGTGCTGCTGATCGCCGACGAGCCGACCACGGCCCTCGACGTCAGCGTGCAGGCCGAGATCCTGGCCCTGCTGGGTGAGCTCCGTGAGCGGCTCGGCATGGCGCTGCTGCTGATCACCCACAACATGGGCGTGGTCGCCGACCTGGCCGACCGGGTGCTGGTGATGCGGCACGGCCGGATGGTCGAGCGCGGCGAGGTGGTGTCGCTGTTCAGCGGGCCGTTCACCGACTACACGCGGGAGCTGCTGGGCTCGGTGCCCCGACTCGCGGGTGGTCGAGGCCGACGCACCCTCGTCGCTCGGTCCGCTGCCACTGGGCAGCGGCGCGCGCGATCTCGCTCCTGAGGTGGGGCCGGCGCTGGCCTTCCGGGCGGTGGACGTCGACTACCCCGGTCGGCTTCGGCCGGCCGGCGTTCCGTGCCCTGCACGACGTCACGATCGAGGTGGCGCCGGGACAGGTGCTGGGTGTGGTCGGGGAGTCCGGCTCGGGAAAGTCCACCCTCGGGCGGGCCGCTCTCGGTCTGCTGCGAGCCGGCAACGGTCGGATCGAGGTGGCCGGCACGGATCTGGGCTCGGCCGGGCGCGCCGAGCTGCGAGCGGTCCGACGCCGGATCGGTGTCGTCCCGCAGGATCCGGCCAGCACCCTCGACCCACTGAACTAGCGTGGGGGAGAGCGTCGCCGAGCCGCTGCAGGTGCACCGGGTGCTGTCGGGGCGCGCGCTGCGGCAGCGGGTCCGCGAGCTCCTGGAGAGCGTCTCGCTGCCGGGCCGGTACGCCGACCGGCAGCCGCACGAGCTGTCCGGCGGCCAACGGCAGCGGGTGGCCCTGGCCCGAGCGCTGGCGTTGCGGCCGGACCTGTTGATCGCCGACGAGCCCACCAGCGCGCTGGACGTGTCGGTGCAGGCAGCGGTGCTGGCCGAGTTCGCGCGGCTGCGGTACCGAGCTCGGGCTTCGCCTGCGTGTTCATCAGCCACGACCTGGCGGTGGTCGACAGCGTCAGCGACCAGGTGCTGGTGCTGCACGAGGGGCGCGTCGTGGAGTCCGGGCCGACGGCGACGGTGCTCGGGCGGCCGGAGCACCCGTACACGCAGGGGTTGCTGGCCGCGGTCCCGATCCCCGATCCGATCGAGCAGCGGGCCCGTCGCTGCACGTGACACCGGGCACCCGATTCGCACACCCTGAGGCATGGGCCGTCGGGCATCGACGATCGCTTGCCTGACCGGTCGGGCGAGTCCAGAATGCCAGTGCGACCTGGTGCCGCCGGCGGAGAGGGACGGAGATGGTGGGTGCGATTCTTCTCGGCCTGGTCGTCGGGGTGATCGCCCGACTGATGGCGCCGCGTGACGTGTTCAGGAACCTGAGTGGGCCCACCTCCTGGCTCGCGTCGATCGGCGTCGGTCTCACGGGCGCTCTTCTCGGTTACCTGATCTTCACCGTCGTCCTCGGCATCGGGGATGCCGACATCTTCGACTGGGGTGGCTTCCTGTCGGCCCTCATCGGTGCCTTCATCGTCGTGCCCGTCGTGGGCTTGATCATGATGCGCAGGAACCCGGAGCGATATCCCCGCGACTGACTTCGTGTTCTCACGCGATGTGGGCCGCTCGACGTGTGTCAGACGGTCTCGGCATCGAGCTCCTGCCGGCCGGCGCTCCACGCCGACCAGAGACGGTGGTAGATGCCTCGCGGGCGAGCAGCTGGTCGTGGGTGCCGCGTTCCACGATCTCGCCGGCGTCCATCACGAGGATGTTGTCGGCCTGGGAGGCCTGGTCGAGTCGGTGCGCCACCACGAGCGCCGATCGGCCGGTGGGTGACCTCGTCGGCCGCGTCCTCCAGCGCCTCGGCTCCGGCCGAGCCCGCTTCGGCGGTGGCTTCGTCCATGACGACGATGGCCGGGTCGAGGAGCAGGATCCGGGCCAGTGCCAGCTGCTGGGCGGCGACGGGTTCCAGCTGGAGACCGCGGGAGCCGACCACGGTGTCGAGACCTGAGTGCAGGCGATCGAACCACGACTGGGCGTGCACGCGGTCGAGCGCGGAGAGGAGCTCGGCGTCGGTGGCGTCCGGCTTGGCCAGCGTCAGGTCCTGGCGCAGGGTGCCGGAGAAGACGTGCACCTCCTGGCTGACCGTGGCGAGTCGGGCGATGCGTTCGCTGTCGGAGAGCTGGGACACCGGATACCCGTCGACGAGGACCTCGCCCGCGTCGGGCACCCGCAGACCGGCCAACAAGGCCGCCACAGTGGTCTTGCCGGCGCCGGAGGCCCCGACGATGGCGACGGTCTCGCCCGGGTGGATCGCGAGGTCGACGTTGCGGACGGCCCAGCCGTCGCCGTAGCTGAAGCTGACGTCACGCAGCTCGACGCGTCCCGGGGTGCGTCGGCGCCGCTGTCGGGCACCGGGACGGGCGGGTCGGAGACCACGCCGACGATGCGGGCCAGCGAGGCGTACCCGGACTGGACGACGTCGAGCACCCGCATCAGCATGTTCATCGGTCCGCGCAGCCGGATGATCATCAACACCGCCCCGGTCACCGCTCCGACCGTGAGGACATCGGTGGACACCAGGTAGTACCCGACCGCGAGGGCCATGGTGAGCATGAGGAACTCGATGCCGAGCATCCAGGTGTTGAGCACGAGCATGGTGGTGCGGGCCGTGATCCCCTTGCGGACCACGCTCCACGAGGCGTTCTCGATCTCGGTGTGCATCCGGTCTTCCATCGAGAACGCTCGTACGGTCGCACGACCGCGGATGGCTTCGAGCACGCGGCGGGCGCGTTCGGCCATCGCGGCCCGCTCGGCGGCGTAGCGCTGCGGGGCGCGGGCGAGGTACATCCGCGAGGCGACGTAGTACACCGGTGCGACCACCACCGGGATGAGCACGAAGTACCAGTCCAGGGCCAGCAGCGCGACCACGGTGGCGAGGATCGAGAACAGCGAGGTGGACAGGGTGGGCAGGGTCTCGGTGACCGCGGCGGAGAGCTCCGCGACGTCATCGGTGGACCGGCTGACCAGGTCGCCGGTGCCGGCGTCCTCGACCTGGTGGGTGGGAAGTCCCAGTGCGGTCCCGACCATGTCCTGGCGCAGGTTGGCGATCACGCGCTCGGACAGCCGCGCCACCAGGTAGAAGCCGGCGGCACTCAGGGCCGCGCCGGCGACGGACAGGAGGATCAGCTCGGTGCCGATCTGCCACATCGGTCGGGCGGCCCCGTTGCCGATGACCAGGTCGACGATCTGGCCCATCAGCTGAGGCACCAGCACGGTGGCGTACGAGCCCACGCCCAGCAGCACCACCGCCAGCACGAACCACCACCTCGCCGGGGCACCGGCCCAGCTGACGCGCCACCTCACGCCGGACCTGCCCGGCGGTGGCCAGCGGGAAGCGCAAGGCCGGCGGGCTTGGCCGGCTGGGGTGGGGCTCGGTGGTCGTCTCAGCTCATCGGACGGCCTCCTCGGCCAGCTCGTCGGTGCGGGCGAGCAGCTCCGCCACGCTCAGATGGTGGGCCGCCACGGCGTGCCAGGCGGGGGCCTCGCTGAACACGAGGGTGATCTTGCCGGCCCGTTGCCGCGACAGCCGATCGGCGATGTTCTGCTCGGTCACCGAGTCCACGGCGGTGGTCGGATCCTGGAGGACGAGGACCTCGGGGTCGAAGGCGACGGCGCGGGCCAGGAGACCCGCTGGCGCTGACCGCCGGAGAGCATGCGTCCGCCCTCGCCCACCCGCTTGTCGGGGCCTTCGGGGATGTCGTCACAGCAGGCGACGTGGAGAGCCTGCTCGGCGACGGCCGGTCGGGATACACGTTGTCGGCGACGCTTCCGTCGAACAGGTCGGCGGCGTGGGGGGCGACGATCACCCGGGTCCGGGGCAGTGACTCCAGCCGGGCGACCAGCTCGTGGTCGACACCGCGGACGACGGTGAGGCCGACGGGCAGAGCGTCGATGAAGCGGGCGGTGCGGGCGGCGTCCACCTCCGGCTGCGCTCGAAGCCGGCACCGAGGACCTCGCGGATCCGCTGTCCGGACGCCTCGGCCGAGGCCCAGCGCGAGGCGAGGTTCCGGCCGAGCATCGTCATCGGGGTGATCAGGAACTGGGTCAGGCCCACGACGGTGATGAGCTGTCCGATGGTCACGGCGCCCGTGGAGGGCGAGCACCCCGGCGGCGATGCCGAGGCCGGAGACGAAGATCGCCCCGGCGGCATCGGTGGCGCCGTTGAGACGTGCCTCGGCCGCGTTGGCCTCGACCGTCTTCGCGTACGCGGTCCCGGACACCTCGTCGTAGCGACCGCGGACCGTGGTGATCGCGCCGAGACCCTTGAGGATGCGCAGTCCCTGGACCACGTCCACCGCGGTGGCGGCGGCCTGGGCGATGGCCTGCTGGCGGGCGACTGGATCGGCGCTGCAGCGGGCGACCGACCCGCAGCGCGACGACCACCAGCACCGGCCCGCCGACGAGGGTGGCGAGGCTGAGCCAGGGGTTGATGGTGTACATCACGAGCGCGCCGTAGGTGATCGACGCCGCCTCGGCGACCGGCATCACCGTCATCATCACGATCTCGCCCACCCGTTGGGTGTCGGCGGAGGCGATCGACAGCAGACCACCGGGGGTGCGCTCCCGGCCCGCGAACCCCCGCGGATCCTGGATCCGGTCGGTGACCATCGTCCGCAGGTCGTGGCCGACCAGCTGCTGGCTGCGGACGAGCATGAAGCGCGCGACCCAGTTCACGCCGATGGCGACCAGGTAGAGACCCGCCAGCACGAGGATCCAGAAGCCCAGCCGGGAAGCGACGACGTGGCGATGGCCTCGTCCACGGCGTGGCCGACCACCACCGGGGTCAGGCCGTTGCAGACGAAGGCCGCGGCCATGGCGATGGACGCGACGAAGCTCCACGGACGCTGCGAGAGCGCCACCTTGAGCGTCCAGCGCTTCGCGTCCGGCGCGGGCATCTTGGACCGCTGGCCGCCCGGGCCGGGCAACGCCGCGTAGTCGACGGCACTCTCCGCAGCTCGGCTGAGGTCGTCATCGGGTGAGCTCGTCCGCCGGTGTCGCCGGAGTCGCCGGAGTCGCCGGAGTCGTCGGTGTTGAAGGAACGCGGGTGTGCAGCAGTTCGGCCAGGCGCTGCAGCGACGGCGTCGCCGCGGCCAGGGCGGTGCGGTCGGCCCCGTCGAGCGTGGCCCAGGCCGAGGTGACGACCTCGCCACGGCCGCGACGGAAGGCATCCTGCACCTCACGCGCCTGCTCGGTGATGGTCAGGATCACCGAACGTCGGTCGACCTGCGACCGTGCCCGGATCACGTGACCGGCGGCTTCCAGATCGCGCAGCAGGTTGCTGACGGTCGGTCTGGCGAGACCGAGCCGCTCGGCGGCTCGGCCGGCGTCATCGGCGGCGACGCGCGAAGGATGTGCAGGGCGGTGACCTGCGCCTCGGGGAGGGCCGGCAGACCCTGGGTCGCCCGCGTGGCTGCGACCGTCGCCCTGGACACCGCGCGGACAGCATCGGCCACCGCCATGGCCTGGTCCTCGGGTGTGGTCACGGCCGCAAGTCTCATAGTTTTGCTACAAAACTACAAATTGCCGGGTGCGACTCCTCGGCCCTGCTGGTGGGCTGTCAGAGCCCGGTCGCCGTTCGGATCAGTGGGTTCGTCCAGCACGCGCGGGATCAGCCGGCCTCGGCGAGGTACGCCGCATGCGCCCGTTCCATCGCCTTCAACACCCCGCCGTCCCATGCTGCCGCGAGGGTGGCCGACATCGGATCGGGGAAGATCTCGTCGCGATCGTCGAGCATGCCGTCGAAGATGGCGCGAGCCACCTCGGCCGGTGGGGACTTCGGCATCTCCACGGCCCGGAGCATGTCGGTGTCGATCGGCCCGGCCAGCACCGCGTGGACCCGTACGCCGGTCGCCCCGAGCAACCCGCGCAGGGACTGGGTCATCGAGAACGCGGCAGCCTTGGACACGGAGTAGGACGCCGTGAGCGGCAACGCCGCGAGCGCCGAGATCGAGAGGATGTTGACGATCCGGCCGCGGGCGTCGACGAGAGGCGGCAGCAGCGCCTGAGTCAGGGCGTACGTGCCGAACAGGTTGACCGCCAGGTGATCGCTCAGACTGGCCTGGTCGCTGAGGTCGTCGAAGCGGAGGAAGCCGGCGTTGTTGACGAGAACGTCGAGCGCGTCGATCTCGTCGGCGGCGGCGGCGATGTCACCGGCGTCGGTGACATGCGCAGCTTCAGCGGGGTGACCCGGTGGTCGGTGAAGGGCAGTGGGTGTCGGGTGCCGGCGTAGACCTGGCGAGCACCGCGCGGCCAGGGCGTCGGTGACCAACGCGGCCCCGAGCCCTCGGTTGCCCCCGGTGATCATGATCGTGAGGCCATCAAGAGCTGCGCTTGACGTCATCATCTGCTCCTTGATCGTCACCGGACCCGATCGCGATCCGGTCCGGCCGCCGCGGACGTCTCAAATTATTCCTGTCACCGCAGTTTCACCCTGGATCTGAGTCCTGTCTGCGCCGGGGACCCAAGTCCCTTGGCGCGCGGAGCACAGCCGTTCAGGACCGGCGGAGCGCTCAGCCGTGGACAGGCGGGGGAGCGGTCGCGCCGCGTACGCGGGACGCCAGCGCTTCCAGGAGGAGCGCGCGAGGCGCGCACCTTGCCCTGCCACCACAGCTCGGCGTCCACGAGGATCTCGTTCTCGTCGGCCGACACCAGCCGGGCGACCAGCTCGGCCGGCTCGTGCAGGGGCGAGGGCCGTCGGTAGCGGACGTCGATACCGGCCGTGACGTACTGGAGGGTGCCGTCCGGGGCGAGACCGCGCTCGGCCGCGGCCAGCACCACCGCGGCCGCGCTGTGGCAGTCCAGCAGGGTGGCGATGATGCCGCCGTTGAGGAAGCCGAGGCCGTTGTCGTGCTCGGGCCAGGGCCGGAACGTCGGCCCGGACAGCTCCGTCCGGGGCCTCGAAGCTCTTCAGCCGCAGGCCCTTTGCGTTGCCGGGCCGCAGCCGAAGCAGGGAGCGTCGGCGAAGAAGCGGTCCTGGATGCTGGGCCCGGAGCCGTACGACGACGTCATGCCCGGATCAGATCAGCGCGGCCCGATCAGACACAACTGCATGGGGACATGATCAACTGTGGCGGTGAGCACCACCGACGGCGTGTGGCGCGATCGCCTCCTCGACTACCTCGACGAGCACCGTGTGACATCGTCACCGACCTGGTCGACCTGGTCCGGATCCCGAGCGTCTCCGGCACCGCCGAGGAGAACGAGATCCAGCACGTGCTCGCCCGGCGGCTGACCGACCTGGGCCTCGAGGTGGACAGCTGGCAGATCGCCCTGCCCGAGACCCTGGCCGCCGACGACTTCCCGGGCGTGGAGGTCGAGCGGACAGGAGGGCTGGGGGACCGTCGGTCGGCTGCCCGGTCACGGCGACGGATCTGGACGCTCGCTGATGCTGAACGCGCACGTCGACGTCGTGCCGCCGGGCGACCTCGGGACCTGGGGCGAGGCGGGCCCTTCGGGGCCGCGATCCGCGGCGGCGACGTGCACGGCCGCGGCACCTGCGACATGAAGGCCGGACTGGTCGCGTCGTTTGGGTGGTCAAGGCCTACGCCGCGCTGACGGCCGCTCTGCGGCGACCTGCTGCTCGGCACCGTGATCGGGGAGGAGGACGGCGGGCTGGGGACATACGCCCTGCTGCAGCGGGGCTGGCGGGCCGACGCCTGCGTCATCCCGGAGCCGACGTCGCTCGACCTGGCGCCGGCCACCAGCGGGGCGCTGACGTTCCGGCTCACCGTGACGGGCCAGGCTGCGCACGCCTCGCGACGCCTGTCCGGGGTGAGCGCCATCGAGAAGTTCGTGCCCGTGTTCGCGGCGCTGAGGCGGTTGGAAGCCCGTCGCAACGAGGTCAAGCACCCGCTGATGGCCCGCTGGGAGCTGCCGCTGCCGATCGAGCTGGGGGCGGTCAGATCCGGTGAGTGGGCTTCCTCGGTGCCCGACGTGCTCACCGCCGACGGACGGTTGGGTGTCGCCATCGGCGAGGACCCGGCGGATGCCCGGCAGGGCGCTGACCGAGCGCGGTCGCGGCGGCCGGCGAGGACGATCCGTGGTTGCGCGATCACCCCGTCGACGTGGCGTGGTGGGGCGGTCAGTTCGTGCCCGGGCTGCACCGACGCCGACGCGGGCATCCTGGACGTGGTCCGGCGGGCGCACGGTGCGGTCTCCGAGCGACGCCAGGCCACCTGGGGGACCCCGTACGGCAGCGACCTCCGCCTGATGACCAACCTCGGCGGGATCCCGACGGTGCACTACGGCCCGGGCGACGCGGCCTGGCCCACGGTCCGTACGAGTCCGTGCCGGTCGCCGAGCTGCTCACCGCCTCTAGGGCGCTGGCGCTGGTCGCGCTGGAACAGTGCGGCATCAGCTAGCTGAACCGGGGTAGATTCCGCGCCGGAGCATCGAGAGGCGACGAGAGAGATGACTGAACAGCAGACGGGGACCTCGCGGGTCAAGCGCGGGATGGCGGAGATGCTCAAGGGCGGCGTGATCATGGACGTGGTCACCGCCGACCAGGCCAAGATCGCCGAGGACGCCGGCGCGGTCGCGGTGATGGCACTGGAGCGGGTGCCGGCCGACATCCGGGCCCAGGGCGGCGTGTCCCGGATGAGCGATCCGGACATGATCGACGGCATCATCGCCGCGGTCTCCATCCCGGTGATGGCCAAGGCCCGGATCGGGCACTTCGTCGAGGCGCAGGTGCTGCAGTCCCTCGGCGTGGACTACGTGGACGAGTCCGAGGTGCTGACCCCGGCCGACTACGCCCACCACATCGACAAGTGGGCAGTTCACCGTGCCGTTCGTCTGCGGCGCCACCAACCTGGGCGAGGCGCTGCGCCGGATCACCGAGGGTGCGGCCATGATCCGCTCCAAGGGCGAGGCCGGCACCGGTGACGTCTCCAACGCGACCACCCACATGCGCCAGATCCGGGACCAGATCCGCCGGCTGACCTCGCTGTCGCCCGACGAGCTCTACGTCGCGGCCAAGGAGCTGCAGGCGCCGTACGACCTGGTGGCCGAGGTGGCCGAGCCGGGCAAGCTGCCGGTGGTGCTGTTCACCGCCGGCGGCATCGCGACCCCGGCCGATGCGGCCATGATGATGCAGCTGGGCGCGGAGGGCGTCTTCGTCGGCTCGGGCATCTTCAAGTCGGGCAACCCGGCCGAGCGGGCGGCCGCGATCGTCAAGGCCACCACCTTCTACGACGATCCCGACGTGATCGCCAAGGTGTCCCGCGGGCTGGGTGAGGCGATGGTCGGCATCAACGTGGAGGAGATCCCGCAGCCGCACCGGCTCGCCGAGCGCGGCTGGTGACGCCGCCCGGACCGTCGGGGTCCTTGCCCTGCAAGGGGACGTACGCGAGCACGCGGCCGCGCTGGCCGCCGGCGGGCGGTGCCCGGCCGGTGCGTCGGCCGACGGAGCTCGACGGGCTGGCCGGCATCGTGCTCCCCGGCGGGGAGTCGACCACCATCGACAAGCTGGCGCGCGATCTTCGGGCTGCGCGAGCCGCTGGTGGCCGCGCTGCGGGCCGGGTCTGCCGGCGTACGGCTCCTGCGCGGGGATGATCCTGCTGGCCGACCAGGCTGCTCGACGCCCCGGCCGACCAGCAGACCTTCGGCGGGCTGGACATCACCGTCCGGCGCAACGCGTTCGGCCGGCAGATCGACTCGTTCGAGGCCGACCTGGTCGCGGGCTGGCTGCCGGGAGGGCGGTCCGGGCGGTGTTCATCCGGGCGCCCGGGGTGGGCGGGTCCGGGCCGGACGTGGAGGTGCTGGTCGCGGTTCCCCGGCCGGACGGGTCGAGAACGTCATCGCCGTCCGGCAGGGAAACCTGCTGGCCACCGCGTTCCACCCCGAGGTCGGGTGGGGACCCCGGGTGCACGCCTGGTTCGTCGAGCTGGT
>CAWCDP010000005.1:0-5200 GCA_963794405.1 uncultured Actinomycetota bacterium
ATCGACGTCTGTCCGGGTGGCCCGTTCGGGGCGTAGGGGATGGTGTGGTCCAGGTCGAGCCGGCCGCCGGTGGCGATGGTGGTGGCCGGGCTGAACGGCCACACCGAGCCCGGGTGCCGGACGGTCATGGCCTGCCGCAGGCGTTGGGGGATCTCGTACGCGTCGACCGGCGCGGTGGCGGCCGGGTCGAGGACAGGGCGGATGGTGATCGTCGGGTCGGCCTGGGTCAGCCACTGTCGGAACTGGTCCAGGGTGACCGGCCCGTGCTCGGTGCGGACCACCCCGTGCTGGTCGATCAGGGTCTGATCGCTCAGGTGGACGTGGATCACCACCCGCGGCCCACAGCTGCTCGCCTCGGCTGTGGTGAACGGGCGGAGGTCGAATGAGGAACCGACAGCAGGGCGCCGGAAGGCGACCGCGGAGGCCTCAGAAGCTGAGGTCGGCTGGCACCCCGCTTTCGTACTGGACGCCCGGTCCCCCTCAGCCATGGCAATGCTGGCTTCACCACCAGCACCAGCACGATCACCGGCATCGGCATCGGGGTGACGTTGCTGGGCGTGCCAGGCGAGGTCGGTGTCGTCGACCGGCGACTCCTCCGACCACGGCTCATCGTCGTCGGTGGGTCCGGACTGGCTGGTCCAGCAGTCGTCGTCGAGGTCGTCGAAGCAGGGTTGGTGCACGTTGCCGTGCCGGGCGGTCTCCCAGCCCGCCGGCGGCAGGTCCGCCGCCCACGGATCGCTCGGGTCGCCCTGATGCGCCGCTACCCGCTCCTCCGGCGTCGGCGGGCTGTCGGGGGCGTCGGCGTGGCGGGCCAGGAGGTCCCGCAGCCGGGCCTGGTAGGCGATGATCCCGATCGCCTTCGACCGGCGGACCGCGACCGGGTCCTCATCGCCGTCGTCGGCCAGACATTCGGCCACCCGCTCCACCAGCGCCAAGAATGCGGTCGCATCACCGGCGTCGACCCGGGCGACCAGGGTCCGCAGACCGTCACCGGACTGGGTGGCCCGCACATCCCGCTGCGCCGCCGCCTTCGCCGCCCGCTGCTGGTAGGTCTTCTCATCGACCTGCAACAACGTCGCATCGAGCAGCTTCTCGAACCGACCCCAGGCCAGCAGCTCGACCTGCCCGGTCACGATCCGATCCACCACCCGCGCCGACACCACCGACAGCTCCGAGGTGCGGCGGGCGACCTCGCGGGCTTTCCAGGCCATCACCTCCCCGGCCTGCACCCGCACCCACAGCTGCGGCAGCCGGTGCCGGATCGCCAATGCGTCCCCGATCACCAGCCGGGCCGCGACCACACTCGACTGCTGCGCCAACGCCAGCGACGACGGACACGTCTCGGCCACCAACGGGGTCCCGACCGGACCCATCCGCACGAACCGCTCCACCAGCACCGACGACTCGTGCGTGGCCGGCTGATCGGGATCGTCGCTCTCCCCGTGGCAGTCGGCCCAGGCTGCGGCCAGCACCAGCTTGCGACACCCCGCCCGCCGCTCACCCTCATGGTTGTCCGCAGCCAGGCTGAGCAGCGCACCCGGATCCCCGAGCGACTCCTCCAACCACTGATCGAACATACGATACTATTGTAGCTTCCGAGTCTGGTTTCCGTCCAGACCAAGACCTAATTTTCCGTTACCTCGTTGGCTTTCCGCTGTGCGCGCCAGGGACCCATGACATGCGTGGACGTGTTGACGTCGCCGCCTGGCACGCTCGGCGACCCGTCAGGGCGCAACAGTCCTCGTCAATGTGGCGAGTTTGGCCGGCGTCCGAATCGGAGCGGCTGGGCGCGACGTGTGATGCGCATCCATGCCCGTAGAACCGATCGACTGGCTAGCCGGTATAGCCGAGATCCGCGATGCTGGTCGGATGACCGATGGCGAGCTGCGTCGCATCTTCGACGAGGACGCTCGCCTCTACGACCGCGCGCGACCGGGCTACCCGGCCGCCCTCTTCGCCGACCTGGTCAAGCTCACCGCCCTCGGACCGGGGTCTTCGGTGCTCGAGATCGGTCCGGGCACGGGTCAGGCAACGCGGAGCCTGGTGGCCACCGGCGCCCAGATCGTGGCTGTCGAGCTCGGCCCGGAGCTGGCTGCCGTGCTGCTGGAGAACGTCCGCGGAACCGATGTCCAGGTGGTCACCGGTGCATTCGAAGAGCTGAGCCTCTCGCAGGGGGTTGACCTGGTGACGTCGTTCACGGCCTGGCACTGGGTCGACCGCACCGTACGAGCGGACCGAGTGCTCGCCGCGCTGCGACCGGGCGGCCACCTCGCCACCGTGGCGACCGCCCACGTCCGTGGCGGCACCGTGGAGTTCTTCGCCCAGGCTCGGGAGTGCTATCTGCACTGGGATCCGGCCACCGACCCGGACGAGCCGTTCCTCGCCCCGGAGGAGGTGCCGGCGGTCGTCGACGAGATCGACACCGACCCCCGGTTCGGCCCGGCCGTCCGCCGCCGCTACGTCCGCGACATCACCTACACCGCCGACGACTACCTGGCCGTGCTGCGGACCTACTCGGGTCACCGCGCCCTCACCCCCGAGCGACGGAACGGGCTGCTCAGCGATCTCCGCGCACTGATCGACGATCAGCACGGTGGCACCATCACCAAGTCCTATCTGCATGAGCTCCGGGTCGCCCGGGCTTACCATCGCTGACATGGCCCGGGGCAGCGGTGAGAGCGTCCAGGACATCCGCTTCGCCCATTCGGCCGACGGCGTCGGGATAGCGTACGCGGTGCACGGTTCGGGTCCCCCGCTGCTCATCGACGCCTGCTGGCTGAGCCACCTCCAGTTCGACTGGCAGAGCCCGGTGTGGCGGCACTACCTGGTCGAGCTGGGCCGGGTGGCCACGGTCATCCGGTACGACGAACGCGGCCACGGCCTGTCCGATCGCGGGGTGACCGACCACAGCCTGCCGGCGCGTGTCGCGGACCTGGAGGCGGTCGCCGACGACGCGGGTCTCGATCGCTTCGCCCTGCTGGCCATGGCCCAGGGTGGCCCGGTGGCCCTGGAGTACGCCGGCCGCCATCCGGAGCGCGTCACCCGGTTGGCGCTCTACGGCAGCTATGCGGCTGCCCTCGGCGAAGCGAGCTCCGAGGAGGAACAGGCGCTCGACAACGCCTTCCAGGCACTGATCCGGGTGGGGTGGGAGCGCCCGACACCGGAGTTCCGACGCGTCTTCACCAGCTTGATGATCCCCGGCGCCACCGAGGCTCAGATGCGCTGGCTGGACGAGCTGCAGCGGATGGCGACCGATGCCGAGACGGCCATCCTGGCCCGGTCGCAACGCCAGCTCGCCGATTCCCGACATCGACTGCCCGAGCTCGATCTGCCGATCCTGGTGCTGCACAGTCGAAACGACCAGATGAACGGCTTCGAGCACAGCCGCTACCTGGCGGCTCATCTCCGGGGCGCCCGGTTGGTGGCTCTGGAGAGTGAGAACCACATCGTGCTGGCGGATGAGCCGGCCTGGCCGGTGCTGCTCGGTGAGCTCACGGAGTTCCTGGCCGACGATCGGATCGATCCCGGAGCCGTACCCGATCCGGCTTCTCTCGCCGACGTGCTGTCGGCCCGCGAGCTGGACGTCTTGACCCTCGCGGCCCGCGGTCTGGACAACACCGAGATCGCGGCGGAGCTGGTGCTGTCGGTCCGTACGGTCGAACGCCACCTGCAGAACGCGTACGGCAGGCTCGGCCTGCAGGGCCGGACGGCCCGCACCGCGGCGGTCGCCCGGCTGCTCGCCCGGTCCTGACTACGCGTCAGCCGACACGTCGGATCCCGAGTCGCCGCGACTTGCGCGTCGGCACCGACGCGGCCGCCCCCTCCGGATCCCTACCGTCGTGGTGACACCAACGATTCGGGGAGGGATCCACCATGACGATCACCGAGACGGCCGAGAGCGCCGACGCGATCCTCAAGACCAAGCACGCTGCCATGTGGGCCAGCGGCGACTACGCCCGCGTGGCCGACGAGATCGTCGGCTCACTCGGTGGCCTGCTGGTCGAGGCCGCGGGCGTCCGGGCGGGCAACAGAGTCGTCGACGTCGCGGCCGGGACGGGCTCCTCAGCGCTGCCGGCCGCGCGACGCGGTGCCTCGGTCACGGCGACCGACCTCACTCCGGAGCTCCTCGCTGTCGGACAGCAGGCGTCCGAAGCCCAGGGGCTCACGATCAAGTGGCGCACAGCGGACGCCGAGCACATGCCCTGCGATGACGGCGAGCACGACAAGGTGCTCTCCTGCATCGGGGTGATGTTCGCTCCGCACCACCAGGCAGCCGCCGACGAGCTGATCCGCATCTGTCGCCCGGGCGGCACCATCGGGGTGCTCAGCTGGACCCCGGAGGGCTTCATAGGGCAGATGTTCGCGACCATGAAGCCGTACGCGCCGCCGCCTCCGCCCGGTGCCTCACCCGCACCGCTGTGGGGACATGCCGACCACGTCCGCGCCCTGTTCGGTGACCGGGTCACCGACCTCGTGGCCCGGCAGCAGACGCTGCGGGTCGAACGATTCTCGACCGGGGCGGAGTTCCGGGACTTCTTCAAGATCAACTACGGTCCGACCATCGCCGTCTACCGCTTCATCGCCGGCGACGCGGACAAGATCGACGCCCTGGACGCTGCGCTCGCCGACCTGGGCGATCGCCACCTCACCGACGGCGTGATGGAGTGGGAGTACCTGCTGGTGACGGCGACCCGGGCGAGCGAGGATGGCTGAATGGACTTCACGCCGCTGAGCGCCGACTTCCTGCGCTTCACCAGCGAGATCGTCTACTGCACGGCGACCACGGTCGATCGTTCGGGTCGGCCGCGGTCCCGAGTCCTGCATCCGATCTTCCGGGTGGTCGACGGACGGCCGGAGGGCTGGGCCGTCACCGATCGCACACCGGTGAAGACGGCGCACCTGGCCACGAACCCCCATCTGGCGTGCTTCTACTGGAGTCCTGCCCAGAACACTGTGGCCATCGACTGCGTCGCGAGCTGGGTCACCGACGACGGCGTACGGCAGCAGGTGTGGGACCTGTTCGCCGCGCCGGACCCTCCCGGTTGGGGAGACATGTCCGGCTACGGCGACGCCGGGATCCACCATCCACGGTTCCACGTGCTGAGGCTCGAGCCCTACCGGGTGCAGATCCTGCGGGCCGAACAGCTCGCCTCCGGTGACCTGACCCCGCGCACCTGGCGGCTCTGATCACCTGGAGGCA
>CAWCDP010000006.1:0-9656 GCA_963794405.1 uncultured Actinomycetota bacterium
CTGCTCCGCTAAGCCACCACCTCCGCAAGCTGGGTTTCACGGAGCAGCGAACCGCACCCCTCGCGTGCCCGGAGGGAACGACACGAGGACAACGCATCGACGGGCCGCGCGTTGGCGATCCCCAGGTGAGGCCTACAGGTGTTCAGAAGGCTGATCGTGGTCGGTGTGGGCGGCGAGCCAGCCACGGAGGAGGTCGGTGAACCGGTCGGGATGTTCCAAGCTCGGTAGGTGTGCCGCATCCGGCCACTCGATTCGCTGCGCCTGTCGGATCCCCACGGTGAGGCGGTCGGCGGCATCCTTGGTCGTCTCCAGGTCGTGCCCGCCGAGCAGGATGAGCGTCGGCACCGTGATCTCTTCCAGCCGTTCCACGGCGGGCGGCGTCATCTCGACCCGCTCCACATCACCCAGGATCGCGTCGATCTGAAACGCCCGTCGCTGCATCCGTCGCACCGCCGCAACCACGCCGGGGTCGACGTCGGTTTCGGTCCGGCCGGGACCGACCACCCAGGCGCGAACATTCGCTTCGACAGCCGCGTCCAGATCGGCTGCCTCCAGCGCCGCGTTCTCCTCCCGAGCGAAGGCCACCAGATCCTCCGTCCGGGTCGCGAGCAGGCTGCCACCGGGTGGGCACAGACACAGCGATACGACCCGCTCGGGGGCGGTCAGCGCGACCTCGACCGCGACCCCCGCCCCTAGGGAGGCCCCGACCAGATGGACCCCGCCCCATCCCGCCTCGTCCATCGTCGCCATCACATCCTCCACCGCCGACAGCGGACCAGCCGGTGCACGATCGGAGGAACCGAACCCACGCAGGTCCAGCCGGGCGAGATCCCAGGTGGCGGACAGCGCCTCCCACTGCGGGTCCCACATCCGGCGATCCGCCACCCCCGCGTGGAGGAACAACACCGGCACCCCACCGTGGGGCGACAAGCAGTCGTAGGCGATGCCCGACGAGGTGACCGGCACAAATCTCCTCAAAGGCCCCTAAGGGTGCCCTGATCTTCTGATGCAGCCCAGGGAACCCGTCGACTCTGATTGGACGGAAACCCCATTGTGCGCCGCGCATCCTCGACCGATATCACCGCCCCGGTCGCACCCGCGGCCACCTTGGGCACAATCGCAGCGGCCGCATCACAAACCGCCTTCCCGCTGCTCTCGATCAGACGAGAATGTCGCCGTCGCGAGCCTCAGACTCTCCGTGTCACTGCCGCAACCGGGCGACCAGCGACGTACGTCTCGATGCGGTGGACTGCCGCCCCCCCGCAATTCGAGGCAGTCGGGCGACTGTCAGATCAGGGCCGCCCCCGACCAGACGGGCGAGCGCGGCCTACGACACAGTCGCAGACTCCCTCCGACCGAGTCCGAAGGTCTCCATCTCGGGGTGGTAGGAACCGCCGCGGGCGGCAGCGTTCAGTTCGGCCCGATGAAGAAGTGCGGCCTGCGCGGCCCCGACGTTGCCGGCATCTCCCGCCCAGGCACGCAGCACGGGCGCCTGCAGCGCACGGCCGAAGGAGAAGCTCAGCTGCCACGGTTGCTGTCCCCGCCTGTTCAGCGCGTCCAGGCGCGCGGTCGCCTGCTCGTCTGTCTGTCCGCCGGACAGGAAGACGAGTCCGGGCACCGCTGCGGGCACCGTCTGGCGCATGACCCTGATCGTGGCCTCGGCGATCTCGTCATCGCCGGCCTGGTCGGGGCAGTCAGCTCCCGACAGGATCATGCTCGGTTTGAGCAGGCTGGCCTCGAGAACCACACCGTAACGGCTGAGCTGCTGGTACACCGCACGCAGAGTCGCCGCGCTGACTTCCTCGCACCGCTCGAGACGATGTGTTCCCTCCATCAGCACCTCGGGTTCGACGATGGGGGTCAGTCCGGCCTCCTGCGCGAGGGCTGCATAGCGCGCGAGCGCGTGAGCATTTGCCTCGATGCAGGCGGTGGTCGGTAGCGAGTCGCCGATGTGGATGACCGCCCGCCACTTGGCGAAGCGTGCTCCGAGGGATGCGTACTCTTCCAGCCGGCCACGGAGCCCGTCGAGCCCTTCGGTGACTACTTCGCCGGGGCAGCCCGCCAGCGGCTTCGTGCCACCGTCCACCTTGATGCCAGGGATGATTCCCTGACGATGGAGCAGCTCGGCGAGCGTAGTGCCGTCGTCGGCCCGCTGTCGGATGGTCTCGTCGAACAAGATCACTCCGCTGATTGATTCGCCGAGCCGCTCGGTCGTGAAGAGGATCTGCCGGTACGCACGGCGCAGCTGCTCAGTCGACTCGAGTCCGATTCCCGCCAGGCGCTTCGCCATGGTCGGTGTGCTCTCGTCGGCGGCGAGGATGCCCTTTCCCGGCGCTACCAGCGCCTCTGCCGTACGGATCATGACGTTGACGTCCACAGCACCCTCTCTTCTGCTCGGTTTCTCGTCACTGTGTCTCGTCGCGAGCACGCCCACCAGGGACGTTGGTCCCGAATGACGGTGAGCGATGGCTCCCTGGCGCCAGGTTCCTCCACGGCGGCGTTCCAGACGACCGGGACGCGTTGCTGCGATCCAAGAGGTCAACTCTGATTGAGGTGACCTGGCCCTACTCCTCCTGTAGTGACCGCGCATGCTGAGCTGAACGTAACCCGGTAGCAAGAGATCGCAAGGGGCCGGGTGCACGCTGGACGAGAGTCCCCGCTTTCCCACTACGTTGGTCCTGGAGATGACGGCCGTTCGGCCCGGGTGGACGCCAGCGTGTCGGGCCCATCCTGGGGTGATGGCACCGAATTAAGGGAGAGCCCGATGACCGCTCCAGAACAGACCAATTCGACCCAGAGCTATCCCGCCCGCCTCGATATCGACTACCCCGAATCGCTGAACCGGGTGACGACCGCGTTCCGCATCGTCGTGATCATTCCGATCGCCATCCTGGCCAACATCGTGTCCGCGACCGCGGTCTCCACAGTGACAGTCGTCACCGAGTCCGGTCAGATCGTCAGCAAAGCGACCCACACGGGGGGAGGCATCGCGGGCGCGCTCTTCGTGGCCACGCTGCTGATGATCCTGTTCCGACAGCGATACCCACAGTGGTGGTTCGACTTCGCACTGCAGCTCAACCGCTTCCTCGCTCGGATCGGCGCCTTCGCTGCACTGCTAACCGACCGATACCCATCAACGGTCGAGGAACAGTCCGTTCATCTGGACCTGGACTACCCCGACGCGCGCACCGATCTGAATCGCTGGCTGCCGCTGGTCAAGTGGCTGCTGGTGATCCCCCACATCATCGTGCTCGCATTGCTCGCCATCGGCGCCGTCGTCGTGATCGTCATCGCCTGGTTCGCGATCTTGTTCACCGGACGCTACCCACGCCCACTGTTCGACTATGTCGTCGGCGTCAGCCGTTGGGCGCTCCGGGTCAGTGCCTACTCGACTCTGCTGATCACCGACCGCTACCCACCGTTCCGTCTGACCTGATCGAAGCGGTGCACGAGCAGCGTGCCGGACGCCGCCACACCCAGCGTCGGCTGCGCTGGCAGACAACGAAACCGTCGGCTCATGCCCGACCTGTCCGTCCACACCGCAGCCTGATCCACAGTCGATGCGGCGGCGGGGTCGGGCTGGGCGAACGCGGTCCCGAACACGACCGCGACCATGTCCTTGTAGGAAGAACATCTCAGCGTTCTTGCCCTGGCAGGCTGCATAGTGATGCCAGCTCATCGGGACCACATCCCCGCCGGCGGCTTGCGGGAGATCGTCCGGAATTGGTGGTCGCGGGCGGCGTCGGCCACCTGTCGGATGCTCGTCAGCTCCTGCTCGGTGGCGCGACCTTCAACCGTTTCATCGCCACGCAGGCAATCCACGATGGAGCACATCTCCTGGATCAAAGTGCAGATGACGGCGGAGCGCGCACACGGATCGGGCGGGACGACGAGTGCCTCGACGAGGGCGTCTTGCAGTACCCCGGAGATCTCGGTGTCGACTCCGGAGAGGAATGAAAAAGTGGTGGTTGTGGTCATGAGAACCCGCCTGGAAGGCAGTGCAGAAAGTCCCGGGCGGCGATGACCTCGGCGAGGCGTGGGCCAATGTACGCGGCGGCCTCACTGCCCGAACCGGCTGCTCAGCAGCATGTTCGACTCTACGCCGGTGCCGGCCGGTAAGCCAGCCCCCTGAAGCGCCACGCGACCGAACGCCATACCCGTCGCGACCGGCGACTCCGATCCGAGCCATGTCACCGGCTGCCTGCGATACCGGCGGCGACTGGCCGCCGGGTGGCAATCAGCTCACCCAGCAGCACAGGTTAAAGAGACGCAATCCTCAGAAGCGGCCGCTTCAGGACAGGTTCCGGTCACGATCCGCAAGATCGTGACCGCCCTGTCACAAAGACGCCACGGGTGGTCGAGGTCGCCTGCCCTGGCCGTGGCCGAATCGGTAGGGCTTCGCTGGTCTCGGTTCAGGCCGCGTACGCGGGTGGTCACCTGACGGGTGAGCTCGTCGATCCAGCTGTTCTGCCCGGCTTGCTGACCAAAGGTCCCGACCGCAACCCGACCGACGACCGTGGCGGCCGTGCTCTGTTGACGACCACAGTGAAGCATGACTGCGCCGCGATCTGAGGGTCTCATCGTCGTCGGCGTCGACGGCTCGCCCGCCTCGAGGTGGGCACTGCGGTGGGCGGCGAGCGAGGCCTTGCTTCGACGCACCGGGCTGATCATCACCCACGTCGAGCCGCTCGACGGCAAGGAAGGCGCGTTCGCTCACTTCTCCCATCTTGAGCGGCTGCTCGCCCGTAGCGCCTGGGCCGTCGCGTCGTCGCCGCAGGCGGTGCCCCTTTCGACGCATCTGGTGCGCGGCGACATGCAGGACGTCGGCGATGAGCTGATCCGGATGAGCCACAGGGCCGCCATGCTCGTCCTCAGGCGCGCACGACTGCGGCCGCCTGCGGTACGCGAGACACTCGGCACCATCGAAAGTCGGTTGGCGGTCGGTGCCGGCTGCCCGATCGTGCTGGTCTCGCCCCAAGAGCACGTGGAGACCACCTCGGGTCGAGGGGTCGTCGTGAGCTGCCACGCCAGCGGTGGCGACGACGGCACGCTCGACCTTGCGGCTGACGAAGCGCTGCTGCACGGCGTACCGCTCACGATCGTCGACGACGCATGTCGGCCTCGCGGCTCCGGGCCGACGGAAGGTCTGGCGGCGGCACTCAGGACCTTGTACAGCCACCGCCCGGGTCTTGTGCCGCTCGTCGCGCACGGGTCTGGCGACCCGAGCGCCCAGGTGCTGGCCCTGTCCCGCGGGGCGGATCTGCTCGTGATCGACTGCGGCACTCCAGGCTGTCCCTCTGGTGCTCGGCAGGGGACCAGCCCGGCCACCAAGATCATGCGCGCTGCTCGGTGCCCCCTGATGCTCGTCGGCGGCCGAGACACGCTCGACCGAAACAGAATCGGCACGGACGAGGGCCAGGCCGTGGTCCCGTCCATCGAGCCTCAGGGTGCTACCGCTCAGGTGTGAAGCTCGGGTCCTCTGAAGACAGCGGACGCCGCCCTTCAAGCCGCACCGAGTGCCGCACATGCTGACTGATCACTCAGGCTGGAATGGACCGTAGTTCGATGGCGATCTCGTCGGCCCAGGAGTCGATGGCCGCCCAGTCACGGAAGTCCCCGCCGGTGGTGGTCGCGATGGCCGTACTGCTGCAGCTCACCGACTGGCCGGCGGGGGCTCAGTTGGCCGTGCTCGCCACCGTCGGAGTGCCGAGCAGTCTCCTGGTCGGTCCGCGCGCGGCCCGCGTGCCGGTGCTGAATCCTGTGGGGTGAGGCCGGCATCCGTTGGCGGCCGGCCTCTGGTTGTGGCATTCACTGTTCCTTGACGACGGCATAGACGACGCGTTCTGCGACATCGACGACAGCTTCACCGATCCGCGAGCAACGGCGGTACAACTCGCGCCGCGCGATTCGCTCAGTACGGTCGTCGACACCGAGAAGCTCTGCCATCCCGCCGTAGTACGCCACCTCGAGCTCCTGCTGTGCTGCGACTGCGGCGTCCGCCGACGCCGTCGCGAGGTCGCCGTCGTTGCCGAGCTTCGACAACGCGTGATCGAGGTGGCGCAGCGCTTTGCCGAGCAGGGCGGCCATACCGGCCATGCACTCGTCGGGCGGGGTGGTCATGGCTTCGGACTCCTTCACCACCTCGGTGACGAGGTTGAGGATGCGGTCGATTCCGCGCGACAGCGCGAAGAGGTCCTCTGGCTCTATGGGGGTGAGGAACGCATCACGGATCATGCTCAGGAGCTCGCGCTTGGCGGCGTCACCTCGCCGCCCGGCGCCGTTCACCGCTTCAGCTGCCGAGGTGTCACCGGCGGCCCAACGCGAGAACCCGTCCACGCCCTCGATCGTGATCGCCATCTGATCACGCAGCATCCCGAGCACATCCGGTGTGTCCGGCAGGAACCAGCGGTGACGGGTCATGGGAGGAGCCTCCAGAGCTCGAGGGCGATGACACCGAGAACGGCCGAGCGGGCACCGTGATCACCCACGCCAGACCCATGTTGCGGACGACCACCCAGTGCACATGATGCCAGCGGCGCCGGCCGAGGCCGATCCCCACGACCGATGACGCGACCACCTGGGTGGTGGACACCGGGGCTCCCAGCAGTGAGGATCCAAAGATCACACCGGCCGACGCCGACTGGCTCACGAGTCCCTCCTCGGGGCGGATGCGGTAGATGTGACGGCCCACCGTGGCGATGATGCGCCATCCCCCGATCGCCGTACCGAGGGTCAACGCCGTTGCACACACGACCTTCGTCCACAGCGGTGCCGTGAGCGAGTCGACCTGGCCGGCCGCGAGGAGAACCGCCGCCATCACACCGATCGACTTCTGGGCATCGTTCGCACCGTGCGTGAACGCCAGCGCCGCCGACATGCCCCACTCCCCCGCCCTCACCGGCACGTGCCAGCGCCGCGTCGCACGACGCCCCAGGGCGCGGCCCGCCCGGATCAGCACCAGCGCGGCGAGCCCGCCGAGGACCGGGGACACAGCGAGCGCGATCAAGATCCCGAAAACCCCGACCGGCCGCCCGTGCGCGATCCCGCCCCAGTTGACCGCCCCGACTCCCCCCTCCACCAAAGCCGGGCCCACCAGGCCTCCGACCAGGGCGTGGCCCGAACTGGACGGCAGACCAAGCCGCCATGTGACAAGGTTCCAAGTCACTGCGGCAGCCAGCCCCGCGCCAACCACCTGGATCATCGAATCGGGCGCGACGGTGACGATGCTCCCCATCGTGTCGGCGACGGCCGCCCCGAGGAACAGCGGGCCGAGGAGGTTGAACACAGACGCGAGAACGATGGCCTGGGAGGGTCTGGCTGCCCTCGTGGCCACCAACGTCGCAATCGCATTGGACGCATCGTGCAGCCCGTTGGTGACGGCGAACCCGATCGCGAGCAGCACCGCCACCAGGAGCTGAATCTCCATGAGCGGACTCTACGGTCCGACGGGCCATTGCAGTCGCGCGCCGCAGCACACTGGTGACGACAGCTCGGCCAGTCCTGAAGAGCCTGGGAAACGGACAGGACGCCCGATGCCCGTACTGACTGAGGCGGGAGACAAGCGTGTTCAAGGTGCGCATCCACGCCGCGGCGGACAGGGTGCGGTGACGGCGGCTGAGCTGCCGAAGGAGTGGTCCCAGTTGAAAAGTACGTCGACGCCGAGATCCTCCAGCGTCGCCGCGATGTCGCGGATCGTCTCGTACGCCGCATGTTGCCGTGAAGGGCGCGGTCATGATCTGGCTACTGGTGGGATGCGTGAAACTGAATCCGGCTACTGACAACGTGAGTGCGACAGAATTCGTCACGCTGTCACGCCAGCTCCAGCAGCCACAAGGGAGATGTCAGCCCACGCTCAGCGCAGTGACAGGTTGTCTGAGACCGGACACCCACCAGTGTCCGTTCTCTCACCGCCGCGCTGGCCGGTCACAGCCAGAGCCCGAGGGCGTATCCGCCGGCCGCGGCCGCCACGCAGAGCACGAGCATCCCCGGCCCGTTGACCGCCGCCGCCCGCCATCGTCGGTCTTCCAGCAACCGGACGGTTTCCACGCTGGCGGTGCTGAACGTCGTGTAGCCGCCCAGCAACCCGGTCCCGATCACCAGCTGCCAGCTGTGCGCTACCAGGCCACTCAAGACAAGTCCGGTGACCAGGCCCAGGATCAGTGACCCGGTCACGTTGATGATCATGGTCGCCCAAGGGTGGGTCCCCGAGGTGTGGTGCCGGATCGTTCCGTCGACGACGAAGCGGATGGCGGCGCCCGCCCCGCCGGCCAGGCACACAGCCACGATCTGCAGTGCGATCACGACCCGCACCGCCACGTGGTCAGCGCCGGCCTCAGCCAGTGCCGGGACAGGGCGATGCCGGCCGTCGACGCCAGGCCGCCCAGAACGACCGTGCCCAGCCCGTAACCTGCGGCCAACCCCGGGTGCAGAAAGCCGAGAGTGACCGTGTCGGCGGCCAACGCACTGTAGGTGGTGAAGCCCCCCAGCAGCCCGGTGCCGACACCGAGTCGGATCCTCCGGCTCCACCCGATGTCGAGTCCGGTGTCGGCCAGGAGCTCCAGCAGCAGCCCGAGCACGAAGGCGCCGATGACGTTGACGACGAAGATCGCCACCGGAAGACCGTGCTGTAACGGCACCAAGAGCGAGAGCCCGAACCGCAGCCCGGTCCCGACCGCGCCGCCGACAGCCACGAGTGCGATGTTGGCGACCGACTGGTGCGCGGGCCGGGCCTGCGTGACCGCGGCGTCGTCGCGCTCGGAGGAACTCTCCACGGGACGAGAAGACCCTCTCGCCATCAGGGCTGCTCCCAGGGAAGAGGCCCTTCGGCGGCGGGGCTCAGCGGGATGACGACCAGTGGGCGCGGCTGCCGATGAGCCAGGTGAGCCGCCACCGATCCGCCGAAGAACTCGTGCATGCTCGAACGCAGGCCGCCGCGGCGGCTGCCGACGACGATCAGCTCCGACCCCAGCACCTCGGCCAGCCGGCCGAGCGCGTGCGCGATGTCACCGGCCAGCTCGATGAACCTCACGGTCACCGCCTCCTCCTGTGCCACCCCCTCGATCCGCCCGGCCAGCTCCGCGGCGAACACGGGACCGTCCCACTCCACCCCGTCGGGATCGATCGGTCGGCTGTTGATCGACCCGTCGGGATACTCCTCCACCACGTAGGCGCCCGGATCGACGTGCGCACACACCAGGGAGGCGTCGAAGACGCGGGCGAACCGGGCTGCCTCGCGGACCACCCGGTCCGGCTGGTGAGCTGTCACACCCACCACGATCGTTCGCTCAGTCATGGCGCCTCTCCTCCCGAGACGATGCAACGCCGACGACGGGCAACGGCCGCCGGGCCACAGCGCCGATCGCCTGTCCGGATCGCCGGGTCAATGAGCGGATCCGAGCGGCCACGCAATCGACCATCGGCATGCAGCGCGGTCCATCAGTGACGGATTGGGAACACGTGGCCCAGAGCAGTCGGGCCCACGCGTCGAGAGTGATCGAAGGTCCTCATCGTGGTCTCCTCAAGACGTCGTGACCGGCTCGTCTCAGGAGTCATCAGCCATCGTGGCGGTTCGAGGACCTCAGGGCTACCTCCGGCGGACACCATCGCCGATCACCAGCATACGACGCGACCTCGCCCGTCATGCCTGGCGTACTCGC
>CAWCDP010000007.1:0-250733 GCA_963794405.1 uncultured Actinomycetota bacterium
TCACCGAAGCGAGCAAGGAGGAGGGGGCCTCGCGGGTTCGTGACCTGCTCGCACCGAAGATTCGTCGATTGATGACCATCGGTCTCGGCCTGGCGCTGTTCCAGCAGTTCGTCGGCATCAACACTGTCATCTACTACGCGCCCACCATTCTGGCCGACACCGGGCTGACGAACAGCAGCTCGATCACCCAAACCGTCTTCGTCGGCATCACCAACGTCGTGTTCACGATTGTCGCCGTGCTGCTGCTGGACCGGGTCGGCCGACGCAAGCTGCTCCTTACCGGCACCGTCGGCACGGTCCTGTCGCTGCTGCTGCTGGGCGTCTACTTTTCCAGCGCCACCCTCCAGCATCAGGCCGGCTACCTCGCCCTGGTCGCACTGCTCATCTACATCGCCTCGTTCGCGGTGGGTCTGGGACCGGTGTTTTGGCTGATGATCTCCGAGATCTTCCCCGTCGGGATCCGCAGCAAGGCCATGTCGGTGTCCACGTTGGCCAACTGGGCCGCCAACTTCCTGGTCGCCGCCACCTTCCTCACTCTCGGCAGCCTGATCACCCGACAGGGCACCTTCTTCCTCTACGCCGGAATCGCGGTGGTGGCGTTCGCCTTCTTCCTCGCCAAGGTCCCCGAGACCAAGGACCGAAGCTTGGAGCAGGTCCAGGACACCCTCTTTACCAGCGACGAGCCAACCGTCAAGGAGTCCGCATGAGCGACACCAGCACCAACGCCGTGACCGGCGCCAGGATCGACAGCATCGAGGTCAGCGCCTACACCGTGCCCACCGATGCGCCAGAGGCCGACGGCACGATCAGCTGGGACTCCACCACCATGGTCCTGGTCCGAGCCCGATCCGGCGACATCGAGGGCATCGGGTGGACCTACGGCCCCACCGCCTGCGCGACCGTGATCAGCGACAAGCTTGCCGGCCTGGTGCAAGGACGCAGCGCGATGGATATCCCCGGATCCTCTCAGGCCATGATCAAAGCGGTGCGCAACGCGGGCCGCCCCGGCATCGCCGGGTATGCCATCGCCGCAGTCGACGTGGCCTTGTGGGACCTCAAGGCCCGGCTGCTCGACCTCCCCCTGCACCACCTCCTCGGCGCCGTCAGCATCAAGGTGCCGGTCTACGGCAGCGGCGGCTTCACGACGTACGACGCCCGTCAGTTGCGCGAGCAACTGACCAAATGGGCGATCGAGGAGCAGATCCCCCGGGTCAAGATCAAGATCGGGCAGTCCTGGGGCACCGAGACCGAACGCGACCTCGATCGCATGGCACAGGCCCGCGCCGTGATCGGAGACGACACCGAACTGTTCGTCGACGCCAACGGGGGCTACACCCGCAAACAGGCGATCCGGGTGATGGCAGCCGCGGCCGACCTGGACGTGCGCTGGTTCGAGGAGCCGGTCTCCTCTGATCACCTCGAGGGCCTGCGCGAGGTACGCGACGCCGTCACCGCCGACGTCACCGCCGGGGAGTACGGCTACGACCTCTTCTACTTCCGCCGGATGTGCGCAGCCGGCGCTGTCGACTGCCTCCAGGCCGACGTCTCGCGCTGCGGCGGCATCACCGAGTTCATCCGGGTCGCGGCTCTAGCGGCATCCTTCGGCCTGCAAATATCGGGCCACTGCGGACCGCACCTGCATGCCCACGTCGCCGCCGCTACCCCCAACCTGCGTCACCTCGAGTGGTTCCACGACCACGTCCGCATCGAGTCGATGTTCTTCGACGGCACCCTCGACCCGACCGGAGGGACCATCACCCCCAATGACGAAGCGCCCGGCAACGGCCTGACCCTCCGAGTCGCGGACGCCGAGCGCTACCGCGTCGCCTAACAGTGGCCAGGGGCCAACGGTCTGAACCCACGAAGCGACTCAATCATCTGCGTCAAAGCAACTATCAGATAGAACGGCACACCGACAACAGGAGAAGTGTCATGGCCAATGTCAGCGATTTCATCATTCAACGGATCCGTGAGTGGGGTGTGACTCGGGTCTTCGCATTCCCCGGTGATGGCATCGGAGAGTTCGACGGCGCCCTCGGCGCAGCTCAACGCGAAGGCGACGGCCTGGATTACATCCGTCCGACGCACGAAGAGATCTGCTCGCTGATGGCCACGGCGCACGCCAAGTTCACCGGCGAGGTCGGTGTCTGCGTCGCCACCTCCTCCCCTGGCGCCTTCCACATGCTCAACGGGTTGTACGACGCGAAGAGCGACAACCAGCCCGTCGTCGCGATCGTCGGCCAACAGGCCATCAGCTCGTTGGGCACGTTCGAGCAGCAGGAAGACAACCTCGAGCGGACGATGCAAGACGTGGCCGTCTACGTGCAGACGATCGTGACTCCGCAGCAGGCTCAGGCCGTCGTCGACACTGCGTTCCGAACGGCGTTGGTACGCCTAGGTCCTGCCGTCATCGTGCTCCCGCACGACGTACAGGGAATGGACATGCCAAAGCTGAAACCGGCGAACGGCGTATCGCGCTCCAGTTCGGTGGCACCCTCGATCTCGATCGTTCCACCCCAAGCCGAGATCGAGAAGGCCGCCGAGATCATCAACGCGGGGAACAAGGTCACGTTCTTGGTCGGACACGGATCGAACGGCGCCACCGACGAGGTGCTGGCTGCGGCGAAACTGTGCGGCGCCGGCATAATCACCGCGTTGCGGGCCAAGCAGGTCGTTCCCTCAGACGTGTCGTTCCACACCCAGCAACTCGGCTTGCTCGGCACCCGGCCCAGCCACCACCAGATGAAGGACTGCGACACCCTGCTGCTGCTCGGCACCAACTACCCCTACTCCCAGTTCTTGCCCGAGACCGGCCAAGCGCGCGCGATCCAGGTCGATCTCAAACCGGAGCAGATGGGCCTGCGCTACCCGACCGAGCTGAACATCTGGGGTGACGTCAAGCAGACGCTGCTCGCGCTGATCCCTCACCTGCAGCAGAAGACCGACCTATCGTGGCAGGAAGGCGTCGCCAAGGGCATGGTCGAATGGGAGAACGAGATGCAGGCCCAGGCGATGCTCACCTACTCCGACGGCGTCAACCCGCGGCGCGTCTACCACGAGCTGAATCAGCGGCTGCCGGCCAAGGCGATCGTCACCTGCGACGCCGGGTCCACAGCCGACTGGTACGGGCACCATGTCCGCCTGCGCGACGGCATGATGGGTGACCTGTCTGGCCGGTTGGCGAGCATGGCGGCCGCGATGCCCTATGCGACGGCGGCGAAGTTCGCCCACTCTGACCGTTGCGTCGTCTGCACCATTGGTGACGGCGCCTTCCAGATGCTCGGGATGAACGAGCTCATCACGGTCAAGAAGTACCTGAGTAAGTGGGACAACCCACAGTTCATCGTCATGGTGCTGCACAACAACGACCTCACCCAGGTGTCGTGGGAGATGCGCACTGAAGACGCCAACCCTGTGTGGTCTGTCTCCCAGGACGTGGAGTCGGTGGACTACGCCGGTTGGGCGGAACTGTTGGGTTTCAAAGGGATCCAAGTCAAGAGCGACGACGATGTCGCAGCGGCTTGGGATGCGGCGTTTGCGCATCAAGGAGTGACCCTGATCGACGCATACACCAGCAAGAACGTGCCGCCGTTGCCGCCGAAGATCTCGATGGAATTCGCCAAGAACACCGCCAAGGCGCTGCTACATGGAGACCCCGACGAGGTGGACGTCGTCCGCGATTCGGCCAAAGCGGTCGCCTCTGAGGGAGTCGAGCGGATCAAGGGAAAGCTAAACATCGGTCAGCACGACGACGATCGGTAACGCGGGACGGGAGCGGCGGGATTGCCCCGGTCGGTGGACGACCGCCGCCCCGGTGATGGCAGGGTTGGTTAGGAGACCGCTCGTTCGTGGCGCTCTCTACATCTCCGAGGTCGCACCGCCCCGGGCAGTTCCCGGTGCCGGACATCAAGATCCGGTTTCAGTTCCTACTCCCCGCGGTTCGGTTCGCGGCGAGGGACAGCCAAGTCATGGACGCCATCGACACCGTCCGAGTCGACCAGAACCAGGGATTTGAACCCTAATCCTCTGGCTAAGAGCGCAAAACACAGCAAGCGCGATCGCAACCCGACAACCGACGTAACGGAGCGGCAGATGCTCCACGCGAGGTCTCGCCGGTCGGGGTCAAGGAGACCGTTCGCCCGGCGATGCATCGGCGATCGCTCCAGAAGCTCGATTAGGGGTCGATTCTCCACAGGCCGCGCGGTGAGGGCTGCACACCTTCTGTTACGAGGGCAAACCTGTCCTCGTGACCACGAAGGAGCACACGATGAGTACCACCGTCGACACCAACCAAGTGAGCATGATCCTGACCATCGACGAGGCTGCGGCCTACCTCGCCATCCCGAAGGCGACGATCTACACCTGGCGGACACGCCGGGTCGGGTTCGGACCACGCGCCGTGAAGATGGGCGGTTGCCTGCGCTACCGCCGCGCGGACCTCGACGCCTGGATCGTCGAGCACCTCGAGCCCGCAGAGGGCGAGTAGCCCATGGCCAGGCCACCACTCCCCCTCGGTACCTGGGGGACCATCACCACCGAGAAGATCCGCGACGGCAACTATCGAGCCCTGACTCGGTTCCGTGACACCGACGGCAACACGCGCCGCGTCACCGCGACTGGTCCGAGCAAGGCCGCTGCGGAGCGAGCGCTTCGAGACGTCCTGGGCACGCGCACCGCGCCAGCAGGTGAGCTCCTCACCGCAGAGACCCGGCTGATCGACCTCGCCACCGAATGGATCAGCGGTCTCGAGGCCGAAGGACGGATCGAGCAGACCACTATCAACGAGTACCGCCGGGTGCTGGACAACCTGGTCCTACCCAGTGTCGGTGGACTGAAGCTCCGCGAGGCCACCACGGGGCGGCTCGACCGGCTCCTGCTGAGGTTGCGCGATCAGAGCGTGAACCGGCAACGCAAGGCCAAGGTCGTCCTCGGGGCCATGCTCGACCTCGCGGTCCGACACGATGCGATCCCGACCAACCCGGCCCGCGGGACGAGCCGAGTTCACCGACCGAAGCAGGAGACCAAGGCGCTTCGGGTAGAGGACCTGGTCGAGATCCGCGCCGCTGTACGCCGGTGGGTCAACTCGGACCGCCCCGGACCGAAGGCCACCGGCGACATGGCCGACATAATCGACCTGATGCTCGCCACCGGCTGCCGCATCGGCGAGGTGCTCGCCTTGCGCTGGAGCGACCTGGACCTCGATGGTGACCTGCCGGTGCTCACGGTGTCGGGCACGATCAAGACCGAAACAGGGAAGGGCACCTATCGGAAGCCCACGCCGAAGTCCGACGCCAGCCGGCGAACCGTAGTCCTGCCCCGGTTCGCCACCGAGCTGCTGCGCGTGCGCCGGGAGTTCGCGACACCCAACGAGAACGACGCCGTCTTCGCAACCCGCAACGGCACCTGGCACCAGGTCGTCAACATCGAACGTCGGTGGCGGCAGATCCGGCAGGACACAGGCTATGAGTGGGTGACGCCCCACACCTTCCGCAAGACGGTCGCGACGCTGATCTCCGAGGCGACTACGTCCGAGCTCGCCTCGCGCCAGCTCGGACACTCCTCAAGCCAGGTGACCCGGGACCACTACATCGCAAAGCCTCCGGTTTCAGCCGACCTCTCCGAGCTCCTCGAGCGGCTCGCTGAGAGCGACGACGCGCGCTCGGATCCGTAGGCCTCGAAATCGTTTACGTCTAGTAAACAACCATTCTGGGGATCCACGTCAAAATCGAAACCGCCTCTGACCTGCGTTTCCGCAGGTCAGAGGCGGTTTTTCGGTCGGGCTGACAGGATTTGAACCTGCGACCCCGTGACCCCCAGTCACGTGCGCTACCAAGCTGCGCCACAGCCCGCTGCAGCCGTCCGGACGGGCCCGGCCACGAGGGGGAACTCTACTATGCCCGGCCGCCCAGAACGGAATCGTCGCGGCCGGTCGAGACCGGATGATCTCCACTCGGTCATCGCGGACAGGTCCCTCCACTTGTGGAGCTCAGCGCCGAGCGGCGCCCCAACCGAACAGAGCCGCCATCCCGAGGATGCTGCGCGGGGCGTGAGCCGTGCGCCACAACCCACCGTGGACAGCGGCGTACGCCTCGTCCTGCCACGGCTGCGGGTGGCTCGGACCGCCCCCGGTGTGCAGATCGTGCACCAGCAGCGCGGCCATCAACACGTTCGAGGTGGCGGGTTCGAACACCTCGACACCGAACCGGTGCGCACCCGCGTACGCGGCCGCGAGCGCCCGGTTCTTGACCACCGAGCGGGTCCGGGTCGGCGGGGCGACGTTCAGCGAGACCAGAGCGCCGGCATGGCGGGCGGAGGTCGCCCGCCAGCGCTGCAGGCGCTTGGCCAGCGCGTAGTTGGGACCCTGTTGCGGGATCAGGCTGTCGTTGATGCCCGGATCCGCCCCGGCAACGTACGCCCGGCGGAGCAACCGGCCGCCGCTGAGCGTCCGCAGCGGCCGCCCCAGGATCTTGGCGGTCCTCGATCGATGCTCGTAGGCGTCGTTCGCCGCGCGGACCGCGTCGGCCGGCACGGCGAACACGTCGGTGGGGGTGGCGAGGAACGCGAGGGCCGTGTCGGGGCGCTCGTGCAGCAACTGGGTGCTCAGGACGTCCACCGCTGTCGCCACCCGTACGTTCGTGGCGCCGTCGGCGTACACGTAGTTGCCCAGCACCAGCTGCGTCCCCGCACCGACCTCGGCCAGCCAGGCAGCGATGGTCGGCGCCTCGGCGAGCAGATCGACACCGGCGGTGGTCGGCGTCGCTTCGTCGCCGCCATCCTGGATCGGCACCAGCAGCCGACCGGCGCGTCGGCGAGCCTCGTCGAGGACCCGAGTCCAGATCGCCGGGCGGGGCAGGTCGACCGCCGCGACTCTGGCCCCCCAGCGCAGCAGCGGGACCAGAGGGCCCATCTCGGCCCCGGCGCCGAGCACAGCCACTGTCCGTCCCGGCAGCCTCAGCCACTCCGGGTGCTGCAGAACGGCAGCGATGGCGTCGGCGACACTCGGTTCCATCACCCCGGCACCGATCCAGGCATCGATCTGTCGCCGTAGCTCATCGCCCTGCAGACGGCGTCCGTGGAACGGCACGGACAGCCCCGTCTCGGGCTCAGCCGTTCCCGTCAGCTCGACCGCGGTGGGCCGGGTCTCCCCGGACGTCCAACGGGCCAGGGGCGTCTCGGTCTCGCCGGCCCTCACCACCATCCGGGACCTGAGGCTCGCCAAACCGGCCTCGGCGATCGTCACGGCCGCGTCCCCATCGATGCCGGCCTCCACCAGCCGGCGGAAGTGCACGAGGTAGTCGCTGCGCCACGACGTCTCCTGTTCGGCCGAGCGGGCGCCGGCCACGTCGACCGGCCGGAGGGCGTCGGCCACCACCGCCCGTCCGAGGGCCGTGGTGCTCCGTCGGCCCTGGCCGTCTCGAGGAAACACCACCCCGTGCTGGTCGTCGGACTCGCTGTGCGTCGCTGCCCCCGGATCGGTCACGGCTTCATCCTGCCGGAACGGCGACCGTGCCGCAGTCAGCGAGTGAGGGCCAGACCTTCGGCGCTCGATAGCCGGCATCGCGCGCCGCCGACTCCGTACGGAAGCAGTCCTCGGGCTCGCGTCAGCGGCTCTTCTTGCCGCGCTTCTCGCGGGCCCGGACCTGCAGGTGGACGGGCGTCCCGGTGAAGTCGAACTCTTCCCGGAGGCGGCGTTCGACGAACCGGAGGTAGCCGGCCTCGATAGAACCGGAGGTGAACAGGATAAAGGTCGGCGGACCCGACTGCGCCTGGGTGCCGAACAGGATCCGCGGTTGCTTGCCCCCACGGACCGGATGCGGATGTGCGGCGACGATGCGGCCCAGAAAGGCATTCAGCTTGCCCGTGGAGATCCGCTTCTCCCAGTTGCCGAGCGCCTCGTCGATGGCCGGCTGCAGCCGGTCGACGTGCCGACCGGTCCCGGCGGAGATGTTGACCCGGGACGCCCAGGCGAACTGGACCAGATCCCGCTCGATCTCCCGGGTGAGGTAGCGGCGCCGCTCGTCGTCGGTCAGGTCCCACTTGTTGAACGCGATCAGCAACGCCCGCCCGGCCTCCTCCACCGACGTGAGGATCCGGAGGTCCTGCTCGGTCACGGGCTCACTGGCGTCGATCACGACCACGCAGACCTCGGCACGTTCGATCGCCCCGTGGGTCCGCAGGCTGGCGTAGTACTCGTGCCCCGTCGCCTCCTTCACCCGACGCCGGATACCGGCGGTGTCGATGAAGCGGTAGACGGTCCCGTTGACCTCGACCAGCTCGTCGACCGGGTCGACGGTCGTGCCGGCCGCGTTGTCGACCACCACCCGCTGCCGCCCGGCCAGGGTGTTCAGCAGGCTCGACTTGCCCACGTTCGGCTTCCCGACGATCGCGACGCGACGGGGACCGCCCACCTCGGGATCGCCCTCCCGGGGTGCGGTCGGCAGCGACTCGAGGATGGCGTCGAGCATGTCACCGCTCCCCCGGCCGTGCAGGGCCGAGACCGCGAAAGGCTCACCCAGACCGAGGCTCCACATCTTGGCGGCCTCAGCTTCGGTCCGCGGGTCGTCCACCTTGTTGACCGCGAGGACGACGGGCTTCTGGCTGCGCCGCAGCACGCGGACGACGGCCTCGTCCTCATCCATCACCCCCACCGTGGCGTCGACCACGAAGAGGACCGCGTCCGCCAGGTCGATGGCGATCTCCGCCTGCCCGGCGATCTGGGCGGCCATCCCGGTCGCGTCCGACGCCCAGCCCCCGGTGTCGACCACCACGAACTCCCGGCCGTTCCAGACGGCGTCGTAGCTCACCCGATCGCGCGTCACCCCCGGCACGTCCTGCACGACCGCCTCCCGGCGGCCGATGATCCGGTTGACCAGGGTCGACTTGCCGACGTTGGGGCGACCGACCACGGCCACCACAGGTGGCGTCTCGTGCGCGCCCTGGGCGCCGATCTCGTCGGCGGTCATCGGGAACCGACCGAGGAGCCGGCACCCGCCGAGACCGCCCGCTCCGACGGTCTGGCCAGATCGGCGATCCGGTCGATCACCTCACTCAGCGTCAGGTGGGTGGAGTCGACGACCACCACGCCGTCCGCCGCCTCGGTGAACTGCGCCACGGTCGAGTCGTCGCGGTCCCGTCGGATGACCTGGTCGGTCACGTCGGCGCTGGTCACGCGTTCCCCGAGCTCGGCCTGCCGGCGGGCCACCCGGGCCGACGGATCGGCGACCAGCAGCACCCGTACGGGGGCCTCGGGAGCCACCACGGTGGTGATGTCGCGACCTTCGGCGACGATGCCCTGGCGGGCGGAGGCGATGATCTCCTGCTGCCGAGCGACCAGGTTCGCCCGGACGTCGAGGTTGGTGGCGACCGAGCTGACGGCCGCGGAGACGACCGGCTCCCTGATCGCCTCCGTCACGTCGGTGCCGTTGATGGTGACGACCGGACTGCTCGGGTCCAGCTCGACGGTGATGTCCGCGGACTCGACCAGGGCCGCGACGGCTGCGGTGTCGTCCGCAGCCACCTCGGAGTGCAGCACCAGCCAGGTGGCGGCGCGATACATCGCCCCGGTGTCGAGGAAGGCCAGCCCCAGCTTCTGAGCCACGCCGCGAGCCGTGCTCGACTTGCCCGATCCGCTCGGACCGTCGATCGCGACCACCAACGGGGCGGTCACCGCCCGAGGGCGTACGGGAGCGGAGGGGGCGGCATTGCGGTCAGACACCTGGTCAGACTACCGGGCGGTGGCCAGCCCACCGGGATCCGAAGCCCCTCACGGCTGGACGTTCCACCCCAGACCGGTCATCAGCTCGACCAGTCCGGCCGCGGCCTCGGGCTCGACCGATAGCGCCAGATAGCCGACCTGCCTGTTCTGGTCGTGGTCGATGGTCACGTCCTCGACGTTGACCCCGGCCCGCCCGACATCGGCGAACAGCCTGGCGAGCGCACCCGGCGCATCCGGGATCTCGATCACCACCTGGCGGTAGGTGACCGCGCGCGCTCCGTGCTTGCCAGGGATCCGCCGGGTGCCGGCGACGCCGCGAGCAAGCCGTGACCGCAGCGCGACCGTGTCCCGCTGACCGTCGGACTGGGTCGCCGCCCCCTGCTCGATCGCCTCGATCAGCTGGTCGAGCTCGGCGCCCACCTGGCGGAGCTCGGCGAGCACGGCCGCGGAGTTGGCGGTGAGGATCTGCTCCCAGAGCCCGGGGTCGCTGCCGGCGATCCGGGTCACATCCCGCAGCCCGGGTCCGGCGAGGGCGAGGTCCTGCTCGCCGATGGTGGTCAGGTGGCCGGCGGTGAGCACCGACATCAGGTGCGGCAGGTGGGACACCCGGGCCACCGCCGCGTCATGGTCGTCGACGTCCATGGTCACGGTCCGGGCGCCACAGGCCAGGGCCAGCCGGGTGACCGTGCGGACCGCCCCCGGGTCGGCGCGACGGTGCGGCGTGATCACCCAGGTGCGATCGGCGAACAGGTCGGGACGGGCGGCGGTGGGGCCGGAGTGCTGAGTGCCGGCCATCGGGTGCGAGCCGACGTAGCGGTGGAGGTCGCGGTGGCCCCAGACCGTGGCCAATACCTCGGCCTTGACCGAGCCGACGTCGGTGACGGCCGCGTTCGGGTAGGCCTCCAGGGCGTCTCGGACGACCGTGGCCAGCGCGCGCGGGGGCACGGCCACCACGACCAGGTCGACGTCGCCGGCCTCGGGTGTCGCCGTGGAGCCCGCCCCGAGCGTCTCGGCCACGCGGGCGTGGCTCGACTTGGCGTCGCGCAGATGAACCGGCCACCCCTGGGCGGTGAGCGCACTGCCGATGGACGCCCCGATCAACCCGACACCGATCACCACCACCCTGCTGCTCACCGGCTCCGGCGCGGAACGGTCCACCGGACCGGTGCTCACGCCTCCGTGGGCCCGAGCTCGGTCTCGGGCACCTCCGCCGGGACGACCGCCGGTGGAGCCTCCGGCCCGGGATCGGGCGGACCCGCCGCCGGCACCTCGGGGCCGTCGCTCAGCAGACCGGACAACCAGCTCCCGTGGATCCGACGGAACTTGCGGGGCAGCACCCGGGTGCGATCCAGGATCGCGACCTCGAGGGCGGCGGCGCCCAGCTCTCTCGGGGCGACGTTCGGGCCGCCGTCGGTCGACAGCGACGAGACCGCCAACCGCACCGCCGACGCGAGGTCCATGCCTGGCTGGTAGCCCCGACGGACCGTCTCGGTGATCGCCTCGGCGGAACCGCCCATCACCGCGTACCCGTTCTCGTCGGCGACCGAGCCGTCGTAGGTGAGCCGGTAGATCTGGTCGGTCTCCGGCGTCGGCCCGAGCTCGGCGACCACGATCTCCACCTCGTACGGCTTCTCGCCGCCGGAGGAGAAGATGGTGCCGAGGAGCTGCGCGTACGCGTTGGCGAGGCCGCGGCCGGTGACGTCGGTGCGGTCATAGCTGTAGCCGCGCAGGTCCGCGTACCGGATGCCGGCCGTCCGCAGGTTCTCGAACTCGTTGTAGCGACCGACCGCGGCGAAGCCCAGCCGGTCATAGATCTCACTCACCTTGTGCAGCGCCTGGGACCGGTTCTCGGCGACGAACAGGATGCCGTCGGCGTAGCGCAGCACGATCACGGAGCGACCGCGGGCGATGCCCTTCCGGGCGAAGTCCGCCCGGTCCTTCATCTGCTGCTCGGGGGCGACGTAGAACGGCATGCTCACAGCAGGGGTGCTCCTGGTCCGTCGGGCCGCTGCATCCGGGCGGCGACCACCTGGTCGACGATGCCGGCGATCTGGTCGTCGGCCACGCGCTGCACACCGGCGGCCGTCGCGATCATCACGATCGGGAAGATCCGTCGGGTGAGGTCGGGCCCGCCGGTCGCGGAGTCGTCGTCCGAGGCGTCGTACAGCGCCTGGATGACGGCGGTGGCCGCCTCCGTGTCGCTGAGGTCGTGGCGGTAGAGCTTCTTCAGCGAGCCGCGCGCGAACACCGATCCCGAACCCACCGAGAAGAACGCCTGCTCCTCGTAGCGGCCGCCCGTGGCGTCGTAGGAGAAGATCCGGCCCTCTTCGCGGGCCAGGTCCCAGCCGGCGAACAACGGCACCACGACCAGACCCTGCATGGCCAGACCGAGGTTCTGCCGGATCATGGTGGCGAGCCGGTTGGCCTTGCCGACCAGGGACAGCGGCGCACCCTCGATCTTCTCGTAGTGCTCCAGCTCCAGCTGGAACAGCCGCACCATCTCGACCGCGAGCCCGGCCGAGCCGGCGATCCCGATGATGGAGAACTCGTCGGCCGGGTAGACCTTCTCGATGTCGCGCTGGGCGATCATGTTGCCCATGGTGGCCCGCCGGTCACCGGCGACGACCACGCCGCCGGGGAAGGTGGCAGCCACGATGGTCGTGCCGTGCGGAGCCAGGTCGGTGGCGGAGGCGCCGTTGAACCCGCTCCGCGCACCGGGGAGCACGTTGGGCGCCACGGCTTCGGCGAAGTCGGAGAACGAGGACGTGCCGGCCTGCAGGAAGGCCGGCGGGAGACCAGCGCCGTGGAGCGGGGAGGCGCGGCCGTGCGGGGGCGTCGGACGGTCGGTCACTGCCCACCCTTCTGCACGAAGGAGCGCACGAACTCCTCGGCGTTGCTCTCCAGGACCGAGTCGATCTCGTCCAGCAAGGAGTCCACGTCGGCGTCGAGCTCGGCCTTGTGGGCGGGGTCGGCGGGGGTCAGCTCCTCGTCGGTCTCGGTCTGCGACTGACGGGTCTTGCTGCGGCTCTGCTCCGACTCAGGCATCGCTGCACCTCCTGCGCCTCGATGGGGCTGTCACGACCGTCGATGGGTCGGCGGTCGACCGATGCCCTCAGCGTAGTGCGGCGGTCTGACAGTGATCGGGAACTGAGACGCGCGTGGGCAGGCTCGTGCCGGTACGGATGGCGTTGGGGAAGGGCCGGGCCGGGTCGGGCCTCTGAACTCTCGGTCGGGTGACGGAGAGCTCGACGTCGAGGGTGGCCTGGTCGGGTGAAGATTCCGTCATCTGACGGAGTGTTGGACCAGGAGCGGGGGCGGCGGTTGAAGACTCCGTCGAATGACGGAATCTTCGGATCGAAGGCGGCCAGAAGGCACAAGATGCCGCCGAATGACGGAATGTTCGAGGTCCAGAACGCCCGACGCTCAGACGGAACGCTCAGCCGTCCAGGTTGTCGAACAGCTCGGTCACGTCGTCGCTGGCGTCGATGATCGACCCGACCTGGGCCCGGGTCCCCTTCAGGGGATCGAGCAGCGGCAGCCGTTGCAGCGCCGGCTTGCCGGGCACGTCGAAGATCACGGAGTCCCAGGAGGCCGCGACGACCGACGGGCCGTACTTCTCCATCACCCGACCGCGGAAGTAGGCCCGCGTATCGGTCGGCGGGTGGAGTCTGGCGTGCTCGATCTCCTCGTCGGTGACCAGCCGGCGCATCCGGCCCTTGCGGACGAGGGCGGCGAACAGGCTCCGGCGGGGATCGACGTCGCAGTACTGCAGGTCGATCAAGGCCAGCTTCGGTGAGCCCCACCCCAGACCGTCCCGGTCGCGGTAGGACTCCATCAGCTGCAGCTTGGCCACCCAGTCGAGCTGGTCGGCCAGCTCGGTCGGGTCCCGGCGCAGGGCGTCGAGCGTCTCCTGCCACCGGGTGAACACGTCCTTGGCCTCGATCTGCGCCGCGTCGCCCAGGTCGCCGGCCCGCAGCTCGTAGCAGGATCGGGCCGCCTCCAGATAGATCTCCTGCAGGTCGATCGCGGTCATCACCCGACCGTCGGCCAGGGTCACCAGCCGCCGGCAGGTCGGGTCGTGGCTGATGGCCCGCATCGTCGGGACGGGTTGGTCCACGCGGACGTTGCCGGGGACGAGACCCGCCTCGATGGCCCGCAGCACCCAGGACGCCGTACCGACCTTGAGATAGGTGGAGATCTCCGACAGGTTCGCGTCGCCGGTGATCACGTGCAGGCGACGATGCCGGCTCGCGTCCGCGTGCGGTTCGTCACGGGTGTTGATGATCGGGCGGTTGAGGGTGGTCTCCAACCCCACCTCCGCCTCGAAGAAGTCGGCCCGCTGGCTGATCTGGAAGCCGGCCTGCTGGCTGGCCTGACCCACCCCGATCCGGCCCGCTCCGGTGATCACCTGGCGGGAGACCAGGAACCCGGTGAACTGGGTGACGACCCGGTCGAACGGGGTGCTGCGCTCCAGCAGGTAGTTCTCGTGCGTCCCGTACGAGGCGCCCTTGCCGTCGGTGTTGTTCTTGTACAGCCGGACCGAGCGGCCGAGGTTCTGGCCGGCCTGCTCGGCGGCGATGGCCATCACCGCGTCGCCCGCCTTGTCGTAGCGGACGGCATCGAGGGCGTTGGTCACCTCGGGTCCGGAGTACTCCGGGTGGGCGTGGTCGACGTACAGCCGGGCGCCGTTGGTCAAGATCACGTTGGCCATGCCGAGATCGGCATCGGTCAGCTGGTCGGGATGCGCCTGGTTGCGGCTGAGCTCGTAGCCCCTGATGTCACGCAGGGGGGTCTCGGTCTCGTAGTCCCAGCCGGCCGGCTGGGAGGTCGTCGTCCAGCCGTACCCCTTGACCACGTGGTTGGACAGCTGCATCGGGTGCAGGTCCTCCCCCGGCGCCTGACCGAGGGCCGAGATCCCGTACTCGGTCTCGATCCCCATCACCCGCAGGACCGGCGGCAACCCAGGTGTCGATCCGGCGGTGGCAGTCATGGGGTCAGCCTAGTTGGGCGACTTTCCTGAATCGGTTCACCCGAGCGCGTTCGGCGCGTAGTGTTCAACGCCGTGAAGGCACTCCCCGCCCTGGTCGTCGACGTGGTCGCCGTCGTGGTGTTCGCGATCCTCGGTCGCAGCAGCCACGCCGAGGCGAACACTCTGCTGGGCGTGCTCGGCACGGCCTGGCCCTTCCTGGTCGGCGCCGCGGTCGGACACCTCCTCTGCCGACTCTCCGGCGACCTGCGCGAGGATCCCACCGGCTGGCGCCCGGGACTCGTGGTCTGGGCCAGCACCCTGCTCATCGGCATGGTCCTGCGCGTCATCTCCGGCGACACCGCCGCCTGGTCGTTCGTCCTCGTGGCGAGCATCGTCCTCGCCCTCTTCCTCCTCGGCTGGCGCACCGTCCTCCGCCTCGTTCGCCGCGCCCGCAACCGCACCACCGCCTCGGTCTAGGCACTGCCCCCGACTTCGCGAGTGCTGCAACACACGCGGAGTCGATCGGCGGGTTGCCCGTGAAGGATGCGACCGCACGGAGCAACGCGAACCATCGTGTCGTCGAAAGCCGACTCGAGGGAGCGAAGCAGCGGAAGGCGGCGCGACCGGGAAGTACAGGAGCAGCGACGAAGCGGACACTCTTTTCAGTCCGGTACGTCGGTGCGACGAACGACCGGTCCAAAGCGCCGCCGAGCAGCGAAGCGCCCTACAAGTACTGCCCGGTGTTACTGACCGTGTCGATGGAGCGGCCCGGCTGGTTGCCCTTCTTGGTGCTGATCAGCGTCCGGATGAACACGATCCGCTCACCCTTCTTGCCGCTGATCTTGGCCCAGTCGTCGGGGTTGGTCGTGTTGGGCAGGTCCTCGTTCTCGGCGAACTCGTCCACGCACGCCTGCAGCAGATGGCCGACGCGGATGCCCTTGACCCCGGTGTCGAGCAGGTCCTTGATCGCGGTCTTCTTGGCCCGGTCGACGATGTTCTGGATCATCGCGCCCGAGTTGAAGTCCTTGAAGTAGAGGACCTCCTTGTCGCCACCGGCGTAGGTGACCTCGAGGAACTGGTTCTCGTCCGACTCGTCGTACATCCGCTCGACCGTACGGTCGATCATCCCGCGCACGGTCGCCTGTCGGTCGCCGCCGAACTCGTCCAGATCCTCGTGGTGCAGAGGAAGCGTCGCCGTCAGGTACTTGCTGAAGATCTCTCGGGCGGCCTCCGCGTCGGGCCGCTCGATCTTGATCTTCACGTCCAACCGGCCGGGTCGCAGGATCGCGGGGTCGATCATGTCCTCGCGGTTGGAGGCGCCGATGATGATCACGTTGTCGAGTCCCTCGACACCGTCGATCTCACTCAGCAGCTGCGGCACGATGGTGTTCTCGACGTCGGAGGACACCCCCGAGCCACGGGTCCTGAACAGGGAGTCCATCTCGTCGAAGAAGACGATCACCGGCATCCCGTCGGACGCCTTCTCCCGTGCGCGCTGGAAGACCAGGCGGATGTGCCGCTCGGTCTCGCCGACGTACTTGTTCAACAGCTCGGGGCCCTTGATGTTCAGGAAGAAGCTGCGCCCCTCCTGACCGGTGTGCTCGGTGACCTTCTGCGCCAGCGAGTTCGCCACCGCCTTGGCGATCAGGGTCTTGCCGCAGCCGGGGGGGCCGTAGAGCAGGATCCCCTTCGGCGCCTTCAGCTCGTGCTCGGCGAACAGGTCCTTGTGCAGGAACGGCAGCTCGACCGCGTCGCGGATGGCCTCGATCTGGTTGCCGAGGCCGCCGATCACCGAGTAGTCGATGTCCGGCACCTCCTCCAGCACCAGCTCCTCGACGTCCAGCTTGGGCACTCGCTCGAAGGCGAACGACACCCGCCGGTCGACCAGCAGCGAGTCGCCGGACCGGATCGGCTGCTGCTTCAGTCGCGCGGCGAGACGGACGACCTGCTCCTCGTCACCGTGACCGATGACCAGCGCCCGGTCGCCGTCGTCGAGGACCTCCTTGAGCAGCACCACCTCGCCGACGTCGGTGAACTCCTGCACCCCGACCACGTTGAGGGCCTCGTTGATGATGAGCTCGCGACCCGGTTCCAGGCCCTCCAGCTCGACGTCGGGGCTCACGCTCACCCGCATCTTGCGACCGGAGGTGTAGATGTCGGCGGTCTTGTCCGGTGCCTGTGCCACGAAGACCCCGAAGCTCGCGGGCGGCTGAGCCAGCCGGTCCACCTCGGTCTTGAGGGACACGATCTGGTCGCGGGCCTCGCGCAGCGTCGCGGCGAGGCGCTCGTTGTTGGCGGCGGTGGTGCGCGCGTCAGTGCGCGCATCGGCCAGGCGCCGTTCCAGCATGGCGATGTCGTGCGGGTGGGAGGCCGTGCGCTCCCTCATCCGCTCGAGCTCCTCGCGCAGCAGGGCCAGCGTCGACTCACGGTCGTCGGGACGGTCGGTCGATGTCATCGAACACCTCCTAGACGCAAGACACTACCCGCGATCACCACGCGGTCCCGTGTAATCCTCGCCATACGCGCCGGGTGCCGGGCGGCGCCGCCGAGCGGGGGCGACGACCCCCGGGGCGAGCCGCCGGGCGAAGATCAGGAAGCCGGTGTGGCCGACCATCGAGTGCTGGGGCCGGACGGCCAGCCCTTCCGCCTGCCAACCGCGGATCAGTGACTCCGACGCCTCCGGCTCGGTGAACCCGGTGTGGATGCGGATGGTCTCCACCGTGCGGGCCAGCTGGGTGGTGGTGGCCACGTACGCGCAGAGCACCCCGCCGGGCACCAGGATCTCCGCGGCGGCGTCGACGCAGTCCCAGGGCGCGAGCATGTCGAGGACGATCCGGTCGACCTCCCCCGGCGGGTCCGCGGCCAACCGCTCGACCAGGTCGCCCACCCGCAGCTCCCAGCCCGGATGGGGACGCCCGAGGAAGTTCTCCACGTTCGCCTTGGCGATGGCGGCGAAGTCCTCGCGGCGCTCGTACGAGATCAGCCGTCCCGTCGGCCCGATCGCGCGCAGCAGGGAGATGGTCAGGGCCCCGGAGCCGACCCCGGCCTCGATCACCCGGGCGCCCGGGAACACGTCCGCGCCGCCGACGATCTGGGCCGCGTCCTTGGGGTAGACGACCGCCGCTCCGCGCGGCATCGCGACGGTGACGTCGGCGAGCAGCGGTCGCAGAGCGAGGTAGGCGGTGCCGCCGTGGGAGTGCACCACGACACCCTCGGGTCCGCCGAGCAGGTCATCGTGGGCGATGCCGCCCTTGCTGGTGTGGAACACCCCGCCCTCGGCGAGGAGCACCGAGTGCTTGCGTCCCTTGGCGTCGGTGAGGGTGACCCGCTCCCCCGGCCGCAGCGGTCCGGCCCCGACGCCCGCGTACGCCCGTGGGTCGGACTCGTCCGGTCGGGACGCGGACTCGATCGGCTCAACCACGCGTCATCCCCCACAATCCCAGCTGCCACCCCGGACCGAACGAGTTGGCCGGCACCACGACCTTCGGTGCGGTCAGCACGTACTCGTCGGACTGGCTCATCGGCACCAGCACGAGATCGGCCGCCGCCTTCCGCTGCAGGCTCGCCATCGCCCTCATCGCCTCGGCCTCCTCACCGATACCCGCGGCCCGGTACTGACGTTCCAGCTCGGCCACGTCCTGTGCACTCGACGGCAACGGCGCCTCGACGTACGGCTGCAGCCAGGCCAGGCCCGTCGACGTCCACGCCTTGCGGTCCTCCACCATCAGGTCCGGCGGGTTGTCGCTCGGTACGGTCGGGTCGACCGCCTGGAGTCTCACGCTCATCCCGCCGGTGTCCTCCAGCCGGGTACGGATCTGGGTCGCGATGTCTTGGCCGTCCGGCATCGTCGGGTCGTAGCCCAGAGTGAGCTGGATGTTGTTCGACCAGGTCACCTCGGGCTTGGCGCTGCCCCCGAGCGGGAAGGCGCTGATGTGGTCGGGGATGCCGCCGGGCACCACCGAGTCCAGTGTCCGGTCCCCCTGCAGAGCCACCGCGATGGCGTTGCGCAGGTCCTCGTGCAGCCGGCGGGCAGAGTGCGGAGACCAGGCCAGCATCAGCACCCGGGTGCCGGTCTGCACCTGCAGCCCGTAGCCGGCGTCGGTGGTGCCGTTCTCGTTGATCGTGACCTGCCGGCTGTAGCGGGTGATCGCGGCCGCGCTGAGACCGCGCCAGACCACATCGGCCGTCCCCGACTTGATGGCGTCCTCGAGCGCGGCGGAGTTCGCCACGCTGGAGTAGCGCACCGCGTCCATCCTCGCCGGGGTCCGGCCGACGTAGGTCCCATTCCGCTTCAGGAGCAGCACGCCCTTGTCGAAGCTCGACACGGCGAACGGGCCGGAGCCGACGATCGGCTGGTCGTTGGGGCGGACCTCGTCGGCGTTGTAGACCTGCTCGTCCACTATCGAGGCCGCCGGGGAGGCGAGGGCCCACCCGAACTGGGTGTCGGTGCGGCTCAGCACGAACCGCACCGTGAGCGGATCCGGGGTCTCGATCCGTCGCAGGGTGGACAGCAGCGGAGCCGAGGAGCCCGAGACGTCCAGGCGCAGGGCACGCTGGACGCTGAACTTGACGTCGCTCGAGGTGAGCTCGTGGCCGTTGTGGAACACCAGGTTCGGGTTCAGTGTGCAGGTGTAGACGGTGTCCGCGGTGAACAGGCAGTCCTTCGCAGCATCGGGCTTCAGCACGGCCTGACCCGGCTCGGCCGTCATCAGCCGCTGGAACACGTTGAGCGACAGCACGACCGAGCCCGGATCGGTGATCGCCGCCGGGTCGCTCACCCTGATCGCGTCGGTCGACAGCACCGTCAGCGGCTGGGCGGCCGGGGTGGTCGGCGAAGGACCCGGCTGCGGAGCGACGTCGGAGGGGGTGCAGCCCGCCAGCACGAGCAGCAGACCGGCGGTCGCGGCCGCCAGACGCCTACGCAGCCCCGCCGTCAGGCGCCTATTCGGCACTGCCGGCCTGAGTGAAGAGGGCGGTCAGCCGGTCGGGATCCAGCCCGACCAACGTCGGTACGGTGACCCGCCGCGGCGCCGCCGGGATGGCCACGACGTGCGGGATCCCCACCACCACGGCGCCGGCCGCGTTGCCGGACCGGGCCCCGGTGGCCGAGTCCTCCAGCACCACGCAGTCGTACGGGTCGACCCCGAGCAGCGCACACGCCTTCTCGTACGGCTCCGGGTGCGGCTTGCCCATCGTGACCTCGTCACCGCCGACCGAGACGGCGAAGGAACCCTCGGGCAACCGCTCGAGCACGGCGTCGAGCAGCACCCGGTAGGAGGCCGACACCAGCGCACAGGGCGTGCCGGTGGCGCGCAGCGACGCCAGCAGCTCCAGGGCCCCCGGTCGCCAGGGCAGGTCGTCGGCGGTCCGGAGCTGGGCCACCACCCGACCCAGCAGCTGCTGCACCATCCAGATCGGCGCCAGGTCGCTGCGGCCGATCGTGTCGAGGATGTAGGACGCCGAGTCGATCAGGTCGCTGCCCACCAGCTTCTCGGCGTGCTCCATCGACCACTGCTTGCCGAGCTCACCCTCGATCACCTCGAACTCGGCCGCGATCCACAGCGGCTCGGTGTCGGCCAGGGTCCCGTCGAAGTCCCACAGGACAGCCTTGGGCTGAACGGGGTCGGGGGCGGGCGTGGCGGCGAGGGCGGTGTTCATGGCTCGCTCATTCTCGCAGCCCCGGCCAACCGCAACACACCGAACGACCCGCGGAGGCGTGTGACCATGGTCGCCCGGCGCGGTCGGCGGGCCCGTCGGACGACGCTCGCCCCCGAGGTCCGCCGCCGATAGGTTCACCCTCGTGAGCGCACCGTTCTGGGGCGAGACGCCGCCCGCCACCCCGGTTCCACCTGCGCACGCTGAGCAGATCGCCCGCGAGGTGTTCGGGATCGACGGCACGGCCACCCCGCTCGGCTCCAACCAGGAGACCAACCTGCGGATCCGTACGGGCCGGCGGTCCTATGTGCTCAAGATCGCCAACCCCGCCTTCGGTGCCGACGTGCTCGACCTGCAGAACGCCGCGATGCGTCGGGTCGAGCAGGCCCGCACCGGGTTGGCCGTACCGCTGCCGGTCGCCGCCCGCGACGGCGCCGATCTGGCCGTGGTGCCGATCGGCGGCGTGGACCATCACGTACGGCTGCTGACCTTCGTCGAGGGCGACATGCTCGCCGACGCCGGTCACCTCGGGGACGAGGTGCTGGCACGGTTCGGGGCGCTGGCGGCTCGGTTGTCGGCGGCGCTGGCGGACTTCCAGCACCCGGCCGCCGACCGTGACCTGCAGTACGACACGCGGCACGCCGCCCGGGTGGTCGAGATCCTGGCCGGCTCGGTGGGCGACCCCGGTCGGCGCGCGGACGCGATCGGGCTCAGGGACCGGGCCTGGGTGGCGCTGGAGCCGCTGGTCGACCGGCTGCGCGGCCAGGTCGTGCACGCCGATCTGGCCGACTACAACGTGGTCGCGGTCCGCGACGACCACGGCCGCCTGAGCCCGACCGGGGTGATCGACTTCGGTGACGTCGTCCGGTCCTGGCTGGTCGCCGACCTGGCCACCGCGATCACCTCGCTGCTGGTCCGCGACCGCCGGTCACCGGTCCTGGACGCCGCCGCGGTGGTCGCCGGGTTCCACGCGGTGACGCCGTTGACAGAGGCCGAGATCGCCGCCGTCTGGCCGCTGGTCGCCGCCCGGGCCTGCGTGCTGGCGGTCAGCGTGGACGACATCCTGGCCGCCGACCCGGGCAACGCCTATGCCCGCGAGGAGCAGCCGCTCGACTGGCTGATCCTCGACCGGGCCGCGGGGGTGCCCTTCCCGCTCGCCGAGGTGGTCCTGCGCCGAGCCGTCGGGTGGGACGCCGGCCCGCTCGCCCGGACCGTCGCCGGCTGGCGGCCCGAGAGACCGATCGTCGACCTGCCGCAGGACGCACCCCACCTCGACCTGTCCGTCACCTCCTCGCTGCTGCCGGACTCGACCTGGACCTCGGCGGCCACGACACGGGAACGCGTAGCCGCGGCTCTGGTCGACGGTTTCGGCGTCGCCGGGTCCGGGGGCCGGCTCGCGCTCACCGCGCCCGACGCGGCGGTGGAGCCGAGCACCGTGCACCTGGGGGTCGACGCCTTCGCCCCGGCCGGGACAGAGGTCCGGGCACCCGCCGCCGGTGAGGTCGTCGGTGTCGATGATCATCAGCTGGTGCTCCGCACGGGACCGGTCGACCTCCGGTTCGCCGAGATCGACCCGGTGGTCACTCTCGGCGCGCAGCTGGCCGCCGGTGATCGGCTCGGCATCGTCCTGGAAGCCGACGCCGATCTGGCCCTCCCGTCCCACGTGCACGTCGAGACGACCCCGGCCGGAGTCCCGGCCGCGGGCGTCGTCGTACCGTCGCTGGCGGATGCCTGGCGGGAGCTGTCGCCGGCCGCGGCGACGCTGGTGGGGCGAAGCGACCTCGACCGTGACCAGGCCTCGGCCGCCCAGGTGGTCACCCGCCGGGACACCGTGCTGGCCCGCGTCCAACAGCACTACTACGCCCACCCGCCCCGGATCGAGCGCGGCTGGCGGCAGCACCTCGTCGACACCTCCGGTCGCGCCTACCTGGACATGGTCAACAACGTCGCCGTGCTCGGGCACAGCCACCCGGCGGTCACCGCTGCGGCCGCACGTCAGCTCGGGCTGCTGAACACCAACTCCCGCTTCTCCTACGAGGGGATCGTCCGGTACGCCGAACGCATCGTCGACCTGCTACCCGGGCCGTTGGACACCGTGCTGCTGGTCAACTCGGGCAGCGAGGCCGTCGACCTGGCACTGCGGATCGCCCGCACCGCGACGGGTCGCGCGGACGTGATCTGCCTGGCCGGTGGCTATCACGGGTGGACCACGGCCACCGACGAGATCTCCACGTCACTGAACGACAACCCGTCGTCGCGGGACAGCCGGCCCCCGTGGATCCATCTGGCCGAGATGCCGAACCCCTACCGCGGTGAGCATCGCGGCCCGGACGCGGCCGACCGCTACGCCGACGCCGTCCGCGCGATCCTCGACGGACTGCGCCAGGGGCCGGCGGCCTTCGTCGCCGAGCCGATCTCCGGCAACGCCGGCGGGGTCGAGCTTCCCGGCGGCTACCTGGCGCAGGTCTACGACGCCGTCCGCGGGGCGGGCGGACTGGTCATCTCCGACGAGGTGCAGATCGGCTACGGCCGGACCGGCGAGGCGTACTGGGGCTTCGAGCTGCACGGTGTCGTCCCGGACGTGGTCACCATGGCCAAGGCCGCCGGCAACGGCCACCCGATCGGGTTCGTGGTCACCCGTCGGGAGATCGCCGAGGCCTTCTCCGCCCAGGGCTCCTTCTTCTCCTCGGTCGGCGGCAGCCCGGTGTCCTCGGCGATCGGCCTCGCCGTGCTCGACACGATCCGTGACGAGGACCTGCAGGGCAACGCGCGCCGGGTCGGCGCCCACCTGAGCCGACGACTGGCCGAGCTCGCCACCCGGCAGCCGCTGATCGGTTACGTCCACGGCCGAGGGCTCTATCAGGGCATCGAGCTGGTCCGCGATCCGGTGACCCGCGCACCGGCAACAGCGGAGGCCGCCGCGATCTGCGAGCGGCTGCGCGAGCTGGGCGTGATCGAGCACGCCACCGGCGACTTCTCGAACGTGCTGAAGGTGAAGCCACCGCTCTGCATCACCGTCGAGAGCGCCGACTTCTTCGTGGACCGGCTGGACCAGGTGCTCACCGAGGGCTGGTGAGCCCGCCGCGGCCGCGCCACCTTTTCTTCGTGACGGGAACCTGCCACTCACGGCCACGCAAACGGCGTGTCGCGGTCGCCAGACCCCGTGACGCACGCCTTCCCGTCGCTGTCCACACGTCACCCGGGCCACCGAGCGTCATCCACAGCTTCCGAACAGGCCCGGTCGAAACCCACCCGACGTCCCCAGACTCTCGCCGTGAAGAACGACGACGTCATCGACGAGCTGCTCGCGCTCGACCGGGTGATCCTCGCTCGCGAGCACCCCAGGCTGGAGAACGCCCTGGTTCGAGCGGCGTCCGCCGGACGGTTGGTCCGACCCTTGCCGGGCGTCTTCGCCGACCCGGGCAACGCCGATCAGCTGCTGACCAAGGTGGCGGCGGTGTCCCGCTGGGACCCGAACGCGGTCATCCGCGGCCGAGCGGCAGCCGCCCTGACCTACTGGCCCGAGGTGGAGGTCGAAGCGATCGACGTCGCCTCTCCCAACCGGCACGCAGCACAAGCGGGGTTCTCCTTCCAGCACCGCCGGATCCCTCCCGAGCTGGTCCAGCGTCGCGGGCCCTTCGCGTTCACCACACCCCCACTCACCGCGATGGAGCTCGCGACCCTGACCGACACCGACCCCATCGACCTGGCCTTGCGTCGGAAGGTGGCCGACCTCGCGAGTCTCCAGCACGCTCTCCAGCAGACCAGCAAGCGGCCGGGCAACACCGAACGGTGGCGGGTGCTGCTCGACTCTCGCGCGGAGCCGTGGTCGGTGGCCGAGCGGCTGGCCCACCGCCTCTACCGCGACGCCGGGATCACCGGCTGGGTGGGGAATCTGAAGATCTGGGTGCCGCAGCTGTGGGCGAGCTACTACCTCGACATCGCGTTCGAGCGGCAGCGACTGGTGTGCGAGGTCGACGGTCGCGAGTTCCACGACACCGCCGGCGCGTTCGAGACGGACCGGGAACGGCAGAACGTCATCGTGCTCGCCGGCTGGACCGTGCTGCGGTTCACCTGGAGGATGCTGACCGAGCAACCGGACCACGTGGTCTGGATGACGCGCCAGGCGCTGGCCATGAGTGAGGGGAAGGCGCCGCTTGCGAGCCGGACTCGGCGCGACACGCCGTGGCTGTCCGCATGAGTGTCGATTTCCCATCACGAACGAATCCAGCGGGTCCCGACCGTCACCGAGCGTTGAAGTACTTCGCCTCCGGGTGGTGGACGATCAGCGCGTCGGTGGACTGCTCGGGGTGCAGCTGCAGCTCCTCGGACAGCTCGACCCCGATCCGCCCCGGCTCCAGCAGGTCGACCAGCTTGGCCCGGTCCTCCAGATCGGGACAGGCCGGGTAGCCGAAGGAGTAGCGCGAACCCCGGTACGCCTGGTCGCGGATCATGTCGTCGACCGAGCCGTTGTCCGCGGCGAAGCCCAGGTCGGACCGCACCCGGTCGTGCCACATCTCGGCCAGCCCCTCGGTCAGCTGGACGCTCAGCCCGTGCAGCTCGAGGTAGTCGCGGTAGGCGTTGTTCTCGAACAGCACGGCCGTGGCCTTGGCCACGGCGGCGCCCATGGTGACCAGGTGGAAGGCGACCACGTCCGGCCCCTTCTCGGCCGCCAGCTCCCGGGAGCGGAAGAAGTCGGCCAGACACAGGTGCCGGCCACGCCGCTGGCGGGGGAAGGAGAACCGGTGCCGCTCCGGCGCACCGACCTCGCCCCCCGGGTCGAGCACGACCAGGTCGTTGCCCTCGCTGTAGCAGGGCCAGTAGCCGTACACGACGGCGAACTCGGCGATGCCCTCGGTCTGGATCCGGTCGAGCCAGGTCCGCAGCCGGGGCCGCCCCTCGACCTCGATCAGCTCCTCGTACGTCGGCCCGGTGCGGGAGCCCTTCAGCCCCCACTGGCCCATGAAGGTGGCCCGCTCGTCCAGGTACGCCGCCACGTCGGCCAACGCGATGCCCTTGACGATCCGGCTGCCCCAGAACGGGGGCGTCGGGACGTCGATGTCGACGGCCACGTCCGAGCGGGTGGTGGGCTCGGGACCCTCGTCGGTGACCGACGCCGGCGTCTTGGCCTTGACCCGGCGCTCACGGGGTGCCGGCAGCGCCGCCCCCTCCTCGCCGCGCTTGACCGCCATCAGGGCGTCCATCAACCGCAGGCCCTCGAAGGCGTCGCGGGCGTAGCGGACCTCACCGGCGTAGACCTCCCGGAGGTCCTGCTCGACGTAGGCGCGGGTCAGGGCGGCACCGCCGAGGAACACCGGGTACGTCGCGACCCCGCGGGTGTTCATCTCCTCCAGGTTCTCCCGCATCACCACCGTCGACTTCACCAGCAGCCCGGACATGCCGATGGCGTCGGCCCGGTGCTCGTCGGCGGCCTCCAGGATCGTGGTGATGGGCTGCTTGATGCCGAGGTTCACCACGGTGTAGCCGTTGTTGGTCAAGATGATGTCGACCAGGTTCTTGCCGATGTCGTGCACGTCGCCCTTGACCGTGGCCAGCACGATGGTGCCCTTGCCGGCGGCATCGGTCTTCTCCAGGTACGGCTCCAGGTGAGCGACCGCGGTCTTCATCACCTCGGCCGACTGGAGCACGAACGGCAGCTGCATCTGGCCGGAGCCGAACAGCACACCGACGGTCTTCATCCCTTCCAGCAGATCGGTGTTGATGATCTCCAGCGCCGGCTTGCCCTCGGCCAGGGCCAGCTCGAGGTCCTCGGTCAGTCCCTTGCCCTCGCCGTCCACGATCCGACGTTGCAGCCGCTCGCTGACCGGGAGCTTCAGCAGCTCCGCGGCGCGTTCGGCCTTGGTGTCGGCGGTGGTGACGCCGTCGAAGATCTCCAGGAAGTGCTGCAGGGGGTCGTACGCGGGCTCGTCGTCGGTGGCCGGTCGCCGCCGGTCGTAGACCATGTCGAGCGCGGTCTCTCGTTGCTCGTCGGGGATCCGGGCCATCGGGATGATCTTGGCCGCGTGCACGATGGCCGAGTCGAGGCCGGCCTCGATGCACTCGTTCAGGAACACCGAGTTGAGCACCACCCGGGCCGCCGGGTTGAGACCGAAGGAGATGTTGGACAGCCCGAGGGTGGTCTGCACCTCCGGGAAGCGCTCCTTGATCGTCCGGATCGCCTCGATGGTCTCGATGCCGTCGCGCCGCGTCTCCTCCTGCCCGGTGGCGATCGGGAAGGTCAGCGCGTCGATGATGATGTCGGAGGTGCGCATCCCCCAGTTCTGGGTCAGGTCGGTGATCAGCCGCTCGGCGACCCGGACCTTCCAGTCGCAGGTGCGGGCCTGACCCTCCTCGTCGATGGTCAGAGCCATCACCGCCGCGCCGTGCTCGGAGACCAGCTCCATGATCTTGGTGAACCGCGACGTCGGCCCGTCGCCGTCCTCGTAGTTCACCGAGTTGATCACGGCGCGACCGCCGATCCGCTCGAGCCCGGCCTGCAGCACGGGTGGTTCGGTGGAGTCCAGCACGATCGGCAGCGTGGAGGCGGTCGCCAGCCGGTACGCCAGCTCGCTCATGTCGGCGGCGCCGTCGCGGCCCACGTAGTCGATGTTGAGGTCGAGCAGGTGCGCGCCGTCGCGGATCTGGGCCCGGGCGATGTCGACGCAGTCGTCCCAGCGCTCGGCCAGCAGGGCCTCGCGGAACGCCTTGGAGCCGTTGGCGTTGGTCCGCTCCCCGATCGAGAGGTAGCTGGTGTCCTGCCGGAACGGCACGTCGGCGTACAGCGAGGCCGACGCGGGGACGTGGACCGGGGTGCGCGTCGACCGGCGTGCGCGAGCCCAACCGGTCCACCACCTGACGCAGATGCTCCGGCGACGTGCCGCAACAGCCCCCGACCAGGCCGAGACCGAACTCCCCGACGAACTGCTCCAGGGCGTCGGCCAGCTGGACCGGCGTGAGGGGATAGCGCGCCCCGTCGGAGGTGAGCTCCGGCAGGCCGGCGTTCGGCATGCAGCTGACCCCGATCTGGGCGTGCCGGGCCAGGTGCCGCAGGTGCTCGCTCATCTCGGCGGGACCGGTGGCGCAGTTCAGACCGATGAGGTCGATGCCGAGCGGCTCCAGCGCGGTCAGGGCGGCGCCCACCTCCGAGCCGAGCAGCATGGTGCCGGTCGTCTCCACGGTGATGTGCACGATCAGCGGCAGGTCGACCCCGGCGCCCGCCATCGCCCGCTTCGCGCCCAGCACCGCGGCCTTGGTCTGCAGCAGGTCCTGGCTGGTCTCGACCAGCACGGCGTCGATGCCGCCGTCGACCATCGCGGCGACCTGGGTGGCGTACGCATCCCGCAGCTGCGCGTACGGCAGGTGGCCCAGGGTGGGCAGCTTGGTGCCCGGACCGACGCTGCCGAGCACCCACCGCGGCCGCTCGGGGGTGCTGTGCGCGTCGGCCGACTCCCGCGCGATCCGGGCGGCCGCCTCGGCGAGCTCGGCGATCCGGTCCGCGATGTCGTACTCGTTCAGGGCCGAGAGGTTGGTGCCGAACGTGTTCGTCTCGACGCAGTCCACGCCGACCTCGAAGTAGGCGTCGTGGATGGCCCGCACCACGTCGGGACGCGTGACGCTGAGGATCTCGTTGCAGCCCTCGAGCTGGTCGAAGTCGTCCAGCGTCAGGTCGTAGGACTGCAGCATGGTGCCCATCGCCCCGTCGCCGATGACGACACGTCGGGACAGCTCGCTGCGCAGGTCGGACACCCCAGGAGGATAGTCCGAGGGGCTGCTCCTCGCGTTCGATTCTCGGTCGGTGGCGGCGTCTACAGTGATGCACATGAACGAGCAGGTGAACGCCGGACTGCGCGGGTTGCGTGACCCGCTGGTCGTGGCGACCTTCAGCGGGTGGAGCGATGCGGGCAACGCGGCCAGTGCCGCGGTGGAGCACCTCGCCGAGGCGTACGAGGCGGAGCTGGCCTACGAGATCGACCCGGACGACTTCTACGACTACCAGGTCAACCGTCCCGAGGTGGCGATCACCCCCGACGGCGAGCGTGAGATCACCTGGCCCACCACGCGGATCAAGACCGCCCAGCTGGCCGGCGGCCGGGACCTGATCCTGGTCGAGGGCATCGAACCCAACCTGCGCTGGCGCCAGTTCGGCGGGCTGATCACCTCCGCGCTGCGCTCGGCGAACCCGTCCCGGGTGTTCGTGCTCGGCGCCCTGCTGGCGGACACCCCGCACACCCGGCCCGTGCCGGTCACCACCACCACCCGCGACCCTCGGCTGATGGAGACGTACGGGATCGGCGAGTCCACCTACGAGGGTCCGACCGGCATCGTCGGCGTGATGGCCGACCTGCTGGCCCGGTCCGGTCTCCCGACCATGTCGGTGTGGGCCGCGATCCCCCACTACGTGTCGCACCCGCCCTGCCCCAAGGCGACGTTGGCGATCCTGTCCCAGCTGGAGCGCCTGCTCGACGTGCCGCTCGACTTCGGCGAGCTGCCGGAGCTGGCCCGGGCCTGGGAGCGCGGCGTGAACGAGCTGGCGGCCGAGGACTCCGAGGTCGCGGAGTACGTCAGCCAGCTCGAGGAGCAGCAGGACGCCGCCGAGCTGCCCGAGGCCAGCGGCGACGCCATCGCGGCGGAGTTCGAGCGCTACCTCAAGCGCCGAGGGAACTGAGCCGGTCGGCACTCGCGGCGGGCGCGAGGGAACTCAGGACGCAGCGTCGGCCAGGTCGCGCAGCCGGCTGACCATCGCGTCGGGGTCGTCGGCCCCGAACACCGCTGAGCCAGCCACGAACGCGTCGGCTCCGGCCGCCGCGCAGCGCTCGATGGTCTCCACCGAGACGCCCCCGTCGACCTGGAGCCAGATGTCGCCACCCGTCGCTGCCACCAGCTTCCGGGTGCGTTCGATCTTGGGCAGGCACAGGTCGAGGAACTTCTGGCCGCCGAACCCCGGTTCCACCGTCATGATCAGCACCAGGTCCAGCTCGGGCAGCAGCTCACCGTACGGCTCGATCGGCGTGGCCGGCTTCAGCGCCATGCCCGCCCGGGCCCCGCGAGCACGCAGCTCGCGCGCCAGCCGGACGGGCGCGTCGGCGGCCTCGACGTGGAAGGTGACCGAGTCCGCCCCCTGCTCGGCGTAGGTCGGCGCCCACCGGTCCGGGTCGTCGATCATCAGGTGCAGGTCGAGCACCTTGTCGGTGATGCGACGGATCGCCTCCATCACCGGCAACCCGATCGTGAGGTTCGGGACGAAGTGGTAGTCCATCACGTCCACGTGCAAGGCGTCAGCACCCGGGATGGTCTCGATCGAGGTCTGCAGGTTCGCGAAGTCGGCGGACAGCAGGCTGGGCATGATCCGGTTGGTCACGCAGGCGACCTTAGCGGGCCGCCGAACGCCTCAGAGCCAGTCGGCGAGCTGCACCTTGGCCCTGGTCTGCGCCGCCTCGACCGCGGCGTAGGTGGTGGCCAGGCTGCCGAGGTTGTTCCGTCCCGAGACGCCCGGCTCCTGCCCGGCGGCGATCGCCCGCGCGAACTCGGTCAGGCTGCCCGCCCGGTCCACCCGCTCCAGGCGCGGCAGCTCCAGGGTCTCCACGATCCGGCCACGGCGGACCGTGACCACGTCGGCGCGCCAGCCGTCCGGTCCGTCGCCGCGACTGGTCCACCACACCTCACCGCCGGCGAAGTCCATCCGCCACTCTCCGGCCCAGGCGGTCCTCGGGCCGCTGCTGACCCAGCTGGCCCGGTAGGAGGCGACCACGTCCTCGCCGCAGTCGATCAGGGCCACCCCTTCCGAGGGACCCGTGAACAGCGACCACTCCGGGTCCCAGGTGCGACAGCTGATCGCGGTGACCTCGCGACCCAGCACGTACCGGAGGAGGTCGAAGTGGTGGATGGACATGTCCACCAGCAGCGGCTCGGCCAGGGCGTGGTGCGGAGTCCGGCGATGCCATCGCGACCGGAGAACTGCCGGAAGTCGATCTCGACCGCGTGCAGATCACCCAGATCGCGGTCGGCGACGATCTTCCGCACCGTCTGCACCGCCGGGAAGAAGCGGTAGTTCTGGCTGACGGCGACGACCCGCTGCTGCTCGTCGGCCAGGGCGACCAGCGCCTTGGCCTCGGCCACGCTCGGGGCGAACGGCTTCTCGATCAGCACGTGCCGACCGCTGCGCAGCGCGGCTTCGGCCGCGGGCACGTGACCGACCAGGCTGGCGGTGACCAGCACCGCCTCGGGATCGGTGGCCTCGAGGGCCTCCTCGACGGTGCTGAAGCACCGCTCCGGGGTGGTGATCCCGGCCGCGATGGCGAGCTCACGGGAGCCGGCGAACACGTCGGCCGTCCCCACCACCTCGACCTCGCTCACCTGAGGGATGACGGAGACCGCCCAGTCCCGTCCGAAACCGCCTAAACCGACCTGGAGGATGCGCACGGCAGACAAGCCTGCCACAGATCACCGCCTCAGCAGAAACGTTTCAGGCGGTACGTCGCAGATAGGCGGTGAACATCGCGTCGGTGCCGTGCCGATGCGGCCACAGCTGCAGGTAGCGCCCCGTGAACGCGTCCGCCGGCAGCTCGGGCAGCACCGTCTCGGCGGGCACCACCTCGATGTCATCCCGCTCGGCCAGCACCTCGGAGACGACGTCCGCGGTCTCCCGCTGGTGGGGCGAGCAGGTCACGTACGCCACCGCACCGCCGGGCGCGGCGGCGTCCAGAGCGGCCTGCAGCAGCCGCACCTGGAGCGGGTGGAGGGCCTCGACGTCAGCGGCCGTCCGCCGCCACCGGGACTCGGCCCGCCGGCGCAGCGCCCCCAGCCCCGTGCAGGGAACGTCGACCAGCACCCGGTCGAACGCGCCGGCCCGCCAGGCCGGTCGGGTGCCGTCGGCGACCACGACCGTCGTGGACCCCTGATAGCCGCGGAGGCCCTGGGCGACCAACCGGGCCCGGTGCGGGGCCAGCTCGGCGGCGACCAGTCGGGCGGACCGCTCGATGGCGAGGCCGGTCAACAGCGCGCTCTTGCCGCCCGGCCCGGCGCAGAGGTCCAGCCACCACCCAGTGTCGGCGGTGGCGCTCATCCGGGTCAGAGCCCAGGCGGCCAGCTGGGAGCCCTCGTCCTGCACCCCGGCCGTGCCTCGCCGGACGGCGGTCAGCTCGGCGGGGTTCCCCGACCAGCGCGCTGCGTACGGGCTCCAGCGGCCCGGCTCGGCGCCGGCGTCGAGCAGCTCGTCGACCGTCGCCAGACCGGGTCGCACGACCAGGCTGACCGGGGCGGAGTCGTTGTTGGCGTGCAGCGCACCCTCGACCTCGTCGTCGGGCAGCAGGTCGCCGTACGCCTCCACGATCCAGCGCGGATGTGCGGTGCGCAGGGCCAGGGCATCGACGGCATCGAGCCCGAGGGAGAGGTCGTCGGTCCACTCGTCCCAGGACCGCGCCGCGACCTTGCGCAGCACCGCGTTCACCAGTCCGGTCACCCGCTCACCGACCGTGGCCGCAGCGAGATCCACTGTCGCGGCGACCGCGGCGTGGGTCGGCACCCGCATGCTCAGCAGCTGGTGGCAACCGAGCCGGAGCAGGTCGACCACGGCGGGCTGCAGCGAGCCGAGCGCCCGCCCGGACGCCGCGGCCAGGATCAGGTCGTAGGTGCCCTCCAGCCGACAGGTCCCGGCCAGCAGCTCGGTGGCGAAGGCGGCGTCCCGGCCGGTGATCTTGCGCTGGGTCAGCAGCGGCGGCAGCACCAGGTTCGCGTACGCGTCGTCGGCGTGCACACTGCGCAGACCGTCGAAGGCGGCTCGGCGGGCCGGGTCGACGGGGCGTCGCCGTGCCGGTGACCGCGAGGGCGCCACCTCAGCCGCCCAGGCCTTCGCCGGCGGTGAAGGTGACACCGCGGGCCCAGTCCGATGCGAGCATCGGCTTCTTGCCCTGGGCCTGCACCTGGCCCAGCTCCAGTCCGGTGCCGTCGCCGGCGGCCACCGTGACCGACCGCTTGGTCACGGTCAGCTCGCCCGGGGCTCCGGGGTGATCCGGCAGCGGCGTACCGGAGTTGATCTTGAAGCGCTCGCCGCGGAAGGTCGTCCAGGCGCCCGGCGCGGGGGCGCAGCCGCGGACGACCCGGTCGAGCTGCACCGCCGGTCGGGTCCAGTCCAGCCGGGCGTCCTCGACGGTGATCTTGGGCGCCAGGGTGATGCCCTCGCTCGGCTGCTCGACGGCGGTCAGGCTGCCGTCGGCGATCCCGTCGAGGGTGGACACCAGCAGGGCCGCTCCGCTCACCGACAGGCGCCGCAGCAGATCACCGGAGGTGTCGGTCGGCGCGATCGTCTCGGTCACCGTCGCGTACGTCGGTCCCGCGTCCAGGGCAGCCACGATCCGGAAGGTCGTGGCCCCGGTCTCGGCGTCACCGGCCAGCACGGCGTGCTGGACCGGCGCGGCCCCGCGCCAGGCGGGCAGCAGCGAGAAGTGCAGGTTGATGAAGCCGTGCGGCACCAGGTCGAGCAGGTTCTGCGGCAGCAGCGCTCCGTACGCCACCACCGGGCAGCAGTCCGGAGCGATCTCGGCCAGCCGGGCCAGGAACTCCGGCTCACGCGGCTTGACCGGCTTCAGGGTCTCGATGCCCAGCTCCGCCGCCCGCTCGGCCACCGGGCTCGGGGTCAGCTTCTTGCCGCGGCCGCTCGGGGCGTCGGGGCGGGTGAGAACCGCCACCACCTCGTGGTCGGAGCCCAGCAGGGCTTCGAGACTGGGCAGGGCGGCCTGCGGGGTACCGGCGAAGACGATGCGCACCGGCCGGAGTGTAGCCGGGAGCCCCGGGGCCGGACCGTCGCTCAGCCCAGCGCGGCCGGATCGACCCGGACCCGCAGTGCCCCCTCGCTCTTCTTGGCGCTCCGGACAGCGGTCACGTCCTTGACGGCCCGCACCAGGGCGGCGCCGGTGCCGTGAGGGGTGCGCAGGGTCAGCCGCTCCACGGCGTCCTCGGTGCCGGCCAACGTCGCGCCCGGCAGCGGAACCGGTCCGAGGATCTCGGTCGGATCGGGGGCGCGCAGCTGCTCGACCACGTCGGCGAGGGTCGCGGCGGTGCCGTCAACGGTCACCACCTTGGCCGCCGGCGGGAAGTGCGCCTCGCCCCGCTCGGCGAGCTCACGGGCGGCGAACCCCGCCGGATCCAGTCGGACCAGCGCCTGCAGGGGCCGGGCCGCGCTGTCCCCGGCCGCGATCACGGATCCGCCGTCGGCGCCCGAGCGGACCAGCGCGACCACCGCCAGCCAGCGGCGCAGGGCCTCCTCCGACGCCCGGAGGTCGGCGCGGAGCAGCAGCAGGTCGGTGTCCAGCAGCACGGCACCCGCGTACCCGCCGTCCGCGACCGGTTCCGCTCCCGGTGTCGCCACCACGAGGGCGGGACTGCTGGGCACCTCGGGCAGCACGCCACCCGCGCTGGACTGTCGGATGACGGTGTTGGGGAAGGCGCGCCCGAGCTCCTCCGCCGTCCGGTCGGCCCCGACCACCGGCGCCCGGAGCGACCGGCTCTCGCAGATAGGACACTGCCAGTCGGGGTGCAGCAGCCCGCACCAGGCACAGCCGAGATCGACCGTGCGATCGCCACGGCGACCGGCGTGCTGCTGGCGGAGGGGGCCGTGACACCGCCGGCACTTCGCCGGCTCCCGGCAGTCACCGCAGACCAGCGCCACCAGGTAGCCCGAACGCGGCACCTGGATCAGCACCGGACCCTGCGGCAGGCTGGCGCGGACCAGCTCGAACACCTCGTGCGGCAGCCGGGCCGAACGCGCCGCCGGATCGCGCGCCAGGGCGAGATCGGAGTCGACGGCCGCCCGCACCCGCGGGGCGGTGTGCCGCGTCTGGGTGCGGTCCGCGGCCAGCTCCTGCATCCAGCCCCGGCGCACCCACTGCTCCGCCTCGCAGCTGCGGCCGTAGCCGGCGGCCAGGAACGCGCACCGCTGCTGCGCGGCCCGCAGCGCCAGCACCGTGCGGGTGTGCGGGTACGGCGCGCGCTGCTCGGCCAGCAGGTCGTCGCCGTCGTCCCACAGCGCCACCAGCCCGAGGTCGCGGACCGGCGCGTACGCGGCCGCCCGGTTCCCGATCACCACCCGGACGTCCCCGCGCAGGGCGGCCAGGAACGCCCGGTAGCGGGCCGCGGGACCGGCCTCGGCGGTCAGCTCGACGAAGCCGGTCCGCCCCAGCACCCGGGTGCAGGCGGCCCGCAGCCGGGCCAGGTCGCGCTGGTCCGGCACCACCAGGACCGACCCGCGGCCGCCGTCGGCCGTGGCCCGCGCGGCGGCGGCGAACCCGTCGGCCCAGTCGCTGCTGGGATGGTGCGCGGGGATCACCTGCCAGTACGCCCGCGGGCTGCCTCCCGAACGCAGGGCGTGCACCAGCCCCTGACCGGTCGGGTACGCCGAGAGCGCCCCGTGCCCGGTCGGGCCGTGCTCGGTCGCATCGGGCTCCGGAAGTGGGGGCCGCCGAGCCGGCTCGGCCTTCTCCGTCGCGGCGTGCCGGGGCGGGATGGCCAGCCTCAGCACGTCGGCGAAGCAGCCCGCGTAGTGGTCGGCGACTCCGCGGACCAGGGTGGCGATCTCCGGGGTGAGCACCGGTTCGGCCGACGTGACCTTGGACAGCGGACTCAGCTCCCGGTCGCTGTCGCTGCTGGCCAGCCGCTCGAGCACGAACCCGTCGCGCAGGCGCCCCGCGAACCGCACCCGCACCCGCGCCCCGGGCACCGCCGACGCGTCCTCGGCCGCGCCGACCCGGTAGTCGAACGGGCGGTCCAGGTGGGCCAGCGACACGTCCACCGCCACCCGGGCGACCGGCAGGCTCACGGTCGGGGTCTCGGGCACCCGCCGATGATGGCAGCAACGGCTGACAGAGTGAGACCGTGCCCGACCAGCCGCCCTCCCACCCGACGACCCCGCCCGAGCCGGAGCCCGCCGACTCCCCCGCGGACCGTCGGCTGCTCACCTACCTCGGCGGTCGCCATGGTGGCCACGGGCCAGCCCGTGCACGAGATCGACGAGGAGCTCGACGCGGTCGGTCGACGCCTGGGCTACCCCGATCTGCAGGTCGCCGCCGGACCCACCGGGGTGAGCCTCGCGCTGGCCAGTGGCCAACCGGCCACGATCGAGACGGTGAACGGCTCGCTCCGGCTCGACCAGGCGGCCGAGGTCCGGCTGATCCGCGGGCAGCTGATGGCCGGGGCGATCGACAGTGACGAGGCGCTGGGGCGGCTGAAGTCGCTCCGGGGTCGGCCCGAGCGCTACCCGGCCTGGCTGTCGGCGCTCGCCTGGGTGGTCGCCTCGGTGGGCATCGGGCTGATCCTGCAGCCCGGTGCGGTGAACGTGCTGCTCACCGCGATCGGGTCGGCGATCGTGCTCGGGCTGGCCCGGCTCGGCGCCCGCAGCCGCGCCCTGGCCACCCTGCTCCCGAGCGTGGCGGCGTTCGCCGTGGCCTGCCTCGTCTTCACCGCCGCCTCGGCGGGAGTGGTCGACGGGGCGCTGCGCACCCTGCTGCCGCCGCTGGCCATCCTGCTGCCCGGGGCGATCCTGGTCACCGGGCTCTCCGAGATCGCCGCCGGGGCGATGGTCGCCGGGGTGTCGAGGGTCGGCTACGGCATCGTCCAGCTGCTGCTGTTCGCGCTGGGCATCCTGGCCGCGGCCGCCCTGCTCCGGGTGCCGCCCGAGGCGCTGAGCAACATCCGGGTGGACGATCTCGGCTGGTGGGCGGCGCCGCTCGGGCTGCTGCTGGTCAGTGTCGGTCTGTGCCTGATGGAGAGCATCCGGCTGTCGCTGATGCCGTGGGTGGTGCTGGTGCTGCTGGCCGCGTTCGGCGCCCAGGCTCTCGGCCAGCAGCTGTACGGGGCGCAGCTCGGCGGCTTCCTCGGTGGCGCCGCGGCCAGCCTGTGCGCCGCCGTGGTGGAGCTGGTCCGCCCGCAGCTGCCGCGGCTGGTGCTCTTCCTGCCGGCGTTCTGGATGCTGGTGCCGGGCAGCCTCGGGCTGCTGTCGGTCACCGAGCTGGCCCTGGGGCCGACCGGGGCGGCGTCGGCCGGCTTCGGCGTCGTCCAGCTGGTCGGCGCCATCGCCCTGGGGCTGCTGGTCGGCTCGGTGCTGGCCCGGTCCCTGCGGGTGGCTTTCCGCCGCCGCTGAGCCGCGTCGGCTCAGCCCTTGACGGCCCTGGCCAGCGCGTCGGCCCGGTCGGTGTTCTCCCAGGTCAGCTCGGGCAGATCGCGCCCGAAGTGCCCGTACGCCGCGGTCTGGGCGTAGATCGGACGCTTCAGGTCGAGGGCGGCGATGATGGCCGCCGGCCGCAGGTCGAAGGTGGCCAGCACCGCCTCCTGGATCTGGGCGACCGGGACCGTCTCGGTGCCGAAGCACTCCACGTAGAACCCGACCGGGTGCGCCTTGCCGATGGCGTACGCGACCTGCACCTCGCAGCGACCGGCCAGCCCGGCGGCCACGACGTTCTTGGCCACCCAGCGCATCGCGTACGCGGCCGAGCGGTCCACCTTGGAGGGGTCCTTGCCGGAGAAGGCGCCGCCGCCGTGCCGGGCCATCCCGCCGTAGGTGTCCACGATGATCTTGCGGCCGGTCAGACCGGCATCGCCCATCGGGCCGCCGATCTCGAACCGACCGGTGGGGTTGACCAGCAGCCGGTGGTCGGAGGCGTCGATGTCGAAGCGGTCGAGCACCGGTTCCACCACGTGCTTGCGGATGTCCGGGGTCAGCAGCGTGTTCAGGTCGATGTCGGCGGCGTGCTGGGTCGAGAGCACCACCGTGTTCAGCCGGACCGCGCGCTCGCCGTCGTACTCGACGGTGACCTGGGTCTTGCCGTCGGGACGCAGGTACGGGACGGTCCCGTCCTTGCGCGCTGCGGAGAGCTGCTCGGCCAGCCGGTGCGCCAGGTCGATCGGCAGCGGCATCAGGCTGTCGGTCTCGTTGCAGGCGTAGCCGAACATCAGGCCCTGGTCGCCGGCGCCCTGGTGGTCGAACGCGTCGCTGGACTCACCGGTCCGGGTCTCGAAGGCGTCGTCCACGCCCTGGGCGATGTCGGGCGACTGCTGACCGATGGCGATCGACACACCGCAGGAGGCGCCGTCGAAGCCCTTGGTCGAGGAGTCGTAGCCGATGTCGAGGATCCGCTTGCGGACGATCTTGGGGATCTCCGCGTACGCCTCGGTGGTGACCTCGCCGGCCACCACCACCAGTCCGGTGGTGACCAGGGTCTCCACGGCGACCCGGCTGTTCGGGTCCTGCCGGAGGAGCTCGTCGAGCACCGAGTCGCTGATCTGGTCGGCGATCTTGTCGGGGTGACCTTCGGTCACGGACTCGGAAGTGAACAGCCGCGCTGCCATGGTTGTGCCCCTTGGATCTCGGGTATCTGGCCGCCGGGCCCCGTCGGCCCGGCTCCGGTCCAACCTACCGGCTGGACCGCTGACGGAGGGCCGTGTCCCAGATCAGATGGGCCAGAAAGTCCTTGCTGCCGGCGTGCGGTCCGTCGGCGCCCTCGGCGGTCAGCAGCACGATCTCGTTGTCCGGGCGACCGAAGGCCTTGTGCTCGCCGACCTCGTTGAGCACCAGCACGTCGCAGCCCTTGCGGGACAGCTTCGCCCGGCCCAGCTGGAGCAGGGACGCCTCCGGCGTGGGGGTCTCGGCGGCGAAGCCGACCAGCACCTGTCGCCGGTCGACGCGGTCGCGCACGAGGGTGGCCAGCACGTCGGTGGTCTGCACCAGGTCGAGGTGCAGACCTCCGTCGCCGGCCTTCTTGATCTTGGTGTCGCTGCGGTTCGTCGGGGTGAAGTCGGCCGGCGCGGCGGCCATCACCACCAGGTCCGCCGAGGAGGCACGCTCCCCCACGACCCGGGCGAGGTCGGCGGTCGAGACGACCGGGTGCACCGTGGTCCCGGGGGGAGCCGGCAGAGTCACGTTGGCGGCCACCAGGTCCACCTCGGCACCGCGCAGCGCGGCCGCTCGGGCCAGTGCCCAGCCCATCAGGCCGGACGAGCGGTTGCCGAGGAACCGTACGGGATCGAGGTGCTCGCGGGTGCCGCCGGCACTCACCACCACCCGGAGTCCCGCGAGGTCGCGGGCCGCGGCTCGCTGCACGATGGTCGGATCGGTGAGCACAGCAGTGGCGACGGCGGCGAGCTCGGCAGGGTCCGGCAGGCGTCCGGGCCCGGTGTCGGGGCCGGTCAGCCGGCCCGAGTCCGGGTCGACGACCATGCAGCCCCGGGACCGGAGCGTGTCGACGTTGGCCCGGGTGGCCGGCGTGCAGCCACATCTCGGTGTGCATCGCCGGAGCGAAGACCACCGGACAGTGGGCGGTGAGCAAGGTGGAGGTGAGCAGGTCGTCGGCGCGCCCGGCGGCGGCCCGGGCCAGCAGGTCGGCGGTGGCGGGTGCGACCAGCACCAGATCGGCCTGCTGGCCGAGCCGGACGTGCGGCACCTGGTGCACGTCGTCGAAGACCGATGAATGCACCGGCTTGCCGGACAGGGCGGCCCAGGTGGCGGTGCCGACGAACTCCAGCGCCGCCGCCGTCGGGATCACTGTCACGTCGTGGCCCTCGGCCTGCAGCCGCCGCAGCAGCTCACAGGCCTTGTAGGCCGCGATGCCGCCCGCGACCCCGAGGATGATGCGACTCATCGCAGGCAGGCGCAGGTCCGGGTCAGGCCGGGTTGTCGTAGGACGGCGTCTCCGCGTCCGGCTCCGCAGTCTCCTCGGTGTTCTCGTCGATGCAGGCGAGGACGCCGGCGTTGATCTCGCGCATCGCGATGGACAAGGGCTTCTCCTGCACCCCGGTCTCCACCAGCGGACCGACGTGATCGAGCAGACCCTCGCCGAGCTGGGAGTAGTAGGCGTTGATCTGTCGGGCCCGCTTGGCCGCGAACAGCACCAGCCGGTACTTGGAGTCGGAGTGGGTGAGGAGCTCGTCGATCGGGGGGTTGGTGATCCCCTCGGCAATCACGTTTCCAGACAAGTGCGAACCTTTGGCTTGATCGTGCAGAGTGTGCCTGCGGGAGTCCCGAGCGCAGCGCGAAGCCGTCCGTAGGACTACAGACCGAGCAAGTCTACCAAGTCCGCCACGGCGTGGACGACGTCGCGGTTGACGACCGTCGTGTCGAACTCGCTCTCGGCGGCCAGCTCGCGGGTGGCGGTGTCCAACCGGCGCGTCCGTTCCTCCGCGGTCTCGGTGCCCCGCCCGACGAGGCGACGGACCAGCTCGTCCCACGACGGTGGCGCCAGGAACACCAGACGCGCGTCCGGCCAGCTGGCCCGGACCTGGCGAGCGCCCTGCAGATCGATCTCGAGCACCGCCTCGCGCCCCTCGGCGATGGCGCGCAGCACCGGCTCCCGGGGGGTGCCGTAGCGGTGTCGACCGTGCACCACCGCCCACTCCAGCAGTTCGTTGCCGGCCACCAGCCGATCGAACTCCTGCTCGTCGACGAAGAGGTAGTGCACACCGTCCACCTCGCCGGGTCGCGGCGGACGCGTCGTCGCCGACACCGAGACGAAGATCTCCGGGTGCTCCCGCCGGAGGGCGGCGACCACGGTGCCCTTGCCGACCGCCGTCGGTCCCGAGACGACCGTCAGGCGGGGCCCTCGGTCGTCGTCTCGACGCTCGCTCACGTGGAGCGCGACGCGAACTCAGTGACCAGGGCGGCGATCTGGTGCCGCCCGAGACCACGCAGCCGGCGGTTGGGGGCGATGTCGAGGCGCCCCATCACCCGGTCGGCGCGGACCGCGCCGACCCGGGGCAGGGCCTTCAGGATGTCGACCACCTTCGCGTGGGCGATCACGTCGTCGGTCTCGGCAGTGGTCAGCACCTCGGCCAGGCTCAGCTCTCCGGTCCGGAGTCCTTGCTTCACCGCCGCCCGTCGGCGTCGCGCCTCTGTGGCGGCGTGTCGGGCTTGCTGCCGCTGCTCGTCGCTCAGCGGGGGAATCGTCACACTCGGTCCTTCGAAAGCCTGCGGAAGAGCCCGGGTACGACGCGACGCTGCACGACCACCGGGGGTTGTGAACCTACCCCACCGGGAGCGCGGTTCTCATCTGGGCCAGCATTCGCTCGGCCCGGACGCGAATCTGTACGGGGTCCGGACCCACTGCCATCAGCTCCCGGCTGGCGGAGGGCAGCACGTAGGGCAGCGCGTCGCCGAAGACCTCGGCCAGCTCGGCGGCGCCGGCTCCCTGCGCCCCGATGCCCGGCGAGAGGAGCGAGCCGTGCACCTGGCTCAGATCCACCCCGGTCGCACCGATGGTGGCACCGACCACGAGTCCGATGTTCCCGTACGTCCGGCCGGCGTTCGCGGTGGCGGCCGCCTCGACGATCTCCTCCGCGACCAGTCGGCCGGCCTCGGTCCGGGCGTGCTGGACCTGCCGGCCCTCGGGGTTGGAGGTGAGGGCGAGGACGTAGACCCCGCGGTCCTCCTGCTCGGCCAGCGCGATGGTGCCGGCCAGCGAGCCGAAGCCGAGGTAGGGGCTGACGGTGATCGCGTCGGCGGCCAGCGGCGCCCCGTCGGCGAGGTAGGCGGCGGCGTAGGCGTCCATGGTGGAGCCGATGTCGCCACGCTTCACGTCCAGCAGGGACAGCGCCCCGGCCTCCCGGAGGTCGGCCAGCACGCGTTCCAGCACCGCGATGCCCTGCGAGCCGTGCATCTCGAAGAACGCCGACTGCGGCTTGAACACGGGCACCAGGTCACCGAGCGTGTCGACCATGGTGCGGGCACAGCGCTCCAGGCCGCGGGCGTTCACGGGCAGCCCCCACTGCGTGAGCAGCGCGGGATGCGGATCGATCCCGGCACACAGCGGTCCGCGGGCGGCCACCAGTCGGGCCAGACGTTCTCCGTATCCGGTCATGAGCGCAGCCTCTCGGTCATGGGGTCCTTTCCAGGGCGGCGGGCGTGAGCCGGGAGTTCAGACCGGACACCAGCCCGGGTCCGGCGTAGATGAATCCGGTGTAGAGCTGGATCAACCGGGCGCCGGCGTCCAGCAGCGCCAGACCGTCGTCCACGGTCATCACCCCGCCCACGCCGATCACCGGCAGGTCGGTGCGGGCGGCCAGGAACGCGACCACCTCACGGGCCCGGACGGTCAGCGGTGCCCCCGACAGTCCCCCGGCCTCCGCGGCCCGGTCGGCCTCACGCGCATCGACCCCGGACCGGGACAGGGTGGTGTTGGTGGCGATCAGACCGGCGGCACCGGACCGCTCGACCACGGCCACGGCCTGCTCGAGGGCCTCCTCGCTCAGGTCGGGGGCCAGCTTGACGAACACCGGCACCGGGGGCGAACCGCCGGCCAGCCGGGTCGCCTCGTCGGTCAGCGACCGGACCAGCCCGGCCAGGCTGTCGGCGTCCTGCAGCGCCCGCAGCCCCGGGGTGTTGGGGCTGGAGACGTTGACCGCGACGTAGTCGGCGTACGGGGCCAGCAGCCGCAACGAGGCGAGGTAGTCCGCACCCGCCTCGTCCAGCGGGGTGACCTTGGACTTGCCGATGGAGATGCCCAACGGCATCCCGACCACCCCGTTGCCGCGGGCCACCCCGGCGGCGGACAGTCGCTGCGCCAGTGCGTCGGCTCCGGCGTTGTTGAAGCCCATCCGGTTGACGATCGCCCGGCTCTGCGGCAGCCGGAACAGCCGGGGCCGGTCGTTGCCGGGCTGGGCCAGGGCCGTCACCGTGCCCAGCTCGGCGAAACCGAAGCCCAGCGCGGCCCAGGACCGCACCGCGACGCCGTTCTTGTCCAGACCGGCCGCCACGCCGACCGTGCCGGGGAAGTCGATCCCGGCCACGCTGACCGGGCTCCGCCCGCGGGCCAGCAGCGCCCCGGTCAGCCCGCGCCCGGGGCCGGTCCGACCCAGCAGGGCCAGCCCCCGCAGCGTCTGCTCGTGCACCCGCTCGGCGTCGCCGCCGTACGCCCGGAACAGCAGCGGACGGACCAGGCGCTCGTACATCACGCGGTCAGGCCCCCCATCACTGGGTCAGGTCTTCGCCCAGGTCGCTCGACCAGGACTGCAGCGACCGGACCCCGATGTCGCCCGCCCGGATGGCCTCGATCCCCTGGACCGCGGCCGCCAGGCCCTGCACCGTGGTCACGCACGGCACGTTGCGCAGCACGGCGGCGGTGCGGATCTCGTACCCGTCGAAGCGTGGTCGCCCGTCCGGGCTGAGCCCGTGCGGGGTGTTGAAGATCAGGTCGACCTCGTCGTCCAGGATGGCCTGCACGATGGTCTTCTCCCCGTCCGGGCCCGGTCCGGCGCTGTGCTTGCGGACGGTGCGCACCTTCACCCCGTGCCGCCGCAGCATCGACGCGGTGCCGCCGGTGGCCAGCAGCTCGAAGCCCAGGTCGGCCAGCCGCTTGACCGGGAAGATGACGAACCGCTTGTCCCGGTTGGCCACCGAGACGAAGACGGTGCCGCGGCTCGGCAGCGGACCGAAGGCGGCCACCTGGCTCTTGGCGAAAGCGGTGCCGAAGGCGATGTCGATGCCCATCACCTCGCCGGTGGACTTCATCTCCGGTCCCAGGATGGTGTCGACCGAGGTCCCGTCGACGGTCCGGAAGCGGTTGAACGGCATCACCGCCTCCTTGACCGCGATCGGCCCGGTGTGGGACTCGGTGGCCCCGTCACCGTGGCGGCGGAGCAGACCCTCCTCGCGGAGACGGGTGATGCTCGCCCCCAGCATCACCCGGGCCGCTGCCTTGGCCAGCGGCGTCGCCGTGGCCTTGGAGACGAACGGCACCGTCCGCGAGGCCCGGGGGTTGGCTTCCAGCACGTACAGGGTGTCGCCGGCCAGGGCGTACTGGATGTTGATCAATCCGCGGACCCCGACCCCGTCGGCGATGGCCCGGGTGGACTCGCGGATCCGGTCGATCACCTCCGCACCCAGGGTGATCGGCGGCAGGGCGCAGGCCGAGTCGCCGGAGTGGATGCCGGCCTCCTCGATGTGCTCCATCACGCCGCCGAGGTAGAGCTCGCTGCCGTCGTACAGGGCGTCGACGTCGATCTCCACCGCGTCGTCGAGGAACTGGTCGACCAGCACCGGGTGCTCCGGGGAGACCTGGGTGGCCCGGTCGATGTAGGAAGCCAGCGTGCTCTCGTCGTAGACGATCTCCATCCCGCGGCCGCCCAGCACGTACGAGGGCCGGACCAGCACGGGATAGCCGATGGTGTCGGCGATGGCCCGGGCCTCGGCGAACGAGCGGGCCATGCCGTGCTTGGGAGCGGGCAGGTCGGCTTCGGCCAGGACCTGGCCGAAGGCACCCCGCTCCTCGGCCAGGTGGATGGCCTCGGGGCTGGTGCCGACGATCGGGACGCCGGCGTCCTTGAGCGCCTGGGCCAGCCGCAGCGGGGTCTGCCCGCCCAGCTGGACGATCACGCCGGCGATCGGACCCGCGGCCAGCTCGGCGTGGTAGATCTCGAGCACGTCCTCCAGCGTCAGCGGCTCGAAGTAGAGCCGGTCGGCGGTGTCGTAGTCGGTGGAGACGGTCTCGGGGTTGCAGTTGACCATGATCGTCTCGTAGCCGGCCCCCTGGTTGTCCGGGGCGGACGACAGCGTCATCGCCGCGTGCACGCAGGAGTAGTCGAACTCGATCCCCTGCCCGATCCGGTTCGGTCCGCTGCCCAGGATCAGCACCGCGGGTCGGGTCCGCGGCTCGACCTCGGTCTCGGCGTCGTAGGAGCTGTAGTGGTAGGGCGTACGGGCCGCGAACTCTGCGGCACAGGTGTCCACCGTCTTGTAGACCGGCCGGATCCCCAGGGCCCAGCGGACCCCGCGGACCACGTCCTCCCGCAGGTGGCGCAGGCCGGCGATCTGGGCGTCGGAGAAGCCGTGCCGCTTGGCCGTCCGCAGCAGACCCGGGGTCAGCTCGGCGGCCGTCTCGATCTCGGTCGCCACCTCCAGCACCAGCACCAGCTGGTCGACGAACCAGGGATCGATCTTGGTCGTCTCGTGCACCTGCTCGGGGGTCGCACCGGCGCGCAGGGCCTGCATGACCACCTGCAGCCGACCGTCGTGCGGTCGGGAGGCCTCCCGCAGCAGCTCCTCGATGTCGGCCGGGCTGACCGGGCGCGACCAGTCGAAGGGAGCCTTCGGGTCCTCCAGGCTGCGCAGCGCCTTGCCCAGCGCCTCGGTGAAGTTGCGGCCGATGCCCATCGCCTCGCCGACGCTCTTCATGTGCGTGGTCAAGGTGTCCTCGGCGGCCGGGAACTTCTCGAACGCGAACCGCGGCACCTTGACGATGACGTAGTCCAGCGTCGGCTCGAAGCTGGCCGGGGTGACCTGGGTGATGTCGTTGGGGATCTCGTCCAAGGTGTAGCCGATGGCCACCTTGGCCGCGATCTTGGCGATCGGGAAGCCGGTCGCCTTGGAGGCCAGTGCGCTGGAGCGAGACACCCGCGGGTTCATCTCGATCACGATCATCCGGCCGGTGGCCGGGTCGATGGCGAACTGGATGTTGCAGCCGCCGGTGTCCACCCCGACGGCCCGGATGATGGCGATCGAGACGTCGCGCATCCGCTGGTACTCACGATCGGTCAGCGTCATGGCCGGGGCCACGGTGATCGAGTCGCCGGTGTGCACGCCCATCGGGTCGAAGTTCTCGATCGAGCAGACGATCACCACGTTGTCGGCCCGGTCGCGCATGACCTCGAGCTCGTACTCCTTCCAGCCCAGGATCGACTCCTCGATCAGCACCTCGGTGGTGGGGCTGGCCGACAGTCCCGCGCCGGCGATCCGCCGCAGCTCGTCCTCGTCGTGGGCGAAACCGGAGCCGACGCCGCCCATGGTGAAGCTCGGCCGGACCACGAGCGGGTAGCCGAGCTCGTCGGCGGCACCGAGCACGTCGTCCATCGAGTGGCAGATCACGCTGCGGGCCACGCCCACATCCGGGGTGGTCGGATCGTCCGGAAGGTCCAGTCCGAGCACGATCTCCTTGAACTGCTCGCGGTTCTCACCGCGTTGGATGGCCTCCACGGAGGCCCCGATCAGCTCCACGCCGTACTTCTCCAGCACACCGTTGTCGTGCAGCGCGATCGCGGCGTTCAGAGCGGTCTGCCCGCCGAGGGTGGCCAGCAGGGCGTCCGGCCGCTCCTTGGCGATCACCTGCTCGACGAAGTCGGGAGTGATCGGCTCGAGGTAGGTGGCATCGGCGAACTCGGGGTCGGTCATGATCGTGGCCGGGTTGGAGTTGACCAGGATGACCCGGAACCCCTCCTCCCGCAGCACCCGGCAGGCCTGGGTGCCGGAGTAGTCGAACTCGCAGGCCTGACCGATCACGATCGGCCCCGACCCGATCACCAGGATGGATTGGATGTCGGTGCGCTTGGGCATCAGCGATCACCCTTCCTGCTGAGGGCGAGCTCCACGAAGCGGTCGAAGAGGTAGCTGGCGTCGTGCGGTCCCGCGGCCGCCTCCGGGTGGTACTGGACCGAGAAGGACAGCAGCCGACCCTCGTCGTCGCGCAGCTCCAGACCCTCCACCACGTCGTCGTTGAGACCGACGTGGCTGACCGTGGCGATCCCGTACGGGGTCGTGGTCGGCTCATCGAGCGGGGCGTCCACCGCGAACCCGTGGTTGTGCGAGGTGATCTCGACCCGGCGGGTGGTCAGGTCCATCACCGGCTGGTTGATGCCGCGGTGCCCGTACGCCAGCTTGTAGGTGCCGAAGCCCAGCGCCCGGCCGAACAGCTGGTTGCCGAAGCAGATGCCGAAGTAGGGGGTGCCGGCGGCCAGCACCTCGCGGAGCACCTCCACCGGCCCGTCGGCGGCCTCCGGATCGCCGGGCCCGTTGGAGAAGAACACCCCGTCCGGGTTCCGGGCCGCCACGTCCGCGTACGTCGCCGTGGAGGGCAGCACGTGGGTCTCGATGCCGCGCTCGGCCATCCGGTACGGGGTCATCGACTTGATGCCGAGGTCGACGGCGACCACCGTCAGCTTCTTCTCGCCGCGGGCCTCGATCACGTACGCCTCGGTGGTGCTCACCTCGTCGGCCAGGTGCGCACCGGCCATCTTCGGCTGCTCCAGCACCCGGGCGAGCAGGGCCTCGGGGTCGGTCTCCACGCTCGACACCCCGACCCGCATGGCGCCCCGCTCGCGCAGGTGCCGGGTCAGGGCCCGGGTGTCGACGTCGGACATCCCGACGACCCCCTGGGCGGTCAGCTCGTCGGCCAGGGTGCGCCGGGAGCGCCAGCTGGAGGGGACCCGGGCCGCGTCGCGGATCACGTAGCCCGCCACCCAGATCCGGGAGGACTCGTCGTCCTCGTCGTTCCAGCCGGTGTTGCCGATGTGCGGGGCCGTGGCGACCACCACCTGGCGCGCGTACGACGGGTCGGTGAGCGTCTCCTGGTAGCCGGACATGGCGGTGGCGAACACCGCCTCACCGAAGGTCTCCCCGATCGCGCCGAAGGCGCTGCCGCGGAAGGTCCTCCCGTCTTCGAGAACGAGGATCGCCTCGGGGACCTGCGACCGGGTCGCGGGCGTGGGAGAACCAGCAGCGTGCATGACCGTCCTTTCCTGCCTCACTGGACAGGTCTTAAAGGGTGGCTTTGACCGCGTCGAGAGTAACAGCCTTCCGCCCCCCTCCCCGACTCGTTCGAGCCCGGGGTCCCCGGGTGTGGAGCAGATCACCTTTCTACTTAGTTGCCCTATGCACTCTTCGATCGTATAGTTGTATGAAGCAAGCAACGAGGCTGCCTCGTCACCACCCACTGCCGAAGTCCGCAGGAGATGTTCCGTGTCCGCCACTGTCGCCCCACGCCGCGCCGCCCCTGACCGGGTCGAAGAGCCGGCGCCCATGACCCACCGCCAGATCCTCGAGGCGATGACCGGCCTGCTGGCCGCCCTGTTCACCGCCATGCTGTCGTCCACGATCGTGTCGGTGGCGCTGCCCACGATCATCGGGGACCTCGCCGGCACCCAGCGTCAGTACACCTGGGTGATCACCGCCGCCCTGCTGGCCACCACGGTGTCCACCCCCATCTGGGGCAAGCTGGCCGACCTGTTCGACAAGAAGCGCCTGGTCCAGGTGGCCATCGTGATCTTCGTCGCCGGCTCGGTCGCCGCCGGGTTCGCCCAGACGGTCCCCTTCCTGCTGGCCATGCGGGTCGTCCAGGGTCTCGGCATGGGCGGTCTGACCGCTCTGGTCCAGGCGATCATGGGCACGATCATCGCCCCACGGGAGCGGGGCCGCTACGCCGGCTACATGGGCTCGGTGATGGCCGTCAGCACGGTCTCCGGTCCGCTGCTCGGCGGGCTGCTGGTCGACACCGCCCTCGGCTGGCGCTGGTGCTTCTTCGTCTGCGTGCCGCTGGCCGTCATCTCCCTGTTCGTGATCCAGTCCACGCTCAAGACGTTCGACGTGGGCCGCTCACACCCGAAGATCGACTACCTCGGCGCCGTGCTGCTGGCCGGCACCGCGAGCCTGCCGATGCTGTGGGTGACCTTCGCCGGCAACGACTTCGGCTGGTGGAGCTGGCAGACCGCCGCCTTCCTCGGCTCGACCGTCGTCCTGCTCGCCGTCACCGTGTGGTGGGAGCTGCGCACGCCGGAGCCCCTGGTGCCGATCCGGCTGCTGGCCAACCGGACCGCGATCCTGGTCATCGTGGCGAGCGTCTCCGTCGGTATCGGTCTCTTCGGTGGCACGACGTTCCTCGGGCAGTACTTCCAGCTGGCCCGTGGCTACAGCCCGACCCACGCCGGTCTGCTCACCATCCCGCTGATGGTCGCCCTGCTGCTCTCCTCGACCCTGTGCGGTCAGCTGGTCAGCCGTACGGGCCGCTTCAAGCGCTTCCTGGTGGGTGGGGCGATCTCCCTGACCGCCGGTCTCGTGGTGCTCGGCAGCATCGACCACACGACGCCGATCTGGTTCATCATGATCGGGATGGCCCTGATGGGTCTGGGGGTCGGCGCCATGATGCAGAACCTGGTGCTGGCGGTGCAGAACACCGTGGACGTGAAGGACATCGGTTCCACCTCGGCGAGCGTCGCTTTCTTCCGCTCACTCGGCGGCGCCCTCGGGGTCTCCGTGCTCGGGGCGGTGCTGGCCGACCACGTGCAGCAGCTGATCGTCGACGGTCTGGCGGCACTCGGGATCAGCGGCAGCGGCTCGGCCCCGGCCAGCCTGGACCTGTCCAACCTGCCGGCGCCCGTGGTGCAGATCATCCGCGGCGCGTACGGCGACGCCACCGGCCTGATCTTCCTGATCGGCGCGGGTGCGGCACTGGTCTCCCTGATCGCGGTGTCGCTGATCAAGGAGGTCCCGCTGCGCAGCACCATCAGCCTGAAGACCGAGGCACCGGCGGCTACAGCGGCCGGTGAGGTCGCCGGCGTGGTCAGCGCGCCGGTCACCGCCGCTGCCACCGGCCCGCGCCGTCGCCTGGAGGATCCCGTGGGCGCCTCCTCGCGCTGAGGTCGCCGAGACGACGAACGCGGTCCTCCCGTCGGGGAGGGCCGCGTTCGGTGTTCTCGGAGGTCGGTGTCCTAGGCGCTGGCGACGTCCGCCGTCGTCGGGCCCGCCTTGGTCTCGACCACGGTCCGCAGCACCCCGTTGACGAACTTCGGAGAGTCGTCGGTGGACAGCTGGCCGGCCAGTCCGACCGCCTCGGAGACCGCGACGGCATCCGGCACCGGGGTGTGGTCGATCTCGAACACCGCGATCCGCATGATCGTGCGGTCCACCCGCGGCAGTCGCTGCAGGCTCCAGTCGTCGGCCAGGGCGGCGACGATGCGGGCGTCGATGTCGTCCCGGTGGGCGCTGACCCCCTTGACCAGTCCGGCGGTGAAGTCACGGACCGGCGGCTCGGCGTCGGCCGAGCGCTCGGCCAGCGTGGCCAGCGCGTCGCTCTCCCGCAGATCGGCCTCGAACAAGATGTCGAGCGCGCGCTTGCGGGCCTTGGTCTGGGTGCTGCTGTGGGTGGTGCGCGTGGTCATGCCCGCTGCTTCGCTCGCTCGATCCGGCTCAGGAGCCGACGCGGCCGAGGTAGTCGCCCGTACGGGTGTCGACCTTGACCTTCTCGCCGGTGGTCAGGAACAGCGGTACCTGGATCTGCAGACCGGTCTCCACGGTCGCCGGCTTGGTACCGCCGGTGCTGCGGTCGCCCTGCAGACCTGGCTCGGTGTAGCTGATCTCCAGCTCGACCGAGGCCGGCAGGTCGAGGTAGAGCGGGTTCTCCTCGTGGATCGCGACTGTCGCGTTCTGACCCTCGAGCAGGTAGTTCTTCGCGTCGCCCACGGTCTCGTCGGCGATGGACAGCTGCTCGTAGCTGCTGATGTCCATGAAGACGAAGCCGCTGCCATCGTGGTAGAGGTACTGCATCTCGCGACGGTCCACGTTGGCGGTGTCGACCTTGGTGTCGGAGTTGAACGTCCGGTCGACGACCTTGCCCGACAGCACGTGCTTGAGCTTGGTGCGCACGACGGTGTTGCCCTTGCCCGGCTTGTGGTGCTGGAACCAGACCACCGACCACAGCTGACCGTCGAGGTCCAGCACCATGCCGTTCTTCAGATCGTTCGTCGACGCCACGTCGTTGCCCTTCGCGTACTGGTGAGTTCGTGTGGCCCACGCGGGGCCAGCGAGTGAGTCTAGTCGCTGCGGAGGTGCCGTCGATCCGGCTGCGCTGGGACACGTGCGGGTGTCACGACGCCAGCCACGGCGTGTCGCGGCCGAAGGGGCCCGCGAACCCCTCGTTTGTCCCACGCAGCGCCACGGCCTCCTGGGTCGTGGCGATCACGTAGGCGGGATCGGTGTCGATCATGTGCCAGGTGAACCGCAGCACCAGCCAGCCGCGGAGCATCAACGCGTTCTGCCGGAGCCGGTCGCTCTCGAAGAGGTCCACGTCCGTCTCGTGCAGACGACCGTCGATCTCCGTGGCGACCCGCTCCCGACGGAAGGCGAAGTCGAGGTAGTAGGTGCCGACATCGGGAACGACGGTCTTCAGATTGGTGGTCCACCCGTCGATGCCGGCGCGCCGGTAGATCCGCTGCGCCAGCCGCTCGGCGGCGGACCACGGCTCGTCGCGGGAGTCCAGCAGCACCCGTCGTCGGTCGGTGTGACCGCGGCGGTGGCTGGTGAGCCGGATGGCCTCGTGCATGCTCGGCAAGGACGCGACGCGCTGGCGCAGGGCGATGTCGATCGGGTCGGTGAAGTCGGAGGTGGACAGCTCGACAGCCGTCAGTGCGGGCACGGTGGTGCGGAGGTGCCCGACATCTCGAACCAGGTCGGGTGGGATGCGTCGCTCGACGAAGGTGAAACCTCGCTGGCTCGCGTGCCGGACCGGTGAGGCCGCCACGAGCGGCCCTACCGGGATCTCCGGCCAGTAGGACAGCGCCGCGGCAGCCCGACCGCAGATCACCGCGGACGGATCCCAGCGCATCAGCGCCAGGGCTTTGATACGGAGCTCGTCGGCCCGCCCTGCGTCGACGTAGACACCCGGAAGCAGGCGCCGGAGCCTCCCGGCCGCAACGGCTCGCACGATCGCGCTGCGGAGCTCGCGACGGTCGCGGGCCAGCAGCACCGGGTCCTCGGACAACAGCTGCTCGATCAACTGGTCGTGTCGCACACAGGGATCCTGTGGACGCCGCGCCGAATCGACCGGGGTGCGGGTAGATCTGTGGACGAAGGATCCGCCGGTCGCACGCCTGTGGACAACACGTGCGCCGTGACAGACCCGTGGCTCAACACCACGAGCAGCAGCGACACGCCGGTGGGGCGACTCGTGCGCCCCGGCATTGTCACCGCGGCACCCCGCTAGACGTACTGACTGCTAGACCACGCTGAAGCCCTCCGGCAGCCGGGCCCGGCCGGTCAGCGCCCGGAGCAGGACCGGGGCCCGTTCTCCTCGGGCCGCGACCTGCGAGGCGAGCGCCAGCGCGTCTGACCAGACCGGGGCGCTGAAGTCCGGCGCGGGGACACCGAGGGCGTCGGCGATGTCCAGACCGTGCACCACCAGCTCGAAGGTGCGGGTGGGCAGATAGGCCGACAGCCGCATCCCGCCGAAGATCGTGGTCACCAGCGGATCGTCGTCCCGGTCCAGCAGCGGCAGCACCCGGTCCAGGATCTCCCGGAACGCGCGCGCCGGATCCTCGCCCAGCGCGGCTCCGGCGGCCCGACCACGCTCGACCACCGAGAGGGCGTCGACCCGGCCGATGGCCAGCACGTAGTCGACCGGGCCGGCGAGCTCTTCGGTGTCGGCCGGTTGCCCGAGATAGGTCTCCACCGTCAGCAACGACCGGCTGGCGTGACCGACGAGCGCCCGGAGGTCCCACTCCCCCAGCCCGGGGCCGTCGAGGCGATCCGAAGGGATCGTGCCGATCAGATCGGCCACCACCCGCGCCGCCCGGCTGTAGAGGGCGACCCGCCCGAGGAACTCTGCCTGTGCCTGCTCCGACTCCATGTCCACTCCTTGGTTCTCACGTGACCAGCCGCCAGTCCATCTCAGCGGGTGCTCACGTCAGCAGATGGCCGCGTACGCCGCCGCGAGCAGCTCCGGCTCCGGACCGGCCAGGATCCCGGGCCGGCCGAGTCCGTGCAGCACGACGAAGCGCAGGGTCGCACCGCGGGTCTTCTTGTCCACCGCCATCAGGGCGCGCAGATCCTCGTACGCGTCCGCGCGGTAGGTGGTCGGCAGCTGCAGCTCGGACAGCACACTGCGGTGCCGCTCGACCAGGTCGGCGTCGATGAGCCCGGCCCGGCCGGCCAGCTCGGCCACGAACACCATCCCCGTGCTGATCGCCTCGCCGTGCCGCCACCGGTAGTGCTCGTGCTGCTCGATCGCGTGCCCCAGCGTGTGCCCGTAGTTGAGCGCCTCGCGCCCGATCTCGGTGCCGACCGAGGTCGACTCCCGGAGGTCGGCGGAGACGACCGTGGCCTTGACCTGGACGGCCCGGCGGACCAGCTCGGCGAGCACCGAGCCGGCCGGGTCGAGGGCGGCCGCCGGGTCGGACTCGACCAGGGTGAGGATCTCGGAGTCGGCGATGAAGCCGCACTTGACCACCTCGGCCAGGCCGGAGCGCAGCTCTTCGACCGGCAGGTCGACCAAGGTGTCGAGGTCGCAGATCACGCCGGCGGGCTCGTAGAAGGAACCGACCAGGTTCTTGCCCTCGGGGGTGTTGATGCCGGTCTTGCCGCCCACGGCGGCGTCGACCATCGCCAGCAACGACGTCGGCACGGTGACCAGCCGCACCCCGCGCAACCAGGTCGCCGCGACGAAGCCCGCCAGGTCGGTGGTCGAGCCGCCCCCGAGGCCGACCACCGCGTCGGAGCGGGTGAAGCCGGCCGAACCGAGGACGGACCAGCAGCGGGCAGCGACCTGTGCGGTCTTGGCCGCCTCGCCGTCCGGTACGTCGATGCGGACCGGCTCGATGCCTGCCTCGCTCAGAGCGTGCACCACTCGCGCCGCGGCCTCGACCATCGTCGGCGGATGCAGCACGGCCACCCGGCGGACGCCGGCGCCGACCAGGTGCGGGATCCGATCGTGCAACCCGTGACCGATCAGCACCTCGTACGGGTCGTCGGCGGAGACGGCGACGACGTCGGGCGCGGTCACGGCAGGCTCGCCACGATGACGGCGACGACCTCGTCGGCACTGCGCTCGTCGGTCGCGACCGCGATCGTGCTGACCTCGGCGTAGAGCGGAGTCCGCTGGTTGAGCAGCTGGATCAGCCGGCCCCTGACGTTCCCGAGCAGCAGCGGGCGGGCAGTGCTCAGTCCGACCCGATCGGCGGCCGTTCCGGCCGAGACCTGGAGCCAGATGACCTGGTGCCCGGTGAGCGCGGTCCGGATGGTCTCCGAGAGCACCGCCCCACCACCCAACGAGAGCACCGCCGGGTGGTCGAGCAGCTCGAGGGTGGTGGCTTCCTCCAGGGCCCGGAACGCCGGCTCCCCGTCGTCGACGAAGATCTCCGCGATCGGCTTCCCGGCGCGCTCCTCGATCACCTTGTCCACATCCACGAAGCCACGATCGAGTCGAGCTGCGAGTCGCGGGCCGACGGTCGACTTCCCCGAGCCGGGAGCACCGACCACCACGATCGACCCGGCAGGGAGCGTCACGCCTGCACCCGCAGACCCCGCTCGGCCACATCGGCCAGGTAGGCCCGGTGGTTCCGCCGGGTCTCGCCGACGGAGTCCCCACCGAACTTCTCCAGGGCGGCCTCGGCGAGCACCAGGGCGACCATCGCCTCCGCGACGACCCCGGCCGCCGGCACCGCGCAGACGTCCGAGCGCTGGTGGTGGGCCACCGTGGCCTCACCGGTGGCCGTGTCGATGGTGCGCAGCGCCCGCGGGACGGTGGCGATCGGCTTCATCGCGGCACGGACCCGCAGCACCTCGCCGGTGCTCATCCCGCCTTCGGTGCCGCCGGCCCGGTGGGTGGCTCGGGCGATGCCGTCGGCCCCCGGCACGATCTCGTCGTGGGCCAGGCTGCCGCGGGTGCGGGCGAGGGTGAAGCCGTCGCCGACCTCCACCCCCTTGATCGCCTGGATGCCCATCAGGGCGCCGGCCAGCTTGGCGTCCAGGCGCCGGTCCCAGTGCACGTGCGAGCCGAGACCCGGGGGCAGCCCCCAGACGACCACCTCGACCACGCCGCCGAGGGTGTCACCGTCCTTCTGAGCCGCCTCGACCTCGGCGTACATGGCCGCGGAGAGATCGCGGTCGAAGCAGCGCAACGGGTCGTCGTCGATGATCGCCAGATCGTCCAGCGTGGGCAGCACCCCGTCCGCCGGCCCGGACACCGAGCCGAGCTCGACGACGTGGCTCAGCAGCGTGACGCCGTACGCCTGCTGCAGGAAGTTGGTGGCTACCCGGCCGAGCGCGACGCGGGCGGCCGTCTCCCGGGCGCTGGCGCGCTCCAGGATCGGCCGGGCCTCGTCGAAGTCGTACTTCTGCATGCCCACCAGGTCGGCGTGCCCGGGACGCGGCCGGGTCAGCGGAGCGTTGCGGGCCCGACCGGCCAGCACCTCGTCGTCGACGGGGTCGGGCGACATCACCGTCTCCCACTTGGGCCACTCGGTGTTGCCGACCTGGATCGCCACCGGGCCGCCCTGGGTCTCGCCGTGCCGGACCCCGCCGAGGATGGTGACCTGGTCGGCCTCGAACTTCATCCGGGCCCCGCGACCGAACCCGAGCCGACGCCGCGCGAGCGCGTCGGCGATGTCGGAGCTGGTCACCTGGACGTGGGCCGGCAGACCCTCCAGGATCGCCACCAGGGCGGGTCCGTGGGACTCGCCCGCCGTCAGCCATCTGAGCATCGGGCCAGTCTTCCACGACTGCGACGAGGCAGCCGGCGGTGATCAGCCGGCGGCCAGGGCGGCGCGACCGGCCCGGTAGAGCAGGGCCGCCGGCACGGACGACCCGGTCATCAGCTCGATCTGCAGCAGGGCCTGGTGGACGAGCAGGTCGAGCCCGTTGAGCACCACCCGGTCACGACCGACCGCCGCCGAGGCCAGCGGGGTCGGCCAGGGGTGGTAGATCACGTCGAAGACGGCCGAACTCGCGCCGGCCAGCTCGTCGGCCCGGTCGTCGGCCGCGCCCGCGTTCACCGTCGAGACGAGCAGATCCGTGGCCCCGATCGGCTCCGACCAGTCCTGCAACCGCACCCCGACGCCCAGCGTCTCGGCCAGCGGCACCAGCACCGCGGCCTTCGCCGGTGTCCGGGCCACCACCGTCACCTCGGCCACCCCCAGTCGGGCCAGGGACACCAGCGTGGAGCGGGCCGTGGCCCCGGAGCCGAGGATCGTGGCCCGCTCGGCGTCCGCCACCCCAGCGGCGGTCAGGGCGTTCACCAGTCCGCCGACGTCGGTGTTGAAGAGCCGTCGGACGCCGTCGTCGCCGAAGATCAGCGTGTTGCTCGCGCCGGCCATCGCCGCCAGCTCGTCGACCTCGCCCAGCTCGAGCGCGGCCTCCTTCAGCGGCATGGTCATGCTCAGCCCGCGCCACGCGGGCCCGCAGCCGGCGACGAAGCCGGCGAGCTCGTCGGCGGCCAGCTCGAAGCGGCCGTAGTCCCAGTCCAGACCGAGGTGTCCGTACGCGGCCCGGTGCAGCGCCGGGGACAGCGAGTGCGCGATCGGCGACCCGAGCACCGCGCAGCGTCGGACACCGACCCGGCTGGGGTCAGCTGTCACAGCGGCCGGCCTTGGCCTGGCACCAGGCCTGGAACTCCTTCACGTACTTGTCGTGCTCTGCCTGCGTTCGCGAGAACTTGGTCTCGCCGGTGTCGTAGTTCACCGTCACGAAGTACATCCAGTCGCCGGCCGCCGGGTTGGCAGCGGCCTCCAGGGCCGCCTTGCCGGGCGCGGAGATGGGTCCCGGCGGCAGCCCGGCGTACTTGTAGGTGTTGTACTTCGACGTGCTGGCCCGGTCCTTCGGCGTGGTGGTGTTCGTCTTCAGCTTCTCGGCGTAGATCACCGTGGAGTCGAGTCCGAGCGGCTCGCCCTTGTCCAGCCGGTTGTAGAGGACCCGCGCCACCTTCGCGCGATCGCCCTCGGCCCGGACCTCCTTCTCGATGATGCTGGCCACGATCACCAGCTCGTACGGTGACCGGTTCAGCTTCTTGGCCTGACCCTCGAGGTCGATCTCCTGGGCGACGTCGCCGAACCGGGACGTCATCTGGCGCAGCACCGAGGTGGCCGACGCCTGGGCGGTGAGCTCGTAGGTGTCGGGGAACAGGAAGCCCTCGGGGCGGTTCTTCGCGTACGCCGGCAGCCCGAGCGTCTTGGGCTTGTCCAGCGCCTTCTGGTACGCCGACTTCTTGATCTTGGTGCCCTTGACCAGGGCGTCGACCTGGGCGGAGAGCCGCAGACCCTCCTGCACCGTGAACTGGGAACGCACCCGGGACTCGCCGGGGTTGATCAGCAGGGTGAGCGCGTCGATCGCCCGCATCTCGGTCTGCATCACGTAGCGGCCGGGCTGGATGCTGGTGGACCGCTCCTCCGAGGCCACCGCCGCGTTCCAGGCCTCCTCGGACTGGACCACCTTGTTCTCGACCAGGACGTCGCCGATCTGGCTGACGGTCGCGCCGTCGGGCACGGTGACGGTGATGCTCCCCTTGCCCGGCCCCGGGTAGTCGGCGACCTCGCCCCACCCGTCGAGCAGCCCACCGACGCGGTCGTAGACGAGGTAGCCACCGAACACCAGCACGGCGGCGGCGACCAGGACCGCGAGGCAGCCCTTGCCCTTGTGCACGATCTCGCGGGCCGGGCTCGGCTTCACATCCGGGTCCAGCATCGATGTCACGCGGCGTACTCCTCAGCTCGGCTGTGTTGGCCCAGCTAGTCGGGCGCGTCCGCGGTCGATAGTAACTCCCCGGGCGGAGTCCCCCGGTGACGTTCGCTCTCCAGCGCGTGTTCCAGGATGGCGGCGGCGGCCGCCGCATCGATCCGGGATCGCTGCTTCTTCGCCGACCGACCGCCCTCGCGGAGCCGTTGCGCAGCGGTCACGGTGCTCAGCCGCTCGTCCACCAGGCGTACGGGCAGGGGCTCCACGGCGGCGACCAGCGCAGCCACCTGGCCGCGGACCAGCGCTGCCGACGGACCCTCACCGCCGGACAGCGAGCGGGGCAGGCCGACCACCAGCTCGATCGGCTCGTACTCCCCGACCAGCGCCACGATCCGCGCCACCGCGGTGGGTCCGGCCGGCACCGCCTCGACGGGATAGGCGAGGGTGCCGGCCGGATCGCAGGCCGCGACCCCGATCCGCGCCTGGCCCCAGTCGAGGGCCAGCCGCGGGCCGGAGCGGAAACCCGTCACCGGGTGGCGATGGCGCCGATGGCGTGCTCGACGTCGGTGAACGCCTGGTCGATGCCGGCCGCGTCGGTGCCGCCGCCCTGGGCCAGGTCGTCCTTGCCGCCGCCCCGACCACCGAGCGCCTTCGCGGCGAGGGTGACCAGCTCGCCGGCCTTGACCCCGCGGTGCCGAGCGCCCTCGGTGGTGGCGACCACCACGGCCGGCTTGTCGGCGGTGCCGCCGATCACGCAGATCACGGCGGTCTGGTTGGCGACCTTGTTCCGGACCTCCTGGACCAGGGTGCGCAGGTCGTTGCCGGTCACCCCGTCGGCCCGGTGGGCGATGTAGCCGATCCCCCACATGTCCTTGGTCGTGGCCGTGATGGCGTCCAGACCGGCGAGCAGGTTGGCCGACTTCAGCGCCGCGATCTCCCGCTCCGCCTCCTTGAGCTGCGCGATCATCCGCGCCACCCGGTCACTCAGCTGGTCTGGCTGCACCTTGAGGGTGTCGGCCAGGCCCATCACCAGCGAACGCTCCTTGGCCAGGTGCTGGAAGGCCTCCATCCCGACGAACGCCTCCACCCGGCGGATGCCGGAGCCGACCGAGGACTCCGCGTTCAGGGCCAGCAGACCGACCTGGGCCGACTGGGCGACGTGGGTGCCCGCACACAGCTCGCGGGACCAGCCGTCGCCCATGTCGACGACCCGGACGACCTCGCCGTAGACCTCGCCGAACAGGCCGATGGCCCCGGAGGCGCGGGCTTCGGCCAGCGGCATCTGGGTCGCGGACACCCCGAGGTCGGCGCGGATCGCCTGGTTGCAGACCTGCTCGATCTCGTGCTTCTGGTCCTCGGTCACGCCGTGGTTCCAGCGGAAGTCCAGGCGCAGGTAGCCGGGCCGGTTGAAGGACCCGGCCTGCAGCGCGGTCGGGCCGAGGATCTCGTGCAGAGCCTCGTGGATGACGTGGGTGGCCGAGTGCGCCTGGCAGGCACCGAGCCGCCAGTCGCCGTCGACGACTGCCTGCACGGTCTGCCCCGTCCGCAGCTCCCCTTCGCCGACCGTGACCTTGTGCACGACCAGACCCTTGACCGGGCGCTGCACGTCGTCGACCCGCAACCGCAGGCCGTCGGTGGTGACGATCTCACCGTGGTCGCCGGACTGGCCGCCCGACTCGGCGTAGAACGGCGTCTCGGACAGCACCACCTCGACCTGGTCACCGGGCAGGGCCAGCTCACGCAGCTCGCCGTCGACCACGATGCCGCGGACCGCCGACTCACTCGTCAGGGTCTCGAAGCCCGTGAACGGCGTCTCCCCCTCGGCCCGCAGCCGGGTGTAGACCTCGGTGTTGACGCCGCTGCCCTTCTTGGACCGCGCGTCGGCCTTGGCCCGGTTCCGCTGCTCGGTCATCAGGGTCCGGAAGCCGGCCTCGTCGACCTCGAGGCCCTGCTCGCCGGCCATCTCCAGGGTCAGCTCGATCGGGAAGCCGTACGTGTCGTGCAGCTGGAACGCCCGATCACCGGACAAGACGCTGGCCGACTCCGACCGGGCCCTGCTCACCGCCTGGTCGAACAGGTGCGTGCCCTGGGTCAGGGTGCCGCGGAAGGCCTCCTCCTCGGCGTACGCGATGTCGGAGATGCGGGCGAAGTCGGTCGCCACCTCCGGGTAGGAGCCCTGCATGGCGTCCCGGCTGACCGGGAACAGCTCGCCGAAGCTCGGCGCGTCCATGCCCAGCAGGCGCATCGAGCGGACGACGCGCCGGAGCAGGCGGCGCAGCACGTAGCCGCGCGCCTCGTTGCCGGGGGTCACCCCGTCGCCGATCAGCATCAGCGCGGAACGGACGTGGTCGGCCACCACCCGCAGTCGGACGTCGTCGCCGTGGTCGGCGCCGTAGCGCTTGCCCGCCAGCTCGGCCGCCCGCTCGATCACCGGGTAGACCTCGTCGATCTCGTACAGGTTGTCGACGCCCTGCAGCAGGTACGCCACCCGCTCCAGGCCCATGCCCGTGTCGATGTTCGGCCGGGGCAGCGGCCGGACCACGTCGAAGTCGTCCTTGGCCCGGACCGCGGAGAGCTCCTCCTGCATGAAGACGAGGTTCCAGATCTCCAGGAACCGGTCCTCGTCGACGATGGGACCGCCGTCGGGGCCGTACTCGGGACCGCGGTCGATGTAGATCTCACTGCAGGGACCGCCCGGTCCGGGGATGCCCATGTGCCAGTAGTTGTCCAGCAGCCCACGACGCTGGATCCGGTAGTCCGGCAGGCCGGCGATGTTCGACCACAGCGCGGCCGCCTCGTCGTCCGAGTGCAGCACGGTCACCCAGACCTTGTCGGGGTCGAAGCCGAAGCCGCCCGCTTCCTGCGCGGTGGTGACCAGGTTCCAGGCGTACTTGATCGCCTCGGCCTTGAAGTACTCGCCGAAGGAGAAGTTGCCGTTCATCTGGAAGAACGTGCCGTGCCGGGTGGTCTTGCCCACCTCCTCGATGTCGAGGGTGCGGACGCACTTCTGCACGCTGGTGGCCCGGTTGTAGGGCGCCGGCTCGGCCCCGGTGAAGTACGGCTTGAAGGGGACCATGCCGGCGTTGACGAACAGCAGGGTCGGGTCGTTGTAGAGCAGCGGTGCCGACGGCACCACGGTGTGGCCGCGGGAGGAGAAGAAGTCCAGGAAGCGGCGCCGGATCTCGGCGGTTTGCATTGGTGTGTCCTCGCAGGTGTGTCGGACCCGGATCGGGCCGACGGTCGGTCGGTGGGCTACTGGGGCAGGCCGATCGTCTCGCGGAGTTCCGCCTCACGCTCGGCCGACGCAGCTCGGACCCGGGCCACGAAGGCCTTGGTCGCATCGCCCGCATCCACCACCGACTGCTGCACCCGCTCGACCAGCGCCTCGGGACTGTGCTTGTCGATGTAGTCACGCGCCTTGACCACCACGTAGATCGTCACGCCGGCGCCGACGGCGAACCAGAAGACTCGTCCGAACATCGCTTCAGCCCTTCTGTTCCAGCTCGGCCGGACGGCGACCGCCGCCGGTGAAGCCGACCTTGATGCCGTGGGCCAGCGCGGCCACCTTGATCACCGGCGTGCCCACCGCGTGGGTGAGCAGCCCGGAGACCTGAGCCGCGTTCTCCGACAGGGACGCCGCGTTCTTGCTGAGCACCGCCACCTCATCGGTGACCTGCCCGAGACGACCGATCTCGCCGTTGGTCACCCGGACGGTGTCCTGCAGCTCGGTCAGGATCGGCACGGACTCCTCGCCGATGTCGTGGACGGCCTGGCGGAGCTCGTCGAGCACCCGCCCCGTCTTCCACAGGGGCACGGCGACCATCCCCACCAGCGCGACGAAGGCGACGGCGGCGATCAGGCCGGCGATTCCTCCAAGAGTCATGCGTGGTTCCTTCGGGTGCAGGCGGTCAGGTCGAACAGAACCCTACCCCGCCGGAACAGATCCCTCTGTCGCATTCCGGGCCAAATGAAGACCCCGTCGTCCCTCCTCGATCGCACGACTACCTGACTGCCCAGGTGCGATCCCGACCCAGGGTCGTGCTCTCTCGTCAGTCCCGACGGGGTCGGGCCCGGACTGCTCCGGATCCCTCTGTCGCATTCCGGGCCAAATGAAGACCCCGTCGTCCCTCCTCGATCGCACGACTACCTGACTGCCCAGGTGCGATCCCCGACCCAGGGTCGTGCTCTCTCGTCACTCCCGACGGGGTCGGGCCCGGACTGCTCCGGATCCCTCTGTCGCATTCCGGGCCAAATGAAGACCCCGTCGTCCCTCCTCGATCGCACGACTACCTGACTGCCCAGGTGCGATCCCCGACCCAGGGTCGTGCTCTCTCGTCAGTCCCGACGGGGTCGGGCCCGGACTGCTCCCTCCTACTTCCGCCCCAAGAGCTCCTCGATCCGGGCCAGCCGCGCGGCCAGCGCCGCCTCGGCGCCGTGGTCGGTCGGGTCGTAGTAGCGGGCGTCGGTCAGCTCGTCGGGCAGGTACTGCTGCTCGGCGATCCCGTGCGGGTGGTCGTGCGCGTACTGGTAGCCCTGGCCGTGCCCGTACATCTTGGCCCCGGCGTAGTGGGCGTCCCGCAGGTGCGGCGGGACCAGCCCGATCTTGCCGGCGTTCACGTCGGCCAGAGCGGCGTCGACGGCGGTGATCACCGCGTTGGACTTCGGCGCCAGCGCCAGTGCGATGACCGCCTGCGCGAGGTTGATCCGGCCCTCGGGCATGCCGATGAAGGCGACCGCGTCGGCCGCCGCGACGGCGGTCTGCAGCGCCGTCGGGTCGGCCAGGCCGATGTCCTCGCTGGCCAGGATGACCAGGCGCCGGGCGATGAACCGGGGGTCCTCCCCCGCCGCGATCATCCGGGCCAGGTAGTGCAGCGACGCCTGCACGTCGGAGCCACGGACCGACTTGATGAAGGCGCTGATCACGTCGTAGTGCTGGTCGCCGTCGCGGTCGTAGCGGATGGCCGCCTTGTCGACGGCCTGCTCGACGATGTCGGTGCCGATGGTGGTCGCCCCCACGGCCGCGGCCCCGGCCGCCGACTCCTCCAGATAGGTCAGGGCCCGGCGGGCGTCGCCGCCGGCGAGCCGCAGCACGTTGGCGCGGGCGTCGTCCTCCAGCGCGTACGCCCCGCGCAGTCCGCGGTCGTCGGCCAGGGCACGGTCCAGCAGACCGGAGATGTCGTCGTCGGTGAGCGGCCGCAGGGTCAGCAGCAGCGATCTCGACAGCAGCGGCGAGATGACCGAGAAGCTCGGGTTCTCGGTGGTCGCGGCGATCAGGGTGACGAGGCGGTTCTCCACGGCCGGCAGCAGCACGTCCTGCTGGGTCTTGGAGAACCGGTGCACCTCGTCCACGAACAACACCGTCTGTCGACCGGTCCGCAGATCGCGGCGTGCCTGGTCGAGCACGGCCCGGACGTCCTTGACCCCGGCCGTGACGGCGGAGATCTCCACGAACTTCGAGTCGGTCTGCCGGGAGACGACCGACGCGATCGTGGTCTTGCCCACCCCCGGCGGGCCCCACAGGAACACCGACATCGGCTCGCCGGTGGCCAGCCGACGCAGTGGCGAGCCCGGGGCCAGCAGGTGCTGCTGACCGACGATCTCGTCCAGGGTGCGCGGTCGCATCCGTACGGGCAGGGGCAGTCCGCTGCGTTCGGCGTCACCGTCACCGGCCCGGTTCGCGTCGGCCAGGCTGCCTCCGGTGGTGGCGGACGCGGCAGTGGTGGGCGAGCCGATCAAGCCGCCGAACAGGTCCTCACTCATGGCGGGTGCCAGCCTACGGCGGAACGCGGACAGCGATTCCCGTCAGCGGATCTGACGGATCCTGGAGGAGCTCCCCCACGACCTGTCGGCGGTCACCGCCTCGGCCACCAACCTGTCGGCCAGCGCCAGGCACAACCGGTCGCCCAGCGACAGGTTCGGATGCTCCGTCCACAGGTTCGCCGCACGCTCGCCGTCGCTCATCTCGACGGGTGCGACATCGAGGCCGTAGCTGAGCAGGAGCGCCCGCGCCAGCGACCAGTCCCCGCTGCGGCGCTGCACCTTCTGGGCCACCTCCGACCAGTTCGCCGCGCCGCAGACCGCACCGCCGATCAGCTCCTGCTCGACGACGTCAGCACCCGGCTCACCCTGCAGGAAGGCCAGCATCGCCGACGCGTCGAGGACCCTCATGACCGATCGGCGGCCGCTTCGGCCTGCCGGTCCGCCAGCAGCTCGTCCACCAGGCTCCCACCGGCCAGCTGAACTCGGACGAGCGCTTTTGCCTGTTCCCGAGTGGTCAGGACGAGTCCTCGGGGAGTCTCGACCAGGACGACGGGAGTGCCGGGTGTCAGCCCCAGGCGACCACGGAGATCGGCCGGGATGACCAACCGACCACGATCTCCCATCACGGCAGCAAACGTCCCACTCATGACCTGAACGTACCACTCGAGCCCTGAGCGGGGTACGCGACAGCCGGATCCGTCACCAGGCGCGCGTGGGTCTCCACATCGAACCGGAGGTCGCCGTAGCGCAGCTTCGAGCGCTCGATCCCTTCCGCCGCGAACCCCGCGCGAGCGGCCACCCGGCAGGACGCCGGGTTGTCGACGCGGTGTCCCAGCTCGAGGCGGAAGAGCCCCGGATCGGCGAACGCGTGCTCGGTCAGCGCGATCACGGCGCGGGTGGCGAGGCCGCGCCCGCGGAAGGGTGAGGCGACCCAGTAGGAGACCCAGGCGGTGCCGTGCCGGTACTCGATGTGACTCAGCCCGACGTTGCCGACCACGGAGTCCTCGGTCACGATCGCCCGGGACACCCGGCTCTCGTCGGTCGTCGCGAGCTCCCGCTCGATGAACCGGGCACACGCGCTCTCACTGCCCAGGTCCGCGTCCCCGAGCTGCAGGACCAGGTCCGGGCTGGCCCGCACCGCCCGACGCAGGTCGGCGGCGTCACCGGTCGTCCAGGGTCGCAGCTCCAGCTCCATCCGCCGATGATCGCAGCCGACGCGACACGCATCCACCGATCGGTGGGCCCGCACCGGGTCGCGGGCGAGTACCGTCCCGGGCATGTCAGTGAGTGGTGGGCTCCCGCCCGGAAGCGCGGTGGGCGACGCGCTGCAGGCCCTGGTCGGTTCGCGTTCCCGGTTGGTCCTGGTCGCGGTGACCGTCCTGGTCGGGACCCTGGTCGCGTTCGGCCAGGCCCTCGGGCTCCCCTTCGATCAGCGCACGTTCGCCCGGGTCGTCCCGCTCACCCAGCTGGCCATCTCGGTGCTGACCCCGTTCGCCACGGCGTTGCTGACCCACGACCTGCGCACGGTGAAGGCGCCGGTCGGCAGCCGCTGGGTGGCCGCGGGGATCTACGGTCTGCTGATGGGCGCTCTGGGCGCCGCCGCCTCGGCCGCCGCCGTGGCGGTCGGCTCCGGCGGACCGCTCAGCACCGTCGACCCCTGGACCGGTGCCTGGTCGGCGGCCCTGGGCAGCCTGGTCTTCCAGCTGATCCCGGTCGGGGTCGGGTGTGGCGCGGGCCTGCTGATCTCCCGGGCCCGGCGCGCCCAGATCGCCACCCTCGCCGTTCCCCTGGCCGCCTCGTTCCTGCTCGGCCGGTACGCCCCGGCGGGGGCCACCGACTGGGTCACCCCCCTGGGCGCGGCCACCCATCTGCTGCCCGGCCCGATGACGGCTCTCCAGTGGGTCCAGTGGGTCGTCACGGCCGCCCTCTGGGTGGTGCTGCCGAATGTGATCGGGGCCCGCCTGCTGCGGCGGCGACGGATCGCCGCCGCGGCCGCCGGCGTCGAGCTCTAGCTCACCGGCTTGGCGTCGACCCCCGCCTCCTTGCGCTGCGCGGGGGTGATCGGTGCCGGTGCGTCGGTCAACGGGTCCACGCCGCCCCCGGACTTCGGGAAGGCGATCACCTCGCGGATCGAGTCGGTGCCGGACAGCAGGGCGCAGATCCGGTCCCAGCCGAAGGCGATGCCACCGTGGGGCGGTGCGCCGAAGGCGAAGGCGTCCAGCAGGAAGCCGAACTTGGCCTGCGCCTCCTCCGCGGACAGCCCCATCACGGCGAACACCCGCTCCTGGATGTCGCGGCGGTGGATACGGATCGATCCGCCGCCGATCTCGTTGCCGTTGCAGACCAGGTCGTACGCGTACGCCAGGGCCGACCCCGGATCCGTGTCGAAGGTCTCCAGCGACTCGGGCTTGGGCGAGGTGAAGGCGTGGTGCACGGCGGTCCAGGCGCCCGCGCCGACAGCGACGTCGCCCGCGGCCACCGCGGCGGCGGCCGGCTCGAACAAGGGCGCGTCGACCACCCAGAGGAACGACCAGGCCGACTCGTCGATCAGACCGCAGCGACGACCGACCTCGAGCCGGGTCGCGCCGAGCAGCGCCTGGGCTCCGCGCCGCGCGCCGGCGGCGAAGAACACGCAGTCGCCCGGCTGGGCACCGACGGCGGCAGCGAGGCCGTCCCGCTCGGTGTCGGACAGGTTCTTGGCCACCGGGCCGCCGAGGGTGCCGTCGTCGGCCACCGTCACGTAGGCCAGCCCGCGGTGCCCGCGCTGCTTGGCGAACTCCTGCCAGGCGTCGAAGGTGCGACGGGGCTGGCCGGCGCCGCCGGGCATCACCACCGCACCGACGTACTCGGCCTGGAAGACCCGGAACGGCGTCTCGGCGAAGTAGCCGGTCAGATCGGTGATCTCGACCCCGAACCGCAGATCGGGCTTGTCGGAGCCGTAGCGCTCCATCGACTCGGCGTACGTGATCCGCGGGAAGGTCGCCGGTGTCTGGTAGCCGATCAGGGCCCAGATGGCGGCGATCAGCTCCTCGGTCAACGCGATGATGTCGTCCTGGTCGACGAAGCTCATCTCGATGTCGAGCTGGGTGAACTCGGGCTGCCGGTCGGCGCGGAAGTCCTCGTCGCGGTAGCAGCGGGCGATCTGGAAGTACCGCTCCATCCCGGCCACCATCAGCAGCTGCTTGAACAGCTGCGGGCTCTGCGGCAGCGCGTACCAGCTGCCGGGCTTCAGCCGGGCCGGCACCAGGAAGTCGCGGGCGCCCTCCGGGGTCGACCGGGTCAGCGTGGGCGTCTCGACCTCGACGAAGTCGCGGTCCACCAGCAGGTTGCGGGCGACCTGGTTGACCTTGCTGCGCAGCCGCAGGGCCTGGGCCGGGGCGGGCCGTCGCAGGTCCAGATAGCGGTACTTGAGCCGGGCCTCCTCACCGACCGTGACCCGCTCGTCGATCTGGAACGGCAGCGGACCGGAGGAGTTGAGGACCTCGATAGCTGTGGCGGCGACCTCGATCTCACCGCTCGGCAGCTCGGGGTTGGCGTTGCCCTCGGGACGGCGCTCGACCACCCCGGTGACGGCGATGCAGAACTCGTTGCGGAGGTCGTGCGCCCCGGAAGCCGCCAGGATCTCGTCGCGGATGACGACCTGGGCGACGCCGCTCGCGTCCCGCAGATCGACGAACGCCACCCCGCCATGGTCTCGACGCCGGCCCACCCAGCCGGCTAGGACGCATGACTGACCGGCGTCGGTGGCACGCAGGGTGCCGGCGCCGTGGGTGCGGATCACGGGAGTGTTCCTCCTGGTTGGGGGGTGCCTTCGCGGACGCGAACGGCTGGTCGATCCTACGGGGGATGGACCGGGGAGGTAGAACTTGTTTATGAGGCGTCTGCTGCTGGCCCTCGTCGCCGTGGGTCTGATCACGTTCACCGCTGTCGTCAACCCGACACCGGCCGCCGCCTGCTCGTGCCTCGGCATCTCCACCCGCCGGGCGGCCGAGCAGGCCGAGGCGGTGTTCCTGGGCAGGGTGACCAAGGTCGAGGAGACACGGGTCGGCGGCGAGCGGGCGGCCGAGATCCGGTTCGACGTGAGTCGGGTCTACAAGGGCACCATCTACACCGACCAGCTGATCACGACCCCGGCCGACTCGGCCGGGTGCGGACTCACACCGGGCGTCGGTTCGACCTGGGTGATCTTTGCCAGCGGCGTGATCCAGGGCGAGGGCAAGTCGGCCAGGCTCCGGCTGACCACGACGCTCTGCAGCGGCAACCTCTCAGCCGACACCGCTCCGCGCGCCCTCGGCCGCCCGACGCCGCCGCTCCCGGGCGCGTCAGACAGGACCGAACGCTCGGAGGCGACCGACGCCCGGTTGACCCGGGGTCTGGTGATCGGCGGCGTGGGCATCCTCGGACTGGGTGCACTGATCGGTATCGGCCTGGCCTACCTCTGGCGGCCCAAGAAGACCTAGTTGTCCTGCACCTGGCGGTCAGACGCAGGGTCAGGGCCGGAAGGCCGAACCGGCCCGGTCGAGGGCGCCCTCCTCGATCGGCAGCCTGCCGGCCCGCACCGCGGCGACGAAGGCGGCGTGGTCGATCTCGGTCTGGTTCGCGTACGCCGCGGCGAAACGACACATCGCCTGCTCGATGTTGTCGCCCTTGCCGAAGTAGCCCGCGATCATCGACGCGCCACTGGTGCGGGCATGACCCTTGGCCAGCAGGTGCCCGACGATCCCGGCGTAGTCGGTGAGGGCCGCGGTGTCCATCGAGTCCAGCGGGATGGTGCCCTTCATGTTCCGGAACTGCCGGACGTAGTACTGGAACTCCCCCACCGTGGTCCAGCCCAGGAGCGGGTCGCTGACGGTCTGCAGGGCCTGCTGGTACTCGACCACCCGCTGGCCCTGGTGGGCGTGCCAGGCGGACTCGCCGTGCACGTACGGCGCCAGGACCGAGCGACGGGCCTGCTTGAGCTGCAGGAACAGCACGTCGTCGGGGCTGCTGCCCTCCAGCAGCACCACGTACGCGCGGAGACCCACGCTGCCCACGCCGACCACCTTGTGCGCCACGTCCAGGATCGTGTAGCCGCCGACCACCCGACGCCAGTGGGTGGCCAGCGTCTCCAGGTAGGCGTCCAGGGCCTCGGCGATGGCGTCCTCGTCCGCGCGCATCACGTGGGTGATCAGCGGCGGTTCCTCGACGATCTGCCGCTGCCCGTGGTGCTCCCGGGTGAAGCGCGGCAGCGCCCGGTCCGAGGTGCGTTCCCGGGCCCGCTTGGCCGACCGGGCGATCTCGGCCCGCAGGGTCTTCTCGGTGGCGGTCTCGTGCAGCCGGTCCACGTCCAGCCGGTTGTACGACCTCATCAGCAGCGGCTCGTCGGCCAGGAACACGACCTCGTCCCGGTAGGCCCGGACGCAGGAGGCGACGGAGTCGGCGCACTGCTGCTCGCTGCTGCCGTTCTCCCGACCGGCGACCCAGATGCTGGCCACCAGACGCCGCAGGTCCCACTCCCAACCGCCGGGGTGGGCCTCGTCGAAGTCGTTCAGGTCGATCACCAGCTCGCCCTCGGGCGAGGCGTAGAAGCCGAAGTTCCCCAGGTGCGCGTCACCGCAGATGACTGGGGTGATGCCGGTGGCCGGCAGCGCCGCGACGTCGGCCGCCATCACGATCGCACTGCCCCGCAGGAACCCGTACGGCGAGCCCACCATCCGCGCGACCCGGGTCGGGATCAGCCAGTCCAGCCGACCCACGTGCGACTCCCGGATCAGCTCGACCGGGTCGGGTCGGTCGGCCCGGACCTCCCAGCCGCCGAGCGAGGAGCGGGGCACTTTCTGGCGCAGCGCCTTGCCGAGCGCGTAGCGCTCCTTGCGCGAGGTGGGGCGTCGACGCAGCGACCCGTACGGTGCGCTGTCGGCTTCGGCGAGCACGACGTGCCCGTTGCCGGAGGTGGTCATGTCCGGAGACTAGGGCACCCGCCGCGGCGGGCCCTACGCCGGACCGCTGACCGTCGGTCGCAGGTCGGCGGCGTCGGGCTCCCACCGGTCCGGATCGGCCGGCAGCTGCTCGCCGGTCCGGATGTCCTTGATCTCGCTGTGCGGCGGCGCGCCGAACCACACGTACGGGATCCGGCGGCGGTCGGCGTAGCGGATCTGCTTGCCGAACTTGTCGGCCTTGGGCGCCACCTCGGTGGCGATGCCACGCGCCCGGAGCCTCTCGGCCACCGCGACGGCCGAGTCACGGGTCTCCTCGTCGTCGACGGCCACCAGCACCACCGTGGGGACCGGCCGCGAGGCGGTCAGCAGCCCGCGGGAGAACAGCGGCGCCAGCAGCCGGGTGACGCCGATCGACAGCCCGACCCCGGGGTAGGTGGTCTTCCCGTCGCTGGCCAGCGAGTCGTAGCGGCCGCCGGAGGACACCGAGCCCCAGCTCTCGAAGCCGACCAGCTCGGTCTCGTAGACGGTGCCGGTGTAGTAGTCGAGCCCGCGGGCGATCTTGAGGTCGGCGACCAGTCGGCCGGGGACGTGCCGGGCGGCCGTCTCCACCACCGCGGCCAGCAGCTCCAGACCGGCGTCCAGCTCGGGGTCACTGACGCCGAGGGCACGCACCCGCTCGACGAAGGAGGAGTCGGCGGCGGAGATGCCGGCGAGCCGGATGCAGGCATCTGCCTGCGTGGCCGAGAGTCCGAGACCGGTGAGGAGCTCGGCGACCTTGTCCGGCCCGATCTTGTCCAGCTTGTCCACCTGGCGGAGCACGGCGGCGGTGTCGGCGATCCCCAGCCCGGTGTAGAAGCCCTGGGCGAGTCGCCGGTTGTTGACCCGCATCAGCACCGGCGGCAGCCCGAGATCGGTGTGCAGCCGCTCCAGGGCCTGCAGGGTGACCAGCGGGAGCTCGACATCGTGGTGGGCGGCCAGGGTGGTGTTGTCGACGATGTCGATGTCGGCCTGGGTGAACTCGCGGTAGCGGCCCTCCTGCGGGCGCTCACCGCGCCACACCTTCTGGATCTGGTAGCGGCGGAACGGGAAGGACAGCTGGTGGGCGTTCTCCAGGACGTAGCGGGCGAAGGGCACCGTCAGGTCGAAGTGCAGGCCGAGCTCGGCCCGCGCGTCGTCGGCGGCGTGCAGCCGCTGGATGACGTACACCTCCTTGTCGATCTCCCCCTGCTTGGCCAGCCGGTCGATCGGCTCGACGGCCCGGGTCTCGATCGAGGCGAACCCGTGCAGCTCGAAGGTCTCCCGCAGCCGGTCCAGCACGTACTGCTCGACGATGCGTTGGTCAGGGGTGTACTCGGGGAATCCGGACAGCGGACGGGGGCGGCTCACGGGGCCCGATCCTACGATCATGGTCGAGTGAGTATCGAGCTCGGCGCCGAGGCGAGAGCCCTGGTGGCGGCGATCCGGGCGGGGCTGGCCGAACACGCCGATCCCGAGACGGCGGCCCAGCAACAGCGCTACATGAAGTCGTCGATGCCGTACCGCGGTCTCAAGACTCCGGTGCAGCGCGCCGTCGTCGGCCCCCTCATCGCCCAGCACCCACTCCCCGACCGCGTGCAGTGGGAGGCGAGCGTACGGACGTTGTGGGACGAGGCCGCGTACCGCGAGGAGCGGTACGCCGCCGAGGCGCTCGCCGGTGATCGCCGCTACTGGGGCCACCAGGATCCGGACTGTCTCGACCTGTACGAGCACCTGGTCGTGACCGGTGCCTGGTGGGACCACGTGGACGTGATCGCCATCCACCTGATCGGACCGATCCAGCGCTCCAGCCGACCAGCCCTGGACGCCACGCTGCGCACCTGGTCGACCGATCCGAACCTGTGGCGCCGCCGGTCGGCGATCATCCACCAGATCGGCGCCAAGGAGACGACCGACCGCGAGCTGCTGGTCGACTGCCTCCTGCCCAACCTGGCCGATAGGGAGTTCTTCATCCGCAAGGCGATCGGCTGGGCCCTTCGCCAGTACGCCCGCTTCGAGCCCGACTGGGTCCGCGGCTTCGTGGGCGAGCACGAGGACCGGATGTCCGGCCTCTCCCGCCGCGAGGCCCTCAAGCACCTGTCCTGAGACGACCGCTACTGAGCGCAGCTCTCCCACAGGCGGTGGGCCCAGTCGGTGTGTCCGAGGGTGAGGGTGCCTTGGTTGGTGGTGAGCGCGATCCAGCCTTCGGGTGATCGCCACAGGTAGGTGCCGGGTTCGGGTTGTCGGGCTTTCCAGCGGCCGACGGTTTTGGCGCGGTGCTCAGACCGAGTCAGCGGGCCGAGATTGGCCAGGCTGGTCTGACCCGGTGGTCCGTCCGATTGCCAGGGTCGGGTGTGGTCCACATCCATCCGGCCGGTGGCTGGGGAGTTCGGGAACACCGACCGGGGATGGCGGATCTGCATTGCCCGTCGGAGCCGTAACGGGATCTCATAGGCATCCGCCGACGCCATGGCGGCGGGGTCGATGATCGGCTGGATGGTGATGTTCGCATCGGTCTGGACCAGGTACCGGCGGAGCTGGTCGATCGTGATCGGTCCGTCCGGGGACCGGACCACACCATGCCCGGTCTGCAGGGTCTGGTCGGTGAGGTGGACGTGCAGCACCACCGAGGGTCGGCAGGCGGCGAGCTCGGCAGGGGTCAGTGCCCGCCACCTCGGCCGGCGGTAGGCGGCCGGCCAGTCAGCATGGGCTTCCCAACGCTCCGCAACCGCATCCGCATCGCGGTCCGCGTCGTCCATGCCGCCGTCGCGGTGCCGCCTCCACCAGTCTCGGTCGGCATCATCGATCGGTGGTTCCTCCGACCAGCCTGTCTCGTCGTCGGTCTCGGGGGTCTGGGTGTCCCAGCAGCCATCGTCGTCGAAGCCGGGTTGGTGGTGGTTGCTGTGCCGGGCGGTCTGCCATCCCGCCGCCGGCAGATCCTCCGCCCACGGATCCGTGTCGTCACGGTGGTGGGCAGCGACCTGTTCCCACGGGTCCCGGTGCGGATCGGGATCGTCATGGTGACGAGCCAGCAGATCGATCAGCCGGGCCGGGGTGGCGATGATGCCGATCGCCTTCGACATCCGCACCGGCAACGGATCCTCATCACCCTCATCAGCCAGTGCTTCGGCGACCTGGCCGTACAGGGCGAGCATCAACGCCACATCACCGGCCTCACCGCGGGCGATCAACGTCCGCAACCCACCCTCGGACTGGGTCGCGCGGACTTCCCGTTTGGCCGCGGCGAGCTGCTCCCGTTCCCGGTAGGTCGCTTCGTCGACCTGCAGCATGATCGCGTCCAAGGCCCGGAGCAGGCTGGCCCACGGCAGCTGCTCGACCCAGCCGGTGATCTGCCGATCGACCGCGGCGACCGCGACCAGACCCAGATGCGCGGTGGCCTGGGCGATCTCCCGCGCCTTCCAGTGATGCACCTCCCCAGCGACCACCCGCGCCCACAGCTGAGGCAGTCGGTGCCGCAAGTTCAGTGCGTCCGTGATCCAGCCCCGCACCCCCTGCACCGAGGTCTGGAACGGCAACACCAACCCCGCCGCCGCCGACTCCGCGACCAACGGACACCCCACCGGCCCGACCGGGATCAGCTGCTCCACCAACGGACCGCCATCGGGATGGTCGACCGTCGAGTGCGCATCCGCCCACGCCGCCGCCAGCACCAGCTTCCGACAGCCCGCGATCTTGTGGTCGGCCTGCACCGCCGCGGACAGGTCAGCCAACGCCCGCCGGTCGCCCAGCGCCGCCTCCAACCCATCCTCGAACATGTGATCGATTCTACCCGCACCCGCCGACACCGATCAGGCCCCGAGTGAGGAAATTGCTTACCTGATTGGAGAAACTCAGGTCAGAGCTGATCGGGCTGCAGGTACGGGTTCGTCGAGCGCTCGCGGGTCATCGTGGTCTGGGGGCCGTGTCCGGGCAGCACGGCGGTGCTGTCGGGCAGGGGCAGCACCTTCGTCCGCAGACTCCGCAGCATGGCCGCGTGATCACCACCGGGGAGGTCGGTCCGGCCGATCGAGCCGGCGAAGAGGACGTCGCCGGAGAAGACGACCTGATCGATCTCGGCATTCGCCCCGTGCAAGCCGGACGCCGGGTAGTCGGCGCGGTACATGACCGAGCCCCGGGTGTGTCCCGGGGCGTGCAGGGCGTCCAGGCTGACCCCGGCGATCTCGAGTACGGACCCGTCGGTCAGCTCACGGACGTCGTCTGGCTCGGCGAAGGTGCTGGTGCCGCCGGTCAGCTGGGCCAGCAGCTGAGCCGTCTCAGGGCCCATCGCGCGGAGCGGGTCGGCCAGCAGGTGCCGGTCGTCGGGATGGATCCAGCAGGTGGCGTCGTAGCCGCCGCACAACGGGGCGACCGAGAACATGTGGTCCAGGTGTCCGTGGGTGAGCACCACCGCCACCGGCTTCAACCTGTGCTCGGTCACCAGGTCCCGTACGCCGTCCGCGGCATCGAGTCCCGGGTCCAGGATCAGGCACTCCGCGCCGGGCTGTGTCGCGACCACGTAGCAGTTCGTCTGCCAGGGACCGGCGGGGAAGGAGGCGATGAACACGAGGCCGAGACTAACGACCGGGTGACGCCGGCTGAGAACCTGATATGACCCGGGCGAGCGGATCAGGCAGGATAGGGCCCTATGAGCGAAGGCGCGGGGCCTGCCTCCTTCGGCCGGGTCGAGGAGGACGGGACGGTGTACGTCCGCACCCAGACCGGTGAGCGAGCCGTCGGGCAGGTGCCCGACGTGCCGGTGGAGGAGGCGTTGGCCTTCTTCACCCGGCGGTACGACGCCCTCGATCTGGAGGTGTCGCTGCTGGAGACCCGGATCGCCTCGGGTGCGCTCTCCCCCGATGACGCGGTGTCCTCGATCAAGACCGTGCGGACCGCGGTGACCGACGCCCACGCCGTGGGCGATCTCGATGGACTCGCCGCCCGGCTCGAGGCGCTCGTCCCCCGCGTGGCCGACCAGCGCGCCGCCCGCAAGGCGGAGCGGGCCAAGGTGACCGCGGAGGCCAAGCAGGCCAAGGAGCAGTACGTCATCGAAGCCGAGAAGCTGGCCGCCGGCAACGACTGGCGCGGAGGGGTCAACCGCTTCCGGGAGCTGCTGGACGAGTGGAAGGCGCTGCCCAGGCTCGACCGGGCGACCGACGACGAGCTCTGGCACCGGTTCTCCAGCGCCCGTACGACCTACACGCGGCGCCGCAAGTCGCAGTTCGCCAAGGAGTCGGAGCAGCGCGAGACCGCGCGCCGCGCCAAGGAGACCCTGGTCGCCGAGGCCGAGGCGCTGCAGAACTCCACGGACTGGGGTCCGACCACGAGCGCGTACCGCGACCTGATGACCCGCTGGAAGGCGGCCGGCTCCGCCCCTCGCGGCGTCGACGACGAGCTCTGGAAGCGGTTCCGCGGAGCGCAGGACGTGTTCTTCGGGGCCAAGGCCGCGGCGCTGTCGGAGCAGGACAGCGAGTTCAGGACCAACGGCGTCGCGAAGCAGGCCCTGGTCGAGGAGGCGGAGGCCATCCTGCCCGTCCGCGATCTGGCGGAAGCGCGGGCCGCGTACCGCTCGGTGCTCGAGCGCTGGGCCGACATCGGCAAGGTCCCGCGCGAGATGATCCGGCCGCTGGACAGTCGGCTCCGTGCCGTCGAGAGCGCCATCAAGGGCTACGAGGACGACCAGTGGCGGCGAACCAACCCGGAGGCCCGGGCTCGCGCCGAGGAGACCGCGAGCAAGCTGGAGAGCCAGATCGCGACGCTGGAGGAGAAGGCGGCCAAGGCCGAAGCCCGGGGCGACGCCAAGGCCGCCCGCGATGCGAACGCGTCGGCCGAGACCTACCGCGAGTGGCTGACCCAGGCCCGCAAAGCAGCCGACGACTTCAGCGGCTGAGCGCTGTCACGACCGGCGGTAGCTCCAAGCGATCCGCTTTGCCGCGGCGCGGACTTGCCGCAGTTCTGTTCCGAATTCTCCGCCGGTCGATGGAGGAACGATGAGCGAAACGGCAACGCTTCACCGCCGTTTCGCGAAGAGCGACGACACGATCGGGAAGAGGAGAATTCACTAGCGGTCCGGAGGATCGCAAACACTACTGCCGGATGCGGTAGACGTCGAAGACGCCCGCCACCTGGCGGACGGCCCGCAGAACGTGGTCCAGGTGGGTCGGGTCGGCGGTCTCGAACGTGAACCGCGCCTTGCAGATCCGGTCCTTGGACGTGCTCAGCCCGGCCGACAGGATGTTCACGTGCTGGTCGGACAGTGATCTGGTGATGTCGGACAGCAGCCGGTTGCGGTCCAGCGCCTCGACCTGGATCGCCACCAGGAACGAGCTGTGCGCGGTGGGCGCCCAGGAGACGCCGATGATCCGCTCGGCGTGCTCGGTCTGCAGGTGGGTCGCGTTGACGCAGTCGTCGCGGTGCACCGACACCCCGGCGCCCCGGGTGACGAACCCGAGGATCGGGTCCCCCGGCACCGGCGTACAGCACTTGGCGAGCTTGACCAGCAGATCGGTGTCCCCGGCCACCTCGATGCCCGAGTCCGAGGCCGACGACTTCCGCCGCCGCCGACCGGTGACGACCTGGTCCTCGTTGATCTCGTCGGCGGTCGCGTCCTCGCCGCCCTCGACGCTGATCAGCCGGTTGATCACGGCCTGCGGACCGACGGTGCCTTCACCGACCGCGGCGTACAGGGCGGAGATGTCGGGCAGCTTCAGGTAGTTGGCGACCGCGGTCAGGTGCTCGAGGGTGAGCAGTCGCTGCAGCGGCAGCCCGGCCTTGCGCATCTGCCGGGCGATCGCCTCCTTGCCGGCCTCGATGGACTCCTCGCGGCGGCCCTTGGTGAAGTGGTGTCGGATCTTGTTGCGGGCCCGCGGGCTGCGCACGAACTCGAGCCAGTCGCGGTTCGGTCCGGCGTTCTCGGCCTTGGTGGTCAAGATCTCGACGACGTCGCCGTTGGACAGCTCGGACTCCAGCGGCACCAACCGTCCGTTGACCCGGGCACCGACGGTGCGGTGACCGACCTCGGTGTGGATGGCGTACGCGAAGTCGACCGGCGTCGCCCCCTGCGGCAGGGCGTGCACGTCGCCCTTGGGGGTGAAGGCGTACACCTCGGTGGAGTTGATCTCGAACCGCAGCGAGTCGAGGAACTCCCCCGGGTCGGCGGTCTCCCGCTGCCAGTCGAGCAGCTGCCGGACCCAGGTCAGGTCGGTGCCGTCACCGTTGGCGGTGGACGCGATGCCCTTGCCGCCCTCCTTGTACTTCCAGTGCGCGGCGACGCCGAACTCGGCCCGCTTGTGCATCTCGTCGGTACGGATCTGCAGCTCCACCGGGCTGCCCTGGGGCCCCAGCACCGTCGTGTGCAGCGACTGGTACATGTTGAACTTGGGCATCGCGATGTAGTCCTTGAACCGGCCCGGCAGCGGGTTCCAGCGGACGTGCATCACCCCCAGGGCCGCGTAGCAGTCCCGGGTCGTGTCGACCAGGATGCGCAGTCCGACCAGGTCGAAGATGTCGGCGAAGTCGCGCCCGCGGACCACCATCTTCTGGTAGATCGAGTAGTAGTGCTTCGGTCGCCCGGTGACGGCGGCGCGGATCTTGGCCGCCCGCAGGTCGGCGGTCACCTGCTCGATCACCTGGGAGAGGAACTCGTCCCGGCGCGGAGCGGCCTCGGCCACCATCCGGACGATCTCGTCGTAGACCTTGGGCTGCATGGCCGCGAAGGACAGGTCCTCGAGCTCCCACTTGATCGCGTTCATGCCCAGGCGATGGGCCAGCGGGGCGAAGATGTCCAGCGTCTCCGAGGCGATCCGGTGCTGCTTGTCGGGCCGCAGGTAGTGCAGGGTCCGCATGTTGTGCAGCCGGTCGGCGAGCTTGATCACCAGCACCCGGATGTCGCGGGACATCGCGACGACCATCTTGCGGATGGTCTCGGACTTGGCCGACTCGCCGTACTTGACCTTGTCGAGCTTCGTGCAGCCGTCGACCAGGAGGGCGACCTCCTCGCCGAAGTCACGGGTCAGGGCCGACAGCGTGTACGAGGTGTCCTCGACGGTGTCGTGCAGCAGCGCGGCGCACAACGTCGGCTCGGTCAGCCCCAGCTCGGCGAGGATCGTGGTCACGGCCAGCGGGTGCGTGATGTAGGCGTCCCCGCTGCGCCGGGTCTGCCCGCGGTGGTAGCGCTCGGCGGTCCGGTAGGCCCGCTCGATCAGCGAGAGATCGGCCTTGGGATGGCTGGCGCGGATCACCTTGAACAACGGATCGAGGACCGGCGCCTGCGGCTTCGCCGCCCCGAACCGCGCGATCCGCTGCCGCATCCTGACCCGCGGCTGCTCGGGACCGGTGCTGAGCCGCACCGGCAGGCTGGCGGGACCCTCGGCGTCCCGGACGACCGGGGTGGGCGGCGGCGCGGCACCGGCCGGTGACCCTGGGCTGAGAGCGTCGGCGGCCCGGGGTCCGGACTGCGGACGCGCATCAGTCTCGTCGGCCGTCTCGGACGACCGTCGCGTCACCGTGCCAGGATCTGTCGTCAACCCAGTGCCACCCCTCTACCGCGACCGCCAGTCTAGGGCAGGGGTGGAAACGTCCTCACCAGTCGTCGCGACGGCTCGGGCGGCCTCACCAATCGTCGCGCCGGCTCGGCCGGCGACGGCTCGGCTGCGGTGGCTGCTCACCCTCGGCGGTCTCGGCGTCGGCGTGCCGCACCACCACGACCTGGTCCCCGGTCTCGAGCTTGGCCACCGTCGGGTCGTAGAAACGGCGCAGGGTCTTGTTCCGGATGACCGCGATCACGGCCTCGCCCCGGACGTCGTCGGGGGCCAGACCGACCTCGTTGCTGCGGACCTGCCGCTCGCCGACCTCCAGACCCTCGTTGCTGGACAGCAGGTCCTCGATCACCGTGCCGAGGTTGGGGCTGACCGCCGACAGGCCGAGCAGTCGGCCGACAGCCTCGGAGGAGGTGACGACGGCGTTGGCACCGGACTGCCGGAGCAGGGAGGCGTTGTCGTCCTCGCGGACGGCGACCACGACGTGCGCGCTGGGGTTGAGCTGGCGCACCGTGAGCGTGACCAGGATCGCGGAGTCGTCCCGGTCGAGGGTGATGATCACCTCGCGGGCCTTGATGATCTCCGCCCGACGGAGCACGTCCCGACGGGTCGCGTCGCCCTCGATCGCGGCGTACCCGCGCAGGTTCGCGTCCACGATCGCGGCCGGCTTGGGGTCTATCACCACGATCTGGGCCGGGTTGGCGCCGTTGTTCTGCATCGTCTCGACCGCACTCCGGCCTTTCGTGCCGTAGCCGACGACCACGACGTGGTTGCGCATGTTCTTCCTCCAGCGGTTGTCGCGCATCATCCGGCGTCCCTCGTTGGCCAGCACCTCGAGCGTGGTGCCGACCAGCAGGACCAGGAACAGGATCCGCATCGGGGTGACGAGGATCGCGTTCAGGATCCGGGCCGTCGGGGTGATCGGGGTGATGTCGCCGTAGCCGGTGGTGGTGATGGTGACGGTGGCGTAGTAGATCGCGTCGATCAGCGTGACCGACCCGTCGTAGTTGTCGGTGTAGGCATCGCGGTCGAAGTAGACCAGGGCGACGATGAAGACCAGCAGCGCCAGCGCCAGCAGACCCCGTCGGGACAGCTCACCGGCCGGGGTCGAGGACCTCGCCGGGAGGCTGACCAGCGTCTGGTGCGACCAGGACTGCCGACTGCGACCGCGGGGACCGCCGCCGGACCCGCGCAGGATGCTCATGCGTCGAAGGTCAGGACGGAGGCGACGGGTCCGACATCGGCCCGATCGAGCCGCTGCCGCCCGCCGAGGTAGGTGAGCTCACTCAGCAGGCTGACACCGACCAGGACTCCCCCGAGTCGCGAGATCAGCTCGGCTGCGGCCACCACGGTGCCTCCCGTGGCCAGCACGTCGTCGACCACCAGCACCCGCGTGCCGGGGGCGAAGGCGTCGGCGTGCAGGGCCAGGGTCTCCGTGCCGTACTCGAGGTCGTAGGTGACCGTGACCACCTCGCGGGGCAGCTTGGCCGGCTTGCGGATGGGCACGAACCCTGCCCCGAGCGCCAGCGCCACCGGCGCCCCGAACAGGAAGCCCCGCGCCTCGATACCGACCACCACGTCGGCCTCTCCCGGGCTCAGACCGACCAGGGCGTCGATGGCCGCCGCGAAGCCGTCCGGAGAGGCCAGCAGCGGCGTGATGTCGCGGAACACCACCCCGGGCTGCGGATGGTCCGGGACCTCCCGGATCAGACGCGCCAGATCGAGACCGTCCACGCCGTCCGCCTACTTCTTCCGTTGGCTGCGGGGCTTGTTCTGGGGCTGGGGACGCCCCGAGGCCCCCTCGCTGGTGGGCTTCGTCGGTCGGTTGACGATCGTCGGCTGAGCGGACGAGACCGTGATCCGGGGTCTGGCCGGGGTGGTCGGCTCGGCCGGTTCACCGGGCTCCTCGCCGTCGTCGTCGACCGAGTCCGCTGGCGGCTCGTACGCGGTCGCCCCCACCGGAGCGGCGACAGCGCCGACCTTGGCGTCGGACTTGGCCCGCCGGGCCAGCACCCGCTTGGTGAGCTTCTGCATCTCCGGCTCGCGCTCCTTGAGCTGGGCGAGCAACGGCGTCGCGATGAAGATCGAGGAGTAGGCGCCCGAGATCATGCCGACGAACAGGGCCAGGGCGAGGTCCTTCAGCGGACCCTCCCCCAGGATGACGGCGCCGGCGAACAGCAGGGCCGCCACCGGGAGCACACCGATGATGGTGGTGTTGATCGAGCGCACCAGCACCTGGTTGATCGCGAGGTTGGCGGCCTCGGAGTAGGTCTGACGCGCCGACGACGTGAGGTCACGGACGTTCTCCCGGACCTTGTCGAAGACCACCACCGTGTCGTACAGGGAGTAACCGAGGATGGTCAGCACACCGATCACGGTGGCCGGGGTGACCGTGAAGCCGACCAGGGCGTAGATGCCCACGGTCAGCACCAGGTCGTGCAGCAGCGCCACGAGCGCGGCGACCGACATCTTCCAGTTCCGGAAGTAGGCCCAGATCACCAGCGTCACGAGCAGCAGGAACACCCCGAGGGCGATCAGCGCCCGCTCGGTGATCTGACCACCCCACGATGCACCGATGAGACTGTAGGCCACCTCGTTGCTCGGCACCCCCGCCTCGGTGGCGATCGCCGACCGCACCTTCGGCACCTCGTTGACCGGATCCAACGTACGGGTCTGCACGCGGACCTGGTCGTTGCCGACCGTGGTGACGGTGGCCCCGTCCAGGTCGGGGACGCCGGACTTCGTCAGCGCATCCTGCATGTCGGTGACGGTGGTCGCGGTGACGGCGGTCTGGACCTGGAAGTCTGCGCCGCCCTCGAACTCGATGCCCCACTGGAACCCGCGGATCCCGATGGACAGCAGGGAGACCGCGATCAGGATCGCCGAGATGATGTACCACCGGCGGCGGCGGCCGACGAAGTCGTAGGACACCTCGCCGGTGTAGAGCTTGTGACCGATGTCACGGAGCTTGGACATCTAGATCCCCTTGCTCTCGGTGGTGGTCCCGGCGGTGGCGGTCCTGGTGGTCGCGGTCCTGGCGGTGGACGGGGCCGTCGTCGGGCGCCGGCTGCGCATCCCGGGGAGGGCGGCGACGCCCAGGTGATCGGGCTCCAGACCCGACCACTTGTGTCCCTGACCGTAGAACTTCGTCCGGCCCAGGACAGTCATCAGCGGCTTGGTGAAGAAGAAGACGACGGCCACGTCGATGACAGTGGTCAGTCCGAGGGTGAAGGCGAAGCCCTTGACCGAGCCGATGGCCAGGATGAACAAGATGATGGCCGACAGCATCGAGACCGCGTCGGCGATCAGGATGGTCTGCCGGGCCCTGATCCAGCCGGTCTCGATGGCGGTCCGCAGGCTGCGGCCGTCGCGCACCTCGTCACGGATCCGCTCGAAGTAGATGACGAAGCTGTCGGCGGTGATACCGATGGCCACGATCATGCCGGCGATACCGGGCAGGTTCAGCGCGAACCCGACCGAGTCACCGAGCAGCACCACCGCCGCGTACGTGATCAGGCCGGCGACCACCAGCGACGAGACCACGACGACGCCCAGCCCGCGGTAGTACAGGAAGCAGAACCCGACCACCAGGATCAGGCCGATGATCCCGGCGATGATGCCGGCGCGCAGCTGCTCGGCGCCCAGCGTCGCGGAGACGTTCGACACCTCCGACACCTCGAAGGACAGGGGCAGGGCGCCGTACTTCAAGACGTTGGCCAGCTCGGTGGCGGACTGCTGGTTGAAGTTCCCGGAGATCTCGGCTCGGCCGCCGGGAATGGAGGAGCTCACCGACGGTGCGGAGATCACCTCGGAGTCGAGCACGATGGCGAACTGGTTCTCCGGCGGCTGCCGGCCGGCCAGGGTGCCGGTCACGCTCTCGAAGGTCGCGCCACCGGCGCTGTTGAACTCGAGGTTGACCACCCACTGGACCTGGTTCTGCGGCACCCCCGCCGACGCCGTGGTCAGCTTGGTCCCCTCGATCAGCGTGGGACCGAGCAGGTACTTCTCCGTCTGCTCCTTGTTGCACGCGACCAGAGGCTGGTCGGAGACATCGGGATAGGCGTCCTTCTGGTCGCAGGTGAACGCCGCGAAATCCGCCTGGTCGGCCTCGGTGGGCTGCCAGTCGATGGCCTGCTCCGGCGGCGTGCCCTGCCCGGGGGCCGTGGGCTTGGGGGTGGTCGGCGGCGGTGGCGCGGTCGGCAGCTGCGGAGCGGGCCGACGGTTACCGCTCGGGCTGGCGCTGGGCGCGCCCGCGGAGGGCCCCGTCGTGGAGGGCTCGGTCGTCGGCGCGGATGAGCCCGACCCGGATGGCTGCGGCGTCGGTGTGGCGGTCGGCGGCGGGGTCACCGGCTCGACGGCGTACACGGCACGGAACCGCAGCACCGCCGTCTGCCCGACCAACCGGACGAGCTCGTCCTGCTGGACGTTGGGCACGCTGACGACGATCTGCCGGTCACCGGAGGTCTTGACCTCGGTCTCGCCGACGCCGAGGCTGTCGACGCGTGACTGGATGATCGTCCGGGCCAGCTCGAGGCTGTTCGGGTCGATCTTGCCCGTGCCGTCGGTGTTCTGGGCGGTCAGCGTGATGGTCGTGCCACCCTGCAGGTCCAGACCGAGCTTGGGCGTCCAGTTGTTCGAGATCGCCATCAGGCCGTAGAGAGCGGCCACCACGAGGCCGAAGATGATTAGGGTGCGGCCGGGATGGCCACCTCGATTCGCCACCAGGCGTCAGTCCTTGTTCTTGGGCTCGTTCCCGAGGGTCGGGTCGGCGACGGGACGGTCGTACGGGGCGGGTTGGTCGCGCGAGGCGAGCGGGTCGTAGTCGGCGGGTCGCTCGTACACCGACGTCGAGTCGTACTCGGGCGAGGTGTCGAACGAGCTCGACTCCGTGGGTTCGACGACCTCATTCAGCTCGTCCTCGGCGGCCACGGGCTCGCTGAACTCGTCGCCGGGCTTGATCACCCGGGCGATGGCCTGCTTGAGGACGGTGACCTGGATGCCGGGCGAGGTCTCGAGAACGGCCTGCTTCTCGCCGGTGGACACGATGGTGCCGAAGATGCCGCTGCCGAGCAGCACCCGGGTGCCGGGAACGATCTCGGTCATGGTCTTCTGCTGCGCCTGCTGCCGCTTCTTCTGCGGGCGCAGGAGGAGGAAGTAGAAGGCGACCACCATCAAGGCGATCAACAGGATCGTGCTGAACGGTGAGTTTCCCATGTCTCCAACAATTCGAGGCTCTGCGCACCCACGGCACGGCGCGCCAGCGGGGCCGGCCCTCCGGCCGACCGCCGTACTCTACCCAATCGGGCGGAGAGACCCAGTCATTCGACGCTGCGCGCCGTGCAGACCCTCCCCGATGCCACCGCTGTCGTCGTTCTTCGGCCGACGAAAAGCGTGTCGACCTCATCACTCCTCCACGCGGCGGCGGAGGGTCTGAGCCGACGCGGCCCGGACCGCGGCCGCGACCTGCTCCAGACTCGGCGTTCGCAGCGCCCACTGCTGCCAGAACAGCGCCACGTCCTCGGCGTCCCCCTTCTCCCCATCCCCCGCGGAGAGCACCACCCCGTCCTCGCTCGTCCAGTCGGCTCGCTGCAGGTCCGGCACCATGCCCCAACCGAACCCCAGCCGGACCGCCTCCACGTACTGGGTGGAGGCCGGCACCAGGTGCACCGGCGGGTCGACCGAGACACCATGGCGCTCCAGCACCCGGTGCTGCATCCGGTCCTTGACGTCGAAGACCACGAGCGGAGCGACGCTGAGGGCGGCCCGGGTGAGACCGGCGGGGAACCAGCGGGCCGCGAAGGCCGGTGCCGCCATCGGCCGGTAGCGCATCGCGCCCAGAGCCTCGACCGTGCAGCCCTGCACCGGGGTCCGCTCCGTGGTGATCGCGGCCATCGCCGAGCCGTCCCGGAGCAGGTCGGCGGTGTGGTCCTCGCCCTCGCGGATCAGCTCCAACGACAACGTGGCGGCCAGCGGCGCCAGGGCGGGCAGCACCCAGGTCGACAGGGAGTCGGCGTTCACGGCCAGGCGCACGACGGGACGCCGGTCGCCGGTCCCCAGACCGAGCTCGGCGTCCCTGGTCAGCGCCTCGACCTGCCGGGCGAGTCGCAGCACCTCCTCCCCCGGTTCGGTCGGTCGGACCGGCCGGCTGCGCTGGAGGAGCACGGCGCCGACGGCCCGCTCCAGGGCCTTGAGCCGCTGACTGACCGCGGACGGGGTCACGTGCAACGCGCCGGCCGCCGCCTCGAGACTGCCGTGGTCGATGGTGGCCGCATACGCCCGCAGCTGCGCCAGGTCCCAGTCCATAGCCCCGATCTTAAGCGTTGCTAACCTGACCTGAGAAACATTCGTTGGACTTCACTGACGGTCCCTCGTAGCGTCGTCGACATGATCACCCTGCTCGCCGGCCTCGGCTTCGGCCTCGGACTCATCGTCGCGATCGGCGCCCAGAACGCCTACGTGCTGCGACAGGGCATCCGGCGCGAGCACATCGGGGTGGTGGTCGCCGTCTGCGCGGTCAGTGACGTGCTGCTGATCACCGTGGGGGCCGCCGGGGTCGGTGCGGTCATCGCCCGTCACACCACGGCGCTGACCGTGGTGACGGTGCTCGGGGCAGGCGTGCTGCTCACCTACGCCGTCCAGGCCGTACGGCGGGCGATCCGACCCGCCGCCCTGGCCGTCGCCCGGCCGGACGGCGGCGAGGGGACCCGACTCGGCTCGGTCGTCGTGGCGGCTCTCGCCCTCACCTGGCTCAACCCCCACGTCTACCTGGACACGGTGGTGCTGCTCGGCTCGGTCTCGGCCACCTACGCCACCCCGTGGCTGTTCGCCCTCGGGGCGGCCGTCGCCAGCATCGGCTGGTTCGCCGCGCTGGGCTTCGGGGCGAGGCTGCTGGCCCCGGTGTTCGCCAGGCCGGGGGCCTGGCGGGTCTTCGACGTCGGCGTCGCGGTGGCGATGACCGGCATCGCGGTGAAGCTGCTGGTCGGGCTGGTGGCTTAGAAGATGCCCGGGGCGTCCAGGGCGGTGGTGGCGGCCGGCGGGGTCAGACCGAGATGGTCCCAGGCGGCGCGCGTCGCGACCCGGCCCCTGGGGGTGCGCATCATGAAGCCCTCCCGGACCAGGAACGGCTCGGCGACCTCCTCGACCGTCTCGGTCTCCTCGCCGACCGAGATGGCCAGCGTGGACAGACCCACCGGACCACCACCGAACCGGCGGCAGAGTGCGGTCAGCACGGCCCGGTCCAGTCGGTCCAGCCCGATCGCGTCGACCTCGAACAGGTCCAGCGCCCGGTGGGCGAGGTCGACGGTGATCGTCCCGTCGGCCCGCACCTGGGCGAAGTCGCGGACCCGGCGCAGCAGCCGGTTGGCGATCCGGGGCGTCCCGCGGGACCGGCGCGCGATCTCGGCCGCCCCGTCGTCGGACAGGTCGGCGCCCAGGACCCCGGCCGATCGACGGACGATGTGCTCCAGATCGGCCGCGTCGTAGAACTCCAGCTGGGCGGTGAACCCGAACCGGTCGCGCAGCGGTCCGGGCAGCAGCCCGGCCCGGGTGGTCGCGCCGACCAGGGTGAACCGCGGGATCTCCAGCGGGATCGCCGTCGCGCCGGGTCCCTTGCCGACCACCACGTCGACGCGGAAGTCCTCCATCGCCAGATAGAGCATCTCCTCGGCCGGCCGGGACATCCGGTGGATCTCGTCGAGGAAGAACACCTCGCCCTCACTCAGCCCGGACAGGATGGCGGCCAGGTCCCCGGCGTGCTGGATGGCCGGTCCGCTGGAGATCCGCAGCGGGGCGGACATCTCCGCCGCGATGATCATGGCCAGGGTGGTCTTGCCCAGTCCCGGCGGGCCGGACAGCAGCACGTGGTCGGGCACCGAGCCGCGCTGACGGGCCGCCGTGAGCAAGAGTCCCAGCTGCTCGCTGACCCGCGGCTGACCGCGGAAGGCGGCCAGGTCGTGCGGCCGCAGGGCCGACTCCGCCGCCCGCTCGTCGGCCTGGGCGTCGGGTCTCACCAGCGCCTCGAGCTCCTCGGCGGTCAGGCTCCCGGGATCGCTCATCGTCGGGGTCTCCTCACCGTCGCGCCAGCGTCTGCAGCGCGGCGCGCATCAGCTGCGGCACCCCGACCCCGGGCTCACCGGCCAGCGCCTCCACCTCGTCACAGGCCGCCTCGGCGTCCCGGGTCGACCAGCCGAGTCCCTGCAGGCCCTGGCTGACCTGGTCCCGCCAGCCGGCCGCGCTCGCCCTGGCCGAGAGGTCGGTCCCGGCGGCGGTCGGCTCACTCACCAGCCGGGTCACGTTGATCTTGTCCTTCAGCTCGATCACCAGCCGCTGCGCGCCCTTGCGTCCCACGCCGGGCACCTTGCACAGCTGCACCAGGTTCTCGGTGGCGATGGCGGACCGCAGCTCGTCGGGGGTGAGCACGGCGAGAGCGGCCTGGGCCAGCTTCGGGCCCACCCCGGTCGCGGTCTGCAGCAGCTCGAACAGCTCCCGTTCGTCGACGGTCGCGAAGGCGTACAGGGTCAGGGAGTCCTCCCGCACCACCAGCGAGGTGGACAGGGTCGCGGTCTCGCCGATCCGGAGCTGGGCGGTGGTGTTGGGTCCGCACAGGACGAGCACCCCGAAGCCGCCGACCTCGACGACGGCGGAGGTGGGTCCGAGCTGGATCACCGTGCCGGTGAGCTGGGCGATCATCGGGCGCGTCCGGGCACGAGCCGGGCCTCCTGCTTCTGGCGTTCGATGGCTTCCTGGAGCCGGTTCTGCGTCCCGCCCCGCCACACGTGGCAGATGGCCAGGGCCAGCGCGTCCGCGGCGTCGGCGGGCTTGGGGGCGGCCTCCAGGCGCAGGATCCGAGCCACCATGCTGCCCACCTGGTCCTTGCCGGCCCGACCGGAGCCGGTGATGGCCGCCTTGACCTCACTCGGGGTGTGCAGGGCCACCGGGAACCCGCGGCGGGCCGCCACCAGCATCGCCACCCCGGCGGCCTGGGCCGTGCCCATCACGGTCTGCACGTTGTGCTGCGCGAAGACCCGCTCGATGGCCACCGCATCCGGACGGTGTGCGGTGATCCACTCGTCGATCTCCGCCTCGATCCGGACCAGCCGGCGGGCGGTGTCGAGATCGGCGGGGGTCCGGGCCACGCCTACGGCGACCAGGCTGGGCGGACGTCCGGGAACGCCGTCGACCACCCCGAGACCGCACCGGGTCAGACCGGGATCGATACCGAGCACCCGCATGCACAGACCCTCTCCACTCGTGCCCGCGAATCGAAGCGAACAGACGTTCGCACGCTACGCGAGAGGATCGTCGGGCGAGGTCAGCGACACGCTGAGTGGCCTCAGCCGACGCTGGCCAGCACCTCGTCGGAGGCGTCGAAGTTGCTGTAGACGTTCTGCACGTCGTCGGAGTCCTCGAGCGCCTCGATGATCTTGAACAGCTTCTCCGCGGTCGGCGCGTCGATCTCCTGGGTGTACTCGGGCACGAAGGAGACCTCGGCGGAGTCGTAGTCCAGCCCGGCCTCCTGCACGGCCTCCCGGACCCGGACGGTGTCACTGGGGTCGCAGATGATCTCGAACGCCTCCCCCAGGTCGTTGACCTCCTCGGGATCGGCGTCCAACGTCGCCTCCAGCACGTCGTCCTCGCCGAGCTTCCTGCCGCCCTCCTGCGCCTTGGGCACCACCACGACGCCCTTCCGATTGAACATCCGCGAGGTCGAGCCCACGTCGGCCATGGTGCCGCCGTTGCGGGTGACCGCGACCCGGACGTCGGAGGCCGACCGGTTGCGGTTGTCGGTCAGGCACTCGATCAGCATCGCGATGCCGGCCGGACCGTACGCCTCGTACATGAGCGTCTCGTAGTCGGCCCCGCCCGCCTCGGCCCCGGAGCCGCGCTTGACCGCGCGATCGATGTTGTCCTTGGGGACCGACGTCTTCTTCGCCTTCTGGATCGCGTCGTAGAGCGTGGGGTTACCGGCGACGTCGCCGCCACCGATCCGCGCGGCGACCTCGATGTTCTTGATCAGCTTGGCGAACGACTTGGCCCGCCGGGCGTCGACCACGGCCTTCTGGTGCTTGGTGGTCGCCCACTTGGAATGTCCCGACATGGTTGACGAGCCTAGTCCACCTCGGCGGGGATGCGGTTGGCGTACATCACCGTGGTGTCGGCGGACCGGTAGCCCATCGACTCGTACAGCCCGAAAGCACCGGTCGGGCTGTCGGTGTCGACCCCCAGCCCGGCGGCGTCCAGCCCGGCCTCGGCGAAGGACCGCATCGACGCCCCGAGGAGGGCCTTGGCGATGCCGCGGCCGCGCCACCCCGGACGGACGCCGAGGCGTTCGGTCCACCCCTCCGAGAAGCCCTGGGCCGCCCAGTCCTGCGCGTACGCGGAGTTCGTGGCGTAGCCGACCACCTCGGAGGTGCTCTCCTCCAGGGCCACCCACGACCAGCTGATCCGGGACGCCGAGCGGCCCAGCTGCTCGGCCCAGCGGTTGGCGTCGATCGGCTGGGATCCCCAGTGGTCGGCGAACGCCTCGTTGTGCACCTGGCGGACCGCCTCGAACAGGTTCCGGCTCAGCGGGACCAGCCGGATCCCGGCCGGCACCGGGAAGTCCGGCGGTGCTCCGTCGAAGGTCAGCGTCATGTCCGCGAACCAGCGCACCGGCTCGAGGCCCGCCTGCTCGTACAGCTCGCGGACGTCGGCCTGCGACGTGCCGACGGCACAGATCACCTTCAACGGCCCGTGTCCGGGCCGGGAGGTCTCGGCGTGCCACTCGCGAGCCTGGGCCAGCTGCCAGTCGAACAGCGCGTGCCCGATGCCCTGGCGACGCCAGCCCGGGTGCACCCCGCCCGTGACGTGGACGCGGCGCGGGTCGACGTCGGAGTGGATCGGGTGGTTCCAGCCGTACGCGATCAGGCTTCCGCCGCCGTCGCGACCGACGATGCTGTCGCGGCCGGGGTCCACCTGGGCCTCGTCGAGATGCTCGTACAGCTCCTCGATGCTGTGGCGCTCGCTCGGCTGATCCAGGTGCTCGATCGCCGTCAGCAACCGGCTCAGGTCCTCGACGTCCTCGCGTGCGATCGGTCTCCAGTTCAGCCCGTGCTGGTCCCTCGGCCGGTGTGTCACGCCCTGCTGCCCCTTCGCCTCAGGATCGCGCTCGTCAGGAGCGCCAGATCCTCCGTCGTCGAGGACGACCGCCCGCCGTAGGCTCCTCGCTCTGCTGCCAGATCCGCCGCCAGCGCGCCCCGGGGGCGTCGTCGGCACCGTGTCCCGAACTGCGCCGGACCTGCCACCAGGTCGTCGCGTCCTCGTCGATCAGGTCGGCGACGGCACGGTGGATCCGCGTCGTGAAGACCTCGGCCGACTCGGCCGGTTGCGCTTCGAGGGCTGCACCATAGCGGACCGCCACGCGCGGGCGGCCCTGTCGTGGCCACCGGGTGCCCTGCGGCATGGCCGTGAACGTGCCCCGGACGCCGACCGGCACGACCGGGACGGACAGCCTGGTCGCCACCGCCGCCACGTCGGCGTGGAACGCCTGCACGACGCCGTCACGGGTCCGGCTGCCCTCGGGGAAGACCAGCACGTTCCAGCCGGAGGCCAGCACCTTGGCCAGCGGACCGACCTCGAACCGGGTGTCGCCGTCCGCGCTCGGCTCGGACTGCGGCAGCTGGAAGGTGTTGAACGCCAGCGCCGCGGCGCCCGCCTTCCACCAGCTGTGGAAGAAGGCGTCCGACGTCAGGGCGACAGCTGTGCGGTCGCGCCAGGACGGGGGCAGGGTGGCCAGCACGGCGCCCACGTCGAGGTGCGAGGCGTGGTTGGCGACCAGCAGACTCGGACCGGTGCGGCGGGCCAGATGCTCGGCGCCGTGGCTCTCCAGGTTCACCTCGGCCTTGATCGCCGGACGCAGCACACCCGCGTGGGCCAGGTCGCGCGCGGCGACCAGGAACGGCGTCCGGGCCCAGGCGGTGGGGATCGGCGGCGCGTCCTGGTCCCCCTTGAGGGTGCCGACAGCGGTGCCGGCGGCGACCTTGACCACGTCGACGGTCGTGTCCCAGTGCCAACCGGTGGCGAGGATCTTCAGGTCCCCGACCACATCGGCCAGCCGCGTGACCGGACGCTTCTTTCCGCCGTCGGCGGCCCAGGGGGCCAGCTGCCTGCTCACTGCGAGACTCCCGTCACGAGACGTCCACCACGACCTGGGGCGGGGTGTGCAGGTAGGTGATCTGCGGCGAGCGACCGACCGAGGACGACACGATCTCCAGGGCGTCGGCCAGGGTCGAGGCAGCCCGGAAGCCGAGGCGCTCCGCATTCGTCCGGTCCGCACCGACCCAGACGACGTCGTCGACCCCGCGGATGGCTCGCGCGATCTCGTACCAGCGATGCACCGGGTGCAGCCCGTGGAAGGCGTGGCTGGTGCGGTAGAGGTGCGCGTACCAGGGGTCGGTGGCGAACTTCTTCTCGAAGTCGGCACTGATCTGCGCCGGATCGGTGGTGGTGGCGAGCACCTCGGTGAAGAAGTCGACGTACGAAGGGTGGAACAGCGGCGAGAAGTCGCCGCCGAGGGGGTGGAAGACGATCAGGGCCCCACCCTCACGGACCAGGGGGGTGCCGGTGTGGGCGCCGAAGCTGCTGGCCAGTCCACTCCAGGCGGCGAGCACCGGGTTGGTCGGGCAGTCGACGCTGAACGGGGTCCGGCCGGGGACACCGACGATGCCGACGTCGGCCTGGCCGGTGACCTCCACGCGCTGCTGGTCCAGAACCAGCTCCGCGCCGGCGACGCCGGCGGCGACCGGGTCGCCGCCGAAGATCCCGACCGGGTGCCAGGGCGCCGTGAGCCGACCGAGGAGCCGACGCCGCAGAGTGGCCGAGGTGACCGCCGCGGTGGCTCGGCGCAGACCGAACCAGCGCGCCTGGTCCTTGACGCTCCACTCCCACTCGCGTTTGGCCAGGAAGCTCAGCGGCTCGGGGAACACGTCGGCGTCCAGCACAGCCTCGACGGAGAACAGCGGCAGGCTGCTGGCGACCAGCTCCGCCGCCTCGGTGGCCGTCGCGCGGTCGACGCCGTCGGCGCCCAGCCCGGCCAACGTGGACGCGGCGCCCAGGCCGTTGAGCACCGCGGTGGCGCCGCCACCCGAGGGTGAGGTCACCAGGTGCACGTGGACGACCAGGTCGGAGGTGACCACCCGTCGGTTGAGCGCCACGGTCAGCTCGCCGACGGCGCCGACCTCGGCGAGCTCCTCGGGGTCCTCGGCGTCGTGGTTGGTCAGCAGCCCGTCGGCGTGGAACGAGCGGAAGACCCGCTCCCCGACCAGCGAGCGCAGCTCGGCCGCCGTCTGCCGGCGGTTCAACCCGATGGCCGCGATCAGGGCGACGTCGTCCACGCCCGCCGCGGCCGCACGGGTCAGCACGGCCTCGATGACCGCCGCCCGCAGGTCCGGCGACGTCATGCCGGGCACGGGCACCGTGTTGTCGTCGAAGGTGATCGTCAGCCGCATGCCGGGCCGCAGCCGCGCGCTCAGGGGATCGGAGCCGGTGGGGTGGTCGAGGGCGGCGGCGATCGCCTCGCCGGCGTCGACGGGCGGCAGGGAGTCGGCCGGGTAGACGACGCGGGCGCCGACCGGAAGCCGCTCCAGCCGGAAGGTGTCGCCGGAGGCGACCAGGACCGGTGGGGTCCGGTCGTCGACGTCGAGGACGAATCCGGGGCGGACCATCTAGCGTGCTCCTGTCGCTTGCTGGTGAAGGTGGTTCAGCGGGCCTGCGCGCAGCGCGGTTCTCATCGGGGCAGCGCCCAGCGGGGGGTCATCGGAGCGATCTTCCACTCCACACTCGTCCACTGGTTGGCGTTGGCCGCCCGCATCAGGGCGACGTCGGGGCTGACGGCGACCGCGTTGCCGACCGCCGAGAGCATCGGCAGGTCCGAGTGCGAGTCCGCGTAGGCGAAGCTGCGGGTCAGGTCGATGTCGTTCACGGCGGCGTAGTGGTTCAACCACGCCGCTCTGGACTCCCCCACCAGCGGCGGGCCGGTGAGGAAGCCGGTGCAGCGGCCGTCTGCGTCGGTGGCCAGGTCGGCCGCCATGATCACGTCGAAGAGGGGTTGCAGCGGCCGCGTCAACGGCCGCACCACGCCGGTGATCAAGATCGTGGGGTGGCCGGCGGCCCGGTGCTCGCGGATCCGGCGGCCGGCTTCCGGCGACAGCCGGCTGAGGATCGTGGGGGCGAGCTCGGTGTCGACGAACTCCTCCAGGGCGGCCAGATCGGCACCGGCGTACCGGCGGTACACCGACCGCAGGAAGGTGCCACGGTCGCGACGCTCGGCGCGCAGGTAGGAGGGCAGCTTCTGCAGCACCTGGCCGAGCTCGGCGATCTGTCGAGGCGTCGACATCTCCGGCAGCCGCGCCCACAGGTACTGCTCGATCACGTTGGTGGACATGATCGTGCCGTCGAGGTCGAAGATCGCTAGCGCGTTGGACCCGGCGGTGTCTCTGCTCAGGTCCTTCATCGTCGACGGCCGGTTGCCACGGCGGCGGCGCAGCGCATCCATCCGGCGGACGGTCGCCGTGACCGACGGGCAGTGCACGTCCACCAGGTACGTGTGCCAGTCGAAGACCGCTGTGTCGAAGGCGAAGACCGGCTGGTCGTCGGGGTGCAGGGACTGCGTCAGCGCCAGTGTGTTGTCGTCGACGAAGTGCAGCTCGGACTGGGCGTACTCGTTGTAGAGCGACAGGTAGCGACGCAGGAAGCTCAGCCGGCCCCGGGTGCGGTCCAGGTCGAGCGCGAACTTGCGGGTGCGCGCCGACCGGGGTGCGGCGTCCAGCAGCCGGTCGGCGATCTTGTGCGCGCGCTCCGAGGTGGCCAGCAGCCGCTCCACCGAGGCGGCGCCCGGGAACTGCCACTGGGGCAGCTTGGCCGCGCCGCGCGGTCCACCCTCGAACGGGTGCTCCAGGAAGTAGTCCCGGATCAGCTTGTAGAGATCGTTGAACGTGCACGGGTTCCGGGCGCCCGAGCTGACGTGGTAGTACTCGGCGTCGCCGATCCTCGGATGGGTCGCGCAGACCGCGAGGATGGCGTTGACCACGTGGTCGCAGGGCACGATGTCCACCACCGCGTCCGGCGAGGCGGGGAACTCGGGCAGCTCGCCGCGGCCGTACGCCAGGATCAGCGGCTCGGCCATCTTGAAGCCCTCGATCCAGCCCGGGTACGGGTGCAGCCAGGACGACTCGACGATCGCCGGGCGCACCACCGACACCTCGATGCCGGTGCCGATGTCGGCGACCACCCGCTCGCCGAGGGCCTTCGTGAAGGTGTAGACGTCGGTCCAGCCGAGGGAGCGGGCGCGCTCGGTGCCCGCCTTGACCAGCTCGGACTGCACCCACTCCAGCCGCCGGCGCTCGGTGTCGGCCGCGGTCGTCAGGTAGCCGGCCTGACGGTGTTCGCGCTCGGCCTCCTTGCGCAGCGCGGTCAGCCGCTCCGAGGTCCGCGACTCGGCCTCGATCAGGTCCCGCATCGCCAGTCCGGCCCTGGTCTCGGCCTCGTAGTCGATGGAGTGCACGTGCGAGGCCTCGGGGATCGCCCCCCGGCGTCGCCCGGCCGTGTAGGCGGTGGAGATGTGCACGTAGTGCGGGACCTTGAGCAGGTTGCCGTCGTCGTCGGAGCACGCCTCGATCATCCGGTCCATCAGGGCCTTGGTGCCGAGCACGTTGGTGGTGAACGCCTGGTCGATGGGCGGGTCGAAGGACACGTCGCCCGCGCAGTGCACGACGATGTCGATGTCGTTGGGCAGCACCGGCACGTTCGGCAGATCGCCCTCGATCACGTCGACCCGGGCGTCCAGCAGCTCCTCCGCTCCCCCGGCCGCCTCCCGCACGCCGCGGAAGATGTCCTTCTTGACCACCGTGATCATCCGCTCCCGGGCCCCGGCGGAGCGCTTGCGGCGGACCAGCACGGCCGGCGTGGTGTCGGGCAGCTCGGTGAGGATCTTCCAGAGCAGCTGCTCGCCGATGAACCCGGTGACCCCGGTCATCAGGATCTTCTTGCCGGCCAGCAGGTCCCGCAGCCGGCCGTCCAGCAGCGGGCGGTCCCGGGGGTCCGCGAGCACGCTGCGACGGAAGGTGTCGGCGGGCGTGACCGTGCTCATGCGGTGTGATCCCTGCTCATCGGGCGGCGATCCTCCTTGCTCGAGACTCGGGTGAGCTCGAGGGCTTCGGTCAGGGTGAAGTTGCCGACGTACAGCGCGGTGCCGATGATGGCCCCCTCCACGCCCACCTCGACCAGCGCCGCGAGATCGGCGATGTCGGTGAGGGACGATATCCCACCGCTGGCGACGACGGGGGCCTCCGTACGCGAGCACACCTCCCGCAGCAGGGCGGTGTTGGGCCCGGAGAGCATCCCGTCGGAGGCGACGTCGGTCACCACGTAGCGGGCGCAGCCGGCCGCGTTCAACCGGTCGATGGTCTCGTACAGGTCACCGCCCTCCCGGGTCCAGCCACGGGCCGCGAGCCGCTGACCCCGGACGTCGAGACCGATGGCGATCTTGTCGCCGTACGTCGAGATCACCTCGGCGCACCACTCGGGTCGCTCGAGGGCCGCGGTGCCGATGTTGACCCGGGTGCACCCGGTGGACAGGGCCCGCTCCAGGCTGGCGTCGTCGCGGATGCCCCCCGACAGCTCGACCTGCAACCGCATCGACGCGGTGACCTCGGCGATGATCGCGGCGTTGTCGCCGCGACCGAAGGCGGCGTCCAGATCGACCAGGTGGATCCACTCGGCGCCGGCGTCCTGCCAGCGCTGGGCCGCGGCCCGGGGGTCACCGAACACCTTCTCCGACCCGGCCACACCCTGCACCAGCTGGACCGCCTGGCCACCGGACACATCGACCGCCGGCAGCAGCTGCAACCGGTCACCCCACCGCGCGTTCACGCCGAGACCCTATCGTCTCCGCGGCGACGGGCCCGGCTCAGCAGGCGGTGCTGGAGAGTCCGTGCTGCTGCCGGGCCGACCGGGTGACGGTGCCGAGGAAGCGCGAGGAGTTGGCCCCGGCGGCGGCGGTGAACCAGCTCGGGTCGATCTCGCAGACCAGCAGCTCGGCGGCCGTGTCGGAGAGCACCACCGGCAGGGTGTGCACCACCGTGGAGGGGAAGCTGACCACCAGCCGGCCCACCGTTCCGGCCCGGATGGCCACCTCCAGCGGCAGCTCCGGCATCTCGATCCCCAGACCCAGGCGGGCGATCTCGGCGAGCTTGCCGGGGTCCTCCTTGCGGTGCGCGAAGTAGCGGTCGACACCGTGCTGGGCGGCCAGCGAGGACACGGCGGCGAGGTACTCGTCCTCGCTGATCACCCCGGTCTCCACCAGCGAGGTGCCGACCAGGTCGGCGGTGGCCTTGACCCGTGGCCGGGGGTGCTGCGAGCGCAGCCAGGCGTAGCGGTTGGGGAGCACCCGGACGTGGGCGATCTCCACCGGCAGACAGCTGAAGACGGTCAGCCGGCAGCCCGAGCCCGGCCGCCACCGTCGCCGCAGCGAGTCCGCGATCTGGTCCCGGGCGAAGGTGGAGATCTGGCGGCGGTGCTCCTCGGTCGCCACCTGGTGCCAGCGGCGCAGGTGCTCGCCGGTGGCCCACTGGCGGGCGAACTCCAGCGTGGCGGTGCCGTCATCGACGATCACCACCTCCGTCGTCCGGTAGACGCTGGCGACGACCTGCATCACCCCGGAGAACGGGTCACCGAGGACCAGCCGGTCGACACCGGCGAGATCCCCGGCCAGAGACCGGACCGTTCGGGCGATAGCGGCTCCGCCGAGCCGCGCCTCGTGCCAGGTGACGGTCAGTCCGGCTTCGCGGGCGAGGCGGGCCATGCAGCGCAGCTGCCATCGGCTGGTCTCGTTCTTCGGCGCCAGGATCAACACGTCCGGCTCCGTACCCGCGTCGTACGCCCACTCGACCACGTTCAGCAGCTGGGCCGGGCTCTCGACCAGCGCGACGGTCCTCCTGGTCAGGAGGAGGCCCCGACCAGCTCGGGACCCTGCACCCGGCGCAGCTTCTTCATCGCGGCCAGCTCGCCGTCGTAGATCTTCTTCACCCCGTCACCCAGGGACTCGCTGATGGTGCGGATGTCGCGGACCAGGCGCTGAAGACCGGGCGGCTCGACCGAGGCGGCCTGGTCGGAGCCCCACATGGCCCGGTCCAGGGTGATGTGCCGCTCGACGAAGGTGGCGCCCAGAGCGACGGCGGCGAGCGTGGTCTGCAGACCGGTCTCGTGACCGGAGTAGCCGATCGGCACGTTGGGGAACTCGGCCTGCAGGGTGTGGATCATCCGCAGGTTCAGCTCCGACGGCTTCGCCGGGTAGGTGCTGGTGGCGTGGCACAGGACGATGCTGTCGCTGCCCAGCACCTCCACGGCGTGCCGGATCTGCCGCGGGGTGGACATCCCGGTGGACAAGATGATGGTGCGACCGGTGGCGCGCAGCCGACGGAGCAGCTCGTCGTCGGTCAGTGAGGCGGACGCGACCTTGTGCGCGGGCACGTCGAACTGCTCGAGGAAGTCGACCGACTCGACGTCCCAGGGCGAGGCGAACCAGGCGATGCCGCGCTGCCGGGCGTACTCGTCGATGGCGGCGTACTCCTCGACGCCGAACTCCACCCGGTGGCGGTAGTCGATGTAGGTCATCCGGCCCCACGGGGTGTCGCGCTCGATCTCCCACTGGTCGCGGGGCGTGCAGATCTCGGGGGTGCGCTTCTGGAACTTGACCGCGTCGCAGCCGGCCGCTGCGGCCTGGTCGATCAGCGCGAACGCGTTGCTCAGCTCGCCGTTGTGGTTGATGCCGATCTCGCCGGTGATGTAGACCGGCCGGCCCGCCGCGATGATCTTGTCACCGATGCTGCGGGAGGGTGTGGTGAACGTGGGGTGCGTGCTCATGGCCGTCACGGTAGGAAGATCATCTGGCCGGACGGCTGGTGACACCTGAACGGCAGGAGAACAGCAGGCGACCGCACCAGGATGCTTCACCGGCACGACATCCGGCGTTCACCGACACGGCAGCCGGAGATCATCGAACGCCCTGCCGCGGCTCCTAGCCTCCCCGGGTGCGTACCACCACCCGTGCCCTGACGCGGCACTACATCGAGTCCCTCGACCTGCGCGGCGACGTCCTGGAGATCGGCGGCCACAAGCTGTCGAACTGCGCCATCGGGCTGTTCGAGGAACCGCGGTTCCGCTACCACGACCTGAACCTGGTCGCCTCCGACATCCCGAACACGATCATCGCCGACATCACCGACTGTGCCGAGGTGATCCCCGACTCCTCCTTCGACGTGGTGTTCTCCTCCGACGTGTTCGAGCACATCGACCGGCCCTGGCTGGCCGCGCAGGAGATCGCCCGGATCCTGCGCCCCGGGGGGATAGCCATCACCCACACCCTGTTCTCCTGGCGCAACCACCCCTGCCCGATCGACTACTGGCGCTACTCCGCGGAGTGCCTGGAGTTCCTGTTCTCCGACCTGACCTGCCTGGAGAAGGGGTACGACCTGAGCGAGCGTCGCCGTGACCAGCCCGGCTTCTGGCCGTCCGGTGCCGACTCCGTCCCGCTGGACCACCTCGGTGGCTGGCGCGAGCACTGGAGCGTCTACTGCGTGTCGGGCAAGGGCATCGAGGCGACGGTCCCGCGGTTCAAGGACAGCGAGCATCCCCTGGCCGTCCACCTGCGCGGCACCACCCAGGGTGCGGTGACCAATCCCCGGATGACCGGGACGGCGCTGCCGGCGCCTCCCGACCCGGCGGACTCGCTGCGACCCGAGCTGTCCGAGATCAGCAGCGCCCTGCAGACGCTGCGGGCCGAGAACCGTCGGCTGGCGAACCGCGTGCAGGCCCAGGATGCCCGGCTCGGACGGATCCAGCGGTCGGTCGACCGGCGGTCCCTGCCGGAGCGTGCGTACCGCAAGGTGCAGCGAAAGCTCGCCGGGTTCGGCGCGTGAGGGTGTCGACACCGGTGACGGTGTCGGTGATCGTTCCGGCCAAGGACCAGGAGCCGCACATCGGCGACTGCCTGACGAGTCTGGTCGGGCAGCTGAGCGATCCCGCGGCGCTCCAGGTGATCGTTGTCGACGACGGGTCCACCGACGCCACCGGGAAGATCGCCGGCACCTTCGGGTCCCGGCTGCCGGGGCTGCAGGTGCTGCGCAACGAGAGACCGGTGGGGTTGGCGACAGCTCGCAACCAGGGACTCGACCGGGCCGAGGGTCGGTATCTGGCCTACCTCGACGGTGACGACTGGCTCGCCCGCGGGCATCTGAGGCAGATGGTCGAGGCCATCTCGCGGCTGGACGTCGACTTCGTCCGCACCGACCACGTGCAGACCACCCACGGGCGGCGGTCGGTGACGCCGGCCCCGGAGGCTCGCCGCAACCGGGTGCTGGATCCTCGGGAGTCGATCCTGCCGGCGTCGACCTCGACGATGGTCGACTACTGCTACGCCTGGGCCGGCATCTTCGATCGCCGGATCGCCCACCTGCTGCGGTTCCCGGACGGCCTGTTCACCGCCGAGGACCGCGCCTGGTGCTGGCGGCTGCACCTGCAGGCGAGCACGTACGCCGTCGTGGGATCGCCCGGGATCCTCTACCGACGTGGCGTGTCCTCGTCGCTGACCCAGGTGGTCGACCGCCGACAGCTGGACTTCCTGCCGGCCTTCGAGCTCGTCTTCGACCTGGTGCGCGAAGACCGCGAGGCCGCCCGGTGGTGGCCGAAGGCGACCAGGATGTTCCTGGCCGTGCTGGCCCGCCACGTCGGCCGCCGTGACCGGATGAGCGCCGAGGACCGCTGCGACCTCGACGGTCCGCTCGCGCCGGGTCCTCAGCTCGATCCCACCCGAGGTCCTGTCGACCGCGTACGCCGCAGCGAAGCCGGATCGTCGGGAGCTGCTCGCCCCGTACGTGCTCGGCCGGACCGCGGCGCTGCGCCGCAGGGTGCAGCGGCAGCTGACGCTCGTACGATCGCCGGGTCGGGGGGCGGCGTGAAGCAGATCGTCGTCGCCTCCACGCTCTTCCAGTGCCTGTCCCTGGTGGCCGCGCTGGACGCCCGGGCGCTGCCGGACGCCGAGGAGCGGATCCTGGTCCTGGCCGACGGGACGCAGACGCCGGAGCTGACCGTGCCGCTGGCCGAGCAGGACGGCTTCGCGGTGGTGCGCTCCCGGTTCGATCGCGTCGTCGATCTCGCGGAGCTCCTGTACCCCCGACGACCGGTGCAGCTCGCTCCCCGACCGGAGGAGTTCCCGGTCTGGCAGCGCCTGCTCCGCAGCCACTGGGGGCTCGGCGACGGGCCGCTCCAGGTCGTGCTGGACTTCATCCAGGTGAACCCCGGATTCTCGCTGGCGGGGATCTTCGCCGACGCCGAGCTGTGGACCCACTCCGACGGTCTGATGACCTACTCGCCGACCCGACGCAGCCTGCCTCTGCGTCTGTCGCAGCGGCTGACCGGCCTGGTCCATCTCGACCTGGTGCCTGGGCTGACCCCTCGGATGCTGAGCGAGTACGAGGTCCCCCGGCACACGGTCCCGCTGCCGGCGCTGCGGTCGGTCCTGGACGAGGTGCAGGACGAGGTGCGGGGCGAGCCCTCGGCACGGGAGGATCCCGGAGCCGACCGGCGGCCGACGGCGCTGGTGCTCGGTCAGTACCTGAGCAGCATCGGTCTGGTGAGTGCTGCGGAGGAGGCCGCGCTGAATGCGGCTCTGGTGCGCGAGTCCGCCGAGCGCGGGGCCGAGGTCTGCGTCTTCAAGCCGCATCCGGCTGCCCCGCCGGCTCACACCATCGCGCTCGCCGACGTCGCCCGCACCAGCGGGGTCGAGCTGGTCGTCGACACGCGGCCGGAAGCGGCAGAGCTGACCATGCTCCGCCGCCGGCCGCAGTGGGTGATCAGCTGCTTCTCCACCGGTCTGGCCACCGCGCGCCATCTGCTGGGTCTGGAGGCGGTGGCGGTCGGCACGACGGACCTGCTCCCCCGGCTGGCACCGTACGAGAACAGCAACCGGGTGCCGCTCGTGCTGGCCGAGGCACTGTTCCATCGCACCGACTTCAGCCCGCCGACCCTGGCCGCCCCCACCCCGGGGAGCCGGGACCTGCAGCGGCTGGTGGACGCCGTCGCCTACTGCATGCAGCCGACCCTGCACCCGGGGGCGGCGACGGACACGGCGGCGTACCTCGAGCTGCTGGCGCAGGAACCTGAGCTGCTGAGTCTGTTCTTCAAACGTCGACGGCTGACGCTGCTGGGACTGCCGGGGGCCCTGCCCGCCCGCTCGTGGACGAGCCGGACCCGGCGGGTCCTCAGCGGTGGACCCAGCCGCCGAGCTTCTTGAACCCGGGCGCCCAGTCGACGACGTTCGGACCCTTCACGTCGAAGTAGCCCCGGACGGAGACCCGGACCTTGTCGGGTGAGCCGACGCAGCTGCGCGGGACGGTCACCGACACCTTCTTCGGTCCGTACACGTCGCCCTGGCCACGGAGTCCGTCGCACGGCACCGCCACACCCTTGTCGCCGAACTTCTCGATCCGCATCAGCGGCGAGACCTCGCTCGCCGGGACCAGGTCGTTGCGGTACTCGGGGCCGGGATTGGTCGGGGTCGGTGTCCAGGTAGACGGTGAGATAGGTGCCGGGTCGGATCTTCCCCGTGGTGGTCGTGACCTTGATGTTCGTGTCGCCGTGGCTGACCTTCACCTTGGTGATGTTGGGCTTCGGGTCTTTGAACGACTTCGTGTCGGCCCGAGCCGCGGACGTGGCACCGGCCACGCTGAGCGTGGCGCCCAGGACGACGGCGGCGGTCCGGATGGCGATCTTGTGCACGATGTGGCTCCCCCGAGGTGGTTGTTGACGGCGATGTCACAGCAGGAGCGTTGCGCTCGCCGCGTGATACGTCGGCGTCGGCTGAAATGGCGTGCCGTCGGATCGGGAGCCTGCGAGGCTGCGAGCATGAGGCTGTTGCTGATCATCGGACCACCGGCCGTGGGCAAGATGACCGTCGGTCGGGAGATCGCCCGCCGCAGCGACTTCCGGCTCTTCCACAACCACCACACGATCGAGCCGCTGGTCGAGGTGTTCGGGCACGGCACACCTCCGTTCTCGATCCTGAACAGCGAGTTCCGTCGGCGGGTGATCGAGGAAGCCGCGCGGCACGACGTCGACCTCATCTTCACCTTCGTCTGGATGCTGGAGGAGCCAGGCGACGACCGGGAGGTCCGCGAGCTCGTCGCGCCCTACGAGGTCGCCGGCGGTCAGGTCCTGGTCGTCGAGCTGTCGGCGGGGCTGGAGACCAGGTTGGAGCGCAACCGCGGCGCGGACCGGATCGCGGCCAAGCCGACCAAGCGGGACGTCGAGTGGTCCGACGGCAACGTGCGCCAGTCGGAGCAGTACCGCCTCAACTCGGATCTGACGGGCGACCGACCGACCCCGGCCGACGCGTTCCTCCGCACGCATCCACACCTGCGCCTGGACACGGCGACCTGGTCGGCGCCGCAGACGGCCGAGCGGGTGCTCGCCTGGCTCGATCAGCTGGCGTGAACCTCGGTGAAGGCGGGGTGTCCGGTGTTGGTGTGGGCGGGGAGGGGGCCGAGGTGTTGGGTGCCGTGGTTGGTGGAGAGGAACCAGTGGCCGTGGGGTGCCCGCCAGAGGAACACGCCGGGGTGGGGTGCGGTGACGGTCCAGAGTCCGTGGGTTTTGGCGTTGTGTTCGCCGCGGGTGAGGGGTCCGAGATTCGCTGGGCCGGTCTGGCCGGGGGTGCCGTCCCACCGGTAGGGGTGGGTGTGGTCGAGGTCCAGGTTGGTGGCGGTGGCGCTGGAGTAGGGGAAGACGGAGGCGATGTGGCGGGTGCGGACGGCGTCGCGGATCCGGTGGGGGATCTCGTAGGCGTCGACGGACGGCACGTGGTCGAGGTCCAGGACCGGTCGCACGGTGATGTGGCAGGTGTGGGTGACCAGGAACTCGCGGAGCTGGGTGGCGAGGAGGGGGCCGAGGTCGGGGTGGTCGGTGCGGACGACACCGGTGCCGGTGGCCAGGGTCTGGTCGGTGAGGTGGACGTTGAGCACGACCCGGGGTCGGGCGGGACGGAGTCCCTGCTGGGTGAGCAGGTCCGCGAGTCCGGGCAGGTCGAGGTGGAGTCCTGACCCGTCGGGAGGGTCGGGACTGTTCGGGTCGGGTTCGATCACCCAGCCGGGCAAGGGTGGTTCGGGGGTGGGGCGTGGTCGTAGGCGTTGTTGCCAGTAGTCGGGGATGTTCGGGTGGTCGACCGGTGCCGGGTCGGGTGGTTCGTCGTAGTCGTCGGTCGTCCAGGGCGGCGGTTCCGCGGTCAGGTCAGGTGGTGGCGGGCTGCTGTCTGGGCGACTCCTGCCGGCGGTGTCGTTGTCTCGCCGGACATCGTCCGGCGGGCCGTCTCGGCGGTCGTGGTCGGGTCCAGGTCCCGGTTCGCCGTCGGAAACCGGGCTGCTTGCGCCGGCGGCTTCCTGGCTGGTTCCGCCGGCGCGGTCTGCCGCCGCCGGTGCCGGAGCTGTGTGCTTCGTTGTCAGGTGCTGGGCTGCAGGGCGTCGCAGCGGCCGGTGGGGTGGCGTCGTGGGCGTGGCGGAGCAGCAGCTGCAGGACCATCGCGGGTTGGGCGAGGAGCCCGAAGGCGGTGGCCCGGCGTTCGTCGGCGGGCTCGGTGCTGCCCTCGGGGCCAGGATGTCGGCGAGGCGGTCGACGAGGGCGTAGACCATGACCAGATCACCCTGGTCGGCGCGGACGATCATGGTGTTGATGCCGTCTTCGGAGCGGCACAGCCGCACGAACCGGGCCTGCTTGGCCTGGGCGCGTTTCTGCTCGGCCAAAGCGGGGTCGGCGGTCATGATCGCCGCGGCCAGCCGGGTCAGGATCCGGCTCCACGGCAGACCGGCCACGATCGCCGCCATCTCCACATCCACCAGGGCGGCGGCGGCCTGGGACAGGTCACGGCAGGCGGCGACGATCTTGCGGGCCTGCCAGACCGGCAGCCACAGGGCCTGCACCGCCGCCCACAGGCGGGGGAACCGGTGTTCCAGATCGGCGACGTCGATCAGGAACGCCCGCGCGGTCGGCTCCGACTGGTGCCGCAGTGCGGCGTACTCCCGGACCGCGAACTCATCCACCAGCGGGGTCCCGTCCGACCCGGCCCGGCGGCCCGCACCGCCCGCGACCCCCTTGGCGACCGGATCGGTCGGATCCACACTGTGCAGCTGCAGCCAGGCCTGCAGATCGAGGACGGTGCCGAGCTCCTCGGTCCGGATCCGGGCGTCACGGGCCACGATCCGGTCGGCCAGAACAAGGCCCGGGGTCCGGCCCTCACCGCCCTGCTGACCACTATCGAACATGTAGACGATTCTAAACGAGGGGTCCGACAGAAGCTCCGAGCCGGTCCTGGACGTCGCGCGCCAGCCACGCCAGGCCGTCCGCAGGGCCATCGTGGATCACTTCGAGATCCTCGTCGAGCGTGTTGCCGCCGGCGGCCCGCCATCCGCGACTCCGAAGGCAGCATCGTCGGTCTTGTGCAACGCGACTAGCTCCGGTCGGGACCCGGCCCCGGTCCCGGCTGGCAGCGCGGACACCACCAGCTGCGTCGTCGGTCGGGGTCGTTGGGCACCTCGGCGACCACCTTGATCAAGGTCCGACAGCGCCGGCACGGTTGGGCGAACCGGCCGGCGACCCAGTGGTCACGTCCTCGTCGGCTGTCCCCCGTGGTCACCTGGAAGGCGCCCGGGGTGAGCGCGGAGTGGCGCAGCGCGCGGACCGCGAGCCGCACCGTGGCGGGCAGATCCACGTCGGCGACGGGGGTCCACGGACTGACCCCGCGCAGGAAGCAGAGCTCGTTGACCCACAGGTTGCCCAGCCCGGCCAGGTTGCGCTGGTCAAGGAGGGCGGCGGAGATGGGCCGGGCCGGATCGGCGCCCAACCGGCGGACGGCCTCGTCGAGATCCCAGTCCGGGCGCAGCGGGTCCGGCCCCAGGTGTCCGATCACTGTGTGCTCGTCGGCGGTCTCGACGAGCTCGACCACCGGCAGCGAGAGACCGTACGCGGTCGGCCCGTCCTCGGTCGCGAGCAGCACGCGGACGTCGGGCATCAGGTTGCGGGGCAGGGTGAGCCCGGGTCGGACCACGGTCCAGGAGCCGTCCATCCGCAGATGGGTGTGCAGGGTGAGACCACCGTCGAAGCGGGTCAGCAGGTGCTTGCCGTGGGTCACCTGGGCGAGCACGGTGCGGCCGGCGAGGTCGGCGGTGGCGTGCTGCGGCACCCGGAGCTCACCTCGACTCACCGTCCTGGTGGTCAGCACGTCGAGACGGCGGGCGAGGACGTAGACGGAGTCACCTTCGGGCACCGATCCATACTGCCCCGTCGTGCGCAGGTCAACGCTGCGTGCGCAGGTCACCGGGCGATCGCGCGCACCTGACCGAGCCCACCGAGCTTGTCGGGGTTCATCATGATCAGCACCTGGGCGATCCGGTCGTCGATGATCACCAGCTGCAGGGCCGCCGCCAGACGCTCGCCGTCCCAGGCCCGCCAGCCCGGTACGCCGTTGATCGTGACGTCCTCGAGCCGCAGACCCGGGGCCGCCTTGTGCGCGATGCCGATCAGCAACCGGGCCGCCGCGTCGGCGCCCTCGACCGGCCTGCGCGCGGCGCGAACCTTCCCGCCACCGTCGGAGAGGACGACCACGTCCGGCGCCATCAGGTCCATCAGCCCCTGGACGTCGCCGCCGACCACCGCTGCGGTGAACCGCTCCCGCATCTGGTCGGCCAGCTGGTCGTCGGCCTCGAACCGCGGACGCCGGGACTCGACGTGCTGCTTCGCCCGGTGCGCCGTCTGCCGTACGGCGACGGCGGTCATCCCCAACGCCTCGGCGATCTCGGTGTGGTCGTAGCCGAACACCTCGCGCAGCAGGAACACCGCGCGCTCCTTGGGTCCCAGCGACTCCAGCACCACCATCAGGGCCAGGGACACCGACTCGGCCAGCACCACGTCGTCGGCCACGTCCGGCACGGTGAGCAGCGGCTCCGGCAACCAGGGCCCGACGTAGTCCTCGCGCCGCCGCGCGAGCGTCCGGAGCCGGTTCAGCGACAGCCGGGTGGCGATCTGGCACAGGTACGCGCGGGGGTTGGCGATCTCGACCTCGCCGGCTCGCCCGGACCAGCGCAGGTACGTCTCCTGGACCACGTCCTCGGCATCGGCGACCGAGGACAGCAGCTCGTAGGCGACCGTGAACAGCAGGGCGCGGTGCCGATCGAAGACGTCCTCCACGTCGGGCTCAGCCACGGTTCGACGGTAGCTGACAGGTCGCCGAGAAGCCCTGGGACACCAGGCCGAGCGCCGCGTTGAAGCGCGACCGTTCGTTCTCGATCGCCACCATCATGGTGAGCTCCACCAGACCGTCGTCGCCGAGCGCGTCGCGCAGCGGGGTGACCATCTCATCGGTCACCTCGACCGGGGTCGCGGTGGCGGCCATCGCGTACGCGATCACCTGCTTCTCCAGCGTGGTGAGGTTCTGGGCCTGCTGCCAGCTCGCCACACTGGCCAGCTTGGCCAGGTCGAGACGCTGAGCGTCGGCCAGGAAGTAGCCGAAGTCGATGCACCAGGTGCAGCCGATCTCGGCGGCGACCGCCATCGTGGCGAGGGCCTTCAGCCCGGGGTCGAGCCGGTCGAACCGGGCCACCCGTCGCTCGTGGAACAAGGTGGCCAGCAGCACCTTGCGGTTGTGCGCCATGGCGAAGCCGTTGTCGGCCGCCTGACCGTAGAGCTTCCGGCTCACCCAGCCGATGAGCCGACCGGTCAGTCCGCGCGGCTGGTCGATCGGCACGCGAGCGAGTCGTCGGCGGGCGTCGAGTTCGGTTCCCGGCCCCGGGAACACGGCGAGTGGGGTCACGGCGGGTGGGGTCTTCATCGCATCGGAGGTCGTCATGCCCATGAGACACCGCCGCCCACCCAGGTGTGACAGTCAGCGACGAGCAGCCCGGCGGCTCACCTGTCGAGCCCTCCGCAGCAGCAGCGGGGGCACCAGATCACGGACGAGCGTGCTCCTCCCCCGGCCGACCGTGGGACCGGGCGCCGCCGTGGTGCGCAGGTAGGCCGCCGCGCTGGTGAAGTAGGCCGACTGGCGGATCCGCCGGGACGGCCGCTCCCCCGTGACCAACAGCTGCTGCGCCCGGTCGACGATCGACCCGGTCGCCGTGCCGGGCCGCTCGAAGAAGTAGCTGCCCAACCAGGAACGTTCCGGGGTGCCGACGTCGTCGGCGATCAGCTGGTCGAACGTCCGCAGCAAGCCGCTGGCCAGGAACACGTGGTTCCCGTAGCGCTCGTGCACCCCGAGATCGAGCACCAGACCGACCCGGCAGCCACTGCCGACGGCCTCCAGGCACGCGGTCGAGGACATCGTCAGCAGCAGGTCGACCCGGGGCAGGATCTCGCTGATGGGGGTGTAGTCGATCCGGAAGTTCGGCGGTCGGTCGACTCCCGCCAGCAGGTCCTCCGGGTGATGCTTCATGGTGTGGAAGGTGTCCTCCCCGGGACGGTGCCGTGGCTTGAGCAACACCTCGCGCTCGGGGTGCGCGGACGCGTAGTCGATCAGCCGCCGGTAGAGATGGAGCCGCTCGGACGCCGGACCGGGCACCGTCGGCTGGTCGGCGAAGACGATGCGGCGGATCGGGTCGTCGCGCTGCGGCAGGGCCGTCGACCCGAGGATCGGCAACCCCGACAGCAGCAGGTTGTCGGGCTCCAGCTCCAGCTGCTGCGCCACGGTGACGAAGTGCTCGAGATCGTCGACGCAGTTGACCGCGACGACGTCGGAGCCGACGCGGTCCAGATAGCCCGCGGTGATCTTCTCGATGATCACGCCCACCCAGCCGGTGACCACCACCGGACCCGGCTCGCCTGGCGCCACGTACGCAGCGAGGTCGACGGTGAAGCGCAGCGTGAACGGCCCCGACAGCCCGCAGACCACGACGTCGCCGGCCGCGGCCCGGCGGAGCAGCTCGGTCCAGCCGACAGCCTCGACCTGGTCGAAACCGGCGGCGGCGATCTGGCCGGCCGAGAGTGCGGAGCGGACGTCGGGCACCAGGACCTGACACTCGAAGCCCCGCGCCACCAGCTCGTCCCGGATGCCGGCGACCCACTTGAGCTGGGAGTCGAAAGCCGCGATCAGCAGGGCCAGCGGTGGTCGTGGGACGGCGGGGCGAGACACCCCGGGGACGCTAGGCGGAGGTGTTGAACGGTTCGTGAACGTCGCGCTCGGCCACCACCATGTCGGTGGTCAGCGGCGCGAACAGGTGCGGGAACGACTCGGTCGAACCCTCTTCGACGATCGGTCGGGCGCGGTCGGGATCGAGGTCGAGCAGCACCAGCTCCTCCGGCTCGAACCGGCTGAAGTAGCGATCGATCACCCCGGGCACCTGTCGCGGGTACGCGAGATGCACGAAGCCCTCCGCGTCGTAGCTGGAACCGTGACTGGACCAGGGGTAGGAGCCGGTGCTCCGGGCCTCCTCCCACAGAGCGCGTTCGGCGATGTGCACGGTCGACTCCGCGACGGGGCGAGGCTCACCCAGCATGCCGACCTCGACGAGGCGTGCCCGCAGGTCGTCGGCGTCGTGGAACTGGATCGCCGTCATCCCCAGGTCCCGGGCCGCCGCGCAGTTGGCCGCGCTGTCGTCCACGAAGACCGCCGAAGCGGCGTCCACCTGATAGCGGTCGAGCAGCAACCGGTACAGGCGGGGATCGGGCTTGGCCAGCCGCTCGCGGCCCGACACCACGATCGCCTCCAACCGCCGCAGGATGCCGAAGCGGCGCTGGGCGACCGGGAACGTCTCGTCCGACCAGTTGGTCAGACCGAGCAGCCGCACGCCGGCTCGGGCCAGCTCGGCGACGACCGCCGAGGTGCCCGGCACGGTGCCGGTCAGGGTGCGGTCGAAGTGGCGCCGGTAGGCGGTGATCGCTTCGGCGTACTGGGGCCAGGTGTCGGCCACCTCGGCCTCGCCGTCGGCGAACCGTCGACCGGCGTCGTTGCGCCGGTTCCAGGTCGCGAAGTCGACGTCGCTCATCAACCGCTGCGCCGCGTCGGTGTCGGTCTCGGCGCTGAAGGCCCGGACGGGATCCCAGGACAGCACGACGCCACCCAGATCGAAGATCGCCGTGCGCCGGGTCACGCTGACCCGCTCCGCAGGGTCGCGACCCAGTTGGCGATCAGTCGGCCGCCGGCCACCCCGGACTTCTCCGGGTGGAACTGGGTCGACCACAGGGGCCCCTGCTCCACCGCCGCGACGAACCGGTCGCCGCCGTGCTCGGCCCAGGTGACCAGCCGCCCGTCGACCTCGGCCAGCTCCCGTACGCCGTAGGAGTGGACGAAGTAGAACCGCTCGCTCTCGATGCCGGCGAACAGGCTGCTGCCCGGCGCGGGCGCGACGGTGTTCCAGCCCATGTGGGGCAGCCGATCGGCGTGCAGCCGCTCGACCGTGCCGGGCCAGATGCCGCAGCCGGCCGCCTCCAGGCCGTGCTCGATGCCGTTGCCGAACAGCACCTGGTGACCGACGCAGATGGCCAGCACCGGCTTGTCGGCTGCCAGCCGCTCGGCGATCACCCTGGCCCCGTCGACGGCCAGCAGACCCTCCATGCAGGCGGCGAACGCGCCCACCCCCGGCACCACCAGACCGTCGGCCGCGACGGCTCGTTCCCGGTCGGCGGTCACGGTCACCCGGGCACCGGTGCGGGCCACGGCCCGCTCCGCGGAGCGGATGTTGCCGGAGCCGTAGTCGAGCACGACGATGTCCAGCAGCCCCGTCCCGGCGTCCGACGGAGGCGTCGCGGTGTCGAGGACCGCCGTCACAGGGCTCCCTTGGTGCTCGGTACGCCGTCCACCCGCGGGTCGCGGGCGACCGCGTCCCGCAGGGCGCGGGCCACGGCCTTGAACTGGGCCTCCACGATGTGGTGCGGATCGCGGCCGGCGATCACCGTCACGTGCAGACACAGGTGGGCGTGGAAGGCGAGGGTCTCGAACACGTGCCGGGTGAGCGAGCCTGCGTACGGCACCCCGCCCCTCCCCGACGGGTCGGTGCCGCCGCCGATCAGCGCGTACTCCTGGCCGGGCGGCTCACCGGTGTGCACGCAGTACGGGCGTCCGGAGACGTCCACCACGGCCTGGGCGAGCGCCTCGTCGAGCGGCACCAGGGCGTCGGCGAACCGACGGATGCCCCGCTTGTCCCCCAGCGCCTCGCGGATGGCCTGTCCCAGCACGATCGCGGTGTCCTCGACCACGTGGTGGCCGTCGATGTGGACGTCGCCGACGCTCTCCACGGTCAGGTCCAGCAGCCCGTGCCGGGCCAGCGCGGTGAGCATGTGGTCGTAGAAGCCGACCCCGGTGCTGATGGTCGACTCCCCGGTCCCGTCCAGGTCCAGGCTGACCGTGACACTCGACTCCGACGTCGTCCGCTCGATCGTGGCCGTACGGCTCCGCTCAGCACTCACTGCTGTCGTCCTTCCTCGGTCGCCAGGACTTCCTCGAGGGCGGCCTTGAACGCCGCCATCTCCGCGTCGGTGCCGGCGGACACGCGCAGCCAGCCCTCCGGACCGACGACCCGGATCAGCACACCCTTGTCCAGCAGAGCCTGCCAGACGGCCCGACGGTCGGCGAACCGGCCGAACAGCACGAAGTTGGCGTCGGAGTCGGCGACCCGCAGCCCGCGGCCGGTGAGCCAGCCGGCCAGATCGTCCCGGTTGGCCCGCAACGTCGCCACCGCGGCCAGCAGCTCGTCGGCGTTGGCCAGCGCCACCCGGGCCGCGGCCTGCGTGATCGCGGACAGGTGGTACGGCAGTCGGACGACCCGCAGGGCGTCCACGAACTCGGTCGACGCGGCGAGGTAGCCGAGCCGGCCGCCGGCGAAGGCGAACGCCTTGGACATGGTCCGGGTGACGGCCAGCCGCGGGTGGTCGGGCAGCAGCTCCAGCGCACTCGGGGTGCCCGCGCGAGCGAACTCGTAGTAGGCCTCGTCCACCACCACGACCCCGGTGGCGGCGTCGGCGATCGCCATCAGGGTGTCGGTCGAGACCGCCGTCCCGGTGGGGTTGTTGGGGCTGGCGATGAAGATCACGTCCGGTTGCCGATCGGTGATCGCCGCGACCGCCGCGACCGGGTCGATGGTGAAGTCGTCCCGTCGCGGGAAGGTCGTCCAGGTGGTGTGGGTGTCCCGGGCGTACTCGGGATACATCGAGTACGTCGGGGCGAACGACAGCACGGACCGACCAGGCCCCCCGAAGGCCATCAGCACGTGCAGCATCACCTCGTTGCTGCCGTTGGCCGCCCACACCTGGTCGGCGCTCAACCCGTGTCCGAGGTACGCCGCGAGGTCGGCCCGCAGCGCGATGGCGTCCCGCTCGGGATAGCGGTTCATGGTCGTGGCCGCGTCCGCCACCGCGGCCGCGATCTCGGCGGCCACCCGGTCGCTCGGCGGGTACGGGTTCTCGTTGACGTTCAGCAGGTACGGCACGTCCAGCTGCGGCGCCCCGTACGGGACCTCCCCGACGAGCTCGGGCCGGACCGGCAGCCCGGTGACTCCCCCGGCAGGCGTCACCGGGAGCCGCCCGGGAACCTCCGCGTGACGGCGGCGCCGTGCGACGGCAGATCCTCCGACTCCGCGAACACCTCGACGTGGCGAGCCACCTCATGCAGTGCGGATCTGTCGTAGTTGATCACGTGCACGGCCTTGAGGAAGCTCTTCACGTTCAGCCCGGAGGAGTGGCAGGCGCAGCCGGCCGTCGGCAGCACGTGGGTGCTGCCGGCGCAGTAGTCCCCCAGCGACACCGGTGACCAGGTGCCGACGAAGATCGCGCCCGCGTTGGTGATCTTGGTCGCGACGGCCTCGGCGTCCACGGTGTGCAGCTCGAGGTGCTCGGCGGCGTACGCGTTGACCACGTCGATGCCCTGCGCCAGGTCGTCGACCAGGACCACGGCGGACTGCTGCCCCGCCAGGGCGGTGGAGATCCGCGCGGCGTGCTTGGCCTCGGGCACCTGGGCGGCCAGCTCGGTCGCGACGGCGTCGGCCAGCTCGGTGGAGTCGGTGACCAGGACGGCGGCGGCGGCGGGGTCGTGCTCGGCCTGGGAGATCAGGTCGGCGGCCACGTGCACCGGCTGCGCGTCGGCGTCAGCCAGGATGGCGATCTCGGTGGTGCCGGCCTCGGAGTCGATGTTCACCCGACCCTTGAGCAGCCGCTTGGCCGCCACCACGTAGATGTTGCCGGGTCCGGTGACCAGGTCCACCTTCGGACACAGGTCCTCGACCCCGTACGCGAACATCGCGATCGCCTGGGCGCCGCCGACGGCGTACACCTCCTCGACCCCGAGCAGGTGGCACAGCGCCAGGATGTTGGGGTGCGGCAGGCCGTCGAACTCGACCTGCGGGGGCGACGCGACGGCGATCGAGGCGACGCCGGCGATCTGGGCCGGCACCACGTTCATGATCACGCTGGAGGCGAGCGCGGCCAGACCACCGGGGACGTAGAGGCCCACCCGACCGACCGGGATCATCCGCTGGGTGACGACCGCGCCCGGCGCCAGCTCCACCGTGGTGGCCTTCTCGCCGAGCTCGGCGACGCTGACCCGTCGGCGGCGGTCGATGGCCACCTCGAAGGCGGCCCGGACCTCGGGATCGAGCTGCTCGACCGCGGCGCTGAGCTCGGCGGCGGGGACCCGGAACTCGTCCGGCACGACGTGGTCGAACCGGTCCGACCAGTGCCGCAGCGCGCTCACCCCGCGGACGGCGACGTCGTCGCAGATGGGACGGACCACCTCGACCGCGGCTTCCACGTCGAACTCGGCCCGCGGCACCAGGGCCGCATAGTCCAGCTGCTCGCCGGCGGCGAGCCGGTCACGAAGATCGATGACTCTCAGCACCCTGTGAGTCTACGGAGGTGCTCGCTGAGGGCGACCGGATGATCCAGCGACCAAGATCCACCGCTGGAGCGGGGACGTCGAGCCGGCCCGCGGCGGTACCATCGGCCATGTCGCTGGTGGCGAGAATCCCGTCGGACTTCCTGATCTGCCCGCCGCTGGACTATCCCCTCCGGCTGGCCTTCGAGGGGGGGTTCTTCGGCGCTCCCCGGATCCAGGGGCAGCCCAGCGAGGCCTGTTGCAGCGACCACTTCGCCTCGGTGACGCCTGATGGGTCGGCGGGGCTGCATCAGGTGCACGAGGCGGTCGATCTCGCCTCCGGTGCTGGGTCCTGCGTCTATGCGGTCTACGGCGGAACGATCGTCGGCAAGAAGGCGGGACAGCTGGTGATCGATCACCAGGGCAGCGGCGAGGCGTACGCCAGCCAGTACCTGCACATCGATCCCGGGCCGAAGGAGGTCGGCGACCGGGTGATCAAAGGAGAGCCGATCGCGTCGGTCGGGCCACACCCAGCCGGAGATCACCTGCACTTCGAGCTCTGGCACTGGATCACGCCGAACCCGCGGGGTGACACCGACACGGAGGCGGTGCCCGTCGATCCCACCCGGTTGCTCTCTCACTGGGAGGAGGCGCTCGACCTCGACTACGCCGTCCTCGGCAGCGTCGACGCCGGCGCAGGTACCGAGCTCGACGCCGAGACGGCGGGAAGGGCTCTCGCCGCGGCCTACGACGCCGCGGGGATCGCCCCGCCGTCGTCGCCCCGGATCGCGGCGCTGGCCACCGGGTGTGTCTGGCGCATCACCGGAGTCGACGTCGTCCACCTGCTCCGGGCCGAGCGTGGCGCGATCACCGTGATCGAGGAAGCGTACGGTCACCGGACGATCAGGCCGAGGTCGATCGACCGGATCGGCGTCACCCGCCGATGGTCGTACCCGACGTTCTTGGTCGGGGCGGACGGCATCACCTACGGCATCCCGCTGCACCATGCGCCCGCCTCCGACCAGACGATCGTCGACCTGCTCAGGTCCGCGTTCCGGACTCGCCACCCCATCGAGCTGGAGATCCGCCGATCGGCGTTCTGGCGGATGGACGGGTCACTGGACGAGTTCGCAGGAGTGATCACCGGAGTTCGCCTTGCGTGACCGAGCACCGACGGCGACCTCGCCCGTCTGAGCCGGTGGCGGATCAGCGAGACGGGCAGACCACCGGCGTGACGGCGAGGGTAACGTGCGTCCGTGCTCGACGCCCCTTACACCACCGCCTCCGCTCGCTGAGGTCGGTCGCTCGTGTTCCCCGGCTTCGGCACGCTCGTCAACGTCGCCACCGTCATCATCGGCTCCGCCATCGGGCTGCTGCTCGGTCATCGGCTGCCGCAGCGCACCCGGGACACCGTCACCGACGCCCTCGGCCTGGTCACGCTGCTGATCGGCGGTCTGTCCGCGGTCGAGGTGACGTCGTCGGTGTTCTCCGACGCGGTGGGCGGCAGCGCCCCCGTGCTGATCGTGCTCGGATCGCTCCTGGTCGGCGGCATCATCGGCTCGCTCGCCGACATCGAGCGCCGGCTGGAGGATCTCGGCGTCTGGCTGCAGTACCGGTTCAGAGCCCGGGGCTCGCAGACCCGCTTCGTGGAGGCCTTCGTCTCGTCGTCGTTGGTGTTCTGCGTCGGACCGTTGACCATCCTCGGCTCGCTCTCCGACGGACTCGGACTGGGCGCCCAGCAGCTCCTGCTCAAGGCGACCCTGGACGGGTTCGCCGCGATCGCCTTCGCGGCGTCGTTGGGCGTGGGGGTGATGGCCTCGGCCCTGGCGGTCGGCGTGATCCAGGGCTCGCTGACCCTGGTCGGGGTGCTGATCGGGGACTTCCTGCCAGCGGCCCACCTCGCCGCCATCACCGCCACCGGAGGTCTGCTGCTGGTCGGCGTCGGGCTGCGACTGCTCAAGATCAAGGCCGTGCCGGTCGGCAACCTGCTCCCCGCCCTGGTCGTCGCGCCGCTGCTGGTCTCGCTGGTGATGGTGCTCCGGTGAGCCACGCCACCCCTGCCCCGGTTCCGGCTAGCTTGGCCAAGGCGTACCCGCAGGTGCTCCGGGCGGCGATCGGACTCGGCATCTACGCCGGGGTGTTCGGGGCCACCTTCGGCGCGGTGTCGGTGGGCAGCGGGCTGACGGTGGCTCAGACGATGATCTTGAGTCTGGTGATGTTCTCCGGCGCCTCGCAGTTCGCCTTCGTCGGCGTCGCGGCGGCCGGGTCGCCGTGGGCGGCCATCCCGGCCGCGCTGCTGCTGGGCGTCCGCAACGCGTTCTACGGCGTGCCCATCTCCGAGATCCTGGCCCCACGCGGCTGGCGGCGGCTGGTCACCGCCCACTTCGTCATCGACGAGACCACGGCCATGGCGGTGGGGCAGTCCGAACCACGCGCCCGGCGGTACGCGTTCTGGTCGACGGGTCTGATCCTGTTCACCCTGTGGCAGACCGGCAGCCTGGTCGGGGCCCTCCTGGGCGAGGCCATCGACCCGTCGCGGTTCGGCCTGGACGCGGCCGCACCGGCGGTGTTCCTGGCGCTGCTCTGGGCGCAGCTGCGCAGTCGACCAGCGAAGGCCGTGGCGGTGCTGGGCGGGTTGCTGGCCTTCGTGCTGATCCCGGTCGCGCCCGCCGGTGTGCCGGTGATCGCCGCCGCCGCGGTGGCCGTCGCTGCTGGGTTGCTCGTCCGCTCCCGTCCGAAGGGGACGCCGTGACCGCGCTGTTGGTGTCCCTGGTGATCGCGTCGGTGGGCTCGTACCTGCTCAAGCTGGCCGGGGTGTCGCTACCCGAGTCGGTGCTCGCCCACCCGACCGTCCAGCGGATCGCCGGGTTCCTTCCCGTGGCCATGCTGACCGCCCTCGTGGTCGTCGGGCTCGCCGACGGGGACGGTGACGGCCGCTGGTCGCTCGACTGGCCGGTGCTGGCCGGCTTCGGGGCGGCCGTGATCGCCCTGCTGCTGCGGGCGGGCGTCCTGGTGGTGTTCGTGGTGGCCGTCGCCGTCACCGCGCTGCTGCGGGTCCTGGTCTGACGCCGGCCGCAGCATCCGGGCGGTGAAGGCGTACACGTAGAGCGCGAGGTCGGTGTGCGCGTGGGCGACGGGCTGCAGACGCCGCGCGGTGACCCACTCGATGTCGCGGCGCAGCAAGGAGGTGTCCTGCAGGACGCGCAGACTCGACGCCACGACCTGACGGCAGCGGCCCAGGAACAGCTCACCGTCACGCTCGGTCTCGGCCCGGGCGGGCCCGGTGAGATAGCCGGGCAGGATCGGCCACCGCAGCGCAGCCGCCACCTGCTCGGGCCGGGCGGGCCGGCTCCGGGTGGCGACGTGACGAGCCAGATCCTCCACGCCGCGAAGGCCGTGCATCATGGTGCGAACCTGACTCAGGCTGAGGCACGCCGCACCCCCCGAGCTCATCGACATGCGACAGGGGTCGGGGCCGCCGTGCCACATCGGGAGCCCGTGCTGGCACAGGAATCTGGCCACGGGATGACGGCGGGCATGGGCCGCGAGCGCTTCGGCCGCCTCGTCGTCCTCCTCGATCCGGCTCACCTCGTCCAGGGCGCGGTAGGCGTCCTCGACGGAGGTGCTCAGCACCAGTGGTGCGGTATCGCCCACATCGGTCACGCCGTGGGGGATGACGGCCTCTGCGGCGCCCTCGAGCAGGATGGTCCACCCGTGATCGGCGCGCTCGGCACGAGCCTGCGGATAGCGACGGCTTCCGCCCGCGACCAGTCGGGCCACGCCAGCCACGTCCGCCACCCGCTCCCCCCGATCTCGAACCGCGATCGTACCGGTCCGGGACCCGGGTGGGCGGCGCTCCGGTGGGGATCCTCGACTCGTAGAGTCAGGCCATGGTCGCCACCAGGGTCGCAGTGCTCGGAGCCGGCAACGGGGGGCTGGCCACCGCCTTCGAGTGGTCCCGCCAGGGGCATGAGGTGGCGATCTACTCCCATGCCGACTACTCCGAGCAGATCGCGCCGATCCAGGAGCGGGGTGGCATCACCAGCACGGGCGTGCTGAGCGGGTTCGCTGAGATCAGACTCGCCACGACCGACATCGCCGAGGCGATGAGCGACGCCGAGGTCGTCCTGGCGGTCGGTCCCGCGTACGCCACGTCCTCGCTGGGCACCGAAGCCGGGCCCCACCTGCGCGCTGGGATGAGCGTGGTGGTCTGCCCGGGATCGTGTCTGGGCAGCCTCGCGTTCAAGCGAGCCGCCGGTCTGGATCTGTACGACGAGTCGATCCTGGTCGGCGAGACGAGCACGCTGCCGTTCGCGGTCCGCGCCACCGGCCCGGCGGAGATCCGCGTCTTCCACCACTTCGACCGGGGCCTGTTCGCCGCAGCCGCCCCGCGATCGGCCACTCCTCGGCTGCTCGAGGTGCTGCGGACGGTGTGGCCGCACGCCGAAGAGGCGTCGAGCGTCTTCCAGACGGCGCTGCAGAACGGCAACCCGGTCATCCACCCGGCAGTGACGTTGTTGAACGCCGCTCTGATCGATCGCACCGGCGGTGACTTCGCCTTCTACGAAGAGGGTGTGACGTCGTCGACGGGGCGGCTGATGGAGGCCGTGGACGCCGAGCGGTTCGCCATCGCGGAAGCGCTCGGGATCACGATCTTGTCGGAGCCTGCGATCGGCGTCCTGCAGGGCTACATGACCGAGGAGAACTACACCACCGGCTACTCGCGGGCCCCGGGGTTCCTCGGGATCAAGGCGCAGGACTCCCTGGACAACCGCTACCTGACCGAGGACGTCGGCTACTCGATGGTGTTCTTCACCGACCTCGCCCGCTCGCTGCGGGTGGCCACCCCGGTGATGGACGCCGTGGTGCAGATCGCGTCAATCGTCCTCGGCCGCGACTTCTCATCCGAAGCGGCCCGCACCATGCAGGGTCTGGGGCTGGCCGAGCTGAGTCCTGAGGCGCTGCGCCGCTACTGACTCCGACCGTGGTCGGAGAACGCACGGCGGTCCCGGTGGGAGACGGGCCCGGCAGCCCCTCGATCCACGCTCCCGCCAGAATGGGCCCGTGGCCAAGAAGAGCAAGCACGCCCACGGTGCGACGCCGGCGACGACGGCACTGATGGAGGCCGGCACCGCTTTCACCCTGCACCCGTACGAGCACCACGACGACAGCACCAGCTTCGGTGAGGAGGCGGCGCGAGCGCTCGGGGTCGAGGAGACCCGGATCTTCAAGACGCTGGTGGCCGATGTGGCCGGCAAGCTTGTCGTCGCCGTCATCCCGGTGGCCCGGCAGCTGGACCTGAAGGCCTTGGCCGCCGCGTTCGAGGCGAAGAAGGCCACGATGGCCGATCCGACCCACGCCGCGCGGAGCACCGGCTACGTGGTCGGCGGCATCTCCCCCATCGGGCAACGGGCCCCCCTGCCCACCGTGGTCGACGCCTCAGCGGATGACTTCGACACGATCTACGTCTCGGCCGGGCGGCGAGGCCTGCAGGTCGAGCTCGCGCCGGCTGATCTGCGCGCGATCACCTCGGCGCGGTCGGCGCGCGTCGCCCACTGACCTCGAGGGCGGCGGACCCTTGCAGGATCAGCGCTTCTCGCAGGCGATGCCGTCCTTGTCCCGGTCGAGACCCTTGTTCTGCTTCATCGCGGCCTTGTAGATCTTCGTGCTCTTCTTGAAGGTCGTCACCGGCTTGGAGGAACCGCTGACCTTGTCCTTGGCGCCGCTCTTGCCGACCCCGTGGGGGTACTTCTTCTGCAGCGCCGTGCAGTTCTTGTACGTCTTGTTGGCGGCGTCAGCCGGGGCGGAGGAGATGGCTGCGACGGGCAGCGAGAGGGCGAGAACGGAGACGAGGGACGCGGTGACGCGTCGGGCACGTGACGACATGAGGATGAGCCTGAGGGATTCCGGCAAGAATTATTCTGACTACGCACGAACGTTGTTCTTTCGTGACCTGAATCAGGCGGTCCCGCCGGAAGTGCCTCCTCGCCGCGGCAACAAGGGGGTCGGGTCCTCGCTGTCCGCGCCCAAGGAGGAGGCCAGCAGCACCGGGGTCACCGCGCACAGCGGCCAGAACAGCAGGGCCGCCTTGGCGCGGATGGTGAGCGCGATCGGCACCGAGCCGCCCGGGTTGGCGTGCGCCAGTCGTGGCGTGAACTCCCCCGGGCCGAGCCGATAGCCCACCGCCCAGCAGAGCAGACCGGCTGCGGCGGCCCCGATCACCACGACCAGCACCAGCGGCCAGCCGAGGTCCCGCAGCAGCCGGTAACCGAAGATCCCGAGAGCCACCCCGACCACCAACCCCAACAGGCAGAACCAGGCGTCACCCGCGAAGAACCGCGTCAGGTCCCGCTCGGTGACCGAGGCCCGACCCTGCGAGTCCAGCTGGTACGCCGGCAGCGCCACCACCAGCCACCACAGCACCCCGGCACCGGCGCCGAGGCCCATGGCCAGCGCCAGGAAGCCGATCACCCGACCGGTGTAGGTGGGCGGCCGAACCTCGTCGAGCAGGGTGTCAGGCACTGGCGCTCTCGAGCCGACCGGAAGGCGCCAGACAGGACGGTCCCAACAGCGCCTTGAGGTCGGCCATCAGCGGCGGCGACGGGGTCACCCGCAGCTGGTTGTCCAGTCGCATCAGGATCGTCTTGTCCTGCTTGACCAGCTTCAGCCGCACCTCGGTGGTCCCCGGGTGCGCCTTGAGCACCTGCGAGAGCTGCTGGACCACCGGGGGCGTGCACCGGACGGCGGGCAGCGAGATGACCACCGGCCCCGACGGCGCCTCGGTCACGTCCGGCAGGGTCAGCTCCTGCGCGTTCAGCGACACCGAGTCGTCGTCGGACTTCACCCGGCCCTTGACCCGCACCACGGTGTCGCGTGGCCAGCACGGTGGAGACCAGCTCGTACGCCTTGGGGAACAGCAGCACCTCGATCGAGGCCTCCAGGTCCTCGACCGTCGATGATCGCCCAGATGTCACCGCGCTTGGTGGTCTTGCGGGTGATGGAGGTGATCATGCCGGCGATGGTGACCTGGCCCTCGCGGGGACCGTCGTCGCCCATCAGCTCGCCGATGCCGATGTCGCGCTCGGCGATCAGCATGTGCTCCAGCCCCTGCAGCGGGTGGTCGCTGACGTAGAGACCGAGCATGTCGCGCTCGAAGGCCAGCTTGGTGCGCTTGTCCCAGTCGGCAGATCTCGGGCACGGTGCCGAGCGGCATCGCGTCCGGTGCGTCCTCGTCACCGAACCCGCCGGCACCGAACAGGTCGTCCTGGCCGTGCGCGGAGTTGCGCTTCAGGTCGAGCACCCCGTCGACGGCGGACTCGTAGACGCTCATCAGGGCGCGGCGGCGTGTGCCCCATCGAGTCGAACGCACCGGCCTTGATCAGCGACTCGATCACCCGCTTGTTGCAGACCACCAGCGGGACGGCATCCAGGAAGCCGTGGAAGTCCGCGGCCTTGCCGTGCTCGGTGCGCGCCGCGACGATGCCGTCGACCACGTTGGACCCGACGTTGCGCACGGCGGTCAGGCCGAAGCGGATGTCGGTCCCGACCGGGGTGAAGTTGGCCGCCGACTCGTTCACGTCGGGCGGCAGCACCTGGATCCCCATCCGGCGGCACTCGCCGAGGTAGATCGCCATCTTGTCCTTGTCGTCGCCGACCGAGGTGAGCAGCGCGGCCATGAACTCGGCGCGGAAGTTGGCCTTGAGGTAGGCGGTCCAGTAGGACACCAGCCCGTACGCCGCCGTGTGCGCCTTGTTGAACGCGTAGTCGGAGAACGGCACCAGGATGTCCCACAGCGCCTTGATCGCCGGCGGGGAGTAGCCGCTGTCCTTCATCCCGTCGGAGAACGGCATGAACTCGGCGTCGAGGATCTCCTTCTTCTTCTTGCCCATCGCCCGGCGCAGCAGATCGGCCTGGCCCAGGCTGTAGCCGGCGACCTTCTGCGCGATCGCCATCACCTGCTCCTGGTAGACGATCAGGCCGTAGGTCGTGCCGAGGATCTCCGCGAGCGGCTCCTCCAGCTCCGGGTGGATCGGCGTGATGTCCTGGCGCCCGTTCTTGCGCAGCGCGTAGTTGGTGTGGCTGTCGGCGCCCATCGGGCCGGGCCGGTAGAGCGCCAGCACCGCCGAGATGTCCTCGAAGTTGTCCGGCCGCATCAGCTTCAGCAGCGACCGCATCGGTCCGCCGTCGAGCTGGAACACCCCGAGCGTGTCACCGCGGCCCAGCAGCGCGTACGACGCCGGGTCGTCAGCTCCAGGTCCTCCAGCACCAGCTCGAACCCGCGGTTCAGCTTGATGTTGGCCACGGCGTCGTCGAGCACGGTGAGGTTCCGCAGCCCGAGGAAGTCCATCTTGATCAGCCCGAGCGACTCACACGTCGGGTAGTCGAGCTGGGTGATGATCGCGCCGTCCTGCTCGCGGCGCATGATCGGGATGATGTCGATCAGCGGGTCGCGACGACATGATGACGCCGGCCGCGTGCACGCCCCACTGACGCTTCAGGCCCTCCAGCCCGCGCGCCGTCTCGACCACCTTGGCCACCTCGGCGTCGCCGTCGACCAGGGCCCGGAACTCCCCGCCCTCGCTTGTAGCGCTTGTGCTCGGGGTCGAACAGCCCGTTCAGCGGGACGTCCTTGCCCATCACCGGCGGCGGCATCGCCTTGGTGATCCGCTCGCCGACCGCGAAGGGGTAGCCCAGCACCCGGGAGGCGTCCTTGACGGCCTGCTTGGCCTTGATCGTGCCGTACGTGACGATCTGGCTGACCCGGTCCTCGCCGTACTTGTCGGTGACGTAGCGGATCACCTCGCCGCGGCGACGCTCGTCGAAGTCGATGTCGAAGTCGGGCATCGAGACGCGGTCGGGGTTGAGGAACCGCTCGAAGATGAGTCCGTGCTCGAGCGGGTCGAGGTCGGTGATCCGCATCGCGTAGGCCGCCATCGACCCCGCGCCCGAGCCACGGCCCGGGCCGACCCGGATGCCGTTCTCCTTGGCCCAGTTGATGAAGTCGGCGACCACCAGGAAGTAGCCGGCGAAGCCCATCGAGAGGATGACCTCGGTCTCGAACTTGGCCTGCTGGCGCACGTCGTCGGGGATCCCCAGCGGGAACCGCCGCTGCAGACCGGTCTCCACCTCCCGGACGAACCAGGACTCCTCGTTCTCCCCGGGCGGGCAGGGGTAGCGCGGCATGTAGGTGCCGGCCCCCTCGGTGAAGGAGATGTCGCAGCGCTCGGCGATGGCCAGCGTGTTGTCGCAGGCCTCGGGCAGCTCGGCGAACAGCGCCCGCATCTCGGCGGGCGACTTCAGGTAGTAGCCGTCCCCGTCGAACTTGAACCGGTTGGTGTCGGCCATCGTCGAGCCGGACTGGACGCAGAGCAGCACCTCGTGCGCGGCGGCGTCCTCGCGGGCGGCGTAGTGCAGGTCGTTGGTCGCGACCAGCGGCAGCTTCAGGTCCTTGGCGATCTTCAGCAGGTCCGCCCGGACCCGGTTCTCGATCGACAGCCCGTGGTCCATCAGCTCGACGTAGTAGTTGCCGGCGCCGAAGATGTCGCGGAACTCCGCCGCGCTCGCCACCGCCTCGTCGTACTTGCCGAGCCGGAGGTAGGTCTGCACCTCTCCCGACGGGCAGCCGGTGGTGGCGAGCAGACCCGAGTGGTAGGTGTTCAGCAGCTCGCGGTCCAACCGGGGCTTGTAGAAGTAGCCCTCCAAGGAGGCCAGCGAGCCCATCCGGAACAGGTTGTGCATGCCGGCGGTCGACTCGGCCCACAGCGTCATGTGGGTGAAGGCGCCACCGCCGGACACGTCGTCCCCGCTGTTCGCACCGTTCTGGTCGCCCCAGCGGACCCGCTTGCGCTCGCTGCGGTGGGTCTTCGGCGTGACGTACGCCTCGAGCCCGATGATCGGCTTCACCGGGGACTTCTTGGACGCCTTGTAGAACTCGTACGCCCCGAACAGGTTGCCGTGGTCGGTGACGGCGATCGCCGGCATCTCCATCTGCTCGCAACCGGCGAACAGGTCACCCACCCGGGCGGCGCCGTCCAGCATCGAGTACTCCGAGTGGACGTGGAGATGGACGAAGCTGTCCGACATTCCCTGCAACCTCCGCCCTCCCGGCCAGATCGACCGAGTCACCCGCCACCAGCAAGGGCCTAGGTTAGTCGCCCGGACCGACACTTCCCACCAGACTCACGGGCCACCGGCGATGTTGGTAATATGGCCAGAGTTCATACATCACCAACATGCCCGGATCATCGCGAAAGGTGCGCCATGGCCGTCACCCAGATCGACCTGGACGACGTGGCACTGGCCGAGGTCATGCGCCGCTCGGGTCTGGTCACGAAGAAGGATGCGGTCAACGAGGCGCTGCGCGACTACGCCGCGAAGCTGCGTCGGGCCGCCGAGTTCGACAGCTACATCCAGCGATCCCAGGAGTGGGATTACGAGGCCTGGAAGAAGCTGCGGGCCGAGGACGAGGCCGGCCCGGTCTGAGGTGTACCTCATCGACTCTTCTGCTGTGTGGAGGATCCAGCGGGAGCAGGACGTGCGAGAGCGCTGGCGACCAGCCGTCGAGGCCGGCCAGGTGCACACGTGCGGCCCGCAGCGGATCGAGTTCTGCCGGTCCGCGCGCGACGTCGAGGAGTTCGAGGAGATGAGCCGTGACCTCGCCACCTTCTACCCCGACGTGGCCGTTCCCAAGGGTGTCTGGCGATGGATCGACTCCGCACAGCACGTCCTGGCCCGAGCCGGAGTCCTCCGCGCCTTCTCCCTGGTCGACCTGCTGGTCTGCGGCGTGGCCGCCCACCACGGCCTGGTGATCGTGCACGACGACCGAGATTTCGATACCGCCGCACGACATCTGACCGATGTCCGGCAGCAGAGGATCTGAGCGTGCCGAACCGCCCCGTCCTCGTCGTCCAGCACACGGCTGTCTGCCCGCCCGGACGGGTCGGCGGCTGGCTCACCGAGAGCGGCTGCGACCTCGACGTGGTCCGACCGTACGCGGGCGAGAGCCAGCCCCGCGACCTCTCCGGCCATGCCGGCCTGGTGGTGCTGGGCGGGGAGATGGGTGCGTACGACGACGCGACAGCGCCCTGGCTGCCGGCGACCCGGGCGCTGCTGGCCCGCTCCGTGGTCGAGGCCGTGCCGACCCTGGGGATCTGCCTCGGTCACCAGCTGCTGGCGGTCGCCACCGGGGGACGGGTGGCCCGCTCGGTGACCGGTCAGCAGGGCGGGACCCTGCCGGTCGGGCTGCTGCCGAGCGCCGCCGAGGACGCGCTGTTCGCGGCCGTGCCGGCCGACGCGGTGGCCACCCACTGGAACAACGATCTGGTGGTCGAGCTGCCGCCGGATGCGGTCGAGCTGGCGCGGACCCCGGCCGGGGTGCAGGCGCTGCGACTGGGCCGGGCTGCCTGGGGGGTGCAGTTCCATCCCGAGGTCCATCTCGCCCTGGTCCGGCCCTGGGCGGCCGCCGACGTAGGCTCCGGGCAGCTGGCGCCGGAGCGGGCCGAGTCCTGGCTGGCCGAGGTGGCCCGGGACGACGCGGCACTCGTCGCCGCCTGGCGACCGTTCGTGGAGCGTTTCGCCGCGCTGCTGCCGGCTCGCTGAGCCCCGCCGCAACGATGATGATTGGCCCGCTGCCTCGCCGGGCCCTAACCTCGGCGGGTGAGCGAGCACGCCGAGCCGGGGATCGACCCCGACGACCTGGCCACCACGCTGCGGGTGCTGGACAGCCTGCACGAGCTGCCGGCCGACCACCCCGACATCATCACGATCCAGCGCGCCACCTCGGCGATGTACAAGACCGTCAAGGTCCGGCGGCGGGCCCGCCTCCGCGCCGCGGAGATCGCCGCCGACCGCGCCGTGATCGAGACCACCGCGACAGGGTCACCGCTGCGGATCGACGACGAGACCGCGGGGCTGGCGCTCGTCTCGACGGCGACCGGCGCCTTCGCCGGAGAGCTGATCACCCCGCGCGGCTGCTACATCTGCAAGAACGACTACACCCTGGTCGACGCGTTCTACCACTACCTGTGCCCCTCGTGCGCCGCCTTCTCCCACAGCAAACGGGACCAGCGGACCGACCTGACCGGACGGCGGGCGCTCCTGACCGGGGGCCGGGCCAAGATCGGCATGTACATCGCGCTGCGCCTGCTCCGCGACGGGGCCCAGCTGACCGTCACGACCCGGTTCCCGCACGACGCCGTCCGCCGCTTCGCGTCCATGGCGGACAGCGCGGACTGGATGCACCGGCTCAAGATCGTCGGCATCGACCTGCGTGACCCGACGCAGGTGATGGCGCTGACCGACGACGTGGCCGCCGACGGGCCGCTGGACATCCTGATCAACAACGCCTGCCAGACCGTCCGCCGGTCCCCAGGCGCCTACGCGAACCTGCTCGAGCTGGAGTCCGCCCCGCTCCCCGACCTGGCGGTGCTGCCGGAGATGGTGACCTTCGACCGGATCTCCGAAGCCCATCCGGCGGCCATCGCCGGCGCGCTGACCGCGCACCCGGTCGCCCACCACGACGGCGAACCCGCCGAGCCGGCCCTCGCCGCACACAGCGCCGCCTCGCTGACCGCCCTGGCGCTGACGTCCGGCAACGCCTCGCTGGCCGCGCACCTGGCCGGCACGGCGGTCGACGCCGGCGGGCTGCTGCCCGACACCCAGACCACCAACTCCTGGACCCAGGTGGTCTCCGAGGTCGATCCGCTGGAGCTGCTCGAGGTGCAGTTCTGCAACGCCATCGCCCCGTTCCTGCTCATCTCCCGGTTGCGCCCGGCGATGCGGGCCGCCGTCCACCGTCAGGCCGACCGCGGGCGGACCGAGCGGGCGTACGTGGTGAACGTGTCGGCGATGGAGGGTCAGTTCTCGCGGCGCTACAAGGGCCCCGGCCACCCGCACACGAACATGGCCAAGGCCGCGCTCAACATGCTGACCCGGACCAGTGCCCAGGAGATGTTCGAGACCGACAAGATCTTGATGACGGCCGTCGACACCGGCTGGATCACCGACGAGCGACCCCACCAGGAGAAGCTGCGGATCGCCGCCGAGGGCTGGCACGCCCCGCTCGATCTCGTCGACGGCGCGGCCCGGGTCTACGACCCGATCGTGCGCGGCGAGGCGGGCGAGGACCTGTACGGCCGCTTTCTCAAGGACTACGTCCCGAGCCCCTGGTAGCGGCGGCCGACGACCACCATCCCGACCGCACCGACCGCGCCGAGGGCGGCCGAGATGAAGAACACGTGCGGTACGCCCAACAGGGCGGTGCCGAGTCCGCCGATCGCCCCGCCCAGACCGCCACCCAGCATGATCGAGCTCATGAAGACCGAGGACGCGAGACCGACGCCCGACGGGTAGAGCTGCTGGGCCACCGTGACTCCGAGCCCGGCGATGGCGGCCCACAGACACGACATCAGCAGCTGCCCGACGAACAGCCCGAGCACGTGCTCACTGGTGGCGTACGCGATGTTGGCCGCCACCCCGAACACCGCGCCCAGGGTGACGACCCGGATCGGGGTGATCCGGTCGGCCAGGCGGGCGAACAACGGCATCAGCGCCAGCTCGGCCAGCGGCTGGATGGCGATCACCGCGCCCCGGAGGGTGTCGGAGATGCCGAGCTGGTTGGCCATGTAGAGCGGCAGGTAGGCGAACTTGATCGTGTCACCGTGCATCACCAGCACGCAGCAGCCGACGAACACGAACAGCGGCACCCGGGAGTCGCCCGTCGCCCTGGCCACCGGCGGCCGAGCCGCCGCCGAGACGGCCCCCGGGTCCACGTCGGTCGGCGCCGTCTGCAGCGGTGACACGTAGCGAGGCACTCGCTGGAAGCCGAGCGGCACGATCTGACCGACGGTCAGCAGCGCGGTGGCCAGCAGCAGCGGCCGCAGCCCGTACACCGCACCGAACCAGCTCCCGATCACCGGTCCGAGGATCCAGCCGGCCGTGAAGGCCATCCGAACCGCCGAGATCACCCGAGCCGCCGCCGGGCTGCCGGTGCGGCTCAGCTCGTCGCGGACCGCGGCGAACAACAGGCCCATCGAGCCGCCCGCGATGCTGAGCGCCAGCGCGCCGATGACGAACGGCATCCAGACGGCCGTGGCCAACCCCATGGCCAGCCAGCCGAGCCCCCCGATCACCGCGCAGACCCGGTAGAGCCACAGCCGGTCGGGTTGACGGTCCGACAGGGATCCCAGCCAGTAGCCGGCGATCGGCGCGGCCAGGTTGACCAGGTAGTACAGACCCGCCACGGGGACCGACGCACCCAGGTCGTTGACCATGAACAGGGTCATCTGCGGGGTCGTCGCCGACACCCCGATGCCGGAGATGAACAGGGCCGCACAGGCCGCCCGCAGGAAGGGGCTGCGCCAGATGAGGGAGCCGGCGGACGGCGCGGCATCGTGGACGGATTGGGCGGGGCTCACGTGGGGGCGGCCTCCCGGCTTCTGAATCGATTGAGACGGAGGCCACCCTACCGACTACGGTGAGACCCGTGCCCGCCCCAGCCGTGACGACGAGACCGACCTCCACGGTGCGCCTCGTGCTCCGGCCGGGTCTCTACCGGCGCGCGGCACTCAGTCTGTTCTTCGGCGGTCTCGGGATCTCGATCGCCATGCCGCAGCTGTCGCTGTTCCTGGTCCAGGACCTGGGTGCCTCGCTGCCGGTGGCCGGGCTCTTCTTCCTCACCAACCTCGCGGCCCCGGTGCTGGGCTTCCTCGTCGGCAGCTGGTCGGACCGGCTCACCGACCGGCTCTTCCTGTTCCGGATCGGTGCCGTGGTCGGACTGCTCGGCTGGGTGCTGATGGCGTTCGCGACCGAGGTCTGGATGGCGTTCGCGATCAACCTGACGGTCATCGGCTTCGCCGGGGCGACCAGCTCACTGATCTTCGCGGCCGTCCGGGACCAGCTGACCCATGTGCCCACCGGCGCCGACAACCGGGTCATGTCGACCGTCCGGCTCGGCTTCAGCCTGGGCTTCATGACCGGACCGATCGTGGGCAGCGTGGTCGGCGGGGTGTTCGGACTTCGGGTGACCCTCATCGCCGCGGGTGTCTGCACCCTGCTGCAAGCGGTCCCCATGGTGGGTCAGCGGGTCGAGCGTGCCGTCCCGGAGCACCATCGGCCGTCGTCGGAGGTGGCCGGAGCGGGCTCCCCACCGAAGCCGAGTCTGGCGCCGCTGATCACCTTCCTCGGGCTCGGGGTGCTGGCCATGTGCGGCGACACCATCAAGTTCGCCTACCTGCCGCTCTATCTGGAGCTGCAGCTCGGCACGCCCGACTGGCTGCGCGGCGTGGTGATCTCGGCGCAGTCGGTCGGGATGCTCGTCTTCATCCCGATCATGGGGGTGCTGGCCGACCGGTTCGGGGCCCAGCGCCTGGTGGTGGTCAACGTGCTGCTCGGGGTGGTCGCGAACATCGGCTTCATGATCGCGGGCAGCGAGCTGGTGCTGATCGCGGCGACACTCTGCAACGCGGCCATGTGGGCCACCCTCGGCGGCATCGGCATCACGGTGGCCCAGGACCTCTACCCGAGCGGGATCGGCCTGGCCTCCTCCCTCTACTTCTCCGCCATCCGGTTCTCGGCCGCGATCGGCGGCATCGCCGGGGCGTTGGGCGTGCGCTGGTTCGGTGTCCCGGGCGTGTTCGTGGTGCCGGCCGCCCTGTGTGCCGTCGCCGCGGTCGGCCTGCTGCTGCAGGCGATCCTCAGCCGACGGCCTTCCTCACCAGCGCCCGCAGCTTCTTCTCCACCGCCTCAGTGACCTCGAGCACCGCGAACGAGGTCGCCCAGATGTCCCCGTCGTCGAGGGCCGCGTCCTCGTTGAAGCCGATCGCGCCGTACCTCGTGCCGAACTTGGCCGCGGGCTGGAAGAACACCACGACCTTGTCGTCGCGCGCATAGGACGGGAAGCCGTACCAGGTCTTCGGCGCGAGCTCGGGCGCCTCCTCGCTGACGATCACGTGCAGCCGCTCGGCGATCTGGCGGTCGGCCCCGGTGCACGCCTCGATCGCCGCCAGGCAGGCGTCGTACTCCTTGGCTCGCTTGGCCGCGCCCTTGACGCCCTTGGTCGCCTTGAGCTCCTCGGCGCGCTGCTTCATGGCGTCGCGCTCGGCGCTGCTGAAGCCGCTCTTGGTGTCGGTCATGATCTGTCCTCCTCGGTGGGCGCTCCTCGGTGGGCGCTGCTCGGTACGCGGTCCACCGTAGAAGGTCGAAGCCCCGGGCGCTTCTCGAATCCTGATCGATCAGCGCACCGGGACGATCTCAGGAAGCCAGAGCGACGGAGGCCAGCGCGACCGCCGGCTCCACGAACGGCAGGTTGTGCGCCTCGGCCACCGGACGGCTGACCAGGGCACCGGCGACGGTGGAGAGCCCGGCGTGCAGCGGCGCACTGTGCTCGGCGGCACCGCGGATCCCGAGATCGGCCACCCGGACCACGTACGGCAGGGTCGCTGAGGTCAGCGCGAGGGTCGAGGTCCGGGCGACGGCACCGGGGATGTTGGCGACGCAGTAGTGGACCACGCCCTCCTCGAGGAACGTGGGCTCGGAGTGCGTGGTCGCCCGGCTGGTCTCGAAGCAGCCGCCCTGGTCGATGGCGATGTCGACCACGACGCTGCCGGGCTTCATGCTGGCGACCATCTGCCGGGTGAGGAGCTTGGGGGCCTTGGTGCCGGGGACGAGCACCGCACCGATCACCACGTCGGACTCGGCGACGTACGCGGCCAGCCGGGCCCGGTTCGGCACCACCAGGTCGAGACGACCCTCGAAGATGTCGGACAGGTAGGCCAACCGGGCGGGGTTGGTGTCGAACACGCGGACGATGGCGCGCATCCCGAGGGCGATCTTGGCGGCCTCGGTGCCGGCCACACCCCCGCCGATGATGGTCACCTTGGCCGCCGGGGTTCCCGGCACGCCGCCCAGCAGCAGACCGGCACCGCCGGACGGGCTCTCCAGGGCGCGGGCGGCGGCCTGCACCGACATCCGGCCCGCCACCTCGCTCATCGGGGTCAGCAGCGGGAGCTTCCCGTCGGCGGTCTGCACCGTCTCGTACGCGATGGAGTCGATCCGGCGCTCGAGCAGGAACTCGGTCAGCCCGCGGTCGGCGGCGAGGTGCAGGTAGGTGAACAGCTGCTGTCCCTCACGGAAGCGGTGGTACTCCGCCGGGACCGGCTCCTTGACCTTCACGATCAGGTCGGCGGCGGCGAACACCTCGTCGGCGGTGGCCAGGATGCTCGCCCCGGCGGCGGCGTACGCGTCGTCGCCGAAGCCGGGGCCGGCCCCGGCGCCGGCCTGGACCACGACCCGGTGACCGGCGTGCACCAGCTCCACGACGCCGTCGGGCTGCAGCGCCACCCGGTTCTCGTTGTCCTTGATCTCGGTCGGAACACCTACGACGATCGCCATGTGCGGGTCTTTCTGTGGGAGGGGCAAGTGCCGACGACGCTAGAGTTTTGTTCGACTCGATGGTGTTCTGACGACCGAATCTGCGAGAAGTGCCGCGCTTTCCGACGATCGTTCTAGGATGAGGCCCGTGGCCGACCGTCAACCGAACAATGTTCGCCAGTCCGGAACCGAGGCGACCGAGCTCGCTCCGGTCGACCGGGGCATCGTGGCCGCCCTGCGGGAGAACGCCCGGCTGCCCAACAACGCCATCGCCGCACGCGTCGGGATCGCACCGTCCACCTGCTTGGCGCGGATCCGGACGCTCGAGCAGCGGGGTGTGATCCGGGGCTATCACGCCGACGTCGACCCAGCCGCCATCGGGGCCGCGATCCAGGCGATGATCGCCCTCCGGCTCCGCGCGGGCGCCCGTCACCAGCTGCGGGAGTTCACCGACCAGGTCGTGCTGCAGCCGGAGGTGGTCGACGCCTACTTCCTGGGTGGGCAGGACGACTTCATGCTGCACGTCGCCGTGCCCGACGTGGAGACGCTGCGGACCTTCGTGCTCGAACAGCTGTCGGCCAACCCCCAGGTCGCGGCCACCCAGACCACCCTGATCTTCGAGCACGTCCGCGGACCTGCTGCGCCCGGAGGGTCCTCCGCCCCGACCGCGTCCCGGTCGAACCGACGCCGTCCCTAGGATGACCCGGGTGCCGCCGAAGAACATGCGCTGGATCCCCGGTGGTGAGTTCACCATGGGCTCGGACGAGTTCTACCCCGAGGAGCAGCCCGTCCACCGGGCCCGGACCGCGGGGTTCTGGATGGATGAGCACCCGGTCACCGTGGCCGAGTTCCGCCGGTTCGCGAAGGCCACCGGGCACCGCACGACGGCCGAGGTTGCCCCCAGCGCCGAGGACTTCCCGGACGCCGACCCCGCGCAGCTGGTGCCCGGGTCGCTGGTCTTCCGCGCGACGACCGGCCCCGTCCGGCTGGACGACTACACCCAGTGGTGGGCCTGGACGCCGGGGGCCGACTGGCGTCATCCCGAGGGGCCGGCCAGCACGGTCGCCGGTCGCGACCGGCATCCCGTCACCCACGTCTCCCTGTTCGACGCGCAGGCGTACGCGGCCTGGGCCGGCAAGGAGCTGCCGACCGAGACGGAGTGGGAGTACGCCGCCCGCGGCGGGCTGGACGGTGCCCGCTTCGCCTGGGGCGACGAGGAGCTGGTGCACCACCGGCGCCAGGCGAACAGCTGGCAGGGCGAGTTCCCCTGGCAGAACCTGCTGGACGACGGGTTCCTCGGCACCTCGCCGGTCGGGTCGTTCCCCCCGAACGGCTACGGGTTGCTCGATGTCACCGGCAACACCTGGGAGTGGACCGCCGACCCGTGGACGGCCGACCACACCCCCACCTGCTGCGCGCCGGCGAATCCGGTGTCTGCGGCCGAGCCGTACCCGCGCCGGGTGGTCAAGGGCGGCTCCCACCTCTGCGCACCCAGCTACTGCCTGCGCTACCGCCCCGCGGCCCGCCAGGGACAGACCGAGGACACCTCCACCGGGCACCTGGGTTTCCGGTGCCTGGTGCGGGTCCCCGGCTAGGGCTGCGCTAGAGCGGGGTGCCGTCGGTGGCCAGCTCGGGGTCGACGTCGAGGCCGGTGATCTTGGGGTTGTACTTCTCCAGCAGCCAGAAGGACAGGAAGCCCAGCCCGCAGCCCACGAACCAGCTGAAGTCGCCGCCGTGCGAGAGCAGCATGTTCTCGGAGTCTCCGAAGAACACACCCGCCGCGAGCACCATGGCGATGGCGGGCAGCCCGCCGATGATCGTGGCGGCCACCGCGTTCGGGTTGTAGCCGTTGCGGAACCAGTAGCGACCGGTCGTGGTCATCACGAACATGTCGTCCACCCAGACCTTCTGCTTGCTCACCAGGTAGTAGCCGGCGATCAGCACCCCGAACAGCGGGCCGATGAGGCCGCCGAGGATGCCCAGGGTGTAGAGGATCCCTTCGGAGGAGTTGTACCAGTTCCACGGGGTGAGCAGCACCGAGCCGACGGCCGCGATCATGCCGCCCATCCGCCAGCTGATCTTCTTCGGGTTCACGTTGGAGAAGTCGAAGGCCGGTGAGATGAAGTTGGCCACGATGTTGATGCCGATGGTGGCGATCACGAAGGTCAGGCCACCGAGCAGGATGGCGAAGCCGCTGTCGATCCGCTGGACCGTCTCGATCGGGTCGGTGATCAGCTCCCCGAACACGGGCACGGTCGCCGACGCTGTGACCACGGTCAGGATCGAGAAGAACAGGAAGTTCAGCGGGAGTCCGAGCCAGTTGCCCTTGCGGACGGACTTGAAGCTCTTCGCGTACCGGGAGAAGTCGCCGAAGTTGAGCATCGGGCCCGAGAAGTAGGAGACCACGATGGCGACGGCGGCGATCATGATCGGGATCGACTCACCGAAGCTGCGCTGGACCGTGCTCAGGTTGAGACTGATGGCCCCGAGGCCACCCGCCCGGGCGACCAGGTAGACGCACAGCACGATCATCACCACGTAGACCGCCGGTCCGGCCCAGTCGATGAACTTGCGGATCGCGTCCATGCCCCGCCAGAACACGGCGGCCTGGGCGACCCACAGGATCGCGTAGCAGATGTAGCCGAGCGGTGACAGACCGAGGAACTCGGTCGTGGTCAGGGCCACGCTCGACGGGATGAACTTCAAGAAGATGATCATCAGCGAGGTGGCGGCCAGGTAGGTCTGGACGCCGTACCAGGCGATGGCGATGCACCCGCGGATGATGGCCGGGATGTTGGCGCCCTTGACCCCGAAGATCGCCCGGTTGATCACCGGGAACGGCACCCCCGTCACCTGGCTCGGCTTCGCCACCAGGTTGCAGAACACCATCACGATGCAGATGCCGACCACCAGGGAGACCAGCACCTGCCAGCTGGCGATGCCGAGGGAGAACAGGGCACCGGCGGTCACGTAGCCGCCGACGCTGTGCACGTCGGACATCCAGAACGCGAAGATGTTGTACGACGACCAGGTCTGCTTCTTCAGCGGCGCCAGATCGGAGTTGGCCAACCGGTCGTCGTAGAAGTCCTTGATCAGACCGTCACCGGCGGGGTGGCCGGGTGTGTCCTCGAAGTCGGAGTGCCCGCCCGGGTCGGCGGTTCTGCTGGCGAGGTTGTCGCTCATTCTCGGCTCCCGAGGCTCGATGCAATCTGAGGGTTTGCTGAGATGACAGTACGCCGCGGACCGACGTCACGGGTTTCGCCTGTGTTACCGCCCGATCACCACTCAGACGCCGACGAGCTTGCCCTCGCGCTGACGGATGAAGACCGCCCAGGTCACGACGAAGCAGACGGCGTAGAAGGCGATGAAGGCGATGTAGGCGCCGTCACCGGTCTCGAAGGTGAGGAAGGACTGCCGGAAGGCCAGGTTCACCAGCACGCCGCCGAGGGCGCCGATCGCGCCGGCGAGTCCGATCAGCGCACCGGAACGGCGGGTGGCCCTGATCATGGCGGCCGCCGAGTCCATGCCCTGGGCCGTGTCGGTCAGGGCCTTGGCGTGGAAGATCGTCGGGATCATCTTGTAGGTCGAGCCGTTGCCCAGACCGCTGAACACGAAGAGCAACGTGAAACCGATGATGTAGATGGGCAGCGAGCGGATCTGGGAGGCCATCAACACGACGCCCGCGCCCACGGCCATGGCCACGAAGTTCCAGAAGGTGACCAGCGAACCCTTGTAGCGGTCGGCCAGGGCGCCGCCGAACGGTCGGATCAGCGAGCCCAGCAGTGGTCCGAGGAACGTCAGGGCCGCGGCCTTGACCGGGTTGGGGAACTGCTCGGGGAACTGCACCAGCAGCACCTGCCCGAAGGCGAAGCTGAAGCCGATGAACGAGCCGAAGGTGCCGATGTAGAGCAGCGAGATGATCCAGGTCTCGCGGTGCCCCATCACCTCGCGGATGGCGCCCTTGGCGTTGCTGTTCTGGGTCAGGTTGTCCATGAACAGCGCCGCCCCGATCGCGGCCAGGATGATCAACGGGATGTAGATGGCCACCATCGCCCGCGGGTACTGCGCGCCGAGCGTGGCCAGCACGACCAGACCGACCAGCTGCACCACCGGCACACCCAGGTTGCCTCCGCCCGCGTTGATGCCGAGGGCCCGGCCCTTCAGACGTACGGGGTAGTAGGCGTTGATGTTGGTCATCGACGAGGCGAAGTTGCCGCCGCCGACTCCGGCGAACATGGCCACGATCAACAGGGTGCTGAAGGACACCCCCGGCACCAGGAAGATCGCGATCAGGGTCGTCGGCACCAGCAGCAGGAGGGCGGAGACGATGGTCCAGTTGCGGCCGCCGAAGACACCGACCGCGAAGGTGTACGGCAGCCGCAGCACCCCGCCGACCAGGGTCGGCAGTGCGGTGAGCAGGAACTTCTGGGACGGGTCGAACCCGTAGCTCGGTCCCAGGAACAGCACCAGCACCGACCACAGACTCCAGACGGAGAAGCCGATGTGCTCGCTGGTGACGGAGAAGATCAGGTTGCGGCGGGCGATGGCCTTGCCCGTGCCGGCCCAGAAGTCGGGGTCCTCGGGACGCCAGTCGTCGATCCACCGGCCGCCCAGCTTGCGGCGCGCGGCCGGGCTGAGGACGGTGGCGCCGGTCGCGGGGCTGGTGTCGATGTCGGGTGAGCTCATGATCGTTCCTGTTCTCGGGGGGTCGGCACGGGAGGGGTCAGCACACGACGATGATCTGGTCGTCCTCGACCAGCACGTCGTAGGTGCCTAGGGGGTCGGCGCCCGTGCTCGAGCAGCCGGTGGTGAGGTCGAAAGCGTTCAGGTGCAGCGGACAGAGGACCATCCGGCCGTCGATCTGACCGTCGGCGATCGGCCCGCCCTTGTGCGGGCAGACCGCCGACACGGCCCGCAGCGCACCGCTGCGGAGCCGGAAGATCGCGACCTGCTCGCCCGCGACCACGAAGGCGCGGCCCTCCCCGGGAGGAACCTGGGCGACCGGTCCCAGCTCGTGCCGGGTCGCAGTGCTCGCGTGCGTGTCGGTGTTCACCAGGGCCCCCCGAGCAGGGTGGCGGCCCGGTCCTTGGGCACGTGGGGCAGCACCTCCAGGGGCAGCGAGGTGCGGAACTGTCCCGGGCTGACCGGTTCCTTGCCGTCCAACCAGGGATCCCGGTACGTGTCGGCGTGCTTCTGCACCTCGGCGTCCAGCCGCTCCGCGATGCCTTCGCTGTCCTCGACCACAACCGCCTTGATGACGTCCAGACCGACCCGAGGCACGAACGCGTACGTACGCTCCAGCCACTTGGCGTTCTCCCGGTAGTACTGCAGGAAGCGGCCGGTGATGAGCTTGGCCTGGTCGGCGTCGTCGACGGTGCAGAGCAGGTCACCCTTGCGGATGTGGGCCCCGGCCGCGCCGCCGATGTAGATCTCCCAGCGGCCGCCCTCGATGGCCACGATGCCGACGTCCTTGACCAGCGACTCCGCGCAGTTGCGCGGGCAGCCGGACACGGCCAGCTTCATCTTGGCCGGGCTCTCCATGCCCTGCAGCCGGGTCTCCAGCTCGATCCCGAGCTTGGTGGAGTCACCGGTGCCGAACCTGCAGAACTCCTGTCCCACACAGGTCTTCACGGTGCGCATCGACTTGCCGTACGCGTAACCCGACGGCATGTCCAGATCCGCCCAGACACCGGGCAGGTCCTCCTTCTTGATGCCGAGCAGGTCGATCCGCTGGCCGCCGGTGAGCTTGACCATCGGGACGGCGTACTTCTCCGCCACGTCGGCGATCCGCCGCAGCTGCTCGGGGGTGGTGACCCCGCCGCGCATCTGGGGGACGACGGAGAAGGTGCCGTCCTTCTGGATGTTGGCGTGCACCCGGTCGTTGATGAACCGGCCCTCGCGGTCGTCGGGCGCCTCGTGGCCCCACAGCATCTTCAGCAGCGACGCCAGACCCATCTTGGACTTCGCGTCCTCGGCGCCGTCGGGCGCCAGGGCAGCGAACACCTCGGCCACCGAGCGCAGACCGCGGTCGCGGATCTCGGTCATCAGCTTGGGCTTGTCCAGCGGGATGCCCGGCACGTAGTAGTGGACCGAGGGGTCCTCCTCCACCGCACCGCCGGCCGCGAACTCGACCAGCTGGGCGACCAGACCCTTGCAGGAGCCGCAGCCCTTGCCGGCCCGGGTCTTGTCCATCACGCCGGTGACGGTCTTGCAGCCGGCCTTGACGGTGTCGACGATGGTCGACTTGCAGACCCCGTTGCAGTTGCAGACCTGGGCGTCGTCGGCCATCTCGGCGACACCGACCTCCTCCGACGGCCCGCCCAGGTCGAACAGCAGCTCCGCCCGAGCCTCCGGCAACGGCAGTCCGCGGTCGAAGGCCTGCTGCAGGAAGGCGACCTTCTTGCTGTCACCCAGCAGGGTCGCGCCGATCACCTTGCCGTCCCGGACCACCACGGACTTGTAGACCCCGCGACTGGGCTCGGAGAAGACGATGTGCTCGTCGGTCTCCCGCTCGGGCTCGGAGACGCCCATCGAGGCGACCTCGACGCCGGCCACCTTGAGCTTGGTGGCCGTCCGGGAGCCGAGGTAGAGGGCGTGCGGGTTGGCCCCGGTGATCAGGTCGGCGAGCACCACGGCCTGCTCCCACAGCGGAGCCACCAGGCCGTAGACCTCGCCGCGGTGCTGCACGCACTCCCCCACGGCGTACACCTCAGGGTCCTCGACCGTCCGCATCTGGTCGTCGACCACGATCGCCCGCTCCACCGTGAAGCCCGAGGTGGTGGCCACGTCGGTGTTCGGGCGGATGCCGGCCGCGTAGACGATCATGTCGCACTCGATCTCGGTCAGGTCGCGCAGCTTCACCCCGCGCACCCGGTCCGGTCCCCACACCTCGGTGGTGCGGGTGCCGGTGAACACCCCGATGCCGAGATCGGCCATGCTGCGCCGCAGGATCTCGCCGCCGGCCCGCCCGAGCTGGGCATTCATCAGGTGCTTGCCGGAATGGACGACGTCGACGCCGACACCATGGGTCTGCAGCCCGCGGGCCGCTTCCAGACCGAGCAGTCCGCCGCCGATCACGACCGCGCGATGGTGCTCGGTCCGCTGGGCGTACTCGACCATCGCCCGGGTGTCGTCCAGGGTGCGGAACGCGAAGACGCCGGGGAGCAGGACGCCCTCGGGGCTGTACAGGCCGTCCATCGGCGGCATGAAGGCGCGGCTGCCGGTGGCGATGATCAGCTGGTCGTACGGGGTGACCGATCCGTCGTCGCCGAACACCACCTTGGCGAACCGGTCGATCCGCTGGATCCGTACGCCCGCGTGCAGGGTGATGTCGTTCTCGACGTACCAGTCCATCGTGTTGAGGAAGATGTCGTCCTCGCTGTCCTCACCGGACAGCACGTGGCTCAACATGATGCGGTTGTAGTTCCCGTACGGCTCGTCGCCGAACACCGTGATCGAGAACAGGTCGGCGCCGCCCCGGGAGAGGATCTCCTCGATCGTGCGGGCCCCGGCCATGCCGTTGCCGATCACCACCAGCCGGCTCTTCTGGGACCAGGGATCCGCCCCGAGCCGGTCCCGCTCGAGCACACTCATCAGTGCTCCACGAGGCCGAGGTCGATGACCACCGTGCCGCTGAGACCGCTCGGCGCGACCAGGGCGAGCTCGATCACCGAGCCGCCTTCGATGTCCTCCACGACCCGCAGCGGGACGTGCACGTCGGACTTCGCGCCGATCGGGAAGTAGCGCATCGGCACGCCGTCACGCATCAGCACGACGGTGATCAGCTCGTCGGTCGAGTTGCCGCCGCGGAAGTAGAGCGCCTGGCTGATCACCCCGTCGGGGACGACGTGGGACAGCTCGGCGCTGAGCGGAGCCGGCTTGTCCAGACCGGCCCCCTCGAAGCTGTAGATCCCCTGGAGGAAGTGATTGCGAGCGATCATGGGAAGGTCCTTCCGGCGAGTCGGGTGGAGCAGCTGGTTCAGCGTGGGTCGGGTCGCGGCCGCGTGCCGGTCATGAGTCGGGGGTCGGGTGAGCAGGTGGTCGTCGTCGGGGTTGCCGAGCCGGACCAGGTTCACGGCGCACGCTTTGAAGGCGGGCATCCGGGAGTGCCGGTCCAGCACGGGGTTGGTGAGGGCGTTGGCCGCTGACACGCCGCCCCAGTGGAACGGGACGAAGACGGTGTCGGCGCGGATGTCGTCGCTGACCCGGGCCCGGAACGTGGCCGTGCCCCGGCGCGAGGCGAGCTCGACGATGTCGGCGTTCTCGACCCCCAGCGTCCGGGCCAGATCGGGATGGAGCTGAGCTTCGGGCTGGGCGCTCGACTGGGCCGGGCTCGGCACCCGTCGGGTCTGCGTCCCCGACTGGTACTGCGCCATGATCCGGCCCGTGGTCAGCACGTACGGGTAGTCGGCGTCCGGCGCCTCGGCCGGAGCGGCGTAGTCCACTCGGAGGAAGGACGCTCGCCCGTCGGCGGTGGGGAACCGCTCGGCGAACAGCCGGGGGGTGCCCGGGTGGTCTTCGGTGGGGCAGGGCCAGAACACCCCGTCCTCGGCGTCGATCCGCTCGTAGGTGATCCCCGCGTAGTCGGCGATCCCGCCGGCCGAGGCCCGCCGCAGCTCGTCGAACACCTCGCGCGGGTCGGCCGAGAAGTAGGACCCACGACCGAGCCGGTCGGCCAGCGCCTTCATCATCTGCAGGTCGTCCAGGATGCCGTTCGGCGGTGGCAGCGCCCGGCGCCGACGAATCACCCGACCCTCCAGGTTCGTCATGGTGCCCTCCTCCTCCGCCCACTGGGCGGTGGGGAGGACGACGTCGGCGAGCTCGGCGGTCTCGGACAGGAAGATGTCGGAGACCACCAGCAGGTCCAGCGCAGCCAGACGATCGCGGACCCGGTTCACGTCGGGGGCCGACACGACGATGTTGGAGGCCATCAGCAGCAGCGTCCGCACCCCGCCGTCGGCGCCCATCCGGTCGAGCATCTCGTACGCCGACAGACCCGGCTTCGGCAGCTCGTCGGGGTCGATCCCCCACACCCCGGCCACGTGGGCCCGGTGCGCCGGGTCGGCGAGCTTGCGGTAGCCGGGGAGCTGGTCGGCCTTCTGCCCGTGCTCCCGGCCGCCCTGGCCGTTGCCCTGTCCGGTGATCGTGCCGTAGCCGGAGAACGGCTTGCCCGGCAGACCGAGGGCCAGGGCCAGGTTGACGAACGCCTGCGCGGTGTCGGAGCCGGAGCTGTGCTGCTCCGCACCGCGCGCCGTCAAGATCATCGCGGAATCGGCCGTGGCGAGAGCATGCACGGTGGCCAGCAGCTGGTCCACGCCGACCCCGGTGATGCGCTCGACCCGGTCCGGCCAGTAGGAGGCGACACCGGCCTTGACGGCCGCGAAGCCCCGGGTCCGCTCGGCCACGTAGTCGGTGTCGACCAGGCCCTCCTTGATCACCAGGTGGAGGAGCCCGTTGGCCAGCGCCAGATCCGTGCCGGGCACGGGTTGCAGGTGCAGGCTCGACCCGTCGGCGGTGGCGGTGCGCCGGGGGTCGACCACGATGTGGGTGGCACCCGCGGCCCGGCCGGCGTCGAAGTACTGCATCGCCGGCGGCATGGTGGCAGCCGGGTTGGAGCCGACCAGCAGGATGGCCTGCGCCTGCGCCAGATCGGCCAACGGGAAGGGCAGTCCGCGGTCGATGCCGAAGGCGCGGTTGCCGGCCGTGGCCGCCGAGCTCATGCAGAACCGGCCGTTGTAGTCGATCATGGCGGTCCGCAGCGCGACCCGGGCGAACTTGCCGAAGGCGTACGCCTGCTCGTTGGTCAGCCCGCCGCCACCGAAGCAGCCGACGCCGTCACGCCCGTACTTCTCCTGCGTGGCGAGGATCCCGGCGGCGATCCGGTCGAGGGCGGTGGCCCAGTCGGTCGGCCGCAACGGGCTGCGGCGATCACCCGGCACGGTCCGCACCAGCGGCTGCAGCAGGCGTTGCGGATGGTCCAGCAGCGTCGCCGCGTTCCAGCCCTTGCTGCACAGGCCGCCCCGGTTGGTGGGGAAGTCGTCCTGGGGTCGCAGGGTCGCCGGCCGACCGCCCGCGGTCAGCACGATCCCGCACTGCAGGGAGCAGTACGGACAGTGCGTCCGGGTGTCGGTGGTGGGCATGTGCCCATCGTGGGGAGCCGGTGTTACATCGCCCGCTGACTTGTGTAACGGCCGGTTATCGTTCCCTCACACTGGTCCGAAGGTGACGGAGAGCCGGGTAGAGGATCGTTGTTTCACGAGCATTACGGCGGACTCACACAGCGCCACGGCACGGCGAGGCAGGGCTGAAACATCCGGTAACACGATCGGGACCCGCTGGAAATGATCTTGGATCTAGGCTCGGAGAACGAGTCCCCCGGCACACGGAGAAGCACCATGTTGCTCGATCTGGACATCCGCGATCGTCGCGTCGTGATCTTCGGCGAGCGGGGTGCCGCGGCCGCAGCCGCCCGCCGCTTCGCGCGGGCCGGTGCTCGGGTCCGACTCGTCGGAGTCGATCCGGCCGCACCCGACCAGTCCCTCACCGGGGTCTTCCGCCTTCCCCAACCCGACCTCTGCGACACCCCGGCCCTGCTCCGCCTGCTGGCCCCGGCCTGGCTGGTCGTCACGGCGGGACCGCCGAGCGAGCTGAGCGACCGGGTCCAGCTGCTCTGCAGCCAGCTCAAGATCGTGCACACCCACCAGTCCCCGGGCCCGGCCGAGCCGCAGGGTCGGGTGGTGCTGGTCGGCGGCGGACCGGGCACCACCCGGCTGCTCACCCTCGAGGCGTGCGAGGCCCTGCTCGACGCCGACGTGGTCTTCTACGACCGGCTGGCACCGACGGCGGATCTCGCGCGGCTCGCTCCGGGAGCCGAGCTGATCGACGTCGGCAAGCTGCCGTACCACCATCCCACCAGCCAGGACCGGATCCAGGAGCTCATCATCGAGCGCGCCCAGCGGGGCCAGACGGTGGTCCGGCTGAAGGGCGGGGACCCGTTCGTCTTCGGGCGCGGCGGCGAGGAGATCCTCGCCTGCCGCGCTGCCGGTGTCGAGGTCCGGGTGGTGCCGGGAGTGACCAGCGCGGTCGCCGTGCCCGCGGCCGCCGGCATCCCGGTCACCCACCGCGGCACCAGCCGCGCCTTCACCGTCCTGTCCGGCCACCTCCCCCCGACCACTGCGGAGCTCGAGGCGCTGGCCGGTCTGGGCGGCACGGTGGTGATCTTGATGGGGATGGCGAGCCTCACCCAGACCGTGACCGGACTGGTCGCGGCCGGTCTGTCGCCGGACACCCCGGCCGCCATCGTAGAGCGCGGCTTCTCCGACTCCCAGCGCACGACCCCGGGCCGGCTGGCCGACCTCCCCGCGCTGGTCGGGCGGGTCGGGGTAGCCTCGCCTGCTGTGGTGGTGATCGGGGAGGTGGCGGCGTTCGCGGCCGATCAGGTGGGCGCCGATCCCCTCACGTCACGCTTCTCCCTGCTGCCCGATCCCGGCCGGTGAGCCGGTCGCCGGCTCCCTCGGACCGGCAGGGTCGGCTGGTCGAGCAGCTCGCCGGTTTCCGGATCGGGGTGACCTCCGACCGCCGCTCCGAGGACCTGATCTCGGCGCTGGAGCGCCGTGGCGCCGACGTGCTGCACGCCCCGGCGCTGAAGATCGCTCCCAACGACCAGGACACCACCCTGGTGGACGAGACGCGCGCGCTGATCGAGGCACGACCCGAGGTGGTGCTGGTGACCACGGGCTACGGCATGCGCCGTTGGTTCGAGGTGGCCGACGCGAGCGGGCTCGGAGCGCAGCTGTCGGAGGTGCTGGAGGACGCCCGCATCCTGGCCCGCGGTCCCAAAGCCGTCGGCGCCGTGCGGGCCGCCGGCCTGGAGGAGGTGCAGGTCAGCGCCAGTGAGACCACCGCCTCCCTGGTCGACGCGGTCGAGACGGCCGATCTGACCGGCCGTCGGGTGGCGATCCAGCTGCACGGCTACACCGACGAGGTCCAGCTCGCCCGGCTGCGCGACCTCAGTGCGGCGGTCTGGACCGTGACGCCGTACCGCTGGGTGCAACCGACGGCTCACGACCGACTGCCCCGGCTGATCGAGGCGACGTGCGCTCGGCAGCTCGACGCGTTGACCTTCACCAGCGCCCCCGGGGCCGAGGCGACCCTGGCCGTGGCCCGCGAGCTGGGTCGGCACGCCGACTTCGTCGACGCCCTCTCCGACGACGTGCTCGCGGCCGCGGTGGGCCCGGTCACGGCCGGGCCGCTGCGCGACGCCGGGGCCACCGTGCTGACGCCGGACCGCTACCGGCTCGGGGCCCTGATCCGGCTGGTGACCGAGGAGCTCGTCCAGCACCGGGTGCTGCGGTTGCGCAGCGGCAGCACCGACCTCGAGCTGCGGGGCCGGGCCGTGGCCGTGAACGGGCTGCCGGTGAAGCTGGCCCCCAACTCCCTCGCCCTGTTCAAGGCCCTCGCCCGCACGGACGCCGTGGTCCGGCGGTCCGACCTGCAACGGTGCCTGCCCGAGGGGGCCGACGACCACGCTCTCGAGGTCGCCATCAGCCGTCTGCGGCAGGCGCTCGCCGTGCCGGGACTGATCACCACCATCGTCAAGCGCGGCTACCGGCTGAACGCCGTCCGGGTCTGAGGAACCGCCGCCGAGGTGGGGCCCCGCGACTAGGGTGGTCGCATGGGGTCCACCGACTCCCTGGCGATGCCGCCGGGGGCCGATCCGCGGCAGCTGAGCCGACAGCTCGGCCGTCTGCACGACTCGTTCGTGTCGTCCGGGGCCGTCGATCCCGCCCTGCGCCCGGTCGTCTCCGAGTCGTGGCGGCGGAGCGTGCGCAGTGGTGTCGATCCGGAGCGCTCGATGGCCCGCCTGCCGCTGGACGACGCCCGGCTCGCGGACGCCCGGGTCGCGCACCCGCTGGCCATCGGCATGCCGGTCATCCGCCGGCTGCTCGTGGAGGAGGCGTCCGAGGCCGGCCTGCTCGTCGCCGTCAGCGACGCGGCCGGTCAGCTGCTGTGGGTCGAGGGCGACCCGGTGCTGCGCGCCAAGGCCGAGAACATGCACTTCCTCGCCGGTGCCGACTGGAGCGAGGAGTCGGCCGGTACGAACGCGCCCGGGACCGCGTTGGCCCTCGGCCGACCGGTGCAGATCTTCGGCCCCGAGCACCTGCTGCGCCCCGTCACCGCCTGGAGCTGCTCCGCGGCACCGATCCGCGAACCGGACACCGGCGCGATCCTGGGGGTGCTGGACCTCAGCGGCGGTCCCGAGGTGGCGGGCCCGCAGACGCTCGCCCTGGTCCGGGCCACGGTCGCCGCCGTCGAGGCCGAGCTGCGGCTCAGCCGCCTGATGGCCCCGTACGGAGCTGCCGGAGACCGGCTCGAACCGGCCTCCGCCGCCCCTCGGCTGGAGGTGCTGGGCCGTCGTTCGGCCCGTTTCTCCCACCCCGGCACCACGACCGAGCTCAGCCTGCGGCACAGCGAGATCATGTTGCTCCTGGCCGACTCACCGGACGGGCTGTCCAGCGCCGAGCTGGGGGTCGCGCTCAGTGACGACGACCAGGCGATGGTCACCATCCGCGCCGAGCTGTCCCGGCTCCGGGCCCAGCTCGGCCCGGTGCCCCTGGAGTCCCGTCCGTACCGGCTGCCACGACTGACCTCCGACATCGACGACCTGCGGTCCGATCTGCAGCAGGGACGTCTCCGGGCGGCGGTGGCGCGGTACCGCGGTCCGGTGCTGCCGGCGTCCTCGGCGCCCGGAGTGGAGCGGATCCGGGACCACCTGCACCGCCAGCTCCGCGGTCGACTGCTCGCGGGCACCGATCCCGACGCCCTGCTGGCCTTCGCCGACACCCCGTACGGTCGCGAGGACTTCGACGTCTGGTCCCGGGTGCTGGCGGTGCTCCCCCCGTCGTCCTCGCGGCTGCCCGAGGTGAGCGAGCACCTCCGGAACCTGGACCACTGCCTCCGCTGACACTTCTTCGTCGCGTCTCAGGGCGGTCTCAGGTGATGTGGCCCAGGTCACGATTCCTGCAACCGCCTCGCAACCCCGGCCGACCTAGCGTGCCAGCAGACGCGGTCGGAGGTCGGCTGCGCGGGGAAACGGCCGGGCGGGTCCGGCCAGACAAGGACGTCACCACATGACTGTGTACGCAGCGCCAGGCACCGAGGGATCCGTCGTCAGCTACCGCTCCCGCTACGACCACTGGATCGGTGGCGAGTGGGTCCCGCCGGTCAAGGGCCAGTACTTCGAGAACCCGTCGCCGGTGACCGGCAAGACGTTCTGCGAGATCGCCCGGGGCACCGCCGAGGACATCGAGGCCGCGCTGGACGCCGCGCACGCCGCCGCGCCCGCCTGGGGCAGGACCGCGGCGAACGAGCGGGCCAACGTCCTCAACAAGATCGCCGACCGGATCGAGGCGAATCTGGAGATGCTGGCCGTCGGCGAGACGTGGGACAACGGCAAGGCCGTTCGGGAGACCCTGGCCGCCGACCTGCCGCTGGCCGTCGACCACTTCCGCTACTTCGCCGGCGTCCTGCGGGCCCAGGAGGGGTCGATCTCCCAGATCGACGACGACACCGTCGCCTACCACTTCCACGAGCCGCTCGGTGTGGTCGGGCAGATCATCCCGTGGAACTTCCCGATCCTGATGGCCACCTGGAAGCTGGCTCCGGCGCTGGCCGCCGGCAACGCCGTCGTGCTGAAGCCCGCCGAGCAGACCCCGGCGTCGATCATGCTGCTGATGGAGCTGATCGCCGACCTGCTGCCGCCCGGTGTGCTCAACGTGGTCAACGGTTTCGGTGTCGAGGCCGGCAAGCCGCTCGCCTCCTCCAGCCGGATCCGCAAGATCGCCTTCACCGGTGAGACGACGACCGGCCGGTTGATCATGCAGTACGCCAGCCAGAACCTGATCCCGGTCACCCTGGAGCTCGGCGGCAAGAGCCCGAACATCTTCTTCGGTGATGTCACCCAGTCCGAGGACGCCTTCTACGACAAGGCTCTCGAGGGATTCGCGATGTTCGCCCTGAACCAGGGCGAGGTCTGCACCTGCCCGAGCCGGGCGCTGATCCAGAACTCGATCATCGACGCCTTCCTGCCCGCCGCCACCGAGCGGGTGAAGAAGATCCAGCAGGGCAACCCGCTGGACACCGACACGATGATGGGGGCGCAGGCCAGCAACGACCAGCTGGAGAAGATCCTGTCCTACATCCAGATCGGGGCCGAGGAGGGAGCCCGGATCATCACCGGCGGCGAGCGGGTCGACCTCGGCGGTGACCTGTCCGGTGGCTACTACGTGGCGCCGACGATCTTCCAGGGACACAACAAGATGCGGATCTTCCAGGAGGAGATCTTCGGTCCGGTCGTCGCCGTCACCGGCTTCGACGAGTACGAGGACGCGATCGAGATCGCCAACGACACCCTGTACGGGCTGGGCGCCGGCGTCTGGTCGCGCAACATCAACACCGCGTACCGCGCCGGTCGCGACATCCAGGCCGGTCGGGTGTGGACCAACTGCTACCACGCCTACCCCGCGCACGCGGCGTTCGGTGGCTACAAGGGCTCGGGCATCGGGCGGGAGAACCACGCGATGATGCTCGACCACTACCAGCAGACGAAGAACCTCCTGGTGTCCTACTCCCCCGACGCCCTCGGCTTCTTCTGATGGATCACCTCGCTGCCGCCGGCAGCGACGAGTCGGGCGGCGACGCGAACGTCAGGCGCGTCGACGTCTCGGTGGAGGCGGCGGACATGGTCCGCCGCCTCCGGGCCGAGCACGGTCCGGTGATGTTCCACCAGTCCGGCGGCTGCTGCGACGGCTCGTCGCCGATGTGCTACCCGAAGGGTGACTTCCTCACCGGCGACGCCGACGCGTACCTCGGCACCATCGACGTCCGCGAGCCGGGCGCCGAGGGTGATCCGGCCGCGGACGACCTGGTCGAGGTGTGGATGAGCGCGGCGCAGTTCGCCTACTGGCGGCACACCCACCTGACCATCGACCTCGTGCCCGGTCGCGGTGCCGGGTTCTCGCTGGAGGGACCGACGGGCTTCCGCTTCCTGATCCGGTCCCGGCTGTTCACCGACGACGAGTACGCCGCCCTGGGTGAGACCCGACCGTCGGTCGGACTCGTCCGACCGAGCTGACGGCGGCCTACTTCGCGTTGGTGGCCAGCACCTTGAGCCGGTCGAGGTTGTTGGAGAACCGGTTCTGGTCGATGATCGTGGCCGAGTACTGCCAGAAGGTGTAGTAGGTCCAGCCGCCCGGCAGCTTGCCCGCGCCGGTGGTCGGCGTCCAGCGGGCGGCCCACAGCGGGTTGGTGGTGCTGAACTTCGTCGTGTTGCCGGTGCACCTGGTCCACCAGTCGGTGGTGGTGTAGATGACGGCGTCACGGGTGGTCAGCTTCTTGTAGGTGACCAGGAAGTCCTTGATCCAGGCGACCATCTTCTTCTTGGACAGCCCGTAGCACATGTTCCCGCCGTACGGGTTGTACTCGATGTCGAGAACGCCGGGAAGGGTCTTGCCGTCCTTCTTCCAGCCGCCGCCGTACGTCACGAAGTAGGTGGCCTGCTTCTTGCCGCTCTTGCCGCTCGGGTTGGCGAAGTGGTAGGCGCCGGCGTACATGCCGGCGGCCTTGGCGCCGGCGAACTGGGAGGTGAAGTAGGGATTCCGGTAGCTGGTGCCCTCGGTCGCCTTGACGTAGACGAAGCTGCGCTTCACCTTGGTGAAGCTCGCCCAGTCGACGACGCCCTGGTAGCTCGACACGTCGATCCCCACCACGCCGGTCATCGGCACCAGCTTGCCGGCCCGGGTGATCTTGGCCAGGGCCGCGACGCGGTCCGAGGTCGGTCGCTCGACGCCGTCCCGCCAACCCATCGACGCGTTGCCCCGCTGCACGCCGGCCTTCTCCGCAACCCGGTTGGGGTCCCGGGGATCCGGTACGGGGCCGGCGAACGCCAGGGTCGGAGCGACCAGACCGGCCGACAGGACCAGCGCTCCCGCGGCCGTGAGGCAGCGCACACCCCACGGCAGCAGGCCTGGACGTCGAGCAGAGGTCGAGCGTGAGGGTGTCGTCGACGACATGAGCACTCCAGGTCCGGGGGAAGTCGGGCGGGCTCAGCGTAAGCAAACCTCAGGCGTCACGTCAGCCCCGCAGGGACATATTTGTCACTCCAGTCACATCAGTCTCAGGGTCAACGTGAGAGTCAGCGACGCCCGGTGTTCGCCGGCGGACGGCGGCGTACTACGGTGCTGACGAACCTCGGCGGCGGGCGAGGGCAGTCAACCGACACCCCACCCAGGAGGACACATGTCCGAATCGACGACGCCGGATCACGGCTCGGCCGACGCCGAGGGCGCGATGCTCTCGACCGAGGAGTACGGCGGCCTCAGCATCGAGGACGACCCCGACGGCACGGTCGACGGAGCCGAGCTGGCCGGCACCGCCGATGACTCCGACCACGATCAGCCCGACTCGGGCACCCAGCCGAACGAGAGCTGACTCCTCAGACCATCATCGGACGGGCGGTCGGCGGGATCGGACGGGGCAGCTTGGTGGAGCCGGACAGGTACTCGTCCACACCGGCCGCGCAGGCCCGCCCCTCGGCGATCGCCCAGACGATCAGCGACTGACCGCGACCCGCGTCCCCGCAGACGAACACGCCGTCGACGGTGCTGGCGTAGTCGTCGTCGCGCACGATGTTGCCGCGGGCGTCCAGCTCGACCCCGAGCTGGCCGACCACGGTGTCACGCTCCGGACCGACGAAGCCCATGGCCAGCAGCACCAGCTCGGCCTCCAGCTCCTTCTCGGTGCCCTCGACAGCTGTCAGCTTGCCGTTCTCGAAGACGACCTCCGACAGCAGCAGCTTCGCCACGTTGCCGTTCTCGTCACCGGTGAACGCGCTGGTGGACACCGAGTAGACCCGCTCGCCGGCCTCCTCGTGCGCGGAGGAGACCCGGTAGGTCATCGGGTAGGTCGGCCACGGCTGGTGGGCCGGCCGCTCCTGGGGAGGCGTGGGCAGGATCTCCAGCTGGGTGACGGACTTCGCCCCCTGCCGGATCGACGTGCCGAGGCAGTCCGCCCCGGTGTCGCCGCCGCCGATGATGACCACGTTCTTGCCCTCGGCGGTCACCTGGTTCTCCACCGGCATCCCGCGCGCGACGCGGTTGGCCTGGGGCAGGAACTCCATCGCCTGGAGGATGCCGCCGAGCTCGCGCCCGGGCACGGGCAGATCACGCGGGATGGTCGAGCCGGTGGCGAGCACCACGGCGTCGTACCGCTGCTTGAGCTGGGGGCCGGTGACCGACTTGCCCACCTCGACCCCGCAGCGGAAGTTGGTCCCCTCGTCCTTCATCTGCCGGATCCGGCGGTCGAGGACCGCCTTCTCCATCTTGAACTCGGGAATCCCGTAACGCATCAGACCGCCCGGCTCCTCGGCCCGCTCGAACACGGCCACGGTGTGACCGGCCCGGGTGAGCTGCTGCGCGGCGGCCAGCCCGGCCGGGCCGGAGCCGACCACGGCGACGGTCTTGCCCGTGTGCCACTCCGGCGGCTGCGGCTTCACCCGCCGCTCGTCCCACGCCTTGTCGATGATCGCGACCTCGACGTTCTTGATGGTCACCGCGTCCCGGTTGATGCCGACCACGCAGGCCGTCTCGCACGGTGCCGGGCAGAGCCGACCGGTGAACTCCGGGAAGTTGTTGGTCGCGTGCAGCCGCTCCAGCGCCTCGTCCCAGTCGCTGCGCCAGACCAGGTCGTTCCACTCGGGGATGAGGTTGCCGAGCGGACAGCCGGTATGGCAGAACGGGATGCCGCAGTCCATGCAGCGGCCCGCCTGCTCGGAGATGATCGGCAGCAACGCCCGCCCCGGCGTACCGGGGTAGACCTCTTTCCAGTCGTGCACCCGCTCCTGCACCGGACGCCGCTCGGCGACCTGGCGGGGGGTCTTCATGAAGCCCTTGGGGTCAGCCATGCTGCGCCCCCTTTCGGATCAGATCAGCCATTGGCGGCCTCCATCATGCGCGTGGTGGTGGTGGCCTCATCGAGACCCTCGGTCTCGGCCAGGGCCTTGGCCTCGAGCACCCGGGCGTAGTCGCGGGGCAGCACCTTGGTGAAGCGGCCGACGGCCGACTCCCAGTCCGCCAGCAGCCGCTCGGCCACCGGCGACCCGGTCTCCTCGGCGTGCCGGGTGACGAGGTGGCGGATGCTGTCCAGGTCCGCCGCGGACGGGGTGTGGGCGTCGACCAGGTCGGTGTTGAGGCGACCGCTGTCGAGATCGAGGAAGTACGCCACCCCGCCGGACATGCCGGCGGCGATGTTGCGCCCGGTCGGTCCGAGCACGAGGGCGACGCCCCCGGTCATGTACTCGCAGCCGTGGTCACCCAGGCCCTCGACGACCGCCGTGGCCCCGGAGTTGCGGACGCAGAACCGCTCGCCGACCTGGCCACGGAGGAAGATCTCCCCCGACGTCGCGCCGTAGCCGATCACATTGCCGGCGATGATGTTGTCCTCGGCGACAAAGCCGGCGGCCCGGTCGGGGCGGACCACGATCCGGCCACCGGAGAGGCCCTTGGCCAGGTAGTCGTTGCTGTCCCCCTCCAACCGCAGGGTGATCCCGGCGGGCAGGAAGGCGCCGAAGCTCTGTCCGGCCGAGCCGATCAAGGTGATGTCGATGGTGCCGTCGGGCAGACCCTTGCCTCGGGTCGCCTTGGTCACCTCGTGACCGAGGATGGTGCCGACCGTACGGTTCACGTTCCGCACCGCGATCGAGGCCCGGACCGGCTCGCCCGAGGTGAGGGCCGGTCGGCAGATCTCGATCAGCTCCTGGTCGAGCGCGACCTCGAGACCGTGGTCCTGTCCGCGGACGTTGAACCGCGACTCACCCTCGGCCAGCTCGGGCGTGTAGAGCACCGGCGCCAGGTCCAGACCGTGCGCCTTCCAGTGCTTCTCGGCCCCCACGGTGTTCAGCACCTCGGCGTGCCCGATGGCCTCGGCCAGCGAGCGGAAGCCGAGCTGGGCCAGGTACTCCCGGACCTCCTCGGCGATGAACTCGAAGAAGTTGACCACGAACTCCGGCTTGCCCGTGAACTTCGCGCGCAGCTCCTGGTTCTGGGTGGCCACGCCGACCGGGCAGGTGTCGAGGTGGCAGACCCGCATCATGATGCAGCCGCTGACCACCAGCGGAGCGGTGGCGAAGCCGTACTCCTCCGCGCCCAGCAGGGCACCGATGACGACGTCGCGACCGGTCTTCAGCTGGCCGTCGACCTGCACCACGATCCGGTCCCGCAACCCGTTCAGCAGCAGGGTCTGCTGCGTCTCGGCCAGGCCGAGCTCCCAGGGCCCTCCGGCGTGCTTGAGCGAGGTGAGCGGGGCCGCGCCGGTGCCGCCGTCGTGACCCGAGATCAGCACCACGTCGGCCTTGGCCTTGGACACTCCGGCGGCGACCGTGCCGACGCCGACCTCGGCCACCAGCTTGACGTGCACGCGGGCGGACGGGTTGGCGCACTTCAGGTCGTGGATCAGCTGCTTGAGATCCTCGATGGAGTAGATGTCGTGGTGCGGCGGCGGCGAGATCAGACCGACACCGGGCGTCGAGTGCCGGGTCTTGGCCACCCAGGGGTAGACCTTCTGACCGGGCAGCTGCCCGCCCTCACCGGGCTTCGCGCCCTGGGCCATCTTGATCTGGATGTCGTCGGCGTTGGTCAGGTAGTCGCTGGTGACCCCGAACCGGCCCGAGGCCACCTGCTTGATCGCGCTGCGCCGCTCCGGGTCGTAGAGCCGGTCGGCGTCCTCGCCGCCCTCACCGGTGTTGGACTTGCCGCCCAGCCGGTTCATCGCGATGGCCAGCGTCTGGTGCGCCTCCAGGCTGATCGAGCCGTACGACATCGCGCCGGTGGAGAAGCGCTTGACGATCTCGCTGACCGGCTCGACCTCCTCGATCGGCACCGGCTCGCGGTCGGAGGCGAACGTCAGCAGACCGCGCAGCGTCATCAGCCGCTCGGACTGGGTGTCGATGTGCTGGGTGTACTGCTTGAAGATGTCGTAGCGGCCGGACCGGGTGGAGTGTTGGAGCCGGAAGACCGTCTCGGGGTCGAACAGGTGCGGCTCGCCCTCACGCCGCCACTGGTACTCCCCGCCGACCGGGAGCAGCCGGTGGGCCAGCGGGATGCCGTCGGCCGGGTAGGCCCGCAGGTGCCGCAGCGTGATCTCCTTGGCGAGCTCCTCCAGTCCCATCCCACCGAGCTTGGAGGTGGTACCGGTGAAGTAGCGGTCGACCAGCTCCTTCGACAGTCCGAGCGCCTCGAAGATCTGGGCGCCGGTGTAGGAGGCCACGGTGGAGATGCCCATCTTGGACATCACCTTGAGCACGCCCTTGCCGAGCGCCTTGACCACGTTCTTGACCGCGATCTCCGGCTCGACCGAGGTGTAGACGCCGTTGCGGGCCAGGTCCTCGACCGACTCGATGGCCAGGTACGGGTTGACGCCGGCCGCGCCGTAGCCGATCAGCAGCGCGACGTGGTGCACCTCGCGGACGTCACCCGCCTCGACCACCAGACCGACCTGGGTGCGGCTCTTCTGCCGGACCAGGTGGTGGTGCACGGCCGCGGTCAGCAGCAGCGACGGGATCGGCGCCAGCTCGGCGTTGGAGTGCCGGTCGGACAACACGATGATCCGGGCACCGCCCTCGATCGCCTCGGACACCTCGGCGCAGATCTGGTCGAGCTTCGCCGCCAGCGCCTCGGCGCCGCCGTTGACCTCGTACAGACCCCGGGCGACGTAGGTCGCGTAGCCGGGCAGGTCACCGAGCCGGTTGATCTTGACGATCTTGGCCAGGGCGTCGTTGTCCAGCACCGGGAACGGCAGCACCAGCCGACGGCAGGACGCCGGGCCGGGGGCCAGCAGGTTCTGCTCGGGGCCGATGGTGTTGTAGAGCGAGGTGACCAGCTCTTCGCGGATCGCGTCCAGCGGTGGGTTCGTGACCTGCGCGAACAGCTGGGAGAAGTAGTCGAACAGCAGCCGCGGCTTGGCGCTCAGCGCCGCGATGGGGGTGTCGGTGCCCATCGAACCGATCGGCTCCGCGGCCGCGGTGGCCATCGGCGCCAGGATGAGGCGGAGCTCCTCCTCGGTGTAGCCGAACACCTGCTGGCGACGGGTCACCGAGGCGTGGGTGTGCACCACGTGCTCGCGCTCGGGCAGGTCGGTGAGCAGGATCCGGCCGGCGGACAGCCACTCCCCGTACGGTGCCTCTGACGCCAGCTGGTCCTTGATCTCGTCGTTGGAGATGAGCCGGTGCTCGGCCAGGTCGGCCAGGAACATCCGGCCCGGCTGCAGCCGGCCCTTCTCGACCACCTTCTCCGCCGGGATGTCCAGCACCCCGGCTTCGGAGGCGAGCACGACCAGGCCGTCGTCGGTGACCCAGTAGCGCCCGGGCCGCAGACCGTTGCGGTCCAGCACGGCACCGATCTGGGTGCCGTCGGTGAACACCACCCCGGCGGGCCCGTCCCACGGCTCCATCAGGCAGGAGTGGAAGGCGTAGAAGTCCTTCCTCCGCCGGTCCATCAGATCGTTGTTCTCCCAGGCCTCCGGGATCATCATCAGCATCGCGTGCGGCAGCGAGCGGCCGCCGAGGTGCAGCAGCTCGACCACCTCGTCGAAGGAGGCGGAGTCGGAGGCGTCCGGCGTGCAGATCGGGAACAGCCGGTCCAGGTCGCCGGGCAGCTGCCCGCTGGCCAGCAGCGCCTCGCGGGCCCGCATCCAGTTGCGGTTGCCCATGGCGGTGTTGATCTCGCCGTTGTGGGCGATCATCCGGAACGGGTGGGCCAGCTCCCAGGCCGGGAACGTGTTGGTGGAGAAGCGGGAGTGCACCACGGCCAGCGCACTGGCCATCCGCTCGTCCAGCAGCTCACCGAACACCTGGTCCAGCTGCTCGGTGGTGAGCATGCCCTTGTAGACCAGCGTGCGGGCGGACAGGGACGCGAAGTAGACCCCGACCTCGTGCTGGGCGCGGCGGCGGAGGGCGTACGTCAGCCGGTCGAGGGCGATCCCGCTCACCGAGCGGTCCGGTGCGGCCACGAAGAGCTGCTCGAACCGCGGCTTGTTGGAGCGGGTCAGATCCGACAGCGAGCTGTCGTCGTTCGGCACCACGCGCCAGCCCAGGACGTCCAGCGACTCCTCGGCCGCGATCGCCTCGATCCGCTGCCGCGCGGTGACGGCGGCGTCGTCGGCCTGCGGCAGGAAGGCGATGCCCACGGCGTACGCGCCGGCCTCGGGCAGCTGGAACCCGGCCTCGGCGCGCAGGAACGCGTCCGGGATCTGGATCAGGATGCCGGCGCCGTCCCCGGTGCGCGGGTCGGCACCGGTGGCACCGCGGTGGTCGAGGTTCCGGAGAGCCTCCAGACCCTGGGCGATGATCGTGTGGCTCGGCACCCCGCTGAGGGTCGCGACGAACGCCACCCCGCACGCGTCGTGCTCGTACGCGGGGTCGTAGAGGCCGTGCTCGGCGGCGGCGAGCCGGGGGTCCGACAGCCCGCTCTGGACGTGCTCGGTCCGGGAGAGCCGGGTCTGGGGAAGCTGGCTGGTGCCAGGAGCGACAGTCATTCAAGACTCCCGTCGTCGAAGCCAGTGGTGGAGTCCGTGGTCGCTTGCGGGTCCCAGGGCTCCGCCACGGGGGGTGGTGGCAGATCGGCAGCGGCGCGCCAGGCTCCGGGACGTCACTGGCCCGCTGGCGATGGCACAAGATAACGCACGGCTACGCGAATGACGGTTTCTCCGTCACTGGACCGTGCCGCTTCCTTCGTCGGAACCGGGTGTGTTCCGCGGGTCAGCCTACTGCCCGGAACGGGATGCTCTGACCACCTACGAGTCGGTGGAACGGGGCTGCGGTTCGACCGCACCGACGGGCCGGGCGCCTCCAGCGAGTGGTCAGAAGCGGCTGGTCAGTCCCCCGTCGACCACCAGCACCTGCCCGGTCACGTAGGACGCGTCGGGTCCGGCCAGGAAGGTGACGGCGCCGGCGATCTCGGAGGGCTGGCCGAAGCGCCCCAGCAGGGTCCGCTCGGCCGCCCACCGCTGCCACTCGTCGGTGGCGAACAGCGGTGCGTTGATCTCGGTGAGGAAGGTGCCCGGGGCGACCGCGTTGACCCGGATGCCGTGGGCCCCCAGATCGGCGGCCATCGCCCGGGTCAGGCCCTCCAGGCCCGCCTTCGCCGCGGCGTACGCGACATCGCCGCGGTGTCCGAGGATGCCCCCGACCACCGAGCTGACGTTCACGATGGCCCCGCCGGTCACCCGGTCGGCGATCATCCGGGCGGCGACGAGCCGGCTCAGACCGTACGCGGCGGTCAGATCGATCTCGACCAGGCGTCGGAAGTCCTCCACCGGGAGATCGAGCGCGCCCCGCCGGTCCCGTTGACCGACGTTGTTGACCAGGACGTCGATGGGTCCGTACGCCCTCAGCAGGTCCTCGGTGGCCTCGGCGACGTCGAAGACGGCCGGCTCGGCGGTCAGTCCGTCGGCCCGCAGCTCCTCGACCGCGGCCGCGGTGCGCTCGGGGTGGCGGCCGTTGACGAGGACCCGCGCGCCGGCCCGGCCCAGGCCACGGCACATCTCCAGTCCCAGCCCGGCGTTCCCGCCGGTGACCAGGGCGGTCCGACCGGACAGCGTCACGGTGACTCGGGTTCGCGTCCCGCGGCCCCGTCCACCTCGACGACTCGGTCCACCTCGACGTCCCGGTCGACCTCGCGAGCGTCGCGGTCGTCCTCGGGATCCCCGTCGACCTCGCTGCCGTCCGAGTCCGCTGCGTGGCCCCGCCCGCGGAGTCCGGGGCGGTCGCGGCCGGGTCGGCCTCGCTCGGGTCCGGGCCCTCCACCACGAGCTCGCGGCCCGGACGGTTCCTGATCAGCCAGAGCAGCCAGACCAGCGCGATGACGAAGACGATGAGCGAGGTGTAGTTGTTCAGCCGGAAGCCGCCGATCTCGTTCACGGTGTCGATCCGCAGGGCCTCGATCCAGAACCGGCCGGCGGTGTAGAGCACCACGTAGAGGGCGAAGACCTTGCCGTGGCCCAGCTTCCACTTGCGGTCGGCCCAGATCAGCACGCCGGCCACCCCGAGGTTCCAGACCAGCTCGTACAGGAACGTCGGGTGGAAGGTGGCGAAGTCCTGGTAGCCGTTCGGACGGTAGCGCTCGTCGATCTCGAGTCCCCACGGCAGGGTGGTGGGACGACCGAACAGCTCCTGGTTGAACCAGTTGCCCAGCCGGCCGATGGCTTGCGCGACGACCAGACCCGGGGCGACGGCGTCCAGCAGCGCCGGGAACCGCACCCGCTTGCGTCGGGCCACCAGGTAGGCCCCGGCCACCCCGGCCGCGACCGCCCCCCAGATGCCGAGGCCGCCGTTCCAGATCTTCAGGGCGTCGAGCGGGTCCCGCCCGGGCCCGAAGTAGAGCTGGTAGTCGGTGATCACGTGGTAGATCCGGGCGCCGACGATGCCGCACGGGATGGCCACCGCGATGACCAGCTCGAGGGTGTCCTGGCTGCCGCCGCGGGCCCGCCAGCGACGGCCGGCGATGATCATGCCGACGACGATGCCGGCGATGATGCAGAGCGCGTACGCCCGGAGCGGGAACCCGAAGACCTCCCACACCCCGCTGGCCGGGCTCGGGATGAAGAGGGGCATCAGGACGTTCGGGCTGCTCATGGCCGGGCCGCTTCCTCGATCTGCGTGGTGAGGCTGTCAGGGGTCAGGGTGGTGATGTCGACCGATCGGCCGTCGATGAACAGGGCCGGCGTGCCGGTCACACCGGCCGCCGCGGCGGCGGCGTCGATCGACTCGGCCCAGGCTGCATGGCGATCCTCCGCCACGCAGCTGGAGAACTCGGCGGGGGCGGGCCCCCCGACGGCCCGCTCGGCCAGCTGGTCCAGCTGCGAGGCGCTCCAGTCCAGGTTCTGGTTGGCGAACAGGCCGGTGTGGAAGGCGGCTCCGAAGCCGGCCTCCGCCGCACAGGCGAACCCGTTCGCGGCGGCCGCGGACCCGGCGTCGATGAAGGACATCGGGAAGATCCGCAGACTGATCGTGCCCGCCGTCTGCGCGTCGGCCAGGACCTGTCCGTACTCCTGCTCGAAGTCAGCGCAGTGCGGGCAGTGGAAGTCCTCGTAGACCTCGACCGTCACCGGCGCGCCGGCGGAGCCCCAGGAGACGGGCTTCCCGTCGGTGATGGTCACCGGCACCGACGGTCCGGGCGTCACCGTGCCGGCGCTGGGGGCACGATGGGTCCGCCAGACCTGGAAGCCGATCCCGGCTCCGACGAGGACCAGCACCAACGCGATCACGCGGCCGCGAGCAGCCGACGCTCCCGGCGACGCTGGGCCGCCTGCTGCTCGGCGAGAGCCCGCTGCTGAGCGCTCTGCCGATCCCGCCTCGACTGGTTCACCGCCGGCCGTTCCAGGTCGGCTCGGCGGCGCTCGTCAGATCCGGGTGATCCAGGGCGAACCGGCTGCGTGGCTGCCAGACCAGCCACCCGCAGAGGGCGATGAGGCCGAGATCGCGCAGGATCTCCCAGGCGTACGCGGTCTGACCCGGCGCCACCCGCCCCCCACCGCCGAAGCACCCGCAGTCGATGCTCAGCCCGCGCTCGGCGGCGGCGACGGCGGCGATGAGGAACACGACGAACAACAGCCCCGAGACGGCCGCCGCGGTCCGGGTGAACAGGCCGGCCACCAGCAGCAGACCGAGACCGACCTCGAGGAAGGGCAGTCCCCAGCCGATCGGACGCTCCAGCCAGGTCGGCACCATCTCGTACGCGCGGACGGCCGCCACCGAGGACCGCGGGTCGATCACCTTCAGGGCTCCGGCGACGAGCAGCACACCACCCACGACGAGTCGGGCCACCGTGGAGATCCACGGTGCGAGGTCATCGAACCGGCGAGGCTGGGCCCTAGGCGCGATCATCGCCACGGACCCCGGACGCGAGGTCGTCGACCACCGTCCGCAACCCGCTCAGGTCAGCCGGCGTGCCGGCGTCCTCGGCGGCCAGCAGCGTGGCCACCAGCGCCGAGCCGACGATGACCGCGTCGGCGAAGCCGGTCACCTCGCGGGCCTGGGCTCCGTTGGAGACACCGAGCCCGACACCGACCAGCGCGGACGGATCGGCCCGCCGGATCCGCTCGACCAGCGCCGGCGCCGCCGACGAGGTCTGCGACCGGGCTCCGGTCACCCCCATCACGGCGGTCGCGTACACCCACCCGCGGCAGGCCGCGACCGTCCGGGCGATCCGCTCGTCGGTCGAGGACGGGGACACCAGGAAGATCCGGTCCAACCCGTGCGCGTCGGAGGCGGCGATCCAGGCGTCGGCCTCGTCGGGGGTCAGGTCGGGGGTGATGGCCCCGGATCCTCCGGCGGCGGCCAGGTCACGGGCGAACGCCTCGGCCCCGTAGTGCTCGATCAGGTTCCAGTACGTCATCACCACGGCCTGGGTGCCGGTCTCGGCGACGGCCTCGACCGCGGCGAAGGCGTCCCGCGTCCGCACCCCGCGGGCCAGCGCCTTGGTGCCCGCCCGCTGGATGGTGACCCCGTCCATCATCGGGTCGCTGTACGGCATCCCGACCTCGACCAGGTCGACACCGGGGCGGTCATCGGTGCCGCACAGGGCCCGAACCGCCTCCAGGGACGTGGCCACATCGGGATAGCCGACGTGCAGGAAGCCCACGAGCGCGCCGCGCCCGGCGGCCCGGACGTCGGCGAACAGACGGCCCGACTTCCCCGGATCGAAGCTCGTGCCGGCGGGGCTGGCCACCGTCATGAGGTCTGGCCCGCCGTGCTGGGGGTGCCGGAGGTGTCGATGTCGAACCACTTCACCGCGGTGTCGACGTCCTTGTCCCCCCGCCCGGACAGGTTGACCAGGATCAGCGGCGGGGTGCCGTCGGCGCGCAGCGGCAGTCTGCGGCCGAGCTGGAGCGCGCCCGCGAGAGCGTGCGCCGACTCGATGGCCGGCAGGATGCCCTCGGTCCGGGTCAACAGGGCCAGCGCCTCCATCGCCTGGGCGTCGGTGATGGCCTCGTAGGTGCCACGGCCGGTCGCGGCGAGCCAGGAGTGCTCGGGTCCGACCCCCGGGTAGTCCAGACCGGCGGAGATGGAGTGCGACTCCATGGTCTGCCCGTCCTCGTCCTGGAGCACGTAGGTCCGCATGCCGTGCAGGACACCGACCGAGCCGGCCGAGATGGTCGCGGCGTGCTTGCCGGTCTCCACCCCGTCGCCCCCGGCCTCGAAGCCGTACAGGGCCACCTCGGCGTCGGGGATGAAGTCGGCGAAGATGCCGAGCGCGTTCGAGCCGCCGCCGACGCAGGCGGCCACGGCGTCGGGCAGCCGGCCGTAGCGGCTGAGCAGCTGGGCCCGGGCCTCGGTGCTGATGATCCGCTGGAACTCCCGCACCAGCAGCGGGAAGGGGTGCGGGCCGGCCACCGTGCCGATCAGGTAGTGGGTGTGGTCGACCGAGGAGACCCAGTCCCGCATGGCGTCGTTCATCGCGTCCTTGAGGGTCTGCGACCCCGACTCGACGGCGATCACGTCGGCACCCAGCAGCCGCATCCGGGCCACGTTGAGCGCCTGCCGCTCGGTGTCGACCCGCCCCATGTAGACGGTGCACTCCATCCCGAAGAGCGCGGCGGCCGTGGCGGTGGCCACGCCGTGCTGCCCGGCCCCGGTCTCGGCGATGACCCGGGTCTTGCCCATCCGGCGCGCCAGCAGGGCCTGCCCGAGCACGTTGTTGATCTTGTGCGAACCCGTGTGGTTGAGGTCCTCGCGCTTCAGCACGATGGTCGGCGCCACCCCGGACTCCCCCACCGCGTGGGCCGCGAACCGCGGCACCTCGGTGACGGGACTCGGGCGGCCCGTGTAGTCGGCGAGCAGCGCGGCCAGCTCGGCGGCGAAGGCCGGGTCGGCCTGGGCCGCCCGGAACTCCTCCTCCAGCTGCTGGAGGGCGGCGTAGAGCGCCTCGGGGACGAACTTGCCGCCGAACTGGTCGAAGTGACCGGTCGCGTCGGGAAGGATCTGGGTGACCACGGGTCGAGTTCCTATCGTTGCCGTACGCCTGCCGTGCGTTGCAGGCGCACAGGCAAACGTACGCGATCGCGACGGGCGTCAGGCCCGCCGTCTGATCAGGACCGGTGCAGCGGCCTGGATCAGGACCGGTGCAGGGCCGGGTGCGCGCCCGCCGCCACCAGGTCGGCGACCCCCGCTCGGGGGTCGCGGCCGGTGACCAGCGCCTCCCCGACCAGCACCACGTCGGCACCGTTGCGGGCCAGCTCGATCACGTCGTGGGGTCCGCGGACGCCGGACTCGGCGATCCGGACGATCCCGTCCGGGATCAGCGGAGCCAGCCGGGCGAAGGTGAGCGGGTCGACCTCGAGGGTCTGCAGGCTGCGGGCGTTGATGCCGATCACCTTGGCGCCGGCGTCGATCGCCCGCTTGACCTCGTCGGCGGTGTGCGCCTCCACCAGGGGGGTGAGGCCGATGGAGCGAGCCCGCTCGATCAACGAGGTCAGCTCCTGGTCGGTGAGCGCGGCCACGATCAGCAGCGCCAGATCGGCGCCGGCCGCTCGAGCCTCGAACAGCTGGTAGGAGGTGACGATGAAGTCCTTGCGCAGCACCGGCACCGAGACGGCGAGCCGGACCCGGACGAGGTCGTCCAGGGTGCCGCCGAACCGTCGCTGCTCGGTGAGCACGGAGATCGCGGCGGCGCCGCCGGCCTCGTACTGAGCGGCCAGGGCCGCGGGATCATCGATGGTGGCCAGTGCGCCCTTGCTCGGGCTGGAGCGCTTGACCTCGGCGATCACCGCCACGCCCCGACTGCGGAACATCGGCATCGGGTCGAGCGCGGGGTCGACGATCTTGACCCGTTCCTTCAGCCGTTCGAGGCTCGTCGTGGCCTGTCGGAGGGCGAGGTCCTCCCGGACCCCAGCGATGATGTCGTCGAGTGCACCCACAGTCCGAGCCGCCTAGACGGCGCCCATTCCCATCTTCTGCAGCACCGCCGTGGCGATGAGGGCGACGATCAGCAGCGCACCACCGATCCAGAACACGGTCCAGTTCCCGAACACCAGACCGATCCCCCCGACGATGAACCCGACCAGCGCGATGAGGCTGCCGACCCAGGCGGCCACGGTGCGACCGTGGTGCACGTGCTTGTCGCCGGGTGCAGGCCTGTAGTCACTGACCTCATAGAACTTCGGGGCCGTGCCAGCCATCTCGTCCTCACTCCTGCCGGGGATCGTGGGTCGGCTCCATTGTGACGCGTTCCGCTCCGTCACGCACATCGGGGTCGCCGGTCGGGTCGCGACCGGCGTCCAGATCCTTCCAGACCCGGTTCGGGTCGTCGTTCAGGTCGACCGGCGCCGCACTCGGGACGGGCGACGTCGCGAACCGGTCGCTGCGCTCGGCCCAGCGCGCCGCCCCGAACCACAGCAGCACCGCCCCGGCGACGACGAGGAGACCGGCGACGGCGTACACCCACGGCCAGGCGCTGGTGCTCAGGGCGAACTGGTCCGTCAGGCTGACCTGTCGCACCCGCGTGCGGACGGTGTCGGCGTCGGGGGCGGTCAGCAGCGCTCCGGTGGCGATCATCCCGAGCCCGGTGGCGGCGAGACCGACCGCCAGGATCCGTCGACCGCGGCGGCGGAGCACGAGCACCAGCAGCACACCGGCCAGGGTCACCGCGGCCAGCGCCTGACTCAGGCCGCCGGTGGCGTCGGAGCCGTTGAAGCTGACGGTCGCGCCGGCGCCGTCGGCCCGCCACCAGGGCTGGGCGGCGGCCACGAACCCGAGCCCGGCCCCGAGCAGCAGGACGGCGAGGGTGGCTCCGCGACCCGCCAACCGGTCGAGGGGAGTCACCTGGTCCGACCGGCTCACGCGACGGGCCGGAAGGCCTGCGCGAGGGTGACGGCCCGGACCACGGCGGCGGCCTTGTTCTGCGACTCCTGGTCCTCGGTGGGCGGGTCGGAGTCGGCGACGATCCCACCGCCCGCCTGCACGTACGCGACCCCGTCGCGCAGCAGCGCCGTCCGGATGGCGATGGCCGCGTCGGCGTCGCCGGCGAGATCGAGGTAGCCGACGACCCCGCCGTACAGCCCACGACGGGACACCTCGAGACCGTCGATGATCTCCATCGCCCGGACCTTCGGGGCGCCGGACAAGGTGCCCGCCGGGAAGGCGGCGAGCACCGCGTCCAGCGCCGTCCGGTCCGGGCCGAGCCGACCGGTGACCGTGGACTCCAGATGCATGATGTGGCTGTAGCGGCGGACCTCCATGAACTCGACCACCTCGACCGTGCCCGGCCGGCAGACCCGGCCCAGGTCGTTGCGGCCGAGATCGACCAGCATCACGTGCTCGGCCCGCTCCTTGGGGTCGGCCAGCAGCTCGGCCTCCAGCGCCGCGTCCTCGGCCGGAGTGGCGCCGCGGGGCTTCGAGCCGGCGATCGGGTGGGTCAGCACCGCCTCGCCCTTGACCGTGACCAGGGCCTCGGGTGAGGAACCGACGATGTCGAACCCCTCGAGCCGCAGCAGGTACATGTAGGGACTGGGGTTGGTCAGTCGCAGCATCCGGTAGACGTCGAGGGCGTCGGCGCTGGTGTCGACCTCGAACCGCTGGCTCACCACGATCTGGAACGCCTCGCCGGCCTTGATCTCCTCGACCGCGGCCGACACCGCGGCCTGGAACTCCTCGGGGGTGCGCTGCCGGCGTACGGCCGGGGGCTCGGCCGCGCTGACCACGACGGGAGCCGACGGGGTGGGCCTGGTGATGGCCTCGGTCAGCGCCTCGACCCGGGCCACCGCATCCGCGTACGCCTCGTCGACCCGGTCGTCGCTGCCGTCGAAGTTGACCGCGTTGGCGATCAGCCAGACCTGCTGGTCGTGGTGGTCCAGGACGACGAGATCGCCGACCACCATCTGCACCAGCTCGGGGATGCGCAGGTCATCGGGGTTGCTGTCGGGCAGCCGCTCGATCCGCCGGACGATGTCGTAGCCCAGGTAGCCGACCAGGCCGGAGGTGAACGGCGGCAGGTCGGGGTCCCGCGGTGTGTGCAGGCGCTGCAGGGTCTCCGCGACCGCGGCCAGCGGGTCGCCCCCGCTCGGCATCCCGGTCGGGACCCGGCCGGTCCAGGTGGCTGCCCCGTCGACCTCGGTCAGGGTCGCGACGGCGTTGACGCCGATGAAGGAGTAGCGCGACCACACGCCCTGCTCGGCCGACTCCAGCAGGAAGGTGCCCGGCCGGTTGCCGGCCAGCTTGCGGTAGAGCCCGGTCGCGGTCTCGGTGTCCAGCAGCAGCCGGCGGCGGACGGAGATGACCCGGCGGTCCGGCGCCAGGTCGCGGAACTCCTGCAGCGTGGGCTCGATCACGCCGGTGGGGATCGCGCTGGTCATCGACCGACCTCCGCCGGGAGCAGGACGCGGGCGTCGAAGCAGGTGCGGTCGCCGGTGTGGCAGGCCGCGCCCTCCTGGTCGACGGCGACCAGCAGGGTGTCGCCGTCACAGTCCAGCCGCACCTCACGGACCCACTGCCGGTGGCCGCTGGTCTCCCCCTTGACCCAGTACTCCCCGCGGGAACGGGACCAGTAGGTGGCCCGGCCGGTCGTGAGCGTGCGGTGCAGCGCCTCGTCGTCCATCCAGCCGACCATCAGCACCTCGAGGGTGTCCCACTGCTGCACCACGGCGGCCACCAGACCGGCGGCGTCGCGCTTGAGCAGAGCGGCCACCCCGGGGTCGAGGGCGGTCACGTGCGCGTCAGGAGGAGTCACGGCGTTCATTGTTCCCGATCCCGGAGCGGGTCCGTGCCGGGAATTCCGATCGTGGCGGCCGCAGACGGCGGCTGCCACGATCCGTGACCCTGGCCAAGACGTCGGAGCGGCGCTTACGATCCTCCCGCCCACCCGTGGTCGCGGTCGGGTCGAGACGACAGCGAGGTGCACGGTGACAGGTGGTCCCCCAGGCGAGGTCGGTGCCCTGTCCCGACGGGGTTTTCTCACCACCACCGCCGGTCTCGTTCTCGCTGGAGTGGCAGCGGTCCCCGCCACGGCGGCGGGACCGGCCGTGTCGGCCGGCGCACGGCTGCCGACCCGGGCCGAGATCATCGACGAGTTCGCAGGCCGCCGGCCGGGTCGATTCGGCATGTTCCTCCCTGGCATGGTCCGCCGCGGCAGAGAGCGCGTCGCCCTGACCTTCGACGCCTGCGGCGGCTCCCGGGGCAGCGGCTACGACAAGGCGGTCATCGCCACCCTGCGGAAACGGAACGTCCCCGCGACCCTGTTCCTGAACTCGCGGTGGATCGAGGCCCACCCGCACGTCGCCGCCGACCTCGCCGAGGACCCCCTCTTCGAGCTCGGCAACCACGGGTGGCGGCACCGCCCCCTCACGGTCGCCGGCCAGTCGGCGTACGGCATCAAGGGCACAACGGGTCCTGGCGAGGCGTACGACGAGATCATGCGTGGTCTGCACGCGGTGGCCGAGCTGACGGGACGAGCACCGAGGTGGTACCGACCCGGCACCGCCTGGGCTGACGACGTCGGCGTCGCCATCGCGCATCGACTCGGCCTGCGGGTCGTCTCCTTCAGCATCAACGCCGACGCCGGGGCCACGGCCAGCACCAAGGAGGTCGTGGCCAACCTGAAGAAGGCGCGTCGGACCGACATCACCCTCGGACACGTCAACCAGCCTCATGGCCGGACCGCCGAGGGTCTGGCCAAGGAGCTGCCGAAGATGATCCACGCCGGCCGTCACTTCGGCACGCTGAGCCGCGTCCTCGCCTGAGGTCCGGTGGTCTCCGCGCGGCCGGACCCCGCCGCGATCGGGTCCGAATGGGCGGACCCGTCTAGCATGGCTCCTCGTGACCTTTGCCAAGTCGGAGCGTGCCGCTCTGTGCGACCTCTTCGATGACCGCGGCCCCGACGCCCCGACCCTGTGCGAGGGCTGGGTGACCCACGACCTCGCCGCACACCTGTGGATCCGGGAGACCGACCCCATCGGCGTCTCCGGCATGGTGGCCAAGCCGCTGTCCGGACTGCTGGACCGGCGGATGGCCGAGGTGAAGCAGCGGTGGGAGTTCGCCGAGCTGGTGGACCGGATCCGCAACGGCCCGGCCCGGTTCTCGGTGTTCGCGCTGCCCGGGGTGGACGAGCCGGCCAACACCACCGAGTACTTCGTGCACCACGAGGACGTCCGGCGCGCCGGCGAGCAACCCGAGGCCGCCCGCGAGCTGGACGCCGAGATCGAGGACTGGATGTGGCGGCGGCTCAAGCTCCTGGGCCGTGCCTTCTTCCGCCGGGCTCAGGTCGGGGTGGTCCTGGAGCGCGCCGGGACAGCGGACCAGTACGAGCCGGACGCCATCCGGGCCGTCTCCGGCGCGACGATCGTCACGGTGGTCGGTCGACCCAGTGAGCTGATGCTCTTCGCCAGCGGCCGCACCGGTGCCGCCGTCGTCGACCTGGTCGGCGAGCCCGAGGCCCTGGACCTCCTGCACAGCGCCGATCTGAGCATCTGACAGCCGATCTGAGCATCCGGGGCGGGTCCGACCTGGACCCAGGGCGACACGTGGGGTAGGAAGGGCATCCCCCACCCGAGGAGCTCCCCCATGGCTCGACGGTCCTTGCGGGCAGGCGCCGCCCTGCTCGGTCTGGCCCTCGCCGGCACGCTGCTGGTCGGTGTGTCCCCGACCTCCGCCGGGGCGAGCCCCAGCACCGAGCAGCGGGTGACGAAGAAGAACCCGACGGCGTACGGGTGGGGCGGCGCGGTGGCCAGCGTGGACCCGGAGGCGACCGCGGCCGGGCTGCGGGTGCTGCGGGACGGCGGCAACGCGGTGGACGCGGCGGTGGCCACCGCCGCCGCGCTCGGTGTCACCGAGCCCTACTCCGCCGGTATCGGCGGTGGCGGCTACTTCGTCTACTACGACGCCAGGACCCGTCGGGTGCAGACCATCGACGGTCGCGAGACCGCTGCGCAGAGCATGCCCGAGACGGCCTTCACCGATCCGGCGACCGGGCAGCCCTACCCGTTCGACCAGCTGGTCACCAGCGGCAAGTCCGTCGGGGTGCCGGGGACGCCGGCCACCTGGGAGCGGGCCCTGCAGCGGTGGGGGCGCAGGTCCCTGGCCGCCGACCTGCAGCCGGCGATCCAGATCGCCACCCGCGGCTTCGAGGTGGACCAGACCTTCCGCGACCAGACCGTGCAGAACCAGACGCGGTTCGCGCAGATCACCCCCACGGCGCAGCTCTTCCTGCCGGGCGGGGCCGCACCCGAGGTCGGATCGATCTTCCGCAACCCCGAGCTCGCCGACACCTACACCGCGATCGCCCGGGGCGGCGCGCGGGTGATGTACCGCGGGCCGATCGCCGACGAGATCGTCCGCACCGTGCAGCAGCCGCCCAAGGACCCCGGCGCGACCCTGCCGGTCTGGCCCGGCTACCTGACGGCGTCGGATCTGGCGACGTACCGAGCCCTCGACCAGGCGCCGACCGCCGTGCGCTACCGCAACCTGAACGTCTACGGGATGGCGCCCTCGTCCTCGGGCGGCACCACTGTCGGTGAGGCCCTGAACATCCTGGACACCCAGAACCTGAGCCGGATGTCCACCCCCCGGGCCCTGCACTACTACCTGGACGCCTCGGCCCTGGCCTTCGCCGACCGGGCCGCCTACGTCGGCGACCCCGCCTTCGCCGACGTGCCGACGCAGACCCTGCTGTCGCAGCGTTTCGCCGACGGCCGGGCCTGTCAGATCCCTCGTCAGCAGGCGCTGGTCACCCCGACCGCGAAGGGCGACCTGTTCGCCCGCGGCTGCCGGACCGCCGGGGTGTCACCGGCGTCGGACCAGGGGAAGTCGACGACCCACCTGGTCACCTCCGACCGCTGGGGCAACGTCGTCTCCTACACGCTGACCATCGAGCAGACCGGCGGCTCCGGCATCGTGGTGCCCGGTCGTGGCTTCCTGCTCAACAACGAGCTCACCGACTTCACCGCTGCGTACGTGGCCACCGACCCCAACCGGATCCAGGGCGGCAAGCGGCCCCGCTCGTCGATGTCGCCGACCATCGTGCTGGACGGCCGCGGCGAGCCCGTGTACGCCGTCGGGTCGCCGGGCGGCTCGACCATCATCACCACCGTGCTGCAGACCCTGGTCAACCGGATCGACCTCGGCATGACCCTGCCCGAGGCCGTCGCCGCACCGCGGGCCTCGCACCGCAACGCGGCCACGGTGACGGCGGAGCCGGCGTTCATCGACCGGTACGGTGACGCGCTGACCGCGCGCGGCTACACGCTGGTGAAGAGCGGCGACGCGTTCACCTCCGCGGCCGAGATCGGCGCGGTGGCGGCGCTGGAGTTCCGCCCGGGCGGGTACGTGCTCGCGGCCGCCGAGCCGGTCCGGCGGGGCGGCGGTTCGGCCGGTGTGGTGGTCCCGACCTCTCGTCGGTGACGCCGACCTCCCGCAGCCGGGGTGCGGCCGGCCGTTCGACGCCGCTCAGTCATCCAGACCGCGAGCGATCAACGCGTCGCCCAGCTGCTGGGCGTGCCGCAGGGCACGGACCAGCAGCGGCACGGCGAACGCCCGCGGACTCGACGGCAGGCCGCGGGCTCGCTGGGCGTCCCGGAGCTGCTCGGCCAGGCCCAGCACCACGGGGATCGCTCGGATGCTCAGGGCCAGCAGCAGACCGACCCGCTCGGGCGCGACCCCGAACCGGCGGAAGGGACCGAGTGCGGCGACCACCACGCCGCTCAGGGCGGTGGTCGTGGTGGTCAGGGTGACGAGTCCCGCGGCGAGCACCAGCAGCAGGATCGTCACCGTGACCGACACCGCGAGCCGCCAGTCCGCGAGCAGCAGCTGGGCGACCGCGATAGCGGCCAGCACCCACCACAGCGACCGCAGCTGGCGCAGGGCGAAGCCGAGACCGATCCGGGCCAGCGGATAGAGCAGCAGCACGGCGCACAGGAGCAGGCACCGCTGCCACCACTCCGCCAGCAGCTGACTCAGCAGCGCCAGTCCGACCAGGCCCAGCACCTTTGCGCCGGCGGGGGCCCGGTGCAGGATCGAACCACCCGGCACGTACAGCCCGAGCAGGCTCACCGGCCCGCCCGCATCAGCCAGCGGTAGTGCTCGACGGCTGCCGCCGGTGCCGTGTCGGCCACCAGCCGGCCCTCGTCGAAGACCAGCACCCGGTCGAACCCGGCCAGCAGCTCGAGGTGGTGGGTGAGCAGCACCACCTGCTCGTCGAGCCCGGCCACCAGATCGGCGATCAGGGCCGCGTTGCGCAGATCGAGCAGGGTGGTCGGCTCGTCCAGCACGAGCAGCGCCGGCTCGGTGACCAGCACCGAGGCCAGGGCCAGCAGCTGCTTCTGGCCCCCGGACAACAGGTGGGCCGGGTGGTCGGCGTGCCCGGCCAGACCGAACCGGGTGAGCGCATCGCTCACTCGACCGTCCAGCGCCTGCCCCCGCAGGTCGCGCCGGCGCAGGCTGAAGGCGACGTCCTCGGCCACCGTGGGCATCACGATCTGCGCGTCGGGGTCGGTGAAGCAGAACCCGACCAGCCGGCGCACCTGCTTGCCGTGGCGCTTGGTGTCGTGCCCGTCCACGGTGACGGTCCCGCGGTCGGGGACGACCAGACCGTTCAGCAGTCGCGCGAACGTGGACTTGCCGGAGCCGTTGGCACCGATGACCCCGATCCGGTGCTCGCTGAGCTCGACCGTGACGTCGTGCAGGACGGGGCGGCGCTGGGCGGCGTAGGTGTGGCTGACACCGTCGACGGTGATCAGCGGCACGATTCCACCACCATCGCGACCCCCTGGCCGCCGCCCACGGCGATCGCCGCCAAGCCCAGCTCGCCGACCCGTCCGGCCCGCACCAGCTGACCGAACAGCCGCACGGCCAGCACCGCCCCGGACGCACCCCACGGGTGTCCGAGCGCGATCGCCCCGCCCTCGACACAGACCCGGCACGGGTCCAGCTGGAGCTCGTCGCAGCACGCCAGCACCTGTCCGGCGAACGCCTCGTTGAGCTCGATCACCGCGAGGTGGGCCAGCGTCACCCCAGCGCGGTCGAGGGCCATCCGGACGGCCGGCACGATGCCGAGGCCGGGCGTCTGCGGTGACACCCCGACGGTGGCCGTCGACAGGATCCGGAGTCCGGGCAGACCCCGCCGCACCCGGTCCGCCTCGCTCACCAGCGCCACCACCGCCGCCCCGTCGTTGATCCCGCACGAGGTGCCGGCGGTGGCCGTGCCCGCGGCGGAGAAGATCGGTCGCATCCGCGCGAGTCGCTCGCGGGTCAGCCCGGCCCGCGGTCGCTCGTCGGCGGTCAGACCGCCCACCGGCACGAGCTCGGCGTCGAAGACCCCCCGCCCGGCGGCCGCCACCGCCCGCTGGTGGGAGCGCAGCGCGTACGCCTCTTGGCGGTCCCGGCCGATCCCCGCCCGGGCCGCCACCTGGTCCGCCGCGGCCCCCATCTCCGGATCCCCCAGCTCCCGCGGCGCGAAGGCGGCACGCTCGGGCCGGACCGAGGTGGACGCCGACTCCACCCCGCCGGCGAGCACGGCGCGGCCGTCCTCGACCAGAGCGGCGCCGACGACCACCGCCGCCAGCCCGCTGCCGCACTGCCGGTCGACCGTCAGCCCGGGGACGCCGATGCCCAGCCCGGCCTGCAGAGCGGCGAAGCGGGCCAGGTCACCGCCCGGTCCGGTGCAGTTGCCCAGCACCACCTCGGTCACCTCGTCGGCCGTCAGTCCGGCGTCGGCGAGCACCGGCGGCAGCACCGCGGCCGCCAGGTCCGCCGCCGTCAGCGCGGCCAGCCCGTGTCCGGCGGTGCCGATCGGGGTCCGCCGCGCCGCGACGATCGCCACGGAGTTCATCGGGGGCGTCATCTGGGGCGTCATCGCGGGCGCAGCCGCGGCCGGACCCTCATGGAGCGAGCCTTGCCCGGTCCACCTTCCCCGTCACCGTGACCGGGAAGCGCCTCGCGCACCGACCAGCGGCGCGGGCGATGACTGACCGGCAGCAGGCGCCGGGCGACGGCCGGCAGAGCGGTGGCGTCGCCCGGGTCCGTGCAGACCGCCACCAGCACCTGCCCCAGTCGCGGATGCGGCCGGCCCACCACCACGACCTCGCCGCCCGCGTACGGTCGCAACGCCGCCTCCACGTCGGACAGGACCACTGTGGCCCCACCGGTGGTGACCGCATCCGGACGGCCGTCGACCCGGAGCCGACCGCCGGCGGACACCGAGCCGCGATCGCCCACGCTCATCCAGACCCGTCCGTCCCGGGTCGCGGTGCGCAGCACCGGGGGCACACCCTCCTCACCCGAGCAGAGCCAGGGCGAGCTCACCCACAGCTCCCCGTCGCGCGCCTCGGCGCGCACCTCGGGGAACAACCGCAGGTCGTCGGCGTCACGTCCCCAGCCGACGAACGACAGCTGGGCCGCGCCGTAGTAGTGGTGCACGGTGTGACCCGCCGCCTCGGCCCGGGCGGCCAGCCCGGACGAGAGCCGGTCCCCCGCCACCACGACCACGAGCGGACCCTGGTCACCGGTGTCGTCCAGCAGGACGGACAACGCGGACGGGGTGCAGAACGCGTGGCTCGCCAGCTGGGGATCGTCAACCAGGTCGGCCCCGACGTGGTCGGCCAGGCAGATCGCGTACGTGTTCATGCTCGCCGTCGCCGGCCCCGGGACCCAGGCCCGGCTGGCGCCGTCCAACGCGCACAACCCGGCCACCACCGGGAAGGAGTCGACCCAGGAGGCCGCGGTCCGCAGCACCCGGCGCGGCCGACCGGAGGTGCCGGAGGTGGCCAGCCGGATGCTCTCCCCGGCCGCGTACGCCGCCCGGAGCACCGCGGGAGTGATCACACCCCGACCGGCTCCCGATCGGCTCGCGAGACCGGCGGCAGCAGACCGGGCAGCGCCCGGTGCACACCGCGGGCGATCACCGCGGCCAGGACGGCCTTGACGAGGTCTCCGGGCAGGAACACCAGGGCCGCGGTGGCGGCCTGCGGCAGGCTCAGGTGCAGCACGAGCGCCATCCCCGCGATGCCGAACGCGTACAGCACGACGATGCCGCCGAGGATGTTGACCACGATCATCTTGGGCAGCGACGCCGCCGCGTCGAAGCGCTCGGTCAGCCAGCCGATGATGAACGCCGCCACCGGGAAGCCGACCAGGAAGCCGACGCTCGGGCCGAAGAAGACCCCCAGCCCGCCCCGCCCGCCGGCCAGCAGCGGCAGCCCCATGGCCACCAGCAGGAGGAAGACGAGCACAGCCGCGGTGCCGCGCCAGCGACCGAGCACGGAACCCGCGAGCATCACCCCGAGGGTCTGCAGGGTGATCGGGACGGCCGTGCCGGGGACGGCGATCGCGGGGACCAGCCCGAGCGCGGCGATGATCCCGACGAAGACGGCGACCAGAGCGAGTCCGGTCGCGGAGAAGGCTCTCGTCACGCTCGGGATCGTACGGCACCAGCGCCGTGTCGGGCGGTGACGACCGCGGGATTGCGTCGAGCGTGTAACGACCGCGGGATTAGATTGTCGACGGTGAGCGCAGAGCTGACGCTGGGTGCCGAGGAAGAGCTGCACCTGATCGACCTCGAGAGCTGGAGCCTGTCGGCCCGGGCACCGCAGGTGCTGTCCCGGTTGCCGGGCGACAACTACTCCGCCGAGATCCAACGCACCACCGTCGAGACCAACACCGACGTCGTGTCCGGTCTGGGCGAGCTGCGGAGCGAGCTGGTCCGGCTGCGCCGGGGGCTGGCCGAGGTCGCCGCCGCCGAGGGACTCGGCATCGCCTCCGCCGGCACCGCACCCAGGTCGGTGTTCGCCGACTTCGAGCTCACTGCGACCGGTCGCTACGGCCGGATGCAGGAGCAGTACCGGCTGCTGGTCGACGAGCAGCTCATCTGCGGCCTGCAGATCCACGTCGGGGTGTCCAACCGCGACCTGGCGGTCCAGATCATGCAGCGGGTGGCCCGGCACCTGCCGATCCTGCTGGCCCTGTCGGCGAGCTCCCCGTTCTGGAACGGGCAGGACACCGGCTACTCGAGCATCCGCACGATCATCTGGCAACGCTGGCCCAGCGCGGGCACGACCGGTCGGATCGAGTCGGCCGAGGAGTACGACGAGCTGCTCGACGACCTGATCACCAGCGGGGTGATCGCCGACCGGAAGATGGCCTACTTCGACGTCCGGCCCTCGGCCCACGCCCCGACCCTGGAGCTCCGGGTCTGCGACGCCTGCCCGATCGTGGACGACGCGATCCTGATCGCCGGGCTGTTCCGGGCTCTGGTGCGCTCGGCCGAGCACGAGATCGCCGAAGCCAAGCCGTTCGTCCCGTTCCCCGCCCCGATCCACCGGGCGGCGATCTGGCGGGCCGCCCGCGGCGGGATGACCAGCGAGCTGCTCGACGACAGCCGCCACCCCCGACCGATCCCGGCCGCCCAGGCCGTCCGGGGGCTGCTGGAGCGGCTCCGACCGTTCCTGATCGAGCTGGACGACTACGACGAGGTCGAGCAGCTGGTCGCCACCGCCCTGGCCCGGGGCAACTCGGCCGACCGGCAGCGGGCCGCCATGGCCGAGCGTGGCGAGCTGGATGACGTGGTCGAGCTGGTCGTCAACGAGACCCAGGGACCACCGGAGGGGCTGCCGGCCGAGGTGCCGGAGCTGCGGACCTACCGTCCGCGCGCCGGTGACGAGGCGGTCGGGCTCGGTCATCGGCCGCGGCCGGTCTACCACGACATCATCGAGCACTTCCGCACGATCGGTTCCGAAGGCTGGCGGCAGGCGGAGGAGCGCCGCGACGCCTGGACCGACGAGCACGACCTCACCTTCGGCGTCGAGCAGGAGAAGCGACGGTTCGCGGTCGACCTGATGCCGCGGGCGCTGAGTCCGCACGAGTGGGAGAGTCTGCGGGTCGGCCTGATCCAGCGGGCCCGGGCGATCGAGTCGTTCCTGGCCGACGTGTACGGCGACCAGCGGGTGGTGGCCGACGGGGTGCTCCCCACCGACCGGGTGGTCGGGTCGCTCGGCTGGAGACCGGAGGCCACCAGGCTGCCGGCCGGCACCGTACGGGCGCCGATCATGGGCTTCGACCTGGTCCGCAACGAGTTCGGCGGCTGGCGGGTGCTGGAGGACAACGTCCGCAACCCGAGCGGTGCTGCGTACGCGATCGCGATCCGGGACCTGCTGGACGCGGTCCTGCCGGACCTCCCCCGGCCCGCGGGCCTGCTGAAGCCGGCGGACGCCCTGCCGCGGATCCGCGCCACCCTGCTGCGACACGCCAGACCCGGCACCGCCGCGGCCGTGTTCTCGACCGGACCGCACGCCTCCGCCTGGTTCGAGCACCGGCTGCTGGCCGAGCGGGGCGGTCTGCTGCTGGTCACCGCCGACGATCTGGACGTCCGGGACGGGCGGGTGCGGCACCGGGTCAGTGACGAGGTGATCGGCGCGCTCTACCTGCGACTCGATGACGAGCTGGTGGACGTGACCGACGGCGAGGGCCGCGCCATCGGCGCCGAGGTGTTCGAGGTCGCCGTCGCCGGGGACGTGGTGCTGGCCAACGCCCCGGGCAACGGCGTGGCCGACGACAAGGCCATGTACTGCTACGTGCCCGAGCTGATCGCCTACTACCTGCAGGAGCGACCGCTGCTGGAGTCGGTGCCGACCTACCGGACCTCCGACGAGACCGAGCGACGGATCGTGCTGGAGCGGGTCGGCGAGCTGGTCACCAAGCCGGTCGACGGCCACGGGGGTCAGGGCGTGCTGATCGGACCGGACGCCTCGGCGTCGGCGGTCGCGCACCGGCGGGCCGAGATCGCCGCCGACCCGGCCGGCTGGGTGGCCCAGGAGGTCGTGGCGCTGTCCTCACACCCCACCTTCGACGACGGTGTGCTGCAGCCCCGGCACGTGGATCTGCGCGCTTTCGTGTACCTTCGCGGAACGGCGCCGGGCGATTGCGAGCTCGCGCCGCTGGGACTCACCCGGGTCGCCCCCGAAGGCAGTCTGGTCGTCAACTCGTCCCGGGGCGGCGGCGCGAAAGACACCTGGATCATCAACGAGTGAAGGGAAAGCACCGTGTGCGGACTCGCCGGAGAGATCAGGTTCGACGGTCGTACGGCTGACGTCGCCGCCTGTGAGCGGATGAACGACTGCCAGGAGGCACGGGGCCCGGACGGTTCGGGCATCTGGGCCCGTGGCCCGGTGGCCCTGGGCCATCGCCGGCTGTCGATCATCGACCTGAGCGTGGCCGGGTCCCAGCCGATGGTCGACTCGCCGCTCGGTCTGAGCGTCGTCTTCAACGGCTGCATCTACAACTACCAGCAGCTGCGGTCCGAGCTGGAGGGAGCGGGCTTCCGGTTCTTCTCCACCTCCGACACCGAGGTGATCGGCAAGGCGTACGCGCACTGGGGACTGTCCTGCGTCGAGCACTTCCTCGGGATGTTCGCCTTCGCGATCTACGAGCACGTGAGCGGGCGGCTGGTCCTGGGTCGGGATCGGCTGGGGATCAAGCCGCTCTACCTCGACCACACCCGGGACCGGCTGCGCTTCGCCTCCAGCCTGCCGGCGCTGCTCGCCGCCGGCGGCGTGGACACCTCGGTGGACATGACGGCCCTGTCGTACTACATGACGTTCCACTCGGTGGTGCCGGCGCCGCGGACGATCCTGACCGGGGTCACCAAGCTGCCGCCCGCGACCGTACGGGTGATCGAGGCGGACGGGACCGTCGGCAGCGACTGGCTCTACTGGGAGCCCGACTTCTCCCGCGACCCCGACAGGGCCGACTGGAGTGACCGGGACTGGGAGGAGGCGCTGCTGTCCTCGCTGCGGACCGCCGTCGACCGCCGGATGGTGGCCGACGTCCCGGTCGGGGTGCTGCTCTCGGGTGGCATCGACTCCAGCCTGGTGGTGGCCCTGCTCGCCGAGGCCGGTCAGCACGACCTGAAGACCTTCAGCATCGGGTTCGAGTCCGCCGGCGGGGAGTCCGGGGACGAGTTCGAGTACTCGACGCTGGTGGCGGAGCGCTTCGGCACCGACCACCACAAGATCCCGATCCCCTCGGACCGGCTGCTGCCCGGCATCGACGCCGCGATCGGGGCGATGAGCGAGCCGATGGTCAGCCACGACTGCGTGGCGTTCTACCTGCTCAGTCAGGAGGTCTCCCGACACGTCAAGGTGGTGCAGTCCGGGCAGGGAGCCGACGAGGTGCTCGGCGGCTACGACTGGTATCCGCCACTGGCCTCGGTGCCGCGCGCGGACGCCGTGGAGGCGTACTCGTCGGTCTTCTTCGACCGCCGCTGGGCCGCCCTGGGCGAGGTCCTGAACCCGGAGTGGATGGCCTCGGTCGACGAGCCGTCCGCCTTCATCACCGACCGGTTCGGACGGGTCGGGGCGGAGACGTCGGTGGACGCCGCGCTGCGCAACGACACCACGATCATGCTGGTCGACGACCCGGTGAAGCGGGTCGACAACATGACCATGGCCGCCGGCCTGGAGGCCCGGGTGCCGTTCCTGGACCACGAGCTGGTCGAGCTGGCCGGCACGATCCCGCCGGGACTGAAGCTGTCCGACGGGGGCAAGGGCGTGCTGAAGCGGGCCGCCCGCGGTGTCGTGCCGGACGAGGTGATCGACCGGACCAAGGGCTACTTCCCGGTGCCGGCCATCCGCCAGCTCGAGGGTCCCTATCTCGACCGGGTGCGGACCGCGCTGACCGACTCCGCCGCCCGGGACCGCGGGCTGTTCAACCCCGCCCTGGTCGACCGGTTGCTGGCCGACCCGAACACGACGCGGACGACGCTGGGCTCCAACGCCCTGTGGCAGCTCGCCCTGCTGGAGATGTGGCTGCAGCACCATGGCATCTAGGCCGACCCGCGGGGGCACGGACCCGCGGTCGGCCGCCGCGGACCTCGGTGCGGAGCTCGTGCGGGCGTGGGGCAGCTGGGGACCCACCCTGAGTCCGCACGCCGAGCAGCTGGCCTTCCTCAGCGACCGTCACGGCAGTCCGCAGGTGTTCGTCTCCGACCTGCGGATGGACGGCAGCGTCGACCGACCGACCTTGATCACGCTCACCGAGGACCCGGTCGTCTCGGTCAGCTGGTCCGCCGACGGTGCCTGGCTGGCCTGTGCGGTGGCCACCGACGGCGGCGTCCGGACCCAGGTCTGGGTGGTGCGGCCCGACGGCCGGGACGCCCGACGGATCGCCGGTTCGGTCGATCAGCACGCCGAGCTGGGTCCCTGGACCCGCAGCGGTCATCGGGTCACGGTGATCATCCCCGACTACGAGGGCGACGGTCGCTCGCACTGCTTCCTGGCCGACCCGACGACCGGCGAGCTGCATCCGCTGGCCGTCGGTGACCTGCTCGGCGTGCTCGACCTGTCGGTCGACGAGCACCTGGTCATCCTCAAGGACGGGCAGCGGGGCAAGCAGTTCTGCGTGGTGGTGGACCGGGTCGCCGACCTCGACCACCCGCTGCTGCCCTATCCGGCGGCCGGCTCGACCGACGTGGCCATCATCCGTCCCGCCCCAGCCGGCGACGTGTCACCGCTGGTCGCCTACGTCTGCACCGACGCCGGGCTCCCCCGGCGTCAGCTCGTCGCGGTCCCCCTCGGCGTCGAGGGCTGGCGCGGGGTGTCGGGGGTGCTGGCGGCCCGGGAGGACGCCGAGCTGGAGAGCCTGGACGCCGACGACGCCGGGCGCCAGCTGCTGCTGGTCTGGAACGTGGCCGGGCGGAGCGAGCTGGAGCTGTTCGACACCGTCACCGGAGTCGGCCGGTACCTGCCCGGGATGCCCGGCACCGTCGCGTCCGGCGCCCTGCTGAGCCGCGACGGCCGCCGGGTGATCCTGAGCGTCGAGGGTCCGCACCGACCCCGCGAGCTGTGGTGCCTGAGCACCCGGACGCTGCGGTGGACCAGGGTCGGGGCGGTGCCGTTCCGGGCCCCGCACGACCTGGTCGAGCCGGAGCTGATCCGCTACCCCGCCCACGACGGGCTCGAGCTCACGGCCTGGCTCTACCGGGTGCCGGGCCGCAGCGGGCCCGGACCGGCGATGCTGTCGCTGCACGGTGGACCCGAGGCGCAGGAGCGGCCGGTGTTCTCCCCGCAGCACCAGGCGATGGTGGCCGCGGGCATCGCCGTGCTGGCGCCGAACATCCGCGGCTCCTCCGGCTTCGGTCGCGCCTTCGTGCACGCCGACGACGTGCACGGTCGACGGGATGCGTTCGAGGACGTGATCACCAGTGCCGACGAGCTGGTCCGCCTCGGGGTCGCCGAGCAGAGCGCGATCGCGATCACCGGTCGCTCGTACGGGGGCTACCTCACCCTGGCCGGCCTGGCCTTCTATCCCGGCTACTTCGCTGCCGGTGTGGACATCTGCGGGATGTCGGACCTGCACACCTTCTACGCCGACACCGAACCGTGGATCGCGGCCGCGGCGGTCAGCAAGTACGGGGACCCGGTCGCCGACGCCGGGCTGCTCGCGGCGATCTCCCCGCTGCACCGGGCCGAGAACATCGACGTGCCGCTGCTCGTCGTGCACGGTGAGCACGACACCAACGTCCCCATCGGCGAGGCGCACCAGATGGTGGCGGCGCTGCGTGATCTCGGGCGGCCGGTCGAGTACCTGCAGCTGGACGGCGAGGGCCACGAGTACCGGCGGGCCGACTCGCGCACCGTGTTGATCACCACCATGCTGGCGTTCCTGACCCGCGTGCTCACTGCAGACCGGGAGCTCGCCCCGGGCCAGGTGCTCGCTCCGGGTCAGGTGCTCGCTCCGGGTCAGGTGCTCGCCGGGGGCGGCTGAGATCAGCCGACCCGGCCCCATCAGCCGACCAGACGGAGCCGGATCGGGCCCTTGGCCGTCGACGGGTCGACCACGTGACCGCCCTGGGTGATCTCGATCCGGCCGGCCGTCACCAGCCGCCGGGCGGCACGACGGACGGGTTCCATCAGCGTCCGCCAGTCGTCGTCGGTGCTCATCCCGCGAGCCACCTCGGAGGGGCAGATGGTGGCCCCGGAGCGACGCTCGGCGAGGAGGTCGATGATGGCCCGCTCCAGCCGCTCGTCCTCGGGGGTGAGGCCATGGCGGCGGCAGCCCGCCGAGCAGTAGCGCACCTGGTCCCAGTCGCGCTCCCACTTCTTGCGCCACTCGATCGTGCGGCCGCAGACCACGCAGGTCTTGGTCGGCTTGGGAGAGGACGCCACCGACTCAGTATGCGCGGTCGATAAACGGCGGCCGGCCGGTCCGCGAGGGCGTTGGGCTCACCGGTCGCCGGCGATCACCAGGCGTCGGTGGTCCGGATCTCGAGCATCACGCAACCGTCGTCGGTGCGGTAGGGGCCGTGGGGCATGCCCGGACGGCGCGAGGCGTACCAACCGGGGCCGAAGGTCTGGGCCAGGCTCAGGTCGGTGAGGGACCCCTCCAGCAGGTAGACCTCCTCGTGGAACTGGTGCCGCACGACCCCACCGGCGGAGGTGTCGTGACCCGCCGGCCAGCGCGCGATCCGGGTCAGGGTCACCCCGTCCTCACCGCGGCTCAGCACCCGTTGCTCGACGGCGCCGTCGCGCTGCCACGGCAGGTCGTCGACTCGGAAGAACTCGAACTCCTCGCGCATGGGCGCAGTCTGGCACCGATCGACCGGCCCCGGTGGCCGGCCGTTCGTCGCGGAACGGCCGGCCGCGGAGAACGTCAGCGACCGACCGCGTAGCCCTGCGCGCCCCGGGAGTTCGCACCGGCCTTGAGCCAGCCGCCCTCCCGCGCCACGGCACTGACCCGACCCAGCGACCAGTCCCCCGTGACGTCCAGCCGGTGCCCACGCTCGGCGAGCGCCGCCCGGACCTCGGCCGGGTGCCGCGACTCCAGCCGCAGGTGCGCCTGGAGGAAACCGTGGGGATGGAAGGAGTCGATCATCGCGGCGGTGTCGAACGACGGCCGGTCGATGGCCTGCTGCAGGTTGTCGCCGCTGTGCAGCAGGTTCAGCAGCACGTGCAGCGACCACTGGTCCTGGCTGTCACCGCCCGGGGTGCCGAAGGCCAGCCAGGGCTCCCCGTCGCGCAGGGCGAGCGACGGTGACAGCGTCGTCCGCGGCCGCATCCCGGGTCGCAGCGTGTTCGGCAGGCCCTCGGTCAGGGCGAACATCTGTCCCCGGGTGCCCAGGCAGAAGCCGAGCTCAGGGATGGTCGGGGACGACTGCAACCAGCCGCCGCTGGGTGTCGCGGAGATCATCAGCCCGTTCGCGTCCACCACGTCGAGGTGGCAGGTGTCACCGCGGGGCGGACCGAGGGTCGGCTCGCCCCCGCCGGGGGTCCAGCCCTCGGCCGTCTCGACCAGGTACGGCGGCAGGACCGGCGCGCGCCCTTCAGGTGACCCCGGCCGGAGGTCCGGTGAGGCCGTGTCGGTGATCAGGCGAGCGCGCTGCGACGCGTACGCCGAGGACAGCAGCGTGGTCAGCGGCACGTCGGTCACCCGCGGATCGCCGTACCAGGCGTCGCGGTCGGCGAAGGCCAGCTTGCTGGCCTCGGTGATCAGGTGGATCCACTCCGCACTGCCGGGCTCGAGCTCGGCCAGACCCGCTGCCTCGAGCAGGGCGAGCTGCTGCAGCATCACCGGCCCCTGCCCCCAGGGACCGGTCTTGGCCACCGTCACACCGCCGTAGGTGCCGGTCACCGGGTCCTCGACGCTCGCCGCCCAGGAGGCCAGGTCCTGACCGGTCAGCAGCCCGTCGTGGCTCTCGGGCGAACCGGTCGACGGCGTCGGCGACGAACCCCTCGTACCAGGCTCGACGGGCCGCCTCGAGCTGCTCCTCCCGGTCGGGGCCGGCCGCTTCGGCCTCGGCCACGAGCCGCCGGTAGGTGGCGGCCAGCGTGGGGTTCCGGAACCGCTCGTTCGCCCGTCGGGGTCGTCCCTCGGCCAGCCAGAGCGCCGCCGACGTCGGCCAGCGGCTCCGGAAGTGGTCGGCCGAGCTGTTCACCGTGGTCGCCGCCGTCGGCAGCAGCGGGTGCCCGCGGTCGGCCAGTCCGATGGCGGGTTCGAGCACGTCGGCCAGCGACCAGGTGCCCCAGCCCGCCAACAGGGTCAGCCACCCGCCGAAGGCACCCGGCACCACGGCGGCCAGCAGACCCGTACCGGGGATGACGTCGACCCCGCGCTGCCGCATGGCCGCGGGGGTCGCGGCCGCCGGAGACACGCCCTGCCCGCAGATCACCCGGACGGCCGCCACATCGGGATCCCAGAGCAGCACCGGCAGGTCGCCGCCCGGACCGTTGAGGTGCGGCTCCACCACCTGCAGGGCGAAACCGGCGGCGACGGCCGCGTCGGCGGCGTTGCCGCCCCGCTCCAGCACCCCCATCCCGACGGCGGAGGCGATCCAGTGGGTGCTGGCGACCATCCCGAGGTCGCCGACGAGCTCAGGCCGTGTGGTCATCCAGCCAGTCGATCACGAGGGTGGTGATCTCGTCACGGTTGGTCTCGTTGAAGATCTCGTGCCGGGCCTGGGAGAACAGTCGGACGGTGACGTCGTCGAGGCCAGCCTCCCGGTAGCGCTGACCGACGGTCTCCACCAGCGCGCCGCCACCGGCCAGCGGATCGGCGTCGCCGGAGACGATCAGGATCGGCAGGTCCGTGCGGATCCCGGCCAGCACGGCACCCTCGGCGAGCCGACTCGCCGATCCGAACATCTGCTGCATCACGTCCGGCGAGGCCTCGAAACCGCACCAGGGATCGGCGACGTAGGCGTCGACCTCGGCCTCGTCGCGGCTGAGCCACTCGTAGCCCGTCCGGTGCACGAACCCGGCGTTGAACGCGCTGAGATCGCCGCTGGACTCGCCCCCACCCGCCGCCAGGCCCTGCGCCATCAGGTCCATCGCCGTGGTGCCGGACAGCGCCACCCCGGCCCAGACGTCGGAGTGGTCGACGATCGCCTGCTGGGCGGCGAAGGACCCCATCGAGTGAGCGACCAGGAACAGCGGCAGCCCGGGATCGCGGCCGGCGACCGCCCGACCGACGGCGGCCAGATCGGCCACCAGGCCGTCCCAGCCGGCCGCGCCGAACGAGCCCAGGGCGTCGGCCGCCTCACCGGTCGCTCCGTGGCCGCGGTGGTCGTGGGCCCGCACCAGGTAGCCGGCGGCGTTGAGTGCGGTGGCCAGCCGGTCGTAGCGTCCCGCGTGCTCGGCCAGGCCATGCGCGATCTGCACCACACCGCGAGGATCCTCGACCTCGCTCCAGCTGTAGGTGGTCAGGGACAGGTCGCCGGCTGCGGACGGCATCGTCGCCGTGGAGAAGCTCATGGCACCAGACGATAGAACCGCAGGTAGTCGAATGTCGCTTCCGCGGCCGGCTCCGCGCCGCCGTGGGCGACCAGACCGATGCGCGGCGTGTCACCCGGAGCGAACGTCCAGGTGGCGCCCCAGGTCCACGCCCGTCCGTCCCGGCTGGTGCCGGCCCGGAAGAGGTGCTCCCCCGCCCGGTTCGTGGTGTGCGCGAGCCGCAGCCACACCGTCGGGGCGGGGGTGCCGATCACCGCACCGCCGTACGAGGTCCGGCCGTCGCCGGTGGCCACCAGCTCCCGGCCGAACTCGGTCTGCCGGGTGTTCCAGATGGCGACCGCTCCGAGACGGGCGAAGTCGTCGTCGCCGCGGTAGGCGACCAGGCCGGCCTGCTGGTAGTTGCGGACGGTGTCCACCCCGAGGTCGAGATGCACCTTGGTCTCCACGATCCAGTCACCGGCCGGCGGGCGGCGCAACAGCACTGTCGCGTTGTTGCTCCCCCCGGTGAGGTCGGTGGAGGTGAGACGCCAGCGCAGCTGTCCGCCGGACACCGCGAGGTCGTCGGCCGGCCGCACCACGTCCCAGCCCGCCAGGGCCGGACCGTCGAACTCGTCGCCACTCAGCTGACGACCCGCCGTCGGCACCGGAGCCGCCACCGTGACCGGTCGGGCCAGCGGTCTGATCGAGAGGTTGTCCAGCAGCGTGTCAGTGCCCACCACCTGCGCCGGTGCCCTGGACACCGAGAAACCGCGCACGGTGGTGGCCACCTCGGCCGCCGGATCGGCCAGATCCGACGAGCTCACCTGGGCGCTCAGCCGAGGTCCGTCGGCGGTGACCAGCAGGGTCCGCCAGCCGCGGGCGAACGGGACTCTGGTGCTCACCGCTGCTCCCCGGTCGGCGCGTAGCGTCAGCCGCTGCCCGACCGGATCGAAGGTCACCCGCAGCTGACCTGCGCCGCGACCGAGCACCACCGTGGTGGCGCGGTCACCGCGCAGGTCGCTCCGGAACCGGAGGCGGTCGGCGGGCGCCGGTCGCACGGTGGTGGCGACGCCGCGCACCCGCGCGGTCGCTCCCGCCTGGGCGTCGTCGGGGCCGCGGGTGAGTCCCCAGACGCCACCGGCCGCCGGGTCGGCAGCGGTGATGCCGAGCGCCGAGCCGCTCACCGGGACGGTCTGGCGTCCGGCACTGGGTCCGGCTCCGGCCCTGGTGCGGGGCCAGCCGTCGATCCAGTCCAGCCGGTCCAGCAGCATCGGACGGCGGTTGATCCCGAACGGCTCGTTCAGCCAGGGGTCGGAGCGGTCGATGGCGTGGTAGGCGATGAAGGTCTGACCGGCGGTGTCGGTCACGACCGCGTGGTGGCCGGCTCCCACCCAGGCGTTGCCGTTCTGGGTGAGCACCGTCGTGCCGCCCACGGCAGAGGCCAGCAGCGAGATGCCGTCGGCGTCCACGAACGGCCCCAGCGGCGACCGCGAGCGACCCGCGAAGACGGAGTAGCCGGTGGTCGGCCCGGCGCAGCAGTTGGCCGCCGAACCCATCAGGTAGTACCAGCCGTCGTGGCGGACCACGTAGCTGCCCTCGTAGCGGTTGTCGATGGCCACCTGGGTCGGTGTCCCGGTCGCCCGGAGCCCGTCCTCGCTGACCCGGGTGACCCACAGCCCCCCGAAGTACGAGCCGTAGTACAGGTAGGAGTGCCCGTCGACGTCGGTGAAGCCGGCCGGGTCGAAGGTCCACAGGAACCCGCCGCCCCCCGCAGGCCGAGGCGCCACCACCGGAGCGTCTCCCGGGGTCCACGGTCCGGTCGGGGAGGGGGCGGTGGCCACCCCGATCGCAGAGTCGTCGCCGGCGTTCAGCGTGGTGTCGGTGACGGTGTAGTAGAGCACGTAGCGACCACCGACGTAGCGGATGTCGGGAGCCCACAGCCCGGAGGTCGCGGTCGCCCAGGACGGCCGGTTCGTGTCGTCGAACACGGTGCCCAGGTAGTCCCAGGTCCGCCAGTCCTTCGTCCGGGCGATGTGCATGATGCCCGGCTCGTCACCGGCCCGGAGCGGGTCGGCGGTCGAGTACGCGTACCACCAGCCGTCCTTGCCCTGGATCAGCGCCGGGTCGGCGAAGGTGTCGGCGAAGGAGGCGCTGATCGGGTTCCGGTACGTCTCGCCGGGCCCGCGGGCGTCGGCCGGTGGTGAGGCGGACAGGATCAGCAACAGGCCCAGCAGCGGGATCAGCGCCTTCATCGTCCTACCTCACAGCTCGTAGGCGGCCGGGCGCTGCTGGGCCTTGCGGACCCGCTCCACGTCCAGCTTGTCGGACCGGTCGAACCGGTAGATCCCGTTCTCCTCCTGGAACACGTCGGTCAGCTGGGTGTAGCAGTAACCGAACATCTGCGGGTCGTCGAGCAGCACGCCGGTGAGGCCCTCGAAGCGGGCGTGGAAGCCCTCCTCGTCGCGCACCCGGTCGCCGTACCCCCAGGACTCGGTCCGCACCCGACCGTCGGCGTCCAGGGCGTCCGGGTTCCACCAGATGCCGCCGAACTCGGAGACGAAGTAGGGCTGGCCCGCGTACGGCTGCGAGATCTCCGCGCCGTCGTGCCGGTTGGCGTACGGACGTCCGCTCGCCAGGCCGGCCTGGTTCGCCGCGAAGCGCTCCGGATCCTGCTCGTAGTCGTGGCTGTCCCAGACGTCGGTCTCGGTGACCCGGTGGGAGTAGCCGCTGGCGTCCAGCACCGGCCGGGACGGGTCGGCCAGCCGGGTCGCCCAGAACATCGCCTGGGTGACGTCGTCGAGCTGGGTGATCCGGTCGTGCAGCCGCTGGTGGGTCTCGTTCAGCGGGCACCAGCCGATGATGCTGGGGTGGTTGCGGTCGCGGCGCAGCACGTCCAGCCACTGCGCGACGAAGCTGGCGGTCGGCTGCTGGTGGTCGGTGTCGATGCCACCCAGGCTGGCGCCCCAGTCGCCGAACTCGGCCCACACCAGGTAGCCGAGGCGATCGGCGTGGAAGTAGAACCGCTCCTCGAACACCTTCTGGTGCAGCCGGGCCCCGTTGAAGCCGGCGGCCAGCGACAGCTCGATGTCGGCGCGCAGGGCCTCGTCGCTCGGCGAGGTCATCAGCGACTCCGGCCAGTAACCCTGGTCCAGCACCAGCCGCTGGAACACCTGTCGACCGTTGATCTTGACGGCGAGGCCGTCGATGCTGATCGAACGCAGTCCGGTGTAGCTCTGCACCCGGTCGACCTCGGCACCGGTGTCGTCGGTCAGGGTGAGGGTCAGGTCGTAGAGGTGCGGATCCTCGGTCGACCACGGCCGGACCCGGTCCGCGGGGACCGTGAGGGTCACCGACGGCGCGCGGTCCAGGTCGACCCGGGTCGAGGCCGAGACGACCTCCCCGGCGGCGTCGGCCAGGATCGCCGTCGCCGTCCACCCCGGCCGGTTCTGGGTCACGGGCAGACCCACGACGAAGGAGCCGTCACCCAGGTTGGGGGTGACCGCACCGCGTTGCAGGTGCACCTCGGGCACGGCCTCCAGCCAGACGGTCTGCCAGATGCCGGTGGTCCGGGTGTAGACGCAGTCGTGGTTGGCGAACTCCCGCGCCTGCTTGCCCCGGGCCTGCGGTCCGTGCCGGGTGTCCCGGGCCCGGACCACGATCGTCGCCTCGCCGACCCCGACGCCCCCGACACCGGCACCGACAGCCAGGGCGGCGGTGATGTCGGCGTCGAAGGAGGTGAACCCGCCCCGGTGCCGGACGACCTCCACGTCGTTCACCCAGACGGTGGCGTCGTGGTCGACGGCGCCGAAGTGCAGGATCACCCGCCGCCCGGCCCAGTCCGCCGGCACGGTGACCGTCCGGCGGTACCAGACCGCCTCGAGGAAGTCGGTGTTCCCGACGCCCGAGGCTTCGCTCTCCGGCGCGAACGGCACCAGGATCGAGTCCGCGAGCTCAGCGGTCCGCAGTCCTCGCTCGAGACCGCTGTCGGCGGTGTCGACCTCGAACTGCCAGGAGCCGTTGAGGGTGATCCAGTCCGGTCGGAAGAACTGCGGACGGGGGTGTTCCGGTTTCGGGATCATGCGACAGGTCAGCCTTTCAGGCCGCTGGTGGCTACGCCTTCGATCACGTAGCGCTGGACGAAGACGAACAGGATGAGCACCGGCAGGGCCGCCACAGACGCGCCCGCCATCACCACGGGGTAGTCGATGTTGTAGGCGGCCTGGAGGGTGGCCAGGCCCGCCGGCAGCGTCAGCCGCTCGGGTGAGAACAGCACGAAGACGGGCCAGACGAAGTCGTTCCAGTTGCCCAGGAAGGCGAGCACTCCCAAGGTGACCATGGCCGGCTTGGCGTTGGGCAGCACGATGCGCGTGAAGATCTGCCAGGTGTTGGCCCCGTCGATGAGCGCGCTCTCCTCCAGCTCCCGCGGGATCGCCAGGAAGAACTGCCGGAGGAAGAACACCCCGAACGCCCCGGCGGCGCCCGGCACGATGAGGGCGATCAGGGTGTCCAGCCACCCCAGCTGGTCCATGATCAGGTAGTTCGGCATCAAGAAGATGAAGCCGGGCACGAACAGGGTCGCGATGATGATCACGAACAACGCGTTCTTGCCCCGGAACTGCATCCGGGCCAAGGGATAGGCGGCCATCGAGGCCACCAGCACCACGAGCAGTGCGTGGGCTGCGGCCGCGATGAAGGAGTTGGCCGCCCACAGGAACACCGGGTTCTGCTCGTCGGCGAACAGCAGCCGGTAGGCCCGGAGCGTGAACTCGTCCGGGATGAGGGTCATCGGGATCCGCCGGGAGTCCTCGACCGTGCGGAAGGACGTGAGGAACATCCACAGCAACGGCACCACGAAGACCAGTGCGAGCAGGACGATGCCGACCCAGAAGACCGGACCGTTGCGGTCCTGGCTGTAGGCCCGACGTCGCCGGGTCGGAGCCGACGGCTCCGCGGGGCGGGCGAGCTCGTCGTTCGTGGGCTCGGTCAGGGTCATTTCTTGTCCCTCTCGCGCAGGGCCAGGAAGTTGATGGCCGAGATGATGATCAAGAAGATGGCGAGGATGTAGCTCATGGCGGTGGCCGAGCCCATCTTGAACGAGCGCAGTCCCTCCTGGGTCATCACCATGATCGCGGTGCGGGTGCTGTCCCCGGGGCCGCCGTTGGTGACCAGATAGGACTGGCCGAACATGTTGGCACTGGCCAGCACCGTCGTGGTCAGGATGAACACGAGGATGTTGCGCAGTCCGGGGATGGTCACGTAGAGGAACTTGCCCCACACCCCGGCCCCGTCGAGTGAGGCGGCCTCGTAGTGGTCCCGGGGAATGCCCTGCAGACCTGCCAGGTAGATCACCGTGTTGAACCCGAGGGTCCACCAGACCGTCATGCCCACCAGCGCGACCCAGGCGGCCGGCTGCGTCTGGGTCCAGCCGATGGGGTCGATCCCGACCAGCCCGATCACGTAGTTGATCAGGCCGAACTGGCTGTCCAGCAGATAGCGGAACAGCACCCCGATCACGGCGATGCCCAGCACGAAGGGCGCGAAGATGATCGCTCGGAACATCGACCGGGCAGGGAACGTCCGGTTCAGCATCAAGGCGATACCGAGCGGCACCAGGACCAGGAACGGCACGCTGGCCACGGTGAAGATGGCGGTGGCGCGCATCCCGTTCCAGAACGGCTCGAACGTGATCGAGTCGGGATCGACCAGGTCGAGGTAGTTCTGCAACCCGATGAACGGCTTGTTGGGCAGCAGGAAGTCCCAGTCGTGCAAGCTGACCCAGACGCCGAACACGGCCGGACCGAGCACGAACGCGCAGAGCAGCACCACGTACGGCAGCAGCATCAGGTAGGGAGTGATCGCGTGGTTGTGCCGAAGTCCCCCCCGCCGGGGCGGCGACGCCTCGATCGCCGCCTCGGTGGCCTCCGCCGTGGTGAAGGTGCTGCTGGTCATCCGTACTTCTTCTGGTTGGCCACCAGGATCTTGTTGGCCTTCTCCGCCGCCGCCGGCAGCGCCTCGTCGACCGGCTTCTTGCCGAGCATCACCTCGCTGGTCGCGGTGACCCATTCCGGCATCACGTCGTTGACGCCGGGGATCGGCGGCACGAAGCGGATGTATTCGATCTGCTTGGCGAACTCGGTGACCGGTCCCATCTTGGCGAACTCGGGATCCTCGCGGACGGAGTTGCGGGCAGGCACCATGCCGGCGGTGGCCCAGGTCAGCGACTGCTGGGAGATCCAGTTGATGAACACCCGAGAGGCGATCGCCTTGTTCGCGTCGGGGTTCTGCTGGCGAGGCAGCACGAACTGGTGCGACCCGGCCCAGGTGACCTGCTCACCGCCGATGTTGGGCACCGGCGCGGCGCCCCACTTGAGCTTCTTGATCGCAGTCAGCGGGGTGGTGTTCCACGGACCGTTGATCATGAAGGCGGCCTTGTCGTTGGTGAAGGACACGAAGTCGCCGTCGCCGGCGGCGTTCTTGGGGCTGTAGCCGTTGTCGATCAGACCCTTCCACCAGGAGATGGCGTTCTGGGCGGGCTCCCCGCCGAACTCGGCGGTCAGACCGTCGTCGCTCACCATCTTGCCGCCGTACTGGTAGACGGTGGTCTGCGAGGACAGTCCGTTGACGCTGAGGGCCGAGGTCCACATGCCCTGGATGCCCTTGGACTTGCACTGCTCCAGGATGGCCATCAGCTCGTCGCCGGTGGTCGGCGGCTTCTCTGGGTCGGCCCCGACCTTCTCCAGCACGGTCTTGTTGTAGAAGAGCCCGGCCGGGTGGACGTCGAGCGGGATGCCGTACCGCTTCTCCTGGTAGAGCCCGCCGTTCCAGGCGATCGGCACGAAGTCGGCCTCGGTGAGCTTCAGGGCCGTCGCCACGTCATCGAGCGGCGAGATCACCTGTCGAGCCGCATTCGTGGCCAGGTCGTCATTGTGCATCAGACCGATCTCGGGCGCCTTGCCGTTGCTGACCGCGGCCGGCAGCTTCTGGAAGTACTCGGCCCAGGCGATCGCGGTCATGCTGACCTTGATGTTGGCGTGCTCGGCATTGAACTGGTTGATCATCTTCCGCATGATCGGACCGTCGCCACCGGTGAGGCCGTTCCAGAAGGCCAGCGACACGGCGGGGCCGTCGTAGCCCTCCGAGCCGCCGCCGCCGGCGACGGACTGCTCCTGCCCGGGCGCGCCGGCCGAGCCCGGTGAGCAGGCCGAGAGACCGGCGGCCGTGGCCGCGAGTCCGAGGGCGCCGCCGAGCAGGGATCGGCGGCTGAGGGACGACGTTGTCATGGTTCTCCTTGGGGATGGGGCGAGGCGAGTCAGGACACGGGGCGGTCCAGCTCGAAGACGGTCCAGCTGAGGGGCGGGAGGTCGGCGCGCAGGAGCTGCTGGTCCAGCACGGCACCTCGGAAGGGAGCGGGCACGATCGCGTCGTGCCGCTCGGCATTGGTGGCGTGGGTGACGCCCGGGGGCGAGCACAGGATCGTGGCGTTGAGCAGCCGGTCGACCGGCAGACCCCGGCAGTCAACCTCGAGCCGTACGGACTCGGTGGTGCTCCGGTTGGCCACGAACACCGCTGCGGTGTGCCGGTCGGGGTCGAAGGTCGCCGTGGCGTCGACCACCGGCACGCCTCCGTAGCGGGCGGTGTCCAGCTGGTCGCCGGTCGCGACGACCTGCAGGATCTGACCGCGAGCGAGCCGACGCATCTGCTCGAACGGGTACGCGATGGTCTGCTTCCAGGCGTCGCCGTGCTCCTCGCTGCGGATCAGACCGAGCACGTTCACCAGCTGGGCCTGACAGCCGACGGTGACGCGATCACCGTGCCGCAGCAGGGAGTTCAGCAGGGTGCCGACCACGATCGCGTCGGTGATGCCGTACTCGCACTCCCCCAGCCGCGGGTGGAAGGTCCAGGGGGTCTGCTCCGCCAGGTCGTCTCCACCGCGCTCCCGCGGGTGGACGACGTTCCACTCGTCGAAGGAGAGGTTGATCGTCGAACGGTGACGACCGCGGGCCTTGACCGCATCGGCCGTCGCGATCACCGACTCGATGAAGTGGTCCATGTCCACCGAGGACGCCAGGAAGCTGGCGGTGTCGCCGTCCTGCTCGCCGTAGTAGACGTGCAGCGAGACGTAGTCGACCTCGTCGTAGCACTGGGTGAGGACCTCGTCCTCCCAGCTGCCGAAGGTGGGCATCTGCGCGTTGGACGAGCCGCACGCCACCAGCTCGATGGTCGGGTCGATCAGCCGCATCGCCCGGCCCGTCTCGGCGGCCAGCCGACCGTACTCGTACGCGGTCTTGTGGCCGATCTGCCACGGTCCGTCCATCTCGTTGCCCAGGCACCAGAGCCGGTAGCCGAAGGGATCCTCGGCCCCGTTGGCGATCCTTCGATCCGACCAGTACGAGCCGCCCGGGTGGTTGGTGTACTCCAGCAGGTCGCAGGCTTCCTGCAGCCCCCGGGTGCCCAGGTTGACCGCCATCATCACCTCGGTGTCGACGGCCTTCGCCCAGGCGTCGAACTCGTGCAGTCCGACGGTGTTCGGCTCGGTCGATCGCCAGGCCAGGTCGAGCCGGGACGGGCGCTGGTCGAGCGGGCCGATGCCGTCCTCCCAGCGGTAGCCGGAGACGAAGTTGCCGCCCGGGTAGCGCACCACGGTGGGTCCGATCTCCCGCGTCAGCTCGAGGACGTCGGTCCGCCACCCGTCCGGATCGGCGCTCGGGTGGGCCGGCTCGTGGATGCCGGTGTAGACGCAGCGGCCCATGTGCTCGACGAAGGAGCCGAACAACCGACGCGGCACCGGCGCCAGCGCAAAAGCGGCGTCCAGGACCAACCGGGCTCGGGGCATCCGTGACGACTCCTCTACATCGTTGTACTTACATCGTCAACACGGGACCTTAGCCCAGCCCCTACAACGATGCAATCGATCGGAGGTAACGAATGTGTCGTGTCGCGTCAGGTCGGGTCGAGCAACCGCCCGCGGCGAAAGGCGAGGAAGTCGGCCTTGTGGTGTCACCGATGGCGACGTGGCGCTGCCGTGCTCCCCCGGACGAGCAGGCGGTGAGCCATCGTGACCCGCTCGATCGGCCGGGTCGGATCGGCGATCCGGGCCTCCAGCAGATCCAGCACCGTCCTCGCGTACTCCGGCTTGTCGAAGTCGATGGTGGTCAGCGGGGGCACGGCGAACGCCCCGTCCGCGATGTTGTCGTAGCCGACCACCGAGACGTCCTCGGGCACGCGATGGCCCAGCGTCCAGAGCGCGCTGAGCACACCGATCGCGATCGAGTCGGTCATGCAGACGATCGCCTCGGGCAGATCGTGCGCGGCGAGGTAGCGGGTGAGCGTCTCTGCCGCCCCCGCGGGGAACCAGTCCGGGTTGGCGATCTCCAGGTGGGGGTCACGGGCGATGCGGGCCGCCCGGAGAGCGGCGCGATAGCCCTTCAGGCGCAGCCTGGAGGTCTCCGAGGGCATCGTCCCCAGGATCGCGATCCGGCGGTGACCGAGGTCGATGAGGTGCTGCGTCAGCTGCCGGGTCGCCGTCACGTTGTCGACCCAGACGTGATCGCCGACGTGCTGGTCGACCTCGCCGATGAAGACCGTCGGCGGCAGGCGCAGACCGTCCTGCAGGGTGACGCTGGCCAGCAGCACCGGATTCAGGATGAGCCCGTCGATCAGCTGCGCCCGAGCCCTCGAGATCAGCTGCAGCTCACGCTCACCGCTGACCGCCATCTCCTCCACCTGCACACCGAACCCCCGCTGGGCCGCGGACACGACGAGATGGTGGGCCATCTCCGCCGAGTACGGTGTGCTCAGATCCGGCAGCGCCAACGCGATCAGACCGCTGCGGCCGTTCCGCAGGGCGCGGGCCGACAGGTTCGGGACGTAGTCGAGCTCCAGCATCGCCGCTTCGACCCGGACGCGCATCGCCTCGCTCACGGGAGTGGTCTTGTTGACCACGTTCGATACGGTCTTGGGCGAGACGCCGGCCAGGCGAGCAACGTCCTTGACCGTCGCACGCATGTCGCGGACGCTATCAGCGATGCGCGGGCCGGTGTGCCGGATATCCCGACGTCATCACCGAGGAGGCCGAGTGAGAACGACCCGCCGCGAGCTGATCACCGCGATGATCATGGCGACGGTCGCCTCGGCGGCCTGCGACGCCGGCACCGGTGGCGCTCAGGACCCCGATCCGTCAGGAGACACCGTGGGCTTCACCAACCCGGTCGTGGACAGCAACGTCCCCGATCCCATGATCATCGCCGGCGACGACGGAGACTGGTGGGCCTTCGCCACCAACGGCAACGGCTCCCAGATCCAGACCCTGCGCAGCACCGACCTGGTGACCTGGGAGCAGATGCCGGACTCGTTGCCGGTGCTGCCGGAGTGGACGGCGGGCGGTGACGTGTGGGCGCCGGAGGTGGCGCGTGGCGTCGACGGCCGGTGGTTGATGTACTACACCACGCCCGCGCCGGCGGACCGCGGCAACGTCCAGAGCATCGGTCTGGCGGTCGCCACCGCCCCCGGCGGTCCGTACGTGGACGAGTCCGACCAGCCACTGGTCTGCGACGACGACGGCGGCTCGATCGACGCCCACCCGTTCACCGCGCCGGACGGAAAGCGCTATCTGTACTGGAAGAACGACGGGAACCGGATCGGGGTCGACACCTGGATCTCGGTCCAGCCGCTGGACGCGTCGGGCACCCGGCTGGTCGGGAGGCCCACCCGGTTGATCAAGCAGGACCAGCTCTGGGAGGGGTCACTGATCGAGGCGCCGTTCGTGGTGGAGGCGAGCGGGACCTACTGGCTGTTCTACTCCGCGAACGCGTACGACTCCGCGGACTACGCGGTCGGGGTGGCAAAGGCGTCCAGTCCGACGGGACCGTTCGTCAAGCTGCCCGACCCGGTGCTGGTCAGCAACGACGTCGCGGCCGGACCGGGCCACTGCGCGCTGTTCGTCGCCGACGACCGACAGTGGATGGTCTTCCACGCCTGGGCCCCGGACGCCGTGGGTTCGGAGATCCCTGGTCGCACCATGTGGTTGAGCGAGGTCCGGCTGAGCGCCGACGAGGTCGAGGTGACCCCGCCGACGGTCACGTACCCGACCCGACCACTCGGCTGAGACTTTTCCGGTCTCTCCGGGCGCGGGCTCCCGGGTGTCAGCTGAGCTTGCTGATGATCAGCTCGCGCACCTTGGCCGCGTCGGCCTGACCCCGCATCTGCTTCATCACCGCACCGATCAGGGCGCCGGCGGCCTGCACCTTGCCGGCTCTGATCTTGTCGGCCACGTCGGGGTTCGCGGCGATGGCCGCGTCCACGGCTTCGCTCAACGCACCGTCGTCGGAGACCACCGCGAGGTTGCGCGAGGCGACGACCTCGGCCGGTGAGCCCTCACCGGCGAGCACGCCCTCGATCACCTGACGGGCCAGCTTGTCGTTGATCGTCTTGGCCTCGATCAGCGCCTGCACCTCGGCCACCTGGACCGGGGTGATCGGGGCGTCGGCGAGCTCGGAACCGGCGTCGTTGGCGTGCCGGGAGATCTCGGTCAGCCACCACTTGCGGGCGCTCTGCGGCGAGGCACCGGCGGACACCGTGGCCTCGATCAGCTCGACCGCGCCGGCGCTGACCACGTCCCGCATCTCCATCTCGGTGAAGCCCCACTCGGCGCTGATCCGCTTGAGCCGCTCCGCCGGCGGTTCCGGCAGGGTGGCTCGCAGCTGCTCGACCCACTCCCGGCTCGGGGCCACCGGCACCAGGTCGGGCTCGGGGAAGTAGCGGTAGTCCTCGGCGGACTCCTTGGTCCGACCCGAGGTGGTGACGCCGGTGTCCTCGTGCCAGTGCCGGGTCTCCAGCGTGATGTCGCCCCCGTCGTCCAGGACGGCGGCCTGCCGGGTGATCTCGTAGCGGATGGCCCGCTCCACGCTGCGCAGGGAGTTGACGTTCTTGGTCTCGGTCCGGGTGCCGAACTCGGCGTCCGGGGACGGCCGCAGGGACACGTTGGCGTCGCAGCGCAGCGAGCCCTGCTCCATCCGCACGTCGGAGACGCCGAGGGCGCGCAGCAGCTCCCGCAGCATGCCCACGTACGCCCGCGCCACCTGCGGCGCCTTGTCCCCTGCGCCCTCGATCGGCTTGGTGACGATCTCGATCAGCGGCACCCCGGAGCGGTTGTAGTCCAGCAGCGAGTGGTCGGCTCCGTGGATGCGACCGGTGGCGCCGCCGACGTGCAGCGACTTGCCGGTGTCCTCCTCCATGTGGGCGCGCTCGATCTCGACCCGGTACGTGGTGCCCTCGACCTCGACCTCGCACCAGCCGTCGTACGCGATCGGCTCGTCGTACTGGGAGATCTGGTAGTTCTTCGGCATGTCGGGGTAGAAGTAGTTCTTCCGCGCGAACCGGCACCAGTCGGCGATCGAGCAGTTGAGCGCCAGACCGATCCGGATGGCGGACTCGATGGCCTTGGCGTTCACCACCGGCAGCGAGCCGGGCAGGCCCAGGCAGACGGGGCAGGTCTGCGTGTTGGGCTCGGCGCCGAACACCGTCGAGCAGCCGCAGAACATCTTGGAGGCGGTGTTGAGCTCGACGTGGACCTCGAGCCCGAGCACCGGGTCGTAGCGGTCCACGGCGTCGGCGTAGTCGACCACGGCCTCGCTCATCGGGCCACCTCCTGGTCCTTGATCTGCAGATCCTGGATCTGCGCCAGCAGCGGTCCGCCCCAGCGCGCGGTGAGGGCCCGCTCGAGCGCGGCCCCCACCCGGTAGAGGCGGTCGTCGGCCAGCGGCGGCGCCATCACCTGCAGACCCACCGGCAGCCCGTCTTCGGGGGCGAGCCCGACGGGGAAGGACGCCGAGGCGTTGCCGGCCAGGTTGGACGGGATGGTGCACAGGTCGTTCATGTACATGGCGAGCGGGTCGTCCACCTTCTCCCCCAGCGGGAAGGCCGTCACCGGGGTGGACGGCGAGACCAGCACGTCGACGGAGGAGAACGCGGCGGCGAAGTCACGGCTGATCAGCGTGCGCACCTTCTGGGCCGAGCCGTAGTAGGCGTCGTAGTAGCCGCTGGAGAGGGCGTACGTGCCGATGATGATCCGGCGCTTCACCTCCGCCCCGAACCCCGCCTCGCGGGTCATCGCCATCACCTGCTCGGCGCTGTGGTTCCCGTCGTCGCCGACCCGCAAGCCGAACCGCATGGCGTCGAACTTGGCCAGGTTGGAGGACACCTCGCTGGGCATGATCAGGTAGTAGGCCCCCAGCGCGTAGACGAAGTGCGGGCAGGACACCTCGACGATCTCGGCCCCGAGCGAGGCCAGCAGCTCGACGGCTTCGCCGAAGCGCTGCTCCACCCCTGGCGCATAGCCCTCGCCGCTCAGCTCCTTGACCACACCGATTTTCAGGCCGGACACGTCCCCGGACCGGGCGGCCTCGACCACCGGCGGGACTGGAGCGTTGATGGAGGTGGAGTCCAGTGGGTCGTGGCCGGCGATCACCTCGTGCAGCAGGGCGGCGTCGAGCACCGTACGGGCGCACGGGCCCGGCTGGTCCAACGAGGACGCCATGGCGACCACGCCGTAGCGGGAGGTGCCGCCGTAGGTCGGCTTCACCCCGACCGTGCCGGTGACCGACGCGGGCTGGCGGATGGATCCCCCCGTGTCGGTGCCGATGGCCAGCGGCGCCTCGAAGGCGGCCAGGGCCGCGGCGCTGCCCCCACCGGAGCCGCCCGGGATCCGGGTGGTGTCCCAGGGGTTGCGGGTCGGTCCGTACGCGGAGTTCTCGGTGGAGGAACCCATGGCGAACTCGTCCAGGTTGGTCTTGCCCAGGATGACCAGGTCGGCGTCCAGCAGCCGCTGGGTGACCGTCGCGTCGTACGGCGGGATCCAGCCCTCGAGGATCTTCGAGCCGCAGGTGGTCGGCGCGCCGCGGTAGGCGACGATGTCCTTGAGAGCGAGCGGTACGCCGGCCAGTGGGCCGAGCTTCTCCCCGCCCGCGATCCGGTGGTCGATGACGGCGGCCTGCTCCAGCGCGCGCTCGGCGTCGACGTGCAGGAAGGCGTGGACCTCGGTGTCGACGGCAGCGATCCGGTCGAGGTGGGCCGCGGTGACGGCCACCGAGGTGGTCTCGCCCGCGGCGATGGCGGCGGCCAGCTCGGCAGCGGTGCTGTGGGTGACGTCGGTGGCCATCACGCCTCCCCGAGGATGCGCGGCACGCGGAACCGGTCCTGCTCGGCCGCCGGGGCGCCGGCCAGCACGTCGGTCACCGGGAGCGAGGGACGGACGACGTCCTCGCGGAACACGTTGGTCAGCGGCAGCGCGTGCGAGGTCGGTGGGATGTCGTCGGTCGCGACGTCGGACACGCTGGCCACGGACTCCAAGATCACGTCGAGCTGGGGCGCCAGGTGGGCCAGCTCGTCGGCGGTCATCTCGATCCGCGCCAGCCGGGCCAGTGCGGCCACGTCGTCAGGGCTCAGTGCCACAGGTCGGTTCTCTCTGTCTCTGCTCGTACGTCGGCGTGAGGTCGGTCGCCCATCCTAGGCCCGCGAGCGGGAAGTCGGCGCGCCCGGCGAACGGAGGAGCGATGAGGGCGGCACGCCTTTCGCCGTCCGAAGAGCGACGACGGAGCCGGTGAACGCGCGTCGACGTCGCGAGCGGGCCCATGGAGCTCGCCCGCGAGCGGGAAGTCGGCGCGCCCGGCGAACGGAGGAGCGATGAAGGGCGGCACGCCTTTCGCCGTCCGGGGTTCGAACCCAAGCGGAGTCAGCATCCGCACCTCCGAGTCATCTTCGGACGTCTCGTACGCGGACGGACCGTTTGGCGCCCCCGAGCCGCGGCCGGTCGGCTCCCCCGCGGACCGACCTACCGTTCAACGCCCGGAAGTCACATCCGGGCACCCGGCACGCCGCTTGAACCGCCATTCGGCGCCTCCGAGTCACATCCGGTCAACCACGCGCGGATCGGGCGACCGTCTCACGCCGCCGAGTCACATCCGGTCAACCAACCCGCGGACCGACCGACCGTTCAACGCCCGGAAGTCACATCCGGGCACCCGACGACGTGGCAGCGGCGCCCGTACGGCCCAGCTCACAGGTCGCGGATCACGAAGCCGGTCTTGAGCTTGGGGGTGAAGAAGGTCGACTTGGGTGGCATCAGCAGACCCTCGCGCGCGGTCCGCTCGATCTCGGCCACGCTGACCGGCCGGATCAGCACCGCGGCCTCGGCGCGGCCGTCGTCGACGGCGGCCATCGTCTCGGCCAACCCGTGCTGGTAGGTGACCGGCACCTCGCCGAGCGTGTGCTCCAGCCACGCGCCGTCCAGGGAGCGCACGCCCTCGAACGCGCCCGGGATGGGCACCATCTTGTACGTGCGGTCCCGGGTGTAGAGGACGAGGAAGCCCTCGTCCACCATGGCGGCCAGCGTCTGGGGCGTGGGCCGCTCCATGTCGGACAGGCTGAACGCGTGGCTGAACTCGGCGTACATCCGGTCGTACAGACGGTGGATCGCTGCGACGCTGAGCTGGTCGGCGACCAGCTCGCTGACGAAGCTGAGCGTCTGCTCGGCCGGGGTGTCGGTCCGTCCGGTGGCCGCCCTGACCTCGTCGCGGTAGGTGCGGCTGATGCCGTAGCGGTGGTGACCGTCGGCGATCAGCACGTCGTCGGTCGCGATCGCCGCGCTGATGGCGTCGATCCGCTCGGGATCGGTGACCCGTTCGACCCGGTGGGTCACCCCGTCCTCGACCACCTCGCCGACCGGCTCCCCCGGTTCGGCGAGCAGCCCGGCCAGTCCGGCGGCCAGCGACAGTCCCCAGCACCGGGGACAGGTTCGCGCGGGTGGCGCGGGTGAGGTCCAGTCGGTCGGTCGAGGCCTTGGGCGTGGTGCGCTCGTGCGGCAGCACCCCACCGGCGCCCTCGTCCACGACCTCCAGCCCACCCAGCACACCGACGATCTCGCGGGCCGTGCCGGTCTCGTCGGTGAAGTGCAGCCGGTAGAGGGTGAAGCTCGGTCGCTCGTCGCCGACCAGGACGCCGGTCCGGCGCCACTCCGTCAGGGTCTCGGCCGCGATCAGGTAGCGGTCCTCGCTTCCGCGCGGGACGTCGACGTGGGTGATGTTGTCCTCGTCGAGGGCGAGGTAGTGATCGAGATCGGTGTCGGAGAGAACGTCGTACGGCGGGGCGACGAGGGTGGCGAGGCGATCGACGTCGGCGTACCGGAGAGCGGCGAAGGGCAGGAAGCGGGGCACGGGAGCCACCCTGTCACGGGCCGGGAGCCTGGCCGAAACACCGGGGTAACGCAAGATAGGAGAGGATGGGGGCCGTGTACCTGATGCGTGTCGCGCTGCCCGATCGCCCCGGCTCGCTCGGCGCGGTCGCGAGCGCCATGGGCAGCGTCGGGGGTGACATCAACGCGGTCGAGATCGTCGAGAAGGGCAGCAACGGTGTCGTCGTCGACGACTTCATCGTCGACCTGCCGCCGGGTCGATTGCCCGAGACCATCATCACCGCCTGCCACCGGTTGGAGGGGGTGCGGGTCGAGTGGATCTCGCGCTACCCCGAGGGCGGGGGCCTGCAGTCCGATCTCGAGGCCCTGGAGCGGATGACCGCCGATCCGGCCAGTGCCGCCGAGACGCTCGTGTCGCTGAGCCCGGTGGTGTTCCGGTCGCACTGGTCGGTGCTGCTCGAGGTCACCGGCGACCAGGTCACCAGCCTGGCCGCGACCACCCTGGCCCCCGATTTCGACTCCAGCAACGCGGGACCGCTCGCGCCCTTCGACAAGACCCACCGGATCGAGCTGGACTCCGGCTGGCTCCCCGGCTGGGCGGACTCGACAGTCGTCGTGGTGCCGCTGACGCGCGACCGGGTGATCGCCATCGGTCGCCTGGGTGGGCCTGCCTTCCTCGATTCCGAGATAGCCCGCCTGCACCACCTGGCCGCGCTGATCAAGTAGCGCCCCGACGACTGGCCTGCAGCGCTGGGTGGCCTGCCCCGATGACGTAGCCTGCCCCGATGACCTGGGGGGTGCTGTTCGCCTGGCTCACCTCCGTCGCGCTCGGAGTCGTCTCAGCGATCATCCCGGTGATCAACGCCGAGGTCTACGTGCTCGTCTCCCAGGTCTCCGCCGTCGCCGGGTTGGTGCCGGTGGCCGTCGGTGTCGCCGTCGGGCAGACCATCGGCAAGTGCCTGCTGTTCGTCGGCGTGCGGCGCGGCCGTCAGTTCCGTTTCGTCCGACAGCACCGGGCGAAGGTGCGCTCCGAGCCCAGGGGTCGGGTGCGTCAGGCCTGGCACAACACCCTCCAGCTCCTCTTGCGGCTGGTCGGGACCAAGCGCTGGGGTCTGCCGATCACCCTGCTGGCCGCAGTGGTCGGCTTCCCTCCGCTGTACGCGGTCGCGCTGCTCGCCGGGGCGACGACGATGAAGCTGCGCTACTTCGCCCCGGTCGTGCTGGTCGGGCGGATCACCCGGTTCCTGCTGGTCGCGTACGGCGTGGGGATCCTGCCGTGGTGGTCCTGATCCCCCTGCCGGCGGGGCGTCAGCCCTGGGTGCCGATGCCGAAGCCGACGTTGCCGGTCATCAGGTAGTAGACGTACCAACCGAGCAGGAAGCAGGCGAGCAGAGCGCCGAACAGGGCGAGCCCGACCCAGATCCGCATCCGTCGCTTGGACTTCGTGGTCGGCACCATCCCCGGACCCCACTCGCCGAGGTTGGGCTGGACCCGCGGCGGCGTACCCGCGTTCAGGTTGAGGTTCGAGAAGACCTTCGGCACGCCGCCAGCGTAGTCGGGCGACGGACTCAGCCAGGCACCTCCTCGACCACCGCGATCTCCGTGGCCGCCTCCGGACCATCGGTCAACAGCACCTGAAAGGCCTCCGCGCCCCTGAGGACAGGGACCTTGAGGCTCACGGCCTTGTCGTACTTGGAGCCGGGCGACTCCCCGACCACCACGAAGGCGGTCTTCTTCGAGACCGATCCGGCGACCTTGCCGCCGCGCAGGGTGATCGCCTCGGCCGCGGAGTCCCGGGTGAAGCCGTCCAAGGAGCCGGTGACCACGATGGCCAGCCCGGCCAACGACTGGTCCAGCTGCTCGGGCTGGTCGTCCCGCATCACCGCGCCGGCGGCCCGCCACTTGCGGACGATCTCCCGGTGCCAGTCGACGGCGAACCAGTCGGTGATCGCGGTGACCAGGGTCGGTCCGATCCCCTCCACCTCGGCCAGCTGTTCCGGCGTCGCGTCGGCCAGGGCGTCGATGGAGCCGAAGGCCCGGGCCACGTCCGGCGCCACCCCCTTGCCGATGTGCCGGATCGACAGGGCGACCAGGAACTTGTCCAGCGGGCGGCTCTTGGCCTCCTCCAGGTTGGCCAGCAGCTTGGCGCCGTTGGCGCTGAGCACTCCGGCCTTGGTGGTGAACAGCTCGGTGCCGAGCAGCTTCTCCTCGGTCAGGTCGAACAGGTCACCCTCGTCGACCATCAGCCCGGCGTCGAGCAACGCCTGGGCCGCCTGGTAGCCGAGCACCTCGATGTCCAGGCCCTGCCGGCCGGCCAGGTGGAACAGCCGCTCGCGCAGCTGGGCGGGACAGGACCGGGTGTTCGGGCAGCGCAGATCCGCGTCGCCCTCCTTCTCCGGTCGCAGCTCGGTGGCGCACTCGGGACAGTGCGTCGGCATCACGAACTCGGTCTCGTCACCGGTCCGCAGCTCGGCCACCGGACCGACGATCTCGGGGATCACGTCGCCGGCCTTGCGCAGCACGACGGTGTCGCCGATCAGCACGCCCTTGCGCTTCACCTCGCTGGCGTTGTGCAGGGTGGCCATGCCGACCGTCGAGCCCGACACGAGCACCGGCTCCATCACCCCGTACGGGGTCACCCGGCCCGTGCGGCCGACGTTCACCCGGATGTCGATGAGCTTGGTGGTGACCTCCTCCGGTGGGTACTTGAAGGCGATCGCCCACCGCGGCGCGCGCGAGGTCGACCCGAGCTGGTCCTGGACCGAGCGCTCGTCGAGCTTGATCACCACACCGTCGATCTCGTGCACTACGGAGTGCCGGTGCTCGCCGAAGTGCTCGATGAACGCCCAGACGGCATCCAGGTCCGGGCAGATCCGGCGTTGCGGACTGACCGGCAGGCCCCACGCTTCCAGCGCGTCGTACGCCGTGGACAACCGGTCCAGACGCACCCCCTCCACGATGCCGAGTCCGTGGCTGACGAAGCCGAGGTGCCGCGAGGCGGTGATCCTGGGGTCCTTCTGGCGCAGCGACCCGGCCGCGGCGTTGCGGGGGTTCGCGAACGGGGCCTTGTCGTCGGCCACCAGCGACTCGTTCAGTCGCGCGAACTCCTCGACGGCGAAGAAGACCTCGCCGCGCACCTCCAACGTGCTCGGCAGTGGGTGCTGGTCGGTGGCGGTCAGCCGACGAGGGATGGTGTCGATGGTGGAGACGTTGGCGGTGACGTCCTCGCCGAAACGTCCGTCCCCCCGGGTCGCGGCCCGGACCAGCCGTCCGTTCTCGTACAGCAGGTCGATGGCCAGGCCGTCGACCTTGAGCTCGCACAGGTAGCCCGAGCGGGCGATCTGCTCCTCCCCCAGCTCGCGCACCGCACGAGCCGCCCACCGGTCCAGCTCCTCGCGGTTGAAGACGTTGTCGAGGCTGAGCAGACGCATCGGGTGCTCGACGGCGGCGAAGGTCGTGGCCGGCGGCCCGCCGACCTTCTGGGTCGGCGAGTCAGGGGTCCTCAGCGCCGGGAAGGACTCCTCGATGGCGTTCAGCTCGCGCATGGCCGCATCGAACTCGCCGTCAGAGATCGTGGGGGCGTCCAGCACGTGATAGCGCCAGCGGGCCTCGTCCAGGCGCTCGGTCAGCTCGGCGTGCCGCTGCCGGGCCGCGGCGTCGGGCTCGGCCTGCTCCGTGCTCGTCTCAGGGGCGTCCGTCACGTCCGGAACACTAGTGCGCCGCACTGACAGCGGACCGTCCGTACGCGGATCGGCCGTACGGGCGTGACAATGACGGGGTGCCGCTCCTGTCGACCCTCCGCCGACTGCTGTCCCCCCGCCGCCCCCCGGCGGCACCGGACCCGACGCCGATCGGCTTCGACTACGCACCGCGGCGAGACGGCAGACCCGATCCGGGCGAGGTGGTGTGGGCGTGGGTCCCGTACGACGAGCAGGACGGGCGCGGCAAGGACCGGCCGGTGCTGATCGTCGCGCGCGACGGCGAGGTGCTGCTCGGACTGACCATGACCAGCAAGGACCACGACCGCGATGCCGCGGACGAGGCGCGCCGGGGACGCTTCTGGATGGACGTCGGCTCGGGCTCCTGGGACAGCCGCGGGCGACCCAGCGAGATCCGTCTGGACCGGATCCTGCGGCTGGATCCCGGCTCGGTCCGCCGCGAGGGGGCGGCCCTGGACCGGGCGCTGTTCCTGCGGGTGGCGCGCGAGGCGCAGCGGATCCAGAGCCACCGGCGACCCAGCTGATTCCCGGTGGCAGGGCGGCGACTCAGCGCCGCCAGAAGCCCTCGTGCACGGCACGGGCCTCGGGCAGCTCGTACGGACCGAGCACCTCGGTCGGCCGCTGGCCGGCGGCGAACACCTCGCGGCACGGCAGCGCGAGCGTCGGGTTCTCCGGGTCGTCACCGGTCATGGCGGCCAGCTCGGACTCGGCCAGGGCGAAGACCACCTTGCCGATCCCGGCCCAGTAGATCGCTCCCGCGCACATCGCGCAGGGCTCGGTGCTGGTGTAGAGGACGTAACCCCGTAGGTCGCGGCCGATCGTGGTGCTGGCCAGCCGGACCAGGTTGGACTCCGCGTGGCCGGTCACGTCGGACTCGGTGACCACGGTGTTCTGGGCGCTCAGCACGACGGTCCCGGCGGCGTCGGCCAGCACCGCGCCGAACGGGTGGTTGCCGGCCTCACGGGCCAGACGGGCCTGCTCGACGGCCAGATCCAGCCGCGGGTGGTCGCTCACGACTGGTCCCCGGACAGGGCGTTCTCGACCCGGCGGACCTTGCTGTGCAGCATGTCGGTGTGACCCGGGCGGATGTCGGCCTTGAGCACCAGTGACGTCCGCGGTGCGACGGCGGAGACGGCCTCGGTGGCCCGCTTGACCACGTCCATCACCTCGTCCCACTCGCCCTCGATGGTGGTGAACATCGACGTGGTCTCGTTCGGCAGACCGGACTCACGGACCACGCGGACGGCGGCGGCGACGGCGTCCCCGACGGACGGATCGCCGCCGGAGGGGGCGACGGAGAAGGCGACCAGCATGGCGCCAACTTAGCGGGACGCGTCCTGCAGGGCTGCGGCCGCGGTCCGCAGATCGCTCACCAGGGCCGCATACGCCTCGTCCCGCTCGGCACCGGCCGGGGTGCGCAGGACAGCGGACGGGTGCGCGGTCGCGATCAGGCGCCGGGGCACCCCGTCGACCTCGGCGTCGATCACCCGCCCACGGTCCTGGGTGAGCCGGAAGTCGTTGCCCAGCAGCGTCTTGGCGGCGATCGCTCCCAGACACACGATCAGCTGCGGGCGGACGGCCGCGATCTCGGCGCTCAACCACGGTCGGCAGGCCTTGATGTGCCGCACCTGCGGGGTCTGGTGGATTCGCCGCTTCCCCCGCAGCTCGAAGCGGAAGTGCTTGACCGCGTTGGTCACGTAGAGCTGCGTTCGGTCGAGGCCCGCCTCGTCGACCGCGTCCTGCAGCAGGCGCCCCGCCGGCCCGACGAAGGGGATGCCCTCGCGGTCCTCCACGTCGCCCGGCTGCTCACCGACCAGCATCGTGGGCGCGTGCGGGTTGCCGGCCGAGAAGACCGTCTGGGTCGCCGGCTCGTGCAGCTCACAGCCCGCGCAGTCGACCGCGGCCGCACGCAGCGCGGGCACATCGGCGTCGGTCGGGATCCATTCGACGGCACTCATCGCCGGTTGTTCCCCGGTCCTGTCACGCCTGGATGCAGACTGGGCCGATGACGGACGACAGACGACGTGTGCTGGTGACCGGTGCCGCGGGCTACATCGCGGGGCAGCTGCTGCCGGCGTTCCGTGACCGCTACGACCTCACGCTGGTGGACGTGACCCAGACCCACGCGCGGTCCGGGGTCGAGGTGGAGGGGGTCGAGCTGCTGGACCTGCTGGACGACCCGACCGACCGGTTCACCGAGCTGTGCCGGGACGTGGACACCGTGGTGCACTGCGGGATGCGGCCACCGTCCGGCACACCCTCGTACACCGCCGAGCGGGTCAATCTGGACATGACCGCACGCGTCTACGAGGTGGCGGCCGAGTCCGGTGTCCGGCGCGTCGTCTGCACCAGCACGAACCAGGCCTCGAAGTGGTACGAGCGTCCGTGGAAGGCCGGTCGACGTGATCGGGTCACGCCGGAGGACTATCCCCGCCCGGACACCTTCTACGGCTGGGCCAAGACCGCGTACGAGACCCTCGGTTTCCTCTTCGCCACGGGCGAGGTCAGCCGACCGCTGGAGGTGGTGCAGATCCGCATCGTCGCCCCGCGCCCGATCCGGGCCGAGGCCTTCACCGACCGGCCCCTGGTCGACTACCTGCGCGACATCACCGGCTGGATCAGTGAACGCGATCTGCAGCAGCTCTACCTCCGCTCGATCGAGGCCGATTCGATCGCCGACGCCGAGGGGGTGCCGTTCCAGATCTTCTACGGGGTCAGCGGTAACGCGCGGACGTTCTGGTCGATCACGAACGCGCGCGAGGTGATCGGCTACGCGCCCGAGGACGACTCCGAGATCGAGTTCGCCGACGATATCGCGCAGATGGTCCGGCGGGAGTCGGCCCCTCAGTCGTAGAGGCCCTCGCCGACGATGCCGGCGGCGGTCCGGATCGTCCGCAGGGCGGAGATGGCAGCCGTACGGGAGAAGCCGGCCAACCCACAGGCCGGGGTGACCACCGTGTGGGTGGACACCTCGGGCGGCAGCTCGAGCCGACGGATCGGCCCGAGCACGGCGCCCGCCACCTGATCGGCCGTGAGAGTCGCGGCCGACGGATCGACGGTCGGCAGGGCACCGGCGAACAGCCAGTGCCCCTCCTCCAGGGCCGCGCCCAGGGCGTCCCAGTCCGGCGTGGTGAGCAGGCTGACATCCAGAGCCAGACCGGTGACCCCCGCCGTGGCCAACAGCTGGATCGGTGCGCCGGGCGCACAGCAGTGCACGATCACCGGGGTCTCGCCCAGCCGCTCGATCAGGCTGCTGTACGCCGTGCTGACCTCGGGGATGTCCACGGCGCGATGCCGACCGAGCCCACTGGCGGTGGCGATGTCGCCGCCCAGCACGGCCGGCAGCGACGGCTCGTCGAGCTGCAGGATCAGCCTTGTCGCGGGCAGCCGGCGGGTGAGCTCCGCGACCAGCTCGACGATCCCCTGCTCCAACGACTGGACGACCTCGCGGCGGGCGCCGGTGTCGGGAAGCACCCGGTCCCCGCGCGGGTGCTCCAAGCCGGCGGCCAGCGTCCAGGGACCGGCGACCGCGATCTTGAGCGGCCCCTCGTAGCCCTGGGCGATCTCCTCCAGCTGGTCGAGATCGGACCGCAGGGTGGCGACGGCGCGGCGATGGTCGCGGGAGGAGACGTCGGTCAGCCGCCAGCCCGCGGGCTGCAGATCGATGCCGAGTCCGGTCAACACCGCGGTGCCGCGACCGATCAGCCCGGCGTGCGGACCTCGGGCCGGAAGTTCCGGCAGGTAAGGGAGATCCGGGCATTCTGCGAAGGTGATCTTGAGCGCGTCCGCCAGGTCGGTGCCGGGCCAGGAACCGATGCCGGTGGAGACGACGCCGTCGGTCGTGATCATGAAAGTCCCCTGCTGATCATGATGCGGTGGTCTCGGCGATGGTGGCGCTGCCCACGACCTGGGACCCGCGGTAGCTGACCAGGGCCTGACCGGCGGCCACCCCGGCGATCGGCTCGTCCAGCCGAGCCACGACCCGATCGCCCTCGTACGCGATCTCGGCGGTGACCGGTTCCCCGTGCGCGCGGACCTGGACCTGGCCGCGCCAGCGTCCGGTGACCGGACGATCGGTCCAGGTCGGCCGGATGCCGGCGATCTCACGGACGAGCAGGGCCTCGCGCGGACCGACGGTGATCGTGTTCGTCACCGGTGAGATGTCCAGCACGTAGCGGGGCTGCCCGTCCGCCGCCGGGGTGCCGATCCGCAGGCCCTTGCGCTGGCCGACCGTGTAGTGATGGGTCCCCTCGTGCTGTCCGACGGTGGCCCCCGTCTGGTCGGTGATGGTGCCGGGACGGGACCCGAGGTGGCGGTCCAGGAAGCCTGCCGTGTCCCCGTCGGCGATGAAGCAGATGTCGTGGCTGTCCGGCTTGTCCGCCACCGCGAGCCCGCGCCGCTCGGCCTCGGCCCGCACCTCGCTCTTCAGCGAGCCGCCCAGCGGGAACAGCGAGTGGGCCAGCTGGTCCTGGGTGAGCACGCCGAGCACGTACGACTGGTCCTTGTCGTGGTCAACTGCGCGGTGCATCTGGACACCGTCCGGGCCGTCGGTGAGCTGGGCGTAGTGGCCGGTGCAGACCGCATCGAACCCCAGCGCCAGACCCCGCTGCAGCACGGCGGCGAACTTGATCTTCTCGTTGCAGCGCAGGCACGGGTTGGGCGTGCGCCCCGCCGCGTACTCGGCCACGAAGTCGTCGACCACGTCGGCGGCGAACTCGTCACTCAGATCCCAGACGTAGAACGGGATCCCCAGCACGTCCGCGGCCCGCCGCGCGTCGTGCGCGTCCTCCTTGGAGCAGCAGCCCCGGGCGCCGGTGCGGTAGGACTGCGGGTTCTTCGACAGGGCCAGGTGCACGCCGGTGACATCATGGCCGGCCTCGACCGCGCGCGCCGCAGCAACGGCGGAGTCGACTCCCCCGGACATGGCGGCCAGCACCCGCATGGACTCCCCCTCACTCGACAGCCGCCCAGTCTGTCACGGTTCGTGCGCCCGTTGCCCTGCGCCGCGGGGCACGTTCTCGCCACGGACGCGTTTCTGCTTCCGGCACCTCGCCGGGACGTGCAATTTCCATCCACGGACGACCCATCCTGCAGTCAGGGCCGCCGGGGCCGTGCAATTTCCATCCACGGACGACTTTTCCCCCTGCCAGGGCCGCGAGGACGTGCACATTCCATCCACGGACGACTCTTCCTGCTGCCAGGGCCGCCGGGCCGTGCAATTTCCATCCACGGACGACCCATCCGGGGCTGCACTCAGGCGGCAGTGCGACTTCCGCCGAACGCCTGGCGCCACTCGACCGACGGCTTCCGTCTCGTCGTCGCCAGGCCGCGATCGCGAAGGGCGTTCCTGATGTCCTCCAACGTCTCCTCCGGCCGATCGAAAACACCTTCGGCCGTGACCAGGATGAAGCGCCAGCCCAGCGCCTCCAGCCTCGTCCGCCGGCGGATGTCCTTGTTCCACTGCACCGGGTTCTCGGCATGCTGACGTCCCTCGTACTCGATGGCCAGCAAGATCCCCCGATAGGCCAGCTCGATCCGGGCGTCCCAGCTCCCGTCTTCGGCCCGCAGGATGACGTTCACCTGAGGTTCCGGGAGCCGAGCCAGGACCATGAGCATGCGAAGTCGCGTCTCCATCACCGAGTCAACGCCGGCCCGGACCCACCTGGCAGCACGTCGAGCCACTCGGCATCCCGGGCCGCTCCACATGGCGGCAGCGTCGATCAGCTCCTGCTGGCTCGTGCACCCCGCCGCGACGAGTGAGTCACCGACCGCGACGAGGTCGACGAGTCCGAGCCCGGCGCCAGCCAGATCCAGGAAGACCCGGGTGGGCGGCGCAATAGGAACCCCCGACCGGACCACGGTACGCAGCACGGGATCGGCTCGATGGGCCGCGATGCCCCGTCGCTGAGTACGGGACAGAGATCCGGGAGAGCTCACGTGCGTCTCCGCGGTTGTCGGCGCCCACCCGCCCCACAGCACGGCTGCGGTGTGATGGCTCACGTACGACCCCGAGGGAACGATGAGCATGGCAGCTGCCGCCCGCACCCGGCAGGTCAGCTGGACGCCGGCCCGTACGTAGATCCCATGGAAGATCCGCTGGTACTGGATTCCCTGCAGCTCTTGATCGCTGAGCGATGACGCCAGAGCGCTACGACGGGTGAACGGTCGGCTGGTGTCGAGAGACATGCTGTCCAGCCTCGAGCCACCTGCGGGGTGATGGAGCACTGTCCCCAGGCGGACGTGTTGTCCGTTCTCCCGCCGTGTGCACCCGCTGGCTCGACCGTTGTCCGAGCAGGCCAGGTGTTGTCTCACTGCATGCCCGGCGACGTCTCCAGCCTGTCCCTCGAGACCGCAGGGAGCTTCGCGTGGAACGAGACGGTCTCGCGGACCCCGTCGAAGTCAAAGTCGTCCATGGATGGATATTGCCGCCCGCCGTACCCGTCGCCGACCAGAAATCACATCTGCGGATGGAAATTGCAGCCGGCCGGACCCGTACGCGCCCGAACCCACGCCCACGGATGGAAATTACGGCCGGCCGGACCCGTACGCGCCCGAACTCACGCCCACGGATGGAAATTACGTCCGGCTGGACCCGTACGCGCCCGAACTCACGCCCATGGATGGAAATTACGGCGAGCCGCACACCTCGACCACCCAGACCCGGGCCAGCCAGGCCCGCGAGCCACCCGAGGAGTTCAGCCGGCGACGCCGCCGAACGCCCGGGCGCGGCCCAAGACCTCGGGCAGGGCCGCCGCCAGGGCGTCGACATCGGCGCGGGTCGAGGTGTGGCCCAAGGAGAAGCGGAGCGCGGACCCCGCCTGCCGCACCGTCCGTCCCAACGCCAAGAGCACGTGGCTCGGCTCGGCCACGCCGGCCGCGCACGCCGAGCCGGTGGAGCAGTCGATGCCGGCCGCATCCAACAGCAGCAGCAGGGCGTCGGCCGAGCAGCCCGGCAGCTCCACGTTGAGCACGCCGGGCAGTCGATCGCCCGGGTCGGTGGGACCGTGCACCACGGCCTCCGGCACCGCGGCCAGGACGGCGGCGACCAGAGCGCCGCGGAGTGACTCCAACCGCACGCGCTCGGATGCCTGCGTCGCCACAGCCAGCGCCAGTGCCGCCGCGAAGCCCGCCACCCCGGCCACGTCCAGCGTGCCGGAGCGGACGTCGCGCTCCTGACCGCCGCCGTGCTGCACCGACTGCAGCACGATCTCCCGCCGTGCGAGCAGAGCCCCCACCCCGACCGGACCACCGAGCTTGTGGGCGGTCACCGTCATCAGGTCCAGACCGCTCGCGCCGAAGTCCACCGGCAGGTGCCCGACGGCCTGGACGGCGTCACTGTGGGACCAGGCTCCGGCCCGGCGGGCGACCTCGGCCATCTCCATGATCGGCTGCACGGTGCCGATCTCGTTGTTGGCCCACATCACCGACACGACTGCCGTACGGTCGTCGACCGCCGCCGTCAGCTCCTTCAGTCCCACCCGCCCGACCGGGTCGACCGGCAGCTCCACCAGCTCCGCGCCGGCCGAAGAAGCCAACCAGCGAGCCGGATCCAGCACGGCGTGGTGTTCGACCGAGCTGATCACCACCCGCGAGCGACCGTCGCCCTGACGCGCCCAGAACGAGCCCTTGATCGCCAGGTTGTCGGCCTCCGTGCCACCGGAGGTGAAGATCACCTCGGCCGGCCGGGCACCGACCAGCTCGGCGACCTGCTCCCGGGACTCCTCGAGGGCCCGGCGGGCCGCACGTCCGGAGGCGTGCAGCGACGACGGGTTCCCGGTCGCTCCCCAGTGGCGGGACATGGCCTCGACAGCGGCGGCCACCACGGGGGTGGTCGACGCGTGATCGAGATAGGTCCGCTGCACGGCGCCATTCTGCCCGGACCTGCCTGGGTCTCAGCCCTTCCGCGCCTTGACCTGCTCGGTCGCCGCCGGCAGCACCGTCTGCAGGTCCCCGACCACACCGAGGTCGGCCAGCGCGAAGATCGGCGCCTCCGGGTCCTTGTTGACCGCCACGATGGCCTTGGAGGTCTGCATGCCGGCCCGGTGCTGGATGGCTCCGGAGATGCCGGCGGCCAGGTAGAGCTGCGGCGAGACGGTCTTGCCGGTCTGCCCCACCTGGTAGGCGTGCGGGTACCACCCGGAGTCCACCGCCGCCCGGGACGCCCCGACGGCGGCACCCAGCGCATCGGCGAGCGCCTCGACCGCACCGAAGTCGCCGCCGGTGCCGCGTCCACCCGAGACCACGATCGCGGCCTCGGTCAGCTCGGGTCGGCCGCTGGCCGCCCTCGGCTCGGTCTTCACGACCCGGGCACCCTTCGACGCCTCGGAGATCGTCACCAGCGCCTGCGACACCGCCGCCTCGGTCGGCGCGGCCTCGGGCGCGACGGCATTCGGCTTCACCGTGACCACCGGAACGCCGTGACCGACCGAGGCCCGGACGGTCCAGTTGCCGGCGAAGACCGACTGCGTGGTCGAGCCGTCGGCGGCGACGTCGGTGGCGTCGGTGATCAGGCCCGCCCCGAGCTTCACCGCCAGCCGCCCGGCGATCTCCTTGCCCTCGGCCGAGGAGGTGATCAACACCGCAGCCGGCGAGCGCTCGGCGACGATCTGGGCGAGGGCCTCGGCCTTGGGCGCGACCAGGTACTCCTCGATGGCCGGATCGACCACGGACAGCACCGTGCCGGCCCCGTACTCGCCGAGGGTGGCTGCCACGGCGGCGCCGTCGCCGAAGACGACCGCGACCGGGGAACCGATCCGGCGGCCCAGGGTCAACAGCTCGAGGGTGGGCTTGGTGACGTGCCCGTCGGCCAGCTCGGCGACGACGACGACATCAGACATGTTCGACTACCTCTCGCGTGCGATGGATCAGATGAACTTGCCGGCGGCCAGGAACTCGACCAGGGCCGCCGATCCGGCACCGTCGGCGTCGGGCACCACCTTGCCGGCCTCCTTCGGCGGGCGCGGCGTGGTGTCGGCGACGGTGCTCCAGGCGGCATCGAGTCCGACCGAGTCGGCCTCGATGCCGAGGTCGGACAGCTCCCAGGTCTCCACCGGCTTCTTCTTCGCGGACAGGATGCCCTTCATCGACGGGTAGCGCGCCTCACCGGACTGGTCGGTGACACTGACCACGGCGGGCAGGGTCGCCTCGATGGTCAGACTCGCGGTGTCGGTGTCACGCCGGATCGTGGCGACGCCGTCGGCCACCTGGAGGGTCGCTCCGAGGGTGGCGGCCGGCCAGCCGAGCCGCTCGGCCACCATGACGGGCACGACGCCCATCGCGCCGTCGGTGGAGGCCATCCCGCACAGGACAAGATCCGGCTCGGCCTTGCGGACCGCGGCCGCCAGGATCTCGCTGGTGGCCAGCGCGTCGGAGCCGGCGATCGCCTCGTCGAGGACGTGGATGCCACCGGAGGCACCCATCTGGAGGGCCCGCTTGATCGCATCCGAGGCATCGTCCGGCCCGACCGTGAGGACCACGACCTCCACACCGTCACCGTCCTCGGCCACCCGCAACGCCTGCTCGACGGCGTACTCGTCCAGCTCCGACAGCAGACCGTCGGTCGCTTCGCGGTCCACCGTGTGGTCCGCCTCGAAGCCACGCTCACCGGTCGCGTCGGGGACGTGCTTCACCAGTACCAGGATCTTCATGCCCTCACCTCTCTGTGTCCCACCATCGAGCTGTCTCTCGCCCCGCGGGCGCAGCCACCGGGCCGCTCATCCCGGGCACGCTCATATTACCCGCCAGTAACTTATGCGTGGTCCACGGGATCGTGTGGCGCAGGGCACAATGTAGGCCCCCGGTCCGCCGGGTGGGCAGCGTCGCCCAGCCCGAACACACCCTGCTGCGCCGGCAACCAGCACGAGCAACGAGCGAGCGATATGAGCCCCACTCCGGCGATCCTGCCACCCCCGGCGGACTCGTCCTGTCTCGGTGCCCGCCTACGCGGCGACGGCGCCCGGTTCGGTCTGTGGTCGCCCCGCGCGACCCGGGTCGAGCTGGTGCTGATCGGCGAGGACAAGGCCCAGCGCAACATCGATCTGAGCCGCGGACACGACGGGGTCTGGACCGGACACGTCCGGGGCGTGGTCGCCGGACAGCGGTACGGCTACCGGGTGCACGGCGGTTGGGCGCCGCACTCGGGCGCCCGCTTCAACCCGGCCAAGCTGCTGCTCGACCCGTACGCGCGGGCGATCACCGGCGGAGTGGACTACCGCGGTCCCATCCTGGACCACACCGAGACGTCGGACTACGAGCCGGACCCGCGCGACTCCTTCAACGCCGTGCCCCTGGCCGTGGTGGTGGCCGACACACCAGCCCCGACGCCGCTGGCCGCACCGATCCCGCTGGCCGACACGGTCCTGTACGAGCTGCACGTCAAGGGGTTCACCCGGCTGCACCCGGCCGTGCCGGAGCACCTGCGGGGCAGCTACGCCGGTCTCGCCTACCCCGCGGTGATCGAGCATCTCAAGGAGCTCGGTGTCACCTCGGTCCAGCTGCTGCCGGTGCACCACTTCGTCTCCGAGCCGTTCCTGATCCGGCGTGGGCTGTCCAACTACTGGGGCTACAACACCCTCGGCTTCTTCGCCCCGCACGCCGCGTACGGCTCAGTCGGTACCCTCGGTCAGCAGGTCACCGAGTTCAAGGACATGGTCTCGGCCTACCACGACGCCGGGATCGAGGTGATTCTGGACGTCGTCTACAACCACACCGGGGAGGGCGGCCACGAGGGACCGACGCTCTCGTTCCGCGGACTGGACCACTCCGGCTACTACCGCCTCACCGATGACCTGCGCACCGACTACGACGTGACCGGCTGCGGCAACTCGGTGGACACCGCCCAACCGGGCGTGCTGCAGCTGGTCGCCGACTCGCTGCGCTACTGGGTGAGCGAGATGGGGGTCGACGGCTTCCGCTTCGACCTGGTCACGACCTTGATCAGGGACGAGCACCACCAGGTGGATCTGCACCACCCGTTCCAGCAGCTGATGCGCAACGACCCGGTGCTGAGTCGGGCCAAGATCATCGCCGAACCCTGGGACCTCGGACCCTACGGCTATCAGGTCGGCAGCTTCGGGCGGCGCTGGAGCGAGTGGAACGACAAGTTCCGCAACTACGTCCGGGACTTCTGGCGGGGCAACACCTCCGGGGTGGCGGAGATGGGTCAGCGGCTCACCGGATCCCCCGACGTGTTCGATCACCACGGCCGCCACGCGACCGCCAGCGTCAACTTCATCACCGCCCACGACGGTTTCACGCTGCGTGACGTGGTCACCTACAACGTCAAGCACAACGGGGCGAACGGCGAGTCGAACCGCGACGGCACCGAGGACAACCGGTCCTGGAACTGCGGGGTCGAGGGCGAGACCGACGACCCGGTGATCATGGGCCTGCGCCATCGCCAGGCCGGGAACATGCTGGCCACCATGCTCCTGGCGGCCGGGGTGCCGATGATCACCGCCGGCGACGAGCGCGGGCGGACCCAGCACGGCAACAACAACGCCTACTGCCAGGACTCCCCCTTGTCGTGGATGCACTGGGATCCCGCGGCGGACTGGACCGACCTGCACGACCTGACCCGGCGACTGCTCCGGCTGCGGGCGGAGCACCCCGTGCTGCGCCGGACGCGGTTCCGCCACGGCGAGCCCGTGCTGGACAGCACCGGGCAACCGACCGGGCGGAAGAACCTCGCCTGGTTCGGCGGCGCGGAGTCCGAGATGACCCACCACGACTGGCACGACCCGCATCGCCGCACGCTCGGTGTCTACCTGGCCGACGACCACGCGGACCGGGAGCGCGACGACGCCTTCCTGATCTGGCTGCACGGCGGCCCCGACCCCGTCCAGGTCACCCTGCCCGATGGCGACTGGGCGACCACCTACACCGTGGTGGCCCACACCGGGCGGCACGGCGAGCTGTCGGAGGAGAAGGTGCCGGCCGGCAGCCGCCTCTGGATCCCCGGACGCTCGGTGGTGGTGCTGCAGGTCGACTGACCTCAGGCCACCTGACTGAGGTCGAGTGACTCAGGTCGACTGAGTCAGGGACGCACGAGGGAACGCAGGGCCAGCTGGGCGGGCACCAGATAGGCCAGCACCATTGGTGGCGCCCCGGAGATCTCCAGCACGGCCACACAGCCACCCGAAGGCCGCCCCGTGACCTCGTGGCCCAGCACGAGGGCGACCGGACCGAGCCGCGCCCGCCACCGCCAGGTCCCGGCGGCCTCATCCACGGCGAGCACCTCGAACGCGACGCGGAGCCCGCCGACGGCGATGACGGTGCCGGTCAGCCCGGCCACCAGCCGGCGACCGGTGCTCTCCACCGCCGTGATGAAGGGCGCCCAGCGCGGCCACTCGTCCAGGTCGGCGTAGCGGCGCCAGACCACTTGGGACGAGGCGTCACCGGCCTCGGTCAGCGTGCGTTGCACGGCGCCTCCTCGGCGGACTCGGGTCGAGCACGGCTCGACGCGGCCCAGTCTCCCCCACCTCTGCCGCCACAGACTGCGTGCCGATAGGTTTGCCACGTGACCGACGTAGATGTGACCGAGACCACTTCCACGACCCCTCCGGCAGCTCCCGAGCAGTCCGCGGGGACCGTCGACGCCGCATCCCGGAACACGCTCCCCGCCGCCGAGCTCGGCACCAGGATCGGTCGGATCCCGGTGACCAAGGTGTCGCCGGTCATCGAGGGCGGCGCCTACGCCGCCAAGGCCGCCGTCGGCGAGGAGTTCGAGATCCGGGCCACGGTGTTCCGTGAGGGTCACGACGCGGTGAACGCCTCGGTGATCGTGACCAACCCGGCCGGGGTGGAGACCGAGGTGCGGATGGAGCCCACCACCCCGCTCGGCTTCGACTGGTGGCACGCGTACGTCTCGCTGGGCAGCGAGGGCGCCTGGACGTTCCGGGTCGAAGGCTGGAGCGATCCGTGGGAGACCTGGGTGCACAACGCCGAGATCAAGATCCCGGCCGGGATCGATGTCAGCCTGATGATCACCGAGGGCACCGCCCTGTTCCACGCCGCCGCCCAACGCGCCCGACAGGCCGGCGACCACGACGCCGCGGCGACCCTCGGTGGAGCCGCCGACGGTCTGGCCGCGCCGCAGCAGGTCGAGGACCGGCTGCACATCGCCCTGGCTCCGGCCGTGCGCGACGCGATGCACCGCTTCGGTCCCCGCGACCTGGTCTCCCCCACCCCGGACTACCCGGTCTTCGTCGACCGCCAGCGAGCGCTGTTCTCCTCCTGGTACGAGTTCTTCCCGCGGTCGGAGGGCGCCCACAAGAACGACCGGGGCGAGTGGGTCTCGGGCACCTTCGACAGCTCGCACGGCCGGCTGGAGGCCGCCGCCGCGATGGGCTTCGACGTCGTCTACCTGCCCCCGATCCACCCGATCGGCACCAGCTTCCGCAAGGGCGCCAACAACACGCTGCAGGCGGGCCCCGGCGACCCGGGCTCGCCCTGGGCGATCGGCAACGTCGAGGGCGGCCACGACGCCATCCACCCCGACCTCGGAGACTTCGACTCGTTCGACCGCTTCGTGGCCCGGGCCAAGGAGCTCGGCCTGGAGATCGCGCTCGATCTCGCGCTCAACGCCTCGCCGGACCACCCCTGGGTCACCCAGCACCCCGAGTGGTTCGCCCACCGCGCCGACGGTTCGATCGCGTACGCGGAGAACCCGCCGAAGAAGTACCAGGACATCTACAACTTCAACTTCGACGACGACCGTGACGGCCTCCGAGCGGCCTGGCTCGAGGTGGTCCGACTGTGGATGTCGCACGGCGTCCGCATCTTCCGGGTCGACAACCCGCACACCAAGCCGGTGGAGTTCTGGGCCTGGCTGTTCGCCGAGGTGCGCAAGACCGATCCCGACGTGCTCTTCCTGGCCGAGGCGTTCACCAAGCCGGCCATGATGCACGCCCTCGGCAAGGTCGGCTTCCACCAGGGCTACACCTACTTCACCTGGCGGAACGAGAAGTGGGAGCTCGAGGAGTACCTGACCGAGCTGACCACCGAGACCGACGCGTTCTTCCGGCCGAACTTCTTCGTCAACACCCCCGACATCCTGCCCACCTTCCTGCAGTGGGGCGGGAAGACGGCCTTCACGATCCGGGCCGTGCTCGCCGCCACGCTGTCGCCCACCTGGGGGGTGTACGCCGGCTTCGAGCTGTTCGAGAACGAGGTGCTGGCCCGTGGCCGGGAGGAGTACCTGCACTCGGAGAAGTTCGAGTACCGGCCCCGCGACTGGGCGGCGGCGGAGGAGAGCGGGGAGAACCTGAACCTGCTGCTGGGTCGACTGAACCAGATCCGGCGCGAGCACCCTGCCCTCCAGCAGCTGCGGGATCTGACCTTCCACCACGCTCCCCACAGCAACGTGATCGTCTACTCCAAGAAGGCCGGAGACGACGTGGTGATCACCATCTGCAACCTCGACCCGACCGCGATCGCGGAGTCGGAGATCGTCTTGGACATGGAGGCGCTGGGGATGTCGGCGGGCGACGTGTTCCTGGTGCACGACGAGATCACCGGCCAGTCCTGGCGCTGGGGGCAGCGCGCGTTCGTTCGCCTCACCTTCGACGATCCCGCCCACATCCTCACGGTGGTGCGCCAAGGCGACTCACCGCACCGGCAGCGGACCACCGGCTGATGGAGGAGGAGATCACCGACCAGCTGCTGAGGCACCTCTCCGCAGCGCGTTGGTTCGCTGGCAAGGGCCGCCGAGCCGAGATCGGCTCGGTCACCCCGCTGCCGTGGCTGACCGACGTCTCGCGCTGGCCCGCCGTCCGGATGGAGGTCGTCCGGGTGGACTACCCCCCGGCCGAGGACCCCGAGGACACACAGGCCCCTGGAGACCTCGACGACACCGGAGACCTCGATGACACCGGCGACCCCGCGGACATCGGCGACCTCGACATCGGCGACCTCGGGGACACTGGGGACGCCCCGTGGCCGTACGAGCTCTACCAGCTGATCGTCGCCTACCGCCACGCTCCGGTGCCGGACCTGCAGCACGCCGAGATCGGCCGTCGCACCGTCGATGACCTGGGTCCGGTGATCGCCTACGACGCCGCCCAGGACCCGCAGGCCCTGTCCCTCATCTGGGACCTGCTGCTCGCCGGTGCGGAGGTGCGCGACCGCGAGTCCGAGGTGTCCTTCCGCCGCACCGGCGACGACGAGCTGGACCCGAGCGCGACACCGGTCCCCTTCACCGGTCAGCAGTCGAACACCTCGGTGATGTTCGGCGACGTGGCCATGGTCAAGTTCTTCCGGCGGATCGAGCTGGGCGCCAACCTGGACATCGAGGTGCACGACGCCCTGGCCCGGGTCGGGGTGGACGACGTCGCCCGACTGCACGGCTGGACCAGAGCCCGCTGGCAGCAGGACGGGACGCCGGTGGAGGCCGATCTGGCGATGGCGGTGGAGAAGCTCGCCGAGGCCGAGGACGGGTGGGGACTGGCGCTGGACTCGCTGCGAGCCGGTGAGGACTTCGCCGGCGACGCCGCCCAGCTCGGTCATGCCCTGGCCCAGATCCACACCGCCCTCCGCGGCGCCTTCCCCACGGCCGAGGTCGACGGGTCCGCCACCGAGATGATCATGAACGGCCGCCTGGCCGCCGCCGCCCTGGTGGCCCCCGCGCTGAACGACCTGACGCCCGGGTTGCAGTCCGCGTTCGCCGAGGTCGGCGACGGCGTGCTGGACACCCAGCGCGTGCACGGCGACTTCCATCTCGGTCAGACCCTGCGGACCCCCCTGGGCTGGAAGATCATCGACTTCGAGGGTGAGCCGGCCAAGACGATGGCCGAGCGGGTCGCCCTCGACTCGCCCTGGCGGGACGTGGCCGGGATGCTCCGCTCGTTCGACTACGCCGCGGCCACCGTGCCCGGTCCGGGAGCGGCGCGCTGGCTCGCCTCGGCCCGGCAGGCCTTCCTGAGCGCGTACGCTGACGGACCGCTGACCGCGTCGCAGCTCGCGATCCTGTCGGCGTACGAAGCGGACAAGGCCGTCTACGAGCTCGTCTACGAAGTACGCAACCGTCCCGACTGGACCCCGATCCCGCTGGGCGCGATCCGCACCCTTGCTGAGTACCAGAGCAACAAAGGAGAACCCGATGGCATTCGACCCCGGCGGTGAGCTGACCGGATGGGACCTGACCGGTTTCCACGAAGGTCACGACACCGAGGCCTGGCGGCGACTCGGCGCCCACGAGATCACCGTCACCGACAGTGAGCGGGGTCAGATCGCCGGTACGCGCTTCGCGGTCTGGGCGCCGAACGCCCAGGCCGTCCGTCTCGTCGGCGACTTCAACTACTGGAACGGCGATTCCTCCTCGATGCACCTGGTGCCGGGCTCCGGCGTCTGGTCGCTGTTCGTCGAGGGCGTGGGCACCGGCACCCTCTACAAGTTCGAGGTGCTCGGCGCCGACGGGGTGTGGCGCCTCAAAGCCGACCCGTTCGCCCAGTTCTGTGAGGCTCCCCCGCACAACGCCTCGATCGTCTACGAGTCCCAGTACGCCTGGAACGACGACGAGTGGCTGTGGTACCGCGGGCAGAAGAAGCAGTTCCAGGAGCCCGTCAGCGTCTACGAGCTGCACCTCGGGTCGTGGCGCAAGGGGCTGACCTACGTCGAGCTGGCCCGCCAGCTCGTGGAGTACGTGACCTGGCAGGGCTTCACCCACGTCGAGCTGATGCCGGTCGCCGAGCACCCGTACGACGGCAGCTGGGGCTATCACGTCACCGGCTACTTCGCGCCCATCTCGCGGTTCGGTTCCCCCGACGAGTTCCGCTACCTGGTGGACGAGCTGCACAAGGCCGGCGTCGGGGTGATCGTGGACTGGGTGCCCGGCCACTTCGCCACCGATCCCTGGGCCCTGCAGCGCTTCGACGGCACCGCGCTCTACGAGCACGAGGACCCGCGGCTGGGCTGGCACCCCGACTGGGGCTCCTACATCTTCAACTTCGGCCGCAACGAGGTGAAGGCCTTCTTGATCTCCAACGCCTTCTACTGGTTGGAGGAGTTCCACATCGACGGGCTGCGGATCGACGCGGTGGCCTCGATGCTCTACCTGGACTACTCCCGCGAGGCGGGTCAGTGGGTGCCGAACATCTACGGCGGCAATGAGAACCTCGAGGCAGTCGACCTGCTGCAGAAGGTCAACGAGCACAACTACCGGCGCAAGCCCGGGATCATGATGATCGCCGAGGAGTCGACCTCCTGGCCCGGGGTGACCCGCTCCATCGACAACGGCGGTCTGGGCTTCGGCTTCAAGTGGAACATGGGCTGGATGAACGACTCGCTCCGCTACCTGGGGCGCGAGCCGATCTACCGGCAGTATCACCACCACGAGATGACCTTCGCGATGGCGTACGCGTACTCGGAGAACTTCGTGCTGCCGATCAGTCACGACGAGGTCGTGCACGGCAAGGGTTCGATGTTCGAGCGGGTGCCGCAGGACGAGTGGCGCAAGTTCGGCACTCTGCGGGCGTTCTACGCGTTCATGTGGGCCCATCCCGGCAAGAAGCTGCTCTTCATGGGCACCGAGTTCGGTCAGCGTCGGGAGTTCTCCGAGTCCCGCAGCATCGACTGGGACGAGAGTGCGCACTGGGGTCACCGCGGGGTCCAGCGCCTGGTCAAGGACCTCAACGAGACCTACATCTCGCACCCAGCCCTGTACAAGCTGGACAACGACCCAGCGGGCTTCCGCTGGATCAACGCCGACGACGGTGGCGGCAACGTCTTCTCCTGGGTCCGTTTCGACGGGGACGGGCAGATGATCGCCTGCATCACCAACTTCTCCTCCGAGTCGCGCCCCGACTACCGGGTCGGGCTTCCCGCGGAGGGTGCCTGGCAGGAGATCCTGAACACCGACGCCGACGTGTACGACGGCACCGGCAGCATCGGCAACCTCGGCGAGGTGGTCGCCCATCCCGTTCCCTCCAACGGGTTCCCGGCCTCCGCCACCGTGACCATCCCGCCCCTGGGTGCGGTGTGGCTGCTGCACCAGGCCGCGCCGACCGAGGAGTCGGGCGACCCGGAGAAGGAGACGGCCGGGACGCTGGCGGCGGCCAAGCAGGCCTCGCCCCGCCCGACCAGGCGAGTGGCGCAGGTCGTGGGGGTGCCGGAGGACGGACCGTCCGAGGACGTGTCCGCGAAGGCGCCGGCGAAGAAGGCCGCCGCCAAGAAAGCACCCGCTCCAGAGGCCGCCGCCAAGAAAGCACCCGCCAAGAAGGCCGCCGCCAAGAAGACGCCGGCGAAGAAGGCGGCGGCAGCAGTCGAGGAGACGGTGGAGAAGGCGGCCGCAGCGGTCGAGGAGACAGTCGAGAAAGCGGCCGCAGCGGTCAAGAAGGCGGCCGGCAAGAAAGCCCCGGCCAAGAAGACCGCGGCCAAGAAGACGGCCGCGAAGAAGGCGACTCCCCCACCGGAGTCGTGAAGGACTCGGTCTGGCTGACGATCGGCGATCACGAGATCGCCGATCTCAGCTGGCGACCCGGACTCGAGCCCGAGCAGCTCCAGCGCGCCGTCTCGGCTCTGGCGGAGGAGGCGCTGGCGTCCGGCCTGCGGCGGATCGAGGTGGCGCTGCCCGCCGGGGATCGCTGGGCGCGTCGCGCCGTCATGCGGTCGGGTTTCCGGCTCGAAGGCACTCGACGTTCGGTGGTTCCGCTGAGTGACGGGACGTACGGGGACCTGGTGCTCTTCGCTCGGCTGGCCTCCGACCTGGTCGGAGGTCCGGACGGCTTCTCCGGGGTGATGAACACGGTGCTGCCGCGCAAGCGCCTGATCGCCCATGTGCTGATGCGTGACGACCGTGGCCGGATCCTGCTGTGCGACACCGCCTTCAAGAGCGACTGGGAACTGCCGGGCGGCATCGTCGAGCCGGGGGAGGCGCCCCGTGACGGGGCGGTCCGGGAGGTGCGCGAAGAGCTCGGTCTCGACCTGGCCGTCGGCCGACTGCTGGTGGCGGACTGGCTGCCGCCCTATCTGGGGTGGGACGACGCGCTGGAGCTGATCTTCGACGGCGGCCGGGTCTCCCCCGACGACCTGCCGTCGTTCTCCCTGCAGCAGAACGAGATCACCTCGGTGTCCCTGCTCACCCTCGAGCAGGCGGCCGAGGTGGTGACGCCGCTGTCCCACCGCCGGCTGAGCGTGGCGGTGGGACAGGCGGACGGCGAGACCGCCTACCTGCAGGACGGGCGGCGGGTCTGATGGACGAACGCCCGCTGGTGATCCTGCAGCCGGCGCCGCAGCGCCCCGAGCGGATCTTCACGCCGGCCGCCCGGCAGGAGCTCGAGGCCTCCTTCCGGGTTGTGGATCTGTCCGATGATCACGATCCGGGCTCCTTCGACGCGGTGCTGCCGGGGGCATTCGCCGTCATCGGTCAGCCTGATCTTCCCGCCGAGCGGCTGACACGCGCCACCGCCCTGCGAGCGCTCTGCAACGTGGAGGGCAACTTCTTCCCCAACGTCGACTACGACGCCGCCTTCGCCCGTGGCATCCACGTGCTGGGGTGCGGACCTGCGTACGCCCAGGCCGTCGCCGAGTACGGCCTGGGTCTGGCCCTGGACGTCGCCCGCGGCATCAGCCGGGAGGACCGTGCGTTCCGGTCCGGCACCGAGCGCTACGTGGCGGACGGCAACACCGACGCCGTCCTGCTGCGCGGGGCCCGGGTCGGCCTGATCGGGTACGGCAATCTCGGTCGCGCCCTGCGGCCGCTGCTGGACGCGTTCGCCGTCGATCTCCGGGTGCACGACCCGTGGCTGCCCGACCGCGCGCTCCGCGCCTGGGGTCTGGAGCCGGCGACCCTGGAGGAGGTGCTGCACCGCAGCCAGTTCGTCTTCGTGCTGGCCACCGTGACCGCCGACAGCGAGCACCTGCTCGGTGCCGCGGAGCTGGCGCGGCTTCCGGACGGCGCCCGCCTGATCCTGGTCAGCCGGGCGGCGGTCGTGGACTACGACGCCCTGGGGGCCGAGCTGGCGTCGGGCCGGATCCTCGCCGGCGTGGACGTCTGGCCGGTCGAGCCGGTGCCGGCCGACGATCCGTACCGGCAGCTGGAGGGTCTGGTCTTCTCCGGTCACCGGGCCGGCGGCATCCCGCAGGCGTTCCACCAGATCGGGGAGATGGTGGTCGACGACCTGCAACAGATCGCGGCCGGGCTGCCCCCGGTGCGGATGCAGATCGCTGCCCGCGAGCTGGTCGGCCGCTACCGCAACCGCCCGGTCACCTGACGTCGCAGCCCGCACTACGATCCGGGCCCATGGACGTCGTGCGCTCGATCAGCCTGTTCGTGCTCGCCGCGCTGGCCGAGATCGGCGGCGCCTGGCTGGTCTGGCAGGGCGTCCGGGAGCACCGCGGCTGGCTCTGGATCGGGGCCGGCGTGATCGCCCTCGGCCTGTACGGCTTCGTCGCCACCCTGCAGCCGGACGCGAGCTTCGGCCGGATCCTGGCCGCGTACGGCGGGGTGTTCGTGGCCGGATCGCTGCTCTGGGGGATGGTCGTCGACGGTTTCCGTCCCGACCGCTACGACGTCGCCGGCGCCCTGGTCTGCCTGGTGGGAGTGGCTCTGATCATGTACGCACCGCGCACCGCCTGAGCCACTCCCTCCTTCAGCAGGTCTGGTCAGCCGACCCGTCGGCTCAGGATCACGGCACCCGGTGACCGGCGGCGCGGAACAGCTCGTACCACTCGGGCCGGGTCAGCGCGAGGTCCGAACCCTGCGCCGCGCCGGCGACCCGCTCGGGGGTCGTCGTGCCCAGCACCACCTGCATCTGGGCCGGATGGCGGGTGATCCACGCGGTCGCGATGGCGATCGGCGGGACGTCGTACTGCGCCGCCAACCGGTCGATCACCGCGTTGAGCTCGGGGTAGTCGTCGGAGCCGAGGAAGACGCCGTTGAAGAACCCCGCCTGGAACGGTGACCAGGCCTGGATGGTGATGTCGTGCAGGCGGCAGTAGTCGACGATGCCGCCGCCGTCCAGGGTCAGCGACTGGTCCTCGCCCAGCATGTTGGCCGCCACACCCTGGGCCACGATCGGCGCGTGGGTGATCGACAGCTGCAGCTGGTTGGCCACCAGCGGCTGGGTGACCGACTTCTTCAGCAGGTCGATCTGGCGCGGCGTCTGGTTCGACACCCCGAAGGCCCGGACCTTGCCGGCCGCCGACAGCTCGTCGAAGGCACGGGCGACCTCGTCCGGCTCGACCAGGGCGTCGGGCCGGTGCAGGAGCAGGATGTCGATGTAGTCGGTCTGCAGAGCCCGCAGCGACCCCTCCACCGAGCTGATCAGGTGCTCGTAGGAGAAGTCGAAGTAGGGCCCGTCGCCGACGATGCCGGCCTTGGTCTGCAGGGTGATCTGCTCGCGCTCGGCCGAGGACAGCTGCATCGCCTCGGCGAACCGGCGCTCGCACCCGTGGTCGCCGCCGTAGACGTCGGCGTGGTCGAAGAAGTCGATGCCGGCGTCGCGGGCGGTGCCCACCAGGGTCTTGACGGCGGCGTCGTCCATCTCGGCGATCCGCATCAGACCGAGGACGACGTTGGGCACCTGGGTGCCCGTGGTGCCGAGGGGGATGCTTCTCATGCCGACACCGCCGATGCCTCGGTCGAGACGGCGTCGGTCAGCGACGCCACGTCGGCGGCGGACAGCTCGAGGTCGGCCGCTGCCGCGGAGTCGGTGATGCTGGCCGGCCGCGAGGACCCGGGGATCGGGATGACGACCGGCGCGAGCGCGAGCTCCCAGGCCAGGATGACCTGCTGCAGGCTGACACCGCGCTCGTCGGCGAGGCGGAGGAAAGCGGGGTGGCTCTCACCCACCGACGCGGTGCGCCCGATGCCGCCCAGCGGCGACCAGGGCAGGAAGGCGATCCCCAGCTCGGCGCAGTGGTCGAGCTCGCCGCGGCTGGAGGGGAAGGTCGGGGAGAACTGGTTCTGGACCGAGACCAGGCGTCCGCCCAGCACCTCGTTGGCCAGGTCGATCTGCGCGACCGAGGCGTTGGAGATGCCGGCGAGCTGGATGACGCCCTCGTCGAGCAGCTCCGCCAGAGCGCCCACCGAGTCGGCGTAGTCGACGTCGGGATCCGGACGGTGGAACTGGTAGAGGCCGATGGCGTCGACGCCGAGCCGCCGAGCGGAGGCCTTGGCCGCCTCCTTGAGGTACTCGGGACGACCGTTCTTGGTCCAGGACCCGTCGCCGGGACGGAGGTGTCCGCCCTTGGTGGCGACGAGGACGTCGGAGGTGTCGCTGCCGTACGACCGCAGGGCGCTCGCGATCAGCTCCTCGTTGTGGCCGACGTCGTTCGCGTCGCGGTGGTAGGCGTCGGCGGTGTCGATCAGGGTGACGCCCGCCTCGAGGGCGGCGTGGATGGTGGCGACGGACCGCTCGGTCTCGGGACGTCCCTCGATCGACATCGGCATGCCGCCGAGGCCGATCGCGGATACGGAGCGGGCTCCGATCGTGCGCTGCTGCACTGGGTTTCCTCTCGTTCACTGACTGGTGCCCTGCTGGTGTCTCCACCGACAGGGGCACTGCTTGTGTTCGACCGTAGGCCGGGAGAGACTAGAAATCCAACAACTGAGTTCGATGGCTTTCAGAAGGATCTTGAGTAGATGGACTTCCGCCAGATGCAGTACCTCGTGACCTTGGCCGAGGAGCAGCAGTTCACCCGAGCCGCCTCGGTCTGCGGGGTGTCGCAGTCCGGGCTGTCGGCGGCCATCCGGGCGCTGGAGGACGAGCTCGGGACCTCGCTGTTCGACCGTACGACCCGGCGGGTCGAGCCGACGCCGGCCGGTGCTCGCCCTGCTCCCCCACGCCCGGACGATGCTGGCGCAGGCGGCGGCGGCGCGGGACGCGGTGGTGCGGGCCACCCGGGAGCTGTCCGGCAGCCTGCGGGTCGGTTCGGAGCAGTGCCTGGGGATCGTCGACGTGAACGCGCTGCTGGACCGGGTGCACCGGCGCTACCCCCTGGTGGATCTGGACTTCACCCAGGCGGGGTCGCACGAGCTCGTCCGGCTGGTCCGCGACGGACGTCTCGACGTCGCCTTCATCGCGACCGACGAGCACCTCGGCGCCGTCAACCGGGTGGAGTTCGGGCGGCGACCGATGGTCCTGCTGGCCGCCCCCGGGCACCCGCTCGGCCGCGTGGCCACGCTGTCCTGGACCGATCTGGCCGACGTCGATTTCGTCGACTTCGACCAGTCCTGGGCGATCCGCTCCCTGAACGACAGCATGTGTCTCGACCAGGGTGTCAACCGGCACGTCCGCTGCACGGTGAACGACGTGCACACCCTGCTCGACCTCGTCCACCGGGGGCTGGGCGCGGCGATCGTGCCGCAGCACGTGGGTGCCAAGCCGCAGGCCGCCGGGCTGACCGCGCTGGCCATGCCCGCCACCGCGCCCGACTGGGTGGTGTCGGCCGTCACCGGCGAGCCGACGGCGACGACGTCGCTGGTGCTGGACCTGCTGGACGTCGACCTGGCCCTGACCGCCTGAGACGTCTCGTCCTCTCCGAGAAGGAGCGGACACACCTCACGAGGGGCGTCTCGGGTGTGTCTGCTCCTTGTCGATGAGCCTGTGGATAGTGCTCCACCCGCAGCCTCGGGGTGCCAGGATCCGGCATGACGAGATTCACCCGGGAGCTGAGCACCTGCCGGGTCCCGGCCAGCGTCGCGGACTGGGCTCGTCGCGGCACTCCTCGCACCACGCTGATCGGTCCGCGTTTCACCCGCACGGCGTACGGCTGGTACCGACGCGCTGGATCGCCCCCGTCGACGGCCCAACGCATCCTGGACGCTGCGGCCGGGCTGCCGGACGGCGCGCTGATCGCCGGGTGGGCCGCCGCGTACGTCCACGGAGTCGACCAGCTCGACGGCTTCGACGACCACACCTTCGCTCCCCTGCCGGTGCCGGTCCTGCTGCCGCCGGGCCAGCGGCGGCGTCCGACCGAGGGGGTCTCCTACCGCCAGAGCCGACGAACGGCCTTCCGCGAGGAGATCGACGGCGTCCCGGTCACGACGCTCGTCCGGGCCGCGGTCGACCTGGCCCTGCTGGGCTCCTCGCTGACCGAAGCCGTGGTCGGTGTCGACGCGGTGCTGGGCTCGGGACTGCTCGTCCACCGGCGGCTGCAGCGGGTCGGCGACGGTCTGCTCCCACGCCGGGGCGTCCGTCAGGCGCGCCGGGCCATCGAGCTGGCCCGGGTCGGCGTACGGAGCCCGTGGGAGTCGCGGTTGCGGATGTTCGCCGTGACCGAGCTCGGGTGGCACGGTCTGCTGGTGAACCGAGCGGTCTTCGACGGAACGGGCAAGCTGCTCGGCATCCCGGACGTGCTCGACGTCGACGCCTGGCCTTACGAGAGTGACGGCCACGCGCCTCAGAACAGGGCGGTCATCAGGGCTCGTCGTGCCTTGAGCACCCGGGGATCGGCGTTGCCCACGGTGTCGAACAGGGCGAGCAGCCGGACCCGCACCTCGTCCCGCTCGGGGCCGGTGCGCACCTTGATCTGTCCGATCAGCCGGTCGAAGGCCTCGTCGATCCGGCCCGTAGCCAGCTCCAGGTCGGCCGCGGCCAGGTGGTCGGCCACGGTGGCGTCCGGAGCAGCCGCCGCCGTCAGCGCGGCCTGCGGATCGAGAGCAGAGGCCCGGGCCAGCAGCCCCGCCTGGGCCTTGCCGGCCTTGGCCTCGGCATCGGCCGGGTTGGCTTTCAGGAGGACGTCGAACTCGGCCTCGGCGGCCGCGAAGTCGCCGCGCTCGAGGGCGGCGTCGGCCGCCGCGAACCGCGGGTCCGGTCCGGCCTCCTCGGCATCGGCGTCGGCCGGCGCCCCGCCCACCGGTTCGGCCCGACCGACGATGCCGTTGCTGAGCGCCGCCTTCAGCACCGACTCGACGGCCGCCACCACCTGGTCCCGGGGCACCACGCCCTGGAACAGGGGGGCCAGCTGACCACCGATCAGCGCGATCACCGTCGGCACGGCCTGCAGCTGCAGAGCCTGGACGATCCCGGGTGCCGCGTCCACGTTCAGCCGGCCGAGCAGGAACTTGCCGGCGTTCTCCTCCGCCACCGCGGCGAGGTCGTCGGACAGCTGCTGCCCGGTGGCGACGCGCGGGGAGTAGAACTCCACGATCACCGGATGCTGCATGGACGCCCGGATGGCGATCGCCTCGAAGGTGTCCTCGGTCAGCTGCACCACGTACGACCCACCCGCGGCCCCGCCCCCGGGACGGCTGGAGCCGGCCCCGGGCGGCGGCTGCTTGGCCTTCTGCGCGAGCTGGGACAGGTCGACGGCGCCGTGGCGGCTGAAGCTGGACGTGCTCATGCCGTCCATCCTCCCAAGAGACCCTGTTCTGTCCAAAGGGACCGGGGTTCTGTCCAAAGGGACCCGGGTTCCGTCCGAGGGACCCGGACTCTCTCCGGAGACATCTGTCGCTGTTCGGGAGAACCTGGGCGGAGAGGTCCCGTGCCGGCGGCGAGGCCGGTGTCGCCGACGAACGGCCCATGGGCAGAATGACCCCCATGGCTCATCCCCGCGCCGGCCAAACGGCCCTCCCCGAAGACCTGATCGACGTCGACGCCGTGGTGGGCGCCTACTACGACCTCGTACCGGATCCGACCAACCCCGACCAGCAGGTCGTGTTCGGGACCTCCGGACACCGAGGCTCCAGCCTGGACACCGCATTCAACGAGAACCACATCGCCGCGACGACGCAGGCCATCGTGGAGTACCGCGCCGGTCAGGGCATCACGGGTCCGCTGTACATCGGCAAGGACACCCACGCCCTGTCGCTGCCCGCCTGGAAGAGCGCCATCGAGGTCCTCGTCGCCAACGGGGTCAGCGTGCGCAGCGAGGCCGAGGACGACTACACCCCGACGCCCGCGGTCTCGAGGGCGATCGTGGTGCACAACGCGACCAAGAGCGCCGGCGACCCCGAAGCCGACGGCATCGTGGTCACCCCCTCGCACAACCCGCCCCGCGACGGCGGCTTCAAGTACAACCCCCCGCACGGCGGCCCGGCCGACAGCGACGCCACCTCCTGGATCGCGGGGCGGGCGAACGAGCTGCTCGCCGACATGGCGGCCGTCCAGCGGATCCCCTTCGAGCGTGCGTACGGCGACGTCACCCGGTTCGACTACCTGGGTGCCTACTGCGAGGACCTGGTCAACGCACTGAACCTGCACGCCATCCGCGACGCGGGCGTGCACATCGGCGCCGACCCCCTCGGTGGGGCCAGCGTCCAGTACTGGGGGTACATCGCCGAGCACCTCGGACTCGACCTGACCGTCATCAACCCCACCGTGGACCCGCAGTGGGCGTTCATGACCCTCGACACCGACGGCAAGATCCGGATGGACTGCTCCTCGCCGAACGCGATGGCCAGCCTGATCAAGAACAAGGACGCGTACGCCATCTCCACCGGCAACGACGCCGACTCCGACCGGCACGGCATCGTCACCCCCGATGCCGGTCTGATGAACCCGAACGCGTACCTGGCCGTGGCCATCCAGTACCTGTACGCCCACCGCGACGGCTGGAACCCCAACGCGGGCATCGGCAAGACCCTGGTCTCCTCCTCGATGATCAACCGGGTGGCCGAGGACCTCGGCCGCACCCTGATCGAGGTCCCGGTCGGCTTCAAGTGGTTCGTTCCTGGGCTGCGCACCGGCGAGATCGGCTTCGGCGGTGAGGAGTCGGCCGGCGCGTCCTTCCTGACCCTGGCCGGCAAGACCTGGACCACGGACAAGGACGGCATCCTGCTCGCGCTGCTGGCCAGCGAGATCCAGGCCGTCACCGGCAAGTCCCCGAGCGAGCACTACGCCGACCTGACGGCCAAGCACGGCGCCCCGGCGTACGCGCGGGTGGACGCCCCGGCCGACCGCGAGCAGAAGGCCAAGCTGGCCAAGCTGGACCCGTCGGCGGTGACCGCGACCGACCTGGCCGGCGAGCCGATCACCGCGAAGCTGACCAGTGCGCCGGGCAACGGGGCCGCGATCGGCGGGCTGAAGGTGACGACGGACTCCGCCTGGTTCGCCGCCCGCCCGTCGGGCACCGAAGACGTCTACAAGATCTACGCCGAGTCCTTCCGCGGCGCCGAGCACCTCGCCCAGGTCCAGGAAGCGGCTCGGGAGGTGGTCTCGGCGGCCCTCGCCTGAGGTCGGCTGTGGGCGGGTTTACACCGTAGATGACGACTCCGGGTGACCAACATGAACAGTGGATGAATCAACCTCCGGGAAGTCAGCCCCGGTTGGCTTTTCGGGGTTTCCGGGCCGCACGCTTGAGGCGTGACCGAAGCGTTGTTCATCCTCGTGGTGGTCGTCGTGACCGCCTTGGCGTTCGACTTCACCAACGGCTTCCACGACACCGCCAACGCGATGGCCACGTCCATCGCGACCGGTGCCCTGAAGCCGAAGGCCGCCGTCATCCTGTCGGCCATCCTCAACTTGGTCGGCGCCTTCCTCTCCATCGAGGTGGCGCTGACCGTCAGCAACAAGATCCTCTCCATCCAGGACAGCAGCGGCGCGCCGGTCCAGGCGCTGATGGGCATCCCCATGCTCACCATCGTGTTCGCCGGACTGGTCGGCGGCATCCTGTGGAACCTCACCACGTGGCTGCTGGGTCTACCGTCCTCCTCGTCGCACGCCCTCTTCGGTGGTCTGATCGGCTCCGCCATCGCGGCCCTCGGTATGGGCGGTGTCAAGTGGGACGGCGTGATCAGCTCGATCCTGCTGCCCGCCTTCTTCGCCCCGCTGGTCGCCGGCCTGGTCGCCGGGCTCGGCACCTGGATCATCTACAAGCTCGTGACCAAGATCCCCGAGAGCCGACGTGACTCCGGGTTCCGCTGGGGCCAGATCGGCTCCGCCTCGCTGGTCTCCCTGGCCCACGGCACGAACGACGCGCAGAAGACCATGGGCGTCATCACCTTGTCCCTGATCGCGTACGGCAGCTGGACCAGCACCGACTCGATCCCCTTCTGGGTGAAGGTCGAGCTGTGCACTGGCGATCGCCGCCGGCACCTGGGTCGGTGGCTGGCGCGTGATCCGCACCCTCGGCAAGGGACTGGTCGAGATCCACTCGCCGCAGGGCATGGCCGCCGAGACCTCGTCCGCGGTGATCATCCTGTCCTCCAGCCACCTCGGCATGGCTCTGTCCACCACCCAGGTGGCCACCGGTTCGATCCTGGGCTCGGGCGTCGGCAAGCGCGGCGCCGAGGTCCGCTGGAGCGTCGCCGGGCGGATGGTGATCGCCTGGGTGCTGACCCTCCCCGCCGCCGGACTGGTGGGCGCTCTCTGCTGGTACGTGGCCCACGCCATCGGCGGCGCGCTGGGTGTCGCGGTGGTGTTCGCCATCCTGGTCGCCGCTGCCGCTGGGATGTACGCCCGCTCCCGCCGGACCGCGATCAACCCCGACAACGTGAACGCCGAGTGGGAGGGCGGCCTGGCCGTCCGGGAGACCGAAGGCTCTCCCGAGCCCGTCGCCGCCGTCAGCAGCCAGACCGAGAGGAACTGACCGATGGAGATTCTGGCCAAGGCCTTCAGCGCACTCTGGCAGGTGCTCGCCGTCGGGCTGCTGCTCGGAGTAGGGATCCCCGCGCTGTTCTCCATCGGGATGCGCTCGCTCGAGCGGGGCCGCGTTCCCGCCCCCGCCGGCGCGACGAACGTGAGCACCGACGGGACCGTGGCCAGCCCGGCGGGCAAGGTCGGTGCCGCCGTCTGCTTCGGCATCTGCATCCTGGCCGTGCTCTTCGGCATCATCGTGATCATCTTCGGCAAGCAGCTCTTCGCCAAGTAGAGCCCAGACCCTAGAATCTGAACCAAATGCCCTTGCCCGGATTCCTCGGCTCCATCGTGAGCTGGTTGCGCGCCGGGTACCCCGAGGGGGTGCCCGAGAGCGACTACATCCCCCTCCTCGCTGTGCTGTCTCGGCGGCTCAGCAACGACGAGGTCCGTGCCGTGGCCCATGAGCTGATCGCGTCCGGCGAGCTCCCGGTGGACGACATCGACATCGGCACCATGATCACCCGGGTGACCGACGAGCTCCCCCGGGAGCTGGACGTCGACCGGGTGCGCGAGCGCCTCTCGGCGCACGGCTGGCCGCTCGCCGAGCCCCGCGCTCTGTAGTCGTCACTCGCTACTCACTCCGCGCTGAGGGCCCTGTCTTCCTTCCTCGCTCGCAGACGATGAAGCGTTGTCTCCTCGACTCCTCAGTCCAGACAGAGCCGGCGCTCTGTTCGTGGCCGCTCGCGACGGAGCTAGAAACGCGCGGTCTCGGTGTAGGTGCCCCACTCCTCGCGGAGCACGTCGCAGATCTCCCCCAGGGTGGCCTCGGCCCGGGCGGCGGCCAGCATCGGGGGGACCAGGTTGCCCGTCGACGACATCGCCGCGGTGCGGAGGTCGTCGAGCGTGTGGCGGACCGCCGCGTCGTCCCGGGCCGCCCGGCGCGCCGCCAGCACGGCGCGCTGCTCCAGCTCGACCTCGTGACTGACCCGCAGGATCTCGAGCTCACCCGACACCGTGCCGGTGTGGGTGTTCACCCCGACGACCTGCTTGTCACCCTTCTCCAGAGCCGTCTGGTACGTGAAGGCGGAGTCGGCGATCAACGAGGTGAACCAGCCGTCCTCGATCCCCCGGAGCAGACCCGCGGTCACCGGACCGATCGGGTGGGCGGCACCCTCGCCACCGCCCAGCTCGATGATCTGGGCGAAGATCCGCTCCGCCGCCGCCTCGATCTCGTCGGTCAGCGCCTCGACGTACCACGAACCGCCGAGGGGGTCGGCGACGTTGGTCACCCCGGTCTCGACCGCCAGCACCTGCTGGGTGCGCAGGGCGATCTCCGCCGACGACTCAGTCGGCAGGGCCAGCGTCTCGTCCAGGGCGTTGGTGTGCAGGGAGTTGGTGCCGCCCAGCACCGCGGCCATCGCCTCGACGGCGGTCCGCACCACGTTGTTGTACGGCTGCTGGGCGGTCAACGACACCCCGGCGGTCTGGGTGTGGAACCGCAGCCACTGGGCCTTGGCCGTCGTCGCCCCGAACCGATCCCGCAGCCACCGCGCCCAGATCCGTCGGGCCGCCCGGAACTTGGCGATCTCCTCGAAGAAGTCGATGTGGGCGTCGAAGAAGAAGCTGAGGCCGGGGGCGAAGTCGTCCACCGCCAAGCCTCGGGACAGACCCAGCTCGACGTAGCCGAAGCCGTCGGCGAGGGTGAAGGCGAGCTCCTGCGCGGCCGTGGAGCCGGCTTCGCGGATGTGGTAACCGGAGACGCTGAGCGGCTTGTACGCCGGCACCTCGGTCAGGCAGAACTCCATCAGGTCGCCGATCAGGCGCAGGTGCGGCTCGGGGGCGAACAGCCACTCCTTCTGGGCGATGTACTCCTTGTAGATGTCGGTCTGCAGGGTGCCGTTGAGGGTCCCGATGGGAACACCCTGGCGCTCGGCGGCCACCAGGTACATGCAGAAGATGGGCACGGCCGGCCCGGAGATCGTCATCGACGTCGTGACCGCACCCAGGTCGATGTCGGCGAACAACGCCTCCATGTCGGCCGCCGAGTCGATGGCCACGCCACAGTGGCCCACCTCGCCGAGGCTGAGGGCGTCGTCGGAGTCGCGACCCATCAAGGTCGGCATGTCGAAGGCGACGCTCAGCCCACCACCACCGGCGTCCAGGATCATCCGGTACCGCTCGTTGGTCTGCGCCGCGCTGCCGAAGCCGGCGAACTGCCGGATCGTCCACTCCCGGCCGCGGTAGCCGGTGGGATACAGCCCGCGGGTGAAGGGGAACTCCCCCGGCCAACCGATCCGCTCCATCCGCGGATCGGCGCCCCCGGCGTCGTCGGCCGGGCCGTAGACCGGGTCGACCTCGACCCCGGACAGGGTGCTGAAGTCGTCGTCACGGATCCGGCCCGCGGCACGGGCCGCGTCGTACGCGGCCTGCCAGCGGGCGCGTCCACCGGGGGCGGGAGCCTGATTCTGCGTCATCGGAACCTCCACCCAGATACTAGGATGTCCTACTAGTTTCCCCAAGACCGGCACTCCTCCGCTCCGCGGGGGTGGGGCCCGGACCGGGCTCGGCGGCCGGATCAGGAGGCTGACTTCTCCGGCGTCACCTTGCCGGGTGACAGGAAGACGTTCGCCAGGTAACCGGTGAAGGTGCCGAAGATCCCGACGCCGATGACGATGATGAGCGAGCCCAGAAAGCGCCCGGCGTTCGTGACGGGGTACCGGTCGCCGTAGCCGACGGTCGAGATCGTGACGATGGTGTACCAGAGGGCGTCACTCGCGGTGCGGATGTTCGCCTGGGGTGAGCGCTGCTCCAGGTAGAGGATGCCCAGGCTGCCGAACTCCAGGACCAAGATGCCCAGCAGCAGGAGAGTGAGCAGTGCGCTGTTGGCACGATCCTTGATGAGGGAGCGAGCCACTGTGCGCACCCCGACCACGCGCAGGAGCCGCGTGACCCGGACGAGACGGAAGATCCGCAGCACCTTGGCCTGGGGGAACGGCAGGCTGGCCAGCAGATCCGCCCAGCCGAAGTGCCGGAAGAAGTACGCGCTGCGCGACGGGGCGGTGCCGAGGCGATAGGCGAAGTCGATCAGGAAGATGAAGCTGAACAACGCGTTCATCACCCGGAGCACGGTCTGCAGGTCGTAGTTGTCGCGCACCAGGTACACGAGGCCAAGGTTGACGATCGACAGGACCGAGAGCAGTCCGATGAAGATCTCGTAGCCGGTGTTCTTCAGCTCGCTCCGCGCCCCGTTCGTCATGGCGGGCAGTGTGACACGCACGCGCGGCCCGATCGAGGGGCGCCGAACCCTGACCACCCACCGGCTGCTCGCCGGTGTCCCGGTGGCGCAGGACCACCCATGGTCGGTCGGCGTCGATCGGCGGCAGCCTCAGGCTCGTTCGACGGTGACGCTGACACCATCGGGCAGGCCGGCGATGCTGTCGACGGGACTGTCGAAACGGCCGATCCGGACGATGCCGGTGTAGTAGCCGACGTCGCCGTAGTAGAGAACGAGGTTGCGGCCGGGTGCGTAGTAGCCGATCTCGTCGACGTCCGGGTCGGACCCTGCGGGCACGCCGTCGGTGGTCAGAGCTCGCGGCAGTCGGCCGGTCTTCTCCAGCCCGTGCAGATCGTCCACGGTGATCGTCAACGGCAGCTGGTCGGCCAGGTCACGGGCCGTCGGGTTGTCGTACAGCTCGGCGGAGAAGACCCGGTCGCCCACGGTGAGGCGGATCGGGGTGACACCCGGCGCCGGCGTCGAGGGGTTCGCGGAAGGCGTGGCCCTGGATGCCCGTTCGGGTGAGCCCGGACTCGGGATGCCCGAGCCCGACGGGCGACCGGACGGCTGGGCGGAGCCCTCGGACCTCGGGCCGGGCGGTGTCGGCCCGACGACGCACGCGGAGACAGCCGCGAGGAGGACGGCGAGACCCCAGGGCAGCGCCCACCGTCGGGGTGAGGCGGAACGAGGTGGGCGAGCACGCCGGATGCCGATCATGACGACCACGTTAGGAAGTCCAGGTCCGTCGAGGAACACCCTGGGGAAGGGCGTACCGGGAGTACCCCTGTCGCCGTGCTGCTCGCGCGGACGTCGGTCCCCGTCGTGTCGGTCACCTCCTGTTCACCGCCGTGTCACCCCCCACCCGTACGGTCCGCGCGTGGTTCACCAGCCTGCGACGACACCCCGGGTGGTCGCCGTCATCCCCGCCCGAGGTGGTTCCAAGGGCGTTCCCGGCAAGAACCTGCGGCGGGTCGGCGGGGTCTCGCTGGTCGCCCGAGCCGTCCGCACCGCTCGCGCCGCGGACTCGATCACCCAGGTCTGCGTCTCCACCGACGACGCGCAGATTGCGGCCGAGGCCCGTGCCGCCGGCGCCGTCGTGGTCGAGCGACCGGCCGAGCTGGCCGGTGACACCGCGACCTCGGAGTCGGCACTGCTGCACGCCCTCGAGGTCCTGTCGCTCGACGGTCCTCCGGTCGCGGTCATGGTCTTCCTGCAGTGCACCAGCCCGTTCGTCGCCGCGCCGGACCTCGACACGGCGGTGGGTCTGGTGCTCACCGACGCGGCCGACTCGGTGTTCTCCGCCGTCGGCAACCACGCCTTCCTGTGGCGGCCGGACGGTGACCGGGTGGTCGGGGTGAACCACGACGCCGCCCGGCGTCAGCGGCGCCAGGACCGTGCTCCGGAGTATCGCGAGACCGGGGCCTTCTACGCGTTCCGAGCCGATCGGTTCGCGGCGGCGGGTCATCGCTTCTTCGACCGGACCGCTGTCGTCGAGGTGCCGGAGCTGACGGCTCTGGAGGTCGACACCGAAGCAGATCTCGCCGTCGCCGCCGCCCTGGCTCCGCTGATCGACCCACCGCCCGCCCTGCTCGACGTGGTCGCGGTGGCCACCGACTTCGACGGGGTACACACCGACGACCGGGTGCTCGTCGACCAGGCCGGGATCGAAGCCGTCCGCGTGTCGCGTGGGGACGGGCTGGGGGTCGCGCAGCTGCGCGCCGCCGGAGTCCCGTTCGTGATCGTGTCCAAGGAGCGCAACCCGGTCGTCGGCGCCCGTGCGGCCAAGCTCCAGGTGGACGTTCTGCAGGGCGTCGACGACAAGGTGTGCGCCCTGACGGCGTGGTTGGACCGGCGCGGGATCGAGGCCGGTCGGACGGCGTACCTGGGCAACGACGTGAACGACCTGCCGGTGATGGCGGCCGTCGGCTGGCCGGTCGCCGTGGCCGACGCCCATCCCGACGTCCTGCGGGCCGCCCGACTCGTGCTGACCCGACCCGGCGGGCGGGGCGCGGTCCGGGAGCTGTGTGACCTCGTCCTCGCCGCTCGGTCGGACCACCTCAGCGGCTGAGGCGACCGGGTCTCCGGCCCGTCAGCTCCCGCAACCTCCGCACCGGTCCCGAGACCCGGGCGGGCAGCATCAGGCGCGCCGCACTGCGCCAGCCCCGCCAGGACGGTCGAGCGGAGGTCCGTCGCGGCAGCAGACCCGCGTCGCGGCGTCGGACCAGGTCGCTCAGCCTCGCACCCAGGTCGTCCTCGTCCGCGGGATGGAAGTAGTTGTCGGCCAGCCATCCCGGATCGGGGACGAAAGCCCGGCCGGCGCGCACGTCAGCCAGGTCGCCGAGACAGCCGGAGCCCTGGAACACGGTGTTGATCAGGGCGTCGGTGACGCCGAAGTCGGTCAGCACCACCACCGGGACGCCGGCATCCATCGCCTCCAGCGCCGCCGTCGACGAGACAGTGACCAGGCTCCGGGCTCGAGCGAGGGCAGCCCGCATCGACCCCGCGACGAACCGTACGTCGGTCGGGCGGACCCGGCCGGCAGCGCTCAGGGCGTCCCACAGGTCGGCGTACGGGAGGTCCTCGCGGTGCGTCTGCTGCTCACCGGCCAGTGCCCGGACCTTGACCACGGCCGAACCGACCGGGCGTACGTCGGCCAGGGCCAGCAGGATCGCTTCGCGGTCGGCGCGGCGTGGTGGCACCAGAGCCTGGGCGGCGAACACCACATCGCGCAGCGGTCCGGCCGGGTCGCGGCAGCGGTCCGCGGCCGGCCGCCGGCGTCGCTCCGCGTGCTGTCCGTGGTCGCGGACCAGGAACGGCAGGGTGCTCAGTGCGACGGCCAGATCGGGAGCGGCCGCGGCGGCCAGCGGCACGAACTCCCGTCGCTCGCGACGGCTGTGCACCACGAGCAGGTCGCACCCCCGACGGTGCGCGACGGCTCGGGCCGATGCCGGGATGCTGATTCCCGGGAGACCGGCGACCAGGACGGGGCGGCGGGCTGAGCGAACCCCCGACAGGGCCGTCAGCACGCCGACGGTCGGACCGGTGCAGGCCAGCAGCAGCACGTCGGGCGGGTCGCGCCGCAGCAGTCGAGCCAGCGCCGGGAGGGTGAGTCGGGTGATCGGGTAGTCGGTCGCGGCGGCCGTCTGCGCGGACGACGGGGCGGTCGGTGAGACCAGCAGCACCTGGCCGCGGTGCCAGTCGGCCGGCAGCCGGTCGAGGGTCGCCGCACTCCACTTCAGGTAGGAGTCGGCATCGGCGACCGCCAGCACCCGCACCGGGGGTGGCTCAGAAGTCACCGGCGGCGGACCGGGGCGGCGTGAGCAGGTCGGTCAGCTCGTCGCACTGGTCGTCGGACATCGACGAGAGGGCGAAGCGGGCGCTCACGATCGCCTCGGTGGCCTGCTGCAGCACCTGCTGACCCTGCGGGGTGATCGAGGCCAGCACGGCCCGCCCGTCCTCGGGATGCGGTGTCCGCTGGATCAGACCGGCGCTCTCCAGGCGCTTGACCAGGGGGGTGACCGAGGTCGCGTGCACCTGGAGCCGCTCTCCGATCTTGCCCAGCGGCAGCGCCCCACGCCGCGAGAACGACAGCAGCACCAGGACCTCGTAGCGGGCGAACGTCAGACCGAGCGGTCGCAACAGCTCGTCGAGCTCGGTCAGCACCAGCTGGTGCACCCGCATCAGTGAGGTGACGGCGCGCATCCGGGGAGTCTCGTCCCAGCGCTGGTCCCACAGCCGGGCCGCTTCCTGGATCGGGTCGAAGGGCAGCGGCTGGCGCTCGCTCGTCACGTCCCGTCGTCCTCCGCTCCGGGGATGGTGGTGGGTCCGGTGCCGAGTCCGGCCTCGTGGATGACGCGCTGGATCAACCGCTCCCGCTGATCGATCTCGGAGACCCACTTGATCTCTCGCAGGCCCTGGTCCTGGGCGGCCGACTCGAACACGAAGTGACCGTAGCCGAGGACGCGCCCGAGCACCGGTCGATCCACGGTGATGTCCAGGATCCTGGTCAACGGCATGCTGGCCCGGAGCTGGTTGAGGTTCCCGTGCACCCGGTAGACCTTCTGGTTGGTGACCACGAAGCGATCACGGAACTGCCCGGCGAGCGCCCAGCAGGCGTTCGCCACGACCGCCGAGGACAGCACCAGGACGACCCAGAAGAACCAGGAGGTGAACACGAAGGCGCCGGCGAGGATCCACAGCCCGACACCGAAGCGGATGCCGGGCCAGACGCTGGCGGCCCAGTGACGGGTGACCTGGTCGCGCATCAGCTCGCCGTCCTCGACCAGCAGATACCGCTCGACGCCGGGATCGAGCCAGGTCAGCGGTCCGGACACGGCGCTCAGCCGGCGAGGGCGTTGAAGAAGGTGATGAGGGAGTTGATGGCGGTTCCCACGGCGGCGGCGGCGCCGCGGACGGCATCGGCCGCCCCCTGCGGCTGGTTCACCAGGTAGAACAGCACGAAGCCGACGACCAGGACCAGCAGCATGCGCTTGATCCACTTCATCTGTGCGTTCCTCCCGAGACGTGTTCGCTGGCACCGGCGAGATCGTGCTCCGGTGTGTGAGTGACTTTCTATCCCACGCTCAGCCGCCTCTCATGGACGCGCACCGGCGCCACGCCCAACGGGCCTCAGGCTGTAGTTGAGACTCAGGGATGAGGACTCACTGACCGTCCAGGACTCGATCCGCCGCCGTGTACGCGTCCAGGCGGCCGGCAGCCACCTCGGTCGCGAGGCCGACCAGACCGCTCCTGCCGTGGGTGGGCAGCGTGGCTCGGAGCCGCGCCAGGACCAGCGACTCGATCTCCCGGCCCGCGCGGTCGCGACGGCGTCTCTCGAGCAGCCCGGAAGCGACCGCGTACTCGCCGAACCGGTCGAGTGCCGCCAGCAGCTCCTCGATGCCCGTGCCGGCCACGGCGCTGGTGGTCAGCACCGGGGGCTTCCAGTCCTCGGGTGTCCGAGGCGCCAGCGCGACCATGTTCCGCAGCTCGCGCACCACCGCGTGCGCCCCGTCGCGATCCGCCTTGTTGACCACGAACAGGTCGCCGATCTCCAGCACCCCGGCCTTGGCCGCCTGGATGCCGTCGCCCATGCCGGGCGCCGACAGCACCAGGGTGACGTCGACCTGACCGGCGACGTCGACCTCGGACTGGCCGACCCCGACGGTCTCCACCAGCACGGTGTCGAAGCCGGCGGCGTCGAGCACCCGGATCACCTGGGGCGCCGCCACGGCCAGTCCGCCGAGATGTCCACGGGTGGCCATCGAGCGGATGAACACCCCAGGATCCAGCGCGTGCTGCTGCATCCGCACCCGGTCGCCGAGCAGCGCGCCGCCGGAGAAGGGCGAGCTCGGGTCGACCGCCAGCACCGCCACCCGCTGGTCCCGCGCCCGCAGCGCGGTGACCAGGCCGGCGACGGTGGTGGACTTCCCCACTCCCGGTGGCCCGGTCAGACCGATCACCCGGGCTCGGCCCGTGTCCGGGGCGAGCAGGGCCATCAGCGCGGGCAGATCGCGCTCGGACTCCACCATGCTCACCAGGCGTCCGATCGAGCGTGCCCGCCCGGACCGGGCCTGGGCCACCAGCTCGACGAGGTCGGAGGCGACCATCAGGCACCGGTGAGGATCAGGGCATCGCCCTGACCACCGCCACCGCACAGCGAGGCGACCGCGGTGCCGCTGCCCCGCCGCTGCAGCTCGTACGCGAGGTGCAGGACCAGCCGGGCGCCGGACGCGCCGATCGGGTGACCGAGAGCGATCGCGCCCCCGTGGATGTTCACCCGCTCGTCCACCTGGTCGGCGCTGAAGCCCAGGGCGCGGGCGCTGGCGATGCCGACCGCCGCGAAGGCCTCGTTGATCTCGATCAGGTCGACGTCGGAGATCCCGACACCCTGCTTCTTCGCCGCGACCTCGATGGCCCGTGCGGGCTGCAGCTGCAGCGACGAGTCGGGACCGGCCACCTGCCCGTACGCGCCGATCCTGGCCAGCACCGGCAGCCCCAGCCGCGCGGCCGCGTCCGCCGAGGCCACCACCAGGGCCGCGGCCCCGTCGGAGATGGGGCTGGAGGAGGCCGCGGTGATGATGCCGTCACGCCCGAAGGCGGGGCGCAGGCCGGCCAGACCCTCGGCGGTCACCCCCGTGCGCACCCCCTCGTCCACACCCACCACCACCGGGTCGCCCCGCCGCTGAGGGACTTCCACCGGGGTGATCTCCGCGGCCAGCAGGTCCGCGGACGCCACCGAGCGCTGGTGCGACCGGGCGGCGAACGCGTCGGACTCGGCTCGGGTCACGCTCTCCGTGCCGCTGTTGCAGGACTCGGTGAGCGATCCCATGGCCTGGTCGGTGAACACGTCCCACAGGCCGTCGTAGGCCAGGTGGTCCCGCAGCGTCACGTCCCCGTAGGTGAAGCCCGACCGCGAGCCCGGCAGCAGGTGCGGCGCCCGGGTCATCGACTCCATCCCCCCGGCGACCACGATGTCGGCCTCCCCCGCCCGTATCAGCTGGTCGGCCTGGGCGACCGCCGCCAAACCGGACAGGCACACCTTGTTGACGGTGATGGACGGCACCGACATCGGGATCCCGCCGTGGACCGCGGCCTGCCGGGCCGGCAGCTGACCGCAACCCGCCTGCAGCACCTGACCGAGGATCACCGCGTCCACCTGGTCGCCGCGGACTCCGGCCCGGGCGAGGGCGGCCGCGATGGCGTACCCCCCGAGCTCGGTCGCCGGCACCGCCGCGAGGCCGCCCAGCAGCTTGCCGAAAGGGGTACGAGCTCCCCCGACGATCACCGATCCCGCCACCATCACACGTCTCCTTCGCCTCGTCGCGGTGCTGCGGACAGTCTGGCACCGGTCCGCGTGGCAGGGTGGCGGCATGCAGGCAGCCACAGCCCGGGAGGTGCCCGGTCTCCTCGCCGTCGACCACGTCGGCATCGCCGTACCGGATCTCGAGGCGGCCATCGCGTTCCACACCTCGGTGCTCGGCCTGGAGCTGCTGCATCGGGAGGAGAACCCCGACCAGGGTGTCGCCGAGGCGATGCTCGCGCCGCCCGGCGCGGCGTCCGGCGCCCAGCTCCAGCTGCTCGCTCCGTTGGACGAGCACAGCACTCTGGCTCGGTTCCTGGAGCGCTCAGGACCCGGTCTGCAGCAGCTGGCCTTCCGGGTGGAAGACATCGACCACGCCGCGAGTGTCCTTCGAGCAAAGGGTTTGCGGCTGCTTTATGATGCAGCCAGAACTGGCACCGGGGGCTCCAGGATCAACTTCATCCACCCCAAGGACACCGGTGGTGTGCTGGTCGAGCTGGTTCAAGCGGCTTCGGCCGTCGAGCGTACGGAGGCAGGACACTCATGACGTCATCGGACAACACCGGACTCGGACTCTTCGATGATGCCGCCAGCGCCGCGGGGAACTTCCCGTCGGCCCTGCGCGGCTACGACCGGGCAGCGGTGGACGACTACGTCCGGTCCCTCGAGGCGACGATGGTCCAGGTGCGGCAGCAGGCCGCCGGGGCGGAGAGCCAGCTCGGCGACCTCCGCCGGCAGCTGGAGGAGAGCCGGCACAACAACGACGTCGACTACACCAACCTGGGCGGTCGTGCCTCGGAGATCCTCCGGCTCGCCGAGGAGCAGGCGCGCGACGTCATGGAGCGTGCCACGCACGACGCGGAGCACCTTCGCGAGGAGGCGCGCCGCGAGGCCGACTCGGTCCGTGACCGGGCCGCCCGGGAGGGCAACGAGCTCAAGTCCGGCGGACTGGCCGAGATCGACAAGGTCCGGGCCCGCCTCGAGGCCGACGGCGCGACCCACCTCGACCGGGCCAAGGCCGAGTCCGTGGCTCTGCTGGAGGCCGGTCGGCGCCAGGCCGAGTCGCTGCGCCGGGAGGCCGAGCACGACGTCCAGGCGGTGCGCCAGCAGACCTACCTCGACACCGAGGAGCTGCGGCGCACGGTCGAGCGCGAGATCGCCGACACGCGCCAGCAGATCGCGGTCGAGCGGGAGGCGGCCCTGACCGAGCTCCGGCGGGCCCAGGAAGAGGCCTCGGAGCAGACCTCGGCGATGTTGACCGAGGCCACCCGCTACCACGAGGAGTCGGCCGCCCGGCTGGAAGCCGACATCCTCGAGGCCACCCGGATCCGCGAGGAAGCCCTGGAGGCTGCCGACCAGCTGAAGCTGGCGTCGGTGAAGGAGGCCGAGGACCGGGTGGAGGCCGCCAGGAAGCAGGCCGCTGCCATCAGCGAGCGCACCCAGGCGGAGTTCACCTGGCGCAAGGAGCAGCTGCGGCGGGAGACCGACCTGCTCAGTCAGCGGAAGCAGGCGGTGCTCGCGCAGCTGGCCAGCCTGTCGGCGCTCGCTCAGGAGACCGCGACGTCCTTCCCGGAGCCCTACGACCTGGACGACTTCGACGGGGAGCTGGGCGACCGTACGGTCATGCTGCCGCCCGGACTGGCCCCGGCGCTGCCGGAGGCCCAGAAGAAGCCGGAGCCCGCGGACGGCGACGAGCCGGAGGACGCCGACGATCCGGCCGGCACCGGGGGGTCGGACGCCCGGGAGTCAGGGCATTCCGAGTCAGAGCACTCCGATGCGAAGGATCCGGGTGCCGAGGACGTGGCGACGTCAGAGGTCGAGCGGACGACCTCCGAGGAGTCACCCGCGTCGACGGACGACGGGTCCGAGACGACGAGCACCTCGGAAGCCGCCGCCGAATCCGATCCCGACGCCACAGTGGTCATCTCCGCCGAGCAGATGGCCAGCAACGACACGAAAACCCGCTAGCGCGCTCGACAGTCCCCCACCAGCACGACGTCCAGCAAGACAGACAAGGAAACCCGGCCGTGGCGTACTCAGGCTCACCCCTCCCCTCCAGCGACTTCCCGATCAATCGTCGCGGCTACGACCGCGATGCCGTGGACGGCTTCGTCCGCTCCATCCAGTCCCGGCTGAGCGACCTCGAGGGTCAGGTGCAGCGGCTGATCAACGAGAACGGTCAGCTCCGACACGACCTCTCCGGAGCCGAGGATCGGGCCCATCCCGACTTCAACAACCTGGGCGGTCGGGCGCAGGAGATCCTGCGGGTGGCCGAGGAGCAGGCGGGTGACCTGACCGCGCAGGCTCAGCGGGATGCCGATCGGCTCCTCGAGCTGACCGACACCGAGACCCGCCAGCAGCGGGAGCGCGCGGAGAACGAGCTCGCCGCGAACCGGGACCGGCAGCTCAACGAGATCGACGCCCTCCGTCGACAGGCCGACGCCGATTCGCATGCGCTCTACGAGCACGCCCGCTTCGAGTCCGAGCAGCTGCTCGCCAGCGCCCGGGTGGAGGCGGAGGCCCTGCTGGTCGAGAACGAGCGGCTCAGCGCCGCTCGGTTGGAGACGTCGCGGGTCGAGGCCCGACAGCTGGTGGCGGCCGCCGAGCGGGATGCCGCGATCCTGCGTGAGCAGACTGCGGTCGAGCGGGACCAGGCCCTGACCGACCTGAGGAACGTGCAGGACGAGGCGCAGGCCCGGATCGAGGCGCTGCTGAGCGAGTCCAGCCGGCTGCAGACCCGGGCGGCGACGCACCTGGCCGAGCAGACCGATGTCGCGGCCGGGCTACGCACCAACGCGATCACCGAGGCGGAGCGGACGAAGATGGCCGCCCTGGACGAGGCCGAGGGCATCATCGCCCGGGCGCAGGCTCAGGCCGACACCATCGACGAGCGGGCCCGACAGGAGTTCGCCTGGCGGCGGCGCCAGATGCGTCGCGAGCAGGAGCTGCTGGACCGCCGCAAGCAGGCGATGCTCAGCCAGCTCACCTCGCTCAGCGCCCTCGCGGCCGAGACTGCGCAGAGCCTGCCCGAGGTGCCGCAGCTCGAGCTCAGCGACGTCGACGAGACCCGGGTCAACCAGCCGGTCGCGGCCGAGGAGCCGGACGCGGCGCCCGATGAGAGCGCCTCGGGATTCGCCGCCGCCTCTCGCTGAGCTCAGCCGGCGGTCCGGGCTGACCCGGCGACAGCGACGGCGCGGCGAACGACCTCGGCGACAGGTTCAGAACAGGCGCTCGGTGGGGTCGTCAGTGCCGCGCAGCACGTCGTAGTCGACGGTCAGGCAGGCGATCCCGCGATCGCCGGCCAGCACCTTCGCCTGGGGCTTGATCTGCTGGGCGGCGAACATCCCCCGGACCGAGCCGAGGAGCGGGTCGCGGTTCAGCAGCTCGAGGTAGCGGGTGAGCTGCTCGACCCCGTCGATCTCGCCCCGACGCTTGATCTCCACCGCGACGTAGGCGCCGGTCGCGTCCCGACAGAGCAGGTCCACCGGACCGATCGCCGTCGGGTACTCGCGGCGGACCAGCGTCCAACCGGCCCCGAGGGTCTCGGGGTGGGCGGCCAGCAGCGCCTGCAGGTGCGCCTCCACCCCGTCCTTCTGGAGCCCGGGATCGACCCCGAGGTCGTGGCTGGAGTCGTGCAGCACCTCGGCCAAGGAGATCAGCAGGGTGTCCCCGTCGCGACCCTTGACCTCCCACACCTCGGTGAGGGGCTCCCCGGCGAGGCCGGCGTCACTCGGATCGGTCGGCACGGCGGCGGCATCCGCGGGCCGCACCGTGACGGTGCACGGGGGGCTCATCCAGTTCAGCGGCTTGTACGCGCGGTCGTCCGCGTGGATGGACACCGAGCCGTCGGCCTTGACCAGGATCAGTCTCGTGGCCATCGGCAGATGAGCGGTCAACCGTCCCGCGTAGTCGACCTGGCACCGGGCGATCAGCAAACGCACCCGGTCAACCTACCGGTCGCCGCCCCGACGCGTTCCCACCGTTCTGCCAGACTTCGGGGATGGCCCGACGTCCCAGCAAGCACCTGCGAGCACCCCGCCCCCTGGGCTCGGGGCACGCGCGCGCCGAGGAGCGCGGCGACGGTCGCTGGGTGGTCCGCAGCATCGCCGGCGCGTCCGCCACCAAGGCGTACCGGTGCCCGGGGTGCTCCCAGGCCATCCCGCCGGGGACCCCGCACGTGGTGGTCTGGCCGGCCGAGCCCAGCTCCTGGGCGGTGGACTCCCCCGTGGCGGAGCGACGGCACTGGCACACCGGCTGCTGGAGTCGGCGCCGATGAGAGGAGCTCGATGAAGCCGCGCGTCGTGGTCGATCGGGACGACCTCCACTACACCGTGCAGGGCGACGCGGGCCCTCGGATCCTGCTGCTGCACGGGCTGTTCGGTCAGGGCAAGAACTGGACCTCGATCGCCAGGGTGCTGTCCGAGCAGGCGCGGGTGATCACGGTGGATCTGCCCAACCACGGACAGTCCGGCTGGACGGAGTCGGTCGCCTACTCCCGAGTGGCGGTGGCGATCGCCGACGTGCTGATGGCCGACAGCGACGACCCGCTGACCGTGGTGGGGCACTCGATGGGCGGCAAGGTCGCGATGGCGATGGCCCTGCTGCAGCCGCGCTCGGTCGAGCGCCTGGTGGTGGCCGACATCGCCCCGGTCCGCTACGAGCGGCTGACCGGTTTCGCCGACTACGTCGCAGGCATGCAGTCGATCGACCTCGGCCGACTGCAGACCCGCACGGACGCGGACGCGCAGCTGGCTCCGTACGTGCCCGACGTGGTGATCCGCTCCTTCCTGCTGCAGAACCTGCGGCGCGACCCGGCGAGCGCCAGCGGCTGGCGGTGGCAGATGAACCTGTCCCTGCTGGGCGCCAGGCTGGGCGAGCTCGGCGACTGGCCGGAGCTGCACACGCCGCCCTATCCGGGACCCGTGCTGTGGATCGCCGGGGCAGCTTCCGACTACATCACGCCCGCCTACGGGCCGGCCATGCGCGCACTGTTCCCGCGCACCACAGCCCTCACCATCAAGAACGCCGGGCACTGGGTGCACAGCGAGCAACCCGAGGTCTTCCTGGCCGCGTTGCGCCGGTTCCAGGGGCTCACCGAGGGTGGGACTGCATCCACCACCCCCGACGCCGCTGAAAGGAAGATGTGACAGACCTGCTCACGACCCTCGGCGCCGCACTGGCGCAGGTCCTCGCGCTCGTGCCCCTGCAGCCGGTCCGGCCGATGCGCAGCAACGGCTTCGCCGCGTCGATCGTCGGCGCGCTGATGGCCGTCGGTCTGCTGATCATCGTGGCGAAGTTCGCCACCACCAAGCCGAAGCGCCGCCGGCCACCCAAGCGCTGAGGCCCCCCGGCCGATGAGCAACCTGTTCAGCCGCCGACGCGGGTGGCCTTGATGATCTCGGACGGGTTGTTCGGGCGCCCGCCACCCTCGGGGTTCTTGCCGTCCTGGCCCTCCGCAGCCATGCGCTCGAGAACGGGGATCCCGGAGGCGTCGACGTCGCCGAAGATCGTGTAGTCGGGGGTTTTGTCCAGCGCGGTCGAGTCCCGGTAGACCAGGAAGAACTGCGAGCCGTCATTCGCCATGGCGACCACCCCCTTGGTGTAGGACTCGGTGCCGTCCAGCTCGGGCGCCAGGGTGTAGCCCGGTCCCCCACGTCCCGTACCGGTGGGATCGCCGCACTGGAACAAGAAGATGCTCGAGTCCACCAGGCGGTGGCACCGGGTCTCGTCGAAGAACCCCTGCTCGGCCAGCGACACGAAGGAGTGCACGGTGCAGGGGGCGCGCACCGGATCCAAGGTGATCCGCACCGTCCCCTCGGTCATCTGGAGGTCGTAGCCGATGGCTCCGCTGGTCGCGACTCCGGTCGGGCTCGGTGGACGGACGGATCGGGCGGCATCGCCGGTCGGCTCGTACTCGCACGACTCGGCGCCCGTCGTCGAGGTGGCCCGATCCGCGGCAGGGGTCGAGGAGTCACTCGGCGCGGAGGCGGCTGAGCGCTCGTCCGCCGCAGCCGGCCGCAGAGGGTCGTTCTCCGGGATGGTTCCGCAGGCGCCCAGGGTCAGCGCCAGCAGCACCGTCACCAGGAGCCCTCGTCGCACGCCCACAGGAACACCCTGCCCCACCGGACGCGCCGGGTCGGGAGGCCACGCCGAGGTCGGCTGACCTCAGCCGGTGCCGGAACGGGCCTCCAGGGCACGGATGACCGCGATCAGGTCGGCACCGCCGTGACCGAGGTCCACCGCTTCGGCGAACAGCTCGTCGCAGACCGCGGCCAGCGGGGCGGCCGTGCCGGTGGCGGCCGCCGCCGCGGTGATCAGCCCGGTGTTCTTGGCCACATCGGTGATGGCGGCCTGGGGGGCGTCGTCGCGGGCCACCAGCTTGGCGAGCTTGGTGGCCAGCAGGGGTGAGGCCAGCGTCCCTCCCAGGAGCACGTCGGCCAGGATGCGGCGATCCAGCCCGTGCCGATCGGCCAGGTGAACGGCCTCGGCGAGCCCGGTCAGCATGGTGATCATGTAGGAGTTGACGGCCAGCTTGGTGGTCAGTGCCGCCGGCACCGCCCCGCAGACCACAGCATGGCGGACCATCGGGGCGATCACCGTACGGGTTCGCTCCAGGACCGCGTCATCGGCACCGGCCAGCATGGCGACCAGGTCGCCCGACTCCGCCGGCAGCCGCGACCCCGATACCGGCGCCTCCACATAGGCACCGCCCGCAGCCAGCACGTCGACCTCCAGCGAGCGGGAGAAGGAGGGTGCGTGGGTGCCCATCACGACCAGGACGCGGTCGCGGACGAGCGTGGCGAAGGAGGGGCTGCCGCGCCCCAGCACCTCGTCGACCGCGCGCTCGTCGGACAGCATGACGACCACCGTGCCGGCCGAGGCGAGCACCTCCGCCGCACTGCGGACCACCTGGGCGCCGGCGTCCGCCAGGAGCCGGCAGCGGGCCGCTGTGCGGTTCCAGACCACCAGGTCGGCCCCGGCTCCGGCCAGCCGCAGGGCCATCGGCTGCCCCATCACCCCCAGCCCGAGAAAGCCGATCCGTGTCGACCCAGAGTTGATCATGGCCCGGACCGTACTGCTCGCCGGACGGCCCCGGAACGACCAGTTGCGCACCGGTGGCCCTCCGCCGGTCCCGCTGGCCTAGGGTGTGGGCGTGGTTCATCTCACCCGCATCTACACCAGGACCGGGGACGGTGGGCAGACCCGGCTGGTCGACATGTCACTGACGGACAAGACCGACGCTCGGGTGGCCGCGTACGGCGACGTGGACGAGGCGAACTCCCAGCTGGGCGTGCTGCTGGCCACCACGGAGCTGCCGGGGCCGATGGTGACGCTGCTCGGCCGGGTGCAGAACGAGCTGTTCGACCTCGGCGCGGACCTCGGCAACCCGCTCCAGGTCTCGTACGCGCACGAGCCGCTGCGGATCACCGCCGAGTACGTCGACCGGCTCGAGGCCGACTGCGACGCCTTCGGCGACCCGCTGCCCTCGCTGCGCTCGTTCGTGCTGCCCGGGGGAACGCCGGCCGCCGCCCACCTGCACGTCGCGCGGACCATCGTCCGGCGGGCCGAGCGGACCGCCTGGGCGGCGGTGCAGCAGTTCGGCAGCGAGGCTCCCGGCGGGGTGAACCTGCTGGCCATCACCTACCTGAACCGGTTGTCCGACCTGCTCTTCATCCTGTCCCGGGCCGCGAACGCCGGCCAGCCCGGTGTGGACGGGGACGTGCTGTGGGTCCCGGGCGGAAGCCGTACGACGTCGAAGGAGTCGCCGTGAGCACAGATCCCGTGGTGGCGCCCTCCCAGGTCCCGACCCACTGGTACAACCTGGCCGCCGATCTGCCGGAGCCCACCCCGCCGGCGCTGCACCCCGGAACCCGGGAGCCGCTCGGTCCGGACGACCTGGCGCCGCTGTTCCCGCTGGCGCTGATCATGCAGGAGGTCAGCACCGAGCGGTGGATCGAGATCCCCGAGCCGGTACGCGACATCTACCGGCTCTGGCGGCCGTCACCGCTGATCCGGGCGCACCGGCTGGAGAAGGCGCTGGCCACCCCGGCGAAGATCTTCTACAAGTACGAGGGCGTCAGCCCGGCCGGGTCGCACAAGCCGAACACGGCCGTGGCCCAGGCCTACTACAACGCCGCCGAGGGCATCACCAAGCTCACCACCGAGACCGGCGCCGGGCAGTGGGGCGCCTCGCTGTCGATGGCCTGCGCGCTGCTCGGGTTGCAGTGCGAGGTCTGGCAGGTGCGCGCCTCCTACGACGCGAAGCCCTACCGGCGGATGCAGATGGAGGTCTACGGCGGGGTCTGCCACCCGTCGCCGTCGGACCTGACCGAGGCCGGACGCGCGATGCTGGCCGCCGACCCCGAGACCACCGGCTCCCTCGGGATGGCGATCTCCGAGGCGGTGGAGGCCGCCGTCGGCGACCCGAACGCGCACTACGCGCTGGGCAGCGTGCTGAATCACGTGATGCTGCACCAGTCGGTGATCGGTGTCGAGGCGCTGGCCCAGCTGGACGAGATCGACGAGAGCGCCGACGTCATCTTCGGCTGCGCCGGCGGTGGCTCCAACCTGGCCGGACTGAGCTTCCCGTTCCTCGGCCGCAACCTGCGCGACGGCACCGGCACCGAGGTGGTCGCCTGCGAGCCTTCGGCCTGCCCGTCGCTGACCCAGGGCGAGTACCGCTACGACTTCGGCGACGTCGCCGGTCTCACCCCGCTGCTGAAGATGTACACCCTGGGCAACGACTTCGTGCCGCCGCCGATCCACGCCGGCGGTCTGCGCTACCACGGCATGGCGCCGATGGTCTCGCACGCGGTGAACCTCGGGCTGATGTCGGCCATCGCGGTCGACCAGGCCGACGCCTTCAAGGCCGGGGTGGAGTTCGCCCGGGCCGAGGGACTGATCCCGGCCCCGGAATCCACCCACGCCGTCGCCGGCGCCATCGCCCGTGCCCGCGCGGCCACCACCGACGAGACCATCGTGCTGGGTCTGTCCGGCAACGGCGTCCTCGACCTCCCCGCCTACCAGGAATTTGTCTGACCGTCGCCGCACCCACCCCCGGCCTCACCCGACTTCTGTGCCGATCTCGGCAACTATCCTCACTTTCGGCACAAAAGATGGTCCCGGGGGTCGCGAGAGGCCGCATCAGGACACGAGCGGGAAGCCGACGTGCCCGGCGCGCGGAGGAACGAGGAGGAACGGCACGCTCTTCCGCCGTTTCGACGAGCGACGACGGAGCCGGTGAAAGCACGTCGGCGTCGCGAGAGGCCGCGTACATCAGAGCTCTATCACGCCGGATTCGACCTGGTGACGGAAGTTCCAGTCGTCCCGGGTGTTCGTCTTGTACGACCAGTAGCACCAGCCGAGGGTGTCCTCGTAGCCCTCGAGCTGGGCGTCCACGTAGCCCCGGGCGAGCTCTGCGGGTGACTCGGAGCGGCCGACCAGCGCCGCCGGATCCATCGCCGCGCTCCACTCCCCGACCAGCACCGGCTGGTGCCGCTGCAGCCGGGCGATCAGCTTGGCCCGCTTGCGGGCCTTGGCCAGGTGCTGCTCGTAGGACTTCCGCGTGTCCCAGGGGTAGAACGCCTGGTAGAAGTGGCAGTCCAGGACCACCGGGAAGTCCGGGTGACCGCGCAGGGTGCCGGAGAGGAACCAGGGCAGGTAGCCGTCGGAGAACACCACCCGGGTGCCGGGCACGAGCAGCTCCTGCAACCGCCGGTACGCCCGGTGGTGGAACTCCCACAGCCGCCAGATCCGCGGATCGGTCGGCTCGTTGACGAGCTCGATGCCCCACAGGGCCGGGTGCTTCGCGTAGCGCGTGGCCAGCTGGGCCAGCGCTTCCAGGCTGTCCTCGCGGTGCTGCGAGATCCGGTAGAACTCGCGCGGCCCGACCCGGCCGCTGTGGTCCCGCCCGTTCTGCGACCCGATCACGCCGTGCATGTCCAGCAGCACCTCGAGCCCGTACGCGTGCGCCCAGTCCATCGCGGTGTCGAGCAGCTCGACGGCCGCCTCGTACGGGGCCGTGGCCTGCAGGGTCCAGTGACCCACCGGCAGCCGGACCAGGTTCAGACCGTGCTCGGCGATCCAGGCGAAGTCCGCCTCGGTGATGAAGGTCTCCCGATGGCGACGGACCAGCTCGGGACCGCCCGGGGTCTCCATCAACGTGTGCTCGTCGACGGCGCTGGTCCCCGCGAACAGCGCCGGTGTCATCCACGGCTCGACCACGAACCACCCGCCGAGGTTCACTCCGCGGAACTGATGACGCCGCAGCTGCTGCACAGCGTCAGTATCGCGGTTAGCGTGGGCCCTGTGACCACACCGGTGCGGGAGGGGGAGCCGCCGCCGCCACCGGAGGAGCTCGTGCTCGGGCCGCAGCAGCGTCGTGAGCTGCCGCGGTGGGTCCCGCTGGTGGCGCTGGCCCTCGGGGTGCTGATGGTGGCGGGGGGCGCGCTGTGGCGGTTCTGGCCGCGGCCGATCGAACCCCTGACCCTGGCCGAGGTGCAGAACACCTACGCCGGCATGGTGCGCGCGGACGGCACCAACGACGCGTCGGTGATGACTCGTCAGACGGTCACCGAGAGCCCGATGACGGTGGTTCCCGAGAAGTGTGCGCCGCTGATCGAGGCGACCGCGGAGAACCGCTTCCCCACCGCCGCCCTCGACGGCGTCGGGACCTACTGGGTCGGCAACACCAGCACGATCTCGTTGTTCACCCTCCGCTTCGACGACGCCGACCGGGCGGAGGCGGAGCAGCAGCGGATCGGCGCCGCTCTGGACGCCTGCGTCGGCCAGCAGATCACCGTACGGCGCACCCAGGCGGCGGCCAGCATCCAGGCGTGGCCGGCCACCGTCGGTCGCACCGAGACCGGCTCCGGCAGCGACGGGCAGATCGGATACACCCTCACCGGCACCGACGGGCTGATGGCCATCCAGCTGATGCCCTACCTGAACACGATCAGCTGGCAGTCCCGCTGGGAGACCGGTTCGACCGCGTACTCGACCCTGCCGGCCGACCAGCTGATGCAGTCGCTGCGATCCCAGCTGGAGTCCATCGTGGCCGCTCGACCGAAGTGAGGCTCACAGTCCCGGCGGTCGGGGTGGTGCCGCCTCCAGCCAGCTGAGGAACCCGGTCAGCGAATCGGCCGCCATCGCGAGCTCCCACGGTCGGCCCGCCACCTCACCCGGCCCCTGCTCCACCAGCTCGACCACTCGCTGGCCCGCGTACAGCGCCACCGCCTCCACCGGATCCGGGTCGCGGTTGTTGAGCACGCGTACGTCATCGCGCACGAACGAGGCCCGAGGGCGGGAGGAGTAGGAGAAGAAGCGGAACCACTCCAGCACCTCGGCGTTGTAGCGGGCCATCCCCAGCACCCAGCCGGCGCCCGGAGTCCCCGTCTTGAGGCGCACGCTGCACTCGAACAGTCCACCGTCGCGAGCCAGCCACCGTCGACGCAGGGGCAGAGCGGCCAACGCCGCGGCCGCGAGCAGGGCGACGAGCAGCAACACCACGACGACCGCCAGCCACCCATGCATCCGTACGACCTTAGCGCCGGTCAGTTGCCGTGGAGTTGCAGCCGGGACTACTGCAGCTTCTGCGCGGCCCGCACCTGCGAGCTGGCCAGCGCGAAGTGCTGCCGGGTCTCCTCGTCGTCCTCACCCGCGTCGAGACGCGCCTGCGCAGCCGCGAGCTCCTTCTCGGCGTCGCGCAGGCTGATCTCCTCGGCCAGCATCGCGTACTCGCTCAGGATCGACACCCGCCCGTGGGCGACGGAGATGAACCCTCCGTCGACGGCCACGACCTCACGGGTGTTGTCGTCGGAGAAGACCTCCACCGCCCCGGGCACCAAGATGGCCAGCACCGGCTCGTGCCCCGGCAGGATGCCGATGTCCCCTTCGACGGTCTTGGCGATGATGTTGGTCGCCTTGCCCGACCAGACCACCCGGGTGGCCGAGACGACCTCGACCTGCATCGGATCAGCCACGGACCCAACCGCCCTTCAGCGTGCAGAGGGACATGATCAGCTGCTCTTCTGCAGCTCGGACCAGCGCTTCTCCACGTCCTCCATGCTGCCGACGTTGAAGAACGCCTGCTCGGCGATGTGGTCGACCTTGCCCGACACGATCATCTGGAAGGACTCGATGGTCTCAGCCAGCGGCACCGTGGAGCCCGGGATGTTGGTGAACTTCTCGGCCATGTAGGTGTTCTGGGACAAGAACTGCTGGATCCGCCGCGCCCGGTTGACCATGATCCGGTCCTCCTCGGACAGCTCGTCCACCCCGAGGATCGCGATGATGTCCTGCAGCTCCTTGTTCCGCTGCAGGATCTGCTTCACCTGCACCGCCACGTCGTAGTGGGCCTGCCCGATGAACTGCGCGTCCAGGATCCGCGACGTCGACGACAACGGGTCCACCGCCGGGTACAGACCACGCGAGGCGATCTCCCGCGACAGCTCCGTGGTGGCATCCAGGTGGGCGAACGTCGTCGCCGGGGCCGGGTCGGTGTAGTCGTCGGCGGGCACGTAGATCGCCTGCATCGAGGTGATCGAGTGACCCCGGGTCGAGGTGATCCGCTCCTGCAGCTGACCCATCTCATCAGCCAGGTTCGGCTGATAACCCACCGCCGACGGCATCCGACCCAGCAGGGTCGACACCTCCGAGCCGGCCTGGGTGAACCGGAAGATGTTGTCGATGAACAACAGCACATCCTGGTTCTGCACGTCGCGGAAGTACTCCGCCATCGTCAACGCCGACAGCGCGACCCGCAGCCGGGTGCCGGGCGGCTCATCCATCTGCCCGAACACCAGCGCGGTGTCCTTGAAGACGCCGGCCTCTTCCATCTCGTTGATCAGGTCGTTGCCCTCACGGGTCCGCTCCCCCACCCCGGCGAACACCGAGGTGCCACCGAAGTTGTGGGCGATCCGGTAGATCATCTCCTGGATCAACACCGTCTTGCCCACGCCCGCGCCGCCGAACAGACCGATCTTGCCGCCCGTCACGTACGGGGTCAGCAGGTCCAGCACCTTGATGCCGGTCTGCAGCATCTCCGTCTTCGGCTCCAGCTGGTCGAACTTGGGCGGGTCCCGGTGGATGGGCCAGCGCTCGGTGACCTCGATCGTGGACGGGTCCACATCGAGCACGTCACCGGTCACGCTCCACACGTGGCCCTTGGTGACATCGCCCACCGGCACCGAGATCGGCGCCCCGGTGTCACGCACCTCAGCCCCACGCTTCATGCCGTCGGTCGGCTTCAACGCGATGGCCCGGACGACGTTGTCGCCGATCTGCAGCGCCACCTCCATCGTCATCGTCCGGGTGACACCGTTGACGGTGGTGTCCACCAGCAGGGCGTTGTAGATGTCAGGCATCTGATCGGCCGGGAACTCCACGTCGACGACCGGCCCGATCACCCGGGACACCCGGCCGATGCCACCGGCGGGAGCGTCGGTGGTGGTCTCTTCTGCTACTGCGGTCATGGTCCCTCGTTACCTCGTGTCGCTACTGCTACTGGAATGGTCGGTGGAGCTAGTCGGAGCCGGCGGACGCTTCGGCCAGCGCCGCCGCACCGCCGACGATCTCGCTGATCTCCTGGGTGATCTCGGCCTGTCGGGCCGCGTTGGCCTCCCGGGTCAGCCGTTCGATCAGGGACTGCGCGTTGTCGGTGGCCGCCTTCATGGCCCGCTGCCGGCTGGCCAGCTCCGAGGCCGCCGACTGCAGCAGGCAGGAGTAGACCCGGCTGGCCACGTAGAGCGGCAGCAGCTCGTCCAGCACCGTCTCGGCGTCGGGCTCGAAGTCGTACAGCGGGTGCAGCTCGGACTTGTCGGTCTTCTCCTCGCCCTGCACGACCTCGAGCGGGAGCAGCCGGATCACCGTCGGGGTCTGCGTCAGCATCGAGACGAAGCGGGTGTAGACGATGTGGATCTCGTCCACCCCGCCCTCGTCGGTCGACTTGAGGAAGGACTCGATCAGTGCGTCGGCGATGTCCCGTGCCTCGGCGTAGGTCGGCGCATCGGAGAAGCCCTCCCACTTCCGGTGGATCTCGAAGCCACGGAAGGTGGCGAACGCGATCGCCTTGCGACCCGCCAGGAACCGCTGCACCC
>CAWCDP010000008.1:0-239516 GCA_963794405.1 uncultured Actinomycetota bacterium
GACCTGATGACCTGGCTGGTCGAAGCAGAGATCGATGGCCGCCCCCTCAGTGATCAACAGATCATCTCCACGATGCTGTTGCTCGTTGTCGCCGGTCATGACACCACCAAGCAGGCGACGACGCTGAGCCTGCTGGCGCTGTACAACAACCCGACCCAACGCGACTGGCTCAGTGATGACTTCGACGGGCGCATCGATGCCGCGCTAGACGAGCTCGTCCGCTACGCCTCTCCGGTCATCTGCTTTGCACGAACGGCCCGGGTGAATACCCAGTTGCACGGCGCGCGGATCGCGGCAGGGGACAAGATCGCCTTGTTCTACTGCTCCGGCAACCGCGACGAAGCCGTCTTCACCTCGCCGGGAACACTCGACCTGAGCCGGCCCCGCGCTCAGCATGTGGCCTTCGGTGGCGGCGGCGTGCATTTCTGTCTGGGAAGCGCGTTGGCGAAAGTCCAGCTGAAGTCACTCTTCCGGGAGATCTTGCGCCGCATGCCCCGGCTCGAGGTCGGCGAGCCCGAATTCAGTTTCAGCGAGTTCGTGCACGGCGTGACGGCACTGCGAGTTCGCATGCACCGCTGACCCGCACGAGGGCCTCACTGGCCGGCCAGCGACCCGCCGATCCCGCCGACGCTGAAGTACCTGTTCAACGCGGTGAACAAGATCACCGGCGGCAGCATCATGATGACCGCGCATGCCATCACCAGCCCCCAGTTCGTCGCGTTCTGCTGGAAGAAGCTCTGCAAGCCGACCGGGAAGGTGAAGTTGGAACTGGACCGCAGGAAGACCAGGGGCACCAGGTAGTCATTCCAGGACAACAAGAACGCGAAGATCGCCGTGGACAGGATGCCGGGCAGCGAGTTACGGAGCACGACGCGAGAGAAGCTGCCGAAGACGGAGCAGCCGTCCATCCACGCGGCCTCCTCCAGATTGATCGGGATGGAGTCGTAGTAGGCGGCCATCATCCAGATCGCGACCGACATCGTCGAGCCGATGAAGATGATCGTGATGCCCGTCAGGCTGTCCACCAGACCCAGTCCGGCGAACAGGATGAACAGCGGGATCACCGCGGTGACGATGGGGAGCGACTGGATGATGAACAACAGCAACGAGTATCCGGAGACCAGGCTGCTCCGACCGCGGGACAACACGTAACCGGCCGGTGCCGCGACGGCGACCGAGACCAACACCGTGAAGATCGCCACGATCATGCTGTTGGACAGCCAGGTCAAGACATCGGTCTGGGTCCAGATGTTGACGAAGTTCTCCGCCGTGAACGTCGCCGTGCTCGTGCTGCCCAGCGACGGCTGGAGCGAGAGTCCGATGACCGCGAAGACCGGGACGAGCACCAGGGCGGTGATCACCAAGATGGCCAGGAACCGCCACCACTGGCCGCGCACGTCCAGCTCGGGCTTGCTGCGAGTTTGGTCCGCGTGCGGCGCCGCGGCGACTCCTTCGGAGATGGCTGCTGAGCTCACAGGATCTGCTCCTTCCTGATCTGCCGGTACAAGACGACGGAGATCACGATCAGGACGAGAGTCATCAAGAAGGCGATTGCCACGCCGGGACCGGTCTGGAAGTTCTGGAAGACCGTGACGTAGGCGAGCACCACCAGGGTCTGGGTGGCATTCACCGGTCCGCCGCCAGTCAGCAGGAACACCGTCGGGAAGTCATTCACGCAGAAGATGGTCATCAGGATCCAGCTGATGTACGTGGACCGCGAGATCATCGGCAAGGTGATGCCGGTCAGTTCCTTCCACCGACCCGCGCCGTCGACCTTGGCCGCCTCGTAGATGTTCTTGTCCACCGACTCCAGCGCCGCGGCCATCATCATCATCATGAAGGGGAAGCTGATCCACACCTTGAAGACGCAGACCGTCACCTGCGCGAGCAAGGGATTGGCCAGGAACAGAACGTTTCCGAATCCCAGCGCCTGAGCGAGGACGGGTAGCGGGCTCTGCGGAGTGGCGACCAACCAGTTCCACGACGTCGTCGACACGACGACCGGGACGACCCACGGAAGCAGCAGGAGGACCTTGAACACGCTCTTGCCGGGAATCCGTGTCTTCAGCAGCAAGGCGAGCGCGAGACCGACAGCCCAGCTGCCGAAGACACCGACCAACGTGAACACCAGAGTGAAGCGGGCCGCGGCCCAGAAGGTGGGATCCGTCAGCACATCGGCGTAGTTCTTCAAGCCGACGAAGTCGCCGGCCGAGATGAGACTGCCGTCTCGCAGGCTCTGCCATCCGGCATAGATCACCGGATACAGGTTGATGAGCAGGACCAAGATCAGCGACGGAGCCGCGAAGGCCACCAGGATCCATGGCCGAGCACCCGGGCGCCCACCCCGACGGGGCGCCAGCGGCGGCCCCGAGCCTCTCACCGCGACGCCCTTGCGTGCTCGGCTCAGGCCCTCCCCGGCTGTACGGGTCGACATGCGGCTCAACTCCCTTGCTGCGGACGCGGATCAGAGATCACCGGAACCCCACGTCGCTGAGATCGACGACCTGTCATCTTCGACCGAGGCGGACAGGTCATCCCTTCATGGTGGATTTGATCGCATCCTGGAGCGTCGTCAGGGCCGTCTTCGAATCGGTCTGTCCGGTGAGGATCGACTGGGTGAAGACATTCATGGCCGGCGTCGCGTCCACGGTCGTCACATTCAGGAAGTTCGCATCCCCACCCGGGGCGGCCCAGGTCTTGGCGATGGGCTGCCACTCCTCGATGATCTTGACGTTGTTCTTGTTGGTCTTGAACTCAGGAGTCTGGCTGATGGACTTGAGCGGCGGGAGCCCGATGCCGGTGTTCTGGGTCCACAGCGGTGCCATGTTCTTGTAGTAGTAGGTGAGGAAGGCCTGGGTGCCCTCGATGCTCGGATTGTTCTGGTACATCATGATGTTGTTCGGGAAGTACAGTGCGCCCTTCTTGCCGGACGGAGACGTCAAGGGACTGATCACGACCAGGTCCTTCGCCACATCCCCACCGACATTGGACGCCAGGCCGCCGCCGTCGATACCCAACCCGAACTTGAGCGCCTTCCACTGGCTCTGCACGTTGGCCGACGTGTACGTGGCACTGGCCGGGTCGACGTAACCCTTGTGGACCATCTCGAGAACGAAGTCCAGGGCTTCGGTGTTCTCGGGCGTGACACAGTTCGGCTGCTTCTGCTCGTCGAAGAGGCCGCCGCCGTTGTTGATCATCCAGCAGACCAGGGCGTGCTGTCCGGTGTACGCGCCGGCGCCCGCTCCGGTCGCGTAGCCGTAGACGCCGATCTTCTTCAGTGCTGCAGCCGCATCCATGTACGACTGCCAGTCGGTGGGGATCTTGGCGCCGGCCTTGTCCATCAGGGTCTTGTTCACCCACATGATCCGCATGTCGAGGTTGTACGGGATCGCCGCGTAGCCCTTGTCCACCTTCAAGGTGTCGATCAGACCGGGCAGGAAGTCGTCGTACAGACCGTTGGTCTTCCACGTCTCGTACAGCTTGTCGACATAGGCGATTCCGCCTTGCGCCTCGTACTGGAAGACCTGCGTTCCACCGCCGGAGCTCACGGCAGGATTGGTCTTCGAGGCGACAGCAGAGGCGAAGGTCTGATTGAAGTTCGCCCACTGGATCACCTGGTAGGTGACCTTGGGGAGACCGCCATCCGGCGCGTAGGCCTCGGTGATCTTCTGGTCCGTCGGGTTGAACGTCGTTCCCCCCCACGGCATGTTCCAGAACTTGAGCGGTTCGCTGCTACCGCCTCCGCCACCTCCGGAGCCACCGCCGCTCTGCGAACATGCCGCCAGCGCCGCCGATCCGCCGATTGCTGCTGCACTCAGCTGGAGAAACGAGCGGCGGGACAAGCCTGACTTACCGGACATCGAAGAGCCCCTTTGCTTTCGTCGAACGGGTTGCTTTGTTACACGACTAGCCCAGATCGCGTCCTGACGCGCTATCGAGAGTCTTTCGAACGACTCCGAAACTGCACGTACAAGGCACAGTAGGCGCCGGATCGTAGCCACGTCAACGGTTCCCCCGAAGGCTCTTGACAGGTCTTCTGTGAGGCGCTTTTCTAGGACTGACCGACCAGGTTGGCCAGTAGCCGACCCTCGAAACCTTTCGAAACCTGAGCGTTATCATGTCTTGGCGGCGACATCATGCCGGCCGCACGACCCATCGGAGGAACGCAACGGTGACGAAGGCACGGCGTGCCACCTTGGAAACCGTGGCGACCGCCGCCGGTGTGTCGCTGGCCACCGTCTCCAAGGTGCTCAACGATCGCGCAGACGTCTCGGACGAAACCCGCGCACGGGTCCAGCAGCTGCTTGTCGAGTACAACTACGCACCACCGGGCCGGGCGGTGGTCCGCCCGCCGTCGGACGCGCGTCGATTGATCGATCTGGTCTTCACGGCCATCGACAGCCCGTTCTCCGTCGAGATCGTGCGTGGGGTCACATCGAGCTCCGCTGACGTCGTGGTGTCGTCGATCGCGGATCGGCGGGGCTCGCGGTCCTGGGCGAGCGGACTCGTCACCGCCGGGCGGTCCGGGGCGATCGTCGTCGCGTCGGAGCTGACACCGATCGACCGGCGCGTCCTGGACAAGGCCCAGATCCCGTACGTGCTGATCGATCCGGCCGCAGAGCTGCCGGAGCCTGAGGTTCCGACCGTCGGCGCTACGAACTGGGCCGGCGGGCTCTCGGCGACCCGGCATCTCCTCGAGCTCGGCCATCGGCGGATCGCGGTCATCGGCGGGCCCGTCACGATGCTGTGCAGCCGTGCCCGGATCGACGGCTACCGTGCAGCCCTCGAGTCCGCCGGCCTGGAGGTCGATCCGGCCCTGATCCGCAACGGCAACTTTCACCATGTCGGCGGCTATGAACGTGCCCTCGAGCTGTTCGAGCTTCCCGATCCCCCCACCGCCGTGTTCGCCGGCAGTGACGAACAGGCATTCGGCGTCGCGGAAGCGGCCAGAGTCACGGGGCGGCGCATACCCGAGGAGCTCAGTGTCGTGGGATTCGACGACCTCCCGATCTCGCGCTGGGTGTCGCCGCCGCTCACGACGGTCCGCCAGCCACTGGCCGAGATGGGCCGCACCGCAGCCGAGATGCTCTTGGCGATCATCGAGCAGCGGGAGGTCCACAGCCACCGGGTCGAGTTGGCCACCGAGCTCATCGTCCGCTCCTCAACCGCTCCACCCCCGGCCAGGCCCGACCGAGCCTCCGGGGGTCCTGACACTGAACGGAAGTCTCGCCGCCCCGTCAGCTCGGCAGCGGCACACGGCTGAAACTCAGGACTTGCCAGCTGCATCGGAAGGGTGAATCAGCCGCAGAGCCCGACGAGCACGACCGCGTTCTCCGGCTACACCGCCACTGTCAGCGCGCCGATCTCGTTGTCCAGCACCCGCCGCAGCCGGCGGTCGATGACGGCCTCCACCACCTCGATGCCCAGCGGTGGTTCGGCCAGCACCTCGGCCAGGTCCTCCCCCGTCTCGACCCGGCGGTAGCCGGCGCCGGTCGCCGTCACCAGGCGTTCGAGGTCGACGTCGTGCGGGGTGCCGAAGATCCGCTCGTACGCACCCGACTGGACCGGGTGACCGTGCTCGAGGGTGGCGAAGATGGCCCCGCCGTTGTCGTTGGCGACCAGGATCCGCAGGTCGGGCCGCTGCTCGTGCCGACCGACGATCAGCCCGGTGGTGTCGTGCAGGAAGGTCTCGTCACCGACCAGAGCGTGGGTCGGCCGCTCGACCACCAGACCGACACCGATCGCCGTGGAGATCGTCCCGTCGATCCCCGCCAGCCCGCGGTTGGCGTACACGGCCGGGGGTGCGGCACCCACGGGCGCCAGATCGAGATCACGGACGGGGGTGGAGGACCCGACGACGAGCGTGTCCGCTGCGCCCAGGGCCGACCACAGCCGGGCGGCGACCACGGGTCCGCTGAGGTAGGCGAGCCCGTCCAGGACCTCGGCCACCCGCTCCGACATCGCCTCGTCGGCCTCGCTCCAGCGCCCCCGCCACCCGTCCCCGGCCGGGTCCAGGGCAACGGCGTCGGCCACCAGCCGGGCGTTGGTCCCGGGATCGATCCACTCGGCGGTGGAGGCGACCACGACGAGCTCGACGTCCTCCCGGCCGAGCAACCGCATCACCGGCCGCGCCAGGGTCGGGTGGCCGAACATCACCACCCGCTCGATCTCGTCCCCCAGCCCGGTCCGCAGCAGCAGCCGGCCGGTGGCCAGCGCGTTCGGGCCGCCCCGGGCGTTGCTGACCGGCTCCGCCAACAGCGGCAGATCGGCTTGCTCGGCGAACGCTCGTGCGGCCGCTCCGGCCGTCGGCGAGAGCGCCCCCGCGACCACCACGGTCTGCGGTCCGACCGGCAGCTGCACGGGGGCAGGCGTCGTCAGCCGCGGAGTCACCCGCAGCTCGGGCTGGATCGGCGCCGACTCCACACCCGGGACCAGCGGCTCGCTGAACGACAGGTTGAGATGCACCGGGCCCGGGGTCCCGCTCCGGGCGCCGGTCGCGGCGGTCAGCACCCGACCCAGCTCGAACCGCCAGGACCGCGGTGTCGAGGGCGCGTCGTCGATCTGGGTCTCGGCGCGCACGTGCCGGGCGAACAGGCCGGCCTGGTCGGTGGTCTGGTTGCCGCCGGCATACCGGGCCGCGCGGGGCCGGTCGGCGGTCATCACCACGATCGGGATGTGACTGTGGAAAGCCTCCAGCACGGCCGGGTGGAGGTTGGCGGCAGCGGTGCCTGAGGTGGTCACCACCGCGACCGGCCGTTCCGAGGCCTTGGCCAGTCCGAGGGCGAGGAACCCGGCGGTCCGCTCGTCGATGCGGACGTGCAGCCGGAGCAGACCGATCTTGTCGGCCTCGAACAGCTCGTACGCCAACGGCGCACTCCGCGACCCCGGCGACAGCACGACCTCCTGCACCCCGGCGCCGAGCAGCTCGGTGACGACCAGCTGGGCGCAGCGGGAGGAGTCACCCACGGTCGTCCCTCCCCTGCGCTCGGCTCACCGCGGCCCGTCGCCGCGTCGCCTCCAGCCGAGCCTGCCAGAACGCGGCCGTGTCCGCGTCGGCAGCGTGCGCGGCCAGCCGATCGGGGGACGGGGCGACCCTGCGGACGGGCAGTCGTCCGCCGACCGCGACCAGCGGATCCTCGACCAGGTCGTCGCGCAGCAGCCGGACGGTGTTCAGCCCGCACGCGTACGGGAGCTCGGGCAGGGCCGCAGCCAACGCCACCCCGGCGGCGATGCCGACCGACGTCTCCAGCGCGCTCGACACGACCACCGGCAGACCGATCTCGGCCGCGATCCCCAGGCAGGCCCGCACGCCGCCCAACGGCTGCACCTTGAGCACCGCGATGTCCGCCGCCCCCCGGCGCGCGACCAGGTACGGGTCGGCGGCGCGGCGGATGGACTCGTCGGCGGCGACCGGGACGTCCACCGCGGCGCGGGCCAGGGCCACCCGGAGCTCGACCAGCTCGTCGACGGTCCGACACGGTTGCTCCGCGTACTCCAGGCCGTAGCCGGCCAGCTTCTGCAGGGCGGTCGTCGCCTGCACCACGTCCCAGGCGCCGTTGGCGTCGACCCGGATCCGGCCCTCTGTGCCGAGGGCGTCCCGCACGGCCGCGACCCGGTCGAGATCGTCGGACAGCGACTGTCCGGGTTCGCCGACCTTGATCTTGACCGTCCGGCACCCGGCGTCACGCACCAGGACGGCCGCCTGGTCGGGACCGACCGCGGGCACTGTCGCGTTCACCTCGATCTCGTGGCGGACCGGCGTCGGCCACCCCTGGTCGGCGGCCTCGTCGGCGGCCCGCAACCACTGCACGATCTCGTCCCCGTCGTAGTCCAGGAACGGACTCCACTCCGCCCAGCCCGCCGGCCCCGACCAGACCAGACCGTGCCGGGTGGTGATGCCGCGGAACCGGGTGCGCAGGGGGATGGCGTACGGGTGCGGCACGGGTGCGAGCGTACGCGGCGGATCCCGCGGGCTCGGCCAGAGCCGGTGCGGTCCTCAGTCGCGCCCGAGCACGGCGTGGAGCCGGGCGGCCTGCCGGGTCAGGTGGTCACGCTCGGCCAGGTTCTGCGCCTGGCGAGCGGCATCCACGTACAGCTGAGCGGCCAGCTCCAGGTTGCCGCCGAGCTCCTGCAGGTGGGCAGCCACCGCCGTGTACCGCGGGATGGTGGGGTCCACCTCGGCCAGGGCCACCAGACCAGCCGGCGCCCCGTCCGCCTCACCGACCGCCACCGCACGGTTGAGCCTCACCACGGGCGAGTCCGTCAGCGCGAGCAGCTCGTCGTACCACCCGACGATCTGCACCCAGTCGGTCTCCTCGGCGGTCCGGGCGTCGGCGTGCAGGGCAGCGATCGCCGCCTGCGCCTGGTAGCTGCCCAGACGGTCCCGCTGCAGGGCGTCCTGCAACAGCTCGACCCCCTCGGCGATCAGATCGGTCCGCCAGCGGCTCCGGTCCTGCTGCGCCAGCGGGATCAGGCGGCCGTGCCCGTCGGAACGGGCGTCGCGACGGGCGTGGTGCAGCAGCATCAGGGCGAGCAGACCGGCGACCTCCGGCTCGTCCCGGCCCCCGTCGGCGACCACGACGGACAGTCGGCGGGTCAACCGGATCGCCTCCGCGACCAGGTCGACGTCGCCGCTGTAGCCCTCGTTGAAGACCAGGTACAGCGTGGTCAGCACCGTGCCGAGATCGCCGGGCTGGTCGAAGCGGACGTCGGCCACGGTGCGCTTGGCCCGGCTGATGCGCTGCGCCATCGTCGCCTCGGGCACCAGGTAGGCGGCCGCGATCTGTCGGGTGGTCAGACCCCCGACCGCCCGTAGCGTCAGCGCGACCGCGGAGGCCGGGGTCAGGGCCGGGTGCGCACACCGCAGATAGAGCTCGAGGCTGTCGTCGAAGGATCCAGCTGGACCCGGCGCGGGCTCTTCCTGTGCCCGCTCCTCCCGGCCACGCCGAGCCGTGTCGGATCGCGCGAGATCCAGGTACTTGCGCCAGGCGACAGTGATGAGCCAACCCAACGGATCGCGGGGCGGCTCGTCGGGCCAGACCTGGACCGCGGACAGCAGGGCCTCCTGAACGGCGTCCTCGGCCGTCGCGAAGTCGGCTCCGCGACGGACGAGGACGCCCAGGACGGCCGGGGTGAGATCCCGCAGCAGGGTCTCGTCGAGCGGGACGCTCACTCTGTGACCTCCAGCGAGACGCTCACTTCCTGACCACCGGCGGGATGCTCACTCTGTGACCTCCAGCGGGACGCTCACTTCCTGACCACCGGCCGGCTGGCTCACTCGCTGACCGTGGGCGCCTCGGTCAGGAACGGCCGGACCTCGAGCCACTCGTAGATGGGCTCCCCGTTCTTGCCCGGCGCGGCGGACAGCTCACCGGCCAGCTCGATCGCCCGGTCGTAGGACTCCACGTCGATCGCCATCCAGCCGGCGATCAGGTCCTTCGTCTCGGCGAACGGCCCGTCGGTGACCGGCGGGCGGCCCGCGCCGTCGTAGCGGACGAACGTGCCCTCCGGCGACAGCGCCTGGCCGTCGACGTACTCACCGTTCTGCTCCAGCCGAGCCGCGAAATCACCCATGTACGTCATGTGGGCGTCGATCTCCTCCGGCGACCACTGGTCCATCGGGATGTCGACGACGTTCTCGGGTCCGGCGTTGCGGCGGTAGTGCTTCAGCAACAGGTACCTGGCCATGATGTTCTCCTTCGTCTGGTGCGACCCTCGTGGGTCGCGCTCATCCCTGGGACGGAGCCGGTGCGACGTTCTCGACATCCAGCTGACGATCTTCTCGAACGATCTGCGCGGATCTTCGCGGGGCCTCAGCCGACGGCGATGATGCTCAGCTCATTGCCCTCCGGATCGGCGACGGTCACCCCGCCTGCCGCGGCGTCGGACACCCGTCGTCCGCCCGCCGCCAGGGCGACGTCCACCCGGGAGCCGACCTGGTCGGCCGGGACGAGCAGGTCGAGGTGGAGGCGATTGCGCTGGGCCCGCCGAGCGTGGTCGGACGCCTCCATCTGGGACACGAACAGGGTGGGGCCGAGGCGATGCGGGTGGTTGATGTCGGTCACGTACGGGCGGGGGTCCTCGACGTAGCGCAGGGCGAGCCGCCAGAACTCCCGTACGACGGGGACGTCGACGGCATCGAAACCGATCTGCAGGAAGCGCAGCGGAGCCGGGTCGGCGCGGAGGCCGAGGCCGCGCGCGGCGGCCTGCACCTGCCGGGCCACGGCCGGGAACCGCTCGTCCTCCCACAGGTCCTTGCCGCTGCCGATCCGCACACCGGCGGGACGGACGTCGATCAGCAGCGGCACCCCGGCGGTGTCTGCCGCCGCAGCCGCCGCCATCACGAGCTCGACGGTCCGGGACCGGTCCGAGATCGGGTAGAAGACGACTGCCTCGAACAGCACCCGCCAGTCCTCGACCCCGTCCCCGTCGAGCCGGTCACCGTCGGGCGTCACGGGCAGCAGATCGGCCTCGTTCCCGTCCGCGTCGGTGACCAGCGCGTGGTAGCCGCCTTCGCCCGGCGACACCCGACCGGAGGCGCGCAGGCGCTCCATGCGCTCGATGGCCAGCGCTGCCGGCACGGCCACGTCGACGTGCAGCCGGTTCCGCAGCGGGCGGTGCTCCGGGACCGTCGAGAAGGTGAACCGAGGATCCCGACGCAGCGGATCGGCATCGTCGTAGCCGAGCAGCGTGCGCCAGAACGGGACGACCGCGGACGGGTCGGTGGTGTCCACCACCAGGCCGACAGTCTGGGCCGAGGTGTCGTCGGCCACCAGCCCGAGCTCGGCGGCCGCGGCGTCGACGGCGCCGGGCGCCCCGCTGGACGGCGCAGGAGACCCGATCGACGGCACAGGAGACCGGGGCCCCACCTGCACCCCGCCGCCCCGCAGATCGAGATCCGGCAGGTCGCCCTCCGGCGTGAGCTCGGCGATCCTGCGGACCAGCTCCGCCCCGTGGCGATGGGAGGACGGTGACGTCGCGAACCAGATCGGGCCTCGAGGGGAATCCATACCGCAGCCTGACACCCGGACCCGAGACCTGACCCAGCCGGGGCGTTGTCGTCGCGTACGCCCGGACGTGCCGGCGCCCGTCGTCTGGAAGGATGCGGCCTGTGACTGCGCAGGGACTGGGAGCCGTGCTGACGGCCATCGTGACGCCGTTCGACGACGAGCTCAACGTGGACGAGGAGGCCTTCGTCGCCCTCCTGCACCACCTGGCCGCCCACGGTTCGGACGGCTTCGTCGTCTGCGGGACCACCGGTGAGGCCTCCACCCTGACCGACGAGGAGCACCTGCGGGTCGTCGAGCTGGCGGTTCAGGAGCGTCCGTCCGGGGCCACGATCATCGCCGGCACCGGCTCCAACAACACCCGGCACGCGGTGCACCTGACCGAGCGGGCCACCGAGCTCGGCGTCGACGCGGTGCTGAGCGTCACGCCGTACTACAACCGACCCAACCGACGCGGCATCCTGGCTCACTACGGGGAGGTCTCCCGCGCCACGGACAAGCCGATCGTGCTCTACAACATCCCCGCCCGCACCGGTGTCGACGTGCCCAACGACCTGCTCGCCGAGCTCGCGCAGCTCGACCACGTCGACTACGTCAAGCAGGCGAACAACGCCAACCTGGCGCCCGTCGAGGGTCTGGGTCTGTACGCCGGCAACGACGACGCCTTCCTGGCCACCCTCGAGCTGGGTGGCTGCGGCGGCATCCTGGTGGCCAGCCACCTCGTCGGTGAGCAGATGCGCCGGATGGTCGACGAGCCCGAGCAGCGGGCCGCGATCGACGCCTCGCTGCGGGACGTGTACGCGGCGATGGGGATCACCACGAACCCGATCCCGATCAAGGCCGCCCTCGCCCTGGTGGGCCACCGGGTCGGCGGCCTGAGGTTGCCCCTGGTCGAGGCCACCGACGCGGAGCGGGCCGAGCTCCGCGGCGTGCTGGAGCGGCACGGGCTGCTGGCCACCGGCTGACGGTCCGGTGACCCTCGGCGTTCCGGCGGGAGATCAGGCCCGCAGGACCTTCTCCATCGCCTTCCCCTTGGCCAGCTCGTCCACCAGCTTGTCGAGGTAGCGGATCTTCTGCACTCCCACGGGAAACCTTGCCACGATGACGGCAGAGGTGTCCGATCGCGCGGTCGCCGTTCGTAGCAGGTGTGAGAGCAGGGCCGACCCGGGCCCAGCGGAACCGAGGAGCAGAGATGACGCGCTACATGATGTCGGTCTACGGAGCGGCCGAGTACCACGAGTACGGCAACTACCCCACCGAGGAGGCGATGAAGCAGGCCATGGCGGACACCGGCGCGTTCAACGCACAGCTGCAGGCGGACGGCTACTGGGTGTTCGGCGACGGCCTCGGGCCGGCCACGACCGCCACCGTGGTCGACGGCCAGGGGGCGGAGCCGGTGATCACCGACGGTCCGTACCTGGAGGCGAAGGAGTACCTCGGCGGCTTCTGGATCATCGAGGCTCCCGACCTGGACGTGGCGCTGAGGTTGGCCGCCCAGGGGTCGAGAGCCTGCCGGGGCAAGGTCGAGGTCCGACCCTTCGGCAGCCTGTGACCGATGCCGCCGAGGCGATCACCCGGGTCCACCGCGAGGAGTGGGCCCGGGTGGTGGCCGGGCTGGCCAGGCGCTTCGGCGACCTGGACATCGCCGAGGAGATGACCGCCGAAGCGTTCGCGGCCGCGGCCGAGCGCTGGCCGGTCGACGGCGTACCCCCCAACCCGGGCGGCTGGATCAGCACCACCGCGCAGCGGCGCGCCATCGACCGGTTGCGCCGCGAGTCGCGACGCGATGACAAGCAGAGGGAGGCACTGATGCTGCACGACGACACGCCGCCCGAGCCGGTCGGAGCCATCGACGACGACCGGCTCCGGTTGATCTTCACCTGCTGTCATCCGGCGCTCGCCACGGAAGCGCGGATCGCGCTGACGCTGCGGCTCGTCGGTGGTCTGACCGTGGCCGAGATCGCCCACGCCTTCCTGGTGCAGGAGGCCGCCATGGGTCGTCGGATCACCCGCGCCAAGAACAAGATCAAGCTGGCCCGCATCCCCTACCGCGTGCCGTTGTCGGCGGACCTGCCCGACCGGGTCTCCGGGGTGCTGGCTGTCCTCTTCCTGATCTTCAACGAGGGCTACCTCGGTTCGGATCCGCAGCTGGAGCCCGTTCGCAGTGACCTGACGCTGGAGGCGATCCGGCTGACCCGGCTGCTGCGGGCGCTGCTGCCGGTCGACGGGGAAGTCGCCGGTCTGCTGGCACTGATGCTGCTCACCGAGGCGCGACGACCGGCCAGGCTCTCGGTCTCGGGCGAGTTGGTCACCCTCGTCGAACAGGACCGCGGCGCCTGGGATGCCGCGCTGATCGCCGAGGGGCACACTCTGGTCCGGCAACGGATCGCCGTCGTCGCCGCGGGTGGCGAGCGAGCGGGCCGCTACCAGATCCTGGCGGCCATCAACGCCGTGCACACCTCGGCCCGCGACGTCCGTGACACCGACTGGTCTCAGGTCGTCGCGCTCTACGATCAGCTGGTCATCATCGATCCCTCACCGATCGTCGCGCTGAACCGGGCGGTGGCGCTCGCCGAGCTGGACGGACCCGAGGTGGCGCTGGCCGCGGTCGACCGGCTGGACCTCAGCGGCTACCACGCCTACCACGCCACCCGCGCCGACCTGCTCCGTCGCCTCGGCCGCACCGCAGACGCCCGGGCCGCCTATCGCAGAGCCATCGAGCTGGCGACCAACTCGGCTGAGATCGCTTACCTCAGCCGGAGATCCGACCAGCTCGGACCCCGGTGAACCGACGAGAGGACCGAGCGCTCACGCGTCCCGCGCCGCGGCCTGCCGGGCCAGATCGTCGACGATCAGTCGGAGCTGCCGGTCGAAGGCCGCACGGGAGAGGTCGACGTGCGGGGTCCCGGTCAGCGAGCGGGTGAGCGTGGCCTCGCGGTCGATGGAGGCCCAGACCTCGGACGGCGCACCGAGGTCGAGGGCCGCACCCAGGCACAGGGTGTCGAGCATCGTGATCGCCACGACCAGGTCGTCCCCGGTCAGACCGGCTCGCTGCTGCAGGACCTCGGCCAGCTGCTCGTACTGGGCGAGGGTGACCGGGTCCGTCACCGTCTGGCCGACCAGCAGCGGGATGGCCGCCGGGTGGGCGGCGAACGCGTCCCGGTAGGACGCCGCCCAGTGCACGACCGCGTCCTGCCAGTCCGGCTCGGTCGGTGCCGTCATCAGCGCCGCGAGGTGACCGCGGATGCCCTCGATGATGCCGGCCCGCCCCTCGACATGGTGATAGAGCGAGGAGACGCTCACCCCCAGCCGCTGCGCGAGCTCAGGGAGGGTGAAGCGTCCGGTGCGATCGATCAGGTCGAGAGCGGTGGTGACGATCAGGTCGCGGGACAGGATCGGCCGGTGCGGACGAGCCACGGATGCTCGCTTTCGGTGATGGGCGGTCAGTCTCTCATCGGCGGCGTCCGACGTCGGTTCGATCTGTCCGACGACCCGACCGCGTACGGTGGCAGCCGTGACCGGTGGGATCCGAGCCAGGGGCCGGCTCCGCCTCGCCGACGGCACCACCGAGGTGCTGGACGCGCTGCGCCGCAGCCTGGCCGGTTCGGGCGTCACCGCCCCGCTGCCGTCCGTCTCGGCCGAGCGCGAGCAGACCCTGGCCATGCTCCGTCCGGAGCTGCCGGTCGAGGAGGCCGGCGCCGCGGCCGTGGTGGCCACCTCCGGTTCCACCGGACGCCCCCGCGGCGTCGTCCTGTCCCGCTCCGCACTGGTCGCCTCGGCCGAGGCGACGCATCGGCGGCTGGGGGGACCCGGCCGCTGGGTGCTGGCCCTGCCCGCGCACTACGTGGCCGGGCTGATGGTGCTGGTCCGCTCCCTGGTCGCCGGTCGACCCGTGATCGAGGTGGACGGGCGACTGGACGCGCTGCCGGCTGTGGACCTGGCCGGTGACGGCCCGTCCTACCTGTCCCTCGTCCCCACCCAGCTGACCCGGGCGCTGACCGATCCCGCCAAGACGGCGGCGCTGCGCCGGTTCGACGCCGTGCTGCTGGGCGGGGCCGCCGCCGACCCGTCCCTGCTGGACCGGGCCGCCGCGGCCGGTGTCGCGATCGTGACCACGTACGGGATGAGCGAGACGTGCGGTGGCTGCGTGTACGACGGGGTGCCGCTGGACGGGGTGGACGTCTCCGTCGGCGACACAGGTCGACTGAGCATCGGCGGGGCGACCGTCTTCGCCGGCTATCGGCTGGATGCCGCCGCCACCGCCGAGGCGCTGGTGGACGGCCGACTGCTCACCCGGGACCGGGGCGAGGTCGGCGCCGACGGGCGGGTCCGCGTGATCGGGCGGGTGGACGACGTGGTCATCTCGGGTGGTCTCAACGTCGACCTGGCGGCCGTCGAGCGAGCTGTCCGGGCCTGGACCGGCGGCGAGGCGGCGGTGGTCGGCGTACCGCATCCGGAGTGGGGCACCGAGGTGGTGGCCGTGGTGGAGCAGGGCCGGGCGGCGACGCCGACCTCTGGGTCGTTGCCGGGTACGCCCGTCACGGCGAGCCTGCGATCTGGACTCGCGGATCTGCGCACTTCCCTTGCCGCGGAGCTCCCCGCCTATGCGCTCCCCCGCCGTCTGGTGGTCCGTGCCGACCTGCCGCGCACTTCCGGTGGCAAGATCGACCGTCGACAGCTGATCGACGAGCTGACCGGACGACCGGTCGACCACCCGGAGGACCCCACGTGAGCACCGAGCTGAGCCAGCCGCGGCGCCCGACGGCATCGCAGTGGGCGGCCGGGGCGCGTCCCCGTACGCTGCCGGCCGCGATCGCCCCGGTGCTGGCCGGCAGCGGGGTGGCGGCCTGGGCAGGCGGCTTCGGGGTGGTGGAGGCGCTGCTCGCCCTGGTGGTCAGCCTGGCGCTGCAGGTCGGCGTCAACTACGCCAACGACTACTCCGACGGCGTGCGGGGCACCGACGCCGTACGGGTCGGGCCGTTGCGCCTGGTCGGCTCCGGGGTGGCCGAACCCGGGTCGGTGAAGCGGGCCGCGTTCGCCTGCTTCGGGGTGGCGGCGGCGGCCGGTCTGGTGCTGGTGCTGCTGACCGGCTTCTGGTGGCTGCTGATCGTCGGCGCGGCGTGCGTGCTCGCTGCCTGGTACTACACCGGGGGCAAGCGACCGTACGGCTACCGCGGCCTCGGCGAGGTCTTCGTCTTCGTCTTCTTCGGACTGGTGGCGGTGTCGGGCACGGTGCTGGTCCAGGTGGGTGCGGTGCCCTGGCAGACCTGGCCGGTGGCGGTCGGCATCGGCGCCCTGGCCTGCTCGATCCTGGTGGCCAACAACCTGCGCGACCTCCGCGGGGATCTCGCGGTCGGCAAGCACACCCTGGCCACCCGTCTCGGCGACCGCGGCACCCGCTGGTTCTACGTCGCGCTGGTGGGTGTGGCGACGGTGGCGGTGATCGTGGTCGCGGCGGCGACCACCTGGTGGGCGCTGCTGGGTCTGGTCGGGATCGCTCTGCTCGTCCCCGCCGTCCGTCGCGTGCTCGGTGGCGCCCAGGGCCCCGCGCTGATCGCGGTGCTGAAGTCCAGCGGGACCGCCGAGCTCGCGTACGCGCTCGGGCTGGTCGTCGGCCTGCTCCTCGCCTGACCCGCTCTTCTCGCTCGGGATCCAGCCTCCTGCTCGGGTTGCAACCAGTGCAGGAAGCTCGATCCCGAGCGAGAACCGTCAGGGGTGGGTGAACGCGCCGGTCCGCAGGAACGAGGCCAGAGCCGCCGCGTACGGCCCCAGGTCCCAGCCCTGCGCCGCCACCCAGTCGTCGTCGTAGTAGGTGTGGGCGTAGCGCCGGCCGTCGTCGCAGATCAGGGAGACCACGCTCCCCCGCTCGCCGGCGGCGACCATCTCCGCGATCAGCTGGATCGCACCCCACAGGTTGGTGCCGGTCGACCCGCCGACCTGTCGGTGGAGCAGTCCGGTGCCCCACCGCATGGCCGCCACCGAGGCGGCGTCGGGCACCGCGATCATCCGGTCCACGACCTCGGGGATGAAGCTCGGCTCCATCCGGGGCCGGCCGATGCCCTCGATCCGCGAACCGCGGGCGGTGACCGTACGGTCGCCGGTGCTCCAGGCCGGGTAGAAGGCCGAGCCCTCCGGGTCCACGACGCAGAGCCGGGTCGCGAACCGCTGGTAGCGCAGGTAGCGGCCGATGGTGGCACTGGTCCCGCCGGTCCCGGCCCCGACCACGACCCAGGTCGGCTCGGGGTGCGGTTCCAGCCGCAGCTGGTCGATCATGGACTCGGCGATGTTGTTGTTGCCCCGCCAGTCGGTCGCCCGCTCGGCGTAGGTGAACTGGTCCAGGTAGTGCCCGCCGGACTCCCGAGCGATCCGCTCGGCCTCGTCGTAGATCGCGGCCGGATCCTCGACGAGGTGGCAGCGGCCGCCGTAGAAGCCGATCAGGGCGCACTTCTCGTCGACCACGCTGGCCGGCATCACGGCCACGAAAGGCAGCCCCAGCAGCCGGGCGAAGTAGGCCTCGCTGACCGCTGTGGATCCCGACGACGCCTCCACCAGAGTGGTGTGGCGGCGGATCCAGTTGTTGGAGAGGCCGTAAAGCACCAGGGAGCGAGCGAGCCGGTGCTTGAGGCTCCCGGTCGGGTGCACCGACTCGTCCTTGAGGTAGAGCCGCACGCCCCACTCCGGCGGCAGCGGGAACACGTGCAGGTGCGTGTCCGAGGTGCGGTTGGCGTCGGCCTCCACCTGGGCGATCGCCCAGGCCTGCCACTCGCGGTCCGTCAGCTCCGTCATCGGTGTCCTCAGATGATCGGCGGGTGGCCGGCGCGGGCCATCCGCCAGACCGTCCGCCAGCTCATCGGCCGACGTGCGCCGCACTCCTCGCTCAGACCGAGCTGATATCCGCGTACGGTCTCCCGCACCGCCGACTTCGTCCGCAGCCGGACGCCGCCGACGAGGGCCCAGGACAGCACGTAGACCAGCCCGACGGGTAGTGGCAGGTTGCGCCGGGCCAGCCAGACCCGGTTGCGGGCCTGGAACCGGTAGAACTCCGGGTGCCGGGTCGGGGTGATGGCCGGGTGGAACACCTCGATGGCGCCGTCGTAGCGGACGTGCCAGCCGCCGTCCCAGACCCGCCAGGCCAGCTCGATGCCCTCGTGGGCGTACCAGAACGGCGCGGGCCAGCCGTCCGCGTACGCGAACGCCTCCCGTCGCATCGCCACCGCCCCCTCCCAGACCGACATGGCCGGGCTGCTCCGGCCCGGGTCGCTGGCGCGCAGTCGAGGCGTCCAGCGCCGTGGCGCCGGACGACCGTCGGGATCGACCACCCGCGGCTGCACCAGCCCCAGCGTCGGGTCGGCCCGGAACAGCTCGGCCAGCTCGGCCAGCACGGTCGGGGTGGGCAGCCGGGCGTCGTCGTCCAGGAAGAAGAGCAGGTCTCCCTCGACCAGATCCACTCCCGCGTTGCGCCCGGCCGGGATGCCGAGGTTGGTGGGCAGCCCGTGCGCCCGCACCCCATCCGGGAGACCGGTCGGCTGCCAGCCGTTGCCGACCACGACGACGTCGAGGTCCACGTCCTGCTGTGCCAGCAGCGACTCCAGACCGCGCTGCAGATCGCCCCGACGCTTGCCCATGGTCAGGACCACGACGCCGTAGCGGGGCCGGGTGGGCCCGGTCGCGGTCATCGCAGCCTCGGCGAGTTCAGCACCGCGGCCAGGTGCCCGACCAGCGTGACGGCGGCGGCGACGCACAGGCCGACCAACAGCCACTGGGTGGCGACACCGCCCAGCCAGAGATCGGCGACGGCCGCCACCACGATCAACAGCGACAGCTCCACGGAGTGGAAGACCCGGTGGAACGGCACGAAGCGGGCGATCTGCCGGGCCCGCCGGAGCGCGCCCTGGGCGGGCTTGCGGACCGACTCGGTGTCCTGCATCTGGGACAGACCGTTGTAGTGCCGCGCCACGTGGACGAGGTCGTTCTCGACCTTGTTGAGGCAGACGAGCAGACCGAGCAGCAGACCGAGACTGACCCAGACGTTGCCGAGCTCGAGCTCGCGCGCCGCCCGGATCCCCAGCGCGACCGAGATCCCGCACTCGGCGACGTAGTGGCCGACCCGGTCCAGGTAGACCCCCTTGGGCGACGACGTCTGCCGCCAGCGCGCCACCTCTCCGTCGCAGCAGTCCAGCAGCATCTGCAGCTGGATCAGCACCACGGTGATGAGGGCGCCGGCCAGGGTCCACCACGCCGTGGAGAAGAAGGCGAGGGCGGTGCAGGCGATCATCAGCCAGGTCACGCCGTTGGCGGAGAACCCGGCCTTGAGCAGGATCCTGGTCAGGTAGGGCGAGATGTCGCGCAGGTACGCACTCGCCACCCAGTGCTCGGCCCCGGCCCGCGTGCGCACGCTGGGCGGCTGGGTGACGTCGCGCAGCTGGGCGATGGTCGGGTCGGCCGGACGACCGGTCGCTGGCGTCCCCTCGAGCATCCGATCACCCTATAGTCCGGGCTCCCACCCGCGGCGCATCTGGCGGCTCCGACGCGAGCTCATCCTGACGGTAGCCGCCGCTCGGAGGCGCGCATACTCTTGGCAGATGGGCCGCTATCTACCGATCATCATCGTGGCGTTGCTGATGATCTACTGCGTGGTCGAGGTCGCCCAGGCGCAGCCGTACGCGGTCCGTCGGATGCCCCGCTGGTTGTGGGCCACGGTCGTGATCTGCGTCCCGCTCTTCGGCGCCGTGGCCTGGTTGGTGTTCGGCCGCCCCAACGCTGAGTCCCTGGGCACCCGCAAGCCGCGGACCCCGCCCCGCGCCCCCGACGACGACGTGGATTTTCTGCGAGGTCTGTAGGAGTTAGCGTGTGGCGATCTCCTGGCGGCGCTGCTCGATCAGCTCGGCGAGGGCCGCCTCGAACCGCTGCGTGCTCGCGCCGTCGGCGGTGTCGCCGAAGTAGTGGGCCGCCAGGTCGGCCAGCTCCGGGCCGGCGGGCGCCAGCAGGGCCTCGATGTCCCCGGCCCGGTCGGCGGGTAACAGGGGCATGGAGTCCAGCAGGCGTGAGGGCGGACGATAGGCGCCCGCCGCCGGTTCCGTGATCACCAACGGCTTCCCCGTCGCCAGCCAGTCGTACGCCACCGCTGACACGTCGGTGATGCAGTGGTCGGCGAACCGCCACTGCCAGCCGTACGGTCCGGTGTCGACCAGGTGCCGGTCTCCATCGGCGGCCAGCGCGGCCCGGATCCGGGAGTCGACCGCACCGTGCGCGGCCGAGGCGCGACCGATCCGCGGGTGGGGTCGGTAGATGATCCGTACGCTCAGGTCCGCCCGCAGCGCCGCGATGATCCTCTCGCCGTGACTGACCAGCGAGCCGTAGCGGATGCTGGCCCGGTCGCCCTCCCAGGTCGGGGCGTACAGCACTCGGCGCCGGCCGTCGTCGGCCCAGTCAGGCGCGCCCGCGACCTCGTGGTCGAGCTGCGGTCGGCCGACCTCCCGGACGTCGGCGTCGGCGTCGAAGTCGTAGAGGCCCCGGGCCAGCCGCTCGCGTCCGGCCGGACCGCCGATGAACGTGTAGTCGTACGCCTTGTGCTGGTTGGAGACGCTGCCGCCCTTGTCGCTCTCGCCGTGCCCGATCTGGATGTGCACGGGCTCGGCGAACCGGAGCATCCGGAAGTTCTGCTCGACCTGGTTGGCGTAGAGGACCGCCGCCACCCGGTGCCGCTCGACCAGGGTCTCCAGCTCACCGCTGGCCCGGGCGAACGCCACCGGCAGGCTGCTGGTGGCCAGCACGAGGCGCCCGGTGTCGGGGCGGTCGACGATCACCACCACCGGCCGCCGGGTGGCCAGAGCCTCCAGCGGCAGCCGCCACTGCTCGAACTGGTAGGCGTTCTCCGGACCCACCGCGAAGAACAGGGCCACCGCCCCGTCCGGCACCGGGCCGTTCGTCCCGGCCTCGACAGCGAACCGGCCCGCGGTCAGCCGGTTGCCCAGCTTCTCGGCGACCAGTCGTGCCGAACCCCGCAGACCGGCCAGCTTCCCCACTGCGACCTCAGACGCCCGACGTCAGCTCACGCCGGGGTCGGGTCGGCCTTCTCGGCCGGCTCCGGCGGCAATGCCTGGGCCTCGCCGGCATCCAGGGTGGACTCGGACCGGTCGAGACTCCACTCGGTGTGGAAGGTGCCGGGCTTGTCGATCCGGTGGTAGGTGTGCGCACCGAAGAAGTCGCGCTGGCCCTGGATCAACGCCGCCGGCAGCCGCTCGGCCCGGATGCCGTCGTAGTAGGCCAGCGACGACGAGAACGCCGGCGTCGGGATCCCGTTCTGCGCGGCGCCCGCGACCACCCGGCGCCAGGCCGGCAGGGCCGTGGAGATGGCCTCGGTGAAGTACTCGTCGGCGATCAGCAGGGCCAGATCCGGCGTCCGCTCATAGGCCTCGGTGATCCGGTTGAGGAACCGGGCCCGGATGATGCAACCACCCCGCCAGATCCGCGCCATCGCCCCGCGGTCGATGTTCCAGCCGTACTCCTCGCTGGCCGCGGCGATCTGGTCGAAGCCCTGGGAGTAGGCCACGATCTTGGAGGCGAACAGCGCCTGCCGGACGTCCTCGACGAAGGCGTCTTCGTCGGCGATCGACCACTCCTGGGTGTGGGCCGGCAGCACCGACCGTGCGGCCTCGCGCTGCGGCACCGAACCGGACAGGGCCCGGGCGAACGTGGCCTCGGCGATGCCGGTGATCGGCACCCCCAGATCGAGCGCGTTCTGCACCGTCCAGCGGCCGGTGCCCTTCTGCTCGGCCTGGTCCAGGATCACGTCGACCAGCGGCTGACCGTCCGCCCCGTTCTGGGACAGGACCTCCGCGGTGATCTCGATCAGGAACGACTCCAGGTCCCCGGAGTTCCAGTCCGTGAAGATGTCGGCGATCTGAGCGGCCGACTTGCCGGTGCCCTGCTTGATCAGGTCGTACGCCTCCGCGATCAGCTGCATGTCGGCGTACTCGATGCCGTTGTGCACCATCTTCACGAAGTGGCCGGCGCCGTCGGGCCCGACGTAGGTGCAGCACGGGGTCCCGTCGACCTTGGCCGAGATGCTCTCCAGCAGCGGACCCAGCGACTCATACGACTTCGCCGACCCACCCGGCATGATCGACGGGCCGTTGAGCGCACCCTCCTCGCCGCCGGACACCCCGGACCCGACGAAGTGCAGCCCCTTCTCCTTCAGCTCGTTCTCCCGGCGGATGGTGTCGGGGAAGTGGGCGTTGCCGGCGTCGATGATGATGTCGCCCTCCTCCAGCAACGGCACCAGCTCCGAGATCACCGCATCGGTCGGGGCGCCGGCCTTGACCATGATGATCACCCGACGCGGCCGCTCCAACGAGGCGACGAAATCGGCCATCGACTCCGACGCGATGAAGGTGCCCTCGTCACCGTGGTCGTTGACCAGCGACTCCGTCTTGGCGTAGCTGCGGTTGTGGATCGCCACGCGGTGCCCGTGCCGGGCGAAGTTGCGGGCCAGGTTGCGGCCCATCACGGCCAGGCCGGTGACACCGATCTGCGCGAGTTCAGTCATGGGTGGAGCCTCTCGGGAGTGAGCGATCGGGGGACGACAGGCGTCTGTTCGTCACCGATCACGACGAACGAGCGGGACGTGCGGAACTGCAGGACATCGCAGCGCCGAGCGCGACAGACAATTCGGCCATAGCGCGAAGCTCCTGCGGGTGTGTGAGACGATCACGGTCGAGTGGAGGTCGGTGCGACGCTCAGCGTATCGGGGGGCGATGCGCCTGCTGCACCGGCGCCACAGCCGTAGGCGGAGCTCGGAGGTGTCACGCCATGCTGCAGTCGCTGGGGATCAGCTCCGACGCAGAAGCGGTGTATCTCCTGCTCGCGCAACGGGGCACGGCGACCACCGAGGACCTGGCCGAGACGTCGACGGCCTACGACGCCGAGGGGATGCAGCAGCATCTCCGTGAGCTCGTCGATGTGGGCCTGGCCGCCGAGCTGGGCACCGAGGGCTGGCGAACCCTGCCCCTGGTCGACGGCGTACGCATCCTGCGCGAGCGCCGGGAAGCGGAGCTGCGGGCCGCCACGGCGGCGGCGGAGTCGATGCAGAACTACCTGCTCGCCGCGGCCCGGAACCAGTCGGACGACGACAGCATCACCGTGCTGCTGGGCACCGATGCGATCGTCGAGGCCCGGGACGGCATCTGCGAGGACGCCAAGAAGGAGATCTGCTTCTTCGACAAGCCCCCGTACGTGGACAACCGCGCCGCCGCGACGGTGGAGACCCTCAGCGCGTCCTCACCCGAGTGGCAGGCACTGGGGCGCGGGATCATCATGCGCTGCGTCTACCACCCCGGATTCGACAGCGACCGGCTCGCCGAGCTCAGCCTGTTCGCCGCTCAGGGCGAGAAGTCGCGCACCGCCCAGGTGCCGATGAAGCTGCTGCTGGCGGACACCGAGGTGGCTCTGATCCCCTCGATGCGGTCGTACGACCCTGGCCAGGAGCTGCGCGCCTCGGTCGTGCGACACCCGCAGCTCGTCGAGGCCCTGGTCTGGCTCTTCGAATCGGTCTGGGACCAGTCCGTGCCGATCATGGCCTCCGGATACAACGACCCGCGCCGGCAGATGCTGATCTCTCTGCTGATGACGGGATCCACCGACAGCGCGATCGCCACTCAGCTGGGCATCAACGTGCGTTCGGTACGCCGCTGGATCTCCGAGCTGATGGACGAGCTCGGCGTGACCACCCGCCTGCAGCTCGGGGCGGCACTCGTCCGCTCGGACAGCCTGAACCTGAAGCGGCGCTGACCCACGAGCCGAGCTTCGTGGCATGACCACAGCGTGTCTGAGCTGACGAGGCGTCTTGGGCGACGCGGTGTCTGAGAAAACGACAAGGCGGCCGCCTGTCGGCGACCGCCCTGGTCATCTATGAGCACCACGGTGCCCGCGTTGTCGCGAGCCGAGGGTCAGAGTGAGTTGCCGAGACCGCTGCTCAGCGAGTTGCCGTCGGTGTTGTTCAGGCTGTTGCCCAGCGAGTTCCCGTCGGTGTTGTTCAGGCTGTTGCCCAGCGAGTTCCCGTCGGTGTTGTTCAGGCTGTTCCCGAGCGAGTTCCCGTCGGTGCTGCCCAGGCTGTTCCCGAGCGAGTTCCCGTCGCTGTTGCCGGTCGTTCCCGACTGCGAGTCGCTGTAGGACCCGCTCTCGCTCAGATCGCCGAGGCCGGAGCCGGAGGCGACCCGAACCACTGACGAACTACGAACTCCCGCTTCTGCCGGCAGTGCCGCGAAGGCCCCCGCCGCAAGCGCGCCACCCAGGACAGCTGCTCCCAACAGCCGACCCCAACGACGCGCACCAATGACTCGATGCATGTGATCCCTTCCTTGGTCATTCACGTCGTTCCCGCGACGCGAAAGATCCCCTGACGTATGGGACCAAACCTAAGGTCACTACTTGTGAACGTCATCACGAAGGGATGGCAAAAAGAGGACATGTCATCAAGTGGACACGCCTAACTCGCGTTAGTTCGCTCGTCGAGCCAACATAAACCGAGGGTCGTTGACCCTGTTCGCCCCCGACCCTGTGCTAAGGGCTCCGAAGGAACGTCTCCGTAGCGGGCGGCGAAAGGTTCCGCACCGACAGCCTTGCCCCGGCCGCCCCCTCGGTCAACCCCAACCGGCACATTTTCTCATGTTCTTTTTCGGTCCGTACGGATCCGGGGACCGGCCCGATGACGGGCCGCGCAGCCCGGCCGAGGACTGTCACCGGCGTGGTGCACTCTGGATCCATGACCGTTCCTGCGGACGCCGCACCCATCGCTGCGCAGGGTCCCGCCCGTTCACTCCTCACTCCCGAGAGGCTCCACACGTGACCGTGTTCCAGTCCCCCTCCCCCCTGCCGCGGCAGGTCCCGTGCTCGTTCGTGCCGCCCTATCTGCTGCTCCATCTCGCCACCGACGACCATCCCTCCGCCGCGGCCGCCGAGCACCCGACCGGCGACACCCTGCGGATCGATGCCGCCTTCCGTGAGCGACGCGAGCAGGCGTCCGCCGACCCGTCGGCACGGGCCGCCGCCACAGCCCAGGACACCGACCGGTGGGTGATCCACTCCGCCGGCAACGAGGAGACGCTGCCCGGCGCGGTGGTTCGAGCCGAGGGTGACCCCGCCAGCCACGACGTCTCGGTCGACGAGGCGTACGAGTGGTCGCAGCAGGTGTGGGAGCTGTTCGAGCAGCAGTTCGCGCGCGCGTCCTTCGACGGTGCCGGCAGCACCGTCACCGTCACGGTGCACTACGGCAAGGACTACGACAACGCCTTCTGGGACGGTGAGCAGCTGGTCTTCGGCGACGGGGACGGTGAGATCTTCGAACGCTTCACCAAGCCGGCGGACGTGCTCGCGCACGAGTTCAGCCACGGCGTCGTGCAGTACACGTCGGCGTTCACCTACAGCGGCCAGTCCGGCGCGCTCAACGAGAGCATCGCCGACGTGTTCGCCGCGATGTCGATCCAGCTCGCGGCCGGGCAGACCGCCGACCAGGCGAGCTGGCTGATCGGCGAGGGGCTGTTCAAGCCCGGGATCCAGGCCACCGCGCTGCGCTCGATGATCGAGCCCGGTACGGCGTACGACGATCCGCGCCTCGGCAAGGACCCGCAGGTCGGCTCGATGGCCGACTACGTCGACACTCCCGACGACAACGGTGGGGTGCACCTGAACTCGGGCATCCCCAACCGGGCCTTCGCCCTGGCTGCGAAGAGCGTCGGCGGCCACAGCTGGGAGCAGACCGGCAAGGTCTGGTACGCCGCCCTCACCTCCGACGCCGTGGGAGCCTCGACCGACTTCCGCGGATTCGCGGAGGCGACCGTCGCCGCAGCCACCGCCCTGTTCGCCGACACGCAGGTGCCGGATCAGGTGCGTGCGGCCTGGGTGGAGGTCGGCGTGCTCGACGGCTCCGTCCCGGTCGACGTGGTGCAGCCTCCGCCGGATCCGGCGGAACCGGCCCCCGTCGAGCCCGCACCCGAGCCGCAGAAGGTGGCCGTCCGACGCAGCGGCGGCTTCACCGGCCAGGTGCGCAGTGCCGAGCTGGAGCTCGGCACGGACGACCAGGCGGCCGAGGTCCGTCAGCTGCTGCGACGGGTCGATCTGCAGAACGTGACGACGAGCGGCACCGCGCCGGATCGCTTCGTCTACACCGTCGAGGTGGGCGAGCAGTCCGTCACCCTCGGGGAGCGCGATCTCACACCGGACCTGCAACGGGTCGTGCAGATCGTGCTGGGCTCGGGCAGCTCGCCGACCGAGCTGGGTGGTGGCGCGGCCGATCTCACCTGAATCCGCGCGCCGGCCCGCGGATCACAGAGTCGTGTTCGCCAGACACCACTGAGGACGGTGCTGCCGATCACTCGAACGAGGTCGGCCCGGCGGGTCAGGCCGTCCAGCCGAGCAGCTGTCCGCCGAGGGTGATCACGCCGAGCCAGATCAGCACAGCGACGACCGGGAGCACCAGCACCCGGAGCGGGTGGCGACCGAACCAGCGGATGCCGAGGACGACCAGCGCCGTCCACACGATGACCAGCCCGATGACCGCCCACAACGGCGCGACCAACCCGGCAGACACGTAGAAGACCCCGATCACCGCCATCGCCGCCATCGCGACTCCGGCGGCCACATAGCTCACCACCCGGCCCGGATCAGTCGTCATCGGGTCATGATCGCACCCGCGCGGGACCAGAAGTCGATCCGCGGCGGCATGCTCAGCTGCGACGGAAGACCTCGAGCTCCGCCGTCCGGAACTGCGCGAGGACCTCGGGGATCGGGCTCCGGCCGACGCCGGGAGCGGTGTCCACGGCGACCGCCCCGTCGACCATGATCACGGGTTCGGTGAGGTCGGTGTCGTAGAAGCGCGCGGAGGCGGAGATGTCCCCCGGCAGCACGAATCCCGGCAGGGAAGCGAGGGCAGCGTTGGCCGAGCGTCCCAGTCCGGTCTCGACCATGCCGCCGCACCAGACGGCGATCCCGTTGGCTCGGGCGAGGTCGTGGATGCGGACGGCTTCCAGATAGCCGCCCACCCGTCCGGGCTTGATGTTGATCACCTGGGCGGCACCGAGCGCGATCGCGTCGGCCGCGGACGCCGCGGACACCACCGACTCGTCCAGGCAGATGGGGGTCTGCACCCGCGTGGCCAGGACGGCGTGCTGACGCAGGTCGTCCTCGGCCAGCGGCTGCTCCAGCAGCAGCAGACCGAACTCGTCCAACCGGCGCAGCGTGGGGGTGTCGAGCAGGGTGTAGGCGGCATTGGCGTCGACCTGCAAGGGCACGTCGTCACCGAACATCGCCCGGACGGCCCGCACGACCTCGACGTCCCAGCCGGGAGCGATCTTGAGCTTGATCCGCACGTAGCCGTCGTCGAGGTAGCCGTCGACCACCCGCAGCGTCTGCTCGATGGAGTCCTGGATGCCGACCGACACCCCCGACGGCACACTGGTCCGGACGCCACCCAGATAGCTGGCGAACGACTGACCCGTCGCCCGGAGCTGGGCATCGAGGACCGCCATCTCGACCGCCGCCTTGGCCATCGGGTGCCCGACCACGTGCCGGAGGTGGTGAGCGACCGTCTCCGCGGTCAGGTCCTCGACCGCGGTCAGCGCCGGCGTCAGCCACCGAGTGATCACCTGGACGCAGCCCTCCACGTACTCCGCGGAGTAGAGCGGCTCCTCCATCGCCACGCACTCCCCCCAGCCGGTGACCGAGCCCGCCGTGGTGTCGGCCTCGACCTCGACGATCAGCGCCTCCCGGGTGTGCTCGGTGCCGAAAGAGGTGGTGAACGGGCTGACCAGCGGCATCGAAAGGCGATGCAGCCGGATCCTGGTGATGATCATGGTCGTCTCCTGGGTCCCGGCGCCTCGGTGGGCGTCGTGGAGGTGGGCGCTTCCACCCGATAGCCGTGGCCGCGGTCGAAGCCGGTGATCGTCCAGCCTCGTTCGAGCAGTGGCTCGAGTGCATCGCGCACGGCCGACCGCCAGAGGGAAGCAGTCGTCGGGTCAGCCCGGCGCAGGGCGGCGATGTCGTCCGGCACCGCCACGGTCACCGGCGTCGCCGGGTCGAGATCGTCGACGGGACCGGCGACGGCGACGGCCGGCGCTCCCCCACGCTCCGTCACCAGTGGCGCCGCGGGTCTGCTCGACGCTGGGACCGGCGACCCCGTCAGGTCCCAGCGGACCAGCAGTCGATCGCTGGGATCGCCACGGTTCAGGTCGTCGGCGAGGGCACCGTACAGATCCAGGAGATAGCGCTCGGGTCGCGCTCCGAGCCGGTTCAGGTTGAAGTGGGCGTTTCGGGAGACCAGCGGGTCGTACGTCCAGGTGATGGCCGAACCACCCCGGGCCAGCACCCAGTCCCGCTGATGGTTCTTGATCAGTGAGCCGACGCCCCGCCCCGCGTACGTGGGCAGCACCCCGGTGATGTGAGAGTGCAGGGCCCCGTACGCCGGGGAGCCCCAGAACCCCAGCGCCGCCCCGATCATCGCCTCGTCGACGAACGCGCCGGCGACGTAGCTGCCCGCGTGGGAGAGGGCGACCATCAGGGACGGATCGATCTCGTGGTCGGCCCCGCCGGCTCCCACCGGACCGGAGCGAGGAGAGCCAGGGCCAGCAGGCCCCGGGTCGGCGGGTCCGGACCGGGACCAGATCGTGTCCCACAGGGTCGAGGCGGCGGTCATCTCCTGGATGCCCGCCAGCTCACGCACCGTCACGTCCTCGGCCACGAGACCGGAGTCTAGGACCCCGCTGACGCCCCCTTCCGGGTGCTCACGTCGGCGCGACACCAGGTGCGTGAGCGTACGCAGGAGTGCGTCAGCAGGAGGTCAGCAGGTCACTGGCCGGGCGGGCGGAGCCGCAGCGCCTGCATGCCGCCGTCGACGGCCAGGGCGACGCCGGTGGTCGAACCCGAACGGGGACTGGCCAGGTAGGCCACAGCGCCGGCGACTTCCTCGGCGCTGACCAGCCGACCGTGCGGTTGACGGGCCTCCAGCGCCGCCCGCTCCGCCGCCGGGTCCGGTGCGCTGTCCAGCAGGCGACCGACCCACGGAGTGTCCGCGGTGCCTGGGTTGACGCAGTTCACCCTGATGCCCTCGCGCAGGTGGTCGGCGGCCATCGCCTGGGTGAGCGAGAGCACCGCGCCCTTGGTGGTGCTGTAGAGCGCGCGTTGCGGCAGGCCGGCGGTCGCCGCGACCGAGCACGTGTTGACCACGGCTGCGGCCGAGGAGGCCCGCAGGTGCGGCAGGGCGGCGCGCGTCACCCGGACCATGCCGATGACGTTGATGTCGAGCACCCGCGCCCACTCCTCGTCGGAGTTGTCGGCCACGGTCCCCTGGGCCCCCACCCCGGCGTTGTTGACCACGATGTCGAGCCGACCGAAGTGGTCCACCACCCCCTGCACCGCAGCGCGTACGGAGGCGTCGTCGGCGACGTCGCAGCGGAAGCCGGCCAGCGGCGCGGCGACGTCCTCGATCCGGAGATCCAGGACCGCCACCTGTGCCCCACCCCGGACCAGCTCGGCACCGATCGCGGCACCGATGCCGGAGGCGCCGCCGGTGACCAGCGCGACGAGACCGTCGAAGTCGCCACTCATGCGCTCGCCCCGGGCGCCACCATGGTCTGGGTCTGGGCACCGAGACCGTCGATCTCGATCCGGACCACGTCACCGGGCTTCAGGTACGGGAAGCGCCCGGACAGCGCGACTCCCTGCGGGGTGCCGGTCAGCACGACGTCGCCGGCCTCGAGGGCCAGATACCGGCTCAGGTGCCGGATGATCGTCGGGCAGTCGAAGATCATGTCGGCGGTCGAGGAGTCCTGTCGCGGCTCGTCGTTGACGAAGCTGCGCATCCGCAGCGCACCGGCGTCGACGTCGTCCGGCGTCACCAGCCAGGGACCCAGCGGGGTCGAGCCGGGCACGCACTTCCCCTTGCTCCACTGGCCGCCTGACTCGTCGAGCTGGTACGTCCGCTCCGACAGGTCGTCGGCGATGGTGAAGCCGGCCACGTAGTCCAGCGGGTCCTCGTCCTCGTCGAGCAGGTAGGCGCGCTTCTTGATCACCATCGCCAGCTCGACCTCCCAGTCGATCTTCAGGGCGCCGGTCGGGATGACGAACGGGTCGTCGGGCGCAGCGAGGGTGTTGGGTGTCTTGAGGAACATCACCGGCACCGACGGCGGAGCGGCACCGGACTCAGCTGCGTGCGCCGCGTAGTTCATGCCGATGGCGATCACCGCGCCGGTGCTCGCGATCGGCGCCTCGAACTCGGCGTCACCGAGCTCCACCGCGTTCAGCTTTCCGTCGGCGGCGGCCACGGCGGCCGAGTCCAGCAGATCCATGGTCTTCGGCGTGATGTCGCCGAGCACCTCGCTGAGGTCGTACGCCTTGTCGCCGGACACCACCACGGGCTTGGTGCCGTTCTCGGATCGAAGCCGAGCGAACTTCATCGGGTCTCCTCCAGGTGAGCAGCCAGACGCCGAGGCCAGCCCACGGCGGAGACTGCGCTGACACCATACATCGGACGGTGTCGGCGAAATGGCCGAGCATGACGGCGCCCAGGAAGGGTTGACGACGCAGAGATCGGATGTCTAGGGTTTCGCCTGTCGTCGTGGACTCGTGGACTGTCGTGTGGGTCATGGTCAGAACCGCTCGCCCGTCGACGAGACATCATCCGGCACTCGGCAGCTCAACGGAACGGACATGATCGACACCCATCTGCATCTGTGGCGCCTGAGCACCGGGTGGTACGGCTGGAACACTCCCGAGCTCGGCCCCGTCCACGCCGACTCCGAGATCAGCGACGTCGCGGCGGCGATGGCGCGGGTCGGGGTCACGACGACCATCCTCGTCCAGGCCGCCGACCAGCTGGCCGAGACCGAGTGGCTGCTCGACCTGGCCGCGGAGGAGCCGTCCGTCGGCGGTGTCGTCGGCTACCTGCCGCTGGACGACATCCCTGCCCTGGAGGACCTGCTGGCGCAGCACGCCGGGCGGGGCCTGGTCGGCGTACGCCAGCTCTGGCACGACCACGGCGACGCCGGCGAGCTGGCCGCCGCGACGACGGTCACCAGCCTGCGGCTGCTCGGTGAGCAGGGCCTGCCGGTCGACGTCCCCAACGCCTTCCCCGATCTGTGGGATGCCCTCGTCACGGCCGTGGACGCAGCCCCCGACACGACCTTCGTGCTCGACCACTGCGGCAAGCCGCCGTTCGGCGATCCCGCCGCATGGGCCCGCTGGGAGCGCGGCTTCGTCGAGCTCGCCGGCCGGGCGAACGTGGTCGTCAAGCTCTCCGGCCTCTTCGCCACCGGATCGACAGCGGCCCAGGAGAGCGAGCTGGCGCGGGTCGCCGAGCTCACCCGGACGACGGCCGGCGCCGACCGGACCATGATCGGCAGCGACTGGCCCATGGCCCGCGGCACCACCGACTACGCCGGTTCCCTGACCCGACTCGACGGCCTGCTGACCGGTTGGTCGGCCGCCGAACAGGAGCAGGCGAAGATCGGTACGGCGCTACTCACCTACCGGCCGACGGCCGGATCCCCCGTCCGGAGAGGCACCGCATGACCCCCACCACGCAGCCGACCCGAGAGTCCGGGGGCACCGCCCCGGACCGGGTGGTCCGCGCCCGCGCCTGGCTCTGCGACCTGCCCGTGGAGCAGGTGCGCACGGATGCCGTCCAGTCGTTCGTGAAGCAGGAGACGATCTTCGTCGAGCTGGAGACGCAGTCGGGCGTGGTCGGCCTCGGCTACGCGTACACGATCGGCACCGGCGGCGGGGCCGTGCTCGACCTGCTGCGCACGACCATGCTGTCGACGGTGATGGGGCAGGACGTGCACAGCCCGGAGCGGATCTGGCACGACGCCTTCACCGTCACCCGCGCGACGACGACCGGAGCGATCACCTCGCTCGCCCTGGCCGCCCTGGACACCGCGGTGTGGGACGCCCGCTGCCGAGCCCTGGGTCTCGGACTGTGGCAGCTGGCGGGCGGGTTCCGTGATCGGGTCCCGGTCTACGACACCGAGGGCGGCTGGCTGCATCTCAGCGAGGACGAGCTGGTGGAACAGGCCGGGCAGTCGCTCGCCGACGGGCTCGGCGGGGTCAAGATCAAGATCGGCAAGCCGTCAGCCGTCGAGGACCGACGGCGGCTGGCGGCCGTGCGCAGCGCCGTGGGCGACGAGCTGGACATCATGGTCGACGCCAACCAGTCGTTCACCGCCGCCGAGGCGATCCGGCGCAGCCGCATGCTGGTGGACCTGGATGTCTTCTGGTTCGAGGAACCACTCCCCGCCGACGACATCGCCGGACACGCGCGCCTCTCGTCGCTCACCACGGTGCCGATCGCCGTCGGCGAGAGCCTGTACGCCGCCGCGGCGTTCCGCGAGTACCTCCAGCGAGGTGCCGCCGGCATCGTCCAGGTGGACGTGGCCCGGGTCGGCGGCATCACACCGTGGCTCAAGGTCGCCCACCTCGCCGAGACGTTCAACGTCCAGGTCGCACCCCACTTCCTGATGGAGCTGCACCTGCCGCTGCTCTGTGCGATCCCGAACGGGCTCTACCTGGAACGCATCCCGCAGCTCCGCGCCATCACCACGAGCGACATCACCATCCGCGACGGACACGCGGAGGTGCCCCACGGTCCCGGACTGGGGATCGACTGGGACCGCGAAGCCATCGAGGCTCTGACCGTCGCCTGAGCCCCGCTGACCGCCGGTGCAGGCCGGCCGGTGGCGGGTCCCGCGGCTACGAGAGCTGGGCTCACCCGCACTGGACGGGCAGGCTGCACCCGCAGTCCGCGGAGTCGAACCCGAAGGTGTACGCGAGCCAGCGACCCGAGGCGTAGCGGAAGGTGAGGGTGGTCGGCCGCAGCTCCTGGCGATCGGGTTGGGACCCGGCGTCGATCTGCCGGTTCGCACAGAACTGGAGAGCGGCAGAGACCGTGTCCTCCGAGCGGACCGAGGGACGCACGACGATCTGGCTCAGCTCGGTCTCCGGCACCGGCCGGCCCGGCCCGGTCGCTCGCCGGTGGCGGACGGCCGACGCGAGGGCGTCCCGGGCCGGACCCACGGCCACCGCGTCGAGCCGACTGACCGGCACCGACGGATCTGCGTCGAGCCGATCGACGACCGCGTAGAGACGGCGGAGGGCGGCGACCGGGGTGGCCGCCTCGTCCGGACTCGCCGACGCGGTGATCGACGACCCCGACGGGCTCGGTGCAGCCGCCCCCGCGACGTCGTCCGGACCTACCGGACGCCAGGTGCTGCAGCCGGCCAGCAGGAGCAGCAGCGTGACCATCGATGCAACGCGCACCGACCCGCGGTGCCGAGCCGCCCTCATCTCGACTGTCCTCCCCGCGCGTTCAGAAGAGACTCTGCTTCGCCACGCGCCGGGCGAGGTAGTTGGCCATCAGCAGCATCACGAGGGAGATCACCGACTTGAACAAGCCGATCGCGGTCGCGTACGAGTACTGCGGGATGGCCGACCCGAAGGCGACCTGCAACGAGTAGGTGTCGATCACCTGCGAGACCGAGAGGTTCAACGGCGTCTGCATCAGCAGCACCTTCTCGAAACCCGTGCTCAGGATCTGGCCCATGTTCAAGATCAGCAGCGTGATCGTCACGGGCAGGATCCCGGGCATGTCGATGTGCCAGATCCGGCGCCAGATGCTGGCGCCGTCGACCCGCGCGGCCTCGTGCAGCTCGGGACTGACGCCGGCCAGAGCGGCCAGGTAGATGATCGCCGAGTAGCCGACGGTCTGCCAGGCGCCGGACCAGACGTAGGTGTGCCGGAACATCGTCGCGTCGAGGAAGTTGATCGTCTGCCCGGTCACGTCCTGGATGAACAGGTTGATCACACCAGTGGTCGGTGAGAAGAGCATGATGATGATGCCCACGACCACCACCGTCGAGATGAAGTACGGCGCGTACGTGATCAGCTGCACGGCCCGGCTGAACCTCGCCGATCGCAGCGAGTTGAGCAGCAGGGCCAGGATGATCGGCAGCGGGAAGAGGGCCAGCAGGGCGTAGAGGTTCAGCACGATCGTGTTCCACAGCACCGGCCAGAACTGGTACGAGTTCACGAACTGCTTGATGTACCTCATCCCGGCCCAGGGACTGCCGTTGATGCCTTCGACGATGTTGTAGTTCTTGAAAGCGAGCGTCAGCCCGTACATCGGCCAGTAGAGGAAGATCAGCGCGAAGAACACGGGCACGAGCAGCAGCACGTAGAGCTGCCAGGAGCGGCGCATCCTCGTCCTGAGCGGGAGACGGCGCAGCTTGTCGCCGCGCTGCCCCGGTGTCGTCGTCGGCACCGCGACGACCTCTGGACTCGATTCGGTGCTCGTCATTTGATGGATCCGATCAGCGCGCCCTTGACGAAGTGCTTCTGGACGAAGGGGTACGCGATCAGCGGCGGAATCATGGCCACCACGATCATGGCGTACTTGAGCTTGTCGAAGAGCTCCCGTCTGGCCAGGATCTCCGCCAGGTTCCCGCCCCCGATCATCGCCGGGTTCACCGCACTCTCCGAGAGCAGCTCGCGCAGGACCAGCTGCAGGGGCGCCAGACTCGGGTCAGAGGTGTAGAGGAACGCACTGAACCATCCGTTCCACTGGGCGAGGCCGTAGAAGAGCAGGTTGACGGCGATGATCGGCTTGCTCAGGGGCAGCGCCACCTGCAGGAAGAACCGGAAGTCGGACGCACCGTCGACCTGTCCTGCCTCGAGCAGCTCCTGCGGCACGGTCATCTCGTAGAACGTGCGCGTGATGATCACGTTGAACACGCTCATCGCGCCCGGCAGCAGGATGGCCCAGCGGGTGTCGAGCAGACCGAGCTGCTGGACGACGATGTAGGTCGGCACGATCCCTGCGGACACCAGGGTAGGGATCACGAAGAAGAACAGGATCGCCCGCCGGAACGGGAGCTCGCGTCTGGACGCCGCGTACCCGGCCAGGACGGTCAGGATCGTGCCGATCAGTGCCCCACCGACCGTGTACAGCACGGAGTTGCCGAAGCCCACCAGCAACCGTGGTGACGCGAGGATGGTCGCGTACGCCTGCGTGTTGAAGCCGACCGGCAGCACCCGAACCTCGTTGTTGGCGATCGCCGAGGCGCTGCTGAACGAGGCGCTCAGCACGTAGACCAACGGATACAGCACCAGGATCACGAACATGATCAGCACCGCGTAGTTGAGCACGTAGAACGTCCGGTCCGAGGGGGAGTCCTTGATCTTCATTCCCGTGCGGCTCCGGCGCGACTCACTTGGGGGCCTTGTCGTAGGCCCGCTGGTAGATGTCGAGGTAGTTCTGCAGATTCATCGCGTTGTACGTGTCGAGATACTTCTGCCAGTCCCCGCTGTTGCTCGGGTCGAGCTTGCCGAGCGCGAACTGCGCCATCGACTGGTTGACGTGGTCGTAGACAGCACTCGCCGTCTCGGCTGCCTGGGCGGCGTCGGCGTCGTCGATGATCACCGGCGGCAGCTGCTGCTCCTTGGGCTGTGCGAACGGCTCGTAGGCCTTGCCCGCCTGGTACAGACCGGCCTCGAACGTCGGCTGCTTCGGGTCGACCCGCTCGCCGAGGCGGAAGTCGTTCGAGCGGTACATCGCCGAGTACTGGTTCCACGACTGGCCCGCCGGTGCCGGCCACACCTTGTTGGCGTAGAGCGCCTGCTTGTCGTTGATCCCCTTCTCGCCGGACTTGGCCCAGGCCCAGTTGGAGTCCTGCACGCCCGCGTAGCCCCACATGATGGCCAGGAGGTCCATCTGGTAGTCCGCCCACTTGACCAGAGTCTGCGGATCGGTGCAGTTCTTGGTGATCTGCAGGCCGTTGGACGCGAAGCCGTAGTAGTCCCAGCCGGCGACCTGGGTGCCATCGGGGCCCTTGACCGGGGGGATGGCGACGTAGTCACGCCACGGCGCGTTCGCGTCGAGCGTGATCGGGTTGTAGAACGACCCCCACCAGTACGCCCGGGCGAAGCCGACCTTGCCGGTGTTGCCGGACTGGGTGAGCTCCTGCGACGTCATCGTGAACGCCGACTGCGTCAGCGTGCCGTCCTTGCCCAGCTGGTTCAGGTAGATCAGGAAGTTGCGCCACTGGTCGGTGTTCGCCACGAACTCGACCTTGTCGCCCGCCAGCCGCATCCAACCCTTGTCCCGCGTGCCGCTGGGCACCGGGTTGTAACCGAAGGCACCCATGAACCAGCTGTCCAGCGGGTTGCCGACGCCGGCCGCCAGCGGCAGGAAGCCTGACTTGCCCGAGGGGTTCTTCTCCTTGAAGGCCTGCAGCACCTGCCGGAGCTCGTCGGTGGTGCCCGGGACCGGCATGCCGACCTTGTCGAGGTACGGCTTGCTGATCCAGGCTCGACCGGGGCTGCTGCGGCAGTGGAAGCAGTCGTTCACGCCCGGGAACGTGTACAGCTTGCCGTCGGTGGCGGCGACGACCTTCTTCAGATCCGGGTAGTCCGACATGGCCTGGCGGAGCGTCGGTGCCAACGGCAGGTAGTCGTCCATGGAGACGAAGAGTCCCTGCTGGCCGTAGAGGGACAGCTGCGCGGTGGTGAAGGGGATGCCGAGGAAGGCGTCCGGCAGGTCGCCGCCGGCCAGCATCGCGTTGATCTTGGTCATGTCGGTCGTGCCGTCGGGCGCGGTCATCAACACGGCGTCGAACTGCACCTTGACCCCGGTGAACTTCTCGAACCAGGCGGTCATCTTGTTGGCGTTCCAGTCGCCCACGATGGTGGAGTCCTGCGGGACGACGACCCGGAACGTCTTGCTGCCGTCTCCGAACGGTTTCCGCTCCGTGATCCGCGGGCCGATGTAGCCCTCCGGGAAGGTCGGACCGCCGCTCGTGACCTCGGCGCCGAGCTCGACCGTCGGCACCGAGCCGCCGGATCCGGTCTTCCCGGGAGTGTCAGCCGAGCACGCCGAGAGCCCCGGAATGGCCGCCATCCCCAGCCCCAGCGCCCCGGCCTTCATCAAGTTCCTGCGAGTCAACCGAAAGTCTGACGGACCGACCATTGTTGTCCTCCATCTACTGGCCAGCCAGAGCCGCAACGGCGCCCAAAGGACTGGCAACCTCATTGTCAGCGGCAGCCTGACACACGAGTCATAGGATGTCTAGGTTCTGATGTCGGCCGTGTCTTTCTTGTTCCCGAGCGATGAGAATCTCGCCAGGGAGCACGAATCGGCATCGATTGAGCCCTTACAGCGCCCAGCAGGAACTCTCCACGACTCACGCAACACCGGCGAGAAGTCACCTCTTGACGACGCATACATCCGATGATTGACTGCCATGACCGGCCAGCCGTGCTGGCCGCTCCTCTCGAGGCTGACCTCCGCAGGCGACGCCCGCCACATGCCCAAGGAACCGACTCGGGGAGAATCAGGATCCGGGCCTCCGTGCTCCACACCATCAACGACGAGAGGGCTCCCTTGTCCAGGATCAGCGCAGAGTCAAGGATCACCACAGCCACCACCGTTGACGTGCGCTTCCCCACGTCCGAGCAGCTCGACGGCTCGGACGCGATGAACCCTGACCCCGACTACTCGGCGGCGTATCTCTCGCTCGCGACCGATGCCGAGGACGGCCTGGTCGGAGCGGGCTTCGTCTTCACCACGGGCCGCGGCAACAACATCGCGGCCGAGGCCATCCAGACCGTGGCGGACATGCTCCTCGGCGAGTCCGTCGATGATCTTCTCGTCGACATGGGCGCCACCTACCGACGCTTCGTCTACGACCCGCACCTGCGGTGGCTCGGACCGGAGAAGGGCGTCATGCACATGGCCATCGGCGCCGTGGTCAACGCGCTCTGGGATCTCAAGGCGAAGCGAGCGGGCCTGCCGCTGTGGCAGCTCGTCTCCAACCTGTCCCCCGAGGAGCTGGTCAACCTCGTCGACTTCCGGTACCTGACCGATGCGATCACCCCCGACGAGGCACTCGAGATCTTCGAGAAGGCCGTGCCCGGCCGGGCGGAGCGCACCGACCTGCTGCTCCAGCACGGCTATCCCGCCTACACGACCACACCGGGCTGGCTCGGGTACTCCGACGAGAAGATGCTGCGGCTGGCGCGCGAGGCCGTGGCGGAAGGCTTCACCCAGATCAAGCTCAAGGTCGGCGGCAGCCTCGACGAGGACATCCGACGCCTCTCCCTGGCGCGCGCCGAGGTCGGTCCGGACATCCAGATCGCGATCGACGCCAACCAGCGCTGGGACGTGGCCGACGCCATCGCCTGGGTCAAGCAGCTGCAGCCGTACGGCATCGCCTGGATCGAGGAGCCGACCAGCCCCGACGACCTGGTCGGCCACGCCGCCATCCGCAAGGGACTCGACGGCGTCCCGGTCGCCACCGGCGAGCACACCGCCAACCGGGTGATGTTCAAGCAGCTGCTGCAGCTGGAGGCCATCGACGTCATGCAGATCGACGCCGCTCGCGTGGCCGGCGTCAACGAGAACCTCGCGAACCTGCTGCTGGCCGCCAAGTTCGGGGTGCGGGTCTGCCCGCACGCCGGCGGCGTGGGCCTGTGCGAAGCCGTCCAGCACCTGTCCATGATCGACTTCATCGCGGTCAGCGGCATCTGGGACAACCGCTTCATCGAGTTCGTCGACCACCTGCACGAGCACTTCGTCGATCCCGTACGGATCGAGCACGGACGTTACGTCGCTCCCCTGACCCCGGGGGCCGGCACCGAGATGACCATCGACGCACTGGAGCGCTACCGCTACCAGGCCGACTGAGAGGTTGACCATGACCGTCACCGAGGTCGCACCCGCGCCCCCGAACATCGCTGCGTTCATGAACGACCGGCTGGGCATGTTCATCCACTTCGGCCTGTACGCCCTCGCCGGCCGCCACGAGTGGGTCCAGAACCGCGAGCGCATCCACCCCGACACGTACGCGAAGTACTTCGAGCACTTCGACCCCGATCTGTTCGACGCCGCGGACTGGGCCCGCCGGTGCAAGCAGGCCGGCATGAAGTACGCGGTGCTCACCACCAAGCACCACGAGGGATTCTGCCTGTGGGACACCCAGTACGGCGACTACAAGATCACGAACACCCCGTTCGGGCGCGACCTGGTCCGCGAGTTCGTGGACGCGTTCCGCGCTGAGGGGATCAAGATCGGGTTCTACCACTCGCTGATCGACTGGCACCACCCCGACTTCGTCGTCGACGGCCTGCACCCGCTGCGGGACGAGGAGAACGTGTCGGAGCTGAACGAGGGCCGCGACATCGCCCGCTACCGCGAGTACCTGCACAACCAGGTGCGTGAGCTGCTGACCGGATACGGCGAGATCTCCTACCTCTTCTACGACTTCTCCTACCCCGAGCGCCAGATGCCGGAGATCTACAACAACAAGGGCAGGGACGACTGGGGTTCGGTGGAGCTGATGGCGCTCACCCGCGAGCTCCAGCCGGGCATCGTGATCAACGACCGCCTCGACATCCCCGGCGACCTGGTGACTCCCGAGCAGTACCAGCCCTCCGAGCCGATGAGGCGGGACGGCGAGCTGGTCGCGTGGGAGGCCTGCCAGACGATCAACGGCAGCTGGGGCTACTACCGCGACAACACCTTGTTCAAGACGCCGGAGATGCTGGTCCGGATGCTGGTCGACGGGGTCAGCAAGGCCGGCAACCTGCTGTTCAACATCGGCCCGACGGGACGGGGCAACTTCGACCCGGTGTCGGCCGAGATCCTGGCCGGGCTGGGTGAGTGGACGAGTCTGCACGGACGATCCATCTACGGCGCCGGACCGAGTGATCATGTTCCACCGACGGATTGCCGCTACACCCAGCGCGGCGACCGGCTGTATCTGCACCTGTTCGCCTGGCCGTTCGAGCACGTCCATCTCGCCGGGCTCGCGGGGAAGGTCACCTACGCCCAGCTGCTCAACGACGCGTCCGAGATCGCGTTCTCCTCGAGCGATCCTGAGGCGGCGGCCCAGAACACCACGATGGGTGGCCAGCCGGCCGGCACGCTCACCCTCACGCTTCCCATCCGCCAGCCCGCCGTCGCCGTACCGGTGGTCGAGCTGTTCCTCGCATGAGCGCGCCTGCGGGCCTCCTCCCCATCCCCGAGGGTCTCGGTCGCCTCGGACTGGGCACCGCCGGCATCGGCAACCTCTTCCAAGCGATCACCGACGAGGAGGCGCACCGCGTCGTCGACGCGGCCTGGGAGGGCGGTATCCGCTCCTTCGACACCGCCCCGCACTACGGACTGGGACTGGCCGAGCGTCGACTCGGCGCTGCCCTGGCCGAGCACCCGCGACAGGACTACCTGCTCTCCACCAAGGTCGGCCGGCTGCTGGTGCCGACCCCGGAGAACGCCGGCCGGACCGACGACGGTGGCTTCGACGTGCCGGCCGCCCACCGGCGGGTCTGGGACGCCAGCCCGGCCGGCATCCGACGGTCCCTGGCGGAGAGCCTGGAACGGATCGGCACGGACTGGATCGACATCGCCTACCTGCACGACCCGGACGAGTACGACCTCGAGGGCGGCATCGCCACCGGGCTGCCCGCGTTGGCCGACGCCAAGGAGTCCGGTCTGGTACGCGCCGTGGGCATCGGCTCGAAGTCCGTCCTGGCCCTGGCCACGGCTGTCCGCACCGGGCTGTGCGACCTGATCATGGTCGCCGGCCGGTTGACGATCCTGGATCAGGGTGGGGCGGAGCTGATCGAGCTGTGTCGAGAGCACGGGGTGGGCATCGTCAACGTCGGGGTGTTCAACTCGGGTGCTCTCGCGGCCCCGGTTCCGGGTCCGGAGCTGCACTTCGAGTACGCACCGATCACCGCCGACCGGTTGGCCGCCCTGGAGCGGGTGCACGCCGTGTGCGCCGACTTCGGTGTCTCGGTGGCCGACGCCGCACTCCAGTACTCCTGGCAGTTTCCCGGGGTGGTCAACGTGACCGTCGGCGCGGCGGAGGCCCGTCAGATCCGCGCGTCGATCGCCGGCATGGACACGGTGATCGACCCGGCCCTCTGGCCGGCCCTGGCGGCGGTGGTCTGAGCCTCACCGCTCTGGCGCTACCGCGGGGCGGGGTCCTCGACCACCGCTCGGCGGACCCAGTCCTCCACGCCCGAGACGTGGGCCGTGAGTCGCGCCGCGACCAGCGCCGGGTCACGGAGCTCCAGGGCGGCCACGATCAGCGCGTGCTCACCGAGGGTCCGCTCGATCGCCCCCTGCTGGGTGATCCCCCGCCACACCCGGACCCGGCTGGTGCGGCCGGCGACGACGTCCAGCAGATCACCCAGGAACTCGTTGCCGCCGATCCGGGCGATCCGCCGGTGGAACGCCAGATCGTGGGTGACGAGCTCCTCGACCTCGGACTCCGGACCGACGTCGCCGAGCATCGTCCGCAGCTCGAGCAGCTGCCCGGAGGTGATCTTGGCGGCGGCCTTGGCCCCGGCGGCCGCCTCCAGCAGGCGCCGCACCTCGAGCAGATCCAGGATCGTGTCGTCCTGCTGCAGCTCGAGGACGAACGACATCGCGTCCATCGCCGAGCTCGGCCGCAGGTTGGTCACGTAGGTGCCGTCGCCGCGGCGCACGTCCAGGACGTTGATCATCTCGAGCGCCTTGACGGCCTCCCGCAGCGAGTTCCTGGACAGGCCCAGCTCCTCGCTCAGCTCCTTCTCCGGCGGCAGCCGATCACCGGGTCGCAACCCACCGGACCTGATCAGGTCACGGATGCGCGCGATCGCCTCGTCGGTCACGGCCACGAGTGCAGCCCCTCAGCAGCCACCAGCGTGTCCATCCGACGATCCTAGTGTTCCGGGGCCGCGCGCACGTGATCACGGCCGATGTCGCCGACGCGCTCGACGCCGGTGAGACCCATGATCAGGTCGAGCTCGGCGACCAGGTTCTCGATCACCTGGTGCACCCCGTCGGCGCCGGCGAGCGCGAGACCGTACAGGTGCGGTCGTCCGAGCAGACAGGCATCCGCACCGAGGGCCAACGCGATGAACAGGTCCGCACCGCGGCGGATGCCGCTGTCGAACAGCACGACCGGGTCGGGTCCGACCGCATCGCGCACCGCCACCAGCGCGTCGAGGGACGCGATGGCACCGTCGACCTGGCGTCCGCCGTGGTTGGAGACCACGATCGCGTCGAGCCCGAGCTCGACCACCCGACGGGCGTCGTCCGGGTCCAGGATCCCCTTGACGATCACGGGCAGCGAGGTGCGCTGCCGCAGCGTCGCGAGATGGTCCCAGCTCAGACCCGGGTTGGAGTAGATGTCGAGGAACGTCTGCACCGCTGCCCGCGGCAGAGCGGAGCGCAGGTTGTCCAGCAGCCGGCCCGGGTGGTTCCGGGCCATGGCCAGCAGCGTCAGGATCGCACCCGGGGTGACGTCCCCGGCGGGGGCCGACTGTGGGCGAGCCGCACGTTCGGCGACGAGCGCCCGGAACCGTGGGTCGGAGGTGTACTGGGCGATCCCCTCGCCGCGGGCGAACGGCAGCGAGCCGAGATCGAGATCCTGCGGCCGCCACCCGAGCACCGTGGTGTCCACGGTGACGACCAGAGCAGCGGCCCCGCAGCTCTCCGCCCGCCGGATCATCGAGTCGACCAGCTGCTCATCGCTCGACCAGTAGAGCTGGTACCAGAACGGTGTCGACCCCATCGCGCGGGCGGTGTCCTCCATCGGCTGGCAGCCCTGGCTGGAGAAGACGTACGGGACACCCGACGCCGCGGCCCCGCGGGCGATGAGCAGATCGCTGTCAGCGGCGACGAGACCGGCGGCACCGATCGGGGCGACCAGCAGAGGGGCCGGCAGCGCCGTGCCCAGGATCTCGGTCGCCAGCCCTCGCCGCCCGACTCCGTGCAGCACCCGGGGCACGATCCGCCAGCGGTCGAAGGCCTCCCGGTTGTGCCGCATGGTCCGCCCGCCGCCGGCTCCACCGGCCACGTACGCCCACGCGCGCCGCGACATCGCCCTCCGCGCCCGGCGCTCGAGAGCGTCTGCATCGGTCGGGACTCGAGGCCGACGACCCCGGGCACCGTCACCGTAGATCTCGCTCTGACGTCGTCGTCCGGGGCCCGGATCGGCTGGCTCGGTGGTGGCGTTGCTGGCCGTCGTGGACACGACAGCAGCCTAGGGACACCCCCGACAGGCGCTGGCCGCCGTCCGAATTGTCCTGTTGAGGACATTGCACAAAGAGGACACTGAATTGGCTGTCACCACTGCTGACAAGGACTTAGAGTTATGGCTGTCGGCAACCGGGGAACCCCCGAGCTCCGGAAGTTGACACAGAGCCACCCGGGCAACTCCCCTTGTGCCCGAGTAGTGGCTGGTAGGCGCGGCGGACCTGACGCTGCCTGCGCCACGACAGTAGTCCGTATCGGGAGGGGATTCCCCCGATCCCCTCCCGACGGACCGCTTTCTCCCTCAAAGGGACCTTCCTCTCAGATCATGCTCCGGCCACCGGTGTCATCCCCCGAGTCGCGTCGAGCTCCACGCAACGCGTGCCCGGTCGCCGGCAGCCCGATCCATCGACCTAGGGTGGCCGTTGTCTGATCCGACGACAGAACCTCACCGAAGGAGTTCCCATGGCTGTCACTGCTGACCTCGCCAAGCTGCTGGACAAGGACTGGGAGGACAAGACCCTCACCGAGGTCCTCAACGCCCCCGTCGCCGCCCTGTCGGGAGTGTCCGATGCGGACGCCGCAGCGCTCCAGCAGGCCTTCAACATCAAGACGGTGGGCGACCTGGGTCGCAACAAGCACTTCCGGGCGGCTCAGGCCCTGGCGGACCTGGACGAGCTCGCCTGACCCGTGGCGATCGCCGCCGACCGCGCCGTCGGGTGGCGGGCCCTCTGCCTGAGGCTCGCCGTGCTGACCTTGCCGGCGCAGGTTCTCGGAGCGTTCGTCGGCGGCCTGCCGACGCTCATCCTCGGGGCCCGGGTGCTCGACGTGCCGTGGGTCCCGAGCCTGGTCCTCGTGGGGATGGGCGGCGTCACCGGCCTCGCGGTCGGGCTGCTCGCCCATCCGCCGCGGGACCGGTGGCGGTCGGCGGTGGCGCTGGCGGCCGGGTTCGGGCTCGCCGGCTTCGTCATCCTGCGCATCCTGGTCCAGGTCCGCCTGCCCCCGGGGTCGCCGACGACCGTCCTGCCCTGGCTCATCGGCCCGGTCGTCGTCCTGCTCGTGCAGTCGATCCTGGTGGCGCTGCTGTGGCGACGGCGCACAGCGGGGTGAGCCGGGCTCAGCCGGCGGAGCGGGCGAGCTGGACCTGCTGGCCCGCCTCGAGGCCCGCACCGCAGAACAAGCAGCCCGACGGCGGGCGGGTGACGCCGCAGACGTCACAGTCACCCTGGTCGAGAGGTGCCCACGCGGGACCGGCCAGGCCGCACAGCTCGACCGTGCGACGGGTTCGGTACGGAGCGGACGACTCCGTGCTGACCGCCACCGTCCGCGGCACCGTCGCACCGAGCTGGCTCCGCAGCCGGGCCGGTGGCTCGCCGGCGACGTACAGCTGCTCCTCACCATCGGGGACGAATCCGCGACGCCCGGGCAACGGCTCGTTGTCCGCCCCGAGCTCGACGAAGTAGCCGCCCGAACGGAGCAGGCTCGCCGCCGCCTGGGACAGCGGCGGCGTGGGTCGGCGGAGACCGAGGACCCGTGGGTGCCACAGGATGCTCCGAGATCGTACGGCGGCCTGCTGGACCAGCTGGACGGCTGCCCCCGGGTCCGACCACCCACCGGCCGGGTCGCGCAGGGCGAGGACCGCCGCCCCGATCAGCGTCAGGGTCAGTGGGTGGTGGTCGAAGGCGAGAACCCCCACCCGCACCCGCGGATGAGCCGCCACCACCACGTGCGCCTGCTCGCGGGCCCGTCGCTCCAGGTGCCTCGGAGTCAGCAGCAGGACGTGGTCGGGCCGGTCGGCCGACAGCGCCGTCAGCAGCGCCGTCGGCTGGTCGCCGACGCCGATGACCGCTTCGAGACCGGACGAACCGGCAACCGCGATGTCCACGGGCAATCCCCTGACGAGTGGCGAGGCACGGCGACGGATGAGCACCACGAGGGCCGCCGGGGCCAGACCGTAACACGGCCCGAGGTCGGGATTCGTCCACCAACGAGAACCCACCGGGGCGGGTAGCCTCATCCGGCATGCGACGCAGACGTCAGCCCCTCCGACCCGGCCGCACGATCCGGCGGCCGCTCTGGTGGCCGGCCTGCGTGCTGCTCCTCGGTCTCGCGCTCGGCTGCCTCCCGGGCTGCTCCGACCCCGACGCCGCGTCGTACACGGAGGTGACGGTCGGCAAGCTCACCGTGGACCGGCCGGCCGGCTGGACCACCGAGATGACCGTCGAGGCGCCGTGGAGCCAGGGGTTCCGGCTGGCGCCGGACTCGCTCGAGCAGCAGCAGGTCTCGGGGGACTTCGGGGAGTACCCGACGGCGGCCGCGGCCATGGGCACCCTCGTCGGGCAGGCGCAGGTCGGCCTCAAGGACTTCAAGATCATCGACAGCCGCGACGTGGAGATCAAGGGAGCGACGACCGGCCGGGTGACCCGGTTCTCGATCGTCGACAACACCGGCTCCCAGGTGTCCGGTGAGTGGTTCGTCGCCGCTCACTGGCCCTATCCGCAGTCGGTCGCGGTCTCGGTGCTGCAGCCGCAGTTCGACCCCGAGCTGGAGCGCCGAATCCTCGAGTCGATGGAGCTGAAGCCCGTCCTCCAGTAGGCGGACCCCCACGAGACCCGCCTCCGCCGGGCCCGCTTTTGGGCCCTCGGGCCCATGCCCGCTGAACCGTCCGTGGTTACTGTCACCGGGGACCACCGACGACAGGACGGACCAGACATGCTGACCCGCTGGAGTGCGCTGCGCTCCCGGCCCGCGGCCGGTGCGGCCATCGTCGAGGTGGTCGCCGCCTGGGGCATCGCGGCGGTGGTCATCGCGGCGATCCTGATGGGGGTCCGGGGTGCCGACATCGCCGCCTACACCCAGCAGGTGATCTGCACCTTCAAGGCCGCGGTCGAGGGTGGCGGATCCTGCGGCGGGACGGACGGCCAGCAGGCTCCGACGACTCAACCCCCCTTCGACCCCAAGCCCAAGAAGTGCAAGCTCGGCGACAGGTCGGAGAAGGTCACCTCGGTCGTCAAGATCGCGTTCTTCGAGTTCGGCGAGAACGCCGGCTTCGTGGAGACGACGTACAGCGACGGCGCCGTGACCTACACCGCGACCGACGGTGCGAACGTCGGCCTGACGACCGGGGTCGGCGGCAAGCTCGAGCTGGGCGCCCTCGAGGCCGGCGCCAAGGTCGACTTCGGCGGAGGCTTCACCGTCGACTACGGCAGCACCTGGGTGTTCAAGGACGCCGACGAGGCCACGGCGATGAGGGACCAGCTCGACAAGTACCTGATGGAGCAGGAGATGATCCGCCACGACGACACCGGCGGCTACTCCCTGGGGATCCTGCTCTCCGGCGGGTTCACCGATCCGCCGAAGCCGCCGAGCCAGCACGTGACGTCCTTCGAGGTGTCCGCCGACGTCGGCGGGAAGGTCGGCCTGAGTCTGCCCTTCGAGAACAAGAGCTCGGGCTCCAAGACCGAGGACACCGGGCCCAAGCTCGGTCTGGCCGACGCCGGAGTGAAGTTCGGTGGCAGCAACAAGTGGACCCAGATCAGCGACGACGTGACCGGCAACACGACCTGGACCACCACCGGGGAGACGTTCGGCCAGGCCAGCGGCACCCTCGGTCCCCTGTCCGGCGAGCTGAAGGGCGTGCTGGGCACGAGCATGGCCATCACCCGCGACGCCGAGGGCGAGATCGTCCGGGTCGGTCTGGTCACCACCCGGGAGGGCAAGGCCACCGGCACGGTGAACTCGGGGCAGCCGAACCTGGGCGGCAGCGCGTCGCAGTCGGGCTCCGGCGGCAGTCTCACCGTCACGACCACGTCCTTGGATGTGACGACGTCGGAGCAGCGGAACCTGGTGCAGTCCTGGCTCGCCGGCCAGGAAGCCGGCGGCGCGGTCTCTGCGGGGACGCTCTACCCGGACCGACTCATCGACGGCGACCCGTTCCAGAACCTGATGTACACCAACGCCACCGTGAGCAACGTCGAGTACAGCAACGTCTCCGACAAGACCGGGTTCGCCGCCGAGGTGAAGGTCGGCGTCGCTTTCGGCGTCGACTTCAGCCTCGAGACGTCGGAGACCAAGGCCCAGGCGGCGGCGTACCTCGGAGCACCCGGCACGGATGGGATCCGTCCTCCGGTGGACTTCCCCGACTGCGTCGCCTGATCGCTCGTGGAGTGCGCTATCGGCGCGTCGACTCCCGGACCGCGAGGTGGAACGGGGCTGTCACTTCGGCCCTGTCCTGGGGGCTGCCGTTGATCCGGGCGATGAGCATGTCGAGTGCGGTGTTGATCATCCAGTCGTGGTCGGGAGCGATCGAGCTCAGCGAGGGAACACTGAACCGGCTCTCCACCACGTCGTCGAAACCGACGACCTTGACGTCGTCCGGCACCTTCAGTCCGTGATCGGCCAGTCCCCTCAGGACTCCGAAGGCGACCGTGTCGGTCACAGCGACGACGCCGTCGAAGGACTGCCCGCTGTCGAGGAGCAGCTGGATAGCCCGGGCACCCTCGGCCATCGTCAGGGCACCGAGCTGCGGCTGCAGGGCAGGATCGGGCTCGAGGTGAGCGTCGCGCAGCGCCTTGCGGTAGCCCTCGCCCCGCAGCCAGACGGCGTTGCTGGTCTCGTCCGCCGAGCCGTTCTGAGAGACCCAGGCGATGCGGCGGCAACCCTGCTCGACCAGGTGGGTGGTGGCCGCACCGGTTCCGTCCTCGTTGGCCATCGCGACGTGGTCGACGATGCCGCCGAAGGGGTTCTCACCGAGCAGGACGAGGGGGATGGTCTGTCCGAGTCTGCGGATCTCGTCGGCCCCGATGCCGACTGCTGACAGGAGCAGTCCGTCGCAGTCGAGGGTGCGCGAGAGAGCGATAGCTGCGAGCTCGCCGGCGACGGCGGCACCGGTCTGCTCGATGGCGACGCGGTAGCCCAGATCCGCGCTGCGCGCGACGACGCGAGCCGCGAGCTGGCCGAAGTAGGGCCGATCCAGCTCCGGCACCGCGAGGCCGATCACCCCGGTGGATCCGCGCCGCAGCGACCGTGCGGCGTTGTTCATCACGTAGCCCGACGCGTCGACGGCGTCCAGGACGCGCTGGCGCAGTGCCTCGCGCACGTGTGGCCGGTTGTTGAGGACGTTCGACACCGTCATGGTCGACACACCGGCCAGCTTGGCCACGTCGGTCATGGTCACCATCGCTGCTCCAGCTCCGTTCTCCTGAGCCCGTGGGGTCCCGTGGTGGCGGTGCTCAGGGCATCACGATGTGGTGCCGGTGCTCATTGCATCACGATGTGGCGGCTCGCCCGGCGCAGGTCGAGGCTGAAGGATGCGTCCCGGTCGCAGATCAGGCGCCCGGACTGGACGCGCAGCTCCGCGACCTGGATGTCGGTGCGGTGGGGCTGCTCGTCGACGCCGGGCACCGTACGGCTGCTCGCATCGTGAGCGTCGCCGTCGATCCGGTCCGTGAAGTAGAAGATCCAGCCGACCTCGCGGTTGTCGCGATCTCGCCCGACGACGACGTCCGCGTGACGACCGACGCTCTGATCGAGCTCGCGGCGACCCGGTCGGTCGAGGATGAGTCCCTGTCGCTCCCACCGGTCGAGGTCCGCTGAGGTGTGGACAGCGAGCCCGTGCCACTCGTCGACGATCATCCAGAAGCTGCCGCCGAGCTCGAAGACGTTCGGGCCCTCGTGACCGGCCCCGGTGATGACGGGGTGGCTCGGACTCCAGGACCGGAGGTCCTCGGAGTCGGCTCCCCAGGTCCAGGACCGGTTCGCCTCGTCCTTGAACCACAGGCGGTAGCCGCCACCGGGCCGGGGGTGGACGGCTGCGTCGATCACCCGGTCGGAGGAGAGCGGAACGACGCCGAGGTAGGCCCAACGGTGCAGGTCGTCGGAGACGTGGTGCAGGATGCGCCGAGCGTGCCCGGCCCAGTGGCTGGGCACGCCCACGATGTGGGTGACGAACATGTGGAAACGCCCCTCGGCGAAGATGACCTCGGGCGCCCACAGCGTGTTGCGGCCGTCGTACGGGTCGAGTCCCTGGGCCACGCCCTCGTAGGCCCAGGTCAGGCCACCGTCGATGGAGCAGGCGATCCCGATGTCGGTGCCGTGCACCCAGCGGACGTCCGGTCCGGTGTCCTGGGAGCGGCGCTGGGTGTAGAACATCCACCAGCGACCGTCGGGACCCTCGACCACCGTCGGGTCCGTGGGGGCCAGGTGCACCGGGTCGGTGTAGAGCGGGGCCGGAGGCACCGTGGTCATCCTTTGATCCCTCCGGCGAGCAGGCCGCTGACGATGTGGCGCTGGGTGAACATGAAGAAGATCACCATCGGGATCAGGGCGAGCACCGAGACGGTCATGAAGGCGGGCCAGTCGGTGGTGAACTCGCCGACCGCGCTGTACACCTGCAGCACGATGGTGCGCTTCTCCGGGGAGGAGATGAAGACGTTGGGGGTGATGAAGTCGTTCCACACCCACATCGTCTGGAACACCCCGACGGTGACCAGGATGGGACGGATCAGGGGCAGCACGATCCGCCAGAAGATCTGGACCACACCGGCGCCGTCGATCTTGGCCGCCTCGATGATCTCGTACGGCATGGAGGTCATGTAGCCCTGGATCAGGAAGAAGCAGAAGACCGCCCCGGCCAGGTACATGATCACCAGCCCGGTGAGGGTGTCGACCTGGTTCGCGTCCACCAGCATCAGGTAGAGCGGCACCAGGGTCGCCTGCCCCGGCACCACGAACGACAGCAGCAGGACCGCACCGACGATGCGGTTGAAGCGCGTGTTCCGCATCACCATCCCGTACGCGGCCATGGCGCCCACCACGAGCTGGAACGCCACGCCCAGCACCGTGACGTACAGGGTGTTGAGGAAGGCGCGGGCCAGCGGGACGTTGGCGAAGACCTCCTGGTAGTTGCCCAGGTAGAGCTCGCTGGGCAGGCCCAGCGGTGAGGTGACCATCTGGTCCTGGGTCTTCAGCGTGTTGACCACGATGTAGTAGAGGGGCAGGCCGACCAGGACCGCTATCGCGATCATGACCACACTGAGCACGACGTAGCGCGTGTTCCGGCTGCTGGTCACAGGATCCTCCGTTCAACGGTCCTGGAGACCAGGATCTGGGTCAGGGCGAACACCCCGACGGCGATGGTGAACATGACCGCGAGCGCCGACGCGAGTCCGTACCGGCCCTGGGCCACGCCACTGGTGATGATCGACTGGGTGATGGTGCGGGTGGCGAAGCCAGGTCCGCCACCGGTCAGGGTGAAGGGCAGGTCGTAGACCTTCAGCCCGTTGGTGATCAGGAGGAACTGGCTGACCACGATGGCGGGAGTCAGCAGCGGCAGGGTGATGTGGAAGAACTGTCGGATCGGCGAGGCCCCGTCGATCTTGGCGACCTCGTTGTACTCGACCGGGATCGACTGCAGGTAAGCAAGGTAGAGGATGGCGTGCCAACCGGCGCCGGCCCAGACGGCCACCATGATCACCGAGATCCGCGCCAGCGTGTTGTCTGCCAACCACGGCAGCGGGTCGATGCCGACGCGGCCGAGTGCGCTGTTCAGCACCCCGGACTCCAGCGGCGACAGGATGTAGGTCCACACGAGGCCGAGGATGGCCATGCTCGGGATGGCCGGGAAGAACACGATCGAACGGACCGTGTTGCGGCCGAAGAAGCGCTGGTTCAACATCACGGCGAGCGGGATCGCGATGATCGTGATCAGGATGGTGGTGCCGAACGTGAACAGGATCGTGAAGGTCAGCCCGGCCAGCATGGACGGGTCCTGCACGATGATCCGGTAGTTCTTCAGTCCCACGAACGCCGGGTCCAGGGAGTAGCCGGTGAAGTCGGTCAGGCTCCAGTAGAAGGTCTTCGCCAGGGGGATGACGAACAGCACGATGAACACCGCGACGATCGGCACCAGGAACAGCTGGGTTGCGGTGAGGTCGCGCCATCGGGTCGGGCCGCGTCGGCGTCGCGGCCGGGCCGTGATGCTCTCCACGGCGCCGGCGGTGGCCATCGACTCGGCGCCGATCGCCGGCGAGGGCAGCGTGAGCGAGTGACGCCGCCCGGCATCGGGATCGTCCACGCGGCCGGATCCGGGGGCTTGGGTGGTCATGAGGAGGAGAGCTTCGTGTCGAGGGCCTGGGCCACCTGCTCCGGCGTGACCTTGCCCTGGACCATCTGCTGGATCTGGGCGGTCGCCTCGACGTTGAGGATGTCCTCCGACCGCTTCCAGGCGATCTGCGGCAGGTAGATCTTTCCCGCGCGGACGTCGGGGACGATCGGGGCCAGGGCGGCGTCGAGCGCCGGCTCGACATCGGAGGTGACGCTGATGGCACCCGACACCTTCTGCCAGGCTGCCACGCCCTCCTTGGAGCCGAGATAGGTCAAGAAGGCCTCTGCGGTCTCCTTGTTCTCCGAGGCCGAGCTGATGGCGTAGCCCGGGCTGGCCGCTCCGGCCAGGAACGGCGGCAAACCGGACGCACCGGGCACGAGGACCATCTCCATGTCGATCTTGGGTCCCGTCTCGCGGATCGTCGGCAGGTCCCAGGGCCCGGTCGACATCAGGGCGAGCTTGCCCTTGGCGAACTCGTCCCGCACCTGGTCACCCTTGAGCCCGACGGTGTCGGTGGTCACCAGCCCTTCGGCGTACATCCGGTTGTACTGGGTCAGCGGTTCGACCCAGTAGTCCACGAACTTGGCACTGCCGTCGAAGATCTTGGCGTCCATGGTGTCGCCGGTGCCGGCGTTCACCGCCCCGAGGAAGGCCGCCAGGATGGTGGGCATGCCCTGCAGCGACTCCAGGTAGCCGGGGATGCCGGCGGCCTTGAGCTTCGTCAACAGGGCAAGGAACTCATCCCAGGTGGCCGGCACGGTCTCGACGCCGACCTTCTTCAACAGGTCCTTGTTGTAGAGGATCCCGGCGCCCCAGGAGGCGATGGACAGCCCGAACTCGCCGTCCTCGCCCCCGTACGTCTTGCGGTTGAACTCGGGCACGTTGGCCATGAACGGTTTGCCGGCGAGGTTCTCCACCGCGTGGCCGCCGATCAAGTTGGTCTTGTTCTCCGCGGCGATCAAGAACACGTCGGGCGCCTTCTTCGACAGCACGCGCGTCTGCAGGGTCTGGATGTACTCCGCGACCGGCGGCGAGTACGAGGCGGTGACGGCGAGCTCCGGGTGTGCGGCCTTGAACCCGTCCAGCACCGGCTTCATCGTCGCCTCCCCGTCCCAGGAGAGGAAGCTGATCGGGCCGGAGCCGGAGCTGCCGCCGGCGCTGGGGGTGTCGCTGCCGCAGCCGGCGAGGGCCGCGCCGCCGCCGATGGCCAGGGCTGCTGCCGAGGCGAGGAAGGTACGTCGATTCACCGTGACTCCTTTGTGGTGGTGAGGGTCGATGCAAAGTTTGTATCGATACATGTAACGATAAACAGATCGGTTGACGGCTGTCAAGGGGTGCGCGACAAGCGACGGGTGGACCCGTGCTCTCGGCCGGGCCCGGAGATGGACGGCGGTTCAGCCGAGCTCGACGCCGAGGACGTATCTCCGTTGCCCAGGGGTCTCGATGGCGTCGGCTCGATAGTGCGCACGGGTCCAGGCGACCGCTTCGGCCGCGGGCAGTCCGGCGAGGCGGGCGAGGACCGCGATGGCCGCACCCGTCCGGCCCACCCCACCGCCACACGCGATCTCGACGCGATGATCGGCGGCCAGGCGATGTACGTGGCGCAGCACCTCGACGGCCTCCGCCCGGTGGGTCGGAAGGCGGAAGTCGGGCCAGCGGACCCAGATCGAGGTCCACTCCGCAGCCTCGTAGCGCCGACCCGTCAGGTAGACACCCAGCTCCGGTGGCTCGTCACCCGTGGGCGGTCCCTGCCGCAGCCCGCGACCGCGGATCCGCCGACCGTCGGGGAGAACCACCAGGCCGGAGGTGGCGGCACTCCACGACCCCATCTCCCCACGATGGCGCGACGGTCCGGGGCGGTCAAGCCGTCCTTCGGGCGCGTGCGCAGACGAGGCGGAGGGCACCCTTGCGCTCGGGCTGGACACGCAGATGGCCGTGCTCGCGGTCCCAGGCCCCACTCGCCAGATCCTCCTCGAGACGGGCCAGGCCGCGCCGGACCGCCACCTGGTCCGTCAGCACGAGACCTGAGGTGAACGCACGGACCCTGGCGTCCAGGAAGGCTTCGGGGCGGGCATAGAACGCCTCACCGAACCCGTCGGTGCAGTCCCCGGGCACCGCCACCTCATCGACACCCACATCGGCACTACCCACCGCCAGGACGTCGACCACGCGCTCCAGGGTGGGGAAGCGAGCCTCCTCGATGGCGATGACCTCCGGGATGTAGTCCGTCAGCCAGAACTCTCGGAGGGCGGGGGCGTCCAGGGTGAGCACGACGACCGGTCCGCGGCTCACGCGGCGCATCTCGCGCAGGCCCTGGTCGACGTCGTTCCACTGGTGGATCGTCATGACGGCCATGGCAGCCTCGAAGCTGTCGTCGTCGAAGGGCAGGTGCTCCGCCGCCGCATCCAGCGCCGGCGCTGCGCCGAGGTGTCGTTGCGCTCGCATCGTCGCTGACGGTTCGACCGCCAGCACGTAGCGGTCCTGCGGTTCGTACGATCCGGCGCCGGCCCCGATGTTGATCACGGTGCGGCTGTCGCCCAGCGCTGCAGTCACCAAGGCCTCGATCCGAGCATCCGGTCGCCGGACCGTCGCGTAGCCGGTCCCGTGCTGCTCGTAGTCGAAGTCGCCGGCCGGTCGTGGACGGTTCGTCACCAGCACATCGAAGCACCCGGCGGCGGCACTCCGCGACGCGGTTTCCGATCAGTCGTCGGTTGCCGCGCGACCCGCGACGGGACCCACCTGCGCACGCGGTCAGCGGGAAGCGGGCACCGGCAGATCGGTGGCGACCGTCTCGATCTTGTCGGACACGGCACCGTTCGCAGCCACCGAGACCTCGTGCCGGACCAGGTCGGTGTCATCGATCGTCCAGACACTCACGGTCCACCCCGACGTCGTCTGCTCGGCGGCGGCCGGCGTGATCTTCTTACCGTGCGCGGCGATGATCTGATCCCGCGCCTTGCTCTGCTCGGCGGTCAGGGTGGGCCGCCACTCGATGTCGTCCACCCCGTCGATGCGGTAGGAGTAGGCGACGAAGTTCCTGGTGCTGTCCAGGAAGACGGCGGCGATGTCCGTCGCGGTGTCGGCGGAGGTCACCGAGACCCCGGCATCGCTCAGCAGCGACGAGAAGGCCGCGGGCTGCGCGGTCAGGACCACCACCTGGTTGTCGTCGGCCAGCGCCACGTAGAAGCGCCGTGGATGCTGCCCGGTCAGGTTCTGGACGTCGAGGATCTGCCACCCAGGCAGCCAGGCGGCCGGGACGGGGGTCAGCGCGGTCTGCGGGTCGGTGACCAGGCGCGCACTCACCGGGCTGATGTCCTGCAGGCCGAGGGCCAGTCGACCGCGCAGGTCGGCCGCGTCAGGCGAGCCGGACACGGCGCTCCTCGTCGGGACCGGCGACGGACTGGACGACGGGCCATCCTGCTCGGGCGAACAGGCCGCCAGGACGAGCACCAAGCCGATCGCGGCCAGGACGGTCGTCGTACGGGCACGACGCAGGGGGGACGGCATAGTCGTTGAACGTCCTCGGGGTCGGTGAAGTTTCCACGGTCTCCTCATCAGTGCGCACGCTCCCAGCCGTCACCGTAGTACTCCGGATACGGCTGATGGGTGTTCGAGGTGACGATGCCGCCGTTGTAGAACTCGTCCCTGACGGCCTGGTAGCCGGCCTGCTGCGCCTCCGCCTGCGAACCACCGTTGCGCATCACCTGCTGGTAGGCGGCGTTGTACTCAGACTCCCCCGGCTGGTTGCCGAGCGTGGCACCGGCGTTGCGGAACTCCTTGGCCGCCAGGATCTGCTGCACCGTCCCGTCGATCTCCTCGTCCACCGCACCGGTCACGTACGCATCCTTGTCGGGGTTGTCGACGTCGGCGTGTCGGCCCTCCTGGGTGTACTGCGCGTGGTTCGCCTCGTGGACGAGCACGGCGGCGTTGTCGTAGCCCGGGCCGAGCACGATCTCAGAGCCGTTCCAGACCGCACCGGTGGCGGTGGGATCGACGACGATCGGGACATCGTGGTCGGCCAGCCACTGCAGGGCTTGTCGGCCCCGCTCGGTGGTGAGCATCATCGCCACGATGGGGTCGTCGCGGTCGAGACCGTCGGGGATGTCGACGTCGTCCGGATCGGTGGTGGGCTGGTCGGAGCACCCGATGCCGAAGACGTCGCAGGTCCAGGGCTCGTTGACGTCGTCCTGACCGTAGCCGCCCCCGGGTCCATCGCCGATCGCCTCGTCACACTGGCCGCCCTCCACCACGCTCTGGATGAGGCAGATGACACGAGCCGTGTAGACGTCGACCTGGGCGTTGTTCACCCCGAGCATCACGGCACCGAGAACCACCGCGACGATGGCCAGACCGGCGACGTACTCGACGGTGCCGGCCCCGGCGGTGGGACGCTGCCGCCACCGACCCGCTCGGCCCCGAACCGCACTCCAGATGCTCATATCTCCAGCACCGTAAGCATTCGAAGCTCTACGGTCCTGGGCCCACGGACCCATCGCCAGACCCAGCTTCTCTGACATCCTCCTGAGCCAGGGGGTTTGTCGATGACGTGGTGGGGATGGCTGACGGCAGCCGTCGTCGCGGCCGGTGGGGCCGCGGCGGTCGCGGTGGCGCTCGGTCACTGGCGCGACGATCCGGACGACGAGCTGCATCGCGTCCTACCTCGCTGGTGGTTGCCGATCGCTGCCGGTGTCGGCACCGCCCTCGCCGTCCCCTTCTTCGTCGGACTGCCCCTGGTCGTCGGCCTCGTCTACCTCGCGGCCCTGCTCTGGGGACTCGCGCTGGTGCACCTCGACCTGCGGGTCCACCGGCTGCCGGACCGGTTGGTGCTGCCGGCCTACCCGGCGGTCGCTCTCGCGCTGGCGATCTGCTCCGCCGTCACCGGTCGCTGGTCGGCGCTGGCCGAGGCCGCCGCGTGCGCCGGAGTGGCGGTCGGGATCTTCACCCTGTTGGCGATCTTCTCCCCCGGTGCCGGCGGACTCGGACTCGGAGACGTCAAGCTGGCCGGGGTTCTCGGCGCTCTCCTGGGCTGGCTGGACTGGCGCGCAGCCGCTGTCGGGCTGGCGGCCGGCTTCGTCCTCGGGGGCCTCGCGGCCGCCGTCTTGTTGATCACCCGGCGGGCCGACCGGCACGCGCACCTCGCCTTCGGACCCGCCATGGTGGCCGGCGCGTACCTCACCTGCCTGGCTTTCGCAGCGAGCCAGCCATGACGGGCTACGTGACGAAGGTCACGTACGAAATCACCGTGTCCACAGGGTTTCTTTCCGCTTCGGTTGGATTTGTGGCCCTGCCTCTGCTTACCGTTCCCCCGTCCTTCGGCCATCGCAGATCAGGGGGTGCCAGGCCGTGACCAGACAGAGTCTCCGGCGTGCGCTGATGCTGGCGCTCGCCCTCATGATCGTCGGCGCCGGGCTGTCGGCGCCGCTGCCGGCCCGGGCCGACGACTCGACCAAGGTCCTGCTGCTGCTCGACGTGTCCGGCTCGATGAACGAGCGGATCTCCTCCGGTGGCTCCAAGTTCGCGGCCGCCAAGCGGGCCCTCAAGCAGGTCGCCGACGCGCTGCCGGCCGGCACCCAAGTGGGTCTGCGGGTGTACGGGTCGGAGATCGCGGAACCGAAGGAGACCAACCCCAAGGCGTGCCGGGACACCGAGCTCGTGCTGCCGGTCGGTCCCCTGGACAGCAAGAAGATGTACCGGGCGGTGGACTCCTTCAAGGCGGTCGGGGAGACGCCCATCGCGTACTCGCTGGACAAGGCGGTCGACGATCTCGGCGACAAGGGCCGACGGGTGCTGGTGCTCATCTCCGACGGCGAGGAGTCCTGCGCCGGCGACCCCTGCCCGGTCGCCCGCAAGCTCGCGGACAAGGGCGTCGACCTGCAGTTCAACGCCGTCGGCCTGGATGTCGGCGGCAAGGCCCGCAAGCAGCTGAAGTGCATCGCCGACGCCGGTGACGGGTCCTACTACGACGCCGACCAGGCCGACGAGCTGTCGGATGCCCTGCGCAAGATCACCCAGCGGGCGCTGCGACCCTTCGCCATCACCGGCACGCCCGTCCGGGGCACCGACGGCCCGGAGGACGCACCGGCCATCACCGTCGGCCAGTACCGAGATCGATTCGGACCCGACGACGGGAAGCGCTACTACAACGTCACCCGACGCCCGGGCGACACCGTCACCGTCTCCGCCAACAGCCTGGTGCCGCCGACCGGGAGCTACAACGCCGAGTACTGGTATCTGGCCCTGACCACTGCGAGTGGCGCGAGCTGTGACAACGCCGAGACCGTGAACGAGACGACCACGGCCACCCTGGTCGTGTCGGCAGCGGTGGTGAGCGGAGACAAGTCGCCAGGATGCGCGACCGAGCCGCTGGTGCTCTCGGTGGAACGGCGATCCAACACCGGGAACAAGAAGGCCGCCCCGGCCGAGATCCTGGTCGCCACCGAGCCCCCGATCACGAACCTTGGATCCCTCCCCGGACCCATCGCGACGTACAAGGTCACCGGCTCGTCGGTGCCGCAGAAGAAGCCGGTCAAGGCGGCCGTGAGCGGGACCTCGTTCACCGACGCCCCGATCCTGGTGCCCGGTTCGTACTCCGACACCCCGGCCGTCGGCGAGAGCATCCTGTACGGCGTCCGGCTGGAGCCCGGGCAACGACTCCGGGCCAGCGTCACGGCCCCGAGCAAGGCCGGCTGGGATCTCGAGCCCACCGACACCGTCACGGTCGCCACGGTGCTCTACACGCCCTCCCGTGTGCCGTTGACCAAGCAGAGTGTGATCCTCCAGGGCGACCGTCGAGGGCGGGCCACGGCCTACTCCCCCGAGGTGCGGGTACGCAACCGCGAGATCCCGCACGGGAGCGCGGTCACCACCGAGGGCGACCTTCGGGAGAACGCCTCGTACGCATCGGCCGGCGGCGTCTACTACGTCTCGGTCCAGCTGAAGCCCGGCCGGACCGACCTCCGCGGGCGGGTGGCGCCGGTCCGGATCGATCTCGCCGTCGACGGGACCGCGAAGGGACAGCCGCAGTACGCCAGCGACGCCTCGCCGTCCACCACGCCCAGTCCCTCCGGACCGCCGACGGCGTCCGGCTCACCGAGCGCGTCGGGTTCGCCGCAGAGCGTCGAGCCCAGCCCGACCGACCCCGGGCAGTCGACCGACGGCGGCGATCCGGGCGTCGGAGCGCTGGCGGTCGCCGCCGGGGCCGGAGCCGCGCTGGTGCTGCTGGCCGGACTGGTGGGAGCCCTTCTCCTTCGGCGTTCTCGGGCCGCCCGGGCGACGACGAAGCGGAGCGAGTGACCCCGTGCGTTGTCAGCATGGGACCCGCTCGACCGACCGCTGCGCGTTGATGCTCGACAGCGAGTCAGGTCGCAACAACGGGGGTGTGGAGTGTTGATCTCTGTCGTCGGGTCCACCGGACTCGGTCAGGTGTGCGGGGTACCGGCCGATCGGCCCGCCGCACTGCTCGAGTCCGTCGTGGGCCACCAGGACCGATCGGTGCTGGTGCTGGCTCCGCGCTACGCCGAGCACGCCGCCCGCCGCCAGGCCGACCTGCTGGTGGCCGCGCGGCCGGGTGCGCGCGTTCGCGTCCTGGTCAGTGCCCATCACGCGCTGACCCTGACCCTGGTCGCCGATCGGGTCCAGCGGTCCGGCGCGGTCGCTCCGGCCGCCGCCGAGGAAGCCGTCCGCGGTCTCCTGGAGCAGGCCCGCAGTCTGGTCTGGAGCCCCAGCATCTGGCGCCTCGGCGCCCCGTGGCCGGGTCTGGTCGCCCGGCTGCGCAGCCTCGGAGCCGAGCCCGGCTTCTTCCTCGAGCTCGGCTCGGGTCCGTACGCCAGAGACGCACGGCGCGACTGGTGTCCGAGCCTCGATCAGCGTCTGCACGGAGTCCGGGCCCACGATGGCGACGCGACCCCGGAGCTGCTGGCCCGACAGCTCGGCCCGATCGTCCTGCACCAGGTCGGCACCACGATCCACCCCGGTGCCCCCTACTCCCCCCGAGGAAGCCGGCTGCTGACGATGCTCCCGCCGGACGCCGCCAGGTTGCGGCCCGCGGGCTCGGCAGAGCAGACCACGTCCGACCCGGCGCCGACGCACGACAACGAGAGCGAAGCAGCATGAGCATGAACCCACGCCAGCGACGGGGTGTCGCCTTCATGGTGCTGGCCGTGGTGGCCGCCGTCGCCGTCTTCTTCGGCGTCGCCAACTACGTGTCCACCGTGAACTCCAAGGTCGGGCCCATGGTCACCGTCTACCAGGTCACCAAGGACCTGCCACCGTTCAGCACGCTGTCGAGTGAGAACACCGAGCCGGTCGAGGTGCCGCAGCGTTGGGCGGCCGAGAACACCGTGCTGCAGGCCTCCGACATCGACGGCCGGGTGACGGCGACGCCGCTCGCCGCCGGTTCCCCGGTGAGCCTGGACGCGCTGGTCCCGGCCAGCGACCTCGACCCGACCGAGCGCGAGGTGGCCGTCAACGTGGACGCGGTCACCGGGCTGGCGGGTCGGGTCCGGCCGGGCGACCGGGTCGACGTCTACGTCGCCTTCGCCAACGTCAAGGGACTGCCCAAGCAGGCGCGCATCCTGGTCGAGAACGCCAGGATCGTGTCGGTGCTCGGCCAGCAGCAGGTGCAGGCACCCGACGCGAAGTCCATCCAGAACGTCATCCCGGTGACGCTCGCCCTGCGCGCCGACGCCGCGCTCTCGTTGACGTACGCCTCCTCGTACGCCAAGGAAGTGCGACTCATCGGCCTGCCGCCGGGCGTCGCGCAGGACCGGAGCAAGGAACGCAAGACCTTCGACGCCCGCAACCTCGGCGGCAAGGCCGTGCCCGAGGACGGCAACTCATGACCCGGGCCGTCATCGCCATCGCCGATCAGGTCATCGTCCAGGAGCTGCGATCGAGACTGGACGAGGTGGACGCCGAGATCGAGGTCGTCTTCCTCGCCGAGTCGACGTCGGAGATGATCTCCTCGGTCCGCGGCCACCGACCCGCTGTGCTGTTCGTGCACGACCAGCTCGGACCGGCCTCGGTCGTCGACACCGTCCGTGACCTGACGCTGCGCAACCCGGGACTGGCGGTCATGGTCGTCACCACCAGCCCCTCGGCCGAGACCTACCGCGCCGCCCTGGACGCCGGCGCCCGGGGGGTGCTGGAGTTCCCGTTCGGGCTCGAGGACCTCAACCACCGCCTCGGATCGGTGCTGGAGTGGGCGCAGACCCTGCGGGCGGCGATGACGGAGAACCCGGAGTCGTCGGCCCGGAGCACCGATCGGGGTGCCCGGATGATCGCCGTGGCCGGCGCCAAGGGAGGCGTCGGCACCACCGTCATCGCCTCCCACCTGGCCTGGGACGTGGTCCGGGGCGACCCGAACATCCGGGTCTGCCTGGTCGACCTGGCGGTGGAGAACGGCGACGTCCCCAGCTATCTCGACGTGGCCTACCGGGTGTCGATCGCCGACCTGGCCAAGATCAGCGAGGACCTGTCGCCGCGGGCGGTGTCGGACACCGTCGTGGTGCACAACAGCCGACTGCACCTGCTGCTGGCCCCGCCGGAGATCCGGGACACCGAGTACGTCACCCCGGAAGCCGTCCGCCGGATCCTCGCCCAGCTGCGCGGCCTCTATCACCTCGTGGTGATCGACACCGGATCCGCGATCACCACCACCCAGGCCGCCGTGGTCGAGTCCGCCGACGTGACCCTGCAGGTGGTGACCGCCGATGTGCCGGCTCTCCGCGCCGCGCGCCGGCAGACCCTGGCCTGGGAGTCGCTCGGGGTGATCGCCGACAGCTCCGTCAAGGTGGTGGTCAACCGCTTCGTGCGGCGGTCGGAGATCCAGCAGGACACCATCGACGAGCTCGTCCTGGGCGACCGGTCGGAGGTGCTGATCCCCGACCTGGACCGGGGTCTGGAGCGCGCCGGCAACAGCCGGACGCCGGCGGAGGTCCGCAACCAGACCTGGTGGAAGAGCCTTCGGGCGCTGGCCCAGGAGCTGGACGTCTACCGCAGCTTCCGTCGCGCCTCGGCGGCGCCCGGCGGCACCGCGGAGGCCGGTGATCCACCCGCCGACCACGATCAGGTGGCCGGGGCAGGTGCCGGGTCCACACCCCGCAACGGCGCGACGAACGGGCAGGCAGCCAACGGCTCGTCCTCGACCAGCACCCCAACGGGCACGACCACAGCCGGCGCGACCGGTGGGAAGCGATCACTCGCCCCGGCCAAGCCGGCCCGTCGAGGCCGACGGGCGAAGCAGCGCGCGAGCGACTCCGGACAGGTCGCCCTGGAGACGGTCGCGATGCTGCCGCTGACGGCCATGGTGGTGATCATCTGCGTGCAGTTCGTGCTGTGGGGGTTCTCCTTCGTCTGGTCGGGGGTCGCCGCGACCGCGGCGGCGCGCGCCGCCTCCCTCGGCGACAGCCCGAGTGCCGCGGCCAACGAGGTGCTGCCGGCCGGGGTGCAGGGCTGGACCACCGTCACCTCGAGCGGCTCGACCGTCCGGGTCCGGGTGTCACCGCCGCTGCTGATCGGGGACGGTGCGTCGTCCGACGCCCAGATCGAGGTGTCCCACACCGTGGTCAAGGAGCCGAGATGACCCGTACGCGTGACCGTGGCTCCGCCGCCCTCGAGGCGGCCGCCCTCATCCCCCTCGTCCTGGTGGTGTTGATCGCCATCGCGCAGGTGCTCGCCATGGCCTACACCAGCCACGGCGTGTCGCAGGCCGCCCGGGACGCCGCCCGCGCCTACTCCCTCGACGAGTCGCCGCAGGCGGCTGCGGCGGCCAGCCTGCCCAGCGGACTGAGCCTCGTCTCGGTGTCGACCTTCGGGCCGAACCACGGGGTGACGGTCACGGCCAAGGCGCCGTCGTTCGTCGTGATCACCGATCGCACCATGGCTCGCTCGGTGACGATGCCGTGAGACGGGAGTTCAGTCGGGACTTCGCCCGACTCCAGACCGCCGACAAGACCGAGATCGTCGCCGACGACACCCAGGTCAGCCGGTTCAAGCAGCTGCTGCTGGACGACGTGGATCTGCAGGAGCTGACCCGGCTCGCCCCCGAGGACCGTCGGGCCCGGCTGGAGCGGGTGCTCGCCCACCTGATCTCTCGGGAGGGCGTCATCCTCTCGACCCGGGAACGGTCGACCCTGGTCCGTCGGGTGGTGGACGAGGCCGTCGGTCTCGGGGTGCTGGAGCCGTTGCTGGCCGACGAGACGATCTCGGAGATCATGATCAACGGCCACCGGACCGTCTACATCGAGCGCTTCGGTCGGGTCGAGCGGATCCCGTCCGGCTTCACCTCCGAAGCCCAGCTGCTGCAGACGATCGACCGGATCGTCTCGGCGGTGAACCGTCGGGTGGACGAGTCGAGTCCGATGGTGGACGCCCGGCTCCCGGCCGATGCGAAGCTGCCCCGCGGCGCCCGGGTGAACGTGGTGCTGCCGCCGCTGTCGCTGACCGGTCCCGCGGTGACGATCCGCTTGTTCCCCAAGGCGTACGGCCTTGCGGAGCTGCTGCAGCGCGGCACTCTCGACCGCGCCTCGGCCGAGCTGCTGGCCAGCTGCGTCCGCGGCCGGATGAACATCGTCGTGTCGGGTGGCACGTCGTCGGGCAAGACGACCCTGCTGAACGCGCTGTCGCAGTTCGTGCCGGCCCGGGAGCGGATCGTCACGGTCGAGGACGCCGCCGAGCTCTCGTTGTCCCAGGAGCACGTGATCCGGCTGGAGACGCGTCCGCCGAACGCCGACGGCAAGGGCTCCATCACCATCCGCGACCTGGTCCGCAACTCGCTGCGCATGCGTCCGGACCGGATCATCGTCGGCGAGGTCCGCGGCGGTGAGTCCCTGGACATGCTGCAGGCCATGAACACCGGCCACGACGGCTCGCTGTCCACGGTGCACGCCAACAGCGCCTACGACGCGCTGTCCCGGCTGGAGACGCTGGCCTCGATGAGCGAGGTCGACATCCCGTTCGCGGCCATCCGGGATCAGGTCAACGACGCCATCGACATCGTCCTCCAGCTCACCAGGCACTCCGACGGAACCCGGCGGATCGTCGAGATCGCTGCCGTGACGTCGAAACGGCGCGAGGACTACCGCCTGCACACCATCGCCGAGTTCGACCCGCTGGAGCGGCGGTTCGTCCAGCACACCGTGCCGGAGTCGCTGGCCCGCGCGCTCGCCCTCGCCGGCGAGCCGCTGCCGGACGGTTGGCAGACGTCGTGATCTGGCTGATCCTGATCGGCTCGATGGTGGCCGTCCTGCTGGCCACCGCGGCCGTCGCCGAGTTCGCCACCCACTCCGCGGAGCGCCGACAGGCCACCCAGGCCGCCCGCCAGGGCAGCGAGACCTTGCTGACCGGCGGCTCGTTCGCCGGCCGGCTGTCGCGCCGGTTCAACCGGTCGCGGATCGGTCGCTGGCTGGAGCGCGAGCTCGTCCTCGCCGGCTTCCGGCACCCGCCGCTGGCCGTGTTCGCCGTCTTCGTGGTGCTCACCCTCACCGTCCCGTACGTGCTGGCGCAGCTGTTCGCCCCGCTGTTCGGCGTCGTCGGGGTGGTGGGCGGCTACCTGCTGCTGCGGGCCTGGCTGCACCGGGCCCGCGAGCGGCGGCGGGAGAAGTTCGTCCAGCAGATCCCCGAGCTCGCCCGCATCCTGTCCAACGCGACCAACGCCGGCCTGAGCATCGCCACCGCCTGGGCGGTCGCGGAGGCGGAGATGGCCGAGCCCGCCCGCTCGGAGATCCAGCGGCTGAACTCGGCGGTGCGCTTCGGAGCCCCGTTGGAGGAGGCGATGCTGCAGCTGAACGACCGGCTCCCCTCCCGTGAGGTCCGGGTGCTGATGTCGACCATGGTCGTCTCGGCCCGGTCCGGAGGCTCGCTGGTCAAGGCGCTGCGGGACATCTCCTTCACCCTGGACGATCGCAAGGAGGTGCGGCGGGAGGTCCGTACGACGCTGGCCCAGGCGCGGTCGACCAGCGTCCTGGTCGCCATCCTCGGCATCGGGATCTTGTTGCTGCTCAACCTGATCCGGCCGGGGACGGTGGAGCTGATGACCCAGAGCCTCATCGGTCAGGGCGCGCTGGTGGTGGGCTTCGGCCTCTTCGCCGCCGGCTTCGTCGTCATCCGCCGGATGACCAGGATCGAACGCTGATGGGCGCGTTCTCCACCTTGTGGCCGGCCCTGGGGGCCACCGGTGCGCTGTCGGTGTTCCTGCTCGGCTACCGGATGGCGCGGACCAACCCTCGCGACTACCTCGACGCCAACGACCTCATCCTCCTGCGCGAGGAGCGGCAGCGGGAGACCCGGCTGTCCCCGGTGAACCGGTTGGCCGCGCGCTTCGTGCCCCGACTGCGCAGGCTCATCGGGCTGAACGGCGTCCGCTACCTGCAGCAGCTGATCGACACCGCCGGCCGACCGGCCGGGGTCAGTGTGGACAGCCTGCTGCGCAGCGTCTGCTGGTGGATGCTGCTGCTGATCCCCGTCGCGGTGCTGCTCTTCCTCCAGGGACAGGTGCTGATCGCGCTGCTCTGCCCGTTCCTCGCCGTCCTGCTGCCGCTGGCGCGCATCTCGGGGCAGGGCCGGCGGCGACGCGAGAGCATCGACCGCGATCTGCCGGACTTCCTGGACATCCTGGCGGTGACCGTCAACGCCGGCATCTCCTTCCGCTCGGCCCTCGCCCGGGTCATCGACCGCTTCGAGGGACCGCTGTCCGACGAGGTCCGGCTCACTCTCGACCAGATGAGTCACGGCGCCAGCACCAAGGTCGCCTTCCTGGCCATGCAGCGCCGGTCGGGGTCGACGGCGGTCCGCAGCTTCACCACCGCCTTCCTGCAGGCCGACGAGCTCGGGGCACCCCTGGCCGAGACCCTGAACCAGATCGCGTTGGACATGCGCCGGGAGAACGCTCAGGCGATGCGGCGCAAGGCGTCCCAGACCGTCCCCAAGGTCACCCTGGTGACCTCGCTGGTGCTGGTGCCGGCCGCCCTGATCCTGGTGTTCGTCGGGTTGGCCATCGGCTCCGGACTCGACGTGGGTGGCCTGATGGAGTCGCTGCAGTGACGTCCGCCCCGCCGGGGTCGTCGCCGTGACGCCCGCCCCGATGGCTCCGGGCGTCGGCGAGCTGATCGACGACCCGGGCTACCTGCGGCTGGTCCGTTGGGTCTTCCACGCCCGGCTCGTCTGCCTGCTGCTGGCCGACGGCGGCGATCGTCTCCGGTCCGGCGCCGTCGCCGACCTCCCTGATCAGCCTGCTGCTGCTCGCCCTGGCCAGTCTGGTCTTCGGTCTGGGCAACCAGCCGATCCGCCTGCTCATCCGTCACCCGCTGCTGGCCATGATCGACACCGCGCTGACGCTGGCGTTGTTGGTGTCGGTCGACACCGCGCAACCGGCGGCCCTCACCGTGGTGTGCTCGGCGCTGCTCACCGGGCTGCTCTTCCCGCACCGCTTCCTGGTGGTGCTGACCGTCACGTTGGCCCTCGGCTCCCTGGGAGCGCCGCGGACGCTGGTGGGGACGCTGCCCGAGACCGGGACGGGCTGGCTGGCCCTGCTGGCCGGCACCCCCGCCCTGGTGGTCAGCTTCGTGGTGATCGGCTCGCTGGTCCGAGCCGCCGTGGCGAGCACCGTCCGCGCCCAGCAGGAGGTGGCCGGCGCCGTCGCCGCCGTCGGCGCCGCCGACGAGCGCGCCCGGCTGGCCCGGGACATGCACGACTCCGTGGGCAAGTCGCTGCACGGCATCTCGCTGGCCGCCGCGGCGCTGCGCCGTACGGTGGCCGTGCGACCCGGCGGCGGCGCACGGGATGGCGGTGGAGCTGGCCGCGGCGTCGGAGCAGGCGGCTCAGGAGGCCCGCCAGCTGCTGGTCGGTCTCCGGCTCGGTCAGCTGGACCGGCCGACGGTCGACGTGGTGCGGGAGATCATCGACGACTGGAGCACCCGGACCGGTGTCGACGCCGCCCTCTCGGTGGTCGAGGCGGTCGACACCGATCCGGAGGTCACCGTCCAGCTCGCGGCGGCGCTCAAGGAGATGCTGCACAACATCGAGAAGCACGCCGGGGCCACGCGGGTCGAGGTGGAGCTGACCGAGTCCGACGGTCGGCTGGAGCTGGTCGTCCGCGACGACGGCGTCGGCTTCGATGTCGCCCCGACGCGGCGAAGGGAAGCGGCCGGCCACTTCGGCCTCCGAGGACTGCAGGAACGGGCCGCGCAGGTGGGGGGCGCGGCCGAGATCGATTCCGTACCGGGGAAGGGGACGACGATCCGATGGACAGCAACACGACAGCCGATGCCGCTCTGAGAGATCCCGGGGCCCCGCGGACCGAGATCCGCGTGGCCATCGCCGACGACAACGCCGTCGTCCGGATGGGGATCCGGAGTCTGCTCGGCACCGCCGACGACGTGGTCGTGGTGGGAGAGGCGGGTGACGGCCTGGCCGCCGTGGCCCTGGCCAAGGCGAAGAAGCCGGACGTCATGCTGTTGGACGTCCGGATGCCGCGCCAGGACGGGGTGGTGTCGGCGCGCGAGGTGGTCCAGCACACGTCGGTGCTGATGCTCACCTACTCCGACTCGGCCGAGGTGATCTCCGCGGCCGTCCAGGCCGGCGCGCTCGGCTATCTGGTGCACGGGAACTTCACCGAGGACGAGCTCCTGTCCGCTGTGCGGATGGCCGCCCGGGGCTTCGGGACCTTCTCGGCGCAGGCCATGGCCGCCCTGTCGCGTCCGGTGTCCACCGCGGCCTCCAGGGCCGCCCAGTACGGGCTGTCCGAGCGTGAGGCCGACGTGATGGAGCTGGTGGCCCAGGGGGCGGCGAACGCCGCGATCGCCCGCACGCTGTTCATCTCGGAGAAGACGGTCAAGAACCACATCAACCACATCTTCGCCAAGCTCGGGGTGTCCAGTCGCGGTCATGCGGTCGCCCTGTGGCTCGGCGACCCACCGCAGTGAGCCCAAGGCGTGGTCCGGAATGGGCCCGCAGCTGGGCCCTCGGGCCCATGTCCGCAGCCGCACATCTCCCTAGATTTGTCTCATCAGAACGGCCCGCAGCAAGGCGGGAAACAGAACCAGACCCGCTCGGGTCACGAACCAAAGGGGAACTCCCATGAACCAGCTGCTGGTCACCCTCTACGTGTGGCACCTCACCGCGGCCGACAAGCTCAAGCAGCGCCGTGACGCGGGCCAGGGCTCGCTGGAGTACGTCGCCGCCATCGCCGTCGCCGCGGTGATCGTCACCCTCATCATCGGGGCCGTCCGCGGGGCCGACGTCGCGGGCTTCGTCACCGAGATGATCAACAAGATCAAGACCGCGGGCAACGGCTAGACCCAGACCCCCCACCCCATCGGCCGGACGAGACACCTCGTCCGGCCGATGGCCGTCTCACCGGACGGCGCTGCAGCGCGATCGCCAGGCACGACCTCGAGAGGCAACCATGATCATCGGAGCAGACGCGGCGAGCAGTCGCCGCCGTCGTGACGCCGGGGCGTCCCCGGTGATCTCGCTGCTGGTGACCGGCATCGTGATCGCGCTGTTCGCCGGCGTGGCGACCACCCTGACCTCCATCGCCGCGAACGAGAGCGCCGCCGGGATGCACGCCGCAGACGCCGCGGCGCTGGGGGGCGCACGGGGCATGCTGGATGACCTGCCGACGGATCTGGCCCTCGGATTCACCACACCGGCAGAGATCCCGGTGATGGTCGGCGGCGGCACCTGCCTCGGGAACGGTCGCGCCAAGGCCGCCGAGCTCGCTGCCGCGAACGGGGCGACGCTCACCTCCTACTGCTACAACGTCTGGGCCGACGAGGTCTCGGTGTCGGTGCGGATGAACGACACCGCCGTGGACGGGCCGAAGGTCACCGCCAAGGCCGAAGCCGAGACGACCTTCGCCGCCGACGAGTGCCGACTGGACCCCGGCTTCAAGGAACCCGAACCACCGAAGGACGATGCCGGTGACGACGGTGGTGACGATGCGCCGGCCCCGCCCCCCGGGCCGATGACCACCTGGATCGACTGCGGCATCGGTCGCCAGACGGTCGAGTTCCGTCCGGTCGTCGGTCGCTTCTTCTTCCGCGACCTGTCCGGCGACGTGGAGGACGTGGATTCCCGCCTGACCAAGTGATCCGGCGGCGCGGGTCCGACAGTCAGGATCACGGCTGCTGCTAGGACCTCGACGGCCGCCAGAGCTTCGACAGGGAAGGAAGAGCGGGGAGCCAACGACCACCGAGGCAGACCGGCAGGGCGCCGAGAAGCCACGGCAGACTGCACAGCAGTCCCGCCGAGAGTCCGGACTCCGCACTCACCAGCAGCAGGGTGACGGTCGCCACCAGGGCCGGCACGAGGCCTCCCCAGAGCAGGCAGCGCGCCCAGGTCCGCTCGGCGCGGGGTGTGACCACCAGAGCGACCAGCGCCGTGTAGGCGGCCAGGATGCCTGCTGCCACAGCCATCCGGGGCAACGACGTCACCGCACTGCCCGCCGCCAGCGAGGTCACGCCGGCCCCGGCGAGGGCGAGGGCCACCGCCGAGACCGCCCAGGCCCGGAGGCTGACCGACCTCACGAGCGCCACCGGATCGAGTCGAGGATCCCGGTGGCGAAGCTGGTGGACAGGGTGCCGTCGGTCAGCGCGACGACCACGCCGGTCGTCCCCCCGCTGCGGGGGCAGATCGCCAGCTCACCGCCGTAGCGGTGGTCCTGCGTGATGTCGTACGAGATCCCGACGCGGGTCTGCTCGTCGCCGCCGGGTGGGGTCCGGCTCCGGCGGCCGGTCAGCCGGAGGTCCGGGAGCAGGCCGGCGGCGGTCGAGGCGAGCAGCAGACCCAGCACCTCCACCGGATCGTCGGTGGCCAGGTCGGCGCGGGCGAGCACCACGCCACGGGGCCGGACCTGGTTGTCCTGAGTCCGACCCTGCCACTGCCAGTGGTGGCCGAGGCGGTCGGCCCGATCGGCCGGGACGACGTCGTCGGGCACCTCGAAGCCGAGGTCCCCGACTCTGATCTCGGCCGCCTGCGCCGGCAGCGAGACCCCGCAGAGCGCCACCACAGCAGTCAATCCCAGCGCCAGCGCGCCACGGCGGGGCACGGTCGTCGAATCCGTGATCATGAGCCGGCACACGCTGGGTCGGCCGACAGAACGCGGGGCTCGCCGTCGGGCTGCGGAGCGACGGCGAACGCCGCCGTCACCGGCCGATCGGGCCAGTCGACCCGCTGGGTGGTGATCAGCTGCTCACTCACCCCTGCCGCCAACCAGGCTCGATCGGTGTCGGCGTAGCGCAGCACGGTCACCGTCGCGGCCCGGGTCAGGAAGGCGGCGAGCTGGTCGCGGACGTCCGGCGGACGCAGACCGAGCAGCTCGGTGAGCGGCAGGCTGAATCCGGGGGGACGACTGAGCCAGCTCTCGACCAGCCGTCGTTCTCCGTCGGTGACGACCGGGATGGTGATGTAGGCGACCTCGGCCCCGCCCGACGGCAGCGCCGTCTCCCCCGCGACCAGCGTCCGGGCGGCGACCACTGCCACCGTGACCCGCTCCACCTGGCCCGATGCCGCGCGCCGCCAGGACGCCGCTCCGGTCACCGATGACCCGGCCCAGGTGCCGGTCAGGGGGACGGTGAGCACGCTGTCCCGGTCGATGCCGTTGGTGACCAGCTGGCCCGGCTGGTCGGTGCGCAGCACCATTCGGTTCCTGATGTCGGGGTTGCTGGTCTCGGGGTTGCTGGTTACGGGAAGGTCCGTCGAGCTCGGTGGGGTGGGCAGCTGAGCCACCGCGGGCCAGACCCGACTCCGGAGCAGGGTCGGGTCGGGCAGGTCGCGACCCGCGGAGGCGAAGACGGCACCGAGCGGGGCCAGACTCGACCGCCGCTGCAACCACCGGCGATGCTGCTCCAGCGCGGCGGCCACGACGACGTCGCCTCCCTGACCGCCGGGCAGATACCAGTCGGCCGACGTGGTCACCTCGACACCCGGCAGCACCTCCTGGCGGCCCCGACGCTGACCGGCCAGCACCAGGGGTGGGTCGTCGGCAAGGTCTGGTCCCAGGTGCAGCACGCTGTCGCCGGAACGCGCCGTCCGCGTCTGGACCCGCAGTCCGGCAGCTGTCGTCCGCTCACTCACCCGCACCTCGGGGAGTGCCTCGTCGAGGGCCGCCAGCGCTGCACACCGGGGCGGCGCCAGCTGCGGATCGGTCAGCGCGATCGGGTCGGCTCCGCAGGCACCGAGACCGAGGGATCCCACCCGGCAGGCCAACCGACCGACGGCGACCTGGGCCGCCGCGGGCAGCACGCTCATGAAGCCGGAAGCCGCCACCACGACGAGGACGAGGACGAGGATCCGGTCGGTGACGCTGCGGCGTCGAGCATTGCGCTCCACGTCACGACGGCGAGCCAACCTGCGGTCCCCCTGGTGTCGGCGGGAGGTTCCCGGCCCTGTGGATGAGGCACGATTGTATCGAGCACCGAGTCACTTCATCGGCCGTCCGGACGATCCTCGATGCCTTTCCCTGACACGATCCTGGAGGCGTCGATGGCCCGTACGGTGTTCGGACCCGGACCCGGTCGGCTGCTCTGCGACGACCGGGTCGTGGCACCGGCCGCTATCGCCGACACCGCCGGCTCCCGGCGCAAGGGGCTGCTCGGCACCGACGCCGTCGAGGGAGCGCTGTGGATCACGAAGTGCCCGTCGGTGCACATGATGGGGATGCGCTATCCGATCGACGTGGCCGTGGTCGATCGCGACGGCAGGGTCCTCAAGGTGGCCACGTTGAAGCCCTGGGTCGGTGGCACCCGGCCCCGCCTCAAGGCGACCGCGACGATCGAGGCGCCGGCCGGCGCGCTGGCCACCTGGGGCGTCGGGGTCGGGAGTCGACTGGCGTACGAGGTCGACGACTCACAGACCTGAGCCGGGCGGCGTCGGCGCCACTAGGCTGGTGACCGTGAGCCAGACGATGAAACCCCTGACCGCGGCCGACAAGCTCGGGATCTACCTGCCGGCCGCGCCGGAGGAGTTCCAGCGGTCGTCCCTCACCCGGGCCGAGCTGGACGCGCTGCGGGCCGATCCCCCGGAGTGGCTGGTGGAGCTCCGGCGCACCGGCCCGTTCCCTCGTGACGTGGTCGCTCAGAAGCTCGGGATCTCCCGCTCCGGTCTGGCGCGTGCCGACGTGGGCGACGCGCTCGATGCTGACCAGATCGGCGCGCTGCTGGCCGATCCGCCGCCCTGGCTGCTCAAGGAGCGCCGGGTGCAGACCGAGGTCATCGCCGAGAAGGAACGCCTGCGGGACCGCAAGTCCTGAGAGAGCTCGAACGAGCCTCGGGACATTCGGACGCCGGCGGCGGTCGAACCCGTCGGAACTCACGTTCCTGTCGCATCGTGTGGCTCCGCCACCGGCTTGGACTCGGCCGAGCCTCGTTGCCGCAGATACACCGACGCGCCCACCATGACGGCGATGGCCAGGAACTCGCTCTGCCAGTTCTGCATCGACTCGAACCAGAACTGGCTCGTGCCCAGATACTCCCAGAACGTGACCGGCGCGCCGCCGTGGGCGGTCTGGTTGGCGCTGTACGCCGCAGCTCCCCCGGCCGCGTGCAGGGTCAGGGAGAGGGCGAACAACAGGAAGAACATCCCGGCCAGTGAGTTCTCGTAGACCGTGAGGACCCAGCCGCCGCGGCGAACCGGCCACGGCGCGTCGGCGGCAGGCTCGGTGGCGCGGGGATCGGCGTCCTGCGGCGACGGTCGATCGAGTGGCTTGGACTCCGAGGACCCCTTCTGGACCAGGTACGCGGTCAGCACCACGTACATGCCCATCTGCAGGAACTCGCTCTCCCAGTTCTCGAAGGTGGCCTCCACGAAGTCGCCGCTGGTGAGGTAGCCGCCCAGCGTGACCGCGGGCTCGTTGTGCTCGGTCTGATCGGCGTTGTAGACCTGCAGACCGCTGATGATCATGCCGGTGAAGAACACCGCGAAGAGGACGAGGTTGGCGAGCAACAGACCCCGTTCTCGGATCCAGGTACCCATCTCCCCATCATCGTCCTCGACGACAAAGACCTGGCCCGGTCACGATCTAGCCGGCGGAGGCCGAACGCAACGCCTCCAGCAGGGGACCGGCCGCCTCGTCCAGGAACCGCTGCTGACCCTCATCCCCCACCTGGACGAGGGCGATGTCGGTGAAGCCGGCTTCCCAGTAGGGCTTGACACCTTCGACGATCGCGTCCAGATCCGGTCCGCAGATGATCTTCTCGGCGACGTCCTCGGGCCGGACGAACTGGCTGGCCCCGGCGAACCCGGCCGGGGTCGGGAGATCGGCGTTCACCGCCCAGCCACCGGCGAACCAGCGGAACTGGTCGTGCGCTCGCTCCACCGCGGTCGCCCGGTCGGGGTCCCAGCAGATCGGGACCTGGCCGATCGACCGCGAGCCCGGGTGGGAGTTCGCGGCGGACCAACCGGTGATGAGATCGGGATCGGGTTCCACCGCGATGAGGTGCTCGGCGAGCGGGGCGAACCGCTGGATCGACTTGTCGCCGGAGACGGCGACGCCGATCGGCAGCGCCACCTCGGGCGTGTCCCAGATCCGCGCCGAGTCGATGCGGAAGTAGTCGCCCTCCCAGGTGATCAGCTCGCCGGTGAGGAGCTCCCGGATGATGGTGATCGCCTCCTCCAGCATGTCCTGACGCTGCGCCACCGGCGGCCACCCCTCGCCCGTGATGTGCTCGTTGAGGTTCTCTCCCGAGCCGAGTCCGAGGATGAACCGGCCCTCCGAGAGGATCTGCAGCGTCGCCGCCTTCTGCGCCACCACGGCCGGGTGATAGCGCTGGATCGGGCAGGTCACGTACGTCGCCAGCTCGACACTCGTCGTCGCCTGGGCGACCGCGCCGAGCACCGTCCACGCGTACGGAGCATGACCCTGGCTCGTGAGCCACGGGGAGTAGTGGTCGCTGGAGACCTCGAAGTCGAAGCCGGCGCGCTCGGCATCGACCGCGTAGCCCACCAGCTCCCGGGGTCCGCTCTGCTCGGTCATCAAGGTGTAGCCGAATCTCACACGGTCCGTCATGCTTACACCGTAAACGCCGGGTTGGTGGGCCTGCTCGCGGGGCCGCGCACCGCCCTTCGCCGGGAGGGACGATCAGTCGTTCTCCAGGTTCAGCCGGCGATCCAGACCATCGAGGATCAGGTCGAGGCCGAAGTCGAACTCGTCGCCGAAGTCGTAGCCGGGGCGCAGCACGTGCTCGGTGGCCAGCTCGACCAGGTGCGGGTACTCCCCGGTCGAGAACTGCTTGAGCATCGCCCCGGTGACGGCGCCGACGTCGTCCGGTCCGTCGAACGGGAGGGCCGCCTCCTGGACGGCGAACCCGTACACGTAGCTGTCGATCAGGGCGTACGCGTGGGCGGTCAGCTCGATCGAGAAGCCGGCTCCTCGCAGCGTGGCGATCATCGCGTCGTGGTGACGCAACGTGGCCGGCCCGGGCGACATGCGGGACTCCAACAGCCCGATGGCCCAGGAGTGGCGGCGCAGGACGTGCCGGGCCGAGGTGGCACGGAGACGGATCTCGGCTCGCCAGTCCCCGTCCACGACGGGGAGCTCGATCTCGCTGAAGACGACGTCGACGATGGCGTCGAGGATCTCGCCCTTGTTGGCCACGTAGTAGTAGAGGGACATCGGCTTCACGCCGAGGTGCTGGGCCAGTGACCTGATGGTCAGCGCGGCGATCCCCTGGGCATCGGCGAGGGCGACCGCTCCCTCCACCACCCGCTCACGGCTCAGGGCAGGTCGGGGCGCCCGCGCGCTGTCGGCGGTGAGGTCGGTCATCGTGTCCTCCTCGACTCACGTCGTGCGGCGCACAGTCACTGACCGTCGAGGATTCTCGCCACCCGGCGGAACAGCTGGTCCGCCGGGTGCGCCTTGGGCACCACGTTGGACTCGTTCATGAAGGCGACCACTGTCGCGCCGGACTCCGGCTGGTGGAAGACGGCCGCGGTGAAGCCCAGACCCTCGCCGTTGTGGCCCCACCAACCGTCGGTCTGCCCCATGCCCAGGGCGTAGAGGTCGTACGGCGGACCCGCATCGAGCGGCCCGCCCTGCTGTCTCTCGGTCTGGGTCTCGGGCTTCAGCAGCGCCCCGCTGGCGAGGATCTCGCCCCACACCCGACCGTCCTCGAGCGTGGTGATCATGGAACCGGCGGGACCGAAGATCGAGAGGTTGTCGGGCTGGGGCTGCGGACCGCCCTTTGCCGGTGCATATCCGACCGGGTGGGGCTCGGTCCAGGTGTCGGCGTCCAGGACGTAGCGGGTGCCCGTCTGCCCGAGGGGCTGCAGGATGCGTTCCTCGAGCACGTCGGTGAACGGCCGCTTCGTCACCTTCTCCACCACGGCACCCAGCAGGTTGGTGTTGGCGTTGGTGTAGACCCGCTCGGTTCCCGGCGCGAACTGCTCCGGCCGGTCGAGCGCGAAGCCGTTCAGCTCCGCGAGGGTGAAGATCTTGGCCGGATCCTTCTGGAACGCGGCCAGGAAGTCGTCGTTGGTGTAGTCGGCGTTCCCACTGGACATGCCGGCCAGCTGACGCAAGGTGATCTTGTCGCCGTTGGTGACCCCGTCGACGTAGGTGTCGATCGTGTCGTCCAGGCTGATCGCCCGCTCGTCCACCAGCTGCAGGATGAGCGTCACCGTGTACGACTTCGTCACGCTCCGCAGCGGCCACGTCATGGCGGTGCTGGTCGGCACGCCCTTGTCGATGTCGGCGAGTCCGGCCGCCGTGGTCCAGGCGCCTTCGCCGGGGATCCACACGCCGACGACGGCGCCGGGCACGCCGTACTCCGTCATCGTCTGGTCGATCACGGCCTCGAGCTTCACCTGCAGCGGCTCCGGCAGTTCACCCTCCGGAGTGGGTGGCCGGGTCACGGTCGGCGCCGGTGTCTCCGCGGGATCGCCGGACGTCGCCGACGTCGAACAGGCGCCGGTCAGCGCAGCGAGCAGCAGGGCCAGGGCGATCGTGGCCACGGGGCGCGAAGCTCTCACGACATCAGTCTGTACGCCGACGCGGGTGGCCCGGAAGCCGGGACGGCCGTGGCTGGCCGAACAGATCGAGGCCACCGACCCGTCGACGTACGCCTGTGAGTGTCGGGTTACGGTGTCCGGACCGCCCAACGCCCGCTCCCCGGGAGACTCTCCATGCGCTTGCGCCGTCGTTTCGCTGCCGTCACCGTCGCCCTCACCCTGGCCCTGGGGTCGGTGGGCATGAGCGCCACCGCGGAGGCTCACCGCCGTCCGCCGAAACCGAAGGACGTCCAGCTCCAGGTCCTGTCCTTCAACGACTTCCACGGCTACCTGCAGCCGCCGGCCGGCAACGACGCCACGCTGGGCGCGACACTCGACCCGAGCAACACCCCGGTCGGGGGCGCGGAGTATCTCTCCTCGACGCTCACCCACCTGCGGGCCAAGGCGAAGTACTCCCAGACGGTGACCGCCGGCGACCTGATCGGCGGCACCCCGTTCCTGTCCGGGTTGTTCCACGACGAGCCGGCGGTGGAGTCGTTGAACGCAATGGGTCTCGACGTCTCCAGTGTCGGCAACCACGAGTTCGACGAGGGTGTGACAGAGCTGAAGCGGATGCAGCACGGCGGCTGCCATCCCGAGGACGGCTGCTACGAGCCGTGGGGTGCCGGTGGCTATCCCGGGGCCGACTTCCCGTGGCTGGCGGCCAACGTGGTCCGCGAGCGCACCGGTCGCACCGTCCTGCCCGGCACCTGGGTGACCAAGGTGGACGGCGTCAAGGTCGGCTACATCGGGATGACGCTGAAGGACACCCCCACCCTGGTGGCCCAGTCCGGCATCAAGGGCATCGAGTTCCACGACGAGGTGCAGACCGCCAACCGGGCCGCCCGGGACCTGCGCCGCCGCGGCGTCGAGACGATCATCGTGCTGCTGCACGAGGGCGGTCTGCAGACCGGCACCTACCAGCAGTGCACGGGCATCTCCGGCCCGATCGTGAAGATCGCCGAGGACCTCAGCCCGTCGATCGACCTGGTCGTCACCGGGCACACGCACCAGCCCTACGTCTGCAACATCCCCGATCCCGCCGGCAAGCCGCGGATGGTCACCTCGGCGTCCTCGTTCGGCCGGGTGGTCACCGAGACCACCTTGACCCTCGATCGTCGTACGGGTGACGTCCGGCGCAACAAGACCATCTCCACCAACCACCTGGTGACCAGGACCGCGGTGGACCCGGTCCAGACCGAGATCATCAGCCGCTGGACCGCCGCCTCGGCCCCGATCGCCAACCAGGTGGTCGGTTCGATCACCGCCGACATCAACGCCGTTTCCACCCGGGACAAGGAAGGCCCGATGGCCAACGTGATAGCCGACGCCCAGCTGGCCGCGACCTCGTCGCCGGCCGAGGGTGGCGCGCAGATCGCGTTGATGAACCCCGGCGGTGTGCGCGCCAGCCTGACCTACGCGCAGATCTCGGGCGGCGAGCAACCCGGGCAGGTGACCTACGGCGAGGCGTTCGCGGTCCAGCCCTTCGGCAACCTGCTGGTGACGATGGACCTGACCGGAGCCCAGCTCCACAACCTCCTGGAGCAGCAGGCGGTGCAAGGGCGGCCCGGCGGCCGGGACGTACTGATCTTGGGTGTGTCGAACGGCTTCACCTTCACCTACAACCCGGCGGGTGCGTTCGGCGACCGTGTCGATCCGGCCAGCATCAAGCTCAACGGCACGGTCGTGGCCCCGGGAAGCACCTACCGGGTCGTGACCAACAACTTCCTGGCCGACGGCGGCGACGCCTTCACGGTCTTCCGCGACGGGACGAACCGGATCGGTGGTGGCGATGATCTGGAGGCGCTGACCGACTACCTCGGCGCGAACTCGCCAGTGGCCCCGCCGGCCGATCGGATCGCCGGGATCTGACCTCACCGGACTCACTGCCGGGGTAGCCGATGCACGGCTGCCCCGGCGGTTCCGTCTTCCCGCTGAGCAGAAACTCCGCTGGCCGTCGTTGCGATTGCCTGGCTGCTCGGCGACGCCAGCAGTCACGCGAACTGAGTGATGCGCCGACGCCCGGGCTCGCGTTGACTCATCCTGTGGCCGGAGGCTCGTCTTCGCTCGGAGATCCGAGGTCGTGACCACCGATCGAGCACCGGCGCGCAGCCACGTCGGCGGGGACCAGGAGACTGCAGATGAGTGACGTGACGCCCGGGTTCAACCACGAGATACCAGGCTCGATCATGACCCCGAACGCGGTCGACACCCGGATCGGTCGGCTGGAGTTCTTCGACGGGTTCCCGACCGCTGACACCACCCGGACCGTCTACGACCACCTCGACTTCCTCCGCGCCGTCGAGGTGTTCCTGCACTTCATCCCGGCCACCTCGGTCGAGGCCATGCGTCGCGGCAACGTCGCGATGGGGGTCTCCGCACCCCACCAGGTGATGATCTTGGACCAGCTGATGGACTCCAACCCGCTGTTTCTGACGGGCAACACCGACACCGTGTACGTGTCCGGGATCCTCGACCTGGCCACCCACGGGCCCATCGTGGTCGAGGTTCCTCCGCGCTGCGGGCCGGGCACCGTCAACGACGCGTTCTTCCGGTTCGTCATCGACATGGGCGGGCAGGGGCCGACCGAGGGCAGGGCGGCAAGTATCTGATCGTGCCCGCCGACTACACCGGCGACTACTTCGTCGGCCGCTCCCCGAGCTCGTCCAACTAGTTGATCCTGCGCGGCCTGCTCGTCGACGGCCGCCCAGAGGCGCCGACGGCGTTGTTCAGGGATGGGCTCAGGATCTACCCGCTGTCCGTGGCTGCCCACCCGCCAGAGATGGAGTTCAACAGCGTCCCGGGCCGGTCATTCAACACGATCCACGCGAACGACTTCGACTTCTACGAGGAGCTGGCAGAGGTCATCGCGCGTGAGCCGGTGGACTTTCCCGACGCCGAGCTGCGCGGGCTCGCCGCCAGCATCGGACCGCAAGGACCGTCAGTTCGCGCCCGATCCGCGGATGCGCGCCATCCTGGACGAGGCGGCCGCCGTCGGGAACGCGACGGCCGGGCGATCGCCTTCAACACGCGAGACCCCGAGGCCTATCTTTATGAGAGCAGCGCCTGGAAGACCGCCTTCATCGGTGGCGACTACCAGTGGCTGGTCAACGGCGGCATCGGCGGGCGGAACCTCGACGCCCGCAGCCTCTTCTTCTACCTCGCCACCGTGAACACCCCGGCCATGGCGATCAAGATGGTCGGACTGGGATCCCAGTACGCGTACGCCAACCAGGACAGCAACGGCGAGCGCGCTCGACGGCGCCAAGGGCTACCGGCTACGGATCCCCGCCGGCGTGCCCGCCAAAGACTTCTAGTCGATCGTCGTCTACGACCCACAGACCCGCTCGGAGCTCCAGACCTCGCAGCCCTTCCCGAGCAAGAACAACCTGCGTGACCCGCTCGTGGTCAATACCGACGGATCAGTCGACCTGTACTTCGGACCTGGTCGGCCCGATGGCGGGCTGGCTACCAACTGGACGCAGACTGTTAACGGCAAGGGGCGGTTCACGATCCTGCGGCTGTACGGTCCTCGAGCCTTGGTTCGACAAGAGTTGGCGGCCTGGCGAGATCGAACTTTCGGACTGCTGAGACGGCCGACTCGCCGGGCCGACCGGGGTGAGGCTGGAACGCTTGCGTGTCCAGTGCGTTGCTCACCTGACGTTGAGGACAAGCGTCTCGCTCTTGCTGTAACTCGGACTATTCACATCGAGCCGGAGCTTCCCGCCAAACTTCGCTCCCGCGAAGGAGTAGTAGGCCAAGGTCTTCTCGCCAGCAGCCAGCTCGCTCTGGCTGCTCCAGGATTCCGCCTCCTGCTTGTAGCCACCCTTGGCCGAATAACTCGGCGAGCCGTTGATCATCACCTTTCGACTGGCCGACCACTCCACCACTACCCACATATCACCCGCGTTAGAACGGTAGGCGGAGACCAAGCGCGCTGACCCGCCGAGTGCGGAGTCCTTGGACTCCTTGGACCACAACACGTCCGCGACTGGGCCCGACGCCCCAGTCCACGAGAGCACCTTGCCGCTCGGGTCGTAGGCGAAGTCTTTCCAGGTATAGACCGTCTCGCCGTCGCCGGTGTCGATCTGAATCGTGCCAGCCTCGGGGTCGGCGTCGAAGGTGTAGTCCTCTTCGTTGGTAGTGGTGTCCTCGCCGTTGATTTCAGAAGCCTTATTGGCGGCCCGTTGATGCGCAAGATAGCGGGCCGCCGGCGACTCTGGAGAGACCAAGGCAGCCGCAGGACCGTACTTGCCGAAGTGGACGAGGCGGGTGAGTTCGAAGGCGTTGTCGAAGTTGGACCTTGATGCCGGTGAGGGACTCTCGAGCGGCGTACTGACCGTTGGCGTTGCCTCAGGCACACTGCCGTTCTGGTTCGCGGACGCGCCGCCCGTGGAGCATGCGCCGAGAGTTAGCGCGAGCAGTGCGGCAGCAGCAGCGGACACCACCGGAAGAGTGTGTTTATTCATGGTCTGGCCCTCCTGCGGCCACGGTCGACGGCCCGGAGTCAACGGAACCGTCGCAGCAGTAATTGTTTTGTACAGTGTGCGGACTACCTAGAACACAAGTGTTCGCTTCGGAAAGGCGAGACCGTCCCGTTACAAAGTTGGGCCTGGTTGCAGTCACTGCGGACCACTCCAGTGCCCAGGTGACCGCTCCGCACATCCAATAGGAGATCCGTCTTGGGCTCCTCTTGGATCTCAGAACAGCCAGTTCCGGCGTCTCCCTGACACTCCCTAGCGGCAGAGAGCGTCGATGCGTGTGTTGCGCGACTCGATGAACTGCATGCTCAGGTCCCGGTAGCTGCGGTACGACGCGGTCGTCAGCGGGGTCGAGGGCAACTCGAAGTTGGTGAACGGCAGGAAGAACCTCACGCCGTCATAGTTCGCGTCCACGAGGTCGTCGAGTAGGAAGAAGCGAACGTAGCCTTCGAAGTCTTCAAAGAGCCCGAAGAAGTCTCGATACCGTGCAAGCGTGTCTGCAAGCGGGCTAACCTGGCCGAGATAGTGGCGTCTGATGCATTCCAGAGTCAGGTCCATGCGGTCGGCGATCCGCCGCAGGAAACCCCTCGCTCCGTTGATCGTTTGCTTGCCATCGACTCGGTTGCCGGGGAAGACCATCATGCCGCCCATGGTGTACCCAGCCGTAGTGAATGCATCTAGCTCACCGCCTCTTATCTGGGCGAGGATCGGCTGCATTGAGATCCAGCCTTGGAAGGTCGGTACCACCGCATCACTCGACAACCAGTACTCGCCGAGTACCGAGCGATGGTGAAGATATGAGTACGGTGTGATCGTGTCTAGGCTGAGCGTATGGCCGCTGGGCAATGGCCGACTCCATAGAAGTTGGTGGTACTTACGCAAAGTCGGACTGAATAGGTCTGGATCTTTGCCGCCAGCGTCGGTCCGAAAGTCGAACGAGGTGTCAAGCCGCACGCGCCCACCTTGGCCGGGCCCGACCTCCGTCGGCAAGTGCTGTGCCCGACATGCGCTGTGCGGGAGGGTCAGACTTCCACCGGGTGACGACGCTTACGCTTTGGAAGACGGTGGCGACGCTCCTGGGTGGGAGCGGGGCGAGCGCGCGAATGATCACGGACCCGCTGGGCCACTCGCGGGAGTCGATGTGCAGGACGTCTCTCCGGGGCGTCGGGCGGGGAACGGCGCCGGCTGGCCGTGCTGGAGCGTCGAATCCTGATGCGTCCCCCGGTGGGCGGGCGACTATTCGTTCGCACCTGTGCCTGCGTGCCGATTGTTCCTCGAATCACCCTGTGACTAGGTGCTTTGTGGGCCCCGTGGGACTCGAACCCACAACCCGCGGATTAAAAGTCCGCTGCTCTGCCAATTGAGCTAGAGGCCCGTACGCACTCAGGCGCACGAACAGACATTCAACAGCACGACGCCGACCCACGCGACCTCGATCCATCCTCGCGTCCCTCAGCGGCCCGTCGAGCCCAGTCAGCCCGAGGACACCGCTTGCGACACTCCCCCGCCGTCGGAGGAAGAACCGGACTCCCGCAACGCCCTCGGGCCGAGCCCGGTCACCGTACGGCAGGCTTTGTTGAAGGCTTGCAGATCGGGGATGCCGACGGTGGAGGCGATGGCGCTGATCGACATCGTGCTGTGCACCAGCAGCTCGCGAGCATGCTCGATCCGACGACGACGCAGATAGCCGACCACGGTCAGACCCTGACCGGCGGTGAACAGCCGGGTCAGGTGGTTGTGCGACAGCCCGACGGCGGCGGCGATCTCCGGCACGGTCAGCGGCTCCGACAGGTGACGCTCGATGTAGGCCAGGGCGCGGGTCAGGTGCTCCCGCGCAGGGCTGCCCCCGGGCGCGCCTCGATCGCGATCCCGCGAGAGTGCCGCCAGCCGCAGCAGCACCAGCCACACGTCCGCCCGGGTGCGTTCGGGGTGGCTGACGGCCGAGTCGACCGCCGACTCCATCAGGTCGGTGATCACCGCCAGCTCGGGTCCGGGATACATGACCAGGTGCAGCGGCCATGCCGCCTCCTCACCGACCGGCCCCGGGCCGGCGCGGAGGTGGGCATAGAGGTGGGTCGAGGGACCCTCGTAGCGATAGCGGATCAACGAGGCCGGCGGCACGAGCGAGACGCTGCCCGGGGTGATGGCGTAGCCGACCCCATCCACTTCGAGCACGGCGGAGTAGTCGTACAAGTGCAGCGACCACAGGTCGGGGAGCTGGAACTGGTCACTCAGCCGTGCCACGCCGTGGGTGGCTCGTCCCTGGGAGACCACCACCGGCGGATCGGCCAGGCTCACCGCCACCGCCGGTGCCACGCTGAGGGCAGGCCGAATTCTCACCAGTAGATGCCTACCACAGACCAGCAAGGGAAGCGCAAAGCACTCTAGGTTGGAACACAAGTAGTGAAATCCAACCAGCACGCGAGAGGACCACCCGATGACCACCCTGGTCGATCGCAAGCACCGACTGACGTCGGTGGAGATGGCTCACTTCGTCTCCCACGGGAGCGTGGTGCTGAGCGGGGTCGTGCCCGACAGCCTCAACGAGCGGGCCATCGGGGTCCTGGACGCCGGCCTGCCCGGTCACCCGTACGGGACTCCGCTCGACACCGCCTTCCCGGTCGGCACCTTCGTCCGCGAGCTGCTGGATCTGCCGGCGGTCGCCGGTGCGGTGCAGAGCCTGGTCGGTCCCGATCCGGTGATCGACCACCACGCGGTCCACGTCCGCCCGCCGCACGGCGGCGAGGCGCAGAACATGCACGGCGACGCCATCCTCGACACCCGGGCCGACGCCTTCGACGTCCAGCTCATGTACTACCCGCGCGAGGTCACGCTGGAGCAGGGCGGCACCCTGTCGGTGCCCGGCACCCACCTGCGGCGCATCAACCAGACCGGCATCGGCCGCTACCAGAACCTCGCCGGCCAGACCCGGCTGACCTGTGAAGCCGGCACGGTTGTGCTGCTGCATCACGGCATCTGGCACGGCGGCCGGCGCAACGACTCCGACCAGCCGCGCTACATGTTCAAGATCAGGTTCAACCCGACGGTCCGTCAGCTCCGGCTGTGGAACACCGACGACATCGACGACCCGGCCGTGCGCCAGGAGCTGTCGACCACGTTCGGCTGGACCCACGCCAACGAGGGACGCCTCGAGCTGGTCAACCGGGCCAAGCTGTGGCGCTACCTGACCGGTGACGAGCAGTTCGACATCGACTACTACCTGACCCGCGAGCAGATCCGGCCCAGCCACATCGCCCCCGGCGCCACCGACGTGCGGCTCGGCTCCAACCGGTCCGCCGACGGCTGGGGTCTGTGACCGCCAGCAGCTCCGTCCGTCCTCCCCGCCGTCTTCTGCAGCACCAGGAAGGTTCCGCATGACCAGCACCACCGTGTCCACCCGGCCCGCTCTGTCCGTCGAGGACTCCTTCGCCGTCCCCTCGGCCACCCCGCAGCTCCGCCAGCAGCTGATGGTGCTCTACCTCGGCACCTCAGCGCTCGACTCCGACGTCATCGGCTGGACCCGCTACGACGGCACGGGGCGCTCCCGGCCGACCATGGGTGACAGCGACGAGGCCCCGTACGCGACCGGGTTGGAGGCCCTGCTCGACGGCTGGCGGCTGCTGCAGATGTCCCAGCTGCTGGGTCACGAGCACGGGCACGAGTACTCGACCGGCTACCTGCCGTACGAGTTCCTGTTCGAGCGGCTGGTCGACATCAGCGCCTGAGCGAACGGTTCAGGACGCCGCGCGACGCTCCCGCCACTCGCGGACCACCCGGTCGGCGTCGACGGTCCCGATCACGATGGTGGGGCCGTCGATGCCGCGGCGACGGGCGTCGAGGATGCGGGTGTTCAGGTCGAGCACGATCTCGCGTACCTGCTTCTCGGTCCGGCAGTCCGCCACGGTGTCGACGATCTCCGCCGCCTCCTTGCGCAGCAGCAGGGAGCCGGGCAGCGGCGGTCGGAGGTTCTCCCGCTCGAGGAGCCCCTTGATCCACCAGTTCTCGTCCTCGCGACCGCCCAGGCCCTTGAGGGGCTCGCCGGCGCCGCGCAGGTTGTCGAATTCCCCACGTTCCTGCGCCTCGCGGATCTGCCGGTCGACCCAGGTCTCGTAGCCGGCCATCGCACCTCCGGTCTCGCCGATGATCACTCGTCCGTCGCTCGATCGTGCGTCCCAGGCTACCCAGCCAGGTGTGGCAGGCTGGCCGACGTGGAGGGGTGGCAGCTGGGACTGGTCGCGGTCATCGTCCTCGGTCTCGCCGCCATCGTCTTCGGTGCCGTACGGGATCGCCGCCTCAATGAGCGTCGTCGGCGGGAGATGCTGGCCCCGCCGGAACGGTCCATCCCGAAGTTCTCCCCGGAGGCTCCCACGCCCAGCTACCTGTCCGAGCTGCAGGCCCGACGGCCGCCGTCCGACGCCACCCCGACCGGCCTCTCCTCCGCCGACCGCGACGAGCTGCGCGCAGCGATGGGCTCGCCCGACACCACGGTGATCGACCGGGGGTACGCCACCGCCGACCTGGTGACCGACCCGACCACGGGCTGGTCGGTGCTGCGGCGACCGAGCGTGTTGGTGGCCGAGACGGGGATCACCACGCTCCGGGAGATGCTGGGCGTGCTGGAGCACCAGATGCCGACCGGTCGCGGCCTGGTCGTCGTCGCTCCGGCCATCGGCGACGAGCTGCTCAGCACCTTCGCGGTCAACCACATCCGGCAGGTGATCACGATCCTGCCGGTGATCGTGACCGACGAGTCGGTCCGTCGCCAGATCGCCACCACCACCGGAGCCCAGCTGATGAGCCACACCGACCTGCAGTCCGGCTACCTGGTGCCCGGTCTTCTCGGGACCTGCGACACCTGGGTCTCCAGCGCGCGACAGAGCCACATCCTCCGATGAGCACCCAGTCCACCCGCTGGGCCTACGTCGCGGCGATCTGTCCGGTGATCTTCGGCACCACCTACCTGCTCACCACCCAGTTCCTGCCTCCCGGCCGACCACTGCTGGCGGCGCTGATGCGGTCCCTGCCGACCGGTCTGGTGCTCGTGCTGGCCACGCGCTCGTGGCCGCCGCGCGGCTGGTGGGGACGCTTCGTCCTGCTGTCGGTGATGTACTGCTCGGCCTTCTTCCCGCTGCTGTTCATCGCGGCCTACCTGCTGCCCGGCGGGGTGGCCTCGGTGATCAACTCGATCACGCCGCTGATCGTGGTCGTCCTCTCCGTGCCCTTGCTGCACACGAAGATCCGGACCGTCGACATCGTCGCGGGGATGCTCGGCATCCTCGGCGTCGGACTGCTGGTGCTCCGCTCCACCGCGCAGCTGAACGGCTGGGGGATCCTGGCCATGACCACCTGCGTGATCATGATGGGCATCTCCACCGTGCTCACCAAGCGGTGGGGTCACCCACCCGGCTTCAGCGCCGCGGGCTTCACCGGCTGGACCTTCCTGCTCGGCGGCCTGACGCTGCTGCCGTTCACGCTGGCGATCGAGGGGCTGCCGGACACCCTCACCGCCCGCAACATCGGCGGCCTGGTCTACCTCGTGCTGTTCAGCGGGATCATCGCGTACAGCCTGTGGTTCTGGGGCCTGCAGCGACTGCCGGCCAGTGCGGTCAGCTTCCTCAGCCTGCTCAATCCGGTGGTCGCCGCCGTGCTGGGCTGGGTGGTGCTGGACCAGGTGCTCAACGGCTGGCAGATCGCGGGGGCCGTCCTGGTGCTGGTCTCGGTCCTGCTCGGTCAGAACCTCACGCTGCGGCAACGGCGGTCGCTAGCATCAGCCAGGTGAACGACGACGCGCCCGGCGACGACCGTCGATGGCCCCGTTCGGTCTACGGGGTCGGCTCGGAGCCCGATGCCCGCTTCTCGCTGGCCAACGAACGGACCTTCCTGGCCTGGATCCGCACCGCTCTCGGCTTCCTGGCCGGCGGCGCCGGCATCGCCGCGGTCAGCACCATCGTCGGCCGGCTGAGTCTCGAGCTCAAGCTCGCCTCCCTGCTGCTGCTGGTCTGCGGTCTGGTCTGCTCGATCGGCGCGTACGTGAGGTGGGTCCGCAACGAGCGCGCCATGCGCACCGGCCAGCCGTTGCCCTCCTCCCCCGCCATGCCGCTGCTGACCGCGGTCCTCGCCGCGGTCGCCGTGCTGGCCATCATCGTCGTCGGCTGGCAGTAGCCCTCACGATGGAGCCGACCCTCCCCGCCGAACGCACCCGGCTCGCCTGGCAGCGTACGGTCCTCGCCGGGGTGGTCTGCCTGCTCGGTGTGCTCCGGCTGCTGGCCGAGGTGTCGATCTCCCTGGTCGCTGCGGTCGGTCTGGCGCTGCTGCTGGCCGTCGTGTTCGTCGTCGCCGCCAGCATCCGCAGGGCGGTCCGGGGGCGGGTGATGTCCAGCGACACCGCCGTCGGCCGGAACGCGGCGATGCTCACGGCCCTGGTGACGGTGGCCTCGCTCGGCGGGATCGCGTACATCGTGCTGGTCTAGCGCTCGACCTGCTGGCCCCGCGGCCGAGGAGGGTTGTGGAGCACCAGCATCGATAGTCGTCGAAACCGGCACAGAACTCGGGGCCTCGGGGGTCAGGCGTAGCCCAGGGCGTGCAGGCGGGCGTCGTCGATGCCGAAGTGGTGGGCGATCTCGTGCACCACGGTGATGTGCACCTCCTCGATCACGTCCTCCATCGTGTCGCAGATGGCGAGGGTGGGGTGCCGGTAGATCGAGATCTTGTCCGGCAGCACCGCGCTGTAGAACTCGCCCCGCTCCGTCAGCGGGATGCCCTCGTAGAGCCCCAGCAGCCCGGGCTGGTCGGGCGGGGGGTAGTCCTCGACCACGATCACGCAGTTCTCGATCATCGACGTCAGCTCGACGGGGATGGTGTCGAGGGCCTCGGAGACGAGCTCCTCGAACTCGGCGGTCGACAGAGAGATCACCGTTTCGATGGTACGGGGACGCCCGGGACCTGGATGATTCTGAGAATAACAACACTGTAGTTTTCGCCTGATCCACGGCGTGTCGCGTTGCCAAACTGAGGAAATTGCCACTCACGCCTTGCCGTTACGGGTGTGACGCGCTTAGAGTCCTGCGTTATCTGGGGTTGTTGTTACTGACGTGGCGGGATGTGCGGAAGTGCAGCAACCGCTCTCGAAGACCTGACCGGTGAATGGAGTCGCACGTGGGCACGACACGCAGATCGGTGGTCGTGGCGTCGTCGTTGGCTCTGTCCGGTCTCCTCCTCGGCCTCGCCGCACCGGCCACGGCCGACACCTCGGTGACCGCCACCACCGCGGTGAACATCCGGGCCGGCGCGAGCACCAGCAGCAAGATCATCGGCGGTCTTTACCGGGGTCAGACGGTGGTCTCGGTCAGCACCACCGGCAGCTGGACCAAGATCAAGTTCAGCTCAGGCACCGGCTACGTCTCCAGCCAGTACCTCAAGGGTGGGGCTGCCCTGCCCGGCGGCTCCACCGCGCAGACCCGGGTCACCACCACCGACGTCAACCTGCGGAAGGGCCCCGGTCTGTCGTACGGCAAGATCAAGGTCATCCCCGACAACACCACCGTCACCCTGACCGGCAAGGCCGCGCGCGGCTACACCGAGGTCACCCAGGGCACGTCGAGGGGCTGGATCGCCACCCAGTACCTGAGCAAGCCCAGCCGGTCTGCCCGCCGTCATCGGCACCCGGGTCGCCACGGCCGACCTGCTGATCAGGACGACCTCTGGCGCCGACTACAAGGTCGTCGGGGAGATCGCGAAGGGCAAGACCGTCTCGATCACCGGCACGACCCAGAACGGTCGGGCGCAGATCATCTACGCCAACGCGATCCGCTGGGTCACCGCGAAGTACCTGACCACCCCGGTCACGAGCGGGCCGGTCGCGCCGGGACTGCCCAAGATCACCGGCACCCGGTACGCCACCACCACCTTGATCATCCGCTCCACCCCGGACGCCGACTTCCAGTCGGTGACCGAGGTCGGCGTGGGCACCGCGCTGAGCATCACCGGGGTCGTGAAGAACGCCCGGATGCAGATCGTCTACGACAACGCCGCCCGCTGGGTGACCGCGCAGTACCTCTCCACCACCAAGCCGGTGATCCCGGCGTACCCGGTGGAGAAGGGGCTGAAGCCCAACGCGATCAAGGTGCACCGTGCGGTGCGGGCGACCTTCCCGCAGATCACCTCGATCGGCGGCGTCCGCCGGGACCCGCTCCCCGACCACCCGTCCGGCCGGGCCCTGGATCTGATGATCCCCAACTACAAGTCCGCGTCCGGCAAGGCACTCGGGCAGAAGGTCGCTCTGTGGGCGAAGACGAACGCCCCGAGCCTCGGCATCAAGTACGTGATCTGGAACCAGCACATCTGGAACATCAAGCGGGACAAGGAAGGTTGGCGCTACATGGCCGACCGCGGCGGCGACTCCGCCAACCACAAGAACCACGTGCACATCACCGTGTTCGGCTGACGCTTCGCCGAACCCCCAAGACGTGGGGCCGGTTCTCCCCCGGGAACCGGCCCCACAACGGCTTCTCTCACGGCGCCCTGTCCACCACCCGGTCCGGCGGCGGCCGGTAGGGGCCGCTCGGGGGACCTACGTGGTGACCTTGACGTAGTCGCCCTTCGCGATGGCCGAGGTGGCGGTGGAGGTCTGGGCGTAGCCGTACTCACCGGTCTTCACGGTCTTGTACTTGCCGCCCCTGGCCTTGAACTGCACCTTCAGGGGCTGACCGACGAAACCCGTCCAGCCGTTCTGCTTGTACGAGACCACGACGAGCTGGCCCGCGACGTTGATCTTCTTGCCTTCTTGGCCGGCTCCGGGCCTGCCTGGGTGCGGGTGTTGAATGAGCCGGCGCCTTCAGGTCAGGCCGTCGATGAACGTCGCCTCCTTGGTCTGCCCGGTGTTCGCAGTCACCTGGAGACCACGTCCTGGATCTTGGCCGGGGCCGACTTCGCCCTCAGGGTGACGTACGGGTTCTTGTTGGTGGCTTGGAAGCTGCTGGTGGAGATCGACCAGGAGGTGACCGTGCAACCGCTGGTCTTGGGGGCGAACTTGACCTCCTTCGGCGTCAGACCGAGGGTGACCGAGCCCGGGGTGAACCCCTCGATCGTGCAGGTCTTGCGGCGGCCTGCGGCAGCGGGGCTGCCTGGCCGCGGGCGCGACGAGCGCGAGTCCGGTGGCGGCGAGACCGACGGTGGCAACGGCTGCGGAGATGCGGTGACGGATGGTCATGGAAGGTTCCTCCAGGTCTGTGTCGTGCCCTCGGTGGGCGCATCCCAGACACTGCCAAGCGCCACTCCAACCTCGCTCCAACCACGATCAAGCGAGTGCGCGCCCGGCTCCGCACTGCCGGGACAGCCGACTCCGCTGGTGTTGCAACACACGCGAAGTTCAAGACAGCCGACTCCGCTGGTGCTGCAACACACGCGAAGTCGGTGGTCGGGGCGCTCAGGAACCCGGTGCGAGCCAGTCCTGCTCGGTCGGCTCGCGGTGGGGGGTGGCGTTCATCCGCTGGCGTACGTCGGCGAGCGTGGCGTAGATGGTGCGGCGGGCCCGGCCGGCCTTGACGACGCCGAGGGCGGCGAACGGGTTGTGGGCGACGGCGTCCTCGCGGCTGCGCAGGCGTTCGACCCGGCCGCGGTCGGGGCGCTGGGTGGAGACCGGATCACGGCGCTCGAGCCGACGCAGGGCGAGCAGCCACGGGAGGCCGATGATGATCAGCAGCGGGAGGCCGACGAGCACGATGATCACCGCCGCCGCCAGCGTGAGCCACCGGCGCGCCCGAGCCGTCAGCGGCTCGCCGCGGGCCGGCTGCAGCGCGTACGCCATGGCCGGGTCGTCCTGCAGGGCCGACCGGAGGCGGTCGGTGGATCTCGGCCGGGCGCAGGCGCAGCAGCTCCGACCGCTGCTCGTCGAGATGGCGCTGGAGCCAGTCTCCCAGCCGCGCCTCCTCGCCGATCCGCTCGACGGTCAGACCGACCGTGTTCACGTACGAGGCCGCGTTCCGCACCCGGTGCTCGCGCAGCCACCGGGATCGGTCGGCGGCTGCGGTGGGATAGCCCGCGCAGTGCCCGAACAGCCGCGTCCAGCAGGGATCCGGCCTCTCGCTCCAGCGCGCGCAGGTGCGCGGCTGCCGAACCGTCCACGTCGGCGGTGTAGACGAGGGTGTCCGGCACCGCACCGCCCGGCAGCGACGGGTCGCCGGGAACGGTCAGCCAGCGGGCGAAGTGCACGCCCGGCACCGAGCTCAGCGGACCGCGGCCGGCCGCCACGTCGGTGTCGGCGTCCGCGAGTGCGGCGAGCAGCGCCGGCAGGTCACCGTCGCGGACGGTCGCCTGCAGACACACAGCTGTCGACACGTCGCTACTCGGGCTGGTCGAAGCGCAGCGAGAAGTTGAGGATCTTCGTCTGGTCCCAGAACACGACGCCCAGGTAGAGCCCGGGGGCGACCAGCCTGATCTCGTCGCGGATCCAGTGGGCGACCAACGACGTCTCGCTGTAGTCGATGATGATCGCCTCGGCGCCGTCGAACCAGCTGGTGCCGTAGAACACCTTGGCCCTGATCGCGTCGATCCCGAACGGGCTGATCTCGTTGCGTAGCTCACCCTTCGCGGGGTCGAAGATCTTCCCCTTCCAGGCGATCAGGTGCACGAGCTTCGCGGTGATGTCGCCCACGACCGTGTCGGGGGCGAAGATCACGGTGCCGTCCCCCTCCCCCGCCGGGATCGGGCCGGCCGGGGAGGCGCGGAACAGGTCGTCGAGCTCGGCCTGGCTGAGATCCAGCAGGTCGACGGCGGGGAGAGCCATGGTGGTTCCTCTCGAGGGATTCTGGGACGGGTGGAACAGGCTGCGGACGGATCGGACCGCACTGGCTCAGAGACCGGAGCAGGCTCTCAGAGCCGGGCGGGCGGGAGCCGACTCGAGCGCAGCTCCCCCTCCTGCCGACGAGGTCGATGAGGTCGTCGAGGCGACGGTGCGGGCCGGGGGGTCGGGTGCGTCGATCACCCCGAGCACCAGCAGCAGCTGCGCCACCAGGTAGGTGCTCATGATCAACAGCTCGGCGTGCTCGAGCCGCCCCGGGTAGACGAAGCTGGTGATGGCGATGGACATGTCCGAGACGATGAAGACGATCCCGCCCACCGTGGCGGTCGGTCCGAGACCGGTGGCCAGCACGGCCATCGAGCCGAGCGTGAGTCCGTACGCGACCAACGCCGACCCGTAGAGCCAGCCGGCCGACGGGACCACCCAGGCCAACAGCGCCGTGATGCCCAGGGCGTAGCAGGCCAGCAGTCCCGGACGGTCGAGCACGCTGCGGGACCGGTAGGGCCAGAACGCGACGAGGAAGCAGACGTGTCCGAGGAAGAAGAAGCCGATCTTCCAGGCGATGTGCGGCACCAGCAGATCGCCGAGCCAGTCCCCCAGCCAGCCGAAGAAGAGGGCGGCCAGCACCCAGTGTCGCAGCCGGTCGCGCGGGCGTGAGGTGACCAGCACCGCGGCCAGGGCGGGCAGGGCCAGGATCAGCGCGATCAGCGCCACCCAGAACAGGTGCGCGGTCTCCGCGATCAGGTCGACCACGGCGACGGCCACGTAGACCGACAGCCAGACCCGCGCCCACCTGCCCATGTCGGGCCAGGCCACCGATCGCCCACCGACAGCTGATTCCCCCATCGCCCACGCCTCCCCTGCCGCCCGCCGTGCGGCTCTGACCAGAGGAGCAGGAACGGATCTGGCTGATACGTCGCCCGAGGTTCGGTAGAGTCGGTCGGGTTCTACCGGTCCCCATCGTCTAGCGGCCTAGGACACCGCCCTTTCAAGGCGGCAGCGCGGGTTCGAATCCCGTTGGGGATGCTGCAGCAAGTAGCGCTTGACAAGGCACGATGGCCGGGGCAGGGTTCCCAAGACCCCGCCACGAACCTCAGAATCAGGCGCAACCTGCACCAGCGGCCGATAGAGCGCCTGCAGCCGGGGCGCTTGGTGAGACTGCCCCTCCATGCTCTGTCTACGCGAGCTCACTTGGCTCTGATCGAGCCTGAGAAGACGGACTTCTCGTGTTCGAGATCTATGGCGACCACGAAGACAGTCTCGTCCTGAAAAGACTCAGGCACCATGAATCCCCAGTCATAGGACATTGCTTCACCTGGTGGAAGGTTGGCCATGCCCCCTTCCTGTATGGGAATTTCGATGGCTGGCTGTTCATCGGGTCCGTAGCCGAGTGTTGCAGTCAGGAGGAGCTCGAGCTCCTTGTCGGACCCGTTGGTGACCCGGACGGTCAGGATCGTGTACGGATCGCCGGTCTTGCCGATGCCGTCCGGCCTGTACTGGAATTCGACGAGTTCTGCGGCTGCGATCTCGGTGACGGCAACCTCAACGCCGTCAGCATGCTTGTGCGTCTGGTCAAAGGAGATTGCCTCCGATCTCGACGGTGCGTCAGAGCCGTTGGCTGGGCGTTGCTCCTCACCGGACTGTGTGGCGGGCCTATCGATACCGCATCCAAGGAGCAGCAGAATGGCACCCAGAACCATGAGCCAGCGTGGCGTCGCCATGGTCTCAGACCTGAAGCGGGGGCGTCACGTCAGCCGGCTTGATGTTGTTGTTGATGCGGAACAGGTTGTCGGGGTCGTACTGCTTCTTGATTGCTCGTAAACGGTCGAGATTGCCGCCGAACTGCTGTTGCAAGGACCCGCTCATCCGTTCCGTCGTCACCGGAAAAGTTCAAGTACGCCCCGCCCGCGCCGTTGAGCTGACGCGCCGCCTCGATCGTGGCGCGAACCCACTCGCGCACCTCATCGAACTTGGCGGGGTCGTGTGTCCCTCCGTCGAAACTCACCATAAAGGGGGCGCTGCGGTCGCCGAATGCCGTGTCCGTCGGCAGCGACGGCTGCGGTGGCACCACCCATGGTCAGGGCGCCGACGAGCAACGCTTGGGTCGGGCCGAGCCATGGCCCGCTCGATGGATGAACTCCAGCGCGTCATCGGTCAACTCGTCGAGATACATCGATTTCCAATAGGAGTGGTGGCTCGCCAAGAACGCATCGAACCCTGCCTGGAACGCCCGGTAGGTCGGTATGTGGTCGGTCATGTCGAACAGCGGGTTCCCCAAACGGCGGAAATCGTCGATGATCCCCTGCCCTTCCATCTTGTCGCCGGCGTAGAGGGCGGCGATGATGAACACGTCCTTGCCCTGGACCGGCGGCGGCAGTGCGTCGCTGGCCGGAAGTGACCAGTACAAGGCGCGCGTGGTGACCTCGTCGCCGGCACGAAGGGCGAGGTCGCGCCACTGCGGCATCAGCTCGGCTCCGGCCGCCGCGTCATGGAAGACCGCGGCCAGGGCCACGTCCGGTCCGACCTCATGGGCCCGGAAGGTGAAGTCGACCACGACACCGAAGTTCCCACCGCCACCCCGGATCGCCCAGAACAAGTCCGGGTTCTCCGTCCTGCTGGCGGTGACGATCTCGCCCGACGCCAGCACCACCTGGGCAGACAGGAGGTTGTCGCAGGCGAGCCCCCACTTGCGGTGGAGCCAGCCGATGCCCCCGCCGAGCGTCAGGCCGGCGACGCCGGTGGTCGAGACCACGCCGCCCGGGACGGCCAGGCCGAAGACCTGCGTCTCCCGGTCGACCTGTCCCCAGGTCGCGCCTCCTTGGACGCGCACTGTCTTGTTGGCCGGATCGACCCAGACGCCGTTCATGTCGCGGAGGTCGAGCACCAGCCCGCCATCGACGGTGCCGTGACCGGCGACGTGATGCCCACCGGCCCGGATAGCGAGCAGCAGCCCGTGGTCCCGGGCCAGGTTCACACCGTCGATGACGTCGGCTTCGCCCGAGCAGCGGATGATCAGACCCGGCCGGCGATCGATCGCGAGATTCTCGACGGCGCGAATTCCCTCGTACGACAGATCGCCGGGTCCGACGATCTGCCCACGGAACAGCATGCCCAGCTCGACGAGTTGCTCGTCGCTGAAGTCGACGGTTCCGCCGGGAACGGTTGTTAGTGAAGCGGCCATGATGACCCCATTCCTCCGAGGTGCCGGCCGAGTCGATCCGGCGATCGCGCTTGAGCCTGACACCGAGTCGAGGCCGACTGGTGAGGCATTCGACTGGGGCGGCAGGACGGTCAGGTAGTCTGGACTCAATACGGTGAGTCCGACCACCGCCGGCGTCTTAGCCGCTACGGCCAGCGCCAGGGCCGTCCAGTCGTCGTGGTGTAGAGTCGCAAGCATCAGAGTCGCACCGGGCAGTCGTGACCGCCTCTTTTCGCCTCCCCCGGGTGGCGCGAATCCCGACCAATATTTCACTCTCCTCAGACCTCGGACTGTCGTCAAGGTCTGGCTGCAGGCGGAGTCTCTGACTAGTCAACGTCGGCTTGCCTCCACCTCGGAGGATCCACCTCCCGACCACCGGCGAAGCCACTCGAGGCGGCAGCGCGGGTTCGAATCCCGTTGGGGATGCTGGCGAGATGTTCGCCTCGCTCGTTCCGGCGCTGGGCTCCTCAGGCGCCCGGCGCGGCCCTCCCCGGGCGGCGATCCTCGTGCTGATGACGGAACACGGCCGGCACGCTGGCCGCCAGGACGATCAGGATGAGGATGCCGGCCGCACCGATCACCCCGGCGCGGCGTCCGACGCCCACGTCCAGGATCAGCAGCACGGTGCCCACCACGATGGCGGCGACGCCGGCGAGCTGGAGTCGCAGAGCGAGGTTGCCGAACCAGACGATCGACGGCTTCAGCTGCTGGTGGAAGAGAGCCCGGTGCAGGTTGACCGGTGCCAGCCCCAGGACGATGGTGGTGGCGGCGAGGATCACCAGGGCGACGTAGAGACCGCGCTGCAGGGCATCGAGCGAGGCGAACCGTGGCTGGAACACCAGGGTGAGCAGGAAGCCGCTGAGGATCTGAGTGCCCGTCTGCGTCACCCGCAGCTCCTGCAGCAGCTCGTTCCAGTTCCGATCCATCCGCTCGTTCTGGGTCTCATCGCGACCATCGTGCGGAACGGCGTCGGCAAACCGGTCAGGACTCATGCTGCCTCCTCGTCAGCGCGCCGAGCGCCTTCGCCCGAGCGCCGGGTCCGGCATCATCTCCTCCTCGCTCACGTCCCATCACTAGTCCTGTCCGCACCGGGCGTCAAGACCGGGTGAGCGTCGAACCGGAGCGGATCGGCCGCACCAGGACGGCGGTTCCCGGGTCCGCCACGCGGTCGGCACGGACGCCTCCGGCGGGGTCTTCCAGGCTTCACAGCGATTCGAACCCTCGCAGATCCTGCGCTATAGTTTCGCGGGCGCTTCGATGACGGAGTGCACACCAGGCCCCGTAGCGCAGTTGGTTAGCGCGCCGCCCTGTCACGGCGGAGGTCGCGGGTTCGAGTCCCGTCGGGGTCGCGGAAGCGGTGATCGCATGTGTGGTCACCGCTTTGGCGTCCGGCCCGTGCGTTCGCGTGCGGCCGGCCGAGGCCAGGTAGCTCAGCTGGTAGCAGCGTTCGCCTGAAAAGTGAAAGGTCGCCGGTTCGACCCCGGCCCTGGCCACCTCCGCATCCCAGTGCCCCGCCCTCCGTGGTGGGGCACTGCTGTTTCCGGCCGACGTGCCGGACCCGGTGCCCACCGCATGGCCGCAACCCTCTCGACAGGGTCATTCTGCCGACCCGCCGACTTCAGATGCTTGCAACCAACAGGGGCCTGACCAGGGAAGACAGCACATCCCACTCACCTCACAGGAGGAGGCCCCCATGCGACGACGCATTCTGGCGATCGGCGCTGCCGCCGCTCTGGCTCTGTCCGGGCTCGCGATGCCCGCACACGCCGCCGACCAGGCTCAGCTGTCTGTCCTGCACGCCGTGCCCGGTCTGACCGTTGACGTGTACGTCAACGGCGAACGCACCCTGAACAACTTCAAGCCCGGCACCCTGGCCGGACCCCTGAAGCTGGACGCCGGCACCTACTCGGTGGCGATCACCGCGGCCGACGCCAAGGACGACTCCGATCCGGCCATCGGGCCGATCGACCTGAAGCTGGACGCCGGCAAGAACTACACAGCGGTCGCCCACCTGAAGGAGAACGGGGACCCGACCGCCACGCTGTTCACCAACGACACGTCCAAGACCGATGCCGGTCAGGGCCGACTGACGGTCCGGCACGTGGCTGCGGCGCCGGCCGTGGACATCCTCGCCGGCGGCAAGGCCGTCGTGGAGGGTCTGAAGAACCCGGACGAGGCCAGTCTCGACCTGGACGCCGGCACCATCAAGGCCTCCGTCGCGGCAGCCGGAACCACCAAGCCGGTGATCGGCCCGGCCGAGGTCGCCGTCGAGGACGGCACCCTCACGATCGCGTACGCGTGGGGCTCGCTCAAGGACGACAACCTGAAGCTGGCCACCCAGACCATCTCGGGGCTGCACTCCGGACCGGGTGGGGTCCATGCCGGTGAGGCCGGACTCGCGGCCAACGGCGCTCTGCCGGGTGTTCTCGCCGCCCTGGTCGTCGGACTGGCCGGTGTGCTCCTGGTGCGCCGCTCGGCCAAGCCCGCGGCCGCCCGTTCGAAGAACTGAGCAGGATCGCACCTCCGCTATGAACCCCTCCCCCACCAACCGGTCCGGTCGCCCCCTCGGGGCGGCCGGGCCGCTGGTGTCGGCGGTGGTGGGGCTGATGACCGTCATCGGGCTCGGGTGTGCCGGGGCCGGGGTGATCCCTCCCTCCGTCGCCGACGCCACCGAGTCCGTCTCCCGGTCCGAGCAGGCCACCAGCCTGCCGTCCCTCGACCTGCGTCCACTGCCGCCGGCCGCTCCGGCGGACGCCGGGCGACCGAGCACGCGGGAGCCGGGCACGGGGAACCCGGGCACCAAGGAGGCGCCGGCTCCGGTCGACGGCACCTCGATCGCGCCGCCTGACGTCCCCGTCGTCGACGCGGCCCCACGCCGGCTGCCGAGCACTCGGCCCGCCCAGCCCGTACGGATCAGGATCGCCGAGGTCGACATCGACGTCGTGATCCGTCCGACGGGGGTGGCCGAGGACGGCAGCATGGAGCTTCCGGGCACCATCCGGCGCGCGGGCTGGTACCGGTTCGGCTCCACCCCGAGCGATCGCACCGGCACCACCGTCATCGCGGCCCACGTCGACACCCGCGCCGAGGGACTCGGCCCGTTCGCGCGGCTGACCTCGGTCCGTCGCGGTGAGCGGATCGTGGTCACCGACCGCGCCGGCGACGACCACGCCTATCGGATCGTCTCCCGCCGCCACATCGACCGGAGCAGGCTCCCGATCGCCGACCTGTTCGACCGCGACGGCCCGCCACGGCTTGTCGTCCTCACCTGCGGTGGCGCGTACGATGCCCGCAACGGCTACCGCGACAACGTCGTGGTGATCGCCGAGCCGGACCGATGATCGCGTACGAGGGAGGGGGTACCGCCGTGGTCACCCGAGCGGAGGATCCCGCTGACCTGGCCCAACGCTTCGGTGACGGGGACGAGCGGGCTCTCGAGGAGCTGTACCGCCGCTACTCGCCTCTCGTCTACACCGTCGCGCTGCGTTCCCTGGGTGATGTCACCGAGGCTGAGGACGTCCTCCAGCAGGTGTTCATCGCCGCGTGGAAGGGCCGGGACCGCTACCAGCCCGAACGGGCCAAGCTGCCGACCTGGCTGATGGGGATCGCCCGGAACAAGATCGTCGACGCGCACGCGGCCCGCGGTCGCCAGCGTCGGATCCAGTCGGAGGTGGCGAGCAACACCGTCACCACCGACAGCCTGCCCGTCGACGTCGCCCAGCAGCTCGCGATCGCCGATGAGATCGCCCGTCTGGACGCCGTGCCGCAGCAGGTGCTGCGGTTGGCCTTCTTCGAGGACCTCACCCACACCCAGATCGCCGAGCGTCTGCAGATGCCCCCCGGCACCGTCAAGAGCCACATCCGCCGCAGCCTCATCAAGCTCAGGAACCGCATGGAGGTGATTCCGGATGCATACGAATCCTGAGGTCCTGGCCCTCGTCGCCCTCGGCGAGCGCGAGGCGGCCACCTCGGAGGACCTCGCTCACATCGCGCACTGCGCGACCTGCGAGCGCGAGCTCAGCGAGCTCGGCCACCTGTCGCAGGTCGGCCGGACCATCTCCGACCACTTCACCCTGGAGACGCCCAGCCCGGCGGTGTGGAACCGGATCCGGGAGCAGCTCGGCTTCGGCTCGGAGTTCTCCTCCGACCTGGTGCCCCCGTCCGTCGGCGACGCCACGATCAACCACCGCGATCCCGTGTCGCCCCTGTCGCCGGTGACCCGACCCCTGGTCGCGGTCCCGCCCCTCCCGGACGCCGGCGAGTCGGACTCGACGGTGGAGCGGCTCGATCGGCCCACCCCGGGCCGACGTCGCGTCCTCAGTCTCGCTCTCGCCGCCGGGTTGGCCCTGCTCGCGGGCATCGGCGGCACCCTCGTCTGGCAGCAGCTCACCTCCCGCGAGTCGGTCATCTCCTCCGCTCAGCTCCAGGCGCTGCCGGCGTGGTCCGGCGCCGCGGGCGTGGCCACGCTGGAGGAGGACGCCGCCGGCAACAAGGTGCTGGTGATCACCATGGAGACCCCGCGCCCGGTGGACGGGATCCAACAGGTCTGGTTGGCCAACAGCGGAGCGACGTCGATGACCCCGCTCGGACCCCTGTCCCAGCCCGGACAACGGTTCCCGCTGCCCAAGGACCTGGACGTCAGCCGCTTCCCGCTCGTGGACATCTCGGTCCAGCAGCCGGGGGGCAATCCCGCGCACTCCGGCAACTCCATCGTCCGCGGCACCCTGCCGGTCTGAGTGGGCGAGCGCGCGCCGGGGTCCCGCTGACCGTGCCCGACACCTTCGCCAAGAGCCGTCCGGCGGCGCCCGACGCCTATCCGGCCGAGGCCGCCGGGCTGTCCTGGTTGGCGTCCGCGGGCCCGGCCGCCGCCGGCGTCGTCGAGGTGGTCGACGTGTCCCCAGAGCGGTTGGTGCTCCGTCGTCTCACCCCGGTCTCGGCGACCCGCCGGGCGGCTGCGGACTTCGGCGTGGCGCTGGCCGCCACCCACGCGGCCGGGGCGCCGGCGTACGGGTCACCGCCGGACGGCTGGACCGGCGACGGCTACATCGGCACCCAGCCGCTCTCCCTGCGCCCCACCGAGAGCTGGGGCGCCTTCTACGCCGACCAGCGGCTGCTGCCGTACGCGGAGACGGCCGCCGCCATCGGCAACCTGAGCCCCCGCGGTCTGACCCTCCTCCACCGGGTCGCCGAGCGCCTGCGGGCGGGAGAGCTCGACGACGACCGCCCACCGGCCCGGATCCACGGCGACCTGTGGGCCGGCAACGTGATCTTCACCGAGGCCGGCGTGGTGCTGATCGACCCGGCAGCCCACGGCGGTCACGGACTGACCGACCTGGCCATGCTGCACCTGTTCGGGGCGCCCGAGCTGACCACCATCGCCGACGCGTACGCCGAGGCCGCCGCTCTGCCGGCTGACTGGTCCGGGCTGATCGGACTGCACCAGCTGCACCCGCTGCTGGTGCACGCGGTCACGCACGGAACCGGCTACGGCCACGAGGCGGAGGCGGTCGCGGCGCGCTACGCCTGAGCGGCGCCGGGGCGCCACCAGACGGCGACGTCCGGGTCCACCGCCCAGCTCTGCAGCGGCTCGCTGGCCAGCAGCACGTCGGCGTCCTCGGGCAGGGGCACCGCCGTCGGGCCGAGGTTGACCGTGACCCGGGTGCCCGCCGAGGCGAAGTCCAGCACCGCGCTGTCCGGATCGCTGACCCAGCCGAGCTCACCGGTGGCCAGCGCCAGCGACCGTCGAAACGACAGCGCGCCCACATACAGGCGCAGGGTCGAGCCGGGCTCCTCCTCCTGACGGTTGCGCGCGTAGCCGTCGAAGGCGTCCGGCTGCGGCAGCCACGGCACCCCGTCGGTGAAGCCGAGACCGTCGATCCCCGCCACCCAGGGCAGCGGCACCCGGCAGCCGTCCCGGCCCCGTTCGGTGTGGCCGGAGCGCTCCCAGTTCGGGTCCTGGCGCGCGTCGTCCGGCATCGTGGTGTGCTCGGGCAGGCCGAGCTCCTCACCCTGGTAGACGTAGGCCGAGCCGGGCAGGGCCAGCATCAGCAGGATGGCGGCGCGGGCTCGCCGCAGGCCCAGGGCCGCGTCCGGTTGCGGGTCGTCGGCCCCGACGCCCATCCGCGGCTGCGCGTCGGCCGGGTACCCGTACCGGCTGGCGTGCCGGACCACGTCGTGGTTGGAGAGCACCCAGGTCGCCGGGGCCCCGACGCTGCCGTACGCACTCAGGGACTCCTCGATCACCCGCGCGCAGGGCCAGCGGCTCCCAGGGCGTCTGCAGGTAGGGGAAGTTGAACGTCTGGTGCAGCTCGTCATCTCGGACGTAGCGGATCGCCCGGTCGATCGCCACGTTGGCCTCACCGCACAGGATCCGCGGCCGGCTCGGGTCGGCGGCGGTGTAGCCGTCCAGGATCGCCCGCCAGGACCGGTAGATGTCGTGCACCTCGTCCTGGTCCCAGTACGGCGCCCCTCGCTTGGCCAGCACGCCGAGCGGACTGCCCCCGTACGAGGGGTAGGTCGGGTCCTTGACCAGACCGTGGGCGACGTCGATGCGGAACCCGTCGACGCCCCGGTCCAGCCAGAACCGCAGGATGGCTTCGAAGTCGGCGCGCACCCCCGGGTCGGCCCAGTTGAGGTCGGGCTGCGCGGGGTCGTAGAGATGCAGGTACGACTGCCCGTCCTCGACCTGCGTCCAGGCGGGACCGCCGAACACCGACTGCCAGTCCGTCGGCTCGTCGCGGAAGTGGTAGCGGGCGCGGGCCGGCGATCCGGGCCCGTCCCGCAGCGCGGCCGCGAACCACGGGTGCTGGTCGGAGGTGTGGTTGGGCACCAGGTCGACGATCACCTTCAGGCCCAGATCGTGGGCCCGAGTGAGCAGTGCGTCCAGATCCGCCAACGTCCCGAACACCGGGTCCACGTCGCAGTAGTCGCTGACGTCGTAGCCGGCATCGACCTGCGGCGAGCTGTAGAACGGGGACAACCAGACCGCGTCCACCCCGAGCGCGGCGAGTGAGGTCAGCCGTGCCGTGATGCCCGGCAGGTCGCCGACCCCGTCACCGTCGGAGTCGGCGAACGACCGGGGATAGACCTGGTAGATGACGGCGGTCCGCCACCAGGAGTCGTCCACGGCCGGGTCCTGGCCGGCTACTTCTGCTTGATCGCCTTCAGTCGAGGCGTCTCGGCCACGTCACCGACGATCACACCCGACCGGCCGAGACCGGAGTAGCGCACGGCGAGGTTGATCAGGGTCTGGATCCGGTTGCGGCTGCCCAGCAGGAACATGATGTGCAGAGCGATCCAGCCGAGCCAGGCGACGAGGCCGGTCAGCTTCAGGCCGTTGGGCAGCTGGACGACCGCGTCGGCCCGGCCGATCGTCGCCATCGTGCCCTTGTTGTAGTACTCGAACGGCACCGTCGGCTGGCCGAGGTGGATGCGGGTGATCTGCTGGGCGGCGTGCTTGCCCGTCTGCAGGGCAGGCTGAGCCAGCTGCGGCAGCGGGTTGTCCACGATCACCGAGGCGTCGCCGACCGCGAACACGCGCTCGTCGTTGGTGGTGCTGCAGGTCGCAGTTGACCTCGATGCGACCCGCCCGGCCGAGCGGCAGGCCCCAGTCGCGCAGCAGCGGGTAGCCGGCGACGCCGGCGGCCCAGATCACCAGGTCGGCCTGCATCGTCTGACCGCTCTTGAAGTCGACCCGGTCGGGGTGGACCTCGGAGATCGCGGTCTTCAGCCGTACGTCCACGCCGCGCTTGACCAGCTCGCGCAGGGTGTAGCGACGCAGCTTGTCGTCGAACGGGGCGAGCAGGGCCGGCCCCATCTCGACCAGCACCACGTGCATCAGGGCGGGGTTGAGCTCGGGCCAGACCACCGGCACCGCGTGGCTCTTCAGCTCGGCGAGCTGACCGGCGATCTCGACGCCGGTGGCGCCGCCACCGACCACCACGACGGTGAACCCGCCGGTGTGCTCCTCGGACATGCCGGCGATGGTCTCGATGCCGCCGAAGATCATGTCCCGGACCCGCAGCGCCTCGGCCCGGGTGTACATCGAGACGCTGTTCTCCGCCGCCCCGGGGATGCCGAAGTGGTTGGTGGTGATGCCGTTGGCGACGATCAGGTAGTCGTAGGCGATGTTGACGCCGTCGTCGCAGAGCACCTCACGCTTCTCGTGATCGAGCCGATCGCCGTGGTCCGACGGAAGTTCACGTTGCGATAGCGCGCGCTGAAGTAGCGCAGCGAGTAGGTGACATCGCCGGCGTTCAGACCTCCCGTCGCCACCTGATAGAGGAGGGGCTGGAAGGTGTTGTAGGGGTGCCGGTCGATCAGCGTCACCCGGAAACCCTCCTTCGCGAGGGTCTCCGTTGCCGACAGACCACCGAACCCACCACCGATGACGACGACGTGCGGCATATCAGTCACGGTGTCATTCAATCAGTGGGCCCCGACGGAACCAAAGGCGCATCCGAAAGCACCGAACCAGCGCGCGTCAGGTATGCCCCCGACCAGCGCACCAGCTCGTCCAGAACCAGCGCGCGGACGGCCGGTCGGGAGAGGAACAGGTCGTGCAGACCCCCGTCGAACTTCACGATGGTCACGTGCCGACCGAGCTTGGTGGCACGCCGGGCGATCTGCTCGACGTCGAGCACGGTGTCGGCATCGTGCAGGCCGTCGTGCCACTTGCGGGCGAAGTCGGTCTTCGCCGACGTCATCACCAGCACCGGCATCGGCAGGCCGAGACCGGCGGCCACCTTCTGGTGCCCCTGCAGGACCGCCCGCAGCCAGCCGACCCGGATGGCCGGGGAAGGGCTGGTCTTCAGCTCGGTGTCGTAGTCCCACTCCCCCTCCTGGTCGGCGTGGATCGTCCGCGCGTAGAAGCCGGAGTCGGGCAGTGGCAGCGCCGCCGTCGGCCGGTTGCCGCCCACGGCGTCGATCATCGGGCCGCCGAGCGCCCGGACCATCGCGGAACCCTGCAGGTCCAGCCACGGGGAGTTCAGGATCACCCCGGCCACCCGGTCGGGATGCGCCGCCGCCCACAGCGTCGCCGTGAGACCACCGGTGGAGTGCCCCACCAGGGTCAGCTGCTGATGGTTCTCGGCGATCACGTCGGCGGCGGCGCTCAGCTCCTGGTCGTACTCGGACAGGTCCGCGATGAAACCGCGCAGCTGACCGAGCCGCAGACTGCGCCCGTAGCGACGCAGGTCGAGGGCGTAGAAGGCGAACCCGGCGGCCGAGAACGCGTCGGCCAGATGGGTCTGGAAGAAGTAGTCGTTCCACCCGTGCAGATAGAGCACGGCGTGCGCGGCCCGCTCACCGCCGGCCCGCCGGACCAGCGTGGCCACGATGCTCGATCTCGTCCGACTCCCCCGGCGCCCGCGCCGCCTCCGGCAACGGGATCTCGAGCGACTCGAACCCGTCGAGGATGTCGGATTCCCACTTCACGTGATCAAGCATCCAGGGTCAACACAACTCAAGGCGCCGCGGTCGGCGCCTACTTAATGAGCCTCCAGTTGACCGGGTACTTGTACTGCTCGCCCTTGTTGGACGCGATGGCGGCCAGGATGCACAGGATCAGGGCGGCGATGCCGATCAGCGGCAGCAGGATCGCGCCGATGACCACGACCGTGAGGATCGAGGCGACGACCTGGGCGATCGTGTAGAGGATCGAGAAGTTCAGCGCCTCGGTCACCGACTCCTTCAGCCACGGGCTGCGGTCCTTGAGCACCAGGTAGGCGATCAGCGGACCGACCAACCCGAAGAACGGGATGGAGATGTTGGTGAGGGTCGCCCACAGCCGCTCGTCGCTCGGCGACATCGGTGCCTGCTGGCCCTGGTACTGCTGGGGGTAGCCGGGCTGGTACCCCGGTGCCGGCGGGTAGCCGGGCTGCTGGCCCTGCTGCCCGTATCCCTTGCTGCTCGTAGCCCTGTTGGGGGTAGCCCGGCTGCTGGGGATAGCCCTGCTGGGGGTAGCCCTGCGGCTGACCGTACGGATCCGACGCCGACTGGCCGCTCTGCGGGGGCTGCTGGTACGGCGGCTGCTGACCGTAGCCCTGCTGCGGATAGCCCTGGTTCGGCTGCTGCCCGTACGGCTGCTGCTGACCGTACGGATCCGGGGCGGTCTGACCGCTCTGGGCCGTGGGCGGGTAGTTGGGCGGTGGCTGCTGGCCGTAGCCCTGCTGGGGGTAGCCCTGGTTCGGCTGCTGCTCCCCGTACGGCTGCTGGGGCTGCTGACCGTACGGCGGCTGGCCGCTCGGATCGGACGCCGAGCCGTACGAGCTCGCCGATCCCTGGGACGCCGAACCGTAGGAGGACGCGGCGTCGGACGCGCTCGGAGGCGCGTAGTGACCCTGGGGCTGATCGGCGGGCGCGTCCAAGGACGAGCCGCTCGACGTGGACGCCTCGTCGGACGCGGCGTCTGAGGTCGGGACGAAATCCTCCTGCTCCTGCGAGTCGGAGGGCTGGCGGCCCTCGGAGTCGGGAGCGGAGTAGGGGTTCTGGCTCATACCACCAAGGCTATGCCCCGGCGGGCCCTGCGGCGAGGATCACCCAGACTTGCGCAGGTCGCCGTAGTCGCCGTCGCCGTCGTCCGCGTCGTCGCTGCGACTCTCGGCGAGATCCTCGTAACCCGGCGGCACCTCGTCCGCATAGGCCGGAGGGATGCCGTGGCCCGTCTCGGGTCCTCGGAGCTCGCGCTCCAGGGAAGTGAAGTCGGTGTCGACGGAGCGGTACTTCAGCTCCCGGGCCACCTTGGTCTGCTTTGCCTTCGCACGGCCGCGCCCCATGTCGGGTCGACCCCCTCGCACTTGTCGTCTGCCGCTGGCTCAGGCCACGGCGCAGGATGAATGAACAGTCGTGGGGCAAAGGCTACCCAATGGGAGCAATGCTGCAAGTAGCCACTCGGCCACTGGTCAGTCGCAGTTCCGCCGAGTCGTACCGTTTCAGTGCGCAGGGTGGTGACCCTCCAGCACGACACGCTCGCCGTCGGCGGTTTCTGCGGCTCCGGCCTCACCGCACACCCAGGCCGGCAGGCCCCGATCGGCCAGCGTGCGCAGGGCGTCGTCGACCGCATCCGGGGGCACCAGGGCCACCATGCCGACACCCTGGTTCAGGGTCGCTTCGAGATCGGGCTGTGGCACCCGGCCGACGGAGGCGACCAGGTCGAAGACGGGCGGTGGCGTCCAGCTGGCCCGGTCGATCCGGACCCGGACGGCGTCGGGCACCACCCGGGCCAGGTTGTTGGCCAGGCCTCCGCCGGTCACGTGGCTGAGGGCGTGCACCTCGGCGCCCGCGATCAGGGCCAGACAGTCGAGGCTGTAGATCCGGGTCGGCTCCAGCAGCTCCTCGCCCAGGGTGCGGCCGAACTCGGCGACCTCGCGGTCCAGGGCCCAGCCGGCGGTCTGGAGGAGCACGTGGCGGACCAGCGAGTAGCCGTTGGAGTGCAGTCCCGACGAGGCCATGGCGATGGCCACGTCACCGGGCCGGACCCGCTCGGGGCCGAGGATCGCGTCCCGCTCGACGACCCCGGTGGCGGCACCCGCGACGTCGTACTCGTCGGGCTCCAGCAATCCGGGGTGCTCGGCGGTCTCGCCCCCGACCAGGGCGCAGCCGGCTTGGACACAGGCCTCGGCGATGCCCTTGACGATGGCCGCGATCCGCTCGGGCACGACCTTGCCGGTGGCGATGTAGTCGGTCATGAACAGCGGCTCGGCGCCACACACGACGAGGTCGTCGACGACCATGCCGACCAGGTCGAAGCCGATGGTGTCGTGCACGTCCATGGCCTGGGCGATGGCCACCTTGGTCCCGACCCCGTCCGTCGAGGTGGCCAGCACCGGGTGCGCCAGCTTGGCCAGCGGCGCGGCGTCGAAGAGACCGGCGAAGCCACCCAGCCCGCCCAGCACCTCGGGCCGGCGGGTCTTGCCGACCCACTCCTTCATCAGCTCGACGGCCCGGTCCCCCGCCTCGATGTCGACGCCTGCCGCCGCGTACGCGGACTGGCTCTGCTCGGTGCTCACGATCTCCTCGGTGGTCGGGGGTTTCGTCGGCTAGGGGCGGGCGAGGGCGTCGGCCGCGCCGACGCCGGCCGCCGCGGTCGCCAGACCGTCGTCACCGGTGCGCTGGGCGGGCTCGTTCTCCAGCACGTGCTTGCCGAGGCGCTCGGCCAGGGGCAGCTCGATCGGGTAGACCCCGTCGAAGCAGGCCCGGCACAGCTTGTCCATCCCGGCCTCCGTCGCCTCGACCAGACCCTCCAGGCTCACGTAGCTGAGCGAGTCCGCCCCGATCGAGCGGCAGATCTCGTCCACCGACAGGCCGTTGGCGATCAGCTCGGCCCGGCTGGCGAAGTCGATGCCGTAGAAGCAGGGCCACTTGACCGGCGGCGAGGAGATCCGGACGTGCACCTCGGTCGCGCCGGCTTCGCGCAGCATCCGGACCAGCGCCCGCTGGGTGTTGCCGCGGACGATCGAGTCGTCGACCACCACGAGCCGCTTGCCGGCGATCACGTCCCGCAGCGGGTTCAGCTTCAGTCGGATGCCGAGCTGACGGATCGTCTGGCTGGGCTGGATGAAGGTCCGTCCGACGTAGGAGTTCTTGACCAGCCCCTGCCCGTACGGGATCCCGGACTGCTCGGCGTACCCGATGGCCGCCGGGGTGCCGGACTCGGGCACCGGGATGACCAGGTCGGCCTCGACCGGGTACTCCTTGGCCAGCGTGCGACCGACCTCGACCCGGACCGAGTGCAGCCGGCGGCCGTTGATCATGGTGTCGGGGCGGGCCAGGTAGACGTACTCGAACAGGCAGCCCTTGGGGTCGGCCTCGGCGAAGCGGCTGCTGCGCAGACCGTCGGCGTCGATGCAGATCAGCTCACCGGGAGCGACCTCGCGGACGTAGGACGCGCCCACGATGTCCAGGGCGGCCGTCTCGCTGGCCACCACCCAGCCACGCTCCAGCCGGCCCAGCACCAGCGGTCGGACCCCCTGCGGGTCGCGGGCCGCGTAGAGCGTCTCCTCATCCATGAACACCAGGCTGAACGCGCCCTTCAGGTGCGGCAGCACCTCCATCGCGGCCTGCTCGATGGTGTAGCCGGAGTAGGTGGCCAGCAGAGCGGTGACCAGGGAGGTGTCGTTGGTGGCCTCGTGCGACAGGGCACCGGGGACCAGCGAGCCCTCCTGGGCGTCCCGCTCGGCCAGCCAGCTCTGCAGCTCCAGGGTGTTGGTCAGGTTGCCGTTGTGACCGAGCGCGATGCCACCGGTGGCGGTGGGCCGGAAGGTCGGCTGGGCGTTCTTCCAGACGCTCGCGCCCGTGGTGGAGTAGCGAGCGTGGCCGATGGCCAGGTGGCCGCGCAGCGAGCTGAGGGTGGACTCGTCGAAGACCTGGGAGACCAGGCCCATGTCCTTGAAGACCATGATCTGCGAGCCGTTGCTGACCGCGATCCCGGCGGACTCCTGACCGCGGTGCTGCAAAGCGTAGAGACCGAAGTAGCTGAGCTTGGCCACCTCTTCGCCCGGCGCCCAGACACCGAAGACGCCACAGGCGTCCTGCGGGCCGCGGTCGTGGGGGTCCAGGTCGTGGTTGAGGCGACCATCTGCCCGCCTGAGCGGCGGTGAGCCGGTGACAGCTCGAGCCGGAGAGGAGCTCGTGACAACGCGAGCCGTCGAGCTCGGTGGGTTCGGCACTACCTCATGCTATCGCGTACGCGGCAGGAGTCGGACCTGACGGCGCGGCGCCGCGATCCCGGGCGGAGGGGTTCGTGGCCGTTAGGGTCGTCGCCATGTCCACCCCGTCGAAGAAGCCCTCGTCCTCGTCGGGGTCGTCGTCCTGGAAACGGCGCCTCCGTCGACTCCAGCTCGAGCTCGGCGACTTCGCCGTCCGCAACCTGATCAACCTGGGTGCGGTGGTGGCCGTCAGCGTGCTGGTCGCCGCCGACAACCCGACCGTACGCGCGGTCGGGGCGTTGGCCGGCGTGGCGGCCCTGGTCGCGATCCTGGTCCGGCGCTGGTCGGACTTCTATCCCAAGCCGAAGACGGGCCTGCTCGGCTACTTCGTCAGCGTCCGGCTGCTGCTTCTGGTCGCCGTCGGCGGGGTCTTCCTGCACGCCCGCCCGGACGCCGGGACGGCCGAGGTCGCCGCCGCTTGGACCGCGCTCGGGATCCTGCTCCTGCTGGTGATGGCCGAGCCGCTGGTGAAGACCCTGTCGAGCACCACCAAGGTCATCGTCCGCAACCTGCCGGGCGTGCCCCCCGTGCCCAAGGCGCGGGTCTCCCCGGGCTGGATCGCCGCCGGCAACGTGCTGGCCATCGTCGTCGCGGCCGTGCTCGCCGCCGTCGGCGCCCCCGGCTGGACCCTCCTGGTGCCGGCGCTGGCCACCGTCCCGCTGACCCTGCTCACGGTCCGTCACGCGTTGCGGGTCACCGGGGCGAGCAAGCGGATCGAGCGGGACACCCCGGCGGCCCTGCGTGCGTACGCGCCAGCCTTCGTCGTCTACTACGCGACAGTCCAGGGAGCCCGGTACCAGCTCGGCATGTGGCTGCCCTACCTGGAGCGGCTGAACAAGCCGTATGTGGTGATCACCCGCAACCCGGCCACCGTCGCCGAGATCGCCAGATTGACCGACAAGCCCATCCTGGTGCCGCGCACCGACAGGAAGATGTCGGACCACCTGGACTCGATGGTGGTGCCGTCGATGAAGGCCGCCTTCTACGTCCAGGGCAGCGCGGCCAACTCCACCTTCCAGCGCTACCCGATGACCCACATCTGGCTCAACCACGGCGACTCGGACAAGCAGGCCAACTACCACCCGCGGCACGCGACCTACAGCAAGCTGTTCGTCTCCGGGCAGCAGGGAGCTGACCGGTACGCCAACCACGGCATCGAGGTGCCCCCCGGTCGGTTCGAGTTCGTCGGTCGCCCGCAGATCGAGGGGATCAAGGTCCGCGACGAGCCGCTGCCGCCCGGGTCGCCCCGCACCGTCCTCTACGCCCCGACCTGGAGGGGTGGCCGCCCGAGCACCAACTACAGCTCGTTGCCGAACGGCCTGGCCATGATCAGAGCCGTGCTGGAACGGGGGTCGACAGTGATCTTCCGGCCCCATCCGATCAGCTACAACGACCGTACGGATGCGGCCCGGATCAAGGCCATCCACGAGCTGCTGGCCGCGGACAGGACAGCGAGCGGACGCCAGCACGTGTGGGGCAAGAAGGCCGAGAAGGAGTGGGACGTGGCGGCCTGCTTCAACGCCTCCGACGCGCTGATCGCCGACGTGTCCTCGATCGCCTCGGACTACCTCGCCTCCGGCAAGCCGTTCGCCATGTGCGCGATCCTCTCCTCCGGCGAGGACTTCACCGCCGAGTTCCCGATGGCCCGGGTCGCGTACGTGATCGAGCCCGATCTGTCCACCCTGGACGAGGCTCTGGACCACCTGCACGGCGACGACCCGCTGGTGGAGCAGCGGCTGGCCTACCGGACCTACTGCCTGGGCGACAAGATCGGCCCGCACGCCGCCGACGAGTTCCTCCGGGTGGCGGGCGCTCTGACCGACTGAGCACGAGCGGCCGGGATCGCCCGCCGGGTTCGAGGGCGGTCCCAGCGAGTGCGGGCCAACTAGCTCTTCTTCTCCCGCCAGGTCCGCTCGAAGGGCAGCCGCCAGGCGTTCGGGGCGACGAGCTGGTGGATCGAGTTCGGCCCCCAGCTGCCCTGCGGGTAGGACTTCACCGGCGGCGGGTCCTCCAGCAACGGGATCGAGCGATCCCACAGGCTCTCGATGCCCTCGGCCGTGGTGAACAGGGTGTGGTCGTCGCGCATCGCGTCCATGATCAACCGCTCGTACGCCTCCAGCACGTCGGCGGCGTAGGAGGTCTCGTTGGTGGAGTACTGCATGGAGAGCTTCTCCATCCGCATCCCGGGTCCGGGTCGCTTGCCGTAGAAGGACAGCGACACCTTGGACTCATCAGCCAGGTCGAAGGTGAGGTGATCGGGCCCCTGGGAACCGACCCCGGAGTTGGCCGGGAACATGCTCCGCGGCGCCTCCTTGAAGGCGATCGAGATGATCCGCTGTCCCTCGGCCAGGCGCTTGCCCGTCCGCAGGTAGAACGGCACCCCGGCCCACCGCCAGTTGTCCAGCCCGCACTGCAGCGCGATGAAGGTCTCGGTGTCGGAGTCCGGCGCCACCCCGGGCTCATCCCGGTAGCCGGCGTACTGACCCCGGACGACATCGCGCGGGTTGATCGGCAGCAGCGACCGGAAGACCTTGTTCTTCTCCTCGCTGATGGCGAACGGCTCCAGAGCGGTCGGCGGTTCCATCGCCACGAAGGCGAGCACCTGGAACAGGTGGGTGACCACCATGTCCTTGTACGCCCCGGTCGACTCGTAGAACATCGCGCGCTTGTCCAGACCGAGGGTCTCGGGGATGTCGATCTGGATGTGGTCGATGAAGTTGCGGTTCCAGATCGGCTCGAACAGACCGTTGGCGAAGCGGAACGCGAGGATGTTCTGCGCCGCCTCCTTGCCCAGGAAGTGGTCGATCCGGAAGATCTGCCGCTCGCGGAAGGTCTCGTGCAGACCGGCGTTGAGCTCGACAGCACTCCGCAGGTCAGTGCCGAACGGCTTCTCCATCACCACCCGGGAGAACTCGACCAGGTTCGCGTCCTTGATCATCTTGATCACCGCGGGCGCGGCGGCCGGTGGCACGCTCAGGTAGTGCAGCCGCGGGGCGGTGCCGCCCAGCTTCTCCTCCGCCAGGGCGACCGCAGCGGCCAGCCCCTCCGAACCCTGACCCTGCGGCACGTAACGGAGTCGGGAGGCGAACGCCTCCCACTGCTCGGTGGTCAGGGCGCGGTGGCTGAACTGGTCCAGCGACTCCTTGGCGAACGCGCGGAACTGCTCGTCGGACATCTCCTCCAGCGAGGTGCCCACCACCTGGATGTCGGGCGCCAGCGCCGACAGGGCGAGGTGGGCCAGACCCGGGATCAGCTTGCGGCGGGAGAGGTCACCGGTCGCGCCGAACAGCACGATGACGTGCGGGGGGAGCGCAGGTTCCCGGAGGTGGCGAGGTCTCGCTCCCGGCGCCGGGTACGCAATGGTCTGGGCGTGCGTGTTGTCATCGGCCACAGGCGAAAGCCTCGCACCCGCATGTAACGATCGCGCGCCGGGGGCCGCCGCCGGGACGGGGGCTGAGCGCGGGCGGGAACAATGGCGCTCATGCCCAGCTTCACCCGCTACCCCGACCTGGCCTCCCGCGACCTCGCAGGGAGCGTGGTCAGCGCCAACGACGAGCTGTTCGCGCCGCGCCAGAACCTGATCATGCCGTTGCCGGCCGTGCACGCGGCCGACGAGTTCGGTCACACCGGCAAGGTGTACGACGGCTGGGAGACCCGGCGTCGGCGCGTGCCCGGACACGACTGGGCCGTCGTCCGGTTGGGGGTGCCGGGCATCGTGCACGGCGTCGTCGTCGACACCGCCTTCTTCAAGGGCAACTTCCCCCCGTACGTGTCTGTGGAGGCGACGTCGGTGGAGGGCTATCCCCCGTCGGAGGAGCTGGACGATGCCGTCTGGGAGACGCTGGTGCCGAAGTCGCCGGCCCAGGGCGACACGGAGAACTTCTACTCCGTCGACCACCCGGGTCGGTGGACCCACGTACGGCTGACGATCTATCCCGACGGCGGCGTGGCCCGGTTCCGGGTGCACGGCGAGGTCGTCCTGGACCCGCGGTTCCTGACCAGCACGGTCGATCTGATCGCGCTGGAGAACGGCGGGCGGCTGCTGGAGACCTCGGACGCGTTCTACTCCTCCCCCACCAACCTGATCCTGCCCAGCCGGGCGCGCCTGATGGGCGAGGGTTGGGAGAACGCGCGCCGCCGCGGGCCGGGGAACGACTGGGCGGTCTTCGCGCTCGGGGTGCCGGGCGAGCCCACCATGATCGAGATCGACACGTCCTACTTCATCGGCAACGCGCCGGGAGCCGTACGGGTGCAGATGGCCGACGCCGCGGCCGGCTCACTGGACGCGGCATCCGCGTGGTGGGACGTGGTGCCGAAGACACCGGTGCTGGTGGACACCCGGCACCGGTTCCTGGTGGCCGAGCGCCGGTTGGCCACCCATCTGCGTCTGGACGTCTATCCCGACGGCGGGCTGACCCGACTGCGCTGCTTCGGTGAGATCCCCGAGTCCGTACGGACGAAGCTGCAGGAGCGCCTGCTCCAGAGCCTCCCCGACATCCATCGGGGCCTGCTCAGCGACTGACTCCCACCTTTTTTGCACCGCTATCCACACCTGGTGTGGTCTTCGGTGCAGAAGTCGGCGCTCGAGGGCCGGGACAGCGGGAAGCGGATGCCGGGTGGTGCCGACATCCGCTTCCCGTGCTGTCAGGTCAGGTCAGCTGACGGCCTGATGGGCCAGCAGCCGCCGGATCTCCAGCGTCTGGTGGTCGGGGTAGCGGTCGAGGGTGGCTTCGAGATCGAAGCGGTCCGCGTCCGAGGTGAAGCTCGCCAGGTCGGCCTGGAGCTGCTGTCGCTCCAGCCGGCTGTGACGTGCGTTGCTGCGCCGCACACGGGCGGCATTGAAGGACTCCAACATGAGTTCTCCTCCATCGAGAGTGTTCGTATGGAGGCGCCATTGCCTGGACCTTTCTGAGAAGGTCCATGGTCAATCGTACCTAACTGGTCTGCCCTGGTCTGGCACGATTCAGACGCGTGAACATGATCTTCCCCACGGAATACGACAGCCCAGACCGCCTACTGGTCCTAACCAGTGCACCCCGCGGCTCGTCCTCACCGACTTTTGTGCTGATTTCGTCGATAGTCCTTACTTTCGGCACAAAAGATCGGTCGGGCCCGTGACAGTCCGACAGTCCGGCGGGGTGGCGGGCTGTCAGGAGGTGCTGGTGGTGCTGGTGTCGGCCAGGCATTGCAGGAAGAGGGTCTCGGCCACGCAGGCGGCGGCGAAGTCGCCCAGATGCAGGGACTCGTCGATGCCGTGCGGGCGCGAGTCCGGGTCACCGACGGCGGTGACCAGGATCGCCGCGCCGGGGAAGGCGTCGGCGAACTCCGCCACCAGCGGGATCGAGCCGCCCTGACCGACCAGCACCGGCTCCCGGCCCCACGCGGTGGTGAAGGCAGCCCGGGCGGCGTCGGCCACCGGACCCTCGAAGGGGATCTCCGCCGGCTCGCCCGTGTCCCCGTCGGTCACCGTCACCTGAGCCCCCCACGGCGCGTGGGACTCGAGGTGCCCGCGGAGGCAGGTCAGGGCGCGGCCGGCGTCGTCACCGGGAGCCACCCGCAGGCTGATCTTGGCCCTGGCGCTGGGGATGAGCGTGTTCGACGCCCGCGCGATCGGGGTGGTGTCGAGGGCGATCACCGCGATCGCCGGACGGTGCCAAAGGCGCTCGACCACCGACCCGCTGCCGAGGTAGTCCACACCCTCCAGCACCCCTGACTCCGTACGCAGTCGGTCGGGCGGATAGGTCAGCTCCGGGCCGGTGCCGTGGTGCAGTCCGGCGACGGCCACGTTGCCCTCGTCGTCGTGCAGCGTCGCCAGCAGTCGGCAGAGCGCCGTCAGCGCGTCCGGCGCCACGCCCCCGTACGCGCCGGAGTGCACCGCGTGGTCGAGGGTGCGGACCTCCACCACGCAGTCGGCCAGGCCCCGCAGGGTCGTGGTGAACGCGGGTTCGCCGACGGCCCAGTTGCCGGAGTCAGCGATCACGTAGACGTCGGCGGCGAGCCGGTCCCGTTCGGCGGCCAGGATGGCGGCCAGGGTCGGGGAGCCGATCTCCTCCTCCCCCTCGACGAACACCGTGACGCCGACCGGCGGCTTGCCGCCGAAGGCGCGCAGGGCGGCCAGGTGGACGGCGAACCCGCCCTTGTCGTCGCTGGACCCGCGGCCGTACAGCCGATCGCCGCGCTCGGTGGCGAAGAACGGCGGGCTCGTCCACTGCGACTCGTCACCGGTCGGCTGGACGTCGTGGTGGGCGTACAGGCAGACCGTCGGCATGCCGGGCGGGGCCGGATAGCGACCGAGCACAGCCGGTCCACCGCCGGCTCCGACGACCTCGACCTCCGGGCAGCCGGCCGCGGTCAGCAGGGCGGCGACGGTCTCGGCACTGCGTCGCAGGTCGGCGGCCCGGTCCGGGTCCGCGCTGATGGACGGGATGGCCACGAGCGCGTCGAGATCGGTACGAATTCCGGGCAACTGCTCACGTACGGCCTGAACGAGGTCCATGGTGGGAGCGTAGGGCGTCCGAGGAATAGAATTCCCACCGACTCGAGCTCGATCGGGTCAATAAGTCACCAACCAGGGGAGCCCATGAGCCACGAGCGGATCAACCAGCAGACCGCCGCCGCCGTTCTGTCCGAAGCCGTCGCGCAGGTGGTGGCCACCCAGCAGGACGCGATCGCCGCCGCCGCCGAGCTGGTGGCCACCTCGGTCGGCAAGGGTGGGGTGGTCCAGGTCTTCGGCACGGGTCACTCCCGCTCGTTCGCGATGGAGATCGCCGGTCGCGCCGGTGGCCTGGTGCCGGCCAACAAGATCGCCATCACCGACCTGGCCTTCTTCGGGCCGAAGTCGGTCGACGAGGTGATGGACCCGCACCTGGAGCGCGACGACACCCTGGCCGCCCAGCTGCTCGAGGTGCACGACATCCGGGCCGAGGACGTGTTCGTGATCTGCTCGAACTCCGGCGGCAACGGTTCCACCGTCGAGCTGGCCCGCCTGGTCGCCGAGCGCGGTCACAAGCTGATCGCGGTCACCTCGATGGACCACACGACCAAGATCACCTCCCGGCACCCCAGCGGGAAGCGGCTGTTCGAGCTGGCCGATGTGGTGATCGACAACTGTGGCGCCTTCGGCGACGCGGTGCTCGAGCTTCCCGACGCTCCGGACGGGTCACCCCAGGGACCGATCCTGGCCACCTCGACCGTGACCAGCGCGCTGATCGCCCAGATGCTGGTGACGCAGGCCTGCGGTCTGCTGATCGAGGCCGGTCAGCCCGTGCCGGTCCTCATCTCGGCCAACATCCCCGGCGGTGACGAGAACAACGACCGCCTGCGGGCCGTGTACGCGAACCGGGTCAAGCAGGGCGCCCCGTAACCAAATTTAAAAACCCGACTTCGCTGGTGGTGCAACACCAGCGGAGTTGAGGTTCTGGACGGGTCAGTGGCCGGCGGCGGCCATCGCGGCGGGGATGGGGGCCTGCCAGGTCGTCCGGATCTCGTCCAGGGACAGGGTGAACTGACCCTCGACCTCGAGCGCGTCTCCCCCGGTCGTGCCGAGCCGGCTGACCGGGACGTCGTACGAGGCGGCCAGCTCGACCAGCTCCGCCGCGTGGGACGCGGGCAGCGAGACCAGCACCCGCCCGGTGCTCTCGGAGAACAGGGCGACGAACGGGTCCTGGTCACCGAGCGACACCGTGGCCCCGACTCCCCGGCGCAGCGCACTCTCCACCAGCGCCTGGGCCAGACCGCCGTCGGCCAGGTCGTGGGCACTGCTGAGCAGCCCGCGGCGGGCCGCCCGCACCAGCAGACCGGCGAGGCGCTTCTCGTGCGCGAGGTCCAGCGACGGCGGCAGCCCACCCAGGTGGCCGTGCACGACGTCGGCCCAGGCCGATCCCGCCAGCTCGTCGCGGGTGTCCCCCAGCAGCCAGATCTCATCGCCCTCGCCACCGAACCCGATCGGGATCCGCGCCGTCACGTCGTCGATGACCCCGAGCACGCCGACCACCGGCGTGGGCAGGATGGCCGTCTCGCCGGTCTGGTTGTAGAAGCTGACGTTGCCGCCCGTCACCGGGGTGCCCAGCGCCTGGCAGCCCTCCACCAGCCCGGCGATCGCCTCGGTGAACTGCCACAGCGCAGCCGGGTCCTCGGGTGAGCCGAAGTTCAGGCAGTCGGTGATCGCGACCGGCTGGGCGCCGCTGACGGCGACGTTCCGGTACGCCTCGGCGAGCGCCAGCTGGGCCCCGGCCCGAGGGTCCAGGTAGGCGAACCGCCCGTTGCAGTCGGTGGCCAGGGCGACCCCGAGGCCGGTGTCGGCATCGATCCGGAGCATGCCGGCATCCTCGGGCTGCGCCAGCACCGAATCACCCCGCACGTAGCGGTCGTACTGGTCGGTCACCCAGGACTTGTCGCACAGGTTCGGCGAGCCGACCAGCCGCAGCAGGGTCTCGGACAGCTCGTCTCCGCCGGAGGGTCGGGCGAGCCGCTCCACCCCGTCGGCCTGCACCGTGTCCTGCCAGTCCGGACGCGCGTACGGCCGCTCGTAGACGGGGCCGTCGTGCGCGACCGTACGGGGATCGACGTCGACGATGGTCTCCCCGTGCCAGTCGATGATCAACCGTTCGCCGTCGGTGACCTCGCCGACCACGGTGGCCAGCACGTCCCACTTGGCGCAGATGGCCATGAACGCGTCGACGTCGCCCGGCTCGACGATCGCCATCATCCGTTCCTGGGACTCACTCATCAAGATCTCTTCGGGGCTCAGGGTCGAGTCCCGCAGCGGTACGACATCGAGGTCGACGTGCATGCCGCCGTCGCCGGCCGCGGCCAGCTCGGAGGTGGCGCAGGAGATGCCGGCCGCGCCGAAGTCCTGGATGCCGGTGATCAGCTTCGCAGCGAACAGCTCGAGCGTGCACTCGATCAGCAGCTTCTCCATGAACGGGTCGCCGACCTGGACGGCCGGGCGCTTCGCCGGACCGTCGGCCTCGAAGGTCTCCGAGGCCAGGATGGAGGCGCCACCGATACCGTCGCCACCGGTCGCGGCACCGTAGAGGATCGCCTTGTTGCCGGCTCCCGTCGCCTTGGCCAGGTGCAGGTCCTCGTGCCGCAGCACGCCGATGCAGAGGGCGTTGACCAGCGGGTTGCCCGCATAGGAGGCGTCGAAGACGACCTCGCCGCCGATGTTGGGCAGACCGAGGCAGTTGCCGTAGCCGCCGACCCCGGCGACGACTCCGGGCAGCACCCGGGCGGTGTCGGGGGCGTCCAGCGGGCCGAAACGAAGGGGGTCCATCACCCCGATCGGGCGGGCGCCCATGGCCAGGATGTCGCGGACGATGCCGCCGACCCCGGTGGCCGCGCCCTGGTAGGGCTCGACGTAGGAGGGGTGGTTGTGGGACTCGACCTTGAAGGTGACGGCGTAGCCCTGGCCGATGTCGATCACGCCGGCGTTCTCGCCGATGCCGGCCAGCAGCTTGCCGACCGGGGTCTCCTGGGTCAGCTCACCGAACTTGCGCAGGTGCACCTTGGAGGACTTGTACGAGCAGTGCTCGGACCACATCACCGAGTACATGGCCAGCTCCGCACCGGTGGGACGGCGGCCGAGGATCTCGCGGATGCGGAGGTACTCGTCCTCCTTCAGCCCGAGCTCGGCCCAGGGCTGCGGCTGATCGGGAGTGGAAGCTGCGTTCTCGACGGTGTCGGCCACGCTGCAACGCTACCGGGGCGAGGCCGGGCCTCGTGCCACCGATCACTCCGTGAAGGATCCGGCGCGCAGTCGCGTCGGATCCTTCACACAACTCGTGGCTGCCTCAGACCACCGCGGTGAGGAAGCTCTGCACGCTGGTGAAGAACGGCCGCCCGTCCAGGCTGGGCGAGGTGAGGGCCTCGACGTTGTGCTCGGGGTGCGGCATCAGGCCGACCACGTTGCCCCGCTCGTTGCAGATCCCGGCGATGTCGTTGAGGGAGCCGTTGGGATTGTCGAGGTAGCGGAAGACCACCCGACCCTCCCCCTCCAGTCGAGCAACGGTCTCGGCGTCGGCCACGTAGCGCCCCTCGCCGTTCTTGAGCACGATGGTGATCTCCTGGTCCGCCGCGAAGTCCGACGACCACACCGTGTCCACCGACTCCACCCGCAGCCGCTGGTCCCGACAGACGAACGTCTGGCGCTCGTTGCGGATCAGGGCGCCCGGCAGCAGGTGGGCCTCACAGAGGACCTGGAAGCCGTTGCAGATCCCGAGCACCGGCATCCCCGCGCCGGCGGCCCGGATCACCTCGCCCATCACGGGGGCGAACCGGGCGATCGCCCCGCAGCGGAGATAGTCCCCGTAGGAGAAGCCACCCGGCAGGATGACGGCGTCGACGCCGTCGAGCGAGTCGCTGCCGTGCCAGAGCGGCACGGCTTCGGCGCCGCTCAGCCGCACGGCGCGCAGGGCGTCGTGGTCGTCGAGAGAACCGGGGAAGGTGACGACGCCGATCCGGGGAGCCATCAGGCGCGGTCTCCGGAGTCGTCTACCCGGACGTCGAAGGTCTCGATCACGGTGTTGGCGAACAGCTTCTCGGCGGCGTCGCGGACCTCGGCGAGTCGATCCTCGGTGATCTCACCGTCGACCTCGACCTCGAACCGCTTGCCCTGCCGCACGGTGAGCCCGCTGTAGCCGAGCCGACCCAGCGCTCCCGTCACCGCCTTGCCCTGCGGATCGAGGATCTCGGGTTTGGGCATCACGTCGACCACCACTCGCGCCATGGCGGCGATCCTACTAAGGTCCCACCGCCCGATCTCTCCCGCGAGCCGCGGCGTCACGATGCGGTCACGATGACCGATGGACCTGTCAGACCTGGTAGCGGAGCGTCGATCACGCTGGGACGATGAGCCTGGATCGATCCCTTCCCGGCCGAGGAGTCCCCATGTCCGATCCCCAGATCCCCCCGCCCGGCGACCGTCCGCCACCGAGCGATCCCTCGCAGGGCCCCCAGCAGGGCTATCCGCAACAGGGCTATCCACAGCAGGGCGGACCACAGCAGGGCGGACCACAGCAGGGCTACGAACAGCAGGGCGGACCACAGCAGGGCTACGAACAGCAGGGGCAGCCCCAGCCGGGCTACCCGCCCCAGAACTACCCGCAGCAGGGATCTGGGCAACAGGGGTACGGGCAACAGGGCTACGGGCAGCAGGCCTATGCAGCGCCGCCCGCCGATGACCCAGGCAAGACGCTCGGCATCATCGGGCTGGTGCTGTCCTTCTTCACCGCGATCATCGGCCTGATCATCAGCATCGTGGCCCTGCGAAAGTCGAAGAAGGCGGGCTTCAAGAACACGCCGGCCCTGATCGGCATCATCGTGGGGATCCTCAGCACGATCGTCGCCATCATCATCGGCATCGTCTCGGTCGTCGCGATCACGGCGGTGATGAGTCAGTGCGCCCAGCTCGGCCCCGGCGTGCACGACGTCAACGGCGTCACCGTCACCTGCGGCCGCTGAACCTCAGCCGGTGAACGGGGTTCCGGTCAGCCGCTCGTACGCCTGCAGGTAGCGCTCGCGCGTGGCGGCCACGACCTCGTCCGGCAGCGCGGGCGGTGCGTCGTCGCCCTGCCGGTCCCAGCCCGACTCACGCAGCAGCCAGTTGCGCACGTACTGCTTGTCGTAGGAGTCCAGCACACCGCGCTCCCAGGCGTCGGCGTCCCAGAAGCGGGACGAGTCCGGGGTCAGCACCTCGTCGGCCAGCACGATGGTGCCGTCGGGTCGGCGACCGAACTCGAGCTTGGTGTCGGCGAGCAGGATCCCCCGGTCACGGGCCATCCCCTCCGCCGTCGCGTACACCGCCAGGGTCAGGTCCCGGATCCGCTCGGCCACCTCGGCGCCGACCTGCTCGACCACCACGTCGTACGACACGTTCTCGTCGTGCTCGCCCAGGGCCGCCTTGGTCGCCGGGGTGAAGATCGGCTCGTCCAGCCGCGACCCGTCGTGCAGACCCGCCGGCAGCTGAACTCCGCACACCGACTGCGTCTGCTGATACTCCAGCCAACCGGACCCGGTCAGATAGCCCCGCGCCACGCACTCCACGGGAATCATCTCCAGCCGCTCGCAGATGACGGCTCTGCCGCGTACGGCCTCCGGCACGTCGGTGGAGATCACGTGGTTGTCGACCAGGTCGCCGAGGCGGCCGAACCACCACTGCGACAGCTGGGTCAGCACAGCGCCCTTGTCGGGGATCAGGCTCTCCAGCACGAAGTCGAAAGCCGAGATCTGGTCGGTGGCGACCATCAGCAGCCGGTCGTCGTACGCGTACAGCTCGCGGACCTTGCCACGGTGCAGCAGCGGCAGACCGAGGGAGTCGGCGAAGCGGGCCGAGGTGGGCGACGTCACGCGGATCATCCTGCCAGCCCTCGACCCGGATCAAGTCCGCCGGACGCCGGGGGCTGGGCATCCGCTCGACTGTCGGCGCCCCGGGACCCACCCTGATCCGACCCTCATCTCGGGGGCGAACCCGTGCTTTCCGCCCCGGCGACGGGCATGGTGGAATCCGTACCCGTCCGGGTGCGCCTCTCGACCAGGAAGAAGGATCAGCCACCATGGCCAGCCTCGCCCGTCCGTCCAATGACCGAGTCATCGCGGGGGTGTGCTCGGGCATCGCCCGCCGTTTCGGACTGTCCAGCAACGTCGTCCGCCTCATCTTCGTGCTCAGCATGCTGCTCCCCGGCCCGCAGATCCTGATCTACCTGGCCGGCTGGCTGCTCATCCCGGACGAGCGCAAGCGCTCGGTCTACTGATCCCGATCAGCTGATTCGCACCCCTCGATCGCGCCCCTCGCCTCTCCGGCGGGGGGCGCGAGTCGTTTGCGCCCGGGCACTCTGCGTCGAACTCAGCTCGACCTGGACGCCGCGCGGCGTGTCGCAGGCGATCGAGGCGGGTCGAGCTGAGAACGACGCGGTCAGCCGGTCGGACCGGCGGTTCCGAACGCGGCCAGGAAGATGCGTACCGCCTCCTCGCAGTGCGTCCGGATGGTGGCGGTGTCGGGCAGGTCACCGTCGCCCAGCAGCATCGCCTTGTTGACCGGCTCCCCCATCACCAGCCAGTTCAGAGTGCTGGCCGCCGCTCGCGGGTCCGTCGTGTCCAACCAGCCGTGGTCGCTCAGGCGGGCGATGTGGCCCGCCAGCGCTTCGACGGCTCGCTGCGGGCCGTGCTCCCAGAGCACTAGGGCGAGCTGGGGAAACCTCGCCTCCTCCCCGATCACCAGGCGTCGCAGCCGCAGGATCCGCGGGTGCATCACGGCGGTCAGCTGGCGTACGGCGTAGTCGGCGAGCGCCGCACGCAGATCGGCGACCGAGGACGGATCGGGCAGATCGTCGGTGTGGACGCCGTCGCCGGCTCCGCGGGTCATGCTCTCCACGAGCTCGACGAAGAGGCCCTCCTTGCTGCCGAAGTGCGCGTACACCGTCTGCTTGGAGACCCCCGACAGCGACGTCAGCTCGTCCATGTTGGCGCCCGGGTAACCGTCTCGGAGGAACACCTGCTCGGCGGCTTCGAGGATGGCCGAGCGCTTCCGCAGCGAGCTCGGTCGCAGGCCGTCAGTCATCGCGAACCTCCTGTTGACACTTCAGACTCAGCAGTCTAGTTTCAAGAAAAGGAACTCGCCAGTACGAAAACATCCCCTACCTGAACACAGCCCGGAGGACACCATGACGGACTTCACCAGCACCACCCGCGGAGATCGCGTCGCCTACGACCGGTACGGGAGCGGGCCGGGTCTGGTGTTCATCGCCGGCGCCGGGCCCTTCCGGGCGGTCGACCCGATCACCACCGAGACCGCCGAGCGTGCCGCCGCCCTGGGGGTCACCGCGGTGGTCTTCGACCGCCTCGGCCGTGGGGAGAGCACAGCCGATGGCGTCCTGGATCTGGACCGCGAGATGGAGGCCATCGCGGCGGCGATCGAGGTGGCCGGCGGACGCGCCGTCCTCTGCGGTCACTCCTCGGGATGTTCGCTGGCCCTGCGCGCCGCGGCAGCCGGTCTGCCCGTGGCCGGACTCGCCCTGTGGGAGGCGCCGGTCGCCACCGACGCCGAGGACACCCGGGCCTGGGCCGACGAGATCGAGCGGCTGATCGACGCCGGCGACACCGAGGGGGCGCAACGGCACTACATGAAGGACATGCCCCCGGAGTGGCTGGCCGGTGCCGAGGCCTCACCGGAGTGGCCGCTGATCGCGGCCGGCGTCGTCAGCACCCGGGCCGACGCCCAGTCGCTGGCCTGGGCGACCGCCGAACTGGCTTCGGGATCCCTCACCAGCATCGAGGTGCCGGTGCTGGCCATGTACGGCACCGAGACCTTCGACGAGATGCCGATCGGGGCCCGGATGATCGTGGCCACCGTCCCGGACGGCATCGAGAAGGAGATGCCCGGGGCGATGCACTCCTGGGAGCCCGCGCCGATGGCGGCCGAGCTCGCCGCCTTCGTGCGCTCGGTGACGGCACACTGAACCGGACCGACGCCGGCTGGTCCACGGTCCACGTCGGTGTCCCCGGACAGCGTCGCCGGTCCCGGACAGCCGTCGCCGGTCGGCAAAGACCTCGACACCCCCGGGCGGCGGGCCTAGCCTGACGGCGTGGTGGCTCCCGAGCGCGGGACGGCTCACGCACCCCCGAGAGAACCCGCGGGCGACCGGCTCGCCGGTCGTCTTCGCGCGGCCCGGGACGACGGTTTCGTCGGTCGCGGTGTCGAGCTCGACCTGCTCTCCGCCGCGCTGGCCGGGAGCTCGGACGTCCGGGTGATGTTCGTCCACGGACCCGGCGGGATCGGCAAGACCACCCTGCTGGACGCGATGGCGCGACTCACCCGGGGCGGCGGTCGCCAGGTGGCCTACCTCGACGGTCGTGATGTCGAGTGCTCCCCCGCGGCCGTGCTCGCCGCCGTTCGACAACGGATGGTCGATGACCCGGCAGCCGTCCTGCTGGTGGACGGCTACGAGCTCCTGTCGCCACTCGACCGATGGTTCCGGACCGAGTTCCTCCCGGCGCGTCCCGCCGGAGCGGTGACGGTCGTGGCGGGCCGGGAGGCGCCAGCGGCAGCCTGGTGGCTGGACCCGGGCTGGCGTCGCCTGGTCAGCGTGCACCGGCTCGACGAGCTGGACGATCCGGACAGTCGCGATCTGCTGCTCGGCCTCGGCGTGACCGACCAGGTCGACCGGCTCGCACAGCTCGGGCGGGGTTATCCGCTGGCCCTGGCCATGCTGGCCGAGGTGGACCGTTCCGGGCGCCGACCGGACCGGCTGTCGGACGCCCCTGACGCCGTCGGTCAGCTGTGCGCCCTGATCCTGGACGACGTACCCGACGAGGCGCACCGGACCGGGCTGGCCACCTGTGCACACGCCACCCGCACCACCCAGGACCTGCTCGCCCGGATGGTCGGGCCGCGGGCGCCGGAGATCTGGGCCTGGTTGGAGTCACGACCGTACGTCCGGCGGGGAGCCCTCGGTCTGTTCGTGCACGACGTCGTACGGGAGCTGTTCGAGGCGGAGCTGGCGCACCGCTCGCCGACGGCGTACGCCCAGCTGCACCGGGACGTCCGCGGCTACTTCCTGGACCAGCTGACCAACGCGACCGAACCGCACCCTGACCGGGCAGCCGCCGAGGTCTTGTTGCTGCACCGCAAGACACCGCTGGCGGCCCAGACCTCGTTGCTCCGCGACCGCGGTCAGCTGAGCGTGCCGCGCGCCGGCCCGGCCGAACGGGAGGAGATCCTCGCCCTGATCGCCGCTCAGGAGGGCCAGTTCTCGGCGGCGCTGGCCCGGCGTTGGCTGGCTGCGCAGCCCCGCAGCGCGTACCACGTACGAGCCGACACGGGGACGGCGGCATTCGCTCTGCAGATCTATCTCCCCGGCCCCGACGACCTGATGGTCGACGATCCGGTAGCGGCGGCGATCTGGCGCTTGGTGACCGACCGGGGTCCTCTGCGGCCCGGCGAGCGGGTGAACGTCAACCGGTTCTCCGGCGCCAGCTCCAGCTATCAGGGCGACCCGCTCCAGCTGCTGGTGAACGGGGTGTCCTGCATCCTCGAGTGGGCCACCACCCCGGCCGCGTGGACCTTCATCTCCAGCTTCGGCAGTCGGCACTACGGACCGTACTTCGACTACCTCGGACTGGTCCGGATGATGGAGCTGGAGTCGGACGCGCACCCGGTCGTGCTCTTCGGTTGGGACCGACGACAGTTCCCCGCGTCGGCGTTCTTCGAGATGATGGCGACCCGAGAGCTGACCGGGGAACTCGGTCCGCCGCCGGCGGCGCTGCTACGACCACTGCCCTTGACCCGCACCGCGTTCGACGCCGCAGTCCGGAGCGCCCTGCGCCGGTTGACGCGAGCCGGCGGTCTCGACGGCTCCGAGCTGTTGACCAGCGGCCTGGTGCCGCCCGGCGCGAACGACCCGCCGGCCGCGCTGGGGGAGACGCTCCGGACCGCGATCACCGAGCTGGCCCGGGAACGCGGGGGCGCCGAGCACCGCCGGGTGCTGGAACGGACCTTCGTGGTCGGCGCGCCCTCCCAGGAGACCGCTGCCGAGCTGCTGGACCTGCCGTTCAGCACCTACCGGCGTCATCTCGCCCAGGCCACCGACCGTCTGGTCGAGGTGCTGTGGGCCATCGAAATCGATCCCGGCAGTCCGCGCCGGACCTGAACGGAGCGTCTTCGCCGGTGCTGCAGCACCCACGGAGTCCTCAGATCGGGCAGGAAGTGAGCACCGAGTGACCTGGTAGATGAGCGGCCGATCGCCGGACGATGGCGACGCCACGAAGGAGGCGCCATGAACCGGATCGACAGCAGCACCCGGGGTCTCGGTCCCCGATCTGTCCGCGACATCCTGGTGCTCGGGGCCGGTCCCACCGGCCTGACCACCGGCCTGCTGCTGGCCCGCGCCGGGTTCGCCGTCACGGTCCTGGACCGGGACACCGCGACACCGGGCACCACTGCGGACGAGGCATGGACCGACTGGAGCCGGCCCGGGGTGAACCAGTTCCGGCAGGTGCACATCGCCCTCCCGCGCTGGTACCGGCTGATGGAGGAGGAGCTGCCCGACGTCGGCGACGCCCTGCTCGCGCTGGGTGGTCGGGCGATGAACCAGCTGCATCTGCATCCCGACTCCACCACCGGCGGGCGCCAGGACGGCGACGAGCAGTTCGACACCGTGACCGCTCGCCGGCCGGTGATCGAGGCGGCTCTGGCCGCGTCGGCGGCCGGCGAGGCGGGTCTGACCGTACGCCGCGGGGAGCGGGTCACCGGACTGGCGACGGCACCCGGAGCCCGCGGGAGCAGGCAGGTCGTCGGCGTCCGGGTCGGACCCGAGGTGATCGAGGCCGATCTGGTGGTCGATGCGACCGGACACCGCACCCCGGTGCCGGGGTGGTTGGCGCCGCTGGGACTGGCCCCGGTCGAGGAACGGGCGACCGTCGGCCTGAGCTACTACACGCGGCACCACCGCTCCCCCGACGGGCCGCCGACGGGAACCGGCGGGGCGCTGACGCACCACCCGTCGTACGCGGTCCTGACCCTGCCCGCCGACAACGACACCTGGGGGCTGGCGATGATCGTCAGCTCCACGGACTCGGCGACCCGTCGGCTGCGCGAGTCCTCCAGCTGGGAGGCCGCGCTGCGGGCCAGCGGGGTCGACGAGCGCTGGCTGGCCGGGACACCGCTCGACGACGTACGCCCGTTGGCCGGCCTGCAGGACATCGTGCGGGCCTACGCCCCGGGTGGTGTCCCGGCGGTCGACGGTCTGGTGGCCGTCGGGGACGCCTGGGCCACCACCAGCCCGTTCCTGGGCCGCGGCCTGAGTCTCGGCGCGATGCAGGCCGCCGCTCTCCGCGACGCGGTCGCGGACCACGGCTCCGATGGCTCGCGCGCGGTCGCGATCGGGTACGCGGCGCTGCTGCGGGAGCGGGTGGTGCCCTACCTGCAGGCCACCATCGGCTTCGGTCGGCACCGCGTCGCTCAGATGGCGGCCGAGGCCGCCGGGCGGGCGTACCGCACCGAGGACCCGGCCTGGGCGGGCAGCGCCGCCCTGGCCGCCGGAGCATCGGCGGATCCCGTGCTGCTGCGGGCTCAGACGCGGATCGCCTCCCTGCTGGCCCTGCCGGCCGAGGTCTTCGCCGACGCCGAGATCAGGAAGCGGGTCGGACCGTGGTTCGGATCGTCACCGTACCCACCCGACCGTCCGGGGCGCGCCGCGCTGCTCGGTGCGCTCGATGCCTCAGAACCTCACACCCACACCACCTCCACCCCTCTCGAAGGAGCACTGTCATGACCACCGCGACCATCAGCCTCACCGACCTCGCCGGCGCCACCGCCGACTACCTCCGGACCGAGGTGGAGGTACGCATCAACCAGGTGACCAGGAACCTGGGTCGAGGGGACGACGGGACCTTCACGGTCCGGCTCGTCAACGCCGCCCGCCCTCGCGGCATATCCCTGCAGGACGTCACCGTGCACCTGCAGGTGGACTCGCCCGCCGTGATCACTCTCAGCGCGGCGGTGGCCACCACGCTCGAGGCGCGGGCCACCGGTGACCGGGCCGACCCGCGCCTGCCCAGCGATGCGCTTGTGGGTGAGATGTTCGTGTTCTTCCCCCAGGCCAGCAGCGGGCTCGAGCCGAACGACGTGCTCGAGCCCGGCGAGGCCATCGAGTTCGAGGTGGGCTACCACGGCGAGGGCGCCGGAACCACCGACATCACCGCTCACCTCCACGCGTCGTTCTCGCTGGCCGACCTGTTCCCGCGGACCAACGGGACCACCGTGGAGAAGTCGGTGACCATCCGCGCCTGACCGGGTCGAACGATGGGTGCAGTATGCATGCAGGAGCGGGTAGCGCGGGGGCGGTCGTCAAGCTCCTGCTGGCGGATCTGCGCCCAACGTCGGCCGAGCAGTCCTTGACGGCGCCGCACCTCATCGACAGCGAGGTGACCCACGTGCTGCGCCGTCTCGTCACCAGTGGGAGCTTGGACCAGCACCAGGGCGATGTCGCGTTCGCCGCGTTCCGGCAGCTCATCATCCGACGCCGGCCAGTCACCCACCTGGTCGACCGGATGTGGGCGCTTCGGCACAACCTGTCCGGCTACGACGCCACTCATGTCGCTCTGGCCGAGTCACTCGACGTGCCGTTGCTCATCACCGATCGACGGCTCGGGCGAGCTCCCGGTTTGCGGTGCCCGATCGAGGTCATCTAGCGCTCACGCCTCGCTCGAGTGGTAGAGGGTCCGGACGATGTCCTCGATGGCCGGCTCCTCCAGCGTGAGGTCACGCACCTCGACCTGGGCCGACACCTCGGCCAGCACCCTGGCCGCGGTGGTGTCGTGGGGCGAGAAGGCGAGCCGCTGGCGTACGCCGTCGCCCTCACTGCCGAGGTGAGTGGCCTCACTCAGCTGCAGGGGCGGTCTGGGCTCCCAGAGATCGACCACCAGCACCCTTTGCAGCGCCACCCGTTGAGCCAGCCCGGGCAGGGTGCCGTCGTAGACCAGTCGGCCGTGGTCGACGACGAGCACGCGCTCGCACAGACGCTCGATGTCGCTCATGTCGTGGGTGGTCAGCAGCAAGGTGGTGCCCCGCTCGGCCCGCTCGGTGATCAGGAAGTGCCGCAGCCGCTCCTTGCTGATCATGTCGAGGCCGATCGTCGGCTCGTCCAGCACCAGCAGCCGCGGGCTGTGCACCAGGGCCGCGGCCACCTCACCGCGCATCCGCTCGCCCAGGGACAGCTGGCGTACGGGGGTGTCGAGCTGATCGCCGATGCCGAGTCCGTCCACCAACCGTGCCGTACGGTCCCGGGCCGCGCCGGGATCGAGCCGGTGGATGGCGGCCAGGATGGTGAACGAGTCGCGCAGCGGCAGGTCCCACCAGAGCTGGCTGCGCTGGCCGAACACCACGCCGATCTCGCGCGCGAGGGTGCGGCGCTGCGGGACCGGGTCGAGACCGCAGGTGCGCACGGTGCCGGAGGTCGGCACCAGGATCCCGGTGATCATCTTGATGGTGGTCGACTTGCCGGCCCCGTTCGCCCCGATGTAGCCGCACGCCTCGCCCGCACCGATCCGGACGCTGACGCCGTCCACCGCGTGCACGGTCTTCTTGGTCCGGCGGACCCGGCCGGCCTTCTGGCGTACGACGAAGGACCGCCGCAGGTCGGTGAACTCCACGATCGGCTCGGACGCTGGGGTGCGTGCTGTGTCGGTCATGATCAGCCTCCTGCTCCGGTGAACTTGCGGATGCCCGAGCGCCAGGCCAGCAGGGCCAGCACCCAGGCCCAGACCGCGAACAACGGCGCGAACCAGCCCAGCCAGGCCGGCAGGAAGGCCGGTCCGGGCAGCCCCAGGATGATCAAGGCCGGCAGGTACGCGGTGGCGGTGGCCGGGATGACGAAGGTGAAGAGGATGCGCACCGGCTCGAGCAGCACGCTGCCGGGCAGCTGGCCCGCGTACGAGCCGCCGTACACGAAGGCGGAGGTGAACTCGGCACCGTCGATGACGAAGAACTGCACGCCCCCGGCCATCACGAACAGGGCGCCGTAGATGGCTCCGCCGACGAACGGGGTGATGATCAAGAGGTAGACGACGGCCGGGGTCGGGGTCAGATCGAGGTAGCCGAGCGCCAGGACCAAGATCACCAGTCCGACGGCCACCCGGCCGAGGCGGCGCAGCTGGAAGTCGGCGGTGACGAACTGCAGGATCAACGGCAGCGGGCGGACCAGCATCACCTCCAGCCGACCCAACCGCAGATGGGACGGCATCGAGTCGAACTGGCCGAACACCATGTCGGCGAGGGAGAACCCCATGTTCGCCAGGGCGAAGACCAGCGCCGCCTGGGCGAAGGTGAGCCCGCCGAACACCGGGACGTTGGTCAAGATCACGTAGATCTCGATGAACTCGATCAGTCCGACCCCGACCGAGGTCGCGACCGTCAGCCAGAAGCTGGTCCGGTAGGTGGTCTGGCTGCGGATGCGGGAGCCGAGCAGGACCTTCATCGAGGCGCGACGGCTGATCCCGGGCGCCGGCCGGACGAGGTCAGCCACCCTGCACCACCAGGCGGAGGGCGGCGCGCGCCGTCATCACCCGGGTGAGGGCGACCAGGAGGATGAGCCAGCCCGCCTGCATCGCGACCACCAGCACCGCGTCGACGCCGAGCACGCGCCCGCTGAGCACGTCGATCGGGAACTGGAGCAGGGACGGGAACGGAGTGGCGTACGCGATCGCCCGCAGCCAGTCCGGGAACAGGTGCACGGGGACGTAGAGGCCGCTGAAGGGGGCGACGATCACCAGGTAGAGGCCGATGAAGCCGCGGATGTCGATGGTCCAGAAGGCGATCAGGTTCACCCCGAACCGGATCACGAAGCTGAGCGAGACGGCGAGCAGGACACTGACCAGACCGAGCGGGTACGCCGTCCAGGACCCCGGCAGCGCCAGTCCGACGGTGACCGCCCCGATCAGCAACGGGGCCAGCCCACGGGTCAGCAGCTGGAAGGCCGCGCGTCCCAGGTCGGCGGCCCACCAGGACAGCTGCACGTCCACCGGTCGGGCCAGGTCGACGGCGATGTCCCCGGTCTTGATCCGGTCGGCGAGCTCGGTCCAGCCGAACAGGGCGACGGGGGCCAGCAGAGCCTGCCCCAGCCACACGTACGTCGATGCCTGCTGCCGGTCGTAGCCGGCGAGCTCACCGCCGGCGGCCGCGACGGCGGCGAACATCACGCCGACCCGGATGAAGCCGAACACCGACTGCGTGATCACTCCGGCGGCGATCGCCATCCGGTAGGTGCTGTACCGGTGGAAGCCCGCGGCCGCGAGCTGGAGGTAGGTACGCACAATCGCGAGACCCTAGATCGGCGTTCACCCTCGGTCAACGATCCCCGCGCGTCGACTGCCCCCGGCGGCGTGTCGGCGGGCGGGCCACCGACTCCGCGGGTGCTGCAACACCAGCGGAGTCCAGTCCCTGGACTCACCACCCGACTCCGCTCGGGTTCAACCCCAGCGAAGTCCAGCCGGGGGCTCTGGTTACCGACTCCGCGGGTGCTGCAACACCAGCGGAGTCCAGTCCCTGGACCCACCCCCGACTCCGCTCGGGTTCAAACCCCAGCGAAGTCCAGCCGGGTTCAGGATTCGAGGAGGGGCATCAGCTGGGCGGGGCCGGCGAGGGCGCCACCGTCGACTGGGAGGGTCACGCCGGTGATCCAGGACGCGTCGTCGGAGGCGAGGAACGCCACGGCGGCGGCGATGTCGCTCGGCTCACCGACCCGGCCGAGTGGGTAGAGCGGACGCAGGCGGTCGGCGCCACCGTCCTGGCCGTCCCAGACCCGTGGTCCGCACGGTGCCCGGGGCGACCGCGTTGATGCGGATGCCCTCGGGTCCCAACGTGACCGCGAGGTTCCGGGTCAGGAGGCTCAGCCCGGCCTTCGCCGAGGAGTAGGCCACCTCCCCGAAGGCGGCCAGGCCGTTCACCGAGCTGATCGACACGATCGCCGCGCCCTGCTGCTGCCGCAGGTGCGGCAGGGCGGCCCGGATGCAGCGCATCGCGCCGGTCAGGTTCAGATCCAGCATCTCGTTCCAGGCGTCGTCGCCCATGTCCTCGAAGGCCGGCATGGCGATGGAGCCGCCGGCGACGTTGACAAGCACGTCGAGCCGGCCGAACCGCTGGACGGCGAGGTCGATGCAGGCGTTCACGGACGCGGTGAGGTGGACGTCGCAGTGCGTCGCCACTGCCTCGGCCGGTGTCAGACCCGACGCGATGTCCGTGGCGGCCCGCTCGTCGAGATCGCCGAGCACGAGCCGGGCTCCCTCGGCGGCGAGCCGCTCGGCGACCGCTCGGCCGATGCCGTGGCCGGCCCCGGTGACCACCGCCACTCGCCCGACGAATCGCCGGCCGAGCTCGTTCTCGCCGGGATCGCTCACCATCCCGGACCGCTCACAAGACGTCGCCGGGCACGTAGACCGCCGCCTCGGGATGCTGCGCCGCGATCTTCTCCACCTGCCCGACGAGCGAGGCCACCTGGGCCTGCGCGGTGCCGGCCATGGTCAACGGTTCGGTGACCAACGCGTCGAGCTCGGCCTGCGTCAGCCCGAGCCGATCGTCGCGGGCCAACCGGTCGAACAGGTCGTTGCGGGCTAGGCCACGTTCGCGCATCGCGAGGGCGACGCTGACGGCGTGCTCCTTGATCGCCTCGTGGGCGGTCTCCCGGCCCACTCCCTTGCGGACCGCAGCCATCAGGACCTTGGTGGTGGTGAGGAACGGCAGATAGCGCTGCAGCTCGTTCTCGATCACGGCCGGGAAGGCGCCGAAATCGCCGAGCACCGTGAGGAACGTCTCGAACAGCCCGTCCAGGGCGTAGAAGGCATCGGGCAGGGCCACCCGGCGGACCACCGAGCAGGACACGTCGCCCTCGTTCCACTGGTCACCGGCCAGCTCGCCGACCATCGACACGTAGCCGCGAGTGATCACCGCCAGTCCGTTCACCCGCTCGCAGGAGCGGGTGTTCATCTTGTGGGGCATGGCACTGGAGCCGACCTGACCCGGCCGGAACCCCTCGGTGACCAGCTCGTGCCCGGCCATCAGCCGGATGCTCGTGGCCACGTTCGACGGGGCCGCGGCGGCCTGGGCAAGGGCGGTCACCACGTCGAAGTCGAGGGAGCGCGGGTAGACCTGGCCGGTGCTGGTCAGGATCGTGGCCACCCCCAGGTGGGCGGCCACCAGCCGCTCCAGCTCCGCCAGCTTGCTGTCGTCGCCGCCCAGCAGATCGAGCATGTCCTGACCGGTGCCGACCGGGCCCTTGATGCCCCGCAGCGGGTAGCGCGCGATCAGCTCGTCGATCCGCCGGTAGGCGATCAGCTGCTCGTCGGCCGCGGTGGCGAACCGCTTGCCCAGCGTGGTGATCTGCGCCGCGACGTTGTGCGAACGTCCGGCGATCGGCTGGTCGGCGTACGCCATGGCCAGTCGTGCGAGCTGGGTCAGCGACGCGACCAGACGATCCCGGATGATCATCAAGGAGGAGACGATCTGCAGCTGCTCGACGTTCTCGGTGAGGTCCCGGCTGGTCATCCCCTTGTGCACGTGCTCGAAGCCGGCCAGCGCGTTGAACTCCTCGATCCGTGCCTTGACGTCGTGCTTGGTGATCTTCTCGCGAGCCGCGATGCTCGCGAGATCGACACGGTCGACCTGCGCTGTGTAGGCCTCGATCACCACCGTCGGGTCGTCGCCGCCGAAGTCCACGCCGAGATCCCGCTGCGCGGCCAGCACGGCGATCCACAGCCGCCGCTCCGCGATGATCTTGTTCTCCGGGCTCCACACCGTGCGCATCGCCTCGGAGGCGTACCGGTTGGCCAGGACGTTGGGCACGCTCACTGCTTCACTGCTCTCTTCTCGTCATCAACCGCCCTCCGGGCCTCCTCATCAGCAGCCGCCCCCCGGGCCTCCTCATCAGCCGCCCTCCGGGCCTCCTCATCAGCCGCCCTCCGGGCCTCCTCATCAGCCGCCCTCCGGGCGATATCCGTACGGTAGAAGGACCCTGACAGCTCGAGCTGCGCGATCGTCGCGTACGCGGCGTGACGGGCCGTGGTCAGCTCCTCGCCCGTGCCGACCACCGCCAGCACCCGTCCGCCGCTGCTGATCACCCGGCCCTGCTCATCGAGGCCGGTGCCCGCGTGGATGATCATGGTGCCGTCGGCGGCCTCGGTGTCGAGACCGCCGATCACTCCTCCGGTCACCGGGTCGCCGGGGTAGTTCTCCGCAGCCAGGACCACAGCCACCGCCGAGCCGTCCGCCCACTCCAGGGGCGGGTGCTGGTCCAGCGCACCGAGGGCCGCCGCATGCAGCAGGCCCCCGAGCGGGGTTCGAAGCCGCGCCAGCAGCGGCTGGGTCTCGGGGTCACCGAAGCGCGCGTTGAACTCGATCACCCGCACGCCGCGGCCGGTGAGCGCGAGCCCGGCGTAGAGCAGGCCGCTGAAGGGGGTCCCCCGGCGAGCCAGCTCGTCCACCGTGGGCTGGAGGACCGTCCGCAGCACCTCATCGACCAGGTCGGCCGGTGCCCAGGGCAGCGGGGTGTAGGCGCCCATGCCGCCGGTGTTGGGACCGGCGTCGTCGTCGTACGCCCGCTTGAAGTCCTGCGCCGGCTGGAGGGGGACCACCGTGGTGCCGTCCGTGACGGCGAACAAGCTCACCTCAGGGCCGTCCAGGTACTCCTCGATCAGCACCCTGCCGCACGCGGCTGCGTGGTCGACGGCAACCTGCCGGTCGGTGGTGACCACCACGCCCTTGCCGGCCGCCAGCCCGTCGTCCTTGACCACGTACGGCGATCCGAGCTCGTCCAGGGCGGCGACGACCTCGTCCGCGGTGAGGCAGAGTCGGGCAGCGGCCGTCGGCACCCCGGCCGCGGCCATCACGTCCTTGGCGAACGCCTTGCTGCCCTCCAGCTGCGCCGCCTGCTTCGACGGGCCGAAGCAGGCGATCCCGGCGTCCCGGACGGCGTCGGCAACCCCGGCCACCAGCGGGGCCTCCGGACCTACCACCACGAGATCGGCCCCGAGCATGCGGGCCAGAGCGGCCACGGCTGCCGGGTCGGTGGCGACGACCGGGTGGTTCGGCCCGACCTGCGCCGTGCCGGGGTTTCCGGGGGCCGAGTGCACCTCGCTCACCGCGGGGTCCCGGGAGAGGGCCAGAGCGAGGGCGTGTTCACGTCCACCCGAGCCGACGACGAGGACCGTCAGCTGCGAGGGGGGCTCGGGCGGCTGGATCGGGTCGGGCGAAGGCACGCTGGAAGCCTACCGATCAGCCGCCTGCCGTCGAACCACACGCTCACCGGCACCGGCAGCCGGCTCCAGCCCAGGGTCCACGTGCTGACTCCCCTGTCCGGTGGTCCCGCGTCGTCCCCGACCGTGAGCACCCTCGCCACCTGCCGCGCTCCGCCCGCGGCCCCTACGATGACGCCGTGATCCCCACGCGCCCTCGCCTGCACATCATGCCGCTCAGCGGCTGGCTGAACGACCCGAACGGGGTCTGTCGGATCGACGACCGCTACCACGTCTTCTACCAGCACAACCCGGACGGGCCGACCCACGGCAACGTCCACTGGGGACACGTGAGCTCCACGGACCTCCTGCGGTGGAGCGATGAGCCGATCGCGCTGGCCCCGATCCCGGGGTCGCCGAACGGCAACGGCTGCTGGTCCGGCTGCGTGGTGGACGACGGCGGGGTGCCGACCGCGGTCTACACCGCCGTCCGCGAGCACGCCTGGAACGCTGGGGTGGCCGTCGCCCGGAGTGACCGGACGCTGCGCGAGTGGCGCCAGGATCCGGAGATCAAGGTCGAGACGCCCGACGACCCGGCCATCGCCGAGGTGCGGGATCCGTTCGTGTTCCGGTTCGGAGGTCACCGGTATGCGGTGCAGGGCGCCGGGCACCCGACCGGCGACCCTCAGCTGCTGCTCTACCGCTGCGACGACCTGGACGACTGGGCGTACATCGGTCCGCTGCTCACCGTCGACGACCCGGTGGCGGCGAAGGTCGTCCCGGCGAACATCTGGGAGTGCCCCAACCTGTTCGAGCTGGGCGGGCGGTGGGTGCTGCTGCTCTCCCAGTGGCGGCATGTCGACGGCACCCATGATCTGGCCGGTGTGCGCTATCTGGTCGGCGACCTGCAAGAGACGGTCGACGGCGGCCTGCGGTTCGTCGCCGAGTCCGGCGGATCGGTGGACGACGGACCGACCTTCTACGCGCCGCAGGTCCTGGTCGACGACGATCGCGTCCTGCTCTGGGGCTGGGCCTGGGAGGGCACGCAGCGCACCACCGAGGAGGTCGACGCGGCCGGCTGGGCCGGCGTGCTGACGTTCCCGCGCGAGCTGTCGCTGCGACCCGCCGGTCTGGTCAGCCGTCCGGCCGCTGAGCTGCTCGGGCTGCGTACGACCGAGCTCGATCCCACCAAGCCGATCGAAGAGGCCGCCTTCGAGATCGAGGCCGAGGGGCCGGTCGAGCTGGTCCTGGTCGACCCCTCCACCGGCCTCCGGGAGACTGCGGCCCGCAGCGACGGCGCCGCTCGCATCCTGGTGGACGGTTCGATCGTGGAGGTGTTCACCGACGGCACGCCGGCGACCTCACGCCACTACCCCACCGCCACCAGCCAATGGGAGGTGTCCGGCGGCCGGCAGGTCCGCGGCTGGCTGCTGGGCTGATCGCCAGGGTGCGTCAAAGTCTCCCCGGTCGGCTGCCGCCCCGGCGTGTCGGGCCCGACGGCGGCCGGCCGGGGAGAGTTCGACGCAGAGAACGTCAGGCGTACGGCTGGATGAGCTCCACGTAGCGCGCGGACATGGTGGCCAGCACCTCGTCGCCGGGCGTAGCCCAGACGTCGGCGTTGAAGATCTCCACCTCGATGTCGCCGGTGTAGCCGGCGTCGCGGACCCAGCCGCCGATGGTCGCGAAGTCGATGTGGCCGTCGCCCATCATGCCGCGGGCCAGCAGGGTGTCGGCGGGCAGCGGGGTGATCCAGTCGCACACCTGATAGCTGTGGATCCGTTCACCCGCCCGGGCGATCTGCGCCTGCAGATCCGGGTCCCACCAGACGTGGAAGGTGTCCAGTACGACGCCCACCTCGTCGACCGCGTACGGCTCGGCGATGTCCAGCGCCTGGCCCAGGGTGGAGACGACGCCGCGGTCGGCGGCGTAGATCGGGTTCATCGGCTCGATGCCCAACGAGACCCCGACCTCCCGCGCGTACGGGACCAGCCGGTCGATCGCCTCGGCGGCGCGGCGGCGTGCGGCGGGAAGATCACGATCGCCGGCCGGCAGGCCACCCGGCACCAGGCACAGGGTCGCCGCGCCGATGGCCGCAGCCTCGTCGAGAGCGCGGCGGTTTTCGGCGTGCGCGGCCTCGACGGCGGCCGAATCCGAAGCCGTGAAGAAGCCGCCACGGCAGAGCGTGGAGACCCGCAGTCCGGCCTCGGCCAGCCAGCGGACGGCGTCCTCCTGCCCGGCTTCGGCGAGCTGCTCGCGCCAGACACCGATCGAGGACAGCCCGGCGGCCAGACAGCCGTCGATCGCCTCGCCGAGCGTCCAGTGCGCCGTGGTCCGCTGGTTCAGCGACAGCCGCTCGAGCTTCGTCTTCGGAGCGTTCGGCGCTGTCTCGGTCAACGCGCTCATGCCGGTATCCCGGCCGTGGCCAGGACCAGGCCCACCCGGTGACGAGCCAGCTCCGGGTCCGGCAGCAGCCGTGCCGCATTGGCGAGCTCGAAGACCCGGGCCAGGTGCACGGGCGACCGGGCCGCCTGAAGACCGCCGACCATGGCGAAACCGTCCTGGTGCCCGGACAGCCAGGCCAGGAAGGCGATCCCGGTCTTGTAGTAGAAGGTCGGCGCGGCGAAGATGTGCCGGGACAGCTCCAGGGTCGGCGCCATCTCCGCCCGGTAGCCGGCGACGTCGCCCCGATCGAGGGCCGCCAGGGCGGCCGAGGCGGCGGGGGCGATGGCGGCGAAGGCTCCCAGCAGCGCGTCGGAGTGGTGCTCGCCGTCGCCCTCGATCAGCTCGGGGTAGTTGAAGTCGTCACCGGTGTAGAGCCGGACACCGGCCGGCAGCCGACGCCGCAGCTCGATCTCGTGGGCGGCCGACAGCAGCGACACCTTGACCCCGTCGACCTGGGCGGCGTGATCATGGACGAGCTGGACGAAGGTGTCGGTGGCCGTGGCCACGTCGCTGCTGCCCCAGTAGCCGGCCAGCTGCGGGTCGAACACCTCGCCCAACCAGTGCAGCACGACCGGCCGGCTGACCTGGGTGAGGACTGTGTCGTAGACGGTGCGGTAGTCCTCGGCCGTCTGTGCGGCCGCGGCCAGGTGACGCGACGCCATCACGATCACCTGGGAGCCGGCGCCCTCGACGAAGGCGACCTGCTCGAGGTAGCCGGCCGTCACCTGCTCGATGGTCGCCGGTCCGAGCGGCAGGTGGTCGGTGCCGGCGCCGGAGGCGATCCGGGCCCCGGCGGCCCGGGCCTGGGCGGCGCTGCGGGAGATCAGCTCCTGCGTCGCCGCCCAGTCCAGACCCATGTTCCGCTGGGCGGTGTCCATCGCCTCGGCCACACCCAGGCCGTAGCGGAACAAGTGGGCGCGGAACGCCAGGGTGGCGTCCCAGTCGATGGCGGCCGGTGCGCCGGGGACGTTCTCCGCGTACGGATCGACCACGACGTGCGCGGCCGCGAAGGCGACCCGGGTCTCGTACGGCTGCGGGTGCTCGACCCAGTCGCGCGGTGCCTGCAGGGCGACCTCGCGCAGCGAGCCGTCGGCCTGCGGCAGCTTGATGCTCGACCGGAGCTGGGTGGTGGTCACGCGAGCTCCTTGATCTCGACCCGACGGCCCTCGTCGGAGGAGCGCAGCCCGGCCTCGACCAGCTGCAGCCCCCGTACGCCGGCGGCCAGGTCGTAGCCGTGCGGACGACCGGCGTCGACGTCGCGGAGGAACTGCTCCCACTGCGCGCGGAAGCCGTTCGGGTACTCCTCCAGGTCGGGCACCGAGTCCCACTGCGAACGGAAGTCCTGGTCGGTGGGCAGGTCGGGGTTCCAGACCGGCTTGGGCGTCTGCGCGCGCGACTGGATCCGGCAGTCGAACAGCCCCGCCACCGCGGAGCCGTGGGTGCCGTCGACCTGGAACTCGACCAGCTCGCCGCGGTCGACCCGGACCGCCCACGAGGAGTTGATCTGGGCGATCACGCCGCCGTCCAGCTCGAAGATGCCGTACGCGGCGTCATCGGCGGTGGCCGGGTAGGACCGGCCCTGCTCGTCCCAGCGCTCGGGGATGTGGGTGACGGCCTTGGCCCAGACGGCGTCGACCCGGCCGAACAGGTTCTCCAGGACGTAGTTCCAGTGGCAGAACATGTCCAGCACCATGCCCCCGCCGTCCTCGGCGCGGTAGTTCCAGCTGGGCCGCTGGGCGGGGACGACGTCACCCTCGAACACCCAGTAGCCGAACTCGCCGCGGACCGACAGGATGCGGCCGAAGAAGCCGAGATCGATCAGCCGCTTCAGCTTGACCAGACCCGGCAGGTAGAGCTTGTCGTGCACGACACCGGTGATCACGCCGGCCTTCTCGGCGGCGGTGACGAGCCGCTGGCCGTCGGCGACGTTCTCGGCGATCGGCTTCTCGGTGAAGATGTGCAGACCCTTGTCCAGCGCGGCCAGGATGGCGCCGGTGCGCTCGGAGGTGACCTGGGCGTCGAAGTAGATCGTCGCCTCCGGGTCGGCCAGCGCCTCGGAGAGGTCGGTGGTCCACTCGCTGATGCCGTGCAGCTCGGCCAGCTTGGCGAGCTTGTCGGCGTTGCGTCCGACCAGCACCGGCACGACCTGGATCCGGTCGTCACCGACCGCCACGCCGCCGTCGTCGCGGATGGGCAGGATGGAGCGGACCAGGTGCTGCCGGTACCCCATCCGCCCGGTCACCCCGTTCATGATCACCTTGACTGTCCGAACTGCCATCTCGACTTCACTGTCCCTTCGTCCGACCGACATCCGCTGCATCACGCAAACGCTTACGTTAACCGTTTGCGACAGCGTACGCTACGGTGACCCCAACCGACAAGAGGGTCTTGTCGACCGGTGAGGAGGCTGCGCCGTGGCAGGTCAGCCCGCTGCCGTCCGGCTGTCCGAAGTCGCCGACGCCGCGGGGGTCTCCATCGCCACCGCCTCCCGGTCGCTGCGTGGTCTCGGCGGGGTCAGCGACACCGTGGCGGAGAAGGTGCGCGGCATCGCCGAGGACCTGGGCTACGTGACCAACTCCTACGCCCGGACCCTCGCCGGGGGCAGCACCACGATCGTCGGTTTGATCCTGAACCAGCTCGACGACCCGTACTTCACCGAGATCGCCGCCGGCGTGGTGCGGGCGGCCGAAGAAGCCGACCTCACCGTCCAGATCGGGCACTCCACGCGCGATCCCCTGCGCGAGCTGAAGCAGATCCGCAGCCTGGTCGCGCAGCGCGCGCGGGCGATCATCATCGCCGGCTCGGGCTACACCGACGCCCAGCGCGAGCTGCAGGCCAAGGAGCTGCTGGCGCGCTACGAAGCCGGCGGCGGCCGGGCCGCGGTGATCGGTCGACACTTCCTCGGCGTCGATGCGGTCCAGCCCGACAACCGGGGGGCGGCCGGTCTGGTCGCCCGGCACCTGGTCGAGATCGGACACCGCGAGGTCGTGGTGATCTCGGGCATGCCCAGTCTGACCACCGTCGAGGACCGCCAGGGCGAGGCGGTCAAGGTGCTGCGGGCCGCCGGCGCCACCGCGACCGTGATCCAGACCGACTTCACCGGTCACGACGCCGGACAGGCCGCCATCGACGCCCTGGAGGCGCATCCGGCGGCCACGGCGGTGCTGGCCCTGAGCGACGCCATGGCGATCTCGGTGCTGACCGGCTTCCGCAGAGCCGGCATCGACGTGCCGGGCCGGGTGTCGGTGACCGGGATCGACGACGTGTCGGTCGCCGAGCTCATCTCCCCGTCGCTGACCACGGCAGCCTTCCCGCTGAGCGAGCTCGGCCGCGAGGCTCTGCTGCTCACCACCCGACCCCAGGCCACCCGGCCTCGCCGGAAGATGATCGCGGCGGAGCTGGTGGTGCGGGAGTCGACCGCCGCACCCCGGACCTGACGAGGCGAGAGATCGTGGCCGAGGTCTTGATCATCAGCGGTGCTGGCGACTACGCCGACCCGTGGCACCCCTTCGCCGCCACCTCCGCCCGGTTGGCCGAGGTGATCACCTCGTACGGTCACCGGGTCGAGGTGTCGGGCACGGTCGAGGAGACGCTTCGCTCGCTGTCCGACCGGCAGCTGCTGGTGATCAACATCGGCAACCCGAGCACACCCCGGCCGGTGCCGATCATGGTCGAGATCCAGCAGGCGCTGCTCGCTCACCTCGCGGGCGGCGGCGGGCTGCTGGCCATGCACGTGAGCGCGACCTCGTTCACCACGATGCCCCGCTGGCCGGAGATCCTGGGCGGGCACTGGGTGCGCGGGACGACCATGCACCCCCCGCTCGACGAGGCCCGGATCCGGCTGCGCCCCGGGCCGCACCCGGTCGCCGGCGACGCTGTCGAGATCGCGGTGCTGGACGAGCGCTACAGCTATCTCGACGTGCGCGACGACGTCGAGGTGCTGGGCGAGCACACGTACGAGGGTTCGAGACACCCGATGATCTGGGCACGTGAGCAGGGGCCCGGTCGCATCGTCTACGACGGTCTGGGGCACGACGCGCGGTCGTACGACAGTCCGGGTCATCTCGCGTTGTTGGGCCGCGCCGTAGCCTGGCTGACGGGCGAGCGAACCTGAGCGAGGGTCTACTTCGTGGCAGGACACGGTGTCAGCGCCTCGGGTCAGCGCGGTGGGATGGCGCGGTAGGTCAGCGCGACGGCGGGGCGACCGAGTCCCGGACGACCAAGGGGCAGTCCACCAGCGTCCGGGGTGTCACCTTCGGCGCACCCGCCAGGGCAGGCGCCTCGTCCAGCACCGACGACAGCACCGCTCCCATGGCCAACGCCCCGATCTCGCGGTGCGGCAGCCGTACGGTGGTCAGGGGCGGCACCAGGCACGGCGCCACGTGCTCGTCGTCGTCGTAGCCGACCACCGACACGTCACCCGGCACCGACAGTCCCAGCTGTGCCGCCGCGAGCATGACGCCGACAGCGACGCGGTCGTTGGCGCAGACGATCGCGGTGGGCCGCTGCGACGGCGTCAGCACGCGCATCGCCCCCGCGTACCCCTTGTCGATCTCCCAACCGGCCGTCACCGGAGCCGCCGCCGGCAGCCCGGCCGCGTCCATCGCCTCGCGGAACCCCTGCTCGCGCAGGCCGGAGGCGATGAGGCGCTCGTCCCGGTGAGCATCACGATGTCGCGGTGCCCACGCTCGATCAGATGGCGGGTGACCGAGCGGCTGCCGGCCACCTCGTCGGGGAGATAGGCCGGCAGGCTGCCGTCGGTGGCGTAGCAGTTGGCGAGCGCACTGGACGCTCCGCGCAGGGCCGGCGGCACGTCGTAGGGGCGCAGACTCATCGCCGCGAAGAGGAACCCGTCGACCTGACGATTCTGCAGGGTCTCGTACGCCCGGGTCTCCCGGTGCGGGTCGTTCCGGGTGTCGATCACCAGCAGCAGATGGCCGGCGGCCAACGCGACGTCGGAGGCGCCCCGGAGCAGCTGGCCGCCGAACGCGGTGTTCGCTGTCGCGTCGGTCACCACCCCGATGGTCGAGCTGCGGCGGCTACGCAGACTGAGGGCCACGGCGTTGGGGGTGTAGCCCAGGGAGCGGGCCGCCTCCATGATCAGGGCCTGCTTGTCGGGTGCGATGTTGCCGGCCCCGCGCCCGTTCAGCACCAGGGAGACGGCACTGCGCGACACCCCGGCGAGATCGGCGACGTCCTGCGAGGTGGCTTTCCGCGGCACGGCACCACCCTAGACCTCACGCGTGACAGGCCCGCTGGTTGCGCCGTGGGGTGCTGGCAATTTCCATCCACGGACGGAGATCCCGTCACTCCGGGCGGGTGAGGACCGCAGAAGGCGTCCGTGGATGGAAATTGCCGACCCCGGCCAGCCACCAGCGCCGCCTAAGGCATCCGTGGATGGAAATTGCCAACCCCGGCCAGCCACGACCGCCCAATCCACACCCGTGGATGGAAATTGCCAGCAAGAGGCGGCCGCACAGCCAGGCCGACAAGCGCGCCGGCTGACTCCGCTCAGGTTCGAAGCCGAGCGGAGTCGGGTCAGATCAGGGAGTTGATCACGATCGACTGCTCGCGGCTCGGGCCGACGCCGATGCCGGAGATCCGGGCGCCACACAGCTCCTCGAGGCGCTCCACGTACCGGCGGGTGTTCTTGGGCAGGTCCTCGAACGAGCGGCAACCGGTGATGTCCTCGGTCCAGCCGTCCAGGTACTCATAGACCGGCCTCGCGTGGTGGAAGTCGGACTGGTTGACCGGCAGGGTCTCGTGCCGCTCCCCGTTCACGTCGTACGCCACGCAGACCGGGATCTGCTCCCAGCCGGTCAGCACGTCCAGCTTGGTGAGGAAGATGTCGGTGAACGCGTTGGCCTGGGACGCCGCCTCGACGACCAGGGCGTCGAACCAGCCGCAGCGCCGCTTGCGACCGGTGGTCGTGCCGAACTCGGCGCCGATCTCCCGCAGCTTCTCCCCGTCCTCGTCGAACAGCTCGGTCGGCATCGGACCCTCACCGACCCGGGTCGTGTACGCCTTGGCGATGCCGATCACGCGGTTGATGCGGGTCGGTCCGACCCCGGCACCGACACAGGCGCCGCCCGCGATGGGGTTGGACGAGGTCACGTACGGGTACGTGCCGTGGTCCACGTCGAGATGGTGGGCCTGGGCGCCCTCGAAGAGCACCACCTTGTCGGCGTCCAGAGCGGTGTTCAGCACCCGGCTGACGTCGGCCACGTGCGGGGCGATCCGCTCGGCGTGCGACAGCAGGTGCTCGGTGACCTGGACCGGATCGAGAGCGGCCCGGTTGTAGACCTTGACCAGCAGGTGGTTCTTCTGGTCCAGGGACGCCTCCACCTTCTGCCGCAGGATCGAGGCGTCGAACAGGTCCTGGATCCGCAGACCGATCCGGTTCACCTTGTCCGAGTAGGCCGGGCCCACCCCGCGCCCGGTGGTGCCGATCTTGGCCTTGCCCAGGAAGCGCTCGGTGACCTTGTCGATGGTCTGGTGGTACGACGCGATGATGTGGGCGTTGGCCGACACCAGCAACGAGGAGACGTCCACGCCGCGGGCCGCCAGGCCGTCGATCTCGCTGAACAGCACGTCGAGGTCGACCACCACGCCGTTGCCGATCACCGGGGTGCAGTTCTGGTTCAGCACGCCCGACGGCAGCAGGTGCAGCGCGTAGCGCTCCCCGGCCACGACCACCGTATGACCCGCGTTGTTGCCGCCGGAGTAGCGGACGCAGTAGTCGACCCGATCACCCAGCTCGTCGGTCGCCTTGCCCTTGCCCTCGTCGCCCCACTGGGCTCCTACCACCACAATGCCCGGCATGTGATCGCCGCCTTCTCTCAGCAGTGAAGTCCCCGGGGCAGCGATGCCGCGGGGACTCTTACTGCCTCACTCTAGCGGGAAAGCGCTGGTCAAAGCCCGGTAGCCGGTTTCGGTGGAATCTCGCAGGAACTGGGCGCAGCGTTCGTACTCGACCTGGTCGCCGATCCGCTGCGCGGCCCGGGCCAGCGACCACAGGGCGCGCAGGAAGCCCTGGTTGGGCTCGTGCTCGTACGGGATGGGTCCCGCACCCTTCCAGCCCGCCCGGCGCAGGGCGTCGAGCCCGCGGTGGTAGCCCGTCCGGGCGTACGCGTACGCGGTCACGTCGGCCTCGGACGATCCGACCGCCAACGCCTCCTCGGCCAGCTGCGCCCAGGCCGCGCTGCCGGCCGGCTCCGTGACGACCGCGGCCACCAGGTCGGCGTGGGTCGCGTCGTCGGTGACCGGCGGACCGATCACCGGCAGCAGTGCGGGGGCGGGGCCGGCTCCGGCGGAGGCCAGCAGGTTGCGGTGGGTGGAAGGTTCGCTCACCCCGCAACCCTAGTTGTCACGCCTCGCGGATCTGTCGACGATGTCGGGGCACACCCCTGGGGGCGGTCAGGACGGGTTGCCGCCCGCCGGACCCGCGGCGAACAGGGTGGCGTCCAGCTCCGGCGGGTTGGGTCCGAAGGAGTTGTTCCGGGCCCCGCGCGCGCGAACCCCCGGGATGGCGGTCACGATCTTGAGCAGTCGCCCGGGAAGCAGCGGCCGGCCGGACTCCCGTGCCCGGAGCGCCCGGCCCTCCACCTTGGCCTGATCGGCCTGGACGCGCGCGATGGCGTCCGCGCGGTCGGACTGGACCGCGGCCAGAGACTCCTCGGGCACCGGACCGGGTCGACGCAGAGCGGGGATCAGGTGGTTGGCCGCTGCCACGGCGTCCTGGATCGCCATCAGGATCCCGTTGCCCCCGACCGGTGAGATGACGTGGGCAGCGTCGCCGATGAACAGCAGCCCGGGTCGGTGCCAGGTCTCCAGCCGCTTCAGCTCGACGGACAACAGCGTGGTCTGCTCGAACCCGGTGAGCAGGTCGATCCGGTCACCGAGCCAGCCGACGTTGCGCCGCAGGAAGTTCCGGATGGGTTCGACGCCGGCCTCCCGGGCCGCGGGGAAGCCGCCCTTCGGCAGCGTGTAGCCGAGCTGCCAGTCGGAGATGCCGCCCAGCAGCGCGACGTAGTTGCGCTCGCCGAAGTACAGGTCGACGTCGGCTTCGGGCGGGTCCTCGTCCCGGCGCGGCAACCGGAACCAGAGCAGGTCGCTGCTGGCACCCAGGTCGATGACCGGCCCGCCGGCCACCGTACGGAGGCGGGAGAAGCGCCCGTCCGCGGCCACCACCACCCGGGCGGTGAGATCGACCGCACCGTCCGGACCGCGCCAGCGCACCCCGACGGTGCGGTCACCGTCCATGATCAGCTCCCGCACCCGGGCGCCGGTCTGCACGGTGAAGGTGGGCAGCTCGCGGGAACGCTCAGCCAGGAAGTCGAGGAAGCGAGCCTGCGGCATCAACGCCACGTAAGGGAAGCGGGACTTCACCCGCGCGTAGTCGGCGAGCGTGATCACCCCGACCGGGGTGTGGGCGCGGAACCGGGTGGCCTTGAAGTGCGGCAGCTCCAGCAGCGGAGCCGCGAGACCCAGCTGATCAAGGAGCTCGAGGGTGTACGGGTGCAGGGAGTCGCCACGGAAGTCCCGGTCGAAGTCGCTGCGACCCTCCAGGAGGCTCACCCGGATGCCGGCCCGGGCGAGCAGATGGGCGAGCACCATGCCGCCCGGTCCGCCGCCGACGACCACGCAGTCCGTGTCGACCATCACCGCCTCCTTCGCCCAGCGTGCCCGGAGCACCGCGGCCGGAACTCCGCGGCCGCAGCGCCACGCCAGGACGATTGTTCTCCACCGCCGCAACCTCGACGGCCACCCCTTTCCTACGGCGAACATTGTGAAGGCGTCCGCATCCGGATCCCTCCAGGGGTGGGAAGGAGGCATCGACCGAACCAGCCGACCGGGTCGATCCCGGCGGAGATCAAGGAGGATCACGATGGTGCTACGCCGGATCGCCACGGCAGGGGCCGCCCTGCTCGTCGCCGGGGCTCTGGCTGTCGGGGCTGCCCCGTCGGCTTCAGCCCACACGTCGACGTCGGGGAATCGCAGCCTCGCCACCGTGCTGGCCAAGGACGGCGGCGGCTTCGACCGCAACTGGAACGACTTCGACATCGTCGACAACGCGGTGCAGGCCGTGCTCAAGGCCAAGCCGAACAGCGCGGTGAAGGTGCTGGCCGACGGCAAGACACCGGTGACCGCCTTCCTGCCCACCGACCGGGCCTTCCAGCTGCTGGTCAAGGACCTCACCGGCACCTCCTACCGCAGTGAGAAGCAGGTGTTCACCGCCGTCGCCGGGCTCGGCATCGACACCGTCGAGACCGTGCTGCTCTACCACGTCGTGCCCGGCGCGACGATCACCTACCGGCAGGCGCTGCGCGCCGACGGCGCGGACCTGACCATGGCCTCGGGCGGCACCGTCGAGGTCAAGGTGCGCTACGTGTTCATCAAGCTGGTCGACGCCGATCCCGACGACGCGAACCCGTACGTGGTGCAGCCCGACATCAACAAGGGCAACAAGCAGATCGCCCACGGCATCGACCGGGTGCTGCGTCCGATCGACCTCTAGGAACCCCGCTCCGGGGAACCCAGCACAGCAAGAGGATCAGAGCCAGGGAGCGGCCACGGCACGGAATCCCGTGCCGCTGGCCGCCGCCCGGTGCACGGCCTCGGTCACACCGCTGACCACCGGGTGCACGTCGGCCGGTTCGCTTCCGGCCACCGGTTCCCAGGTCACCAGCGCGGGGTCGATCGGGACCGGATCCGGCGCCAGCCGTACGGCTTCCATCACGGCCATGAACGCACCGTTGTCGGCGAGCGGGTTGAGCAGCTCGGCCTCCCCCGCCCTGGCTGCCAGCAGGTTGCCCAGCAGATCCACCCGCTCGTACGTGGTCCGTACGGGCTCCTGGTCCTGGAGCTCCAGACTCACCTCGTCGCGGGTGTAGAACAGACGCACGAGACCCGCGCTGCCGTAGACGGCCACCCAGGGGTCGGTGTTCACCGGTGCGCACAGCGTGAGTGCGGCGGCGATGGTCGGACCGGTGGTCGATCGCAGCACCAGGCTGGAGGTGTCGTCGGCCTCGATGTCGTTGGCCCGATAGAGCTCCAGGTCGATGTCGACCACGTCGTCCACCCGGCGCGCCTCAGCCAACCGGAGCGCCGTCGCCGTCGCGTGGGCCAGCGGGTTGGTGGTCACTCCGTCGACCACCGGACGGCCGTCGAGCATCCGCTTGCCCGCCCACGGAGCCCGGCGGAAGTAGGAGGTCGCCCGCACCCAGGTGCCGGCCACGCCGATGTGGGACACCTCCCCGATCCGCCCGGCAGCGACGATCTCGGCGACCGCAGCGAGCGCTGCCGAGCCGAGACTCTGGAACCCCACCTGACAGATCCGCCCGGTCTCGGCCTCCACCGCCAGCAGGTCGTCGAACTCGGCCATCGTCGTGGTGGGCGGCTTCTCCAGCAGCACGTCGATCCCGGCCCTCAGCAGAGCGGTGGTCATCGGTGCGTGCGTGGGCAGCGGGGTGCAGAGGATGGCCACGTCCACGGAGCTGTCGGCGGCCAGGAAGGCGTCGAGGTCGGCATACCAGGCGGTCCCGGCGACGTCGGCCGGAGAACCCTCGGCAGGTGGTCGCGGATCGATCACCGCCACCAGACGACCGCGGGTCAGGGCGTTGCGGACGTGCGAGGCACCGTGACCGTGGATGCCGATGACGGCGATCGCAGCTCCGTCGCCCGAGGGGCCGGTGCCGCTCACCGTACGCCTCCGGTGAACCAACCGACCGGCTTGTCGCGGTCTCGCGCAGCGGTGGGGATCGTCAGGGTCGGCGGCGCGTCCGGCGTCACCCAGTGGGCGGCGTTGCGCAGGATCTGCTGGATGGTCGGATCGTGGTAGATCGGGTACTCCTCGTGTCCGGGACCGAAGTAGAAGACCTTGCCGCGTCCCCGTCGGAAGGTCAGGCCGGACCGGAACACCTCGCCGCCGTCGAAGCCGGAGATGAAGACGGTCTCGTCGACCTGATCGACGTCGAACGGCTCGCAGTACATCTCCGAGTCCGGCACGACGACGGGGTTCGGGATCCCTTGCACGATGGGATGTCCGGCGGTCGCCGTCCAGACGAGCTCACGGCCCCCGTGCCGGAAGCCGAAGCTCCGGCCGGTGGTGCCGACGACGGCCCGGAACGGCTTGGAGTTGAGGGCCGAGTGCAGGGCGACGAACCCCATGCCCTCACTGACCCGGCGGCGCACGGTCTCGGCATGGGCGTCGTCGACCTCGCCCTGCACCCGATGACCCCACCACAGCAGCACATCGGTCTGGTCCAGCAGACCACTGCCGAGTCCCTGCTCGGGCTGGTCCTGGGTGGCTGTCGCGACGACGAACGCCGGATCGACGGCCAACGCCGCGGCGATCGCCCCGTGGATCCCGTCGGGATAGAGCGCGGCCACCGGGGGATCGTGACGTTCGTGGTGGTTCTCCGACCACACGGTCACCCGCACACTCATCCGCGGACCCCCGACTTCGCTGGTGCTGCAACACCCGCGGAGTCGAGATAGGGGCGGAGGAGGTCGGGGCGGCGGCGGCCCCCGTACGTCACGGTCGGCCACGCGGGATCGACGGTGAGCACCTGCACGCCGGTGTCGGTCAGCAGCACGGTGTCCTCGACCTTGGCGCCGTCGCCCGTCGGGTTCCAGGCGAAGGCCTGGCCGGTCCGGATCTCGTCGTCGGTGACGTCGGTGGCCCGGGGGTCCCGGCCCGCGTAGCCGGCCACGCCGCCCTGATGGTGGCGTCGCCACTCGTCGGTGTCGAAGCCGTGCGTCCCGTACGCCCGGCAGCCGGCCCGGAAGACCGCGGCCAGCGTCGCCCCGGGCACCAGCGCGTCGAGGTAGGCGGCCTCGACACCGAGGATCCGGCGCTGCGCGTCCTCCTCCGCCGCGGTCGGCGACACGAAGGCGACCGAGCGGCTGATGTTCACGATCAGACCCTGCCGGCGTGCGCAGACCACCACCAGGGTGCGGCGGCCGAGCGGCGCCGCGGTGGGCAGTGGATGGCGTACGCCGAGCCGCGAGCCACCCCCGACCAGCACCACCAGCGGCTCCGCCCCCAGGCGGACGATCTCGGCCGACACCTCGGCGGCCAGGTCCAGCTCGCGGTGCTGCGCACGGGCCCGCCCCAGCGCTCTGGTCAACGCGGCGGCGGTCTCCGACCCCAACGCGGCGAAGCGCGCGGTCTCACCGGGCAGCAGCGGGACCCGCAGTCGGCGCAGCTCGGCGGCGACGTCGTCCTCGGTCAGGGTGCCTGGGGCGGTCGGGACGGGCAGTGGGCGGTCCCAGGGAACCACCTGTACGTCGATCCCGGACGGCAGCTCCTCACCGATCAGCCGGTCCACCTCGTTGTCGGTGGCGAGCACCGTGTCACCGGCCCGGTCGACCACGACCGCGATGATCGGCGGAGCGGCCAGGCTGACGTGCGCGCGGGCGCCGTCGAGATACCAGCCCAGTGCGGTGGCCGAGCTCAGGACGATCCGCTCCGCCCCGTGGCGATCGAGCAGCTCGAGCAGCCGGGCGCGCTTGACGCTGCGTTCCTGGCGCGGGTCGGAGCCCGTCGCGGCGAGTCCGGACGCCGGAGTGGCCCGATCCGCCGACTCGGTGGCTGTCGTCATCGATACTCCTTCGTCGTCGACTGACCGGACGGCCGCGCCCCTGGTGACCGCCGGAGGCGTCCACCGCGGGTCGCCGGACGGGCGAATGCGTAAACGTTTGCGTGGATCAGCGTAAACGGTTTCCGGGCGCCTGTCCATGCGTGGTCACCGCGCCACCGGCGCGCGACCGGTGCTCCCCCGCACCACCAGACGCGGTCGCATCAGCACCTGGTCGCCGGTCGAGCCTTCGCCGGTGGGGCTCTCACCGATCGGGTCTCACCGGTCGGGGTCTCACCGGTCGGGGTCTCACCGGTCGGGGCGAGCAGCTCCGACAGCCGCTCCCAGGCCAACCGGCCCATCTGCTCCTGCGGGACCCACGCCGTGGTCAGTGGCGGCCAGGTGTAGGCCGCGAACGGGATGTCGTCGAAGCCGACCACGGAGAGCTCGCCCGGGACGTCGGTGCCCAGCTCGTGCAGGGCTCCGAGGAGCCCCAGGGCCGCCACGTCGTTGAAGGCCACCACCGCCGTGACACCGGCATCGAGCACCCGTCCGGCGGACGCGTGGCCATCGGGGAACATCGCCCCGCACGCGATCTTGACCACTTCCACGTCGGCCGCGGCGTCCAGCGCCCGCTCCCGCGCCGCGTTGGACCGACTGGCGGTGGGCCCTTGCAGGTAGGCGATCCGCCGGTGTCCGAGCCCGGTCAGGTGGCGTACGAGGTCGCGGATCCCCGAGGCCCAGTCGACGTCGAGCTGCGGCAGACCCGCACCCTCGATCCTCCGGTTGATCAGCACCGCCGGTTGCAGATCGGGCAGCAGCCGGGCCAGGTCCTCGTCCGACATCCGGGGAGCGACCAGCACCACGGCGTCGCAGCGACGCCGGGTCTCCAGGGCCAGCAGGGGCTCGTCCTCGGCGTGCTCGGCGCTGTCGGCCACCAGCACGCGATAGCCGTGATCCGCGGCGGCCCGCGACAGGCCGCGCAGACCGCCGTGGAACGACGGGTTGGTCAGATCGGGCACGACGTACCCGATGGTCTGGGTGCGCCCGAGCGCCAGGCTGCGGGCCACCTGGTTGGGCCGGTAGTCCAGCTCGACGGCGGTCGCCCGGACCCGCGCCGCGATCCGCGGGTCGACGGTCGCCAGTCCGTTCATCACCCGGGACACGGTGGCCCGGGACACCCCCGCCCGAGTGGCGACGTCGCCGATCGTCGAGCGATCACGACTCGGACGTCGACCCACAGGAGACCTCCTCGGCGCCGGCGAGAAACCATTTCTCATCGTGTGCTGGAGACCTTATCCCCCGACTCGCAGGAAGTCGAGAGTCTGGCCGGGAAACGCGCAAAGGCTTGCGTAACCCGCGCAGGGCGGTTTAAGGTGGAGGGCGAGAAACCGATTACTGACTGAGGAGCACTGCATGGTCGACGAGCGTCGCCGGTACGCGATCGTGGGGACCGGGTCCCGAGCGAGGATGTACGTCGGGGCCTTGACCGGCACCCACGCCGACGTGGGCGAGCTGGTGGCCCTCTGCGATCCCAACCCCGTCCGGATGGACTACTACCGCGCCACCTTCGGCGTGGCCGAGATCCCCACCTACGCCCCCGAGGACCTGACCCGGCTGTTCGACGAGACCCGCCCCGACGCGTTGATCGTCACCTCGCCCGACGCCACCCACGACCTTTACATCACCGCCGCCCTCGAGCGCGGGCTGGACGTGATCACCGAGAAGCCGATGACGATCGACGACAGTCGACTGCACCGGATCGTGGACGCCGTGCACGCGTCGCCGGGTGACCTGACCGTCACCTTCAACTACCGCTACTCCCCCCGCAACTCCGTGGTCCGCCAGCTGATCGCCGACGGCGCCATCGGCGACGTCACCTCGGTGCACTTCGAGTGGCTGCTCGACACCGCCCACGGCGCCGACTACTTCCGACGCTGGCACCGGCGCAAGGACGTCTCCGGCGGTCTGCTCGTGCACAAGAGCACCCACCACTTCGACCTGGTCAACTGGTGGCTCGCCGACGTGCCGACCCGGGTGTACGCCAGCGGCGGGCTGAAGTTCTACGGCAGGGCCAACGCCGACGCCCGCGGGCTGGGCGTGCGCACCCCGCTCAGCCGGGACAACGACCCGCACGACCCGTTCCGGCTGGACATGGCCGCCGACCCGCTGCTCAAGGGTCTCTATCTCGACGCCGAGTCTGCCGACGGCTACCAGCGCGACCTGGACGTCTTCAACGACAGCATCACCATCGAGGACAGCCTCAACCTGATCGTCGACTACGCCCGCGGCGCGACCATGTCGTACTCGCTGAGTGCCTTCGGTCCGTGGGAGGGCTACCGGGTGGCCTTCAACGGCACCGAGGGCCGGATCGAGCTGGACGTGGTCGAGCGCGGGCACCTGAGGTCGGCGGGCGACAAGAAGGGCACCGTGGTCGATCCGTCGGCGGTGCACGACGCCGCGGGGTCCGACGAGGTCCGTCCGGTCGGTGAGCGGGTGCTGCTGCAGCGGCACTGGGAGACCGCCCAGGAGATCGAGATCCCGGTCCGCGAGGGTGGCCACGGCGGCGGCGACGCCATGCTGCTGGACGATCTGTTCCGCGGTGCAGAGGATGACCCCCTGGGCCGTACGGCCGGTTACCTGGACGGCATCCGGAGCGTCATCGTGGGCGTGGCCGGCAACCAGAGCCTGGTGGAACGGCGCGCGGTCGAGACGGCCGAGTACGGGCTGCCGCTGAACGAGGCCGCCGCCGCCGGCGTCGTCGCCACCGATGCGACCGAGCCGGTCACCTCCGGCGGGGCGCGGTCGTGACCCTCTCCATCAGAGGTGCGCGCTCATGAAGGTCGTCACCGGAGGTGCGCGCTCATGAAGGTCGTCACCGGAGGTGCGCGCTCATGAAGGTCGCCGTCACGGGCGGGGCCGGTCGGCTGGGGGCCAGCGTGGTCACCGGGCTGGTCGAGCACGGCCACGAAGTGATCTCGCTGGACCGGGCCGAGCTCGAGGGGTTGCCCGCCGCCGAGCAGATCGCCGTCGATCTGACCGACGCGGCGGCTGCCGACGCGGTCTTCGCGCGGGTCCGTCCCGAGGCCGTCGTCCACCTGGCCGCCATCGCCACGCCGTTCAGCGCGCCCGAAGCCGTCATCTGGGACACCAACACCTCGATCGCCTTCCACGTCCTGCAGTCCGCGGTGACCCACGGCGCGACCCGGGTGCTGGCGTCCTCCAGCCCGACCCCGCTCGGCTACGGCGCCCCGACGGGTTGGCGACCGGCGTACCTGCCGATCGACGAGCTGCACCCGCTCCGGCCGTGGAACGCGTACGCCGCCTCCAAGGCCGCCATCGAGCACCTGGTCGCGATGTTCGCGGCCCAGCAGGGAACCGCCGTGGCCGTCGGCAGCTTCCGACCGTGCTTCGTGCTGTCGCCCGAGGAGTGGGCGGGGGCGCCGACCCAGCAGGGGCACACCGTGGCCGAGCGGCTGGCCGACCCGGCCCTGGCCGCGGTGTCGCTGTTCAACTACATCGACGCCCGCGATGCCGCCGACTTCGTCGACACCTGGCTGGCCGGGGCGCCGGAGCTGGAGAACGGGCAGACGTTCTTCGTCGGGGCCGCCGATGCCCTGGCCACCCGACCGCTGGCCGAGCTGATCCCGCAGTTCTTCCCGGGCACCGAGGAGCTGGCCGCGGGACTGACCGGCGACAGCCCGGCGTTCTCGATCGCCAAGGCCGCCGCCCAGCTCGGTTGGCACCCGTCTCGCAGCTGGCGCACCGAGCTGGTCGGTGAACTGGTCTCGTGACAGCGCCACCGATCGAGGCGGTCCGCACGCGGCTGCTCACCCGGCCGCTGCTGCGGCCGTGGGGCGCCGACGTGCCCGAGCTGCACGTGGTCGTCGTCGAGGTGGACGCCGGCGGCGCGACCGGGGTCGGCTTCAGCTGGACCCCGACCATCGGTCCGTACGCCGTCCAGGCCCTGCTCGACCACGACATCACCTCGTTCGTGGTCGGAAGACCCGCTCATCCGGAGCTGCTCTGGGACGAGACCTGGCTGCACCTGCACGAGGCCGGCGGCGGCGGGTTGACCACCATCGCGCTGGCCGGGCTGGACCTGGCGCTCTGGGATCTGCGCGCGAAGACGGCCGGCAGCTCGGTGACCGACCTGATCGGGCGGCGCACCGACCGGCTGCCCGCGTACGGGAGCGGGGTGAACCTGCACTACTCCCTGGACGAGCTGGTCCGCCAGGCCGAGCGCTGGGTCGCCGCGGGCTACCGCGGCGCCAAGATGAAGGTCGGCAGCCCCTCCCTGGAGCGGGACCTGGAACGCGTCGCCGCCGTCCGCGAGGTGCTCGGACCGGACCGCTGGCTGGCCGTGGACGCCAACCAGCGCTGGGACCTGCCCACTGCCGAGCGCAGCATCCGGGCGCTGTCCCGCTTCGACCTGCAGTGGATCGAGGAGCCCCTGCGAGCCGACGACCTGCTCGGCTACGCGACGCTGCGGCGCCGGATCGACGTGCCACTGGCCTGTGGGGAGAACATCCACACGCTCTACCGCTACCGCGAGTTCGTCGCCGCCGACGCCGTCGACATCCTGCAGCCCAACATCGTCCGGGTCGGCGGCATCACGCCGTTCCTGCGGATCGCCCAGCTGGCCCGGTCCAGCTCCCGGGTGCTGGCCCCGCACCTGCTGCCCGACCTGTCCGCCCAGCTCGCCGCGACCCTGCCGGGTACCGTCTGGGTGGAAGAGGTCGAGGACGCCGGTCTGGAAGCGCTGGGGTTCGTGACCGCGCCGACCCCCGTACGCCGGGACGGCGCCGATCTGCAGGTCGAGGAGCGACCCGGACTGGGGCTCGCCTTCCTCGGACCCACCGGCTGATCCACCTCGACCGACCAGCCAGACCGCGAACCCGCCCGACCGGCCGGCACCGATCGAAGCGAGCACCACGTACGAGAGCCGTCCGGCACGCCGGGCGCCCAGGAGGAGACACATGACCGACACGCTCACGCCGACCCTGACCGCCCCCGAGGCCGCCGCCGTGGCAGCCGCGGCCGCCCCGGTGGCAGCGGCCGCCTCCCGCGAGGACCGCGCCCGCTGGCTGGAAGCCGTCGCCGACGCCCTGGACGCCGCCAAGGCCGAGCTGGTCCCGGTCGCAGTCGCCGAGTCGCACCTGCCCGAGGCGCGGCTCACCGGCGAGGTCGGCCGGACCACCGGTCAGCTCCGGCTCTTCGCCGCGGTGCTGCGGGACGGTGGCTACCTCGAGGCGATCATCGACCACGCACGTCCCGAGGCCACGCCGCCGCAGCCGGAGCTGCGCCGCCTGCTGGTGCCGACCGGACCGGTCGCGGTCTACTCCGCCAGCAACTTCCCCTTCGCCTTCTCGGTGGCCGGCGGGGACACCGCCTCGGCGCTGGCCGCCGGCTGCCCGGTCGTGGTCAAGGCACACTCGGGTCACCCGGAGCTCTCCCGGCGCACCGCTGCCGTGGTCAGCGCCGCGCTGGCCGAGGCCGGCGCGCCGGACGGCATCTTCGGTCTGATCGAGGGAACCGAGGCCGGCCGGGTCCTCATCCAGGAGCCGGCCATCACCGCCGGCGCCTTCACCGGCTCGCTGACCGGCGGCCGGGCCCTGTTCGACCTGGCCAGCGGTCGTCCCGCCCCGATCCCGTTCTACGCCGAGCTGGGCAGCATCAACCCGGTCGTGGTGACCGCCGACGCGGTCGCCGCCGGCGGCGCCGCGCTGGCGAAGGGTCTGGTGGGCTCCTTCACCCTCGGTGCCGGTCAGTTCTGCACCAAGCCCGGGGTCGTGTTCGTGCCCCAGGGCGCCGGTTTCGAGCAGCAGGTCGCCGAGGCCATGGGCGAGGCCAAGGCTGCGCCGCTGCTCAACCAGCGGATCGCGTCCGGCTTCGGTCAGGGGCTGGGCGAGCTCGCCGAGCACAGCGCGGTCGAGCTGGTGGCCGGCTCCCGCTCGGCCGCCGACGCGGACGCCCCGGCTCCGCTGGTGCTGGCGACCACCGCCACCGCCGTGATCGAGGACCCGGAGGCGCTGCTGGCCGAGTGCTTCGGTCCGGTCACCCTGCTGGTGTCCCATGCCTCCGCCGAGGAGCTGGCCACCGCCCTGGCCACGATCGAGGGCAGCCTGACCGGCACCATCCACGCCGCCGAGGGCGAGGACGTCCGCGAGCTGACCGCCCTGCTCGCCCCGCGGGTGGGACGCCTGCTGTTCGGCGGCTGGCCGACCGGCGTCGCCGTCACCTGGTCGCAGCACCACGGTGGCCCCTGGCCGGCCACCACCTCGGTGCACACCTCCGTCGGGGCCACCGCCATCCGGCGGTTCCTGCGTCCGCTCACCTTCCAGGACGCACCCGAGTCCGTGCTGCCGGTCGAGCTGCACGAGAGCAACCCGCTCGGCGTGCCGCGCCGGGTGGACGGTGTGCTCGAGGTCTGAGCGGGCGGCGGGTCCGCCGTCTGCGTCGAACTCAGCTCGACCTGGCTCACCAGCGGCGTGTCGCGCTGTTTCCAGCCCGGTCGAGCTGAGTTCGACGCAAGAGCGCCGCCACCGGCGACTTCTCGATCGCCCGCGACCCGGTAGAAAAGATCTCCCGACGTGTCAACCCCAGAGGCTCCTCCAGCGAGTGACTCTGTGATGGACAGTCAAGGAGCAGCGACAGTGAGCGACGCCTCGCCTTCCGTACCGGCGCGGCCCTCGCTCGCTGCCGTTCCGCGTCCGGTCGAGGTGTCCGACGCGCCGCTGGCGTTCGAGGACTTCTACCGCAGGGAGCACCGACACGTGCTCGGGTTGGCGTACGTGCTGACCGGCAACCAGTCGGCGGCCGAGGACGTCGCCCAGGACGCTTTCACCGCCGCGTTCCGTCAGTGGCACTCGGTGGCGACGTGCGACTCACCGGGCGCCTGGATCCGACGCGTCGCGTGCAACCGAGCCGCCTCGGTGGTCCGCCGCCGACTGGTGGAGGCCAAGGCGCTGGTGCGGCTGGCCAGGCGGACCGAGACCACCATCGAGCTGGAGGAGGGTGACGGAGCGTTCTGGCAGGCGGTCCGTCGGCTGCCCACCCGGCAAGCGCAAGCGGTCGCCCTCTACTACTTCGAGGACTACAGCGTGCGGGACATCGCCGCCGTCCTCGACTGCAGCGAGGGCACCGTGAAGACCCATCTGAGCCGCGCGCGCTCCGCCGTCGCGCGCCACCTGCACCTGGAGAACCCCCGATGAGCGACTTCGAGACCCGAGCCCGGGAGGCGGCCGCGGCCGTCCGGCAGCAGATCGCCGCGCTGCCCGATCGGCACGAGCAGGGCATCCGCCGTTCGCAACGACCTCCGGCCCGCGTCGCCGGTCGCGTCGCGGTCGCCGCGGCGGTCCTGATCGGCGCCGTCGCCATCGGCGTGCCCGTGGTGCGCACCGGTGTGACGACCGGTGCGGAAAGCGCCTCCGGTGGGGGCGCCGCAGCGGGAGGAGCAGCCCCGGCTGGAGGTGGGGGCGCTGCGTTCGCGTTGACCGGGGCGCTGAAACCGTTCCCCACCTGCGACTCCGCGCTCCAGTACTTCCACGAGCACGGCTCCGACGATCTCATCGACCGCGTCGGCGGCGGCGCAGTCGGCGGCGGGCCGTTCCGGCGAGTCCCGATGGCCCAGAGCGATTCGGCCGCTTCGGCCGGGGCCGGAGAGGCGGCGAGTGCGCCGGAGCACTCGGAGACGAACATCCAGGAGACCGGCGTCGACGAGCCCGACATCGTCAAGTCCGACGGCCGCCGGATCGTCGCCGTCGCCCAGGGTCGGGTGCACCTGATCAGCTCGACCAAGGGGCAGCTGACCCTGGAGCAGACCCTGCCGGGCTCGACCGCTCGCAACGTGTTCCTGTCCGGCGACCGCCTGCTGGTGTTCAGCGACCAGAACGCCCAGACCTCCGAGGCCGGGTCGCCGTGGTTCGGCTCGGCGGCTGCACTCACCATGTACGACATCTCGAAGCTCGATGCCCCGGCGCTGATCGCCACCTTGACCGTCGACGGCACGGTGCTCGACGCGCGGCTGGTCGGCACCCAGGTCCGCGTGACGACCGTGGCGTCCCCGGACCTCGACATACCGGCGCCGGACTTCACCCGCGACGGCCGGCTCACCAGGAAGTCCGAGCAGCAGCTGCGGGCCGCTGTCGCGAGCTCCACGATCGACGACTGGATCCCCTCGTACGCCCTCCAGGACGCCAAGGGCACCGAGGTCGGCGCCGGCCACCTCGTCGACTGCGCGAACCTGGCTCGCCCGGACGCGTTCTCCGGACTGGACACGGTGGCCCTGTCCACGTTCGACATGACCTCGGCTCTCCAGTCCCGGCAGGCGGTGGGAGTGGTTGCCGGCGGCGAGCAGATCTACGCCACCGCCGACGCGACCTACGTCTCGACCACGGAGTGGACCCGCGACGGAATGCCGGCGACCACGGGTCTGCACAAGTTCGTCACCGCGAGCTCGGGCGCGAGCACGTACCGCGGCTCGGGCGAGGTCCCGGGCAGCTTGCTCAACCAGTACGCGATGTCGGAGTACGACGGCGTCCTCCGCGTCGCATCCACGGTGTCGCAGCGCCGGGGGTGGGTGAACTCCCGGGAGGTGACCGAGGGCGTGGTCACCACACTGCGGGAGCAGGACGGCGCGCTGCGTCAGCTGGGCCAGGTCGGCGGACTCGGGAAGAAGGACAACGAGTCGATCCGGGCCGTCCGGTTCATCGACGACCGCGGCTACGTCATCACCTTCCGCCAGACCGATCCCCTGTACGTGCTCGACCTCCACGACGCTGCCGCCCCGAAGGTCCTCGGCGAGCTGAAGATCCCCGGCTACTCCGGCTACCTCCATCCGATCGGTGAGAACCTGCTGCTCGGCGTCGGGCAGAGCGGGGCCGCGTCCGATCCCGGCGGCCCGACCGGCGTGCAGTTCTCGGTGTTCGACGTCAGCAGTCCGACGTCGCCCCGCCGGATCGCCACCCACACCTACGGTGCGGGGGCGGCGGCCGCCGAGTTCGACCCCAAGGCCTTCCTGTACTGGCAGCCACGCGGTCTGGTCATCGCTCCCGTCCAGGTGTACGGCGACGACCGGGGCCGGGGAGCGTTCGGCGGGGTGGTGCTGCTGCGGGCGAGCGGGAAGGGCCTGAAGGAGCTGGGCACGGTGCGGGTGGCCACCGACGACGGCATGGCCAACCGGTCCTTCGTCATCGGCGACGACGTTTTCGTGCTGTCGGACCGGGCGCTGCAGTCGGCCGACCTGAACACCCTCCGCCCGATCGACGAGCTGGGTCTGTAGCAGCGGCCCGGGAGCCGGAAAGCGCGACCGCGACGACTAGTGCTTGCGGCCGGAAGTTCGTCGAGGGTGTCCGGTGCTCAGGTGCGTGCATCGCCAGGCCGACGAGGGAGGGATGCCGAATCGCATCGCGACCGAGGAGAACGCAGCGAGGTGCGTGCCTGGGCGCCGGACACCCCGACGAACCTCCGGCCGTGAGCACTAGATCCAGTCCTTGCGCTTGAACACCAGGTAGAGCGCCAGGGCGGTGGCCACCATGACCACGAGGTAGACCCAGAAGCCGTACGCGGTGCCCATCAACGGGAACGTGACGTTCATCCCGGCGAAGCCGGTGATCAGGGTCGGGACGGCGATGATGGCCGCCCAGCCGGTCAGCTTCTTCATGATCACGTTCAGCTGGACGTCGGCCAGGGCCAGGCTCGTCTCCAGCACCGAGGCCAGCGACTCCCGCAGCGAGTCGGCCGCGTCGGCCACGCGCTCGTGGTGCTCGCTGATCAGGTTCCACTTGCGGCCCACCAACGGGTCCTTGCGGCGGCCCTTGGGCACCGGCGCCTGCTGCTGGCTGTCCCGCAGATCGGCGGTCACGGCCCGCATGGGCTCGGTCACCCGACGCAGACCGGTGAGACCGGTCCGCACCCGGAAGGCCCACAGCTGCCGGTCGCGGGTCAGCGGGTGACCGCCGAACAGGTCGTCGGCCAGCTCGTCCCCGGACTGCTCCAGCCAGTCGACGACCTCGGCGTAGGTGTCGACGACCCCGGACATGACGATCTGGAGCGCCGCCTCCGTGCCGCCCTTGGCCAGCCGCTCACCGGCGACCGCCAGCCAGCGACGCGGATCGACCTCGCGGGTCACGTCGGCCAGACAGACGACGGCCCGGTCGGTCACCAGCAGACTCACCGGGTGCACGGTCACCTGAGCGGTGGTCCGATCCAGCGACACCGCGTTGGTGAGCACCAGGCGGGCCTGGCCGATCTCCTCGAACTTGGCCCGGTGGTCGTCGGCCAGCAGCTCGCGGACGACGAAGTGGTCGAGACCGAACTCGGCGATCACCCGCTCCAGCTCGTCCCGGGCGTAGTCGCTGGACCGGTCCAGCACCCACCAGGCGGACGCGTCGTCGTGCAGGTCCAGGACGTCGCCGAGGTCCTCCCCGGCGAGGTCCTCGGCGAGCACCTTCGTCCCCGACCAGACCCGGCTGATCGGGACCGGCCCCGTGAGCTCTCCCACGAAGTCCGCCGTACCGCCCGATGGTCGCGTGCCGCCCGACGTTCCAGGGGCGCCAGCCGTACCGCCGGAGGTTCTCGTCACGGGACCAGTCTGCCCGCTCCCCCGACGGGGAGCGGGATCAGACCGTCCCGGAACGGGGATCAGGCACTCAGCGACGTGCCGGCGCTGCGCAGGTGCTGGCAGGCCTCGACGATGCGGGCGGCCATGCCGGCCTCGGCGACCTTGCCCCAGGCACGCGGGTCGTACGCCTTCTTGTTGCCGACCTCGCCGTCGACCTTCAGCACACCGTCGTAGTTGGTGAAGAAGTGACCGGCGGCCGGACGGCTGAACGCGTACTGCGTGTCGGTGTCGATGTTCATCTTGATCACGCCGTAGTCGACGGCGGCCTGGATCTCCTCCAGGGTCGAGCCGGAGCCACCGTGGAAGACCAGGTCGAAGGGGTTCTCCTTGCCGATCTTCGCGCCGACCTGCTCCTGGATGTCCTTGAGCACCTCGGGACGCAGCTTGACCGCACCCGGCTTGTAGACACCGTGCACGTTGCCGAAGGTGAGGGCGGTGATGTAGCGGCCCTTCTCACCGGAACCGAGCACCTCGATGGTCCGCAGACCGTCCTCGACGGTGGTGTAGAGCTTGTCGTTGATCTCGTTGCTGACGCCGTCCTCCTCGCCACCGACGACACCGACCTCGATCTCCAGGATGATCTTCGCGGCGCTGGTCAGGGCCAGCAGCTCGTCGGCGATCGCCAGGTTCTCCTCGACCGGCACGGCCGAGCCGTCCCACATGTGGGACTGGAAGAGCGGGTTCTGACCGTTCTTGACGCGCTCGGCGGAGATCGCGAGCAGCGGCCGGACGAAGCCGTCGAGCTTCGGCTTCGGGCAGTGGTCGGTGTGCAGGGCGATGGTGACGCCGTAGTTCTTGGCGACCTCGTGCGCGTAGGTGGCGAGCGCGACGCTGCCGGAGATCATGTTCTTGATGGTGGGTCCGGACGCGTACTCCGCGCCGCCGGTGGAGACCTGCACGATGCCGTCGGAGCCGGCCTCGGCGAAGCCCTGCAGGGCGGCATTGAGGGTCTGGGAGGAGCTGACGTTGATCGCTGGGTAGGCGAAGTGACCCTGCTTCGCCTTGTCGATCATCTCGGCGTAGACCTCGGGAGTTGCGATGGGCATGACGTCACTCTCTCTGCGCGGGAACCGAATCGCCGGCGCCTGGCCGGCAGGGCCAGTCTTGCAGCATTCGGTCGGGGGCGCCGAACGGGTCTGCGGCCCGGCGACCAGCGGGCCAGTGGTCTGCCCGGGCGGGCTCAGTTCTCCAGCGCGGCGAGGTCCACGCCGAAGCGACCACCGGAGTAGGCGCGGGCCGTGCTGTCCAGGGTGGCCGGGTAGACGTCGAGCTGATCGAGGGGCACCGACAGCGAGTGCCCGTCGGTCCGGGTCACGGTGAGCTGCGGTCCGTGGCCGAGCTTGCCCTTGGTCACCGCCAGGCTTCCCAGGTCGGACCACGACACGTACGCGCCGGAGATCTCCACGCCGCCGCGACCCAGGCGCAGGGCCATCCCGTCGCCCATCGTGGCCACTATCCGCTTCGCCTGACGCCAGGACAGGAAGGAGAAGACGCCGAAGCCGACCGAGACGGCGAGCACGATCCCGTAGATGACCCACGTGGCGGAGTTGCTGAACTGGTCGCGTTGCCAGAAGTAGAGGGCGATCATGATCGCGAGCGTGATGCCCAGGCTGATCACGCGGGACACGAGCTTCCGCTTCCGCCGCGCCACCCGCTGCAGCGGCCCCGTCGGATCGTGGACGAGCGCCAGCTCCTCGTACGGCGACCCGGTGGTGAACCAGGGGCGTACGCCGCGCTGAGCGCTCACGGCCCGGAGGTGGGCGGCCTCCTCCGGCGGTCCGAGTCCCATCGGTCTCCTCAGTTCTCGCGGGCGCCGCGGGGGGTGATCGCCATGTGGATCCGGTAGCGATCGGCGCGGTACCAGGAGGTGGACAGCTCGATCGCCCGCTCCCCCGCGTACGTGACCCGCTCCTGCACCAGCAACGGCGCCCGCTTGGTGGTGCCGAGGATACGTGCCTGCTGGGCATCGGCCGCCTCCGCGCGCACCGTCTGCTCGCCACTGGTCACCACCACCCCGTACTCGCTGGCGAACACGTCGTAGAGGGCGCCGAGCTCACGCTGCAGCAGACCCGGGAAGAGGATCGAGGGGTAGTAGCCGACCTCGTACGCCATCGGGGTCCCGTCGGCGGTGCGCAGCCGCTCCACCCGGATGACCGGCCGACCGGGCCGGATCCGGAGCGCGTACGAGACGTCGTCGTCGGCGGCCTCCTCGCTGGCCGACAGCACCACCGTGGCCGGCATCAGACCCCGGTCGCGCATCTCCCGGGAGAACGAGGTCAGGTGCAGCCGCGAGTCGATCTGCGGGCCGGTGACGTAGGTGCCCTTGCCGTGCACCCGTTCCAGCACGCCCGCGTCGACCAGGTCGGCGATGGCCTGACGGACGGTCACCCGGCTCACCCCGAGCCGCACCACGAGCACCCGCTCCGAGGGGATGGCATCTCCGGGACTGAGCTCGGCCTCGATCAGCTGCTCCAGGATCGCCCGCACCTGAGCCCGCTTCGTGGTGGCCGATCCGAGCGGCCGCTCGACCCGGTAGGTTCCGAAGGCAGTGCCCCCGAACTCACGCTCCACGACGTCTCCGTAGCTGTAGCCGATGGGGTCGGACCATAAGACCACCGCAGACCAGTATGGAGGAGCACCCTGTGCCGGACAAGGACGCCGACCGCGTGACCCAGATGGCGAGGGAGATCGCCGAGCAGCCCGCGGCCCTGGACCGGACCCTGCGGGCGCTGCTCCCCCGGCGCGCCGAGATCGCCCGGCTGGCGCAGGGGCGGCACCGGCTGCTGCTGATCGCCCGCGGCTCGTCGGACAACGCGGCGATCTACGCCCGCTATCTCGCCGAGGTGCACGCCGGCGTGCCGTCGTCGTTGGCCGCGCCGTCGGTGGCCACCCTGTACGACGCGCACCTGGACCTCGCCGACACCGTCACCATCGGCGTCAGCCAGTCCGGATCGACCCAGGAGATCGTCGAGGCGCTGGACTGGGCCAAGGCCTGCGGCTCGGCGACCATCGCGGTGACCAACGTCGACGGGTCGCCGCTGGCCCGGACCGCCGACATCGCGCTGCTCACCCGGGCCGGGCCGGAGAAAGCCGTGCCGGCGACCAAGAGCTACACCACGCAGGTGGCTGCGCTGGCGGTGGCGGTGGACGCCTTCGCGCCCGTGCGCGGCCGGCTGGACGCCGGCTTCGCCGAGGTCCCGGCCGAGGCTCAGCAGCTGCTGGACGCCCCCGGCGATCTGGAGGCGATGGTCGACGCCCTGGCCCGGACCGACGAGGTGCTGGCCAGCGGCCGCGGTCTCTGCTTCGGCACCACCCTGGAGGTGGCGCTGAAGCTCGAGGAGACCTGCCTGCGGCCGGTGCGGGGGCTGTCGTACGCCGATCTGAAGCACGGACCGATCGCCATCGTCGACCACGAGCTGGTCACGCTGCTGGTCGCCGGGCCGTCCGGGCCGACGCTGCCGGGTCTGGTCGAGCTCGCCGCGACGGTGCGGGGCAAGGGCAGTCCGGTGCTGGGCATCGGCGGTGACGAGGCGTTCCGCGCAGCCTGCGACGTGGCCCTGCCGGGACCTACCCTGAGCGAGCTGCTGGCACCTCTGGTGCTCGCGATCCCCGCCCAGGTGACGATCGAACGGCTGGCCCGCCGGCTCGGTCTCGACCCCGACGCCCCCCGTGGGCTGAAGAAGGTGACCCAGACTGACTGAGCCCGCCCTCGGCCGCTCCCCGGCGTCGACCTCGTCGACCCGGATCGAGGAGCCGCCCCGCACCTGGCTGGTGCCGGTTGCGCTGGCCGTCGGGCTGAACGCGATCACGGTGCTCGGGGTGGTCGCGTTCGGGTGGCCGGCCGGCAACGTGTTCGTCCTGTTCTGGGTGGAGAACGCCGTGATCGGCGGCTGGAACGTGGTCAGGATCCTCACCGCCCGCGGCGACGGCGCCGGGGAACGGGCCCCGCGGTTGACGATCAACGGCCGGCCGACAGCTGTGACGCCGGGTCCGCTCGCGCTCTTCTTCTGCTTCCACTACGGCCTGTTCTGTCTGGTGCACGCCGTGTTCACCGGCTTCGTCGCCTACACCCTCGGCGTCGAGGCGACCTTCCTGTTCCTCGGCCTGCCCATCGTGTTGATCATGATCCGCTACACCGTCGAGGTCACCTCGGTCTGGTTCGGGGCGGGGCAGCGGGACGTCGTGTCGCCGGCCAAGGCGATGATGCAGCCGTACCCGCGGATCATCGTGCTGCACGTCGCGGTGATCATCGCCTTCGCGGTCACCCTGAGCCAGCTCGACGGCTCGGTGGTCCCCGACGCCCTGCAACCGACGCTGACGGCGATGGGTGCGCTGGCCGGACAGGACGTCTGGCTGGTCCTGCTGCTGGTCGGGCTGAAGACCGTCGCCGACGTCTGGACGACCCAGCGGGCCACCAGCCTCTGACCGGCAATCCCTCTCGATCCCGCTCCCCCACGAACTGCCCCCGAGAACTCCGCTGGTGCTGCAACACACGCGCAGTCGCACTTAACTCCGCTGGTGCTGCAACACACGCGCGTCCCTACGAACTCCGCTGGTGCTGCAACACACGCGCAGTCGGGTGGGAGAGGTCGGGCCGGGCACCGACCGGCGCTCAGGTCGCGCGTCGGCCCTCGGCGGGCTCCCACGCCCGCCAGGACGGACTGGCCACCCGGCCGTGACCCGGGTCGATGCCGATGATCCGCGAGCCGCCGAGCTTGGTGCTCTCGTGCCGGGCGGTCACGTCCACCGTGGTGCGCCGGGCGATCTCCTCCCGAACGGCGAACCGGCGCTCGTCCCACGCGTAGAGCGAGGTGTGTCCGTGCAGCTGGTCGAACGGCATCCCGGCGCCCATCCACCCGGGCACCAGCTCCGTCGCGGCCGCGGCCCAGAGCGGTCCGGCCGCCAGCTCCGGCCCCCGCCCGGTCAGCATCTGACCCGGGCGGAACAGGACCGGGTCGTGGTCCCCGATCAGGTGGTTGAGCGCGTCGGCGGCGCGGACCGCCTCGACAGGCGCCCCGAGGATCTGTCGCCAGTAGCCAGCGGTCAGACCGGCGTGGGTGATCAAGACGTCGCGGTCCTCGGCGCCGGAGAGGACGACGGCCACCTGCATCAGCCCGTCGGACCACCACCCCCGTACGGTGTCCGCCGACGCCTGGTCGAGCCGCTCCGGCCAGCTGAACGCCGGGGCGGTCAGATACTGCGCCTCGTGGTTGCCGGCCAGCTGGATCCACTGTCCTGAGCCCCCGCGCAGGTGCCTGTCCACCAGCGCCACGACCCCCGCCGAGTCGGGTCCGCGGTGCACGAGATCCCCGACCTGGACGATGGTCAGGTCGGCGGGCAGCTCTCCGGTCCGCTCGTCCGCGCCCAGCCGGATCAGCTCCCGCCGCAGCGCCACGAGGTGACCGCCCACGTCCCCGATCACCGCGACCCGGCGGCCGCTCGGGGCGGCGGGCGGACCGGCGACCTCGGCCGGGCTGTGGTCGCTCATGACTCCTCGGGCGCCGTCCAGGCGTCGATCGGCACGTACTGGGAGATGTTGTCCATCCGGCGCTGCGCCGCCGCCACCTCGCGCACCGCGCTGTTCACCAGACTCCGGTCGATCGGGGACAGGCGGTCCAGGGTCAGCTGGTCGGTGGGTCGCTCCCCCGCCTGGACCTGCAGCAGCTGGTAGCGCAGCCGGAGCCGCTGCAGGACATCGAACGCCTCGATCAGGTTCTCGGCCCGTCGGGCCGGGAGCATGGCCGACCCCGAGGCCACGCGGAGCCGCTCCGTCGTCGGGAGGGCGGCGGACCCGACACTGAGGGCGGCCCACCGGGCGAGGTTCACCACCGGCAGGATGGCGTCCGCCTTGATGTCGAAGATCCCGTCGCGGCGGACCAGCACGTCGAGCATGGAGTGCATCCGGGCACGGTGGGAGAGCGACTCCTGCAGCAGCAACCGCATGGTGCCGTGATGACGCCGGAGCTCGGAGAAGACCCGGGCGACCGCCGGCAGACCCGGATCGCCGTAGATCGCGCGACCGTCCACCAGCAGCGAGGCCATCACGGCGCCCTTGTTCCTGGCCGGAGCCGACATCCACTCCTGACCGGCCGCCCGCCACTGGGCGTTGGTCCTCGAGAACGCCGCGTGGGGTGCGGTGGCCCCGTGGTGGTCGCCGCTCACACCCGCACGGGCCACCACGTCGTGCACCTCGGCGAAGGCGCGGCGGTAGGCCTCGATCTCGGTGGGGGACAGCCCGTCGGCGAAGACGACAGCTGTGTCGACGTCGGAGCTCGGCACCGCCTCTCGGCGTCCGTTGCTGCCCAGTGACAACCAGGTGAACGCGTCGACCGACAGCTCGGGGTGGTCGGCGAAGACCAGGGTGATCGCCCGCCGGACGAGGGTGTCCAGCAGGGTCGAGTAGACCGCGATCACCCGGTGCGAGGTCAGGCCCCCGCCGAGCAGGTCGTCCAGCGTCCCGACCACCTGTCGGGCCCGGCTGACCAGCTCGTCGGTGTCGTCGGCCCGGCGCAGCTGCTCGTGCAGGGACACTCCGGCGGTGGTCGGTGAGACGGCGAAGTCCCGGGGGGCGACGACCCCGCGGAGGCGACGGGCGGCGTCCACCACGACCAGGAACTCGGCGTCACGCTCGAGCAGCAGGATCAACGCCTCGGTGGCGGAGTCCCCCAGCCGTACGGTCGCCGCCGGCGCCTCCAGGATCTGACCGACCGGGGTGCTCCCGGGCCGGCCGTCGACGATCAGGTGACGGCGCAGCAGCGCGTCGCTGACGATGCCGTACCGGCCGTCGCCGAGCTCGATCACCGCACACGGCAGGTGTCGATCACTCAGCTGCCGCTCGGTCAGCCGCCGGGCGACCTCGTACGCCGTGTCCGTGGGGCTGACGACCAGCGGCTCGTTCGCGATCAGGTCGTCCACCAGGCTGTACGTCGGCCGCTGAGCCCCCCGCCGGATGGTCGCGGACATGCGCTCGGCCAGGAAGCGGGCCCCGTCGGCGGAGGTGAAGGCGGGCGAGACCGCCGACGCCGGGATGACCGCTACCTCTGTGGGGCCCGTGGCCACCACGCGCGGGCCGACCGGTCGCTCGGCGAGCATCGAGGAGAAGCCGAAGACGCCCCCCGGAGCGAGTCGCTCGTCGGGCACCTGGAGCAACCGATCGTGGTCGTGCCAGAGTGCCACCTCGCCGTCGACCACCACGAACATCTCGCTGTTCGGGGCGACGAACGCGTCGACGATCAGCTCGCCCGCCGCATACCGCTCGATCCGAGCGGCCGCCGCGATGGACGCGACGACCGCCGGATCGAGCGAGGCGAACGGCTCGTGCTGCTCCAGGAACTCCTCGAGCGAGCGCGAACGGGAATCCACAGGTCTCCTGCTTCCTAGCTCCCGGGTGTGGGGGCCTTGGGGATCTTGTAGCCGGACGGTCGCACGGTCTGCTCCAGCGAGGCCTTCCAGGAGCCGTCGTCGATGTAGGCCTTGAGCGCCGTGTTCACCTTCTCGACCATGGCCGCATCGCCCTTCTTGATGCCGACCCCGTACAGCTCGTCGGAGAAACCCTTGCCGACGACCTTGAGCTTGCCCCGGTACTTCGGCTCGGCCGCGAAGCCGGCCAGGATCACGTCGTCGGTGGTGACGGCGTCAACCTCACTGCGGTCCAGGGCGGCGACGCAGTCGGAGAACTTCGAGTACTCCCGCAGGTCGATGGTGCCCTTGAACTTCTCCTTGACCAGGGCGGCCGAGGTGGTGCCGGCCACGGAGCACAGCACCCGTCCGTCGAGCGTCTCCGGACCGGTGATCTCCTCCTCGTTGCGTCGCACCAGCAGATCCTGGTGCGCCTCGAAGTAGGGACCGGCGAAGTCCACCTTCTGCTTGCGCTCGTCGGTGATCGAGTAGGTGGAGAACACCAGGTCGACAGCACCGCTGGTGAGCAGGCTCTCCCGGTTGCCCGGATCGGCCTCGATCCAGGTGATCTTGTCAGCCGGCACTCCCAGTGACTTGGCCACGTACGTCGCCGTGTCGACGTCGAAACCGGTGTAGGTGTCGCCGTCCTTCACGCCGAGACCGGGTTGGTCGAAGGAGATGCCGATCCGCAGGCTGCCGCCGGGGGTGGCCCCGGGGACGACCGCGGGGTCCTGGTTGATCTCACCCGAGCCGCAGCCCGTCGCTGCGGCCAGGGCGGTCAGGGCGACGGCGGCGGTCAGCAGCCGTCGGATCGTTGTCCTCATCAGTTCGCCTCCGGATCGATCGGGTTGGTGCCGGGGTCGTTCTGCCGGTCCAGCTCATCGGGAGTCAGTCCCGGATAGGTGGGTCCGTCGTTGGACCAGACCGCCTTGATCCGTCCATTCGTGTGGTCGAGCACGTTGCGCCGCACGACGAGCCAGCCGATGACCAGCAGGATCGCGAGGACCGGGATGCCGATCACGACGACGATGAACGTCGTCTTGTGCCAGAAGTACGGCGAGGACTGCCAACCCGAGATGCACATGCCGACCAGGACGAAGACCAGGAAGGCGAGCCCTGCGTAGCTGGTCCACGGATAGCCGGGGGCGGGGAACTTGCTCGCCGGGAGCACGCCGCGGTTGACCAGCTGGCGGAACCGGAGCTGGCTGAGGAAGATCGTTCCCCAGGTGAACACGACACCGATGGCGGCTGCCTCCAGTGCGATCTCGAAGGCGTCCGGTTCGAGGTAGTTCAGGACCGCGCCGAACACGAAGACCACCGAGGTCATCACGATGCCGGCCCACGGGACACCCTGGCTGCTCATCTTCAGGGTGAAGGCCGGCGCCTGCTTCGACATGCCGAGGCTGCGCAGCACCCGACCGGTGGAGTACAGACCCGAGTTGAGACTCGACATGGCGGCGACGATCAGGATGGCCTGGATCACGCTCGCCATCCAGGTCAGTCCCATCCTCGAGAACACCGTGACGAACGGGCTGGTGCCGGCCGTGTAGTCCTGCGTGGGCAGCATGCAGACCAGCAGCAGGATCGAGCCGCAGTAGAACACGCCGATCCGGAAGATCACCGCGTTGACCGCCTTCGGCACCTCCCGCTCGGAGTTCTCCATCTCACCGGCGGCGACGCCGACCATCTCGATCGCCGCGTAGGCGAACACGACGCCGGACATGACCAGCAGCGGGCCGTACCAGTTGTATGGATCCTGCGTCGGCCAGAAGCCGCCCGGGTTGCTCCACAGGTTGGAGAAGCCGGCCTTGTGATCACCGACGTTCAGCCCGAAGACGACCACGATGGTGCCGACCACCAGGAAGACGACGATGGCGCCGACCTTGGCGATGGCGGCCCAGAACTCGAACTCGCCGAACGCCCGGGCCGAGAGCAGGTTGATCACCAGCACCACGGCCAACGCGATCAGCACGGTCGCCCAGGTCGGCATGGTCGGGATCCAGTACTGGACGTACAGGCCGACGGCCGAGAGCTCGGCGATGCCGGTCAGGGCCCAGTTGAGCCAGTACATCCAGCCGGTGACGTACGCGGCCTTCTCGCCGTAGAACTCGCGCATGTAGGAGACGAAGGCGCCCGACGTCGGCCGGTGGAGGACGAGCTCACCCAGAGCGCGCATCAGGAAGTAGGCGATCACGCCGACGAAGGCGTAGCTCAGCAGCAGGGCAGGCCCGACGCTGTGCAGGCGCGACGCCGAACCGAGGAAGAGGCCCGTTCCGATGGCGCCACCGATGGCGATCATCTGGACGTGCCGACGGCTCAACGTCTGCTTGTAGCCGACTTGTTCGGCATGGAGATGGGCGTTGTGGGAGGAGTCGGGGTTGCCGGATTGGGTGTCGAGTTGCGTCACAGTGCCTCGATTCGTGGGGAGTGCTCACCGGGGAGGGGCGAGCATTGACGCCAGGCGTCGGTGGTGCCCGGCAGGATCCGGGCGGGCGGTGCGGAGATGACCGGCCGTGGGTCGGCGGCCGATGGGGTGGGGTCGGGGACGGGTCTTCCGTCCACGCTCAGGGGGGCGGGAGGTCGGACAGGGAGTCGACCACGGCGTCGTGGACCTGGTCGAGATGGAACCGCATGGCGTCCTCGGCCTCGACCACGGAGCCACGGGCGATGGCGGCCGTGATGCTGCGGTGCTCCGCGTCGGACCGACCCCGCCTCGGGCGGGAGCGTTGGTTGAGCATCGCCGACTGCTCGGACAACGCGGACCGGATCGAGCGGACCACCTGGGCGAAGACCGGGTTCTTGGACGCTTCGGCGACCATCACGTGGAAGGTCGCGTCCAGACCGATCCAGACCGTGGGGTCGGTCTCGGCCTCCATCCCCTCGGTGAGGGCCTGTAGCTGCTCCAGGTCCTCCTCCGTCCTCCGCAGCGCGGCCAGACCGGCCGAAGGCACCTCGACGTGCGGCCGCACCTCGAGCAGGTCCGCCGAGGAGTAGTCGCCGAAGACGAGATCGCCGGCCTGTCGACCGACGACGAAGGTGCCCTTGCCGGTGCGGGTCACCGTGAGACCGAGGGCGGCGCTGGCCCTCAGCACCTCGCGGATGACGGAGCGACTGACCGAGTAGCGGGCGGCCAGAGCCGCCTCCGACGGCAGCCGGTCACCGACCCGGATCACGCCGGCGGCGATGCCGTCCTGGAGATCGTCCAGGACGAAGCCGACCGCGGACTGTCGTGGGAACACCGGCTGCACAGCTGTACGGCTGTCAGACAGGTTACCCATGGGTCAACCTTGGCCCCATCTGAGAAGTCGGTCAAGGTTTCTCATGTTACGAGTGCGAATCAGCCCTTCGGCCTTGGGTCAGCGCGCCTGCACGAACACTGCCACCGTGCGACCGGGGACGGTGAAGGTGGCGGCCCGGGCGTCCCAGACCGCGGTCTTCACCACCGGATCGGATCCCCTCCCCTGCACCGGGGACAGTGACCAGGCGCCGGCCAGTCCCGGCACCGACTGGGCGACCTGCTGGGGCCCGGTGTTGAAGACCACGACCGCGCCACGGAGCAGCGGGTCGACGTCCCGTCCGACCGTGTCGTCGATCCGCATCACGATCACCCCGTCGTGAGCGGCCGCGGTGCCCGACACCGGGAAGCTCACCTTCTGCTCGATCAGCTCGGCCGAGCCCAACCGGAACAGCGGCGTGGAGGACCGCAGCCGGAGCAGGTCCTGGGCCCGCGCGGTGGCGGTGGCCACCTGGGCCGCCGACGGCTTGAGCGCCGGGTCCGCCAGCAGCGGCTTCTGGTACGTCCACTTGGCCCCGTTGTCGGCTTTGGGCGGCAGCCCGTGACCGAAGCCGTTGTCGGCACCGGTCCAGTCGAGGGTGTTGAACCAGTCACCGGAGTTGTAGGAGTTCCGGTCCAGGCTCTTGCTCCGCAGCAGGTCGGTGCCGGCGTGCCAGAACGACGGCGTCTGGGCCAGGGCGGTGAACGACAGCGCCACGGTGTTGGCCCGCACCCGCTGGTCCATCGACGTGCTCCTGGGCAGCTTGTACGTCAGCTCGTCGAACAGCGTCTCGTTGTCGTGCGCGTCGACGTAGCTGACCACCTCGTCGGGTTGGTCGGCGTAGCCGGCGGGCTGGCCGTTGTAGTCGACCTGGTCGCCCCGCTTCACCGTGCCCGCGTAGGTCCGGAACTCGTACGCCCGCAGGTTCCCCGCCAGACCCAGCTGCGCGAGGTCGGTCGAGTTGGCCAGGCGTGCCTTGACCGCCGCGGCGCCATCGGGGTCCACCCCGTTCGGATCGGTGCCGAGACCGGTGCCCAGGCCCTGCTTGCCCGGGTTCTCGTCGAACGGTCCCCCGCCCCGGACGGCGTCGCGCAGCCGGTCGGAGAAGGTGCCGATCCCGGTGCCGCCGAGCTGACCCTGGGTGGCCTGGGTGAAGCGGGCGTTGTTCGCCACCTCACCGAAGTTCCAGCCCTCGCCGTAGACGTAGACGGACTTCCCGTCCAGCCCGTCCTTGCGCAGCGTCAGCTTGTCCAGCGCCGTACGGACGGCCAGCATGTTGGCCTTGCTGTGGTGGCCCATCAGGTCGTAGCGGAAACCGTCGACCTTGTAGTGCTTGGCCCACAGCACGGTGGAGTCGACCATGATCTTCTCGCCCATGACGTTCTCGGTGGCCACGTTCTGGCAGCAGGTCGAGGTGGTCACCGCGCCGTTGGCGTCCAGCCGCTGGTAGTAACCCGGCACCACCTTGTCGAGCACCGACGTCTTCGCGGTCCCCGAGGTCGGGGTGTGGTTGTAGACCTGGTCGAGCACCACCCGGAGCCCGGCCGCGTGCAGCCCGGCCACCATGGTGCGGAACTCCGCCACCCGGGCCCCGCCGTCGGCCTTCGCCGCCGACGAGGCGTACGAGCCCTCCGGCGCCATCCAGTGCCACGGGTCGTAGCCCCAGTTGAACGCGTCCGCGTCGGCGACCGCTGTGACGCAGGCCTGTTGCTGCTCGCTGTCGGGTGCAGACGAGGCGAGGTCGCAGCTCGGGGTCTTCTGCTTCGCCGGGTCCTCCGGGATGGAGGCGATGTCGAAGGTGGGCAGCAGGTGCACGGTGTTCAGGCCCGCCTGGGCGAGGGTGCGCAGATGCTTCCAGCCAGCCCCCTGCCGGTCGGCGAAGGCCAGGTAGGAGCCCCGGTGGTCCGCGGGCACGCTCTTGTCGCCGATCGAGAAGTCACGGACGTGCAGCTCGTAGATGGTGGAGTCCACGGCCCGGTCCAGCTTCGGTGAGGTCGTGGTCCGCCAGGCCCCCGGCTGGTAGGCGCGGTCGTCGAGGTCCACCGCCACCGACCGCGTCGAGTCCAGGGTCAGGGCGACCGCGTACGGGTCCGTGACCAGACTCGTCTCGATCTTCCGGGTCTGCGGCTGGTAGGCGGTCACCTCATAGAGGTAGCGAGCGCCCCGCACCGACCCGCGGGGCCGGCCCGTCCACGAACCGTCGGGCTGCGCCGCCAGGGTGGTGGTCGTCGCCGCCGACACCGGAGCGTCCGCGGCCGACCCGGCCGGCCAGGTCAGGAGCGAGACGGTGTGGGCGGTCGGCGCCCAGAGGCGGAACGTGCCCCGCTCGCCGCTCCAGGCGATCCCGTACGTCTGCTTCTTCGCCTGGCGCCCGTAGAGGGCATCGAGCACGAGGGCGGTCTGCACCCCGGTGCCGTCCCGCAGCTTGTAGCCGTCGCTGTACTGACCGATGACGACCTGCCCCCGCAGCAGCTTCTTCACCGATGAGTTCGAGGTGTCGAGGCGCAGGGCCAGATAGCCCTTCAGGTACGGGAAGTCCCGCACCACCGAGGCCGGCAGACCGGCCGGGTCGAAGCGCAGGTCGTAGTTCTCGTCGGCCTGGATCCGCTCGCCGTCGACCGAGATCCCGGCGTCGGCCGAGGCCTGCAGCAACCAGCGCATCATCCCGGGCTGGTCGGCCGGCGGGACCGAGCCCGCCGGCCAGGCCAGCAGACCGGGCTGCACCCAGTAGGCCTTGGCCTTGGTCAGATCGGTCGAGCTCGCCGGCTCGCTCACCGCGACGGTCGGGATCTTGGTCGCCGAATCCCAGCGGAACTGCACGGTGAGACCGTCGGCCGGAACGCTGAACTTGATGTTGGCACTGCCGCCCCCGTCGCCGTAGCTGGTGCCCCACGCGCGGTTCAACGCGATCTTGACCTCGTAGTCGCCCTTGGGGATGTCGCTCCCCGTCCAGGTGAAGACCTTGTCCCCGTCGGGATCACCCAACCAGGCCCGCAGGCAGGCCGGAGACCAGTCCGCCGGACAGCCCTGCTCGGACTGGAAGCTGCCTGCCGCCGCCACGATGTCGCCCTGGGCGGTGTTCTGGATGTTCTTGGTGCGATGGTCGTAGAGGAAGGTGACGGGCCCGCCGGGGGCTGTGTAGCCGATGTCGCCACCCTTGGGAACGCCGCCGGCCCCGTAGTTCTCGTCCCAGTTCTTGTCGATGGCGACCTTGTACGCGTACGAGCCCGGCCGGGACGGGATGTGTCCTTCCAGATGTCGTCGGCGGTGCCCTGGTCAGCTGGGCCTGCGTCGCAGTCCGGCTGCCAGTCCCCTGGGCACCCCATCTCCGAGTTGTGGCTCGCCGGGGATCGAGGCGTTGGCCGGCTGGGTGACCGGACCCGCGCCCGTGCCCGGTCCTTCGCTGTCGGTGCCCTAGGTGGCGACCACGCCGGACGTGGTCGCCACCGCGTAGCGCCCGCGCAGGTCCTTGGCCACCATCCGGTACTCCACCAGCGAACCCGCCGGCAGACCAGAGACGTCGTGGTAGACCGCGAACGGAGCGCTGTCATCGGTGCCGAGCGGCGTCCAGTCCGTGTCCCCGGCGAGCCGCCAGGCGGTGGTCACCTGAGCGAAGCGATCGTCGGCGACGGCACCGCTGATCTTGGCCCGGCCGCTGAAGTCGGCCCCGCTGCCCGGCGCGCGAGCGAGCAGCACCGGCGCCCCGGCGCCGGCGTCGGCCCGCCGCTCGGCCTTCCACACCGACACCCCCATCGCCGGCACGCTCACCTTCACCCGACCGTCCCGTCGCGACGGCACGGCGGTGTCCGTGCCGTAGACGGGGCGGTAGAGCATCTTCGCGCTGTAGGTGTCGAAGTCGGCGCTCTTGGTCTCCGCCGAGTTGTTCACGGCCACCAGGTACTCGCGTCCGTCGGTCGGGTTGATCCGGCTGAACGCGTAGACGCCCGGTCCGGCGTCGGCGTACCGGCTGATCTGGGCGCCGTCGGCCAGGGTCGGGTGCTTGGTCCGCAGCTTCGAGAGCTCGGAGATCAGCAGGTAGAGATCGGTGTCGGTCGCGTAGCGGTCCTTGGCTCCGCCCGCTCGCGCGCCGTACAGGTTGGCTTCGTCGGCGTACTGCGTCGTCTTGGTGGCGAACATGTCCTGCCGGGCGTCCTTGTCCCCACCGGCGCCGATGAAGCCCTGCTCGTCGCCGTAGTAGGTGACCGGCTGGCCGCGGGTGGTGAACATCAGCTCATTGGCCAGCCGCACCCGCTTCAGCTTGTCGTCGGCCGTGCCCAGTAGAGCCGGGAGTCGGCCCATGTCGTGGTTACCGAGGAAGGTCGGCAGCTCGTACGCGTTGGAGTCGGTGTCGGTGTAGTAGTCGTCGCCGGCGAACAGGTCCCGCAGCACCGTGGCGTTCTTGCCGGCGACGAACTGCTGCGCCGCGCCTTGGAACCCGAAGTCCAAGGTGGCGGGCAGCTTGCCGGCCGTGGTGAAGGTGCTGGTGTACGCCGGGTTGGCGTCGTAGACCTCACCGAACATGAAGAAGTCGTCGTTGCCCTTGGCGCGGGCGTGCTCCAGGATCGCCGGGGAGAACTGCTGCCAGAACTCCAGGTTCACGTGCTTGACGGTGTCGATCCGGAAGCCGTCGATGCCGAGATCGACCCAGGCCTTGTAGATGTCCTCCATCCCGGACACGACCTTCGGGTTCTCGGTGAACAGGTCGTCCAGGCCCGAGAAGTCCCCGTAGGTGGAGTTCTCGCCGCTGTAGGTCGAGTCTCCGCGGTTGTGGTAGAGCGTCCGGTCGTTCAGCCAGGCCGGCACCTTGACGGTCGCGTCGGACGGGGTGTCGAACACCGGCTGGTACGGGAACGAGGTGGCCGGATCCAGCGGCGGGAACGGCTTGTTCACGTAGTCGCGGTCGTCGAAGGCCTTGCCGTCAGCGGTCTTGTACGGCACCTGCGCCTTGCTGATGTAGGTGCGGGGGACGGAGCCGCCGGCGTCGGGATTCGCGTAGTCGATCACGTCCGCGGTGTGGTTGGTGATGATGTCGAAGAAGACCTTCATGCCCTTGGCGTGCGCCTTGTCGATCAGGGTCTTCATCTCGGCGTTGGTGCCCAGGTGCGGGTCGATCTGGGTGAAGTCGGTGATCCAGTAGCCGTGGTAGCCGGCGCTGGCGTCGGCCCCCCGGCCCTGCACCGGACGGTTCTTGAACGAGGGCGTCAACCAGATCGAGGTGGTCCCGAGGCCCTTGATGTAGTCGAGCTTGTCGGTCACCCCCTTCAGGTCACCACCGTGGTAGAAGCCCTTGTCCGCCGGGTCGTAGCCGGTGGCCAGCCGGTCGCCGGTCAGACCACCGCGGTCGTTGGCGGTGGAGCCGTTGGCGAACCGGTCGGCCATCACGAAGTAGAAGCGCTCCTTGGTCAGCCCGTTCCGCAGGCTGTCGGTGGCCAGCCGCCGGTCCTCGGCCGTGACCCGGTCGCCGCCGAGATCGGTCGGGGTGAGGGTCGTCTTGTGGGTGGTGTCGTCGTAGACGACTCGGACCTCGGTCGGGCCGGCGAGGACCAGCGGGCTGTTGGAGTCGCCCTTGGTGCCGTCGGCACGGTAGCTCTCGTCCCACGAGTCGTTCAGCGCGACCTTGTAGTCCCAGGAACCCTTCGGGAGGGAGAACACCGCGCTGTAGGTGGTCCCGACGGGATCCTTGGCGAGCTCGGTCTGTGCGCAGGCCGGCTGCCAGTCCGCCGGGCACCCGAGCTCGGACTGGAGGCTGCCGACCAACGCCGCGGTCCGCTCGGCCGCCAGCGCGGTCTCGGCTTGCGGCACGCTGACCAGACCCAGGGCGGCGATCAGCGCCAGGGTGATCGCGAACGCCAGGCGCGCGGTTCCGTTCGGCCGACGGGTACGACGCCGAGGCGGAGGGGGACGACGACGCACGTGGAGCTCCTTCGGAACGACTGGACCAGGACCTGGAGGACCCGCCGAGACCCCCGGAGCGGCGCCCTCGTCGGAACCCGATTCGGGCGGCGCACGAGACAACCTAGATGTGACCACCGACACACGTCTACGGCGACCCGGCGAAGGACGCCCCGGCGCCCCGGCGGTGACACGATGACGTCCATGGCCACGACCCGACCCGAGCTGTCCCGAGCCGAGCGGGTCGCCGCCGCCACACCGCCGACCCGACACCGGGTCATCGACTTCCTCCGCGCCGCCGCCATCACCGTGGTCGTGCTCGGGCACTGGACGATCGTCGCCGTCGACCCCGACGGCATCCAGCCCCACGGCGTCCTCGACAACGCCCCGTGGTCGCACCCACTGACCTGGGTGTTCCAGGTGATGCCGGTCTTCTTCCTGGTCGGCGGGTACGCCAACGGGCTGTCCTGGCGGTCCGCGCGACGCAAGGGCCTCGGGTACGGCGGCTGGCTGCGGGCCCGGCTCCGTCGGCTGGGTCTGCCGCTGATCCCGCTGCTGCTCGTCTGGCTGGTGGCCTGCGTGGTGATGCTGATGGCCGGCGTCACGCCCGACCGGGTCCAGGTGCTCTCGCAGATGGCCCTGATCCCGACGTGGTTCCTGGCGGCCTACCTGTTGGTGATCGCGTTCGCCCCCGCCTGCCTGGTGCTCTGGGAGCGGTTCGGCTGGTGGTCGATCGCGGGTGGCGTCGTGCTGGCCGGCCTGGTGGACGTGGTCAGCATCGGCACCGGCTCCGAGCTGGCCGGCTACCCCAACTACCTGATCGTGTGGGCGAGCTTCCACCAGTTCGGCTACGCCTGGTTGGACGGACGGCTGGCCACCGTGCGCCGCAAGCTGCTGCTGGCCGGCATCGGCGCCGTAGGTCTGGCCGTGCTGGTCGGCCTCGGGCCGTACCCGGTGTCGATGATCACCGCCGCCGGCGACGAGATCAGCAACTCCAACCCCACCCGGGTGACGATGGCCTTCCTCGGCATGCTGCAGGCCGGCCTGGTGCTGCTGGCCGAGGCGCCCCTGACCCGCTGGCTGCAGCGACCGCGGGTCTGGCTCGTCACCGTGGTGGTGAACTCCCGGATCATGACCTGGTTCCTCTGGCACCTGACCGCGATGGTGGCGGTGTCCTCGCTGCTGGTCGCCCTCGGCGGGTTCGGGCTGGGCCTGGAACCGCTGACTGCGCTGTGGTGGCTGACCCGCCCGGTGTGGTGGTTGGTGCTGCTCGCGGTCACGTACGGCTTCGTGCTGATCTTCGGCCGCTTCGAGTCGCCGCGCCCGGACCCGCGACCCTCCCCCGCCATCTGGCGCCCGATCTGCGCGGCACTCTGTGTCTGTGCGGGGCTCGCGGTGATGGCGACCGCCGGCATGGTCGGACCGAACGGTCTGAACCCGGTCTGGCCGCTGCTGCCGGTCGTCGGGATGGCGGTGTTCGGCGTGCTGCTGCCGCCGGGCCGGAAAGAGCGTGTGAGTTCAGGGGGCGTCTGACCCCCCGCCCTCACACCTTGTCCGGCCCGGATCGGATGTCGTCGAGAAGGGCCATGTCAAGGACGAAAGGTCGCTGACGTCCACTGCAGAGACCAGTGGTACATCGCGATGGCGGCGGCCGCTCCGGCGTTCAGCGATCGCGTGGAGCCGTACTGACTGATCGCCACGAGCTGCTGGCACGCCGCAGCCAGCTCATCGGTCAGCCCCGGCCCCTCGGACCCGAACACCAGACAGACCTTCTCCGGCAACCGGGTCGACTCCAGCGGCACCGACCCCGGCAGGTTGTCGACGCCGACGATCGCGTACCCGTCGGCGGCCATCGCCCCGGTGAACGCCGACACGTCGGGATGGTGGTGGACGTGCAGGTAGCGGTCGGTGACCATCGCGCCACGACGGTTCCAGCGACGCCGTCCCAGGATGTGCACCCCGGACACGTTGAACGCGTTCGCCGTTCGCACCATCGAGCCGATGTTGAAGTCGTGCTCCCAGTTCTGGATCGCCACCCGGAGCGGTTGGCGGCGGGTGTCCAGCTCGTCGACGATGCTCGCCACGGTCCGGTAGCGGAACTCGTCCACGACGTTGCGCCGGTCCCCGTCGGCCAACAGCTCGGCGTCCCACTGGGACCCCTCGGGCCACGGCCGTGGATGGGGACCCACTCCGTGGTCCACCGGGCCCTCTGGTAGCGTGCCGAGGCTCACGTCGCCGTTTCTTGGGGTTTCCACGATGCCGAACGGTATCCTCTACCTGGTGACCCCGCTCGACGCCGCCCTGCTGACGCCGATGCTGCTGCCGTCCTGGATGGACCCCGAGTTCCTGATCCACCTCTTCGGGCCGTATGCGCTCTGGGGCGTCGCCTTCGTCATCTTCGCCGAGTGCGGTCTGTTCGCGATCCTGCCGGGCGACTCGCTGCTCTTCACCGCCGGCTTGTTCACCTCGATGGGCATCATCCACCACAGCCTGCTCTTCGTCTGCTCGGTGCTCACCATCGCGGCCGTCCTGGGCAACGTCTGTGGCTACTGGATCGGCCGGCTGATCGGCCCGCCGCTCTTCAAGCCCCGCACCGGCGTGATGGGCAAGATCTTCAAGCAGTCGTACGTCGACAAGACCCACGTGTTCTTCGAGAAGTACGGCAACCGCGCCCTGATCCTGGCCCGCTTCGTGCCGATCGTGCGCACCTTCGTCACCCTCGTTGCCGGCGTCGGCAAGATGGACTTCCGGAAGTTCATCACCTACACCGCCATCGGCGGCGTCCTGTGGGCCTCCGGGATCACCGTTCTCGGCTACTACCTCGGTCGGATCCCGGTCATCCAGCACAACCTGGAAGCCGCACTCATCCTGATCGTCTTCGTCTCGGTGATCCCGATGATGCTGGAGTACGTGCTGCACAAGCGTCGGGCCAAGGCGGCCCTGAACGCGGCAGCCGCGGTGGACACCCCGAACGACACCCCGCGGTCTGCGGACCGCTGAGACTGCCTCAGCCCACCTGCAGACCGGCCAGCGCCGCCCGTACCGGCGCCAGGAACTGCGGCGCGTTGTCGGGGATGGTGCCGTAGAACAGACCGGCTTCGCCGGTCGTGCCGACGTCGATCACCACCACGATCATGGTCTCGCCCTTGGCCTGGATGCCGGGGATGTCGAACGTCAGATGGGATTCGATCAGGTACGCCTCGTGCCCGTCCACGGTGATCGCCTCGCGCCGGGTGTCCGTCCGGTGGATCTCGTGGTCGTCGTAGAAGAGCGCCACCACGCAGTCGGCGACGACGCCCGCTCCCTGCTCCGGACCGTAGAAGCCGTCACCGGCCAGCAGTCGGGCGATCAGCGCCCAGGCCACCCAGATCGTCTGCCCGTCCGTGGAGCGCTCCACCTCCGCCTGCTGGCTCTGCACGTCATGGCCGAACGGGGTCCGGTTGTCCTCCTCCGGGGGCCCGAACGGCGCCGGCAGCCGCGGGTAGGAGAGCTCGCCGCTGCGCACCCGGCCATCGGTGGAGCGAGCCGCCGGGCTCGACGAGGACTGGGCACTCGCGCAGGGATCGGGGCTCGGGTCGCCGCCGGGGCCGTTGGGCCCGAGCAGTGCGCCGCCGAGCGATCGGACCACCAGCACGCCGACGACGACGAGCACCATCACCGCGGCCCCGGCGACCAACCACCAGCCGAGCCGCCGGCGCGGTGGTGGCGGCGTCGGGCGGCGTGCCCGGTGGCTGAGGGACCCGCTGACCGCCCCCTGTCGAGGCCGATGGCGGTCCGGCCGGGTGCGCCGTCGACGGTGGTCGCGCTCCAGGTCCGTCCATCCCAGAACCGGTAGCGTCCGGGCGCTCCCGCCGGATCGGGGTACCAGCCGGCCGGGGCGCTCATGGCTCGACGGTAGCGAGCCGCGCAAGCCGCGACGGGTCAGGCGGTCAGGTCCATCAGGGTCTGCAGGTCGTCGGCGGTCGGCTGCCACGACCCGGCGGCCACGTTGGCCTCGATCTGGCTCACCTTCGTGGCTCCGGCGATCACCGAGGCGACGGTCGGCATCGCGGCCAGCCCGCCGATGGCGATCTGCAGCAGGGTCAGTCCGCGCTCGTCGGCGAAGGCCTGCAACGCCTCGACCGTGTCGAAGTCCGCGGCCGCGAGCACCTCGGCCTGGCCCGCCAGCCGGCTGCCGTCCGGTGCTGTCGATCCTCGCCGGTACTTGCCGGTCAGCAGGCCCCGGGCGAGCGGGAAGAACGGCAGCAGGCCCTGACCGGTGTGGTCCAGCGCGGGCACCAGCTCGGCCTCCACCTCGCGGTTGAGCCAGCTGTACTCGTTCTGCGCCGAGACGAACGCCTCGTAGCCCCCCGAGCGGGCGGTCCAGTCGGCGTCGACCACCTGCCAGCCGGTCAGGTTCGAGGAACCGATGTAGCGCACCTTGCCCTCGGTCACCAGCTCCGAGAGCGCGGCCAGGGTCTCCTCGATCGGCGTGTGCGGATCGGGGCGGTGCAGCTGGTACAGATCGATCCAGTCCGTGCCGAGGCGACGAAGGCTGTTCTCGACGGCGATCCGGATGTAGCGACGCGAGCCGCGGACGCCCCAGTCCGGTCCGTTGGCCCCGCCCATGTCCATGCCGAACTTGGTGGCGATCACCACCTGGTCCCGGCGACCCTGCAGCGCCTTGCCGAGAAGCGTCTCCGAGCCCCCGGCGTTGCCGTAGACGTCCGCGGTGTCGAACAGGGTGATGCCCGCGTCGATGGCCGCGTCGACCACCTTCGGCACGTCCTCGTCGGCCATCCGGGCACCGAAGTTGTTGCACCCGAGGCCCACCGCCGAGACGGTGAGACCGGACGGTCCGAGCTGCTGGTAGATCACCGGCGCTCCTTCGTCACTGGGTGCTGGGCGGCTGGTAGCCGCCCGTCGAGCTGCCGGGCTGTGGTGATCCGGACGCCGGCGAGGTCGGCTGATCACCCGACTGCGGCGGGGCGTAACCACCCTGACCGGACGGGTTCGGCTGCGTCTGGCCGCCACCGGTCTGGGGCGGCGCATAGTGCTGCGGCGTCCCCGATCCGGACGAAGGATCGTCCTGCGGCTGGGCGGTGCGTAGTGCTGCGGCCGAGTGCTGAGGTGGGGCCGAGTGCTGGGGCGGCTGCTGATACTGCGGCTGCTGCCCCTGCGGCGGGGCGTACGTCTGCTGCGGCGCCTGGCCCTGCGCGTACTGCTGGCCCGGCTGCGGAGCGTACTGCTGGGGGCGTACTGCTGGGGCGGCTGCCCGTACTGCTGCGGCGGCGGGGCGTACTGCTGCGGGTTCGGCAGGCCGTCGTTCGGTGCGCCCTGCTGCGGCAGCTGGCCCTGGGACGGGGCGGGCGCCTGCTGCTGGTCGCCCCGGTAGGCGATCTCTCCGAAGCTGACGTTCGGGGCCTGCCGCACGGCCGGGTCGTTGACCTCGAAGTAGGTCGCCTTCTCGAACTTGAACACGTTCGCGATGATGTTGGTCGGCACGGACTCGACCTTGGTGTTGTAGACCCGCACGTTCGCGTTGTAGTACCGCCGGCCGTTGGCGATCCGGTCCTCGGTCTCGGCCAGCTGCCGCTGCAGCTCCAGGAAGTTCGTGTTGCTCTTCAGATCCGGGTACGCCTCGACGCTGACGATCAGGTTCCGCACCGCACCCGACAGCTCGGCCTCCACGTCGGCCCGCTGCTGGCTGGGCAGCCCGCCCTCGGACTGGGACAGCTGCTGGGCCTGGCTGCGCAGCCGGGTGATGTCCTCGAGCGTGTTGCGCTCGTGGGCGGCGTACGCCCGGACCGTCTCGACCAGGTTGGGCAGCAGCTCGTAGCGCCGGTTGAGCTCGACGTCGACCTGGCGCCACGACTCCTGGATCAGGTTGCGTGACTTCACGAAGCCGTTGTAGGCACTCATCGCCACCAGCGCGATGACCGCCACGACCACCAGCAGGATGATGATCACGAAGATGGCTGAACCCATCGGATAGCTCCTAATCTCAGAGGTGCGACCCACCCTAGTGCGAGGCGGGGACCAGCCCGGCGGGGACGGTCAGGTCAGACCGAGATCCGCGAGCGACACCGCGTACCGGTAGGGCAGACCGAGCGACTCGACCTTCTCCTTCGCCCCGGTGTCCCGGTCGACGATCACCGCGACCCCGACCACGTCGGCCCCCGCCTCCCGCAGGGCCTCGACGGCGGTCAGCACCGAGCCGCCGGTGGTGCTGGTGTCCTCCACGGCCAGCACCCGGCGGCCCTCGACCGGCGAGCCCTCGATGCGTCGCTGCAGGCCGTGGGCCTTCTCGGACTTGCGGACCACGAACGCATCCAGCCGGCCGCCCCCGGCCGCGGCGGCGTGCAGCATCGCGGTGGCGACCGGATCCGCGCCGAGGGTCAGTCCCCCGACGGCCTCGAACTCCCAGTCCGCGACCAGAGCCCGCATCACCCGGCCCACGACGGGTGCGGCGGCGCCATCGAGGGTCACCCGACGCAGGTCGACGTAGTAGTCCGCCGTCCTGCCGCTGGCCAACCGGACCTCGCCGTGGATCACGGCCAGCCGCCGGACGGCGTCGACGAGTGCGCGATGGTCGGCTGCAGCTGCGGGGGTCACGGTCGCTCACCCTATCCGTGGGATCAGGGCCCCAGACCGTTGCCCGTCGGGGCCGGACGTGCCACGGTTCGGGTGGGACGACGAGGGTGGAGGACAGATGAGTGACGTGACAGAGCTGCCGGTCGACGTGGGGTCACCGACCATCGTGTCGTCCCCGGACGGCCGGTCGTTCCGACTCCGGACGTCGGCCGAGGAGGGCCTGCGACCGGGCGACTTCGTGACGATCGCCGACGGCACCGGCACCGACCACCTGGGCTACGTCGAATCGGTCGACGAGGTCACCGAGACCACCACCTGGGCCGCGGGGTCGATCCTGCCCGGACCTGTCACCCCCGCCCCGTTCCGCTCGGGTTCGGCCCGGCGCAGCGAGCCGGCCTCCGTCCGCGACTTCTACGAGGCCTCCGGGGCCACGCTGCCGGTCGGCACCCTGGTGAGCGATCCCTCGGTGCCGGTGGGTCTGATCCCGAAGCGGATGAACCGACACACCTTCTGGTGCGGGCAGAGCGGGTCGGGCAAGACGTACGCGCTCGGGGTGGCCCTGGAGCAGATCCTGCTCCGCACCCGGCTGCCGATGGTGATCTTCGACCCGAACAGCGACTTCGTCCGGCTGGGTGAGACCCTGCCCGGCATCCACCCGGACACGGCCGGTCAGCTCGCCGACCGTCCCGTACGGGTGCTCCGTCGCGGTGACGGGCCGGACGCCCTGCGGGCCCGGCTGCGGACGATGGACCTGGCCTCCCGGGGTGCCCTGATGCGACTGGATCCCGTCATCCACCGCGAGGAGTTCAACGCGATGGTGCACCACCAGCCCACCACCGACGTCCGCGATCCTCGCGCCTTCGGCGAGTCGCTGCTCGGGGCCGACGATCCCGGCAGCCGAGCGCTGGGGCGACGGCTGGAGAACCTCGGACTCCTCGACTGGGAGATCTGGGCCCTGGACCGTCCGGCGGCCACCGACGTCATCGCCGAGCGTCCCGCGGCCACCGTGCTCGATCTCGGCAGCCTGGAGCGCCAGGAGGAGCAGCTCACCGTCGCCCTGAGTGTGCTCAACGACCTGTGGGACCGACGTGAGGAGCGACGGCCGGTCCTGCTGGTCATCGACGAGGCGCACAACCTGTGCTCCCCGGACCTGGAGTCGCTGCTCGGCCGCGCGGTGCGGAACCGGATCATCCAGATCGCCGCCGAGGGACGCAAGTACGGGCTGTGGCTGCTGCTGTCCACCCAGCGACCGTCCAAGGTGCACAGCGGCATCGTCAGCCAGTGCGACAACCTGACCCTGATGCGGATGAACTCGCCCAACGACCTGACCGAGCTCGGCGACCTGTTCGGGTTCGTGCCCCGTCAGCTCCTGGCCCAGGCCTCGCGGTTCCGTCAGGGCGAGGCCCTGCTCGCCGGCGGCTTCGTCCCGGCGCCCACCATCACCTCGATCGCCGGCCGGTTGACCGTCCAGGGCGGCATCGACGTCTCGGTGCCGATGCCCTGATCCCCGCCTCCAGGTCCGGAGACATCGCTGCGAGGCGGGCGCAGGGCCGGCTAGGCCTTGGCGTCGGTGTGGGCGATCACGTCAGTGAGCACCGCGTGCAGGTCGCGGAGCTGGTCGGCGTCCATCTGCAGCGTCGCCATGATCGTGGTCGGCACGCTGAGCGCTCGGTCGCGGAGGGCGCGACCGGACTCGGTCAGGGTGATCTTGAGGTTGCGCTCGTCCTCCACGTCCCGGGTGCGCCGCAGGTAGCCGATCGCCTCCAGCCGTTTCAGCAGCGGCGAGAGCGTGGCCGGTTCGAGGCTGACCAGCTCGCCCAGTCGCCGCACCGTGAGCGGCTCGTACTGCCACAGCGCGAGCATCACCAGATACTGGGGGTGGGTCAGGCCCAGCGGCTCGAGGACCGGGCGATAGAGCCCGATGACCCGGCGCGAGGCGACGGCCAGGGCGAAGCAGACCTGGCTCTCCAGCGCCAGCAGATCGGGAGCGGGGCTCGTCATGGAGTCAGCGTACGAAGTGTGGTGTGCCTGGCCGGCGATCACAGGATCCAGTACGCCGAGACCAGCATCGGCAGCAGGCCCAGCAGCACCCAGGGTGCGTACCAGGGCCGGCGGTGCAGGACCAGCACAGCCGCGGCAGTCACCAGGCCGATGACACCGGTCATCACCCAGAGGCCGATGACGCTGTCGCGCGGCAGGCCGTCGGCGCCGCCGAGGGCGAGGTAGGCGGCCAGCACCACCGACAGCGAGCCGATGAACAGGCCCACGGCGGAGGACGCGATCAGCCGCTGGACGAAGTCCAGACTGCGGGCGTCGTCGTCGGCGTACTTCTTGGCCTCGTCGACCATCATCGTCACTTCGTGTCCTATTCATTCGTGCACTAACTGTTAGGACAGCATACGCCGAAGACCGTGTTCGAGCAAAGCGTGGTCGGGCGAACTCCGGACCCGGGACTACGGCTTCTCGACCGTCTTGGCCAGGTGGGCGAACCCGACGGAGCGATCCGGTGAGTGGAACAGGTCCTGGCACGTCGTCAACGTCATCAGCGCCCTCGTCGCCTTGGCGCCGGGCTGCTGGGGATCGGGGTCGAGGACCCACGTCTCGGTGTCGTTCACGGTGAGGTTCCTCGGCGAGCCGTCCATCTCGTAGGTGTAGATCGCGTCGCGGGTCTCGATGATGATCTGGTCCCCGGCGTCCAGCTCCAGCAACCGCGCGAAGGGCTGACCGTGCGTCACCCGGTGCCCGGCGACGGCGAAGTTGCCGATCGCTCCGGGCTCAGCCGTCGAGGTGTAGTGACCGACGCCGCGGTTGAGGAACGACAGATCGGTCCCGGACAGGATCGGCACCTCGTAGTCGGACCCGAAGGCGGGGATGCGCAGCAACGCGATGGCGTCGCCCGGGATCACGGCCGGCGTCGACTCGCCCTTGCCGGTCGTGCCGTCCGCGCCGGCGGGCTCCTCGGTCGGCTGTGACCACTTGTCCCGCAGCTGCGACGTCTCCTCGTGGAACGCCTTCTCCGAGGTCACGTTGGTGCCGAAGTACTGCCAGGCGACCCAGCCGAGGCACCCGAGTCCCGCCACCAGCAGCAGCACCCCGACCACGGTGAGCGCCGAGACCGGGCGACGGGGACGCCGAGGGGTCGGCGGCTCGTCCGGATCGGCGAGGTCATCCATCAGGGACTGGGCCACCGCGCCATTGTGCCTGCCGAGCCGCTGGCCCGCCTAGACTCCTCGAGCATGAGCGCAGCCGGCTGGTATCCCGACCCCGGCAACCAGCCCGGCGCCTACCGCTACTGGGACGGCCGCGGCTGGACCGACCAGCTGACGACGCAACCCGGTGCCGCACCGACCGCTCCCCCACCCGGACCGACCGGACCGACCGGACCAACGGGTCCGGCGCCCCTCCCACCCGTGCCACCGGCCAGGCGCTCCGGCCGGGGTTGGCTGATCGGGCTGATCGCCGTGGCCGTCGTCCTGGTGGTGCTGGTGGTCCTCGCCGTTCGGGGCCTGGGCGGCGTGCTCGGCGGACTGCCGGGTGTGCCCGGTGGCGATCCCAGCGCCGACGTGTGCCCGAAGCCCGAAGCCAGCAGCACGCCCACCCCGCAGCCCAACGACGGCCGGGTGCACAGCGGCCCGCTCTCGTACCCGGAACTTCCCTCGCCCTGGGGACCACCCCAGCCCGAGAACGACGTCCCGTTCGGGCGTGACGTGCTGCAGCAGTTCGTCCAGACGGAGAAGACGTCCACGCTGACCTGGGGGGCCGCCGTGATGGTCGGCGAGCTGGTGGCCGGGGACGGCTTCTTCGCGCCCAAGGACGGCGCTGAGATCGTGCTGCGCTGCGTGACCGGGACCTTCTACGGCAACGCCGAGGTGACCCGCAACGACACGAAGAGCCAGGCGATGACTGTCGACGGCCACGACGCGTGGCTGATGGAGTCCGATCTCAGCTTCTCGATCCCCGAGCTGCAGGCCACCAACGAGCTGCTCACCGTGGTGATCGTCGACCTGGACAACGGCTCCGCCGGGCTGTTCGCCTCGTCCGTGCCGGGGAACTCCCCGCAGTACGACGAACCGGCGCAGCAGGCGATGGAGGGGCTCCGGGTCTCCTGACCAGCACCGAGCACCCGTCCGCCCGCGTCGGCCCTGGGCCTAGGGTGACCGGCATGGTGGTCGTCGACGCGAACAGCTCCCGGTTCAAGGCCGGGCGGGTCGGGTCCACCGCCGCCACCATCTTCGCCGAGATGTCGGCGCTGGCCGTCGCCACGAGCTCGGTGAACCTCGGCCAGGGCTTCCCGGACTACGACGGACCGGCGTTCATGCTCGCGGCGGCCGAGCGGGCCATCGCCGAGGGCGTCAACCAGTACCCGCCGGGTCGCGGCATCGCCCCGCTGCGGCAGGCGGTCGTCGACCACAGCCGTCGCCACTACGGACTGACCTACGACGCCGACCACGAGGTGATCATCACCACCGGGGCGACCGAGGCCCTGGCCGCCGCCATCCTGGCCTTCGTGGATCCGGGCGACGAGGTGGTCGCCCTCGAGCCGTTCTACGACTCCTACGCCGCCTCGGTCGCCCTGGCCGGCGGCCGGCTCGTCGGGGTGGGGGTCTTCGGACCGGACTTCGCGCTCGATCTCGACGAGCTGCATGCCGCCGTCACCCCGCGCACCAAGCTGATCCTGGTCAACTCACCGCACAACCCGACCGGCGCGGTGCTGGGTCGCGCCGAGCTCACCGCGATCGCCGAGCTGGCCGTGGCCCGCGACCTGCTCGTGGTCTGCGACGAGGTGTACGAGCACCTGGTCTTCGACGACGTCGAGCACCTGCCGCTGGCCCGGTTCCCCGGGATGCGGGAGCGCACGATCCGGATCTCCTCGTCGGGCAAGACCTTCTCCGCCACCGGCTGGAAGATCGGCTGGGCGCTCGGACCGGCCCAGCTGATCACCGAGCTGACCGCGGTGAAGCAGTTCCTGACCTACGTCTCGGGAGCCCCGTTCCAGCCGGCCATCGCCGCGGCGTTGAACGACGGCGACGCCTGGGTGGCGGCGGCCCGGGACGACCTCCAGGGCAAACGCGACCGGCTGGCCGCCGGTCTGCGATCGATCGGTCTGGAGCCGGCGATCCCGCGCGGGACCTACTTCATGAGCACCGACGTCCGGCCCCTCGGCTACGACGACGGGGTCGCCTTCTGCCGCGACCTGCCGCACCGCTGCGGGGTGGTGGCCATCCCCCATCAGGTCTTCTACGCCCGGACCGAGGCCGGCCGTCCGTACGTGCGCTGGGCGTTCTGCAAGTCCGACCCCGTGCTCGACGAGGCCGTTCGACGGCTCGGTAGCCTCAGGTAGCCCGCTGCCGATACCACTGGGTCGCGCCGGGGGTCCACAGGATCAGGCAGACGATGCCGACGTACGTGGCGATCGGCAGCCACCAGAGGATGTCGTTCCGCAGCCACCAGGCCGACCAGGCCAGCGACGCCACCCCGGTCAGCGTCAGCGCCAGCCGGGCCCACGTGCGGGGGGCCAGGACCACGAAGCCGAGGAAGAACGCCAGCGTGGGGAAGCCGTAGAGCGGGAGGGCGAGGCCCTCGATCATCCGCAGGTGGAAGCGGCGCAGGATGTGGTAGAACGCGCCTTCCGCGTCGTTGGTGGACAGGCTCGCGGCGCCCGCGGTCGCGACCAGCCAGGCCAGGCTGAGGGCGCACAACCACTGCAAGGAGGCCGTGACCGTCATCGTCGCCGCCATCGCGATCACCGCCGGGCGCTGCCGGCGGACCGGTGGACCGTACGGCGTCCCCGTCACCGGCCAGGGCGGCCCCGGCGCGGGTGGGTACGGCGCGGGTGGGTTCGGCACGGATGGGTGCTGCGGCCCCCCGTACGGATCCCCGCGATACCCGTACGGCACCTGGTTGATCGGGAACGGGTTCGCTGGGATGGGAGCGGTCGGCTGGTTCCCGGGCGGGCCGAACTGCGGCGCGCCGTGCGGACCGGGCGCCTGGTACCCGGGGTACTGCGACATGACGTCCAGGGTAGGCGGCAGGACCGCACACCCCTGGGGCGCCGACGTCGGCCGAGACTTCGGCCGACCGCTTGACCCTGACACCGTGTCAGGCCGTACTCCTGGAGACATCATGTTCAGCATCGGAGACTTCGCCAGGTCCGGCCGCGTGTCGGTGCGGATGCTGCGCCACTACGACGCCATCGGTCTGCTGCGTCCCGCGTCCGTCGACCCGTCCACCGGCTACCGGTCCTACGGGGTCGAGCAGCTGACCCGGCTCAACCGGGTGGTGGCCCTGAAGGATCTGGGGTTCACCCTCGAGCAGGTCGCCACCATCGTCGACGACGAGATCGACGTGGACGAGCTGCGCGGCATGCTGCGGTTGCGGCACGCCGAGCTCTCGGGACGGATCGAGGCGGACACGGCACGGCTGGCCAGGGTCGAGGCGAGGCTCCGCGTCATCGAGAGGGAAGAAGCCATGGCAGAAGCAGTCGAGATCAAGACCGTTCCGGCGGTGCGGGTGGCCGAGCTCAGCGCTCCGGTCGGCGGGTTCGAGCCGCAGTTCATCACACCGGTCCTCGGGCCGCTGTTCGAACAGCTGATGGGACGGCTGGGGGCCGCCGGGGTCGCGTGCGTGGGCGCACCCCTCGCCTACTACGAGGACGCCGCGGACGGTGAGGGTCTGATCGCCCACGCCGCGGCTCCGATCGCCGAGGACGCCGAGCCGACCGGCGTCGAGATCACCGAGCTGCCGGAGATCTCGGCGGCGGTGATCATCCACCGCGGACCGATGGACGACGTGATGCCCACCATCCAGACCCTGGGTCGCTGGATCCCGGCGCACGGCTATCGCTCCGAGGGCTACAACCGCGAGGTCTATCTCGCTTACGGCGAGGGCATGCCCGAGCCGTGGCAGACCGAGCTCCAGGAGCCGGTGACCGCGGCCACCTGATCGCGACTCCGCTGGTGATGCAGCACCAGCGGAGTCCGTCGTGGCCGCAGCCGACTAGCCTCCCAGCCGGCGGGTCAGGGTGGTGGCGGCCCGGCGGACGTCGGAGACCAGGCGGTCGTGGCGGTCCGCGTCCACCCGCTCGGCCTCGAAGGTCACCGAGATCCCGGCCACCGGATAGCCCGTCCGGTCCAGCACCGGCACACCGACGGAGGCGAGACCCGCGGTGACCTGGCCGTCCTCCACCGCGTACCCGCGTCCGCGGACCGCGGCGAGCAGTTCTCGCAGCTCAGCGAGGGTGGTGGGACCGTGGCCGTTCCGTTCGACCAGCGACCCGGAGTCGGGATAGACGGCCCGCACCTGGGGGGCCGACAGGGCGGCCAGGATGGCCAGGCCCGAGGCGGTCACCGTCGCCGGCAACCGGACGCCGACGTCGCTGACCAGGGTCCGACGGCGCGGCGCCCGCTGTTCGATCACGTAGTAGACGTCCGGGCCGTGCAGCACCGCCAGGTGCGCGTTCTCCCTGGTCGTGGTGGCCAACCGGGCGAGCACCGGCTGGGCCACCCGTCGCAGCGGCATCTGCCGCGAGTAGCTCGAGCCCATCTCGAACGTGACGACGCCGAGACCGTACCGACGCTCCTCCGGCAGGTAGCTGACGAAGCCCTGCTCGACCAGGGCACCGAGCAGCCGGTACGTCGTCGACCGCGGCAGGCCCAGACTCGTGGCCACGGTCGCGGCCGGGACGGGTTCGACCTGCCGGGCCAGCAGCACCAGGATCTTCAGCACGGTGTCGGCCGCCGGCGCGAGAGACATGATCCGAGAGTCTCAGATCTGAGACAGCATCGCCAGCCGGGGCCTAGCCGCGGAGCCCTCGATCGCCTGGAATGTGTACATGCTCCAGCAGATCGCTTCCGTCGCAGTGGGTCTCGGTCCCGTCGCCCCTGCCGAGGTCGTCGCCGTCGCTCGCCACGGGGTCACCGTGCGGATCGCCGAGGATGCGTTGGTCGAGGTGCGTCGGACCCGCGCGGTCATCGAGGCCCTCGCCGACGACCCCCAGCCGCACTACGGCGTCTCGACCGGCTTCGGCGCCCTGGCCACCCGCCACATCCCCACCCCGCTGCGGACCCAGCTGCAGCGCAGCCTGATCCGCTCGCACGCCGCGGGCTCCGGTCCGCCCGTGGAACGCGAGGTCGTGCGCGCGCTGATGCTGCTGCGGCTCTCGACGCTGGCGACCGGGAGGACCGGGGTGCGCGAGATCGTCCTGCAGACGTACGCGGACCTGCTCAACGCCGGCATCACCCCGATCGTCCACGAGTACGGCAGTCTCGGCTGTTCCGGTGATCTCGCGCCGCTGGCCCACTGCGCCCTGGCCGTGATGGGTGAGGGCACCGTCCATGATCATCAGGGTCGCGTCCGGTCCGCCGCCGAGGCGCTCGAGGAAGCCGGGATCACTCCGGTGGTGCTGGCCGAGAAGGAAGGTCTGGCCCTGATCAACGGCACGGACGGCATGCTCGGCATGTTGATCATCGCGCTGCACGACCTCGACAACCTGGTCACCGCGGCCGACATCTCCGCGGCCATGAGCGTCGAGGGGCTGCTGGGCACCGACGACGTGTTCGCCGACGATCTCCAGCGACTACGGCCGCACCCGGGTCAGGCCGCGTCGGCGGCCAACCTCCGGCGGCTGCTGGCCGGCAGCGCCATCCGGGAGTCCCACCGCACGCGCTCGACCGAACCGGGCGGTTGCACCCGGGTGCAGGACGCGTACTCGCTCCGCTGCTCACCCCAGGTCGCCGGTGGAGCCCGCGACACGATGACCCACGCCCGTACGGTGGCAGAGATCGAGCTGGCCTCGGCCATCGACAACCCGGTCGTCACCCCGGACGGTCGGGTGGAGTCCAACGGCAACTTCCACGGCGCGCCGATCGCCTACGTGCTGGACTTCCTGGCCATCGTCGTCGCCGATCTGGCCAGCATCGCCGAGCGACGGACCGACCGGTTCCTGGACCGCTCCCGCAACAACGGCCTGCACCCGTTCCTGGCCGAGGATCCCGGGGTCGACTCCGGACACATGATCGCGCAGTACACCCAGGCCGCGATCGTCTCCGAGCTGAAGCGGCTCGCCGCCCCGGCCTCGGTCGACTCGATCCCCAGCTCGGCGATGCAGGAGGACCACGTCTCGATGGGCTGGTCGTCGGCCCGGAAGCTGCGACGAGCCGTGGACGGGCTGACCCGGGTGCTGGCCATCGAGCTGCTCACCGCGGCCCGCGGTCTCGAGCTGCGCGCTCCGCTGACTCCGGCCCCGGCCACCGCCGCAGTCATCGGCGCGTTGCGAGCCGCCGGAGCCCCGGCCCCCGGTCCCGACCGCTGGCTCGCGCCGGAGATCGAGACCGCCGTCCAGCTGGTGGCGAGCGGTGGCGTGGTTGCCGCCGCCGAATCCGTCACCGGCCCCCTGCAGTAGCCCACAAACCACACAGAGAGCAGAAACAAACTCATGGAAGGCGCCCGTCCCGTCCGCGCAGCCCGCGGCACCACCTTGTCCGCCAAGAGCTGGGCCACCGAGGCTCCGTTGCGGATGCTGATGAACAACCTCGACCCCGAGAACGCCGAGCGGCCCGACGACCTGGTCGTCTACGGCGGCACCGGTCGGGCGGCCCGCGACTGGCGGTCGTTCGATGCCATGGTCCGGACGCTCCGCGATCTGGAAGCCGACGAGACGATGCTGGTCCAGTCCGGCCGACCGGTCGGCGTGATGCGGACGCACGAGTGGGCTCCGCGGGTGCTGATCGCCAACTCCAACCTGGTCCCGGACTGGGCCAACTGGCCGGAGTTCCGGCGGCTGGAGCAGCAGGGTCTGACCATGTACGGGCAGATGACCGCCGGGTCCTGGATCTACATCGGCACCCAGGGCATCGTGCAGGGCACCTACGAGACCTTTGCCGCGGTGGCCGAGAAGCGGTTCGGCGGCACCCTGGCCGGCACGCTCACCCTGACCGGCGGTTGCGGCGGGATGGGGGGCGCCCAGCCGCTGGCCGTCACCCTGAACGACGGTGTCTGCCTGATCGTCGACGTCGACCGATCGCGGCTGCAGCGGCGGGTGGACCACCGCTACCTCGACGAGATCGCCGACGACCTCGACTCTGCGGTCGCCAAGGCGTTGCAGGCCAAGGCCGACCGGCGGGCCTGGTCCATCGGCGTCGTCGGCAACTGCGCGGAGGTCTTCCCCGAGCTGCTCCGCCGCGGCGTGGCCATCGACGTGGTCACCGACCAGACGAGCGCCCACGACCCGCTCTCCTATCTGCCGGAGGGCGTCGCGCTGGAGGACTGGGCCGAGCTGGCAGCGGCCAAGCCGGAGGAGTTCACCGATCGGGCCCGGGCCTCGATGGCCCGGCAGGTGCAGGCCATGGTGGAGTTCCAGGACGCGGGCGCGGAGGTGTTCGACTACGGCAACTCGATCCGCGACGAGGCCCGCCAGGGCGGCTACGGACGCGCGTTCGACTTCCCGGGCTTCGTCCCGGCCTACATCCGACCGCTGTTCTGCGAGGGCAAGGGTCCGTTCCGCTGGGCTGCTCTGTCCGGCGACCCGAAGGACATCCACGCGACCGACGAGGCGGTGCTGAAGCTCTTCCCGGACAACGACCGTCTGCAGAAGTGGATGCGCGGCGCGAAGGAGCGGATCGCGTTCCAGGGTCTGCCGGCCCGGATCTGCTGGCTCGGCTACGGCGAACGGGATCGCGCCGGTCTGGCCTTCAACGACTTGGTCGCCTCCGGGGCGGTCAGCGCGCCGATCGTGATCGGTCGCGATCACCTCGACTGCGGCTCGGTGGCCAGTCCCTATCGCGAGACCGAGGCCATGGCCGACGGCTCCGACGCGATCGCCGACTGGCCGTTGCTGAACGCGCTGGTCAACACCGCGTCCGGGGCCAGCTGGGTGTCCATCCACCACGGCGGCGGGGTCGGCATCGGCCGCTCGATCCACGCCGGCCAGGTCTGCCTGGCCGACGGCACCGAGCTGGCCGCCCAGAAGCTCTCCCGGGTGCTGAGCAACGACCCCGGCATGGGTGTCATCCGGCACGTCGACGCCGGCTACGACTCCGCCGCCGAGGTCGCCGCTGAGCGTGGCGTACGGGTGCCCATGCGCGAAAGCGCTCCGTCAGAACAGCGGGAGAGCGCTCCCTCAGCACATCAGGAGAGTGCATGAGCTCGGTGTCGGTCGAGTCGTTCGACCGGCAGTGGTCCGCACTCGCCGACCTCGGGCGCCACCCGCAGTCCGGCGGCTACCGCCGGTACGCCCTCACCCGCGAGGACCACGACCTGCGCGAGTGGTTCGCCGGCGAGGCGACCAGCCGCGGACTGGATCTGACCACGGACCGGATGGGCAACCAGTGGGCGTGGTGGGGTGACCCGGACGAGACGCCGGGAGTCGTCACCGGCTCCCATCTGGACAGCGTCCCCGACGGGGGTGCCTACGACGGCCCACTCGGGGTGGTCAGCGCCTTCGTCGCGCTGGATCGCCTGCAAGCGCAGGGATTCGTGCCCCAGCGGCCCCTCGGCATCGTGAGCTTCAGCGACGAGGAGGGCGCCCGGTTCGGGGTCGCCTGCGCGGGTTCCCGGGTGATCGCCGGCGCCCTGGCGCCCGAGCGCGCCCTGGGTCTGCGTGATGGCGACGGCGTGACGATGGCCGAGGCGCTGCGCACGGCCGGTCGCGAACCCGGGCTGGTCGGGCCCGATCCGGAGACCCTGCGTCGCGTCGGAGCCTTCGTGGAGCTGCACGTCGAGCAGGGCCGGGGGCTGGTCGATCTCGACCAACCGGTCGCCATCGGCACCGACATCTGGCCGCACGGACGGTGGCGGCTGGACTTCCCGGGCGAGGCCAACCACGCCGGCACCACCCGCCTGGCCGACCGGCGCGACGCGATGATCGGGCTGGCGACCACCGTGCTGTCGGCGCGTGACGCCGCCGCCGCGCACGGCTGCGTGGCCACCATCGGCAAGACCATGATCACCCCGGGCGGGGTGAACGCGATCGCCGCGGCCGCCACCGGCTGGCTGGACGCCCGCGGCGCCGACGAGCTCGCGGTGCGTCGGACCGTACGCGACGTGAGCGCCACCGCGACGACCTGGGGCGCCACCGTCTCGGAGGAGTCCTGGACCGCAGCCACTCGTTTCGACGCGAGTCTGCTCGAGCGACTGCATCACACCCTGCCGTCGGCCCCCCTGCTCGGCACCGGCGCCGGCCACGACGCCGGCATCCTCGCCCAGGCAGGGATTCCGACGGGGATGATCTTCGTCCGCAACCCCACCGGCATCTCCCACTCCCCCGCCGAGCACGCCGACCGCGACGACTGCCTGGTCGGGGTGGCGGCGCTGGTCGAGGTGCTGACCGACCTGCTCGGCGGGTCGGCATGAGGAGCTACTGGGTCACCAACGCCCAGCTGACCGATGGCGTCGCCGACCGGGTGCGGATCACCGAAGAAGCCGGGATGATCACCGCGGTCAGCACCGGCGTCGACCCCGAACCGGCCGACACCGTCCTCGACGGGGTCGCCCTGCCCGGCTTCGCCAACACCCACAGTCACGCCTTCCACCGGGCCCTGCGCGGGCGTACGCACGGCGACGGCGGCACCTTCTGGACCTGGCGGCAGCAGATGTACGCCCTCGCCGCCCGGCTGGATCCCGACAGCTACTTCGCCCTGGCCCGGGCGGTCTACGCGGAGATGGTGCTGGCCGGCATGACCGTGGTCGGTGAGTTCCACTATCTGCACCACGACCCACGGGGTCGTCGCTACACCGACCCGAACGCGATGAGCGACGCGCTGGTGGCGGCCGCTGCCGACGCCGGCATCCGCCTGACCCTGTTGGACGTCTGCTATCTCAGCGGTGGACTCACACAGACCGGCCACCAGGCGCTCGACCCGGTTCAGCGGAGATTCTCCGACGGCAGCGTCGAGGACTGGGCCGCGCGGGTCGGCACCTTCGCCGACACCCACGCCGGCTCGACCGGCGTCCGGGTCGCAGCCGCCGCCCACTCCGTCCGCGCGGTCCCGGCCGACGACCTGGCCCGGCTCGCGACCCGACGCCCGGACGGACCGCTGCACCTCCACCTCAGTGAGCAGATCGGTGAGAACGAGGCGACGCAGGCGTTCTACGGGTGCTCCCCGACCGAGCTGCTGCACCGCCACGGCCTGCTGGGCCCGACCACCACGGCCGTGCACGCCACCCACCTGACCGACCGCGACGTGGCCCTGCTCGGGGCCACCCGGACCGGAGCCTGCTTCTGCCCCACCACCGAACGGGACCTGGCCGACGGCATCGGGCCCGCCCGCGCCCTGATCGAGGCCGGCAGCCCGGTCAGCCTGGGCAGCGACCAGCACGCGGTGATCGACATGTTCGAGGAGCTGCGCGGACTGGAGATGCACGAACGGCTGACCACCCACCACCGCGGACGTTTCGCCCCGTCCGAGCTGATCACCGCCGCCGCTCCGGCGGGCCACACCGCGCTGGGCTGGGACGGGGGTGGCCGACTGGCCGTCGGGGCACCGGCCGACCTGATCGCTATCGACCCGTCATCGGTACGCACGATCGGGTCCCGACCCGGTCAGATCCACTACAGCGCCACCGCCACCGACGTCCGCGACGTGATCATCGCCGGTCGTCGTGTGGTGACCGACGGCACCCACCGACTCGGTGCCGTCGACGAGCTACTGCGCAGCAGCCTGACCGATCTGGAGGAACCGTGAGCAGCACCGTGGTCACCGGCATCGCCGAGCTCGTCACCTGCGACGACAGCACCGAGGACCGGCTCGGACGCCGGAGCGACGCCGCGGTCGTCGTCGCGGACCGCGAGGTCGCCTGGATCGGGCCGGCGGCGCACGCCCCGGCCGCCGACCGGCGGGTCGACCTGGGCGGGCGGACGCTGGTCCCCGGTTTCGTGGACTCCCACAGCCACCTGGTCTTCGCCGGTGATCGTTCGGCCGAGTTCGCCGCCCGGATGTCCGGCCGCGCGTACGACGGTGGTGGCATCGCCAGCACGGTCGACGCCACCCGGTCCGCCTCCGATGACGAGCTGCGCACGCTGGTCGGACGCCGGGTCGCGGAGATGCGGTCCCAGGGCACCACCACCGTGGAGATCAAGAGCGGCTACGGGCTCAGCGTGGCCGACGAGACGCGTGCGCTGCGGCTGGCCGGCGAGCACACCGCCGAGACCACCTTCCTCGGCGCCCACGTCGTGCCGCCGGAGTGGCGGGACCGACGGGCTGACTACCTCGCCCTGGTCACCGGTGAGATGCTCCGGGCCGCGATCCCGTACGCCCGCTGGATCGACGTCTTCTGCGAGCCGGCGTCGCCGTACGCCTTCGACGGCGACGAGGCGCGCACGGTGCTGGAGGCCGGCCGCGACGCCGGTCTGGGGCTGCGGGTGCACGGAAACCAGCTCGGTCCCGGACCTGGTGTCCAGCTGGCGGTCGAGCTGGGCGCAGCCAGCGTCGACCACTGCACGTACCTGACCGACGCCGACGTCGACGCCCTCGCCGACGCCTCCTCCACCACCGTGGCGACCCTGTTGCCGGGGGTGGAGTTCTGCACCAGGTCGCCCTACCCGGACGCAGCCCGGCTGCTGGCCGCCGGGGTATCGGTCGCCCTGGCCACCGACTGCAACCCGGGCACCTGCTACTCCTCCTCGATGCCCTTCGTGATGGCGCTGGCCGTTCGCGAGATGGGGATGTCGCCGGCCGAGGCCCTCTACGCCGCGACCGTCGGCTCGGCCCGTTCCTTGCGTCGCGGCGAGCTCGGCCGCATCACGGTCGGCGGCCCGGCCGATCTCGCCGTGGTCGACGGACCGAGCTTCACCCACCTGGCCTACCGACCCGGGGTTCCGCTCGTGCGGGCCCTCGACCTGCAGGCACCGAAGCCGGCCTGAGTCTCTGTGTCATGTCGCTGGCGTGGCGGAGAACCAGGACGACGACCCAGGGGGCCGAGCCGATGCTGCTCAGCCGAAGTGCGCCCCACCCGTCACCGGATCCGGCGACGCCTCGGCGTCGTCGTCGGTGAACGGGACCGCACTGCCGATGAACCGAGTGGATCTGGCTGCCGGTCATCAGCCGGTACGGGAACATGGACCCGGCTCCCCGCCGGATCAGCGCCTGCTCCGGCAGCGGACCGTCGGACCCGGTGAGAATGACGTTGCCGAACCGGCGACCCTTCAGCGTGGCCGGCTCCGCCCCGTAGACCGCGTGGGCGAAGACCCGCGCCAGGCCGGCGAGCACCCGGCGGGAGTACGCCAACCCGCCGCTGTCGGTGACGTTGATGACCACGGTGCCGGCCGGCCCGACCACCCGCCGGACCTCGGTGAGGAACTCGACGGTGGTCAGCTCGGCCGGAACCCGGGCGCCGGCGAACGCGTCCACGATCACCAGATCGACGAAGCCGTCACGCATGGCCGCGATCCCGGCGCGCCCGTCGACGGGTCGGACCTTGATCCCGCTCTGGCGGGGAAGCGGCAGGTGCTCGCGGATCAGGCGGGTGAGCTCCTCGTCTGGCTCGAGCACGATCTGCGCCGAGCTGGGCCGGGTGGCGGTCACGTAGCGCGGCAGGGTCAGGGCGGCCCCACCGATGTGCACGATCCGGATCCGCTCCCCGTCGGGCGCGATCTCGTCGATCACGTCGGCGATCCGCTGGACGTAGTCGAACTCCAGTCGCAGCGGATCGGCGAGATCCACGTACGACTGGTCGGTGCCGCCGATCCGGACCAGGTACGCCCCCGGTCGGGTGCTGTCCTCGACCAGCGTCACCAGCTGCGACCCCGTGTCGAGGATGATCTCGCCGCTCAGCTCCGCCTCCTGGTGGTTCCCCGTGCCCTGCTCGCAGTGATCATCACACGGCCGATGAGTTCGGTGGCACCCTCGGGTCTATCCCGTTGTCAGTGCCGCCGGGCAGGATGTCCGGAGCTCATCACTTTCGGGAGGATCACCATGGCTCTGCTCAACCCCTACCTCAACTTCCGCGGTCAGGCTAGAGAGGCGGTCGAGTTCTACCGGTCCGTCTTCGGCGGCGACCTCTCCCTCTCCACCTTCGGCGACTTCCAGATGCCGGGGGTCGACGAGAGCGAGAAGGACAACGTGATGCACAGCCAGCTGACCACGCCGGCCGGCTTCACCTTGATGGTCTCCGACGTGCCGGCCCACATGCCCGGCGACGTCACCAACGGCACGGTGTCCATCAGCGGTGACGAGACCGACGAGATCCGGGGCTACTTCGACGCACTGGCCGCCGGCGGCGAGGTGTCCATGCCGTTGAGCCAGGCGCCCTGGGGCGACCACTTCGGTCAGCTGACCGACAAGTACGGCGTCCAGTGGCTGGTCAACATCGCCGGCTCGGGCGCTCCTCAGGGCTGACACCGGGCCGGTCACCTCGGCTGAGACGACACGAGGGTCGGGGCAGCTCCCCCGACCCTCGTCGTCCGGTTCAGCGGATCAGACGGGGGCCGCCGCCGACTCCACCACCACCAGACCGTCCTTCGCCTCGTCCACGTCGAAGCTGATGACGTCGCCGTCGGCGACAGTGCCCGCCAGCACCTGCCGGGCGAGCTGGTCCTCGATCGTGGTCTGGATCAGCCTCCGCAGCGGGCGAGCGCCGTAGACGGGATCGAACCCGGTCAGCGCGAGCCAGTCCTTGGCCGCCGGAGTCACCTCGACGCCGATCCGGCGATCGGACAGCCGCGCGCTCAGCCGCTGCAGGCTGATGTCGACGATCTTGGCCAGCTCCTCCGTGCCGAGCGCGTCGAACAGCACGATCTCGTCCAGCCGGTTGAGGAACTCGGGCTTGAAGGCCCCCCGCACCACGCCCATCACCGCGTTCCGCTTGGTCGTCGCGTCGAGCGTCTGGTCGGCCAGGAACTGCGAGCCGAGATTGGAGGTCAAGATCAGCAGCACGTTGCGGAAGTCGACCGTACGCCCCTGACCGTCCGTCAGTCGGCCGTCGTCCAGCACCTGCAGCAGGATGTCGAAGACCTCGCTGTGCGCCTTCTCCACCTCGTCCAGCAGCACGACCGCGTACGGGCGGCGCCGGACCGCCTCCGTGAGCTGGCCGCCCTCCTCGTACCCGATGTAGCCGGGAGGCGCACCGACGAGACGAGCCACCGAGTGCTTCTCGGAGTACTCGCTCATGTCGATCCGGATCATGGCGTGCTCGTCGTCGAACAGGAACTCCGCGAGCGACTTGGCCAGCTCGGTCTTGCCCACCCCGGTGGGACCGAGGAACAGGAAAGACCCGGTGGGCCGGTTCGGGTCGGAGATGCCTGCCCGCGACCGCCGGACGGCGTCGGAGACGGCCTTCACGGCCGGCTTCTGACCGATCAGCCGCTCACCGAGTCGGGACTCCATCGCCAGCAGCTTCTCGCTCTCGCCCTGCAGCAGACGACCGACGGGGATGCCGGTCCAGTTGGACACCACCTCGGCGATGTCGTGCGGACCGACCTGCTCCGACACCATCGTGTCGGTCTGGCTCTCGGCCTCATCGGCCCGAGCCAGCCGACCCTGCAGCTCGGGGATCTCGCCGTAGTTGATCTCACTGGCGCGGACAAGGTTGCCCTCCCGGAGCGCCCGGTCGGCCTCGATCCGCAGCTCGTCGATCTCCCGCTTCAGCTCGCCGACCTGGTTGAGCCCCTGCTTCTCGGCCTCCCAGCGCGCTTCGAGACCGCGCAGCTCCTCCTCGGCGTCGGCCAGCTCCCCCTCCAGCCGGCTCAGCCGCTCGACCGAGCCGGTGTCGGACTCCTTCTCCAACGCGAACCGCTGCATCTTCATCCGGTCCACGGTCCGGCGCAGCTGGTCGATCTCCTCCGGGGAGGAGTCGATCTCCATCCGCAGCCTCGACGCGGACTCATCGATCAGGTCGATGGCCTTGTCCGGCAGCTGACGGGACGTGATGTAGCGGTTCGACAGGGTCGCCGCCGCGACCAGGGCGGCATCGGTGATGGCCACCTTGTGGTGCGCCTCGTAGCGCTCCCGCAGACCGCGCAGGATGGCGATGGTGTCCTCGACACTCGGCTCTCCCACGTAGACCTGCTGGAACCGCCGCTCCAGGGCCGGGTCCTTCTCGATCCGCTCGCGGTACTCGTCCAGGGTGGTGGCGCCGATCATCCGCAGCTCCCCACGGGCCAGCATGGGCTTGAGCATGTTGCCCGCGTCCATCGAGGAGTCACCCGAGGCGCCGGCACCGACCACCGTGTGCAGCTCGTCGATGAAGGTGATCACCTGGCCCTCAGCGTCACGGATCTCGGTCAGCACGGCCTTCAGCCGCTCCTCGAACTCTCCGCGGTACTTGGCGCCGGCGACCATCGCCGAGAGGTCCAACGAGATCAGCCGGCGACCCTTCAACGAGTCCGGCACGTCGCCGGCCACCAGCCGCTGGGCCAGACCCTCGACGACGGCGGTCTTGCCCACCCCGGGCTCACCGATCAGCACGGGGTTGTTCTTGGTCCGGCGCGCCAGCACCTGCACCACCCGGCGGATCTCGGTGTCCCGGCCGATGACCGGGTCGAGGCGCCCCTCCCGGGCCTGCTCGGTGAGGTCGATGCCGTACTGGTCGAGCGCCGAGGAAGTGCCTTCTGCCTCCTGGCTGGTCACGCGCTTGCTGCCCCGTGAGGCGTTGAAGGCCTTGGTCAGACCGTCGGCCGTGACGTGCAGGTCGGTGAGGATCTTCTTCGCGTCGGAGGCGACCGCCGCCAGGGAGATCAGCAGGTGCTCGGTGGCGACGTAGCTGTCGCCGAGTTGCTCGGCGCGGGTCTCGGCGTCGGCGAGCACCCGGGCGAACGACCCCGACAGGGTGGGCTGACTGACCGAGGAGCCACTGGCCGACGGCAGCTTCGTAATGGCCCCCTGCGCGGCGGCATCGACGACCGTGGGATCGGCCCCGGCAGAGGTGAGCAGCGGTGCGACGGTGTTGCCCGGCACCATCAGCAGGGCATGCAGCAGATGGGACGGCTCCGCACTCGGGTTGCCGGTCGTCAACGCGTTCCGCAACGCCGCAGAGACGGCGTCGCGACTCTTGGTGGTGAGCTTGTTGGTGTCCATGCGGGTCCTTCGGAAGACGTCGGGTTCAGGGTTGAGTCTACTACGCTCAACCTTGGGCAGGAGTTCAGTATTCCAGCGTGAGCGACGCGCACTCAACCCCATGAGGGACAAACCAGGGTCGCAAGGATGCAGTTTGACCGGAGGCGAAGCCGAGGACACAGCCGCCTCGAGCGTGCCTCAGTACGGGATGGTGAGCGTCCCGATCCGGTCGCACCGGACCATCCTCGAGCTCTCCTCGATCCACAGCGAGCAGACGACGACCGTGCCGTCGCCTGGCTGATATGTGCCTGGGATCCGACCGAACCACAGGTTGGCGAAGCCCTGCTGCCGCTGCATCCCGTCGTACGGATTCTCGAGCCTGGTCAGCACCCAAGCGGTGACGAGACGGCGGAGGTGGAGCGATGGCCCCTCGAGCTCGATCCACTCGTCGAGCCGAGTCTCAAAGGCCGCTTGACGCCACGACTGCTGCATCAGCTGGCCCGCGCGCGGATCCCATCGACCGAGTCCGCAGATACCTGGTCACTCCGCCGCTCCTGCGCGCCGGCGAGGAAGCCCTCGCGAACGTCCTGGTCGAACCAGAGAGTGTCTTCATCCTCGAGGTCCGCACGGAAATAGGCGAGGATCCACTCGTTGCCGATGGGTTCCGATCCGCCCGGGTCACGTCGTCGATCAGCTAGTCGCCACGGATCCTCAGCGTGGGTCATGTGCTCGAGGTCGCGTCCGGTCAAGCGACCGTACCGACTCAGGACGTAGCCGATGGTGTTCAGCGCGGCTTCATCCAAGGCACCGGACTCAGTCGAGGTCTCGCCTGCAGCCTTCTCCGTCCACCACAGACGGCCGACCACCGGTCCCATGTCCCAGGCGGACAGCGATTCAGAGAAGATCGGCGCTTCGAACACCGCCAAGTGGTGGCCCTGGCAGTAGTAGAGGAGTTTGTGGAGCTTCTTGACGCCGACGCCGGGTAGTCGGCGGCGAATCTCAGCCGCCACGTCAGACGCGTGGACCGTCATGCCATCAGGGTAACGGCCGCTCGCCCCGGTGGCCGGGACCATCATGTCATCGAACATGTGATCGATTGTGCCGTCTGCCGCCGACAGCGAGACAGCAGGCGGGTTTCGGTCCGGAGCCGATTCCACAGCCAGTGGATTCATTGACACGGGGCAGAAACGGGGACGAGGCTGACCCCCCGCGGCTGGCAGACCGCCACCTTCGACCTGTCGGCCTACGCGGGCCAGCGGGTCGAGGTGATCATCAGCTACGTCACCGATCCCTCCACCGGTGGCACCGGGGTGGTGGTGGTGGACGACACGGCCGTGCTGGCCGGTGGGCAGGTGGTCGACAGCGAGGGCTTCGAGTCCGGGCTCGGGGCCTGGCAGGTGGTCGACCCACCGGCGGGCAGTCCCGGGAACGGCACGACGTTCCAGCGCTCCGAGGGTCTGCAGTCAGGAGCCGTGTCGACGCGGGACACCATCACGTTCGGCTTCGGTCTTGAGCAGATCGGATCGGCCGCGGAGCGCGCCGCGGTGCTGGGCAAGGCTGTGCGCTCACTCATCGGTCGCCCCTGAGCTGGGCGCCGGGTCGTAGCCTGGCCCTTCATCGCCGAGAGGAGAGCAGTGGCCGACGAGGAACGCGCGGGCATCTCCTTCAGCCACCTCGATCAGGAGCTGTTCGACGGGGCGGGTGCGACCAAGCGAGACCTGGTCGACTACCTGGAGGCGATGGCGGACCGGATCCTCCCGGTGCTCGCCGACCGGCCGCTCTCGGTGATCCGGGTCCGGCCGGGCCAGCCCGCCTTCATGCAGAAGAACCTGCCGAAGTACACCCCGGACTGGGTGTCGCGGACCTCGATCTGGGCCGAGGCGTCGCGCCGGGAGATCGCGTACCCGGTGGTCGACGACCTTCGCACGCTGCTCTGGTTCGCCAACCAGCGCGCGGTCGAGTACCACGTCACCCTCGCGCGGTTGGCCCAGCCGCACGAACCGGACTTCCTGGTGATGGATCTGGACCCGCCCGAGGGCGCGGACTTCGCCGCCGTGGTCGCCGCCGCCCGGCTGGTGCGGACCGCGTTGAGCGAGCTCGGGTTGGCAGGGGCCGTCAAGACCAGCGGCGCCAAGGGCGTGCACGTGTTCGTGCCGCTGACGGCGGGCACCACTTCCGACGACGCAGCTGCGGCCTGCCGCGCCCTGGCCGCCCGGGCGGAGCGTCTCGACCCGGCGCTGGCCACGACCGCGTACGTCAAGGAGGAGCGGGCCGGCAAGGTGTTCCTGGACTCGACGCGCTCGGGCGGCGCCACCGTGGTGGCGACCTACAGCCCGCGGGCCCGGCCCGGCGTCCCGGTGTCGTTCCCCGTCTCCTGGGACGACCTCGAGCGGATCACGCCGGCCGACTTCACCCTCACCACCGCCGTCGCCCAGCTGGAGGGCGACCCGTGGCGCTCGGCGCTGCCGGCACCGCAGTCGCTACCAGAGGTCCTCGTGGCCGAAGGACACGAGATCCCGATCGCTCGGGTGCGGGCCATGCACGAAGGAAAACGGCGGGCCCGGGAGCGGCGCAGCGCCCAGGGAGCCTGAGCGCGGCGCCGACCGTCGACGGCCGAGCGCTGACTACTTCTCTCGCGACGGCAGGGCGAGCACCGTGCGGGACCGACGCGGACCGCCACCACCGAGGTGCACGCCGCCGGTGCCGTCGGCGGTGAAGACCCGCGACCCGGGCGGCGCATTGTGCACCGCCGTGAGGACCGCGGCCATCTCCTCCAGCCGCCGACGCATCTCGTCCAGCTCGTCCTGCATGGACAGGATCCGACGGATCCCCTCCAGGTTGATGCCCTCGTCCTGGCTCAGCCGTTGCACCAGCCGCAACCGGGCGATGTCCCGGGCCGAGTAGCGGCGACCACGCTTGGCCAGCCGCCGCGGCACGACCAGACCCATCCGGTCGTACGTCCGCAGCGTCTGCGGGTGCATCCCGGCCAGCTGAGCGGCCACCGAGATCACGAAGACCGGCGCGTCGGAGTCGATCTGCTGGGGCAAACCCGCTCCACTCATCGCCTACTCCTTATGAGCCGCTGGCGAACAGCTTCGCCCGCGGGTTCTGGCTGCCCACGGCTTCGGCGTAGGAGTCCAGGGCCTGCCTCGCCTCCGGGGTGAGGGAGGCCGGCACGACGACCTCCACGGACACCAGCAGATCGCCCGTGGACCCGTCGCGGCGGGAGACCCCCTTGCCCCGGACCCGGAGCGTACGACCGTTCGGCGTGCCGGCGGGCAGCTTGAGCTTCACCGGCGGCCCACCGAGGGTCGGCACCTCGATCTCGCCGCCCACGGCCGCCTCGTGGAAGGTGACCGGCGCGGTCAGGGTGAGGTTGTCACCCTGACGGCCGAACACCGGGTGCGGTCGGACGTGCACGATGACGTACAGGTCGCCGGCGGCGCCACCGTTCTCGCCGGCGCCCCCCTTGCCCTTGAGCCGGATCCGCTGCCCATCGGTGACGCCGGCCGGGATCCGGACCTGCATGGTCTTGGTCGACCGCCCGCGGCCGGAGCCGTGACAGACCGGGCAGGGGTCGTCGACCACCATGCCGCGACCGTGACAGTCCTTGCAGGGTTCGGTCATCGCGAACACCCCACCGGAGGTGGAGGTCTGCATGCCGGAGCCCTGACAGGTGGCGCACACGTGCGGCACCGTGCCGGCCTTGGCCCCGGTGCCGTGACAGGCCTCGCAGGCCGCGTCGGAGATCATCTGCATGCCCACCGTGACCCCGGAGATGGCGTCGACGAAGTCGACGGTCACCTCACCCTCGACATCACTGCCACGCCGTGGTCCCCGAGCCGACGAATACCGCTGGGTGCGGCTCTGACCGCCGTTGAACAACCCACCGAACAGGTCGGAGAAGTTGCTGTCAGTGGCGTTGCGGAACAGGTCGTCGACCGAGGGACCGCCCTGGCCGCCGGACGCGCCACCGCCGGGGAAGCGGAATCCGCCGCCGCCGAACAGCTTGCGGGCGTCGTCGTACTCCTTGCGCTTCTTGGTGTCGGACAGCACGTCGTTGGCCTCGGAGACCTCCTTGAACCGCTTCTCGGCCTCGGGGTTGCCGGGGTTCTGGTCGGGGTGGTTCTCCCGGGCCAGCTTGCGGTAGGCCTTCTTGAGCTCGTCGGGTTTGGCGTCCTTGGACACGCCGAGAACCTTGTAGTAGTCCTTCTCCAGCCAGTCCTTCGTGCTCATGGACGCCTCCTCTCGAGGGTCTGGGGACCGATCGGGTCGGTCCCGGTCGTCGTGGTGTCCATGGTCAGGGGTCGGGTGGCCCGGAGGCCACCCGACACCCTCACGCCATCAGTGCTCGTCGGCGGACGGCTCATCGGCCGCCTCCGGGGGAACCACCTCGGCCGGCGGTGCGTTCGGATCCGGTTCGGCCACGGCGACCCGGGCGGGCCGCAGGACGCGGTCACCGATCCGGTAGCCGGGCTGCAGGATCTCCACGCAGGTCGGTCCGTCGATCCCCTCGGCGTGCGCGTGCAGCAGCGCCTCGTGGATGTGCGGGTCGAAGGGGTCACCCTTGGTGCCGTACGTCTCCAGCCCGTACCGGGCCCCGACCCGCTCGACCTCGTCGGCGACCGCCTTGAAGCCACCGCTCAGCTCGCCGTGCTCCCGCGCGGAGCGCACGTCGTCGAGCACGGACATCAGGTCCTTGAGCACGGACTCGATCCCGCCCTTGCGAGCCACGTCGCGGTCACGGTCGACCCGACGCTTGTAGTTCACGTACTCGGCCTGCAGCCGCTGCAGGTCGCCGGTGCGATCAGCCAGCGCCGTCTTCAGCTGCTCGACCTCCTCGGTGTCGGCCGGGACGCCCGTGCCGGCCGGATCGATCGGAGCCCCGGGGCCGGGGGCCGCAGCGGACTGCGGCTCCCGGACCTCGTACGTCTCCGGATCGATCCGACGCTTGTCGCGGATCGTCGGTCCGGTGTGTTCGGCCTCGCGGTCGGATTCGCTCACTTGGTCCCCGTGTTCTGGTCGTCGTCGACGATCTCGGCGTCGACCACGTCATCGTCGGCATCGGTGCTGCCGTCGGTGGCTCCGCTGGTGGACTGACCCTCGGCTCCGGCCGACTCGGAGGCGCTCGCCGCCTGGGCCGCGGCGTACATCGCCTGACCCACCGCCGCACTGGTGGTGTTGACCTTGTCGACGCCCGCCTTGACGGCATCGATGTCCTCACCCTCGAGGGCGGTCTTCAGCTCGGCCAGCGACTCCTCGACCGGCTTCTTGACGTCCTCGCCGATCTTGTCGCCGTTCTCGCTGAGCAGCTTCTCGGTCCGGAAGACCAGGTTGTCGGCCTCATTGCGGACCTCGACGGCCTCGCGGCGCTTCTTGTCCTCCTCGGCGTGCGCCTCGGCGTCCTTGACCATGGAGGCGATGTCGTCCTTGTTCAGGGCCGACCCGCCGGTCACGGTCATCGACTGCTCCTTGCTCGTGGCCAGGTCCTTGGCGTGCACGTGCACGATGCCGTTGGCGTCGATGTCGAAGGCGACCTCGATCTGCGGCACACCGCGCGGGGCCGGCGGCAGACCGGTCAGCTCGAAGTTGCCGAGCGACTTGTTGTCCCGGGCGAAGTCACGCTCGCCCTGGTAGACCTGGATCATCACCGACGGCTGGTTGTCGTCGGCGGTGGTGAACACCTCGGACCGCTTGGTCGGGATGGTGGTGTTCCGCTCGATGATCTTGGTCATCACGCCACCCTTGGTCTCGATACCGAGGCTCAGCGGGGTGACGTCGAGCAGCAGGACGTCCTTGACCTCACCCTTCAGCACGCCGGCCTGCAGGCTGGCGCCGAGGGCGACGACCTCGTCCGGGTTCACACCCTTGTTGGGCTCCTTGCCGCCGGTCAGCTCCTTGACGAGCGCGACGACGGCCGGCATCCGGGTGGAGCCGCCGACCAGGATCACGTGATCGATCTTGCCGACGCTGATTCCGGCGTCGGAGACGACCGCGTTGAACGGCGTCCGGCAGCGGTCGAGCAGGTCGGAGGTGAGCTGCTGGAACTGCGACCGGGTGAGCTTCTCCTCCAGGTGCAGCGGGCCGGACTCACCGAGGGTGATGTACGGCAGGTTGATCGAGGTCTCGCTCGCCGAGCTCAGCTCGATCTTCGCCTTCTCCGCAGCCTCCTGCAGCCGCTGGCGGGCGATCTTGTCCTGGCTCAGGTCGGTGCCGTTCTTGTTCTTGAACTGCTTGACCAGCCAGTCGACGACGCGGGAGTCCCAGTCGTCGCCACCGAGGCGGTTGTCGCCCTTGGTGGCCTTGACCTCGAAGACGCCGTCACCGATCTCGAGCAGGGACACGTCGAAGGTGCCGCCGCCCAGGTCGAAGACGAGGATGGTCTGCTCGGTCTCGCCCTTGTCCAGCCCGTACGCCAGCGCGGCCGCGGTGGGCTCGTTGATGATCCGGTCGACGGTCAGACCGGCGATCTCGCCGGCCTCCTTGGTGGCCTGCCGCTCGGCGTCGGAGAAGTACGCCGGGACGGTGATGACCGCGTTGGTGACCTGCTCGCCGAGGTAGGCCTCCGCGTCCCGCTTCAGCTTCTGCAGCACGAAGGCGCTGATCTGCTGGGGACGGTAGTCCTTGTCGTCGATCTTGACCTTCCAGTCCGTGCCCATGTGGCGCTTGACGGAGCGGATGGTGCGGTCCACGTTGGTCACGGCCTGGCGCTTGGCGACCTCGCCGACCAGCACCTCGCCGCCCTTGGCGAACGCGACGACCGAGGGCGTGGTGCGCGAGCCCTCGGCGTTGGGGATGACGGTGGGCTCTCCACCCTCGAGCACGGCGACGACCGAGTTGGTCGTTCCGAGGTCGATACCGACTGCACGAGCCATAGTTCTTCAATCCTCCGGTGTGGAAGTGGGTTTCCTTGAGTCTGCGACGCTCAACCTACAACTTGAGCGTACCAGACTCAACCCTGAGGTAGCCCTGATCTATTCCCCCGGTCAGCGCCCTCATCTCGAGCCGGTGGGTCCCATGACGGCGTGCGTCTGGTCCCCGGTCAACGGCGGGACCGGCAGCGGCGTGGGAATCCCGGGAACCGCTCGGAGTCCGTCGAGCATCAGGTGCAGATAGCGGCGGTAGAGGTCGGGGTGCGCGCTGCGGGAACGGGACATGATGGCATTCAGGCCGACCTGGAGGAAGGTCAGGTCGGTGCCCTCGACGTCGTCGCGCACGACGCCGGCCTCGCGGCCCCTGGCGATGAGGGCGCGGTTCTTCGGGGCCATGACCTCCCGGTTCCAGTCGTGCTGCTCGACACCGAGGCGGTCACCGCTGACGATCTGAGCCAACCCCCGGTAGCGCAGCTGGAGGGCCAGCGACTCCTCGAGATACGTCACGATGCCGCGCCAGGGATCCGGGTCGGCCAGGCCTGCGTCGGCGGCAGCCGCCACTTCGACGGTCTGCTCGGCGAAGATCGCGTCGAGGACCTCGCCCTTGTTCGCGAACCGCCGGTACGCGGTGGCGACGCCGACACCGGCCCGCGCCGCGATGTCGTCGAGGGTGACGTCGAACCCTTGCTCGGCGAACAGCTCGCGGGCAGCGTCCAACAGCCGTCTCCGGTTCTGCGCCGCATCCCGGCGCAGAGCCCGCGGCTTCGTCGTCGTGGTGTCGGCCATGCCTGCATGCTACCCGATGCGGAGAGTTGGACTCCGGATCTGTGCTAGGCTCTGACTAAATGGAGACACTGACTCCGCTTAGGGCGGACGTCACGGCAGACGGGATCTCATGTCAGCACGCACCGCCCACCGACCGACCTCTGCCGGGGTCGGTCCGGCCAACGGGCCCCAGGCCCGGACGGTGATCACGATCGCCTCGATGGGCTTCTTCCTGATCACGTTGGACATCTCCATCGTGAACGTCGCCCTGGCCCAGATCCGGGCCGAGCTGGGTGGCGGCACGGTGGGCCAGCAGTGGATCATCGACGGCTACACCCTGCTGTTCGCCGCCCTGTTGCTGTTCGCCGGCAACCTGTCCGACCGGATCGGCGCCAAGAGGTCGATGGCGCTGGGCATCGCCGTCTTCGGGGTCACGTCCGCGGCCTGCGCGTTCGCTCCCACCACGGGGTGGCTGATCGCCGCGCGCTGCGCGCAGGGTGCCGGCGCGGCGATCATGCTGCCGGCGTCCATGTCCTTGGTCCGTGAGGCCTTCCCCGACCCGGCCCGCCGGGCCAAGGCCCTCGGGGTCTGGGCCGTCGGGGGCGCGGTGGCCGCCCTCGTCGGCCAGCCGCTCGGCGGTTTGCTGACCACCTTCGACTGGCGGTGGGTGTTCACCATCAACCTGCCCGTCTGTGCCGGGATGCTGCTCTTCCTCACGATGGTGGCTCCGTCACCGACCCGGTCGGCCCCGTTCGACTGGGCCGGCCAGGTCCTCGCCGTCGTCGGCCTGTCGACCCTCGTCTACGGACTCATCGAGGGCGGCCACGCCGGGTTCGGCACCGTCCCGGTCGTCGTGGCCCTGACGGTCGCGGTCGCGGCTCTGGTCGGCTTCGTCTGGGTGCAGTCCCGCGGCCCGCACCCGATGATGCCACTGGACCTGTTCCGGGCCCGCGGGTTCCGGCTGGCCCTGCCCGTGGGGTTCGCGTTCATGGTCGGCAACTACGGCAACGTGTTCGTGGTCAGCCTCTTCCTGCAGCAAGAGCTCGGCCTGTCACCGCTGCACGCCGGCCTGGTGTTCCTGCCGTCGGCGTTCTTCGCCATCGCCGCCAACCTGGCCTCGGGACCGGTCACCAACCGCTACGGCGCCCGACTTCCCGTCGTCGCCGGGCTGACGTCGATGGCGCTCGGGCTGACGTCCGTGCTGATCATCGCCCCGCTCGGCCAACCCCTCCTCATTGCGGCGTGCGTCATCCCGATCGGGGCCGGTGGCGCCCTGGCCATGCCCTCGGTCACGGGTGTCGTCCTCGAAGGCGTACCCGCCCGCCAAGCAGGCACTGCCTCCGCTGTGTTCAACACCTTCCGGCAGGTCGGCGGCGCTGTCGCCATCGCCGTCTTCGGCGCCCTCATCGCCAATCCCGACCACGTCGTCGCCGGGTCCCGGCTCAGCCTCGGCATCGCCGCCCTCCTGCTGCTCCTGGCGGCCCTCAGCAGCCTCCGCATCCAGCCCCGCGCCGCTGTCAGCTGAACACCCGGGTCCGAGCACCAGGAGACGACCCGCCCGGACATCGACGCACGGCAGCGATGACAACCGCTGTCGTACGGGCTGCGTGCCGTGCGATCACTCACCTGCGCAGAGATGTGAGTGCACCGGGTGGCCGGTACGCCTATCCGGAGCCTTTACGAGACTCCGGCTGTGCGGGCCGCTCCATAGGGAACGCCGAAGACGCCGCTGACGATCTCGCACCACAGCTGGCTACGAGCCCCCCCTTCATGGTCAGCGACTCTGGTCCGGTGTCGGTGTCTCGACTCTCCAGCAGCCGGCGCAGTTCGAAGGCGACTCCCTCGAGGACGGCGCGGACCAGGTCGCCGCGTCGGTTCTCGGCGCTGAGCCCGATGAAGGCGCCAGGCGCTGCACCTCCTCGGGCACCCCGCTCCCCCATCACGAACGGCAGGAAGAGGAGACCCTGCGCTCCCGGTGTCACGTCCGCGGCGGAAGCAGTGAGGTTCGTAAGGCTCTCCCCGGTGCGAGGAGGTCACGCAACCACTCCAGACTCTTCACGCCGGCGTGGAGGGAGTCGAGACGCAACCACTGATCCCGCTGCGCGTGGCAGAAGGATCCGGGCACGAGATGGTCTGCGACACCGAGGACGACGGCTGAGGTGCCGAAGGTGATGGAGGCGTCGCCGGGGTGGTGGCGGAGCCGCAGATAGTCCTTGGGCAGCAGCACTTTGGCGGTCCGTCGGAGAACGTCTGGCTCGTTGTTGCGAACCCACAGGAGCTGCGGCAGGGTGAACGCGGGCAGCGGCGGCCGGGTCCTTGGTAGGCCCGGCCGCGTCGTCGACGGTTAGGCGACGACCTCGCGGATGGCGGGCGGGGTTGCGTCTTCGCGCGTGGCATCTGTGATGGGGCAGGGCTTGAAGCCTTTGACGATCAGATAGACGCCCAGCGAGAACTCCCACACGGCGATCGGGATGGCCGCGATCCCCGTCACGGTGCTGACCCGGTCGACGACGCTCATGGACGCGGTCCGGCTGCTCCTCATGCAGGCGCGCTCGTAGGACGTCTCCAAAGAGATGCTGGTAGCGGTACCACTGGCGGCGGTCGTCGAGCTGGACCAGGAACAGGTTCCCTCGATCGAGAGCCTCCAGCATGGCCTTGCCGCCGTCCTGGTCGGTCACGGCATCGCAGAGTGAGCCGCTCAGCCGGCTAAGGACGGAGGTAATCAGCAGGAAGCTCCGGACATTTTGGGGCTGGCGCTGCAAGACCTCTTCGACCAGGTAGTCGACGATGTAACGGTCGTCCCCGGCGAATCCCGCGATGAAGCCCGCGGCGTCGTCTCGGCCGCGCAGGGAGAGAGCCGCCAGCTGGAGCGCGGCGATCCACCCCTCCGTGCGCCCCTCCAGCGCTGCGACGTCCTCCGCGCGCAGCACAAGTCCCATCACTTCGTTGAGGTACGTCGCGGCCTCATCGGGAGTGAAGCGCAGGTCGGCGGCGCGGATCTCAACGAGCTCGCCACGCCCTCGCAAGCGAGAAAGTGGAAGAGCCGGGTCTGCGCGGCCGGCGATCACCAGGTGGAACCGGGGCGGGAGGTGCTCCAGCATGAAGACCACGCCCTCGTGGATTTCGCGCGCGTCGATGACGTGGAAGTCGTCGAGCACCAGCACGACGCTGCCCGAGACGGCGCCGAGGTCGTTGAGCAGAATGGCCAGGACCGCTTCGATCGGCGCCGGGGGCGACTGCAGCGCCACGAGCGCACCTGTACCGACCCCGGGCGATGCCGTCTGCAGCGCGGCGATCAGGTAGGTCCAGAAAATCGCCGGGTCGTTGTCGCGCTGGTCGAGCGAAAGCCACGCGGCTGACCGTCCATCGGCAGGAGCGTCTGCCAGCCACTCCGTCAGCAGGGTCGTCTTGCCGAACCCGGCCGGAGCCGACACGAGGGTCAGCGCCGACTCCGCCCCACGGCCCAGGCGCTCGCTCAGTCTCGGACGCGCCACGAGGGCGCGTCGCAGCCGGGGGACGCGGAGCTTGCTCTCGAGCAGTGGGCCCGCCATGATCACCTCCCCTCAGGAGCCAGCTCTCAAGTGCCATCCACAAGCCCGCCGTGCCAGCGACCCACCGCTTGGCTCACAAAGGTCATCGTGCCAGCAGGTCGCTCGAGACCACCTGGCCACGACTGGTCTCACCGTATGTTGAACGTCGTCCACTCTTTTCGACCAAGATCAATGAGCGCTCAGACCAACCATCAGAGGGTAGACCCAGGTCAGTCGGATTGTTCTTCGCGCGGCAACTTCCCCGTCAACTGGGTGGAGAACGGTGATCGTCGCCCGACCCTGGAGCTTCTGGCGCTCTCGCACACCTATCGGGTGCCGCTGGACGATCTTGTCGCAGCCCCCGCGGAGGGTGATCCTCGCACCCAGCTGAAAGCACGCCAGGTCAAAGGCAGAACCGTGATCCCTCTGACCCAGCAGCTGGACGCATGCAGGCCTGGAAGAACATCATCCCCGCTAGCAAGATCAGTCCCGAGCCGGATCACACGACGGCTACGAGTGGATCTACATCCTGTCCGGCCACCTGCGTCTCATCCTCGGGGACAAAGACTGGGTGATGGGGCCCGGCGACGTGGCGGAGTTCGACACCGACGAGCCGCACTGGTTCGGCAGCACCGGCGACGGGCCGGCCGAGATCCTCAGCATCTTGGGCCGACCCGGCGAACGGATGACCCTGAGGACCCCTCCCCTGCCGAACCGTTCCTGACCAACGCCACAGTGAGGCGGGTACGAGGGGCACCCGTCAGGCTTCTGGGCCGAGTGGTCGCCCTCCCTTCAGGTCAGCGCCACCGGTCCCCGCGGGCTCGCACGTAGGTGCGCCACACGTATGGCCACGGGATGACGGCCAGGATGACCAGGACCAGGGAGCAGTTGTACACGTTCGTGGTCGTCACGGCGTCCAGGGAGCCGGTGATCGCTTTCGGCAGGGCCACGAGCGACAGCCACAGCAGCTTCCAGATTGCCTCGAAGAGCAGGATCGGGAGCAGCTTGATCGGGTAGCGCAAGCCCAGGAAAGCCAGCAGTGACATGGCCGTGAGGAGGCAGAGTGTTGCCCCGTCGTAGAAAGGCAGAGAGGCGGCATGGGGAAGGAGGGGCCATTTCACGAGGGCCAGTCCGACCCCCATCAGCAGGAACCCGGCCCGCATCAGGTTCAGCCGAGTTGGGGACAGGCCGGGGTCCGCGGCGGTTGGTGCTGCTGACGGGACAGTGGGTGTGACGGTGGACATGGACGTCTCCTCTTGGGATGTGGGACTTGCAGAGGTCGTGTCGGGGCGTCGCCGGGTGGCGACAGGCTGGCTCCCGGTCTTGAGGGTCCTGATGGACATGGCGAGTGCCGCACTCGGATGGGTGTGGCCGGTGCTTCGCCGGTGGGTGATCTAGACGGTGCTGTGCTCGCGCACCGGCGCTGGGGTGGCCGAGGTCCAGGGCGTGATGTGGTTGGAGCGGGTGAACAACCAGATGGCCAGCCAGCCGATGCCGATCGCCAGGACGGCGAGACCGAGATCGAGAACCGCTTCGGGCACGAACGCTCGCAGTGCGACGGGGACGGCGCCGATCGCGTACAGGACCAGCGGAATCGTCGGTATCTCGCGGCTTCGCAGCATGACGGCGACGAAGGTGAGGGTGCCGATCATGAACAGCAAGGAGGCGACGGTCAGCGCGACACCTAGCGAGCCGGCGCGGAGGTGTTGAACCGTGGGGCCGGGCAGCTCCTTGAAGAAGAGGTTGATGACGAACTCCACCCCGATCAGTGAGGCGAGCGCGAACGCGTTCAGGCCGTAGGCGATGAGGCCGAAGGTGCCGGTACGGCGACCGAAGGCGAGGTAGAGGGCCGTGACCAGGGCCAGTGCGAGGATCTCAGCGACCGGGGCGATCAGCTGGGTGAAGGACGAGCTGGGGATGAGCTCGGCGCGCTTGGCAGCGTTGAGGAGGAGGACCGCCGCGCTTCCGCAGCCGGCGATTGCCGCGATGCGATAGAGCGTGGCGGGAACGGGTTTGGACATGCTTGGACTCCGATGTTTGGTGCGTTGCCGTCGACCGGTGGTCAAGATGGAACGGTGGATGATCAGGTCGACGCGGATTCAGGCAGTCGAGGAAGGCCCTATAGATCATTGGGACGGCGAGATCGGGAACGTCGGCGAGCCACGCGTGAAGCTCCGTGACAGGCTCGGCTACCCGGCAGCCGCGACCGGTCCGCGGTGGCGACGGGAGCTGACGCATGTCCTCGGCGAAGGACACCGCGGACGGCTGAGATCCGGCGCCCCGCGTGGTTCTGTCGACGCAGGTGGGACGGCGTCGGTCAACGATCTTGGCGAGGCCGCTGATCTGTTGCTTAAGGTGAAGTCGGCCTCGGTGGTCATGGCTCCACAATCGCTGTCGCGGGCGACGTGGCGCTTCGGCCGAGCAGCCATTGTTCTGCGCCATCGGAAGGGTGCTCGTCGACGGTCTCCACCTCCTTTCGGCGATGGGTGCCTAGACCTTCGTCGGTGTTGACGCACCCAAGCTGGCCCTAGGCTGCTGTCATGTCCCGCCGTACAGGTTGTGGGCCGAACTCGTGAGGGCGGCGGCGCTCCTGGATTCGGAAGACCTCGCCACGGGTTCGACCACGCCCTCTCGACGCGACCGCGCGGTCGACGCCGCCGGATGTGCCCTGGCTGCGATCCTCGGGGCCCTGTTCATCACCCCGACGTTGCGCACCGGCGCCGGGTTGGCAAGCGGGCAGCTTGCGGTGGACGTGACCTGCGGGGTGCTGGCCGTTGTCTCGCTGTGGTGGCGACGCCGCTGGCCGGTCGGCGTCGCGGTCATCTGCCTGCTGCTGGGGACCCTGTCGATCTCAGCCACTCCTGCCGGGCTGCTCGCGCAGTTCTCCCTCGCCGTGCACGGCCCGGCCCGGCGGGCCTTGCTGGTCGCTGGACTGTGGGTGCCGTCGGTCCTGGTGTTCGCGCTCTACAGCCCGACCACCGATCCGCTGGCTGTCCTTGTCCGAGTCGTGCCGATCGTGCTCGCCGTCACCGCGTGGGGGATGTTCATCCGGGCTCGCCGGCAGCTCCTGCACAGCCTCCGCGACCGCACGCAGCGGGCCGAGGCCGACCAGCGCCAGCACGAGGACCGCGCACGAATGGCCGAGCGAACCCGGATCGCCCGGGAAATGCACGACGTGCTCGGGCACCGGATCTCGCTGCTGGCGTTACACGCTGGAGCCCTGGAGGTCCGACCTGACCTGCCCGCGGCGGAAGTGAGGGCGACCGCCGAGCTGATGCGACTGACCGCGCGTCAGGCACTCGAGGAGCTGCGGACGGTGATCGGGGTGCTGCGTGACGGCTCAGGCGAAGGATCAGCGACGCCGCCGGTGCCGCAGCCGACCCTGGCAGACATTCCCCGGTTGGTGGAAGACACCCGTCAAACGGGTGAGCAGATCAGCCTGGACATGCGGGTGAAGCGGGCCGACGACGTTCCCGGAGCACTCGCCCGCGATGCGTACCGGATCGTGCAGGAGGCACTGACCAACATCGGCAAACACGCCAGCGGCTCGGACGCACACGTCCTTGTCACCGGCGCCCCCAACCACGGTCTCCACATCACCGTGCGCAACATCCAGCCGATGCGCGACCAACCCGAGCCAACGCTGCCAGGGTCGGGCGCCGGCCTGCTCGGCCTCCAGGAACGCGTCGACCTCGCCGGCGGCAGCCTCCTTCACGGCCCCGACGGATCGGGCAGCTTCGTGGTGCAGGCTGACCTGCCATGGTGACCGTGCGAGTCCTGCTGGTCGACGACGACGCCCTCGTACGGGCAGGCCTGAGGATCATCTTGTCCTCGGCCGAGGACATCGAGGTGGTCGGAGAGACCGACGACGGAAACCGCGCGGTCGCCGCCGCCCGCCAACACCGACCCGACGTCGTGTTGATGGACATCCGGATGGCCGAGATGGACGGCATCACTGCCACGGCCGCACTACGAAGGCTCGACCGACCGCCTCGCGTCATCGTCCTCACAACCTTCCAGGCCGACGACATGGTGATGAATGCCCTGAGAGCCGGTGCCAGCGGCTTCCTGGTCAAGGACACGCCACCCGCTGAGATCATCAACGCCGTCCGCGTCGTCGCCACCGGCGACGCGATCATCTCGCCATCGGTCACCCGCACCTTGCTGTCCCACTTCGGCAACACCCAAGCGTCCGAACGACGGAAAGCCGCGACCGACCGCCTTGCCGCCCTCACCGACCGCGAACGTGAGGTCGCCACCGCAGTTGCATCAGGAGCCTCCAACGCCGAAGTGGCCACCGCGCTGTTCCTGAGCGAGGCAACCGTGAAAGCCCACGTGTCACGGCTTCTCAACAAGCTCGACGTCGCCAACCGCGTACAGATCGCGATCTTGGTCCACGACGCCAGCCAGTCCTAACTCGAACAGCAGCGAAGATCCCGCAGGACTTCTGACCAAAGGGTCCGGCAAGTCGAGTTCCTGACCAACGAGGTCCGCGCGGTCGATGTGATGATGATGGCAACCGATCAGAGCGGGTGTGAACGACGATGGCAAAGTCACGGCACGATGCGCGTCAGCTCTCGTCGGGTCTGTCCGGGCGCCGACGGCCCCCGGACCACGACCATTTGGAGAAGCTGCTCGATGGATACGCCCTCGGTCTCCTCCCCGCAGCGTCGATCGTCTTCCCCACGGCGTTTGGTGATGACGACGATTCCGTCAGTCGTGGCCTGTCATCTCGGCGTTCTCGGCGACGCCAAAGTCGACGCTTCGAACGCCTGGTCGGATGGACGATCCGTCGCGGGCGCGCCGTGCTTCGTCGCTACTGGTAGCCAGCGACTGACGCAACCGAGGGCGCGACGCCGGAGGGGCCACGACGGCCGTGGTCGAGTTCACCGACGTACGTGAGGGGTCGGCCGTCGGTGATGTCCACGAGCGTGGGGTGGCCGGGATCTTCGGCGTGCTCGGCCACTGCCATCTCGTAGGTGCCGTCGCGGGTGACCAGGTTCTGGGTGGCGGCGTGACGATGGAGCTTCGTGGTGCTGGCGGAAGATCGGTTCCCCGGCCTCGTCCCCTAGGGCCCACGGCATTCGGGAGCCGTCGAAGCTCATGCACCCGAGCGCGATCCGGCTGACCTTCAGACCCGACGATCCGAGTTGAACACGACGCTCAGGCCGTCGGCACCGACGAACAAGGCCAGAGACGTGAGCAGCACTGAGAGACCCAAGGCAGAGTCAAGCAGCCAGGCCGTCGTGGCCGCCCGTCCGCCGCGACTCAGCTGACGGGCCAGCTCCGGATCTTCGAAACGCAGGCGCCGCTCGATGCGCGCAAGGAGTCGACGTTCACGTGCGTTCACCCGACGACCATCCAGGTCAAGACGACCGGGTCGACCAACGACAACGGCGCGACCGCGATCAGGGCGGATATGACCCTGGACTTCCGGTAACCGCTCGAGGACGCCACCCGTCTAATCCGTTACCGGCCGAGCCGACGGATGCAACCCCACATGGATCGGCGCCCTCACTGCCATCTGACAGTCGGCGGGCGATTCCCGGCCGGCGGCCTTGTCAGACCGCATTGCCGCGACCCGTTCGATCAGGTCCTGCAGCGCGGCCTCGTACTCGGTCTCGAACCCGCCGCCTTTCAGCTCCTCGGCCATCTCGAAGATGAGCGGGTAGGCCGACAGGTCATCGGTCTCGATGTAGGCGAGGTTCACCTTCTCGGTGATGGTCAGGTCCTCCAGAGTCCCGGCCTCGAGCATCAGCGCGCCGAGCAGGAACGCGGCGAACGAGCGGTACACCGCAACGCTGGTAATGGGGTCGAAGCCGTACCCCCGCAGTCCCTGCAGGAACGACTCCACCCAGCGCAGACTCAGCAGCGGCGGCCGAAGCCACGGCGCCGACGGTGGTCGGGTCGCCACCAGCGGGAAGATCCGGGGGTGGTCGACGGCCAGGGTGCGCACCACGTGCGCCTGCATCTGCAGGTATTCCTGCCAGCTGGTCGAGAGCCCGCCGGCGTCAGTGGACTCGTGCAACTCGTCCATCATCACCTCGACCACCCCGTCCAGCAGCTGCTCGCGACTCGGCACGTACCGGTAGAGGGCCATCGCCTCGACCCCGAGATGGGCGCCCAGGCGGCGCATCGTCAGCTTGCCCAGGCCATTGGCGTCGATGAACCCGACAGTCGCATGCAGGATCCGCATCCGATCCAGTGGCCGTCGCGAAACAGTAGATGGGGCGGCGTCGACCAACACATCTGCGGGCGGGAACTGGTTTGCCGGGCGGCGCTGCGGGTGCTCAGCTATTGTCGACATCGTTGTCGATCATGGAGGCGAGGAGACGGCTGACGAACTCTTGGGCGTTGCGCGATTCGGTGGTCAGGGCCCACTCGTCGAGAGCGCAGATCAGCTCGCGCTGGGCTCGGCATGCATTCAGCACCAAGGTGGGGCTCCAGTAGTCGACGAAGTTCTCCTGGTCCTCGGTGAGTCCGGAGTCAGGTCCAAGACTTGCCCAACCGAAGCGGTTCGGGGGGGCGTTGATGCGGCGAGCGCCAGCACCTCCTGACGGGACAGCTCGGCGAGCAGTTCCCGAACCTGGCTGAGTCGCTCGGTGTGGGTGGGGACGCCAGCCTGCAGGGCGGGGTTCATGTCAGGCACGGGATGCTCCTTTGGTAGTTCCGGGTGCGGGTCGCCTCGGGCGCTTTCGCGACCTGTCGGCTCGGCGTCATTGGTTTGGTGGTGTCCCGTCGGGCTTCGTGCTCACATCTCGGGGATCTGGGGTGGCCATGGATGGGCGGCGGCGAACGATGTCAGGGTGCACCTGCCGGGCTGGTGGGGTGCGGTGGTTGGTCGCCTCGGCCCCCGAGATCTGACCGAGACGCCAACCACGAAACCGGTTGGCGTCCCGATGCACGACTCTGTGTCTCGGAGCCCGACAGGTTCCCGCCGGTGCGCTGCCAGCAGGAGAGTGTCCCCACACCCGTCCTGACCACGTGTCACCGGTGGTCTTCAGGATCGTGGCGGCGGTTCAACCACGTCGATGATCATGGAACCTCCACGGGGAGGCCACATTGAGTGCTGGACCATCAAGATCGGTAGCCACACAGAACTCCCTTTGGTTGTATGAGTACAACGCCAGGGTCCGGGGCGCGCCACGAATTGATTGCAGTCTAGTCCTACGCACCAGTTCCGACCAGGTCCCCCCTTTGACTCCCGGTGACCAGCCGCGCCGATGGACGCGAGGGGCTGGCGGCGTAGGTTGAGGTGGAAGCGGCATCGAGTGTGAGCGGCAGCATCCCAACCGGGAGCGCGCACCGCTGCTGACGGGAGTCCTAGGCGATGAGGAAGTCCTCGATGGATCTACTCGATTCCGGATGGTCGTGGTGATCGTGCCGGACTCCCCCGCCCCAAGAAGGGTTCGGTTGAGTGCGGTGGTCGCCGCCCAGCAGGTCAGCACCGGGTTCGCCACCCCGGCGCTGCTGCTGGGCATCTGCCACGCGGCGTGCGCGCGGCTGCACGGCTCCGGTGCCGGCATCACCATGATCAGTCGAGACGGCTGGCGTGGAGTCATCGCAGCCACCGGCGCTTTGAGTGAGCGGTTGGAGGAGCTGCAGTTCGTGTGCGGGGAGGGACCCTGCGTCGATGCGGTCCGGCTGGGCCACCCCATCCTGGTCGACGACCTCCAGGACCGCACCTGGCGAGACTGGACCGGATACGCGCCAGCCGCCCAAGCCGCCGGTGTGCGGGCGGTGTTCGCCTTCCCGATCCAAGTAGGCGCGGCGCGCATCGCCGTGCTCGACGTCTACCGGGATACCCCGGGTCCCCTCACCGGCGACGAGGTCGCCGACGGGCTCGTCCTCGCCGACTTCGCCCTCGCCGCCCTGCTCGACGGGCAGCAGGCCGCACCCGCAGGGCATTCCCCGGCGGGCCTGGAGGACGCCTTCGATTACCGCATCTACCAGGCCCAAGGCATGGTGAGCGTGCAGCTGCAGATCGATCTGCTCGAGGCGATGACACGGCTACGGGCCCACGCCTGGGGAAGCCAGCTTCGGCTCGGCGACGTCGCCGACGAGGTCCTCGCCGGCATCCTCCACCTCCACAAGGACCGATAATGGCAGGCACGGAACCACTTGACGGAGCCACCGCCTTACCCCGGAAGGAGCATCATGAGCCAGCTCTCAGCTGAAAGGTTCGCCGCGGTCATCGCAGAAGTCGCGGACACGCTGGTCGACGAGTTCGACCTGATCGACTTCCTGCACACCGTCACCCGCCACACCGCCGACCTGCTCGACGCGACGGCGGTCGGGCTGATGCTGGCCGATCTACAGGGCGAGCTCCACTTCGTCGCCGCCTCCCAGGAGGTGGCGGCGATGCTGGAACTCTTCCAAATCCAACACCACGAAGGCCCCTGCCTGGACGCCTTCCGCAGCGGAACGATCGTCACCAGCGACAACCTCGCCCAAGAGACAGATCGCTGGCCCCGATTCGCACCGCAGGCCGTCGCTGCCGGCTTCGGCGCCGTGCATGCCATCCCGATGAGGCTACGAGACAGCGTCATCGGCGCCCTCAACGTGTTCACCCCGACCGAGCGGCGGCTGGACAGCTCCGAGCTGGCCGTGGTCCGTGCGCTGGCTGACGTCGCCACCATCAGCCTGCTGCAGGAACGCGCGATCCGGCGCAGTGCCCTCCTGGCCGAGCAACTCCAGCTGGCCCTGACCAGCCGCGTTGTCATCGAACAAGCCAAGGGCGCGGTCGCCCAAGCCCACGGGATCACCACCGACCACGCCTTTCAGATGCTGCGCTCACATGCCCGCCGGCACCACCTCAAGATCACCGACCTCGCCCGCACCTGCGTCAACGAACCCACACAAGTGCCAGAACTGATGGGAGCAGGGCATTAGCTGTCTGAACCGTCCCGGGTTTCGTGCACCCTCGGTTATGTGTGTCCGGCCGGTCGGCCGGCACTGATGTCAGCGTAGTAGTTGGTCTCGGCTTCGACAGGTGGGATCCGTCCGAGGTGGTGCATCAACCGGCTGGTGTTGTACCAGTGCACCCAGTCGGCGGTGATCATCTCCAGGTCCGACAGCCGCTCCAGGGGTCCTCGACGGAACGGTGAGTCGGCCCGGATGCATTCGTGCTTGTAGAGCCCGATCGTGGTCTCGGCAAGAGCGTTGTCGAACGCATCGCCGACGGTGCCGATCGAGGGCACCATGCCGTGCAGCAACAGTGTCTCGCCCAGATGCACCGACGTGTATTGGCGACCCGGCATCGCTGTGATGGATGACCGGCCCCACCTCGAGGTGGCCTTCCCGGACCCTGGTAGCGGCGGCTTGGCGGATCGCGGCCTCGACGAACCGGGTCTGTTTCGATGTCGAGCATTCCCAGCCCAGGATCCGGTTGGCGAACGCGTCGATCACGAACGCGGTGTAGGCGAACATGCCGCCGGCCAGCCGGACGTAGGTGAAGTCGGCGACGAGCAGCCGGGCCGGCGCTGGTGCCCGGAACCCGCGCTTGACCAGGTCAGGTGCCCGATCGGCAGCTGGGTCGGAGACGGTGGTGCGGACCCTCTTGAGGCGTCGCACCCCCTGCCAGCCGTGGGTGCGCATCAGCCGTTCCACGGTGCACTTGGCCACGACGATGCCCTCCCGGTTCAGATGGGCCCACATCTTCACCGACCCATACAGCGACTCGGGCCTCTTGCGGCCCTGGTCGTCGGGCTCGTAGTAGCCGGCCAGGATCTCGGTGATCACGAGGTCCCACAGGGCCCGCGCCGACAGCGGCCGCTGGAGCCAGGCATAGAACGTTCTCGGGGCGATCCGGCAGCCGTGCTCAGACAGCACGCGACAGATCGAAGCGACCCCGAACCGAGCCCGGTGCTCGGCGACGAACGCGCAGATCAACGGTGTCGCGGATCGACTCTCCGCACGCGTTGAAAGACGTGGCCGCCTTCAGAATCTCCACGGTCTGCTCCAGCTCCGCGTTCTTGCGTTTCAGCTCCCGGATCTCCCGGGCCGCCGCCGCGGTCGTGCCCTCGGCTTGACCGGCGTCGACTGCAGCCTGCCGCAGCCACTTCCTCAGCGTCTCCGGGTTCATCCCCAACCGGCCCGCGACCGTCCTGATCGCCTCATACTCCGAGGCATAGTCCTCGCGATGATCTCGGACCAACCGGACCGCTTTCGCCTTCGTCTCGGCGTCGTACTCCTTCGGCATGAATGCCACCCTCCCAATCAAGAAGGTGTGCACCAAACCCGGGACGGTTCAAAGAACTGATGCGTAGCGCTCGATGCTCGGACTCCCAGGCGATCCATCAGCAAAGCATCGACGTCGAAGCGAGATGCCGCCTCGACCAGACCTCAGCGATAAGGGCGCCTTCTTTCAGAGGCTGGCGATCCCGTTGCCGATCATGTAGAGACCGATGGCGAGCAGCACCACGACCATGATCGTTCTGTTGTTGGTCACCAACCATTCCCTTAGTCTCTGCAGTGGGTCGCGTACCCGGTCCGGTGCCATCAGGTGAGCGGCTATCGGTACGGCTACGGTGGAGATGGCGACCGCGGTGAATGCAGCGATGACGACTGCCGCACGACCGATGTCGAGTCGGGCCTCTGCGACGATGATGCCGGCGGACACGCCAAGCAGCAGATTCTTCGGAACCGCCGCGGACAGGAGTAGCCCGAGAACGAACGCCTTGCCTGTCGTCATTGAGTCGACGCCGGTCATCCATTTCGGCAGTTCAGCGGAGTCGCTTCCCTCGCGTCGTCTTCGCCATTGTCTCAGCGCCAACACCACGAGGACGACACCGACCAAGGTCTTCGTCCCGGCAGCCACTGTGGGGGACGCATCGGTTTCCTGCGTCGACAATTGGCCGGCCAACAGCGCGAAGAGGGCGACCGTACCGGCGACGCCGACTAGGCAGCCCACCAGAAGTCCAGCGGTCCGGCTGTTCGCGTTCGCGTTCGGCGACAACAACATGAGGACCATCGTGATGATCGTGGTGATGCTGGCTGCGATCCCGATTGCGAGGGGAAGCAGTTCAGCGATCGGCACGCTCATGCCTATCACCTCAGGTGGTTTTCGCGGGAGGGTTGTCCCGGCTCTCGTGGAACTTGGGGGTGGCGGCCCGGCCGGCATGATCGAAGCCGGCAAGCAGTTGCGCCGGACGGGCAGGTGTCCGTTGACACAGCGGAACCTGCGGACCTGTGAGGGATCGACGGAGAACACCACCCTGGTCCGACGGCCCGCCTCGGATCCCTTCGGGAGCGAGATCGAGCTCCGCAACGTCGAGTCGCCGGCGGCGAACTATGCGGAGGCCGGTGCGGACCGGTTGGTGCTGGCCGGCGTCTGCGAGAGCTGATCTTACCGGCGACGGTACCAAGCGGCCGTCGCCATGCCCCTGGCGATGTGCCGCCTGCACGCACCCCTGGCCGTCGTCGCCAGCCGGCTCCGCGATCGGCACCTCGAAGAGCCTGCCGAGCTGACCTGGCACCTGGATCGAGCCCCCGAGCTCGACACGATCCTCGACGCCGCACGCGTCGCGGACGCCGACGTCGCCACCGACTCGCGCACACCCATGGACGTTGCCGCCGAGGTCCTCCGGCTCATCGGTTGGGGACATCTGACGCCCCCCGCTGAACGTCCCCTCGGCGGGATGAGTTGAATCGACGGGCACTTGCGGTTCGCGATGCCGCGTCCCCTTGTGGTGACGTCCGGTCCTCGCACAACCGACGGCTACCGGACCGGGTGAGGAGCGGTCAGCCGCTGAGTTGAATTCTGGTGTGGCGGTGGACAGCGTGCTCCCAGCTGGGGACCACGGAGGTGCCTTCCTTGAGGTCGCGGAGCAGCTGCTCGTAGGTGTGGGCGACGATGAACGCCTGGCTCTGAACCAGACGCGGCTGCTCAGCCAGGTATCCACCGGCCAAGCATGGGGCTGCTGGGCGTGGCTCAGGGAACCGTGCAGCATGACCAGCTGCTGAACAACTGTGGCCTGCTCCGTGGACAGTCGTTCAGCTGGAGGCTCACCATCCTTGTGCTCTACCGACTCGTGCAACTCAACCCACTACAGCCCGGCCCTCCGCAACTCACGCGCCGCGGACAACACACGCTCAGCAGTCTCGCGGGAAACACCAACCTTGAAAGGAGATGTGGTGACCCAAACCGACGAGCCTGACCTGTCCTGCGACCCGATCACAACGATCGTGTCAGCGATCCACCACGCCCGCCGGGACTGGCAGCCCCATGACATCGCCGCGCTGATCGACCAATCCGCTGTCCCGCGGGAGACTTTGTTGTGTGCATTGGTGACCGGCTGTCAATCCGTCGGCCGCGATGGTGCCCACCTTCTGGCTCAGCCGGGAGATATCCTCCGCGGTACCTGGCTCATCTCCGCCCAGGCCGAGGTTGATCAGCTGATCGGCCGGGACCGCGAGCGTCAGATTCATGGCGGCGACGTCGACTGCCTCCGTCCGTTCTGACTCAGCGCGGGAACGCTAACCGGTGAGCCGCAAGTACATCCTCGCGCCGGCGCATCTGCCAGGCGCCGGCTTGCACCACCACAGGAGCACCTGAGGGGGGCCTTGTCCGACTCCGAGCTGGGTGGCGGCGCACCAGCGGGCGCCGACGCGGTCGTGCGCGGAGAACGGGTGCTCGCAGGTCGGGCAGCGATCCAGGGTCGGATCCCGGTCGGTGTGGGGGGATCGGTGATGCTCTGGTCCTTGTGCCCTCGCCTGGCTGGGCACTACCACCAGGCAACGTCGGCTGGCTGCCGGCGGACATCTACCGTGGTGAACCGAACTCTACGCCGCTCCCCCGCCCACCGATCAGCGGCCGCAACGGTCACTGCCAGCTGAGCAGCGACCGCAGGAACTCCACTTGGTCAGTGATCTCGATGTCGGTGTCGCGTTCAGAGCCGTCGCTGTGCTGGATCCGGACCCGCAGGAAGACAGGTGAGCTGGACAGGCTGCTGGAGCCTTCCCGTCGAAGAGCGACACCACTGAGCACCGGTGGAGCGTCGGAGCCCATCAAGACCTCTGATGCCTCCACGGCCGACACCCATCGCGCACCGTTGAGCATGGCGGCGTGGTGTGTCGCGCAGATGGCCTTCTCGTCGTTCTCGCCGTCGCCGGCGGGAATAACAAAGGTTCGATAGCCGGTGCGTTCGCACCGCAAGACGGCGCAGGTCGTCAGCACCACAGCACCCGCATCAGCGGGTCGGGCCGGCGGCCGACATCCGGGAACCAACTCGGCGGTCATCCCGGTACGGCGAGAGGCCGGCGTGCAGCAGCTCCAGCGACTCGTCGAGAATCGTCGATCCGGAGGCGGTGTTGCTCGGGTTGGCGGCGGCCCTCATCGCGTACAGGGCGGCGGGCTGCTCCCACTCCGGCGGCACCACCAGCATCCGGACGACGCGACTCACGCGAGGCGACACGCTGCGCAGCATCACCATGTGTGCGTCGGTGCTGGGGAACGATCCGATACTGACGAGCGCCTCACCGGCTTGGATCCCACGACGACGATTCAGTTCCCAGTCGGAGGGCGAGTAAACGACCCGGCAGAGCCGTCCAAGCATCGGCGGAAACTGCTGCACCAGATCGAGGACCTCCACGGCCAGATCGCGGCCGTACGGCCACCAAGCCCCGTCCACGACTCCGCGCCCGATCTCCGTGCTGAGCTGGAGTCGAAGGACGCGCTGAAGAGGTTCCGCCAAGGCCGAGGAGCGCGGGAGGGGCGCCACCCGATCAGCTGAGCTGCTCAAGCCGGGCATGAAGTCCCCAGTTCCACCCGGTCTCGGACGAGTCCGACGGAATCTCTGGGATCAGGTGATTGCAGCCTACTCCCCGACATGAACGGTTGCGGTCCGTCGACAATCGTCGCAGACAGCAACGGCTCGCTGCTTCGCACAGACCAGGATCCCAAGGAAGCGCCACCGCCGAGACAACAGATGAGACGAGTTCTCCGCTACCGACCCCGTCGGCCGCAACCTCCACGTCGGCGACCGACGAACACCCGCCGACGCCAGCGCCCACGGACACGCCAGTCGCAGATCCGCCCTTCCGCCAACGGTCGCCACTGTGAGAGTGAACGCGGAGCCAGTGGTTCTCAGGGCAGGGGCTTCAACCCTTCCGCCGAACCGGCTCGCGCACTCACCTGGCCGGGCCGACGCGAGTGCCCGCTTTCCCGCTTGTCGGGTTGGGTGTCACCGTGGTGTCGGGCTCGAGCCACAGCACCAGCGCAATCTGCTCGTCGCCGAACTCGGCATCGGAGCTGTTCGCTGGACGCCGCTCGTCGGTGGACCGGAACCCGAAGTTGTTCGCGAAACCAATGGCGCGCCCGTTGTCGGTACCCACCCAGTAGTACAGCTGCACATGACCGTCCCGGGCGGCCTGAGCTGCCGCCGCCTGCACCAGCCGCCACGACACACCGGTGCCGCGTGCGGGGGGGACAACGTACAAACCGAAAACCTCCGCCCCCGTGGGGTCGCCCAAGCAGGGTCCGACGCTGACGATCCCCTGCGGCACGCCGCCCCGCTCGGCCACCAGCCGATGCGACCGGGTCATCCGATCCCGCCAGAACTGCTCCTCCCGGTCCGACTCCTCCGCCAACGACGCCGTGAACGCATCAGGCGACTCCGCCAGGGCACGCAGCCGAACGTCGCGGTACAGCGACCAGTCAGACTCACCAAGCACCCGCACCAAGATCTCCACCATGGCCGAGTCTCTCACCCAGATGCGAAATCTGCGGCAACGCCGGGTTGGGCAACAAGCGCCTGGTCAGCTCGCGCGGTACGGTCCGGGCTCGCCGTGTCCAACCAAGCTGCCCATCACCCCGTCACATCGGTCGGTCCTGCTCGGCTCCGACCAGCTGGACCAGCCAGACAGACGCCGGCTGCTGGCGCCAGTTCCGCTGTGGATGTTGGGTTCGACCCCAGTCATGGTGGCAAGGGCAATGATCTTGATGACGCCGCCGGCGAGTTCGATGGCAAGTCCGCGAGGGAGACCGCATGGTGTCGGCTTGACCCGACCTGGAATCAGTTCAACGCCGTCTTCGACGGCAAGACAGACCACTCCCTTGAGCAGTTCCTCGACACCGAGCGTCACTGGATCTTCTACACCGGCGACACCATCATTCTGACCATCCTGGACCAGCAGATCCCCCTCGAGCACCTCTCCCTGGCCGGCATCTTCGCCATGCCTTCGTCGGTACGGCGACAACAGACCCATCGAGCTCACACCGTGGGGACTCGACGGCATCATCCAGAAGGGACTCACCCGGGAGGGCAGGCCGATTCTCGACGAATCGACGTGACATCGACTATCGGCGGTTGCCGAGGCATTCGCCCGTCGGTAGCTAGCAACAAGAACGACGGCGCGCACCAGGAAGACAAAGGATCGTCGTGATCGCCAGCCTGGCAACGATGATCCCGGCGGCATAGATCGCCTCGACCTGCGGCCAGTGTCCGACCGTGAGCGGGACGATCGACGCGGCGAGGGTCATGGGGTGATGAGGCGGGCCAGGTCGGTCAGGCTGTCGGGGATGAGCCGGTAGTAGGCCCAGCGGCCACGTTGCTCACGGGACAAGATCCCGGCCTCGACCAGGATCTTCAGATGGTGGGACACGGTCGGCTGCGACAGACCGACCGGCTCGGTCAGGTCACACACGCACGCCTCCTGGTCCTCGTGCGCGGCGACCAGCGACACCAACCTCAGGCGGGTCGGGTCGGCGATCGCTTTCAACGACGTCGCCAGCGTCTCGGCGTCTCCGGGGGTGATGACCTGACCGACAACCGGGGAACAGCACTCGGTCAGCACCGGCAGAACGGTCGTGGTGGTCGGGGCGGTCACGGTCATACGGACCAGCCTACGCGACCCATTGACATTCGTCGATGAGTTGTGGCTAGACTCATTCCCATCGACAAGCGTCTATCAGTATGAGGGATGTGGTCAGGATGACGGAGACGACGAACGAGCTGCGGGAGACGGTGCGGCGCCGCTACGCGGAGGCGGCGGTGACGGTGACCGCCGGCGGGTCGAGCTGCTGCGGGGACGAGGCGACCACCACCTTGGAGCTGGATGACACGTTCGGGTCGGCCCTCTACACCCAGCTCGACCGCAGCGACCTGCCGGTGGCAGCAGTAGCGGCCAGTCTGGGCTGCGGCAACCCGACCGCCGTCGCCGACCTGCGCGAGGGCGAACGGGTTCTCGATCTGGGCTCCGGCGGCGGGATCGACGTCCTGCTGTCGGCGAAGCGGGTCGGTGCCACCGGGTTCGCGTACGGCGTCGACATGACCACCGAGATGCTCGACCTGGCTCGCGCCAACGCAGCGAAAGCGGGGGCGACGAACGTGGAGTTCCTGCAGGGCACCATCGAGGACATCCCTCTGCCCGACGCGGCGGTCGACGTGGTCATCTCCAACTGCGTGATCAACCTGTCCACCGACAAGCCCGCCGTGCTGGCGCGAGATGTTCCGGGTCCTGGCCCCGGGCGGGCGGATCGGGATCAGCGACGTCGTCGCCGAAGACCACCTCACCGCCGACCAGCGGGCCGAACGGGGTGAGTACGTCGGCTGCATCGCCGGCGCCCTGTCCCAACGCGAGTACCTCGACGGCCTTGCTGCCGTGGGGTTCGCCGACGCGACCGTCGAGTTCACCCACACGGTCGCCGACCAGATGCACGGCGCGATCATCCGGGCCACCAAGCCCGCCGACGGCAGCCTCGCGACGACGACCAGCACCGCCACCACCGCAGCGGCCGGCTGCTGCTCACACGCGGAAGCGTCGACGTGCTGCGAGGCTGAGGCGAAAGCCGACTGCTGCCACACCAGCGACACCACGACCGCCCTGCCGACCAGCTGCGGCTGCCGCTGATGAGCGACACCACCACCACGCCCGCGACCCTCGACACCGGGCCGGTGCTGGCCGGTTGTCGGTGCTGGACCGGTGGCTGCCGGCCTGGATCATCGCCGCCATGGTCCTCGGACTGCTGCTGGGCCGGTTCGTCCCCGGCCTGGCCGGCGGGTTGGATGCGGTGAAGATCGGGTCGGTGTCGGTGCCGATCGCGATCGGTCTGCTCGTGATGATGTATCCGGTGCTGGCGAAGGTCCGCTACACCGACACCGGCCATGTCCTGACCGACAAACGCTTGATGATCACGTCCCTGGTCCTCAACTGGGTGGTGGCGCCGGCGCTCATGTTCGTGCTGGCCTGGGTGTTCCTGCCCGACCTGCCCGAGTACCGGACCGGGCTGATCATCGTCGGCCTGGCCCGCTGCATCGCCATGGTGCTGATCTGGAACGACCTGGCCTGCGGCGACCGCGAAGCCGCCGCCGTCCTCGTCGCGATCAACTCCGTCTTCCAGGTGCTCGCGTTCGGCGCGCTCGGCTGGTTCTACCTGCAGACCCTGCCGTCCTGGCTCGGCCTGCCGACCACGTCGGCGGAGTTCTCCATCGTCACCATCACCCTCAGCGTGCTGGTCTTCCTCGGCATCCCTCTGCTGGCCGGGTTCCTCACCCGGACCATCGGGGAGAAGCGGAAGGGCCGGGACTGGTACGAGAACACGTTCCTGCCGAAGCTCGGCCCGTTCGCCCTCTACGGCCTGCTGTTCACCATCGTGATCCTGTTCGCCCTGCAAGGGCACACGATCGCCGAACGCCCCCTGGATGTGGTCCGGATCGCGGTGCCGCTGCTGATCTACTTCGCCGTCACCTTCACCACCGGCATGGTCGCCGGCCGGGTCCTCGGACTCGGCTACCCGCGCACCACCACGCTGGCGTTCACCGCGGCCGGGAACAACTTCGAGCTCGCCATCGCCGTCGCCATCGCCACCTTCGGCGTCACCTCCGGCCAAGCCCTGGCCGGGGTCGTCGGACCCCTGATCGAGGTCCCGGTCCTGGTCGGGCTGGTCTACGTCGCCCTCTGGGCACGGAAGTTCTACCCCGCCGGACGCACCCCGACCCAACCTGATTCGAGCAGCCAGCCTGACCCGAAGGTGGTGTCGTCATGACCCAGGTCCTGTTCGTCTGCGTGAAGAACGGCGGCAAGTCCCAGATGGCCGCCGGGCTGCTCCAGCAACTGCTCACCGACCAGCACGCCTCCGGTGTTGAGGTCGGCTCCGCCGGCACCAAGGCCGGCAGCAAGCTCAACGGACTGTCCGTCGAGGTCCTGGCCGAGAACGGCATCGACATCAGCGACCAGCACACCCGGCAGCTCACCCCTGAGCTGCAGCAGCAGGCGGACTGGGTCATCACCCTCGGCGCCGAAGCGCAGGTCGACCCGATCCCCGGGCCGCGCTACGAAACCTGGGAGACCGACGAGCCGTCCCTGCGCGGCATCGACGGCATCGAGCGGATGCGGCTCGTCCGCGACGACATCGCCCGCCACGTCGACGACCTCCTCACCCGCCTCACCACCCAGGACCCGACCTGACCCCGGGAACCGAGATGACGCAGCCCACCATGCTGGGCGCCGACAACGGCTACGCCAGCCTCGTCGACGACCTCACCTACCGCTTCGACGGCATCCACGACCGGACCACCGTCACCACCGCTGTCGAGCAGGCCAGGACCCGGCTGGAAGCGACCGCGACCATCCCCGACTTCCTGCCGGTCCTGGTCGCCCGGTTCGCCCGCGAGCAGCTGACAGCGGCCGCCCAGGCCGACGGCCGGATCGCCACCACCATGCCCGAGCTGCTGTTCGTCTGCGTCCCCAACGCCGGCCGGTCCCAGCTCGCCGCCGCGCTGGCACAGCAGCTGTCCAACGGCAAGGTCCGCCGGCTCCGAGCCCACCGGACAGATCAACCCGCTGGTCATCCAGGTCCTCGCCGAACGTGGCATCGCCCTCACCGACGCCTACCCCAAACCCCTCACCAACGATGTCGTCCGCGCCGCCGACGTGATCATCACCATGGGCTGCGGCGACACCTGCCCCGTCTTCCCCGGCCGCCGCTACCTCGACTGGGACATCCCCGACCCCAACGGGGCCGACCTGAACACGGTCCGCGACATCCGCGACCAGATCCAAGCCCACATCACCGCCCTGCTGCGTGACCTCAACATCTGACCCAGGAGAACCCGCGATCATGACCACCACGACCAAGCCGTCGGTGCTGTTCGTCTGCGTCCACAACGCCGGCCGATCCCAGATGGCCGCCGGCTACCTCACCCACCTCGCCGGCGACCGCATCGACGTCCGCTCAGCCGGCTCCGCCCCCGCCGACCAGATCAACACTGTCGCTGTCGCCGCCATGGCCGAAGAAGGCATCGACATCGCCGGCGAGCAGCCGAAGATCCTCACCACCGACGCTGTGAAAGCCTCCGACGTCGTCATCACCATGGGTTGCGGCGACACCTGCCCCTACTACCCGGGCAAACGCTACGAGGACTGGGTCCTCGACGACCCCGCCGGTCAGGGCATCGACGCCGTCCGACCCATCCGCGACGAGATCCGCCGACGGATCGAGCGCCTGATCGCCGAGCTCGACACCTGAGCGTCAGACGAGCATGGACGTCTTGAGGGCCTGAACGATCCCCGGGGTCCTCACCCCGGGATCTCGTCCGGGCTGCTTGAACGGGTCCGGCGTGGACGGGTTGCCCTTCGTCGTGGTCCTCCGCGCCGGTGTCGAAGACGATGACGCTTTCGTTGCCATGGCCTGAGAAGTGCACGACATGCGGTCGGAACTCAGTGAGACCGTCGAGAAGATCACCAGGTGTGGCCGCTGGCAGATGCTGGATCTTCACCTGGTCGCGGTGGGTCGAGGACTTCACTGTGGCGTAGACCCTGCGGATCTCCTCGTCCAGGCGGAGGTCACCGCGGGAGGATCCGCAGTTGTTCACTCTTGAATGAGCGAATTGCCTCGATCCTCCTGGAGAAGCGTTGCTCGCTTTGACTTACCATCGCAGCGGCGGCTGCTTGGTCCTCGCGTCGGGTCGTCTCAGAACGGATCCGCTCTTCGTGCCGGCGCGGTTCTTCGGCTTGTCGCTCTTGCCGGCGGCGTCTCTCCTCGGCCCTCCGGTTTTGGCTGAGCTTCCGTTCGGCGGACTCCCGGTCCTTCCGAGCCTTGTCGGCAGCGCGCTGTTGGGCCGCACCTTCGGTCTTCAACGCCCGGTCGAGGTCCTTCCCGTAGCGGCTCTGGTCGTGGGCGATCGCGGCGATCTTCTTGGACAGGTCGGCGATCTTGTTGCCTTGAGAGAGGGCGGCCTTCTGAGCTCGGTCGGCTTGGCCGAGGTATGACCGCTGCATCGACGCAGATGATGTGCGGCTCGCAGAGGCGATTCAGGTCGCGGCTTCGTTCTCCTTGATGGCCTTTGGCCCTGTGTGCCTTGCTGAGCTTCTTCTCCAGGTCCGCTCGCTTGACAGCCAGGTCGGCGAGTCTGGTTCGGATCTGTGCTGAACTGGACATCGTGTTCTCTCCCCGGGTGATCGCCCGAGGTGATCTGTTGAAGCTGACGGGACTGACAGAACTCTGAGGCAGAACCGGCTCTGCGTGGGCGCCGACGAATGTGGGCCCCAATGCGGTAGGTGGCCCCGAGTCGGTCAGCCGGCGTTCAGTTGTCGGGTGAGGTGGAGGTTGGCGCGGCGTGCTCCGTCGAGATCTTCAGCCAGTTGTTGGTTCGCCTGCTCGAGCTCACTCAGCCGGACGGCCAGCTGGTCGACCTGGGATCGAAGGTCGTGTTCAGCCATCTGGCTGGATCGCTGCAGCGCCGGCAGTCGGGTGAGGATCTCTTGGCCCATGTTGTGGCTGAGCCACTTCTCGAGGTCAGCGACTTGGTTGCGTAGTCGTCGGTTCAGTTCGTTGGCGGTGGCCAGGTCGGTTCGCAGGGTGGCTGCGGTGACGCGACCGGTGAGGCCCACGCCGCTGTCGAGTTCGGCGTGGAGTCGGGCGACTGCCAGGTCGAGCTGTGTCCGCAGGGGCTGGCCGCTCTCGCCGTAGAAGATCTGCGATCGACGCCGGCGGCGCGGGCGATCGAGGAGACGGTGGGAATCTCTCCGCGAGCGACAGCGAGTTGGATGGCGTGGGTCATCCGGGCTCGCTTCGCGGCGCTGTCTGCTCGACGTCGTTGCTGGGCCTTCTCTAACCACCTCGGCGGTCACCATCCTGCTTCCGGCCATCAGCGAGGACCTGAACGCGCCCCTCGATCAGCCGCAGTGGGCGGTGACCGGCTACATGCTGGTCGGCGCCGCCGTCATCGTCACCTCGGGCGCCCTGGGGGACGTCTTCGGCCGGCGGAAGACCTTCCTCGCCGGTCTGGTCCTGTTCGTCGCCTCGTGTGTCCTGATCGCGCTGTCGTCCAGCGGCGCCGGCGTGGTCGCCGGCCGGATGATCCAGGGTACGGCCGGATCGACGCTGCTGGCCTGCGGCATGAGCCTGCTGTCGGTGCCTCCTCCGGCGCAGCCGGGCTACGCGCGATCACGCTCTGGGGTGCGGCCTCGGCCGCCAGAACGGCGATCGGTCCGCTGGTCGGCGGGTTGCTCGTGGAGCTCACCGGCTGGCAGGGACTGTTCAGGATCGACGCCGCGATCGCGGCCGCCCGCATCCCCCTTCACGATCGCCACGGTGCAGGAGTCTCGCGACCCGAACCGTCCGCGGTCGATCGACTTCGCCGGCACCGTGCTCATCGCCGTGGTGCTGGTGCCCCTCGTCCTGGCACTCAGCAAGGGGACGGACTGGGGCTGGGTCTCGGCCGGAACCCTCATCTGCGTGGTGGTCTGGGTGCTCGGCGGCATCGGCTTCGTCGCGGTGGAGCGGCGGGTGACGGCGCCGCTGGTCGACCTGAGACTCCTGCGCAACGCGGTCCTGGTCGGATCGACCCTGGCGATCCTGCTCGTCGCCGGTGCGATCAACGCCCTGATGTACCTGATGAGTCTCTACTTCCAGGATCCCGCCACCTTCGCCATGACGCCCCTGCAGGCCGGCCTGGCGACGCTGCCGGCCGCCGCGGCGATGATCAGGCGTCCGGCATCTCGAACACGCGGCGAGACGGTGGAACACTGTGCCGATGTGACCCTCGCGAACACCACCGACGTCGACGTCGTGTGCTGGGACTGGAACGGGACGCTGCTCGACGACACCGACATCGCGCTCACCGCGATGAACGGGATGCTCAGCGAGCGGGGTCTGCCGGTCCTGCCTGATCCGGAGACGTACCGGCGTGTCTTCGGCTTCCCCGTACGAGATTTCTACGCTCGCCTGGGCATCGCCGACGCGGACTTCCGGGTGGCCGCCGAACGCTACCTCGACCTGTTCGCCGCTCACGTGGGCCGTGCCCCGCTGCATCCGGAGGCCGCTGCCACCTTGACCGCGATCGGGCAGCTGCGCGTGGAGCAGGTGCTCATCTCCGCCACCGTCGCGGACACGCTGGGCGGTCAGCTGGCGCCGCACTCGATCGGGGAGCACTTCGCCCAGATCATCGGGATCACCGATGCGTACACACCGTCCAAGGCCGACGTCGTCGCCGACTGGCTGAGATCCTCCGGACACGATCCTCGACGCGTGCTGATGGTCGGCGACACCAACCACGACGAGGAGATCGCCGGCGACCTCGCACTACGTTTCGTGCGGTTCGCGCGCGGGCACCAGGAGCCACCCGACCACGACCGCTACCCCGTGGTGCACGACCTTCGCGACGTGATCGGCCACGTGGGCGGCCCGTCGCGCCGCTCGGCGGTCTGAGAGTCGTCGGTCAGTTCCCGGTGATCATCTCGCACGCGTCGACCAGCTCGGGGCGTCAGACTGCTCGGCGGCCGCTCACGTGCGGCGGCAGGACCGGACCGGGTTCGAGGTCGGGCGCCGCCTCGGCCGGGTCGAACACGGCACGCAGCGGGAGCACGCCGGCCCAGCGTCCGCCGGCCTCGACGTCCTCCGGTTCGTCGTGTGGGACCCCGTCACGGATCTTGACACTCGCCTCGGCCAGGTCGAGGGCGAATATCGACGTGGCCGCCAGCTCCCGCTTGGTCGGCAGCCGGGCGTACGACCACGACCCCGGCGACAGCTGCTCGGTGACCGCCTCCAGGGCGTCCCACTTCTCATCGGCGTCCTCGATCCGGCGCGTGGTGCCCAGCACGACGGCGCTGCGGTAGTTGAGGGAGTGGTCGAAGACCGAGCGGGCGTACACGATCCCGTCGACGTGGGTGACGGTGAAGCAGACGGCCGCGCCGTCGAGCTCCCGGGCCCAGCCGGCGCCGCTCGACCCGTGCAGGTAGAGGGTGCCGCCGCGGCGGCCGTACCCCATCGGCAGCACGACCGGAGCCCCGTCGCGGACCAGCCCGAGGTGGCCGACCAGGCCGGCGTCGAGGACGGCGTACAGGTCCTCGGTGTCGGTCCGTCCCCGCTCGGGGAGTCGGGTGAGTCGGGTTCGGGGCGTCTCGGACAGCTGCATCCCCTCAGCATGGCGGGTCTGGGCGTGCCAGAGTGGCGACCATGAGCGACACCACCCAGCCCGTGATCGTGACGGCCTACTTCTACCCCGTCCCCGGCGCCCGCGATCAGGTGATCGCCGCCCTGCAGCCGGCGATCGCCGGCGTGCACGAGGAGGACGGCTGCGAGCTGTACGCCATCCACGACGCCCCCGACGGCACCATCGTGATGCTCGAGAAGTGGGCGTCGGTCGAGCTGCTGGACGCGCACGGCCAGGGCGAGCCGGTCCGGAAGCTGGGTCCCGCTCTGGAGGGCCTGCTCGAGCGTCCCGTCGAGGTCACCCGGTTGGTCCCGCGGCCGGTCGGGGATGCGGTCAAGGGCGCGCTCTAGTCGCACCATCCCGACGCCGCCGGAACCGGAACGTAACGGCGACGAAACCGGGGACGGGTGCGCCGTGACTAGCGTCGGGTGATCACTCCCAGCCGGAAGGTCGCGGCCATGGCGATCACCAAGTCCACCCCGTCCGAGGATGCCGACTACCTCGCGAAGCGGTCGCTGCGACGCGGCACCGCGGGTTGGGTGCTGCTCGCCGGGCTCGGGGTCAGCTACGTCATCTCCGGGGACTACTCCGGCTGGAACTTCGGGCTGGAGCAGGGCGGCTTCGGCGGCCTGGCCATCGCCGCGGTGATCATCGCGGCGATGTATCTCGCCCTGGTGCTGGGGATGGCCGAGATGTCCTCGGCCCTGCCTGCCGCAGGCGGCGGATACACGTTCGCCCGCCGCGCCCTCGGGCCGTGGGGCGGGTTCGCCACCGGCACCGCGATCCTGATCGAGTACGCCATCGCGCCGGCCGCCATCGCCACCTTCATCGGTGCGTACGTCGAGTCCCTCGGCCTGTTCGGCATCACCGACGGCTGGTGGGTCTACCTGGCGGCGTACGCGATCTTCGTCGGCATCCACCTGGCCGGGGTCGGCGAGGCGCTCAAGGTGATGTTCGTGATCACCGCGATCGCCCTGGTCGGACTCGTGATCTTCGCGGTGGCCGCGGCACGCCAGTTCGAGGTCGCCAACCTGACCGACATCGCGCCGACCGACGCCGCCGGGGCCAGCCCGCTGCTGCCGTTCGGGTTCCTGGGCATCTGGTCCGCGGTGCCGTACGCGATCTGGTTCTTCCTGGCCATCGAAGGCGTCCCGCTCGCGGCCGAGGAGGCCAAGGACCCCGCCCGCAACGTGCCGCGCGGCATCATCGCCGCGATGGCGGTGCTGCTGGTGACCGGGACCCTGGTCCTGGTGCTGGTCACCGGGGCCGGTGGGGCCGACGCGATGAAGGGGTCGGGGAACCCGCTGGTCGAGGCGCTGGGCGACGGCACCGCCGCCCGGGTGGTCAACTACATCGGCCTGGCCGGGCTGATCGCGAGCTTCTTCTCGATCATCTACGCCTACTCGCGCCAGCTGTTCGCGCTGTCGCGGGCCGGCTACCTACCGCGGCGGCTGTCGGTCACCAACCGGCGCAAGGCGCCGGTGCTGGCGCTGATCGTGCCGGGTCTGATCGGCTTCGCGCTCTCCCTCACCGGGCAGGGCGCGACCCTGCTGAACATGGCCGTCTTCGGCGCCGCGCTCTCGCTACGTGCTGATGATGGTCAGCCACATCGTGCTGCGGCGGCGCGAGCCCGACATGCCGCGGCCCTACCGCACCCCCGGCGGGGTGGCCACCACCGGCTTCGCGCTGGGGATCGCTGCCCTGGCCGTGGTGGCCACCTTCCTGGTCGACAGCCTCGCCGCCCTGCTCTGCCTGCTGGCCTTCGCCGGCTTCCTGGCCTACTTCGGCCTCTACAGTCGTCATCACCTGGTGGCGGGATCCCCGGACGAGGAGTTCGCGGCGCTGGCCGAGGCGGAGACCGACCTGACGTGACCCGCCGCACCGCCACGCTGCGCGGCACCACCTACGCCTTCGACGGCCTGGTCGAGCTGCTGGCCAAGGCCACTCCGCCGCGTTCCGGCGACGAGCTGGCCGGCTGCGCGGCGACCTCCGACGCCGAGCGGGCGGCCGCCCAGTGGGCCCTGGCCGACGTCCCGCTGAGCACCTTCCTGAACGAGGAGGTGGTGCCGTACGAGACCGACGAGGTCACCCGGCTGATCATCGACAGCACGACCCGGCGGCGTTCGCCGCGGTGTCGCACCTGACCGTCGGCGGCTTCCGCGACTGGCTGCTGGAGCAGCGCGGCTCACGCCGGCGGGGCACAACGGCCCTCGCGGCGGTCGCGCCCGGCCTGACGCCGGAGATGGTGGCCGCGGTCAGCAAGATCATGCGCAACCAGGACCTGATCGCCGTGGCCCGCGCCACCCGGGTGGTCGACGGCCTTCCGCAACACCGTCGGGCCTGCCGGGCCGGCTGGCACCCGGCTGCAGCCCAACCACCCGACCGACGACCCGCGCGGCATCGCCGCCGCCACCCTGGACGGCCTGCTGCTCGGCTGCGGCGACGCGGTGATCGGCATCAACCCCGCCACCGACTCCCCGCAGGCCACCGCCGACCTGCTGCACCTGCTCGACGAGATCCGCGACGCGCTACGACATCCCCACCCAGTCGTGCGTGCTGGCCCACGTCACCACCACGATCGGAGCTGATCGAGGCAGGGCGCGCCGGTCGACCTGGTGTTCCAGTCCGATCGCCGGCACCGAGGGCGCCAACACCGCGTTCGGCGTCGACCTGGCGCTGCTGCGGGAGGCGCAACGCGGCCGGCCGCGTCGCTGGGCCGCGGCACCGTCGGCGACAACGTCATGTACTTCGAGACCGGGCAGGGGTCGGCGCTCAGTCGGGTGCGCACCTCGGCACCGGCGGCGAGCCGGTGGACCAGCAGACGCTGGAGGCCCGGGCGTACGCGGTGGCGCGGGACGCTGGAGCCGCTGCTGGTCAACACCGTCGTCGGCTTCATCGGTCCCGAGTACCTCTACGACGGCAAGCAGATCATCCGGGCCGGGCTGGAGGACCACTTCTGCGGCAAGCTGCTCGGGCTGCCGATGGGCGTGGACGTCTGCTACACCAACCACGCCGAGGCCGACCAGGACGACATGGACACCCTGCTCACGCTGCTCGGCGGCGGCGGGCGCGGCGTTCGTCATCGCCGTGCCCGGCGCCGACGACGTCATGCTCGGCTACCAGAGCCTGTCCTTCCACGACGCGCTCTACGTCCGCGCAGGTGCTCGGGCTGCGGCCCGCGCCCGAGTTCGAGGCCTGGCTGCAGCAGCTCGGGATGGCCGACGACGCGGGGCGGGTGCCTGCCGATCGACGCGGCGCCCTCGCCGCTGCGCCAGCTGACGGCTGCCGCGGTGGCTGAGCCGGTCCCGACGACGGCTGGCCGCCGAGGACAGCCCGGCGCCGCCGGCGAGGCCGACGCCGCGGACTTCTGGGACGCGCTGCGGCGGACCACCCAGGCCCGGATCGGCCTGGGCCGCGGCCGGCAACGCGCTGCCGACCCGCGGGTGCTGGAGTTCCGCGCCGCGCACGCCGCGGCCCGGGACGCGGTGCACGAGCCGCTCGACGTCGACGCCTTCGCCGCCGACGTGCGCCGAGGTCGGCATCGGCGAGCCCGACGGTGGTGACCAGCCGGGCCGCCGACCGCGCCGAGTACCTGCGCCGGCCCGACCTCGGGCGGCTGCCGGCGTCGGAGTCGCTGGCCGCGATCCCGCACGGCGAGCACGAGGTCGGCTTCGTGCTGGCCGACGGGCTCTCGCCGCGCGCGCTGAGCGACCACGGCGTGCGCTGCTGGCGGCGCTGGTCGCGCGAACTGCGCCGACCGCTCTCGCTGGCGCCGCCGGTGATCGCGACCCAGGCCCGGGTGGCGCTCGGCGACCACATCGGCCGACGCGATGGGCGTGCAGACCGTGCTGGTGCTGATCGGCGAACGCCCCGGCCTGTCGGTGGCCGACAGCCTGGGCATCTACCTGACCCACCGCGCCGCGGCCGGGGCGCACCGACGCCGACCGCAACTGCATCTCCAACATCCACCCGCCCGACGGGCTGGGCTACGAGCAGGCGGCGCGGGTCGCCGCCGGGCTGGTGGCCGGCGCCCGGCGGCTCGGCCGCTCCGGCGTGGCCCTGAAGGACACCTCCGGCGCCGCGGAGCTGACCGCGCAGGACCACCGGGTGATCGGCTGAGCCGGTGTCGTGCTAGGAGTTCGCGCGGGCGGC
>CAWCDP010000009.1:0-2124854 GCA_963794405.1 uncultured Actinomycetota bacterium
CTGCTGCTGCACGGTCTTCCAGAGCTTCTCCTTGCTCAGCTCCTTCAGGCTCTTGCCCGTCCACTCGCCGTACCCGCACTCGATCAGCCCGGCGTCGACGGCCGTCGGCACGGGCTGCGGTCGCGCCGCGACCAGAGCGTGCAGCGTCTGGCGGCAGCGCCGGAGCGGCGAGCTGACCAGCGTGGCCAGCGGCACCTTGAGCATCCGCTCACCCAGGGCAGCGGCCTGGGTCCGGCCGACGTCGTCGAGCTCGACCCCCGGGCTGCGGCCCGCGAGGATGCCTGCCGTGTTGGCGGCGGTCCGCCCGTGGCGGACCAGCAGAACCGTGGCCATGCGGGTGACCCTACTTGGTCCCTCCTCACCCGGGGACGGGCAGATACCGGCCACGGACGTGGGCGAGCAGCTCCTGGTCTCCCGCGCCCAGGTCCACCTGGTCGATCCGGGCGGTGAGCAGGGTGGACCAGCCGACGGTCCGGGCCTCGAGCACGGTGGCGCCCAGCCAGCCCGGGGCGTCGGCGAGCACCGGTCCGTACGGGGTCTCCTGCCACTCGGCCAGGCGGAACGCCCCGCCCGGCGCCGGGGCCAGACCGGCGAAGGCGTCCGGGAGCGGCCGTGCCGCCAGCCGAGCAGGCTGACCGCCACCCGCTGGTGCGCTCCGTCGACCGGTTCGATCGCCTCGGTCAGGTCGGCGTCGGGATGAAGGACACCGAGCAGGGTCGGCTCGGGACCGTCGGCCACCACAGCGAGGAGACGGTCCAGCCGACGCGGCGCTCGTGGGCGTACGCGGTCCACAGGCTGACCGGCGCGATCATCCGGCCGCGGAAGCGACGCAGCGGACTGCGCTCCCCCTCCGGCGGCAGGAAGGGATGGTCGCTGTGGATGGTCACCGGACCAGTTCTAGCCGAGAAGCGGCATTTCCTCACGCCCCTCGGACTGAATCGACTGTCGACGCGCCTCGACCACTCGGCGCGAGTGTGATTTTGCCGCCAGTCACCGGTGTCGGCCGCCCGCGACCGAGGCGACCCTCTACCGTGGTGCGGGCGCTGCGACGGGCCGCACGGCAGGAACACGAGAGATCGAAGGTGGGCTATGGGCTGGCTCGAGGCACTGGTACTCGGCATCGTGCAGGGACTGACCGAGTTCCTGCCGGTCTCCTCCAGCGCGCACCTGTCGATCGTCGGGCAGTTCTACGGCGGCACGGACCCCGGCTCGGCTTTCACCGCGATCAGCCAGCTCGGCACCGAGACGGCGGTGATCATCTACTTCCGCAAGGACATCTGGCTGATCATCAAGAACTGGTGCCTGGCCCTGGTCGGCAGGATCCCGCGGAACGACCCCGAGGCCCGGATGGGCTGGCTGGTGATCATCGGCTCCATCCCGATCGTCATCCTCGGACTGCTGTTCCAGGACCAGATCGACTTCGCCCTGCGCAACCTGTGGATCACCGTGGCCATGCTCGCCGGCTTCGGCGTCGTGATCGGTGTCGTCGACCACTTCGCTCGGAACCTCCGCCCGCTGGAGTCACTCACCTGGGGCCACGGCATCATCTACGGCTTCGCCCAGGCGCTCGCCCTGATCCCGGGCGTCTCCCGCTCGGGTGCCACCATCACCGCCGGCCTGGCTCTGGGCTACAAGCGGGAGGCCGCCGCCAAGTACGCGTTCCTGCTGGCCATCCCCGCGGTGGTCGGTTCCGGCTTCTTCAAGCTGTTCGACATCTCCGCCGACCCGGTCGAACCGGCCTGGGGTCCGATCCTGCTGGCCACGGTGGTCGCGTTCGGGGTCGGCCTGGCGGTCATCCACTGGCTGCTGAAGTACATCAGCACGCACACCTTCCTGCCGTTCGTGATCTACCGGATCGCCCTCGCGGCCCTGGTGGCGATCCTGTTGCTGACCGGGGTCCTGGAGCCACTGCCGACCGGCTAGCGGTCGCGACCGAACGGTCAGACCCCGGCGAGCTCCAAGGCCTCGGCCGCCGCGGTCAGGGCGGCCAGCTTCTCCTCGATGCTGTCCCCGTACGGCGCCAAGGCGGCGGTCGTCACCCCGGCCGCGGCGAACGCGGCCAGCCGCTCGGCCAGCCGTTCCTTGGGTCCCAGCAGCGAGGTGGAGTCGATCAGCTCGTACGGCACCGCCGCCATCGCATCCCTTGGCCGACGGGACAGGTAGAGGTCCTGCACGGTGGCGGCCGCCTCCTCGTACCCCATCCGGACCGCCAGCTGGTTGTAGAAGTTCGTTTCCCGGCTCCCCATCCCGCCGACGTACAGGGCGGCGTAAGGGCGGACGGGGTCGGCGCACGTCCGCGGATCGACCCCCACCACCAGGGGGATCGTGGCCACCACGTCGAAGCCGCTCCGGTCCCGGCCGGCCGCGGACCGGCCCGCGTCGACGTGGGCCAGCTGGTCCGCGGCGTGATCGGGCGCGAGGAAGAGCGCCAGCCAGCCGTCCGCGATCTCGCCGGCCAGCTCCAGGTTCCTCGGACCGACCGCCGCCAGGTAGATCGGGATCCGGTCGGCGTGCGGCGCGATGGTGAGCTTCAGCGCCTTGCCGGGACCGTCGGGCAGCGGCAGCTGGTAGGTGCGGCCCTCGTACGCGACGGTGCTGCGGCTCAGCGCCAGCCTGACGATGTCGACGAACTCGCGGGTACGGGCCAGCGGACGGTCGAACCGGACGCCGTGCCACCCCTCCGAGACCTGCGGGCCGGAGACACCCAGTCCGAGCCGGAAGCGACCCTCACTGAGCAGGTCCAGGCTGGCGGCGGTCATCGCGGTCATGGCCGGCGTCCGGGCGGGGATCTGCATCACTGCCGAGCCGATCGCGATGGTCGAGGTCTGTGCGGCCAGCCAGGCCAGCACCGTCGGGCTGTCGGACCCGTACGCCTCCGCCGCCCACACCACCTCGTAGCCCAGCGACTCGGCGTGCCTCGTCAGACGCAGCTGCCCTCGCGCATCGTCGGCGCCGACCATGTAGCCGAGATTCAGTCCCAGTCGCATGGGCTCAACTTACTGGTGAGTAACAATCCCTGTCGGGTGACCTGGCGACGGGAGACCCCGGGCGCGCCCGATAGCCTCTGCGACCATGGAAATGCGTCGGGTCGGGACCAGCGGGCTGCGCGCGTCCCGGCTCGGACTGGGCACGCTGACCTGGGCGCGGGACACGAACGAGGAGCAGGCACGCGGGCTGCTGCAGGCCTTCGTCGAGGCGGGCGGCACGCTGATCGACACGGCCGCGGCCTACGGGGCCGGTGATGCCGAGCGGCTGCTCGGCAAGCTCGTCGGCGAGGTGACCCAGCGGGAAGAGGTGGTCATCGCGACCAAGGCCGGCTTCGCCGTCCGCGGCGGCAAGCGGGTCGTCGACACCTCCCGCCGGGCGCTGCTGCGCGACCTCGCCGGGTCGCTCGAGAGGCTCGGCACCGACTACGTCGACCTGTGGCAGATCCACGCCTGGGGCGAGGCGCCGATCGAGGAGACTCTCTCGGCGATGGACCACGCGGTCCGCCAGGGCATGACCCGCTACGTCGGGGTCAGCAACTTCGTCGGCTGGCAGACGGCCCAGGCGGCCACCTGGCAGAAGGCGGTGCCCGGCCGGGCACCGCTGACCAGTCTGCAGGTCGAGTACTCGCTGCTGGCGCGACGGGCGGAGCTGGAGCTGGTGCCGGCGGCCGCCGCCTTCGGACTCGGGCTGTTCCCCTGGTCCCCGCTGGGTCGCGGGGTGCTGACCGGGCAGTACCGCTCCCGGATCCCGAAGGGCTCCCGAGCGGCCTCCGAGCACTTCGCCTGGTTCGTCCAGCCGTACCTGGAGCAGCGCAGCCGCGGTGTCGTCGAGGCGGTGGCGCTGGCCGCGGACGGTCTCGATCTGACCCCGCTGCAGGTGGCCCTGCTGTGGGTCCGGGACGCCCCCGGGGTGACCGCTCCCCTGCTCGGCGCGCGGACGGCCGGTCAGCTGGCGCCGGCCCTGGCCACCGAGACCATGAAGCTGCCGGCCGAGATCGTCTCGGCTCTGGACGACGTCTCCGGCGGCCCGCACCTCGGTCGCCAGCCGGCCCCCGGCGACGAGGGCAGCTGAGCCCGGCGCATCAGAGAGGGCAGCCCCGGGGGCAGCTCCATGTGGGTGGCGGCACCCGCGACGTCGAGCGGCTCAGACGGTCAGCGGGACGCGGATGATCTTGCGTCGGATCCAGACGTCCCGGGTGCCGTCGCGGTAGCGCCGCAGCCGGGTCAGCTCCCAGCCGCCGTACTCGGCCTGGTCGGTGAGGAGCTTGCGCACGGCGCTCCGCGGCACTGACCGGTCCAACCGGACCTTGGTCACCTCGTACTCGACAGCTCGGCTGCTCATCACGACCAGCCTAAGGCGTGCCGACGCACTCCCGCCGGTAGGACCACGCCCGTGAGAGCGCTCAGCCGGCCGTACGGATCATCTTCTTGTTGACGAACTCCTCGATGCCGAGGGTGCCGAGCTCACGTCCGAAGCCGGAGCGCTTGATGCCTCCGAAGGGGAGCTCGGCCGCCTCGAGCCCGACGCCGTTGATGAAGACCATGCCCGCCTCGAGCCGGTCGGCGACCCGCGTGGCCTGGTCGGCGTCGGCACTGAAGACGTAGGAACCCAGGCCGAACGGGGTGTCGTTGGCCAGCGCGATCGCCTCGTCCTCGTCGGCGGCCTTGAACACCATGGCGACCGGACCGAACAGCTCCTGCCGGAACACCGAGTTGTCCGGGGTCACCCCGGTCAGGACGCCGGGCGGGAAGTAGGCACCCCGCCGTTCTCCCGTGCTCGCCAGGTCCGCACCCTCGGCGACCGCCCGGTCGACCTGCTCGGCCAGGGTCTGGGCGGCAGCCGCCGAGGAAAGCGGCGACAGCTCGGCGTTGCCGGCCAGCATCCGCTCGGTGAAGGCGGCGACGAAGTCGTCGTAGACCCCTTCGGCCACGATGAAGCGCTTCGCCGCGTTGCACGCCTGCCCTGTGTTCTCCAGCCTGGCCTCGACCGCCGCGTCGACGGTGGCCGCGAGGTCGTCGGTGGACAGCAGCACGAACGGGTCCGACCCACCGAGCTCCAGGACGACCTTCTTCAGGTGCCGGCCCGCGATCTCGGCCACCGCCGCCCCGGCCCGTTCCGAACCGGTCAGCGACACCCCGGCCACCCGCGGATCACCGATGATGGTCGCCACCTGCTCGTTGGTCGCGTACAGGTTGACGTAGGCCCCGTCGGGGAAGCCGGCGTCGCGATACATCGACTGCAGGGCTGCGGCCGACTCAGGGCACTGCGGGGCGTGCTTGAGGATGATCGGGTTGCCGGTGACCAGGTTGGGCGCCGCGAACCGGGCGACCTGGTAGTAGGGGTAGTTCCACGGCATGATCCCCAGCAGCACGCCGAACGGGCTGCGGCGGATGACGGCGCTGCCCGCGCCCTGCAGCTGGACGGGCTGGTCGGCGAGCAGGCTCTCGGCGTGATCGGCGTAGTAGTCGTGGATCTCCCGGCAGAAGTCGACCTCGCCGAGAGCGGCGTCCTTGGCCTTGCCCATCTCCCGCCCGATGATGTCGGCGAGCTCCTCGCGGCGCTCGGTGTGCAGCTCGCCGACCCGGCGGACGAGGGCGGCTCGCTCGGCCACGGAGGTCCGGCGGGACCAGGTCGCGAACACCTCGGTGGCGGCGGCCACTGCGGACTCGACAGCGCCGGCGTCGGCCGTCGGATAGCTCTGCACCTCGGTCCCGGTCGCCGGGTCGATGACAGCGTAGGTGCTCACAGCCGTACTCCTTCGTCGCAGTTCCGGGCCCCAGTGTCGACCACCATGGCGGTCGTCGTCCACAGGGGCCGGCGCGCTGGGGCTCAGGCCAGGTCGAGGAAGCGGTCGAGCACGCGGCAGCCGAACTGCAGGGAGCTGATCGGGACCCGCTCGTCCACCCCGTGGAACAGGCTGACGAAGTCGAGGTCGGGCGGCAGCCGCAGCGGGACGAACCCGAAGCAGCGGATGCCGAGCCGATCCCAGGACTTGGCGTCCGTGCCGGCACTGAGCAGGTACGGCACCGTCCGCGCCCCCGGGTCCTCGGCGACCAGGCAGGCCTGCATGGCCTCCACCAGCGACCCGGCGAACTCGGTCTCCACGGCCGGGTGGTCGGCCACCACCTCGTAGCGGACCTTCTCCCCCAGCAGCTCGGTGATGGTGGCGTAGAACTCCTCCCGACCACCGGGCACGAAGCGGCCGTCCACGGCGGCGGTGGCCCGGCCCGGGATGACGTTGTGCTTGTAGCCGGCCCGCAGCATGGTCGGGTTGGCCGTGTTGGCCATCGTGGCGCCGACCATCCGGGCGATGCTGCCGAGCCGGGAGAGGGTCTCCTCGGCCCGATCCGCGTCGAGCTCGATCCCGAACGCCTCCGAGACCGCATCCAGGAAGGCCCGCTGGGTGTCAGTGATCCTGTGCGGCCACTCGTACGACCCGACCCGGGCCACGGCGCCGGCGAGCTCGGTGACGGCGTTGTCGTCGTGCCGGAACGAGCCGTGACCGGCCAGGCCGTCGGCGACCAGGTTGAGCCAGGCCATCCCCTTCTCGGCGGTCTGCACCAGATAGAGCCGGAGGTCGTCGCGCACCGTCAGGGAGAAGCCACCGACCTCGCCGATGGCTTCGGTGCAGCCCTCGAGCAGGTCGGGGCGGTTCTCGACCATCCAGCCGGCGCCCTTGGCGCCACCCGCCTCCTCGTCGGCGGTGAAGACGATCCGGATCGGTCGCCGGGGCGCCCGGCCGGCCCGGGCCCGCGCTCGGACCACGCTGAGCAGCATGGCGTCGAAGTCCTTCATGTCCACCGCACCGCGGCCCCAGATGCAGTCGTCGGCGACCTCGGCGGCGAAGGGTGGCACTGTCCAGTCGGCGGCGTCGGCCGGCACCACGTCGAGGTGACCGTGGATCAGCAGCGGGCTCAGGCTGGTGTCGGTGCCGGCCGGCTCCCAGTGGGCCACCAGGGACGTCCGCCCGGGCTCGGACTCGACCAGCTCGGACGCGATCCCCACCTCGTCCAGCAGCGCCGCCACGTGCTCGGCGGCCAGCCGCTCCCCCGGCCCGGGCTCGGGACCGTAGTTGGAGGTGTCGATCCGGATGAGGTCCCGGCAGATGTCTACGACCTCGGAATCCACGGAAGGTGGCTCCCGGCCGGGTTCGACAGCAGATGCGAACGGGGTGGTCGCGCCGGACTCACTCATCGGTCCATCATCGTCCACCCGGTCGCGCGGACGGAGAATGGCCCCCGTGACGGTGGCGGACACTCCTGCGACACCGGCCGCGGCGACCGTCCGATCGTGGGCGGTGTGGGGCGTGGCCGTGCTGGCGTACGCGGTCGCGGTGTTCCAGCGCACGTCGCTGGCCGTGGCGGCTGAGTACGCCACCGATCGGTTCGGCGTCACCGCCGCAGTGCTGTCGTTGTTCGCGGTGGTGCAGCTGCTGACCTACGCCGGCATGCAGATCCCGGTGGGGGTGCTGGTCGACCGCTTCGGATCGCGGGTGATGATCGCCGCGGGTGCGCTGGTGATGGCCGCCGGGCAGGCGGCGCTGGCCCTGGTCGACACCCCGCTCGAGGTCATCGGAGCCCGGGTCCTGGTGGGCGCCGGTGATGCCATGACCTTCATCTCGGTGCTCCGACTGATCCCGGCCTGGTTCCCGAGTCGACAGGTGCCGCTGGTCACCCAGCTGACCGGTCTGCTCGGGCAGCTGGGGCAGATCGCCAGCACGATCCCGCTGGTCGCGCTGCTGGACGGCGTCGGCTGGCAGTGGTCGTACCTGGGTGCGGGAGCGATGGGGGTGCTGGTGTCGATCCTGGTGTTCCTCGCCGTCCGCGATCGGCCCCCGCAGGCACCCCAGCGGCCGGCGCACGCCAGCTGGCGTCAGGCGCTGCGCGACCTGCGGGCGTCCTTCCAGCAGCCGGGCACCCGACTCGGCCTGTGGAGCCACTTCGCCACCCAGTTCTCCGGCATGGTCTTCGCCCTGCTGTGGGGCTTCCCGTTCATGACCATCGGTCTCGGTTACTCGTCCACGCAGGCCGGTTGGCTGTTGACGCTGATGGTGCTGACGGCGACCGTCATCGGACCGGTCCTCGGCGCGTTGACCGCGCGGTACCCGATGCGTCGCTCGAACCTGATCTTCGGTGTGCTGATCTTGACCATCGGCGTCTGGACGGTCGTGCTGCTGTGGCCGGGCGCGGCTCCACTGCCGCTGATCGTGGTGCTGGTGCTGACCTTGGCCGCCTACGGTCCCGCCTCGGCCGTCGGCTTCGACTTCGCCCGGACCTTCAACCCGGCGACGCGGCTCGGCGCGGCGACCGGCATCGTGAACATGGGAGGGTTCATCGCCTCCCTGGTGACCATCTTCGCGATCGGGGTCGTGCTCGACCTCCGAGCGCCCTCGGGCGACTACAGCCTGACCGACTTCAAGATCGCCTTCTGCTTCCAGTACGTGGTCTGGGCGTTCGGGTTGCTGAGTCTGCGCCGGACGCGACGGCTCGCGCGTGCCGAGCTGCGGGCTCAGGGCACGATCATCGACCCGCTGCCCCAGGCGATCGTCCGGCACTGGCACGATCGCCGCGACCAGTAGGGCTCACTTGCGTGCACCGGGGCTCGGGGCCGTCAGAACGGTTCGGCGACACCGCCCGGGCTTGCTATAGTTCACGTCGCCGTCCGGCCAGGACGGCGGAGTCCGGGTGGCGGAATAGGTAGACGCGCTAGCTTGAGGTGCTAGTGCCCCTTACAGGGCATGGGGGTTCAAGTCCCCCCTCGGACACTCTGCCTAACCCCCTGTCAACAGGGGTCTTTGAGTTGATCGTGAGGTCGGCTTGCCCCAGATTCAGTTGGCGCAGACACGCCGGGCGTCGTGGTGCCAGGTGAGACCCAGGCCAGTGCTCGCCTAGAACTCTCGCACCAGGTGCGGTGAACAATCTGCTGACAGCACGTCATCGACCTGTTCGCCGAGCATCTCCAAGGCCTGTCTACGCAGCCGACACGGCGTGGTGCCGAAGGTGACCAAGGGAGCGGTCGTGTCGCCGGCCACCTCCGCGCGACGCTTTGCGCCGTGCCTTCCGTAAATTGCGCCGTGCATTCCGTAGATAGGGATGCGCGACAGGCCACGTTCTGGCGCATCATTGAGGTGTCGGATATTCAGGATCGTTGCGGTGCCGACTGCGATGGCTGGGCTGATCAACGAGTTCTCCGCGTGATCGGAAGGTGGCGTCATGGCGCTCACGACTGAGACCGCGCCGCGCGTTCCAGTGCTACGGAGTACGCCCCTCATCGGCGCCGCTCATGAGATGCGACGGGACTTCCTGGGGACGACGTTGCGTGCCGCGCGGGAGGTGGGGGACATCGCGCGGATCGTCGCCGGTCCCCCAGGGTGGCGGATCACGCTGTACAGCGTGTCGACGCCGGAGCTCGTGTTCGAGATCCTCGGCCATCCCGATCGCTTCACCAAGGATGTCCCCTCTTACCGGGAGCTGCGATGGGCACTGGGGAACGGCATGCTGACCAGCGAGGGCGAGGACTGGCATCGGCAACGGCGATTCCTCGCCCCGTTCTTCACCCCCAAGAGAATCGCCACCAGCTACGCCCCAGTGATGGCGGAGGAGGCGACGAAATGGGTTGAGCGGCGCCGGCCCGCAGCGGCCAGCGGCATGAGCGTGGACGCGCATGCGGAGATGATCGACCTCACCTCGCGGATCATCGGCCGCATCCTGTTCGGCGCCGACATGACGACCGCCGTCCCTCAGATCACGAAGTTCAAGTCAGTCAACGACGAGCTCCTTCGCCGCGGGCTGGCACCACATGCCGTGCCGATGTGGATTCCCACCCGGGCGAACCGCCGGCTGGCTCACGGCTTGGCCGAGCTCCGCCACGTCGTCGCCGACATCATCGCCGAACGCCGGAACAGACCAGCCGGAGCGAACCCGGCCGACGACATGCTCGGGCTGCTGCTGACTGCGCGCGATGATCAGAACAGACGTGACCGTCTGACTGATGAGGAAGTCGCTGACCAGATCTTGATCTTCTTGTTGGCCGGCCATGACACGACCGCGTCGACCCTCGCCTGTCTGCTGGTCGAGCTGGCCCGGTCCCCGCAGTGGCAGACCATCGTGCACGATGAGGTGAGACAGGTGCTGAACGGGCGGGCGCCGACACCTGCCGACCTGCGCCGGCTGCCGTGGACAGAGCGCGCCGTCCGCGAGGCCATGCGGCTGTACCCGGCGGCCCACACCATCGGCCGGAGCCCTCGCAATGATGAGGTGCTCAACGGGTATCGCATCCCGGCGGGCTCCATCGTTGTCGTCTCCCCCTGGGCCGTTCACCGCTCACCGACCACCTGGAAGGAACCCGACACCTTCGATCCACGCCGCTTCGACCTGCCGAGCGGACAACTACCCGGGGGCCACCGGTATGCGTGGTTTCCCTTCGGCGCCGGCCCACGCGCCTGCGTCGGCATGCAGCTGGCCATGGCCGAGGTGCCGATCGTCGTCGCCACCATCCTGCAGACCCTCAGCGTCACCACCTCGCTGACGTCGATCCCACTGCAGCCAGCGATCAGCCTCCACCCGGCGACAGCCCTGCCCGTGCACCTGCACACGCGACCCGTGCCGGCCCGGACCCGCGAGCCGATCGCTACCTCGCTCTGAAGAAGCCGGATCATCAGAATTTGACCAGTCTGACCAGCTCTAGATCGTCGCGGGACCGGGCGAAACGCTGGCGCCCGAGAAGCTGGGCCAACTCGAGTTCGGCGTTACGGGCAGCGGTGAACGCACCGCAGCGGCTTTCTCCTCCGGGCTGTATCGACGCGTGGTCGGCTTCCCCGGGGTCGTGTCCTTCGGCATGAGTCCATCCTCGTTTCCCAACGATGGAGTCTCCAACCATCCCAGTGCGGTTCACCACACCATGGGTAGCAACGCTGCCCGCGGGTATGGAGCCCGGTAAGGCCTTCGGCTATCTCGGTCAGCGGACCGGGAATCAGCAGCGCGATGATTAGACGATGGACGTCATCCGGGCGCCGTCCCGTGCGGGCTCGGGTGTCATCGATGTTGTCAGCAGTACTGGGCGCTAGAAAAGGTGGGGTTGGTCGTGCATGAGAGTTCGATGACACTGATTTGTGGACGGCCAGACTGTGCAGAGCGCCTGCTCATCGAAGCCGTGGACGCGGACACCGTCCAGACGGTCATGAGGCGGCACGGGTGGACGCACGTTGATGGGGTCGACTACTGCCCACGGGAAGGCCGTGGACCATGTCTGGTCTGTGGTGCGCCGGGCACGCACCAGTTGACCTTGATGGGCGGGCCGGACGGCTGCCTGTGCGAGGTGCACAAGGATGCACCGGTGACGATCGACGGGGTCACCTACGGCGAGACCGAGCGGCGATAAGAGGCTCCCGAGTACCTTGTCGAACCGGGTGACCCGTGGGCGCTGGTGACCTGCGACCGACTATCAGGGCGACGAGGATCTCGCCGGCGTGGCCGCACCGCCGCGGGACCCGTTGCCGAGTCTTGGCGCTACAAGTGAGCGACCAGGATCGGTGATGATCATGACGCCTCCGCGCGGTATCAACGCGACCTCGGCGCACTCTCAAGTCCGGCGCAGCATCCCGCGTGCCACACAGAACCCCTTGATCCGGGAGAACCAGAATGCGCAGAACCCTCGTTGCCGCGGCCGCCACCATGTTCGCCGTCGGCGGCGTGATGGCCGGCGCCACCACCCAGGCTGCCGCTGCCCCGTGCACCAAGTCCGCCAGCATCATCAGCACGTCCATCAACCCGCGAACAGTCGTGCTCGGCGTCGCGAACCCGAAGGGCGTCACCGTCACCACCAAGGTGCGAACCGGCTGCCAAATCGACCGTGTCGAGGTAGGCCTCTACGGGCCGAACTTCTCGACACCTACGACCTGAGACCAGTCAGCACCCGGAACGGCGTCACCACCACGAGACAGGCCTCCGGATCAGCCCAGGCAGCTTGCCGAACGCCGAGGCCGGCCGCTGGCAGTCGTACGTGACGGCTTGGGGCAGCCCTGTCGCGGAGGCGGCCGGGCCGGAATTCCAGATCAAGCGCGCCGCACGACTGACCACCAACGCAAGCCCGGAGCCTGTCCGTGCAGGCCACAGGATCACCGTCAAGGGGAATCTCACCCGGGCCAGCTGGGACCGCCTCCGCTACGCCGGCTACGGCCACAAGACCGTACAGCTGCAGTGGCGCGCGCCCAACGGCAGCTACCAGCTCGTGAAGCGCGTAACCGGCGCAGCCGACGGTAGCGTGCGAACCACGGTCACGGCGCGTGAGGACGGGTGTTTCCGGTTCGTCTTCGAAGGCAACGTCACGACGGGCCCGGTCTCAGCGAAGGGTGACTGCCTCGACGTTCGCTGACGAGGTGGCTCCAGCCGTACGAAAATCGCGATACACCATTCGAGCATGCCCGGCTGGAGATCGGCCACCGAAGGTGCACGAGCACTCGACCACGGGACTCAGTCGGACTGGTTGGACTCACACCAGCCTCGGTGCCACGGTCGTCCGACGCACGGCGACGTTCAAAGTTGCACGCACCGCCCGTTGTGAGCATCAGGGTGGGAGTGGGACGATCCAGTTCCAAGGATCGGTTGGGGTTGAGGCATGGACGATGACCACGCGATGACCGGGGCCAGTCAGGGCTACGGCGCAGAGGCCTCACCGTTCCGTCCGCCGCCCCGCCGGCCGCTGATCCAACGGCTGGTGCCGGCCGCTGAGCACGTGCAGGGCTATCGCGGAAGAACCTTGGGACGTGATGCGCTGGCGGGAGTCACGGTGGCCGCGCTCGCGCTTCCGGCGGCGATGGCCTACGCCGAGCTGGCCGGCGTGCCCCCGGTCGTCGGCTTGTACACCTTGCTGCTGCCGGCCGTCGCCTACGCATTCCTCGGCTCCTCCCGTCAGCTGATCGTCGGACCGGAAGGCGCGATCTCCGCCATGATCGGCGCGGCACTGATCCCGATGACCCCCGACCCCAACCAGCGCGCTTCCCTCGCGGCTTCGCTGGCCCTGCTGGTCGGTGCGGCCTACCTGCTGGCCCTCCTCGCCCGCCTCGGCTGGATCGCCGACTACCTGTCACGGCCAGTGCTCATCGGCTATCTCCAGGGCGTTGCGGTGGTCATGATCGTCGGGCAGCTGGGAAAGCTGCTCGGCGTCAGCATCAGCGCGGAGACACCACCGGGCCAGGTGATCGAGGCCATCCGCGAGTGGAGCGAGGTGAGCTGGCCCACGGTCGCCGTCGGCGCGGCATGTCTGGCCCTGTTGCTGCTGGGTCGGTGGCTGACCCCGAAGCTTCCGGCCGCGCTGATCGTCGTAGCTCTCACCATCGCCGCATCCGCGGCCCTGGGTCTGGCGGCGTACGGTGTCGCCCAAGTCGGGGAGATCCCAGCCGGACTGCCCAGGCCCACCTTGCCGGACCTGCACCTGAGAACGCTCGTCGAGCTCGCTCCCGCAGCGTTGGGGATCTTCTTCGTCAGCTTCTCCGACGAGATCCTGGTAGCGCGCTCGTTCGCGGGACGCCATGGCCAGCACGTCCGCGCCAACGCCGAGCTGACCGGCCTGGGCGCTGCCAGCCTGGCAGCCAGCATCACCCAGGGCATGCCGATCGGCGCGAGCGGCTCACGCACCGCTGTCAACGACGAGATGGGCGGCCGAACGCAGCTGTCCGGTCTGCTGGCCGCAGGCGTGATCGCGCTCGTGTTGCTGTTCCTGACCGCCCCGATGCAGTACCTGCCCACCGCTGCGCTCGGCGCGGTCATCGTGACAGCCTCGATCGGGTTGATCGACCCGAACGCCTGGCGCGGCCTCGTCCGAGTCAGCAAGGTCGAGGTCGCCATCGCCGCCATCACCATGATCGGCGTCATCACCGTCGGCGTCCTCCAGGCCCTGCTGCTGGCCGTCGCCCTGACTGTCGTCGACGCGATCCGGCGCAGCGCGAAGCCCCACGACGCCGTCCTGGGCCGGGTCGAGCGACTCGACCGCTACGCCGACGTGCGATTGCACCCCTCAGCCACGGTGACCCCCGGCGTACTGGTCTACCGCCTCGACGACCGGCTGTTCTTCGCCAACGTCAACTACGTCCAGTCCCGACTCCGGGAAGCCATCGCCGGTGCCCCCACGCCCGTCAACTGGTTGGTCTTCGACGCGGAAGGACTCAGCCACGTCGACGCCACCGGCGTCGACTTCCTCACCGACCTGGTGGCATCCCTACGCAAAGAAGACATCACCTTCGTGTTCGCTCGGCTGAAGAGCCCTCTGGTCGAGCACCTCACCGAGGCCGGCGTCCTCGAGCTCGTCGGCGAAGACCACGTCTACCCCACGGTGCACGCCGCCGTCGCCGGCGCCCCGGCACAACCCTGACACCGACACCGAATCCGTTGAGCCCATGCTCGACGCGCGCTCAGGGCCCCGCGTGGCGCTCACTGCGCTGGCGCTCAGCCCTTGCGCCCCTGCGTGGCGTTCAGCCCTTGCGCCCCTGCGTGGCGTTCAGCCCTTGCGCCCCTGCGTGGCGACCCCCTCGACGAAGTACCGCTGTCCGAACGCGAACAGCAGCAGCATCGGCAGGGTGACCAGCAGGGCGGCCACCATCACGTACTGGTAGTCACCCTGTCCGCCGGCCGTCGGGCTGTACTTGGTCATGGCGTAGGAGATGCCGAGCGGGACCGTGAAGCCGTCGACCGTTCCGGCGTTGAGATAGATGAGGGCGGACTGCAGGCTGTTCCAGCTCGCTTGGAACTCGAACAAGAAGATGATCACCAACGACGGCACCGACAACGGCAGGGCGATGCGTCGGAAGAGGGCGAAGTAGCTCGCGCCGTCGACTCGGGCCGCCTCGAACAGCTCGCGCGGGATGCCGAGGAAGAACTGCCGCTGCAGGAAGATGTAGAAGGCCGATCCGAACAGGTTGGCACCGAACAGCGGGACCCAGGTGCCGACCAGCCCCAGCTTCAGCCAGATGAGGTACTGCGGGACCATCGTGACGGCACCGGGCAGCATCATCGTCGCCAGCACGAGCCCGAACAACGCGCCTCGAGCCGGGAACCGGAAGTACGCGAAGCCGAAGGCGACCGCGGAGCTGGACACGACCACCAGACCGGCCGCCAGCAGGGCGATGGCCACGCTGTTGGCCACCCAGCTCAGCAGCGGCAGCTGATCCCAGACCTGGACGTAGTTCTGCGGTGACCAGGTCTGCGGGATCAGTCGGTTGTCGAACACCTCGCCGCGGGGCTTCAGGCTCGCCGCCAGCAGCCAGACGAGCGGGTACAGGAAGAGCAGGGAGAAACCGATCAGCAGCACCCAGATGATCACCGAGCCGATGCTCCGGGCACCACGCCGCCGCGGCCGCGATCGGCCCTGCGGGGCGGACCGGTGGGGGTCCGGTCGACGGCCGGATCGAGGGCGTCGGTCGGCTGGGTCGACGGGGCGGTGACCGGCCTGCTGTCGGTGCTCACGTCAGCGATCTCCCTCGTAGTAGACGAAGCGGTTGCCGACGCTGCAGCTGCACGACGCTGATCGCCAGGATGATCACGAACAGGAGCCAGGCCATGGCGGAGGCGAAACCCAGGTCGAACTCCCGGAACGCCTGGATGTAGAGGTAGACGCCGTAGAACAGCGACGCCTCCGGTGAGGCGTTGCTCTGGTCCCGCCAGAACAGCAGGTACGCCTGGTCGAAGACCTGGAGCGCGGCGATGGTCAACACGATGACGTTGAAGAAGACGGCTCCGCTGATCATGGGCAGGGTGACGTGCCGGAAGCGACGCAGCGCGTCAGCGCCGTCGAGCTCGGCCACCTCGTACAGGTCACGCGGGACGTTCTTGAGGGCGGCCAGGAAGATCACCATGGTGCCGCTCACGCCCCACAGCGTCATCACCACGATCGACGGCTTCACCCAGGCCGGGTCGATCAGCCACTGCGGGCCGGCGATCCCGAAGAAGCCGAGCAGACCGTTGACGGCACCCGTGTTGCCGTTCAGCAGCAGCAGGAACACCGAGGCGGTCGCCACAGCGGGCGTCATCTTCGGCAGGTAGTACATGGTTCGGAACGACCCCGGCCCCGCGGCCCACCTGATTGAGCAGCAACGCCAGGCACAGCGCGAACACGACCTCGAGCGGCACCGCCATCACCGCGTAGAACAGGGTGTTCTTCAGGGAGGTGACGACCTTCGGGTCCTCGATCAGGTCGGCGTAGTTGCTCAGTCCCGCCGGCCGGATCCGGTTGCTCGGCCAGGTTGTAGTTGCTGAAGGAGATGACCAGGCTGTAGATCATCGCCCCGAGCGTGAAGACGCAGAACCCGACGATCCAGGGCGCGATGAACAGGTAGCCGGCCAGCGCCTCCCGGCGGGAGGCTGTCCGCCATCCCCGGCGGCGTGGCGGGGTCGGGGTGCCTGGCTCGACAGGAGCTGTCTCCGCTGTCCCGGTGCCGCACTGATGCCGTCATCGCGACCCGCTCAGCCGGCGACCTTGTCGTAGGCGCGCATGCGCTGCAGCCTGGGCGTCGGCCAGCGCCTGCTCCGGAGTCTTCTGTCCGAGCAGGGCCGAGGTGATCGCGTTGTTCAGCTCACTCTGGATCGCCTGGCCCGGCCGGTGACGCCCCGAGCGACTTGCCGCTGCCGACGACGTCGTAGAACGTCTGGATGGTCTGGTCGAAACCGGCGTTGCCGCTCGGCTTGACGTACTCTGGCCTGGATCGCCTGCGTCGGCCGAGGGTGACCCGGTGAACAGCCCGGTGTTGATGGCTCCGGGTGTCTTCTTCAACGTCGCAGCTCGCGCCGCACCGGCCGCCAGCCAGGCGTCGTCGCTCGACCAGGTCGACCATCCAGCCGCACGCCGCGTCCGGGTTCTTCGCCTTGGCCGGGATGACGAACGCCGAGCCACCCGGTGACCGCGAGCGGCTTGCCCCGTCTGGTCCTTGAACGGCGTCGCGCCGAGCTTGATCTCGTCGGCGTACGGACTGAGGACGTTGACGTACCACTGGGCGTCGACCTGGGCGCCGACCTGGTCGGTGACGAACTGGTTGCTTCTTGCCGAAGAAGTCGAAGGAGTCGGAGAAGCTCTTCACCTTGGCGAAGCCGCCCTGGGCGTCGGCGAGCTGCTTCAGGAGCTGCCAGGGCCTTGACGTTGTTCGGGTCGTCGAGAGCCGGCTTGCCCGCCTCGTCGGCCAGCTGACCCCCGTAGCCCAGGAGCCACAGCGGTCGCCTGGCCGGTCGCCACGGGATCGAAACCGAGCCGGGACGGGTTGCCGCCGCTTCTGCGTACATCTTGCTTGCCGGCGAGCGCCAGCAGCTGATCGGGCTTGGACGTGTCGACCTGGGCCGCGGTCGACCCCGTTCTGCCTCGAGCACACGCTGGTTCAGCATGATCGCCGGCGGGCTGGAAGAACTGCGGCGCGGCCCAGACGTGTTCGTCCTAGGTCACGTCGGCGGTCACCGCCGGATAGAACTGCTTCTGCGGGTCCGCACCCCAGGCCTTGAAGCACGCGTCGAGCGGCAGTGATCAGGTCCTGGGCGGCGTAGGTGGCGACGAACTGCCGATCCATCTGCACCACATCCGGCACGTCGCCGCTCGCGAGCCGGGTGGTGAACTTCTGGGCGTCGAACCCGGTGGCGTCGAGCGTGACCTTCACCTGCGAGAGCTTCGAGGCCGCATAGTCCAGACGGGCCTTGCCGACGTCGTCGGCGTTGTCGAAACCCCATGCTCTCAGCTCGCCGGTCGGATTGGTGGTGAACTGCTGCGGTTCCTCCGAGCCGCTGCCCGATCCCCCGCCACCGCACCCCGCTACCAACAGCACCGCGGTCGCGATGCCGACGAGGCGCCACTGCCTTCTCTTCATCGGGTCCTCCGTGTTCACCACCGGGCTGAGCTCTCGCCGCCCGGGCCCTCGATCAGTCGCTCGCTACCTACCCGGCGTCAACGGGTTGAAACGCGCTGTCGGTGATCTGTTGCCGAACCGTCCGGACGATCTGTTGCCGGACCGGTGCTGGACCGTGCCGCGCCGGCGCGGGAACCGGCGGGTCGGCTGCCGCGCGGCTTCCGCAGATCAAGCCTGGCAAAAGGTTTGGCTTCGGCCATACGGGCTACGAAGTCGTCGGCAACAACGTCAGAGCTGCCGATCAGCTCGTACGAGAACGGAGTGAAGCTGATGACTCAGCGTCCCCTAGACCACGACCCGACGCCCTCGGCACCTTTTGCTGCAGCGGGGTCGGAGTCCACGCAGGAGTATCGGACCCAGCCCTTACCTCGAAGGGTCCACCCGGGAAGACGGCTCCGGTTCCACCGAGGGTCAGTCGACCAAGGACAAGGCCCAGCAGGTGGCGGGTACGGCCAAGGGCGAGGCCAAGAACGTAGCCGGCACGGCAGTCGACTCGGGCAAGGACGTCGCCCGGACGGCCAAGGACGAAGCCGCCCAGGTGGCGTCGGAGGCCAAGCACCAGGCGGCGTCGTTGTTCGACACCGTCCGCTCCGAAGCCGGTCAGCAGGTCTCGACCTCACAGAACCGGATTGCCGAAGCCCTGCACGGCCTGTCCAAGGAGCTCGGCGGGATGGCGTCGAGCTCATCCGAGTCCGGCCCGCTGACCGACCTGGCGCACGAGGCCTCGCGGCGCGGTGGCGAGGTCGCTCACTGGCTGCAGGACCGCGAACCCGCCGACGTGTTGGAGGCGGTTCGCTCCTACGCCCGCCGGCGTCCGGTCGCGTTCTTGGCCATCTGCGGTCTGGCCGGGGTGGTGGCGGGACGAATCACCCGCAGCACCGTGGCCACCCGCACCAGCCTGGACAGCAAGGACCACCACACCAGCACCCCGACTAGCACCATCGGAACCGGCTACGCCCCGTCCTACGACGCGGGCACGGGCATCCCGGCCGGTGTGGGGGCGCCGAGTGGGTACGCGGTCCCGGCTGAGCCGGCTCCCACCTACACCACGGGCGTGCTCGGAGCGACTCCCGAGACCACCGAGCCCGCTGGGGGCGGCTTCGTCGGCACCTCGCCCCTGAACGATCCCGATGGCGGTCCGATCCGATGAGCACGTCCGCCCACCCCGATCGGGCGGCGTCGGTCGCCGATGCGGCCAAGGAGGGGTACACCGCCCCGCACGCGGCCATGCACGCGGACGACGGCCGCAGCATCGGCTCGGTCCTGTCCGACATCACCGCCAACATCTCCACCCTGCTCCGGCAGGAGGTCGCGCTGGCCAAGGCCGAGCTGAACCAGTCCGCCAACCGGGCCGGCAAGGGCATCGGCCTCTTCGCCGGCGCGGCGATCGCCGGAGTGCTGCTGCTGGTGTTCGTCTCCGTCTCCGCCTGGTGGGGACTGGGGCGGCACATCGGCAACGAATGGTCAGCACTGGTCGTGGCCGCCGTCTGGGCGGTCATCGCGCTGATCCTGTTCTCGGTCGGCAAACGCGAGCTCCAGCGCGTGCGCGGCCTGCCGGACACCACCGAAACCCTGAGCAAAGTCCCGAACGCCCTCAAGGGCCACGAGGAGGAGAACCGATGAGCCAGACCGATCCAGAGGTGCTGCGCGCCGAGATCGCCCGCACCCGCGCCGAGCTCAGTGAGAACGTCGACACGCTCACCGACACGGCGAACCCGAGCAACATCGCCCACCGCCAGGTCGACAAGGTCAAGGGCGCCGCCCGTGGGGTGCGGGAGCACCTGATGGGTGCGCCGGACGATCCGACTGACTCCGGCACGCTCGGAGACACCGCCGGTTCGGTCAAGGACCGGGCCGCCGGGGTGGTCGGTTCCGCACAGGACAAGGCCGGCGGCGCTCTGGACAGCGTGGGGCACGCGCCCCAGCAGCTCCGGAGCAAGGCTCGGGGCAACCCCCTGGCGGCCGGCCTGATCGCGTTCGGGATCGGCTACCTGATCTCGTCCGCCATCCCGAGCACGGAGAAGGAGCAGGACGCCGTGGAGCGTCTGCAGGAGAAGGCTGCTCCCCTCGCCGACAAGCTCAAGGAAGCCGGCAGCGAGGTCGCTGACCGTCTCAAGGAGCCCGCACAGGAGGCGGCGGCCAGCGTGAAGGAGACCGCCACCGACGCTGTCGACCACGTCAAGGAGCAGGGCGCCGTCGCCAAGGACGACGTCCAGAGCCAGGTCCAGGACTCCAAGGAGACCGTCAAGGACAGCCGGCCGTGACGACCGCCGACGGGCCCGCCCCGCTGCGGGCCCGTCGGTCTTCGGCCACCGCCAGCGAGATCGCCGACGGCATCTTCGTCGTCGAGCACGCGTTCACCAACTGCTACCTGATCATCGACGGTGCAGCTGTCACCCTGGTCGACGCCTGCTTCCCCGCCACCTGGGACGCCATCGAGCAGTGCCTCGCAGCGATCGGGCTGGACACCACGGCGGTTGCGGCCCTCGTCCTCACCCACGGGCACTTCGACCACGTCGGCTCCGCCCATGCCGCTCAGACCCGCCACGGCATCCCGGTCTGGGTGCACGAGGACGACCACTGGCTGGCCGCGCACCCCTATCGCTATCGCCCGCAGCGCAACCGCCTGCTCTACCCGTTGACGCATCCGGGTTCGGTGCCGGTGCTCGGCCGGATGGTCGCTGCGGGAGCCCTCCGCGTCAAGGGCGTCGACGCCGCGATCACCTACCGCAGCGGGACGCTAGCGGTTCCGGGCTCCCCGGTTGCGATCCCCACACCGGGTCACACGCCCGGTCACTGCTCACTGCATCTCCCCGACCGCGACGTGCTCATCAGCGGTGACGCCCTCGTCACCCTCGATCCCTACACCGGTCGTCGTGGTCCGCGGATCGTCGCCCCAGCCGCCACCGCTGATGTGCAGGAGAACCGCCGGTCCCTGCGTCGGCTGGCCGAGCTGGACGCGAGTCTGCTGCTCCCCGGACACGGCACCCCCTGGCGCGACGGGACCCGTGCCGCCGTGGCCGAGGCGCTGCGCTCCTGACCCGTTCCTGGCCGCCTGCTCTGGCCCGCCGGTGCTCACGGCACTGGTCCGTGGGCCGACAGGCGTTTTGTCCGCTCTCAGATCGGGTAGAGGTTCACTGATCCGCCGAGACCGATCCGAGGGGGCATGATGATCGACCCGGAGTGCGTGTGCGAGGGCTGCGCCCGGCTGCTGGGTCCGGGCCAGGACTGGGACGTGTCGCCGAACGGCGGTTGGCTCTGTCGGCCGTGCTCTGAATCCGGCGTCGTGATCGACCTGAGCGCGGACCCCCCGAGCATCGACTACCTGTCCGACCCGTCGATCGCTGTGCCGGGATCTCGCCGCGGCCCACGGTGGTCGCCGCCGACCCATCGCCGACCCCACACCGCCACGCACCGCTGCGTCGTCTTCCGGCCCACATCTGAGTGAGACGAGCGTTCCGGCGGGCGCGCCTCCCGCGCGCCCTGGGCGGGCGTACTCGACGACTCCCGCCCGGGGCCGGAGAGGCTCAGGTCAGCTGCATGATCACGATCACCAGGATGATGATCACGAGGATGCCGATGATGGTGCCGATCAGACCGCGGTTCATGAGTCCTCCAGGAGTGAGTGAGTGACGTGCCGTCCCGTTGACGGGCGCCGGTGTCGACGCGGTGGATCCCGCGACCGAACACCGGGTGGATACCCGGTGCTGGTCAGGTCAAACGGCACCGCGGGTGGATTCCGTCGTCGGACTCGGCAGACAGCGCGCGGTCAGCGTTTCGGTCCCCCCCTCCGGGGTATTGATCAATCACCATCCGATGCCGTTCGCCAACGGGAGGCCCACCGTGCCGAAGACGACCAGGTCAGGCGACGCCAAAGACAGTGAGCTGCCGAGCACGCTCCAGCGGTCCGACGACAAAGCCCAACGCACCTTCGCCAAGGCCCACGACGCCGCGGCGGACCAGTACGGGGACGCCGAACGTGCCCATCGCGTTGCGTTCAGTGCCCTGAAGCACACCCACGAGAAGGTCGGCGACCACTGGGAGCCGAAAGAGGAGGCCGGTCCCTCGGATGCTCAGGCCGAAGGCGGTCGGGACACCGATCGGCCGACTGCCGGCGGCGTCGATGCGAACGCCTCGAAGAAGCACCTGTACGAGCTGGCGTCGCGACTCGGCGTCGAGGGGCGCTCGAAGATGACCAAGGACGAGCTGGTCCGAGCCCTGCAGAAGGCGAACGACCAGACATCGGCTCGGGCTCTCCGGCGCGATCGGGGCTGACTCCTCGAACCTGCCACCCGGAACCGATCGACGCGATCGTCCGGTCGTGTGACCATGGTGGAACAAGTGCCTGGAGGCCGCGACGCTCGTCGCGCACGAACAGCTGAGGTACGCGATGCCCGACATCCCCCCGTCCATGAGTGACGCCCCGCCCACGGGTTCGCCCGTCATGGCCGCGGCGGCGGCGGCGGCCCGTAGCCAGGCCAGCCGACACCGCCTGGTCGAGCTGGAGCGGCGCCTCGAGCGGCTCCGCGCCGGTCAGGCGTCGACCCGGGAGGACGTCGCTCGGGCCCGGATCGCCGCGGAGGCGCAGCGCCGCTGCTGCACCCAGGCTCAGCGCCGCATGGCCGCTGTCCGCTCGGGAAGGACCCGTCAGGGCGACGATGGCTCGGGCCTGGGTCGAGAACCCGGCCCGGACGCCCGGTTCTCCCGGCTGCGGCAGGCCTTCGTCACCCTGGCCACTTCGCCCCTCGACAGCACCGGGGAGGCCATCGATCCCGGCCGCCGGCGTGACCTGGCGGCTGCCGTCGTCGACCGGACCTGCGCCGCATCCAGGAGCTGGACCGAAGCGCTCTGCCAGGTCGCCGTCGCCCTGGTCCCTGGAGTCGACGGTGCCGCCGTCAGCACCTATGACGAACGAGACGTCGCCCATCCCCTCGCCGCGGCCGACGACCGCAGCCTGCTGCTCGAGGAGCTCCAGCAGGTGGTCGGCGAGGGACCCGGCCACACCGCACGAGTCACCGGACGGCCACTGGTCGTGCTCGACCTCGCTCGTCAGGAGACGACCTGGCCGGGCTACGTCTCGGCGGTCCGTGGACAGGATGTCGGCACTGTGTCGTCGGTGCCGGTGATCATGGACGGGCTCGTGCTGGCGTCACTGACCCTCTACCACGCCAGCAGCAGCCCCGTGGAGATGCCCGACCTGATCGACGTCATGACGCTCGGCGGGCTCACGTCGGCGACGATCATCATCGACACGGACTTCGACGGCGAGAGCTGTCACTTCGAGCAGACCCCCGGCGACACCGTCGACCTCGCCTCGGGCGTGCTCGCCGTCCGGGTCGGGGTCGGTGTCGACGAGGCCCTTGCCCTTCTGCGGGGAGCCGCCTTCAGCACCGGCCGCCGCATCTCCGAGATCGCCGCCGACGTCGTGGCCGGCGTCACCGACCTCTTCTGACCAGCGCACCGAGAACCGGGTTCGGCCGCCCTTCAGGGCCGCACTCACTCCTCGGCGGACGCGTCGGTGTCGCCACTCGGCTCGGGCTGGAGGTCGTCGGCGGACAGCTCCTCGAACAGGATCAGGGCTCCGCTCACCGGGTTGCTCCCCGACTTCATCACCGTCACCGTGACCCGGAGATCGACCGTACGGCCCCGACGGTTGATCGCCTGGAGATGCTGCCCGTACACCCCCGTCTCGTGCCCGGTGATGACCGAGCGCAGCCACGGGTGCAGCTTGGCCGTCGGCAGTCCGCTGTCGAGGTTGAGCAGGTGCTGGCCGATGGTCTCCTGCTCGCGCAGGCCCCACAGGTCTTCGGCCTGCTGGCTCCACACCTGCACCAGCAGCTCCGAGCTGACCACGATCACCGCGGCGTCCAGGCTGTTCAGGATCGACTGCATGAAGTCGTTGAGCTCGGTGATCGCCAACGTCCGCACCCGAAGCTCGTCGTTGGTGGTCTGGAGCTCGTCGTTCGCCGACTGGAGCTCCTCGTTCATCGTCTCGAGCTCCTCGTTGGTGGACTGGAGCTCCTCGTTGGTCGTCTCCAGCTCCTCGACGGTGCTCTGCAGCTCCTCGTTGGTCGTCTCCAGCTCTTCGTTGGTGGACTGCAGCTCCTCGTACGCCGTCTCCAGCTGACGGTTCGCCGTCTCGACCTCGCGCTGCAGCTCCAGGAAGCCGGTGACGTCGGTCAGGGTGATCGAGACACCCAGGACCCGCCCGCCGCCGTCGACCAGCGGCACGAGCTCCAGATCGAGGTACGTCGGCCCGGTCCCGGGCCGCTGCCACTCGACCCCGCGCAGCGCGACACCGGTGCGCCGTTCGATCACGCCGGCCAGCTCCGCCCTCAGCTCGGCCGGCCGGTAGGCGATCTCCAGGTCGGCGAAGGGACGGCCCACATCGCGATCGGTGAGCCCCAGCAGCGACTCGGCCCGGTGGTTCAGCACCGACAGGCGGCCATCGGCGCTGACACCGAGCTGCGACAGCGGACTGTTCATGATCAGCTCGTTGCGCAGCTGGCTGCTCTCGGTCGTCATGGCGTCTCGGCCGTAGAGTCGCCACGGAGCCGTCCAGGCGCCCTCGCCCGAGTCGTTCCGGGTCTTGCGGAAGAACCGACGCTTCAGCTCGATCGGGTCGAACACCGCCGTGTGGTTCAGCAGCATCTCTGCCTTGCCCAGGAACAGCACCCCGCTCGGCCGCAGCGCGAAGCCGAGCCGGGACGCGATCCGGGACTGGGTCTCGGCGTTGAAGTACATCAACGTGTTGCGACACAGCAGGATGTCGATCCGGGAGATCGGCGCGTCCCGAGTCAGGTCGTTGCGGCCGAAGATCACGTTCCGCCGCAGATCCGGCGAGATCAACCACCGGGAACCCGACTGCTCCAGGTAGCGATCACGCAGCTCTTCCGACAGCCCCCGGAGCTCACGCTCGGTGTAGGCGCCCTGTCGCGCGTACTCGAGGGCGTCCTCGTCGATGTCGGTGGCATAGATCTTGACCCGCTCCCGGAAAGCCGGACCGACCGCCTCGTGCAGCAGCATGGCCACCGAGTAAGGCTCCTGCCCGGCCGAGCACCCGGCACTCCAGACCCGGATCGGACCTCCGTCGGCGCTCGCCACCACCTCCGGGAGGATGTTCTCGGCGAGGTACCGCCAGGCATCGGCGTCGCGCAGAAAGCTGGTGACGTTGATCAGGATGGTGTTGAACAGCTGCGTGAACTCGTCGGGTTGCAGGAGGAGGAGATCCTGATACTCCTCGAACGACTCGATCCCCACCTCCCGCATCCGGTAGCGGACGCGTCGCACCAGGCTCGGCCGCTTGTAGCCGGTGAAGTCGAACGCACGACTTTCCTTGAGCAGGATCAGCAGCCGCTCGAAGGCCGGATCCGCGAGGTCGGCCGCCTCTCGCTCGGGCTGGGCCGGGCCGTCACCTCTGGTCGACATGATCTTCCTCCCCGACGGTGCTCACCTCGTCGGCGTCATCGTCGCTGGTCAGGGGGTCGGTCAGCAACCGGCGTACGACCGCGGCGGACCCGGTCGCCTCCGCAGCCCGCTCCAGATAGCGGTTCAGCGACAGGATATTGCCTCGCTCCCCGGCACGTTCCGCCAGTTGCCGGTTGAGTGCGGCCCGCTCCTCCAGACTGCGTACGGCCATCCACAGGGCACGGTCGACCGTCTGGGACTGCTCGACGGACAGAGCTCGCGCCGACCAGGCGTGACCGACCCGACAGCGATAGCGGAGCAGCTCCCCGTCTCCGATCGCGAACAGCGTCCCGTCGCAGTCCGGACAGGAGAAACCCGACCGATCGCCGGGCCAGGCCGGCCGGCCGATCGCGATGTCGTCGAGCGCAGCCATGCCGACCTCCATCTCCAGCAGCTCCGGTGACATCGCAGCTGCCCCGTCGTCCCCGCCCTCGCGGACCAGTTTCGACACCAACCGACCCAGGTCCGCCGCCGAGCCGACATGGTCGGCCCCGACGTGGTCGATCACGCTCTTGGGCATGCCGGGGTAGGCCGCGTCGAGTGGATCCTGCGCCAGCACCAGTCCCCCGCGCTGGTGGATCGTGAGCATCCCCGCGGTCCCGTCGTCCAGAGCGCCGGAGAGGACCACGCCGATGACCCGGGAGCCGCAGGTGCGCGCGGCACTGCGGAACAGCGCGTCCACGGCGGGGCGGTGGCCGTTCTCGCGCGGGCCACGACTGAGCACCGCGTGCTGATCGCGGACCACCAGGTGGTAGTCGGGTGGGGCGACCAGCACGTGACCCCGTCGCAGCGTGTCGTGACCGGTGGCCGCCGAGACCGGGATCGCGCTGGTCCGGTGCAGGATCGACGGCAGCATGCTCGACCCAGCCGACGGCAGATGGAGCACCACCAGCACCGTCGCCGGAAAATCAGCGGGAATCGCCGCCAGGAAACTCCGAAGACTCTCGACCCCACCCGCCGAGGCTCCGACGACAACAAGATCTCGGGCCATGCTTCAGGAGTAGCCGCCTGGGTGGCGATGAAACCACGGGTCCCACCCCGCGTTCCGTCAGACCCCGGGACGCGCCTCGATCCGGCCCGAGGCGATGGCGTCCCGGAAAGCCTGGTAGTCGAGCTCGTTCTGATCGGCATATCTCTCGGCGAAGTCGGCGAACGCCTTGTCGAACGCACGATCGTCGCCCAGATAGGTCGCCATGGCGACCGCATCCCCCGATCGGGCGTGCGCCCGGGCCAGGGTCCACCCACAGATCTGGGCGTAGAAGATCAGGCCCTTGGGGATCATGGCCTCGACATCGGCAGACCCCTTCATGTCCCTCAGCTGTCGCCAGTAGTAGTAGCGGTCGGTCTGCACACCGGCGGACCAGCCGAGGAAGATGTCCGACGCGGACTGCATCAGCTGCTGTCCCTGCACGACCCGCTCACCGCAGTTGTCGTACCGGCTCTTCGGCAGGTGCGCCTCGAGCACCGAGCGGGTGGCCTCCTTCACCTGGAGGAACAGGGGGTCGCGTTCGTCCCGGCCCTGGAGCAGCACCACGAAGGCCCGGGTGCCGACCGACCCGACGCCGACCACCTTGCGGGCCACGTCGACGATCGTGTGCTCGTCGAGCAGCCGTCGACGGGTGTCGCTGAGGGTGTCTCGGTAGCGTCCGTAGATCTGACGGACCACGTCCTGCAGGTCGAGGGCGTCGAACTCGGCGGTGTAGGCCAGCTCGCGGAGGGGGATCAGCACCGGTGGCTGACTGATGATGCGCTGTTTCCCGTCGACCACCTCGGTCAGCTTCGACAGCGCCTGCAGATTCGTCCGGTTGTGTGCCTTGCGGAGGGCTTCCTCACTCCGGTGGAGCGCCACCTCCTCCTTCTTGAGGACAGCAGGCTTGCCGGTCTTCGCCGGTCGGCCGCGCTTGGCTTCCTTGGCTTCCTTGGCGGCGAGACTGCGCCGGATGTGCTCGATGCCGGTCCTCACGTCCTCCTCGGACATCTTGGCGTACCAGATGTCGAGTGTGCCCAACGAGGCGAACCCGGCCATCGCCGTCCGGTACGCCCGCCCCACCGTCTCGCACGCCTTCCGTACGTGGTCCGGGTCGAACTTGTTGTGACGAGCAGCGATGGCGAAGCTGGCGGCCAGGCGGCACAGGTCGTACTCGAACGGTCCGGGCAACGTCTCGTCGAAGTCGTTGAGGTCGAACAGGAGCTCCCGCTCGGGTGAGGCGAAGACACCGAAGTTGGACAGGTGGGCGTCTCCACAGAGCTGCACGTCGAGGCCGGCCGTCGGTGTCCCGGCCAGATCGGCGGCCATGATCGCCGCCGACCCGCGGTAGAACGTGAATGCCGAGGCCATCATCCGGCCGTGGCGGACCGGGATGAGGTCGGGCTCTCGGGTCGCGTTCTGCGACTCCAGCAACGCGATGGGATCGCCCCGGTCGGTCGACGGCCGCCAACCGGTGTGCGCGTCGGGCGGAACCTTCGTCCTGGCCTCTGCGCCTCGTGCCTGACGCTCGGCGACGCTGAGACTGGTCGGGGGCTGTTCGTGCACCATGCTCACTCCTTCGACTGGGTGGTCCGGCCCTTCGGGTCCGCGTCCACCGCAGCCAGCCGGAAGCCCGCGACGGCCGCCTCGACGGTCGGGTAGATGTGATCGGCCTCGAGCATCTGGAGGACGCCGAACTGCTCCAGCGCAGCGCGCAGATCCGGATCCAGACCGGCGAGGGCGAAGATCGCCCCGCGGTTGTGCACGAAGGTCACCAGCTGGTGGACCGCCGCGCCGGCCGAGTAGTCCACGTCCGGGATCGCGGAGCAGTCGAGAACGAGCCAGCGGACCCGGTCCGGAGCATCGTCGATCAGCTGCTGCACGCCGTCGCAGAACTGGTTGGCGTTGGCGTAGAAGAGGTCGGCGTCGTAGCGGAACACGATCAGGCCCGGAGCACTCTGCATCCCGTTCTCGGCTCGTGCGTACGTCGGTTCGCCGTCGGCACCGACACCGATCACGAGCCGGTGCGGACGGTACTGACGCCGGACCATCTCGATCAGCGACAGCAGGATGGCGAGGATGATGCCCTGCTCGACACCGACGGCGAACACCGTCACGGCGGTCACGATGGCGATGTAGGCCTCGCTGCGCCGGGCCGCCCACACCCGGCGCAGGCCGGCGATGTCGATCAGGTCGATCCCGATCAGGAAGACGATGGCGCCGAGCACGGCCTTGGGCATGTCGGTCAGCAGACCGGTCAAGAACACGACGATGACCAGGGTGACCGCTGCCATGGTCATGTTGGCGACCTGGGTCTTGCCCTTCTGCCCATCCAGGATCTGGGTCTTGGTGGGGCTGCCGTTGACGACGAAGGTGCCTGTCAGACCGGCCGCGAGGCTGGCGCCGCTGAGGCCGACGATGTCCCGGTTGATGTCCACCCGGTCGCCGTGCTTGGCCGCGAAGCTGCGCGAGGTGGCCGCGCTCTGCGCGATGATCAGCACGAAGCAGGAGAACGCGACGGTGAGCACCTTCGGGATGTCGGACCAGGTGATCCCCGACGGCAGTCCGATCGGCGGGAACCCTCCCTGCACGGTCCCGACCACGGCCACACCGTGGGCCGACGCGTCCAGAGCGGCCGAGAGGGCGATCGACAGCACCACGGCGACGATCGCGCCGGGCACTCTCGGGAGGAACCGCTTGAACCCGATGATGATGGCCAGCGCTCCGGCGGCGAACGCCACCGTCGGCACGCTCAGGCCGCCCAGATGGGTCAGCATGTACCACTGCTGCTGGAACCAGCTGCCCGATCCCTTCGGGATCCCCAGCATGTCCGGGATCTGACCGGTGAAGACCTGGATGCCGACACCGGTCAGGAAACCGATCAGCACCGAGGAGGACAGGAAGTCTCCGAGGAACCCCAGTCGCAACAGCCGCGCCAGGATCAGCATCACGCCGCAGACCAGCGCGGTCAGCGAGCAGAACGCCAGCCACTCGGGCGAGTTCGGCTGCAACCCCGCGATCCCCATGCCCGCCAGACCCGCTGCCAGGATGGCGGCGGTCGCCGAGTCGGCGCCGACGACGAGCAGCCGGGAGGATCCGAGCAGCGCGAAGACCAGCGCCGGGAAGAGCACCGTGTACAGGCCGGTGATCACCGGCACCTGGGCGATCGAGGTGTAGCCCATCGTCTCGGGGATGGCCACCGCCGCGAGCGTCACACCCGCCATCACGTCACTGCGCAGCCAGGACCGCTGATAGCCCTTCAGCGCCAGGGGTGTCAGTCGGGCGGCCCAGCCGGATCGCTCACCGGAGGATTGCCCACCGGCCGTTTGCTCACCGGCCATGGCGTGTCCCCACGAGCCGACCCATCCCACCACTGCCCCACGCCGTCATCGCGGCTCCTCCGATCGACACGGCACCATGGTGGCCCTGAGCGGCACCCGGCACATCACCCGATCCGCGTGACCCCTCCCGCCCGCTGCGGCCGCTGCGATGGTCATCGCGAGGGCTCCGGAGCGGGGGCCCCGGGGGCCGGCAGCACGTTGATGAGGACGAACGCGACCGCCACGGCGACGACCACCTGGGGAGTCACCGCGACCCCGTCGGCGCCCAGCAACAAGGTCGCCAACAGGGTCGCGGTCAGCGGCAGCCGCAACATGGTGGCGCACATGGCGCCGATCCCCATGGCGATCGCGGAGGCGAGGTCCATGCCCGGGAGCCCGCTCGCGGCGATGCCGAGCGCGGCGCCGATGAACATCGACGGGAAGACCGGACCGCCACGGAAGGCACTCAACGACAGGCCGTACACGAAGGCCTTGGCCACGACGAGGACGATCAACACGGTGAGCGAGTAGTCCGTCGCGTTCTCGACCAGCGCGGGCAGCGCGTCCTGCCCGGAGAACAGGACCATGGTGAAGCTCTGACCCGTGATCAGCTGGTACGCCATCGCGGTCAGACCGATGAGCAGCCCGAGCCCGGCGGTGACCAGCACCCGGTTCCGGTGCACGATCGGCCGCAGCGACAGCGCGAACCGGCGGATCAGCCAGCCCAGCAGCGCCCCCACTCCCCCCATCACGATCGCCCAGCCCAGTGACGCCACCGTGGGAGGCACCGCCGGGGGTACCGTCGGGAGGGCCAGGGAGAACGTGCCGAGTCCGGTCCAGGCGTCCAGGCCGACGAACACCAGCGCGCCGAGACCGGAGGCCAGCAGACCCGGCAGGGCCACCAGGCTCAGGGTCATGCCGCCGATGCCGGCCGCCTCCATGATCAGGAAAGCGCCGAGCACCGGCGAGCCGAGCAGGGTGCTGATCGCGGCGAAGCTGCCGGCCGAGGCCATGATCGTCAACGCCATCGGCGGCGAGTCCTTCTTCACCAGGTGGAGGGTCAACGCAGCCAGGCCGCCCCCGATCGCTATCAGCGGTCCTTCGGGACCGAGCACCGCGCCGAGGCTGAGGGTGGCGAACGCGGCCAGCACGACACCGGGGAGAGCGGCCGGACTGGGTGGGCCGCCGCCGGTGCTGAACCCGAACGCCGGCGAGTGACCACCCGTGCCCGGCAGCAGGCGGATGGCCGCTCCGGTCAGCAGCCCGCAGAGCACCAGCCACGGCACCGGCCACCACGCCGGCACGGTGCCGGCGAAGAGCTGGCGGGGCAGGTCGCCGAACAGCGAGGACTGGATGGTCGCCACCAGCGCCAGGAAGCCGTAGGCGACCGCCGAGATAGGGATACCGAGGAGGGCCGCGAAGACGAGGGCGGCGATGTAGGCCTTGGAGCGGATCAGGGCGGCCGGGTCGATCGCGGCCGGCGCGGTCGCGGCCGCCGCCGCCGCACCGCCGGTCCCGGGTGCGGCTGCGGGGGTCACGCCGTTCGAGTCGGGCACGCGCGTCTCACATCCTCGCGACGCCGAGCGATCCAGGCTCGTGGTCACGCAGCAGTGGTCGGGTTCTTCTCCCCGACGATCTCCTACGGCGGCCTGTCGGCGCCTCACCCAGAACGCGTGATTTCGGCGGAGGACCCACCGAACCCTCCCGGGCCGCTCAGGACAGATACGGGGACCCGTCCGGCAGTCCGAGGAAGGCGCGGAGGTCCTCGGCGCCGCAGACCTCCAGCGGTTCACCCCGGACCAGGTCGCGACGGCTGAGCACGAGCTTCTGGTTCAGGGCCATCTCCCCGTCGCGCCGTTTCAGCCGCACGACGCCGTTGGGCCGATAGCCGACCTTCCGGCTGACCGCGAGCGAGGCCGGGTTGTCCACGAACGCGGCCGAGGTGACCTCCTCGGCCCCCAGCTCGTCGAACGCGTACGCGCAGGCGGCCTGCCGCATCCGGGTGCCGACCCCCTGACCCTGGTGCACCAGGCCCAGCCAGGATCCCGTCTCGAGCGTCTTGGTGACAGGGAAGTCCTTGGCGTGCAGGGCCTGGGTGCCGACCAGGACGCCGCGCACCCGGACGGCGAACAGCAGATCGAAGGCGTCCCGCTCGAAGGAGGCGCGCACCGAGGAGTAGTGGCGCACCATCGTCGCGGGCAGCTCCCCGGCCGGGGTCAGCGTCCACGGGACGGAGAACGGCATCGCCTCCGGGGCGTGGATCCCGGCCAGCGCCAGGTCCACCAGTCCCGGGACGTCGTCATCACCGACCACCGTCAGGGTGAGGTCACCGGCCTTCACCCGGAGCCGGTACGGAGGCCAGACGTCGGCGAGGGAGGTCATCCCCCGATGGTGCGGGACCGGCACCATCGGGCGCCATCGACTTTCGCCGGTCAGACGGCCAGATCGGGCTGGAGCACCACCTTGATGGCTCCCTCGGCCTTGCGCTGGAAGATGTCGTACGCATGGGGCGCCTGCTCCAGCGGCAGGCGGTGGGTGGCGAAGCCGTCCACCCCGAGCAGGTCCTCGTCGGTGAGCAGCGGCATGATGTGGTCCACCCACCGGAGCACGTTGGCCTGCCCCATCCGCAGCTGGATCTGCTTGTCGAACAGCGTCATCATCGGCATCGGGTCGGCCATGCCGCCGTACACGCCGCTGAGCGAGATGGTCCCCCCGCGTCGCACGATGTCGATCGCGGAGTGCACGGCCGCGAGCCGATCGACCCCTGCCTTGGTCATCAGCGGAGCGGCGATCGCATCCGGGAGCGCCGTGACCATCTTCTGCAACAGGGCCGCCCCCGGCGAGCCATGTGCCTCCATCCCGACCGCGTCGACGACGGCATCCGGTCCGCGGCCGCCGGTCATCTCCCGGATCACGTCGGCCAGGTCGTCGGAGTGCTCGCTGAGGTCGACCACCTCGGTGCCGCGGACCCGGGCCCGCTGGAGCCGGTCGGGCACCAGGTCCACCGCGATCACGCGGGCGATCCCGGGGCGGAGCGCAGCGATCCGGGTGGCCATGTCCCCGATCGGTCCGAGCCCGAGCACCACCAAGGTGCCACCGTCGGGAACTGCGGCGTACTCCACGGCCTGCCAGGCGGTCGGCAGCACGTCGGACAGGTAGACGAAGCGGTCGTCGGGCGGCCCTTCGGGCACCGTGATGTGGGTGTTGTCGGCGAACGGGACGCGGAGGTACTCGGCCTGCCCGCCCGGCACGGAGCCGTAGAGCTCGGAGTAGCCGAACAGGGCGGCGCCGCTGCCCTGCTCCCGCACCTGAGTCGTCTCACACTGGGTGTAGAGCGACTGGTCGCACATGTAGCAGTGACCGCAGGAGATCTGGAACGGCATCACCACCCGGTCTCCGACGGAGAGGCGCGACACCTCGCTGCCGACCTCCTCCACGATGCCCATCGGCTCGTGCCCGAGAATGTCCCCGGGGTTCATGAACGCCCCGAGGGTCTCGTACAGGTGCAGATCCGATCCGCAGATGTTGGTGGAGGTGATTCGCACGATGGCATCGGTCGGCTTCTCGATCCTCGGATCGGGCACCTCCTCGACGGAGACCTTCCGCTTGCCCTGCCACGTCACTGCCTTCATCGTCGTCATCTCCCGGTGGTGGTCGTCGGCTGGGATACTTCGACTTTACGCTGTATACCTAATCAGCGGCCCGCGGCGGGTGGCGCGAGAGGTGAACCATGTCGAATCGCTCAGCGGCTGAGGTCAGCGAGGTCCCCGGCGCCGACGCCGATCGGCCGCAGGACATCCCCCGGCGCGGCTGGGTCCAGATCCTCAAACGGACCTGGGCCCAGACGACGGAGGACCAGATCCCGCTGATCGGCGCCGGCGTCGCGTTCTTCGGCTTTCTGGCCCTCTTTCCGAGCCTGATCGCCCTGGTATTGGCGTACGGGCTGTTCGCCGACCCGGCGACGATCGCCGACCAGGTCTCCTCCCTGGGCGGCGCGCTGCCGGCCGAGGTGCAGAAGCTGATCATCACCCAGCTCACCGAGCAGTCCCAGCGCACCGGGGCGCTCAGCGTCGGGTTGATCATCTCGCTGCTGCTCGCGTTGTGGAGCGCGTCGGGTGGCGTCGCCAACCTGGTGCTCGCGATCAACACCGCCTACGACGAGACCGACAACCGGACGATCGTGCAGAAGCGGGCCCTCGCCCTGGCCCTCACCTTCGGCGCCATCGTCTTCATGATCATCTTGATGACGCTGATCGCGGTGCTGCCGATCGTCTTCTCGGTGTTCGAGGGCGGGCCGTTGCGCTGGCTGGTCCAGGTGGTGCGCTGGGTGCTGATCGCAGGCTTGATCATGGTGGCGCTCGCCGTGCTCTACCGGGTCGCCCCGGACCGCGACGCGCCGAAGATGCGCTGGGCCTCACCCGGGGCGATCGTGGCCACGCTGCTGTGGCTGCTGGTGTCCGTCGGGTTCTCGCTCTACGTGACCCTGTTCGCCGGCTACGCCAAGACCTACGGCGCCCTGGCGGGCATCGTCGTGCTGCTGATGTGGCTGTGGCTGACCTCGTACGCCGTCCTGTTCGGGGCGGAGCTCAACGCAGAGGCCGAGCAGCAGACGATCAAGGACTCGACGGTGGGACCCGCCGAGCCGCTGGGTCAGCGCGGTGCGGTGGCCGCCGACTCCCGACCCCCGCACGCCACCGCCAGCACTTCCGACACCGACACCGGCGACCACGCCGCCACACAGACCACTGCGAGAGGATCCGTCATGACCAGCGAAACCGAGGACGCCAACGTCCCGGCCACTCGAGCGACGGGGGCCACGGCGGCGACCACCCCACCCGACGACTCGATCGCCGCCCTGATCAACCAGGTGACCGAGGAGTCCAGTCGGTTGGTGCGGACCGAGCTCAAGATCGCGCAGCTGGAGATGACCGACAAGGCCAAGACCGCCGGGGTCGGTCTGGGAGCGTTCGGCGCAGCCGGCGTGCTGGCCATGTTCGGCATCGGCTGCCTGATCGTCACCGCCATCTTCGCCCTGGCGCTGGTGGTGCCCAGCTGGGCCGCCGCGCTGATCGTCGGCGTCGTCGTGCTGGCGATCGCCGCCGTCGCCGCGCTGATCGGCAAGAAGAAGGTGACCGAGGCCGTGCCGCCGGTGCCCAGCGCCGCGGTGGAGAACGTCAAGGCCGATGTGGCCGAGATCAAGGAGAGTGCGCGCAGATGAGTGACACCACCGGACCCGAGACCACCCCTCCGGTCGACACCGACAACCCGACCGTCGACGAGCTGCAAGCCGATCGCGACGCCACCCGCGAGCGGTTGGCGGCCTCGGTCGAGGCCCTGGTGGCCAAGACCGACGTCAAGGCCCAGGCCAAAGCCAAGGCGACCGAGACCGCCGATCAGGTGAAGTCCGGCGCCGAGGACGTCCTCGACCAGGTCCGCGCCCTGCCGCCCGCGGTGCTGGGTGCCGTCGCGCTCGGTCTGACCCTGGTGGCCATCCTGGTGATCAGGCGTCGCCGACTCGGCTGACGTCGCCGATCGGCCGGTCGCGGACGCTCACGACCGGTCGGAGCCGACGCTGTCCGTCGTGGTGCCGCGGACGTACGCCTTGACCGTGCCGAGTCGCTGCCCGACGGACGATCCGTGGGGCGCGATCGTGTACGCGCCGACCGCGGCCGGCACCACGAAGGTCTCGGCGTAGTGGACGACGAACGGCGCGAAGGCGCCGGTCGGGCTGGTGACGACCGCCTCCGCACCCTCGACCAGGTTGAGCACGTGGACCGTGCCATCGGTGTCGTGGGACACCGGTGCGGTGAACCAGTGCCGGCGGACCTCGATGAACTCGAGCTCGTGCAGACCGGTCCGTTCCTCGACCCAGCCGGGACCCTCGGCCAGCACCTCGGTGCGGTGCACCAGGTGGTCCCCCACCCAGGTCGTGCGCCGATCGGCCTGCAGGTTGGCCCGGGCGTGGTCGAGGTGGACCGGACGCGGGACCCCGTCCAGCCCGAGGCGTCCCCAGTCCCACATCTTGAAGGTGAACAGGTACGGCGTGGCCGAGATCTCCAGCACCATGGAGTTGCGGCCCGAGCAGTGCACGGTGCCCGCCGGGATCAGGAAGTGGTCGTGCTTGGCGGCCGGATACCGGTTCACGTACGCCTCGGCGTCGAAGCCGTGCTGCCCGTCCTGGGCCGCGGTCAGCTCGCGGAACATCTGGTCGACATCGGCGTCGTCGCGCAGACCGAGGTAGACCGTTGCGTCCTCGCCGGCGTCGAGCAGGTAGTAGCTCTCGTCCTGGGTGTAGGTCATCCCGAACGTGTCGGTGATGTAGTCGGTCAGCGGATGGACCTGCAGGGAGAGGTTGCCGCCCTCCATCGTGTCCAGGAAGTCGAACCGGATGGGGAACTCGGCGCCGAAGCGGGCGAAGGTCAGCGGCCCCAGCAGCTCCCGCGGCCGACTCAGCACGAGATCCATCGCCGGGATCTCGACCACCGTGCCATCGACGTCGAGCAGCAGGCTGTTCTCCTCGGGCACGCAGTCGAAGCACCAGGCGTAGTTGTTGTCGACCTTCTCCAGGCCGACGACGTCGGCCATCCAGGTCCCGCCCCAGGGCCCGGGGTCGAAGAACGGCACGAGCCGGAACGGCCCGCTGGTGGCTCGCTCCAGGCCCGCGTGGAACGCCTCCGCGGTGACCAGGTGCGCCTCGTCGACCGTCCGGGTCGTGTCGAGCAGGAAGTCCATGATCGGGAAGAGCCGCCGCTTGTGCCGATCGGCGATCCGCCACTCGACGAAGTACCCGCGCTTGATCTTGCGGAGGACGTCCTGGTCGCCGTTGTCACAGCGCCAGTTGGGCATCCCCCGGCGGTAGCGCTGCTGGAGCTCCCACCGGGGCAGGTCGGCCAGCACCACGGTCGCCGCCCGTGCGGCGGCCGCCGTGGCCGGTCCGTCGCCCCCGCCACCGGCCGCCTGGTCGAGATCCGCTGCGTGGTCGAGGAGCAGCTGGGCCGCCCCCCAGCCGATGACCGCTGTCGGAGTCGGGCTCTCCCGGATCAGCGTCGCGATCGCCGCCAGCTTGTCCTGGTCGAACAGCTCGTCCAGCCGGTGGTGGCTGAGAACCCCGAAGACGCGGTCGTCGGTCAGGTTGCGCGCCAGCAGGGCATCGATCTCCTCGATCGGACGAGCCGCCGCTGCTTCGACGTCCACCACGCGGTAGCCGGGGAGGTGGCGGCGGGCGGCCGTCGTCAACGCCGCGAGGTCGACCCCGGGGTAGGCGTCGATGATGATCAACGGTGACGCCGTGTCGCTCTCGGCCCGCTGCCGGAGCGTGGTCCAGAGGGCGGTTCCGGAGCTGACCCGGTCGCCCCCCGCTCCGCCGGAGCTGACCGAGATCGTCGGGAACCGGTCGTAGCCGCGATGGTCGGACGGCACGATGCTCATCTGGTGTCCTCTGCTGTGCTGCTGGTCGTCGCCGCGAGTCCGCGCACCACGGACCGGGCAGGATCGTCGGCGACCACGACCGTCGGTCGCGGCACCGACGACCACAGGTGCCGGTGCAGATAGCGCTCGATCTCCTGCACCCGGGAGCCGGCGAGCTCGACGGCGCCACCGGAGAGGATCACGACGCTGGGGTCGTAGGCGTGACAGAGGTTGACGGCCGTGATGGCCCAGCTCTGCAGCACCCGTGCGGCCAGCCCGGGTCCCTCGGCCGCGGCGGCGCCCCCCTGCGTACGGGCGGCGGAGGAGGACACGGGATCCTCCGCGGACGCGAAGACGTCGGCCATGGTGATCCCGGCCGGCAGGCTCCAGGAACCGCCGTAGACCTCAGCACAGCCCACGTTGCCGCAGTTGCAGGGTTCGCCACCGCGGTCGATGGTCAGGTGCCCGCCGAGGATGCCCGCGTGACCGGACCGCCCGCGGACCAGCTGTCCGTCGATGACCGCGGCCGTCCCGATGCCGGTCCCGGCCACCAGGAGCACGGCATCCCGGACCTCGGCTGCCACGCCGTGGGCCAGCTCGCCGAGCAGGGCGGCACGGGCGTCGTTCTCGACCACCGCCCGCACACCGAAGCGTCGCAGCGACCAGGTCGCGAGGTCGACGCCCTGCAGGTGGGCGTACTTGCCGTGGGCTGACACGAGGCGGGTCCTCGCGGTGTCGACGACACCCGGCACGGCGATCCCGACCAGGATCTGACCACCGCCGGGCCGCAGCTCGTCGGCCAGCTGCGCAGCGGCGTCGAGATCGGTCGGCTGCCCGAGGTTGGGCACGGCGCCGGACGCGATCACGGCGCCGTCACGGATCCAGGCGACCTTCAGCGTGGATCCGCCGAGGTCGAGACCGAGAGTCAGGGGAGGCACGAGGTAACGTTACCATCGCGATGGGGTGGGTGCGGCGTCCCCCCGCACGGGGAGGTGCAGTCTCGTGGGCAGCTCCACCAGCCGCGCCGGCCCGTCGAACCCGCCGTCCAGCCGCTCGGTCAGCATCTCGGCCGCACGCCGTCCCAGCTCCCGTCCGTCGTGATCGACGACCAGCAGCGCCACGTCGACCACGTCCGCCAGCTCGAAGTCGTCGAAGGCCAGCACGGTCATCTCCGCGGCGGATCGGCCGAGCTGGCCACGATGAGCCAGCCCGCGCACCAGGCCGACCGTGTTCCGGTTGTTCGCGCACAGGACGGCCGTCAGGTCGGGATGCTCGCGCAGCAGGCTCTCGGCGATCACCCGGTGGTGATCCGGGTCGACGGCGAGCGACGTCCCGCCGTGGCGCACCAGCTCCTCGCGGACGGCCACGCCGGCGTCCTCGTGCGCCAGCCGGAAGCCGTCGAGGCGTCGTCCGCCGGTGAAGGACGACATCTGGGAGCCGAGGAAGCCGATCACCCGGTGGCCGCGCTCCAGCAGGGCGGTGGTGCCGACGTAGGCCCCCTCCACGTCGGCCACCAGCACGGTGTCGGCGCCGATCCCGGGCACCTGCCGGGAGGCCAGCACCACCGGCACGCCGCTCAGCCGTCGTGGCAGCAGATGGGTCCGGCCGCCGGTCGGGACCACCAGGAGCCCCTCCACCCGACGTCCGATGAACTCCGCGACGAGCCGTTCCTCCCTCGCCACGTCGTCCGCCGTGCTGCCGATCATGAGGGTCCGACCCGTCTCGGCCAGCACCTCCTCGGCGCCCAGCAGGAACTGCGCGTAGTACGGGTTCGCCACGTTGGTGATGGCCACTCCGACCAGTCCCGATCGCTGCCCCGGACGCAGGCTCCGGGCCTGCTCGTTGCGCTGATAGCCCAACGCGGCAACGGAAGCGCGAACCCGCTCGGCGAGCTCGGGGGACACGGTCGAGCGTCCGTCCAGCACCCGAGAGACGGTCATCGGGCTGACGCCCGCGTGGCTGGCGACCGCAGTGATCGTCGGTCGACGACTGCTCACCATGATGCCCTCCCAGGTCGCCGGCGGCCGGTCACGCTCGTCGTGCGTGATCGTCGGCCGCGCACTTGCCCCGCCGCATCACGATCGGTAGCGTAGGTGGCGAGGTAACGATACCAGCACAGGATCGACGACCTGCGGCCCGCTGCCGGGCGCTCAAGAACCCACCGAAAGGCTCGACCGTGGCCACCCACGCCATCCTCTCGCCCAGCCCGGTCTGGGACGCCTCGCTCCAGCGGACCAAGATCATCTCCCACGCGATGGACGCTCGCGCGGTCGTCGACGGCGTGACCGTCGGACTGATCGCGGAGCCCCTGGTCGCGGCCGACGGCGACCGCTTCCTGCAGGCCGTACGGCTGCAGGTGGTGGGTCGGGAGCGACCCGTCGACCCGGCTGCGGTCCGGGTCACGCTGGGCGGCGCCGAGGTGCCGGTGCGTGGCGAGCAGGTCGGGACGAGCGGTCTCCGGCTCCTCGTCCCCGAGGTCGACGGCCCGACGGAGCTCTCGGTCACCATCGCCGATCCGGACGTCGAGCTCGCCACGGTCCTGCAGCGGCCCCGGCACTACGACGTGCACCTGATCCAGCACAGCCACTACGACATCGGCTACACCGACCGACAGCACGTCGTGCGGGCCCAGCACATCGACTACCTCGACGCCGCCCTGCGGCTGATGCGCGACACCGAGTCCCTGAGCGAGGACGCCCGGTTCCGCTGGAACGAGGAGGCGTTGTACGCCGTCACCGAGTGGCTGGCGAACCGGCCGGCCGCCCGGCACGCCGAGCTGCTGGACCGGGTCCGGGAGAACCGGATCTCGCTCTCGGCGATGCCCTTCAACCTCCACACCGAGATGTGCTCCACCGACGAGCTGCACGAGCTCCTCGCACCCGCCCTGGATCTCAAGCGGCGCTACGGACTCGACTTCCGGGTGGCCATGCAGACCGACGTCCCCGGCCAGGTCGTCGGGCTGCCCGATGCCCTCGCCGGCCTCGGGGTGCGCCATCTCAGCGTCGCGCACAACTGGGCCGGCCGCTCCGACCCCGACAACGCCGGCCAGCTGAGCATGCCGCGGTTGTTCCGCTGGATCGGGCCGGAAGGCGGTGAGCTGGTCGTCTGGCGCACCGACACCCCGCACGGACTCGCCTACATGGAGGGTCCGATGGTCGGGTTCCACGAGTCGTACGACGTCGCCACCGACGTCTTCCCGGCCTACCTCGCCTCCCTCGGGACCCGGGCCTACCCGCTGCCGCTGGGCAGCATCTTCGGCTGGCTCGACGGTGGCGCCGACACCGACAGCCGACCTCCGTTCGGCGGCGACGTCCTGCACCTGCGCACCCACGGCCGCTGGTCCGACAACGCGGGCCCGAGCCGAGCCGTCAGCGACATCGTCGAGGAGTGGAACCGCCGGTGGGTGTTCCCCCGTCTTCGCGTCTCCACCAACGAGGCCTTCTTCGACGCCGCGGTCGACCGGGCCGGGGACTCGCTGCCGACCTATCGGGGCGACTGGAACGACTGGTGGGCCCATGGCGTGGGGGCGGCCGCCGCTCCGGTCGGGCTCGCTCGCCAGGCCCAGAACGACCTGGCCGACGCCTCCACCCTGGGAGCCGGCGCGATGCTGCTGGGCGCCGCGGCCGTGGCCGACGGACCGGTCGTCGACCCTGACGCCGGCTACCGCCAGCTGGCCCTGTGGGACGAGCACACCTGGGGCGCGGCCAACTCGTGGCACCACGCCGACCACGGAGCGGACGCCGGTGAGCACCAGTGGTACTGGAAGGTGGCGCGCGCCTACGAGGCCCTCGACGCCTCCGACCACGCGCTGCAGCGAGCCGCCGGGGGCCTCGGCCGGGTCCTGCCCCGGGCCGAGCACGCCCTGGCCTCGCTCTACGTCTTCAACACCACCGCCACACCGCGGGAGGACGAGGTGGAGGTCTTCCTCCCGGCCAGCATCGCCGACCTGACGACTCCGATCCTGGTCACCGACAGTCGCACCGGGCAGACGCTGCCGCACACCGAGCGGGACGAGCCGGCGGGCAGCCGCGGTCTGGGTCGCTACCTGCGGTGCCGGGTCGGCGACGTCCCACCGGTCGGCTTCGTCCGCGTCGACATCACCGAGATCCCGGGCGAGCGGACGGACAGCAGCACGCCGCTGGCCGATCCGACCCTGCTGCAGAACGAGGCACTCACGGTCCGGATCGATCTGCGGACCGGCACCCTGAGCTCGGTGGTCGACCGGACCAGCGGGCGGGAGCTCGTCAACGGCGACGCCGCTCTGGGCTTCAACCACTACGTCTACGACCGGTACGCCACGGTGGGCCAGTCCAACCACAACTCCTCCAAGTTCGCCGACATCGGCAACCTGGCGCTGATCAGCAGCCGCGATGTCGGCGGACCGGCGGCCGTGGTCGAGGCCACCGAGGACGCCCGCGGCCAGCAGGTGGTGCTCGAGCAGCGGGTCGTCGGGGCCGACGGGCTGCGGGTCACCTACCGACTCCCCCGTGGCCTCGCCCACCTGGAGATCACCAACCGCCTCAGCAAGTCGAGCACCTGGGACAAGGAGAGCGCCTACTTCGCCTTCCCGTTCGCCCTCACCGACCCCGAGGTGCTGCAGGAGTCGGCCGGCGGTCTCACCGGGTCCGGTCAGGAGTCGGTGCCCGGCGGAGCGGCGTACATGCGCGCGATCCGGCACTTCGTCTCGCTCGGCGACGGTGACCAGGCGATCGGCTGGGCCACCGCCGAGGCGCCCCTCGTCGAGATCGGGACGATCGGACTGCCGTACGTGCCGTTCCCCTCGACCCTGCCGGTGATCGAGCCCGCCACGGTGTACTCGTGGGTGCACAACAACATCTGGGACACCAACTTCCCCGTGGAGCAGGCGTTCGAGACGACCTTCCGCTACCGGGTGGCGGCCGGCACGGGGCACGCGCCCAGCCTGGCGGCGCGGACGGCGTCCTCCCTGGTGCAGCCGCTGCGGGCGGTACTGGCCGAGACGCCGGATGCCCAGGCGCCCGGGTCCGAGCCGCCGACCGACCGCTCCCTGTTGTCGCTGACCGACGACCGGGTCCGGCTGATCGGGCTGCGAGCCCTGGACGACGGCACGGTCACGATCCGACTGGTGTCGCTGGATCCGGCCGGAGCCTCCACCGAGGTCGCGCTGCCGGACGGCACCGTCGAGGCGTGGGAGGCGACCTACCTCGGTGAGATCGTCCGCCCGCTGCAGCTGGTCGAGGGTCGGGTCGAGATCACATTCACCGGTTCGGGCGCGCGCGCCATCGGGTTCCGTCTCGGATAGTCGTGGGTAGCCCGGCCCGCGTTCGCCCTATGGTGCAGACCTGCCGGCCGTTCGGGCACGGTCAGACCAGCCGCGGTCTCGACGGCATCAGCCTGGCTAGGTTCTGATCGTGCAGGAAAAGGTCGAGTCCCCCGATCGTGCGCGGCCCGCTCGGTCGGTCGAAGTGAACGCCGAGCGGGCGATGGCGGAGCCGTTGGGCCGCTCGGGAGTGGGCCAGGTGCTCGCCCTGCAGCGGCTGGCCGGGAACCACGCCGTCGCCTCCTTGCTGCGGCGCTCCACCGAGACCCGGACCCACACCACCCCGTCCCCGCCGGTCTCGGTGTCGGTGCAGCGCGACCCCACGGTCCAACGGGTCCCGACGCCGCCACCGGTCCAGAGCTGGTCGGGCAAGGTCAAGGTCGGCGGTGTGGCGAAGGACCGGCCACGCGATCTGGAAGCAGCGGCCCAGAAGGTCTACGTCGGCGATCAGATGACGGTGAGTGCAGACTTCCCCGCCTTGACCACCGAACAGAAGCTGACGATCAAGATGACCGAGCAGGTGGAGGGCACCTGCACCTACAGCGGTCCGACCTGGGTCGGCAATCGCGCCACCTGGGTGTTGGACTTCCCCAAGGTCGGTGCGTTGACGATGAAGTTCAAGGTCAGCGGCGACCTGGGTGACGGCTTGTCGGTGATCCTCGGCGAACACAACGAACAGTTCCGGGTGGTCACCGACATCATCGACTTCATCCTGTCGGTGCAGGCCGCTCACTCCGTCTTGGACGGGAAGTTCAGCTCCGCCACCGCCCACCTCAACTCAGCGGTCGGCGCCTTCAAGAAGGCGCAGGAGGATCAACAAGGTGTGCTCAACTCGGTCGGCAAGACCGACAAGCTGGCCTACGACCTGATGTGGGGAGCCTTCTGGGCGGCGGCCGGCGGATTCGCCGGCGGGGCAGTTGGGAGTGTCCTCAAGAAGAGCCTGGAGGGTCTCAAGGACCTCAAGGGGCCCGTCGCCGATGGCTTCACCGACGCCGGAAAAGACTTCGTCAAGTTCTCCGTGCGCTCGCTGGACAAGATGCGCGGCGGGACGGGCAAGCCATCGACCTCCGGCGATTCCACGGCACCCGGCAATCCGGCGGCGAAGGCGCCCGGTGCGGCGGAGAAGGCGGCCGGCGACGAGCCGCTGGACTTCCTCACCGCCACCGCAGCCTCGATCAGCGGCGACCGGGTCAAAGTGCAGGCTCAGCTCGGCCAGATGATCGAGGCGGCCCGAGCGGCCCGGGCCGCAGACTCCAAGGCCGACTTCGACGAGGACCCGAGTGCCGTGGTGGACAAGCCGAGCCAGGTCGACGCCATCGCAGACGGGCTCACCGGCGGGGTCTCCGACTACGGCAAGAGCCTGTGGCAGACCTGGCTCTCCCAGTACGGCTACGACGTGGCGTCCGGCTGGGACAACGCGTTCTCCAAGAATCCCCACCCACTGTCGATGCGGAGCCAGCCGATCCGTGTCGCACTGGTCGGCCTGTTCGGTTCTCCCGAGGCCGCAGGAACGTTCGCGAAGGCCAATGCGCCGGCGCCGGCCGCGCCCGGCGGCGTACGCGGCCCGTGATGTCGGAGTCGTACGTCTGCCGCTCTCTCCGGCCGCGGGTCAGGATCGACGCGACCGCAGCGCCGACCCCAGCCGAGTGGCCTCGGCGTCGACGTTCAGCTGGGCCGCGTACAGCCCGAGGTCGTCCAGAGCGTGGCCCAGGTCGAGGTCGAAGGCCAGACCGGCCGGGCCGGCCAGGATGCGCAGCTCGGCGAGCGCGGCCATCACGGCGTGGGCGACGAGCGCTCGCGATTCCGTCACGACCTCGGTGATCAACAACGCCGTGCTCGACTCCGCCCGTGCCGGCCAGAGCCCGTCGAGTCGGCTCCCGGCGGCACGGACGGCAGTCAGGGCGGCGATGAGGTGCAGCCGCGCCCGTCCGAGTCGCGCGTCCTGGGCCTCGGTGACGCGGCGACCGTCCAGCATGACGACGGTCACGTCCAGGACCCTGGTGAGACCTCCGGCCCAGACGGCGGCGACACCCACGCCGCCGGGGAGGAACCCCGGCCGACCGAGGTAGAAGCTGGGCTCACCGACCACGTCGCTGGCGTCGACGACCAGATCGGCCACGGTGACCGTGTGCGACTGGCTGACCCGCATGGCCGCGGTGGTCCAGTGACTCCGGTCGACCGGGAGGTCGTCGACGGCCAGGTCCACCAGCAGGTGGGTCTCCGGGTCCGACCAGACGGGCACCAGCGCCCGGTCGATGACACCCGCTCCGGAGGCGAAGCGGATGGTGCCGTTCAGGCGCAGGGTGGCCCCCTCGACGTGAGCCGCTATCCCGGTCCCCGCTGACCGGGAGGCCCACACGCCGTACCGGGCACCGCCGTGCGGCTCGGCGCCGCCCTGATCGAGGATCCGGAGCGCGTCGACGTGGCCCTCGACGAGCCGGCCCAGGGGGATGTCGGTGACACCCACCCGCAGCAGACCCTCCACCAGACCCGTCCAGCTCAGCGGCCGCCAGTCGAGCCGGCCGGCCGTCAGGTCGAGAGCGGCCTGCAGCTCGGCCGGCCCGGGATCGTGACGGTCGTAGCCCTCCGGCAGCGTCCAGGGCAGCGGTGGGCGGGCCAGGGACGCCCCTCTCGGTTCGACCGGCGCCGGGGTCACGAGTCGCCCCGTCGCAGGACGTCCAGGACGAAGTCCTCGTCGTCGTGATGCACCGCTGTGCGCCAGCCCGGTTCGGAGGTCAGGGCCGCGACGGCCTCGGCGTTGACGTCGACGCCGCTGAGGTGGGCGTCGTGCGGACGATGACGCCAGTGGATCACCACGATCTCGGCGTCCTCGGCCGCTGCGGACGAGACCGTACGCCACATCTCGGCCCGGTCAGCCGCCGGCAGGTAGTACGCGAACTCGGCCATCACAGTCAGCGCGAGGCGTCCGTCCTCCCAGTCCGGCAGAGCCGGCTGCCGGAGCTGGGTGACGGTCACCCGCCGCAGCTCGGCGCACCGGGCGGCGGTGAGGCGCACCGCCTCGACGGACGCGTCCGTGGCGAGCACCGCGTCCGCCCGAGTCGCCAGCCGGGCGGCGAGCTCGCCCGTCCCGCAGCTCGGATCCCACGCCGTCGCGTACGACGCCTGCGTCAGGGACGCCAGCAACACGCCCTGCTTGCGTTGCTCGTAGAAGCTCGAGGCGACGCGCCAGGGATCCGGGTCGTCGCGATAGAGGGTGTTGAAGTCCGGCACGTTCACCATCGGTGCTCCTGTGTTCAGCCGGCCGCAGACCCGGAGGTCACGAACCGACGCCTGGATTTACAACGTATACGCAGGCGGCCCGTGGTCGGAACCGGACGCTACCTGTGCCCTAGGGCCGCCGCGCCGACGTCGGGCGGCCCGACCGAGCGAGCTGTCCGTGCGGGCGCCCCGGCCGAGCCTGACCGTGACCACTATCGTGCGGGGGAGCTCGAGGAGGCCAGCCCGTGGAGTCGTCGTTCGTCTCGTTGCTGTGGATCACCTTGTGTGCGGTGATCGCTCCCCTGTTCGCCGGGCTGGTGCCGCGGCGGCTGGTGCCGGAGGTCGTGATCCTGCTCGTCGCCGGGGTGCTGATCGGACCGTTCGGCCTCGGCCTGGCCACCACCGACGACGCGATCGCGATCCTGCGCGAGCTCGGGCTGGGGATGCTCTTCCTGCTGGCCGGCTACGAGATCGAGGTGTCCGAGCTGACCGGTCGATCCGGACGACGCGCGCTGCTCACCTGGGTGATCTGCCTGGCCATCGCCTTGACGGTCGTCTTCCTGATCGGGCTGACGGGCGTGATCCACGCCGAGACGGCCCTCGCCATCGCGCTCTGCTCGACCGCCCTCGGCACCCTGCTGCCGATCTTGAAGGACGGTGGTCTGCTCGGCAGCCCGGTGGGCCGCGCGGTGATGAATCACGGCGCCTACGGCGAGCTCGGCCCGATCATCGCCATGGCGGTGCTGCTGGGCACGGCGGGGGCGGCTCAGGCGGTGATCGCCGTCATCATGTTCACCCTGATCGCCGCGGCCGTCACCCTCCCGTGGCGCCGGGTCCGTCAGGAGACGTCCAAGATCATGGGTCTGATCCGGGCCGGGTCCGAGACCACCGCTCAGACCACGGTCCGGCTGACCGTGCTGCTGTTGGTCGCGTTGAGTGTGCTCGCCGAGATCTTCGAGCTCGACGTGGTGCTCGGCGCCTTCGCGGCCGGCTTCATCCTGCGACAAGCCCTGCCTCGCGGCGACGAGCTGCTGGAGAGGAAGCTGAACGGACTCGCCTTCGGTCTGCTGATCCCGGTCTTCTTCGTGACGTCCGGGATGGCCATCGATCCGAGGGCGGTCGCCGCGGCACCGATCGCGCTTGTCCTGTTCGTCGTGATGATCATGGTCGTCCGTGGGCTACCGGTCTTCCTGTCGAGCAGGCTGGAACGCGACCTGCGCACTCACCGGTCGATGTTCGACACCCGGGAGAGCGCCAGGATCGGCTTGTTCGCCGCCACCGGTCTGCCGATCATCGTGGCCGTCACCTCCACCGCGGTGTCCGCCGGGCAGATGACCAGCCAGAACGCCTCGGTGCTGGTGGCGGGCGGAGCGGTCACCGTGCTGCTGATGCCGCTGGCCGCGACGCTGCTGGGTGGCCGGGCCGAACCTGTCCGGGCGACGTCCTAGGACGTCGGCTCGCCCCGCTTCACCGAGCTGAGCAGCAGCTGGGCGACATCCAGCACCTCCACCTCCTCGCGGGCGTCGCCCGCGTGCTGCTCGGCGGTCAGTCCGTCGGACAGCATCACCCGGCAGAACGGGCAGCCCACGGCGATCTGGTCCGCGCCGGTGGCCACGGCCTCCCTGGTGCGGTTGAGGTTGATCCGCTCGCCGATCTTCTCCTCCATCCACATCCGCCCGCCGCCGGCGCCGCAGCAGAAGGAGCGCTCGCTGTTGCGCGGCATCTCCTCGAAGGTGGTGTTCGGGATGACCGACAGCAGCTCCCGCGGCGGGGAGTACACCTGGTTGTGCCGGCCCAGGAAGCACGGATCGTGGTAGGTGATCTTCTTCGCCGCACCCTCGTCGCCGGACGGCGGGACGGGCTTCAGTCGACCGTCCTTGACCAGGCGGTTGAGCAGCTGGGTGTGGTGGACCACCTCCAGCTCGACCCCGAACTGCGCGTACTCGTTCTTCAGCGTGTTGAAGCAGTGGGCGCAGGTCGCCACGACCTTGGTCGCCTTGGCGTCCTTGAGGGTCTCCGCGTTCTCGGTCGCCAACCCGGCGAAGACGAACTCGTTGCCGGAGCGGCGGGCCGGATCACCCGTACAGGTCTCACCCTTGCCCAGCACGGCGAAGTCCACACCGGCCAGGTGCAGCAGCTCGGCCACGGCCTGGGTGGTCTTCTTCGCCCGGTCCTCGTACGCGCCGGCGCAGCCGACCCAGAACAGCCACTCCACCTCGGTCAGGTCCTCGACGTCCACGCCGACCTGCTTGACCTCGAACGGCAGCTCCTTGGCCCACTCCATCCGCTTGCTGGGCGCCATGTTCCAGGGATTGCCCTTGTTCTCCAGACCCTTGTAGAGCCCGTTCAGCTCGGACGGGAAGTCCGACTCGAGCAGCACCTGGTGGCGTCGCATGTCCATGATGTGGTCGACGTGCTCGATGTCGACCGGGCACTGCTGGACGCAGGCACCGCAGGACGTGCACGACCACAGCACGTCCGGGTCGATCACCCCGAACAGCTCGGCGGCGCCGATCAGCGGCCGCTCGGCCTCCTTGACGGCGGCCTCGGGCAACGCGCCGCGGGCCTCCTCGGCCGCCTGCAGGTAGGGAGCCTTGGCGTACGCGTGGTCGCGCAGTCCCATGATCAGCAGCTTCGGGGACAGTGGCTTGTCCGTGGCCCAGGCCGGGCACTGGGACTGGCAGCGGCCGCACTCGGTGCAGGAGGTGAAGTCGAGCAGACCCTTCCAGGTGAAGTCCTCGATCTTGCCGACCCCGAGGGCCGCGTCCTCGTCCAGCTCCTCCAGCTGCTCGAAGTCGAGCGGCTTGCCCTCGACCATGATCGGGTCGAGTCGACCCAGCGAGGTCGCGCCCGGGTCGCGCTTGAACCAGATGTTGAACCAGGCACTGAACCGGTGCCAGGCCACCCCCATGGTGATGTGCCGGGCGATCACGATCACCCAGGTCATCGAGATGATGATCTTGACCATGGCGACGTCGAAGACCAGGTTGTCCAGGGTCGCCGTGCTCAGCCCCTCGAACGGGACGCCGATGAACCAGGTGAGCGGGAAGTCCCACTTCGAGCCGGTGCCGTGGGCGTACTCGAGGCCGCGCAGGATCAGCCCGCAGACCACGACGCCCAGGATCACCGCCTCCACGAAGTACGCCTGCCAGAACGTGGAGCCGAAGAAGCGACTGCGGCGGCCCTCGGTGCGGGGGTGGTTCCGCTGCCGGATGATGATCAGCCCGACGATCCCGATCAGGGTGAGCCAGGAGAAGATGTCGGCCCACCACTCGAACACGACCCAGTGGCCGATGATCGGCAGGGCGAAGGTGGGGACGAACAACTGCCCGTACGCGGTGGCGACGAGCGAGCTCAAGGTGATGAAGCCGATCATCACGAACCAGTGCAGGACCCCGACCCGCTGCCACTGCAGCATCCGGGTGTGCCCGAGGGTCTCGGAGACCAGACCCTTCCAGCGTTCGGCCTTGCGGTCGTTCCGGCCCACCTCGGGGCGGCCGAGGCGGATCACGGCCAGCATCGAGCGGATCGCTCGCACGGCCAGCACCACGGCGACGGCGGTGATCGCCAGCGACACGACGATCGCAACAACCTGCACGGTTCTCGGCTCCTTCGAAACGGCGGTCTGAGCGGGGTCGTACGCTTGCGAACCTAAACCCTACTCGTCAGTAACATCGTCGCGGCGCGGCCCGCCTGGGGTGACCGTCTGCGACTCCCCGGCGCTGTCTGGGCCTCGAGCCGGCGGCGGGAACCGACCTGATGCGACTCCGCGGCGCCGTACGGTTCAGTTCACGTGCCTCCTGCGGACCGGATGCGACTCCAGGACGCCAAACGGTCGCTCACGGGCCTGCTGGGCACCCGGATGCGACTCCGCGGCGTCATCCGGCGAATCGGGCTGGCGGCGGACCCGACCGGATGCGACTCCGCGACGCCGTACGGGTCATTTCTCGACCCCGTGCGCCACGGACGACTCGGGCCGCCCGCGACCGGGATCGCAGATCAACCTGTGGGGGATGACCTCAGTGGAAGTCGCGCGAACTGGCCCGGGCCACTGTGGCCGAGGACTGCGGCAGCACCGCCGCCAACGGGTCGAACCGATCGGCGACCAGGTTGGTCACCCCGTCGGCGTACTCGACCCGACCCCGGATGACCAGACCGTTGCTCTGTCGTCCGATGCGGCGATACCGCTTCCACATCGGTTCGGAGCAGACGATGTTCAGCATCCCGGTCTCGTCCTCCAGGTTGAGGAAGGTGACCCCGCCTGCTGTCCCCGGGCGCTGCCGGTGGGTGACCAGTCCGCCGACCCGCACGCGCCGTTTGTCGTCCCCCTCCCCCAGCGACCCGACGGGACGGATGCCCTGCTCCTCCAGCGCTGCCCGCAGGTGGGAGATCGGGTGCTCCCCGGGGGAGATCTTGGTCGCCCACAGGTCGGCCAGAGTCAGCTCCACGTCGCTCATCCCCGGCAGCTCCGGCGGGGCGGCGTCGACCGCCGTCCCGGGCAGGGTGTCCAGCGAGTCGGCGTACCCGGCGTTCCACAGTGCCTGGCGGCGACTCAGCCCGAAGGTGTCGAACGCGCCCGCGGTGGCCAGCGCCTCCGTCTGGGCGATGGTCAGCCCGGCGCGACGGACCACGTCGTTCATGTCCGCGTACGGCTGCCGCTCCCGCTCGGCCACGATCTTCTCGGCGAGCGTGCGGCCGATACCGCTGACCGAGGTGAAGCCCAGCCGGACCGCCGCTCCCCCGTCCCGCCGGTGGTCCACGCTGCGGTCCGGCGCACCCCGCTGGAAGCGACCGACCTCGGGTTGCTCGGTCGCCCGGCAGGAGTCCATCCCCCCGGGCTGCATCCCCCCGGGCTGCATCCCCCCTGACTGCATCCCCGCGGTCTGCATTCCCCCAGGCGCCGAGCCCTCGTCGAGGGACAGCGGCTCCAGGTCCGCATCCACCCCCGAGGCGGCGATGTCGGGCCGCCGCACCTCCACCCCGTGTCTTCGGGCGTCGGCCACCAGGGACTGCGGGGAGTAGAACCCCATCGGCTGAGCCCGCAGCAGTCCGGCCAGGAACGCGCCGGGATAGTGGAGCTTCAGCCACGAGCTCGCATACACCAACAGGGCGAAGCTGATCGCGTGGCTCTCGGCGAAGCCGAAGCTGGCGAACGCCTGGATCCGGGCGTAGATCTCGTCGGCCACCTCCTCGGTGATGCCGTGCATGGCCATCCCGGCGTAGAGCTTGGCCTTGAGCCGCTCGATCTTCTCCACCCCCCGCTTGGAGCCCATCGCCCGGCGCAGGAGGTCGGCGTCGTCCCCGGTGCAGCCGCCGACCGCCACGGCGATCTGCATCAGCTGCTCCTGGAACAGCGGCACCCCCAACGTCTTCTCCAGCACCGGCTTCAGCGCGTCGTGCAGGTAGGTGATCTCCTCCCGCCCCGTGGCCCGCCGGATGTAGGGGTGCACCGCCCCGCCCTGGATCGGGCCCGGTCGGATCAGCGCGATCTCGATCACCAGGTCGTAGAACTTCCGCGGCTGCAACCGGGGCAGGGTGCCGACCTGCGCCCGGCTCTCCACCTGGAAGACCCCGATCGAGTCGGCCCGGCAGAGCATGTCGTAGACGCCAGCCTCCTCCTTGGGCAGCGACTGCAGCGTCCAGGTCTCGCCGAGCCGGGCGGCCACCAGATCCAGCGTGTACTGCATCGCGCTGAGGATCCCCAGCCCCAGGAAGTCGAACTTGACCAGCCCCATCCAGGCGCAGCTGTCCTTGTCCCACTGCAGCACGGTGCGGGCGTCCATCCGACCGCGCTCGATCGGGCACACCTCGCCCACCGGCCGCTCGGTCAGCACCATCCCGCAGGCGTGGATGCCCAGGTGCCGCGGCGCTCCCAGCAACGCGTCGGCCAGCTCGACCACCGGGGCGGGGATGCCGTGCTCGTTCTGCTCCGGGATCGCTCCCCAGGAGTCGATCTGCTTGGACCAGGCGTCCTGCTGACCGACGGAGTGCCCGAGCGCCTTGGCCATGTCCCGGACCGCCGACTTGGGCCGGTAGCTGATCACGTTGGCGACCTGCGCGGCGTTCCTGCGTCCGTAGCGGCGATAGACCTCCTGGATCACCTCCTCCCGGCGGTCGGAGTCGAAGTCGACGTCGATGTCGGGCTCCTCGTCCCGGGTCGAGGACAGGAACCGCTCGAACGGCAGCCCGTAGAGGATCGGGTCGACGGCGGTGATGTAGAGCACGTAGCAGACCACCGAGTTGGCCGCCGATCCCCTGCCCTGGCAGAGGATCCCGCGTTTCCGAGCGAAGTCGACCATGTCGTGCACGATCAGGAAGTAGCCCGGGAAGTCCTTCTCCTCGATCACCGCCAGCTCCCGCTGCAACCGCTCGTACGCGATCTCGCGTCGGTCCGGGTAGAGCTCCTCCACCCCCCGCCGGGTCAGCTCCCGCAGCCAGCTGATCGGAGTCTCCCCCGGCGGCACCTCGAGCTTGGGCAGCCGCGGCTTGGCCAGCCTCAGGTTGAACGCGCACTCCGCCGCCACGGCCACGGTCTGCTCGATCACCCCGGGATAGCGGGCGAAGATCCGGGCCATCTCCTCCCCCGACCGCAGGTGCGCCCCGGGCACCGGCAGCCAGCCGTCCATCTCCGGCAGACTGCGCCGCGCGCGGACGGCGGCCATCGCACTGGCCAGGCGGTACTCCCGCGGCTGGGCGTAGTGCACCGCGTTGGTGGCCACCACCGGCAGCTCGTGCACCCGGGCCAGCTCCACCAGCCGGTCGTTGATGGTCGAGTCGTCGGGACGGCCATGGTCGACCAGCTCGACCACCACCCGGTCGTGACCGAACAACGCCGTCAGACGGTCCAGCTCCTGGGCCGCGGCCTCCGGTCCGCCGGCGGCGAGCGCCTGGCGTACGCGACCCTTGCGGCAACCGGTCAGGATCGTCCAGTGCCCGTCGGCGGCAGCGGCCAGCTCCTCCAGGTCGTACAGCGGGCGGCCCTTCTCGTCCCCGCGCAGCTGCGCCTCGGTGATCGCCGCCGCCAGCCGGTGGTAGCCCTCGACCCCCCGGGCCAGCACCAGCAGGTGCGAGCCCTCCGGGTCGGCCACCCCGTTCTGCGGGGTCCGCAGTCCCAGCGACAGCTCCGCCCCGTAGATGGTGTCGAGGTCGTAGCCCTGTGCCGCCTCGGCGAACCGGGCGACCGCGTAGAGACCGTCGTGGTCGGTGATGGCCAACGCGGTCAACCCGAGCCGGACCGCCTCCTCGATCAGGTCCTCCGGATCCGACGCCCCGTCGAGGAAGCTGAAGTTGCTGTGACTGTGCAGCTCCGCGTACGGAACTCCTCCCTGCACCGGCGGACTGGGCGGCGCGCCGCGCTCCCGTCGACTACGGCTCCACGGCGGGATCGGATCCCCGTTGCGGTCCAGCTGCGCGGCCGGATCCGGCACCGGAGCCAGCAGCGCCCGCCCGTCAGGCGCCCGATCCTCGAGGACCCGCCCATCCGATGCCCGCCGCAACGGCGACTGGTTGATCCGCGACCAGTCCGGATCCAGCGGATCGTCAGGACTGACCCGCCCCGACAACCGCGCCTCCAGCTCCCCCCACGAGATCGGCGGGTTGTTCCACCCCATAGCCCTTCAGCCCCCCATGACGAGCCGCTCGGGCGAAAGCCGACCGACAGCGGGGGGAGTCTCGTGGTGCGTCGAAGGAACCTGGACGGGCCTGGCGGGAGCGCCGGAGCCCGCGAAGGCGCGGATGGTCGTTCCGAGACGCACCACGAGACTCCCCCCGCGAACCCGCACACAAACACCCGAGCGACTAGTCATAGCGAGCCTCGGTCCACCACACGCCCTGTTCGACCAGCAGCAGCCAGGCACTGCCGTCCAGCCCGACCAGCTGGAAGCGGGCCACCTGGCGGGCGCCGTCCGGGTCCCACCACAGCTCGTCGATCGGCCACGGACCCGCCCAGGCCAGCACACCCAGCTCCGGACCGGCCGGGTCGGGCCGGAACCGGGTCGGCTCCCCGATCACCAGACCCCGGTCCGACACGGCCACCGAACGACCGTCCTGGCCGACCACGGTCGCCGGCCGAGCCTGCGGGAAGACCCGGGTCGGCGCGGGCGGCGGGATGCTGCCCGGCCACGGCAGGGACCGTGGTCGCAGCCCCTCGGCCCGCTCCCCCCAGGGCACGGCCGCCTGACGCTGCGCGGCCCCGCGTCCGCCCTGCACGGTGGGGGCCACCACCGCCTCGGGCCCGAGCATCCCCTGCAGCCGAGCCACGCCACGCTCCACCCGGTCGTCGGTGGCGCTGCCCCACAACCCGTCTCCGTGGTCGCCGAGGGACTCCACCGACTCCGGCACCAGCCGGACCTCGCACACCGGCTCCGGTGCCGGGTCGCTCTGCAGCTGCCAGAACACCCGGTCCACCAGGTCGGCCGAACCGAACCAGCGGGGATGCCCCCAGGTCCGCACCCCCTGCCACCCACGGTCGCCGCGGACCTCCACCGTCACGGTGGTGCAGACCAACCCGTGCCGGCTCAGCTCGGCGACGAACCGGTCGGCGGTCTGACGGGTGCTGAAGGCGATCGGCTCGATGGTCTCCAGGGGTGGTTCGAAGACCACCCGCTGGGTCAGCTCCAGCGGCGGCCGGCGCCCGGCCGCCACCCGCACGTCGACACCCCGGGACAGCCGATGCAGCCAGCTCCCGTGCCGTCCGAACCTGGTGGCCACGTCACCGGCCGACAGGGCCGCGAACTCCCCCAGTCGTCGGATCCCCAACCGACGCAGCAGACTGACCAGCTCCGCGTCCTCCAGGGCGCTGATCTCCAGCTCGGCCAGGAACCGGGCCGAACCCTGCGGCGGCACCACGAACCAGCTCTGAGCCGCCGCTCGACGAGCCGCCTGCTCCGCGGCGAACATGCCGTCGGCGATCCCGACCCGGCAGTCCCACACCCCGTACTCCACGAGCATCTCCGCGATCACCGCCGCCGCCTGCGGCTCGCCGCCGTAGAACCGTCGGGGCACCGGCAGCGCGCAGATCCCGGCCCGGATCGGGGTGACGGTGGCGACCAGCTGCTCGAGCCCGGACAGCACCAGCTCGTACGCCCGCAGGTCGCGTGCCTCATTGGCCTCGACCAGCGTGAGCTCCGGGCAGCGACCCACCGCGTCCCGACGCCGCATCCCTCGCCGGACCCCCTCGAGCCGAGCGGCGGCCGAGCAGGCCAGCACCTCGTTGGCGGCCACCACGGCGACCGGGTCGTCGGCCGACAGCTCCTCGGCCGCGATGGCTGCGACCACCGGCCAGTCCGGGCACCAGACGACCATCACCCGCGGGGTGTGTCCCGACGTGTCGGGAGCGGCCGGTGTGGGCTCCGGGGTGAGGTCGCTCAGACCGGGCAGGGCATCCAGCACACTCATCCGGCGGCCACCTCGCTCCCGTACGCGCCGGTCCCGTACCCGACCGCGCCCGTCCGGTGGCCGGAGGACTCGTGTCCACCGGTCTCCACCCGGACGTCCAGGCGCTGGTCGGGCAGCCACAGGTCGACGGTCCGGTCGGGCACCCCACCGCCGCGGGAGCGGACCGCCACCCGACGGCTCTGCAGGTGACCGTGACCACGCCCCAGACCGGACCAGCGGTTGTCGGTCACACTCAGTCGACGCTGCGGTCGCGGCCACGCGCGATCGCCGAGCTGACCGGTGTCGACCAACAACGCCGCGTCCTTCTGTCGCAACCTGGCCAGCATCCGCGCGGCCTGCTGCTCGCTCACGGCGACCGGCGGCCGCACCAGGACCAGCGAGCTCACCTCGACCAACCCGGCGGTCACGCTCAGCCAGTGCTCCCCTGGCTCGGGCACCGCGATGCAGCGCCCGAGGTCGACCCCGAAGGCCAGCGCCGCATCGAAGCCGAACTCCGGCACCCCGACCACGGCGGTCCACTCACCGGCCTGGGACGGACCGGCCATCAGCGACATGGCCAGACCGGGGCTGTCCAGGCAGCAGACCATCCCCGTCTGCAGACTGACGAGATCGCTCAGGCCGGGCAGCAGCGGGAACTGCCGGGTGACCGCGGCGCCCTGCATCCGGTTGACCCGCTGACGCAGGTCGGCGATGGTGGGGGAAGCGGTCACCCCTCCATATTCGAACTTTTGTTCGAGTACGTCAAGCGGCGATCTCACGTTCGCGGAGGGACCGGAGCACCAGCCGCCAGAACACCGCAGCCGCCAGCAGACTAGCCCCGACCACCACCACTCCCAGGGGCACGGCCGTCTGCTCACCCCCCAGACCGACCAGCGGCGCGGCCAGCGCGCCGGCGATGTACTGACCGAGACCGAGCAACGACGAGGCCCGCCCGGCCTGGTGCGGGTAGTCGGCCAACGCGATGGTGGTGGCCGACGGGAAGACCATCCCGACCGAGCTGACCATCACCCACAACGAGATCAGCAGCGGCACCAGACCAGCTCCGCTGACCGCGCTGATCAGGACACCGACCGAGCCGAGCAGGTTCATGGCGAGACCGAAGGCCAGCAGCCGGACGGCCGGCCGGCTGCGCGCCAGCCGGGCCCCCAGCTGCGACATCGCCATGATGCCGAGGGCGTTGATGCCGAACACGTACGAGAACCCCTGCGGCGACATCCCGTAGATCCGCTGCAGCACGAAGGTCGAACCCGCGATGTAGGCGAACATGGCCGCGCCGGCCAGACCGGAGGAGAACGCCGCGCCGAGGAACAGCCGGTCGCCCAGCAGCTCGCGGAAGCCTCGCACGTTGCTCTGCAGGCCACCGGCGCTGCGACGCTCGAGCGGAAGGGACTCGGGCACCCCGAGCACCCCGGCCGCCACCAGCACCAGCCCGAACCCGGCCAGCACCACGAAGATCCCCCGCCAGTCCATCACCCGCGCCAGCTGACCACCCAGCAGCGGCGCCACCACCGGGGCCAGCCCGGAGACCAGGATCAGCCGGGAGAAGACGATCAGCAGGGCGCGCCCCTCGTACAGGTCGCGGGCCACGGCGCGGGCGATCACCAGCCCGGCCGCACCGGACAGACCCTGCAGCAGCCGGAGCACCAGCAGCACCTCGATGCTCGGCGCGAACGCACACGCCAGGGAGGTGAGCAGATAGCAGACCAGCCCGATCAGCAGCGGGCGACGCCGTCCGAACTGATCCGAGAGCGGACCGGCCACCAGCTGGCCGACCGCCAGCCCGAGCAGACAGGCGGTGATCGTCAGCTGCGCGCCCGAGGCGGAGGCGCCGAGATCGGTGGCGAGCTCCGGCAGCACGGGGAGGTACAGGTCGAGCGAGATCGGTCCGAAGGTGGACAGCATCCCCAGCACCACGATCGTGCGCCGCGGATGCCGATCGAGACCGACGGGGCCCCGGTCGGAGGACGGGTCGCTCGGGCTCGGCACGTGCTCACTGTGCCAGCAGGCCGCCGGGGTCGGTCGACGAGCCGATCAGTCGAGCGGCAGCGACGACCGGTCGTTGTGCCGGCTGCGGACCACGGCGTAGGTCGACTCCAGTGCTGTGATCGCCTGGTCGTAGGAACGCTGCGCGACACCGGCGAACAGGCAGTCCACCAGCGCCAGCTGGGCGATGCGACTCGACATGGCGCCCGTCCGGAAGGTCGTCTCCCGCGCAGCCGTGGTCAGCAGCAGGTCGGCCTGCCCGGCGATCGGCGACCCGGCGAAGTTGGTGATCGCGATCGTCGTCGCCCCGCGCCCCCGCGCCACTCGCAACGCGTCGACGGTGTCCAGCGTCGTGCCCGTGTGGGAGATGCCGACGGCCACGTCGTCGGCCTCGAGCACGGCTGCCGAGGTGAGGGCCAGATGCGGGTCGGACCAGACGAAGGAGATCTTGCCGATCCGGTGCAGCTTCTGGTGCAGATCGGCGGCCACCAGACCACTCGCGGCGATCCCGTAGATGTCGACCCGCCGGGCTCCCGCCACGGCCGCGACCGCCTTCTCCAGCACGCCCAGATCGAGAGCCGCCGCCGTGTCGGCGATCGCACACCCGTCGGCGTGGGTGATCTTGGCGACGACATCGGCCAGCGAGTCGCCGGGATCGATCTGACCGGTCGTCGGGTGTCCCGGGGACTCACCGGACTCCTCCCACAGCGCGGCGCGGGCCAACGCGATCCGCAGCTCGGGATACCCGGCCAGCCCGATCGCCCGGCAGAAACGCAACACCGTGGTCTCCGACGTCTGACAGCGCTTGGCCACCGCGGTGATGGAGCTCTCCGAGACCCCGGCCGGATCCGACAGCACCAAGTCGGCGACCCGCTGCTCGGCGGGTCTCAGGTTCGGCAGGGCGCCTCGGACGGTGATCAAGATCGACAGCGCCGGGCGTGGTGCGGCCTGCTCACCGCCCCCGTCGACGGTCGCCGCCGACCCCTCCCGGGTCGTCACCAGTTCGGCCATCGCGCGCCCCCTCACAGCTCCGTGCCCGCCGACGGGCGCCGCTCGAGCGCGAAAGGCGACCGCCGGATCACTCGGTAGCGTATCGCTCGTGGGTCCGCAGGTGGGCGGAAAGGAACGCAACGGTGCTCGCCCACGCCGCCGCCGAGGCTGCCGCGTGGTGGAAGAGCGGCGCCGGGTTGTCGAAGGCGTGACCCGCACCGGGGTGGATCTCGAACGCGACGTCGGGCTGCGCGGTCACCGCCGCCCTGATCTCCTCGACGGTGTCCAGGGGGATGAACGCGTCGGCGTCGCCGAAGTGGTGCAGGCTCGGCGCCGCCACCTGCGGGGCCAGCGGGTGCAGCTGGGGCAGGGCTGACCCGTAGTAGCTCACCAGGACGTCGAGCGGCTCCTCGGCGGCCACGTTGAAGGCCAGCCCGCCACCGAAGCAGAAGCCGACGGCACCGACGCCGCCGGTCACCTCGGGCATGCCGCGCGCGTGGCGGACGGCGGCGATCCCGTCGGCCACGGCGGAGTCCCAGTCGGTCCGCTGCATCAGCCCCATGCCCTGCTCCAGCAGGTCATCGGCACCTTCGTCCACCGCGACGACGCCGAGGCGCCAGTAGATCTCCGGCGCCAGGACCACGTAGCCGAGGGCGGCCAGATCCGCACACCGGCTGCGGATGTAGCGGCCGACTCCGAAGATCTCCTGGAAGACCACCACCGCCGGCCCGCTGCCTCCCGGTGGGAGCCATACCTGCGTCGGCATGGATCCGTCGGCGGTGGCGATCTCGATCCGACGATCCGCCGGGTGATCGCCGGCGGTCGGTTCAGCGTTTTCGGTCATGGTCTCGAACCTATCCGTCGATCCCGCCGGCACTACGCTGGGCGGCGAGCCGAGGAGGGCTGATGAACGACTGGGATCCCGCGCACTACGGCCGGTACGCCGACGAACGATCGCGACCGTACGGTGACCTGGTCCGCCGGATCGGCGCAGATCGCCCTCGACGGGTGGTCGATCTCGGCTGCGGCTCCGGCGAGCTGACGGCGTCGTTGGGACGGCTCTGGCCGACGGCCGAGATCGTCGGCGTCGACTCGTCGCCGGCCATGATCGAGAAGGCCCGCACGCTGAAGGGCGTGGACGATCTCCGCTTCCTCGAGCGCGATCTCCGCGACTGGCGGCCCGACCCCGGCACCGACGTGCTGATCAGCAACGCCGCCCTGCAGTGGGTGCCCGATCATCGCCTGTTGCTGCCCGGTCTGGTCGAACGACTGGCCGACGGCGGCTGGCTCGCGTTCCAGGTGCCGGGCAACTTCGGCCAGCCCAGCCACGTGCTGCTGCACGAGCTCGCAGCAACGGCACCGTACGCGGAGCACACCAGCGGCGTGCTGCGTCCGTCGGCCGCCGAGCCGGACGAGTACCTGGCCGACCTGACCGGGCTCGGCTGTGCCGTCGACGTCTGGGAGACGACGTACCTGCACGTGCTCACCGGCGAGGACCCCGTCTTCACCTGGATCTCCGCCACCGGGGCGCGGCCGGTCCTGCAGGCTCTGCCCGGGGATCTCCGGGAGCAGTTCGAGACCGACTACAAGGAGCGGCTGCGGGAGGCCTACCCCACGCAGTCGTACGGGACGGTGCTGCCGTTCCGCCGGATCTTCGTGGTGGGTCAGCGGACCGGCTCGTGATCTTGCGCACAACCGCGGCTTCGGCGAGCGAATGGCTTGAACCGCTTCAGTTACAGGGGTTCGGGCTGACCCTCACTCCCCTGCGGGTGGAGGACGCGGGGGAGTTCCTGGCCGCCCTGGGCCCGCCGGAGGAGCGGGCCGAGGTGGTGGCGCACCTGAGCTTCGCACCCCCCACGGACCTGGCCGACGCGACCAAGATCATCGAAGCGGCGGTCCATGATCAACACCGGATCGCGTACGCCCAGCGGCTCGACACCACCGGTGAGCTGGTGGGCTCGACGTCGTACTACGAGATCGACCCATCCCTGCGTGCGTTGGCCATCGGGCACACGTGGGTGGCCCGCCCGCACTGGCGGACCTTCGTCAACACGGCCTCCAAGTTGATCATGCTCGAGCGCGCCTTCGACGGGCTCGGTGCGGAGCGGGTGGTCTGGCACACCGACATCCGCAACAACCGCTCCCAGGCCGCGATCGCCAGACTCGGGGCCGTCCGCGAGGGGGTGCTCCGGCACCACCGGATCCGGCGCGACGGGAGCTGGCGCGACACCGTGCAGTTCTCGATGCTCAGCGCCGAGTGGCCGGCTGCTCGGGACAGACTGCGGTCACGCCTCCAGTCACGCTCTGGCCAGGGAGATTGACGCTCGTCGCGGACGGCGTAGGCTCCCGCCATGAGCACCTTGGCGGTGGAGAGGAACGACGCGCGTTCTCGATACGAGGGACGACACGACGGCGAGCTGGTCAGCCTCGTGGACTACGTGCTGCGCGGCGACACCATGATCGTCATCCACACCGGCACCGAGCACCGGTGGCGTGGCAAGGGCTACGCGGCTCAGGTCACCCAGGCGGCCCTCGACGACGCCCGCACCCGCGGCCTGCACGTCGTCCCCCGCTGCCCGTTCACGGCCGAGTTCATCTCCTCCCACCCCGATTACGCCGACCTGCTGGACGGCAACAGCGCCGCCCGCTGAAGCTCCCTCGCGAGTGGCCGCGAACGATGCGACCGACTCCGTCTGGACCGACGAGCGAGCAGACACGTTTTTCGTCTGCGAGCGAGGAAGGAAGACGGAGTCGGTGGAGCGCAGCGAGCAACGAGTGAGGACAACACCGTCACTCGCCAGGAGAGAGCCGGGTCCGTTCGTCGCTGACCCAGAGACCGACCAGCCCCCGGAAGTGCCCGAGGAACCGCTCCCGCTCGTTCTCCGGATAGGTCGAGGTGACGGTGTCCACCAGCATCTGGTCGAAGTGCGCTGAGCTCACCCACTCCAACACGATGTCGTCGATGTCGGGCAGCGCCGAGGCGCAGAACTCCTGGTAGCGCTCGGTGTCGAAGTGCTCGTCGGCCAGCCGCTGGTAGTGCCCGAGCTTGGCCCCGTAGTTCAGGTCGGGATCATCGGCCACCGCGAACCACGGTGCCGGGTCCACATGCAGGTTGGCCTTGCGACCGGTCGCGGCGCAGAACGCGGACCACTTCACCAGCGCCCGCATGGCCCAGGGGAAGTAGTAGTGCAGGGAGGTCACGGCCACGTCGGGACAGGCGTTGGCGTAGTCGATCGGCAGCACGGTGTCGCCCTGCACGAGCATCTCGCAGGAGTTGAACTCCCAGCGGAAGAAGGCGTTCACGGTCTGGGCGATGGTGATCGCCTCCTGGCCGGCGGCCGGGGACAGGAAGTCGTAGTCGACGGCGTACCGGTCGTGCATCGGCTCGTCGGGCCGGAAGTGCATCACCATCGTCTCCGGACCGATGGTCAGGGCCCGGGCGAACACGTCGTACGGCTCGACGGACTTCTGCAGGTGCATCAGCATCTCGCCGGACTCGTCGTACGCCGCGATCAGCGCCTTCTCGTCCTTGATCCGCGACACCCCCCGCCAGCCGCCACCGTCGAACGGCTTCATGAACAACGGGTAGCCCATCTCGGCGGCGATGCTGGGCAGGTCGAAGGAGTCGTTGTAGTTCCGCGAGGTGTAGGCCCAGCGGGTGTTGTCGACCGGGTTCTTGTAGGGCACCAGGACCGTGTCCGGCACGTGCATGCCGAGGCGCATCAAGGCGCAGTACGCGGCGTGCTTCTCCATCGACTGGAAGGTGAACGGCGAGTTCATCAGGTAGACGTCGTCCATCAGGGCGACCTTCTTCAGCCACTCCCGCGGGTGGTAGTACCAGTACGCGAGCCGGTCGATCACCAGCGTGTGGCGGGCCGGGTCGCGCAGGTTGAACGGGGAGATGTGCACCCGTTCGGTGTCGAGGGTGTGGGACTGGTTGGCGTACGAGAAGGCTCCCACCCGCTCGACGATGGCCTCGAACGCGCGCGGCCAGTCCTCCTCCGCACCGAGCAGCAGACCGATCAGATGGCGGGTGTCGGACACCGCGACTCCTCTCCTAGATGAACGTACGATCGCGGGAACCCCCGTGTCGCGGGGACGACCTCAGCAGAAGCGTGGCAGATGGTGTGCGAGCTGCTGCTGCCACCACTCCCAGTCGTGGCTGACGTCGTAGCCCCACAGGTCGAGCTCACAGCGGATGCCCTTCTCCTGGACCAGCTGGGCGAGCTTGACCGTCGAGGGCAGGGACCCGGTCGGATGGGTCTCCCACGCACCCTGACCGACCACCAGCAGCACCGACAGCTGCTTGCGCAGCCACTCGAGATGGTCCCCGTGCAGGTTGGGCACGTAGTCGGTCGGGTTGGCGAAGTAGGTCGCATCGCCACGGTCGCCCCAGGAACGCCACGTCATCACGTCGTAGTTGCCGGACAGGCCGATGGCCAGCGGCGCCAGGTCGGCGCGCTGGAAGGCGAAGTGCACCGCGTGGTAAGCCCCCATGCTGCAGCCGGTGGTGATCAGCTCGGCGCCCGCTGTGGTGTCGTCGTGGATGTAGGGCACCACGGTGTGGGTCAGCCAGCGGGTGTAGACCTCGTGCCGCAGGGCGCGCTCTTCGATCGGCAGACCCTTGTCCGACCAGGTGTCGGCGTCGAGGGAGTCGACGCAGTAGAGCTTCACCCGACCGGCGTTGACCAGGTCGGCGACAGCCCCGACCATGCCGTTGTTCTCGAAGTCCCAGGCTCGACCGGCCTCGGAGGGGAACACCAGCACCGGACGGCCGTAGTGCCCGTACGTGATGATGTGCATCTCCCGGTCGATCCCGCTTCCCAACGGTGTCTCGATCTGATGGCGCCTCACCCCCTCATCCAAGTGGAACGGGGGCCCCGGGACAAGGCTTGACATCGCTGCGACGGACCCGGAGGAATCCGACTCCGACCCTGTCGCCTCTCGCGGTGTCGTCCGGGGACCCCTTCTCCACGGATGGCAGGATGGCCAGGATGTTCGGCTCAGGTGATGACAGACGTGGGGACGCCCGACGACGCGAGCTCCGACGCGGACGGTGGGGAGCCCTCGCGGGACTGCTGACCACCGCGTTGCTGCTGACCGCCTGCACCGGCGGGTTGCCCACGCCCAACGGCGACGACCCGGAACGGGCGGCGACGGAGCTGGCCGCCGGGCTGAGCAAGAAGGACCTGAAGCCGGTCGAGTTCGTAGCGGCCACCGGCGCTGACGTCGACGCGTCGTTCCAGACGCTCGTCCGGGGCATGGGCCCGATAGCGCCGGCCGTGAGCGTCAGCGAGGTCGACAGGTCGGGATCGGCGGCCACGGCGACGTTCGACGTCAGCTGGACCTTCCCGGGAGTGCCGCAGAAGTGGACGTACACCTCCACCGCCCAGCTGCAGAACGACGCGGGCCGCTGGAAGACCGCCTGGCAGGCCTCGATCCTGGAGCCTCAGCTGAACGGATCGAACCGGCTCAGCCAGCGCCGCGTGGCAGCCGGACGCGGAGAGGTGCTCGGCGAGGACGACGACGTCCTGGTCAAGCTGCGCCCGGTGGTGCGGATCGGCATCGACAAGACGGCGGTCGACGGCGCGGCAGCTGCGACGGCAGCGACGAAGCTCGCGAAGCTGGTCGACATCGATGCCGGGACGTACGCGAAGTTGGTGGCCGCCGCCGGGGCCGACGCGTTCGTAGAGGCGATCACCTACCGCGAGACCGACGACGCGCGACCGGCCAACGCCGAGGTGTTCGCCATCAAGGGCGCGTTGCCGATCCAGAGCGAGCAGATGCTGGCGCCCACCCGGGACTTCGCCCGGCCGATCCTGGGGACCGTCGGACAGGCGACCAAGGAGATCGTCGACGACTCCGACGGCGCCGTGGTGGCCGGCGACGACGTCGGCCTGTCCGGTCTGCAGAAGCGGTACGACAGCACCCTCCGCGGTACACCCGGCGTGCAGGTGCGGCTGCTACCCCTCACGTCGGGGTCCTCGTCACCGTCACCATCGGGTTCGCCGTCGGGGTCGGGCTCGCCGACCCCGTCGAGTGGTCCCAGCGGAAGCGCCACCCCGGCCGCTCCGGTCACCGTGTTCGAGACCAAGCCGGTCGCCGGCAAGGACCTGCGTCTGACCCTCAACCTCTACCTGCAGGACCTCGCCGAGAAGACCCTCGCCGACACCAAACCGGCGAGTGCCATCGTCGCGATCCGGCCGTCCACCGGAGCCGTGCTCGCCGCGGCCAACGGACCGGGGAACAAGGACCAGAACCTGGCCACCACCGGTCAAGCGGCACCCGGCTCGACCTTCAAGGTCGTCTCAGCGCTGGCCCTGCTGCGGGCCGGCGTGAAGCCGACCTCCGAGGTGAAGTGCCCGGAGACCCTCACCGTCGACGGCCGTCGGTTCAAGAACTACAGCGACTACCCCAGCAGTCAGCTCGGCACCATCACCCTGAAGACCGCGCTCGCTCAGTCCTGCAACACCGCGTTCATCGGCTCCCGCACCAAGCTGGACGACGGGAACCTGGCCCAGGCCGCCGCCTCGCTCGGACTCGGCGCGGACTACGACACCGGCTTCCCGTCCTTCTTCGGCAAGGTGCCGGACGACGCCTCGGGCACCGGCGGCGCGGCGGCCATGATCGGCCAGGGGACGGTGCTGGCGTCCCCGATGGCCATGGCCGCGGTCGCCGCCTCGGTGAGTGGCGGGCGCACGATCGTCCCGGTGCTGGTCGACGGCAAGACGGCGAAGACGACCGCAGCTCCCCTGTCGGCGGACGAGGCGAAGGCGCTTCGGTCGATGATGCGGGCGGTGGTCACCGAGGGCAGTGGCCGGACCCTGGCCGGCCTGTCCGGGCCGGGCGTGATCGCGAAGACCGGCACCGCCGAGTACGGCAACGACAACCCGTTGAAGACCCACGCGTGGATGATCGCGGCCCAGGGCGACCTGGCCGTCGCCGTCTTCGTGAACACCGGGCAGTCCGGGTCGAGGACAGCCGGTCCCCTGCTGAAGGACTTTCTGCAGGGGGCTCGCTGAGCGAGGGGAAAGCATCAGACCATCCCGAGTGCCCTCTGATCGGGGGCCTACCCAGGTGGCCGTTCAACTCCTCTAAACCATCAGCGGCGCACCACCGCCCGCCAGCCCTCGTCGTCGGACGTCACCAGTCCGACGTCCTCGAGTGCGCCGAGCTGGGCCAGGGCGGTCGGCACGGAAACACCCGCTGCCAGGGCTACCTCCCCCGCACCGACGCGTCGCCGGGCCGGCACCGCCTCGTACACCGACAGCCGTACGGGATCGAGGACGTCGGTCTCACGCACCGGCCCGTGCGGGATCGGCAGCGTCGCCTGGCCGGACTCGGAAACGAGCTCGAGGATCTCGGCGGCGTTGCTGACCAGCACGGCCTGGCCGTTGCGGATCATCAGGTGGGGTGCCGTCGACATGGCCGACTCCACCGATCCCGGCACCGCCATCAGCATGCGTCCGCAGCCCAGCGCCCAGCTGGCCGTGTTGCGGGCCCCGGAACGCAGTGCCGCTTCGACCACGACCGTGCCGACGCTCATTGCGGCGATCAGGCGGTTGCGGGCGAGGAAGCGCACCCGGCTCGGATGGGTGCCGGGAGGAAGCTCGGAGACGATCAGCCCGTGCTCGGCGACCCAGTCGAAGAGCCTCGTGTTGCCCTGCGGGTAGGCGACGTCGACCCCGTTCGCCACCACGGCGATCGTCGGCCCCACCGCGGCGAGCGCCCCCTGGTGAGCGGCGGTGTCGATGCCGTACGCGCCGCCGGACACGACCGTGAGACCGGCCTCGGAGAGCTCCGCAGCCAGATCGGTCGCGACGGTCGTCCCGTACGGCGTGGCCGTCCTGGACCCGACGATCGCCACCGACCGTTCCGCCAGCTGGGCCAAGTGGCCCGGCCCGCGCAGCCACAGGCCGAACGGCACCCCGCCACGGCGCTGCACCTCGTCGCAGTAGCGCAGATCGCCGAGCCGCTCCGGCCACTCCTCGTCGCCCGGCACCACGAACCGTGATCGGCTGCGGGCCGCCCTGGCCAGCACCCGATCGAGGTCGAGCTGTGCCGCTCGCTCGGCCAGTCCCTCTCCGAACCGGCCGTCGGACACCTGTTGCCACGCTGCCGGCGCGCCGGAGACGGCGGTCACCTCGGCGACCGCCGGTTCGCCGCCTTCGATCACACAGCTCAGCGCCAGCCGTACGCTGCGGTCCCCCAGGCCCGTCGATGCCGTGGCGGCAATCGGGACGGTCGTCGGCGGCTGCGCCCTTCCGGAATCAGCGGCCCGGCTGCTCGGGGCGGTCACGAGGTCTCCCGAGCCGTCGTCGGCGCACCAATATGGTCGCCTTGCCGCATGGCCAGCGCGATACCGATCTCGTCGACTCCGGGCTTGTCCTTGCCGACCAGGTCCGCGATCGTCCAGCTGATCCGCCACGCCTTGTCGATCCCGCGCGGCGTCAGGAGTCCCCGCTCAGCCGCCCGATCCAGCAGGTGCAGACCGTCCGGCTGGGGCAGATGGTGGCGGAGGTAGGCGCCCGTCACCTCGCTGTTGGCGTGCCAGCCGGTGCCGGCCAGGCGGTGCTCCTGCCGCTCGCGGGCCGCTTCCACCCGAGTCGCCACGGCCGCACTCGGCTCACCCTGCGCGAGGGTCACCTTCAGCTGGTGCCGCTTCAGCGGTCTGAAGAACTGGGTGATGTCGACTCGGTCGCGGATCGGCGCCGACAGCTTCGTGGCGTAGCGCCGAACCGCCATCGGCGGGCAGACACACGCCGTTCCGACCGTGCCGGACTGCCCACAGGGGCAGGGGTTCGCGGCCATCACGAGCTGGAAGCGGGCCGGGTAGCGGGTCAACCCGTGGCTGCGGTTCAGGTTGATCACCCCCGATTCCAGGGGCACTCGCAGCGCCTCCAGGACCTTCACCGAGAACTCCGGGGCCTCATCCAGGAACAGGACCCCCCGATGGGCGCAGGAGACGGCTCCCGGCCGAGCCAGTCCGGGCCCGCCGCCGACGATGCTCGCCATCGAGGCGGAGTGATGGGGTTCGGCATACGGCGGCCGTCGCACCAACCCGTCCGAGAGGTCGAAGCCGGCGAGGGAGTGGACCGCCGAGACCTCCAACGCCTCGGCCACGGTGAGGTCGGGTAGCAGGCCGGGAAGCCTCGCGGCGATCATGGTCTTGCCGACGCCCGGCGGACCGGTGAACAGCAGGTGGTGCCGGCCCGCCGCAGCCACCTCGACCGCCCACTTGGCTTCGAGCTGACCCGCCACGTCGGCCAGATCGAGCGCGACGTCGGTCCCGATCCGCTGTGTGGTGGGCGCGAGGTCGACCGGTTCGGCGTCCGGAACCGGCTCGTGCTGCAGGACCGCGATCAGCTGCGCGAGCGAGGCGACTCCGAGCACCTCGATGCCCTCGACGAGCTGGGCCTCGCCCGCCTGACGGTAGGGAACGATCACCCGACGGAAGCCCGCCTGCGCGGCCGCGAGCGTCGCCGGCAGCACGCCCCGCACCGGACGCACACGCCCGTCCAGCCCCAGCTCGCCGAGCAGCACGGTGTCGCGCAGCTCGCCGGCCTTCACCACGTCGGCAGCTGCCAGGACGGCGGTCACGATGGCGAGGTCGTAGCCGCTTCCCTGCTTCGGCAGGGTCGCCGGCGAGAGGTTGATGGTCAACAGCGTGTTCGGCCAGCTCTGCCGACTGCTGTGGACGGCGGCTTTGCACCGGTCCCGGGCCTCGTAGAGCGACGTGTCCGGCAGACCCACGAGGATCGTCCGCGGCAGACCGGGGCCGGTGTGCGCCTCCACCTCCACGATCCGACCGTCGAGTCCGACGAGAGCCACCGCGTACGCGCAGGCGAGGCTCACTGGTCACCGATCCCGGTGATGTGGACGAGGGCCGGCGGCTGGTCACGCTCGAGGAGCACCCCGATGGCGTCGAGCCGCACGTTGTCGACCTGGAGGCTGTGCTGGCTCAACCACTCGCTCGCGAGCTGGCGGAGACGCCGCACCTTGGCGCGGGTGATCGACTCCAGCGGGTGCCCGAAGTTGCGACCGGTGCGGCACTTGACCTCACAGAACACCGCCGTCCGCCGGCCATCGCTGCGATCGAGGGCGACCACGTCGAGCTCACCCCAGCGACAGGACCAGTTCCGGTCGATGATCTCCAGACCCTGTCGTTCCAGCTCGAGCGCCGCCAGGGACTCCCCCAGCGCGCCGATCTCGTTGCGCGTCAGTCGCACAGCCATGGTCGCCTCCATCTCTCATCTCCACACTGGGGACGTCGGACGAAAACGACCGGGGTGATTCGAGATCTGTGGACGACGGGATCGGGTCCTCGGATCTGTGGATAAGTCCGCGTGGCCAACGACTCAGGAGGCGTCGAGCGGGTGGAGGCGCCGGCGGAGCGCGCGGCGAGAGCTGGATGAGATCAGGCGCGTAGACGGCATAGCGGCAGCTTCGCCTGGACCGGATCGCGCCACGAAGTCGCCGACAGTCGACGGAAGACCAGGCGCGGCGACCGGACCACGCCACGGAGCCAGGAACGGGCCGAGTCACCTGCGGCGCAGCGACCAGATCACGCCGCCGAGCCACGAACGGTCACCGATAGCGGCCCAGTGACCAGATCACGCCACCGAGCCACGAACGGTCAACCAGCAGCAGGGTCAGACGACCAAATCACGCCGCCGAGCCACAAACGGTCAACCCGGCGCCCGGACGGAGCCAGCGACCACCGACACCAGGCCGACCGGCAGCAGCGACCAGTACGAAGGGTCAGGTCGGTTTGGGGACCTCGAGGTCGCTGTGCGCGATCTCCTCGATGGAGACGTCGCGGAAGGTGAGCACCTTGGCGCTCTTCACGAACCGCGCCGGACGATACATGTCCCAGACCCAGGCGTCGGCCATCGAGACCTCGTAGTAGACGTCGCCACCTTCGGAGCGGACCTTCAGGTCCACCGCGTTGCACAGGTAGAACCGTCGTTCGGTCTCCACCGCGTAGGTGAAGATCCCGACCACGTCCTTGTACTCGCGGTAGAGCTGCAGCTCCAGCTCGCTCTCGTACTGCTCGAGGTCTTCCGCGCTCACACCTGTCCCTGCACTTTCCTCATGACGACTCGACTCTAGCCCCGCGGCCCTCGACCTTAACCGTCCGGGACACGTTCTCGAATCGCATCCGGTGCGTGGCTGAGGGACCGTGGGCATCCAGCCGCTCCTGGTGCAGCGGGGTGCAGTAGCCCTTGTGGATCTTGAACTCGTACGCCGGGTAGACCTCGTCCAGCTCGCACATGATCCGGTCCCTCGTCACCTTGGCGATGATCGACGCGGCGGCGACGCAGGCGGCGACCCGATCGCCCTTCCAGACCGCGAGTCCGGGCACGCCCAGACCGTCGACCGGGAACCCGTCGGTCAGCGCGTACGTCGGCCGCACCTCCAGCCGGTGCAGGGCCCGCCGCAGTGCCTCGACGTTGGCCACGTGCATGCCGAGCCGGTCGCACTCCCCCGGCTCGATGATCACCACCGACCAGGCGATCGCCTTGCGGGTGATCTCGGCGTACGCGCGCTCCCGCTGCGCGGGCGACAGCAGCTTGGAGTCGCGCAGCACGCTGATCGGCCGGGACTTGGAGTCGGCGAGGATGGCGGCGGCGGCCACCAAGGGGCCCGCACAGGCTCCCCGACCGGCCTCGTCGGCTCCGGCCACGGGGGCCAGCCCGACCCGCGACAAGGCCCGCTCGTAACCGTACAGACCGCTGTCCCGGCGGACGCGGACGGTGGTCGGGATGCTCATCGTCGTCTCGGTCAACACGTCACGTCGTCGGGTTTGATCACCGCCCGAGCCGGGGCGGGCTCGGTCGGTGCCGGTACGGGGGCGAACGTGGCCGGCCGGTGCAGGATCTGGGCGCGACTGAGCGGCGCGGCGATGGCGATCGCCGGACCCACCACCTTGTCCAGCGGCACGAAGGCGATGGAGCCCTTGGGGCCGTCCAGCGACAGGTCGGAGAGGTGGCAGCGGGAGTCGGCACTCAGGTCGCGATGGTCTCCCATCATGAAGAGCCGACCGGCCGGCACCGTCACGTCGAACGCGATGTCGGACGGCGCCACCTGGACCCCGTCCGGGGCGGTGTAGAGATAGCTCGTCTCGTCCAGCTGCTTGCCGTTGACGGTGATCCGTCCATCGGCGTCGCAGCAGACCACCCGGTCGCCGGGCGTCCCGATCACCCGCTTGATCAGGTGCTCCGGGCTGCTCGCCGTCGGGAAGCCGATGAACTCGAGCAGGGTGTCCAACGGACCGGGCTCACCGGTGGGTTCACCGTCGAGCCAGCCACCGGGATCCTCGAACACCGCCACATCACCCCGTTGGACGTCGGTGATCTTCTGCACCACGACGCGATCGCCGACCAACAGCGTGTTCTCCATCGACTCCGACGGGATGATGAACATCTGTCCCACGAACGCTCGCAGCAGGGACGACACCACCAGAGCGCCCACCACGACGATCAAGCAGCTCTCGGGCGAACGAGCCGAACCGGCTCCCGCCACGCTGCTTCCGGGTGGTCGCCTCGTCGCTCACCGACTCTCCCTCGTCTCGGTCCACGAACCCCGTCCCAGCAGCGACCCGCGGCGGCTCAACAGCTGGCCTCGGGTCCGGCCTTGACCACCGGCTGGTTCGGCGCCGGCTCGACCGGAGCCGGCACGCCAGCGTACGTCCCGGGAACCCCCAGTCCGTGCGCATCGCCGACCGGCCAGGCCACCGCGATCGCCCGGCCGACCACCAGGTCCAGGGGAACGAAGGCGTTCTCCCCCTTCATCTGCCCCGGAGCCGTGTCGTTCAGGTGGCACCGGGAGTCACGGCTGGCACCACGGTTGTCGCCGAGGACGAAGATCCGGTCGGCCGGCACGACCACGTCGAAGCGGATCTTCGAGGGATCGGCGACCACGCCGTCCGGCGATCGATAGAGGTAGGACTCCTCGTCCAGGGGTACGTCGTTGACGGTGATCCGCCCCTGGGCGTCACAGCAGACGACGTGGTCACCGGGCATCCCGACGGCGCGCTTGATCAGGTGCTCGGTGCTCGTGTCGGGCAGCACGCCCACGAACTCCAGCGCTCGGCCGACGGGCCCTCGCTCGGTCGGCACGACACCGCTCAGCCAGCCGCCGGGGTTGGCGAACACGACGACCTGGCCCCGCTTGATCGAGCTCAGCTTCTCGACCACGACGCGATCGTCGATCTGCAGCGTGTTCTGCATGGAGATGGACGGGATGATGAACATCTGCCCGACGAACCCCCGCAGCAGCGAGGCCACGATGATCGCGCCGATGACGACGGCGAGGAGCTCGCGCACGAAGGCACCGGCATGCTGACCGAAGGACTGGCGACCTCGGGAGGGCAGGATCGAGGGATCGTTGTCCGGATCAGGCACCCCGGTGGCCGGACTGGCCGGAGTGTCACGGGCGCGCCGGGCACTGCGGTCGTTCACCATGTCGTGCCCTTCGGTCCCGGGGTCGCCCCATCAACTGCCGGAGGGCGACCGCCCAGAGCTGCTGGGGTGCGTGCCGCGTACGGCAAGCCTCAGCGGTCGCGCTTCTCCTTGATCTTCGCAGCCTTGCCGCGCAGACCACGGAGGTAGTACAGCTTGGCGCGGCGCACGTCGCCGTGACGCTCGACCTCGATCTTGTCGATGATCGGGCTGTGCAGCGGGAAGGTCCGCTCGACACCGACGCCGAAGCTGACCTTGCGGACGGTGAAGGACTGGCGGATGCCGTCACCCGTACGGGAGATGACCACGCCGGCGAAGACCTGGATCCGGGAACGGTTGCCCTCGACGACCTTCACGTGCACCTTGACGGAGTCACCGGGTCGGAAGGCGGGGATGTCTTCCCGCAGGGACTGGGAGTCGATCGCGTCGATCAGCTTGCTCATGTTGTTTCCTCGCCGGTGCCGTCGGTCACCGAGTCGTCTGTGGTTTCTCTGGGCCCACGGTCCTGAACGATCCCCCCACGGCAGGAGTCACGACCAGTAGGCAACCCGAGCAAGTCTGCCACAGGTCACCGTACGGGCAGAAATCCTCGGCTGGGCTCGTGTGGCTTGGTCCGCGGTCTGGTCTGGGGGTGGGGTCTCGGACAACCACCCGCCCTCGCGGGCTCGGGCTCCCGCCAGGCCCGTCCGGGTCCTTCGACCCCACCCCCAGACCACACCGCTCGTGCCGTGCGCGTCAGGTGCGGTTTCTGCCCGCAGGGCACCTGTGGCCGGTTGCTCGGGGCGCGTACTGGTGTTCCGAGGGCTTGGAGTGGTGACTCACGACTCGGACGTGTGCTCCGTCCGACTTCGCTGGTGCTGCAACACACGCGGAGTTCAAGATCCGGACTTCGCTGGTGCTGCAACACACGCGGAGTTGGTTCCTGGGGTTCAGACGAAGGGGGGTTCAGGTGAGGGGGGTGAGGACTGTGGGTTGGGTGCCCAGGTCGAGGCGGGCGGTGAGGTGGAGGTCGGCGAGGAAGGGGTCGTCGTGGCTGACCACCAGGAGGGCGCCCTGGTAGGCGTTCAGGGCGGCGGTCAGCTGGGCGACGCTGTCGAGGTCGAGATTGTTGGTCGGCTCGTCCAGGATCAGCAGCTGGGGGGCCGGCTCGGCGAGCAGCAGGGCGGCCAGGGTGGCCCGGAAGCGCTCCCCACCGGACAGGCTGCCCACGGGACGGATCACGGTCTCGGCGTCCAGCAGGAAGCGGGCCAGCTCGGCGCGAAGGGTGTTGTCGTCGGCGGTCGGAGCCAGTCGGGAGACCCCGGCCAGGACGGTGTCGGCGTCGTCCAGCACCGTGAGCCGCTGCGGCAGCAGCCGGGTCGGCACCCGCAGGTCGACCCGACCCGTCACGGCGGCGACGGAGCCGAGGACGGTGTCGATCAGGGTCGTCTTGCCGGAGCCGTTCGGCCCCACCACCGCGACCCGGTCGGGGCCGCGGAGGTGGGCGTCGACCCGGGCGCCGTTGCGGAGCACCACCCCGTCCAGCACCAGCACGTCGCGTCCGGCCGGCACGGCAGTGCGGCTCAGGTCGATGCGGATGACGTCGTCGTCCCGGACGGCGTCCTCGGCGTCCACCAGCCGCCGCCTGGCCTCCGCCACGTCCCCTTCGTGCCCGCCCTGCAGCTTGCCGGCCGACACCTGGGCGGCCCGCTTCTTGGCCCCGGCCACGATCGGCGGGATGTTGCCGGCCTGGGACTTCGCGAACCGCTGTCGCCGGTCGAGCTTGATCCGCATCTCCACCAGCTCCCGCTGCTGGCGCTTGAGGTCGCCCTCCGCGCTGCGCACCGCCCGCTGGACCGCTTCCTGCTCGACCGCGAGCGCCTCGACGTAGGCGGAGTAGGTGCCGCCGAACACCCGGAGCTCACCGTCCCGGAGCTCGGCGATGTCGTCCACGGTCTCCAGCAGCTCGCGGTCGTGGCTGACCAGGATGACGGGGCCGCGCCACCGCCGTACGGCGTCGGTCAGCAGCCCGCGCGCCCGGCGATCCAGGTTGTTGGTCGGCTCGTCGAGCAGCAGCACGTCGGGTTCGCCCAGCAGCAGACCGGCCAGGGCGAGCAGCACCGCCTCCCCACCGGAGACCGTGCCGATCCGGTGGCTCGGGTCGAGATCGGCGAAGCCCAGCCGCTCGATGGTGGCGATCATCTCGCCCTCGACGTCCCAGCGGTCCCCGATCGCCTCGAAGTCCTCGGGCGTCCCGGCACCGGCGGTCACCCGGTCCAGAGCCCGCAGTCGCGCCTCCACGCCGAGCACGTCCGCGATGGTGCGGTCGGCCTGCAGGACCAGCTGCTGCGGCAGGTACGCGACCCGCTCCGGACCCGACACCGAACCGGCCGTCGGCGTCAGCTCTCCGGCCAGGATGCGCAACAGGGTGGACTTGCCGGTGCCGTTGCGACCGACCAGGCCGGTGACCCCGTCGGGGAAGGCGGCGTCGAGACCGGCGAAGACCGGCTCACCGTTGGGCCAGTCGAAGCCGAGGTGATGACAGACGAGGGACGGCATGGTGCTCCTGGAATCAGATGACGGGAGAGCAGCGGGTCCGACTCGGACACGACACTGCTCGGCTGGTCAGCGACTCACAGGGACACGGGCGTCAACCTCTCGACGGGAACACCACCAGGCTAGTCGGATCGGCCGCGCCGGTTCAAACCCCTTTTCGTCGGACACGCTGGTCCGCGATCCTGCGCACCGGAGCACCCGTACGGGACGAAGATGGACCCACCGGAGGGCCCGAGGGGCATCCTGGTGTGAGCACATCGACGAGAGGACGCTCCATGGCCGACCACTCCCCCGCCCGGCGGGCGTCTGCGGTGGCGAGCGTCCTCGCCGCGGTCGTGCTGGCCGGCTGCGGCACCCCCGGGGCCACCACGCCCCCCGACGGTGGCAGCAGCCCGGGCACCTCGGCCTCCTCCACTCCCGGCCAGGACGCCAGCGGCGGTGCCTCCGCCAGCACGTCGCCGAGCGCGCCGTCCCGTACGGTGACCGCGGCCAACCTGCTGACGACGGACAACATCTATCTCGATCCCGCCTACCAGGCCCCGGTGGAGATGCCCGAAGGTGTGGGCCGGCCCACCAACGAGAGCTACGTCTGCCTGCCCGACGACGGTCTGGCTTCCCTGGGGGCGCACGGCGATGGTCACCCGCAACTTCGGTTACACGGTCACCGACAAAGAGCTCGATCCGTATCCGAAGAGCCCGTTGAAGAACCAGCCGATCATCTACACCCAGGCCCTCCAGTTCCCCGACGAGGGAGCGGCGAAGGCAGCCCGATCGCTCTACGTGACCTGGATCAAGGCGTGCCCAGCCACCCTGTCCGAGAAGGGCTACTCCGTCGACACCGGGCAGAGTCTCAAGCCGACCGCGATCAACATCGACGGGGGCCAGGCCGATGCCGGCATGGTGGCGTACGCCAAGCCCGGCGCGACCAACGCGGAGCTCCTCTACTGGGAGACCGCGGGAGTGACCCAGGTCAAGGACCGGCTGATGGTCACCATCAGCCTGAGCTGGGGCGAGGACACGCCCGGCACGTTCGACACCAGCGACGGCGACTTCATCCACCCGGTCGTGATCCTGATCGGGGAGAGTGCCACCAAGCTCGCCGCGTAGCCGTCAGGTCTGCGGGTTGAGCATCGCTCCGAGCAGATCCCGGTTGAGCCGGGAGATGGTCTCGAAGGGGATGCCCTTCGGACAGACGGCTGTGCACTCGCCGATGTTGGTGCAGCCGCCGAAGCCCTCTTCGTCATGCGTGGCGACCATGCCGACGACGCGCGACTTCCGCTCGGGCTGACCCTGCGGCAGCAGGCCGAGGTGGGTGACCTTGGCCGCGGTGAACAGCATCGCCGAGCCGTTCGGACACGCCGCGACGCACGCGCCGCAGCCGATGCAGGTGGCCGCGTCGAAGGCGTGATCAGCGGCGGCTTTCGGGACCGGGGTCCCGTTGGCCTCGGTGGCGCTGCCGGTCGGTGCGGAGATGTAGCCTCCGGCCTGGATGATCCGGTCGAAGGCCCCGCGGTCGACCACCAGGTCCTTGACGATCGGGAACGGCTCCGCCCGCCAGGGCTCGACGTCGATGGTGTCGCCGTCGGAGAAGGAGCGCATGTGCAGCTGGCAGGTGGTGGTCGGCACCGCGGAGTCCGCCCGACCGTGCGCGGCACCGTTGATCACCACGCCACACGCGCCGCAGATGCCCTCGCGGCAGTCGTGGTCGAACGCGATCGGATCCGAGCCCTCCATGGTGAGCCGCTCGTTGAGCACGTCGAGCATCTCCAGGAACGACATGTGCTCGCTCACGTCCGGCACGTCGTAGGAGACCATCTTGCCGGCGGCTTCGGGTCCGGACTGACGCCAGACACGAACAGTGATGTTCACGCGGGAACCTCCGACTTGATCAACAGATAGGTCACTTGTAGCTCCGCTGCTTCAGCTCGACGTACTCGTACACCAGGGGTTCCTTGTGCAGGATGGGTTTGGCGTCCTCGCCGCCGAACTCCCAGGCCGACACGTGGGCGAACTCGTCGTCGTTCCGCAACGCCTCGCCGTCCTCGGTCTGCGACTCCGCCCGGAAGTGCCCACCACATGATTCGCGACGAACCAGCGCATCGATGCACATCAGCTCGCCGAGCTCTATGAAGTCGGCCACACGGCCGGCCCGCTCCAGCGCCTGGTTGAGCTCCTCGTTGGTGCCCAGCACCCGCACGTCGGACCAGAACTCCTGCTTGAGCTCGCGGATCCGGGTGATCGCCTTGCGCAGGCCCTCCTCGGTCCGCTCCATCCCGCAGTAGTCCCACATGATGTGGCCGAGCTCCTTGTGGAAGGAGTCGACAGTCCGGGATCCGTTGATGGACAGGAACTTCTCGATCCGGCCCTTGACCGAGGCCACCGCCTCCTGCGCCGCCGGGTGCGAGTCGTCGACCTTCTCGAACGGACCCGCCGCCAGGTAGTCGTTGATCGTGTTCGGCAGCACGAAGTAGCCGTCGGCCAGACCCTGCATCAGCGCACTCGCGCCGAGCCGGTTGGCACCGTGATCGGAGAAGTTGGCCTCGCCGGTGACGTACAGCCCGGGGATCGAGGACTGCAGGTCGTAGTCGACCCACAGCCCGCCCATCGTGTAGTGCACGGCCGGGTAGATCCGCATCGGCGTCTCGTACGGGTTCTCGCCGGTGATCTGGGCGTACATGTCGAAGAGGTTGCCGTACTTGGCCTCGACGGCCTTGCGACCGAGCCGACCGATCGCGTCCGCGAAGTCGAGGTAGACACCGAGCCCGCCCGGACCCACCCCGCGTCCCTCGTCGCAGACGTTCTTGGCGGCCCGGGACGCGATGTCACGGGGCACCAGGTTGCCGAAGGACGGGTAGATCCGCTCCAGGTAGTAGTCGCGGTCGGCCTCGGGGATGTCCGGGGCGGGGCGCTTGTCCTCGCCCGACTTCGGCACCCAGATGCGGCCGTCGTTGCGGAGCGACTCGCTCATCAGCGTCAGCTTGGACTGGTACTCCCCCGACACCGGGATGCAGGTGGGATGGATCTGGGTGTAGCAGGGGTTCGCGAAGTACGCGCCCTTGCGGTGCGCCCGCCAGGTGGCGGTGACGTTGCAGCCCATCGCGTTGGTGGACAGGAAGAACACGTTCCCGTAGCCGCCGGTGGCCAGCACCACGGCGTCGGCGTAGTGGGTCTCGATCTCCCCGGTCACCATGTCCCGGATGACCACGCCGCGGGCCTTGTCGTCGACCACGATCAGCTCGAGCATCTCGTGCCGGGTGTGCATCTTCACCGTGCCGGCAGCGATCTGGCGCTCCAGGGCCTGGTAGGCGCCGATCAGCAGCTGCTGGCCCGTCTGACCGCGGGCGTAGAAGGTGCGGGACACCTGCACCCCGCCGAAGGAGCGGTTGTCCAGCAGACCGCCGTACTCCCGGGCGAACGGGACGCCCTGGGCCACGCACTGGTCGATGATCTCCACGCTGGTCTGGGCCAGCCGGTAGACGTTGGACTCGCGGGCGCGGAAGTCGCCGCCCTTCACCGTGTCGTAGAAGAGCCGGTAGATCGAGTCGCCGTCGTTGCGGTAGTTCTTCGCCGCGTTGATCCCGCCCTGGGCCGCGATCGAGTGGGCCCGACGGGGCGAGTCCTGGTAGCAGAAGCTGGTCACCTGGTAGCCGGCCTCGCCCAGGGTGGCGGCCGCCGAGGCGCCGGCCAGGCCGGTGCCGACGATGATCACCGAGAGCTTGCGGCGGTTGGCCGGGTTGACCAGCTTGGCGTTGAAGCGGCGCTCGTCCCAGCGCTTCTCGATGGGGCCGGCGGGGGCCTTGGTGTCGGCGATCGGGGCGCCCTCGGTGTAGACCGAGTCCGCGTCGACCGAGTTGATCGTGTCACTCATCAGCTGACCACTCCGAACAGGATCGAGAAGGGAATGAGGAGGAACCCACCGGTGATCACGATCGCGGCCGCGTAGGCGAGCAGGTTGAGCCGACGCCGGGCGTTCGCGCCGGTGTTCGCCCCGAGCGTCGTCAGGGCGCTCCAGACGCCGTGGCGCAGGTGCAGACCGACCGCCAGCATCGCGATCGTGTAGGCGAGCACCAGCCACCAGATCTGGAAGCCGTTGACCAGGCGCAGGTACGGGCTGGCCGAGGCACCGCCGGGGGCGGAGATGTTCCAGGTGAGGTGCATCAGGTGGTAGATCACGAACAGGATGATGATGATGCCGCCCCACCGCAGGGTGAAGGAGGCGTAGGACCGCTGGATGCCCCGCTTGGCCCGGCTGCTCGCGTAGCGGCTCGTGCCGCCGCGGGCCGCCCGGTCCCGACGCCACAGCACGATCGCCGAGTACGCGTGGGCGACCACGGCGACGAGCAGCACGATCCGGATGATCCAGAGCGCACCCCCGTACGGCAGGATCGGCTCGCCGAGCACGCGCAGGTGGTGGGCGTAGTCGTCGAAGGCCATCTGGCCCGAGAAGACCTTGAGGTTGCCGTACATGTGCGCCAGCAGGTAGCCGATCATGATCAACCCGCTGACGGCCATCAGGGCCTTCATCGCCACAGTCGACCGAGCCGCCTGCTGCGACCGGGTCAGGGAGGTAGTCGCCACGTGGTCACCCTAGATCCATTCGGCCGCTCAACACAGGTAAGGCCACCCTGCTCACTGGTGTTTTCTGCGGGCGCGATCCGGGTCTGGTGGCCGATCTCACACCGCGGGTCCGGCGGTTGCACCCGATGCTGTGGCGTCGGCCACACGCCGGCCGCACTCTTCGTCGATGCGGCGCGGGTGGACCGAGCTGCGGATCGTGCGCACCGCCTCCGGTCTCCGGTCAGGACGTCGTGCTGCGCAGCCGCTCCATCACGACGATCGGCACCGAGCCCCGGATCTCCTCGGCCAGGACCACGTAGCCGCGACGGCGGTAGAACGCCTGGTTGAACTCACTCCGGGCGCCGGTGACCAGCACCGACCGGGGGGTGGCCGGCGGAGCGGCGTCCTCGATCAGAGCGAGCAGCCGACGACCGAGACCGGTGCCCTGCAGATCCGGCGCCACCATCAACCGGCCGATGAACCAGCTGCCGTCCGCCTCGCGCCGCCCGAACACCGATCCGACCAGACGTCCGTCCCGCCGGGCCACCAGGCAGGTGGTGTCGGCGATGAGCTGCTCGACGTCGGCCAGCTCGTCGGTCAGCGGTGGGAAGTCGAACGAGTCGTGCAGGCGACCCTCCTGCACGTACGCGGCCCGCTGCAGGGTCAACAGCTCACCGGCATCGGCGGCCACGGCCGGACCGACGACCACCTCACTGGGACCGGTCGACGGCGGCAGCAGATCGGGCCGGCGGTCCCGGGTGAGCTCCAGCGCCCGGTCACGGCGCCAGGCCGCGATCTGGCTGTGGTGGCCGGAGAACAGCACCTCGGGCACGTCCAGACCGCGCCAGGAGGGCGGTTTGGTGTAGATCGGGTACTCCAGCAGCCGGTCGTGGCCGGCGGAGTGGGACTCCTCCGCCAGGGACTCCGGGTTGCCGATCACGCCGGGCAGCAGGCGGACGACCGCCTCGATCACCACCAGGGCGGCAGCCTCGCCACCGTTCAGGACGTAGTCGCCGAGGCTGACCTCGTCGACCCGGAGCCGCGTTCGGGCGTACGGGACGACCCGGGCGTCGATGCCCTCGTAGCGGCCACAGGCCAGGATCAGGTGCTCCTCACCCGCGAGCTCGTCGGCGAGCGACTGGTCGAACCGCCGACCGGACGGGGTGAACACGATCAACCGCGGTCCGTCGTCGCCCGGGGTCGGCTCGGGCACCAGCGTGTCCAGGCACTCCCCCCACGGCTCGGGTCTCATCACCATGCCGGCGCCACCGCCGTACGGGGTGTCGTCGACCGTCCGGTGCCGGTCATGGGTCCAGTCCCGCAGGTCGTGGACTCCGAGCTCGACCGTGCCGCGCTCGATCGCCCGGCCGACCAGGGACAGGCTCAGTGGCGCCAGGTAGTCGGGGAACAGCGTGACGACGTCGAGCCGCATCAGGCCGGCCCGTTCGATGCCGGGTCGGATGCGCTCGCCCCCGGCGGCGACTCGTCCAGATCGGTCAGCAGTCCCGGCACATCGGCCAGCCGTACGGTGCCGGCGGCGAGGTCGACCTCGGGCACCAGGGCCCGGACGAAGGGCACCAGCCGCGTGCCCCCGTCCGTGCGGAGCTGGAGCAGGTCCTGCTCGGGCAGGTGGATGACGTCGGTGACGCGGCCGACCTCGGCTCCGGCGGCGTCCAGCACCCGCAGACCGGTCAGCTGGCGGTCGTAGTACTCCTCCTCGTCGTCGGGTCGCTGCGAGGCGTCGACGTCGACCACCAGCACCGTCCCCCGCAGGGTCTCGACGGCCGTGCGATCGGGGTAGCCCAGGAAGCGGATGAGCAGTCGTCCGCTGTGGTCGCGGGCCGACTCCACCACGAGCTCGGCACCGCCGCCCTCCCGACGGAGCACGGCGCCCGGGATGAAGCGTCGCTCGGGCTCGTCGGTGCGGACGTCGATGCCGGTCTCGCCCTTGATCCCGTGCGCTCGACCGACGACGCCGACGATCACCTCGACGGTGTCACTCACAGCTCTCCTTCGGGATCTGGCCGGATCGGGCCCTCCCGCGACCCGCGGGCTGGGTGGAGGCGCCCGGACGTGCGACCGCCCCGGACCCAACAGGTTCCGGGGCGGACGGGTCACGTGATGATGTGCCGCTGGGCTCAGCGACGCGGTCCGCGACGCTCGGGCTTGTCCACGTCGACGAAGTCGACCCGGACCGACTGACCGCCGGCGAGTGCACCCACCACGGTCCGCAGAGCCGTGGCCGTGCGGCCGGACCGGCCGATCACCTTGCCGATGTCCGACGGGTTCACCCGCACCTCGAGCATCCGTCCCTGGCGCAGCTGCTTGTCCCGGACCCGGACCTCGTCGGGGTGCGAGACGATGCCGCGCACCAGGTGCTCGAGGGCGTCGTCCAACATGCTCAGGCCTCGCTGGGCTCGGCGGCGGCCTCGGGCTCGGCCGTCTCCTTGCTCGACTTCTTGGTCGAGATGGCGGAGGTCTTGGGCTCGTTGCCGGCCTCGGCCAGGGCGATGTTGAAGGCCTCGAGCTTGTCCTTCTTCGCCTTCTGCGGCTCGACGCCGGAGGGCGAGGTGTCGCCGGAGTGCTTCTGCCAGTCACCGGTCCGCTTGAACAGCGCGACCACGGCCTCGGTCGGCTGCGCGCCGACGGAGAGCCAGTACTGCGCGCGCTCGGAGTCGACCTCGATCACCGACGGGTCGTTCTTGGGGTGGTACTTGCCGATCTCCTCGATCGCGCGACCATCCCGCTTGGTGCGGGAGTCGGCGACGACGATGCGGTAGTGCGGCGACCGGATCTTGCCCAGACGCTTGAGACGAATCTTGACAGCCACGTGTGTGGATACTCCTGTGTGGTGTGCCTGGGCTGAAGACCCAGTCAGTACGGGTGATGCCGCGGTTTCGGCGTGGGACACCGTCCGGCGGAATCGGGTGGATCCGTGCCGTACGGCGATGAGAGGGCACCACACGACACAGAAGCGCAGCCCATTCTGCCAGACACCGGGCGGGGAGACGAAACCGACGAACTCGTGGCGCTCGAGCCGTCGTCTGGCGCGGAACATCTGGCGCGGAACATCTGGTGTGCGGAACATTCGGTGCGGAACATTCCGTCACTCGACGGCTTCTTCGGCCCGGCGTCCCCGATTCTGCCGCATTCTCCGCCATTCGACGGAATGCCGGACCCTGAAAGCCTCCCCCGGGCCCGACGAAGCCAGGACACAGTCGGGTGCGGGCTTCCTCCGGCCCCGGGACGACTCGGCGTACGGTGCCGCCATGGAGACCCAGACCGAGGACGTGACCGTCGGCGACCGGTTGGCGGTGGTCAGCCGTCCGGCGGGGGCCGGTCGCTGGCCGGGCGTGGTCATGCTGCACGAGGTGTTCGGCATCAACGACGTGCTCCGCCGGCAGGCCGAGCGGCTGGCCTCGGCCGGCTATCTCGTCGTCGCCCCCGATCTGCTCGGCGAGGGCTCGCGGTTCGGCTGCATGAAGCGGGCCTTCCAGGCGCTGACCGCCCGGCAGGGACGTCCGTTCGAGGTGATCTCGCAGACCAGGGAGTGGGTCAGCCAGCAGCGGGAGTGCAGCGGCAAGGTCGGGGTCATCGGGTTCTGCATGGGCGGTGGCTTCGCTCTGGTGGTGGCCCCCGACGGCTTCGACGCCGCCTCGGTGAACTACGGGATGATCCCCGACGACGTCGACCAGGTGCTGCGCGGGTCCTGCCCGATCGTGGGCAGCTACGGAGCCAAGGACCGGATGAGCGCCGCCGTGCCCAAGCTGGCCGCCGCGTTGGACGGCCAGGGCATCGACTACGACCTGAAGATCTATCGAACCGCCGGTCACTCGTTCCTCAACGACGCACCGGTCGGACCGGTGCTGGCCCGACCGCTGATGAAGATCGCCCACGTCGGCCCCGATCCGGAGGCCGCCGCCCACGCCTGGGGTCGGATCGAGTCGTTCTTCGGTCGGCACCTCATCTGAGCGGGCCTGAGGGCGGGAAACGCGTCCCTAGCGGGGGGCGACCACCGACGGCAGCTCGACCTGCTCGGCCACCGGTTCGGTGCGTCCGCCGCGACCGGATCCCGCCCGACCGATCCGGGCCTCCAGGGCCACGGCGAGCCGGGTGAGGGCGAAGTTGATCGCCACGTAGATCAGGCTCACCACCACGAACGCCTGCAACAGCAGCTTGGTGTTGTTGGCCAGGGTGTTGGCCTGCTTCATCAGCTCCGGGTACGAGACCACGTACCCGATCGTCGAGTCCTTGACGATGGCGACCAGCTGGGTGACCAGCGACGGGACCACCAGCCTGATCGCCTGCGGCAGCATTACCAGCCGCATGGACTGGGCGCGGGTCAACCCGATCGCCGCCGCGGCTTCGCCCTGGCCCCGGTCCAGCGCCCTGATGCCGGCCCGGACGATCTCGGCGATCACCGCGGCGTTGATCAGGATGATCGGCACGATCAGCTTGCCGGCGATGGGCAGGTTCAGCCCGAGACCCGGCAGGGCGAAGAGGAACACGTACACCAGCAGCAGGGTCGGCACCGAGCGGAAGACCTCGATGTAGAGCGTGCAGAGCCACCGCACCAGCCGCACGTCACCGGCCCGACCGACGGCCAGCAGCGTCCCGAGCGGGAACGAGACGGCCGCCGCGATCACCGTCACCAGCAGCGTGCCGCGAAGTCCGGCCAGCAGGAACCAGACGGCCCACTGCTGCACGAACGGCTTCCACTTGGGCCAGGCCAGCTCACCGCTGGCCGACAGCGACAGGTACGACCAGGCCAGCACCGCGGCGACGACCAGGCAGATCAGCACGGTCAGCAGCCGGATCCGGGCCCGACCCCGCGGACCCGGCTCGTCGAACAGCACCCGGGTGGCGACCGGGCGGCTCATCGTCGCACCGCCAGCCGGGATTCCAGCACCGATCCGGTGGCGCCGCCCAGGAGGGCGATGAAGATGTAGACGGCCGCGCTGATCACGAACAGCAGCATCGACTCGGCGGTCTGGTTGCCGATCTGCTGAGCGGTGTAGGTCAGCTCGGGGACTGCCACGGCCGCCGCCATGGACGAGCCGAGCAGCACCCCGATGAAGATGTTGACCAGGGGCTGGACCATGGTGCGGAGCGCCTGGGGCAGGATCACGGTGCTCAGCGACTGGCCGAACGACATGCCGATCGCCCGTGCCGCCTCGGCCTGGCCGACCGGGACCCCGTTGATCCCAGCCCGGACGGCCTCGCAGGCGAACGAGGCGGAGACCAGGGTCAGGCAGACCACGGCGGTGGTGAACAGCGAGAGGTCGACGCCGACGTACGGCAGCCCGTACGCGGTCAGGATGAGCAGGCTCAACAACGGGATGTTGCGGAACAGCTCGACGTACACCGCGCCCAGCGCGCGCAGCGGCGGGACGGGGCTGACCCGGAACACCGCCACCAGGACGCCGACGACCACCGCTCCGGCGAACGCCATCGCGGTGATCGCCAGCGTCGTGACGATGCCGCGCCAGAGCGCCGCGAGGTTGTCGCCCAGCAGCTCACCCACGGCTCAGGACCCCGGGGCGGAGCCGATCTCGGGCGGCGTGGGCTGCTCGCCCTTGACGACCGTGCCGATGGTCGCCTGCCACATCTTCAGCCAGGCGCCGTTCTCGAAGATGGTGGTCAGGAACTGGTCCACGAACTGCTTCGCCGTCGGGTCGTCGCGGGTGAGGCCGATGCCGTAGTAGTCGTCGGAGAACGGCTCCCCCACCACCTTCAGCGTCTCGTCGGTGCTGGCGTTGGAGATCAGGATGCCCTGGTCCAGCACGTACGCGTCCACCCGATCCGTCTTGAGAGCCGCCAGACACTGCGCGTCGTCGGGGAACAGGCTCACCGCGGCGCCGGGGGCCACCTTCGCGATCCGGTCGGCGGCGGTCGACCCCTGCTGGGTGGCGACCTTCTTCCCGTCCAGGTCCTGGACCCCCTCGATGCCGGTGGTGTCGGTCTTGATCATCACGGCGTCGCCGGAGCGGTAGTAGGGGCCCGCGAACGCCACCTTCTTCGCCCGTTCCGGGGTGATCGAGTAGGTGGCCACGACCACGTCCACGGTGCCGTTCTCGACCAGCGTCTCGCGGGTGTCCACGGTGCTGATGGTGAGCGCGATCGGCCCGTCGGCCTTGCCGGTGATGTAGTGCGACAGCAGCTGCGCCAGGCCGGCGTCGAAGCCGGTCAGCTTGCCGGTGGCCGGGTCCTTCATGCTGAACAGCGGACCGGCGTCGGAGCCGCCCATCTTCAGCGAGCCGGCCTCCTTGACCTTCGCGGCCCACGGGCTCGCCTGGATGGCTGCGTCGTCGGCCACCGGCCCGCCGGCGATGATCTGGTCGTAGCCGCTGACGTCGGTCTGGTTGCCGCTGAGAGCGCTGGTGTCGTTGCCACAGCCGGTCAGCCCGGCCGGACCGGCGACGGCGAGCGCCGCGACCCCACCTGCTCGGAGGAACAGGCTGCGACGCGAGAGGGACTGCTTCATGGGTTTCTCCGTTTCGTACGCATGTCGTTTCAGCAGAACACGCGGCACGGACGAATCCGGAGACCGAAACGCCCGCGGCGCCTTCGGGTTGGCGATCGCTCACGGGTGAGCGGTTCCGGTTCTTACCGTTGGTCCTCGGCGTCGGAGGTGAAGACCCAGGGGCCGAGGCCGGACGCCGTGACGCGGGATCGGCTGGCAGGATGCCTGCATGCAGCAGGCCCAGGCACCTCGGACGCAGCCCTTCGACGCCGAGGCCTTCGGCCCGCAGGACGGCACGGTCCTGCGCTGGCTCGGCATGGCCGGGTTCCTGCTCAACTCGCGCGGCACCACCGTGATGATCGACCCGCTGCTCGGCGGGTTCGACATGCCGGTGCTGATCGACTACCCGATCGCGGCCGAGGCGGTGCCGAAGCTGGACGCGGTGCTGGTGACCCACAGCGACAACGACCACTACAGCGTGCCGACCTGTCGACAGCTGGCACCGGTGACCGCCGCCTTCCACTCCACCCGCTACGTCGACACCCTGATGCGGGCCGAGCACCTCCCCTCCGCCGGGCACGACATCGGGGACCGTTTCACCGTCGGTCCCCTGGAGGTGGAGACGACGCCGGCGGACCACGCCTGGCAGAACGACTCCCCCGGCGCCGCCGATCGGGTCTTCCGACAGGAGGACTGCTGCGGTTTCTGGCTCACCACCCCCGACGGCACGCTGTGGGCGCCGGGCGACTCGCGCCTCATCCCCGAGCACCACCTGCAGATGCCCACGCCGGACGCGATGCTGTTCGACTTCTCCGACAGCGAGTGGCACTTCGGCCTGGACGGGGCGATCGCGATGGCGAACGCCTACCCCCGCACCCCGCTGCTGCTCTATCACTGGGGCTGCGTCGACGCACCGGACTTCGCCCCGTTCAACGCCGATCCGGCCTCCCTGACCGATCGGGTCGTCGACCCCGATCGGATCAAGGTCCTGGCCCCGGGCGAGCCGTTCGACCTGCGGCGCCTGCCCGCCTCCTGACCGGCGAGGGCCCGCACGGCCGTGATGGCACCGACAGCCGGCGATCCCCGGGTGCCCCACCGAGATCAGCTGGTGATGTCCTTGCGCAGGAAGTGCCAGACGGCGGCTCCGGTCACGACGATCGCGTAGCCGACCGACCAGAGCACGCCGTTGATCATGTCGGAGGGGTCGATCCGGGTCGCCAGGGCGTCGGACCAGGCGTACGCGTAGTGGCCGGGGAGCGCCTGCCGCAGGTCCCCCAGAGCGGAGATGGTGTCCAGGATCGCCATCACGATCATGATCACCACCGCGCCGCCGACCGCGCCCAGCGGGGCGTCGGTCCAGACCCCGAACGCGAAGGCCAGGGCGGCCACGACCAGCTGGCTGAGCAGCAGGTAGACCACGATGATCGCGAGCCGCCCGGCGAAGGCCGGCCAGCCGATCTGCTCCCCGGTCGGCCCGATGTAGGGGCCGAACCCGTACGCGATGCCACCCACCAGCAGGGACCACACGGGCAGGAAGATCAGCGCCGCGGTGGAGAAGATCGCGGCCGTGATGAGCTTCTGGCGGATCAACCGGGTCCGGGGCACGGGGGCGGCGAGGAGATAGCGCAGGCTGGACCAGGAGGCCTCGGTCGGCACCGAGTCGCCGGCGAACAGGGCGACCACCACGATGATCAGGAAGCCGGTCGAGGCGAACAGGGCGAACACGGTCAGGTTCGCGCCGCTCTCCTGCCCCAGGTCCACGAACGACCGCGGGCCGGGACCGCCGCCGTCCCCGGCCAGGGCGAAAGCGGCGATCAGGATCAGGGGCAGGGCCACCAGCACGACCAGCACCCCGAGCGTGCGGCGTCGCCGCAGCTGCCGGACGATCTCGGCCCGGAGCGGCAACGGTCGGGTGTGCGCGGGAGCCGGCGCGGTCGTGCTCATCGCCCGGCGCCGGCCAGCGAGTCGAGGAAGACCTGTTCCAGCGACACGGTGCGACCCCGGGTCAGCTCGTCGACGGAGCCGGTGAGCACCACCCGTCCGCCGGACATCATCACCACGTGGGTGCAGGTCTGCTCGACCTCGCCGAGCAGGTGACTCGACACCACCACCGTCCGCCCCGTCGCCGCGTAGTCCCGCAGCACCGCACGCATGGCGTTGATCTGGGGCGGGTCGAGCCCGTTGGTCGGCTCGTCGAGCAGCAGCAGCGGCGGCTGGCCGAGCATGGCCTGGGCGATGCCGAGCCGCTGCCGCATGCCCTGACTGTAGGCGCGGACCCGGCGGTCGAGGGCTGCGCCCAGACCGGCCACGGCCAGCGCCTCGTCCAGCTGCGCCTCCTCGATCGGCCGGCCGGTGACCTCCCAGTAGGCGTCCAGGTTCTGCCGGCCGGTCAGGTGCGGCAGGAAGCCCGGGCCCTCGATGAAGGCGCCGACGTCGCGCAGCACCTCGGCACCCTCGCTGACCGCTTCGCCGTGCACGAACACCGTGCCCTCGTCCGGCCGGATGAGGCCCACGAGCATCCGCATCACCGTCGTCTTGCCCGCCCCGTTGGGACCGAGCAGCCCGACCACCTGTCCGGGCTCGGCGCGGAAGGAGACCCCGTCGACCGCGCGCAACCCGTCGGCGTACGTCTTCTCCAAGCCCTCGACGACCAGCGGCACTGCTCGCAGCTCCTCGCGCACAGCGCCCGCCCGCTCCCGACGGCCCAGCAGCAGCGCACCGACGATCGCCAGCACGACCAGGGCCGACACCACCAGCAGCAGCGGCAGCGGGACGTCGAGGGTCTGGGGCACGACCTGCGCGCTCGGTAGCCGGGGCAGGGTCAGCTCGGCCGCTCCGGCCACCGCGATCCCGTAGACCGCTCCGGCCTTGGGGTTCGCGTACGCCTGGTCCGTGCTGGACACGACCACCCGCAGCCGGTGCCCGACCGGCACCTGATGGGCGACCGCCGGCAGTGCCACCTCGACGGTGGTGGGCTGATCCGGGGTGAGCCCGACCAGGTGCACCGGGGCCACGACGGACTGCGGCAGCACCGCGGTCTGAGGGCTCCCGCCCGCCTGCCCCTGGCCGGCACCCGGTCCGGCGCCCGATCCGGCACCGGGGCCCGCGCCCGGGGTCGGGCTGACCGGGGTGGTGTCCGGGCCCAGGTCCCAGAGCGACACGAAGAGGGTCACGCTGGTCGTCGACGGGGTCACGTCCAGCCGGATCCGGCCACTGCCCAGCAGGGTCTGGGGGACCTCCAGCACCTCCGAGGTGAAGACGGCGGACTGGCCGGGCAGCACGGCCAGGGGGTAGGCCGCCACGGCGGCGGCCCCCGCCACGGCCTCGGAGCCACCGGGCAGGCTGGTCATCGCCGTGGGCACGCCGCCGGGCGGCGACACCACCTGCTGCTGCGCACCGTCGAGCCGCTGGGTGACCTGCTCGACGGCGCCGCCGGTCCGCCCCGGGTAGTCGGCGGCGGTGATGGTGGTCGGCTGGTCGCGACTCTGGTCGCGACCCTGGTCCCGACCGACCAGGGCGGTGCTGGGCACGGCGGCGCTGAAGGTCGGGGGCGTCGGGGCGGACCGGTCGTCGCGCAGGTAGCGGTCGAACCAGGACTGCCACTGCGGCAGCAGCGCTTCCAGGTCGATGCCCCCGTCGTGTCCGCCCTGCACCCAGGCCATCGCGGCCGGGGTGGTCGCGGGCAGCCCACGGAAGTTGGCGTCGGCCTGGTCCAGCGTGAACAGGGTGTCGTCCTCGCCCTGCACGATCAGGGTCGGCGCCGTGATCGACGGCAGCACCCGCTGCATCGAGGAGCGGTCGAGCAGGTTGAGCAGTCCCGGGGACGGTTCGCCGGTGAGCGCGGTCTGCAGGTACTCCTGGCAGATGTCGGCGGCGAACCGGCCGCACAGCTGCGATCCCTGCCCGCTGGACTGGCCCGCACCGCCCTGACCCGCACCGCCCTGACCCGCACCGCCCTGCAGCCCGCTCAGGAAGAACAACCCGGCCCAGCGCTGCTTGAACACCCCGACCTCGTCGGTGGGCGTCACGTCCGCCAACGACGCGCCGGCGCCGCGCACCGTGTGCTGCGGCACCAGGGCCTGGGTCAGGCTGTGCCAGGTGAACGCGGACACGACGGCGTCCACCCGGGGGTCGAGCCCGGCCGCCATCAGGGCCGCCGCACCCCCGTACGAGGCGCCGGCGAACCCGATCACCGGGTCACCGTCGGTCTTGGCCACCTCCGGTCGGGCGGCGGCCTCATCGACCACCCGGACCGCATCCCGGCCCTCGTACGAGGGGTTGCCCAGGTGGATGAGTCCGCCCGAGTCGCCGAACCCGCGGGCGGTGTAGGTGAGGACGGTGTAGCCGGTCCTGGCCAGGGTGGCGGCGATCTGCGCGGCGTCGGCCTTGGTGCCGCCGAAGCCGTGGGCCAGCACGATGGCCGGCTTCGGCACGCCGGGGTCGGTGGTCCAGAGCGAGGTGTCCAGGGTGACCGGCTCGCCGCCGGGTTCCGGGGTGCCGGGTGTCCGCAGGGTGATCTCGGTGACCGGGGCGTCGTCGGCGTACGCGGGCGCCACGACCGGTCCGACCCCGAGCAGCAGCGTGCAGACGCAGGCGAGCGAGAGGAGGAGCAGGCGGCGGGTGGCGGCGGGGAAGGTCGCGAACATGACGCACCCATCCCACCACGCAGACCCAAGGCGAGCGGTCTCCCGGTCAGCCTGCGGAAAAGTCAGCTCGACCGTCGGCCCGAGCGGCGTGTCGAGGTCTTACAGCCCTGGTCGAGCTGACTTTGACGCGCGGGACTCGACGACCCGCCCGCGCAGGATGACGAAGCGGGGCGCCCGCAGCACCGTCAGGTCGCGGCGCGGATCATCGTCGAGCACGATCAGGTCCGCGGGCGTGCCGTCCACCAGGGTGTCCGGGCGCCCGAGCCAGGCGCGCGCGGCCCAGGAACCGGCGGCCAGTGCCCCCTCCGGCCCGAGGATCGCGGCCAGCGCAGCGATCTCCTGGGCCACCAGGCCGTGCGGCAGATAGCCACCCGCGTCGGTGCCGGCGTAGATCGGCACACCGGCGTCGTGCGCGGCGGCGAAGGTGTCCAGACGGCGCGCGTAGAGGGCGCGCATGTGGGCCGCGTACCGCGGGAACCTCGCCTGACCCTGCTCGGCGTAACGCTCGAAGTTGTCCAGCTGCAGCATGGTCGGCACCAGGGCGACCTGCCGCTCGGCCATCAGCGCGATCACCTCGGGGTCGATGCCGGTGCCGTGCTCGATGCCGTCGATCCCGGCCTCGACCAGCTCGGCGACCGCCTGTTCCCCGAACACGTGGGCGGTCACCCGGGCCCCGAGCTGATGGGCTCGATCGATCGCCGCTCGCGCCACCTCGACCGGCCACAGCGGGGCCAGGTCGCCCACGTCCCGGTCGATCCAGTCTCCGACCAGCTTCACCCACCCGTCACCGCGGGCCGCCTGACGCTCGACCTCGGCCACCAGCTCGGCCGGCTCGACCTCGGCCCCGTAGTTGCGCAGATAGCGCTTCGGGCGCGCGATGTGGCGACCCGCGCGGATCAGACGGGGCAGATCGACCCGGTCGTCGATCCAGCGGGTGTCCAGCCGGGCTGCCGGCGTCGCGGAGCAGCAGCGCCCCGGCGGCCCGCTCGGCCAGAGCGTGCTGTTCGGCCACCTCGATCGGCACCGCTCCGTCGGACTCCAGCCCGACGTGGCAGTGGGCGTCCACCAGACCCGGGAGCAGATACCCCTGCCGGACGAGCGTGATCGCGTCCCGGACCGGATCCAACCGGATCAGTCCGTCGACGACCCAGACGTCACGGAGAACCCCGTCGGGCAGCACGACCCCGCGCAGGTGCAGCCGTTCTGCTCCGAGCACGCCGCCGTCCCGCGGGTTCGCCGACGGCTACTTGCCGAGGCGCTTGGTCAGCTCGGGCGGCAGCTGGAAGTCGCCCAACGCCTTCTGCAGCTCGGCCGGGTCCATGTTCTGCGGCACGCCGAAGGCGGCGGCCGGGTCCACGGCGGCGGGCGCGGGCTGCTGGTTGCGCTTGGCCGGGTTGCCGGAGACCCCCCGGGCGTTCTTCTTCCTGGCCTTGGGCTGCTGCTTCTTCTGGCCACCCCCCATACCGGGGAGACCGGGCATGCCGGGCATCTTGCCGCTGGCCATGGCCGTCATCATCTTGCGTGCCTCGAAGAACCGGTCGACCAGGTTGTTGACCTCGCTCACCTGGGTGCCGGAGCCCTTGGCGATCCGGGCCCGACGGGAGCCGTCGATGATCTTGGGGCTGTCGCGCTCGGCCGGAGTCATCGAGTGGATGATCGCCTCGAGCCGGTCGACCTCCTTCTCGTCGATGCTGTTCAGCTGGTCCTTCATCTCCCCCATCCCCGGGAGCATCCCGAAGATCTTGGAGAGCGGGCCCATCTTGCGCACCATCTGCATCTGGGCCAGGAAGTCCGCCAGACCGAACTCGCCGCCCTGACCGGTCAGCTTGGCGGCGGCCTTGGCCGACTGCTCGGCGTCGAAGGTCTTCTCGGCCTGCTCGATCAGGGTGAGCATGTCGCCCATGCCGAGGATCCGGCTGGCCATCCGATCCGGATGGAAGACGTCGAAGTCCCGCTGACCCTCGCCGTTGGAGGCGAACATGATCGGCTTGCCGGTCACCCGGGCGATCGACAGCGCGGCGCCGCCGCGGGCGTCGCCGTCGAGCTTGGTCAGCACGACGCCGTCGAAGCCGACCCCCTCGGCGAACGCGTTGGCGGTGTTGACCGCGTCCTGACCGATCATCGCGTCGACCACGAACAGCACCTCGTCGGGGTGCACGGCGTCGCGGATGTCGGCGGCCTGCTGCATCAGGTCGGCGTCGATGCCCAGCCGGCCCGCGGTGTCGACGATGACCACGTCGTAGAGCCGGCGCTCGGCCTCGGTGATCGAGCTCCGGGCGACCTGGATGGGGTCGCCGGTCCCGTTGCCCGGCTCCGGCGCGAAGACGTGCACGCCCGCCCGCTGTCCCACGATCTGCAGCTGGTTGACGGCGTTCGGTCGCTGCAGGTCGGCCGCGACCAGCAGGGGCGAGTGCCCCTGACCCTTGAACCAGACCGCGAGCTTGCCGGCCAGCGTCGTCTTGCCCGCACCCTGCAGGCCGGCGAGCATGATCACCGTCGGCGGCCGCTTCGCGTACCGGATGGTACGGGTCTCCCCGCCCAGGATGGTGACCAGCTCGTCGTTGACGATCTTGATGATCTGCTGGGCCGGGTTCAGCGCTGCGTGCAGCTCAGCACCCCGGGCGCGCTCCTTGACCGCGGCCACGAAGTCCTTGACCACGGCCAGGTTGACGTCGGCCTCGAGCAGCGCGCGACGGATCTCCCGAGCGGTCTCGTCGATGTCGGCCTCGGTGATGCGGCCCTTGCCGCGGAGGCTCTTGAACGTCGCCGCCAGGCGATCCTGCAGGGTGTCGAACACAGCGTTCCTCGATCGTCGTCACTGGGGGGAGGTGCCAGGCCAGCCTACTCAACCAGACGTACGGCGCGCGCCGACGCGATCGCGGCCCCTGATCGCCGAGCGGCGACTACCGTGTGAGGCTGATCGGCGGGGATCCGCCGACGGAGCGCAGAGAGCGGGTGGACGCGGTGAGCGACGAGCGGGACCGCGAGCTCGCCGACCCGGACGCCTCGGCGAGTCCCGGCCGGGAGGCTCCGGCGACCGAGGGCAGCTCATCGGCGGCCGGGACCGGCTACCGCGAGCACAGCACGGAACCGTTCACCGAGACGACCGAGGACGGCGAGACCGAGAAGGAGTGGTGGGACGACCCCCGGATGCCCTGGCAGGGCAAGCCCGGTCGGGCCGACCTGGTCTGCTGGATCGGGATCGCGGTGGTCGGCGTCTACGGCCTCATCATGCTGCCCCTGCGGGCCTACCTGGTGGTGGCCAACCCGGTGCTGCAGGCAGCCCTGACGGGCTCGCGCTCGGCGTTGGTCGTGCTCGGCGTGACCGACAACCCGCTCTGGGGTCTGGGCCTGGTCCTCGGCATCCTCAGCATCGTCAAGTTCGACTGGATCTACTTCCTGGCCGGACGGCTGTGGGGGCGCGGGCTGATCGAGCTGATGGGCGGCCGCTCGAAGCGGGCCGCGCGCAACGCCGACCGGGCCGAGCGGCTGGCCCGCCGCTGGGGGGTGCCGGCGGTGCTCATCACCTACCTCCCGATCCCGATCCCGGCCGCCGTCATCTACGCCACGGTCGCGATGGCCGGCATGAGCTGGAAGAAGTTCTGGGTCGTCAACTTCATCGGCGCGGTGGTCATCCAGTGCACCTGGGTGGCGCTCGGCTTCTGGCTCGGTGAGCCGGCCCGCAAGGTCGTGGAGGCGTACGCGCAGATCAGCATGTACGTCGCGTTCGCCCTCCTCGGCGCGGTGTTCATCGGCATCTTCTGGAACCGCAAGAAGTCGCCACTGCCCCGCTGAGCCGAACGGCTCCACGATCCGCCCCTGCCACGCTACGGTCGTTCTGTGCGGCTGGTCACGTTCAACCTGTGGAGCGGACGCTCGCTGAAGTCCCGGGCATCGGGACGCGGTGGGCGGCGGTCGAAGAGCGTCGAGCTCGATCTGCTGCGGGCCGCCGTCGTCGAGCTGGATCCCGACATCCTGGCCCTGCAGGAGGTGGACCGCAGCCAGTCCCGCTCGCAGCACGCCGATCTGGCCGGGGTGGCCGCCGAGGCGATGGGGGCCACTGACCACCGCTTCGTGCCGACCCTGTCCGGCACCCCGGGCGCGATGTGGGCCATGTCGCCGACGCACCGCCCGGCCGGCGAGTACGGCATCGCCCTGCTCTCCCGCTACCCCGTCACCCGCTGGCAGGACATCCCGCTGCCCGCTCTGCGTCCGTCCTTCCGGCTGATGCTCCCCGTGGTGCGCCAGCACCTGAGTGTCGGCGAGGAGCCGCGCGCTGCCGTCGTCGCTCACCTGGACACCCCGTCGGGCCCGTTGGCCGTGGTGAACACCCATCTCACCTGGATCCCGGGGTCTGGCGTGCGACAGCTCCAGGAGGTGACCCGTGCGCTCGGCGAGGTCCCCGACCCGGTCCTGCTCGTGGGGGACTTCAACATGTGGGGACCGCTGCCCCGGATGATCACCGGCTACAAGCCGTTGGCCACGCACCCGACCTATCCCGCCGCCAAGCCGAGTCGCCAGCTCGACCACATCCTGCTGCGTGGTCGTGGCCCCGAGGTGCTGGCCACCCGGGCAGTCCGGCTGGCGGTGTCGGATCATCTGGCGCTGGTGGTCGATCTCGCCTGAGCCGACCGCCGTTAGGCTCCACGGCGTGCTCGAGCTGCGCCGGCTGTCGTACGACCATCCCGATGCCCAGGAGCTGACAACGCGGGCTCAGGCCTACTACGTCGGGCTCTACGGCGGCCCCGACGACGATCCGCTGACACCTGACGAGCTCGCCGCTCCGCACGGTGGGTTCGTCGTCGGCTACCTGGACGGCGCACCGGTGGCCATGGGCGGCTGGACCTTCGCCGACAGCGACCTGGCCGGGCGGGTGGCCAAGATCCGACGGATGTTCGTCGATGACACCGTCCGCCGCCTGGGTCTCGCCCGGGCCGTGCTGGTGCACCTGGAGACCGAGGCGGCCCAGCAGGGGGTCACCAGGGTGATTTTGGCCACCGGCCGACCGCAGGTCGAGGCGATCAGCTTCTACCGGAGTCACGGCTACTCCGACATCGCGCCGTTCGGCTACTACGCCGACGAGGACGGGGTCGTCTGCCTCGGCAAGGACCTCGGGCCCCGGACTCAGCCGACCAGCTGACCGTCCCGTCGCACCCGGGCGGGCTGGGCCGGTGCCTGGAGCAGTCCCTGGGCCAGCGAGACGAGGGCGGGCGACCGCAGGATCTCGTACGGATCCGATGTGGTCCCCCGGCGACGGAAGGCCCCGGGGGCGCACCCGTACGCCCCGGAGAAGCGGCGCGAGAAGTGATAGGCGTTCGCGAAGCCGGCCCGAGCGGCGATGTCGGCCAGGGTGCTGTTGCTCCGCTGCAGCCAGGTCGCGGCCCGGACCAGCCGGACCAGCTCGAGCGCCCGCGCGGGCCCGACCCCGTAGGTCTCCCGGAACAGCCGGAAGACGTGCCCCTGCGAGATGTTCGCCCGGGTCGCCAGGTCCTCGACGGAGACGATCCGCATGCCCTCCGCGATCCAGATCGTCCGGGTGGCATCGATCACCGCGACCAGGGGGTCGGGCAGCCCTTCCCAGGGCGAGCTGCCGAACGGACCGGTGACGAACAGGTCCAGCAGCAGCGCGAGCAGCTCGTCGGTCCGGCGGGCCGCCGGCTCGCCCGGGAGCTTGGCCAGCTCCAGCAGGTACGTGGTCAACCCACCCAGCAGCGGGGCCGCGGCCATGTCGCGCACCCGGGGCCAGCTGCTGCGCGGACCGAGTCGCTCGGTGTTCTTGACCGTGAAGTGCGCGTACCCGTGGGTCGAGACCACCTGCGGGTCCCACTGCAGGTGGTCGACGGTGCCTAGCCGCGACAGGGCCAGCATGCCCGGCCGCAGGAGGATCTGCTGCCCGGGCTGGCCCCGGCCGGCCTGCACGGTCCAGACAGCCGATCCGCGCAGCAACCAGACGAACTCGTCGTCGAACAGCTCGCGCGGTCCGAACGTCGCCCCCGCCGGGTAGTCGGCCACTCGGACGGATTGCCGCTTGACGATGGTGAGGGGCAGGGATGTCACGATCGGATATTAACCGGATCGTCCGCGGCATTCCCCCGACCGCGGTGGGCTGCGAGGCTTGTCGGACCGCAGGACACCACGAAGGGATCTCGATGACCGCCGTCTCCACCCGCACCAGCCACGAACTCGCGTTCTTCGACACGACCGGTCCCGACCTGGCCGCGCACTTCGCCGAGCACGGCTTCGCGCTGCTGCGAGACGCCCTGTCCCCGTCCGAGGTCGCGGAGATCAACGACGACGCGCTGCGCATCTGCCGGGGTGACTTCGGCGAGATCGGCTACGGATACGCCGAGAGCGAGGGTTCCGACAGCATCCCGGCGAGCACGCCGGACGCCACCTCCGACGAGGAGCTGCTCCGGAAGTACCTGTGCATCCACTACCCGCACAAGCTGTCGGCGGCGGCCGAGCGGGCCCTGCACACGCCGAAGATCGTCGACGCGCTGGTCTCGGTGATCGGCCCGAACGTCAAGGCGATGCAGTCGATGCTGTTCATCAAGAGCGAGGGCAAGCCCGGCCAGGCCTGGCACCAGGACGAGTTCTTCATCCCGACCCGGGACCGGTCACTGACCGCGGTGTGGATCGCGCTGGACGATGCGACCATCGAGAACGGCTGCCTGTGGGTCCTGCCCGGCTCGCACCGCCGGGGGGTCATCTACCCGGCACGGTCCCAGGACGATCCCCGCTTCGACTGCACCACCGAGTCCTACGACTTCCCGTACGCCGACGAGGACGCCGTGCCGGTGGAGATCCCGGCGGGCACGGCGCTGATCTTCAACGGCTACCTGCTGCACCGGTCGCTGGAGAACTCGGGCCGCCACGGCTATCGGCGTGCGCTGGCCAACCACTACATGAGTGCCGAGTCGCTGCTGCCGTGGTCCCCGCCCGGGCCGGACGAGCACATGGCCATCGCCGACTTCCGCGACATCGTGCTGGTCGCCGGCGAGGACCCGTACGCCTACAAGGGCACCGTCGAGATCAGCAAGCCCTACTCGCGGCCGGACAAGGACGGCGGCTGCGACCGCTGAGGCGGTGTCACGCACGACCCGCCACCTGAGGTGACGGTCGAGGCTCGGGAGCCGATTCGCGCAGTGTTGACGTGCACACGCGCACGACCGCGCACTCCCGCTCACCACCTCTGTCAGTGGCCTCATGAGCCGGGTCACGAAGTTCCTGCTGCGGTGGCCGCGCGTGCCAGGCTTGTTCCTGCAAGCAGATCGACCGTAGGACGAGCCGCAGGGGCTCGACCGCAGGACGAACCGCAGAAAGGGGGTGACACCGAGATGATCACTCTGGTGAGCAGGACCGGCCACGCCGTCCGCACCGCGCTGCACTGGGCCGACGACTGGACGCTGCTGGCGTTCAACGCCGCTCCGACCCTGAACCGCTGAACCCACCCGAGGTGCTGAACCTCTCCCCGCGCTCACGTCGACGACGACGTGGGCGCTTCGTCTTCCCGAGGGCCCGGCCGCGGTCCGGGCGCAGGCTCAGCTGGACTCCCGCACCACCAGATGGGTCGGCAGCAGGGTGACCTGCTCGACCGGCTCCCCCGCCATCAGTGCCACCAGGTGACGGGCCATCACCTCACCCATCTCGCGGGCGGGCTGGTGGACCGTCGTGATCGTCGGGCGAGCCGCCCGGCTGAACTGGTCGTCGTCGAATCCCACCACCGCCACGTCGTCGGGGATCTGGCGTCCGGCGCGGGTCAGCGCCGACACCGCACCGAAGGCCATCTGGTCGTTGGCGGCGAACACCGCGTCGAAGGCGGGGCCGTCGAGCAGCCGCTCCATCGCCTCGGTGCCGGACTCCGGGGTGAAGTCGCCCACCGCCACGCGGGCGTCGCTCAGATCGGCGGCGGTGAGGGCATCACGCCACCCGTTGAGCCGATCCCGGCCGGCCGCCAGGTCCTGGGCCCCGGCGATGGTGGCGATCCGGGTCCGACCCCGATCGACCAGGTGCCGGACACCGACCGCAGCCGCCGACCGGTTGTCGACGTCGACGAAGTGGCCGTGCTCGCCGAAGTCCACGTCAGGTCGTCCGGCGAAGACGATCGGGACGCTCAACCCCAGACGGGTCAGGGGCAGGTCGCCTTCGTGCTGCGAGACCACCAGGACGCCGTCGACGTTGCCGCCGGTCAGATAGCGACGGCTCTTGTCGCCCTCGTTCGACCCGAGCACCAGGCTCAACGTGTAGTCGGTCGCCGACAGGTGACCCGCCACACCCTGGACGACGGTGGCGAAGAACGGGTCGGCGAAGAGGCGCTCGGTCGACTCGGGGATGACCACGGCGACCACGGCGGTTCGCCGCCGGGCCAGGGATCGCGCAGCTTGGTTCGGCACATAGCCCAGTTCTTCGATGGCCGCGTTCACGGAGGCGACGACGTGGGGCGCGACGCGGTCGAGGTTGTTCACCACGCGGGACGCCGTGGCCCGCGAGACGCCCGCCCGGGCGGCAACGGTCTCCAGCGTCGGCGGTCGGCCCGTGTCGGCCGGCGACTCGGCCAGCACCACCTCGTCCGGACGTGGCCGTACCCGTTGTTGCTGCGACGGCTTCTTCGCCACGACTCTCCCACCCCGGTCCGGGCGTCAGAGCGCTCTCACCACACGCGGGTAGGAGCGCTCTCACAACGCAATGTCGTGATCGTAGCGGTCGCGCGTCCCTCACGGTGGTCCGCTAACGTTCCGCCGTGTCGTCTGAACGTGTCGCCCTCGTCACCGGAGCCTCCCGCGGACTCGGTGCCGTCATCGCCCGCCGGCTGGCCGTCGACGGCTGGCGGGTCGCGGTCAACTACCGCTCGGGTGCCGAGAACGCCGAGCGGGTGGTCGCCGACATCCGGCGAGCCGGCGGAACCGCCGTCGCGTACGCGGCCGACGTCACCGATGAGGCGGCCGTCACCGAGCTGGTGGGCCGGGCGACCTCCGACCTCGGACCGGTACTGGCGGTCGTAGCGAACGCGACCGGCCCGCAGCCGGAGACCGACCTGGAGAACCTGACCTGGCAGCACCACCTCGACCAGCTGACCTTCTTCGTCAAGAGCCCGACCCTGCTGGCCCAGGCCGCCCTCCCCACGATGAAGGACCACCGCTTCGGTCGGGTGGTCCTGATCGGCTCGGACATGGTGGACCGGGTCAAGCCGGGCTGGTCGGCCTATTCCGCCGCCAAGGCCGCCGAGGCCGAGCTGGTCAAGATCTGGGCCCGGGAGCTCGGTCCGCACGGGATCACGGTCAACCTCGTCGCCCCGGGGTGGATCCCGGTCGAGCGACACGTCGGAGCGGACACCACGGACTACCTGGCGGAGGTCCCCCTCGGTCGGATCGGCACCCCGGAGGACATCGCCGGAGCGGTGGCCTACCTGACCGGTGACTCCGCGGGGTTCGTGACGGCTCAGCGGATCACCGTCAACGGGGGCCACACCATCTGAGGCCGGGCGGTGCCCCGGGTCGTGGACCGGTCGGTGGCCGGCGGCTCGCCACCGACGATGATGGTCGGGTGCCCGCCCCTCTGCAGCTCGCCGTCGTCCAGCCGCCGTGCGTGACCGGTGCGCTGGCCGCCAACGCCGAGGCGCACGCCTTGAGCGTGCTCGCGGCCCGAGCCCGGCTGGTGGTCTTCCCCGAGCTCTCGCTCACCGGGTACGACCTCGAAGCACGAGCAGTCGCCGTCGACGAGCCCGCGTTGTCGGCCGTCGTCGAGGCGTGCGCCACGACGGGCACGACCGCCCTCGGGACGATGGTCGGCGGGACCGACCAGACCGCCGGGCGGTCGGCGATCTTCCGTCGAGACGGCAGCGTCCAGGCCGAGACCTCGGCGCTGCCCGGCGGGATCGCCCGAGCGCTGCTGGTCTGAGCCGCGACCCGTTTACAACGTAAGCGCTACGTTGGGGCCATGACTGAGACGAAGAAGGTCGCGTTCCTGGTGGCGAGTGAGGGCATCGAGAAGGTCGAGCTGGTCGACCCCTGGAAGGCGGTCACCGACGCGGGCCACACCGCCGTGCTGCTCAGCCCGGAGAGCGGAACCGTGCAGCTGTTCGAGCACCTGGACAAGGCCGGCACCCAGGACGTGGACGGCGAAGTGGGCTCCGCCTCCGTGGACGACTTCGACGCCCTCGTGCTGCCAGGCGGGGTGGCCAACCCCGACGCCCTGCGGATGGACTCCGACGCCGTGTCGTTCGTGAAGGCGTTCGTCGACTCGGGCAAGCCGGTGGCGGCGATCTGCCACGCCCCGTGGACCCTGATCGAGGCCGACGTGGTGCACGGCAAGAGGATCACGTCCTGGCCCAGCCTGCAGACCGACCTGCGCAACGCCGGGGCGGAGTGGGTCGACGAACAGCTGGTCACCGACGGCAACCTGATCACCAGCCGCAAGCCCGACGACCTGCCGGCCTTCATCGGAGCGCTGCTCGAGGCCGTCAACCACGGCATCTCGAGCGCGGCGTCGTTGGACGCCTGAGGGTCGTCCTGCACCTCACGCAGGCGTCAGTGTGACGAGGTCGTCACTCCACCGAGGTGGTGTCGGCGACCGAGATCGAGCCGGCGGTAGTCCGGGGGGTGGCTTTACCCTGGGCGACCGTCTGGGTCGAGCCGGCAGCGGGATCCACCGTCGTGCCGGTGGGCAGCAGCAGGGCCACGGTGGCGACCGCGGCCATCGCGACGCCGAGCCCGACGGCGAGAAGCCGCTCGTACGCGGTGTGGTGGGACTGAGGGATGAGGTTGCGGTGCGACGAGCGTGCCGTCTGCACCTGTGGGGTGACCACGGTGATGTCCTTCGAGGTAGCGATCGTGGTGCCGACCCTCATCGCTCGGCGCCCGACGATCACGGATGTGCGATGTTCATGCACAGGTGACTACAACCGAAGGTAGTTCGGTTTAGCCGGAGAACGAAGGTGTCCGGGTCCCTGCGGGCCGTGATCTCCCTCTCAGCCCTCGCCGGTCAGGGCGCGCTCGATGAGAGATTGCTGCATGGTCCGAGCCGACATGTGGTCACCCGGCAGAGGCTGCACGTCGTCGAGAAGGAGCTCCGGACACGCCCTGGAGCCGCCGACCGTGTCGGATCCTCCTTGTCGAGAGCCCGGCAGTCCTCCCCGTCGGCCGTCAGGCCGTCTCCAGCAGCGCGTCCACGAACACCGTGGCGTCGAACGGCGCCAGGTCGTCGACACCCTCACCGAGACCGACGAGCTTCACCGGCACGCCGAGCTCCCGCTGCACCTGGACCACGATGCCGCCCTTGGCGGACCCGTCGAGCTTGGTGAGCACGATCCCGGTCACGTCGACGACCTCGCGGAAGATCCGCGCCTGGGTGAGACCGTTCTGGCCCGTGGTCGCGTCGAGCACGAGCAGCACCTCCCCGACCGGGGCCAGCCGCTCGACCACCCGCTTCACCTTGCCCAGCTCGTCCATCAGCCCCGTCTTGGTGTGCAGCCGGCCGGCCGTATCGATGAGCACCACGTCGACCTCGCCGTCGATGCCGCCCTTCACCGCCTCGAAGGCGACGCTGGCGGGATCCGATCCCTCCGGACCACGGACGGTCGGCACACCCACCCGGTCCCCCCACGTCTGAAGCTGCTCGGCGGCGGCCGCGCGGAAGGTGTCGGCCGCACCGAGCAGCACGTCCTTGTCCTCGGCCACCAGCACGCGCGCCAGCTTGCCGACGGTGGTGGTCTTGCCGGTGCCGTTCACCCCGACGACCATGATCACGGCCGGGGTCTCGCTGCGATCGGCGCGGATGGTCCGGTCCATGCTCGGGTCGACGAGGGCCAGCAGCTCGGACCGCAGGATCTCGCGGGCCTGTCCCGCATCGGCGACACCCTCGATGCGGAACCGGGTGCGCAGGTTGTCGACCAGCTCAGTGGTCGGACCGACCCCCAGGTCGGCGGTGATGAGGGTGTCCTCGAAGTCCTCCCAGGTCTGCTCGTCGATCTGGTCCCGGGAGAGGAGCATCAACAGGCCGCGACCCAGCGCGTTGTTGGAGCCGGCCAGACGCCGCCGCAGGCGCGCGAGCCGGGTCTCCGTGGCCTCCGGACGGTCGAGCTCGGGGGGGACGACGTCCGGGACCACGACGTCGGCGCCGAGGTCAGCATCGGCCCGGGAGGACCCGGCCCCTCGGTCGAGGACGTCGACCGAGCCGTCACCGTCGTCGGACCGGCCACCGGCCGCCTCACCGGAGCGGAGCTGCTTCTGCTCCTCCGCCCGCCGGAGCGCGGCCCGGCGGTTGACGGCGACGAAGCCGACGATGACGAGGGCGGCCAGGAAGATGCCACCGACGACGTACCAGAGGGTCAAGGGATCCACCGGCACATCCTAGGGGCGCCCGCGCACGCCCTCCGCCGCGCTGCCCGGGGTCAGCGTGAGTGGGTGAGGGACCGCGGCGGCTGTCCTTCGCCGTTCAGGTGACGCGCGACCCGGGACATCTGGTCGGTCAGCTTCGGGACGTGCTGGCTGCCGCGACCCTGCATACCGAACACGACGAGCCCGGCGATGCCGGCCGCGATGGTCAGCACGATGATCATGGCAACGAGGATGGCGATCATGACGCACCCTTTCGGACAGTGGGGCCACCTGACAGTGCGGCCTGGGGAAGGTCACTGTCGACGGGCACCGGAGGTGCCCGCACCGGAATCTTCATCCGATCCTCCCGTGTCCGGGCCCCGATCGACGCGCGTGTCGCCTCTCGGTTAGGTCACGATCCTCTGCAGCCGCCGTCGAGCGGCAGGGCGGCAGGCAGCCTCAGGCCACCGACGCGGTCTCCCGCAGCCGCTGGGAGATCACGGTGGAGACGCCGTCACCCCGCATCGTGACGCCGTACAGGGCGTCGGCGATCTCCATCGTGCGCTTCTGGTGGGTGATCACCAGCAGCTGGCTGTTCTCCCGGAGCTCCTCGTAGATCTCCAGCAGCCGGCCGAGGTTGGTGTCGTCCAGGGCCGCCTCCACCTCGTCCAGGATGTAGAACGGGCTGGGCCGGGCGATGAACAGGGCCACCAGGAAGGCCACCGCGACCAGGGACCGCTCGCCCCCGGACAGCAGTGACAGGCGCTTCACCTTCTTGCCCGGCGGGCGTGCCTCCACGTCCACCCCGGTGGTCAGCCAGTTGCCGGGATCGGTCAGCACCAGCCTGCCCTCGCCACCGGGGAAGAGTCGCGAGAACACCCGGCCGAAGGCCGTTTCCACATCTGCGTACGCCTCGGCGAACACCTGCTCGACCCGGCTGTCCACCTCGGTGATGATGTCCATCAGGTCGGCGCGGGTCTTCCGCAGGTCGTCGAGCTGCTCGGAGAGGAACCGGTGCCTCTCCTCCATCGCGTCGAACTCCTCCAACGCCAGCGGGTTCACCCTGCCGAGCACACCGAGGGCACGCTCCGCCGTCCGAAGCCGCTTCTGCTGCTGCTCGCGCACGTACGGGATCGGCTCCGGCACCTCGTCGTCGGGACCGAGCGCGGTGCCGTCGGGACGGCTCAGCACCGGGACGGGCTGGTCGGGCCCGTAGTCGGCGACCAGGCCGTCGGGCTCCAGTCCCAGCTCGGTCATCGCCTTCTCGGTCAGCGCCTCCAGCCGCATCCGCTGCTCGGCGCGGGCCATCTCGTCGCGGTGGACCGTGTCGACCAGGGACTCGAAGTCGTGGGTGAGCGTCCGCAGCCGTCCGCGGATCTCGGCCAGCGCCGCCTCGGCATCGGTCCGGGCCGCGTCCGCCGCGGCCCGCTCGACCCCGGCGAGCTCGATGGACTGCTCGATCCGTCGGGACAGGTAGGCGGCGCCGGCGTGCACCGCTGCGGCCACCTTCGCCTCCCGCAGCATCCGCTCCCGGCGGGCCTGCGCCTTGGCCCGCGCGGACCGCTCGTGCGCGGCGGCGCGACGGAGGGCGTCGGAGCGTCCGGCCAGGGCCCGGACCCGCTCCTCCATCGTCCGCAGTGCGAGTCGGGCATCCATCTCGGCGCCACGCGCGTGGCGGGCGGCCTCGGCGAGCCGGTCACGCTCGGCCGGATCGGGCTCCTCGGTCTCGGGAGCCTCCTGCGCGAGCTCGAGGCGACGCTCCAGATCGGCCAGCCCACCGAGGTCGCGATCGCGCGCCTCCTCGGCGCGCGCCATGCCCTGCAGCAGCCGGTCGGCCTCGGCGTGCGCCGACCTGGAGGCTGAGCTCAGCTGGCCGAGCTCCTCGGCCAGCGCGGCCATGGCGGCGTCGGACTCGTGCAGGCGGGCCAGGGTGGACTCCACGGTCTCCTGGGCGAGCCGGAGCCGTTCCTCGAGCTCGGTCTGAGCGAACCGGAGGCGTTCGCAGCGGTGGTTGGCCTCTGTCAGCCGCTGCTCGGCGTCGTCGACGGCGGCCTGGACCTCGATCAGGCTCGGTTGGGCGCTGGAGCCGCCGGCCGCGTAGTGGGTGCTGAGCAGGTCTCCCTCCGCGGTCACCGCCGTGAGGTCCGGCAGCCGGTCGACCAGGGACCGGGCCGCGGCCAGGTCGTCGACCAGAGCGACCTTGCGGAGCAGTCGCCGGGTCGCGGCGGCGATGTCGGTGGGGGTCTCGACCACGTCGACCGCGTACACCGCACCGTCGGGCAGCTCCGGCCATCCCGCGCGGTCGTCCCCGGTGTCGGAAGCGCTCCAGGCGCCGGAACCGGTCTCGGGTCCCGCCAGCAGCAGGCCGGCTCGACCCAGGTCCTCGGTCTTCAGGAGCGCGACCGCACCCAGCGCCGCGTCGACGTCGGTGACGGCGACCGCGTCGGCGGCGGCTCCCAGAGCTGCGGCGACAGCGGTCTCGTGGCCCTCGTGCACCGAGACGAGAGCCGCCACGGAACCGAGCAGACCCTGCACGGGTTCGGTGGCCGCCAGCAGGGCGCCGGTGGCGTCCTTGCGCAGCAGGCCGACCTGCAGAGCCTCCAACCGCGCCGCGAGCGCCGCTCGCTCCTGGGTGGCTGCCCGCTCCTCGGTCCGCAGGACGCCGAGCTCGGCCTCCACCTGCTCCTTGGCTTCCAGCGCCTGCTCATGGGCGGAGTCCAGCCCGAGCTCGCCGTCGTCCAGCCCCGCGACCTGGGTCTCCAACGAGGTGAAGGCCCGGCCGGCCTGCTCGGCCCGCTGCACGGCTTCGGTGTGGGCTCCGGCCAGCCGGCCGATCTCGGCCTCGGCCGCCTCGGCCCGGCTGCGCAGGGAGTTGACCTGTCCGGTCAGCCGGGCCAGCCCTTCCCGCCGGTCCGCCGCGGCCCGGACCAGCGCCGCGAGGCGGGTCTCCTCCCGCTGGTGGGCCGACTCGGTCTGCGTCCGGTGGGTGGCCGCGTCGGTGAGGGTCTGGCCGCGCTGCGCCACCTCCCGCGCCAGCTCGGCCTCCTGGGCGGCGACCGCGTCGGCCTCCCGCTCCAGCTCGATCGGGATCGCGCCCGACGCGCGTCTCCCCCGGGTCGTTGTCGGCGTTGCGCATCCGCTCCCGGGCGATCGAGGACGTGGAGGCGACCCGCTCCTTCAGCGCGGCCAGGGAGTACCAGGTCTCCTGCGCGGTGTTGAGCCGCGGTACGCAGGCACGGACCGCCTGCTCGGCCTCGACCTCGACCGCACGCGCCGCCTCCAGCGCCGCCTCCAGCTCCAGGCGGCGTTGCTTCATGGCGCGCTCGTCGGCCAGGTCGGAGGCCATCGACAGCTGCACCTGCACCAGGTCGTCGGCGATCAGCCGGGCCTTGGCGTCGCGCACGTCGGCCTGCACCACGGCGGCCTTGCGGGCCACCTCGGCCTGGCGACCCAGGGGCTTGAGCTGCCGCCGGATCTCGGTGATCAGGTCCTGCAGCCGGGTCAGGTTCCCCTCGCAGGCCTCGAGCTTGCGGAGGGCCTTCTCCTTGCGCTTGCGGTGCTTGAGGACCCCGGCCGCCTCCTCGATGAAGCCACGGCGGCCCTCCGGCGTGGCCTGCAGGATCGAGTCGAGCTGACCCTGACCGACGATGACGTGCATCTCCCGGCCGATGCCGGAGTCACTGAGCAGATCCTGGACGTCGAGCAGTCGCGCGGCGTGGCCGTTGATCGCGTACTCGGAGCCGCCGTTGCGGAACATCGTCCGCGAGATGGTGACCTCGGTGTAGTCGATCGGGCAGGGCCCCGTCGGTGTTGTCGATGGTCAGCAGCACCTCGGCCCGACCCAGTGGCGCCCGACCGGAGGTGCCGGCGAAGATGACGTCCTCCATCTTCCCGCCGCGCAGCGACTTCGCGCCCTGCTCCCCCATCACCCAGCTGAGGGCGTCGACCACGTTGGACTTGCCGGAGCCGTTGGGACCGACGACGCAGGTGATCCCAGGCTCGAAGTTGAGGGTGGTGGCCGAGGCGAAGGACTTGAACCCGCGCAACGTGAGGCTCTTGAGATGCACCACGGACCTTTCATCCGGTTGGATCCCACTCGTCCGCGCGGGAGCCACTGTCGCCGGGGAAGGCGCTGCCCACCCTAACCGCGGCCGACGACGATCCTCGGCACCTCGCGCCCGCCGGATGTCGGCGTGTCCGGGAATAGGCGCGGCGGGTGACCGGTTGGACTCATCGACCGGCCCGGATCATGTCCCCGGGCCCCGAATAAGAAATGCCTTCGCGGAACACCGTTCGGCTGGAGCCGCGTAGCGCCACTCGCCGCGAGGCGACTGCCGGGCCGGTCCACAGCTCAGAGCTCTCGGGCGCGTTCGTCGCCGGACGACCAGGTCCGGGACGCGGCGGATCACTGCTCGGTGGGCACCGATTCCTTGGCCTCGGACGACGGCAGCTTCTCGTGCCCACGGACCGAGGAGAAGGTCCAGATCTTGTTCAGCAGGAACGACAGCGGGGTGACGATCGCGATCGCGATCAGCTGGCCCCAGTAGAGCCGGGTGCGGAAGCCGGTCGAGTCGTCGAAGAACGAGGTCGACAGCGAGAACGGCGAGCCGGGGTGCATCAACAGGGTCAAGATGGCGAGGTTGGCGATCAGAGCGAGCAGACCGACCGCGAGGAACGGCAGGTACTCCCGCCACCAGCCGGAATGCCGGGCGCTCTTGAACGTCCACCACCGGTTGAGCTGGAAGTTCCACAGGTTCGCGATCATGAACGCGATGGTGGAGTAGACGTGGTACCAGCGGATGTTGAAGTCGGTGCCCGGCAGGTCCCACGCCACCGTGTGCGCGTTCGGTCCGATCTTGTTGAGGAGGATCAGCACCGCCATGTTCACGAGCACGCCCGAACCACCGACCAGCCCGAAGCGGAGCAGCAGGTTCCAGTTGTGGCGGTGACGGACGGTCACGTAGTGGTGCAGACGGTTCACGATCAGATCAGCCTAGCCCTCGGGCCCGCCGATGCGAGAGGTCGCGGCGCGTGATGTTCGCCATCAGAAGCGGGCGTGGGCCGCGCTCGGGGTCCGTTGGCAGCGCGGGCAGCGGTAGGAGGAGCGGTTCATGAAGGCCTCCCGACGGATGGGGGTGCCGCAGCGGGGGCAGGGCTCCCCCTCTCGTCCGTACGCCGCGAGCGAGCGGTCGAAGTAGCCGCTCGTCCCGTTCACGTTGACGTACAGGCTGTCGAACGACGTGCCACCGGCCCGGAGGGCCTCCGCCATCACCTCGGCGGCTGCTGTCAGCACCTCCGTGGCGGTCCGCCGTGACATCGTGTCGGTCGCGCGCGCGTAGTGCACCCGGGTGCGCCACAACGCCTCGTCGGCGTAGATGTTACCCACCCCGCCGACCAGCTGCTGGTCGAGCAGGGCCCGCTTCACACCGGTCCGCTTTCGCTGCAGCCGGGCGACGACATCAGCGAGGTCGTACGCGGGATCGAAGGGGTCGCGCGCGATGTGGGCGATCTCCGGCGGCAGCTCGGCCCCGTCGAGGGACAGGGAGAGCCCGCCGAACATCCGCTGGTCGACGAAACGGAGCTGCAGACCACCGTCGGTGAAGTCGACCAGCACCCTGGTGTTCGCCACCTGCGGTGCGTCGGCGGCGGAGAAGCGGAACTGTCCACTCATCCCCAGGTGGGCCAGCACCGCGTCGCCGTCGACGAACGGCAGCCACAGGTACTTGCCCCGCCGGCGGGGCTCGGCGAAGGTCCGTCCGACGAGCTGGGCGGCGAAGTCGTCGGCGCCCGGCAGGTGTCGTCGGACCGGGCGTGGGTGGAGGACCGTCACGCCGGCGATGGTGCGACCGGTCAGACCGTCGGCCAGACCTCGGCGAACGGACTCGACCTCGGGCAGCTCGGGCACGGTGCAGGTGATGTTCGGGGCGGCGTTGTTCGCGGGTGGCGGGGCGTGGCGGCGGTCAGGCGTCGACGATGTCGGATACCGGCACGGCGAGCGCCTGAGGGCTGATGGCGGCGAAGGCAAGCGCGGCCGCCTTCTGCTCCGCCTCCTTCTTGTTGCGACCGGATCCCGGACCGTACGTCTGGTCGGCCAGGACGACGGTGGCGACGAAGGTCTTGGCGTGGTCAGGACCGGACTCGGTCACCTCGTAGAGGGGCACGCCGTGTCCGCCCAGGGAAGCGAGCTCCTGCAGGCTGGTCTTCCAGTCCAGACCGGCGCCACGGGTGGCGGCATCGGCCATCAGGTCGTCGAACAGATCGTGCACGAAGACCCGGGCGCCCTCGACGCCGTGCTCGAGGAAGACGGCACCGATCACGGCCTCCATCGTGTCCGCCAGGATGGAGGACTTGTCGCGGCCACCGGTGCTCTCCTCGCCGCGACCCAGGTGGATCAACGACCCGAGATCGAGTCCGCGGGCGACATCGGCCAGCGCGCGGGAGTTGACCACGGCGGCGCGCAGCTTGGCCAGCTGGCCCTCCGACAGGTCCGGGTAGGTCACGAACAGGTGCTCGGTCACCACCAGGCCCAGGATCGAGTCGCCGAGGAACTCCAGGCGCTCGTTGGTGGGCAGGCCCCCACGCTCGTACGCGAACGATCGGTGGGTCAGAGCCCGGTCGAACAGCTCGCCGCCCAGGACCAGGCTCAGGCGCTCCAGCACGTCGCGAACCGGTCCCGGACCGGATGGAAGGCTGACCGCACCCGACAGCTCCGACCCCCGGGACCGGCCCGGGGCGTCAGAGGTGTCGATGTCGGTCAAGACCACTCCGTCAGGACTCCAGCACCTGACGGCGGCTGGCGCGTGGGCCGTACTGACCACAGGACGGGCAGGCGGTGTGCGGCAAGTGCTTCTCGCGGCACGCAGGGTTGCTGCAGGTGACCAGGGTGGGCACCGAAGCCTTCCACTGCGAACGGCGATGCCGCGTGTTGCTGCGTGACAAGCGCCTCTTCGGGACGGCCACGATCTTCTCCTCGTTCGGTACGTACAGTGCGTTCAGACGGTGACTCGAGGCGCACAACGCGCTTGAGGGCGCGCGGCAGCGTTCGAGCAACCTGCACAGTCTAGGGTGTTTCGCCCTCGGATTCGAACTGGGCGAGCTTCGACCACCGTGGATCGACAGCATCATCGTGGTTGTGGTCGACCGCGGTGTTGAGATCGACCCCGCAGTCCGGGCACAGCCCGAGGCAGTCGGGCCGGCACACGGGCTGGAAGGGCAGCTCCAGCACGATCGCGTCGCGCAGCACCGGCTCCAGGTCGATCAGCTCGCCGTCCAGGTGCGACGCCTCCTCGTCCGAGGCGCCGCTCTCGGGGTAGGTGAACAGCTCCTGGACATCCACCTCGACCTCGTCGGAGATCTCGGTCAGGCACCGCACGCACTCCCCCTCGAGCTGCACGAGCACGGTGCCGGTGACCAGGACGCCCTCGACGACCGCCTCCAACCGCAGGTCGAGCTCCAGCGGGGAGCCCTCGGGGACCCGGATGACCGTGATGCCCAGCTCGCTGGGCGCCGGGACGGTGCTCTGGACCGTCCGCAGCTCGCCGGCCCGCCGGGCCAGGTCGTGGGTGTCCAGGACCAGCCCGGAGCGGCGATCGAGTCGGCGGTGGGACGGCGTCATGGTGTGGAGATCCCGAGATCGGCCGTGGTGCCGGCACCGGCGGTCGAGCTCTCGTCGGCGTCGGCGACGTCGTCCTCGTGGCGGTCCAACCGGCTGCGCTCGGCGAGCCGCGCGCGGGCGGTGCGGACCTGGCTCGTGGTCCGGGCGAGCACCGACTCGAAGCTGGCCATCCGCGAGTCGACGAAGGTGTCGGCTTCCCGCCGCAGCGCCGCGGCGTCGGCCTCGGCCTCGGCCACGATCTGGGCGGCCTTCTGCTGGGCGACCTTGATCACCTCGGTCTCGGTGGCCAGCTCGGCGGCGCGCTCCTTGGCCTCTTCGGTGATCCGCTCCGCCTGCGCCTCGCCGGCCGCCTTGGCGTCACGAGAGTTCTCGATCACGTCCTGGGCCTGGGCGATCTCGTCCGGCAGGTTGTCGATCACGTCGTCGATGGCGGCGAGCACGTCCTGCCGGTTCATCACGCACGACGCCGACATCGGCATCGCCCGGGCGTGTGCGACGAGGTCACGGAGCTTGGTCAGCTTCGCCTCGGCGGTCTTCTGGTCAGCCATGTGTCCCTACTTCGTGCTCAAACGACCTAGAGCCTAGTACGCAGATGCTGAGCGCGTCCCTGACGCAGCTGCCCGGCCGGCAGCTCAGCCGGCCCGCTCCGCCAACCGCTCGGTGATCCGATCGAGCACCCCTGGCGAGACGAACGGCGTGATGTCGCCGCCGAGCGATGCCACCTCACGGACCAGGCTCGACGACACGTACGCGAGGTCCGGGGCGGTGGGCAGGAAGGAGGTGTCGACCCCGGTGAGCTTCCGGTTCATCTGCGCCATGGCCAGCTCGTAGTCGTAGTCAGCCCCCGAGCGGAGGCCCTTGACGATGACGTCGACGTCATGGTCGGCGCAGAAGTCGACGAGCAGACCCTGAGAAGAGGGTGACCGTGCACCGATGGCCAGTCGACGCAGGCTTCCTCCAGCATGGCCACCCGCTCTTCCGGCGTGAACAGTGCGCTCTTGCTCATGTTCGAGCCGACCGCGATCACGACGCTGTCGTACAGCTCTGGCGGCGCGGGCGAAGATGTCGAGATGACCGAGGGTCACGGGGTCGAAGGATCCGGGGCAGACGGCGCGGCTCACAGGGCCGAACCTACCGACTCAGGCGCGAACCCACCGACTCAGGCTCGCCGGCTCACGCGGCCCCGAAGTAGAGCACGGTCTCGCCGTACTTCTTGTCCCAGGTGTCACCGAGCACATCCGGCCAGCGCGGCGCCGGGTCCCGGCCGGAACGCTCCAGGACCACCAGTCCCTCCGCGGTGAGCCAGCCGTTGCCGACCAGATCGCGCAGGATCCCCTCCACCACGGTGTTGGCCAGCTCGTACGGCGGGTCCAGGAAGACGATGTCGAACGGGTACGCCGGCTGCCGGCGCACCACGTCCTCGACGGCGTCCCGGCGCACCTGGACGTCGAGACCGACGGTGGCGACGTTCTGCTCCATGGTCCGCAGCGCCCGTCGGCTGGACTCGACCAGCAGGACGGGTCCGGCGCCGCGGCTGGCCGCCTCCAAACCGACCGCGCCGGAGCCGGCGAACAGGTCGCAGAAGGCCCAGCCCTTGAGCGCGACGTCGGCCGCTCCGGACGAGCCCCCCGTCCACGAGGCCAACGCCGAGAAGAGCGCCTCACGCACCTTGCTCGAGGTCGGCCGGGTCTGGTCGCCGGGTGGCATCGCGAGGCGACGTCCCCCGCGCGATCCCGACACGATCCGGGTCACGAGCGACCCTCGCCGGTCACGAGCGCTCCAGCCAGTCGCCGGCGGCCCGGAGCTCGACCGCGTCGACGATGTCGGCCAGCCCGGGATCGCTCAGCTCCGGATCCCGCTCCAGGCAGGCCGAGGCCAGGTCGCGGGCGTAGACGATCAGGTCCTCGTCGTCGAGCACCCGCAGGTGCCGCAGACCCGAGCGGACACCGGACTGCTCGGCCCCCAGCACGTCGCCCTCGCGACGCTGGGCCAGGTCGACCTTGGCCAGCACGAAGCCGTCGCGGGTGTCGGCGACGGCGTTCAGCCGATCGAGGGCGGGCAGACCCGGGGGTGTGCCGGTGAGCAGCAGGCAGACGCCGGGGTGCGCTCCGCGACCGATCCGGCCACGGAGCTGGTGCAGCTGGGAGATCCCGAACCGGTCGGCGTCGCAGATCACCATCACCGACGCGTTGGGAACGTCGACTCCGACCTCGATCACCGTGGTGGCCACCAGCACGTCCAGCTCGCCGGCCACGAAACGGCCCATCACCTCGTCCTTCTCCTCCGCCGGCAGCCGGCCGTGCAGCATCGCCACCCGCAGATCCCGCATCGGACCCTCGGTGAGCTGGGCGAACACGTCCTCCACGGCCGCGCCGGCATCGTCGTCGGCGGTGCCGTCGCTGATCCGCGGACACACCACGAACGCCTGACGACCCTCGCCGATCTCCTCGATCACCCGCTGCCACGTCCGCTTCAGCCAGCTCGGGTGCTGCTTGTAGTTGACGACCACGGTGGACACGTCCGCCCGTCCGGCGGGGATCTCGGTCAGCGTGGAGGTCTCCAGGTCACCGAACACCGTCATGGCGACTGTGCGGGGGATGGGCGTCGCGGTCATCACCAGGGTGTGCGGGCGCTGCTGCGCCTTGGCCGCCAGCGCCGCCCGCTGCTCGACCCCGAACCGGTGCTGCTCGTCGACCACCACCATCCCGAGGTCGGCGAACTGGGTCCCGGAGGTCAGCAGCGCGTGGGTGCCGATGACGATCCCGGCCTCACCGGAGGCCGCCGCCAGGGTCGCTTCGCGGCGACGGCCGGCCGCCATCGACCCGGTGATCAGCGTGACGCCGGTGCCGGGCGCGCCACCGGACAGCAGGTCGCCGCCGACCAGGTCACCCAGCATCGCGGTGATGGTGCGATGGTGCTGGGCGGCCAGCACCTCGGTGGGTGCGAGCAAGGCCGCCTGTCCGCCGTTGTCGACCACCGTCAGCATGGCTCGCAGGGCCACCACCGTCTTGCCCGAGCCGACCTCCCCCTGCAGCAGCCGCTGCATCGGGTGCGGCCGGGCGAGGTCGGTGAAGAGCTCCTCGCTGATCCGGTGCTGGCCCTCGGTCAGCTCGAAGGGCAGCTTCGCGTCGAACGCGTCCAGCAGCCCACCGACCACGCGGGGTCTGGGCACGGCCCCGTCGGCGGCGGTGAGGGCCCGCCGCCGGGCCATGGCCAGCTGCAGACCGAAGGCCTCGTCGAACTGCACCCGGGCCACCCCGGCAGTGACCTCGTCCTCGGTGTCGGGACGATGCACCGCTCGGTACGCCGTGGGCTGGTCCATCAGGTCGGCCTCCCGCCGCACCCACTCCGGTAGCGGATCCTCCATCCCGTCCAGGCTGTCCAGGGCCAGGGAGACACAGCTGGCGATCGTCCAGGTCCGCAGCTTGGCGCTCGCCGGGTAGAGGCCGATCCGACCGGAGGCGCCGGCCACCTTGCCCAGGTCGAGGTTGCGTTGGGCCCCGCCGATGACGTTGCCGTGCTCGTCGACGATCACGAAGTCCGGGTGGGTGAGCTGCGGCTCGCCCCGGAAGGCGCCGACCTTGCCGGCGAAGATGCCCCGGGCCCCCTGGCCGAGCTGGGACTGCCAGTAATCCACCAGGTGCTTGGCCCCGAAGAAGGTGAGGTTGAGCTCGCCGCGCCCGTCGGTGATGACCGCCTGCAGCCGGAACTTGCCGGCCCCCCGGGAGGACTGGCTCATGCCGTGCACCGAGGTGTGCCGCACCTGGGCCAGCACGGTCACGTCGTCGCCCTCGGTCAGGTTGCGCAGATCGCTCAGCTCGGTGCCCGAGACGTACCGGCGGGGCAGGTGCAGCATCAGGTCGCCGACGGTCCGCACCTTCAGCGACTCGAACGCCTTGGCCGTCTTGCCGCCCAGCACCCCGCTCAGCGGGACGGCGAGGCGGGTGAACCCAGTGGTGCGCCAGAACTGTGCCGGTGGACGCTCCGCCGCCGCCGGGGCAGCGGCGGGCGGCTTCTTCCTGGCCGCCTTCTTCGCGGTCGGCGGGGGCAGCTCCGGGACCAGCCGCAGGTGCCGGTTCATTCCAGGCCCACCAGCAGGGGGTAGCGCGCCTGTCCCCCGTCGATCACCTCGACCTCGATGGACGGCGACCAGGCGCGGATCCGGGCGCGCAGCTGACCGATCAGACGATCATCCGCCGACCGACCCCGCACCAGGGTCACCAGCTCACCGCCCGAGCCGAGCAGCCGCTCGGTCACCCGCCAGGCGACCTCGGTGAGGTCGTCGCCGATCTCGACGAAGTCACCGTCGACCAGCCCGAGCACGTCGCCGACCTCGCAGCGGCCGGCCATCGTCATCGCCGGGCTCTCGGCGACCGTGACCGCGCCGTGGCGGGTGTGCCCGGCGGTGCTGCTCATCGCCACCACCGCCGAGTCGAAGTCCGCCTCCGGATCGTGCACGGCCAACGCGGCCAGCCCCTGGACCTGGGCGACGGTCGGGATGACCGCGACCCGCCGGCCCTGGCCCCGGAGGTCGTTGGCGAGGTGGGTGGCGATCTCCAGGCACTCCATGTCGTTGGGCAGCACGATCACCTCGCCGCAGGACTGCTGCAGTGCGGACATCAGCTCCTCGGCGCTGACGTGCGAGCCGGCCGGGAGAACGGCGGAGCCGCCCGAGCCCGTGACGGCATCGGCCAGACCGGGGCCGGCGACCACGGCCACCAGGGCCCGCTCGGACACCACGCCCGCGGGGCTCGGGGGCAGCGCGGTGATCCTGATCTGGCTGATCCGGCCGCAGGCGAGCCCAGCCTCCACCGCCGCGCCGGCGTCCTCGAGGTGCACGTGCACCTGGGCCACGGTCCGATCCCCCACGATCACGACACTGTCACCCAGCACCGACAGTCGCTCCCGAAGTGCGTCCAGGTCGTCGGCCCCGGTGCCGCGGAGGGCGTACATGACCTCGTACGCCAGCGGCGCCCCGCCGACTCCGCCGACGGCCCCGGGCCGACCGGTCGGCACCGTCTGCGCCGGCAGCGCCTCGGCCGGCGGCCCGCCGAGGACCTCGACGAGCACGTCGAGCAGCAGCACGTACGCCTGCCCGCCCGCATCCACGACGCCCGCCTCGGCCAGACGGGCGAGCTGCTCAGGGGTCCGGCGGAGCGACTCGGCGGCCGCAGCCCTCGCGACCTCGGCGACGGCCAGCACCCGGGAGACGCCGACGGCGGGGTCGCGCGCCAGGCGGTCGGCCACGCCGTCGGTCACCGCCTGCTCGGCGGCGGCAGCAGCTGCCGCGGCCACCGTGAGGATGGTGCCGTCGACCGGGCGGGCGACGGCCCGGCGTCCCGCCACGGCGACGGTCCTGAGCACCTGGGCCAGACCCCGCTCGGGCTCGGTCGCCAGGATCAGTCCGGAGCGTTCGAGCGCCCGGCTCAGGCTGATGATCATCTCGGCGACGATCGCCCCCGAGTTGCCGTGCGCGGACAGCACCGCGGCCCGCACCACAAGGTCGGCCGGACCGGGCTCGCCGGCGTCGGCTGGTCCATCGGGAGCGACCAGCTCGCCGGTCCAGTCGTCGTCGACGGTCTCACCGCCGAGGTGGGCGATGATGCCGGTCAGCGTCTGCTGGAGGTTGGTGCCCGTGTCGGAGTCCGCCACCGGGAACACGTTGATCGCGTTCAGACCGGCCGCCGAGGCCGCGATGACCTCGGCGCTGCGCTCCAGCCAGGTCAGACAGAGTCGCCAGATCTCCGGCGGAGCGAGACTGCCCACTCCGCCCCCGGAGGTGACTGCCGACGACACCCCCTCACCCTACCGAGCGGTCGGCACCGGGCGTGGGAACCGACCGCGTCTCCCCGCTCACCTGTCGAAGCACCCGTCACCCCTCGAGGCACTTGTCCTCGAGGCACTGGGGTGGACGACCGGCGAGAGCCTCCGGGAGCGTGCGCGGGTCGACCGCCGAATTCGCTTTCGCTCGCCGCTGTCGGGTACGCTCTCCAGGTTGCCCTGACGGGCTTCGACTTTTGTTGTCCTCAATCTGAGCTCGAGTAAGTGGGAGTGAACTCCAGTGGCTGCCGTATGTGACGTCTGTGCCAAGGGCCCCGGCTTCGGCCACAATGTCCCCTGGTCCAAGAAGAAGACCAACCGCCGCTGGAACCCGAACATCCAGCGCGTCCGTGCCCTCGTCTCCGGCACCCCGAAGCGGTTGAACGTGTGCACCTCCTGCCTCAAGGCCGGCAAGGTCACCCGCTGACCCCTGACGCTCCGCGTCGCCAGGACCTGTCCCCCCGGGGGCCAGGTCCTTTTTGGTGTGCTGATCAGCTCCTTTCGGTGTGCTGATCGGCGCGTATCTCGTCGCACCGGACGGTCAGTCCTCCACCAGCACATCCTGCAGCCGGTCGAGCACCCCGGCATCCTCGATGGTGGAGGGGACCACGGGCGTCCTGCCCGCCGCGATCTCCCGCATCACCTTCCGCAGGATCTTGCCCGATCGGGTCTTGGGCAGGGCCTCCACCACATCGACCCGACGCAGCGAGGCGACAGGACCGATCTCGGCCCGGACCAGCGCCACCAGCTGGGACGACAGCTCGTCGGCGGTGATGTCCGCGCCCGCCTTGAGCACCACCAGCCCGCGGGGCACCTGACCCTTCAGATCGTCGGCCACCCCGATCACCGCGCACTCCGCCACCGCCGGATGACCGGCGATCACGGCCTCCATCGCCCCGGTGGAGAGCCGGTGCCCGGCCACGTTGATCACGTCGTCGGTGCGGCCGAGCACGAACAGATAGCCGTCGTCGTCGATCAGCCCCCCGTCGCCGGTCAGGTACTGCCCCGGGAAGGCCGACAGGTACCCATCGACGTAGCGCTGGTCGTCACCCCACACCGTCGACAGCGTTCCCGGCGGTAGGGGCAGGGCGATCACGATCGACCCCTCCGTGCCCGCCGCCACCCGCTCGCCGTGGTCGTCCACGATCGAGAGGTCGTAGCCGGGCACCGGCACCGTCGCGGACCCCGGCTTGATCGGCATCGGCTCCAGGCCCCGCAGGTTGGCCGCGATCGGCCAGCCGGTCTCCGTCTGCCACCAGTGGTCGATCACCGGGACACCCCAGATCCGGCCCGCCCAGGCGTAGGTGTCGGGGTCGAGGCGCTCACCCGCCAGGAACAGCGCTCGCAGCGACGACAGGTCCTGCTCGGCCGTCAGCCGGCCCGCGGGGTCGGCTCGACGGATGGCCCGGAGGGCTGTCGGGGCGGTGAACATGACCGTGACCCGGTGCTCGGCGACCACCGCGGCGAACGCGCCCGCATCCGGCGTGCCGACCGGCTTGCCCTCGTACAGGATCGTGGTCGCGCCGGCCAGCAGCGGCCCGTACACGATGTAGGAGTGCCCGACGACCCAGCCGACGTCGCTGGCGGTGAACATCACGTCGTCCTCGCCGACGTCGTAGACCGTCCGCATCGAGTACGTCAGCGCGACCGCGTGCCCACCGTGATCGCGGACGATGCCTTTCGGCCTGCCCGTGGTGCCGGAGGTGTAGAGGATGTAGAGCGGGTCCGTCGACGCCACCTCGACGCAGGACGCCGGCTCGAACAGGGCGGGCTTCATGATCATCGACCAGTCCAGGTCCCGGCCCTCGACCAGGTCGGCGGCCAGCTGCGGACGCTGCAGGATGACGCAGTAGTCGGGCTGGTGCTGCGAGCGCTCGATGGCGGCGTCCAGCATCGGCTTGTACGCGATCACCCGACCCGCCTCCAGACCGCAGGAGGCGCTGACGATCACCTTCGGTCGGGCGTCGTCGATGCGCGCGCTGAGCTCGGCCGGGGCGAACCCGCCGAACACCACCGAGTGCACGGCTCCGATGCGGGCGCAGGCCAGCATCGCGATCGCCGCCTCGGGCACCATCGGCAGGTAGATCACCACCCGGTCGCCGACCCCCACACCGAGTTCCCGCAGCGCGCCCCCGAAACGCGCGACCTCGTCCAGCAACCGGGCGTAGCTGTACGTCCGCCGTTCCCCGGTGACGGCCGAGTGGAAGATGAGCGCCGGCTCGTCGGCCCGCCCGGCGATCACGTGCCGGTCCAGCGCGTTGTAGCAGGTGTTCAGGGAGGCGTCGGGGAACCAGCGGTACAGCGGCGCCGCGGTGGAGTCGAGGATCCGCTTCGGCTTGCGGATCCAGCTCACGGCCCGCGCCTGATCCCGCCAGAACTCCTCCGGATCGCCCAGACTGCGCCAGAACTCCGTGCGATAGCTCACTGCCGCCCCCTTCGCCGGTCCCTGCCCGTCAGGTCTGGATGACCACCGGGATGATCATCGGACGCCGCCGGTGCTTGTCGTTCACCCAGCGGCCGATCCGGCGCCTGATCACCTGCTGCAGCCGGTGGGCGTCGTCGACGCCCTCGGCCATCGCCTGCTCCAGGGCCTCGATCAGCTGCGGTCGTACGGCCTCGAACACCGAGTCGTCCTCGCCGAAGCCGCGGGCGTGGATGTCGGGCCCGCTGACGATCTTGGAGGCGTGCGTGTTGATCACCGTGATGACCGAGATGAAGCCTTCCTCACCAAGGATCCGACGATCGGTCAACAGGGTCTCGGTCACGTCCCCGACACTGGCCCCGTCGACGAACACGTACGCGCAGTCGACCTTGCCGACGACGCGCGCGGTGCCCTGCTGCAGGTCGATCACCGCCCCGTCCTCGGCCACGATCGCGCGCTTCCGCGGCACCCCGGTGGCCACGGCCAGATCGGCGTTGGCCACCAGATGCCGCGCCTCACCGTGCACCGGCATCACGTTGCGCGGCTTGACGATGTTGTACGCGTACAGCAGCTCACCGGCGCTGGCGTGCCCGGACACGTGCACCATGGCGTTGCCCTTGTGCACCACGTTGGCGCCCAGCTTGGTCAACCCGTTGATCACCCGGTAGATCGAGCTCTCGTTGCCCGGGATCATCGACGAGGCGAGCACCACCGTGTCGCCCGCGGCGAGCTGGATGATCTGGTGCTCGCGGTTGGCCATCCGGGAGAGCGCCGACAGCGGCTCGCCCTGGGATCCGGTGGAGATGATGACGACTTCGTGGGGCCGGTAGTTGCCGATGTCCCGCAGCTCGATCAGCGTGTCGCCGGGCACGTGCAGATAGCCGAGATCGCGGGCCACGCCCATGTTGCGCACCATCGAGCGGCCGACGTAGACGACCTTGCGGCCGTGGGCGACGGCGGCGTCCAGGACCTGCTGCACCCGGTGCACGTGGGAGGCGAAGCAGGCCACGATCAGCCGCTGGCTGCTGGTGGCGAAGACCCGGTCCAGGGCCGGGGTGATGTCCCGCTCCGGTGTGGTGAAGCCGGGCACCTCGGCGTTGGTCGAGTCGACCATGAACAGGTCGACACCCTCTTCACCGAGGCGGGCGAACCCGCGCAGGTCGGTGATCCGCCCGTCCAGCGGGAGCTGGTCCATCTTGAAGTCCCCGGTGTGCAGCACCAGACCGGCCTTCGTCCGGACGGCAACCGCGAAGGCGTCGGGGATGGAGTGGTTGACGGCCAGGAACTCCAGGTCGAAGTGACCGAAGGTGACCCGCTCGGAGTCCTCCACCCGGCGGGTGACAGTGCCCCTGATCCGGTGCTCGCGGATCTTCTCCTGCAGCAGGGCCAGGGTGAGCTTGGAGCCGACCAGGGGGATGTCCGGCCGCTGCCGCAGCAGGTACGGCACGGCGCCGATGTGGTCCTCGTGGCCGTGGGTCAGGACCACCGCCTGGATGTCGTCCATCCGGTCGGCGATGACGTCGAAGCTCGGCAGGATCAGATCCACCCCCGGGTGGTCGTCCTCGGGGAACAGCACACCGCAGTCGATCACCAGCAGCTGGCCGTCGTACTCCAGCACAGCCATGTTGCGACCGATGTCGCCGAGCCCGCCGAGCGGGATGACGCGGAGAGCCCCGCCGGCGAGAGGTGGAGGGGTTCGCAGGTTTCCGGCAGCCGACACGTCCGTCACGTTACCGTCTGCAGCCGACGGCGAGCGCCGCGGACCGTGCCGGTGGGCTCGGCGGACATCCGCCGGACACGAAGGAAGTCCGTGGTTACCTGCTCGGGGGTTCAGGTAACCACGGACTTCTGTATTAATCATGCTGGGTGGAGCCGCAGACTTCCTAGTCCTGAGGATGTGACCTGGATCACACTGCCGCGGCGCACTACCATCCGGTCCCATGACCACGGATCAGCCCGGCACGCGCGACGACCCCCACGCGGACTCCGTCCGGCTGGCGCTGCCTGCGGAGTCGTGGGGCATCGCGTCGGTGCAGCGGCGGGCCTGGGGCGATTCCGCGGACCCGGTGATGCGGTCCCTGCTGGAGAACATCGACCTGGACACCATGGCCGCGACCTGGCACGGCGCCATCAGCCGGCCACCGGAGGCCCGCTGGCGGGTCCTGGTGGCGGTCGCCGGGGGTCAGGTCGTCGGCCTGGCCACCACCCTGCCCAGTCAGGACCCCGACGCGGACCCCGGCACGGACGGCGCCATCGACGAGCTGGTGGTGGACCCGACCGCGCGACGGCGCGGCCACGGCTCCCGGCTCCTCAACGCCTGTGTCGACACCCTCCGGGCGGACGGCTTCGTCCGCGTACGCCACTGGCTGCGCGCCGACGACGACCTCCGCCGAGCCTTTCTGACCGACGCCGGCTGGGCCGCCGACGGGGCACACCGCGAGATCGGGTCGGAGGACGACATGATCCGGGTGAAGCAGATCCGGCTGCACACAGCGATCGCCTGACTGCCCGCCTGACTGCCCGTCCACCGAGAGACCGCCGGACCAGCACGCGCCCGCACGAACTCCGCTCGGGTTCGAATCCGAGCGGAGTCGGCCCCGCAGCGGCCGGGACCAGCGGCTCAGCGGCCCCGCAGCGGGATGTTCTGGCCGGTGCCCGCGAGCAGCAGGCCGTCCGGCTGGACGGTCAGCCCGGTGACCGAGATGTCGTACGGCAGGTTCTGGATCGGGATCGGCTGCAGCACGAGCCGCGACACGGCGTCCACGACCGCCTGCGGGACGTCGACCGAGGCGACGCTGACCTGCGGGTCCACGACGGTGATCGTCTGGGCGTCGACGTCGAGCTGCGGGCGACCCGTGATGTAGCCGTCGATCGAGAGCCGGCCGATCGGCACCGAGAAGTCGATCCGCATCCGGTCGTCCGCGTCGTAGCTGATCTTCTGGCCGGCCAGGGAGCTGACGCCGGACCAGTCGACCAGCGCGGTCGCCTCGCCCCGGTCGGCCACGATGTTCTGGTAGCGGTCGGTGGCCGTGATCCCGGTCAGCGTCGCGTCGAGGTGGGCGATCGCCACCGGCGTCGAGCCCTCCTGGACGGTGGCGTCATCGGCGGTCACCTGGACCGAGGAGAACGAGCCGCCGAGCACCTGGGTGACGAACGGGAAGCCTCCGATGTCGACCGCGGGCTTCGTCGGCGTCGACAGCTCGGACTGGAGCTGGGTGGCCAGCACGTTCTCGGCGACGGCGTTGGCCACCCGGTCCCCGACGATCAGCACGGCCAGGACGGCGAGCACGCTGATCACGGCGATCATCACGGTCCGCGACCGCGGCTTGCGGGGAGGCTGAGCGGTGGCGTACGCGGAGGCGGCGGCAGGTTGCACCGTGGTGCCGCCGAAGGACGGTGAGACGAAGGTCGAGTCCGGCGCCGGGGCTCCGGCGGTGGGCAGCACCTGGGTCGGCTCCCCGCCGGGAGCGGCGAAGTCGGGTCGCTGGGAGCTCGTCCACGGTGCGTCCGGCTCGGGATCCGACGGCGTACGGCCGTGCTGCTCGCTCATCACCGGATCCCGAGCAGATCATCGATGCCGATGGTCAGACCGGGACGGTCCACCACCGCTCGGACCGCGGCCAGCACGCCGGGCATGAAGGACACCCGGTCGAACGAGTCGTGCCGCACCGTGAGCGTCTCGCCCGGATCACCGAACAGGACCTCCTGATGGGCGACCAGCCCGCGCAGCCGGACCCCGTGCACGCGTACCCCGTCGATGTCGGCCCCGCGCGCCCCGGGCACCTCCTGGGTGGTGGCATCGGGGATGGGTGGTCGGTCCGCGGCCGACCGCGCGGCCGCGATCCGGTGAGCGGTGGTCGTCGCGGTCCCGGACGGGGCGTCGGCCTTGTCCGGATGGTGCAGCTCGATGATCTCCACGCTCTCGTAGAAGCGGGCGGCCTGCTCGGCGAAGTGCATCATCAGCACGGCGCCCACCGAGAAGTTCGCGGCGACGACGACCCCGACAGCGGGCGTCTCGCCCAGGGCCCAGCGCAGCTGCGCCAGCCGGTCCTCGGTGAAGCCGGTGGTCCCCACCACGGCGTGCACGCCGTGCTCGATGCACCAGGACAGGTTGTCCATCACCGCATCCGGGTGGGTGAAGTCGACCATCACCTGCGCCGACTCGGCCGGCGTACGGTCGTCGCCGACGTCCAACCGGGCCACCAGCGCCAGATCGGGCGCCGCCTCGACGGCTCGGCACACCTCGGCGCCCATCCGACCGGCGGCCCCGAACACCCCCACCGCGATCTGAGTCTCGGTCATGGGCGAAGCCTCTCGGGAGTGCAGGAGCGATCCGGGAGGACACGCTTTTCGTCATCTCGGATCGCGACGAACGAGCGAGACACCGCGGAGCTCAGGACCGCGGAGCGCGGAGCGCGACAATCCAGCACAGCCATCTGCTCTCCTCACCTGGCTCCGACGACGGGGCAACCCGTCGACGAGACCAAATCTACCGGCGGATGTCGATCTGCCGACCGAGTACGTGAGTCGTGATCACCAGCGGGCGAGAACCGCCTCGAGCTGTCGCGGGGGCACCTTGGGACCGACCACGCCCAGCACCGGGCCGGCGTGGAACAGCTGCTGCGCCATCTCCTGCACCTGCTCGGACGTGACCGCGTCGTACCGCGCGAGGTGCTCCTCGAGGCTGCGCTCCTCGCCGTTCACGGCGCTGCTGCCGAGCCGGCTCATCCGGGAGTTGGGCCCTTCGTAGCCCAGGATCGTCTGTCCGCGCAGCTGGGTCTTGGCGCGCGCGAGCTCTCGCTGGTCGATCCCGGCCTCGGCGAGCTCGCCGGTCACCTGGCGCACGACGTCCAGGATGTCGGTCAGCCGTTCGGGCGCGCACTGCCAGTCGATCGAGAACAGGCCGGCATCGGTGTAGACGCTCTCCCCCGCCTCGATCGAGTAGGCCAGTCCGCGGCGCTCCCGGACCTCGATGAAGAGCCGCGACGACATCCCGCCCCCGAGCACCAGGGACAGCAGGCCGAGGGCGTACCGCCGGTCGTCGAACATGCCGGGGCAGCCCGCCGCGAGGATGGCCGACACCTGGGTGGAGTCTCGCTGGGCGGTCACGACCTGGGCGCCCGTGCGGGCCACCGTGGCGGCCGTGGGGCGTGGCACCCGCCGCAGACCCCGGCCGTGCTCTCCGGCGAAGGCCGCGAACGAGCCGAGCTGGTCCACGAGCTGATCATGGTCGACCGCACCGGCGGCCGCGACCACGATCTCGCTCGGTCGGTAGTGGCGGCGCCAATAGGCGTCGACCTGGTTGCGCCGGAGCGCGGTGATGCTGTGGGCGGAGCCGATCACCGGTCGGCCCAGACCGTGGTCACCGAAGATCGCCGAGGTCACCAGGTCACCGGCGGTCTCTCCCGGGTCGTCATGGTGCATGGCGATCTCGTCCATGATCACCGCCCGCTCCGCGTCGATGTCGCGACCCAGCAGCAGCGAGTCCGTGATCATGTCGGCCAGCACGTCGACGACCAGCTCGGCGTCCTCGGCCAGCACCCGGGCGTGGAAGCAGGTGTGTTCCTTGGCGGTGTAGGCGTTCAGCTCCCCGCCGACCGACTCGACCGCCTGCGAGATCTCCTCGGCGGTCCGCCGTGGGGTGCCCTTGAAGAGCACGTGCTCGAGGAAGTGCGAGGCCCCGTGCAACCGACCGCTCTCCTGTCGGGAACCCACGCCGACGAAGAAGCCGACGCAGAACGCGCGGCTGCTGGCCATCTCCTCGGTCACCACCCGCAGACCGCTCGGCAACGTGGTCCGGCGGATCTCGCCGCTGCGGTAGGCGCGAGGACCCTCCGCCGACCCCGGGGCGCGAGAAAGCCGGCCGCTCAGCGAGCGACCGGCTTCCCCTACGACCTCAGACAGCGGCGGTCTCCTCGACCACCGGGATGAGCGACAGCTTGCCGCGGTCGTCCACCTCGTTGATCTCCACCTGGATCTTCTGGCCGACGCTGACCACGTCCTCCACGTTCTCCACCCGCGAGCCACCGGCCAGCGGACGCAGCTTGGAGATGTGCAGCAGGCCGTCCTTGCCGGGCAGCAGCGAGACGAACGCACCGAACGCGGTGATCTTGACGACCGTACCGAGGTAGCGCTCGCCCTTCTCCGGCATCGTCGGGTTGGCGATGGCGTTGACCATCGCGCGTGCGGCCTCGGCCTTCTCGCCCGAGTCGGCACCGATGTAGATGGTGCCGTCGTCCTCGATGCTCAGGTCGGCGCCGGTGTCGTCCTGGATCTGGTTGATCACCTTCCCCTTCGGGCCGATGACCTCGCCGATCTTGTCGACCGGGATCTTCACCGTGATGATCCGCGGCGCGAACAGGCTCATCTCGTCGGGGGTGTCGATGGCCTCGGCCATCACCTCCAACAGGGTCATCCGAGCGTCCTTGGCCTGGGTCAGGGCCTGCGCCAGGACCGAGGCCGGGATGCCGGCGAGCTTGGTGTCCAGCTGCAGGGCGGTGATGAAGTCCTTGGTGCCGGCGACCTTGAAGTCCATGTCGCCGAAGGCGTCCTCGGCCCCGAGGATGTCGGTCAGCGCGACGTAGGACGTCTGGCCGTCGACGGTGTCGGAGACCAGGCCCATGGCGATGCCGGCGACCGGCGCGCGCAGCGGCACACCGGCGTTCAGCAGGGCCAAGGTCGAGGCGCAGACCGAGCCCATCGAGGTGGAGCCGTTGGAGCCGAGAGCCTCGGACACCTGACGGATCGCGTACGGGAACTCCTCGCGCGTCGGCAGCACCGGCACCAGGGCGCGCTCGGCGAGCGCACCGTGACCGATCTCGCGCCGCTTCGGCGAACCCACCCGACCGGTCTCACCGGTGGAGTAGGGCGGGAAGTTGTAGTTGTGCATGTAGCGCTTGGTCTTCTCCGGCGCCAGCGTGTCCAGCTTCTGCTCCAGGCCGAGCATGTTCAGCGTGGTGATGCCCAGGATCTGGGTCTCGCCGCGCTGGAACAGCGCCGAGCCGTGCACCCGCGGGACCACGGCGACCTCGGCGGACAACGTCCGGATGTCGGCCAGGCCACGACCGTCGATGCGCACCTTGTCGGTGAGGATCTTCTGCCGGACCAGCTTCTTGGTGAGCGCGCGGTAGGCGCCGGTGATCTCCTTCTCGCGACCCTCGAACTCGGGCGCGAGCTGGGACTTGATCTTGTCCTTGAGGACCTCGGTGGACTCCTCGCGGGTCTGCTTGTCGGAGATCGACATGACCTCGGACAGCTCACCGGTGGCCACCTCGGACACCCGGGCGTACACGTCGTCCTGGTAGTCCAGGAAGATCGGGAACTCCGCGGTCTTCTTGGCCGGGAGCTTGGCGACCAGCTCGGCCTGCGCGTCGCAGAGAGCCTTGAGGAACGGCTTGGCGGCCTCGAGGCCGGCGGCCACGACCTCCTCGGTCGGGGCGGTGCGGCCTTCGCCGACCAGGGCCCAGGTCTCCTCGGTGGACTCGGCCTCGACCATCATGATCGCGACGTCACCGTCCTCGAGGACGCGACCGGCGACCACCATGTCGAAGGTGGCGTTGGCCAGCTGGTCGACGTCGGGGAAGCCGACCCACTGGTCACCGATCAGGGCGACGCGGACGCCGCCGATCGGGCCGGTGAACGGCAGACCGGCGAGCTGGGTGGACAGCGAGGCGGCGTTGATGGCCACCACGTCGTAGGTCTTGTTGGGGTTCAGGGCCATCACGGTGACGACGACCTGGACCTCGTTGCGCAGGCCCTTGACGAAGCAGGGACGCAGCGGGCGGTCGATCAGCCGGCAGGTGAGGATGGCGCCCTCGCTGGGGCGACCCTCGCGGCGGAAGAACGAGCCGGGGATGCGACCGGCGGCGTACATCCGCTCCTCGACGTCCACCGTCAGGGGGAAGAAGTCGATCGAGTCGCGGGGCTTGCTCTGAGCCGTGGTGGCCGAGAGCAGCATGGTGTCCTCGTCGAGGTACACCACCGCCGAGCCGGCGGCCTGGCGGGCGAGGAGACCGGACTCGAAGCGGACGACGTGCTTGCCGTGCGCTCCGTTGTCGATGGTCGCCTCAGTGAACTGAAGGTCGGGTCCCTCCACAGGGATGCTCCTACTCTGGCGCCGTTGGTGGCGCCGTTGGGGGACTGCATCCACACACCCTGGGCTGACGTGCGTCATCGCCTGGTGCCCCGTCGTCGTGACGGAGCCGGTACGAGGCGAGAGCCGGTCTTCGATCGAGGTCCGCGGGGCCGCTCCTGGCGAGGAGCCGGGTCCCGAAGACCACTACCGGAGACCGAGCATGCGCTCGTGAGCTCGTGTGGGATGCAATCACCGATGGTTCGTGGCTATGTAGTTGTTGTTGAGTTGTCAGGTGTTGCAGCGGAGCGGCCCTCCCTGAGCCCCGACAGGGACGTGAGAGAACCGCTCCGGCGAGGTCAGCGGCGCAGGCCGAGACGCTCGATCAGCGACCGGTACCGCTCGATGTCGGTCTTGGCCACGTAGTTGAGCAGGCGACGACGCTGGCCGACGAGCAGCATGAGGCCGCGACGGCTGTGGTGGTCGTGCTTGTGCTCCTTGAGGTGCTCGGTCAGGTGCGCGATCCGCTTGGTGAGGACTGCGACCTGGACCTCCGGGGATCCGGTGTCGCCCTCGCTGGTCGCGTACTCCGCGATGGTCTTCTTCTTCTCTGCAGCGTCGAAAGACACTCAGTTCTCCCTTCGGTTTCCCGTTGCGCGGCGCCCCCTGATGTCCTCTTGCGAGGTGCACGTGGTGTGCGGTGGGAGCTCTTGGGTGTCCGCGGCCGTTCGAACGGCGTCTGTCAGGTTACCAGCGGGCGTGAACGAACACCCAATCCCGCGGTCCGTCGACCACGACGAGCGGGTCCGCACCTTGACCCCGACAGCCTACGTCCGTACGGTGGTGCTCGTTCTGAAAGCGCTTACACCACCCGCACACTCGACGTGCACCGACGAAGGAGTCGTTCATGACCGCCGTTTCCCGCCGAGGTCTGCTGCTCGGGGGCGCCTCCCTGGCTGCCGCCGGAGCCCTGGGCTCGTCCCTCCCCACCGCCGCCGCGTCGCCGGGCGCCGACCGGCACCCGTCCACGCCGGCGCGGATCCGGCGCTGGGCCGCCGACACCTGGGACTGCCTGGTGGCCATGACCGACGAGAAGACCGGACTCACCGCCGACAACCTCGAGGGGCCGCTGGCGGAGAAGAAACGCAGCGGCTACACCTCCCCCACCAACATCGGCGGCTACCTGTGGAGCGCCGTGGTGGCCCGCGACCTCGGTCTGATCTCGCGCGGTGAGTGCACCCGACGGATCCGGCAGACGCTTCGGACGCTCGATCGCCTCGCCCGGCACGCCCCGAGCGGCATGTTCTACAACTGGTACGACGAGGCCAGCGGTGACGTGCTGACCAGGTGGCCGGTGGACGGGAGCCGTGTCTACCCGTTCCTGTCCAGCGTGGACAACGGCTGGCTCGCGGCCGCCTTGATGGTCGTGACCAACGCCGACCCGGCGAACGCGCGGCTGGCCCACAAGGTGCTGGACCCGATGAACTTCAAGGTCTACTACAACCCCGCGGTCGGGGTCGGCAAGGCCGGTCTGATGAAGGGTGGCTTCTGGGACGGCGAGCCGAAGCCGGACGACGAGACGCAGGTCGGGAACTTCCTGGGCGCCGGTCCGGACGTCACCTACACCGCCTTCCACTACGACACCACCGTGTCGGAGACCCGGATCGCGTCCTACATCGCGATCGCCCGGGGCCAGGTCCCGGCGAAGCTCTACTACGGCACGTGGCGCACCTTCCCCTCCAGCAACGACTGGTCGTGGCAGGAGCAGCAGCCGACCGGCCGCACCCGGACCTATCTGGGCATCGACGTCTACGAGGGCGTCTACTCCCACCTCGGTCTCAAGGCGGTGCCGGGCTGGGGCGGCTCGATGTTCGAGGCCCTGATGCCCAACATGTTCGTGCCCGAGGAGCGGTGGGCGCCGCAGTCGTGGGGCCCGAACCACCGCCACACCGTGGCCATCCACCGCAAGCACGGCCTGGAGGAGGCGAAGTACGGGTTCTGGGGCTTCTCCCCCGCCAGCGAGCCGGGCGGCGGCTACCGCGAGTACGGCGTGGACGCCATCGGCCTGAACCCCGACGGCTACTTCTCCGACGCGGAGAAGACCGACTTCGACAAGGGCTTCGGGACGTTCCGGCCCGGGAAGAACCCGAGGCCGAAGTACGGCGACGGCGTGGTCACCCCCCACGCCCTGTTCCTGGCCATGCACCACGAACCGCGCCAGGCGTACGACAACCTGGTGAAGCTGACCCGCGAGCACGACGCGTACGGCGAGGGCGGCTTCTACGACGCCATCGCGGTGAAGTCCGGCACGGTGGCCAAGCGCTACCTCTCGCTGGACCAGGCCATGGTGATGGGCTCGATCGGCAACATCTACGGCCGGGAGGCGGTCCGGCGGTATTTCGCCGTGGGCGCCATCGAGAAGCGGATCAAGCCGCTGCTGGCCATGGAGAAGTTCTCTCTGTAGTCGTCACTCGCTGCTCGCGACGGGAGGGGGCGCGGCGCCTGCGGCTCAGGAGGGGCGGGCGCTGCGTCCACGATGGTGCGCGGCGTGAGTCCTAGGGTGGCGAGATGATCACCATCGCCGGCCTGACGCCCTCGGTCGATCTCACCTACCTGGTCGACCACCTCGAGCTGGGTCGCATCCACCGCCCCACCGAGGTGGTTCGACGGGCGGGGGGCAAGCCGCTCAACCTGGCCCGGGCCGCCGCGGCGCTCGGGGCGGAGGTCTCGATCGTCGCGGTGCTGGGCGGCTGGACCGGTGACTGGCTGGCCGACGAGCTGGCCCGGGCGGAGATCGCGGTCCGTCGGGTGACGACACCCGTGCTCACCCGCACGTGCGTCTCGATCAGCGCGGCGGACTCCGAGCACCTGACCGAGCTGTACGAGTACGCCGAGCCCATCCCCGCGGACGTCTGGACCCAGGCACGAGAAGCTCTGGCCGCCGAGCTCAGCGAGCGACCGGGCTGGCTGGTCATCGCAGGGGGCCCTCCGCGGGGCCTTCCCCCGACCGGTCTCGCCGAGCTGGCCGAGCTGGCTCACCACGCCGGCTGCCGGGTGGCCGCCGACACGCACGGTGCCTCGCTGGTTCCCCTGCTGCACAGCCGCCCCGAGCTGGTGAAGATCAACCGGGCCGAGGCCGCCGCGGTGCTCGGCGCCCGGCCCGACACCGACCTGGCCACCATGGCGACGGCCTTGCAGGCGAAGACGGGCGGTGCGATCGTGCTCACCGACGGGTCGGCCGGATCCTTCGGTGTGGGCACCGACGGCAGCACCTACGCCATGGACGCACCCACGCTCCGCGGAAGGTTCCCCGTGGGCAGCGGCGACTCCTACCTGGGTGGCCTGCTGACCGCCCTCGACCGCGGCGACGACCTGGGTGAGGCGCTCAGACTGGCCGCGGCCGCCGGCGCGGCCAACGCCCAGGTCCCCGGACCGGGCAGCTTCGACCCCGACCTGGTGAAGCAACTGGCCACTCCGCCGTCATCCGCCGGCTGAGTCCCCGTACGAGCGAAGCGAGTGGGTCCCGTCGCGAGCGGCCACGCAGCGGAGCGCCGACTCGATCTGGACCGCCGAATGAGCGGACAACGTTCTTCCGTCTGCTCATGAGAAGGGAAGATCGAGTCCTCAGCGCGCAGCGGAGTAGCGAGTGACGACGACACCGCGAGCGGCCACGCAGCGGAGCGCCGACTCGATCTGGACCGCCGAATGAGCGGACAACGTTCTTCCGTCTGCTCATGAGAAGGGAAGATCGAGTCCTCAGCGCGCAGCGGAGTAGCGAGTGAGGACCAGCACCGCGAGCGGGCCCTTTACACAGCGTGCAGGAGGTGGCGGACCTGTTCCACGTCGGCGTGCATCTGCTCGATCAGCGCCGCCATCCCGCGGTACTTCACCTGCCCCCGCAGCCGGGCGTAGAAGTCGATGGCGATCTCGACCCCGTACAGCTCGAGGTCGTCGCGGTCCAGGACGTACGCCTCCACCCGCCGTTCGACCCCGTCGAAGGTCGGGTTCGTACCCACCGAGATCGCCGCCGGCCACCGCGGTGCGTGCGGGTCGTCGAGGCGGGTCACCCACCCCGCGTACACCCCGTCGGCGGGGACGGCCAGTCCCGGGGCGAGATCGATGTTCGCCGTCGGGAAGCCCATCTCGCGGCCACGCTGGTCGCCGCGCACGACGACGCCGCTCATCCGGAACACCTGGTCGCTGAGCTCGCGCACCCGCCCGAAGTCGCCCTCGTCGATCGCATGACGGATCAGCGTGGACGAACCGGGCTGGGCCCCGTCGGAGAACAGCGGCACGGCGTCGACGACGAACTCCCCCGCTCCCAGCTTGGCCAGCAGATCGGGATCACCGGAGGCCCGGAACCCGAAGCGGAAGTTCTCCCCCACCACGATCCGGACCGGTTGCAGCGGCCGCAGGACCCGGTCGACGAACTCCTCGGGACTCCAGCTGGCCACCTCGGGGGTGAAGTCCAGCACCACCACCTCGTCGACGCCGGCAGCGGTCAGCAGCTCTCGGCGGCGCTCCAGGGAGCAGAGGAGGACGGGCGTCTGGTCGGGCCGGATCACCGACATCGGATGCGGCCAGAACGTCACAGCAACCAGTCGCGCCTCCGGCTCGGACTCCTTGGCCAGCCTGAGCAGGCCGACGTGGCCGCGGTGCACACCGTCGAAGTTGCCGATCACGACGACCGTACGCGGATCCATCGATCTCCTTCTGTGCGAGGCGGACCACTCGAGGACGAAAGCAGCGCCAGTTAACCACGCGCTCTCGCCCGTTCCGGCCGGTCGCCGTCGCCGGTCCGGGCCTGCGCCGCTGGGACCACCGGAGCGGTCGAGCGCCCCTCAGCCGACGAAGACGGCCTCCGGCACGGCGTCGCCCCCGTCGGGGCGGTAGAGCGCCAGGAACTCACCTTGGGGGTCGAAGACCGCGGTGCGCTCCCCCGGCAGGTCCGTGGCGGGCAGCCGCCGACCGAACCGTACGGAGACGGCCTGCTCGTCGGTTAGGTCGAGGGCCGGGAAGCACCGGCGCGCCACCGCGCTGATCGGGCTGACGGTCACCTCCGGCAGCTCGAGGTCCTGCGCCTCGGCCAACGTGAAGGGTCCGACCCGCGTACGGCGCAGGGCAGTCAGATGTCCGCCCACCCCCAGGGCGGCACCGAGATCGCGAGCCAACGCGCGGACGTAGGTGCCGGAGCTGCACTCCACCACCGCGTCCAGATCGACCACGGCGACGCCGTCGACGACCTCGTCACGGCGGGCCAGCACCTCGAACCGGGCCACGGTGACCGGCCGCGCCGCGAGCGCGACGTCCTCACCCGACCGCACCCGGGCGTACGAGCGAACACCGTTGACCTTGATCGCCGACACCGACGACGGCACCTGCTGGATCGGCCCCCGGAGCGCGACCAACGCCGCCTCGATGGCCTCATCGGTCACGCCGACGGCCCCCGGCTGCTCTGTCAGCTCACCTTCGGCGTCGTCGGTGACAGTGGCCTGCCCGAGCCGGATGGTCGCGTCGTACGCCTTGTCGGTCAGCGCCAGCTGTCCCAGCAGCCGGGTGGCCCGACCGACGCCGAGCACCAGGACCCCGGTGGCCATCGGGTCCAGGGTGCCGGCATGGCCGACCTTGCGGGTGCCGAGCACCCGTCGAGCCCGCCCGACCACCTGGTGAGAGGTCCACCCGGCCGGCTTGTCGACCACCAGGACCCCCGCCGGCGGACCGGACCCGGTCGCGCCGGCGGCCACGTCAGGCGCGCTCGTCGTCGTCCTCGTCGTCCTCGGGCCGCTTGTAGGGGTCCGGCTCGCCCGCATACTGAGCGCCGACGGCCTGCGCGGCCACCTTCGCGTCCTCGTCCTTGGCCGCCGCCAGCAGCTCCTCCAGCTGCCGCGCCGTCTCCGGCACGACATCGGGCACGAACACCAGGCTCGGGGTGAACTTCAACCCGAGCTGCTTGCCCACCTGCGACCGGATCATCCCCGTCGCCGAGTGCAGCGCCGCGGCCGTGTTGGCCTGCTCCTCGGGCGTCCCGAGCGCGGTGTAGAACAGCTGCGCGTCCCGGCTGTCGCCGGTCAACCGCACGTCGGTCAAGGTCACGAACCCCAACCGCGGATCCTTGATCCGCCGCTTCATCATCTCCGCAGCGATCACCTTGATGTCCTCAGCCAGCTTCAACACCCGGGGCGAACTCATATCCGTCTCCTTCTTGCAGCAGGAACCCTGCGATCTTGCCGGACTCGCCCTCGCGATCCGGATCAGGGCCACCACAACCAGCCCTCAGATTTCGCGCGATGACGCCGCGGACTGAGCCCGCCGTGCGGCTGGGGGCAGCAAACGAGCCCTCGAGGAAGGCGCCGGATGGGTCGGGTCACGGGTGTGGTGGGCGTTGCATCGCGGGACCCGCTTACCCACTCGAACGTAGGCAGCGAATCCCGCGATGCTGGGCAGGACCCGACCCATCTGGCGCCTTTCGGCGCGAAACCGACCCGGTCCTACCCAGTCACACGAACATTCTCAGCTCCGTGCCTTCTCGCGCATCTCGTACGTCTCGACGATGTCGCCGGTCCGGATGTCGGAGTAGTTGTGCAGCGTCAGACCGCACTCGTATCCCTCGCGCACCTCGGTGGCGTCGTCCTTCTCCCGACGCAGCGAGGCGATGCTGGTCTCGGAGATGACCACACCCTCCCGCAGCAGCCGAGCCTTGGCGTTGCGCCGCATGATGCCGCTGGTCACCATGCAACCCGCGATGATGCCCGCCTTCGAGGAGCGGAAGATCTCGCGGATCTCCGCCTGACCCAGCTGGGCCTCCTCGTAGATCGGCTTCAGCATCCCCTTCAGGGCCGCCTCGATCTCGTCGATCGCGGAGTAGATCACCGAGTAGTAGCGGATGTCCACGTTCTCGCGGTCCGCCATCTCGGTGGCCTTGCCCTGCGGGCGCACGTTGAAGCCCACGATGACCGCGTCCGACGCCGCCGCCAGGCTGACGTTGGTCTCGGTGATCGCACCGACACCGCGGTCGATGACCCGCAGGCTGACCTCGTCGCCGACGTCGATCTTGGACAGGGCGTCCTCGAGGGCCTCGACCGAACCAGCGCCATCGCCCTTGAGGATGAGGCGCAGCTCCTGCGTCTCGCCCTTCTCCAGCTGCTCGAACAGCTGGTCCAGGGTCTTGCGCCGGGTGCCGGCCGCCTGCGCCGCCATCCGGAGACGCGCCCCACGCCGTTCGGCGATCTGGCGGGCCATCCGGTCGTCCTCGACGACGATGAAGCTGTCGCCGGCGCCCGGGACCGCGGTCAGACCGAGGACCTGGACGGGGAACGAGGGCGGAGCCTCGGTGACGTTGTGACCGTGGTCGTCGAGCAGCGCCCGGACCCGACCGTAGCCGGTGCCGGCCACGATCGAGTCGCCGACGTGCAGCGTCCCGCGCTGGACCAGCACCGTGGCGACCGCGCCACGACCCTTGTCGAGGTGGGCCTCGATGGCGACACCCTGACCGTCCATGTCCGGGTTGGCCCGCAGGTCCAGAGCCGCGTCGGCAGTCAGGATGACCGCCTCCAGCAGCTCGTCCAGACCCTGTCCGGTGACGGCGGAGACGTCGACGAACATGGTGTCGCCGCCGTACTCCTCGGGCACCAGCCCGTACTCGGTGAGCTGACCGCGCACCTTCGTCGGGTCGGCACCCTCACGGTCCACCTTGTTGACCGCGACCACGACCGGCACCTCGGCGGCGAGAGCGTGGTTGAGCGCCTCGATCGTCTGAGGCATCACGCCGTCGTCGGCGGCCACCACCAGGACGGCGATGTCGGTCGACTTGGCGCCGCGGGCACGCATGGCGGTGAAGGCCTCGTGACCCGGGGTGTCGATGAAGGTGATCTTGCGCTCGTCGCCGTCGACCTCGGTGGCGACCTGGTAGGCACCGATGGCCTGGGTGATGCCACCGGCCTCGCCGGCGACCACGTTGGTCTTGCGGATCGCGTCGAGCAGCTTCGTCTTGCCGTGGTCGACGTGACCCATGACGGTGACGACCGGCGGACGAGCCTCGAGGTCGTCCTCGCCGCCCTCGTTCTCGCCGAACTCGATGTCGAAGCTCTCCAGCAGCTCGCGGTCCTCGTCCTCGGGCGAGACGACCTCGATGTTGTAGTTGAGCTCGCCGGCCAGCACCTGGAGCGTGTCCTCGGACACGGTCTGGGTGGCCGTCACCATCTCGCCCAGGTTGAACAGCACCTGGACCAGCGACGACACGTCGACGTTGATCTTCTCCGACAGGTCCGTCAGCGAGGCGCCCCGAGCCAGCCGGACGGTCTGGCCGTCACCCTGGCGTACGCGTACGCCGCCGATCTCCGGCGCCTGCATCTGGTCGAACTCTTGACGACGCTGACGCTTCGACTTGCGACCACGGCGCACCGGTCCACCGGCGCGACCGAAGGCACCCTGGGTGCCACCGCGGCCACCACGGCCACCGCGACCCGCGGGAGGCCCACCGGGACCGCCGCCACCGGGACGACCCGGGGCGCCACCCCGGCCACGACCACCGGGAGCTCCCGGACGACCGCCACCACGGGTGGGAGCGCCGAGCTGACCCGAGCTCTGCTTGGGCATCATCGCCGGGTTGGGGCGAGGCATGCCGGGCACGCCGCCGGTGCCACCGGGGCGCGGCCCACCGGGCCCACCCGGACCGCCGGGGCCACGACCGGCGGGCGGACGCGGGCCACCCGGACGGGCGGCGTCGGTGCTGCTGGGACGCGGCGGACGCGACTGACCCATGCCCTGCGAGGGCGCGAACGGGTTGTTGCCCGGACGCGGGGCGCCACCGGAACGACGCGGACCGGGCGTGCCGCCCGGTAGACCGCCGGTGCCCCCCGGACGCGGCCGCGGACCGGGCTGTCCTGCTCCGGGAGCGCCTGGCGTGCCGGGACGCGACGTGGTCTCCGGTCGCGACGGACCGTCGGTGCGACGCGGCTGGTCGGCGCGAGCGGCCTGCTCGCTGCGTCGCTGATCGGGGCGCTGCTCGGGCCGGGGACCGGGCTGACCCGGAGCCCGCGGCACGGCGCCGGGGCGGGTGCTCTCGGGCGCCTGCCCTGCCGAGGACTGCGCTGCTGACGACTGCCCAGCAGAGGGCTGAGCGCTCTCGGGCGGCTGCGGGGTCGACGTCTCCGCCACCGGCTGCGGGGCACGAGGTGTCTCGACCGTCGGGGCGGGGCTCGTCGTGGCCGCCTCGACCGGAGCGGGCGCTGCGGCCGGGGTGACGGGGGCGGCCGGGCCCGGTCGAGGACCGGGGGTGGCAGGACGCGGGCCGGGCCGGACGGGACTGCCGGTGGGGGCACCACCGGTGGAACCGCTGCTCGACCGCGTGGCGGGCGCACCGGAAGCCTGGCCGCCACCGGGCCGGGCTGAGGTCGGTCCGCCGGGGCGAGGTGCGCCCGGTCGGGCGTCACCCGCTGATGCGGGACGGCTGGGGGCCGCGGACTTCGCGGCCGGCTTGGACGAACCACCGTCCGAGCCGAATTTCTCCTTCAAGCGACGCTCGACGGGTGGCTCGATGGTGGAGGAGGCCGAACGGACGAACTCCCCCATGTCCTTCAACGTGCTCAGCACGGTCTTGCTTTCGACTCCGAGCTCTTTCGCGAGCTCGTAGACCCGGGTCTTTGCCACTGCTCTCCTTGATGGCGGCCCGGGTCGAGTGTCGACGCCGGACCAGTTAGTTGTTGTGCATGCTCATTGAGCGGTTCTCATCGAGAGGTCATGAGCGTGATGCCCACCTTCTGGTTCGGCGGCGGCCAGCAATCGGCCGACGCTTGCTCGAATCACCCACCACCGGGAGGCGGCGGGTCCAAGGAGCAATCCTATGCCCACTGCCCGCGATTTCGCGAAGTCGGTCCTCGACCGTCTACGCCGGCGGGCGCAGATGCGCCTCGACAGCCTCCGCCAGCGCGGTCGGGTCGACGCCCGCCACCCGCCACGCGCGACCGGCGGCGCGGCGCTTGACCGCCAGCTGCAGACAGGCCGCGTTGCGGTGCAGGTAGGCCCCACGACCCGGCGCGGTCTGTGCGGCGTCGGCGAGCGGTCCGGTATCGGCGCGCCAGACGATGCGCAGCAGATCGGGCTTCTCCGCCCGCCCGCGGCACCCGATGCAGGTACGGACGGGGTTCGGCACGTCGGGCAGCCTATCCACGGCTGTGCCGCGCGGACTCGGTCCTCGCGGCTGCACCTGGACTCAGTCCTCCGGCGGCGTCTCGGTGTCGGAGCGGATGTCGATCCGCCAGCCGGTCAGCCGGGCGGCGAGTCGGGCGTTCTGACCCTCCCGGCCGATGGCCAGCGACAGCTGGTAGTCGGGCACCACGACCCGAGCCGCCCGGGCGGCCTCGTCGACCACGGTGACCGAGGAGACCTTGGCCGGCGACAGCGCCTGACCGACGAAGCGGGCCGATTCCGGCGACCAGTCGATGATGTCGATCTTCTCCTCGTTCAGCTCGTGCATCACCGCCCTGACCCGCTGGCCCATCGGGCCGATGCAGGCGCCCTTGGCACTGACCTCGCGCTTGTTCGACACCACCGCGATCTTGCTCCGGTGACCCGCCTCGCGGGCCACCGCCTTGACCTCGACGGTGCCGTCCGCGATCTCGGGGACCTCGAGCCGGAACAGCCTCTCGACCAGCCCGGGATGGGTCCGCGACACCACCACCTGGGGTCCGCGCAGCTCCTTGCGGACAGAGACGACGTACACCTTGAGCCGGGTGCCATGGGCGTACGACTCCCCCGGCACCTGCTCCGAGAGGGGCATGATGGCCTCGATCTTGCCGAGGTCGACCAGCACGGTGCGCGAATCCCGGCCCTGCTGCACGACACCGGAGACGATGTCGCCCTCGACGCCGGCGAAGTGGCCGTACTTCTGCTCGTCCTCGGCGTCCCGCAGCCGCTGGAAGATCACCTGGCGGGCGGTCGAGGCGGCCACCCGGCCGAAGCCGTCGGGAGTGCCGTCGTACTCGCCGACGGTCTCTCCGTTCTCGTCCACCTCGGGCACCATCACCGCGACGTGACCGGACTTGCGATCCAGCTGCACCCGGGCGCCCGCGACCGCCCCGTCCGTCTTGTCGTACGCGGTGATCAGGGCCTCCTCGATGGCCTCCACCAGCAGGTCGAGCGGCAGGTCCTTCTCCCGCTCCATCAGTCGCAGCACCGACATGTCGATGTCCATCTCAGACCTCCTCCTCGCTCGCCGTGTCCAGCTCAACGAGATCCTCGTCGTCGGCGTCGCCTTCTGCATCCGCCTTGGGTCGGTTGAACTCCACCTGCACGATCGCCTTCGCCACGTCCTCGTACGCGATCCGTCGTTCCGTCCCGTCGATCTCGAGCTCGACGCCCTCGTCGTCGCAGTCACCGATCCGGCCGGACACCGAGGAGCCGTCCCGCAGGACGGCCTCGACCAGACGATCGCGGTTGCGGCGCCAGTGCTTCGGTGCGGTCAGCGGCCGGTTGATGCCCCGGGAGGACACCTCGAGCGTGTACGCGCTGGAGCCCACCACATCCGAGGTGTCGAGGAACGCCGAGATCGCCTTCGTCGCCTCGGCGATGTCGTCGAGCAGCGGACCGCGGCCCTCGGGGCCGTCGCCGTCCACCACCACCCGCAGCAGCCGACGCTTCCCTGCCGGCATCACGTCGATCTCCTCCAGCTCGAGGCTGTAGTGCGCCAAGATCGGGGTCAACAACGAACTGAGCTGGCTGTCCTTCATAGATCCTCCGTTGGCCCGCGATCCAGTTGGGTCGAGCAGTTGTCAGGTCGAGCGGTGTCGCCTCGGCCAGGTACGTCCGGGTGGTCGAGCAGTCGAGTGAGGGGATTGTCCCACGGCCCCCCGAACTCCCTGGTCAGCGGGAGTGGTGGGCGGCGTACTCGGCTCTGACCTCGCCGCGCCAGTGCAGCAGGTCCGAGCGCAGCGCCTTGAGCCGCTCGGGGTCGATCTCGGCGATCAGGTTGTGGCGCTCCTGTGGGTCCTCCGCCAGGTCGAACACCTCATCGGGGCGGTTGCCGAAGTGGTGCACGTACTTCGTGGTGCCGTCGATCTGCGCCAGACACCGGTTGTCGGACTGGCAGGCCACCCGCACCGGCAGGCCGGGGTCGGCGGCGTAGAGCGACTTCTCGTGGGCCAGTCCCCCGGTCAGCCGATAGCCCAGCGACTCCGCGACGGTGGCGGGCACGCTCATCGTGGTCACCGGCCGTTGCACCGAGCGACCTCGCTGGTCACTCGGGTCGTAGACCAGATAGGGGACCTTGATGCCCTCGTTGTAGATCGTGTTGTCGTGCTGCCGCAGCCCGTGCTCGCCGAAGCCCTCGCCGTGGTCGGCCATCACCACCACCACGGTGTCGTCGGCGTGACCCTCCTCGGCCAGCATCGCGAACACCTTGGAGACGAACCGGTCCACGTAGCGGGCGCCGTTGAGGTAGTTGTTCAGCTCCTCGTCGTCGGACAGGTGCTCGAGCGGGAACGTGTCCGGCAACCGGTAGTCGTGGTGTCCTGTCACGGTGAGGTAGGTCAGCAGGAACGGCTTGTCGCCCTGCTCGCGGAGCCAGTCCCGGCTGGGCTCGAGCATGATGTCGTCCTCCCAGCCGAAGTAGTTCGCCCGACCGAAACCGGCCGTGGGGAACGCCTCGACAGGGAAGAACTCGTCGTACCCGAGATTGCGGATCAGGTCCGGGCGACGTTCGAACTCGCCCACCGCCGACTGGAAGAACGCGGTCCGGTAGCCCTTCTCGCGCAGCAGACCCGGCAGGCAGGTGGACGGCAGCCCGGCCGGCTCCGACTCCGTCAGCTTGGTGTCCAGCGGCGGCACGTAGCCGCAGTTCGAGGCGGTCAGGGCCTTGGAGGTGTGCGGAACGACCGTGTACGCGTTCTCGGCGACCAGGCTCCGCTCGGCCAGGTCGGCCAGGAACGGGGTCGTGTCGCGGTCGGGGTTGCCGAGCGTGGTGGCCTCGGAACGAAGCGACTCCATGGTGATGATCACGACGTTGCGGGGCTGGTCCTCGGCGGCCGCGCCGGTCCGGCGGGTGCCGCCGGTCAGCTCGGCCGCCGGCAGGGCCGGCCGCTCGGCCGCAGCGCGCTCGGACTCGAGCAGCCCCGAACCCAGCTCGAGACCGATGTCGAGGGCGCGATTGCGGGAGAACGCACCACCTCCCGTGAACGTCGGTGCCGCCGACACCGCCAGCAGGACGAACCCGGTGGCCAGAGCGAGCACCGAGAGGTGGCGGCGGCCGGCGCCGGCGACGGCCGGGCGCGTACCGGTGGACCCCACCCCGGGCAGCCAGCGTCCGCGGGGCGACTCCCCGCGGTAGCGGATCCGGTAGAGCAGCACCGGTCCGAGGAGCGCGTACGCGACCACGCCGACCATCAACCAGACGTTCGCCGAGGAGGTCTCGCTGGCGGCGATGTTGCGGGTCGCCTCCGGGTCCTGCAGCGTCATCCGCAGCCCGCCGGCGTCGAGGATGGACCCGCTCTTCACGTAGTAGCCGTGGGCGACCACGGCGAACACCAGGTACACCGCCACGCAGCTCTGGCAGACGGTGAGCAGCGCGAGGCGTGGCCAGCCGGATCGCAGCAGTGCGAACGCCACGACCCACAGCAGCGCGAACCCCAGGTGGGCGAGCACGTCGGAGCGGAGCTGGCCGATCGCGGCCAGTCCGGTCGGCGCCGCGTACTGGGTGGTGATGCGCAGCCAGCTCAGGGTGAGGTCGAACAAGGCTGCCGGCACGAGCAGTGCCGCCAGGTAGAGCCAGTCCGGACCCGACAGGAAAGATACGGCCGTCGCACGAAGTCGCTGTGGGAACCCGGCCGTGGCAGCGGCGGGTCGGCGACTTGTTGACATCTCAACGACGGAGGGTAGCAACTCTTTGTCAACGCGCCGTTCAGCGTCGCTGTGAGGAGGATCGTCCGCTTCTCGGCGACTCCGCGGCGGCACCGGCCTCGGATCGGGTCCGGGTCCGCTGTTCCGAGGTAGGTTCTGCGGGTGACTCCCGCGCCCACCCCCGGCCGGTGGTCGCGTCGCACGTTCCTGGTGGCCACCGCCGGCGCCATCGGGTCGGGGTCTCTCGGACTGCTGGGCTGCAGCGCCCCCGGCGGGCCGACGTCCCCCCAGGCTCCAGGCACCGATCAGCGCACCTCGACCGGGGCCCCGCGGGGCCCCGGCGACACGCCGCAGCCCGCCGAACCCTCCGTGTCGGTCTTCCCGGGTTCGGTCAAGGCGGCTGCGCTGGAGGACTCGCTGGCCGCACACGCCGCCACCGTGCTCGCGGTCGGCTCATCCGACCTCGGCAAGGCCGGCCGCCGGCTCGTCACCGCCATCCGCGATCAGCATCTGGCTCACGCCGCCGCCCTGCGGACGACCGATCCGACCGACCCGAACACGGCAGGTCAGGCCGGCGCGCCGACCCCGTCGACCAGTCACTCGACCAAGAAGCCCGGCTTCCCCAAGGCGGTCGACCAGCTGCTGGCCGCGGAGTCCAAGGCCGCCGTCACGCACCGGGCCAGCGCCCTGACCACCGTAGGGCTGGCGTCGCTGCTCTGGGGGTCGCTGTCGGTCTCGGCCGGAGAGCTCGCCACCGTCGTCCGGGCCGCGGACCTCGCCGGCGACCGCCCCGATCCCACGGTCGCCACGGTCGCGGTCCCCCGTGCCCGGGCACCCATGCCGCTGGTCCCGGTCGTCGAGGCCGAGCAGGAGATGGTCCGCCAGCTGCACGCGATCGTGTACGGCTACCAGCTGGCGCTGGGCCGGTTGACCGGAGCCCGCCGCGACACCGCGGCGGCCGAGCTGCGGCGACACCGGATCCTGCGGGACCGCCTCACCGCCCGGTTGTTGAACCGCAAGGCCGAGGTCCCCGTGGCCGACGCCGCGTACGTGCCCAGCACCAACCCGCGCAACGCCGCGACCGCCGCCAAGCTGATCCGGCAGATGGAGACGGCGCTGGTGCCGTTCTGCGGACTCTGGCTCGCGGCCGCCACCGCCCCGGCCGAACGGACCGAGGCGCTGTATCAGGTCGGTCGGACCCTGGGCGTCGCGCGCCAGTGGGGCGCAACGCTCCCCTCGTGGCCGGGCTGGGCGTCGGCCTGACGCGCCTGGGGCCTGCGCACGGCTTCCGCCCTGTGGTGGCTGGCGTCGCGTACGCCCGAGAGGATCAGTCCGGCCGGGGACAGTCCACCGACCGCGATCAGTCCCCGGCCGGCAGCTGGGCATAACCACGGGCCTGGGCCTCGAACAGCGTGCGGTAGACGCCGCCGGCGCTCAGCAGCTCCGCGTGGCTGCCTCGCTCGACCAACCGACCGTCGTCGAGCACGATGATCAGGTCAGTCATCGTCACCGTCGAGAAGCGGTGCGAGACCAGCACCGTGACAGCGCCGTTCTCCCGCCCCAGGTCGCGCGCCCGCCGGGCGAACGCCGCGAAGACGTCGTGCTCGGACTGGGGGTCCAGGGCCGCGGTGGGCTCGTCCAGCACCAGCACCGTGGGCGCCCGCTTGAAGAGTCCGCGGGCCAGCGCCACGCGCTGCCACTGGCCCTTCGACAGCTCGGTCCCGTCGAACGCCGCCCCGAGCTGCGTGAGCCAGCCGTCGGCGAGCCGGGCCACCACGACGTCGGCACCCCCGGCGACGGCCGCCTCCTGCAGGGCTGACTCCGATCGCGCCCGGTCGAGGTCGGCGACCCCGACCGCCTCACGGGCGAGCAGCTCCAGGTGCGTGTAGTCCTGGAAGGTCCCCGCGGCGGCCGCGGTGAGCGAGCCGGCGGACACGGGGTGACCATCGACCAGCACCCGACCGCTCGTCGGCTCCACGAGACCGGTGAGGATCTTGGCGAGAGTGCTCTTGCCGGCTCCGTTGACACCGACGATGCCGAGCACGGTCCCGGCAGGGATGGTGAGGGAGACGTCGTCCAGACTCGGCTCGGCCCGACCGGGGTAGGTGTAGCCGACGTGGTCGAGCACCAGGTCTCGTCGGATCGCCGCCACCGCTGCGGCAGCACCAGGCAGACCGGCGGTGCGATCGCGGAGCCAGGCGTAGTGGTCGGTGACGCGCCCGGCGTCGGCGACCTGGACCCGGAAGCTGAGCGCATTCATGATCTGGGCCGCGAGGAAGACGGCCAACCCGGCGACCACTCCGACGTCGCCGATGGTCGCGCGGCCGTCGCCCGTCAGCGTGATCGTCCACCACACGGCTGCCGCAGCACCGATCCCGTAGATCAACCAGCCGACACTCGTCAAGACCACTGCCATCCCGCGGGCGCGCAGCTCGTGGGCCGCCATCTCGTCCCACAGGGCGCGGGCCCGGGCGTCGAGTCGACCCGCCGAGCCGGTGGTCAGGATCTCCTTGAGCGACCCCGACCCGGTGGCCACAGCGGTCAGCTGCTCGTCCAGCCGGAGCAGCTCGGCGTTCTTGTCGATGGCCAGCATGTAGAGGTCACCGGCGCGGCCGGCCAGCAGGATCGGAGGGACGGAGAACACCGCCAGACCGGCGAGAGCGGGGTGGATGTGGGCGAGCACGGACAACGACACCAGCACCGACACGACGGACGACAGCATGGCCGCGGCCGCGAACGCGGCGTGGCCCAGTCCGCCCGATCGGCGGACCACCACCGACAGCCGATCCAGGAAGAGCGGGTCCTGCAGGTGCTCGATGGTGGCCGGCCGGGTCGTCCAGGTCAGCAGGTCGTCGATCAGGGCCAGCTCGACCGCGTCGGCCACGTCGCGCTGCAGCGTGATCATCACCCGGTAACCCACCACGGTCAGCGCCGTGAAGACCGCCCCGACCACCACCGCGAGAGCGACCTCACCGTCGAGCCCGGCGGGAGCGTGCTGGATCAGGGAGCCCTGCACCAGCGCGAGCACCGTCGCCGCGATCGCGTCCACGAGCATGATCACCAAGACGATGGACGTCGCCACCGGTCGAAGCCGGAAGGCGAGCGCGAAGACGTGCAGCAACACGCCGATCCGGGCCCTCACCGCAGGTCCTCGGACGGCTCGCCGCCGGTCGGTGCGGTCTCGGTGGCGAAGCGACTCGCCTGCAGCCGGAACATCCGGGCGTACGCACCGTCTCGTCGCATCAGCTGCTCGTGGTCGCCCTCCTCGCGGATCCGACCAGCCTCGAGCAGCAGGATGCGGTCGGCAGCGCGCACCGTCGACAACCGGTGCGAGACCAGCACGGTGGTGGTGCCGGCCAGGGTCTTCACCACGCGGTCGTAGAACTCCGCCTCCTGTCCGGCGTCGAGGTGCGCCGTGGGCTCGTCCATGATCAGGAGTCGGCGGCCGTGCTGGACGCCGTACACGACCCGGGCCAACGCGACCTTCTGCCACTGACCGCCGGACAGGTCGACGCCACCCTCGAAGAGCGCGGACAGCGGGGTGTCGAGACCGGACGGGAGTCCCTCCGCGAGAGCGGAGGCGCCAGCCAGGGCCAGGGCCCGCTCGGCGCCGGCCCGGTCGTCGGTGCCGGGCGCGGACACCGTCACGTTCTCCAGCAGCGACAGCGGATACCGGACGAAGTCCTGGAACAGCACCGCCACAGCCGACCGTGGCAGCAGGGTCGCGGCGCCGGCGGTCGGAGGGTCCAACCCGGCGAGCAGCTTCATCAGCGTGGTCTTGCCCGCTCCGTTCGGCCCGACCACCGCGACCACCTCGCCAGGCGCGATCCGCAGATCCAGCCCGTCCAGCACCGGGGGTCCGTCCGGGTAGCGGAAACCCACTCCGGTGAGCGTGATCGATCCGTCGTCGGAGAGGGAGGCGTCCGGCGGTCCGGTGTCCAGACGCGTCCGGATGCGGTCCAGCGCGTCCAGCACGACGTGCCCGTACGCCACGTGCCAGCCGTGCGCTCCGGCACCGACCATCGTGAGCAGTCCCAGTCCCGCCACCACGTAGCGGGCCAGGTCGGCCGCGGTGATGGCACCGTCCGCGGCCGCCCAGGCCGGCACGCCGAGGGCCAGCACGGCCGCGATGAGGGTGAGCCCGCCGGGCAGCAGCTGCTGGCGCAGCAGAGTGGCGTGGCGCCGCCATCGCGGCACCAGGTAGGCGTCGGCCTCCGCCCGCCGACGCTGCCGGACCCAGTCCCCCATGCCGAAGACACGGATCTCCTTGGCCACGCCGGCGTCGGTGCCGAGCCCGGTCCAGTACGCCGTCCGCCGCTGGCCCCGGGCGCCGTCGGACTCGAACTCCGCTTCCCGTCGCCAGCTGCGCTGCAGCACCCAGCGGATCGCCAGCATCAGCCCCACCGCGACAGCGGCGTAGACCGGTGACAGGGGCAGCAGCACGGCGGCCACGGCCGCGATCTCCACCAGATCGAACCACCGGGCCAGCTGGGAACCGGTCGCCGTGCCCAGGGACTGCTCGTACCCGCGAGCGCCGCCGGTCGACATCACGTGCGCAAGGTCGTCGCGGAAGCCCGCGCCGTCGACCAGGTCCAGGGACGACGCCGAGCCGAGCTCCAACCGGACCTCGGAGCGCACCCTGCCGTCCACCTCGCGGGCCAGATGCGCACGGACGAGCCACAGGGCGTGGCCCACGCTCTCTCCCAGCCACAGGGCGATCACGAACACCGAGAGCGCCAGCGCGAGCGTGGCACCGGGTGCGACGTCGGCCTGCGCGACCACGAGTCCCGTGGCCCAGGCGGACGCCGGGATGAGGACCGCGCGGAGGACATGCAGCAGGACCAACAGCGCGAGGACACCCGGGCGCACACCACGGAGACCGGACAGCAGTCGCAGGCTCCGCACAGCCGTCCTCCGGTCCTCGGGGTTGTCGGACCGGCGTGAGCATAGCGAGCCGATCCGACAGACCTCTCCGGGTTTTTCGGCGTCGTGGACGACTCAGCCCGTCAGCTGCCGGACCACGTCATAGGACAACCGGATGATCAAACCCCCGATGACGACCAGGAAGACCTTGCGGACGAAGCTGTTGCCCTTGCTGATCGCCGTGCGCGCCCCGAGGAACCCCCCGACGAGGTTGGCCGCCCCCATCATCAGACCGAGCTGCCACAGCACCGCCCCGTGCGCGGCGAAGACGGCGATGGCCGACAGGTTCGTCACCAGGTTGGCGATCTTCGCCTGGGCGCTGGCGTCCAGGAATCCCCAGCCCAGCAGACCCACCAACAAGATGACGAAGAAGGACCCGGTGCCCGGTCCGAGGATGCCGTCGTACGCGCCGACCGCCAGGCCGATGCCCAGAGTGATCAGGTAGTGCGTGCGGCCGACGTGCTTGCGTTCGGTGATCAGGCCGAGCTCGGGTCGGCGCCAGGTGTAGACGCCCACCACGACCAGGGCGAGCAGCACGATCGGGGTGAAGACCTCCTTGGGCAGGAACCGCGCCGCCTGCGCGCCCAGCGCCGAGCCGGTCGACGCTCCGATCACCAGCGGGATGATGCTGCGCCAGTCTGGTCTGATCTTCACCGCGTACAGCGCGGAGCTGACGGCCGTCCCCCACACCGAGGACACCTTGTTGGTGCCCAGGATGGAGGCCGGCGGGGTGGAGTCCGGCAGGGCGATCAGGAGGGCGGGCAGCTGCAGGAGACCGCCGCCGCCGACCACCGCGTCGACCCAGCCGGCGGCGAAGGCCACCAGCACCAGGACCACGATCGTGGCGGTGCTGATCCCGAGGGGGTCCACTGCTCAGTCGAGGTCGGGGCGCCCGTGCACGACGGCGACGATCCGGGAGACCGCTTCGTCGTAGGCGATGTTCTCGCTCCCCCCGCTGGCCCGGTCACGCAGCTCGACCACACCGTCGGCCAGTCCACGGCCGACGACGACCGAGGTCGGCATGCCCAGGATCTCGGAGTCGGCGAACTTCACGCCGGGGCTGGCCTTGCGGTCGTCCAGCAGCACACCGACACCGGCGTCGTCGAGCTCGCGGGCCAGATCGGTGGCCGCAGCCAGCACCGCCTCACCCTTGCCGGTGGCCAGGATCTGCACGTCGAACGGTGCGAGCTCCCGGGGCCAGCACAGACCCTTCTCGTCGCTGGTCCCCTCGGCCACGGCCGCGACGGCGCGGGAGACCCCGACACCGTACGAGCCCATGGTGACCGTGACGAGCTTGCCGTTGCTGTCCAGCACCTTGCAGCCGAGCGCCTCGGCGTACTTGCGGCCGAGCTGGAAGATGTGCCCCATCTCGATGCCGCGGGCCAGCCGGAGCGGACCGGAGCCGTCCGGGGCCGGGTCGCCCTCCTTGATCTCGGCCACGTCGAGCACCCCGTCGGGGGTGAAGTCGCGACCGCAGACCAGGTCGAAGACGTGCCGCCCGGGGGTGTCGGCCCCGGTGACCCAGCGGGTGCCCGTGACCACCCGCGGGTCGGCGAGGTAGCGGATGCCGGAGGGGTTGTCGGTGCCCAGCACGCCGGGACCGATGTAGCCCTTGGCCAGCGTGGGGTGGTCGGCGAAGTCCTCTTCGACGAACGGCTCGGCCTCGTCGGGTTCGAGCTGGGCGGCCAGCCGCTTCAGGTCGACCTCGCGGTCGCCGGGCACGGCGATGGCCAGCGGCTCGCGGCTGCCGTCCACCTTGCGCACCATGACCAGCACGTTCTTCAGGGTGTCCGCGGCGGTCCAGGGGCGGTCGGCGCGGGCCACGTGGCTGTTCGCGTGGTCGACCAGGGTCTGGATGGTGGGGGTGTCCGGGGTGTCGTGGACGTGGGCGGCGGGCGCGTCGTCGTAGGGCAGCGGCTCCGGCGGCGCGACGTGGACGGCCTCGACGTTGGCCGCGTAGCCGCCGGCGGACGCGACGAAGGTGTCCTCACCGTTCTCGGCCACGGCCAGGAACTCCTCGCTGGCCGAGCCGCCCATGGCGCCGGAGGTCGCGTGCACGATGACGTACTCGAAGCCGAGCCGGTTGAAGATCTTCACGTACGCGTCGCGGTGCGCCTGGTAGGACTTCTCCAGCCCGATGTCGTCGATGTCGAAGGAGTACGAGTCCTTCATCACGAACTCGCGACCGCGCAGCAGGCCGGCACGGGGACGCGCCTCGTCCCGGTACTTGGTCTGGATCTGGTAGAGCGACAGCGGCAGGTCCTTGTACGAGGAGTACAGGTCCTTCACCAGCAGGGTGAACATCTCCTCGTGCGTGGGCCCGAGCAGGTAGTCACCGCCCTTGCGGTCCTTGAGCCGGAAGATGTTGGGTCCGTAGTCGGTCCAGCGGCCGGTGGCGTCGTACGGCTCGCGGGGCAGCAGTGCCGGCAGGTGGACCTCCTGCGAGCCGATGGCATCCATCTCCTCGCGGACGATCCGCTCCACGTTGCGCAGCACCTTGTAGCCCAGCGGCAGCCAGCTGTAGATGCCCGGTGCGGCGCGGCGGATGTAGCCGGCGCGCACCAGCCAGCGGTGGCTCGGCACCTCGGCGTCGGCCGGGTCGTCGCGCAGGGTCCGGACGAAGAGCTCCGACATGCGGGTGATCACGTGCTGCCTCTCTCTCCCCGGGCCGCCCGGCGAGCCAGACCACCCTATCCAGCGACGGCTGGATCGCCGACCGAGTTCTCGATGCCCGGGTCCAGGAGCGCCTTGACGGAAACCTGCCTGTCACGGCACCCCACCCGGCGTGTCGCGGTGGCGTGTCGCTCACGAGAGGTGACTTTCCGTCACTCAGTAGTGGATGGTGGCGAACTCGCCGACGTCGGCGAACCCCACGCGCGCGTACGTCGAGCGGGCTGGCAGGTTGTAGTCGTTGACGTACAGGCTGACGGTGGGGGCGATGCTGCGGGCCAGCTGGACGACGGCCGCCATCGCGGGCGCCGCGAGACCGCGCCCGCGGAGCGACGGGTCGAGCCAGACGCCCTGCACCTGGCACACCGAGCCGGCCACCGAGCCGACGTCGGCCTTGAACACCACCCGCCCGTCCCGGATCATCCCGAAGGCCCGACCCGTGGTGATCAGCTGGCGGACGTAGAACCGGTAGCCCGCGGGGTTGCCCTGGACCGGTGAGACGCCGACCTCCTCGGTGTACATCTTGACCGCGGCCTCGTAGTAGCTGTCCCAGTGCTCCAGGCTCATCCGGCGCACCCCCGGGTCGGGCTCGACCGAGGGCGGACCCGAGATCGCCATCACCGGCTGCCGCGGTCGCACGTCGCGCACCTTGCTCCAGGCAGTCCCCCAGCGCTTCGAGAGCTGCTGCCAGAGGTCGAGTGCCACCACGGAGGGTCCGATGATCGAGAAGCACGTCCGCTCCGGGCCGGCGAACTCCGTCCACGCGGCGACCGCGTCCGGCTCGGCGTTCACCGGTACGAGATTGGCGCCGGCGTGACAGAGCGAGCGCAGCTCGCCGTCCCGCTCATAGCCCCAGACCGGGCAGCCCAGGCTCGACGCCTCCACCCCGGCCGCCCGGATCCGCGACCCCACGAAGACGTTCTCGACCGGACGCAGCGCCAGCAGGCGCAGCACCGCCGGCAGATCCTCCCGGTCGAGCACCCGGACTCTTCCGAGTCCACCGCCCGCCGACGACGACGGAGAACGGAGGGCGGTCACATCAGGTCACGCTAGTGGGTGCGACCGGAATCTGGTCATGATCTCGATCAGCCGACGCTGACGGTGGGAGCGCCGTCGCCGGCCGGCATCTCCTCAGCCAGCCGGAGCGCCTCCTCGATCAGGGTCTCGACGATGTCGGCTTCCTTGACCGTCTTGATCACCTCACCGCGGACGAAGATCTGACCCTTGCCGTTGCCGGAGGCGACTCCGAGGTCGGCCTCGCGGGCCTCCCCCGGTCCGTTCACCACACAACCCATCACCGCGACCCGCAGCGGCACCTCGAGGCCATCCAGCCCCGCGGTCACGGCGTCCGCGAGCTTGTAGACGTCGACCTGGGCGCGGCCGCAGGACGGGCAGGAGACGATCTCCAGCTTGCGCGGCCGCAGGTTCAGCGACTGCAGGATCTGGATGCCGACCTTGACCTCCTCGACCGGCGGCGCGGACAGCGAGACCCGGATGGTGTCACCGATGCCGCGGCTGAGCAGCGACCCGAAGGCCACCGACGACTTGATGGTGCCCTGGAACGCCGGACCGGCCTCGGTCACGCCGAGGTGCAGCGGGTAGTCGCAGGCCTCGCTCAACATCTCGTACGCCCGGACCATGATCACCGGGTCGTTGTGCTTGACGCTGATCTTGAAGTCACGGAAGCCGTGCTCCTCGAACAGGCTCGCCTCCCACAGCGCCGACTCGACCAGCGCCTCCGGGGTGGCCTTGCCGTACTTGGCCAGCAGCCGCTTGTCCAGCGAACCGGCGTTCACGCCGATCCGGATGGAGGTGCCGTGATCGGCCGCCGCCCGCGAGATCTCCTTGACCTGGTCGTCGAAGGCGCGGATGTTGCCGGGGTTGACCCGGACCGCGGCACAACCGGCCTCGATCGCGGCGAACACGTACTTCGGCTGGAAGTGGATGTCGGCGATCACCGGGATCTGCGACTTGGTGGCGATCGCCGGCAGCGCGTCGGCATCGTCCTGGCTGGGCACGGCGACGCGGACGATGTCGCATCCGGTGGCCGTCAGCTCGGCGATCTGCTGCAGCGTGGCGTTGATGTCGGAGGTCAGCGTCGTGGTCATCGACTGCACGCTGACCGGTGCGTCACCTCCCACCAGCACCTTGCCCACCTTGATCTGGCGGGTCGGTCGGCGGGGCGCCAGGGTGGGCGGAGGCATGGGCGGGAGCCCGAGATCGATACTCATGTTCCTCCCAGCGTAGTCCTGGCCACCGGTGGCCGTACGGGGCTGGCGTCGCCCGGGTGACCGACATCACCCCGTCTCTGAAGGACACCCTGCAGCGCTGTCTCAGCAAGGAGCGCAAGGCCCTGCTGGCGACCCTCGACGGGCTCGACGAGCGGCAGATCCGCCGGCCGCTGACACCGACCGGGACCAACCTCCTCGCCTCGTCAAGCACACCGCGAGCGTGAGCCTGGGCTACTTCGGCGAGACGTTCGGTCGCGATCTCATCCTCTCGACCAGAACGCCAGCAGCTCCCGGGCCAGCGCCTGCGGCTGCTCCAGCGGCAGCAGGGTGCGCGATCCGGGGATGGTCACCGCGGACGCGGACGGCGTGAGCGCCGCGGCCGCCGCGGCCGCCTCCGGTGTCCAGTCGCCGCGATCGTCTCCGGCCACGAACAGGCACGGGATCGCGATCTCCGCCAAGCCGGACGTGACGTCGACGCGGTCGACGATGAACGACCGCAGGGCCAACGACAGACTCCGCCGGGTCGGCGCACCGACGCTGTCCAGGACCGCCGCACGGAGGGTGGGGTCGGCCGCCGACGCGTCGGTCAGCAGGGCCGAGAGGATCGCCTCCCGGACCGGACCGACCGGTCCGAGCACGCGCAGCAGCGGTCCGAGCAGACCGATCTGCCGTCGCAGCGCCGGCGGCACCGGCTCGGTCGGGGCACTGACGGCGGCCAGGCTGCGGAGCACCCCGGGCCGCCGGGCCAGCTCGTACCCGACGTGACCGCCGAACGCGTTGCCCACCCAGTCCACCGGACCGTCGATCCCCAGCTCGGCGGCGTCCGGTCCGGTCAACACATCCTGGGCGGCGTCGGCGGCCTCGGCGATGGTGCTCCGACGGCGGAGCGGCTCGCTGGCACCCAGACCGGGTCCGTCGACGACCACCAGTCGGCGCCCGGGGAGCAGCGGCAGCAGCGGGTCGAAGGTCCGACCGTCGACGAACATCGACGGCCACAGCACCGTGGCCGGACCGCTGCCGGCGGCGCGGACGTGGAGGCGGCCGAGCCGGGTGGGCACCCCGCGGGACAGCTCGGTGGGAGTGGGTGTGGACATCGACGCTCCTCGATATTGGTGTTAATCTCACTAACGTGAATAGAAGGTATCAGATGTCCCGGCGGGCCGAGTCCGTCTCCGACACCGGGGACCGGATCATCGACGCCGTGCTCGCTCGGTTCGCCGACGTGTCGTACGACCGGATCCGCCTCGAGGACGTCGCGACCGACGCCGGGGTGAGCCAGCAGACGGTGATCCGTCGGTTCGGCAGCAAAGCGGGTCTGGTCACCTCGATGGCCGCCCGCGAGCTCGCGCGGATCGCCGAGACCCGGGAGCAGCACCGGGACGAACCCGCGGCCCGAGTAGTGGCCGAGCTGGTCACCCACTACGAGCGGTACGGCGACCTGATCCTCAAGGTCTACGCCGAGGCGAGCCAGGTCGAGGGTCTGAGCGAGATCGCTCGACGTGGCCGGGCGTACCACGTCCGGTGGTGTGAGGAGGCGTTCGCACCGGTCCTCGGGCACCTGAGCGACGAGTCGCTGCGCCGCCGACGGAGCGCCCAGCTGGTGGCGCTGTGCGACGCCACGACCTGGCGGATCCTGCGCCGGGACGCCGGTCTGGAGCCGGCCGAGATCGAGACGGCGCTGACCGAGCTGATCGTGCCGCTGCTGGCCGACGGCGGTTGAGCGACACCGCCCGCCGCCGGCTCAGAACAGGCGGATCGGGTCGATCAGGTCGGCCAGGATCAGCACCACACCGGAGACCAGGATGATCCCGCCGACCGCGTACGCCACCGGCAGCATCCTGGCCGTGTCCACGTAGCCGGGATCCGGTCGGCCGCGGAGCCGGGCCAGCAGCTTCTTCAGGCCCTCGTAGAGGGCGCCGACGATGTGCCCACCGTCCAGCGGCAGCAGCGGGATGAAGTTGAACAGGGCCACGAAGAGGTTCACCGAACCGAGCAGCATGAACATGGTCGCGACCTTGTCGGCCGCGTCGATCCGGTCGGTCGAGGCGACCTCTCCGGCCGCCCGGCTGGCTCCGACGATGCTCATCGGTCCGTAGATGTCGCGGGGCTTGCCGGTGACCAGGTTCACGGCGGTGAAGTAGACCTTCGCCGGGAACGCCAGCAACGCGTGCCCGGTCTGCTGCGCCATCGTCCACATGTCCTCGAGCACGACGACCGGACCGCCGCGCTCGCGCTCGACGACGGGCTCGACACCGAAGAAGCCGGCCGCGACCCGCTTGCCCGGATCCCAGCGGTCGGCGACCCCGGTGATGACCGTGTCGACCGGGGTCAGCTGGACGGTCTGCCCGTCGCGGACCACGGTGACCCGGGCGGTCTGGTCGAGGTTGGCCCGGATCAGCTGCGACATCTCGTCCCAGTCGCTGACCGGCTCGCCGTTGAAGGCGACGATCGTGTCGCCGGCCCGGATCCCGGACGCGTACGCCGGTGTCTTCGGCTTGCCGGCACAGTCGTTGACCGGCTGGCCGATCGCGACGATGCACTCCTGGACCCGGTTCACCGTCAGCTGGCTGCGGTAGACCCCGTACGTCGCCGTCACGCCCAGGATGATGATGAAGGCCAGCAGGATGTTCATCATCGGGCCGCCGGCCATGATGATCACCTTCTGCCAGACCTTCTTCTGGTAGAAGAGCCGACCTTCGTCCTCGGGCCGGACGGTCTCCCACTCGGCGGCGCGGGCGTTGTCGGCGAGCGACTGGAAGATGCCGGTGCGCGCGGATCGGACCTGCCCGGGGTTGTCCTTGGCCGGCGGGTACATGCCGACGAAGCGGACGTAGCCACCCAGCGGGATCGCCTTGAAGCCGAACTCGGTCTCCCCGCGGTGGCGTGACCACAGGGTGCGTCCGAAACCGACGAAGTACTGCGTGGTCCGGACGTCGAAGATCTTTCCGGGCACCAGGTGCCCGATCTCGTGCATCGCGATGGAGGCCATCACCAGCACGAAGAACACCACGGCACCGAGGCCGTAGATCACGTACTCCATCTAGCGCGCGTGCTCCCTCTCCGCGATCGCGGTGACCACCTGGCGGGCCCGCTGCCGCGCCCAGGCGTCGGCCGCCAGCACGCGCTCCAGGGTGAGCTCGTCATCCGACGACCACACCGAGCGTACGTCGGCGCCAGCCGTCTCCAGATGCTCGGCGCCGGCCACCTCCACATGCTCGGCGCCGGCAGCCTGCACGTGCTCGTCGAGCACGGCCTCGACCACCTCGACGATCCCGAGGAAGGACAGCTCGCCGGCGTGGAACGCCTCGACCGCCTCCTCGTTGGCGGCGTTGTAGACAGCGGGCGCCGTGCCGCTCAGCCGCCCGGCCCGCCGGGCCAGCTCGACGGCGGGGAAGGCCTCGTCGTCCAGCGGCTCGAAGGTCCAGGTGGCGGCCGTGGACCAGTCGCAGGATCGAGCCGCCCCCGGGATCCGCTCCGGCCAGCCCAGACCGAGCGCGATCGGCAGCTTCATGTCGGGTGGCGAGCACTGGGCGAGCGTCGAGCCGTCCACGAACTGCACCATCGAGTGCACGATCGACTGCGGGTGCACGACCACGTCGATCCGGTCGAGGTCGACCCCGTACAGCAGATGCGCCTCCAGCAGCTCCAGTCCCTTGTTGATCAGGGTCGCGCTGTTGGTCGTGATCACCCGGCCCATGTCCCAGGTCGGGTGGGCCAGCGCCTGCTCCGGGGTGACGTCCCGCATCTGCTCGCGGGTGCGCCCGCGGAACGGACCTCCGCTCGCGGTCAGCACCAGCCGGTCGACCTCCGCGGCGGTGCCGCCGCGCAGCGCCTGCGCGAGCGCCGAGTGCTCGGAGTCGACCGCCACGATCTGTCCCGGCTCCGCCGCGCCGGTGACCAGCGCCCCGCCGATCACCAGGGACTCCTTGTTCGCCAGCGCGAGGATCTTGCCACCGGCCAGCGTGGCCAGCGTCGGCCGCAGCCCGGCCGAGCCGGTGATGCCGTTCAGCACCACGTCACAGGGCAGACCGACGAGGTCCGTCGCGGCGTCGGGACCCACCAGCACGCCCGGGAGGTAGGGCCAGGGCCCGCCCAGCCCACGCTGGTTCGCTTCGGCCCGGAGGGCGGCGTCGAGGGCGTCGAACGCATCCTCGTCGGAGATCGCCACCGCCGCCACGTCGAAGTCGAAGGCCTGCCGGGCCAGCAGCTCGATCTGGCTGCCCCCGGCGGCCAGCCCCACGACGCTGAACCGGTCGGGGTTCGCCGCGACCACCTCCAGGGCCTGCGTACCGATGGAGCCGGTGCTCCCCAGGATCACGACGTCGCGCATCTCGACAGTCTTGCAGGACTGTCGCGTCCGGGCACATCGCCGGCCCGGTCGGTGGCCCCCGGACGAAGGGTCCGGCGGCACCGGGGACGAAGGATCACGGGGCCGCGCGTCGGGAGGCTGTCCGGGGCTCTGCCTAGGATCGCCCCATGCCGTTCACCGTCCTTCCCCGCAGCACGCCCGGCGCCCAGGGTGTCGACTCGACCGGGGTGCAGGCCTTCCTCGACCAGATGGAGGCCCACCCCGACGTGGAGATGCACAGCCTGATGCTGCTGCGCAACGGTCACGTCGTCACCGAGGGCTGGTGGTCGCCGTACACGCCGGAGCGCGTGCACCTGCTCTACTCCCTCAGCAAGAGCTTCGCCTCGACCGCGGCCGGGCTGGCCGCGGCGGAGGGTCTGCTGGATCTGGACCGGACGGTGCTGTCCTACTTCCCCGAGCTCGACGCCGACGTCACCGACGAGCGCAGCCGCTCGATGCTGGTCCGCCACGTCGCCGCGATGGCCAGCGGGCACGAGAGCGAGACCATCGAGCAGGTGCTGGCCAGCGACCCGGCCGAGCCGGTCCGCGGCTTCCTGCGACTGCCGCCCGAGCACGAGCCCGGCAGCTGGTTCGCCTACAACCAGCCGTGCACCTACACGCTGGCCGCGATCGTCCAGCGGCAGTCCGGGCAGGGCCTGATCGACTTCCTGAGGCCTCGGCTGTTCGATCCGCTCGGCATCGAGCCGGGTCGGCTGGCAGCAGCACCCGCCGGGCCGGGCGCTGGGCTTCACCGGTCTGCACGCCACGACCGACGCGATCGCCAAGCTGGGTCAGCTCTACCTGCAGCGCGGCTGGTGGGGTGATCACCGCCTGCTTGCCCGAGGAGTGGGTCGACGAGGCGACCAGCCTCCAGGTGGCCAACCCGCTGGAGGAGAACCCCGACTGGCGGCAGGGGTACGGCTTCCAGTTCTGGCTGGCCCGGCACGGTTACCGCGGCGACGGGGCGTACGGACAGTTCTGCGTCGTGCTGCCCGAGCAGCAGACCGTGGTGGCGATCACCGGCGCCTCCCTGGACATGCAGGCGGTGCTCGACGGTCTGTGGAGCCACCTGCTGCCCGCCCTCGGTGATGACCACCGCTCGAGCCCCGACAAGACCGCCGCAGATCTGCGGCTGGCCCGCCGGATGACCTCGCTCGCCCTGCCCCCGGCCACCGGAGAGCCGGAACCGACGGGCGACCCCGCGGCCGCTGACGGCGTCGTCCTCACTCCCGAGGGCGGACGGTGCACGCAGCAGCCGAGCCTCACGTCGGTGGAGCTGCACCGGACGGCCGAGGGTTGGCAGATCACGCTCGGCGAGGGCGATCGAGGCCTCGGCGGAACCCTCGGGACACCGGGATGGCGCGTCAGCGACGAGCCCGGGCCCGACGGCACGGCAGGGGTCCCGATCGCGCTCAGTGGTGGCTGGGAGGGTGATCTGCTCACGGTCGAGGCGCTGTTCCTGGAGACACCGCACCGGCTGACGGTCAGCTGCGACCCGGCCGCCGGGACGTTCACGGCGACCTGGGGCACGGTGCCGCTCAGGGCCGGCACGCTGCACGATCTGCGCAAGCCGGACTGAGCCGACCGGCCCGATCGGCTGCGCTGAGCAGGCGCGGGACAGATCGCGGAAAGACTCAGCTCGGCCGGAGAGAGGCCTCGTCGGCGGTGGACAGCGTCAGCACCGCCTCCTCGACGGCGTCCCGCCCCTCGATCAGGCGCTCGATCCGTCGGAGTCGCACCGCTACGTCGTGCTCCCGATCGTCACCGACCAGGTCCACCGCGGCGACCAGGAAGACGCGCTCGGGTCCGACGAACTCCAGGTGCAGGTAGGTGACGCGGTCGATCTCGGATGAGTCCAACAGCTCGGCCAGCACCCGGTCGCGGTAGTCCGGGGGCACCGCCTCGCCGATCAGGAACCGCCGGTTGCGGTTGATCAGCACCACGGCGATCACGCCCAGCAGGACGCCGACCAGGATCGAGCCGATCGCGTCCGGCACCGGTGAGCCGGTCAGCTGGTGCAGCGCGATGCCGCCGAAGGCGATCAGCAGACCGAGCAGGGCGGCCGCGTCCTCGAAGAAGACCGCACGCAGGGTCGGGTTCGAGGTGTTCAGCACGTACGAGAGATGCCGGCGCCTCAGCCGGTCGGCGTTGCGGCGCGTCTGCCGGAACGCCTGGATGAACGAGATCCCCTCGAGCACGAAGGCGATGCCCAGCACGGCGTACGCGATCCCGTAGTCGGTGGCCGGCTCCGGGTTGCGCAGCTCGGTGACCCCGTGGCTGATGGAGACCACCGCACCGGCGGTGAACAGCCCGAAGGCGGCGAACATCGACCAGACGTACGCCTCCTTGCCGTAGCCCATCGGGTGCCGGGTGTCGCGCTGCCGGTCGGAGCGCCGCTCGGCGACGAGCAGGAAGACCTCGTTGCCCGTGTCGGCCCAGGAGTGGGCGGCCTCGGCCAGCATGGACGCCGACGAGGTCAGCGAGGCGGCCACCGTCTTGGCGATCGCGATCAGCAGGTTGGCCACGAAGGCCACGATCACGGTGATGACACTGTCCCCGCCCCCGGTCTGGGTCGGGGTGGTCGCATCCTGCTCTCCCGTGTCCACATCCACCTCCTCGGCAACAGACAGCCCGTTCACAGCCTCGTACGGTCTGATCTTCGCAGCCCTGCGTCCGGAGACCGTAGGCCGCACAGCCACCGACAGTCTCCTGACAGGTCGACGCCAGGGGTTCCCCAGTCAGGATGCGGACGCTGACGTCACTGCTTCATCCCGTTTCCTGACAGGAGTCGTCTCGTGCCCCGTTCCACCAAGGTCGTCGTCGCTTCCGCCGCGGCCGGCGCACTGGCCCTCGGCATCGGCGTCGGTGTCGCCGGTCTCGCCTCGGCCGATCCCACCACCACCCCCTCGGCCAACCCGTCGGCCTCCGCGCCCCCCGATCCCGGCTGGGGCGGTCACGGCCCGGACGGCCATCGCGGTGGACCCGGTCGCGGCGCGTTCGAGGGCGATCTGGCCAAGCAGCTCGCCGAGAAGCTGGGCGTCACCGAGGCCCAGGTCACCAAGGCCCTCCAGGAGGTCCGCGACGCCGATCGACCGGCGATGCCGTCCACGGCGCCGAGCGCCGACCCGAGCGCGAAGCCCACCCGTCCGGACCCGGCTGCGCGCGAGGCTGCCCTGGCCAAGGCGCTGGCCGCGAAGCTCGGCATCGACGAGGCCAAGGTGACCAAGGCCTTCGACGAGATCCGGGCCGCCCGTCAGGCCGACCGAGCCGCCGAGCTGAAGACCAGGCTCGACACCGCCGTGAAGGACGGCACGCTGACCCAGGCCGAGGCGGACGCCGTCACCAAGGCCGTCGAGAAGGGCGTCATCGGCGGTCGCTGACGCGGGACAGAACCGTCAGCGTCCGCTGACGACCCGCAACAGGTCGCGGGCGCGCCGGTCGGTCAGCACGTCCTCCAACCGGACGGGCTGACCGTCCGGACCGCTCAGCGGCACGCGCCAGTTCGGGTACTCGTCGATGGTGCCCGGCTGGTTCTGCACCCGCCGGTCGCCGATCGCGTCCCCGAGCGCCACGCAGAGCAGCCGGGACTCGGTCCAGGTGAGGTAGCGGTAGAGGGCGGCCACGGTCTCCTCCTCGTCCGCCCCGTCGGCGAGTCCGTTGCGGGAACGGAGGTTGTCCAGCCAGGCCTTGCGCTCGGCCTCGTCGACCGCCAGCTCCTCGGCCAGCGGTCGGGTCAGCACCCCGAGCCGGTCCCGCAGCCGTACGTGGTCGCCGGCCAGGTAGCCCGCGGTCGGCGGCAGGTCGTGCGTGGTCACCGAGGCCAGGCAGTACTCCCGCCACATCTGGGGCGCCAGCGGCGACTGGTCGCCGTTGAAGTCGAACTCGAACCACAGGATCGAGGTGCCGAGGATGCCGCGCTCGCGCAGGTAGTCCCGGACCCACGGCTCGACCGTGCCCAGGTCCTCCCCCACCACCACCGCACCGGCCCGATGGGCCTCCAGCGCCAGGATGCCGACCATCGCCTCGTGGTCGTTGCGGACGTAGGTGCCCTGCGTGGGACCCGCGCCCTCGGGGATCCACCACAGCCGGAACAGCCCGATCACGTGGTCGACCCGGATGCCGCCCGCGTGCCGAAGGATGGTGCGCACCATCTCGCGGTAGGGCGCGTACGCCTGGTCGGCCAGCCGGTCCGGGCGCCAGGGGGGCTGGCTCCAGTTCTGCCCGTTCTGGTTGTACGGGTCCGGCGGCGCCCCCACCGAGATGCCCTGGGCGTAGGTGTCCCTGAGGGCCCAGGCGTCGGCCCCGTACGGGTGCACGCCGACCGCGAGGTCGTGCATGATCCCCAGGCCCATGCCGGCCTGCTCGCTGGCCACCTGGGTGGCGGCCAGCTGCTCGTCCAGCACCCACTGCAACCAGCAGACGAAGTCGATCTCGTCGGCGTGCAGGGCGCTGAACTCCCCGACCGCGGCCGACGTCGGATGCTGCAGCTCGACGGGCCAGTCGGTGAAGTGCGGGCCGTGGTGCTCACTCAGCACGGCCCACTGGGCGAACCGCTCCAGTCCCTCGCCGGCCCGCCGGCGGAACGTGGCGAACGCCAGCCGGCGCCCCGCCGAACGCGGCACGCCGTAGATGATCCGCAGCGCCTCCCGCTTGGCGGTCCAGGCCGGGTCCCGCTGGATGGTCTCCCAGGACTCGGTGGTCTCCAGACCGGTCCTGAGCGCGGCGACGGCGGCGCGCTGACCGTCGTCCAATCCGACCGCCTCGGGGATCCGCTCCGGTCGGATGTAGAGGGGGTTGAAGAAGCGCCGGGTGCTCGGCAGGTACGGCGACGGCTCCATCGGCGCCACCGGCTCGGCGGCGTGCAGCGGGTTGATCAAGATGTAGTCCGCGCCGTGCTGCCCGGCGGACCACACGGCCAGGTCGGCGAGGTCGGCCAGGTCACCGACCCCCCAGGACTCCCGCGACCGGACGCTGTAGAGCTGGGTCGCCAGGCCCCAGGCCCGGCGCTCCCCCAGCCGGGCGGGAAGACCGAGCCAGGCCGGCGTGATGATCAACGGCATGGCCGCTTCCGCACCGCCGCTGCGGGCCCGGACCGTGTGGTAGCCCAGCGGCAGGTCGGCCGGGATCTCGAAGCTGGCCTCGCCGACCCACCGACCGTCCAGCTCGCGGGCCGGGGTCCAGTTCTCCAGCTGCCGCAGCCCGCGCCCGGCGCCGGTCTCCAGCTCCACCCAGATGTCGACCGGGTCGCCGTCGGTGACGTGCACCGCGATGACGTACGGCTGCCCCTCCCGGGTCGCCACGCAGCGCGGCAGCATCCGGGTCCACGGTTCGCGGTGATGGGCGGCCAGGGCCTCCCAGGCCCGCTCCGTGGTCGAGGCGTCGACGTCGAGTCCGGCCAGCACCGCGATCACGGTCTCGGCGGCCACGCTGACGTGGTGCCCCTGCCAGTCCCAGTACTCCGTCGCGATCCCGTACGCCTGCGCCAGCTCGAGCAGCGCCTCATTCGGTTCGGTCACGCGGACATCCTGCCGCAGGCCGAACCGCCGCCCGAGTTCCGCCCTCGCCTGCGTCAAAGTCAACCCGACCTGCCGCTGATGCGGCGTGTCGGGGCCGTTTCGGCTCGGTCGGGTTGAGGACGACGCAGTCAGGCGGCGGCGCGCGCCTTGCGGGCGGCCACGAACGACCGGACGCCGACGGCCACGTAGACCGCGCAGAGGACGAACAGGATCACGCTGGTGAGGATCGCGGCGGGTCGCTCCGCGGTGCCGGCGAACAGCTGACCGATCTTGGCCACGTTCATGAGCGACCCCAGTGCGCCGAGCAGCGCCACCACCAGCGCGGCGTGGATGCCGTGCCGGTGCAGCGCCGGACGGCTCGAGATGGCGGCGCAGATCAGCAGCAGCCCACCGACGAAGGCGGGGATGAGAGCGGTGATGCTGCTGGTCGAGGTCACGACGAAGGCCACCACCCCGGTCAGCACCAGCAGCGCGCCGGTGATCGTGGTCAGTCTCGTCATCGTGGATGCTCCTTGGGATGAGGCTTACGGGAACCCGGGACCGTACCCGACGCGGGCAACTCGCCCGCTGCCGTCCAGCGGCTGATCCGCGGCCCGCGCGAGACCCGGATCCCGTAGCGTGCGGCTCGGAAACGCCACAGCAGGGAGACCGAGATGAGCCTGACCGTGCGGGTGGCCGCGCCCGAAGACCGTCGGGTTGCCTTCGACACCGTGCTCGCCCCGAGCTTCGTGCTCGACGAGCTCGAGCCGTACGAGGAGTTCGAGACCAAGCTCGAGGACCGCGTCACCACCCTGCTGGTCGGGGTGGACGAGGAGTCCGGCGAGATCGTCGCCGCCGCCGTCTTCGTCAACGTCCGCGCCGCCAGCGCGGTCGTGCTCCGGCAGATGGCGACCCGGCAGGACCTCCGCGGCACCGGTCTGGGCTCCGAGCTCTACCGCGGCTTCATCGCGACCCTGGAGGAGACCGAGCAGCCGAGCCTGGTGCTGGCCGAGGTGCAGCACCCCGACTACCACGAAGCGCATCCCCTGCACGGGGACCCGCTGTCGCGGCTGCGCTTCTACGACCGGTTCGACGCACTGATCATCGACGTGCCGTACTACCAGCCCGCCCTGTCCGCCGGCCAGCAGCCGGTGTACGGGCTGCTGCTGCTGGCGCTCTACGTCCGGCCTGATCTGATCAACCCGGCCCGCACCTACCTGGATCCGCCGGAGAACCTGCTGTTCGCCCTCCGGAGCCTGCTGTACGCCGACGGCGACCCCGACGAGGCCGCCGCCTCGAAGCTGCTGGCCGCCGCGTCGGTGTCCCGGGTCCGTCTGGTGCCGACCAGCGACTACGCCTCGGTCACCCCCGGGCTGCCCACCGCGCCGTAGCGTACGGGGGTCTAGCGGCGCTTCCAGACCCGCACGTAGTCGACCTGCATCGTCTGGGGCGCCGTGACGGCGGAGCCGGAGACCCCGAGGTTCAGGATCAGGTAGTGCGGCTTGCCGGTGATCCCCGACCTCTGGGTGCCGACCTTCTTCCCGTCGTAGTAGAAGGTGGCCTTGCCCGGCGCCCAGTCGACCCCGAAGGTGTGCCAGCCGCCGGAGCCGGGCATGTCGTTCCGCCAGGCCTTCGGATAGCCGCCCACGGAACGCTTCTGGCGGGTCCCCCAGTGCACGTGCCAGGCCACGTCGTTGCCGGACAGGCACTCCATCACGTCGTACTCGCCGTCGGTCCGCCAGTCGTCGCCGTTGAGCCAGAACGCCGGCCAGTTGGGGCCGCAGGATCCGCGCGGCGCCCCCTTCCCGTTGGAAGGTGGAAGGTAGATCCGGGCCTCGGCGTAGCCGTAGGAGAACCGGAAGTCGTCACTGGACTGCACCAAGCCGGACGCGTACGGGTAGGTGCGGCCGTCGTTGGCCGCGCAGCGCCGCTTCTCGGCCGTCAGGCGGAGGGTGCCCCCGGCCACCCGCACGTTCCGCGGGTCGTAGCAGGAGCGCTCCTCGGTGTTGATCGGCTTGGTCACCGTCGCGTCCGAGCTCCCGAGCCAGTTGGGCTGCCAGTTGGAGGTCTTGAGCCGGGAGCCGGAGAAGCCGTCCCAGAAGACGAGGCGCCAGGCTCCACCCACCCCGCGCGGCCGCGGATCGGCCGCTTCCGCCGAGGGTGCTGACTGCGGCGACCCCGGCGACGACACCAGCGTCGGGGCGAGGGCGACGAGCAGCCCCAGCAGGCCCACCAGGACGGCTGACCGGAGCACCGAGGGTGCCATGGATGTCCCTTCGACTGCGCTCGACGACACCTGAGCACAACCGCCGAAGGGCTCGATGTCAAGGTCCGCTTAGCCTGAGTCGGTGAGCAACCCCTCGGATGTGGTCACCCCGGTGACCGCCGCGCTGGTGCGCGGCGCCCTCGAGCTCGAGCCGACGGCGATCGGCGTCCGTCCGCACCGGCTGCCGGCCTGGGCGCGCGCCCGGGGGGCGGACGCGCAGCTGAGCATGGTCGAGGCTCAGCCGGCCGGCGTTCGCCTCGTCGCCGCCACGACCGCCTCCTGGATCGAGCTCAGGGCCCGAGCGAGCCGGTTCGCGTACGCGGGGCTGCCGGCCCGGCCGGACGGCGTCTTCGACCTGCTGGTCGACGGCGAGCTCGTGGCGCAGCGGAGCCTGGCCACCGCGACGACGACCACCGTCGACCCCGCCACCGGTGCGGCGACCACGGAGCCGGGCGAGGTCGAGACGCTGCGGTTCACCGACCTGCCGGTGAGTGCCAAGACCGTCGAGCTCTGGCTGCCCCACACCGAAGCGGTCGAGCTCGTCGAGCTCCGCAGCGACGCCGGGCTGACCCCGGTCACGTCGACCGGGCCGGTCTGGCTGCACCACGGCAGCTCGATCAGCCAGGGGTCCAACGCCGCCCACCCGACCGGCACCTGGCCAGCGGTGGCGGCTCGGCTGACGGGGACGGAGCTGATCAACCTCGGGTACGGCGGCAGCGCGCTGCTCGACCCGTTCGTGGCCCGGACCGTCCGCGACACCGCCGCCGACCTGATCAGCCTGGAGATCGGCATCAACCTGGTGAACACCGACCTGCTGCGGCTGCGGGCGTTCGGGCCCGCGGTGCACGGCTTCCTCGACACCATCCGCGACGGGCACCCGGACACGCCGCTGCTGGTCGTCTCCCCGCTGCTCTGCCCGATCCACGAGGACACTCCCGGCCCCGGCGCCTTCGATCTCGAGGCCCTGGCCGCGGGCCGTCTCCAGTTCCGGGCGACCGGCGACCCGGCCGAAGTCAACGGGACCGGCGCCGGAAAGCTCACGCTGCGGGTGATCCGGGAGCAGCTGGCCCGGATAGTGGCGGACCGGACCGCCGACGACCCGAGGCTGTTCCTGCTCGACGGGCTGGAGCTCTACGGCCCGCAGGACGCCGAGGAGCTGCCGCTACCCGACGGCTTGCACCCCGACGGCCCTGCGCATCGACGGATCGGTGAGCGCTTCGCCGCGGCCGCCGCGGGTCTGGGCTGGTCGGCGCCCGTGCTCACGCCAGCCGCGCCGTGATGGCGTCCACGTCGTAGACGCAGCCGCCCCAGGTGCCCCCACTGACCTGCTGCAGGGCGGCCCAGAGTCGGGTGTCGGCGGGCAGGTCGGGATGCGGGGCCAGCCCTTCCACCGGCAGCCGACCGGCCAGCTCGACAGCACCCTGGGCCGGGGTCAGCTCCGCCCCGGGACGCCCGACGAAGTCGAGGGTGCCGGTCAGCTGACGGGTGTCGATCTCGATCCGGACCAGGTCGCCGGTCCGCAGCCGGCCGACCGGTCCGCCGGCCAGGGCCTCGGGACCGACGTGGCCGATGCAGGCGCCGGTCGAGACCCCGGAGAAGCGGGCGTCGGTGAGCAGGGCGACCTCCCGGCCGAACGGGACGTGCTTGAGGGCGGACGTCAGCTGGTAGGTCTCCTCCATGCCGGTGCCCGCAGGTCCACAGCCCACCAGGGCGATCACCTCCCCGGCCTGCACCACCCCGGTCTTGATCGCCTCGATGGCCGTGTGCTCGTCGATGAAGACCCGGGCCGGGCCGGTGAATCGGTAGATCCCGTCGGCATCCAGCGACAGCGGGTCGATCGCGGTCGCCTTGACCACCGACCCCTCCGGCGCCAGGTTGCCGATCGGGAAGGCGACCGTGCCCGCCATGCCGACCTCGCGCGCCCGGTGCGGGGCGAAGATCACGTCATCCGGGTCGAAGCCCCGCCCAGCCAGGATCTCCCGGAACCGCTGCCGCCGCTCACTGTCCCGCCAGGCGTCCAGCCGCTCGTCCAGCGTCGTCCCCTCCACCGTCCGCGCGTGCGTCCGCAGCAGACCGAGATCGCGCAGGTGCAGCATCACCTCGGGCACCCCGCCGGCCAGATACACCCGGACGGTCGGGTGCATCACCGGGCCGTTGGGCAGCACCGACACGATCCGCGGGGTCGACCTGGCCACCGCGAGCCAGTCGGCCGCGGTCGGCCGCCGCAACCCGGCGGCGTGGGCGATCGCCGGCACGTGCAGCAGCAGGTTGGTCGAGCCACCGAAGGCGGCGTGCACCACCATCGCGTTGTGGATGCTGTCCTCGGTCAGCACGTCGGCGGTGGTCTGACCCCGCTGGACAGCGGCCGCCAGCGCGGCGACGGCGCGCAGCCCGCCCTCCAGCCAGACGGGCTCGCCGGAGGGAGCCAGGGCGGTGTGCCCGACGGCCAGTCCGAGCGCCTCGCCCACCACCTGGGCGGTGGCGGCCGTGCCGAGGAACTGGCAGCCACCACCCGAGGAGGCACACGCGGCGCAGCCCAGCGACGCCGCGTCGGACAGGCTGATCAGCCCGTGGGCATACCGAGCGCCCAGGGTCTGGATGGTCCCGGCGTCCTCGCCGTGGGCCGGCGGCAGCGTGACGCCTCCCGGGATCAGCACGGACGGGACCTCGGGCGAGCCGGCCAGCGCCATCATCATCGCCGGCAGACCCTTGTCGCAGGTGGCGATGCCGACCACCCCCACGCGCCCGGGCAACGAGCGGATCAGCCGGCGCATCACGATGGCGGCGTCGTTGCGGTACGGCAGCGAGTCGAACATCGCCGTGGTGCCCTGCGACCGACCGTCGCACGGGTCGGAGACGAAGCCGGCGAAGGGCAGGAAGCCCCGCCCGGTCAGCTCGCCGGCGACGGTGGCGGCGATGGTGCCCAGCTCGTAGTGGCCGGTGTGGTAGCCGAGCGCCGCCGGGGAGCCGTCGGGGTTCCGCATCCCGCCCTGGGTGGACAGCAGCAGCACCCCCGGATCGCCCGAGCGCGCCGGATCGCCACCCATGCCGACGTTCTGGGTCATCCCGAAGATGGTGCCGCTCGGCGCGTGCCGCAACAGCTCGTCGGTCAGCGGCAGCGCGCCGCTCGGCCCGTCCGCCTGCGACCGGACCTCGTACAGGTCAGGGCGGGCGGGTGCGAAGAACCCGTGCCCGTCGCTCACGCGCCGACGGTGCTCACGCGTCGGTGTCCGTGGCCGCCAGCTGACCGCAGGCGCCGTCGATCTCCCGACCGCGGGTGTCCCGTACGGTCACCGGCACGCCCTTGTCCCGCAGCCGACGGACGAACTCGTCCTCGTCCCGCCGCCGGGAAGCGGTCCAGCGCGACCCCGGCGTCGGGTTCAGCGGGATCAGGTTCACGTGCACCCAGCCCCAGTTGCCCCGCCGCTTCAGCACCTTGGCCAGCAGGTCGGCCCGGAAGGCCTGGTCGTTGACGTCGCGGATCAGGATGTACTCGATCGAGACGCGGCGCTTGGTCTGGCGCGCGTACTCCCAGGCGGCGTTCACCACCTCGTCGATGTTCCACCGCGTGTTGATCGGCACCAGCTCGTCGCGCAGCTCGTCGTCGGGCGCGTGCAGGGACAGGGCGAGCGTCACCGGGATGCCCTCGGTGGCCAGCTGCTGCATCCGCGGCACCAGACCGACGGTGGACACGGTGATGCCGCGGGCGCTCATGCCCAGACCGTCGGGACTCGGGGCCACCAGCTGGCGTACGGCGCCGATCACGGCCTTGTAGTTGGCCATCGGCTCGCCCATGCCCATGAAGACGACGTTGCTGACCCGGTCACCCTCGACCTCACCACGACGGAGCCGGCGGGCACCGTCGAGGACCTGCTCGACGATCTCGGCCTGGCTCATGTTCCGCTGCAGGCCGCCCTGGCCGGTCGCGCAGAACGGACACGCCATCCCGCAGCCGGCCTGGCTGGACACGCACATGGTGACGCGGTCCGGATAGCGCATCAGGACGCTCTCGACCAGGGCGTTGTCGAACAGCCGCCACAGGGTCTTGACCGTGTCGCCGCCGTCGGCGGTCTGGGTGCGGACCTCGCGCAGCAGCTCCGGCATGAAGGCGGCGGCCAGCGAGGCGCGGACGGTCTCGGGCAGATCGGTCCACTCGCTCGGATCGGTCCGCAGACCCTCGAAGTAGTGGCTGGACAGCTGCCGGGCCCGGAAGGCGCGGTGCCCGGCCGCCTCGACGTACTCCCGACGCTGGGCGGGGGTGAGGTCGGCCCAGTGCCGTGGGGGCTGACCTCGTCGCGGTGACTCCAGGATCAGCGGGAGCGGCTCGTTCATCCGCCGGGGACCAGTAGGTACATGATCAACCAGGCTACCGGGGCCGCCACCAGCAGCGAGTCGAGGCGGTCCATCACGCCCCCGTGGCCGGGCAGCACCGAGCTCATGTCCTTGATGCCCAGGTCGCGTTTGATCAGCGACTCGATCAGGTCGCCCATCACCCCGATGCCGACCAGGCAGACCCCGAGGATGAGTCCCAACCAGAACGGCTGCTTCAGGGCGAACACGGCCATCAGCACGCCGGCGACGAGCCCGAAGAGCATGGAGCCGGCGAAGCCCTCCCAGGACTTCTTCGGGCTGATCCGCGGGGCCATCGGGTGCTTGCCGAAGAGCACACCGAGCACGTACCCCCCGGTGTCGCTCATCACCACGATCAGCATGAACGTGACCAGTCGGGCCACGCCGTTCTCCCCCGCCAGCATCAGCGCCGCGAACGAGCCCAGCATCGGCACGTACCCGATGATCAGCAGACTCGCGGCTGCGTCACCGACATAGCCCTTCGCACCCCCGGGGACGCGCCAGATGAGGGCGGCCAGCACGGTCAGGGCGAGCGCGGCGAGCAGCACGCTGGTGGTGGAGAACACGATCGGCCGCTGGATGCCGGCCAGGTAGGAGCCGACGGAGATGGCCAGGGCGCCGACGATGATCGGCTGGATGGCCGCGTTCATGCCGTGCCGCTGCAGCGCGTGGTAGAGCTCGAGGGAGCCCATCACCAGAGCGACCGCCACCAGCAGCACGAACGCCGGCTTGAAGAAGATCAGACTGAGGACGACGTAGGCACCCAGCACCACCCCGAGACCGATGGCCGCAGGCAGGTTGCGTCCGGCGCGACCGTGCTGGGAGCCGGCCGGAGCCGGCACCGCGGACGACGTGCCGTCCGTGGTCGGGCCGGGGGGTTCGCTGCTCGACATCAGTCCTCGCTGGGCTCGGCCACCTCGGGTCTGGACCTGACGGCCTAGACCTCGAGGAGCTCGGATTCCTTGTTCTTCAGGATGTCGTCGATCTGGTCGACGTAGGTCTTGGTCACCAGGTCGAGCTGCTTCTCGGCGCGGGCGACCTCGTCCTCCCCCGCCTCCTTGTCCTTGACCAGCTTGTCCAAAGTGTCCTTGGCCCAGCGTCGGTGGTTGCGGACCGAGATCCGGGCGTCCTCGGCCTTGGTCCGGGCGAGCTTGATGTACTCCTTGCGTCGCTCCTCCGTCAGCTGCGGCAGCGAGACGCGGATGACGTGCCCGTCGTTGGAGGGGTTCACACCGAGGTCGGAGTCCCGGATCGACTTCTCGATCGCGGTCATCGACGACTTGTCGTACGGGGAGATCAGCACCATCCGTGCGTCCGGCACCTGGAAGCTGGCCAGCTGCTGCAGCGGCGTCTGCGCACCGTAGTAGTCGGCGGTCAGCTTGGCGAACATCGCCGGGTGAGCCCGACCCGTCCGGATCGCCGCGAAGTCGTCCTTGGCGTGCTCGACGGCCGAGTCCATCTTCAGCTCGGCCTCGGTCAGGATGTCGGGGATCACAGGGTCGGCTCCTCAGCACGGGATCGGGATGGGGCGGGATCTGGCTCTTGCAGGGTAGTGCGGCCGACCGCCGGACGGATCACCCGTGGGCGGTGATCAGGCGTGGACGGTCGTCCCGATCCTCTCACCCGCGACGACCGAGACGATGGAGCCGTCGGTGTCCAGGCTGAAGAAGATCATCGGCAGGGCGTAGTCGCGGGCCATGCTGATCGCTGTCGCATCGGCGACCTTGAGGTCGCGGGCCAGGTACTCGTCGTAGCTCAGGTGGTCGAACTTGATGGCCTCGGGATGGGTCTTCGGGTCCGCGTCGTAGACGCCGTCGACACCCTGCTTGCCCATCAGCAGCACGTCGGCGCTGATCTCCAGCGCCCGCTGGGCGGCCACGGTGTCGGTGGAGAAGTAGGGCATCCCCGAGCCGGCGCCGAAGATCACGACCCGGCCCTTCTCCAGGTGCCGCTCGGCCCGCCGCGGGATGTACGGCTCGGCCACCTGACCCATGGTGATCGCGGTCTGCACCCGCGTCTGCACCCCGGTCTTCTCCAGGAAGTCCTGCAGCGCGAGGCAGTTCATCACCGTGCCCAGCATGCCCATGTAGTCGGCGCGGTCACGGTCCATCCCGCGCTGCTGCAGCTCGGCGCCGCGGAAGAAGTTGCCGCCCCCGACCACGATGGCGACCTGGGTGCCGCCGGAGACGACAGCGGCGATCTGCTGGGCGAGGCCACCGACCACGTCGGGATCGACCCCGACGCGGCCACCGCCGAACACCTCACCGGAGAGCTTGAGCAGAACGCGCTTGTACGGACTGGTCATGGACGGAGCCTCCCGTGAGTGAGGAGCGGTTCTGGACGGCTCGACCTGTCTCCCCCAGGAAGACCACGCCGTCCAGAACCGTGAACGAACGAGCGGGACATCGCGGAGCCCATGACCACGGAGCGCGGAGCGCGACCGTCAACATGGGTCATGGACTCTCCTGGAGGTGCACGGCGGGGACGGGCCTCGGGATCACTCAGGCAGCGGCTTCGAAGCGGACGAACCGGGTGACCTTCACGCCGGCGCTGTCCAGGAGGGTAGCGACCGGCGTCTTGTTGTCCGTCACCGACGGCTGCTTGAGCAGGCAGACGTCCTTGAGGAAGGCGTTCACCCGGCCTTCGACGATCATCGGGACGGCACGCTCGGGCTTGCCCTCCTCCTTGGCCGTGGCCTCGGCGATGCGACGCTCGTTCTCCAGCAGATCGGCCGGGACCTCCTCCGGCGTCAGGTACTGCGGCTTCATCGCGGCGACCTGCATGGCCGCGGTCCGCGCAGCGGCGGCGTCGTCACCTTCGTACTGGACCACCACGCCGACCTGCGGCGGCAGGTCGGAGGCACGCTTGTGCAGGTAGACGGCGGTCTGCCCGTCGAAGTACGCGGCGTTGGCGATCTCCAGCTTCTCGCCGATGGTGATCGACAGGTCGCTGATCGCGTCGGCGACGGTCTTGCCGGACGCCAGGGTGGCCGCGTTGGCGGCCTCGACCGAGTCGGCCTTGGCGGCGGCCACGGCCTTGACCACGTCGTCGGCCAGCGCCTGGAACTCGGCGTTCTTGGCCACGAAGTCGGTCTCGGCACCCAGCTGGACCAGTGCGCCGTCGGCGAACACGACCACGCCGTTGCTGGCGGAGCGCTCGGCACCGCGCTTGGCGGCCTTGGCCTGCCCGGAGATCCGGAGCAGCTCGGTGGCCTTGTCGAAGTCGCCCTCGGCCTCGGTCAGGGCCTTCTTGGCGTCCATCATCCCGGCGCCGGTGGCGTCCCGGAGCTTCTTGACATCCTGCGCGGAGAATCCCGGCATCAGTTCGTTCCTCATCGGCTTGTCGGTGCACTCACCCCGAGCGCGTCGGTGTCGCGGTCGAGGTGGGCGGGTGGGTGGCGACCGGTACGCGCCGGACGGCGCGCACCGGTCGATCGGTGCTGCGGAGAGGCTCAGGCCTCGGTGCGGTGCTCGCCCTGCTCGGTCGGCTGCGCGTCGGCGTCGGCCTCGGCCGCGACCACGGCCGGGATCTCGTCGGCCGGCACGGGAGCGGCGTCGGGAGCAGCGGCGACAGCCTCGGCCTCCTCGGCCACCGTCTGGACCTCGGGGGTCTCACCCTCGGTCGCAGCCGGAGCGGCGTCGTCGGTGGCGGAGTCGGCCGGAGCTGACTCGGACGGGGCTGACTCGGACGGGGCCGCAGCCTCCTCCTGGGCGCCCAGGAGCTCGCGCTCCCAGTCGGGCATCGGCTCGGAGGTGGCCGAGGCGTCACCGGTGCTCTGCCCACCGGAGCGGGAGACCAGACCGTCGGCGACCGCGTCCGCGATCACCCGGGTCAGCAGCGAGACGGAGCGGATCGCGTCGTCGTTGCCGGGCACGGCGAAGTCGACCTCGTCCGGATCACAGTTGGTGTCCAGGATGCCGATGACGGGGATCCGCAGCTTGCGGGCCTCGTCGACGGCCAGGTGCTCCTTCTTGGTGTCCACGATCCAGACCGCCTGCGGGGTGCGGGGCATGTCCCGGATCCCGCCGAGGGTCTTCTCGAGCTTGTCCTTCTCCCGGCTGAGCCCGAGGAGCTCCTTCTTGGTCAGGCCCGACGCCGCGACGTCGTCGAAGTCCATGCCCTCCAGCTCCTTGAGCCGCTGGATCCGCTTGGAGATGGTGCCGAAGTTGGTCAGCATGCCGCCGAGCCAACGCTGGTTCACGAAGGGCATGCCAACGCGGGTGGCCTGCTCGGCGATGGTCTCCTGGGCCTGCTTCTTGGTGCCGATGAAGAGCACCTGGCCGCCGCGGGAGACGGTGTCCTTCACGAACGCGTACGCGCGGTCGATGTAGGTCAGCGACTGCTGCAGGTCGATGATGTAGATGCCGTTGCGCTCGGTGAAGATGAATCTCTTCATCTTCGGGTTCCAACGACGGGTCTGGTGCCCGAAGTGGACGCCGCTCTCGAGCAGCTGGCGGGTGGTGACGACGGCCATGGCCGCATTCCTTTCGTTACCAGCACCTGGTGCCGGCGTGATGTCTGTCGACACCGAGCTGTTCGGTGCCACCTGGGTGTCCACGCGTGGAGGTCGCTCGTTCGAGCGACATCCGCCCTGCTGGTCGGAGCCGGCACGCGGACGTGCGTCAGCCCCGTTGGCGGAGCTGCCGGTCAAGACTACCCGATGCGGCGCGGCTACCCGTCCGCAGCGATCTGGCCGAGCAGCCAGTCCGGACCGCGTCGGGTCGCACCCAGCTCCTCGGCTCGGCGGGCGAGCGCGCGGTCGGCGGTCACGACCGTGACCACGTGACCCGCCGCTGCGGCGCGGGCGACCACCGCGACGATCGTGTCGTCTCCCTCGCCTTGGGCGTGCACCACCTCGACGGCGCCGGTCGAGCCCTCGCCGACGCCACCCCGGGCTCTGCCCTCGAGCACGAGGACGACCCGAGGCGCGAGCGCCGGGGACCCGACGAGTCGGGCGTGCAGCCGGGCGGCGGCAGCCGACCGGTCCTTCCACCAGCCGTCGGGCCGGGACCCGACGACGTTCGCGCCGTCGATCACCAGCACCTCGGGTCCGGTCGGGTCGGTGGCTGAGTCCATCGACTCAGTGCACCATCCCGGCTGTCGGAACGCACTCTCGTACGTTGTCCACAGCCCGGAGCTGTCGTCGAGCGTCATCCACAGATCTTCGGGAGGGGCGTACGAAACCGGGGTCACGTCCACAGGGTGGAGACGTGCGACTCCGACGAATCATCGCGATCCTGGTGGGACTGGCGGCGCTGCTGACGGTCTGGGGCAGAGCCCCGGCCGCGGCGGAGACCATACCGACGACCGGCCAGTGGCCCCTCACCGGCGCGGTCCGGGTGGTGGCGGGCTACGACCCACCCGCCCAACGCTGGGACGCCGGTCATCGCGGTGTCGACCTGGCGGCACACCGGGGTGCGGCGGTGCTGGCCGCGGCCGACGGCCGGGTCAGCTACGCCCGCCGGCTGGCCGGTCGGGGGGTGGTGGTCGTCGACCACGGCTCCGTGCGGACGACGTACGAGCCGGTGGACGCCCTGGCCGTGGTCGGCGACCGGGTCGAGGCCGGGGCCGTGATCGGACGCATCGGCGGCGGCGGCCACTGCGGCGGATCCTGTCTGCACTGGGGTCTGAAGCGCGGCGACGCCTATCTGAACCCCCTCCTGCTGGTCGGTGGTGGCGACTCGGTGCTGAGGTTGCTGCCTGCGGACCACCGACCGGTGGCACAACGGCGCGCGGCGAAGCGCACCGCGGAGGCGCGGGCGGCCGAGCACGAGGTCAGCACCTTCGCGGTGATCCCGCCCGGGCGGGGCGGGTTCGCCCGACCGGTGCCCGGTGGCATCACGTCGCCGTTCGGGATGCGCTTCCACCCCGTCCTGCACGTCTGGAAGCTGCACGACGGCACCGACTTCGGCGCGAGCTGCGGCACCCCGATCAGGGCACCGGCGACGGGGCGGGTGGCCAGCGTCTCCTACAACGCGGGCTACGGGAACCGGCTGATGCTCGACCACGAGATCGGTGGACGTCGCGTCCGGACCGGCTACAACCACGCGACCCGGTACGTGGTCCGTCCCGGCACCGTGGTTCGACGGGGGCAGCTGCTCGGCTACGTCGGCACCACCGGCTACTCGACCGGCTGCCACCTGCACCTGATGCTCTGGGTCGGCGGCCGTCTCGCCAACCCGATGACGATGTTCTGACCCAGGAGCTCGCCTCAGGCGCGGGGGTGTGCCTGCAGGAACGCGGCTCGCAGCCGGGCGTCGGAGACGTGGGTGTAGATCTGCGTGGTGGCCAGCGAGGCGTGACCGAGGAGCTCCTGGACGCTCCGCAGGTCCGCGCCCCCCTCCAGCAGGTGGGTGGCCATCGCGTGCCGCAGTCCGTGCGGACCGAGATCGGGGGCCCCGTCGACGACCCGGAGCGCGCGATGCACGATGCGGCGGACCACTCGCTGGTCGATCCGGTTGCCGCGATCGCCCACGAAGACCGCCGCGCCCGCCTCGGGGGCGGCGAGCTCGGTCCGAACGGCGAGCCAGGTCTCCAGGGCCCGCGCCGCGGGGGCGCCGAACGGGACCGTGCGCTGCTTGTTGCCCTTGCCGAGCACCCGCACGGTCCGCCGATCGTCGTCGACGTCACCGAGGTCGAGTCCACACAGCTCGGCGACCCGGATGCCGGTGGCGTACAGCAGCTCGAGGATGGCCACGTCACGCGCGGCACTCGGCCCTCCCCCGTCGGCGGCGATCTGCAACGCCTCGGTCAGCATGGCCGCCGCGTCCGCACTCTCCAGGGTGGGCGGCAGCGACCGTACGCGCTTCGGTGACCGCAGGGCGGCCGCCGGATCGTGGTCGAGCCGGCCCGTCTGCAGCGCCCAGCGACCGAAGACCCGGACCGCCGCGGTCCGTCGCTGCAGGGTACCCCGGGCACGGCCGCGGGTCTGCTGGTTGGCCAACCAGGAGCGCAGCGAGCGCACGGTCAGTCCGGACAGATCGGCGGCGCCGAGCCGGTGCAGGTGGGCGAACAGGTCGACCAGGTCGCCCCGGTAGGCCCGGACGGTGTGGGCCGACAGGTCCCGGTCGCGCGCGAGGTGGTCGACGTAGTCGTCCAGCGTCTGCTGCAGCTCGGGCGGCAGATCCTCCGCCGGGGTCGACTCCACCGCACCACTCTGCGGTCCCGGCGGGTCGGCGTGTGATATCCAAGACGGCGTGTCTCCCACCCCAGCGCTGCGCCACGTCTTCGTCGGCGGCTACACCGCCGAGTCCGACGGCCGGGCCACCGGAGTCGGCTCGCTGCTGAACGAGGGCTCCGGCCGCCGTGTCCGGCTGGAGCCCGCCTCGACCTTGCCCCTGGCCTCCCCCACCTGGTTGACCCGGCACCCCACCCGCCCGGTGCTGCTCGTCGCGAGCGAGACCACGCCGGGCACCGTGAGCAGCCTGCGGTACGAGCCCGACGGCTCGCTGGCGCTCCTGTCGACGGTGCAGATCGGCGGCGACGGCGCCTGCCACGTCGCCGTCACCCCCGACGGTGCGTACGCGATCGTCGCGAGCTACCGATCGGGCTCGTTGTCCACCTTCGCCATCGGTGACAACGGCACCCTGTCCGAGGCCATCGACACCCTCGAGCTCGTCGGCCGCGGACCGGACACCGACCGCCAGGCAGGCTCGCACGCCCACCAGATCGTGCCGGTCGGTGACGAGGTGCTGTGCTGCGACCTCGGTGGGGACCAGATCTTCCGGCTGCAGATCGGCGAGGGCGGCACGCTGGTGCCCGTCGGTGAGCCGATCCGCCTGCCGGCGGGGTCGGGTCCACGCCACCTGGTGGTGGCCCACGACCACCTGGTCGTGGCCTGCGAGCTGAGTGGTGAGCTGTGGCTGGTCACCCGCGACGAGAGCGGCTGGCAGCTCGGTCCGGGCGTCGCCACCTCGACCCGGGACGGCCTGATCCAACCCTCCGGCATCGCGACCGACGGCAGCCGGGTCTACGTGGCCAACCGAGGGGTCGACACCATCGGCGTCTTCGACCTCGATCCGGCCGCCCACACGCTCACCCCCGTCGCCGAGTTCGACTGCGGGGGCGCCTGGCCGCGGGACATCACGCTGGACGGCGGTCTGCTCTGGGTCTCCAACCAGAACAGCGACACCATCACGGTGTTCGAGATCAGCCCGCTCCCGCCGACCGGCCCCGCGGCGACCGTGGAGGCGCCGAGCCCGACCGGGGTGCTGCTGGTCCACGACGACGCCGCCACCGAGACCGAGGAGTCCGACGCGTGAGCCTGTCCGAGCTGCGGGGCGGCGGCACGGTGCTGCCCATCACCCGCTGGGGTACGCCGGTGATGCACGCACCGACCCGCCAGGTCACGGTGTTCGACGATCGCCTGCACGAGCTGGTCAAGGACATGTTCGCCACCATGGAGGCGGCGCAGGGCGTCGGCCTGGCCGCGAACCAGGTCGGCGTCGACCTCGCGGTGTTCGTCTTCGACTGCCCCGACGACGACCACCAGCGGCACGTCGGGGTGATCTGCAACCCGGTGGTCACCCTGCCGGAGGGCAAGGACCGCAGGCTCGACAAGGCCGACGAGGGCTGCCTCTCCCTTCCCGGGGCGTACGGGGAGCTGGCTCGACCCGACCACGCCGTCTGCCGCGGTGTCGATGCGTACGGCGACCCGGTCGAGGTGATCGGCACCGGGCTGCTCGCTCGCTGCCTCCAGCACGAGACGGATCACCTGAACGGGACGGTCTTCGGTGACCGGCTGGCCGGTCGCGCCCGCAAGCGGCTCTACCAGGACCACGAGGAGCTGGCAGAGCTCTACCCGGCGGACTGGCCGGTCTCCCCCAAGCTCCCCTCCGACGACGACGAGCACGAGGACGACGCCGAGGTCGACCCGCCCGCCCGCTGAACTCCGCTGGTGCTGCAACACCCGCGAAGTCGGGATCCGGCGGTCGTCCGGGTTTGGTCAGCGAGCCAGGACGTAGCAGGCGATGGCGGAGGCGGCCGCCACGTTGAGCGAGTCGATGCCCTGGCGCATCGGGATGACCGCCCTGATGTCGGCCTTCGCCGTCCAGTGCGGCGACAGCCCGGCACCCTCGGTGCCCAGCAGGATCGCCACCTTCGCAGTCGCCTGCAGCGGGGCGGCCACCGCAGCGAGATCGACGGCGTCCTCGGCCAGGGTCAGGGCCACCGTGGTGAACCCGGCGCGCCGCAGCCGTTCGGGTCCCGTGGCCCAGTTGTCCAGCCGGGCCCAGGGCAGACTGAACACGGCACCCATGCTCACCTTGACTGAGCGGCGGTAGAGCGGATCGGCCGCCCGCGGCGTCAGCAGCACCCCGTCCCAGCCCAGAGCCGCCGCGTTCCGCAGCACCGCCCCGACGTTGGTGTGGTCGACCACGTCCTCGATCACCACCAGGCGCTCGGTCCGCAGCAGATCGTCCACGCTGTGCCGGACCTCACGGTGCAGTGACGCCAGCGCGCCTCGGTGCACGTGGAATCCGGTCACCTCCTCGGCCAGGTCCTCCGTCACGACGTAGACGGGCACCTCCGGCCACCGGCGGAGGACGTCGGCCAGACCGGGCAGCCACCGCTCGGCCAGCAGGAAGGACCGGGGCCGATAGCCGGACTCGACCGCCCGTCGGATCACCTTCTCCCCTTCGGCGATGAAGAGCCCGTGAGTGGACTCCAGATGACGGCGCAGCGACGTCTCCCGCAGACGTACGTAGTCCGCGAGGCGCGGGTCGTCGGGATCGCTCACCGGCGTCCGGGTCGGTTCGACCTTCCCCTGAGTCACGCCCCCATGCTGCCGGATCATGACGCCGCCAACTGTCAAGGCCCAGGGCTTGCTTTAGCAGTGAGCAAGGTTCTAGGCTTGACTTCGTGCCGTACGTCCTGACCGTCGACCAGATCTCCTCGCGCCGCGGTCGGGATCTGGTGACCACGACCATGGCCGACCTGGCAGCGCGGTTCCCCGGCATCCCGGGCACCCGCACCGTCGGCGACGAGTTCCAGGTCCTGTTCGCCGCGGAGCCGCTGTCGGTGGTGACTGCCATCCTGACGCTCATGCGGGAAGGAACCTGGCACGTCGGCGTCGGCATCGGCAGCGTCGAGCACCCGGCTCCGGCCGATCTGCGGGAAGCCCGCGGACCTGCCTTCCTCGCGGCCCGGCGGGCTGTCGACGAGGCGAAGCAGCGGCCCGACCACCTGCGGGTCGTGGCCGCCGGGGCCGCTGACGAAGCCGAGGAGGCTGAGGTGCTGCTCGGTCTGGTGCTGTCGCTGCGCGCCCGCCGCAGCCCCGCCGGCTGGGCGGCCGCGGACCTGTCCGACCAGGGCCTGACCCAGGCCGAGATCGGGGATCGTCTCGGGATCAGTCGCCAGGCGGTGCAGCAGCGGCTGGTCGCCGCCCAGTGGTCCCTCGACGTCTCCGCCCGCCCGGTCGCCGCGCGACTGCTCGCCCGAGCCGAGGCAACAGCCACCACCACGAGCGCCGATGACACGACCCCGGATGGCAGGAGAGCCCGGACGGCAGGAGGTCCGGGTCATGAGTGTCCCAGCGGCGATCACCCTCGGCCTCTGGCTCGCGATGTCGGTGGTGGCCGGGTGGATCTGGCTGCCCCCGGGGAGGCGACCCTGGTCGGCAGCCCGCGCCAGCCACCGCGGTCGCGTCGTCGTGCTCGTCGCCCTGGTCCTGCTGGTCGGGGCCGGCGCGGTCCTGGCCACCACCGCCGCGCCCCTGACCGGTCCGTGGCGCTCGGTCGGTGTCGTCCTCGCCGGCGTCGTCGTCGTGCTGGGGGGCGGGGCGGTGACCACCTGCATCCTGGGTCTGGCGAGCGCGGCCGGGCCGAGCACCGCACGGGTGCAGCGGGACGTGCTGCGCGGCGGGGCGTGGATCGGCGCCCTCGAGCGACTGGCGTTGCTGGGTGCGCTGGTCGCGGGATGGCCCGAAGGTCTGGCGGCGATCATCGCGGTGAAGGGCCTGGCCCGATATCCCGAGCTGCGAACGCTGTCCGGCGCCGACACCGGAGCCGGCGAGCGGTTCATCATCGGCACCTTCGCCAGTCTGGGTTGGGCCGCCGGGTGCGCCTGGGTGCTGGTCACCCTCCTCTGAGGACCGACGCATCCGCAGGGGCGGCTGGACCCTGATGCTCGTCCCGGCCACGATCTGCGTGGCCATGTTCGTCGTCGCCCTGTGGTGGTGACGGCCCGCTGGTGGTGACGGCCGCTGATGGTCGTGACCGCTACGGTCGGGTCGTGACTGTTCCGACCATCGGCACGCTGTCCTGGGTGCCCGCCACCGACCGCCTCGACCTTCTCGCGGCCCCGGTCGCGGCGGCGGGGCACGACGTCCTCGACGACCTGTTCGTGAGCGAGATCGACCCGTCGCTGGCCGACACGGCGGCATTCTGCGATGCGTACGACGTCAGTCCGGACGCCTCGGCGAACTGCGTGGTGGTGGCCGGGCGTCGGGGTGAAGCGACGACGATGGCGGCCTGCCTGGTGCTGGCCAGTGACCGGGCCGACGTGAACAAGACCGTGCGCAAGCACCTCGACGTCCGCAAGATCTCCTTCGCCGCGATGGACGATGCGGTCGCCCGGACGGGCATGGAGTACGGCGGCATCACCCCCGTCGGGTTGCCGGCGGACTGGCCGATCCTGGTCGACGTGTCGGTGACCCGTCAGCCCTGGCTGGTGATCGGCAGTGGGCTGCGGAGCAGCAAGATCGCGGTCCGTGGTGACAGCCTCGCCGACCTGCCCGGGGTCACGGTCCTGGACCTGGCCATCCCGTCGAACGACTGATCGAACGGCAGATCTGCCGCACCTCGGAGGGATCGATCCGGATCTCGGCGGCGTCATGGTCGACAGCGTGCTCGGCCTGCTCGACAGCTGCTGCCCGCCGAAGACCGGACCGCTCACCGCACCAGGGTGACGATGGCCACGACGCCCACCGTCACGATCACCACCCGGTAGACGACCGGCGGCAGCTTGCGGCCGATCCGGGCCCCGACCTGCGCGCCCAGGACGGAGCCGACGGCCAGCGCCGCCACGATCGACCAGTCGACCTCGGAGATGATCACGAACACGAGACCGGCGACCGCGTTGGCGATCATCACCAGGACGTTCTTCAGCCCGTTGATCCGGGGCATGGTCTCGGCGACCGCCACACCCATGATCGCCATCACCAGCACCCCCTGCGCAGCACCGAAGTAGCCGCCGTACATGCCGGTGAAGATGATCGCGAAGAACAGCCACGGGGGGCCGTCCGCCGACACCCCGGTGATCCCGAGCCGCTCGCGGCGGAGGGCGATCTGCCGGGTGAGCCACGGTCCGATGATCACCAGGATGCAGCCGATGCCGATCAGCACCGGCACGATCGCCTTGAACGCCGACGGCGGCAACCAGAGCAGCAGGAAGGCCCCGACGATGCTGCCGAGCAGCGAGGCGATGCCGTAGCGGATGATCCGAGCGCGCTGCCCGACCAGATCCGGCTTGCTGGCCAGCGCCGCCGACAGCGATCCGGGCGCCAGACCGATGCTGTTGGAGACGTTGGCCAGGACGGGTGGCACACCCAGCGCCAACAAGGTGGGGAACGTGATCAGGGTGCCGGTCCCCACCACCGCGTTGATCAGGCCGGCTCCGCCGCCCGCCAACGCGATGAGCAGCAGCTCCCACCAGCTCACCTCAGCTGAGAACCTTCAGGCTCGCTGAACTCGGGACCCGGCTGATCGTCCTGCATCGGCGCCGGAGCGGCGTCCGCCGGTGCCGGCTGCTCGCCCGTGCCGATGCCGCGGATCTCCGTGGCCGTGGGTGCGGAGAGCGACGGGGCCTTCGACCGGCCGGTGCGCTCCAGCTCCTGCGCCTCGGCGATCGCCTCCTGGACGATCCGCTCGGACTCGGCGGCGTCGTCCTTGGCCTGCTGGGTGATCTCGGCCTGGACGTCGACCTTCTCGGGCGCGCGGAACTTGCCCTTGTCCCGCGCCGATGTGGCGTCGGAACCGCCGAACGCCTCGGTCAGCGACCCGAGAGAACCGCCCAGCCCTTCCAGGGCCTTGCCGATCTCGCTCGGCACGATCCAGAGCTTGTTGGAGTCGCCGCGGGCGAGGGTCGGCAGCATCTGCATGTACTGGTAGGACAGCAGCGCCTGGTCGGGCTCGCCGGCGTGGATGGCGTTGAACACCGTGGAGATGGCCTGGGCCTCACCCTCGGCCCGCAGCATCTGCGCCTGCCGATCGGCCTGGGCTCGGAGCACGGCGGCCTCGCGGTCACCCTGGGCCCGCAGGATCGAGGACTCCTTCTCGCCGCCGGCAGCCAGGATCTGGGACTGTCGCTGGCCCTCGGCGATCAGGATCGACGCGCGCTTGTCCCGCTCGGCGCGGGCCCCCTTCTCCATGGCGTCGCGGATGGTTGCGGGTGGGTCGATGGCCCGCAGCTCCACCCGGTTCACCTTGATGCCCCACTTGCCGGTGGCCTCGTCCAGCACCACCCGGAGCTTCTGGTTGATCTCCTCGCGGCTGGTCAGCGTCTGCTCGAGGTCGAGTCCACCGATGATGTTGCGCAGTGTCGTCATGGTGAGCTGCTCGATGGCCTTGATGTAGTCCTGGGCCTCGTACGCGGCCCGCCGGGCGTCGAGGATCTGGTAGTAGATCACCGAGTCGATGCCCACCATCAGGTTGTCCTCGGTGATCACGCCCTGCGGCGGGAACGGGACCACGGCCTCGCGCATGTCCAGGGTGTAGCGGACCCGGTCGAACACCGGGATCACCAGGTGCGGACCCGGCTCCAGGGTGCGGTGGAACTTGCCCAGCCGCTCGACCACGCCGATCTGCTGCTGCCGGATCACCTTGACGGTCGCTCCGAGGAACATCGCCACGGCCAGCGCTACCACGACGATCACGATCAGTACTGCCAGGTCCATCTCTCACTCACCCATTTCACGTCGGTTTCTACCTACGTTCGTACCAGTCGGCCGGGTCGCAGGACCCGGACGGCACCACCCGAGGACGTTCGCCCTCAGGGCAGCTCGCCGTGCTTGGGGTAGACCACGGCGATCGCGCCGTCCACCTCGTACACCTCGATCTCGTCGCCCTGGTCGATCACCTGGCCGGGCACCATGGTGCGGGCCGACCAGCTCTGGCCCGCGACCTTGATCTCGCCGCCCTGCGCGGTGATCGCCGACACCGCGACCCCTGAGCTGCCGACCATCGTGTCGGCCGAGCTGCGGTAGCCGGGCAGGTTGCGCACCTTGTCGATCAAGGTCGGCCGCAGCAGCAGCAGGGTGGCGACCGAGACGACCATGGCCACCAGGACCTGCAACCACCACAGGTCCGGCGCGATCACCGCCGTGCCGGCCCCGGCGAGGGCGCCGACCGCCAGCATGATCAACACCAGGTCCATCGACACGATCTCGGCCACGGCGAGCAGAGCGGCCAGCCCGAGCCAGATGGCCCAGGCGTGCTCACCCAGCCAGTCGGTCAAGTTCACTCCCACGTCGCGATGCCTCTCGTGCCGTTCATCCATCCTGCCAGACGGCCGAAACCCGGCACCGCGGAGAAGTGCCCGGTCAGCGGGCCCGGGCGGCCCAGCGACCGTCCGAGCGGGAGAGCGCCAGCGGCAGGTCGAAGGTGGCGGACAGGTTCTCGGCGGTCAGGGTGTCGTCGACGGGGCCGGTGGCGACCACGTGACCGCCCTTGAGCAGCAGGGCGTGGGTGATCCCCACGGGGATCTCCTCGACGTGGTGGGTCACCAGCACCGAAGCGGGCGCGTACGGGTTCCGGGCCAGGTCGGACAGCGTGCGCACCAGTGCCTCGCGCCCGGACAGGTCCAGTCCGGCCGCCGGCTCATCCAGCAGCAGCAGCTCGGGGTCGGTCATCAGGGCACGGGCGATCTGCACCCGCTTTCGCTCCCCCTCACTGAGGGTGCCGAAGGTGCGGTCGACCAGGCCGGCGATCCCCAGCTGCTCGAGCAGCTCGTCGGCCCGCTGGTGGTCCAGCTCGTCGTAGTCCTCGCGCCAGCGACCGAGCACCGCGTACGACGCAGAGACGACGACATCGTGCACCCGCTCGCTGCGAGGGATCCGTTCGGCCAGGGCCGCCGAGGTGATGCCGATCCGCGGACGGAGCTCGAACACGTCGACGGTGCCGAGCACCTCGCCGAGCAGTCCCGCCACCCCTGCCGTCGGATGGATCTGCGCACCCAGGACCTGCAGCAGCGTGGTCTTGCCGGCTCCGTTGGGGCCGATCACCACCCAGCGGTCGGTCTCGTCGATCTGCACCGTGATGTCGTCCAGCAGGGTCGAACCGCCCCGGACGATGCTCACACCGGCGAGGTCCACCACTGCCACCATGAGGGCCAACCTACAGGCGCGGCGCCGGCTCGCGCCGGGCAGTGACCGTTCGACACGACCCTCCTATGCTGCGTTGGTGACGTTGCTCGCCACGGTCCGTCTGGTCGGCTACCTGAACGCGGCCGGCCTCGACCCGGCGCTGCGGGAGCGCGCGCCGTTCGCGGTGCAGGGCGCCGACCTCGCTCATCATGTGGTCGATCCGCAGGGCCTGATCGGGATCGACCCGTGGACCGCGGTGCCGCTCCAGGAGGTGTTCGACGATCTGCTCGCCCGATCCGGTCAGCCGTGGCTGCTGGCCCTGCCGGGCCCGGGCCGGCTGGCTCCGCTGCAGGGTCCGCCCGAGCTGGTCCGCGCCGCGCTGGCCGCGGGCATGGCCGTCGTGGCCGGCGGCGGCGGTCTCGCGCTGGTCCCGCACCAGGTGGGACCGGCACTGCAGTGGGAGGTGCTGCCGGCCGAGCGTCCCGGGGCGGTGCCGACGGCGTACGAGGCGGAGCGCGAGCTGAGTGAGACGGTTCTGAGGGCGGCCCGAGAGCTCGCCGATCTCGACGTGGCCGGCGGACGGCGCCCGAAGGACCTGGCGGTCGAGCTCGCCCCGGGCTATCCGCCCCGCCAACGGGTGGCGGCGGACCGCGCGGCGCGGCTCTGGCTGGCCTGCTCGGTCGCCTTGGAAGGAGACGGCACCAGCATCTCGGTCTACGAGGCGGATCGACGCCGAGCGGCGCTGCGCGCGGTGCGTGAGGCAGCGGCCCAGTCGCTGATCGCCTCGGTCAGCTGGCTCGGCGTCGAGCAGGACTGACCCATCCGAGCAGGACTGGCCTGTCCGAGCAGGACTGGCCTGTCCGAGCAGGACTGGCCTGTCCGAGCAGGACTGGGCGAGGGCCAGGAGTCCGTATCCTGTCCGCCATGCACGACGGGGAAGCAGGGACGCAGGCACACGGGCCGGACGGGCCGGGCACGTTGTTCGCGATCGGCGGGGCCGAGGCCAAGCTCCGGCGACGCAGCGTCCTGCGCGCCTTCGTCGCCGCCGCCGGTGGCGGGGACGCGCGGATCGTGGTCGTGCCGAGCGCCTCGTCGCTGGGGCCTGAGGTCGTCGAGGTCTACCAGGCGGTCTTCAGCTCACTCGGGGCCGCCTCGGTGGAGGCCGTCCGTCCCGAGAGCCGGGCGGACGCCCAGGATCTCGAGCTCGCCTCCCGCCTCGCCGACGCCACCGGGGTGTTCATGACCGGCGGCAACCAGCTCAAGCTGAGCAACTTCATCATCGGGACGCCGTTCGCCACGGCCATCCACGCCGCCTACGCCCGCGGTGCGGCCGTGGGCGGCACGTCCGCCGGCGCCAGCATCGTCGCCGACCACATGATCGCCTTCGGCAGCGGCGGCTCCACCCCCAAGCAGCGGATGAGCCAGCTGTCGGTCGGTCTCGGCCTGCTCCGGGGGGTCGTCATCGACCAGCACTTCGAGCAGCGGAACCGGTACGGCCGGCTGCTGTCCCTGGTCGCGCAGTCGCCGTCCCTGCTGGGCATCGGCGTGGACGAGGACACCGCGGCCGTGGTACGTCACGGCGACCAGCTCGAGGTGGTCGGACGCGGGGCCGTCACCGTGGTCGACGGCAGCCACCTGGTCAGCAACGCCTACGCCGCCCAGCGCACCGCTCCGTTGCTGGTGTCGGGGGCCGTCATCCACGTGCTGCCCGCGGGCAGCCGATTCGACCTGAGCCGGCGGACCCTGGTGCAGCACGTCGAGCCGCTTCCGGACGCCGAGGTGGCCGAGGTCCGCGCCGCCGAGTCCGACCTGCGCAGCCTGGCCCGCGACATCGCCGCCGAAGGGATCTCCCCCAGTCACTACGCGCGCCGGCTGCGGCGCGGTCGGCGCGGCTGAGGCTCGTCCGACGGACGTCGGCGCACGCGATCGCGAGCCCTGGGACAGCACGGGCCGGTTGGTGGAAGGATCAGGCCCGAATCGCCGACGTACGAGAGGCTCCGCCCATGACCGCACTGGATGGTCGCGCCCCGCACTCCGCGGTGCTGGGTTCCGCGCCGTCCCGCTCGTTCGTCGCGATTCCGTGCGACACGGCTCTGCATCGTCCAGGTGGGCGTGTCGCCCCGAATCACTCCTGCACTCCCGAGAGGCTTCGCCCATGACCGAGACCGCCGCCGTGACGCCCCGCCCGGACCTGAAGATCCTGTCCAGCCGGGTCTACCGGGGTCCCAACGTGTGGCACTACGAGCCGGCGATCCAGCTGGTGGTCGACCTCGGCGTGCTGGAGGACTTTCCCACCAACCTCATCCCGGGCTTCACCGAAGGCCTCTTGGAGCGGCTGCCGGGGCTGCGGAACCACACCTGCAGCCGCGGCCGACGCGGGGGGTTCGTGGAGCGGCTGCAGGAGGGCACCTGGCTGGGTCACGTGTCCGAGCACGTCGCCCTGCAGCTCCAGCAGACCGTCGGCCACGACATGCGCCGGGGCAAGACCCGGGGGGTGAAGGGGGTCCGCGGCCAGTACAACGTGATCTTCGCCTACTCCGACGAGTCGGTCGGCCTGGCCGCCGGTGAGCTCGCCGTCCGCCTGGTCAACGACCTGGTCGAGCACGATCCGGAGTTCGACTTCGAGGCCGAGCTGGAGACCTTCATCATCCGTGGTGAGCGCTCCGCGTTCGGTCCGTCCACCCAGGCCATCATCGACGAGGCGGTCAGCCGGGACATCCCGTTCATCCGCCTGAACAGCTCCTCGCTGGTCCAGCTCGGTCAGGGCGTGCACCAGAAGCGCATCCGGGCCACCATGACGTCCAACACCTCCTCGGTCGCCGTCGACATCGCCAGCAACAAGGAGCTCACCCTGACGCTGCTGGCCTCGGCCGGGCTCCCCGTACCGCGGTCGAAGTCCGTCCGCAACGCCGAGGACGCGGTCCGGCTGGCCGAGCGAACCGGCTACCCGGTCGTGGTCAAGCCCCTGGACGGCAACCACGGTCGTGGCGTGATCTTGAACCTGACCGACGCCGACGGGGTCCGCGCCGGCTTCGCGGTGGCCCAGGACGAGTCGCGCAACGGCTGGGTGATCGTCGAGACGTACGTGACCGGCAAGGACTACCGGTGTCTGGTGATCGACGGCAAGATCGCCGCGATCGCCGAGCGGGTGCCGGCCCACGTGGTCGGCGACGGCACGCTGACCATCGCCGAGCTGGTCGACAAGACCAACGCCGACCCCCGGCGCGGGGTGGGGCACGAGAAGGTGCTGACCAAGATCAAGATCGACGCCGCGGCCGTCGATCTCGTCTCCCAGCAGGGATTCGGGATGGATGACGTCCCCCCGGCCGGGGAGATGATCAAGCTCACCCTGACCGGCAACATGTCGACGGGTGGCATCTCGATCGACCGGACGCTCGAGGCGCACCCGGAGAACATCGAGATCGCCGAGGAGGCGGCCCGAGTGATCGGGCTGGACATCGCGGGCATCGACTTCATCGCCCCCGACATCACCCAGCCGGTCCGGGAGACCGGTGGCGCGATCTGCGAGGTGAACGCCGCTCCGGGCTTCCGGATGCACACCCACCCGACCGTCGGGGATCCGCAGTACATCGCCAAGCCGGTGATCGACATGCTCTTCCCCCCGGGCTCCCCCAGCCGGATCCCGATCGTCGCCGTCACCGGCACCAACGGCAAGACGACCACCTCGCGGATGATCGCCCACATCTTCAAGGGCATCGGTCGCAAGGTCGGGATGACCTCGACCGACGGGGTGGTGATCGACGAGCGGCTGGTGATCAGGGCCGACGCCTCGGGGCCCCGCTCGGCCAAGATGGTGCTGCAGAACCCACGGGTCGACTTCGCCATGTTCGAGGTGGCCCGGGGCGGCATCCTGCGCGAGGGACTGGGCTACGAGCGCAACGACGTCGGCGTGGTGCTGAACGTGCAGCCCGACCACCTCGGTCTGCGCGGCATCGACACCCTCGAGCAGCTGGCCGACGTCAAGGCCGTGGTGGTGGAAGCCGTGCCGCGCAACGGCTACGCCGTGCTGAACGCCGACGACCCGCTGGTCCGGGCCATGCGTCGCCGCTGCTCCGGCCGGGTGGTCTGGTTCACCCTGGCCGAGCCGGGCAGCGAGGTGTGGGAGTCGGTGGACGACCACTGCCGTCGCGGTGGACGTGCGGTGGTGCTGGAGCGCAGTGAGCTCGGCGACATGATCGTGGTGAAGGAGGGCCGGCGGGCGATGCAGCTGGCCTGGACCCACCTGCTGCCCGCCACCTTCGGCGGCCGGGCCACCATGAACGTGCAGAACGCCATGGCCGCAGCAGCGGCGGCCTTCGCCGCCGGGGCCTCGCTGCACGACATCCGCCAGGGCCTGCGCTCTTTCTCGACCAACTACTACCTGTCCCCCGGCCGGCTGAACGAGGTGCAGGTCGAGGGCCGTACGGTCATCGTGGACTACGCCCACAACGCCCCCGGGCTGCGGATGCTGGGCGACTTCGTGGACAAGACCGCCGTCACCCTGGACAAGGCCTCCGAGCTCGGCAAGGTGAGCCGGATCGGCGTGATCGCCACCGCCGGCGACCGCCGGGACTCCGACATGCGCGAGCTCGGGGCCATCGCGGCCCAGCACTTCGACGTGGTGATCGTCCGCGAGGACATCAGTCTCCGCGGCCGTCGCCGGGGCGAGGTGGCCGAGCTGATCGCCGAGGGCGTCCACACCGCGATGGGTGAGGGCGTACGGGCCAAGCAGGTGGAGATCGTGCTGGACGAGCTGGAGGCGACCCGGCACGCCATCGCCCGGTCCAACCCGGGCGACCTGATCGTCATCTGCGTCGACCAGCACGCCTCGGTCATGTCGGAGCTGGAGAGCTACGGCCGCCAGGCTCAGCCGGGCGCCCGGCGCGGTGACCACGCCAGCACCAACTCCGTCTCGGATCCCGATTTCGTCGTCGCCCCGACCGAGCCCTCCAAGGACGAGCCGTCCCTGTTCTGATCAGCGGAGGAGTTCCGAACGCACCAGGCTCAGGAGCGCGTGGGCCGACACGCGTCGCGACTACCGCTGAGCGGCCGCCACCTTCGTCCGCAGATCTGCCACGGTGTCCCGGCGGCCGCCGTGCTCGACCAGCCAGGCGTCGACGGCGGCGCGGTCCTGGTGGGTCATCACCGCCACCACGTCGCCGGCGCGCGCCTGGCCGACCAGCGAAGCCAGCCCCTCGACCTCGCCGGCATGCTCACGGGTGATGGTCACACCGGCGTGCTCGGCGCCTTCCTTGATCAGGGCCCCGAGCTCGCTCATCGGACGGCCCCGTAGGTACTCGTCCTTGTGGACGATCTCGACCACGTCGGCGGCCAGCGCCGCGATCTCCCCCAAGGTGACGAACACGTCGTCGGTGCGATCGCCGGCCGTCCCGACGCCGAGCAGCAACCGACCCCCGGGCGGCTCGATCCCGCGGGCGATCTCCAGCAACGCCTGCAGTCCTGCCTCGTTGTGGGCCAGATCGATCACCACACTGATCTCGCCGCCCTGATCGTCGGTGCCGTGGCCCGGCACCGGCACGCTCCAGACGTTCATCCGACCGGGGTTGTCCGCCCCGGGATCGAACGCGCGCAGCCCGTCGGCGACCTCCTCGACCCCCAGACCGATGGCCAGGGCGGCGGAGGTGACGGCGAGGGTGTTCTCGATGTTCACCCGGCTCAGCCCGGCCAGGGTCATGCCCACGTCGATCACCGGCACCACCGGCACCGCATCCGTCCCCGGCTGCAGCACCGACACCCAGCCGTCGATCACGGTGGTCACCCGGCCGCCGCCGTCGATCACCGCGCGGGCGGCCGGGGAGTTCGGATCGAGGGTGAACAGCCAGATCCGGGCCTTGGTGCCCAGCCGCATCGCGAAGGTGCGGGGGTCGTCGCCGTTCAGCACGCACCAGCCCGTCGGACGGGTGATCTTTGTGATCACCGCCTTGACCTCGGCCAGCTGGTCGAGCGTGTCGATGCCCCCGATGCCGAGGTGGTCGGCACTGATGTTGGTCACCACGGACACGTCGTTCCAGGCCACGCCGACGCCACGTCGCAGGATGCCGCCACGGGCGGTCTCGGTGACCGCCAGCTCCACGCCTGGCTGCCGCAGCACCTGCCCGGCGCCGCTCGGTCCGGAGTAGTCGCCGGCCTCGACCAGCTCGCCGTTCAGGTAGACGCCGTCGGTGCTCGACCACCCGACGGACAGCCCGGTCCGCTGCGCGATGAAGCCCAGCATCCGGGAGGTGGTCGTCTTGCCGTTGGTCCCCGTCACGGCCACCACCGGGATCCGTGGTTTGAGCAGCTGCGGGGCGGAGCCGGGCGGGGTGGCCGCCAGCCGTCGGGCGGCCCGCTGCAGGACCTCCGCCACGTCCGCCGCGTCGCCGCTCCCGACGGCGTCCAGCACCGCCGCGACCCCGTCGGCCAGCATCTCGGCCCGCGCGGAGTTGCGCCACGGGTAGGCCACCACCAGCTCGGTGACCTCGGTGCCGGGCCGTGACCGTACGGCCAGTCGCTTCACCCCACCCGCCAGCGCGAGGCGGCGGACCAGATGGGCGACCACCCGCCCGGCGAACCGCTGGCGGAAGGCCGAGCCCTCGGGCCCGGGCTGGGACCGGCTCAACCCGACCTCGGCGGCGAGACGCTGCGCCTGCGCGAGGTCGAGATCGAGCAGCCCCCCGATGTCGAGGGTCACCTTGGCGGCCGGACGCGGGAAGTACAGGTTCGGGCCGTCCAGCAGTCGCACCTCGACCAGCGACGTCACCCTGGCCGCCTGCTCACGACCCGGGGCCCGGTCACGTCCTCAGGCACCCATCGCGTGCACGCCGCCGTCGACGTGGATGATCTCCCCCGTGGTCGCCGGGAACCAGTCGCTCAGCAGGGCGACCACCGCCTTGGCCGTGGGCTCCTGGTCCTTGGGGTCCCAGCCGATCGGTGCCCGCTGGGCCCAGATGGTGTCGAACTCGTCGGCGCCGCCGATCGCCTTCTTGGCCAGCGTCTGCAGCGGGCCCGCGGCCACCAGGTTGACCCGGACGCCGTCGGGGCCGAGATAGCGCGCCAGGTAGCGGCTGGTGCTCTCCAGCGCCGCCTTGGCCACGCCCATCCAGTCGTACACGGGCCAGGAGATGGTGGCGTCGAAGGTGAGCCCCACCACCGAGGCCGGATTGGTCAGCAGCGGCTTGACGGCCATGGTGAGGGAGGTGAAGGAGTAGGCCGAGACGTGCATCGCGGTCGACACGTCGCCGTACGGGGTGGTCAGGAACTTCCCGCCCAGGGCCGTCTCCGGGTTGGCGAAGGCCAGCGAGTGCACCACGCCGTCCAGGTGGTCGACGTGCTCACCGATCGCGTCCGCCAGACCGGCCAGGTGCTCGTCGTTGGTGACGTCGACCTCCAGCAACGGCGGCACCGGATCCAGCTTCTTGATCACCCGACCGGTGAGGCTCATCGCCCGGCCGAAGTTGGAGACGATCACGTTCGCCCCCTCGGCCTGGGCGATCCGCGCCACATGGAAGGCGATCGATGTGTCGAGGGTCACCCCCGCGACCAGGATGTTCTTGCCCTCAAGGATTCCCACTTGCTGTCCCTCCACGTGCTCGGTGTGTGCGCTCGTACGCTCGTGTGCATCCGCTGTGACGGTTGCGGTCGAATTCCTTCAGTGACCCATCCCCAACCCGCCGTCCACCGGGATCAGGGCGCCCGTGATGTAGCCCGCCGCGTCGCCGGCCAGGAACTCGATGGTGGCCGCGATGTCGTCCACCGCGCCGAGCCGGCCGAGCGGGATCTGGTCGGTGTACTTCTTCACCAGCTCCTCCGACAGCACCGCGGTCATGTCCGTCTCGATGAAGCCGGGCGCGACCACGTTCGCGGTCACTCCGCGCGAGCCCAGCTCCCGGGCCAGCGACCGGGCCAGACCGACCAGTCCCGCCTTGGAGGCGGCGTAGTTGACCTGGCCGGCCGAGCCGAGCTGACCGACCACCGAGGAGATGAAGATCATCCGGCCGAACCGGGCGCGCATCATCGCCCGGGTCGCCCGCTTCGCCACCCGGAAGGAGCCGGTCAGGTTGGTCTCGATGACCGAGGACCAGTCGTCGTCGCTCATCCGCATCAGCAGGGTGTCGCGGGTGATGCCGGCGTTGGCCACCAGCACCTCGACCGGGCCGAGCGCGGACTCCACCTCGGTGAAGGCCGCGTCCACCTGGCCCGGGTCGGTGATGTCACACTGCACGCCCAGCACTCCCACCGGGACGTCGCCGCTGCGGTAGGTGGCGGCCACCCGGTGGCCCGCGGCGTGCAGCCGCTGGGCGATGCCGCGGCCGATGCCCTTGCTGCCGCCGGTGACCAGCACCACCCGGGAGGTGGCGCTCGGGGTGGTCTCGGACGCCGTCGTCGCTTCGCTGTCGGTCACGGGGCCAACCTATCGAGAGAAGCTCCTGGACTGCCACGGTCGGTCGATCCGGCCCCCCGCGTCGGTGTCGCAGCACGTAGGCTGAACCGGTGACGGGCGACGCGCAGGACCGTACAGGTCCGGACGGGACTGGTCGCGCGACCGCTGCACGGTCGGGCGGCGGAGTCGCTGTCGGCTCATTCACCGTCATCACCGACGCCCGCGGCGCGGCCAGTCAGGAACAGGCCACCCGACAGCGGCGCTACGCCATCACCATGGCGTTCCGCACCGCCTGCTTCATCGCCATGATCTTCGTGCCCGGTGCCTTCCGCTGGGTCCTCTTCGCCGGTGCGGTGTTCCTGCCCTACATCGCGGTGATCTTCGCCAACCAGGCTCAGCAGCGGCCGCCGGGTGACGCCGTGGGCGGCGGCGGCGATCCGAGCGACGCCCCGGCCATCACCACCGGGGAGGAGCGGGGGCAGATCATCAGCGGCGAGATCATCACCGACGACGAGGAGCCGGATGACCGGGTCGCCTGAGGGGCCACCGCTGCTGCGGGGCGTCGATCCCCTGCCCAGCGGACCCGACGGCCTCGTCTGCTCCGCCAAGGACTGTCGGGCCGCGGCCGCCTACGACCTCCGGTGGAACAACCCCAAGATCCACACCCCGGACCGTCGCAAGCACTGGCTGGCCTGCGCCGAGCACCGTGAGTCGCTCTCGTCGTTCCTGTCGTCCCGCGGGTTCCTGCGCGAGGTCGGGGACCTGCCCGACGCGTCGGGCTAGCCGCTAGCCGCCGATGGCCGACATCGGCCGGTCGGGCTGCAGGAACGACGGGTCGTCGATGCCGTGTCCGGGCCGCTTCGTGGCCACCGCCCGCACCCACTGGTCCGCGATCTCGGCGTCCGAGGCGCCGGAGCGCAGTGGGGCGCGCAGATCGGACTCGGTCCGGGCGAACAGGCAGTTCCGCAGCTGACCGTCGGCGGTCAGGCGGACCCGATCGCAGGCACCGCAGAACGGTTTGCTGACCGAGGCGATGATGCCCACCCGGTGGTCACCGCCCCCGACTCCGTCGAGATGCTCGGTCCCCTGGACGCGGAACAGCTCGGCCGGCGCGCTCCCGCGACGCGCGCGGTCCCGGTCGTCCTCCACCAGGGTCACGTGCGCGGACAGCCGCTCCCGGATCTCGTCCGCGGTGATCATCTCCTGCCGGCTCCAGGCGTGCTGCGCGTCCAGCGGCATCTGCTCGATGAACCGGAGCTGCACGCCGGTGCGCAGCGCCCACTCCAGCAGCGCGTACGCCTCGTGGTCGTTGACCCCGCGCAGCAGCACGGTGTTGATCTTGACCGGCTGCAGACCGGCGGCCACCGCCGCCTCCACCCCGGCCAGCACGTCGGCGAGCCGCGGCCGTCGGGTGATCAGCTTGAAGGTCTGCGGATCGAGGGTGTCCAACGAGACGTTGATCCGGGTCAGCCCGGCCGCCGCCAGGCTCGCAGCGCGATCGGCCAGCCCGATCCCGTTGGTGGTCAAGGCGATGGCCGGCGCCGGGTCGAGGTCGGCGATCGAGGCCACCAGCCACTCCAGATCGCGCCGCAGCAGCGGCTCGCCCCCGGTCAGTCGCACGGTGGTGATCCCCAGCCGGGTGACCCCGATCCGGATCAGCCGGAGCGTCTCCTCGTCGGTCAGCACGTCCGCCCTGGGCAGCCAGTCCAGGCCTTCGGCCGGCATGCAGTACTGGCAGCGCAGGTTGCAGCGGTCGGTGAGCGACACCCGCAGGTCGGTGGCCACGCGCCCGTACGCATCCCCCAGCGACTGCACCGAGGCAGCCTCGGGCGCCGGAGCCGCGGAACGGATCCGGGGCATCGGGAGCAGGGTGGTCACCGTCGAAGTCTAGGTCGCGTCGTCCTCGGCGTCGTCGCGCGCCTCCAGCGTCCGCCGACGGCTCCAGATCGTGTACGCCGCACCGGCGAGCGCGCCGGCGTAGGCCAACCAGGTCAGGCCGGACCGGGAGAGCACGTGCCCGGTGGCGTGGTCCAGCGAGAGGCGACCGGGCCCGGTGAGGGCCAGAGCGGTCGCCGCCAGCGCGTAGGTCGCCGGCAGCTCGTAGCCACCGGACTGGCCGAAGAACCCGTTCGGAGCGTGCACGCTGCCGGCGGTGACCATCGTGGCGCTGGCCGCCGCGGCGGCCGGACCGGTGCCCAGACCGAGGGCCAGCAGCACACCCGAACCGGCTTCACCCACGCCGGCGAGGGTCGCGTTCAGCTTCGGCGGCTCGAACCCGGCCGAGCCGAGGAACTCGGCGGTGCCCTCGACTCCCCCGCCACCGAACCAGCCGAAGAGCTTCTGCGATCCGTGGGCGAACAAGGCCCCACCGACCCCCACCCGGAGCAGCAGCAGACCCAGATCGCGGCTTCGTGCCGGGCTCGTCGTGCGTCGTGCCGTCATGTCGGCCTCCCTCGTCGTCCTCGGACCAGCGACGCTACGTCACGGCCGGGCGGCGACCGCCTCGGCCCCCTCGAGCCGTACCCGCTCGGCGTGGGTGTAGATGTTCAGCGAGTCGCCCCGGGCGAACCCGATCAGCGTGAGTCCGGCCCGCTCGGCCAGCTCGACCGCCAGCGAGGTGGGCGCGGACACGGCGACCAGCACGCCGATGCCGGCCAGCACGGCCTTCTGGGTGAGCTCGAACGACGCCCGGCTCGTGACGAACAGGATCGCCTCCGACAGCGGCAGCAGATCCTGGCGCAGCGCCCAGCCCACGACCTTGTCGACGGCGTTGTGCCGTCCGACGTCCTCCCGGACGCAGCGCACGGTGCCGTCGGGATCCAGCAGGGCCGCCGCGTGCAGACCACCGGTCTTGGCGAAGCCCGGTTGCAGCGGCCGGATCAGCTGGGGCGCCGCGAGCAGCACCTCGCCGGACACGGTGCTCGAGGTCAGCGCGTAGCGGGCCGCACGGGTCACCTGGTCGATGCTCGCCGCCCCACAGACGCCACAGGCGCTCGAGGTCAGGACGTTGCGTTGCAGACCCGGCTCGGGCGGCACCGCCCCCTCGCCGAGGGTGACGTCGAGGACGTTGTAGGTGTTCACGCCGTCCGGTCCGCTCCCCGCGCAGTAGCGAGCCAGCACCACCTGGCCCGCCTCGGTGATGACCTGCTCGCTGTGGAGCAGCCCGTGCACGAGGTCGATGTCGTCGCCCGGGGTCCGCATGGTCACCTGGAACGGGCGTCCGTCCAGGCGCACCTCCAGCGGCTCTTCGACCGCCACCGTGTCCACGCTCGGGCCGGGACGGAGGCCACCTACGCGCACCACCGGCTGCCGCCGCGTCACTCGCCCCATGAGAGCATCCAAGCAAACGCACCCAAGACGACGAGGGCGCACCCAAGACGACGAGGGAGTGAGAATCGTGGCGGAGCTGAGCACCTGGCTGGACGCCGTCTCCGAGGAGCTGGGCATCGCCGATGTCGAGCTGGACAACAACAGCATCCACACGCTGCTGGACCTGGCCCGGGACTCCGCGCACGAGGTGGAGCGACTGGCCGCGCCGCTGACGGCGTTCCTGGTGGGCGTGGCCGTGGGACGCGGGGACTCGCTGGGTGGTGCGGCCGCGAAGGTGACGGCCCTGGCGCTCACCAGTGCGGCGGCGTCGAAGGCGGCGACGACCGAGGACCCGTCGGCCGGGAGCGGGAGCGCCTAACCTGGTGGCGTGCGACGGCTGTGGGTGCGATGGACGCTGCTGGTCGTGTTCGTGGTCGCCCTGGCCGTGCTCTTCGTGAACCTGGGTGAGTGGCAGCTGCGCCGCCTGTCGGAGCGGGAGACGCGCAACGCGACCACGATCAGCAACGAGCAGGCGCCGGTGCGGCCGTACGACAGCGTCTTCACCCGCGAGATCGTCGACGCCGACCAGTGGCAGCGGGTCACCGCCACCGGCACCTTCGACGGACAGCACCAGTTCGTGGTCCGCAACCGCAACAACGGCGAGGACCGCGGCTTCGAGGTCGTCACGCCGCTGCGGACGGCCACCGGCACGGTGCTGGTCGACCGCGGCTTCATCACCATCGTCCCCGGCACCGGCATTCCTGCCGCCGGACCACCGCCACCGAACGGCGAGGTGACGGTCATCGGGCACGTCCGGCGCAACGAGCGGGGCCGCTCCGGGGCGGTCACCCCGGTGAACGGCTCGGTCCGGCTGATCAACTCCGACGCCCTCCAGCCCGTCATCGGCTACCCGGTGGCCAACGGCTTCATCAGCGCCATCGAGATGACCCCGCCGCAGCCCGGCGGCTTCGTGCCGGTCGCCGTGCCCGAGCTGACGAGCGGTCCGCACTTCTGGTACGCGATGCAGTGGTTCATGTTCGCCGGCATCGGCATCTTCGGCATCGTCGTCTTCATCCGCTCGGACCTGCGGGATCGACGGACCGCCCGCGAACGCGCGGCGCGGACGAGCGAGGGCGCCGACGAGCGAACCCGAGCTCCGGCCGACACGTGAGCCGGCTCCGTCCCCGCCGAGCGTCGTGCCAGGATCGCCTGCATGGACCTGGGTTTGCGTGATCGCGTCTTCGTCGTCACCGCCGCGAGCGGCGGACTCGGTCGGGCCACCGCCGAGCAGCTGGTGGCCGAGGGAGCCAAGGTGGTGCTGGTCGCTCGCCGGGGCGACGTGCTGGCCGAGGCGGTGGCGATGCTCGGTGAGGACCAGAGCGTGGCCCTCACCGCGGACCTGGCCGCTCCGGAGACCGCCGAGGCGGCGTGCCGACTCGCCCTGGACACCTTCGGCCGTCTGGACGGGGCTCTGATCAGTGCCGGCGGTCCTGCTCCCGGCACGGCTCTGGGCACCCCCGACAGCGACTGGATCGCCGGCTTCGACGCCGTGTTCCTGGCCGCCCTCCGGGTCACCCGCGCGGTCGTCAGCCACGGCACCGCGGCAGATCTCGCGATCGCCTGGGTCCTCTCGACCTCGGTCAAGGCCCCGGTCGGCGGATTGGCCGTGTCCAACGGGCTGCGCCCCGGCCTGGCGATGCTGGTCAAGCAGCTGGCGGACGAGCTGGGCCCCGACGGGACCCGGGTCGTCGCCCTGCTGCCGGGGCGGGTGGAGACGGAGCGGGTGAAGCACCTGGATGAGCTGTCCGACGACCCGGCCGCCGCCCGGACGGCCAACGAACAGGGCATCCCGTTGCGTCGCTACGGGCGACCCGAGGAGTTCGGCACGATCGCGGCGTTCCTCCTGTCTCCGGCCGCTTCCTACCTGACCGGCAGCGTGGTGGCTGTGGACGGTGGCGCGACCCGCGCCCTGTGATCGGCTGCGGTCCATGATCACGACGCTGTCCGGGGTCGTCGACCTGCTGCGCTGCCCCCGCTGCGGAGCCGGCGTCGCCGTGGTCGAGCGCACGCTGCGGTGTGGGCAGGGGCACGCCTTCGACATCGCCAAGCAGGGGTACGCCAACCTGACCGGCGGGTCACAGCCGGCCCACGCCGATACGGCGGCCATGGTCGCGGCCCGGGCCGATCTGCTGGCGTCGGGCCGCTACACCGCGATCAGCGAAGCCGTGAGCGCCATGGTGCCCACCGGTGCGGCACGATCCTGGACGTCGGAACCGGCACCGGTCACTACGCCGCCGCGGTGCTCGACGAACGCCCCGAGGCCCGGGCGCTCGGACTGGACGTCTCCGTGGCCGCCTGCCGACGGGCCGCTCGCGCCCACGCTCGTCTGGCCGTGGTGACGGCCGACGCGTGGTCGGTGCTGCCGATCGTCGACGGCACCGCAGACGTCGTCCTCAGCGTCTTCTCGCCCCGCAACGCCGAGGAGTTCGCCCGGGTGCTCCGGTCGGCCGGTTGCGTGATCACCGTGACCCCCGGACCCGACCACCTGGCTGAGCTGCGGTCGACGTTCGGCCTGCTCGGCGTCGAGGCCGGCAAGGGGCGTCGGCTGAGTGACGCCTTCGGCCGGGCCGGGTTGATCACCGCCGAGGAACGAGCCGTCGAGCGGCAGGACCCTTGGACGTTGGAGGACGCCGTGCGGTCGATCCTGATGGGGCCGAACGCCTTCCACTCCCGGCCCGAGACGGTTCGGGCCGAAGCCGGGCGGCTGGCCTGGCCCCGACCGGTGACCCTTTCCTGCGTGATCACCCGCTGGACGCGCTGAGCCTGCGCAGCAACGGCAGCTGCGCGTCCCGCTCGGCCGCGAGCTGTTCGAGCGGAGTCGCCGACGTCGCCGACCCGAGCAGGGTCTTGATCGAACCACGGACGAGGGGATCGACGGTCCGGAGGCTGTCGAGGTAGCGGGCCACCCCGGCGTCCAGGTCGGCCCGCGCGACCACCGAGTTCGCCAGGCCGAGGCGCTCGGCGGTGACCGCAGCGACCGGTCCGGCGGTGGCACAGATCTCCAGGGCTCGCGCGTAGCCCACGATCTCCACCAGCTTCCGGGTCCCGCCGAGATCGGGGACCAGACCCAGCCGACCTTCCGCCATCACCAGCACGGCGTCGTCGGTGAGGACCCGCAGATCGGCGGCGAGCGCGAGCTGGAAGCCCGCTCCGATGGCGTGCCCGGTGACGACGGCGACCACCGTCGCGGAGATCTCCCGCCAGCAGCTGAAGCCCCGTTGGAATCCGGCGATCGCCCGCCGCACCTCGGCATCGTCCTTGATCAACAGCCGGCGCAGGTCGCCTTCACCGGCCGGTGCGCTGCCGCGGAGCATCCGCAGATCCAGCCCGGCGCTGAAGTCGTCGCCGGCCCCTCTCAGCAGCACGAGGGAGAGGGCGGAGTCTGCGGCGATCATCTCCGCCGCCTGCGCCAAGGACGCCCAGGTCGCCATCGTCTGGGCGTTGCGCACCTCGGGACGGGTCAGCCAGACCTCGGCCAACCCGCGGGATCGGTCGGTGATCACCTCGACCCCGCCCGGCAGCTGGGTCAGCTCCGGGGGTGTCGGGTCGGCGGCGGTCATCTCGACAGGTCCGTGAGCGCCGACTCAGCTCTTCTTCGCGGCAGCCTTCTTGCTGGTCTTCTTGGCCGGCGCCGCCTTCGTCGCCGCGGCCTTCGTGGTGGCCGCCGTCTTCTTCGTCGCCGACTTCTTGGCCGGAGCAGACGTGGCCGCCGAGGCTCCAGCCGCCTTCTTGGTCGTGGCCTTCTTGGTCGTGGTGGTCTTCTTGGCAGTCGGGGCCTTCTCGGCGGTCGTGGCCTTCGGCGCGGACTTCTTGGCCGAGGCCTTGACGGCGGGAGCCTTGACGGCGGAAGCCTTGGCCGCGCTCGCCTTCTTGGCGGACGACTGCTTGGCCGCGGGTGCCTTCGCCGTCGTCTTCTTGCCGGCAGCCGTGGTCACCGCCGGGCTCGCCTCGGCGGCAGCGCTCTTCTTGACTGCGGTCTTCTTGGCTGCGGGGGTCTTCGCCGCGGGGGCCTTCTTCGCTGCTGCCGTGGCCGGCGCCGCGGCGCTCGCCTTCTTCGCTGCACCACTCGCCGCCCGCTTCGCCCCCCGGGTGGCTCCGCCGCGGCCGCGCAGGGTCACGCCGTGCTCGACCAGGACACCGTGCACGAAGCCGAACGACCGGCCGGCCGTCTCGGCGATCTTGCGAATGCTCTGCCCGGACTCGTACTTCTTGGCGTACTGAGCGGCGAGCGTCTCGCGCTGGGCTCCCGTGATCCGGGTTCCCCTGACTACCTTGGCCATGGCGCCTCCTCGAGCGGGTGATGGATCTGGCGATGATCACCGATTCATCACTTTGTAGCACCTTTCCCGCGCAATTGCGCCCCCTGGTGACCAGTGATCATCGATATCGGCGAATATCGCCGTCCCTGGGTTCATGATCGCCAGCGCGGTGAAGATCACCGACCGAGCCGGATCAGGCGAGGGTGATCAGATCGGCGTAGTCCGGGTTCCACAGGTCCTCGACCCCGTCGGGCAGCAGCAGCACCCGGTCAGGGTCGAGCGCATCCACGGCGCCCTCGTCGTGGGTGACCAGGACGACAGCGCCCGCGTAGCGGCGGATCGCGTCCAGCACCTCGGCTCGAGAGGCCGGATCCAGGTTGTTGGTGGGCTCGTCGAGCAACAGCACGTTGGCGCTGGAGACCACCAGCACGGCCAGAGCGAGACGGGTCTTCTCGCCGCCGGACAGCACCGACGCCGGCTTGTCGACGTCGTCACCGGAGAACAGGAAGGAGCCCAGCACCTTGCGGACGTCGGTGTCGTTGAGGTGGGGGGCGGCGGTCTTCATGTTGGCCAGCACGCTCCGCGACGTGTCCAGGGTCTCGTGCTCCTGGGCGTAGTAGCCCAGCCGCAGCCCGTGGCCCGGGCGCACCTCGCCGGTGTCGGACTCCTCGACGCCGGCCAGGATCCTCAGCAGGGTGGTCTTCCCGGCACCGTTGAGGCCCAGGATGACCACCTGGCTGCCGCGGTCGATCGCAAGATCAACTCCGGTGAACACCTCGAGCGACCCGTACGACTTGCTCAGGTCGACAGCGGTCAACGGTGTCTTGCCGCTCGGAGCCGGGTCGGGGAACCTGATCTTGGCGACGCGGTCGACCGCTCGCTCCCCCTCGATCCCGGCCAGCAGCCGCTCCGCCCGCCGAGCCATGTTCTGTGCGGCCACGGCCTTGGTGGCCTTGGCCCGCATCTTGTCGGCCTGGGTCAGGAGCTGGTCGGCCTTGCGTTCGGCGTTCATCCGCTCGCGGCGGCGACGCTTCTCGTCGGTCTCCCGCTGCTGCAGGTAGCGCTTCCAGTCCATCGCGTACACGTCGAGCTCGGCTCGGTTGGCGTCCAGGTGGAACACCTTGTTGACCGTGGCGGCCAGCAGGCCGACATCGTGACTGATCACGATCAGCCCTCCGCCGTACCCCTGCAGGTAGGTGCGCAGCCAGCCGATCGAGTCCGCGTCGAGGTGGTTGGTCGGCTCGTCGAGCAGCAGGGTCTCCGCTCCGGAGAACAGGATCCTGGCCAGCTCGACCCGTCGTCGCTGCCCACCCGACAGCGTCCGCAGTGGTTGGTGCAGCACCCGCTCCGGCAGACCGAGGTTGCTGGCGATCCGAGCCGCTTCGGACTCGGCCGCGTAGCCACCGGCAGCGGCGAGCTCGGCCTCGGCCCGCGCGTACTTCGCCATGGCCTTGTCCTGCACCTCGACCGAGTCGTCGGCCATGGCCACCTCGGCATCCCGCAGCCGCGCGACCACCGCGTCCAGGCCGCGAGCCGACAGAATGCGGTTCTTGGCCAGCACGTCGAGGTCACCGGTCCGCGGATCCTGTGGCAGGTAGCCGACGAGACCGCCCGGGCTGACCGAGCCGGCGGCCGGTGCCGCCTCACCGGCGAGGATCTTGGTGAGCGTCGTCTTGCCGGCACCGTTGCGGCCCACGAGGCCGATCTTGTCCCCGGTGGCGATCTGGAAGCTGGCATGCTCCAGCAGCAGCCGCGCACCCGCGCGAATCTCGAGATCTCTGGCTACCAACATGGCGGGTCAACGGTTCCACATCTGGGGCCGGTACCCAAACCGACGGCTTCGCCGGGTCAGGTGGCTGCGTCCGAGGGCGCGGGCTCGCCTCGGGACGGGAACTCCAGGGGTGACGCTCATCGATCGCATCCGTGCCGGGACGGCCGCAGTCGTCCGCCGACGGATCGCCGGGGCCGACTTCGAGTCCGCCCACACCCGCATCTTCGACGCTCCCGGACCGCGGTGGTTCGCCCCCGAGGATCCGATCTGGCGGGTGCATGCGGACGCGTCGATGTTCGTCGGTGGCATCCGCGCGCTGCTGCTGCAGTCGCTCCACCCTCGGGCCATGGCTGCCGTCAGTCAGCACTCGGGCTTCCGCGGCGATCCGTGGGGGCGGCTGCAGCGGACCAGCGCGTTCCTGGCCACCACCACGTACGGCAGCATCGCGGCCGCCGAGCGGATGATCACCGCGATCAACCGCATCCACGGCCGGATCGAGGGTCACACCAGCGACGGGCTGCCCTACCGGGCCGACGAGCCGGAGCTGCTGGCCTGGGTGCACGTCGCCGAGGTGGACAGCTTCCTCACCACCCACGACCAGTTCGGCACCGCGCCACTGTCCGCGCTGGAGCGGGACAGGTACGTCGAGCAGGCGGCCGGCACCGCCCGCCGCCTCGGGGTGCTCGACCCCCCGACCAGCGTGGCCGAGCTGGCGGACACGCTGGCGGCCTACCGCCCGGCGCTGCGGATGACCTCGGAAGCACGGGAGGCCAGGGACCTGCTGCTCAAGCACCCGCCGCTGTCGGCGTTCGAGCAGGTCGGCTACCGCTCCATGACGGCCGGAGCGATCGCGAGCCTGCCCGCCTGGTCCCGGGCCATGCTCGAGCTGCCGACCCTGCCGATCACCGACCGCATGATCAGCCGGCCCGTCACCCGCACCACTTTGGCCGGACTCCGCTGGGCCCTCACACCGGTCTGAGTCTGATCCGTTGCATGTGGCCCCCCGGCCCGCGGGCTGCCGGGGCTGGTCCTGCGAGGTGCTGGGGCTGTGATCCGAGCGAGTTGGTCTGGCGAGCTGGCCGAACCCTGGATCTCGCTGCTCTCTAAGGAGATCCGGCACTCCCCGGGCCTCCAACCGGGCGCCGCGGTGCTAGAATCGTATGTATGTTCGATCAGTGGTTGGAGGAGTCGCTCGGGGATCCGGGTGCGCTGCTCAGCCTGGCTGCGGACAACCATGAGGGTGAGCGGCGGGCGGGGTGTCGCAAGCTGGTGCTGGCTGCGGCGTGGGCCGACTGTCACGGGGAGAGCGACGATCCCGATCAGCCGGCCACGCACGAGTCGTCGGTGCTGGTCGAGCGGTTCGTGCGGATGGGTCCGGTCGGGACCCCGTTGGTGGCCGAGACGTGTCCGTCGTCGTTGGCGTTGGCGCAGCAGTCGAGTGTGGTCGCGGCCCGGCTGGTGATCGGGGACGCGTTGGCGATCCGGCATCGGCTGCCGCAGCTGTGGGTGCGGGTGCAGGCCGGGGAGGTGATGGCCTGGAAAGCCCGCGAGGTCGCCCGCCGCACCTCGGAGCTGTCGGTGGTGTCGGCGCGGGTGGTGGATCGGATCGTGACCGGGCAGGTCGAGCTGCTGGCGTGGGGACGGTTCGAGAAGCTGCTCGATGCGACGTTGTTGCAGGTCGATGAGAAGACCTACCAGCAGCGGGCGGCGAAGGCGGCGGCGCAGCGGGATGTGCGGGCCACCCAGTCCGGTGAGGGGTTGCGGACCCTGGTCGCCCGGGTCGACGCCGGTGATGCGACCGCGTTCTTGGCGTTGGTGGAGCGGGTGGCGGAGTGTCTGGCCGACGACGGCGATGAGGACCCGGTCGCGGTCCGCCGGTCGAAGGCGATCGGGATCATCGCCTACCAGGCCCGGCTGCGGGATCTGCTGGCCCGCCACGCCGACGCCCCCGACAGCCCGGCGACGCCGGAGGAGCGGGTCGCGGCACATCAGGCGCGACCCGACCGATCCGTGGGCGGCGGACCTGCCGCCGGCGGGCTGGGAGACCGCCCGGCACGGCAACGTGCACCAACCCTGCTTCGACGACCTCGACGACGACTGCTGGACCAGCCAGCCGACCCACCGATGACGATGGGCCGTGGTCGAGGAGTCGCCGGTCGACGACGCCGACCTGGCCTGGCAGCCGCAGCAGCGCACGCCGATGCCGAGCCGGTGACCCGCTGTGGATGCGATGTCAGCACCCGTGGCGACTCCGACATGGGTCCGTGCCGACAGCGTCCATGCCGACAGCGTCCGTGCCGGCCACGTTCGCGCGCCCTGCTGGCGGGTGCCCGGTTCGATCTCCTACCGTTCGCTCCAGCCGAGGCGAGCAGCTGTGGGCCGCGGGTGGTGATCCACGTCCATCTCAGCGATCAGACCCTGATCGACCAGCACGGGGTGGTCCGCACCGAGCACGGGCCGGTCACCCTGGACCAGTTCCGACAGTGGCTGACCCAGGCCGACCCGACGATCACCATCCGCCCTGTCCTCGACCCCGCCGCCACCGCGGCGGTCGACGCCTACGAGATCCCCCAACGCCTGCGGCAGGCCATGACGGTCCGGCATCCGGGCTCGGTGTGGCCGTTCAGCCCGGCCACCACCATCGCCACCGGCGGCCGGCTCGACCTGGACCACACCATCCCCTACGCCCCGAACGGTCCACCCGGGCAGACGTCGATGAGCAACCTCGGACCGCTCACCCGCACCGAGCACCGCGCGAAAACCCTGGGTGGCTGGCAGGCCCGACAACCCGACCTCGGCACCTACCTGTGGCGATCACCCGACGGGCTGATCGCCGTCACCACCAACCAAGGCACCCTCCTGCTCGGCGACCGCCACTGGGCCCACCAGGTCTGGACCACAGCCCAGCCCGGTCGCGCCGAAGACTGAGCAGCCGGTGGCGAACCTGATCTACTCAGGTCCTCACGGCGAAATCTGGCGTCAAGGCGACGTACCTCCAGTTCTTGCCTGTTCGGGAAGCGATGTCTGCACGGCAGGCCGCAAACGCGACCTGCTGCCGCGGCGACCTGCGTTGCTACCGTGCCTTGTGGCCGGTCCAACGCGTGTGCCGCCCGAGCGGCGGGCGGTTCCGGCCGGCGGCGTGGCTTCGTCACGGAGCAGGCAACGCCCAGTCCGGCTCGGCGGGATGGTCGCCGACGACCTGCTCGGGCTGCAGCGCACAGCGGGCAACGCGGCAGCTGCTGCGATGATCCAGCGGGTCTCTCATGCCGACGAGATACCCCTCCCGATCACCGATGTCGCCGCAGCGGGGCAGAAGCTGAATGCGCTGTCCATGCCGGATCTGATCGACACCCTCGACGACCTGCGACAGAAGGGCGCCAGCGGCGCCTTCCTGGCTGATCCAGGTGCGCTCTCGCCGCTGGGTCCGGTACGCAAGGACCGGATCCTCGCAACGGTGCGCGCCGTCGGTAGCGTGATCGACCCGCAGTTCTACATCGCCTGGAGTCATCTCGACGCCGCTGACCAGACACCGTTGCTCGCTCGGGCGGAGAAGTCGGTCAAGGGAGCAAGCACCGCCGAGCACAGGATCGCTGTCATGGGCGGAGGGTTGATCGGGATGATCCGAGCAAACGCCTATGAGGAAGCATTTGTGTTTCTGAACGGGCTGAACATGGCGGAGATCCTCACGACCTCGGCGAGCGCCCGGGGTGCGGCCAAGCTGCCGGCTGGGGTCGCCCCCGCGGGTGGCTCCGCCACCACGATGCTGGACGATCTCGGTGCCCACTTCGCCGACGCCCGCGGGGTCAACGTGAACCGGCTGCGGGTCGCGTTGGCCGCCGTCACCTTCACCCAGGACTTTCCGGCCTTCGCCGCGGCGAATCCTGCAGTCAACGGGCCAGACCTCCAGCCTTTCGAACGCGACGACATCCGCGCCTTCTTCGAGCGCGGCGGCGAGGCGGGATTCAAGGCGATCGTCGCCAACGCGGACCTGCATGTGATGGGCCAGTTCTTCTGGAGCCAGCAGGTTTCGGCCGGCCTGATGGCGGACCCGGACGTGCTCGCCCTCAACACGGCGACCTCGCCACCGGACCACATCGCCTTGTTCGTCAAGTTCAAGACGCTCGTCGAGACCGCGGCCGATCGCGGGCAGCCATCGGCAACGGTCGCGGCCCAGGCGCGCGCGTTCAGCGCCGCAGTCCGTGCGGCCCATCCACCCGGCGCCCAGCACCTGACGGCGATGGCATCGATCGTTGCGCCTGAGCCGATCGCAGCCGGCGTCGCCCCCGGGCCGTTCGCGAAGAAGACCGCTGAGTTCCGAGCAGGCTGGGCGATCTACCAGACGCTGAACGGCGGGTTCACGGTTGCGGCCGACCCGGATGTGACCAAGCAGAAGAACGTCAGCCGCCTGCATTATCTGGCTGTGGCCGAGCCCGAAGTCTGTGGCTTCCAGGCCGCGTTCCTGGCAAACAGGTTCCGCGCACTTGCCAACCGCGCCGGACGTCCCGCACCGGACCCGAAGGTACGCGTCGGTGGAATGGCCCTGGCGACGGGAGTCTCACCGCAGCATCGGGTGTTCCAGCAGAACGGCATCGACGTTCGGCGCGGTGACGTCTGCACGTACGGTTCGGGGCTCGCGGGGTCGGTGGCGAAAATCAGGGCGGCGCTGGACGGCGGGTGGATCATCACCGTCCGCGTGATGAGCGGCTTCGGCGGCGGTGGGCTGAGCGGCGAGCACTCCTTCGCGCTGATCGGCTACCAGGGCAACTCCTTCACCGTCGCCGACAGCGATCCGGGTAACGAAGGCGACCCGAAGCTGATGACCGGCTTCACGACGGTGTACTTCGACCCGGCAGTGCCGCGGCTGAGCAGCGCGGTGAACGACTCCGAGTTCCCGGTGCTCGCCGCCGAACCGCACCTGCAGATCAATCGGCACCACCGTTACCAGGTGCTGTCGGTGACCGGCTGCGTCTGACCACGACGAGGCCACCGCTTCGCGCTGCGCAACCTGCCCGGCCGTTCGACCCGCCATCGGATCGGATCCACCCGAGGAGCCACTCGCCTTCCGCAGATGACAGCATCGACCTCGTGACCCACGACCTCGAGCACTTCGTCTCCGCCCAGAACGCGGGCGGAACCTACGACCAGGCCCTGAGGGAGCTCCGCGCCGGACGCAAGACCAGCCACTGGATGTGGTTCGTGTTCCCGCAGATCGCCGGTCTGGGCCGGAGCGGGATGGCGCAGCGGTACGCGATCGCGGACCTCGACGAGGCGCGCGCCTATCTGGCGCACCCCGTCCTCGGCCCGCGGTTGGTGACGGCCGCCGAGTCCGTGATCACCCACCACGACCTCACCGCCGAGGACATCCTCGGCAGCATCGACGCCGTCAAGCTGCGCTCGTCGATGACCCTGTTCGTGCACGCAGACGAGAGCCAGTCGGTGTTCCGCACCGTCCTCGACGCCTTCTTCGACGGCGACGAGGATCCGGCGACGCTCCAACGTCTCTGAGGACCGGGCTGCCGAGGCTCGGCCCGGGGGTCAGACGTTGAAGCCGAGCGCCCGCAGCTGCTCGCGACCGTCGTCGGTGATCTTCTCCAGACCCCACGGCGGCATCCACACCCAGTTGATCGCGAACCCGTTCACCAGGCCCTCGAGCGCGGTGTTCGTCTGGTCCTCGATCACGTCGGTCAGCGGGCAGGCCGCCGAGGTCAGCGTCATGTCGATGGTGACCGTGTTGTCGTCCTCGAGGTGCAAGCCGTAGATCAAGCCCAGGTCGACCACGTTGATCCCCAGCTCGGGATCCACCACGTCCTTGAGGGCCTCCCAGAGGTCCTCCTCGGTCCCGGCGGCGCTCAGCTCGGTCAGATCGACCTCGGGCAGCTGGTCGACCACCCGGTCCGACGGGCGTACGGTCTCCTCGGTCAGACCCTGGGTGGTCTCGGTCGTCTCGGTCATGCTCGTCCCTCCGTCGTCTCCTGGGCACCGACCCGCAGGGCGGCGTCCTTGAACGCCGACCAGCCGAGCAGTGCGCACTTCACCCGAGCCGGGAACCGAGCCACACCGACGAACGCGACGGCGTCCTCCAGCTGATCCTCGTCCGGCTCGTACGTTCCCTTGCTCTGCATCATGGTCAAGAACTCCTCGTGCAGCGCCAAGCCGTCACCGACCGGCTGACCGATGACGAGATCCGTCATCACCGAGGTCGACGCCTGCGAGATCGAGCAGCCCACACCCTCGTACGAGACGTCGTCGACCACGCCGTCCGCGACGTGCAGCCGCAGCGTGACCTCGTCGCCACAGCTCGGGTTCACATGGTGCACCTCGGCCTCGTACGGCTCCCGCAGACCGCTGTGGTGCTTGGCCCGGTAGTGATCCAGGATGATCTCCTGGTAGAGGTCCTCGACCTTCATCGTCCACCTCCGAAGAACCGCTGGGTGTAGCCGAGACCCTCCACCAGGGCGTCGATCTCGGCCGTCGTCGTGTACAGGTAGAACGACGCCCGGGTCGAGGACTGCACCCCGAACCGCTCGTGCAGCGGGCGGGCGCAGTGGTGCCCGCCACGGACGGCGATCCCCCGGCTGTCGAGCAGCTGGCTGATGTCGTGCGGGTGGATGTCCGGCAGCGTGAACGCCACCGCTCCCCCGCGGTCGACCGGCTCGCTCGGACCGATGATCCGCAACCCGGGCACGGTCTTCAGGCCCTCCAGCGCGTACGCCGTGATCTGCTGCTCGTGCGCCGCGATCGCGTCCATGCCGATCGCCGACAGGTAACCGGCCGCAGCCCCCAGACCGACCGCCTGGGCGATCGGCGGCGTCCCGGCCTCGAAGCGGTGCGGCGGCGCGGCGAAGGTCGAGCCGGTCATCCTGACCACCTCGATCATCTCCCCGCCACCGAGGAACGGCGGCAGCTCGGCCAGCAGGTCGTAGCGGCCCCAGAGCACCCCGATGCCGGTCGGACCGACCATCTTGTGTCCGGTGAAGGCGACCAGATCAGCGCCCAGGTCGACCACGTCGACGGGAAGCTGCGGCACGGCCTGCGAGGCGTCCAGCACGACGGTGGCGCCGACGGCGTGCCCGAGGGCGACGATCTCGCGCACCGGGTTCACGGTGCCCAGCACGTTCGACACGTACGCCACCGAGATGATCTTGGTGCGCTCGTTGACCAGCCCGCTCGCGGCGGCGCCCGCGAGGTCCAGCCGCCCCTCGTCGGTCACGTCGAACCAGCGCAGGGTGGCGCCGGTCCGCTCGGCCAGCAGCTGCCAGGGCACGATGTTGGAGTGGTGCTCCATCACCGAGATGACGATCTCGTCACCGGGACGCAGCCGCGACCCGAGCGTGTGCGCGCAGAGGTTCAGCGCCTCGGACGCGTTCTTGGTGAAGATCACCTCCTCGGGACGCGCGGCACCGATGAAGGTGGCCACCGCCTCGCGGCCGCCCTCGAACGCCGCCGTCGCCTCGGCCCCCAGCACGTGCATCGCCCGGGCCACGTTGGCGTTGTGGTTCAGGTAGTGGTCCTCGATCGCCTCCACCACGCACCGCGGCTTCTGCGAGGTGTTGGCGCTGTCGAGGTAGACCAGCGGTCGACCGTCGACCTCCCGCTCCAAGATCGGGAAGTCGGCGCGGAGGGCGTCGACGTCGAAGGCGATCTCATCGGCGACCACCTCCGTCGCCGGCACCGATACCGCGGGCGCGCTCATCAGGCCTGCTCAGCACCCGCGGTCGCGGCGGCCCGGACGTACCGGTCGTAGCCCTCGGCCTCGAGACGGTCGGCGAGCTCGGCCCCGCCCTGCTCGGCCACCCGGCCGGCCACGAACACGTGCACGTAGTCCGGCTTGATGTAGCGCAGGATCCGCGTGTAGTGGGTGATCAGCAGCACGCCGCGGTCGCCCTGGGCGGAGAACCGGTTGACGCCCTCGGAGACGACCCGCAGGGCGTCGATGTCCAGGCCCGAGTCGGTCTCGTCCAGGATCGCGAACTGCGGGTTCAGCAGCTCCAGCTGGACGATCTCGTGGCGCTTCTTCTCGCCACCGGAGAAGCCCTCGTTGACGCTGCGCTGGGCGAACTCGGTGTCCATCTGGACCCGGTCCATGGCGGCGTTGACGTCCTTGACCCAGGTCCGCAGCTTCGGCGCCTGGCCGTCGATGGCGGTCTTGGCGGTCCGCAGGAAGTTCGCCACGGAGACCCCGGGCACCTCGACCGGATACTGCATGGCCAGGAACAGGCCGGCGCGGGCGCGCTCGTCGACGCTCAGCGAGAGCAGGTTCTGCCCGTCCAGGGTGACCGTGCCGGACGTGATCGTGTACTTGGGGTGGCCGGCGATCGAGTAGGCCAGGGTGGACTTGCCGGACCCGTTCGGGCCCATGATCGCGTGCGTCTCGCCGCTGCGGATGGTCAGGTCGACCCCCTTGAGGATCTCCTTCGCACCGGCCTCGGTGTCGACGGACACGTGCAGGTCGCGGATCTCGAGTGTGGACATGTTCAGAACTCCTGTGGTGCGGTGTGGTCGTCGTCGCGCAGCGACGCCGACTGAAGGTCGGGGGTGGCAGTGAGGTCGACGTGGATCTCGTCGTCGATCAGCCGGCAGCGGTAGACCGCCACCGGTTCCGTGGCGGGCAGGCCCAGGGGTTCGCCGGTGCGCAGGTCGAAGCGCGATCCGTGCAGGTAGCACTCGATCTCGCCGTCGCCGACGTCACCCTCCGAGAGCGGGATGGCGGCGTGGCTGCACTCGTCGGCGATCGCGTAGAAGCGATCACCCGAGTGCACGATGGCCACGTCGACGCCGTCCACCTCGACCGCGATGGCGGTCTCGGGGGCGATGTCGGAGGCGGCACAAGCGCGGACCAGGCTCACGATGCGCCTCCGGGGGCGGACTCCCCCACACCGGAAGGCGTGCCGACGGTGCCCACGCCGGCAGGCGTCCCCACCGTGACGGCCAGCTCGGCCTCCAAGGCGGTCAGCAGCGCCTCCTCGATCGAGGGCACGCCGATCCGGCGGATGATGTCGGCGAAGAAGCCGTGCACGACCAGTCGTCGCGCCTCGGCCTCGTCGATCCCCCGGCTGCGCAGGTAGAACAGCTGCTCGTCGTCGAAGCGGCCGGTGGTCGAGGCGTGCCCGGCCCCGGCGATCTCGCCGGTCTCGATCTCCAGGTTCGGCACCGAGTCGGCCCGGCAGCCGTCGGTCAGCACCAGGTTCTTGTTCGACTCGTACGTCTCGATGCCCTCGGCCACCTTGCGGATCAGCACGTCGCCGATCCAGACCGAGTGCGCACCCTTGCCCTGCAGAGCGCCGCGGTAGTCCACGTTGGACCGGGTCTTGGGCTGGTTGTGGTCGACGAACAGCCGGTGCTCGAGGTGCTGGCCGGCGTCGACGAAGTAGAGACCGAGCATCTCCGCCGAGCCTCCCGGTCCGGCGTACTCCACGCCCGCGTTGATCCGGACCACGTCGCCGCCGAAGGTGACCACGACGTGCTTGAGGGTGGCGTCCCGGCCGATCTTCGCGGCGTGCTGGGCCAGGTGGACGGTGTCGTCGGCCCAGTTCTGGATGGAGGTCACGGTCGCCTGGGCGCCGTCCTCCAGCACGATCTCCACGACCTGCCCGTATGTCGCCGAGCCGTCGTGCACCAGGAGCACGGTCGCCCGGGCGAACCGGCCGACCTTGATCACGACGTGACCGCCCTCGGCCGCCGCGATCCCGTTACCGTGCAGGGTGACCACGATCGGCTGGGAGGCGTCGACCTCGGCCGGCACCTCCACGATCAGGCTGGTATCGGTCTCGGTGAAGATGCGCGCGCCGGTCCGGTCGATCGGCACGTAGCCGGAGACCCCCCGCCACGCACGGGATTCCGCGCCCGTGACCGTACGGATCGACAGGTCGTCGTGGACACCGGCGTCGACGGTGACCGAGCCGGTGCCGAGCGCGGCGTCGGCGTGCAGCTGGCGCAGCCGCTTCAGCGGTGTGAACCGCCACACCTCCTCCAGTCCGTTGGGGACCGGATGGTCCTCGACGGCCCAGGAGCCGGCCGGGTGCAGGTGGCTGGCCACCTTCTCGGTGGTCTCGACCGCACCAGCCACGTTGGGCGCCGAGGTCAGGGGGCTGGGGGCAGCCTCATCTACAACAGTCATTGCGTCAGTTCACTTTCTGGCAGTTCGGATGTCGGAGCAGCGGTCAGCCGACCGCGCCCTCCATCTGCAGCTCGATCAGCCGGTTCAGCTCCAGCGCGTACTCCATCGGCAGCTCCTTGGCGATCGGCTCGACGAAGCCGCGAACGATCATGGCCATCGCCTCGTCCTCGCCCATCCCCCGGCTCATCAGGTAGAAGAGCTGGTCGTCGCTCACCTTGGAGACGGTCGCCTCGTGCGCCATCGACACGTCGTCCTCACGGACGTCCACGTACGGGTACGTGTCGGAGCGGCTGATCTGGTCGACCAGCAGCGCGTCGCACTTCACCACCGACTTGGAGTGCGAGGCGCCCTCCAGCACCTGCACCAGGCCGCGGTACGAGGTCCGGCCGCCGCCGCGGGCCACCGACTTGGAGATGATCGAGCTCGAGGTGTGCGGTGCGCAGTGCACCATCTTCGAGCCCGCGTCCTGGTGCTGGCCCTCGCCGGCGAAGGCGATCGACAGCGTCTCGCCCCGGGCGTACTCGCCCATCAGGTAGACCGCCGGGTACTTCATGGTCACCTTGGAGCCGATGTTGCCGTCGATCCACTCCATCGTGGCGCCCTCTTCGCAGGTGGCGCGCTTGGTGACCAGGTTGTAGACGTTGTTCGACCAGTTCTGGATGGTCGTGTAGCGGCAGCGGGCACCCTTCTTCACGATGATCTCCACGACAGCGCTGTGCAGCGAGTCCGAGGAGTAGATCGGGGCCGTGCAGCCCTCGACGTAGTGCACGTACGCACCCTCGTCGACGATGATCAGGGTCCGCTCGAACTGACCCATGTTCTCGGTGTTGATCCGGAAGTAGGCCTGCAGCGGGATCTCGACGTGCACGCCCTTCGGCACGTAGATGAAGGAGCCACCCGACCACACCGCAGTGTTCAGCGCGGCGAACTTGTTGTCGCCCACCGGGATGACGGTGCCGAAGTACTCCTGGAAGAGCTCCGGGTGCTCCTTCAGCGCGGTGTCGGTGTCGAGGAAGATGACGCCCTGCTTCTCGAGCTCCTCGTTGATCTTGTGGTAGACCACCTCGGACTCGTACTGCGCCGCGACACCGGACACCAGGCGGGCCTTCTCGGCCTCCGGGATGCCCAAGCGGTCGTAGGTGTTCTTGATGTCGGCCGGCAGGTCGTCCCAGCTGGTCGCCTGCTTCTCGGTGGAGCGGACGAAGTACTTGATGTTGTCGAAGTCGATCCCGTCGAGCTCGGCACCCCAGGTCGGCATCGGCTTGCGACCGAAGAGCTTGTGGCCCTTCATCCGCAGGTCGAGCATCCACTGCGGCTCGCTCTTCAGCGCCGAGATGTTGGCCACGACCTCGGGGGTCAGCCCACGCAGCGCGGTCTCGCCGGCGACGTCGGAGTCCGACCAGCCCCACTGGTAGCGCCCGAGGGCGTCCAGGTGCTGGTCCTGCGTCTCGCCGGTGCCGACGAAGCCGGTCGCCGAAGCCGGCGCATCAGGAAGAGCCGAAGCCGGTGCATCCTGCGTCTGGATGGGGTCGATGATCTGGGTCATATCAGGGCCTTTCGCTGGTCTGCTCGGTGCCGGCGGCATGGGGGTGTGGCCGGCGTTGTGTGTTCGTGCTGACGTGCGGAATGTGGGTCGTGCAGACACCGTCGCCGTGCGCGATGGTGGCCAGTCGTTGGACCGGCCCCCCGATCAGGCGCGCGAACGCCTCGGTCTCGGCCTCGCACAGCTGCGGGAACCGCTCGGCGACGTGGGCGACGGGGCAATGGTGCTGGCAGAGCTGCTCCCCGGCGACCGAGGGTTGGACGGAGGCGACGTACCCGTCCCCGGTCAGGGCGTCGGCGAGCACCTGGGCGGTGCTGACGTCGGTGGGCGCCACGTCGAGCAGCTGCGCGTACCGCGCCTCCATGTCAGCGACCCGACTCTCGGCGAACTTCTCGATCGCCTCGTCGCCGGCCTGGGCGGCCAGGAACTCCAGCGCCTGGACAGCCAGGTCGTCGTAGGCGGCGTAGAACCCGTTGCGGCCCGCGTCGGTCAGGACGAACACCTTGGCCGGACGGCCACGGCCACGGGCGCCGTAGGTCCGCTGGTCGCGCGCCACCAGATGACCCCGTTCGACCAGGACGTCGAGGTGCCGGCGAATGGCCGCCGGCGTCAGTCCCAGCCGCTCGGCCAGAGCTGCCGCGGTCGACGGCCCGTGCTCGAGGATCGAGCGAGCCACCCGCTCCCGGGTCGACTCGTCGGTCTCCCGCCCGTCGACGGTCACCATCCCCCCGGGCAGACTCGTCCCAGGCACGTCGGAGACGGGCTGGACGGTTTTCACAACACAAGTGTGCTCTTATTAATCAGAACTATTCAAGGAAGGCCAGCCTTAGTGGACTGGCTCACCCTCAGGGTGGGTCTGCTCAGCGCGGCGCGGCCAGGATGTCGGCCAGGTCGAACGACACGGGTTCCTCCAGCTGCGCGTACGTGCAGGACCGCGGGTCGCGGTCGGGCCGCCAGCGGTTGAACTGAGCGGTGTGCCGGAACCGGATCCCCTCCATGTGCTCGTAGCGCACCTCGACCACCAGGTCCGGACGCAGCGGCACGAACGACAGGTCCTTGCCGTTGTTCCAGCGACTGCCGGCCGAGTTCTGCGGGGTCCGGTTCCCCTCCTCCTGCTTGGCCCAGGCCCAAGGGTGGTCGTCGAACGTGGTCACCAGGGGCTGCAGCTCGATGAAGAGCTCCTTGCGCCGGGCCGCCGGGAAGGCGCCGATCACCCCGACCGACACCAGCACGCCGGCGTCGTCGTACAGTCCGAGGAGCAGCGAGCCGATGCTGTCCGGGCCGCTCTTGTGGACCCGGTAGCCGGCCACCACGCAGTCGGCGGTGCGAGCGTGCTTGATCTTGAACATGGTCCGCTTGTCGGGCAGGTAGCTCCCGGCGAGGGGCTTCGCCACCACACCGTCCAGGCCGGCTCCCTCGAACTGCTCGAACCAGTCCTGGGCCACCGCGGGATCGCGCGTCGTCGGCGTGAGGTGGATCGGCGCCTCGACCGCCGCGAGCGCGTCCTCCAACGCCGACCGCCGCTCCGCGAAGGGTCGGTGGGTGAAGTCCTCGTCGCCCAGAGCCAGCAGGTCGAAGGCGATGAAGGTGGCGGGCGTCTGCTCAGCCAGGAGCTTCACCCGGCTGGCTGCCGGGTGGATGCGTTGCTGCAGCACCTCGAACTCCAGCCGGTCATCCACCACGACCACGATCTCGCCGTCGACCACGCACTTCTCGGGGAGGTTCGCCTTGATCGCCTCGACGACCTCGGGGAAGTAGCGGGTCATCGGCTTCTCGTTGCGGGACCCGATCTCCACCTCGTCGCCGTCGCGGAAGACGATGGCCCGGAACCCGTCCCACTTCGGCTCGAAGGAGAGGTCTCCGGTGGGGATCTGGGGCACGGACTTGGCCAGCATCGGCTTGACCGGCGGCATGACGGGAAGCTGCATGGAACTCATTAGACTCTGCGAGTGTCCATGCCCGTTGCCGCCCTGGTGGTCGACCGCCTGTCGGTGGCGCTGGGTGGACGGTCCGTGCTTGACGGGCTCTCCCTGTCCGCGGCGCCCGGTCGGCTCACCGCGGTGCTCGGACCCAACGGCGCCGGGAAGACCACCCTGATCCGCTGCTGCACCGGACTGCTGCCCGCCGACTCCGGCACCGTGACGGTGCTCGGCCGCTCCGCCGGGAGTCGCGAGGTCGCTGCTCGGGTGGGGCTGATGCCACAGAGCACCGGCGCCTGGTCCGGGATCAAGGCGGTCGAGCTGCTGCACTACCTCGCCGGCCTCTACGCCCACCCCCACGACGTCGAGGCCCTGGTCCGGCGGTGCGGGATCACGTCGTTCGCCCGGACGCCTTATCGCCGGCTGTCCGGCGGTCAGCAGCAGGCGGTCAACCTCGCGGGCGCTCTGATCGGTCGGCCCGAGCTGGTGTTCCTGGACGAACCCACCGCCGGCATGGACCCGCACGCGCGGCGGGCGACCTGGGCGCTGCTGGACGAGCTGCGCGCCGCCGGGGTGGCGATCGTGCTGACCACCCACGCCATGGACGAGGCGCAGGCGCTGGCCGACCACGTCTACATCGTGGATGCCGGACGGGTGACCGTGTCCGGCACCGTCGGCGAGCTGACCGCCGGCGAGCGCAGCCTCGAGGAGGTCTTCCTGGCCCACACTCACGGCGCGGCCCGATGACCGCCGCCTCGCTCGACCTGACTCCGGCCCCGGGAGCTGCTGCGCCCGTCCGCCGGGTGCTCGGGCACGCCCGCACCGAGACGATGCTGCTCATCCGCAACGGCGAGCAGCTGCTGCTGGCCCTGGTCATCCCCATCGGGCTGCTGGTGCTCGGACGGATCATCGGCGGCACCTTCGGCGATCTGTCCGTCCTCGCCCCGTCGGTGCTGGCCCTGGCCGTCTGGTCGTCCGCCTTCACGTCGGTGGCGATCAGCACCGGCTTCGAGCGGCGGTACGGGGTGCTGGAGCGGTTGGCCTGCACTCCCCTGGGCCGCGCCGGTCTGCTGACCGGCAAGGCGCTGGCCACCGCGGCCGTGGTGCTCGGTCAGCTGGTGGTGATCGGGGCGGTCGCCCTGGCGCTGGGTTGGCGGCCGACCGTCACACCGGTCGGGTCGCTGCTCGCGGTCCTCACCGTGATCCTGGCCGGGATCGCGTTCAGCGGTCTTGCCCTGGCACTGGCCGGTCGGCTCCGGGCCGAGGCGACCCTGGCACTGGCCAACGTGATCTACGTGCTGCTGCTCGCCGGTGGCGCCCTGGTGCTGCCGCTCGCCCGCTACCCCGGTGTCCTGCAGCCCGTCATCGGTCTGCTGCCGACGGCCGCGCTCGGCGAGGGGCTGCGGTCGTACGCGGTCGGCGGCGCCCTGCTCTGGCCGCTGCTGTCGCTGCTGATCTGGAGCGGACTCGGCCTGCTGGCCGCCTGGAAGGGATTCCGATGGACCTCGTGACCGCCCCGCCCCGCTCGCGGACGACCGGGGTGCTGCGTCTGATCAGCGGTGAGACGGCGCTGCGCCGGTGGGCCATCGCCTCGCTGGTGGCCAACATCGCCATCGTGGTCACCGGAGGGGTCGTCCGCCTGACCGCCTCCGGCCTCGGCTGTCCGACCTGGCCGCGCTGCACCGAGGACGCCTACATCGCCCACCCCGCTCTCGGGCTGCACGGAGCGATCGAGTTCGGCAACCGGCTGCTGACCTTCGTGCTGATCGTCATCGCCGTCCTCACCTGGGTGACCGCGATGCGGGCCCGCCTCGACGGGAACCCCCGGCGGGGCGTCCGCCGGGTCGCCACGGCGATGGCCCTCGGCATCCCCGCCCAGGGCGTCATCGGCGGCATCACCGTGCTGACCCAGCTCAACCCGTTCGTGGTGGCGCTGCACTTCCTGCTGTCGATGGTGTTGATCACGCTGTCCGTCTGGCTGGTCCGGGCGGCGTACCGGGTGAACCGGGAACCCGTCCGTCCGCTCACCGCCTCGATCGTGACGTTCACCTTCGTGGCCATGTGGGTGGCGGTCTGGCTCGGCACCATGACCACCGGCTCCGGTCCGCACGCCGGCGACCTCGACGCCCGGCGGACGGGGTGGGACATCGTGCTGATCGCCCACGTCCACGCGTACGCCGTCTACGCCACCATCGCCGGCACCGTGGCCGCGCTCTGGCTGGCCCGCAGCCGGGCGGTCGTGCTGCTGCTGGGCGTCGAGGTGATCCAGGCGGCGATCGGGCTCACCCAGTACCACCTGGGTCTGCCCATCGGACTGGTCGGGCTGCACCTGCTCGGGGCCTCCCTGAGCATCGCCGCCGTGGCCAACCTGCGGTTCTCGGTGCGCCGGGTGCGGCGCGAACCGCCGGTCTCCGCGGACCGATGACCACCCGGGTTGCCTTCCTCCGCGCCGTCAACGTCGGTCGACGGCGGGTCGTCAACGCCCGTCTGGTCGAGATCCTCGAGGGTCTGGGGTATGACGACGTCTGGACCTTCGTCAACAGCGGCAACGCGGTGTTCGACGCGGCGGGTGCCCGGACCGTCCTGGAGAGGGCGATCCGCACCGGTCTCGAGGCCGACGTCGGCTTCGAGGTGACCACCTTCGTCCGCAGTGCCGCGGAGCTGCGATCGGCGCTCGACCGGCGGCCCTTCGACGTCGGGACCGGTGACACCTACTTCCTCACCTTCCTGCAGGACCGCCCGAGCGCCGCTCAGCGGCACGAGCTCGAGGCACTGTCCAACGAGATGGACACCCTCGTCGTCGACGGTCGCGACGTGCACTGGCTGATGCACGGCACGTCCACGGAGTCGACCCTGGTGAAGCGGCAGTGGGAGCGGATCCTCGGTCCGGAGTCCAGCACCAGCCGGAACACGACGATGCTCACCCGACTGCTGGCCAAGATCGACGAGCGCTGACGGCCTCAGACCAGCCAGGCGGTCTTGCGGCTGCCGTCCCAGCGACGGCAGGCGGTCACCTCGACCGGGACCGGCCGGTCGGCGGTCCAGTCCAGCGCCACCAGCGCGTCGCCGACCTGGTCGGTGGACAGGCGACGGGCCAGGGTGACGTGCGGAGCCCAGCGACCCGCTCCGAACTGACCGTCCGCCTCCGCCCCGCAGACGGCAGCCACCTGTTCCTGCAGCTGCAGCAGCGGCACCGACGGCGTGACCTGACGGACCAGGATCGCCCGCCCCCGTCGCGGACCGAAGACCATCACCGCGCCGAGCTGGAGCTCCAGCCGCAGCCCGCCCACCAGCTCCGACAGCCGGTCCTCGGCGTCGGCGGGGATGGCGTCGCCGGCGAAGAGCGTGATGTGCGGACAGTGGTGGTCGACGGGGGGCCGGGGGTCGGCCCGGCGCTCGGACGGCAGCCCGGCGTCGGTCAGCAGATTCCACTGGCGACGAACCGCAGCCTCCGCGCGCTCGTCCAGCAGCAGCTCGACCGACTGCGTCACAACAACTCAGCCTTGAACGAGCGAAGCGAGCAGCGAGCGGCGCGAGCCATCAGACACATTCTGATCCGCGCCGCTGAGTGGAGGAGCGATCTCGCGAACACGCTTTTCCGTTCGCGAGATCGCGACGACATCAGCGGCCACAGCGGATCAGAACAGCAGCGGGTCGACGGCGGCGGCCACGAACAGCAGGGCCAGGTACGAGTTCGACCAGTGGAACAGTCGCATCGGCTTCAGAGCGGCATCGCGCAGCCCGGCGTTCGCCCGGCGCAGCAGCCCGATCGACTCCCAGATCAACGCGGCGCCGGCCACGGCGGCCACCAGCGGGTAGAGCCAGCCGGTCGGGGCGATCGGCCACAGGGCGAGCGACACCGCGACGGTGATCACCGAGTAGAGCAGGATCTGTCGAGCCACCTCGGGCGGCTCCTTGACCACGGGCAGCATCGGCACGCCGGCACTCGCGTAGTCCTCGCGGTAGCGCAGGGCCAGCGCCCAGGTGTGCGGCGGGGTCCAGAAGAACACCACGGCGAACAGGATGAACGGCGCGAGGGCGATCGATCCGGTGACGGCCGTCCAGCCGATCAGCGGCGGGAAGCAGCCGGCGATGCCACCCCAGACGATGTTCTGCGACGTGCGCCGCTTCAAGATCATCGTGTAGACGAAGACGTAGAACACGTTCGCGGTCAGGGCCAGCAGGGCCGACATCCAGTTGACGAGGTAGCCCAGCCACAGCGTCGAGACCAGCCCGAGCACGAAGCCGAAGGCGGTCGCCGCCGCGGGCGAGACCATGTGCCGGGGCAGCGGGCGGCGACGCGTACGCCGCATCTGCTCGTCGATGTCACGGTCCAGGACGCAGTTGAAGACGTTCGCGCTGGCGGCCGCGAGACAGCCACCGACCAGCGTGGCCAGCACCAGGGTCAGCGGCGGGATCCCGCCGGCGGCCAGGAACATCACCGGCACGGTGGTGACCAGCAACAGCTCGATGATCCGGGGCTTGGTGAGCGCGACGTAGGCGGAGACGACGTCCCGCCAGCGCGCCGTCGGCGGTGCGGCTTCGTGCGCAGTCTCCCGTGACTGGGCGACGGCGCCGGTCGTCACGGTGTCGTCAGCCGACGCCGTACCGGACACGTCGATGCTCGTCACCAGGGAAGTCTCTCTCGTCTCCTCGAGGCCACCGGTCCGGGGGTAGGCCGACGGTCCTGGGTGAGTCTAGGGCCGGATCCGCAGATTCTCACCTCGACCACGGGTGACACCCGCCACCGGTCGGTTGTCCGTCGTCGACGGGCCCGATGCCGTCCCACCGGCGCCCTCGCTAGGCTTCCGGGGAACACGCCTTCGCGTACGCGCACCCAGAGTCGGATCCGCGTGCCCGTCATCGGAAGGATCATCGACGTGAACTCTCGCCAGGCCACTGCCCCCGTCTTGCCGGAGGGCTGGACCGATCTCGATGTGCAAGCGATCGACACCGTCCGGCTGCTCGCCGCCGACGCCGTGCAGAAGGTGGGCAACGGCCATCCCGGCACGGCGATCAGCCTGGCCCCGGTGGCGTACCTGCTCTACCAGAAGGTGATGCGGCACGATCCGTCCGAGCCGCACTGGCCGGGCCGGGACCGCTTCGTCCTGTCCTGCGGGCACTCGAGCCTGACCCAGTACATCCAGCTGTACCTCGGTGGCTTCGGTCTGCAGCTCGACGACCTGAAGGCGCTGCGCACCTGGGGGTCGTTGACCCCGGGACACCCCGAGTACGGCCACACCGACGGCGTGGAGATCACCACCGGCCCGCTCGGTCAGGGTGTCGCCAACGCCGTCGGGATGGCGATGGCGGCCCGCCGCGAGCGGGGACTGCTCGATCCCGACGCCGCCCCCGGCGAGTCACCCTTCGACCACCACATCTACGCCCTCTGCTCCGACGGCGACATCCAGGAAGGCGTGTCCGGTGAGGCGTCGTCGCTGGCCGGCACCCAGCGGCTGGGGAACCTGACGCTGATCTATGACAGCAACCGGATCTCCATCGAGGACGACACCAACATCGCCCTGTCCGAGGACACCGCCGCCCGCTACGCCGCGTACGGCTGGCACGTGCAGACCGTCGACTGGACCCACGGCGACACCTCCTACGTCGAGGACGTCGCCGCCCTGAACGACGCGATCACCGCCGCCGAGCAGGTCTCCGACCGGCCCAGCTTCATCGAGCTGAAGACGATCATCGCGTGGCCGACCCCGAAGGCCCAGGGCACCGGCGGCTCCCACGGCTCCGCCCTCGGCGACGACGAGATCGCCGCCACCAAGACCCTGCTCGGCTTCGACCCGGAGCAGACCTTCGAGGTGCCCGAGGAGGTCCTCGCCCACACCCGCGGTCTGATCGAGCGCGGCCAGGCCGCGCGGGCGGAGTGGCAGACCAGCTACGACGCCTGGGCCGACCGCCAACCCCGAGGGGAAGAAGCTGCACGACCGGTTGACCGAGCGGGAGCTGCCGGCCGGGTGGCGTGACGCACTGCCGACCTTCGACGCCGACCCGAAGGGGGTGGCCACCCGCGCCGCGTCCGGCAAGGTCCTCGCCGCCCTCGCCGCTCCGCTGCCGGAGCTGTGGGGCGGGTCGGCCGACCTCGCCGGCTCCAACAACACCACCATGGCCGGTGAGCCGTCGTTCCTGCCCGAGGACCGGCAGTCCAAGAAGTTCCCCGGCAACCCGTACGGCCGGACCCTGCACTTCGGCATCCGTGAGCACGCCATGGGCTCGATCATGAACGGCATCGCCGTGCACGGCGGCACCCGCCCCTACGGCGGCACGTTCCTGGTCTTCTCCGACTACATGCGCGGTGCGGTCCGCCTGTCGGCGCTGATGCGGACCCCGGTCACCTTCGTCTGGACCCACGACTCCATCGGCGTCGGCGAGGACGGTCCTACCCACCAGCCGATCGAGCACGTGGCCGCGCTGCGCGCCATTCCGGGGTTGGACGTGGTCCGCCCCGGCGACGCGAACGAGACCGCCGAAGCGTGGGCGACGGTCCTGGAGAACAACGACCGGCCCGCCGGTCTGATCCTGACCCGGCAGAACATCCCCACCTTCCCCCGCGGCACCGACGGCTTCGCCGACGTCTCCGGTGTCGCCAAGGGCGGCTACGTCCTCAAGGACAGCGAGACGACCCCGGACGTGATCCTGGTCGGGACCGGGTCGGAGGTCCAGCTCGCGGTCGCCGCCGCCGAGCTGCTCGCCGCCGACGGGATCGCCGCCCGCGTCGTGTCGATGCCGTGCCGGGAGTGGTTCGACGAGCAGGACCAGGCCTACCGCGACTCCGTCATCCCGCCATCGGTGACCGCCCGGGTCAGTGTCGAGGCCGGCATCAGCCAGGGCTGGCGGGAGATCGTCGGCGACGCCGGCCGGATCGTCTCCCTCAACCACTACGGCGCCAGCGCCGCCGCGGGCGTGCTGTTCACCGAGTTCGGCTTCACCCCCGAGACCGTCGCCGCCGCGGCCCGGGAGAGCCTGGCCGCAGCCACCGAGTCCACCGCGGCCACCGCCACCACCACGGAGACCGCAGCCAGTGGACCCGTCGGCCCCGCCGACGCGGGCGACGCCCCCGAAGGCGAGAGCTGATCCTCCCCACCCTGCCCGCCTCCGCCGGGGGCCAGCACGAGACGAATCGAGGCACCATGAGTGAACGACTGAAGGCCCTCGCGGATGCGGGCGTGTCCATCTGGCTGGACGACCTGTCCCGCGAGCGGCTGACCAGCAACAACCTGGCCGAGCTGGTCGCCGACTCCTCGGTCGTCGGGGTGACCACCAACCCGACGATCTTCGCGGCCGCGTTGTGCAAGGGTGACGCCTACGACGAGCAGACCGCCGAGCTCGCCGCCCGCGACAGCTCGGTCGCCGACACGATCAAGGCCCTGACCACCGACGACGTCCGCAACGCCTGCGACGTGCTGGCCGCCACCTCCGCGGCCACCCACGGCGTCGACGGCCGGGTGTCCATCGAGGTCGAGCCGGGATCTGGCCCGCCAGACCGACGCCACCATCGCCCAGGCCCAGGACCTCTGGAAGATCGTCGACCGACCCAACGCGCTGATCAAGATCCCCGCCACCCAGGAGGGCCTGCCGGCCATCACCGCGGTGATCGGTGAAGGCATCAGCGTCAACGTCACGCTGATCTTCTCCCTCGACCGCTACCGCGGTGTCATCGACGCCTACCTGTCCGGGCTGGAGCAGGCCGCCGCGAACGGCCACGACCTGTCCCAGATCCACTCGGTCGCGTCGTTCTTCGTGTCCCGGGTCGACACCGAGGTCGACAAGCGCCTCGACGCGATCGGCACCGACGAGGCGACCGCACTGAAGAGCAAGGCCGCCATCGCCAACGCCCGGCTGGCGTACGAGGTCTTCCAGCAGTCGTTCGCCGGCGACCGCTGGTCCGCGCTGGAGGCCAAGGGAGCCAACAAGCAGCGCCCGCTGTGGGCCTCCACCGGCGTCAAGGACCCGTCCCTGCCGGACACCCTCTACGTCACCGAGCTGGTGGTGGCCGACACCGTCAACACCATGCCCGAGAAGACGATGCAGGCCTTCGCCGACCACGGCGAGGTCGAGGGAGACCGGGTCTCCGGCCGGGCCGACGAGGCCCGCGAGACGATGGCCGCCCTGGAGGCGCTCGGCATCTCCTACGACGACGTCGTCCAGGTGCTCGAGGACGAAGGGGTCGACAAGTTCGACAAGTCCTGGACCGAGCTGGTCACCACCGTCGAGACCGCACTGAACGAGGCCAAGGCCGAGGAAGGGAACGGGTGAGCCCCACCACGACCCAGCGGAGCAACCCGCTCCGTGACGCCAATGACCGCCGGATGCCGCGGATCGCCGGACCCTGCGTGCTGGTGATCTTCGGCGTCACGGGTGACCTGTCGACCAAGAAGCTGATGCCGGCGGTCTACGACCTCGCCAACCGCGGTCTGCTCCCCCCGGGCTTCGCCCTGGTCGGCTTCGCCCGCCGGGAGTGGGAGCACCAGGACTTCGCCCGGATCGTGCACGACGCGGTGCGGCAGCACGCCCGCACCCCCTTCCGGGAGGAGGTGTGGAAGCAGCTCTCGGAGGGCATCCGGTTCGTACCCGGCGAGATCGGCGACGACGACTCCGTACGCCGGCTGCGGGACACCATCCTCGAGCTGGACGAGGCGCGCGGCACCGGCGGCAACCACGCGTTCTACCTGTCCATCCCACCGGGGCTGTTCCAGACCGTGGTCGACCAGCTGCGCGAGCACGGGCTGGCCGAGCAGCGGCAGGGCCAGTGGAACCGGGTGGTGATCGAGAAGCCCTTCGGCCACGACCTGGCCAGCGCCCAGGAGCTCAACCGGGTGGTCTCGAGCGTCTTCCCGTCCTCCTCGGTGTTCCGGATCGACCACTACCTGGGCAAGGAGACCGTCCAGAACCTGCTGGCCCTCCGGTTCGCCAACCAGCTCTTCGAGCCGGTCTGGAACAACAACTACGTCGATCACGTGCAGATCACGATGGCCGAGGACATCGGCATCGGCGGTCGGGCCGGCTACTTCGACGGCATCGGCATCGCCCGCGACGTGATCCAGAACCACCTGCTCCAGCTGTTGGCGCTGACCGCCATGGAGGAGCCCACGTCCTTCGAGGCGGCGCAGCTGCGCGCCGAGAAGCAGAAGGTGCTCGCCGCGGCCAGGCCGCCGGTGCGGATGGACCTGCACACGGCCCGCGGCCGCTATCGCGGTGGCTGGCAGGGCGGGGAGAAGGTGGCCGGCTACCTCGAGGAGAAGGGGATCCCGGCCACGACCACCACGGAGACGTACGCAGCCATCCGGGTGGACATCGACAACCGGCGCTGGGCGGGTGTGCCGTTCTACCTGCGGACCGGCAAGCGGCTGGCTCGGCGGGTGACCGAGATCGCGCTCGGCTTCAAGCGGGCGCCGCACCTGCCGTTCTCCTCCACCGACACCGAGGAGCTCGGCTACAACGCGCTCGTCCTGCGGATCCAGCCCGATGAGGGCGTGACGCTGCGGTTCGGGGCCAAGGTGCCCGGCACGCAGATGGAGATCCGCGAGGTGAACATGGACTTCGCGTACGGGGGGTCGTTCACCGAGTCGTCTCCCGAGGCGTACGAGAGGTTGATCCTCGACGTGTTGCTCGGCGATCCCCCGCTGTTCCCACAGCACGAGGAGGTGGAGCTCTCCTGGCAGATCCTGGACCCGATCCTGGACTACTGGGCGAGCGTCGACGAACCTCCCGAGGACTACGAGCCCGGCGGGTGGGGACCCGCCTGCGCCACCGAGATGCTCGCCCGCGACGGCCACGTCTGGAGGCGTCATGAGAGAAGAACCCTGCGGCGAGCAGCGATGATCATCGACCTGCCCGAGACCACCACGGCCAAGATCTCCTCGGCCCTGCTGCGGGCCCGGCGCAACGCCGGCAGCCCGGCGATGGGGATGGTCTTGACCCTGCTCGTGGTCTGCGAGGAGAAGGAGTACGAGTCCGCCCTCAAGGCGGCGATGGAGGCGGGCCGGGAGCATCCGGCCCGGATCCTGCTCGTCGTCACGGCGTCGGGCCGGGTGGCCAGCCTGGACGCTCAGCTGCGGATCGGCGAGGGCACGCCCGGTGAGGTCGTGGTGCTCCGGATGCGTGGACCTCTGGCCTCCCACCCCGCCTCCGTGGTGCGACCCCTGCTGCTGCCCGACTCCCCCGTGGTCATCTGGTGGCCGGGCAAGGCCCCCGCGCAAGGAGCCGACGACGAGCTCGCCTCGTTGGCCGTCCGCCGGGTCACGGACGCGGCGGCAGCCAGGCGCCCGCTGATCGAGCTCAAGGCCAGAGCCCTCGACTACCAGCCCGGCGACACCGACCTGTCCTGGACCCGGTTGACCCGCTGGCGGGCGCTGCTCGCCGCCGCACTCGACCAGTACCCGGCGCGGATCAGCGGCGCCGTCGTCGAGGCGGAGCGCAACAGCCCGTCGGCCGACCTGCTCGCGGCCTGGCTCCAGTCCTGTCTGAAGGTCAGGGTCACCCGGACGGTGACCGCCGGGCCGGGCCTGACCGCCGTCCGGATGACGACGGCGGCCGGCGACATCGCCATCACCCGGTCCGACGGCCTGCTCGCCTCGTACACCGTGCCGGGTCAGCCCGAGCGGCTGGTGGCGCTGAAGCGTCGGGAGACCACCGACCTCATCACCGAAGAGCTCCGGCGGATGGACGACGACGACGTCTACGCCCACGCGCTGCTCGCCCTGCAGCGCTACAAGGAGGGTGCGTCACCCGCGCGAACCGCATCCGCCCGCCCGTCGGCGAAGAAAGCGGCGAGCACCCGTGCCGTCGCCTCGGAGACGATGCAGGCAGAGCAGAACGGTCAGAGGTCCGCTGCCAAGAAGGTGTCTCCGGCCAAGAAGGCGGCGCCAGCCAGGAAGGCACCGGCCAAGAAGGCGGCACCGGCCGCCAAGAAGGCGACGACCAGGAAGGCCGCTCCGGTCAAGAAGGCGGCACCGGCCAAGAAAGCGCCCGCTCGCAAGCGGGCTCCTGCACGTCGAGAGGGTTGAGTCGATATGCCATCCCCGGCCGAGATCCTGGTGCACGCCACCGCCGACGACGTGGCGGAGGCACTGGCCGCGCGGCTGATGTCGCGGTTGGTCGAGATCCAGCGCGAGTCCCGGACCCCGCAGGTCGCCCTGACGGGCGGCCGGATCGCCACCAAGGCCTATCAGCGTCTGGGTTCGGAGGGGCGCCGCGCAGCCGTCGACTGGAGCCGGGTCGGTCTGTGGTGGGGGGACGAGCGCTTCGTGGCCGCGGATGACGACGACCGCAACGCCCACCAGGCCCTGACGGCGCTGTCGACGCTGCCCCTCGACCTGGAGCGGGTGCACCCGATGCCGGCCTCGGGGGACGGGCTCGATCTCGATGGAGCCGCCGAGGCCTACGACGCCGAGCTCGGCCAGACCCCGCTCGACATCTGCCTGCTCGGGATGGGACCGGACGGCCACGTCGCGTCCCTGTTCCCGGAGCACCCGTCGTCGTACGCCGACGGTCGGGTCATCCCGGTGCGCTCCTCGCCCAAGCCACCGCCGGAGCGGATCTCCCTGACGCTCGAGGTGATCAACACGGCCGCCGAGGTCTGGTTCTGTGTCACCGGGTCCGACAAGGCCGCCGCGGCCCGTCTGGCGCTCTCCGGCGCCGGTCCGCTGCAGATCCCCGCGGCCGGCGTACAGGGTCGGGAGCGGACCTTGTGGCTGATGGATCGCGAGGCCGCGGCCGAGCTGCCCCCGAACCTGGTTCCGCGCGGCGTTCTCTGACCGTCGGCCTCTGCCAGGGGTGGTGCGGGCGACCGAACCGCCGACCGGACGTGACTCGGCGGCGCTGAACGGTGCGCCGGAGCGCCCTTCAGCCGACCGGACGTGACTCGGCGGCGCCTAACCGGTCAGTAGATGACTTCGCCGGCCGCGCGTCGGTCCCGAAGCGCCTGCAGCGCTTCCTTGAGGATGTCGGCGGCCTCCGCGTCGGAGCGACGTTCCTTCACGTACGCGAGGTGCGTCTTGTAAGGCTCGATCTTCGGCGGCGGCGGCGGGTTGGTGGAATCCAGGTTCGAGGGGAGCCCGCAGCGCGGGCAGTCCCAGGTCTCCGGGACCGGCGCGTCCGCGGCGAACGCGGGCCGGGTCTCGTGGCCGTGCGCACAGTAGTAGGAGACGTACAACCGAGGGGCGGCGTCGCCCCGCTCGGCCTCTCCCATCGGGCCGGCACCGACCCGGCTGCCGCGGATGGCACTTCCACCAGTCACGCTGCGTCCTTCCTCGTCTTGGAATCACAGTCGTCGGAACCCGCCGCCCGACGTCCTGCTGCGAACAACGTCAGCCGCCCAGCTTGTAGAGCAGGCCCAACGCCACGATGCAGGCGAACCAGATCACCGAGACGATGATGGTCAGCCGGTCCAGATTCTTCTCCGCGACCGAGGCGCCACCCATCGAGGTGGACATGCCGCCGCCGAAGAGGTCGGACATGCCGCCGCCCCGACCCTTGTGCATCAACACGAACAGGGCGAGGACGACACTGGTGATGACCAGGACGATCGAGAAGATCAAGATCGGTGTGGTCATCATCACGATCGGTGCCGAAATCACGCGCGCTAGCCTAACTCAACGATCCGCGTCCGCAAGAACCCGCGAGACCAGCCGGACGGTACCGATCACAGGGACGGCAGGTCGTAGAACCGGGCGATCGCGGAGAACTCGTCCACGTTGAGGGCTGCGCCGCCCACCAGGGCGCCGTCCACGTCCGGCTTGTCCATGATCGAGGCGACGTTGTTGGCCTTGACCGAGCCGCCGTAGAGCACCCGGACCTGCTCGGCGACGGCGTCGCCGTGGTGCTGGGCGAGCCAACCGCGGATCGCGCCGCACACCTCCTGCGCGTCCTCGGGGGTCGCTACCTCGCCCGTGCCGATCGCCCAGACCGGCTCGTACGCGATCACGACCTTGGTCAGCTGGTCGGCGGTGAGATCGGCCAGCGAGCCGGCGACCTGCGCCAGCGTGTAGGCCACGTGCTCCCCCGCCTTGCGGATCTCGAGGCCCTCGCCCACGCAGACGATCGGGGTGAGACCCCGGTTCAGGGCCTGGGCGGTCTTGGCGTTGACGATCGCATCCGTCTCGTGGTGGTACTCACGACGCTCGGAGTGCCCGACGGCGACGTAGGTGCAACCGAGCTTGACCAGCATGTCGGCGGAGATGTCGCCGGTGAAGGCTCCGGACGCGTGCTGGGACAGGTCCTGGGCGCCGTACGCGAGCTCGAGCCGGTCGCCCTCGACCAGGGTCTGCACCGTCCGCAGATCGGTGAACGGCGGCAGCACGACGACCTCGCTCTTGGCCGGGTCGTGCTTCTTGTCCTCCAACGTCCAGGCCAGCTTCTGCACCAGACCGACGGCCTCGACGTGGTTGAGGTTCATCTTCCAGTTGCCGGCCATCAACGGCTTGCGTGTCATCGTCATTCTCCTTCGCTCAGGACTGCCACACCGGGCAGGGTCTTGCCTTCGAGATACTCCAGGCTCGCGCCGCCGCCGGTCGAGATGTGACCGAACGCGTCGTCGGCGAACCCGAGCTGGCGCACGGCCGCGGCCGAGTCGCCACCGCCGACGACCGACAGGCCGTCGACCTCGGTCAGCGCCTGGGCGACGGCCTTGGTTCCCCCGGCGAAGGCCTCCCACTCGGCCACACCCATCGGCCCGTTCCAGAACACCGTCTTGGCTCCGGCGACGACCGAGGCGAACACCTTGGCCGACTCAGGGCCGATGTCCAGACCCAGCTGATCCTCGGGGATGGCGTCGGCGGCGACCACTGTGGCCGGGCTGTCGGCCTTGAACTCGGGCGCGACGATGATGTCGGACGGCAGCACGATCTGCTTCCCGCCGGACGCCGCCTCGTTCAGGTAGCCCTTGACCGCTTCGATCTGGTCGGCCTCCAGCAGGCTCTTGCCCACCGGGTAGCCCTGGGCGGCCAGGAAGGTGAAGAGCATGCCGCCGCCGATCACCAGGGTGTCGGCGGTCCTGATCAGGTTGGCGATCACGGCCAGCTTGTCGGACACCTTGGCGCCACCCAGCACCACCACGTACGGCCGTGCCGGGTCGACGGTCAGCTGCTTGAGCACCTCGACCTCGCCCTCGACCAGCGAACCGGCCGCGCTCGGCAGCTTCTTGGCCAGCTCGTAGACCGAGGCCTGCTTGCGGTGCACCACACCGAACCCGTCGGAGACGAAGAAGTCACCGAAGGCGGCGTACTTGTCGGCCAGCGCTTGACGCTCGCCCTCGTCCTTGGAGGTCTCGCCCGGCTCGAACCGGACGTTCTCCAGCATCGCGACGTCGCCGTCGGCCAACGCGGCGACGGTCTCCGCCGCCGACGGTCCGACCGTGTCGGTGGCCAGCTTCACCTCGACCCCGAGCAGCTCCGACAGACGCTGCGCGGCCGGGGCCAACGAGTACTTCGCCTCCGGCGCACCCTTCGGACGGCCCAGGTGAGCGAGGATGATCACCTTCGCCCCGGCTTCCCGGAGCTGGTTGAGCGTGGGCAGAGACGCCTTGATCCGACCGTCGTCGGTGATCTTGCCGTCAGCCAACGGAACGTTCATGTCGCAGCGGATGACAACCCGCTTGCCCTGCAGGTCACCAAGATCAGCAACCGACTTCACGATGCCTCCCAGCACAGCCGTACGCGTTCACGAGGACGAGCGGGCCGGGGCTCCAGGTGCCCCGGCATGCGGGAGCCGGGCGGACCCCGATCGAGGAGATCGAGGACCGACCCGGCTCCGGCGCTGACTCAGAGGGACTTGCCGACCAGACCGACGAGGTCGACCAGGCGGTTGGAGTAGCCCCACTCGTTGTCGTACCAGCCGATGACCTTGACCAGGTCACCCGACACCTTGGTGAGCGGCGCGTCGAAGATGCAGGACGCCGGGTCGGTGACGATGTCGGTCGACACCAGCGGAGCCTCGCTGTACTTCAGGTACTTGCCGTCGGCCGCGGCCTTGATGGCGGCGTTGATCTCCTCGACGGAGGTCTCCTTGCCGGCCTGGAAGGTCAGGTCGGTGGCGGAGCCGGTCGGGGTGGGGACGCGGATGGCGAAGCCGTCCAGCTTGCCCTTCAGCTCCGGCAGGACCAGGCCGATGGCCTTGGCCGCACCCGTGGAGGTCGGAACCATGTTCAGCGCGGCGGCGCGGGCGCGACGCGGGTCGCTGTGCGGGCCGTCCTGCAGGTTCTGGTCCTGGGTGTAGGCGTGGATCGTGGTCATCAGACCCTTGACGATGCCCACCGAGTCGTTCAGCGCCTTGGCCATCGGGCCGAGGCAGTTGGTGGTGCAGGACGCGTTGGAGATGATGTTGTGCAGCGCCGGGTCGTAGAGCGAGTCGTTGACGCCGAGCACGACGGTCAGGTCCTCGTTCTTCGCCGGGGCGGAGATGATGACCTTCTTGGCGCCGCCGTCGATGTGGGCCTTGGCCTTGGTCGCGTCGGTGAAGATGCCGGTGGACTCGACCACGATGTCCGCACCCACGTCGCCCCAGGGCAGGTCGGCCGGGTTGCGCTCCTCGAAGACCCGGATGGACTTGCCGTCGACCGAGATGTCGGTGTCGGAGGCGACGACCTCGCCGGGCAGCCGGCCCAGGATCGAGTCGTACTTCAGCAGGTTCGCCAGGCTGGCGTTGCTGGTCAGGTCGTTGACGGCGACAACCTCGATGTCAGCGCCGGAGGCGAGCGCGGCGCGGAAGAAGTTCCGCCCGATCCGGCCGAAGCCGTTGATTCCCACTCGTACGGTCATACGTGCCTTCTCCTCAGGTCAGGAACGGCCCCAGATCATCGGGAGCCGGACCCCACCATAACGAACCCGGCCGGGGCCACAAACGGGTGGTTCGTTCGTCTCACCAGGCCCCGAGGCCCTGTTGCGGAGGTGGTATCGGACCTGTACGCGCAGTGGTGCTGTCTTCTGCGCGGGCGGCGTCAGTCCTCGTCGTCGAGCAGGTCGGCGCTCAGCCCGGCCTCGGTGTTCGGGATGCCGAGCTCGACGGCTCGCTTGTCGGCCGTCGCCAGCAGCCGCCGGATCCGACCGGCCACCGCGTCCTTGGTCAGCTGCGGGTTGTGCAGCTGACCCAGCTCCTCCAGGCTGGCCTGCTTGTTCTCGATCCGCAGCACGCCGGCGGCCTTGAGGTGGTCGGGCACGTCGTCACCGAGGATCTCCAGCGCGCGCTCGACGCGGGCACCGGCCGCCACAGCGGCCCGGGCGGAGCGGCGCAGGTTCGCGTCGTCGAAGTTGGCGAGCCGGTTGGCCGAGGCCCGCACCTCGCGGCGCATCCGCCGGTCCTCCCAGATCAGCACCGAGTCGTGGGCGCCCATCCTGGTGAGCAACGCCGCGATCGCGTCGCCGTCGCGGATCACCACCCGGTCGATGGTGCGCACCTCGCGCGCCTTGGCCCCGATCCCCAACCGGCGGGCGGCTCCGACCAGGGCCAACGCGGCCTCCGGACCCGGGCAGGTGACCTCCAGAGCCATGGAGCGTCCCGGTTCGGTGAGCGAACCGTGGGCCAGGAAGGCACCTCGCCAGGCCGCCTCGCAGTCGCCGAGGCTGCCGCTGACGATCTGGGCCGGGAGACCGCGGGCCGGGCGACCGCGCCCGTCGACCAGACCGGTCTGGCGGGCCAGCGCCGAGCCGTCCTTGATCACCCGGACCACATAGCGCGTACCGCGCCGGATCCCGGACCCGCTGACGATGACCAGCTCCGAGTCGTGGCCGAACACGTCACCGACCTCGGTCCGCAACCGGCGGGCGGCAGCTCCGGTGTCCAGCTCGGCCTCGATCACGATCCGACCGCTGACGATGTGCAGACCGCCCGCAAACCGCAGTGTGGAAGCGATCTCGGCCTTGCGGTTGCTCGGTCGGGTCACCTTGACCGTCGCCAGCTCCGCCTTCACCTGCGCCGTCATCGCCATCCGAGCATGATGCCACGGCTGCGGGCACGGGTTCGCCGGAGTGCGGTTTCCGACGGCGACGAGAAGATGGTGATGCGGGAACCTGCGGAGGCGCCGTCGCTCAGACGCCCATGATCTCCGCGTACGCCGAAGCGAGCCGCAGGTGGTCGTGGCGGGGGGACCCGTCCCGGACACCGAGGTCGGCCACCACCAGCTCCGCTCCCAGGGAGGTCGCCCAGACGGCGAGGTGCGGGTCGTCGGAGGCGAACCGCTGATCGGCGAGCACCGCGTCCAACCGCAGGTCCGGGGCGTGCTCGGCCAGCAGCTCGACGTGCCGGGCGGCGCTGAACCCCGCGGTCTCCCCCGCCGGCTCCAGGTTCAAGGTGAGCAGCCGTTTCGCCGGGGTGGTGCAGATCGCCTCCGCGAGCTCGGGGACCAGCAGGTGCGGGATGACCGAGGTGAACCAGGAGCCCGGCCCGAGCACCACCCAGTCCGCCTCGTGCACGGCCAGCAACGAGTCAGGACAGGCCGGCGGGTCGCTCGGCACCAGGTGCACGGCCCGTACCTCAGCGGTGGTCTTCGCCACGTGCGCCTGGCCGCTGACGGTGGAGATCTCGTCCGGGGAGAGCGGGTCGAGGCCGATCACCTCGGCCACGATGTGGAGCGGCACGGCGGCCATCGGCAGCACCCGGCCCTCGGCGCCGAGGAGCTTCGCCACCATGTCGAGCCCTGCGACCGGATCGCCCAGTCGTTCCCACAGGCCGGCGATCAGCAGGTTGCCGATGGCGTGACCCGCGAGAGCTCCCTCGCCCGGGAAGCGGTACTGCAGGACGTCGGCCCAGGTGCGCCCGGACTCGTCGTCGCCGCACAGGGCAGCCAGGGCCATCCGCAGATCCCCCGGGGGGAGACAGTTCAGCTCATCGCGGAGCCGGCCGGACGACCCGCCGTCGTCGGCCACCGTGACGATCGCGGTCAGGCGGTCGGTGACCCGCCGCAGGGCACTCAGCGACGCCGACAGACCGTGCCCACCACCGAACGCGACCACGGCGGGGAGGGCGGGCGGACCCAGCTCGAGGGTGGGGCGGGTCGTGCGTCGCGGCGGTCGTCCTTGACCGGGCCTCGTCATCGGTTCACTCTCGCCCCACGTCGCGATGGAGCACCTTGGTGGCCATCCCCGCCTCGCGGAGCCGGCGACCGAACTCCTCGGCCATCGCCGTGCTGCGGTGCTTGCCACCGGTGCAGCCGATCGCGATCGTGGCGAAGCGCTTGCCCTCGGTGATGTAGCCCTTCGCGGTCACCTGCAGCAGCCCCTGCAGTCGCTGCAGGAACTCCTCGGCGCCGTCCTGCGCCAGCACGTAGTCACGCACGGGTTGGCTCAGACCGGTCTGCGGCCGGAGCTCGGGCACCCAGTGCGGGTTCGGCAGGAACCTGACATCCACCACCAGGTCGGCATCGACCGGGATGCCGTTCTTGAAGCCGAACGAGACCACGGTGACCCGGAGGGCGTCGTCGGCCGCGTCCCCGTACGCGTGGGCGACCCGTGAGCTGAGCTGGTGGATGTTGATCGAGGACGTGTCGATCACCAGGTCCGCGGCGGCCCGCAGGGTGGCGATGGTCTCGCGCTCCCGGGTGATCCCGTCCAGCAGCCGTCCGTCGCCCTGCAGCGGGTGCGGCCGCCGGACGGACTCCTGGCGACGCACGATCACGTCGTCGGCGGCCTCCAGGAACAAGATCTCCGGCATGGTGCCGGCCGCGGTCAGCTCGGTGAACATGCTCGGCAGCTGCTCGAAGAACGACCGGGTCCGGACGTCCAGCACCACGGCGAGCCGGGAGATGCCGTTCTCCTTGGCCTGGTGGCAGACCTCCGGGAGCACCGTCGGGGGGAGGTTGTCCACGACGTACCAGCCGAGGTCCTCCAGAGCGTTCGCCGCCGTCGATCGGCCGGCTCCGGACATGCCGGTCACCACCACCAGTCTCAACGCGGGTTCGGTGTCGACGACGTCCGGTGACGCCTCGACGTCCTCCGGCTCGTCGGCGGTCACGACGACTGGCTCACTGCTCACCCGGTCATTATCCCGTCAGGACGGGGTGATCTCGCCGGTGGCCGTGTTAACCGCTTCGCGCGTCGGAGCCCGATCCAGCTGGACCTTGATCGCCGAGGCCAGCACCGGCCCGAAACCGGGCACCTCGGCGATCTCCGCCACGCTCGCGGCGCGCAGCTTCCGCAGGGAGCCGAAGTGGGTGAGCAGCGTCTTCCGCCGGACTTCGCCCAGACCCGGCACGTCGTCGAGCAGCGACTCCACCATCGACTTGCTGCGTCGCGACCGGTGGTGGGTGATGGCGAACCGGTGGGCCTCGTCCCGCAGCCGCTGCAGGAGGTAGAGGCCCTCGCTCGTCCGGGGCAGGATCACCGGCACGTCGCTGTCGGGCAGCCAGACCTCCTCCAGCCGCTTCGCGAGGCCGCACAGCGCGACGTCGTGCACCCCGAGCTCGTCCAGGGCGGCGGCCGCGGCGGCCACCTGCGGTGGGCCGCCGTCCACCACCACGAGAGCCGGCGCGTACGCGAACCGCCGCGGCGCCCCCGTGGTCGGGTCGATCAACAGCGGGCCGGTGGGGTCCTCGGCGCTCGCTGCCCCGTGGCCGTCGCCCGTGGCGACGCCGGTGGAGCGCTGGTCGTCGAGCATCCGCCGGAACCGTCGGGTGATCACCTCGTGCATGGCCGCCACGTCGTTCTGACCGTCGACCGACCGGATGATGAACCGCCTGTACTCGCTCTTGCGCGGCAGCCCGTCCTCGAACACCACCATGGAGGCCACCACCTCGGTGCCCTGCAGGTTGGAGATGTCGTAGCACTCGATCCGCAGCGGCGCGGTCGGCAGCTCCAGTGCCTCCTGGATCTCTTCCAGCGCACGGTTCCTGGTCGACAGGTCACCGGCGCGGCTGGTCTTGTGCCGGATCAGGGCCTCACCGGCGTTGCGGGTCACGGTCTCCATCAGGACCCGCTTGTCACCCCGCTGCGGGACCCTGATCCGCACCGTGGAACCGCGCTTCAGGGTCAGCAGCTCGGTGAGCGACTCCAGCGAGGTCGGCAGCACCGGCACCAGGATCTCCCGCGGCACGGCGGACGGATCCGGGTCGGCGGGGTCGACCTCGTCGTACAGCTGGAGCAGGAAGGACTCGACCAGGGAGTCGGTGCCGCCGTCGTCCATCCGATCGGCGACCCAGCCCCGCTCACCGCGGATCCGCCCACCCCGGACGTGGAAGATCTGCACGGCCACCTCGAGCGGGTCCTCGGCCAGCGCGATCACGTCGGCGTCGGTGCGGTCCTCGAAGACCACCGCGTTGCGGTCCATCGCCTTGCGCAGCGCCCCGATGTCGTCGCGCAATCGGCCCGCCCGCTCGAACTCCAGCTCGTCGCTGGCCTGGCGCATCTGGGTCTCCAGCCGCTTCACGTACGCGGTGCCGTCGCTGGCCATGAACGAGCAGAAGTCCTCGACGATGTCCCGGTGGGCGTCGGCGTCCACGCGGCCGACACAGGGCGCCGCGCACTTGCCGATGTAGCCGAGCAGGCATGGACGGCCGATCTGCTGGTGGTTCTTGAACACCCCGGGGCGGCAGGACCGCATCGGGAACACCCGGAGCAGCTGGTCGACGGTCTCCCGGATCGCCCAGGCGTGGGAGTAGGGACCGAAGTAGCGGTTGCCCTTGCGCTTGGGTCCGCGGCCCACCATCACCCGGGGATACTCCTCGGACAACGTGACGCACAGCCAGGGATAGGACTTGTCGTCCCGGTACTTCACGTTGAACCGGGGGTCGAACTCCTTGATCCAGGAGAACTCCAGCTGGAGCGCCTCGGTCTCGGTCTGCACGACGGTCCACTCGACCTTGGCCGCACTCTGCACCATCGTCCTGGTGCGGTGGTGCAGGCCGCCGGGATCGCCGAAGTAGGAGTTCAGCCGCGACCGCAGGCTCTTGGCCTTGCCGACGTAGATGACGCGGTTGTCGGCGTCGGAGAACCGGTAGACCCCCGGCTGCTCCGGGATCGAGCCCGGAGCCGGGCGGTAGGAGACGCGGGGTGACACGTTCGCCAGCCTAGGCGCCCCTACCGACAGTGCTGGTCGTCACTCGCTACTCACTGCGCGCTGAGGGCTCTGCTTCCCTCCTCGCTCGCAGACGAAGAACGTGTCTGCTCCCTCGCTCGGTCCAGACAGAGCCGGGCACTCCGTTCGTGGCCGCTCGCGACGGGGCGCGATGGTGCGCTCGCGACGGGGCCGCTTGACGGACTCAGCCCGTGATGACGATGTCGGCGCCGGAGGTGGTGAACGGGATCGCCGGCAGTGCGGTCTGGGCCGGACCGCTGATCACCGAGCCGTCGGTGATGGAGAAGTGGCTGTTGTGGAAGGGGCAGATGATCTGCTGGTCGCTGACCTGGCCGACCGGGTTGCCCTGGTGGGTGCAGATGGCGCTGAAGACCTTGAACTCGCCTTCGGCGGGCTGGGTCACCACGTACTTCGCCTCGATGATCACACCACCACCCACCGGCACGTCGGCAGTGGGCACCTTCGTCCTGGGCGGCGGCGGTGCCGGACTCCTCCGCTGCGCTCGGGCTCTGAGCGGCGCTCGGACTGGTCGGCGGCTGCGCGCTGGTGTCGGCACCGCAGGCCGCGAGGATCGCCGTGGTGCCGCCGCCGAGGGCCACGAGACCGACGGCCCGGAGGATCGTGCGTCGCCCGCAGGCGGGAAGAGGCCGCGTCGCCTCGGGGGAAGGGGTCGGCGGTGTCGTCGACATGGAGGCTCCTCGGAGGGGTCGGGGTAGTCCGCTGGATGACGATTCAATCAACCGCGCCTGTCAGGAACCTGTGAGGGTCCGCTGATGCCTCGGTCAGGGGGTCTGCGGCACGACCAACCCGGTCTCGTACGCCAGCACGACGGCCTGGACCCGATCACGGAGGTCCAGCTTCGTCAGCACCCGGCCGACGTGGGTCTTCACCGTGCTCTCCTCCACCACGAGACGGACCGCGATCTCGCTGTTGGACAGCCCCTCGGCGATCAGCCGCAGCACGTCGAGCTCGCGGGCGGTCAGCGAGGCGAGTCGGCCCGGGACCGCGGTGCTCGGCTCGGGAGCGGGGCGCAGCGCCCGGGTGAAGGTGGTGATCAGGCGCCGGGTGACCGCCGGGTCGATCAGCGCGTCGCCGGCCGCCACCGAACGCACCGCGGCCACCAGCTGCTCGGCGGGAGCGTCCTTGAGCAGGAAACCGCTGGCGCCGGCCCGGAGCGCCTCGTAGACGTACTCGTCGGAGTCGAAGGTGGTCAGGATCAGCACCCGGGCGGCGGTCCGGGACAGCACCGTCCTGGTCGCCTGCAGCCCGTCCATCCGCGGCATCCGGATGTCCATCAGGACCACGTCGGGCTGCAGGGCGACCGCCCGCTCGATCGCCTCGACCCCGTCCGCGGCCTCGCCCACCACGTCGATGCCGCCGGCGGTGCCGATGATCACCCGGAAACCGGTCCGGACGAGACGCTGGTCGTCGGCGATCAGGAGCCGGATCGGCGACGTCTCCCCCTGCTCCACCGCAGCCTCCTCGATGATCACGTGCGCTCAGCGTACGGGTCCGGTCGCGGCCCGGTGATCCCTCTGCGGGAGGAGGATCACGGCCCTCTCCTCCCCCTTCCTGGGGACCCGTCCGGGTGGACTCCTCCCCTCCGCCTGCGGGTGGAGGTGGGTCCCAGAGATCCCCCCGTACGGTGACGTGCCGGCCACCCCCGTCGCCGCAGACTCCTGTCATCGCCGGTCCGCAGTGGCCCGGTCGCAGCGACAGGAGTCGATCATGACCAACCTCACGACCCGACCGGAAGCGGTCACCGGCTCCGGGGAAGCACCCGCCCCGCTGAGCTTCGGCCGCCGCCTGCTCTGGCTCGGACCCACCGGCATCATCGTCGCCGTCGGGCTGAGCGTGATCGAGTGGGTGGTGGTCCGCGGACCCGGAGTCGAGGCCTCCGTGCCCGCGGCACTCCTCGCCCTGACGATGACGGCGCCGGTGGTGCTCGCCCGGCGGTGGCCGCTGCTGGCCGCCTCCGTCGTCGCGGTCGCCGCGGTCGCCAACTGGCTCCTCTTCCCCGATCTGGTCCGCTGCAGCGGCGCTGTCCCCGCTGCCCTGTTCATCGCCTTCGCGGTCGGCGCCCGAAGCCGGGAGACGGGTCGAGGCTGGGGTGGGACCGTCATCGGCCTGGTCATCACGATCGGCGGGCTGCTGGCCCAGTGGCAGGGCGACGCCGCGCTGAACGTCGACAGCTCCTTCGTGCCCTTCGGCATCGGTCTGGCGCTGGCCTGCTGGGGCGCCGGCATCGGTTGGTCACTGATCGCTCCCCGGCTCGGTGTCGGTCGCCGGTCGGTTGCGACCGGCGCGTGAGGAGAGACGAGGTGGTCGGCGCCGGTGCTGGCGCCGACCACCGTCCGAGGCAGACAATGCGAGACAGGCAGCGGGACCGGGAGAGCGCATGGCCGTCCAGGTAGGTCGGATCAGGACCGAGACGCCTCGGTTCCCGCGAGTGCTGCCGACGGCACCGGCCTGGCTTCGCGCCGTCGGGATCGCCAACCTGCTGGCCACCGTGGTCTTCTCGGTGGCCGCGATCTACCTGGTCAGGTCCCAGCCGTCGGACGGGGGCGGCTGGGCGTACGTCGTGGTCCTGCTCGCCGTCCTGCCTCTGCTGGCGATGCGCCGGCACCCGGTGCTGGCCCCGGCGGTCGTCGCGGCCGCGACGCTGACCGCCCAGCTGACCGTCGGCCCGCTCATCACCTGCGGGGTGGTGCTGCCGGTCATCTTCGTGATGACGTTCCAGCTGGGGTCCCGTCCGCTCACGACGCGCCGGCTGGCCCTGGGCGGGCTCGGCGTGGTCGCCACCGCGCTGGTCGAGCTGCTGCTCGATCCGGTGCTCGGCACAATAGACGCGGCGATCTTCATCTTCGGGTTGGCGACGACCTTCTTCATCGGCGGGCTCCTGGTCCGGTCGCGGGTCCGGATGACCGAAGCCCTCCGCCGCCGGACGATGGAGCTCGCCGAGCAGCGCGACCGGACCGCCGCCCTGGCCGTCGCGGCCGACCGCGAGCGGGTCAGCGCCGACCTGGAGATCTCGATCCGCTCGCGGGTGGCCGGGATCGCGGCGGCGGCCGCGTACGCCAGGGGGCAGATCGACGAACCATGCGGTGCGCCCCAAGTGCGCACGGCCCTGACCGAGATCGAGGACCTTGGCCGCCAGACCCTCACGGACATGCGGGCGGTGGTCGGCACGCTGCGCGACGCACCCACCGACCCCCCACCCGGCATCGACGACCTGGCCTCCCTGCTGCGACGAGCGACCGGGGCGGACGCTCGGCTGCGCCTCGAAGGTGGCGTACGGTCCCTGAGCCCGAACGTCGAGCTCTCCACCTACCGGATCGTCGAGCAGCTGTTGTCGACCCTCACCGACGACCCACGCTCGCGGCTGGCCATCGGTCTCCGCTTCGACCCCGGGGCACTGCGGATAGAGGTCACCGGACCGGCCCGGACCGAGGACTCCCCGGACGTGACCGCGTACGTGTCGGCGGCGTTGACAGCGGCGAGGACCCGTGCCGAAGTGGTCGGAGGCGACCTGGAGACGGCGATCGCGCTCGGACGCCGCCGGGTCGAGGTCGTGTTGCCGGTTCCGGTCAGCGCCGGGTGACACGATGACCGTTCCGCCGCAGGCACGTCAGCTCGACAGCACGACCCTGACCGGCGCCCGGACCGCTCGCGGTGTGGACGAGGGGCCGGTCCGGCCGTTGGTCTTTGACGTCGACCCTCGCGGTCGCGGTCATCGCCTGGCTGGTCCCGGAGATCGCGATGTGGGTGGTCGACGGGGCGCCCGCGACCGGACCGGAGTGGGTGACCCGCTCCGTACCCGCCGCCGTCGGTCTCGCTGTCGTCGTGACGCGGGTCCGGGTCGAGCTGGCGGCCACGATCCTGATCGTCTCGGTGCTGACTGTCTTCCCGTCAGCCGACGTCGTTCTGGACAGCCCGGGCGTGTGGCCGTCGGTCGCGGCCATCGCCCTGTTCGCGGGTGTCTGCTGGGTGACCTGCTCGCTGGGTTTCCTGCTGCCGCTGCGCTGGTCCGCTGCGTGGATGGCGGGACTCGGCGTGGCCACCGTGTGGGCGTTGACGTTCGACGTCCCGGTCACGATGCTCGGCGTCGGCTGGTGGCTGGTCGGCGTGACGTTCCGTCACCACGAGCAGGTGTCCAACCGACTGCGCGAGCGGGCCGACGAGCTCACCGCGGAGCAGGAGCGCTTCGCGGGCGAGGCCGTCCGGCTGGAGAGAGCCCGGATCGCACGGGAGCTGCACGACGTGGTCGCCCACTGCATGACGGTGATCGTCATCCAGGCTCGCGCGGGTCAGCAGCTCACCGAGATGGATCCCGGGGGCGCGGCCGAGGCGTTGGACGCCATCCTGGCCACCGCTCGGGAGGCGGAGCAGGATCTCGACGCCCTCGTCGGCCTGGTGGATCCGGAGCGGACCAGGCCGTTGGCCCGCTCGGTCCTGGACGAGATCGTCCGCCGAGCCGCCACCGGCGGTACGCGCGTCGACCTGTCCGTGCTGGGCGATCTGGAGGCGCTCGATCCGGAGCAGGCCACCGTGGTCCACCGGGTCGTCCAGGAGGCGCTCACGAACGCCCTTCGACATGCCCCGGGGGCGGACGCCTCCCTCCTCCTGGACTGCGGGGACCCCGTCGTCGTGACGGTCGAGAACGGACCGCCGGTGACGGACGCGGCAGTCGGAGAGGGCTCGGGCCGTGGCCTGTTGGGCATCGCCGAACGCGCCACCGACCTCGGCGGCACCGCCCGGTGGGGGCCGACGTCCTCGGGAGGCTGGCGGCTGGTGGTCGTGCTGCCCGCGGCCGTGCTGCCGGCGGCAGCGGGACGGCGCCCACCGGGTCAGCCGGCCGAGCCACCTGACCTGTAGGGGTCCGTCCCGAGCCGTTGGTCAGCCCGCGAGCAGTTGGGTCAGCCCGCGAGTCGCGCGCTGGCCCTCGTCGTCCGACCGTTGGCCGGCTGCCCAGCGGTCTTGGTGGCCGGAGCCCGCTTGCTGACGGTCTTCTTGACCGGAGCCTTTGTCGCCACCTTCGTGGCCGGAGCCTTGGACGCCCTCTTGGCGGCCGGCGCCGCCTTCTTCGCTGGCGTCGCCTTCTTCGCCGCTGCGGCGGCCTTCTTGGCGGCCGACGCCGCCTGCCGGGCCTCCGCCGCCGCCCGCTTCACCGCCGCCTTGGTGAGCGGCCGTCCCCGGCCCGCGTCCAGCAGGCTCGGTTGGGCCTCTCCCACCGGAACGTCGCGCCCCTCCAGGATCGGCCGCAGGAACTCACCGGTGTAGGACAGCGGGTTGGCGGCGATGGTCTCCGGGGTTCCCTCGTCGATCACGGTGCCACCCCGAGACCCGCCCTCCGGTCCCATGTCGATCAGCCAGTCGGCGGTCTTGATCACATCGAGGTTGTGCTCGATCACCACGACCGTGTTGCCGTTGTCGACCAGGCGGCCCAGCACCCCCAGCAGCTTGCGGATGTCTTCGAAGTGCAGACCCGTGGTGGGCTCGTCGAGCACGTAGAGGGTGCGTCCGGTGGACCGCTTCTGCAGCTCGCTGGCCAGCTTGACCCGCTGAGCCTCTCCGCCCGACAGGGTCGGCGCCGGCTGACCGAGCCGGACGTACCCGAGACCGACCTCGTTCAGGGTCTTCAGATGGCGCGCGATCGCCGGCAGAGCGGCGAAGAAGTCCACGCCCTCCTCGATCGACATGTCGAGGACCTCGGAGATGGTCTTGCCCTTGTAGTGGACCTCCAGGGTCTCCCGGTTGTAGCGGGCGCCGTGGCAGACCTCGCACGGCACGTACACGTCCGGCAGGAAGTTCATCTCGATCTTGATCGTGCCGTCGCCGGTGCAGTTCTCGCACCGACCGCCCTTGACGTTGAAGGAGAAACGCCCCTGCTGGTAGCCGCGGACCTTCGCCTCCGGGGTCTCGGCGAAGAGCTTGCGGACGTGGTCGAACACGCCCGTGTACGTCGCCGGGTTGGAGCGGGGTGTCCGCCCGATCGGCGACTGGTCCACGTGGATGATCTTGTCGATCTCGTCGGCGCCGGTGATCGAGCGGTGCCGCCCCGGCACCTCCCGGGCGTTGTAGATCCGCTTGGCCAGCGCGGTGTAGAGGATCGAGTTCACCAGAGTCGACTTGCCCGAGCCGGAGACCCCGGTGACCGCGATCAGCTGACCCAGCGGGAAGCTGACGGTCACGTCCTGCAGGTTGTGCTCGGTCGCGTGGTGCACGGTGATCTCGCGCCCGACGGTCCGGGGACGTCGCTGGCTCGGCAGCGCGATCTGCCGGCGGCCCGACAGGTACGCCCCCGTCAGCGACTCCTCGGACTCGAGCAGCTCACTGACCGGACCGGACACCACCACGTTGCCGCCGTGCTCGCCGGCGCCCGGGCCGATGTCGACCGCCCAGTCCGCCACCCGGATGGTGTCCTCGTCGTGCTCGACCACGATCAGGGTGTTGCCCAGGTTGCGGAGCCGGATCAGGGTCTCGATCAGCCGGCGGTTGTCCCGCTGGTGCAGACCGATGCTCGGCTCGTCCAGGACGTACAGCACACCGACCAGCCCGGAGCCGATCTGGGTGGCCAGCCTGATGCGCTGCGCCTCCCCGCCCGACAGGCTGGCGGTCGGTCGGCTCAGGGAGAGGTAGTCCAGACCGACGTCGAGCAGGAACTTGAGCCGCTCGTTGATCTCCTTGAGCACCCGCTCGGCGATCTGCTTCTCCCGGTCGGAGAGCTCGAGACCGGAGAGGAAGGTCGCCGCCTCGTCGATGGAGAGACTGGCGACCTCGGCGATGTTCTTGTCGCCGACGGTGACCGCCAGCGAGGTCGGCTTCAGCCGGGCACCCTGGCAGGCGGTGCACGGCACCTCCCGCATGTAGCCGGCGAACCGCTCCCGCGAGGTGTCGGTCTCGGCCTCGGCGTGCCGGCGCTCGATGTAGGGGACGATGCCCTCGTACTTGGCGTTGTAGCTGCGCTCGCGCCCGTACCGGTTGCGGTAGCGGACGTGCACCTGCCCGGGCACCCCGAACAGCAGGATCTTCTTGGCCTCGGACGGCAGCGAGTGCCACGGCACCGTCGTGCTGAAGCGGGTCTCCTCGGCCAACGAGGAGATCAGCCGCTGGAAGTAGTCGGCGACGTGCGCCGACGACCAGGGCGCGATGGCCCCCTCGTCGAGGCTCTTCTCGTCGTCGGGCACCACCAGCTCGGGGTCGACCTCCATCCGGGTGCCCAGACCCGAGCACTCCGGGCAGGCACCCCAGGGACCGTTGAAGGAGAACTGGCGCGGCTCGAGCTCGTCGATCGAGATGTCGTGGTCGTTGGGGCAGGCCAGCTTCTCGGAGTAGCGACGCTCGCGATGGGGGTCGTCGGCCGCCAGATCGACGAAGTCGATGGTCACGATCCCCTGCGCCAGACCCAGGGCGGTCTCCACCGAGTCGGTCAGTCGACGCTTGACCGACGGCTTGGCCGCCAGCCGGTCGACCACCACGTCGATGGAGTGCTTGTACTTCTTGTCCAGGATCGGCGGGCTGGTCAGCATCACGATCTCGCCGTCGACCCGGGCGCGGGCGAAGCCCTCGCCGGCCAGCTGCCGGAAGAGCTCCGCGTACTCCCCCTTGCGCTCCCGGATGACCGGGGCCAGCACCTGGAACCGGGTGCCCTCCTCCAGGGTCAGCAGCCGGTCCACGATCTGCTGCGGTGACTGGCGACTGATCGGCTCGCCGCAGATCGGGCAGTGCGGGCGACCGGCGCGGGCGTACAGCAGGCGGAGGTAGTCGTAGACCTCGGTGATGGTGCCGACGGTCGAGCGGGGGTTGCGGCTGGTCGACTTCTGGTCGATCGACACCGCCGGGGAGAGCCCCTCGATGAAGTCGACGTCCGGCTTGTCCATCTGACCGAGGAACTGCCGCGCGTACGCCGACAGCGACTCGACGTAGCGTCGCTGCCCCTCCGCGAAGATGGTGTCGAACGCGAGACTCGACTTCCCGGACCCGGAGAGGCCGGTGAAGACGATGAGGGCATCCCGCGGAAGCTCGAGCGAGATGTTGCGCAGGTTGTGCTCGCGCGCACCACGCACGACGATCTGGTCAGTCACGCGGTCGATCGTATGTGCGACCTCCGACAGTGTCGTCTTCGCTCGCTGTTCGGCTGCGCGCCGGCTGTCCCTGGCCGGCGCTTCGCTCGCTGCGCTCGCCCCGCAATTTCCATCCACGGACGACTTCCGGTGCCGGAAACCGCGCGAACTGCTCGAACTTCCATCCGTGGACGACTTTTCCGATTCCTCGGCGCTCCTCGGCAGCGCGCTCGCTGCGCTCGCCCCGCAATTTCCATCCACGGACGACTTCCGGTGCCCTCAACCGCGCAGAGTGCTCGAACTTCCGTCCATGGACGACTCTTGCAATTCCTCGGCCTCCCGGGGGCAGCGGCAGGCGCTCGCTCGGAACCCGGCGGCGGGCCGGATAGGTTGTCCGGCATGACTGAGGCCTCGGACAAGCTGGCGGCGGTACGAGCGCTGGTGACGGCCTCGACGCAGCGGCTGCTGGGCGACACCATCGGCGTCGACGAGGACGCCTGGCGGTCGCCGAGCGCCTTGCCGCGGTGGAGCCGCGGGCACGTCGCCACCCATCTGGCTCGGCAGGCGGACGCGCTGGGCCGACTGGTCGACTGGGCACGCACCGGTGTTCGCCAGGAGATGTACGCCTCACCGCAGGTCCGGGAGGACGAGATCGAGAGCGGCGCCGCCCGGAGCGGGCTCGAGCTCCAGGTCGACCTGGACACCACCGCGGGCCGACTGGCCGAGGCGTTCGCGAGCCTCGACGCGGACGAGACGCCCGACGGTGGCCCGGCCGGCGCCTGGGACGCGGAGGTCGAGCTCCGCGGCGGTCAGCGCGTGGTGGCCCGGCTGCTGCCCCTGGCCCGTCTCACCGAGGTCGTGCTGCACCACGTGGACCTCGACATCGGCTTCGGCGTGACCGACGTCGACGACGAGACCGCCGAGTGGCTGCTCGAGTGGTCGTCCTACCGCTTGGGCGCCCGGGACGAGTTCCCCCGGCTGGAGCTGGTCAGCGACACCGGCTTCCACACCGCGCTGGGCAGCTCGGGCAGCGTCCGGCGGGTCACCGGCTCCTCCCCCGCGCTGCTCGGCTGGCTCACCGGCCGGGGCGGACCCGATCTCGTGCAGGGCAGCGACGGCCTGGTGCTGCCGGGTCTGTGATCCTCAGCACGCACCCACCAGAGAGGTACGACATGAGCGACACCAGCCCCGCCGGCCGCGGAGTCACCCCGTGAGCGGCCTCCATCACGTCGATCCCGCGGGACCGGCGCTCACGCTGCCGCTGTCCGCCGACGTCACCCTGACCAAGATCAGCGTCGGGCCGATGGACAACAACGCCTACCTGCTGACCGCCGACGAGGGTGGCGCGGTGCTGATCGACGCCGCCGAGGACGACACCCGCCTGCTCGACCTGATCGGCGACCGCGAGGTCGCCGTGATCATCACCACCCACCGGCACGGAGACCACTGGCAGGCGCTTCAGTCCGTCGCCGAAGCCACCGGGGCAGAGCTCGTCTGCGGCCGCCCGGACGTGGACGCCATCGCCACCGGAGCCTGGGTGGAGGGTCTGGTCGGGGCCTGGGACGGCGACGAGGTGACCATCGGGAACGGCGAGCTCGAGGTGATCGGGCTGGTCGGGCACACCCCTGGTTCGATCGCCCTGGCCTACACCGGGTCCGACGGTGTGGTGCACCTGTTCTCCGGAGACAGCCTGTTCCCTGGAGGTGCTGGGCGGACTACAAGTCGGGAGGATTTCGCGACGCTGATGGCCGACCTGGAGTCGAAGATCTTCGCCCGCTTCGACGACCGTACGGTCGTGCACCCAGGTCACGGCGACGGCACCACCCTCGGGGCGGAGCGCCCGCACCTGGCCGAGTGGCGCGCCCGGGGCTGGTGAGCTCCGCTACTCGGGCAGCCGCTCCCGCAGCTCCGTCGGGAGCAGCAGAGCGGACCTGACCAACCGGGACGCCACCACCACGGTGATGGTCTGGGTCGCGAGCAGACCGACCAGCACGAGCAGCTGGGCGGCTCCCGCCTGTACGGGCGTCCCGCCGCCGAGCAGCACCCCGACGAAGGCGCCCGGCAGGGTCACCAGGCCCACCGTCCGGGTCTGGTCCAGACCGGGCACCAGGGCCTCCGGCAGATGACGGCCGACGACCTCGTCGATCGCCTCCGCGCGGGTCAGCCCCACCGACAGTCCGGCCTCGTACGTCCCCAGCTCGTCGTGCAGGGCGGCGAACACCCGACGTCCGGTCAGCGAGCTGGCCGTCATCCCCCCGCCGATGATGATCCCGGCCACCGGCACCAGGGCCGCGCCGGTGAACGGCACCGCCCCGGAGGCGAAGATGATCGCGAGGGTGGGCATCACCCCCGAGGCGATGGCGACCCCGACCCACGGCCAGGCCCGCGGCGCCTCGATCCGGCGGGACGACGTGAACGTGGCGACCGCCAGCATGAAGATGCCGAAGAGGATCGACCAGATCACGTGGCCGAGCACGGCGGTGATGACCAGGGAGACCACGATCAGCTGGATCGTGGCGCGCAGGGCAGCGGTGCCCAGCTGACGCTCCCGGCGGAGCCCGCCGAGCCAGGAGAACGTGACGGCCAGGGCGAGCAGCAGGACGAGGGCGACGGCCAGGGCGGGGCCGGGTTGGCCCGTCACTCCCGGACCACGCCGTTCACGATCGGTGCTCGATCGAGATCATGGGGTGATCTGGTCGAGGACCTTGGTCCCGGGCGCCGTGGCGTGGTGTCGTCCGCGGACGGCGAACTCCCGGGCCCGGTGGCTGGAGAGCGCCAGCAAGACCAGGGTGCCGCCGGCGATGGTGGGCAGCTGGGCCAGCCCGGCCACCTCGACACCGGTGACGCTGGAGAGGAACGCACTGGTGGTGGCGAACACCGAGTAGAGCATCAGCGTCAGGCGGGCCCAGTTCCGGCCGACGAAGGTGGCGACACCGAGGAGGATGTCGACCACCCCGAACAGTCCCACCACCGCGGCGACGGCGATGATCACGGCGAGCTCGGACACGCCGTCGAGGCTGCCGTCCAGGGCCACCTCCGCCTGACCGCGCATCAGGACGATCATCAGCGCCGTCCCGAGGGTGACCAGTCCGCGCAGCACGGCGACCGCGGCCCCGAACACCGTCTGGGCGGGTCGCTTGTCGCGGCTGTCGCTCTCGTCGTCCTGCGACAGGAGCTCGGCGGGCACGGCGCGCAGGTCCAGGATCGGCAGGTCACCGTCGGTCTGGATCAGGTCGCCCCCGCCGTTGCGGGAGTGGTAGCCCGTGGAGAAGTCCTCGATCAGCTGCACCTCGGCGCTCGGCGTCCCCTCGGTCACCGTACGGACGACGAAGTCGCGTTCGATGTCGGTGTTGGCTTCGATCTTGTGCGTGATCTGGAAGGTGAAGAGGGAGAAGCCGACGCTCTTGTCGTACGTTCCCGCCGCCAGCCAGTCGGCCGCGTACCCACCCGGCAGCAGCCAGCCTTCCGGGCAGCGCCAGAAGCGCACGTGGTGGCGCTGCGACGTGCTGCCCCCGACCTCCTGCTGGTACGCGAAGTCCTGCTGCCGGTCGAACAGCATCAGCGGGCTGACGGGCGCCTGCGGGTAGCTGCGCCTGACCACTGTCGCGGTGATCATCGCCCGCCCCGACCGGACATTGAGGTCGTCGGCCAGGATCCAGCCGGCCGACGTCATCGCCCGGTGCACCTGACCCTCGTGGCCGAGCAGCGCCAGGTTGACCGGGTCGCCCAGCAGCCCGTCGCCGGTCCGGGTCCGGCCGATGAAGTAGCCGGGGACGTAGATGTGGGTGAGGATCCGGTGCAGTCGGGGCAGCAGCAGGTAGGTGAACAGGATCCAGAACGCCAGCAGCAGGAGCATGGGCCAGCCGGGTCGGACACCTTCTTGGATGAGCAGGTAGGCCAGCCACAGTGACGCCAGCGCGGCGAAGGCGAAGAAGGCCGAGTCGATCTTGTCCATCAGACCCGAGCGTCGCCGCACCGCCCGTCGCCGGACGGAGCGTCGCGAGTCAGCCATGCGCCCAGTCTGGCCGATGGATCGCTCACGCATCGCCCGGCCCGCCGGGCACCGGCTAAGGGGCCGCCAGAACTCCCCGGATGGCCGCAGCGAATCCTGTCGGATCCTCCATGAAGCCGGCGTGGTGGCTAGGGAAGACCGTCGCCGTCTGCCCGAGCCGATCGGCCAGCGCCTCGGCCGAGCGTCGGGCGAGCTCGGGTCCGGAGCCGGCGCCGACCCCCACCCGGACCCGCACCGGTCCCTCCCGGAGCGCGACGACATCCGGTACGTAGCGGGTGAACGGCGTCAGCATCCGCAGGAAGAACAGCGCGTCGTCGGCCTGCTGCTTGGCCGATGGCTCGGGCGGCCCGGCGTCGCCCGCCCGGTCGTCGACGAGCTGATCATCGACGGGTTGATCATCGACCGGTTGATCATCGACCGGGGCGCCCGGGGGCGGCCAGGCCGCCGGGGGCACACCGTCGGCCGGCACGAGACCCTGGTGCATGACGAGGGAGGCGAAAGCACCCCAGGCGGCGCCGGAGCCGGACGACCGGTAGGCGTCCTCGATCCGCGCCACCGCCGATCGGACCGGCCCCACGTCCGGCAGCAGCTCGGTGACCGGTGGCTCGTGCGCGATCAGGGTGCTGATCTTGTCGGGGTGCCTGCAGGCGAAGGCCAGCCCGGCGACAGCTCCACCACTGCTCCCCATCATGGCGGCGGGTCCCAGCCCGAGCTCGTCGACGATGGCGGCGAGATCGTCCGCCTCGATCTCCGGCGTGACCGGCAGGGAGGGATCGTCGACGGTGCTCTCCCCCACCCCGTGGGGGTCGTAGGTGACCACCGTGTGGTCGGCCGCCAGGTCGTCGGCCAGCGGCGCGAACGGGCCGCTGGTCATCGGCTGCCCGACCACGAGCAGCAACGGACCGGAACCGCGCACCTCGTAGTAGAGGCGACCGCCGTTGACGTCGAGGTGGTGCTGGGTGGGTACGGTGCTCATCGCTGCCTCCGAGGTGAGGGGTCCTTGCCAGACATAGACCTCGGGCGGCGGGTCGACTCATCGGGCCCGACGACTCAGACTGCGTCAGCTCGTGCCGCGCTCGAGACCGAGCGTCGCCAGCAGGTCCTCGTGCAGCTCCATCCAGACGGTGTGGCACGAGTCCCCTCCGACCTCGGTGACCGCGCTCACGTCTCCGTCGCGGACACGGGTCAGCGCTGCCGCGAACCGCTCCCGGTAGCCGGCGAACCGCCGCAACCTCGCCACCAGCCGTGACTCCAGCCCGGCCAGCTCCGCCGCGATGCCGCTCAGCTCCTCGATCACCCGCGCGTCCCAGTCAGGGTCGTCGTGTCGGTTGGCGGCGAGCGGATCGTGCGCGCTCGGACGCAGCTGCCAGTCCGTGCTGGCCCGCAGCAACCGGGCGTTGCTCGGCAGGAAGTCCCGGTGCACGAGGGCCACCTCCGCCGCCGCCCCGACAGCGGCGAGCTCGGCCGCCAGCTGCTGCTCGTTCCGTCGTCTGCCGGTGTCGGTCAGCGTCCAACCGCCGGTCCCGGCGAAGTCGACCCGACTCACCCAGCCGTACGCCTGGTGGTCGAGCAGCAGCTCGGTGGTGAGGGCTGGATCAAGCCCGTAACGGGCGGCCACCCGGTGATCATCGGCCATCCCGGCGAGCCGTACGGCGTGCAGCACGAGCAGATCGGTCGCCGAGCCGGTGGTCACCGGGCCGAGTGTAGGTGTCGAGTCACGACGCGAGGTGGATCTGCATCTCGTCGACGGCGTGCTGGAACGTCCTCACCAGGTCGGGACGCGGACAGCCGTCGAACGGGACCCGGGGGTCGGCTTGTCGGCCCTCGCTATCTCTGGTCTTTCGCGTCTCCGGCCGACGAGAGGGCGGGCGCGACGTACGGCCACAGGAACCCCTGGCCGATCTGGCAGCCGAGAGCCAGAGCCCGGTCGGCCTGACGGCGTTGCTCGATGCCCTCGATCGTGACTGCCACCCCGAGCCGGCCCGCCAGCCCGGCGGTCGCCTCGACCACGGCGTCAGCGGTGTCCGAGCAGAGCTGCTGGGCGAACGGTCGGTCGATCTTGATCCCGTCGACCGGCAGATCCATCAGGTCGCGCAGACCGGAGTAGCCCGAGCCGAAGTCGTCCAGCCAGAGCGAGAACCCGAGGTCGCGCAGGCGCCGGGCGATCGAAGCCGCTGTCTCGACATCATCGGTGCGGACCGTCTCCGTCAGCTCCAGGATCACGCTGCTGGGGTCGAGGTCGACCGCGTCCGCCAGCGCGACCAGCGCATCGATCGAGCCGGTGTCGGCGAAGTGGTGCCCCGAGAGGTTGACCGAGACCCGAAGACCGGGATCGGTCCGCCGCCAGACCGCGAGGTCGGCCATGGCCCGGCCGGCGACGGCGAGATCGAGGTCCCGGATCAGACCGGAGGCCTCGGCCAGCGGGATGAAGTCGTCGGGCGCCACCACCTGACCGGAGGGTCGATACCACCGGGCCAGCGCCTCGCGCGCCACGACGGCCTCGGTGGCGAGATCGACGAGGTTCATGTAGATCGGCCGGATCTCGCCCTGGCCGATCGCCCGGGCCAGATCAGCAGGTCCGATGGTCGGTCCGGTCACGCACTCACCTCAGCTGGTCGTCTTTCCTCTCCGAGAGGTATATCGTCCCTGCTGGTCGGCCCTGTGCACCGGTGCACCGGTGACCGTGGTGCTCGGGGTCTGCCGAACACCCGTTGCAGGCGGTCGCAGCGGTCGCCGCGGTCAGAACAGCACTGGCAGGCTGGCCAATCGCGATGCCGCGACCCCGAGGGTGGCCAACGACGCGGCCAGCAGCAGCACCCGGGCCGCCCGGTAGTGGAAGGACGAGACGACCCCGGCGAAGAACAGGGCCACCGCCAGCAGGATCGTCACCGCGACGTATGCCGACGCCGTCGTTCCCGCCTCCTGGCCCCGCCGGGCGATCTCGGCCGACTCCGCGACGCTCTTCTCGTACGGAGCGAGCTGGGTCTTCAGGTACTCGGGATCCTGACCGAGCGGGACCGGGGACCGACCCGCGCGCACCTCCGCCTCCCAGCGGTTGAGGGTCGGCAGGAACTCGGGCCGGATGACGCTGGCCCGGTAGAAGTCGCGGAGGCGGGTGTTGCCGTCGGACACGGCCTGGGCGTACTGCGCCACCGTCATGCTGTCGTACGCGATGGTCTGCGTCGCCAGTCCGAAGAGCCGCGCGTTGTTGACACTCTGCTGAGCCGACTGGCGGCTGAGATCGGATCCCTCGCCGCTCCACTGAGAAGCCTGGTACGCGCACCAGGCCGTCCCCAGGGTGGTCAGTCCGAGCAGCAGGACGGCGATCAGCTCGATCAGCTTGTCGGCCCCCGGCATCTGCACCGGCCCGTCCGTGGACTGCTCGGTCGAGGAGATCGCGCTCATCCGCGGGACTCGTCACGTCGCGGCTCGTCGACGGCCGGTCCCGGCGCGACGGCACCGGGGTCATCGGCTGTCGGGGCGGCTCCAGGCACCCGTGGGCCACTCTGCAGCCCGACGTTGAGGATCTCCCGACGGACGATCAGCTCTCGCCACAGGTCGGTCTCCCGATAGCGCCACGGATCGCCGCCGACGGCCGCCAGCTGGGCGTCGTTGGTCGCCTGGGCGAGTCGGACCGGGGCCATCGCCTGCTCGTGGTCGAGCTCGTGCGGGGCACGACTGACGGCTTGGATCACCTCACCGGTGCGACCGAGGTCGACCGCTCCGAGGACGAACGAGACCAGCTCGAACCCGTCCGCCGCCAACGCGGTGGCGAGCTCATCGGCCACCGCGGCCTGGCCGGCGACGCGCGCCTCACCGAAGACGTCGGCGACCCCGGTTCCCGTCCGCCCGAGGGCGGTCGTGACCACCAGCACGCTCTCGTCCCGGACGATGCCGAAGATCCCCTCGGGGCCGAAGCGCTCGTGCACGATCCGGAGGTCCTCGGACCGCAACCGGAACCGGACCGTGTAGCTCACTCCTGCCTGCACCCGATCTCCGAGCACGACCGCGACCGGTTCACCCACGCAGTCGAGATCCGCTCGATCGGCGGGGCCCGACGTGCCGCCGGCCCGATAGCTGAGCTCGACGGACGGGTAGGTCACGACCATCCGCCGGCGCAGCGCGAAGACGAAGTGCAGTCCGGGCGGCAACGTGGTGTCGGTGGGTCGGCCGCGCACGAGGAGCAGAGCGTTGCGCCCGGCCGGCACCCGGACGAAGGACGCGCTCAGCACCACCCAGACCAGCAGACCGATCGCGGGGATGAGCAGGATCGCCAAGATGATCCAGCCGATGGTCGTCATGGGCACACCCTCTCGCCCACCTGCACGCTGCGCCAGACCGGAGCGGCGATTTCACCCAAACCGTATGACCCGACCCGACCCTGTCGAGTGACCCGACCCGACCCTGTCGAGGGCCCACCGGGAGAATGCGGCCACCACCGGACCACATCGATCACGGTGGGAACCTCGACTGCCAGGAGGAGCGATCGTGAGTGCCACCGAGTTCACCGCCCGGGCCCGGCGCCGGGAGCGTGTGGTCGGCTACTGGATGACCCTGGACAGCCCGGTCCTGGCCGAGCGGCTGGCCGGGGTGGGCTTCGACTACGTCGTGCTGGACGCCCAGCACGGCGAGCTGGACGGTCGTGGTCAGGCGGCCGCACTGATCGCGATCGACGCCGCCGCGGGCGCCAGCGGTCTGGTCCGAGTGGAGGGCAACCACGCCACCCCGATCGGTCGTGCCCTGGACACCGGGGCCGCCGGGGTGATCGTGCCGCTGATCAACTCCGCCGCCGACGCCGCCGCGGCGGTGGCGGCCACCCGCTATCCCCCGGCCGGGATCCGGTCGTTCGGACCGCTGCGGTCGGACCTGCGGATCGGTCCGGCTCCGGCCGAGGTCAACGCGACGGTCCTGGTGCTCGCCATGATCGAGACCGCGGCCGGGTTGTCGGCGGTCGAGGAGATCGCCGCGACGCCCGGACTGGACGGGATCTACATCGGACCGTCCGACCTGTCCCTCGGCGTCGGTGCCGCCTACCCCGGCGACCCGACCGCCGAGAACGCCCTGGAGGCCGCTCTCGTGCGGATCCGCCGAGCCTGCGAGATAAGCGGCATCATCGCCGGCATCCACACCCCGAGCGGCGAGGTCGCCGCCCAGCGCCTCGCCGAAGGGTTCACCCTCGTCACCATCGCCCACGACGTCGGGCACCTGGTCGCCGCCGCCGGGTCACACCTGGCGATCGCCCGGCGCTGAGTCGAGGATCTTCTCGAACCACACGTCGGCGTACGGGTTGTCGTTGTAGCGCGGGATCCGTCGATAGCCCGACCGGTCGTAGAGGGCGATCGCCTCGACCAGCGCCGCGTTGGTGTCCAGCCTGACCGCGACCAGGCCCTGGGCACCGGCGAGCTGCTCGAGCTGGGTCAGCATCAGGCGACCCAGACCCTGCCCACGGGCCGTCGGCTCGACCCACATCCGCTTGATCTCCCCGACACCCGGGGCGCAGCGACGCACGGTGCCACACGCCACCGGGGCACCGTCCCGCAGGGCCAGCAGGACACGCCCCGGATCGGCGCTCGGGTCATCCGCGTACGAGGAGATCTCGAACCCGCCGGCGAAGCGAGCCGCCAGCTCGTCGAAGTAGCGGACGGCAGCCCGCTGTGCCGCCGGGGAGCCGGGATCGACCTCGGCGAACTCGATCGGACCGGGCACCCGCCGACCCTACCCAGGGGAGGCTGCCGGACCGTCCCCGTACGCTGCGGGCGATGCCGACAGCACCTCGCTTCCCCCCGCGAGGTGCGCTGATCCGGCCGGCTGGCATGCAGGCCGGCCGAACCGCGGGGCCTGGCGGCTGTCGGTGATACCGGACACGATGGGGCGATGACCGCATCTGATGATCGCCCGCGCTCCGCGACCAGTCTCCGGCTCGGCATCACCTACGTCCCGTACCTCGATCCCGAGCACCTCCGCGATCTGGCCCAGGCGGCGCAGGAGTGCGGACTGGACGACCTGTGGGTGTGGGAGGACTGCTTCAAGCAGAGCGGTGTGGCGGCTGCGGCTGCCGCGCTGGCCTGGACCGACACGATCCGGGTGGGCATCGGTCTGCTGCCGGTGCCGCTGCGCAACGTGGCCCTCACCGCGATGGAGATCGCGACCCTCGGTCGTCTGTTCCCCGGCCGGCTGCTGCCGGGCATCGGACACGGGGTCCAGCCGTGGATGGAGCAGGTGGGTGGTCGGGTGTCCTCCCCCCTCACGCTGCTGCGGGAGTACGCGACCGCGTTGCGGAGTCTGCTGGCCGGGGACGAGGTCACCGTCGACGGCCGCTACGTCGGTCTGGACGCGGTGACGTTGGACTGGCCGCCGGCGGACCCACCGCTGCTGGCGATGGGCGGCGACGGGCCGAAGTCGGTGGCGCTGGCCGGTGAGCTGGCCGACGTCTACCTGCTGAGTGCGGCGCGCACGGACGCCGAGATCGCCACCGCGTACGAGATCGCCACGGCGGCTCGGCAGCGGCGTGACTCCGCTGCGGGCGCGTTGCCGATGGTGAGTGCCCCGATCACCGCCACCGGACCGGGCGCCAGGGCCCGGGTCGACGCCGAGATCCCGTTCTGGGGCAAGGAACCCGACCCGGGCATCGGCTCCGCCGGAGACGCCGAGCAGGTGGCTGAGGACTTCCGCCGGCTGGCGGGACTGGGGGTCACCACCGTCGCGGTCCAGCCGACCCGGGACGAGCCGGACCTGCTCGGCCTGGTCGAGTTCCTCGGGCGGGAGGTGAAGCCCCTGCTGGCGGCCGGCTGATCCGGTCCGGCGCGCCAGGAGGGGTCGGGGCGCGGCGTCAGTCGACGATGACGGTGATCGTGTGCCAGCCGGTGGCGCCGTCGGGAGCGGGAGCCGCGAGATCGGCGGTCTGCTGCTTCCCGTCGGCGTTGGTGGCCCGGACGGCGACGTCGTAATTGCCCGGGGCCGCGTCCCAGCGGTAGCGCCACTGTCGCCAGGTGTCCGGTCCGGTGACCTCGGCGAGCTCCGCCTCCCGCCAGTCGCCGTTGATGCCCACCTCGACCTTGGCGATGCCGGTGTGCTGGTCCCAGGCCACGCCCGCCACCACGACCGTCCCGCCCGGCACGGTCCGCTTGCGGGGCACGTCGATGCGGGATCCCGTCTTGATCGGGCCCAGCGCCGACCAGCCGAGCGGGGTCCAGTAGCCCTGGTCCTCGGCGAACGTGGTGACCTTCAGCTCCCGCACCCACTTGGTGGCCGACACGTAGCCGTACAGGCCCGGTACGACCATGCGGACGGGATAGCCGTGCTCGATCGGCAGCGCCTCCCCGTTCATGCCCACCGCGAGCAGGGCCGGCCGGTCGGGATCGGTCAGGGCCGCCAACGGGGTGCCCGCGGTCCAGCCGTCCTCGCTGGTCGAGAGCACCATGTCCGCGCCCGATTGCGGTCCGGCCTGGGCGAGCAGCTGGCGGATCGGCAGGCCCAGCCAGACGGCGTTGCCGATCAGGTCACCGCCCACCTCGTTCGACACGCAGGTCAGTGTGGCCACGTGCTCGACGAGAGGCATGGCGATCAGGTCCGCGAAGCTGATCGAGATCTCCTTGTCGACCATGCCCGTGATCTTCAGAGACCAGTCCTCGGCCGCCAGGACCGGCACCTGCAGGGCGGTGTCGATGCGATAGAAGTCGTCGTTCGCGGTCACGTACGGCGACAACCCCTGCTCACCGAGCTCAGCGCCGGCGGGCACGGGGTCCCGACGCGTCGCTGTCGGCAGCCGGAAGCGCGCACGCGCGTCCTCGACCGCGCCCGCCGTGGCGACCAGCATCCGACCGGCCACCGCCCCGACCGTGGCGGCGGCCGCCGCGACCCCGGTCCAGATCAAGAAGGTGCGGCGGGCCAGGACCGCGCCGTCGGTGTCCGGCCTGGCGGCAACGGTCGACCAGTGAACGAGTCGGGCGACCAGCGCGCGCAGCAGCAGATACCCGGCGAGCAGACCGAGGATGGTCGGGACGATCCCGCGGAGCGATGGCTGACCGCCGGTCAGCACGGCGATCAGGCCCACGGCTGCGATGGCGGCGAACACGAGCCCACCGCCGTACGGTCTCCGCTGCTCCAGGCGACCCGCCAGACCGCACAGGGCCAGCACGCCGAGCACGATGATCGCCAACAGCACCGGCTTGTCCGCCGTGCCGAGGGTCTCCTTGCCCCAGTTGACCATGCCCGCCGGCAGCAGGTTGATGATCATGGAACCGACGGCGGGCACCGGAGCGCCGCTCGGCGCGACCACGAAGGCGACCAGGTCGGCGACGGCCATGCCGGCAAGGCCTCCGACGACACCGCACACCAGGGCCCAGCGTCCGCGGGGGGCCGACCGCGGGTCGGGACCGGCGGCAGCGGGGGTTTCGGCGCGACGCGCCGTCTGGGTCATGCGCCCATCCTGCGTCGGGACGGGCGGTTCCACAACGTGGCGGGTGCTGGCGGGAGGCTCCTGACGCGAACCGTAAGCGCTCCGTCATCGAAGACGTGAGCTGCGCAGGTCCGGGCCCGCGGAGCCGCCTCGGATCGCGGCGCTGACCCAGGCGAGTGGAACGCTGACCCGATGGCTCTGGCTCAACGCTTCAATCCCCCACCGAACTGGCCCACGGCGCCACGCGGCTGGGTCCCACCCGCCGGCTGGCAGCCTGACCCCAGCTGGGGACCACCGCCGCCGGGTTGGCCGCTGTGGGAGCCCTATCGCGCCAACCCGCGCGCGTTCGCCTGGTCGTTCGCCTTCGCGGGCGGTTTCTACCTGCTGATCCTGATCGTGGCGCTGATCGGCACCGGAGGGGACCTGAACCCCGAGACCGCCGGAGCCGTCATGGTCCCGTTCCTGCTGGCCGGCCTGGTCACCGGTCTGATCGCCCGCAGCCGTCCGGTCCGGTGGGTGATCGGGTTCTACCCGCTGATCGTGTTCGCCGTGGCGGCGGCGATCAGCGTGATCAGCAACCTGGGCCGAGCCTCGGGCGGGTGACCGGCCCGACGGCGCTGGTCAGTCGATCTCGAGAGCGGCCGCCCGGGTCAGGAAGATCGAGCGCTCGCCCTCGTTCCGGGTGAGCTCGCCGGCCCGCCGGTACGCGGCCGCCGCTGCGGCCGGTCGACCATCGCGTTCGAGCAGATCGGCCCGGACGGCCGGCAGCTGCGGGTAGCTCGCGAGCTGGCCCGCGGCGGCGATCCGGTCGACGATCGCCAGACCCGCAGCGGCACCGTGGGACCGACCGACGGCGACGGCGCGGTTGAGCTCGACGACCGGCGACGGCGCCACGTGCGCCAGCACCGTGTAGAGCGCGGTGATCCGGTTCCAGTCGGTGTCGCCGTCCGTCTGCGCGCGAGCGTGGCAGGCGGCGATGGCGGCCTGCAGGGCGTACGGACGCAGCGCTCCGCCGAGGGCGACGGCCCGGTCCAGCGCGGCGAGTCCCTGACGGATGAGCAAGCGGTCCCAGCGCCTCCGGTCCTGATCGGCGAACAGCACCGGCCGCCCCGCCGCATCGATCCGGGCCGGCAGCCGCGAGGCGTGCAGCTGCATCAACGCGGACAGCCCCAGCGGCTCCGACTCCCCCGGCACCAGCGCAGCCAGGATGCGGCCGAGCCGAACGGCCTCGGCGCACAGATCGGGTCGGGTCCAGTCGGGGCCGACCGTGGCGGCGTACCCCTCGTTGAAGATCAGGTAGATGACCTCGCTGACGGCGGCCACCCGTACGACCAGCTGGTCGGTGGGCGGCATCGCCAGCTCGGCCGAGGCGTCGCGCAGGGCCCGCTTGGCCCGGGAGATCCGTTGCGCGACGGTGGACTCGGGCACCAGGAACGCTCGGGCGATGTCGGCACTGGACAGACCACCGAACAGCCGGAGGGTCAGGGCCACCTGGGAGTCGCGGGTCAGAGCCGGATGACAGGTCAGGAAGAGGAGCTGCAGCAGGTCGTCGCTGACCGGATGAGGAAGGACCTCGTCAGCGAGCTCCGGGGGTGGTGTTCGCCGCTCAACCTCGCGCCCCGCCCGCTCCACGACCACCGTGGTCCGCTGCCGGCGACGGACGACGTCGATCGCCCGGTGCTTGGCGGTGGCGCGCAGCCAGGGAGCCGGATCTCGCGGCATGCCGTCCCTCCTCCACTGCTCGAGCGCGACGATCGAGACGTCCTGCACCACGTCCTCCGCGGTGGCCAGGTCGCCGACCATCCGCGTCACCATCGCCACGAGCGCCGGGAGCTCCATCCGCCAGACGGTCTCCAGTCGGCGCCGGACGTCGTCGGCCTCGGCGGCCATCCGGCGGCTCAGGACCCGTCAGCACCGGGCGGCGGGGTGAACAGCGACAGCACCCGGGCCTCACCCTCGTAGCCGACCCACAGCTCGCGGTGCGCTCGGAGGAAGCGCTCGGTCCACTCGACCGCCTCCGCCCGTGTCCGGGTGTCGTAGAGCGCGTAGCTGATGATCTCCTTGGACTCCGCGAACGGCCCGTCGGACACGTGGATGTCGCCTTGGCGGAGGGACACCAGCGCGCCTTCGCTGGACGGCAGCAACCCGGACTGGTCGAGCAGCACACCGGCTGCGGTGGCTTCCGCTCCGAGCTGCAGGATCGCCTCGAAGAGGTCCGGCGGGGGCGGGGTGTCGGGTGTGGTGACAGTGCTGAGCAGGACGAGATAACGCATGGTCGTCTCCTTCGAGGGGGCGTGGTGAGCGTACGAGGTGGGCGTGAGCGGTGTCAGTGGGAGGACCGCAGCAGGTGCAGCGCGAAGGTGGTGAACCAGGTCCAGATGATCAGCACGGCCGCTACGAAGATCACGATGGTGGCGCGACTGCCCGCTCCGGAGGCGATGCCGACGAACGCCCCCAGGAAGACGATGCCGGCGCCGGCGGTCCACACCGCCCACGCGCGGCTGGCGGGTGCGAACCGGCGGGCCAGCAGCAGGCAGGCCGCGGTCAGGCACAGGAAGCCGACCGCGCCGGCCATCAGGTGGACCATCCCGTGCCCGCTGATCATGGTGGTGGTGGCCGGCGTACCGACCGGGAAACCGGCCACCGGATCGGCCCGGAAGATGCCGGCCACGACCAGACTCGCGCCGTAGACGGTGATCAACGGAGGAGCCCAGCGGGTGGCTGCGTCCCGGCCCTGACCACTCCATCGACTCTGGGTCAGCACCCGACCCAGTCCGATGGCGAAGACGATCACCAGGACGCCGGTGACGATCAGGTTGGTCACCTGGATCCAACCGAGGTCGCCGTTGGCCAGGGCGCTCCACGGATGGCGGGTCAGGTCGAACCCGGGCCGGCTGAGCGCCTGGGCCAGCGAGACCGTGACGTAGAGCGGCCCGGCGACGACTCCGGCGGCGAGCAGGGACGCGGTGCCCGGGCGGCTGTCCGCGCCGGTCGAGCGGGTACGGGACGTGAGGGTCGACATGTCGAGCTCCTGGGTGCTGGGCGTTCCGGATGAGCGCCGTCACCTGTCTCTCGAACGAGCCCGGACGTTCTCGACATGGTGGAGCGAGAAATCTTCTGCGGAGTTCTCACCGAGGTCAGGACGGGGAGGTGCCGTACGGCGTCGGGCTGAAGACTCCGGTCGAGATCGATCAGACCGTGGTCCGATGCGGGGCCGGCCTCCCCCGCCTAGGCTGACGCGGTCATGACCAGTCCCAGCCTGCCGTTCGTCCGCGACCCCCGCTGGGTGTTCGACTTCCTGCTCGCCGCGGTGGTCACCGTGCTGTGCGTGGCCACCGCCGCCGACTCCCAGGGCCGCGACGCCCAGGCCCTGTCGTTCCTGCTGACCTCGTCACTGCTGGTCCGGCGCAGTCACCCGATGCTCGCACTCGGGGTGGCGACGGTGGCGGCGCTCGGGCAGGCGTACTACCTGACGAGCCCGACCCTGAGCATCGTGGTCGTGCCGATGATCGTGTACGCCGTCGCCCGCTACGGCAAGCCGAGTGGGGGCACGGCGGCGCTCTGGGCAGGGTTGGCCGGGGCCGTCATCGGGGCGGCTCGATGGACCGGGATCGGCGCCGCTGCCGCCCCGGCGTTCGCCGTCACCGCCACTGCTTGTGCAGCGATCGTGGCCGGCGCGTACCTGCTCGGCCGTCGACTGCGAGAACGGCTGGAAGCCGACGAGCAGCAGAGCCGGGCAGCGTCGGAACGCCGACGCCTCCAGGAGTCCGAGCAGGAGCAGCGGGCTCGCGCGGCCGCGACCGACGAGCGAAGTCGGATCGCCCGCGAGCTGCACGACATCGTGGCCCACTCGCTGTCGGTCATCGTCGTGCAGGCCGAGGGCGGTCGAGCCGTGGTGCTCAAGCGACCGGAGGTCGGCGCGCAGGTGCTGGACACGATCGCGGAGACCGGACGCGCTTCGCTGGCGGAGATGCGACGCATCGTCGACCTGCTGCGCGGCGGAGAGACCGACCCCAGCTATCTCCCGTCCCCCGGCGTCGAGGACATCGCCGAGCTGGTGGCCCGCTCGGGTGAGCGGTTCGAGCTGACCACCTTCGGTGCGGCGCCACCGGTGTCACCGGCCCTCGGGCTCACCGCCTACCGGGTGGTCCAGGAGTCGCTCACCAACGTGATCAAGCACGCCGGGCCGCTGGCCGCCGCGCGGGTGACTGTCGCCTACACCTCGCAGACGATCGAGATCGAGGTGACCGACGACGGACGCGGAGCCGCGGCAGGAGGGTCGGCCGACGGGTCGCCGACCCTCGGTCACGGCTTGCGCGGCATGGGCGAGCGGGTCGCCCTGCTGCACGGCACCCTGGACGCCCGGCCGCGGCCCGGCGGCGGCTTCACGGTCCGCGCCTCCCTGCCGCTGACGTCGGACGACGCAGCCGCCCGTTCCGCCCCGGGGAGCGGGGAATGATCAGGGTGTTCCTGGTCGACGACCAGGCCCTCGTCCGCGGCGGCTTCCGGCTGCTGATCGAGGCCGAGGACGACCTGGAGGTGGTCGGCGAGGCGGGTGACGGTCAGCAGGCGGTCGATGCCCTGCAGCGCACCGCCGCCGACGTCGTCCTGATGGACATCCGGATGCCCCGGATGGACGGGGTCGAGGCGACGAGGCAGCTGACCGCACGGCTCCGGCCGCCCAAGATCTTGATCTTGACCACCTTCGATCTGGACGAGTACGTCTATGCCGGGCTGCGGGCCGGCGCCAGCGGCTTCCTGCTCAAGGACGCGCGGCCGGCCGAGCTCCTGTCGGCGATCCGCAGTGTGGCCGCCGGCGACGCCGTGGTGGCCCCCAGCGCCACCCGTCGGCTGCTCGACCACGTCCTGCCCTCCCTGCCCACCTCGACGGCATCAGCCGGCCCGGACCCTCGCCTGGCCGTGCTCACCGATCGCGAGATCGACGTCCTGGTCGAGATCGCCGACGGGGCGTCCAACACCGAGGTCGGCGAACGCCTCCACCTGGCCGAGGGAACGGTGAAGACCCACATCGGGCGGCTGCTGTCGAAGCTGGCCGTCCGTGATCGGGTCGGCCTGGTGCTGTTCGCGTACGAGACGGGTCTCGCACCGCGGTCGCGATGATCATCCCGCTGGCGCGAGTGATCATGCCCTGCCGATGATCATCGTCGGGTCCGACCTCGGGATGATCACCCGGCTCCGATCGACGACCCTGCTCCGATGCGGGCGTCCAGGTGGGACCTGAAGGCTGGACCCATGAACACCATCGCGTCCGCCACAGAGCCCTCCACCCAGCCCGCGACCATCGCGGTCAGCACGCTGAACCTGGTCAAGACGTACGGGTCCGGACCCCAGGCCGTACGCGCCGTGGACGGGATCAGCGTGGCCATCGCCACCGGCAGCTTCACCGCGATCATGGGGCCGTCGGGCTCGGGCAAATCGACCCTGATGCACTGCATGGCCGGCCTGGACACGATCACCGACGGGCGCGTGTTCCTCGGCGGGCACGAGATCAGCCGGATGCGGGACACCGAGCTGACGCTGCTGCGCCGACACCGCGTCGGCTTCGTCTTCCAGTCGTTCAACCTGCTGCCCACACTGACCGCACGACAGAACATCGTGCTGCCGCTGGACCTCGCGGGCCGGGACGTGGACGAGGACCGGCTGTCTCGGGTGTGCACGTCGCTGGGGCTCAGCGACCGACTGCAGCACCGACCGAGCGAGCTGTCCGGTGGTCAGCAGCAGCGGGTCGCCATCGCCCGGGCGCTGATCACCGAGCCGGCGGTGATCTTCGCCGACGAACCCACCGGGGCGCTCGACTCGGTGAACGGTCAGGCGCTGCTCTCGCAGCTCCGGATGGCCAGCCGCGAGCTCGGCCAGACGATCGTGATGGTCACCCACGACGCCGGAGCGGCGGCCTACGCCGACCGCGCGCTGTTGATCAACGACGGTCGGCTGGTCGGCGATCTCGATCACCCGGACGCGGCGTCGATCCGCGTCGAGCTCACCCAGGTGGGTGTCTGAGGTGCTGCGCACCACGCTGGCCGAGGTCAGAGCCCACCCCACCCGGTTGCTCGGCGTTCTCCTCGCCGTCGCCCTGAGTGTGGGGTTCATCGTCGCCAGCCTCGTCTTCATCGACACCCAGGCCGCGTCGCTCAAACGTTCCGTCGCCGCCCGGACCGCGGGCGGCAGCGTCGTGGTGCGGCCGGTCGACGATCGAGACCTCGGCCCGGTGATCGCCCACACCGCTGGGGTGGAGACCGTCGAGCGCTCCGGATCCAGCTGGCTGGACTTCAGCGCCGGTGACCAGCAGGGGCTGCTGCAGCTCAGCTCGCTCCCCCAGGACCCCCGGCTGCGGTGGATGACGCTGCAGGACGGTGCCTGGCCGGAGGGACCGGACGAGATCGCGCTGGGCGCCGAGACCGCCGACCGGTCCGGTGTCGGGACCGGCGACACCGTACGGGTGCAGACCGCCGCTGCGGACGGACGGGACGGTCGTCGCGACCTCCGCATCGTCGGGCTGGTCGACGAGTCGGCCTCGCTGTTCGCGGACCTGCAGAGCAGCGGCGTGGTGACGGTGACGTCGCCGCTGCTGGCCGGCGCGACCGTCGAGTACCTGGTCATCGCCCGCTCAGGGGTGGATCCCGAGACCCTCGCCACCTCGTTGCAGCGACGACTTCCCGCCGAGACCGAGGTGATCACGTCCCGAGCCCTGGCCGCTCAGCAGCTCGAGGGCCTGACCGGCGGAGTCGACGTGATCCGCTATCTGCTGCTCGGTTTCGGCAGCATCGCGGTGCTGGCCGGATCCATGATCATCAGCAACATCTTCGGCATCGTCGTCGCCCAGCGTCGTCGTCAGATCGGGTTGCTGCGCGCGATCGGGGCGACCCGTTCGCAGGTCCGCCGCGCCCTGCTGCTGGAGGCGCTCGCAGTCGGCGCCTTGGGAGCCGCTCTCGGTCTCGGTCTGGGCATCGTCATCGCCACCGCGGGTGCGGCGATCTCCGGCTCGCTCACCGCCGGTCCGACGCTGCGCCCGCTACCACTGCTGCTGGCCGCGATGGTCGGGCTCGGGGTGACCCTGGTGTCTGCGCTGGCCCCCGCTCGTCGCGCCATGGTGGTCAGTCCCCTGGACGCGCTCCGACCCGTGGCCGAGGTGACGACCGCCCGCCGATCGGGTCTGGTCCGCTCCCTCGTGGGCGGCGGCTTGGGACTCGTCGGAGCCGCGACGGTCGCCGTCGCTCTGATCCACCACGGCAGCGGGACGTTGGTTGTCAGCGTCGCGGGATCGGCCCTGCTGGCCGCCGCCGTGATCGGTCTGGCCCCCGTCTACCTGCCACCGGTGTTCCGCGGCGTGGCCCGACTGCTGCAGCGGAGTCGTCCGAGTCTGCGGCTGGCTGCCGCCAACACGGTGCGTAATCCGTCCCGGGCGGCTGCGGTGTGCGCTTCGCTGATGCTGGGCGTGGGTCTGATCGTCACCCTCCAGGTCGGGGCCGCGAGCGTGGAGAGCAGCACCCGGGCGTCCGTCCAGCACGAGTTCCCGGTCGACGTCATCGTCCGTACGCCCTCCGGAGTGCTGCCCACCGACGTCGTCGCCGGGATCCGCGAGCTCGACGGTGTTCGGGCCGCGATCGAGGTGCCTTCAGCGCTCGCGAACGTCGGCGACGCCTCGGTCCGGCTCGACGGTCTGGGGGTGGCGGCCGGCTCGGTCGTCGCGACCGGACTCGGCGGGCTGGACGGGGACACCGCGCTGGCCCATCCGTTCACCCTGGAGATGCTGGGCAAGGGCGACGGTGACCGCATCGACGTCCGGGTCGGAGCCAGGACGGAGCCGTTCGTGCTGCGGGCCAGCGACGTCGCGGATGCCGGCTCGCTGGTGATCACCACCCAGACGCTGGAGCGGATCGCGCCGGCCGCGCCGATCACGGCGGTGTGGGCCGGCGCTCGGCCCGGTGCCGACGCCGCCGGCGTGATGTCCGCCGTCCGCACCGTGGCCGCCGAGTATCCCCGCCTCGAGATCGGTGGCTCCTTGAAGGAGGTCGCGGCGATCACCAGCGTGCTCCACGTGCTGTTGCAGATCGCGACCGCGTTGACCGGGGTGGCCGTGGTCATCGCGTTGGTGGGGATGGGGAACTCGCTGGCGCTCTCGGTGATCGAGCGCGGTCGGGAGTCGGCGCTGCTCCGCGCCCTCGGTCTGCAGCGCCGTCAGCTGCGCTGGATGCTGGCCGCCGAGGCCGTGCTGCTCGCCCTGATCGGAGCCGGGGTCGGCGTGCTCGCGGGGATCGTCTTCGGGATGATCGGCACCGCCGCGATGGCGGCCGAGGGAGGGTTCGCCGAGACCCGGTTCGCCGTCTCCGGATCGCAGACGGCGGTCGTCGTCGCGGTCGCGGTGATCGCCGGCGCCCTGGCCTCCGTGCTGCCCGGACGGCGGGCCGCCCGGGCCCGACCGGTGGAGGCGCTGGCCCAGGCATGAGCCGGTCGAGGCCGCCCGGTCCCGGCGCGGGCGAGTGGGTCAGCCGCCGGCGGCGGGAAAGGCGAAACCGTGCGGTGCGGCGATGTGGTCGATCGGCTCCGCGGTGAAGCAAGCCGCGGTGGTCAGCACGGGGTGTGCGAAGAAGTCCTCCGTGCCGGCCGGGAAGCGCAGCGGCAGGCCGGTCGCCAGCCACCCGCTGCTGTGGATCATCGCGATCATCGGCCGTGGATCGTCGGTGGTGTTGGGCATCCCGGCGTGCCACAGCCGGATGTCGCGGATCAGCACGCTGCCGCGACGCACCGTCGGCTGGAAGGGCGGCACCACGGCGCGGCGGGCGGACAGCCGCTCGCTGCCGATGGTGATCTCGTCGCCGACGCCGACACCCAGCTCGCGATGGGTGCCCGGCCAGAGCTCGGTGGCCCCGTTGGTCGGCGACACGTCGACAGTGGCCACGTTGATCACCAGCTGAGCCGCGGGGTGGGCGACCTCGAGGACGTCCAGCGGCCACAGGTGACCGGTGTCCGCGTGCACCGGCTGCCGTTGATCGCCGGGCAGCGCGGTGTTCCCGCCGTACATGACGTTCTTCAAGCCGGGGCCGAGCAGGGCCGAGGTCACGGCGATCACCAACGGATTCAGCAGCACGTCGGCAAACAGGTAGGGCGGGAAGGGCGGCGGGTCCTGCTGGAGGTTGCCGACGTTCCAGTTGTACGGGGTGTCGCGGCGCGCTCGCAGGTCCGCCAGATCGGAGATCATCCGCTCGTGCAGCACGTCGAGGTGCGCCGGGTCCACCACGTCAGCCAGGACGACCAGACCGTCCACCCGCAGCGCCTCGACGGCCGCCCGCCGATGCTCCTCGGACAGCACCCCGGTCGTCCGCTCCTGCTCGGTCGGCTCGATCGTGATCATGGTCGAGCTGCCGGCCGGCAGCTGCGAAGGGTCATCTGCCGGCGCGCACCAGCCGTCGACGCACACGTCAGCGGTCGCCGGGTCGCCGAGTGTGATGAACGGCCCGGAGATCGGAGCGCGACCATCGGACACGGTCATGAGCGGAGCCTCTCGGGAGTGCAGGAGCGATTCTGGGCGACACTCTTTTCGTCGCACGGAATCGCGACGAACGAGCGAGACGTTGCGGAGCTCAGGACCGCGGAGCGCGGAGCGCGACCATCGGACACGGTCATGAGCGGAGCCTCTCGGGAGTGCAGGAGCGATTCTGGGCGACACTCTTTTCGTCGCACGGAATCGCGACGAACGAGCGAGACGTTGCGGAGCTCAGGACCGCGGAGCGCGGAGCGCGACCATCTGACACGGTCACGCGACGGTCTGCTCGGACTCGGTCCGGACCTGCTCCAGCACCTGCCGGAAGGTCTCGGTCTCCTGAGCCCCCGAGACACCGTACTTCTGGTCGAACACGAAGAACGGGACTCCGTTGATGCCGTACGCCGCCGCCTGCGCGACGTCGGCCTTGACGGCGGCCAGATACCGGTGGTCGGTGAGCGCAGCCACCACCTCTGCACGGTCGAGCCCCACCTCGGCGGCCAGGTCGGCCAGGTCGTCGACCCGACCCACGTGGCGACCCTCGACGAAGTAGGCGGCGAGCAGCCGCTCCTTCAGCTCGGTCTGCAGTCCGCGCGCCTTGGCCAGGTGCAGCAGCTCGTGGGCCAGCACCGTGTTGGTCTGGTGGATGGTCTCGTAGTGGTAGTCGAGTCCGACCGCTGAGGCGATGCCGACCACCCGGTCGATCATCGTCTGCGCCTGCGCCGGAGCGATGCCCTTGCGTTCGCTGAGATAGTCCAGCGGGGAGCCGTCGAAGTCGACGGGCGTGTCGGGGGCGAGCTCGAAGGAGTGGTACTCGACCTCCACGTCGGCGTTCGTCTCGGCGACAGCCGCCTCGAACTTGCGTTTGCCGATGTAGCACCAGGGGCACTGGATGTCGGACCAGACGTCGACCTTGATCGGAACACTCACGCGAGGCTGAACGCCCGCTCCCCGGTCGGTCATTCCCGATCCGGCGGATCACGTGGCGGCGGAGCCGGCGGCGGTCAGCCGGCGTCGACGATCTCCGCCTCCGCCGGCATCCAGACCCCCGCCCCGGACGGGCGACGGAAGGTGATCGGCAGTCCGGTCGCCGAGGGCCAGTCGACCGAGTCGGTGACCTGGACGTGCACGTGCGGTTCGGTGCTGTTGCCCGAGTTGCCGCAGCCCCCGACTCTCTCACCGGTCGCCACGCGGTCGCCGGTCGCCACCTCGACGGTGCCGCGGCGCAGGTGGGCCAGCAGCACGAAGGGCCCTCGCGGTCCGATCGCCAGCACCACGTGGTTGCCCGCGACGGCCGGCGCGCCCGCGCGCACCCGGGCCACCTGACCGAACGCGTACGGGATCTGGGCCGGCGTGGAGCGACGGGCGACGTGATCGTCCTCGCCGTCGTGGGCGAGCACCACGATGCCGGCCGCCGGAGCCAGGATCGGTGCCCCGAAGCCGCGGAAGATCTCCGGCGGCTCGACCGAGAGCACCGAGCGCCACGAGCTGGGGGCGGACCGACCGGCACCGTCGACGGCGACGAAATCGATCGCGTACGTCACCCCGAACCGGTGAGTGCCGTGGCTCGGCACCCGGCGCGCCGGGCTGTTGCGGGCCTGCCAGCGTCCCCGGAACGGCAGCTCGAGGACCACCGGATCACCGGGGGCCGGTTCGACGGGGCGTGCCATCGGATCACCGTACGTCGACCCCGGGTCACGCCGGCGCGAGCGGTGCGGGTCGGGATGTCGAGCGCGGCTGGTCCGCTCCGACCTCGGGGTGTCAGGCTCATCCGGAGCCCGCGAGCACGAGGAGTCAGCCATGAAGTACGTGATCTTGATCCACAGCAACCCCCAGCCCTGGGGTCACCCCACCCAGCAGTTCACCGAGGAGGGCCGGGCCCTGCCGCCGGAGCTGCACACCGAGATGGACCGTGGTTTCGAGGCTCTGATGGAGGAGATCACCGCGTCGGGCGAGTTCGTCACCGCTGAGGCGCTCGCCGACCCCGCGTCGGCCACCGTCTTCGGCTGGACACCCGAGGGTCACGTGACCACCGACGGCCCGTACGCGGAGACCAAGGAGCAGCTGGCCGGGTTCTTCCTGATCGACTGCGCCACCCGGGAGCGGGCCGAGGAGATCGCCGCTCACTTCGCCCAGCCCGGTGGCACCGTCGAGCTGCGACCGGCGATGTGGGGCGGCGGCGACGACCAGTGACCCCGCCGCGATGAGCGAGAGCCAGCTGTCCGAGGACCTGTGGCGGGCGCACGCGCCACAGGTCCTCGCGGCCCTGGTGCGGCGGTACGGCGACTTCGACGCGGCCGAGGACGCGCTGCAGGAGGCCCTGTTGGCGGCGTACCGGCAGTGGCCGAGCGAGGGTGTCCCCGACCGGCCCGACGCCTGGCTGGTCAGGGTGGCGTCACGCCGGCTGATCGATCAGTCGCGGGCCGAGCGGGCCCGGACCACGCGCGAGCGACTCGACCTGCTGCACACGCCGGTGGACGAGACCCGCTCCCCGGCCGCCGACCAGGGCGGCGGGGTGGGAGCTGTGGACGACTCGGTCGCGCTGCTGCTGCTCTGCTGCCACCCCGAGCTGTCACGACCCAGTCAGGTGGCCCTGACGCTCCGTGCCGTCGGTGGCTTGACCACCGACCAGATCGCGCGGGCCTTCCTCGTGCCCGAAGCCACCATGGCCCAGCGCATCAGCAGGGCCAAGTCCCGGTTGCGCCGGCTCGACGCCCCGTTCGCCACCCTCGCCCCCGGCGAGCTGCCCGACCGGGTGGCCGCGGTGACCCAGGTGCTCTACGTGGTGTTCACCGAGGGCCATCTGAGCACCGCCGGTCGGGACCTGTACGACGTGTCCCTGAGTGAGGAGGCCATCCGGTTGACGCGGTGGTTGCACGTCCGGCTGCCCGAGCTGGGCGAGATCAGCGGGCTGCTCGCGCTGATGCTGCTGACGGACGCGCGACGGGCCGCGCGGCTCGATCACGACGGGTCGCTGGTCCCCCTCGACCGGCAGGACCGGACCCGGTGGGATCGGGGTCGCGTCCGCGAGGGCATCGCGCTGATCGAGGCGGCGCTGCCGGTCGGGCAGGTCGGTCCCTACCAGCTGCAGGCCGCCATCGCCGCGGTGCACGCCGAGGCTGCGCGGGCCGAGGACACCGACTGGGCCCAGATCGAGGTCCTCTACGCGATGCTGGCCGAGCAGGCGCCCGGACCCGTGGTGACCCTGAACCGGGCGGTGGCCGTGGCGATGGTGCACGGCCCGGAGGCCGGTCTGCGGCTGATCGCTCCGCTGGCGTCGGCACGGGAGCTGCGGCACAGCCACCGGCTGCCGGCCGTGCAGGCGCACCTGCTCGCCCTCGCGGGCCGACCGGCGGAGGCGCGGACCGCGTACGCGGAAGCCGCCCGGCTGGCCACGAGCATCCCCGAGCAGCGCTACCTCAACGAGCGGGCCGCCGAGACGGAGGCCTGATCAGCTCGCGTCTCACCTCGTCGGCGTCGAAACGGTCGCTCGCGTCCAGCAGGTGCCCGATGCTCGCCGCTCGTACGTCGGCCCGCCGGAGCAGTGACCCCGCGGCCGTCGGGTCGCCGTCGGCGGCGGCCGCTGCGGCCAGACCGTCGAGGGCGTAGACCTCGCTCTCGACGTCGGACACCCGCTCGGCCTCGGACAAGGTGGCCTCCAGTGCGTCTCGGTCGCCGCGGGCGGCCACCAGCAGGCAGCTGTTCAACAGCGCGAGATCGCCGCCGCCCGCCGCTGCGTACCAGCGCGCGTTCTCCTCCCACAGGGCAACCGCGGCCTCCGTGTCACCCGTCGAGCGTCGGAGGCGACCCAGGTTCAGCCGGGCGGTGGCCGCGAGTCGACCGTCACCACCGGCCGTGGCCGCCTCCAGCGCCCGCTCGTACGAGCCGGCGGCGTGGGGATCACCGGCCCGGTGCTGCACCCTGGCCAGGGTTGCCCGGTGCAGCGCTGCCTGCCCGAGGAAACCCAGGGCGAGCGAGGTGTCGGCCGCCCGCTCCAGGGTGCGTGCCGCGTCGGCGAAACGGTGTTCGGCCTGGGCGACCGCGCCCAGCATGGCCTGCGCGTGCACCTGTCCCCACGCGTCGCCGATCTGCTCGAGGATGGCAGCGGCCTCTGCCGCTTCCCGGCCGGCCGTGTCCAGGTCACCGGCCATCAGCGCCCCGTAGGCGCCGAGCAGCAGGACCGCCGCCGTCGACCAGCCGAGTCCGTGGGCGCGGTAGCTGACCAGGCCGGCCGCCGCCGCAGTGCGGGCCAGCGCGGGCCGGCCCTCCTGGATGGCCAGGAACGCCTGGTGTCGTTCGACATCGGCGACCAGCACGTCATCGGCGAGATCGACGGCCAACCCACGAGCGCCATCCAGATCGTGCTGGGCGAGCTGCACGTTCCCGGCCGACGCCTCCAGCCACGCCACCAGGAGCCGGCCGGTGGCGAGGTCGCGGGCCGGACTCGCCGCGCAGAGAGCGTTGCGGAGGCGAGCAGCTCCGGCCGTGCCGTCGCCCAGCACCACCCAGGTCCAGCCGAAGTCGACCGCGATCCGGGCCCCCCGCACCGGGTCCCGTTCCGCGCACCACCGGAGCGCGGCGTCGACGTTGGCGCGTTCCGCCCGGGCGATCGCCAGGCAGTCGGGTTGCCGATCACTGCGGACGTGGGCCTCGCACCACGCCGCCAACCGCCCGCACCACTCGGCGTGCGCGGCGAGCGCGGCCCGTTCTCGACCGCTCTCGCGCAACCGGTCGGCGGCGTACAGCCGGATGCTGTCGAGCAGCCGGTAGCGCAGCCCGCCGGACTCGACGTCCTCGGCCATCACCAGCGATCGGTCCACCAGGCGGCCGATCGTGTCGGCCACTGCCTCGGCGGGCACCTCCAGCGCTGAGAGCACCCACTCGATGCCGTCGAGTGGGGCGCTGCCGACGAAGCAGGACATCGCCCAGAGAGCACGTTGGTCATCGGGAAAGAGCAGCTCGTAGCTCCACCCGATGGCACCAGCCAGGGCTCGGCGCCGCTCCGGTCGAGAGCTGCTCGGATCGCGGAGCAGGCCGAACCGGTCATCGAGTCGCCGGGCGATGTCGCGGACCGACAGCGACCGGGTCCGTGCGGCGGCCAGCTCGATCGCCAGCGGCAGACCGTCGAGTGAGCGACAGATCTCCTGGGCCGCGAGCCGGGCGTCGGTGTCCAGCACGAGTCCCGCTCGCCGTTGCCGCGCGAGCTGCTCGAACAGCACGACCGACTCCCGCGGAGCCAGTGGCGCCAGCAGGTGCTGGTGCTCCTCGGCCAGTCCGAGGGGCGCCTGACTCGTGGCCAGCACCCGAAGCCGCGGGGCCACTGCGAGGAGCGACTCGACCAGGTCGGCCGCCGCGCCCACCAGGTGCTCGCAGTTGTCCAGCACCAGGACGGAATCGGCGCCCGCGAGCCGGTCGTACAGCGCCGGCGGACCGCCGACCACGCGCAACGTCTCGGCCACGACCGCGGTCAGATCCGCCGCCGGATCGACCCCGTCGAGGCGGATCAGCCAGACGCCGCCCGGGGGCGGATCCCATTGCTGGGCGACCTCCAGGGCGAGTCTGGTCTTGCCCACCCCACCGGGACCCAGGATCGTCACCACCCGAGCTCCGGCGAACGCCGACAGCACCTGCACCCGGTCCTGGTCCCGGCCGACCGTCGGCCCGGCCGGCGGCGGCAGGTTGCCCGGTGGGGTGGCGCCCCGACCCCTGTCGGTCACCAGCCGAGGGCTCTGGCGGAGGATCTGCTCCTCCAGCCGGCGCAGCTGCGGTCCGGGCTGGACACCGAGCTCCTCGTCGAGGAGACGACGCACCCGTCGGTACGCGGCCAGTGCGTCGGCCTGCCGCCCGGCCCGGTAGAGCGCGGTGATCAAGATCGCCCACAGACCCTCCCGCAGAGGATGCTCGGCGACCAGGGCTTCCAGCTCCGCCACCACCTCGCCGCCGGCGCCGAGATCCACCCGGCCGGCCAGCACCCGCTCCAGCAGTGTCAGGCGGACCTCGTCCAGGCGGGCGCGGTGCGGGGCTGCCCAGTCCCCCAGCTCGGGGAGCACGTCGCCGCGGAACAGCGCGAGCCCCGCCCGGGCCGCGGCGAGCGCTGTCGTCGGGTCGGCGGCCGTGGTGGCGGCACTGGCCGCGGCCAGGGTGACCAGCTCCACGGCGTCGACCGCGTCCGGCGGCAGAGCCAGCCGGTAGCCGTCGCCTGTGCCCACCACCAGCTCCCGACCGATGGCCCGTCGCAGGGCCGACACCTTCGACTGCAGGGTGTTGCGCGCCGTCGGCTCGCCCCAGAGATCCTCGACCAGGGTGTCCACGCGTACGGGCCGCCCCACGTCCATCGCCAGACGGGCCAGCAGCTCGGTCGTCTTGCCCGCCGGCAAGGCCGTCGGTGCACCGTCCCGGTACGCCTCGACCGGACCGAGCACCCCGACGGTGAGCACGACTCCGAGCGTAGGCCCGGATCGGCCGTCCGTCAGCCGCCGTCAGCGAGGCGTCAGCGGAGGGGGCGACGGTGGAGCCGTGCTCACCTCCGGACCCGGCCCCGACCGTCGCTCGACCGAACGGGGACCCGGCGGCAACGAGGCCGAGCTGGTCTCGCTCGTGATCGCCGGCGACCCGGTGGCCACGGCTCGGGTCGTCGCTCTCGCCCCGAACCGTGACGATCCGGCGCTGCTGGTGGCGGCGGCCGTGGCGTCCGGGGACCGGAGACACCTCTCCCGAGCGTGCGCCGCCGCACGCACGACGCGCGAACGCCAGCTCGTCGCGCTCGCCGACGCCCACCTCCGCGGGCTCGACGAGCTGTTCGCCGTTCTCGTGCGCGAGCACCTCTCGGAGCACCCCGACCACGTCCTGGCCGCCTGGGTCGCCGCCCGGCACCCCTGATCGGCGCCATCTTCCGTCCCACCAGAAAGAGAGAATCCATGTCCACCGTCACCACCGCCGACCCTCGCAGCTCGGCACCCCCGTCCCAGGCCCGCACCGTGGCGCGCTGGCTGGTCTCCTTCGCCGGGTATCCGCTCGGCGGGCTGCTCGCCCTGACTATCGTCGGTTCGGTCGACAGTCTCCCGACGGCGGCGGTCGGCGGTCTGCTGACCGGCCTGGTCCTCGGCGCGGTGCAGGCCTGGGCGCTGCGCCTGCGAGGGCGTGCGGCCCTGGCCTGGGCGCTCGCCACGGCTGCCGGTCTGAGCCTCGGACTCGCCGCTGCAGCGTCGATCGTCGGCTTCGGCACCACCCTCCGCGACCTCCAGCTGCAGGGCCTCATCTGCGGTGCGACGATCGGCGTGGCGCAAGCGCTCCTGCTGTGGCCCCAGATCGGCCGCCGGGCGCTCGCGTGGCCGCTCTGGTTGGCCGCCGTGTGGGCCGTCGGCTGGACCGTCACCACCCTGATCGGCGTCGCCGTCGGCGAGCAGTTCACCGTCTTCGGGTCGGCCGGCGCCGTCACGGTCGCCGCTCTCACCGCGGTCCTCCCCCTGGTCCTTCGGACCGGTGATCACGGTTCCGCACCCGACCGCGGCGCTAGGGCGACCCGATGAGCCGCCACGTGGTCTTCGGGACCGGTCAGATCGGCCGGGCCGTCATCGCCGGGCTGGTGGCCCGCGGTGAGCAGGTGGTGGCGGTGAACCGGAGCGGTCGGGGCAGTCCCTCGGGGGCCGAGACGATCGGGGCGGACGCCACCGACGCCTCCGCCACGACGGAGATCTGCGTCGACGCCGACGTCGTCTACTTCTGCCTCAACGCGGTCCACTACGACCGCTGGACGACGGAGTTCCCGCCCCTGCAACGTGGCGTGCTGGCCGGAGCCGCACGGGCCGGGGCACGCCTGGTCGTGCTGGACAACCTCTACGCGTACGGCCCGGCCCACGGCCGGCGGTTGGTGGAGTCGACCCCACCGAACCCGACGTCGGCCAAGTCGGCGACCCGGGCCGCCATGACCGACGAGCTGCTAGAGGCCCACCGTGCGGGTCGCGTCGAGGTGGCCATCGGCCGTGCCTCCGACTACTTCGGACCCGGCGCCACCCGCTCCGCCCTCGGTCAGTCCGTCTTCGGTCCGGCGCTGAAGGGCGGCCGGGTGCAGGTGATGGGCGATCCCGACACCCCGCACAGCTACTCCTACACCCCCGACGTCGCAGCCGGGTTGATCACCCTCGGCACGGCTGCCGACGCCGTCGGACGCGTCTGGCACCTCCCGGTGGCAGCGCCGTGGACCACCCGCCGGATCATCGAGCGGATCTGCCAGCTGGCCGGACGCCCGTCACGGTTGCTGGCTGCCGGCCGCTCCACCCTCCGACTGCTCGGGACGTTTCTGCCCGAGCTGCGGGAGTACCGCCACACGCTCTACCAGTTCAGCGAGCCGTGGGTGGTCGACGACAGCGCCTTCCGGACCGCGTTCGCAGGTCGGGCGACACCGCTGCCCGAAGCCCTCGCGATCACCCTGGACTGGTTTCGCGACGAGCTGACCGCGACCGTCGCCGAGTCCCGGCACCCATCGACATCCTCATTCCACAACGACATCCGGAGATGATCATGACTCTTGCGCCCACCTTTGAGCCCGCCACGACCGGGCCCGCCGGCACCGCCCGTCGCGCGGGCATCGCGCTCGGGCTGGCCGCCCTGCTGGCGATCGCCGGCTTCACCGCCCTCGGCTCGGTGTTCTCCTACCCACAGATCCTGGCCGAGCCACCCGCCGACATCCTGACCGTGTTCCGCGCGCACCAGGGTGCGGTGATGCTCTGGTTCGGGGTCCTGGTGGTGAGTGCCGCCCTGATGGCCCCTGCCGGTGTCTGGCTCGGCCGGCTGACCGGGGGACGACTCGGTCGAGCGATCGCAGTCACCGGGATCGCCGCAGCCATCGTCCAGGTGGCCGGGCTGCAACGCTGGCTGACACTGGTGCCGGTGCTCAGCGACCAGGCCACCTACGCCTCCGAGCGCGCCGCCGCAGTCGAGCGTTTCTCCTTCTGGCACACGGTTCTCGGCACCGCGGTCGGGGAGACTCTGGGCTACGCCCTCACCGCCACCTTCACCGCCCTGGTGGTGGTCGCCCTCCGCCGCAAGGGTCTGCCCCGGTGGCTCGCCCGGGTGGGTCTGCTGGCCGCGGCGTTGATCGCGACCGGTGTCGCGGTCCCGCTGCTGGGATGGGCCAGCTTGACCAACTTCGTCGGCTACGTGCTCTGGTGCGGCTGGCTCCTGGTGGTCGCGGTGATCTTGATCCGGATGCCCCGTTCGGCGCCGGTGGTATCAGAGCTTCAGCCGCAGATTCCTTGACCACAACTGTGTGCAGCGCGGGGAGTCTCGCGCGATGCAGCCGGTTCGGCGGTGCCGTCGCCAGCGGGCGCGGCGGCACCACCTGATCGACCGTCACGTTGGGTGGCCGGCTACTGGGCCGCCCGCCACTCCCGCGGCGAGACCCCGTACCGCTGCCGGAATCGACGACTGAAGTGGCTGGCATCGCGGAAGCCGTTGGCCCGGGCGATCTCGGAGATCCGGGTCGACCGCTGGCCGCTCAGCTGGTGACGCGCGCGTTCCAGCCGCCGGCTGAGGATCCAGCCGGCCGGGGTCTCCGACTGTCCCGTGCGGGACCAGACGGCGTAGAGGTGACGCGGCGAGATGTGGTGAACGGCCGCCACCTTCTCGACGGTGAGGTCTGGCTGGTGGAGGTGCAGATCGAGGTAGGTCGTGATCTGGACCTCGAGGGAGTCCGTCAGGGCCCCGTGACCGTCGGCGCCCGATGCTGCCGAGAGGAGCAGTGCGCGAGCCAGCAGGACGGTCGACTGTCCGGTGATCGCCTGCGTCGCCGGCGTCAGGTTGCCGACCGCCGCGAAGAGCCGACCCAGGTGGGTCACCATCAGGTCGTAGACGGGACTGCTCCGGAGCTCTGTGCGGGCCCTCCGGACCACGTCCACCGAGACACCGGCGGTCTGGTTGCTCATGATGAGCACGTCGTGCACGTGCGCGGACGTGTGCATGAGCCGATAAGGGCTGGTCATGTCGACGCAGTTCAGCTGCCCCACCGGGAGCTCGGTGTGGGAGTCGTCCACCGCCATCAGTCCGGTCCCGCGCCGCCGGAGACCGATCGCGACGAATTCGGGCGCGTCCTCGCGCACCTCCTGGCGGGTGCGGAGGATGTGGAGGGCGCTGCCCCCGCTCCGCAGGATCTGGACGTCCGAGCCGAGGACGACCCTCTCCGCCCGATGGCGGATCGGGTAGCCGTCGATGGCGACGCGCCGCCGCGGATGCTCGTCGGAGTAGAGGCTGTGGAGTGCGTCGGCACGCTCCTGCGGGGCTACGTGCTCGGTGTCGAGCAGAACGGTCACGCGGTCACCCCGGTCCGGGCACTGGTGGACGTGGTCGGTACGCCCTCGTGCCGCTCCCCAGCATGCCAGGTGCGCTCAGGACGACGTGGCCCGCACGGCCTCGGTGATCAGCTCGATGACGGCCTGGGGCTGGGCCAGCATGACCAGGTGCGAGGAGTCGACCTCGCGGACGCGCATCCCCGCCCGGGAGTAGCCGTAGCGCTCGACATCCGGGTTGATCGTCTTGTCCGCGGTGGCGACCAGACCCCAGGACGGCGTGGTCTTCCACGCCGCCGCTGAGGCCGGCTCGCCGAACGCGGCCCCGGCCAGCGGACGCTGGGACACCGCGAGCACCCGTGCGAGGCCCAGGTCGACCCCATCGGCGAAGATCGCCGGGAACTGGTCGACGTCGACGTAGACATCGGTGCCTTCGGCCCCCCCGGGTGCCGGGTAGGGCCGGTAGACGAGAGCGCCCGCCAGCGGGGAGTCGGGGAACCGTCCCTGCAGCTCGCCGAGACTCTCGCCCTCCTCCAGGGCGTACCCGGCCAGGTAGACCAGGCCGACGACGTTGTCCGCGACACCGGCGACGGTGATGACGGCGCCGCCGTAGGAGTGTCCGACCAGCAGGACAGGGCCGGCGATCTGACCGACGACAGAGGCGATGTACGCGGCATCGCCCTCCAGGCTCCTGTTGGGCACTGCCGGCACGACGACCTGCAGACCGGCGTCGAGCAGGGCGGGGAGGACGGCGGCGAAGCTGGCCGCATCGGCGAACGCGCCGTGCACGAGCACGACGGTGGGTGTGGTCATGGTGATCTCCTTGTCGAAGCAGCGGTCAGTGGTGGTGCAGGGCCGAGCGAAGGAACTCGCCACCTTGCGCGGTGGCGGCCCGTGCGGCGTTGGTGTCGGCCAGGCTGTTCACCATCACGAAGTCGTGGATGGTTCCGCCGTAGCGGACGGCCGTGACGGGAACTCCGGCGGCGCGCAGACGAGCGGCGTACGCCTCGCCCTCGTCGCGGAGCACGTCAGCCTCCGCCGTGATCACCATCGCCGGCGGCAGACCGGCCAGCTCCTCCAGCGAAGCACGCAGCGGGGACGCGGTGATCTCGGCACGCTCGTCGGGATCGGTCGTGTACTGGTCCCAGAACCAGAACATGGCGTCCCGCCGGAGCCAGTAGTTCTGAGCGAACCGGTGGTACGAGTCGGTGTCGAAGGAGGCGTCGGTGACCGGGTAGTAGAGCAGCTGCGCCGCGATCCGCGGGCCGCCACGTTCCTTGGCCAGCAGGGTGACGGCGGCGGTCATGTTGCCGCCGACGGAGTCGCCGGCCAGGGCGATCCGGGTTCCGTCGAGCCGGTGCGCGGCACCCTCGGCTGCGATCCAGGCCAGCGCGGCGTACACCTCCTCGATGGCGTGCGGATAGCGGGACTCCGGCGCCCGGCGGTACTCCGGGAACACGGTGGCCGCCCCCGACCGCACCGTCAGCTCGCGGACGAGTCGATCATGGGTGTGCGCATCGCCGAACACCCAGCCGGCGCCGTGGGTGTAGAGCACGACGGGAAGCGGTTCGTCGCTGCCGATCGGCCGGTAGATCTTGAGGTCGACAGTTCCGTCCAGACCGCCGTCGATCGTGATCTCCTCGACGGTCACCGCCGGGGCGTCCACGTCGCCGTCCTGCACCGAGTCCACCGTACGGCGGCCGTCGGCGATGCTGAGATCGAACAGGTACGGCGGGTCGGCGGTCGCGTCGGCGAACTCTCGGGCGGCGGACTCCAGCACGGGATCGGTGACAGACAAGCGGTTCAGCTCCTCGACGTGGATGACGTGCAGCAAGAGTGCTTCCGGTTCCACCCGTGGCTGAACCCTGGCCACCCATCAGGTCACGATCCGCACAGGACCGTGCAGACCCGGACCAGACCGGGGCCGAGAGGCTGCCGATCGAGCGGCCCGGCGCCTGTCCCCCACGAGTCGATGCCTCGACGCTGCGGGGACCGGACCGGGTCATGGGGTTGTGAACGTGCCGGGGAGTCGCGATCGGGCAGGCGGCAGCGGTGGGTACCGCACGTCGTCGGCCACCGGAATCTGTTGGACCGATTCCGCGACGAGCATGAGCACCCGGGTCGGCATCCCGTCTGGCCACACCTCCAAGGTGTCGGCCAACTCGGCCGGCACGGTGCAGTCGGGGACCACCAGGCCCATGCCGGCCGCCCGAGCGATCAGCACCCGACCAGCGGTGCTGGCGTCGACATCCAACGCGACATCGGCACGGTCGACGAAGTTGCAGGCGTCGTTGTACACGGGTAGCCGGACGTAGACGCGGTGATCACCGGCGGCGTAGACGACGGGCTGGGCGGCTGCGCCACGGGCTCGTGCGTACCGGAGCAGACCTGCATGTCGTCGGCGGATCACTCGCCAGGGATCGACCGGGTCGGGGCGGGCCCGGGCCCGCATCCAGGCAGCTGGCGGGGTGGCGCCACACGAGTGACGAGATCGGTGGTGGCTGTCATCCATGGTGTCCCACCTCGAGGTGGCCGAATGTCGAGTAGGCGAAAAGAGACGCGCGATCTTCTGCGAAGTCACCGGCCCCCAACCAGTGTCCGCCGGTGCCAAAAGCGATACCAGGCGTCGATGGTTACGACATGGCCAACGTCAGGGGGCAGAGCGAGCGACGAACCCGGCCGGGTTCCGACGGGCCAAAAGGTGCCGGCGACCGGCCCGATCAACAGCTCCGGCGGGAGCTGGGCAAACCAGACTGCCCGGACAACGCCGCGGCACGGTCACGGTCGACAGTTTCCGGGTAGGTGCGCAGGGTGCTGGGAGCCTGCCGGGCCGGCGACCCGGGCCAAGTGGATCACGGGCTCCCGGGACGGCAACTGCACGCAGCCCGCGGTCTGCAGCGGCGATCTGGAGCTCGGTGCCGGTCAAAGCGCATTGTGGGTTACGTGTGAATGAACTCGGGGATTTGGGGTGCTTCGGGTATGACCCCCGTTGCTACGCTGCCTGCGATTCGCGTTTGAAGACCTCTTTCCTGTCGCCGACACTGTGGCCGGGCGCCGGATCGCGGACGTTTCGAAGGAGCTGGCAATGGGACCGTTGCACTCGACCGGGCCGGTTCGTGACCGCTGAACGCGGTCGGTTGGACGAGGCGACTGGGCGGGCAGAGGATGACCTGTTCAAGGCCAATCCCTGGTACGAGTGGGGTCCGTATCTGTCGGAGCGCGCCTGGGGCACCGTCCGGGAGGACTACAGCGCCGACGGTGACGCCTGGAGCTACCTGCCGCACGATCATGCTCGGTCTCGTGCGTACCGTTGGAACGAAGACGGCATGGCGGGTATCTCAGACATCCGGCATGAGCTGTGCTTTGCCCTGGCCTTGTGGAACGGCGCCGACCCGATCATCAAGGAGCGCATGTTCGGCCTGACGGGTCCCCAGGGCAACCACGGGGAGGACGTCAAGGAGTACTGGTGGTACCTGGACGCGCTGCCGAGCCACGCCTGGCTGAGGTGGCGCTATCACTATCCACAGGCCGCCTTTCCTTACCAGCAGTTGATCGAGGAGAACGCGCGACGCTCACGTGACGACCCCGAGTTCGAGCTTCTCGACACCGGTGTCTTCGACGACGACCGCTATTGGGTCGTCGACGTCTCCTACGCGAAGGCGTCACCCACCGAGGTGCTCGCTCGCATCACGGTGCAGAACAAGGGGCCGGAAGAAGCCACCCTGTCCGTCCTGCCCACCCTGTGGTTTCACAACGCGTGGCAGCCCGCTGGGGAAGAACCACCCGCCCTGGGCGTGGACGCCAACAGCATCGTTGTCGACCGCGGACGGCTGTCGGGGTATCGACTGGACGCCAGCGCGTCCGCGGACGGCACCGAACCCACGGCACTGTTTTGTGACAACGAGACCAACATGGCACGACTTTTCGGGGAGGCCGCGATCACCTCGTACCCGAAGGACGGGATCAACGACCACGTCGTGTCCGGTGCGGCCACCGTGAATCCGGATCAGCGCGGCACCAAGGGATGCTGGTGGTATCGCCTCACCGTGCCAGCCGGTGGCCGTGCCGAAGTCCGGCTGCGCCTCCACCGTCCCGAGTCACCCACGCACGTCACGGACTGGTCTGGTCGCTACTTCGATGATGTGATGGCCGCCCGGCAAGGCGATGCCGACGAGTTCTATGCATCCATCGCACCCGCCGGCACCGATCCGGAGCGGATGCGGGTGCTCCGTCAGGCGTGCGCGGGCCTGGTCTGGAGCAAACAGATCTATCCGTATCGGGTCAAGCAGTGGCTGGACGGTGACACGGGTCTACCGGCTCCGCCAACCGGTCACGCGACGGGCCGCAACGCCGGCTGGCGGCACCTTGATTCCTTCGACATCTTGGCGATGCCCGATCCGTGGGAGTATCCCTGGTTCGCGGCGTGGGACCTGGCGTTCCATGCGATCGCCTGGACGCACCTGGATCCGGCTTTCGCCAAGTACCAGCTGCTGGTGCTGCTGCGGGAATGGTTCCAACACCCCAACGGTGCCCTGCCGGCGTATGAGTGGAACTTCGACGACGTCAACCCGCCGGTGCATGCCCTGGCCGCGATCCGCGTGTTCATGATCGACGGCGGCACCGATCTCGACTTCCTCGAGCGGGTGTTCCAGAAGCTGTTGCTGAACTTCACCTGGTGGTTGAATCGGGTCGACCCGGACGGCAACAACCTGTTCGGTGGTGGCTTCCTCGGCCTCGACAACATCTCCCCGATCGACCGCTCCCATCTACCGTCGGGGTACCGGCTCGACCAGGCCGACGGGACGGCGTGGATGGCCTACTACGCGTTGGCCATGCTGTCGCTGGCGGTGACCCTGTCCGAACGTGACCCGATCTATGACGACATGGTGGTCAAGTTCGCTGAGCAATCGGTGATGATCATGGAAGCGCTCGAGCAATCCGGCTGCTACGACGCTCAGGACGGGTTCTTCTACGACAGGTTGACCGGTCCGACCGGTACCAGCATCCCGATCCGGGTGCAGACCCTGGTGGGAGTCATCCCAGCCCTGCCCGCCGTCTCGCTCCGCCTGGTCGACATCGAGCGACTGGGCCACCTTCGCCAGCGCCTGGCCCGGGTGATGGAGCGCCGCGGCCGCGACGCGGTGATGGGCTGGAGGATCCGAGGCACCGGCGAGGACCAACGCCTGTTGTTCTCGGTGGTGAATCCGGAGTGGCTGTCCAAGATCCTCACCACCCTGTTCGACGAGCAGGCCTTCTTGTCCCCGCACGGTCTCCGTTCGTTGTCCCGGCGGCACACCACGCCCTACCAGATCCCGAATCTGCCCGGCGCGACCATCGGGTACGAGCCGGCCGAGTCCCGGACCTCCATGTATGGAGGCAATTCGAACTGGCGGGGGCCGATCTGGTTACCGGTCAACTACCTGATCATCCGGGCGCTGCTGCAGTACGAGCAGTTCGTCGGCGCGGAGACGACCGTGGAGTATCCGACCGGGTCGGGTCGACACGTCGGTTTGCGCGACATCGCCGGAGATCTCGCGGACAGGCTGGTCGGCATCTGGCTACCCGACGCCGACGGGCACCGCCCTGTCTACGGAGGGGTCGACCGGTTGCAGAGCGACCCGGCGTGGAGGGACAACCTGCTCTTCTTCGAGTACTTTCACGGCGACAACGGTGCAGGGCTCGGCGCCATGCATCAGACCGGCTGGACCGCCCTGGTCGCCGATCTGCTGCTCGATCCTCCGCGGTCCAGTCAGTGGCTGATCTTCCGCGGCGCTGCCGCTGACGGGGAACGCAGGTGAGCGTGCGGCCCGCGACCAGCACCGACCTGTCAACACCTACCCATCCGGTCGTCTACGAGATCAACACCTGGCCGTGGTTGCACGGGATCGCTACCCGAGACCGTGCGGCGGTCGACCTCGGATCAGTTCCGGAGCGGGACTGGGACGATCTGGCGGCAATCGGCTGCGACGCCGTCTGGCTGATGGGTGTGTGGCAGCGCAGCCCCGCCGGGACAGCCATCGCCTTGGCGAATGAGCAGCTGGTGACCAGCTTCCGCGCCGCCCTGCCGGACTGGCAGCCAGCCGATGTCGTCGGGTCGCCCTACTGCGTGCGCGACTACGTCGTTGACGCTCACCTCGGAGGGCCGCGCGCCCTGGCCATCGCCCGCGAGGCGCTGCGCTCACGCGGCCTCGGGCTGATCCTCGACTTCGTCCCCAACCACGTGGCGCCGGACCATCCGTGGACGACCACCAGCCCGGACCTGTTTGTCGTGGGCACCGACGAGCAGCTCGAGCAGGACCCGGACTCCTTTGTGCGGGTCGGTGATCGGACCCTCGCCAACGGGCGGGATCCATACTTCCCGGCCTGGCCCGACGTCGTGCAGCTGAACGCCTTCGCCCCGGAGCTGCGCGCGGCGGTGGCCCAGACCCTGTGCCGCATCGCCGAGCAGTGCGACGGTGTGCGCTGCGACATGGCGATGCTCGCCATGAACGAGGTGTTCGCCCAGACCTGGCGCGGATTCGTCGGCCCCACCCCCGGTACCGAGTTCTGGCCGACCGTGATTCAGGCGGTGCGGCTGGCACACCCCCGGTTCGTGTTTCTGGCCGAGGCGTACTGGGATCGGGAATGGGACCTGCAGCAGCAGGGCTTCGACTACTGCTACGACAAACGGCTGTACGACCGACTCGTGGACGGAAGCGCCGACGAGGTCGACGGGCACCTGCACGCCGATCCCGGCTATCAACGCAGGCTGGTCCGCTTCGTCGAGAACCACGACGAGCCGCGCGCCACGAACGCCTTCGGGGCTGAACGGTCGAAAGTGGCCGCGATCGCAGCGCTGACCCAGACCGGTCTGCGACTGCTGCACCACGGCCAACTCACCGGATCCCGAGTCCACCTGCCCGTGTTCCTCCGCCGATACCCCGACGAGGCCACCGATACCGCGCTGGAATTGTTCTACCGAGCACTGCTGCCCGCGCTGACCGATCCCGCCATCCGGCGTGGAGACTGGCGGCTCTGCCGCCGGTCTGGTTGGCCGGGCGACGACCGCTTCCATACCCTGGTCAGCTGGTGCTGGACCGGGGAGCGTCGATGGCTCATCGTGGTCAACCTGAGCAACAGCACCGCGGCGGGCCGGATCCAGACGCCCTGGGAGGATCTGCGAGGCCGGGCGTGGCGGCTGGTCGATCCGACCCAGGACACAGAATTCGTCCGATCCGGTGACGACCTGGCCGACGGACTGTTTGTACAGCTGCCGCCCTGGGGGTGGCACCTGCTCCGCGTCGAGGCGACCACCGGGCCGGCAGCGGCGCCGCCGGTGTCGGCCCGCCCCTGAATCCGACCGCCCCACCGAGGACGACATGACGCACCAACCAGCCCAGCCGACCCCGCTGCGTCTGCCGGCGCTTCTCGCGCCGCTGGCGTTGGCTCAGTTCATCTGCAGCTTCGCCGGCTCCAACATGAACGTGATGATCAACGACATCAGTGTCGATCTGGACACCACCGTGCAGGGCGTGCAGATCGCGATCACGCTGTTCCTGCTCGTGATGGCCGCGCTGATGATCCCTGGCGGCAAGCTCACCGACCGCTACGGCCGCAAACGTTGCTTCATCGCCGGCCTGACCCTGTACGGGATCGGTGCCGTGCTCAGTGCCCTGTCCCCCGGGCTGGGGCTGCTCATCGTGGGGAACTCGATCCTCGAAGGGGTCGGCACGGCGCTGCTGATCCCCCCGGTCTACATCCTCACCACGTTGTACTGCACCGACCTCACATCACGGGCCCGTGCGTTCGGGCTGATCAGTGCCGCCGGCGGCATCGGCGCCGCGACCGGCCCCCTGATCGGCGGCCTGATCACCTCCGCGATCAGCTGGCGGGCGGCCTTCGGCTTCCAGGCCCTCGTGATCGTGGTGATCATCGTGTTGAGCCGACGGATCACCGATCCCCTGCCACCGGACCCGACCCGCGCCTTCGACACCGTCGGCGCCGTCCTGTCGGCTGTCGGCCTGGTCCTCATCGTCCTCGGCATCCTGGCGGCCGACAACAACGGCTGGGTGATGATCATCCTGATCGTCGCCGGTGCCGGCGTCGTCGCCCTGTTCTTCCGATCGGTCCGGGCCAAGGAACGATCCGGCCGGGAGCCGCTGCTGTCGTCGAGCCTGTTCCTCAACCGCACCTCCAACCTCGGGCTGATCACCCAGAACACCCAGTGGCTGTTGCTGATGGGCGTCTCGTTCGTGGTCTCCGCCTACCTGCAGGTCGTGCGTGGCTACAACGCCATCGAGACCGGCATCATCTTCACCGCAGAGACCGTCGGGCTTCTCCTCTCCTCGCTGGCGGCCGAACGGCTGGCCAAGCGGTACCCGCAGCGGAACCTGATCGTGGCCGGATTCGTGCTGTTGATCATCGGCACCGGTGCACTGCTGTCCATGGTGACCGGCTCGCCGAGCGCCTGGGCGTTCGCTCCCGGACTGCTGCTGATAGGGCTCGGCCTCGGTCTGATGCTGACCCCATCGGTGAACATCGTCCAATCCAGCTTTCCCGAAGGACTCCAGGGCGAGATCTCCGGACTCTCCCGCAGCGTGTCCAACCTCGGATCATCGCTCGGTGCCGCGATCGCCGGCACCATCCTGGTCGCGGGCATCACCGCGACCCCACAACGGTCGTACGGCCTCGCCATCATCGTCCTTGCCGCGTTCGCCATCATCGGCTTGGTTGCCGCAATGTTCCTCCCCAAACAACTGACCACCGTGCACACAGACCGACAGTCACTAGGTCCGCCAGCCACCCAACCGGGCTGATGGGGTGCATCGGTCGGTGTTGCGAGGAGGCCGAGCGGCTCACAGCACCGATAGCCCCGCCATCGGTCTGACCAAGTCCGCAGCCCGGGAGGCAGGTCCGCGAGACTGCGACGCTCCAGTCCACGATCCCACCGCTGACCATGGCCGAAGTGCTGACGGCGTCGAGTACGTTCCAACCGAGCTCCACGGGGTGAACTTCCTGGACGACCCGCTCGGAATACGGGTCAGCGCAGTCGCGCCCAGGGGGCGCTACCGGCATCACGAGATCGCCCTGTTGATGCGCTGTGTAGAAACGGTGCAATCAGCGCCGACCGTCACTACGGCACCCAGCCGCTGCGGCCCCATTGGTCCGCAGACTGACAACGGCATTTGAAGGCCTCGCACCTGCGCATGGCCCCAGGGGGCGCTGCAGCCCCGGGATCGTGGTCCAGCAGGTGGCGTGCACTCTCTCCCGGATGACCGCAGTCGATCGGCCGCCCCGACCATGTTCAGCGGTCGTTGGCTGCTTCCACTGCGTCGAGTTCAGCAGCGAGATCGGCGATGGCCAGCTCGATGATGAAGCCGAGTGCCTCGGTGATCCGCTCGGCCGCGGTGACGACCCTTGCCGTGCCTACGAGCGGGGCGACGGCCACCAGGAGACTCTGAACGTCCTCGACGGTGATCCCCGTCTGGGCCGCAGTGCTGGCGTTCATCACGTAGGAGGCGGTCGGGGCGTCGACTGCGACGAGCGCAGCCAGCCGGGCGATCATGTGTTCCCGGGCCGGGAGGTTGCTGTGGAGCAGGGAGACCGCGGTGATCTCGGCGAGCGCGGTCATGACGGGCTGATCGTCGGGCATGGCTACCTCTGTCTCGATAGTCGGATCTGATCCCGTGCGCGGGACCCAGGGCAATCTTGACAGTCCCGGGTGAACAGACGGGTACGGGTACGGCGCGAGCGCTGACCCGCGCGATTCTCATCTACAGCGAACCCTGTCGCTGGGTGTTCGGGTCCCTTACTGCAACGGAGCAGCCAAGTCGCCAGCTCGCAAACGTTCTGCCCGGATCCCGCTCGGTGCACGGGCCGAGCAAGGCCACCGTAAGCCAGGCGAAAGCGCCCGAACGGACCCAAACGATCACCCAGATGAAACGTCCGTGGACCGCCATGCGAGGACTTGGCCGGCAATGGGTTCGGGGCTATAGCTCCCGAGACGGGTGTGCACAGGTCCGGCGTGTGCCTGCGGCCAGGAGCTCCATGGCGCGACCGTGCCATCGACGGGTCGGGAGTCCGGCTGACGACACCGGGCTTGGCTGATCTGTTGGGACGGGGTGATCCGTCATGCTGTTTGTCGTGGCTCGGAGCGGGCCATCTCGCAGCGGCGTAACGAAAGGCTGTCGATGTTCGACAACAACGGATCGTTCCTACTCGCGCTGTTTGAGTTCTTCCTGTTCTTCGCCTGGTTCATGTGCCTGTGGTGGGTCCTGGGCGACATCTTCCGCAGCAAGGACATCGGCGGCGTAGCGAAGACGCTGTGGGTGCTGTTCGTGATCGTCATTCCGTGGCTGGGCATCTTGATCTACGTGATCGCCCGTGGGCACGGCATGCAGGAGCGTCAGCTGGAACAGGTGAAGGCCATGCAGCATGCCCAGAACGAGTACGTCAGATCGGTGGCCGGATCCTCCAAGAGCGCCGCGGACGAGATCGCGTCGGCCAAGGGTCTCCTGGACAGCGGTGCCATCACCCAGGCCGAGTTCGACCAGCTCAAGGCGAGGGTGCTCTCAGCCTGACCCATCTTCACTCTGTCGAGTGGGTTCATTCGGCCGGACGGGCCGGGCGCGAGCGGGGTTCGCGTTCAAGGTCGGCGTGTCGCTCGTGCTGGCGGCACGAAGCCGGGCGGTGGCGATCGAGGCGTTCATCGCCCCAGACCTGAGTCCGGCGCCGATGGTCGGGGCATCGGTCCTCCCGGCGCACTGTGAGGTCGACAAACCCAGCGCGCGACCTCAGTGGTGCTCGACGGCGTCGGCACAGCAGGCGTCAGTGCAGCCGGTTCCGCAGCTACAAACGTCCTCGGCGTCGGGTCGAAGAGCCGTCGCCGGGGAGCAGCACACGTCCCCACGCCAGGCCTGAAGACCCTCCCGTGCGGCGATGCCCGCGATGACGAGGGCGGCGACGGGGTCCGCCCACGACCAGCCGATCAACCAGTTCAGACCGAGCCCGATCAACAGCACGGCGGACAGGTAGGTGCAGAGCAGTGTCTGCTTGGAGTCGGCGACCGCTGATCGTGACCCGAGCTCACGGCCAGTCCGGCGTTGTCCGTACGACAGCAGCGGCATGATCGCCAAGCTGACCGCGGCCAGCACCAGTCCGATCGTGGAGTGCTGGGCGTCGACGCCACCCAGGAGCGACCGGGCGGCGTTGACGGTGACGAAGCCGGCCAGGCCGAAGAACGAGCAGGCGATGATCTTGAGCGCGACCCTCTCCCGGGCCTCGGGATCACGACCGGAGAACTGCCAGGCGACCGCGGCGGCCGAGGACACCTCGATCACCGAGTCGAGGCCGAATCCGAGCAGCGCCGTGGATGACGCTCGCGCGCCGGCGGTGAGGGCGACCGCGGCCTCGATCAGGTTGTACATGATCGTGGCCGCCACGAACCAGCGGATCCGGCGGGCCAGCACCGCTCGACGAGCCGCCGAGGGTCCGGGCGACAGGATGATCACGTCGACACCACCGCCGTGCCTGCGAGCTCAGCGCCATCTCCTTCGCCGCCGCAACAGTCGGGGTCGACGACCAGGACGAGGGCGAGGAGGTCGGTGAGCGCGTGCCCGATGCGCTGGTCGGCCAGCTCGTAGCGGGATCGCCGGCCCTCGGGCACCGCGACGACCAGCCCACAGCCGCGCAGGCAGGCGAGGTGGTTCGACATCGCCTGACGGGTCACCCCCGCCCCCTCGGCCAGGTCGGCGGGATACCTCGGACCTGCTGTGAGGGCGAGCAGCACTCCGGTCCTGGTCGGATCCGACAGTGCGTGACCGAACCGGGACAGGGCGTCGGTCGGCGTCGAGATCTGCATGTGGGCGACGATACATCTTCGGGTGTATTCAACGGAGTCTGAATCGTGAGGTGGACCGAAGGCGGTGCCGCCGTTCACCCCTAGGCTGCACGGATGCTGCCTTCCGGTCTGTCGATGCTGTGGGAGACGACGGAACCGTCCGAGGCCCTGCACTCCCGCTTCGGGTTCGGTGGTTTCACCCACGCAGCCGAGTGGATCGCCACCTCGCTCGCCCAGGGGTGGGACGTCACCGTCCAGGACTGTCGACGTCTGGTGATCAGTGGTGACAACGCCATCGCCTGGGCGGACAGCGACCGTGGCGCCCTGGTGATCAAGTGGTCGCGGGCCCGTCACCAGTTCAACGGGCTGGCTGCGTCGACCGAGCTGCTGAGCCGTCTCGGGGAACGCGGCCTGCCGGTCGCCAAACCGATCCGTGCCACCGCCGGTGCGGACCGGGTCGTGCTCGACGGTCCAGTTGGGCCGCTCTCGGTCGCGGTGCTGCCGGAGCTGGACGGCCACTGGCTGGACGTGGACGACCCGGCGGAGGTGCGTGCGGCCGGAGCTTGTCTGGCGAAGGTGCACCTCGCCCTGGCCGGCTACACCGACCCGCGACTGTGGCGGCCGGCGGACGTCGAGGGTCCGGATCGCCGGGTCCGGCGTTGGCTGGACGACCGGGACCCTGCTCTGGCCCCCGAACCATTGGCGCGGCTGACCAGCCTGGTGGCGGGTCTGCCGCCCTTGCCCGACCTCGCCCAGCCGGTGCACAACGACTTCCGGGCCGCCAACATCTTGACCCGCGACGGGCGCATCGTCGCTGTTCTGGACTTCGACGAGGTGGCGTGGGATCACCCGGTGAGCGACCTCGCGAAGGCAGGTGTCTACCTCGCCACCCTCTTCCGGGACTGGCCACCCACGCCCGACACCGTCCGACGTCACCTCCGTACGGGTTACGAGTCAGTGTGCCCCTTGGCGCCGCTCGAGAGCCGGTGGCTCGAGGCACTGACGCTCTGGCAGTCGATCGTCGCCGCACCGCACGCGCATGATCCGGCCGCCTGGACTCATGCGCTCTCGGTGATTCCGGAGACGCCGCGGTCGACCTAGCCGGCGCTCGGCGTACCCAGCGGATCGGGCCGCTCGGTCAGGTTCGCTGTGTGGAGATCGACTGGAACGTCGAGGTCGTGGACCAGATGGACTCGGAGCCGCCGCCACCCGAAGCTGCGCCCGTGACGACGATCGCCTGGCGAATCGCCCACCTGATCGACAACCTCGGCGATCCGGCACTCCCCCACTTCACGGTCGAACCCGAGGCGCGGATGATCGACTTCGCGGGCACCGCCGCGGCAGCTCGACGAAGGCTACGCGGCGTGGATCGCCGACGTGCTGGGCCTGGGCGTCGCAGGTCTCGGTCGGCCCCAAGGAGCGTTGTCGCCCCCTCAGTTCGCGGCAGCACCCATCGCTCGGTGGCCCATGTACACCCACGTCGAGCTCATTCACCATGGCGCCGAGGTCTGCCTCATCCGTGATCTTCATGCGTCGAGAACGGGCGACGGCGGCAACATCTCAGGTCCCGCTTCGACACGCCCGTGACCAGACGTTCCGAGGTTGTCCGCTGCGAGACGCCAGCGTCAGTCACGGGATTCGGAGGCGGCTCGGGCGGCGTTCTCGATCATCGCCCAGAGCGCCTCACGTGCGACACCGTCGATCTGTTCTCGCTCCCCGGCGGCATCTCCTGTCTGGCCGTCGAGCTGTTCCCTCAGGATGTCGGCTTGCCCGGCGTGACGCACGGTGTCCTCGAGGGCGTGGATCATGATCGCGAACAGCTTGACGTGTGGCCGTGGCCACCAGGGCACCTGGCCTGCAACATCGAGGTCCAGGTCGCTGATCGTCGCATCTGCGTGCAGCTGAGCCCGTCGGTAGAAGTCAACGATCTCCTCACGGCTCTGGTCGCTGGTCACCCACAGGTCGCTGCCATCGGAGTCCTGCCATCGCGGAAGCGACTCGGTGAACGGCCGGTCGAAGACCTCACCCAGATACCTGGCCTCCCAGGTCGCCATGTGCTTCACCAGCCCGAGGAGATTGGTGCCAGTCGCCGTCAAAGGTCGTCTGATGTCGTACTCCGACAGGCCGTCCAGCTTCCGGACCAGTGCCTCGCGCGCCCACTCCAGCTCCTCCTGGAGACACGTCTTGGCGTAGTCGTCGATCACCGACTCAGGCTGTCATGCCGTCAGGGCCGTGGCGACCGACGCACCCCCTCAGTGCCACCATCGTCGTGCCCACCACGGCAGCGTCGGGTCAGCGAACGGGTTGGGGCTGGTCTTGCGGGCGAACTCGGCGTCGAGGCGGGCCAGTTCCGCGCGCAGCGGAGCGCCGTCCCGTCGGCTCAGCGCTTCGTCCGCGGCGTGCAGCACCGACCGCGCCAAGGGTCCGATGAACTCGGTCCAGTCGTTGTGCGGGGCCCAGAGAACCGACCGCGGGAGTCGTACCACCGTCCGCCAGGTTCGGAGCTCTTCGGCGACCATGGCGGGATCGAGGGCTGGATCGTCGAGCGCAGCCAGCGCCTCGGCGGTGACCGCAGCAAGACCTTGTTCTACGGCATGGCGCGAAGAAGCTGTCTCACACGTCCGGAGCTGCCGGGGACGCTTACGCGGCACGGCCTCTCGGCAGGAGCCGGTCGGACTCAGTCATGATGGACATGGTGACACAGGGACGATCGGGTTGTCCCAGGTCGACCCCACTTCACCGTCGAAGAACCCGAGGTGCCGATGATCGACTTCGCCGGCACCGTCGAAGCAGCCATTCGCCGGAGCCGGGCCGACGCGCTGTGAGAGACCGCCGCGGATCCAGGCGTTCGCCTGCGTCAGTCGAAGATCGGGCGGAGTTCTCCTGCACCCTCGACAACGGCCGCACGTCGATCCGCTCGAGTTCGGTTCATCCGCTCGAAGCCCACCTGATGCCGAGAGGTGGATCCGAGCGGATCGGACGCAGGGCTGGCCGGCCCTGCTAGGCCGTCAGCCCTGCAGCAGCGACTGCGCGCCGTCGATCCAGATCTCGGTGCCGCTGACGTGGCTGGACTGGTCCGAGGCCAGGAAGGCGATCAGCTGGCCGACCTGCTCGGCCGATCCGGGCTCGTCACCGGTCAGCGGGATCTGACCCTCGGGGAACTCGACGGGGATCTTGACGTCCTCGTTCGCGGCCTCGGTGTTGTCGGAGATCTCGGTCGTGATGGCACCGGGGCAGATCACGTTCACCCGGATCTTGTCCGGACCCAGCTCCACGGCGAGCATCTTGGCCAGCGCCACCTGGCCCGCTTTGCTGCTGGAGTAGGCGGATGCCCCGGAGTTGGAGAAGATCCGGGTGCCGTTCACCGAGGAGGTGATGATCACCGAACCGCCTCGGCGACGCAGGTGGGGCACGGCGTGCTTGATGGTCGTGAACGTGCCGACCAGGTTGATGTCCAGGGTGCTGCGGAAGTCCTCCACGGTCAGATCGTCGATCCCGGCCCAGGTGCCGTTGACACCGGCGTTGGCGACCACGACATCGAGCCGACCGAACGTCTCGACCGTCGTGGCGATCGCCTCCCGTACGGAGTCCTCGTCGCTCACGTCGCAGGTCACCGTGATCGCCGTGCCACCGGCGCGGCCGATCCGTTCGGCCACCTGCTCGAGCTCGTCCGGGGTCCGGCCGGCCAACGCGACCTTCGCGCCGCGCTCGGCCAGCACCGAGGCGGCGGCCTCACCGATGCCCGAGCCACCGCCGCTGATGAATGCCACCACTTCGTGCACGTTCTCTCCTCATGATCCTTGTCCGCTGGTTCTGTGAACTCGCCAGGAGTACCCACGCTCGGACGGCCGAAACCGCCGCCCCGCGGCCAACCGTCGCGGTCGCTCAGGAGGACGACGCCGACGCCCGCTTCCACACCCGTACGTAGTCGACCTGCATCGTCTGGGGAGCAGCCACGACGGCACCGGAGACCGCGAGCCCCGCGACCACGTAGTGCGGGGTGCCGGTGACCCCCTCCGACTGCATCCCGACCGGTACGCCGTCGTAGTAGAAGACCAGCCGGCCGGGTGACCAGTCGACCCCGAAGGTGTGCCAGCCGCCGGTGCCGGGCATGTCGCCACGCCAGGCCTCCGGGTAGCCGCTGGCCGTCCGGGGAGAGGCCTCGGTGCCCCAGTGGTAGTGCCAGGAGACGTCGTTCTGCGACAGACACTCCATGATGTCGATCTCGCCGTCCTGGGGGTGCCGCGCGCCGTTGAGCCAGAAGACGGCCCAGTTCGGCCCACAGGACCCGACGGGCGCCAGGGTCCCGTCCGACGGCGGCAGGTGGATCCGCGACTCCACGTAACCGTAGGTGAGCTGATGGTCGTGCGCGGACTGGACCAGCCCGGAGGTGTACTCGTAGCTGCGGCCGTCGTGCGTGCCGCACCGGCGCGCTTCGACCCGGAGTCGCAGCGTGCCGCCCGCGACCTCGACGTTCGCCGGGTCGTAGCAGGCACGTTCGGCGTCGTTGATCGGCTTGGTGACGGCCTTGTCGGAGTTGGCAAGCCAGTTGGGCCGCCAGCGGTCCAGGTCGAGCGCGCGACCGGAGAACTCGTCCCGCCAGCTCAGCCGCCAGTCTCCGGGGACGCCTAGGGGACCCTTGCTCGCCGCTCGTGGCCGGTCGGCCGCCGGCGGGGGTGACGGCTCAGGAGCCGGAACGGGGGCACTGGGAGCCGGCGGCGCCACGGTTGCGGGCGTGGCCGCGAGACGGTCGGCGCAGGCGGCGGACCCGGCGATCGTCATGATCGCCAGAGCGATCCCCACCGCCGCACGGAGCCGCGTACGTACCCGTCCCCGCGGGCGCTCGAGCCGTTCACCCGGACGCCGCGCAGCGTCGTTGTTCCCCCGAACCACGAATCCCCCGATTCACTTCCGATCGGGGCACCGGAAGAAGCACTGCTGTACGTGTCACCACGGTGTCGGCCAAGTTGTCGCCTCGCTCGCTCCCCGTCGAGACCTGACCTCGCGAGCGCATCGACCTCGATCACCGACTCCTGGTTCCTTCGGAGCGGTCGCCGCACCGGATTGGTCGGCGACGCCTGCTCACTGAGACGTGCGGGTGCTCACAGCCAGCGGTCGCCGAGGTCGGCGATCCAGTCCGACACCTGACCGGGGTCGGCCGGCGGGCTGTCGACGATCACCAGCTCAGACACGCCGAGCTCACGGAGCCGGTCGCGATCTGACGGATCGGGGTGACGCAAGGCGACGGCGATGTGGAGCTCGTCGGCGTCTCGGCCGCCGTCGGTGCAGATGGTCCGCAGGGTCTCGAGCCGCTCGGCGACCTCAGCGATCCCGTCGAGATTGAAGCCGTACCAGCCGTCCCCCCAGGCCGCGACCCTGCGCAGCGCACTGTCGGCGTTGCCACCGACGATCACGGGCAGCGACTCCTGAACAGGCTTCGGATTGACCCGGATCTGGTGGAAACGGACGAACTCGGACTCGAACGAGGCGATCTCCTCAGACCACAGGATCCGCATCGCCGCCACGTACGCGGCTGTTCGTGGACCCCTGCGCGCGAAGGGGACACCGAGAGCCTCGAACTCCTCGGCCGACCAGCCGATACCGACACCCAGCGCGAACCGACCCCCGCTCAACCGGTCGAGCGACGCGACCTGCTTGGCCACGATGATCGGGTTGTGCTCGGGCAGCAGCAGGATGCCGGTGGCCAGCCGGATGGTCGACGTCACGGCGGCGGCGTAGCCCAAGGCGATCATGGGGTCCAACCAGTCCGCGGCCGGCGGCACCGCGATCTTGCCGTCATCGGCGTACGGATAGCGCGAGTCCCCGTGATCAACCATGACCACGTGCTCGCCGGCCCACAACCTGGTGAAACCGCGCCGCTCGGCCTCGTCAGCCGTCGTGCGGATGATCACCGGATCAGCGCCCGTCCCGATACCCAGAGCATGCAGACCGATGTCGATGACCGACCTCCGCTCTCGCCGACTTCCTTGCTGTGAGGTCATCGTAGGGCCGGGGCTCCACGGCGGACTCGCAGGTCAGGCCCGCTCTGAGTGGGGATCTGGACCCCGGTGGGTCGGTTGCTTCTCGAGCGGTCATGGCGCCGCTCATGAGGAGGGTCTGATGACGAGGTCTGGTCCGAGGATGCGTTCGGCCTGGTCGCGCAGCATGGAGTCGGGAAGGCTTGCTGTGCTGAGCTGGGTGATCAGGTCGGCGTAGGTCGGGGTCGGGGCGTTGAGCTCGAGAGCGATGTCGTCGGGGTCGCGGAAGTTCAGGTGGTAGCCGAGCTCGGTTTCTCTGATCGGTGTGTGTGTCACACCCATCGCTGTGAACCTGGTCTCCCACTCGAGAAGCTCGTCGCGGTCGGCGGCGGCCAAGCCGAGATGGTCGAGTCCGGGATTGAGCTCGGAGAACGAGGTGCGCAACCCGTCAGTATGACGGATCAGGCCGATGCTGAAGCCGCTGGAGCGGTCGAGGCAGATGCGCCCGTGGCCGAAGTCGAGCACTGCGATCAGGCCGAGGACCTCGGTGTAGAAACGGGTGCTGCGATCGAGGTCGGTGACGCTGAGCGCGAAGTGACTGACGCCGCGGAAGCCGGGCATGTCACCCTCGCCCAGGTCCGACATCGACGAGATCGAGCAGGTGCTCCGTCGGCGGCTCGGCCGATGGCTCGATCCCGAGCTGGCTCAACACCGCCGAGACCGCAGGCCTGACGGTCGAGTCTCGGAACCGTTCCCACTGCTCGCGTGACTCCCACACGTTGAGGTGCCGCAGCCCGGTCTCGGTCCGGGTCACGACCTGGTCGACCAGCCCCTCGGGTCGGGCCGTGCCGATCCGCTCGGTGACCAGGCGATAGACGTGCGGGGTGCCTGGCGCGTCGTAGTAGAACGCATACATTCCTGTCCTCCTATCATTCGGGTAGATTGCCATCTATTCGATAGAAGAGTGTCTACCTGAATGAGCGAGCACGTCAAGGGCCCCCACGACCCGTCCGAGCCACCCGGCGACGACGCGCCGGGCAGGCGGCCGCGCCGTTACGACGCCAGTGGTCGACAGCGGCAGGCAGGGCGCAGCAGGGCCGCGATCCTCGCCGCCGCCCGAGACTGCTTTCTCAGTTCGGGCTTCCGCGGCACGACGATCGCGGAGGTGGCCGCAGCCGGGAACGTCTCGACCCAGCAGGTGTACAAGCTCTTCGGCACCAAGGCCGGACTCGTCAAAGCCGTGTTCGACGTCGCCATCGCCGGTGACGAGCAACCCATCGCCATGATCGACCGCGGTGCCCTGAGCGAGGTGCGCGACGAACGCGATCCGCACGCGAAGCTGAGGCGCTACGCGAAGTTCGTCGCCGAGACCGCACCACGGCACGTCCCGATCCAGCTGCTGGTCCGCGCAGCCGCAGACACCGACGCGGAGGCAGCCGACCTGTGGGACAAGCTCGGACAAGAACGCTTGCACGGCATGACCATGTTCGCCCGTGACCTCGGTCCCCACCTGAGGGACGGGGTCACCGTCGATGACGCCCGGGATCTGTTGTGGTCAACGAACTCTCCAGAACTCTGGGACCTCCTCGTCACCCAACGCGGATGGACACCAGGCAAGTTCGAACAACATCTCTGCGACACCCTCACCGCCGCCCTGCTCACCGCCCGCGCCTGAGACTGCTGATCCTCAGTGGGCACCAGGGCGGAATCTCGTACACGCGCGCGCTGTCGGGGGTCACCCCGGAGCCGTCACGTTCGCGTGCGGTATCCCGGGCCCGGTTCGGCATGCAGATCGAACGGTTCGACGTGGTGGCCGGCCGCGCAGCGCAGCTCCACCTCCAGATCGGCTCCGCACTCGCGGTGGCTGACCACGACCGGCGGCCCTTCCGGATCGGCGTAGTACTGATCACCCCAGGCCATCATGGCCAGGACGGCCGGGACGAGCCCAGCTCCCTTCGCCGTGACCACATACCGCTGCCGCGTCCGCGCCCCTGGCTCTCGGTAGTCGACGGTGGCCACGATGCCCTGCGCCACCAGCATCCTCAGCCGGGTGGCGAGGAGATTGCGGGGACAGCCGAGCACCTGCTCGAGCTCGGAGAACCGCGACGACCCGTACCAGAGCTCCCGCAGGATCAAGAACGTCCACCGCTCCCCCACCACCTCGAGAGTCCGGGCGATCGAGCAGTTCGACGTGTCCCGGTCCTGCCACACGTCAGCTGTCTCGGTCACGAGAGCAGTCTACTCGATCTGAGTTTACTTTCATATACTCAGGGCGTACGGTGGTGCTCCCACACCACAGAGCCGGACCGCGGACTCCAGGAGGCACGTCATGCAGGCCGTGATCGTCGATCGCTACGGAACACCCGGAGCCGTCCGGCTGGGAGAGGTGCCGGAGCCGGTGGTCGGGGAGCACGACGTGCTGGTCGAGGTCCACGCGGCCGGGGTCAACCCGCTCGACATCAAGATCAGGGCCGGGGAGTTCAAGGCGATCCTGCCGTACAAGACGCCGTTCCTGCTCGGCCACGACGTGGCCGGCGTCGTCGTCGCCGCGGGCGTCGGCGTCGACCGGTTCAACGTCGGCGACGAGGTCTACGCCCGCCCCGCCAAGAACCGGATCGGGACGTTCGCCGACCTGCTCGCCATCGACCAGGACGATGTCGCGCTGAAGCCGGCCAGCCTGACCATGACCGAGGCGGCATCCCTTCCGCTGGTGGCTCTGACCGCCTGGCAGGCACTGGTCGAACGCGCGAACGTCCAACCGGGCCAGAAGGTCCTCATCCACGCCGGTGCGGGCGGCGTCGGTTCGGTGGCCATCCAGCTGGCCCACCAGCTCGGGGCTCACGTGGCCACCACCGTCTCGTCACGCAACGTCGCTCTGGCGGAGAGCCTGGGCGCCGACGTCGTCGTGGACTACCGCCAGCAGGACTTCTCCACCGTGCTGCGCGGGTACGACATGGTGCTCGACAGCGTCGGCGGCGCGAACCTGCAGAAGTCCTTCAGGGTTCTGCGACCCGGCGGTGTCGCGGTCGGCCTGGCCGGCCCGCCCGACCCCGCCTTCGCCCGCGAGATCGACGCGAACCTGCTCCTTCGGGGTGCGATGACCGCTCTCAGCGCCAAGGTGCGCAGGACCGCGCGACGCCACGGTGTCCGCTACACCTTCTTGTTCATGACCGCCGACGGCGCGCAGCTGGCCGAGATCGGTGAGCTCGTCGACGCCGGGCACCTCCGCCCGATCATCGACCGCACCTTCGGTTTCGACGCGGTCCTGGACGCTCTCGCCTACGTCGAGGCCGGCTCGGCGCAGCCCGGCAAGGTCGTCGTGCAGATGCGTTGACGTCGTCGTTCCACTGACTCCCCCACCAGAACCCACCCACAACAAGAAATCAGGCACCATGACCACCATCGCCGGATCCGTCGTCCTCGTCACCGGGGCCAACGGCGGACTGGGATCCGAGTTCGTCCGCCAGGCCCTCGCCCTCGGCGCCGGTCGCGTCTACGCCACCGCGCGCATCCCTCGTGACTGGCACGACGACCGCGTCATCCCCCTCCACCTCGACGTCACCGACCCGGACTCGGTCGAGCAGCTGGCTCAAGCAGCACCCGACGTGAACATCGTGATCAACAACGCCGGCATCGCCCGCTCCGGCTCCCTGCTCGATGGACCCCTCGACGATGCCCGGGACCAGATGGAGACCAACTTCTTCGGCCCGCTGCTGGTCGCCCGCGCGTTCGCGCCGGCTCTCCGGGCTCGGCACGGCGCCCTGGTCAACATCTCCTCGGTGCTGGCCTGGTATCCCGTCGGCGAGGGCTACAGCACGTCGAAAGCCGCCCTGTGGTCAGCGACGAACGCGATGCGGATCGCCCTGGCACCCGCGGGTGTGCAGGTCCTCGGTGCCTACCTCGCGCAGACCGACACGCCCATGATGAGCGGCCGTGGCGTCGAGGATCTCAACGACCCCGCCGATGTCGTCCGCGACATCTACGCCGGACTCGAAGCCGGCGTCGCCGAGGTCCTCGCCGACGAGCTCACCGTCAGGGTCCGCGCCTCCCTGTCGCAACCGGTGGCGGCTGCCTGACACGCGGTCGAGCTCGGCGGTGAGGGTGCGCCCCTCACTGTCGACGAGAGCGCTCGTGGCGTCGTCTCCACCATCATCTAGAACGCAGATGCCGGTGGCTTGCGGTTCCTGAACTACGAGGGCCAGGTCGTTCCCTGGTAGCCGAAGCCTCGGAGATGCACGCGTGCTGCTCAGCTGCCTTGTCGACAAGGCAGGGTCGCGCCACCAGTACCCGTCACTCGGCCCCGCGGGCGATGCCGACCAGGTCGCGCATCGGTCCGGCCGGAGGGTTCGGCGGGCCGGTCCAGAGGGCACGGAAGTGTCGGGTCAGGTCGAGGCCCGGGGTGGTGATGATCTGCAGCTGCCCGGTTTCGAGGTCTTGGCCGATCATGCGTCGGCTGAGGAAACCGGGCTGCCCGCCGGCACGGATGGTCTCGCGCACTGCCGTCGAGGTCTTCAGCTCGATGTCGGGTGCGACCGCGAGGAGGTCGTGCCGGCCCAGCGCCTGATCGACGACCTGACGGGTGCCGGAGCCGAGATCCCGGCTCGTGAGGGGCAGTGCCGCCACCTGGGCCGGCCGCAGGCTCCGTCGGCGCCCGTACGGGTGGTCGGGGGCGACGACGAGGACCAGCTCGTCGCTGCCCAGAGCGGCCGATCGCAGGTCGGCGGGGACGTCGATCCCCTCGATGAAACCGAGGTGCGCCGCACCGTCGCGGACGGCGGTGATCACCTGGCTGCTGTTCGCCGCGGTCAGCGCCACCGAGGTCACCGTTCCGGTCCGGCGTTGCCGGGCGCGGAGCCGGACGAGCCAGCCGGGCAGCAGGAACTCGGCGACGGTCATCGAGGCGAACACCACGAGCTCCCGGTCGCGGTCGGCGCGCAGCGCATCGACCGCGGAGGCGAGCTCGTCGCTCAGCTGCAGCAGCCGGTCGGCCCACTCGACCACCACCCGACCCGCGGGAGTGAGCTCGGAGCCCCGTGCGGCGCGGTGCAGGAGCTGCACCCGCAGGTCCCGTTCCAACCCGCGGAGCCGGGCCGACGCCGCTTGCTGGGTGATGCCGTGCCGGCGGCCGGCGGCGCCGATGCTGCCGGCTCGAGCGACATCGACCAACAGCGCCAGCGCCGCCAGATCCGGTAACGCGGGTGCCACCTCGGGTGACGGTCCAGCCATGGCCACAGGCTAACTGAGTCACAACCTCTGCTTGTGCATCCCCCCGGCAGTGGGGTCTACTGGGAACCGCTCGGGCCGCGCAGAGTCGAGTCATGACCATCACCACCGACCGGCCAGTGGACGACTGCGTCGGTCCGAGCCTCGCGCGTCCGCGGGGTTTCCTCGCCACGTTGGAGGGTCGGCCGGCACTGGGCCACATCGGCCCGAACTGGTACGCGTCGGTGATGGGCACCGGCATCGTCGCCAACGCCACCGCCACGCTCCCGGTCCAGCATCCGGTGTTGCACGCTTTCGCGGTGGGCGTGTGGTTGTCGGCCACCGGGCTGTTGGTCCTCGTCACCGCTGCCACGGTCACGCACTGGCGTCGCCACCCGGCGACGGCCCGCTCCCACCTCGACCACCCCGTGATGAGCCACTTCTACGGGGCACCTGCGATGGCGCTGCTCACCGTCGGAGCCGGAGCGCTTCTTCTCGGCCGGCCCCTCCTCGGTGCAGCCGCCGTGCCCGTCGACGCCGTCCTGTGGAGTGCCGGCACCCTGCTCGGACTGTGGACCGCGGTGACCGTCCCGGTGAAGGCGTTCACCAGCCACCGCACCGAGCCCGATGCGGCCTTCGGTGGCTGGCTGATGCCCGTCGTCCCGCCGATGGTCAGCGCTGCCACCGGCGCCCTGCTCATCTCTCACCTGCCGGCCGGCGAGGCGCAGACCACGATGTTGTTCGGCTGTTACGCGCTCTTCGGGATGAGCCTGTTCGCCGGCCTGATCATCATCACCCTCCTCTGGAACCGGCTCGTCCAGCACGAGATCGGGCCCGCACCCATGGTGCCGACGCTGTGGATCGTGCTCGGCGTGCTCGGTCAGAGCGTCACCGCCGCTCACAACCTCGGCCAGCAGGCCGCGGCCATCCTCCCCGCACCGTACGGCCCCGTGTTCGACGCCGTCGGTCTCGCCTACGGCGTGCCCGTGTGGGGATTCGCCCTGCTCTGGCTCGCCATCGCGACCACCATCACCTGGCGCACCGCCCGGTCGGCCACCGGGCTTCCGTTCACGCTCACCTGGTGGTCGTTCACCTTTCCCCTCGGCACCGTCGTCACCGGCACCTCGGGACTGGCCTCCAGCACCGGACTCGCCCTCTTCGCGGCGGCCGCGGTGATCCTCTACGCCGGCTTGGTCGCAGCCTGGGCGCTCGTCACCGTCCGCACTGCCCGCGGCGCCTGGCAGGGCGTCCTCCTGGTCCCATCTGCACCCGCCGGTCCCCCGCCGCTTGACCATGGAGAGCCCGCTGGCGGTCGCTCTCTCAGCGTGAAGGCTGTCGGCCGACCATGATCAGCTGCGGGCTTCGTGAGGGAGGCTGTGCGGGAAGTCGGATGTCCGCCACCACCTCCAGCCCTGCATCGACGAACAGGGAGCTCAGCTCCTCCGGTTGATAGAGATGGGTCGTCCACTCGACCGCTACGTCGCCGTAGCAGCGGGTGCGCAGATGATCACCGTCTCCCCGGTGGGTCCCGATGATCAGCTGACCGCCCGGGCGCAGCGAGCGCGCCATGATCATGATCACGCGGGGAAGCCACTCGCGCGGCAGGTTGAACCACGACCACCAGCCGAGGACACCTCCCAGTGATCCTGGCTCAGGAGTCACCTCGGTGACCGATGCCACGTCGAACGACACGGCTGGGTACTGCTGGCGGGCGAGCTCGATCATGCGGGGGGACAGGTCGATGCCGGACACGTCGACGCCGCCGCGGTGGAGATAGTCCGCTATCCAGCCGGGCCCGCAGCCTGCGTCGAGCACGGGACCGATCCCGCGAACCTGCTCGGCGAAGGCATCGAGGGCCGAACGCAGCCAGGGACCTGGGTCGCCCACCATGGCGACGTAGTTGTCCGCGACAGCGTCGTAGGACGCCCGCACGGCTTCGAGGTCGGGCGGAGAATCCGTGTCCATGGTGGTCGACGCTAGTCAGCTGCACCGACACCTCATCCGAGGCTGTCGCCTCATCGCTCGGCAGCGACGGTCATCCGGGCACCCTCGGCTGCCCGGCGAGGAAGCCTGCCCAGGCGTCGACCAGCACCGCCGGCGCCCGGTTGATCCCCTCGTGCCCGAGGCGCCTCATCGCCAGCAGCGTCGCGTTCGGGATCGCCGCGGCGAGCGCCTGGTTGAGGCTCGCGTAGTACCGAGGTCCGGACATCCCGTAGGTGAGCAGGACCGGTGGGGAGATGTCCGCCCACTGGGCAGCGGGGCCGTCATCGTCGACGATCTGTTGGGACTCGTCGAGGGTGCTCGGCAGGAGCTCGCCCATGGCGGCGCCGATGCGCGTACGGAGGAAGAGCCTGCAGAGCCAGATCTGCACGATCAGGGGGAGCTGGGCCGCGGCCTGGTGGGTGTTGATGCCTGCTGCCGTCAGCGCCATGCAGCGGGCCAGGTCGCCGGAGCGGGCCGCCGCGCGCGCCGCAGGAAGCCAGCCGGCCGGGAAGCCACCGTCGATGCTCACGGCGGCGTCGTAGAGCACGAGCCGTTCCAGGCCCAGCTGCCGAGCGGCGACCAGCGCGATGTAACCGCCGGAGCTGTGTCCGATGACCGAACCGCTGCCGGTGCCGCGCAGGATCGCGGCAAGGTCGGCGACGTCGTCGGGCACCCGGTAGGGCTCGCGGCGCGCGGGGGCGTCGGCTCGGCCGCGACGGTTGTAGAGGTGCACCGTGAGCCGGTCGCCCAGGCGTTCGGCGAGCCGCTGGTACAAGCTCGCGGTGACTCCGCCGCCGTGCACGACGACGACGCCCGGGCCGGAGCCGATCGACCTCACCCGAAGCACTGCGCCGTCGTGAGCCTCGACGGCAGTAGTGGACTCGATCACAGCGCACCTCCGGTAAACTGCGAACACTGTTCGCAGTTTACTATGGACCGGTGCCTCTCGACAAAGCCCGGCCGCCGATCTGGTGGCGGTCCGGACGTGGCACGCGTGGCCCGGACCCCGCGCTCGATCTTCAGGCCATCGCCGACGCCGCTGTGGCGCTCGCCGACCCCGGCGGCCTGGACGCGGTGTCGATGCGGGCGGTCGCCGCTCGGCTCGGGACGAGCGCGAGTGCGCTCTATCGCTACATCGACGCCAGGGCGGATCTGCTCGACCTGATGGCCGACCGGGTGGTGGCCGAGCTGCGGCCCTACCCGCCGGTCGAGGCGTACTGGCTGGAGTCGATGGTCGCACTGGCCTCAGCCCAGCGCTGGCTTCATCGGCGGCATCCGTGGCTGGTCGCTCTCGGCTACCGGTCGTCCAGCATCGGACCGGAGAGTCTCGCCTACTTCGACGCCTGCCTCGGTGTGCTCAGGCCGACGCAGGCACCCGTACGAATGAAGTTCGAGACCATCGCCCTGCTGACCGGCCTCGCCGCGCTGTTCTCTCGTCGGACCCCCGAGAACGAGTCTGAACGAGTGGCGACTTTTCCCGCCCTCCCCCACAGCGCGTTCCCGCACCTCGCCGAGGCGATGGCCCAACCATCGACAGCGCCCCTCCAGGACGACCTGTTCGAGCGTGCCGTCCGAAGCATCTTGACGGGACTTCTCGCTGACGTGGACGAGGCGACCGGCAACGAGGGAGGAAACCCGGCCAGGTGACGGCCGGTGTCGCATGACCAACTCCGCTCAGGTTCAAACCCGAGCGGAGTCCGGGACGGTGCCTGGCCCTTCGACAACCACAGGAAGCCCCGGGAGGGCTGCGCGGCCGGCATCGTTCCACGGCTCAGGTCGGATCAACGGCGTACCCGGTAGCGCAGGTGAAGCACCCGGTTGCCCTGGATCGCGTCGTCAGGATCTTCCAGCAGGTGCTGCTCGCGGAGCGACCCGAAGTAGCGTCTGCCGGAACCGAACACCACGGGTGCGACGTCCATGCGCACCTCGTCGACCAGACCCGCAGCAAGCACCTGACCCCCGACGTCGCCGGCGGCGACTTCGACGACGCGGTCACCCGCGAGCTGTTGCGCCGTGGCCACGGCGGCTGCGATGCCGTCGACGAAGTGGAACGGAGCCGCGGGGGCCCAGCCCTCCGGACGGCCCCGGTGGGTCACGACCACGACGTGGTCGACGCCACCCGGAGGAATCCCGTCCCAGCCATTCGTCAGGTCGAAGACGCGGCGGCCGACGATCGTCGCCCCGATCTGGTCCCAGTACGGCCGGATGTCGTCGTACGACGTCTGCGAGACCTTCAAGAAGCCGCCCTCGTCCAACGGCACATCGCCGCCGAGCAGCCAGTCGAACAGGGGTCCAGGTTGATCTTCCTCATCTGCGACGAAGCCATCCACCGACACCGACCCGTACATCACCACCGTGCCCACAGCGCGCTCCTCTGCTCTAGCGGTGTCCATGCAGACCCAGTGGTCAGGACGATCTCATCGGGGCACACGAGGCCGTCAGCACCGGCGACGGATTGTCCGGCTTTCTCGCCAGTCATCTTGTGGTGACTCCAGAAGTCGCCGTGCTTCGCGAGCAGCTGTCCGTCGCGCACGCCGACCTCCATGACACACGCCGACCAGCCGGCGGCCCGCCGGTCAGGTGAGGTGCTGGGTGCGGAGGCGGAGGGCGTTGCCGATGACAGAGACGCTGGACAAGGCCATGGCGGCGGCGGCGATGATCGGCGACAGCAACAGCCCGAAGAACGGGTACAGGACGCCGGCGGCGATGGGGATCCCGGCGGCGTTGTAGACGAACGCAAACCACAGGTTCTGCCGGATGTTGCGCATGGTCATCTCCGACAGCCGGCGGGCGCGGACGATGCCGGTCAAGTCTCCGTTGAGCAGGGTGATGCCGGCGGACTCGATCGCGACGTCGGTGCCCGACGACATCGCCAGTCCGACGTCGGCGGCCGCCAGGGCGGGCGCGTCGTTCACGCCGTCACCGGCCATGGCCACGACGCGGCCCTCAGCGCGGAGACGCTGGACGACGTCGGCCTTGTGGTCGGGCAGCACCTCGGCCTCAACCTGGTCGATCCCAAGGCGGTCAGCCACGGCACGGGCGGTGGTGGCGTTGTCGCCGGTGAGCATGACCACCGCCATACCGTCGGCCCGCAGCCCTTCGAGCGCCTGCAGGGTGGTCTCCTTGACCGGATCGGCGACCGCGACGAGCCCGCCGAGTGCGGCGTCGACGCCGACGTAGATCACGGTGGCACCGTCGCCGCGGAGCCGGTCGGCCTCAGCTGCCAGGCTCCCGGGATCGATGCCGTGGTCGAGGAGGAGCGCCTGGGACCCCAGGACCACCCGGTGTCCTTCGACGGTGCCGACCACGCCGAGCCCGACGGGGGCGTCGAAGTCGACCACCGCCGGGATCGCCAGCCCTCGTTGCCCGGCGGCGGTGACGATGGCGTGAGCGAGCGGGTGTTCGGAGGCGCGCTCGACGCCGGCGGCCAGCCGCAAGAGATCCTCCTCCGACCAGCGGCGTCGGCCGCCGGCGGCGGAGACGATGTGGGTGACGACGGGCCGCCCTTCGGTCAGGGTGCCGGTCTTGTCCACCACCAGGGTGTCGACCTTCTCCATCAGCTCCAGCGCCTCAGCGTTCTTGATCAGCACCCCGGCGCGGGCGCCGCGTCCGACGCCGACCATGATCGACATCGGGGTGGCCAGGCCGAGGGCACACGGGCAGGCGATGATCAACACCGTGACCGCGACGACCAGGGCGTGTGCCAGCCGCGGATCGGGGCCCACGATCGCCCACACGACGAACGCGAGCACGGCGACGCCGATCACCACGGGAACGAAGACGCCGGCGACCCGGTCGGCCGTCCGCTGGATCGGGGCGCGGGACCGTTGCGCGTCGGCGACCATCGCCACGATCCGGGCCAGCATGGTGTCGCGGCCGACCTTCTCCGCCCGCATGGTCAGCGACCCGGTCTGGTTGACGGTGCCACCGATCACGGGGTCGCCGGCGGTCTTGGTGGCCGGCATGGATTCCCCGGTGACCATCGACTCGTCGACGCTCGAGCGGCCCTCCTGCACCGTGCCGTCTGTCGGGACCTTCTCCCCGGGCCGCACCCGGAGCAGCTCACCGAGCTGCACGTGCTCGAGCGGCACCTCCTCCTCAGTGCCGTCGTCGGCGATGCGCCGCGCCGTCTTGGGTGCGAGGTTCAGCAGTGCTCTGATCGCCCCGGAGGTCTGCTCACGGGCGCGGAGCTCCAGCACCTGACCCAGCAGCACCAAGACGGTGATCACAGCAGCCGCTTCGAAGTAGACGTCGACCGTGCCGCCGCTCATGCCGTCGGTCATGTCGTCACTGGTGCGGAACGCGGCGGGGAAGATGCCGGGAGCCACGGTGGCCACCACGCTGTACAGCCACGCCACACCGGTGCCCATGGCGATCAGGGTGAACATGTTGAGCTTGCGGGTGACCAGCGAGCGCCAGCCGCGGACGAAGAACGGCCATCCGCCCCACAGCACCACCGGGGTGGCGAGCAGGAGCTGGAGCCACGTGTTGGCCACGGGCGACACCAGGCGGAGGCCGAGCAGGTGCGGGACCATCTCCAGCACGACCACCGGCACCGCCAGAGCCGTGCTGACCCAGAAGCGGCGCCTCATGTCGCGCAGCTCCTCGCTGGGCCCGGTGTCGGCGGTGACCAGGACCGGCTCCAACGCCATCCCGCAGATCGGGCACGATCCCGGTCCTGGCTGGCGGATCTCCGGATGCATCGGACAGGTGTACTCAGCGACCTCACCCACCGGCACCGAGCCGACGGAGTGCTGACCCCCGTGGCCGTGGTGATGGCCCCCGTGGTCGCGGTGGTCGTGGTGCTGACCCGCGTGGTCGTGGTGGTCGGTGTCACCGGCGCTGTCCAGGTAGCGCTCAGGGTCCGCCTGGAACCTGGCTCGGCAGTGGTCAGAGCAGAACACGTACCGCTGCCCGCCGTAGTCCACAGCGAGTTCGGTGTCGGCGTTCGTGGTCATGCCGCAGACCGGGTCCACCTGGGGTGCGGCGGCGGCTGGAGGGTGCCCGACGGGAGATGTGCTCATGGGAAGTCATCGACCTTCGCTGTTGTGGGTCAGGACCGGACCAGGCGAGCGATCGCGGCGGAGGCCTCCTGGACCTTGACCTCCGCGTCCGTCCCGCCCCGGGTGATCGCGTCGGTGACGCAGTGATGCAGGTGCTCGTCGAGCAGCGCCAGGGCGAACGCCTCCAACGCCCTGGTTGCGGCGCTGACCTGGGTCAGCACGTCGATGCAGTAGGTGTCGCTCTCGACCTGTCGTTGCAAGCCCCGAACCTGGCCCTCGATCCGCCGCAACCGCCGCAGATACGCATCCTTGCTGCCCACATAGCCGGGTGCACCGACGCTGGTGGTCTCGCCGTGCTCGCTCATCGAGGGGTCCTTCCCGTAGGGTCTGACGTACCTTGCGGATACCGCGGTGGGGTATCGGGCACTTCTAGCAATGTACCCCCGGGTGGTATTCCGAGCAAGTGGTGCAGATATACCCCCAAGGGGTAATTTCAGTACCGGCAGCGGCGTGACTCAGCCGCTGCACGTCAGGCGGTCCGTGACGTCGTCGCAGCCGTCCACAGCCATGACAGCCCCCTCCCGTTGAGAGGGCTCTGTCACCGAGCCGCGGCCGTAAGACTCCGGGCGGTTCCGTGTCCAGACCCCCAACACCGTCTGTCAAAGGAGTCAGCAAGCTGCAGGCCGACGCGGTGACGGTCTCCTGTCATGGACGTGAGGTCCAAACCGAGCGCGGCGGGCTTTGTCGCGGAGAACGTGGGCCGCTGGCCGAGAGGCGGGAGGAGGTCCTGCAGCGCAGTGCTGGTCCGACTGCTGAGGCGAGCATTCCGGACGGCGGCTGACGAAAGGCGATCAGTTCTCCGGACGAGCCGAGTCGGTACTGAGATATGCAGACCAGACGTACGACGCCATCTGGCGAGACGGGACTCACCATGACGAAGCTCAACCCACCCACCGCCGCGCCCACGGTGGTCGACCGGGCACAGTTCGACGCGAGGCTCGCTGAGCAGGTCGCAGCGGAGAAAGAGGTCACCCGCCACAACGACCGGGTGTCGGCGAGCCGTCGCCGGATGCCCATGGTGGAGGTGGAGGACTACACGTTCGCCGGCCCCGACGGCCCGGTCAGGTTGACTGAGCTCTTCGACGACCGATACCTGCTGGTGGTGCAGAACGTGATGTTCGGCCCGGACTGGGACGAGGGCTGCCCGAGCTGCACCTGGGCGGTCGACAACCTGCCGGCGAACATGCAGCGCCTGAGGGACGAGGGCATCGCGTTCGCCATGATCTCGCAGGCCCCGATCGAGAAGCTCGAGGCCTGGCGGAGGTTGCGCGGCTGGGACCACCGGTGGGTGTCGTCGGCCGACACCACGTACCACTACGACTGGGGCTGGACGCAGACCGATGACAGCGGGGCGGAGGGCCCGATACCCGGGTACTCCTACTACCTGCTCAAGGAGGGAAGGCCCTACCTCACGTACATGACCAGCGCCCGGGGCACCGAGGCGATCCTGCCTGTCGCGCACATCATGGATCGCACCGTCTACGGTCGTCAGCAGGACTGGGAGGACAGCCCGACGGGCTGGCCACAGGCGCCGACGTACGGCTGAGCTCGGGCACCGAGCGTGGACCGTGTCGGGCGGATCACCGATCATGGAGTGCGTGACTCGGACGACGCCCATGACCCCCGAGCACTGGCCGCAGGTGCGGGCCATCTACGCCGCCGGCATCGAGACCGGCCACGCCACGTTCGAGACCAGGCCGCCGAGCTGGCAGACCTTCGACGCCGGGAAGCTCCCTGGACACCGGTTCGTCGTCGACTCAGACGGTCAGGTGCTGGGGTGGGTCGTGGCATCCAGAGTGTCCGACCGCGACGTGTACTCGGGCGTCGTCGAGCACTCGGTGTACGTGTTGCCGTCGGCCCGGGGTCGTGGCGTCGGCCGGATCCTTCTGGATGAGCTGGCAGCTTCCACCGAGGCCGCCGGGATCTGGACGATCCAGTCCGGTGTCTTCCCCGAGAACGTCGCGAGCCTGCGGCTCCACGAGGCCGCCGGGTTCCAGGTGGTCGGCGTCCGCCGCCGTCTCGGACGGATGTCCTATGGGCCTCTGGCCCAGCAGTGGCGCGATGTCATCCTCATCGAGAGACGCAGTGCGACGGCGGGGGTCTGATCTTCGGGCCACGTGCTCGGTCGGCGATCAGCGCCGAGCCGTCCGCGAGACGTCTCCCGCCACCCTCCCCAACGAGGGCTGCCGCCAGGCCTTGATCGCGATGACAAGATGGATCGCAGCGACCTGATCCAGCAGGCCCAGATCTGAACGCGGAGGACGTGTGCGGGGCACCACCGAGATCGTCGCGATCCTGCTGCTGGTCGCCACCTTCGCCATCGGCATGGCCCTGGGTCGCACCGGGACCGCGATCAGGGTGCTCGACAGGCGGACCATCGCATCGGGAGGTGGCGCGTGACGGCGGCGGCTCTCCTGCCGATCGGCAGCCAAGGAGACCCTGTGTCGTTGGAACTCACCAGCACGACCCTGCTGGTGCTCGTGGGCACCCTGGCCCTGCTCATGCCCGTGCTGGGGGTCGGACTCTGGCATCGCTCAGTACGGCTCGGGAAGGATTCTCCCGGCCGGAACGTCGGACGCTGGCTGGGCATCGTCCTCGGTCAGCTGCTGGCGGTCGGAGTGACGTTCCTGGTCGTCAACAACATCTTCTCCTTCTACACGTCGTGGGACGACGTGTTCGGGGCCGGCATCGCCAGCACCTCGTCGATCAAGTCGCAGGGGTGAACAGGTGAGTCTCACCGGAACCCCGCTCTTGGTCCTGGTCACCGCCCTGGTGGTGCTCGCGCCGCTGCTGGTCGTGGTGCGGTGGCGGGCGTCCGCCCGGCGGCGGCACCCGAACGGGGGGGTCGCGAGCACCGGTCGGCTCCTCGCGCTGGTGGGGTGCCAGCTGACGGCCACCTTCCTCACCTTCCTGGTGGCCAACAACAGCTACGGCTTCTACACCTCCTGGACCGACCTCACCGGGGTCGGCACCGACAAACCACCGAGAGTGAGCACCTACGGGCTGGTCACCAAGGGCGAAGGCCGGATCGAGAAGATGGTGGTGCGCGGTGGACCGTCCGGCGCCAGCGCCGACGTGTTGATGTGGCTGCCGCCGGAGTACGACGACAAACGGTTCGCCGACACGAAGTTCCCCGTCCTGATGGTGCTGCCCGGCCAGCCCTCACAGGTGCAGACCATGTTCAAGCACTTCGACTTCGGAGCCGTCGCCTCGCAGGAGATCGCCAGCGGTCGGGTGAAGCCGTTCGTCGCGGTCTTCCCGCCGTTGATGATCGATCCGCCGCGTGATACGGAGTGCACGGATGTCAACGGCGGCCCGAAGGCCCTGACCTGGCTGCAGAAGGACGTGCCGGAGGCCACGCTGAAGAAGTACAGGGTGAGCGCTGATGCCGCCCGCTGGTCGGTGACGGGCTGGAGCACCGGCGGCTTCTGTGCGGCGAAGCTGCTGCTGACCGACCCGGGTCGCTTCACCGCAGCAGCCACCCTCGGCGGCTACTTCGAGCCGCTCACCGACGGCACCACCGGGAAGCTGTTCAAGAACAAGACTGAGCGCAACGCCAACTCGCCCTTGCACCTCTACGAGAACGGCGGACTGGCGCCGGGCCGCAGCCTGCTGCTCGTGTCGGGCCGGCAGGACGCAGAATCCTGGCCGATGACCCAGCCGATGATCGCTGCCACCAAGGGCGACGCGCAGGTGTACACCTACATCTTCGCGCGGGGAGGCCACAACTACCGCAACTACAAGGACCTGCTGCCCGGGGTTCTCGGCTGGTTCCAGGCCCGCGGGGTGTTCGGTTAGCGGCTGCGGCTGGATCGGCATAACGGGCGAGATGAACCGATGATCAAGCTTCTGCCCGGCTGTGTCTGCACAGCCGCCCGAGACGAGTCAGCCGGCCTGCGTCACTTCAGCGCGCGCCGGTAGCGCCGCAGTCCGGTGCGCCGGCGCCATCCGCTCCTTGATCTCAGGGAGTGATGATGTCGAAGGACGGGTCGCCGGGTTGGAGGACGGCGAGCAGCTGCTGCAGGACGCCGAGATCACCCGACACGTCCAAGCCATCTGAGGTGAGGTCGCCGCCGACCAGGGTGAGCAGACGGGGCTTCGAAACGGTGAGGTGGAGAGCGGCCTCGGAGTCGGCCGGACGCTCGACGTAGTTGAGGAAACCGTTGCGCAGGGTGAGATGGAAGCTGCGGTCGAGGTCGGTGAGAGTGATGTCGAAGGCGAGGTCGAGGTCCCAGGCCCGTGGGCCGTCCACGGTGATCGCTATCGCGTCGAACAGCTGCTCGGGGGTGAGCTGGGCGACGATCAACGGCGCCGCCCCGCTCACCGGAGTGCCGAAGTTGCCGTCCCGGAGCTCGGTGGCGCCGGACAGGAAGAAGTTGCGCCAGATGCCGTTCTCGGCGCCGTAGCCGAGCTGCTCGAGGGTGTTCGCGTACAGCTGCCGGGCGCCCTGGTGGGTCTGATCGGCGAACACGGCGTGGTCGAGCAAGGTCGCCGCCCACCGGAAATCGCCACTCTCGTAGGCAGCCTCGGCGATCTCGACGACACGATCGATCCCACCGATGGCGTCCACGTAGCGGGCTCCGAGCGCCTCCGGCGAGTGCGGCCAGAGCCGGGCGGGGTTGCCGTCGAACCACCCCATGTAGCGGTGGTAGACGGCCTTCACGTCATGACTGACCGAGCCGTAGTAACCGCGGGCGTGCCAGGCGTTCTCCAACGCCGGCGGCAGCTCGATGGCTTCGGCGATCTCGTCGCCGGTCATGCCCCGGTTCAGCATCCGCAGCGTCTGGTCGTGCAGGTAGCCGTACAGGTCCCGTTGCAGCGAGAGGAACTCCGTCGCCCGGTCGTTGCCCCAGGTCGGCCAGTGGTGGGAGGCGAAGATCACCTCGGTCTTGTCGCCGTAGCGCTGGATCGCCTCGGTCAGGTAGTGCGACCAGGCGTGGGCGTCGCGGACGAGTGCACCCCGCAGCGTCTGCACGTTGTGCAGAGTGTGGGTGGCGTTCTCGGCGATGCACAGCGCCTTGTGCCGGGGCAGGTAGAAGTGCAGCTCGGCCGGCGCCTCGGTGCCCGGCGCCATCTGGAACTCCATCTCCACCCCGTCGATGGTGTGACTCTCTCCGGTCCGACGGACGTCGATGGTCGGGAGGATCATTCCCGGCTGCCCGGTCGAGGTGGTCTGGCCCAGGCCGGCGCCGACTGCGCCCCTGACCCCCCGGGCCAGGCTGGCGCCGAACATGTAGCCCGACCGCCGCGACATCGCGGTGCCGGCATACACGTTCTCCGACACCGCATGCTCGACGAAGTGCTCCGGGGCGATGATCTCGGCCTGCCCGTCGTCGACCTGCTGCTGGGACACCACGCCGAGCACCCCGCCGAAGTGATCGATGTGGCTGTGGGTGTAGACGACGGCCGTGACCGGCCGATCACCCCGGTGCCGGCGGTACAGGTCGATCCCTGCCGCGGCGGTCTCCTGCGACACCAGCGGGTCGACCACGATCACCCCGGTGTCGCCCTCGATCAGCGACATCACCGACAAGTCGAATCCACGGATCTGGTACAGCCCCGGCACGACCTCGTACAGGCCGTGTTTGGCCACCATCCTCGACTGCCGCCACAGGCTGGGGTTGACGGTGCCGGGCGCCTCGCCGTCGAGGAAGTCGTAGGTCGAGGCGTCCCACACCACCCGACCGGCACCGTCGCGGATGGCCGGGTCGGCCAAGGTCGCGATGAACCCCCGTTCGGCGTCGGCAAGATCCTGTACGTCGTCGAACGGCAACCCGGCCAGCGCCACCTGATGAACCTGCGCAACCGCCGAGGTCGGTTCCTGCTGCTGCATCCGATTCCACTCCGATCGAGACTGCGCGTCTGCGCTCAACGTGCGAGGGACTTGCGGCTCGGCCGGACCACCACGGTGACGAGCCGGCAAGACGCGATCTCGACGCTATCGCTGCGACCGCCGGGGTTCATCACCCTTCCTAGATGAACTGCGACGGGGTCGCGGCCACGGACGTGCTCACCACGGCCCGTAGCTCTGGGTGTTCGCCTGCCACATCGCGCTGACGTAGTCATCGCGCTCGGTCCCGGTGTGGTCGATGCCGGGGGACGCCGCCAGCAGCCCGCGCAGCTGGTCGACCGTGTCGAATCCCTTGCGTCGCATCCACTGTGACAGGCCGTCCAGCAGCACCTGGGCATGTCGGGGGCCGTGCCGGAGCAGAGCGGAGGTGGTCATCACCACGTCTGCGCCGGCCAGCAGGTAGCTGATCAGGTCGTCGGCCGACTGGACGCCGGAGGTCGCGGCCAGCGAGGACGTGACCCGCCCGCGCAGCAGCGCGATCCAGGTCCGCGGCAGGCGTGCCTCCGCCGAGCTGGAGAGCTGCACCGCGGCCACCGCTCGCAGGGTCTCCGGATCGATGTCTGGCTGCAGGAACCGGTTGAACAGCACCAGGCCGTCAGCGCCGGCGCGATCCAGACGCGCCGCCATCTCGCCCATGGAGCTGAAGTACGGACTCAGCTTGACCGCGACCGGCACGGTCACCGACTCCTTCACCGCGACCATCACGTCCAGGTGGCGCTGTTCGACCTCCCGCCCAGAGATGTGCGGGTCGCCAGGCAGGTAGTAGATGTTGAGTTCGATCGCGGCCGCACCGGCGTCCTGCATCGCCCGCGCACAGCGGATCCACCCACCGGGTGTGACGCCGTTGAGACTGGCGATGATCGGGACGTCGACGGCCGCCACGGCGCGGGTCACCAGGCTCAGGTAGCGGCGCGGACCGGGGTCGGCATCAGGGCCGGTGACCAGTGCGGGAAAGTACCCCAGCGCCTCGCCGAAACTGTCGGCCCCAGCTGCTATCAGCGCGTCGTCCCGGGCGGCGGCCTGCCTCAGCTGTTCCTCGAACAGCGAGTACAACACGACCGCCCCGACGCCACCGTCGGCCAGGCGGCGAACGCCATCGACCGTCCTCGACAGCGGCGAGGGAGAGGCGACGAGCGGATTGCGCAGCTGCAGGCCGAGATAGCGCGTCGTCAGATTCATCGAGAGGCCCTGCGGGGATCGGCCGGGAACGTTCCGGCGCCGCGTGTGGCCATCTCTTCATAGACCGCCCAGCGTTGATCGGCCGCCTCCTGGGCCAGCGCCTGCAGGCGCTCGGACTCGACCGGGTCGACGTTACCCAGCGCGCGATAGCGCAGCTCGCGGTCGCGATACTCGGTGAGCGGGATCCGCGGTCGCGGCGAGTCCAGCAGGAACGGGTTGTGGCCCGCCTCCCTGGCCTTCGGGTCGTACCGGACCAGCGGCCAATGACCGCTGATCACCGCGCGGTGTTGCTGGTCGAGGCCCTCGCGCATCTCGATACCGTGGGCGATGCAGTGGCTGTAGGCGATGATCAGGGAGGGTCCGTCGTAGGCCTCTGCTTCCCGGAACGCGGCCAACGTCTGCTGCGGATCAGCACCCATCGCCACCCTGGCCACGTAGACGCTGCCGTACGACATCGCCTGCAGGGCGAGGTCCTTCTTCGCGGCCTGCTTCCCGCCGGCCGCGAACTTCGCGACCGCACCGAGCGGCGTGGACTTCGACATCTGACCACCAGTGTTGGAATAGACCTCTGTGTCGAGCACCAGCACATTGACATTGCGTCCGCTGGCCAGGACGTGATCGAGGCCACCGGAACCGATGTCGTAAGCCCATCCATCGCCGCCGACGATCCACACGCTGCGCCGGACCAGGTGGTCGACGACGCTGATCAGATCGGCGACCGACTCGTCGTCTCGATCGACCAGCCGGCGCCGTAGCTCGGCGACCCGGTCGTGCTGGGCCCGCAGCTCGGACTCCCGCCGCTGCGGCGCCAGCAGGATCGCATCGACCAGCTCGGCACCCAGCTCGTCCCGGAGCTCCGCCAACCGTCTCCTCGCCAGCGCGTCGTGCTGATCCGCGGCGAGTCGGAAGCCGAGCCCGAATTCCGCGTTGTCCTCGAACAGGGAGTTGGACCAGGCCGGGCCGCGGCCGTTCTCGTCGACCGTCCACGGGGTGGTCGGCAGGTTTCCTCCGTAGATCGACGAGCAGCCCGTCGCGTTGGCGATCATCAACCGATCTCCGAAGAGCTGGGACAGCAGCTTGAGATAGGGCGTCTCGCCGCAGCCGGCGCAGGCACCGGAGAACTCGAAGAGGGGTAGCAGGAACTGCGTTCCTCGAACGGTGCCGAAGTCGACTCGGGACCGATCGTTGGTCGGCAGCGACTCGAAGAAGTCGATGTCGGCGCGGGCGGCATCGAGCAACGGTTCGCGCTGTCCCAGGTTGATCGCCTTGACACCGGGGTTGGTGAGATCGACGGCCGGGCAGGCCTCGACGCAGAGCCCGCACCCGGTGCAGTCCTCGAGGTAGATCTGCAGGGTGTAGCGGCTGTCCGGCATGCCGACAGCGTTCAGCGGTGCCGACGGAAAACACTCCGGCGCGCCGTCGAGACGCGACGAGTCGTAGTACTTCGTCCGGATCACGCTGTGCGGGCAGACGAAGCTGCAGTTCCCGCACTGGATGCACAGGTTCTCGTCCCAGATCGCGACCTGATCGGAGATGTTGCGCTTCTCGTAGGCCGTCGTCCCCGAGGGGTAGCTGCCGTCCACCGGCAACGCGCTGACCGGCAGCAGATCCCCCCGCCCGGCCATCATCTCGGCCGTCACGGTCCGGACGAACTCCGGCGCGGTCGGCGGCACCAGTGGTGGCAGGCCGCGACTGGCGGACACCTTCTCGGGTATCGCGATCCGGTGCAGACCGGCCACCGCGCGGTCGACCGCGGCGTGATTGCGCGACACCACGTCCGCACCACGCTTGCGGTAGGACGTGGTGACCGACTCCTTGATCTTCGTGATGGCCAGATCTGGAGGCATCACGCCGGAGAGGGCGAAGAAGCAGGTCTGCAGGACGATGTTGATCCGTCCGGCCAGTCCGACGTCGCGAGCGATCCGACCAGCGTCGACGGCGTACACGCTGATGCCCTTGTCCAGGATCTGTTGCTGCACCGGGCGGGACAGCAGGTCCCACACCCGATCCGCCGGGTGACCGCAGTTCAGTAGCAGCGTCGCGCCGGGGGCGGCCCGGTCGAGCACGTCGACCTTGTCCAACAGGCTGAACTGGTGACACCCCACGAAGCCGGCGTTCGTCACGAGGTAGGGGGCCCGAATCGGCCGTGGCCCGAACCGCAGGTGCGACACGGTCTGCGACCCGGACTTCTTCGAGTCGTAGACGAAGTAGCCCTGCGCGTACAGGTCCGCTTCCGACCCGAGGATCTTGATCGTGTTCTTGGCGGCGCCGACGGTCCCGTCGGAACCCAGTCCGAAGAACACCGCGCGCACCGTGTCGGCCGGCTCGATGTCCAGAGCCGGGTCGTACTCGAGGCTGCTGTCTGAGACGTCGTCGATGATGCCGACAGTGAACCGCCGCCGGGGCCTTCCCAGGCTGAGCTCGGCGAACACCCCGGCGACCATCGCAGGGGTGAACTCCTTGGACGACAGGCCGTAGCGGCCCCCCGAGATCCGCGGCAGGAGCGGAAGCTCGCCGTCGGCGTGCGCGTCGGCCACGGCCGCCACCACATCCAGGAACAGGGGTTCGCCGATCGATCCGGGTTCCTTGGTGCGGTCGAGAACGGCGATCCGGCGCGCGCTCGGTGGCAGAGCGTCGATGAGCTCCTGCGCCGGGAACGGCCGGTACAGCCGGATCTGTACGACCCCGACGCGCTCGCCCCGGTCGTTCAACACGGCAACGGTTTCGGCGGCCGTCTGCGCCCCGGAGCCCATCACCACCAGCACCCGTTCGGCCTCCGGATGCCCGTGGTACTCGACGTTTCGCAGTGGGCGGCCGGTTCGCTCGGCCAGCGCGTCCATCAGGTCCTGCACCATCTGCGGGGTCCGCACATAGAACGGATTCACCGTCTCGCGTGCCTGGAAGTAGATGTCGGGGTTCTGCGCGGTGCCGCGGATGAACGGTCGTTCCGGTGAGAGGGCGCGATCCCGATGCGCACGAACCAGGTCCGGCGGGACCAGAGCCCGCAGGTCGTCGTCGGAGAGCAGGTCGATGGTGTTCAGCTCGTGCGACGTGCGGAACCCGTCGAAGAAGTGCAGGAACGGCACCCGGGTCCGCAGGGTGGCCGCTTGCGCGATCAACGCCAGATCGTGAGCCTCCTGTACCGAGGAAGCGGCCAGCATCGCGAAGCCCGTCTGCCGGGCCGCCATCACATCGGAGTGATCGCCGAAGATCGACAGTCCCTGCGCGGCCAGCGACCGGGCGGCCACGTGCATGACGGTGGGGGTCAGCTCGCCGGCGATCTTGTACATGTTCGGGATCATCAACAGCAGGCCCTGGGAGGCGGTGAACGTCGTCGCCAGTGCACCACTCTGGAGAGCCCCGTGGAGGGCGCCTGCGGCTCCCGCCTCGCTCTGCATCTCCACGACGGTGGGAACGTTGCCCCACACGTTGGGACGCTGGTGACTCGACCACTCGTCGGCCAGCTCCGCCATCGGCGACGCGGGGGTGATCGGATAGATGCAGCAGACCTCGTTGAGTCGGTACGCGACCGACGCGGCCGCCTCGTTGCCGTCGATGGTCGCGCGCGTCATGGTGTCTCCGCAAACATGTCGATGGCGTGCACCGGACACTGTTCGTAGCACGCCGCGCAGCCGGTGCAGAGGTCGAGGTCGAACCGGTAACGGTGACCGACCCCGAGCTTGACCACCGCGTCCTCCGGGCAGGCCCCCAGGCAGCCGTCGCACTCGAAGCAGTTGCCGCAGGACAAGCAGCGGCTGGCTTCGTACAGCGTCGCCTCGGCGGAGAGGCCACCCACGACCTCGTCGAACCCGGTGACACGCTGTGCGGGGCCCAGCTCCGGTTGCTGCCGGCGACGTGTGTCACCGAAGTACCAGAGGTTGAGCTTGTCGAAGCTCGCCAGCGGGTGCTTGGCCGAGCCGGCCGCCGACCCGCGTGAGGACTCCCCGCCGCGCAGCCAGGCGTCGATGTGCCGGGCCGCCTTCTTGCCATGCCCCACTCCGACTGTCACGGTGCGTTCGCTGGGCACCATGTCACCACCGGCGAACACGCCCGGACAGCCGGTCATCATCGTCGGCGAGACCTGCACGGTGCCATCCGTACCGAACTCGACACCGGACACCGCGCGGAGGAAGCCGGTGTCGCTCTCCTGACCAACAGCCATGATCACCGTGTCTGCAGCCAGCGTCTCGAACCGCCCGGTCGGCCGCGGACGTCCATCGTCATCGAGCTCCATCACCTCGATCTGCAGCTCCGGACCGTCGAACGCGGTGATGGTGCGCAACCAGTTGATCCGTACGCCCTCACGCTCGGCGTCCTGTGCCTCTTCCTCATGTGCCGGCATCTGCGCCCGGGTACGCCGGTAGACGATCACGGCATCGTCGGCACCGAGGCGGCGTGCCACCCGGGCAGCGTCGAGGGCCGTGTTGCCGCCGCCGTACACGGCAACCCGCCGGCCGATCACCGGACGTTCGCCGGCGGCGACGCTCCGCAGGAAGGACACCGCGTCGATGATCGGACCGGCATCGACGGCCGGGATGTCCACCCGTTTGGCCAGGTGAGCGCCGACCGCGACGAACACAGCGTCGAAGCGCCCCTCGAGGCGTTCGCGAGCCAGGTCGTGCACCGTGTGGTCACACGTCAGAACGACACCCAGCGCGGCAATCCGAGCCAGCTCGGCGTCGAGCACCTCCCGAGGCAGCCGGTAGGACGGAATGCCGTACCGCATCATCCCGCCGGGCCGGGCGCCCGCATCCCGGACCTCGACGTGATGGCCGAGCCGGGCCAGGTGGTACGCGGCCGACAGCCCGCTCGGTCCCCCACCGACGACCAGCACCCGCTGACCGCTCCGGACGGTCGGCTGGTCAAAGGCCCACCCCTGCTCGATGGCGAGGTCGCCGAGGAAGCGTTCGACCGAGTGGATGGACACGGCGCTGTCGAGGTTGCTGCGGTTGCAGACGGTCTCGCACGGGTGGTAGCAGACTCGGCCGTGGATGGCCGGGAACGGGTTGTCGGCGGTCAGCTCACGCCAGGCATCCTCGTGCTGGCCGGCCTTGGTCTGCGCGAGCCAGGCCTGGATGTTCTCCCCAGCCGGGCAGCCGGCATTGCACGGCGGGAGCAGGTCGACGTACACGGGCCTTCGTTCCCGCACCGGGCCCGACCGGGAGTGCCCGTGCACCAGATCCGGCACCATCGTGACATCCGTCGAGCGATCGTGCTCCGCCGTGCCACCGACCGGCTGGTCGACCTCCATGCCCACCTCCCCGGTGCGACGACCGCCCGAATCAGTCAGACGGACAGTCCTCTTCACTGTGGCGGCACGTGGCACGGGTCTCTAGGGGCGTTGGTCCCTTCCACCTGCGCGGCCATGGGTTGGCGATCTGGACTCGTCTTCGGCGAAGACGGCGCCTGCACCGCTCTCGGTGAGGATGTGTGCGTACGGCAGATGCAGGCACACGGGTGTAATGCAGCTGACTTTCAGTAGCCGGTGGCGAGCGGGGACCATCGGTCCTGCGGCGCTCCGAAGCTGCTCGGATTCGCCGACCAGCGTCATTGAGGTCGACGATCTACTGTCGCGCCGATGGTCCCCGCCCACCGGTCCGAGGGGGTGAGCCACGACTTCTACCGATCCCCCGATCACCCTCTCTGACGGGGTAGCCCCCCTCCGCCGAATCATGCTCCTGGACGTGCCGAGATGGCAGGGCCTTTGGTCCCGTTCGCGGCCCGGCTTCCGGTCTTCCGTCTCACCATTAGCGAGCGAAGTCGACGGAGCCGGCGGCACCCGAGCAGTCGCTGGAACGATGAGAGAGGTAGTTTCGAAGCGTGTCCATCCTCACCGAGACGTTTCCCCTTTCCTCCGGTCACCGGATCCCGAAGATCGGGTTCGGCACCTGGCAGATCCCGGAAGGACCTGAGGCGTACGACTCGGTGACCGAGGCCCTGAGGATCGGCTATCGCCACATCGACTCGGCCCTGGCCTACGGCAACGAGCAGAGCGTCGGCCGGGCCATCCGCGACTCGGGAGTGCCACGCGAGGAGGTCTACATCACGACCAAGCTCCCGGCGGAGATCAAAGACGCCAAGGGCGCGCGAGAAGCGTTCGAGACGTCGGCCGGCAACCTCGGTCTGGGTCCCATCGACCTCTGGCTGATCCATGCCCCGTGGCCGTGGCAGGACATGGGCTCAGACCACAAGGCCGGCAACATCGAGGTCTGGAAGGTCTTCGAGGAGATGCACGCAGCTGAGCGGGTCCGCTCGATCGGTGTGTCCAACTTCAACGTCGAGGACCTCGAGTCGCTGGCCTCGGGCACCGAGGTCACGCCGCACGCCAATCAGATCCGTTGGTTCATCGGCAACACCCAGCCCGAGACGACCGCCTACTGTCAGGAACGCGACATCCTCGTCGAGGGCTACTCCCCGCTCGCCACCGGCAAGCTGCTCGAAGACGACCGGCTGTCCGGCATCGCCGACAAGTACGGCAAGAGCGTTGCGCAGGTGTCGATCCGCTACCTGCTGGAGAAGGACGTGCTGCCGCTGCCGAAGTCGGTCACCCCCGAGCGCATCGAGGCCAACGCGCAGCTCGACTTCGAGCTGGAGGCCGATGACGTCAAGACCCTCGACCAGCTCTCGAACTCGGTCGACTGACCACCAGCAGGGGACGGCACAGGCGGAGGACACCATGACGCAGTTGCCGGACGGGCTCATCGCGTTGCTGGGCGAGAAGGCTGTCTGCTACCTCGCGACCACCATGCCCGACGGGTCGCCGCAGCTCACCCAGACCTGGGGCGACACCGATGGATCGCACATCCTCATCAACACCGTCAGCACCCATCAGAAAGCGCGCAACGTCCGTCGGGACCCACGCGTGGCCGTGACGGTCTTCGATGCAGCACGACCGTCTGGGTACTTCGCCGTCAGGGGTCGGGTGATCAAGGCTTCCACCGAGGGCGCCGTCGACCACATCGAGGCTCTGGCCCAGCGCTACCTGGGTGGCCCCTACCCATGGTGGGGTGGGCGGGATCAGACTCGGCTGGTCCTCACGATCGAGGCTGACCGCGTCCACCGTCAGGGCTTGTGACCCTCGACCAACGAGCCCGGTGGCCGCCGGGGTCCTGAAGTCTCCGCAGCACTCGCATGGAGAGCGTCACAGGAGCAGGATGTGGCCATGAGCGCCCGCGATCTACGGCAGTCCTACGAAGCCATCATCAGGGCGGTCGCCGCCAACGACCACGATGCGTTGGGCGACCTGATCGCCGAGGACCTCGTCGACCACAACCCGATGCCAGGACAGGCGCCGGGACGCCCCGGGATCGAGCAGTGGGCGACGATGATGCACGCCGCGTTCGCCGATCTCACGGTCGTCATCGAGGACACCGTCGTGGAGGGCGACAAGATCGCTGCCCGAGTCACCTGGCACGGCACCCACCGGGGTGACTTCGTCGGCATCCCGGGCACCGGTGCACCCGTCAGCCTGCAGTCGGTCCAGATCCTGGAGTTCGTCTCGGGTATGGCCACTCACTGGTGGGGGACGGCGGACATCTACGGTGCGCTTCTTCAGGTCGGCGCATCGGTGTCCCCTCCGACCGGCTGACAGAGGTCGAGAGCTCATCAACTGAGGCAGAGGCAGAAGGGATGGCCTGGCAACAGCGATGGCAACGCCAGCATCGGCGTGTCCTGGAGATCGCCGGACTCATCACCTCGACCAAGCAGGGCGAGAGCCGGCGACGCCCAGCCACGGAGTGCTGCTCGTACCGCTTCACTCGCTGTGAAAGCCGATCAGCCAGCGCACTCCGAATCGATCGGTGACCTGGCCGTCGTGATCACCCCACGGCCTCAGCTGCAGGGGGTCGATGTCGCGGGCGCCTTCGCCCAAGGCGGCGAACCACGCTTCCATCGTGGCCGGCTCCGCGGTGCCGAGCAGCGCGAACATCACCCCGTCGAGCCGAAGAACGGGATCGCCGAGGGCACCGTCGGTGGCGAACAGCTCCACCGGGCCCTGCAGCATGCCGTGGGCGATGGCGTCGGCCGGTCCGTCCTCGCGGCCGAAGTCGGCGAGAGTGTTCAGGACCAGCTCACCCCCGAAGACCTCTTGGTAGAAGGTGAGCGCCTCGCGGGCGGTGCCGGGGAAGGACAGATAGGGCGTGAGTCCGGTCATGATCGTCTCCTGGTCGTGTCAGTCGTTCGGGACGGGATTCGCCCCGTGCTGAGGTCGGAGCGAGGTTGCCACATTCGACATCCTGGTCGTCGCTGGCTTTCACCCGCGCATGGTCCTGGCGCCAGAGGCAACCAGGTTGCCAAGGCGATCCCGCCACCAGACGCACGGGAGACCAGGGCGGGCGATCACGGGCGGAACTGTTCCCAATGCCCCTCGGAGACGATGTCGACAGTGCCATCCACCACGGCGATGGCCGTCTGATCATCGATGGCGTACGCCGGGCCGGCGATCTCGGCGGCCCAGCTTCGCGCCTTGGCCAGGGTGTTGTCGGGCCAGCCCGGGTAGTCCAGGTGCGGGAAGATCGAGAAGTCCACGATTCCGAGCGTGCGGTCGTCCGGCGCTGCGGGCCACTCGACGAAGTGGTCACCGATGCGAGGTGTCATCACCATGCTGCCGGCGCTGACTCCGACCCAGACCGTGTCGGACATCGTTGGCAGCAGCTGCAGGAATCCGGACTCCCGCATCCAGTGGTTCAGATAGGTGGCGTCGCCGCCATCGACCAGCAGCACGTCTGCCCCTTGCACCCAGGGGATCCACCGGTTCTCGTCGATGCTCGGTAGTGCGGTCAGCTCCAGCACACCGACCGACCCCCAGCCCAGAGCGCTCAAGAGCCACGGTGGTCCACCGGCGATGAAGCCTCGGACCGACGCCGGGCCGCAGAGGGGATGGCCCCACTGCGCCGTCGGGATGCAGAGGGCGCTGCACTCGCCGATCGGCTTGCCGAGCAGCTCGACCAGCGAGGACTGGATGGACGGGTTGGTGACGCCACCGGACGTGAGGAGCAGCCGCATGTTGTCTCCGAGTGGATCGTCTGGATGTGTGCGAGTACCGACCGGCTGCGACGGGGAAAGTCATCGCCCATCCGACGCGCAGCAGCGTCGATCGCTCCCGCGACGGGCAGCGGCGCGAGCTGCCTCGTGCGTCGCCGCTGCTTGTCGGACCAGGAGGTTCGGACACAGCGGACCTGCTGGGCCGAAGCTCGGCGCGTCAGATGCGGCCTGTCTCGTGGGCCCACATGGCGACCTCGACGCGGTTTCGGGCGCCGAGCTTGCGCATCAGGCTGGCGAGGTGGGCCTTGACGGTGCTCGGGGTGATGAAGAGCTCGCCGGCGATCTCGCTGTTGGTGCGACCTCGCGCTACGGGCACGAGGACTTCCTCCTCGCGGGCGGTGAGTGGTTCCAGTGGCTGCCTCGGCGATGAGGTCTGTGCGTGGGCGAAGGCTGCGAGCAGTCGCACGGTGATGCTGGGTGCGATCAGCGCGTCTCCCTCGGCGGCGGCGTGGATGGCCTGCGTGAGCAGGGCGGGTCCGGCGTCCTTGAGGAGGAATCCGCGGGCGCCGGCTTTGAGAGCCCCGTGGACGTACTCGTCGAGGTCGAAGGTGGTGATGATCACGATCGGCAGGGGTTCGGCGACGTCAGGGCCGGCGAGGCGTCGGGTGGCTTCGATGCCGTCCATCAACGGCATCCGGATGTCGAACAGGCCGACGTCGGGGTGCAGCTGTTGCGCCAGCCGGACTGCCTCGCGCCCGTCGGCCGCCGCGCCGACCACGTCGATGTCAGGTTGGGCGTCGAGCAACATCGTCAGCCCCGTACGCACGATCGGCTGATCGTCGGCGATGAGGACCCGGATGCTCATCGTGGCGTCCCGGTGCGGGGCAGGATAGCCTCGACCCGCCAACCCCGCTCGGCTGCGGGGCCGGCGCGGAAGGTACCGCCGAGCAGTGAGGCCCGTTCCCGCATCCCCACCAAGCCGTACCCTGCCGAGGTGCGACCGCCGGCGGCGGAGCCGTCGTCGTCGATGGTCAACCGCACCTGGTCGGCGTCGCCGGCAACGGCGACGGTGACCTGGGTCGCGTGCCGGGCGTGGCGTCGAGCATTGGTGACGGCCTCCTGGGCCAGCCGGTAGACCGCCGCCCCGACCGCCGGGCTGAGGTCGTCGAGCTCGCCGACGAGCGTCACCTCGACGCGGGGTCGCGCCCGGCCGTCGGTGGCGAGCCGGGCGACCTCGGCCACGCCTGGCTGCGGCGCCAGCGCGGAGTCCTGTGGGGTGCGGAGCACGCCGACGATGGCGCGCAGCTCGGTGAGGGTGAGGGTCGCCGCGTCCTCGATGACGGCCAAGGCCTCGGCGGCTCGCTCGGGGTGCGAGACCGCGATGGCGCGCCCCGCCTGGGCCTGGATGGCGATGCCCGAGACATGGTGGGCGACGGTGTCGTGGAGCTCCCGAGCGAGCTGTTCGCGTTCGCGAGATCTGGCCTGGTCGAGGTCGCGGAGGCGGACCTTCGCGCGATAGCGGATTGCGGCTCCCAGCGCGGCGGCGAACAGGAAGAACGCGTACCCCGCGACCGTATCCGCCAGGGTCATCGGGTCGGCGACGTAGGTGACCGCCAGCCAGACCACGATGATCCCCAGTCCGCTCGCGGCCTCCCGTCCGGAGCCCCACCGGAACAGGGCGTACGCCAGGATCAGCGCGGCGGCCATGCTGTTGAGCAGGCCCCCTTGCGACCCGGTGAGGATCCTGACGGTGTCGACGATCGTCAAGGTGCCGAAGGAGACCGCCACCGCGACAAGCGGGTGCGAGCGTCGCCACAGCAGGGGGCCGACCACCGCTAGCACCGCGACCAGCAGCACCGGGAGCGGCGCCAGGTCCTCGCGCAGCAGGACCTCCAGCACGGACCAACCGACCAGTGCGGCGACCAGGGCCCAGTCCCGCGGCCCCCGGTCCGGGGCGTTCGTGGGTCGAGGTTCGGCCCAGAGCGAGCGGAGTGCGTCGGTGGCCACCGGATCAGCCTAGGCAACCTGTTCCGCGCGTGTATCCGCCGAAAGTACGAGACGGCGGTTGAGCCGACGGCCAGGTCGGATCTGGCTCCGAGGCTGATGTGCCCGCCGCCCGCATCCGTGACGCTGGGAGCACCCACCGAACCGAGCCGAGGAGCAGTCCGATGACAACACGTCGATCCCAGACCACGCTGGAGAACCCACCGTCCCCCAGCACGCTGGAAGGTCCGGGGCTGCCGGTGCAGGCGAAGCTCGCAGCGGCCTGGACGAGCTTCATGTTCCTCTACGTGTACGTGGACATCCTCGTTCTCTTCTGGAAACCGGGTGTCATCGAGGGCATCCTCGCCGGCACCGTCTGGGGGTTCGCCATCGGCCAGACCCCGGCGACGGTTGCGCTGACGCTGATGGCCATACCGATCTTCATGGTCGTGCTGTCGATGACGCTGCCCAGCCGGGCGAATCGCATCACGAACCTGGTCGTGGCGTCGGTGCAGATCCCCTATGCGGCCTTCAACGCGGTGGGTGAGTCCTGGACCTACTTCTACGGCCTTTCGATCGGACTCGAGGTGCTGATCCTGGCCTTCATCCTGCGCTCGGCCTGGACCTGGCCAAGGCGCACTGGTTCTCCCCGTCGGGAGCCGCTGAGTGAACAACGTTCAGTGCACTGAGGATCCGTCATCCGACGGCAACGGTCAGGCGACGGCAGCGCCGTCGGTCATCGTCCGTCGACGCCAGGTGGTCCAGTAGGCGGCGGCGATGATGAAGAGTCCGACGAGGGTGACGACGGCGCTGGTGAGGAAGATGCCGCGTTGACCGAAGGCTGTGAGGGAGCCGACCGCGATGATCGGGCCGGCGACGATGGCCCCGATGCGCCGGGTGTTCATGTAGAGGCCGGTGGACAGGCCGGGCCGGGGTATGAGCTGCTGGAACAGGGGCAAGCCGATGCCGGCGATGCCGGCGAAGGACCACGCGTTGAGCAGCTGCAGCGCGATCAGCGGGACCGGACCGTTGACGAAGGCGAGTCCGAGGAAGTAGGCGATTCCGGCCACGCAGCTGGTGGCGATGAGCCCCAGCTGGGAGTAGCGCTCGCTGAGACGACCGATGATCAGGAGAGCGGGCACCTCGAGGGCCGCGGCCACGCCCAGGGCGATGCCGGCCCACATCAAATCGAGCTTCAGGGTCTCGGTGACGTAGACGGTCATGATCGTCATGCCGGTGGCGTTGGCGGCCTGCAGCAGAACGAACGCGGCCATGATCAGCGCGATCCCGGCTCGACCGACAGTCGACGGTTCGTCGGCTGCTGGTGCAGCTGGGATGTCGTTGCCGGCGGCCGCTGCTGAGCGGGCGTGGGCTCGGCGGTGGCTGATCATGATCGCGGTGGTGGTCATGTTGAGCACGGCGACAGCTGCGATGGCGAGCAGGATGGCTCGGTTGCCGAACCAGCCGATGATCAACGTCGCCAGTGGTGGGCCGGCGACCCACGCCACGGACACGATGGCGCGGGTGTTGACGATGTCGGTCGGTCGAGCGCCGGAGTGACGCAGGTGGGCGTACAGCATCGAGCTGCCGATGCCGGCGGGCCCCCCGATCACAATGAGTGCGATCGCGGCGAGTGGCAGCGTGGTGACCAGGGCCAGCACGACGGCGAGCAGGAAGGTGAGGGCGCCGCAGGCCAACATCGGGCCGAGGTAGTCGTGCTTGCGGTCGGCGTAGGCGGGGATGAGCAGAGAGAAGACGAAGCCGCTGGCGTTGTAGATCGCGAGCACCCAGCCGACCTCAGCGGTGGTGGCCCCGTACAGCTCGACCAAGATCAACGCGAGGGCAGGGCTCAGGAAAGCGAGCTGCAGCCCCCACAGCAACGCCGAGGACGGCACCAGCAGTCGTCTCACGTCAAAGGTCCGTTCTGGGGTTCAGGAACTCAGGGGTGATGGGTCAGTCGGTGGGATGGTCCGTTCCGACGTCGGGAGCGATCAGTCCTCGGGGATGGGGCGGCCGAACGCCTCCATCGTGATGGCCTCGGGCTCGGGTCCGCCGCGGGTGCCGGTGTCCAGTCCGTCGATCGCGGCGAGCTGGTCGTCGCTGAGGTCGAAGTCGAACACGTCCAGGTTCTCCGCGATCCGGGCGGGTTTGGTCGACTTCGGGATCACCGAGCGGCCCTGCTGGATCCCCCACCGCAGCATCACCTGGGCCGGGCTCTTGCCGTACGCCTTGGCGATGCCGGCGATGACCGGGTCGGCCAGGGTGCTGGTGTGCTGGCTGTCGCGGTAGAAGGTGATGCCGCCGATCGGCGACCATGCCTGGGTGAGGATGTCGTGCTGGGCACCCAGATCCTGGACCTCGCGCTGCTGGAAGTAGGGGTGCAGCTCGATCTGATTCACCGCCGGCACCACGGTCGCGACGTCCAGCAGTCGGGTGAGGTGGTCGACCATGAAGTTGGAGACGCCGATGGCGCGGACCTTGCCGTCGGCCAGCAACTTCTCCAGCGCCCGGTACGCCTCCAGCGCCTTGTCGAACTCCGAGGGCAGCGCCTGATGCAGGATCAGCAGATCGATCTGGTCGACACCGAGCTTGCGGGCCGACTTCTCGAAGCCGTGCAGGGTCTGCTCGTAGCCGTAGTCGCTGATCCAGATCTTGGTCTCGACGAACACGTCCGCGCGGGCGACGTCGGAGGCCGCGATCGCCTCCCCGACCTGTCGCTCGTTCCCGTACGCGGCGGCGGTGTCGATGTGGCGGTAGCCGGCCGCCAGAGCGGCGGTCACCGCGTCGCGGGTCTCGTCCGGCGGGGTCTGGAACACGCCGAGGCCGAGGGCGGGCAGGGTGACGCCGTTGTTCAGCGTCAGGGTCGAGACATCAGGCATGAGGATAGTCCTTCGAGGGTGAGAGGGTCAGTCGGTCGTGTGGGCTGCGGTCGGCTGCTGGCTGAGGGAATCGTGCGTGGCGGCCCAGGTGGCGAGGAGCTGCAGCTGCTCTTCTGCCGGTGATCCGAGGTCGGCGGTGTAGGCGATCAACACCAGATCATCTCCCGGCAGCTCGAGCGCGTTGCCGGTCAGCTCGATGTCACCGATCACCTGGTTGTGCAGCCGTTTCCGGGTGGTGCGGTGGATCCGGACGTTCTGCCGGGCCCACCGGGTGGCGAACTCATCGCTGCGGGTCGACAGCTCACCGATCAGGTCGGTGAGGCTGCGGTTGCGGACATCACGGCCGGCCTGCATCCGCAGGGCCGCGACGGTGTCGTCGGCGACGGCGTCCCAGTCGCGGTAGAAGCCGCGCGCATGCGGGTCGAGGAACAGGTAGCGGGCGACGTTCAGCGGCAGCTTGTCCTGATCGAGCGCTCCGCCGTAGAGGGCGCGGCACAGGTCGTTGGCAGCGAGGATGTCCATCCGTGGCGTGCGCAGATAGGCCGGGAGACGGATCATGCTGTCGAGGATGTTCAGCGCTGCCTGCCGAGGCGCCGACAGCGATGGCGGTGTCGATCCGGTCCGGCGAGGGCGTGGCCCGATGCTGCGGGCCAGGTCGAGCAAGTGCTCGTGCTCGGCATCGTCCAGCTGCAGCGCGCGAGCCACCGCGTCCAGGACCTCAGGGGACGCCCCGGCCAGCTGCCCGCGTTCCAACCGGGAGTAGTAGTCGACGCTGACCCCGGCCAGCAACGCGACCTCCTCCCGGCGGAGCCCGGCGACCCGACGGTGCCCGCCGTAGGCCGGCAAGCCGGCCTGCTCGGGAGTCAACCGGGCCCGGCGGCTGGCCAGGAAGTCCCGGACGTCTCGTTGCAGTTCCACGACCATGACGCTAGAGGCCGTGGCAACGATGAACCAGGACCTGTCAGTACATGGAACAGCAGGTCCCCCACGCCTGCTTCGATCACACCGTCCGAGGTCGACTACAGCGTGGATGACGGCGGTGCCGTCGTGCTCGGCGAAGTCGAGCCCGTTGGCGTGGCTCCCGAGAAGTGTTCGCCTCGGCGACACACCGCGGATCGGGCGCCCCGGACCGGCTCACGGGACCCCTCCTGCACCTAGGCCGTCGCCGTGGATCGAAGCGGCACCCACAATGGACGGGTGGGAGACGAGCCGGAACGCACCACAGACGGTCGGTACGTGATCATCCGCGGCAGACGCTGGCGGGCCACTGATCCGGCCATCCCCGACGAGATCGCGGCGACGCTCCGGCGCGAGCTGATGTCCGCGCGACGAGCGGTCGGTGTCGCATTGCGGGCCGAGGACAAGGCAGCCGAGCGCGCGGCCCGGGACCGGGTCCACCGGACGAAGGTGGCCCTCGGCGAACGGGGCGCGCTCTGGTGGGAGCAGTCCGACGACGAGCGTCGGAACCGGTGGCAGGCAGGGGTGCCGAGCGAGGACGCCCCCTAGGTCACGGGCCGGACCTCTTGGAACTCCGCGAACAGCGGCCAGACCCGTTCGCCCATCTCCACCTGGGTGAGCAGCACGCCGACGGTGCCGTCGGGGTCCACGAAGAAGTCGGTGCCCTGCCCGCCCGACCAGCCGTACCGGCCGCTGCGCGGCCCGCTGATCTGGACGCCGACACCGAAGCCCCACCCCATCCCGTCCCAGAACCGGGGAACGAAGCCGTCTGGGCTCTTGGCCCCGATCGGCACCTGGTCGGTCGTCATCAGCGCAACATGCTCCGCCGACAGCAGTCGGACACCGTCGACCTCCCCGCCGGCGACGAGCATCCGGAGGAAGCGAAGGTAGTCCGCCGCCGTCGACACCAAGCCGGCGTGGCTGACGTCGAAGGGCGGCGGGCCGGCGTAGAAACCACCCCCGGCAGGCTCGGTCTCGACCAGCCCGCCCTCTTCCAGCCGGTACGCCGCCGGGAGCCGGTGCAGCTGGTCGACGGGGACCCAGAACCCGGTGTCGGCCATTCCCAGAGGAGCGAACAGGGTGTCGGCCAGGTGCTCACCGGTGGGCCGGCCGGTGACCCGGGAGATCAACACCCCCAAGAGGCCGAAGGAGTGGTGGTAGCGCCACCCCTCCCCCGGCTGGAACGCCAACGGCAGCTCCGCAACGCGGGCCGTCCACGTATCCGCACCCAGCCCGACCGGTTCGGGACCCGCTTCGGTGCCGTTGGCGGTCATCGCCCGCTGCAAGGGCGAATCGACCATGATCATCCCGTAGCCGGAGGTGTTGGTCAGCAGGTGCCGCAGGGTGATCGACCGGTCGGCCGGCACCGTGTCGTCGAGCTCGGCGGTGGGCGAGGTCAGTACGCGGCGCGAAGCCAGCTCCGGCAGCCACTCCTCGACCCCGTCGTCCAGGCCGAGACGACCGGCCTCGACCAGCTGCAGCGCCGCCACGCCGGTGATGGCCTTGGTCATCGACTGGATCCGCATCAAGGCGTCCGGGCGCATCGGCGGGCCGCCCACCGATGCGGCGCCGACCGCCTCCACCGATGGATCCCCGTGGGCCCGGCCGACCACCGCCACGGCGCCGGGCACGGTGCCGGCCTCGACATGTCGCTCGAGCAGGTCAGTCACCGCAGAGCTCATGATCCGACTCTGCCACGCCAGACAGGTCGGACCACCCCGGTCGGCCGCGAGCGGCCGCCGGGGGGCCGCCGGGCGAGGCTGCCGGGCGAGAGCGGGCTTCAGCTGGTGGTGCCAGCGCAATACGGTCCGGCTGACGCAGAGCCTCGTTTGCCCCATGATCGCCGCAGCTGTCAGCGATCGCCGATAGCGTGAAACCCATGGCAACCCTGCTGCCGGAGCTGCTCGTGTCCGACCCGGCCGCGCTGCGGACGTGGCTCGAGGAGCACCACGCCACGTCTCAGGGAGTGCGACTGGTGTTGACCAAGAAGGGCGGCTCGGAGACCACGATCACGTGGGCGAGCGCAGTCGAGGAGCTGCTGTGCTTCGGCTGGATCGACGGCCAAGCCGGCAAGCGCGACGACGACACCTACACCGTGCGCATCACCCCGCGCCGGCCAAGAGGCACCTGGTCCCAGCGAAACGTCGCGCTCGTGGAGGCGCTCGAGGAGCAGGGTCGGATGACCGAGCCCGGGCGCGCAGCGGTCGAGGCCGCGCGCGCCGACGGCCGCTGGCAGGCGGCGTACGCCGGTCCGGCGACCCGGCAGCCGCCCGATGACCTGGTCGCAGCGATCGCGGCGGAGCCGGACGCCCAGGCGATGTTCGAGGTGCTCACCAGCGCCAATCGATTCGCGCTGATCCATCGCGTCGAGAGCATGAAGCGCGCCGAGAGCCGCGCCCGCAAGATCAGCGAGATGGTGGAGATGCTGGCGCGCGGCGAGACCCTCTATCCGCAGAAGGTGAGTCACCCCGGGAGGGACTGAGCGCCAGCACGGGCCCGAGTGCGATCCGCCATGGTGCGGCGCCGGACAGCACTTGCGCGTCAGCCAGGCACTCCAGAGCAGGCGGCGTGGCCACGCCGCCAGCCCGCCGGTCGGGCCCGACCGGCGGGTTGTCGACTCAGACGGTCGGGACGGTCGCGCTCTGTCTGGGACATGTCTTCTCCTCGATCGTGATGAGGCAGCCGTGAGTTGTGTGAAGGATCCGACGCGACTGCGCGCTGGATCCTTCACGGAACACCTCGCATGAGGTCGCCGACGCACCGGTGGCCTCGGTGATCATGTGCGCTGATCGTGGATGAGTCGCCGTCAGCTGGCGACGATGTCGAGCCGCTCGATCTGGTCATCGTTGAGCGCGAAGCGGTAGTCCAAGTCCGCTGTTCCTCCCGGGAAGTCGCCCTCGAGGTGGTGACCCACCACCCAGATCTCTCCGTCGCGAGCCACCTTGGTGATCTCGCTGGTGTAGGTGAACTCCGCTCCCGCCTCGCTCACGAAGCGCCGGAGGGAGTCCTCGCCGCTGAAGGTCTCACCGATGTCCGAGATCACCGCTGCGGGGGTCAGCAGGGCGAGCGCACCATCGGCGTCTCGAGACTCCTGAGCCTCCAGGAAGGTACGGATCGTGGTGGGCAGCTGCTCGGTGTTGGTGTCCATGTGATCGAGGCTGGTCGCTCGCGCCGCGGGAGGGTCAAGGACTGGACTCTCTCCCAGGGAGAGGGTCCAGACTGCTGCCATGCTGGCGATCGGCGAGTTCTCGCGCATCACGCACCTGAGCGTCCGTACGCTGCGGCGCTACCACGAGGTGGAGCTGCTCGAGCCGGAGCTGGTGGATGCCTCGAGTGGCTACCGCTACTACGCGGTCGACCAGATCCCGACGGCCCAGGTGATCCACAGACTCCGTGAGCTCGACGTCCCGCTCTCTGACGTCCAGCGCATCCTTCGTTCTCCGGACCCCGACCAGCGGGCGTCGCTGGTCGCCGAGCACCTCGGGCGTCTGGAGTCCGAGCTGGCTCGCACCCGAGCGGCGGTCGTCTCACTGCGACGGCTGTTGGCGCCGGAACCGGCGCCGCTGCGGGTCGAGCTGCGAGCGGAGCCTGCCGTGTGGGTGGCGGCCGTCGAGGACGTGGTGGGCGAGGACGACGTGGTGGGCTGGTACGCCGGGGCGATGGCCGAGCTCGATGCGGTGCTGGGGCCGGCGCCCGCCGTTGAACCGCCCGGCGGCCTCTACGACAACGCGCTCTTCGAGCGCGGCCGGGGACGGATGCTTCTCTACCGGCCCTCCTCCGAGCCGCCCACCCGCGGGCGCGTCCATCCGGTGAGGTTGCCCCCCGCCGAGCTCGCCGTCACCACCCACGAGGGAGCACGACGGCATCGACGTGACCTACGGCGAGCTCGGCTCCTGGGTCGTCAGGAACGCCCTGACAGTGGCCGGACCGGTACGGGAGCGCTACCTCGTGAGTCCGCGCGACACCGACGACAGTGCCGCTGGCGCACCGAGATCGGGTGGCCGGTGTTCCATGTGGCCAGGAATCCCTGACGCAAGCCCCCGGTACGCGCACCCGCACGGCGAGCCGGGCACCTCCAGCGCTCCCCGGCACACGCACTCGGGCCGCGACGACTCCTTCGCTCGGTGGCTGCTGCCTGTCTGTCCCAGGCATTCCGCATCAGGCGTCTGGCACAGGGAGGTCTGGACGCACATCACTCCTGCGCTGCGGACGGTCGACGAGTCTCCGCAGTGGGCCAGGCCTATTCACTGCCGGTGCAGGGGGTACTGAAACGAAAGAGGCGGTTTCAGATGGCGGTAGGCATCTTCGCTGGCCGGTCAGCGACTTTCCTCCGGCGATGGTACAAGCGCCCCGGAGCCGAGCTCGGCTTGCACCCCAACGACCGGGGCCGTGGGGGAGCTGGCGGGTCGCACCACACATCACCGGATCTTGACGTGAGGTCACCATGATCGGCGCCGCCTCGTCCGATGATAGCAAAGGTCGCCGCTCAGGGCATCAATTCGGACGATGTGGAAAAGCACGACGAGGTCTGGAAGTACGTATTCCACGACGCCGACGGCAACGAGACGGGAATCGGCGGACGGGTCGCTTTGCCGTAAGCGGACCGCCGAACGGGACGATCGAGCAGGGTTCACGCCCCGCCTGGCTCGGGTGAGCCACGGATGCGGTGGATGGCTTGTGTCCGGCTGGGTGGCTCTTCACCCCGGTCCACCGAGGGAGCATGGCTGCTGAGACGGAGTCGCTACCGGCGCGACGAACCTGTCGTGGAAGTCGCCTGGGGGCGCTCCGAGCCACTCGGCCACCCGCGGTGAGCGGCGGTAGGACAAGACCGCATCAGCGTCGTCAGCCCGCGCCTGTCGCAGCGAGAGCCGTGCCGTGGACACAGGCCAATCGACGTCGCCGAGGCTCATTGTGGGCCACAGCGACCCGGACGATCCATCTGCGCGCCACACTCGGTCCGGGGCGGGACAGGGTCACGTCCGCCCACCGACAGCGGAGGTGGCGTGGAGGTGCCGCCGGTCTGACGGGCCCACCACGGCATCCTTCTCCTCAACCCGCACGAGGAACCACGGTCTGACCACCCCACTGCTCCGGAGCAACGTCCGTCAGGGTCTGGTTGAGCACCCACTGATGACCAAAGGGGTCATCTACCGTGGCCTGCCGCTCGCCGTACTCCCAGTCGTGCGGAGGATCGACCACGGTGGCGCCGTGAGCCTGGGCCACCTCGACAACGGCCGCAGCATCACTGACTTTGAGCATCACCTGATGCGATCGGCCTTCGCCAGGGAGGCGCCGGCCGGGCCGCACCTCGGCGACGACGAGCTCGGCCACCGGTTCGCCCAGCAGTCCCAGCTGCGCCCGATGGCCCTCGCCGATGCGGACGTGCTCCACGAAACCGAAGACCTCGCCGTACCAGGCGACCGCCGCGCGGACGTCAGCGACGGTCAACACCGGCGTGACCAGGGCGTGCGGTGCAGAACGATTCGTCAGCACCCGACAAGACTAGATCGCCAGGTCACCCTCCCGCGAGCAGCCAGGGAAAAGGGATCCGGTCAGTTGGTCGACGACGGCTCACCACCGAACTCGGGTCTGCACGAGACGACCGGTAGGCGGTCGCTCACGGAACGCGCGTCATGATCACGATCGCGGCCAAGATCGCCGCCACCACGCCGTCGACGGCGAGGGGCACCATGCCGATCCAGTAGGCGGTGTGGCGATCGAGCCGATAGAAGATCACGTAGCAGGCGAGCCCGACCAGCGTCGCGATTCCTGTCGCGACGATCCAGGCCGAGGCCGCCGGCGCTCGCAGCTCCCCAGCAGACCACAACGTGATGCCGGCAGCGAGCTGCGCGGTGGCCCAGACAACGATCAGCGGGAGCTCGGTGGTGACGGGCCGGTGCGCGACGCCCGAGGTGACATAGAACAACAGCGCACCGACCAATCCCCCACCGACGATCGTGGCCCCCAGCGCGGGCAAGGACGCCTCCGGAAGAAGTGCGGCGATGCCGACGGCCAGCAGAACCAGGCCCCCGAGGCCGCCGACCACAGCTCCCAGCAGGAAGAACCCACCCCAGGGTGGAGTCCGCACCGACGGTCTGAAGGCGATGGTCCACCAGACCAGGTAGCTCAGGCTACAGACGACGAGCAGGACCTCACCGATCACGATCATCAGTGGTCCGCCGTCCAGCGCCTGCCACCTCTCCACTGTTTCAGCCTATGTCGAGACGTAGGGCGGATCGGGTCGCCGACGGGGCTCTGTCCCGCCGAGCGACGTATTTTCAGCGGCCGCGTCATCGATCCGCTCGCCACTCCGATCGAACAGCGCATGAGCCGACGAGATCTCTGGGTCCGTGGATCCGACAACTCCCCCGCTTCCCTCTGACGGTCGCCACGGTCGTGATGCGGTGCAGTCCCCCGGGACCCGGCCTCGACATCACCATCGGCGGTGGGGTCCTGGCCGTGACGATGGGTGTTGAGTAGGACTCATGACCAACAGCCAGGTGCTTCGCATGGTCGATGCCGTGATGGTCGCTGTTCCGGACCTGGACCAGGGCTTGGCCTTCTACCAGGGCGGTCTGGGGCACGATCTGGTCTGGCGGAACGACGAGATCGGGCAGGCCGGGCTCCGGCTGCCTGACACCGAGACCGAGCTCGTGCTGTGCGTCGCTCCACTGTCCGGGCCCACCTGGTTGGTCACCTCTGTCCCCGAAGCCGTAGCTGCCTTCGAGCAGACCGGAGGCAGCACGGTGAGTGAGCCCGAAGACATCCCTGTTGGACGACTCGCGGTGGTGGCCGATCCGTTCGGCAACCCGCTGGTCCTCCTCGATCTATCCAGAGGCCGCTACACCACTGATGACCTCGGATTCGCGACAGGCATCGGAAGCAGCCCGCGCGACAACGGCTGATAGTCGATCCTCTTGCAGACAGGCACAGCCGCCGCTCGTCGTTGGCGGACCAGTGGCCCGGAAACCGACCCCAGGGGTGGGCGAACCGGAATCCGGTTCGGGGATCGTCACCGGCGGAAGCCGCTCCAGGGTGGGGCGACCTTCGTTTCCCGGTCCTGGGGGTGCTCACCGGTCGCGGGTCTGCATCGACATAGGCCACTGCCACCGTGCGGAGCACGTAGTGACCGACCAGCTACGGCGATCGCGATGTGGCCATTCGGCATGCTGGTGTCGTGCGGATTTCGTCGTTGGCGCGGTTGGCAGGGACGACACCTCGGACGGTGCGGTACTACCACCAGATCGGGTTGCTGCCGGTGCCGGCGGCGCGGGGCGGGGTGCGCGACTATGACGTGGGTCACCTGGCGCGGATGCTGCGGATCCGCTGGCTGGCCGATGCCGGTGTGTCGCTGGCTCAGATCGACGCGATGCTGAGCGAAGGGCCGAACCGCGTCCGCACAGCCGAGCGGGACCGCGCGCCACGCTGGACTCGGTCAGGGACCGCCTGGCCGAGTTGAACGGACAGCTGGAACGTTGACCGGGCTGCCGTGGGGATCGAGGAGGCTGCGGACGGAGCGCGGTTGTCGCCCTTGCTGCCGCCGATGGCCTCGTTCTATGCGAAGTGGAGGAGCAGGCTCGCGGTCCGGAAGCGGAAGCGGCGGTGCGGCGAGAACGGGACTTCGTCGAGCTGGCCTGGCTGCGGGGCGACTTCCCGCCGGAGGCCACCGCCGTCTTCGACACCGTGACGGTGCAAAGGAGGTGTGCCGCAGTGCCGACGCCTTCGGCCGGGGCGACGGAGCCCCCGCCGCTCGGCGGACTTCGCGGCGCGGGTGGCTGCGATCGCGGCGCCGGCGGAGCGTTGGGGCGGCGCCGGTGAGGTTGCCCGTCGAGCCGTCGCTCTGTACGGGCTGCTGGGCGAAGCGGCCGACGCGGAGCTGGCCGACGAAGTCCTGTCACGACTGGCGGTCGGCCCGAATTCGGACGTGCCCCGTTCGCTCGGTGGGCGTGAGCGCTGGTGGGCGCGCACCCCGATGACGGCGAAGAGGTCTGGGCGGCGAGCCAGCCGGCCGTCATCCAGCCGACCGCTCCGCCGGGTTGCCGCAACGACACGTACGCGACGCCGGCGGCCACGGCGACCAGGACCGACACCAAGCCCAGCAGCGGTAACACCCAGCCACCGGAGGCCGGCGGACTGGTGCTCGGGGGGCCAGCACGGCAGCATCGATCAGCACCGCCACGCCGAGCACCGCGTCGGCCAGGTGGGTCCATTGGCTCAGCAGCACCCGCCCTGCCACAGCCGCGTCGACACGCACGGAAACTCGGAGGATCCCTCGGGCGCGACGATCAGCAGCACGCCACCGTCACCCGACGTGCCGCGTACCGTTCTGCTGCCACCGTCATGCCCCATCCTGCATCGTGACGTTACGTCACAGGCAAGGGGCGCGCCCGATGTATCGGCGGCCGACCATGAGGAGACGCCCGCGGATGCACGGTCTGCCATCATCGTGGGATGCACGGTGCCGATCTGCGGGATCGCCAACTGCAGCAGTGTTGTGCCGTGCTGGCTGCCGCGAAGCCTGATGCGGCGACCCTCTGCGCGGGCTGGTCCTGCTACGACCTGGCCGTCCACTTGTGGTTGATCAAGCGCGACCCGATGGCGTGGCCCGGGATCGCTCTGAGCGCGCTCGACTCCGTGACGCAGCGGCGGGCCGAGCGGATACGCCGCCGGTGGCTGTACCCGGAGCTGGTTGACCGGCTCCGCGCCGAGCCCGGCGCTATCGCGTGCATGCCGCTGGACCGGTGGCAGGACCACCGGCACGCGCTCGGGGAGTACTACGTCCACACCCAGGATGTGGCCCGGCCGAACAAGCTGGCCCAGCCGGCTCCCGATGATGCGCTACAGGAAGCCCTGTGGCTGCGGACCCGTACGGCCGCCCAGATCCTGCGGCATCGGCTGCCGCCCGGACTGGTCCTGCAGCACGCCGACGGCCGCGACGCTGTGATCGGCCGCAACCGGTCCACCATCGTGGTCACCGGGCCACCCTCAGAACTCATCTGCTGGGTCTACGGACGCCAGTCGGTCGCCGAAGTGACCGTCCGGGCGCCGTAGGAGGTGGTTTCTGATACGTGTCTTCACCGCTGCCGAACTCGACAGACACGACAACGCGCCCCGGGACGCGCCGTCCGTCTGCGCCGAGAGCTCACATCGTTCCCGAGTTCTGATCAGGCATCCGCGCCGAGGAGCGCTGTCGCTGGAGAGCCATCCGGACTCAGATGGACTGGAACCTTCTCGAAGCTGCGTGAGGCGATCTCGGTCAGCCACGGTGCTGGGCTCATAGGATGCATCTTGCTCGGCACGCAGCGGACGAGCCGGCGACCGCTACCCGACATCAATGCGGTCTTGTGGTCGAGGCGAAGTGTGAACGGGTTGCCGTCGGGATCGAGCAGCTGGACGCCTGCAGCCACGTGAGCTACGGAGGTGGCACCGAGGGAGAGCAGCCGTTCGAGGTCGACGGGTAGGTCAGTGCTGAGGAGATCGAACCGCTGCCGGTTCCGCGGTTCCTGAGGTTCCCCGGGGGACCCGTCCCAGGAGTCCCAGGCCATTTTCGTGCCGCCGGACGGGGACTGGATGGCGGTCTGCTCTCCTTCGTCCCACACCAGCAGCCAACGCAGCGCGGCCCGCCAGAACAACCCGACGGCCCGTGTTCCCTCACACGTCACCTCGCCGAGATCGCCGGTGCCGGCCAGGTACGTGTTCCCAGGCTCGATGACGCACAGCTCGTTGCCCTCCGGGTCGGCCAGCACAACAAAGCCTTCCTCTCCCGTCTGGCCCACCTCATGAGGACGACCGCCCAGGCGAAGGGCCGCCGCGACGATCCGCTGCTGGTCGTCGAGACTGCGACTGGTCACGTGCAGGTGCAAGCGTGGTCTGCCCACACGACTCCGGTCGGAGGTGACGAAACGGAGCCCGACCTGGGTCTGGTCCCCCGGCACCAGGGCGGCGCCGGGTTCCGTGACGACCTCACGGTCGAGCAGGCCGGCCCAGAAGGCGGCGGCTGCGTGCGCGTCAGCGACATCGAACGCCACCGCTTCCAATCTCATGGCCAATGACCTCACCACCCCTTCGTCAAGGCCAAGAGACAGCATGTCCCCCGATGGTCGCCGTGACGACCCGATTTCCATCGCCACCGGCGCACCACAGGAGCCCCCTTCGAGCACGGCAGCCGGGTCAGCGCGGTCGCCCCGGACTACAACAGCCGGCGTCGAAATCCGATTACATCAGCCCTAATTGATGTATATTTCGTGAGGTGGAGGCCGACAGCGTCGTACCGGCGGAGCCGCCGCTGCTGTTCCAGATGGGTGCGGATCCAGTGCGGTGGAGCTTGCTGCACGCGTTGTCGGGCACGGATCGCCGTGTCGGTGAGTTGTGCGCAGCCGTTGCCAGGCCGCAGAACCTCGTCTCGTATCACCTCCGCAAGCTCCGCGGGAGCGGGCTGGTGACCTTCCGGCGGAGCTCAGCAGATGGTCGTGACACCTACTACGCCCTCGATCTCCCGCGCAGCGCGGCGCTGTTCGCAGCTGCCTCAGCGGCCCTGCACCCAGGCCTGGCTCTGGCAATGGCCCCGGCACCCGCCGCGGTGCTCGGGAGGCGCCCCACATCGGTTCTTTTCCTGTGCACGGGGAACAGCTCCCGCTCGCAGATCGCCGAGGCTCTCTTCAATCGGTCAGCCGAGGGTCTGGGCCACGCCGTCAGCGCGGGCAGTCACCCCAAGCCTGTGCATCCGGAGACCGCCCGCGTCTTGACCGAGCACGGCATCGACGCGCGTCGCTTGCGCAGCAAGCACCTCAGCGACTTCGCCGCCGGCTCGTTCGACTACGTCATCACGCTGTGTGACAAGGTCCGCGAAGTGTGCCCCGAGTTCCCTGAGAGCCCGACGGCTCTCCACTGGAGCATCCCCGATCCCGCCGCCACCGAGAGCGAGACCGGGGTGCGCGCGGCCTTCGACGACGTCGCCGACGAACTCGCGACCCGCATCAGCTTCCTCATCACGTCCATCCACCTCACGTCTCTGGAAGGAGCTTCACCATGATCGTCGACCAGCAGACCGTCAACGTGCGGTACATCGTGTCCGACGTGCAGGAGGCGCTCGACTTCTACACCGAGCACCTCGGGTTCACTGTCCTGACCACGGCGCTGCCCGCTTTTGCCGACATCCAGCGGGGCAACCTCCGCCTGATCCTCTCCGGACCCAGGAGCTCCGGTGGCCGCCCGCTGCCCGACGGCTCCACCCCGATGCCGGGCGGATGGAATCGCCTGCACTTCATCGTCGACGACCTCGACGCCGACATCGCACGCCTCGAGGGCGCCGGTGCCCACTTCCGCAGTGCCGTCATCGGCGGCCCTGGCGGTCGACAGGCCGTCTTCGACGACCCCGCCGGCAACCCCATCGAGCTGTTCGCCCCAGCTGCCTCCCGATGAGGACGGACCGGGAAGCGACCTCCCCGCAGCCCGCGTCGACGAGCGGGTCCGCGTGGGAGGTGTTCCGCGTCTTCCTGAAACTCGGCACCACCTCCTTCGGCGGGCCGATCGCCCACCTCGGCTACTTCCGCACGGAGTTCGTCGAACGCCGCCGCTGGCTCGACGACCGCGCCTACGGCGAACTCGTCGCCCTGTGCCAGTTCCTCCCCGGCCCCGCCTCCAGCCAGACCGGATTCGGGATCGGGCTGTTGCGCGCCGGCGCACGCGGCGCGCTGGCTGCGTTCGTCGCCTTCACCCTTCCGTCCGCGATCCTCATGGTCGCGTTCGCCTACGGGGCATCCCTGTTCGAAGGCCCCGTGGGCGGTGGTGTGCTCACCGGGCTGAAGATCGTCGCCGTTGCCATCGTCGCCCAAGCCGTCTGGGGCATGTCGCGCACTCTCACCCCCGACCGCGCTCGTGCCAGCATCGCCGTGGTGGCGCTGCTCGCCACGATCATCCTCGTCGGATCGGCCGGTCAGATCGTCGCGATCGTGATCGGCGCGATCGCCGGACTGATCTTCTGTCGCCCCGCCTCTGAGGGCGACAGCAACGCGGGCTGCCTGCGGTTCCCGGTCACCCGTACGGCGGGCATCATCAGCCTGGCCACGTTCGTGGGCATCCTGATCGGCGCACCGGTCCTCGCCGCGGCCACAGGAATCGGCGCTGTCAGGCTGTTCGACGCGTTCTACCGCGCCGGGTCGCTCGTGTTCGGCGGCGGCCACGTCGTCCTCCCGCTCCTGCAGTCCGGGGTGGTCGACCCGGGATGGACCAGCAACGGCCAGTTCCTCGCGGGATACGGCGCCGCCCAAGCCGTTCCTGGCCCCCTGTTCACGTTCGCCGCCTACCTCGGCGCGATCGTCGACACCGGACCCGGCGGCGTCTGGGGAGCCCTGATCGCTCTCGTCGCGATCTTCCTCCCCGGCTTCCTTCTCCTGATCGGTGTGCTCCCGTTCTGGAACACCTTCCGCCGCTACACCTGGGCGCAGGCCGTCATGCGCGGCGCCGGCGCCGCAGTTGTGGGCATCCTCGCCTCCGCCCTCTACGCCCCGGTGTTCACCACCGCGATCACCGGCCCCACCCCGTTCGCCCTCGCCGTGGTCTGCTTCGTGCTCCTTGTCACCTGGAAGCTCCCGCCCTGGATCGTCGTCATCATCGGCGCCGCCGGCGGCATCCTCATCAGCATCCTCTGATCCTTCACAGGGCAACCGGCATCGGCTTCGACCAGGGCCAGTCACCGGCCACGATCACCCGCGCGCGATCCGCTCCCTTCAGCGGACCGGCACACGGCAGCGGACCGGCTCACGGCAGCGAACCGTGACCCTCGATGTGCGGCACGGCCCCGACGGGTTCGAGGAGCTGGGCCTCGCTGGGCACCTCAGCCTCGACATCGGAGGCACGCATCGCCTTCGACATCGCCCAGGCGATCCAGCCCAGCAGGACGAACAGCACCCCACCGACGGCGATCCAGGCTGCCGCTCCGGGCAGCTGGGTCAGCTCGAACATGAGCCACGCGATCACCAGCGTGGAGGGGATGGTGAACACCCAGGCGACGACCATCTCCGCGACCACTCGCACGTTCACGCCCTTGCCGGAGGCGACACCGGAGCCGATCACGGATGATGCAGCGGCATGAGTCGTGGAGATGGGGATACCCATCCCGGTGGCGCCGAAGATGGCGGTGACCGCGCCGATGTTGGCCGACAGGCCCGAGCTGGGTCGCAGCGCGGTGATCCGCAGCCCCATGGTCTCGATGATCTTCCAGCCACCCCAGATCGTGCCGGCGGCGATGGCGGAGTAGGCCAGCAGCGGGATCCACCAGTCGATCTCGAGGTTACCGTCAGGTCGGAGCGCGAGATAGCCGCCGGCATACAGCAGGGCGGCGATGATGCCCATCGTCTTCTGTGCGTCGTTGGCCCCGTGGCCGAAGGAGACCGCGGCCGCGGACAGGAGCTGCAGACCCTTGAACGCCTTGGCATCCTCGGGGACCTTCCAGCGGCGCTGGATCCGCGCCAGGAGGAGCATGGCCAAGAAGGCCACGCTGAATGCCACTCCCGGCGAGGCGACGATGGCGATCACGGCGGTGCGGACGACGCCCCAGTTGATCGCAGCGAGTCCACCTGCCGCCAGTCCGGCACCGACGAGGCCCCCGATGATCGCGTGGCTGGAGGACGACGGCATGCCGATGTACCACGTGACGTAGTTCCAGGTGATGGCTGCGATCAGGGCCGCGAAGACGACCGCCACCCCCTCGCTGTCGTGCTTGACCACCTTGGCGACGGTGTTGGCGACCGCCGTACCGACGATGAAGAACGCGCTGAAGTTGAAGAACGCGGAGAACCACGGTGCGAAGCGTGCAGGCATGGCTCGGGTCGCCACCACGGTGGCCACCGAGTTGGCGGCATCGTGGAAGCCGTTGGTGAAGTCGAACAGCAGCGCCAACGCGATGACCGCGACGATGGCGATGAGCATCCAGTCCATGGTGTTCCCCTAGTCGGCATTGACAAGGCCAATGGTCGTGGGTTCCCGGGCGGTCTGAGCAGGGTCTTTGGTCACGTTCTGCTCCACCAAGAGTCGCCTGTCGACCCAGGATTCCAGGTGACGGCCGGGTGCGACGGCCGCACCCGGTCTGACGACCGGTCTGCGGGACCTTGGGCCCTTCCCCAGGTCAGCTCGGAACCCTAGATTCTTCCTGAGGTGATTGACATGGAGGTCTCCGAACATCCCGGCAGGCCGGGCAGGCCAGAGGAACGGATCGACCTGGTATCGGTCGCAGTGGGCCTCGCCGAGCTGGGTTCCCGCGGTCTGCGGGTGAGCCTGGGACGCTCGCTCCCGGGTGAGGCGCTCGTCGATGTGGGACTGGGGGCAACGGCCGTCGGCAGAGAGAGGGCATCGAGGGCCGCAGGGCTGATCGGTGGACTCGGCCCACCACGAGTCTTCCGTTCGTCCAAGCCACCTCGGACTGTTCCGCCAGCTCCCAGTCAGCGTCGGACGAGTCTCGTCGAGGAGCTGCGGCAGCGGGGACGGCAGGAGCGCCTCGCGGACGGTGCGAGCGTCCAGGATCTGCTCGGTCAGATCGCCACCAAGATCATCGAACAGGTGCTGAGGCATGTCGACGTCGCCGCCCTCGTGCAGCAGTACGTCGACCTCGAGTCGATCATCGCCGGGCTCGACCTCGACAAGGTCGCCGACGCTGTCGATGTCGACCGCGTCGCCGGGCGGCTCGACGTGGATGCCGTCCTGGACCGGGTCGACCTCACCGGGGTCGTCCGCGAGCGCGTCGACCTCGACGCGGTCGTCCAGGGCGTCGACCTCGACGCGGTCGCCGCCCGCATCGACCTCGACAAGATCATCGAGCGGCTGGATCTTCCGACGCTCGCCCAGGGCGTCATCGATGACATCGACCTGCCGGGCATCATCCGCGAATCCAGCGGATCCATGGCTTCGGAGGCGGTGCAAGGCGTGCGGATGCACAGCATCGAGGCCGATGACGCCGTCGCCCACACCCTGGACCGTTTCCTCCGACACCGTCGTCACGCCCCGGCATCAGCCCCAGCCCCAGCGCCGGCGACGGCGACGGCGACGGCGACGGCGACGGAGCCTCCGTCTCCGACGACCGAGGACGCTCCCGGACCGAGCGAGGCACCCACGGCGCCCCAGCCGACACCGTGATCAGTGCCGACCCCAGCATCCCTGCCGGGGCCAGGCCGTATCAGGGAAAGCCAGCAGGCTTGATCAGCCGGTTGCTGGCCGGCGTCGTCGATCTCCTCGCCGTCCTCATGGTCCTGGTGGCGACGTACGTCGGCTGGGCGGCCGTGCGGTTCCTGCTTCGTCCTGCGAAGTTCGAGTTCCCACAGCCGACGCTGGTACTGATCTCGACTGCCGGTCTGGTCGCTGCCGTCTGCTACCTGACCCTCGGGTGGACGCTGACCGGGCGTACGTACGGCGATCATCTGATGGGCCTCCGGGTGGTCGACCGATCCGGGACCATGATGCGCCTGCCCCGCGCGGTGATCAGAGCGATCTTGTGCACGCTGTTCCCGATCGGTCTGATCTGGGTTGCCTTCAGCGCCCACAGCCGTTCTGTGCAGGACATCCTCGTCCGGACGTCCGTCCGGTACGACTGGCACACCCTGGATCGCTGACGATCTCCCCACTGCGACGTCGGTGACCGCACGACAGCTCGGACTGGGTGGGGATGCCGTTCCCGCTCGTCGGCGCGCCGACCTCAGCCCTGGTGTCGCCGGTCGGCCGCCGTCGGCCGCAGAGCGTTCGCGCGAGCGACGGTGACGGCTTCGGCTCGGGCGTGCGCGCCGAGCTTGCGGTAGATGGACGAGGTGATGGTCTTCACGGTGTTGTGGGAGACGTACAGGCTGGCGGCGATCTCTCGGAGCGTCTGGGTGCCTCGCAGCCGGCGCAGGATCTCCACCTCGCGCGGGGTGAGCGGCTCGCCGAGGAGAACGTCCGGCGTGCCGAGGAGAACGCCAGTCGGCCGGCGGTTGCTCGGCGGGACACGGGCCACCGCGATGCGGTTCTTGGTCTGCGCCAAGGACGCGTCGGGCCACGTGATGAGGGTGTCGACCTCTTCGAGCAGCGTACGGGCCTTGTCGAGGTCACCGAGCCGGCGTGCCACGGTCGCCATCGCGATGAGGTGGTGGATCAGGGGCCAGGGGCTCAGCCCCGGGGTCTGGCGTCGGGTCCGCAGGCCGACCTCGAGGGTGGTCATCGCCTCATTCAGCTGGCCGTCGGCGGCGAGGACGACGCCGGAGGCCGTGTAGGCGGGCAGCACGTGAGGCATGGCGTGCATGCCATGATCGGTCACCGTCGCCATCGCCTGCTGTGCGTGCCGGCGGCTCAGGGCGGTGTTGCCCTGCTCGGCCTCCAGCAGGGCGCGGAGTCCGTCGGCCAGGATCTGAATCGTTCGGGGGGCGACGGGTGAGGTGGCGGCGGCGGCGAGCATCGTGCGCGCCAGCTCCGCATCAGCGGTGAGGTAGCCGGCGTGGCCGAGCGCGGCGCAGGCCACCGCATGCCAGGGGCTCGCCGGATCTGTTTCGAGTTCGGCGGCATGGCGAGCGTCGGCCACCAGCTGGTCCGGCCCGTCGTATCCGAACAGTCCTCGCACCAGCAGCAACGCCGCTCGGGGTGAGGTGGTTCCGTCGGGCAGGGCCTGGTCGCTCGTCATCGACCCCAAAGCGGTCAGGTGGCGGCGAAGGTCCGGCTCGTCACCGGTCAACGCCGCCATCCAGGCACCGGTCACAGTCGCCGCCGCACCTTGTGCGGCCGGGGTGGCGTGGAGCTGGGTGAGCCAGCTGGTGACGGTCGCGGAGCGACCGGCGTCGAAGAACTCAAGCCAGCTGGTCTGGATCAGCCGGGCGGCCTCCTCGGTGTCGCCGCCGGCCAACAGGTGGTGGACGGCTTCCTCGACGTCGCCGTGCGTGAGGAACCAGGAGGCGCCGCGCCGGTGCAGGTCGTCGACCCGATCGGGCCGCTCCATCTCCAACGTGCTCCGGGCGAAGGTGCGAAACAGGTGATGGAACCGGAACCATCCCCCGCCGCTCAGCGAGATCAGAAACAGGTTCGTTCGTTCCAGCTGATGCAGGAGTCGAGAGGAGCAGCCGATCTGTGCTGCCTCGCTGGCCAGCTCGGCGTTGAACTGGTCGAAGACCGACATGTCCAGGATGAAGGCCCGCAGCTCCGGGTCGAGCCTGGCCAGCACCTCCTCGCTCAGGTAGTCGGCGATGAACCGGTCGTTGCCACTCAACCGGTGCACGAAGTCGTCGGGGTCCGGCCGCCCGGCCAGGGACAACGCGGCCAGATACAGCGCGGCCGGCCACCCCTCACTTGCCTCGACCAGCTCGGTCACCACGCTGTCGGACACGCTGATCCCGTGCCCAGCCAGCAGGGCCGCCGCCTCGGGGACGGTGAAGGCCAGGTCAGCAGCGCGGATCTCAGCGAGCCTGCCCTCGACCCGTAACCGTCCCAACCGCATCAGCGGATCCGAGCGTGACGCCAGCACCACACTCACCGAGGAGGGCAACAGGTCGATCAGCCGTTCCAGCTGCTCGCTGCATTCCGTCGAACGCAGCAGGTGAAGGTCTTCGAACACCAACGTCAACCGCCGACCATGATCAGCCAGTGCTCGCGCGACACGCGGAACCACCCGGTCCACCATCGCCATCGCGTTCGCTGTCACGAACTCAACGCCGTTCACCTCGACCGCACAGCCCACCCGGTCCAGTGCCATCGCCACGTGCGCCCACAACCGGGTCGGATCGTTGTCGGCGCGATCGAGCTGCACCCATGCCACCGCCGAGCCATCTCGGCCGGCCGCCCACTGCGTGAGCACGGTCGACTTGCCGTACCCGGCCGGGGCAGCGATCAGCACCACCTGGGAACGCAGCGCCCGCTCCAGTCGCCACCACAACCGCGGTCGATCGACCCACTCCGCCCGCACCTGCGGCAGCGGCGGCGGGCTCATCCCGTCGACGGGCGACATCTGCACCAATGAGAGTTCCTCCCTCATCGGGTCCTTCGTCACCTCCATCGCATCGTCATGACGCTTCGCGGACCCGGCTGGACCGAGGCTCTGTCACCGTCGTCTGGCCCGGTCATCACCCCTGTCCTCGACTCCCTCGTCGTCTGCGGTCGGCCGGCGCTGCTAGAACCGCGTCGGTACGTGGTGGAGGTAGGCATCCGGCTCCCTGTAGCCGTGGGGCTTCGGCTTGTGGGGCATCGTCACGTCGCCGGTGGGAAGCGGCTCGTACGGGATCTGTGCCAGCAGGTGGCTGATGATGTTGAGCCGCCCGCGCTTCTTGTCGTCGTTGTCCACCACGAACCACGGCGCCCAACCGGTATCGGTGGCGGTGAGCATGGTGTCGCGGGCCCTGCAGTAGTCGAAGTGTCGGCTGTAGGACTTGAGGTCGGTCGGGGACAGCTTCCAGATCTTGCGCGGATCTTCGATGCGATTCTTCAGTCGCCGAGTCTGTTCCTCGACGCTGACGTTGAGCCAGTACTTGATCAGGATGATCCCGTTGTCGACCATCGCCTTCTCGACCGCGGGCACCTGCTCGAGGAACTTCTCGGTCTGCTCGGGTGTGCAGTAGCCCATCACCGCTTCGACGCCGGCTCGGTTGTACCAGCTGCGATCGAAGATGGCGACCTCGCCGGCAGCCGGGAAGTGGGCGATGTAGCGCTGGATGTACATCTGCGACTTCTCGCGCTCGGTGGGGGTGGGCAGGGCGATGTGCTTGAACACCCGCGGGCTGGTCCGTTCGGTGATCCGCCGGATCGTGCCACCCTTCCCTGCCGAGTCGAGCCCCTCGAACACGATGCAGACCTTGGCACCAGTGCGTTTGACCCACTCCTGCAGCGCCACCAGCTCACCTTGCAGGCGGCGCATCTCCTTCTCGTATCGTTTCGTCGTCAGCTTCGGCAACGGTGCAGCTACCCCATCGCCCGCCGAACCGGTCGCGTGGGCCGTGATCGTCTTCGTCTTCATCGACTTGCTGCCCATCGTCCTGAATCCCTCTCGGATCGCCCGTGCGCCGTGTGACGTCTGCTCTGGTTCCGGACGCCGGACGTCATCGACACGGTGAGCGGTTGTCCTCGCCGGCTCTCACGCTCGCCGACCACTACGCCGGCCGGTAGGGCCGAACGTCCCGATGACCGTGCCCTGCCACGCCCGACACCGCGGCCCCCGACATCGCGGTGGACGGCACCGGATGAGGAGGCTCCGACCGGGTCCCCATCGGCCGTCGAGTCGTCGATGTCGAGATTCGACGGTTGGGCCGGTGGTCCCCACAGATGAGCCCGATCGTCGGTAGCTCCGGATCTGGAGACCCTGCCACAGTCAACCCATGGACTCAGGAGTCTGCGAGGATCCAGGGCCGCGGGCCCCGACAGCTGAGGCTTCCGTCGCTGCGGGGGGCCGTGATGACTGTGCGCGGTGACTACTACGAGATCCTCGGCGTTCCCCGTGATGCCGACATCAAGGCGATCAAGAGCGCGTTCCGCCAGCTGGCTCACCACTGCCACCCCGACGTCAGCACGGAGCCGGACGCGGAGCAACGGTTCAGGGAGATCGCCGAGGCGTATGGGGTGCTGTCAGATCCGGCCAAGCGGGCGAGATACGACGAACAAGGGTCGGCCGGTCTGCCGGAGGCCAGCGCGGAAGACCTGTGGGGTGGAATCGACTTCACCGACATCTTCGGATCCCAGGCAGCCACCTTCGGCAACCTGTTCGAGCAGCTGTTCGGGTCGTCACCGGCAGATTCGCAGCCGTGGGGTGATGTGCGCCAGGACCTCACCATCTCGCTGGAGGAGGTGATGACCGGGGTCGATCGGGTGGTCGCGGTTCGCCGGCCGGGCCCCTGCCCCCAGTGCGCGGGCAGCGGATCGAGGCCCGGAACCATTCCGCTTCGCTGCCAGCACTGTGACGGCACCGGCCGCCGTACGATGGCCAGCCGTCAGGGTCCTTTTCTCATCGGCCAGGTGACCACCGTGTGCCCGGAGTGCGCGGGCCGAGGGCGCATCGTCGTTGATCCCTGCCCCGTCTGCCGGGCCAGGGGGTGGGCCACGCGGACCGAGAAGATCACCATCCGGATTCCGCCGGGCGTCCCGGAGGGAGCCATTCTGAAGCTGGCGGGCACGGGAAGGCCGAGCCCGACACCTGGCGGGCCGACAAGTGATGTGTACGTGAGCATCCACGCCCGTACCGATCCCCTGTTCGAACGCGTCGGCGCCGATCTGTGGCACGACCTGCACATCCACGCCTCAGACGCCGCCCTCGGCGTCACTGCGGCAGTTCCCCTGCCCGGCGGGAAGGCGAGGGTCCGAGTGCCGCCGGGAACCCAACCCGGCACCGTGCTGCGGGTGGCCGGCAAAGGTCTGCCGCGCTACGACGAGGATGGCCGCGGCAACCTTCAGCTCAAGGTCGTCGTCGACATCCCTCGCCGGCTCGAGCCGCCCCAACGCCGGCTGTACGAACAGCTGCAGGCAGCGGATCGCGGTTCCACTGTGGATGGATCCTGGAGCACGGCGAATGACTCCCCCGATCCAGAGGTTGCGCGGACCGACCGCCGGTCGACGCCGATGTCGGGCTCGAGGAACGTCACAACGGCCACGGTCACCCTCGCGTCGGTGCTGTTGCTGCTCGCGGGCCTCGTTGCTGTCGCCGGCGGGATCGCCGCGACACCGAGCTCCTGGGGCACAGTCATGATCATGGTCGGGGCCGTGGAGCTGGTGGGGGCAGCCGCGGTCTGGGCCGGGCGCCGAGCGTCACGACGAGGACACCACCGACCCACAGGGCCAGCAGCCCGCACGCCCGTGGATCCGCCCGACTCGAGACCCCGTGTCCCTTGACTCTCGACGAGATTCTGCTGATCTACAGCGTGCCGTCCGCCGCCGATGCTGGTCGGACTCCGAGCCTGACGTCTCTAGGCCGTCAGCTCGACGGGCGAACCGGTGGTCTCGCTGAGTTCCTCCGCTGCGGACTTCAGCAGCACGTCAGACAGACGCCGCAGAGCCCGTCCGAGCGCCACTTCATCGCCGACAAGCGGCAGGTCGACATCGCCCGGTCGGCGGCGAGCGACACCGATGCCCGTCATCCCGTCGCGAACCTCACCGTGCAGCACGGCTTGCGCACTCGTGGCGTGCTGACCCTCGTACGCCACGATGTCGACGCGCCAGGTCTTGCTGTGAACCGGGGTCCCCGGCGATGCCGACACGGTGGTGGCCGGGCTGCGGTCATCGTCTCTCTCGACGGGTGGGTGGTGATCTTCTGACCCGGCGAAGTGCTGGATGTGAGCGTCCGCGCCCGGGAAGAACAGGCCTTCGCGACCCTGATCTGACCAGCGGATCCGGTACGGCGGTCCCCCATCGGGTCCCACAGCCAGGATCTCCCCGTCGCGCACGGGACCGTCGACCCGACTTGCGGCGATGACGACACGATCGCCCACTGACGCCTTCATCTCTGCCTCCGTGTTGTTGTTCGACTCCCACCACCACACCAGGACCGGTGCTGGATCTCATCGGTCCTTCGGTCCGGTCTTGCCGAACTGCGGGCCCGAAGTTCCCACTCGCCAGCCGGAGCTGCGCACGGCGCCGCTTCCACGTGAGGGGACGGACCCGCGACCCTCCAGCGAGAACGTCGATGCTCGGACGTGGGTTGGCTCTCGTCGGTCACCAGACATTCTCGACCACCCCGGGAATGACTGACGGGGTCGAGGTGCTATACCCCCTGGGTATCGGAACATGCCGTCCCCTACGAAGGAGTCAACCTGTGACTTACGCACTCAGCACCATCGTCGAGCAGGCCTACCCCGCCACCCTCACCCAGGTGCGCGACGCCCTCGCCGCCCAGGGTTTCGGTGTCCTCACCGAGATCGACTTGCAGGCCACGATGAAGGCCAAGCTCGATGCCGACATCGCCCCGCAGGTGATCCTCGGCGCCTGCCGCCCCCCGCTGGCCCACGCCGCACTCACCGCCGAGCCGAGCATCGGACTGCTTCTGCCCTGCAACGTCGTCGTCCGCGCCCTCACCGACACCAGCACCGCCGTCGAGGCGGTTGACCCGCAGATGATGGTTGCGATGACTGACAATCCCGCCCTGCAAGCCGTGTCTGACGAGGCCACGACTCGACTGCGCACTGCCCTGACGAGCCTGGGTGGCAGCCCGGTCCGGGCCGCCTGATGGTGCAGCTCGACCCGGGCAGCGTCCGCCCCCTGTCCAATCGCCTCAAGCGCGCCCAAGGCCAGCTCGCTGCCGTGATCCGGATGCTCGACGAAGGCCAAGACTGCGAAGACGTCGTCACCCAGCTCGCCGCAGTCAGCCGAGCCCTCGACCGCGCCGGCTTCGCCATCGTCGCCACCGGGCTCAAGCAGTGCATCGCCGACGAGGGAGCCGAGAGTCTCGACGTGGCGAAGATGGAGAAGCTCTTCCTCTCGCTCGCCTGAGATGGACGCCTGACCAGAGCGAGGCCTCAGGGAGGCTGGCTGGCCAGTGCCCCTCGGCACCGCGCAGCCGGCCGGGCAGATCGTCGTCGGTCGGGTGCGCTGCCCGCACACCGACCGTCAAGTGAGAACCTACGCTCGGGGCCAGCCGGCCGGCGCGGCGCTCCGGCGGGGGCGCCCGGAGTTCATCTGATCGGTCATCGCCCAGCCTCACCCACGACGAGCTCGGCCAGGGCTGCGCGTTCGATCCAGCCGGCGTACTCAGCGCCCGTCCAGCTGTGGTCGCGGACGAGCGTCCGGTGAACGGCGGGATCCATCAGCACCAAGGCTGTGGCCACGGCGCGCTCGGGGGTCAGACCCGGTCGCAGGCCACCGATGGTGTCCAGGCGAGCCACGAAGTGCCCGGCGCCCCCGCGCCGGTTGCGTTCCGACGCCGCGTGCACATCGGCCGCTAGCGGGTCGGCGTCGGCAGCCACGACGAGGACGTCGGCCAAGGGCGCCGCCCGCTCCTCCAACTCGGCGACGAACCGTGCCCACCGAGCCACGAGCGCGCGGGGATCGGTCAGCTGTTCCATGTCCGCGATGACCTGCCGCCCGGACATCGGGATCGGTTCGTCGTCACCCACCAGTGCCCAGTCCAACGCGAGCTTGAGCAGCGCCGCCTTGCCGCCGACGGAGCTGAACACCGTCTTGCGGCTGACCCCGGCACGCGCGGCCACGGCGTCGATGGTCGTCCCTGACCACCCGAGCTCGACGAACAGGTCACGGGCAGCGCCGACCACCGCTCGCCGTGTCGCGCGGGCCTGGTCCTCACGCAGTGGCGACCGGTAGGGCCGCGGTGCTCGGGGCACTCTTGACACCTCCTCCTTTTGGGGTAACTCTGAGTGTAATCACGTTACGGTAAGTGTAGTGGAGGTTGGTCATGCGGACAGTCATCGTGGGATCGGGCCCGACGGGTCTCATGCTCGGTGCCGCCCTCGCACGACGCGGACACCAGGTCACCTCGGTGGACAGGGACGCCGGTCCGATCGGAGACACCTGGATCCGGCGGGGCGTCATGCAGTTCGAGCACGCTCACGGCTTCCGACCGCAGGTGCCGATGACCCTCCAGACCGAATGGCCCGAGGCCTTCACCAGCTGGCAGGACCTGGGCGCCCGCCCAGTGGAAGTCGAGAGCATCGCCGGATCTTCCCAGACTCTCGGGGTGCTCTCTCGTCGATCGACCTTTGAGCGAGCGCTTCGGAAAGCGGCGGAGAAGCAGCCAGGCCTCACCTTGCGCTCGGGTCACGTCGAAGGACTGGTCCAGGATGGCGGTCGGGTTGTCGGCGCTCGGGTCGATGGGGGCTGTGTCGAAGCTGACCTCGTCGTGGACGCCTCGGGCCGTTCCGGGCGTCTCCACAGGTCGAGCGAGCTCAGTGACGATCCCGCGCTCGACGGCGACTGCGGTCTCGCGTACGTCGACCGCACGTACCGGCTGAGACCGGGCGCAGAGCCCGGTCCCATGGTGACTCCGGTCGCCTACCTGGCCGATTTCGACGGATACCAGTGCCTGGTCTTCCTGCACGAGGCCGGGCACTTCTCGGTGGTGCTCGTGCGCCCCACTGCGGATGCCGCACTCAAGGCCCTGCGGTTCGAGGCCGCCTTCGAGGCGGCCTGCCTGGCGATCCCTGCTCTCGCCGAGTGGACCCGACCGGACCGTGCGCAGCCGACCTCTCCGGTTCTCGTCGGCGGGGCGTTGCGCAACCTCTACCGGCGACAGGCGGGCACGCCGGGACTGGTCGCCGTCGGGGACTCGGTGGCGACCACGACCCCGACCCGTGGGCGCGGCATCGCGATGGCCTGCCTGCAGGCCACAGCCCTGCTCGCACTGCTCGACGGCGGAGCCGACCCCGTCTCCGTGGCCGAGCCGTTCGGCCTCTGGTGTGACCAGGCAATCGAACCCTGGGTGGCCGACCACATCGCGATCGATGGCGGCATGGTCAGGCGATGGAAGGGCGAGGACCTCGACCTGAGCATGCCGCTCACCTCCGACCTCATCGCCGCCGCGGTCGGAGCCGATCCCCGGATCGGTCAGTACGCCGAAGGCTACTTCGCGATGACCGCACTGCCCGAGACCCTGAGGCCGGCCGAGCCGCTGGCACGGGCGGTCTACCAGAACGGATGGAGGCCGACCTACGCGCCGGGTCCCACCCGAGACGAGCTGGTGGACGTCATCCGCCAAGCCGTTCCCGCTGCTTGACCAAGGCCCGGATGGTCGGGCGGCCCGGGCCATGGCGTGCACTCGCCCGGCCGGGCGGCTCAGGTGGTGGACGGCGGTCCTGGCGGCGTCGCCTTCTCCGACGGTAGGTGGCCAGTGCGGAGCAGGTCTTGGGCAACGGTGCCGATCTTGCGTTGGCTTGTGCGGGCTGTGTGTCGCAACAGGTTGAAGGCGTCAAGGGCGTCCAGCTGCTCGCGAGCCATCAGGTAGCCGATGCTGCGCTCGATGATGACCCGAGAGTCAAGCGCGTACTGCAGCTGGGCCGCGAGTTCACTGGCCGCATGGGCCGTGAGAGCGGCGGCCAGGGTGGTCTCGATGACGTCGCCGTAGCGCTGCAACGAATGGCGTTCCGACTCGTCCCACTCATGGGGCTGCCGGCGGAGCACATCGAGGGTGCCAACAGGACCTCCACCGAGGCGGATCGGGACACCCAGGACAGCATGGATGGAGGTTTCGCTCACCTGAGCGGCCAACAGGGGCCAACGGGGATCGGTGTGCACATCAGTGGCCGCGACCGGGGTGTTGGTGATGTAGGAGTCGGTGCAGGGCCCTTGTTCCGTGCTCATCTCGGCGTGCTCGAGCAGGCGCCCGTGGGGGTCGCTGGCGACGATGTCGCGGAGGTTGTTGTGGTCGTCCACGAACATGATGCCGCACCCGTCGACGCCGAACAGGTCCAGACAGGCGTGGCTGATGGTGGCGAGCGTTCGAACCAGGTCACTGTCGGGATCGCCAGTGCTGAGCGTCCGCAGACTGGACTCCATCTGACCGCGATCGATACTCACCAGCTTCTCCTTCGCCTGCCCGCTGGGGCCATCGTGGCACTGGAGCCCGCGTCCCGCAGACCTTGACGACAGGCGCCCGAATCGTTGCGACCACCGTAGCGTTGCCGGTCAGGTGCGTGACGGACTCGGCAGGATTCCTCCATGTCGGGCACGCGTCGGGGTAGCCGTCCGGTGGCTGCTCTGTCATGAGCGGCACGGTCCGGAATGGCCACCGCACCATTGACATTCCCAGGATCTGGCGTCGTACAGTCTGGCTATATCCCGCCCCAGACCCCGGCGAATGTTCTTCAACCATTCTCGGAGGGGTCGGCGGTGCCAGGAGACGATCGCAGCCAATCAGCGGGTAGACCACGTGTCTGTCGGGAGGGCACCGGCCTCCTCAAGACGTGGATCGGACCGGTGACGCCCACCGATTACCGGAACCCGGATCGAATGTCGACCACGACTCGGGCCTCAGCACCGCCGAGCCCGCCGTCGACGTTGCCTGTGGGGAAACCCATCGGCGTAGATCCGATCGCCTTGGGCGAGTGTGCAGCTGGAGACCAGCTCACGTCCTCGGTCGCAAGGTCATCACAGACCCCCTGGGGGAGGGGCACCGGCACCGATATGACCGGCCGGTGAGGCGGGAGTCATGGGGCGGCAGAGAAACGTCGACCCACCGAAGTGTCGCCGTACCCGTTCCCGCGGGGCGCTGCACACCCATGACTCCCGCCGAGACCCCAACCGATCTTCATGATCACCACGCCTCTCCCTGTTGATCGACGACCTCGCCCAGACTCTCGCGCCGCGAAGCGGGGACGGCTACTGTGAGGACTGGTGTGCCGGGAAGCCTGGTCGGCGTCGTACTGGCGTCAGCGAAAGGCACCCATCATGGCCGCGATCAGTGGCGCACCTGATCTTCCGGACATCACCTCCCCCACACCGCAGCCGCCTCGATCGGCGACACACTCCCGCGGACGAACCAGCCGTGGGCCACAGCCGGCGCGTATCCGGACCGAAGGCCTGGGCAAGCGGTACAGCGGGGTGTGGGCGGTGCGGGACCTCGATCTCGATGTCCCTGCAGGGGAGGTGTTCGGCTTCTTGGGCCCGAACGGGGCGGGGAAGTCGACCACGATCCGGCTGCTTCTCGGGCTGGCTAGACCGACCGTCGGGCGGGCGTGGTTGGCCGGCCACCGCGCCGGCGACGTGGCGAGAGCCCACGAACACGTGGCGTACGTGCCGGCCGACGTGGCGCTGTGGCCGCAGCTGACCGGTCAAGAAGTACTGGAGCTGGTGGCGCATCTCGGGCCGCGGCCGGATCTGGCCTATCGACGCGAGCTGGTCGACCGGTTCGCCCTGGACCTGTCGAAACGCTGTCGGACCTACTCCTCGGGGAATCGGCAGAAGGTGGCGCTGGTGGCGGCGTTCGCGACCCGGGCCCCGGTGCTGATCCTGGACGAGCCGACCAGCGGGCTGGACCCGCTGATGGAACGCGCCTTCCGCGACGCGGTGCGGGGGGCCCGCGACGCCGGCCAGACGGTGTTCGTGAGCTCCCACCAGCTCGCCGAGGTGGAGGCGATCTGTGACCGGGTCGGGATCCTGCGCGCCGGGGAGCTGGTCGAGGTCGCCGGACTGGATCAGCTACGTCGGCTGCGACGGGTCGAGATCGATGTCCGCTTCGCTGGTGACCATCTCGGGCTCGACGCCGCCAGGCAGCTGCCGGGAGTGGCCGAGGCCCGCCAGGTCGCCGACCGGCACCTGGTGCTGCAGCTGAGCGGCGGTGTCGGCCTGGGCCCGGTTCTTCAACGTCTGGCCGACGCCGACCCCGTCGCCTTGGGTGTCCGTGAGCCGTCGCTGGAGGAGATCTTCCTGGAGTACTACGGAGACCACTCATGAGCTCGGCCGCCAGTGGCACCGTCAGGCTTGCCGGGGTGCGGCCGGTGCCAGGGATCGACGCGGCTTTGGTGCTGCATGCGTGGCGGCTGGTGCGGCGTGGTGCCGTGGTGCTGCTGGTGGTCGCGGCGGGAGTGTCGGCGATGGTGGTGGAGCAGTACCGCAGCCTGGCCGACGGCTTCGACCTCGCGGCGATGCGGGCCCTGGCTGAAAGTCCGGCCATTCAGATCATGTTCGGGGAACCCGTCGCCCTGGACGACCCGGGCGGCTTCACCGTCTGGCGGACCGGCACACCCTTGACGGTGATGGTGGCGGTCTGGTCGGCGCTGACCGCGGTCAGGATCACCCGCGGTGAGGAGGAGAACGGCCGGTGGGATCTGCTGCTGGCCGGACGCGTGCGGTTGGTCCGGCTGCTCGGGCTGCAGCTGGCCGTCATCATCGCGGCGGCCGTGGCGATCGGTGTGGCGGTGAGCGGGGCCCTGATGGTCGCCGGCACGACGACGTCGGGGGCGGTGCTGTACGGGTCGGCGTTGGCGTTGATCGGCGCCGGCGCCGCTGTCTGGGGCGGCTTGGCTGGGCAGCTGGTCGGTGATCGGCGGCGGGCGAGTGTCCTGGCGACGGCGGGGATCGGCGCCGGGCTGCTCGCCCGGATGGCCGCCGACAGTGCTGAGGAGCTGAGCGGGCTGCACTGGCTGACGCCGTTCGGTCTGTTGGGCCTCATCGAGCCCTTTCTCGGGAACCGACCCCAACCGCTGGCGGTGCTGCTCTTCGCGGGCCTCGCCCTCGGCGCGGCCGTGGCGGTGGCCAGCTCGCAACGAGATGTCGGTGCCGGGGTGCTGCCTGCCCGCACCAGCCACCGCGCCCGCCTACGCGAGCCGCGGTCCCTGCCGGGGTTCGCGGTTCGGCGCAGCACCGGCTCGGTGGTGGCCTGGGCGACCGGGATCTGGCTGTACTTCCTGGTGATCGGACTCCTGGCGTCGTCGTTGACCGTCTTCCTGGCCGACAACCCGTTGTTCGCCGACCTCGCCGCGCAAGCTGGGTTCGGATCCCTGACCACCGTGGCCGGCTATCTGGCCTCATTGTTCGCGCTGCTTGCGATTCCGCTCGGCCTGTTCGCCGCAGGCCGGGTCGCCGCCGGCGACGCCGATGAGGAGGCACGCCGGCTCACCGGCGTGTTCGCGGCCCCGGTCACGCGTCGGCGCTGGCTGCTGGTGGAGGCCGGCACTGCGGTGGCCGGCACGGTGGTCCTGGCCGCCGGGGCCGGTTTCGCCGCCTGGGCCGGCGCGTCCGCGGTCGGCGGCGACGTGCTGCCCGCCGCGGCGCTCAGTGGTGCGCTGAACGTGCTGCCCGTGGCCTGGCTCAGCCTCGGCGCGGCACTGTTGGCGTACGGGTGGATCCCCCAGGCCACCTTGCTGGTGGGGGCCGTTCCCGCCGTCGGCGGCTTCTTTCTGCTGGTGCTGGCCGAAAGTCTGCGCTGGCCCGGCTGGGTGTTGGGTCTCTCCCCGTACCGGCATGTGCAGGCCGTGCCTTACGAGAGCGTGAACTGGGCCGGCACCATCGGGATGACGCTGATCGCCGTCGTGCTCGCCGTGATCGGCGTGATCGGCTTCCAGCGACGCGACCTCCGCAGCTGACACCCCGGCCTCTTCGGATGACCCCTGGCCCAGTTCGGCGCCGGTCCCTGAGCCTGCGCCCAGATCCCGCGAGGAGACCCAGATGCGGATCTTGATCCTGACGTTCGGCACACGCGGTGACGTGCAGCCCTACGCCGCCCTGGCCCAGGCCGCGATAGCCGCCGGGCATGAGGCCGCCGTCTGCACCGCAGAGGGCTTCCGCCCCTTGGTCGAAGACGCCGGGGTGCCGTACCTGCACATGGACAACGACATGCTGGACCTGATCCAAACTGAGATGCCGTCGATGAGCGGCGCCGGCGACGGCCTTCGCCTGGTTCGCCGGATGACGGCAGCGATGCGCGCCTCCCTGCTGGACCAGTGGCAGGCCGCCCAGACCTTTGAACCGGACCTGGTGGTCTACCACCCGAAGAGTCTCGGCGGGCTCCACGTCGCCGAGCGGCTCCAGATACCGGCGGTGGTGTCGCTGCCGCTGCCGTTCTTCACCCCGACCCGAGCCTTCCCGGTGCCATTCATCGCGCGGTGGCCGCTCGGCGGCACCGCGAACCGGCTCAGCTACCAGTTCAACCGGTTCACCGCCCTCGCCTACGGCGGCATGATCAACGCCTTCCGCCGTGACACGCTGGGGTTGGCGCCGCTGAGCCGGTGGAGTGACTACTTGAGCTTGCCCGACGGTCGCCCGCTCCCCGCGCTGTACGGCTTCAGCTCCGCCGTCGTCCCGGTCCCGGCCGACTACCCGCCGCATGCCCACGTCACCGGTTACTGGTTCCTGCCCGACCCGGCGGCATGGCAGCCTCCGCCAGACCTGCAGGCCTTCATGGGCGCCGGTGAGCCACCGCTCTACATCGGCTTCGGCAGCATGGGCTTCGGCAAGAACGCCGCCACACGGGGCGCCACCATCCTCGAAGCCGTCCGCCACGTGGGTGCCCGAGCTGTCGTCGCCACCGGCTGGGGCGGCATCGACCTCACCGAAACCTCCGACAAGATCTTCGTCGTCCGCGACATCCCGCACGAGTGGCTGCTTCCGCGCACCGCCGCCGTTGTCCACCACGGCGGCGCCGGCACGACCGCCGCCGGCCTCCGCGCCGGACGCCCCACCTTGATCTGCCCCGTTCTCGGCGACCAAGGCTTCTGGGCCGAACGCATCTCCCACCTCGGCGCCGGTCCTCGCCCCATCGCGATCCGGCGGCTCACGACGGCCACCCTCACCGAACGCCTGCACCAGCTCCTCACCGAACCGCACTACCCAACAGCCGCGAACAGCATCGGCGAGGCGATCCGGTCCGAGGACGGCACCGGACAAGCACTCCGGACGCTGGAACGCATCAGCTGAACCTGGAACTGAAGCCGAACGGGCGCACCGCGCTCGCACCAGCGCCGGTGCCGCAAGGGGCCCGTCCGCGGGCCTGTGAGCGTTGCCGAAGGTCAGCGGGGCCAGCGAGCCGCTGCGTTCGCCAGAGTCGGGAACGGTGTGTGAGTACCCGTCTGGTACCAGTAAGCGACCGTGCTGATGTCGTCGGTCCTCTCGAACAAACCGTGGTCCCAGGCGCCGATCTGTTGCAGAGTCACCCGCAGGTTCTGCTGGAAGTAGATGGGGTCGGGCAGGTGCCAGCGGTACAGGCCGTGCTCGGGCAGCGCCTGCGTCGAGAACGGCGACGCCTTCGTCGTGTCACGGTGCGCGTTGTACGGGTAGCCGAAGTAGGGCGCGCTGAACGTCAGGATCTCCGGTTCGGGTGCGGTCCGCAGCTCATCCTGGAAGGCCCATGCGCCCCCGGCATAGTCCTCGAGTCCGGTGCTGCACAGCGTCGGGTGCGTGGTGTCGTCGTCGACGAAGAACTTGACCTCCCCCTCGCCCCACCAGTAGCGGTGCAGCGAGGCGAGCGCGACGTAGGTCCCGGCGTACCAGCCCCGGCCGCGCACGCCATCGAGGATGACGTGGTCCTCGCCGGGGGCGGTGGTGCCGTTGGAGCGACGCCACTGGGCGTGCAGGTACGGCACGTCGTCGGCGACCTTGTCGCCCGTCGTCAGGTCGACTTGGAAGAAGACGTGCTCCAAGTCGCCGGCGTGCTGGCTGTGGAGCTCGATGCGCGCATGTCGGCGGAACGGCATCGGAAAGTAGCAGTTCATACCGCCCGTGGGCGCCACCACGATGGGTTCGGAGGTGACCAGAGCCCGGGTTGCGAACCCGTTGCAGAAGAAGTCTCCGAGCGGCACCTCGACCGACGGGCTTTGCTCCTCGTCCCAGAAGACCCGCAGCACCAGGTCGCGCAGCACGAACGGGCCGGCCTCCGTCCGGTCCGCCACCGTGATCCAGACGTGGCGGATGACGCCGGGCCCGGCCACGTCGGCAAGCACGAGCGTCTCGCCCGCGGGCAGCGGCAGGAAGGCTCGACCTTTGCGTCCCGGCCCGAGCGGCGACGCGGCGCGAGCAGCCCCGCCGGCCGCGCCCGATGGGTTCTCCGCGTTGATGGAATGGCTTCGTACGCCGGCCGGGACGGTCAGGTGGGCGACATCGAGCATGAGTTCTCCTTGGCTTCTGTCGATCGAGAGCCGGCGACCGGTCGGGAGCTGCCTCATCGAGTCGCCGCTGACGCCGTACGAGAGGGTCGCTCGCGCGATGGCGGATGGGTGTTGGAAGCTTCTCGCCGTCGCACGCTATCTGATCTTGACGACGGCCGGACTGACGGCCGGCCAGCATTCGCGACGGACCCTCGTGCGCAGCACCTGCAGCGGCGACCGGTCAAATGGGGACGGGCGGACCCACGAGAACCACTTGGAGCGAGGAGGATGTGCCGATGGGATGGGAGGCACTCGAGCAATGGGGTGACGACGTCACCCGGGTGGAGCCGCTCACCGGCGGAGTGGCCAATCAGGTGTGGAGTGTGCGCCTGAAGGGGCAGCTGGCGGTCGCTCGTCTCGGCGCTCGGAGCGCCGCTGACCTGGCTTGGGAGACCGAGCTGTTGCGCTATCTCGACGGTGAAGGACTCGCGGTGCCGGTGCCTTTCGCGACGTTGGATGGCCGGCTGTTCGCCGACGGTCTGGTGGTGATGAGTTACGTGGCGGGCAGATCGCCGGAGACGGAGGCGGACTGGCGGCGGGTGGCCCAGATGCTGCGCCACCTGCACGGGCTGACGCGGGGTTGGCCGCAGCGCCCGGGCTGGCGCTCGTCGACCGACCTGCTGGACGTCGAGACCGGAACGAAGGTCGACCTGGGTGCGATGCCGCGTGAAGGTGTGGCTCGATGCCGCGCGGCGTGGGCGCGGCTTGCTGGCCGTGAGACGTGCGTTGTTCACGGTGATCCCAATCCGGGCAATATCCGGGTGACCGCCGATCGGGTCGCGATGATCGACTGGGACGAGTCGCATGTCGACGTGCCGGACCTCGACCTGGTGCTGCCCCATAACGCCGCCGATCTGGCCGACGGCACGTACGACATCGCCGCGCAGGCGTCGGCCGCCTGGGAGGCCGCCGTCTGTTGGGACGATGAGCACGCCAGGGAGAGCCTCGCCCAGGTCCGAGCGGTCTGAGGACAGGCGGCGAGGCCAGCGGAGGCTGTACCTGCTGACGTCTTCGGCGGGAGGGCGACCACGGTCGAGGCCGAGCGCCGTGGGTCTCCGGCAGGTCTGTCTGCACGTACGTCGATGCCCGGCTCAGGCTGCGGCGAAGAACCGGCCCTGGAGAACTGGTACGGAAGTGCCGCGGTCGACCTCAGCGGCGATGACGACATCAGCGCCAAAGCCGGCCTCACTGAGCTCGCGTCCGCTGGCGCAGGCCGCGAGGTGATCGGCAACGTCAGGGGCGACGGCACGATGGGCTTCGCGCGCGACCACGGCTTCGGGAGAGAGGTCCCGCCAGCCCCGGTCGGCAAGAGCGCTGAGGAGAGCGCCGGCGCCCCACAGGTCCTCGACAGCGGGACGCAGCGACCCGTCAGACCACCGCTCTCCAGCGGACACGACCGCTACTGAGGTCGTGCGCCGGTCGTGATGGTCATCGATCCACGTGGCGACGGCGGTGGCGTTGCGTAGGCAAGCACCGAGAACGAGGCCGGCGAAGCCGGCCAGATGATGCGCGATGGTCGAACCGTTGGGAGACGGCAGCACCAGGCGTGCAGGCAGCGGGTCGGCGGTACGAATAGTCGACGGGGACAGGCTGATCTGTCCGGGGCGAGCGGCGCGACGGCCAACCGCGAGGACGGCATCGTGCTCGGCGGCACACCTCGCGGCTGCCGTCGTCATGCCACCGGTAGGGCAAGACGGAGACCCCGAGGTCAGTGGCGACGCTGAGAGTGGTGGTGAAGGACAAGACGTCAACGACCACTGCCACGTCCACGTTCGCCGCAATCGCTCGTAGCACCTGTCGAAGCCCAGTCGTGGCGCACGCGGTAGCTCGGCTGCTGCTTGGTGGAGTCGTTCATCGGCGCCAGGATAAAAGAGGCCATCCGGCGAACGACCGAGCAGCTACGTCAGCGCGCTCAGGCGACAACGCGGCTTGTGGTGTCGTGAAGAGCGACGGGGTTCTCGCGCGAAGTCACCTGCGATGTGGGGCGCGGCCGTCGGACCCGGTCAGTGCCGTGTTTCAGGGTGAGCGGTGCGCCCAGTCATCAGGGAGAGCAGCTGCCTGAGCTGACGCTGTTGGTCGTCGGAGAGCACGCTGAACAGGTCCTCGGCTGCGTTGGAGGCCACGGTCTGGGCCTGGTCGAGGAGGTCGCGACCTGTGGAGGTGAGCTCGACGAGCCGGACCCGCCGGTCACCCGGGTCGGGGTGGCGGACGGCGGCTCCCAGCCGTTCGAGGTCGTCGACGGTGCGCACCATGGCGGACTTCTCACTACCGAGCACGTCGACGAGCTGGGTCTGGGTCTGCGGTCCTGCTGAGGCGAGGCTGATCAGGACCCCGAGGTGACGACCTTCGATACCCAGCGGGGCGAGAGCCGCGGTGGCGGTACGTGCTGCACGGGTGTGCGCAACCCGAAGTAGCAGGCCCAGCTGCAGCGGGATCGTCGGGCCAGCCGCCGAGTTCGCTTTTGTCGCCACTCAGCAATTGTAGCCGGTGTAAGATAATCTCATGCGAGATGATCTCAAACGATCAGAGATAGATGCCGGGGTCTCGTCGGAGGTCAGGGCTGCTGCGCCGGGTTGGCCGCGGTGGGTCTTCCGGATCTGCATGACGGTGGCTGCCGTGCTGCTCGTGAACCAGGCTGTCTATGCAGGCCAGTTCCTCGCGGGCACCTACGGAGCCCTGCACCTTCATCGGGAGAACGCCACCTACGCAGGGATCGCGGTCGCGATCGCGGCAGCGGCCGCGGGATTGCTGCGCCGGCCGGGCCGGGGACCGCTGTGGCCCGCCCTGGCGAGCGCCTGCCTCTTCGGGTTGATCGCCGCGCAGATCGCGTTCGGTTTCGCCCGTGTGATCACCGTGCACATCCCGTTGGGTGTCGCGATCATCGTGCTGGCCGTGCTTCTGACGGTCTGGGCCTGGAGGAGGGAGGCCGGGCCACCGGGCGAGGACGAGACTTCGTGGTCCCTCCCAACGCGACGTTCCCGCGGTCGCGGAGAGGCGGGGTCATCATGAGCCGGCTGTCTCGGCGCCAGCTCGTGGCGCTGATCGGCGTTGCAGGCGCAGCGGCCGCGGTCGGAGCTCCGCTTGTTTCGGGAGCACGGGGGGCCACCTCGACCGGCCAGCTGCTGCTCAGCCAGCTGCCATTGCCGTCGCCCTTCACGCGGCCGCTACGTGTCGTCGACGCGCTCGCCCCGGTCCGGTCGGGGCCGGACGGGGACGTCTATGACCTGGTGCAACGCGCAGCGACGGTCGAGATCCTGCCCGACGTGCCCACCAAGATCTGGGGCTACAACGGGTTGTTCCCAGGCCCGACCATCCGCTCGCGCCGGGGCCGACGAACGGTTGTGCGCCACCACAACGAGCTCCCGGTCCCGACGGTGGTGCACCTGCACGGCGGACACACACCCGCCGAACACGACGGCTATCCCAATGACCTGGTGCCGGCCGCTCACAGCTCCACCGGACAAGGGAGCGCCGACCCGACCTCACAGGCCGCTGCCCGATGGCGGGACTACGTGTATCCGATGGACCAACGCGCGGCGACGCTGTGGTACCACGACCATCGGATGGGGTTCACCGGGGCTACGGTCTGGCGCGGCCTGGCCGGCTTCCACCTGGTCAGCGACGATGAGGAGGAGCGGCTCCCGCTACCCCGCGGAGAGCGTGATCTGGCTCTGTTGATCGCCGACCGGTCGTTCGCTGACGACGGCAGCTTGGCCTACCCCAGTCTCGACCCGACCCTGCTCGACATGCCTGGCGTGGAGTCCGCGTTCGCCCCGGGCGTGCTTGGCGACGTCATCACCGTCAACGGCGTGGCCTGGCCCTATGTCGAGATTCCGAGAGCGCGGCACCGGCTGCGGCTGCTGAACGGCTCGAACGCCCGCCGCTACCGTCTGCTGCTCGACCCTCCCCCGCCGGGTGGCGATGGGCTGGTGCAGGTCGGTACCGACGGCGGACTCCTTGGCCGGCCTGTGGCCCATGACACCCTCGAGCTCGCCCCGGCCCAGCGCTTCGACGTCGTCGTCGACTTCAGCCGCTACCCGCCTGGCAGCACGGTGACGCTGGCCAACGACTTCGGCACCGGACGCACCCGTCAGGTCATGCAGTTCCGGCTCACCGGCACCGAAGCCGACGTAGCTGCCGTGCCCGATCGGCTGAGCGACGTCGAGCCCCTGGCCACAGCAAGCGCCCCGATCCGCAACTTCACCTTCAGACAGGGCCCAGTGCAGCCGATGCCGGGCATGGCCGGCATGCCGGGCTGGGTGATCAACGGCGCAGGCTTCGACCCCGACCGATGCGATACGTATCCCACTCTAGGACGCACCGAGATCTGGCACTTCACCTCTGACCTGCACCACCCCGTCCACCTCCACCTCAACCACTTCCAGGTACTCAGCCGTGGCATAGGCGGCCCTGGCCCCTACCGACCACGGCTGGAAAGACACCATTGATCTCCGTCCGTCAGAGGACGTCAGCATCGCCGTCCGCTTCGACACCTACGCCGGGCGTTACCTGCTTCACTGCCACAACCTCGAGCACGAAGACATGGCGATGATGGCCAACTTCACGACGGTCGTCTGAGTGTCCGCAAGATCAGCCAAACCAAGTCGTACGTCGCCATCCTCGGTTGACTCGCAGGTGGGCCCGAGAGGTGCATCCCAGTGGCCCTTGATTCGGGGGTCTGCGGTGTTAACCCGTTGTGACACTGCCGCTGTCGGGTGAGTCTTGGCTCGTGCGTTCTTTCGAGGATCTGGTCAGCGAGGCCGAGTCGGCCAGCGTGGATGGTTGGGGCTTCGGCTTTCTGGAGGGGCGTGCGACCGAGGAACGACCGCCGTGGGGGTACGCCCAGTTGCTTGCGCAGCGGCTCGCATCGGCGGAGTCGGCACTCGATATCGATACCGGTGGTGGCGAGGTCGTCAACGAAGTTCCGATCCTGCCGCCGCAGATGTTCGTCACCGAGTCATGGCCACCCAACGTGCGGCGGGCCCGCGACCTGCTCGGGCCTCGTGGAGTCACCGTGATCGACACCGCCGACCTTGACGATCTTCCGATACCGGAGGGATCTCTGGAGCTGGTGACGTCCCGGCATCCGGTTCGGCCTCGCTGGGGGTGGGCGTACGGCGCGCTCCGAAAAGGCGGCCACTACTTCGGGCAACATGTGGGGCCGAAGTCAGCAACAGAGCTCTCGGAGTTCTTCCTGGGCCCACTCCCGGATGGCCCGCACGGCCGGGACCCGCACCAGGAGACGGCTGAGGCCGAACGTGCTGGCCTCGGGGTGATCGATGTGAAGACCGCGAGATGTCGGATGGAATTCTTTGACATCGGCGCGGTGGTCTGGATCTTGCGCAAGTGTGTCTGGTGGGTCCCCGACTTCTCCGTCACCGCTTATCGAGACAAGCTCTTGGAGCTTGACCGGTTGATCCGAAGCGACGGGGTATTCGTCGCGCACGCAACCCGACACCTCATCGAGGCGAAACGCTGCTGAGCTGAGCTGCTTGAACGAACCGACCCGCCAGGCCGCGGTCCCCGACAAGCGTCATCGGCGGCTCAGACCGCATGGTGACAAGGCGTCGTTCCAGTGGGTAGGTCGACAGTCCCTGAACGGCTCGGATCGCCGACGGCGGGGCTGAGGACCTCCACGGGCTACCGGACTGAGGCTTGGTCGACGATGAAGCCCCAATAGGGGTTGAACTGGTAGTTGCCGAGACGGTCGGAGACGATCTCGACCCCACCCTCGCTGATCATGGGCATCCAGCCGGCCTGCTCGGTGACGTAGCGATCGAGCGAGGCCCAGATCGCCTGTGCTTCGCGGGGGTCGGTGGCCACGGTTGCTCGTGCTCGCCGGAGCTCGCTGTCGACCTTCGGGTCGCAGAAGTATCCGTGGCTCGTCGCGCCGTCACACGTGAACCAGGTGGTCAACATGCCGTGGGCGGTGTCTCGTCCCCAGGCGCCCGAGATGATCTGGATCCGATCCAGCGGCAGGTCGGAGTCTTGAGATTCCAGTCGTACGCTGACGTCGTATCCCAGCTTGCGGAGTACGGACGCCACGTACTGCACCACTTCGGGTCTGATCGTCGGGTCATCGGTGAAGCCCCAGACGGTGACTTTCGCCCCATGGGTGCCCGACGCCGCCACCAGCTGACGGGCGCGTCGCAGGTCAGGTTCGCGCCAGGCACCTGACTTCGTCGGAACCATCGTGTAGGGACAGAACGGACGGTAGGCGGGAATGCCGGGGGGCAGGACCTGACAGGTCGGGGTAGCCAGCTCCGGACCGCCGTAGAGCTCGACGATGCGGTCTCGGTCGACGGCCAGGTTCAGGGCCTGCCGGACCCTGATGTCGTCGAACGGTGCGAGCCGGAGGTTGAACTGGAAGAAGTCCGTGGTCGGGATCGATGCCCGATGAATCCGTTCAGGGATCTCGACGCGCAGATCCGACAGCTGGTTCATGTCGATGTAGGCCGCCCAGTCGGCCCTGCCGCTCAAGACCGCGGCGGTCTGCTTCTCACGCGACTCTTCGAGCGCGAGGATGATCTCGTCGGCGAGCCCGTCGGGTTGCGCCGAGTGGGAGCGTTCGTTGAAGTGTGGGTTCCGCACGTAGCGCACCTGGTCGGGACTGGCGCTGGCGACGACATAAGGTCCGGTGCCCGGGATCGGGTCCAGGCCCATGTCCCGGTACGCGGTGTCCGGGGGGATGGGTGCCGCCGCAAACTCGGTGAGCAGCGCAACGAAGTCTGGATCGGGTTTCGTCAGGTGGAACACCACGGCGCCGGCGGCGTCGTCGGTGTCGATGCCGTTCGAGAGGTCGCACGACTCGTCGCCCGCTCTGGCGCACGCCCCGGCGCCCTTGATGTTCATGAAGTTCGCGCTGTTCCCTGTCTGCAGGGCAACCACACGCTCCAGACCACGACGGAAGTCACTGGCCACCAACGGTCGGCCGTCGGAGTAGATGATCCCTGGTCGGAGCCGGAAGGCGAAGCTCGTGGCATTTCCCGATGGTGTCGGCACGGCCACCGCCAGGTCGGGCACCACCTGGGTTCCGGCCGGGCCACTGACGTGTCGATAGGCGACGAGTGTGCTGCGCAGCAGGCGATCAGACATCAGTGGAAGGAGATCGGTCTGGAAAGCTGGATCCAGCGTGATGCTCCGGCTGTGCAGCAGACGCAAGGTGCCGCCTCGGCCTCCTTGGTCTGGTGCGGTCGCCACCCACGGTGTGTTGCCGATCATGGAGACGGCGGCCGGGTCACCCTCCGTGCCCGAGGTCGTGATCACCGTGTTGGTGTTGGCGTCGACCTGAGTCATGGAGGCCGAGTACTGGTTGGCCACCCACACCTCGCCGTGCGTGGCCGCGATCCCGACGGGGCCGCTGCCCACGGGGATCGTGGCAACAACGACGGACACCTGAGGATCAATTCGCGACACGGTCGAGTCCAGAGAGTTCACCACCCACAGCGCATCGGACCCGAGCGCCAACGCAGTCGGACCTCCACCGACATGGAGCCGGGCAACGATCCGTCCGGATGACGCGTCCACTTGAGCGACCTCGGCATTGGCGTAGTCGGCGACCCACAGGGTCTCACCGTCGACGATCAGCGAGGTGGGCTTGAGGGGCAGAGGCATCCGCCGCTTCACCAGTCCGGCGGTCGGGTCGAGCTCGATGACGGCGTCGTTCACCGCGTCGGCAACCCAGAGGGCGCCTTCTCCGAAGGCCATCGCGCGCACCCGAGCGCTGCCGAGCCCGATCGTCCGGACCACAGTGCCAGCCGCAGGATCGATCTGGTCAACGGCGTCGCCGGGCACACTGGCCGACCACACCGCATGGTCGCTCACTGCGACGACACCGGCACCACCGACGGGAACGTGGTCACTCACCTGCCCCGTGCCGGCGTCGACCCTGACCACCTCACTACGAGCGGGCATCGCCAACCACAAGGCGCCGAATCCTGCGGCACCTGCGCTTGGCGTCTGATCGAGTCTGACCGTGCGGAACTCGGGCCCGGTCGCGGGAGACCTGTCCTGCGACGACGGGAGGATGATCGCCGTCGCCACCACCAGTCCGAGGACGGCGGCAGCGAGTGCCAGGACACGTGGCGGTGGGTGCCAGCGCGATCTCGGAGGGCGGCGCGGGGGCGGTGCCGGTTCGTCTGCGGGGTGTGTGCGGGAGTGTTCGGGCTGCAGGTCGGGATCGTGGGCCAGGACAGCTCGGTGGAGGCGTTGCAGATCCTCGCCCGGCTCGATCCCGAGCTCTTCGGCGAACGCGCGTCGGGCGTCGGCGTACACGGCCAGGGCTCGCTCCTGCCGCCCGACCAGATACAGACCGCGGATCAGCTGGCCCCGCAGGCGCTCTCGGAACGGGTTCCGCACCACCAGCGGTTCGACCAGCTCGATGACCTCGTCGGCGCGGCCGAGGGTCAGCATCACGGCCGCGTACTCCTCGACCGCCAACAGCCGACGCTGCTCGAGCCGGGCGGCGGCCTCCGTTGCGAACGGCTGGTCGACAAGGTCGGCCAGTGCCGGACCACGCCAGAACGCGAGGGCAGCGCTCAGACACTCGGCCGCGGCCGCCGGGTCGAGGGTGGCGAGCCGCATTCCTTCTGACAAGCCGGCTTCGAAGCCGTCAAGGTCCAGCTCCTCCGGCTCGACACGCAAGGCATAGCCCTCTCGACGCCGGAGGATGCGGTCTGGGCCGAGAATCTTGCGCAGTCGGGACAGGTAGTTGTCGAGGGTGTGCTCCGCCGTCGCGGGCGGGTGCTCACCCCAAATCCCAGCGATCAGGTCGTCCCGTGAGACCGAACGGTTGGTGTTCAGCAGCAGGAGGGCCACCAGCGAGCGTTGCTTCGGCCCACCGACGGACCCGTCTTGCGCCGTGCCGGTGACCACCAACGGTCCCAGCACACCGAACTCCATTCCCTCATCAAACCGCACACCGTCGCTTTGCGGGGTTTTTGCGACGTGGCTGCGGGGACGCCCCAGCACGGTGGTTGCACACATCTTCGCTGGGGAGGGAGTTCCCGATGGAATCTCGATCGTGGGTCGCGGGCAGGCTGGCACCGATGGCGCTGGTCACGGCCAGGGCCTGGCTGCGTGTGGCTGCGGTGCTGCTCGTTCTCTGGGTGCTGGCGGTGTCGACAGCCATACCTGCGGCGGCCACTCCTCCGGGCGATAACGGCAGGATCGCCTACAAGGTCTATCTCGACGTCGAACGGTCAACGAGCGCCATCTTCACCATGCGGAAAGACGGCACCCGCCCGCGCCAGATCACCTCTCCCGACGCGGGCACGCAGGACGACCAACCCGACTGGTCACCAGACGGATCTCTGATCGCCTTCCAACGGTGCGCACCCGAGACGTCGTGCGCCATCTACACGGTGCGACCCGACGGCACCGGACTGCACCGGCTGAGCGCGCCGTGCGACCCGGCCCAGTCCCGCCCGTGCGACGACGAGTCCACTGTCGCTTTCCTCCCCGACGGCCATCGGGTCGTCTTCACCCGAGCAACCGGCTCGGTGCGCGAGTTCCCCGACAACCAGTTCATCGAGCACTCCGACATCGTCATCCGTGACCTCTCCGGACGCCACGCACGGGTCGTTCTACGCGGACGCCCGTTCGCCGGCGACAACGAACAGATGGTCGTCTCTCCCGACGGGCGACACATCGCCTTCGTACGGCTCAACTCGCCGCTCGCCGATCCGGCCGACGGGATCGCGATCTTCGTGATGCGCACCGACGGAACCCATCTCCGCCAGCTCACCCCCTGGTCGCTGCGCGCCGGCGCCTCTCCCGACTGGTCACCCGACGGACGCTGGATCCTGTTCCGCTCCAATGTGGACCGCGGCGGCCTCGACTCCCAGCTCTACCTCATCCATCCCGATGGTCGCGGTCTGCGAGCGGTCACCGATGTCAGCGCCGACACGAAGCTGTACTCGGCCTCCTTCTCCCCCGACGGCCGACAGATCGTGTACGGCAGGAGTGCCCCGGACGATCTTCCCGACCTCTACACCGCGCGGACCGACGGCAGCGGCACCGCACCGGTCGCCGTCACGCCCGGGTGGGAGAGTTCACCCGACTGGGGACCCCGGTGATGGTGGTCCGAGCACCGCTGCGGTCGAACCGCGTTGCGCGAACCGTTGTCACAGTGTTGGCCGCCACCGTTCTCCTCGGGTGTGGCGGCCAGAACCCGAGCGCGCCGGCGAGTGGCGCCCCGCCCACGGAGCAGAACCCTGTAGGAGTGGTGGCCATCGGCCATTCCGGTCTGACGGGTGAGAGCTCTGATCCTCAACGGCCCGGGGAGGACGCATTGGAGAACTCGTGGGCGACTGGAACGAACCCGGAGGTCAAGAGCATCTACCTCCGGCTGAGCGCGGTACGACCCGAAACGCAAGGTCATGTCACCAATCGGGCGATGGGCGGTGCTGTTGCTCAGGACCTCCCGGCCCAGGCACGGGCAGCTCTGGCGGACGTGCCAACTCCTGCGCTGGTCATCGTGCAGGCGATCGACGGCGACATCTCGTGCGACGGTGGCGATGACGCGCACGTCCCCGAGTTCGGCGAGGCCGTCGCCGAAACGCTGAGCATCGTCAACCAGGCGTCACCCGGCACGAAGATTCTCATCGTGGGCCAACCAGGTAGACCCACGGTTGCCGGGGCTGAAGCCGAGGCGAAGAGAGATCCAGCGCTGAAAGCCGAGGCAACTGGTGTGGGTCCGTGTGACTTCTTCGATCTCAGCGGCAAGTTCAACCCCTCTCATGTCGCGGAGCTGCGGAGGATCATCGAGGGGTACGAGGCGGAACAAGCCCGCGTCTGCGCAGCCGCTCAGAACTGCTTCACAGACGAAGGGATTGCCGCGACGTTCGTCGAGGCACCCAACGAACGGATTCTCGGGCACTGGACCGTGACCGGACACGCACAGGTCGCGGCCCTCTTCTGGCCAGCAGTGGTACCGCTGTTCCCGGTCTGAAGCCAACCGTCTTGCGAAGATGCCGCTCACGGCCCTCCAGAGACGTTGTAGTTTCACTGGGTCCGTTTGTCGTCCCGGTGCCGTGGCTCGACGGGATCCGTTCTCCAGCGTTTGTCTTACCGCAGTGTGAGCACACCAAGCCGGGACGGGCTGCTTCGACGTCGTCGAGGCGTCGCATTTCTGGCTCCTCTGACACTTCCGTGGGTGACCGGAGTGGCTGGAAGCTGAGCACGCCGTTCTCTGCATAGGTTTCTGAGCTGTCAAGGAACAGGAACCAGTGAGCGGAGAACGGCGTGCGGAACGCCAGCCTATGGCGTGCCCTGTTGGGCGTGGAGAAGACGGTCGTGGAGGGGGTCGAGTTCGACCCGGTCGAGCAGGTGCTGGTCGCCCGTGTGCGGCCGAGGCAGCAGGCGAACGGACGCTGCGGGCGGTGCCGGCGCCGGGCCCGGGGCTATGACCGGGGCGAGGGCCCGCGGCGGTGGCGGAGCCTGGATCTGGGCACGATCCCGGTCTGGCTGGAGGCGGAGGCGCCCAGGGTGAGCTGTCTGGCGCACGGGGTCACGGTGCAGGCCGTGCCGTGGGCTCGGCATGGGGCGGGTCACACGCTCGGCTTCGACGACCTCGTCGCCTGGTTGGCGACCCAGTGCTCCAAGACCGCGATCACGCAGTTGATGCGGATCGCGTGGCGCACGGTGGGGGCGATCATCACCCGGGTCTGGGCCGACGTCGAGGCGTTGCATGACCGGTTCGCCGGCCTGTCCCGGATCGGGATCGATGAGATCTCCTACAAGCGTCACCACAAGTACCTGACGGTCGTCGTCGACCATGATTCCGGTCGGCTGGTGTGGGCGAAGCCGGGACGCGACAAGGCCACCCTGGCCGCGTTCTTCGACCAGCTGGGACCGCAGCGATCCGCCCGGATCAGCCATGTCTCCGCCGACGGAGCGGAGTGGATCTCCACCGTGGTGGGGAAACAGTGCCCGAACGCGGTCCGCTGCGCGGATCCGTTCCATGTCGTGAAGTGGGCCACTGAAGCCTTGGACGAGGTCCGCCGGGACGCCTGGAACCAGGCTCGCGGTGCGGTCACCCGACGCCGCGCCGGCCGGGCCAGCGGCCACGCCAAAGCGCTGAAAGGAGCCCGGTATGCGTTGTGGAAGAACCCGGACAACCTCACCACCAACCAGCAGGCGAAGCTGGCCTGGATAGCCAAGACCGACCCTCGGTTGCACCGGGCCTACCTCCTCAAGGAGGGCTTGCGGCTGATCTTCGGTCTCGATCCGGCCGAGGCGCCCGCCGCGCTGGACCGGTGGATCGGCTGGGCCCGCCGCTGTCGCATCCCCGCGTTCGTCGCCCTGCAACACCGGATCGTGAAACACCAAGCCTCGATCCTGGCCGCGATCGACCATGGTCTCTCCAACGGCCGGATCGAATCAGTGAACACCAAGATCCGCTTACTCACCCGGATCGCGTTCGGCTTCACATCCCCCGACGCCTTGATCGCTCTCGCCATGCTCACCCTCGGCAGTCACCCACCCAGCCTTCCCGGCCGGACCTGACCCACGGATCAGTCAGGAGAGCCCCAAATGGGTGGTGGTCGTCGGTGTCGGGACGGGGCCGGCCATGTCGTCGGACAGGTCAGCGGAGCAGGCCGTCGCTGTGCCGATGGTGGCGAACGTGGCCAGTGTGGTGAGGGACAGGACGATGATCTTCTTGCCGAACATTCGAGTGTCTTCCTTGGAGTCGCAGTTGGTTGTTGAGCTCTGGATCGAGCTGACGTGACCATCGTTGGACTCGGCACTCCAATCTCGGTCCAACGTGCCTCCAACCCCTCAGGCAAGACCTGGAACTGATCGTTGTGTGCGGAGTGCGTCTCCCGAGATCAGGGCGTCGGTCTGGCCAGATCCTCCTCGCCGGCGAACAGTGTCAACGGCAGCTGAAACTGGGCACTGACCGGCAGGTGAGAGTTGACCAGGGCGTGGTCAATGCCACCGGTGTCTGCGTCCTCGGGCTATGAGGGCCTGGGAGATCATGAGGAGTTTGATCAGCATCATGATGATGCCGCCGAAGATCTTTCGGGGCGGCCGACGGTCAAGACGATGACGGTGCCAATGGCTGCAACGGCCGGGTCGGGTGTGGTCCTAGCCCGAGCCGAGGTGGGCGTTGTTGCGGACCATGCGGATCTCTCGTACTCCGTCATCGAGCTGTGTTGTTCCGTCGGGGATGAATCCGTGTTTGCGGTAGAACGCCTGCGCCCTCGGGTTCGGGTCGGCCACCCACAGCGCCACCGACTCGGCTGGATCAACGACCGCGTCCAACAGCATCGACCCGGCCCGTGACCCGTGGTCGGCGGCGTACACGTAGAGCACGTACAGCTGCCTGTCCCACGCCGCTGCGGTGTCGAGGGCAGGGCCCGACATCGCGACCCCGATCACCTGGCCGTTCCGATCGGCGACGGCGACTCGGTTGGCGCTGAATCGGGGATCGGTCAACGCGGCGGTCCAGAACCGCTCCCGGCGGGGGAGAAAGTCGTGGTCGTCGAGGACTGCGTCGGCCATGAGCCCGCGGTATGTCTCCTGCCAGCACGTCACGATCACCCGCGCCATCTGCTCGACATCTTCGATCCGGGCGGGACGGACAGTGGGTGCCGTGTTTCGCTGTGACATCACGACGGGAGCGTAGGCCCACCGAGCGGTGGGAGAAGCCTCGCCCGGCGGGTCGGCTCAGGCGCCGCGACGGCCACCCGTGGCGTCCCGTCACCGACAGGGATGGCTGCCATCGACGCTCGCGGCTGATGGGTCGGCTGTCACATTAGTGTTGCTGATGTGGAACTCGTCGGGGTTCAGAAGACTCTCAGTCCCGTCCTCAAAGCCAAGGCGCTGGACAACCGCCTGCCCGATCCGATCCTCGGAGACGCGTACGCCGAGCAGGTCATGCGGCGTCTCGATCCCGACTACGACAAGGGCAGATTCGGAGCCAGCCAGCTCGGCCTAGGTGCCGTCGAGCGCGCCAGGGCTCACGATGAATGGGCCCGAGCCTTCCTCGGCGATCATCGCCATGCAGTGGTGCTGCACCTGGGCTGCGGCCTCGACGCCCGCGTGTTCCGCATCGATCCACCCGACACCGTCGACTGGTACGACCTGGACTACCCCGGCGTCATAGAGCTGCGGCAGCAGCTCCTGCCGGAACGCAAGCACTGCACTCTGATCGGGTCCGATGTCACCGACCCGGCCTGGCTGCAGCGTGTCCGGCGGGACCTTCCGGTGCTGGTGATCGCCGAAGGAATCGTCCCCTACCTGACCGAGGCCCACACCAAGCGCCTGCTGGTCAGCATTGTGGACGGCTTCCCGACGGGCCAGATCCAGCTCGACACGGTGTCGGTCTCGGCATGGCGCTTCTCCCGATGGGATCCCCTGGGGCGCAGGTACGACGCCCTGTTCCACTGTGGCTTCGACGACCCAGCGGACCTGGCCGGATGGCATTCGCGGCTCGAGTACGTCGATGAGGCGCCGATGAACGACTCGCCCACGCTGCTGGCGAAGGCACCTACAGCGATACGCCGCACGTATCGCCTGATGAATCTGCTGCCCGGCTTCAGACATTCCAGCCGCATCGTGAGGTTTCGATTCTGATGCATGCCTCGCGCCCCCGTTGCGGAGGGGTACGCAGTTGCCGACCGTCTACCGACAACAAGAGTGGTTGGGCCGCCGCGTTGTCGCGGTGTCGCCTTGCCGCCTGCGGATCTAGAGGTAACGGCTGAGAGCGCTGTGAAGGCGTGGTCCGAAGGTGCGACCGAACTCAGATGTGGGGTCGACGGTGAGGATGCCGAGATAGGCGAAGACTCGCCACAGTTCGCGTCGCTGCTGGAATTCCTGGTCGATCGGTCGGATCTCGTTGTACGCGGACCAGGTCTGGGGTGGGACGGGCGAAAAGTAGTCAAGCAGGGCGAGGTCGATCTCGGGATGACCGAAGTAAGGCGAGGCGTCGATGACCACCGCGCCGGCGCTGGTGCTGAGAAAGTTGTGGTGCTGCGCATCCCCGTGAAGGAGACGAGGGCTGGGATCGGGTCCGGCCAACCTGGGTAGCCGCTGGATCAGGGTCTCGACTCTTGCTGCTGTCGCGGCGTCGACCGAGCCGGCATCTCGAGCGGTTCGCAGCCACGGCTGCACTCGTCGCACCGCATAGAACTCCACCCATGTGTCGGGGTCGACTGGAGCGTTCTCTAGCCGGAGAGGTCCGAAGAACCCGTCCGCAGCCGCACCGTAGGAGTCGCCTTCGACCGAGTGGAGAACTGCGAGGACCCGGCCGATGGCCTGCCAGTCCTCGGTGGAGCGGTCCGTGCGCTCCTCGAGAGCCTCGAACAGCAGCACCGCGGAACCGTCGGCCAGGTCGACCCGGCCGCTGCCGACCGGGACAGGAACGGGTATCCCGAACTCAGTGAGCAGCCGCAGACCGGCCAGTTCGCCGTTGACTTGCAAGGTGGCCTCGTCGGCCGCTGCGAGCTTCGCGAACACCGCGTACGACTCGTCGCGCAGGATCATTGCAGGGTGGGAAGCCCGCTCTGCTAGGTCGGTCCACGACGAGATCCGCCAGGTGTGACCGATGTGTGCCGAGACAGCCTCCTCGACCGTCTCGATCGTCTTCGGGCCCAGCAGCCGACTCGTCACGCACGCCGCCTCAGGTTGCGGGAACGGGGACCGCGTTTGTTCGACCAGCCTTCCGGCCGTCTCGGCGCTTGGTGCCCTGTGGAGAGTAACGCTGCCTCACCAGCCCGATTCCACGACCGCTCACTGGTCACCCGACGAGGTCGGTCATGAGGACTGCGGTCGCCGCAGAGGACCGGTTCAGCTGGGGGTCAGATATCCCAGCCGATGAGCCGGAGGACTTCGCCGGCAACGTCCATGGGTGTGCGCGAGTCGGTGGCGACGTCGGCGTCCGCGACGCGTGCGGCGTCGAGGATGGCGTCCAGCTCGGGGGCTCGATCCAGGTGCCAGGCCAGCTCGGCAGGCTCTTCGAGGTGCCGATCGCGGAGCCGGCTGGCGAGGACGGCCGGAGCGCATGCAGACGAGGCAGCCTGCACGTGAAGACCCGCGGCGTCAGCGGTCGTAGTCTTCCCGGCACCCACGGTTCCCATCAGCAGCAGGGCAGTAGGCATGGCCTGAGGCTAACGCGCGGAGGCCGCCATGGTTCGCCGTGAACACGGTCGGGCGGTGCCGTGAGCCGTCGGACCTTTGTACGCCGGCATCGCCGTAAACGGACCAGCCAGGGAGTCTTCGTCGTTCGGAGCGAGGACTGACCCCTAGGACGTGGTCTCGCTATTTCACCGGTCTGGGCTGGAAGACGAGGCAGTAGTCCTGGGTGAACCAATCCTGAGGGCGGTCCCAGTCGATGACGATCTCGCGCTCGAAGGTGAGCACTTCAGCCAGCGCGTCGCCGACATCCCACGCCAGTCGCGTGCCGTGGAGGTTGGCGACGTTGACGACCAGGCGAGCATCGGGTGCCGCTGCCCGGCCTGCGACACCACGGTAGATGTCCTGCAGGTCTGTCAGGTAGCGAACGTAGTTGCCGTCGAGAGTCCGGTAGCCGCTCAGGGGGTTCTGCTCATGGTTCTGTTTGGTCATGTAGGGCGGTGAGGTGATCGACAGCTGGAATGGCGGCACCTGTGACCAGTCGGCGTGGCGCACATCGACGTGTCGCATCCAGGTCGGGTCGGTCAGGCTTCGGCGGGCGAAGGTCACCCGCGACTCGTCGATCTCGAAGCCGATGGCGCGCCGCCCCATCTGCTCGGCGGTTCGAAGGGTGGTGCCGAAGCCAGCGAAGGGGTCGAAGATCGGGTCGCCTGGTGCGGTGTAGGCCATGATGAAGGCGGCGACCAGATCAGGGCTGAAGCAGACGTCATCGGAGTACTCGTGTGGTCGGTCCACCCGGGGAAGCCGACTCTGAACGCGTATGACCCGAGATGTCGACAGCTCGGCGTATTCAGCCACGTGCGCAACGCTAGCCACCGTGCGCTTGGTCGGTCCGGACGCGCCACTCGTCGATCGCCCCCTGAGAACGGTCGGACGTGGCTACTGACCGCGTGATCCGTCGGATAGCTCGCGTAACAAGTCCAGGTGTCCGAGGTGGCGGCCGGTCTCCTCGATCAGGTGCGTCACGATCCAGCGCAGCGATACCAGTTCCATTCCGGGTGGGGCGAACGCTTCCAGCTGTTCAAGCTGATGAGACTCGATGATCTGCCGGGAGCGGGCGGCTCGTCGGCGATAGGCCTCGACGATCTGATGGAGTGGACGACCGGTGACGTCCCAACCGCCGGCCGAATCGTCGGTCAGTAGTTCTGCGCGGCCGAGAAAGCTCCCTTCGAGCCAGTCGCGTTCGACCGCGGCCAGGTGAGACACGAGGGCCGCAATCGTCATCTGGGGCGAGGTCTGGATCGGTGCGCGGCGAGCATCTTCCTCGGTGAGATCCGCGCACTTCAGCTCGACCGTCTGCTGTTGCCACGTCAGCCAGCCGACCAGCATCGCCTTCTCGTCTGCTGTCGCGCTCGGGCGCCGTCTCTCCACAGGTGGCAGGCTGGCATACCGCGAGAGTCGCGCCGCAGGCGGACCGTCGTGTGCAGCACGGACAGCGACCGAGAAGAGGGCGGCGGCTCGTTCGGCTGGACAGACCGGCCAGCAATACGGTGCGGGCGACCCGCGCCTGACCGAGTGACAGCAGGTGGAGACGGTGGCGCAGGAGCTCGCGCACATCCTCCACGGACACGCCGACGACCTCGCCGGCTACCGGCAGCACCCGAAGCGGATGGAGACCGAGGCCGAGGCATCGGCGTACCTGATCCGCTGCTGGCTCGGCTCCGACGACGACGGCGCCGACGATGCCAGCTCTCCCCCGGCTACATCGCAGGCTGGTACCGCGGCGACGTCACACAGGTGAAGCAGGCGACAACTCAGCGACCAGGATCTTCCAGCAGGTCATCGACGGTGACTGGCCCGATCAGGACTGACGCAGCCTGCTGAATGAGCCGGGTGTGCGCTGATGTGAAGACTCAGTCGCTCGGATCCTGATCGGAGCTCTGTGAACGGAGCCAGGTGATAGCGGCCAGCACCCGGCGGTTGTCGACACCGCGCTGCTCGAGCCCAAGATGGCAGAAGATGTTCGCGACGTGGCGTTCGACGGTCTTCGTGCTCAGATACATGGCAGCGCCGATCCCTGCATTGGATCGTCCCTCTGCCAGGAGGGTCAGGATGCGAAGCTCCTGTTCCGTCAGGCGATGGAGACCGGTGCGTCGTTCGCGCCTCCTCACCAGCTGGCGGACGATGTCCGGCTCAATCACCGTCTCGCCCCGATGCAAGCGGTCGAGAGCATCGCGAAGCTCGCTGGTGTCCGATACTCGATCCTTCAGGAGGTAACCGACCGAGGTGGACAGCTCCTGGAGCAGCCGGACGGCACAGCTGGTGTCCGTGTAGGTGGACAGGACGAGGATGCCAACCTGTGGATGCCGCTCTCGGATCCGTTCGGCGGCGACCAGGCCCTCGTCCGTGAAGGTTGGTGGCATCCGGATGTCCAGCACGACGACGTCGACATCGTGGGACGGCAGCCGGGCCATGAGCTCATCGGCACTGCGAGCCTCGTAGGCGACCTCGATATCGACCACCTGCAGCAACATCGCCAGCCCGCTGCGAAACAGTGCCGAGTCGTCGCACAGTGCTACCCGCATGGGATGCTCCCGACGACCGTGGTGCCCGTCGGCGCACTCTCCACTGACAGCGTTCCGCCGAGGGCACCCAAGCGGTCTCGCAGGCCGGGCAGTGCGCTGCGATCGTTCAGCTGCGGGTTGCCCTTGCCGTCGTCGCGGATGCTGACGACGAGCTCGCTGCCGGACTCGCCCACGGTGACCCAGATCATCTGCGCCTCAGCGTGCTTGGTCGCATTGGTGAGCGCCTCACAAACCAGGAAGTAGGCAGCGCTCTCCGTGTCCGGTGACCACCGACGGTCAGGGATCTTCAGCACGATCGGGACCGCGAGCCGCTCGGCTACGGCCTCGATTGCTGCCGCCAGTCCGCTCTGGCTGAGCGCCACTGGGTAGATGCCGTGGGCGAGCTCGCGGAGCTCGGCGAGGGCTGCTGTGAGCTCACCGCGCGCCTCTCGAATCCCATCCTCGATCAGGGCGCTGCCAGCCTGCGCCTCAACCGCCCCCAGCCTCAGCGCCACCGCGAGGAGGTGCTGCTGTGCGCCGTCGTGAAGATCTCGTTCGATCTGACGTCGCTGCTCCCAACCAGCACGTAGCAGCCGCGACCTTGCCTGGCGAGTCTCCGACAGCTGGAAGCGCAGCTGTGCCTCCAGGCGTGTGCTCTCCAGGGCCAGACGGCTGACTGCCGCGGCGCTCTGCAGAAGCGCCTGGTGGCGGCGCACCCCGGAGCTGGCGATGATCACTGCCAGCGGGTCGCCGGACGACGCCTGCACGCTCACGATCGCCGAGTCGCTGCTCGACTGGTCCGGCTTGATCGACCCGGTTCCGTCGACGTAGCTGGCGGAGGCCGGCAGCCAGTAGTAGACCCGAAGGCTGTCGTCACCGATGGCCTCTTGCAGGGCCGACTCGACCTCGGTCACGCTGACAGGACCTTCGAGCCGCGCGGCAAGCGTCGCCACCCTGATCAACGAGAGCCGAAGCAGTGCCGCGGACACGACGAAAGACATCGAGATCAGCACCGCAACCCAGGATCGGGCAAGGTCGAGGGCCTCACCGACCTGCGGTGGCAGCCAACGCTGGATGGGCGCCAGAGCGATGGCAACTGCACCGGTCGCCGCAGCCAAGGCGACAGGTCTCAAAACCCTGCGATCGAAGTACTGCAGACGGCGCCAGCGCCGAACCAGGAGGGCCACGAACACGCACGAGCCGGCAGTCCACCATGTGGCTCGGATCGTCAGAACGCGCTCGAACTGCTCGCTGGGCACGCCATCCGCGTAGGGGTACCCGATCGGATAGCGCAACGCGAGTGCAGTCCCGATTGCCACGGCCAGCGCCGCGTTCGTAGCGATGAAGATGCCGCTGGGGCGGTCGAACCGGGGCTCTGGATACCGCAGCAGGATGGCTCCGGTCAGCACCTGGACGAAGGGTCCGGCGGCGGAGACACGAGCCGACCACTCCCCTATCGTCTGCTGCGATGACTCGTCGATGACGAAGGCCACCGCGGCCAGCGCCATCAGGGCCGCGTTTCCACGCTGTTCACGGGCGGTGGCCAAGAACGCTGCTGTGAGAGCGAAGCCCGTGCCGAAGAGCACATTGCCAACGCCGAGAGAGGCATCGTCAGCGAGGGTCGGGGATTCCGCCCACCACAGCGCCATGGCGACGGCCGCGACGAAGGTCGCACCAAGTGCCCACTCGACGATGCGGCGAGTCGCCATATCGCAAGGATCTCGCCACCCATCGCGGACCGGCAAGAGGGAAAACCCGCGCCGGCTGGGCCGCGGCGGGGGTCGGGGGTTTTCCCTCTCTTCACCGGGGGATTCCGCCCTGTCACGACGCGGACAGCCCAGCGACGCTTGATGGGTCAGGCCAACCCAGCAGGTCGACCGGCCGGGAGTAGCCAATCGACGCAGTTGCACTCCCATCCCAGCGAGCCGACAGAGGAGATGTCATGCCAGTCCCGGACCCGCATCGTCCATAGTGAGCCAACAGCCTGGGCTGAGAACCACGAAGTTCTGGGTCACGGTGATCACCGGCGCCATCAGCCTCGTGGTGACGGTGTGCTCGGTCGCAGGCATCGCGTTCGATCCTCCGCCGTGGCAGGCGGTCGTCCCGGCCGCAGTCTGTTCGCCGCCTCGATCGCCGCCGCCAACAGCTAGAGCCGCCCCAAGGTCAAGTCGTCCAGCAGGTCCCGATCCACGCAGGGGTCCGGCTGGGCTACGCGAAAGCCAACCACACAACACATTCTGGAGGGAGCAAGTCATGTCAGTCAGCAATGGAAGCGCCATCAAGAAACAGAGCGGGCCCGAGATCTACTCAACGAAGGAGCAAACCGTGCCAAGAATCAGTTCGCGCCGAGCCGCTGCCGCCGCTCTTCTGGCCGGGGGTGCACTAGCTATGGCGCTCACCCCGACCGCAAGCGCAGCGACCATCTACTGGACCTCGTACACCTACTACTCCGACGCATCGATGACGCAGGTCGTCGGCCGCTACCGATACGGCTGCACCGGCACCGGCCACGTCGGTCACACCAGCCCGTACTACGTCGAGGTCGACGGATCGTGCGGCCGGTCCTGAGGCCGTCGCTCGGCGTCGGGCGGCGCGCTCAGAAGCGAAGGCCGCAGATCCGCGGCAACCTTCGGAGACTGCGTGGCGGGTGACGTCTGCGTTGGAGAGCAGCTTGGGTCATTGATCGAAGCCACTGAACGTGAAGGAGGTGAATACCCATGAAGATCACCGTTGTGAAGGTCGAGCGTATCGAGGCGACCCGCTGTCACCTCGACCCGGAGGCTGGCGGCATCTGATCCGCTCGGTGGCTGTGCGGACACCGCGTTCTGCACAGCCACCGGTCTCGACCACCTTGTAGTCCGTTACCTGTCGACCTGGAGTGTCATTGTGATCCATCCGACGTTGAAATCCATCTCCGCGGTGGCCGGCGACGGGCACGTGTTGGTCTACGTCCGTCCCTACGAGCGGCTCGAATTGGGCGACCCCGACGGGAGCACCGCTGCGTTGCTGCAGCTGCTGGCAGTTGGCGACCGCACTCCGGAGGAGATCGCCGCAGAATTGCGCCTCCAAGGGTACCGAGTCTCCGATAGTGAAGTCTGTGACGGCATCGCCGCCTTGGCCGAACTTGGCCTCGTGTACGAGGGCGACGACTGGTCGGCCATCCCGGCCAAGGTCCGCGACCGGCACGAGAGCAACCTGCACTACTACGAGTTGTTCAGCACCCCGCAGCGCGGTGCCTTCGACATCCACGCCGACGTCGCACGTGGCCGCGTCCTGCTGCTCGGCGCGGGCGGAGGCGGCAGCGGAATCCTCCAATCCCTGGTCGGGGCAGGTGTCAGATTCATCCGCCTGGTTGACATCGACACCGTCGAAACCAAGAACCTTGCCCGCCAGTTCTGCTACGGCCAAGGCGCCATCGGCCGCCACAAGGTCGACGCCGCCGCCGCCTGGGTTCGGTCCTTCTCTCCGGAAACCCGGGTCGAACCGCTGGTCGAGCGGATCACCGACGCGCACCGTATCGGCGAGCTCGCCGCAGACGTCGACGTCGTGGTGTGTGCCATCGACACACCCACCGACGCGCAGCTACAGGTCAACGAGGCGTGTATGCAGCTCGGTGTCCCGTTCGTCACCGGCGGCTTGCAGCAGTCGACCCTGTACTACTGGTCGGTCGAACCTGGCGTCTCACCGTGTCGGGAATGCCTGGAGCTGCACCGGCAAGACCAGTTGCTCGGCTCCGAATCCATACTCGCGCGACCGCCGCTGCTCTTGGCGAGCACCGTCAACCGAGGCACCGGCCCGGTTGTGCAGATCCTCGCCGGACTGATGGCCCTGGAAACCCTCCGATTCCTCAGCCGTCACGACGAGCCCGTCGCCCGGGCCACCTATCACTGGATCGCCCTTGCCGACGGGATGTCGGTCGGGCGTGACCAGTGGAACTTCCACCCCGAATGCCAACGCTGCGCCGAACGCCAAGTCCCCGCCGATGACATGGCCCCAGAGTCGACGATATCGACGGTGATGACGTGACGGCGCTGCCCCCAGCCCAGTTCGCTGCGTTGACCCTCGTCGCCGATGGCGACGCCTATATCGTCGGGAATCCGCGTACCCGCTGTTACGTCGCGGTGCCGGACATCGGCGCAAAAGTGATCGGCTGGCTGAGCACCGGGGACACGATCGCCGTCGCCACCGCCCGAGCTGAGGAACTGGCCGGGGAGCCGGTCGATGTCGCCGACTTCGTCCAGGTCCTGATCGCGGAGGGTGTGCTCGCCGCCGAGCCTGACGCCGCCGTCGTGCCGCCAGTCGGCCAGACCTGGCAGCGGTGCGGCCGGGTGCTGTTCAGCCCGGTCGGATGGGGGGTGCAGGCGAGCCTCGCCCTCGCGGGGTCGGTGGCTGCACTCCACGACCCGGCCCTTCGGCCTCACGCCTCCGATGTCGTGGTGGCCGGCTCCCCGCTTGCCTCCGTGCTGGTGATGTCGCTAGCCGCCGTGCTGTGCACCCTGATGCATGAGGCCGGTCACGTCCTCGCCGCGGCCGCCCGAGGGATTCCCAGCAGGATGTCGATCAGCCGTCGGTTGTACTTCCTCACCGCGCAAGCCGACCTCACAGCGTTGTGGAGCCTGCCTCGGGCACAACGGCTGCCACCACTTCTCGCCGGGCTGAGCGTGGACGCCGCCCTCACGGGAACGCTGATCCTTGCACAAGCGGCAGGCGTGCCCGCGCCGATCGCGAACGTGCTAGCCGCCACGGTAGTCCTGCAGGTCGCAGCCATCGTGTTCCAGGCGGCCGTCTTCATGCGAACCGACCTGTACGCCGTCCTCGCCACCATCAGCGGAAGCCGCAACCTCTGGGCGCTGAAGACGGCCACCTTCCGACGAGCCATTGGTCACGCGACCACCGACGACGAGAACCTCCTTGCGACGTCAAGCCGACGCGAACGGTCCTGGGCCATCGCCTACCTGACCCTCTACCTGCCTGGACTTGCCGCCGCAAGCTGGTACCTGATCGCCGTCAGCCTGCCCGGACTTGGCCACGTCATCGCCATCACGGCCGCCGGGCTCACTGGGTTCAATCTCGGCGCGCTGAGCACCTGGGAAAGCCTCGCCGCCATCGTCTTCATCGCCGCGCCCACCGCCGGCACCATCGCCGCCGCCGCGATAGCAGGCGTCCGCTCCCTGCAAGCGTCCGCCGCAAACCGCAGCCAACGGATCCACCCATAAGCGCAGACACCGGAATACCAGCGCACGACCACACCCATGTCCCAACGACAAACCACTTGTCGACAAGGTGGGTCTGTCACGGGAACGGTGTTCCCGGCGGTTCTCATCAGCAGGTTCTGCTGCGGGCTGAACCGCCCCGGCATGTCCGGAGACTCCGTTCGTTGGGAAGGATGGAGTCATGTCAGGGAGAACGTCTACGAGGTACCCGGCCGAGCTGCGTGAGCGGGCGGTCCGGATGGTCACCGAGATCAGGTCCGATCACGAGTCGGACTGGGCCGCGATGACGAAGGTCGCCACGCTGTTGGGGGTCGGGACGCCGGAGACGATCCGGAAGTGGTGCCGGCAGGCCGAGGTCGACGGTGGGTCGCGGCCGGGCGTCACAACGGAGGAGTCGTCAGAGGTGAAGCGGCTGAAGCGGGAGAACGCCGAGTTGAAGCGGGCCAACGCGATTCTGAAGTCCGCGTCGGCTTTCTTCGCGTCAATGCCATCGTGAGGGGTGCCTGACCCGAGTTCGCTCGTTTCTTTGCTGCCCCGGCTTGTCGGCTCTTCGCTGGCTGGCTTGTGGCTTGTCGTCCGTTGTGCGGCTCTGGCCAGGTGCCCACGTCCCTGCTCGGCCAGTGGCTTGATAGGAGCCTGCTGCGTATCGCTGATGCGCTTGATTGAGGCGTGCCCTGGCGAACAGGTGCGTGGCGTCCACGGACCCAGACCTGGAAGGACAACTGTCATGATCACGATCGGCGCTGACTCACACAAGCGCACCCACACCCTGGTCGCTGTCGACGATGTCGGCCGTCGTCTTGACGAGAAGGCGGTGCGGACCAACAGCGACGGCCACCTCGATCTGCTGGCCTGGTCTCGCCGCCTCGCCGAGAAGGGCGGCCCAGCTGCCCAGGTGTTGTTCGCCTTGGAGGACTGCCGACATCTCACCCGCCGGTTGGAGGCCGATCTGCTGGCCGGCGGTGGCCGCGTGGTGCGAGTCCCGACCCGTCTGATGGCGCAGGCGCGGAAGGTCAGCCGGGAACGGGGGAAGTCTGACCCGATCGACGCTCAGGCCGTCGCCCTGGCCGCGCTGCGCCACCCCGGCCTCCCGGTCGCCGAGCTCGAGGGCCCGGCCCGGGAGGTCAAGTTGTTGTCGGATCACCGACGTGACCTGGTCATGCAACGCACGAGGATCTGCTGCCAAGTCCGGTGGTTCCTGCACGAACTCGACCCCGACCTTGACGTGGTCTCGCGTGGACTGCGGCGACAGTCGCTGGTGGGTCAGCTGCTGGTTGAGCTCGACCGTTTCACCGGCGTGGTCGCCCGGCTCACCCGAGAGCTGCTCGAACGCTGCCGGGACTTGACCCAGCAGATCACTGCCCTGGAGCACGAACTGCGTGACCTGGTCCGCGTGCTCGCACCCACGCTGCTGACCGTTCCCGGGTGCGGGGTGCTCTCGGCCGCGCTCATCATCGGCGAGACCGCCGGTGTCCACCGGTTCCGAGACAAAGACGCCTTTGCCCGCTTCACTGGCACCGCGCCCGTGCCGGTCTGGTCGGGGTCGAGCAAGGGAAAGGTCCGGCTCAACCGCGGCGGGAATCGGTCGATGAACTACGCCCTCCACATGATCGCGGTCACCCAGGCCCGCGGGATCGGACCGGGCCGGGCATACCTGGACAAGCAGACCAGCCGCGGCAAGGACCGCGTCGCCGGACTGAGGCTGCTCCGTCGGCGCCTGTCAGATGTCGTGTTCGCCGCCCTACGAACCGACATCGCCACCAAGGTCGAACTCAACGACACCCTCCCCACCCCGGCCTTTGCTGCTGCTGCTTGACATAGGAGCAACGCCGAACTCGACCGGCCACAGCGTTGATCGTGCAGTACATCGACTCCGTCGCGGGGCACCACGGCGAGGGCGGTCTGCGATGGGGTGTCGAGTCGATCTGTGCCCAGCTCACCGAGCTGGGCGCCAAGATCGCCCCCGCGACCTACTACGAGCACCGCGGACGGAGGCCGACCGCTCGCGAGGTGAGTGATGCGGAGCTGAAGCCGAGGATCGTGGCGGTGCACGCTGCGAACTACGGCGTCTACGGCGCGCGGAAGGTGTGGCTGACCTTGAACCGCGAGCGCCCGGCCGGTGCGCCGCCGGTCGCGCGGTGCACGGTGGAGCGGTTGATGGGCGAGCTAGGCCTGGCCGGCGCGGTGCGGGGGAAGGTCAAGCGGACCACGATCAGCGACGCGAAGACCCCGAAGCCGCTGGATCTGGTCGGCCGGAACTTCTCTCCGCTGGCTCCGGACCGCCTCTGGGTGGCCGACTTCACCTACTGCTCGACGTGGTCGGGTTGGTGCTACACCGCGTTCGTGATCGATGCCTATGCCCGTCGGATCCTGGGTTGGTCGGTGGCGACCACGATGACCAGTCAGCTGGTCGTGGACGCCGTCGAGCAGGCGGTCTGGACCCGCGGCCGGGAGGGCAAGGACCTGACGGGTCTGATCGCGCACCATGACCACGGAGTCCAGTACATGTCGGTGGCCTACTCCGAGCGGCTCGACGCTGCCGGGATCAAGCCCTCGACCGGGGCCGTGGGCTCGTCCTACGACAACGCCCTGGCCGAGTCCATCATCGGCCTCTACAAGACCGAACTGATCAAGAAACAGCGGCCGTGGAAGAGCTTCGACGACCTCGAGATCGCCACCGCCGAATGGGTCGACTGGTTCAACCGTCGCCGACCCTTCGAGTACTGCGGGGACCTCACGCCGGTCGAAGCAGAGACCGCTCACTACGCTCACCACCAGGCCCCAGCAACCGCTGGAGTCTCAAACTAGAAAGTCTCCGGACTCGCCGGGGCGGTTCATCTAGCTTGGTTGTTGATGTCAGGGTCAGGTTCTTCGGCGGGGGATGAGCTTGCCGATGGCGAGTGCCGCGTAGATCAGGGTGTTGATGGCCACGAAGACGGCGAGGGTTTGGAACCAGCCACTTTGAAGGACCGAACTGGGGAGCAGGATGCCGAGTGGGATCATTGCGGAGCCGCCTCTCGGACGACGGTGTTCCATCCCGACTTGCGGCCGGTGGCGATGTCGATCAGCGATTTCACGTAGACCGCCTGGATGAGGAGGTCGTAGCCGATCTCGATGACGAGGGGGGCGGCGAGCAGCACGCCGCGCCAGCCCTGGGCAGCGACGGTGACGATGCGTTCGACGATGAAGATGCATCCGATGATGGTCCAGAACCACAGCATCTGGAACCCGTCGGCTGCGAGCACGGTGATCAACATGAGCAGCAGGTAGGCGTTCAAGGCGATCGTCCCGTAGCCGATGCCGAGTTGCTGTCGCCAGTAGAGAGCCGTGGTGCGGGTGAGGCCGTAGGCCCCGATGTTCTCCAGGGCGCCTCGTTGCCAGCGGCTGCGTTGCCGCCACAGGGCCCGCAGGTCGGGCATGATCTCGGTGATCACCTGGCACTCACGGGGCGAGATCATTTTGGCGCCGAGAGTCTTCAGCGCGAGGGTGAGTTCGTTGTCCTCGGTCAAGGCGAGGGTGTCGTAGACCTGGCCGTGACGGCCCGGAATGAGCGTGCCGCGGGCTTCGGCGACGGCGCCGAGGGCGTAGCCACGGATGATGGACGCCGTCCCGGTCAGCACGAACACCTTGCCCTTGCGGCGGGAGATGTAGCGTTGGTAGCGGCTGAACTCGTTGCGCTGCAGCTGGCCGACGATGCCGCCGCCCGGTTCGCCGTTGAACACCCCGCCGACCGCCATGAGGTCAGGTTCGTTCTCAAGCCGCCCGAGCGCGGTCGCTAGGAAGTCGGGTGTGATGACGGAGTCGGCGTCCATCACCATGATCACGTCAAGGTCGTCGGTCTGCGGCAGGAGGCGGGCCAGGATCTGGTTGAGGGCGCCGGCCTTCTTCTCCACGTTGCCCACGGTGGCGAACACCTCCGCGCCGCTTCCTTGGGCGATCTCGATGGTCGCGTCGGTGCAGTTGTCGGCGACCACCAGGACCCGGTCGGGTCGTCGGGTCTGGTTCCACAATGACGCGAGCGACGTCTCGATGATGAGTGCCTCGTTGTGTGCGGGCATCAGCACGGTCAACCGGACCGGGCCGGCCGGAGCGGGCTGCGGGATGGCGCTCGGCGGCGGTGTCGTGTCGTGATCGAGCTGGTAGCGGGCCACCGCGGCCGGTCCGAGGATGCGGCTGGCCTTCTGTCTGGCATCCGACGAGATGGTCGACGGAATGCGGCGGTCACGGTCCAAGACTCGCATCGCGGCAGTCGTCTGCGCCGCGGCCAGCCCGACCAGTACGGCACCTGACGCGGCGAGAGCGGCGAAGATGATCGACAATGCGGGACGGCTGTACGTCACCGGCAGCGGAAGGTGGGCTGTGGTGCCGGTTGCTTCGCCGGTGAAGCCGATGACCGCCGCCAGGACGAGCAAGGCGAGCGCCAGCACCCAGAGGACGACCGAAACCAGTGACAGTCGCGCCGCTCGCCGGCCGGGCACGTCGTTCGACGGGTAGGCCATTTTGGACCACCTCCATTCCAAACCCAACCGTGCCCAACGGCCACCTTGATGGCAAGACCATTGATGAGCGAGTCGACACGGCCATCGAACAGAAGCCACCACCTCACCAGCCCCCTGGATGAGGGAATCGCGTGTGCCAGCCTCGCTGCGACTCGCGCGAATCTACGCCGGAGGGCTCAGCGATTTCCAGCGGACCCTTTTACAGGCGCGCCGCGCCCGTTCTCGTCACTCGTCGGCGAAGACCTCCCGAAGCTTGGCCTCCTGATCGGCGGTGAGGTTGCTGGCGATCAGCTCGGCCGTGGTGCCGCTCAACTCGGTCTTGACCCGGTCCTCGACCACGTCGGAGGTGAGCAGGAACAGGGCTGATGTGCCAGGTGTGACCTTCTGCTTGACACTGTCGATGAACTTGTCGTCGATGCCGACGTCGATCATCGACCCGGTCAGAGCGCCGATGCCGGCGCCGATCGCCGCTCCCAGCAACGGAACGAAGAACAGCAGCCCGAACAGCAGCCCCCAGAAGGCGCCACCGAGCGCGCCCGGCCCGGCCAGATTGTGCAGTTGGCGGGTCCTCGGCTTCTTCTTCCCAACCTCCCAGGTGACGATGGCCGCGTCCTGGATGCTGATCAGCTGTTGTGACTGCAGCGCCTTGAGCTTGTCAATGGTGGCGTCGGCATCGCCAACACCTGAGAACGCCCATGCGGTCAGGGTCGCCATTTGGTGGTCCTTCCGAAGTCGACAAGACAGCGGACGCCGCCCAGACGCCGCTCTCCGGAGGCTACGCCTGTCAACCGACGTCGCCAGACCCAGGTTCGGAGGCACCGTCGTCCTCGGGGCAGGGTCCGCACCAGGGTTTCCGGGGGTCAGGCTGCGGAGCTGTGGCGCCGGCAAACGAGCTAGGCCTGGTCACCGAAGACACGGCGGACCAAGTCAGCATCGACCCGGCGCACGGTCAAGCGGGAGACCGACAAGAACACGATCACGAAGTCGGAGTTCAAGCGGATCAAGAAGGGCATGAGGCTGAGGAAGGTCGAGAGGATCGTCGGAGACAAGGGCCTAGCCTTCGGCTCGACGCGGCTTCTCGACCACCGAGAGAGCTTCGGGTGGGCGGAACTGTGGATCAGGAACGGGAAGGTCGCGGGCAAGTGGTGGCACGCGGAGTTGGGTGACGGCTCAGTCCGGTGAAGCAGGCGCGGAGCTTCCGAGCGGTCTCGACCAGATTCCCAGCGCCGCGGGCTGGAAGAGAAGATCTACCGGCTGACCCCGTGACCTTGCTTTGTCGACATCCGGAACCGGACACAGGAGGATTTGTCGGCCCATTCCGACTGGCTGCCCGCTGGACGATGACCCGACGACGAAGTCAAGGCCCCGATTGAAGGTGAACCATCGACTGGGGTTGGCCTGTTAGGAGGTCTTCGGGGAAAGGTCAGGCCAGGATAGTTTGGCCCTGGTGCTGTCGGAAGATGAGTTCGCTGAGGTTGCCACATCGCTCACACTCCACGTAAAGCACGAAGACGTGGCGTCGGCCGACTTCACCCCGGTACAGGGCGGTGGGCTCGACTGCCAGGCGCGCACCGCCATCCTCGCCGGAGGCGCTCACCGATAGCGCCTGGCCGGAGGCGGCCCGAACTTCCACCCGGTCAACATGGGTGCCGTCACGCTCTCCGCAGGAGGGACAGGCTAGGAGAGGTTCATCCAAGAGGAAGGAGGGGACACGCGGAAGGGCAAACCGACGTCGGGCGATGCAGACCTCTCTTGAGCCACTACCGCGTTACGGCACTCGACGGGGCGCAAGCCACACGCAGAGCCATGAGCGGCAGTTGAACCAAGAGCGACCCCGTCGAGGACCTGGGCCAGCCGGCTGCAGACCGAGCTGACCTGCCACCAGATTCAACACGTCGGTTGAACCAGTCGACCCACTCGGCGGTCGCGATCTCGAGGTCGTCGAACCCCTTCCACGGCCGGCGCGGCTTGATCAACTCGGTCTTGTAGAGCCCGATCACGGACTCGGCCAGAGCATTGTCATACGAGGAGCCCACGGCCCCGGTCGAGGGCTTGATCCCGGCAGCGTCGAGCCGCTCGGAGTAGGCCACCGACATGTACTGCACGCCGTGGTCATGGTGCGCGATCAGACCGGCCAGGTCCTTGCCCTCACGCTGCCGGGTCCAGATCGCCTGCTCGACCGCGTCGACGACGAGCTGGCTGGTCATCGTCGTAGCCACCGACCAGCCCAGGATCCGCCGGGCGTAGGCGTCGATGACGAACGCGGTGTAGCACCAGCCTGACCACGTCGAGCAGTAGGTGAAGTCGGCAACCCAGAGGCGATCTGGTGCCAGTGGCGTGAAGTTGCGGTCCACCAGGTCCAGCGGCTTGGGCGCCTTCGGGTCGCTGATCGTGGTCTTCTTGACCTTCCCGCGTACCGCTCCGGCCAGGCCGAGCTCGCCCATCAGCCGCTCCACGGTGCAGCGCGCGATCGGCGCCTCATCGGCTGGCCGTTCGCGGTTCAAGGTCAGCCAAACCTTCCGGGCTCCGTAGACGCCGTAGTTCGATGCGTGGACCGCGGCGATCCGAGGCTTCAACTCCTCGTCCCGTATCTCTCGTGCGGTGGGCTTGCGGGTGCGGTGCTCGTAGTAGGTCGCGGGGGCGATCTTGGCGCCCAGCTCGTTGAGCTGGTCGCAGATCGACTCGACACCCCATCGCAGACCATTGCCGTCGCGGACACCGACGTGCTCGTCGATGTAGGCCACGATCAGCGCTGTGGCCGGTCGAGTTCGGCGCGAAGAAAGCCGACGCGGACTTCAGAATCGCGTTGGCCCGCTTCAGCTCAGCGTTCTCCCGCTTCAACCGCTTCAGCTCGGCCGACTCCTCGCTCGTCAGCCCGGGCCGCTGACCGGCATCGACCTCGGCCTGGCGACACCACTTCCGGATCGTCTCCGGCGTCCCGACACCCAGCAGCTCGGCAACCTTGGTCATCGCGGCCCAGTCCGACTCGTGATCAGACCGGATCTCGGTGACCATCCGGACCGCCCGCTCACGCAGCTCGGCCGGGTACCTCTTCGACGTACTCCCTGACATGACTCCATCCTTCCCAAGGAACGGAGTCTCCGGACTTGCCGGGGCGGTTCAGGCCAGCGGTCGGCGAAGATGCTGGAGAGGCGCGTTCAGCGCTGGCTTACACCTCATGGTCCGTCCAACCTTCCCCTTCCAGCGATCATGCGCCAGAGCCGGCAGCCCCACGCCTCGGCGAGCTCGTCCAGCGCCAACCGACTTGTTCGAGCCACTGTCAGCGACACGTGAAAACTGACCTCCAGGCTTCACCTGAATTCTGACCCCTTCCGTTGAGCCTGGCTCGAAACGAGCCGGGAGGACTGAAGGGATGTTGGACGTGGAGGACTGGGCTGAGATCCGACGGTTGCATGTCGGTGAGGGGATGCCGATCAAGCAGATCGCTCTGCGGCTGGGGATCTCGAAGAACACGGTGAAGGCGAAGCTGGCTGCTGATGTTCCGCCGAGGTATCAGCGGGCTCCGGCGGGGTCGGCGGTGGATGAGTTCGAACCGGCGATCCGGGAGTTGTTGAAGGAGTTCCCGACGATGCCGGCCACGGTGATCGCTGAGCGGGTCGGCTGGACCCGGGGCATGACGGTGTTGACCGCCCGGGTGCGGGACCTGCGGCCGGTCTATCTGCCACCCGATCCGGCGTCACGGACGGCGTATCTGGCCGGGGAGATCGCCCAGAACGACTTCTGGTTCCCCGACATCCGTCTCCCGGTCGGGTTCGGGCAGACCCGCACCGCGAAGCAGCTGCCGGTGTTGACGATGGTGGCCGCGTACTCCCGGACCTTGTTCGCCCGGCTGATCCCGTCGCGGCGGGCGGAGGACTTGTATGCGGGTTGGTGGTCGCATCTGGCCCGGCTCGGTGCTGTCCCACGGACGTTGGTGTGGGACGGGGAAGGCGCGGTCGGCGCCTACGGCGGCGGCAAGAACAAGCTCACGACCGAATGCCAGGCGTTCCGCGGCACCCTCGGCACGAAGGTGATCATCCTGCGGCCAGCGGACCCGGAGGCGAAGGGGATCATCGAACGCGCCCACGACTATCTGGAGACGTCGTTCCTGCCCGGCCGGGTCTTCGCCGGCCCCGCCGACTTCAACACCCAGCTGCAGGGCTGGCTGGATGTGGTGAACCGACGCCGCCGCCGGGTGCTCGGTTGTGCCCCGGTCGACCGGGTCGCCGCTGACACCGCAGCGATGCTGGCGTTGCCGCCGGTCGCACCGGTGATGGGGTGGCGGCTCTCGGGTCGGCTGCCGCGGGACTACTACGTCCGGCTGGACTCCAACGACTACTCCGTGCACCCCTCGGTGATCGGCCGCCGGATCGAGGTCGTAGCCGACCTGGACCGGGTCCGGGTGTTCTGCGACGGACGGGTCGTCGCCGACCACGACCGGGTCTGGGCCAGGCATCAGTCGTTGACCCTGCCCGAGCATGCCTCCGCCGCTCAACGGCTGCGTCGCGAGCGGATCGGGCTGGTCCGACCCACCGCCGAGCCGGAGGTCGAGACCCGCCGACTCACCGACTACGACACCGCCCTCGGCCTCACCGACCACGACGGCGGCAGCGACGGGCTCGATGGCATCGCCACGCTGGTGGGCGATGGGGACGGGACGGTGGCCTGATGCCCGCGACTCGGGACAGTGCCGCCGAGATCGCCTACCTCACCCGGGCGTTGAAAGCCCCCACCCTGCGTGATGCCGCAGGCCGGCTGGGCGAACGCGCGCGGACCGAGGCCTGGACGCATGAGGAGTTCCTGGTCGCCTGTCTGCAACGCGAGGTCGCAGCCCGGGAGAGCCACGGCGGGGAAGGCCGGATCCGCGCCGCCCGGTTCCCGGGCCGCAAGAGCTTGGAGGAGTTCGACTACGACCATGCCCGCGGCCTGAAACGTGACCAGATCGCGCACTTGGGCACCCTCGACTTCATCACCGGCAAGCAGAACGTGGTGTTCCTCGGCCCGCCCGGCACCGGGAAGACCCACCTGGCGACCGGACTGGCCATCCGCGCCTGCCAAGCCGGGCACCGGGTCCTGTTCGCCACCGCCTCCCAATGGGTCGACCGGCTCGCGACCGCCCACCACGCCGGCCGGCTCCAAGACGAGCTGGTCCGGCTCGGCCGCTACCCCTGCCTGGTCGTGGACGAAGTCGGCTACATCCCGTTCGAACCCGAAGCGGCGAACCTGTTCTTCCAGCTCGTCTCCTCCCGCTACGAACGCGCCAGCCTGATCGTGACCAGCAACAAAGTCTTCGGCCGCTGGGGCGAAGTGTTCGGCGACGACGTGGTCGCCGCCGCCATGATCGACCGACTCGTCCACCACGCCGAAGTGATCGCCTTGAAAGGCGACTCCTACCGACTCCGGAACCGCGACCTCGGCCGGATCCCCACCGCCAACGTCACCGGCGAGGACTGATCATGCCCGCCACAATCACCGCAAGACCACACCAGGGGGTCAGTTTTCACCCGTAGTCAGGGGGTCAAAATTGAGCCGCTGTTGACAGCCACGAGGTCACACCGAACATCACCGAACCCATCTCCTCAGCGGCAACGACTCGTCGACCATCTTCCCGTTCTCTATCCGCGCCACCGTCGTTCCCCGGAAGCCGATGGGCTCCCCAGTGGCAGGAATGCCCTCGAAGTTTCCCTGGTGCGTGCCGCAGGAACAGTGCCTTGTTCTCTGCCGCAGACATGTCGATCGACCCCCTCGGTTGCCGAACGAGGCCGGGGGGCCCCACCCAGAGCTGACACTCTGCGCAATCAACTCGGTCGGACGCATTGGCATTTTCACCTATTTCAATCTCTTCGATCATGGCCAGCTATTGAGTTTCAGTTCTCAAAGCAGGGCTATCGCCCGGATTAGGCGGATTTGCCGATGCGTATGCGCAGGCCTGCACACCAGGCTGGGTGCATCAAGCTGGTATTCAGCCAGCACGAATTGGGGCTTACCGCCATGTCTGCGGAAGAGAACAAAGGCACTGTTCCTGCGGTTCTTCAATGACGTCTTGGGGTGGCCGACCGCCCCCACCACGGTGCCTGCTGATGAGGGATTCAGGCCGCGTTCCCCGCGGCCCAGTTGACCGATGTATCCGCACGTGGCCTGGACCAGGCTCAAGTTCGTAGATCTAGAGGGAAGGGCGATTGATGATGACTCGTTCATCGTGCCGGGCTGACAGCCCCCGAAGGTATCGCCAGCCGGTTTCGTGGTCATCGTCGGAAGGTGGACGATCATGACGGTGATCCCGCTGCAGCCGTTCCTTCGGCTGCTGATCGTCGTGGTGTTGCTGCTCATCACCGGGCCGCTGCACGCTTGCGAGTCGCTTGTGCCAGCAGCGACTTCGTCTGATGTGGGACGGCGACCGCCCGGTTTCGATGAGGTGTACCCCTACACCGACGGCATCGAGGTCGAGGTCAGCGAGGTGTGGACGGGGTGCCGCCTCGGGGTTCCGGTGGTCGAGCTGACCGTCACTGTCCGGAACAACTCGGAGCATGCCTTTGAAGCCTGGATCAGTGGTGACTTGCGGTACGGCCGCTACCGGCTTCCGGCGGTGCGGTACCTGACCCCGCCGGGCCCTGACGACAGTCGCAGCGTGCAGATGATCGCGATTGGTTGGTCCTCCGATCCGTACCGGCTGTCGTTCGCCCTGCCGGTCGGTAGCGGTGACGACGTGGTCTTCACTCTTGCTGTCGACGCGGGCGCGCATGAACCGGCCGTCTTCGTGGGACGACTGTGATCGTGACGCCGGCATCGTTTCACCGGCGATGCCGGCGGCGATTCCAAGGATGTCCCTCGTTGTCCTCTCCTTTCGGGCAGGGCAACGCACCTACTCGACCACGTCAGCGGCACGCAGGTGGCGGAGACGCATTGTGAAGCGGCGGCAGGTCATCGACACGGGAGTGCGGCCGGGTTCCTCAGCACGTGTCTGGTCTGATTGGGTCTGGTTGGGCGGCCGTTCGGGTGGTGGGGGTTGATCCGACGTCCCTTGGATCGGAATCGGAGGGGGGCGGATGCTGAGTTACAGGCCGGACGACGTCAGCCTCGTCGAAGCGATCAACCGTGCGACCGGCGTGGGACTCAGTGTTCGTGGTCGGTCGCTGGCCGGTCAGCTCGGCGGCGCCATCTACGTCGAGTGGCCAGACGGTCGTTCCGGCGTCGTGACCATCTTCCATGGTGTCGACGACGCTCGCCGCGTGGCGAGCGTGGTGAATGCGCTGCAGGCCCGGGGCCTGCCGGTGCCTCATCACGAAATCGTCGTTGACATCGGGGACCGCGTGGTTTTCGTCCAGCACCAGTTACGTGCGGGCCCTTCGCGACGGCTCACCGTCCAGCGGGTCGACGCTATCGCCGAGATCAACGAACGCCTCGCAGGCGCGGTGGCCAGCTGGCCGGACGTGCCACCGGTGATCGACTGGTTCCGGCCAGATGACACTCGACTGGATCAGGTGGTTGATGGCACCCCGGAGGGTGACCGCCGGGCTGGCGAGGTGGTCGCAGAGATCGTCCTGCTCACCGCCGAGGCACCACCTGACCTACTGGCCGGCGATGATCTTGTCCACGTCGATCTCAGCGCCGCGAACGTTCTGTTCGACGACGACGACCGCGCGACAGCCGTCGTGGACTGGAACCTGGGGGTGTATCGCGGGGACCGTCGCCTTGCGCTGGTGCAAACCCTGTTCGACCGTGAGTGGTTCGTCCAGCGCGCTGACGCTGATGAGACCGAGCTCGCCTCCGCGCGCCGGCTCGACGAGATGCTGAGTGATCAGACTCCTCCGGCCACGCTGCGGGTCTACTGGGCGTACTGGCTCGCTCACCACCTGCCCAAGGCCTTTCGCACGGGAGATTCGACCGCCATCGACTGGCAGCTGACGTTAGCCCAGTCCCGCCCCCAATGACGCCGGCGATCGTGTCCTCTGGTGCACCCTGACGCAGACGCCCAAGGCAGCGAACAGCTTCCAGGACACCGTTCGACCACCGTCGTGCGGAGCATACGGGGATGACTCGGGGAGTGTCAGAGGTGCGATCAAGCAGCCTTCTGCGGACAGCTGCTTCATTCAGACTCGTCCCACTCGCTGCCGGTCTCGTACGGTCGACGCGATGTACCTTCCCGAACTGGCCGACGCCTTGACTGACCTCACCGGCGCGTCGACGTGAGCTCGGTCGCGATGCCGGCCGCCCACTGCCGGATCTGATCCCAGTCTCGGGCGTCGCGAAGTCCTTCCGGCGTGTTCTTCAGCATGGATTTCTCGATCCAGCCGTGCGGGTCGATAGGGACCCGCCCGCCGATCACGGTGTGGCCACGCATCCCCAGAGCCCTCGCGAGGTCGAGCACTTTCTGCGGTTCGAGCCACCGCGAGTTGTCAGCGGAGTCTTCGTCGACCGTGTGCGGGAGTGGTCCGGAGCTGAAGATCCAGAACGGGACCCGTGCAAGTTGATCGCGGTGAAGCTTGAGGAACGACACCGCCTCCTTGCGCCAGCGGCCCGTGTATACGGCGCTGCCGAGCACGATCGCGTCGTAGCCGTCGGCCGTCGCCGCGCTCACCTCGGCCACGTCGGTTTCGAGTCCGTCGGCACGGAGCTCCGAGGCGATCGCCTCGGCGATCTCAGCGGTCGAATGATGTTTGGTCGCGTACGCGACGAGAACCTTGCCCATTCCCACAATCGTTGTCCGCCTCTGAGACCGGGACTAGGGACCAACGGTCCCCGATTCGGCGTGTGCTGATCCGCAGCCGGCACACGACCGTGCGGCGACCACCTGCCAGAGCTCGGCAGAGCACCTCCGCTCGTTGACCGTTCGATTTCTGACCGACACGGTACGAAGTTCGACAAGGGGATCCACACGTCATATCGCCAAGGTCAGGCGGAGACTGAACCGGCGTCGCCGTCGCGTACCGACTCAGCACGGGTCTGGTGGGGCGTCGAACAACGCCAGCTCGGCAGCATCGGGCGCCTGGAAAAGCGCAGCCCAGTCGTTCAGGTGGCTGCGGCTGATGGGTGCGCTGTCCCAAGGTGGCTTGGAGTTCCGGGCCTCGATGCGCTGCCAGAGTTCGTCCACCGGCACATCGAGGAAGTGCAGTTCGACACCGACACCAAGGCCGCGAGCCACGGATCGCACGAGGTCACGTTCGGTCCGCGCCGCGAACCCGAAATCGAGGACGACGCTGAGGCCGAGGCGCACGATCTCTTGGGCGAGCTGCCAGAGTTGGTGATTCACCTTCGCCTGGGTTGTCGTGGCCCATGGGGTGGGGCCGAGAGCCCAGAGCCAGTCGTCCTTGGTGAGGCGAACGGCGCTCCGGTCTGCGGCTACCTGCCGGGCGAGCGTGGTCTTGCCTGCTCCGGGCAGTCCGCAGGTGAGAATCAGTCGGGCCTCGCTCACGTGGTCAGTCAACCAGTCCTGCGAAAGAACCCTCTGCGCCGTCGGCGGACCCTCAACGAGACTCGACCGTCAGGTTCCTCAAGGCGGTGTCCAACGCCTTCATCAGGTGAGCAGTACGGCTTCGGCCGTTGATCGCCGGGGGGTACCGGTGAAGGATGTCGAGCAGGACCGGGGTCGCCCGCAGCAGAGCCCGTTCGAGCACGGCCTCGGCAGCCTCTGGCCGGCCGGCTGCCTCCAGCTCAGCCGCTTCCGCCGCCCGAGCGGTCGCGCGCAGGATGTGACCTACCTGCGTGACGTGGGCGAGTGGGTGGAGATAGGCGGCCGCAGCCGCATCGCCCGCCGACCCTGCCGCCAGCCGGCTCATCTGATCGGCGGCTTCTGCCGCCGCCCGATGCGCATCGGTAGCAGCGCGCCGTTGCAGGTTGGTCCGCGTGGCACCGTCGGCGAACAGGAACGCCGCCTCGATCGCGGCTCGGGGCCTGCCGTCGTCAGGAGCCGCTCTCTCGAACAGGGGCAACACTTCTCGTGCGCTGTCCGCGGCGAACCTGGCGACTGAGCGCAGTTCGGGGATCGTGAGTTCGAAGTCTGCTGACCCAAACGGCGCCATGGGTTCCATCATCGCAATCACGGCACCGCCAGAGAACCCTCGGGCGGGGAAGTGCTGGTGATGACGGCCGCACATTCTCGGTTCATGACTCGGCCGGATGATCCCGACCGAAAGACCCCGGACCTGCTGCTGGGATCGTGGGAGTTGCTGAGCAGCTGGGTCGGGTTCCGCGGCGGCTGATCTGGGACAACGAGCCGGGGATAGGCCGAGGGCAAGCTGACCGAGCCGGCGGCGGTGTTCGCCGGGTCTCTGGCGACCAAGATCGTCCTGCTGCCGCCACGCGATCCCGAATCCAAGGGCGTGGTCGAGCGACGTAACGGGTTCTTCGAGACCTCGTTCATGCCCGGCCGCCACTTCACCTCACCCGCGGACTTCAACGCCCAGTTCAGTGAGTGGCTGACGGGGGCAAACGCCCGGGTGGTCCGCACTATCAAGGCCCGTCCGGTCGACGTGGTGCAGGCCGACAAGGCAGCGATGTTGCCGCTGCCGCCAGTGGTGCTGCATTTGGGCTGGCGCAACCACGTCCGCCTCGGCCGCGACTACTACGTGCGGGTAGACACCAACGACTACTCCGTCGATCCTGCCGCCATCGGCGCCCGGGTGGACGTGGCCGCCGACCTGGACACGGTCCGTGTCCGAGCCGGTGGACGGCTGGTCGCTGAGCACCCACGCCGGTGGGCCCGGGCAACCACGGTCACCGATCCGCCCATGTCAAGGCTGCCGCCGCCCTGCGCCACGCCTACCAGCACCCGATCACCCGACCTGAGGTGCAGGACATGGTCCGCGATCTGGCCGACTACGACAAGGCGTTCGGCATCGATGCTGAGCAGATGAGGCCACGATGAACGCCACCACAGGATGCCGCGGCCACGATCAAGCAGATCACCACCTGGCCGCCGCCTTGAAGGCTCCGCGGATCACCGAGCCGCGGCCCGGCTGGCCGAACACGCCCGCGACGCCGGCTGGACCCACGAGGACACCTCGCTGCCGTCTGGAACGCGAGGTCGCCGCCCGCAACGCCTCCGGCGCGGCTGCGGATCCGCGCCGCTGCGATGCCGGCCACGAAAACGATCGAGGACTTCGACTTCGACCACCAGCCCACCGCCCGCACCCCCATTCAGGCCCTCGCCTCCGGCGGCCTACCTGACCGAGGCATCGCAACATCGTCCTGCTCGGACCACCCGGGACCGGCAAAACCCACCTCGCCACCGCTTTGGGCGTCGCCGCCTGCCGGCAGGGTCACCGGGTCCAGTTCGCCACCGCCACCGACTGGATCGCGCGACTGTGCGAGGCTCACGACCGCGGACGCCTGCCAGCTGAGCTCACCCGATTACGTCGCTACGGCTTGATCATCGTCGACGAGGTCGGCTACCTCCCCTTCGCCCAAGACGCCGCGAACCTGTTCTTCCAGCTCGTCTCGTCCCGCTACGAACACGCCTCGCTGATCCTCACCAGCAACCTGCCCTTCTCCTCCTGGGCAGGAGTGTTCGGAGACCAGGTTGTCGCCGCCGCCATGATCGACCGCATCGTCCACCACGCCGACGTATCGTAGTGCACTGGCGGACCCCTCAACGGGATGCCTGCGTGAGGGGCCCTATGTCGTCGAGGTTCTTGCTCTAGGTCGTGGCTTGCTCGCGAGAGATGGCGAGAGATCTGGTGGAAGGAGTCGACACGAGATGTGACATTGCTGATGCTTGTCGAGTCACGCGGGTGCTGACGGGTAGGGATCGTCGTGGTCGTGATCGGCAGAACCGCCTGCACAAGATCGCCGGCTGCTCACGGAACCTCGTGACACAGACGTCAGAATCGACGGAGATGCGATGCGCAGCCCGGCATACCCCAGATGTGGGCCCTCCGCAGCTGCTTGATCTGACGTCGCCGTGATCACCACCCAACCCGTGTCCCCTCCCTGAACAACCATCAGCGCGAGGGGTTCGACGTCCTGTACTCTCAGGCCGTCTCGTGAAGGGCAACCTGATCTTGGTCGATAGGGCTGAGACCGAGCGTGTGTGATTCAGGCGATTCCGGACGCTGCGCGAACGACGGGTAGAGGTCGGCGTGTGCACCGAGTGCGGTCGTTGACATCCGTCAGCGGACCACCACCCGACTGCGCACTTTCGAACCCGCCTGCTGAGGGGGAACTGCAATGACCGAAGCCCTGTCCGGGTCCCGGCCCGAAGTCCGTACGCGGGCCGGACGGCTCCGCGGCAACCAGGAGCTCGGTGCGGCGGTCTTTCGTGGGATCCCGTTCGCCAAGCCCCCGCTCGGCGGGCTGCGCTTCACAGCGCCTGAACCGGTACAGAGCTGGAGCGGGGTCCGCGACGCCCTGGCGTACGGCCCACCCCCACCACAGAGCGGGCAGGTCAGCGCAGTCGCGGCCCCGGGGCGGGTGCATGACGACTGGCTGACGATCAACGTCTGGTCGCCCCGACTCGAACCATCCGCAGCACTGCCGGTGATGGTGTGGATCCAAGGCGGCGGTTACGTGGTCGGCGCCTCCAGCCTCGCCGAGTACGACGGTGGCCGGCTGGCGAGCAGTGGCGTCGTCGTCGTCACGTTCAACTACCGCGTGGGCATGGAAGGCTTCGGGCAGATCGACGGAGCCCCTGCCAACCGGGGACTGCTCGACCAGGTCGCCGCCCTGGAATGGGTCCGCGACAACGTCCAGGCCTTCGGCGGCGATCCCCACCAGGTCACCGTGTTCGGAGAGTCGGCCGGCGCCGGATCGGTCGCCGCACTCCTGACGATGGACCGGGCCGCAGGGCTCTTCCGGCGGGCCATCGTGCAGAGCGCGCCGGGCACCTTCTTCTCCCCCGAGCTCGCCACCGACATCGCCACCGCCTGCGCCGCGGTGCTCGGGCTGCAGCCCACCGTCGCCGACCTCTCCAGAGTCGCCCCCGGGCGGCTGTCCGCCGCCGCCGACACGATCGGGGCCGCACTGGATCAGTGGGCGCCACGCTGGGGCCCGCCCGCGCGCCGAGGGATCCACATCTCACCCGTGGTCGACGGCGACGTCTTGGCCGAGACCCCGTGGCTGGCGCTCAGAGGCGGCTCCGGCCGCCACATCGACCTTCTCGTCGGCCACACACGTGACGAGCACCGACTCTTCACCGCGATCACAGGGCTGCTCGGTGAGGTGAGCGCGACGCAGGCGGCTGACGCGCTCGAAGTCTTCGCGCCCGCACCGCACGGCGCCCGCCGCTACCGCGACGCCTTCCCAGCCGCCGGGCCGGACGAGCTGTACGAGCTGGTCAACTCTGACTGGCTGTTCCGCATGCCCTCCCTGCATCTCGCCGAGGCCCAGCTCGCCGGAGGCGGCCACGCGCACGTCTACGAGCTGGCATGGTCGGCACCCGGCATGGGCGGAGCCCTCGGCGCGTGCCACGGGCTGGATGTGCCTCTGGTCTTCGGCAACCTCGACCGCGGCCAACCCGGCATGCTCATCGGTCCACCGCCGTTCCCGGAAGCGGAGGCCATCTCGGCCCAGATGCGAGACGCCTGGATCTCCTTCGCCTCCCACGGCGACCCCGGCTGGACCGGCTACGACACCGACCGACGCCTCACCCAGCGGTTCGACACCGTGTCGGCGGTCATTGCTTACCCGGAAGAGGAATCTCGGGTGATCTGGGAGAACCACACCTTCGCCCCACTGCCGCTGATCAGCAGGTAGCGCGGAGCTGGACCGCTTGAGCCAGCGCGACCTCTAGCGCGTCGAACGACCTCAGGAGGATGCCTGTCCAAGTCGCCGAACAGTGACCCTCGTACCGAGCAGCGCGTCCCGACCGCGATTCGGAGGGCAAGGGCCGAGTGCGCGGAGTCGGTCGGGATGCCATGGAGACGGATCCAGATGTGGATTTGCCGCTCCCTGGTGAAGGCAGAGCCCACGGGACATCGTGGTGTGACAGAGCCCGTCGAGAACTGCGGCTACTGACAATCCACATCCCGCATCCGGCGCTCTCGCCGGCGCGGCGTGATTGGCTCTAGCATCACAGCCATGACGCGCCCCAGTGGGTCCGATCCGCACGCTACATCCACATCCAGCGGTGGTCCGATGGCGGCGGCCTCGGAAACCGCCCGTCGGCCACACACGGAGCAGCTGATCCTGACGTCGGCGGTCCGACCGTAGCGGTTCAGCACTCCGCCAACCCACATGCGCCGGTGGCCGGGGCCGTTCTTCGTCAGTGGCAGCTGCCACACAGAGTCGCACCATCATTGCCTGTTGCGTTCCAGAAAGGACGGGAGTCATGGCTGGTTCGTGGATGAGGCGCCGGGCCGTGCGCAACACGTTGTCGGTGCGCAGGGCTACGGCGTTGATCGTCGTCGCAACGCTGACCAGCGTGTTGATCGGCGGCGTCTGATCACCCTGCTGGACCGGCAGGAGTTCCCCAGCCTCGGCACGGGACTTTGGTGGGCGTTGCAGACCGTGACGACCGTCGGGTACGGCGACGTGACCCCCGCAACCACAGCTGGTCGCTTGGTGGGGGCGATCTTCTTGCTGGAAGCACTCGCGTTGATGACCGTCGTGACCGCCGTGATCACCTCCGGCTTCGTCGAGCACCGCCAACAGCAACGGCTCGCCGAGTCCGAGGCCGCCGAAACCGTGAACTTGGAGTATCTCGCCGCCCAGCTCTTGGAAGTCACCTCGAGGCTGGAGCGCATCCAGCGCACTCTCGACTCCGCAGCACCGAGGGCAGAAGACACCGCTCCCGGATGAACTAGCTTCGCCGCCACCGTTTCCTCGTTGCGACCCCATCTCTTCCGGAGAGAGACTCGGTCAGTGTCCGGCCAGCAGGTTCTTCAGTGCGGCAATGATGACCGCGCCCGCCAGGACGGCCAGCGAGTAGACCACGGCTCGGAATCTGGTGGCGCCCGCGCCCAGAGCCACGCCGAGCCCGATGATGGCGATCAGGACGGCGAGGAGGAACTCTGCGCCGACAACTTCGGCGGAGACGGGCAAAACGAGCACAGCAACAGACGCCAACGCTGCCACGCCAGCAGCGGCGACCAGCTGAGCAGCAGCCAGCTGGATATCGGACACTTGGATCTTGCCAGCCCCTACCATTCGCGCCGAGACTCGGAACGCGAACCAGTGCGCCAAGGCGAGGCCGAGTGTAATTCCCCAGATGAGTGCCATCACGTTGGTGGGTGTCTCCGCGATTTGCGGATCGCGATCAACGAGGCCATGAGACAGATCGAAACGTAGAGGCCCATCGTCAAGGCCTCCTTGCGAAGCTCCAACTTCTGGTGATCGACGCCCGCCTCTGACGGGCCAGGTTGGTCGGCCATGAGGCACAGCCTCCCACAACAAGCGGGCGACAAATCGCTGAACCAGCGTCAGCACCGGGGCCACCCCAGACCTCTGTTTCCCACTGCCTCTGGATCGCCGATACCTGGATTATCGTGGGAGGATGCGGATCCCTCCTCCGGTCCTGGCGCTGACGGCGGCGCTCGCGCAGCGTGCGCTGACCAAGGGTGCGCCACCACCCTCCGCTGTCCGCACCGCCGCCTCGGTCGCCACAGCAGCGGTCTCGGGACTGATCGCCAGCGCTGCGGCGAGGCAGTTCACCAGGGCCGGAACAACACTCGACCCATCCGACCCGACACGGGTCTCTGTCCTGGTCACGACTGGTGTCAACTCGGTCACCAGGAACCCGATGTATGTCGGCCTCAGCGGACTCCTCGTCTCGTATGCCATCCGGCGCGGATCGTGGACAGCCCTGCTGCCGGTGGCAGCCTTCGTGGTGGTGATCGACCGCCTCCAGATCCTCTCCGAGGAGGCCGCCTTGTCTGCGCACTTCGGGAGCGACTACGAGGACTATCGCCAGCGGGTTCCACGCTGGCTGGGCCCGTTCTAGGCAGCTCAGCAAGTTGAAGGCCGCGGTCAAGGTCTGGGCGAAGGCAACACGATCGCCACCATCCACCTCCGTGGCCGTCCGGTCGCCACCACGGCAAAGACGTCCACAATCACCGGCATCACCGAGGGGCAGGATGCGACTTCGAGTCGGCGGCACAGTGGATGGACTCCGATGCGTCGACCCGGTCACTCCGGCCGATGTCGGCGACGCGATTGTCACCCTCGGTGCCCACCATGCCGGTTGGATCACTGGTCACCGTCGAACGGGCAGGGCTTGAGCGAACATGATCGCAGTTGTGGTCGCTGCCATGCTGTCTCGGACTGGTTCGCTGGCTCAGCGCAGAGAATGTGGGTGGCGGTCGCGAGCCGCGTTCGGTTGACGACTGCTCCACCGATGGACTGGCCGCCGCGTTCCGTACACCAGCGCCTCACCGATCGGGGTGATGCTGTGCAGGACAGTCCTGCCGGTACGTATGGAGCTGATCAGCCCCGCGGCGCGCAGCACGCTGGCATGCTCGCTGGCGCTGGACTGAGATATGCCGACGATGCGGGCCAGCGCCGACGTTGTCAGATCGCTGTCCAAGCAGGCTTTGAGTACGCAAGATCGGGTTGGGCCGAGCAGGTCACACAGCGGTTCGGCCGGTGGTGCCGTGGTCGGCGGCTCGAAGATGCTGATGTCGGTGTCGACGGGAACTGCCATCAGCTTGGCGACGTGGCCACGTTTCGGCTCCCAGTCCATCCAGAGCATCAACTCGGCGCCAAAAAACGATGGCACGATCGTGAGTCCGTGCTCACTCACGGCGAACCGGTTGTCGTGGGTACGGGCAGCGGCAACGACGCGGTGGTGGGGGCAGTCTGGAGTACAGACGCGCGTGTCCACCGCGAGCTGGAGCACCGGACGCCGCCACACCACATTGGATCGGAGGTCGCCCAGGAGCGCCTCAAGGCCTTGCGTGCTCATGGTCTGCGCCCAACTGCTGACGACGGCGGCGGCCGCGGCATCGAGCCGTCGCCAGTAGGGGCCGACCGCGACATCATGGAACAGGCGGACGGAGTGTCCAAGCCTGTCCAGCGTTTCTGGACGGCCCTCGCCCAGCCCAGGTGGAACGGCCATACCCAACGCCTTGAGCTCAGACGCCAACGGCAGCCAGTCCCGGGTGGGGCGCGACAACGCTGCATCCAGCAGCCCGTGGATGTCGAGCTCTCGCTCCGGATCGGGCAACATTCCAAGCCCGAACACCAGAAAAGCGCCTGACCTCAGATCACGCAACGCCGGGCCTGCTGCCGGACCCAACGCGGTGCTGGTGCGTTGACCCCAACCGCCCAGCAACGGATGCTCCCGCAGGCGTCGATAGTGCGCGGCCGCCTGAACCTCCATGATCGGCTCAACTCGGGGCGCCAACCTCACCCGAGCCAAGTCGTCATCGGCGAAGATGATCGATACGTGCTCCACCCAGGGAAGAGTCTCTGCGCTGTCTCGCTGAATCTCACGCATCGACGGCTCCTGACCTGCCAACTGGCCCTGGAACTCAGTTTGCGTTACCTCAGCCGCACACGTCGACGTCAACGGCGGGATTCCATTCCGAATGACACCGTCCGAGGTGGGAGTCGGCAGCGGCCGACGGTCAGATCGACGAGGACGTGCAGCCAGATGCCCCGACTTCGCCGTGGTGATCTGGCGTCACATGAAGGCGCCGTCGGCACGGTTGAAGTCGCAACCGCATTCGCACCCCAACCCCGCTATTCGGGAGAAGTCAAGGGGACGCCTCGGTCGGCTGGGTGACCAACCGTGCAGCACACCTGGGATTCGGCCAGTCGCGACAACCTGCATCCGACCCGGTCGAGCCGTGACCACACTCGGTTCCGGTGCCATGGGAGCAGTGACCACAAAGTCCTGGACCATTCCGAACGCCTCCACTTCTGTGCACCTGTGAGTTCAGCGTTCACCGCCCACCTGAGACCGTCCACACGTTTCGGCGAGGACCGAAGCTTGACCGACGGAGGCGCCACCCGGTGCTCGACACAACTGCCGCGGACCCGCTCGCGATGCCCGCAGCCCTCTCGCGCTCGTCAGCACCGTTGATTGCGTGACGTCGGTTGCCGGCGGCGTCGAACGTCGTAGTGGGTAGCCTGAGCGAGGTCTTGCTGCCTACGATCAAACTGTGGACGGAATCAACGATCTGGGTGGGCGTCAGGGTTTCGGTCCGGTGGTCGTCGAGACGGGCAAGCAGAACCCTCCCGCCCGTTGGGAAGCGGCGGCCTTCGTGCTGTTCGGCGAGGTCCTGGTCCGTCATCTGCCCAACGTCAGCGCTGGCGCCCATCGCCATGCGGTTGAGCGGATGGACCCCAAGGACTACTTGAACGCGTCGTACTACGAACGGTGGCTGACCGCTGCTGCGACGCTCGCGGTCGAGTCCGGCATCGTGACGCGCGCCGAGCTCGAGGACCGCGCCGGCGGACCGTACCCGCTGTCGCGGCCGGGGACGGCGGAGACGATCACCGATCCGCCCGTGGGACGATCACGGTTCAGAGTCGGCGACCGGATACGGGTCCGTCAGTGGCATCCACCAGGCCACACGCGGTGTCCCGGTTACGTCCGCGGACATGTCGGAGTCGTCACGCGTTGCGACGGCTGGTTCAGCATCCCCGACGTCGAGGCCCACTCCGTCCATCGAGCCAGCGAGGCCACCTACTCGGTGCGCTTCGACGCCGACGAGCTGTGGAACGACGGCCAGCCCGGCGTTACGGTGAATGTTGATCTGTGGGACAACTATCTGGAGCCGGCATGAGCCAAGCACGCGATGGTGATCATCACCACCCCACACCCCCGTCGCCGGTCGAGCGCCGCGCTGCAGCTCTCGAGCAGCTACTGACCGAGAAGGGACTGGTTCCTGACAACTACATCGAAGACGTCACCAACTTCTATCAAAACGATGTCGGACCGATGAACGGCGCCAGAGCCGTCGCTCGCGCCTGGGTCGATGCCGACTTCTGCACACGACTGTTGACGGACGGTCCGGCGGCGTTGGACGAACTCGGTCTCGACTCGGACGAGAACTTCGTGGCGGTGGCCAACGAACCGGGTGTGCACAATGTCGTGGTCTGCACACTGTGCTCCTGCTATCCCTGGGACATACTCGGCCTCCCACCGGGCTGGTACAAGGAACCGCCCTATCGGGCACGGATGGTGCGAGAGCCGCGGGTCTTGCTCAAAGAGATGGGCTGCGACCTTCCGGACGACAGCGAGGTTCGGGTCTGGGACAGCTCGGCGGAAGTGCGCTACCTCGTCGTGCCCGAAAGACCGGCCGGCACGGAGGGGCTGTCCGAAACCGAGCTCGCGGAGGTCGTCACGCGGGACTCGATGATTGGCGTGGCCCGGCTGTGAAGGCAGACCTCTTGGATGTCGAGGGGGCCGTGGCCCCGCCACGCCGCAACGGTGAGCTCGTCTTCGAGGCCCCGTGGCAGTCCCGGGTGTTCGGCCTGTGTGCCGCCATCGTCGAAACCTGCTTCAACGGCGACCGCGAGCCGTTCCGGCAGCAGCTGATAGCCGCGATCGCGGCCGAGCCCGACCGCCCCTACTGGGACAGCTGGACGGTCGCCCTTCAGCAGCTTGCGCTGGACGCCGGGCTGGTCGATCAGCTCGAACTCGACCGACGCATCGAGTCGACCGCCGAACGCGAGCCACCTGCCTCCTGAGAACGGTGGCTCCGAGATCGGGGCGCACGTGTCATCCGAGGTCGTTGACTGCTCAGACGTGTGCGCGAGATTCAGCCGCACCGTGCGCTCTCCCGCGGTGCACCTGGCGTCCCTCCAGCGCACGCTTTCGGGCTGCCGTGACAAGTCCTGCCTCGATCGGCGCGAACAAGACGCCGCCCGCCGTCAAAGCCGCCACTCGACCGGGACGTCCGGGTCGGGCTGGTAGCTGCACCGCAATCCCGTTCGTACATGCAAGGTGAGGTGGCGGGCGACCACGGGGTCTGCGCTGTGGATCGTGTCGAGCGCGGTCGCGATGGCCTTACGGACCGTAACCCTCGCCCGCTCAGCCCCGCTGCCGGAAGTGCGCAGGCGGCCGCCGAGCCCGGTGGCGGCCGACACCTCCGCCAGCAACGCTTCGCGTTCGGTCGCTAGCGTCGCGCCGCGCTCCGCGTCGCCTGACGCATCGGCCTCGTCGAGCTCGGCGTCGATCTCGGCGAGACGGCGGCGGTACGCCGCGAGCGCCTGAGCGTCGACCACCTCACCGAGCCCGGCCTGTTCCACTGTCTCGGCTCCCCCGGCCAGTCGCAGCGCGGCCACCTCGGTTCCGGGTCGGGTGAGCAGCGCGTGCAGGTGCTCGAGGCCGCGGCGCGCCGGGATCGCTGACTCCTCCGATCCCCGCCCGACAAACCACACGCCGGCCGGTCCTGGTCGCAGGGTCATCACCGTCGACGGCTCTGGCTCGCTGGTGGTCGGCGCCTCCGCCTCAAGACGCTGGCGCCACCAGGTCGCGCCGATCCGGCGGTACGTCGCCAGCGCCTTCTCCCGCAGCGCCGCCGCACGCTCGGCGTCGCCGAGCCGGTCGCAGGCGCGGGCCAGCGTGTCGTCGGTGACCCCGTGGAACATGAGGCCACCGGCGTTGATCACGGCCCGGCCGGCGTAGGGGAGCAACAGCGGCGTGATGGTCTCGACCAGCTCGTCGAGCCCGGTGGCCAGGGCGACGTCGAGCAGCAGCTGCAGGATGAGCAGGTAGTTGTGGTCGCGCGGCAGGCCGGCCAGGACTCGCTGGTCGAACGTCGAGGCGAGCCGGCGCGCGTCGTCGGGCAGGCCGATCCCGAGGTAGATCCAGGCGATCTCGGCGACGACCTCGCGGATCCCCTCCTGCTCGGCCAGCGCCTCGCCCGCTCGTGCCGCCGCGAGACTTGCGTCGCTGCGATCACCGGCCTGTGCGGCGCTGTATGCGATCAGCGCGGTGACCACCATCTGGCCGTCGGGCAGCTCGTCTGCCGCGTCCCGGGCCAGCGCCACGAGCGGTGCGACGGTGTCGGTCCGGCCCCGCATGAGGTCGAGCATGAGCCGACGTGAGGCGGCGAAGAAGAGCGCCTTCCTCGATTCCTCGCCCAGCCGCTCCAGCGCACGAACCTGTCGATTGAGCTCCGACACGTCGAGGGTCTCCGCGGCGACGGTGAGCAGCCACAGGTGGGCCTTGAGGCGCGCCTCGGCGTCACGCAGGTGGGCAGCGACGTCGGCGAGCTTGCCGGCGAGGTCGACCCGCACCTCGAGCTCGTCCGGCGCCCAGTGGGTAGCCAGGGCGGCGTCGAGCGCGTCGGCGAGGACGGTCGAATCACCGGTGGCCTCCGCGTGCTTCACCGCGGCGACCGCGAAGGGCACGGCCCGGTTGCGCTCGCGGGAGTAGACCCAGCAGCGGGCGAGCTCGGCGCCCAGCAGCGCGCGATCCAGGTCTGCGGCGCTCGCGTCGTACGCCGCGAAGAGCACCGCAGGGATCCGACCCGGCTCGGTGCCGAAGACGTAGGTCCCGGCGAGGTCGAGCGCCGCCCGCGTGCGCGGGTCGACCTCGCCGGTGTCCATGTCGGTCATCGTGACATCAGGGCCGCAGCAACGTCACCGTTTCTGCGTGTAGGGCGACGGCCGCCTCGTCCCAGTCGCCCGTGCAGTAGGCGCTGAGCTCGGTGATCCGGCCCTGCTCGTCGAGGTCGCACAGGATCACCTCGCGGCAGTACCACCGCTGCCCGGAGTCCTCCCACCGCTCTTCGATCTTGAGGGCGTAGCCGCGCTCGGTGGACAGCACCTTCTCGACCCGGGTCCGGCCAGCCGGCGGGTGGAGGCCGTTCTTCGCGGCGATCGTCTCGTCGGCACCCTGCACCTGCACCCGCCAATGCGGCAGGGTGATGTCGGCGAAGACGTCCGGTGCGAACAGGCCCTCGGTCGCTCCGATCTCGAGGAAGGCCACGAATCGGTCGACGCTCGCTTGGACGAGGGCAGGGACCTCGGTCGTCGTCGTGGTCATCGTGCGTCACCCGCCGTCGCCAGGTTGGCCTCGATCACGGTCATCGTCTGCTGGAGGCTGTCACTCGGGCTGAACTCCACCAGGCTGGTCCCCGCCGCTATCAGCGGCAGGTGGCCGGGCCCGGCGTAGTAGGCGTCGCCGGCGCCGTACGTCTCCTCGTGGTCGACCCACCGGAAGATGATCTGGCCGGTCTGGACGACGCCCCAATGCGGGCACTGGCAGCGGTCGTCGGGCAGGCCCTGGAAGAGCGAGGCCGGGTCGACGTCCTCCGGGTATGACTCGAAGCCGACGGTGTAGCTGTCGAGCGGTGCATACCGCCCCTGGACCTCCGGCAGGTCCACCACGACCGGGGTGGTCATCTTGTTGGCGCTGGGCATTGGTACCTCCTGATGTTTGAGCTGGTCTCAATCAAGAGGCGTGACTTGTCGGGTCACACCGTGACCCCACAGTTCGGTGCAGTCGCCGGACCACGAACGCTCGGGCGAGGCTAGGCGTGAAACGCCAACGGACGCCTACGTGGGGCAAGTGCTTCGTAGCCTCGCGGCAACGGTGAACACCCAACCCAGGAAACCGATCAGGATGGCGCGTTGTATCAGACCCTTCCAAGCGAACAGCTCACTGGTCGACTGCTCGGCGAGCTTGAGCAGGATGACGCCCACGATCAAGCCGACACCGACAACGAGAGTGGCGGCGGCGAAGCCGCGCCAGAACGAGTCGCGTCGAAAGCGCCGATACATGACCAGGCAGCTCGCCGGGGCCAGCGAGAACACCACTGCCCCGAACAGTCCGTGAATGATGCCGTGGACGCTGTGCTGGTTGAACACCGTCGACGGATCAGTCACGAACGGCCCAGATGCCACGAGAGCGATACCGATGATCTGTATCAGCAGCGGACCCGCCCGGCCTGACACCCCACCACCGAGCCCAACCCCGAGCCCACGCCCAAACACGAACATGAGCGATCCACTGACCACGAAGGTGACAACCTGGATCCAACCCCAAGGGCCCAGTGACAGTTCGCTGACGAACATGCTGGTCGACGCGTAGCCGGGGCGCAGCCAGCCCTGAATCAAGAACGCCGCGACGAACAGCGCTGCTCCAACCATCCCCGCGGTCGCGCCGGTCCGACACAGGCTCCGAGAACGCCTGAAAACGACACCGGACTCGCCCACCGGCTCAGCATGATCCTCAGCCAGCTAGTGCGCCAGCCGCTCTCCTCAACCGCGCCTGACCCGACCGAACGTGTCCGCAAGCCGTCGGTCGAGCGGACGCCGTCGCCGCAAGCGGGCGCTCATCGGAACGCCGGGTCAGCGGTCGGCGAGCAAGTCCCCGTAGCACTCGAGCAGGCGCGTGCTGACATCGACGACACATCGGTGTACGTCGCCGAACCGGCCGGCGTCATCGTCGGATCCGCCCTGGTACCACCACTGTTCTGCCCAGTCGATGAGCGTGGACCATTCTGGATAACCTGACCTGCCGACCCTGGCGGCCGCCAGCTTGGACACCTGACCTCCGGTAGCCAAGGCTGCCGCAGCGCGGCAGAGGGTGAGCACGGCATAGGCCTGACCTCCGGGATGCTGCATCTCCACCTCCCACTCGGGCCAGGCCCGGACATGCTGGAGGATCACCTGGTGCTGTCGGCAGAATCGCAGCTGCTCCTGGCTGACCCCGAGCAGGCAGTTGCGCTGTTCACCGAGGCGGCGGCCGTGTCGGCGGAGCTCGGCAACGTTGCCATCCTCAGCCATGCCGAGCTTGCGGCGTTGGCGATGGATCGCGGTGAATGGGTGGAGGCAGCAGACCACCTCAAGATCGCGCTGACCACCATCGACCAGAACCGCCTGAACGACTACTCCCTCAACGTCCCCGCGTACGTGGCGGCGGCCAGGCTGGCGGTGCATCGCAGCGACCGCAACGAGGCCGGCACCTACATCGCTCGGGCGATGCGCGCACGACCGACCTGCACCTTCGTGATTCCGTGGCTGGCGGTCCGCCTCCGGGTGCAGCTCGCCAAGATGTACGCGGCCATCGCCGACCCGACGGCAGCACGGCACCTGCTCGCGGAGATCGACGAGATCTTGATCCATCGGCCAGCGTTGGGCGCCCTCGCCGAGGACGTCACGAGCCTCGCCACTCCCTGACCCAGGACGCACGCATCACAGAATCTGGGGCGGCGCCCCTCAGCCCAGCAGAGCTCCGCCTCCTTCCCTACCTGCAGACCCACCTCAACTTCCGCGAGATCGGGGAGCGGCTGTTCCTGTCCCGGAACGGCTGTTCCTGTCCCGGAACACCATCGCCACCCAAGTCGGCTCGATCTATCGCAAACTGGGCGTCTCCTCGCGCAGCGCTGCGGTGCAGCGAGCTACAGCGGTTGGCCTGCTCGGCAGATGAGCACGATCCGGTCTTACAGTTGCTCCAGGGCCTCGTCGACGTTGTAGCCGATCGCAACGGCCAGGCAAGGGGCGGCTGCGACAAGGCTGGGTTGCCCGACGATGGACCGGATGCCGATGAGGACCTCCACAATCTCGGCGGCGCTGGCCCCGGCATCCACTGCCGCAGCGGCCTCGGCTCCGTACGAGGGGACCGCACCACCCACCGCGACGAGCGCGGCGACACGGGCCAACGCCAACGTCTTCGCATCGAGTTCGCCAGACCCGACCAAGAGGACACCGTCGTCGCCAAGGTGCTGGTCGTTGATCGTCAGCCGCCGCAGAAGCTCCCGGTAGTCCACGGCAGACCCGCTCCCTTCCAGCGTCACGTCGACATCTCCCCCATCCTCGATCAACACGCCCCCACCCACATCGCGCAAATCGGGTGACCCCTCAGCCCTCGAAGCCCGCCTGGTGCAGACCGCATGACAGGCGCCGGTCGATTGCGGACCCCGTGCGGAGCACGTGCAGTAGCCGACCGTTCACCGATACGCGCCGGCGGGCGGCGGCTAGTTGTCGTCACCCGGTCTGACGAGAATGCGCGTCGTGGGCGTACTGGCAAGAGCTGGCGAGTTGCTCGTTCCCCAGACGCTGTCGAGCAGGAACGCCGGGAATGCGTGGGCGCGTGCGGTCGAGTCGAAGCCGAGGTCGATGACGATCTGCCGGTCGTCGTCATCATCCAGTCGGATCCGGTGGTCGGTGACACCAGCATGGCTGCGAGCGTCGGCGAAGCGGTCGAAGGCCTCCTTCCACGTCGCGTAGTCGGTGATCTCGTGCTCGATGTGCAGGGTTGCGGTCATGACTTCATCGTCTTGGACAGTGGTCACGTAGGGCATCCCAAGTTCTTGGGGTTTCGATCGGCTCAGCCGCCCCCCTTACGATCACCGGGTGTCCCACGACACCTTCTTGGCGGGGGTGCGCCGGTCGCTGCTCCACATCGACGACGACCGAACCCTGCGTCGCAACGTTGTGGAACAGCTTCGCCGCACCGTTCCCTTCGATGCGTTCGCCTGGTTGCTGACCGACCCGGACACGACGGTGGGCACCGCACCGCTCGCCGAGGTTCCGTGCCTGGACCGACTCAGCGACGCGGTGGCCCTCCGAGACACCAGCGGGCGCCGCTGGACCGCCGGCCCACCGGGAGTCCCGTATCGCCCCGTGCGGCCCGGATCAGGACTCGCGCACTTCCTGGCTGCCTACGGAGCGTACGACGTCGTGTCGATCGCCTTTGCGGACCGGTTCGGCTGGTGGGGTTTCCTCGACCTGTGGCGGGAGGGCGGTCAGTTCAGCGTCGGAGACTGCGAACTGATTGCACTCCTCGCCGAGCCTGTGACCACAGCACTCCGCGAGTCTCGAGCCGCCACCTTCCATCTCGGCGGCAGTGGCTTAAGTTAAGAGAGGCTCTTTCGGGGCAGGCGGTGCTGCTGCTCGGATCCGACCTCGCCGTGCGCTGTCAGACCCCTCAGGCCGAGTCGGATCTCCGTGCCCTTCTGCCGACCGAGGAAAGCCGTCTTCCGGTTCCCGCCGCGGCGTACAACGTCGCAGCCCAACTCCTCGCGGCGGAGGCGGGCATCGATGCCCATCGCCCGATTGCGAGAACCACGATGGCGCCCGGCCGGTGGATCACTGTGCAGGCGGCACGGCTGGGCCAGGACATAGCCGTAACGATCGGCCCCATCGAACAACGAGAGCGCCAAAGCACGCCCGGAAGCGGACCCTCATCGGAACACCCGGTTCAGCGGTCGGCGAGCAAGTCCCCGTAGCACTCCAGCGCGACAACCGCGTCTGCCGCATGGCCGGTGAGTGGCAGAGGTCAGTCCAGCCGCGCTCGAAGGGTCCCGACCGCGCTGCGGAGCGGCTCCAGGTCGGACGGGCGGGCGATCGCGCGTTCACCGTCGTCCAGCACCATCTGCGCCGCTCCGGCCAGTGTGGCTCGACGGTCGGAGTCCTCCGGCAGCCCAGATGCGCAGGTACGCAGGAACCGGACCAGAGCCAGCAGCACCGTCACCTCACCTGCGCCGTACCGCCCGATCATGGAGCAGACGAAGAACACATAGTCCGCGAAGGTGTCGCCCGGAACGATCACCCGAGCGCTCGCCTCGCTCTCAGTGATGATCAAGGTGCCCAACGGTCGAGCGGCCAGATCGACACCGATGGTCGACAGGTGTTCGATGGCCTGGACGGCGGTGTACGGGTCATTGACGGCTGGGGATAGAGCCTTGCAGGCGATGTCGGTGAGCTGACGGACACCGAACGCAACATCCTGCTCTCCGGTCCGCTCGAACCCGATCCGCACGTTGGTGTTGATTGCGCGTTCGACGACGGGCCGGCTCACGGGCGGAGCCGTGGCCGAGGGGGACCATGCCCAGCCGAGGACCGACCCGGCGATCACATGCTGGCCGACCCGCACACGGAGACAGATCGTGACGTCGGATCCCGCCACCGACGCGAGCAGCTGCTCGGGATGGATGGTCTGTACGTACCCGGTGCGCTGGCTGGACACCACCAGCGCCCAGTCGGGTGCTCGGGGAGGTTGCTCTGCGGTCTGGTCTCGGCTGAGGCGATCCAGCGCCCTGCCGGTGTTGCGCTCGACCTGCCGGGTGATGGCGTCAATCTGGATCGAGTGCGCCAAGTGATCGGCGTAGTAGACCACCATCCCGAGACTGGCGAAGAGCATCAGGATCGAGCCGCTGACAGCGAGGCGGGGGTACACCTCGGTCCGAGCACCTGACTCGAGGCCCACGGTGAATGAGCCGGCGGCCGAGTAGACGAAAGTGGCGATGAAGACGCTCAGCACGACCTGGGTGCCGCGGTCACGAAGGAAGTTGCGGAGCAGCCGCGGCGAGAACTGGGTCGAGGAGAGCTGCAGCGCCACCACTGTGAGCCCCAGCGTCAACGCGATCACCGTGATCACCGTTCCGGTCACCTCGATCAGCAGGCTGCGCGCGTCGTCGGCCGTGCCCTGGAATGCGATCCGGGAGAGAAATGAACCGGGCTGCACACTGATCTGCGACAGTGCCCACCCGGCGATGATCGCCAGCACTGCCGCGACGCTGGGCATCACCCAGAGTGCACCGTTCGCGTACTCGCGCAGGGCCTCCCACCGCGCAGCTCGCTGACGGCCGCGACGCCGATCGCTGGAGGTCCTGCCAGTGCCCCACATCTCGGCAAAAGGCTAGTCCCAAGACGCGGATCTCGTGCTGCGGCGGACCGAGCAGCCGCAACTGAACCGAATCTGGCGCCTTGACCGCTGTAAGCCGGTCCAGGAGGGTTGGCACGTGAGTCTGCATCAGGGCCTGGTCGACCTGGTCATCGTGAGTCTTGTGGCTGCCCTGACACCCATCATCGTGGGGCTGCTGTCGCGACTACGGGTGCCGCAGGTGGTGGTCTTCATCGTGGGCGGGATCGTGGTCGGCCCGCAGGTGCTGGGCTGGGCCGATCCGGGCAACGTCGAGCTGATCGCGAATCTGGGCCTCGGGTTCTTGTTCCTGCTGGCCGGCTATGAGCTCGATCTCGACCTGTTTCGCGAGCGGGCCGGACGACTGGCCGTGACGTCGTGGCTGCTGACGGCCGTCGTGGCGGTCGCCGTAACCGCCGCCCTGGCAGCGATGGGTTTTGTCGACGCGTTCGTTCCGATCGCGATCGGACTGACCACGACGGCGCTCGGCACGCTGCTGCCGATCTTGCGGGACAACCAGATGCTGGAGGGTCGTTTCGGGGCGTACATCATGGCAGCTGGAGCGGTCGGTGAGTTCCTGCCGATCGTTGCCGTGGCGATCTTCCTCAGCGCCAACGGCGCATTCCTCGGCCTGCTCTCGCTCGTCGTGGTGGCCGTCATCGCTCTGCTGTTCTCGTTCGTTCCGCGGCTGGTCCACCATCAGAAGCTGACGTCGATCATGGCGCAGGGAGAGCATTCGACGTCACAGACCACCCTCCGCTGGACGATGTTCCTTCTCTTCGCGCTGCTTCTCGTCGCCGCGGACTTCGGACTGGATGTCGTGCTCGGCGCCTTCTTGGCTGGGGCGGTGCTGCGCCGCTGGGCCCCAGGGGACACCGACGCGCTCGAGGCCAAGCTGGATGCAGTGGGCTATGGCTTCTTCATCCCGGTCTTCTTCGTGACCTCGGGAATGAGCCTTGACTTGCGGTCGATTATCGAGGCACCCGCGCGATTGATCGTCTTTCTCATCCTGTTCCTCGTCGTGAGAGGTCTCCCCGCACTGCTGTTCTACCGCCACCAGCTGCCCATGCCCGGACGGGTCCAGATGATGTTGTTGACCGCGACCGCGTTGCCACTGCTGGTCGCGTTGGGCCAGATCGGTCTGGACTCGGGCACGATGCTGCCGGAGAACGCGGCCGCCTTGGTCGGTGCCGGAGTCCTGTCGGTCATCATCTTCCCCGCGATCGCTCTCGGGCTCCGCCGGACCGCCGCGAGTGAACCCGCCGAGGTCGGGGCACCGCGCTCGTAGACAGACTGGGCAGGCAACTCAGTGACCGATCGCGGGTGAACGTGGCATGCCAATCGCGTACGCGTCGTACCGAGACTCCCAGAGATTGTCTGAAGAGCACGGCTGCGGCAGCCTCTGGGCGTCCGCCTGCCTCCAGCTCAGCCGCTGCCGCCGCCCCAGCGGTCGCGCGCAGGATGTGCCTACCTGAGTGGCGTGGGCGACTGGGTGGAGGTACGCGGCCGCAGCCGCAAGCGAAATCGGACAGCGAGATCCGGCGGCGATGACGCAGTCGTCGAGGACAGCCCTTCGCGGTGACAGTGATCGGCATGAAACCTGATCGCCAGGATGATGTGTTGCGTGCGACTCTCTCGCTCAAGTTGTCGTCGCGTCGGAGCACATACTCGACGGCGGGCTTGGTCATTGACGTGAGTCGGGGCGCTTCGCTCGCCGATCTGATGCTGCGGGCAAACGACTAGGTCTACGGTGGATGACCCGGGCCGGTTGACGCCATGCCAGCTGGCGGAGGATCCTGACGCTCTCGGAGTCAAACGGGGGTGCAAGCATGCTCGTCGGGACCATCTACAAGATCACTGACGCCTCTGGCTGGTGGAATGCGCTTCGCGAGGCTGAGCAGAGCGGGGAGCTGGAACCACCGGGACTCTCGCTTCTGCTCTCCGTACACAGCGCTACCGGCGACTACGCCTTCGATCTGTGGGACGCGTCGTCAGTCGAGGCTGTCCGCGAACAACTCGACCCGATGACCGAAGGATTGGCAACCAATACCTACTTCGCCGTGGATCCGACGCATCCTGCGACGGCACTGCCCTCGAGGGAGTGATACGTCTTCCCTGGACATCCCCCGGTCACGCTGACCCATCTTTCACAGCCCAGACCGCAGAGGACCGAGTGCGGCTAACGACCGATGTCGCGCGGGACGCTCGCAGAACGACCCTCCTGCGGGACTACTGTCGCGGCCGGTGTTCTTGCTGCGCTGTCAGGGCTCGTAGCGTCGGTTGAGTTCGGCCATCACCGGCCATGCGGCACCGTCGGTGTTCGAGAGCACGACGGCATCGACGTCAGCCTGGCTGTACCGGGTGAGGAGGGCGCTGACGCCGGCGTTGCTGCCTTCCTTGTAGAGGGTTGATTGGCGGAACTCCAGGCCGAAGCCGTACCGGATCTGGGCGTCCCGGGTGACCTGGGGGGTCAGGTATGCCTGCGTGAGCTCGGGGGTGAGGAGCCGTCCGGCACGGACGGCATCGAGGAAGTGGAACAGATCGCCGGCTGAGGCGTGGGCCCCGCCGTCGGGCGATCCGATCGGCGGGTAGCTGAAGATGTTCGAGCGCCACCGGTCGTCGACCAGGTCCCAGCCCTCGGCGACGCCCGGCACGGCGTCGCGGCGGTCGAAGAAGCCGGCCGTGGTCATGCCTGCCCGCTGGAACACCTCTCGGGTCACATAGGACCGGTAGGCCTCGTTGACGACCCGTTCCAGCGCCAGCCCGGCCAGCACATAGCTGACGTTGCAGTACCGGGCTTGCGCGCCGGGCTCGGCCAGCGCCGGCTTGTGGGCGAACTGCGGGAGGAAGTCAGCGGTCTCCATGAGCGCGTAGCACGGCCTGTTCACGAACAGGTCGGCGTAGACGTCACCGGCTTCTTCATCGGCGTCGTCGGCGATCCCGCTGGTGTGGGTGAGCAGGTGTCGAAGCGTGACGGCGTCGGAGATGGTTGTTCCCGACAGGTCGACGTAGGCGTGGATTGAGGCGTCCAGGTCGAGGCGGCCGGCACCAACCTGCTGCAGCACGGCCACGCTGGTGAACAGCTTCGTGATCGACGCCGTGTCGAATCGGGTGTCGACGGTGTTGGGGATCTGCCAGCGAGGAGTGGCGTAGCCGTAGGCCTCACGGAAGACGATGGCGCCGGCGTGACGGACCACCACGACACCGGTGAACTCTGACGCCCGGATGGCTGTGTCGAGTCCCTCGGTGTCCATCAGGCCCACCAGAAGGCGGAGTCGTCGGCCGCGATCGTGATCATGTGGTGGTCGCCTCGATGATGCTCATCGGTCCGGTCGTCTCGATGATCCTGGTCGGCTGGAGGTCTGCACCGGCGAGGAGCTTCTCGAGCTGGTCGGGGGAACGTTCGCGGCCTCCGGTGACGGCGAGCATCAACATGTCGAGGGTGTGCACGCGCGGGTCGGGTCGCTGCTCGTCGATCACCCCTTCGATGATCAGCACGGTGGCGTCGTCCCGCGCGGCTCGACGGATCGCGCGCAGGATCGCAGCGGCCTCCACGTCGGGCCAATCGTGGATGACTTCCATCAGGATGTAGCAGTCGGCCGCCGGAAGCGGGTCGACGAAGAAGTCGCCCGCTCGGGCGGTCAGCCGCTCCGTGTCGATGTCCAATGTCGTGATCACCTCAGGCAGGTCGAATAGGACACCGTCGGCGGTCGGCACGGCCTCCAGCGCGGCGCGGAGGAGATGACCGCGGCCGCCGCCGATGTCAGCGATGGTGCCGAAGCGGTTGAAGTCGTAGCCGCCGAGCACGGCGGCGGTGTCGGCTCCGGCCTTCGCCGTCATGGCTTGGGCGAAGATTTCCGCCTCGCTCGGGTGGGCCTGCAGGTAGGGCCACAGCCCCTCGGGCGCCACCTGGCCCAGTGCTGGGGTGCCGGTGCGGAGCGCATGCTGCAGCTGATCGAAGCTGGCCGCGATCACGGGCATACCCATCATGCGGGAGAAGGCACGCATGGACCGCGGATGGTCGCTGCGCAGCAGCCGGGACGGCTCGGTGTGCTGATAGGCGCCACCGACGTCGACGAACACTCCCTGTGTGGCCAACAGTCGCAGCACCCGATCAAGCGCGTCCAGGTCGGCGCCGCATCTTGCCGCCAGCTCCTGAACGGAGACCGGAACGTCTCCGATGTGATCGGCCACCCCCAGCTCGGCCACGGCATGAACACTGCTCGCCACGACCACCGCGTTCGTCAAGGTCCAGATGACCTCGTGCGGTTGCTGCGTCATCGTCGGTTCCTCACTAGTCAGGTCGCACGTTGTGTCCAGCAGAAGGGTGATGTCGCGGGTGGTAGGGACCCGCGAACGCAGGCGTTCCGACTCCCGTGTGGCCCGGCTCAACACACCACGGTGGGCTGGGTTGGGTTGATCAACACGGTCCGGCTGCTCGCGACAGCTCAGTCAGACCGCACGGCACGTGTCCGCGGGTGGCCGCTGACCCAGTCGGTGAAGCGTGTCAGGGAAGGGTTCAAGGTCCTGGCGAGGGCGACATCGCGGCGAGTGCCGTAGCCGTTGTCGTCGGCCACGAACTGGAACATGTTCGCGGCGAGGTCGGCGCCAGGGAACGGGAGCTCTCGGAAGACCTCGGCCGGGATGTGCTGGTAGCGCACCGGTTCACCGAACACCTCCGACAGCCCGGCAGCCAACTGCTCGCCGGTTGAGTGGTCGGCGGCAATGCCGACCGTCTCGCCGACGAACCGCGCCGGGTCATGGAAGATCGCGTAGGTGCAGCGGCCGATGTCCTCGGCGGCGATGCCGGGCAGGGCCGCCGCGCCCAGCGGCATGGCGAGGGTGCGGACGCCGTCCGGGCCTGGTTGCGGGGCGCCGAGCCCGTAGACGAACGCCTCCCAGTGGAAGGGTGTCAACAGGTAGGTAGTGGGAACCCCGGACGCGGCGAAGAACTGGTCGGCCTCACCCTTACCGTCCCAGTTCGGCACCTTGTAACCACCGGTCAGCGTCGGCATCCGCGGGTCGTCGAGCGAGTACCACCGGCGGCTGTCCTCAGCCGTCGACCAAACCACATGGCGAACCCCGGCCGCGGCCGCCGCCCGTGCCTGGTTCACGGCCTGCTGCGTCTCCTGCTCGGCGGAGAAGGTGTAGAAGAAGTTGGTCATGCAGAACGCTGCGTCCGCGCCGTCGAAGGCCCGCACCAGGCTGTCGTAGTCATCCAGATCAGCCTGGACCCCGGTGGCACCCTGCTCGGACAGGGCGCGGGCTGCGGCCGATCCCGGGTCCCGGGTGATGGCTCGACAGGCGTAGCCGTCGTCGGGATGGGACAAGATCGCGCGGGCCAGCCCACCCGCGGTCGCTCCCGTCGCGCCGACGACGGCGATGATCTTGGCGGCGGACATCGCGACCTCTCAGGTAGAGCAGAACATTAATCGATAGAGTGATACTCGATCGATATGTCGGATCTGTCAAGGGGTAGATGGAGCGAGGACCGGGCTTACGTGTCCCCTCGGCGGGCGGAACAGGCCAAGGCGACCCGTCGGGCGATCCTGGAGTCCGCACGACGACTGTTCCTCAGCAACGGCTACGGGCCACCAGCATCCGCGCGATCGCCGAAGAGGCCGGCGTCGCCGTCCAAACCGTCTACGCGGTGTTCGAGAACAAGCGCCAACTCGTCATCGAGCTGCTCGAGGATGCGGTCAGCGGCGACGACCACCTCGGGGTGGAGTCGCGGGCAGAAGACTCCGAGATCTCGGCGGTCCGTGCCGAGCCCGACCCGCGCCGCCGGGTCCAGCTCGGTGCAGCGCTCACTCGCTCGATCACGGAGCGCCTGCTGCCGGTGTTCAAGATCACCTCCGACGCGGCGGCGGTCGACCCCGAGTTCGCCGAGCTCAACCAGGCGATGATCGCCCGCCGTCGAGCGGAGATGGCAGATGGCGCAACCCTGCTCGCCGGGCACGACGGGCTCCGCGTCAGCCCCGACGACGCAGCCGCCAGCCTGTTCGTGCTGTACAGCCCTCACGTCGCCCAGCTCCTCACAGAGGACGTCGGCTGGTCCTTCGACCGCTACCAGACGTGGCTCGCTGACGCCATCGAACGACTCATCCTCAAGGACCAGGCTGCGAACAATGGCCAAGAGATCGTCGGCCCGCCGCCTGGAAAGGCTCCGGCCTGACCGGTCACTACTGGGCCGAATATTCGCGCCGCGTGGACTCGTCGCTCCGGTTCGAAGCCACACCCCGCTGGGGTGGGATGAACTGTCCAGGCGCCGGCCCGGCGCCTGCTCCACCACAGATCGGAGGCATGGAATGGTCAGCACAGAGAACAGCCGCGTCCGACAGCTGCTGGAGGATCTCGTCGCCGCGCTAACCCCGACGGATCATGAGCCGACTCTCGAGGAACTCCGCGAGACCTGCGACCAGTGGATGACCATGAATGCGCCGGCTCCGCCGGAGCTCATCGTCGAGCAGGTCAACGCCGGCGGTGTTTCGTGTCTGTGGGCGAGAATGCCCGGCACACCTGCTGAGCGGACGATCCTCTACCTGCATGGCGGCGCCTACGTCGTTGGCTCGGCCATCGGCTATCTCGGGTTCGCCGCCGCGTTGTCTCGCGCCGCCGACGCGAGAGTGCTGCTGGTCGACTACCGGCTCGCCCCCAAGAACCCGCACCCGGCGGCGCTGCAGGACGCCATCACCGCGTACCGCTGGTTGCTCACCTCAACTCCGGCGGCTCTCACCGTCGTGGCGGGCGAATCGTCTGGCGGGGGCCTCGCCGTCGCGCTCCTCGCCGCCCTGCGGGACGCGGGAGACGAAGTGCCGGCCGCGGCGGTGGCCATCTCACCCTGGGTCGATATGACCCTGTCCGGCGCTTCCCTGGACGAGCGCGCCCATCTCGACCCGTTCACTTCTCGGGCTGGCCTCGAGATGAACGCGGGCGCCTACCTCCAGGGGCAAGACCCACGCACCCCATCGGCGTCACCACTGTTCGCCGACCTGGCCGGCCTACCACCAACTCTCATCCTTATCGGTACCAACGACGCGCTCTTGGACGACTCGGTGCGGCTGGCGGACTGCGCCCGCGACCACGGAGTTTCCGTCACCATGAGCGTGGTCGACGGCATGTACCACATGTGGCCGACCATGTTCTCATTCCTGCCCGAGGCCCATCAGGCCGTCGAAGACATCGGAGAGTTCGTACGCACCCGCACCAGATGACCCCACGTCACAGACGCCCCCGGGCGGACCCCAGCGGGATCCACCTCACCCCACTCCCCCGAGGAACACACGCGGCAGACGAAGGTGCGCCACAAGCCGTCCCTGAAGCGAAGCAGGAGTGTGCTGCAGGCCGACTGTCCGACGAACTGGAAACCGGTGGCGGAGACTGGTGTCATGGCTGACAAGCCGGCCGCAGGTACCGAAGCTACGCGCGCCGTTCCGCGACTCTCGGTGGTGCGTCGGGCGGCTCGGCGCACGAATCTGGCGTTGCTGGTGCTGCTCGTCGGGGCGTTCGGCAGCGGCTGGCTCGTGTTCGCTGCGAGTGGCCCGGCGACGGCCACGATGGCGACGGTGGTACATGGTCTGTTCGGGGTGGCGATGATCGCGATGCTTCCTTGGAAGTCGGTGATCATCCGCCGGTCGGCCGGGCTTCGAATGGCCAGCCTGCTGCTGCTGGTCCTCATCGTGGGCTGTCTCCTTGCTGGGTTTGTCCAACTGTTCGTGGGCTACGTGACGGTTGCCGGAATCACCCCGATCCAGGTCCACGTCGGCACCGCTGTGACCGCGGTCCCGCTGCTGATCTGGCATGTGCTGAGGCACCGTCGGCAACGATTGCGCCGCAGCGATCTGTCCCGCCGGGCGCTGGTGCAGGACGTGGTGGTCGCGGCGGGCGTGGTTGCGGTCTGGGGTGGTGCGACGGCCGTCGCGCTCCGGACCCGACCCGACCGTCCACGGGCGCCGACGGGGTCCCGGCCGGCAGTTCCGGGTCCCGCGGCAGCCGCCGTGCTACCGGCAACCACCTGGCTGTTCGACACCGTTCCCGAACTCGACCCATCGACCCACTACGTGACCGTGGTCGGCGGAACGCTCACGGTCGCCGAGCTAATCGCCCGGGCCCAGCCGGTGACAGCGCGGCTGGACTGCACGAACGGGTGGTACGCCGACGCGAGCTGGGATGCTGTGCCGCTGTCGAACCTGATCGAGGCAGCCTCACTGGAGAGCGCCGCCACGCTGCGGGTTCGCAGTATCACCGGGTACGAGCGGGCGTTTCCGGCGGCCGAGGCTGAGCAGCTGTGGTTGGCCATAGGCAGTCGGGGTGCGCCGCTGACCCAGGCCCACGGGGCTCCAGTTCGCCTGCTCGCCCCGGGCCATCGCGGGTTCTGGTGGGTGAAGTGGGTCGCCGCTATCGAGCTCGACGATCGCCCCAGCTGGCTGCAGCCGCCGTTCCCACTGCAGTAGTCCTGGGCGTCTGAGTCGCCTCGCAGCGATCAGCCGAGCGGCTCCAGCAGGACGACCAGCGTCTGGCAGCCGGTCGACGCGGCTGGTGGGCGGTGCATCCGGATGCAGTTACGGCCCGCCGACACCCTGGGTTTGCACCTGATGCAGGTCCCCGTGCAGCATGGTCGGCGTTAGGTCGGCGGCCAGCTGCCGGATGGTTCCCCGGGCTTGGTTCAGTGCCCAGCCGGGAAGGGCGTCCGGGTACGCAGCCATCTGTTCGTCGATCTGGTCCTGCCAGCCCGACACGGTTCCCGCGACCGGCTCGACATCGGGCAGTGGATGGACGGCGAGTCGGCGGGCGCTTCGCCAAGATCGCCTGGGTGCGGGAACGACACCTTCAACACGCGGGTCCGGCGGGGTGCTGCACCGGCACGAGCAGCGCGACCTGGCCGTGGTCGGCTCACCGTCGATGACGCAGCGCCGAGGTCGGCATGCCCTCTGCACAATGTGAGGAGGCTCCTGCAGCCGCGACGGCCTTCATCGCCTTCACGCAGTGCCGTGACTTCTCCCACGTTGACTGGAACTTCGACCATCACCAGGCCCACCCCAGGAACTACAGCCGAGCCGCAGACGCGTACGCGGGTCTGGAACGGGAACGGTGTTTCCGGCGGTCAACGGATGAACTGTTTGACGTAGTCGGCTCCCAGGCCGACGGCTTCGTAGTGCTGGCGGGCGTGGGCGATCTTGGTGAAGACGTCTTCCACCCCGGTGGGGTTGCCGTCGGGGTCGACGTAGATGTAGGCGCCGGTGACGTGGAAGAGAGTGACCATCTCCTCGACCCCCTCGGGGACGACGAGGGTGTGAATGTCGCCGGGAGGCTCGAAGGAGTAGCCGCCAGCTTCGGCCCACCAGGCGTGCTCGAGGTAATGCCAGCGTCCCTTCAAGGTGATGGCGTGGACCGGTCCGGCGTGGCGGTGTCGGGAGAGCACGCCGGAGCGACGCACGCGGAGGATGTTGACGAAGAAGCCTTGGCTTACTGACAGCAGCAGGGGGCGGAAGTAGACGTCGAGGGACTGCGGCACCCACAGTTTCTCGTCGTCGTCGTCGAGGTCGAGGACGCCGGGGATGATCAGGTCGTCGGGTACTCCGTAGGGCTGTTCGCCGCGGTAGGGAATGGCGGCCTCGGGGTCGGGTTCGTAGTCGACGGGCAAGCTCATGGCTGGTTCCTTGTCTGTGAGGCTGCAGTGGTCGGGTGGGTTGTCGGGTGCGGGTGGTGGGCTAGAGGAGCGAGATCGGGTTGACGGGGCTTCCGGTGCCTCCGGGCGCCCGCAGCGGCGCCTCGATGAGCTGGAACTCCTAGCGCAGGTCACCAAGATGACATGGTGCAACGGTCATATAGTTGAAGCTACTTCAGTAATATGAAACGTACTGTGAGAGGGTGGCAGCGGTCAAGGGCCTGTGACCGGTCGCGCGCCGCCGGACCACGAACGAAGGGTGTCGGGTGGCAAGCGACGAGTCCACGATCGATCCCGATCACCACCCGGCCCTGAGATGTTGAGGCCAAGTCCACGGACGCCGCCGGCTCCTACCGAGGCCAGCCGCCACCCCGACGGAATGGCTCGCGTCTTTGGCGACAACGGTCGCCGGTGAAGGCAGAGGCCGACCTCGGCCAGCTGGACAGTTAGGAAACGGCGTGCAGTGGTCGGTCGCTCACCGACGCAACCTCAGCCCGCAGGGCGGAGATGATTGCTTCTTCATGATCGCGGAAACGCTGCGCCGGCGACGACACCGCCAAGGCAGCGACCACCATGGCATCACGCCAGATAGGCGCGCTGACCGAGTACACGCCTTCGCGGAACTCTTGCCGGTCGCGCCCGATCCCCTCGGTGCGGATGTGGTCGAGCTCCGTGTCGAGCTCCTCGCGAGAGCCGATCGTCTGGGGCGTGTACCGGGTGAAGGCGTAGTCGGTGAGCAGATGTTCACGGGTGCTGTCGTCGGCAAAGGCCAGCAACAGTTTCCCGCTCGCCCGCGCATGCACGTTGCCCGTCAGTCCCACCTCAAGCCCCGACACACGGACAGCCTGAGGCCCTTCAATCGTCGCCATGATCCGCACCTGACCCAACTGCCACCCCGTCAGGAACGTTGTCTCCGCCGTCGCCTCGGCCAACCGCTGCAAAGCCGCCAGATAGGCCGCCGCCGGTCTCAGGCCGCGCGCCACCGAGTTCGCCAGCTCCCCGGCGCTCGGACCCAGGACGTAGCGGCGACCCTCAACTTTCACCAACCAACCCTCATCAGCCAACGTCGACAGGAGGTGGTATGCGGTAGACAACGTGAGCCCGAACGCGGTCGACACCTCTTGGGCAGCCAGCCCCGACGGTTCCGCCGCCACGGCGAGCAGGATCCGGGAGGCCCGCTCAACCGACTGGATCGAGGTGCTGCTTCGCTTGGCCGTCACACCTGTCAGCCTAGACTAGACATGCACATGGCGACAGCAACCTCAACTATCTGCATGTCGGTCGGCGAGCGCCGCGACAAGTGAGCACGCTGAAGGGAGCATTCGCCTCCCTTGAAATATGTACTGTTGTCATGCGAGCGGCCGTTGCCGTGGTCGGCGATGCGCCAGGCGCCGTCTGGTCCGCGTTCGAGCCAGTAGGCCCACCCCGTGGGACCGTTTCCTAGATTCAGGTCGGATCCCTGGAGGCCGGTGAACCGGAGGTGGACGACGACCATCCAGTACGGGCTGTTGGGTCCGTAGGTGACGTCTTTCGCACTGCTGATGATCTCGAGATCGTCCATGGTGCCGATGGCGCGGCGCTGCTCGTACCAGGAGGGAACGGTCAGGAAGGGATACAGCTCAGCTCGAGCAGCGAAGTCTCGGTGGTTGTAGGCATCCACGTAGGCGCGGACCACATCTTCGGGGCCTGGCTTGAGCGTCGGGGATCGCCACGTGGGCGGTCTGGATGTTGGCGCGATAGCCGATGGTCCAGGCGCCGAGGGTGAGTGCCAGGAGCAGGACGACCGCCGCTGCGGCTGGGAGCAGAGGAGGACCGGTGCCGCTTCGTGCCGCACCGGATCGCCGCAGCCTGGGCCGACCATGGCGAACCTCGGCAGATCTCCCCCTGGCTGTCGCTGACGTCGTGACGTCAGCCACCGGATGCGCCGACCCGGCTACGACCTGCGGTTCCGACTGGAACCCGGGACGGGCACCACGTCGTTGGGATGTCTGTTGGTGCGTCGGGCGATGCTCTTCCCGAGCTCCCAGGCGATGAGCAGCACCAGGGCGGGCAGGGCTCCAAGCAGCCACTGCGTGCTGGTGAGGGCGGCACCACCGAGAATCGACGTCAGCGCGCCGCCACGAGCGATCATGACCGCGAGGGCGATCTCGACCAGTCCAGTGATGTTGAGGGTCTTGTTGTCGAAGGTCTCCACCCGCATGATGGACGCCTTCTCGTCGCGGGACTCGAATGCTGCGACGACGAGCATCAGGGAGAAGGCCACGAGGCCCATCGTGCTGGCGATCTCTATTCCGCCGTACGCGTTTTCGCCGTACACGATCATCGCGTCGATCGCGACCGACATGAACACCCCTACCAGGGCGACGGTGGTGATGACGGCCGGGGTCATGATCGATGCGGCGCGTGGTCGCGGCCGGCGCTTCATCAGCCCGGGCGTCTCCTTGTCCAGGCCCAACGCGATGCCGACCGGGGCAGTGATCAGGAAGTTGATCCACAGGATCTGGACGGCGGAGAAGGGCTGACCGCCGGCGATGTTCAGGATGGTCGCCAACAGGAAGGTCACGACGTACGTCACCAGCGCCACCAGCATGAACCGGATGTACTTGAGCATGTTGTCGTAGAGCTTGCGACCCTCGGATACGGCGCGAACGATCGTGGCGAAGTTGTCGTCGGTGAGGATCATCCGGCCGGCGTTCTTCGCGACCTGGGTTCCCGATCCCATGGCGATGCCGATGTCGGCGGCCTTGATGGCTGGGGCGTCGTTGACGCCGTCGCCGGTCATGGCGACGACCTCACCCTTCTTCCGGAGGGTCTCGACCATGAGCACCTTGTGCTCGGGGGCCACCCGGCCGACCACACCGATCCCGTCGATGCGATCGAGCCGTTCGGCTTCGGACATCGCCGCAAGATCGGTGCCGAGAATCGCCTCGCCGGGAATGCCCAGCTGCTGGGCGACCGCCGCACCCGTGACCACGTCGTCGCCGGTAACCATCCGGACGCGGATGTTCGCGTCCTGCGCGGAGCGGACGGCCTCGAGGGACTCGGCCCGGGGCGGATCGATCATCCCGACGAGCGCGGTCAGCTGCAGCCCCTGAACCAGGGAGAGGAGGTCACCCGCGGGGTCGAAGTCCACGGGGTCGATGTCCTTCATCGCCGCGGCCATGATCCGTAGACCCAAGCCGCCGAGGCGAGCCATCTGCTGGTTCGCTCGCTGGTTCTGCTGCTCCCCCCACGGAACGCTCTCGCCCCCGGCCAGGGCGGACGTTGCTCGCCCGATCACTGCGGGGGCGGCACCCTTGACGAAGACGCGGACAACCGGGTTCCCGGCCGCGTCCTTCGCGTCGCAGAAGGCCGCCATCAGCTTGTAGGTGGGATCGAACGGCAAGGTCGCCAGACGTGGGTACGCGGACTGGGTTCCTTCGATGTCGAGTCTCGCCTTGTGTCCGAGGACCAGGAGCGCACCCTCGGTGGGGTCGCCCACGACCTTGCCGTTGACGAGCTTGGCGTCGTTGGTGATCAGGAAAGGCAGGATGGCCGACTCGATGGTGTTGGTGTTGCCCGCGGCGTGATGGACCTCGCCGTCGAGGCCGTAGCCCATACCGGTGATCGCGTAGCGGTCGGTCGGGTCGATCACCTCGACGACGGTGACCTGGTTCATCGTGAGCGTGCCGGTCTTGTCGGAGTTGATGGCTGACGTCGAGCCCAGCGTCTCCACCGAGTCGAGGCTCTTCACGACAGCGCCGTGCGCAGCGAGATCCCTGGATCCGCTGGACAGGATGACTTGGAGCACCGTCGGCATCGCCATCGGCACCGCCGCGAGCGCCAGCGCGATGGCTGTCGTGAAGATCACTGCGGGCGAGTCCCCGCGGGAGAGCCCGACGGCGAACATGATCGCGATGGTCAACCCGGCCGCTGCCGCGATCCAGAGCGTCAACGTGTCCAGCTGCTTGGTCAGGGGGGTCTTGAGGGTGGGCGCCGACTTCAACATCCCGGAAATGGTGCCAACTGCGGTGTCGGCGCCCGTCCCGGTGACGATCATGACACCGCTGCCGTGAGTCACCGGAGTGTTCATGAATGCCATGTTCGACTGGTCACCGAGGACCGGGTCCTGATCGGTGATCACCTCGATGCTCTTCGCCGCCGGAACGCTCTCACCGGTCAGCGCGGACTCGTCGATCTGCAGGGAGGTGGCCTCGACCAGCCGCCCGTCCGCACAGACGTCGTCGCCTGCTGCGAGCAGGACCACGTCGCCCACGACCACCTGATCGGCCCCGATCTTGACCTCGGTACCGTCGCGACGGACCCTGGCCGTGGTCTTGAGCATGGACTGCAGCGCGTTCATCGCGCTCTCAGCCTTGCCCTGTTGGCGCAGACCACCCAGCGCGTTCAGCGCCGTGATCAACAAGACCGCGATGCCGGTGGAGACCTGGCCGATCACGATCGAGGCGATCGCTGCCCCGACGAGGATGATCTGCATGTACGACTTGTACTGGGCGAGGAACAGCGTCCAGCCGGGCGGTGGCTTCTCGGCGGGCAGCGCGTTCGGCCCGTGCGTCTTGAGCCTCTCGGCCGCCGCAGCCGCCGAGAGGCCGCGGGCGGGATCGATGCCGAGCTGGTCCGCGACACCCTCAGCCGAGAGCGCGTACCATTTCCCATCCGTATCCCCGGCGGCGCGAGCCGCGCCTTCGCTTGCCACCATCGGCTTGCTCGTCATCGTCAGTCCTTCTGTCGGTCATGGTCGTCCGGGCTCGGTCGGCGCCGTCAGAAGGGCGTCGGAATGTGATGCAGCGGCAGGTCCGGCTCCGCGTAGCCCCGTGGGCGCGGCTTCTTGGGCATCGTCACGTCGCCGGCCGGAAGCTGCTCGTACGGGATCTGGCTCAGCAGGTGGCTGATGATGTTGAGTCGGCCACGCTTCTTGTCATCGTTGTCCACAACGAACCACGGCGCCCACGGTGTGTCTGTGGCCGCGACCATGGCGTCCCGGGCCCTGCAGTAGTCGAAATGACGGCTGTAGGACTTCAAGTCGGTCGGAGAGAGCTTCCAGATCTTGCGCCGGTCCTCGATACGGTTCTTGAGCCGGCGCGTCTGCTCGGCCACACTGACGTTGAGCCAGTACTTGATCAGGATGATCCCGTTGTCGACCATCGCCTTCTCGACCGCGGGTACCTGCTCGAGGAACTTCTCACTCTGCTCCGGTGTGCAGTACCCCATCACAGGCTCGACACCGGCCCGGTTGTACCAGCTGCGGTCGAAGATGGCCACCTCGCCGGCCGACGGGAAGTGCGCGATGTACCGCTGGATGTACATCTGCGACTTCTCCCGCTCCGTCGGGGTCGGCAGAGCGATGTGCTTGAACACCCGCGGACTCGTCCGCTCGGTGATCCGCCGGATGGTGCCACCCTTGCCCGCCGAGTCCAGTCCCTCGAACACGATGCAGACCTTGGCGCCGGTCGCCTTGACCCACTCCTGCATGGCCACGAGATCGCCCTGCAGGCGGCGCATCTCCTTCTCGTAGTCCTTCGTCTTCATCTTGCGCTGGACGGCACTGGTAGCGTCGCCGTCGGCCTTCGGGGATTTCGTGCTCATCGTTCCAGATTCCCTTTCTCCTGATCTCGCCGCACGGAGCCGCACCTCACCCGGACAGCCTCACTTGAGGCTCCTCGAGAGCCGCGCCGATCAGGAGGATGAGAACCATGCAACCGCCAGGACGGCACATGCCGTCCTGCACGCGGGAGGTGGGCCGCCCGACCCTCGGGCGGCCCGTCACTGTGGTCGGGCTGTCTCAGCGCCGGTCGCGGCGGTCTTCGCGCCGGTCACCCCGGTCGTCGCGCCGGTCACCCCGGTCGTCGCGCCGGTCGTCGCGCCGGTCGTGCCGGCGGTTCATGCCATGGGCGACGACGACGGCTCCACCAACCGCTGCAACGGTCCTACGCCTGCGGCGGGCTGCTAGTGGCATGTCAGACTCCTTGATCAGATCGGGCGGCGGCCACCAGATCGGCGGCTTCCGCTGCTTCAGCTTCAGCATCGGCTTCAACGGCCGCGATGACGGCTTGAATGGGAATGCGCCCACTGGCCGCCAGCTGTCCTCCGGCATGCCGCACTGCCGCACCGAACGGTGCAGCCCAGAGGTTCTCCCAGACGAGGACCGCAGCTGAGCTGCCAGGACTGATGGACTCGGCCAGGTCCGCGACATCCTGCTCGCTGAGAATCATCGCCGCCTCGGTCTCCAGCATGCGCAGCTCGCCGAGGTCGGTGTCGTTGCTCAGATCGGTAGCCTCGAACGCCTCGAAGCCGCCGTCCTCGTCCTTTGTCAGGAACAGCAGGTCCAGCACCCGGATCAGGCCCCGCTCGACATAGTCGTCGAGGATCGGTGCGATCTCTCCGGTCAGCCTGCTGCCCGGGAATTCGACGACGATCCAGTCGACTGGACCCAGCTCGTCGAGATTGACTGCCATGGTGTACCTCCCACATCGGGTATCGATCGAGCGTCTGCCAGGTCGAGGAGCGTTCCGCGGTTCCTCTTGCGGCAACCCCGGCCCACAGCGAACGGTTGCTGGAGATGTACCCGCGCCACTGGCACCCAGCGGGCTCGCCGATCCTCGACGAGCATCAGTCTTCGCCCGCCTCCAGAGCCCCCGATAGGGCCGAAAGTCCTCCCCATGCTGGGCGTCGGTCGGGTAGTGGGCCTGCACTGACTCGAGGGTGTAGGTCTTTCGCCCCTTCGCCGTGGCTCCGGGCGCTGATTGGATGGGCTCAGGTCGGCGTCAGCAGTGGTCCGGTACGAGTTCTGGGGATCCGCACGCTCGAGGCCTGCGGTGATCGGCGTGAGGAGCGCGAGATGAGGATCGGCAGTGACGCCGCGGCCGTCGATGAGACCGCTCAAGGGAACGGGGCTCGGGATCTTGGGCGCCACACCCGTGCTGGTTCGCCCAACGCGCGCAAAGTGGCACACCTGAGCGTCGAGGAGCGGGTGGCTAGGGGAAAGGTGGCACGCAACGAGGTCCCGCGCTCCGCCCACGGGCGTTGGGAGCACTCGAGGAACCGGCCGGATCCGATCGGTCTGCTCGAGGAGCAGGCGGCCAGCCGAGTCCCGGAGCTGGTTCCTATCCGCTACGGTCGGATGCTGGTCTCACCGTTCACCTTCTACCGCGGGGCTGCGCTGATCATGGCCGCCGACCTGGCGGCCACGCCACGATCGGGCCTGAAGGCCCAGATCTGCGGTGACGCACACCTGTCGAACTTCGGGGTGTTCGCCTCCCCGGAGCGACAGCTGATATTCGACATCAACGACTTCGACGAGACCCTCCCAGGTCCGTGGGAGTGGGACGTCAAGCGGCTGTCTGCGAGCTTCGAGGTCGCCGGCCGGAACCGCGGGTTCTCTGCCGCCGAGCGACGGAGAGTCGTGATGGCTGGGGTGGAGCAGTACCGGACACGGCTCAGGCAGGTCGCGGCGATGCGAAACCTCGATGTCTGGTACGCCCACATCGAGGCTGAGCGGATGCTCTGGCTCCTCAAGGCTTCCGTCAGCACAAAGGAGCGTGCCAAGGCCAAGGCGGCCCTCGCCAAGGCCAGGACCCGGGACAGCATGCAGGCCTTCTCCAAACTGACCCACCAGGTCGACGGCCGACCGCAGATCGTTGCGAATCCGCCGTTGATCAGTCCGATCGAGGATCTGCTGCCGCCGGGCCGGGAGCGCGAGGAGGTCGAAGGAGAACTGCGTGGTCTGATCAGGTCCTACCGGCGCACCCTGGAGACAGACCGGCGGCAGTTGATCGAGGATTTCGAGTTCGTCCACGCCGCTCGCAAAGTGGTCGGGGTCGGCAGCGTCGGCACGCGCGCTTGGATCCTGCTCCTGCTCGGCCGGGATGACCAGGATCCGCTGTTCCTGCAGGCCAAGGAAGCTCAGGAGTCGGTCCTCGAGCGTTTCGTCGGACGGAGCAAGTACAACAACCACGGACAGCGGGTGGTCGCCGGCCAGCGTCTGATGCAGGCCTCCAGCGACATCTTCCTCGGGTGGGAGCGCGTCACCGGCTTCGATGGCCGGACCCGCGACTTCTATGTCCGACAGCTCCGTGACTGGAAGGGATCCGCGGACGTCGACACGATGAGCGCCTCGGTGATGACCGCCTATGCACGGGTGTGCGGCTCGACCCTGGCTCGAGCCCATGCACGCTCGGGCGACCGGATCGCCATAGCGTCCTATCTCGGCAACACCGACGTGTTCGACCGCGCCATCGCCGACTTCGCAGTCGCCTACGCCGATCAGAACGAGCGCGATCACCAGGCCCTGGTCGACGCCGTGGCTTCGGGCAGGCTCGAAGCGCAGACCGGCCTCTAGTCCGATCTCGAGAAGTCCCTTTGGAAGATCGACAAGAGGCCGACCGACCCCGGGCGGTCCCCTCAGTTTCCTAGCCCAGGTGTCGCACATCAGGTGACGGCCCAGCGTCGCGCATCACCTGACGGATCACAGGGTTGCATCCGACGACTTCGCCGAGGACGAATTGGACAGGTGGTGTTATCCAGGGGTTACCGGAGATCCAGGGTCACATCCGCCCCGATCGGGGTCGAGCCGTCGACGCTGGTTGACCCGGCGGTCCTCACCTGGATGGTCGTGAGGTGAACGCACGTGAACGTCGACTCCTTGCGCGCATTGAGCGGCGCCTGCGTTTGGAAGATCCCGACCTGGCCCGTCAGCTGAGTCGCGGCGGACGGGCGGGCACGACGGACTGGCTGCTCGACTTTGCCTTGGGTCTCTCAGTACTGCTCACGTCTCTGGCCTTCTTCGTCGGTGCGGTCGGCCTGGGCGTCGTGTTGGCGGCGGGGGCTGTCGCGTTGACCGTGTTGCGCCTGCGCAGGCGCAAAGCACGGCGTCGTTCCTAGGCACGAACTATTCGAGCCTCCGCCTCACTTGCCCCGAGAGATCTCTGTCGACTCGCAGGGGACGGCTCGCGCGCATCGGCTGACGGGTAGCGGACGTCTCACACCTCACGCTCAACCACCCTCTACCGGTCACACCGGTCCGTTTGGAACATCCTCCCCGCAAGACGCGCTTCTGGGGTGCTGGAGTCCTCGTGGCGCATCGGGGAACGAGTCGGTGTTCTCCAAGCCAATCCCAGCCGACTGGCCGGCCGTCACTTTTCGTTGCGACAGCCCAGTGGCCGGAGGGATGGCCTGCCAGGAAGCTGCAACGCATCGCGACGGGCTGGGTCGCTACCGGGCCACGACCGCGAGGCCTGGACTGGTTGTTGGGAGCAGCCTGAGATCGCAGTTATCGCTCGCGGCGCCACCCGTGGGCGTCGACGCTTCTAGTCGGGGAACACTTTCGACGCGAAGTTTCCGATGGGATGTCGGTGCCAGGATCGACGTGGCAGATCACTTTCTGCAGTAGATTCGGCGCGTTACTCATTCGACCGGTGTCGACGACAGTTGGAGTGGGGTCGGCCAGATCCCGGCATACGACGATGCAGGATCCGCAAAGGAAGGCACCGCAATGCTCGGCTTCATCATCAGCCTCGTTGTCGTGGGATTGATCGCTGGCGCGGTTGCGCGGCTCGTCGTACCTGGTAGGCAGAGCATGTCCATCCCGGTGACGATCCTATTCGGCATCGTCGGCTCTTTCGTCGGCGGCTTCCTGGGTTTCCTGCTGTTTCGCAGCAATGCCGGAACCGGGTTCCTGCAGCCGGCCGGGATTATTGGCTCCATCATCGGCGCGATCATCGTGTTGCTGATCTGCGTCAAGTTCGGTGGAGGTCCCAAGAACACCCCTGCCTGACCAGAAGGAGGCTCTTCGCAGCTGGGGGTGTACAGGTCGGCGCATCGCTGGCTGGGTAGGCGTCGAGATTTCCTGCTGATGGGGTTCTCACACCAATCCCATCCAGAAGACCTCGACGGTGACTGACGCTACCTCTGATGCCGGTTTCCGGCCGCCTGACCTCACGACGTTTGCCGCCTGGCGAAGCACGCAGCGGCGCCAGATCCTGATGTAGATCGTTCGCGTCCGGCATCACCGACCACCCCTCCGCTTGTGGCACCAACAGGGGCTGGGCACTGTTCCGCCACCGTTGCCGCGCCGACCGGACTCACTATTAAATAGCCAGCACCCCTGGGGCTGTCCTCGATTACCCGGTGGTGGTGTCAACGTCGGGTGTGATCGCAGCTCTGACGGATGACCTGTTCATCGGCCGATCCGGCTGGCTCGGTTGGCTGCGTGGAGATGGATGGCAGCTGCGGCTTCTTCAGTGGGGGGCGGGCGCGTGATACCGCCGCGCCTCGGATGTTCGTCCGCCTTGTTGGATCGACGAGACCGGAAGGGTGCCGGTCAACCACCCCGTGCACGGCTAGGTTCGGAGGAGACCTGACGTGTCACCGGCGAGGGCCAGCTCATCGGCGAGGTCGCGCAGTTTGCGGTTTCTGTTCTGACTGGCCTTCCTCAAGATGAGGAAGGCGTCCTCTTCGGTGACAACTGCCTTGGCCATGACCAGGCCGATGGCTGCGCCGATCTTGCGGGAGGTCTTCAGCGCCTCCTGTCGGTGCTGAACCTGCTCGGCGTGGAGCACGCCCGCGTCCTGGAGCTCCAGGATCATCTCGCGATCTATATCCACATGGGTTTCCAGGTCGTCGATCCGGAGCCGGTCCTTATCCGCTCGGGCTTCGCTGGCATCGGCCCGGTTGCGGGCGAGGTCCTCGCGGGCTTCGCTGTCATCGGCGCGCTGCGAGCTGACGTCGCTACGGGTTCTCAGCGCGTCGATGATGGCGCCGTTGATGGCGACTTGGTCCCGCAGGGCGTTGATCTGCTGCTGCATCTCGGACTCGCTCCCCAACCCCTGGTCACTCACAACGCTGATTATGCCCAGCAGCGGCCGTGGATGCATGGGCTTCCGACCAGTGGGTTCGGGTGCGAGGTGAGCCCCGGCACAGGAGACGGTTACAGCTAGAAAGATCGAAAGGCCTGGGCTTGGCGGTGGAGGCGGCCCGACGGCTCATGGTTTGAACCGCCGGGCCTGGCCGACACGAGCCTCCGGAAACCCGCCCGACATGACTGGATTGTGCCCACACCGCACTGCACCAAACGACAGCACGCCAGCGCGGACCCGCCCAGACGGCAGGCGGCACGGGCACCTCCTCCATATTCGAGCCGACAGCCCGGGAAAGCTGGCAGGGGCACAACGGTGAGCACCTGGTTGAGGGCGTGTGCAGTCTCCATGCAGGCCGGACCCGCTCCGTCAGGTCTTCGCGTGCGTCGCAAGACGTCGGTCGACCCGACGCCGGCATCGCCGCAAGCCGACCGTTGTGCGGAGCACGCAGTTGCCGATCGGAGCTGCGGTGCAGAGGGCCACGCGACGGTCCCCTAGCGTTGCTATGCGGAGGCTCTCAGGGGCTCGAGGGCGGCTAGGACGAGGTCGAGGCCGAAGATGAACTCCTCTGCCGGGTCGAAGCCGGCAGCGACGAGCGCCGCGGCGGACTCGTAGAGGTGGGGGAACTCGTCAGGTGGAAGCTGGGGCAGGTAGACGTCCTCGGCCATGTCCGCGAACTCGTCGGCGGTGTCGAACGGCAGGCTGGCTTCTTGCAGGGCGAACCCGTAGACGTAGCTGTCGAGCAACCAGTTGGCGTGCGTCGCCATCAGAACCGGGAAGCCAGCCCTCCGCAGGCAAGCGGTGACCGCTTCGTGGTGGCGGAGGTTCGCGGGCCCTGGCGATGTTCTCGACTCCATCAGGCCGTTCGCCCACCGGTGGCGTGCGAGAACCTGTCGGGCGGATACCGCCCGCCGTCGCATCGCCGACTGCCAGTCGGTCTGTTCGGGTGGGAGCTCGATCTCCTCGAATACGACGTCGATCATGGCGTCCAGCAACTCCTCCTTGTTCGCCACGTAGTGGTAGAGCGACATCGCTCCCGCGCCGAGCGCGCCAGCCAGCCGGCGCATGCTCAGGCCGTCGACCCCCTCGTGGTCGGCGAGCCGGATCGCCTCGACCACGACCCGCTGCTTGCTCAGCCCCGGGTGTGACGCGACCTGGCGTTGTTTCCTCGCGGACACAGATCGTCTCCTTGCTCCCTCGAACGGCTTGACAAGCGTACAGCGTACGAGCATAGTACGGTGTACGACGTACGGTGTACGAGTCGCGCTGGTCGCGGCTGAAACGTAGGGAGGCTCTAATGGAAATCAGACAGCGACCAGATGCGGGAACCCGCCCGGTGCCGGGGGCGAGTCCGGCCGGGGCGGCGGCGATGCGGCTTGTCGGCGCGACGGCGATCGCGCTCGCAGCGTCGATGGCGATCCAGAACGCGATGTTCGTCGTGGTCGATGCTCCCGCCTACGGGGACCCGATCGAGGGGGTGCTCGCCTGGCATGCGCAGAACCGGGTCGTGGTCGCGATCGCGGTCGGTCAGGAGGCGCTGCACCTGCCGCTGTTGCTCGGGTTCATAACCGGTCTCCACGGACTCGTCGGGCGTCGCGGCGGTGCGGGCGCGGACTGGTCGCGTCTCGCGGTGGCCGCGGGCGCGACTCTCTCGGCGGTCTTCGCGCTCTACAGCGTTCTGTGGATCGGGGTCGTGCTATCTGCTGGCGAGCTCGCCGAGCCGAGCCCGGCGTTCGAGCTCGTCTGGCAGCTGCATGCAGCAGCGTTCGCGCTGGCGCTGCCGGTGCTCGGCACCACCTTCATCGGTGCTGCGTTGGCGGCGCATGCGAGTCGGCTGACGCCGCGGTGGCAGCGTCTGCTCGGCCTGGCCGGGGGAGGTCTGCTGCTGGCCGCAGGGGCGGCCAGCCTCGCGATCGCGGACGGCTCGGCGCTCGTGTTCGTTGGGGTGCTCGGCCTCGCCGCCTGGATCGTGTGGCTGCTCGCGACCGGCGTCCGGCTGGTGCGCGCTCGAACAGCCGACCCTGGTGACACCGCATCGACCTACGACGAGGAGGAATAATGTGGAAGCGAGATCAAGGCAGCCGCGATCGCCGCAGCGCTTGGGCGTTCGCCCGGGGTGGCCGGGGAGGCTCCTGTGGGAACCGAACAACGATCGAATGCCGGAGCACACCTGGTGCCGGGGGCGGGCCCGGCCGGGCCGGCGACGATGAGAGCTGCCGTCCAGCACCGCTACGGCCCGCCCGCGGTGCTCCAAGTGGCCGAGATCGAAAGACCGCTGCCTGGCCGAGGCGGCGTGCTCGTCCAGGTGGTCGCCGCCTCGGTGCATCCCGGCGACTACTTCGTCATGACCGCTAAGCCGTACGTGGTGCGGCTCGCGTTCGGTCTACGGCGGCCGCGCGACGGCATCCCTGGCCGGGACCTCGCCGGTGTGGTGGCAGCGGTCGGCAAGGACGTCACTGATCTGCAACCGGGCGATGAGGTGTTCGGCTGGAGTGCTGCTGGAACGCTCGCGGAGTACGCGTGCGTCCCGGCGGACAACCTCGTGTCCGTGCCTGCCAACCTGTCGGTCGTGGACGCGGCGGCGGTGCCCACGTCGGCCATGACGGCGTTGCAGGCATTGCGCGACATCGCGAGCGTGCGACCGGGCCAGACGGTACTGGTCACCGGCGCCTCGGGTGGCGTGGGCTCCTTCGCCGTACAGATCGCCAAGGCGTTCGGCGCCGAGGTGACCGGTGTCTGCAGCACTCGCAACGTCGACCTGGTCCGGTCGCTCGGCGCCGACCACGTCATCGACTACACGAACACAGACTTCACCTCAACGGACAGGCGCTACGACGTCGTCCTCGACAACGTGGAAGCCCAGCCCCTGGCGGATGTCCGCCGAGCGCTGACGCCCACCGGCACCCTCATCCCCAACAGCGGACACGGCGGCCGCTGGCTCGGCCCCCACGGTCGGATCGTCAAAGCGCGCGTGCTGTCCGGGTTCACCCGTCAGCAGCTGAAGCCTTTCACGTCGGTCGGGAAGCGCCAGGACCTGCTCACCTTGGCCGACCTCCTCGCGACCGGGCAGGTCACGCCGGTCATCGACCGCACCTACCCCCTCGACGATGCAGTCGACGCCCTCCGCTATGTCGGGGCCGGCCAACTCCGCGGACTAGACCCCGAGGCCGTCACCGCCGGCCAGCGACCTACGACCTGAGACGCCTCCGCACCCACGGTCTGATCGAACGCGTCCCGCACACCCACCGCTACACCGTGACCGACTACGGACTCCACACCGCGATGCTGCTCATCAGAGTCCACGAACGACTACTTCCCACCGGAATCGCCGACCACCTCGACCCCACCAGCCACAGCCGACTCCACAAGGCAGCCCTCAGCTACCAACACGCCCTCGACGCCCTCGCCACCCAGAACGGAGTCCCGACCAGACGAACTTGACAGAATCCTCCGGCTTCGCCGGACTGAGTCCTCTAGGCGACCCCAGGACGCTCCTCCTCGACGAGCCAGTCAACGAGCTTGACCCGAGAGCGTCGTCGAGATGGCGCTGTTCTCCATTGTCCGCGTCGCCTGGAGCTGACAGGGACGGCCCGTTCAACAGTCCGCCCTCACATCTGGCTGGTTTGAGAGTCGAGGGCACCGTTCGCAGGGGGACCCCTCTGTGGGGCCAGGCTGGCAGTTTCGCCGGCGGGGGAAAAGCGCCGGAGCGCCGCTTACTCCTCGTTGGTCGACGTTCCGGTCGTCCAGCATCATCTGGCCTTCTTCCCCAACGTGAGTTGATGGGCGGCTCGATCGAGGGCGACAGCGGCATCTTCAGCCAGCTCGACCACCAGCTGCCCGGCGGATAGGTCTCGGGCGAGCTCGTGCGCCTGACCCACCCACAGGTTCATCTGCTCCGCGTCGCCGTTATTGCGGGCACGGGCGCGCAATGGCGTGGTCAGGTGGTGCAGCTCCGGGTAGGCGATGGGGGCGGCGGCGGTGTGGTCGGCTTGGAAGGTGTTGACCAGGCCGCGGGCGAGGCGGCCGGAGAACGCCCGCGTCAGCCCGGTGCGTCGGGGCTGCGTTACCGCGTTCCGGTGCGGTGCTGTGGTGCCGGCTTCGGGGCAGCGGAGGAACGCGGTGCCGATCGCGGCCGCCGCGGCGCCTGCCGCGAGAACACCCGCCAGAGCAGAGCCGGTGGCGATCCCGCCGGCGGCGATCAGCGGCAGGTCCACCCGTGCGCTGACCAGGCTGAGCAAGGCGAGGAGCCCGTAATCCTCGTGATGGTCGGAGTCGGCGAAGGAACCGCGGTGCCCGCCCGCCTCGACCCCCTGCGCGACGAGCGCGTCCGCCCCCGCCGCGGCCGCCTGCACAGCCTCCTGCGGATCGGTGACGGTCACCCACACCGACGTCCCAACCTGCTGCAGCCGCTTCACCATCAAGGGATCGGGGCAGCCGAAGGTGAACGACACCACCGCCACCCTCTCCCGCACCAGCAGGTCCACCTTCTGCTGGTAGTGGTCATCGTCGAACCGAGGGTCGCCCAGTACTACCCCAAGAGCCGTCGCTTGGTCCCGAAGCCGGTCGGCGTAACGGTCCACCGTGTCGCGGTCAGCTGGGCCGCCCGAGGGGGCGAACACGTTCACGCCGAACGGCTGCTGGGTCAGCTGGCGAGTGGCGGTGATGTCGGCGAGCACCGCCTCAGGAGTCTTGTAGCCGGCGGCCAGGAACCCCAGCCCGCCGGTACTGGACACGGCAGCGGCGAGCGACGGTGTGGACGGACCGCCCGCCATCGGGGCCTGCACCACAGGCAAGTCGAGATCGATCACCCTCGCACGATCCCCCGAACCCTTACAGGTCGTTGGCGACGTGGGACGCGAAACGCCGCAGCACTTCCTCATTGCGCCGGTAGTGCGTCCACTGCCCCAAGCGGTGGCTCCTGACCAGCTCAGCGCGTTCGAGGGCGGCCATGTGCTGCGAGGTCATCGACTGGACGTGCCTGCACGGTGCTGGATGCTACTGAGGCAGATGCCGTGCACCACCGAGTCGGGATGCTCCTGGGGCTCGAACTCCTCGGGATCACGCAGCCAGGTGAGGATCTGTCGGCGCACCGGGTGCGCCAGCGCCTTGAAGATCAGCGAAATGTCGAGATCGGCCATGAGTAGAGCATATCGCGATTTACTGTTACATTAGATTATCGCGATCTACTGATTTTAGGAGTGCCGCCGTGACCGTTGATGTCTCGCCACTGTTCACCCCCTTCCAGCTGGGAAGCCTGCAGCTGCCCAACCGCTTTGTGATGGCTCCGATGACACGTGAGTTCTCCCCCGGAGGGGTTCCCGGTGCGGACGTGGCCTCGTACTACGCCCGTCGCGCTGCAGGCAACGTCGGGCTGATCGTCACCGAGGGGACCTTCATCGATCACGCGGCCGCCGGAGACAGTACCGATGTGCCCCGGTTCTACGGCGAGCAAGCATTGGCGGCCTGGCAAGTGGTGGCAGAGGCGGTGCACGCCGCCGGCGGTCGGATCGTGCCGCAGCTGTGGCACCGCGGCGCCCAGCGTCCCCCCGGCACCGGCCCGCACCCCGGAACGGGCTCGATCAGCCCGTCAGGTGGCTACCCGGGCCTGACCGACTCCCAGGCCATGTCGGTCGTTGACATCGACGAGGTCGTCAACTCCTACGCCCGGGCCGCCGCCGATGCACAGCGCCTGGGCTTTGATGGCATCGAGCTGCACGGAGCGCATGGCTATCTCCTCGATCAGTTCCTCTGGTCAGGCACCAACCTCCGCACCGACGCCTACGGCGGTGGACCTGCTGCCCGAGCGCGCTTCGCCGCCGAAGTCGTCGCTGCCTGCCGGGCCGCTACCAGCGCTGCCTTCCCCATCATCTTCCGCCTCTCGAACTGGAAGGCTGGTGATTACCACGCCCGCCTGGCCCAGACGCCGCACGAGCTGGAAGCACTGCTGACACCTCTGCTCGCCGCGGGTGTGGACGCCTTCCACGCCTCCACCAGAAGGCACTTCGAGGCTGCCTTCCCCGACTCGCCCCTCGGCTTAGCCGGCTGGGTCAAGAAGATCACCACCAAACCCACGATCACCGTCGGAGGGGTGGGTCTCGACGGCGACCTCATGACTGCCTACACCACCGGAGGCCGCGCCCGCACGGTGCCGCTGGATCAGCTGCTGGATCAGTTCAAGGACGGGCAGTTCGATCTCGTCGCTGTCGGACGCGCACTGCTCAGCGATCCCGAATGGGTTCTCAAGGTCCAACAGGGCCGATTCGAAGACCTGCGCTCCTTCAACGCTGCCGATCGTCAGGAGCTCGCTTAACACGGTGGTTACCCACGGTTCTCATCCTCGGCCGCTTGCAGAATCGCTGAAACCGTGGCACCGATCCGGGCTTCCCGCGGCCCGTCGTGCAGCGGGAGATGCGATGAAGATCGCGATGGCAGGCAGCGCGAGCGCGGTCGCAATCGAGCAGACCGGCGTCATCACCTCCTCTGCCGCCGCCTGGAATCTCGGCGGGCAAGACGAACAACAGGAACCCAGCCATGGCTGCCGCCGTGTTGACGGCGCCGTCGGTGACGTCTGAGCTGCCGACAGCCAAGGCGCACTGGGCGATCACCAGAATCAGGCTCGCTCGGGAGGCCTCGTCGAGGACTCCGCCACGGCCGAAGCGCGCGATCGCTCACTTACCGCCGCTGCGTGGGGAGCAGCAGGAGTCATGAAGACCAAACGGTGGTCGCAAGCCTTGAGATCATGCCCCTATGCCGTCGGTCCTCCGAGGATCGGATTTCGTCGCAAGCGGACCCTCTTGCGGGCACCGCTCAGCGGGCGGTCGGCGTCTCAGCCGTGACGCTCGACCACCGTCTGCGAGAAGCGCTCGCTGGTGTTGGATTCCGGTCAGCGGTTGACCATCTTCTGCATGTGCTCGGGGTAGCGGATGGGGTCGACCTGGAACTGTGCGGAGGTCTGGTTCAGCTCCTGGATGTCGGCGTCGGTGAGGTGGACGTCGGCGGCGCGGGAGTTCTCGGCGGCACGCTCGGCCTTGCTGGTGCCGGGGATCGGGCAAGCGTAGGGCCGGGTGCTGATGATCCAGGCGAGCGCAACTTGTCCGGGGCTGCAGTGGTGCCGGTCGGCGATCTCAGTCACCTTGGTGACGAGGTCTTGGTGCTGGGTGAGGGTGTCGTCGTTGAAGCGGGGGAAGATCGCCGTGGTCTTGCCGGCCACGTCTGCAGCTGTGGCGATGGTGCCGGTCAAGAAGCCCTTGCCGAGGGGGCTGAAGGGTACGAAGCCGATGCCGAGCGCCTCGAGCACCGGCAGGATCTCGGCTTCGGCTTCGCGCCACCACAGCGAGTACTCCGACTGCAGCGCGGTGACGGGTTGCTCGGCGTGGGCGCGCCGGATGATGTCGACGCCGACCTCGGACAGGCCGAAATGGCCGACCTTGCCGGCGAGGATCAGCTCGCGGACGGCGCCGGCGGTCTCTTCGATGGGCACATCGGGGTCGAGGCGGTGCTGGTAGAGCAGGTCGATCTTCTCGATACGCAACCGGGTGAGGGAGCCGTCGACGACCTCGCGGATGTGGTCGGGCTGTGAGTTGAGGCCCTGAAGTCCGTTGTTGACGTTGAAGCCGAACTTGGTGGCGATCTTCACCTGGTCACGGACGGGTTGCAGGACCTCGCCGACGAGCTTCTCGTTCTCGTGGGCGCCGTAGACCTCGGCGGTGTCGAAGAGGGTGACGCCGGCGTCGAGGGCGGCGGTGAGGACGTCTCTGGCCTGGTCCAGATTCGTCAGGCTCATGCAGCCGAAGCCGATGTCGGACACTTCCAGGTCGGAGGTGCCCAGGTGACGCTTGTTCATGGGTTTTCCTTTCGAATGGGGACTTTCAGAGCGGCGCGATCTTGCGGGTCACGCCTCGGGGATCGTGAAGCCGGCTGTGGCGAGGGTGATCTGGTCGGGTCACCGATGCGGCGGGCCGCTGGCCTTACGATCGTCGGCTGGGTCCGCTGTGGCGGGTCGGGGTTGGCGGTCTGGTGGGCTGGCGGCCCAGCTGGCCAGCAGTGTCATGGCTTCGGCGGTGGCCGAGCCGGGTTCGACGGTGTAGGCGAGGACGGTCAGGCCGGGGGTGCTGGACACGTCCAGGGATTCGCCGATGAACTCGAGGTCGCCGACGATCGGGTGGCGGAACCGTTTGGGTCCTTCGCGGTACTTGCGGACGTCGTGGGCCGCCCACAGGGTACGAAAGCGGTCCGACTGCGTGGACAGCTCCCCGATCAGCTGGATTAGCTCAGGATGGGACGGGTCGCGGCCGGTCTCGGTCCGCAACAGCGCGACCTGGTTACGCGCCATTGACTCCCAGTCGGGGTAGAACTCGGCCGCGCGGGAGTCGAGGAACAGGTAGCGGGCCACGTTGAACGGCACCCGGGTGTCCTCGCCGGGCCAGGTGTAGAGAGCCCGGCCGAGGTGGTTGGCGGCCAGGATGTCCAGCCGGGGGCTCTCGACGAAGGCCGGCATGTCGAGCCCGTCGAGCACCCGCTGCAGGGTCGGGCGGACCGTCAGCTGCCGGGCCGCGTCGGCTGGACCGGCCGGATGGGCGGCGGGTGGTGGCAAACAGGTCGAACAGGTGGTCGTGTTCGGTCGGGTCCAGCTGCAGGGTGCGGGCGATGGCGTCGAGGATCTCGGGTGAGGCGGTGGTGGTCTTTCCCGCGCTCGAGCCGGTTGTAGTAGTCGACGCTGATCCCGGCGGCGTGCGCAACCTCTTCGCGTCGCAGCCCTGGGACTCGCCGGACGCCGGCGAAGGTCGGCACCCCTGCCTGCTCGGGGGTGACCCGGGCACGCCGCGAGGTGAGGAAGTCGCGGATCTCCGAGGACCGGTCCATGACTCCGAGCCTACGGTCGGTCGTCCCGGTCAGGGGTGCCCTGTCAGTACCTGGTTCCGCCGGTACCTGGGACAGATCCGGTCTCCCACCCTGGTGCTGATCCGCGGTGAACTGGTTCCAGGCGCACCAGACCGTACGCCCGTCACACCCCGGGAAGGCACCATGACGACTCCAGCACCACCACCGATCACCGGCTCCACCAGCGGGTCGTCCCGTCGGATGACGGGGCCGATGACGCTGCTGTTCGCTGTGGCCGGCGGCGCCGCGGTCGGCAACCTGTACTGGGCGCAGCCGCTGTTGGAGGAGATCGCCGCTTCCCTCGGGGTGCCCGCCGCGGTGGCCGGGCTGCTGGTCACCGTCACCCAGATCGGCTACGCCGTCGGGGTCTTCCTGCTGGTGCCGTTGGGGGACCTGTTGAACCGGCGCCGGCTCATCCCGGTCGTGCTCGCCGCCTCGGGGCTGGCCCTGGCCGGGGCCGCGCTGGCACCGACGTGGGCGGTCTTGTTCGCCGCGCTGCTGCTGGTCGGTCTCACCGCGGTCGGCGCCCAGCTGCTCATCCCGCTGGCCAGTGAGCTGGCCGACCCGAACAAACGGGGGCGGGTGGTCGGCACCATCGCCGCGGGTGTGCTGATCGGGATCTTGTTGTCTCGCACGATCAGTGGCCTGGTCGCCGACCAGTTCGGCTGGCGGGCCATCTACGTGCTGGCCGCCGTCATCGCCTGGGTCCTCGCCGTCATCTTGGCGCGAGCCATTCCCACCCTGCCGCCACGCCCGGCCATGTCGTACCCGGCGCTACTGCGGTCGGTGTTCCAGGCCGTCGGCAGCCACCGGGCGGTGCCGGTCACCCTGATCCTCGGCGCAGCGACCTTCGGGACCTTCTCTTTGTTCTGGACCGCCATGACGTTCCTGCTCAGTGCGCCACCGTTCGGCTACTCCGTCTCCGCGATCGGGCTCGTCGGCCTGGCCGGCCTTGCTGGTGCCCTGGTCGCCCGCGGCGCCGGCCGGCTCCACGACCGTGGCCTGTCGGTACCGGTCACCGGTGCGGCACTGGCTCTCGCCCTGGCCTCCCTGGTGCTGGCCTGGGTGGGCCAGACCTCGATCGTGGTGCTGCTGATCGCGATCCTCGCCTTCGACATCGCCGCTCAGGCCAGTCTGATCCTCAACCAGACCCGGCTGCTCAGCATCAACCCCGCAACCCGCAGCCGGATGAACACCGCCTTCGTCACCGGCAACTTCATCGGCGGCGCGATCGGCTCGGCCCTGGCCGGGGTGCTGTGGCAGGCCGGCGGCTGGACGGCCGTCCTCCTCGGCGGCGCCGCCGCCCTCACCATCGCCCTGGTGGTCTGGACCACCCACCGCCACACCCTCACCAACGCCACCCACAGCTGACAGTCCGCTGCCGACCCACCGTCCGGCCGGGCGCTCGGCAGATCCGTCCGCGCTAGCCCCACAGGAGCCTCACGATGACCGCCAACGTTCCCCACTGGACCGCAGACGTTCCTCACTGGACCGCAGACGAGCTTGCCGCGATCTCAGCGATCGAGGAGGTGCACGTGTCCTCGACTCCGGGGGGACGGCACGCTGAGCGAGGGCCGGACGATCTGGACGGTCGTGGTAGATGGGGCGGTGTTCATCCGATCCACCGACGGGCCAGACAAGCCATGGTTCCGGGCCGCGAAGAACCGCGGCACCGGCCGGCTCCGGGTGGGCGACGCCAGATTCGACGTCACCTTCCACCACGCATCCGGGTTGGACCAGTCGGCGATCGAGGCCGAGTACCGCCGGAAGTACCGCCATCGCCCCGCCTACAACATCAACCGCGCGGCCGGCTCGACGGCAACGCTGCAGCTGCTGCCGCAGCGTGGCTGAACCCGTAACCGGCAACGTCCACACCCCTGAGAAAGGAATATTCGATGACGCTGGGAACTGCCGTGATCGTCGGTGTCGGGCCCGGTCTCGGCCTGGCGCTGGCGCGGACCTTCGCGAACGCCGGCCACCCGGTGGCCCTGCTGGGCCGCGACGCCGCCCGACTCGACAGCTATGTCGCCGCACTCGATACGCCTGTACGGGCCGCCCGCGGGTACATTGCCGATGCCGCGGAACCCGGCCAGCTCCGGGCCGCCATCCAATCCGCGATTACCGACCTCGGCGCCCCCGACGTGCTGATCTACAACGCCGCCGTGCTGCGACCCGACACCCCGACCGACGGCGACGACGACGGCTGGGCCCACGCCTTCGCGGTCAACGTCCTGGGCGCCAAGGTCGCCGCCGAGACCGTCCACCCGGCGTTACGGGACAGCCGCGGCAGCCTCCTGTTCACCGGCGGCGGGCTCGCCCTGGAACCCTCGCCGCAGTACGCGTCCCTATCTGTTGGCAAGGCCGCACTCCGCGCCTACGTGCAGACCCTCCACGCCCAGCTCGCCGGCACCGGTGTGCACGCCACCAGCGTCACCATCACCGGACACATCGGCGGAGGCGAGGAACGCTTCGACCCGACCGTCCTGGCCCAGGCCTACCTCGACCTCCACCACCAACCCCCCGCCGACTGGCAGCCCGAGCTGCTCCGCACCTGAACGGACCCCATATGAGCACTCCGAACACCACCGCTACTCAGAACACCACCGCCTCGACGATCGCCGACCGGGTCCGCGCCGGCGCGCCGGTCGGCGTCGGCATCATCGGCCTGGGAGCCTCACCCGACAGCTGGGCCGAGACCGCCCACCTGCCCGCCCTCCGCGCCGTCCCCGGCTACGAGATCCGCGGCGTAAGCGCCAGCTCCCACCAGTCAGCCAGGATCGCCGCCGCACGCCACGGCATCCCCCACGCCTTCGCCAGCGCCGCCGAGCTCGCCGCCCACGACAGCATCGACCTGGTCGTGGTCTCGGTCCGGGTGCCGCTGCACGCCGCCGCGATCTCCGCCGTGCTCGGCTCCGGCAAGATCATCTTCAGCGAATGGCCGTTGGCCGTCGACACCGCCGAAGCCCAGGCCTTGACCGCCCAAGCCGCGGCACTCGGCGCCCGGACCGCAGTCGGCCTGCAAGCCAGGTTCAACCCGCCCGTGGTCTACCTGCGCGACCTCATCGCCGACGGTTACGTCGGTGAGGTGCTGTCCTCGACGCTGGTCGGCTCCGGCGGGTACTGGGGACCCGACACCGCTGCCGTTGACGAGTACCTGCTGGCGGAGAGCAACGGCGCCACGATGCGCTCCATCGCGTTCGGGCACGCACTGGACGCGCTGTCGTTGGTGTTCGGCGAACCCCACGACCTGAACGTCCTGCAAGCCACCCGGCGCACCCAGGTCCGCAACACCGACGCCGACCTCCTCGTGCCGATGACCGCAGCCGACCAGGTCTGGTTCTCCGGCCGCACTCCCACCGGTGCGGTGCTCACCGGCCACTACCGCGGCGGACGATGGCGGGGCACCAACCTGCTGTGGGAGATCCTGGGAACCGACGGCGAGATCCGCATCACCGCGCCGAGCGGGCACCTGCAGGTCCAGCCCCTCAACCTGCAAGGAGCCCGAGGGTCAGACAACACGCTCTCTGACCTTCCGGTGCCTGAGCAGTATGTGCGTGTGCAAGGCATCGACCCCGTTCGGCAGAGCCAGGCGTTCATCGTCGCCCACACCTACGAGCAGCTGCTCCGCGACCTCAAGGAAGGCACCTCCATCGTCCCGACCTGGGAACACGCCGTCCGCCGCCACACCAGCATCCAACTCAGCGGCTGACCTCTCCTCACCCTGCCCGCTAGCGGTCGGTCCTCCGAGGATCGGATTTCGTCGCAAGCGGACCGTCCGCTGAGGGTGCTTGGGAATTGTCTGGATCAGCGGTGCTGCGGCCGGTGAGGTCGGGACGCGGCATCGGCAGCAGAAAACTCTCGGTCATGTGCCTTGATCTCTACCTAGGGGGCTTGGTAGAGTTCAAGTGTGCCTTCGACCAAGATCCGGATGACGATCCCCACCCAGCTCGTGCTGCAGGCCCTGCTGGCCGACCCCACCGCTGAGCTGTACGGAGTGGAAATCGGGACGGCGGCCGGTCTGCCGAGCGGCACCGTCCATCCGATCCTGGCCCGCCTGGAGGGGCTTGGCTGGCTGTCTTCGCGGTGGGAGGACATCAACCCTCGGGTGGCCGGGCGGCCGGCGCGACGCTACTACCGGCTGACCGCCACGGGAGCCGAATCCGCCGAGGCCGCGCTCGCCCGGGCGTACCGGCCGACGCCGGCACCGCGGTTCCGACCGCTAGGAGAGCCGACATGACCACGCACAGGGCAAATCCGTGGTGCTGCCGGGCAGCAGAGGCTGCGGCCCACGTCCTGCCGCCCGAGAACCGGCAGCGGTACGCCCTGGAGTTCATTGCCGAGCTGTACGACATGCCCCTGTCGCAGCAGGTCCGCCACTCCGCGCATCTGCTTGCCCACGCCTGGGCGCTGCGCACCGCACTCGCCGCATCAGGGCACCCCCATGAGGAGCACACCATGACACTCACCACCGGGCGACCACTCGGCTGCCGGCTGGGCCGCCATCGCTGGCACTGGGTCAGCAACGAAGAGATCAGATTCCAATGCTGCCTGCTCTGCGGACAGGAGAAGACCGTTCAGCTTTGGGACTCCCGGTACACCGGCTCCATGGGCGGCGGCTAGATCGCGCGAGCGCTGCTCCGCAACCCGCTAATGGCTCGCCTGGTGATCTTGGAAGCAGCTCCTCCTCATTTGCACGGTCGGCACCTGCACATCGACGACAGACGCACGGTGCTCGTGGTCGTAGTTCCCTATCGACACAACAGAAGGTGGCGCAGATGTCTCGCGTACTCGTGGTGGCCAATCAAACCCTCGGCGGGCCCCGACTTCTTCAAACGATTCGCGATCGGATGAATCGAGGTCCCTGCGAGTTCACCCTGCTCGTCCCAGCCACCCCCCATGCCCAGCGTGAAAGCACCATGGAGATGTTGGGCCGCAGTCTTGGCACCGCGCTGCCACCCCCTGACAACTCGCAACGGGTCGTAGAAGCTGACTATGACCACGCTCGAAGCCGACTCGACTTCGCTCTCGGTCAGTTGCGACAACTCGGTGCGGCAGCGGATGGGACGGTTGGTGACCCGAACCCTCTGAAGGCGATCGAGGACGCGCTCCACCGGCGCCAATGCGACGAGATCATCCTGTCCACGCTTCCCAGTGGCGTGTCACGCTGGCTGGCTCAAGACCTGCCTCACAAGGTGAAGCGCAAGTTCAAGGTCCCAGTGACCGTGGTCACCGCACCCAAATCAGGCTAAGCATCCAGGCACCCATTGCCTGCCGCCGTCCATTGGGCCGGCCCGATCGCAACGCTTCCCGGATGCCAAGCCTGTTCCGATCGCTGAAGACGCTCTAATCTTGAAGAATACGGCGTGCTTCGAGGTCGTGACGATGTTCGGATAGGGACCGGTCGTCGCAGCCGGGGCTTCTGCACCAGTCCTAGCCGAAGATCCCAATCTCATAACACAACTTCTCGGCGACGGCGAACTCGCCGATGGGGTAGCCGTTCTCCATCCGCGCCATCGTCGCCCCCCGAAAGGTGATGGGGTCGCCTGTGGCAGGGGTGCCCTTGTAGTCACCTCGGAAAGTGCCGGTCACGGTGAACATGATGACAACATGGTCGTCCTCGGCGGCCAGCACCTTGTCAGGGGTGATCTTGAAGTCGGGGAACGCGGCGTGAATCCCTCCGAGCCACTCGTCATCTTCGGGGTACTTGCCACCCCAGACGTCCTCGAAGTACTGGAGGAACTGGGCCTTGTTCTCCTGCGCAGACATGTCAATCAACTCCTTGTTCGCCAGTAGCCAGAACCTCGCAGACGTCGATGCGCCTGCCCTTAACCAAAGTGAACTCGATCCAGCACTCGGCCTCTTTGTCGACGTTGTGCCGGGTGAGGGTGACGCGACCCCTGGTGACCAGGCGAGCGGACCCGACGCCACCGAGCCGGCGCCCTACTTACCGTATGGTGGGCCAGTCCCTCGGCCTGTCTGTCGGCTTCAATCTCCCTTTGGACCGAGCATTCACCGCCATGGCCGGCGCGTCCAGCCCCTCGCCGCCAGCCCCTCGCCGCCAGCTCCTCGGCTCGCCGGTCTCAACTCGTCAACTTGCCGAAGCCGTCGCTGTACGCGATGTCATCCATGATCTTGCCATCCGCGATCCGCAGCATCGCGATTCCCGAGTAGGTGACGTGATCACCGGGCGAGCCTGCAGCCCCGCTGTATCCCTCCCGTAGCACCGCATCAAGCGTCCAGTGCAAGGCGACTCGCTCATCCTCAGCGATCATGTCGCCGACGGTCAGGTGTGACTCGCTGAGCAGCCCATTCACCTCGGCCAGCATCGCCTTGTGTTCCTTGACGGCGGTGGCTCCAGTGCCGTTGAGCTCGTCGACCACGCTGTAGTTGCGAGTGTTCCACCGCTCATTGAAATAGCGCCGAACAAGTTCCTTGTTCGTCTCTTCCTGCGACACGACTCCTCCTTCGAAGTTGTCTTCCACGCTCGCCTCACTGCGATACCAGCCGTTGCCACGGTGCTTGACGTACCGCCTTGCTTTTCGTGGCGCCATCCATGATCAGGTCGGCCAGGGGTCCCGCGCATCGGCATTTCCACCTAACAACTCATGTCTCGTCCAGTGGCTGCAGGCGCAAAGTCGTCGGCACCGGCGAGCCCAGTCAAGGGCTTCGTACCAAAGAAGAGCAGGACACGTGTCCAGTATGTGTCGGTGGGGTTGTCCCGGGGTCTTCTGCGACACGCAGGGGGCCGGTTGGCCATGCCGTTCTCGGCGGACAGTTGAGGCGGTCGCCGGCGACGCGTTCAGCAACCGGTGGCGGCCAGCGTGCCCCCCCCCCCCCGGACCCGACGGTGCACCGCAAGCCGTCGGTTCACCGAACACTTGAAGATCACTTTCCGGGGTTGACGGCGATACCCCGGGTCTGTCAGACCGGGATGATGAATCAACTCCTGGTGGGCTACGCGCGGGTGTCCACAGAACATCAGGATCTGACCGCGCAGCGCAACAGTCTTGCCAAGCTCGGCGTTGGCGATGACCGAATCTACGTCGACCACGGCCTGACCGGGACCAACCGTGACCGCCCCGGATTGCGGCTCGCCCTCGCGGCCTGTCACGACGGGGACACGCTGGTCGTCACGAAGCTCGACCGACTGGCGAGGTCTGTCCCCGACGCCCGGGACATCCTCAACGAGCTCACCCAGCGAAACGTGCGACTCAGTCTGGGCGGGTCGATCCATGATCCGACCGATCCGATGGGGCGGCTGCTGTTCAACGTGTTGGCGATGGTGGCCGAGTTCGAGGCAGATCTGATCAGCATGCGCACTCGGGAGGGGATGCGGGTGGCGAAGGCGAAGGGACGGCTGCGAGGGAAGCAGCCGAAGCTGAGCACGATGCAGTCCAGGCACCTGGTGGAGCTGAACGCTCGGGGTGACTACACGTCGGCTGAGCTGGCGGAGCTGTTCAGCGTCAGCCGGTCCACGGTGTACCGGACGATCCTGCGGGGAGCCTTCACCGCCCAACGACCCGCAGCGACCCTTCGCTCGTACGCGCCAGCACCAAGCCTGAGCGCCCACGGCTCGACCCCTTGATCGCAGCGCGGCGGGGCGATTCCCGCCGCGCCATCCAGCCGACATGAGACCCCGAGTGAGAGACAGGCTCATGCTTCGGCGCGACGACCGACCGGTCGATCCGGCGGACCCCGCGGGTTCAATCGGTCCGATTCTCACAAGACCCGCCCGCGGCATCTCGCCGGCAACGACGGTTGAACGCCGATCTCGAACGGCATCAGTGTCCGGACAGCTCGGTGACGCCTCGGCCTCCGTCACCGGGGACGAGACCAGTTCGGCGGGAACAACACACGGCCCTGTTCGCCCACGGTGAACGCGGAACAAACTGGTCGCCGTCAGCCTTGAGTGGATGTCGCTCAACCCTAGGAGCGACTTTCGATCCTGGAGGCTTCAGCATGACGACGACGCAACTTCCCGTACTCTTCCTCACCGACCTGGTCGTCCTTCCCGGCATGGTCGTGCCGATCGAGCTCGACGACACCTCCCAGGCGGCGGTGGACGCGGCTCAGGCCAGCAGCGACAGCGAGTTGTTGGTGGCCCCTCGCCTGGAGGACCGCTACGCCACGTACGGCGTGGTGGCCACCATCGTCCAGCTCGGCCGCCTGGCCACCGGGCAGCCGGCCGCGGTGATCCGCGCCGAGCGGCGGGTCAAGATCGGCTCAGGGGTGACCGGTCCCGGTGCGGCCCTGTGGGTCGAAGCCGAGGACGTCCTCGAGGACGCGGCCGAGTCCGACGCCGTCCGCACGCTGGCCGCTGAGTACAAGTCACTGGTGATCGCGTCGCTGCAGCGCCGCGACGCGTGGCAGGTGATCGAGACGGTCAACCGGGTCACCGACGCATCCAACCTGGCCGATCTGGCCGGTTACGCCCCGTACCTCTCGGATGAGCAGAAGATGCACCTGCTCGAAACGCCCGACGTGGCCGAGCGCCTGACCGCGCTGATCGGCTGGACCAAGGACCACCTCGCCGAGATCGAGGTCAACGACAAGATCGCCGAGGACGTCCGCGAGGGGATGGACAAGAGCCAGCGGGAGTTCCTGCTTCGCCAGCAGCTCAACGCCATCCGCAAGGAGCTGGGCGAGGACGAGCCCGACGGCGCGCAGGACTACCGCACCCGGGTCGAGGAGGCGGACCTCCCCGAAGAGGTGCGCAAGGCAGCGCTACGGGAAGTCGGCAAGCTCGAACGCGGCAGCGACCAGAGCCCCGAGGCCGGCTACCTGCGCACCTGGCTGGACACCGTCCTGGACATCCCGTGGGGCACCACCACGACCGATTCCGACGACATCGTCGCCGCCCGAGCAGTGCTGGATGCCGACCACCACGGCCTGGACGACGTCAAGGAGAGGATCGTGGAGTACCTGGCGATCCGTTCCCGTCGGGCGCGTCGCGGACTGGAGGTGGTCGGCGGCCGCGGCTCGGGCGCGGTGCTGGCTCTGGTCGGTCCTCCCGGCGTGGGCAAGACCTCGCTCGGTGAGTCGGTCGCCCGGGCACTCGGTCGCAAGTTCGTCCGCGTCGCCCTCGGCGGTGTCCGGGACGAGGCCGAGATCCGCGGTCACCGACGGACCTACGTCGGTGCCCTGCCCGGCCGGATCGTCCGCGCCATCACCGAGGCCGGATCGATGAACCCGGTCGTGCTGTTGGACGAGATCGACAAGGTCGGCTCGGACTACCGCGGCGATCCGAGCGCGGCGCTGCTGGAGGTGCTCGATCCGGCGCAGAACCACACGTTCCGGGATCACTACCTGGAGGTCGACCTCGACCTGTCCGACGTGGTCTTCCTGGCCACCGCCAACGTGCTCGAGTCCATCCCCCAGCCGCTGCTGGACCGGATGGAGCTGGTCAGCCTCGACGGCTACACCGAGGACGACAAGATCGCCATCGCCCGGGACTACCTGCTGCCCAAGCAGCAGGAGCTGGCGGCACTGACCGCCGACGAGGTGGAGATCACGGATGGGGCGCTGCGCGAGATCGCGGCGAACTACACCCGCGAACCCGGCGTACGACAGCTGGAGCGGCTGCTGGCCAAGGCGCTGCGCAAAGCGGCGACCGAGTTGGCGGCACAGGAGGCAGCTGAGGAGCCCGAACCGGTGAAGGTCGTCGTCGCCGACGACAACCTGAAGCGCTTCCTCGGCCGGCCGCGGTTCACCCCCGAGGCGCACGAGCGCACCTCGGTGCCCGGCGTGGCCACGGGACTCGCCGTCACCGGCCTCGGTGGCGACGTGCTGTTCATCGAGGCGGCCGCCGACGCCCCCACGGCTGTCGGTTCGACCACCGAACGCCGGCGCGGGAGCCTGACCCTCACCGGACAGCTCGGCGACGTGATGAAGGAGTCGGCGCAGATCGCGTGGAGCTACGTGCGGGCTCACGCCGAGGAGCTGGGCATCACCGACCGCGCGGCGCTGGATTGTGACATCCACGTCCACGTTCCCGCGGGTGCGGTGCCGAAGGACGGTCCCTCGGCCGGCGTCACGATGGTCACAGCCCTGGTGTCGATGGCCACCGGGCGTCCCGTGCGGTCCGACGTCGGAATGACCGGAGAGGTCACCCTGAACGGTCGGGTGCTGCCGATCGGCGGGGTGAAGCAGAAGCTGCTCGCCGCCCAGCGGGCCGGTCTCACCACCGTGTTCGTGCCGCAGCGCAACGAGCCCGATCTCGACGAGGTGCCGGCAGAGGTGCTCGCCGCGATCGACGTACGGCCGATGACGGACGTCTCCGAGATCGTCCGGTCGGCGCTCGCCCCGGCCGCGGAGGATCGGGTGGCGTCCGCCGCCTGAGCCACTCAGCAAACTGAGAACGCCGACTCCGTGAGTGCTCGAGCACTCACGGAGTCGGCGTTTCCGCGCTCACTTCGCGATCAGGCGGGGTGGATCAGGCCCCGTACGGGCTCAGCTGTCGTTGGCCTCGGTCGCGGACACCTCGGTGGCCGGACGCCGATCGTCGTCGTACTTGCTCTTGACCAGGCTGGCCACGGTGGTGATCAGCAGAGTGACGACGATGACCGTGAGCGACACCCAGATCGGGATCTCCCCGTCCCAGGGCGCCCAGTCGGCCAGGTGATAGTGGTGCAGCGCGTGCAGGATCAGCTTCACACCGATGAAGGCCAGGATCACCGACAGCCCGATGGACAGGTAGACCAGGCGCTTCAGCAGTCCGCCGATCAGGAAGTACAGCTGGCGCAGACCCATCAACGCGAACACGTTCGCGGTGAAGACCAGGTACGGCTCCTGCGTCAGACCGTAGATCGCCGGGATCGAGTCCAAGGCGAACAGCAGGTCGGTCGAGCCGAGAGCCACGATGACGAACAGCATCGGGGTGATGTAGCGGGCCCCATCCCGGCTCACCGTCAGCTTGGTGCCGTGGTACTCGTCGACCGACTTGAAGTGCTTCTTCACGAACCGCATGGCGGCGTTGTTCGGAGGAACGTCGTCGTCGGCGTCATCATGGTTCCGGTAGTCGATCACCAGCTTGACGGCGGTGAAGATCAGGAACGCACCGAACAGGAAGAAGATCCAGGAGAACCGGTTGATCGCCGCCGCACCGAGGGCGATGAAGATGCCGCGGAACACCAGGGCCAAGATGATGCCGACCATCAAGGCGAACTGCTGCAGGTGCCGCGGCACCTTCATCGCGCCCATGATGATGACGAAGATGAACAGGTTGTCGATCGACAGGCTGTATTCGGTCAGCCAGCCGGCGAAGAACTCCCCTGCGTAACGGGGACCCGCGGTGGCCCAGACCCCCAGCCCGAAGAGGATCGCGAGACCGACGAAGACGGTGACGGCGATGCCGGCTTCCTTCATCGACGGCTCGTGCGGACGTCGACCGATGATGAGGAGGTCGATACCCAGCACAGCGATCATCACCACGACCGTGATGACCCAGGTGTACAGATGAACATCCATGGGCGTGAAGTGCCCCTTCCGAGACTAGGGTCCGAGGACGGCAAAGGTCTCGGAGGTCTCTTCCACCGGCCACCTTAGGCCAGCCGTCGCACCGGGATCCCCCCAGACCGACTCAAGAGTCAACAGCGACGTGAGTCATCGGGGCGTCCGTGGTGACGACACGACGCGTGAGGAATACTCCCCTCCGACCACCAGTGTCTCAGCCAATCCTCACCCAAGGAAATCTTCCGTTCATAGTGGTCGCGACGACGCCGGTCCCTTCGCACTCGAGGAGCACCGGATCAAGCCAACCACCGGGGTCGTCGCTGTGCGGGTGGCGTCCGTGAGCCGAGTCAGGGTGTGGTCGGGCGTTTCGAGCGGAGCCTGCGGAGCGAGGTGGGCGAGACTCAGGTCACGACGCCACCCGCACCCCCGACTACCTACTCGCCTCCACCATTTGCCGCAGCTCCTTCTTCAGGTCCGAGATCTCATCACGCAGCCGGGCCGCGACCTCGAACTGCAGGTCGGTGGCCGCGGCGTGCATCTGGGCCGTCAGGTCCTGGATCAGGTCGGCCAGGTCGCCCGCCGGGATGCCGGCGAGGTTGCGGGCGGTCTTGCTCGCGTCCTTCATCCCCAGGCTCGGCACCATCGTCTTCTGCTTCCGCCCGTTGCGGCCACTGAACAGCTCGTCGGTGTCCGCGTCCTCACGCGCCAGCAGATCGGTGATGTCGGCGATCTTCTTCCGCAGCGGGGTCGGGTCGATGCCGTTGGCCAGGTTGTAGGCCACCTGCTTCTCGCGTCGACGGTTGGTCTCCTCGATCGCCGCCTCCATCGAGTCGGTGATCTTGTCGGCATACATGTGCACCTGGCCGGACACGTTCCGGGCCGCGCGCCCGATGGTCTGGATGAGGCTCTTCGCGCTCCGGAGGAAGCCCTCCTTGTCGGCGTCCAGGATGGAGACCAGGGACACCTCGGGCAGGTCCAGTCCCTCCCGCAGCAGGTTGATGCCGACGAGGACGTCGTACTCCCCCATCCGCAGCTCCCGCAGCAGCTGGATCCGTTGGAGGGTGTCCACCTCCGAGTGCAGGTAGCGGGTGCGGATCTGGTGCTCGAGCAGGTAGTCGGTGAGGTCCTCGGCCATCTTCTTGGTCAAGGTGGTGACCAGCACCCGCTCGTTGCGGTCGGCGCGCAGCCGGATCTCGGCCATCAGGTCGTCGATCTGGCCCTGGGTGGGCTTGACGATGACCTCGGGATCGATCAGCCCGGTCGGCCTGATCAGCTGCTCGACGTAGCCGTCCGACTTCGCCAGCTCGTAGTTGCCCGGGGTGGCGGACAGGTAGATCGTCTGGCCGATCCGGTCGACGAACTCCTCGAACCGCAGGGGCCGGTTGTCCATCGCGCTGGGCAACCGGAAGCCGTGGTCGACCAGGGTGCGCTTGCGGGACATGTCGCCCTCGTACATCCCGCCGATCTGCGGCACGGTCACGTGGGACTCGTCGATGACCAGCAGGAAGTCCTCTGGGAAGTAGTCGAGCAGGCAGTTCGGCGCCGTCCCCGGGCCGCGGCCGTCGATGTGGCGCGAGTAGTTCTCGATGCCGGAGCAGGTGCCGATCTGGCGCATCATCTCGATGTCGTACGACGTCCGCATCCGCAGTCGCTGGGCCTCCAGCAGCCGCTGCTGCTGCTCCAGCTCGGTCAGCCGCTCAGCGAGCTCGGCCTCGATGCCCCCGATGGCCCGCTCCATCCGGTCGGGTCCGGCGGCGTAGTGGCTGGCCGGGAAGAGATAGACCTCCTGGTCACGGTCGGTGACGACCTCCCCGGTCAGCGGGTGCAGGGTGGACAGGTTCTCGATCTCGTCGCCGAAGAACTCGACCCGCACCGCCAGCTCCTCGTACATCGGGAACACCTCGAGGGTGTCCCCCCGCACCCGGAACGTGCCGCGGGCGCCAGAGAGGTCGTTGCGCGCGTAGTGGATGCCCACCAGCTCGCGCAGCAGACCGTCCCGGTCCCGCTCCTCCCCCACCCGGAGTCGGACCATCCGATCCACGTACTCCTGCGGCGTGCCCAGACCGTAGATCGCCGACACGGTGGCGACCACGACGACGTCCCGCCTCGTCAGCAGGGAGTTGGTGGCCGAGTGCCGGAGCCGCTCGACCTCCTCGTTCAGGGAGGAGTCCTTCTCGATGTAGGTGTCGGTCTGCGGGACGTAGGCCTCGGGTTGGTAGTAGTCGTAGTAGGAGACGAAGTACTCCACGGCGTTCTCCGGGAAGAAGTGCCGGAGCTCGTTGGCGAACTGGGCCGCCAGGGTCTTGTTGGGCTGCATCACCAGGATCGGTCGTTGCAGCCGCTCCGCCAGCCAGGCCACGGTGGCGGTCTTGCCGGTGCCGGTGGCGCCGAGCAGCACGACATCGTTCTCTCCGGCCAGCACCCGTCGTTCGAGGTCGGCGATAGCCGCTGGCTGGTCACCGGACGGCTCGAAGTCGCTGACCACCTTGAGCGGGGCGACGGTGCGCAACAGGTCTTCGATCGGACGCATGCGCCGAGCGTACGACCCGCCACCGACAGTGTTGGTCCTCTGTTCGCTGCCGCTCACGAGGGGAGGGGTCAGCCGCCGGCAGCCTGGCCCTTCAGCATGGAGTTCACCATCGCGCTGTAGTCCTTGTCGAGCTGCTTGGTGTCGGAGTCCTCCGTGAAGTACAGGGTGCCGACGACGGTCAGACCGTCGGTGCGGACCGAGACCAGGGAGAAGATGGTCACCTTGATCGCGTTGCCGCCGTTGGCCACCGTCACCTGCGCCTGGCAGGTGGCAGCACTCAGCTTCTTGGTGCCGAGATCGGCCTTCTTGGGATCCGCGAACTTCCCGTTCGTGTACTCCTTGGCGATGTCGCGGTGGTACGCGTCGCAGGTCTGGCCCGCGTTGCTGTCGGCCGGCAGCTTGGCGACGATGCCCACGAAGATGTCGCGCCCGTTGGCCAGCTGCGCGGCGCCCTTCTGCTCGCTGCGTACCTGCCACCCTGCCGCCGGTGTGAGCTTCACCCCGTTGCCGAGATCGATCGCGCCGCCGCCGGGAGCCTGGGTGGGCTTGTCGGTCGGCGCGGTCGTGGACGGACCACCCGACGGCTCGGTGGTCGGCTGCGTCGTCGGTTGCGTCGTCGGCTCGGCGGTGGGCGTGGTGGGTGCGGACGGCGTGATCGTGCTGACCGGCTCATCCCCTCCGCCGGAGAGCGCCATCAGGATGCCGCCGACAGCCACCAGGAGCACCACGCCGGCCACGACGATGCCGATGATCAGACCGGTGCTCTTGCGGGGGGACGCCCCCCCGGACGGGCCACCCGGCGATCCGCCACCGGCCGGTGGCGGCTGGTAGCCACCCGGGCCCTGCGGTGGGTAGGGACCCTGACCCTGGGGCGGGTAGCCACCCTGTGGCTGACCCGGGAACGGCCCGGCGTAGTTCTGCGGTGGGTAGCCACCCTGACCCTGCGGTGGGTAAGCCCCGCCCTGCTGGGGGTAGGGGCCCTGCTGCGGGTACGGGCCCTGCTGCGGGTAGCCCCCACCCTGCTGCGGATACGGGCCGGGCTGGCCGCCATACCCTCCCGGCTGAGGCTGACCACCCTGCGGCGGATACCCGCCCCCTTGCGGTGGGTTGCCGCGAGGATCCTGCGGCGAGCCCTGACCCGCGCGGCGGCCACGGAGGATTCTGGCTCATGCCCGACCCTCCTCGTCCTCACCGGAACGACCCCGGCCGCCCGCAGCCGATCCCGGTCCTGCCCCCGAGCCGGGCGGTGGTGAGGGCGGTGGGGGTGGCGAGGAGACGTCTCCGGCGGCGGCGACCGTGGCGGTCGGCATCATCGGCCCGGGCGCAGGACCGTCGACGGCACCGGGTCCCCGATCCGCACCCACCGACGCTGACACCGAGGTCTTGTGCGGTTTCGCCTGAGCGCGCACCGCGGTGCCGCACGCCGTGCAGAAGGACGCGTCGTCCAGCAACGGCATCTCGCACCGGAGGCAGAACTGAAGATCCCCGGACGCGCCGATCCCGCCATCCCGGGCGGACCGTTCCAGGGCAGCCTCCAGCAGGCCGGTGTGCAGGACGTTGCGCACCCGCAGGATGAGGATGCCCAGGATGAGCAGCCCCCAGCCCGTGCTGAGCACCACCGAGGTCGTGGGGTTGCTGACGAAGGAGAACAGGTAGATGCCGCCCCAGAAGCCGACGTTGGCCAGCACGGCCTCCACCACCGCCCGGTAGTAGCGCGGGGTGAAGCCGTCGTACCCACGTCCCAGACCCGAGTACTCCGCACAGGCGATGCCGGTGGCGGTTCCCAGCAACAGGGGCTTGACGAACCCGTGCAGGAAGATCAACGACATCCACAGACCCGGATCGGCTTCCACCCGGCCGCCGACGAGCAGGTCCCAGAAGCGGACGATGGTGTCGAAGCAGGCGTACGCGACCCCGCTGACGACACCGAACGTGAGACCGTCCATCAGGTCGTCGAACTCCGGCCTGCTGGCCAGCAGCACCGGTCCGAGCTCCCTGATCGCCTCGCCGACGATCGGCACCACCACCGCGACCAGGAGGAACGTCCACACGCTGGGTCCGCCGCCGAGATCCGTGCCGTCCAGCGACGTGGCGGGCAGCGCCGGCGACTGCAGCCGCATGACGAGCATGGTGAACAGGATCGTCAGGACCCCCGTCAACCCGAAGGCCAGCCCCGTCACCGGGATCGGCTCGTCCTCCCAGAGGTTCACGTCGTACAGATAGACGATGTAGACGATCGGGATGGCGAAAGCCGCCACCAGGATCGCGATCGGCAGGGCACCGAAGATCGCCGCGATCAGCGCGACCGCCATGGCGATGGTCAGCGCGATCCGATAGGTCTGGGGACGTTCCCCCGCTCCCCGCGGCATGATCGTCGAGACCAGGGCGAAGGACGCCACCGGTTCGTCGGGCTTGGCCGCGAACGAGCGGCGTCGCCCCAGGTCTTCGGAGCGGACGTCCTGGCCGCAGACGTGGCAGAAGTGCGCGACGTCGGGCAGCTCGGCGTGGCATCGGGGACAGTTCAACGGACAGTCCTCCTGGCAGAAGCTGGCGATTGTGTACGTGGTGCAACAAACCGACCGTCGGTCGGAGAGTTGCAGGAGAGTATGTCAGCCGGGGGTGGCGCGGGCGCGGAGATCGTGCCACAACCGGTCGACCTGAGCGACGAGGTCATCGGTGTCGGTGTGGTTCGCGAGGACGACGTCGGCCACGGCGAGCCGGGCTGATCGCGTGGCCTGCGCCGCGATCCGGGCCATGGCGGCTTCGTCGTCGAGTCCGCTGCGCTCCCGCAGACGCTCCAGCTGCTGCTCCGGCTCGACGTCGACCACGACGAGCACGTCGAAGTCGTCGGCCTGTCCGGTCTCCACCAGCAGGGGGATCACGTGCACGACCACCGCGTCAGCCGCCGCAGCAGCCTCCAGGGCGGCGGCCCGCGCCCGTACGGCGGGGTGGACGATGGCCTCCAGATCACGGCGGGCGACGGGATCGGAGAAGACGAGTCGCCCGAGCGCCGCACGGTCCAGCTGACCGTCGTCGGCCAGCAGGCCGGCCCCGAAGCGCTCGACGACGGCGGCAAGACCGGGCGTCCCCGGCTCGACCACCTCCCGAGCCAGCACGTCGGCGTCGATCACCACCGCTCCGCGCTCCTCCAGCGCGTCGGAGACCGTCGTCTTGCCCGAGGCGATCCCGCCGGTCAGTCCCACACGCAGCATGAGAGGGAACGGTACGGGGGAACACGTCGCGACGTGCACCACCCCCAACCGCGGACGCCGAACGGCCCCCGTACGCCGGAGCGTACGAGGGCCGTTCGGTCGATCAGGCGAGCGGGCCGATCAGGCGCCGCCGCCGGTGAGCTTCTCCCGCAGGGCCTGCAGGGCCTCGTCGGAGGCCAACGAACCCTCCGGCACGGCCGACGACGAGGACGTCGTGGCTGCTGCCGGGCGGCTGTCGCTGGTCGACGACGAGTACGACGCGGAGCCCGCGGTGCTGGCCGCGGTGGTCGCCTCGTTGGCGGCCTCCTCGACCTGCTTCTTGTGCGCTTCCCAGCGCGTGTGCGCCTCGGCGTACTGGGTCTCCCAGGCTGCGCGCTGCTCCTCGTAGCCCTCGAGCCACTCGCCCGACTCCGGGTCGAAGCCGTCGGGGTAGAGGTAGTTGCCCTGGTCGTCGTAGCTCGCCGCCATGCCGTACAGCGTGGGGTCGAACTCCTCGGCGTGGGCGTCCACACCCTCGTTGGCCTGCTTCAGCGACAGCGAGATGCGGCGACGCTCCAGGTCGATGTCGATGATCTTGACCATGACGTCGTCGTTGACCTGGACGACCTGCTCCGGGATCTCCACGTGACGCTCGGCCAGCTCGGAGACGTGCACCAGACCCTCGATGCCCTCCTCCACGCGGACGAACGCACCGAACGGCACCAGCTTGGTGACCTTGCCGGGCACGATCTGCCCGATCTGGTGGGTCCGGGCGAAGGCCTGCCACGGATCCTCCTGGGTCGCCTTCAGCGACAGCGAGACGCGCTCGCGGTCCATGTCGACGTCCAGCACCTCGACGGTGACCTCCTGGCCCACCTCGACCACCTCGGAGGGGTGGTCGATGTGCTTCCAGGACAGCTCGGAGACGTGCACCAGGCCGTCGACGCCACCCAGGTCCACGAAGGCACCGAAGTTGACGATCGACGAGACGACACCCTTGCGGATCTGCCCCTTCTGGAGCTGGGTGAGGAAGTTCTGGCGAACCTCGGACTGGGTCTGCTCCAGCCACGCACGGCGGGACAGGACCACGTTGTTGCGGTTCTTGTCCAGCTCGATGATCTTCGCCTCGAGCTCCTGGCCGACGTACGGCTGGAGGTCGCGGACCCGACGCATCTCCACCAGGGAGGCGGGCAGGAAGCCACGCAGGCCGATGTCCAGGATCAGACCGCCCTTGACGACCTCGATCACCGAGCCGGTGACGACGCCGTCCTCTTCCTTGATCCGCTCGATCGTGCCCCAGGCGCGCTCGTACTGAGCACGCTTCTTGGACAGGATCAGGCGACCCTCCTTGTCCTCTTTCTGCTGGACGAGGGCTTCGATCTCGTCGCCGACGCTGACCACGTCGAACGGGTCGACATCGTGCTTGATCGACAGTTCCTTGGAGGGGATGACCCCTTCGGTCTTGTAACCGATGTCGAGGAGGACCTCGTCCCGGTCGACCTTGACGACGGTGCCGGTGACGATGTCACCGTCGTTGAAGTACTTGATGGTCGCGTCGATAGCCGCGAGGAAGGCTTCGGGCGAACCGAAGTCGTCGAATGCGACCTGGGGTGGTGCCTCGAGAGAGGACGTCATGTAGTGAAGCTCCGATAGATGGGACTCGTGTGTGTGCGCTGCAGCCCGGTCCGTACCAAACCAACCAACCGAGGCGAGCGGGTGAAACCGACGACGATCCTGGGGCTCGTACGAGCGTGACCTACTCCGTCCGAAGTCGCGCAGGCCACAGCGACACTCCAGAATACCTATCCCTCGGAAAGACGGTCAAACGCGCTCAGTGAAGCGGACCCTCCGGTGAGGTCGCGACCGAGCCGGATCGCCTGGGCCCGGTCGCGCAGATCCAGCTTCGCGAAGAGGTTGTTGATGTGCGTCTTCACGGTGGCGGTGCTGACGAACAGCCGCTGTGCGATCTCTGCGTTGTTCAGGCCTTCGCCGATCAGCCCGAGCACCTCCCGCTCCCGGGCCGTGAGCCCGCTCAGTCGGGTGGTCGGCGCGGGTGAGGGTGTGGTCGCCGGCGGGGCGGAGCCGGAAGGTCCCTGACCGAGCCCACTCACCAGCCGGTCGGTGACGGTGGCGGTGAAGGTCGACTGTCCGCGGGCGACCGTGCGGATGGCCAGGGCGATGTCGGTCCGGGACGCATCCTTGGTGAGGTAGCCGCGGGCCCCCGCCGCCAGCGCAGCCGCGATCGAGGCGTCGTCGTCGAAGGTGGTGAGCACCAGCACGGCGACCTCGGGATGGTCGCGGCGCAGGAGTGCTGTCGCCGCGGCGCCGTCCAGCCCCGGCATCCGGAGGTCCATCAGGACGACGGCGGGGCGGTGCGCAGCCACCAGGTCGATGGCCCCCTGGCCGTCCCCGGCGGCGCCGACCACCTCGATCCCGTCGATCAGCTCCAACACGGTGACCAGACCGTCCCGGACGATCTCCTGGTCGTCGACCACGACCACCCGTACGGGAGCAGTGGGCGACGCCTCACCGATCGTCACGGGGGCTCCATTCGGCACTCAGGAGCCACTGGTTCCCGACGCGTCCGGCACTCAAGGTGCCGCCGATGGCCGCCATCCGCTCCCGCAGCCCGGCCAACCCGGCCCCTCCCCCGCTGGTCGACAACGCGTCGTCGCTCGGCCCGGCGATCGGGTTGCCCACTTCGAGTCGGATCGTGGGCTCCCCGAACGCCACCGTCACCGACATCCGGGTGACGGACGCGTGCTTGGCCGCGTTGGTGAGCGCTTCGCGGGTGACCGCCGCGAAGGCGGCGCCCACCGGACCCGGGACCGGGACCGGCTGACCGAGCACGTCGAGCTCGGCACCGAGCTGGAGCCCGACCGGCCCGTACACGATCGTGCGGACGGCGGCCACCAGGTCCTGCTCAGACTCCGGCGGCTCGCTCGAACGCAGTTCGCTGACCGCCAGTCGAGCCTCCCGCAGTCCGTCCACGGCGAGCGCCCGCGAGGCACGCAACCGGTCGGCCGCTCCGTCGATGTCGTGCCGCTCCACCAGCAGCGCCTCGGCCGCATCGAGCTGCCGGACCAGGCCGCCGAGCGAGTGGGCCAGCACGTCGTGGATGTCTCGAGCGATCCGGCTGCGTTCCTCGAGAGCGGCCGCCCGGCTGGTCTCGGCCCGAGTCAGCTCGGTCTGGGCGATCAGCTCGGCGCTGCGCTGCTGCAGCTCCCGGCTGCGGGCGATCAGGGCCCGTTCCTGCTGCTGGCGCTGCCGGGACTGACGCCGGTTCACTCCGAACAGCACGGCGGCCAGTCCCCCAACCGCATAGCCCGCCACGACGACGGTCAGTCCGTCCGGATCGGTGGTCTGACGGGCGACCAGGGCGAGCATCAGCACACCGGCCGCCGTCGCGATGGCCACGGCGGTCTTCGTCCGCAGCCGACCCCAGGTGATCAGCACCACCACCCCGCAGAAGTAGTAGCCGCCCGCGGCGTACGGGGTCACGATCGCCCCGGTGACGATCATCAGCACCGCGGCCCAGGTGGCCCAGCCCTCTCTGCCCGCTGCCCGGCAGACGATCACCGCGAAAGGGCTGAGGATCGCCACGGCACTCACCACGGCCACCGCCGGCCCGTGCTGAAAGGCACCGCCCACGACGACCAGGTAGGCCAGGACCACCGATCCCAGGACCCGCAGAGCGACGCCTGCTCCACTGGTGGGCCGATCGGGGGCGGGTGGCTGATCGTCCAGCTGCGCAACCGTGGCCACGCCCAGATCGTAGGGCGTAGCCAAGGTTGCTCGGGTGCAGAGCCAAGGTTGGCTCAGGGTGCAGAGCCAGGGTTGGCTCGATCGGCAGAGCCACAATCGGATCGCTCACCGTCACCGGTAGCTGGCCTCCACCACAGCAGGCGCAGCGTGCGCGCGGGTTGCCGGGCTGACGGTGGCGAGGTGCCGGTGGTAGCGCTCGGTCACCACCAGCCCCTGAGTCAGCTTGATGACGGCGATCACCAGCAGCACCGACGAGGAGAGCAGAGCGGGGGTGCCGCCGATCGACCCGGCGAAGGCGGCGACCCCGACCCGGACGGCCACGAAGCCGAGGAAGACGGCGACACCGCTGAGCCGAAGGCGAGAGGCGACCACGCCGTCGAGGGTGCGGAACTCACTGAGCCGGCCCATCGCCCACCCGGCCACGACGGCGAGCACGAGCTCACCGCCCAGGACGCCGAGATCGACGGAGCTGGGGCGCCAGGTGGACCCGAGCGAGGCGATCACCTGGGCCAGCAGCACGACACCGACCAAGCCCAGGACGATCGGCATCCGGGTCAGCTTGGACAGCTTCACCTCCCGCCAGGTGATGCTGCGGATCAGGACGACGGCGACGATCAACGCGATGACGACGATGGTGTCGAGGGTGGTGTTCACGGGTTCCTCCAAGGGACTGCGGAGCGTTCATCAGGACGCTGTCCAGTCTTGGCGGAACGGTGACGCGCCGACACCACCCGCGGGTGGAGCTTCGGGTGGAGAAACGCAGGTGGAGATGCTGCGACGGAACCCGGTCTGAACGTCGTCGGTCGCCATCGGGCGCCGCAGTGACGCGGCGCTGTCAGTGTGCGGCGGCGTGCCAGGAGCGACCGACACCGACGGAGACGTCGAGCGGGACCTCCATCTCCACCGCGTGACCCATCTTGTCCCGGACCAGGGCGGTGAGTGCCTCGGCCTCGCCGGGCGCGATCTCGAAGACGAGCTCGTCGTGCACCTGGAGGAGCATCCGACTGCTCATCCCCGCATCGGCCAGCGCCTTCTCCACGTCCAGCATGGCGACCTTGATGATGTCCGCGGCCGAGCCCTGGATCGGGGCGTTCAGCGCCATCCGCTCGGCCATCTCGCGACGCTGTCGGTTGTCACTCATCAGGTCCGGCAGATAGCGCCGGCGCCCCAGCAGGGTCTCGGTGTACTCGGTCCGGCGCGCGTCGACCACCAGCGACCGCAGGTAGTCCCGCACCCCACCGAACCGCTCGAAGTACTCCTCCATCAGCGCCTTGGCCTCGGAGGTGTCGATGCTCAGCTGCTGACTCAGCCCGAAGGCGCTCAACCCGTACGCCAGGCCGTAGTTCATCGCCTTGATCTTGGCCCGCTCGGCCGGTGACACCTCCTCGGGAGCGACACCGAAGACCCGCGACGCCGTCACGGTGTGGAAGTCCATGCCGGACTTGAACGCCTCGATCAGGACCGCGTCCTCGCTGACGTGGGCCATGATCCGCATCTCGATCTGGGAGTAGTCCGCACTCATCAGCGACTCGTAGCCCGCGCCCACCACGAACGCCTCCCGGATCCGGCGACCCTCCTCGGTGCGGATCGGGATGTTCTGCAGGTTCGGGTCGGTGCTGGAGAGTCGACCGGTCGCGGCGATGGTCTGCACGTACGTGGTGTGGATCCGGCCGTCGTCGGCGACCGACTTGAGCAGGCCCTCGACGGTCTGCCGGAGCCGGATGGCGTCCCGGTGGATCAGCATCTGGGCCAGGAAGGGGTGCTCGGTCTTCGCGTAGAGCTGCTGCAGGGCCTCGGCGTCGGTGGTGTAGCCGGTCCGGGTCCGCCGGGTCTTGGGCATCTGCAGCTCGTCGAACAGCACCACCTGCAGCTGCTTCGGCGAGCCGAGGTTGATCTGCTTGCCCAGGATCCGGAAGGCCTCGTCGGCGGCCCGGTTGACGGTGGAGTCGAACTCGGCCTCCAGCGCCTCCAGCAGACCGGTGTCGACGGCCACCCCGGTCTGCTCCATCCGCGCCAGGGTCCGCTGCAGCGGCAGCTCGACGCCGTACAGCAGGCTGGTTCCGTTGTGGGCCTCGACGTCGTCGTCCAGGGCATCGGCCAGGTCGATGACCGCGCGGGACCGCACCATCGCCGCCTGCGCCGCGACTTCCGCGCCCGAGTCGTCATCGCCGAAGTCGAGGGCCAGCTGGTCCGCGGCGGTGTCCAGCGCATCGGGTCCGGCGTCGACCTTGAGCTCGCGCTTGAGGTAGCGGATGGTGAGGTCGGCGAGGTCGAAGGTGCGCTGGTCCGGTCGGACCAGATAGGCCGCGAGCTGGGTGTCGGAGGTCAGTCCGGCCAGCTCCCAACCGCGTGCCCACAGGGCCAGCAGCGGACCCTTCGCGTCGTGCATGGCCTTGCGCTTGGTGGGATCGGCCAGCCAGGCGGCCAGTGCGTTCTCGTCCGCCGGCAGCAGCTCGGTGACGTCCACGTACGCCGCCGCGCCGTCGCCGGCGGCCAGGGCGACCGCTCGGATGTCGCCGGTGCCGGAACCCCAGTGCCCGATCACGTCCAGCCCGGTCCGATCGCCCACCGCGTGCTCGTCGAGCCAGGCCGACAGCTCGCCGGGCTGCAGGATCAGGCCGGACAGCTCGAAGCCGCCCTCGGGGACGATCTCCTCGTTCGGCAGGGCCTCCAGCAGGCGGTCCCGGAGGACGCGGAACTCGAGCTGGTCGAACAGCTGGTGGGTGGCCTCCCGGTCCCAGGGGCGCCGCTCGAAGTCGTCGATGCCCAGCGGCAGGTCGAGATCGCGGATCAGGGCGTTGACCTGCCGGTTCAGGCGGACGGCCTCGATCCGCTCCTTGAACGCGTCGGCGGCCTTGCCCTTCAGCTCACCCGCGTGGGTGATCAGGTTGTCCAGTCCGTCGTACGTCGTCAGCCACTTGGCCGCCGTCTTCGGTCCGACGCCGGGGATGCCGGGCAGGTTGTCGCTGGACTCCCCGACCAGCGCGGCGAGCTCCGGGTAGCGGCCCGGGGCGACGAAGTAGCGCTCCTCCACGGCCGCCGGTGTCATCCGCGCGAGGTCGGAGACTCCCTTGCGGGGATACAGCACGGTGACCCGGTCGCTGACCAGCTGGAACGCGTCCCGGTCGCCGGTGCAGATCAGCACGTCGTAACCGGCCTGCTCGGCCTCGGTGGCCAGGGTGGCGATGACGTCATCGGCCTCGAAGCCCTCGACCCCGAGGTGCGGCACGTTGAGGGCGTCGAGGACCTCCTTGACCAGGTCCACCTGCCCCTTGAACTCATCCGGACTGGCGGAGCGGTTCGCCTTGTACTCCACGTACAGCTCGGAGCGGAAGGTCTTCCGGGACACGTCGAACGCGACCGCCAGGTGGGTCGGCGCCTCGTCCCGCAGCACGTTGATGAGCATCGAGGTGAACCCGAAGACACCGTTGGTGTGCTGCCCGGTCTGGGTGGAGAAGTTCTCCACCGGCAGCGCGAAGAACGCCCGATAGGCCACCGAGTGACCGTCGATCAACAGCAGCTTCGGCCGCTCGGGCGTGGTCGCCGCCGAGGCAGCCGTCTTCTTCGCAGCAGGCACGACCGAGACTCTATCCGCGCCCACCGACAACCCGGCCGGCGTTCACCCGGATGCTCGTGCTCACTTGTCCGGTCGGCCTGGCCCTGGGGTTCTTGAACTCGTCGGCTTGCCCCTGGGATGTTTGAACTTTCCGTCATTCGACGGATATCGCAGCACCAGCCCCTGTCCGATGCCCCAGATGCCGTCGAATGACGGAATCTTCAGGACCGCCGCGACCCGGTCGACCACGCCCTCACGAGACGAGGAGAACGTCCGTCCCCAAAGCCCGAGGACCACCACCCGTACGCGCACCGCCGACGCCCAGGGGTGGGGCTGCTGGCGGCCCGTCAGGGTGTGGTCGGGCGTTCCGAGCGGAGCTTGCGGAGCGAGGTGGGCGAGACGGGGCGTCAGCAGCCCCACCCCGACCGACCCACCCAGAGACCAGCACCCACGCGTACGAAGTGTCAGTCCTCGCCCAAATAGGCTTTGCGGACGTTCTCGTCGACGAGCAACGCCTTGCCGGTGTTCTGCAGCACGATCTGACCGACCTCGAGGACGTATCCGTAGTCGGCCAGCGACAGGGCCGCCTGAGCGTTCTGCTCGACCAGCAGGATGGTCACGCCCTCCCGCTGCAGCTCGACGATCGTCGCCATGATCTTCTGCATCATCAGGGGCGACAGCCCCATCGAGGGCTCGTCCAGCATCAACAGCTTGGGTCGGCTCATCATCGCCCGACCGATGGCCAGCATCTGCTGCTCCCCACCGGAGAAGGTGCCGGCCGGCTGGGCCCGCCGCTCCTTCAGGATCGGGAAGAGGTCGAAGGCCCGGTCGAGGTCCTTGGCGATGCCCGCCTTGTCCCGGCGCGCGAAGGCACCGAGCATCAGGTTGTCCTCGACCGTCAGCCGGGGGAAGATCCGTCGGCCCTCCGGCGAGTGGGCCAGCCCGAGGACGGTGATCTCGTGGGCCGGGGTGCCGTCGATCCGCTTCCCCTGGAACCAGATCTCCCCGGCCTCCGGCGTGATCAGCCCGGAGATGGTCCGCAGGGTCGTCGTCTTGCCGGCCCCGTTGGTGCCGACCAGGGTGACGACCTGGCCCTCCTCGACGGTGAAGGAGATGCCCTTGACGGCGCGCACGCGACCGTAGGCGACCTTCAGGTCCTTGATCTCAAGCATCTCGGTCCCCCGCTCCGCTGCCATCGGCCGTCGGCTCCGCTGCAGGAGCGTCCTCCGGACCGGTGCCGATGTAGGCCTCGATCACCCGAGGATCCCCCTGCACCTCGGCCGGGGTGCCCTCGACCAGGGTCTTCCCCTGCACGAGGCAGAGCACGCGGTCACAGAGGTTGAAGATGAACCGCATGTCGTGCTCGATCACCACCACCGCGAGGCCGAGATCGCGGATCCGGAAGATCAGCTCCTCGGCCTGTCTGGTCTCCTGCGGGTTCATGCCGGCCGTCGGCTCGTCGAGCAGGATGAGCTTCGGGTCGGTGGCCAGCGCCCGGGCGATCTCCAGCCGCCGCTGGTCCCCGTACGGGAGGTTGCGGGCCAGGTGGTCGGTGGTGTGGCCCGAGCCCGACGAAGTCCAGCAGCTCCTGCGATCTGACCCGGACCGCTGCTTCGTCGCGCTTGAACTTCGGGCCGCGGATGATCGAGGTGAACGGTCCGGTGGTGGTACGGCAGTAGCGGCCGACCATCACGTTCTCCAAGGCGGTCATGTTGCCGAACAGCCGGATGTTCTGGAACGTCCGGGCCATCCCCGCCAGCACCACCTTGCGGGGCTTCGGCGGCAGCACGGCCCCGTCGAACACGACCTGGCCGCTGGTCGGCAGGTACAGACCCGTCAGGCAGTTGAAGAACGTGGTCTTCCCCGCCCCGTTGGGCCCGATCAGTCCCATGATCTCGCCCCGGCGGACGGTGAAGCTCACGGAGTCGACGGCGGTCAGGCCGCCGAAGCGCATGGTGACGTCCTCGGCCTGCAGGATCACCTCACCCACGGCACCGGCGGCCTGGTCGTACGCGCTCGTGGCGGTCACAGCGCCCCTCCCTTCACGATCCCGGTCTCCTCGACCTCTTCCTCGACCCGCTCGGCGAGGTCTTCGTCGTCCTCGTGGAACTCGAGCTGGCGCCGTCGGCTGGGCACCAGGCCCTCCGGCCGGAACCGCATCATCAGCACGAGCAGCAGACCGAAGATGAGCAGCCGGTACTCGCTGACGAAGCGGAGCTTCTCCGGCATGAGCTTGAGGATGGTCGCTCCCACCAGGACGCCGAGCACGGTACCCATGCCGCCGAGCACGATCGCCGCGAGCAGGAAGGCCGACTCCAGGAACACGTACTGGTCGGGCGTGACCGACACGTCCACGTGTGCCTTCACCGAGCCGGCGACCCCCGCCAGGAACGCGCCCCCGGCGAAGGCGAAGAGCTTGAGTCCGAAGACGTTGACGCCCATGGCCTCCGCGGCCTTCTCGTCCTCGCGGATCGCGACCCAGCCGCGCCCGATCCGGCTGTTGTTGAGCCGCACGAAGATCAGGATGATCAGCCCGAGCACGAGCAGGAGCAGGAAGTAGTAGTTGGAGAACCTACCCAGCGGGATCCCGAGGAGAACGTGTGGTTGACCGAAGTCGAAGCCGAAGAGCACGAGATCCGGGATGGCGGGGATCCCGTTCGACCCGTGGGTCAGGTTGGGTCCGTCGCTCCCGTCGAGGTTGTTCATGGAGATCCGGAAGATCTCCCCGAAGGCCAGCGTGACGATGGCCAGGTAGTCGCCGCTGACCCGCAGCGTCGGGGATCCGATGAGCAGACCGAGGCTCGCCGAGATGCAGCCGCTGATCAGCATCACGACGATGAACGGCGGGTGCCAGTCGACGGTCGAGAACGCCGACTCCGAGAGGATCGCCGCCGTGAAGGCACCGGCCCCGAGGAACGCGATGTAACCGAGGTCGAGCAGGCCGGCGAGGCCGACCACGATGTTCAGCCCCATGGCGGTACCGGCGAAGATGATCACCTGGGTGGCGATCGACATGTTCGCGTCGGAGCCGTTCTGGGTGAGCGGGAAAGCGAAGGCCACCACGAAGGCGGACAGGATCAGCACCTTGCGGTGCCGCTGGGTGCAACCGGACAGGAAGGCCATCACGCCCGTGCTCAAGAGCACCGCGATGACGGCCCCGATGAAGCCGAGGAAGGAGACGAAGGACCCGCCGTCATCCATGTTGAGGGCGAAGGCAACTCCGAACAGGGCCAGGCCCATCATGGCGGCGATCGCGAGGATCTCGATCCAGGGCTTCGTGACCATGGTGGCCAGGTTCGGCGCGCGGTCCGCCAGCATCAGCTTGGTGCCGACGAAGGCGGCGAGCGCGCCGACGAGGGCGACCCACCCGCCGAGCTCGACGTTGACCAGGCCGCCGAGCTCGACGGCGATGCTGATGATGATGAGCAGGATGTAGACGAGTGCCCCGGTGGCCGCGGACTTCGCGCCGCGCACCCAGCCGATGCGCCGCTTGCGCTTCTTCTTCAGGTAGAAGTGCGAGCCCACCAGCAGCCCCACGACGAGGACGCCCAAGAGCATCGACAGGAACTGCAGCGGCGACGGGTACCCGAGCACCGTCATGTCGTCGAGCGCGCTCCGCCCGTACGCCCAGGGCAGCAAGGGGGCCACGATGACGACCGCGCCACCGGCCAGCGCCAGGATCCGGCCGATGCCGTTGGTCCGCTCCTGCAGCTCCGGAGTGACCAGGTCAGGGATTCTCATGCGCGGTCCACCACCCTTGCTCCCAGCAGACCCTGGGGTCTGAAGACCAGCACCAGAATCAGAATGACGAAGGCCCAGACGTCTTTCCAGGCGGAGCCACCGAACTGGCCGGGGATGTAGGTGGTCGCCATCACCTCGATGACGCCCAGCACCAGACCGCCGACCACGGCGCCGTAGATGTTGCCGATTCCCCCGAGGACGGCTGCGGTGAAGGCCTTCAGACCCGCCAGGAAGCCCATCCGGAAGTCGATGTTGGTGTAGCGCAGACCGTGGGCGAGGCCCGCCACCGCGGCCAGGGCGGCTCCCAGGGCGAAGGCGACCATGATGATCCGGTCGACGTTGATGCCCATCAGCCGGGCCGTGTCGGGGTCCTGGGACGTCGCCTGCATCGCGCGGCCGAGACGGGTGCGGTTGACGAAGATGTAGAGGAACACCGTGCAGATCGCCAGCATCACGAGCGTGAACAGCGCGGCCCGCTGGATGGTGACCCCGCCGAGCTGGATGGCTGGGCCGGTCACCACGTCGATCTGCGGGAACGGGATCGCCCGCTTCGAGTCCGGGAAGCCGGGGATGTCGCCGTAGAACAGCCGGACGAACTCCTGCAGGAAGACCGACACACCGATCGCGGTGATCAGCGGGGCCAGCCGGGGAGCGTTGCGTAGCGGGCGGTAGGCGAAGCGCTCGGTCAACAGGGACACCGCGATCGCCGCCACCATGCCGCCGAACAGCATCAGTGGCAGCATCCACAAGGCGGTGACCTCGCCCGGCACCACCAACCAGACGGTCAGGGCACCGAAGGCCCCGATCATGAAGATCTCGCCGTGGGCGAAGTTGATCAGCTGGATGATGCCGTAGACCACGGTGTAGCCGACAGCGATCAGCGCGTAGAGCGCGCCGAGTGACAGTCCATTGACCAGCTGCTGGAAGAACAGTTCCATCCGGACCTCCCCGAAGGTTGAGTGGCCTGCCGGACTGCCGAGGCAGCCCGATGGGGGCAGGCGAGGCCTGCCCCCATCCGAGCTACTTCTCAGCCCTCGTCGATCGAGTCAGAGGGCTGTGGGCTACTTGAACTCTTCGGTCTTGTCGGCCACCCACTTGCCTCCGGCCACCTTGTAGGCCGTGATGATCTTCGTCTTGGTGTCGCCGAACTCGTCGAAGGCCACCGGACCAGTCGCCCCGTCGAAGGACACGCCACCGACGGCCGTGACCGTTGCCTCACGTGCCGTCTTGGCGTCGGGCGCGTCAGCCAGGGAGGTCTTGAGCGCGTTGATGATCGCGTTCGCGGCGTCGTAGGACTGGGCACCGTAGGCGCCGTACGGCTCCTTGAAACCGGCCGCCTTGTAGTCGGCCACGAACTTCTGGGCCGATTTCGCGGTGTCGGTCGGCGCACCGACCGACGTGGCCAGATCACCTTCGGAGGTCTTGCCCGCGAGCTCGATGAAGGCGGGATCAACGATGCCGTCGCCACCCATGAGGGGGACGTTCAGACCGGCGGCCTTCATCTGCTGGCTGAGCGGACCGCCCTGGGGGTACTCACCGCCGTAGTAGACGGCCTCCGGGTTGGCACCCTTGACCTTGGTGATGACGGACCCGTAGTCCTTGTCATCGGGGTTGATGGTCTCGGCCGCCACGATCTCGCCGCCGAGCTCCGTGTACTTCTTCGTGAAGGCGTCGACCAGACCCTGGCCGTACGTCTTCTTGTCGTGGATGGTCGCGACCTTCTTGATCCCGGCCGTGTTCAGAAGGTAGTTCGCGGCGAAGCCGCCCTGGACGATGTCGGTGGTGCAGGTCCGGAAGAAGGTCGGGTAGGCCCGTTTGGGATTGGCCGGATCCGGACCCATGGTCAGGGACGGGCCGGTGTTGGCCGGAGAGATCTGCACGATGTTGGCCGAAGCGAACACCGGCTGGAGCGACTGGGACACCGAGGAGTTGAGCGCACCGACGACGCCGACGACCTCGTCCTCACCGGCGAGCTTGGTGGCGGCGTTCTTGCCGACGTCGGGCTTGGCCTCGTCGTCCTCGGCCGCCAGCTCGAGGGTCCAGCCCGGGATGGTCTTCGCCTCGTTGGCCTGCCTGATGGCCAGGTCGACCGAGTTGCGGATGCCCAGACCCAGGGCGGACAGATCCCCGGACAGCGGAGCGACGACGCCGATCTTGGCGACCTTGTTGGTGCTCTCTCCCGCGGTGCCGCCCTGATCGGCGCGGCTGCCACAGGCAGACATGGACAGGGTGGCCGCGAGCAGGGTGGCTCCGACGGCTATGAGCCGATGCTTTCGCACGTTCCTTTTCCTCCTGAAGGTCGTTGCGTGCTCACGGGCCGGACAACGACTGGATGACGGCCTGACGATTCCGCGAGCATCTGCACAGTAAGCGGCGAATCTCAGCGGAACGTCAGGTTTCGCGGTCGTGTTGCCAGTTCGTTACACGACTGAATGTCGAGCGGGACTTGCTCGCTACTTCTTCTTGGCCCCGGCGCCGTGCTCGATGACGCCCTCGGCGACCTCCCGCATCGACTTCCGCAGGTCCATCGCCGTCTTCTGGATCCAGCGGAACGCCTCCGGCTCGGTCAGCCCGAGTCCCGTCTGCAACATCCCCTTGGCGCGGTCGACGGCCTTGCGCGACTCCAGCCGCTCGGTCAGGTCCTCGACCTCGGCCTCGACGGCGGTGATCTCGGCGAACCGGGCGCGCGCGATCTCGATCGCCGGGATCAGATCGGCCTTGCCGAACGGCTTCACCACGTACGCCATGGCGCCGGCCTGCCGCGCACGGTCGACCAGCTCACGCTGGCTGAAGGCGGTCAGCATGACCACCGGGGCGATCCGCTCGCTGGCGATCTTCTCGGCGGCACTGATCCCGTCGAGCTTGGGCATCTTCACGTCCATCACGACCAGATCGGGCCGTAGGTCGGTGGTCAGCTCCACGGCGGCCTCACCGTCTCCGGCCTGGCCGACCACGTCGTATCCCTCTTCGGTCAGCATCTCGACCAGGTCGAGGCGGATCAGCACCTCGTCCTCGGCCACGACCACCCGGGTCGCGCCTTCGGTCTCGCCGGCCTTGGCTTCATCTGTCGTCACGCGCTCACTCTAGCCAGCAGTTGTTACGGCCAGCAGTCCTCGCACCCCGGTGGTATTCCCCCACCCGGTGCGGGCGTCCGTGCTGTCAGAGGTCGAGCGAGTGCCGGGGAGGGGAGTCGAACCCCCATGTCCTTGCGGACAAACGGTTTTGAGCCGTCCGCGTATGCCATTCCGCCACCCCGGCGGGAGCAGCTGCGACGCGCGCGTCGCGGGGTCGAACGTTACTACGGGCCGCCACTCGGTCGCGAGTCACGGGCGCCGCCGGTGCTCAGGCACGCCTGGATGCACCCGCGCCGAGGATCCGCCGCGGTCCGGAGGATCGCGGTGTCCCCGGATCCTCCGCCGGTCGATGGAGGAACGAAGAGGTCGACACACTTCTCCGTCGGCCGATGAGCGACGACACGACCGGGTTCGAGGAGGATCCGCCGCGGTCCGGAGGATCGCAATGTCAGAGCGGGGCGCCGATCCGACGTACCCGGATCATGTTGGTGTGACCGGCCACCCCGGGAGGGGAGCCGGCGACGATGACGACGCGCTCGCCCTCGGCGATCAGCTTGCTCTCCGTCAGGGCCTTGTCGACCTGACGGATCATGTCGTCGGTGTGGGACACCATCGGGACCAGGAACGACTCCACCCCCCAGTTCAGGGTGAGGGTCGCGCGGGTCTGCTCGATCGGGGTGAAGGCCAGGATCGGGATCGGCGACCGGAGCCGGGAGAGACGCCGGGCGGCGTCGCCGGAGTGGGTGAAGGCGACCAGGAACTTCGCGTCGATCCGCTGCGCCACCTCGGCCGCAGCCTTGGTGATGACCCCGCTGGTGGTGTGCGGGTCCCACTCGATGTTCTGCAGCTGCTCCAGACCGTGGTCCTCGGTGTTGGCCACGATCCGGGCCATCGTCTGCACGGTCAGCACGGGGTACTCCCCCACGCTGGTCTCGCCGGACAGCATCACGGCGTCGGCACCGTCCAGGATGGCGTTGGCGACGTCGGACGCCTCGGCGCGGGTCGGCCGCGGGGCGGAGATCATCGACTCGAGCATCTGGGTGGCCACGATGACGGGCTTGGCCCACCGGCGAGCGGCCGTGACGATCTTCTTCTGGACGAGCGGCACCTCCTCCAGCGGCAGCTCGACCCCGAGGTCGCCGCGGGCGACCATGAAGGCGTCGAACGCGTCGATGATCTCGTCGAGGTTCTCGATGGCCTGCGGCTTCTCCAGCTTGGCGATGACGGGCAGGCGCTTGCCCTCCTCGTCCATCACCTGGTGCACGATGTCGATGTCGGAGGCGCTGCGGACGAAGGACAGCGCGATCATGTCGACGCCGTTCCGCAGCGCCCAGCGCAGATCGGCGATGTCCTTCTCGCTCATCGCCGGCACGCTGACGGCCACGCCGGGGAGGTTGATGCCCTTGTTGTTGCTGACCGCACCGCCGACGACGACCTTGGTCACCACGTCGGTGGCGGTGACCTCCACGGCCTCGAGCGCGAGGCGCCCGTCGTCGATCAGGATGCTGTCGCCGGGCTTCACGTCACCGGTCAGCCCCTTGTAGGTGGTCGAGCACCGCTCGACGGTGCCCTGGATGTCGTCGACCGTGATGGTGAAGGTGGCGCCGTCGACCAGCACCTCCTTGCCGCTGGCGAACCTGCCGAGACGGATCTTGGGACCCTGGAGGTCGGCCAGCACGCCGACCGGACGTCCCACTGACGCGGAGGCGGCTCGGACGTTGTCCAGGTTGGCCTTGTGGTCGGAGTAGTCGCCATGGCTCATGTTGAGTCGGGCGACGTCCATCCCGGCCTTGACCAGCTCGACGAGTCGCTCGGGCGCGGACGAGGCCGGGCCCAGCGTGCACACGATGTTTGCTCTACGCACGAGGCGACCCTACAGAAGGGAACTGTCCCTGTCGTACCGCTCCCACCCGACGGCGGCGAAACGGACCGATCGGGACCTCAGGCCCGGGCGACGACGTCGAGCGCCTGCTGGAGATCTTTCGGGTATTCGGAGCTGAAGCTGACCTGCTCCCCGCGAACGGGGTGCTCGAAACCGAGGCGGACCGCGTGCAGCCACTGCCGTTCCAGCCCGAGGCGGGCGGCCAGGACGGGGTCGCTGCCGTACATGGGATCGCCGACGCAGGGATGGTGGATAGCGGCCATGTGCACCCGGATCTGGTGGGTCCGACCGGTCTCCAGGTGCACCTCGAGCAGGGTGGTGCCGATGAACGCGTGCAGGGTCTCGTAGTGCGTGACGCTCGCCCGACCGGACGCGGTGATGGCCATCTTGTACTCGGCGCTGGGGTGCCGACCGATCGGCGCGTCGATCGTCCCGACGAACGGGTCGGGGTGTCCCTGGACCAGGGTGTGGTACGTCTTGTCGACCGTCCGTGAACGGAAGGCCCGCTTGAGCCCGGTGTAGGCCGGCTCGCTCTTGGCCACCACCATCAGCCCCGAGGTGCCGACGTCGAGCCGCTGGACGATGCCCTGCCGCTCGGGCACGCCCGAGGTGGAGATCCTGAAGCCGGCCGCTGCCAGGTGGCCCAGCACTGTCGGTCCGGTCCACCCGACGCTCGGATGGGCGGCCACGCCGACCGGCTTGTCGATGACCACGATGTCGTCGTCGTCGTAGACGATCGTGAGTCCGGGTGCCGTCATCGGCTGCACCACCGCGGTCCGGCGCTCGACCAGAGTCACCTCGAGCATCGCGCCGGCGTGGACCCGGTCGGACTTGGCCGCGACCGCCCCGTCCAGCAGCACCCCGCCGCCGACCACGAGATCGGCGACCTGGGTGCGCGACAGCCCGAGCATCCGGGCGACGGCAGCGTCGACCCGTTCCCCCTCCAGCCCGTCGGGGACCAGCAGCACGCGCGCCTCGGTCACGACAGCGACCTCGTCGAGTCGCTCGTCACGCTACTCAGGACTCCCGGTCCGGTCGCTCGGGCGCGTCCCCGGCAACCTCGGCGGAGTCCGCGCTCGCCGGTGTCTCCTTCGGTTCACCGGTGGGAGCTGCCTCCCGGGTGTAGTGCTCACCCTCGATCCCGACGTTCTTGACGACCGCCAGGATCATGATCAGCACCGCCGCCGAGGTGATGCAGACGTCGGCGATGTTGAAGATGGCGAAGTGCGGAAGCTGGAAGAAGTCCACGACGTGGCCGCGCAGGAACCCCGGGGTGCGGAAGATCCGGTCCATCAAGTTGCCGCTGACCCCGGCGACCAGCAGCCCGAGGGCGACGGCCCAGCCCGGGTGGTTGACCTTCGGCGCCAGCTTGATGAGCACGAAGGAGACCACGGCCACCGCGAGCAGCGCGAAGACCAGGGTGAAGTTCTCTCCGAGACTGAACGCCGCACCCGGATTCCGGATCAGACGCAGGGTCAGCAGACCGCCCAGCAGCACGGGCGGGTCGGCCGGATCGAGCCAACGTACGGCGATGATCTTGGTCAGCTGGTCGAGCAGCAAGCCGCCCACGGCGACGACGGCGAAGATCAGTCGCATCCGGCGCCGGTGAGCGTCGGACGGGGCACCGGTGGTTATCGGCGCTCCTCCCGCTGCTTGCAGGTGACACACAGGGTCGCCCGCGGGAACGCCATCAGGCGCCCCTTGCCGATCGGCAGGCCGCAGTTGTCGCAGCGTCCGTAGGCGCCCTGGTCGATGTGGCGCAGCGCCAGGCGGGACTGGTCGAGCATCTCCCGGGCGTTCTTCGCCAAGGACATCTCGGCGTCCCGCTCGAAGTTGGCGGAACCGACGTCGGCCGGATCGCGGCCGGCGCCCTCGTTGCCGTCGCGCAGCAGACCGACCAGCTCGGCCTCGGAGATCTCCAGCTGGTGGGCGAACCGCTCGATGTCCTCGGTCAGCGTCTGGCGGACCTCGGCCACCTCGTCGGCGGTCCACGGGTCCTCGCCGTCGCGAACCGGCAGACTCGCCGGGTCCACCTGGGCCGGTGTCTTCTCGCCCGCCGTCTTGTCGTCGGCGTTGGACCGCGTGGTCGTCATGGGTCTGTCCCCTCGGCTGTTGCAGCGACGGCTGACCCCGCTGCTGACGTCGCACGAACCATAGGGCCTCGACCGACGTTCTTCAACGACCCGGAGGGATTCTTACCTGAATTGCCTGCTTCTCAGTTCCGTGACCAGGCGGGAGATTCGTCGCAAGGCGCAGCGACCCGCCCGACCGCGATCGGTCGGGCGGATCGTCGCGCGGCGGCTGTCAGCGCTGGTCGCCCAGCAGGGCGTCCAGGCGCGGGGTCTCGCTGGTCGCGGGGGTGTCCGCGTCGTCGGTGGGATCGTCGTCGGGGAACACCCGTCCGCTCGTGCCGCTCGAGGTCGCCCCGTTGGGGGCATCGGCGCCATCGGTCGCCGGGGCGGCATCGTCGCCCGTGCCCTCGGCCTCTCCCCCGCTGCCCTCGGCAGCTCGCTGCTCCGCCTGAGCGACAGCGGCGGGTTCGGCCAGCGCCGGGACCTCGTACGGCTGCGCGGTGCCCGACTCGAGCGCACTGATGTGCTTGCGCAGCTCTTCGGTGAGGTTGGACCGGAACCCGGCCTCAAAGTCACGCAACCGACCGACGGCGATCTGGAGGCCGTCACGCTCCCCGTGCAGGGCGTCGAGCAGCTCGGACCGTCGACCGGCGATCTCGGCGTCGAGGTTGTCGGCGCGCTCTCTGGCTTCCGCCTGCACCCGCGCGGCGATCTCCTGTGCCTCCGCTGTGATCCGGTCCGCACGCGCCTGGGCGTCGCCGGTGACCTCCTGGGCCGAGGTGCTCGCGGTCTCGCGGATCTCGGCGGCCTCGGCGGTGGCCTCGTCGACCAGGCGCTCGGCCTGCTCGGTCGACAGCGTGACCAGCCGGACCACGGCCGAGCTCGCCTCCGCCCCCGTGGTGACCACGATCGTCTCGGGCTCGGCCGGACCCGACGCGACCGGGGAAGTCTCCGCGACAGCCGGCGATGCCTTCAACGCCTCGATCTGCTTCTTGAGGTTGTCGTTCTCCTCGGCGAGCTGCTCGAAAGCCACCTCGACCTCGTCGACGAACTCATCCACCTCGAGCACCTCGTAGCCCGACTTGCGAGCCATCCGGAACCGCTTGTTGCGCACGTCGTCCAGCGACAGCGTCATCGTCCACCTCAGTTGTTTCTCGACATCACGACCGGCCGCTCCTACCCAGATCGGCCCGCCCCACCGTACTCGCCCCCACCCCCGAGCGTCCTGCCCGACAGCCGAGTCAACCCGACTGCGACCGAAGTCACCCGCGGGCGTTCCAGCCGTCAGGATGAATGAGGTGAGACGGGCCTGACTTGACCCGAACGGGGTGGGGGCGGGACACATCGCACTTCGCAGCGCAAGACCGCGCGACCGGAAGTGCAGGAGGAGAGAGGAAGGACACGCTTTTCGTCCTTCCGCACGACGACGAACGAACGGTCAAGAGCGCGGTCGAGCAGCGAAGGGCGATAGCCAAGGAAGGGGGACCAAAGCGCGGGCGAGCAGCGACGAGCGATAGCTAGAAGAAGACAGCCCGGTTGACCTGCATCAGGATGCTGACGCCGATGGCGAGCCCGATGAAGGCGAGATCGAGCATCATGTTGCCGATCCGCACGGGCCGCAGCACCTTGCGCAGGGCCCGCAGGGGCGGATCAGTGACCGAGTAGATCACCTCGGCGACGACCAGCATGGGTCCCCGGGGCTGCCAGTCGCGCACCAGCACGGGGATCCAGGACAGGATCATCCGGCCGAACAAGACCAGCAGGAAGATCCACAGCACCCAACCGATGACCGTTCCGATGATGAACATGCGTCCGTGAGTCCCTCAGTCCGTGTCGGGTTGTCCGTCACCGGCCGGGTCTCAGCTCTGGTTGAAGAACCCGCCTGCGATGCGTTCCTTGTCCTCCGCCGTCACGTTGACGTTGGGCGGAGACAGGAGGAACACCTTGCTGGTGACACGTTCGATAGTGCCACGCAGACCAAAGATGAGACCAGCGGCGAAGTCGACCAGACGCTTGGCGTCGACGTCTTCCATCTCGGACAGGTTCATGATCACGGGCACGCCGTCGCGGAAGTGCTCCCCGATCGTGCGCGCCTCGTTGTAGGTCCGTGGGTGCACGGTGGTGATGCGGTACACGTCGTCCGTCCGTGGGGTCGGGGCCGCCGTCGGGCTCGGGGCAGCCACTGCTGTGGCCCCGGCCGGGCGCTTGGTCTCCAGCGGGGTGACGCTGCCACCACCGGTGGCCCGGGACTCCGTCTCGGGAGCCGTGTTCCAGCCGGAGCCCGCCGTCTTCGCGGCGGCAGCCTCGCCACCGACCAGCTCGTCGCGGCTGATTCCTTCGGTCTGCTCGCCGTCGACCTCGTCGTACTGCCCGTACCGGTCGTCGGTGACGAGTCCGAGCCAGGCAGCTGCCCGCTTCAGTCTTTCGGCCATGGATGAGTTCCTTACCCTCCGTGCAGGTCCAGGTTCGCGCTCGACCCTACCGTCCGTGGCGAGCGGTCCGGGCATCGTCGGGTGACGACACGCGGTCCGATCCGGGATGGCGGCTGGTCGGGCGCACGAACGCGCCGGCACGGGACCGAGGTCCGCGGGCCGGCGCGTCGGGCTGACTACTTGAGGAAGTCGGGCACGTCGAGATCGTCGTCATCGGCTGCTGCGGCCGGCGGCCACGAGGTTGCCGGCGTCGACGGACGCGGTGCGGGCTGGCTGGTCTGGGGGGCCGGGGTCGGAGTTCGCTCGGGCTCCGGTGCCGCCGGTGCCCCGTAGGCGGACACCGCCGGGCGGGAGGAGGACCGCAGATCGCTGGCCCGGCTGATGCCCGGCTGACGGCGCGGCGGCTGGCCGCCTTCGAATCCGGCCGCGATCACGGTGACCCGGACCTCGTCGCCGAGGGCGTCGTCGATGACGGTGCCGAAGATGATGTTGGCGTCCTCGTGCGCGGCGTTCTGGATCAGGTCGGCGGCCGCGGAGACCTCGAACAGGCCGAGGTCGGAGCCACCGGCGATCGACAGCAGCACGCCGTGCGCGCCGTCGATGCTGGCCTCGAGGAGGGGCGAGGAGACCGCCATCTCGGCAGCTGCCCGGGCACGGTCCTCACCGCGGGCGGAGCCGATGCCCATCAGGGCCGAACCGGCATTGGACATGACCGCCTTGACGTCGGCGAAGTCGAGGTTGATCAGACCCGGCGTGGTGATCAGGTCGGTGATGCCCTGCACACCCTGCATCAGCACCTGGTCGGCCTGCTTGAACGCATCCAGGATCGCGATCTGGTGGTCGATCATCTGGAGGAGCTTGTCGTTGGGGATGGTGATCAGGGTGTCCACCTCCTCGCGGAGGCTGCTGATCCCCTGGTCCGCCTGGGTGGAGCGACGCTTGCCCTCGAAGGAGAACGGCCGGGTCACGACACCGATGGTCAGCGCGCCGAGCGCGCGGGCGATCCGGGCCACGACGGGAGCTCCGCCGGTGCCGGTTCCGCCACCCTCACCGGCGGTGACGAACACCATGTCGGCGCCCTTGAGCGCGTCCTCGATGTCCTGGGCGTGGTCCTCGGCCGCCTGGCGTCCCTTGTCCGGGTCCGCACCGGCGCCGAGACCACGGGTGAGCTCGCGACCGATGTCGAGCTTGACGTCGGCGTCGCTCATCAGCAGCGCCTGGGCGTCGGTGTTGACCGCGATGAACTCGACTCCGCGGAGGCCGGCTTCGATCATGCGGTTGACGGCGTTGACCCCGCCCCCGCCGACGCCGACGACCTTGATGATGGCCAAGTAGTTCTGTGATGCGGAGACCACGTGGTTCCTGCCTCTGGTAGCTGTTGGACGCTTTCGTGCGCGCGAAAGTCTGGAACCTCAGGTCTACGGGGAAGGAAACAGAGGTGGTGACGCCGCGTCGGCCACGCTAGTCAGGCGCTTCGACCACTGTCCACACGAGACCCCTGGACACGCCAGCGGGTGCCGAAAACGGTCTCAATGCTGACCCTGAAGTTGACCTTGAGGTCGAATCGTTACCTGAGCCACTCCCCAGATCACGAACAGGCATCAGGTCACGTCGTGAGCGGCCGGAGTCCGCATCCCGGCGTGCGGAGAAGGAGCGGAGCAACACGCTTTTCGTTGCTCCGCGACGCCGACGTAGCCGGAATCAGATGCGGACTCCAGCGAGCGGCGTCATCTGACAGTCGGGTTGTGCGGGGCGGACACGTCGATGGCCTTGGGGTCCTGCTTCAGCAGGGCCAGGGCCACCTTCCCCTTGAGAGCGGACTGGTCCGAGGTCCCCCACCCGACCTCCACGCCCGAGTCGAGCACCAGCACGAGGGCGTACGGCGACCCGGCCCGGATCGTCACCACCTGGTCACGCAGCTTCTTCGGCAGCTCGCGGGAGACCACGGCGATCTCGGTGAGGCTGGCCCGGTCGTCCTGACTGGCCGCGGCCAGCGGGAGATCCGTGGGCTGCTTGCTGACGGTCAGGTACGGGATCCCGCTCTTGTCCACCAGGACGTACAGATTGGCGTAGCGGACGGCGAACACCGGCGTCCGCTCGGTCACCTTGATGGTCACCGCGTCCGGCCAGGTGCGCTCGACCACGACGTGCTCGGCCTGCGGGAACGTCGCGACGCGCGCGGCGATCGCGGGCAGGTCCTGCCGGGCCAGCGGCACCCCGAGCGGGACGGCGGCCTTCGCCGTCACCTCGGCCCTGGACAGGGTCTTGAGCCCGCTGATCTGGACCCGTTGGGCCGCCAGCACGGTGGAGAACCCGACCAACCAGACGAGGCCCGCGATGAGTGCGAGCACCAGCACGCCGACCAGCACGAACGGCCAGGTCCGCCGACGGCGGGGCCGACGGTTGCGCTTGCCGTCGGCCACCGACGGCGGTCTGGTCTGCGTGGTCGCGCTCATCCGAGGCCCAGCTCACGGTGCGATGCCATCACGCCTCCCGCTCCGCCCGGAGGGCGTCGACGATCAGCGGCGCGACCTTGGTCACGTCACCGCAACCGACGGTGATCACCAGGTCGCCGGGGCGCGCGATCCCGGCCACCACCGACGCCGCCGAGTCCCAGTCCGGCTCGTAGGTGACGGTGGCGGTCCCCGGAGCCACGGCCGAGGCGACCATGGCGCCGTCGACCCCGGGGATCGGGTCCTCACGGTCACCGCACACATCCATCACGATCGCCTGGTCGGCGAGCTCCAGGGCGGCGGCGAGCTCCCGCCAGAAGTCCCGGGTCCGGCTGTACAGGTGGGGCTGGAAGCAGATCACCACGCGGCCACGCTCCCCCACCCCGGTCCGGGCCGCCCGCAGGGTGTTCGCGACCTCCGTCGGGTGATGGGCGTAGTCGTCGTAGACCCGGATGTCGTCGACGGTGCCGACCAGCTGGAAGCGGCGGTTGGTGCCGCCGTACGTCTCCAGCTCGGCGCGCACCGCCGCCGGATCCGCGCCGAGATCACGCGCCACCGCGTACGCCGCCGCGGCGTTCCACACGTTGTAGGCCCCGGGCACGTTCAGCCGCACCGGCTCCCCGTCCAGCCGGAAGGTCGAGCCGGTGCCGGCGAAGGCGGCGTCGGTGATCCGCACGTCGGCGTCGGGGCTCTCGCCGTACGTGACGATCGCCGGACCGGGGCCACCGGCGGCGCGCACCCGCTCGGTCAGCGCTACCGCGCCGGGGTCGTCGGCGCTGACCACCAGCAGCCGTACGGAGTCGCCGGTGGCGAAGCGGGTGAACCCGTCCGCGTAGTTCTCCGCGGTGCCCCAGTTGGACAGGTGATCGGGGTCGACGTTGGTGACCACGGCGATCTCCGCCGGATACTGCAGGAAGGAGCCGTCCGACTCGTCGGCCTCCACCACGAACGCGTCACCGCCTCCGATGTGGCCACCGGTGCTCGCCCCGGTGAGGGCGCCGCCGATGACGTAGGAGGGATCGGCGCCGACGCCGGAGAGGACGTGGGAGATCATCGCCGTCGTGGTGGTCTTGCCGTGGGTGCCGGCGACGGCGACCCCGCGACGGCCGAGCATGATCGATCCCAGGGCGGCACTGCGGTGCAGCACCCGGAGTCCTCGACGCCGCGCCTCGGCCAGCTCGGGGTTGTCCTCGCGGATCGCGGACGAGGCGACCACGGTCCGGGCGGAGCCGAGCTGAGCGGCATCATGACCGACGTGCACCCGGGCACCCTGCGCCTCCAGTGCCCGCAGGTACTTGGAGTCCTGCCGGTCGCTGCCGCTGACCTCGACCCCCAGCTGCAGCAGTGCCGAGGCGATGCCGTTCATCCCAGATCCGCCGATGGCGATGAAGTGCACCCCTCCGAGCTCGTTCACCTCGACCAGCTCGACCGGTGTCACCAGCCCCATCAGTCCCTCCGCCCTTCCGCGTCGCGCTCCGCCGACCAGCCCGCCACCCGCAGGGTCTCCCGGGCCAGCACGCTCGCCGCATCGGGGTGTGCAACGCCGGACAGGGCTGCGGCCATTCCGCGCAGCACGTCGGGTCGGATCAGGGTGGGAACCTCGGCCGCGACCCACTCCGGAGTGCAGTCGGCGTCGGCCAGCAGCACACCGCCGCCCGCGGAGACGACGGCGGCAGCGTTGCGCGCCTGCTCGCCGTTGCCGTGCGGATAGGGGACGAACACGGCCGGCAGTCCGATCGCAGCGGTCTCGAGCACCGTGCTGGCCCCGCAGCGGCCCAGCATCAGGTCGGTGGCGGCATAGGCGAGATCCATCGCCTCGATGTAGGCCAGCGGTCGGTAGGCGGCCCCGGTCTCCTCGTCGGTGACGGGGACCACGTCGTCGGTCAGGTTCTTGGGCCCCACGGCGTGCAGCACGGACACGCCCGCCGCCAGCAGCGTGGCGCGCGCTCCCAGCACGGCCCGGTTGAGGCTCGCCGCGCCCTGGGAGCCGCCGCTGACCAGCAGCGCCTGTCCGTCGGCGGGCAACCCGAAGGACGCCCGCGCCGAAGCTCGGCCACCGACCCGGTCGAGTCCGGTGATCGCCCCGCGCAGCGGCAGCCCGATGCAGGTCGCGCCGGGCAGCGGGGTGTCGGGGAAGGAGGTGAAGACGTGGTCGCTGAACCGGGCCGCCAGCCGGTTCGCCAGTCCGGGCAGCGCGTTCTGCTCGTGGATGACGATCGGCACCCGGCGGCGCCTGGCCGCCAGGTAGACCGGCGTGGACACGTAGCCGCCGAAGCCGAGCACGACGTCGGCGCCGACCCGGTCGAGCAGCCGGCCGGCTTCGACCACGGCTCGCCGCAGGCGGGCGGGCACCCGGACCAGGTCGCGGCCGGGCCTGCGCGGCATGGGCACCGGCGGGATCAGCTCCAGGGTCAGGCCGGCCGCCGGCACCACCGACGTCTCCAGCCCCCGGGCGGTGCCGACCGCGGTGACCACGGCATCCGGGGCGAGGCGCTCGATCTCGTGCGCGGTGGCGATCAGGGGCGACGTGTGGCCGGCCGTACCGCCGCCGGCCAGCACCACACTGACCGGTCCGCCGCGACCAGCTGAGCTCATGCCGATTTCCGTCGGGAGCCGACCACGGCACTCACCCGAGGTTTGGCCGAGCGGCGGCGCGAGGCCAGCAGCTTGACCGCGTCCGGCTCGTGCCGCGCGCAGGACAGCAGTACGCCGAGGGCCAGCAGGTTGGCGATCAGGGCCGAGCCACCGTACGAGATGAGCGGCAGCGGCACTCCGGCGATCGGCAGCAGCCGGAGCACGACAGCGAGGTTGATCAGTGCCTGCACCATGAACCAGACCGTGACCCCGGCCGCCGCGTAGCGACGGAAGGCGTCGTCGCTGCGGGTCGCCGTCCGCAGTCCGGCGTAGCCGAGCACCAGGAACAGCGCCAACACGATCAGACTGCCGAACAGGCCCAGCTCCTCCCCGATCACGGCGAAGATGAAGTCGGAGTGCGCGACCGGCAGGCCACCCCACTTCTGCCGGCTGCCGCCGAGCCCCTGGCCCCACCAACCACCCGAGGCGATGGCCCACATGCCGGCGTTGGCCTGGTCGTTGGCACCGTTCAGGTCTGCGCTCGGATCCAGGAAGGCGGCGAGCCGACGCATCCGGACCGGGCTGGTGACGAACAGGGTGACCACGCCACCGATGGCGCAGAAGCCGAGGGCGGCGAGCACCCGCATGGGCGTGCCGACGATGAAGAGCACGCCGACCATGATCGAGCCCATCACCACGGCGGTGCCGGCGTCGCCCTGGAAGACCACCAGCAAGATCAAGATCCCGCAGACCGGCAGGTACGGGATCAGCAGGTGCCGGGGCTGGTCCAGCAGCTTGTCCTTGCGGGCCAGCACATCCGCGCCCCAGATGATCATGGCCAGCTTGGCGAACTCCGACGGCTGGATGGAGGTGAAGCCGAGGTCGATCCAGTTGCGGTTGCCGCCGCTCTCGAACCCGAGGGCGGTGTAGGTCAAGATCAACAGCACGGCGGCCAGGAAGACCCCGAACCAACCGAGCACCCGGAGCGCGGCGGGCGGCACCCGGACCAGCACGACCGCGCCGATCACTCCCATGACCAGGAACATCGCCTGGCGCTTCACGTAGTAGTAGGCGTCGTCGAAGGTGATCAGCGCACTCACGCTGGACGCCGACAGCACCATCATCAGACCGAGGGCGACCAGGATCGAGGCCGAGCCGAGCACCAGGTGGTAGCTGGTCAACGGTCGATCCAGCACGGCCTGCAGCCACAGGCGCAGGGTCCGGCTCGCGGACGGCGCGATGTCGGTCTTCGTGCTGGAGCGCGAGGTCTTCTTCGCCGCGGATCGGGAGGGGGTTTTCGCCGCGGAGCGCGAGGTCTGGCCTGGGCGGCCCGGCGTCACAGTCGCCACGCGTCACTCCTCACCCAGTACGTACGGCCGCGGCGAAAGCGTCCCCTCGGGCTGCGTAGTCGCGGTACATGTCCAAACTGGCGCATCCCGGGGCCAACAGCACCGTGTCCCCCGATCGAGCCAGGGAGACGGCTGCCGCCACGGCTTGCGCCATCGCCCCATCTTCGGACGCCTCGATCGTGATCACCGGGACATCGGGCGCGTGTCGGCTCAGCGCCTGGGCGATCACCTCACGGTCGACGCCGAGCAGCACCGCGCCCCGCAGGCGGTCCCGGTGAGCCACCACGAGGTCGTCGAACGTCGTCCCCTTGGCCTGGCCACCGGCGATCCAGACCACCGGGGCGAAGGCCCGCAGCGCCGCGTCGGCGGCGTGCGGGTTGGTCGCCTTGGAGTCGTCGACGTAGGTGATCCCGTCCCGCACCAGGACCGTCTCGATCTTGTGTGCCCCCACCCGGACCCCGCGGAGACCGTCCCGGACGGCCGTGGCCGGCACCCCGTACGCCCGGGCCAGGGCGGCCGCCGCCAGGGCGTTGGCCACGTTGTGCGGCGCCTGGGGGTTCACGTCGGCGAGCGAGGCGAGCTCGAGGGCGGAGTCGCCGCGTTGCTCGATGAAGGCGCGGTCGACCAGCAGGTCGTCGACGACCCCGAGCATCGACAGTCCGGGGATGCCCAGCGTGAAGCCGATGGCCCGGGCGCCCTCGACCACCTCCGCGTCCTCGACCATCCGCTCGGTGGCCGGGTCGGCGACGTTGTACACGCAGGCGGTCTGCACGCCTTCGTAGATCTTCGCCTTGGCGTCGCGGTAGCCGGAGGCGCCGCCGTGCCACTCGAAGTGGTCGGGCTGCAGGTTGAGCACCACCGCCGAGTGGAGCGAGAGCGCGTGCGACCAGTGCAGCTGGTGACTCGACAGCTCGACCGCCAGCACGTCGTACGGCTCGGGATCGAGCACCGTCTCCATCACCGGTCGGCCGATGTTGCCGACGGCCGCGGTCCGCAGTCCCGCGGCGCCCAGCATCGACTCGAGCATCTGCGTGGTGGTGGTCTTGCCGTTGGTGCCGGTGATGCCGAGCCACGGCACAGGTCGCTTCGGCCGACTCAGCCGCCAGGCCAGCTCCGGCTCGCTCCAGATGCCGATCCCGGCCGCCGCCGCGGCCGCCAGCAGCGGGTGGCGAGGGCTCCACCCGGTGGTGACCACCAGGTCGATGCCGTCCGGCCGCAGCGCGCTGGACCCGGGGCCCAGCCGGACGTCGGCCCCGAGCGTGCGTAGCAGCTCCGCCTTGTCGGCGGTGACCTCACTGACCGTGTCCTCCACCACCACGACCCGGGCGCCGAACTCCAGCAGTCCGTCCGCCGCGGCGAACCCGGACACCCCGAGCCCGGTGACCAGCACGGTGGCCTGGGACCAGGGTGAGGCACCGTCGGCCGTGGGCAGCCAGGCCGAGGTCATCGGCCGGAGACCCACTCGGCGTAGAAGATGCCCAGAGCCGCGGAGACGAAGAGCCCGCAGATGATCCAGAACCGCATCACGATGGTCACCTGGGCCCAGCCGAGCAGCTCGAAGTGGTGGTGGATCGGCGTCATCTTGAAGAGTCGTCGAGGCGTGCCCGTCATCCTCCGGGTCGCCTTGAAGTAGCTGGTCTGCAGGATCACCGACATCACCTCGATCACCAGCAGACCGCCGAGGATGATCAGCAGCAGCTCGGTCCGGGTGAAGATGGCCAGACCGGCCAGCGCGCCGCCGAGGGAGAGCGAGCCGGTGTCGCCCATGAAGATCTTGGCCGGCTCGGCGTTCCACCAGAGGAACCCGAAGCAGGCCCCGGCCAGAGCGATGGCGACCACGGCGAGGTCGTACGGGTCCCGGACCTCGTAGCACTTCGGCCCGGCGGAGGCGGTGTAGGCGCAGGACTGGTTGTACTGCCAGATGTTCACCAGGGTGAAGGCGCCGAAGATCATCGTGCAGCTGCCGGTGGCCAGGCCGTCGAGACCGTCGGTCAGGTTCACCCCGTTGCTGGCCGCGGCGATCAGCAGGATGACCCAGATGACCACCAGGAACACCGGCAGCTGGAGGAAGTCGATGTCGCGCAGGAAGGAGATGTAGGTCGATGCCGGGGTGATGCCGCGCTCGTCGGGGAACTGCAGGGACGCCAGGGCGAAGATGATGGCGACCAGGGACTGACCGGCGATCTTGGCCTTGCTGCGCAGGCCGAGCGACCGCTGGTTGCGGATCTTCAGCCAGTCGTCGAGGAACCCGACCGCGCCGAGGCCGGTGAACAGGAACAAGATCAGCAGGGCCGAGGCCGACGGTCCGGTCCAGGTCAGCAGGTGGCTGCCGAAGTAGGCGACCAGCACCGCGGCGATGATCACCAGCCCGCCCATGGTGGGGGTGCCGCGCTTGACGTGGTGCGACGTCGGTCCGTCGTCGCGGATCAGCTGTCCGTAGCCCTTCTGGACCAGGACCCGGATGGCCAGCCGGGTGCCGAGCAGCGTGCCGAGGAGGGCCAGACCACCCGCGAAAACGATCGTCTTCACGCGCCGCCCTCACCCTGTTCGTCGTCGGGACCCACCGGATCGGCGGCCGCGAGGGCGGCTGCCACGGTGTCCAAGGCTAGGCCACGGGACGCCTTCACCAGAACCACGTCACCCGCCGCCAGGTCGCTCAGCACACGCCGGACGGCATCATCGCGGCTGCTCGCCACCTCCGCCCGAACACCGTCCGCACGACTCAGCGCCCCCGACACCACCTCGTCGGCGAAGTCCCCGAGCGCCACGATCCGGGCGAGACCCTTGCCGGCGGCGTACGACCCCAGCGACCGGTGTTCCGCGGCTGCTCCGGGACCCAGCTCCAGCATGTCCCCCAGCACCGCCCAGCCCTTGGCGCCCGGCCGATCCCGCACCACTCCGGCGACGGTGTCCAGGGCCGCCCGCATCGACTCCGGGTTGGCGTTGTAGGCGTCGTTCACGACGAGCACGCCATCGGTCCGCTCGCTCAGCTCCATCCGCCACCGCGAGCGCGGCTGCGCCGCGGCCAGGCCGTCGGCGACCGTCGCCATGCTCACCCCGACAGCTCGAGCCAGCGCCGACGCCGCCACCGCGTTGGCGACCTGGTGCCGGCCCGACAGACCGAGCTGGATGCGCACCGGCGGGGACACAGCACCGCCGACCTTCTCGTGCAGGGTGAAGGCGCAGCGACCGAGGGCGTCAGCCTCGACGCCGGTCGCCCAGATCGCGTCGGCCGTGTCCGGTTCGCCGAGCACGCTGGTGGCGATCACGCGTGCCCGCGTCCGCTCCCGCATCGCCCAGACCAGGGGGTCGTCAGTGGTCAGCACCGCCGTCCCGCCGGGCGGCAGCGCCTCGACGATCTCGCCCTTGGCCACGGCGATCAGCTCCTTGCTGCCGAACTCGCCGACGTGGGCGCTGCCCACGTTCAGCACGGTGGCCACCAGGGGCGGAGCGATCGTGCAGAGGTACGCGATGTGGCCGACGCCCCGAGCACCCATCTCGGCCACCAGGAAGCGGGTCCGCTCGTCGATCCGGCAGACCGTGAGCGGCACCCCGAGCTCGTTGTTGAGGTTGCCGACGGGCGCGACGGTCGGTCCGGCCGGCTCGAGCACCTGGGCCAGCAGGTCCTTCGTCGACGTCTTCCCGGCGGACCCGGTGATCGCCACCACCGCGAGACCTCCGGCGGCCGCCCGGTCGACCTGGTCACGGGCCAGCCGGCCGGCGGCCACCAACGGGTCCTCGACCACCAGGCACGGACCACCCGCCGCCGGCACCGGTCGAGCGGTCAGGGCCGCGGCGGCCCCCTGCGTGAAGGCGGTGGCCACGTACGCGTGCCCGTCCACGTGCTCGCCCGGGAGGGCCAGGAACAGGGTGTCGTCACCGGCCTGGCGCGAATCGACCACCAGTCCGGAGATCTCTCGCTCGAGCTCGGCGTGGGTGGGCGCGGCAGCCGCGCCCCGTACGTCGGCGTCGAGCAGCTCCGCCAGCGCTCGCACCGTCACCGGGATCATCGGTCCGTCGCTCTCTCCGCGAGGTCGGACCGTGGGGTCGCGACGGGGTGCAGCTCGGCCCACACCGCGCGGATCGCGTCCTCGTCGGCGAAGGGCAGCACCCGGCCGGCCACCTCCTGGCCGCGCTCGTGTCCCTTGCCCAGCACGGCCACGATGTCGCCGGGTCGCGACGCGGAGAGGGCTGCGGCGATCGCCGCGCGCCGCGGGCCGCCGTCGACGACCTCGACGGCTCGGCCGGTGCGCTCGACCTCGGCGAAGGCGCCCGCGAGCACCTGGGCCCGGATCGCCGCCGGATCCTCGCTGCGCGGGTTGTCGTCGGTGACCACCACCAGGTCGGCGGCGGCCGCGGCCGCCGCGCCCATCGGTGCCCGCTTGTCCGGATCACGGTCGCCCCCGCAGCCCAGCACGACGATCCGGCGGTCCCCGGCCAACCCGGTGAGCACCGCACTGACGGCCTGGGGGGTGTGGGCGAAGTCGACGAACACCGTGGCTGCCCCCTCGCCGAGATCGACGCGTTGCATCCGGCCAGGGACCACCGCCCCGGGCAGGCCGGCGGCGGCCCCGGCAAGGTCGACGCCGACCAGATCGGCCATGGCGAGCGCGGTCACCGCGTTGCGGACGTTGTACTCCCCCGGCAGCCCCAGAGAGAAGCGGACTGGTCCGTGCGGTGTCGACATCGTGACAGCGGTCCGCCCCTGTCCGGCCTCGCTGCGGTCCGGGGCCGCGTAGTCAGCGGGACCTTCCAGACTGACGGACCGGACCGCCAGACCCTCGCCCAGCGCCTGCTGGATCAGGTCGGGACCCCGGGTGTCGTCGACGTTGATCACCGCACGCTCGGCCCGGGCCACGGTGAAGAGCGACGCCTTGGCCGCGTAGTAGGACGTGAGGTCCCCGTGGAAGTCGAGGTGGTCGGAGCCGAAGTTGGTGAAGGCGGCGACGGCGAACCGGAGCCCGTCCACCCGACCGAGGGCCAGAGCGTGGGAGGACACCTCCATCACCACGGACTCCGCCCCCCGCTCGGCCATCACCGCGAGCAGGGCGGACAGCTCGGCGGCCTCCGGGGTCGTCACCGTCGTGCGGGGAGCCTCGAGTGGTCGGTCGTCCAGCTGGTAGCCGAGGGTGCCGATCAACCCGACGCGCTGACCGGCGGCGCGGAGGACGGCCTGCAGCAGGTACGCGGTGGTGGTCTTGCCGTTGGTGCCGGTGATCCCGAACAGACGCAGCCTGGTGCCCGGGTGCGCGTAGATCCGATCGGCCAGCGCGGGGACCAGGGCCCGCGGGTTCGGCACGATCGCCACCGGCAGGGACCCCGAGGATGCCGCGGCGAGGGCTCGGTCCGTACCGTCGGGATCGGTCAGCAGGGCCACGGCACCGCGGCCGACGGCCTCGGCGGCGAAGTCGGCACCGTGCGCGCTGGCACCCGGCGCGGCGACGTAGAGGTCGCCCGGGTGCACGAGCCGGGAGTCAGCGGTCACACCGGTCACCCGGAGATCCGGCACGACGGACTCGGCGACCGGTCCTACCGACGTGCCCAGGACCTCACACACATCCGCCCAGCCGACCTCGGGCAGCCCGGACGGGCGCATGCTCGGCAGCGCACCGCTGACCTCAGCTGCGACCACGGTCCGACGTTACCGAGTCCGGCCGGGTGGTGTCCGCGACGCGACCGATCTCTTCCGTCGGCGGCACCGCGGCACCCGTCACCACGTGAGCTTCTTGGCCTTGAGGACGTAATTCTTGGTCGGCTCGACCGAGTAGCGCGGCAACGCGTACTGCATGATGTCGTGGTAGACGGGCGCCGCCACCTGGGTGCCCGTGGGGTCACCCATCTTCGGGTTGTTGATCACCACGTAGGTGATGAGCTGCGGGTCGTTCACCGGGGCGAACCCCACGTAGGAGGTGATGTAGCCCTTGTAGCCGGTGGCCGTGCCCCGCTGGGCGGTACCCGTCTTGCCGCCCGTGGTGTAGCCGTCGAGCCGGAGAGCGGCGTTCGTCCCGGAGTTGTCGACCACCGCCCGCATCAGGTCGCGGACGTTCGCCGACGTCTCCGTGGAGACGATGCGGCGAGACTCCCGCACCGGCAGAGCCACCGGCCTGCCGTCGGAGTCGGTGGCCGCCTTGAGGATGGTCGGCGGATGGTAGATGCCGCCGTTGACGATGCCGGCGATGGCCGACACCTCCTGGAGTCCGGTGACCGCGAGGCCCTGTCCGAACGCCACCCGGTCGCGAGTCAGGCCGTTCATGGTGGCTCCGGGGAGGATGCCGCTGTCCTCGCCCGGCAGCTCGATCCCCGTCCGGGCACCGAGGCCGAACGAGACCAGATAGCTGTGCAGCTCCGCGGTCGGCATCTGCCGGGCCAGCATCACCGTGCCGATGTTGGACGACTTCGCGACCACCCCGCGCATGTTGAGCTTGAGCGGCTTGTGCTCGAAGTGGTCCTTGATCTGGTACGGCCCGGACGTCAGCCGGTTCGGCACCTCCAGCCGCGTCTCCTCGCCGGCGACGCCGGACTCGATCAGCGCCGCGGTGGTGAGCACCTTCTGCACGCTGCCGGGCTCGTACGGTGCGCTCACCGCCTGCAGGGAGCGGAACTTCTTGGTCGCCAACGGATCGTTCGAGTCGTAGCTGGGGGCCTGGGCCAGGGCCAGCACCTCACCGGTCTTGATGTTCATGGTGATGGCGAACCCGAAGTCCGCGTGAGTCTTTGCCACCTGCTGGGCCACCCGACGCTGGGCCGCCCACTGGAGCTCCGAGTCCAGGGTGAGCTGGTAGTCCGAGCCGTTCTGCGCCGGAGTGATCTTGCTCGTGCCGAGAGGGATCTTGCTGCCGTTCGGGGCGCTCTCGTACTCCTCGTGACCCTCCACGCCCGCCAGCTGCGTGTTCAGCTTGTACTCCAGGCCCTCCAGGCCGTTGCCGTCCGCGCCGACGAAACCGACGATCGGTCCGGCCAGCGGGCCGTTCGGGTAGGTGCGGATGGGGTCGCTCTCGCGGAAGATCCCGTACAGGTCCCGGTCGGCGAGAGCGGCCGCCATCCGGGTGTACGTCATCGCCGGCACCTTCTTCTTCAGGTACACGAAGCGGGTGTTCGGCTTGGTGAGCAGCGGATTCAGCTCGGCCACCGACATCTGGAGGAAGGGTGCGATCACGTCGGCGAACTCACCGGGCCGCTTGCTGGTCAGACCCGGGTCCGCCGTCACCGCGACCGCGGGCTCGGTCGCGGCCAGCACGGTGCCGTTGCGATCGGTGATGTCACCGCGCGACGGCAGCAGCGGCAGCTTCTGGGTCAGCGCCGCGGCGGACTCGGCCGCATAGGCCGAGGAGTCGAAACCCTGCAGCTGGAGGAGCCGCCCCGCACAGAGCGAGAGACCCATCGCCAGCATGATCAGCACGACGTGGAGCCGACGGCTCCCGTCGGCGAGCGGCACCCGTCGGACCTTGGGCCGGCTCCTGCGCTTCACCGCGGGCCGTGCCGTGCCGCCGTCGCGCGGGGTGCGTCCGGCGTCGTCGTGACGGCGGTGGCTGCGGGGGGGCCTCGACTCGGTCGTCCGGGGCTGGGCGCCACCGGCGGGCCGTGCCTCACGCCGATGACCAGCCGTCCTGGTCCCGCTGGCTGCGTCGGTGCGCAGCTTCCGGCCGGCCGCCGGGTGTGGACGCCGCTCAGCCATCAGTTACCCCCACCTTGCTGCGCCTTCTTGGCTGCCTCGGCCGCCTGCTGCTTCGCCGCGGCATCGGCGGCGGCCTTCCTGGCGGCCGCGTCGGCGGCGGCTCGCTGCTCGGCGGCGGCTGCTGCTGCCTTCTCGGCCGCCTTCTTCTGGGCGGCCTCGGCCTTGGCCTTCTTCGCCGCCGCTTCGGCGGCCGCCTTCGCCCTGGCCTTGGCCTCCCGGGCCGCCTTCTCGGCGGCCAGCTGGGCGGGGGTCTTGACGATCAGACCCTTCATCTCGTCGCCCTTGATCCGGTGCTGTTCGCCGACCACCTTGCCCGACGGCACGACCAGGAAGGCCGGGTACGGGTTCGCCCGCATGCCCAGCGCCGACGCCTTCGTCGCGACCTGCTCGGGGGTCCGCGCCTGATTGAGCTGGGACTGCAGCTCGGCCTCGGCGTAGACCAGCTGCGCGGCCTGACGGTTCAGGGACCTCGACTCGAACGCCTGGTTCTGCAAGGACGTGTTGACCACGAGGAGTCCGACCATGCCGACGCCGAAGATCGCGATCAGCACGGTGATGAACGGGATCCGGGCCATCCGCTCCGGCAGGGCCGGCACCGCACGTAGCCGCCGAGAATCGCCGTCGTTGCGGCGTCCGCGCTTCTCAGCGGTCGGCGCCTGCAGCGGCGCCCAGAGTGCGCTCATCGGCGAGACCCCGAGACGACCAGGGGTTCCCGGATCCGTTCGGCGGCACGGAAGCGGGCCGAGGCGGCGCGACGGTTGACCGCGATCTCGGCCTCGGTGGGCTTGTCGGCGCCGCGGGTCAGCAGCCGCAGACGGGGCTGGTACTCCTCCGGCACCACCGGAAGACCAGGTGGTGCGGTCTCCCGGGCCCCGGCGGCCAGCACCTGCTTGACCAGCCGGTCCTCGAGCGAGTGATAGGCCAGCACGGCGATCCGGCCACCCAAGGCGAGCGCGGCCACCGCCTGCGGCAGCACGGACTCCAGCGCGGCGAGCTCGCGGTTGACCTCGATCCGCAGGGCCTGGAACGTCCGCTTCGCCGGGTGGCCGCCGGTCTTGCGGACGGCGGCCGGGATGGACTGGTCGAGCACCTGCACCAGCCGGGCGGAGGTGTCGAACGGCTGCTCCTCACGGACGGCGACGATCCTCCTGGCGATCCGATCGGCGAAGCGCTCCTCGCCGTACGTCCGCAGGATCCGGCTCAGGTCCCGGGCGCTGTAGGTGTTGAGCACCTCGGCCGCCGTCAGCTCCTGGTGGCCGTCCATCCGCATGTCGAGCGGCGCGTCGACCGCGTACGCGAAGCCGCGGCCGGTGTCGTCGATCTGCAGCGAGGACAGCCCGAGATCGAGCAGCACCCCCTGGACACGCGGGTGACCGAGCCGGGCCAGCACGTCAGCGAGCTCGTCGTAGACCGCCTCGACGAACGTGGTGCGGTCCGCGAAGGGGGCGAGTCGCTCGGCGGCGAGCGCCAGGGCGGCCGGGTCGCGGTCGAGACCGATCAGTCGGGTGTCGGGACAGGCCCGCAGCAGGGCTTCGGCGTGACCGCCGAGACCGAGGGTGCAGTCCACCAGTACTGGCGGTGAGGCGGGGTCGCGCTCGACGAGCACCGGCGCCAGCATGGCCACGATCTCGTCCAGCATCACCGGCTCGTGGCGCGGTGGGATGGGTGGGGTTGCCATCTCGACCCTTCGTCGTCCTGCACCTGCTCGTGCCTTGCCTGGTCCTGCGACGGGCCGTACGGCCAGGTTTCAACCCGAGACCCGCGGATCGTGACCTGGCACCGGGGAAGGTGTGTCAGGGCACTAGGACCTGCGGGTTGAAGCCTCGCCGTACGCGCCGTGCTGTCCTGCTCTTCTCGTTCTCGTTCTCAGTCGTTCACTGCCGTGCGGCCCTCGTCGTGCTGCTCTCCCGGGCCGGGCTCACAGCCCCGGGAAACCCTCGTCGTTCATGTCGGCGAACTCCGACTCCTGCGCGGTGGAGTACGCGTTCCAGGACGTCGCGTCCCAGACCTCCACCCGGTTCATCGCTCCGACCACGACGCACTCCTTGTCGAGCGCGGCGTAGCTGCGCAGGTGCGGCGGGATGGTGATCCGACCCTGCTTGTCCGGCACTTCGTCGGACGCTCCCGAGGCGAGCATCCGCTGGTAGTCCCGGACCTGCTTGCTGCTGGACGAGGCGTTCCGCAGATCGGTGGTCTGAGCGACGAAGGCCTCCATCGGCCAGATCGCCAGGCACCGGTCCTGCCCTCGCGTGATGACCAGGCCGGCGGCCAGCTCGTCACGGAACTTCGCGGGCAAGATCAGCCGTCCCTTCTCGTCCAGGCGCGGAGTGTGGGTGCCGAGGAACATGCCTTTCCGCACCTCCTCGCTCCACCAACCGCCCTATTTCCTCCACTTTCCGCCACTGTACTCCACTTCACTCCACTTGGGCAGCGATCCGACCCCAGGGTTGTTCGGGCAACCCCCGGGCTTCGTCGACTGCAACTGCGGGCCGGCCGGCTACCGTTTTCCGACCACGGTCGGCTTCCGCGGCACGCTGCTCGCCACCGGTCCACGTTCTCCGACCACGGTCGGCTTCCGCGGCACGCAACCCACCTATGGCCCGGGTGCTCCGACCACGGTCGGCTTCCGCCCACCGCCGGCCGCAGCGCCCGCACCGAAAGCCGCGGACGGCGTACGCCGGCGCCTGCGGGCGGACGGTCCAGTTGGTCCAACTCCCTACGGTTGCCGGGCAACAGCAACTAAAGTGCGAGAAGACCTGTCCGGACATGCTCCGGGCGTGACGGGCGGGAGAACCGAGTGACACTCAGTTACCAACGCAGCACGTCGGACCAGCAGTCGCTGGGTGACGTCGTCTCGGTGATGGGCCGGGTGCGGACCGCCATCGAGTCGGTGATCGAGGGCAAGCGGGCGACCGTGGACCTTGCTCTGACCGTGCTGCTCGCTGAGGGGCACCTGCTGATCGAGGACGTACCCGGGGTCGGCAAGACCATGCTGGCCAAGGCGCTCGGTCGGTCGATCGACTGCTCCGTCCGCCGGCTGCAGTTCACCCCCGACCTGCTGCCCTCCGACATCACCGGGGTCTCGGTCTACAACCAGGAGACGCGCGACTTCGAGTTCAAGCCCGGCGGCATCTTCGCCAACATCGTCGTCGGCGACGAGATCAACCGTGCCTCGCCGAAGACGCAGTCGGCTCTCCTGGAGTCGATGGAGGAGCGGCAGGTCAGCGTCGACGGCACCACCTACCTGCTCGAGCGACCGTTCATGGTCGTGGCCACGCAGAACCCGATCGAGATGGAGGGGACCTATCCCCTGCCGGAGGCTCAGCGGGACCGCTTCACGGCGCGGATCGCGATCGGCTACCCGACACCCAACGCCGAGCTCGACATGCTTGAGTCGCACGGCACCTCCGACCCCCTCGGCGACCTCACCCCCGTCACCGACGGTGCGACCGTCAAGGGCCTGATCGAGGCGGTCAAGAGCGTGTACGTGAGTCCGGCCGTCAAGCACTACCTCGTCCAGGTGGTCAACGCCACCCGCACCTCGCGTGAGCTGCGCCTGGGTGCGTCCCCCCGGGCGACGCTCCAGCTGCTCCGGGCCAGTCGGGCCGCCGCGGCGCTCGCGGGCCGGGACTACGTGAGCCCGGACGACGTCGCCGGTCTGGCCACCGCGGTGCTCGCACACCGGGTGCTGCCGTCGACCGAGGCGCAGCTGGCCCGCCGTACGGTCGACGACGTCGTGGCCCACCTGGTCTCCTCGGTGCACCTGCCCGACCACCGCTGAGCCGGGGACCGGCAGCATGCGCAGACCCTGGCGGCTCTTCACCACCCGCGGGCACGTGTTCGTGATCGTCGGGCTGCTGGTCGTGGTCTCCTCCATGATCGCCGGTCAGCGGGACGTGATGCGGATCGGTCTGCTGCTCCTGGCCCTGCCCGTCATCGCCGCGGTGCTGGTCGCCCGGGCGCGGCTGCGGCTGTCCTGCGAGCGCAGCGTCGAGCCACCGCGAGTGCCGCTGGGCTCGCCGATGCGGGGGCGGATCACGCTCGGCCAGGAGGGTCGGCTGCCCGCCGGCATCCTCCTGCTGGAGGACTCCGTGCCGGCGGAGCTCGGCAACCGGCCCCGGTTCGTGGTGGACAAGGCCGATCTCAGCTGGCGGCGCGAGATCGAGTACCCGATGCTGGGCCGGGTCCGGGGCAGGTTCCACACCGGTCCGCTGATGGTGCGCACCACGGATCCGTTCGGACTGGTCCAGCTGGACCGCCACTTCCAGGCGACGACCGAGGTGATGATCACGCCCGTCGTGGAGATCCTGCCCGCGATGCGGTCAGCCGGCGGCGCGGGGAGTGCCGGTGAGGCCCGCCCGCACCGGGTCGGCGTGACGGGTCAGGACGACGTGCTGGTCCGCGAGTACCTGCACGGCGACGACCGGCGTCGCATCCACTGGCGTTCCACCGCCCGGCGGGGCGAGCTGATGGTGCGCCGCGAGGAACAGGCCTGGGACCCGACCGCGAGCGTGCTGCTGGACGCCCGGGCGGGTGCTCACGCGGGCCGTGGCATGCACAGCTCGCTCGAGTGGGCCGTCTCGGCCGCCGCGTCCGTGGCCGTGCACTTCCTGGACGACGGCTTCGGCGTCGAGATCTACGAACCCGACGGGTCGATGCACATCGCCGGGCACCTCGGGCAGCACAGCACCGCCTCCAGCGACCTGGCCCTGAGTCGGCTCACCGATCTGCGGGCCCGCCCGACGAGCAGCATCCACTACGCGATCGAGGCCGCCGACGTGGACAGGGCCGGCCAGCTGGTGGTCGCCATCATGGGCCGGATGACCCCGGAGGATGCCAGCTCGCTGCTGCGGCTGCGGCGCAACCGCGCCCAGGGGCTGGCGATGGTGATCGATGTCGACACCTTCGGCGACGACCCGACCAGTGAGCGGACCCGACGCCAGCACGAGCTCGCGACCGAGATCCTGATCGAGAACCAGTGGCGGGTGGTCGTGGTCGAGCGGGGCATGAGCGTCGCCCAGGCGTGGTCGGGGCTGGACCGTCTGGGGGCGGCTGCCTGATGCGCGTCAGCGATCGCTTCGTCCTGGCCAGCACCGTGGCCGTGCTGTTGATCAGCTTCACCGCGCGCCCACTCACCACCGACAGCTCCTACCTGGGTCTGTCCTGGTTCGTGGTGCTGGTGCTGGCCGGGGTGACCGCCGGACTGCGGCGCGCCCGCCTCGGCGCAGGGCTCGTCGTCGCCAGTCAGCTGGCCCTGCTGGCCGTGCTGCTCTTCCTGGCCTCGTCGCTGACGCCCGGCCGGGGCGAGCCCTGGTACGCGCACTACGTCGACCTGTGGCGGCAGGGCCTGCTGCACATGCAGACGCAGTCGGCCCCGATGGACGCCGACGCCGGAGTGAAGATCATCTTCGTGTCGGTGATCGGCTTGATCTTCGTGCTCACCGACCTGCTGGTCAGCGGTCTGGACCGGCCGGCCTGGGGCATCGCACCACCGGCCGCCGCTTTCGTCGTGCCGGCCATCGGTCTGGGCATCGACACCGGCATCATGCCGTTCGCCTGCCTGGCACTGGGCTATCTCGGCATCCTGGTCGCTGACGGCCTGAATCGAACCGGACGCTGGACCCGCGGCCTCTCCCGCGACTCCGCGGACGGCTTCGGCACCGCGACCCCGATGGTCTGGCGGGCGGCCGGGCTGATCGGCGTGCCGGCGCTGGTCGCGACCGCCGTGCTCGGGATCGCTCTGCCCACCCTGGCCATCCCGGGATTCGGGATCGGCAACGGGCCCGGCGGTGGCGGCCCTCTGCAGCTCACCGACCCGACGCTGGATCTGCGGCGCAACCTCAACCAGGGCGCCGACACCGTCGTCCTGCGCTACACGACCAACAAGCCGGGGGGCCTCTACCTCCGGATGGCCTCGCTGCCCCAGTTCGACGCGAGCGGCTGGCGGAACGTGCAGATGCGCCTCGAGTCCGGGACGAAGCTGCCGCAGATCCCCGGGAGGAGCAGCGACGGCAGCGACCGGCGGACCACCGAGATCTCGGTCCTGGGCTTCGGCTCGGAGTATCTGCCGCTCCCGTACGCGCCGCGCGACGTCACGGTGACCGGAGACTGGGCCTACGACCCGAACTCCCTGGTCATGCTCTCCTCGGCGGGGGGTGACCGGGTCGACGCGATCCGCGATCTCTCGTACTCGGTGGAGAGCGTGGACGTGGACCCGAGCGCCGAGGCGCTGTCGCGGGCCGTCGCCGGCACCCCGGCCGACAGCAGCGTCACGTCCGAGCAGCCGGCGGACCTGCCCGACGACCTCAAGAAGCTGACCCGCGAGGTGACCAAGGGTGCCGACACCGACGCGGCGAAAGCGTGGGCGATCCAGGAGTTCCTGCGCGGCCCCGACTTCACCTACAGCACGGAGCCGCTGCCGGGCAGCGGCTACCGGGCCCTGGAGAACTTTCTGCTCCGCGACCGACGCGGCTACTGCGAGCAGTTCGCCGCCTCGATGGCCATGATGGCGCGCGAGGTCGGCATCCCGTCGCGGGTCGCGGTCGGCTTCCTGCCCGGCGACCGGGTTCGGGACAACACCTGGGAAGTCTCCATCCACGACATGCACGCGTGGCCGGAGCTGTTCTTCGCCGGGTACGGCTGGGTGCGCTTCGAGCCGACACCGGCCAGTGTCACCGGCACAGCACCGTCCTGGACGCTGCCCGGCGCAGACACACCGAGCCAGGAGGAGTCCCTGGCCAGCAACCAGCCGTCGACGCAGGCATCGACCCAGTCCTCGGCGCCGACCGCGGAGCAGACCGTCGGACCGGCCGATGCCGGGGTCGGGACAGGACAGGCCTGGCAGCAGACCCTGCTCGGGGCCGGTATCGGACTCCTGGTCCTGCTCGTTCTCGCGGCCCCGGCAACCATCAGGTTCCGCCGCCGCTCGGCACGGCTGGCCGGCGAACGTGCCCCCGAGGATCAGGTCGAGGACGTCTGGGCGGAGCTCCGCGACTCCGTCATCGACTACGGCGGCAGCTGGCCCGACGGCTCGCCGCGCTCGATCGGCTCGACCGTCGGTGGCCGGCTGGACGCCGAGGAGTCGGCGGCCATCGGTCGGGTTGCGGTGCTGGTCGAACAGGGTCGCTACGCCCGCTCCCTGGACGGGTCGGGTCTCGACCAGCTGCCAGCCCTGACCCAGCAGATCCGCCGCGGACTTGCCCCCACCTCTCGCTGGCGCCGGTTCCTCGCCTCCGCGCTGCCGAAGTCCCTGTTCCGCCGACCGAAAGCCTGACTCCGGTCGGCTGAGTGGTTGCGTGGCGGGCTACCGATGCCGAGCCGGTGCGCTGCGCTGCGCGAGCCGCCCGCGCACCGTCCGTGACTCCGCGGCGCCAAACGGGCCAGCCGACGCGCTCCCCGCGTACCGTCCGTGACTCCGCGGCGCCAAACGGGCCTGCCGGCGCGCTCCTGCGTACCGTCCGTGACTCCGCGGCGCCAAACGAGCCAGCCGACGCGCTCCCCGCGTACCGTCCGCGACTCCCGGCGCCAAACGGGCGGCAGGGGTACCTCCCACGTACCGTCCGCGACTCCCCGGCGCCAAACGAACCAGGCGACGCGCTTCCCCCGTACCGTCCGCGACTCCCGGGCGCCAAACGGACGTATTGGATTCGAGCCCGCGCTCGGACCCGACTTATCCACAGAAGTTCGCCCGGCAGCGAAGAGTCGCGAGACCTGTGGACAGTCGCGGTCGATTCCGGGGCGCGTCGTTAGGCATGTAGGCATGACGACATCCCCAACCGCCCCTGTCCCCTTCGACGCGCGGATACCGTTCAGCCGAGCCGACGCCCGAGCCCGCGGCATCAGCGAGCGCGCGCTCCGTACGCCCGCCTACCAGCGGATCTTTCACGACACCTATCTGTGCTCGACGGTGGTCGTCACCACTCAGCTCCTCGCGTCGGCGGCCATGGGGCGCATCGGTCCCGACGCCTACGCGAGCCATCACACCGCCGCTCGGTTGTGGGGCATACCGGTGCCGATCGACGGACTCACCCACGTCACGATCGCGAAGCTGGCGGGCCGCAACCGGTGCCGCGGCGTCCTCACTCACCAGCCGCTGCGGGCGAACGGCGGCACCACCGTGCGCAACGGGGTCCGCCTGTCCGTGCCGGCCCAGGTGTTCTGCGAGCTCGCCTCCGGTGGGGTCGGACTCGTGGATCTCGTCGTCGCCGGCGACGCGATGGTGAAGGCCAAGCTCGTCACCCTCGATGTGCTGAGACGAGCGGTCGCCTCGATGAGCGGTGGCGGCGTCCGGCTCGCCCGCCGCGCGCTGTCGTACGTACGCGTCGACGTGGACTCGGCCATGGAGTCCCGGCTCCGGATGCTGCTCGTCCTGGCCGGCCTGCCCGAGCCTCAGGTCAACGTGGTCCTGCGCAACGAGGTGGGCGACTGGTCGAGGCGCTTCGATCTCTGCTATCTCGCACTGAAGCTGATCGTCGAGTACGACGGCGAACAGCACGGCGACTTGGAGCACCGCGACGGCGACATCCACCGACGCGAGCAGCTGGAACGGCTTGGTTTCACCCTCGTGCCGGTGACGTCACTCGGCATCTACCGCGACCCGGCGACGACCCTGAGACGCGTTTCCGACGCCCTGCGCACCTCGGGGGGACCGACGCCTGGACGCTGGCGTCCCGAGTGGAAGCAGCACTTCCCCGGTAGCGCCCGGCAGAGAAGTCATCTGGCGGAGGTCGAGTGACCTGAACCTGCTGTGAGCTCTGGACTCGGGGGCCACCGTGGTCGACATCGACTCGCGAATCAGCACCGGGACGCCGACACCGTGTACAACCCGACGCCTCCGAGCCACAAACGCGTCACCACCCGCCCGCCGAACCAGCAGCCGATCAGCTCCGGACGCACGACAGCCGCCGGGAGCGGAAGCTCACCGACGGCTGCGGATGCTGAAGAGGGATTGAAGAGTCAGAAGCCGGACTCGTCACGCCGGCGGCGCCAGCGCTCCTCCATCTTGTCCATGAAGGTGCCGTCCGACGAGGTGCCCTGGGGTGCCCGGGGCCGATCGCCGCCTCGCGTGGGGGCACTCGTGCCCACGTGCTGCCACGAGTAGATCGCGGTCACCGCAGCGGCCACCATGATGCCGAAGCCGAGAAGGCTGAGGCCGACGTACCCGATCGGGCCGTTCGACATCAGATACATCCCGGCGATCAGCAGCCCGAGGCCGACGAAGAACCCGACACCGGCAATGGCTGCCCGGCGTCGATGGAACCTGCGGACCCCGGTCCCGCGCAGCGTGTTCACCAGCTTGGGGTCCTCGGCGGCCAGGGCCGCCTCCATCTGCTCGAGAAGCCGCTGCTCCTCTTCTGAGAGGGCCATCGGCCACCCCCCATGTCTCGGTCATGCGCTTACTCGGAATGTACGCGCTCAAAGTATTCGGCACGGACCTCGGACTCAGATTCACTCCCGAGAGCAACGCCATTGGTGACGCCAGTGTATGTGTCGCAGGTGTCGAGCGAAACTCTCCTGTGGTAACGCTCTCGACTCGTTCGCCAGACTCTTCTGCTTCCCTCAGGCACGGGTCCCGGAGCGGCTCCGACCTGCTCACCGATCAGCCTCCGGCCGGATCGACCATCGCGCCCCGCGGTTGCCAGGTGGGAGCCGGTGGCCGGGCGATCCGACGGGTGAGCTTGGCCCGCTGCACGGCGCCCGGTCCGAAGCGGATGACGGCGGCGTCGACGGCCTGATCGGCCTCCCGCCAGCCGTGCTCGGGTTCCATCAGCGTGGGCTGCAGGCACGCCTTCTCGGTCGGCACCAGCCCCTCGACCCGGACCCCCACCCGACGGATGCGCGCCCGGTCGAGCCCGAGCCGCTCGTAGAGCCCGAGGGCGGCCGCGTAGATCTCGTCGGTCACCGCCGTCGGGGACGACAGGGTCGCGGACCGCGTCAGCTCGGCGAAGTCGGCGAACCGCACCGAGATCGACACCGTCCGCCCCACCAGTCCGGCCTTGCGCATCCGGCCCGCCGTCTTGTCGGCCATCCGCAGCAGCTCCCGCCGCACCACCTCGACCTCGTCGCTGTCCGCCCCGAACGTCTCCTGGGAGCCGATGCTCCGCTCCGGCTCGCTGATCACGACCCGGCGTCCGTCCCGGCCCCAAGCCAGCTCCCGCAGCATCCCCCCGGCGTGCGGACCGAACGTGCGACGCAGCCCGCCGCGCGGGGTGTGGGCGAGGTCGCCGACGGTGGTGATGCCGAGGTTGTGCAGTCGTTCCGCGGTCTTGACCCCGACGCCCCACATCGCCTCCACCGGCAGCGGGTGCAGAAAGGCCTCGACCCGATCGGGCGGCACCTCGACGAGACCGTCCGGCTTGGCCTGCTTGGAGGCGACCTTGGCCACGAACTTGGTCGGCCCGATGCCCACCGAGCAGGAGATCTGCTGCTCGTCGGCCACGACCGCGCGCACGTACTCCCCGATCTCCACCGGGGTGCCGAACATCCGGCGGGCTCCGGTGACATCCAGGTACGCCTCGTCGATCGACGCCGCCTCCACGATCGAGGTGACGGAGCGGAACACCGCCCCGATGCCGGCGGACACCGCACTGTAGGAGTCGAAGTCCGGACTGAGGAACGTCGCGTTCGGGACCAGCCTGATCGCCTGCGACGACGCCATCCCCGAACGGACCCCGAAGGCCCGCGCCTCGTACGTCGCCGACAGCACCACCCCCCGCGGGTAGCCACCGACGATCACCGGACGACCGCGCAGCTCCGGGCGGCGACGCAGCTCGACGGAGGCATAGAAGGCGTCCATGTCCACGTGCATGATGATCCGGCCCGTCACCCCGTTATCGTACACACATTCTATTCAAAGGGCCCGACCCCATCACCGGGCCGCCGTCAGGGCTTGATCGCGAAGACGTGCAGGTGGGGTGCGAGGGCCTGGAAGGCCGGATCTTCGGCGACCTCGGCCTCCAGCCCCAGCAGCTCGGCGTGCGCACCGGGCTCGGACTCGAGGACGGTCTCGGCGACGTGACCAGACACCGTGCCGATCCCGTGCGCGGCCTGCACCTCGAAACCCGCAGCTTCGACCAGGGTCAGGATCTGGGCGCGGTCGAAGCGCCGCGGATCGTTCCAGGCCCGCCGCGCCTGCGCGATGTGACCGGCCAGCGCCTGGGTCAGGACAGCTGCGTGCCGTTGCGCCACCAGGAGGCTGAGCGCACCTCCCGAGCGCAGCACGCCGGCCACCGCGGCCAGTGCCTCCTCGGGATCCTCGACCACCTCGAGCACCTTGTGGCAGATCACCAGATCCGCGCTCGCGGCCCCGACCACCTCGACGAGCTCGGTGGCGTCGCCCTGGATCGCCGTCACCCGGTCGGCCAGTCCCTCCTCGGCCGTCCTCCGCTCCAGCGCGGCGAGCGCGTCGGGACTGGGATCGACGACCCGCACGCGATAGCCGTTCGCGCCCAGCTCCATCGCCATCCCACCGGTGCCGCCGCCCAGATCCACCACGTCCCGACCGGGGTGGGCGAGGGACCACGAGGCGAGCTGCGCGGCGAGGACGTCATCCAGGTGCGACTGGGACACGGATCGGCGGCGACGCTGGTCCGGCACGGGGTCCTCCTCAGACTCGGCTCACCGTGAGGCTATCCGGACAACGCGCATCGGTCCCACCCGCGTCGAACTGCCCATGCCCTTCCTCAGGGATCTGGCCGGACGCCCATCGGGAGGCCCGGCACGCACGGGGGTCGAGGTCCGTGCGCACCGGGACCAGCCCGGGCACGCAGGCGCGAATCACTGCGTCGATCCGAACACCACCCGACCAGGTCTTCCCCAAGCCCTGAATCGAAATCGCGTTCGAACTAGAGACCACGCTACACGCCGGTGCCGACAGTCGGTCCGGCATCGACACAGCGGCGCGTCGTGTCGTGATCAGTTCGTTGCGCCGGTCCGCAGGTCACGAAGTGATCACTCACCCCAACCCATCGAGAACACCTCGAACGTCGTCGCCCTCGGCACACCGAGCCGGGTGCCGGCGGGTCGGGCCGCACCCTCCAGGAACTCCTCGGGATCGAAGTGCTCCCAGCCGAGTCCGTCGATGTAGGCGCGATGGGCCTCCAGGGACGCCACCCCACGATCGAACGACGCCGTGGTGTCGACGGCGTGCCGGCTGTCCGGCGACCCCGCCGCCCACACCTGCCTGACCCCGCCCCAGGGGAGCAGCCCGGCGGCGATCTGGTCGTGGAAGACCCACCGGTTCCCGGCGTCGCGGACGGCGTCGAGGGTGGCCGCCCCGACGGCGATGTGGTCGGCCTGGTTGAGCGACTGGCCACCCCAGGTCGCCCGGAAGTTGTTGGTGATGACGATCTCGGGCTGATGGCGTCGCACGGCCGCGCAGATCACCTCGCGCAGCCCGACACCGTACTCGAGCACACCGTCCCGCTGGCCGAGGAACTCGACCACGTCGACTCCGACGATCCGGCCGGACTCGACCTGCTCGGCCTCCCGCACGACCCGGCACTCGTCCGGACTCATCGCGTCGATCCCGGCCTCGCCGCTGGTGACCATCGCATACACGACGGTCTTGCCCTGATCGGTCCACCGCGCGACCGCCGCGGCCGCGCCGAACTCGAGATCGTCCGGGTGCGCGACCACGCACAGCGCGCGGTCCCAGTCCTCGTCGACAGGGATGAAGGGCTCGGGTGCGGTCTCGTCGGTCATGTCCTGGAGCCTAACCACGCCCTGCAGACGACGGCGAGCGGCGCCAGCGGACTTTCATCAGGCGCAGCGCAAGCCCGCGCGGGGGGAGCAGCGCCGTTAAACAGAGCCTAACCACGCCCGTCAGTGACCTTCCGAGTGACCGAGCGAGCGGCCGGGGGCGACGCGGTCCCGGACCAGTCGCTTGAGCGGGGCGACGTCCGGGAAGCCACCGTCGCGCGTACGGTCCCAGAGCAGCTCGTCGTCGATCTCCACCCGGAACACACCGCCGGTGCCCGGCCGGAGGGCGATCTCCCCCAGATCGGTGGTGAACGTGGTCAGCAGCTCCGAGGCCAGCCAGCTGGCGCGCAGCAGCCACCGGCACTGGGTGCAGTAGGTGATCACGATCCGCGGCAGGGTGCCGGGCTCGGTCACAGGCGCAACCCCGTGAGGTGCGGGGCGATGTCGGCGGCGGCGTCGTCTCCGTACGCGTCGGCGAACCGGCGCTGGAACGAGCCGTTGAACCGGTACTCCTGGGTGCCGACCACCGCGATCACGTAGGCGGACAGCATCGAGCCGACCTGGGCGCAGCGCTCGAGCGACACTCCCCACGAGAGTCCGGCGATGAACCCGGCGCGGAACGCGTCGCCGACCCCGGTCGGATCGAGCTTGGCCGTCTCCTGGGCGATCGACACGTCGATCGGCTCCTGACCCGCCACCTCGACCCGAGCCCCGCGCCGACCGCGCGTCATCACCCGCACACCCACCCGGGAGACGATCTCCTCGTGGGACCAGCCGGTCTTCTGCGTGATCAGCGTGTCCTCGTAGTCGTTGGAGAACAGGTAGTCGGCGCCGTCGATCAGCCGGGTGATCGACGGTCCGTCCAACCACGCCATCTGCTGGGAAGGATCGGCGATGAACCGATACCCCCGGGCCCGGCACTCGTCGGTGTGCCGCTGCATCGCCTCCGGATCGTTCGGGGAGATGATCACCAGATCCAGCCCACCGACCTTGGCGGCGATGGGCGCGAGCTCGATCTGTCGCGCCTCGGCCATCGCCCCGGTGTAGAACGAACCGATCTGGGCGTTGTCGGCGTCGGTGGTGCAGACGAACCTGGCGGTGTGCTTGGTCTCGGACACGTGGATCGGCCAGGTGAGCACTCCGTGCCGGTCGAGCCAGGCGCGGTACTCACCGAAGTCCTCCCCCACCGAGCCGACCAGCAGCGGGTTCAGACCGAGGGCGGCCAGTCCGAACGACACGTTCGGCGCGATGCCGCCGCGCTTGATCTGCAGGTCCTCCACCAGGAAGCTCAGCGAGATCTTGTCGAGCTGCTCGACCACCAGCGACTCGGCGAAGCGCCCGGGAAAGGTCATCAGGTGGTCCATGGCGATGGATCCGGTCACGGCGATCTGCACGGCGGCAGCGTAACGGCCCGCACCCCCTTCGACGGTGCACCGGCCGCCCGCGCCACCGATGCGACCAGCGGCGTTACGCTGATTGATTGTGACGGTGGCGCGGGCGAGGGGTGCGGCTGACGGCCCCCCGGTGGTCGTGGTGGGCGGTGGCCTGGCGGGCCTGTCCGCGGCCGTCCGCCTGGCGAAGGCCCGCCATCCTGTCCGGCTGTACGAGGCCACGGATCGGCTCGGAGGACGCTGGGCCTCCCGTACGCAGGAGTTCGCGGACGGCACCGTGGTGCTCGACGACGCACCGCCGGTGCTGGAGTTCCCGGCACCGTGGCGTGACCTGTACCGAAAGAGCGGCCGCACCCTGGCCGAGGAGTTCGACCGCTCGGCCGCCGCGCTGTCCGCGGCCGAGCCCGCCACCTACGTGTTCGCCGACGGTGCCGAGCTGATCTGGCCGACCGATCGCGGGGAGCTGTTCGCCGTGCACGAGAAGGCGTACGGAACCGCGACCGCCGACCGGTGGCGCAGTCTCGTCGACCACCTCGACGACGTCTGGCAGACCGTCCGCAAGCTCGGCTGGGAGGCCGAGCTCACCGGCCGGGCCGAGCTGACCGGACCCGTCCGCCGCCGGATCCAGCAGGAGCGGACGATCGCGGAGCTGGCCGAGGAGATCGGCCACCCCCACCTCGCCGCGGTGCTGCGGGCCGGCGCGTACCGCCAAGGCGGCGAGCCCGAGACCACCCCGGCCTGGTGCGCGGTGTCGCAGTCCATCGAGCGACGCTTCGGGCGCTGGACGCTGCAGTCGGACTGCGTCGACGACCGTCGGGATCGCACCGGTCGGAGCTCGACCCTGATCGACGCCCTGATCGAGCGCGCCAGGACCCGACGCGTCGACATCCGGCTCGACGAGCGGGTCGACCAGCTCGACCTGGACCAGGGTCGGGCCCGCGGCGTGGTCACGACCCACGAACGCGTGGCCGCGGCCGCCGTGGTGTGGACCGCCGACCCGTGGCAGCTGACCGGCGCGGGACTGCCGCGCTTCCGGGCTCGCTCACTCCGCAAGCGACTGCACCGCTTGGTCCCGGCACGGGCTCCGACGGTGAGCCACGATCTCCGACCCGCCAGCGAGGACTGGGCCCGCGGGCGCGTCGAGGAGACCATCCGGCTGGACCCGCAGGGGGTGCCGACCGTCACGTACCGACGACCCGTCACCGCCGGCACGCTGTGCAGCGTCCACGACTGGCAGCACAGGCATCCCGATCCGGGAGCCGGTGCGGCCTGGGACGGGTTCGAGAGCTGGCTGGATCGCCCCCCGATCCGGAGCGGACTCGACCGGCTGCTGCTCGCCGGCCCCTGGTCCCCCGCGGGCAACAGCCCTGCGGCCACGGTCCTGTCCGGCGCGCTCGCCTCGTACGCGGTCCACGAGCTGCTCGGCTGAGCGCGCTCCCGCCCCTGGGCCGATCGGCCGGGCCGGCTCGACTGCACCGTGCGCGTTCGAACACCGTCTCGACCCACCCTGGCGGCGCGAGTAGAGTGAGCCGTCCGTTTTCGGCAGTCCCGCAGATGAGGCCAGGTTCTTCTTGAAGCAATCGACGCTGGAGCACGAGCTGGCCGTCGAGCAGGCGCACGTGGATCTCGTCTACGCCCGACTCGGGGAGGCGACACGCTCCGCCCAGCAGGTGGCCTCCGAGGGCGCGAACCTCTACAAGTCGGACCGCGGCAGCTTCGTCCGCGAAGAGGACGGCACCGGTCTCTACGAGCGCGACGTGTTCGCGTTCCAGGCCGCCAAGCGCCTCGCGGTGCTGGACGCCGAGCACGAGGGGTTGGTGTTCGGGCGGCTGGACCGCACCGACGGCGAGATCCGCTACGTCGGCCGGATCGGGGTCCGCGACATCGACTACGAGCCCCTGGTGATCGACTGGCGGGCGCCGGCGGCCGAGCCGTTCTACCGGGCGACACCGGTCAACCCGATGCAGGTCGTCCGTCGGCGCGTGCTGCGCTGCTCGGGCGATCGGGTGATCGGCATCGAGGACGATCTGCTGGGCGAGGGTTCCGACGCCGACCTGGTGGTGGTCGGCGAGGGCGCCCTGATGGCGGCGCTGAGCCGCGCGCGTGGGCCGCAGATGCGCGACATCGTGGCCACCATCCAGTCCGAGCAGGACGAGGCGATCCGGGCACCGTGGCAGGGCTTCACGATGATCTCCGGCGGCCCCGGCACGGGCAAGACCGTCGTCGCCCTGCACCGGGCGGCGTTCCTGCTGTACTCGCACCGCCGCCGGTTCGAGAACGGCGGGGTGCTCGTCGTCGGGCCCAGCCAGGTGTTCATGACCTACATCGAGCGGGTGCTCCCCTCCCTCGGCGAGGACGCGGTGACGCTGCGCTCGATCGGCGGGGTCGCCGCCGACGTCGTCCAGCTCCGCGGCGAGCGTGTCGACGACGCTGCGGTCGCGACCATCAAGGGGAGCCTGCGGATGGTCGCGGTGCTCAAGAAGCTGGTCAACGAGCCGTGGCAGGACGTGCCCCTCGAGCTGTTCGTGACCCTGCAGGGCGACGTGCTCCGGCTGGGTGCCGCCGAGCTGTCGCGGATCCGGTCCGACGTGCTGGCGCACTCCACGCTGAACACGGGCCGGGAGCCTGCGGAGCGTGCCCTGCTCAATGCCTTGTGGCGCAAGCGGGGCGACATCGACCTCGAGCGGGACGACTTCGACGAACGGGTCAGCGACAGTGCGGCGTTCGCGGTGTTCACCAACGCCTGGTGGCCGCGGGTGAGTGCGACCGACGCCCTCGCCCGGCTCGCCTCGTCGTCCCTCACGGCGCGGCTGACCTCCGGCATCCTCAGCGCCGACGACGCCGAGCTGCTGAGTGCCTCCTACCGCGACCGACGGGACAGCCAGGACTGGACCGTCGCCGATGCGGCGCTGCTGGACGAGCTTGTGCACCGGCTCGGACCGCTGCCCGAGCCCGAGGAGCGCGAGGTCTCGCTGTTCCTCGAGGACGACTCGGAGACGACCGAGCTGGTCACCACCATGGAGCGGTTGGCCCCGCAGCGGGAGGCCGATCCGTTCGCGACCCCGCAGGACACCTTCGCCCACATCCTGGTCGACGAGGCCCAGGACATCACCCCGATGGGCTGGCGGATGCTCCGGCGGCGCGGACCGAGCGCGAGCTGGACCATCGTCGGCGACCCGGCGCAGAGCTCCTGGCCCGATCCGCGCGAGACCGAGCGGGCCCTGACCGAGCTGACCGGCAGCGCGCCCCTCCGCCGCTTCCGGATGAGCACCAACTACCGGTCCCCGGCGGAGGTGTTCGACCTCGCGGCGAAGGTCGTCGTGCACGCCTACCCGGAGGCCGATCTGCCCCGGGCGGTCCGCTCCACCGGGGTGGATCCCGAGCTGCTGACGACCGACGACCTCGGCAGCGGTGTCCGCGGCGCCACCGGGGACCTGCTCGCCGCCGTGGAGGGCACCGTGGGTGTCGTCGCCCCGCCGTCGCTGGTGGCCGAGGTGAACCGGGTGCTGGACGAGACGCCGGGTGGCCGGGACGAGCGGGTGCTCGTGGTCACGGCGTTGCAGGCGAAGGGCCTGGAGTACGACGGGGTGCTGGTCGTCGATCCCGACACGATCGTGGCCGAGTCGGCGGGTGGCCTGCGCTCGCTCTACGTGGCGTTGACCCGACCCACCCAGCGGCTGGTGACCCTCGACCTCCGACCCGATCCGGCCTGGCGCAAGAACCTGGCCTGAGACGCGGCGCCGACCGGGTTCAGCGTGCGCGGGCGAGCGACTGCACCCCGGAGAGGATCTCCAGGGTCGCGGTCGAGCGGTTCATGGTGATGAAGTGCAGGCCCGGCGCGCCGCCCTCCAGCAGCTGCCGGCTGAGCTCGGTGGCCAGCTCGACTCCGACCCGACGGACGGCGGCCGGATCATCCCCGGCCGCGTTCAACCGGTCCACCACGAAGCGCGGCAGGTCCGCTCCGGACAGCTCGGCGAACCGCTGGATCTGGCTCAACCGGGTGACCGGCATGATGCCCGGGATGATCGGCAGGTCGGAGCCGAGGGAACGGACCCGGTCCACCAGCTCGAAGTAGCGCTCGGCGGTGAAGAACAGCTGACTGACCGCGAAGCCCGCCCCCGCCCGCTGCTTCTCGACCAGGATCCGGGCGTCCAGCGCGGCGTCGTGACGCTCCGGATGCAGGTCGGGGAAGGCGGCCACGCCGATGCAGAAGTCACCGAGCTCGGCGACGAGCTCGACCAGCTCGGTCGCGTTCGCCAGTCCCTCCGGGTGGGACACCCAGGGCTGGGTCGGTCCGCCGGGCATGTCGCCGCGGATGGTCAGGATGTGGCGGATGCCGGCGTCGGCGTACGAGCCCACGACCTGCCGGAGCCGGTCGCGGGACTGACTCGCGCAGGTCAGATGGGCCATCGTCCGCAGCGTGGTGTTCTCCGCGATCGCCCGCGTCACGTCGATGGTGCGGTCGCGGGTGGAGCCGCTGGCTCCGTAGGTGACCGAGACGAAGTCTGGCCCCAGGGCCTCGAGCCGCCGGACGGTGTCCCACAGCACCCGGTGCTGATCGTCGTCCTTGGGCGGGAACAGCTCGAAGGACACCAGCGGTCGATCACCGCTCTCGAGCAGCTCGGCGATGGTCGCCGGGCGTGACGCGTGCGAGAGCCGACCGACCATGGCGCCACCCTAACGACGGCTTCCCGCCGACCTCCGTAGGCTCACCATGTGGTCGACGCTCCTCCCCTCCCGCCTCTCCTTGACCCTCGCCGACCCCTGGGAGCGCCGTTCCGGGCCGCGATCGAGCACCGGATCACCGGCTTCCTCGAGCAGCAGGAGGGCCGGCTGGCGGACCTGCAGCCCGAGGTCGATCCGCTGCTCGGCCTCACCTCACGGCTGCTGGCGGGTGGCAAACGGCTGCGTCCGGCCTTCTGCGCCTGGGGCTACGCGGCCGCCGCCGGACGGGAGGGCGATGAGTCCTCCCTCGGACCCGTGCTCGCCGCCGCCGCCAGTCTCGAGCTGCTGCACGCCAGCGCGCTGGTGCACGACGACGTGATGGATGGCTCGGACACCCGCCGCGGCGACCCGTCGGCGCACCGGCAGTTCGAGAGCCTGCACCTGGCCGACGAGCGACTCGGCGATCACGAGACCTTCGGTCGGGCCGGGGCGATCCTGCTCGGTGACCTGCTGGTGATGTGGTCGGTGGAGATGCTGGACGAGGCCGGGCTGCCCTCCGGCACGCTGCCCGCCGCGCTCGCGGTTGCGCAGGCCATGCGCACCGAGGTGACGTGCGGGCAGTATCTCGACGTGGTGGCCCAGTCGCGCCCGCTCGGCGCCGATCTCGACCAGGCACTGGCCGCGGCGAACCGGGTGGTGGAGTACAAGTCGGCCCGCTACACCGTCTACCGACCCGCCCAGCTCGGAGCGGTCATCGGTGGCGGGTCACCGGAGGTGGTGGACGCGTTGGCGGCGTACGGCTCGCCGCTGGGTCGCGCGTTCCAGTTCCGCGACGACCTGCTCGGCGTCTTCGGCGACCCGGAGCTGACCGGCAAACCGGTCGGCGACGACCTCCGGGAGGGCAAGCGGACGGTGCTGATCGCCTCCACGATGGCGCGCACCGACGACGCCGGCCGCCGGTTGCTGACCGAGCTGCTGGGCGACCCGGAGCTGCAGGCCGACGGGGTGGCGGCGCTGCAGCGGGTCATCGTCGACTGCGGCGCCCAGGACGCCGTGGAGACGATGATCAGCACCTACTACGACGAGGCGATCGCCGCCCTTCGCGAGCCGGCGATCACGGCGGCAGGTCGGGAGGGTCTGACCTCGCTCGCGTCGGCGGCCGTGCATCGCAGCAGCTGAGGAGATCAACGCCGGTACCGGGGCCGAACCCGTGGCTCGATGCCGGCCCGGACGGCGTGTCGGGGCCTCCGGCGCGGTTGAGGCGCACCTTTGTCACGGGTCCGCCTCCATCCGGGCGCCCTGTGTCCGGGTGCCATGTGTCGGGGTGCGGCCAGGCTTCAGGTCAGTAGCACTGCTCTAGGTCAGCAGCACGGCGAAGGGGGGATCCTGCGCGGCCCGCTCCTCCAGCACCTCGAGGATCCGCCGCCACGGCTCCGGGCGGGCGACGGCGAACGTCGCGTACCCCCGCCAGACCAGGGCGGTGGGCTCGCCCAGGTCGGTCAGCACGTCCCACAGCGCATCCAGGTTCGTCCCGGTCCAGTCCGGCAGGTCCAGACCGGCGCGCAGGGCGGCGTAGAAGTCCCGGGTTCGGGCCGGGGCGGGGAGCACCGCCACCCGCCAACCGGCGGCGGCCAGCTGCGCCTCGATGGCCTCGGGCGGCGCCACGACCCGGTAGATCCCTCCCCGTCCCGCGGCCAGGCCGCTCTGCGCACGGTCCGGTTCCGACGCGCTCACCGCTGCACCCGCGCGAAGGAGTCGTAGTGGTCGGCGGTGTAGAACAGCTCGCGATCGCGGTCGCCGGTGACGATCCGGCGCGCGCCGCGGTCCCGCTCACCCGGTGTCTTCACCGTGTACTCCCGGTAGTAGCCACGGGGTCTGCTGGGCAGCACCCGGTCGAAGTTGTTGAAGGTCGCGCCGTCCTTGGCGTACGGGAACGGGCCGCCCGCGTCGATCAGGGCCACGGTCTGGCGGGCCTGCACCGGCAGGTCGGCGAGGCGGACCACCGGCAGCCCGTCGGTGCTGCTCGGTCGAGGCGTGGACCGGCCGCTGCTCGTGGCCGCCGCGGTCGGCGTGCTGTCGGTGGTCGCCGTCGACGTGCTGTCGATGGTCGCCGTCGGTGACCGGCCATCCTGCTGCAGGTAGGCGAAGGCCAGCACCACCGCGATGGCGACGGCGGTGACCACCCCGCCGACGACCCTGACCGTACGGTTCACGCGGCCCGGTCCTTGTCGGCTAACGCGTCGGACCGGTGAAGCCGGCCGCAGCCAGGGAGTACTGCTCCATGGCCGGGTCGGAGCGCCAGGCCTGCCGCAGCCGCGAGCCCAGCTCGCGCGCCGCCGCCTCCGGGTCAGTCGCCTGAGTCAGCGCCCGGACCACGCAGACCCGCCGCGCGCCGGCCGCCAGCACCTCGTCGAGGTTGTCCGGACCGATGCCGCCGATGGCGAACCACGGCTTGGCGGCGATGTCGTGCGGCGGGGCGACCTCGGTGGCGTACCGCACCAGCTCCAGCCCGACCGGCGCGTAGTCCGGCTTGGTGGAGGTCGCGTACACCGGCCCCACACAGAAGTAGTCGGCGTCGGTGTCGGCGATCGCCCGGTCGGTCTGCTTCGGCGCGTGGGTCGACCGACCGATCATCGCCCACCGGTGCAGTCGCCGACGCGCCCGCCGGGAGGAGCCGTCGGTCTGCCCGAGGTGCAGCACGTCGGCCGAGAAGCGCTCCGCCAGCGCCGGCGAGTCGTTGACGCAGACGAGTGCCTGATGCCGCTCCGCCGCCCGACGCGCCACCTGCAGCGCCTCGAGCTCCTCCTCGGGATCCATCTCCTTCTGGCGGATCTGCAGGATGTCCACCCCACCGGCGAACACCGCCTCACAGAACTCCGCCAGATCGCCGCGCTCCGAACGCGCGTCCGTGCACAGGTAGAGCCTGGCCAGCCGCAGCCGCGCCTGCAGCCCCATCAACACCGTCATGTCCGCGACCCTACCGATCTCCGGAACGGTGGCCCGGGGTTCCTAGACTGACGGACATGACCACCGCACCGCTCCCCCCGACCTCCGACGTGGTCGTGGTCGGTGGCGGGCTGATGGGTCGGTCATCGGCCTGGCGGCTGGCCGCCGCCGGTCTGGACGTGGTGATCGTCGTCGGCGAAACCGCGGCCGCAGCGTCGACGGTGGCCGCCGGCATGCTCGCGCCGGTCACCGAGACGACCTTCACCGAGGAGCTGCTGCTCGGACTCAATCTGGCCTCGATGCAGCGCTATCCGTCCTTCGCCGCCGAGGTCGCCGAGGCCAGCGGGCTGCCCAGCGGGTTCCGGGCCGGGCCCACGCTCTCGGTCGCCTACAACGCCGACGACGCCGCCCGGATGGCGACGCTGGCCGACTACCTCGGGCGCCTCGGACTCGAGTCCTCGCGGCTGACCAGCCGCGAGGCGCGTCGGGTGGAGCCGCTGCTCGCTCCGACGATCCGCGGCGGCCTGCTGGTGCCCGGCGACGCCAGCTGCGACAACCGGCAGCTGCTGGCCGCGCTGACCGTCGCCGGCGAACGGGCCGGCGTCCGCACGGTCACCGGTTTCGTGCACGAGGTCGCCAGCGCCGCAGACCGGGTCACCGGAGTCGTGCTGGCCGACGGTTCGACGATCCAGGCACCCACCGTGGTGCTGGCCAACGGTGCCTGGGCGGGTCAGGTCACCGGCATCCCGCCCGTCCCGGTCCGCCCGGTGAAGGGGCAGATCCTCCGCCTGGATCCCGGTCGGTTCCCGCAGCCCGGCGTCGTGGTCCGGGCCTTCACCCGGGGCACCGAGATCTACCTCGTGCCGCGCGACGGCGGCCGCGAGCTGGTGGTCGGCGCGACGACGGAGGAGCTCGGCTTCGACCGACGGGTCACGGCGGGCGGCGTCTACGAGCTGCTGCGCGACGCCCGGCTCGCCATCCCGATGAGTGCGGAGTACGTCCTCGCCGAGACCTCGGTCGGCTAGCGGCCGGGCACCCCCGACAACGCCCCCCTCCTCGGTCGGGGCGCCCTGGACGGGCTGGTGCTGGCCACCGGTCACTACCGCAACGGCGTGCTGCTGACCCCGATCACCGCCGACGTGGTGGCCGAGCTGGTGGTGCACGATCGGGTGCTCGAGGTGGCCGAGCCGTTCGGCCCCGCCCGCTTCGACCGGGTGTCCGCGGCGCCCCGGAGGGACGTCTGATGCTGATCTTCGTCAACGGCCGGCAGCGCGAGGTCGCGCCCGGTGCGCGGCTCGACGAGGTGGTCGTCCGCGACGGTGAGACCGAGCCGCGGCGTGGCATCGCGGTCGCCGTCGACGGTGCGGTGGTGCCGCGCGCCCGGCTCGCCGAGACGCCGCTGACCGAAGGGGCGAGAGTGGAGATCGTGACAGCGGTGCAGGGTGGCTGAGGACGGGGTGGCTGAGGACGGGGTGGCTGAGGAAGGGGTGACTGGGGGCAGGGTGGCCGGGAGTGAGGCGTTCCAGATGACGACGACTGAGCGGCTCGACCCGACGACAGGTGATCCGGCCGACCCGCTGGTCATCGCCGGCCGCAGCTTCACCTCCCGCCTGGTGATGGGCACCGGCGGAGCACCGAGTCTGGAGGTGATGGAGGCCGCCCTGCTGGCCTCCGGCACCGAGCTGACCACCGTGGCGATGCGCCGGGTCGATCCCGGCGCACCCGGGTCGGTGCTCGACGTCCTGGACCGGCACGGCATCGCCGTCCTGCCCAACACCGCCGGGTGCTACTCGGCCGCGGAGGCGGTGCTGACCGCGCAGCTGGCGCGGGAGGCGCTGGAGACCGACTGGGTGAAGCTGGAGGTGATCGCCGACGAGATCACCCTGCTGCCCGACCCGATCGAGCTCCTGGATGCGGCCGAGCAGCTGGTCGCCGACGGCTTCGTGGTGCTGCCGTACACCAACGACGACCCGATCCTGGCCCGCAAGCTGGCCGACGCCGGCTGCGCGGCGGTGATGCCGCTGGGCGCGCCGATCGGCTCCGGGCTGGGCATCCGCAACCCGCACAACATCGAGCTGATCGTCGAGTCGGCGACCGTGCCGGTGATCCTGGACGCCGGCATCGGCACCGCGTCGGAGGCCGCCCAGGCCATGGAGCTCGGCTGCGACGCCGTGCTGCTCGCCTCCGCGGTCACCCGGGCCGAACGACCGGTCGCGATGGCCGAGGCGATGCGGTACGCGGTCCGCGCCGGCCGTCTCGCCCGCGGCGCCGGCCGCATTCCGGTTCGGCGCTACGCGGAGGGATCCTCGACGCGTGAGGGACGCATCGACTGACCAGCTGACGTCTGCCGTCGAGGGGACCGGACCTCCCCGGCCTCGGCGCGGCGTACCCGGGGCGGACCTCCCCCGTGCCTAAACTCGGCCGGAAGGCCGCCGTGTCATCCAGCACGGAAGCCCACTTCCCCCACCGTGTTCGGAGCAGGCGTGACCATGACGAGTGTCGGTGACCCCCTCGTGGGGCAGCTGCTCGACGGTCGCTACCAGATCACCCACCGGCTCGCCCGCGGCGGGATGGCCACGGTCTACATCGCCACGGACATCCGTCTGACCAGGACCGTCGCCGTCAAGGTGATGCACATCGGCCTGGGCGACGATGCCGAGTTCGCCCGCAAGTTCGACCGTGAGGCCCGGTCCGCGGCGAAGCTCTCCCACCCGAACGTGGTGTCGGTGTTCGACCAGGGCCATGACGACGGCCGACCGTACATCGTGATGGAGTTCGTCGAGGGCCGCACGCTGCGCGACATCCTCAACCACGAGGCCCCGCTGCCCCCGGAGCGCGCGCTGGAGATCATCGAGCCGGTGCTGGGCGCTCTCGCCGCCGCCCACGAAGGCGGTCTGGTGCACCGTGACGTCAAGCCGGAGAACGTGCTGCTGTCCGACCGTGGCCAGATCAAGGTCGTCGACTTCGGGCTCGCCAAGGCCATCTCGGCGCAGACCTCCACGGCCACCCAGGGTCTGCTGATCGGCACGGTCTCGTACCTGCCGCCGGAGCTGGTGCTGTCCGGCCGGGCGGGTCCGCGCTCCGACGTCTACAGCGCCGGTGTGGTGCTGTTCGAGATGCTGACGGGGCGCAAGCCGCACGTCGGGGACACCCCGATCCAGGTCGCGTACGCCCACGTCCACAACGACGTGCCGCCGCCGTCGCAGTTCGCCACCGCGGGTCACATCCCGCCTTACCTGGACGCCCTGGTCACCGGCGCCACCGCTCGCAACCCCGATGCGCGCCCGCACGACGGCAAGGTGTTCCTGTCCCAGGTCCGACGGGTGCGGGCCGCGCTGCGCGAGGGCCTGTCCGACGACCCGGAGCTGACCCAGGACCTGAGCGTGCTGCAACGCTCCGACCTGTCCGCGGCCATGCCGCCGGGGGTGGATCCGAACTCCGAGATCACCCAGCTCGTGCCCCCGACCGCCGCCGCGCCGGCCGGCCCGCCCCGGATCGTCCACCAGCGGGGCCGCACCCCCAGCTCGCCGCCGACCTTCCGCGATGCGCCGCCACCGACGGTCCCCGCTCCCACGACGGGCGGTGCCGCCCACGACCCGGCGTCCTACGTCGCCGGGGACCGGCTCGCGTCGCGCCGGGAACGCGAGGGCTCGCGGCGCCGACGTGGCTGGCTGATCGTGCTCCTGGTGCTGATGCTCACCGCCATCGCCGCGCTGGCCGGCTGGTACCTGACCGAGGGACGCTTCACCGCAGCCCCGGCCCTGACCGCGCTCCCGCAGACCGAGGCGGCCACCGTCGCCCAGCAGGAGGGTCTGCAGATCGACTTCGTGGACCAGTTCTCCGAGACGGTCGCCCCCGGTGTGGTGATCGACTCCGAGCCGATCGCCGGGACCAAGGTGCCGGACGGCGGCCTGATCACCGCTGTCGTGTCCAAGGGACCGGAGCGCTACGCGATGCCGAAGGTCGTGGGACTCGGCCAGGCCGCCGCGGTCGCGGCGATCAAGGAGGCGAGCCTGGCCCAGGGCTCGGTCTCGCAGGCGTTCGACCCGAAGGTCGCCAAGGGGGTCGTGACCAGCGCCTCGTACGCACCGGGCACCAAGCTGAAGTCCGGGACGACTGTCGACCTGACCGTGTCCAAGGGACCGCAGCCGATCAAGATCACCGACTACTCCGGCAAGGGCGCGGCGGCGGCCAAGGCCGGGCTCACCAAGGCGGGCTTCAAGGTCAAGATCACCACCGCGAACTCCGACACGGTGGCCAAGGGCATGGTGATCAGCCAGTCGCCCGACAAGGGCACCGGGGTGAAGGGGGACACGGTCACCCTCAAGGAGTCGCTCGGACCGGTGATGGTGACCATCCCGAACGTCCGCAGCATGGGTGTCGACGCGGCCGAGAAGGTGATGGCCGCCGCCGGCTTCAAGACCAAGGTGCAGGCGGTCGCGGTCAACTACATCGGCATCGGCTACGTCGTGTACTCCAAGCCGAGTGCCAAGAGCGAGGCCCCGAAGGGTTCGACCATCACGCTGTACGTCGTCTGACCGGCTCCTCGCGCGTGGCTGTCCGCCGGGGTGAGCTCGGTCCCCTGCTGGCCCTGTTGGCCATGACCGCGGCCTGGGGCTCGACCTTCTTCATGATCAAGGACGTGGTCACCCGGATCCCGGTGCCGGATCTGCTGACCATCAGGTTCGCCATCGCCGCCCTGGCGCTCGCGGTCGTCGCCGGGCCCCGCCTCCGGATGTCGGCCGTCACCCTGCGTCGCGGGCTGCTGCTCGGGGTCCTGTACGGCATCGCGCAGCTTCTGCAGACCTTCGGTCTGGCCCACACCGCGGCCAGCGTGTCCGGGTTCCTGACCGGCCTGTACGTGGTGCTCACTCCCCTGCTCTCGGCGATGATCTTGCGCACCAGGATCCCGCCGACGGTCTGGGCGGCGTCCGTGCTGGCCACGGTGGGACTGGGAGTGCTGTCCCTGCAGGGATTCGCGATCGGCTACGGCGAGCTGCTCACGGTGGCGTCCGCCGTCGTCTACGCCCTGCACATCGTCGCCCTGGGCCGGATGAGCGAACCCGGCACAGCACTGCAGCTGAGTGTGGTGCAGATGGCGACCATCGCGCTGGTGTGCGCGGTGGCCGCCGCGCCGGGTGGCATCCAGCTCCCCACCTCGGGCACGGACTGGGTGATCGTGATCTATCTGGCGTTGATCGCCGGTGCCCTCACCATGGTGCTGCAGACCTGGGCACAGGCCCGGGTGGAGGCGTCCCGGGCGGCGGTGATCATGGCCATGGAGCCGGTCTGGGCGGCGGCCTTCGCGGTCGCCTTCGGCGGCGAGAGCCTGACGGGGAGGATGGTGATCGGGGGTGGCGCGATCCTGGCGGCCATGTACCTGGTGGAGCTCGCGCCGCAGCGCCGAGTGGCCAGCGGTGGTGGCGCCACGGACGACCACCCCCGCTGACGGGTCGGCTCAGACGGCGCCGAGAGCGTCAGCGATCGGGGCGTCGCCCGAGATCACCTCGAACTGCCGGCGTACGGCGGTGCCGTCGACGACCAGACGGGCGACGATCTCGGCCACGTCGTCGCGCGGGATCTGACCCCGACCGGTGCTCTCGGCGATCCGGACCGATCCGGTGGCCGCGGCGTCGGTCAAGCCGCCGGGTCTCACGATCGTCCAGTCCAGGTCGCGGGAGCGGACGATCTCGTCGGCCTCGGCCTTGGCCCGTAGGTAGATCTGGAACACCTCCTCGGAGCCGACCACGAAGTCGTCGGCGGCGAGCGCCGAGATCACCACATAGCGGCGGATGCCGGCGAGCTCGGCGGCATCGGCCAGCAGGATGGCGCCGTCCCGGTCCACCGTCATCTTCCGGGCCGGCCCGCTGCTCGGCCCGGCCCCGGCGGCGAACACGAGGGCATCGGCGCCGGCGACCAGCTCGGCCAGCTCGGCCGCCGTCTGGTGCTCGAGATCGAAGACCAGCGGTTCGGCCCCGACCGCCCGCAGGTCGTCGGCGTGCTCCGGCTTGCGGATCAGTCCGACCGGCCGGTGGCCCTCGGCCGCCAGGCGTCGCTGCGCCAGCAGAGCGATCTGACCGTGACCGCCGGCGAAGACCACCCGGAGCCCGGAGCTCTGCGATCCGGGGTCGGCCACCGTCTCGGGCGCCTCAGAACTCATGGGTGGTTCCCCCTCGGAGGTTGGTCATCCGGGTGCTCGTCATGGCCTCCACCCGGCCGTAGATGAGTCCCCGACCGCGGTCGTTCAAGAGCTCGTCGTGGATGGGGAAGCCCTCCAGCGCGCCGACCTCGCGGACGAAGTCGATGGTCTCCTTCATGGCCGCCCAGGGACCCATCATCGGCACGGCCAGGATGTCGACCCCGCTCGGCACCGCGGTGAGCGCGTCGCCGGGGTGGAACAGCGTCGGCTGGCCCTCGGAGCGGAGCACGAAGCCGACGTTGCCGATCATGGGGATGTCGCGGTGGATGACGGCGTGCTGGCCGCCGACCGCGGTGACCAGCAGGTCACCGACCACGATCTGCTCACCCGCCGCCAACGCATCGGCCCCCACCTCGGGGAAGGTGCCGGCCTCCTCGGCGAGCACGATCGACGGCTCGACGTAGACCTTGGCCTCCGGGTTGGCCCGCACCAGTCCGGGCAGGTGCTCGGGATCGGCGTGGTCGGGATGGGAGTGGGTGATCAGGATGGCGTCGAGGTCGGTGAGGCCGTGCCAGCCGTCGGAGAAGTTGCCCGGGTCGATCAGCACCCGCGCGTCGTCGGTCTCGACGAGCACGGCTGAGTGGCCGAGGTGTGTGAGGCGCATGCGGCCAACCTACCCAGCGGATCCGATGCGGCTTCAGCGGAGTGTGGAGTATCGCGTCCTCGCCCGTCAGCCGGCCGCGATGATCCGCCCGATCACGTCGCCGGCTATCCGCGCCTCCTCGACACCGACCCCCAGGTGGGTGACCGCGCGCAGCATCCGGGGACCGAGGGCGGAGACCCAGACCCCCTGGTCCTTGGCCGCAGCAGCCACCGGGCCGGCCGGCTGGGCGCCGGTGTGGAGCACCACGATGTTGGTCTGCACGGCCGCCACGTCGACGGCGGCGGGCACCTGGCGGCCACCGCGGCGGCGAACACGGCCGCGGCCTCGTGGTCCTCGGCCAATCGGTCGACGTGGTGGTCCAGGGCGTGCAGGGCGCCGGCGGCGAGGATGCCCGCCTGCCGCCAGCCGCCACCGAGTCGCTTGCGCCAGATCCGGGCCTGCGCGATGTTCGCCGCGGTGCTCACCAGCACCGAGCCGACGGGCGCACCGAGACCCTTGGAGAAGCAGACGCTGACCGTGTCGAACAGACTCCCGTATGCCGCCAACGAGACCCCGGTGGCGACGTGGGCGTTCCAGAGGCGGGCGCCGTCGAGGTGATAGCCCAGACCCTCGGTGCGGCACAGCTCACCCAGCGCCACCAGCTCCTCGTACGGCTGGATGGTGCCCCCGCCGAAGTTGTGGGTGTTCTCCACGGCGACGGCCGCGGTCGACACCAGGTACGGGCCGGCGTTCGGTGCCACCACGCCGGCGAAGACGTCGGCGTCGACCAGCCCGTTGACCGAGGGAACCGTCCGCATGGTCAGACCGTGGACGGCCGCGTGCGCGCCCATCTCGGCCCGGGCGATGTGCGCCCCGACGTCGCAGACGACCTCCTGGCCCGGCTCCACCAGCAGTCGTACGCCGAGCAGGTTCGCCAGCGAGCCGGTGGAGCAGAACAACCCGGCCTCGTGCCCGAGGAGCTCCGCGGTGCGTTGTTCCAGCGCGATCACGGTCGGGTCCTCGCCGTACACGTCGTCGCCGACGGGTGCGGCGAGCATCGCCTCCCGCATCGCGGGCGTGGGCACGGTGACGGTGTCGGACCGCAGGTCAATCACGACAGCAGCCCCGCGTCAGAACGAGACCGGCACGAACGACTGGACCGGGTTGGCCCGTCGGATCCGGCCGGTGGTCAGCCGCTCGGCGACCAGGAAGGCGAGCTCCAGCGACTGGTTCCGGTTCAACCGGGGATCGCACAGGGTCTCGTAGCGGTTGACCAGGTCCGCCTCGACGAGATCGTCGCTGCCGCCGACGCACTCCGTGACGTCGTCGCCGGTCAGCTCGACGTGCACCCCACCCGGCCAGGTGCCGAGCTCCTCGTGCACGTCGAAGAAGCCGTTCAGCTCGCTGATCACGTCGGAGAAGGCCCGGGTCTTGAACCCGTTCCGGGCCTCGAACGTGTTGCCGTGCATCGGATCGCAGACCCAGGCCACCTGCCGCCCGCTGGCGGTCACCTTGGCCACGATGTCGGGCAGCAGGTCACGGACCCGGTGCGCCCCCATCCGGGTGATGAAGGTGATCCGGCCGGGCTCGTGGTCGGGATCGAGCCGATCGGCCAGCTCCAGCGCGGTGTCCGCGGTGGTCGTCGGGCCGAGCTTCACCCCGAGCGGGTTGCGGACGTGCCGCAGCAGCTCGACGTGCGCACCGTCCAGCTGCCGGGTCCGCTCGCCGATCCAGAGGAAGTGCCCGGACACGTTGTAGGGAAGGTGGGTCCGGGAGTCGGTCCGGGTCATCGCGTGCTCGTACTCGAGACTCAGCGCCTCGTGGCTGGCGAAGAAGTCGACGGTGTTGAACACGTCGTCGTCGATGCCGCAGGACACCATGAACGCGAGCGCCCGGTCGATCTCGCCGGCCAGCGCCTGGTACTGCACGCTGGCGGCCGAGCTCTTGGCGAAGTCGGCGTTCCAGTGGTGCACGCTGCGCAGGTGGGCGAAGCCGCCGGTGACGAAGGCGCGCACCAGGTTGAGGGTCGCGGCGGAGGCGTTGTAGACCCCCAGCAGCCGCTGCGGATCGTGCCGCCGGGCCTCCGCGGTGAAGGGGAAGCCGTTGACCGCATCCCCCCGGTAGGCCGGCAGGGTGATGTCGCCGCGGGTCTCGACGGCCGCCGAGCGGGGCTTGGTGTACTGCCCGGCCATCCGGCCGATCTTCACGATCGGGACCTGCGCGGCGTAGGTCAGCACCACCGCCATCGACAGCAGGGTGCGCAGCTTGCCCTGGATGTTGGCCGCGGTCACCCCGTCGAACGTCTCGGCGCAGTCCCCGCCCTGGAGGATGAACGACTCCCCCGCCGCGACGCTGGCCATCTTGCCGCGCAGGCTGTCGCACTCACCGGCGAAGACCAGCGGCGGCAGGGTGCGCAGCCGGGCGACGACCCGGGCGACCTCGTCCGCGTCGTCGTACGTCGGCTGCTGGAGAGGGTTGAGCGCGTGGAGCTCGTCCATGGTCGGAATGGGCGGGTTGTCAGGCACCCGCCAACTGTAGACTCCGGCGCCGACCAGCAGAATCAGATTCCATGAGCGCACCAGTGGTGATCGTGGGGTCCCTGAACGCCGACCTGTTCGTGGAGGTCGCCGCGCTGCCCCGACCCGGGGAGACCGTCCGCGGATCGGACCTGACCGTACGACCGGGCGGCAAGGGTGCCAACCAGGCGGCGGCCGCCGGCCTGCTCGGGGCCGACGTGACGATGATCGGCGCGGTCGGCGCCGACGACCACGGCCGCTTGCTGCTCTCCGCCGCCGCGTCGGCCGGGGTGCGCACCGAGGGGATCCGGACGGTCGACGTCGCCACCGGCACCGCCATGATCACCGTGGACGGACAGGGCGAGAACACGATCATCATCTCCGCCGGCGCCAACGCCCTCCTGTCGGGCGACGACGCCCGGGCCGGCATCCAGGACCAGACCGCGGTGGTGGGGCTTTGCCTGGAGATCGGGGCCGAGACGGTGTCCGCGTCGGTGGCCAGAGCGAACGAGGTCGGGGCCACCGTGGTCCTCAACCTGTCACCGTTCCGTCGGGTCGAGCCCGGCGTGCTGGCCGGCGTCGACGTGCTGCTGGTCAACGAGATCGAGCTCGGTCAGCTGGTCGGGGCGTTCGACGACCTCGACCAGGCGCGGAGTGGGTTGGCGGACGCCGGCATCGGGCGAGCCGTGGTGACGCTGGGCGACGCCGGCGCCGCCATCCTCGACGCCGCCGGCCCGACGATCCGACGGATCGCCTCACCGACGGTCGAGGTGGTCGACACCACCGGGTGCGGCGACGCGTTCGCCGGCGCCCTGATCACCCGGCTGGCCGCCGGCGACGAGCTCGATGACGCCGTGGCCACGGCGGTCCGGGTGGGCGCGTACGCGGCGACCGGCAAGGGCGCCCAGCCGTCGTACCCGACCGCGCAGCAGCTGGCCGCCTGGGCGCCGTGACCGTGCTGGACTCGCCTTGAGGCTGGAGAGCTGACAGGCGTTCAGGTCTGCGGGGAGACCTCGTCCGCCTCGTCCTGCTTCGCCTGCCGGACGGCCAGCTCCTTGGCCGACGAGGCGTACAGGTCGACGTACTCCTGACCGGACAGCTCCATGATCGCGTACATGATCTCGTCGGTGACCGAGCGCAGGATGAACCGGTCCCCGCTCATCCCCTCGTAGCGGGAGAAGTCCAGGGGGGTGCCGAACCTGACCGTCGGGCTCATCACCTTGCTGAGCACCTTGCCGGGCGGGGCGATCACGTCGGTGCCGATCACGGCGACCGGGATCACCGGGACCTGAGCCTCCAGCGCCATCCGCGCCACCCCTGTCCGACCCTTGTACAGCCGACCGTCGTGGCTGCGGGTGCCTTCGGGGAAGATGCCGAACAGGTCGCCCCGTTCGAGCACCTTCATGCCCGCGCGCAGCGCGCCCTCCGACGCTCGGCCCCCGCTGCGATCGATCGGCACCTGTCCGGTGCCGGCGAAGAACCGCCGCTGCGCCCAGCCCTTGAGACCCTCGCCGGTGAAGTAGTCGGACTTGGCCACGAAGGTGATCCGCCGGTCCAGCGCCAACGGCATGAACACCCAGTCCGCGAACGACAGGTGGTTGGCGGCGAGGATCGCCCCACCCTTGAGAGGCACGTTGTCGGCGCCCTCCACGATCGGGGAGAAGATCTTCTTGACCGGCGGGCCGAGGAGCACGTTGCGCATCACCCAGTAGAGACCGCGACCCTCGCCGGAGTCGTCGCCCTCCGGCTGGACGACCGACAGCTCGGCCCCGGAGCTTTTCCTTCGGGCCCGTGATCTCGCCACGGCCCGCGCTCGCTGCTCGGCCTCCTTCGCCGCCTTGCGGGCCGCCTTCTCGGCGTCGCGGGCGGGGTCGCTCACGTGGTCACGTCCCGTGCCGTCTCGGTCGGCGCGCCATCGACAGGTGCCGGCGCGTCGACGTCCTCGGCCGAAGGGGCGCCGGGCACCGGCGGGACCGGGCGGCCCAGCCCAGGGCGCGTCACCACCACGGCGGAGGCCAGCTCGCGGCCGTCGGCCAGCGCGGCCTTCACGGAGGCCCCGTACGCGTCGACGTACTCCTGACCCGACTGCTCCTGGACGGCCGCCATGATCTCGTCGGTCACGTAGCGCAGCACCTGACGGTCGCCGGCCACGGAGGCGTAGCGGTCGAAGTCGATCGGCGCTCCGATCGCGATCTTCGCGCGCCGGTAGTAGGGCAGGTTGAACCGCCGGGTCCGTTGCACGCGGGTGTCGCGGATCCCGACCGGGATCACCGGCACCCGCGCCTGCAGCACCAGCCGCGCCACCCCGGTCTTGCCCTTGTAGAGGCGACCGTCGGGTGAGCGGGTGCCCTCGGGGAAGATGGCCAGCAGCTCACCGTTCTTCAGCACCTGCAGCACGCTGTCCATGCTGCCCGCGCTGGCCCTTCCGCCGGAGCGGTCCATCGGCACCTGACCGACCACGGTGAGGAACCAGGCGACGAGACGCTTGGCCGGACCGCCTCCCTCGGCGAACAGCTCGGCCTTGGCGGGGAAGGTCAGCCGGCGCGGGATGACCGCCGGCACGATGAAGGTCTCCACGGCCGAGGTGTGGTTGCACACCACGATGGCCGGCCCGGACTCCGGGACGTTCTCCCGGCCCGTCACCTTGGGACGCCAGACCAGCCGAACGACCGGCAAGAACAGCGACCACTTGAAGATCCAGTAGAACAACGTGCCTCCAGAACGTGATTCTCGGTGAGCCTAGTGCTTGCGGCCGGAAGTTGGTGTCGGGTGTGCCACCATGCGCACGTGACGTCCGCCCTGGGCAAGGCCCTCCGACCCGTCGTCCGGATCGTCGACCGGCTGCGCAGCCGGAGCGAGGACCCGATGCCCCCCTCGCTGGCCGACGATCCCGCCGTGCAGCCGTACGAGGGCGGCGACGGGCCGGACGGCGTGCTGCTGGTCCACGGTTTCACCAGCACGCCGCAGTCGATGCGGCCCTGGGCCGATCATCTGGAGGCGGCGGGCTTCAGGGTCTCGCTGCCCCGGCTGCCCGGTCACGGCACCCACTGGAAAGAGCTCAACCAGACGGCGTGGATGGACTGGTACGCGCACGCCGACGCCGCCTTCGCCGCGCTCCGCGCCCGCTGCGACCGGGTGTTCCTCGCCGGGTTGTCCATGGGCGGCACGCTGTGTCTGCGGCTGGCCGAGCAGCACGGCGACGAGGTGGCCGGCCTGGTGGTGGTGAACCCGGTCGTCACCCACCGCGACCCTCGGATCAAAGCCATGCCGCTCTTGCATCTCCTGATCCCGGACCTCCGGGCCATCGGCAGTGACATCGCCGACCCGGCCGGACGCGAGATCGCCTACGACCGCACGCCCTTGCACGCCCTGAACTCGCAGACCCAGATGTGGGCCGATGTCCGGGAGAATCTGGACCGCGTCACCCAGCCCCTGCTCGTCTTCCGCTCCGAGCAGGACCACGTCGTCGACTCGTCCTCACTCCCGATCCTGAAGGAGCGGGTCGGTTCGGCCGACGTGGAGTACCGGACACTCACGCGCAGCTTCCACGTCGCCACCCTGGACTACGAGGCGGACGAGATCTTCGCCGCGTCGGTCGACTTCTTCCGTCGCCCGTCCGCCTGACGCGGGCGAGGCGGGGCAGGGCGGGCGGGGGCAGGGCGAGCGGGGCGCGGAACCGTTTGCCGCCCCCGAGCCACCATCGGTACGTCTCGGCCCAGCAGCGACGACCGTTTGCCGCCCCCGAGCCACAAACGGGGCGCCTGAGGGCAGTTCGCACGACCGTCTCGTGCCCCCGAGCCACAATCGGTACGCCGACGGCAGCAAAAGCACCCCGTACCGCCAAAAGTCTCAACCTCATCTCGACCTCGACGGCGTGTCGTGTTGCATAGTTCGACGAAATGGCGCCCGTGACCTTGCTGTGACCAATGTGCCGTGGTTAGCCTCCTGAGGAAATCTCAGTCTCTCGTGACTGAAGTGACCAAAGGAGCTGTTCATGGCCTCAGCCGGCCGACGGGCGATCACGGTGATCGCCGCCCTGGGCAGTGCCGCGGCTCTGCTCGCCACGGCGGGGACCGCCACAGCCGAAGCCGCCTCCCGCTCCGGCGTGGCGACCACCACCGTGAACATCCGGACCGGGGCGAGCACGTCGGCGACTGTCGTCGGTCGTCTCGTCCGCGGTCAGAAGATCACCGTGATCGGTGCTGGCAGCGGGGCCTGGGTGAAGGTCCGCTTCCGCAGCGGCACCGCCTACATGGACGGGGAGTACCTCGACCGATCCGGCGCCCGGCCTGCCGCGCCCAAGCGGCTGCCGACGGCCGGCACCCACGTCGCCACCGCCGAGCTCAACATCCGCACGGGTGCGAGCGCCCGCCACCGGGTGGTGGCCGAGCTCCCCGAGGGCAGCGTCGTCACCCTCACGGGTCGCTACGGCAACGGGTACGCCGAGTTCCAGGACCGGGGCACGCTGCGCTGGGTGTACGCCGCCTACCTCGCCGAGGCCGTCGGCGCCGGTACCCCCGCCGGGGCCACCCCGATCGCCACGCCGATCGTGCAGCCGGCGCCGGTCACCGGTTCGACCAAGGGAGAGATCGCCCTCGCGTTCGGTCGGGCCCAGCTCGGTGAGCCGTACGTCTTCGGGGCCACGGGTCCGAACCGCTGGGACTGCTCCGGGCTGACGCAGGCGGCCTGGCGCGCGGCCGGCGTCTCGATCCCTCGCACCACCTACACCCAGGTCAAGATCGGGCAGCGGGTGTCGCGGTCCGATCTGCGGCTGGGTGATCTGGTCTTCTTCTACGGGTCGAGGCCCAGCCATGTTGGTCTGTACGCTGGCAACGGGATGGTCCTCAACGCCCCCCGCCCGGGCAAGACCGTCTCCTACAGCTCGATCAGCTCGATGCCGTACGCCGGGGCCGTCCGGCCCGGCTGACCGCCGCCCCGAGAGGCTCCGCGCATGACCGTGCCTGACAGTCGCGCTCCGCGCTCCGCGGTCCTGAGCTCCGCGGTGTCTCACTCGTTCGTCACGGTTCCGGACGACGAAGAACATGTCGCCCAGAATCGCTCCTCCACTCTCGAGAGGCTGCGCGCATGACCGACGCCGACGACAAGGAGTCGGTGGACCGCGCCTTCGCCGAGCTCGTCGCCGGCTTCCACCTGACCTCCGACCGTCCCGACCACGAATGGGACGGCCCCCTCCCCGGGCACGCACCAGCCCCGGGATCGGTGTTCGAGACGCCGGCACCACATCCGCCAGACCGGCCACCGGTCTCCCAGGCCGCCCGCTCACTGCCTGCTCCCGACCCGGAGGACGAGGTGGATCCGGGTCCGGTCGAGAGCTACGAGCCGGGTCCGACACCTCCGCTCCCCCGACCCGCCTGGCCGGTGCTGGCCGGCTGGATCGGCCTCGGCTTCGCGGTTCTGACCGTGCTGGCGACCGCTCTCGGGGTCCAGCTGCCGCAGTGGGCTGTGTGGGGCGGCATCATCGGCTTCATCGGCGGCTTCGCCCTGCTGGTCAGTCGCCTTCCTCGTCAGCGGCCGCCCGACGCAGGAGACGGCGCCGTCCTCTGAGGCGGAGCCGGCGGCCCCGACCCGGCCAGAACCCGCCGCGGTCGGCCATCGGCGGATCGAGCACGGCGTGCCGCGCCAGGTCCGCCGCCCCGATCAGGCCGGCGTCGTTGCGGAAGTGCGCCAGCTCCAGTCGCGCCTGCTGACGGAAGCCGCGACCGGTCAGGGTCCGGGCGAACATCTGTCTGGCCGGCTGCAGCAGCAGGTCGCCGGCGGCACTGACCCCGCCCCCGATCACCACCAGATCGGGATCGAGCGCGGCCGCCAGGTTGGCGATCCCCTGCCCCAGCCACTGGCCCACGTCCGCCAGCAGCTCGATCGCGGTCTGCTCACCCTCGAGGGCGGCCGCGGTCACGCCCGGCCCGGTGATCTGCTCCGGGTCGCCCCCCAGCATCTCCAGCAGCCGGTACGCCATCGGCGAGTTGCTCCGCGCCAGCTCGCGGGCCTCGCGAACCAGGGCGTTGCCGGACGCGTACTGCTCCCAGCAGCCCCGGTTCCCGCACTGGCACCGGTGCCCACCCGGCACGCTGATCATGTGACCCCATTCGCCGGCCATCCCGTACGTGCCGCGGAACAGGTCCCCGTTGATCACCAGCCCGCCACCGATGCCGGTGCCGAGCGTGATGCAGACCATCACCGACGAGCCCTGACCGGCGCCGAAGCGATACTCCGCCCAGGCCGCCGCGTTCGCGTCGTTGTCCACGATCAGGGGGAGGTCGATCCGCTCGTGCAACCGGTCCTTGAGCGGTTCCTCACGCCAGGCCAGGTGCGGGGAGAACCGCACGATCGACTGGGTGTTGTCGACCCACCCGGCCGCGCCGATCCCGACCGACTCGACCCCGGCGTGCCGGGACCGGAGCCGGGTCACCAGATCGACGATGGCGTCCTCGACCGCCTGCGGACTGTGCGAGGGGGTGGGGACCTGCAGCCGCTCGGTGATCGCGCCGCGGGCGTCGACCACCCCGGCCGCCACCTTGGTCCCACCGATGTCGATGCCGACGGCGAGCGGCAGGTCGGGGTGCCGCTCCTCCGCCGCCGCCGACCGGGGTCCGGTCGGCCCGTCCGCGGCCGGCCCGCCGGTCACGGTCAGCCCTCGACCCGCTGCTTGAGATCCTTGAGCGCACCGTCGATGATCGTCTTCTCGGCCTTGCGCCGGAACATCCCGATCATCGGCATCCGGACGTCGACCGACAGCGCGTAGGTGACCTTGGTGCCGACGCCGGACGGCGCCAGCTCGTACGACCCGTCCATCGCCTTGAGCAGCTGACCCTCGACCAGGTTCCAGCTCACCGAGTCGGCCAGCCAGCTGTAGGCCAGCGTGTAGTGGTCGGACACGACGGAGTGCTCGAGCTTGATCTTGACGTGGTCGGGTTTCCCGTCGGGATGGGTGCTCACGATGTCGACCTGCTTCATCGCCGACACCCACTCCGGGTAGGACGCGACGTCGGCGATCACTGCCATCACCTCCGCGGGCGAGGCCGCGATCTCGATGCTGTCCCTGGTCTGATCGGCCACCTGGATCCCCTTCCGCAGCGGGCGTCAGGCACCCGCATCTCGACCTCACACAGTAGCGATGCCGGGCAGGCCGAGGGCAGCACGGAGCACGCGACGCGCCCGGTCGGCACCGTAGCGCTCGGCGACGAGCTCGCGACCGGCGGCTCCGAGGCCGCGGGCACGATCGGGGTCGGCGAGCAGATCGCCGATCCGGGCCGCCAGCTCGTACGGGTCGTCGGGGTCGACCAGGTAGCCGGTGCGACCGGGCCGGACGGTCTCGGGTGCGCCCCCGGAGCGGCCGACCACCACGGGCAGGCCACAGGCGGATGCCTCCAGCGCCGCCAGTCCCAGACCCTCGGGATCGAGTCCGGCCAACCGGGTCCGCACCGGGAACGCGAAGACGTCGGCGCGGTGCAGCTGGGCCCGCACCCCCGCCGGGTCGAGGGCTCCGGTGAACGTCACGCCGCTGAGCCGGGACCGCCGTGCCCCGTGCTCGAGACGGCGGCGTTCCGGTCCGTCGCCCACCAGCACGAGCTCGCGACCCGGAAACGTCGGCGACGCGCGGTCCAGCCGAGCCCACGCCTCCAGCAGGGTGTCGAACCCCTTCCGCCGCACCATCCGGCCGACCGCCACCACGCGTTCTGTGCCGATCTCCTCACCTGTGCATGCTCGTGCTCCAGAAGTCTGCTCGGGCAGGGGCCGGAACAGCTCGAGATCGACCGGCGGCGGCAGCCGGACCAGCTTGGCGCGACCCGCCGGACTCAGCGCCGGCGCGATCCGGCCGGTCACGTAGTCGGAGATCGTGGTCAGCACGTCCACCTCGTCGCCGATCCGGCGGAGCACGCCTCGCGAGCCGGGCAGACTCGCCCACCAGGTCTCGTGACCGTGGGTCAGGGCGACGATCCGCTCGGCACCGGCCGCACGCAGAGTCGGCGCCAACAGGGCCAGGGGTGCCGCCGCGCCGAACAGCACCCGGTCGGCGCCGCTGCGTCGCAGCAGGTCGACCGCCGCCCGACCGACGGCACGGGTCGGCAGCAGCGGTCCGGGCAGACGCTCGACCGGATGTCGGGCCGCCGCATCCCCGTGGGCCGACCCCGGCGCCGTCGACGTCAGCACCGCCACGTCGTCGTCGAGCAGACGGCAGGCCAGAGCCACGAAGGACTCGATGCCCCCGATCCGCGGGGGGAAGTCGTTGGTCACCACGAGCGTCGTCATCGGGCGGCCAGCTCGGCGAGATCGGCTCGCCAGCGTTCCCGCAGCTGCTTCTCGGTGGTGCCGATCTTCTCGGCGGCCTCCTCCAGCGAGGCACCGCCGTCGACCGCCGCGTAGAAGCGGTTGAGCTCGTTGTCGCCGTACGCCATCGCGATCGACCGAGCCGCCGTCCAGGCCAGGTCGTAGCTGAGATCCAGATCGGCCGCCTGGGGAGCGAAGTCGTCCTCGGCCGGCCAGTCGCGCGGCACCCCGTCGGTGCGTACGGCCTGCCGGACGGCGTCGATCGCCGGTCCGTCCGCGGTGGGGTGGGCCCGATAGGCGATCCGGTCGGCGTACCCCTCGACCAGCCACGTCGGGGCCGGGGACCCGGGTGACCGGGTGGCGACGTGCACGGCCTCGTGGGTGAGCAGCACAGCGCGGCCGAGTGAACTCAGCCGCTCGGTCGCCTCCGGGTTGACCACGACGTGGATCGGCGCGGTGCTGGTGTCGGCACCCATCGGCCAGGCCGCGGCGGCCACCCTCGCGTACGAGGTGCTCGGCACTCCGAGCGTGCGCTCGAACGCCGCCCGGCTCTGCGGGATCTCGACGATCAGCGCCCCGGTCGGGTCGCGGTCGGCCACGCCGATCCGCTTCCGAACCGCCTGTCGCGCTGCCGACGCCTGGCCGAGCCACGTGGTGTCACGGTCATCGGAGAGCAGCACCGTCGTGCCATCACGCTGCAGGTGCACCGGCTGCTGCCACCAGATCGGTGCCGGCGAGCCCGCTCCCGGGCCGTCGCTGTCGCCGACCAGACGGAGCCCGGGAGCGGCGCCGGTGGCGGAAGGCTCGTCGACGAAGCTCAGCCAGAGCTCCTCCTCGGCCGTACGCGACTCACCGGGCAGCGACCAACTGACTGTGACGGACTGCACCCAGGCGTTCGGCCCGAGCTCGGCCTGCCGGGCGCTCGACAGCGTCGCCTGCCCGGGTCCTGCGGTCCAGGTGAGGACCGACCAGTCGATCCGAGCGAGATTGGCCGACCAGACCGCGGCACGACCGGCGAAGGCCTGATCGCGGTCCGTTACGAACTCGGCGATGCTGTCGCCGCGCCGACCGGCGGTCACGATGCGATCGAGCAGCTGTTGAACCCGCTCCGACCGGGTGGGGATCGGAGCCGTCGCCGGCGGTTGGGTGCCGGCCCGGGAGGCCACGAGTGAACAGCCGCCGAGCAGTGCGACGACGAGCAGACCGCTCAACCAGACGGCGAAGGCGGCGACCGACGGGACTCGTCGGTGCGGTGAGGCGCTCAGCCCGGTCGACGGGCGCCGGAGAACGGCATCGAGTCCAGCGAGGCGTACTCGACGGACTTGCCCGGCCGCGGCGCGTGCACGATCTGCCCGTTGCCGGCGTACAGAGCGACATGGCTGGGGCTGGACCCGTAGTAGAAGACCAGGTCGCCCGGCTGCAGCTCGGACTTCGACACCGACCGACCCACGCCGATCTGGGACTGCGAGGTGCGCGGCAGCGACACGCCCGCCTTGGCCCAGGCGGCCGACGTCAGACCCGAGCAGTCGTACGAGTTCGGCCCGGCCGAGGCATAGCGATACGGCTTACCAAGCTGCGACTTCGCGAAGGCCAGCGCCTGGGCGCCCTTGCTCGACCCGGCCACCGCCGGGTCGCTGGTCGTGCTGGTGGTTCCGGTCGTGCCCGCAGTGGTGCCCTCGGCGGCGGCCTGAGCCTCCTGACGAGCCTTCTGCTCCTCGGCGGCGATGCGCTGCCGCTCCTCCTCGGTGAGCTTGGCGAGCACCGTCTTGGATTCGGCGATCTTGCTGTCGGAGGAGGTCCGGAGCTTGTCCAGCTCCGCCTGCTCCTTCTTCAGCTGAGCGGTCTCGGTCTCCGTCGAGCGCTCGAGCTCGGTCAGCGTGGCCTGCTCCGCCTGGTAGTCCTGGAGGGCGGAGTTCTGGTTCTCGCTGACCTTCTCGACGGTGGAGATCTGGCTCAGGAAGTCGTCGGTGTCCTCGCTCAGCAACAGCTTGGCGGCGGCGTCGAGGTGGCGGTTCTGGAACTGAGCCAGCGCGACCTGTCCGGCCTGCACCCGCAACCGCTGGACCTTGGTGGTCTGGGTCTTGACGTCAGCCTTCTTCAGCTTCAGCTTGGCCGTGCTCTCCGCCAGCCCCTGCTTGACCCCGACATACTCCTGGTCGATCGCCGCGGCTTCGGTCTCGAGCTCGGCGATCTGGGCCTTGGCTTCGTCGACCGTCAGCGGCGGATCCGCCCGCGCCGCCTGAGGGGCGGCCAGAAGGGCGCCGGTCACTGCGAGCGCGGACAGCCCGAGGGCCGCATTGCGCGCGAATCTACGCAGACGTCCCCCGGATTGGACGGCCTCGGAACACCATGAGGTCACCTCGACAGGTTAGGTCACGGAATGGTCACTGCAAAATCGTTCTGACAAGTTCACAGGCTTCTGACAGGGAGGGATTCAGCCCGACTCAGTCCACTCCAACGGACTCTGCACCGCCTGCACCCGACGGGCCCCCGGCACCAGTCGCAGCGGCGGCACCAGGCCCGCACCGGCCAGCGCAGCCAGGGCCTGCTGCTCGTCGCGATCCAGGTCGACACCGTGCTGGGGAGACCCCAACAGCACCGTGACGACGCAGTCCGAGCACGCCGGACCCCTGGCCACACACGAGTCGCAGTCCACATGCATCGTGTCCATTTCGAACCTCCCCATCCCTGCTCGTCGCCGGCCCACCAGCGATGGGGTCCGATCTGGTCGCCACCCTGCCCGAGCCCTCTGACAGTGCTGCATTGGTCAGTCGCGTCGCGCCTTTGGACTCTGCTCTTCCTCGTCACTCGACGAGGAAAAGCGTCTCGTCGTGCTCGTCGTCAGGACAAAGTCGGCACACCATGCTCCTTCCCGGGCGCAGTGGTTCTGCTCATTCACGGCGGGCCCTTTGGGTACCTGTTCCCGGCGCGGACATCGACTCGCCACTGGCGCGGGCGGCGGGAGACTGAGGGCATGTCCGATGTTCGTGATCCCGATCGCTACGCCCACGGCCACCACACCTCGGTGCTGCGCTCACACCGTTGGCGCACGGCCGAGAACTCGGCCGCCTACCTCCTCCCCCACCTCAGGCCCCGGGACCGGCTGCTCGATGTCGGCATGGGACCGGGGACGATCACGGTCGACTTCGCCGAGCGACTGAGTGAAGGGTGGGTGACCGGCATCGACAGCGCCGAGGCCGCGGTGGCCGCCACGCGGGCACTCGCGGTGGAGCGAGGGGCCGGTCGGATCACGCTCGAGACCGGCAACGTCTACGCGCTGGCGTACGCCGACGACAGCTTCGACGTCTCACACGCCCACCAGGTGCTGCAGCACCTCTCCGACCCGACGGGGGCCCTGCGGGAGATGGCCAGGGTGGTGCGGCCCGGTGGTCTGGTGGCCGCCCGCGACGCCGACTACGCGGCGATGACCTGGTATCCGACCGATCCGCGGCTGGACCGCTGGCTGGAGCTCTACCACCAGGTCGCTCGGGCTGCCGGTGGAGAGCCCGACGCGGCCCGCCGGATGCGGCGGTGGGCTCGGTCGGCCGGGCTCGAGACGGTGACCTACAGCGCCTCCACCTGGTGCTTCGCCGCTCCCGAGGACGTCGCCTGGTGGTCGCAGACCTGGGCCGAGCGGGTCGTCTCCTCTGACTTCGCCCGCCAAGCGGTGGAGGGCGGGCTCGCCGACTCCGCCGAGCTGGCCGAGCTGTCGGCCGGCTGGCGGTGGTGGGGCGATCAGCCCGACGCCTGGTTCGCCGTCCTGCACGGCGAGCTCCTGGCCACCGTCGGATGAAGCGCCGGCTCTGACGGGACCGCCGAAGGAGCACACGCGCCGACTCCCGTCGCGAGCGGCCGAGAGTGGTGCGCCGACTCTGTCTGGACCGAGGAGGCAGCCAACACGCTCTTCGTTGGCTGGCGACGAAGGAAGACAGAGTCCCCAGCGCACCGCGAACAGCGAGCGACGACAGCATCGTCGCGAGCGGCCGCGCAGCGAAGCGCCCGGCGCTGACTGGACCGCCGAAGGAGCAGACGCGCTCTTTGTCTGCTCCTGAGAAGGGAAGTCAGAGCCCCTCGGCGCGCAGCGGAGCAGCGAGCGACGACAGCACTGTCGGAGGGTCCCTCTAGTTTCGCGCCATGATCGCGACGAGGACCACCGCAGCGGGGGCGAGCCTGCAGGACTCCTTCGAGGACCTCGGCACGCACCTGTCGCAGGTGACGTTCTGCGTCGTGGATCTGGAGACCACCGGCGGGGCGGAGACCGACGCGATCACCGAGTTCGGTGCGGTCAAGGTGAGGGGCGGCCAGGTCCTCGGCCGGTTCCAGACCCTGGTCAACCCGAAGGGCAGCATCCCGCCGTTGATCGCGGTGTTGACCGGCATCACCAACGCGATGGTGGCGGAAGCGCCGCCGCTGCGTCAGGTGCTGCCGGCGTTCCTGGCCTTCGCCGAGAACACGGTGATCGTGGCGCACAACGCCCCGTTCGACACCGGTTTCCTCCGGCGGGGGTGCGAGGCGCTCGGCTACCCGTACCCGAAGTGGCCCGTCCTCGACACCGCCGCGCTGGCGCGGGCCATCCTGCTGCGGGACGAGGTGCCCAACTGCCGGTTGGCCACCCTGGCCGCCCACTTCCGCTCCGTCACCACCCCCAACCACCGGGCCCTGACCGATGCGGAGGCCACCGTCGACGTGCTGCACGCCCTGATCGAGCGGGTGGGCAACCTCGGGGTGCAGACCATCGAGGACCTCAGGGAGTTCACCCGCAAGGTGTCGCCGCAGCGGCGCGCGAAGCGCACCTGGGCCAAGGACCTGCCCGAGCAGCCAGGGGTCTACCTGTTCGTCGCCGAGCGCGACCACAGCCGGGAGGTGCTGTACGTGGGCACCTCGCGCAACATCCGCCGGCGGGTGCGGACCTACTTCACGGCGGCGGAGAAGCGCTCACGGATGGAGGAGATGGTCAGGGTCGCGACCGGCGTGGAGGCCGTGCCCTGTGCCACCGCGCTGCAGGCCGAGGTCGTCGAGCTGCGACTCATCGCCAGCCACGCCCCGCGCTACAACCGGCGTTCCAAGTTCCCGGAGCGGAACCTGTGGATCAAGATCACCGAGGAGGCGTTTCCCCGGTTGAGCGTGGTGCGAGCCGTCCGTGACGACGGCGCCACCTACTTCGGGCCCTTCCGGCGGCGGAAGTCCGCCGAGGAGGTCGTGCTCGCTGTCTACGACGGGTTCCCGATCCGGCAGTGCACCCAGCGACTCAGCACCCGTCGACCGTCGCCCGCGTGCGCACTCGCCGACATGGACCGCTGCGCCGCCCCCTGCACCGGAGCGATCTCGGTGGACGGCTACGGCGACCTGGTCGAGCAGGTCCGGACGGCGCTGGCCGAGGACGTGCGCCCTGCCGTGCGCGGACTCCGGGAACGGTTGCAGCGGCTGGCCGGTGAGCAGCGGTTCGAGGAGGCGGCCACGATCCGCGGCCGACTGGACACCCTGCTCAGGACCGGCGCCCGCTTCCACCGGGTGGGCAGTCTTGCCGCCTGCCCCGAGATCGTCGCCGCTCGGCGCAACGGCGACGACTGGGAGATCCACGTCATCCGGTACGGCCGGTTGGCGGCGGCCGGACTGGCCCGCCCGGGTCAGGTGCCCCAAGCCATCGCTCGCGCCCTTCGTGCCACCGCGGAGACCGTCCTCCCGCCCGTGGGTCCGCTGCCGGCCGCCGGGATCGAGGAGACCGAGCGGATCGCTGCCTGGCTGGAACAACCGGGGTCGAGGCTGATGGAGCTCACCGGCGACTGGGCGTGGCCGCTGCACGCGAGCCTGGACCACCCCACCCTGGTGTCGGAGCTCGGCGTCGGCTCCCCGAGCCCAGTCCCGTCGACGCTCACGACGCATCAGCGTCCCCGGACCGGCGGCGAACCGCAGGTTCGTCGGGACGCCGAGCAGGTCAGCAACCGGTGTCCTTAGGATGTCGGTCATGCTGACCGCGATCGTCTTCGTCAAGGCCGACGTGGCCCGGATTCCCGAGATCGCCGAGGAGATCGCCGCTCTCCCCGGCGTCAGCGAGGTCTACTCGGTCACCGGCGCGATCGACCTCATCGTGCTGGTCCGCGTGGCCGGCCACGAGCAGGTGGCCGAGGTGGTCGCCGATCGGTTGAACAAGGTGGTCGGGGTGCGGGAGACCGAGACGCACATCGCCTTCCGGGCCTATTCCAGCCACGACCTCGAAGCCGCCTTCTCCCTCGGCGACGCGTGAGCGACGCTCCTGCGACCACCCGACTGCCGCGACCACTGCTGATCGTGCTCGGGGTGCTGGTGGTCGCGTTCGTGGTGGCCCTGGGCATCGTGATCTCGGTCGCCCGGCCCCCCTCGTACGAGCCGGTCCCGGTGCCGAGCGCCAGTCGGGTCTAGGGCTACGCGTCGGGTCTAGGGCTGCGCGTCAGCGGTCGGCCGGGCGCGGTACGGAAGGTCGCCTGGTCGCGGACGGCTCACCAGAGCGCGATCTTGGCCACCACCAGGCCGAGGCAGACCGCCACGAGCGCGAGCATCCCGACCAGCTGGATGGCCATCCGATTCTCCCGTGGCGCGTAGGCGAGGATCGCCCCGGATGCGCCGCCGACGATGATGCCGCCGATCAGGCTGACCCAACCGAAGCTGGCGAAGCCCACCAGGACGGCGTAGAGCACCAGCAGCACCAGCAGGCCGATGTCCGGGCGGACGTCCTCGCCGGACTTGGCCTTGCCGATGGTGTTGGCGGCCAGCAGACCGACGATGGCCGACGCCGCCCCGACCGACCACGAGGTGACCGGGGCCACCAGGAAGAACAGGGTGGCGCCGCCGAAGCCCGACGCCAGGAAGAGCAGGATGAACCGCGATCGGCCCAGCTCGGATTCCAGCGCGCGTCCGGCCAGCCAGAGCACCAGGAGGTTCATCAACACCCCGAGCAGCTGGCCGGAGACGAAGGACGTCGTGACCAGCCGCCAGAACTGTCCGATCAGGACGTAGCTGTTGCTCATCGCCAGCAGCCCCGAGGCCAGACCCCCGGTGACCAGGTCGATCAGCCAGACCGCGACGAAGGAGCCCATCAGCACCTTCGTCGCGATGGCGTCACCCGGCCGGACGGCAGCGCCGAAACGCGTCCGCGCCTGCCGGACGGTCGATCGACCGACACCGACGCACCGAGGGCACTGGAAGCCGACCGAGGCCTCCGTCATGCACTCTCCGCAGATCGGCCGCCGACACCGCTGGCAGGTGATGCCGGTCAGCCGATCCGGGTGCCGGTAGCAGCCGGTGAAGTTCGGGGCGGTGAAGCTCGGCCCTGGCTCACTCACGTGGCCCCCTGGATCAGTCGTCGACGGCGGACGTCACTCAGCGATGTCGACGGACGTGATCACCACGGCCTCGGCCGGTCGGTCACCGCGGCCGACCTTCACCTTGGCGATCTCGTCGACGACATCGCGGCTGGCCTGGTCCGCGACCTCGCCGAAGATCGTGTGCTTGCGGTTCAGGTGCGGGGTCGGGCCGACGGTGATGAAGAACTGGGAGCCGTTGGTGCCGGGCCCGGCGTTGGCCATGGCCAGCAGGTAGGGCTTGTTGAACGACAGATCGGGGTGGAACTCGTCGGCGAAGGTGTAGCCCGGGCCGCCGGTGCCAGTGCCCAGCGGGTCGCCACCCTGGATCATGAAGCCGTCGATCACGCGGTGGAAGACCACACCGTCGTAGAACTTGCCCGTGGTCTTCTTGCCGGTCTTCGGGTCGGCGTACTCCTTGGTGCCGGAAGCGAGTCCGACGAAGTTCGCGACCGTCTTCGGCGCGTGATCGGGGAACAAGTTGATCGTGATGTCGCCGTGGTTGGTGTGCAGCGTTGCCGTGGTGGCCACCGGTAGTCGTACCTTCCGTCCGTCTCCGTCGACGGTCGAGGAGATCGGGAGCCATCCTGTCATGCACGGGCAAGGCGACCAGCCCGAGCGGGCGACCGGGCGAGCGGTACGGTGGTCGAATCCGGCAGCCCAGGATCAAACGGGATCACCTGCCGCACCTGACGATGGAGGAATGTGATGAGGAAGAAGAGCAGCTCAGCCGAGGTGGTGACCGAGGAAGTCGTGCCGGCGGTGCAGGACTTCGCTCATCTGGCGGCCGACCGGATCAGCGCGGCGGCGGACAGGGTCGGACCGCTCGCCCACCAGGCGGCTGACGCCGTCGGCCCGTACGCGCAGCAGGCCAAGGAGCGCGTCGCTCCGTACGCCCAGCAGGCGGTCGACTCCGTCAGCCCGTACGCACAGCACGCGGCGGACGTCGTCGGCGACAAGGTGGGCCCCTACGCCCAGCAGGTCAGCGAGACCGTCGGACCGTACGCCAAGTCGGCCAAGCAGCGGAGCGCCCGGGTGGCCCAGGACGCGGTCGAGAGGTTCGGCCCGGTGTTCGAGGACGCCCTGGACAGGGTGCCGCCCGCGGTGGAGGCCGCCAAGACCCGGATGCACGACGACGTGCTGCCCAAGCTGGCCGAGGCGCTGGCCGCTGCGGCCGCCGCGCCGATCGTGGTGGAAGCCGCCGATCGCGGCAAGGCCGTCGTGGCCGCGGCCAAGGGTGAGGTGCCCGCTCCCAAGCCGAAGAGTCGCTGGTTGAAGCGTCTGGCCATCGTGATCGCCGTCGGTGGCATCGCGGCGATCGTCGCTCGCAAGCTGCTCGGCAGCTCGGATGCGGACTGGCAGGCGGCGCGACCGACCGCCCCGTACGTGCCGAAGGCGACCGCGCCCGCCGGGCCGGCCACCTCGCCCGCGAGCACCTGGTCCGCGGCCACCGACCCGACCTCGGCGGCCAGCGCGAACGCCGTGACCGCCGCCGAGACCGACGACGACGCTGTCGCCACCGAGGCCGTCGAGGACGAGATCGCCGACGAGGCCTCGGCCGACCAGGCCGGCGAGTCGCAGGCCGAGCTGGGCTCGGAGAGCGGCGAGGACGTCGACCCCGAGTCCGAGGACCCCGAGTCGGGCGATCTTCCCGCTGATGCGGAGACGCAGGGCGGCGAGGCTTCCGCCTCCGGTGACACCGAGGGCACGAGCGACGACACCAAGTAGGGACCGGACGACACGCCGGCCACCGGGACGACATCGCGGTGGCCGGGGAGACATCGCCACGGGAACTGACGACACCTGACGCAAAAAGCATCGGCTGCAGCGCTCACAGCGGCCCCTCCGAAAAGGCCTTCTCTCAGTAGAAGTCCGACGAGGAGGAACCGTGTTCGAGGCGCTGCAGCCGATTCTGTTTTCCTACGACCCGGAGCAGGAGGGCGTGTGGGTCGACGCCACTCCCTTCCGTGCTCATCTCAGCCACTTGCTGGCCACTGGTCTGACCGAGCCGGTGATCGCTCGCTTGGCCGGGGTCAGTGTGCGTTCGGTCGAGCACCTGGCTCATGGTCGCCGGGGCCGTCGGGTGCGCCGGATCTGCGGCGACACCGGTCGGCGGCTGCTGCGGATCACGACCATGGAGGCGCGGGCCATCCGCTTCCGCCCGGTTCCGGTGCGATCGAGTCGGTACCGTCTGCGCTCGATGGTTGCAGCCGGTTGGACAGTCGATCGGCTGGCGGACGGGATCGGGCTGAGCATCAGGGATGTGGAGCAGGTCCTCGATCAGCGATCGGCCACCTGCCCGCAGCTTGCGGCGCTGAAGATCTCGGCGGCGTACGACCAGTGGGAGACCGAGCAGGAGCTCGGCGTCGGGTGCTCGGCCGCGGCCTGAACCGTCGTGTCCGCCCCGGCTCGAGGCGCAACCGATGACGCCCACAGCCATCCTCATCCTGGCTGTCGCGACCGGTCTCGCGCTGTGCTGGGCGACACCCGTGGTGCTGCGTCGGCTGCCCGAGCCGAGCGCCGGGCCCGGCAGTGATCCCGATGCGGCCGACACTGCCGATGCGGCCGATGCGGCCGACGCGGCCGACGCGGCCGACGCGGTCAAGATCCCGTACGCCACCCTCACCACCTCTCGATTCGCCGCGGTCGTCGGGCTGCTGTCAGCGGTGGCCGTCGCGATCCCCGCGCTGGCGCTGCCGGTCTCGGTGCTGCCCGCGTGGCTGGTGCTGGCCACCCTGGGGCTGCTGCTGGCCGCGATCGACGCCGCGACGACCTGGCTGCCTCTGCCCCTGACCCGCGTGGCCTGGGCCGCGGTGGCCGCCGCCACCGGGCTCGGCGCATTCCTCGGCGGGTGGGCGCAGCTGGTCCGCGGTCTCGGCGGGTTCCTCCTCGCCGGCGGTGTGTTCGCTGCGGTCTGGCTCCTGACGCGCGGTGGGATCGGCTTCGGCGACGTGCGTTTCGCCCCCTTGGTGGGGGCCGCCACAGCCGCCGGCTCATGGTCGCTGCTCGCCTGGGCCCTGGTGCTCGGCAGTCTCACGGGAGCCCTGGTCGGTCTCCTCCGGTTGGCGGTCGGGCGCCGGGGTGCGTTCGCGTACGCGCCGTCGATCCTGGCGGGTGCTTATCTGGCCGCCGCCGTCTCTTGGCTGACGACGTAGAGGAGCGCCCGGCCGTACGCGTCCTCGGCTGACGCCTCCGGGATCGTGTGGTGGGCCCGACCAGGGCCGCTCAGACCCACCACGTAACCGTCCGGACCGGCGTCCATGGACAGGAAGTGCTCGCCCAGCCGCTCACGGAGCTGGTCCTCCCTTGGCAGCCAGACGACGTCGCCGAGCTCCACCGAGTCGAGCGCCCACTCCACCGTGCCGTTGAAGTGGAACCGGGTGTCGCCGTTGCGGGTGATCAGCTCGACCACCATGTCGCTCATCAAGAACACGGAGTCGGCGATCTCGGGCCGCGGGATGAAGAACTGGTCGCCGTTCTGCGGCTCCCAGCGCAGGTACGCCGCCAGCTCACGGGCAAGCTCACGAGAGATCATGGGCCCGAGCGTAATCAGCCGTGCACAGCGGCCGTCCCGGCGAGCTCCGGGAGGCTTCCCGACAGCCAACTAATCTCGAAGCCGTGACCACGACGCCGCGACCGGGTTGGTATCCCGACCCCGCCGACGACGCCACCACCGAGGTCGGCTACCGCTGGTGGGACGGCACCACCTGGACCGATCACACGGCCGATCATGCCTACGCCCCCTCGCCCGACGACGTCGTCGGGGTCGGCCCGCCCCGCCGCCAGTCGAGGATGGTCCGGGCCGTCGCCTGGACCGTCGTGGTCGCGCTCGTGCTGACGACTTCGGCGGGCGCCCTGCTGCTGCTCTGGTCCGGACCACCACCGTCCGGCTCGGGCCGCCAGCCGGACGAAGCCGCCCCCTCGGTCGGCGGTCAGCTGGATGAGCGTGCGCGCCGGGCCAGCATCGGTCCGGTCACGATGGATCTCCCCCCGTCCCCGTACAAGGTGTCCAGCGGCACCCACCAGGTGCCGGGTGTGCTCGACGTCGTCTTCGTCGCCGAGGCCACCGTGCACCAGCGCACCGAGCAGCACTCGGGCTGGACCGCCATGACCTGCCTCGCCTCGGTCAACGAGCGACTGGCGGACGACTTCGACCTCGACGAGGACTCGGTCGCGACCGTCCGCGAGCTCGCCGGGAAGATCTACGGCAGCGCCGCGACCGAGGTGGAGCAAGTCGATGTCTCCGACCACGCCGTCGACGGGCACAGCGGGGTGCGGGTGACCGCGCGGGTGAGCTACCGGGTCACCGGACTACCCAGCCGGTACGACGACGTCACCGCCATCCTGGTCCGTCTCGACGACGGCTCGGTCGTGGTCGCCTTCAGCTCCGTGCCTGACGACGCGAGCAAGCAGATCCGCACCCTCACCGCCGCCTCGCTGGACTCATTGAGAGTGAACTGACGGATCAACTGACCCACGCAGGCTCAATCGACCCAGCCGGCTCACTCGCCCCACACCGGATCGCGCGCCGACGGATGGAGGAGCGATGAGCAAAACACGCTTTTCGTTTTGCGAGGAGTGACGACACCGTCGGGTTCGAGCGCGATCCGCGTGCGAGCGGAGCGAGCACCAACTACACCGGATCGCGCGCCGACGGATGGAGGAGCGATGAGCAAAACACGCTTTTCGTTTTGCGAGGAGTGACGACACCGTCGGGTTCGAGCGCGATCCGCGTGCGAGCGGAGCGAGCACGAACTACACCGTTGCGGAGACCCAGGCTTCGAGCTTGGCCTTGCCGGCGCCGGAGTCGATCGCGTCGCGCGCCCGCTCGAGCGCTGCCGCCAGCTGGGTCTCCAGCTCGGCGGCCACCGGCCCGTCGTACGCCACCAGGGCGGCGGCCGCGTTCAACGTGACGATGTCGCGGACGGGGCCGCTGCGGCCGTCGAGCAGATCGCGCACGACGCCGGCGTTGATCGCCGGGCCGCCGCCGACCAGATCGGCGACGTCGGCCCGCGGGACACCCAGGTCCGCCGGATCCAGCTCCATCTGGTCGACCACCCCGTCGGCGTAGACCCAGACCGTCGACGTGGTCGTCGTGGTGAGCTCGTCCAGACCGTCGCCGCCGTGCACCACCAGTCCTCGCTGCCCGCGGGCGGCGAAGACACCGGCCATCAGTCCGGCCATCCGCGCATCTGCCACCCCGACCGCCTGCGCGATGGGCTGGGCCGGGTTGGCCAGCGGTCCGAGGAAGTTGAACGTCGTCGGGATGCCCAGCTCGCGGCGCCACACCGCGTGCCGCAACGCCGGGTGGTAGAGCGGGGCGAACAAGAACCCGATACCGACCTCGTTGACGACCGCCGCCTGGCGCTCCGGCGGCAGGTCCAGCGCGATGCCGAGTGCCTCGAGCACGTCGGCGGCCCCGCACGCCGAGGAGGCGGCACGGTTCCCGTGCTTGACCACCCGGGCGCCGGCCGCGGCGGCGACGACGGCGGCCATGGTGGAGATGTTGACGGTGTTGGCCCGGTCACCGCCGGAGCCGACCACGTCGACCGCCGGGCCGGGCACCTCGATCGGCGTGGCGAAGTCGAGCATCGTGTCGGCGAGTCCGGCGAGCTCCTCGACCGTCTCGCCCTTGCAGCGCAGCGCGACCACGAACGCCGCCTGCTGCGCCGGTGTCGCCTCACCGCTCAGCAGCCGTTCCATCGCCCAGGCAGTGGCCCCGTGCGGCAGGTCCCGACCAGCCACCAGCGGACCCAGGACCTCCCCCCAGGTGCGGTCGGCCGAGCGGGCTCCCGCGCTCCGCATGTCAGGCGGGACCGACGGAGATGTCCGTGCTCGATCGCAGCAGCGCAGCAACGGCTTCCGGGAGGCGAAGGGGGTCGACCGGGTGCGGCACCACGCCGTCGGCCCGTGACCAGGTGGCCAGCCACGCGTCGTCCCGGCGGGCCGTGAGCACCAGGATCGGCGGGCACGGGAAGATCTCGTCCTTCAGCTGCCGACACAGGCCCATGCCCCCGGGCACGGCTTCGCCGTCCAGGATGGCGAGGTCGACACCACCACGGTCCATCGCGGTCAGCACGGCCGGCTGGGTGGCCACCTCCTGCACCCGGACGGGCGGCAGGTCGGCCGCCACCTTGCGTCCCAGGGTGAAGCGGACGTTCTCGCGCACGGTGCGGTCCGAGGCGTAGAGCAGGATGACCAGCTCGCGCGTGGGTGCGGCAGGGGTCGGGTCGGTGTGCTCGATCTCGTCGGTCTTCGCGTCCATGTGCTCCTCCTCCGGGTGCCAGGGGATCGTATCGGAACGGCCGCCGCCGCCCGTACGCTCGATCGCCCGTGACGCCGGCCGGCGGCACGCCCACCCATCGCCGGGGCCGCCGGCAACGGGGTCCGCGAGGCCTCAGGCAGACCGCCGACAACTCGTTTGCGTGCCCCGTGGTGACCTGAGCGTTCTGTACGGCAATAATGACCCCGTGGCTCTTCATACACACGAGATCAGCGGCTCGATGATCAAGCCGCACGGCGCGCTGCATCGCATCCCCCAGTCACGGCTGCGGGGACACGAGGGGCGCCCCGACATGGTCGCCGTCGGCACCATCGTGTGGCTGGCCTCGGAGCTGATGTTCTTCGCCGCCCTGTTCGCGGCGTACTTCACGATCCGCAACGTGACCAACGGTCAGGCGGCGCTGAACGGCACCGAGCCGCTGTGGCAGACGTCGACGGAGATGCTCAACATCCCGTTCGCCGTCGTCAACACCACAGTGCTGGTCGCCAGCTCCTTCACCTGCCAGATGGGCGTGTTCGCCGCGGAGCGGGGGCAGGTCAAGCGGACCGGCTCGCTGGCGGGGATCAAGGGCTGGGGTCTGCGCGAGTGGTACATCCTGACGTTCCTGATGGGCGCCTTCTTCATCGGCGGCCAGGTGTTCGAGTACGCGGCGCTCTTCTCCGAGGGCGCCACGATCTCCACCAACGTCTACTGGTCGGCGTTCTTCCTGGCCACCGGTTTCCACGGGCTGCACGTCACGGGCGGCCTGGTCGCCTTCGTGCTGCTCCTCGGCCGCACCTACCTGGCCCGCACCTTCACCCACGAGCAAGCCGTCAGTGCCGTGGTGGTCTCGTACTACTGGCACTTCGTCGACGTCGTCTGGATCGCCCTGTTCGGTGTCATCTACCTGCTTCGCTGACTGCGGGCGCATCCGCGCCCGACCCCACAACTGAATGATCAGATGGGCGACCTTCCCATCGACGGAAACCGCCTCACCGCACAACCGAGAGGGACCCCCACGTGCGATTCCTGACCGCAAGACGACGGCACCCGGCAGCCAGAGGGCTGGTCCTGGTGTTCGCCCTGCTTGTCATGGGCGCTCTCTACTCCACCCTCGCGCCGAGCACGAAGTCCGCCGCCGATACCGGAACCAGCCAGCAGGTCGCCCAAGGCAAGGCGTTGTTCGCCGTCTCCTGCGCCTCGTGCCACGGGCTGAACGGGGAGGGCCAGGTCTCCGGAATCATCCAGGGCCCCCCGCTGAACGGCGTCGGCGCCGCGGCGGTGGAGTTCCAGGTCGCCACCGGGCGGATGCCGATGGCCCACCCCGGACCGCAGGCGCAGACCAAGCCGAGCCAGTTCACCGAGGAAGAGATCCTCGCCCTGGCGGCGTACGTGGCCACCCTGGGTCCCGGCCCGGCCATCCCCGAGCCGGAGCAGTACGACCCGGCCGGTCTGAGCGAGGAGGAGATCGCCCGCGGTGGTGAGCTCTTCCGCACCAACTGCTCCGCCTGCCACAACTTCGAGGGTGCCGGTGGCGCCCTGCCGAACGGCAAGTACGCCCCGGCGTTGTTCGGCGTGAGCAACATGCACCTGTACACGGCGATGGTGACCGGTCCGCAGCAGATGCCGGTGTTCTCCAACGGCGTGCTGACCGTCGAGGACAAGCGCGCCATCATCGGCTACCTGAACGAGCTGCACGACCAGCCCAACCGCGGCGGACTGGCGCTCGGTGGGCTCGGCCCGGTGGCCGAGGGCCTGTGGGCTTGGGTCGCCGGACTCGGTGTCCTGATCCTGTTCGCGATCTGGATCGCAGCGAAGGGAGTGAAGGCGCGATGACCGACCTCGAGCACCGCACCGGCGACGTCCACGGCGGTGGTGAGCTCGCGACCACCGGTGACGACCCCCGCTTCCCCGTCCCGGACCCGGGCGAGCCGGAGCACCTGCCCCGGCTCACCGACGTCGACGAGGACGCCGCCGACCGGGCCACCCGGCAGGTTGCGACGATGTTCGGCCTCGTTCCGATCCTGGCCCTGATCTTCGTGGTGACCTACTTCGCCGTCCCGAACACCGCGTACGTCGACTTCGGGCCGCTGCGCTCCAACCTGCAGCACGTGATCTTCGGCCTCACCCTCGGTCTCGCGCTCGTGCTGATCGGCACCGGCGCCATCCAGTGGGCCCGGCAGCTGATGGACGACCACGAGGCCGTCGACTACCGGCACGGCGCCGCGTCCAGCGACGAGGAGCGGGTCGAGACGATCGCGCTGCTCGAGCAGGGCATCGACGAGTCGGGGATCACCCGCCGCAAGGTGCTCGGTCGCAGCCTGCTCGGTGCCCTCGGCCTGGTCGCCCTCCCGGGGGTGGTGCTGCTCGCCGACCTCGGCCCCTGGCCGACGAAGAAGTTCATCGCGAACACCATCGCGACCACCATCTGGAAGGAAGGCATCCGGCTGGTCAACGACGTCACGTACGTCCCGATCAAAGCCGACCAGATCCAGATCGGGCAGCTGATCAACGCCCAGCCCGAGAACCTGCAGGACTACCACGGGACCGAGTTCCTCGTGGAGAAGGCCAAGGCCTCCATCATCGTGGTCCGGATGAACCCGAACACGATCAAGATCCCCGACTCGCGTCAGGACTGGCAGGTCGGCGGGATCCTGTGCTACTCCAAGATCTGCACCCACGTCGGGTGCCCGATCAGCCTGTGGGAACAGCAGACGCACCACCTGCTGTGCCCCTGCCACCAGTCGACGTTCGACCTGGGCGACTCGGGGGTGGTGGTCTTCGGACCCGCCGCCCGGTCACTCCCCCAGCTGCCGATCACCGTCGACGCCGAGGGGTTCCTCGTGGCCCGGGACGGCTTCAGCGTGCCCACCGGTCCGAGCTACTTCGAGCGGGACTCCCGCAACGACTTCCAGCAGGGTGATAACTGATGGCCAAGCCCGCACCCACCACCGCCGACTCACGATCGGTGGCGGCCGAGACACCCCCCAAGCAGCTCGGTCCCGTCTTCAAGGTCGCCGCCGGCCCCGCCAAGTGGGCCGACGACCGGATCGGCGTGGCCAAGCTCAGCCGCCCCTTCATCCGCAAGGTGTTCCCCGACCACTGGTCCTTCCTGCTGGGTGAGGTCGCGCTCTACTCGTTCATCATCCTGCTGATCACCGGCGTCTTCCTGACGCTCTGGTTCAAGCCGTCGATGGCCGAGGTCGAGTACGACGGCACCTACCAGCTGTTGCGCGGACTCCAGATGTCCGAGGCGTTCGAGTCCACCCTGGCCATCTCCTTCGACATCCGTGGTGGCCTGCTGGTCCGCCAGATGCACCACTGGGCGGCCATGCTGTTCCTGGCCGCGATGCTGGCGCACAGCCTCCGGATCTTCTTCACCGGCGCCTTCCGCAAGCCGCGCGAGATCAACTGGTTGATCGGTGTCAGCCTCCTGTTCATCGGGCTGATCGAGGGCTTCGCCGGCTACTCCCTCCCCGACGACCTGCTGTCGGGTACGGGCTTGCGGTTCGTGGACGGGTTGGTCCGCGCCATCCCGATCATCGGCACGTGGGTGGAGATGTTCGTGTTCGCCGGGCAGTTCCCCGGATCGCTCATCGTGGCCCGGCTCTACATGGCCCACATCCTGCTGATCCCCGCGGTGCTGCTCGGTCTGATCGCGGCCCACCTGGCGCTGGTGGTCTACCACAAGCACACCCAGTACCCGGGCGCCGGCCGCAACGACGGCAACGTCGTCGGCTACCCGGTCTTCCCGGTCTACATGGCCAAGGCCGGTGGCTTCTTCTTCATCGTCTTCGGCGTCATCACCTTGATGGGCGGGCTGATGCAGATCAACCCGCTGTGGACGTACGGGCCGTACAACCCGGCACAGGTCACCGCGGGCAGCCAGCCCGACTGGTACATGGGCTTCGTCGAGGGTGCGATCCGGATCATGCCGAACTGGGAGTCGCACATCGGCAGCACGACCTGGTCGTGGAACATCGCGATCCCCGGCCTGGGGTTGATGGGGCTGATGGCCATGTCGATGGCCTTCTACCCGTTCGTCGAGCAGTGGGTGACCGGGGACAAGTCCGAACACCACATCCTGGACCGTCCGCGCAACGTCCCGACCCGGACCGCGTTCGGCGTCGCGGCGATGACCTGCTACGGACTGTTCTTCATCGCCGGCGGCAACGATCTGGTCGCGACGGTGTTCCACGTCTCGCTCAACTCGGTGACCTACTTCATGCGGGTCATGGTCTTCGTCGGACCGGTGCTCGCCTTCCTCATCACCAAGCGGATCTGCATCGGGCTGCAGCGGGCAGATGCCGAGCGGCTGCTGCACGGTTCCGAGAGCGCGATCATCGTGCGGGATCCGTCGGGCGGCTACTCCGAGGCTCACACGCCGATCGACAAGGACGAGGCGTACACGCTCACCCAGCACGTCGAGCCACTCCCCCTGGCCGCGGTGTCCGAGCAGGGCGACCTCTCGGACAAGGAGCTCAAGGCGGAGCAGCGTCGGCGCAAGGCGACCCGGTTCTGGTACCTGGACGCGCTGCGCAAGCCGACCCGGGCCGAGCTCGAGGCGGCCGCCCACCACGACGACCACGCCAACGGCGACGACCACGGCGAGATCGGCAACGGGCACGGCAACGGGCACGGCACCCAGGAGATCGGAGCCGGAGCGGGCGCCGGGCGCTCTCAGGACTGACCACCTTCACCGTCCGTCGACGACGCCTCGCCCCTCCGGGCGGGGCGTCGTTGCGTTGCGAGCGATGGGGTTCGCTGGCACCACCGGACCCGTGTGGGTTTGATCACCCCGCCGAGCCGGTTGGTAACGATCGAGGGATCCCCCACGTTGGGCTGGGTGGACAGGGGCGTCCAGCTGCCCATGGCAGGACCGGACGCCCGAACCCCACTCACCAGGACCTTCACCTTGACTGACACCCACACGTTGACGCGACCCCCGAACGAGCAACCACCCGAGCCGAAGACCCGGCGACTGGAGATGTCGGCGACCCAGCTGATCGGCGGCGCCCTCGCCGCCATGACCGCTGCGGTCATCGGCGCGCGACTCGGCGTAGCCGGCACCGTGTTCGGTGCCGCGATCGGCAGCCTCGTGGCCGGTGCGGCCGGCTCGCTCTACACGGCCTCACTGAAGCACACCAGGGACAAGCTGACCTCGGCGTTCGTCGGTCGGGTGGGGCAGACCGACGTCGAGCTGACCACCGTGTCGACCACCGCGGAGGTCGACGGCTGGGTCACCGACACTCAGCCGATGGCTGCGGTGGCCCCACCCTCCCCCGACCCCGTGGCCGTCGCCGCGGAGGTCGACCGCAACGGACGCTCCGTTTCGCGGTGGCCCTGGAAGGCCATCCTGGTCAGCACCGCCGCCGTCTTCCTGCTGGCGATCGCCGGCCTCACCGCCTTCGAGCTGGTCAGCGGTCAGTCCGTGTCCGGCGGCCAGGGCACGACCATCACCCAGGTCGGCGAGGGCCGGTCCGGTGGCACCGACACGCCCACCAAGGCTCCGTCCAGCGACACCTCGAGCACGCCGAGCACCGAGCCGTCCGCCACGACGAGCACCGAGCCCAGCGCGGCGCCGTCCACCGGACCCAGCCAGTCGACCGGACCGACGACCGAGCCGGCCCCGAGCACGCAGGCGTCGACGAGCACCGAGCCGTCGACGAACACCCAGCCGAGCACGGGTGCGGCGCCGTCCACCGCCGGCAGCGTGGACTCGCAGGTCGGCAGCACCGACACCGGCACGGCCGGCCGCTGACAGCTGGCACCGGACCGATCGCGCGGGACCGCCGACTCCGCTGGTGGTGCAGCACCAGCGGAGTCGGTCGGACTACGGACGGGGCGGCGGGGCGAGACCGGTCACCAGGTCGGGATCCGTCAGCGGTGAGTCGGCCAGGCTCGTACCCAGGTAGCGGGTGAGCGTGCTGCCGGACTCGAGCAACTGGTAGGTCACCAGGTCGGACGTCGCCGACAAGGAGCTCCGGTCCGTCGTGGGCGCCGCTGAGGTGCCCGTACCTCCTTGTCGGTGTTCGCCCGGACGGGCACCCAGGACCAGCACCGAGTCGACGACCCGGACACCCGCCAGCATCCCCGGGCGACCGCGGAGGACGGGGTCCAGAGCGAGCCGCTCACGACAGAACTCCTCCCCCTCCCGACGGAGCAGCGTCTGCGCGTCCAGGCGACCGCCGACCTCGCCGGCCCGGCCGAAGACCAGCGTCTCCCGCAGTCGGGCCGTCGCCGCCTCGGCGAGGTCGACAGTCAGACTGCGGCTCACCTCCGAGCCGTCGCTCAGGATCAAGGGCTCGCCGGCGTAGCTGAAGCGCGCTCCCAGCCCCAGCCGGATGCTCGTACGCCACGACGCCGCTCTCCCCCGCCCGTGGTACGCGACGGTTCCCGCGATGTCGGACAGCTCGAGCGTCGCCCCCGGTCCGACCTCGATGTCCAGCCCCACCTCGTCGCCCCCGAGCAGCAGAGCGGTCTGACCCACCAGCGCGACCCGGGCCCGGTCGGGTGGCGCGTGCAAGCGCTGGGCGCGCAGCAGCCCGGCGGTGCTGCGGACCTGGTGTCGGCCGTCCCGCACCTCGACACTCAGTCTGGTCGTCGTCATCGACAGGGCCCGGACGCTCACATCAGTGCTGATGGACGCGGCTCAGTGCTGATGGGCTTGGCCGCCGCTCCCGTGCGCATGCACCGAGCCGTCCGCGTGCGCATGCACCGAGTCGTCCGCGTGGGCGTGCGGAGCCATCGGACCCGGGTCGCGCGGCCGGAGGGAGCCGGCCCGGAAGGCCGCCAAGGTGTCCAGCACCCACTGTCGCAACCGTGCGATGGACGACGGATCGGTCCGGGACAGCGCGATCACCGTACGGCCGTCGCGGGCCGCCGACGCATCCAGCACCATCTGCTCGACATCGACACCCACGTACGGCGCCAGGTCCGTCTTGTTGACGATCAGCACGTCGGCGCCGGAGATCCCCGGACCACCCTTGCGGGCGACGTCGCCCCCGCCGGCCACGTCGAGCACGAAGAACTGGGCATCGACCAGGGCCGGAGAGAACGTGGCCGTCAGGTTGTCGCCCCCGGACTCGACCAGCACCACGTCCACCGGCGAGAAGTCCTGCTCGAGGTCCTCCACGGCCAGCAGGTTCTGACTCACGTCGTCCCGGATCGCGGTGTGCGGGCACGCACCCGTCTCCACCGCCCGGATCCGCTCCGGCGCCAGCACCCCGGCCGACCGCAGGAAGCGGGCATCCTCGTCGGTGTAGATGTCGTTGGTGATCACGCCGAGACTGAGCTCGGTCCCGAGCTCGCGACAGAGCAGGGCGATCAGCGAGCTCTTGCCGGTGCCGACCGGACCGGCCACGCCGAGCCGGAGGGATCGCTGGACGGGTGGGTGGAAGTGCTCAGGCACGGAAGAGACGCCTCTCGGTTCGGGTGTGCAGCTCGGCCCAGTGCTCGATCTGCGGTGCGGTGGACGCGGGGATCTCCTCGACGGTGCGCAGGTCGGCGACCCGCGCGACCATCGCCTCCACCTGCTGGCCGGCCGCGACCGCCCAGGCGACGGCAACGGCCGGATCGAACGGCTGCAGCTTCACCGCGGCCGCGATGACGGTCTGGACGTCCTCGAAGCCGATCAGCCTCGCGGTCTGCCGAGCATCCAGACCGGCCTCGGCCGCGGTCGCCCCGATCACCACCGCCCGGCACCAGCGGGGCGGGGTGCTTCCCGCCCCCGACGGCGTACGGGCCGCCAGCGGCGCCAGAGCCGGCCACACCGTCGCCGCCAGCCGCAGATAGCTGCGGCCGAGCAGATCCGAGGCGTCCCGTAGCGCAGCGGAGGCGGTCCGGATCCGCCAGGCCCGGTCCACGGTCCCCATCGCCGCGACGAGCCGTTCGGTGCTCCACCACCCCCGCGCGACGACCGCCGCCGCCGCCTCCACCTCGGTGACCGTGCTCAACCGGACACGCAGGTAGTCCGGCACCTGGTCCAGCCGAAGGCCGTGGTTGAGCGCCGGCTCCAGACCGGCCGACTGGGTGTGAGCGCCCGTCGGCAGCCGTCCGTCGGCCAGCAGCAGACTCACGTACGCCGAGCTGTCGGTCCCGGCGGTCGGGGCGACCACGGGTGCTGATGAGTCGGCTTCCACGTCCACGCTCAGAACAGCTTGTACAGCTGGGCCAGCGGGAGCTCCTGGGCCGGCGCGGGGGTGATCAGGTCACCGTCCACGGTGATGGCGTGGGACTCCGGGTCGATCTCGATGGACGGCAGCGCGTCGTTGTTGACCATCTGGGCCTTGCCGACGTCACGGGTCGACCTGATCGCCACCAGCCGCCGGGTGAGCCCGAGCTCGTCCGCCAGGCCGGCCTCCAGCGCGGCCGGGGCGACGTAGGTCTGCGACAGGTGCGGCGCGCCCGGACCGTACAGGGCCGGCCGCATCAGGACCGGCTGCGGGGTGGGGATGGAGGCGTTGGGGTCGCCGAGTGCGCCGACCACGATGCCGCCGCCCTTGATCACCACGCTGGGACTGACGCCGAAGAACTTCGGCTCCCAGAGCACCAGGTCGGCCAGCTTGCCGACCTCGACGGAGCCGATCTCGTGGTCGACACCGTGCGAGATGGCCGGGTTGATCGTGTACTTGGCCACGTAGCGCCGCGCCCGGAAGTTGTCGGCGGGCAGCCCACCGCCCATCTCGCCCCGGACGTGCTTCATCACGTGCGCGACCTGCCAGGTGCGGGTGATCACCTCACCGATCCGGCCCATGGCCTGCGCGTCGGAGGAGGTGATGGAGATGGCGCCCAGGTCGTGCAGGTGGTCTTCGGCCGCGATCGTGGTGGCCCGGATCCGGGACTCGGCGAACGCCAGGTCCTCCGGCACCGCCGGGTTCAGGTGATGGCAGACCATCAGCATGTCGAGGTGCTCGGCGACGGTGTTCACGGTGTGCGGCAGGGTCGGGTTGGTCGACCCCGGCAGCACGTTCGGCAGACCGGCGATGGTCAGGATGTCCGGGGCGTGGCCGCCGCCGGCCCCCTCCACGTGGAAGGCGGAGATGCTGCGACCCCGGAAGGCCGCGATGGTCGAGGCCACGAAACCGGCCTCGTTGAGCGAGTCGGAGTGCAGCGCGACCTGCAGTCCCCAGCGCTCGGCCCCGGTCAGCGCCGCGTCGATGGCCGCCGGGGTGGAACCCCAGTCCTCGTGCACCTTGTAGCCGCCCGCCCCGGCCAGCGCCTGCTCCTCGAACGCCGTCTCGGCGACCGTGTTCCCCTTGCCGAGGATCAGCAGGTTGACCGGGAAGGAGTCCAGGGAGCGGTGCAGCTGCTTGAGGTGCCACGCGCCCGGGGTGACGGTGGTGGCCTTGGAACCCTCCGAGGGACCCGTGCCCCCGCCGCCCAGCGTGGTCAGGCCGGCGGCCAGGGCCTCGACGATCTGTGACGGGGACAGGAAGTGGACGTGGGAGTCGAAGCCGCCGGCGGTGAGGATCTTGCCCTCGCCGGAGATGACGTCGGTGCCCGGTCCGATCACCAGTGCCGGGTGGACGCCGTCGGCGATGTCGGGGTTGCCGCTGCGACCGATGCCGACGATCCGGCCGCCCGAGATGCCGACGTCGGCCCGGACGATCCCCCAGTGGTCGAGGATCACCGCGTTGGTGATGACCGTGTCCAGGGCACCCTCGGCCGACGACGCCAGTGACTGGTTCATCGACTCGCGGATCGACTTGCCGCCGCCGAACACCGACTCCTCGCCGCCGAAGGTCAGGTCCTGCTCGACCTCGATCCACAGGTCGGTGTCGCCCAGACGGATCTGGTCGCCGGCCGTCGGCCCGTACAGGGCGGCGTAGTCCTCGCGACTGATCCTGCTCACGCTGCACCTCCCGGGGCGGGGCGGATCTGGAGGCCGGGAACCTGACGGCGACCCCGCAGCGCGACGATGCCGACCGTACGGGACACGCCCGGCTCGAACCGGACCGACGTCCCGGACGCGATGTCGAGCCGGAAGCCGTGCGCGACCGTACGGTCGAAGGAGAGTCCGGTGTTCACGTCGGCGAGGTGGATGTGGGAGCCGATCTGGATGGGTCGGTCGGCGACGTTGGTGAAGGTCAGCTCACCGCGCTCCTCGGCCGTCCGGTCGCTGTTCAGCTCGAGCTCGCCGGGGGCGACGCGAATCGCTCCGGGCCCGTTGCTGGATGTTCCGCTCATCGAAGCTCACCCCTCACTGGATCGGCTCGTGCAGGGTGACGAGCTTGCGCCCGTCGGGGAAGGTGGCCTCGACCTGGACGTCGGTGATCATCTCCGCGACACCGTCCATCACCTCGGCCCGCGTGAGCACCTCGCGGCCGGTGGACATCAGCTCCTCGACGCCGACGCCCTCGCGGGCTCGTTCGATCACCCAGGTGCTCAGCAGCGCCACCGACTCCGGGTAGTTGAGCTTGACGCCACGCTCCAACCGGTCCCGGGCGATCATCCCCGCCACGGCCATCAACAGCTTCTCGGCATCCGAGGGAGCCAGGTTCATGCACGCTCTCCTTCGAGAGTACGGGCGGGCGCGGTGGCCCACAGCGGAAGCCACGCTAGCCATCGATTGTTTCGTCGGCGTTGCACCCGGAGCATGTGTCCTCGGTGCATTCCATCCGCCACGGCCCTGACACACCCTCTCAGGCGGGCCGAGGCCGGACCGGCGCAGTGGCGGGATGGCTCGTGCGGTCGTCGGTGACCGGCCGGAGATCGGCCGCCGGCACCCAGCGCAGCAGGACGGCGTCATCGCGGACGAGGGCGACCTGTGCCTGCCAACCGTCTCCGTGCCGCTGCCACGCCACGACCAGACCCGGGAGACGTCGGCCGCCCGGCACGCTCACCCAGACGTGCCGCCGACCGGCTGCCACGGCTCAGCGCTCCTGCGGAGCCGCGTCGGCGATCGGTTCGATCCGTTCGGCCGGCACCCACTCCATCGCCACGGCTCCTTCGAACGGGACGTGCACCACCCACGCCGCCCAGCCCGTCGCGGTCGCGTTGTGCACCGGAAGGTACTGCCACTGGACGACCACTCCCGGCGTCGGCGCCGCGTACCCACCGTTGCCGGTGACCCAGACATGCCACCCTGTCGGTGCACTCGGCTGAGGGTCCACCCGCTCAGGATAGACCGGATGTGAACACCAGTTCTATTCTCGGTGGATCATCCTCGACAGCACCAGTGCGAGCCCCAGCAGTCCACGCGGGGGCGCGACTGCGTACGGACGCCGCATGACCGGCATCCTCAGATCAGGGTGCACAGATCCACCACAGTCCGCTGCGAGGATTGCGGACATGGCCGAATCCGTGCGGAACGCCCGCCGTGCTGTGGGTGCGACGTTCGCGGTCAACGGGATGACCTTCGCCAACCTGGTCCCCCGCTACCCCGAGATCGTGGCGGACCTCGGTCTCGACAACGCGGCGTTCGGGGCCGCGGTCGCGGCGTGGCCGCTGGGCGCTCTGCTGTCCGGGTTGCTGGCGGGCGTCGCCGTCACGCGCTGGACCTCGAAGCGGGTGATCGTCGGCGCCTCCCTGGCCATGTCCGCGCTGGTCGCCGGTGTGGGGTGGACCTCCAGCTGGCTGAGCCTGGCGGCCGTGTTCTTGTGCGTCGGGCTGGTCGACGCCCTCGTCGACATCGCCAACAACGCGCAGGGACTGTGGGTGCAGCGCCGGATCGGCACCTCGATCATCACCGGGCTGCACGGGCTGTGGAGCGTCGGCGCCGTCATCGGTGGTCTGATCGGCTCGGCCTTCGCCGGGCTGGGCGTCCCGGTGCGCTGGCACCTGCTGGTCACCGGGGTGGTCTTCGCCCTGGTGCTGGTGATCGCCAGTCGGTTCCTGCTGCCGGGCCACGAACCGGTCCCCGGACCCGACGCCGCGGCCGGTCCTGCTCACCCAGGGGGCCGCCGACCCCGCGCGACGGGCGGGGTGGTCGTCCGGCTGCTGCTGATCTGCCTCGTCGGTGTCGCCGGCGCCGCCGGTGAGGACGCCGGCAACACCTGGGGCGCGCTCTACCTCACCGGCTCGCTCGGCACCACGGCCGCGGTGGGTGGCGCGGTGTTCGTGGCCATGCAGACCACCATGATCATCGGCCGGTTCGCCGGTGATCCGCTGGTCACCCGCTTCGGGCCGCGCGGGGTCAGCCGGGTCGGCGGGGTCTTGACGGTGATCGGGTTCGGGGTGGTGCTGGCCGTTCCCAGCGTGGTCGCCGCCGTGGCCGGATTCGCCATCGTCGGACTGGGGATCGCCGTCCTCATCCCGTTGGCCATGCACGCCGCCGACGAGCTGCACGGGCTCCCCCGGGGATTCGGTCTCGCCGTCTCCGGTTGGATGATGCGGCTGGGCTTCCTGGTCACCCCGCCGCTGATCGGGATCGTCGCCGACCAGGTCGGTCTGCGCTGGGCCTTCGTCGTGCCCGCTGTCCTCGGCCTGCTCGCGATCGGTTGCGCCGGTCTGCTGGCCCCGGCCGAGCGGTCCCGGGTCCGTGGCTGACGTCTGGTACGCCGCGTACGGGTCCAACCTGGCGCGGGACAGGTTCGAGGCCTACCTGGTCGGTGGGCGACCGGACGGGGCCACCCGTCACTACCCCGGGGCCCGGGATCGCCGGCCGCCGGTCGACGACCGCCCGCTGCTGGTGCCCGGCCGCATCTTCTTCGCCGGCGACTCGCCCACCTGGGGCGGCGGGATCGCCTTCTACGACGCCGACGGCGAGGGGACGGTCTACGCCCGCGCGTACCGGATCACCGTCGAGCAGTTCTCCGATCTCGCCGCCCAGGAGATGCGCCGCGACCCGGGCCCGGAGCTCGATCTGAGCCAGGTGCTCGCCCAGCGACGGCACTCGTACGGACCGGGCCGCTACGAGACGCTGCACCTGGTCGGCGAGCTCGAGGACCTGCCGGTCCTGACGTTCACCGCCCCCGAGGGTCACGGTCTCCGGCCCAACGCCCCGTCGCCGACCTACCGCGCCACCATCAGCCGCGGGCTCCGTGAGTGCCACGGGTTGAGCGCGGCCGCGATCAGCGACTACCTCGCGGCGGCCGGCGCCTGAGCCGACCGCGTCAGCATGCTCTCTCTCCACAGACCCGGCTTCTTCTGCTGCGCCGACACCTGGGCCCTCGGCCAGATCCGGAGGGCTCGGCCCCTCCGCGGGCCCGATCAGCCGACCGGGACCCCGTCGGCCGCCGGCACGACCTCGGCCGCCGGCAGCGGTCCCGGCGGGGTGCCGTCCCCGAACGGTCGACCGCCGAGCTGCTCGCGGTGGTGCGGGGTGAGCCAGTTCGACAGGTCCGGACCCTGCGGCACGATCTGGGTCGGGTTCAGGTCGGTGTGCACCACGTAGTAGTGCCGCTTGATCTGGGTGAAGTCGGTGGTGTCGCCGAAGCCCGGGGTCTGGAACAGATCCCGCGCGTACGCCCAGAGCACCGGCATCTCGGTCAGCTTCTGCCGGTTGCACTTGAAGTGGCCGTGGTAGACGGGATCGAAGCGGGCCAGCGTGGTGAACAGCCGCACATCGGCTTCGGTGATGGTGTCGCCGACCAGATAGCGACGGTCGCGCAGGCGGTCCGAGAGCCAGTCCAGTGCGGTGAAGAGCCGGACGTACGCCTTGTCGTAGGCCTCCTGCGAGCCCGCGAACCCGCAGCGGTACACCCCGTTGTTCACCTCGGTGAAGACCCGCTTGTTCACGGTGTCGATCTCGTCCCGCAGCGGCTCGGGATAGAGGGCGGGCGCTCCCTCGCGGTGGTGGTCCACCCACTCGGTGCTGAAGTCGAGGGTGAGCTGGGCGAAGTCGTTGGTGGCGACCGCCTTGGTCGGCACGTCCACCAGGGCCGGCACGGTGATCCCCCGGGGATAGTCGGGGAAGCGGGCGAAGTAGGCCTGCTGCAGCCGCTCGTAACCCAGCACCGGGTCGACGCCACCGGGGTCGAGGTCGAAGGTCCAGGAGCGCACGTCGTGAGTCGGCCCGCAGAGACCCATCGAGATGGCGTTCTCCAGGCCGAGCAACCGTCGCACGATGATCGTCCGGTTGGCCCACGGGCAGGCGCGCGCCGCGATCAGCCGATAGCGACCCGGCTCCACCGGATAGCCGTCGCGACCGTCACGGGTGACCCGGGTCTCGATGTAGTTCGTGTCTCGGGTGAAGTCGGCGCCGCCGGTCACGTACGCGCCGGAGGTGGAGAAGTCTTCATCGGCCATGCCGCCAGCCTAGGCCGGTGCCGCCGCGGGGTTGCGTCGAACTCAGCTCGACCCGACCGCCACGCGGCGTGTCGGGCCGGATCCCGGCAGGTCGGGGTGACTTTGACGCACGGTGGCGGCGCGCCACCTGCCTTCGAATTGGTGGACAATGACGCACGTGCGTTTTCTGAACCCGCCGCCCGCGTACGACCTCACCTACTCCGACGTCTTCATGGTTCCTCGCCGCTCGTCGGTCACCTCACGACTGGACGTGGACCTGCGCACCGTCGACGGTGTCGGCACGACGATCCCGTTGGTGGTCGCCAACATGACCGCGGTCTCGGGCCGCCGGATGGCCGAGACCGTCGCCCGCCGGGGCGGCGTGGCGATCATCCCCCAGGACATCCCGACCGACGTGGTGGCCGAGGTGGTCGCCAAGGTCAAGGGCTCGCACCCCGTCTTCGACACCCCCGTGAGGGTCACGCCGCACACCCCCGTCGGCCAGGCCATGTCGCTGCTGCCCAAGCGGGCGCACGGCATGGTCGTGGTGGTCGAGGACGGCAAACCGCTCGGCACCCTCAGCGAGGCCGACGCGGCTGGGGTCGACCGCTTCGCCCAGGTGCACGAGGTGATGTCCTCCGACGTGCTCGTGGTCGGGGCCGACGAGTCGCCCACCGACATCTTCGCCTCCCTCAGTGCCAGTCACCTGGAGGCCGCTCTGGTGGTGACCGACGACCGGCTGATCGGCGTGATGACCCGCAAGCACGCGCTGCGCTCCACGCTCTACCGGCCGGCGGTCGACCCGGACGGACGGCTGATCCTCGGCGCCGCGGTGGGTATCAACGGCGACGTCGCCGGGCGGGCCGAGGCGCTGCTGGCGAGCCGGGGTCGACGTGCTGGTCGTCGACACCGCCCACGGCCACCAGGAGAAGATGCTGCAGGCGCTGAAGTCGGTGCGTGACGTCCGCGACCGACTGACCGAGCAGACGGGTCGCCGGATCCCGCTGGCCGCCGGCAACGTCGTCGCCGCTGACGGCGTACGAGATCTGGTCGAGGCCGGCGCCGACGTGGTCAAGGTCGGCGTCGGGCCGGGCGCCATGTGCACCACGCGGATGATGACCGGGGTGGGGCGTCCTCAGTTCAGCGCCGTGCTCGACTGCGCCGAGGCCGCCCGCGAGGTCGGGGCGTCGATCTGGGCCGACGGCGGCGTGCGCTACCCGCGCGACGTCGCGCTGGCGCTGGCGGCGGGTGCCGGGTCGGTGATGATCGGCTCCTGGTTCGCCGGCACGTACGAGAGCACCGGCAACCTGCTCACCGACGCGCAGGGCCGGATGTACAAGGAGTCCTTCGGGATGGCCTCCGCCCGCGCGGTCAAGATGCGGACCCGGGACGCCGGCGCGTACGACCGGGCTCGCGCGGCCCTGTTCGAGGAGGGCATCTCCACCTCCCGGATGTATCTGGACCCCGACCGGCCCAGCGTCGAGGACCTGATCGACTCGATCGTGGCCGGCGTGCGGAGCAGCTGCACGTACGCCGGCGCCACCTCGCTGCCGGAGTTCTCCGAGCTGGCGGTAATCGGCGTCCAGTCACACACCGGTTACGAGGAAGGGCGGCCCCTCAACACGTCCTGGTGAGGCTTGGCATGGCGAGATGGCGATGACGTTCGTAGGCGTGTCGCAACGGACGCGACAGCCGGTGAGCCGTGTGTCACCCGGAGATCGCGGTATCAGCACGCCCGGTCGATCGCTCCTCCGGGAAAGCACGGGGGGTGCCATGGGTGACAACTTCCGCTGGCTGCTGGCCCTGTCCGCAGCGAGTGTCACGATCGCGGTCGTGGTGTCCGCGCACCGGCACCCGGCGGGTCGGACCCGCGCCCGCTGCGCCCTCGGCGTCGGGTCGCTGCTGATCGCCTGGGCCGCCTCCGAGCTCCCACCGTTCGTCGCCTGGACCAGTGGCGGTTGGACCGACCTGGCGACGTTCGTCGACAGCGCGGCCTCTCCCCAGGTGCTGGTCGCCTGCGCCGCGTACTTCGGCATCGTCATGGCCAGCAGCCGGGGACTCATCGGCATGCCCATCTACCGGCAGCTCCAGGCTCGGGCCGGCGAGCTGCGCGGCATCATCGACACCGGGTTCTTCGAGGCGACCGGCGGCCAGCGACTCGAGCTGAAGATCACCCAGGCGGAACGTTTCGGGGCTCGGTGCATCGGTCGGTTCGTGGTTCTGGTGCCGCTGGCCGACGTGCTCGGGGCCAACCGGACGCTCAACGGGTTGGAGAAGCAGATGCTGTCTACCCTCACCGGAGGGCCGCTCCGGCTCGCGGCCAGTCAGATCGCCGCGCTGCTCCCCCCGGGCAAGGAGGGCGCCGCAGCGGCGGCCAGGATCTCCGCCGCGATCTCGGCGCCGTCCGCAGACGACCCGGTCAGCGACGTCGACGGTTCGATCCGCAACGCCGCCGGGTCCGCGCTGATCCTCCTGCAGCGGCAGCGCGACGCGCCCCAGGAACGCGAGGTCAACCACATCCGGGTGGCCGTGTGGCTCACCCTGGTCGGTCTGGCGGCGACCTACGCCCTCAGTGTGACCTTCCCGGGGCGTGAGCCGATCTTCGTCGCCGGAGCGCTCGGCGGGCTGCTCGGGTCGCTGTCGGCACTGTTCATGAACCGCACGCTGTCGCTCGGGATGGTGGTCCTGAGTCCGGTGGCGGGCGCCCTGAACGCCATCGGCGGGGTCATGATCGTGGGCTTTCTGGCCCAGGACCAGATTGCTCTGCTCGGCAACGCCTTCGCCGGCGTCTGGGGTGACGACAGCGCCTCCCTCACGGCCCTGGCCGTGGCCGTCCTGCTCGGCTTCTCCGGGGGTCTGTTCTCGCGGATAGCCGTCGCCGGAACAGCACCACTGCTCGGTGCGCCCAGGGACGACGACGGACCCCGGCCCGACGTCACCCTCGTGCCTCCCGAGGGCGCCGGCACCGACCTCCGCCAGCACCGACTCCGCCAGCACCGACTCCGGCAGCACGGCCGCGACGACGGTCACCCCGGAACCCGTCACCTCGGAACCGGTCTCTCGGAACGGGCACGCCGACCGTTCGTCGGCCCGACGGATCGCCACGGTCGTCGGCGGAGAGCGTCGTCCGCGGGAACGCTGACAGGTTCCCGCTCAGGCGGTCGCGTACCGCTTCGCTGCTCGGGCGCGAGCCTTGAGCGCCTCTTCCTCACGGTTCTTCGGCGGCGCGGTGGTGCTCAGGTGCTCCAGCAGGTGAGCTGTGGCGTGCGCGATCTCGTGCACGGCGGCGTTGAAGGCCTCCTCGTTCGCCTTGGACGGCTTGGTCGTCCCGGCGATCTTGCGGACGTACTGCAGGGCGGCCTCGTGCACCTCCCGGCTGGTCGCCGGCGGTTCGAAGTTGTGGAGCTGACGGATGTTCCGGCACATGCTGCGAGCCTAATCCCCGGTCCCCCGCCCCTCCGGTCACTCGCTCCGAGTTCGGCTGTCGGCCGTCCCTGCCAGACTCCCGCTGTGCACGTGATCACCGATGAGGTCCGGCGCGCCCGGCTCGCGCAGCGGCACCGCCTGCTGCCGCGTCTGCGGACCGACGACGTCGTCCGGATCGCCGAGGACGTGGTGGCTCTGCACTCGACCGATCCGGTCACCGTCATGTTGTCGACGATGGTCCGCATGGAGCACCCCTCGATCGCTGCCGTCGAGGAGGTCGTCTACGGGCAGCGGGCCCTGATCCGGCACCACGCGATGCGGCGGACGCTCTGGTTGGCCACGCCGGAGACCACGCGCCTGATGCACGCCGCCGCCACCCGCAAGCTCGTACCGCCGGCACGTCGCCAGCTGCAGAAGATGCTGTCCGCCGCCGGGGTGCCCGATCCCGAGAGCTGGCTCGAGGAGGCGCGCAGCCAGGTGCTCGACCACCTGCAGGCGCACGGCCCCACCACGGCCCGGGAGATCGGCCGCCAGGTCCCCGGAGTCCGGGTGCCCCTCCAGCTCGCCGCCGGGAAGTCGTACGCCTCGACCCAGGGTGCCCACAGTCAGCTGATCACGCTGCTCGGCTTCCAGGGCGACCTGCTGCGGACCCGACCGAGCAGCTGGATCACTGGCGCGTACGCGTACGCGGCCACCGAGGACTGGCTCCCCGGTGGGCTGGGCGAGCTGGACGAGGCGTCGGCCGCCACCGAGCTGGCTCGCCGGTGGCTCCGCCGGTTCGGTCCGGCCACGACGACCGACCTGCAGTGGTGGATGGGCTGGACCGCCGGCCTGACCCGCCGGGCCCTGGAAGGTTGCGGCGCGGTCGCCGTCACGTTGGCCGGCGGCCCGGGGTGGCTGGCCGCCGACGACGAGCCCGTGGACGAGCCCGAGCCCTGGGTGGCGGTGCTGCCGGGGCTCGATCCGGCCACGATGGGGTGGAAGCAGCGCTCCTGGTATCTCCCCGACGCCGCCCTCGAGGCCTTCGATTCGGTCGGCAACGGCGGTCCGACCCTCTGGGTGGACGGACGCATCGTCGGCGCCTGGGCTCAGGACAAGCTGGGCGCCGTCCACCTGCACTACTTCGAGCAGGTCGCCGCCGTACGCCGTCGCGAGATCGACGCCCGGGTGGCAGACCTCCAGGCGATGGTCGGCGACACCCGCTTCGCGGTCCGGTTCCCCGGCAACATCCACGCCCGCATCCTCGGCTGAGTCAGTCGTCACTCGCCGTTCACCGCGCGCTGAAGGCTCGATCTTCTTCCTCGCTCGCGACGAAAAGCCGTGTCGCCCCGGACAAAGAGTGCTCCGAGCCGGACCCCAGCGAAGGGGTCAACTCCCCACCCTTGCCGACTCCGCTCGGGTTCAAACCCCAGCGAAGTCGGATCCGTCGGTCCCCTCGTAGGACTCCGCGTGTGCTGCAACACACGCGGAGTTGGAGTCAGGAGCGCAGCGAGTGACGACTCCCGTCGCGAGCGGAACGTGGTCTCCGGCGAGCGTCAGCGAGACGCTCCCGTCGCGAGCGACGACGTGGCGGAGCGGCTCTGTCTGGACCGACGAGGTCGCACGACACGCTTTTCGTCGTGCGACCGAGGAGGGAAGACAGAGGCTGAGCGGAGCCTGCGTAGCGAGTGACGACTGCTAGTGCGCGTAGTCCCCGCGGTAGAACTCGTAGATCCAGCCCGTCACGGTGGCGACGGCGATGCCGGTGGCCAGGATCGACAGCCACCAGCCGAAGACGGGTCCCAGGACGAAGAGCCCGAAGGTGAGGCCGCAGAAGAGCGGCCACTTGCTCTGCGGCGGGAAGAAGCCGAGCTCGCCGGCGCCCTCGGCGATGTCGCCGTCCTTGCGGTCCTCGGGCCGGGCGGGGATCCGCCGGGCCACGAGACCGAGGTAGCCCGAGATCATCAGGACCAGGAAGAAGGTCAGGATGAGAGCGACGGTCCCGGTGATCTCGTGACTCATGAACCAGTAGACGGGCGTCACGATGACCAGGAAGATCACGAGTGCCCCGAAGATCCAGGCTTCGACCTTCACTTGCCTTCTCCCTTGATCTGGTCGGTCGACTCGCCGACCACGTCCTCGGACTCACCGGCCATCCGGGCCTGCAGCTCCTCGACCCGTCCGGCATCGTCCGGCGCGTCCGCACCGGCGAAATCACCAGCGTCGGCGCCGTTCGCGGGATACTCCGCCAGCGCCACCTCCGGGTGATGCAGATCGAAGGCCGGCGACTCCGAACGGATCCGGGGCAACGAGGTGAAGTTGTGCCGCGGCGGCGGGCAGGAGGTCGCCCACTCCAGCGACCGGCCCCAGCCCCACGGGTCGTCGGTGGTGACCTTCGGGTTGTTGCGGCTCTTCCACACGTTGTAGAGGAACGGCAGCATCGAGGCCCCGAGCAGGATCGCGCCGACCGAAGACACCTGGTTCAAGATCGTGAAGCCGTCGTTGGGCAGGTAGTCGGCGTAGCGCCGCGGCATGCCCTCGACCCCGAGCCAGTGCTGCACCAGGAACGTGGTGTGGAAGCCGACGAACAGCATCCAGAAGTGGACCTTGCCGATCCGCTCATCGAGCATGTGCCCGGTGAACTTCGGCCACCAGAAGTAGAAGCCGGCGAACATCGCGAACACCACGGTGCCGAACACCACGTAGTGGAAGTGGGCCACCACGAAGTAGGAGTCCGAGAGCGCGAAGTCCAGCGGCGGGCTGGCCAGGATGACACCGGTCAGTCCACCGAAGAGGAAGGTGGTCAAGAACCCGACGGCCCAGAGCATGGGGGTGGCCATGGTGATGTTGCCGCCCCACATCGTCCCGATCCAGTTGAAGAACTTCACCCCTGTCGGCACGGCGATCAGGAACGTCATGAACGAGAAGAAGGGCAGGTTCACGGCACCGGTGACGTACATGTGGTGAGCCCACACCGCGACCGACAGAGCCGCGATCAGCAGGGTGGCGCTGACCAGGCCGATGTAGCCGAACACCGGTTTCTTGCTGAACACCGGGAGGACCTCGGTGATGATGCCGAAGAACGGCAACGCGATGATGTAGACCTCGGGATGGCCGAAGAACCAGAACAGGTGCTGCCACAGCATCGCGCCGCCTGTGGCCGCGTCGAAGATGTGCGCTCCGAGCACCCGATCGGCCTCGAGCACCAGCAGTGCCGCCGCCAGGATCGGGAAGACGATGAGCACCAGGATCGAGGTGACCAGGATGTTCCAGGTGAAGATCGGCAGCCGGAACATGGTCATGCCCGGGGCCCGCAGGCAGATGATCGTGGTGACGAAGTTCACCGAACCCAGCAGGGTCCCGATGCCGGCCAGGTAGAAGCCCATGATCCACAGGTCACCGCCGGCGCCGGGCGAGTTCACCGCGTCGCTCAGCGGCACGTACGCGAACCAGCCGAAGCTGGCCGCGCCCTGCGGGGTCAGGAAGCCCGAGCAGGCCATCAGGCCGCCGAACAGGTAGAGCCAGTACGAGAACATGTTCAGCCGGGGGAACGCCACGTCCGGCGAGCCGATCTGCAGCGGCATGATCGCGTTGGCGAACCCGGCGAACAGCGGCGTCGCGAACAGCAGCAGCATGATCGCGCCGTGCATGGTGAAGAACTGGTTGTACGTCTCGTAGGACAGGAACTGCAGACCCGGGAACGCCAGCTCGGCCCGGATCGCCAGGGCGAGCACGCCGCCGAAGGCGAAGAACATCAGCGACGTGACGAAGTAGAGGTTGCCGATCACCTTGTGATCGGTGGTGGTCATCCACCGCCAGATCTTGGTGCCGAGCTCCCGAGTCGGTACAGCGACCTCGGTCGCCGCCGTGCGTTGCAGGGTGGTCATCGCGTTTGCCCCTCACCGGCCGGGCCGTATTCGTTCGCGTTGACGGGGCCGGTGGCCTCGCCGGTCTGACCCTTCGCCACCAGGGTCTTCAGGTACGCCGTGTACTCGGCCTCGCTCACCACGTGGACGTTGAACAGCATCGCCGAGTGGTAGGTGCCACACAGCTCCGCGCACTTGCCGGCGAACACGCCTTCCTTGGTCGGCGTCGCCTGGAAGGAGTTGGCCCGCCCCGGCACGACGTCCATCTTCTGGTAGAAGGCCGGGACCCAGAAGGAGTGGATGACGTCGGGTGACCGGAGGTCGAACTGGACGTTCTTACCGACCGGGAGGTACAGGTCGGGGGTCTCGTTGATGGTGCCGGCGTTCCAGACGTCCTGGCCGACCGCGGGATCGTCGGCGGACTTGTAGTTGAAGGTCCAGGACCACTTCTGTCCGACGACCTCGATGGTCACGTCCGGATTGGGTTCCTTGGCGACCACCTTGTTCTGCGCCACCACGGTGAAGTAGAAGAGCACACCGATGATCACGAACGGGACGATCGTGTACATGATCTCCATCGGCAGGTTGTAGCGGTTCTGCCGTGGGAGCAGGTTCCCCCGCTGCCGGTAGCGAACCACCGCCCAGCCGATCAGACCCCAGACCAGGATGCCGACGGCGCCCGCCGCGATCCAGGTGCCGAGCCACAGGTCACCGATCGGGATGGCGTCGTTGCTGGCCGGAGCCGGCAGCCCCAGCCGCTGGATCTCGTTGGTGGTGTCCTGGATCGAGCAAGAAGCCAGGAACAACACGCCCAGGCCAGCAGCGACCGCAACCGGTCGCCGTAGCCGCTGCCATGATGCCGACGGGCGTGACCGCCGTGTCAGCTCAGGCATCTCCGCGCCACCCACATCGCGCCTTTCGTCGGTTTCAGCAAGGAGGTGGGCCGGTCCCCGACGATGACCCGACGGACGCTCAGGTACGAGGGTCGCGGGGGGAGCCAATCCTCTTGGGAAACCATAACGTAGGAGATCGCCTTGGGCGGTGGCAGTGGGTCTCGCCGCACGCTCGCGGCGAGCCGGGTGCTTCGACGGATGGCGATCACACCCGTGGTTCTGTTCGACGGGACGCCTCAGAGGCACCTCGCCTCGACCGATCCTCGCGGGAACGGCGAAAGCTCCCCACCCCTGATCGGGATGGAGAGCCTCGGTGGACGGCCGCGGGGACCGTCGGGGTCAGTGGAAGCTGTCGCCGCAGGCGCAGGATCCGGTCGCGTTCGGGTTGTCGATCGTGAAGCCCTGCTTCTCGATGGTGTCGACGAAGTCGATGGTGGCGCCCATCAGGTAGGGCGCGCTCATCCGGTCGGTGACCACGTTGACGCCGCTGAAGTCGGCGACGATGTCACCGTCGAGGGTGCGCTCGTCGAAGAAGAGCTGGTAGCGCAGGCCCGAGCAGCCGCCGGGCTGCACCGCGATCCGCAGGGCGAGGTCGTCGCGACCCTCACCGTCGAGCAGCGCCTTCACCTTGCTCGCCGCTCCCTCGCTCAGGATGACTCCGTCGGCGACGGGGGTGGTGCTCTGGTCGATTGCCGTCATATCACTCTCCACAGTGTGGGCCTGCTGGTGTGGGCTGCCTGGTGGACCGATGGGCGAGCAGATGCCGCTCGCCCGTCGCGATCCTCGTTCATTCTAGGCCGTCGGCGGCGAGGTCGAAAGATCGTGTGGTCGGTGTCACCAGCGCCAGCTCCGCGCGACCCGTACGGCGGCCTGCGACACCTCCGCGGCCGACAGGTCGCCACCGGTCGGCGCGTCGAGGGTCGACGCCCTGATCGGGTACGCGGCCTCGATCCCCATCGTCCGCATCTCGCGGGCCCCGATCACCACCTCACCGGCGATGACCACACAGGGCGCGAGGTTCCCGGCGGCGAACTCCGCGGCCGCGGCCACCACCCCCCCACCCCGGGTGGCGAAGTCGAAGACCCCACAGCCGGCCACGACGAGGTCGGGTCTCGCGGAGACGTCGGCGAGCCCGAGCTCGGGGCCGGTGACCAGCCGCCCCCCGAGGGCGAGCACGACCCAGCCGAGACCGCCGCAGGCGCCGGCGCCGGGAGACGAGGCCGGCCCGGACGCGACGAGCTCGGTGAGACGCTGCAGGGCGGAGTCCGCTGCGAGCAGGGCGGCCGGGTCCTCCCCCGCCGCCCGTCCGCGCCGAGACGTGGTCCCCCGCAGCCCCAGCAGCTGGGCCTCGCGCTCCGCAGTCGGCACCACGCCCACCAGCTCGACGTCGGCGAGCACCTCGCGTACGCGGTCGAGATCCACGGCGGACAGACCGGTCAACCCGGCGACACCGCCGGTGAGCGCGGCACCCGACGGCCGCGCACCCAACCCGGCCAGCAGCCCGGCTCCCGCGTCGTGCACGTCCAGGCCGGCGAGATCGACGAGCAGTCGGCGCGGTCGGTGCTCGGTCAGGGTCGTCGCGATCGCCCGGCCGAGGAGCAGGGAGCCGGCTCCGTACGGGATCGGGCTGCCCTCGACGGCCGCCCCGCTGGACCCACTGACGCCGAGCACGGCCCGTCCGCCCTGGGTGGCCCACTCGACGGGCAGTCCGGACCAGACGGACGCCTCGAGGGCACAGCCCCAGGCCTCGGCCGTGGCCTCGACGAACCCCTGCCCGGCCTCGCCCATCGGACGGACCTCGGCGCCGGGCCAGCCCGCGGCCAGCGCCCGCCCCGCCTCACCCGACGAGAGAGCACCCATCCGATCGGGACAGATCAGCACGCGCACGGCAGGCATCCTCGCAGTTGTGCGACGGCCAGAGTGTCGGCGGCGCGTGAGACGTGCATCGACGTGGACCGGACCACTCCGCATCGTGCCGAGGGCTAGCCCAGCGCGTCCAGCGCCGCCTTGGTCTCCGCATCGATCTCGATGTCGGCGACCGCGAGGTTCTCCTCCAGGTGCGCCAGCGAGGAGGTGCCGGGGATGAGCAGGACGTTCGGCGCCACCGTCAGCGTCCAGGCCAACACGATCTGGGCCGCGGTCCGACCGAGCCGCTCGGCGGCGGCCTGCACCTCGGGGTGGTTCAGCACCGGGTTCTCGGCGCGGAAGGCCGAGCCCAGCGGGAAGTAGGGCACGAACGCGATGCCGTAGTCCGCGCAGAGCTCCAACACCGGCTGCGACTCGCGCTCGAGCAGGTTGTACGGGTTCTGCACGCAGAGCACATCGGTCCGCTGGAGCGCGCGCTCGAGATGGGACACCTCGATCGTGCTGAGCCCGATCCCCGCGATCAGGCCGTCCTTCTTGGCCTGGATCATCGCGCTCAGCTGGTCGTCGAACTTCTGATCGGGACCCGCGCTGTCCGTCAGTCGGAGGTTCACCGCCGCCAGCTGAGGCACTTCGAGGCTCCGGAGGTTGTCCTCGATCCCCTGACGGAGCTCGTCGGGAGCATCCCAGGGGATCCAGCCGCCCTTGGCGTCGCGTCGTGCACCCACCTTGGAGACCAGGGCCAGATCGTCGGCGTACGGGTAGAGGGCCTCGCGGATCAGCTCGTTGGACACGTCCGGCCCGTAGTACTGGGCCGTGTCGATGTGGTTGACGCCGGCTTCGACCGCCCGACGGAGCACGGCGAGCGCCTGATCGCGATCACGGGGCGGCCCCTTCACCCCCGGACCGGGGAGCTGCATCGCCCCGAAACCGATGCGGGAGACCTCGTACGGACCCAGCCGAAAGCGTTCCATGATCGCGACCTTAGAACCTGCCTCCAACGCGCGCCCGCAACACTCACCGGGCCGAAGCAGCCGCTGAGCGGAGACGACTAGAAGCGCTCCACCAGGTGCTCGCGGCCCGGGAGAGGCTCGGACGGCTCCGGCCAGAAGTCGTCGATGGTGGCGATGGCTCCACCGCGGTCGAAGGTGAACACGGTGAGGCCGATCTGCTCGTCCTCACCCACCGCGACCTTCCCCCAGCTGAAGGCCGCCTCGGCATCGGCCACCACGCGGACGAGCGTGATGTGCCAGTCACCGGGATAGTCGCGGTTGAACGCGAGATAGCGCTCGACCCCGTGGATCCGCTCCCGGCTCTGCGCCAGCGTGTAGACGACGTCAGGGGAGAGCAGACTCGCGAAGCGATCCCAGTCGCGAGCCTCGGCGGCCGCCCAGTAGGACCGGACCGTGTCGGCGTACGTCATGCCCCGATCCTGCCAGGCCGGACCACCAGTCAGTTGGGGATCAGCCCTTCGTCGCTCCCGCTCAGGAGGGCGCGCACCTCGTCCAGCGAGGCGTCGACGTCCGGCAGGATCAGATCGGAGTCCGCCAGCTCCTCGTCCGGGATCACCACACCCACGTCACGCACCTGGTCGTGCAGCCGGCGCAGGGCCTCCCCGAGCCGGGCCTGGTCGCCCGCCTTCACGGCGGTCTCGATCGCGTCGTCCAGCGCGTTGAGTCCGGCCTGGGCCCCGTCCTCGATCCGCCACTGGCCCTCGCCGAGGATGCGGACGATCATCGCAGGTCGCCCTGGTTGGGCTGCTGCGGTGCGGTCTGCGGCGGCGGGGCATAGGTCTGGTTCGGAACCGGCTGGGCGACGGGAGGCTGGCCGGCGCCCTCGATGGCCTGCGGAGCACTCGACGGTCCCGCGCCCAGCTGGGCCTTCATCCGGCTCAGCTCGTCCTCCACCTCCGACGTCGACGCCAGCTGCTCCAGCTCCCGCGTGATGTCGTCCTTGGCCGTACCCGTCGGGTCGTCCAGCGCGCCGGAGGCGAGCAGCTCGTCGATCGCGCCGGCCCGTGCCTGCATCTGCTGGGTCTTGTCCTCGGCCCGCTGGATGGCCATGCCGACGTCACCCATCTCCTCGCTGATGCCGGAGAACGCCTCGTTGATGCGGGTCTGCGCCTCGGCGGCTGAGTAGGTCGCCTTGATCGTCTCCTTGCGGGTCCGGAAGGCGTCGACCTTGGCCTGCAGCCGCTGGCTGGCGCGGGTCAGCTTCTCTTCCTCACCCTGCAGCTGCGCGTGCTGCACCTGCAGGTCACTGAGCTGCTGCTGGAGACCGGAGCGGCGGGTCAGGGCCTCGCGGGCGAGGTCCTCCCGGCCGACCTCGAGGGCCTTCTGCGCCTGCTGGGTCAGCTTGTCGATCTGGGTGTTCAGGCCGTTGGCCTGCAGCTCGACCCGCTTGCGACTGGTCGCGACGTCGGCGACGCCGCGGCGGACCTTCTGCAGCAGCTCCAGCTGACGCTGGTAGGAGTAGTCGAGCGTCTCGCGCGGATCCTCGAACTTGTCCAGGGCCTTGTCGGTCTTGGCCCTGAAGATCAGTGACATTCGCTGAAAGATGCCGGCCATCGTGTCCTCAACTGGTCCCTTCGCAGTCCCGGACCGAGCGCCCGGGCGGGTGTGCACAGGGATCTACCGTATCCCCGCAGCAGAAACGACGGACACGGAACTGGCCCGGGGATTCGAGATAGCGGGTGTCCCCTGACAGAATCCAGGGATACCCACCCGCGTCACCCATCCCGGTGGTATCCCAGCCAGACGCTCACCGGACGCACGATCGAGAGGCAGCAGTGGCACTCTTCCGCCGGAACAAGTCGCAGGCCCCAGAGCCGGAGCCCGACGACGCGCTCCCCAGCATGATCTCCGAGCCCGGGCGGAAGAAGACCGGTCCCACCCCGTCGCGCAAGGAGGCCGAGGCCCTGCGTCGACAGCGGGTGACGCGGCAGCTCACACCCAAGGAGGCCCGCAAGGAGAACGCCGCCCGCAGCCGCACGGAGCGGATGCGGAACCTGAACGCGCGCGAGGCACAGCCCGAGAAGGCGCTGATGCGGGACTACATCGACGCCCGGTTCAGCGTCGGGGAGTTCCTGCTCCCGTCCCTGGTCCTGATCCTGGCGCTGAGCTTCCTCTCCTCGGTCTGGCAGCCGATCACGTTCGCGGCGACGGTGGCGATGTACGTCTACATCATGGCCGTCCTGATCGACGGCTTCATCATGTGGCGCGGGTTCAAGAAGGTGCTGGCCGCGCGGCTCCCGAACGTCTCGCCCAAGGGCCTGCTGATGTACGGGATGAACCGGATGATCCAGATCCGCCGGTTCCGGATGCCGGCTCCACGGATCAAGCGCGGCGACACGTACTGAGGGTCGCTTGCCCGCGTACGTAGCCCGCGCGGGCTGTCCGGCCGCGTACCGTTCTCGACTCCAGGGCGCCGAACGGTCATCCAGCCGGCCCCCGTGCGTACCGTTCCTGACTCCAGGGCGCCAAACGGTCACCCATCCGGCCAGCCTGCGTACCGTTCCCGACTCCGCGGCGCCAAACGGCCCGCCCACAGCCCGCCGAATCCGGCCCCGAGCCCGCCGCCCAGAGATCACCGTTCTCCGGTCAGTAGGGTCTGATGTCGGGTCGGTGTTGCGCTGATCCTCGACGACGTACGTAGGAGTGAAGGCGACGATGGAGTTCAGGTATCTCGGCAACAGCGGTCTGAAGGTCTCGGAGATCAGCTACGGCAACTGGGTCACCCACGGCTCGCAGGTGGAGGCGGAGAAGGCGACGGTCTGCGTGCGGGCCGCCCTGGAGGCCGGCATCACGACGTTCGACACCGCGGACGTGTACGCGAACACCAAGGCCGAGGAGATCCTCGGCAACGCCCTCGCCGGCGAGCGCCGGGAGAGCCTGGAGATCTTCACCAAGGTCTACTTCCCGACCGGCCCGAAGGGTCCCAACGACACCGGGCTGTCGCGCAAGCACATCCACGAGTCGATCAACGGCTCGCTGAAGCGGCTGCAGACCGACTACGTCGACCTCTACCAGGCCCACCGGTACGACCACTTCACCCCGCTGGAGGAGACCATGGAGGCCTTCGCCGATGTGGTCCGCGCCGGCAAGGCGCTCTACATCGGCGTCAGCGAGTGGACTCCCGACCAGCTGCGTGCGGGTCACGCACTGGCCCGTGAGCTGCGGATCCCGTTCGTGTCGAACCAGCCGCAGTACAGCGCTCTCTACCGGGTGATCGAGGACGCGGTCGTGCCCACCTCCCGTGAGCTGGGGATCAGCCAGGTCGTCTTCTCCCCCATCGCCCAGGGCGTGCTCACCGGCAAGTACAAGCCGGGCCAGCCGGTGCCTGAAGGCTCCAGGGCCACCGACGAGGCCGGCGGCGGAGCGAACTTCATCAAGAACCTGGTCTCGGACGAGGACCTGCTGACCCGGGTTCAGGAGCTGCAGCCGCTGGCCGAGGCCGAGGGCCTGACCATGGCCCAGCTGGCCGTGGCCTGGGTGCTGCAGAACGACAACGTCGCGACCGCGATCACCGGCGGCTCCCGCCCGGAGCAGATCACCGCGAACGCCGAGGCCGCCGGCAAGAAGCTCTCGGCCGAGACCCTGGCGGGCATCGACACCGCCCTGGGCGACGCCGTCCAGCGTGACGGCTCGGTGGTGGGCAAGGCCTCCCCGACCCAGCGCCTCACCTGATCGCGGGACGACGACGATGGCCTGGCGTTGGGTCGGCGTACCGAAGATCCCGGTCGAGTTCGAGCACACCTGGCACAGCCAGGGCGACGCGGAGACGTGGCTCGGCGAGTTCTATCCCGAGCTGCGGGATGCGGGGGTCGCCACGGTGAGCCTGTACGAGGAGGAGCGGCTCGTGTACGGGCCGATGTCGCTGGATCCCGACTGACGGCGGCGATCTCGGCAGCCCCGTTCGCCGCCTCCGCGGGGCCGGCCGAGACACCCGATCATGGTCGGAGCCCATGGCATACGCTCCGACCATGATCGAGGAAGTGCGCCCATGACCGGCACCCGTCTGGTCGCGGTCGGCCACTTCCAGCCGGAACGGGTGGTCCCGAACTCCGAGCTGGAGACCATGGTCGAGACCAGCGACGAGTGGATCCAACGACGGGTGGGCATCAAGGAGCGCCGCTGGGCGGCGCCCGAGGAGACCGTCGACGTGATGGCGGAGAGGGCCGCGCGGGACACGCTGGCCAAGGCCGGGATGACGGCGGACCAGGTGGATCTGGTCATCGTGGCCACCTGCAGCGCCCTCGATCGCTCCCCGAACATGGCCGCCCGGGTGGCCCACCGGTTGGGCATCCCGGGCTTCCCCGGCACGATCGACATCAACACCGCCTGCTCGGGCTTCCCGCACGCGGTCGCCCTCGCCCAGCACGCCATCGCCGCCGGCGCGTCCACCACGGCGCTGGTGATCGGTTCGGAGAAGCTCACCGACGTCACCGACTTCACCGACCGGACGACCTGCGTGCTGACCGCCGACGGCGCCGGCGCGTTCCTGCTGACCGCCGACCCGGAGCAGCACATCTCGCCCGTGCTCTGGGGCTGCGTGCCCGAGCTCGGCGACGCCGTCCGGATCGAGGAGGTCGACGGCGGCAAGTTCGCCCAGAACGGGCGTGCGGTCTACCGCTGGACCACGTTCGAGCTGCCCCGCATCGCCCGCGAGGTGATCGACCGGGCGCAGCTCGCGCCCGAGGACCTGGCCGCCATCGTGCTGCACCAGGCCAACCTGCGCATCATCGAGCCGCTGGCGGCCAAGATCGGGGCGGTGAACGCCGTCGTCGCCACCGACGTGACGGAGTCGGGCAACACGTCTGCGGCGTCGATCCCGCTGGCCCTGTCCAAGCTCCAGGAGAAGTCCCCGCTGCCCTCGGGCGCGCCGGTGCTGCTGTTCGCGTTCGGGGGCGGGCTCGCGTACGCGGGTCAGGTCGTCCGGATGCCCTGAGCATGCCCACACCCGACTACATCACCGAGCTCCGCCAGGTCTGGGGCCAGCGCCCGCTCCTGCTGCCCGGAGTCTCCGGGGTGGTGCTGCGCGGGGCTCCCGGGCACGAGCAGGTGCTGCTGGGTCAACGCTCCGACAACGGCTGCTGGAGCGTGCCGGCCGGGATCGTCGAACCGGGAGAGCAGCCGGCCGACAGCCTCGTCCGGGAGCTCTGGGAGGAGACCCGGGTCAGGGTGGACGTCGAGCGGCTGGTGAGCCTGATCGCCGAGCGGGAGGTCACCTACCCCAACGGGGACCGCTGTCAGTACATCTCCATGACCTTCCGCTGCCGGTACGTCTCCGGGGAGGCGGCGGTCGGCGACGAGGAGTCGCTGGCCGTGGGTTGGTTCGACGTCGACGCCCTGCCCGACGACGTCAGCGAGCGCGGACGGCAGCGGATCACGACGGCGCTGTCCGGCGATCCGGCCTGCGCCTTCGTCGTCACCGACTGATCCTCAGCTGGAGGCGGCGGTGACCCGCTCGCGACCGCGGCGTACGTCGGCAATGAACAGGCCGGCTCCGAAGACCGCCACCAGCAGTCCGATCCCGACGATCACCGGAGTGGCGTTGCGGGCGTCGGCGGCCCGGGCCTCGTAGCTCTGGGCCGAGCTGCCGTCCGCCTTCGGGCAGGAACCACCCGGCTGGAGCTCCACCCCGCGACAGGTCACCGTCGGATGGGCGCCCAGCGTGACCGGGTAGAGGGCCACCAGCAGGCCCGCGATGGCCAGCACCAGGTGCGCCAGCCGACGGCGGGTCATCACGGCTCGCGCACGCCGGGGGTGACGAACGGCGGCTTGGTGATCGTGAACGCCTCGCGCCGGCTCCGTACGTCGACCTGGACCTGCTCGTCGACCACGAACCGGGAGTCCAGCAGGGCCAGGGCGATCCCCGTCTTGAGGGTCGGTGAGAACGTGCCGGAGGTGACCGAGCCGATCTCGTGACCGTCGGCGTCGCGGACCAGCATCCCGGGCCGGGGGATGCCCCGTCCCACGGCGCGCAGGCCCCAGAGCAGGCGGTTCGGGGTGGCTTCCTTCTCCGCGCGCAGGGCGGCGTCGCCGAAGAAGGCGTCCTTCTTCCAACCGACCGCCCAGCCGAGCCTGGCCTGGACCGGGGAGATGTCGGGCGAGATGTCCTGGCCGTGCAGCGGATAGCCCATCTCGGTGCGCAGGGTGTCGCGGGCACCCAGGCCGGCGAGCTGGATCCCGTACGGCTCGCCCGCCGCGACCACCGCGTCCCAGACGACACCGGCCTGCGCGCTCGGCACGACCAGCTCGTACCCGCGCTCCCCGGTGTAGCCGGTCCGGCAGATGGTCAGCGAGACGCCGGACAGCTCGGCCCGGACGAAGGACATGTAGCCGTGCCCGACCGGCAGCTCGATCGCCTCCAGCACCTCGTCGCTGTGGGGGCCCTGCACAGCGAACACGGCGTACGCCTCGTGCTGGTCCTCGACCACGATCCCGGCGGGCGCCGCCGCCGTGAGCAGCCGGGCGACCTCGGCGGAGTTGCTCGCGTTGGGGATCAGGAAGACGTCGTCCGGGCCGTGGAGGTAGGCGATCAGGTCGTCCACGACCCCGCCGTCGTCGTTGCAGATCAACGTGTACTGCGCCTGGCCGGGTCCGATCTTGCGCAGGTCGGCGGTGAGGCAGCGGTTGACGAAGCCGGCCGCACCGGGCCCGCTGACGCCGATCTTGCCGAGGTGGCTGACGTCGAAGAGACCCACGGCCGTACGGACCGCCGTGTGCTCGGCCAGGACGCCGGCACCCGCGTACTCCAGGGGCATCGACCAGCCGCCGAACTCCGAGAACTTCGCGCCGGCAGCCTCGTGGCGGTCGTGGACGGGAGACCGCCTCACCGCCGAGGGCGCGGCCGATGATGCGGTGGACACGCAGGCGAACCTACCCCACTACTGTGGTGGTGCTCTGCGATCCGCCCAGGGTGTTCGCCGAGTGAACCCGCGACAAGGAGTGCCCCGTGCCCGTGCCCAGTCTCCCGACCCTCACCGTGGCCAAGGCCCCCGATCGGAGCGCCACCGCACTCGTGGTCGGCTACGGCGCCGACGGGGTGGTGGGCGCACCCGCCGGCCTGGACCGGGAGTACGAGAAGCGCCTCGGTCTGGGAGTGAGCGCGCTGGCGGCCAGCGTCGGCGCCAAGGCCGAGGCCGGCCACACCCGGACGCTGCCCGCGGTGGGCGACTGGCCGGTCGTCGTCGTGGTCGGGCTGGGCCCGGAGACGCCGACGCCCGAGGACCTGCGGCAGGCCGCGGGTGCCGGGGTGAAGCAGGCCGGGAAGCAGGGAGACGGCGGCGTCAACGTCGCCGTCGCGCTCGGCGCCGACGAGCCGGAGACGGTGCAGGCGGTCGCCGAGGGCGCCCTGCTCGGCAGCTACAGCTACCGCCCCGTCAGCACGGGCGAAGAACGTCCCGCGGCGGTCGCCTCCATCACCGTGGTGACGCCGCTGGCCGGGCGCCGGGTGGCGACGACCGAGTCCGTCACCAGCGCCCAGGCGATCGCCCGGTCCGTGGTCGCGGCCCGCGAGTGGGTCAACATCCCGCCGAACCTGCTCTACCCAGCCTCGTTCGCCGAGGAGACCAGGAGCTTCCTCAAGGACACGCGCGTCTCGGTCGAGGTGCTGGACGACAAGGCCCTGGCCAAGGGTGGCTACGGCGGCATCCTGGCGGTGGGCGGCGGCTCGTCCCGACCCCCGAGGCTGGTCCGGCTCGCGTACGCACCGCGCGGAGCGAAGCACCACCTGGCCCTGGTCGGCAAGGGCATCACCTTCGACTCCGGGGGTCTGAACCTCAAGCCCGGCGACAGCATGTACACGATGAAGTGCGACATGGCCGGCGCGGCCGCGGTGATCGCTGCGGTCAAGGCGATCGCCGAGCTCGGTCTGCGGGTGAAGGTGACGGCGTACGCGTCACTGGCCGAGAACCTGCCCTCCGACACCGCCTACCGGCCGTCCGACGTGCTGACCATGTACGGCGGCAAGACCGTGGAGAACGGCAACACCGACGCCGAGGGTCGACTGGTGATGGCCGACGCGATCGCCCGGGCGAGCGAGGACGCCCCCGACCTGATCGTCGACGTGGCCACCCTGACCGGAGCGGCGGTCGTCGCGCTCGGCGACAAGACCGCCGGTCTGATGGCCAGCGACGACGACACCGCCGATCGGGTGCTGGATGCGGCCGAAGCGGCCGGCGAGGACGTGTGGCAGCTGCCCATCCCCAAGCACATCCGCGGCAAGCTGGACTCCAAGGTGGCCGACATCCGCTCGACCGGCGGCGACCGGACCGCCGGCGCCCTGGTGGCGGCGGCTTTCCTGCGGGAGTTCGTCGGCGAGGGGATCGCCTGGGGCCACCTGGACATCGCCGGGCCGGCCTGGACCGACGGCGGCGGCAGCGGCTACATCTCCCCCGGGGGGACCGGCTTCGGTGTCCGGACGCTCGTCGCCCTGGCCCGGTCGCTGGAGGACTGACTCACCCGGGATCACGGATCGCTTGGACCGCGGCACGCTCGGATGCAGCTTGCCCGGATTGCAGTGGGCGGCCGGATCGCGCTATCGGCGGATCGTGGAACGGGCGGATTGCGGGTGGGCTTCCGCCGCCTGGGGAGGCAGAAGTCGTCCTGGATGAGGAATCCGAGGCGGCACGCAGCTCTTGAACGCAATTTCCATCCAAGGGTGACAAATAGCGCTGGCCTGCGCCTGTACGGGGGCGAGTTTCCATCCATGGATGGAATTGCCGGCCGGCAGGCACCCGGCCAGCCTCAGAAGTCGTCCATGGATGGAAATTGCCGGCCGGCAGGCACCCGGCCAGCCTCAAGAAAGGCTGCGGTGGATCGCCACTGCAGCACCGACGTGTCACGCGGAACGTCGGCATGTCGCGGAGGGCGGGCGGCCGGTTCAGCGCAGGTCGGGGTGCTTCTTGTGGCGCGTGTTGTAGTCACGCATCCGCTGCGGGTAACCGACCACGGCGGCGTCGTAACCGGGGATCTGCAGGCTCTCGGCGAACTTGTGGCCCCACTCGGGGGTGGGCACCACCCGTCGGGTCCACTCCCCGTCGAAGGCCACCAGCAGCAGCGTGGTCTGGGTGACCGAGGTCTGCGGCTCGATGAACGCCTCGACACCCCGGTGGGAGCGGGCGAACTCGGTCAGGTGGATCGTGACCGCATCATCGACCTTGCCCGACGGCTTGGCCAGGCTTCCGGCCCTCCGCCGCAGCTTCTGAGTGCCACGCTTCAACCACCCCATACCCGCCAGTATGACTGCGCGTTCCGCATTCTCTCGGGAGCGACCGCGAGCAGCAGCGGGGGACAACGGGCTCAGCGCAGCTCGGCGAGCACCTCGGCGAGCTGCTCGACGACCCAGGTCAGCTCCTCCGCGGTGACCACCAGCGGCGGCGCCAGCCGGATGGTGGAGCCATGGGTGTCCTTGACCAGGATCCCGCGCGCCATCAGGTGCTCGCTCACCTCGCGGCCGGTGGCCAGGGCCGGATCGATGTCGACCCCGGCCCAGAGCCCGACGCAGCGCACAGCCGTCACGCCCTGTCCGATCAGCCCCCGCAGCTGCGCGTCCAATCCGGCGCCGAGCTCGGTGGCCCGGCGCTGCCAGGAACCGTCAGCGAGCATCCGGACCACGCTCAACCCGACGGCGGCCGCCAGCGGGTTGCCCCCGAAGGTCGAGCCGTGCTGGCCCGGATGCAGCACCCCGAGGACCTCGGCGTCACCGACCACGGCCGACACCGGCACGACGCCGCCGCCCAGGGCCTTGCCCAGCAGGTACAGGTCCGGCTCGACGCCGACGTGGTCGCAGGCGAACGTCTTCCCCGTGCGCCCCAGCCCCGACTGGATCTCGTCGCAGATCAACAGCATCTGCCGACGGTCGCACAGAGACCGAAGACCCGGCAGGTAGTCGGCCGGCGGGATCACCACGCCGCCCTCGCCCTGGATCGGCTCGACCAGCACCGCCACGGTGCTCTCGTCACACGCGGCCTCCACGGCGGCCACGTCGCCGTACGGCACGGTCCGGAAGCCCGGCGTGTAGGGCCCGAAGCCCGCTCGGGCGTCCGGGTCGTCGGAGAACGAGATGATGGAGATGGTCCGCCCGTGGAAGTTGCCGCCCGCGACGATGATGGTCGGGTTCTCGATCCCCCGGACGTCGTGGCCCCACTTGCGGGCCACCTTGATCCCGCTCTCCACGGCCTCGGCGCCGGTGTTCATCGGCAGCATCATGTCCTTGCCGGAGAGGGCGCACAGCTCGGCCGCGAACACTCCGAGCTGGTCGGAGTGGAAGGCCCGGCTGACCAGGGTGACCTTGTCCAGCTGCTCCTTGGCGGCGCGGACGACGGTCGGGTTGCGGTGACCGAAGTTGACCGCGGAGTAGGCAGCCAGGCAGTCGAGATAGCGCCGGCCCGTCACGTCGGTCACCCAGGCCCCCTCGGCCTCGGCGATGACGACGGGCAGCGGGTGGTAGTTGTGCGCGACGTGGGCGTCCTCGAGGGCGATCTCGGTGCCGGGGTGACATCGGCGGGGGTGTCGGTCATGACCTCGATCATCACGCACTCACCGCCCCACCCTGCGCGACCGGCGGGAGCGGACGGCGCAGCTCGAGCGTGCAGCACTTCACGCCACCGCCGCCCTTGAGCAGCTCGGACACGTCGATCGGTACGACGACGAAGCCCCGAGCCGTGAGCTGGGCAGCCAGGCCGGTGGCCGCGACGGCCAGCATGACGTGCCGACCGTCCGACACCGCGTTCAGGCCGAGCACGGCGGCATCGTCGGCGGTCGCGATGACGGCGTCGGGGTAGAGGGTGGCGAGGACTGCCTGCGACACCGGCGAGAAGGCCTCCGGGAAGTAGGCCACCGTGTGGTCGTCGAGGACCGCGAGCGCGGTGTCGAGGTGGTAGTAGCGCGGATCGACCAGGTCGAGGCTGATCACCTGCATGCCGGTCAGCCGGGCGACCTCGGAGTGCGCCGCCGGGCTGGTGCGGAACCCCGTGCCGGCCAGGATCAGGTCGCCGACGACGAGGAAGTCACCCTCGCCCTCGTTCACCTCCTCCGGCACCTGCACCGGTCCCAGCCCGTGGCCGGCGAGCCAGCCGGCGTACGCCTCCGACTCAGCCGCGCGCTGCGGGTAGGCGAACCGGGCCGCGACGGTGGCCGTCGGCGTGATCAGGGCGCCGTTGGCGGCGTACACCATGTCGGGCAGGCCGTGGATCGGGTCGAGCACGTCAACCCGGTGGCCGAGGCGGCGGTAGGTGTCGGCCAGCTGCTGCCACTGGCGCAGGGCGAGATCGCGATCGACCTCGACCCCTGGGTGCATCCACGGGTTGATCGCGTACTCCACCGCGAAGTGCCGGGGCGGGGTCATCAGGTAGTGGCGAGGGCGTGGCGTGCGCCGTGTGCCCGTGGTGGGCACATAGGCGAGGTTGGTCATGAGACTCCGATCGACGCGAGAAGCGGGTGTGTTTCCCCGGCCGGTCTGGGTGAGGCGCGGTGCCACCAAGCCTAGAAACGGCGCCTTGTGCAATCAATCGCCGGATGTTGCGCCTTTGACGACTTGAACGGATGTCCGTTTCGACCGGACGGCGATTTGTTGCGCGGCTAGGTTGGAGACCATGGACGTCGTGGACGAACGCATCCTGCATCACCTGGTCCGCAATGCACGCGCGACCTTCGCCGACATCGGTGCGGAGGTGAATCTCTCAGCCCCCGCGGTGAAGCGGCGGGTGGATCGGATGATCGCCGACCAGACGATCGCCGGCTTCACCACCATCGTCGATCCGGAGTCGCTCGGCTGGGGAACCGAGGCGTACGTGCAGGTGTACTGCAAGGGCACGGTCTCCCCGCAGGCTCTCTTCGACACCTGGGAGTCGATCCCCGAGGTGGTCAGTGCGTCGACCGTGACCGGCAAGGCCGACGCGATCCTGCGGGTCCGGGCCCGCAACGTCCGCGACCTCGAGCGCGCCCTCGAGCGGATCCGCGGAGACGCGACGATCGACCACACGGAGTCGATCATCGTGCTGTCCCGCTTGATCGAGCGAGGCTGACCCGCCCGCCGTCGTGGTCGGGCGACGCTAACTTGTCTCCCATGACTGGGTCTCCTGATCGCGCTCCGGACGTGGTGGTCCTCGGCGGTGGCAGCGGTGGGTACGCGACAGCCCTGCGGGCCGCCCAGCTCGGGCTGCACGTGACGCTGGTGGAGAAGGGCAAGCTCGGCGGCACCTGCCTGCACCGTGGCTGCATCCCGACCAAGGCGATCCTGCACGCGGCGGAGGTGGCCGACGCCGCCCGCGACGGCAGCCGGTTCGGCGTCCACGCCACGGTGGATCGGATCGACGCCCGGGAGATCACCGCGTACGCGGACTCGGTGGTGACCCGGCTGTTCAAGGGCCTGACCGGTCTGGTCAAGGGTCGCGGCATCGCCGTGGTCGAGGGCGAGGGGCGGCTGGAGAAGGCCTCCGACGGCTCCGTCGGTGTACGGGTCGGCGACGAGCTGATCATCGCACCGGCCACCGTGCTGGCCAGCGGATCCGCCTCGAAGTCGTTGCCTGACGTGCAGATCGACGGTATCCGGGTCCTGACCAGCGAGCACGCCGTCCGGATGGAGACGCTGCCGAGCAGCGCCGTGGTGCTCGGGGGTGGGGTGATCGGCGTCGAGTTCGCCTCCGCCTGGACCTCCCTGGGAGTCGAGGTGACCATCGTCGAGGCACTCCCCCGGCTGCTCGCCGGGGAGGAGCCCGAGATCTCCGCGGCCGTCGAACGCGCGTTCCGCAAACGGGGGATGACCATCCGCACCGGTGTCGGGGTGGAGCAGGTGCTGACCTCCGAGGAGGGGGTGCGGCTGCGGTTGGCCGACGGGGGGGAGGTCGGCGGCGACCTGGTCCTGGTCGCGGTCGGCCGCGGTCCGGTCAGCGAAGGACTCGGCTACACCGAGATCGGCGTCGAGCTGGATCGCGGCTTCGTCCGGGTGGACGAGCGGCTGCAGACCGCCCTGCCGTCCGTGTACGCCGTCGGCGACCTGGTCGCCGGTCCTCAGCTCGCTCACCGCGGCTTCGCCCACGGGATCTTCGTCGCCGAGGAGATCGCCCACCGGGCCGGTCTCCTCGAGCGGCCGCCGGTCCCGGTCCGGGACCGTGACCTGGCCCGGGTCACCTACAGCGATCCCGAGGTCGCCTCGGTGGGACTGACCGAGGAGGCTGCCCGCACCGCGTACGGGGAGGTCGAGTCCCTCCTCTACGACCTGGCCGGCAACGGCAAGTCCCAGATCCTCAAGACGCAGGGCTTCGCCAAGCTGGTGCGCCGGACCGACGGACCCGTGGTCGGGATCCACCTCGTCGGGTCGCGCGTCAGTGAGCTGATCTCGGAGGCCCAGCTGATCACCGGCTGGGAGGCGTTCCCCGAGGACGTCGCCGCACTCTCCCACGCCCACCCCACTCAGGCAGAGGCCCTCGGCGAGGCGCATCTCGCGCTGGCCGGCAAGCCGCTGCACGCCCACGGCTGAGGCGCCCGGCGTCGTCCCTGCCCGGCGACGACCACGCCGTGAGCGAACGGGGATCGCTATGGCTAGTCTGAGCCACACCGTTACGCTCGGGTCACACGCGACCAGCGTCCGACCCCCCGGTTCTGCGCCAGAAGGAGTCCCACCACCTCATGTCGACCTCCGTAACTCTCCCCGCACTCGGCGAAAGCGTCACCGAGGGCACCGTGACCCGGTGGCTGAAGCAGGTCGGCGACGCCGTGGAGGCTGACGAGCCGTTGCTCGAGGTCTCGACCGACAAGGTCGACACCGAGATCCCCTCGCCGGTCGCCGGGGTGCTCCTGGAGATCAAGGCCGCCGAGGACGAGACCGTCGAGGTCGGCGGCGAGCTGGCCGTGATCGGTGACGCCGATGAGGCTGCCGGCGGCGACTCCGGCGGTAGCGACGCCCAGGCCGAAGCCGAGCCGGAGCCCGAGCCCGAGCCGTCCCCCGAGCCCGAGCCGAGCTCGGAGGCCGACGAGAAGAAGGCCGACGAGGCCAGTGCGAGCGGTCCGGCCGCGGGCACCGGTGGCGGCGGCGGTGGCGGCACCGAGGTGACGTTGCCGGCGCTGGGTGAGAGCGTCACCGAAGGCACGGTGAGCCGCTGGCTCAAGCAGGTCGGCGACACGGTCGAGACCGACGAGGCGCTGCTGGAGATCTCGACCGACAAGGTCGACACCGAGATCCCGTCGCCCGTCGCCGGCACGATCCTGGAGATCCGGGTGGCCGAGGACGAGACCGTCGAGGTCGGCGCCGTGCTCGTGGTGATCGGCGACGCGTCCCAGGCCGGCTCGGCGCCCGACACCGACGCCCCGTCGAACGAGACGGCGCAGGTCGACAGCGCGGACACCATCGAGGAGCAGACCGCCGCCGGCGACGAGGGCGGACAGGCACCCATCCCGGCGCAGCCGGAGGCGAAGGCCCCCGAGCCCGAGGCGAAGCCGGCGCCCAAGGCCGAGTCGAAGCCGGCACCGAAGACCGAGGCCGCCAGCGAGCCCGCCAAGGCCGAGTCGGCCGACGGTGACCGGAGCTACGTGACGCCACTGGTCCGCAAGCTGGCCGCCGAGCACGGCGTCGACCTGGCGTCGGTGACCGGCACCGGTGTCGGCGGTCGGATCCGCAAGCAGGACGTGCTCGCCGCCGCCGAGGAGGCGAAGAAGGCCGCCGAGGCTCCGGCCCCCGTCGCTGCTCCGGCAGCAGCCGCCCCGGCCGCCACGCCGGCGGCGAAGAAGCCGGCCGCCGAGCCCAGCAACCTGCGCGGCACGACCGAGAAGCTGTCCCGGCTGCGCAAGACCATCGCCAAGCGGATGGTCGAGTCGCTGCAGGTGTCGGCCCAGCTGACCGCGACGGTCGAGGTCGATCTGACCGCCATCTCCCGGATCCGGGCCAAGGCCAAGGACGACTTCAAGGCCCGCGAGGGCGCGAGCCTGTCGTACCTGCCCTTCATCACCAAGGCGGCCATCGAGGCGCTGAAGGTCTTCCCGAAGGTCAACGCGACCATCGACACCGAGGCCGGGGTGGTGACCTACCCCGACGCCGAGCACATCGGCATCGCGGTCGACACCGAGCGCGGTCTGCTGGTGCCGGTGATCAAGGACGCCGGCGACCTCAACCTCGCCGGGATCGCCAAGAAGATCGGCGACCTTGCCGCCCGTACGCGGCAGAGCAAGGTCGGTCCGGACGAGCTGAGCGGTGGCACCTTCACCATCACCAACTACGGCTCCGCCGGGACGCTGATGGACACCCCGATCATCAACCAGCCGCAGGTGGCCATCCTCGGCACCGGCGCGCTGGTCAAGCGACCGGTCGTGATCAAGGACGCCAACCTCGGTGAGGTCATCGCGGTGCGCGACATGATGTACCTGTCGATGTCGTACGACCACCGCATCGTCGACGGCGCCGACGCCGCCCGCTTCCTGTCGCTGGTCAAGGCCCGGCTCGAAGAGGGCGACTTCGGCTCCGAGCTGGGGCTGTAGCCATCAGGTACCTGCTGGCCGGCGCGTCCGGGTTCCTCGGTACGGCTCTGCGGGTCCGACTGGCCTCGGAGGGTCATGAGGTGGTCCGGCTCGTGCGTCGCGAGCCGGGCTCGGCCACCGAGTTCGGCTGGGACCCGGACGCGGGGACCGTGGACGCGCACGTCTTCGATGACGTCGACGTGGTGGTGAACCTGTGCGGCGTCGGCATCGCCGACCGTCCGCTCACCACCAAGCGGAAAGAGCTGGTCCGCTCCTCCCGGGTCAACCCCACGCGGACGCTGGCGCGCGCCCTGAGCGCTCACTTCGAGCGGACGGGGTCGGCACCGGTGCTGCTGCAGGCCAGTGCGACCGGCCTCTACCCGACCGACGGCTCGAGCGAGCCGCTGACCGAGGACGCCCCGGCCGGCGCCGCCTGGATCTCCCAGGTGGTGGCGGAGTGGGAGCGGGAGACCGATCCCGCGACCGAGGGGGGCGTCCGGGTGGTGCTGCTGCGCACCAGCCCCGTGATCGACGGCAGCGGCGGTCTGTTCCCGGTGATGAGGCGGGCCTGGTCGTTCGGCGCGGGTGCGAAGCTGGGCGACGGAACCCAGCACATGCCCCTCATCCAGCTCGGCGACTACCTCCGCTTCGTGATCTGGGCGGCGGAGACCGAGGAGGCGTCGGGTCCGTACAACCTGACGCTCCCCCAGCCGACCACCAACGGCGAGTTCACCGACGAGCTGGCCCACCAGCTCCACCGGCCGCGTTTCCTCAAGGCGCCCAAGGCGATCCTGACGACTGTGCTCGGCGACTTCGCCGAGCAGCTGGTGGGGGACGTATGGCTGCTGCCACAGCGGGCGGTCGACCAGGGGTTCACCTTCCGCGCCGCCGACGTCGCCACGGCCATCGCGGACTCCCTGCGCGACTGAGGCGGTCGGGGAACACGCAATTTCCATCCACGGATGGAAGTTCCGGCTGTTCCGACGGCTGGAGCCTGCACATTCCGTCCATGGATGGCACTTCTGCTAGCGGGGGCTACCCAGGGCTCGCAATTTCCGTCCATGGATGGAAATTGCAGCGGCCCTGACCCGGGAACCCGGCAACCTCCGTCCGTGGATGGAAATTCCGGCGGCCCGGTCCCGAGTCACACCCGAAAGTCGTCCATGGATGGAAATTCCGGCGACCCCGACCAGCGAACCCGCAACCCCCGTCCGTGGATGAGATTTCCGGCGGCCCGGTACCGAGTCACACCCGAAAGCCGTCCGTGGATGGCGATTGCCCAGCACGTGCGCTCGGAACGACCACGGAGTGGTTGCCGCGTCGGGCCTAGACTCGCGCCATGACCCTGGACTTCCTCTACCCCGGCCCGCTCGGGACGCGCGAGGTCGACTACCTGGCTGCCTGGGAGTCGCAGCGCCGGATCCACGCCGAGGTCAAGGCCGGTGAGCGGCCGAGCACGGTGCTGCTGCTGGAGCACGCGAGCGTCTACACCGCCGGCAAGCGGACCGAACCGCAGGAGCGTCCTCTCGACGGCACCCCGGTGGTCGATGTCGACCGGGGCGGCAAGATCACCTGGCACGGTCCCGGCCAGCTGGTCGGCTACCCGATCGTGAAGCTGCCGGAGGCCGTCTACGTCGTCGACTACGTCCGCCGGCTGGAGGAGGCGCTGATCGACCTCTGCGTCGAGTACGGCCTCACCTCCGCGGCCCGGGTCACCGGTCGCTCCGGGGTCTGGCTGCCCGCCGAGGGCGGCAGGCCCGAGCGGAAGATCGCCGCCATCGGGGTCCGGGTCGCGGCCGGGGTGACCATGCACGGCTTCGCGCTCAACGTGGACCCCGACCTGCACGCCTTCGACGCGATCATCCCGTGCGGCATCACCGACGCCGGCGTCACCTCGCTGGCGGCCGAGACCGGTGAGGCTCCCGGTCTGCCCGAGGTCGCGCACGTGCTCCGTCCGCACCTGGAGCACTACCTGTCCTTCCAGCCGTACGAGCAGTCGGCCCCGATGAGCCAGGCTCCGACCGAGCCGAAGCCGGCGGTCACGTACGGCCTGGCCGTCGCCTGACGCTGCCGGGCCCCTCCCGACAGGCCCGGTTCCGGCACGAAAGCCGGGCGGGTCGCAGCCCGACTGAGACACCGGACTCTGGCAGGCTCTGGCCATCAACCAAGGGCAGAGGCGACCGAGGTCAGGGGTGACGTGTCCGATCTGACGACAGGGTGGGCGTTGCGCACCGCCGGCCTGCACAAGACGTACCCGCGTCGACGCGTCCCGACCCCGGCGGTCGACCGACTCGACCTGAACGTCCCGTCCGGCGGGGTGCACGGGTTCCTCGGACCGAACGGGTCCGGCAAGACCACCACCATCCGGATGGTGCTCGGCCTGATCCGGGCCGATGCGGGTCGGATCGAGATCTTCGGCACCGAGGTGCCGCGGCGGCTGCCCGAGGTGGTGAACCGGGTCGGGGCGATCGTCGAGCAGCCCAAGTTCTTTCCCGCCTTCACCGCGCGCCGCAACCTCGAGCTGCTGGCCACCGGGATCGGCGTGCCGAGCCGGCGCGTCGGGGCCGTGCTGGAGGAGGTCGGGCTCGCCCAGCGGGCCCGGGACCGCTACAAGACGTACTCGTTGGGCATGAAGCAGCGGCTGGCGATCGCGGCGACCCTGCTGAAGGACCCCGATCTGCTCATCTTCGACGAGCCGACCAACGGCCTCGACCCCGCCGGCATCCACGCGATCCGCCAGACGATGCGTCACCTGGCCGACCAGGGAAAGACCGTGCTGGTCTCCAGCCACATCCTGGCCGAGGTCCAGCAAGTGGCCGACACGGTGTCCATCATCGGCCGGGGCCACCTGCTCGCCGAGGGAACTGTCGCCGACATCCTGGCCGGCGCCGCCAGCGGCGTACGGGTCCGGGTGCCCGATCCGGCGTCCGCGCACCGGCTGCTCGCCGAGACCGGTTTCGGCTGTCACCCCGCCGCCGACGGCGCGATCGTCGTGACCACGGCACCGGACGGCACCCCGGTCGACCCCGGCGGCCTCAACCGCTTCCTGGCCGACCGTGGGGTGTACGCCTCCGAGCTGGGGCGGGAGCTGGCCAACCTCGAGCAGGTCTTCCTGCAGCTCACCGCCGGGGACACGCTGGGCGCGCCCCCGCCCCCAGCGGCCACACCGCCACCACCACCACAGCCCCCGGCGCCCGGACCCGACCTGCTCCCGCCACCCACCACGCCGACAGACGGTGCGGCGCCGACCGACGATGCGGGACAGCGATGAAGCACGCACTGCGGGCCGAGACCCGTCGGCTGCTGAGCCGGCGCCTCACCCTGGTGGCGCTGCTGGTGCTGTTCGGGATGGTCGCCCTGTTCCAGCTGCAGGTGAACTCGGCGATCTCCCCGCCGTCGTCGGCCGAGCTGGCCCAGAACCAGGCGGACTACCAGGAGTACCAGCGCGACTGGGAGGCCAACCACGAGACGTGGGAGGCCGACTGCCTCGACTCCGGCGGCACCCCGGCCGAGTGCGCCGAGCCCGCTCCCGACCCCTCCGGGTGGGGACTCGCGCCGGAGTCGTTCCGCGACGTCGTGCCGGCGGCGGTGGGCTTCGCGGTCTACCTGTCCGGGCTGGTGCTGTTCGTGGCGATGGCCTCGTTCATCGGGGCGGAGTGCACCACCGGGTCACTGGCGAACTGGCTGACGTTCATCCCCGACCGGCGCATCGTGCTGACCAGCAAGCTCGTCGTCGTGACGGTGTTCAGCCTCCTGGTGGGCGGGGTGGCGTCCGGGCTGACCGTCGCCGCGTCGTCGGTGCTGGCCCTGGTGCACCGCCAACCGCTGACCGGGCTCGACCAGGTGGTGGCCGTGGCCGGGCGGGGGGTGGTCGTGGTGCTGATCTTCGGTGTCGTCGGCTTCTGCGTCGGGCTGCTCACCGGCTCCACCGGGGCGAGCATCGGGGTGCTGCTCGGAGGTCTGTTCCTCACGTACCTCCGGGTCATCCTCTCGGTCACCACACGCTGGGCGGAGCACCTCGCCCCGTGGAGCCCGGAGGTGAATCTCGCTGCGATCCTCCACGCCGGCACCACCTACCCGGTCAGTGCCGGGCCGGGCACCGGCCCGGATTCCGGTTCGCTCGCGGAACGGTCGCTGAGCCTGGCACACGGCCTCGGCTACTGGGCGGCCCTGCTGGCCGTGCTCGTCGCTGTGACCTGGCTGGTCTTCCGGCGGCGCGACGTGTCCTGACGCCTCCACCGGGCGTCCGCCCGAACCCGCGCCCGGGGGCGTCAGGGCGGTCAGCGAGTAGGCTGAGCCGGTGACCGTCGCCCCCGAAGGACGCAAGATGCTTCGCCTCGAAGTGCGCAACGCCAGCGTGCCGATCGAGAAGAAGCCGTCCTGGATCAAGACCACCGCGCGGATGGGTCCGCAGTACACCGAGCTGCGGCAGCTGGTGAAGAACGAGGACCTGCACACCGTCTGCCAGGAAGCCGGCTGCCCCAACATCTTCGAGTGCTGGGAGGACCGTGAGGCCACGTTCCTGATCGGCGGCGACCAGTGCACCCGGCGCTGTGACTTCTGCCAGATCGACACCGGCAAGCCCGCCGACTTCGACGCCGGGGAGCCGCTCCGCGTCGCCGAGTCCGTGCAGAAGATGGGTCTGCGCTACGCCACCGTGACCGGTGTCTGCCGCGACGACCTCCCCGACGAGGGCGCCTGGCTGTACGCCGAGACGATCCGCAAGATCCACGAGCTCAACCCCGACACCGGGGTGGAGATGCTCGCTCCCGACTTCTCCGGCAACCCGGACTACCTGAACCAGCTGTTCGAGACCCGGCCCGAGGTGTTCGCCCACAACGTCGAGACCGTCCCCCGGATCTTCAAGCGGATCCGACCCGGCTTCCGCTACGAGCGGTCCCTCGACGTCCTCCGTGCCTCCCGCGCGGCCGGCCTGGTCACCAAGTCCAACCTGATCCTGGGCATGGGCGAGACCCGCGAGGAGGTCTCCGAGGCACTTCGCGACCTGCACGACGCCGGCACCGAGATCATCACGATCACGCAGTACCTGCGGCCCTCGCCCCGCCACCACCCGGTCGAGCGGTGGGTCAAGCCCGAGGAGTTCGTCGAGCTCCAGGCCGAGGCCACCGAGCTCGGTTTCGCCGGCGCCCTGAGCGGTCCCCTGGTCCGCTCCTCCTACCGGGCCGGACGGCTCTACCGGCAGGCGATGGAATCCCGCGAGGATCTCGTACCATCGGCTGTCACCGGCTGAGCCGGGTCGGCAGCGACGACACCACAGATCGACCGAACGAACCCGAGGGAGCAGGCCATGGCTGACCAAGCCGGCAAGGACGCCAAGGCGCAGCTGAAGGCCGCCAAGCAAGCCGAGAAGGCGCGCCGCAAGGAGAGCACCGACCCAGCCGACATGGGTCGCCTGCGGCAGATCAAGCGTGCCTACACGCTCACCCACGAGTACGACAAGCAGCTGCCGCTGTGGGTGTTCGGGCCCTGGGTCGCCGTCTTCGTGATCGCGCTGATCATCGGCTTCGCCTTCGGCCATCCCATCTACGCCGGCATCCTCGGACTCACCCTGGGCATGCTGGCCGCGATGATCTTCCTCGTCCAGCGGACCAAGAAGGCGACCTACAAGCGGTACGCCGGTCAGGCCGGCTCCGCGGAGGTCGCGCTGTCGATGCTGCCCAAGGCCTGGGTGTCCAAGCCCGTGATCGCGGTGACCCGTCAGCAGGACGCCGTCCACCGGACCCTCGGCCCCGGTGGCCTGGTGCTGATCGGCGAGGGCGAGCCCGGCCGTCTCAAGGCGCTGCTGGCCGGCGAGGTGCGCAAGCACGAGCGGGTCGCGTACGGGGTGAAGGTCACCACCATCGTGATGGGCAACAAGGAGGGTCAGGTCCCGCTGGACAAGCTGGCCGACCACATCAAGAAGCTGCCGAAGACCCTGGAGGCCAACCAGGTCACCGACATCCGGCAGCGGCTGCGGGCCCTCGACGCCGTCCGCCCGCAGCTGCCGATGCCCAAGGGGCCGATGCCGACCAGCTCGCGGGCGGCCAAGGGCTCGCGTCAGGCGATGCGCGGTAGGTAGGCTCTGCGCTCCTCACTAGCGGTCGCGAGCGAACTCCTCGCGAGTGGCCGTGAGTGGAGCGCCCGGATCTGTCTGGACTCGACAAGAGAGCAGACAGCGCTTTACCGTCTGCGAACGCGGAGGGAAGACAGATCCGGGCGTCGGCGCGCAACGAACAGCGAGTGAGGAGAAACACTATTCCGAATGTGGTGAACGCCGAGCGCATCAGCGTGCAGTACGGCACCCGGCTCGTGCTCGACGAGGTGAGTCTCGGGGTCTCGGCCGGAGACGTCATCGGCGTCGTCGGCCGCAACGGCTCGGGCAAGACGACGCTGCTGCGCGTGCTGAACGGCATCGACGAGCCCGACTCCGGCCGCGTGGTCCGCACCGGGTCGGCGTCGATCGGCTACCTGCACCAGGCCGACGACTTCGCTCCCGAGGCGACAGTCCGTGACGTCATCGTGCACGGCGAGGCCGATCACGTCTGGGCCGCCGACGCCTGGACCCGGGCCCTGGTCGAGCACCTGCTCGGCGCGGTCGACCTGGACAGCCCGGTCTCCCAGCTGAGCGGTGGCGAGCGACGCCGGACGGCGCTGGTCGCCCTGATGCTCGGCGGCCACGACCTCCTGGTGCTCGACGAGCCGACCAACCACCTGGATGTCGAGGCGGTGGACTGGCTGGCCAAGCACCTGCGCACCCTGCAGGACCGGGGCACGGCCATGCTCGTGGTCAGCCACGACAGGTGGTTCCTGGATGCGGTCTGCTCCCGGGTCTGGGAGGTCCACGACGGCGTCGTCGACGCGTACGACGGCGGCTACGCGGCGTACGTGCTGGCCCGCGCCGAGCGCTCCCGGCAGGCCTCGCAGCTGGCCAGCCGGCGGAAGAACCTGCTGCGCAAGGAGCTGGCCTGGCTGCGTCGAGGTGCCCCGGCCCGCACCTCCAAGCCGAAGTTCCGCATCGACGCGGCCAACGTGCTGATCGAGGACGAGCCGCCGCCCCGCGACCGGCTGGAGCTGGAGCGGTTCTCCGTGACCCGGCTCGGCAAGGACGTCTTCGACCTCACCGACGTGACCGTACGGATCCCCGACCGCACCCTGATCGACGACCTGTCGTGGTCGATCGGACCGGGCGAGAGGATCGGGCTGATCGGCATCAACGGCGCCGGCAAGACGACGCTGCTGCGGCTGCTCACCGGGGACCTGGCGCCGGACTCCGGGCGGGTCAAGCGCGGCCGGACCATCGACATCGGCCACCTGTCCCAGGCCATGGGCGAGCTGCCGGCCGGCGAACGGGTGCTGGATCTGGTCAGCCGCGAACGCCGCGTCACCCAGGTCGCCTCGGGCAAGGAGGTCACCGCCACCAGCCTGCTGGAGGACTTCGGCTTCACCGGTGAACGGCTGACCACCCGGGTCGGCGACCTGTCCGGTGGCGAGCGCCGTCGACTGCAGCTGCTGCGGCTGCTGATCGGTGAGCCGAACGTGCTGCTGCTGGACGAGCCGACCAACGACCTCGACATCGACACCCTCACCGTGGTCGAGGACTATCTCGACTCGTGGCCCGGCACGCTGATCGTGGTCAGCCACGACCGCTACTTCCTGGAGCGGGTCTGCGACGTCACGTACGCCCTGCTCGGTGACGGGAGCTGCGTGCTGCTGCCCGGTGGTGTCGACCAGTACCTGGACATCCGGCACGCCGCCGAGCGGGCCGGGACCGGACCCGGGAGCTCCACAGCACCGGGCGTGGCGAGTGCCGGCGCGGGAACCGGGCCCGTCGGGGGCGCGCCCTCCCCGGCCGAGACCCGCCAGGCCCGCAAGGACCTGGCCCGGATCGAGAGCCAGCTGGCCAAGCTGGACCGCAGAGTCAAGAAGCTGCACGAGCAGATGGCGGAGACGGCCAGCGACTACGGCAAGCTGGCCGAGCTCCAGCAGCAGCTGACGGCGGCGACCACCGAGCAGGCCGGGCTGGAAGACGCCTGGCTGGCCTCCGCCGAGACCCTCGACTGACGCGCGCCCTCACCCGACTTTTGTGCCGATCTCGACGACTACTGGTTGCTGACGCTCCAAAAGTTCGGTCGGGCGGCTGCGAGGTAGGTTGGCGATCATGAGCGTGCTCACCGTCGACTCGTTGCTCACCGCCCTGCCTGAGGGCGTGATCGTGACGGATCCGGCCGTCCTGGAGAACTACCGCTACGACTGGTCCCGGGACCCCGGGGCCGGTACGCCGGTCGCGGTGGCCCGGCCGACCGACGCTCCCCAGGTGCAGACCATCGTGCGGTGGTGTGCGGAGAACCGCGTCCCCCTGGTCCCTCGGGGGGCCGGCACCAGCCTGTCCGGCGGCTCGTCGGCGGTCGACGGCGGGATCGTCCTGTCGCTGGAGCGGATGCGCGCCATCGAGATCGACACCACCACCCGCGTCGCCGTGGTCGAGCCGGGGGCGTTCAACGCCGAGGTCAAGGCCGCGGCGGCCGAACACGGCCTCTGGTATCCCCCGGACCCGTCGTCGTACGAGATCTGCTCCATCGGCGGCAACATCGCCACCAACGCGGGCGGCCTGTGCTGCGTGAAGTACGGCGTCACCACCGACTACGTGCTGGGCCTGGACGTGGTGCTGGCCGACGGCGAGCTGATCACCCTCGGCGGCAAGCGGATCAAGGACGTCGCCGGCCTGTCGCTGCTCAAGCTGTTCGTCGGGTCGGAGGGCACCCTCGGCATCATCACCCGGGCGGTGCTGCGACTGCTGCCGGCGCAACCGCCCCGGGCCACGCTGGTGGCCACCTTCCCCGACCCCGAGGCGGCAGCACGCGCCGTGGTCGCCCTCGGTCTGGTCGCCCGTCCGTCGCTGGTCGAGCTGATGGACAACGCCTCCATCAACATCGTCGAGGACTACCGGTCGATGGGTCTGGACCGGACGGCGGGGGCGCTGCTGCTCGTGCAGTCCGACGCGGCGGGCGTGGCCTGCACCGCGGAGATCGCCCTGGCCGAGGAAGCGTGCCAGCGGAACGGCGCGACGGAGTGCTTCAGCACCGACGACGCGGACGAGGGCGAGATGTTCGCCGAGGCCCGGCGGATCTTCTTCCCGGCCGTCGAGGGTCGGGGGGCGCTGCTGCTGGAGGACGTCGGCGCCCCGGTGCCCCAGCTGCCGGCCCTGCTGGCCGGCATCGCCGCCATCGCCGCGCACCGCCGGGTCGACATCCCGGTGGTGGCACACGCGGGTGACGGGAACACCCACCCGACCATCGTGTTCGACCCGACCGACACCGACGCGCGGGACCGCGCGGCCCTGGCCTTCACGGAGATCATGGAGCTCGCCATCTCCCTCGGCGGGACCATCACCGGCGAGCACGGCGTCGGGCGGCTGAAGAAGGAGCTCCTGCCCACCCAGCTCGGGGCCCGGGTGACCGAGCTGAACCGGCAGGTCAAGCAGCTGCTCGATCCCGATGGCATCCTCAACCCGGGCGCGATCTTCTAGGCCCTGCCGCGTTCGAACATTCCGTCATTCGACGGACTCTCGTACGCGTACGGGCGGGAACGGCACGAGAAGCCGTCGATTGACGGAATCTTCCGATCGTCCGGCCGGCCAGCCACAGCCAGCAGACGCCTTACTTGCGGTTCACCACCACGGTGGTGGCGGCGAGGTCCTGCAGGCCGCGCCGGTCGGGTCCGATGATCAACGCCGGCAGAGCCAGACAGATCAGGGCCTGACGCAGCGCCGCCCGCGGAAAGCCGACCGGTTCGGTGTCCAGACGGACCACCGCGATCCGGCAGATCAGCTGGCCGAAGCTGGCACTCGCCACCGTGACCAGCAGCGTCGACTCGACGAAGAACGTGGCCAGGGTCATCCACGCCTGCCAGCCGCTCCCAGTCACCACCTGGGTGCCGAACAGCGCGACCGCGACACCCATCGACGCCGCCCAGTCCAGCAGCAGCGCCGCCGCCCGGCCCCGCCATCCGGCCAGCGAGCCACGACCGAGTTCCGGCAGCCCGAGACGCTGCCCGGGGTAGGGCTCGGCCGGGACCGCCGCCGCACCGCTCTTCGCCACCCGGCGAGGCTACCTGTCAGCGACGCAGACCCGCCGGTGACTCCGAGCTGACACATTTCCGGAACGCGGTGGAGACATCGACGGCATAACGTCCTGGTCGCGGGGAGTCATCCAGCGCCCCTCATCCCCGAGGAAGAAGTTGAGTGCCATGAGCGGAAACGCCATCCGTCGTGCGGCTATCAAGGCCGTCACCGACTACGAGATCCCGAACAAGGACTTCAGCGAGCCGCTGGGTGAGCTGTTCGCCAAGAACGTCTTCGGCCCGACGGAGATGAAGGCACGGCTGCCCAAGGGCGTCTTCAAGTCTGTCATCGCCACCATCGAGAAGGGCGCGCCGCTGGACCCGACCGTGGCCGACGCCGTCGCCTCGGCGATGCGCGACTGGGCGCTGGAGAACGGCGCCTCGCACTACGCCCACGTGTTCTACCCGCTGACCGGCCTGACCGCGGAGAAGCACGACTCGTTCCTCGAGCCCTCCAGTGACAGCAGCTCGCTCGCGGAGTTCAGCGGCAAGACGCTCCTGCAGGGCGAGCCCGACGGCTCCAGCTTCCCCAACGGCGGCATCCGCAGCACGTTCGAGGCCCGCGGCTACACCGGCTGGGACGTGACCAGCCCGGCGTACATCCTGGAGAACCCGAACGGCAACACCCTCTGCATCCCGACCATCTTCATCTCCTGGACCGGCGAGGCGCTGGACAAGAAGACGCCGCTGCTCCGCTCCCAGCAGTCGATGAGCGCCCAGGCCGCCCGCATCCTCGCGCTCTTCGGTCACACCGACATCGACACCGTGGTGTCCTACGCCGGCGCCGAGCAGGAGTACTTCCTGGTCGACGAGCACTTCTACTACGCCCGTCCCGACCTGATGAGCGCGGGCCGTACGCTCTTCGGCGCTCCGCCGGCCAAGGGCCAGGAGTTCGACGACCACTACTTCGGCGCCATCCCCGAGCGTGTCCTCGCCTACATGATCGAGGTCGACCGGGAGCTCTTCAAGCAGGGCATCCTGGCCAAGACGCGGCACAACGAGGTGGCCCCCGGCCAGTTCGAGATCGCCCCCCTGTTCGAGAAGTCCAACCTCGCCCATGATCATCAGCAGCTCATGATGACGACGCTGAAGAAGGTCGCCGAGCGCTACGGCATGACCTGCCTGCTGCACGAGAAGCCCTTCGCCGGAGTCAACGGGTCCGGCAAGCACGTCAACTTCTCGATCGGCAACTCCACCCAGGGCAACCTGCTCAACCCGGGCGACACCCCGCACGAGAACGCTCAGTTCCTCGTCTTCTGCGCGGCGGTCATCCGCTCCGTGCACCTGTACGGCGGCCTGCTTCGCGCCGTCGTCGCCTCGGCGAGCAACGACTTCCGCCTCGGCGCCAACGAGGCGCCGCCGGCGATCATCTCGATCTTCCTCGGTGACCAGCTGATGGACGTCTTCGACCAGATCGCCAAGGGCGGGGCCACCGGCTCCAAGGAGTCCGGCATCCTGCACGTCGGCGTCGACACGCTGCCGCCGATGAAGGCCGACCCGGGCGACCGGAACCGGACCAGCCCGTTCGCCTTCACCGGCAACCGGTTCGAGTTCCGGGCCCCGGGCTCCAGCCAGTCGATCTCCGGTCCGATGGTGGCGATCAACACGATCATGGCCGAGGCGATGGACTACATCGCCACCGACCTGGAGACCGCGGTCGCCGCCGGCACCGACTTCAACGACGCCGTCCAGTCCATCCTGGCCAAGATCATCACCGACCACGGCGTCGCGGTCTTCAACGGCAACGGCTACAGCGACGAGTGGCAGGAGGAGGCGGCCTCGCGCGGCCTGCTCAACCTGCGCACCACCCCGGATGCCCTGCAGCAGTTCTCCGAGCCGGCCATCATCGACGTGCTGGACAAGTACAACGTGCTCAGCAACCGCGAGCTGGCCAGCCGCCAGGAGGTCTACCTCGAGCAGTACATCCTCAGCGTGCACGTCGAGGCGAAGCAGACCGCCGAGCTGGCCCGGACCACGATCCTGCCGGCCGCCCAGCGCTACCTCGGCGAGCTCGCCACCATCGCCGCCAGCCTCAAGGCGGTGGAGCTCCCGTACGACGCCGCGACGCTGACCTCCATCTCCTCGCTGACCAGCGAGCTGATGGCCGGTCTCGACGAGCTGGAAGCGGCCCTCGGCCACGAGGGCGGGGACACCTCGATGGAGCACGCCATGTACGCCAAGGACGCCCTGATCCCGCCGATGGTCAAGGTCCGCACCGCGGCCGACGCCCTCGAGGGTCTGGTGGCCGACGACCTGTGGCCGCTGCCGACGTACCAGGAGATGCTCAACATCTTGTGACCCGAGTGTCCGGTCGGACATCGTCGCGGCCGGGCGTCGGGTGTGACGGCGGGCGGTCCCCACGGGGGGCCGCCCGCTGTCACATCCGCGAAACATGAGCGCAACCCGGCGGAAACGGGTGGTCCGTATGTTCGCGAGGTACCGAGGGCGATAATGTCGCGCTCGTCCAGCCCAGCGTGCCCGACGGCACGCACCGAACTCGCGTGCCCTCGCGTACGCGTCAGCAAGCGGAGGTTCCATGTTCCAAAGCGCCGACGAGCTGTTGGCCTACATCAAGGACGAGGGCGTCGAGATCGTCGACGTCCGCTTCTGCGACCTGCCCGGCATGATGCAGCACTTCACCGTTCCCGCCGGTTCGTTCGACATGGCCGTCTTCGAGGACGGCCTGGCGTTCGACGGCTCCTCGATCCGCGGCTTCCAGAAGATCCACGAGTCCGACATGGCCCTGCTGCCGGATCCGACCACGGCCTACCTGGACCCGTTCCGGGCCGCCAAGACCCTGTGCCTCAACTTCTTCGTGCACGACCCGCTCACCAAGGAGCCGTACAGCCGCGACCCGCGCAACATCGCGCGCAAGGCGGAGAACTACCTGGCCTCCACCGGCATCGGCGACACCGCCTTCTTCGCCCCCGAGGCCGAGTTCTACGTCTTCGACGACGTCCGCTTCGAGACCAAGCAGAACACCGGCTCGTACGCGATCGACTCCGTCGCCGGCGCCTGGAACACCGGGCGGGTCGAGGAGGGCGGCAACCGCGGCTACAAGGTCAAGTACAAGGGTGGCTACTTCCCGGTCCCGCCGGTCGACCACTTCGCCGACCTGCGCGACGTGATGACCCTCAACCTGGAGGCCGCCGGCCTCATCGTCGAGCGGTCCCACCACGAGGTCGGCACCGCCGGCCAGGCCGAGATCAACTACCGGTTCAGCACCATGCTGAGCGCCGGTGACGACCTGCAGAAGTTCAAGTACATCATCAAGAACACCGCGTGGGCGGCCGGCAAGACGGCGACCTTCATGCCCAAGCCGATCTTCGGTGACAACGGCTCCGGCATGCACGTCCACTCCTCGCTGTGGAAGGGCGGCGACCCGCTGTTCTACGACGAGGCCGGCTACGGCGGCCTGTCCGACCTGGCTCGCTGGTACATCGGCGGCATCCTGGCCCACGCCCCGGCGCTGCTCGCGTTCACCAACCCGAGCGTGAACTCGTTCCACCGCCTGGTGCCCGGCTTCGAGGCGCCGGTCAACCTGGTCTACAGCTCGCGCAACCGCTCCGCGGCCATGCGGATCCCGATCACCGGGACCAACCCCAAGGCCAAGCGCGTCGAGTTCCGCTGCCCCGACCCGTCGTCGAACCCGTACCTGGCGTTCGCCGCGCTGCTGCTCGCCGGTCTGGACGGCATCCAGAACAAGACCGAGCCGCCGGCCCCGATCGACAAGGACCTCTACGAGCTGCCGCCGGAGGAGCACGCGAACGTGCCCACCGTCCCCGACAGCCTGGGCGGTGCCCTCGACGCGCTCGAGGCCGACCACGAGTTCCTGCTCCAGGGCGACGTCTTCACCCCCGACCTGATCGAGACCTGGGTCGAGCTGAAGCGGGCCGACATCGACGCGGTCCGGCTGCGCCCGACCCCGCACGAGTTCGAGATGTACTACGACTGCTGATCGTCTCCGCCGATACGACTGCTGATCGTCTCCGCCGATACGACTGCTGATCGTCTCCGCCGATACGACTGCTGATCGTCTCCGCCGATACGACTGCTGATCGTCTGAGCAGAATCACGAAAGCCCCGAGTCCAGTCAGGACTCGGGGCTTTCGTGACAAACGGGGGGCTCAATCGACCGAAAGGGCGCGACACGCCTGGTGGCACCCGTTGAACCGCGCGGATGTCACGCCGTGATGACCCCACCCCGGTCGGCCAGGTGCCCACGGGCGACGCCGACGGCCAGCGCGTCGGTCAGGCGGGCCCGGACCGGCTCCGTCAGCCGGTTGCCGCCGAACAGCTTGTACGTCTGCCGGAACAGCTCGTCGGTCCCGATGCCCATCGCCCGAGCGGCCACGAACGCCATCGCGTCGGCGATCTCCCGCAGCGCGATGTCGGTCAGCGGACGGGTTTTGGGGTCGTCGCTGACCCGGAAGCCGGTCCAGTCCCGCGGATCGCGGGACGCCGGCCAGCAGAAGCCGTCCTCCCGGTCTCGCCGCACATCCCCCGGGATCAGCGCCCGCAGCTGAGCCAGGCGGTGGTCGACCAGCCGGGATCGGCCGTACGCCTTCACCAGTCGGCGACCCAGCCGCTCCACGCTGATCGGACCGGACTCCTCGATGATCCGCCGCATCACCTCGACCACCTCGCGCCGGACCCGCGGATCGTGGTCCAGCCGCTCCAGCACCGAGGAGGGGTAGGGGCCGAGGTCGCTCTCGACGTACGGCTCGAGGTCCGGAGCCGGCATCTCCGGCTCGGCGGTGCTCTCGTCCGTCTCCGGGCGGCTGTCCGGATCGGCGACCATGACGGCGCTCCCGTCCACCGGCTGAGGCTCCTGGAGATCCGGTTCCGAGGGCTCGTCCTCCGGCTCAGACTCCGACGGCTCGGACGGCTCGGACGGCTCGGACGGCTCGGACGGCTCCGACGGCTCCGACGGCTCGGACGGCTCGGACGGCTCGGACGGCTCTGAGGGTTCGGACGGCTCGTACGCCTGCCACGCCGTGGAGGCCGTCACCTCGCCCACCGTCCGAATGACCTCGGACGACGCGTGCGCCGCCGCGACGAGCTCGCGCACGACGCCCTCCGAGTCGGCCAACCAGGCCGGCAGCCAGACCCGCGCGACGGCGGGCCACCCCATGATCGTGGACAGGACGCTGACCGGTGCGCCGTCACGGTCCCCCGTGGTCGCTCGCGCCGCCCAGACGGGCCCGTCCAGCAGCACGGCCAGGGTCGGCATCTCCCCCCGACCGGGCGCAGCCACGGCCAGGTCGATCCGGAACTCCGACAGTCCCACCTCGGTCTGCACCACACACCCCGCCGCGCGCAGCGCCTCCGCGATCTGCTCGGCGTGCCGGTCGATCGCCACCTCGCTCCGCACCCGGGCCGGGGCGCCGTGCTTAGCCTGCTCGAGATAGCCGCGCAGGTGCCGGATGCCCACCGAGGACGTCTGCTCGGTCCGGATGTCCTCGGGATCGAAGGAGCTGAAGACCATCACCCGGCGACGGGCCCGGGTGACCGCGACGTTCAGCCGGCGTTCCCCACCGGACCGGTTCAGCGGCCCGAAGTTCAACGGCAGCACCCCCTGGGCGTCCACCGAGAAGCCGGTGGAGAAGATGATCACGTCCCGTTCGTCACCCTGGACGTTCTCCAGGTTCTTCACGAACAACCCGTCGTCCTTGAGGGCGAGGGCTTCGCGGACCCCCTCGACCTCGCTGTCCCACAGCATCTTCTCGACCAGCGCCCGCTGCTGGATGTTGAAGGTCACCACGCCGATCGAACGCTCCCGCTGGTGCCAGCGGCGCAGCACCTCCTCCACCACCGCGGCCGCCTCGACCGGGTTGGTCCGCAGCAGACCCTTCTCCGTCGGCCCGGTTCCGCTGCGCGGCAGGGTCCCCCGGCTGCCGGTGCGCAGGAAGGTTCCGTCGACCCGGGTGAAGCTGACGCCGGTGTCGTACAGCTGGCCGGGGAACGCCGGGAAAGACGACAGGCGGTCCTCGTAGTACTGCGTGTTGGAGAAGCTGATCAGGCTCTCGTCGCGACTGCGGTAGTGCCAGGACAACCACAGCCGGGGCAGCCCCGCCTGGACGCACTCCGACAGGATGCTCTCCTCGTCCGGCACGACGAGGAAGTCGGCGCTGTCGGTGTCCTCGACCTCGTCGGTGCCGAGCTGGCCGAAGGTGTACGGCGGCATCTGCTGCGAGTCGCCGGCGACCACACAGGCGGCCGCCCGGCCCAGCGCGCCGATCGCGTCCGGCACGGTGATCTGGGACGCCTCGTCGAAGACCACCAGGTCGAAGTCCATCGCGCCCGGGGCGATGAAGCGTGCCAACGAGTCGGGGCTGACCAGCACGCACGGCGTGATCGCCGCGATCACCTCTCCGTAGGTGCTGACCAGGGAACGGACACTCAGACCGCCACGACTGCGTCCGACCTCGCGTTCCAGGGCCGCGACCTTGCCGAACACCGCGCCGGTGCCGAAGGGACGTGCGTCGATCAGCGCCGCCGGGAGGACGGAGACGGCGGCCGCCCGCGCGGCGTCGGCCGCGCCGAGGAAGCGGTGGACGGACCGGTCCTGTCCGCCGGCGTCGAACGCCCGGAACCCGCCGGCGTCCCAGCGCTCGACCAGCGAGCCCTCGGCCATCCCGCGCTCCAGCGCGGCGACCGCATCGGCCCCGACGACCTGGCCGCTGAGCAGCTGCCACCGCGCTTCCGGCAGGTCGGCGGCCAGCGGCTCGAGCACCGCCGCAGCCCGGACCCAGCGGCGGAGCGCCGCACCGTGCGGGTTGTCGGCGGTCCGCGCCGCCCGACCGTCCGACCAGGACTGCCACAGACCCGCCGCCCCGTACGCCGCCTGATCGAGCGGGCGGCTGCTGGCCGCGGCGAACACCGCCCCGAGCCGGTCGAGGGCCTCGAGGAGCGTCCGGGCGATCGCGCCGGGAACCTGCGGCTCGTCCCGGCGGACGACGATCACCTCGGCAGCCACCCGAGGGCCGAGCCGGCCGAGCGCGGCCACCAGCTCGTCGACGCCGCCCGTCGCGTCCGCCAGCTGCGCCGTACCGGCGTCGCTCAGCAGGTTCACCGTGGACGGCAGCCAGCCGAGCCCGGGAAGGGCCTGCCAGCCGGCGACCACCGCGTGGTGCTGCTCGGCCAGTGTCGCCAGGTTCTCGACCCGGGCGGGCAGGTCCTTCGGTACCAGCTGCCGGCCGGGGCGCAGGTGGACGAGCACCGGCTCGGCAGCCGCCAGCAACCGGCCCTTGCGGCCGAGGAAGAAGGAGTGCTCGGCGAGCCGCAGCTCGCGGCGGACCGGTCCGAGATCGACGTCCAGGACGCCGGGGGCGAAGTCGGGGAGCGTGGTGGTCGCCGAGCGCCGCCAGCTGTCCGTACGGGCACTCAGCTCGGCTCGGGCGGCCGCCCACCGGGGGCTGCCGAGCTCGGCCAGCTCGTGCCCGGTGACCGGGGCGGCGAGCAGGGCGACCAGGTCGTGCAGCTGCGACCAGGTGGCCGCCCGTCGCAGCAGCTGGGCCGCTCCCGGACCGAGCTGATCGAGCGCGAGCACTGCGGCGGCGACCGCCGCATCGGCCGCCGGGACCAGAGCGAGCACCGCACCCGGATCGACCGGCGGGTCAGCGACCCCGACGAAGCCCCAGGCCCGGGCGACCTCGGGATCGAGAGCGCCGAGATCATCGGCCGCCCCGGCCACCAGGCGCCGGAGGTGCCCGAGATCCACACCGGTCGCGGACCCGGTCGCGCCGGACTGCTCGCTCAGGACGGCGGGCGGCACCGTCAGCGTCGGGCCGGCGCCCCGCGCCAGCGCCGTGGATCGGGCACTCCACAGTGACAGGCCGGCCCGGTTGGTCCGGTGCAGCCGCTGGGCATATCCACGCAGGGCGGACGCCGACCCCTCCACCTCACCGAGCGCGGCCCGGTAACCGTCGAGATCCGGCCGAACCCGCTGGGCCAGCGCGGTGCGGATCCTGGCTCGCACCTCCACCGGCCGGGCGTTGTGGTCGTGCAGGTCCAGCGCGTACGGCAGCAGGCCGATCTCCCCGAGCCGATGCCGGACGACATCGAGCGCGGCGCCCTTCTCGGCCACGAACAGCACCCGACGGCCCTGAGCCAGCTGGTCGGCCAGGATGTTGGTGATCGTCTGCGACTTGCCGGTGCCGGGCGGCCCCTCGAGGACGAAGCTGTGACCCGCCCGCGCCGCCGCGATCGCTCTGGCCTGGGCCCCGTCGGCGGGGATCGGCGCGGTGGCCACGACGCCGTCCAACGCGGCGACCGCCGCCGGATCGTCGACCCCGGACGCGGCGAGCTCGGCCAGCTCGGGCACCTCCGTGAGCTTGCCGTCCAGCAGCTCGCGCACCAGGGGCCGCTGCACGAACCGCTCCCAGTGCTCGTCCAGGTCCCGCCAGAGCAGGAAGCCGGTGAAGCCGCCGATGATCAGCCGCGCTTCGCTCTCCACCCGGAACGACAGTCCGGACTCGGCGATCGCCTCCCGGAAGCGGCGGACGACCGCCTCGACGTCGACCCCCTCGCCGTCGGCCCGGGTGGGCAGCTCGTCCAGATCCGGTGCGATGAAGCCGAACTCGACCCGCAGCTTCTCCAGCAGCGAAAGGTTGATCATGACCGCACCCGTGGGGTCGGCGGCGAGCCGGTACGGCATCACCACGCCCTTGATGTCCACCGGCAGCAGCAACAACGGGGCGGCCAGGGTCCGCTCCCCCAGCTGCCAGTCGAGCCGGCCGAGCGCCACCATCAACGGGTTGGCGCCGGTCTCCTCACGGCCGGTGCGAGCCCGGTAGCGCAGCCGCGCGAACGCTCGGTCATGATCATCGCGAGCATGGCCGGAGTAGATGGTGGACTTGTTCGCCAGCATGGCGCGCTGCACGTCGGCCGGCAGCGCGTACGCGTCCCGGGCGCCCTCGCTGACCACCGCGCCGGTGAGGTCGTCGACGGCGCGGACCGAGACCGTGCGGCCGTCCTGCAGCTGGTCGGCCAGCATGCCGAGGTGCTCGGGCGGCAGCAGCAACGGCACCTGGGTCATCGGCTGCCGCAGGTTGAGGAGCTTGTTCCGCAGGGTGAGGTCGAGCAGGGCGTTCTTCCAGGCCTGGACCCGCGCCGGGGGCGGCTCGGGCGGCGCAGATCGGGTCGGATGGTCCCCGGTCGACGCCGATGTCTGGGTCGACGGTGGGGTGGCGCCGGTGCTCGCTTCCGCCGCAGCCGTCGGCTGGGTCGGCACGTACTCGATCACCTCGACGACGCCGTCGGCCCGTTCCCGCCGCGCCGGCAGCGGGTAGACGCGCAGCATCCGGGCCATGCCGATGTCGACCACGCCGAGCAGCTCGGCCGCGCCGCCGAGGAAGTACGCATCTCGCGGGGCCTGCCGGGCCCGCCGGACGAGATCCCTGGGCGGACGTCGCTCGCGGGTCACCAGCGTCGTCTCCAGGACCCCCATCAGCTCCAGGTCGACCGCGTTGGCCGGCACCGCTATCTGGGTGCTCGCCGCGTCCGGCAGCCCGCGCTCGGGCTCCCGCCAGTAGCCGAGGAAGGCGTGACCGTACGCGATCCAGAGGACCGGGGCGACGCCGACGTGCTCCAGCGCGGAGGCGAGCAGCAGCGTGGTGTCCAGGCAGGTGCCGACGCGGCCGGTCAACACGTCACCGGCGGTGCGCACCTTCTGGCCGTAGCCCCAGCTGGCGGGCGGCTGGGCGTAGAAGATCTCCCGGTCGTGGACGGCGGTGAACACCGCCCCGACGATCTGGTCGATCCGCTCACCGGTGGCGTGGGCGACGGCGAGGGAGCCGCTGCCGGTCACCGTGGCCAGGATCTGGGCGGCCTCGGAGATCAGCGCGGGCAGGACGGGATGGTTGGGCTGGACGAAGGCCGCCAGCATCTCCAGGGACAGCACCGGCGCGGCCGGATCGAGGGTCCACTGGCGGGCGGCCTGCACCCTGATCGGATGAGTGGTGGCACCGGCCGGCTCGCCGGCCACGAGCACCTCGACCACGATCTCGGCCCCGGTCTCCTCCTCCACCCCGGACAGGTATCCAGGGTCGAGCCGCAGTGCCGGCTGGTCCACGACCAGCGGCTGACCCGCCTCCACCCGCTCGACCGGGTGCTGCCACGGGCGACTCAGCACGCTGCCGAAGGAGTCGACCACCCGGGCCGTGACCAGCACCTCCGCCAGTGCGGTCGAGGAGGAGACGACCAGGCGGTGCAGGAACGGCAGCCCGTTGTGGGCCATCGCGTGGTTGACCACGGGCGCGGCCAGCACCTCGACGGTCAGCTCGCTCGGCACCCGGCCACCCTAACGGCGCCCACGGACACCGCTGGGTGGCTCGCCCGCGACGTCGGGGTTAGCCTGAGCCGGTGCGGCCGACCCCTTCCCCACCGCGCCGTGTCGCCCCCTCGATCCCCTCCGCGACGCGTCGCTGCCTCGATCCCCCCGCGACGCGTCGCTGCCTGATCCCCCCGCGACGCGTCGCCGCCCTGATCCCCCCGCGACGCGTCGCGATGATCAGCGTGCACACCTCGCCCCTGGCCACGCCCGGCGTCGGCGACGCCGGCGGCCTCAACGTCTACGTCGCCGAGCTCGCCAAACGGCTGGGCGAACGCGGTCTCGGGGTGGATGTGTTCACCCGGCGGAGCGACCCAGGCGTCCCCGACGTCGTGCACATCAACGAGTACGCCCGGGTGATCCAGGTGAACGCCGGACCGGTGGCCGAGGTCGCCAAGGAGGATCTGCCCGACCACCTCGACGAGTTCGCCGCGGCGATGGAGCCGTACCTCGCCGACCACCAGGTGCTGCACTCCCACTACTGGCTGTCCGGGATCGTCGCGCGCACGCTGCGCGCCCGGCACGGGATCCCGATGGTGCACACCATGCACACGATGGCCCGGGTGAAGAACGAGCTGCGCGGCGACGGGCACGCGGCCGAGCCCGACGTGCGGGAGCAGGGCGAGGCCGAGATCGTCGCCGCGGCGGACATCCTGACGGCCAACACCAGCGACGAGGCGGCCGAGCTGCAGCGCCACTACGGGGCCCGGCCCGAGCAGATCGCCGTGGTGCCGCCGGGGGTCGACCTGCACACGTTCCATCCCTGCGACCAACCCAAGTCCCGGGCCCAGCTCGGGGTGGCCCAGGACGCCGAGGTGATCTTGTTCGTCGGTCGGATCCAGCCGCTCAAGGCCCCCGACGTGTTGATCGAGGCCACCGCCCGACTCGTCGCCGACCGCCCCGAACGTCGCGAGCGGCTGCGCTTGATCATCATCGGCAGCCCCAGCGGTCCGGAGGCGGCCTGGGCGAAGTCCCTCCCGCAGCTGGCGCAGGATCTCGGGATCGCCGACGTGGTGGAGTTCCGGCCGCACTCCCCGCGGGCGGAGCTGTTCCGCTGGTACTGCGTCTCCGACGTCGTCGGGGTCCCCTCGCACAACGAGTCGTTCGGCCTGGTCGCCCTGGAGGCTCAGGCCTGCGGTCGTCCGGTGGTGGCCACCGACGTGGGCGGCCTGCGCCACGCCGTCGACGACGGCGCCACCGGTCTGCTGGTGCCCGGTCACGACCCGGCCGAGTGGGCCACGGCACTCAGCTCGATCCTGGACGACCCGGAGGGTTCCCAGTGGCTCGGCGCGACCGCGGCGGTCCACGCGGCCACCTTCAGCTGGTCCAACACGGCGGCCTCGACGTTGCGTGCGTACGGCGCGGCCCAGCGGGCCTATGCCCAGGGTGACCACTCCTGAATCCGCTCCGTGCTGCACCCGGTCCGGACCTCCGACGACGCTGACACTCGTCGATCACGCGACACCATGGCGGTGTGGCTCTGCGGCGGCGAGCCGGTGTGCTGGCGGCTTGCGCGGTGCTCGCGGTTCTGCAGGAGACGGTCTCGGACCGCGGAGGTCCTCGGCCGGTCGCTCAGTGCGGCCGCTGATCGCCTTCCTTGAGTCCCCAGAACACCCGCTCGACGACCGCATGGGCTCGGCGCGTCACCCGCCGGTAGTCGGCGAGCAGGTGCGAGGACTCCCCCGGCCCGTAGCCCATCAGCTCGGCCAGGGCGGCCAGCTCCCGGTTGTCGCTGGGCAGCGAGTCCGAGCCGCGTCCGCGGACCAGCATGATCTGGTTCCTGATCTTGCTGGCCAGCACCCACGCCGCCTCCAGGTGGCCGGCGTCCTGGGCGTCCAGCAGACCTTCCCGCTGCGCTACCCGGAGCGCCTCGATGGTGCGTGAGGTCCGCAGCGCGGGGACCGCATGGGCGTGCTCCAGCTGGAGCATCTGCACCGTCCACTCGATGTCGGCCAGTCCACCGGGTCCCAGCTTGGTGTGCTTGGCCGGGTTGGCCCCCCGCGGCAGCCGTTCGGCGTCCACCCGCGCCTTGAGCCGCCGGATCTCGTGCAGCTGCGCGGGCGACAGACCACCCTCGGGCCAGCGCTTGGCGTCGATCAGCCCCATCAGCGCGGCGGCCAGCGGTCGGTTGCCGGCCATCGCGTCGGCCCGGACCAGCGCCTGCATCTCCCAGGTGGAGGACCACCGGCTGTAGTAGTTGCGGTAGGCCGACAGCGTACGGATCAGGGCCCCGCCCTTGCCCTCGGGGCGGAGGTCGGCATCGAGGCTCAACGGCGGGTCCGCGCTCGGGCGGGTGAGCAGCCGCCGGAGCTCGGAGATCACCGTGCCGGCGATCTTCGTGCGATCGGGTGCTCCCGGCTCGCTGTCCTCCATCACGAACATCGCGTCGGCGTCCGAGGCGTACGACAGCTCCCGGCCGCCCCAGCGGCCCATCCCGATCACGGCGATCTCCGGGACCTCGGGGGCGTCGCAGGCCCGCCGGGCGACCTCCAGGGTGGTGTCGATGGTCGCCGAGGCCAGCTCGGACAGCGCATCGCCCACGACCAGGACGTCACTCATCCCCAGCAGGTCACCGGCCGCGATCCGGAACAGCTCACGGCGGCGGATCCCTCGCACCGACTCCACCGCCTTGACCGGGTCGGTGTGACGCCCGGCCGCAGACCGCATCTCCGCGCACAGGTCGGCTTGCGACCTGGGCACCAGCTCGGCGTCGTCGGCCAGCATCTGCATCGTCTGCGGCGCCCGCTGCAGGAGGGCGACCGCGTACCGGCTGGAGGCGAGGATCCGAGCCAGCCGCTCGGCCATCATCCCCTCGTCGCGCAGGGCGCGCAGATACCAGGGTGTGCTGCCGAGGGTGTCGGAGACCTGCCGGAAGGCCAGCAGCCCGTGGTCGGGGTTGGGCGCCGTGGCGAACCAGCCGAGCATCGCCGGCAGCAGCTGCCGTTGGATCTCGGCCTGCCGGGTGACGCCCTGGCTGAGGGCGGCGATGTGCCGGAGCGCCGCCTTGGGGTCGGCGTACCCGAGGGCCTTGAGCCGGTCCTGCGCCGACGACTCCGTCAACCGCAGATCGCGGGTGGGGATCCGGGCGACGGCGTCCAGCAGCGGGGAGTAGAACAGCCGCTCGTGCAGTCGGCGGACCTTCTGCCCGGAGTGCTTCCAGATGGCCTGGACCTGCTCGGCCGGCTGGGCGTAGCCGAGGGAGCGACCGAGGCGCCGCAGATCGCTGTCGTTGTCGGGCAGCACGTGCGTGCGTCGCAGATGGAACAGCTGGATGCGGTGCTCCAGGGTCCGCATGAACTGGTACGCCAGACCGAAGCCCTTGCCGTCGTCGCGACCCACGTACCCGTTGTCGATCAGGGCCTTGAGCGCGTCGAGGGTGGCGCGGTCGCGCAGCCGCCCGTCGACCCGACCGTGCACCAGCTGCAGCAGCTGGACGGAGAACTCCACATCCCGCAGGCCCCCGGCACCGAGCTTGATCTCGCGCCCCGCGTCACGGGCCGGGATGTGCGCGATGACCCGCTTGCGCATCGCCTGCGTGTCGGCGACGAAGTTCTCCCGCTCCGCCGCCCGCCAGACCATCGGCGCCACCATGTCCACGAAGTCCTGCGCCAACGCCAGATCTCCGGCACTCGGCCGGGACTTGAGCATGGCCTGGAACTCCCAGGTCTTGGCCCAGCGCTCGTAGTAGGTGCGGTGGCTGGAGAGCGTCCGGACCAGCTGCCCGGCCTTGCCCTCGGGCCGCAGGGCCGAGTCGACCTCCCAGATGGTGCCGGCCGCGGTGAAGGCCGAGCAGACCCGGGTCAGCTCGGCGGCCATCCGGGTGGCCACGCTGACCGCCTGCTCGCTGGTGATCAGCGGGGCGCCGTCGTCGCCGAGAACCGGCTCGGCGACGAACAGCACGTCGACATCACTGACGTAGTTGAGCTCCTGGGCCCCGCACTTGCCGAGACCGACCACGGCCAAGCGGGTCTTGAGACCGTTCGGCCCGACCTTGGCGCGACCCATCGCCAACGCCGCCTCGAGGGTGCCGTCGGCCAGGTCCGACAGCGCCGAGGCCACCCGCGGCATCACCTCGATCGGTTCCGGATCGCACACGTCCCAGGCGGCGATCCTCAGCAGGTGCCCGCGGTAGGTGAGCCGCAGACCGTCGCCGACGGGATCGCTCGCCACCGGCATCGGGTCGTCGGGATCGGCCCCCACCGACCTGAGCAGCTCGGCCCGGATCCCTTCCGGGGTGAGAGGCTCGACGTCTCCGTCGAGCCAGTCGAGGTGCTCGGGATGCGCGATCAGGTGCCGGCCGAGGGACTCGCTGTTGCCCAGGACCCCGACCAGGTGCCGGGCCAGCTGAGCCGAGCCGGCCAGTCGGTCCATCAGATCGGGGATCACCTCGCCGAGCCGATCGAGGCCGGTCAGCGCCAGATCGGGATCGGCCGCGTCGGCGACCAGGTCCAGCAGGTACTCCCGGTCGTCCGCCCACTCCGACAGGATGCGTGCGGCGGCGGCGGCGTCGTTGAAGCCCCTACGGGCCAGGACACCCTGGGTGGTCTCGATCCGCCTCACGGAACCTGATGTTACTGCTGTGTAACCACCGCGCCGGGCCGCAGGCGTGCGTAGGCCAAGATGGGGCGGTGCGTAGCCGAGCCACCGCCGCCCAGTCCCTGATCGAGCAGAGTCACGCCCTGCTCGCCTGGTTGTCGGAGCTGCCGGACGAGGCGTACGCGCGAGCGACGGTGCTGGCGGGCTGGGACGTGCGGATGCTCATAGCGCACCTGGTGCTGGTGGAGCGGGGGACGGTTCGGGTGCTCGGTCTCCCGAGTTCGGAGAAGCCGCTGGCGCCGTACGCCTTCGTCGCCCGCTACCGGCCGAGTGTCGACGCCATCGCCGCGTCGACGGCGGAGACCGCCGGCGACCACTCCGGGGCAGACCTCGTGGACGCTCTTCGCGACGCCGTCGGTGGGCTCGAGGCGGCCCTGACCGGCCCGTACTCGCCGGTGGTGCAGGCGCCCCGGGGGCCGTTCCGTGCGGAGGACTGGATCGAGACGCGGATCATCGAGCTGGTGGTGCATGCCGACGACCTCAACCGGACCTTCCCCGAGCGCGAACCGATGCCCTTGGTCCGCACCGCGCTGGGTCGGGCGATGCGCTCCCTTGCGCAGATGCTCGCCGACAGCCACCCGGGGCGCTCGGTGGAGGTGCGCATCCCGCCGTACGCGGCCGTGCAGTGCGGGCTGGGCGATCCCGGCCCCACCCACACCCGGGGCACCCCGCCGAACGTGGTGGAGACCGACGCCCTCACCTTCCTGCGACTCACCACCGGCCGACTCAGCTGGACCGATGCGCTGGCCACCGGCAAGGTCTACGCCTCCGGACTCCGCGCCGACCTCTCCAGCGCCCTGCCCTTGTTGTCCTGACCAGCCGAACCGCCTATTTCCGCAGTCGCCCCTGGTGGCGCAAATTCCATCCACGGATGGTTTTTCGGCCCGAACGCGGCCGCTCTGCCCGCAATACCCGTCCGTGGACGGCTTTTGCGGCCGGGCCGGGCCATAGCGCGAGCGGCCGCAGCGAGTGCGGGAGCTACAGCAGCGGCAGGAGCTTCTGGAGCTCCATCGGGGTGACCTGACGGCGGTACTCGTCGAACTCGGCTCGCTTGTTGCGCAGGAAGAAGTCGAAGACGTGGTCGCCCAGGGTCTCCGCGACCAGGTCGGACCGCTCCATGATCCGGATCGCCTCGTCCAGGTTGCGCGGCAGCGGCTCGATGCCCAGCGCCTGACGCTCCCGCTCGGTCAGGCTCCAGACATCGTCCTCGGCGCCCTCGGGCAGCTCGTACTCGCCCTCGATGCCGGCCAGTCCCGCGGCCAGCATCAGCGCGAAGGCCAGGTAGGGGTTGGCGGCGGAGTCGATGGAGCGCAGCTCGACCCGGGCCGAGGACCCCTTGTTCGGCTTGTACATCGGCACCCGGACCAGTGCGGACCGGTTGTTGCGGCCCCAGCAGATGTAGCTGGGGGCCTCGCCGCCGCCGACCAGCCGCTTGTAGGAGTTGACCCACTGGTTGGTCACCGCGGTGATCTCCGCCGCGTGCCGCAGCAGCCCGGCGATGAAGTAGCGGGCGACCTTGCTCAGGTGGTACTCGGCGCTCGCGTCGTAGAACGCGTTGTTGTCGCCCTCGAACAGCGACATGTGGGTGTGCATGCCGGAGCCGGCCTGGTCGCTGAACGGCTTGGGCATGAACGAGGCGTTGATGCCCTGGGACAGCGCCACCTCCTTCACCACCACCCGGAAGGTCATCAGGTTGTCGGCGGTGGAGAGCGCGTCGGCGTAGCGGAGGTCGATCTCCTGCTGACCCGGCGCCCCCTCGTGGTGGGAGAACTCGACCGAGATGCCCATCTGCTCGAGCATGGTGATCGCCTTGCGGCGGAAGTCGCTGCCCGTGCTCTGCGGAGTGTGGTCGAAGTAGCCGGACGAGTCCACCGGGATCGGTGACTGGCCGGGGATCACCGGGTCCTTGAACAAGAAGAACTCGACCTCGGGGTGGGTGTAGAAGGTGAAGCCGAGATCGGCCGCCTTCTTCAGGGTGCGCTTGAGCACGTAGCGCGGGTCGGCGTACGACGGGGAGCCGTCGGGCATCGCGATGTCGCAGAACATCCGGGCGGTGGCCGGGCTGGAGTCACGCCAGGGCAGCACCTGGAACGTGGACGGGTCGGGCCGCAGCACCATGTCGGACTCGTAGACCCGGGCGAAGCCCTCGATCGCGGAGCCGTCGAAACCGAGACCTTCGGAGAAGGCACCCTCGAGCTCGGCCGGCGCGATGGCCACCGACTTCAAGAACCCGAGGACGTCGGTGAACCACATCCGGACGAACCGGACGTCCCGCTCCTCGATCGCCCGCAACACGAACTCGGTCTGCTTGTCCACGCGGCACAGTCTGCCGCCTCCGGATCGCCACCGCGTACGGAGGTCGCTCGTGTCTTGCAGTCGTGACCCAGGACACCGGCCCGGCCGGCTCCCCGGCCGGGACGCCTCGCGCCGTTAGCCTGAGGCAATGTCGTCGCCCGGGTGGTATCCCGATCCCGCCGGGACCCCGAACCGCTTCCGCTACTGGGACGGGCGGGCGTGGTCGTCCGACACCACCGACAACCCCGTTTCGGCACCGGTCGGTGCCGCGGGTTCGGGCGGATCCGGTGACTCCGACGGCCCGGGGGCGCCGCCGACACCTGGTGGGCGGCGGCGATTCGGACCACTGATCCTCGCCTTGGCGGCCCTGGTCGTGCTGGTGCTGGTCGGCGTCCTCGTGGTGCGCGGCCTCTTCGCGGACCGCCCGATCGTCGATCCCGGCCCGCTGCCCTCCTCGACGGTCTCCGGCTGGGACGACAGCAGCCCGACCCCCGCGCCGGAGACCCCGACGCCTCCGCCGCCGGTCGCGACGCCCACGCCTGTCCCGACCCCCACCGAGGAGCTGCCCCTGCAACCGTGCCCGCAGGGCGATCCGCAGGCCCGGCAGGAACATCCCTCCGACGGTCGGATCCACGGCGGCGGACTCTCGTTCCCGAAGATCTCGGGCTGGAAGGCGCTGGCCACGCCCACGGCCTACTCCTGGGCCTACGACGTCGGCGGTCAGCAGAAGAAGCTGGAACCGCAGTGGATCGCGACGGCCACCGTCGGCGCGCTGTTCACCGGCGACGGGTTCGACGAACCGCGTCGGTCCGCCGAGCTGGTGATGCAGTGCGTGATCACCTCCGGGTTCTACACCGAGACGGCAGAACGCACCGACGTCTGGTCGAAGGCGGTCACCGTGGACGGACGACCGGCGTGGTCGATCCGCGCCGAGGTGAGGATCGACATCCCGGAGGTGCGGGCGAAAGGCGACACCGTGGAGGTGATCGTCGTGGACACCGGATCACCGGAGTCCCTGGCCATGTTCGCCGGCGCCGTCAGTCTCGGCGACGACAACCTGCTGGCGACGATGGACTCCACGATCGAGAACCTGCGGGTGGAGTGAGGGCAGGTTCCGGTCGACGCTGCCGGCCGGCCTCGCCGAGGCCTGCCGAGCGCGCCCCCACGGGAGCGGCTCGACAGAACTCGTACGGAGGGTCAGGCCTCGTTGTTCACCGGGGTGTCCGGATCATCGCCGGCCGGTGCCGGACCGTGCGGCTCGACACCGGGGCCGGTGACGAGCTCGGCGATCGCGTCCCCGACGGCCTTGTCCACGTTCCGCCAGTAGGAGAAGACCCGCTCGGCGATGTCGGGCCGGACCGTGCCCAGCGTGGAGGCGACGGTCTCGACCAGCCGGTCCCGCTCGGCGGCGTCCATCACCTGGTTGACCAAGGCATTCGCCTGGCTGAAGTCGTCGTCCTCGGCGCGGAGCGTGTACGCCGACCGCACGAAACCGCCGTCGGCCTCCCACCCGGTGTCGGCGAACAGGTCGTGCTGCACGGCCGGACCGCCCACGCTGTTGGGCGAGTAGACCGGCTGGCCGGGGTTGAAGTCGTAGCGCATCGGGCCGTCGAACTCGTAGGAGCTGACCGGGACCTGCGGCTTGTTCACCGGCAGCTGGAGGTAGTTCGGTCCGATCCGGTAGCGGTGGGTGTCGGAGTAGGCGAAGACCCGCCCGAGCAGCATCTTGTCCGGGCTGAACCCGATCCCCGGCACGACCGAGCTCGGCTCGAAGGCGGCCTGCTCGATCTGGGCGAAGAAGTTCTCCGGGTTCCGGTCGAGGGTCATGGTGCCGACCTCGATCAGCGGGTAGTCGGCGTGCGGCCAGACCTTGGTCAGGTCGAACGGGTTGATCCGGTAGGTCTTCGCCTCCTCGTACGGCATCAGCTGGACCTTGAGCGTCCAGGACGGGAACTCGCCGTTCTTGATCGCGGTGAACAGGTCCCGGCGATGGGCGTCGGGATCGGTCGCCGCGGTCGCCGCCGCCTCGTCGTTGGTCAGGTTCTGCGTGCCCTGGTGGCTGTGGAAGTGGTACTTGACCCAGTGCTTCACCCCGGCCGCGTTCACCCACAGGTACGTGTGCGAGCCGTAGCCGTTCATGTGCCGCCAGGTGGTGGGGATGCCACGGTCCCCCATCAGGTAGGTGACCTGGTGCGCCGACTCCGGCTGCAGCGTCCAGAAGTCCCAGCGCATGTCCCAGTCCTGCAAACCCGAGTCGGGCAGCCGCTTCTGCGAGCGGATGAAGTGCGGGAACTTCATGGTGTCGCGGACGAAGAAGACCGGGGTGTTGTTGCCGACCAGGTCGTAGTTGCCCTCGGACGTGTAGAACTTGAGCGCGAAGCCGCGGGGGTCCCGCACGGTGTCGGCGGAGCCCTGTTCGCCCGCCACCGTGGAGAACCGGGCCAGCATGTCGGTCCGCACCCCGGGCTGGAAGAGGGCGGCCCTGGTGTAGGCACTCACGTCGTGGGTGGTCTCGAAGTGGCCGAAGGCGCCGCCGCCCTTGGCGTGGACGTTGCGCTCCGGCACCCGCTCCCGGTTGAAGTGAGCCATCTGGTTCACCTGGTGGAAGTCGTGCAGCAGGATCGGCCCGTCGGGGCCCACGGTCTGGGAGAACTGGTCACTGGGTGCGGGGGCACCGGTGTCGGTGGTGGAGACGACGGGTGAGAGCTTCCCGTCAGGGGTGGTGGCCTTGACCTCGGTCATCTGGACGTGCTCCTCGGGGGCATGGAGGCGGGTCGCCGGATTTGGTGCTGCAGACTTCGCGTGGTGCACACCCAGTTGTACGCGCTGGCCCCTACGAGACGGCCGGGTGGTGGCCGATCAGGTCGTCGAGCGGGCGCGGACGCAGGTCGGGCAGGTCCCCCAGTAGGTGACCTCGGCCTCTTCCACGAGATAGCCGTGGGTGTCGTCGGGGATGGCGCACGGCATCGACCCGACCGCGCACGGCACGTCGGTCACCGACCCGCAGGTCCGACAGACCAGGTGATGGTGGTTGTCACCGGTGGCCACCTCGAACTTCATCGCCGACCCTGCCGGCTCGAACCGACGCAGGATGTGGTGCACCGTCAGCGTGTTCAGAGCGTCGTAGATGGCCTGGGTCGACACCGCACCGATGCCCGCCCGAACCCTCTCGGCCACCTGGTCGGCACTGAGGTGCGGTTCGGCGTGGACGACGTCGAGAACCGCGAGACGGGGTTGCGTCACCCGGAGACCGACCGCCCGAAGGCGCTCGGCCCAGCTGAGCGCTTGCACCGCAGTGGTCATACCCACCAGCGAACCATGTTTTCTGGAATCGTTCAACTAAAGCCGAGGCGAGAGCGACCCGACTCCGCGCACGGTCGAGCAGGCGCGGAGTCGGGTCGGCGAGCCGGGGTCAGGCCTTGGCGACCAGCTGGCCGAGGCGGGTCCAGGTCTCCACCACCGTGTCCGGGTTGAGGGACATGCTGTCGATGCCCTCCTCCAGCAGCCACTCGGCGAGGTCGGCGTGGTCGCTCGGGCCCTGGCCGCAGATGCCGACGTACTTGCCGCGTGCCTTGCAGGCCCGGATCGCCGCGCTGATCATGAACTTCACCGCCGGATCGCGCTCGTCGAACGAGGCGGCGATGAGGCTGGAGTCACGGTCCAGCCCGAGGGTGAGCTGGGTCATGTCGTTGGAGCCGATCGAGAACCCGTCGAAGTGGTCGAGGAACTGGTCGGCGATCACCGCGTTCGAGGGCAGCTCGCACATCATGATCACCTCCAGCCCGTTCTCGCCCCGGACCAAACCGTGGGTGGCCAGCAGGTCGATCACCCCCTTGGCCTCGGCCAGGGTCCGGACGAACGGGATCATGATCTTGACGTTGGTCAGGCCCATCTCGTCGCGCACGTACTTCAGGGCCTCGCACTCCATCGCGAAGCAGTCGGCGAAGTCCTTCGACAGATACCGCGAGGCCCCGCGGTAGCCGATCATCGGGTTCTCCTCGTGCGGCTCGTAGAGGTCGCCCGCGACCAGGTTCGCGTACTCGTTGGACTTGAAGTCACTCATCCGCACGATCACCGGGTGCGGGGCGAAGGCCGCCCCCAGCATCGACACCCCCTCCGCGACCCGGGTGACGAAGTAGTCCCGGGGGCTGTCGTACGCCGCGACGCTCTCGGTGATCTGTGCCTTGAGGTTCTCGTCGGCGAGGGTGTCGAGATCGAGCAGCGCCTTCGGGTGGATGCCGATCTGCCGGTTGATGATGAACTCCAGCCGAGCCAGACCGATGCCCGCATTGGGCAGCTTCGCGAAGGAGAACGCCTGGTCCGGCGTGCCGACGTTCATCATGATCTTGACCGGGATGTCCGGCATCGACTCCATCGCCGTCTCCTGCACGGTGAAGTCCAGCAGGCCCTCGTAGATGAAGCCGGTGTCCCCCTCGGCGCAGGAGACGGTGACCTCCCGACCGGCCGTCAGCTCACGAGTCGCGCTGCCGGTGCCGACCACCGCCGGGATGCCCAGCTCACGGGCGATGATCGCGGCGTGACAGGTCCGACCACCGCGGTTGGTGACGATCGCCGAGGCCCGCTTCATGATCGGCTCCCAGTCGGGATCGGTCATGTCGGCCACCAGCACCTCACCGGGGACGAAGCTCGACATCTCCGCGACCGAGCTGAGCACCCGGACCGGGCCGGCGCCGATCTTCTGGCCGATGGCCCGGCCCTCGATGATCACCGAGCCCTTCTCGTCCAGCCGGAACCGTTGCACCGTGGAGCCCGCGCGCGACTGCACGGTCTCGGGCCGGGCCTGCAGGATGTAGAGACCGCCGTCGGTGCCGTCACGACCCCACTCGATGTCCATCGGACGGCCGTAGTGCTCCTCGATGGCCAGCGCCTGGCGGGCCAGCTCCGTCACCTCGTCGTCGGTGAGGCTCAAGAGGCCGCGCTGGCTCTCCTCGACGTCGACGAACTCGGTGGTCTTCCCCACCGTGGCGTCGGTGGTGTAGATCATCTTGATCGCCTTGCCACCGACCCCGCGCTTCAGGATCGCGGGCCGTCCCGCTCGCAGGGAGGGCTTGTAGACGTAGAACTCGTCGGGGTTCACCGCCCCCTGGACCACGGCCTCCCCCAGGCCGTAGGAGGAGGTGATGAACACCGCGTCGTCGAAGCCGGACTCGGTGTCCATGGTGAACATGACCCCGGACGCGCCGATGTCGGAGCGGACCATCTTCTGCACCCCGGCCGACAGGGCCACGGCCTCGTGCTCGAAGGAGTGATGCACCCGGTACGCGATCGCCCGGTCGTTGTAGAGCGAGGCGAACACCTCACGGACGGCGGTCAGCACCGCGTCGATGCCACGGATGTTGAGGAACGTCTCCTGCTGCCCGGCGAACGAGGCGTCCGGCAGGTCCTCGGCCGTCGCCGAGGAGCGGACCGCGAAGGAGGCCTCGGCGTTGTCCCCGGCCAGCTTCTCGTACGCGCTGCGGATGTCGGCCTCCAGGTCGGCCGGGAACGGCTGCTCGATCACCGCCGTACGGATCCTCTTGCCCACCCTGGCCAGCTCGTCCACGTCGTCGGTGTCGAGATCGGCCAGCTGCGCGTTGATCAGGTCGCCGAGACCGGTCTGGGAGATGAAGCGCCGGAAGGCGTCGGCGGTGGTCGCGAAGCCGTCCGGCACCCGCACCCCGGCCGAGGTCAGGTTGGCCACCATCTCCCCGAGGGAGGAGTTCTTGCCCCCGACCTGCTCCAGATCGGCCAGACCCAGCTCGGAGAACCAGCGGACGTTGTCGGTGTCGGGGTCTGCACTGGTGGGGGTCGCGGTGGTCATCGCAGGGTCCTTTCGGGGGTGGGCGAGAGGGATCGTGATCAGGCGGCTGGCTGGGGGCGGCGGGTCTGCAGGATCACCGTCGACATCTCCTCCACCGACTTGGCCGAGGAGTTGATCGAGGGGATCTTGTGGATGCGGTAGAGGGTCTCGGCCCGCCGCAGCTCGAACGTGCACTGCTCGAGCGAGGCGTAGCGGGAGTTGGCCCGGCGCTCGTGCCGCACCTGGCTGAGCCGAGCGGCGGTGGTGGTGATGCCGAAGCAGCGGTCCCGCAGGTGGCGGATCGGCTTGGGCAGCTCGTTGGTGTCGAAGTCCTCCTCCACCAGCGGGTAGTTGGCCACGAAGATCCCGTGCTGCAGGGCCAGGTACATCGTGGTCGGGGTCTTGCCGCAGCGGGACGGGGCGATCAAGATCACGTCGGCCTTGTCGAGGGCCCGCATGCTCTGCCCGTCGTCGTGCTCGATCGCGTACTCGACGGCCGCCATCCGGGCGTTGTAGCGCTTGACGTCGCCCAGTCCGTGCAGCCGGGCGGCGACCCGCTGCCCCTGGTGGCCGAGGATCGACTCGACCCTGGTCATGTGCAGGTCGAAGAAGTCGATCAACGGACAGCGGGACCGGTGCAGCTCGTCGCGGATCTCGGTGACCGCCGTGGTGGAGAACGCGAGCGGGGTGACGGGGCCGTCCATGGCCGCGTCCAGCGCCGCCACGACCTTGCGCGCTTCCTCCACGGTCGTGATGAACGGGATCAGGCGGCGGTCGAAGCGGAGCTCCGGGAACTGGATGAGCAGGGCGTTGCCCATGGTCTCGGCGCTGATCCCGGTGCTGTCGGACAGGAAGAAGACGGGCACCGCCGGCGGTTCGGCCGGCGATCCGTCGGGTGTCGAGATCCCCATCGCGGCCTCCGGCTGTGTGTCGTGGACCAGACCAGGATCGGCCCTGGACTAGACCACGAACGTTACTGGTATCAGCCCTCCTGATTGCACCAAATGCCGTGTGAATCCGCACACGGGCCAAGGTCACACCCGCTCTTATCTCCACAACCTTGTTGCCGCACACTTCCGTACGCTCACGCGGCCGGTGCATCACGTGCGTGGGTGCACGGAGGAGTGCGTCAGCGCATGCAGCGAGTGACGATCACACAGTGAGAATCTCGGCGCCCGTGTTCGTGACGACGAGTGTGTGCTCGAACTGGGCGCAGCGGGAACCGTCCAGGGTCAGCACCGTCCAGCCGTCGTCCCACATCTCCCACTCGTGGGTGCCGAGCGCCAGCATCGGCTCGATGGTGAAGGTCATGCCGGGCTCGATCACGGTGTCGTGGAGAGGGCTGTCGTAGTGCGGGATGACGAGTCCGGAGTGGAAGCTGCTGTGCACCCCGTGACCGGTGTAGTCGCGGATCACGTGGTAGCCGAAGCGCTTGGCGTAGCTCTCGATCACCCGACCGATCACATTCACCCGACGTCCCGGCTTCACCGCCGCGATCGCCCGGCGGAGGGCCTCTTCGGTCCGCTCGCTGAGCAGCTGCGACTCGGCGTCGACCTCGCCGCACCCCACCGTGAGGCAGGTGTCGCCGTGCACCCGATCCACGAAGGCGGTGACGTCGATCTTGACCAGGTCGCCGTCCTCGAGCGCCCGGGCGTCGGGGATGCCGTGGCAGATGACCTCGTTCACCGAGGTGCAGCAGGACTTCGGGAACCCGCGATAGCCCAGCGTCGAGGGGTAGGCGCCCTGCTCGATCAGGAAGGCGTGCACGACCGCATCGATCTCGTCGGTGGTCACGCCGGGAGTCACCACCGCCGCCCCGGCCCGCGCCGCCTGGGCGGCGATCCGGCCGGCCACCCGCATCCGGTCGATCGTCTCGGTCGCCTGCACGTGCGGACCCCGGTAGGGCTCGGGTGCGGCCCTGCCGACGTAGTGCGGTCGCGGGATCCAGCCCGGCACCGGCCGGGTCGGCGAGATCGGGGCGGGGCGGATTCCGGTCACAACCACGCAGGGTACGGAGTGGCCTGCGGCACCGACCCACGGAGTAGCGTCTCGGCCATGGCTGACAAGCACTTCTGGTACGACCTGACGACGAAGTCGGTGGTCACCGACGACAACGACACCAAGGCCACGGACCGGCTCGGACCGTACGCCACTCGCGAGGAGGCCGAGGGCGCGCTGGCGAAGGTCGAGGAGAACAACAAGTCGTGGGACAGCGACGACGAGTGGGGCGAGGACTGAGCAGCCGTCACTCGCTGTTCACTGCGCGCTGAGGAATCGATCTTCCTTCCTCGCTCGCGACGAAAAGCGTGTCGCTCTCTCGTCGGTCCAGATCGATTCGACGCTTCGTTCACGGCCGCTCGCGACGGGCTCCTCCTCGCTGACGCTCGGAGTCGGGACATCGGTAACCTCTTTCGGGTGCCGCTCTTCGATCTACCGCTGTCCGAGCTCGAGTCCTACGCCCCGGAGCTCCCGGTCCCGGCGGATCTGGTGCCGTTCTGGACCGACACGCTGGCCGAGACGCGCAGCCATGACCTCGCGCTGAGCCGGACGCCGTACGACAACAAGCTCGCGCTGGTGGAGACCGACGACCTCAGCTACGCCGGCTTCGGCGGCACACCGGTCAAGGCCTGGCTGCACCGCCCGGCCGGGACGACGGGTCCGCTGCCGACAGTCGTGCAGTACCACGGCTACTCCGGCGGTCGCGGCTTCCCGCACGCGACCACCACCTGGGCCCAGGCCGGCTACGCGCACCTGGTGATGGACACCCGCGGCCAGGGCTGGAACGCCGGCGGGGCCAGCGGCACCGCCGACTGGGCACCCGAGGCCGGCCTGAACCACAGCCCCGGGTTCATGACGTCGGGGATCACCGATCCGCGGACCTACTACTACCGGCGGGTGTACACCGACGCCGTACGACTGCTGGACGCCGCGCTCGCCCTGCCCGAGGTCGACCCGGCCAAGATCATCGTCGCCGGCGGCAGCCAAGGGGGCGGCATCGCCATCGCGGCAGCCGCTCTCGCCGCCCTGTCCGACATCGCGCTGGTCGGATCGGCACCCGACGTGCCGTTCCTGTGCCACTTCCGGCGTGCGGTCGAGCTGACCGACCGGCTGCCGTACGGGGAGATCACCCAGTACCTGGCCGCCTGGCGCGATCACGCCGAGCAGGCGTACGCGACCCTGGCCTACTTCGACGGTGCCGTCCTCGGCCGGCTGGCGACTGCCCCGACGCTGTTCTCGGTGGCGCTGATGGATCCGATCTGCCCGGCCTCGACGGTGTTCGCTGCGTACCACGCGTACGGCGCCGATGCCCCGGATCCCGTGTCGGACAAGGAGATCCGGGTCTACGGACACAATGGTCACGAGGGCGGCGGTCCGTACCAGATCGATGCCCAGCTGGACTGGTTCGCGCAGCGTTTCGCCGCCGCGAGCAGGGCCTAGCAGGGGCACCGCCTAGACGCCCGGCGCGGCCACCACCACCGTGCCGGTGCCGCCGACGCCCGTGACCGTCAGGCCGTCCGCGGCATAACCGAAGATCGACTCCCCCTGGACCAGGGTGCGACGCGTGGACCCGTCGGAGACCTCGACCGAGCCCTCGACGACCAGCACGATCCGCCCGCTGCCGGCCCCCGGGACGGTGACCCGGTCGGTGCCGGCGACGATCCGCCACAGCGCGAACTCCGGCGCCGGTGTGCGGTAGCGCCAGACCCCGGCGGACTCCTCGTCCACCTGCACCAGCTCCGGCACACCCGGGGTGAAGTCCAGGACGGCCAGCAGCTCCGACACGTCGACGTGCTTGGGGGTGAGGCCGCCCCGCATCACGTTGTCGGAGTTGGCCATGATCTCCACGCCGATCCCGTGCAGGTAGGCGTGCAGGTTGCCGGCCGGCAGGAACAGACCCTCGAACCGACCGAAGCCCATCCGGTTCATCAACAGCGCGGCCAGCACCCCCGGATCGCCGGGATAGTGCTCGTCCAGCTCGACCGCCGTCTTGGCGAAGAGGCCGAGGTCGGCGTCCACGGCGCCCGCGTCCGCCTCGATCAGCTCGGCCGCCGCGGTGACGACCTGGGCCACCACCTCGCGCTCGCCCTCGGCGAGCCCGAGCACCCGGGCGAAGACCTCGGCCAACGCCTCGGCCCCACCGCCCTGCAGCGGCGCGACGAGCTCGGTCGCCGCCGGGACCCCGAGCCGCGCGAAGAGCGCGTACGTCTCGTCCGGCTCCCGGAACCCGCACAGTGCCTCGACGTCGCCGAGAGCCATCAGCATCTCGGGCTTCGGCCAGTCGTCACGGTAGAGGCGCGTCGGCGCCCCCCGGTCGATCCCGGCCTCCTCCTCGCGCGCGAACCCGGCCTCCGCCCCGGCCCGAGAGGGGTGGGCCTGGAGCGAGAGCGGCTGGGCCGCGGCCAGCACCTTCAACAGGTACGGCAGCTGCGGCCCGAACTCCCCCACCGCCGCCTCACCGACCACCCCGTCGGCATCGGCGGCGATCAGGTCGGCCAGGGACCGGTCACCCACCCGGGACGGTGCCGAGTGGTGGGCGCCGAGCCACAGCTCGGCCTGTGGACGTCCGTCGGGTTCGACGCCGAGGAACGCGGGCAGCGCGGTCGTCGAGCCCCACGCATAGTGCTGCACAGAACCGGTCAGGCGATCCATCGGGTGAGGTCCTTCCGGAGCGAAGGTGCTCGGCTCAGGTCGAGGGCGGCGGCGCTGCGGAGATCCGGGGCGCCAACGGAACGGCGGGGCGCACCAGCGCGTTGATCGTGCGGCACGTGACCTCCGACATGTTCACGGAGTCGGGATCGTACAACCACTGGATCTGCACCCCGTCCATCACGGCGATGATCGCGGACGCGGTCGCCTCGACGTCGTCCGGGACGTCGATGTCGCCATCCGACGCTCCGTCGATGAGGGCGGCCGCCACGACCTGGCGCAGCCGCTGGTAGCGGTCCAGGAACCAGTGCCGGGCCGGATGGGCGTCGGTGACTCCCTCCGCGGACAGCACCGCGTACACCTGGGTCGACACCGGCTTGGTCATGTTGTCCGCCATGGTGTCGACCAGGTGCTGCAGCAGGGCCCGGCCACGCGGCAGCGCCCCGTCGGCCGACCCCTCGAGACCCACCAGGTCACGCTGGTGGAGCAGCTCGACGAGCAGCGCCTCCTTGGTCTTGAAATGGTGCAGCAGCCCCGCGGCCGTGATCCCGGCCGCGCTGGCCACGTCAGCGAGCGTGGCCTTGTAGAACCCCTTCTGACCGAACGCGACCAGGGCGGAGTCGAGGATCTCCTGCTTACGGATCCGCGTCCGCCGGGCATACACCCCTTCGGGCTTCCCCTCGTCGACGCCGGCGGGCGAGAGGGATCGCGGCGTCCAGCCCACCGCGCCCTCATCGATCGTCATGCCTCGCCATGCTAGACCGCCGCCGGCCCGGCGTCCCGGTCGGCGTCGCCCGGTCACCGAAGTGGTGGGACCGCTCTCACGGCATCCGGGCGGCTCGGCGTCGATCACGCTGCGCACGAACGGAACCGGTACGCTGGCGCACGGACGAGTCGGCCGGGCGGTCGCGGTGTCGCGAGGCATCGAGGAAAGTCCGGACTCCACCGAGCAGGGTGGTGGGCAACACCCACCCGGGGCGACCCGCGGGACAGTGCCACAGAGAACAGACCGCCCCGGTTCCCGCAAGGGGGTCGGGGTAAGGGTGAAACGGTGGTGTAAGAGACCACCAGCACCCCGGGTGACCGGGGTGGCTCGGCAAACCCCACCCGGAGCAAGATCAAGAAGGGTGCCTCCGGGCACTCGCGGAAGCGTCCGAGGGCTGCTCGCCCGAGCTTCCGGGTAGATCGCACCAGGCGACCGGCAACGGTCGTCGCAGATGGATGATCGCCACCCGGGCTCCGGCCCGGGTACAGAATCCGGCTTACAGGCCGGCTCGTCCCCCCACCGTGCTCCGGGTACGGTCGCCGCCCGGCACGTGCTGGGCCACCTCGACGGACTCGGGCACCTGCACGGCTGGCTCGGTGACCGGGTCGGGGACCTGACCGATGCCGTCGCAACGGTCCAGGTGGGAATAGGTCGGCTCCGGGTCCTCGGCCACCCAGCTGGTGAAGAACCGGTGCAGGTAGGCGCGCACGGGGCCACGGGGGGCGGTCGGGCGGCTGGCCCGACCCTCCGGCTCATGTCTCGACATCGCAGGGCTCCTCCGCGGCAGCTCCCCCGTGAGCTCCCGCTGGCTACTCCCCCGAGTCTGGTGGTGCGATCCGGCGTCAGCAGTCCGGACCTACGCCAATTGTGTCACGACCAGTGCGAATGCGACACCCCTGCGGGAAGGTCGTCGACCGGCGGTCAGACCAGCGTGAAGTCCACCCGCCCCGTGGCCCAGTCGGCGGACTCGAGCCGCACCCGGACCTCGGCGCCCAGGGGCAGATCGGTGCCGCGGACCCGGCCCTGGACGGCGGGATCGGCCAGCATCACGACGCCCCGTCGGCCGTCGGTCTCCACGTCCAGGACGGTGGCGTCGAACTCGTCGCCGACCCGGTCGTGCAACAGCGAGACCTCGACCAGATCGATCACCGCCCGCTCGTACTTCTTCGACCGCGACTCCGCGGCCGCCATCAGCTCGGGCAGGGCGGGCAGGGCCGTCCGGGCCCACTCGGGCACCTCCCGGTCGCCGGACAGCGCCAGGCAGACCTCACCGGCGAAGCGGTCGACGAGGCGTCGCAGCGGCGCCGTCACGTGGGCGTAGTCGGTGGCCAGGGCCGCGTGTCGGGTGTTGGCCGGCAGCTCACCGTCGAAGGCGGTGTAGCCGGCGCCGCGGAACAGCTCGGTGCAGGCGTTCAGCATGGCGGCGTGGGCCGGGATGCTCGGATCGAGACTCCGGACGAACTCCGGGTAGTCCTGCGACGCGGGCCACGGGATCCTCAGCGCCTGCGCCGTCCGACGCAACCGCCGCAGCGCTCCCGGGTCGGCGGCCGGCAGCGTCCGGACGACACCGATCTTCCCGGCGAGCATCAGACCGGCGGCCGCCATCCCGGTGAGCAGGGAGATCTGGGCGTTGTAGCCCTCGACCGGGAGGGTGGCGCGATAGGTCAACCTGTACCGACCCGCGGCGTCCACCTCGATCTCCTGGGCCGGGATCTGCAGGCTGACGCCGCCGCGCTCGCGCTCGAGGTCCTCCCGCCGCCGGCCCACTTCGGCCAGCAGCCGCAGCACCTCCCGAGGGCTCCCGCCGTCGATCTCTTCCTGCGCCTGCTCGTACGTCAGCTGGGACCGGCTGCGGACCAGCGCGCGGACCAGATCGACGTCGCGCACCTCACCTCGGTCGTCCAGCTGCAGGGTCCACAGGAGCGCCGGTCGGACCTGGTCGGGCAGCAGGCTGGCCGCGTCCTCGCTCAGGACCGGCGGGTGCAGCGGCGTCCGCACGTCGGGGGCGTAGAGCGTCAGCCCCCGGCGGCGGGCCTCCACGTCGACGGGGTCGCCCGCGGTCACGAAAGCGGCCACGTCGGCGATGGCGTACGACACGACGAAGCCCGAACCGGCAACGGCGATGTGCAGGGCCTGGTCGAGGTCCTTCGACCCCGGCGGGTCGATGGTCAGCAGCTCCAGGTCGGTGCGGTCGAGGTCCGGCAGCCGAGGCCGACGGGCGGCGGCCTCGGCGGCGGCGGTGACCTCGGGCGGGAAGTCGGCCGCGATCTCGAGCCGGGTGCGGAGCCCGGCGATGGCCTCGGCCAGCGAGGTCGGGGGGACCTCAGCCCCGGGGGCAGTTGCCGTCGCCGGCGGGTGGGCGATGAACCGGGTCGGCACGACGCCTCAGAGACCGGACTGCTCGGTGCGGATCAGGATGCGAGTGCACTCCTCGCAGCGCAGCACCTCGTCCTCGGCCGCGGCCGCGTAGTCCCGCAGCTCGGCCGCGTTCACCTCGAGGCGGCAGCCGGTGCAGCGGCGTTGCACGAGCTCCGCGGCTCCGACCCCGCCGCGCGAGGCGGCGAGCTTGCCGTAGAGGGTGAACAGATCCGCGGGCAACCCCGGGGCCAGGCCGTCCCGCTCGCGGCGCCGTTCGGCGATCTCGCTGTCGATCACCGCGAGCTGCTCGTCGCGGCGGACCTCCAGGGCCTGCTTCCGCTCCGCCAGCGCGGCCTCCTCCGCCCGGCGGCGGTCCCGGGTCGCGGTCGCCTGCTCGAGCTCCTCCATCACCTCGAGCTCGGCGTCCTCGAGGTCACCGATCCGCTTCTTCAGGTGCTCGACCTCGTCCACCATGGAGCTGAGGGCCTTGGGATCGGCCACCGTGCCGTTGGCGATGCGCTGCTGGTTGCGGGTCAGGCGCTCCCGTACCGGCTCCAGGTCGGCTTCGGCCCGGGCCTGGTCGGCCTCGAGATCGCTGACCGCGGTCTCGGCCGCGACCAGCGCGTCGTCGAGCTCGTCGACCTCCACCGCCAGTCGCTGCAGCTCACCGAGCTCGGGCAGCGAGCGGCGTCGGTGCGCGAGCTGGAGCACGGCGCTGTCGAGGGTCTGCACCTGCAACAGCAGCAGCTGGGCGTCCTTGCTGGCCTTGATGGTGACCTCCTGAGTGGGTTGACCCCGACGCTCCTGCGTGGGTTGACCCCGACGCTCGAGAGTGGGTTGACCCCAACCCTAGTGTCGCGGGTACGGGCTGGGCGTGGGCCATCATCTCCCGGCCGGGATGGAACGCTTCACCGGCTGCTCATGTCATGCTTTCGTTCGTGGCCCAAGTCAGCATCCGTGACGTCGCCGAGCGCGCCGGGGTGGCGCTCGGCACGGTGTCCAACGTCTTGAACCGTCCGGAGAAGGTCGCACCGGCGACCCGCGAGCGGGTACGGGCCGCGATCGACCAGCTCGGCTTCGTCCGCAACGACGCCGCCCGGCAGCTCAAGGCCGGGAGCAGCAACTCCATCGGCTTCATCCTCTTGGACGTCCGCAACCCGTTCTTCACCGACGTGGCGCGCGGGGCCGAGCAGCAGGCCGCGCAGCACGGCATGTCGGTCCTGCTGGCCAACAGCGACGACTCACCGGTTCGGGAGTCCGACTACCTCGACCTCTTCGTCCAGCAACGGGTCCAGGGCGTCCTCATCTCACCCCTGGGCGACATCGTGGACCGACTGGAGCGGTTGAAGGACCGCGGCATCGTGACCGTGCTGGTGGACCGCAGACCGGAGGGGCGACAGTTCTCCTCGGTGTCCGTCGACGACGTCGCGGGTGGGTTCCTGGCCGTCACCCACCTGATCGAGCAGGGCTGCCGGCACATCGCCTTCATCGGCGGGCCGTCGACCATCAAGCAGGTGGCCGACCGTCTGCACGGAGCCAACCAGGCGTGCGCCGCCCATCCCGAGGTCCACCTCGAGGTGCTGCTGTACGACGCGCTGGGGGTGCACCAGGGCCGCGAGGCCGGCCGCACCATCGTGCAGCGGCCCCCGTCCGCCCGCCCCGACGGCGCCTTCTGCGCCAACGACCTGCTCGCGGTCGGCGTGCTGCAGTCTCTGACCATGATGGCCCGGCTGAGGGTGCCCGACGATCTCCGCCTGGTCGGCTACGACGACATCGACTTCGCCGCCGCGACAGTGGTCCCACTGACCTCGATCCGCCAGCCCTCGCTGCTGATCGGCAAGACCGCTGTCGAGCTGCTGGTCGAGCAGATCGGCCCCGAGCACCACGAACCCCGCGAGGTCGTCTTCCAGCCCGAGCTGATCATCCGCGAGTCGAGCACCAGTCTGGGGTCCGCGGACCGGACCTGAGTACTCAGTCGGGCCGGCCCCTGGTCGGCTCGTAGCGCACCAGCTCCAGATCCGCGCGCAGCGCCGCCCGCAGATCCTCCAGCGTGCCATCGAGCGCTCCGGCGGTCCGCGCCTGCACGGCGACGTTGCCGAGGGCTGTCGCCTCGGTCGGACCGGCCAGCACCGGACGTCCCGCGCGGTCCGCGGTGAGCTGGCACAGCAGGGCGTTCTGGGAGCCGCCACCGACGATGTGGATCGTCGCCGCTCGGCGCCCGGTCAGCTGCTCGGCCTGCTCGACCGTGCGCGCGTACGCGATCGCCAGGGAGTCCAGCACACAACGGACGATCGCTGCCCGCTCGTCGGGAAGGTCGTGTCCGGCCGCGCGAGAGGCCACCCGGATCCGGTCGGGCATGTCGTCCGGGGCGATGAAACCGTCGTCGTCGACATCGATCACCGGCCCGCCCGCCGGGAGGCGGGAGGCGCTCTCCAGCAGGGTCGCGAGGTCGGACTCCCCGCCCTGGGACGCCCACTCCCGCAGGCACTCCTGCAGCAGCCACAACCCACCGACGTTGCGCAGGAAGCGCACCCGCCCGTCCACCCCGCCCTCGTTGGTGAAGTTCGCGATCCGACTGGCGTCGGTGATCACCGGGGCGTCCAGCTCCAGTCCGACCAGGGACCAGGTGCCCGACGACACGTAGGCCACGTCCCGATCGACCGCCGGCACGGCGACCACCGCCGAGGCGGTGTCGTGCGAGCCCACCGCCACCACCGTCGTGGTGGCCGCCAACCCCGTCCGGGCGACGACCTCGTCGGTGATCGCGCCGACCGTCTCACCGGGTTCGATCAGGGCCGGGAACAGCTCGGCGGGCAGGCCGAGGGCCTCGAACGCCTCGACCGACCATGATCGGCGTCGCGCATCCAGCAGACCGGTGGTGGAGGCGTTGGTGATCTCCGTCCGCAGCTCGCCCGTCAGCCAGTAGGCCAACAGGTCGGGCAGCAGCACGGCGTGGGACGCCCGGCTCCACAGCTCGCCACGCTGTTCCGCCGCAAGCTGGTAGATCGTGTTGAAGGGAAGGAACTGCAGCCCGCTGATCGCGTACTGGCGATCCCGGCTGAGGGTGCGGTCCACCGTGCCGATCACGGCGTCGGTCCGGTCGTCCCGGTACGCGATCGGCTCGGCCAGCAACCGTCCCTCGGCGTCCAGCAACCCGTAGTCCACCGCCCAGGTGTCGATGCCGATGCTGACCACGTCGCGATGCCGGGCGGCCAGCTTGGCCAAGCCGGTGAGCACCTCGGCGTACAGCCCGGTGAGGTTCCAGCGGAGATGGCCGTCGCGGGTCTCCAGAGCGTTGGCGAACCGGTGGACCACGTCGATGGTGATCGTGCCGTCGCGGACCACGCCGACCACGACCCGGCCGCTGGAGGCACCGATGTCGATGGCGGCGACGGTGGTCGGCGGGGCTGGCTCACTCATCCGTACGTCCTCAGCGCAGGAAGGCGGCGGCGACGCCGGCGTCGACGGGGATGTGCAGACCGGTGGTGTGGGACAGGTCGGCCGAGCAGAGCACGAACACGGCGTTGGCCACGTGCTCGGGCAGCACCTCCCGCTTCAGCAGCGTGCGCTGGGCGTAGTACTTGCCGAGGTCGTCCTCCTCCACCCCGTAGACCGCGGCCCGCTTCGCGCCCCAGCCGCCGGCGAAGATGCCCGAGCCGCGGACCACCCCGTCGGGGTTGATGCCGTTGACCTTGACGCCGTGCTCACCGAGCTCGGCGGCCAGCAACCGGACCTGGTGGGCCTGGTCGGCCTTGGTCGCGGAGTAGGCGATGTTGTTCGGCCCGGCGAAGATCGAGTTCTTGCTGGAGATGTAGACGACGTCGCCGCCCAAGCCCTGCTCGATCAGCACCTTCGCCGCCGCCCGCGACACCAGGAACGACCCCTTCGCCATCACGTTGTGCTGCAGATCCCAGTCCGCGACCGTCGTGTCCAGCAACGACTTGCTGAGCGAGAGACCGGCGTTGTTGACCACCAGATCCAACCCGCCGAACGCCAGCACCGTCGCCTCCACCGCCGCCTGGACTGCGGTCTCGTCGGTCACGTTCGCCGCGATACCGATGGCCACGTCGGTGCCGCCCAGCTCCGCTGCGGCCGCCGCGGCCTTCTCGGCGTCGAGGTCGGCGATCACCACACAGGCGCCCTCGGCGGCCAGCCGGGTGGCGATGGCCTTGCCGATCCCGGAGGCGGCCCCGGTGACCAGGGCGATCCGACCGGCCAGCGGCTTGGGCTTCGGCAGCCGGGCCAGCTTCGCCTCCTCCAGCGCCCAGTACTCGATCCGGAACTTCTCGCTCTCATCGATCGGTGCGTACGTCGACACGCCCTCCGCGCCCCGCATCACGTTGATCGCGTTCAGGTAGAACTCCCCCGCCACCCGAGCGGTCTGCTTGTTCTTGCCGTACGAGAACATCCCCACCCCGGGCACCAGGATGATCGCCGGATCCGCCCCGCGGATGGCCGGCGAGTAGGCGTCGGCGTTCCGGTCGTAGTAGCCCTGGTAGTCGGCCCGGTACGCCTCGTGCAGCTCGCGCAACCGGGCGATCGACTCCTCGACACTCGCGTCCGCGGGCAGGTCCAGCACCAGCGGCTTGACCTTCGTCCGCAGGAAGTGGTCCGGGCACGAGGTGCCCAGCCCAGCGAGCCGCGGGTGCTCGGCCGACGCGAGGAACTCCAGCACCCGTACGTCGTCGGTGTAATGGCCGACCATCGGCGCATCCGCCGACGCGATCGAGCGCAGCGTCGCGGCCAGCGCCCCTGCCTTTGCGCGGCGCTCGGTCTCGGGCAAGGCGCCGTAGCCGTCCAGCGCCGGCCCGAACGGCTCGGCCCTGCTGTGCTCGGCCAGGTAGGCGGCAGCGGTGTCGATGATCCACAACGAGTTCGCCTCCGCCTCCGCGGAGGTGTCACCCCAGGCGGTGATCCCGTGGCCACCCAGGATGCAGCCGACGGACTGCGGGTTCGCCTCCTTGATCTTGGCGATGTCCAACCCCAGCTGGAATCCCGGGCGCCGCCACGGCACCCACGCCACCTTGTCGCCGAAGATCTCCCTCGTCAGCTGCTCCCCATCGGCAGCCGTCGCGATCGCGATCCCCGAGTCCGGGTGCAGATGATCGACGTGCGCCGCGTCCACCAACCCGTGCATCGCCGTGTCGATGCTCGGCGCCGCCCCACCCTTGCCATGCAGGCAGTAGTCGAACGCCGCCACCATCTCGTCCTCCCGCTCCACCCCGGGATACACGTTCACCAACGCCTTCAACCGATCCAGCCGCAACGCCGCCAGCCCCTCCGGCGTCAACGTCCCGAGATCTCCCCCGGACCCCTTGACCCACAGCAGCTCGACGTCCTCCCCCGTCACCGGGTCCGTCTCAGCACCCTTCGCCGACGTGTTCCCCCCGGCATAGTTCGTGTTCTTGGGATCACCCCCCAAGCGGTTCGAGCGCTCGATCAGCTCAACAACAGTCGGATTCACAGCCACAGTTCAGTCCTCGTCTAGCCGTCGGGTAACAGTCGTCATCAGCGGACACCGGTGATCACCGGCCACGCTCGTCATCTGGCTCACCACTCCCAGCCCTCCCCCTCCGGGGGTGGACACGTCAGCAGGAGGTGTGGGCTCTCTGGGGGTCGTGAAGGGACGTGGATGGGTCTGGCGGGAGCACCGGAGCCTGCGGAGGTGCGGATGGTTGTCCCGAACGACCCCCAGAGATCCCGCGCCGACCCGCACAAAAGGCCTACGCCCCCCAGCCCGCCTGCTGGCCTCCCACACGATCACTCTCGATCTTCTTCTGATAGCCCGACTCCGCGTACGCCTTCATCGGATCACCCGGCAGACCACGCGACTCACGCCAGTCAGCAAGATCACCACGAACATCCGTGTAGAACGCATCCATCACGATCGCGTTCGCCGTCAGCACATCCCCAGCAGCCTGCGCCTCAGCCAGTGCCGACGTGTCCACCAGCAGAGCCCGCGCCGTCATCTCCTGCACGTTCAGCACGGACCGGATCTGACCGGGGATCTTGTCCTCGACGTTGTGGCACTGGTCGAGCATGAAGGCGACGACCGAGTCGGGCTCCAGACCGCCGCCACGGACCACCTCGTACAGGATCCGGAAGAGCTGGAAGGGGTCGGCGGCGCCCACGATCAGGTCGTCGTCGGCGTAGAAGCGGGAGTTGAAGTCGAACGAGCCCAGCTTCCCCAGGCGCAGCAGCTGGGCCACGATGAACTCGATGTTGGTGCCCGGGGCGTGGTGGCCGGTGTCCAGGCAGACCAGGGCACGCTCGCCGAGGGCGGTCACCTGCGCGTACGAGGTGCCCCAGTCGGGGACGTCGGTGTGATAGAACGCCGGCTCGAAGAACTTGTACTCCAGCACCAGCCGCTGCTCCGGGCCGAGTCGGTCGTAGATCTGGGCCAGGCTGTCGGCGAGCCGGTCCTGGCGTCCACGGATGTCACCCTGACCCGGGTAGTTGGTGCCGTCGGCCAGCCAGATCTTGAGATCCTGCGAGCCGGTCTGGTGCATGATCTCGATGCACTCGTAGTGGTGGTCGATCGCCTTCTGCCGGACGGAGTCGTCGACGTGGGTCAGGCTGCCGAACTTGTAGAGATCGTCCTGGAACGTGTTGGAGTTGATCGTGCCCAACGCGACCCCGAGACCGGCGGCGAAGCGCTTGAGGGCGCCGTAGTCGTCGACCGTGTCCCACGGGATGTGCAGAGCGACCGAGGGGGCCAGGCCGGTCAGCTCGTTGACCTTCGCCGCGTCGGTGAGCTTCTCCTGCACCGTCCGCGGGGTGCCGGCGGTGGCGAACACCTTGAAGCGGGTGCCCGAGTTGCCGAACGCCCACGAAGGGAGTTCGATCGCCTGGCGGGCGAGGACGTCGAGGACAGCGTTGTCGATCATCGCCGGGTCTCCTGTCGGCTAGTGCTGATCATGTCACCGCGTCGGTGATCATGGAAGCGGTCGGTGGGTACGCGAAGCTGAGGCGGTGGACGCCGGCCCCGAGGGTCGACGGCTCGGCCCCGAGCACGTCGATCGCCGCGGTCACCCCGTCGGGCAGGACGACCTCGAGCGTGAGCTCCTCGTCGAGGAGCTGCCAACCGACGGCGATCTCACCGTGGGCAGAGGCCAGCGTCGCCTTCGCCCAGCTGATCCCGCCACCGGGCCGGGGGGCGATGCGCACCGTTCGGTAGCCGGGCTCGGCCGGGGCCAGACCTGCCACGGTGCGGTGCAGCCAGTCGGCCACCGCCCCCAGGGCGTAGTGGTTGAAGCTGGTCATCTCGCCGGGATTGATGCTGCCGTCGGGCAGCATCGAGTCCCAGCGTTCCCAGATCGTGGTGGCCCCCATCGTCACGGGGTAGAGCCAGGACGGGTCCTCGGTCTGCAGCAGCAGCCGGTACGCCTCCTCGAGGTGCCCGGTGCGGCTGAGGGCCTCAGTCACGTACGGCGTCCCCGCGAAGCCGGTCGCGATCCGATACCCACCCTCGGCGACCAGGGCGGCCAGCCGCCGACCGGCCAGCAGCTCCGTCTCGGCGTCCAGCAGGTCGAAGGCGATCGCCATCGCGTACACGGTCGGGCAGTCACTGGTGATCAGCCCGTCGGCGGAGACGTGGTGATCGGTGAAGGCCTTCCGGGTGCGCTCGGCGAGGGCGGTGAACTCGAGCTCGTCGTCGGTCCGGCCGAGGACGGCGGCGCTGCGCGCCGTGAGTGCCGCACTGCGGTAGAGACAGGCCGTGGCGATCACGTGCTGTGTCGGCTCGGGCCAGGAACGGGTTCTCCGGCGGCGCGGTCGGGTCCAGCCAGTCCCCGAGCTGGAAGCCGGTGTCCCACAGCCCGTTGTCGGAGACCAGGCAGGCGCAGGCCCGGACGTGCGCGGCCATCGCCGGATGACACTGTTCGAGGACTGCGCGGTCGCCGTACGCCTCCCACAGCGCCCAGGGCACCCAGACGCCCGCGTCGCTCCAGACCGCGGTCGGGGTGTCCGAAGGCCAACCGGTGGGGTCGTCCAGCAGCTTGAGCACGTCGGGCACGACCAACGGCACGACGCCGTTCGCCGCTCGCTGCTCGGCGGCCAGGTCCAGCAGCCAGTCCCGCAGGAAGCCGGACACGTCGAACAGGTAGGCCGCAGTCGGGGCGAAGACGGCGATGTCGCCCGTCCAACCCAGCCGCTCGTCGCGCTGCGGGCAGTCGGTGGGGAGATCCAGGAAGTTGCCACGCAGACTCCACACCACGTTGCGGTGCAGCTGGTTGACGCGGTCGTCGGAGCAGCTGAACGTCCCGGTCCGCGCCAGCTCGGAGTGCACGACGACGGCGACCACGCTCGCGGCGGTGACCGACTCCTGCAGACCGGTCACCTCGGCGTACCGGAAGCCGTGGAAGGTCAGGGTCGGTTCGAAGACGTCGTCCCCGCCGCTGCAGATGAAGGTGTCGGTGGCCTGCGCCGAACGCAGGGGCCGGGTGCCGAGCTCCCCGTGCTCGATCACCTCGGCGTGCCGCACCGTGATCGTGGCGCCGGCCTCGCCCCGGGTGGTGATCTTGAGCCAGCCCACCAGGTTCTGCCCGAAGTCGATCAGGGTCCGGCCGCTCGGCGAGGTCCACACCGCCACCGGGGCGATCTCCTCGTGGCGGATGACCGGTGGACCGACGTACGGGGTCAGCACCGACAGATCGGCGTCGGCGACCTCCACCACCGGCGAATGGGCCGGGTCGCCGCCGGGCTGCAGCCAGGCGTCGGAGCTCAGCCGGGCGTCGATGGTCTGGCCGTCGTAGAGGTCGTCGGCCAGCACGGGCGACGGACCCGCGGTCCAGCTGCGGTCGGTGACCACGACCTGACGGTGGCCGTCGGCGTACCCGATCTCCAGCTGGGCGACGGCGGCCGGGCGATCGCCGTACACGCCGCGCTCGCCGGTCCAGGCGAGGCGCCCGCAGTACCACCCGTTGCCGAGCTGCAGACCCAGGACCAGAGGATCGCCACGCTCGGCGACGGCCGCAACCTGGTCCGAGACGTCGTACGTCCGATAGCGCAGCCGCCACTCGTAGCTGGTGAAGCCGGGGGTCAGGACGTCCTCACCGACCCGGCGGCCCGCCAGATGCGCCTCCACGACCCCGCGGGCGCTGACGTGCCAGGCGGCGGACACGACGGCACCGTGCCCGGTATCGAGGGAGACCTCCGTCCGCAACCGCGGGGCCCCGGTGACCGACGCGGCCGCTTCGATCAGCGCGGCGCTCCAGGCAACCGACTCCATTGGGGGACCCCTCGACTCTACGACGCATTGAAACGATTCATAGTGAATCAGTCCTGATCTGCCCCGTCAAGACCCTGGTCTGATCAGTCAAGACCCTGGCCTGATCAGTCAGGACCCCGGTCTGATCAGTCAGGACTCCGCGCCTGCGAGATTAACTGGATAGACGGGGAATGAATCGTGTTGGGCGTCGGTTCACCCTGTTATTCCTGAATGGCCGTTCAGTCACATCGAGGTGGCGGTGCCCGCTCAGCCGATCCAACTCCTGCAGGAGCCCCGATGACCGCAGTCGACGCGCCCGTTGCCGCCCCACCCACCGGGACCGCTGCGCCGAACGACCTCTCCAGCCGCTTCGTCGGCCGCAAGTACGTCCAGCTGGTGCTGGTCCTCGGCGCGCTCAGCGCGATCGGGCCGCTCACCATCGACACCTACCTGCCGGCGCTGCCCGAGCTCTCCCGCCAGCTGGGCGCCACCGACGCACAGGCCCAGGCGACCATCACCGGACTGCTGATCGGTCTCGGCTTCGGTCAGCTCATCATCGGCCCGCTGTCCGACTCGGTCGGCCGTCGCAAGCCGCTGCTGGCCGGTCTCGTGCTGCACGCCGGGATGTCGCTGCTCTGCGCGCTGGCTCCGAGCATCGGTCTGCTCACCGTCACCCGCACGCTGCAGGGTTTCGCCGGGGCAGCCGTCGCGGTCGTCTCGATGGCCGTCGTCCGGGACCTCTTCCGCGGCATCCGTGCCGCTCAGCTGCTCTCCCGCCTCGTGCTCGTGCTCGGCGTCGCGCCGATCCTCGCCCCCTCCCTGGGGAGCGGCCTGCTCGCCCTGACGTCCTGGCGCGGCATCTTCGTGGTGCTCGCGCTCATCGCACTGGGCATGCTGGTGCTCGCGTTCTTCGCCCTGCCCGAGACCCTGCCGGTCGAGCGGCGTCGGCCGGTCAGCGTCACCGGCTCCCTCAAGGCGTACGGGCTGCTGTTCCGTGACCGTCTGTTCGTCGTGATGGTGCTGGTGGCCGGTCTGATGTTCGCCACGCTGTTCGCCTACATCTCCGGGGCTCCCTTCGTCCTCCAGGACCTGTACGGCATGACCCCCCAGCAGTTCGGTCTGGCCTTCAGCGCGAACGCCGTCGGCATGATCGCCATGACCCAGATCAACCCCTGGCTGGTCAAGCGCTACAGCCCGGTCAGCGTGCTGAGCTTCGGGGTGCTGCTGGCGTTCGCCGGTGCGATCACCCTCTTCGTGCTGATGCTGCTGGGCGTCGGCGGCTGGCTCGCCTTCATGGGGCCGCTGTTCTTCGTCATCTCCGCGGCCGGGCTGTCCTTCCCCAACGCCCCGGCCATCGCCCTGAACCGGCACGGCGAGTCCGCGGGGACCGCGGCCGCTCTGCTCGGCGCGTCGCAGTTCATGATCGGCGGCATGGTTGCCCCCCTGGTGGGCGTCTTCGCCAACGGCACCCCGGTGCCGATGGCCGCGATCATGGTCGGCACCACCGGTCTCGCCGCCGTCCTGCTGCTGAGCGCACGCAAGGCCCTCAGCAGGTACGACTACCGGTAGCTCCCCCCGCGCTGAGGACCTAGGTCCTGGACACGGAGGGGACCCAGATCCACGGCGGATCGGCCGCCGGCCGACTAGTTTCAGCATCGGCCCATCCCCCGTGGGCACCGCGGAGCCCGGCGTTCGCGCGACCGAAGGGATTGCCCCGATGCTGACACCCGAGATCATCGCCGCCCGCGAGACGACCCTCGCCGCCCATCTGCTCGGGGAGAGCACCAAGGACGTGGGTGCGGTCCTGGCGACCTTCACCGCCGTCCCCTGCTACGACCTCGTCAGCGTCGGCAAGACCGTTCGGGGAGCCGAGGACGTGGGGAAGTTCCTGCAGACCTTCTTCGACTCGATGGGCCCGAACGAGCACATCGGTGAAGCCTTCTACCACGCGGACGACGCGACCGCCGTCGAGGTGCTGACCGTCTTCCCCCACGGTTTCGACGGGCAGCAGACGGGTCAGGTCGTCGAGGTCCGCTCGATGGGCGTCTTCCTCTTCGACGGCGAGGCGATGCACACCGAGAAGCTCTACGCCGATGTCTCGCCGCTCGTGCCGTTCATGCCCTGGCTCGTAGAGGCTTGATCCGACGGCACGACTACCGGGCGTTCCAGCGCTCGAGGGCGGGGACACCCTTCTCTTCACCGAGCACCGAGATCGTGCCGGTGTCCAGCGGGAAGTGGGCCCCCCACATCAGATCCAGCCCCATCCACCGGACGGTGAGGGCGCGCAGGGCGTGACCGTGGCCGAAGCAGATGGCCCGATCCACGCCTGAGGCGCGGATCCGCTCGATCAACCGGTCCGTCCGCTCGGTCACCTGGCCGTGGGTCTCCCCGCCCGGGGTCGGGTGGGTGAAGACCGTCCAGCCCGGGTCGGTCTCGTGGATCCGGGCACTCGTGACGCCCTCGTAGTCGCCGTAGAACCACTCGACGAGGTCCTCGGTGACGGCCGGTTCCTGGTCGTCGACGAAGCCCGCGAGCGCTGCCGTCTGCCGGGCACGACGACGGGGACTCGACAGGATCAGACCGAAGGAGGCCGGGTCCAGGTGCCCACGCAGGGACTCGGCCTGACGGACGCCGTTCTCGGTCAGCTCGAGATCGGTGACGGAAGTGTGCCGACCGTCGGCACTCCACTCGGTCTCGCCGTGCCGGACGATGTACAGATCAGTCACGAGGGCTCCCGGGGGTCGCTTCCGGCGCACCGAACTGCTCGGCGAACGTGAGGAATCCGTGCCACACGTGCCAGTGCCCGCCGTCGGCGAGTCGGTCGAGGATCGCCCGCTGCAGCGTCGTGTCGCGGGGCAGCCCGGCCACCTCCACCGGCGGGCGGCGGGCGAAGGTGAAGAAGACGGCGTCCTCGTCCCCGTCGTGGGGGTCGCCCGCCAGCGTCCACCGCCGCTGGAACAGCGCCATGTTGGAGGACGCCGGCAACGCCGCGGCCAGCTGCGGATCCAGCAGCCAGCTGTGGCAGTGGAACGCGTTCACGGAGAAGTCCCCGAAGTGCTCGCCGAAGAAGGTCCGGGCCGCCGCGAAGGACGCATCGACCTCGGCCGGCGTCAACGGGCCCGAGCGAGGGATGTGGGTCGAGAGCACCCAACCCGCGGCGTCCGGGTCGGGCGGCAGCGGATCCCGTTGCAGGTTGAACTGCAGACGACCCAACCAGTAGAGAGCGCCCGACCAGGCGATCCGCAGCCAGTCGTGAGTGTGCAGGCCGAACGCGCCGTAGGTGAGCCGGTGCACGAACACCTGCTGGCCGAGGTCGGAGAGGGCGTGCCAGGAGTCGTCGCCACCGATACCGCGGGAGGCGTGGTAGGCCCTCACCTCGTCGACGCTGGCCACGAGTGCGAGCAGCTCGAGCACGCCGGACCCGTACGCGGAGTCGGTGTCCTCGGCCCGCCACGGCCAGGGGAGCGAGCCGTCCCAAGGATCTCCGATCAGACCCACCGCCGGGACCAGTCGCTCCGCCATCCCCTGCACCGCGGCGGTCTCCGCCGGGTCCCCGAGGACGGCGGCGGCGGCGGCGAGTGCATCGGCGAGATCGTCGTCGCGAAAGCCGAGCAGCGTCAGCCGCTCCCCCAGGTCGTCGGCATTCAGCCGCTCGCGTACGTCGAGCACCCGGCCACCTTAGGGCACGGTCCTTCGGGGGTGCCCCCGTGACGGTCAGCGACCATACTGGTCGGGTGAGCGAGACCCAGCCAGACCTGCCGAACCGCCAGACCCCCTTCAGCGACGCATTCAAGGTGTTCATCGCCGACAGCTGGGCGCCCTATCCCGCGGAGCTGCCGACGGCCCTGCCCGCCGCCGTCGCCGCCGCGGGCCGGCGGGACCGGGTGAGCGCCATGTTCCCCGGGCAGCGTCTCGTGATCCCCGCGGGCGGACTCAAGATCCGCTCCAACGACACCGACTACCGGTTCCGGCCGCACTCGGCCTTCGCGCACCTGACCGGACTGGGCACCGACCGGGAGCCGGACGCCGTGCTGGTGCTGGAGCCGACCGACGAGGGCCACGACGCTGCTCTCTACTTCACCCCGCGCGCTCCCCGGGACTCGGCGGAGTTCTACTCCGACGCGCGCTACGGCGAGATGTGGGTGGGGAAGCGGCCGTCGCTGGAGGAGCTGGCCGCGTTGTGCGGCATCCGCTGCGTCCCCCGCAGCGAGCTGGACGAGCACCTGGCCAAGAACGCCGAGGAGACGCTGATCCGGGTCCTGCGCGACGCGGATCCGGCTCTGGCCGCGCGGCTGGACGAGGTTCGCGAGGCGACCGAGAAGGAGACCCTCGAGACCCAGGACGCCGAGCTGGCCGAGGCCCTCAGCGAGCTGCGGCTGATCAAGGACGCCTTCGAGATCGAGCAGCTGCGGCAGGCCTGCGCCGAGACCGCCGAGGGCTTCGCCGCAGTGGTCGCCGATCTGCCCGAGGCGGTCCGCCGCGGCCGGGGCGAGCGCTGGGTGGAGGGCGTCTTCGGGCTGCACGCCCGGCATGCCGGCAACGCGGTCGGCTACGACACCATCGCCGCCTCCGGGGACCACGCCTGCACCCTGCACTGGATCCGCAACGACGGCGACCTGCGCGAGGGCGACCTGCTCCTGCTGGACGCCGGGGTCGAGCTGGACACCCTCTACACCGCCGACGTCACCCGCACACTGCCGGTCAACGGCCGGTTCAGCGACGACCAGCGGATGGTCTACGAGGCGGTGCTGGAGGCGCAGCAGGCCGGGATCGACGCCGCGAAGCCGGGGGCGAAGTTCTCCGACGTGCACGCCGCGGCGATCGCCGTGCTGGCCCGCAAGCTGGAGGAGTGGGACCTGCTCCCCGTCAGCGCCGAGGAGTCCCTGTCCCCCGAGGGCGGCCAGCACCGCCGCTGGATGGTGCACGGCACCTCGCACCACCTCGGCATCGACGTGCACGACTGCGCGCAGGCCCGGCGGGAGAACTACCGCGAGGGAACCCTCGCCGAGGGCATGGTCATCACCGTCGAGCCGGGTCTCTACTTCAAGTCCGACGACGAGCTGGTGCCGGCGAACCTGCGGGGCATCGGCGTACGGATCGAGGACGACATCGTGATCACCGCTGACGGTGCGGAGAACCTGTCCGCCGGTCTCCCCCGGTCCAGCACCGACGTCGAGGCTTGGATGGCCACCCTGCTACCCGATGGTTGAGGGCGACTCCCGACCGAGCCTGCCCACGCTGGTCGCCGAGGGTCGTGGCGGGATCCTGTTGTTCGGCATCACGCCGCCGAAGTCGAGCACCGACCGCACGGACCGCGCGCGGATCGCCGAGCGGACCCTGGCCCGCCTCGGATCGCTCGATCTCGACGGCCTGATCCTGTACGACATCGACGACGAGAGCGATCGGATCGCCGACGACCGGCCGTTCCCGTACCTGCCCACCTGCGACCCGGCCACCTTCTACACCGAGCACCTCACCGGGTGGACGAAGCCGGTGGTCGTCTACCGAGCGATCGGCAAGTACCCGCCCGAGGAGCTCGGTGACTGGCTGGCCGCGCTGGACCCGGGGCGGCAGCTGGGTGTCTTCGTCGGTGCCACCTCCAGCACCAAGGACGTGCGGACCCACCTCGGCGAGGCGCATCGGCTGCGGCGCACGCTGCGACCGGAGATGGCCGTCGGCGGGGTGATGATCACCGAGCGGCACACCGGACGGGGGGACGAGCATCTCCGGATGCTGGCCAAGCAGGAAGCCGGCTGCGCGTTCTTCGTCAGCCAGGTGATCTACGACGTGGACGGCACGCTGAGCGTGCTGTCGGACTACTTCTACGCCTGTGCCGAGCGTGGCATCGCGCCGCGACCGGTGATCTTCACCCTCGCCGTCTGCGGTTCGGTCAAGACGCTGGCTTTCCTGCAGTGGCTCGGAGTCCGGGTGCCGCGCTGGCTGCAGAACGAGCTCACGTACGCCGACGACCCGCTCCACGTGAGCTTCGAGCAGTGCCTCTCGGGTGCCGAGACCCTTGCCGGCTTCTGTCGGCGGCTCGGCATCCCGTACGGCTTCAACGTGGAGAGCGTCTCGATCCGGCGCGCCGAGATCGAGTCGGCCGTCGAGCTGGCGGGGCGACTCCGACCGCTGCTCTCCTGAGCGCGAGCGGCCGTGATCGCCCGACGGCGAGCATCACTCGACTTCTGCACCGAAAACCACAGGACGTGTGGATTCCGGTGCAGAACTTCTCACTCGAAGGCGGCGGCGCGGGCTCCGGGGAGCTGGTGCAGCATCTCCCGCGCCTGGGCGGCCACCTTGTGCTCGCAGAGGACCTCGTACTTCGTGGCCACGGTCTGGGTGACCGAGGTGAAGTCGCGCTTGCCCCTGGTCATGGCGTAACCCGCCGCCGCGAAGGCGAGCCCGATGGCCACGCCGAGAGCCAGACAGCTGAGCAGCAGCACCAGCACGCTGGCCGGGCGGGTGAAGATCAGCATGACGAGGCCGACCAGCAGACCGGTCGAGATCCCCGACGAGACCCCGGACGACAGGACGGTGCGCCAGCTTCGCCGACCCAGCACCCGCTCCACCGACTTGAGCTCGGTGCCGACGATGGCCAGGTTCTGCACCGCGAAGTTCTCGTCGGCGAGGTAGTCCACCGCCTTCTGGGCATCGGCGTAGCTGTTGAAGATGCCCACCGACTGCGGGAACTCGAGCTCGAACATCGATCCGGGCTGCGGACGCTGGAAGGACATTGGTCCACCTCTTGACGTGATGTGTGGCTCCGAGTCTACCCGTGCCCTGCCCGCCCGACGCCGATCAGCGACCCGGTGGTCTATCGCCGCCAGCCGGCCAGGGTGACCACCAGCTTGTCCTCCACCGGTCGTGGGGTGCTGCCGGAGTACTCACTGAGCATCGCGAAGGTGTAGAGCCGTCCATCCCTGCCCTGGACGTAGCCGCTGAGGGCCGTGACCCCGGTCAGGGAGCCGGTCTTCGCCCACGCGTGGTTGGCGGCCCGGGTGCCGTTCATCCGGTGCCGCAGGGTGCCGCCGACCATGCGGGAGGTGTTGCCGGCCACCGGCAACGCGGTCTTGAAGGCCGGGAACCATCGCTCCCGCTGTACGTTCACCAGCAGGGTGCCCAGGGCCCGGGGGGTGAGCGTGTTGGCCCGGGTCAGGCCGGAGCCGTCCGACAGGGAGACCCCGCTCACCGGGACCCCGGCCCCGGTCAGGTACGCCCGGGTGGCGGCGAGTCCGTTCGACCAGGTGCCCGGCGCCCCGGACCGCTTCGCCCCCATCGCCTTGGTCAGCGCCTCCGCGTGCATGTTGTTGGAGAGCTTCAGGAACGGCACCAGCAGCTGCGACAACCTCATCGAGTAGTCGGTCGCGATCACCGTGCGCTTGCTCGCCGGCGTGGCCAGCGACGTGGTTCCGCCGCGGACGGTGACACCGGCCTTCTTCAGCTCCGCCCGGAAGACGGCGGCGGCGTACAGGTCCGGACGGTTCACCGTGATCAACCGGCTGCCGGAGCGACCACTGGGCACCCGCCCTCGGAGGGTGATCGTCTTCGCACCCTGGGCCCGGCTCGCCGAGAAGCTGGTCGAGGTGCCTTTCCTGCCGGTCGTGGTCAGATTCTGCAGGCTCAGGTACGAGGCCGCGGCCGCCGGGCTGGTGGTGATCTTGGCCTTCTTGCCGACCGACCCCGCCCGGTACTTGATGATCACCGTGCCGGAGTCGTAGTCGGCGTTGGGCGCCAGCGTGAGCGCTGAGATCTCGGCCGCGTAGTAGTCGTCGGCGTAGCTGGTGCGCCAGGTCGGGTTGTAGCGCACGCTGTCGAAGTAGGAGGCGTCGACGACCAGCTTCCCCGTCACGGTTCGGATCCCGGCGGCCCGGACCTGCCTGGCGAGGGCGGCGTAGTCACCCACCTGAGCCGTCGGGTCCCCATAGCCCTTGAGATAGAGGCGCCCGTCCAACGTGCTCCCGGTGATCTTGGCCCGGCTGATCACCTGCGTCTGGAAGCGGTAGTCGGGTCCGAGCGTGTGCATCGCCGCGGCCGCCGTGACGATCTTGGTGTTCGAGGCGGGCATGGTCGCCCGGCTGCCACTGCGCTGGAACAGCTCGCTACCGGTGGCCGCGTCGTAGACCACCGCCGACGTACGTCCCTTGGTCACCCGAGAGTCGTTCAGCACCGAGGCGAGCTTGGTGGCCAGCGCCTTGTCGGTGATCGGAGCAGCTGCCGCCCCGGTGAGCTGCTGGGGTGGCACGACCAGTCCGGCGCCGGCGATCACCAGCCCGACGCCCAGGGCCACGACGAACGATCTCGAGGCCACCACGGGCGACCTGCGAGCCTGAGCTGGTGATCTCGGGGCGACGACGGGCGAGCTCGGGGCGATGATCCGGCGCGGGGACCCGCTGGCGGTGCGCATCGCGCCCAGATGGGGAAGTGATCTGGACACCGAAGAACTCCTTGAGTTGCGCTCCCCCGAGCTGGTGGGAACAGTAACCCAGGATCAGCCCGGCGGGAAGACGCAGAACTCGTTGCCCTCCGGATCGGCGAGCACGTCCCAGTGGCGCCCGTCGCCGCGACCGCGCACCAGCGTCGCTCCGGCGCCGACCAAACCGTCCGTCTCGCCGAGCACGTCCCAGTGGATCCGGTTCTTCACCGACTTCGGTTCGGGAACGGCTTGGAAGACCCAGGCAACCGGCACCCCAGGACCGGGGTCGAGCCACCAGAACGAGCCGTCGTCACTGGAGCGCGGCGTGCGCTGGAGCCGGTCAGCCCACCACGCGGTGATGGCTTCCGGATCGACGGCGTCGACCACCACCTCGAGCAGACGGTACGCCGTGAGCCGCTCCGGCGGCCGGACGAAGGCGCAGAGCTCGCCGCCCTCGGGATCGGCGAGCACCGTCCAGTGCGGCAGCTCGTCGAGCCTCCGGGCGCCGCGGACCACCAGCTCCGCCACGTCGGCCACCAGGACATCCAGGTGCACGCGCTGCTTGACCGTCCGCGCCTCGGGCACCGGGTTGATCCAGACCCTGTGCTGGGTGACGCCGTCGTCCAGCCGGTGCAGCCCACCGTCCAGCTCGGTCGGGACCAGCCCCAGGGTCGCCGCCCAGAAGGCAGCCATCGCCGAGGGGTCGGTGACGTCGATGCACAGGTCCTTGATCGCACACCGGTCGCCCGATGTCCCGGGATCGCCCGCGGTAGCGCGATCCTCAGCACCGGTCACGTGACCGGCGCCGCTGTCCCCCGTCGCCACAGCCGCTCGAGGCCTCAGTCCTTGGCGAGGTCGAGCTTGGACCGGAGGCGGTCGATGTGCTCCGAGGCCTCGGCCTTGTTGATGTCGGCGGGCAGCGTCTCGCCGGCCTGTCGGGCCAGCGAATCCAGGTAGGAGCGCTGCGAGTCCGTCATCGGGTCGTCACCGCTCACCCAGTCGCTGGGGTCCTTGATGCTGTCGTCGCCACCGGGCGCGGGATCGTCGGGGCTGGCCCCGATGAAGGCCACCTCTTCGTCGGCCGCCTGGGAACCTTCTGATGCGAACTCACTCATTTTTACAGTGTAAGCGTGGGTGCGGACACTGCCGTCCGCCGTCGTCTCCCGCTCGCGTACGTCGGTGGGGAGATCCGGCCTATACCGTGGGGCCGTGGCGTCGCGAGAGAGCTCTGTGTTCATCTCCCGGCTGAAGAACCTGCCTGTCCTCGACGTGGCGGGCGACCAGCTCGGGCGGGTCCGCGACGTCATCGTGCAACGACGGGCCGACGGACGGCCACCTCGGGTGAAGGGACTGCTGGTCGAGCTGTTCGCCCGCCACCGGATCTTCATCTCGATGGCCCGGGTGCGCAACGTCGATCCCACCCAGGTGGTGATCTCGGGCGTCGTGAACACCCGCCGGTTCGAGCGTCGCGAGTCCGAGATCCTGGTCATCGACGACCTCTTCGACCAGGCCGCCGAGCGGATCGACCGACAGAGCCCCGCCGTGGTGTTCGACGTGGCCATGCAGGCCACCCGGGTGCACGAGTGGGAGCTCAGCGAGGTGGCCATCCGGGAAGCGCGGCCCCGCGCCTTCGGCCGCCGCGGTCACGTCACCATCCTGGACTGGGACGAGGTGCGGATCAGCGGTTTCGACGACACCTTCCAGGGCACCGAGCACCTGCTCGCCGAGCTCGAGGACATGAAGCCCGCCGACGTCGCCCGCGAGCTGCACAACATGAGCTCCGAGCGTCGCACCGAGGTCGCCAACGCCCTCGACGACGAGAGGCTCGCGAACGCCCTCGAGGAGCTGCCTGACGACGAGCAGGTCCAGATCATCCAGGGACTCGACCCCGAGCGGGCGGCCGACGTGCTGGAGGAGATGGATCCCGACGACGCCGCCGACCTGATCGGCGAGCTCGCACCCGAGGTCGCCGAGCGGCTGCTGAACCGGATGAAGCCGGAGGAGGCCAAGGACGTCCGACGGCTGCTGATCTACGAGGACTTCACCGCCGGCGGCATGATGACCCCCGAGCCGATCATCCTCGCGCCGGACGCCACCGTCGCCGCCGCGCTGGCGAAGGTCCGCGACGCCGAGCTGACGCCGGCCCTGGCCTGCATGGTCTACGTGTGCCGCTCCCCGCTGGAGACGCCCACCGGCCGGTACATCGGTGGGGTGCACTTCCAGCGCCTGCTGCGGGAGCCTCCATCGACCCTGGTGTCGGCGCTGCTCGACTCCGACCTCGAACCACTGCAGGCGGCCACGAAGCTGCACATCGTCTCGCGCTACTTCGCCACCTACAACCTGGTGAACGCCCCGGTCCTCGACGGCGACCGTCGGCTGCTCGGTGCGGTCACCGTCGACGACGTGCTCGACCACGTGCTCCCGCCCGACTGGCGTGGCACCCAGCTGGATGCCCTCTCCGCTCAGGCCACGCTGGGTGCCGGCCGATCCCGCGGGCGTTCGGTGAGCCGTGGCTAGGGCCGAGCGCGAGCCGGAGCGGCTGAGCACCCCCGGGCGCCGCAAGCGGTCCATCCTGCCCCGCCCACGCTGGGACACCGACACCTTCGGCGCCTTCGCCGAGGGGTTCGCCCGGTTCATGGGCACGGCCAGGTTCCTGGCCTGGATGACCGTCATCATCATCTGCTGGGTGCTCTGGAACCTGCCGTTCGGCCCACCGCGCCCGCGGTTCGACGAGTACCCCTTCATCTTCCTCACGCTGGTGCTGTCGCTGCAGGCCTCGTACGCGGCCCCGCTCATCCTGCTGGCCCAGAACCGACAGGAGTCGCGGGACCGGGTCGCGATCGAGCGCGACCGCGAGCAGGCGGCTCAGAGTCGGGCGGACATGGACTACCTGGCCCGGGAGATCGCGGGTCTGCGGATGTCGGTCGGCGAGCTGGCCACCCGCGACTACCTGCGCTCGGAGCTGCGCACTGAGCTGCGCTCCATCCTGGCCGACCTGGACGAGGAGGAACGCGACCGTGAACGGACCAGCTGAGTGAGGACGCTCGCGCGGTGAGCACAACGGAGGAGCCGCCGGATCGCGACCTCGCCCGACGCTTGGTGGCCCTGCAGTTCCCGCAGTGGGCGGATCTGCCCGTCACCGACGTGGAGCACAGCGGCTGGGACAACCGCACCTTCCGGCTCGGTGACGAGCTCACCGTCCGCCTGCCGCGCTCGCGGTTCTACGCCGAGCAGGTGCGCAAGGAGCAGCACTGGTTGCCGCTGCTGGCGCCCCGGCTGCCCGTGCCGATCCCGCGGCCGGTCGCCCAGGGGTCGCCCGCCCTCGGCTACCCGCACAGCTGGTCGGTCTACGCCTGGCTCGACGGAGTGACGGCGACCCCCGAGCGGATCGACGACCAGGTCGCGTTCGCCCGATCGGTGGCGGAGTTCCTGGTGGCGCTTCGGGCCTGCGACGCGACCGGCGGTCCGCTGCCCGGGCAGCACAACTGGTGGCGGGGCGGCCCGCTGACCTACTACCTCGAGGAGGCCCGGACGGCGCTGGCCACGGTCGCCGACGAGATCGACGAGGCGGCGGCCGCGGCGATCCTGGACGCCGCGGTCGCCAGCACCTGGTCGGGTCCGCCGGTCTGGTTCCACGGGGACATCGCCTTCGGCAACCTGCTGGTCCGTGAGGGCCGGTTGGCGGCGGTGATCGACTTCGGCACCACCGGCATCGGCGACCCGGCCTGCGACGTGGTGCTGGCCTGGACCTTGCTGTCCGGCGACAGCCGTAGGGAGTTCCGCGACACCCTCGGCCTGGATGACGACACCTGGGCGCGCGGTCGGGGCTGGGGCCTGTGGAAGGCCCTGATCACGGTGTCAGGAAGTCGGGAGACCGATGTGCCGGCGGCCGACGAGGCACGCCGGGTGCTGCGCGAGATCCTGGCCGACCCCGTCTGCTGACGCCGCCCCCTCGCCGAGCAGACCGAGCGCCTGAGAACTTCCCCACTCCGCTGGTGTTGCAGCACGCGCGGAGTCGGCATTCTCTCAGGTCGCGGTCTGGCCGCGCTCCCCCTACAGATGTCACGTCGGCCACACGCGTCGGCCGGTCCGGGCGGGGCGAACTAACCTGGTCCGGTGCCCGTCTCTACTGCAAACCCCCTGCTTGACCGCGTCCGCGACGCCCTGACCCGGGTCGACGACCCCGAGATCCGACGGCCGATCACCGAGCTGGGCATGGTGGCCGCCCTCGACGAGACCAGCCCCGGTGAGGTTCGGATCGAGGTGCTGCTGACCGTGGCCGGCTGCCCGATGAAGGACACCCTGCGACGTGACGTGACCGCCGCGGCCTTCACCGTGGAGGGCGTGAGCTCGGTGCAGGTCGACCTCGGGGTGATGAGCGACGAGCAGCGCGCCGGACTGCGCGACCAGCTCAAGGGCGGTCAGGCCGATCGGGAGATCCCGTTCGCCAAGCCCGACTCCCTGACCACCGTGATCGCGATCGCCTCCGGCAAGGGCGGAGTGGGCAAGTCCTCGGTCACCGTGAACCTGGCCATGGCCCTGCAGCGCCTGGGACGCACGGTCGGCATCCTGGACGCCGACATCTACGGGCACTCCGTGCCGGCCATGCTCGGGGTCGCCGACGCCCGGCCCACCGCGGTCGAGGACATGATCATGCCGGTGCCGACCAACGGGTTGAAGGCGATCTCCATCGGCATGCTGAAGCCGAGCCGCGATCAGGTGGTCGCCTGGCGCGGCCCCATCCTGGATCGGGCCCTGACGCAGATGCTGGCCGACGTCTACTGGGGCGACCTGGACTTCCTGTTGCTCGATCTGCCGCCCGGCACCGGGGACGTGGCGATCTCGTTGGGTCAGAAGCTGCCGAATGCGCAGGTGATCGTGGTGACGACCCCCCAGCAGGCGGCCGCCGAGGTCGCCGAGCGGGCCGGCACGATGGCTTCGATGATGAACCAGCGGGTGATCGGCGTGATCGAGAACATGGCCTATCTCGAGGTGAGCTGCCCCGACTGCGGCACCAGCCACCGGGTGGACGTGTTCGGCTCCGGCGGAGGCGAGAACGTGGCCGCCACCCTCAGCACCCGGCTGGGTTACCCGGTGCCGCTCCTCGGTCAGGTGCCACTGGATCCGACGCTGCGAGCGAGCGGGGACGACGGCGTACCGGTCACCGCCGGTGACGGCGACTCCGCCGCAGGTGCGGTGCTGACCGAGATCGCGAAGGGACTCGCCGGCCGCGGACGCGGGCTCGCCGGTCGGCAGCTGGGACTGGCCCCCACCGGGCGCTGAGCCGTTGGTGTGAGCTCAGGTGGCGTCGGGGTCGAACGGCGTCAGCACCCTCGCCACCGGGGTTCCGTTGACCGCACCGCTGACCGAGGACCCGTTCGTCCGGGCGGACGACTTGACGTCCTCCATCGCTGCCGTCACGTCCGCCGCCGCGGTCCGTCCAGCGGCGGTGGAGTCGGCGATCTCCTTCTTGACGTCGGCCACGATCGGGTCGACGTCGTCCATCAGGTGCTTCTGGATGAAGGTCCTCGGATTGAGGTCACGGACGTCCAGGTCGGAGAACTCGGGCCCGAGCTCTTTCTGGAGCTGATCCTGGGCGCTGCCGGCCATCGTCCGGACGTACTTGATCACGCGCGCCGCCTTGCGGGCGAACTCGGGGAGCTTCTCCGGTCCGAACAGGATCACCGCGATGACCACCAGGACCAGCAGCTCCGGTGCCCCTATGTCGAACATGCGCTCACGCTAACCTTCACGACTCCCCAAGGTCACTTCGGCGGTGCTCTGTTGACCGCCACGTTCGTAGGTCAAGGTGATGCGGTCCCCCGGTCGATGGGTCCGGACCGCCACGATCAGCTCTTCGGCGGAGGTCACGGGCTGGTCGTCGATCGCGGTCACGACGTCGTCCACCTGCAGCCCGGCCTTCTGGGCCGGCCCGTCTTTGTCCACCTGCGAGAGCCGGACGCCGTCGGGGTCGGCCTGACCGATGTTGACGCCGATGACAGGGTACGTCGCCTTGCCGTCCTCGATCAGCAGCTTGCCGATCTCCATCGCCTGGTTGATCGGGATGGCGAAGCCGAGGCCGATGTTGCCGCTGGTGTCGCGGCTCTGACCGAGCGTCAGGATGGCCGAGTTCACGCCGATCACCCGGGCGGCGGCGTCGACCAACGGCCCGCCCGAGTTGCCCGGGTTGATGGCGGCATCGGTCTGGATCCCGTTGATGTAGGCGCTCGGTGAGTCGGCACCTCCGTCGGAGTTCACCACCACCGGTCGGTTCTTGGCGCTCACGATGCCCAGCGTCACGGTGCTGGCCAGCGCGAGGGGCGAGCCGATCGCCACCACCGGTTCGCCGACCGCGACGTCGTCGGAGTCGCCGACGGGCAGTGGAGTGAGCGGGTGCGACCCGCTGAGCTTGATGACGGCCAGGTCGTAGGAAGGGCTGCGACCCACCAGCTCGGCTCCCACCCGGGCCCCGTCGGAGAACACGACAGTGATCCGGCCTCCGTCGGCGGCGCCAGCGACCACGTGGTTGTTCGTCATGATGTGGCCGTCGGCGTCGAGCACGAAACCCGATCCGGTCGCGCCGGAACCGTCGGAGCCGATCCGGATCATCACCGTGCTCGGCAGTGCCGACGCGGCGACCTGGACGGTGTCGATCTGGCTGGGTGCGGCCGGCACCGGGCTCCGCTGCGGATCCGTCGAGGTCGGCGGCGCGGCGGGAGCCGTCGATGATGTCGGATTCGACGGCGTCAGCGCGGGGGCGCCTGTCTGAGCCAGCCGGGCGCCTCCGTAGCCGGCGGCGGTGCCGACCAGGGCGGCCAGCAGCGCGGCGACCAGCAGGATGAGACCGGTCCTGGAGCGACGGGTCGGCCGCGAGTCAGGGGCCGGCGGGGCCGTGGCGGCGGCGTTCAGCGGCGGACCCTGAGGTGGGTGGCCACCCGTCACCGGGTAGCCGGTCGGGTGTGCTCCGGTCGGCGGAGGGGCGTAGCTCGGGAGCGCCTGCGTGGGCGCGGCGGCCGTGTACGTCGGTCCGCCGAACGGCCCGTAGTACTGACTCAGGGTCTCCTCGGCATCGGACCCGTACGGGCGAGTCTGGTCCTGACCGGGCTGGTACAGGTCAGGCTGGTATCGATCGGGGTCCGGCTGATGCTGATCGGGACCGGGTCCGTGCCCTAAGGAAGCCGCGTCGGAACCGGAATCGCCGCCGGCCCGGTCTCGGAAGAACCAGTCGGACGGGTTGTCGTCGGACAGCGAGCGGCCGTCGTCGGGGGCCGCCGAGCGGTCCTCGTCAGCCATCTCGTCACCGCTCATCGACCGAGGATGCGGGACCAGCCCGCGCGAACGCGTTCCATCGTAGTCGGCTGACGGCGGGCCTCATGCGGAAGCGCGGCCACGGCGGCGGCCAGGGTCTCGCGGGAACCGTCGGTGACGGCGGTGAGGACCAGGTCGCCCGAGGTCCAGGTCGCCGTGGTCGGCATCCCGGCGGTGACCCAGGCACCGAGGGTCGCGCTGTGCGTGCTGCCGCTCGGCGCGCCGGACAGCTGCCCCCGCTGCTCGACCACGCTCAGGGTGGTCAACCCGTCGCTGTAGACGAGGTGGACGAGGGTGGGGTCGCCGGTCTGGTCGGTCCGCAGCCGCAGCAGGGGCAGACCGGCGAGCTGCCCGGCGCAGACCCAGCCGTCGCGCCTCAGCTGGACCGCCCGGGAGAGCGTCAGGGTCGCCGTGGTCCGGGCCACCGGCGCGGCAACCGTCGAGCTCTGCGCAGCGGGCGTGTCGAATCGGAGATCGTCGAGCCGGCTGGCCACGACCACGTTGCCGCGGCCGTCGTACGTCTCCTGCCCCAGCAGCAACCCGGTCCGGGTGTCCAGCCACCAGCGGGCCGCCACGCCGTCCAGCGACCCGTCCGCAGACGCGATGGCGGGTTCCACGGCTTCGATGACGTACGCGTCGCGACCGCCGTAGGACTGCGCCTTCCAGCCGCGGAGCGCATACCGGTCGGCCAGGCGGTCGATCAGGTCGGCGTCGGCCATCCGGGTCGAGGAGTCGGACGCGATGTAGGTGGCGGCACCGGCGGGGTGGTGTCCCGAACCGGTGGGGCTGAGCTCCGTGCCGGACCCCCCGACGCTGGCGACCCGGATCACGGTGGTGATCCGCTCGTCGTCACGGGAGAGGCTGACCACCTGGGTGGCGGAGTAGGTGAGCTCGTCGCCGGACTGACCGGCCTGGAAGAGGAGCTTGGTCGCCTTGACCTCGGTCAGCTTCTTCGCCGGCAGCCGCACCGGGGTGGGCCGGGGCTCCGTCGTGGACTGGGGCTCCGTCGTGGACTGGGGCTGAGGGGCGGTGGTGCTCGCCGGTCTCCCCTGCAGGGCGGCGCTGACCCGACCGTCGAGGGGGAACGCCGAGACCACGCTGGTGAACTCGGCGACCGCACGGTGGGTGGGGTCGAGGGCGACTGGCGCGCCGTCGGTCGGTGCGAACAGGTAGCCGATCCCCAGCACCGCCAGGACGGTCAGGCTGCACCCCAGCACGCCGGCCACCACCCGGATCCGGATCTGGTGGCGCTCGCTCGGCAGCACGCCTCCACCGGCCGTCCGACGGAACGGGCGGGTCCACAGCGGCTCGGTGGCCTCCTCACCGGCGATCGACACGAGTCGGTGGGAGAGGTCGACGGGGGCCAGTCCCGGATCTGTCGAACCGGTCAGCAGCGAGCGCACGTGCCGCAGCTCGGCGACCTCGCGACGGCAGGGCCCGCAGCCGACCAGATGGGCCAGGAGCCGCTCCCGGTCGGCATCACCCAGGGCGCCGTCGACGAAGGCCGAGCGGAGCTCGGCCAGCTCGGCGCACGACCGCGCCTTCACGAACGCCCCGCGTACCCCGGTGCTGAGAGGCCGGCTGCCATCGGCGCGCCGCCCTGTTCGACCTCGACGCCGAGATAGCGCGCCCGCTCGCCGGTCGGCCGGCGATGGGCCAACGCGGCCCGCAGCTGAGCGCGACCACGGTGGATGCGGCTTCGGACCGTGCCGAGCTTGGTGTCCAGGACAACGGCGATCTCTTCGTAGCTGAGACCTTCGATGTCGCAGAGCACGACCGCGGCCCGGAACTCCGGCGCCAGCGCAGCGAGGGCGGCAGCCACGTCGTGATCGAGTCCGGCGTCGGCGAGAGCCTCCGACGGAGTCGGCCAGCTGCTGGGCAGTCGCTCCTCCGAGCCGTCGACGAGACCGTCGAAACGGATCTTCTGCTTGCGACGGGCCGAGTCCAGGAACAGGTTGGTGGTGATGCGGTGCAACCAGCCCTCGAACGTGCCCGGCTGGAACGTGTGCAGCGAGCGGAAGACGCGGACGAACACGTCCTGCGTCAGGTCCTCGGCGTCATGGGCGTTGCCGGTCAGGCGGTAGGCCAGTCGATAGACGCGTGCGCTGTGATCGCGCACGATCTGCTCCCAGCTCGGCGGCGTCCACTCGGTCGCGGCGGGCGGCGCCCAGGATCGGCCGGCGGGTGCGGTCGTCGCCACAGCGGCGGGGGGAGCAACGGGCGTCGACCAGCGAGCCATGACGCGTCCCCTCCCCTGCAACCTGATCACCAACGGACTTCCTATCCAACCGGTTCATCCTGGACAGACACTGAGACGACCCTGTCAGGAACCTGTGCAGGGCCTCGATGTGGCCAACGTCTCAGCAGCTGGCGGTGTTCCCCCCGCGGCCCGATCCCGCGTCTCGATCAGGTCTCGATCGGCCCGGCCGGCAGTCCGGCGGCCTCGAGTGCGTCCACCAGCGCTGCCGTCTCGGCATCCGTGGCGGGCGGCATCGGCGACCGCAGCCGTCCGTTCCCCCGCCCCTGCAGCCGCAGACCGGCCTTCACCAGGATGCAGCCCTGGGTGGCGAACACGCCGGTGAAGATCGGCAGCAGCCGACGGTGCCAGTCCAGCGCGGCCGGCGGGTCCCCACCGAGCTGGGCGTCGATCAGCTGCCGCATGCCCAGGCCGCTGAAGTGGGTCGAGGTGCCGACCACGCCCACCGCGCCGATCGACAGCAACGGCAGCGTCAGAGCGTCGTCGCCGGAGTAGTAGGCCAGATCGGTGGCGGCCATCACCTGCGCCGAGGCCGCCAGGTCCCCTTTGGCGTCCTTGACGGCGACGATCCGCGGGTGCTCGGCCAGTCGGAGCAGGGTGTCGGTGGCGATCGGCACGCCCGAGCGGTGCGGGATGTCGTACAGCATGATCGGCAGCCCGCTCGCGTCGGCGACCGTACGGAAGTGGTGCAGCAGTCCGGCCTGGGGCGGACGGGAGTAGTACGGAGTGACGACCAGCAACCCGGCGGCTCCGGCCTTCTCGGCAGCGGCGGCCAGACCGAGGGTGTGCCGGGTGTCGAAGGTGCCGACACCGGCCAGCACGTGGCAGCGGTCGCCGACCGCGTCGACCACGACCCGGAGGAGCTCGGCTTTCTCCGCGTCGGAGGTGGTCGGTGACTCACCGGTCGTGCCGCTGATCACCAGCCCGTCGTGCGCCGATTCGTCGACCAGGTGACCGGCCAGAGCGGCCGCTCCGTCGTAGTCGACCTCCCCCTCGTCGGTGAAGGGTGTCACCATCGCCGTCAGCAGGCGTCCGAACGGGGGCACGGGGGGCATGGGGACCATCCTAGGCCGCGGATTCTCTCGTGAAGGCCCCGACGAGGGCGACGGAAACGGGAGATCATGTCGTCCTCGGCGCCCACCGATGGCACCGACCTCAGCCGTGTTCCACTGTCGTGTGACCGGCGCCCCAGGCTCAGTCGACCTCGCCCGGGAGGTCGACGGGGCCGTCAACCACTACGCTTACCGCTGTGACCGCCGTACCCGCGAAGACCGCTGTGAAGTCCGCTCCCAAGGCCGCGTCCTGGGCCTACGCCGAGGACTTCGTCGCCGAGTCCGAGGCAGCCGCCGAGGCCCGTGCCGCCGCCGGACCACTCGGCGTCACCGCGATCGGCCGGGGCGGCGCGAGCGCGCTCACCTTCCTGGCCTCGGTGCTGCGCGCGAAGGCAGTGGTGGAGATCGGCACCGGGTCGGGCGTCTCCGGGCTCGCCCTGTTCGCCGGCATGCAGCCCGACGGGATCCTCACCAGCGTCGACATCGAGGCCGACCACCAGCGCGTCGCCCGCAAGGCGTTCCTGTCGGTCGGCATCCCGACCCAGCGCTTCCGGCTGATCGCGGGCGCCGCCTTGAACGTGCTCCCCCGTCTCAGTGACGGCGCGTACGACCTCGTGTTCATCGACGCGGACAAGGTGGAGTATCCGGCCTACGTCGAGCAGGGCATCCGGTTGCTGCGTTCCGGCGGTGTGCTCGCCGTGGACAACGCCCTGCGGCGGGACCGGGTCGCCGACCCGAACGACGACGACGACGAGGTGCTCGCCATCCGTGACGCCCTGGGCATGGTCATCGACGACGAGTCCCTCCGCCCGGCCCTGCTCCCCGTCGGCGACGGACTCCTGGTCGCCGTCAAGGTGTGAGGATGGCCGGCGGTAGCCGCAGCGAGTTCCGGCTCTCGTCGCGAGCGGCCGCGCAGCGAAGCGCCCGGGTCTGTCTGGACTGAGGAGAGCGCAAACACGCTTCTCCGTTTGCGCGCGACGAGGGAAGTCAGACCCAGTCGGCGCGCAGCGGAGCAGCGAGTGACGACTACACCGCTCTGATGGTGATGCCCTTGCCGACGACGGTGATGCCGCCGGCGGAGATGGTGTAGCCCCGTGCCCGGTCCTCGTCGAGGTCGATGCCGACGGTGGCGCCCGGCTCGACGAGCACGTTCTTGTCCAGGATGGCCCGCTCGATCTTGGCACCCTCGCCGATCCGCGCGTTCTGCAGGATCACCGACTGGGTGATCTCGGCACCCTTGGCCACCCGCACGTTCGGTGACAGCACCGAGTCGTCGATGCGGCCGCCGGAGATGATGCAGCCGGGGCTGACGATGGAGTCGGTGGCGGTGCCGGCCAGGGTGAACTTCGCCCCGGGCAGCTGCGCCATGTTGGACCAGATCGGCCACTCGTTGTTGTACAGGTTGAAGACCGGATCGACCGAGACGAGGTCCATGTGCGCCTCGTGGTAGGCGTCGATCGACCCCACGTCACGCCAGTAGGCGCGGTCCCGGTCCTTGACGCCCGGCACCTCGTTCTTGGTGAAGTCGTAGACCTGGGCCTGCCCCTGCGAGACGAAGCTCGGGATGATGTCGCCACCCATGTCGTGCCGCGAGTCGAGGTTCTCCGCGTCGGAGTACAGCGACTCGACCAGCGCGTCACAGGTGAAGATGTAGTTGCCCATCGAGGCGAAGGACGCATTCGGGTCGTCGGGGAGACCGGGCGGATCGGCCGGCTTCTCCAGGAACTCCTTGATCTTGTTGTCGGCGGCGGCGTCGATCACGCCGAACTCGGTCGCCTGCTCCCGCGGCACCCGGATGCCGGCGACGGTGCAGCCGAGGCCGCCGTCGATGTGGGCGTCCAGCATCTGCTCGACGTCCATCCGGTAGATGTTGTCGGCGCCGAAGACGACGACGTAGTCGGGATCCTCGTCGACGAACAGGTTCTTCGACTGGAAGATCGCGTCCGCGCTGCCCTGGTACCACCGCGGGCCGAGCCGCTGCTGCGCCGGGACCGGCGTCACGTAGTTCCCCAGCAGGGTGGACATCCGCCAGGTCACCGAGATGTGCTTGTCGAGGGAGTGCGACTTGTACTGGGTCAGCACCGCGATCTGCCGCATGCCGGCGTTCGCGAGGTTGGAGAGCACGAAGTCGATCAGGCGGTAGGTGCCGCCGAACGGGACGGCGGGTTTCGCCCGATCCATCGTCAGCGGCATCAGCCGCTTTCCTTCACCGCCGGCGAGGACGATGGCGAGAACCTTGGGACGGGAGGAAGCCATGCGCTGAACCTATCGTTGCTCGACGTTGAGGCAGGACCCGGCACCACCGGACCCGGGCCTCAACCTAGGCGTTTCGCCCGCCGGGCGACAAGATCCTGGTTCCGTGTCTCACGGTGATCACCGGCCGGCAGCGCTGTGTTCACCCTCACGTACGGCGACGACGAGCCCTCCGGAGGCAGCGGAACCGATGCCCTGTTCGTCGCCGTGACCACTGTGCAACGATGCCGAGCATGAGTGCAGCCAGTGGTGACCGACTCAGTCTCTCCCTCTTCACGCGTGAGTACCCGCCATCGATCTACGGAGGCGCCGGGGTGCACGTGGCCCAGCTGGTGCCGCAGCTGCGCAAGCTGATCGACGTGGACGTGCAGTGCATGGGCGAGCCGCGCGAGGGTGCGACCGCCCACGCGGAGACCTATCCCGACGGGGCGAACACCGCCCTGCGGGTGTTCGGGGCCGATCTGTCCATGGCCGCCGCCGTCCCGCCGGTGGACCTCATCCACTCCCACACCTGGTACGCCATGCTCGGCGGCATGCTCGGCGCCATGTTGCAGGACATCCCGCACGTGGTGACCGCGCACTCTCTCGAGCCGCACCGCCCCTGGAAGGCCGAGCAGCTGGCCGGCGGCTACCGACTGTCGTCCTGGGCCGAGCGGACCGCGTTCGAAGCGGCGGACGCGGTCATCGCGGTGAGTGCCGGCATGCGGACCGACACCCTGGACTCCTACCGCGACCTCGATCCGGACAAGGTGCACGTGGTCCGCAACGGCATCGACACCGACGAGTTCTCCCCCGACCCGGGCACCGACGTCCTCACCGGGCTGGGCATCGACCTCGATCGACCCACGGTCGTGTTCGTCGGGCGGATCACCCGTCAGAAGGGTCTGATCCACTTGGTGCGGGCGGCCGAGCACCTGGATCCCGACACCCAGCTGGTGTTGCTGGCCGGCGCCCCGGACACGCCGGAGATCGCGCAGCAGATCGGCGATGCGTTCGCGGCCGTCAAGCAGAGCCGGGGCAACGTGATCTGGGTCGAGTCGATGCTGCCGCGGGCGCAGGTCCGCCAGGTCCTCTCCCAGGCGACCGTCTTCGCCTGCCCGTCGGTGTACGAGCCGCTCGGCATCGTGAACCTCGAGGCGATGGCGTGCGAGACCGCCGTCGTCGCGTCCGCGGTCGGAGGCATCCCCGAGGTGGTGGTGGACGGCGAGACGGGCTACCTGGTGCCGTACGACCCGGCCAAGGCCGACGACCCCGCCGCGGTGGCCGAGTTCGAGCAGCAGCTGGCGACCAAGATCAACTCGCTGACCCGCGACCGGGATCGGGCCGCGGCCTTCGGCCGGGCCGGGCGGCAGCGCTGCATCGACGAGTTCTCCTGGGCCAAGATCGCCGCGGAGACCGTCGACGTCTACCGCACCGCGATCGCCGTCCACCAAGGCTGATCGCCGTCGACCATGATCATCAGCAGTTGATCATGGCGGGTCGTCTGCGCTTCCTCGACCGAGCCGACGCCGGCCGCGTGCTGGCGGCCGAGCGGCAGCTCCATCAGCGACATCCAGGGCGCGATCCGGTGGTGCTGGCGCTCCCCCGCGGTGGCGTACCGGTCGCCGCACCGGTCGCCGAGGCCCTCGGTGTCGGGTTGGCGGTGCTGGTGGTCCGCAAGCTCGGTGCCCCCGGTCAGCCCGAGCTGGCCGTCGGCGCCATCGCTACCCTCGGTGATCACGTGGTGCGGGTGACCAACGACGACGTCGTACGCCAGATCGGCCTCGACGAGGACGGACTGAGAGCCATCGCCGCCGCCGAGACGCGCGAGCTCGAGGCGCGGGTGGCGATCTTCGGATCGGCTCCCGACGTGACCGGCCGGACCGTGATCGTCGTCGACGACGGCCTCGCCACCGGAGCGACCATGCGCGCCGCGGTGGGCGCGGTGCGCGAGGCGGGCGCAGCGTATGTGATGGCGGCGGCACCCGTGGGCGCACCCGGCGCCTGCCGCGAGCTGGAACGTCTCGCCGACCTCGTGGTCTGCCCGCGCCGACCCGACCCGTTCCGCGCGGTGGGCGAGCACTACCGCGACTTCGCCCAGGTCAGCGACGACGAGGTGCTTGCCCTGCTCGGCCGCTGACCGGCTCGAGCCGACCCCACTGTCATCGTCGATCCCGCTCGAGTTCCACCCAGCCACTTTTCAATCCGCTCGAGTTCCCGTCAGACGCTCGACGCGCACCTCGAGCCGATGAGTCGAACTCGAGCGGCTCACCGGGAAGGCAGTCAGTCGACCGGGAGCTCCTCGCCGTGGGTGAGCGAGACGAGGTCGACGTAGCTGATCGGGAAGACCGCATGGGGAATGCCGCCGGCGGCCCACAGCTCGTCGTACGCGGCCAGGTCGGTGTCGACGACGGTGCGGATCGGCGCGGGGTGTCCGAGGGGTGCCACCCCGCCGATCGGCTGCGAGGTGTGCGTCCGGACGAAGGCGGCACCCGCCCGCTCGACCGTCGTGCTCAGCCGCTCGCCCAGGGCCACCGTGTCGACGCGGTGCGCGCCGCTGGTCATCACGAGCAGGGGTTCGCCGTCCCCGGTCACGAAGATCAGCGAGTTGGCGATCGCTCCCACTGCACAGCCGAGCTGGTCGGCGGCAGCCTGAGCGGTCGGCGCCGCCTCGGGCAGGATCCGAACCCGCCCGGGCAGACCGGCGTCGGTGAGCAGGGAGTTGATCTTGGTCACGCTGGGATGCGGGTCGGACGACATGCGCAGAAGTCTGCTGCCTCTCTCCGAGACGCGCCACGGCCCCCCGCCTGGGGCGGGGGGCCGTGGTCAGACGCAGGGGATCGGCTTCAGCCGACGACCTCTTTCAGCGCTCCGGCGAGCTCGGCGGCTTCGTCAGCGTTCAGCTCGACGACGAGACGGCCACCTCCTTCGAGCGGGACTCGCATGACGATCCCCCGGCCCTCCTTCGTGACCTCCATCGGGCCGTCACCCGTCCGCGGCTTCATGGCAGCCATGTGCGCATCCTCATCTGTAGTCAACCGACACGTATCGGAAGCCATTATCCCGCACCTGGCCAACCCGAACCCATCAGGGTCGACGAGCGCTCGGGACGGACTCATGACCGTGCCCTAGAGTCCGCAGGCATGAGCGCAACACCAGTGCTGGTCGAACGCCTCGGTGGCGTAGGACTCATCCGGCTCAACCGGCCGGAGGCGCTGAACGCCCTGGACCTCGCCAGCAAGGAGGCGCTGCTGCATGCCTTGCAGGAGGTCGCTCGCGACCCTGGCGTCCGGTGCGTCGTGCTGACCGGCACCGGGCGGGCTTTCTGCGTCGGACAGGACCTGCGCGAACACGTCGCGCTCGCTGCAGTCCGACCCCGACGGCCTGCCGAACACCGTGATCGATCACTACAACCCGATCGCGACACTGCTGCACACCATGGACAAGCCGGTGGTCGCCGCCGTGAACGGGATCGCGGCCGGCGCGGGTGCGTCGCTGGCCTTCCTGGCCGACTTCCGGCTGGTCGCCGGGAGCGCCGGCTTCAACCTGGCCTTCGCCCGGATCGGGCTGTCCTGCGACACCGGCTGCTCCTGGACGCTGCCCCGACTGGTGGGTCCCACGGCTGCGCTGCGGCTGCTCTACCTCGGCGGCACGATCTCCGCCGAGGAGTCCCTGCGGCTGGGGATCGCGACCGAGGTCATCCCCGACGCCGAGTTCGACGCCCGGGTGCTCGACGTCGCGGGTCGCCTCGCGACGGGTCCGACCCAGGCGTACGCCGCGATGCGGCAGGCGGTCGCGTACGGGGCGCACAGCTCGCTGGCCGATGCGCTGGCGTACGAGGCGGAGATGATGGCCCGGACGGGAGCGACCGAAGATCATCGTCAGGCGGTCGACGCCTTCCTGGCCAAGGGCGTGCCGCTGTTCACCGGGCAGCGAGGCTGACGGATCCCAGCTTCCGCAGACTGGTCGCGAAGCCCGCTCGCATCGCCGGCAGCAGGATGCTCGCGAGCCGGGTCGGCACGGCCCCGCCGACCACGTCGAAGATCTCGGTGCAGCTCACCGTGGTGCCGCCGTCGGTGGTGGGGTCCAGCGTGAACGTGCCCGGTCCGCGGAAGTAGGGCCCGGTGTGCAGCACCTCGAGGACGCCGCCCCCGTCGGCGGACGGCTCCTGCCAGGCGGTCACGGTGAACCGGTCGAGCAGCCCGACCGGCAGCCGTCCCCACCAGAATCCGGAGAGGGCCTCGCAGCGGACCCCCAGGCCCGTCTCGTGCCCACTGACCACCCTGACGGTGGTGAACGGGATCCAGCGCGCCTGTCCCGCCCAGTCGACCAACACCGGCCAGACCGCGTCGGGCGGCGCCGGGACGGTGTGCGAGACGCGGAGGTCGACGCTCACCGTGGGGCTTCGCCGCTGGTGTCGACCGCTGCGTAGGGATCCCGCTCCCCGAGCTGCGCCTCGAGCTCGGCGATCCGCTGGTCACGCGCCGCGAGCTCGCCCCCGAGCCGGTCCAGCACGTCGTCGACCTGAGTCATCGAGTAACCCCGCAGGGCGACGGCGAACCGCAGCCGTTGCAGATCCTCGCCGGTGAGCACCCGGTCGAGGGGCAGGTCCTGGCGGAAGACGTCCCGCGTCGGTTCGGCCGACATCGACCCCAGCCCTCCTGCCGCCACGAGGGCGGCGACTCCGAGCGCGGCCACGACGATCACCGCGATGAACCACTCCACCCCCCGATCGTGCCACGTCGTCCCACGCCTGGGGGGCTCAGGCTTTGGTGCGGGAGTCGCCCATGATCGCGACGGCTTCCTCGATGTCGTCGGTCACCTGGAGCAGCGCCAGATCCCGCTCGGCGATGCAGCCGTACGAGAGCACCGATCCCCGAGCCCAGTCGAGCAGACCCTGCCAGTAGTCGGAGCCGAACAGCACCACGGGGAACGAGGTGACCTTGCGGGTCTGCACCAGGGTCAGGGCCTCGAACAGCTCGTCGAAGGTCCCGAAGCCACCCGGCATGACGATGAACCCCTGGGCGTACTTCACGAACATCGTCTTGCGGGCGAAGAAGTAGCGGAAGTTGATGCCCAGGTTGACGTAGTCGTTCAGCCCCTGCTCGAAGGGCAGCTCGATCCCCAGCCCGACCGAGACACCGCCGGCCTCGGCCGCGCCTTTGTTGGCGGCCTCCATGATGCCCGGGCCGCCACCGGTGATCACGGTGAAACCCCGCTCGGCCAGCCGTCGGCCGACCTCGACAGCCGCGGCGTAGCTGGGGTGATCACGCAGGATCCGCGCCGAGCCGAAGACGCTGACCGCCGGGCCGAGCTCGGCCAGGGTGCCGAAGCCCTCCACGAACTCGCTCTGGATCCGCAGCACCCGCCACGGATCGGTGTGCACCCAGTCGCTCGGGCCGCGGGAGTCGAGCAGCCGCTCGTCGGTGGTGGTCGGCAGCACCTGGTCCTCGCTGCGCATCACCGGGCCCTGGAAGAAGCGGGCGCGGCGGCCGCTCCGGACGATCTGCTCCGACCGGGCGCCCTGCTCGGGTCGGGAGGGCTGGATCTCTTCACTCACGAGGCGACCCTAGTCGGGCGCCCCCGGGCGTGAGCCAGCCAGGCGAGCAGGGCGTCAGCCCAGCCAGGCGAGCAGGGCGTCGCGGCACCGGTAGACCTCGGCGGCCGGGCAGAACTCGTCGTCGGCGTGGGCCTTGCTGGGATTGCCCGGCCCGAAGTTGACGGCGGGGATGCCCATCTCGGCGAACCGGGCCACGTCGGTCCAGCCGAACTTCGCACTGGCCTGCGCACCGAGAGCGGCCAGGAACTCCGCGGCCGCGGGCTGGTCCAGGCCGGGTCGGGCACCGATGGCGACGTCGGTCACCTCCAGCTCGAAGCCGGGCAGCACCCCGCGGACGTACGCCGCCGCCTCCTCCGCCGACTTGTCCGGGGCGAACCGGTAGTTGATCTCGATCCGGCAGCGGTCGGGGATCACGTTCCCGGCGATGCCACCGGTGATGGCGACGGCGTTCAGACCCTCGCGGTAGGTGAGTCCGTCGACGTCGACCTGCGCCGGTACGTGCTCGGCCAGCCGCTGCAGCAGCGCACCCGCATCGTGGATCGCGTTGTGCCCCATCCACGCCCGGGCCGAGTGGGCGGCGACCCCGGTCAGCTCGCAGACCAGCCGCATGGTGCCCTGGCAGCCGCCCTCGATCTGCGCGTTCGTCGGCTCGCACAGCACGGCGAACCCGCCGGCCAGCAGCTCGGGGCGCTCGCGACCGATCCGGCCCAGGCCGTTCAGCTCGGCAGCGACCTCCTCGTTGTCGTAGAAGATCCAGGTGACGTCGCGGCGCGGTGCCGACAGGGCGGCCGCGCAGACCAGCTGGACCGCCACCCCGCCCTTCATGTCACACGCCCCGCGGCCCCAGATCTCCAACCCCGCGCCGTCCCCCACGGTCCAGTGCGGCACGTTGCCGGCGATCGGCACGGTGTCGAGATGACCGGCGATCACCACCCGCTCCGACCGGCCGAGATGGGTCCGGGCCACCACCACGTTGCCGTCGCGGATCACCTCGAGGTGCTCGTACGCGCGCAGGGCCGCCTCGACCGCGTCGGTGATCCGGACCTCGTTCCCGCTCACCGACTCGATGTCGATCAAGGTCGTCAACAGCTCGACGGGATCGCCCGCGAGGTCGAGTCGGACGCTGTCTGCGGGGGCCTCGGTCATGTGCGGAGCCTCTCGCGAGTGCAGGAGCAGTATCGGGCGACACGCTTTTCGTCGTTCGGTAATGCGACGAACGAGCGAGACTTGCGGAGCTTCATGACCGCGGAGCGCGGAGCGCGACAGTCGAATACGGACATGCTGGGCACCCTACCGACGCCGGTATCCTCGGGCCCATGAGTTCTCCGGCCGAGACCGCCGACGCCGCCCGCACCGCTGCCGCCTGGGGTGTCGCCACCGTGCACGCCACCGGTGTGCTGGACACCTACTACCCCGCCCCGGCCCTGGGCTCCGACCCCGGCCCGGAGCCGGCCGGGCTCGCGTCGCTGGTCGGCGAGGACCAGGTCCGCGGGGTCCGGACCGAGCTGGTCCGCACGGTCATCGACCTGGACACCGCACCGGCCGACACCGCCGACGCCTACCTGCGGCTGCACCTGCTCAGCCATCGCCTCGTCCAGCCCCGCTCGATCAACCTGGACGGGATCTTCGCGTCGCTGCCCAACGTGGTCTGGACCTCCGCCGGTCCCTGCGCCGTCGCCGACTTCGAGGCGGTCCGGACCCGGCTGCGGGCCGAGCGCGGCTCAGTGACGGTGTACGGGGTCGACAAGTTCCCGCGGATGGTCGACTACGTGCTGCCCACCGGCGTCCGGATCGCCGACGCCGACCGGGTCCGGCTGGGCGCGCACCTGGCCGAGGGCACCACCGTGATGCACGAGGGCTTCGTCAACTTCAACGCCGGCACCCTGGGCACCTCGATGGTGGAGGGCCGCATCTCGGCCGGCGTCCTGGTCGGCCAGGACTCCGACATCGGCGGTGGGGCGTCGATCATGGGCACCCTGTCCGGCGGCGGCAAGCAGCAGATCTCGGTCGGTCAGCGGTGCCTGCTCGGCGCCAACGCCGGCATCGGCATCTCCCTCGGCGACGACTGCATCGTGGAGGCCGGCCTCTACGTCACCGCGGCCACCAAGGTCAGCCTGCCCGGCGGTCAGGTGGTCAAGGCCGTCGAGCTGTCCGGCCAGAACGGTCTTCTCTACATCCGCAACTCCGTCAGCGGAGCCATCGAGGTCCGGCGCCGGGCCGGCCAGGCGGTCGAGCTGAACGCGTCGCTGCACGCCAACTGAGGCGACACGCCGCACCGTGCCCTCCTCCAACGCTCGCTTCGGCGGGTGCATCATCGTCGCCGTCCTGCTGCTCGCCCTCGTGGTCGCCCTCGCCGTCGGCGGCTTCTCCTGGTTCGCCGGCCGGTGGCAGCCGGCTCCCGCCCCAGGACAGCAGCGCTGCGTGGCGACCTCCGGCGACAACTCCACGGCCATCTCCCTCGAGCAGGCGCACTACGCCTCGATCATCGCGGGCCTGTCGATCAAGCGGGATCTGCCTCCGCGGGCCGCGTCCATCGCCCTGGCCACGGCCTACCAGGAGAGCGACATCCGCAACCTCGACTACGGTGACCGCGACTCGGTGGGCCTGTTCCAGCAGCGACCGTCCCAGGGCTGGGGAACCGAGAAGCAGCTGCAGGATCCCTACTACGCCACGGGGAAGTTCTACGGCGCCCTGGTCAAGATCAAGAACTGGCAGACGCGGAACATCAACGACGTCGCCCAGGCCGTGCAGATCAGTGGCCATCCGGAGGCCTACCGCGACCACGAGACCGACGCCCGGGTGCTCGCCAGCACCCTCACCGGGCAGACCCCGGCCGGGTTCACCTGCCTCGACCGTACGGGTGCCGACGGCGACGCCAAGGGCCTGGACTCGGCGATGACGAGGACCTTCGGCGCCGCCGCGGAGGGGACCCGGGACGGCAAGGTGCTGACGATCACCGCCGACTCGGTCGACCTGGCGTGGGCGTACGGGAGCTTCGCGGTGGCGAACTCCGCGCAGTACGGCACCCTGCAGGTGGTGGTCGCCGATCGGCAGTGGGACACGAACTCGATGACCCTGCCGGCGTGGGTCGCTGCCGAGAGCCCGGCGAAGGCCAAGCAGGTCAAGATCACCGTGCGCTGAGGGTCACCGCCCGGTCCACTGCTCTGCTCGTGGATCAGGCGGTCAGGCGGGAGGCGGCGGCGGCCACCCGCTCGTCGGTGGCGGTCAGCGCCACCCGTACGTGCTGGGCGGCGGCGGCACCGTAGAAGTCGCCGGGAGCGACCAGGATGCCGCGGTCGGCCAACCAGGAGACCGTCTCCCGGCCGTCCTCGCCGCGGGTGGCCCACAGGTAGAGCGAGCCCTCGGAGTGGTCGATGGTGAAGCCGGCACCCTCCAGGGCGGGGCGCAGCAGAGCCCGCCGCCGGGCGTAGCGGTCCCGCTGCTCGAGGACGTGGTCCTGATCCGCGAGCAGCACCCGCATGGCTTCCTGAACGGGTCGCGGCATGATCATTCCGGCGTGCTTGCGGACAGCCAGCAGCTCGTCCACCAGAGCCTCGTCTCCGGCCACGAACCCGGCCCGGTAGCCGGCCAGGTTGGACCGCTTGGACAGCGAGTGCAGGGCGAGCAGACCGGTCAAGTCGCCGCCGGAGACCGACGGGTGCAGGACGGAGACCGGCTCGGCGTCCCAGCCGAACTCGCCGTAGCACTCGTCAGAGGCGACGACAGCGCCGCGTGCGCGGGCCCAGTCGACCCGACGCCGGAGCTCGCCCGCGTCGAGGATCTGCCCGGTCGGGTTGGAGGGTGAGTTCAGCCAGACCAGGGCAGGCCGCTCGTCGGCCACCTCCGCGGGGTCGTCGGCGGCCAGGAAGCGACAACCGGCGATCCGGGCTCCGACCTCGTACGTCGGATAGGCCATGGTCGGGAAGACGACGAGATCGTCGGGGCCCAGTCCCAGCAGGGTGGGCAACCAGGCGACCAGCTCCTTGGTGCCGATCGCCGGCAGCGTCGCGCTCGGCGCCAGACCGACGGCGCCCCAGCGCTCGGTCAGGTACGCGGCCATCGCCTCCCGCAACGGACCCGTCCCGGAGGTGAGTGGATAGCCGGGGCTGTCAGCGGCCCCGGCCAGCGCCTGGCGACCGAGCTCCGGGGTGGGATCGACAGGCGTCCCGACCGAGAGGTCGACGATGCCGTCGGTGTGGGCGCCGGCCCGGGCCTTGGCCCTGGCCAACGAGTCCCACGGGAAGTCCGGCAGGGCCGAGGTCAGACTCCGTCGGGGCGCCCCCGCAGGAGCGCCGCCACTCACTCCGCGGTCTCCTGCGGCGGCAGCGCCTCGATCAGCGGGTGGTCCTTGTCGATGACACCCATCTTGGCGGCGCCGCCGGGCGAGCCGAGGTCGTTGAAGAAGTCGACGTTGGCGTTGTAGTACTCCTTCCACTCCTCGGGGGTGTCGTCCTCGTAGAAGATCGCTTCGACCGGGCACACCGGCTCGCAGGCACCGCAGTCGACGCACTCGTCGGGGTGGATGTAGAGCATCCGCTTGCCCTCGTAGATGCAGTCGACCGGGCACTCCTCCACGCAGGCACGGTCCTTCAGATCCACACACGGCTGCGCGATGACGTACGTCACGAGTGACTCTCCTCGGTTCATGGTGCGTGACCGCTGGGGGTCGGGTCGGTCGGGTATCGGTGCGCCCGACAACTGCAGTCACACGGTTGTCGTCCTAGTATCGCGCTTCCTGCTGACGGACGAGGGAGGTCCCTACCTGATGGACAGCTCAGCGTGATGGACAGCTCAGCGTGATGGACAGCTCAGCGTGATGGACGGCGCCCTCGACCGCGCACAGGTGGGCGAGCGGTGGGTGCTGCGCTGCCGACAACCCGACGGGTCGGCCTCCGACGTGGTCGGCTGGCTCGTCGCGGTCGACGACGACACCGTGCAGATCGCACCGGAACGGGCCGACGCGCTGGTGATCGACCGGCGCTCGGTCATCGTCGGCCGCCGGGCCCCGGCGGCTCGCGGTGGTCCCGACCCGGGCCGGACCTCGCCCGCGGAGCTGGAGCGGGTGGCTCGACCCGGCTGGGTCGCCCTCCAGGAGCCGCTCGGTGAGTGGACGCTGCGGGCCGGCGGTGGTTTCACCGCCCGGGCCAACTCGACGCTGGCGGTCGGCGACCCCGGCCGGCCGCTGCCCGAGGCGGCGGAACGGGTGATCGCGTACGCCGCCGCGCACGGGATCGACGCCTGGACCCAGGTCATCGTCGGCTCTGCGGAGGAAGCCGGGCTGAGGGATCTCGGTTGGATGCCGACCTACCTGGTCACCGACGTGCTCGTGTGCCGGCTGACCACCCTGCTGGGCGACGGGCTGCCGGATCCGCGGATCTGCGTGACCGAGCGACCTGAGCGAGGCGTGGGTACGGGCGTACGGACGCAGCCGGCCCAACCGTCTGCACCAGGCCGACCTCCGCAGCGACGCCGAGCCCGACGCCGACCGGACCGTCGAGCCGGATTTCCTGCGGATGATCCTGGAGGGCCACCCACCCCGCGCCTTCGCCGCCGTCGGCGACCCGGCAGTGGCGGACGAGCTGGTGGCGATCGCCCGGGGGCATCTCAGCGGTCACTGGCTGGGGATCGCCGCAGTCTGGACCGAGCCCGACCACCGGCGTCGTGGACTGGCGACGGCGATGATGCGCGCGCTCGGCCACTGGGCCGCCCGAAAAGGTGCCCGGAACGCTTATCTGCAAGTGGCGCAGGAGAACGCCGCAGCCCACGACGCGTACGGTCGGCTCGGCTTCGTCGACCACCACAGCTACCGGTATCTGGCCGCCCCCGGCTGAGGCGACGGCCGCAGCGGGATCAAGCCGCTGAGGCCTCAGGGCGCGCTGAGCCGCTGGATCTTGCCCTCGTCGGTGAGCAGCCAGATCGAGCCGTCCGGTGCCTCCTCGACCTCCCGGACCCGCTCACCCAGGTCCCACTGGTCGCCCTTCTCGGCGTCCGTACCGTCCAGGGCCACCCGGATCAGCGCCTGGCCGGAGAGGGCGCCCACGAAGGCGTCGCCCTGCCACTGCGGGAACATCGCGCCGCCGTAGATCATCAGGCTGCTCGGGGAGATGCTCGGATTCCACCAGACCTTCGGCGCCTCGAAGCCGTCGCCGGCCGCGTGGTCGGGGATCTCTCCCCCGCCGTAGTGCGAGCCGTTGGAGGCGCGGGGCCAGCCGTAGTTGGCGTCCTGGGTGATCAGGTTGATCTCGTCACCGCCCTGCGGCCCCATCTCGGACTCCCACAGGTTGCCGTCACCGTCGAAGGCCAGACCGAGCGGGTTGCGCTGGCCGGAGCTCCAGATCTGCGCGCCCGAACCGTCGGGGCTCATCCGGATGATCTTGCCCAGCTCGGAGCCCTGGTCCTGCGCGGGCTCCATCTTCTGCCGCTCGCCCGAGGACACGAACAGGTGCGCGCCGTCCGGGGAGAACGCCAGCCGGTGCCCGTAGTGGCCGTTGCCGCTCACCTTGGGCTGGCGCCAGATGACGGTGAGATCACTCAGCGCTGGGGCGTCGTCGCCGCCGGTCAGCGTGGCCCGCCCCACCGCCGCGCCGGAGCCGCCGTCACCGGACTCCGCCCAGCTCAGGTAGACGGTGTTGCTGGTGGCGAAGTCGGGCGCCGCGATGACGTCCCCCAGACCACCCTGACCCGCGTACGCCACCTCGGGAGTGCCGTCGACCTCGGTCAGCTTCCCGTCGGTCGCCCGCAACGTCAGCTCGCCGCCGCGACCGGTGATCAGGGCGCGGTCGTCGGGCAGGAAGGTCATCGCCCACGGCTCGTCCAGCTCGCCGATCTCCTCGATGACGAAGGGCTGCCCGTCCGGACCGGTGCTGCCACCCGTCGCCGCACCGCGAGGGCTCGCGGCCTGGCCGGCGCCGCTCCCGGTGTCCGGCGCGACCGTGCAGGCGGCCAGCAGCCCGAGTCCGGCCAGCATGATTCCCCAGCGGCTCCTCATGGCGAGACGCTACCCAGCCCGGCCAAGACGACTGACCCGGTCGAGCCCTCCCTGGCAGACTGACGAGGTGGCTGTCGGTGATCGGGTACGCGCCTGGCGCCCCGCGGTGGCGGGGGTCGCCGAGGTGCTGCACGCCGAGTGGCGTGATCACGCCTACCCGGCTCACACCCACGACACCTGGACGCTGCTGATCGTCGACGACGGGCTGATCGGCTACGAGCTCGACCGCCAGCGGCACGCCGCCCAGCGGTCGGTGGTCACGCTGCTCCCGCCGCACGTCGTGCACGACGGCCGCCCCGCGACCACGCACGGGTTCCGCAAACGCGTGATCTACCTGGACGAGCGGTTGCTGGGCGAGGCGCTGATCGGTCCGAGCGTGGACCAGCCGATGATCACCGACACCGGGCTGCGGGAGCAGGTCTCCCGGTTGGACCAGGACCTGACGTCCGGTGACGACCTGGCCGCCGAGTCACGGCTGGCGGCGGTGGCGGAACGTCTGAGCTGGCACCTGACGGGACGCACGGTCCCTCCGGAACCGCCCGCTGCGACGGTGGCCCTCCGCGCCCGCGAGATGATCGACGCCGATCCGGCCGGTGTGGAAGGGATCGCCGCGATCGCACGCACCCTCGGCGTCAGCACCGCCCACCTGGTCCGGTCCTTCACCCGTACGCACAGGATCCCGCCCCACCAGTACCTGCTCGGACGGCGGCTCGACCTGGCTCGTCACCGGTTGCTGGAGGGCGAGCCGGCCGTCGAGGTCGCCGTCAGCACCGGCTTCTACGACCAGGCGCACCTGAGCCGGCACTTCGGCCGGCTGCTGGCCACCACCCCGACGCGCTACCAGCGAAGCCACCTGGCCGGCTGACCTCAGTGTGGCAGCGTGCGTCGAACTCAGCTCGACCTGGCCGCCGCGCGGCGTGTTGCCGCCGATCGAGGCAGGTCGAGCTGAGAACGACGCGGTCAGCCTGATCAGCGGTCTCACGGCCGCCCACCCCGAGCTGGTCGGCGAACCGTACGCCGACGCCGGCGGGCATCAGTACCTGCGACTGCTCGGGGTCCCGGTCCTGATCTTCGAGGCCGGCGCCGACACCCTCCGGGTTGCGCGCCGACGGGCCGCCGAGCGAGCCGTCCCGACGGCGGTCTACACGCGGGACATGTTCGGCACCGGGCACGACGCCGACAACCGGGCCGTCGTCGCGGCCGTGCCGGGATCTGAGCTCGATCTGGTCGGTCTGGGTCTGCACGCTCCGCGGAACGTCGTCGACAAGATCATCATGGGCGCCCGCCTGCACCCGTGAGTCAGGCCTTGGCCACCACGTGCTCGCGCAGTGCGGGGATGATCGTCTCGCCGTAGACGCGCAGGGTCTCTTCCTTGTTGTCGTGCTGGAGGTAGCCGGCGAACTGGTCGACGCCGATGTCCTTCAGCTGCTTCAGCTTGGCGATGTGGTCCTCGGCCGTGCCGAGGAGGCAGAACCGGTCGACGATCTCGTCGGGCACGAAGCTGGCATGGGTGTTGCCGGCCCGCCCGTGCTCGTTGTAGTCGTAACCCTGCCGTCCCTTGATGTAGTCGGTGAGCGCGGTCGGGATCGCCCCGCTGTCGCCGTAGCGGGCGACGATGTCGGCGATGTGGTTGCCCACCATGCCACCGAACCAGCGGCACTGGTCGCGCATGTGGGCCCAGTCGTCGCCCACGTAGTTCGGGGCGGCCACGCAGAAGGTGATCGCGTCCGGATCGCGGCCGGCGTTCGCCGCCGCCTCGCGGACGCTCGTGATCATCCAGCGGGCGATGTCGACGTCGGCCAGCTGCAGGATGAAGCCGTCCCCGACCTCACCGGCCGTTTTGAGGGCGAGCGGTCCGTACGCCGCCACCCACACCTCCAGCGACGAGGTGCGCGCCCAGGGGAACTGCAACCGGGATCCCTTGTAGTCCACGGATCGGCAGTTGGCCAGCTCGCGGATCACGTGGGTGGCCTCGCGCACCTCCTTCAGGGTGGCGGGCTTCCCGTTCGTCACCCGGACGGCCGAGTCGCCGCGACCGATGCCGCAGACCGTGCGGTTGCCGAACATCTCGTTCAGGGTGGCGAACAGCGAGGCGGTCACCGTCCAGTCCCGGGTGCTGGGGTTGGTCACCATCGGTCCCACGGTCAGCCGCTGGGTCCGGGCCAGGATCTGGCTGTAGAGGACGTACGGCTCCTGCCACAGCAGGTGCGAGTCGAACGTCCACAGGTGAGAGAACCCGTGCGCCTCGGCCAGCTCGGCCAGCTGCACCGTCCGCCAGCCCGGTGGGTCGGTCTGCAGCACCACCCCGAAGTCCATGATCAGCTCCTTCCCGTCCCCGTCAGATCAGGTACTGGCTCAGGTCACGCTTCAGGAACTTCCCGTGTCCCTTGCTGCCGACGTAGCCGCGCTCGTCGACGAGCACCGTGCCCCGGGACAGCACCTGGTCGACGTGACCGTCCACCTCGAAACCCTCCCAGGCCGAGTGGTCCATGGCCATGTGGTGCGTCCGGCCCTCGCCCACCCCGATCGAGGTGTGACCGTTCGGGTCGTAGATCACGATGTCGGCATCGGCGCCGGGCTGGATCACGCCCTTGCGCCCGTAGAGACCGAACATCCGGGCCGGGGTGGTGGAGGTGATCTCCACCCAGCGCGGCAGGGTGAGCCGACCGGTGACCACGCCCTGGTAGAGCAGGTCCATCCGGTGCTCGATGCTGCCGATGCCGTTCGGGATGGCGCGGAAGTCGCCCCGGCCGAGCTCCTTCTGCTCCTTCATGCAGAACGGACAGTGGTCGGTGGAGACCATCTGCAGGTCGTTGGTGCGCAACGCCTGCCACATGGCGTCCTGGTGGCCCTCGGCCCGGGACCGGAGCGGGGTCGAGCAGACCCACTTGGCCCCCTCGAACTCCCCCCACTCCTCGCTGCGGGCGCCGAGCTGGTCCTCCAGGGACAGGTACAGGTACTGCGGGCAGGTCTCGCCGAACACGTTGCGGCCGCGGTCCCGGGCGGCGGCGATCTGCGCCACCGCCTGCTGGGCGCTGACGTGGACGACGTAGAGCGGCGCCCCGGTCACGTCGGCGATCATGATCGCCCGGTGGGTGGCCTCCTCCTCCAGCTGCCAGGCCCGCGCGATGCCGTGCCAGTACGGGCCGGTCTTGCCGGCGCTGTAGAGCTGCTCGGCGAGCACGTCGATGGCCGGACCGTTCTCGGCGTGCATCATGGTCAGCAGCCCCGACTCGGCCGACTTCTGCATCGCCTTGAGGATCTGCGCGTCGTCGGAGTAGAAGACGCCCGGGGTAAGCCATGAACAGCTTGAAGCTGGTGATGCCCTCGTCGATCAGACCGTCCATGGCCTTGAGGGAGAACTCGTCGACGCCGCCGATGATCTGGTGGAAGCCGTAGTCGACGGCGCAGTTGCCCGCCGCCTTGGCGTGCCAGGCACCCAGACCGTCCTCGACCCGCTCGCCGTAGCGCTGGACGGCGAAGTCGATGATCGAGGTGGTGCCGCCCCAGGCCGCGGCTCGGGTGCCGGTCTCGAAGGTGTCCGAGGCGTTCGTGCCGCCGAACGGCAGCTCCATGTGCGTGTGCGCGTCGATGCCGCCGGGGATCACGAGTCGGCCGGTCGCGTCGATCACCCGGTCCACCGAGCCGGCCAGGTCGACTCCCAGCAGCTGGGACCCCGGTGCCAGAACGGCGGCGATGCTCTCCCCGTCCACCAGGACGTCGGCCTGCGCCGTACCGGTGGCGTTCACCACGGTGCCCCCGGTGATCAAGATCGTGCTCATGGGTGCAGCCTCCCGCAGCCGGTGATCATGGCGGTGTCGATCAGGATGCAGTCGATCATGACGGTGTCGATGATCATGGTCGGGTGATCGCCTCGTACGAGTCGGGCCGCCGGTCCCGGTAGAACTGCCAGGCGTTGCGTACCTGTCTGATCATGTCCAGGTCGAGGTCGCGGATCACGACCTCCTCGTCGCTGGCACTGCCCATCGGACCCACCAGGTTGCCCTGCGGGTCGACGAACTGGCTGGAGCCGTAGAAGGAGACGGCCAGCTCGCCGTACTCGTTGTCCTCCCGCCCGACCCGGTTGGGCGCAGCCACGAAGTAGCCGTTGGCGGCCGCGGCGGCCGGCTGCTCGATCTCCCACAGCCGGTTCGACAGACCGGGCTTGGTGGCGTTGGGGTTGAAGACGATCTGAGCGCCGTTCAGACCGAGCTCGCGCCAGCCCTCGGGGAAGTGCCGGTCGTAGCAGATGTAGACCCCGATCGGTCCGACAGCGGTCCGGAACACCGGGTAGCCGAGGTTGCCGGGGCGGAAGTAGAACTTCTCCCAGAACTTGTCCAGGTGCGGGATGTGGTGCTTGCGGTACTTCCCCAGCACGCTCCCGTCGGCGTCGACCACGACAGCGGTGTTGTAGTAGACGCCGGGCTGCTCCTCCTCGTAGATCGGCAGCACCATCACCAGAGACAGCTCGGCCGCCAGCGCCGCGAAGCGCTGGACGATCGGACCGTCGGCCGGCTCGGCGAAGTCGTAGTACTTGGCGTCCTCGGTGATGCCGAAGTAGGGGCCGTAGAAGAGCTCCTGGAAGCAGATCACCTGTGCCCCGTCGGCCGCGGCGTCCCGGGCGAACTGCTCGTGCTTGTCGAGCATGGACGCCTTGTCCCCGGTCCAGGTCGTCTGGGTGATTGCCGCGCGTACGGTTGCCACGCCTCATCCTCCCGCGAGGCCCTCGGCCCGTCCACGGCGGGGCACTGGTGTGCCGATCTGGCAACGGGTCACGGGCCTATGCTGAAGGGATCGAGACGCGGAGGCATCGTGCCGGATCGACGAAGGAGCATCGTGACCGACTACCAGGCGATGGCTGCGGACAACCTGCTGCTGCACTTCTCCAAGCCCCAGGTCGCCGACCTGCTGGTGCTGGAGCGAGCCGAGGGACCGTACGTGTTCGACTCCCACGGCCGGCGCTACATCGACGCCCTGTCCAGTCTGTTCTGTGCCCAGATCGGCTACTCCTACGGGGCCGAGATGGCCGAGGTGGCGACCCGCCAGCTGACCACGTTGCCGTTCAACACCAACTGGGCCACCGCCCACCCGGCGGCGCTGGAGCTGGCCGAGAAGGTGTCGTCGCTGGCGCCGGCGGACGACTATCGCGTCTACTTCACCAGCGGCGGGTCCGAGGCGGTCGAGTCCGCTTGGAAGCTGGTGCGGGAGCACTACGTCGCGCTGGGCCAGCCGCAGCGCCGCAAGGCGATCGCCCGCCAGGTGGCCTACCACGGCGTCACCCTCGGCGCCCTGTCCTTCACCGGCATCCCGAAGTTCAAGGACGACTTCGGTCCGGCGCCGATCGAGGTCAGCCACGTCAGCAACACCAATCCGTTCCGGGCGCCCGACGGTGACGACCCAACGGCCTTCTGCGCCCGGCTGCTGGCCGAGGTCGAGCAGGCGGTGCTCACCGCCGGCGCCGACGAGGTGGCTCTGATCATCGCCGAGCCGGTGCAGAACGCGGGTGGCTCGATCACCCCGCCGCCGGGCTACTGGACCGGTTTGCGGGAGATCGCGGACCGCTACGGGATCCTGCTGATGGCGGACGAGGTCATCAGCGGGTTCGGCCGGATCGGTGAGTTCTTCGCCAGCTCCCGCGAGGGCGTGGCACCGGACCTGATCAGCGTGGCCAAGGGCCTCACGTCGGCGTACGCGCCGATGGGAGCGGTCCTGGCCCGCGACCGGGTGACCGCACCGCTGACCGAGGGCTCCGGCCGGGTGCTCCGGCACGGCATCACCTTCGCCGGCCACCCGCTGAGCGCCGCCATCGCGCTCAAGAACATCGAGATCTTCGAGCGGGACCAGGTGCTGGAGAACGTGCGGTCGCTGGCTCCGCACCTGGAGTCCCGGATGAACGAGCTCCGCTCACTGCCGATCGTCGGCGACATCCGTGGAGCCGGTTTCTTCTGGGCGGTGGAGATGGTCGCGGACAGCGACGACACCCGCCTCGACCAGACCCAGCGGGATCACCTGATCCGCGGCTTCCTGCCCAAGCGGTTCCGCGAAGCCGGTCTGATCGCCCGCACCGACGACCGCGGTGACGCAGTCATGCAGATCGCCCCGCCGCTGATCTCCGACGCCGCCCTGCTGGACGAGATCGTCGACCGCCTCGGCGAGGTCCTCACCGACGCCGGCAAGCAGATCGGTGTGGCCGAGCCCGTCCTCACCTGAGAACCACCTGACTGCGCGGGTGATGCAGCACCCGCGCAGTCAGAGGGCTCTCAGATTCACCCCTTACTTGCAGGTGATGCGGTCCGTGGGGGCGTAGGTCCAGCGGAACGGCTCGGTCTTCACGACCTTGCCGTCGTTGCGGAAGATCCGGGAGTAGTTGACGGTGAAGCCCTGGACCGGGGCCTGCGGCTCGCACTTGGGGTCGTTGTCGGTGATCTTGCGGCCGGTGGTGAAGTTGGACTTCTTCAGCGCCGAGGAGTCGACCTCGTCGTAGGTCTTGGTCGACCACATCTTGACGGTGATGGACCCCTTCGACGAGGGGGTCGCCTTCTTCACGTACGCCTGCACCAGCACGCCGTACTTCGTGTTGTTCTGGAACTTCAGATCCAGGGTCGGCCAGGCCACGGTGGCTTCCCGGCCCGGCGGGTAGCGGTCGATGTAGAGGGTGTGCGGTTGGTGCTGGATGTCCTTGAGACCGGCGAAGAACATGGCGTTGTACGTGGTCGTCGCACTCTGCGAGACACCGCCACCGAGCTCCTTCTTGAACTTGCCGCCCTGAATGATGTAGCCCTCGACGAAGCCGTTCTTCGCTGTCCGCTCTCCGACGATGCCGTTCAGCGAGAACGTGTCCCCCGGCTTCAGCACCGTGTTGTTGATCAGCTCGGCGGCCCGTCCGATGTTCACGTTGCGGTAGGTCGCGTACGGGAACTGGGTGGTGAACTGGCCGGTCACCTTCGTGATGCCGAGCTTCGCCGCGTCCTCGGTGGAGAACGAGGCCTTGGCCCCGGTCAGCTCGACGTCGCCGGTCCGTTCCTTGCCGGTCTTGGTGAGGACGGGCTCGACCGCGGCAGCCAGGTTCGCGGCGCTGAGGGTGGTGCCGTTGACGGCGGCGATCACCTTCGGCTTGCCGTCGACCAGCCGTACTGTCGCGTTCTTCGGCTTCTTCAGCTCCACCGTCGACACCGCGGCGTCGGAGACCTTGCGCAGCTTGTCGGCGTCCAGCTGCGGCTTCAGGGTGCCGTCGGCCGCGACGAACGTGATCGAGTCACCGATCATGGCGGCGGTCACCTGGAAGCTGCCGGCAGCACCGGCCTTCAGGGTCACCGGACCCGAGACCGCGGGCTTGGCGTACGAGGTCGCCAGCGCCGCCACCTCGGCCGTGGTGATCTCCGGCTCGGTCACCTCGGCCGGCAGCTCGACCGGCCCACCCGAGCTCAGGTAAGCATCCTCGATGGCCGAGGACGCATCGTCGACGTTCAGAGCGACCCCGTCCTTGCCCTTGGTCTGGACGACCTCGGCACCGTCGAACGACAGCTTCGCGTCCTTGGGCTCGCGGTTCACCGTCTTCGCCAGCGCCGCCACCGAGGCGTCCAGCGCGGGCTGATCGGTCGTCACCACGGCGTCGGTCTGGGTCCCTCCGGTCAGCACCCGCCAGATGTGTCGCGGGTCGAGACTGCGTCCGCCGCCGGCGAGCTCGACGCTCGCGGCGTAGTCGATCCCGAGCCCGGCCTCCGTGGGCGACACCTCCGCCTGCTGACTCCCGGCGGTCACCGTGATCGGCGCCGTCGCTCGCGGACCGAGCTCGGCCTGCAGCTTGTCGGTGGCCGCCCGAGTGCTCAGTCCTCCGACCGCGACACCGGCGATCTCGGCGTCCTTGGGCAGCTTGTCGCCGGCCATCAGGTAGCCCGCGAGATAGACCGCTCCGACCACCAGGAGGAGAGCGCCACCCACGAGGGCGGCGATGACGCCGGCCCGCTTGCCGGCGGTCGAGGGGTCGGTCGGCTCCGGAGGCAGCGGTCCCCGGACCAGGGTGGCGTCCGGATCGTGCGGCTGAGCGTCGTCGGACGACCAGCTCGGTGGCTGGCTGCCGTCAGACGACCCGGCGGACCCATCGGACTGGCTCACGAACTAACCTCACCGGGTCGGCGGCACTCGGCGGTTTCTGGCACGACCGACCGGGCGCGGCGCGACCCCCTCGATCCTGCGGACGGCGGTCATGCGGACAGACATCAGTGCACGGACACGTCACTGAAGGTCCCCCGATAGTACGTGAGGGGGTCCCGTCGCGGCGATTCCTCACCCGTGGTAAACGCCGTCGTGAGCGGGCTGGTGTGAACAACCTCACCCACCACGACGGTGTGGTCGCCGGCATCGTGCAGGGCAGCCGTACGGCAGTCCAGCCAGGCGAGTGAGCCGTCCAGGACCGGCGTGCCGGACGGAGCCGCCGTCGTAGCCACGTCGTCGAACTGGGTGGCGTACGCCCGGCCGTGGGCAGCGAACCGGCGCGCCAGAGCACCCTGATCGCGGGCCAGGATCGAGACCGCCCAGGTGTCGCCGGCCGTGACCGGGGCGTGGAAGCGGGACTGCTTCCCGATGCAGACCAGCACCAGCGGGGGGTTCAGCGACACCGACGAGAACGAGGTCACCGTCAGCGCGTAGGGCAACGACTCCCGCCGACAGGTCAGCACCGCCACCCCCGTGGCCCAGTGCGCCAGGGCGTGGCGGAACTCGTCCGACCCGACGGTCACCCCCACTCCTCCGACCCGGCGGTCAAAGCCCACTCCTCCGACCTGGCGGTCAAGCCTCAGCCCGCGAGCTTCAGACCGGCGAACAGGTCGTCGGCCCAGCTGGTCGGATCGGGATACGGCGTGCCGGCCGCCAAGCGGTAGAACTCGTGGGACCACATCGTGTCGCCCAGGACCGCCGTCCCGGTGAAGAACTGGCCGTCGGCGGTGATCTGGGTGGCGTGCGCCCGCATGGCGTCCAGCTTGCGGGCCACCCACGGCCCTCCGTCGATCTCCACCGCGATCGCGTCGTCCGAGGCAGCCATCGGGCCGAACGACGGTCCTTCCGGGTCCAGGCCGCCGAAGGTCTCGGTGTCGCCCGCGGCACGGAGGGCCCGCAGACCCTCGCGCAGCCTGGTCTCGCTCATCGTCGTCCACAGCACCCTGTCGACCTGCCACGCCGCCCCCAGATCGGGGCGGTAGTGCGGCATCGCCGCCAGCTGGTAGCCGTACATCGCGACTCGGTGGGCCTGGATGTGGTCGGGGTGTCCGTAGCCGCCGATCTCGTTGTAGGTGACCAGCACCTGCGGTCGGCGGTCCCTGATCAGCGGCACCAGCTCGTTCGCGGCGGCCAGCAGATCCGTGGTCCAGAAGATGCCCTCGCGCAGGCTGTCGCGGGCGGTGGCCGTGCCGTCGTCGGCCCAGGACATGCCCGAGTCGCGGAAGCGGTGGTCACCCCCCAACCGGACGAAGTCGCTCACCCGTAGACAGGCCATCGCCTCCTGCAGCTCTCCGAGACGGTGCTCGCCCAGCTCGTCACCGTGCTCGGCGGCCAGATGGCTCAGGTCCGGCACCAGCACCTCGCCCTCTTCACCGAGCGTGCAGGTGACCAGGGTGACCTGGGCACCTTCGTCGACGTAGCGGGCCATGGTGGCCCCGTTGTTGATCGACTCGTCGTCGGGGTGGGCATGCACCAGCATCAGGCGCCGGTCGGGGCGCCCTCCTGCCGGCTGCTGAGAATCGGCCGAAGTCACGGCGAACACTTTACGTCCGTACGCCGACGGCGCGACCCCTGGACCACGCTCCTAGATGAGGACCTTCGGCTCGGCGAAATGACATGCCGAGTCGTGTTCACCTTGTCCATCCGATCGAGGGATCAGTGGGGGGTCCTCCACGCTGCAGATGTCTTGGGCCTTCCAGCACCGGGTGTGGAAACGGCAGCCGCTGGGTGGGTTGGCCGGACTCGGCACGTCGCCGGTCAGCACGATCTGCTCCCGGACGCTGCGCAGCGTGGGATCGGGCACCGGGACGGCCGACAAGAGCGCCTGCGTGTACGGGTGGGTCGGCCGAGAGTAGATCTGGTCCTCGTCGCCGATCTCCACCATCTTGCCGAGATACATCACTCCGACCCGATCGGAGATGTGGCGAACCACCGACAGATCGTGCGCGATGAAGACGTACGCCAGCCCGAACTCCGCTTGCAGGTCCTCCAGGAGGTTCACGACCTGAGCCTGCACCGAGACGTCCAGCGCGGACACCGGCTCGTCGCAGACGATCACCTTGGGGTTCAGCGCGAGCCCCCGAGCGATCCCGATCCGTTGCCGCTGCCCGCCGGAGAACTGGTGCGGATAGCGATTGATGTGCTCAGGATTCAGCCCGACCAGGGCGAGCAGCTCCTGGACTCGCTTGCGCCGTCCGCCCTTGGGGGTGACGTCACTGTGGATCTCGAACGGCTCTCCGACGATGTCACCGACCGTCATGCGCGGGTTGAGCGACGTGTAGGGGTCCTGGAAGACGATCTGGATATCTCGCCGCAGGCGACGCATCGCGGCGCCCTCTTGGGCGTACATGTCCACCCCGTCGAAGGTGAGCTTCCCTGCCGTCGGCTCCTCGAGTCGCATCAGCATCCGGCCCAGCGTCGACTTGCCGCAACCGGACTCTCCGACGATGCCGAGTGTCTCCCCCTTGTGGAGGTCGAAGGAGACACCGTCGAGCGCCTTGACATGACCGACGGTCCGGCGGAACACCCCTGCTCGGATCGGGTAGTACTTGACCAGATCCTCCGCGTGCAGGATCACCTCGCCGCTCATTCGCGCGCTCCTGTCGGGTCGTTCTGGCCGTCGATGCCGCCGGCCGGATATCTATCGAACTCGACGGCCCTCTCGACATCTTCGACGGTCTGCGTCACCTTCAGTTCCGGACTCCCCTCCAGCAACAGCTCCGAGAAGTGACAGGCGGAGAACCGACCGTAGATCACCTCACGAAGCGCGGGCGGCGGATCCTGGCGACAGACGTCCTCGGCGTAGTGGCAGCGAGGGTTGAACGGACAACCGACCGGGATGGCGGTGAGACTCGGCGGCAGACCGCCGATCGCGGCGAGGGTCTGACCCTTCTGGTCGAGCCGAGGGATCGAGTCGAGAAGACCCTTGGTGTACGGGTGCGCCGGCTGCCGGTAGATCTCGAAGATGTCGCCCCGCTCGACGATCCGACCCGCGTACATGACCGCGATCCGGTCGGCGACGTCGGCCACCACCCCGAGATCATGGGTGATCAGGATGAGCCCCATCTTGCGCTCCTCCTGCAGCTCCTGCAGCAGCTTCATGATCTGAGCCTGGACCGTCACGTCCAGGGCCGTCGTCGGCTCGTCGGCGATCAGCACTGCGGGATCCAGCGCGATCGCCATGGCGATCATGATGCGCTGCCGCATACCGCCGGAGAACTGGTGTGGATAGGCCTTCACCCGCTGCCTGGCGCCCGGGATCGAGACCCGCTCCATCAGGTGGACGGCACGCTCGAGCGAGTCGGCCTTGTTCATCCCCCGGTGCTTGCGGAACATCTCGGCGATCTGCCAGCCGACGGGGAAGACGGGGTTCAGGGCGCTCAGCGCGTCCTGGAAGACCATCGAGATCTCTGGCCCGCGGACCCGGCGGCGCTTGTCCTCCGACATCTTCAGCAGATCGACGCCGCAGTAGCGGAGCTCCCCACCCGTGATGAAGCCGGGCGGGGTGTCCAAGATGCCCATGATCGCCTGGGCCGTGACCGACTTTCCCGACCCGGACTCGCCGAGGATCGCCAGCGTCTCACCCTCGTGGAGGTCGAACGACACCCCGTTGATGGCGCGTGCGACCCCCTCGCGGGTCCGGAACTCGACGCGCAGGTCGTCTACCTCGAGCAGGACGCCGTCGCGCGGCTGCCACTCGCCGTCGGTGCTGAGCACCTCGACTGCACTCATCGCATTCCCCTCATCGTCCGCCGGGTCATCGCTGTCTCGGATCGAGGGCGTCGCGGACCACGTCACCGAGCATGATGAACGCGAGCACGGTCAAGGACAAGAAGATGCTCGGGAACACCAGCATGTGCGGCGCTGTCTGGATGAGGCCGATCCCGGACGCGTCCGAGATCTGGCTGCCCCAGGAGATGATCGGCGGCTGCAGCCCGATACCGAGGAACGACAAGGTGGCCTCCACCGCGATGAAGACGCCCAGGTTGATCGTGGAGACGACGATGACCGAGGCCATCGCGTTCGGCACGATGTGCGATCGGATGATCCGGAGCGGTGATGCCCCCAACGCCCGAGCGGCCTGCACGTAGTCGTTCGGCTTGACCTGGAGGACGCTCGACCGCATCAGCCGGGTGATGGTCGGCCAAGCGAGGATGGCGATCACGAAGGCGACCTTGCTGACGGCCACCCCGAAAGGGGTGTCGATGTCGTTCGGGAACGTGTAGAGGAACAGGATGCCACCGAGCAGCAGAGGGATGGCCAGGAAGATCTCACTGACCCGGCCGATGAGCGAGTCGAGCCAACCGCCCTTGTAGCCGGCGACCACTCCCAGCACCGCGCCCATCAGGAGGGAGAAGACGGTGGCCAGGACGCCCACGCTGATCGACGCCCGGGCGCCGTAGATGGTGCGGGCGTAGACGTCGTAGCCCTGGGCGTCGTAGCCGAACCAGGCGTCGCCCGACGGTGGGAGCCGCGCGTTGTTGAGGTCGGCGTAGTTCGGGTCCGTCGCAGTGAACAGCTGAGGGAACACGGCCATGGCCAAGAAGACAACGATGAGGCCCAGCGAGATCCAGAACATCGGCCGGTGGCGCAGCTCGCGCCACGCGTCAGCGCCCAACGAGCGCGATCCCTGCTGTCGGCTCCTTCGTCGGGATGACGGATTCGGGACCACTGCCGGCATCCAGCTGCATCGGCTCCACCGAGGCGCGGGCCAGGTCTGCGGACGGCTCAGTCATTCGAGATCCTCGGGTCCAGGACGCCGTAGAGCACGTCGACGATGAGGTTCGCCAGCAGGAACACCAGCACCAGCATGGTGATCGTGCCGACCACGATCGATCCGTCCTTCTGCTGGATGCCGCGATAGAGGAAGTTGCCGACACCGTTGACGTTGAAGATGCGCTCGGTGACGAGGGCACCGCCCATCAGCGCGCCGAGGTCGATGCCGATGTAGGTGATCACGGGGATGAGCGAGTTGCGGAGGGCATGGACTCCGATCGTCCGGCCGTGCGAGAGACCCTTGGCTCGCGCTGTTCGCACGTAGTCGGCGCGCAGGTTCTCCACCAGGTTGGTCCGCATCAGGCGGGCGACGTAGGCCACCGAGATCGACGCCAGCACGAACGCCGGCAGGATGAGCTGGTAGAAGGTGCCCTGCGTCGAGGTGACGGGGAACCAGCCGAGCTTCACCCCGAAGATCAGCTGCGCGAGGCTGCCGATCACGAAGATCGGGATGGAGATCAGGATCAGCGTGCTGACCGTCACCAGGCTGTCGACGAACTTGCCGCGCCGCATGCCGGCGAGCACGCCGGCCGAGATGCCGACCACGATCTCGATGGTGATGGCCATCAGGGCCAGCTTGACCGTCGTCGGCCAGCGGATGAGGAGCTCGTGGGCCACGTCGCGGCCGGTGAAGGTGGTGCCGAGGTCACCTTGCAGCAGGTTGCCCAGGTACTTGACGTACTGCAGCAGGAGCGGCTGATCCAGGTTGTGCTCGGCCCTGAACTTGGCCACGTAGGACGCGGGACAGGGTCGCTCGCCGCAACGACCCGCAACCGGATCCCCGGGCAGCGCGTACACCATCACGAAGATGATGAACGTGACGCCGAGGATGACCGGGATCATCTGCAGCAGACGGCGCAGAACGTACTTACCCATTCACGCACACACTCCTTCGGGTCTGCACCGCATCCGAGAGGATCGCGACCTCGGACAGTCGGGTGCGTCAAGCGTGCTAGTGCTCAACATAGTGTCGGCCCGCCCGGTGTGGTACCGAGCGGGCCGACAGTTGTTCAACGAGTCTCGAGACTCACGATCACTTGACCTTGATCGAGCTGACATCCAACGTGCCGAAGGGGGTCAGCTTGACGTCGGAGACCCGATCCGACCAGCCGAAGGTCGTGGAGTAGCTCCACATCGGCATGACCGGGAAGTCCTCGATGATGAGGGCCTCGGCCTCCTGGTAGAGCTTGTTCGCCTCGTCCGGGGAGGTGGCCGCGGCGGCCTCGGCCAGCTTGGCGTCGACCTTCGGGTTGCTGTAATCGGTGTCGTTGGAACTGGCGTTCGTCCCGTACAGCGGAGCCAGGAAGTTCTCGATCGACGGGTAGTCCATCTGCCAGCCGGAGCGGAACAGGCCCTTGATCTCCCGCTTGTTGACCTGGTCACGCAGGGTCTTGAAGTCCGGCGTGGTCTTGGTCACGCAGTCCAGGCCCAGGGTGTTCTTGATGGAGTTGCAGGCGGCATCGGCCCAGGGCTTGTGCCCACCGTCCGCGTTGACGGTGATGGTCAGCGGACCACCCTTGTAGCCGCCGGACTTCTCGTACAGGGCCTTGGCGGCGGCTGCATCGAACTTGCAGGCGTCGCCGCACGCGCCGGCCTTGAAGCCGTCCACGACCGGGGAGACCAGACCATCCAGTGGCGGCCGGGTGCCGTTGAAGATCTGCTTGTTGATCAGATCCCGGTCGATGGCCATCGACAAGGCGATACGCAGGTCCTTGTTCTTGAAGTTGTCGTCGATGGACGAGAAGGAGTTCGTCGCGATCGTGCCGGTGTCCCGGATCCCGTTGCGGTCCGGCAGCTCGGTCTTGTACAGGTCACCGGTCAGCCGGTCGGTCGGGATGACGTCGGTGAAGTCGAGGTTGTTGGCCACGACGTCGTTGTAGGCGGCACCGTCGTCGTTGTAGATCCGGAACGTGATCTTGTCGACCTGCCCGGCGTTCTTGCCCGAGTAGTCGGCGAACTTGCTGACCACCATCTCGGTGTCGGAGATGCTGTCGACCTTGTACGGTCCCGCGCCGATCGGCTTCTGGCCGTACGCCTTCGGGTCCTTGAAGAACGAGTCGGGCAGCGGCGCGAAGGCCGTGTAGCCGAGCCGGACGGGGAGGTTGGACACCTTGCCGGTGGTCTTGATGGTGAAGGTGGTGTCGTCGACGACCTTGAGGCCACTCATCTTGTCGGTCTTCGGGGGCTTGCCGGTGCAGTCGGAATCGCCCGCGGCGTTCGTGCCGCACTGCAGGTCCGGCGAAGCCCGCGATCGGCTCGAAGAAGTAGGAGTTCAGGTTGCCGTTACGGCCGTCCGCGTCCCAGTTCCAGGCGTCGACGAAGTTCTTGGCCTTGACGTCGGTGCCGTCCTGGAACTTGTACGGGTTCAGCTTGACGGTGAACGTCTGGTTGTCGGTGGTCTCGATCGACTGGGCGATGTCGAGCTCGGGTGCCGCCGTGTCCGGGTTGTAGTGCACCAGCTTCGCCGTCACGGAGTCCAGGAAGTTGCCACCACAGACCTCGTTCGTGTTCGCCGGGATCAGCGGGTTCTGCGGGGTGCAGCTACGGATCGTGATGTCACCGCCGGCACCTCCACTCTCCGTGGTCCCTGGGTTGGTCTCCCCGCCACCACCACACGCGGCCGCCACCATGGCGACCGAGGTGATGCCGACGGCGAGAACTGCGCGAGCTCTTCCTCGCATGAACTGTCCTCCTCCGAGTTCGCGTCGACCCGCTGGGCCAGGACGCGCGATAGCGCTGACGTACGCAACTCAATTACTGAGCGGTAACCCTTTCTAGGCCATGAAAGCAGTTACGGCAACTCTTGGGGAGAACTCAACCGGAGGCGCAACAAGATTGTGACGTCGTCCGTCAGGTCACGAGATTCGGCGCTCGGAACGCAAGGGATGACGCCAGCCGTCGTGCCTCCAGCGGCCGGTGAACAAAAACTCTGTCACGCGTATCATCGTCGGGTCGACAGGCGTCAGCAAGACCTGACCCGCACCATCTCCGCCGACCAAGGCATCTCACCTTCGGAAACGGCCTCTGTGCCTTCCGGAACGAACTCGGGCACGGGTGCCGACGAACAGCTGCCGACGCGACCAGCCCTCCTCAACCCGGTTGCCGGTCGCCGGCGGGACCGCGAGGCTGTCGGGGTGGAGGGATTCGATCCGGCCAGGAGCTTCCTCGGCCACACGGCCGAGCACTACGACGATGACGCCCGCGGCGACGAGACCGAGGCCGTCTCACTGCTGAGTGAGCTCGCTCGAGGGCGGGCCCTGGAGCTCGCGATCGGCTCGGGACGCATCGCGCTCCCGCTGATCGCCGGCGGCACCCGGGTCGACGGCATCGAGCTGTCGCCGGACATGATCGGGGTGCTGCGACGTCGGGCGTCCGAGTCCGGGCTGACCGCCGACGTGATCCTGGGCGACATGACCACGACCGGGACCGGTGCGCGGTACCCACTCGTCTTCCTGATCTTCAACACGATCTTCAACCTGTTGACCCAGGACGATCAGGTGCGCTGCTTCGAGAACGCCGCCCGACACCTCGACGACGACGGGGTGTTCCTGATCGAGGCGGCCGTGCCCAGCGCCTGGACGACCAGACACAGCTACGTCGACGCCGAGACCGTCGTCGCCGACCTCGGTGCTGCTCGACGTGTGCCGGTACGACCCGGTGACCCAGATCCTGGACGAGAACCACGTGCGCCTGGACAAGGCAGGGGTCCACTTCCAACCGATCTCGTGTCGGCTCGCCTGGCCGGCGGAGCTGGATCTGATGGCGCGACTGGCCGGTCTGCGGCTCCGGCACCGGTGGGCCGGGTGGCAGCGGGAGCCGTTCACCGGCGACAGCGTGCGGCACGTCTCGGTGTACGAGCGGCGGACCTCAGCGGTCTGAGTGGTTCCGGCCGGAGGTTCGCCGACCCGACGAGCCCGACTGTGACCACTGGTCCGCCGTCGACGGTGCGTTGTGCCCGAGGTCAGGCGTGACCCGCCGGCGGACCCTCGTCGCCCGTGGGCCCGGTGTCGGCGGACACCGCGTCCTCGAGGTCGCTCTGATCGATGGTCACGCCGGCCACCGGATTCCCACTGGCGGTGCCCCCGTCCTGGGTCTCGGGCACCTCGCCGGCCGCCGGTGCGTCGCGGGGCGGGGCCCCTCCGCCGCTGGCGCGCGCGACGCTGCTGTGCGCGTCGGCCTCGGCCGCGCGTGACTCCGGGTTGTTGCGGACGTCGATCGGTTCGGCGGGTACTACCTGGTCGGTGTCTCGGTTGTCGTCACGAGTGGTGTCGCTCACCGACCGACCCTACGTCGAGCGCTCGAACGCCGTCCGCGCGACCTGTCGGTGACCGGCGATGGCGTTCGGCGGAAGATGGCGACGGTTCGCTGATGGAGATCGCCGGCCGGCTGCGACCGGTCGAGGACGTGGCGCTCGAGCTCGTCGTCGGCAGCCGCTCCCGAACGAGCCCCGCCCCCAGACGAGCCCTCGGGGGCGAGCCGGTTCAGGTGGGCCGCTCTCCGGCGAACCGGCGCTGCGACGTCACCGCCCGGCGGAGGGCATCGGTGCCGTCGGTCAGGGATCGGCGGACCGCCGCCGGAAGCTGCCCCGCCAGCGTCGCCTCGGCCAGCTGCAGCGTGCCCGCCGTCGCGTGGGCGAGCGGGAAGGCGTCGGTGACGACCTGCCCCAGCGCCCAGCCGCTGCGGAACTCCGCGGTGTCGGGCATCTCGACGAAGAACCTCTCCACGTACGCATTCGTCAGCTCGGTCTGGCTCGGTCGGAAGAAGCCCTTGGCCACCGCGTAGAGCTCGGACGCGGGTAGCTCCGACAGCCCGATCAACGCCGCCCACGCCGTCTCCTTCGTGGTCGGATCCGGCAATGAGGCCCTCGCCCGCGCCGCATGCACGCGGCCGGCCGCCGACGGGTCGCGTTGCAGCGCCCCCTCGATGGCGTCCGCGTCCCCGCCGACCTCGGCCAGTCGCACCACCAGCGACCAGACCAGCTCGGGATCCAGGGGCAGCCCGATAGGCAGGTCGCGACCGTCCAGCCAGCCCCGGAGCCGCTCGGCATCTGCACAGCTGGCGATGGCGTAGCGGAAGCCGAGCAGCTGCCGGTCCGAGCCCGGCCCGGCGACCGCAGTCAGCGCCCGGGCCGTCCGGTGCACGCGGGCGAGCCGCTCGGGCCGCCGGTCGACGGGGGTGAAGCTTGCCGCGAGGACCTCCGTGCTGAACCGCAGCACCGAGCCGACGATGACGTCCTCGTCCTCCACGGCCACAGTCGCCAGCAGCGCCCGGAGCGCCAGCTCCGGGTCCACCTCCGCGCCGCGCACGGCGTCGCGGAAGGCGTTCACCACGACCACCCGGGTCGAGGGCCGTTCGATGGTCGGCAGCAGCTCCGCCATCGCGGGCCAGTCGGCGTCGAACCTGATCGCGGCCCAGGTGCCGTCGTCGGCATCGGGCACCAGCACGGCCCCGGCGTCACCGAGCTCCAGACCGACGCGCTCCGCCGTCAGGGTCACCTGCTGCCGTGCCACCTCGGTCCCGTCCGGAGAGACCGCCGCCACCGCGACGGTGTGCGGTCGGGCGACGGCAGAACCGTCCGGCGGCCGCCGCACGAGCTCGGCACCCTCGATCGACAGGGTGTCCAGGCCCGCGGTCTGCAGCCAGTCACGGGCCCACGAGTCCAGGTCGGCGGCACCGGCCCGTTGCCAGGCGGCGAGGAGGTCGGCGAGGCTGGCGTTGCCGTAGGCGTGGGTCGCGAAGTAGTCGCGCAGACCGGCGAGGAAGACGTCATCGCCCAGGTAGGCGACCAGCTGCTTCAAGACGGCGGCCCCCTTGGCGTAGGAGATGCCGTCGAAGTCCTGTAGCGCGGCGTCGGCGTCGACCGCACCGTTGCCGGCGACCGGGTGGGTCGACGGCGACTGGTCCGCCACCGAGCCCCAGTCCTTGCGGACGATGCCGAACTCCGTCCACAGCGGATACCTGGTGCCTTCGCTGCAGCACCGGTGAGCGGCGTACTCGGCGAACGACTCGTTCAGCCAGAGGTCGTCCCACCAGCGCATGGTGACGAGATCGCCGAACCACATGTGGGCCAGCTCGTGGGCCACCGTCCCGGCCCGGGAGGCACGCTCGGCGCGGGTGGCGCGGCCGCGGAAGATGTACTGGTCGCGCAGCGTCACGCAGCCGGGGTTCTCCATCGCGCCGGCGTTGAAGTCGGGCACGAAGGCCTGGTGGTACTCCCCGAACGGATAGCGGATCCCGAACATCCGGTGGTAGAAGTCGAAGGACGCAGCCGTCACCTCGGCGAGGTCGGACACCTCCGCCTCCAGGGACGCCGTCAGCGAGGCCCGGGCGTGGAAGCCGAGCCGGATGCCGTCGTGCTCGCGGTAGCTCGACGCGTAGGGCCCGGCGACCACCGTGACGTAGTAGGTGGACAGCGGCGCCGTGGGTGTGATCTGCCACCGCCCGGGCTCGAGCTGCGCGCACGGTCCGTTCCCCAGCACCGTCCAGTCCACCGGCCCGGTGACGTCGAGGGTGTAGGTGCACTTCAGGTCCGGTTGGTCGAAGCAGCCGAACCAGCGCGGAGCCGCCGCAAGGAACGACATCGCGTACAGATAGGTCTTCTGGTCGGCCGGGTCGGTGTGCCGGTGCAGCCCTTCACCGTCGGAGGAGTACGCCATCGTCCCGGTGATGCGCACCGTGTTCTGGGCCCGCAGTCCGGTCAGCGGGATCCGCCCCTGCCGCCAGGTCGTCGGATCGACCGCCTCCCCGTTCAGCTCGACCGCCTCGAGCCGCTCACCCTTGAAGTCGACGAAGGTCTCCGCTCCCGGGACCACGCCGTCGCACAGGGAGAACCGGATCAGGCTGACCGCGTCGAAGGTCGGTCCGGGGCGGGTCAGGTCGAGGGTGATGTCGCTGTGCTCGACGCGGATCGTCGCCGCGCGCTGCTCGGCCTCGCGTCGGGTCAGGCTGAGTGGCGAGGTGCTGCTCGGATCGGTGTCGTCACTGAAGGGCACCGTGCGACCCTAATCGGCGATCAGGCCGGAGCACCGATCCAGGGTGGCGGTCCGGGCGGAACGATCCAGTGCACGTCGAAGAGCACCGCCGCCTCGACTCCCAGCGCAGCACCGCCCTGGGTCGCGAACCAGGTCAGGAACGGTGCCGGGTCGAAGGAGGCGCGGCCGAGACCGGTGGTGTACTGCGCGTGCGCCCGCAGCGACTCGATCCCTCGCTGCAGCCACTCGCCGCTGACGTCGACGCCGTGACTGGGGGTGCTGTTGCCGGCGACCAGGATGAAGCGCACGCCGCCCCACGGCTCCAGACCCTCCTCGGCGATGAGCTCGGGGAAGATCCACCGGTTGCCGGCGTCCCGCGCGGCATCGAGGGTGGCCAGACCGACCGCACGGTGGTCGGCCTGGTTGGTCATGCCGCCGGGCATCCTCACGTCGTAGTTGCCGGTGATCAGCACCTGCGGACGGTGGGTGCGGATCGCCCGGACGATCTCCCGGCGCAGCTCGGTCCCGTTCTCGATCACGCCGTCTCGGTGGTCGAGGAACTCGACGGTGTCCACCCCTACGACGTGAGCGCCGGCGCGTTCCTCCGCCTCCCGCAGCGGTGAGGCGTCGGACGGGTCGATGCTGTCGATGCCGGCCTCGCCGCGGCTGGCCAGCAGGTAGCTGATCGACTTCCCTTGGTCGGTCCAGCGCGCGACGGCCGACGCCGCGCCGTACTCGATGTCGTCGGGGTGGGCGGCGACCGCCAGGGCGGTGTCCCAGTCCTCCGGGACGGCCGGCAGCGCCCCGGTCGATGCGGTGGCACTCATGGGGCTGAGATTAGCGCTGCACGCCGGGCCGCACTCGGGAAATGATGGAGTCATGTCCACCGACTCGCTGACCGTCCGCCCGCTCGAGGCGGCTGACGCCGAGGCCTCGCGCAGACTGGGCTTCGAGGCCTTCGGGATGCCGGTCACACCACCGACGGAACCGGCCTCCCTCGACCGGCCCGGTCGGGCGTTCCACGGGGTGTTCGACGGCGACCGATTGGTGGGTCGGCTCGCCGACCGCGCGTACGACTCCTGGTTCGGCGGGGTTGCCGTGCCCACCTCGGGGATCGCGGGCGTCACGGTGGCGATGGAGGACCGGGGACGCGGCGCCCTGTCCCCGCTGTTCGCGCACGCGCTGGGGGCGGCCCGAGAACGCGGTGCGGTGATCTCCGGGCTCTACCCGACGGCCGCGCGGATCTACCGCCGGTTCGGCTACGAGCTGGTCGGCGACTACCGGACCATCGCGGTTCCCACGGCGCAGCTGGCCACCGCGGCCCGGCCGGTCGGGGTGACGACCCGTCGCGCCCAGGTGGCCGACCTGGCAGCGGTCCGCGCGGTGTACGACACCTGGGCGACCGAGCAGAACGGCCCGTTGACCCGCCGCGGGCCGTCCTTCCCCACCACGGACCTCGAGCTGCTGGCCGACTTCGACGGCATCACCGTGGCCGAGGACGCCGACGGCCGGGTGGTCGGCTTCGCGTCCTGGGACCGGGGGCAGCACTACGACGAGCGCGGCACGTTGGAGGTGTCGGACCTGCTCGCGGTGTCCGCCGACGGCTACCGGGCCCTGCTCCGCAGTCTCGGCAGCTTCTCCTCGGTGGCCCCGCGGACGAAGATCGACACCTCCGGGGACGACGTCATCCGACAGTTCCTGCCCGGCAAGGACTGGCAGACGGTGTCCAGCGATCCGTACATGCTGGCGATCCTCGACGTGCCCGGCGCCTTCTCGCGCCGTGGCTATCCCTGGTTCCTGTCGGCCCGCCTCGGGTTCGTGGTGGCGGACGACGGTGCCAACACGGTCGCCGGCGCGTACCGGTGGGAGGTGGCCGAGGGCGTAGGGACCTGCGTGGCCGAGGACCACTCCGACGACCGTACGTTCCATCCGCGGGGTCTGGCCCTGCTGTACGCCGGGGTGCAATCATGCGCCAACCTGCGGTGGGCGGGCCTGCTGTCCGGCGGGCTGCGCGAGCAGGATGGGGTCTGGGACACGCTGTTCGGCGGGCGGCAGTTCCACATCCGCGACTACTACTGATCGACGACCCTGTCGACGGTGACGACCCGATGAATCACAACTGAGACGAGCCTGCGATGACCACTCCGCTGACCGCCTTCGACAACGACGGCTTCCGCTTCCGGGTGCATGACTGGGGCCCCACCGAGGGACGATCGGTGATCGCCCTCCACGGCTTCCCGCAGACCGCGCTGAGCTGGGAGCGGGTGGCGGCCCGGTTGAGCTCGGCCGGGGTGCGGATCCTGGCCCCCGAGCAACGGGGCTACTCGGCCGAGGCCCGGCCGAGCGAGGTGTCGGCGTACACGATGGACAAGCTGGCCGGCGATGTCCTGGCCCTGGCCGACACCGCCGGCTGGGACCGGTTCGACGTCCTCGGGCACGACTGGGGCGGGGCGGTGGCCTGGTATCTGGGGTCCCGGCACGCCGACCGCGTCCGTACGGTCTCGGTCGCCTCGACACCCCACCCGGCCGCCCTCTGGGAGGCGTTCAAGGGACCGCAGGCGCTGCGGTCCTGGTACATGCTGCTGTTCCAGCTGCCGTGGTTGCCGGAGACCTTGCTCGGCGCCGGCGGAGGCCGGTTGGCGGCGCGGATGTTCGCCGCGAGCGGGGCGGAGGATCCGGCGGCGATGGGACGACTGCTCAGCGACCGGACCACCGCCACCGGGGCGGTCAACTGGTACCGCACGATGCGGGTGAAGGGAGCGCCGGGCGCGGGCCGCGTCCCGGTGCCCAGCCTGTACGTGTGGAGCGACGGCGACGCCGCTCTGGGTCGGCAGGCCGCGGAGCGGACCCGGGACTTCGTCGACGGCGACTACACGTTCGTCGAGCTCACCGGGGCCTCGCACTGGATCCCCGACGAGCGGCCCGATGAGCTGGCGGCTGCCGTCCTCGCCCACCTCGAGAACCATCCGGAGCCGGCGTGACCACGGCGCCACCCGGCGGGCAGACGTCACGGCTCTGGCACGATCGACCGACGCAGCACCGAGGGCACCGGCGGCTGAGACCGGCGCCCTCCGCGTCGAGCGCGTGAACCTGCGCTCACTGGCGCCGGTTGAACCGCCAACCGAGCACGGCGGCGAGTCCGATCGGCACCACCGCCAGCAGCCACCACCAACCCGACCGGCTCGGCGCCGGGTCGACCGGTGCGATGGTCGAGGTGGCGACCGGGGTCGGTTGATCACTTGTCGTGGGTGTCTGGCTCGGTGCCGGCAGCGACGGCGATCCGGTCCCCTCGGTCGTCGGCACCGGCGTCGGCTCCGACGAGCCGACCGTCCCGGTCTTCACCACGAACGAGAACTCACCGTTGATGGGGTGACCGTCGGCGGAGGTGACCCGCCACTCCACCGTGTACTCCCCCGCGGACAGCTCCGGCAGCAGAGCCTGCTCGACGGTGGTGTCGACCAGCTTCGGATCACCCGCCGCCACCGACCCCTCCGGTCCGGTGACCAGCACCTTGGTCCCGGTGGCGATCGCCGGTTCGTTGAAGGTGAGCACGATCGACGACGGGGGCTTCGCCAGCGTCTTCCCGTCCCCGGGAGACGTCGAGACCAGGGCGTTGTGTGCCCAGGCCGCCTGCGGAGTGCCCAGCACGGCGAACAGCACGGCCACCACCAACGCGACGACCCAGAGCCTGCGCCGACCGAAGACGACGTCGTCGCTCATCGGCCGGCCGTGGTTTCGGAGGCGCGCCGCCATGCGAGGAACGCGAACGCCAGCGCGCCGAGAGCGGCGACCAATCCGACACCGCCGAGCACCCGAGCCACCGGATCGGCGACGCTCGTCGACGCGGCCGTTGCGGCCTGGGCGGGGGCCGTCGTCTCGTCGGAGGTGGTGGTGGCCGCGCCGCCGTGCGAGTCCGCATCGGTGGCCGCGACGACGTCCAGCACGGGTGCGGGATGCTCGGGCTCCTCGCCGGAGGCGGGGGTGGGCTGGTCCCAGACGACGACCTCACCGTCGCTGTAGGTCTGGGTGGTGGGCAGCAGGATCGCCGCCGGGTCGGGCAGCGGACCGACCGAGAGGGAGAACTCCTGATACTCCCCCGGTCCGATCGAGACCCCCTTGGCGGCGGTCCAGGTGACCTCGCTGACCGCCTCGGTGAGGGTGGTCCCGTACGACTCGACCGGCTTGGCCAGCTTCGACTTCGTCGCGGTCGCCGTCCAGCCCGGGACGGGCTTGGTGCTGACGTAGAGGAACGGCGTGTCCGTCGGGAGCGCGACACTGACCTTCACCGTGCCGGCGGTCGCGGACTCGTTGGGCACCCGGAAGGTCAGTGCGCTGAACCCTCCGCTGGTGGGGTCGTCGGGGATGACGCGGACGTGCGCCGAAGCCGGGGCGACCGGCAGCAGAGCGAGGCCCGCCGTGGCCAGTCCGGCCACGACGAGCAGGGATCGACGCCAACGGGTGTGGCGGCGGGTGGAGCGGTCGTTCATGAGGAGGTCCTTTGCGCAGAGATCTGACGACGCCACGCGGGCGTACGGGAGCGGGTGCTGGGGCACACCGCTGAGGCGCGGCCCGAGCGGGCGCGCCGTGAGGAGTCGGATCAGGCGAAGGGTGGGGCGCGGGGACCGGTGAGCACCCACCGGGTGGGCCCACGGAAAGTGGCGAGTACGGACACCACGGCCGGACGGGGGCGGCGCACCGTGCCGACAGCGGTCCCGGCGTACGGCAGGACCCGCTCGGTCACCGTCCACAGCCACCGCTCGCCCCGAGCCAGCAGCCAGGCGGTGGCCAGCACCGCGAGCAGGTGACCGAGGAGCATGGGCCAGCCCGCGGAGGTCGACGAGCCGCTCCCGCACATCGCGGCGGTCGACATGGCGTGGCCGGGCATGGCGACGGCGGCGCAGGTCGCGGCCGTCGTGGCGGTGTGGAAGATCAGGTGGAGGAGCAGCTGCTCCAGGCCCAGGGCGACCAGCAGCACGCCGACCCGGAGCCGTCGCGCCGTCAGCGTGACCGAGGCCAGGGCCAACCCGATCGCGGTCAGGACCAGCAGGCCGGCGCCGGGCAGCGTGCCGCCACCGGCCACGTGCGCGGCCGTGGCCAGGAAGAGCGATGACCCACCGAACACACCGGCCCGCGCGAGTCGCGCCCAGCCGCCGGTGAGGGTCATGGCAGGAGCGTAGGTCATGGCGGCGACACAGCGACCCGCAACAGCAGCACCCCGTCGGGTCCGCGCGTCAGGTCGATCCCCGTGGTCGACGCCCAGCGCAGCAGGCCGCGCAGGGTGCGGATCGTCGGCCGGGTCCGGGCCAGCGTGCGCACCAGCGCGCCCTTGGACGCCTTGTTGAAGTGGTTGAGCGCCCGTACGGTCCCGTCGGCGTCGGCGCTGACCACCCGCACGTACGCGGAGGGGACCGCGTCGGGAACGGGACCGAGCGCCACGTACGCCTCGGAGCGCAGGTCGAGCACGAACGACTCGGCCCGGGCCAGCAGGGCAGCGGAGACGGCGTCGGCCCACACCCGGCGGAGCGGCGGCAGACCGGGCAGGGCCGCCGTGGCCCCGAGCCGGTAGGTGGGGATCCGGTCGAGCGCACCGACCGGGCCGAAGGCCGCCGCGTGGATCAGGACGTGGCGACCCAACCAGCGGCGAGCGGCGGGATCGAGCGAGCCAGCGTCCAGTGCGTCGTAGACGACGCCGGTGTAGCGATCGATCGCCGGCAGCGTCGGACCGGTCCGGAGGGAGGCGTTGGCGGCGATGTCGTCGAGCTGTCGGGCACCGAGCTTGAGCACCCTCGCCGCCTCGATGGGATCTGTCGAGAGGGCGGTCAGGGCGTCGATCACCGACTCCCGCTGCGGGGTCAGCTCGGGCAGGGCGAGACGGTCGAGCCGCAGTGGCGTACGGCGACCTCCCGGCCGCTTGGTCTCCGACGGGGGCAACAGAACCAGCACCCGCGTCGCCCTCCCCTGTCGTTTGTCAGACCTCCGTGCCACCGTGAAGGCATGGCGAAGACTATCCAGATCACCTTCGATGCCGCCGACCCGCGAGCGCTGGCGAGCTTCTGGGCCGAGGCCCTCGGCTACGTGGTGGAGGCCCCACCCGGCGACTTCGCGCTCGTGGGACGAGGCCCTGACCTCCTTCGGGGTTCCCGAGGAGCTGTGGAACTCCCGGTCCGCGATCGTCGATCCCGACGGCGTCGGCCCCCGCATCTTCATCCAGCAGGTGCCCGAGCCGAAGACGGCCAAGAACCGGCTGCACCTGGACGTCCGCACCGCTGTCGGTCTGGCCGGCGGGAAGCGGATGGCCGTGCTGGAGGCCGAGTGCGAGCGGCTGGTCGCCCTCGGCGCCACCAAGCTCTACCGGATCGAGCCGCAGCCGCCGTTGGAGAACGGCTTCATCACCATGGCCGACCCGGAGGGCAACGAGTTCTGCCTGGACTGACGTTCACGTCAGGACACCGGGCAGAAGGTTGAGCCGTGCAGCTGCGAGGCGTAGACGGTCCGATGCACGGACAGTTGTCAATCGGCTCTCACGTCGGTCAGCAGCTCCACCTGGACCCCGATCGACTCGTACGTCGACCTGGCCCGCGCGTCTCGGGTGGCGAGCACCGCCCCGTGATCGCGCGCCGCCAGAGCAACCAGCCCGTCGTAGGTGGCTCCACCCGCGACGCCGAGAAGCGCGAGCTCACGGTGGCTCTGCTGCGCCGGCTGGAGCGACAGGGCCAGCCGTAGCGGGAAGTTGTCATCGATGAGAGCGACCGCATCCTCGGGGCGCACGCGCGCGTCGCCGGGCAAGCGGGTCAGCACCGAGTAGGTCTCGGCCAGTGCGTGTCCGCTGAGACCGAGTGAGCGTCCCATCGCCCAGGCTGCGATCACTGGGTGCGCATGATGAGACGACATCAGCAGCGGAACGGCGACGCTCGTGTCGACCGCCGTCACCGTGCTGGCGGTCAACGCCGTCCCGCGTCGATCAGACCGAACATCATGTCGTCGGTCACGACGGTCTGTGACGTGGCGACGAGATGCCCGGCCTCGGATCGCTCGACAGTCGCGGTACGGCCGCCCGGCGTGATCTGCACACCGCTGCCGTACGTCGAGACATCGACCGTGGACCCGGGTGCCATCCCCAATGCGTCCCGAAGCGCCTTCGGGAGTAGCAGTCGCCCGGCGGAATCGATCGTCGCCTTCATGGGATAACGCTACCAGTGAAATCCCAATCTCCGGGACTGGCGACTGTCATACCCTCGGGCATCGCGGATGAGGTTCGGCGACTTCAGAGCCGCGCAGCGAGCCGCCCGACAGCGCCGTCCACGTCGGTGAGCTTGTCGAGACCGAACAGACCCACCCGGAACGTGGAGAAGTCGTCGCGTTCGCCGCACATCAGCGGGACGCCGGCGGCGATCTGCAGACCGTGCTGCTTCAGCTTGGCTCCGCTGCGGATCTCGGGATCGTCGGTGTAGACGACGACCACGCTCGGGGCGGCGAACTCCGCCGCGGCCACCGACGGGAAGCCTCGCTCGGCCAGCAGTGCCCGGACACGGGTGCCGAGGTCGATCTGCGCCGCCCGCAGCACGTCCAGCCCGAGATCGCGGCTCTGCCGCATCAGTGCCGCGTTGTGCGCGAGGCCGTCGGTCGGCAACGTGGCGTGGTACGGCGTCTGGCCCTCCGTGTAGGCCTCGGTGATCGACAGCCACTTCTGCAGATCGACCGCGAAGCTGGTCGACGTGGTCGCCAGCACCCGTTCCCGCGCGGCTGCGCTCAACATGACGTAGCCGGCGCAGGGCGTGCCGCTCCACCCCTTCTGCGGCGCGCTGATCAGGACGTCGACGCCGAGCTCGGTCATGTCCACCCACATCGATCCCGAGGCGATGCAGTCCAGCACCATCAACCCACCGACGGCATGGGTCGCCTCGGCGAGGGAACGGACGTAGTCGTCCGGCAGCAGGATGCCCGCGGCGGTCTCCACGTGGGCGGCGATGACGACCTCCGGGCGCTCGCGCTCGATCGCCTCCACCACGTCGGCGATGGGCGCCGGGGTCCAGGGTGCCTGCGCCTCGTCCGCGGTCTGGCGGGCCTGGCAGACAGTGGTCTCGCCGGGGATGCTGCCGGCTGCGAAGATCGCCGACCAGCGGTAGGAGAAGAGACCGTTGCGGACCACCAGACAACGCCGTCCCGTGGCGAGCTGCCGGGCGACCGCCTCCATCGCGTACGTGCCACCGCCGGGGACCACCGCGACCGTCTCGGCCCGGTAGGTCGTCTTGAGGACATCGATGATGTCCTGCATGACGCCGACGAAGCGCTTCGACATGTGGTTCAGCGAGCGGTCAGTGAAGACCACCGAGTACTCGAGCAGTCCGTCGGGATCGATCTCGGGGCGAGGCAGCGTCACACCGGCAGACTGCCACAACCCGGTCGGCGTCGACCGCCCGGCTCGTCGGGACTGTCAGACCTCGAGGCCAACCTGTTGGCCATGGGAATTCGCTACTACGGCTGGGCTGTCAGCCATGACGAAGTCATCGAGGCCACTGACGATCCGTGGCCCGTCATCCGGCGTGCGGACCAGCGCCACGACCTGCCCGGCTGGACGAACACCAGCCTCGACAAGGCGTGGTGGCGGATGCAGCAGCTGTTCTCCTCGGAGGGAATGCTGGTCCGTCGACCGGGCTACGACCTGGTGGCCGGAGACGTCACCTACCCCGAGGGGTACGAGCAGGGCTATCTCCCTCACATCGCGGTGCTCGGTTGCGCGCAGATCCCTCAGATCGCGCGCGACGTCGCCTCGGTGAGCTTCGCCGATGTCCGGCGCCACTCGGCCGGACTTCGCTACGACGACGAGAGCCAGCGGGAGAGCGATCAGGGAGTATCTGACGTACTTCCTGGGCGTCGCTCAGTCGTTCACCGCCGACGCCGCGGCGCGAGGCCACGGCATCGTCTACTCGATTGGCTGAGGAACGCGTCGGGAAGCCGACACGTCATCGCGCAGCACTGAGGGCGCGGCTGTCTCTATCTCGGAAGCCCTCGGGTGAGGGCGGCCTCGAAGAGAGCACGAGCCACCTGCTCGGCCTTCGCGGCAGCAGCGGCGCCGACCGGCTTCGCCTCGTAGCGATCCTGGTTGCGAGCTCGTCGGAGACGATCGAACTCACGGGCCGCCTTGTCCTCCGGCGGTGTATCCACAACCGCGCGCAGGTAGCGCCCGAGAGCCTCGTGCTGTCCGGGGCCGTTGGTGGTCCGAAATCCGTAGGCCGCCAGCAACGCCTCGCCGGTGTCGTGGCAGGAGTCATAGGCGATGCCATATCGGACGACGACGCTGGTGAGCAGCGGGAGCTGGGTCAGCCGATCATCAGCTTGACGCAGGAACGACGAGGCGCGCACGAGATCGGCGGGCACCACATCGAGGCGTCGCGCCTCGACCAGGGCGATGACGGTCGCCCGCTGGATGGGGGTCAGGGGAATCAGCGCCACGGCACCTCCCCGACCACCGCGACCACCGGACCGCTTCGTACGTTGTCGAGGAACGCCGAGGACTCGGCGAACTCCTCTGCGGTGAGGATCGTCGGGTTCACCGCGCGTCGCACCGCGGCCTCGACTCGTGTGCAGGCCTCGTACACGGCGTCCACGTCAGGGGCGCCGAGCACCATCACGTCGATGTCGTTCGGTGCCGGACCGGGGAGTCCGCTCATCCGCGCAGCGAAGGAGCCGTACAGGAACGCCGACCGGATGCCGCCGATTCGGCCGAGCTCTTCAGCCAGCATCACCGCGGGGCCGGTTGCCACCATCAGGATCGCTCGCAGTGGTTCCGTCAACGGGCTGTCGGAGTTGCCGCGAATCAGCCGGGAACGCCCGACCTGGCGCTCACTCACGATGCCGGCGTCCAGCAGCCGCGCCACCTCGCGGTGCGCCGTCGGGTAGGCCAGATCAGCCCGGCTGGCCAGATCGGTGATGCTCAGCTCGTCTCCGGTGAGCAACAGGGCTGAGAGGAGTCGCGCCTGACCGTCCGACCGGAAGATCGGTGCGAGGAGCGGCGCCTCCGTTCTCATATGACTGAGGATATCCTCCGCTATACCGATAAGCAAAGCGGTGAACGGCTGGTTCTCAGTGTCATCGAGGAGGCAACCAGGCTCAGCGGGACTGTGGAATCCGACCACGGTCGTACGGCGCGCAATGCCCCGCGCCTCGAAGCCGGAAGGGCCGACCGTGATCGGAGAACGCAGATCCCTGATGTCGCGGGCCACACCGACGCCGACCGTGGTCGGAAACGCCCACACCACGCCCGGACCCGAACCTGGCCTTCCGGCCAGCGGGCCCCGAGGTCACACGTTGAAGCGGAACTCCACCACGTCACCGTCGGCCATCACGTAGTCCTTGCCCTCCAGCCGCACCTTGCCCTTGGCCTTGGCCGCCTGCATCGTGCCGGCCTCGACCAGGTCGTCGTAGGAGACGACCTCGGCCTTGATGAAGCCCTTCTGGAAGTCGGTGTGGATGACACCGGCCGCCTCGGGGGCGGTCGCCCCCTTGGGGATCGTCCAGGCCCGCGACTCCTTGGGGCCGGCGGTCAGGTAGGTCTGCAGGCCGAGGGTGTCGAAGCCGACCCGGGCCAGCACGTCGAGACCGGGCTCCGCGACGTCCATCTCGGCCAGCAGCTCGCGGGCCTCCTCGGGCTCCATCTCCACCAGCTCGGACTCGATCTTGGCGTCCAGGAAGATCGCCTCGGCCGGTGCCACCAGCGCCCGCATCCGATCGAGCAGGGCCTCGTCGGCCAGCTCGTCGGAGTCGCAGTTGAAGACGTAGATGAACGGCTTGGCGGTGAGCAGGAACAGCTCGCGCAGCGGGGCCGGGTCCAGCCCGGCCGCGAACACCGTACGCCCGCTGTCCAGCACCTCCTGCGCCTCCTTGAGCGCCTGGACCGAGGCCAGCTTGTCCTTGTTGATCCGGGCTTCCTTCTCCAACCGCGGCAGGGCCCGCTCCAGGGTCTGCAGGTCGGCCAGGATCAGCTCGGTGGAGATGGTCTCGATGTCGCTGCCGGGGTTGACCTTCCCGTCCACGTGGGTGACGTCGGGGTCCTCGAACACCCGGGTGACCTGGCAGATCGCCTCGGCCTCACGGATGTGGGACAGGAAGGCGTTGCCCATCCCCTCGCCCTGGCTGGCGCCGCGGACGATGCCGGCGATGTCGACGAAGCTCACGGTGGCCGGGACGACGCGCTCGGAGGCGAACAGCTCGGCCAGCACCGCCAACCGCGCGTCGGGAACACCGACCACGCCGACGTTGGGCTCGATCGTGGCGAACGGGTAGTTCGCCGCCAACACGTCGTTGCGGGTCAGAGCGTTGAAGAGGGTCGACTTGCCCGCGTTGGGGAGGCCGACGATGCCGATGGTGAGTGCCACGACGGACAAGCATATGGGCGTACGCCAGCCGGGCCCGCCACGATCGGGGCCGGCCCGACGTCAGACCGCGGCGAAGAAGGCGCCGATCCCCCGGCTCAGGGCGAGCGGGTCGGTCACGCCGGCGAGCTCACGGGCGGAGTGCATGGAGAGCAGCGGGATGCCGACATCGACCGTACGGATGCCCAGCCGGGTCGCCGTGAGCGGACCGATGGTGCTGCCGCACGGCACGGCGTTGTTGGACACGAACTCCTGCGTCGACACCCCCGCGGTCCGGCAGGCTCGCCGCCACAGGGCCGCCCCGACCCCGTCCGTGGCGTACCGCTGGTTGGCGTTGATCTTGAGCAGCGGACCGCCGTTGAGCAGGGGGCGGTTGGCCGGGTCGTGCCGGTGGACGTAGTTCGGGTGCACGGCATGACCGGTGTCGGCGGACAGGCAGACGGAGTCGGCCAGGGCCCGATGGTGCTCGTCGGGCGTCGCCCCGAGGGAGCCGGAGATGCGGCTCAACAGGTCGGCAAGCACGGGACCGGCGGCGCCGGACCGGGACTCGCTGCCGATCTCCTCGTGATCGAACCCGGCCACCACGGTGATCAGGTCGCTGTCGACGGTCTCGATCAACGCGGTCAGGGCCGCGTGCACGCTGGACAGGTTGTCCAGCCGGCCGGAGGCGAGGAACTCGTCGGTCGGGCCGAAGACCTCGGGTGGAGTCGTCGCGTACGCCGACAGGTCGGACCCGTCGATCTCACGGACCTCGCAGCCGGCCAGCGCGGCGATCTGGTCCATGATCGTCAGATCGGGACGGTGGACGCTCCACACAGGCGCCGTGTGCAGCTGGCGGTCCAGCTTCACACCCTCGTCGTTGGCGGAACGATCCAGGTGGATGGCCAGCTGCGGGATGCGCATGATCGCCCCGGTGCGGACCAGACGCTGCTCGCCGGTGGTCAGGATCACCCGACCGGCCAGACCGAGCTCGCGGTCCAGCCAGGAGTTGAGCAGCGGGCCGCCGTAGATCTCCATCCCGAGCTGCTGCCACCCGGCCACCCCGACATCGGGTCGCGGCTTCAGCACGAAGCCGGGTGAGTCGGTGTGCGCACCGACGATCCGGTACGGCGTGGTCGGACCGGCACCGGCCGGGATCCGCCACGCGAGGACCGCACCGTCCCGGACCAGCACGTAGCCGCCCGGGGTGGCGTCGAAGCCGGCCCGCTCGTCGACGACGGTGAAGCCGGACGCCACCAGCCGCCGGGAGACCTCGGCCGCCGCGTGGAACGAGGTCGGCGCCTCGGTCACGAAGGCGGCGAGGTCGCGGACGTGCTCGAGGGGGGCGGTCATCGGTCCACCTTAGGATGCGGCGATGACTCCGGGACGGCTGCCACTGCCGGACCGAGCCGCCGACTGGCTGGCCCGCCGGGTGCGGTGGTGGGTGGCCCTCGCCGGACTGCTGCTGTTCGCCGGGTTCATCGTGGCGGTGCTGCCGGCGCAGGCCGCCGCCGGGGAGTTCTACACCTCGCTCCACCCGGCCCCGGACACCGAGCGCTGGTACTCCCCCGCGGACCTGTACGCCGCCGCCGCAGCCTGGGGCGAGACGGGCCGGTCCGCGTACGTACGCGCCCGCGTCACCTTCGACGTGATCTGGCCGCTGGCGTACGGGATCTTCCTGCTGACCGGGTTGAGCTGGGTCTGGGCCAAGGCCACCCGCCCTGGGAGCCGCTGGCGGCGGATCGCCCTGCTCCCGGTGCTGGTGGTGCTGCTCGACTACGCCGAGAACCTCTGCACCGCCACGGTGGTGGCCCGCTATCCCTCGCGTACGCCCGTCCTGGCCGAGCTCGCTCCGGTGTTCACCGCGGCGAAGTGGTTCACCCTCACGAGCTGCTTCCTGCTGCTGGCGGTCGGGCTGGGAGCCGCACTGGTGACCACGATCCGCCGCCGACGCGGCGCTTAGGCCTCGGGTCGCGGCGACGACGCACCCCGCCGGTTCCGGCGGATTGTCGGTGGCACCGTGCAGGATCGCGCCCATGGACATCACCACCACGGTCGCGCTGATCGCCGGCGTGATCCTCGGCGCGGCCGGCGGGTACGCCGTCGCCGGGCTGATCAGTCGTGCCGGACAGCAGACGGACGCGGCCAAGTCCGACGCCGACGGGGCGCGCCAGGAGGCCTACGTGGCCCAGGCTCGGACTGAGGCCGCGCAGGCCCGGGCCGAGACGGCCCAGGTGCGCGCCGAGGCCGCCCAGTCCCGCACCGATGTGGCCCAGTCCCGCACCGATGTGGCCGAAGCCCGCGCCCTGGCGGCGGCCGCGCAGGCGGAGGCCGCCGAGGTGTCGGCCGCCGTGGCGCGGGCCGAGGCCGAGCGGGACGCGGCGGTGCAGCACGCCCGGGCGCTGGCGGCGGACCGCGAGCAGATGCTGGCCCAGTTCAAGGTGATGTCCACCGAGACGATGGACCGGCAGAACGTGGCCGCCGACGCGCAGGCCGACGCCCGGCTCAAGGCGACCGAGGCGCTGCTGAGTCCGGTCAAGGACACCCTGCACCGCTTCCATGACCGGCTGACCGAGGTCGAGAAGGAGCGGGTGGCGATCGCCGCGGACCTGCGCAGCCAGGTGCAGACCGTGCAGCAGACCGGCGAGCAGCTGCGCCGGGAGACGAAGGCCCTGACCACAGCCCTGCGCAAGCCGCAGGTGCGCGGAGCCTGGGGCGAGCTGCAGCTGCAGCGGGTGGTCGAGCTGGCCGGCATGGTCGAGCACTGCGACTTCGTCCTGCAGCACACCGACACCGCCGACGACCGCATCATCCGGCCCGACATGAAGGTCCACCTCGCCGAGGGCAAGTTCGTCTACGTCGACGCGAAGGTGCCGTTGTCAGCCTTCCTGGACGCCCAGGAGACCGATGACACCCGGACGCGGGACGAGGCGATGACCCGGTTCGCCCAGAACGTCCGCACCCACGTCGACCAGCTGGGCGGCAAGCGCTACTGGCAGTCGGGGTCCGGCACACCCGAGTTCGTGGTGCTCTTCATGCCCAGCGAGGCACTCGCCGCCGAGGCTTTCGCGATCCTCCCGGACCTGCACGAGTACGCCTCCCGTCGCGACGTGGTGCTGGCCACCCCGACGACGCTGATCGCCCTCCTCCGTGCGGTGGCGTACGGCTGGAAGCAGGCCAGGCTGGCGGAGAACGCCGCCGAGGTGCTGCAGCTCGGCCGTGAGCTGCACGACCGGCTGGGCACCCTCGGCAGCCGGTTCGACAAGCTCGGTCGCGCCGTCCGCGCCTCGGTCATCGCCTACAACGAGACCGTCGCCACCATGGAGGGACGGGTGCTGGTCAAGGCGCGCCAGTTCACCGAGCTGAAGGTGAGCGGCGCCGAGCTGAAGACCGTCACCAGCGTGGACGACCCGGTGCGGCAGATCCAGGCCGCCGAGCTGGTGGACGACGCCGTCCAGGTGGAGCCGATGGTCGGTCGCGCCCGACGCGGTCGACGGGCCGCCGCCGCCCTGCCGGAAGCCGACGAGCTCCGTCGCGCGGACCCGGAGCTGTTCGAGCTGGTAGCCGACGGCGACACCGTCGTCGAAACCGACGGCACGGAGCAGCGGGCCAGCTCGTAGTCGGGCACGACCCAGGCTGGGGGTGGGCGATCGAGCGTCAGCCGCGCCGCGAGCGACGGACGAGGGCCAGGCCCAGACCCACCGCCGCCACGCCGGCCAGTCCGATCGGCAGGGCCGGGCCGCCCGTGTCGGCCAGACCGGGGTCGGTGTCGTCGGCCACCTCGGTGACGGGGACCTTGGTGACGGCGACCCGCAACCGGACCTCATCGGTGACGTCGTCTCCCGTGGAACCCGTGTCACCGAAGGGTCGCTCGGCCCGGGCGGTGAGCTCGTTCGTCACTCGGCCGCGGCGCGCGTCCGCCGTCGACACGCGGTAGGAGCCGGCGCAGCCGATGCTCGCGCCGGGCGCCAGGGTCGCACCGGCCGACGGTGCGCAGTCGAGGTTCAGGGCATCGAGGCTGCTCGTGATCCGCGCCCGGGTGAGGGTCACGTTGCCGGTGTTGGTCGCGGTGGCCCGATAGCGAAGCCGGTCGCCCTTGTCGGCCTTGCCCGACGGGCTCACCGACGCCTTCAGCGCGATCGACGGCGCCTGGTCGACGGTCACCCGTGCCGCTGCGTTGGCGCCCACGTAGTCGTCCGGGGTCTCGGTGATCACGACGGTGCCGAAGACGCTGGCGAAGTTGTAGATGTCCCCGAAGTCGAGGATGGCCTGGGTCACGGTGAGCTTCGCCGAGCAGGTCAGGGCCTGGCCGGCCACCAGCGTCGCCCCGGTCGCCGGACCGGATGGCGGACCCGACGTGGGGCAGGTGCTGCCGGAGAGTCCCTCGAGCTCGTCGGTGATCCCCACGTCGCTGAGCGGGACGCTGCCGTTGTTGGTGGCGCGGAACGTGTAGGTGACCACCTGGCCGACGCGGGAGACCCGGGTCGGGCTGGCCGACTTGGTCAAGGCGATGCTCGCTCCGGCCACGGCCTGCGTAGCCGTCTCCGGCGCCGGGCTGCCCGAGACGGTCGGTCCGGGCTCGGCGAGGGCGTCGCCGTTCACGCGGGCGGCGACGGTCTGCTCCGGCTCGGGCGGCGCCTCATCGGGTGACGTGGCCGACTCGGACGTCGACGGTGAGGACGACCCCGAGGGTGAGGCGGACTCCGAGGCTGTATCGGTCTTGGGATCCGCCGGGGCACTGGACGCCGAGTCCGCCTCCGGCGAGCCCGTCGGGGAAGGAGTTGGTGACGCGGTGACAGTGACAGCGGGCTTCGGCTTCGACACTGGCGTGGGACTGGGCGTCGGATCCGCGTACGCCAGCACCGGAGCGCCCACGAGTCCGAGCACGAGCGCAGCCGCGGCCAGGCCCACCAGAGGGCGGGGCGACGACGATGCGGACAAGGACGACTCCCAGCAGCTGGCGGACGACTCGCCGACCGAGATCCCCCGGACCGGACGCGCCAGACGGTATCAGCGGTTTACAGCGTCTCCCAAACGATCGGGGTCAGACCCTCGACCGCAGGTTCAGTCGTTGACCGCGCTCTTCCGCAGGTCCCGACGCAGCTCCGGGGGCAGCGCGAAGACGAGGTTCTCCTCGGTCAGACGCTCCTCCGTGGCGGTCGGGAAGCCCCGCGCCTCGAGGAAGTCCAGCACGCCACGGACCAGCTCATCCGGCACCGACGCGCCGCTGGTGACACCGACCGAGGACACGCCCTCCAGCCAGCTCTCCTCGATCTCGGAGGCGAAATCCACCCGGTAGGAGGCCTTGGCGCCGGCCTCCAGGGCGACCTCCACCAGGCGTACGGAGTTGGACGAGTTGGCCGAGCCGACCACGATCACGAGATCGCTGTGGGCCGCGATCTGCTTCACGGCGAGCTGGCGGTTCTGGGTCGCGTAGCAGATGTCGTCACTGGGCGGGTCCATCAACAACGGGAACTTCTCCCGCAGCTTGTCCACGGTTGCCAGCGTCTCGTCCACGCTCAGAGTCGTCTGACTCAGCCACGCCACCCGGCTCGGGTCCTTGACCGCGATGTCCGCGACGTGCTCGGGCGACTCGACCAGAGTGATGTGCGCCGGCGCCTCCCCCGCGGTGCCCTCGACCTCCTCGTGACCGGCGTGGCCGATCAGCAGGATCTCGCGGTCCTCGCGCGCGAAGCGACGGGCCTCGTGGTGCACCTTGGTGACCAGGGGGCAGGTCGCGTCGATGGTCTTGAGCTGACGATCGGCCGCCTCGGCGTGCACGGCCGGGGACACCCCGTGGGCCGAGAACACCACCGTCGCACCCTCCGGCACCTCCTCGAGCTCCTCCACGAAGATCGCCCCGCGCTGCTGCAGCGTCTCCACCACGTGCCGGTTGTGCACGATCTGCTTCCGCACGTACACGGGCGCACCATAGGTGTCCAGGGCCTTCTCGACCGTGATGACGGCCCGGTCCACCCCGGCGCAGTAACCCCGGGGCGCAGCCACCACCACTCGCTTGTCAGCCATGGGGCCAGTCTAGGTGTGAGTCCACCGTCCCCCGGTGTGGCTTCGCCCACGCCCACCGCCGCCCTCGGTCGGGTCCGCGGCGACCCGCGGCTCGAACTTTCCGTCAGTCGACGGAGTTCACGCTCGGCAGAGGCCTCGGCAGGCTCAGAAGCCGTCGACTGACGGAAAGTTCGCACGTGGCGCGCCAGCAGGCAAGCTCAGAAGCCGTCGACTGACGGAAAGTTCGCCAGTGGCGCCAGCCGCCAGCCTCACAAGCCGTCGACTGACGGAAAGTTCGATCATCCGGCACCCAGCGCACGGCCGGCGAGGCCACCGACTGTCCGCACCGCCCAGTAGCCTTCCGCGGGTGCCCATGGAGTCGTCGGCGGAGAACCCGCAGCCGCTGCGGGTGGTCACGTCGGCCGTGCGGGGTTGGATCGACCGGCTCGGTGCCGTCTGGGTCGAGGCGCAGGTGATCGAGATCAACCGGCGGGCCGGCAGCCGGACGATCTTCGTCACCATGCGCGACAAGCTGGCGAACGTGTCGGCGTCGGTCACCCTCTCGGCGGCCACCTTGGAGGCCGCTGCCGCCCCGCTCACCGAGGGCGCGACAGTGGTGGCTCGGCTCAAGCCGTCCTACTACGAGCAGAACGGCCGCTTCTCCTTCTACTGCGACGCCATCACCCCCGTCGGTGAGGGCCAGCTCCTCGCGCGCCTCGAGCAGACCAAGCGGTTGCTGCAGGCCGAGGGGCTGTTCGAGCGCCACCACAAGAAGCGGCTGCCGTTCCTGCCCCGAGCCGTCGGCCTGATCACCGGATCGGGCAGCGCCGCCGAGCGGGACGTGGTGGAGAACGCCCGCCGCCGGTGGCCGGCCGTGCAGATCGTGACCCGGCACGCGCTGACGCAGGGGCGGGAGGCGGCCGAGCAGGTCATGCTGGCCCTCGGCGCGCTGGACCGCGATCCGCAGGTCGAGGTGATCATCGTCGCCCGGGGCGGCGGGTCGCTGGAGGACCTGCTGCCGTTCTCCGACGAGGGACTGGTCCGAGCGGTCTTCGCCTGCCGTACGCCGGTGGTCAGCGCGATCGGTCACGAGAGCGACCTGCCGATCCTCGACCTGGTCGCCGACCTCCGCGCGTCCACGCCGACCGATGCGGCGAAGCAGGTGGTGCCCGACGTCGCCGAGGAGCGGGAGCGGGTGCAGCAGTCCCGCGAGCGGCTGCGACGCAGCGTCGAGGCGCTGGTGCGCCGGGAGCGCGACTGGCTCTCCCATCTCCGAGCCCGCCCGGTGCTGGCGGATCCCGCCGCGACCTTCACCCTCCGCGCGAGCGAGGTCGCGGAGCTGCGGAGCCGGGCCGAGCGCGCTGTGCGGGGCCGACTCCGCCAGGAGACCACCGGCGTGGAGCACGCCCTGGCCCGGGTCCGGGCCATGTCGCCGAAGGCGACGCTGGAACGCGGGTACGCCATCGTGGTGGACGCCGACGGCCATGCCGTCGACTCCGCCGGCGAGGTGGAGCCGGGCCAGCCGCTGCTGGCGTACCTGCACGACGGACAGCTGCGTGTCGACGTCCGAGAGGTCGTCGTCCGAGAGGAAGGAGCTCGCCCGTGAGCGACGCGACCGAGATCGACCAGGAGACCGGGACCCCCGATGAGACCGCAGGACTCAGCTACGAGACCGCGCGGGCCCAGCTGATCGAGGTGGTCACCCAGCTCGAGTCCGGCGGTGTGCCCCTGGATGAGTCCCTGGCGCTGTGGGAGCGGGGCGAGCGGCTGGCCGGGGTCTGCCAGCGGTGGCTCGACGGGGCCCAGGCGAAGATCGACGCAGCCCGCAGCACCAGATCCGACGGAGACGAGACCGCCGCGCGCTGAGGACTCTCCCTTCGCGGTGACTCACCGGCGCTCGGTGACGACTCGCCACCCACCGATGACAACCTGCGTCACTCCTGTCACCATGGCCCCAGCGGCGCTCGCCTCGCGGAATCCACCACTCGACGCGCGCCGGTTCTGCTCCGAGGAGAACACATGATCCGCTTCCTGATCTCCGTCGCCATCAGCGTCGTCTCGGCGGCCATCGCGCTGCTCGTCGCGTCCGCGCTGATCCCCGGCGTCCGGGTCAGCGCTTCCGGGTTCATCGTGGCCGTCCTCGTGTTCACCGTCGCCCAGGCCATCCTCGCCCCGTTCGTGTTCAACATGGCCCGCACGTACGCCTCGGCGGCGCTCGGCGGCATCGGTCTCGTCTCGACGTTCCTGGCCCTGTTCGTGGCCACGCTGTTCCCCGGCGGTCTGCAGATCAGCGGCGTGACGGCGTGGATCCTCGCGGCGCTGGTGGTCTGGCTGATCACCGCCCTCGGCACCTGGATCCTCGGTGCGCTGATCATCAAGCGGTGGTGGGAGCGGCGGGAGCTGCGCAAGGACGCGGCCCCCAGCCACGGTTGAGCGTCAGGCGCTGAGTTCTCCCACCGTGCCGAAGCGGCGGCGGTAGTCGCTGGGCGACACCCCGATCGTCCGCCGGAAGTGCTCCCGCAGCACCACCGCGGAGTTGAACCCGACCCGGGACGCGATCTGCTCGACCGACAGGTCGCTCTCCTCGAGGAGGCTGCGAGCGGCCAGAACCCGCTGCTGCGTCAGCCACTTGTGGGGCGTGGCACCGGTCTCGGCCACGAAGCGGCGGGCGAAGGTGCGCTCGCTCATCATCGCCCGCGCGGCCAGTGAGCTCGCACTGTGCTCGGTGTCCAGGTGCTGCAGCACCCAGCTGAGCAGCCCGCCGAGGCTGTCGGCCCGGCACTCCGGGATCGGGATGTCGACGAACTGCTGCTGCCCCCCGTCGCGTTGCGGCGGCACCACCATCCGGCGGGCGACCTTGGTGGCCACCGCCGTGCCGAGCTCCTTGCGGACCAGGTGCAGGCTCGCGTCGATCCCCGCTGCCGTGCCCGCACTGGTGACGATCCGGTCGTCCTCCACGAAGAGCACCCGCGGATCCACCTCGGCCAGCGGGAAGCGTCGTTGCATGGCATCCGCGTACATCCAGTGCGTCGTGCACCGGCGCCCGTCCAGCAGACCGGCGGCGCCGAGGATGAACGACCCCGAGCACAGACTCAGGATCGTGGCTCCACCGGCGTGCGCCTCCCGGATGACGTCGAGGACCTCGGGCGGATAGTCCTCGGCCGGCCGGGGAACGGTGGCCGAGACGATCACCAGATCGGTGCCGCGCACGCTGTCCAACCCCAGCTGCGGGGTGATGGTGAACGGGTCCGCGTTCTTGGTGGCCAACGGCCGGCCGGGCTCGACCCCGCAGACCCGGAAGTCGAACGGCTCGATGCCCTCGTCGCTCCGGTCGACGCCGAAGACCTCCACCGCCAGTCCGAACTCGAAGACCGCCACCGGGTCCAGCACGATCACGCTCACGCTGCGCAGACTCATGAGCTGAGCCTACTGGCAGCAATCCTTCGCATGGTGACTATCATGCCACTGTTGGCAGGGATTCGACGAAGGCAAGATTCATGCCATGACTGGAATCCTGATCGTGACGGCCGCGATCGTTCTGCTGATCGCCGCCCTTGGCCCGGCTCACCGCCGCTCCGTGACGCCCTGGCACCCGGGAGTCGACGCGTCCGTCGACCGGGACCAGCAGCGCCTCGCCGAAGATCTCACCGCCGTCGCCCAGCGTCAGGTGCGCGGTCCGCGTCGGGTGGCCCGCCTGCTCGGGGCGGCCGGCTCGGCGGTTCCGTTCCATCGGTCCGCACCGCGCCTCACGGTCCGCTGAGGCCTTCGCTCAGTGCGCTGAGGCCTTGGCTCAGGAGGTGCTGAGGGTGCCCGCGAACGCCTCCAACGCCTCGTACGAGGTGTCCCCGACCACGATCGTGGTCACCTTCGGCGTCATCCGGACGAGCGAGCGGGTGCGCTCGTCCGGGCTCACGTACCGGATCCAGGTCTGGTCGCCGACCGCGCTCCGGCCGTCCACGATGCCGTCGCGCGTGAGGTCGGCGACGAAGTCCTCCGGCCGGTCGTCGCCCTGGTTGACCGAGATGAAGATGTTGCCGGGATCCAGGTAGCCGATCTGCCAGAGATTGCGCACCGAGGCCCCGTCGTTCAGGTACGGCTCACCCTTCGGCACCCAGTTCACCTGGGTCGGACGCCAGGTGCTGGGCAAGCCCGCGGGGGCGAGCACCGGGTAGGGCGCCTGCTCCCGCGCCTGGGCGAGGACCGGCTGCCAGCTGACCTCGCGGACCGGGTAGTCGTCGAGGTACCGGCTGAAGAAGACCGTGATGATCACGATCGGGACCAGGATCACCAGCAGGGTGCGGACCATGTCACCGCTGGTCGCCGGTTTCTTGTTCCGCGCCACCCCGACATTGTGCCTGGCCGCGCGAACACCCCGGCTCCACGGACCAGCACGTGGGGTTCGATGCCCTCCTCCGGGTGCGAATGCGCCATGCGCGCGGTGACGGAGGGGGTCCGGCTCGTCGTCGACGCGGCCGGGCTCTGGTGGCGTCGGCTGGTGCCGATGGTCACCGCGTACGTCCTCGGGTTCGCGGTGCATCTGGCTGCTTCGGCAGATCGTGGCGGTCATGATCGTGGCGGCTCGCGAGGCATACTGCCCGCGTGGACGAGCCGCCGCAGACGATCGCGCGTCAGATCGGACCGCGCGGCGAGGTGGTGCTGCGTCGGCGCACCGATGGCGACGAGACCGTCGACGAGCTGATCGTGAACGGCGCCTTCGCCATGGACAGCGCCGAGACAGGGTCCGAGCGGGCACTCGCCGCGTTGGCCTGGCCGGGGGCCCGGGTGCTGGTCGGCGGTCTCGGACTCGGCTTCACCGCGGAGGCGGTGCTCGACGCCCGCGTCGCGTCGGTGGACGTCGTGGAGATCGAGGACGCGCTCGTCGGCTGGGCGTACGAGGGCCTCACGCCGCGGCTCGGTCGCCTCGCTCGCGATCCCCGCGTCCGGCTCTGGGTGGCTGACGTCGTGTCGGTGCTGGCCGCCTCGGAGGATGGCTCGGCGGGGGATGGGTCGGCGGAGACTGCGGGGAGGCCGGCGGCTCGATGGGCCGGTGGCGAGGCCACCCGGCCGACCGGTCCCTGGGACGCGATCCTGCTCGACGTCGACAACGGGCCGGACTTCCTCATCCACGCCGAGAACGCCGCCCTCTACGGCAGCGAGATCCTGGAGTCCGCCCTCCGGCACCTGACCCCCCGGGGCCTGCTGGCCATCTGGTGCCAGGGTCCGCACACCGAGCTGCGCGCTCGGCTGGAGGCGCTGTCGCCGACGGCCCGGGAGGAGCGCCACGTCGTCCAGCGTGGTCGGCACCGGATCACCTACGTCATCTACACCGTGCGCGCGCCGGTCTGACCCCGAGTTGACGCAAACGTGCACCTCGCGCGGCCGGGAACCGGTTCCGGTCGGCGTGTCGTCACCGCGAGAGGCAGATTTCCCTCACCTGTGACGTGAGACGTCACACGGGTTGCCGTGGGGACCCGCCGCCCGGGTGCGCCACAATGACCGCCATGGCCGACGACGACTTCCGGATCGAGCACGACACCATGGGCGAGGTGCGGGTGCCCGCGGCCGCCCTCTACAAGGCGCAGACGCAGCGAGCGGTGGAGAACTTCCCGATCTCCGGCGTGCCGATCGACCCGTCCTTGATCCGTGCTCTCGGTCTGATCAAGGGTGCCGCGGCCACCGCGAACGCCGATCTCGGTGTGCTGCCGTCCGCGACCGCCGACGCCATCGTGACGGCTGCCGGATCGGTGGCAGCCAACGAGCACGACGGCGAGTTCCCGATCGACGTGTTCCAGACCGGCTCGGGGACCTCGTCGAACATGAACACCAACGAGGTGATCTCGTCCCTGGCCACGTCCATCGCCGGGGCCGACGTGCACCCGAACGACCACGTCAACGCCTCCCAGTCCAGCAACGACGTCTTTCCCAGCGCGATCCACATCGCCGCCACCGACAGCCTGACCAACACCCTGATCCCCTCGCTGGATCACCTGGCCACCTCGCTGGAGGCCAAGGCCGGCGAGTTCGCCGAGGTGGTCAAGAGCGGCCGCACCCACCTGATGGACGCCACCCCGGTGACCCTCGGCCAGGAGTTCGGTGGCTACGCCGCCCAGGTCCGGTACGGCATCGAGCGCGTCCAGGCCGCCCTTCCCCGGGTGGCCGAGCTGCCGTTGGGGGGCACCGCCGTCGGCACGGGCATCAACACCCCGCCCGGCTTCGCCGCCGCCGTGATCGAGATCATCGCCGAGCAGACCGGTCTGCCGCTGACCGAGGCGCGGAACCACTTCGAGGCCCAGGGCGCCCGGGACGGTCTGGTCGAGGCGTCCGGCGCCCTGCGGACGATCGCGGTCAGCCTGAACAAGATCGCCAACGACCTGCGCTGGATGGGCTCCGGCCCGCGGGCCGGTCTCGGTGAGATCAGCCTGCCCGACCTGCAGCCCGGCTCCTCGATCATGCCCGGCAAGGTGAACCCGGTGCTGTGCGAGGCCACCCACATGGTGGCCGCCCAGGTGATCGGCAACGACGCAGCCGTGGCTTTCGCCGGCGCCTCCGGCAACTTCGAGCTGAACGTGATGCTCCCGGTGATGGCCCGCAACCTGCTGGAGTCGATCCGGCTGATCGCCAACGTCTCGCGGCTGCTCGCCGACCGGACCGTGGACGGCATCGTGGCGAACGTCGACCACTGCCGCCAGCTGGCCGAGTCCTCGCCCTCGATCGTCACCCCGTTGAACAAGTACATCGGCTACGAGAACGCGGCGGCCGTCGCGAAGTCGGCGCTGAAGCAGAACAAGACGATCCGCCAGGTCGTGATCGAGTCCGGGTTCGTCGCCGACGGGAAGCTCACCGAGGAGCAGCTCGATGCGGCCCTGGACGTGCTGGCCATGACCAAGGCACCGACGGCCTGAGCCCGATGCCTCCAGCACCCACCTCCGGCGCGAACCAGCTGCGTACGCTGCGGGTGATGGTCGGGGCTCTGCTGGCCGCGCCCGTGATCATCGTGGTCGCCATGTGGTTCGTGCTCGGTCACACGCTGACCGATCCGACCCCGTGGCCCTTCGTGATCGCCGTGGTGGCGATCGGACTGGTCGGTGGGGCGGTGCTGCGCACGTACGGTTACCGCACCGTGGTGCTGCCGCGCGGTCTGTCGGCGGAGGACACCCTCGCGCGGTCCCGGCTGTCGTACCAGGCGGCACTCTTCCGGCGGATGAGCGTCGCCGAGCTCCCCCTGCTGATCGCCCTGGCCCTGTCCTTCGTCACCTACGGCGGCTTCTACCTCGTGCTCTTCGGGGCAGCCATGACGTTGAACCTGCTCGTCGTCCACGTCTGGCCCACCCAGCGCTCGGTCGATCGCACCGCCGCCTCCCTCGAGCTGGACGGAGCCGACAGCCGCCTCCGCGAAGCCCTCGACCTCCCCCGCTGATCCAGCTGCTGCCGCCCGTCCAGTCCTGGCGGGAAGAGGATGCACCTGCGAAAGTGCCCCACCGGTCCGAGTCACCAGCCCGACGGCTCCCCCGGTCGGTCCTGAGCCAAGAACCCGTTACCTACGCGCCGAGGCGGGAGCTCAGCTGAGATCCCGCCGCCCCAGGCCCGGAGGTCCGAAAGGGAGGTGGCTCAGTACCAACCGTGGGAGCTCTTGAAGCCCCACGCACCGCAGGGGGAGCCGTAGCGGCCGTTCATGTACTCGATGCCCCAGGTGATCTGCGTCGCCGGGTTGGTCCGCCAGTCACTGCCGACGCTCGCCATCTTGCTGCCGGGCAGGGACTGCGGGATCCCGTACGCGCCCGAGGAGGCGTTCGTGGCGTTGATGTCCCAGTTGCTCTCGCGGATGATGATGTTGTTGAAGCACTGGTACTGGTCGCTGCCGTAGCCGTACTTGTTCTTCAGGATCTGCTTCGCGATGTCGCGAGGGTTGCTGGTGCCGGGCTCGTAGCCGAGCTCCTTGATCCGAGCCAGCTCGGCCTTGCGCTTCTTCTCCGCCGCCGCCTTCTTCTTCGCGGCCGCCTTCTTCTTGGCCAGCGCCTTCTTCTCGGCGACGGCCTTCGCCTTGGCCTCCAGCTTCGCCTCGCGTACGGCGATCGCGTCGCCCTCCTCGCCCAGCTCGGCGACCCGCTGGGCCGCCAGCCGCCGCTGCTCGGTGGTGGCCAGAACGGGGCGCAGATCACCGCGGGTGGCGCGTTCGTCCCGGACGGAGGTGTCGACGCCCGCTGGGCTCGCTGTCACGACCGTGACCGGGGCGCCGGTGGCGGATCCGGTGACGTCGGTCAGACCGACGACCGCCACTCCGGCGGCGACGGCGGACACAGCGACCCCTGCGATGGCATGTCGGAAGATTCGGCGCACGGAAAGTCACCCTGCCACGCCGTCGTTATCAAAACGAAACCAACCTCACACCACTGAGGGCGGTGGTATGCCGATTTGTGACCTTTCGTGAGCAACACCACAGCCACAGCCGGTTCTCGCTCGGGACGCGGCCTCCTGCTCGGGTTGCAACCCGAGCACGAAGCGCTGTCCCGAGCGAGAGGGGCGGCGGGGAGCCGACGGGAGCCAGGTCACCTCAGGAGAGCGGCACCTCCTCCAGCATCTCGGTGACCAGCGCCGCGATCGGCGAGCGCTCGGAGCGGTGCAGGGTCACGTGGGCGAACAGCGGGTGACCCTTCAGCTTCTCCACCACCGCGACCACGCCATCGTGCCGACCGACCCGCAGGTTGTCGCGCTGAGCGACGTCGTGGGTCAGCACCACCCGTGAGTCCTGGCCGATCCGGCTCAGCACCGTCAGCAGCACGTTGCGCTCCAGCGACTGGGCCTCGTCCACGATCACGAACGAGTCGTGCAGCGACCGACCACGGATGTGGGTCAGCGGCAGCACCTCCAGCAGCCCGCGCTCCAGCACCTCCTCGATCACCGGCTTGGAGGTCACCGCGCCCAGGGTGTCGAAGACCGCCTGCGCCCAGGGCGCCATCTTCTCGCCCTCGGTGCCGGGCAGGTAGCCGAGCTCCTGGCCGCCGACCGCGTACAGGGGCCGGAAGACCACCACCTTGGCGTGCTGGCGCCGCTCGAGCACCGCCTCCAGCCCGGCGCAGAGCGCCAGGGCGGACTTGCCGGTGCCGGCCCGGCCGCCGAGGGACACGATCCCGATGGACGGATCCAGCAGCAGGTCCAGGGCGACCCGCTGCTCTGCCGAACGCCCGTGCAGTCCGAACGCGTCCCGGTCCGACTTCACCAGCTTCAGGTCCTTGGCCGGGGTCACCCGAGCCAGGGCCGAGGCCTGTCCGCCGATCAGCACCACCCCGGTGTGGCAGGGCAGGTCGCGCGCCGCCTCCAGATCCAGGAAGCCGTGCTCGTACAGGGAGCCCACCTGCTCCGAGCCCACCTCCAGCTCGGTCATGCCGGTCCAGCCGGACTCGACCGCGAGCTCGGCGCGGTACTCCTCCGCGGTCAGTCCGACCGCAGACGCCTTGACCCGCATCGGCAGGTCCTTGGAGACGAGCGTGACGTCATGGCCCTCGGCCCGGAAGTTCAGCGCCACCGCCAGGATCCGCGAGTCGTTGTCCCCGAGCCGGAAGCCGGGTGGGAGCAGGGCGGGGTCGGTGTGGTTCAGCTCGACGTGGAGGGTGCCGCCGACGTCGTTGACCGGCACGGGGGCGTCCAGCCGCCCGTACTCGATGCGCAGGTCGTCCAGGTGGCGGAGCGCGACCCGGGCGAAGTAGCCGAGCTCGGCGTGGTGGCGTTTGCCCTCCAGCTCGGTGATCACCACGATCGGGAGCACGATGTCGTGTTCCGCGAAACGACGCAGCGCATGGGGATCGCTGAGCAGGACCGAGGTGTCGATGACGTAGGTGCGGCGGCCCGAGGTCGAAGCCATGTGTGCAGAAGACATGCGATGTCCCCTTCTGGAGGCCGCAGCGCCTTCGCGCCCGGCCTCACACCTAGGTGGTTGGCCGGGATGAGCAGACCGGAACCGGTCTACTGGTCTGCGTCAGGTGACGGATCTCCCCCGCGGAGCGAAGGATCCCCCTCGTCTGGCGAAGGATCATGGAGCGCCTCCCGTGCGAGCCGCTGCAGTCGCGTCCCGCACTCGCAACGTACGTCGTCAACCGGTCGTGGCAACCCGCACACGCCGGATGTCACGTGATCGTCTTCTGACGTCAACAACCAATGCGCTCGACCGTGCCGAGATCACCCTCCGAACCGGCGCTCCCGGTCGGCGTACGCGCGGAGCGCCCGGATGAAGTCGACCTTGCGGAAGTCCGGCCAGAGCGCTTCGCAGAAGTAGAACTCGCTGTGCGCCGACTGCCACATCAAGAACCCGGAGAGTCGCTGTTCCCCGGACGTGCGGATGATCAGATCCGGATCGGGTTGTCCGCGGGTGTAGAGGTGTTGGGCGATGTGGTCGATGTCGAGAGTCTGCGCCACCTCCTCGATCGAGGTGCCGTTGCGGGCGTGCTCGGCCAGCAGCGAGCGGACCGCATCCCGGAGCTCGTGACGGCCGCCGTACGACACGGCGATGTTGACCACCATGCCGTCGATGTCGGCCGTCTGGACGTCGGCCGCCTTCATCGACGCCGCGGTCTCCGGGGGTAGCAGATCGAGGGCCCCGACCGGGTGGATCCGCCAGCGCTGGGCCGCCGCCAGCTCGGTGACCATCGCCTCGATGACGTTCAGCAGGGGACGGATCTCCTCGGCCCCGCTCCGTTGGAAGTTGTCGGTGCTCAGCACCCACAGGGTGACCACCGGGATCGCGAGCTCGTCGCACCACTCGACGAACTCCTTGAGCTTGTCGGCCCCTGCCTGGTAGCCCGCCACCAGCGGCTGACCGGGGGCGTTGGCCCGCGCCCAGCGGCGGTTGCCGTCGGCGAGCACAGCCACGTGCTGGGGCCGCCGCTCCGGGTCCAGCTCGGCGATCAGCCGGTGCTCGTACGTCGCGTAGAGCAGTCCGGAGGGGTGCAGGCGATCGGCGACCTCTCTGAGCCGCTCGAGGCGGCCACGAGGAAGTCGGGGCATGGTCGCCAGCGTATCCCCGCCGGCCTCCGGTGGTTCAGCCCCGACCTGCCCGGCCGACCGGGGCCGTGAGCCCGACCGGCCCGGGCGCCGTGTGCACTCTCACAGGACGCACCGGTTCAGTTCGGGGCCGGCAGGTCGTACGCTGAACCTACGGAACCGTAACTTACGCCGCGTCAAGTTCGGCGCGGGCCGGACCGTGCTGAACTTGCCCATCGATCTGGAAGGAGCTGTGATGAGCACCGTGGCCCCATCGGATCACCGTTCTTCGTCCGAGCAGCACTCGGACCGTCACAACGCCACCGACGCACTCGATGACGTCGTCCGCCACGTCAAGCCGAAGCTCCGCGGCTGGTTGCACGCCGGGATGGCTCCGCTGGCCACCGCCGGCGGCATCGTGCTGGTCGTCCTGGCCCCGGACCGGAGCGCACGGATCGCCGCGGCGATCTACCTCGCCGCCTCCCTGCTGCTGTTCGGCACGAGTGCGATCTACCACCGCTTCACCTGGGGACCCAAGGGCGACGCCATCCTGCGCCGGATGGATCACGCGAACATCTACCTCTTCATCGCGGCCACCTACACCCCGATCGCGGTGCTGACGCTGAGCCCGAAGTCGGCGACCACCCTGCTGACGATCATCTGGTCGGCCGCGCTCGCCGGGTTGCTGTTCCGGCTGTTCTGGCTGAGCGCGCCGCGCTGGCTCTACACAGCGCTCTACCTGGCCATGGGCTGGGGCGCGCTGTTCTGGTTGCCGCAGATCCTGGCCAACGGCGGGGTCGCCGTGTTCACCCTGATCATGGCCGGCGGGCTGCTCTACAGCGGTGGGGCCATCGTCTACGCCCGCAAGTCCCCGGACCCGTCACCCCAGTGGTTCGGCTATCACGAGATCTTCCACGCCTGCACGATCTTGGCCTTCGTGGCGCAGTTCGTGGCCATCTCGCTGGCCATGTTCGCCGCCTGACGCGTTCCGCGCGAGGCCCCCTCAGAACGCGAGACGCCCTCAGAACTGGGCCGCCAGCTCCGCCGGCTCGGTGACCGGCAGGCGACAGACGAAACCTCGACACAGGTACGCGGTCGGTCGACCGTCGCGGAGCGGTCGGTCGGCCAGCAGGTCCAGACCCGGGGTGTCCGGTCGACCGACCACGATCACCGAACCCGCCGGGGCACGCCGGTACGCGACCTGGGCCAGCTCCGTCGTCGCCGCGTCGGCCGGATCACCGACGACAGCCACCTGCACCGGCGGCCGGACCAACCGGCCGGCCGCGTCCGCCAGCAACCACCCGGCGAAGCGGGGCGCCCGATCCACCAGTCCCCCGGCGGTCTCCGCCGCGCGCGTGGCCCGCTCGACCAGCTCCGTACGCCCGGTCACCTCGCCCAGCAGCGCCAGCGCGTGCACCGCCGTGCTCAGCCCCGACGGGGTCGCGTTGTCGCTCGGGTCCTGCGGCCGCAGATACAGGCTCTCGGCGTCCGCCGAGGTGTCGAAGAACCCGTCGCCATCCGCGAACTCAGTGGTCATCACCGAGGCGAGCAGGTCGGCTCGCTCGAGCCAGTCCGGATCGCCCCCGGCTCCCGCCAGCGCGACCGCCGCCATGATCATGGCCGCGTAGTCCTCGAGCACCCCGGGCGCCTCCCCCACCACACCGTCTCGCGACGTCCGCCGCAGGCGGCCGTCGACCCAGTGCCGCTGCCAGATCAACGTGGCCGCGTCCCGCGCCTGAGCCAGCCAGTCCGGTCGACCGAACACCCCGGCCGCCTGCACCAGGGAGTGGATCAGCCAGCCGTTCCAGGCCGCCACCACCTTGTCGTCCCGGCCGGGTCGATGCCGCAGATCGCGCGCCGCCCGCAAGGCCGAGCGAATCCGCGCCAGCCGCTCCGGTTCGGGGTCGCCGATCAGCTGCAGCGTGGACCGCCCTTGCTCGAACGTGCCGACGTCGGTGACACCGAAGACGCCCGCGGCCCAGACCCCGTCGTCCGCGCCGAGCACCTCGACCAGCTGCCCGGTATCCCAGGCGTAGAAAGCGCCTTCGGCCAGGTGTCCTGCGTCATCCACGCTGTCCGCGTCCAGGCTGGCCGCGAAGCCGCCCTCCGGCGTCCGCAGCTCGGCGGTCAGCCAGTCGACGGTCTCGGCCACCACCCGTTCGCCGAGCGGGTCACCCGTCACCCGCCACCAGTGCGTGTAGACGCCGAGCAGCAGTGCGTTGTCGTACAGCATCTTCTCGAAGTGCGGCACCACCCAGCCGGCATCCACGCTGTAGCGGGCGAAGCCGCCGGCCAGCTGGTCATAGAGCCCTCCGCGGGCCATCGCCCGGCAGGTGGCGTCGACCATGATCATCGACTCCTCGTCCCCCAGCCGGAGCAGACCTTCGAGCACCATCGACGGCGGGAACTTGGGGGCGCCCCCGAAGCCACCGCGCACCTCGTCGAACTCCCGCTGCAGCTCGGCGCGGGCCTGGTCCAGACCCGCGACCGTCACCTCGCCCGGCAGCCGCGGAGCGTGTCGCTGGGCGAGCTCCGCGCTGATGCTCTCGGCGCTGGACAGCACCTCGTCGCGGCGATCCCGCCAGGCGGAGGCGATGGCGTCCAGCACCTCACCGAAGGCGGGCAGTCCGTGCCCGGGGCGCGGCGGGAAGTAGGTGCCGGCGTAGAACGGCCGGCGGTCCGGGGTGACGAACACGCTCATCGGCCAGCCGCCCTGACCGGTCAGCGCCTGGGTCGCGGCCATGAAAACCGCATCGACGTCGGGGCGCTCCTCCCGGTCCACCTTGACCGGCACGAAGTGCGCGTTCAGGAAGGACGCGGTCGAGGCGTCCTCGAACGACTCGTGAGCCATCACGTGACACCAGTGACAGGCCGCGTACCCCACCGACAAGAACACGGGAACGTCGCGTCGCTCGGCCTCGGCGAACGCGTCGTCGCACCACGGCCACCAGCCCACCGGGTTGTCGGCGTGCTGACGCAGGTACGGGCTGGTCGCGTCGGCGAGGCGGTTGGGCATGCCGTCCAACGTACGGCTGCCCGGCATCCCGGCACCCTCGGCCCCGGTCTCACGCGAGATTAGCCTGGGCAGATGAGGAGGCGACGAGCGACGCCGGCCGATGTCCACGCCCTGGCCGCGGCGATGCCCTTCGTCTCCGAGATCCACGGCCCGAAGGGCAACCCCGTCTACCAGGTGGGCGGCAAGTCGTTCGTCTTCTTCCGTACGCCGCGGCCCGACGCCGTCGATCCCGACACCGGCGAGCGGTACGACGACGTGATCATGATCTGGGTCGGCTCGGAGGCCGACAAGCTCGCCCTGGTCGAGGACGTGGACAGCCCGTTCTTCAGCACCCCGCACTTCGACGGGCATCCGTCGGTGCTGGTCCGGGCCAGCCGGCTGGGCGAGCTGTCCTCCACCGAGCTCGCCGAGATCGTCCAGGACGCCTGGCTGGCCCAGGCGTCCGACCGACGGGGCCGGCAGTGGTTGGCCAGCCGCGGTCTAGCGTGAGTCCGCCGTGATCGCCTGCCGGAGGTAGGTCCGCATGATCTCGGCGTCGAACTGCTCCGGCGTCGACCAGCGCACGTTGCGCGTCTTGTGACCGACGCCCTCCAGCAGACCGTACGGGTCGTCGAAGGACACCCCGTCGGTGAAGTTGAACGTGATGCCCTTCTTGGTCGGGCTGATCGTGACCACGATCCGGCGCAGCCGGTAGACCGGCACACCCGGGTAGGCCTCCGTGCCGCCCCGCAGCTCCTCGGTCAGCTGGGGGAACTCGGCGCGGACCAGCTCCCGGAAGGCGGTGATGATCGGCCGGTACGCCGGCAGCACCTTGGCCTCGAGGTAGGCGTCGACCGGGTCCGTCATGAGCAGCATTGTGCTCGCCCGGCGCGGCCGGCTACAGCCCCAGCTTGTACGCCGCCGCGTTCCACCGCAGCTCGTTGCGGAAGGCGCGATGGGTGGTGCCCGCGTCGATCAGCGCCAGCTCGGTGCCGACCATGGCGGCGAAGTCGGTCAGCTCCTCCACCCCGATGGCGGCGGACAGGACGGTGTGGTGCGGACCGCCGGCCTCCAGCCAGCACTCCGCCGAGGTGGCCAGCGACGGCTGCGGCTCCCAGACCGCGCGGGCCACGGGGAGGTTCGGCAGCTCCGGGTGGTCGACCACGGTGACGGCGTTGGCCACCAGCCGGAAGCGGTCGCCGACGTCGCAGATGCCGAGCACCACGGCGGGACCCGTGACGGCGTCGAAGACCAGCCGGACCGGGTCCTCCCGGTCCCCGATGCCCAGCGGGTGGATCTCGATCCGCGGCCGACCGGCCGCGATGGTCGGGCACACCTCGAGCATGTGCGAGCCGAGGATCCGCGGGGTGCCGGTCAGGTCGTAGGTGTAGTCCTCCATGAACGAAGTCGGCCCACCCGGCGCCATCGCCTTGAGCGTGTGCAGCATCACCGAGGTCTTCCAGTCACCCTCGCCGCCGAAGCCGTAGCCGTCGGCCATCAGCCGCTGCACGGCCAGTCCCGGCAGCTGCCGCAACCCGCCCAGGTCCTCGAAGTTGGTGGTGAAGGCACCGAAGCCGCCCTCGGTCAGGAACGCGCGCATCCCCGCCTCGATCCGGGCGCCGTAGCGCAGCGACTCGTGCCGCTCGCCGCCGGGCACCAGCACCGAGTCGAGGTCGTAGAGATCGGCGTACTCGGTGATCAGCGCGTCGACAGCGGAGTCCTCGATCTCGTTGACCACCGCGACCAGGTCGTTCACGCCGTAGGTGTTCACCGACACCCCGAACCGCAGCTCGGCCTCGACCTTGTCGCCCTCGGTCACGGCGACGTTGCGCATGTTGTCGCCGAAGCGGGCCAGCTTGAGGTGGCGGATCGCCGACCAGCCGAGTGCGGCGCGCTGCCAGGCCGCGACCCGGCCGATCACGCCCGGGTCCGACACGTGGCCGACCACGGTCTTGCGCGCCACCCCGAGCCGGGTCTGGATGTAGCCGAACTCGCGGTCGCCGTGGGCGGCCTGGTTCAGGTTCATGAAGTCCATGTCGATGGACTCCCAGGGGAGCTCGACGTTCGCCTGGGTGTGCAGGTGGAGCAACGGCTTCTGCAGCGCGTCCAGGCCGCGGATCCACATCTTGGCCGGGGAGAAGGTGTGCATCCAGGCGATCACGCCGATGCAGTCCGGATCCGCGTTGGCGGTCAGGATCAGCCGGTGGATGGCGTCGGAGTCGGTCAGCACGGGCTGCCACACCACCGGGGTGTCCAGGGCCGCGTTCAGACCCTCGACGACGGTCTGCGACTGGCTCGCGACCTGGTCCAGGGTCTCGGGGCCGTAGAGCCCCTGGCTACCGGTCAGGAACCACACAGCGCGCGTCATTTCTCTCCTCGGGACTGTCCGTAGACGTTCTGGTAGCGGTCGTACAAGCGGTCGATGTCGTCCTGCGGGATGGGGATCGGCTCGCCCAGCTGCCGGGCGATGTGCACCGTGCGGGCCACCTCCTCGACCATGACGGCGGCCTTGACCGCGGCCTTGGCGTCGGCACCCACCGTGAACGGGCCGTGGTTGCGCATCAGCACGGCCTTGGACCGGCTGCGCCGCAGGGTCTCCACGATGCCGCGGCCGATGGAGTCGTCACCGATCAGCGCGAACGGCCCGATCGGGATCGGCCCGCCGAACTCGTCGGCCATCATCGTCAGCACGCACGGCACCTCCTCGCCGCGGGCGGCCCACGCGGTCGCGTACGTGGAGTGCGTGTGCACCACGCCACCGACCTCGGGCAGCTGGGCGTAGACGTACGCGTGCGCGGCGGTGTCGGACGACGGGGCGCGCTCCCCCTCGACCAGGTTGGCCTCGAGGTCGGTGACCACCATCGCCTCCGGCGTCAGGTCGTCGTAGCTCACGCCCGACGGCTTGATCACCAGCAGATCACGACCCGGCACCCGGGCGGACACGTTGCCCGCGGTCCAGACGACCAGCTCGTTGCGCGGCAGCTCGGCGTGCAGCGCGGACACCTCCGCACGCAGCCGGCGGATCGTGGCGTCGACCTCGGCGGTCAGACTCATCGCGACTCCTCCGGTTCGGATCGGCGCGACGTCGACCACGCCCGCACCCAGTGGATGTTAACGGTAACAGGCCACGACGGTCCACACCCCACCGATCAGTACGGAAAGCAGACTCAGGGTGCCGCGGTGCTGGCGCGCACGACCAGCTCGGGCGGCTGCCGTACGGGATCGGCAGGCTCGGACCCGGAGATCCGCGCCAGCAGCCGCTCGACCCCGAGCCGCCCCAGGGTGAGCAGATCCTGCCGTACGGTCGTCAGCGGCGGCAGGGTGAAGCCGGCCGCGTCGATGTCGTCGAAGCCGACCACCGACACCTCACCGGGGACCGACACCCCGGCCTCGACGAGCGCCCGGATCAGTCCGATGGCCATCAGGTCGTTGGCGGCGAAGACCGCGGTCGGCCGGTCACCGGCGGCGGCGAGCTCCCGACCCACCCGGTAGCCGCTGGCGGCCGACCAGTCACCGGTCAGCACGTCGGGGGCCTTGATCCCGGCGTCGGCCAGCTCCTGACGCCAGCCCCGCAACCGGGCCGCCGCGTCCAGCCAGTCGGTCGGCCCGGCCAGGTGGGCGACGCTGCGGTGCCCGAGGTCGAGCAGATGGCGGACGGCCGCCCGGGCGCCGAGCTCCTGGTCGATGGCCACCACGTCGAACCCGTCCGCCGGCTCCGCATCGGTCGCCACCATCACCGTCGGTACGCCGAGGGCGGCGTCGGAGCACGCCTCGACCGCACTCGGCACGGGGGCCACCACGACCAGCCCGTCGACCTGCTGGCCGAGGAAGTGGTCGATGGCCGCCGCCACCGAGGGCGGGTCGAAGTCCGACAGGCTGGCCAACGACACGTACCAGCCATGGCTGCGGGCCGCCTGCTCGACGGCGATCACCAGGGACGCCGGACCGAAGAGGTTCGAGGCGGGGGCCAGCACGCCGATCGTGTGGGTGCGGCGGGTGACCAGCGCGCGGGCGAACGGGTTCCGCCGGTAGCCCAGCTGGGTGATCGCGGCCTGGACCCGCTCCCGGGTCTCCGGCCGGACGCTCGGGTGGTCGTTCAGCACCCGCGAGACCGTCTGGTGCGACACCCCCGCCACCCTGGCCACGTCGTGCATGCCCGGCGGCCGTGGTGCGGTCACCGGCGACTCAGCGCTGGTCGGGGGGAGCGGCACGGCCGCTGTCGGAGGTCGGCGCCCGCAGGTCGGGGATGGGTGGAGTGCGCGCCGCCCCGGGGGACGACTTCCGGTCGGTCCCGTCGAGGTGGTCCGCCTGACTCACCCCGTCAGCCGGGACTCCCGAGTGGTCGGCCGGCACGTCGATCCGCCCGAACTGCTTCAGCATGCTGCGTCCCAGGAAGAAGAGCACGACGCCGAGGACGACGATGACCAGGAGCGGGGTCCAACCCGGCCGCACCAGGTTGGGATCGACCTCCAGCAACATCATGAACTCACCCTACTCGCGAGCGACTCCACGCTCCCGTCCGCGGGAACCGCGAGGCCGGCGAACAGGTCGTCCTCGGGGAGCTCGCTGTCGACGGTGCTGCGGACGAGCTGGAAGTCCTCGGTGGGCCACGCCCGCTGGTGGATCTCCAGGGGCACCGAGAACCACGGACCCTCCGGATCGATCTGCGTCGCGTGCGCGAGCAGGGCCTGGTCGCGGACCGCGAAGTAGCGGGAGCTCTCCACCCGGGTGGTCAGTCGCGCCTCGTCCTCCGGCTTGCGCTCCCAGGTCGCGAGCCGCTCCGCGTACGGGGACTCCAGCCCGGCCTCGATCATCGCGTGGTTGAGCGCCTCGAAGCGGTGCCAGTGGAACGACAGGTGGTAGTAGAGCTTCGCGACCTGCCAGGGTTCACCGGCGTCGGGGTAGCGAGCCGGATCCGCGGCCGCGTCGTAGGCGGCCACGCTGATCTCGTGGCAGCGGATGTGATCGGGGTGCGGGTAGCCACCGTTCTCGTCGTACGTGGTCATCACCTGGGGACGGAACCGGCGAATGACCTCGACCAGTCGCCCGACCGCGACATCCAGATCGACCGTGGCGAAGCAGCCGTCGGGCAGCGGTGGCAGCGGATCACCCTCGGGCAGACCCGAGTCGACGAAGCCGAGCCACACCTGCTCGATGCCGAGGATGGTCCGCGCCCGGTCCATCTCGGCCCGCCGGATCTCGGTCATGTTGGCCAGGATGTCGGGCCGGTCCATGGCCGGGTTGAGGATGGAACCCCGCTCGCCGCCGGTGCAGGTGGCCACCATCACCTCGACGCCCTCGGCGACGTACTTGGCCGTGCTGGCAGCACCCTTGCTCGACTCGTCGTCGGGGTGGGCGTGGACGTGCAGCAGTCGCAGGCGCTCGCCGGCGGCGTCCACCCGCAGCGGGGGTCGTTCCATGGGCGCCCATGCTGCCACTGACCGGGCCGTTTCGCCGACCGCGGCACCCGTCGGCGAGACACTCCAGCCGCACCCGGCGGGCCGGAGCCGGCGCGGAGCAGCTGTTCGATGCCGGGTTCGGCGGCGGCTCGGTCACAATGGTGGGCATGCGGCCGACCCGGAGCGATCACGCCACGCTCGCGGCGGCCGACCGGGACCGGCTGGCCCGCCGCTATCCCGCCCCGCGCCTGCCGCGTCCGCTGGTGATAGCGATCGTCGCCGTCGTCGCGGCGGGGTCCCTGACCTGGCTCATCTGGACGGCGCTCGTGCACGCCGAGCCGGTCGTCTCGGCCAAGGTGGCGGCGTACACGGTCGTCTCCGACAGCCGGATAGACGCGACCATCATCATCGACCGGCCCGACCCGTCGATCCCGGTGGTCTGCCGCGTCTCGGCCCAGGCGGAGGACTTCCAGCCGGTCGGTGAGGTGAACCTCCCGGTGGAGGCGACCGCTGACGGGGTCGTGAACACGACGATCTCGATCACCACGGTCCGCCGCGCCACCACCGCCGTCATCCGCGAGTGCTCGCCCGCCTGAGGCCTGGTTCTCCGCTGCTAGGCTTGTTCGATGCCTGAGAACGTACAAGAGGTCATCTGGCTGACCCAGGAGGCCTACGACAAGCTCCAGTCCGAGCTGGACCAGCTGTCGGGGCCCGGGCGGGCCGAGGTGACCGCGAGGATCGCCGCCGCGCGCGAAGAGGGTGACCTCCGTGAGAACGGGGGCTATCACGCCGCCCGCGAGGAGCAGGGCAAGCAGGAGGCCCGCATCCGCCAGCTCGCCGACATGCTGCGTCGGGCCGAGGTCGGCGATGCCCCCACCCACGTCGAGGAGGTGGGCCCCGGTGTCCTGGTGACCGTCGCCTTCTTCGGCGACGAGTCCGACACCGACAGCTTCGTCCTCGGGTCGCGCGAGCTGCTCGGCCTGGACGACGCCGTCGACTCGACGAACGTCTACAGCCCGCAGTCCCCGCTGGGCGCCGCGATCCTGGGTAAGAAGAAGGGCGACTCGGCCAGCTACGAGGCACCCAACGGCAAGGCGATCGAGGTCACCGTCATCGACCTCCAGCCGTTCACCGGCTGACCAGCAACCTCTGTACGCAGAACCTCTGTACGCAGGACCTCTGTACGCAGGACCTCCGTACGCAGACGAACCCGGCTCGGTGATCGAGCCGGGTTCGTGCGTTTCGGGGTGGTGCTCCCGCGGCTCGCCCCCTACAGACCGGCGAGCAGCCGCGCCGCTTCCTCCGGCGACAACGCGCCGGAGGCGACCTCGGAGAGGACCTGGTCCCGGGTCAGCGGCACGTCGTCCGGCTCTCCGGCCAGACCGAGCTTCTCCAGCAGCCGGTCGAACCGCAACCGGGCCGTGGGATAGGAGACCCCGAGGTGTCGCTCGACCTCCCGCAGGTTGCCGCGGGAGGCGAGGAAGACCCGCAGCAGGTCGTTGTCGGCGTCGCTCAGCGCGCAGAACTCACACGTGCTGAACACCCCGGCGAGCTCGCTGCCGCAGAAGGCGCAGCCCAACCGGGTGACGGCCAGGTGGTGGCCGCAGACGGGGCAGTCGCTCGGCGCGCGGTGCTCGTGCCGGTCCCGCTCGGCGGGTCGACGCGGACCCCGGGGGCGTTCGGAGCTGGTCATCGCCCTCCCCCGCTCAGCGCAGGTCCTCGGCCGGCTGGTCGTTGCCGACCTTCACCGACGCGTGACCCATCACGACCTCGACGTCGAGGCGGGCGCTGCCGTTGCCCATCACGACCTCGTCGCCGGCGCCGCTGTGGCCGCCCGACCAGCTCACCTTGCCGAGCTGGGACTCCCCGTGCACCGTCACGTTGGACGCGTCGCCGAGCTGGATCGACAGGCTCCCGGACTCGGCCCGGATGCGGGACCGACCGCGGGTGATGGTGCCCTTGACGGTGGCCTGACCGGCCTGGATCAGCGCGTCCTTGATCAGCTCGACGTCGAGCAGCTTCGCCGCGCCGGCGGTCAGCCGGACCTTGCCGAGACGAGGCACCCGCTCGGTGTTCAGGCTGCCGCCGGTCACCTCGACGTCGACCTCGATGTCGGGGTTGACCCGCAGGAACAGCTCCTTGCCCAGACCGAGGGAGCGGAACTCGTCCAGGTTGCGCGGCGCCTTGAGGATGCTGAACCCGTCCAGAGACGCCCCCAGCTCACCGTCGCTGGAGACCTCCAGCACCGACCCGTTGCGACGCAGCACGTGCGGACCGTCGGCGGCCAGCGTGGCGACCGAGGACTCCCCCACGATCCGCACCCGGCGACCGATCGCCCGTACGGTGATCTTGTCGACCCCGTTGGTGTTAACCGGCTTGCCGCGCGGTGACTCCGGCGCGGCGGCCGGCTGGTCGGCGGGCCCGCCGGCGGTGACGAAGCTCTCGGTGGTGTGGGTAGCCCGCTGCGGTCGATCGGTGCTCACCGCCCACGGGTCGACGACCGTGTCGTCGGTGCTGCCGTTGGCGGTGGCGGAGGCCGCGAGCTCCTCGTTGGAGGGCTCGTTCGAGGCGCCGGGCGCCGGGGTCGTGGCGGCCTGCTCGGCCGCCTTGAGCGTGTCGATGCGACGTGCGGCCTCGGCCGCGTCGATGCGCCCGGCGGCGAGGTCTTCCAAGATGGCGGTCATCCGCGGATCACTGGTCATGCTCCGAACGTAAACCCGAACTTTCACTAATGGAAGGTCCGACTTTCGACTTCAGGGGTGCGTCAGGGCTGACCCGCGTGGCCGGGCGCGCTGGAACACACTGCGCCGATGACCGGTGCGAGAGGGCCGGACACCTCGGTAGCGGGTGATCGGCTGGCCGGATGGTCGGGTGGTCAAGCGGTCAAGGCGTCGGCAATTTCCATCCACGGGCGCTTATCGGGCCTGCGGCGGCCCGCGGTCACGCAATTCCCATCCACGGGCGGCTTATCGGGGCCCGCGCCGCCTGCGGCCACGCAATTCCCATCCGCGGACGACTTTTCGGGGGCAGGCGCGGGGTGCGGGGACGCAATTCCCGTCCACGGACGACTTTTCGGCGCTTGCGCGGGGTACGGGGTACGGGGACGTAAATCCCATCGACGGACGACTTTTGGCGGCCTGCAAGGCGCGCGGACACGCAATTCCCGTCCACGGACGACTTTTCGTGACCCGCGCGGCCTTGCGAGGCCCGCGACGACTCGCGTACGCCATCTGCGTGGCGGCCTCCGACCAGCTGTGCCAGAGATCACCGCATCCGACAGTTGGATGCACCACGCAACCAAGCGTATGGTTGCAGCATGCAAACAGCACAGCCGGCGGTCGACGCGATGTTGTCGGCGTTGATGACGGTGGGTCGTCTCATGCGCCAGCGCCAGGCCGAAGACCAGCTCGACCCCGGCATCTTCTGGCTGCTCAAGACGATCGCCCACCAGGGACCGCTGCGGATCAGCGATCTCGCGGCGGCCGTCCATCTCGACGTCTCCACGGTCTCGCGACACGTCGCCCAGGTGGAGCGGACCGGCCTCGTGGCCAGGACAGCCGACCCGGCCGACGGTCGCGCCCAGCTGGTCGGCATCACCGACAACGGCCAGCAGCTGCTCGACCAAGCCTTCCAGCGCCGTCGCGACCTGCTCGAGTCCACCCTGTCGGGGTGGGAGCCCGGCGACGTCGCCGAGTTCGAGCGACTCCTCGACAAGTTCGTCTCCGGCATCAACTCCCAGAACCTGAAGGACCCGTCATGACCTCCACGCCACCCGCGCCGCGCCGCGCCCTGATCGAGGACGCGCCACCCGCCCCCACCTCACCGGCGTCGGCCGGCCAGGTCGCTCCCGTTCCGGTCGCCTCGGTCGCCCAAGACGCTCCGACCGCCTCGGTCGCCCCGGCCCCGCCCGGCGACGGCTACCTGAGCCACAAGCAGATCATGGTCGTGATGGGCGGCTTGATGGCGGGCATGTTCCTCGCCGCCCTCGACCAGAGCATCGTCGGCGTAGCCCTCCCCCGGATCACCTCCGAGCTCGGCGGCCTCGACAAGCTGTCCTGGGTCGTCACGGCCTATCTGCTGACCTCCACCGCCGCCACGCCCCTCTGGGGCAAGATCTCCGACCTCCGCGGTCGACGCCCGGTCTACCAGGCCGCCATCGTGGTCTTCCTGATCGGATCCCTGATCTGTGCGATGTCGCCCAACATCGAGGTGATGATCCTCGGCCGGGCCATCCAGGGTCTGGGTGGTGGCGGTCTGATGTCGCTGGCCCTCGCGGTCATCGGCGACATCATCCCGCCACGGGAGCGCGGCAAGTACCAGGGCTTCTTCGGTGCCGTCTTCGGCGTCTCCTCGGTCGCCGGCCCGCTCCTCGGTGGTCTGTTCGTCGACCACCTGGGCTGGCAGTGGATCTTCCTGATCAACCTGCCGATCGGCATCACCGCCCTGGTCGTCACCTCGATCGCCCTCAAGCTCCCGCACGTGAAGCGGGACGCCTCGGTCGACTACCTCGGCGCCGCCACCATCGTCGGCTCCGTGACCAGCCTGATCCTCTACCTGAGCTGGGCCGGCCCGGATGTGGGTTGGACTTCGGTCACCGGGATCGCCCTGCTGGTCGCCTTCGTCGTCCTCGCGCTGCTGTTCGCGTACGTGGAGACGCGGGTCAAGGAGCCGATTCTGCCGCCGGAGCTCTTCAAGCACTGGACCTTCGTCTCCAACATCAGCTTCGCGATGATCATGGGCGTGGGCATGTTCGGCGGTCTCATCTACCTGCCGATCTACCTGCAGGCGGTCAAGGGCTTCAGCGCCACCCAATCCGGACTGGCCATGCTGCCGATGGTGGTGGGGATGTTCGTCACCTCGATCGGCAGCGGTCAGCTGATGAGCCGTACGGGCCGCTACAAGTGGATGCCCATCACCGGCTCGGCGCTGGTCGGCACCGCGCTGTTCCTGCTGTCGAGGCTCGGCGTCGACACCCCGTACTGGCACCTGGCGCTGCTGATGCTGCTCTTCGGTTCGGGCCTCGGCTTCACCATGCAGGTCGTGGTCACCGCCGTGCAGAACAGCGTGGAGCGCAAGCACCTCGGTGCCGCGACCGCCTCCGTCGCGTTCTTCCGGAGCATGGGCGGTGCGGTCGGCACGGCGCTCTTCGGTGCGATCCTGAACACCCGTCTGGCCCATCACCTCGCCGAGGTGGTGCCCGCCTCGGCGCAGGGTCAGCTCGGGGGCGCAGCGTCCTCGATGAACGACATCTCTGCGATCCACGCCCTCCCGGAGCCGGTCAAGACCTGGGTCCTGACCGCCTTCACGCAGGCGATGGACGACGTCTTCCTGGTCGCGGTCCCGTTCATGGCGATCGCCTTCGTGATCGCCCTGACCATGCGGGAGCGCCCGCTCCAGGGTCGCGAGCCGAAGGCGCCGGCGGAGGCATCCTCTGAGGCGTCCGAGATGTCTGTCGCGCACTGAGTGCCGGGCCGTCTCGGAGTGGCCGTCCGCGGGAACCTCTCCGGCGAGCGCGACGTTCACCAGTTAGGACGACACGCAGAGATTTGTGACGCCGTCGCCCAGTTGTGACCATTGAGCCACGCGCGTGCAGCGCCGGAGCGCTCCTCGCGCGTGGCACATTGGCTGTGTTGCACCTGCACGGATCCACCGCACGCACCCGCCGAGCTCGCACCCGTACGGCGACTCACCCGATGGATAGGTATCACCTGCATGTCCCTGCTCGATCGACGACGGATACTCCCGGCGACCGCCCTGGTCGCCGCGCTCGCCCTGGCGGGTTGTGGCACCATCCCGCAGGCCGGCGGCGCGACCGCGCCCGGTTCCGACCCCGGGTCCTCCTCGCAGCCGTCCTCCTCGCAGCCCGCGGACGCGGCGTCCCCGAGCGGCGATCCGAGCAGCACCCCGACCCCCGACCCCGTGACCCTGACCCCCAACGTCCAGGACGGGACCAAGAACGTGAAGGTCGACACCGTGGTGACGGTCAAGGCCGCCAACGGCACGGTCGGGGCGGTGAAACTCACCTACGCGGGCAAGGACAGCAAGGGCAAGAGCGTCAAGGGCACCGTCGAGGGGGCGGTGGCCAAGGACAAGACCGGCTGGACGGCGTCCGAGCGGCTCGAGCCGACGTCCACCTACACCCTGACCGTGCGGGGCACGAACCCCGAGGGCTCCGCGGTGACGACCAAGACCACGTTCTCGACCCAGGCGCTGACCCTGCAGCAGCAGACCTTCGCCCAGCTGCAGCCGCTGAAGGGCAGCAAGGTCGGCATCGGCATGCCCGTCATCTTGACCTTCGACGTGCCGGTGAAGAACCGCAAGGAGTTCGAGAAGCACCTGACGGTGACCATGGCACCGAAGCAGGAGGGCAGCTGGAGCTGGTTCTCCGACAAGGAGGTGCACTTCCGCCCCAAGAGCTACTGGAAGCCGGGCACCGAGGTGACCGCGACGGCCGACCTGAACGGGCTGAGCGCGGGCAACGGGATCTACGGTCAGAACTCGACCAGCACCTCGTTCACGGTCGGTCGGTCGCTGATCACCAAGATCAACCTGGACACCAAGAAGGCCAAGGTCTACATCAACGGCAACCTCGAGCGCACCATCCCGATCAGCGCCGGGAAGTCAGGCTGGACCACTCGCAGCGGTACCAAGCTGATCATGGAGAAGCTGCCGGTCACCCGGATGACGAACGAGATGATCGGAGCGAACGAGTCGTACGACCTCAAGGTCCGGTACGCGATGCGGATCACCTGGTCGGGTGAGTTCCTGCACGCCGCCCCGTGGAACTCGGCCAACCTCGGACGAGTCAACGCCAGCCACGGCTGCGTCGGGATGAGCACCGCTGACGCCGGCTGGCTCTTCAACCGGGTGGAGGTCGGCGACCCCGTGGTCACCACCGGTTCGAGCCGCGGGCTGGAGAAGGGCAACGGCTACACCGACTGGGACGTGTCCTGGTCGCAGTACCAGCAGGGCTCCGCCTTGTGACGTCGTTCGTCACCCCCTGACCCGACCACCGCCGGAGCGCGCGCCGCCGAGCGGAGGACGAACAGGGCGACACGCTTTTCGTCGCCGTGTGAGGACGACGTCGGCGGGTTCGAGCGCGCTCCGCTGCCGAGCGGAGCGAGGCCATCAACTCGGCGGAGCCGCCGCAGCCGCCGCTTCGTGCGACTGCCGGTAGAGCTCCTGCACGACCGTCTTGACGAAGGCCAGGATCGGTACGGCGAGCAGGGCGCCCACGATCCCCGCGATGACGATGCCCATGGCGATGGCCAGCAGCACCGCGAGCGGGTGCAGGTGCACGGCGCGACCCAGCAGGAACGGCTGCAGGATGTGTCCTTCGACCTGCATCACGACGATGATGCCGGCGAGCATGATCAGGGCCTGCACCCAGCCGACCGCGACCAGAGCCACGAGCACCGCCACGAAGCCGGACACGAACGCACCGACCAGCGGGATGAACGCGCCCAGGAAGACCAGGGCGGCGAGGGCCGGGGCCAGCGGCACCTGCAGCACCAGCGCCACGATCAGCACCCCCAGCGCGTCGACCGCCGCCACCAGCACGGTGGCTCGGACGTACGCCGAGAGCGACTGCCAGCCGCGGATCGCGGCGGCGTCGGCCCGGGCCTGGGCGCCGCGCGGCATCAGGTTCAGCAAGAAGCTGAAGATCCCGCGGCCGTCGTAGAGGAAGTAGAAGAGCGAGAACAGGCAGATGGCCACGCCCGCGAGGAAGTGACCGATGCTGGTGCCGATGTCCCCGGCGTACTGGGTGATCGTGCTCTGGCTGTCGATCAGGAACTGCTGGATCCGGGTGCCCCACTCGTCGAGGCGGAACCAGCTCTGGTCGATGGGTAGCGGGCTGTTGAGCAGCCAGTTCTCCAGCTGTCCGAAGCCGCTCACCACCTGCTGGCTCAGCTCACCGGCCTGACCGGCGATCGAGTTGATGATCAACGTCAGCACCCCGGCGATCACCAGGATGCCGCCGAGCAGGGTGACCGCCGACGCCAGACCCTTGGCCAGTCCCCACCTGTGGAGCTGGTTCGCCAACGGCTTGAGGGCCGCGGCGAGCAGGATGGCCACGGCCAGCGGGATGACCACCTCGGAGAGGAAGCCCAGGATCCAGCCGACGAAGTAGACCAGACCGGCCACCAGGAAGATCCGCCAGGCCCAGGCGGCCGCGACCTTCAGCGCGGTCGGCACCGCCTGGTCGGACTCGGTGCCGGTCGCCGTGACCCGGACCTCCGGAAGCACCTCGGCCGGAGGTTCACCCTCGAAGAGCCCGCGTCGCGGGGCGATCTGCCGGGCGGCTGTCTCGTCCGCCAGCTCGTCGGCCTCCCGCGCCGCCTGTTCGGCGGCGACCTTGCTCTCCCGGGCGTTGAAACGCTTCCGGAGCTTGGTGACCAGCTCCACCGGTTCCTCCTTCTCCCCGGCGCGTGGCCGGGCTTGCTTCCACGCTATCGGCCGGAGCCGGGCTCGCCTCGCCGACACGGGTCGTCCTGCACACTGGGGCCGTGCCCTTCACCTCAGCCGTCCGCCATCGGCTGCGCGAGCGTACCTCTCTGCCCCGCGACGTCCTGGTGCTGGGGCTGATCGCCTTCTGCGTGGCAGTCGGCTTCGGTGTGCTCGTGCCGGTTCTGCCGGTCTTCGCCCGCAGCTTCGGGGTCGGCAACGCCGAGGTCGGCGCCGTCATCTCGGTGTTCGCGCTGATGCGCCTGGCTATCAGCCCGGTGTGCGGGCGGTTGATCGGCTGGATCGGCGAGCGCACGGTGCTGGCGACCGGCATCTTCATCGTCGCCGCCTCCAGCGGTCTGGCCGGGGCTGCCCAGACCTACCCCCAGTTGCTCGCGCTGCGCGGGATCGGCGGGATCGGCTCCGCGATGTTCACGGTGTCCGCGATGAGTCTGCTGCTCGGCAGCGTGTCGCCGCAGATGCGGGGCCGGGCCGCAGGCTTCTTCCAGGGCGGCTTCCTCCTGGGTGGGATGACCGGACCCGCCATCGGCGGTCTGCTCGCCCTGATCTCGATCCGGGCCCCCTTCTTCTTCTACGCCGGCACGCTGGCGGTCGCCGGTCTGGTCGGTCTGCTCCTGCTGTCGCGTACGGGGGTAGCGCCCGCGGCCGGTGCCGCCGACGACGCCGTACCGCTGCGGATCGTGATCGCTGATCCGCGCTTCCAGGCCGCCTGTCTGACCAACCTCGCCCAGGGCTGGTCCTCGTTCGGGGTCCGGTCGGCCCTGATCCCGGTGCTGGTGGTCGAGGTGCTGCACCACAACACGACGTGGACCGGGATCGCGTTCGCCTGTGCTGCGGTGGCCCAGACCATCGCTCTCGCTCCGGCCGGGAAGTTCGTCGACACCGTCGGACGCCGGCCGGCGATGGTCGGCGGAGGGCTGCTGGCCGGGGTCTCGATCATGGTCGTACCGTTCGCGTCGAACATGGGGGTGCTGATCGCCGCCCTCTGCGCGTACGGTGTCGCGGCCGCCTTCCTCGGCACCGCACCGGCCGCCTCGGTCGGTGATGCGACCGGCGGCTCCCGAGGCACCCCCGTGGCGGTGTTCTCGATGTGCTCCGACACCGGCGCCATCGTGGGCCCGATCGTCGCCGGCGTGCTGGCCGACAGGTTCTCGTACGGGTGGGCCTTCGGGCTGGGAGCGGCCCTGCTGGTGGTGGCCGCCACCTACTCGCTGCGGATGCCGCGCGGGCTGCCGCCGGCCCGGGACGAACCGGAGGTGGTGCCCGTCGGCGAGCAGCAGGTCGGCGGCCCCGAAGCCGATGAGCCGACGACGAAGGAGCTGCGATGACGGACCCCGAAGCCGACCCTGCCGGCGAGGCCTCGACCGCGGAGTCGGGCCCGCGCGGCGGGGGCCGGCGCCCGCTGGCCGACCTGGTGGCGGCCGACTGGGCGATCGCGCTCGAGCCGGTGGCGCCGACGGTCGCGGCGGTCGGCGACTTCCTGCGCGCCGAGATCGCGGCCGGACGCGGCTACCTTCCCGACGGGGACCGGGTGCTCCGCGCGTTCAGTCGTCCGCTCGCCGACGTCCGCGTGCTGATCGTGGGACAGGACCCGTATCCGACGCCGGGTCACCCGGTCGGGCTGTCGTTCTCGGTGGAGCCCTCGGTCCGCCCGATCCCGCGCAGCCTGATCAACATCTACGCCGAGCTGCAGACCGATCTCGGCATCGAGCCGGCTCCGCACGGGGACCTGAGCGCCTGGTTCGAACAGGGTGTGCTGCTGCTCAACCGGGTGCTCACCGTCACGCCCGGGAAATCCGCCTCGCACCGCGGCAAGGGCTGGGAGCAGGTCACCCAGCGCGCCATCGAGTCCCTGGTGGAGCGAGGCGGTCCGCTGGTCGCCATCCTGTGGGGCCGCGACGCCCGGAGCCTGGTGCCGATGCTGGGCGACGTCCCGTACGTGGCGTCCGCCCACCCCTCCCCGCTGTCGGCCCGGTCCGGGTTCTTCGGCTCGAAGCCGTTCAGCCGGGCCAACGAGCTGCTGGTGGAGCGGGGTGGCGCGCCGATCGACTGGCGGCTGCCGGCCTGAGCGGTCAGGGGCGGCGTGCTCGGGCAGTTCGACGGTCACGGGCACGGCTGGAAGGACGCAAAAGTCATCCGTGGATGGAAATTGCGGCGCCCCAGCCCGCCAGGAGCCCGAAAATCCGTCCATGGATGGAAATTGCCCGCCGTGCCAGCCCACACGAGCCAGGAGCACGCGAATCCGTCCATGGATGGAAATTGCGGCGCCCCAGCCCGCCAGAAGCACGCAAACCCACCCGTGGATGGAAATTGCCTGCGGGCCGGTGCGGGCCGGACCGGGCCGGACCGGGCCGAACCGAGGCAGAACCCGAGTCAGGTCAGCGCAGCGCCTGCTCCAGGTCCGCGATCAGGTCGTCGACGTCCTCCAGCCCGACACTCAGCCGGATCAGGTCGGCGGGCACCTCCAGCGCGGTGCCGGCGACCGAGGCGTGGGTCATCCGACCCGGGTGCTCGATCAGCGACTCCACGCCACCGAGGGACTCGGCCAGGGTGAAGACCTCCGTCCGGCCGCACGCGTCGACGGCGGCCTGCTCGCCGGCCCGGACCCGGAAGGAGACCATTCCGCCGAACCGCCGCATCTGTCGCTTGGCCACGTCGTACTGGGCGTGCGACTCCAGACCCGGGTAGAAGACCTCGGTCACGCCCGGGTGCTCGGCCAGATACCCGGCAACCTTCTCGGCGTTGTCACTGTGGCGTTCCATCCGGACGGCCAGCGTCTTCAGACCACGCAGCACCAGCCAGGCGTCGAAGGGGCCGGCCACCGCTCCGAGGGCGTTCTGGTGGAACTGCACCTTCTCCGCCAGCGCCTCGTCGGCGACGACGAGCGCGCCGCCGACCACGTCGGAGTGGCCGCCGCAGTACTTGGTGGTGGAGTGCATGACCACGTCCGCGCCCAGATCCAACGGCTGCTGCAGATACGGGGAGGCGAACGTGTTGTCCACGATCACCAGGGCGCCGAGGGAGTGGGCGATCTCGGTGATGGCGGCGATGTCGGCCACCGACATCAGCGGGTTGGTCGGGAGTCTCCACCCAGACCGCGACCGTCTCCCCCGGCAGGATGGCCGCCTCCACGGCGGCCAGGTCGGTGAGATCGACCGGATCGGTGCGCAGCCCCCACGGCTCGTACGCCCGCGCGAACAGCCGGAACGAGCCGCCGTACGCGTCGTGCGGCAGCACCAGGTGCGCCCCGGGCTTGGCGATCGAGCGGATCATCGTGTCCTCGGCGGCCAGACCGCTGGCGAAGGCGAAGCCACGGCTGCCGCCCTCGAGTGCGGCCAGGCACTCCTCCAGCGCGGTCCTCGTCGGGTTGGCGGAGCGGGAGTACTCGTACCCGTTCCGCAGCCCGCCGACGCCGTCCTGGGCGAAGGTGGAGGAGGCCACGATCGGCGGGATCACCGCACCGGTGGTGGGGTCCGGGGTCGATCCGGCGTGGATGGCGCGGGTCGAGAAGCCTGGTCGATCACTCATGCGGCGAGCGTACGCGGATCCGACCGCACGGTGCGGGCTGCTGCCCGACCTCGGGCAGGAGCACGGAGAGTCGTGGCTCGGCTCACGTCACCCGTACCGACGACTCGGACTCCCCCGCCGGCGGCGCCGGCAGCGGCACCAGCCGACGATAGATCCGCCGGATGAGCCAGGAGGGCACGTAACGGTGGCGCTCCTCGCGCCACACCCGCGCCCGGCGATGCGGACGGACCGTGCGCAGGGCCCGCTGGATGCTCTTCCGCGAGTGGTAGAGGTTGACCGGCTCGGACGGGTGCAGCTCGATCCGGCACAGGTACTTGGTGCTGACGAACCCGTACTGGACCGGACTCACCAGCCGCGCCGGGGCACCGTGCTGGGCGGTCAGTGGCCGGCCGTCGAGGCGATCGGCGATCAGCACGCCGTCGCCCAGGGCGTCGTCGACCGCGACGATCGAGCGATAGCCGTCCAGGCCGACGAAGACGAGATAGCCGACGCGGGCGCCAGGGGCGAGCGCCGGTTCGATCAGCAGCCGGTACACCTCGGAGAAGGGCACGCCTTCCCAGACCAGCCCGGTCGCGGACCACCCGGCCACGCAGTGCAGGGCGGACTCCACCCGTCGCCGTGGCAGCGTGGCGAGGTCCTCGGGCCGGAGGAAGACCCGGTGGGCCAGCTGTCCGCTGATCTCGATCACCAGGTCGGTGGGCGGCACCGGCGGCGGACTCGTCACCTCGACCCCGAACCGGGGAAACCCCTGCACTGCACGCTGACCCGGTGGGAGCACCATCGGACGACTCCTTCCGTACGCTGCCGTATACATACGGTAATGTATGGATCATTCCCCGGTCAACGGAGGAGCCGTCAGCCAGAGGAGCGTCGTGCCAGCCCACCTCCGCACCACGAAGGTCGCCTGGATCGACGCCGGTCTGCGGGCGCTGGCGACAGGTGGTCCCGATGCCGTCCGGGTCGAGACCATCGCGTCGGCGCTGCACGTCACCAAGGGCGGCTTCTACCACCACTTCCGGGACCGGCAGGCGCTGCTGGACGCCATGCTCGACACCTGGGAGGAGACCCTGGTCGACCGGGCCATCGAGTCCTCCGACCGCGGCGGTGGCGATGGTCGGGCCCGACTCCGGCGTCTGTTCTCCGCGGCCAACGCCGGCGAGGACCTGCTGGCCCTCGAGCTCTCCGTCCGTGACTGGGCCCGCCGCAACCCGGCGGTCGCCGAGCGCGTCAGCAGGGTCGACGACCGCCGGCTGGCGTACCTGCGGCCGTTGTTCGCGGAGTTCTGCGACGACCCGGCCGATGTGGAGGGCCGCTGCCTGCTCGTGCTCACGCTGTTCGTCGGAGAGTCCCTGGTCGCCGCCACCCATGGTCGGCGCACCAGACCCGCGGTTGCCGCGGCCGCCGTCCGCCACCTCCTGCGCTGAGTGCGGCTGCTCGACCCCGGCATCCACGGCCCGCGGGCAGCGGGAACACCTGTCGTCCGGGCACTGTTGAACCGGGTGCAATCACGACAGAAGGAGCAAGCATGTTGTTCTCCCAGCAGAAGGTCACCATGGTCGAGCCCACCCGGGCGCTGCGCGGGCGCGACCACTCCGTGCTGGCGGAGCCCACCTTCCACGAGATCTTCGGCATCCCGGTCACCCAGGTGCCGGCCGGCTCGGAGGTCATCTACCTGGCCCTGGGCTGCTTCTGGGGAGCCGAGAAGCTCTACTGGAAGGCACCGGGCGTCACCAACACCGCCGTCGGCTACGCGGGTGGCTTCACCCCGAACCCGACGTACGAGGAGGTGTGCAGCGCCAGGACCGGCCACACCGAGATCGTCAAGGTCAGCTACGACCCGACCAGCACCGACCTGGAGAAGCTGCTCAAGATCTTCTTCGAGAACCACGACCCGACCCAGGGCATGCGCCAGGGCAACGACGTCGGCACTCAGTATCGCTCAGCCATCTACACCACCACTCCCGAGCAGCTCGCGACCGTGACGGCGGTGCGGGACAAGTACCAGCGCGAGTTCAGCCGGGCCGGCTACCGCGACATCACCACCGAGATCGCCCCCGTCGGCGACTTCTTCTACGCCGAGGACTACCACCAGCAGTACCTGGACAAGAACCCGTTCGGCTACTGCCCGGTGCACGCCACCGGGGTCACCTGCAACTGATCGCCTGACCCGTCGCCCGAGGAGGTCACCGTCGTTCGACGGTGACCTTCCGGGACAGCTTCCGCCAGACCCAGCTGGCCGGCACCCGCTGGTCGAACAACACGTACGCCGCCGTCGAGTCGACCACCATCGAGCTCTCCAGCTCCCGCCGCTGCGCGCTCGCGCCGGCGAACAGCAGCTCGTCGTCGGGCTGCAGCAGGACATCGTCACCCGGGGTGAGAACGGCATCGCCTGATCTGAGCAGCAGGAGCGGCACGACCTCCAGCCGGCGGTCCCGGTCCTCCGGGCTCCGCAGCAGATCGCCGAGCGGTACGACGCCGTCGGCGAGGTGACGACCCAGCGCGGGAGCCTGGGTCCGATCGAGCTTCACCTTCCACAGCGCCGGCAGCTCGACCCCGCAGTTGTGCCGCAGCGTCATGACGAGCCGGTCCGCCCACGCGTCGCCCTCGGCCCCGATGCCGCGGATGAACCGCCACAGCAACGGCGTGCTGATCTGGGCGTACACCTCGTGAGCCACCACCTCGGTCGGCACCAGCAGAGCGTCCACCTTCATGGCCTCGAACAGGGCCGCGCTCGTCGGCCGGTTCTGCCGGGCGGCCAGGAACAGGTTCGGGTTCATCCGGCGGGCGTTGGCGAGCATGGAGAGGTTCGTGGTGTCGTCGTCGGTGCCGGCGACCAGCCCGACGGCGCCCGCCAGGTCGGCCTCGGGCCAGCACGCTCTCCTCCGACGCGTCGCCGACGATGACGCCCTGGTCGGCGCCGGCCGGGGCCGTGCTGTCGATGATCGTGACGTCCAGCCCCGCCGCCCGCAGGTCGGCGGTCAGCTCGTGACCGAAGCGGCCGTAGCCGCACATCACCCAACGGCCGTGCGAGGGCAGCTTGCCCCGCTCCGGCAGCACGGCACCCGGTCCGGCCTCGAGCCAGGTGAGCAGCTGGTACGAGGCGGGCGCGTTCAGCGCCAGCCGCAGGTGGTCCCCGAAACGGTCGAACGGGTTCACCACCGCGGGAGAGCCGAAGGCCTGCATCCGCTCGCCGATCGAGGGCGAGATCGTCCGGGCCACGACCGGCAGCTCCGGCCTCAGCAGCGCGGCCGCCATGGTGATCGACAAGTTGGTGTGGTCGTCGTTGGTGAGCGCCAGCACACCCGCGCAGTGGGGGTGGCCGAGTCCGGCGATCCGGAGGTGGTGGGGGTTGGCGGCGTCGGCGGCGAGACCCGGGATGTCGGCGTGGTACGACTGCAGCTCGAGCGCGTCGATGCGCTGGCTGGACTCGTCGATCACCACGACCTGCTGGCCCAGCGCGTCGAACGCCTTGACCAGCAGCTCACCGGCCCGGCCGTAACCGGCCAGCAGCAGGAACGGCTCCCGGATCCGCGCCACCTTGGTGGTGAACCGCTGCAGGGCGACCGCGTGCCGGAACGCGTGGTCCTGTAGCAGGGTCAGCAGCGAACCGATCGCGTACGCCCAGCCGATCACCGAGAGGTAGATCGAGAACGTCACCCAGAGTCGCTGCGCGGTGGTGAACGGCCACGGCAGCTCACCGAAGCCGATCGTCGTCGCGGTGTAGCTCATGAAGTAGAAGGCGTCGAACAACGTCATCCGCGCGGTCTTGCCCTCGGGGTCGACCCCCGGGATCAGCGCCAGACCGACCACGCTGATCGAGAACACCAGGATCAACACGATCAGCGGGGTCCGCATCCGTCGCATGATCAAGAAGATGGTGGCCGACGCCTGGTCGGCGAACTCCAGGTGGGTGCGGGAGACGGCGGCGTCCGCAGCGGGTCGGCGCGGACCGAACAGCTGCTGCCAGAAGATCAGCAGCGGGTTGCTCACGACCGGTCCCCGCTCACGACGTGCACTCGCCCCTCAGCCGGGTCAGCCGCGGTGGAAGGTGACGGTCTCGGTGACCAGCAGCACCACCGACACCAGGTTCGCCAGCAGGGCGCCTCCGGAGAGCGAGACGACGCTGGCCATGTGCACCGTGGTCAGCCCCTGCGCGGAGATCTGGGTCGCCCAGACCCAGACCACGAAAGCCGCCACCAGCTGCAGGTCGGCCACCAGGCTGGTGGCCAGGTGCACCGCCCCGATCTGCGTCCGGTCGCCGAACTTCAGCACCGTGGCGATCAGGCTGACCACCAGGGCGGCGAACAGCTCGTAGATGTTGTGCAGCTCCGGATTCCCGATGTCGCCGATGAAGAAGCCGAAGTTCAAGGTCGCGGCCAGCAGCACGAAGAAGCCGAAGATGACCTTCTCGAGATTCACAGCACTCCTCACCCGTCGCCCGACCACTGTCGTCTGAGGGTCACTGTCTCACTCAGCTGTGACTCAGGTCGCACCGACACCGCCCGGCGCTCCGGAACAACAGCGGCGGATGGCCGGTTGTCGCAGCTGTCACCGCGGACGCCCCGTACGTTCCTCGTGGGAAGAGCTGCCCTGTGACCACCTCTCAGCACGGTGACCTCCACCGTCCTGACCGCCGACCGGCCCGAGCTGGGCTCCCGGCCACGCGCCGGCGCGGCCCTGTTCGCGCTCGCCATCGGCGGGTTCGCCATCGGCACCACCGAGTTCGCCACCATGGGGCTGCTGCCGCAGATCGCCGCCGGGGTCGGCGTCGACATCCCGACCGCGGGACTCCTCATCTCCGCGTACGCCCTCGGCGTGGTGATCGGCGCTCCGGTCATCGCCGCCTTCGCCGCCCGCCTGCCCCGCAGACAGCTGCTGATGGTCTTGATGGCGGTCTTCGCGGTCGGCAACCTGGCCTCGGCACTGGCGGCCACCTTCGACAGCCTGATGCTGTCCCGCTTCCTGGCGGGACTGCCCCACGGCGCCTACTTCGGGGTGGCTTCCGTCGTCGCCGCCGCGCTGGTGCCCGCGGACCGTCGCGCCCGAGCCGTCTCGCTGGTGATGGTCGGGCTGACCGTCGCCAACATCGCCGGCGTAGCCGGGCGCGACCTGGCTCGGCCAGGTGCTCGGCTGGCAGGCGCTCTACGTCACGGTCACCGTCATCGCCCTGCTGTGCCTGGTGGCGACGTCTCGCCTGGGTGCCGCCCGTGCGCATCGGCGACGGTCCGGCCACCATCCGCTCCGAGCTGAGCGCTCTGGCCCGGCCGCAGGTGTGGTTCACGCTCGCCGTCGGCATGGTCGGTTTCGGCGGCATGTTCGCCACCTACTCCTACGTCGCCCCCACAGTCACCACCCTCGCGGGTCTCGGCGAGCTGGGCGTGGTGGCGATCCTGGCCACGTACGGCGTCGGCATGACGATCGGCATGGTGGTCGGCGGACGCCTGGCCGACCGGGCGCTGCTGCCCACGCTCTATCTCGGCCTCGTCGGGCTGGCCGTCGTGCTGGCTGCCTTCGGGTTCCTGGTCACCACCCCGGCCGGGGCCTTCGTCGGCGTCTTCGGTCTCGGAGCCGCCGGGTCGGTGCTGATGCCGGCGCTGCAGACCCGGCTGATGGACGTCGCCCGGGACGGTCAGTCCCTGGCCGCCGCCCTGAACCACGCGGTGCTGAACATCGGCAACGCCTTCGGCGCCTGGCTCGGCGGGCTCGTGCTCGCGCTCGGGATGTCGTACGCCTGGCCGAGCCGGGTCGCCGTGGTGCTCCCGCTGCTGGGTCTGGCGGTGCTCGCCGTCGGGCGACGGGTCGAGCGCCGCTCGGCCGCCTGACCGTGCGTCAGAGGGCGCCGGCCGCGAAGGTGTCGCACGTGTTCGGGTCGCCGGTCTCGAAGCCCTGCTGCAGCCACTTCTGGCGGTTGGCCGACGACCCGTGGGTCCAGCTCTCCGGGTTGACCTGACCCTGCATCCGCTTCTGGATCCGGTCGTCGCCGACCGCCGCGGCCGCGTCGACCGCGTCGTTCAGGTCCTGCTTGGTGAGGGACTCGATGGGTGAGTTCGGATCGGACGTGGCGTGGTTCATCCACACCCCGGCGTAGCAGTCGGCCTGCAGCTCCAGCCGTACGCCGCCGGACTTGGGCCCGGTCTGACCGGCGCCCTGAGACTGCACCTTGCCCATCGTCCCGGTCAGGTTCTGGATGTGGTGGCCGAACTCGTGCGCGAACACGTACGCCTCCGCGGCGTCGCCACCCTTGGCACCCAGCTTGCTGGTCAGCTCGTCGAAGAAGCCGGTGTCCAGGTAGACCGTGGTGTCCCCGGGGCAGTAGAAGGGGCCGACCGCCGAGGTCGCCGTGCCGCAGGCGGTCGACACCTGGCCGGTGAACGGGACCACCTGGATCTTCTGGTAGCCGTCGTAGGCGCCCGCCCAGTAGGACTGGATGGAGTTCGTGTACGCGACGAAGCGGCACTCGCGGTCGCGCGAGATGTCGGCGCCCTTCGTGCACTGCTGGTACGGCGCGGCGGCCGTGCCCGACGGCTGCGCCTGGGGATCGGAGGTGCCGCCCATCAGGTCGCCGGGGTTGATACCGAGGAACAGGGCCAGCACCAGCACGATCAGGCCGGCCCCGCCGCCGAGGGCGATCTTGCCGCCGCTGCCGCCGCGGGAACCGCCCATCTGCGAGGGATCCAGCTGGGCGTTGTCCCGGTACTTGACCACTGTGCTCCTCCACTGCTCGCTGCTCGCGGGTGCGCGCGCGAGGGTGAGGGGTGCATAGACGCGCCTCCGCAGCGCTCGCAGACGAAAAGCGCCGAACTCGCTTGACCCGTCGGTCGCAGGCGGGCACCCGGGCGCTCCGACTCGCGGTCGGCTCGCCGAGCAGGGCGAAGAGCGAGCGTATGACACGGTCGGCACGGCCCCGCCGACGCCGGCCCGCGTTACAGCGGAATAACTGCGGTCCCATACCGTTGTACCGGGCAGTTAGTTGAATTGTAAATCTTCCACCCAGGAGGGTGTCATGCAGTTCGGAGTCTTCACCGTCGGCGACGTCACGACGGATCCCACCACCGGCCGTACGCCGAGCGAGGCCGAGCGGATCAAGGCGATGGTGGCCATCGCCAAGAAGGTCGAGGAGGTGGGCCTGGACGTGTTCGCGACCGGCGAGCACCACAACCCGCCCTTCGTGCCCTCCTCCCCCACCACGATGCTCGGCTACATCGCCGCGCAGACCGACCGGATCGTGCTCTCCACCGCGACCACGCTGATCACCACCAACGACCCGGTGAAGATCGCCGAGGACTACGCGATGCTGCAGCACCTGTCCGACGGCCGGGTCGACCTGATGATGGGCCGCGGCAACACCGGCCCGGTCTACCCCTGGTTCGGCAAGGACATCCGTACCGGCATCGACCTGGCGATCGAGAACTACCACCTGCTGCACCGGCTGTGGCGGGAGGACGTCGTCGACTGGAAAGGCAAGTTCCGCACCCCGCTGGAGTCGTTCACCGCGACCCCGCGCCCGCTGGACGACGTGCCCCCGTTCGTCTGGCACGGCTCGATCCGCAGCCCCGAGATCGCCGAGCAGGCGGCCTACTACGGTGACGGGTTCTTCGCGAACCACATCTTCTGGCCGACCTACCACTTCCAGCGGCTGATCAACCTCTACCGTCGTCGCTACGAGCACTACGGCCATGGTCGCGCCGACCAGGCCATCGTCGGGCTCGGCGGGCAGGCGTTCATCCGGCCGAAGAGCCAGGACGCGGTCCGGGAGTTCCGCCCGTACTTCGACAACGCCCCGGTCTACGGCCACGGCCCGTCGCTGGAGGAGTTCACCGAGCAGACGCCGCTGACCGTCGGCAGCCCGCAGGAGGTGATCGAGAAGACCCTGACCTTCCGGGAGCACTTCGGTGACTACCAGCGCCAGCTGTTCCTGATCGACCATGCGGGGCTCCCGCTGAAGACGGTGCTGGAGCAGCTCGACCTGCTCGGCGAGCAGGTCGTCCCGGTGCTGCGCCGCGAGCTCGACGCCAAGCGCCCGACCGACGTGCCCGACGCCCCGGTGCACGCCACCCAGCTGGCCGCCAAGCGGGCGGCGGAGGGTGAGTCCGATCCCTCCACCGAGGCGACCACCCCGGTCGTCGACACCGTGACCGGCCGTGCCCCACTGCACGAAGGGGCGCCGGAGCTCGAAGGGAGTCGGCGATGACCCGGATCGTGGTGCTGACCGCCGGACTGCGACAGCCGTCGTCCTCCCGGCTGCTGGCCGACCGGCTGGCGGTCGCGACGACCGACGTCCTCCGGGGCCGGGGTCAGACGGCGGAGGTCGAGACCGTCGAGCTGCGGGAGTACGCCCGCGAGCTGACCAACCACCTGCTGACCGGCTTCGCGGCCGGTCGGCTGGCTCAGCTGATCGAGCGGGTGACGGCGGCCGACGCGCTGATCGTCGTGTCGCCGATCTTCTCCGGCTCCTACTCGGGCTTGTTCAAGACCTTCTTCGACGTCCTCGAGCCCGGGCGTGCTGGCCGGCAAGCCGGTGCTGATCGGGGCGACCGGCGGCACCGCCCGGCACTCGCTGGCGCTGGAATATGCTCTGCGGCCGCTGTTCAGCTACCTTCGCACCGTGGTCGTGCCAACCGCTGTGTACGCGGCGCCGGAGGACTGGGGATCGGACGCGCAGCTGTCCGAACGGGTCGACCGGGCCGCCGGTGAGCTGGCCGACCTCGTCCGTCCGCGGGCGGTCCTCTCGACGCCCGTCGAGCCACCGCGGCCGAGATCGATGACGAGCTGGTGCCCTTCGAGCGGTTGCTGGCGGGCCACCGTCGCGAGCGACCGTGAACGGAGGAGCCAGCAGCGTCGTGAGCAGCGAGTGACAACTGAAAGAGAGACCCAGTGAGCGACGTGCAGGTGAGCGACCACCCCGAGGTCGAGCGGTACGAGATCAGCGTGGACGGCCGGCGGGCCGGGCTGGCGGCGTACGAGCTCGAAGGGGACGTGATCGCCTTCACCCACACCGAGATCGACGACGCGTACGAGGGGCAGGGACTGGGTAGCCAGCTGGCCCGCTCGGCGCTCGACGACGCCCGCGCCCGGGGCTTGAAGGTGCGGCCGCTCTGCCCCTTCATCCGGGGCTGGATCAAGCGCCACGACGACTACGCCGACCTGGTGGTCCGGCGCCTCCTGAGGGCGGGGGCGGGTGGACCACAGCCACCACAGCCCGAGGATCGGCAGCACCAGCGGGACGAACCCGTAGCCGCTGCCGTACGCCGACCAGACGGTCGCCCGCGGGAACGCCACCGGGTCGAGCAGGCTGAGGGTGCCGACGGTCAGCACCCCGACCAGCTCGATGAGGATCACCGTCGTGGCGACCTTCCGGGATGTCCGGGTGCCGCGGGCCAGGGTGATCGTCGCGACCACGTAGAGGACGCCGGCGAACGCCGACAGCAGGTAGGCCAGCGGGGCCTCGTCGAACCGCGTCGCGATCTGGACGCCGGCCCGGGCACAGGCGGCGAGGGCGAACACGCCGTAGACGGCGACCAGCACCTTGCCCGGACCGGAGCGGGTGCTCCGGGTACCGGTGGTGCTCGGTCGTGCTCCGGGGTGCTCGGCTCCGGATCGCTCATCCGGCCGGCACCCAGAGCTGCAGCAGACGGAGCGTCATCACCGCGACGGCCAGGCCGGCCACGGCCAGCACCACGCCGGAGAACCGGGTCCGTTCCACGTTGGCCCAGAACCAGGCGACCGGGATGAGCACGACGATGCCGATCAGGTAGCCGATGGTGGTGGCGAGCTCGACCGGCCGGAAGCCCTGGGCCAGGACCACGAACGCGATGACGGTCTGGACGATCGTGACGACCTCGACAGCCGCGGCGAAGAGCAGCTGCCCCTTGCCCGGTGGCTTGTCCGCGACGGCGGTGACCAGACCCCAGACGACCATCGCGCCCGACAGCGCCATCACGACGTAGGCGAGGACCGTGATCACAGGGCAGGACTGTACCCGCCCACCGGTGGGAGGCTGTGCCCATGAGCGACGAGCAGCGACCGGCGGGGTGGGCCGACGACGAACGCGTCCGGCGCTGGATCGAGGGTGCCGTCCAGCGCGAGCGGCAGATGGTCTCGATGACCGAGGAGCTGTTCGCCGCGGCCGACCTGCAGCCCGGCGAGGCCGCCCTCGACGTGGGCTGCGGGACCGGACCCACCACCCTCGAAGCGGCTGCGGCCGTCGGGCCGACCGGATACGTGATCGGCACCGACATCGCACCGCCGATGATCGCGACGGCCCGGGAGACCGCCGCCGCACGCCCCGAGGGTGCCGCGCCGCAGTGGCTGGTCGCCGACGCGCAGACCCACGACTTCGGGGCCGGCCGCTTCGACGTGGTGCTGTCCCGGTGCGGGGTGATGTTCTTCCCGGATCCGGTCGCCGCCTTCGCCAACCTGCTGCGCGCCACCCGGCCGGGTGGCCGGCTGGTCGCCGTCGTCTGGCAGACCCGCGAGCACGTGCCGTTCTTCGAGATCCCGTACGTCACCGCGACCCGGGTGCTGACCGAGCTCGGCCTGACGTACGAGCCGGTCGCGCCCGACGACAACCAGTGCAGCCTCGGCACCCCGGAGCGGGTGCGGGAGGTCCTCGAGCCGGCCGGTTGGGTCGAGGTGCAGGCCCACCCGACCGACCGCACGATGTATCTGGGCGGTGAGCAGTCGCCGGCGGAGGCGGCCCGGGACTCTCTCGACGCGGGACCGATCCGCGGCGTGCTCGACGGGCGCTCCGAGGAGATCCGGGAGCGGGTGCGTGCGGCTCTGGAGCACGAGCTGTCTCCCCACTTCGACGGCACCGGGGTGCTGCTCCCGGCCGGCTTCATGGTCGTCACCGCCCGCCGCCCCGGCTGAACCCACCACCAGACGGTCCGGGCCCGGTCAGCCGCCGAACAGGTCCACCAGCAGCAGCACGTCGAGCACGATGATCACGGCGGTGGCCAGCCCGGCGACCACGGTGGTCACCCGGGCGTTCACCAGCCGTCCCATCACCGCGCGGCGCGAGGTGAGCAGCACCAGCGGCAGCAGGTTCGCCGGCAACCCGAACGACAGCACCACCTGGCTGAGCACCAGGGCCGTGGTCGGGTCCACCCCGGCCAGCAGGATCGCGAGCGGCGGGATCACGGCCAGCAAGCGGCGCAGCCACAGCGAGATGGGCCGGGCCCAGAAACCCTGCATCACGACCTGCCCGGTGTAGATGCCCACGATCGTCGACGAGAGTCCCGAGGCCAGCAGCGCGAGACCGAATCCCACGGCGGCGACCTGGCCCAGGACGTCACCGAGGGCGGCGTACGCCTCACCGAGCCCGCCCGCCGCCTCGGTGGGGAGCCGGGCCGCGATCAGCACCAGGGAGACGTTGGCCACTGCCGCGAGCGACATGGCCAGGGCGATGGCCCGGCGGGCCCGTCCGGCCGCCGCGACCTTGGTGGCGTCGGCGGGGTGGCTGTCCTCCCGCGACACGGCGGAGTGGAAGTGCAGCGCGTGCGGCATCACCGTGGCGCCGATGATGCCGACGGCGAGCAACGCCGCCGAGCCCTCCAGCGGCCGGGGCACCAGGCCGCGGACGAACGCCGGCCCGTCGACCCCGGCCACGACGAGCTCCGCCACCAGCAGCAGCACGACCATCGCGAACAGGGCCAGGAGCACCGGCCGGAAGCCCTCGTGGCCGCGGATCCGCAGCGAGAGCAGCACGAACCCGAAGACGGCCATCATCACCGCACCCCACACCATCGGGATGCCGAACAGCAGGTAGAGCGCGAACGCCCCGCCCACCAGCTCGGCCAGATCGGTCATGATCACGACCAGCTCGGCCTGCACCCACAGGGCACGACGGAGCCCGCGGCCGTAGCGGAGCCGGCAGTTCTCGGCCAGGCTCAATCCGGTGGCGATGCCCAGCTTCGCGGCGAGGTACTGCACCACCGAGGCTGTCAGGCTCGCGCCCACGACGACCCAGACCAGGGTGTAGCCGTGCGCAGCGCCGGCCGCCACGTTGACGGCGAAGTTGCCGGGGTCGACGTAGGCGATCGCCGCCATCACCGCCAGCGCCAGGGTGCGCAGGCCGGCCCGCGGGACGTGCCGTCGGTGCATCGATCCTCCTGGGTCGGACCGACACCGTACGGCACCGGCGCGATGAGGCACGAAGATGGGCAGATGGAGCTGCGCGGAGTCGAGGCGTCGGGCGACGAGCTGTTCGCCGTCGCGTTACCCCACGGCGGCGATCCGACGCTGGTGGCGCACGACCTGGGCTTCGTCCTCGACCGGCCGCTCGACGCCCGGCGGGACGCGTCCGGTGAGCTGGTGCTGCGGTTCGCGGTGCACCCCGTCACCGACGAGACGCGGCCGGGTCTGCGGCCGGCTGGTCGGGACGTCGGACTGACCCTGGCGCCGGACGAGCGACCGGTGGTGCGGCAGCGGGTCGCTGCGTACGCGGTCGTGGTGTCCCCGCGCGGTCTGCTGGCCACCCAGTACTCGCCCCGGACCGCCGTGGACGGCCGCTGGGGGATGCCGGGCGGCGGCATCGACCCCGGCGAGGAGCCGGGTGCGGCCGTGGTGCGCGAGGTGCACGAGGAGACCGCGCAGCACGTCGAGCTGGGCGACCTGGAGGCGGTGCAGACGTCGCACTGGGTCGGCCGCAGCCCCGGCGGACAAGTGGAGGACTTCCACGCCGTCCGGCTGGTCTACCGCGCATCGTGCCCGGAACCTGGCGAGCCGGTCGTGCTCGATGTCGGCGGCACCACGGCCGCTGCGCGCTGGGTGGAGCTGGATCGCTGGCGGTCGGTCAGCTGGACGGCCAACTGGCGCGAGGCGCTGAATCAGCTGCTCCCCCGCTGACCCGCCGAGCCGCTCGCCCGACGCGGGCTGCGTCAAAGTCACCCCGACTGCTGTCGACACGCCGGAAAAAGCCCTCGGTGGAGCCAGTCGGGGTGAGTTTGACGCACTCGCCCGTCAGCCGACGTCGCCCAGCAGATCCTGTCGGGTGAGCACACCGGTCGGCTTGCCGTCGTCCAGCACCAGCAGCGCGTCGGTGTCGACCAGCAGCTCGATCGCCTTGCTGACCGGTTCGGAGGCGCCCAGCATCGGGAGCGGGGGCTCCATCACGGACTCCACCGCGTCCGCGGGCCGGCCGCGGCGCCCGAACAGGACCCCCAGCAGCCCGCGCTCGCTGACCGAGCCGGCGACCTCGGCCGCCATCACCGGCGGCTCGGCCCGGACCACCGGCATCTGCGAGACGCCGTACTCGCGCAGGATCTCCACGGCCTCCGCGATCGTCTCGCCGGGGTGGGTGTGCACCAGTGACGGGAGGGCGCCGGACTTCTCGCGCAGCACGTCACCCACGGTCCGGCCGCCGTCCTCGTGGGGCGGACCGAACCCGTAGCGGGTGAGCCACTCGTCGCTGAACACCTTGGTGAGATAGCCGCGGCCGGAGTCGGGCAGCAGCACCACGATCACCGCGTCCGGGTCGTCGATCTCCTCGGCCACCCGGAGCGCCGCGACCGTGGCCATGCCGCAGGAGCCGCCGACCAGCAGGCCCTCCTCCCGGGCCAACCGCCGGGTCATGGCGAAGGAGTCCCCGTCGGAGACCTCGATCACCCGGTCGCACACCGACGGGTCGTAGTTGGCCGGCCAGAAGTCCTCGCCGACCCCTTCGACCAGATAGGGGCGGCCGCTGCCGCCGGAGTAGACCGAGCCGGCCGGGTCGGCGCCGATCACCTGCACCCGGCCCCCCGACACCTCCTTGAGGTAGCGACCGGTGCCGCTGATGGTGCCGCCGGTGCCGATACCGGCGACGAAGTGGGTGATCCGGCCCTCGGTCTGCCGCCAGATCTCCGGCCCGGTCGACTCGTAGTGGCTGGCCGGGTTGTTCGGGTTGGCGTACTGGTCGGGCTTCCAGGCCCCGTCGATCTCGCGCACCAGGCGGTCGGAGACGGAGTAGTAGGAGTCCGGGTGGTCGGGCTCGACGGCGGTCGGGCAGACCACCACCCGGGCCCCGTACGCGGCCAGCACGTTCCGCTTGTCCTCGCTGACCTTGTCGGGGCAGACGAACACGCAGTGATAGCCCCTGGCCTGCGCGACGATGGCCAGCCCGACCCCGGTGTTGCCGCTGGTCGGCTCGACGATGGTGCCGCCCGGCTTCAGCAGTCCCTCCCGCTCGGCCGCGTCGATCATCTTGACCGCGATCCGGTCCTTCACCGAGCCACCCGGGTTCAGGTACTCCACCTTGGCCAGCACCAGGGGTCTGACATCCCCGGTCACCTTCCGCAGCTGCACGAGCGGGGTGTTGCCGACGAGATCGATGAGCGACGTCACGTACTCCACCCGTTGAGCCTAGTGGCCACCGCCGGGTCCGTCGCCGTCGCTCGACGAGACGCTCCCCCGGGAAACGACGAGACCGCCCGCCCCCCGAGGGGACGAACGGTCTCGGTGTCGTTGGCCGACCGCGTCAGCGCCGGATGTAGGACAGCAGGCGCAGGATCTCGACGTACAGCCAGACCATGGTGACGGTCAGACCGAAGGCGCCGCGCCAGGACTCACTGGCCGGGGCGCCCATCTCCACACCGCGCTCGATGTAGTCGAAGTCGAGCACCAGGTTGAGCACCGCGAGCACGCAGCCGAGGATGGAGAAGCCGACGGCCAGCAGGCTGACCGGACCGGTGCCGCCGTCCCGCAGACCCATGTTGAAGCCGAGCAGGCTCGCGACGAAGTTGATCAGCATGGCCACCGCGAACGCGATGGTGGCGATGATGACGACCTTCTGGAACTTCGGGGTGACCCGGATGTTGAAGAACTTGTACGCCGCCAGGGTGACACCGGCCGCCGCGAAGGTGCCGATCACGGCCTGGACGACGATGCCCGGGTAGATCGCGTTGAAGATGTTGCTGAACATGCCGATGAAGACGCCCTCGATCGCGGCGTACAGGAACACCATCGGCGGCGAGATCACCCGACGGAGCGTGACCAGCAGCACCACGCCGAACCCGACCAGGCCGGACAGGATCAGCGCCGGCATGTACAGCGACGGAGGCACGAACATCCACGCCAGGGCCGCGGAGATGACGAGCACACCCATCACGACAGCGGTCTTGGTGATGACGTCGTCGAACGTCATCCGGGGCTCGGTGCTGACCGGGGGCTGCCCGTAGCCCGACTGCTGCGCGTACGGGTTCTGCGCGTACGGCTGGCCCTGCTGGGGAGCTGCGGGTGTGAACGCGTCCTGCTTGGAGAGGATCGGGTTCGAACTGCGCAACATGGGTAAAGGTCCTCCTGATGTCCGGCACCTCGGTGGTGCCAGGAAACAGTCTACGCAACGCCCGTTGTGGCCCCGCTGTTCCGCACGTACGAATCGGTTAAGACTCGGACTCGATCGGACCGCGGTCCGGGGCTTGCCGGCGCAGCAGCACGACCTGCAGCGCCCCGAGACCCACCGCGAGCAGGCCGGCGACCACCGCGACCGGGACGGCGACGGTGGCCACGCGACCAGCCGCCGCCGCCAGCAGCGGCGCCACCAGAGATCCCAGCTCGGTCCCCGCGGCCCGCGCCTGCCCGTATGCCAGCAGGTGCGGCAGGACGAGGGCGATCAGCGCCACCAGCCCGGCGGCGACCGCCAGGGTCCACAGCGGACGGCGCGAGGTCGCGACCGAGACGACGAGCAGGGCGAGAGCCGCCCACCCCGCCCACTGCCGGACCAGCACCATCAGGTCGTAGCGGCGCTGCAGCAGGTCCAGCTGCTCCCCGGTCAGCAGCGGAAGGGTCACCCGCTTCCCCGCTTCGGGGGTGAGTCCCATCGCCCGGGCCGTCTTCTTGTCGATCTTCACCCCGGAGAGACGGAGCAGCGGTGCCACGTCGACCGCGACCGCGGTCTTGGGGACGGCTCGGGCGTCGAGCTGGGCGACGGCCGCGTCCCGGCCGCCGACCACCACACCCGTCACCACGGTGACGAGCGGCTCGAGCGGTGCGGTCGAGGTGATCGTGGCCTGCACCTGAGCGACGGCCCGACGGGCGGTCTTGGTCTGCCCACCGGCGCCGGCGCCGGCCAGTCGGAGGGCCTGGTCGAAGGCCGTGCCGGTCCACTCCCCCAGCTGAGCCCGTACGGCCGGCTGGTCGAGGACCCGGGTCAGGGCGCCGACCAGACGGGCGTCGTCGTGCAGCACCACCCACGTGGAGGCCGCGCTCCACCAGAGGGTGCCCAGCGTCAGGGCCAGACCCAGGCAGGTCGCGGACAGCCTCGGATGGACCCGCACAGCAAGCATGGTGGCATCTCCGGTGCACGCGTGCGGGGAATGGCGGGATCCCTTCCCCATCGGGCACCCGGAGGACTGCCGGCTGTCGGCGGGTTCCCCTACGCTCCGCAATCGTGACCACCGAGACGATGCCGACAGTCGATCTGGCCGCGCTGCGTCACCGTACGCTCGCCCTGCTCGCCACCGGCCAGATCCTCGGCGGCCTCGGCACCGGGGCCGCGCTCAGCGTGGGAGCCCTGGCCGCCAACGCGCTGGCCGGGGAGAGCTGGTCGGGCATGGCCGCGACCATGAGCACCCTGGGCGCGGCGCTGCTCGCGATCCCGCTGGCCCGGTTGGCGGACCGGCGCGGTCGGCGCATCTCGCTCAGCACCGCGGCCCTGATCGCCGCGGCCGGGGTGGCGCTCTGCGTGCTCGGCATGGTGCTGGGCGTCGTGCTGATCCTGTTCCTCGGGCTGGCCGGCGCCGGCGCGGCCACCGCGGCGGCCCTGCAGTCACGCTTCGCCGCCACCGACCTCGCGGCGCCTCAGTCGCGGGGTCGCGACCTCTCGCTGGTGGTCTGGTCCACCACCGTCGGCGCGGTGATCGGGCCCAACCTTGCCGAACCGGGCGAGACCGTGGGTCGGGCACTGGGGCTGCCGCCGCTCTCGGGCGTGTTCCTGTTCGCGGTCGTCGCCCAGCTGCTGGCGGCGCTGGCGTACGCGGTCTTCCTTCGACCCGACCCCCTCACGGTGAGCAAGCAGCTGCGGCTGGACGTGCCGTCAGCGGCAACCGTGGGTGATCCCGAACCGACCGAGGTCCGGGGCGATCCGAGCCTGGTCCGGCTGGCCATCCTGGCCACCGCCCTCAGCCACGCGACCATGGTCGCCCTGATGGCGATGACCCCGCTCCACCTGATGCACGGCGGCGCGACCCTGTCGGTGGTCGGGTTGACGATCAGCCTGCACATCGCCGGCATGTTCGGCCTGTCCCCGGTCTTCGGGATCCTGTCCGACAAGCTCGGTCGGATCTTCACCATCCTGCTGGGCCAGGCGATGCTGGTGTTCGCGGCGCTGGTGACCGCCCTCGGCGCCCACAGCCAGCCCCTCGTGCTGACCGGTCTGATCCTGCTCGGCCTGGGCTGGAGCGCCTCCACCGTCGCCGGTTCCGCTCTGCTCAACGACGCGGCTCCGGTCGCCGACCGGGTCCGGCTGCAGGGTCGCGGCGATCTGGCCATGAACCTCGCCGGCGCCCTGGGCGGCGCCCTGTCCGGTCCGGTGCTGGCCCTGGTCGGCTACACCGGGCTGGCCTGGGGTCTGCTGCTGCCAGTCGCCGTCGTGGTGGTGGCGGCGACGACCGGCTGGCGGCGCGCGACCCGGCGTTGACCCGGTGCCCCCGGTGGGACTCGAACCCACACTCGGGCGGGTTTAAGCCGCCTGCCTCTGCCGGTTGGGCTACGGGGGCCCGTGCGCGCCGATCCTAGTGACCCGCGATCGGCGCTACGACGTCGAGAAGGCGCGGACACACCCCGTACGGCCGGATCCGGGTGTGTCGTCACGTTCTCGTTCGGTCTCAGCTCGGATCGGGGTCTTCCGGTGCGTCCAGGTACACCTGGCGCGCGTGCAGGGCGTGCGCGCCGGCCACCCGGTCGAGGAACAACAGCCCCTGGCAGTGGTCGAGCTCGTGCTGCAGCGCCCGTGCCTCGAAGGCGTCGGTGGTGATCTCCACGGTCTCGCCCGTCACCGGAAGCTGCCCGCGGACGGTCAGCCGGGTCGCCCGCTTCACGTCGCCGGTCAGGTCGGGCACCGACATGCAGCCCTCCCGGCCCTTCTCGTTCTTGGACGACGCGACCACCTCGGCATTGACCAGCACGATCAGGCCGTGACAGGTCCGCGTCTTGGGGTGTCGGCTGACGTCCACACAGAAGGCCTGCACCGCCACCCCCACCTGCTGGGCGGCCAGACCGACGCAACCGGGTGAGACGTGCATGGTCGCCACCAGGTCGGCACAGAGCTGGACCACCGCGGGGTCGGTCGGGTCGGCGGCGGCACCGGGAACGGCCAGCACCGCGGCCGGTGCGCGGACGACGTCCAGCACCCGGCCCTCGGGCAGGGCGTGAAGCTCGGGGGTCACAGCTCGTCGCGCTCCAGCTGTCGGAGCGTGACCCCGACGCCGAGCTCTGCGGCGGCCGCCGACAGATCCGCCTCCAGCCGCGCCGTCGCGGCCGGGTCCAGGTCGACCTCGGCCAGCAGCACGTACAGGTCACCGGACAGCCGCGTGGTCAGGTCGGTGATGTTGCCCCCGGCCCCGGCGACCACCCCGGCCAGCCGGGCGACGATGCCGAGCCGGTCGGCTCCGTGCACCGTCACGAGCAGGGTGCTGCCGGCCGCCACCGGCTGCTGTCCCGCACCGGGGAGCTCGCGCACGTCCACCGTCAGCGAGCCGTCGGCCAGCGGTGCCAGCGCCCGTTCGACGTCGGCCACCCTGGCCGACCCGGCGCAGATCAACGTCATGGCGAAGTGCCCGCGCAGCAGGGTCATCGAGGAGTCCTCGAGGTTCATCCCGCTGTCGGCGAGGGCGTCGGCCGCCTGGGCGATGATCCCGGGCCGATCGTGCCCGAGGACGGTGATGGCCAGGTGAGTCACCCGGGCATTCTGCCATCGCCAGGGGGATCCGGGCCCTCGACGGAGCGGTGCGGCGGCGGGCGCCCACCGGTCAGGAGGACAGCAGCTCCAACGCCACCCCGTCCAGGATGTCGCTCTCGCTGACCAGCATCGGCCGGCCCACCCGCCGGGCCATCCGGTCGGCGATCAGGGTGCCGGCGGTGATCACGTCCGCCCGGCCGGGCTCCATCGCCCCCAGGCCACGGATCTGAGCCGCGGTCAGGCCGGCCAGTCGCTCCAGCAACCCGGCCAGGTCGCCCGCCTCGACGGTCGACCCGTGCACCCGGCTCCGGTCGTACGTCGGTAGCCCCTGGACCAGCGCCGACACCGTGGTCACGGTCCCGGCGACCCCGATCCAGGTGCCGACCCCGGCGAGCGACCATCCGAGAGCATCGAGCAGCCCGTCCACGTACGCCGTCGCGGCGGCCCTGGCGTCGGCCGTCAGGGGTCCGACCAGACCGAACCGCTCGGTCAGCCGGACCGACCCGATGTCCAGGGACACCGCGTGCGTGATGGCGCCCGCCGGGTCGCCCAGCACGAGCTCGGTGGAGCCGCCACCGATGTCCATCACCAGCACGGGCCGGTCGGCGGGGACGGGCACCCCGCTCAGCGCGCCGACGAAGGAGAGGCGGGCCTCGTCGCGACCGCTGATCACCTCGGGCCGGACCCCGAGTCGGGCCGCCAGGCCGGCGAAGAACTCCTCCACGTTGCGGGCGTCCCGGGCGGCCGAGGTGGCGACCAGCCGCGTCCGCTCGGGTGCGATCCCGTACGTCCGCAGCCGCTCCGCGTACCGCTCGGCCGCCGCGAAGGTCCGGGCCAGCGCGTCGGGGTGCAGCTCCCCGGTGGCGTCCACCCCCTGCCCGAGACGGACGATCTGGAGCTCGCGGGTCAGCTCGACCAGCTCGCCGGCCGGCCCTCGTTCGGCGACCAGCAAGCGGAAGGAGTTGGTGCCGCAGTCGATCACGGCGACCCGGTCACGGGCCCCGGCGGGTTCCGGCCCGCGCCCTGCGGTCACGCGTCCGCGCAGGGGAAGGGCCAGCGCGCCTCGATCAGCTCCAGCGTGAGGTCGCCGATGGGATTGACCCCGGGACCGGCGGCCAGCGCGTGACCGAGCAGGGCGTGCAGGCACTTCACCCGGGTCGGCATCCCGCCGGCGGAGACGGCGGCGATCTCCTCGACCGTGCCGGTGGTGCCGGCGGCGATCTCGTCCCGCGCCGCCAGGTAGGCCCGGTGGGCCGCGGCGTACTGCGCGGCCAGCTCCGGCTCCGCCGACACCCGGTCGGTCAGCTCCGTCATCAACCCGGAGGCCTCCAGGGTGGAGCAGGCGGCCACCGCCCGCGGACAGCTCAGGTAGAACGTGGTGGGGAACGGCGTGCCGTCCGGCAGCCGCGGCAGGGTGGCCACCACGGACGGGTGGCCCGCCGGGCACCGGTGAGCGACACCGAACACGCCGCGGGGTCGGCGCTGCAGCTGGTCGGTGACGGTGGCCTCGTCGGCCGGCGTCAGGGGTTCGATCAGCACGTCGTCAGGTCCGAGGCGCCGCGCTCAGCGCGGGGTCGACGAGGCGGCGTCGTCGACGTTCTTCTTGGTGATCGGCTTCGCGTCGGCCGGATCCGGCTCGGGGGCCGGAGCGGGCTTGTCGGCGGTCTCCACCGAACCCCACAGCCGCGTGTACCAGGACTCGGGTGCCCGGTCGCTCGCCGGCTTGTCCCCGACGTTCAGCTCCGAGCCGCCGCCGAGGGGCTTGCCGTCCGCGTCGACCACCGTGAAACCGATCTCGCCGGGCATCACCCAACCCAGCCGGGTCCTGGCCTGGAGCTTCACGAACGCCGGGTCGTTCCAGCGGTCCAGCTCGGTCTGCAGGTCGGCGATCCGCGCCCGCCGGTCGGCGATCTCGGCCTTGGTGGCCGCCACCTCGTGGGACTGCGCGAAGTAGATCCGCAGGCTGTTGGCGTACGAGATGGTCAGCATCAAGATCACCACGGCGAGCGCGAGGGCCCGGGTGGTCAGACTGGACCGGCGCGGCAGCTTGAGCCGGGCGCCGCCGCCCTGCTTCGGGGTGGCACTCGCCGTGCCGGACCGAGCCGCCTTGCCCGTCGGCGCAGCGCCGGACGAGGTGGCCGCAGCTCCGGTGGAACCGGCGGACCCCGCCGCCGGGGCACCGCCCGGAAGCTCCGGGCCGACCGGGACGCCACCGTCCTTGCCCGCCCGGGCACCGCTGCGGGCGCGCGGCCGACCGCGTCCGGGACCTGGTCCCGGACGCGCGGTCGGCCGTGGGCCCGTCGGCATCAGGCCGTGAACCTCGGGAAGGCCGAGGCACCGGCGTAGCGGGCCGCGTCGTCGAGGTCCTCCTCGATCCGCAGCAGCTGGTTGTACTTGGCCACCCGGTCGGTCCGGGCCGGGGCGCCGGACTTGATCTGACCGCAGTTGGTGGCCACGGCGAGGTCGGCGATGGTGGTGTCCTCGGTCTCGCCGGAGCGGTGGCTCATCATGCAGGCGAAGCCGGCGCGGTGAGCCATGCTCACCGCGTCGAGGGTCTCGGTCAGCGAACCGATCTGGTTGACCTTGACCAGCAGCGCGGAGGCCGCCTTCTCGTCGATGCCGCGCTGCAGCCGGGTCACGTTGGTGACGAAGAGGTCGTCGCCGACCACCTGCACCTTGTCGCCGATCTTGTTCACCAGCGCGCTCCAGCCGGCCCAGTCGTCCTCGGCCAGCGGGTCCTCGATCGAGACGATCGGGAAGGCGTCGATCCACTGGGCGTAGATGGCGGTCATCTCGTCGGCCGACAGCTCCCGGCCCTCGAACTTGTACGTGTCGTCGCCGAAGAACTCCGTGCTGGCCACGTCCAGGGCCAGGGCGATGTCGGTGCCCAGCTTGAGACCGGTGCCCTCGACGGCGGTGGAGATCAGCTCCAGCGCCGCGACGTTGGCCGGCAGGTTCGGGGCGAAGCCGCCCTCGTCGCCCAGTCCGGTGGACAGACCCTGCTTCTTCAGCACGCACTTCAGCGAGTGGTAGACGCTGGCACCCATCTCGAGCGCCTCGCGGAAGGTCGCCGCACCGAGCGGCGCGATCATGAACTCCTGCACGTCGACGTCGGAGTCGGCGTGCGAGCCGCCGTTGATGATGTTCATCATCGGCACCGGCAGCACGTGGGCGTTCGGGCCGCCGACGTAACGGTAGAGGGGCAGGTCGGCCGAGCTGGCGGCCGCGTGCGCGACGGCCAGGGAGACACCCAGGATCGCGTTGGCGCCGATCTTGGCCTTGTTGTCGGTGCCGTCCAGATCGAGCATCGCCTGGTCGATCAGCCGCTGCTCGCTGGCGTCGTAGCCCAGCAGCTCCGGGCCCAGCTGGTCGAGCACACCCAGCACGGCCTTGGTCACGCCCTTGCCGCCGTAACGACCCTTGTCCCCGTCGCGCAGCTCCACGGCCTCGAAGGCACCGGTGGAGGCGCCCGACGGCACTGCCGCGCGACCTTCCGAACCGTCGTCCAGGATGACCTCGACCTCTACCGTGGGATTGCCGCGGGAGTCGAGGATCTCGCGGGCACCGATGAACTCAATACTTGCCACGTCGAACTGCCTTCCGTACCGCCCGCGGGCTCGAAGCCCCGGACCTGAGGATTGTCGGGCCCACCCTATCCGCGTGGGTCCGTTGCACCGACGAGGCCGGGCGGGGTGGGCCCGAGTTCACTGACGACGTCGGCTGCGGTTGCCCCAGGCGAAGACCGCGTTCACCCCGACGATGCCCGCCCAGGCGACCACCAGACCGGGCACGTCGCCGTAGCTGCCGGCGATCCCGCTGATCGGGATCCCGGCCCCGAGCGAGACGATGCCGAGCGCGAAGCGGTGGGAGTTGCCGCGCCGGACATCGGCGCGATCCTCCTTGGCGGACTCATCGGTGTGGCGCAGCTCCGCCGTCCGGTAGGCCACCAGCTCCTCGACCCGCTCGGCCAGACCAGCGGCGATCGCCTCGTCGTACTCCGGACCGAGCTCCGAGCGGGCGGCCATGGCGGCGCGGACCTGGGAGGTCGTCTCCACATCAGGTCGGCGCGATCGCTGCTGCGGGGGGTACGGCTGCGGGTACGGCTGGGGTGGGTAGGTCTGCGGCGGCCGCGCGACCTGGCGCGGCGGCCCAGGCTGCTGCTGTGGCGGATAGGCCGGCTGACTCGGTCGGTACGGCGGCCCGTACGGCGGCTCGCTCATGGCCACCAGACTATGTCGACAGGGTCTCAGCGGACCGGACGGCGGCCTCCAGATCGCGGACGGCTTCGCGGACGGCCTGCTCGGCATCGATGCCGCCGGCCTGCGCCCGCGCCACCAGCGCGACGATCTCGCGCCCGAGGGAGCCGGCGTCGATCTCCTCGGTGGGCAGCTCGAGCGGCACCCGGTGCGAACGAGCCCGGCCGATGATCTTGCTGGCCCGGCTCAGCGCCGACAGCTGCTCCGGGATCCCTTGCAGGGCAGAGGTCCGGCCCTTCTCCTGGGCCTTGCGCTGCTCCCAGACCCCGTGCAGGTCACTCGGCGCCTCCTCGGCGGCGAAGACGTGCGGGTGCCGGGAGATGAGCTTGTCGCTGATCCCGCGCGCCACGTCCTCGAGGTCGAACCCGTCCTCGGCCTCGCTGGCCAGCTCGGCGTGGAAGACCACCTGGAGCAGAAGGTCGCCGAGCTCCTCCTGCAGGTGCGCAGCGGCCGGGCCGGCGCCGGCCACCGAACCGCCGGGGAGTCCTTCAACGGCCTCGACCACCTCGCAGGTCTCCTCGACCAGATACGGAACCAGGCTGCGATGGGTCTGCCGGGAGTCCCACGGGCACTGCTCGCGCAGGGTCGCCATCACCGTGACGAGGCGCTCCACCTCGGGCTGCGCGGACATCGGGCCATCACCTCAGCCGGACGGGGATCTCGAGCGGGAGGACTCGGTCAGCTGCCGCTGACGGGCAGGGACAGCGAGGACGACTGACCGTCGACGATCGTCTTCTGCGCCGGGTCGAGCACCCCGAACCGGGGGTTCAGGTCGACGGCGATGCCCTGCACGGCCTTCAGGTAGGCGTCCTGACCGACGGCCTGGGCGACCAGCTGCTGATCGGCCAGGTCGTAGGCGATGGGCTTCGCGTCCGGCACGTTCAGCAGAGGGGCGAGGTTGCTGCCCTTGATCACCGCGTCCCGCTCCGTGTCGGTGATGGTGAGGCCGTTCGTCGCGGCGATCTGGTCGGCCAGGGCGCCGTGGATCATCACGTTGACCACCGCCGACGGAGACACCTGCTGACCGGCCTGGAGCGTCTGCTGCACACCCGAGAGCGCAGTGTCGAGCTGACGCTGGGTGACCTGGGTGTCGCCGACGTACGCGACAGTGCTCGGCGACCCGCTCATGCTGCAGGCCGAGGCGAGCACAGCCAGGGCGGCCAGCGCGCTCGCCACCGCGGCACGGGGCGCCCGGGTCCTGACGGCCGTCGCCCGACGCCCGCTCGTCCTCGACGCAGGCTGCGCAGCCTTGTCCACCGTCGAACTCCTCACCGCCGTGCGACCGCACGGTCCTACCGGGCTGCTGATCTCGTCGGCGATCATACGGGACCCCTCCCCACCAGGCCGGGCGCCGAGGGTCGAACATTCCGTCACTCGACGGCATCTGCGGCGGCGGCGGGCCGGGCGCGGAGGTCGAACATTCCGTCACTCGACGGCATCTGCGACCGTGCGCGGCCGATGGCGTCGAACATTCCGTCAGATGACGGAATCTTCGAATCCGCCGCCGACGACCCGACGACCCGACGACCCGCCGGGCCCGGGAAGCCGGCCAGCGAAGCGCGCAGAGCCCGTACGGGATCAGGACGTCGTCAGCACCGACACCAGCAGCCTGACCACGGCCCGATCGCCCGGCAGCCAGTCCAGCTCGGCGAGGTCGTCGGCGCCGACCCAGCGCAGCTGATCGTGGTCGGTCGAGTCGTCGACCTCACCGGCGTCGACGGTGGCGAGCCAGACCCGCATCTCGAGGGTCTTGGTCAGCGCCCAGCACGGACCGTCCGCGGGGTCGGGCACCAGCTCGTCGCCGAGCGTCAGCACGACGCCCAGCTCCTCCCCGATCTCCCGCCGCAGCGCAGCCACCGGGGCCTCTCCGGACTCGACCTTGCCGCCCGGGAGCTCCCACTTCCCCGCGAGCTCGGGCGGTCCGGTCCGTCGAGCCGCGAGCACCTGCGTCGGCCGTACGAGGTCGTCCACGATCGCCGCGGCCACCACCAGACGCCGCGCCTCAGCCACCGAAGATCGCGGTGATCACCGCTGTGCACCAGGCCAGCAGCTCCCCGTCCTTGGGGGGCTCGCCGCCGATCGTCTTCGACCGCGGGCGCGGCACCAGGATCAGCTTCGCCGTGTCCTTGATCACCGATCCGCGGGTAGAGCCGCTTCAGCCGCAGCTGGCGCGACTCCAGCAGCTCCGCCGGGGCGAACCTGATGTAGTTGCCGCTGCTGACGATGTCGGTCAGCCCGTGCGCCCGGGCGTGCAACCGGAAGCGAGCCACGTCGAGCAGGGTCTCCACCGCTGTCGGCAGCGGCCCGTAGCGGTCGGCCAGCTCCTCCCGCACGGCTTCGAGGTCGCCCTCGGCCCGCACCTCGGCCAGCCGCTTGTACATCTCCAGCCGCAGCCGCTCCGACTCCACGTAGTCCTCGGGCAGGTGCGCGTTGATCGGCAGCTCGATCCGTACGTCGGCCTCGGGCTCGGTGTCCTGGCCGCGGAACTCCGCGACCGCCTCGCCGACCAGCCGGATGTAGAGGTCGAAGCCGACGTCGGCGATGTGCCCGGACTGCTCTCCGCCGAGCATGTTGCCCGCACCGCGGATCTCCAGGTCCTTCATGGCCACCGCCATGCCCGCCCCGAGATCGGTGTGGGCGGCGATGGTGGCCAGCCGGTCGTGCGCGGTCTCGGTCAGCGGCTTCTCGGGGGGATAGAGGAAGTAGGCGTAGCCGCGCTCGCGGCCACGGCCGACCCGGCCACGGAGCTGGTGCAGCTGGGACAGACCCAGCAGGTCGGCCCGCTCGATCAGCAGCGTGTTGGCGGTGGAGATGTCCAGCCCGGCCTCGACGATCGTGGTGCAGACGAGCACGTCGGCCCGGCGCTCCCAGAAGTCGACCATCACCTGCTCCAGCCGCTGCTCCCCCATCTGCCCGTGGGCGGTCGCCACCCGGGCCTCGGGCACCAGCTCGGCGAGCTTCTTGGCCACCTTGTCGATGCTCTGCACCCGGTTGTGGACGTAGAAGACCTGGCCCTCACGGAGCAGCTCGCGCCGGATGGCGGCGGTGACCTGCGCCTCCTCGTACGGGCCGGCGAAGGTGAGGACCGGGTGACGTTCCTCCGGCGGGGTGGCGATGGTGCTCATCTCGCGGATGCCGGTGATCGCCATCTCCAGCGTGCGCGGGATCGGCGTGGCCGACATGGCCAGCACGTCGACGTCCATCCGCAGCCGCTTCAGCTGCTCCTTGTGCTCGACGCCGAACCGCTGCTCCTCGTCGATGATCACCAGACCGAGGTCCTTGAACTGGATCTCGCCGCTGAGCAGCCGGTGGGTGCCGACGATCACGTCGACCTTGCCGTCGGCCACGCCCTCCTTGGTCGCCTTGGACTGCGCCGGGGTCTGGAAGCGGCTGAGCGGGGCGACGTTGACGGGGAACCCGGCGTACCGGTCGGCGAAGGTCGCGTAGTGCTGCTGCACCAGCAGGGTGGTGGGCACCAGCACGGCGACCTGCTTGCCGTCCTGCACCGCCTTGAACGCGGCTCGCACCGCGATCTCGGTCTTGCCGTAGCCGACGTCGCCGCAGATCAGCCGGTCCATCGGCACGATCTGCTCCATGTCGGCCTTGACCTCGTCGATCGCCGCCAGCTGATCGGGGGTCTCGACGAAGCTGAACGCGTCCTCCAGCTCCCGCTGCCAGGTGGTGTCGGCGGAGAAGGCGTGACCGCGGGAGGCCTGCCGGGCGGCGTACAGCTTGATCAGCTCGCCGGCGATCTCCCGGACGGCCTTGCGCGCCCGGCCCTTCCGCTTGGACCAGTCGGCGCCGCCCATCTTGTCCAGCGTCGGGTGCTCGCCGCCCACGTAGCGGGTGACCTGGTCGAGCGAATCCATCGGGACGTAGAGCCGGTCGCCCGGTTGACCCCGCTTGGAGGGGGCGTACTCGATCACCAGGTACTCACGGACCGAACCGGCGACGCTGCGCTGCACCATCTCCACGTACCGGCCGACACCGTGCTGGTTGTGCACGACCGGGTCGCCGGGCGTCAGCTCCAGCGGGTCGATGGTGTTCTTGCGGCGGACCGGCATCTTGCGGGTGGCCTTGTCGGCGGTGCGCTGCCCGGACAGGTCACCGGCGGTGAACAGCGCCAGCTTGATGCCGTCGGCGACGAAGCCGTGCGGCAGATCGCCCTGCACCACCGTGGCGATCCCCGCCGCGGGAGCGGAGTCGAGGCGGTCCAGCACCCGTACGGGATGCTCGTGCTCGGTCAGCACCTCCGCCATCCGGTCGGTCATGCCCTTGCCCTCGGCGGTGAGCACGACGCGCCAGTCGTCGGCGAGCCGGCGGCCGATCTCGGTGACCGCTGCCTCGACCTCGCCGCGGTAGGTGTCCTGGGCGTGGCCGGCGATCGTCCGCGAGTCGACCCCGCGGCCGGAGACGACCGTGCGGAAGTCGACGATCTCACCGTCGTCGGTGCGGATCACGGTGTTCTCGTCGTCGCTGGTGTCCGGTCCGGCGCTGAACGGGGACAGCGTCCACCAGGCCAGTCCGCGCGCGAGCGCGGCGGCCCGGACGTCGGCGAGCGGCTGGTACGACGACGCGCCCAGGTCGATCGGCGCCTGGCCGCCACCGGCGGCCGCCGCCCACGAGGCGTGCAGGAACTCCTCGGACGTCTTGACCAGGTCGATCGCCCGACCCCGGACCAGCTCCGGGTCGCAGACCAGCACGTGGGTGTCGTCGGGCAGCACGTCGACCAGCAGCTCCATCCCGTCGACCAGCACGGGCGAGAGAGCCTCCATCCCGTCCACGGCGTGGCCCTGGGCGATCCGGTCGAGCATGTCGATCAGCTCGGGATGCTCCTGCGACAGGGCGAAGGCCCGCTGCCGGACCTCGTCGGTGAGCAGCAGCTCGCGACAGGGCGAGGCGATGATCTCGGTCAGGGTGAGGTCCGACGACCGCTGGTCGGCGACGGTGAAGTAGCGGATCTCCTCGATGGTGTCGCCGAAGAAGTCGATCCGGACCGGGTGCTCCTCGGTGGGCGGGAAGAGGTCGACGATCCCGCCGCGGACGGCGAACTCGCCCCGTCGCTCGACCATGTCGACCCGCACGTACGCCGCCCCGACCAGCGCCCTGGTCAGGTCGTCCAGGTCGATGTCCTCCCCGACCACCAGCCGGACCGGCGCCATCTCCCCCAGGCCCTTGACCTGGGGCTGCAGCACGCTGCGGACCGGGGCGACGATGATCTTCGGCGAAGGCAGCTCGTCGTTGCCGACCACGCGGCGCAGCACCGCGAGCCGACGCCCGACGGTGTCGGAGCGCGGGCTGAGGCGCTCGTGCGGCAGCGTCTCCCAGGCGGGGTAGTAGGCGACCTCGTCCTCGCCCACCAGCGACCGGCAGGAGGCGGCCAACGACTCGGCCTCCCGGTAGGTGGACGCGACCAGCAGCACCGGTCGACCCGCCCCGCCCTGGTCCGGTGCGGCCGCCAGCGCGGCGGCGATCAGCGCCCGCATGGCCGGCGGAGAGGTCAGATCGAGGGCCGGGAGCGTACGCGAGCGCGCGTCACCGACCGCCTCGGTGACCGTCGGGTCGGTGGCGAAGAGTTCGACGAGCCCCGTCAGGGTCACGGGTGGAGCCTCTCGGGAGTGCAGTGCAGGAGGGAGCGGGAGTGCGGGAACGATCGGAAGGAGCGGGACGGGTCACGACGGGCCCGTCCGAGTCACCGGCCACCGTACTCGGCCCCGCCGACAGCCGGGGCGGCTCGAACTCCCCGCCGGGGGCCATGCGTTTCCAGCAGCACGCTCAGGAGTTGAACGCCGACTGCGTACGCTCCAGGCCCGCGGTGACCAACGACTCCACGGCGTCCGCGGCTCGTTCGACCTCGACCCCGAGGTCGGCCTTCTCGGCGGCGGAGAAGTTCGACAGCAGGAAGTCGGCCGGCTCCTGCCGACCGGGCGGGCGTCCGACCCCGACCCGGACGCGGAAGTAGTCGCCGCTGCCCCCGAGGGAGCGCCGGATCGACTTGAGCCCGTTGTGGCCGTTGTCGCCGCCGCCGAACTTCACCCGGATCTGGCCCGGGTCGATGTCGAGCTCGTCGTGGATCGCGATCAGGTGATCGGGCTCGAGACTGAAGTAGGACAGCACCTTCGTGACCGGTCCCCCGGTCTCGTTCATGTACGTCCGCGACTTCATCAGCGCCAGCTTCACCGACGTGGGCCCGATCGGGCCGAGCCGCCCCTCGGCGATCTCGGCCCGCATGCCCTTCGGTGCGCTGAAGCGCGCGCCGAGGCGGGCCGCCAGCACGTCGGCCACCAGGTAGCCGACGTTGTGGCGGTGCCCGGCGTAGGTCGGGCCCGGGTTACCGAGCCCGACCACCAGCCATCCCGACACTGGGTCAGGACTCGTCGGACGCCTCGGCGCCCTCGGCAGCCTCGTCGGTGTCCTCGGCGCTCTCGGAGTCCTCGGCCAGCGTCGGCTCGATACCGACCTCGGCCTCGGCCTCGGCCAGCTCGGCCTCGATCTCGGCCGCGGTCGGGGCGTTGGTGATGTTGACGACCAGGGCCTCGTCGTCGCCCTGGACGCTGGAGCCCTCGGGCAGCTGCAGGTCGCGGAGCCAGGATCTGGGTGCCGGCCTGCAGACCCTCGATGGAGACGACGATCTGCTGCGGGATGTGGGTGGCCTCCGCCTCGACCGAGACGGTGTTGGCGACCAGGTCGACCAGCGTGTCCGGAGCGGCCTCGCCCTCGAGCACGACGGGGATGTCGACGGTGACCTTCTCGCCCCGACGGACCAGGAGCAGGTCCACGTGCTCGATGGTGTGCTTGATCGGATCGCGCTGCACCTGCTTCGGCAGCGCCAGCTGCGAGCCGCCGTCGACCTCGATGGAGAGCAGGGCGTTGGCCTGGCGCAGGGCGAGCAGCGTCTCGTGGCCCGGCAGGGTGATGTGGATGGGATCGGTCCCGTGACCGTAGAGCACGGCGGGGACCTTGTCGGCGCGGCGGATCCGGCGGGCAGCGCCCTTACCGAACTCGGTGCGCAATTCGGCGGTGAGCTTGACCTCGGGCACGAACGAACTCCTTGTTGCAGATGTCTGACAGACAGATGGGTCGGGCGGACGAACACGCGCCCAGACCAGGAATCCGATCCACCTCGTCGATCACGGTCGGCACCGACCCTCGCCCAGGCAACTTCGCTACCTTAGCCCACCGCGACGAACCTGTCAGATCGAGCCCGTCAGGTCCAGCCGTCGGGAGCCGGTCCCGGGTCGGAGCTCCGTCAGGTCAGCTCTGGCCACCGAACAGGCTGGTCACGGATCCGTCCTCGAACACCTCGTGGATCGCCCGGGAGATCAGCGGGGCGATCGAGAGCACGGTCAGCTTCGGGAAGCGACGCTCCGGCGGCAGGGGCAGCGTGTTCGTCACGATGACCTCCTCGAACGCCGACGACTGCAGGCGCTCGATCGCCGGACCGGAGAGCACGGGGTGGGTCGCGGCGGCGATCACCTTCGCCGCCCCTCTCGCCATCAGCGCGTCGGCGGCCTGGCAGACGGTGCCGGCGGTGTCGATCATGTCGTCGACCAGCAGGCAGACCTTGCCCTCGACGTCGCCGACGACCTCGTGCACGGCCACCTTGTTGGCCACGTCGGGATCGCGGCGCTTGTGGATGATCGCCAGCGAGCTGTTCAACCGGTCGGTCCACATGTCGGCCAGCCGGACCCGACCCGCGTCCGGGGAGACCACAGTCATCTGCTGCGTGTCGTAGGTGGCGGTGACGTAGTCGGCGAGCACCGGCAGCGCCCACAGGTGGTCGACCGGGCCGTCGAAGAAGCCCTGGATCTGCGCGGCGTGCAGATCGACCGACATCAGCCGGTTGGCCCCGGCGGTCTTGAACAGGTCGGCGATCAGCCGGGCCGAGATCGGCTCCCGGCCCCGGTGCTTCTTGTCCTGGCGGGCGTACGGGTAGAAGGGCGCGACCACCGTGATCCGCTTGGCCGAGGCCCGCTTCAGGGCGTCGACCATGATCAGCTGCTCCATCACCCACTCGTTCACCGGAGCCGCGTGGCTCTGGATGACGAAGGCGTCGGATCCGCGGACGGACTCCTCGAAGCGCACGTAGATCTCGGAGTTGGCGTAGTTCAGCGCCCGGGTCGGCACCAGACCCACCCCCATCAGGGACGCGATCTCGTCGGCGAGCTCGGGATAGGCCCGGCCCGAGAAGAGCATCAGGTGCTTGTCGTTGGGTTTCTTGACGCCGCTCACCCGTGCTCCTGTCATCGCTGCCGGTCCTGCCGTGGTCGATCCTGCCGCTGAGGTCGTCATCGACCGTCCGATCCGTCCGTGGCCGAGGGGTCCTCGACAGGTCCTGAGGTGTCCAGCGCCCGCTGCGCGGCGGCCGCGATCTTCGTGCCGGCCCGCTTGCGCAGCACCCACCCGCGGACGTTGCGCTGCTGGCCACGGGCCACGCCGAGGTCACCGGGGCCGACGTCGCCGGTGATGGTCGACCCTGCGGCGACGAACGCGCCGGTGCCGACCACCAGGGGCGCGGCGAGGACGGAGTTGCTGCCGACGAAGCTGTAGTCACCGACGACGGTGGTGGACTTGGTGACTCCGTCGTAGTTGGCGAAGATCACCCCGGCGCCGATGTTCACGTCCCGACCGATCTCGGCGTCGCCCACGTACGACTGGTGCGGGACCTTGGCCCCCTCGGCGATCCGGGCGTTCTTGGTCTCCACGAACGTGCCGATCTTGCCCTTGGCGCCCAGGCTGGTGCCCGGCCGCAGCCGCGCGTACGGTCCGACGTCCGCCCCCGGACCGATCACGCTCAGCTCTGCGTGGGTGCGGACGACGGTGGCACCTTCGCCCACCTCGACGTCCTTCAGGGTGACCTCGGGGCCGATGGTCGCCCCGGCGCCGACCGAGGTGGCCCCCTCCAGCGAGGTGCCGGGCAGCAAGGTGACGTCGGGGGCGAGATCGACCGAGGCGTGCACCCAGGTCGTCGCGGGATCCTGGACGCTCACCCCGGCCCGCATCCACCGGGTGAGGATGCGCCGGTTCATCTCCACGTTCATGGCCGACAGCTGGACCCGGTCGTTGATGCCCTCGGTCTGCCAGGCGTCGTCGATCACGTGGCCGGCCACCCCACCACCGATCGACCGCGCGTACGCGAGCACGTCGGTCAGATAGAGCTCGCCCTGGTCGTTGTCGCTGGACAGACTGCCCAGACCGTCGGTCAGCACCGCCGAGTCGAAGACGTAGATGCCGGAGTTGATCTCGGTGATGGACCGGGTCTCCTCGTCGGCGTCCCGGTGCTCGACGATGCCCGTGACGGCGCCGTCGGTGTCCCGGACCACACGGCCGTAGCCGGTCGGGTCCGCCACCACCGCGGTCAGCACCGTGACCGCGGCGCGCTGGGCCCGGTGATCGGCAACCAGCTCGAGCAGCGTGTCGCTGGTCAGCATCGGGACGTCGCCGTACGTGACCACGATCTCGCGGGGCAGCTCAGGAAGATCGGCGAGGGCGGCCAGACCGCACTGGACCGCGTGCCCGGTGCCGAGCTGCTCCTCCTGGACGGCCGTCCGGACGTGCGGGGCGATCTCGGCCAGGTGCGCCTGGACCTGGTCACGCTGGTGACCGACGACGACCACGATCTCCTGCGGCTGGATCTCGGTGGCGGCGGCGAGTGCGTAGCTGAGCATCGGGTGACCGGCCAGCTGGTGCAGGAGCTTCGACGTCGCGGACTTCATCCGCGTCCCGCCACCTGCCGCGAGCACGATCACCGCCGGCGGAGCCGCGGCCGCCGGGTCGGGCGAACCACCTTCGACGGGATCGGAGGATTCGGGGGTCAGACCGGACAACAGCACTCCTCTTCCGCGTGCGGACCTTTCCGCTGGCACAGGTTACCGGCAGCATCGACCCGGCGACGTCAGCGCCGCTCGAGCCAGGCCAGCACCGCGAGCACCCGACGGTTGTCGGTGCCGGCGTCGGCGAGATCGACCTTGGCGAAGATGTTGCCGATGTGCTTCTCCACCGCACCCGGTGACACGACGAGCCGCTGGGCGATGGCCACGTTGCTGCGGCCCTGCGCCATCAGCGCGAGCACCTCCCGCTCGCGCGGGGTCAGTCGCTCGAGCGGGTCGGCCCGCCGCTGGACCAGCAGCTGGGCGACCACGTCGGGGTCGAGCACGGTGCCGCCGCCGCGGATCGTGGTCAGCGCGTCGGTCAGCACCTCGAGCGAGGCCACCCGGTCCTTGAGCAGGTAGCCGACCCCGCCGCGACCGTCGGCCAGCAGGGCCTCGGCGTAGCTGGACTCCACGTACGCCGACAGCAGCAGCACCGCCATCTCCGGCACCACCCGGCGGGCCGCGACGGCGGCCTGCAGACCGTCGTCGGTCATGGTCGGCGGCATCCGGATGTCCACCAGCGCCGCATCGGGCCGGTGCTGCACGGCCGCCTCGAGCAGGGACGGTGCATCGCCGACCGCCGCGACCACTGTGTGCCCGGCCTCGTCCAGCAGCCGCAGCAGCCCCTCCCGCAACAGCACCGAGTCGTCGGCCACCAGCACCCGCATGGGGCCCGATCCTCCCCGAGTTCTGCACCGCTATCCACGTCTGACGGGGTTTTGCTCCGAAAGATGGACAGCTACACCAGGGCGGCCGGCACGGTGGCGGTGATCTGGGTCGGGCCGCCGGCCGGGGAGGTGACGGTCAGGGTGCCGTCGACACCGGCCAGTCGGTCGGCCAGTCCGGCCAGCCCGTGGCCCCGGGACAGCGACGCCCCGCCTCGGCCGTTGTCGGTGACGGCGACCACCACGACACCGCCGAGCGGGTGGATCTCCACGCTGCACTTCGAGGCCCGGCTGTGCTTCTCCATGTTGGTGAGCGCCTCGGCGACGGTGAAGTAGGCCGCGTTCTGGGCCGCGTCCGACAGCCTCACGTCGCCGACGTCCACGCTGGTGGGCACGGAGTTCCGGGCGGCCAGGGCGGTGATGGCCGCCTGCAGACCGAGCTCGGACAGGATCGGCGGTGCGATGCCCCGGGACAGCTGACGGATCTCCCCGAGGGCGTCCTGGGTCTGCTGGTACGCCTCGTCCAGCAGCCGCTGCGCCTGGTCGGGGTCGCTCGCCATCCGGCGTTGGGCGCTGGAGATGTCCATCCCCAGGCGGACCAGACGCTGCTGCGGCCCGTCGTGCAGATCCCGCTCGAGCCGCCGCAGCGTACGCGCCTCCTCGTCGCCGGCCGCGCTCCGGCTGGTGGTCAGCTCGCTCACCCGGGCGCGCAGGGCGGAGCTCTCGTCGACCAGCAGACCGCGGGCCACAGCGGCGTGCAGCTGGATCAGACCCTGCAGCACCACCGGCGTGGTGACCAGCAGGATCACGCCCAGGACCAGGTTGAGGATCGACTCGGCGAACCGACCGGGGAAGCCGAGCAGATAGGCCAGACCCTGGCTGTCGTCGGGCAGGTAGCGACCCCAGAACCAGTAGAGGACACCGCCGATGCCGCCGAACACCCAGCTGACGGCCACCGAGAACGAGAACGTGCTGAGCACGAAGCCGATGGGGACGTGGATCAGATCCCGCCAGGACTGCGGGTCGCGCAGCCGGCGCAGCAGCCCGAAGCCACCGGTCGTCCGGGGGTAGTGCGTCGGCGGCAGATCGACACCCGCGTACGCCAGCACGCTCTTGTTCGCCCGGGCCAGCGCGCCGGCGGACACCAGGCAACCGACCAGCACGAACAGGCCGACCACGATGACCAGGAGACCGGCCCCCAGGCTGAACAGGGTGACGCAGACGACGAAGGCGGCCAGGTTGACGAAGAAGAGCCCGGTCAGCGCCGCCAGGTTGCGGGCCGCGGTGCGCAGCATCAGCGGCGTCGCATCGGGGTCGGTCGCGGGTCCATGATCGAGGTCGGCTCCTGGCGGGGTCTCGTACAAGAACTCCGGGGTGGAGTGGTCGCTGTAGACGACCACGGGATCGCCGGCGGACGTGAGGTTGCTCATGCCTCTACGGTTCCGGGAACCGCGCCGGCGTGCGATCAGGCTAACCGGCGGATCGATGGTGGGGGTATCCCCACCACGGCCAGGTGACGCGCTCCCCGGGTAGGAGTCGAACCTACGTCGCTGGTCCTGATTCAAAGTCAGGCGGGCCCTGCCGGCAGACCAACCGGGGATCGCCCGACGCCGACCGGCGTCATGGCGGGACCAGCGTACGCATCCCCCGCCCCCGGTGCACCCTGCGGCGCTGGTCGGCGCCCTCGGGGCGACGTCGGATGCCGACACACCGATCGGCGAGACTGGTGCGATGGCTGCCAAACCCCGTGATCCCAGCAGCGCCGGCAAGGCGACGGAGCCGACCCGCGCCCGCCGACCGGGGCGGGTGCGGATGCGAGGGACGGAGCGTCGCGAGCAGCTGATCGACGTCTCCCGGCGACTCTTCGCCGAGAAGGGCTTCGAGGGCACCTCGGTGGAGGAGATCGCCGCGAGCGCCGAGGTGAGCAAGCCTGTCGTCTACGAGCACTTCGGCGGGAAGGAAGGTCTGTACGCCGTCGTGGTCGACCGCGAGGTCGGCTACCTGCTGGCCGAGATCGAGAGCGCCCTGGCCGACGCCCAACGGTCGCGGGAGCTGGTCGAGCAGGCGGCGCTGGCCCTGCTCGACTACGTGGAGTCCCACACCGACGGTTTCCGCATCCTGGTCCGTGACTCGACGGTGACGGGCGTGTCGGGCTCCTTCGCCAGCCTGCTCAGTGACATCGCCTCGCAGGTCGAGGGTCTGCTCGTGACCGAGTTCAGGCGGCACGGGCTGGACCCGAAGGCCGCGCCCCTCTACGCGCAGATGCTGGTCGGCATGATCGCCCTGACCGGCCAGTGGTGGCTCAGCACGCGCCGGCCGAAGAAGTCCGAGGTCGCCGCCCACCTGGTGAACCTGGCCTGGAACGGCCTCGCCCATCTCGACCCGAAACCGCGGCTGATCACCGAGGACTGACGGGTACGAAGACGTTTGCGTACGCCCCGGATGGTGACTTACAGTCGTTCTAGAACGATTCAGTAACCGACCGAGACCGACCGTCTCGAAGACCGACCCAGAACGAGCTCTCATGTCTCAGACCCTGTCCCCCACCCGCGCCACCATCCCGCTCGCCGGGGGCCCCGCGGCCACCGCCGTGTTCGTGATGTTCGCCGTCAACGGCATGCTGTTGGGCGGCTACGGAGGGAGCCTCCCCTCGTTGCGCGAGCGGCTGGACCTGGACGCGACCCAGATCGCGATCATGCTGTTCTGCGGTGGTGTCGCCGGCATCGTCTCGATGCAGATCGGTGGTCGGCTGGCCGACTCGATCGGCGCGCGCCGGGTCGTCTTCGCCGGGCTGCCGATCCTGATCGCCGCCGCCCTCGTGCTGGCCTTCGCGCCCACCTACCCGGTGGCGATCCTGGCCGCTGCGATGTTCGGACTCGGCAACGGGGCGATGGACGTCGCGATGAACGCCCTCGGGGTGCAGGTCGAGGCCGCCCGCCGCAAGCCGATCATGAGCCGGTTCCACGCCTTCTTCTCCGTCGGCAACTTCATCGGGGCCGGCACGGTGCTGCTGATGGCCGTCGCCCTCGGCATCTCCGGGTCGGGCATCGTCGCCCCGCTGATGATCACGCTGGCCGTCATCGCCGCGATCGTGTACGTCGTGCTGCTCCGGATCTCGCCCGAGGCCGCGGTGGTCAACCACTCCGCCGACGGCGTGAAGACCAAGATCCCCACCATGGCCTGGGTGCTGGGCGCGATGGCTCTGGCCTTCGGGCTGTCGGAGGGCACCGCTGTCGACTGGTCCTCCCTGCACGTCACCGACGTGGCCGGGGTCGACCCGACCGTCGGCGCGCTCGGTCTGATCGCGGTCAGCGGTTTCATGGTCGTCATCCGGTTGCTGGGTGACGGACTGGTGGCCCGATTCGGCCGCCGCAACGTGGTCCGCTTCGGCGGGATCTGCGCCGCCCTCGGCTACGCCACCGTGACCCTGGTCGGCACCCTGCCGCTGCTGGTGGCGGGCTGGGCCCTGGTCGGCTTCGGGGTGGGCATGATCGCCCCGCAGGTGTACGCGGTCGCCGGCCACCTGGGTGGCGGTCGGGTGCTCGCCGTCGTGGTCACCTTCGGGTATGCGGCCTTCCTCGCCGGTCCGGCGGTGGTCGGCTTCCTGGTCAGCCACCTGGGCATCCAGCACGCCATGGCGATCCCGTCCCTGCTCTGCGTCGGCATCGTGTTCCTGGCCACCACCATGCCGAAGTCGGACGCCGACCTGGACGCCGCCCGCGCCGGTCACTGAGCGCCGCCGGGGCGGCTCCCGCACCGGTCCGCCGACGACGGACTCCTACACTTCCAGCGTGTCCAGCCCCGAGACCCCTCCAGCCCCCGCGACCGACGGTCCGGTGCTGCGGGACGAGGTCGACCGGCTGGCCGACGCCTGGCAACGGGAGCGTCCCGACCTGGACGTGTCGCCGCTGCAGGTGCTGTCCCGGGTGACGCGGCTGGCCCGGCACCTGGACAAGGAGCGGAGAGCGGCCTTCGCCGGCTCGGGCCTGGAGTCCTGGGAGTTCGACGTGCTGGCCGCGCTGCGCCGAGCCGGACCCGCGCACCGGCTCTCCCCCGGTCAGCTGCTCAAGGAGACGATGGTCACCTCCGGCACCATGACCAACCGGGTCGACCGGCTGGCCGCCCGGGGGCTGGTCACCCGCGATCCGAACCCCGACGACCGCCGCGCGGTGCTGGTCGGGCTGACCGACGCCGGACGCCAGGCGGTGGACGGGGCCTTCGCCGAGCTGATGGCGGCCGAGCAGCGCATCCTGGCCGATCTGGCTCCGGCTCACCGGGCGGCCCTGACGGTCGCGCTGCGCGAGCTCCTGGCCCCGTACGGGGATGTTTAGGAGCAGAAACCACGCTCCGTGTGGATAGCGGTGCAAAAAGCGGGGCGGGGTCAGCCGATCAGCCGGGCACCGGGAACCGGGCCCACGGCCCGCCGGGCCGTCCGGACCACGTCGTCGGCGGTCAGGGCCACACACAGGTCGATGGCCGAGGCTTCCGACTTCGCCAGGAACGCGCAGGTCGGTCCCGAACCCGACACGATCGCGCCCAGCGCCCCGTACTCCAGGCCGGTCTCCAGCGTCCGCCGCAGCTGGGGCTGCAGGTGCAGCGCGGGCTCCTGCAGGTCGTTGACCAGCGCCCGCCCCAGGCGCACCGCATCGCCGGATCGGAGAGCGGCCATCAGCTCGTCCGGGACCTCCGGCGCCGGCGCGTCGGGCCGGAGCTCGTCGTGGGTCCGGTAGACCGCCGGGGTGGACAGACCGGTACGGCCGAAGCCGAGCACCCAGTGGTACGAGCCGCGCCCGAGCACCGGCGCCACCTGCTCCCCGCGGCCACTGCCCAGCGCTGTGCCGCCGAGCAGGGCGAAGGGCACGTCGCTGCCGAGCTCCGCGGCCAGCATGAGCATCTGGTCCAGCGAGACGTCCAGGGCCCACAGATCGGCACAGGCCAACAGCGCCGCAGCCCCGTCGGCCGAGCCGCCGGCCAATCCGCCCGCGACCGGGATCGCTTTGCTGATCGCCATCGACACCCCCAGGGGCTGCCCCTCGCCGTAGCGCTCGGCCAGCAACCGGGCGGCCCGTACCGCGAGGTTGCGGTCGTCGGTGGGCACCTCGGCCGCGCCCTCGCCGGTGACCGTGACACTGAACTCGTCGGGGTCACCCCAGGCGACGTGCACCTCGTCGAACAGCGACACCGCCTGGTAGACGGTGGCCAGGGGGTGGAAGCCGTCCACGCGCGGAGCTCCCACGCAGAGGGCCAGATTGATCTTGGCCGGCACCCGCACGCGGACGCCGGCGGGCACGGGTGCAATGGGGGCGGACATCGTTGGAAGGCTAGCGCCCGTCCACGAGGCCGGTCATCGGACCGTCAGCTGGGCTTCGTCAGCTGCTCGGCGATGCGCGCGAAGGCGGTCACGTCGAGCACCTCGCCGCGCGCCGTCGGATCCACGCCCGCGGCCTCCAGAGCCTCCGACGCGGCGGCGGAGGAGCCGGCCAGCCCGGCCAGCGCGGACCGCAGCATCTTGCGCCGCTGGGCGAAGGCCGCATCGACCACGGCGAACACCTGGGCACGGCCGGCGGTGGTCTCGGGCGCGGGTCGCCGGACGATGGACACCAGACCCGAGTCGACGTTGGGCACCGGCCAGAACACGCTCGGCGGCACGGTGCCGACCCGGGTGGTCGCGGCGTACCAGGCCATCTTCACCGAGGGGATGCCGTACGTCTTCGACCCCGGCCCGGCGGCCAGGCGGTCGGCGACCTCGGCCTGCACCATCACCAGTCCGCGCTGCCACCCACTGAAGGTCGCGAGCAGGTGGAGCAGCACCGGGACCGAGACGTTGTAGGGCAGGTTGGCGACCACGCAGGTGGGCTCGTACGGCAGTGCGGTGATCTTCAGCGCATCCGCCCCGACCACGCTCAGCGCGTCGACCCGCCCGGGAGCGAACTCGGCCACGGTGGCGGGCAGGGCTCCGGCGAGCAGCGGGTCGATCTCCACCGCGACGACTCGATCGGCCACCTCGAGCAGGCCCAGGGTCAACGAACCGAGACCGGGCCCCACCTCGAGCACGACGTCGTCGGACCGCACCCCGGCCACGGACACGATCCGGCGCACGGTGTTGGCGTCGGTGACGAAGTTCTGACCGCGCTGCTTGGTCGGGCGCAGGTCGAGACCGGTCGCCAGACGACGGACGGCGCCCGCGGAGAGGAGGCCGACCCGTGACTCGCTCAGCGCAGGCCGAGCTTGGACGAGCAGCCCGGCCACTGACCCCAACCGGCACGCGCCTGGAGCTTCTTGGCGATGGCGATCTGCGTCTCGCGGCTGGCCTGGTGCGGCAGTCCGCTGCCACCCATGGCGTGCCAGGTCGAGGCGGTGAACTGGACGCCCCCGTAGAACCCGTTGCCGGTGTTGATGGACCAGTTGCCGCCGGACTCGCACTGCGCGAGGCGGTCCCAGACCGAGTTGCCGCTGGTGCTGCCGCCGGAGGAGGAGACCGCAGCCTCCTTGGTCCCGCGCAGGACGACCTTGTCGGTGGCCTTGCGCGTGATCTTGGAGGACTTCTTGGTCTGCTTCACCGTCTTGCCGTCATGCCGGACCACGGTGTAGACGACCGTGCGCTTGCCGTTCTTGCCCTCGGTCTTGACCTTGGTCTTGCCCTTGTCCAGCGAGTCGGTGTTCTTGTAGACCGTGTCGTAGCCGACCGTCGAGGTCTTGGTGACCGTCTTGACGTCGACCTTGGTGACCGTGAGCTCCAGGCCGTCCTTCAGCTTGGTCGACTCCTTGGTGCTGACCTTGTCGTCGGAGTCGACGGCGATCCCGGCCTCGGTCAGCGCCTGCGCGACCGTGAGGGCGGTGGTCTCGATCTTCTTGGCCTTGCCGCCGGTCTCGATGGTGACCGTCTTGGCGGTGTTCACGGTGAGGTTCAGACCCTCGCGACCGATGCCGGCGCTGCGGCTGGTGGACAGGTCGGCGCCGGCCGTGTCGAGCTGCAGGCCCCGCAGAGCCTGGTCGACGTTGGTGGCGGTGGTCCAGAACGTCTTGGGCTGACCGTCCACCGTCGCCGTGACCTGACGACCGAACTGGACGGCGATCTTGGTGCCGTCGACGACCGACGCGTCGACCGAGGGGGCGACGACGTCGTGCGCTCCGAGGGTGATCCCCTGGCCGGCCAGCACGTCGCCGACGGTCCGGCTCATCGTGGTGACCTGGCTGGTCTGCCCGTCGACGGCCAGGGTCACGTCGTTGTTCAGGGCCGCGTAGGCGAAGGTCGTGCCGGCGACGGCAAGGGCGGTGGCACCAGCCGCGACGACGGGAATGATCTTGCGCACGTGAGCTCCCTGGTCCGGTTCAGGTAACGACCGGACAATCGATGTCAGTGGTCAGCGGGCGCTATATCACGGCCGCCGGTCACGGAAGCATAACGGTCTGGCCGACACGGGCCCAAATCGTCACGAAATGGGGTGTGACGTGGGTCTCCAGTGACCTCGGTGGACCAATTCGTCCGCCGATCGACGTTCTCGCCGTGACCTGGCCGCCGAGCCGACGGGGGCGCCGAGACTGACCACACCGACGAGCTCCTGCCCGTCGGGAACCCCGTACGCCGTGGTCGACCGCGGCGATCCGGTCGGGCGGCACCCCGAAGAAGCAGGCGCCCAGGCCCTCGTCGACGGCCGCGTACAGCATCGCCAGCACGGTCATGCCGGCGTCCACGTGCCAGTAGGGCGCGGTCCAGCGCGCCGGATCACGATCGGTCCAGCCCTTGTCCGGCTCGGCGTAGCGATCGAGGTAGGCGCCCGGCTCGGTCCAGACGAGCACCAGCACCGGCGCGGTCCGCAGCCCGGTGAGCCAGCGGTCCGGGGCGACGGTCGGATCGGTGGTCGCGGACCAGTAGCGCTCGACGTCCGGACCCTGCAGCACCAGCAGGCTCACCCCCTGGGTGAAGCCGGCCGACGGGACGCGGAGCCCGGCGTCCAGGATCCGCTCCAGGGCGTCCGCGGGAACGGGCACGGCCGGGTCGTAGCGACGAACCATCCGGCGACGCCGGCGGACCTCCCCCAGCTCCACGACTCAGACCTCTCCCAGCTCCACGACTCAGACTTCCCCTGGGCTCGCGACTCAGGCCCCGGGGTCACGTCAGGCACCCCAGCGGCCGCCGAACGCGTCGTACGCGTTCTGCTCCAGCGCCCGGCAGACCTCGGTCAGATCGCGCTCGAGGGTCTCGGCCAGGAACCGGGCGGTGTGCGGGATCAGGTAGGACGCGTTCGAGCGTCCCCGGAACGGGACCGGGGTCAGGTAGGGCGCATCGGTCTCGGTCAGGATCCTGTCCAGCGGCGTGATCCGCAGCGCCTCGCGCAGGTGCTCGTTCGGCTTGAACGTCACAGGCCCCGCGAAGGACAGCCAGGCGCCGCGGTCCAGGCAGGCCCGGGCGAAGTCAGCGTCCCCGGAGAAGCAGTGCATCACCACCCGGTCGGGCACGCCCTCGGCATCGAGCACGTCGAGCACGTCGGCGTGGGCGTCCCGGTCGTGGATGACCAGCGTCTTGCCGGTCGCCCGAGCCAAGCCGATGTGCCGGGCGAAGGTCTCCCGCTGGATCCGGTGACCGGCCTCGTCACGGGTCCGGTAGTGGTCCAACCCGGTCTCCCCGACAGCGCGCACCCGGGGGTGTCCCGCCAGCTGCTCGATCTCGGCCAGCGCCTGCGACAGCTCGTCGGGGTGCATCCGGGCGGCGTCGTTGGGATGGATCGCGACCCCGGCGACGACGCTGTCCCAGCGTTCGGCGGCCCGGACGGCGAACCGGGCACCGTCGAGGTCACAGCCGACCTGGACGATCTTGGTCACGCCGACGGCCGCGGCCCGGTCGATCGCCTCGGCGGGATCCAACCCGCTGACCTCCTGGGCCGTGTCCAGGTGGCAGTGCGAGTCCACCACCGGGTGCGGCAGCGGTTCGGGCAGGGGCGGCAGGCTCACCCGGTCACTCTGGCAGACGGGTCCGTCACCGCTGCGCGAGTGCCGCGTCGTAGAGCGCGTTCTTCCGCACTCCGGTGGCCGCGGCGACGTCGGCCACCGCCTCCTTGAGCCGCGCACCCTCGGAGACCAGCGCCTGCACCTTCTCGACCGCGCGGGCGAGCTCGTCGCCCACGTCGACCACGGCGCCGCCGATCACGATCGTCACCTCGCCGCGGACGCCGTCCGCCGCCCAGTCGGCCAGCTCCGCCAGCCCGCCGCGGACGATCTCCTCGTAGCGTCTTGGTGAGCTCCCGGCAGACCACCCCCGGCCGGTCCGCCCCCAGGGTCGCCGCAGCCGCCGCCAGCATCTCGGCGGTCCGGTGCGGTGCCTCGAAGAACACCATCGTCCGCGGCTCGTCGGCGAGCTCAGCCAGCCGACGGCTCCGCTCACCGGCCTTGCGAGGCAGGAAGCCCTCGAAGCAGAACCGGTCGACGGGCAGTCCGGAGACCGCCAGCGCGGTCAGCACCGCCGAGGGGCCCGGCACCGCCGTCACCCGCACCCCGGCCTCGATCGCCGCCACCACGATCCGGTAGCCGGGATCCGACACCGAGGGCATCCCGGCATCGGTGGCGACCACCACCGTCGCGCCGTCGAGCATCGCGGCGACCAGCTCGGGTGTCCGTCCGACCTCGTTGCCCTCGAAGTAGGACACCACCCGCGCGGCGGTGGTCACCCCCAGCCGCGCCAGCAGCGTCCGCAGCCGGCGGGTGTCCTCGGCCGCGATCAGGTCCGCACCGGTCAGCGCCTCGATCAAGCCGGGGCTCGCGTCGGAGGAGTCGCCGATCGGCGTGCCGGCCAGCACCAACAGTCCCGACTGCGTCGTCCTCACTCGTTGCTCGCTGCGTTCCGTGGACTCAGGTGTACTCACATCTGCACCTACATACACTCTCTCGCGTGAGTGTGCTCGCCCCGCCCGAGGACGTCGCGTCCCCGGAGGGGGCCGACGCGCCGCCGCCACCCCCGCGGCCACCCAGCACCCTCGAGCGCCTCCGGGTCCCGCCGCTGACCGATCGCCTGGCCGGCTGGCTGGTCACCCTCGCCGTCACCGCCATCGCCTTCGTGCTCCGGCGTCGTGCATCTCGGTCGCCCGAACGCGCTGATCTTCGACGAGACCTACTACGCCAAGGACGCGTACTCGCTGCTGCGGTTCGGCTACGAGCGCTCCTGGCCCGACGACGCCAACGCCAAGATCCTGGCCGGCAACCCGGACGTGATGAACAACGCCTCGTCGTTCATCGTGCACCCCCAGCTCGGCAAGTGGCTGATCGCGGCCGGTGAGCACTTCTTCGGGATGACCTCGCTCGGCTGGCGGGTCGGTCCGCTGATCTTCGGCACGCTGCTCGTGCTGGTGCTGACCCGCCTGGTCCGCCGCGTCTCCCGCTCCACCCTGATCGGCGGCATCGCCGGGCTGCTGCTCGCCTTCGACGGGCTGGCGTACGTGATGTCCCGGGTGGCCCTGCTGGACATCTTCCTGGCCTTCTTCCTGGTCGCGGCCGTCGCCTGCCTGGCCGCCGACCGGGACTGGTTCCGCAACCGGCTGGCCGATCACCTGGAGAAGAACGACCTGACCGATCTCGGCGGCCGGTTCGGCCCGGCTCTGATCGTGCGGCCGTGGCGGATCGCCGCCGGCCTGTGCTTCGGGTTGGCGCTCGGCAGCAAGTGGAACGCGTCTGTACGTCCTTGCCGCCTTCGCTCTGCTCAGTCTCGCCTGGGACGTGGGCGCCCGGCGGCTGGCCGGGGCCGGTCGCCGGGCGTACACGGCGATCCTCCGGGACGGCCTGCCCGCCTTCGTCTCGCTGGTCCTGCTGGCCGCGGTCGTCTACCTGAGCAGCTGGATCAGCTGGCTGGCCAGCACCGGAGGGTACGACCGCGACTGGGGTGCCGACCACCCGGAGGCGTGGACCACCCGCTTCCTCGGTGCTCCGCTGGCCTCCCTCATCCAGTACCACCGTGACATCTGGGGCTTCCACACCGGCGACTACATCAACCACGCCACCCACTCCTACGACGCCAAGCCGATCGGCTGGCTGCTCATCGTGCGACCTCTGTCCATGCACTACCAGGGCGACATCGCGGCCGGCACGAACGGCTGCTCGGGACCCGACACCTGTGTCAGCGCGGTGCTCGCGATCGGCACCCCGGCCCTGTGGTGGGCCGGCGCCATCGCGCTGGTCGCGGCTCTGATCCTGTGGGTCGGGGCTCGCGACTGGCGGTTCGGTGTCCCGGTCGTCGGGGTGCTCAGCGTCTGGCTGCCGTGGTTCTCCTACGACACCCGCCCGGTGTTCTACTTCTACGCGATCGCGCTGGTCCCCTTCACCGCGATGGCGGTGGCCCTGTGTCTCGGCCGGTTGATCGGCGATGCCCGGTCGGGCGACCGACGGATGCTCGGCGGCGTCCTGGCGGGCGCCTTCGTGGCGCTGGTCGCCGCGAACTTCGCCTGGCTCTACCCGATCCTGTCCGGGGAGCCGATCACGTATGCGCAGTGGCGGGCGCGCATGTGGTTCCGATCCTGGATCTGACCCGCCGATGCGCGGTCGGGTGGGGCTCCCGGGCTAGAGTCATGCGACAGGTAGCCCCGCTATCGATCTCGACCGACCACGGCGGTGGTCATCCACCCGCGATGTGACCGAGGAGGTCTGGCTCCGCAATGGGCGTTTACGTGGCGCGGCGACTGCTCAACTACGCCATCCTCCTCTTCGTGGCGATCAGCCTCACCTACTTCCTCGCCGCCAGCCAGCTGGACCCGAGGTCGCTCTACCTGCTGCGCAATCCCCCACTGGACCCGGTGGCGGTCGAAGCCACCCTGCGGGCGAAGAACCTCAGCGACCAGGTTCCGCTGCTGCAGCGCTACTGGACCTGGCTGACCGACATCGTGCTGCACTGGGACTGGGGCGAGTCACCGACCGGGGCGAGCGTCAACGACGAGGTGAGCCGGCGCATCTGGGTCAGTCTGCGCCTGATCACCATCGGCTCCCTGGTCGGCATCATCAGCGGGGTCTTCCTCGGCGCCTGGACGGCCACCCGCCAGTACAAGGTGTCCGATCGCTTCTTCACCTTCACCTCGCTGTTCTTCCTCTCCGTCCCCGCGTTCGTGCTGGCCAGCGTGCTGCAGGTCTGGGCCACCAACACCAACAACGCGACCGGTCTGCGGATCTTCGAGTTCGTCGGTGAGACAGGACAAGCCGGCAGCTACCCAGGTGCGTGGCTGGTCGACCGGGCACAGCACCTTCTGTTGCCGACCATCGTGCTCATCCTGCTGAACGCGGCCTTCTTCAGCCGGATCCAGCGGAACCTGATGCTCGACTCGTTGGGCTCCGACTTCGTCCGGACTGCTCGCGCCAAGGGGCTGCGGCAGTCCCGCGCCGTGATGAAGCACGCGCTGCGCACCGCGCTGATCCCGACCGGAACCTACTTCGCCTTCAGCGTCGCCACCCTGTTCACCGGCGCCACCTTCATGGAGATCATCTTCTCCTTCCACGGCATGGGTGAGTACGCCGTCACCACCATCCAGCGACAGGACGTCAACGGAGCCGTCGCGGTGGCCGCCTTCAGTGGTGTCTGCGTCCTGGCCGGCGCGATCCTGGCCGACATCATGGTGGCCGTCCTCGACCCCCGCGTACGGCTGAGCTAGGAGTCACCCAGTGACAGACAACCGTGCCGAAGTGGCTCTCGAGATCGACGGTGACGAGCTCATCCCGATCGAGCCCGGCCCAGGCGAGAAGCGGATCACCCGCCGGCGGCTGATCTTCCGTCGCTTCCTACGCAACAAGACCGCGGTGGTCGGCGCGGTGATCATCCTGCTGCTGATCATCATCGCCGTGATCGGCCCCTACCTCACCCCCTGGGCGTACGACGAGATCGATCGCCGGGCCTACCTGAAGCCACCGAGCCAGCGGCACCCGCTCGGCACCACGCAGGGGGGTCGGGACATGCTCGCGCTGACCCTGCGCGGGCTGCGGAAGTCCCTGCTGATCGGCTTCCTGGTGGCGATCATCTCCACCTCGGTGGCCGCCATCGTCGGCTCGTTCGCCGCCTACTTCGGCGGCTGGTTCGAGCGGATCTCCTTGTGGGTGATCGACCTGCTGCTGGTGGTGCCGTCGTTCCTGCTGATCGCGCTGATCAGCACCGGTGGCCCGAAGGGCCCCTACTCGTGGCTGCTCCTGGTCCTGCTGCTGGCCGCGTTCTCCTGGGTGCTGTCGGCCCGCGTGGTCCGCAGCCTCTCGATGTCGATCAAGGAGCGCGAGTACGTCGACGCGGCTCGCTTCATGGGGCTGTCGGCGCCCAGGACCATCGTCCGGCACATCCTCCCCAACATCTCCTCGTTGTTGATCATCGACGCCACCCTCAACGTGGGCGCCGCCATCCTGGCCGAGACCGGGCTGTCCTTCTTCGGCTTCGGCGTCCAGGCGCCCGACACGTCGCTGGGCACGCTGCTCGGTGAAGGTTCCCGTCAGGTCAACAGCTTCCCGTGGTTGTTCACCGGCCCCGCGGTGGTGGTGGTGCTGCTCGTGCTCAGCGTGAACGCGGTGGGTGACGGACTGCGCGACGCCCTCGACCCGAACTCCCTATCCGGAGGATCTGCACGATGAGTGTCGTGGCGCCAGCCGGCAAGGCCCGTCGCACCACCTCCGGCACGGTGCTGGAGGTGCACGACCTGCACGTCACCTTCCCGTCGGAGGCAGGACCGGTGAGAGCCGTCCGCGGCCTCGACTTCGCCTTGGCCGCCGGGGAGACGATGGCGATCGTCGGTGAGTCCGGCTCCGGCAAGTCGGTCACCTCGCTGGCGATCATGGGGCTGCTCCCGGAGACGGCGAAGATCACCGGCTCGATCAAGCTGCACGGCGACGAGCTCCTCGGCCGCAGCGACGAGGCCATGTCCCGGCTGCGTGGCGAAGAGCTCGCGATGATCTTCCAGGACCCGCTGTCGGCGCTCACCCCCGTCTACACCATCGGTGACCAGATCGTCGAGACGATGCAGGTGCATCACTCGATCTCGCGAGCCGACGCCCTGCAGCGTGCGGTCGAGCTGTTGGACCTGGTGGGCATCCCCAACCCGGCGGTACGGGTGAAGTCCTTCCCGCACGAGTTCTCCGGCGGCATGCGCCAGCGAGCCATGATCGCGATGGCGATCGCCAACGACCCGGACGTGATCATCGCCGACGAGCCGACCACCGCCCTCGACGTCACCATCCAGGCTCAGGTGCTGGAAGTGTTGAAGAAGGCCCAGCAGGAGACCGGCGCCGCGGTCATCATGATCACCCACGATCTCGGCGTGGTGGCCGGGATCGCCGACCGGGTGACGGTCATGTACGCCGGTCGGCCGGTCGAGCAGGGCAGTGTGGACGAGATCTTCTCGTCACCGCGGATGCCGTACACGATCGGCCTGCTCGGCGCTGTGCCTCGGCTGGACGCGCAGGACAAGGAGGCGCTGGCCACGCTGGAGGGAAACCCGCCCTCGGTGGTGAACCTGCCGCCCGGGTGCCCGTTCGCGCCGCGGTGCCCGATGGTCACCGACCTGTGCCGCACCGACGAGCCGCCGCTCGCGCCGACCGACCAGCCCGGGCACCTGGCTGCCTGCATCCACTCCGCCCGGATCGCGCAGGAGAGGCTGGACTACGCCGACATCTTCCCGGTTCCGAAGATCCCCGCCTCGCCGATCGAGCGCATCCCTCGTGACCAGCGCCAGACAGTGCTCAAGCTCGACGACATGACCCGCCACTACCCGCTGATGAAGGGAGCGGTGTTCCGTCGCCGCATCGGCACCGTCTACGCCGTGGACGGTATCGACCTCGAGGTCAAGGAAGGCGAGACGCTCGGTCTGGTGGGCGAGTCCGGCTGCGGCAAGAGCACCACGCTGCTGGAGATCCTGAACCTCAAGGCGCCGACGAACGGAAGCATCTCCGTGCTCGGCCGCGAGGTCTCCACCCTCAGCAAGCACGATCGCAAGCAGATGCGTCGAGACCTCCAGGTGGTCTTCCAGGACCCGATGGCCTCGCTGGATCCGCGGATGCCGGTGTTCGACCTGATCGCCGAGCCGCTCGGCGTGTTCGGCTACAGCGCACAGCAGACCGAGGACCGGGTGAACGAGCTGCTTCGCCTGGTCGGTCTCGAACCATCCTTCGCCAGCCGCTATCCCCAGCAGTTCTCCGGGGGTCAGCGGCAGCGCATCGGCATCGCGCGCGCCCTGGCGCTCGAGCCGAAGGTGATCGTGCTGGACGAGCCGGTGTCGGCGCTGGACGTCTCCATCCAGGCCGGGGTGATCAACCTGCTGGACGAGCTCAAAGCGAAGCTCAACCTGTCGTACCTGTTCGTCGCCCATGATCTTGCCGTGATCCGGCACATCGCCGATCGGGTCGCGGTGATGTACCTGGGCAAGATCGTCGAGATCGGCGACGTCGCGAGTGTGTACGACCATCCCACCCACCCGTACACGCAAGCACTGCTGTCGGCCATCCCGATCCCGGATCCGGTGAAGGAACGCAGCCGGACACGGATCCTGTTGACGGGCGACCTGCCCAGCCCCGCGAACCCTCCGTCCGGTTGCAAGTTCCGCACTCGGTGCTTCAAGATCGGCACGCTGACGGAGGCGCAGCAGCAGCGCTGCGTCTCGGAGATGCCGGCACTGCTGCCGGTCGTCGGCCCTGACCACACGTCGGCTTGTCATTACAACGAGGAGCGCGCTGTCGTCTAGCCATGCCCCACGGCGACGATGACATCGTTAGGAGGCTGTGACCGGCCAGTTCGTGGAAATCGCTTCACCCACCGTCGTAAGGTCATTTGGTCCGGGTTCGCTCGGTGACAACGAAACTTCTCTGGAGGCAATGTGAAATCACGCAAGATCTTGGTGGCGCCCGCCATCGCCGGCATGCTCATTCTGAGCGCCTGTGGTGGTGGCGGCGACTCCGGCACCGGCGAGCAAGGTGGCTCCACCGAGTCCATCGCGCCGATCAGCTCGCAGGACATCAACGTCAAGGACCGCGGCGAGCTGGCCCAGGGCGGCACCGTGCGGCTCGACGTCTCGGACTTCGGAAACAACTGGAACCCGAACAACGTCAGCGGCAACAACGACGACCTGTCCAAGGCCCGCCGTGCACTGCTGCCGCAGTTCTTCAACTACGACACGAAGGGTGTCCCCCAGGCGAATCCCAACTGGGTGGTGTCGGCCGAGGAGACGAACGCGAGCCCGACCACGGTGAAGATGACGTTGAACCCGAAGGCCGTCTGGGGTGACGGCTCGCCGGTGGACATCGATGACATGACCGCCACCTGGAAGGCATGCGACGGTACGAACAAGAAGTTCGAGTGCGCGTCGACCCAGGGGTACGACCAGATCGCGTCCATCAAGGCGGGCGCGAACAAGTTCGACGTCACCATCACGTTCAAGGGCGCGTACCCGGACTGGACGCAGCCGTTCTCCTACCCCGGCACGCTGAAGGCCGAGAGCGTCAAGGATCCCGAGACCTTCAACAACGGCTGGAAGAGCCTCAACAACGACTGGCTGTCCGGTCCGTTCAAGGTGGAGGGCTTCGACAACAGCCAGAAGGTGCTGACCGAGGTCCCCAACGACAAGTGGTGGGGTGACAAGCCGCTGCTGGACAAGATCACCTACCGGGCCATCTCGCCGGACGCGACCGCGGCCGCCTTCGCCAACAACGAGCTCGACAGCTTCGACATCGGTCCCGATCCCGACGCCTACAAGCGGGTCCAGGGTGTCTCGGATGCCAGCATCCGGGCCGCGGCCGGACCCAACTTCCGGCACTTCACCTTCAACACCAAGTCCGGCGTGCTGACCGACCAGAAGGTTCGCCAGGCGATCGTGAAGGGCCTGGACCGCGAGGCGATCGGCGCTTCCGACCTGGCCGGCATCGACTGGCCCGTCCAGCCGCTGAACAACAACATCCTTCTGCTGAATCAGGAAGGCTACAAGGACGTCGCTGCCGAGACCGGGATCCAGTTCGACCCGGAGGGTGCGAAGTCCGACCTGGATGCGCTGGGCTGGACGGTCGGCGCCGACGGCATCCGCGAGAAGGACGGCAAGAAGCTCGAAGTGAAGTTCTCGCAGCTGAGCGGTGTGTCGGTGTCGGAGAACGAGGCGCTGCAGGCCCAGAACATGCTCAAGGACATCGGCGTCAAGGTCGACATCGTCGACGTGCCGATCGCCAAGTTCCAGGACGGCTCGGTGCTCACCAACCACGAGTTCGACATCATCGCCTTCAGCTGGATCGGCACCCAGTACCCGTTCCAGGGCATCAGCCAGATCTACGGCACCGGCTCGGAGAGCAACTACTCGCAGCTGTCGGATCCCAGGATCGACGAGAACGCCAAGAAGCTCGACTCGACGACGGACCTGCAGGCCCGGGTCGACCTGGCCAACGAGACGGCGAAGATCATCTGGGAGAACGTGATGACCCTGCCGCTCTACCAGCGCCCGGAGCTGACCGCGGTGAAGACCAAGCTCGCCAACTACGGTTCCTTCGGTCTGGGGAACCCGCAGTGGGAGAACGTCGGCTACGAGAAGTGACCTGCGCACGTTGCAGATGACGTAGTCCGAGGGGCCGGTGGACCATCCACCGGCCCCTCGTGCCATCTGTTCACGATTACGTAAAATCGACCCGTGCCTGCCCCGGACCCCCCGATCGAGCTCGCCGCCCTCGCCGAGCGCGTCCGGCGACTGGAGGAGCGGGTGAGCGAGCAGCCGATCGACCGATCCGAGCCCACTGGCGCAACAGCCGACACCTTCTGGATCATCGACGGCCTCGAGCAGCGGGTCGGGCCACGAGCGGTGGCGTACGCGGGGTCCCTGGTCCGCGACGACGGACCGGTCCGGTGGCAGCTCACCCACGACAGCGAACAGCTCGTCGAGCTGGACTGGACCACCCTGGCCCCCGCCCTGAGTGCCCTCGGTCATCCTGCTCGGCTGCGGATCCTCCAGCTGATCGCGCGCCGAGAGGCGGACACCGCGGCCGACCTGGCGGACACCAAGGGTCTCGGGTCGACGGGCCAGATCTACCACCACCTCCGCCAGCTGGTCGCCGCCGGCTGGCTGCGCGCGACCACGAAAGGGCGGCACGAGGTGCCACCCGAGCGCCTGGTCCCGCTGCTGGTCGTGCTGGCCGCCTGCACCACCTGACCTCACCCGATCCCTGGGGCGTCGGCCCTCCGCGAAGATGAGCCCATGGACCTGCTCGAGATCGGGATGATCGGGATCGCGGTGATGGTCGCGGTCAACGTCGTCGCCCCCAGGATCGGGATCGCCTCTCCCCTGCTGCTGGTGCTGCTCGGGATCGGCATCAGCTTCCTCCCCTTCGTGGCACCGATCGACATCAAACCGGAGTGGATCCTCGGGGGGATTCTGCCGCCCCTGCTCTACTCGACCGCCGTCAACATGCCGGCGATGGACTTCCGGCGGGACCTCCGCACCATCTCGGCGTTGTCGGTCCTGCGTGCTCGGCTCCGCGGTGGTGATCGGGTACGTGATGAGGCTGTCCCCGGCCTCGACCTGGCCACCGGGATGCGCTCGGCGCCATCCCTCGCCCACCGACGCGGTGGCGACGAGCATCGTGAAGCGGCCGGGGTCGCCCCGCGGCTGGTCACCGTGCTGGAGGGCGAGAGCCTCCTGAACGACGCGTCGGCCCTGGTGCTGCTCCGCTCCGCGACGGCGGCCACGGCGCTGCTCACCGGCTCGGTCGCGGCCGACTTCCTCTGGGCCGTCATCGTCGCGGTGATCATCGGGCTGGCCATCGGCCGGCTCAACCTGCTGGTCCGCTCGCACATCCACCACTCGACCAGCAACGTCGCCATCTCCTTCGTCGTCCCGTTCTTCGCCTACATCCCGGCCGAGCGACTCGACGCCTCCGGTCTGGTGGCCGCCGTCGTGGCCGGTCTGGTCACCGGCCACGGAGCGCCGAAGTACCTGCGACCTCAGGACCGGATGACGGCCGACGCGGTCTGGCGGACCCTGGAGATGCTGCTGGAGAGTGCGATCTTCCTGCTGATGGGTCTGGAGCTGTACGGCCTGGTCGTCGAGGTGCACGACGCCCACGGCAGCGTCTGGACCGCCGTCCGTCTCGCCGTGCTCGCCGCGGTGCTGGTGGTCCTCCTGCGGGCCGCGTTCGTGGCACCGTCGCTGTGGCTGCTGGCCCGCCGGGCCCGGCGCGGCTCCTTGCTCCGGGACAGGATCACCTCGGTCCAAGATCGCCTGCAGGACGGCTCGCTGGCTCCGCGGGTGGGTCGGCGAGGGCGGTCGGACGCCGAGCGGGACCAGCAGGCGGTCGAGCGGACGGCCCGGATCTCGACCAGCCTCACCCGGCGACTGGCCGACATCGACTACCTCGCGGCGCAGGCGTTCGGGTGGCGCGAGGGGGTCGTGCTGGTCTGGGCAGGCATGCGGGGCGCGGTGACGCTGGCCGCCGCCCAGTCGCTGCCGGCCGACACCCCGCAGCGCGCCCTGCTGGTCCTGATCGCCTTCCTGGTGGCGGGCGGCACCCTGATGGTCCAGGGCAGCACCCTCGGTGCACTCGTCCGGCTGCTCCGACTCACCGGCCGCGACACCGACGCCGATCTGGCCTCGGCGCAGGAGCTGCGGTCGCAGCTGCTGTCCCAGGTGAGCGACCGGCTCGCCCGCGACGCGCTCACCAAGGTGGACGGGGAGCCGTTCGCCCCGGCCACGCTCGACTGGGCCCGCCGCTTCCTCGCTACCATCACCGTCGATCCGCGGGAGCGGGAGGCCGAGGGGGAGGACCTGCGCTCCGAACGGGGCGAGCTCCGGTTGGCCGTGATCGAGCTCCAGCGCACGAAGCTGCTCGAGATCCGTGACCTCGGGACCTACCCGTCGGCGGTGCTGGAGGAGCTGCTCACCCAGCTGGATGCCGACCAGCTCAGCCTCGAGCTGCGGTCCCCTGCGTGACGGGCGCACCGGACTTCAGTAGGCCGGAAACACCCGCCGCGCGAGGTCGGCCGCGATCAGCGGTGGATCAGGTCCAGCCAGTTCTCCGGCACCCGGTCCGCCGGCGCCGGAGATCCCTGACTCTCGGGCCGACTGGTCGGCGGGGCCAGCTCCGGACCCTTGATGATCTTCTCGCTGCGGAAGTCCCAGAACCAGCCCTCCCCCGGCTCGAAGCTGGTCATGATCGGGTGCCCGGTCGCCCGGTAGTGTCCGGTGGCGTGCTGGGCCGGCGAGGAGTCGCAGCAGCCCACGTGCCCGCAGGCAGCACAACGGCGCAGATGGACCCACCAGCCGTCGGGATGCGACAGGCACTCCACACAGCCGTCTCCGCTCGGCGCGACGGTCGGATCGAGGTCTGCTGGGGCGTGCTGGTCGGCCATGGTGCGACCCTACGCCCGGGAGCCGGCGTGGTGGAGACTGGACGGATGGTGCCGGAGTGAACCGCGTCGGCAGCACGTTGATCGATGACCCGAGGGAGATGCCGTGCCACTGAGCGAGCTCGAGGACCGACTGATCGGATGGTCGGTCCCCAGTGACGTCCGCGAGGCCGTTCACCGAGCGCTGGCCGTGGTGACCAAGGAGGGTGCGACCCTGATGGAGGCGACCGTCGGCGATCAGGTGGCCGTCGCCGTCCGGGGTCAGCCGGTCGCCCTCTACATCTCGCCGTCACACGTCTCGGCCGCCCTGGATCCCGTCGCCGCCGAGCGCGCCCATCGGGCCGACTCGGCGATCGGCCTGGACAAGAGCAGCGAGTCGACCTGGATCGTGCACTGCCGCTACGGCCGGCTCGACTCCGCCCGGCTCAACTCCATGACCGCGCTGATGATCACCGCACTGCGCCGGTACGCGCCCCGACCGGAGCCCCGCTCGGCGCCCCCCAAGCGGCGGCGCGCTCCCGCACGGGCGGCGGCCACCAAGACGCCGGCGGTGACCAAGCAGAGCGAGGAGGAGCGCCGACGGGCCGTCGACGCCGCCGTACCCCGGTGTCAGGTGCCGGGCTGCAACCTCCCGATGGTCGGCGGGTCCTGCGGGTTCCACGACTGAGCCCCTGGCTCGACGTCGCCCACCAGGGGATTGGCCGCGAGCGCGGACAGCCGCTTGACTGTGGTCATGGATCTGCTCACGACGACGGGGTTCGAGCGGCTGACCACCGCCGACGGCATCGAGATCACCGTCGAGGGGAACGACGGCACCTGGACCGAGCTGGAGCTCCGCCTCCCCGCCGGAGTCGGCCTCGACCTGCGGCTCGAGGTGCCCCTCGGGGTCGGTGTCGGCTACTGGCATCCCAACGCCGATGCCGACCGCACGCTCGCGGCCGACTGGGCCGGTCAGACGTCCACCAGCCTGGTGAGCGGGGCGCCGGTCGGCTGCCTGCACGACGCCGCGGGACACAGTCTGTTCGCCTGGGCCCTGGACGAGCTGGTCGACGAGCTCGAGGTCCGTTACGGGATCTCCGAGGAGCACAAGACCTTCGCCGTGGAGCTGCACGGACGGCCGGCCCAGGGCGAACGCCGCCTCGGGTTCCGGTCCAGCCTGTCGGACCAGACGCTGGCCGAGGCGATCGCCCGCCTGTCGGACTGGTTCGGCGGACGCCTGGCCGCCACCCCGCTGCCCGTGCCGCCGGTGGCCCGTCGTCCGGTCTACTCCACCTGGTACACCTTCACCCAGGACCTGGACCAGGAGCGGGTCGCGGCCGAGACCGCCCTGGCCGTACGGCTCGGCTGCGGATCGGTGTTCGTCGACGACGGATGGCAGCGGCTCGCCGTCGGGCGTGGCTACGCCGGTTGCGGTGACTGGGTGCCCGACACCGACAAGTTCCCTGACCTGGCTGGCTTCTCGGCCGACGTCCATGATCAGGGGGCGGGCGTGGTGCTGTGGATCGCCCCGCTGCTGCTCGGGCGCGACGCCGAGGCCTTCGACACCGTCGGCCGGTTCGCCCCGCACGCCGCCGAGCGACTCCACTGCCACATCCTCGACCCCCGGCACCGCGAGGTCCGCGAGCACCTGGCGGCAACCTGCACCCGGCTGGTCGTCGACTACGCCCTGGAGGGTCTCAAGATCGACTTCCTGGACACGGCCATGGTCTACCGGGGCACGCCGTCCAGTGGCGACATCGACGACGTCGGCGAGGCGATGCAAGCACTGCTGGCCCTCATCCGAGAGCAGCTCGAACAGGCCGGTCACGGCGATGCCGCCGTGGAGTTCCGCCAGCCGTACGTGAGTCCGGCCATCGGGGCGTACGGGCAGATCCTGCGGGCCAGCGACTGCCCCGCCGACGCTGTGGCCAACCGGCGCAAGACGATCGACGCCCGGCTGCTGGCGGTCGGCCAGGTCGTGCACGGCGACATGCTGATGTGGGGTCCGAGCGGCGGGCCGGAGGCGGTGGCCCAGCAGCTCTACGCCTGCTGGTTCTCGGTTCCGCAGATCTCGATGGAGCTGGCCACCCTGGCCGACGAGCAGTCCGAGGCCCTGGCGGGGTTGCTGGCCCTGTGGCAGGAGCACGCCCCGGTGGTCCTCGACGGCACGTTGGACGTCCGGGGCTCCGAGCGTGCGTACGACCTCGTTCGCGCCGACCGGGTCGACCTCGGCCGGACGGTGATCTCTCGCTACGCGCCCGTGGTCGTCGACCTCGATCTGCCGGGTGAGGTGACGATCCTCAACGCCACCGCCGAGGACTCCGTGGTGATCCGGCTGGCCGCGGGCCGGTCAGTGACGTCCGGCACGGTCCGCTCGGCCTCGGCGACCGTCGTCGGCCAGGTCGGCGATCTCGCCGGCGGACTGCACGACGTGGCGGTCCCGGCGTACGGGAGTCTGACCCTGGAAGTGGTCGCCGACGCGTCGTAGCAACGGATCGAGGACGGCGCCTCGTCCGTCGGCGACCTGGCCGCGGAGCTCGGCTGCAGCCGGTGGACACCTGCACCGTGGTCGTGCGGAGCGCCACGGGTCAGTCGCCCTCGACCCTGGTGCGGGTCGCCCGCCTGCACCGCCTCGTGGCTCTGTCGAAGACGCAGACCACTCACCGGTCACTGGCCGACGCCGCCACCCTGCTCGGCTACGCCGACCACCCGCACCTGTGTCACGAGGCCCGCCGGCTCGCCGGGCGCACGCCGGCCCAGCTCCTCGGCCGGGACGTCGATGCCCCGGACGCGGATCAGGTGACCTGAGGACAAGCGGCCGCGACCCGCACGGCCCTAAGGTCGGCCGCATGAGCGATGCCATCGAGACACTGCGAGCCGCGCGGCACGTCGTCGTACAGGACTATCCCGACCGCGACATCCCGGACTCCTTGACCCGCGCCGGACTCAGCGTGACCATCTACGGCGGCCCCGATCCGGCCGACATCGTGACCTGCGAGCTCATCGAGGGCGACATCGTCGAGCGCCGGACCGGACGTCGTCCCGACAGCGCCGACCTGCTCTACGTCTATCGCCCGCTGGCCGAGATCGACGGCATCCTCGCCGAGGCCCGACGTCTGGGAGTCCGGACGATCTGGCGCGAGCCCGAGGTGGGTGCCGAGACCGATCCCGATGCCGGACAGTGGCGGCAGCAGGTGGAGGCGGCGGGCTTCGGCTATCGGGACGCACCCGCCATCAACGAGGTGGCCCGGCTGCTACCGTCCGATCGGTGACGCTGCTGGACGAGAAGGCGGCATCGATCGACCGCTTCGAACGGTGATCCAGGCAGCCGAGGCACCGGACCTCTTGTCGGGCTGACGCTGCGCGAGGATGGGTTCATGGTCACCTTCACCAGATCCGACCAGCTGCGGGGCGCGGAGTTCGTCGACGTCGACCTGCGGGACTCCCGCTTCGTCGGGAGCGACCTGTCCGGCGCGGTGCTGCGCGGCGTCGACGTGCAGGGGACGGAGATCGACGCCCCCTGGCTCTTCGATGGCACGAGCTTCCTGCGCGTCAACGGTGTCGACGTCACCCCCTTCGTCGACGCCGAGCTCGACAACCGCTTTCCTGGCCGTGAGCTCCGACGGGCCGACGATCCCGACGGCCTGCGGACGGCCTGGGCGACGCTGGAACGTTCCTGGGCAGCCCTGCTCGAGCGGGCAGCGGGCATGCCGTCCGGCTCGGTGGACATCTCGGTGGCCGGCGAGTGGTCCTTCGCCCAGACGCTCCGCCACCTGATCCTGGCAACCGACATCTGGCTCCGGAAGGCGGTCCTGGGAGTGGAGCATCCTCTTCACCCCATCGGCCTGACCGGACCGGAAGCGGCCGAGGATGGCCTCGACCTGTCCGTCTTCACCACCGAGCCGCCGACCTACGCCCAGGTGCTCGAGGTGCGCGCGGAGCACCAGGCGGCCGTACGCGACTTCCTGGCCACCGTCAGTCCCGAGGAGCTGGCCACGCCACGGGCGAACCCCTGGGCTCCGGAGCATCCGGAGTCCACCTTGTCCTGCCTCCACGTGATCCTGCAGGAGGAGTGGGAGCACCTCCGCTACGCCGTACGCGATCTCGACACCCTCGCGGGTCGCTCGACCGGCTGAAGGCCGGACGCTCTGCCTGCCATCCAGCCGTGGGCGTGAGGACCTACCTCGGCAAGGGCGTCTCGTGATCGACGCCACAGCACCCATCGAGCGGGTCGTCGACGACGTCCTTGCTCGGTGCCTGGGTCAGGGGCTGGAATCCGCCGGCGCGCGCCCGCTCGCATCCTTGGTGGCGAGGAAACCGAAGACGACCGAGACGACCGCTGACACCAGGGTGAGAAGAGCAAAGGGATTCGCGCCCCCAGATGTCCCCAGCATGAAGACGCTGAAGTCCCACAGACCGTGCAGGGCCATCGCCCAGACCAACGAGCCGGTGACCCGGCGAAGCGCGTAGAACGCCGAACCCTGGGCACCCGCGAGGACGATCTGTTGCAGGGTGCCGGCAACGGGGGCGCCGAGGAAGATGTTCACGCTGTGCATGAGTCCGAAGGCGAGGCAGGTGAACAGCCAGACGAGAACCTCTCGGAGCCGGGCTCGGAGCCCGACCAGGAGCAGGCCTCGGGCGGTGAGCTCCTCGCCGAACCCCACCAGCACCCCGACGACCAGTCCCGCCACCACGAAGTCGACGCTGATGCTGCTCCACCTGGTGAAGACCAGGTTGGACAGGGCGAGCACCACGACGAAAGCCGGTGCGATCACCGTCCACCGACGAGCCCGGGTGCGCTCGAACAGCGCGGGCTGCCACCAGCCCCACCAGGTGGCGAGAGCAGCGACCACGACGCTCGCCACGGCGATCGACAGGATGGGGTCGCGCCAGAGGTTGGCGGACGATGCACTCAGCTCGGTGTACGGGACACCTGAGGTGCGCTTGGATGACGACGACGATCACCAGGTACGCCACGAAGGCGACCAGACCCAGCAAGGGACGTGGGGCAACACGCATGGCGCCATGCTCTTCGCCGGGACCTGATCTGTCGACGCTCGGCGTGCGGCTGTGCGGAGATCGGGCGGACTCTCCCCTTGACGGACCTATCATCGATAGGTGAAACTACTATCACCGATAGGGAGCCGAAGGGGGAGACGGTGCCAGTCAGCCGGGTTGCGCAGCGACGGGAGAGCAAGATCTCCTCGATCGTCGAGGCCGCTTGGGGCCTGGCCCGGGAGAACGGCATCCAGCTGGTCTCGTTACGTGACCTGGCCAGGGAGGTCGGGATGCAACAGCCCTCGCTCTACGTCTACTTCGACTCCAAGAACGCCTTGTACGACGCGATGTTCGCCGACGGCAACCGGCAGCTGCTGGCGACGCTCGACGCGATGGATCAACCGGCCGATCCACGTTCGGCGATCAAGGTCTTCCTGCGGACCTTCGCCGAGTTCGCCATCGCGGACCCAGCACGCAACTCCCTGCTCTTCCGTCGGGTGATCCCGGGCTTCGAGCCGAGTGCCGAGTCCTACGCGGTGGCCCAGGAAGTGCTCGGCCGCTTCGTCGAAGTGGCCAACGCGGCCGGCGTCACCGATCAGGGCGACATCGACTGCCTCGTCGCGATGACCGCCGGTCTGATCGAGGCGCAGCTGAGCAACGAACCGGGCGGTGACCGCTGGCTCCGACACCTTGATCACCTGACCGACGTCCTGGTCGACAACACCACGAAAGGGCATACCTGATGAGCACCACGAGCACCGCTGGAGTCACCCGCATCGACCGTACGGAGGCCAAGGCTCTCGCCGCGGCCGAGTTCGATCATTTCGCCAGCCTGGCCGCCTCGCTGACCCCGGCGGAGTGGCAGACCGACACCGACTGCGTCGGCTGGGACGTCCGCACGATGGTGCTCCACGTCCTCGGTTCCGCCGACGCCCAGGCATCTCCCCTGGTCTTCCTGCATCAACTGCGGCACGGCCTCCCCCTCAACAAGGTCATCGACTCCCACCACTGGGTCGACGGTCTCAACGAGCTCCAGATCCGCGAGCGATCGCAGCTCGACAACGACGAGGTGGTCGCTCAGCTGACGACGGTCGGCGACAAAGCGGTCAAGGGCCGGTTCGGCACTCCCTTGCCGATGCGCTATGTCCCCGTCCCGTTCGGCGAGCCGATCGGGTGGAAGCCGGTGAACTACCTCCTCGAGGTCGGCTTCACCCGTGACGTCTGGGCGCACCGCATCGACATCCATGCTGCTATCGGTCGACCCATGGAGCTCGAAGCCGCCCACGACGGACGCCTGGTCGCCGACATCGTCGGGGAATGGGCTGAGCTGCACGGAGAGCCGTTCGACCTGCAGCTCACCGGCACCGCCGGTGGCCCGTTCTGCCAGGGCCAGGGCGGCGAGCGTGTCGAGATGGACGCACTCGACTTCATCCGCACCCTGTCCGGACGCCTCCCCGGTGTCGGCGTGATGCGCCACCCGCTGCCTCTGTGAACCCTCCGCCTACAACCACTCCACCGAAGGGACATCTCATGATCAGCACAGCCGTCCAGCAGGACGTCCGGGCCCTCGCCCACCGCTTCATCGACGACGTGATCAACGCCCGAGACCTCGACGGGGCGATGGTCGAGATGGTCGCCGAGGACTTCGTCGAGCTGAACCCGTTCCCGGGTCAGGGCCCCGGCCGGGAGGGGCTGGCCGACGTCCTGCGGATGATGTACGCCGGGTTCCCCGATCTTCGGTGGACCCTCCACGACACCCTGGTCGAGGGTGACCGGGTGATGGGCTTCTCCACCTGGACGGGCACCCACGACGGTGCGTTCATGGGCATCCCGGCGACCGGCCGCACCGTCACCGTCGAGGCGTGGACCATCGACCGCTACCGCGACGGCATCTTCGTGGAGAGCCGCATCATCATGGACGTGGCCGGTCTGCTCGGTCAACTGGGTGTTCTTCCGGCCCCTCAGGCCGCCTGACGCGTCGGGGTGGCGGCCTACGCAATTCGCCTGCCACGAATGGTGGGAGCTCCACCGGGCGACAGTGACGGGATCCGGTGACGTCTTCATGTCAGAGACGTCCAACGCTCACGTTCGTCGCACAGAAAGTGATCGATGCTCAGTACATCCCGCCACGACATCCCGTCGGCTGCGGGCGTTGGTTGGGTTCGCTCGTTGACAGCGGTCCTACAGGGTGGAGCTAAGGGGATTCGAACCCCTGACCTTCTCGTTGCGAACGAGACGCGCTACCAACTGCGCCATAGCCCCTCGGCTGACCCTTCCGGCGCATCCCTGAAGGGGATCAGCCGGGCGGATCAGCGGCAGACTTTACCACCTCAGGCGGAGGCTGCCCGACGCTCGCCGTCACCGGACTCGCCCTCGGCGATCTCGCCGGCCGTCGTCGGCCCGGCGGGGGGCGCGTCGGCGGTGACGGGGTGCTGGACCGGGGAGACCAGAGTTGCGGCCGGGCCGGAGAGGTCGATGGTGCGGACCGTTCGCGGGGCCAGCGGCTTGGACACGTACGTCGGCACCGTGATCGGCACCGGATCCCACAAGGCCCCGGGCACCTTGGCCTCCTCGACGGCTTCTTCGGCCACCGGGCTGGCCGGCGACGCCGCGGCCTTGACCTTGGCCCGGTTCATGAACACCGTCACCTCGTCACCGCCGCGACGGATGTCGCGATAGCGGCTGTCCAGACTCCGACGCATCCCGATCACGCTGACGCGGGAGATGCCGAAGAACAGCACCACGAGACCACCGGGGATGGCCGTCGACCACCACGGGATGAGCCCCGCCCCAGCCAGTCCGACCACCAGACTGAGCGCCGCCATCAACGCGAGAAGCACCCGACGCCGCCGCAGGGCAGCCACGGTCTCGAGCCGACGCAGATCGGCCACCGCAGCCCGCCGCGTCAGCGGGGTCGAGACCTCGTAGGTGCCGATCTCGGAGAGGTCCTGGTCGAGCAGCGGCGCGGTGCCGTGCTGGACCACCCGCATCGACCCGGCGAACCGCTCGGCCGGGTCCTCGGTGTCCACCACTGCCTCGTCGTCGCGTTTGCGCACGAAATGGGGCACGAGATAGGCCAGCCACGCGATCGCAATCGCTCCGAAGATCACACCGGTCGTACCCACACCCAGACCGTATGGGGCTGGTGTGGTTCGGGTGGCGACCCGCCTCGGTGTGTCGCCGAATACACACCCTTTCCTGCGCCGCCGGCACCAGTCGGCGGCGGGTCGAAGACGCAAGCGTTTCCGTTGACATCGAGCAAGCGTTTTCTGCACCATGATCGACATGCCAGGACGCGATGCCGACGACGTACGACGTGCTCGTCACCCGGGCCCGAACGCTGGGCACCACGCTGCCTGGCGTACGTCAGCCGCCGGTCGCCTCGCCGATCTCCTGGCGCTGGGCGCCGATCGAACCGACGGCCGGGTGATCATCGACGCCGAGAACGAGTCCCAGCTGGTCACGCTGGTCACCGACGAGGGCGACATCCCCTGCTGGCTCCTCACCCCTCCCGTGGCACGACGGAGGGAGCTGGCCGTGGTCGCAGTCGCCGGCCACGGCGGCGGCATCGACGACCTGGTGGTCCCTCCAGGTGCCGAAGACTTCCACGGCGGATTGGCCCACAAGCTGGTCGCGGCCGGTTTCACCGTGCTCTGCCCGGAGATGATCAGCTTCGGCCGACGCCGTACGTCGGTGCCCGCCTCGGAGCCGCCGGCCGCAAGCTCGTGTCAGGTCGACGGGATGCGCGGTCTGCTCACGGGTCGCCCCGTGCTGGGTCGCCGGGTGGCCGACACCCTGGCAGCGGTCCGCGCGCTCCGCACGGTGGAGGGGGTCGATCCGACCAAGGTCGCGGTGATCGGTGGATCCGGCGGCGGCGCAGTCGCACTGCTCGCCGCTGCGCTCGATGATCAGATCCCGGCAGTGGTGGTAGCTACCTTCCTCAGCTCCTTCGCGGACAGCCTCTGCGCGGTCCCACACTGCGTCTGCAACGCCGTGCCGGACCTGCTGACCTGGTTCGAGATGGCCGACATCGCCGCCATGATCGCGCCGCGCCGGTTGATCATCGAGGCCGGCCGGAACGACCCGATCTTCCCGATCAAGGCCACCGAGCAGACGTACGCGGAACTGGTCGAGGTCTGGCGGGGCCTGGACGCCGAACCGCCAGGCCTCGTGATCACCGACGCCGGCCATCAGTTCCGAGCCGACGACGCGATCGCTCTCCTCGGGCAGGCTCTCGACCGCCACCCATGATCACGGACGTCGGATCAGTGGGCGCGCCCCTAGCAATCCTCGCCTGGACCGTTCCCCGCATCGTGATGTCGGCCGGAAGACATCAGGTCCTGACGTTCGAACTCGTGTTCGAAGGATTGTCAGTGGTGCGGTTTAGCGTGGAGGTATGTCTGCAGCACCGGTGATCGAGGCGGCCGTTCCGGCCGTGCCCGATGCGGTGCTGGCCCGGCTGGAGGAGATGCTGACCTGGTCACAGTCGCTGATCCCCGACCCCGGCGGCGTCGACAACCCGGTCGGGTTCACCAAGGATGGTCTGGTCGCCGACGCCACCCGGATCGACCGGATCGCCATCCTGGAGCGGCTGCAGGCGTCGCTGGAAGCCGCGAAGGCGGTGGAGATGGTCGCGTTCGCGCAAGCGCAGACCGCCGAGCAGATTGCGACCGGGGTGCATCCGCGGGCGATCGGCCGCGGGATCGCCGACCAGATCGCGTTGGCCAGCCACATCTCACCCGCCGAAGGCACCCGACGTCTCCACACCGCCCGCGACCTCGTCCTCGACCTGCCCCACACCCTTACGTTGCTGAGCCGGGGCGACGTGTCGGGCTGGACGGTGCGGTGCGTCACCGAGAAGCTGTCCCACCTCGACCGGACCACCCGCACGGCCGTCGACACTGCCCTGACCGCCCGGCATCTTGAACGGATGAGCACCAAGGATGCCGCCGCCTGCGCGCAACGCCTCGCCTACGCCGCCGACCCCCCGCCGCGATGGCCCGGGCTGGGAAGGCCCGCGGCGACCGGCGGGTCACGCTGCGACCCGCCCCGGACACCATGAGCCTGCTGACCGGACTCCTGCCCGTCGAACAAGGCGTCGCCTGCCTCGCCGCCCTCCAAGCCGCCGCCACCGCCCGCAAAGCCGACGGTGACACCCGGTCCAAAGGCCAGATCATGGCCGACACCCTCGTCGCCCGCCTCACCGGCCAAGCCACCGCCGAGAATGTCGGTGTCGAGGTCGGGATCCAGCTGCCGCTCGCCGCGTTGCTCGACCCGAACGACCCCACCCCGGCCGAGATCCCCGGCTGGGGCTGCCTACCCGCCGGCCTGGCTCGTGAGCTGATCACCAACACCCAGGCCCGGGTGTGGTGGCGGCGGCTGTTCACCCGCCCCACCACCGACGGCGGCCAGCAGGTCGTTGATCTCGACCGTCGCCGGCGTCGGTTCACCGGCTGGCTCGCCGAGCTGATCCGCTGGCGGGACTGGACCTGCCGCGACCCCTACTGCGATGCCCCGATCCGCCACCTCGACCACCTCCACCGCCACCACGACGGCGGACCCACCACCGCGACCAACGGACGCGGCGTCTGCGAACGCGGCAACTACGTCCGCGAGATGCCCGGCTGGACCATCCGCCTCGCCGACCCCGACACCCACACCGTCATCACCACCACCCCCACCGGCCACCGCTACACCAGCCGACCACCCCAACCACCGTGAGCGAGCGTGCACCCCACCGGGGTGTCCTAAGGTGACCAGGTGTCGACGCCGGAGAAGTCCGTCCCCGCCCTGGCCGATTTCCAGGAGCTGGGACCGTTCGCGAACAGCATCGGACTGAGCGTCACGGCGGCTTCCGCCGACGGCCTCACCGCCACCTGGACCGTCACCGACGGCCTGCTGCAGCCGTACGGGTTGCTGCACGGCGGGGTGCACTGCAGCGTGGTCGAGACCCTGGCCAGCATGGCCGCCGCGGTGTGGCTGGGTCCCTCGGGCCAGGTGGTCGGCACCACCAACACCACCGACTTCTTCCGGGCCAGCAGGACCGGGGACCGCCTGACCTCGACCGCGCGCGCATTGCACCGCGGCCGGTCACGTCAGGTGTGGCGGGTGGAGACCCTCGACGACCAGGGGCGGCTGGTCGCCGCCGGCCAGGTGGGGATCCAGAACCTCACGTCCTGACCCTGCTCGGATCCGGAACAGACCCGCTCGGATCCGACAGCCGTCAGGGACCCTGGGGGCGCAGGTGCAGCCAGCGCTGCAGCAGGCCTCCGGGCACCTCCTCGGCGTTCAGCGCGAACACCAGATGGTCACGCCAGTCGCCGTCGATGTGCAGATAGCGCGGCCGCAGACCCTCCGGCCGGAACCCCAGCTTGTTCACCACCCGCAGGCTCTTGGTGTTCTCCGGTCGGATGGCGATCTCGATCCGGTGCAGCCGCAGAACGTCGAAGCAGTAGTCCACCGCCAGCGCCACCGCAGTCGGCACGATCCCGCGACCCGCGACCCGCTGGTCGACCCAGTAGCCGACCTGTCCCCAGGCCGCCGACCCGCCCACGATGCCGCTGACGGTGAGCTGCCCCACCAGCTGCGGCGGCCGCCGAGGGTTCTCCGGGAGCAGGAAGATCAGCCAGGGCAGCAGTCGCCCGTCCTTGGCCTGGTGGCCGAGCGCGCGCACCAGGGCTCCGTAGCTGCTCGGTCCGGGTTGGGCGCCGGGCGGCAGGGTGGCCTCCCAGGGGCGCAGCCAGCTCGCGTTCTCCCGACGCACGCGCTCCCAGTCGGCCTGGTACCGGCTCCTCATCGGTACGAGCTCGATGTCGGCGTACTGCAGGGTGACCGGCCACTGGTGACCGGTGCCGAAGCCGCGACGACCGAGAACCCGGTACTGCTCGCGCCCGGTCAGCCCCATGATCAGCGACCCGGCGCCGGGTGGTCGCCGCCCCGCAGCTGGGTGACGGCGTGGCGGAGCAACGGCTTGAGCACGTCCATCCCGTCCCGGGCCCCACCCCGGGATCCCGGCAGGTTGACGATCAGCGACCTCCCGGCGAGACCGGCCAGCCCGCGGCTGAGCACCGCGGTGGGGACTCCGACCTGCACCCCGTGGGCGGTGATCGCCGCCGCCAGGTGCGGGATCTCCTTGTCCAGCAGGGGCCTGGTCTGCTCGGGGGTGTCGTCGCTCGGTGACAGCCCGGTGCCGCCGGTGGTGATGATCACGTCGTAGCCGTGGGCCAGGCCGTCGCGCAGGGCCCAGCCGACCGCTTTGCCGTCGGGCACGATCTGGGGACCGTCGACGATGAAGCCGGTGTCGCCCAGCGCCGTCGCGATGATCGGTCCGGACTGGTCGGCGTACACGCCGGCGTGTGCCCGGGTGGAGACGGTGATCACCAGGGCGGTGCCGATGGGCTCGCTCACGTCGGTGCATCCGCTGATGTCGAGGTTTCCGGGCGGGTCCAGTCCCCGCTGCGGCCACCGGACTTGGCGATCACCCGGACGTCGGTGATCACCGCCAGCTTGTCGATCGCCTTGATCATGTCGATCATGGTCAGGGCGGCGACCGAGACCGCGGTCAGCGCCTCCATCTCCACGCCCGTACGGTCGGCCGTCCGGACCGTCGCGGCGATCTCCACCCCGTCGTCGACCACCTCGATCGAGACCTCCACCCCGCTGACCGCCAGCGGGTGGCAGAGCGGGATCAGCTCGGGCGTCCGCTTGGCGCCCTGGATGCCGGCGATCCGGGCCACGGCCAGCGCGTCGCCCTTGGGCACCGAGCCGTCCCGCAGGGCGGCCACGCAGGCGGGCGACAGCCGTACCCGACCGGCCGCCGTCGCCGTACGGCTGGTCACCGCCTTGGCGGAGACGTCGACCATCCGGGCCTCGCCGGAGGCGTTCAGGTGGGTCAGACCGGACGGGCCGTCGCTGACGGGGACATCGCTCACAGGCCCTCGCTCAGCAACCACACCTCGACCTGCTCCCCCGCCGCCACCAGGTCGGTCTCCTCGGGCAGCAGCACGAGCGCGTTGGCGCGCGACAGGTCGCCGACCAGGTGCGAGCCGTGCCCGCCGGCCAGCGACACCAGCCGATTGCCCTCGTCGTCGTGGGTGATGATCCCGCGGGCGAGCTGGCGGCGAGCCGCGGTCGAGCTCATCGCGTGCGTGGCCCGAGCCCTGACCGGCGCCCGGGTGTAGGGCGTCACCCCCATCAGCTTCCTGATCACCGGACGGGCGAAGGCCTCGAAGGACACGAACGCACTCACCGGGTTCCCCGGCAGCATGATCATCGGGATCCGGTCGGCGCCGATCAGGCCGAAGCCCTGGGGCTTGCCCGGCTGCATCGCCACCTGCACGAACTCGGTGGCGCCGAGCTCGGGCATCACGGACTTGACCACGTCGTAGTCCCCCTGACTCACCCCACCGGTGGTGAGGATGAGATCGGCCCGGACCAGCTGGTCGTTGATCAGCTCGCGCACCCGCTCGGGATCGTCGCTGACCATCCCCACCCGGAACACCTGGGCACCGGCCGCGCGCGCCGCGGCGGCCAGCAGGTAGGAGTTGGAGTCGTAGATCTGGTAGTCGGTGGGCAGCTCGCGACCGGGCTCCACCAGCTCGGAGCCGGTGGCGATGACGACCACCCGCGGGCGCGGACGGACCAGCACCTTGTCCCGGCCGATCGCGGCCAGCAGGCCGATCGATCGCGGGCCGAGCTGATCACCGTCGCGGAACACCCGCTGACCCGCCGCGACGTCCTCACCGACCCGGCGGATGTGCTGGCCGACCTCGCTGGGCACGTAGATCTCCACGTCCGCAGCACCACGGTCGGTCGACTCGTACGCGACGACGGCGTCGGCCCCGGCGGGGATGGGGGCGCCGGTCATGATCTTCATCGCCGTGCCCGGCGACAGCCGGTGCGGAGCGGCCTGCCCCGCCGGCACCTCGCCGACCACCGGGAGCCGGACCGGGCTCTGCGGTGAGGCAGCGGCCACGTCCTGCGCCCGTACGGCGTACCCGTCCATCGCCGTGTTGTCGAAGCCGGGCAGGCTGATCGGCGAGACGATCTCCTCGCAGACCGCCAGGTCGACCGCATCCAGCAGCTGCTGGCCGAAGGCCGGCAACGGCTCCACACAGCTCAACAGGTAGGCGCGGTGGTCCTCCATCGTGCGCAGCCCGTCGGGCCGAGCGGGCGGCGGCAGGGGGAGCGGGTCCCAGGCGGGGCGGACCGGAGCGTCCTCTGACTTCTTGCGGCCGAACAGGGGCATGATCCCCACCCTAGGACGGGCGACGCAGCACGCCCGGGATCGCGCTGGGGGCGGGACGCGGTGTCGTGGCTCAGAAGTCGGGGTAGCCACGTTCCCGGGTCAGCTCGCCGACCAGCTCGTAGAGCCTCCTCCACGCCGGTGAGGTCTCGTCGTTCAGCTCGTTCAACAGGCCGACGGTGACCTCGTCGGTGCCGGTCCACTCCGCCGCCTCCTGCTGCGCCCGCGAGATCGGGTAGAGGCGCTCGAGGACCGTCATGCTCCGCCGGGCGAGGTCCCCCAGCCGCGGGTCCGCCGGATCCCAGTCCAGGGCGTCGTCCAGGTCGAGCACCAGCCGTCGGTACTCCTCGTCGGCCAGGCAGGTTCGTTTCATCGACAGCGACGCCTCCAGCATCCCCGGGTAGGCGGCCGACATCAGGATCCAGCTGTCCCGCTCGATCCGCACCGTCGTCTCGCTCAGCCCGATCTCGCGTTCCCAGGCGAGGATCTCCGCCACCGCGTCCGGGATGCAGAGGCGCTCGGCGCTCGGCAGCTGGGCCAGGTCCCGGCGCCGCTGACGCAGCTCGGCGATCTGGGTCCTGAGCTCGCCGTCGACCTCGGCGATCGCCCGGCCGAACGCGTCCGGCTCGGCCTCGAGCAGCCCCGGGATCCGGGCCAGCGGCACCCCGGCCCGCGCCAGCGTGCTGACCCGCTTGAGCGCGATCACGTCGTCGGCGCCGTAACGCCGGTAGCCGGAGGGGTCGCGCCGGGGCTCGCTGAGCAGTCCGAGCTGGTGGTAGTGCCGGACGGTGCGGACGCTGACGCCGACGTAGCGGGCGAGCTGGCTAATGGTCAGCACGGACGACCTCACCGACGTGGGATGCTCGGCGCGGGCGGACGGGCGAAGGCCCGCATCCCTTTGCTGATGAACGCGTACGCCATCACGAGCACCCAGGCTGCCAGCAACCAGGTCGCCGCGACCTCGAGGGTGGTGACGGACAGAGCCAGCGCGATCGCCCCCAAACCCAGTGGCGAGGCCGTCATGGCCAGGGCGTTGAACAGCCCGAGCACCCGGCCGCGGACGGACTCGGCGACGTGCTCGGTGAAGAAGACGAGGAACACCGGTGACAGCAGCCCGCCGCCGACCCCCACCAGAGCGGAGCCGACCACCACCGGCCAGACCCCGTGCAGCGTGGTGAAACCGACCATGCCGAGCGTCTGCAGCAGCAGGCCACCGACGTAGACCGCCCGACGCGAGCGCGCGGAGATGACCGCGTACAGGATCGCCCCGACCATGGAGCCGGCCGCGAACGCCGACATGGTGAAGCCGAACCAGGTCGGCTCGCCGAGCCGGTTGAAGTGCGCGGGCAGCAGGACGCCGAGCAGCGGAGCCACCACGACGGCGCTGCCGAAGCCGATCACCATCATGGCCCGCAACGGAGCGCTGGCCCGGATGGTGGCCAACCCGCCGATGTCGGCGGTGCCCTCGGCAACAACCTCTGGTGCCGTCAGCGGCAGGATCAGCATGCAGATCCCGGCGGCGAGCGAGCAGCCGGCGGTCACCCAGACCACCTGGATGGGATCGAGCACCGCGAGCAGGACCCCGGCGAGCGCCGGACCACCGAGGAAGGCCAGGCTGAACACCGCCTGGCGGAGCGAGGCGATCCTGTCCAACGACACCCCGCTGGTCCGGGCGACCCGGCCCATCAGCGTCTCGCGGGCGGTCATCCCGGGCACGTCGAACAGCGCGCCCAGGACCCCCAGCGCGATGAACCAGCCGAGGTCGAGCCCGAAGACCCGGTCCACGACGGCCAAGCCGGCCACGGAGAGGGCGCTGCCGAGGTCGGCCAGCACACTCATCCGACGCTGGCCGACCTTGTCGATCAGCCAGCCGCCGACCAGGGCGGCCGCGATCGCCGGCAGGGCCGTGGCCGCGGCCACCAGACCGGTGACGGCCGGATCGCCGGTCCGGGTGAGCACCAGCCACGGGAGCACGATGGCGATTGCGGAGTTGCCGAACAGGGAGAGGGCCTCGGCCGCGACGAACAGGGGCAACGAGGCCCTGGACGTACGACCGCCGCTGCCGGCCGGATCGGAGTCGAGATCGGTGATGCAGCCATCGTGAAGGTTGACGCAGCGTCAGGGTCAAGCCGCTCGGAGCAGCGACGGTCCGACAGCTCGAGGTGGGTCAGAAACCGATGACGGGGTGGGGCACGTACGGCTCCTCGAGCCGCTGCCGCTCCTCGGAAGTCAGCTCCAGGTCGAGCGAGGCCAGGGCGTCCTCGAGGTGGGACTGCTTGCCCAGCCCGACGATCGGTGCGGTGACCACCGGGTTGGCGGACACCCAGGCCAGGGCGACCTGCGCCGGCGACACCTCGCGCTCCCCCGCCACCTCGGCGACCCGCTCGACGATGACCCGGTCGGTCGACTCGTCGTACAGGGTCTTGCCGAAGGTGTCGGTCTCCGACCGGCTGGTCGTCTCGCCCCACGGCCGGGTCAGCCGACCGCGGGCCAGCGGGCTCCAGGGGATGACCCCGACACCCTGGTCGGCGCAGAGCGGGTACATCTCCCGCTCCTCCTCGCGGTTGAGCAGGTTGTAGTGGTCCTGCATGGTGACGAAGCGGTGCCAGCCGTGGATCCGCTGCAGGTAGAGCGCCTTGGAGAACTGCCAGGCATACATCGACGAGGCCCCCAGGTGACGCACCTTGCCGGCGTCCACCAGGTCGCTGAGCGCCTGCAGCGTCTCCTCGATCGGCGTCGCCTTGTCCCAGCGATGGATCTGGTACAGGTCGATGTGGTCGACTCCGAGCCGCCGCAGGCTGGCGTCGCACTCGGCGAAGATCGCCTTGCGCGACAGCCCCGCCCGGTTCGGGCCGTCCCCCATCCGCCCGTGCACCTTGGTGGCGATCACCAGCTCGTCGCGGTTGCCGTACTCGGCCAGGGCGCGACCGACGATCTCCTCGCTCGACCCGGCCGAGTACACGTTCGCCGTGTCGAAGAAGTTGATGCCGGCCTCGATGGCCGCCCGGATGAGCGGACGGCTCTGCTCCTCGGTGAGAGTCCAGGGATGCGGACCCCGATCGGGCTCGCCGAAGGTCATGCACCCCACGCAGAGGGGTGAGACGTCCAGTCCGGTGCTGCCGAGCTTCACGTAGTCCATGACCTCACCGTACGAGGCCGGCCCCAGACCGGACGTCGCCAGTCCCCCGACCGAGCGGACCGCTCAGCCGAGCGGCTCCCACTCGGTCAACCAGACGGTGGTCTCCGGCGGCAGCACCCCCGCCTGGTGCTGGCCGCTGGTCAGCCGCACCACGCCGTCCGGCAGCGTGACCGCGTTCGAGCCGAAGTTGCTCAGACAGTGCCAGCCGCCGGGGCGGGTGAAGTGCAGCACGGCAGGGTCGTCGGTCCCCACCCAGGTCAGGTCCTCGGAGGTCTGCAGCTGGTGACGGACCCGGAGTGCCTCGCGGTAGAACTCCAGCGTGGTGCCGGACCGTCCTTCCTGCGCAGCCACAGCGGTCCGGGAGAATCCGGCCGGCTGGGGCAGCCAGGCGTGACCGCTGCTGAAGCCGAAGGCGTTGCCCTCGTGGTGCCAGGGCAGCGGGACCCGACACCCGTCCCGACCCTTCTTCTCGTTCTGGGTCCGCAGCCAGATCGGGTCCTGCAGCGCGGCGGTGGGCAGGTCGGCGACCTCGTGCAGCCCCAGCTCCTCGCCCTGGTAGAAGTACGACGATCCCGGCAGCGCCAGCATCAGCGCCGTGGCGGCGCGGGCACGCCGCAGACCCGTCTCCTCGTCGGCCCGCGGCAGGCTGCCGTCCGACATCAGCCACTCGTCCAGGTCGGTGCCCCTCGGCAGCGCGTAGCGGGTGGCGTGCCGGACGACGTCGTGGTTGGACAGCACCCAGGTCGACGACGAGCCGGACGCGGCGGCCTGGCTCAGGCAGAACGCGATCGCGTCCCGGAAGGCGTCGGCGTCGTAGTCGGCGGCCAGCAGGTCGAAGTTGAAGGCCTGACCCAGCTCGGTGGGTCGGGCGTAGAGGGCCCGCCGGGACGACGGTGCGCAGGCCTCGGCCACCGCGGTCCGGGGCGGGTCGTAGGAGTCGAAGACCTGGCGCCACTCGGCGTAGATCTCGTGCACCTCGTCCCGGTCGTACAGCGGGTCGGTGCCGTCGATCGGCATCGACGGGTGGTCCTCCAGCGTCGGCTTGCTGCGCAACGGCTCGGACAGGTCCTTGGCCAGCGCGTGGGCGACGTCGACCCGGAAGCCGTCGACCCCCCGGTCCGCCCAGAACCGCAGGGTCACCAGGAAGTCGTCGCGGACCTCGCGGTTGTCCCAGTTCAGGTCGGGCTGCTCGGGGGCGAACAGGTGGCAGTACCACTGGCCGTCCGGCACCCGGGTCCAGGCGGACCCGCCGAAGTGCGAGATCCAGTCGGACGGCGGCCGGGAGCCGTCCGGGCCCTTGCCGTCGCGGAAGATGTAGCGCTGGCGGGCGGCCGAACCGGGCTCCGAGGCGAGCGCCTCGACGAACCACGGATGCAGGTCGGAGGTGTGGTTGGGGACGATGTCGACGATGACCTTGATCCCGGCGCCGTGGGCGGCGCTCATCAGGTCGTCGAAGTCGGCCAGGGTGCCGAGCTGGGGGTGCACGTCGCGGTAGTCGGCGACGTCGTAGCCGCCGTCGGCCAGGGCCGACGGGTAGAACGGGCTGAGCCAGATCGCATCCACCCCGAGGCCGGCCAGGTACGGCACCTTCGAGGTGATCCCGCGGATGTCGCCCAGGCCGTCGCCGTCGCTGTCGGCGAAGCTGCGTGGGTAGACCTGGTAGACGACGGCCTGACGCCACCAGGTGGCGTCGGTCCGGGAGTCGGCGGACAGGACGGTGAGGTCGGTCATGGGTGGCCTTCGGCGCTCATCGATGCGGCTGGCTCGGATCGTGCCAGCGCTTGCATGAAAGCGTACGGCGGCCAGGTAGGGCCTGCCCAGTGCGCGGAGTCACCGGAACGTGTGCGATCGATCACAGCCACGCCGTGAACTGCAATCGCTTGCACCTGGCGCCTCCACGGTGGACCATTGGCCCTGTGTCCAGTCCCGCGTCGCCCGCCACCATGGACGATGTCGCGGACCTCGCCGGTGTCTCGACGTCGACGGTCTCGCGCGCCCTGCGCGACTCACCCCTGATCTCCCGGAGCACCCGCGATCGGGTGCACCGCGCGGCGGCGGAGCTCGACTTCGCCCTCTCCCGGACCGCGTCGGCCCTGGCCACCGGTCGACTCGGTCAGGTCGGGCTGCTGGTCAGCGGACCGCTCAACACCTGGTTCAACTCCTCGGTGCTGGAGGCCGCCTACACGACGCTGCGGGAGGCGGGCCAGGAGCTGGTCATCTACAGCACGAAGAGCGCGGAGGACCGGGCACAGTTCTTCGCCACCCTGCCGGCCCAACGCAACGTGGACGCCCTGATCGTGGCGTCCTTCGCCCTCCGGGCCGACGAGTACGCACGCCTGGCCGAGCTCTCCGTGCCGGTCGTCTACCTCAACCAGCAGGTCGAGGACAGCGCCTGCGTGTTCATCGACGACACGGCCGCGGCGGCCACGGGGGCACGGCACCTGATCAACCTCGGCCACCGCCGGATCTGCTACGTCGCCACCCGCGACCCGGAGGGTTTCACCTTCAGCGCAGCCCAGCGGTTCGACGGGCTGCAACGCGCCGTCGAGCAGCACAACGCCGCGTACCCCACCGATCCCGTCGCCACCCTCGCCGTCGTGGTCGACGCCACCGGCGGCGGCCCGGAGGTCGGTCAGCTCGCCGTCGCCCAGCTGCTGAGCGGCACGTTCCTCCCCACCGCGGTCGTCACCGAGAGCGACGAGGTCGCGATGAGCCTGCTCCCGGCCCTGCAGCGCGCCGGCCTCCGAGTGCCGACGGACGTCTCCGTGCTCGGCTTCGACGACAACGTGCTGGCCCCGCTCTTCGATCTGACCACCGTGGCCCAGCCGGTCGCCGAGCTGGGTCGGGCGGCGGCCCGGGCGGCCCTGGAGCTCACTCGGCGCGAGTCCAGGGCACCAGGTGCGTCCGATGCGTCCGGTGCGCCGAGTGGACAGCACCAGGAGCTGGCGACCCATCTGGTGCTCCGCGGCTCGACAGCGGTGCCGCGACCGTGACCGGACCGGCGGCAGGCCGTCGCTGCGGCGAAGCGGGAGCTCCGCACCGTCGTACGCCGACGTCGGGCCGCCCGCACCGCCGATCAGCGCCGGCGGGACGACGAGCAGCGATGCGCCCGGCTGACCGAGCTGCTGACCGCCCGACCGGTACGCCGTCTCGCGGCCTACCTGTCGGCCGGCTCCGAGCCGGACTCCCGGTCCCTGGTGGCGTGGTCGGTCGCCCACGACATCGAGGTGCTGCTGCCGGTGCTCACCGACGGGACCGGCACCTGGCTGCCCGAGCCCGGCCTGGGCCGCGTACGGCGGACCCGACGCGCTCCGGGAGGGACGCTCCCAGATCCTGGAACCGACCGGGCCGTTGCTCGGCGACGACGCTCTGGCGACCGTCGACCTGCTCGTGGTGCCGGGGCTGGCGGCCGACCCGCGCGGGAACCGGCTCGGCCGCGGCGGTGGCTGGTACGACCGCGCCCGAGCCGCCCGGCCGGGCCTGGAGACCTGGCTGCTGCTGAACGACGACGAGGTGGTGGAGGTCGTGCCCACCGAGCGCTGGGACCTGCCGGTGGATCTGCTGGTGACGCCGGGCCGGGCTCAGCGGACCGGTCGGGGCGGCGGCGCACCGGGCACGGCCACGCCGTAGCGGCGCTCGGGACGGCCGACCACCCCGTACCGGAGACTGACGACGACGGTCCCCTGCCCGGCGAAGTACTCCAGGTACCGTCGCGCGCTGACCCGGGAGATGCCGACGACCTCCGCACACTCCTGGGCCGACAGCTCGCCCTCGGCCGCCGCCAGAGCCTGCACGATCAGCTCCGCCGTCTCGGGGCTGAGTCCCTTCGGCAGCACCTCCGGCCGACCGCTCTCGCCCCGCCCCCAGAGCTGGTCGACGGCCGCCTGGTCGGTGAGGGTCTTGGGATGGCGGGCCTGGCGATTCGCCTGGTAGTCCGTGAGGCGCTGACGCAGGTCGTCGGCGGTGAACGGCTTCAGCAGGTAGTTCACCACGCCGAGCTTGACCGCCCGCTCGACCGTCTCCGACTCGTTGGCGGCGCTGATCACGATGGCGTCACCCTCGACGCCGGCCACCCGCATCCGGTTCAGCACGTCCAGCCCGAAGACGTCGGGCAGATAGAGGTCGAGCAGGATCAGGTCCGGGACCAACGCGACCGCGAGACGGATGGCCTCCTGGCCGGTGTTGGCCACGCCGATGGTGCGGAAGCCGTCGATGCGATCCACGAACGCGCTGTGGATCCGGGCCACCCGGAAGTCGTCGTCGACGACCAGGACCGTGATCATGCCTCTCCCTTCGCCGGCGCCGCCTGGACCGTCATCCAGACGGCGAACTCCGCCCCCGACGCGGTGTCACGGACCTCGACGTCACCGCCGCGGTTGCGGCAGATCCGCCGGATGAGGGCCAGACCGATGCCGCGCTCGCCGTCGCGGGCCGCCTTGGTGGTGAACCCGTGCTCGAACACCTCGGACGCGATGGTGGCGGCCACCCCCGGGCCCGAGTCTCGCACCACGACCTCGACCACGTCGTCGGTCTGCCGGACGTCGACCTCGACCCAGCCGATCGGTCCGTCGGACGCGCTCGAGGTCGGCACGGAGGTGACGGCGTCCATGCCGTTCTGGATCAGGTTGCCGATCACCGTGGCGACGTCGAACGACGACCGTGGCTCCAGCGCCTCCAGCGCCGTGCCCGGGCCGACCTTCAGCTCCACCCGCCGCTCGGCCGCCTGGGCCGACTTGGCCACCAGCAACGCGGCCACCGAGGAGTCCCGTACGCGCTGGGCGACCGTCAGGTCCACCGCGGCCCGACTGGCCACCAGGGTGTGGACGTAGGTCACGACCTCGTCGTAGTCGCCGATCTGGATCAGGCCGGAGATGGTGTGCAGCTGGTTGGCGAACTCGTGCGCCTGGGCGCGCAGCAGGTCGGTGGTGCCCTGGAACGCGCCGAGCTCACGTTCCAGCTCGGCCAAGGGGGTGCGGTCGCGCAACGTGGTGACCGAGCCGAGCGTCTGGCCGGACCGGCTGACCGGCATCCGGTTGAGCACCAGCACCCGCCCCGACCTGATCACCACCGCGTCCGGCTCCACACCGTCGACCCCGGTCAGCACATCGCGCAGCCGGCCCGAGATCGCCAGCTCGTCCAGGCTGGCCCCGACCGGGTCGGCCGGCAACGAGAGCAGGGCGATCGCCGGCGCGTTGGCGACCGTGATCCGGTGGTGGGTGTCCAGCGCGACGACACCTTCGGCGATCCCGGCGAAGATCGCCTCCCGCTGCTCGGCCAGCGCCGCGATCTCGGCCGGCTCCATGCCCAGGGTGCCGCGCTTGATCCAGCGGGCCAGCAGCAGCGAGCCGACGACACCGAGCAGCAGCGCTGCCCCCAGGTAGGTCAGCAGCGTCGGCGCCGCGCTGACCAGCGACTCCAGCCGGGTCGGACTCTGCTGGCCGACCACCGCCACGCCCAGCTGGACCACGGGGGCACCGTCCTCGGGATCGGAGAGGATGGGCACCGCGGCGAGCAGGTAGGTGGTGCCACCGAGCTCGACCGAGGCGGAGTGCGAGCGGTCCGGGGCCGCGACGAGGGCGGGCCAGGGCAGCACCTCGTCGACGAGCAGCGTGTCGGTGCTGGCGACGACCTTGCCCTGCCGGTCGGCGATCATCACCAGGTCGATGCCGGTCAGGGCCTGCTGGGTGGTCACGGCGGCGGGCAGCACGGCGCCGGCGGCGCTGACCTCGCGGAAGCGGACGATCGGGTTGGAGGCCAGGTTCTCCGCCAGGGTGAGAACCCGCCGCCCTTCGTCCCGCGCGAACCCGAGTCGGGTGATCTCCACCGAGACGGCGGAGACGGCCAGCAGCACGGCCATGATCAGCACCAGCTGCACGGCGACCAGCTGGTACGCCAGCGGCAGCCGCAACCGACGACGCATGCGTGCCACCCTTCAGTCCGACCTCGGTGTCGAGCCCGCACACCTCGGGCCGTTGCACATTCTGGTCCCCCCGACGACCGAAACCGCCACTGTGACGCCGACCACAAAGACCACAACGTCCACGATGGCCGAAAGCAGACACCGCCTCGGCGGCCCTGCCAGAGTCCAGCTCAGGTCGCTTCCCCGTGGCCCTACCAACGTCTTGGTCGGCTCGCCCCGACAACCGAGAGGAACGATGATGTTCGACAAGCTGAAGCTCAACCTGAAGGTCGGGGCCGCGCTCGCCGCGGCCGGGGCCCTGCTGGTCACGGCCGGGTGCGGGGCGACCGCGAAGCAGGCCGAGCCCGGCGCCAGCACCGGCGCGGGTCAGCCGCTGACCGGTGTCCGGTTCATGGTCCCCAACACCGCCGGCGGCGGCTACGACACCACCGCCCGCGCCGCGGCCAAGGTGATGGACGACATCGACGCCACCAAGAACGTCGAGGTGTTCAACCTCGCCGGGGCCGGCGGCACCGTCGGTCTGTCCCGGACCGTGTCCGAGAAGGGCAACGGCCAGCTCATGATGATGATGGGCCTCGGTGTGGTGGGCGCGCAGTACACCAACAAGTCCGAGGCCAAGCTGGACCAGACCACCCCGATCGCCAAGCTGATCGAGGAGTCCGGCGCCATCGTGGTGCCGAAGAACTCGCCGTACCAGACGATCAACGACCTGGTCGCCGCCTGGAAGGCGGACCCGAAGGCGATGGCCGTCGGCGGCGGCTCGTCGCCCGGCGGGCCGGACCACCTGCTCCCGATGCAGCTCGCCCAGGCGGTCGGCATCGATCCCAAGCAGGTCAACTTCGTCTCCTACGACGGGGGCGGTGATCTGCTGCCGGCGCTGCTGGGCGGCAAGATCGCGTTCGGCGCCTCCGGCTTCGGCGAGTTCCTCGACCAGGTCGAGGCCGGCGAGGTCCGGGTCCTGGCCATCAGCGGAGCCGAGCGGGTCGACGCGATCGACGCCCCGACCCTGACGGAGTCCGGCATCGACCTGGTCTTCACCAACTGGCGCGGCGTGGTCGCTCCCCCGGAGATCTCCGACGCCGACAAGGCCGCTCTGGTCGCGGCCCTGACCGCGATGCACGCCAGCCCCGAGTGGAAGGACGTCCTGGCCAAGAACGGCTGGACCGACGCCTTCCTGACCGCCGACGAGTTCGCTCCCTTCCTGACCGAGCAGACCACCGCGGTGGAGGACACGCTCAAGAAGCTGGGCCTGGCATGAGCGAGGTGGCTGTGGGCACGGCGGGGGCTCCGGCCCCCGCCGGCCCGGTCCGTGACCTCGCCCAGCTGGGGGTGTGTGCGTTCCTCATGGTGCTCGGCGTGATCATGCTGGTCGACGCCTCCACCCTGGGCGACAACACCACCGGCACCGACCCGCTCGGTCCGAGAGCCGTGCCCCTGGTCCTGGGCAGCGCGCTGATCCTGCTGGCCATCGGTCTGACCGTGGCGGTGCTGCGCGGCAGTCGACCCGAGCTCGAGGGCGGCGAGGACGTCGATCTCGATCAACGGGTCGACGTCAAGACCGTGCTGATGCTGGTCGGCGTCTTCGTGGCCAACATCGTGCTGATCGACGTCCTCGGTTGGGTGATCTCCGGCGCCATCCTGTTCTACGGCTCGGCCCTCGCCCTGGGCAGCCGCCACTACATCCGGGCCCTGGTGATCGCGGTAGCGATGTCCTTGATCACCTTCTACGGCTTCGCCATCGGTCTGGGGGTCGGCCTGCCGGCCGGCATCCTCCAGGGAATTCTGTAAGGGGCGCGACCATGGGAAATCTCGGCTTCCTGCTCGAGGGCTTCGCCACCGCGGCGACACCGCTGAACCTGCTGCTGGCCCTGATCGGCGTCCTCGTCGGCACCGCCGTCGGCGTGCTGCCCGGCATCGGTCCGGCCATGACGATCGCCCTGCTGCTGCCGATCACCTACAGCCTCGAACCGACCGGCGGGATGATCATGCTCGCCGGCATCTTCTACGGCGGCATGTACGGCGGCTCGACCACCTCGATCCTGCTCAACACCCCCGGCGAGTCCTCCTCGGTGGTCACCGCCATCGAGGGCAACCTGATGGCCAAAGCCGGCAAGGCCGCACCGGCCCTGGCCACCGCCGCCATCGGGTCCTTCGTGGCCGGCACCATCGGCACCACGCTGCTGGTCTTCTTCGCCCCGTTGATGGCCAGCTTCGCGGTCTCGCTGGGGGCGCCGGAGTACCTGGCGATCATGCTGCTGGCCTTCGTCGCCGTCACCGCCGTGCTCGGCGCCTCGCGGCTGCGCGGCTTCATCGCCCTGGTGCTCGGTCTGACCATCGGCATGGTCGGCATCGACCAGGTCAGCGGCCAGGCGCGCATGACGTTCGGCATCGCCCAGCTGGGCGACGGCATCGACGTGGTCGTGGTCGCTGTCGGCATCTTCGCCCTGGGCGAGGCCCTCTGGGTCGCGGCGCACCTGCGGCGCAAGGCCACCGAGATCATCCCCGTCGGGCAGCCCTTCCTGAGGAAGGACGACTGGAAGCGGTCCTGGAAGCCGTGGCTCCGGGGCACCGCCTTCGGCTTCCCGTTCGGGGTCATCCCGGCCGGCGGCGCGGAGATCCCGACCTTCCTCTCCTACATCACCGAGAAGAAGCTGACCAAGCACCCGGAGGAGTTCGGCCGCGGGGCCATCGAGGGTGTGGCCGGTCCGGAGGCGGCGAACAACGCCAGCGCCGCCGGCACCATGGTCCCGATGCTCGCGCTCGGGCTGCCGACCAACGCCACGTCGGCGATCATGCTGGCCGCCCTGGTCTCGTTCGGCATCCAGCCCGGACCGCTGCTGCTGCAGCGCGAGGGTCCCCTGGTCTGGGCACTGATCGCCAGCCTCTTCATCGGCAACTTCCTGCTGCTGGTGCTGAACCTTCCGCTGGCCCCCGCCTGGGCGAAGCTGCTGCGGATCCCCCGTCCCTACCTGTACGCCGGCATCCTGTTCTTCGCCTCGATGGGTGCGTACGCCGTCAACGGCTCCAACTTCGACCTGATCCTGCTGCTGGTTCTGGGACTGCTCGGCTTCGGCATGCGGCGCTTCGCCATCCCCGTGCTGCCGCTGATCGTCGGCGTCATCCTCGGCCCGCGGGTCGAGCTCCAGGGCCGCCGCGCCATGCAGCTGTCCTCGGGTGACCCGAAGGGCTTGATCGGCAGCGTGGACGTGGCCACCGGGCAGTTCGTCGTCTCGGCCATCGCGGTCGTGGTGTACGCGATCATCGTGATCATCCTGCTCTGGCCGCTGCTGTTCCGGTTGATCAAGAAGCTGTTGCCGGCCCGGGCCGGAGCGGCGGTGGATCACCTGTCGGAGGAGCTCCACCAGGACCTGGACACCGATGCCGACGGACACCCGCTGGCCACCTCGCACGCGCCCGAGATCAAGCTGCCCGAGCCATCCCAGAAGGAGAGACGATGACCATCGTGGTCGGCTTCAGTGCCACCGCCCCGGGGCGCGCCGCCCTGACCACTGCCGTCACCGAGGCTCGGCTGCGCCAGCAGCCGCTGCTGGTGATCAACTCCTCCCGCGGCGACGCGTACGCGGACCCCAGCTTCGCCCAGCAGGCGGACTGGGACTGGGTGCAGACCACGCTCGACGAGGCCGGGGTCGACTTCAGCGTCCGCCAGGAGCTGCGGGGCAAGGACCCGTCCGAGGAGATCCTGGACGTCATCCGCGAGATCGGCGCCACGTTGTGTGTGATCGGTCTCCGGCGGCGCAGTCAGGTCGGCAAGATGCTGCTGGGCAGCAACGCCCACCGGATCCTGATGGAGTCGCCGTGCCCGGTCCTGTCGGTGCGGCCCGACGAGCACGAGGAGAGCTGATCATGGAACGGACCGAGCCGCTGGCCACCGCCGATCTCGTCGACGAGTACGGCGAGACCCTGACCAGCATCCCCGTCCAGCTGCGCAGCTTCGGCCGGCAGGCCCGGTTCGCCGGTGCCGCCGTGACCGTGAAGTGCTTCGAGGACAACGCCCTGCTGAAGACGACGCTGTCCGAGCACCCCGATCCGCACGGTCGGGTGCTGGTGGTGGACGGGGGTGGCTCCCTGCGCTCGGCGCTGGTCGGCGACCTGATCGCCGCCATCGCCGTGGAGAAGGGCTGGGCCGGGATCGTGGTGCATGGCTGCATCCGCGACAGCGTGGCGATCAACGGCCTGGAGATCGGCATCAAAGCCCTCGGCACCAACCCGCGCAAGAGCACCAAGACGGGTGCCGGCACCGTGGACGGACCGGTCGAGATCGGCGGCGTGACCATCACGCCCGGCGCCGTCCTGCACTCCGACGAGGACGGGATCGTCGTCCTTCCCTGAGGCTCCCCGATTCGCCGGTACCGGTGCAGACGGCCGAGGTCGCACCGGTGCCGGTGGGTCGGGGTGTTCGATCTGCGCTGGACATGGATCCGGCCCATGGCGCTCGGGTCCCCACACGAGCGCCATGGGCCGGGTCTTGCTCCGATCCGACACAGCAGTCCCCCGATTGCTGCGCGTCCGTACCGGACTTCCTCCCCCCGCCCCGACACCACATCCCCCGATGGTGTGTGCGGTGCTCACGATGTCTCGCTCGTGATCTGCGGTGGTGAGAACAACATTGACCCCTCAACCGCAATCCCAGCCTCAGCGCCCGCAGGACTTCGCTCAGGAGATGCTCAAGGTTTCGACGACCCTCAAGAAATCATCAAGACGCCCGGACGACCGGCTGCTGCTCCGGTCCGTACGCGTGTCCCTGCTCCCGGTCCAGGGCGGTCACCGCCCGGTTCTTCACGAAGAAGATGTAGACGACCAGGCTGACCGCGATGACGACCGTGACGTAGACGATGAACGCCGTCACGTTGTCACCGGCCTTGGCCGCCTGGTAGATCAGCGGTGCGGTGCCGCCGAACATCGAGTTGGCCAGCGCGTAGCCTAGACCGACGCCGAGCGCCCGCACCTCGGCCGGGAAGTACTCCGCCTTGACGATCGCGTTCACCGACGTGTAGCCGGTCAGGATGACGTACCCAGCGGCGGTCAGCAGGAAGGCCGAGACCGGCGAGGTGGTCTGCGGGAGGTAGGTGATCAGCACCCAGGTGTAGAGCACTCCACCCACCCCGAAGAAGATCAGCATCGGCTTGCGTCCGATCCGGTCACTGAGCAGGCCACCGAGCGGCTGCAGCAGCATCAGGAAGATCAGTCCGAAGAGGTTGACCCAGGTGGCCGCCTTGGCGCCGTCCTCCCCGAAGGCGGACTTGACGATGGCCGGCGCGTTCACGCTGTAGGTGTAGAAGGCCACCGTGCCGCCCGCGGTGATCAGGAAGACCAGCAGCAGCTCACGCCAGTGACGGTTGAGCAGCACCTTGAGCGACCCGGCGTCGTGGTCCGCTCCCGAGCGGATGGCGGCGAGGTGCTCCTCGCTGAGCGACTCGTCCATCGTGCGCCGGATCCACAGCACCACCAGCGCGGCGACGCCGCCGACCAGGAAGCCGATCCGCCAGCCCCAGTCCTTGAGCTGGTCGACGTCGAGGACGTTGATCAAGACCAGCAGCGTGAGCTGGGCGAGCACGTGACCGCCGACCAGGGTGACGTACTGGAAGGAGGAGAAGAAGCCGCGCCGGTTCGCGGTCGCGGCTTCCGACATGTAGGTCGCCGAGGTGCCGTACTCGCCGCCGGTGGCGAAGCCCTGGACGAGCCGGGCCACGATCAAGATCACCGCCGCCCACAGCCCGATCACCTCCCGGGTCGGCATCACCGCCACCACGAAGGAGCAGGCCGACATCAGCGTGACGCTGAAGGTCAGGGCGGCACGACGGCCACGGCGGTCGGCGTACCGGCCGAAGAACCACGAGCCCACCGGTCGCATCAGGAAGGTGACCGCGAAGATCGCGTAGATGTAGATGGTGGAGTTCTTGTCCGCCGAGTCGAAGAACTGCGCCTCGAAGTAGACGGCGAAGACGGTGTAGATGTAGACGTCGTACCACTCGACGAGGTTGCCCGCCGATCCCTTGATCGTGTTGAGGACGGCTCGCCCGGTGCTCACCGGCACCCGCATCGGCCCTGTCGACTGCACAGTCGCTTCGCTCATGGGCACAACACTGTAAACCCGGCGTCCGGGACCGGGTCACCAGGCTTCGACGAAGGTGTACCAGGGCCCCCGCAGCTGCCCGTACGTGATCGAGGTGGTGCTCGGTGGATCCGCGGGCGCCCCGTCGGGCAGGTAGACGAACCCGACCGAGTTCAGGAAACTGCCGCCCCGCTCGGTGAAGTAGGTGTCGGAGCCGATGGTGCGGCAGCTGAGGATCCGGTACGACCCGATCCGGCTGGGGCACGGCGCTCCGGGTCCGGCCTCACCGCGGTCGGCGATGACCTGGTCGAACGCGGGTCGGGACAGGGCGAAACGGGCCAGCAGGGGCAGCTCGATCCGGGCGGCGACGCCCGCGCCACCGATGACGAGCATGGGGATGACGGTCATCGTCACGGCCAGCGGGATCCTTCGCCGGAGCAGCTCGCTGGTCGCCAGGACCAACCAGGCCAGACCGGTCAGTCCGACCAGCAGCACGGCGACCAGGGCGGCGACCAGGCCGCCGTCGGGATAGCTTCCGGCCCAGGTGATCGCGAGGGCGGCCGACCAGGTCCCGATCAGCACCGCGACAGCCAGGCCCGTACGCACGCCGCCAGTCTGCCTCAGGGCGGGTGTCGGCGGGTGGTGCCAGGATGCGGCGATGTCGACCGAGCGACCACAGCTGACGATCTACAACGAGATCAGCCTGGACGGGAAGATCACCGGTTTCGACGGTGACGGTATCCGCTACTACGCCCGTGGTTTCCGCTGGCGCAGCGACGCGATCCTGATGGGCAGCGTGACCGCGGAGGCGTTCGGGCCGCACGAGAGCCCGGAGGAGCAGCTCCGCGCGCTGCCGCCCCGCGAGCCCGTCGAGGTGCCGCCCGGCTTCGAGCCTCTCCTCTACCGGCCCCGACCGATGCTGATCGTGCCCGACAGCGGCGGCCGGCTCCGCAACTGGACGCACGCCCGGGCACAACCCTGGTACGGCCGGATCGTCGTGCTGGTCAGCGCACGGACACCGCCGGACTACCTGGACCACCTCGACCGACGCGGGATCGAGCACCTGACGGCCGGTGACGAGCGGGTCGATCTCGCTCTGGCGCTCCACCGGCTGCGCCAGGAACACGAGGTCACGACGATCCGTACGGACGCGGGAGGCGCCCTCAACGGTGCCCTGCTCGCGGCCGGCCTCGTCGACCGGATCGCGGTGATCGTCGCGCCCCGCATCGGGAGCGACCCGGAGGGCCCAGACCCTGATTCGGCTGCCGGAGCCGCTGGACGGTGCGCCGGCGCTGCGGCTGGTCGAGTCCGAGGTGCTGGCGGACGGCGCGCTGTGGTTGGTCTACGCATGCTCTGGCTGAGGTCGTGCACTAGCCTCCGGGCATGGCCTCCGCCGCGCACGACGACGCCGCCCCGGTGGGCCTCGTTCCTCCCGGGTGCCTGGCAGATCCGGCACTACGAGCTGCCCTGGCTCCGCGGCGACCTGATCGCCGGGCTGGCCGTGGCCGCCTACCTCGTGCCCCAGGTGATGGCGTACGCGGAGCTGGCCGGGCTGTCGGCGGTCCAGGGACTGTGGGCTGCGGTCGGGCCGCTGCTGCTCTACGCCCTCTTCGGCTCGTCGCGGAACCTGTCCGTGGGCCCGGAGTCGACCACGGCCCTGATGACTGCGGTCGGCATCGCCACCGTGACGGCCGGCAACACGGCGCTGGCGGCCACCGCGGCCGCCGCCCTGGCCGTCGTGGTCGGGGTGATCTGCGTGATCGGGTGGCTGGCCCGGCTGGGCTACGTGGCCGATCTGCTGTCCAAGCCGGTGCTGACCGGCTACATGGCCGGCATCGCCGTGCTCATGATCGTCAGCCAGCTCGGCAAGGTCACCGGGATGAAGGTGCCCTCCGGCAGCACCCTGTCCGAGGTCGGCTACGTGGTCACCCACCTCGGGCTCGTCCACCCGCCCACGCTGATCCTGAGCACCGTCGTGGTGATCCTGCTGCTCACCGGGCGGGCGGTCCGACCGCGCTGGCCCTGGGTCCTGATCGTCATGGTGGCCGCGGCGATCGTGGTGGGGGTCGTCGGGGCGGACAGGCTGGGGGTGGCCGTGGTGGGTGAGGTGCCGCGCGGCCTGCCGGTGCCGGAGCTGCCCGACTTCGCCGCCCTCGACCTGGTGCAGGTGGCGCTCGCGGCCGCCGGTGTCGCCGCGGTCGGATTCACCGACAACGTGCTGACGGCACGGGCCTTCGCCACCCGCGACGATCCCCCGATCCGGGCCAATCAGGAGATGCTGGCCCTCGGCGCGGCCAACATCTCGGCCGGTCTCCTGCAGGGCTTCCCGGTCAGCAGCAGCGGCAGCCGTACGGCGGTCATCGTCTCCAGCGGCGGCCGCAGCCAGGTGGCCGCGTTGACGGCTCTGGTGATCGTCATCGCGACGCTGTTGTTCCTCGGACCGGCGTTGGCGACCTTCCCGCTGGCGGCTCTGGGGGGCGTCGTCGTGTACGCCGCGACCCGGTTGGTCGACATCGCGGGCTTCCGTCGCCTGGCGCACTTCCGCACCAGCGAGCTGGTGCTCGCCTTCGCGACCACCGTCGCCGTGCTCGCGGTCGACGTCCTGTACGGCATCGCGATCGCCATCGCGCTGTCGGTGCTGAACCTGCTGCGTCGGATCGTCCGCCCGCACGACGCCGTCCTCGGTTTCGCGCCCGGGGTGGCCGGCATGCACGACGTCGATGACTATCCCGACGCCACCCAGGTCCCTGGGCTGCTGGTCTACCGCTACGACGCGCCGCTGTTCTTCGCCGACGCCGACAACTTCCGCACCCGGGCGCTGCAGGCGATCGACGAGGCGGAAGCACCCGTCCGCTGGTTCGTGCTCAACGCCGAGGCCAACACCGAGATCGACTTCACGGCCGCCGACATCCTGGAGGAGCTGCGAGCGGAGCTGGCGGACCGCGGGATCACGCTGGCCCTGGCCCGGGTGAAGTTCGAGGTGCGGGACGATCTGCGGAAGGCCGGTCTGATCGAGGCCATCGGCGCCGAGCACGTGTTCGCCACGCTACCGACGGCCGTCGAGGCCTATCGGGCCTGGGCCGCGGCCGACGCCGGGGCCTGATCCGGGTCTCACGGCAGGCCCAGCCGAGGTCGGCAGGGTCGAGCAGGGGTCAGGCGAGCGCGCGGCGGGTGAGCCACGCCTCCTCGAGGCGACCGCAACCGCGACGCAGTGCCGAGGTCTCGTCGTACGCCGCAGAGATCAACCAGGTGACAGCGAGCATCACCAGCAGCGGGAACACGATGGTGACGAAGAGGATGAAGGCGAGAGTGGTCACGAGGCCAAGCTTTCTGTGGCCGCCGACCCGAGAGTCGACGCAATCCGAACGCACAACCCCGGCGTCATGCCTGACCTGCTCAACCTAGCCTGATCTGACAACGATGTCAGCAATCTGTCCACGTGACCCTCGTCGCACCTGGCCGAGCTACCCGCTCTCAGTCGGCCACGCGGCTCAGCCGGCCACCCGGGCGACTGCGACGGTGACCAACTGGGCGTCCCCGACGGCGACCGTCTCCCCCGCGGCCACCTCACCGACCTCCAGCGTGCCGGCCAGTGTCTCTGACGTGATCAGGTCTGCGTGCGCCTCGACCGCGGTGCGCACCGCGGCGTCGCCCCCCAGCGCCAGCGCGATCCGGTCACTGACGTCCAGCCCCGCGTCCCGCCGCGCCTGCTGCACCGCCCGGACCACGTCGCGGGCCAGGCCCTCGGCCGCGAGCTCGGGAGTGACCGCACAGTCCAGGATCACGAAGCCGCCGCCGGGCAGCATGGCCACCGCCCGCTGATCACTCGGGTCGGCGTCGGCCACCACCGTGGTCAAGGCGTACTCCCCCTCCTGCAGCGCGATCCCGCCGGCCACCACGGCCCCGTCGGCGTCGACCGACCAGTCACCGGACTTGCTGCCCTTGATCGCCCGCTGGACATCGCGACCCAGCCGCGGTCCGGCGGCACGGGCGTTGACCTGGAGCGTCTGCTGCACCCCGAACGCTCCCTGGTCGGCGTGGGCCAGATCGGTCAGCACCAGCGACTTCACGTTCAGCTCGTCGGTGATCAGCCCGGTCAGCGGCTCCAGCGACGCCGCGTCATCGGTCACCACGGTGAGCGAGGCGAGCGGCAGCCGCACCCGCAGCCCTTCGGCCTTGCGCAGGCCCGAGGCGGTCGAGCACACCTCGCGTACGCGGTCCATCGCCGCGGCCAGTCCGGCGTCGGTCTCCCCCGCCACCGACGGCCAGTCCGTCAGGTGCACCGAACGCCCGCCGGTCAGGCCACGCCACACCTCCTCGGCGGTCAGCGGGAGCAGCGGAGCCACCACTCGGGTGGTCTGCTCGAGCACCGTGTAGAGGGTGTCGAAGGCAGCCAGCGACTCGGCGGACTCGCCGTCCCAGAAGCGATCCCGGGACCGGCGGATGTACCAGTTGGACAGCACCTCCAGGAACGAGCGGGTGGCGTCGCAGGCGGCGGCCACGTTCAGCGCCTCCAGCTCGTCGCCCACCTGGGTGGTGAACTCGTCCAGCTTGGCCAGGACGTAGCGATCCAGCACGTCACTCGACGCCCGGCTCGGCTTCGCCTCGTAGCCCGCTCCACCCTGCGCGGCGTTGGCGTACAGGGTGAAGAAGTAGTAGGCGTTCCACAGCGGGATCAGCACCTGGCGGACGCCCTCGCGGATCCCCTGCTCGGTGACGATCAGGTTGCCGCCGCGCAGGATCGGGGAGGACATCAGGAACCAGCGCATCGCGTCGGCGCCGTCGCGGTCGAAGACCTCGTTGACGTCGGGGTAGTTGCGCAGCGACTTGCTCATCTTCTGCCCGTCGCTGCCGAGCACGATGCCGTGGCTGATGGCGCTGCTGAACGCCGGCCGGTCGAACAGCGCCGTGGCCAGGATGTGCATCGTGTAGAACCAGCCGCGGGTCTGGCCGATGTACTCGACGATGAAGTCGCCCGGGAAGTGGTGCTCGAACCAGTCGCCGTTCTCGAAGGGATAGTGCACCTGCGCGTACGGCATCGACCCGGAGTCGAACCAGACGTCCAGGATCTCGGTCACCCGGCGCATGGTCGAGCGGCCCGTCGGGTCGTCGGGGTTGGGGCGGGTCAGGTCGTCGATGAACGGCCGGTGCAGGTCGGTGACCTCGACGCCGAAGTCGGCTTCCAGCTCGGCGATCGAGCCGTACACGTCGGTTCGCGGGTAGCTCGGGTCGTCGGACTTCCAGATCGGGATCGGGCTGCCGAAGTAGCGGTTCCGGCTGATCGACCAGTCCCGGGCGTTGGACAGCCACTTGCCGAACTGGCCGTCCTTGACGTGCTCGGGCACCCAGGTGATCTGCTCGTTGAGCTCGACCATCCGGTCGCGGAAGCTCGTCACCGAGACGAACCAGCTCGAGACGGCCTTGTAGATCAGGGGGTTCTTGCACCGCCAGCAGTGCGGGTACGGGTGGTCGTAGGACTCCTGGCGGAGCAGCACGGTGCCGGGCGTCACGGACCCGGACGGGGTGCCCCGGGTGGTCGCCTTGAGGTCGTCGATGATGAAGCCGTTGGCGTCGAACACCTGCAGGGCGGCGTAGTCCGGCACCTCGGAGGTGAACCGGCCGGCGGCGTCCACCGGCACCACCGGGATGATCCCGGCGGCGTCGGTGACGATCTTGTCCTCCTCGCCGAACGCCGGTGCCATGTGCACCAAGCCGGTGCCGTCCTCGGTGGTGACGTGGTCACCGGCCAGGATCACGTGCGCGTTCGGGCTGTCCAGGAAGTAGGAGAAGGGCGGGGTGTAGCGGCGGCCGAGCAGCTCCGATCCCTTCAGGCGCTGCACGATCCGATCCGCGGCGTCCTCGCCCAGCTCGCGGGCGTAGCGCGGCAGCAGCGCCTCGGCGATCAGGTAGCGCTCCTCGCCGCCGTGCTCGGGCGTGCCCTGCACGACCACGTAGTCGATGTCGACGCCGACCGCTATCGCCTGGTTGCTGGGCAGGGTCCACGGCGTGGTGGTCCAGATCAGCGCCAGCTCGCCGGTCTCCAGCCGACAGCCGACGGTGACGGCCGGGTCCTGCCGGTTCTGGTAGACCTCGTCGTCCATCCGCAGCTCGTGGTTGGACAGCGGGGTCTCGTCGTTCCAGCAGTAGGGCAGCACCCGCAGCCCCTCGTACACGAGCCCCTTGTCGTACAGGGACTTGAAGGCCCACAGCACGCTCTCCATGAAGGTGATGTCCAGGGTCTTGTAGTCGTGCTCGAAGTCGACCCAGCGGGCCTGCCGGGTGACGTAGGCCTGCCAGGCGTCGGTGTACTGCAGCACCGAGGTGCGGCACGCGGCGTTGAACGCCTCGATGCCCATCTCCTCGATCTCGTCCTTGGTCTTCAGGCCGAGCTGCGACATCGTCTCCAGCTCGGCGGGCAGTCCGTGGCAGTCCCACCCGAAGCGGCGCTCGACCCGCCGGCCGCGCATGGTCTGGAAGCGGGGGACGATGTCCTTGACGTAGCCGGTCAGCAGGTGGCCGTAGTGCGGCAGGCCGTTGGCGAAGGGCGGGCCGTCGTAGAAGACGAACTCGTTGTCGCCGTCCGCGCCGGCCGGGTTGCGGTCCACCGAGGCCCGGAACGTGTCGTCGGCCTTCCAGTAGGCGAGGACCCGCTCCTCCATCGCCGGGAAGGACGGACTGGCCGGGATCTTGCCCGCGGTCGGGTCGTCGCCGGCGCCGGTGGTCACCTTGGGGTAGGTCATCGCGGTCTCTCTTCGTCTGCTCGTACGGTTCACCTGCTCGTACGAGGACGATGTCTCCACCGCGGTACCACCTCGCTTGCCGGACGCTCTCGAGGTCAACCTCGGGAAGCGACCGACCGCTCGTCGCGGGCTGTCACGGGCCCACCCGTCCGGTTCTACTGCAGACCCTCAGCCCGATCGGACCGCGGAACCTGGTTCTTCCGGAGGCTCACCGGTGATAGCCGGATCACTGCCTGTGACGCTGATTCTAGCCCCGCCCGCCGGTCCCCCTCACCCGCGTTTTGTGCCGATCTCCCCGACTATCGGTGCTCTTGCTCCAAAAGGCTGGGCAGAGTCCGACGTGTTCAGCGCCCTGGGCACCCCGGAATCGCCGCGTCGCCGGCCCTCTACCGCCGTCGCTCCGACCCGATTTCTGGAGCAAGAACGCGCATAATCGCTGAAATCGGCACAAAAACGGGGTGGCGCCCTCAGCCGGTGGGGACCAGGTTCAGGCGGTGCTCGGTGGCGGCGTCGACCGCGGCGCGGCCGGTCACGAACGGGACCGTCTGGTTGGCCACCCACAGGGGCGCCTGGTCGTCGTAGTTCGGGTGGTAGGCGTGGCCCGAGGTGCCGCTCTGGTTGATCCAGCGGGAGCGGTCCGGGTCGGCCAGGTCCACCACCATCCGCATGGTGGGGCCGGCGGTCACCCGGTAGCCGCGGGTGTCGTCGAACGCCATCGCGTTGACCACCGCCGGCCCGCCGCCGACCGGCCAGTCGCCCCGGTTGAAGAGGCGCTCGATCGGCCCGACGCCGCTGGAGCCCAGGGTTGCGTGCCGCAGCGTGACCCGGTGCAGCTTGCCCCACTGCCACCCGTCGGTCTCCCGGGACATCAGCGAGGTGAGCTCCTTGCGGGCGTCCGTCATGGCCGCCCGCAGGATGTCGTCCCGCTTCTCCACCACGTTCTTGGTCCGCTCGTCGTCCCACCAGGCGTTGTTCGGGTCGTCCAGCAGCTGGGTCAGCACGGCGTTCCACCGGTCGCCGCCGGTCGGCCACAGCTCCTCGGGCATCTGGTCGCGGAAGGTGCGCTCCAGGATGTCGTGCACCACGACGAAGAAGTACGCCGCCGCGGCCGAGTCCTCAGGTGTCGAGTAGTCCCAGCCGACCAGGGTCTGCTGCCCCTGGGCCACCCACGGGTCGGCCACCTTCACCTTCAGCAGCCGCGGCACCAGCACATCGGCGAACCGTACGGTGTCGTCACCCTGCAGGGTCAGGCTCTGCTCGACGCTCAGCCGCGGGTTGGCCTTCAGTGCGTCGACGATCTCCTGGCTGCGCCACCCGTACGAGTACGTCGAGCCGAGGTGCTTGCCGTAGCTCTTGCCGATGATCTGGTTGTTGGCCGCCACCACGAACCCGTCCTCCGGGTTCTCCGCCCAGGGCAGCTCGTCGAACGGGATCAGCCCCTTCCAGTCGAAGTCGGTGTCCCAGCCCGGGGACACGGTGTCGCCGTCCCCCCGGCCGCGCTCGGGGATCGCGCCGGGCAGCTGGTAGCCGATGGTGCCGTCGACCCCGGCGTACACGAGGTTCTGCGACGGGGTGGCCAGCAGCTTCGCCGCGGCCCGGAACTGGGTGAAGGTGCTGGCGGTGTCGATCCGCAGCAGGGCGTCCATGGTGCGGTTGGGCTGCAGCCCGGTCCAGGCCAGGGACACCGCGTACGCGTCGTTGCCCTCCCCGGCCGCCGCCGTCCCGACCTGGCGGAGCTGGTCACTGGCGTCGGACAGCAGCGGTCCGTGCCGCGAGCTGCGGACGGTGATGGTCCGCGGCGTGTCCTCCCCCGCCACCTTGATCTGCTCGGTCCGCACCTGCAGGGGCTGATAGGTCTCTCCCACCCGTACGGTGTCGCCGCGCACCTCCTCCAGATAGAGGTCCTGGACGTCGACGTAGCTGGTGGTCAGACCCCAGGCCATCGAGGCGTTGCGGCCGATGATCACGCCGGGCACACCGGAGAAGCTGTAGCCGGTCACCTCGAACGGGCACGCCTTGGACACCGTCCGGCAGTGCAGACCCATCTGGGTGAAGGTCGACGGGATCGAGGTGGCCAGGTGGGGGTCGTTGGCCAGGATCGGCTTGCCGGTCGCGGTCCGGTCTCCCGACACGACCCAGGAGTTGGACCCGGTGGCGCCGTCGACCGTACGGTCCGCGACCAGGGTCGGCACCGTCTTCAGCCGGCGGGCGACCGTCCGCAGCACGTCGGTGTACGCGGTGGTGTCCGCGGCGGACAGCCCGCGGGGCAGCGCCCGGCGGGAGCCGGCGTCAGCCTCGGGGTCGAAGACGCCCGCACGGACGGCGCCCGAGGTGACGATGGGGTCGAAGCCGCCCTTCAGCGGGTAGTCCGGCCACAGGTCCGCGGTCTGGTCCGGGCCGACCCGGGCGAGCAACAGCGACGTCTCGACCTCACGATCCATGTTGGCGCCCAGGTCCCAGGCCATCGCCTTCAACCAGGCCAGCGAGTCCACCGCCGTCCACGGCTCGGGCGTGTAGTCGAGTCCCTGCAGCCCGAGCAGGCTGTACTCCAGCGAGATGTCGGCCGGGCGGTGCGACTGCAGGTAGGCGTTGACCCCGTCGGCGTACGCGTCCAGGTAGCGGCGGGTGCTGGCGCGACAGCAGCTGCAGCTCCTGCTGGGCCACGCGGCGCCAGCCGAGGGTGCGGATGAAGGTGTCCGTCCCGACCTGGGACGGCCCGAACAGCTCCGACAACCGGCCGGAGGTGATGTGGCGGCGTACGTCCATCTCGAAGAACCGGTCCTGGGCGTGCACGTAGCCCTGGGCCTCGAACAGGTCGTCGGCGTTGTCGGCGTAGATGTGCGCCACCCCGTAGGAGTCCCGCAGCACCTCGACCGAGGCGTTCAGTCCCGGCAGGCTGATCTCGCCGTCGGTCTGCGGGAAGGACCGCCGCACGGTGGCCACCGAGACACCGGCCAGCCCGACCAGAGCCAGGACGACCACGATCGCGGCGAACAGCAGCCAACGAGGTTTGTGGGGCACGCGCCAGATCCTAGGGGCTGGCCGCTGGCGTTTCGGCGACCGCCTTAGCAGTCGGTATGCTTGAGTGCTAAAGCGCGTCGTGCCAGCTCCGGCACGTCAGGTTCAGAAAGAGATCCGGATGCCTACCTATCAGTACCGGTGCACCGAGTGCGGCAACGAGCTCGAGGCGGTGCAGAAGTTCACCGACCCCGCACTCACCGAGTGCCCCAGCTGCACCGGGCAGCTCCGGAAGGTCTTCAACGCCGTCGGCGTGGTGTTCAAGGGGAGCGGTTTCTACCGCACCGACAGCCGCGCCGACAAGAAGTCCGGCAGCGGCTCGAGCACGAAGTCCGAGAGCGGCGCGGAGAAGTCGACCGAGAAGAAGACCGCCGACACGTCCGCGTCGTCGGGGAGCACCTCGGCCACCACGTCCGACTCCTCCAGCAAGCAGCCGGCGACCGCCGGCAGCGGCGGTGGCAGCGGGAAGAGCGGCTCCAGCAGCTCCGGCAGCGGTTCGTCCACAGCCGCCTGACTCCTCCCGGAGCCTGTGGACAACGGCGGTCGAATCCGTCCGGCGTCCTTAGGTTCTGGATATGGCCCCCCGAAACCAGCGCGCCACGTCGCCGAGCCGCCCCCCGCAGCACCCTCGACCCTCGCGGCGGGCCACCCCTCGCAGCTGGGCCGTCGACTTCCGACGGGCTCTGCGACGCCACCGGCGCACACTCGCCATCCTGGCCACCCTGGCGGCGGTGCTCGCCGGGCTGACCGCCCTCGCGCCGCCCCGACCCGACACCGTGACGGTGGTCACCGCTGCGCGCACGCTGACCGGCGGGGCCACCGTGCGCGCCGAGGACCTCGACCGGACGCCGCTACCGCCCGGCGCGGTGCCGGACGGCGCCTGGACCGAGCCGGGCGAGGTGATCGGTCAGACGCTGGCCGGGCCCGTGCCGGCGGGCCAGGTGCTGACCGCCACCGCGTTGTTGCGACACCGGGCGTCACGGGGCGGCACCGTGGTGGCACCACTGCCGCTCGCGGACGACCGCGTCTCCGCACTGCTGCAGGCCGGTGACGAGGTCGACGTGCTCGCCGCCGACTCCCAGTCCGGCAAGACCCGGGTGGTGGCCTCGGCCGTCCGCGTCGTCACCGGCGCGATCGCGGCCAGCGACGACGCGCCGGGGACCGGTGGGCTGGTGCTGGTGGAGGTGACGCCGGCGACCGCCACCGCCCTGGCGGCAGCCGCCTCGACCAGTGTGTTGAGCGTGGTCTGGCGCTGATCGACCCGCCACCGTCACACGCGTCTGTTAACGTCACGCGCTCACAGCGGTCTCATCCCGAGCACCGCCTTGCACCTAGTGAGGCAGCACATGGCCACCAACACGCTCACGGGCTTCAAGGAGTTCCTGCTTCGCGGCAACCTGGTCGAACTGGCCGTCGCCGTCATCATCGGCACCACGTTCGGCGCGGTGGTCGCCACCTTCACCGCGATGCTGATGGACATCATCGGCAAGTTCGGCGGCGTGCCCGACTTCTCCTCCACCTCGGTCGCGGGCATCAGCGTCGGCAAGTTCCTGACCGCCCTGTTCACCTTCTTGCTGACCGCGACAGTGGTCTACTTCGGGGTCATCATGCCGTACAACAAGTTCTCCGACCTGCGCAAGAAGGACGAGCCCGAGGCCGCTGCCTCGGCCGAGGACCTCCTCGGTGAGATCCGTGATCTGCTGCGCGAGCAGGCCGGCAAGGGACCTACTCTCTGAGACTTCGGCCAACGTCTGAGACCCACGGGCCGAGCCGCTCAGCCGCCGTGATGCGGCGGGCGATCCGCCAGCAGGCGACGGTCATCGGCCGTGAGCGCCCGGTCGGTCACCACCGGCCGGGCGTCCGCCGTCAACGGACCGAGTGCGGTGAGGGTCGCCCGCCAGGCCGCCGCGAGCTGCGCCGGACCGAGTCCGCGCCGCAGCTCATCAGGGACCGGATGCGGCCAGGGGCCCGATGCTCGCGCCTCGAGCACAGCGGCCCGTACGGCCTCCACTCCCCCGAGCTCGGCGATCAGCTCGGCGACCCGCGGAGCGCCCGGCTCGGTCAGGACGCGCACGGGCGGTCCCAGCAGCGCGTACGCCAGCGCCGCCTGCCACCGCTGCTCAGCGTGTCCGGCCACCGCCACCGCCTCCGTCACGGCGCGAGTCTAGGGCTGTGACCGGCCTCACCGACGGCGGATCGATAGTCGGGGAATACTCCGGGGTAGTTGACGTTTCAACCAGACGTGACTGATCTCCTGACGCACACCAACCACCTCGATCGTCCCGACACCGGTCTGGCTCTGTCCACCGAGGCCCAGAACCTGCTGTTCCGGGAGGGTCGCACCGCCAATGCCTTCTCCGACGAGCCCGTCACCGACGAGCAGATCGCCGCCGTCTACGAGCTGGTCAAGTGGGGCCCCACGGCCATGAACGCGCAGCCTCTGCGCATGGTCCTGGTGCGCACCGATGACGCCCGCAACGACCTGGTCGCCGCCATGAACGAGGGCAACCGGTCCAAGACCGCGGCCGCCCCGCTGGTCGCCGTGCTGGCCGCCGACGTGGACTTCCACGACGAGTTCCACCGCACCTTCCCGGTCTTCCCCGGTGCCCGTGACGCGTACGCCGCCAACGAGGACGCCCGGGCCGAGACGGCCGCCTTCAACGCCGCCCTGCAGATCGGCTACTTCCTGGTCGGGGTCCGCGCCGCCGGCTTGGCCGCCGGCCCGATGGGCGGGTTCGACCGTGACGCCGTGAGCCGTCGCTTCTTCCCCGACGGCCGCCACCAGGCCCTGCTCGTGGTCAACCTCGGCTACCCGAGCGAGGACTCCTACCGCGACCGCCAGCCCCGCCTCGGCTTCTCCGACGTCGTCTCCGTCGCCTGATCGGAGCCAGGGACCGACCTGCGGATTCGCCTGACCGCACGCACTGACGCCCCCGATCGCTCGCTGACGCGCCCCCTGCCGAGGGGACGCGAGAGAGCGAAGGGGGGCGTCAGCGGCGTTCTGGGGTCGGTGCCGCGATGTCGGATCAGCCCTCGATGACGGTGCCGGACGTCACGGTGCCGGGCTCACCTGAGTCGGCCAGCGCGCCGTTGCCCCGCACCACGACGCCGGACTCGAAGGTCCAGTCGCCCTTGACCGTCAGACCGGCGGCGTCCTTCAGCGACGGAGCCCCGGCCGGGAAGCGGTCGGAGAACTTGCCGATCGTCTTGTAGTGCTTGGTGTCCAGGTCGATCAGCGGCGCGGGGTCGGTGACCCGGGTGAGCAAGCCGTCGGAGCCGACCTCGTACACGTCGGACTGCAGCAGCAGCAGGTCGTTGGTGGTCTTCACCGGCAGGAAGCGCTCGCGCCCGACCCCGATCGCGGTGGCACCCTCGAACACCTCGATCGCGGCGCCCATCGCCGACTCGATCTGGATCACCGCCGGTGAGGACGAGTCGGCCGGGTCGACCGTCTTCTCGTTCTTGATCAGCGGCAGCCCGAGGACGGCGTTGCGCTCGTTCAGCGTGGCCGAGAGCACCTCGAGGTCGAACCACAGGTTGTTGGTGTGGAAGTAGGGGTGCCGGAACTCGTCGGTGAAGTAGTGCATCTCGTCCGCCGACGTCTGCGCGGTGTCCCGCAGGATCAGCTGCTGGTCGGCCTTGCGGATGGCCAGGTGGCCACCCTTGCGGTCCGCGGCGGTCCGGCGGCAGATCTCCGCCGCGTACGGGGCGCCGCTGGCCGCGAACCAGCCCGCGATCCGCGCGTTCGGAGCGGCCCCGAGGTTGTCGGAGTTGGAGACCGAGGCATACCGGTAGCCGGCGGCCAGCAGCTTGTCCAGCACCCCCGAGGCCATCAGCGCGGTGTAGAGGTCGCCGTGACCGGGCGGGCACCACTCCATCGACGGGTCGGCCGGCCACTCGACCGGGGTCAGATCATCCGCCCGCAGCTTGGGCTCGGAGTTCTGCAGGAAGTCCAGCCCGAGACCGTCGACCTCGAGGTCGGTGTACGGGGCCAGCGCGGCCAGGGTGTCGTCCTGGGTGCGGAAGCTGTTCATGAAGACGAGCGGCAGCTTGGCGTCATGCGTGGCCCGGGCGCTGAGCACCTGGTCGACGATGATGTCCAGGAACGACTTGCCGTCGCGGACAGGCAGCAGCGACTTGGCCTTGTCCATCCCCATCGAGGTGCCCAGTCCGCCGTTGAGCTTGATGATCACCGTCTTGGCCAGGGCGGCCGAGGCGTCGGCGTCACTGACGTCGACGTCGGCCAGCAGGTCGGGATCGGTCAGCGGCTCGATGGAGTCCTCGGCGATGAAGCCGGTGACGCCCTCCTCCAGCTGCCGGTAGTAGTGGCTGAACACGTCGATGGCCTGCGGCGCGACGCCGGCGTCCGTCATCTTCTGGCGTGCGAGGGCAAGTCCTTGGTCACTCATGGACCAGATCCTAGGGAACCCACGTTTCACGAAGTAACCCCCGGTCCATCGGACCCCCGGCGTTCACCTGGTCTTCGGCTTGGGAGTCAGCGAGGCCAGCAGCTCGATGGTGGCCTGCTGGATCTGCGCCTGCGCGTCCGCCCGGGAGATCGTGGGCGTGCCGTCACCCGGTTGATCCCCGTAGTCGCCGAAGAAGGCGTGCACGCCGCCCTCGACCACCACGTAGCGGGTGGCCTCCGGCAGCTTCGGCTTCGCCTCGGCGATGTCACCGGGGGTGGCCAGACCGTCCGCCGAGCCGGAGACCGAGGTCGTGATCAGGTCGTTGCGGGCGAGCTCGGCGGCTGGGTAGGAGGCGTACAGCAGCAGCCCGGTCACCGGGTGCTCATCCGCGTACGACGAGGCCGCCACCCCGCCCAGGGAGTGCCCGCCGACCGCCCAGTGGCGGATCTCCGGGTGGTTCTCGAGCACGCTGTCGGGCTGGGTGCTGTTCGGCAGAGCCAAGCCGAACGGCGGCTTGACCACCGCGACGAGGTAGCCCGCCTCGGCGACGGGTCGGAGGATGTTCGCGTACGCCCGTGGGTCCACCCGGGCCCCGGGCACGAAGACCAGCCCGACGGTCGGGCGTACGGGCTCACCCTTGGCGTTGCGGGCGAGCTTGACCATCTCGAACCAGGTGAGCCGGTCGGTGACCTGGATGTCGTCGCCGGACCGCATCGCCGCGACAGCCACGGGGGCCGCCGGGAACGGCCGGGCCCAGGCCATCCCGACCGTCAGGGCGACACAGACGACGAGCGCCGGCACGCCGAGCGCCACCCGCACCCGGGCACGCCGTCGCTGCTGCGCCTGGGTGCGACGCCGGGGACCCTCGGCGCCGTCGTCGTCGACGTACGCGTCGTAGCGTGCCCCGACAGTCAACGAGCCGATCGCCCAGAAGACGGCGATGACGCCCAGGAAGCCCAGCGCGATCGTGGTGGCGAGCATGGCGGGATGGCCGTTCAACAGGGTCGCCCAGCGGGTCCAGATCAGCCAGATCGCCACACCGAGCATGGCGGTCCCGACCGGCAGCCAGCAGATCGCCAGGACGACGCGGCTGGTGGCACCGGGCTGGGACACCCGAGGAGTGTAGGTCGGCACCCTCACCCCGCGATGTCGGCGACGGTCGCGCCGTAGGCCGCCACCAGGTCGTCGACGTCGACGAAGGCGCTGTACCCGTGGGTCCCGGAGCCCATCGCCACCCGACGACCGGTCAAGGCGCTGTCGACGTAGAGGGGCCAGTCACCCAGGGCTCCGATCGGGGTGATCGTCCCCCGCTCGTAGCCGGTCGCCGCCAGGGCCGCGTCAGCGTCGGGCAGGGTCATCTTGTTGACCCCGACGACGGCCCGCAGCTTCGGCCAGGCGATCTGGGTGTCACCGGCGACGACCGCGAACAGGTACGCCTCGCCGGACCGACGCACCACGATCGTCTTGGCGATGTCGGCCGGCGTGATGCCGAGGACCGCAGCGGCCTCCTCCAGGCTGCGGGCGGCCGGACGAGGACGGACCTCGACCCGCAGACCTCGGGCGAACGCCGCCCCCAGCATCCGCCGCGTGCCCTCGGGCAGGTGCGCGACATCGGGCGGCTGGACCGGCTCGTCCATCACCGGATCGACGTCGGTCATCGGATCCACATCCAGTAGGCAGAGATGGCGGCGGGCACCACGCCCAGCAGCACCGCCGGGTGCCAGGGCTTCCGCCGGTTGGTGAACAGGATCGCCTCCGCGGCGGCGATGCCCAGCAGGAGCCCCATCACCCACAGCCCGGTCGCGTCGGCCGTGCTGGTCTGGGCCCGATGAGGTGCGTACGCCGCGAGGGCGACGGTGGGCGCGCCGAAGACGACGCACAGGATGGCGGAGATGACGACCCGCTGGACGAGATCGAGACTCTTCTCCTCCGCGTCGGACATGCTCGCAAGGGTGCCACTTCCTCAGGGGTGGTGGGGGCACCTGGTGCTCGGTGGACAGGTGGCGCCCGGTGCTCGCCGGACGTGGCGCATCCGGCCATCGGTCGGCACCGGAACCATGCCGGTGACTTCCGTCCTGATCGCCGGCGCGAGCATCGCCGGTCCTGCTCTTGCTTCCTGGCTGCATCGCTACGGGTTCGAGGTGACGGTGGTCGAACGAGCCGCCGAGCTCCGGACGGGAGGCCAGAACGTCGACGTCCGCGGCGCGGGCCGCGAGGTCGCCCGCCGGATGGGGCTGGAGAGCGCGATCCGGGCCGCGACGACCGGAGAGGCAGGTGTGCGCTTCGTCGACGCCGCCGACGAGACCATCGCGTCGTTCGCCGCCGGCACCTCCGACTCCGACGGGCCAACGGCCGAGCTGGAGATCCTGCGCGGCGATCTCGCCCGGCTGCTGGTGGAGCAGACCGACGGGGTCGAGTACGTGTTCGGCGACCACATCAGAGCCCTCGACGATGACGGCACCGGCGTCCGGGTGAGCTTCGCGCACGGCACGCCGCGGTCCTTCGACCTGGTCGTCGCGGCCGACGGCATCCGTTCCAGCACCCGCGCGCTTGTGCTGGGCGACGAGGCGGTGGTGCAGCCGCTCGGCATGTACACCGCCTACCTGACCATCCCGCGCACGGCCACGGACACGTCCTGGGCGCGCTGGTTCAACGCCCCGGGCGGACGCAGCGCGACGATCCGCCCCGACAACGTCGGCACCACCCGGGCCACGCTGTCGTTCATGTCCGGGCCGCGCGGGTACGAGCGGTGGGACAGCCCCGGCCAGCGGGACGTCCTCCGTCACCGGTTCACCGGGGTGGGCTGGGAGGTGCCGCGCATCCTCGACGCCCTCGACGACTCCGACGTCTACTTCGAGGCGATCTCCCAGGTCCGGGCCCCGCGCTGGTCCTCCGGTCGCACGGCGGTTCTCGGCGACGCCGCCTACTGCGCGTCACCGATCAGCGGGATGGGCACCAGCCTGGCCCTGGCCGGCGCGTACGTCCTGGCCGGCGAGCTGGCCACCCGCCCCGACCACCGCGACGCCTTCACCGCGTACGAGTCGATCATGCGGCCCTACGTCGACCAGGCCCAGCAGCTCCCGCCGGGCACGCCGCGGCTGGCCAACCCCCGGACCCGGGTGGGCATCGCCGGCTTCAACACCTTGCTGCGGATCGCCTCCACATCGCTCGCCAAGCGGGTGGCCCGGACGGTCTCCTCCCCCAAGGCGGAGCGGATCGAGCTGCCCACGTACCGGCCGGTCGACGTGCCCGTTGCCGATTACTGCTGCGATCGCCATAATCTGCGGTGACGGGTCCGCGGCGGGCGGCCGTCAGTCACCGAAGGTGCAGCATGATCACAGTCCCACGTCGCCTTCGGGTGATCATCGTCGCCTTCGTCACGATGGTCGGCCTCATTTTGACTGCTCCCACCGCCGACGCCCGCCCACCCGGCACCGAGCATCTTCCCGACCTCCAGACGATCATCCCGACGAACGCCTTCTCGGTGGTGAACACGCCTGAGGGCAGAGAGTTCCGGTACACCCACCTCGTCTACAACAACGGTCCCGGACCGCTGGAGATCCAGCCGTCCTACGACGACACGATCGGCGGGTTCCGCGGTCGCCAGCTGATCTTGACCCACGACGCCGCCGGGGTCTGGTCGCAGGTCCGGGACCGCCGGGTGCCCGACACGTTCGTCTTCCACGCCGAGCACGGTCACTTCCACTTTCCGCTCGCCAGCTTCGGCCTGTACGCCGTTGCCGCGGACGGCGGCTTCGGCACGGCCGTGAGGGTGTCGCCGAAGAACGGCTTCTGCATCGACGACTCCTACCTCTACAACGCCACCCTCGAGCACAGTGGGGCTTTCCTCGGCAGCCGGAGCAGCTGCGCCGATCCTCACGGACTGCGCGGGATCTCGGTCGGTGGGGCCGACGAGTACGACTACCGCGATCCCGGCCAGGCGGTGCCCATCGACGGGCTACCGGACGGCACGTACTGGTTCCGGGCCATGACCGACCCCAACGACGACGTGGTCGAGCTCGACGAGAGCAACAACGAGACCGACGTCAAGGTGACCATCGCCGGAGGCGTGGTGACCCCGGGCCAGGTCCTGCACCCCGACACCAGCCCGCCCCGCGGAGCCTTCAGCGCACCGGTGGAAGGTGAGGTGGTGAACGGCAGTCTCCCGCTGACCGTCAAGACCACGACGCCGGGCATCCGGCGGGTGGAGTTCGTGGCCGACGGCAACGTCGTCGGGGTGGCCACGAGCAGCGACGACACCTTCACCTTCGCGTGGCCGACCACCTCCGTCGTGGACGGCGAGCACTGGCTGTCGGCTCGGATCGTCGACCAGCAGGGCCGGGTGGGCAACACCGGCGTCACGTCGGTGATCGTGTCCAACGTGGCACCGCCGCCCGACGGGAACGCGCTCACTCTGAAACGCTCGGTCAGCCGGGACGGGCGAGATGTGCAGACGACACCGACGCTCACCGGACTCAGCGGCGGCGAGCTGCTGGTCGCGCTGGTGAGCGCCGACGGCCCGAACTCGGCGGCTCAGACCACCACCGTCTCGGGCGGCGGACTGTCCTGGGTGCTGTCGCGCCGCGCGAACGGTCAGCCGGGGACCAGTGAGGTGTGGAAGGCGGTCGTCCCAGACGATCCCGGCGACTTCGCTGTCACCTCGAGCCCTGAGCTGACCGGATACGACCAGTCGCTCACCGTGCTGGCGTTCGCCGGCTCGGCCGGGATCGGGGCGAGCACCGGCGCCGGAGCGGCATCGGGAGCACCGAAGGCCACGCTGACCACCAGCCGAGCGGGGTCGTGGGTCTTCGGCGCCGGCAACGACTGGGACGTGGCGGCCCCGCGCACGCTCGGCGCGAACCAGAACGTCGTGCACCAGTGGGTCAACAGTGCTGTGGGCGACACGTTCTGGGCGCAGTCGCAGGCTCGTCAGACCCCGGCGGCCGGGACCTCGGTCGGTCTCGACGCGACGGCGCCGACCACGGGGCACTGGAATCTCGCGGCGGTCGAGATCCTCGCCTCGACGTACACGGCACCGCCACCGGACAAGACCGCGCCCACGGTGAAGATCACCGAGCCGGCCGCCGGCACGAAGCTTCGCGGGCTCATCTCCGTCGGCGCCACCGCCGCCGACAACGTCGGCGTCACCGCGGTGCGGTTCAAGGTCGACGGCACGGTGATCGCCACCGACACCACGCCTCCGTTCACGACGGTCTGGGACACGAAGAAGTTCACCAAGGGCACCCACTCTCTCACTGGCGAGGCCACCGATGCGGCCGGGAACACCGGCACATCCGCGGCCATCCGCGTCGCGGTCGACAACTCGGGACCGGCCCCGTCCACGATCATCATCGAGAAGAAGCTGGCCAAGACCGGGACCGGAGTGCTCACCTCGCCAGCGCTCACCACGGCGTACGCGAACGACCTGCTGGTGGCCTTCGTCGCGATGGACGGGCCGGACTCCGCCGCTCAGGCGGCGACCGTGAGGGGGGCCGGGGTCACCTGGACACTGGTCAAGCGCTCGAACACCCAGCACGGGGTAGCGGAGATCTGGACGGCGAGAGCCGGAGGCCGGCTGACCAACCAGACGGTCACCGCCACGCCTGCGCGCGCAGGGTTCACGGGTGCCCTGACGGTGATGGCATTCCGCAACGCCAAGGGCACCGGTGTCGCCGGCGCCACCGGCGCGCCGTCGGGCAAGCCCTCGATCTACCTGCCCGCCGTCCGGGCGGCCTCCTGGGTGTTCGCCACCGGCAACGACTGGGACGGCGCTGTGGCCCGGAGACCGGTGGCCGGACAGGTTCTCCAGCAACAATGGCTCGCCACAGCGCCGGGCGACACCTTCTGGGTGCAGTCGACCACCGCACCCACCACGATCGCGGGTCTGGTCACCATCACCGACGACCTGCCCGTCACCGATCGCTGGAACCTCGCAGCGGTGGAGATCCAGGCCGTGAACGGCTGACCCCTCGACCGAGGCCCTGGCGGTGGCGAGCACGCTGTGTTTGAGTGGTCCGGTGCCCGGTCTGGTGGACGTCGACTACCTCGTGGTCGGTGCGGGGGCGATGGGGATGGGCTTCGTCGACGTGCTGATCGACCACGCGGACGTCCGGGTGGCGCTGGTGGACCGGCGGGACGGTGTCGGCGGGCACTGGCGACACGCCTACCCGTTCGTCCGGCTGCACCAGTCCTCGAACTTCTACGGCGTCGCGTCCCGGGTGCTCGGCGGCGGCCGCCGGCAGACCACGGGTCCGGAAGCCGGGTTGCACGAGCGTGCTGACCAGGCGACCATCTGCGCCTACTACGAGCAGGTGCTGGCCGAGCGGATGATCGGCTCGGGACGGGTCGAGTTCTTCCCGGGCTGCGACTACGTGGGCGGTCGCGCGTTCGTCGCGCTCGAGTCCGGTGAGCGCTTCCAGGTGCCCGAACGGTGCCGGGTCGTCGACGCCCGCTACCTCGCGCCCGACATCCCGGCCGAGACGCCACCGAGGTTCGAGGTCGGCGACGGCGTCCGCGTCATCCCGGTCAACGATCTTCCCGGCTGGCAGGAGACGACCAGCCAGTACGTCGTCGTCGGCTCTGGCAAGACCGCGACGGATGCCTGTATCTGGCTGCTGGGCCGTGGCGTCGACCCCGACGCGATCTGCTGGGTGCGACCGCGTGACCCGTGGATGCTGAACCGGGCGCTGATCCAGCCCGATCCGGTCATCTACCTGGGCATGGTGGCCGAGCTGATGCGCCTGGCCGGTGAGGCCCGCTCGCTGCCGGAGCTCTTCCTCCGGCTGGAGGACGCCGAGATCATGCTGCGGATCGACCCCTCGGTGACCCCGACGATGGCCAAGGCACCCACCCTGGGCCGGTGGGAGCTCGACCTGCTGCGGAGCATCGAGCAGGTGGTCCGGCTCGGGCACCTCCGGGTGGCGGGTCGCGGCCGGCTGAACCTGGCCGAGGGATCGGTCGCGGTGGCCGACGACGCGCTGGTCGTGAACTGCGCCGCGGACGGTCTGAAGAGACCGCCCCTGGTGCCGATCTGGGGTCCGGAGATGATCACGCTGCAACCGGTCCGAGCCGGCTTCCCCTGCTTCGGCACCGCGGTCGCCGGCTACGTCGAGGCCACCCGCGTCGGCGATGCGGAGAAGAACCGGCTCTGCCCGCCGTCCTCGTACGGGAACACGCTGACCGACTGGGCTCAGATGAACGTCCGCGGCTCCCGCAACACCGCCGCGTTCTCCGCCGAGCCCGACATCAAGTCATGGTCCGACCGGGTCGCGGTGAACCCCGCACGGATTGCGCCCGAGCACCCGGGCTCGGCCGATCTGGACGACGTCGTCGGCCGGCTCGGGCGCTCCGTCGGTCCCGGGGTGGCGCGACTGGCCGAGCTCGGCGGGCTCCCGGTCTGACTGACGTGCTCAGCCGAGCACGGTCAGCACGATCAGCGTCACGTTGAGACCCGTGATGACCGTGGCCACCAGCGCTGCGGCCACTGTCGTGTGCCGACGGTTGACCAGGGCGCCCATCAGGTCGGCGCGCCGGGTGAGCATGACCAGGGGGATCAGGGCGAACGGGATGCCGAAGGAGAGCACGACCTGGGAGATGACCAGCGCCGCGGTGGTGTCCACCCCGGCCGCGATGATCACCAGGGCCGGAGCCAGGGTCACCAGCCGGCGCACCACGAGCGGGATCCGCCGCTGCAGGAAGCCCTGCATCACCACCTGCCCGGACAGGGTGCCGACCCCCGAGGCCGCGAAACCCGAAGCCAGCAGCGCGAGCCCGAACAGCACCGCTGCGGTCGGCCCGAGAGTGGCCCCGATCCCGGCGTAGGCACCCTCGATCGTGTCCACGGGCACCGGCAGGTCGGACAGGTTCTCGGCGGCCACGGCCAGCATGGAGAGGTTGATCAGACCGGCCAGCCCCATCGCGGCCACCACGTCCACCCGCTGGCTGCGCAGCAGGGCCAGCCGCTCCGCCTCCGTGCGTCGGACGTACCGGGACTGGGTGAGGGCTCCGTGCAGGTAGATGACGTGCGGCATCACGGTCGCGCCGAGCATGCCCGTGGCCAGCAGCAGAGTCTCGGTGCCCTCGAACCGCGGCACCAGTCCGGCCACGGCCGCCTCGACGTCGACACCGCCGATCACCAGGCTGTACACGAACCCGATCAGCACCACCAGGAGCATCCCGGTGATCACCACCTCGAACCGTCGGACACCCCTGGTCTGCAGACCGAGCAGCGCGAACGCCACCGCCGCGGTGATCACCCCGCCGACCAGGAGCGGGAGGCCGAAGAGCAGCCGCAGGGCGATGGCCCCGCCGAGCACCTCGGCCAGGTCGGTCGCGATGGCCACCAGCTCGGCCTGCAGCCACAGACCGCGGGTGACCGGTGGTGAGAAGTTGTCCCGGCAGAGCTCCGGCAGGCTCCTCCCGGTGGCGATACCGGCCTTGGCCGACAGGTACTGGATCAGCATCGCCATCAGGTTGCTGACCACCAGCACCCAGAGCAGCAGGTAGCCGTAGCCCGACCCCGCCGTGATGTTGGTGGCGAAGTTCCCAGGGTCGATGTAGGCGATGGCCGCGACGAAGGCAGGCCCCAGCAGGGCCAGCGGGCCCCCGACGGTGGCCACCCCGACGATGCGGGCTCTGGTGTCGAGCATGCCTCAGCCGACGCCGGCGCCGTCGGAGTCGGTGGTCACCTCCAGCGCCTCGAGGGCGTTGAGCTGCTCTCGGGACCGGTTGCGTACGTCGGTGAAGACCTCCTGCTGCCGGGTCTCGATGCGCTGGTTGACGATGCCGCTGAGGGCGTACGCGATCGCCCCGGTCTGCCGCACCGTCAGGTCGTCGACCAGCGGCTGCCGGGCCGAGGTGATCGCCAGGCCACTCGCCGCTCCGTCGGCGTCCTGGGTCACCCCGACCGAGAACCGCTCCCGGGGGTTGACCGCCGGGTCGGCGTAGTGGTCCCGGAGGCCGAGCAGCAGGCGGTGCCACTTCTTCACCTCGTCGACGTTGCTGTGGGTTGTCGCCACGTCGTCCTCGCTCAGCACCCCGCCTGCGCCGCCCGGGCCGAAGCAGCGCGCGTACGACAGCAGCGCCGTCGTCCAGATCGCCTCGATGACGACGGCATCGGGCTCGGCGGATCCGCCCTGGTCCCGTTCGGCCAGCTCGACGACCAACCGCTCGCAGCACCGCAGCACGGTCTGCAGGTCGTCGAACACCTCGACGACCCCGGCCAGGGCCAGAGCTTCGGAGTCGTCGAGCCGCCGGACGACCTCGGCGGTGGCCGCGCTGCTCCCGTTCGCACTCACCGTCGGGCCACTCAGCCGACCGACGGACCGAGACCCAGCGACTGCGGGGTGCTCGAGTCCGGCGACGGCTGGTGCAGACCCTCGTCCAGCTGACCGAACTCGGTCATCAGCGCCCGGCTGCCGCCCCACGGAGTCTGCTCCTCGGCGATCAGGGTGTTGGTGGTCAGCAGCAGACCGGCCACCGAGGCACCGTTCTGCAGCGCCGAGCGGCAGACGCGGAGCGGGTCGATGATGCCGAACTCGATCATGTTGCCGTAGCGACCGACCAGGGCGTCGAAGCCCTCGTCGGGTCCCAGCGTGGCGATCCGGGACACCACCTCGTGGCCGTCGTAGCCGGCGTTGGCCGCGATCAGGTACGCGGGCTCGGTGAGGGCCCGGCGCACGATCTCCACCCCGGTGGCGTAGTCGTCGGCGACGTCGAGGTCGTCGAGGGCCGGCGCGGCCTGCATCAGCGCCACGCCGCCGCCGGCGACGATGCCTTCGGCCATGGCGGCCCTCGTGGCCGACAGGGCGTCCTCGACCCGGTGCTGCAGCTCGGCCAGCTCGGCGTTGGTCGGGGCGCCCACCTTGATCACCGCGACCTTCCCGGTCAGCGAGCCGATGCGCTCGCTGAGCACCTCCTCGTCGATCCCGAACGTCGCCCGTTCCAGCTCGGCACGCAGCTGCGCCACCCGGAACTCCACGCCCTCCGACGAGCCGCCGCCGTCCACGATCGTGGTGCGTTCCGCGGTCACCCGCACCTGCCGGGCCCGCCCCAGCTGGGCGACGGTCATCGTCTCCAGACTGAAGCCGGAGTGCTTGCTGAACACCTCGCCGCCGGTGATCGCCGCGATGTCCTCGAGCTTGCGCAGTCGCCGGTCGCCGAAGCCCGGCGCCCGGGTGGCCACGCAGGTGAAGGCGCCGTTGACGTGGTTGTGCACCAGCATGCTGAGCGCGGAGCCCTCGACGTTCTCGGCTACGATCACCAACGGCTTCGGCGCCCGCATCACCTTGTCCAGGATGGGCATCAGCTGCTGCACCTTGGTGATCTTCTCGCTGCACAACAGGATGTAGGGATCGTCCAAGATCGCCTCGAGACTGGCCGGGTGGGTCACCAGGTACGGCGAGAGGTAGCCGTTGTCGTACTCGAAGCCCTCGACGAACTCGACCCCGATGCCGAACGTGCTCGACTCCTCCACCGTGACGATGCCGCTGTCCCCCAGCGTGTGCAGGGTCTCGGCCAGCACCGATCCGACCACCTCGTCGTTGTTCGCCGAGATCGTCGCCACCCGCGAGTAGTCCGCCGCGGTGACGACCGGGTGGGCGGCCTTGCTCAGGCGCTCGACCAGCTTGCCGACCGCCAGATCGATGCCCCGCTTCACCAGGACGGGGTTGCCGCCCTGGCTGATCGCCGCCATGCCCTCCCGGACGATGGCCTGCGCGATCACCGTCGCCGTCGTCGTGCCGTCACCGACGATGTCGTTGGTCTTGATGGCGGCCTCTTTGACGAGCTGGGCGCCCATGTTCTCGAACTGGTCGCTCAGGTGGATCTCCCGCGCGATCGTGACTCCGTCGTTGGTGACCACCGGCGAGCCGGTGATCTTCTCCAGGATGACGTTGCGACCCTTCGGGCCGAGCGTCGACTTGACGGCCTCCGCGAGCTGGTCGACCCCCGACAACAACAGGGCCCGCGCCTCAGCGCCGAACCGTAGATCCTTGGCCATCGTTCCTCCTTGAAAGATGCGAGTTGAGTTCTGGATCCGGCGGGCGCCTACGGGACGAGGATCGCTCGTCCCCGGACCCGGCCGGCATCGAGATCGGCCAGGGCGTCCTGGGCGGCGTCGAGCGGGTAGATCTTGGTGTGCAGGGTGACCCTGCCCGTCTGCGCCAGCACCATGAGCTCGGCGAGCTCGTTGTAGGTGCCGACGATGTTGCCGATGACGTTGCGCTCGGTGGAGACGATGTCGAGGGTCGGCACACTGAGCGTGCCGCCGTAGCCGATGACGCTGTACGAGCCGCCGGCGCCGGTCATGTCGAAGCCCTCGTTCTCGGCTCCCTCCTCCGCCACGAAGTCGAGCACCACATCGGCGCCGGCCCCGTTGGTGAGATCGCGAACCGCCTCCACCTGCTTGCCGTCGGCGACGACGGTGTGCGTCGCACCGAGCTCGCTCGCCAGAGCCAGCGCGTCCGGGTTGCGGTCCACCACCACGATGGTGGTGGCGGTGAGCGCCGCGAGGCACTGGATCCCGATGTGACCGAGCCCGCCGGCCCCGACCACCACGCAGGTGGTCCCGGGGTAGAGCAGCGGCACCACCTTGCGCACCGCGTGGTAGGCCGTGATGCCGGCGTCGGCGAGGGCGGCGACGTCCTCGGGCCGGGTGCCGGGATCGAGCTTGACGCAGGCCCGGGCGGAGGTCAGCAGGTACTCGGCCATGCCCCCGGCCGTGCCGTCCAGACCCGGGAACACGCTGTTGCTGCAGTGCATGTCCTGACCGGCCCGGCACGCCCGACACAGACCGCAGGTCGGTGTCGGGTGCAGGATCACGGTGTCGCCGACCGCCACGTTGGTGACGGCCGAACCCACCGCGTGCACCCAGCCGGCGTTCTCGTGCCCGATCGTGTAAGGCAGCGCCGGGTGCATCCGGTCGTCCCACTGCCCGAGGATGATGTGCAGATCGGTGCGGCAGACGCCGGCCCCACCGATCTTGACCACCACGTCGAGCGGGCCGACGACCTTCGGCTCGTCGACCTCGTCGATCTGTGGCTGCTGGTTGTACGCGTGCAGACGGACGGCTTTCATTCAGACCTCCTCCAACTCGACCTGCATCGGGTGTGCCGGCTCGTCGAGGCCGTAGCGGTGCCGGAGCATGCCTCCGCAGATGGTGGCGTTGCCTTCCATGTTGACGCCCGTCAACCGCGCCCGCCGCAGGTGCAGCGGCACCGCCGCCAACTCGACCCGGGCGCCGGTGAGGACGTCGACGAGCAGGGGGGCGGCGTCATCGACGGGAAGCCCGATCTCCGCGCGACGATCGCGGAGCCGATCCAGGTCCGGCGACGCCGGGACCTGGCCGAGGGTGAGAGCCAGCAGCTCCTCGGGCGTGCGGCCTGCGGCCACCAGAGGGCGGCAGACCCGATCCGTACCGGCCAGCACGGCCTTGCGGAGGAAGTCGGTCCGGAGTCCGCCCAGCTCGTCGGCGGCTAGCTCGCCGAACGCCTGGACGAACCCGGACCGGGCCGCGACCCCGGCATTGATGACGTCGGACGCGAAGTGGTCCTCGAGCAGGACCTCGACGTGCCGGACGCCGGCTACCTCGCTGACGGCGTCGTAAGCGTCGGCGACCATCAGATAAGCGAAGTTGGGCGCGCAGAAGTAGGTCGGCAGCCGGAGCCGGACCACGACATCCCCCGCCGCCGACACGACGCAGGAGGAGACGAAGTCGAGATCGGTCAACGGCTCGTCGAGCTCGGGATCGCGGACGGTCCCGAGCGCGGCGATGACCTGGGAGCGTCGAGCCGTCACACCTTGACCCCGTCGTCGACGAGCTGCGCGTCCTCCTGCGAGGCGGGAGCCGTGACGTCGGCGATCTGGCACTCCGCTGGGACCTCGATCCCGTAGAGCTTGGCGGCGTTCAGCCCGAGGATCTTCTTCTTCGTGTCCACGTTCACCCGCGGGTAGTCGGAGAACTCGTCGTCGGGGTAGTCCCAGTCGACGAACCCCTCCACCTGCCACTGGGGTGTCCAGATCATGTAGTCGCTGCCGAAGGTCATCTTGTCCTCACCGACCCAGAACAGCAGCTCCCCCATGACCTTGGCGAAGAACCGCGGTCGGGCGTGCATCAACCCACCGATGACCACGGACAGACCGGCGTAGACGTTGGGCTCCTGCGTCGCCATGAAGCAGAAGTCCTCGATCCGCGGGAGCCCCACGTGCTCGACGATGAAGTTGAGCTCGGGGAAGTCCGTCGCCGCGTGGTCGACATCGGCCACGTCGAAGGCGTCCTTGTCCAGGGGCCAGATCGTCGGGCCCTTGTGGACGTGGATGTTCTTGATGCCCAGCTCCTGGCTCTTCTCCAGGAACCGGTACGCCTCCGGGTCCTTGAGCGTCCAGCCACGGGAGCCGTCCCGCCACTCGGCGGTGTAGAGCTTGACGCCCTTGAGCCCGTACTCCTTGGCGTCCCGCTCCAGCTGCTTGATCCCCTCGTCGCCCTCGCGTGGATCCCAGCGCCCGTTGGTGATGAACTTGCCGGGGTGCTTTCGCGCCAGGGCGGCGTTCTGCTCGGCGCTGTTGAAGCCGGTGGCGTACCACTCCTTCAGGTAGGTCGACTGGAAGATCGCCACATCCACGTGCCCGTCCTCGAAGAGGTCCTTCATCGCCTCTTCCTCGGTCACTTTGTAGAAGTGCTCGATGCTCCAGTGGGTCTCGGGCGGGCCCAGGCTCTGGTACGCGTGGAAGCACTCGATCCAGCCCTTGGCGTAGTTCTCAGCCCCCTTCACCCAGTTGTCCGGGCTGGCATCCCAGAAGTGGGTGTGGCTGTCGACGATGAAGTACTTCTCGCCGTTCTTCTCGTACATCGTGTCCTCCCGGAGTCGCGGTCCGTAGGGGTGGGTGGGGTGGGTTACTTGTCGTAGGTCTTGAGGTCGAAGCCGATGTACTCGGCGGCATCCTCGGGATTGGCGAACATGATCGTCCGGTCGTCCTCGTGGATCATCCGGCCGTAGTGGGTCGACATGTTCTCCTCGAACTCGGCGGCGTCGTAGAAGCCCTCACCTTCACCGAGGGCCTCGGAGATCTCGTCGTAGACGAAGTCCATCCGGTTGGTGCAGTCCACCCGGATCATCGACGGCAGGCGGGTGATGGTGACCCCCTCCTTGCTGGACATCACCTCGGCGACGACGGAACCGATCTGGTTGTTCATCAACGTGACGCCGCACATGTTGGACGGGGTGCTGTCCGCCTTGAAGGCGCTCTCGGTCGTGGCGTACCGGGTTTCGGTAGACTGATAGCTCACTGGGACAGCTCCTTCGGGTCGGTGAGACTGAGATCGGTCAGGATCTGGCTGAAGCGGTTCTTGGCCTTGTCCAGTGCGTCCTCGAACCGGGGCGGCTTGGCGTCGGGCTGCGACCAGAGCGGCGACAGCTCCCTGGCGGCAACCAGGCACCGCGGCACCCAGATCGACAGCCAGTCACCGATCAGTGCCTTGTTGTGGTCGGCGAACTCCTTGTCGTTGGTGAGCAGCTCGAACATCGCCTTCGTGTACCGCAGGTCGCGGGCGGCGTAGTCCCATTCGCCGGCCCCGACCACGGTCGGGGTGACGAAGTCGCCGTTGCCCGGGGCGGCCTGCTGGACCAGGTGACTGCGGAACAGCTCGCCGACCAGCGGCTCGAAGACGATGTTGGCGGCGAAGATCGCCTCGCCCCAGTCGTCGATCGCCGTCAGCTGCTCGGCGACCCGCCGGACGCCCTGCCAGGCGGGATCGTTGTTCCAGGCGTCCAGGTGGGCCGAGCCGTCGAAGCCCTCGATCTCGGTGCTCAGGGTCAGGTTGTAGAGCGCGAGGTCCTGGGCGAAGCGGATCCGGTGCATGCTGTTCACCGAGATCGCGTTGTTGTGCATGTTGGTGGGAGCCCGGCGCTGGGCGTTGGCGAACAGGTAGAGGCCGAGTCCGTGCTCGACGTGCATCCACGCTCCGACGTTGCGCTCCACGAAGGTGATCCAGTTGCGGTTCCACTGCGTGAACGCCTTGGTCTCGCGAGCCGTCTCGACGTTCTGGGTGATCTGTCGGACCACGTCGGAGTTGTTGCGGTAGAAGGTGAGTTCCCACTCCTCGTTGGGATCGCGGAACTCGTGCCACCCGTGGGCGGGCCACTCGTAGCCCTTGCCGCCGGAGCCGGGATAACGCTCCGGTTCGGGCCGATCCACCCCCCACGCCTTGAGCGCGGTCCAGTCGAGCGGATAACCGCCGCGACCGTCCGCGAACCCGTACAGCCAGCCCTGGGCCAGGTAGTGCCTCGGGTCGGGCTGCACCTCGACGGTGACGTCCTCGTAGTGTGTCTGCTTCCGCTTCTGCGGCGTGTAGTAGTTGTAGTGGCGCAGCGTCGAGTCCGGGAACACCTTGGCGCCGGCCTCGGCGTCGGTGAACTCCGGCTTCGGGGAGCTGCGCTCGATGACCTCTGCTTCGATCGTCATGGACGAACCGCCTCGCTCTCTCTCCGTCCCGGCTCAGGCCGAGCCGGTGGTGGTGAACTTGTCGTAGTAGATGTTCTTCTCGGGCGCGCCCAGGCGGGCGAGCAGATCCATCGCGGCCTCGACCATCGGCGGCGGCCCGCAGACGTAGGAGTCGGCGGCCGACAGATCGGTCTCGTACTTTTCGACGACGGCGGTGATCAGACCCACCTCGCCGTCCCACGGCTCGTCGGCGATCGGCTCCGACAGCGCCGGTACGAAGGTGAAGTTCGGCAGCGTCTCCGACAGCGCGTACAGCTCCTTCTCGAAACACAGGTCGCGCTGGGTGCGGGCCCCGTAGTAGAAGGTGGCCTTGCGCGTGCTTCCCTTGCTGGCCAGGAAACGCAGCACCGAGAGGATCGGCGCCATGCCGGCGCCGCCGCCCACGAAGACCGCGTCGGAGTCGCGCCCGTCGCGCAGCGTGAAGACCCCGAACGGGCCGGTGACGTCGAGCCGGTCCCCGACGGCGAGCTCGGAGTCCAAGAAGCTGGAGAACTTGCCGTCCGGGTAGCACCGGATGACGAACTCGAGCTGACCGTTCTCCTTGGTGGAGACGTTGGCCATCGAGAAGGACCGGGTCTCCTCCGTTCCCGGCAGAGCGATGTCCACGTACTGTCCCGGCCAGTAGGCGAGGTCGGTCGGTTCGACCAGCTTGAGGACGAGGTGGCGCATGTCCTGGGTGACGAGGTCCTTGGAGACGACCTCGGCCACCGCCTCGACGATCGGATGGCCGGAGTGCAGCATCTCCTCGTCGTAGTTGAGCAGCTCGATGGTCACGTCCTCGAAGACGTGCGCCCGGCACAGCAGGGTGTAGCCCTCCTCCAGCTCGAAGTCGGGCAGCGCGAAGGTGGAGTACTTGTCGAGCTCGATGTCGTCGCCGTCGAGCACGAACGACTTGCAGGCGGCGCACTGACCTTCCTTGCAGCCGTGCATCAGCGTGATGCCCTGCTGCGCGGCCGCCCGCAGCACCGTCTGGTCCTCGTCGACCTCGATCTCGATGCCTACCGGCTCGAATCGCACGACGTGCGTGTCCCCCATGTCACCCTTCCAACAATTCTCGCGGTGGGAGTCCGGGAAGAGCGTCAGCGGTGCCGACGCTCCTCCCGGTCCCGGATTGCCAGGAGCAGTGGGCGATCAGACCTCGGCCGGGGCCGGCCGGCCGGCGGGACCTCCCTTGATGTAGCTCGCATGGAAGGCCTGCTGCTCCTCGGGTGTCATCTCGTTCAACAACACGTTGGGGCTCTGCAGCGGAGGCATCCGACGCAGGTGGTCGAGGTTCCACATCTTCTTGGGGTTGAGGTCCAGGTGCGGCTGGGCGACCAGCGTGTGCCCGTCGTCGCGGACGTAGCCCATGTCGGAGACGACGTCGGCCCAGTTCCAGCCGTGGTAGAGCGTCTCCCACTCCCGCTTGCCGATCAGCGAGCCCATGTTCGGGGTCTCGCGTCCCTGGTAGGTGGGCCGGAACGCCTCGACGTCGGTCCACCGGCAGGCCTCGTGGCAGTAGGTGCGCATCTGCCCGTCGACCTCGGCCATCACCATGTCCTCACGGACCAGGCACGGCACCATGCAGGTCCAGCAGCGGTGCGGGTACTGGTAGTCGACGTCCTCGGCCACGATCGGATGGTGCCCGTTCGGGGTCGACAGCCGGTTGTAGTTCTCCCACCAGGCGCCGTACTTGTCGTACCAGCCCGGGTACTTGTACTCGAACCACTCGAAGTCCTTGTCCGTCATCGGGTCCATCCGCCAGTAGTTGGCGACCCACCCGGTGCAGAAGAACTGGGCGACCTCGTGCACGTAGCCCTTGTTCCAGATCTGGTTCCAGGACTCCTCGATCAGGTCGTGCGGGATGACCAGACCGTACTTCTCCAGCGGCACCAGGTAGCTGCGGTAGTAGTCGTCGTAGATCCAGCGACGCCACATCTCCGCGTAGCTCTCGCGGTCCTTGCGGCGGTCCTTCGTGCCGTACTCGATGAAGGTGCCGATCGCGGCGTCGACCACCCGGTGGTTGTTCCACCAGGCGTAGCGCAGATCGCGCTCGAGCAGCTGGTGGTTGCCCTCGTCGGCCAGCGCCATCAGCAGGGTCGCGTAGCCGTTGCTGATGTGGCGGGACTCGTCGGACTGGACCGAGTGGAAGACCGTCGGCAGCAGGTAGTCGCCGTTGGCGGCGGCCTCGGCCGGCATGGCCACGAACAGCGTGTTGGTGAACGCCGTCTCGGCCACGATGGTCAGGTAGATGCTCGCCGCGGTGATCGCGTCACCGGTGATGAAGCCCTCGGCGAACTGACGACCGATGGTGCCGCAGTAGTCGTTCTGGAAGTTGCGCAGGCTGCTGTTGAAGCCGGCCGGGTCGATGTAGTTGTTCATGTACAGGCGCTTGAGGTTCTGCTGGATCGTCGAGTGCCGCACCTCGTCGATCATCTGGATCGCCTGCCCGTTGTGCAGCTCCGGGTTCGGCACCGTCCGGAACAGCAGCGGCATCGCGCGGGCCGCGGAGATCTCCGGCAGCGGGATGATGCTGAGGAACAGCTTCTGCCACTCCAGCCAGCGCGGCTGGACCTGGCGGAACATGTTGCCGCGGATCGCGCCGTCGGCGGCGCCGTACACGCGGTGGTCCTTCTCTTCCTGCATGGGGAAGTACGAGCGGAGGACCTGCTTCAGCGGGTCCTTCTTCTTCGCCTTCTGGAAGGTGTAGTCCGTGCCGTAGTGCTTCACGGGCTCGTGGTAGAGCGGCTCCCACGCCAGCTCTTGGATCTTCTCGTGCGCCTTGGCCACACTCTGTCGCGTCATAGACATTTCCCTTCGAAGGATCGGTGGTCCGTCCTGGCCATGGAAGCCCATTCGGGACCACTCTCCGGTCTCACATTGAGACAGGGGCGGACTCGTCGTCCGTCATCTGCAGCGGAGCCCGCTACTGCTCGAACAACACAGCTACTGCTCGAACATCACGGTGCGGATCTGTTCCAGGTGGGCACGGATGTCGCGGACGACCTCGCGGTTGCCTTCCGCCGACGGCTCGATCCCGAGCGCTCTGAGCAGATCCGAGGCGGCTGCTCCCGGGTCACCGCTCTCCCCGAGGACGGGGTGCAGGCCCTGGTCGGCCAGATGGCCGAAGACCAGATTGACGATGGTCCAGGGGTTGTAGGTCTCGGTTTCTCGGGCGCTCTCGGCTGCCGTCATCGCGTACCTCCGCAGTGGACGTTACGCCGAGCCTGACGCGATGCTGTCTCAATATGAGACAGTGAACCGGCGCTTCGATGCGCGAGACTGCGACGGCAGCGTCGGCGTCTCGTCGAGGCTCGGAAGCAACCCAACGGGGGGTGTTGCAGTGACGTCGAGCCTGGATCGGGCCAGCGTGCCGTCGGCCGGGGTCGCCCCTGCCCAGTACCTGGTGGCCCAGAGCCGGGAGCGCTTCCTCACCCGCGACACCCCCGAGCCGCTGACGGTTCGCGAGGCGATCCTGGCGTCCTGGCGCCGGTCCGAGCAGCTGCACGTGGCGGCGGACAAGCTGGAGATGTCGTACGAGCCCGACGTCCAGCTCGACACCCGGCTCACCCGCAGCGCGCTGCCGGTGCTGCGGGCACTCGGCGAGCAGCTGGAGGGTCAGTCGGTGAGCGTGATCCTCACCGATCCGACCGGTCTGGTGCTCTCCCGGATCACCGGTGACCGGGCGTTGGAGAGCCACCTCGACCGGGTCCTGCTCGCCCCCGGCTTCAGCTACGCCGAGAAGTTCGTCGGCACCAACGGCATCGGCACCGCCCTGGAGATGGGCGGCCCGACCCACGTGTTCGGCCACGAGCACTACGCCGAGCACCTCGAGGACCTGGCCTGCGCCGGCGTGCCGATCCATCACCCCATCACGGGTCGCCTGGTGGGTGCGGTGGACTTCACCTGCTGGCGGCGGGACGCCGGTGCGCTGCTGCTCACGCTGGCCAAGACGACCGCCGAGCAGATCCGGCAGTCTCTGCTGACGAGCTCCGGCTCGACCGAGCTGGGTCTGTTCAAGGAGTACCTGCGCACCTGCGCCCGGCGGACCGGCATCGTCTTCGCCGTGAACCGGGACGTGGTGATGCTGAACGACTTCGCGCGCACGGTGCTCGACCCGGACGACCAGTCGGCCCTGCTCACCCGGGCCAGCGAGATCCTGACCAGCGGTCGGCCCAGCTCCCTCGTTGTCCACCTGCCCTCGGGCCAGACGGCGCGGATGTTCAGCCGACCGGTCGATCGCAGCGATCGCCTGGCCGGCATCGTCGCCCACGTCAAGCTGGAGGCGCCGGGCCGGGAGCCCGGCAACCTCCGCCACGTGAACCTGCCCCTGCCCGGCCTGGTCGGATCGGGGCCGCCCTGGCTGAAGGCCTGCGAAGAGGTCGAGCGCGCCTTCCGCTCAGGTCAGTGGCTGGCCGTGGCCGGAGAGCGTGGGGTCGGGAAGCTGGCGGTGCTGACCGCCGTGCAGCTGCGCCGTCAACCCGTCGGTCGGCTGGTGGTCGTGGACGCCGCCGCCGAGCAGGGTGACCCGGACTGGATGCCGAGTGTGCGACGAGCCGTCGCCGGCGAAGCCGACTCCCTGGTCATCCAACACCTCGACTCCCTGGACGTACGCCGTCTCCGCGCGCTGTCCTCGGCCCTGAGCGCGGTCACGCGATCCGACCAGATCGGGCCGCTCTGGGTCGCCGTCACTTTGTCCATCGGCACCCACAGCAAGGCGCTGCTGCAGCTGCTCCAGCTGTTCCCGACCACTGTCGAGCTGCCACCACTCCGGCTGCACCGCGAGGACGTCCCGCCGCTCGCGAACCTGTTCCTGTCCAGGCTGTCCCAGGGCCGACAGCTCAGCTGCTCACCGACCGCCCTGCGCATGCTGATGCGGATGGACATGCCCGGCAACACCCGCCAGCTCCAGGACCTGCTGCGCGAGGTGGTCAAGTACCGCAGGACGGGCATCATCGAACCCGACGACCTCCCGGCGGAGGCGCACTCGGTCAGCCGACGGGTGCTGAGCCCGCTCGAGTCCCTCGAGCGCGACGCCATCGTCAAGTGCCTGGCCGACGCCCACGACAACAAGGCCCAGGCGGCGCGAGCGCTGGGCATGTCCAGGGCAACGATCTACCGCAAGATCCACGACTACGGGATCGTCACGCACGCCAGCTGACAGCGATCACGACACGGGCTCGGAGAGGCTTCCGGGCGGCCTCTGCCGCGCCGGCGCCGACCGCCGATCTCCCTCTGTAGTTGGGATTCCTGGCGAAGTATTGCTCATCGGGACCGACTGCGCATCTGGTCTGTCAGCATCGCCAGAAGCAAGCCGAGGACCGCAAACCCGCGTCCCAGAAACCCGAAGGAGGTACGGTGCGCAAAGTGCTCTTCGCCGCCCTGGCGACCGCCATCATCACCGTGTTCGGCCTCACGGCCCCCGCCCAGGCGGCTACCCACCACCACCATTCCAAGAAAGCTGTGGTGTCGATCTTGCACGCCGTTCCCGGTGTGCCCGTCGACGTCTACCTCAACCACAAGCGGATCCTGGACAACTTCCAGCCCGGCACCCTCGCAGGGCCTCTGAAGGTCAAGCCCGGGAAGTACACGGTGACCATCGCCGCGGCCAACGCGACCAACGACAAGAACCCGATCATCGGTCCGGTCAAGGTGCACCTGAAGACCAAGCGCAACTACACGATCGTGGCTCACCTGTCCGCCAAGGGGACACCGACCGCGACCCTCTACAACAACTCCCTCAAGCGACCGCACAAGGGCAAAGGTCGACTCATCGTGCGGCACGTCGCCGCCGCCCCCGGCGTGGACGTCTTCGCCAACGGGAAGCTCTCCATGCGCAACCTGAAGAACCCGCACCAGTCCAAGACCCAGGTCAAGGCGGGCACCTACACCCTCGCCGTCGCTCTGCACCGCACCACTGCTCCGGTGATCGGCCCGGCTGACGTGCAGGTCAAGAAGCGGCAGGACACCATCGTGTACGCGTGGGGAAGCGCCCAGCAGGGCAACCTCACCGTCGCCGTGCAGACCGTGAAGACGCACTGACGACCGACCCGAGCTAGCTCGAGCCGCGGCGGACCCCGGAGCAGGGCGCGCTGGGGTCCGCCGGGGGCACGATCGTGCCGGGCACTGGATGGACAAAGCTGTACCGTTCAGGTGGAAGCGGACATGGGTAATCCATTGGTGGGTAAGACGATCGCTTTCACGTACGAAACTGGAGCGCCTCCCGGAACTGCCATCGAAATAGACTTCTTTTCTGAGCGACAGAAGACGTCAAGAAGTCTCGATCCGACGAATCCCTGGGTCGCTACCGACGATTACGACATGGCTGTCATCGCGGTCGACATCTACATGGCGTCATGGATGGGCGACGATGGACACGTCGTCACTGCGGTCTTCAACCTCAGCAACATGACCATCTACAGCACCTATTCGAGCCCAGATCGATTGCGGATCCCTATGACAGGGATCATCACCGACGTCAGATAGACATCTTCGCCTCTTCGCAGACCGTTGCGGCACGGCGGGCTGGGGTCCCCGGCGTTGTGGTCAGGAGCACGCGCCGCTGTCCGCGGTCACTGGTCGAACTTGGTCTGACTAGGTGTCTTGCTCAGCGCCCCCAGCAGGATTCGAACCTGCGACACAGGGTTTAGGAAACCCTTGCTCTATCCCCTGAGCTATGGGGGCCGGTCCCGTCGGCGTACACGTCGCCGTTCGAGACGGCCCAAGGTTACCGGTCCCGGATGCCTCGCCTCGCCAAGTGGGGGACCACCCCGGTCGGGGCTGGGCGCGCACAACGGCCCGGCCTCACCCACCGAGCATCGTCTCTAGCTGGGCGATCTCCGCCTTGGCGGTCACCGACGTCGACTCGGCGAGCTTGCTCACCCCGGGATCCGTGCCGGTCGCCAGCACGGTCGTCGCGATCTCCAGCGCCCCCCGGTCGTGGCTGATCATGGTCTCCACGAACGCCTGCTGCGCCGCCGGTCCGGCCGCGCGCTCGAACGCGGCGAGCTGCCCGGGCAGCAGGAGGCCGTGGGTGCGGCCGGCGTGAGCGTGTTCGATCGGGGACTCGTCGAGCCCCCACTGCGCCAACCATCCCGCCAGCTGGTCGATCTCCGGCAGCCGCGTACGCCTCATCTGCTCGGCCAGGACGCGTACCTGTCGATCGATGTCGGACTTGGCCAGCAGCAGGTCGCAGATCTGCACGGTCTGGCGATCGTGGGCCAGCATCATCTGGGTGAAGGTGACGTCCTCGAACGCCACGGAGGTGGAGCCGGGCGACGCCACCGAAGCGGCGACCGTCGGCTGATCGGCGCGGCCCGAGTCGCTGGGAGCAGAACAGCCGCTCGCGGCCGAGGTGGCGATCACCAGGCAGACCAACGCCGCTGCTGCCCGGCCCGCAGGTGAGACGTCATGGCCACCGGATCGCACGTGGCCACGGTATCGATCGAGCGCAGCGGCAGGAGACGCCGGACGATCCCGTGGCGCGCCTGCGGGCCCTGCCCCCGGGTCCAAGGCCCGCAGACGCACCATCTGAGAGGTCGACGACCCCCATCCCCCCAGCCGTCGACCGACGGGATCGCCGCGCTCCCCCGAGCTGCGACGATCCCGCTGACCGGCTCAGGCCCGCGGGATGACCGAGCCGGCGAACTGCATCACCACACGGGTGAGACCTGACAGATCGAGCCTGTTGCCGGTGACCTTGACGTGCCACTCGGCGAACGGTGTCGGCTGGAAGTAGGCGTAGCTGACCTCGTCGTCGACGACCCCATCCACCTCGATGTAGCCGTACGTCCCGTTCGGGAACATCCAGGCTGCGCCACTGTCGTGGGAGTGGCTGACCCGGTACTGGAAGTCGCGGACCAGCGGCTTCGAGGTGAACTGGTACGACTTGCCGCCCAGCCGGTCCAGGTAGTTACCCTGGGTCGCCATCGCTACGTCCAGGGTCCCCCCGTCCGGCAGCTGCGCTCCCTCCAGCCACATGCGGACCGTGGTCAGCCGCACCCGATCGAAGCGGGTGAACCCGTTCGCGTCGGCCGGCAGCACCCAGCGCGCCTCTCCGGCGGTGGCGAGAGCGTCGATGACCCGTGGGTCGTCGAGGAAGTAGAGCTTGTCGGTCATCTTCTGCGGCGGCGGGTCGAAGTGCTCGAGGGCCGCGCGGTTGTCCATCACCATGTTCGTCAAGTCCTTCAGTCCGGTGTCCAGTCCGTCGACGCCGTCGATGATCGAGGGATTGATCAACGACGGTTGCAGCGCCCAGTAGTAGTAGGAGTCGCGATAGCCCTGTGCAGCCATGAACAAACCGGTCTTGGCGTTCAGGTACAGCTCGTAGAAGCGCTGCAGCAACGCCGCCGGAGCCTTCGACCCCTTCTCGAGAGAGTCGACGTACGCCTGCATCTCGGCCTGCTGGCGCCGGGCCAGCTGCTGCTGCAGGCTCACCACGGCATACCGTTGTCCGGCGTCGATCACCGCCACCTGGGCCGCCGCCCGTGCCTGCCCGTAGACGGCCACCGCATCGACGGACAGCTTGAGTGCCTCGGCGTACTCGATGCCCTCCTTCACCGGGCCGGCCAGCGAGGCGTCGGCCGCCTGCTGGTAGACCTGCCACTCGTAGGTGGCGGTGAGGTCGGCGCCCCCCAGCTCCGCACTCATCTCGCGCATCTTCGCGACGTAGGACTGGGCATGATCGAGGTCGCCGGCCACGGTGATCACGGTCTTGGCCAGCTCGGCCACCTTCGCCAGCGCTTCCCCGACCTGCTTCAGCTTCTCCATCGTCTCGGCGAGCTGCTTGGCCAGCCGGGCGATCTCACTGCCGGTCTTGGCCGCCTTCTCCGCCGACTTGGCGGCCTCGATCGCCCCGCCGGCGGCGGCGCCACCCCCGGCAGGGTCTCCGGCGAACATCGCCCCGATGCCGACCGCGAAGGTCACCACCGCCGTGCCGATCTCGATCACCGCCTTGGCGATCTGCTCACGTCGCCAGGCCGGGATCCCGACCTCCTCGAAGTCGATCTTGACCAGCGACGCCTTCAGCTGGGCGTCGGACAGCGTCTTCTCGGCTTCGTCACCGGCCGCGACCGCGTGCTCGAAGTTGCGCCGGGCCTGATCCAGCAGCTGCTGCGCGTACGTGCTCTCGTACGTCTTGTTGGCCAACAGGTTCTTCGCCAACGCGAGGAACTGGTCATCGACCACCCGCTGGGTCTGCAGGGCCCGGAAGTCCGCCTCGTACTGCTTCGCCTCGGCGACGTAGGCCTTGGCGAGATCGCCGTAGACGGTGCGGCTGAGGTAGGGCACGAAGGTGGTGCCGTTCGCGGTGGCCTTGACCCGCGCGGTCAGCAGGGCCAGCAGCGCCGAGCTCTGCAGGAACAACCCCAGCAGGGAGGCCTGGTAGCCGGTCCAGTTCTTCAGCCAACCGAACTGCGAGATCGCCAGCTCCGGGTGCGCGTCGTAGAGCAGCGAGCCGACCACGAACTCGGTGCGCATGGCCCGCTCGAACCAGTCGGGGACGTCCATCGGCAGTCCCTGGGCCCAGGTCACCTCCGACCTCGTCGGCCGACCGTCGACGCAGCGGACGTGCACTCCCCCAAGGGGCACGACCGTGTCGAGGTCGAAGACCTCCGGGGGCATCCCGGGCCGGACGGCCACCACCCGTACGGTGCCGGCGAGCTCGGCGCAGTAGAGGAGCAGCCCCGCCGTGGTGGACGTGCGGTAGTCCAGGGTGACCTGCAGCTCCTGCTCCACCTGGACCCGCCGGGCCTGGATCTGCAGTACCCCGGAGGTGAGCCAGACCCCGGTCCCGGCCGGCACGTTCAACACGTCGGCCACGATCGTGATCAACGGCGGCGAGACGCCGGCGCGGACCAGCTGGACCTTGATGTCGGCCAGGTCCAGGTACATGGCCTGGAAGACGGCGTGGTGGGCGTCGATCACGGTGTAGGAGGGATCGGGCAGATTCGCCCGGGCGAGCAGGCCCGCGTAGAACTCGGCCCAGTCGGGCTCCGGCAGCGCGTGCACCGGCTGCCGCCGAGGAGCCAGCGTGAGCACGGTCATCTCAGGCCGCCATCGCGTGCTGGGAGACGGTGCGGACGGAGGAGACCTGGTTGGCCAGCTTCCAGGCCGCCATCGACATCTGGCCCGGCGCCTCCTTGACGTAGGCGTTCACCCGGTACGCGTCCGCCCGCAGGGCGACCTGGTGCCAGGACTTGATCGCCTCGTCGACACCGAGACCCATGATGATCGGCGGCACGTTGCGGATGTCGTCGTCGATCAGCGCCGAGATGGCACCGAGGTCCGCGGCGATGCCACCCCAGACGCCCTGGATCTTCTGGATCACCGGGAGCGCCTCGGTCAGTCCGCGGACGATGCTGCCGGCCCCCACCTCGGCGTTGTGGATGGCAACCAGCAGGTTGGCGTCGGCGGCCAGCTTGTCGGCGAGGAGGTCGATCTTGGCCTGGGCGGCCCGCGCCCGGTCCAGGGCGTCGGTCGCCCGCTTGCCGTAGACCCCGGCCACCACGGCGGCGGCGATCGTGCCGAGCGGCCAGACCCAGGCGTAGGTCGGCGAGGTGGCCGCGACGACGACATCGTGGTCGTACTCGTCGTTCGCCGACTTCAGGATCTCCTTCTGCTCGGCGATGTCGTCGGTCAGCTTCTTGACCTCCGCGCTGGTGGAGCCGTACTTCTTGTCGTAGTAGGAGACCAGCCCGCCCTTGCCGTCGGCGCCCACGAGGGTCACCTTGTCCAGCTCGGAGTCGGTGGCGAAGGTGCCGATCGCGGTCGATACCTCGCCGGCCTTGGCCGACTTCTGGTCCGCATCGCGCTTCAGGTTGTCCAGCATGGCCTTGAGGGCCGTCTTGGCCTGCTCGTCGTCGGGGTTGCGCTCCAGGATCTTGGCCTCGTCGAGGATCCGTGGGTAGTAGACGGGCGCCTTGACCGTGCCGTACTGGTAGACGTCGGAGGCCAGCGCGACGGAGGCCGGGAACGTCTTGGTGGTCCAGGTCGTCACGTGCTGGTTCACGGCGACGTACGCCTCGATCAGCTTGTCGAAGTCGGACAGGTCCTTCGGGGCACCGGCGCCGAGCGACTTGCGGAAGGCGTCGGCCGTCGTCGGCAGGGCCAACGCGTCGGTGCTGTAGGCCTGGATCGCGATCCACTCGGGACGCGACAGGGTGAAACCCGGCCCGCCGGCCACGCCCGGATCGGCGATGGCGTCGGGACCGATGTTGTAGAGCTGAGCGGACATGGCTCCTGCTTCCTCGCTGACGGCGACTCCGCGCCGGGTGACTGGTCGAGAACCATGGGACCGCGCCGCGGTGGGACGCCGGTGGGACGACGGTGGGGGCGGCTATGTTCAGGGGCGCAGTGGGGGCGGTGGGGCGACAGGCAGGACATGAGCCGGTGACGGTGAGCAGGTGGGAACAGCGGGTCGACGTGCTCGGACCCGTGATCGTGCGTGGGGCCGGCGGCATCGTCCCCCTGACCAGGTCGATGGAGATCGCCGTGCTCAGCCTGCTGGCGCTGCGCGCCGGGAGCCCGGTGAGCGGCGACAGCCTGGTCGACCTGCTCTGGCCCGACGACCCCCCGCGCACAGCGGGCAAGACCCTGCAGGGGTACGTGAAGCGCGTTCGCAGCATGGTTGCCGTGAACGGCATCGACCTCAGCCACGCCGGCCCCGCCGGGTACGTTCTCGCACTGGCGCCCGACCGCGTGGACGCCCTGCAGTTCGAGGCTCTGGTCGCGCATGCACGGACCATCACCGACGACGCGGTCCGGGTCGCGCGCCTCGACGAGGCCCTGGCCCTGTGGCGCGGTGAGCCGTTCGCCGGCTGCGACTTCGACGGTCTGCGGCCACGTCGGGAGTGGCTGCAGAACCTGCTGAGCGGCACCCGGGTCGAGCGGGTGGCCGCCCAGGTCCGACTCGGCGTCACCGCGGAGGAGCTCGGCACCATCCGGGCCCTGCTGGTCGAGGAACCGACGAACGAGCGGCTCTGGCTCCACCTGGCCAGCGCCCACTACCTCAGCGGCAACCCGGTCGCGGCTCTGGACACCGTCGCCGAGGCCCGGCGGAACCTCGACGAGCTGGTCGGCGTCGCCCCCGGACCCGAGCTGACCGAGCTGCAGCGGCGGATGCTCGACCACGACGACGTCGAGGCCAGCTACTACCGGTTGACCGGGGCCAGCCTCCCACCGGTCAGGCTGGGCGCCCCCCGCCGGTCCTCGACGGTGCTCCCGACGCTGCCGCTGCCCGGGGGTGACCTCATCGGTCGGGACGGGGTGATCGAGGAGATCGTCGCGGCGGTGGACGCGGGACAACCGGTCGTCACCATCACGGGGCCGGGGGGCATGGGCAAGACCCGCTGCGCGGTGGAGGCCGCCCGACGCGCGAGCACACCCTGCCGCGGTTTCGTCGACCTGAGTGCCCTGAGCACCGGGGCGGGGCTCGCACTGCACCTGGCCGGGTCGTTCGGGGTGCCCGATCGCGACGACCCGGTGGCGGCTGTCGCCGCCCAGCTCGCCGGGACGGCGTCGACGGTGGTGCTGGACAACGTCGAGCAGATCGCCGACGCGGCCGACGCCATCGGTGAGCTCGCTCAGCGCTGTCCGTCCGTCGTCTGGCTGGTCACCTCCCAGACCGAGCTCGGGCTCTCGGCCGAGCGGGTCGTCCGGCTTCGTCCGCTCGGCGCCGACGGGCCCGACCCGACGGCGAGCAACGGGCACAGTGCCGCTTCGCGCTTGTTGGTGGCGGCGGCGGAGCGCCGCGGGGTCCGGGTGGACGGCGAGAGGTCCCTGGACGAGATCGCCACCCTCATCGGCGGCATCCCGCTGGCCCTCGAGCTCGCCGCCTGCCAGCTGCAGTATCTCGAACCGGCCGTGCTGCTGCGGTCGCTGCAGGATCCGATCGAGGCGCTGGTGGATCCGCGACGGGCCATCGGACGGCACCGCTCCATGCGCGCCTGCTTCGAGCTCGCCCGGGCTCGGCTGAGCGCCGACGCCACGGACCTGTTCGCGATCCTGTCCCAGCGGGCTGCCGGCGCTCCGTACGACGACCTGCTGGCCTGCTGGGGTCGGACCGCCCCGCTCTCGCGCACGGCCGCGGAGCTGGTGGAGGCGGGGTTCGCGAGCACGACGGCTGACAGCTCGGGAGCGACCCGTCTCACCCAGCTCCCGCTGGTCCGCTCCTACGGCCGCACGATGCCCCGCCCGGCGGACGCGGACGCCGCCGACGCGGCCCTGGATCTCGCCGTCCTCGGGCGGGTCCAGGCACTGTTCGCCGGCGCCCGACCCTCCGGACTCGAGCCGGATCTCCCCGACATCCGCCGCCTGCTGCAACGCGGCCTCGACCACCCGGACGCCCTGGACGTCGCCCAACAGCTCGCGGCGGGGCTGATCCTCTACTGGTGGTCGGTGCGGATCACCGAGGGACGCCGGTGGCTCGACCAGCTGCTGACCCGCTCGGCGAACCGGCCCTCGGCCACCCGCCCGTACGCGGCGCAGACGGCTGCCTTCCTCGACTTCTACGTCGGTGACGCCGAGACAGCCCGCCGCCGGCTGGACGAGGCGTTGGGCGAGGAGCTCGGCGATCCGTCGGCCCATTCCCGCCTGCTGGCGCTGGTCGCCATGCTCGACGCCGCCGACGGGACGCACGAGACGGCTGTGCAGCGGGCCGCGCAGGCGATCGAGCTCGCCCGCTCCTCAGGTGACCTGCAGACCCTCTTCTACGCGCTCGGCAACGGCGGAGACGTCGCCACGGCGGCCGGCGACGTCGATCTGGCGCGAGAGCGCTACGTGGAGTGCATCGAGCGGCTGCAGCGCATCGGGCTGGACTGGCTCTCGGCCGCCCCGCACGCCCGGCTGGGCGATCTCGACCTCTCGGCCGGCGATCACCGGCGAGCCCGGATGTGGTTCGACCGCTCGATCGCGCTCTGGTCCGCCCGAGACCTCGGCCCCGGCGCGCCGCAGACGCTCGCCGGGCTCGCTCGACTCGACCTCGTCGAGGGCGATCTCGACGGCGCGCGGCGCGACCTCGACACCGCCCTCACCACCGCCGAGCGGTGCGGAAGCCGAGGGGAGTATCCGTGGATCGTGATCGGCTACGGCGCCCTGATGGCCGCACTCGGCCGCCGGGAGGAGGCGGCGACGCTGTTCGGCCTCGGGCTGCGGCACGGTCCGCGTGCCGGTCATGACGTCCGCCGCGTCGTCGACGCCGAGCTGGCGACGTTCTTCGACTCCGCCGTCGTCGATCCTCAGGCGATGATGTCGCATCCGCTGGTGATGACCACGGCCCTGGAAGACCTGCCGGGGGCCGTGGCGACCATCGTCGGCGCGTGACCGCCGACTGGCGACCGGCGGCCGTCGACGCCTTGTCCGCTGCCCTGATCGGCGACGGCCTGGCCGGAGACGGCGTGGTCGGGGACGGCGTCGTCGGGGACAGGGGCGGCGACCGAGTCGTTGCCTTGATGAGGGACGCCGTGGACCACCTGGGGTGGCTGCTGGCCACCCGGCCGCCGGAGACCGTGGCCGCACTGGCCGTTCCGGTGGCGGTGCATCGCTGTCTGAGCGAGAGGTGCGCTGCCGCCGAGCGGACTGCTGGCCGCCGCCGCCGCGACCTATCTCGCGCTCGACGTCCTCGACGACCTGATGGACGGCGACCCGTCGGCGTTGTGGACCGACCGCGGCGACGGCGACGTGATGGTCGGCGTCCAGGTGCTGTTGGTCACCGCGACCCAGGTCGTCGGCGAGGGCGCGGGCCCGGGTCCGACAACCCGGATGACCCGGCTCTACCGGCAGATGTTCGCCACCGTCGCCGACGGCCAGCTCCGCAGCGAGGAGCCGCTGAGCGTGTCGACGACCCCCGGCGAGGTCGACTCCCGCATCGGCGCCCGGAGCGGGGCGATGCTGGCGGGCTTCGCCGAGCTGGCCGCGGTCGCTGCCGAGGGCTCTGCGGCCCAGATCGCGTCCGCCCGGGCGTTCGGTCACGAGCTGGCGGTGGCCCGTCAGCACCTCAACGACGTGACCGAGCTGGTCGGCGAGCGCACGTCCGACCTACGGCGTCGGACCGCCACCCTGGCGACCGCGCTGGCCCTGCAGGGTCTGCCGAGCGAGCGTCGCGCTCGGTTGGTCGAGCGTCTGCAGCAGGCGGCCGAGGACCCGCTGGACCGTCGCCGGCTCGTGGCCGAGGACCTCGCGCCCGCCATCGGCGAGGTCTGCACGCTGATTCATCTGCAGCTGGCGCGAGCTCGTACGCACGCACATCTTCTGTCCGACGGCGAAATAGGCCACGATGATCTCGACCGGCTGATCGAGTTCACCGCCGCCCCCCTGAGGAGAAAACATGCCCGTTGACCCCGCGCGCCAGGCCAGCTACGACCAGCTGCGTGAGCGCTTCCTGAGCGACCCGGACTTCCGGGCGGCGGTGACCGCCGACCCGACCGGTGCCCTCGAGGGGGTCCTCGGCCCGCTCACCCCCGAGGAGAGCCAGGCTGTCCGCGACATCACGGCGACGCCGCGGAGCGACGACGAGCTCGTGGAGCACATCAGGTCCGGCGGGCTGGGGGCGTGGTGACCTTCAGCACCTGGGACTGATCACTCAGATACTGCCAACCCGCGGTCGGGCTCAGGGCCAGCACTTCGAAGGCCTGCACCGTGAGCTGCGTCTCGGGTCCCCCGGCGCGCGGTCGGATGGTCGACTCGAAGGTCCCGAGTCGGCCCGCCAGGGTGCCCCCGCGGACCTCGTACGGCACCGAGGACGGCACCTCGACGACGATCTCGAAGTCCTTCAGGGCCGCGGCCAGGCCGGCGACGATCTCGTCCCGTCCCACCGACCAGGTGGTTCCCTCGGGACCGCCGAACGACGTCAGCACGGCCTGCTCGGCGTACAGCAGACCGAGGCCGTCGACGTCAGCGGCTTCGAGCAGGGCGAGGTAGGTCGGGAAGAAGTCGTCCAGCGACCGTACGGGGGTAGTCACCCGGTCAGTATCGACCTCGGGCAGCTAGGCCTCGGCGCGGGCTGCCCCGACGGCCGGGTCGTGGTCGGCACCGCAACTCAGGGGTGGGAGTTCATCACGGAGCGTGGCGCTACTTCCCAAGCACAGCGAGGAAAGTCAGACCTACAAAGTCTGTATATCGAACGTTTGTTCGGGTAGAATCGGAGCATGTTCGAGGGTGAGTTGGAGGCGGCGCTGGGTGACTCCCGTGCGCTGACCGACCTCGCCGCGGACGTCGAGCGCGACTCGCGGATCGCGGGCTGTCGCAAGCTGCTGGTGGCCGCGGCCTGGGCGGACGCGCACTCGAGTGTCGACCATCCCGACGGCGGGCTGCTGGTCGAGAGTCTGGTGCAGCTCGGTCCGGTCGGCTGCCCACCGGTGGCCGAGTTCGCCGCCCAAGGGCTGGTGGGCCCGTTCGACGCCTCCACCCAGTCCGTCCGGTCCTGGATCGCGGACGCGTTGACCATCCGCCACCGACTCCCCCGACTGTGGGAACGCGTGGTCGCCGGCGACGTGCACCACTGGAAGGCCCGACAGATCGCCACCCTGACCGCCCACCTCGGGGTGGCGGCGGCCGCCGAAGTCGACCAGCAGACGGCCGCCTGGGTGGAGCAGCTGCCGTGGCCGACATTCCTGAAAGCCCTGGACGCCACCATGCTGCAGGTCGACGCATCCACCTACCGGGAACGGGAACGACTCGCCGCAGCGAAACGGGAAGTCCGGGCCACCCCGTCGGAGGCCGGGCTGCGGACCCTGATCGCCCGCGGTGAAGCCGGCGACGTGACCATGATGCTGGCGCTCTACCACCGCGTCGCCGAGTGCCTGGCCGACGACGGCGACGAAGACCCCTTGCCGGTGCGGATGTCGAAAGCGATCGGGATCATCGCCAATCCGGCCCGATTGGCCGATCTCCTCGCCCGGCACGCCGACGACCCCGACCCGCACCGGGAGCCGTGGGAGAAGGTCGCCGCCCACCAGGACGACCCGACCGACCCGTGGGCCGACGACCTCCCGGCCGCAGGTTGGGAAACCGCCCAGCACGGGAACTACCACCAACCCGGACCAGACGACGACGCGTGGTGGGACACGCCGCGGACCGACGACGAGCAGGACGAGGACCGGCTGGTCGACGGATGCTCAGAGTCTGAGCCCGACCGCGACGACCTGGCCTGGTACGAGACCAACCAGCGACCAACCGACACGGCCGGCACCGACAGCGTCCCCACCCGCGCCGACACCGACGCCGTGCAGCAGTCGTGGCCGTCGGCGTTCCGGTCGCCTGGCTGGCGACCGCTCACGCCGGCCCAGCTGGTTGCGTGCACCCCGACGGTGGTGATGCACGTCCACCTCACCGACGAGACCCTGCGCCTCAACCACGGCGTCGTCCGCACCGACGACGGACCCATCACCCTCGAACAGCTGCAACGGTTCCTCCTCCAGCACGAGGCGAACGTGAAGGTCCGACCGGTCACCGACCCCGCCGCCACCGCCCCGGCCGACGCCTACGAGATCCCCCTCCGGCTCCGCCGCGCCATGGCCATCCGCCACCCACGATCGGTGTTCCCGCACTCCCCGACCAGCCACCGGCTCGATCTTGACCACACCGCCCCGTACGACACGAACGGACCACCCGGCCAGACCGGCATGCACAACCTCGGCCCCCTGGCCCGCTGTGAACACCGGGCGAAGACCGTCGGGTCCTGGCGCGCCCGCCAACCCGAACCCGGCACCTACCTGTGGCGATCAGCCGACGGCTGGATCATGATCACCACCAACCAAGGCACCCTCACGCTCGGACACAGCGACTGGGCCGGTCGCCTGTGGGAATCCGCAGCAGCCGGCCGTGAGCACTAGTGTCACGACCATCATGACCGAGCTCTATCTGATCCGGCACGGCCAGTCCGTGGCCAACGTGTCGCCGGTGGTCGGCGGCATGCGGGGTGACACCGGGCTCACCGACCTGGGCAGAGAACAGGCCGGACGGCTCGAGGAGTGGTTGGCAGCCGAGCGGTTCGAGGCCGATGTGCTCTACACCAGCACCCTGCCTCGGGCGCTGGAGACGAGCGAGTTCGTGGCCCGGGCGCTGGACCTGCCGGCGGTCGGTGACGACGACCTCCAGGAGCTGCGGCCCGGAGAGGCCGACGGCCTCACGTTCACGGAATGGCGGGCGACCTACCCGTCGGCATCCGACGGCTCGGACCCGGACCCCTTCGAGCTGTTCTCCCCCGGCGGCGAGAGCTGGGCCACGTTCGTGGTCCGGGCCGGCGCCGCGCTGTCGCGACTGATCACTCGCCACGAAGGCGAGCGGGTGGTGGCGGTCACCCACGGTGGCGTGATCGAGGCGTCGTTCTACCTCGCCCTCGGGCTCGGGCCGACGAGCGTGCGGACCACGTTCGCGACCGATAACGCGAGCATCACGCACTGGCAGCACCAGCAGAGCCCGGCGGGTCACCGAGCCTGGAAGCTGGTCGCGTTCAACGACGCCCGGCATCTGGGATGACCCCGCCGGGTCCGGCGGGAACGGGTGCTGAAGGGGTTACTTCTCGCCGTGCTGCGGCCTGCAGGTCGGCGACCTGCTTGTGCACCTCGGCCATGTCGAGGCCCTTGACCGCGTCGATGACCTGCTGCAGAGCCGGTCCCGGCAGTGCACCGGCCTGGTTGAAGACCAGCACGCCCTCGCGGAACGCCATCAGGGTCGGGATGCCCTCGATGCCGAGCTGGCCGGACAGCGCCTGGTTGGCATCGGTGTCGAGCTTGGCGAAGGTGATCTCGCCGTGCTCGTCGGAGGCCTTGTCGTAGATCGGGGCGAACCGCTTGCACGGCCCACACCAGTCGGCCCAGAAGTCCACGAGCACGATCTCGTTGTCGGTGATCGTCTGCTCGAAGCTGTCGGCGTTGATGTCGATCGTCGCCATGTTCTCGGTTGCTCCTCGGTCGGTCGGTAGTGCGCTGTGGTGACCCGGGATCACCGGGCACGACAGGTTCAACCAAAGCGCCCCGCCGACCTATTCCCGCGCGCTACTTGATGGCCACCACACGCCGCATCGGGATGGTGATGTCCACCGACCCCTTGCGCTCGACCCGGTCCTGCAGCAGCTCGATCGCCGACTCCACCCGCGACCACCGGGTCTGCGGCAGGTAGAGCGCCGACATCACCAGCTCGGCGTCGGCCCGGGACGTGACCCGGAAGCGGTAGCGCTCACGCTGGTCCTCGACCCGGCGCATCCCGTACGTCTGGAGCGTCTTGGTGAACCCGGCCAGCTCGACCGGACCCGGGAACTGCGGCTTGGCCCGCAGCCGGGCGTTGATCCGGGCCAGCACCCGCAGGTCCTTCGGTGACAGCGGGCGCACCGCCGGCGCGATCGCGGCCAGCACCCCGCCCGGTCGCAGCACCCGGGTGATCTCGGCCAGCACCGCACTGAGGGGGGTGATCACGACCAGACCGATGGAGCTGGTCACGGCGTCGATCGACCCGTCCCGGAACGGGAGCCGCAGACCGTCGCCGCGGATCCACGGACCTGGACCCCGCTCGGCCGCCAGCCGGAGCTCGGCCGCCGACGTGTCCAGCCCGATCACCGTGCGACCTTCTCCAGAGAGCTCCCGGGACATGGGACCGGACCCGCAGGCCACGTCGAGCACGGTGGCGGCGCCCCCGCCGACGGCGCGGGCGAGCCACCGGTAGGGGGTGTGGTCGCCCCCCACCGAGCGTGACAGCACCGCCTCGATGACGCCGGCGCGGTCCCGATGGAAGTCCGCCAGGTAGCGGGGCCAGTCGATCTCCTCGTCGCTCACCGTTGACCGGCTGCCCTGTTGGCCTAGACCCGGCTGACGAACAGGTGGGCGGCCGCTTCGCGATCGATCTCGCAGCCCGGTGCTTCCGCCGGGGTGAGCCGCACGCCGAGACCGCCGGACTCGGCGAGCACCCGGACCCCTGGCTGGATACCGGCCTGCCGCAGGGTGCCCATCATCTCGACGTCCTTCTGGATCTCCTCGCTCATCCGGTGGATGATCACCGAGATGCTGCCGTCGGGGGAGTCGCGGACGACGGCGTCGAGGTGCTCGTTACCGGCCCGGAAGTCGACCTCCGGCCGGTCCACGCCGAGCTCGTCCATGCCGGGGATGGGGTTGCCGTACGGCGACTCGGTCGGTGAGTGCAGCAGATCGACGAGCTTGCGTTCGACGTCCTCGGAGATGACGTGCTCCCACCGGCAGGCCTCGTCGTGGACGAGCTCCCAGTCGAGTCCGATCACGTCGATCAGGAGCCGTTCGGCCAGTCGGTGCTTGCGCATCACCCGGGTGGCGCGGGCGCGACCCTCCTGGGTCAGCTCCAGGTGGCGGTCGCCCTGGACGTTGACGAGGTCGTCGCGCTCCATCCGGGCCACAGTCTGCGACACCGTCGGACCGCTCTGGTGCAACCGCTCGGCGATACGAGCACGAAGGGGGACTATGCCCTCCTCCTCGAGCTCGAAGATCGTCCGCAGATACATCTCGGTCGTGTCGATCAGGTCGCTCACGCTGCTTGCTTCTCCTTCACACCGCTCCGGTCCACCGCAGGCGGCCGCAGTTCGGCCGCCGCTGGGCCTGTCGGCTCCCGTGCAAGGGTAGAACATGGGTTCCAGTACCGACACCGCCATCTGGTGGGTGCGCCGAGACTTCCGACTGGCGGACAACCCGGCGCTCCGCGCCGCCTTGGACGACGGCGCGGTGGTTCCGCTGTTCGTCCTCGACCCGGTGCTGCTGCGGGGGGCCGGGACCGCCCGCCGGGCCTGGTTGCACGCCTCGCTGCACGCTCTGGACGCCGATCTGCGCAGCGGCGGCGGTCCCGGCCTCAGCGTCGTGCCCGGCACCCCCGAGACCGTCGTCGGGCGGGTCGCCCACGAGGTCGGTGCCCGCCGGGTGCACACGGCCGCCGACTTCGCGCCGTACGGTCGGCGCCGCGACGAGCGGGTGGCGAACGCCCTGGTCGGGGCCGGACACGAGCTGGTCCGGACCGGATCCCCGTACGCGGTCGCGCCGGGCACCCTCCGCAACAAGTCGGGGACTCCGTTCCAGGTGTTCAGCCCGTTCCACCGGACCTGGGTCGACCACGGCGTGCACGACCCGGCGTCGGCGGTCCGCGTCTCCGGTGCTGACTGGCGGGCGAGCGCGCACCGGGTGGACCTGCCGCGGGCCGACGACGAGCTGATCGGCCTGGCGGGAGAGACCAAGGCAAGGGAGGGGTGGCGGGCGTGGCTGGCCCGGGACTCCGAGGGTGTGGCCGCCTACCCGAAGCTGCACGACGTGCCCGGCGCCGACGCCACCTCGCACCTGTCCGTCGCGCTGCGGTGGGGGCACCTGCATCCCCGGACGGTGCTGAAGGACCTGGCCGAGCAGCGGTCCGACGGCGCGCGCGCACTGGCCCGCCAGATCGCCTGGCGCGACTTCTTCGCCGACGTGCTCTGGCACAAGCCGCACGCGACGACCGAGCCGGTGCGCGCGGAGTTCAAGCAGCTGGCCGTGGACGAGCCCGGCCAGTGTGGCATGACCGCGGCGCACCTGAGGGCCTGGCAGCAGGGTCGGACCGGATACCCGCTGGTGGACGCCGGGATGCGTCAGCTGCGCACCGAGGGTTGGATGCACAACCGGGTCAGGATGGTCACCGCCTCGTTCCTGATCAAGGACCTGCACATCGGCTGGTGGCACGGTGCCGACTGGTTCATGGAGCACCTGCGCGACGGCGACATCGCCCAGAACCAGCTGAACTGGCAGTGGGTCGCCGGGTGCGGGACCGACGCGGCGCCGTACTTCCGGATCTTCAACCCCCTCACCCAGGGCGAGAAGTTCGACGGCGACGGGCGCTACATCCGGCGGTACGTGGCGGAGCTCGCCGACGTGCCGGACGCGCACCTGCACCGACCGTGGGAGGCACCGGGCGGCGTACCGAGGGGCTACCCGGAGCCGATCGTGGACCATGCGACGGAGCGCCAGGAGTCCCTGAACCGCCTCGAGGCCATCCGCTGACCCAACGGGTCAGGCGGTTTTACTCAAGAGTCGGAGCAACCGCTCGACCTCGGAGGCCACGTCGTCGCGGGCGGGTCCGAGGTAGCGACGGGGATCGACCAGGCGGGGCTGGTCGTTCAGGTTCCGGCGGACCGTGCGGGTCAGGGTCGCGTTCAGGTGCGTCCCGATGTTGATCTTGGTCAGGCCGGCCCGGATGGCGCGGACCAGCTCGTCGTCGGGCACCCCCGAGGAACCGTGCAGGACCAGCGGCACGTCCACGGCCTCCCGCAGCCGGGTGACGAGGTCGAGGTCGAGCTTGGTGGTCCGCTCGGTCATGGCGTGCGAGCTGCCCACCGCGACGGCGAGGGCGTCCACCTCGGTGTCGTCGGCGAAGGCGGTGGCGTCCTCGGGCCGGGTACGGGCGGTCGAGCTGTGCACCCCGTCCTTGCCGCCGACCTCACCGAGCTCGGCCTCCACCTGCACGTTCCGCGCGTGGCAGTGGCGGACGACGTCGGCGGTGACCGCCACGTTCTCCTCGTACGAGCGACGCGATCCGTCGAACATCACCGAGGTCGCGCCGAGCTCGACCCCGGCGCGGACGAGATCGGGGTCGGTGACGTGGTCGAGGTGCACGACAGCCGGGACGTCGGCGTTGCGAGCCAGCGCCACCGTCGCGATCAGGATCGGCTCCAGGCTGCGGTGGTAGAGCACCGCGTTCTCCGACACCTGCAGCACCACGGGGAGGTTCGCCGCCTCCGCGCCCCAGATGACTCCCTCGGCGTGCTCCAGGCAGATGACGTTGAAGGCTCCGACCCCGGTGCCGGCGGCCACCGCCGGATCGAGGACCTCGCGCAGTCCGGCCAGCATCAGGTGTTCCCTCTCTCGCTGCCGCCGAGCCAGGTGCCGGCCTGCATCACGCGCAGCAGCCGCCCCTGATCCTCCACCACGCACAGGTCCGCCCGGAACCCGGGGGCCAGCTCGCCGACCCGATCGAGTCCGTGCCAGCGGGCCGGTGTGGTCGACGCCATGGTCGCGACCTCGGGAATCGAGAAGCCGAGGTCGACCATCAGGGCGAACGCCGCGTCCATGGTGAGGGTCGAGCCGGCGATCGAGCCAGGAGTCCCGTCCGGCTCGACCAGGCGGGCCCGGGCGTCCCGGACCGCTACCCGCAGGGTGCCGAGGTCGAAGTCGCCGTCGGGCATCCCCGCGGCCGCCATCGCGTCCGTCACCAGGGCGACCCGATCGGGACCGGCGGCCGAGACGGCCATCGCGATCACCCGGGGGTGCAGGTGGAAGCCGTCGGCGATCAGCTCGACCAGGCAGCGGTCGTCGGACAGCAGCCTGGGGATGGGTCCCGGTTCGCGGTGGTGGATGGGCGGCATGGCGTTGAACAGGTGGGTGACCACGGTCGCCCCGGCCTCGAGACCGGCGGCCACCGTCGCGTCGTCGGCATCGGTGTGACCGATGGCGGCGACGGCCCCGGCGGCCACCGTCGCCTCGATCGAGGCGAGTCCACCGGTCAGCTCGGGAGCGATGGTGATCATCGTGACGGCGCCGCCCGCGGTCTCGATCAGGCTCGTGATCAGCTCGGGCTCGGGATCGCGGAGCAGGGCCGGATCGTGAGCGCCCTTGCGCCGCTCCGACAGGAACGGGCCCTCCAGGTGCACCCCGGCGAGCTCCCCCTCCTCCACCAGCGGTCGCAGGGTCGCGATCTGGGCGGCCAGGGTGTCGAGATCGGTGGTCACCAGGCTGGCGAGCGTGCTGGTCGTGCCGTGCTCGCGGTGGAACTGCCGGGCCCGACGGGCCTCGGCCGGATCGTCGGTGGCGTACGAAGCACCGCCCCCACCGTGCACGTGGGTGTCGACGTAGCCGGGCACCACCCAGCCCGCGATCTCCTGCGTGGCTGGGGATCCGGCGGCCTCGATGCCGATGATCTCGTCGTGGGCGATGACCAGGACCGCGTCGTCCAGCACCCCGTGCTCGTGGGTGACGAGGTGCTGGCAGCGCAGCCGGAGGACGGTCTCGTTCATGCGATCCCTTCGTCGATCAGGTGGTCCCAGCCGAGCAGACCCGCGCCCCGCACGCCCGCGTCCGAACCGAGGGTCGCTGTCACCAGCCGCGGTCTGCGGTGGAACGAGAGACGGTCGTCCAGGGCCCGGCTGAGCTCGTCCATGATCAGATCGGCCGCTCCCGACAGACCGCCGCCGATGATCACCAGCTCGGGCGCGAGCAGAGCGGCGTACGCGGCGAGGGCCTCCGACAGCCCGGCCACGGCGACCGCGAACGCCTGCAGAGCCGCCTGATCACCGCGCCGAGCCAGCTCCGCCACCTGCGAGGCACTGCGCGAAAGACCGGCGGTGCGCTGGTAGCTGCGGGCCACGCCCGCGGCCGAGGCGACCGTCTCCAGGCACCCGTACGCCCCGCACGCGCAGGGCTGGTCGGCGACGGACACGTGCAGATGACCGATCTCCCCGGCGTAACCGTCGGCCTCGAGCATCCGGCCGTCGACGATCGAGGCACCGGCGATCCCGGTGCCGAGGGCCAGGAACAAGACGTTGTCGTGGCCGACGCCGCGTCCCAGGCGCCATTCGGCGAGGCCGCCGCCGCGGACGTCGTGGCCGACGGCCCCCGGCAGACCGGTCCGGGTGTCCAGCACCTGACGGATCGGGACGTCCCGCCACCCCACGTTGGGGGCGACCCGGACCGACCCGGCCGCCGCGTCGATGATGCCGGGGGCGACCAGTCCGTAGCCCACCACCTGCAGCTCCGGGCGGACCGTCGACGACCCGATCACCAGCTCGGCCAGCCACTCCGGCGGAACCGTTCCATGATCATCCTTCACGGTCTCCACCCGGCGCACGTCGGTGGCGCTGCCGTCGCGGCTCACGTACGCGATCTTGGTCAGCGTGCCACCCAGGTCGACGGCGACCACGACGTCACCCCCCGACCCCTCGCCGGTCGGGCTCTCGGTGCTGACCATGATCAGCCGGTCAGCACGACCGAGCGGGTGAGGTTGCGCGGGGTGTCGGGGTCGAGACCCAGGGCCAGGGCGCGCGCCACGGCCACTCGCTGCACCGTCACCAGCTGCACCAGCGGGTCACGCTCGTCGGCGATCCAGGTCGCCCCGGTGGCGGCGACGTCGTCCGCCAGGCCGGCGGGCGGGGGGCCGAACATCCACACCGTCCGACCGGGGGCCGCGATGGAGATCGGACCGTGCCGGTAGTCCATCGCCGGGTAGGACTCCGCCCAGCTGGACGAGGTCTCCCGGAACTTCAGCGCCGCCTCGTGGGCCAGCCCCACGGTCCAGCCCCGGCCGAGGAAGGTGCTCTGCTCGGCCGCGGCCCAGGCGGGATCGAGAGGCGCGGCGACGGCCTCGGCCGCCGCCTCGGCCACTCCGTCGGTGTCGCCACGCCAGGCTGCTCGGAAGAGCATCAGGGCACTGGTGGCGAACCGGGTCTGGACGACGGACCGCTCGTCGGCGAACGACAGGTCGACGACCCGGTCGGCCAGCTCCGGGGCGGGGGTGTCGAGGTCGCCGAGCACGACCGTGGTCGCCACCTCACCACGGACGTCGGCGAGCCGGTCGAGAACCTCGGTCGTGGTGCCCGAGCGGGTGAGGGCGATGACCCGGTCGTAGCGTCGGCCGGCCGGCACCTCGGAGGCGGTGAACGCGTCGGTCTCCCCGAGACCGGCGGCCTCCCGCCAACCGGCGGCCACCTGCCCGACGAACCAGGAGGTGCCGCAGCCGACCAGGGCGATCCTCTCCCCCGGTGCCCCGAGGGCGCCGGACAGGTCACGGGCCACGTCGACGGCCCGTCGCCAGCACTCTGGCTGGGAGGCGATCTCGGCTTCGACGAAGGTCATAAGTGCTCCCGAAATGTCTCAGGTTGTTTGTTTTGCTTCCCAAACACGCAGATATGAACATATCATGCCGACTGTGACTCGGGCTGATCGACTGTCGTCCCTCCTCGAGATGCTCGTCTCGGATGGTCGGATCGATGTCGAGCACTCGGCCGCCCACTTCGGGGTGTCCGCCGCCACGATCCGCCGGGATCTGGATTATCTCGCCGACCAGCAGCTCCTGTCGCGTACCCACGGCGGCGCCGTTCCGAACACGACCAGCTACGACCTCCCGCTGCGCTACAAGTCGAGCAGCCGGGGTGAGGCCAAGCTCAGGATCGCGGAGTGCGCGGTCGGCATGCTGTGGCCCGGCTGCACCCTGGCTCTGAACGGCGGCACCACGACGGTCGAGGTCGCTCGCGCCATCCCCGGCGCCCAGGCCCTGCACAACGGCGTGACGGTGGTGACCAACGCCATCAACATCGCCACCGAGCTGACCGTGCGACCGTTCATCAAGATCGTCGTCTGCGGTGGCGTGGCTCGGCCGCAAAGCTACGAGCTGGTCGGGGCCCTGGCCACCGAGACCCTCGGCCAGCTCACCCCCGACATCTGCTTCCTGGGCGCCATCGGTGTCGACTCGGCGGCGGGGATCACCACCTACGACGAGGCCGAGGCCGCGATCAACCGGGTGATGGTGACCCAGGCGAAGCGCACGGTCGTGGTGGCCGACGCCTCCAAGCTGGGCCACGTCGGGTTCTCCCGCATCTGCCACGTCAACGAGGTGTCAGCGATCATCACCGACACCTCCGCTCCGGCGGAGATGGTGGCCACCCTGCAGGCTCGAGGGGTCGAGGTGATCCTCGCCTGAGCTGCTCGCGGAAACCCGTTGACCAGCTGCGAACCCGCGCCTATTTTGGGCGTACACAGGAAGGGAGGTGGTCCAACGAATGAATGATCCACGGACTTGTGAGGTGGCGGCCAGCTAGGCCGCTGCGCGACCTGTGATCAGGTCGGCCGCAGTGGCCGGCTAATCCACAGCCAACACCCGAACCCGCGAACGTCGGACTCGTCCCCCGACCGTGGACGGCATCGAGATCACCCGATCTCACTGCCGCCACGACAGTTCGCGGGTTTGTCGCGTCTGGGGCTCGTCAGCCGTCGGACCGCAGGAGCCCTTGGAGCCGGATCGGAGCGCCGGACCGTGGTGTTCCTCAGGCGTCTGACTCCGGCAGCAGCGAGATCTTCTGCCAGATCTTGCGACTCATGCCGGTGGTCAGCGTCTCGATCGTGCTGACCATGTCGAGGATGACCGCGTCCTGGCTCTCCTCCGCGCACAGGGCCGCGATCTTGCCGACCAGGCTCAGCATCTCCGAGCAGTAGTCGAGATAGTGCTCCATGCCATCGCGACCGAGCTTGGGGTTGACCGACTCGCTGGTGGAGTCGAAGTCCGGTCGGAGCCGCTCCGGGTCCTTGGTCAGCTGGTGCATGTCGACGATGTGCGCGAGTGACCGGAGTCGATGCAGCTGCCGCAGCAGATAGCTGCGTTCCAACCGGTTCGGCAGGGCGTAGATGAAGTAGACCGCGATGGCGGCGAAGACGATGTCGTTGATCGTCGTCTCGATCAGTGGCAGCCACTCGAACGAGCGCGCCGGGCCGTTGGTGAGGGCGTCCCCCAGCGCCAGCAGCAGCGCCACGAGGGTGGCGACCAGGATCACCACGCTCAGAACCCTGGACAGGACCCGGATGCGACGCAGCCGCAGCCGGGAGGAGGAGGCCGAGTCGGCCACCTGCGCGGCCACCGTGACGAGCTCACCCGCCACCCGGCACAGCCCTCGCTCGGGGAACCGGGCGGCGATCCGACGCTGCAGACGCTCGATGGTCGCCAGCACCCTGGCCGCCTCCAGCCGCTGGTAGCCCGCGGGCGGAACCTGAACCGTCACCCTGCCCACTCTCCCAGAGCCCCAGGGCCGGCGATCGCCGGCGACCCGCTCGGTAGCCTCACCGGCATGCCCGCCGCCGGACGCGTGATCGAGGTCGACGTCGACCGTCTGGCGGGTTGGCTGGACCGGTTCGCCGTACGCCATGGGTCGCTGACCTCCGAGCTCACCGGATCCGACGGTGACCCCGAGGTGGTGAGCGTCGTCGCCGCCGACGGCGCCCGGGCCGAGCTCGCGGTGCCGTACGGCCCGCTCGGCTCGTCGACCGCCGGCCTGACCGAGCGCCTGATCGACCAGGTCCGCGCCGTCCGTACGGTCGGCGTCCTGCTCGTCCGTCGCGGCGGCTGGGCGGCCGCGGTGGTGGCGGGCGGCGGCGTGGTGGCGGCCGACACAGGAGGTGGCTACGTCCAGGGGACGACCAAGGCCGGCGGTTGGTCGCAGCAGCGCTACGCCCGGCGCCGCGGGAACCAGACCCAGCAGGTGTGGGACCGGGCCGCCGACGGTGCCGCCGGTGTCCTCCTCCCCCACCGACCCGCCCTGACCGCGCTGGTCACCGGTGGCGACCGGGCGGGCGTCGAGGCGGCCCTCACCGACCCGCGGCTCGTGGACCTCGGGCCCCTCGTCGTGTCGCGGTTCCTCGCGGTCGGCGATCCGAGCCGAACCGTGCTGGACGACGCCGTACGCCGGTTGCGGTGCGTGGTGATCACGCTCAACGAGCTCGCCTGAGACCGGCGTCCTACGGTGCCAGCCGACTGATCGACCAGGCGTCACCCTGCCGCCGGTAGACGAGTCGGTCGTGCATCCGGCTGGGTTGTCCCTGCCAGAACTCGATCTCGACCGGCCGGACAAGATAGCCGCCCCAATGCGCGGGGCACGGCACCTCCTGTCCGGCGAAGCGGGCCTCGGCGGCGGCGTACGCGTCCTGCAGGTCGGCCAACGAGCCCACCGTCGACGACTGGGCCGAAGCCCAGGCCCCGAGCTGCGAGCCACGCGGTCTGGTCGCGAAGTACGCCTGCGACTCGGCCGGCGGCGACCTTCTCGGCGGTGCCCTCGACCCGGACCTGCCGCTGGATCGCGTGCCAGCCGAAGTGCAGCGCCACCGCCGGATCGGCACTCAGCTCGGCACCCTTGGCCGAGTCGTAGTTGGTGAAGAAGGTGAAGCCGTCGGGTCTGAGCTCCTTGAGCAGCACCGTGCGCGCGCGGGGCCGACCTGCGGCGCTGGTCGCCACCACCATGGCGGTCGGCTCGGCCAGCTCGCCCCGGTCACGGGCGGCGAAGGCCTCGTCCAGCCAGCGCCGGAACAGCGCGTACGGTTCCGCCGGCACCGCCGACTCCAGCAGGTGGTCACCGGCGTAGTCGACGCGTTCTCCGCCGAGATCCGAGAGGGGCATGGCGTCAGTCTCTCAGCCGCGGAGCACCGCTCGGGGCGCCGGCCGGGGCTGGGAGGATGTCGCTGTGAGTGCTCTGGTGATCCCCACGGACCTGCTGCCCGGCGACGGACGCTTCGGCTCCGGGCCGGCCAAGGTCCGCCCCGAGTCCCTGGACGCCCTGGTCGCGACCGGTGCGACACTGCTCGGCACCTCGCACCGGCAGGCGCCCGTCCGCCGACTCGTCGCCGAGGTGAAGGTCGCTCTGGCGCGGCTGTTCGCTCTCCCCGACGGCTACGAGGTGGTGCTCGGCAACGGCGGCTCCACCCTCTTCTGGGACGTCGCTGTCTGCTCGCTGATCCGGCACCGGAGCGCCCACGCGAGCTTCGGTGAGTTCTCCGCCAAGTTCGCCGCCGCCGTCGCCGCGGCCCCGCATCTGGCCGCCCCCTCGGTGGTCACCGCCGAGCCCGGGTCGGTCGCCGTGCCGTCGGCGGTGTCGGACGCCGACGTCTACGCCTGGGCGCACAACGAGACCTCGACCGGTGCCATCGCCCCGGTCCGGCGGGTGCCGGGCACCGACACGACGACGCGCTGATGGTGGTCGACGGCACCTCCGCCGCGGGCGGCACGCAGGTGGAGGTGGCGGAGACCGACGTCTACTACTTCGCGCCGCAGAAGAGCCTCGGGTCCGAGGGCGGACTGTGGTTCGCCCTGCTGTCGCCGCGCGCACTGGACCGGGTGGCGGAGATCGCCGCCACCGACCGGTGGATCCCGTCCTCGCTCAGCCTGGACCTGGCGGTGCAGAACTCCCGGGCCGACCAGACCCTCAACACCCCCGCCATCGCCACCCTGTTTCTGATGCGCGAGCAGCTGGGTTGGCTCGACGACCTGGGCGGCCTCCCTTTCGCCGCGGCCAGGACCGCAGACTCGTCCAGTCGTCTCTACGGGTGGGCGGAGGCGGCTCCGTACGCGACGCCGTTCGTCACCGATCCCGCTCTGCGATCGCCGGTGGTCGGCACCATCGACTTCGACGGCGTCGACGCGACAGCTGTCGCCCGGGTGCTCCGGGCGAACGGGATCGTCGACACCGAGCCCTACCGCAAGCTGGGTCGCAACCAGCTCCGCGTCGGCATGTACCCCAGTGTCGAACCCGACGACGTCAGCGCCCTGTGTGCCTGCATCGACTGGGTGATCGACCGGCTGTGACGGCCGACCGCGCGCTGCGGGTGCCGCCGACCGGCGGTCACGGACGTCGGATCAGCACCACGACCGAGCCGGCCACGATGGCGATGGCCGCGGCCAGCCCGAGAGCGGCGAGGGTCCCCTGCCGGCTGGTGGCCGAGGCGCCGGGGTCCTCGGGCACGTCGTCCTCGGACGCGGCGGAGTCCTCTCCGCCGGAGGGGGAGGGCGACGCCGCACCGCCTGTCGCGCTGGGACTCTGGGTCTGGGTGGCGCTCGGACTGGGCGAGGTGCTCGGCGGCGACGCCGACGGGGTCGGGGCCGCGTCCAGCGCGGTCGGGACGTCCATGCGCAGCACCTTCGAGCGCCTGCCCTCGCTGCCGACCAGCAGGTCCTTGCCGTCGAACGTGGTGGTGATCGACTCCCCCTGCTTCTGAGCCGGTGTGGCGGCTCGCGCGACGACCTCGTAGGAGTCGGGGTCGACGATCTCGACCGAGACGTAGGTCCGCAGCGCGAACCGGCCGTCGGGGAGCACCGTGCCGTCGGTCACGAAGGCCGGCGCGTCCCCCACCCGCTCGAGCTCGTTGACGCCCTGCCGGGACGGCGAGGTCGGTGCCGCGTAGATGCCGCCCTCGACGCCCTTGGTGACGATGAAGAGGCGCCCGTCGCCGTCGACCAGCAGCGTCTCGGCGTCGTGGGGACCGTCGGGGTAGGAGAAGTCGTAGGCCTTGTAGACCACCGGCTCCGTCGCCGGGGCCGCGTCGTCGAAGAAGTAGACGGTGACGCTGTCGCGGCGGGCCCGGTTGTCGCCGATGTCGGCCACGTACAGGCGGCCCTCGTGGAAGGCGACCGCCTCGACGTCGACCGGCTCGACCCGGAACTCCAGCGTCCCCTGGGTCTCGCCCTGGTCGTCGAGCGCGTACGCGATCCCGGCGGCGCCGGAGTCGTTGACGGTCCAGTAGCGCTGGGCCTCGGCGTCGGTGGCCAGACCGGAGGACTCGATGATGTCCGGGTCGGTGATGGTGAACTCGACCGTGTCCGCCGCCGCCGGCAGCGCGACGCTCCAGCCGAGGAGGGTGAGCGCCAGGACACCGGCCAGCGCGGCCGCCACCCGACGCCGGACCGTACGGGGTCGACGGGTCGACGGCTCCATCGCTGGACTCCTTCGGGCAGCAGCGGCGTGGCGGGTGTGACAGATGGTGCTGCTGGGAGCGTACGCGATCCGCGCCCTCACAGGCCTCTCACAGTCGTGCCGTGGCCATCTCATTTACGCTTCAACCATGGAGATCATGGGTCTGCCCCTGCACCCCCTCGTCGTGCACGCGGTCGTCGTCCTCGTGCCGCTGTCGGCTCTGGGCGGCATCGTGATCAGTGCCTGGACGGCGGCGCGGAAGCGGTACGGCTGGCTGACGGTCGCCTTCGCCGCCGCCGCGGCGGCCAGCACCTTCGTCGCCGAGCAGGCCGGTGAGGCGTTCGCCGCCACCTTCGCGCGCAAGACCGAGGCCATGGAGACCCACATCAACCTCGGCGGGACCCTGCTGGTCTGGGTGGTCATCCTCTTCGTCGGCACGGCTGCGGTGATGTTCGCCCAGCGCCTGATCGACCAGCAGAACCCCCGGGGCCGGGTCGTCCTGATCGCCGGCGGCGTCATCACCGTCATCTCTGCCGTGGTGAGCATCGTGCAGGTCGTCCGCATCGGCCACTCCGGATCCGCCGCGGTCTGGATGCTGAACCGCTGACGGCGGGACTCAGCCGACGACTCGCGGCCAGACCGCCGCCACGATCACCACCACCAGCAGCCCGACGAGCACACCGGAGACGATGAGCCGTCGGACGCGAGGATTCACCCGGCCAGGATAGGAGCACCGTCGGGAGCCGACGGTCTACCGTGTCTGCCATGGGAGAGCTGAGGCTGTACGCGCTCGGCATCGACGAGCTGCGCGGCATCGTCGGCGGCCGCGACGGGACGGCCGAGCTCCGGGAGGCGGCGCGACGCGCGTTCGCCCCGGCCGAGCCGCCGAAGTCCACCGGCCTGATCGGCAAGCTCGGACCGCTCTTCCGCCGGGCCCCTGACGCTCCCGTCGTCTCCCCCACCGACCCGGTGCCCAGGGACGTGGACGTGCTGCTGGCCGGGGCGTACATCTCCCCCGAGCGGATGGGCGCGAGCTGGCGGGTGCTGGAGGTGCTGACCCAGCACCGGTGCTGGGGATCGACCCGGCTGCCGCTCAACCCGCAGTCGCTGGACGACCTCGACTTCGCCCTGGCGCGCGGTGGCGTGGCCGCCGCGGTCGGCTTGGGGCACCTGCTCCGGTCGAACACCGACGTCCGCCTCATCCCGGTGCAGGGTCTGACGGTCGGCTGGCACCGCCACGACAAGGCGTTGGCCATGGCCGAGGCCTACCGGGCCGCGATGCCGCAGATCAAGACCGACGAGCAGCGCGAGCTCGTCTCCGAGCTGGTGAGCTGGCTGGACGGGTTCATCCCGTGGTCCCGGGTGGCGGTGGGACTCGGTCGGCCGGTGCCGGACCTGATCGGCTTCTGGGCCGGCTGACCGTCGCCGGCGCTGTGCTCAGCCGGCGGCCGGCAGCGACCGCACCATCAACACCCCGTCGATCCCCTCGATCGCGGTGATCACGTGGTCGGGCACGTCGCTGTCCACATCCACCAGCGTGTAGGCGAGATCGCGGCGGGACTTGTTGGTCATGGTGGCGATGTTCAGGCCGGCGGCCGCGAGCTCGCCGGTGATGCTGCCGACCATGTTGGGCACGTTGGCGTTGGCCACCGCGATCCGCCACCGCGACTCCCGCGGCAGCTCCACGTCGGGGAAGTTGACCGCGTTCCGCAGGGTGCCGTCCAGCAGGTAGTCGCGGACCTGGTCGGCCGCCATCACCGCACAGTTCTGCTCGGCCTCCCCGGTCGAGGCCCCGAGGTGCGGCAGCAGGATCACCCCGGGCTGTCCGACCAGCGCCGGGGAGGGGAAGTCGCAGACGTAGCGGGACAGCTGACCCTCGCGCAGGGCGCTCAGCACGGCGGCGTCGTCGGCCACCCCGCCCCGCGAGAAGTTGAGCAGCACCGCGCCCCGCTTCAGCTCCGACAGCGCTCCGGCGTCGATCATCCCGCGGGTGGCGTCCACCAACGGCACGTGCAGGGAGAGGAAGTTGCTGTGCCGCAGCAGGTCACCGAGGCCGTGGGCCTTGCGGACCGAGGCCGGCAGGCTCCACGCCGCCTCGACGGTGATCTCCGGGTCGTAGCCGATCACGTCCATGCCGAGCTTGATCGCGGCGTCGGCGACCAGGCAGCCGATCCGGCCGAGCCCGACCACCCCGAGGGTGTGTCCGGCCAGCTCGTAGCCGACGTAGGTCTTCTTGCCGGCCTCGATCCGTGCCTCGAGCTCCGGGTCGTCGGCGCTCTGGGCGGACACGTACGGCAGCGCCCGGTCGATGTTCCGCGCCGCCAGCAGCATGCCGGCCAGCACCAGCTCCTTGACCGCGTTGGCGTTGGCCCCGGGCGCGCTGAACACGGGGACACCCCGCGCCGACAGCGCCGCCACCGGGATGTTGTTCGTCCCCGACCCGGCCCGGCCGACCGCGAGCACCGAGTCCGGGATCGGTCGGGCGTGCAGGTCGGCCGACCGGAGCAGGATCGCGTGCGGGTCGGGCGCGTCGGCGGAGACGCTGAACCTGTCCCCGGGGAGTCGGCGCAGTCCGCGCGCGGACAGGTGGTTGAGCACCTGGACCCGGAACTTGTCGGTCATCGCGCCGTCTCCTGTGTGTGGGTGGGTTCAGCCGCGGGTGGCGGCGAAGTCGTGCAGGTGATCGACCAGGGCCCGCACACCCTCGATGGGCATGGCGTTGTAGATGGACGCCCGCATGCCACCCACGGACCGATGGCCCTTGAGCTGGATCAGCCCACGGGCCCCGGCCGCGCTCAGGAACTCGGCGTCGAGGCCCGGATCGGCCAGGGTGAACGGCACGTTCATCCGTGACCGGTCCGCCGGTTCGACCGGGTTGGCGTAGAAGGGCTGGCTGTCGATGGCGTCGTAGAGCAGCTCGGCCTTGGCGATGTTGCGCTGCTCGGCGGCCGCCAGTCCTCCGTCGGCCAGCAGCTGGGCGAAGACCAGACCGGCGAGGTAGATGGCGTACGTGGGCGGGGTGTTGTACATCGAGCCGGCCTGTGACGTGCGTCGCGTAGTCGAGCATCGGGGTGAGCGGCGGGTCGGCGAGCCCGACCAGGTCGTCGCGCACGATCACGATGGTGAGCCCGGCCGGTCCGATGTTCTTCTGGGCACCCGCGTAGATCAACCCGAAGCGGGACACGTCGAGCGGCCGGGACAGCAGGGTCGAGGACATGTCGCTGATCAGCGGTACGTCGCCGACGTCGGGGATCACGGAGAACTCGACGCCGCCGATCGTCTCGTTCGCGGTGTAGTGCACGTACGCCGCGTCGTCGCTGAGCCGCCAGCCCGCGGGGTCCGGCGCGTACGTGAACGAGCGGTCCTCGGCGGAGGCGGCCACGTTGACCTCGGCCCGGCCCAGCCGGCGCGCGGCGGCGATCGCCTTCTTGGCCCACTCCCCGGTGTGCACGTAGTCGACCACCGGCTGCCCGCGCAGCAGGTTCAGCGGGATCATCTCGAACTGCAACGACGCCCCGCCCTGCAGGAACAGCACGTGGTAGCCCTCGGGTACCCCGAGCAGCGCCCGCAGGTCGGCCTCCGCCCGCGCGGCGATCTCGGTGAACTCCTTGCCGCGGTGGCTCATCTCGGTCACCGACTGACCCGAGCCGTGCCAGTCGAGCATCTCCTCGGCCGCCCGCTGCAGCACGCTCTCGGGCAGCACGGCCGGTCCGGCGCTGAAGTTGTAGACCTTCCTCATGCGGGCTCTCCCTCCGGGGTGACCACGACCACCAGGTCGCCGCCCTCCACCTGCTGCACCGAGCCGAGCGCGAGCCGCTGCACGGTGCCCGCGAGCGGGGTGGTGATGGCCGCCTCCATCTTCATCGCCTCGATGGTGGCCACGGTCTGCCCGGCGTCGACCCGGTCCCCCTCCGCCACGGCCACCGAGACCACCCCGGCGAACGGTGCGGCCACGTGACCCGGCCTGGCCGGATCGGCCTTCTCGGCGGCCTTGATGTCGACCTTGATGGAGGTGTCGCGCACCCGGATGGGACGGAGCTGACCGTTCATCGTGCACATCACCGTGCGCATGCCGCGCTCGTCGGGGTTGCCGATCGCCTCGAGGCCCAGGATCAGACTCACGCCGCGACCGAGCGGGACGGTGTGCTCGTCGCCGGTCCGCAGACCGTACAGGTAGTCGAGCGTGTCCAGCCGACCGACGGCCCCGTACGTCTCCCGGGCCTGGGTGAAGTCCTTGGTCGGGCCCGGGAACAGCAGTCGGTTCAGGGTCTGCCGACGCACCGGTCCGGGCGCGTCCAGCAGCGCGGAGTCCTCCTCGGCCAGCTCGACGTCGCGGACCGGGATCGACCGGCCCGCCAGCGCCTTGCTCCGGAACGGCTCCGGCCAGCCACCGGGCGGATCGCCCAGCTCGCCGTTCAGGAAGCCGATCACCGAGTCGGGGATGTCGTAGCTCTGCGGGTTGGCTTCGAAGTCGGCCGGGTCGGCGCCGATCGCCACCAGCTGGAGGGCGAGATCACCGACCACCTTGGACGACGGGGTCACCTTGGTCGGCCGGCCCAGGATCCTGGACGCGGCCGCGTACGTGGCCTCGACCGCCTCGAACCGGTCCCCCAGCCCCAGGGCGATCGCCTGCTGACGCAGGTTGGACAGCTGCCCGCCGGGGATCTCGTGGTCGTAGACGCGGCCGGTCGGGCTCGGCAGCCCGGACTCGAAGGGCGCGTAGATCTTGCGCACCGCCTCCCAGTAGGGCTCCAGGTCCATCACCGCCCGCAGGTCCAGGTGGGTGGCGCGCTCGGTGTGGGCCAGCGCGGCGACCAGCGCCGAGGCCGGCGGCTGCGAGGTGGTGGCGGCCATCGGCGCCGACGCCACGTCGACGGCGTCCACGCCGGCGTCGACCGCGGCCAGCAGGGTGGCCAGCTGGCCGCCGGCGGTGTCGTGGGTGTGCAGGTGCACCGGGAGGTCGAACCGCTCCCGCAGCGCGGCGACCAGCTTGGCCGCGGCCGGTGGTCGCAGCAGACCGGCCATGTCCTTGATCGCCAGCACATGGGCGCCGGCCTCGACGATCTGCTCGGCCAGCCGCAGGTAGTAGTCGAGGGTGTAGAGCGTCTCGGCGGGGTCGTTCAGGTCGGCGGTGTAGCAGAGTGCCACCTCCGCGATCGTGGTGCCGGTCTCGCGGACCGCCTCGATCGCCGGGCGCATCTGGTTGACGTCGTTGAGGGCGTCGAAGATCCGGAAGATGTCGATCCCGACCTCGGCCGCCTCGGCCACGAAGGAGGTCGTCACCTTCGTCGGGTACGGGGTGTAGCCGACCGTGTTGCGGCCCCGCAGCAGCATCTGCAGGCACAGGCCCGGCATGTTGTGGCGCAGCACCGCCAGCCGCTCCCACGGGTCCTCCTGCAGGAAGCGGAGCGCGACGTCGTACGTCGCCCCGCCCCAGCACTCCACCGACAACAGCTCGGGCAGGGTCCGGCCCACGTACGGGGCGACCCGGAGCAGGTCCTTGGTCCGGACCCGGGTGGCCAGCAGGGACTGGTGCGCGTCCCGGAACGTGGTGTCGGTGACCTCCACCCCCACCCGGGAGCGCAGGTCGGCGGCGAAGCCGGTCGGGCCCAGCTCGAGCAGCCGCTGCCGCGAACCGTGCGGTGAGGGCTGACCGAGGTCGACCCCGGCGGGCAGCTTCTCCCGCGGGTCGAGCAGGGTGGGCGCGTCACCGTACGGCTTGTTCACCGTGACCTCGGCCAGCCAGCGCAGCATCCGGGTGCCACGGTCGGCGGGGACGTGGGTGGTCAGCAGCTCGGGCCGCTGCTCGATGAAGGCGGTCGACACGTCCCCGGCGATGAAGTCCGGATCGGCCAGCACCGCCTGCAGGAAGGGGATGTTGGTGCTGACCCCGCGGATCCGGAACTCGGCCAGGGCCCGCCGGGAGCGGGCCACGGCGGCGGCGAAGTTCCGGCCGCGACAGGTGAGCTTGACCAGCATCGAGTCGAAGTGCGGGCTGATCTCCACCCCGGTGTCGACGGTGCCGCCGTCCAGCCGGACCCCGGCCCCGCCGGCGGAACGGTAGGCGGTGATGATCCCGGTGTCGGGCCGGAAGCCGTTCACCGGGTCCTCGGTGGTGATCCGGCACTGCAGGGCGGCGCCGTTGATCCGTACGGTCTCCTGGCTCAACCCGAGATCCTCCAGCGACGAGCCGGAGGCGATCAGCATCTGCGACTGGACCAGGTCCACGTCGGAGATCTCCTCGGTCACCGTGTGCTCGACCTGGATCCGGGGGTTCATCTCGATGAAGACGTGCTGCCCGGCCCGTTCGCCCTCGGTCTCGACCAGGAACTCCACGGTGCCGGCGCAGGAGTAGTCGATCGAGGTGGCGAAGGCCACCGCGTCGGCGCACAGGGCCGCCCGCAGCTCGGCGGAGATGTTGGGTGCCGGCGCGATCTCGACCACCTTCTGGTGCCGGCGCTGGATCGAGCAGTCCCGCTCGAACAGGTGCATCACGTGGCCGGTCGTGTCGGCCAGGATCTGCACCTCGATGTGCCGGGGCCGGCCGACAGCCTGCTCGATGAACGCGGTCGGGTCACCGAAGGCCCCCTCGGCCTCCCGCATCGCCGCCTCGACCGACTCCCGCAGCTTCGCCGGGTCGTCGACCCGCCGCATGCCCCGGCCGCCGCCGCCGGCCACCGCCTTGACGAAGACCGGGAAGCCGATCTCCTCGGCCCCGGCCACCAGCTCGTCCAGGTCCGCCGACGGCGGAGTGGAGCGCAGGGTCGGGATGCCGGCGGCCTTGGCCGCCTGCAGGGCGCGCACCTTGTGCCCGGCCAGCTCGAGGACGTCCGGCGGGGGGCCGATGAAGGTGATGCCCGCGTCCTGGCAGGCCTGGGCCAGCTCGGGGTTCTCGCTCAGGAAGCCGTAACCGGGGTAGATCGCGTCGGCGCCGGACTCGCGCGCCGCCCGGATGATCTCGTCCACGTCGAGGTAGGCCCGGACCGGGTGCCCGCGCTCGCCGATCAGGTAGGCCTCGTCGGCCTTGATCCGGTGGACCGCGTTGCGGTCCTCGTAGGGGTAGACGGCGACCGTGGCCGCGCCCAGCTCGTAGGCGGCGCGAAAGGCCCGGACAGCGATCTCACCGCGGTTGGCGACGAGCACCTTGGAGAACATGCCAGGAATCTATCCGTCCGACCCGGTGCTGCTCGCACCCCGGCCGACGGCGGACCTCGCGAGTCAGGCGAGCTGGAACCGTACGGTGACCTGGGCGCTCACCCGCTGCTCGGCCGGCTCCAGGTCGAGCTCGGGTTCGGGATCTCCGCCGGCCGCGTCCATCGCGAAGGCCGCCTTGAATGCGCGGGGCTGGTGGGCGAACGAGCCGTCGAGATCGGACACCTCGAGCAGCGAGCCCAGGGTCGCGTCGAAGGCGGCCGCATAGTCGGCGGCCCGGTGCCGGGCCTCCGCGATGGCCGCGACCCGGACCTGGCGGTGGACGGGATTGGTCGGTCGCAACGACCACCACGGACCGTCGACCTGGGCGCCGTCGAGAGCCGACAGGGCCGCGATCAGACCCGGCAGGGCGGCGAAGTCGTTCACCACCAGCTCGCTGCTGAGACTGCCCCGGTAGCCGGTGACCTTGCGGGCGCCGCGACCGGAGAACACCGGTCCGACGTGCAGCCCGGAGGTCGCGTGCCGCTCCAGCACCTCACGGTGCTCCTCGAGGATCGCTCGCAGCCGGTTCGAGGCCTCGGCCAGATCCCGGCGCACCCGGTCGGCACCGGCGCCGGTGGCGTGGATCGTCACCGCCAGCGTGGCCAGATCGGGTGCGCTGCCCAGCTCCGCCTCGCCGCGGACGGTCACCACCGGGGTCGTCATGGAGGTCACCGTAGCCGTCGGCGTCGTAGCGATGACAGCTGTCACGGCCAGGTCGTGACGTCTCGCCGAGGAGACCACATCCTGTCCGGCGCACCCTGATGATCATGAGACGTCATCTGGCTGCTGTGTTCGCGTTGGCGCTGCTGTCGCCGTTCGTCGCCGAGTTCCTGCTGGGTGACCAGTACCTGGTCCCTGACCGAGGGGTCGCGTCCCAGCTCGGCATGTTCGTGGTGCTCGGCCTCTGGTACGGGTCCGGGGCGGTGCTGATCCGCGAGGTCACCCGGCGGACCGGCCGCGGCTGGCCGACCATCCTGCTGCTGGGCCTGGCCTTCGGCCTGGTCGAGGAGGGTCTGCTCACCCAGTCACTGTTCGACCCGCACTACCTCGGACTGGACCTGCTCTCCTACGGTCACCTCGGCCGGCTCGGCATCGCGCTGCCGTGGACGGTGTTCGTGCTGACCCTGCACGTGGTCTGGAGCATCGCGACCCCGATCGCGCTGGCCGAGGGCCTCTGGCCCGGCCGCGCACCATGGAGCGGACGGGTGGCGCTCGGGGTGACGACCGCGCTGCTGGTGCTGGGCGCGCTGGCGATCGCCGGGGTGAGCCGGTCCTCCAGCGGGTTCCTGGCCACCCCGGGTCAGCTCGTGGTCTCGGCCGGGTCGGCGGTGATCCTGATCGTGGTGGCGCTGCGGCGGCCCCGGGTGGACGAGCCGCGGCCACCGCGTCCCGTGCTGCCCGCGGCTGCGGTCGGCCTGGTGCTGGCCACCACGTTCCAGCTCGTGCAGCACGTCGGACCTTCGACGCTGCCGGCCTGGGTCACCAGTGCGATCCTGCTGGTCCTGCTGGCGGCGGCCGTCATCGCGTCGACGACGTGGCGGCTGGACGTGCTCGGACTGGCCGTCGGCGCGGTGGCGACCTACGCCTGGGTCGGCCTGGTCAACGCCGCCCGCGTCGGCCCGTCCGCCGTCGTCGAGCAGGTGGTGATCATCGCGGTCGCCGTGGCGGTCACGGCGCTGGCCGTGCACCGGCGCCGGCGGGCGGCGATCAGGCCGAACGAGGCAGCTGCGGGTGCGGGAGACCGCGCAGGGACTCACCGATCGTGACGTGCTCCCGCCGGGAGATCACCGCGACCGCGACCAGCACCCCGAGCATGGTGAGGACACCCCCACCGATCAGGGTCCAGCGCGGCCCGAAGGCCTCACCGACCCAGCCGATCAACGGCGCGCCGACAGGGGTGCCGCCCATCAGCACCATCGCGTAGAGGGCCATCACCCGTCCGCGCAGCTGCGGGTCGATCCCCATCTGCACGGAGGCGTTGGAGGCGGTGAGGGTCAGCAGCGCGGCCAGCCCCATCACCGGCAACACGGCCGCGTACGCCCAGTAGGTCGGCATCAGCCCGGCGACCACCTCGATGGCACCGAAGACCAGGGCCATGATCACGATGAAGGACCCGCGCGGACGGTTCACCCGCCGGGCGGCGAGCAGGGCGCCGGCCAGCGAGCCGACGGCCATGAAGGTGCCGAGGATCCCGTACTGCTCCGGCCCGAGACCGAACTCCTGCTGGGCCATCAGCGCCGAGGTGAGCTGGAAGTTCATCCCGAAGGTGCCGACGAAGAAGACCACCATCAGCACCAGCAGGATGTCGCTGCGACGCGTCACGTAGGCCAGTCCCTCGCGGATCTGCCGCTTGCCGCGACTGGCCGGCAGACTCGGCTCGAGCCTGCGGCCGTCGATGATCAGCAGTGCGGCGATGAAGGCCAGGTAGGTGACGGAGTTGGAGAGGATCGCCCAGCCGGAGCCGAAGGCGGCGATGACCAGACCGGCGACCGCCGGGCCGACGATCCGGGCGGCGTGGAAGGTCGCGGAGTTCAGACCGATCGCGTTCGGCAGCCGGTCCCGACCGACCACCTCCGAGACGAACGCCTGCCGGGACGGGTTGTCGAAGGCGGTGCCGAGCCCGAAGGCGAAGGCGATCACGTACACGATCGGGGTGGTCGCCACGCCGGTGATCGCCAGGATGCCCAGCGTGCCGGCGCAGATGGCCAACCAGGCCTGGGTGATCTTGAGCACCAGTCGCTTGTCGAAGCGGTCGGCGACGAGCCCGCCGTACGCGGACAGCAACAGCATGGGCAGGAACTGCAGCGCGGTGGTGATGCCGATGGCGACGCCGGAGCCGCCGGACAGCTCCAGCACCAGCCAGTCCTGGGCCACCCGCTGCATCCAGGTGCCGATGTTGGACACGAACGACCCGGTGACGTAGACCCGGAAGTTCGGCACCGTGAGGGCGGCGAACATGCCGCGCTTCGGCTGCTCGGCGTCGTCGGTGACCGGTGCGGTGTCGCTGGTCGCGGTGGCTTCGGTGCTGTCGGTGGTCGCGCTCGTGGCGGTCGCCTCCCCAGGGGTGGTGCGGGTCGATTCGATGATCATGGAACGGGCTGGTGCTGGTGTGCGCCGGCTAGGTCTCGGCCATCTTCTGCAGGACCGGGATGGCGGTCCGCAGGATCGCGCGCTCTTCCTCGGTGAGCTTCTCCAGCCGCACCGCCAGCCACTCGTTGCGGCGCTGGCGGTTGGCTTCGAGCAGCTCGGTCCCCTGCTCGGTCAGGCCGACCACGATGGCGCGCTTGTCGGTCGGGCTCGGGGTCCGTCGGAGCAGCCCACGGCCCTCCAGGTGGTCGACCAGCCGCGTCATCGACGGCGCCTTGACCTGCTCGTACGCGGCGAGCTCGCCGATCTGCAGCTCGCCCTCGCGCAGCAGCACCCCCATCGCCGAGAGCTGGGAGGGGGTCAGCTCCTCGGCGTCGGCGCGCGCCTGCCGCAGGTGCCGGGCCAGCCGGAACACCGCCGGGCGCAGCTCACCGGCCAGCTGCAGGATCGACGCGTACGTGGGCACGGGTCAACAATATTACTTAGCAATGCTAAATACAACTCGGGACCTCGCGAGCGGGGCGTCAGCGGGTCCGGTCGAGCTGCGCGTCGGCCAGCCGCTCCAGGGCGTCGGCGGCCTCGCCGGCGGCATCGTGCCGGGCGAACGACCTCTGCATGGCCTTCACCCCGGAGCCGATCCCCGGATCGCTGAGCACGTCCTCGACCATCCGACGGAGCCGCCTCCGCGAGGGTCGCCAGCGCCGTCTGACACCGACCTTCGACCAGGCGATCCGGGCGCCGATCTCCGCCTTCTCCTCGCTGCTGCCGATCTGCACCAGGGGCACGCCGTGGGCCAGCGCCGAGGTCACCCCGGTGTAGCCGCCGTTGGTGACGAACGCGTCGACGTGCGGCAACACGTCCTCGTACGGGATCCAGCGGGCCACCCGAAGCCACTCCGGCACGGTGCCACCCAGACCGGCGCGCAGGTCGGCCACCGAAGCGGCCCCGGTGGGCACCACCACCTGCAGTCCGGCACCCCTCAGGGCCTCGATGGTCGGCAGCACCAGCTCGCCCAGATCGTGCCGCAGCGTGCCCTGACTGACCAGCACGGCCGGACGCTCGTCGGCCAGGAACTCCGCCCACCACGGTGGCAGCTTCCGCCCCGCCGGCTCCGGCCGCAGCGCCCCGATGAAGTGCACGTGCGAGGGCAGCTCGTGCCGTGGGTACTCGAGCTCGGGCACACACGCCTGCAGGTGCAGGTGCGGTGACATGGCCTCCTCCAGCACCGACCGCCCGCTCGGCACCAGCCCGAGCTCGCTCCGGAGGGCGCTGAGCCGCTCCAGCGCGGGGCCCCAGATCAACCGGCGCAGGACCTTGCCGGTCACCCGGTTGCGGCGCCGACCCTCACGACCGCGCATCGGCAGCAGACCCGCCCCGTACGGCGGGGTGTCGACGTCGGCGTAGGTGAGGGGACCGTCGCCCAGGCTCGCCCAGACCGGGCCGCCCCGCTCGTGCCAGAGTCGGGCCGCGACGAACATCGCATCGGTCAGGACGGCGTCGATCTGGCGACCCGCGGCGATCTCCTCCAGGTCGTGCACCCGCCGGGCCGCGTCGCCGACGAGCTGGTCGCTGAACCCCTGGCGCAGCCCGGCGATGGCCCGCAGGCTCCCGGCTCCCCCGTACGCCGCTTCGAGGTCGGCGAACTCGCGCGCCTGGGTGAACCCGTACGGCTCCGCCCCGACCTCGGAGATCCGGTCGTGGAACCGGCTGGCCGCATACCAGAGCACCCGGTGACCGCGTCCTATCAGCCGGGCGGCGATCGGCACCAGGTTGATCGTGTGCGCGGTGATCGGGGTCGAGGCGAACAGGAAGGTCGACCGGCGCACACTCCGAGGGTCTCGCACAGCACAAGCGACGGGTGCTCAGCTCACCAGGTAGGTGAGCAGACCCTGCACGAAGTAGATGACGAACAGACCGGACACCACCCACATCAGCGGGTGCACCCTGTCGGCCTTCCCGCGCACGATCTTGAGCACCACGTACATCAAGAAGCCGGCCCCGATGCCCACCGTGATGGAGAAGGTGAAGGGCATCAGCACCATGGTCACGAAGGCGGGCAGACCCTCCTCGACGTCCTCCCAGTCGATCTTGGTCACCTGGCTCATCATCAAGAACCCGACCAGCACCAGCACCGGGGTCGCCGCCTCGGACGGCACGATGTTGACCAACGGCGCGAAGAACATCGCCAGCAGGAAGCCGATCCCGGTGACCACCGAGGCCAGCCCGGTCCGCGCTCCCTCGCCGACCCCGGCCGCGGACTCGATGTAGGCGGTGTTGGACGACGTCGAGCCGAGACCACCGGCGGCCGCGGCCAACGAGTCGACCATCAGGATCGAGGACAGGTTCGCGGGTCGACCGCGCTCGTCGAGCAGACCTCCCTGGGAGCCCACCGCGACCACCGTGCCCATGGTGTCGAAGAAGTCCGCCAGCATCAGCGCGAAGACCAGCAGCACCAGGGGCAGGAACAGGTTGAGGTGGAAGCCGTCGGTGAAGGAGGGGCCGAAGGCGCCGAACACGTCCACGTCGCCGATCAGACCGAGATCGGGCAGTGCCACGATCTTGTCGACCTGCGGGACGTTGAGGGCCCAGCCCGTCGGGTTGTCGGCGGTCTTCGCGCCGACACCGGCAACGAGCTCGATCAGCACCGCGACCACTGTGGCGCCCACGATCGAGATCAGCAGCGCACCCCGGACCCGCTTGGCGTAGAGGATCGCCGCCCCGAACAGCCCGACGACGAAGATCAACAACGGCCACCCGATGATCGAGCCGTTGACGCCGAGCTCCACCGGGGGCGTACCGGCCGGCTTCCGCACGAAGCCGGCGTCGAAGAGCCCGACGAACGTGATGAACAGGCCGATGCCGATCGAGATGCCCACCCGCAGGGACCGGGGCACCGCCTTGAACACCGCGGTCCGGAAGCCGGTCAGCACCAGCAGGGCGATCAGCAGGCCCTCGATCACGATCAGACCCATGGCCTGGGGCCAGGTCATCTTCGGCGCGATGGTGAAGGCCAGCAGTGCGTTCAGCCCGAGACCGGCGGCGATGCCGATCGGGAACCGCCCGATGACACCCATCAGGATCGTCATCACCCCGGCGACGAGGGCGGTCGCGGCGGCGACCATGGTGATCGCCTGGTCGACGTTTGCGCCGACCACCGCACCGGACCCGTCGGTGTACGGCAGGCCGCCGACCAGGTTGCCGAGACCGTCCGGTGCCGTGCCGATGATCAACGGGTTCAAGGCGATGATGTAGGCCATCGTGAAGAAGGTCACCAGACCGCCCCGGACCTCGCGCCCGATCGTCGAACCACGCGCCGTGATGCCGAAGTAGCGGTCGAGCGTGCCGAGCTCCGGCTCGTCATGGCGCGAGGTGTGGGCGGCCCTGGGCGACTTGGTGACCATGTGGGCATTCTCGCCCGGTTACTAGGCTGAGTGGGTGAGCGACCCGGCCCCCGACGCCCCGAGCACCGAGACCCCCTCCGAGGTGCCCGTCACGGCCGAGACCCCTGGCGGCCACCTGATCCGACAGGCCGAGGTGCCGCCCCTCGACGTCGACGGCGTCCAGGCTGCGACCGTCGGCACCATCGCCTTCGCGATCGCCACGGTGATCATGACGCTCGGCCGCGAGTGGCTCGTCGCCGCCGGAGACGGCTGGTGGCTCGGGGTCGCGGTGAGCGGTCTGGGGCTCGGCGTGATAGCTCTGGGCTACACGATCAACCGTCGTCGGCGGCGGCGTCGCGAGGAGCCGCCGGGCGCGGCACCGTCTCCAGCGGGGACGCGTCCAGACCGGTCAGCAGCTTCTCCAGCAGGTACGCCAGATCGTCCACCTGCCGATTCGTGAGCCCGCGCATCAGATCCGCCTCGACCAGGTTCGACTCCTGGATCGTCGTGGCGTAGAGCTGCCAGCCCCGCTCGGTCAACCCGACCAGGACCCGGGTGCGCTTGGTGGGATCGGTGGCGCGCTCGACCAGCTCACGCTCGACCATCTTGTCCAGCCGGTGGGTCATCGACGACGGCGCCACGTGGGCCAGGGACGCCAGCTGGGTCGGCGTCAACCGGTTCCCGTCGGCTCGGGCGATCTCGCTGAGCACCGTCCACTCACCACCGGACACGTCGAGGTCGGCCAGCTGCTGGTCGTACCACCGGTTCAGCCGGCGGGAGACCCGGTGCACCGTGCTGATCACCCGCTGGACCGACTCGTCAGCTCCCGCAGCGACGTAGGCAGCTACCTGACGACGCAGGTCGGCCACCTCGCTCTGCGGGCTCGGCACGACCTCCTCGTGCTCCTCCGCCTCCGCTCCGTCCGGCTGCCCCGCTCGCTCGACCATGCCACCCATCCTCGCCGACACCCACCCGGGAACCGTCGGTCAGGGGTGGGGCCGACGATCGCGCCGGACGGCGGGCGGGGACCGACGGGTGCCGATCGGCCACCCAGAGTTCACCCGGGCGTTGCCCGATCACGGGGTCGGTGTCATCCGCCACCTGATCTGCTGAGGCGTCGGACCCCCCGGGTGCGGTACGGGCTGCCCTGGCGCAGCCGGGCCGCGACCCCCACCTGAGGAGAAGCCTCGTGACGAACCTGCCCATGCTCGGACTCACCCACGGCAACCGCAGTGCGGTGACCTGCCACCTGAAGTGCGACAGCCAGTGCTCCCGACCGGACCCCAACCCCTCGACCGAGCCGACCTTCGCCGACATCGCGGGCCGCCAGCTGTCCCGGCGCGCGCTGCTGGCCGGCGGCGGCACCCTGGCCGCCGCGGCCGCGCTGCCCGTGGTCTGGCCCGAGCGGGCGGCCGCCGCGCCGAGGTCCGGCGAGAACGGCGGACCGCTCCCGTTCACCGGGATCGCCCCCGTCTCCGCCGAGGCCGACGTGCTGGCGGTGCCGACCGGCTACCAGTGGAACCCGATCCTGCGCTGGGGCGACCCGCTGTTCGCGTCCTCGCCCGCGTTCAACCCGAACCGTCCCGACGCCAAGGCCCAGGAGCTGCAGTTCGGCTACAACAACGACTACCTCGACATCCTGGTCGACCGGCGCGGTCGTACCGGACTGCTCTGCTGCAACCACGAGTACACCAACCGGCCGATCATGTTCCCGCCGACGGCGAGCGCCGAGGAGGAGGCCGAGGTGCTGCGGACGCTGATGGCCGCGCACGGCTTCAGCGTGGTCGAGCTGGAGCGGCGGGCCCGGAAGCTTCCGTGGCGCTACGTCCGCGGCGGCCGCCGCAACCGCCGGATCACGGCCGGCACCGGCTTCCGGCTGACCGGCCCGGCCGCGGGCAGCCCGCTGCTGCGCACCGCCGCCGACCCGACCGGGCGGCGGGTGGCCGGCACCTTCGGCAACTGCTCCGGCGGCACCACGCCGTGGGGCACGATCCTGTCCGGCGAGGAGAACTTCCAGGGCTACTTCCGGGCCGACCCGGCGGCCCGCGGCAGCAAGCGCTACGGCCTGACCAACACCCCGAGCGTGTACGGCTGGGAGAAGATCGACCCGCGGTTCGACGCCACCACCAGCGCGTACGCCAACGAGCCGCACCGGTTCGGCTACATCGTGGAGATCGACCCGTACGACCCGTCCTCGACCCCGCGCAAGCACACCGCGATGGGCCGCTTCAAGCACGAGGGCGCCAACGTCCGGGTCGACCGGGACGGCACCGTGGCCGCCTACATGGGCGACGACGAGCGGTTCGACTACCTCTACAAGTTCGTGGCCAAGCGGAAGTACCGGCCGGCCAGGACCGCCGCCGCCCGCCGACACAATCTGGCCATCCTGACCGAGGGCGATCTCTACGTGGCCCGGTTCAGCGGTGAGCAGCGGCCGGACGGGGACAACCTCGGCCGGGGCGCCTGGATCCCGCTGGTGCTGGACGGGGAGTCGACAGTGCCGGGGATGAGCGTGGAGGAGGTGCTGATCTTCACCCGGGAGGCGGCCGATCAGGTCAAGGCCACCCCGATGGACCGCTGCGAGGACGTCGAGCCCAACCCGACCACCGGCAAGGTCTACGTCGCCTGCACCAACAACACCCAGCGCGGCGTCACCGCCGGCAAGCCCGGACCGGACGCGGCGAACCCGCGGACCGGGAACAAGAACGGCCACGTCATCGAGATCACCGAGCACCGGAACCGGGCCGGCGCGACCTCGTTCAGCTGGAACATCCTGCTGCTGTGCGGCGATCCCGACGACGCGTCGGTGCAGACCTACTTCGCCGGCTGGGACGGCCCGGTGGCCCCGATCTCCTGCCCCGACAACGTCGCCTTCGACTCCGAGGGCAACCTGTGGATCTCGACCGACGGCGCGCCGGGCACGATCGCCAAGGCCGACGGCCTGTTCAAGGTGCCGCTGGAGGGCTCCGAGCGCGGCCACGTGCAGCAGTTCCTCGCCGTCCCCCGAGACGCCGAGACCTGCGGACCCGTCATCCACGACACGGACGGCTCGGTGTTCGTCGCGGTCCAGCACCCGGGCGAGGAGGGCACCTGGGCGGAACCGCACTCGTACTTCCCCGACTACGTCGCCGCCGGTCAGAAGCCGGACCGCGGCGACTGGCGCGGTCCCCGGCCGACCGTGGTGCAGGTGACGAAGAAGCGCTGAGCGCCGGGATCCGGCGGCCTGGGGCTCAGGTTCCCGGGCCGTCGGGACGACCGGATGCGACTCTCCGGCGCCATCCGGGCGGCCAGGAGCCCGCTGGACGTCCGGATGCGACTCCGCGGCGCTATCCGGGCGGCCAGGAGCCCGTCCGTACGACCGGATGCGACTCCCCGGCGCCAGGGCGTACGGTCAGGAGCCCTGCCGGTCCTTCTTCGCGAGCACGGCCAGCTTCTCGTTGTACGCCTTGAGCTCGGCGTCGTCGTCGCGGTCGGCCTTGCGGTCCAGCCGCTTGGTCTCCTTGGCGTCGCTGCGGACCCACTGGACGATCAGGGTGAGCCCGATCAGCAGGGCCGGGATGTCCCCCGCGCCCCAGGCGATGCCGCCGCCGAGCTGCTGGTCGACCAGCAGCGCGACGTCGTCGCTCTGGCCGAGCGCGTGCCACCAGTCGGGGCCGATCAGCGCGGCCGACTGCATCAACGAGAGCCCGAAGAAGGCGTGGAAGGCCATCGTGATCAAGAGGATCAGCAGCCGGATCGGGTACGCCGGCCGCTTCGGCCCCGGGTCGATGCCGACCAGGGACCAGATGAACAGGTAGCCCGCGAGCAGGAAGTGCACCGTCATCAGCACGTGGCCGATGTGGGTGAACATCGCCACCTCGAACAGCGACGTGTAGTAGAAGACGACCAGGCTGCCGGTGAAGATCACGGCCGCGACCACGGGCTGGCCGATGATGCCCAGGAAGCGGGAGTGCACGAGGGCCAGCAGCACCTCCCGCGGTCCGAAGCTCCGGTCGCGGCGGGCGGTCAGGGCACGCATGGCCAACGTCACCGGGGCCCCGGCGACCAGCAGCAGCGGCAGCGGCACCATCAGCGACATGTGCTGGACCATGTGCGCGCTGAAGCTCATCCGCCCGTAGACCGCCGGTCCGCCGCTGGTCAGGAACGCCAGCAGCAGCGCGCCCAGCAGCCACAGCACCGTGCGGTGCACGGGCCAGGCGTTGCCACCGCGTCGGAGCTTGACCACACCTGCCACGTACAGGCCGATCATCAGCGCGCAGATCGTCAGCCAGAGCATCGACGGATAGCCGTGGGTCAGCCAGGTGGTCAAGGAGATCGGGGGCGGCGGCGGGTAGCCGAGCAGCGAGGTGGCCGGATCCGCGACGACCGGCTCGACGGGTGGGGCGGAGCGGGACAGAGCGACGGCGAGCCCGACGGTCGCCGCCATCACCAGGATCTCGGCGGACGCCAGCCGCGCGAACCAGTGGCGTTTGGGGGTGTCGAGACCGAGCCCGGGGATGGTGGCCCGGCGGTGCAGCCAGCCGGCGATCCCGAGGACGATCAGTGCGGTGGCCTTGCCGATGACCAGCAGCCCGTACGTCGACGCGAGGTTCTGCAGACCGCCGAGGCGCAGGTAGGCGTTGACCAGACCGGAGACGGCGACCAGCGCGAAGCTCCAGCCGGCCAGGGTCGAGTAGCGGGCGGCCACCACCGGCAGCCGGCTGCCGAGACTGCGACCGAACAGGACCAGGGCGGTCAGTCCGCCGACCCAGAGGCAGACCCCGATCAGGTGCAGCAGCAGGCTGTCCACGGAGTTGCCGTGGTCGAGTGAGCCGGCCGCGTGCCCGCCGAGGGCCAGCGGCACCAGGGTCGCCAGGGCCAGCACCCCGGCCCAGGCACTGCCGGTGACCGTCCGCGCCAGAGTCGCCCCGATCGCGGCCAGCGCGGCGCCCAGGCAGATCGCCACCAGGGTCTGTCCGAGCTCGGTCTGGGTCCAGAAGGACGAGGCCAGGGTCAGGAACCCCGGCGACGACAAGGCGCTGCCGGTCGCGTCGCCGGCGGTCAGCAGAGCCACCGCGAGGGCGGCCACGAACCAGCACCGCGCCGCCACCGCGCCGGCCCGGACGAACCGCAGCCGGTCGCCCTCCAGGACTCCCGGCTGCTGACCCTTCGCCGGCGGGACGAGGAACGTGCCGACCACCAGCAGGCCGATCGTCGCCGCGGCGGCCAGGTCGTGCACCGTACGGGCGATCGGCTGACCCCACCGGACCAGCGCACCCGGATCGAAGATGGCCGGGCTGATGGCGGCCAGCGCACCGGTGGCCGCCAGGATGGAGACCGCGACGAGCACCGCGAGACCGACACCCGCCGCCAGGGTGCCCACGGTGCGTCCGGAGACGACAGCGGGCGGGGTCGGGGACGAGTCGGGCACGAGACTCAGTCTAGGAACCAGCCGGTGACGCGTCGGACCGTCAGGACGGCGTCAGTCGAACAGGGAGATGGGCTCGTCCCAGGCGATCGTCTCCCAGGCCGGGGCCGGCAGCTCCTCGGCCCGGTTCTCGGCGACCACGGCGGAGTGCGCTCCACAGCCGTGGTCGACGCTGACGACGTGGGCGTCGGAGGGTGAGTACGCGTTCGCGCAGGCGCCGAACAGGTTGCCGAGGGAGCCTTCGATCCGGACGAAGAAGCCGCAGGTCTCGCAGACGTCGGGCGCCTGGCGGGTCATCTCGTTGTCTGGGCCGCCGGGTGAGACGAGCCAACGCTCGGCGGCCTCGTCACGACCCTCGCGCGACAGCACCCGCTCGCGGCCGAGACCCAGCTCGGCGACCACTGACCGGATCTCGCTCGCCTCGGCCGGATCGGTGTCCGCCGCGTGCTCGCCGCCGGTGTAGCCCGGCTCGAGCCGAGGGTCCTCGGGGGCGGTCGGCATCAGCAGGCCCGCCGTGACGTCACCCGGCTGGATCCGGTCGGCCCAGGGCACCCACTGCTCAGCCATCAGGGCGGTGTCGCCCGGCAGCAGCACGACCTCGTTCACCGTCGAGGTCTTGGCGCGTGCGGCCCGGACCAGGGTCACCGACCAGCGCCAGCCCGCATAACCGCTGTGGGGGCAGGCGAAGAAGTGACTGACCACCCGATCGGCGTCGGCCTCGATGCCGAGGTGCTCACCGACGCCGAGGGTGCCGGCGGCCTCCTCGGCCACCGATCGGGCCAGGTCGATCGCGTCGGCGCCGATCTGGTCGGGCTTGACGGCCTTGGTGGCGCGGGCGCGCGCGGGAGCAGCCACGGCCTAGAGCTCGAGCTCGTCGGCGACCGCCCGCAGCACGCTGGCGGTCTTGCCGGCGGTCTTCGGCTCCGGATGGCGACCGCGCCGGTAGCCGTTGCCGACGTTGTCCAGCATCTTGATCAGGTCCTCCACGATGATGGCCATCTGGTCCGCCGGCTTGCGCTGCGCCTTGGACAGCGACGGCGGGGCCTCGAGCACGCGCAGCGACAGAGCCTGCTCGCCGCGACGACCCTCGACCACGCCGAACTCGACCTTCTGACCGGCCTTGAGCGTGGTCACGCCGTCGGGTAGCGCCGTCGACCGGACGTAGACGTCGCCGCCCTCGTCCTTGGTCAAGAAGCCGAAGCCCTTGTCGGCGTCGTAGAACCTCACCTTGCCTGTTGGCACAGCCACCCTCACTCGAACCACCCCGCCGACCGACGTCGCACGGAGACCACCTGTCTCAGCCCGCCAGCCTAGTGCGTACGCCATCCCCTCCCAACCGACTTCTCCGGATCAGAGCCTCGCGGGACGCCGCGGGCACGCGCGGGGGCTGGGCGCGGGACTGGGCGCGGGACTGGGGCGGGACTGGGCAATATCCATCCACGGACGTGTCTTCGGTGCTGGGAGGGGTGCCGGCCCGGCAATATCCATCCACGGACGGCCTCCGTGGATGGCCGCGAGCGACCTGAGCGCAAAATCCATCCACGGACGGAGTTTGGCGCCCGCCGCAGGCAACGTGCCAGCACTTTCCATCCACGGACGGAGTTTGCGCACACCACGGCGTACGGAAGCCGGAAATCACGTCCGTGGATGGAAATTGCCACACCATCCGCGCCAACCCCGTCCGCGCCGACGCCCGCGCCTGCCAGTCGGCCCGCTCTCGGCCTGGCACCGCACCCCAAGCCCCGACCACCCCGAGCCCGACCACCCGGGCAGGAACACTCAGGGCCGCATGGGCGCCAGCGGCAGGTTCACGATGGCCCGGCTCAGGGCCTCGACCGGCGCTGCCGCCGCCCGCGGGTTGGCCAGCAGGGCCATCTCCACGTCCGGCAGGGCGGGCAGCTCGAACCGGCCGGTCAGGATCCGCAGGTCCGGGGGTACCCGGGAGCGGGCCAGCACGCAGATGCCGATGCCCGCCCGGGCGGCGGCCAGGACACCATTGATCTCCCGGGTGTTGCAGGTGATCCGCCAGGTGCGACCCACCCCCTCCAGCGAGCTGATCGCCGCCGACCGGCTGAGACTCGGCGCCTGGTACGTGATCACCGGGACCGGTCGGTTCTGCTCCACCTGCACCCGCTCGTGCCCGACCCAGACGAGCTGGTCACGGCGTACGAGCTGACCCTCGCCGGAGTCTGCGTGCTGGTTGATGAAGATGAGATCGAGGTGGTTGGCCGCCAGCCGCCGGTGCAGGGTGCCGCTCTGGGTGACGGTCAGCTCCAGGTTGATCCGCGGATAGAGCTGCCGGAACTCGCGCAGGATCGTCGGCAGCTCACTCAGGGCCAGCTCGTCGGCCGCCCCGAACCGCAAGCGGCCGGCCATCGCCGAGCCGGTGAAGTACGCCACCGCCTCGTCGTGCGCGGCCAGGATCGTCCTGGCGAACCCGGCCATCGCCTCCCCGTTGTCGGTGAGCGCGACCGTACGGGTGTCCCGGCGCAGCAGCAGCCGACCGGCTGTCTCCTCCAACCGACGGATGTGCTGGGACACCGCCGGCTGGCTGATGCCCAGGCGCTCCGCCGCCCTGGTGAAGCTGAGCCCGTTCACCACAGCCAGGAAGGTCCGCAGCAGCACCGGGTCGAACGTCTTGTCCTCGCTCATCTCGCACCTTCCCGATCGATAGACGGTCTTCATAAGCAATCGTAATGGGACATATAGCCGCTATGTCGTTGTGGAATAGGAACGGTTCAACCTAAGTTGGCCAACAGGACTCGACGGCGAGCCCTTTCCGTCTTTCGGGCGCTTCCAGCACCCCCCGCCTTCCTCCCGCACAGGAGATCCTTGTGACCTCGGCCACCGCCGAAGCACGCCGTCTCAGCCCTCGATGGCCGCGTACGCTCGCAGCTCTCGAGGTCCGCAACTACCGCCTCTACCTCAGCTCGCAGATCGTGGCGACGACCGGTCTGTGGATGCAGCGCATCGCCCAGGACTGGCTGGTGCTCGAGCTCACCGGCAGCATCACCGCGGTCGGCGTGGCCGTGGCCCTGCAGTTCCTTCCGGTGCTGCTGTTCGGGCTGGTCGGTGGCGTGATCGCCGACCGCTACCCGAAGCGTCGGATCCTGCTCATCACCCAGTCGGTGGCGGCGTCGATGGCCCTCACCCTCGGGCTGCTCGCCCTCACCCACACGGTGCAGGCGTGGCACGTGTTCGTGGTGGCCACGATCCTCGGTTTCGTCACCGCCGTGGACAACCCGACCCGGCAGGTCTTCGTCTCCGAGCTGGTCGGCACCCGACACATCCGCAACGCCATCAGCCTGAACTCGTCGGTCTTCCAGTTCGGCGCGCTGCTCGGTCCGGCCCTGTCCGGGCTGTTGATCCACGCGGTCGGCCAGGGCTGGTCCTTCATGATCAACTTCGGGTCCTGCCTGCTGGTGGTCACCATCGTGGCGATCATCCGGGTGCCGAAGACCTCGACCGGCGGGCAGGTCCGGGCGAAAGGGCAGCTGCGCGAGGGTCTCGCCTACATCAAGCAGACCACCGAGGTCGCCTGGACCATCGTGCTGGTGGGCACCATCGGTGTGCTCGGGCTGAACATGCCGGTGATCCTGGCCGCCTTCGCCGAGCACGAGTTCGGCACGGGCGTCGGGGGTTACAGCCTGTTCAACTCCCTGACCGCCATCGGCGCCCTGACCGGCGCCATCCTGTCGGCCCGCCGGACCGAGGTGCTGCGGCTGCGGATGCTGGTCAGCGTCCTGTCCGGCCTGGGCGTGATCTTGATCCTGGCTTCCGTCGCCCCGACGATCTGGCTGTTCGGCGCCATGCTCATCGGCTCCGGGCTGCTCACCCTGCTCTTCCTGACCGGCGCCAACTCGCTGGTCCAGACCCGCTCGGACTCAGCCGTACGCGGTCGGGTGATGAGCGTCTACATCATGGTGCTGCTCGGCGGGCAGGCGATCGGCGGTCCGGCCGTGGGTTGGCTGATCGACCACTTCGGAGCCCGTCCCAGCATGTTCCTGTGCGGTGGCCTGGTGACCGTGATGGCTCTGCTCACCGGCCTGGCCATCGCTCGCCAGGCGCACCTCGGCCTGGAGGTCGACTTGCACCGCGAACAGGGAGGCTCGCCGGTCCACATCGTCCAGCACTGAGGCTCGCCCGGCCCAGCGCGTACGGGTGCGGGTCGGGGCCGGTCCGGTCCTCCGTGTCCGGTCCCTGGCTGGAAATTTCCGTCAATCGACGGGGATTGCTGCCGGCGGGGCGTCCCGGGTCCGGAAGAGCCGTCGACTGACGGAATGTTCGAGCTCGGGGCGGCACCCCAGACCGAAGAAGCCGTCGACTGACCGAATGTACGAGCTCGGCCGGCACCCCAGACCGAAGAAGCCGTCGACTGACGGAAAGTTCGAACCCCCGGGCGGCCCGACAGCCACCCGCACCCGCACCGGCCTGGCCCGGCCCGGCCCGGCCGACAGGATCAGGCGTCGAACACCGACCAGCAGATCGCGTTCCGCCGCTGCTGGTCGGCCAGCACCAGGTCGCGGATCTCCGACGGCAGCCGGTCCCGCTGCCAGGCGCACTCGGCCCGTCCGGCGGCGGCAGCTTCAGCCGGAGGCGCGGAGGCCCGGACCGCCTTGATCGCGTACGCGGCCGCGCCGAGGTCGTGCTCGGGGACGTGCGCCACGCAGGCGGCCTGACCGGCGGCGTACGCGGCGAACCGGGCGGCGCCACGCAGCGGACGGGCGGCGCCCATCGCGTGCCCACCCACGGCCCGGGTGGCCATCATGGCGAGCTCGCCCCGGGCCCAGGCCCGGGTGGCCTCGATCGCCTGCCGGGGACGTAGATCGTCGGGGGCGGCCGCCTCGAACAGACCGAGCACGTGCTCGGCACACACCGCCGCCCAGAGAGCCAGGCGGTGGTGGTCGGCGTCGGTCAGCGACCCCCCTCGGCGCACGGTGATGAGCCGCGCGTCGCGTACCGCCGGCAGGATCACGGCATCCGCCGCAGGTGGTCGAGGAAGTCGGCGAGATCGGTCCACAGCGCCAGCCGCAACGCCAGCGACATGCCGTTGTTGGCCCCGGACGGGCCGGGGAGAACGAAGGCAGGCACGCCGGCCACCGTCCACGGTTGCTCGCCGTAGTCCTTGGGCAGCCGGTGGCCGACCCCGCGGGCGTACCAGGTGGCCGCGGTCTTGCTGACGAACGCCACCACGCGCGGCCCCACCTCGGTGATCGCCCGGTCGAGCTCCCGCCAGAAGATGACCGCCTCCGGTTCGCGGCCCGGGATCAGGATCCGTTCGGTGACCAGGTCGGTGAGCCCGACGCCGAGGTCCGGCAGCCGCTCGACCCGGTCGGGGTCCAACCGCTCGGCCACCAGCCCACTGTCCTGCAGCAGCTCGAAGAACCGGTTGCCCGGTCCGGCGTAGTAGCGCTCGGGGCGACGTCCACGACCGACCGTGCCGGCGATCACCAGCGGCAGGCCGGGGCGCAGCAGGGTCCGGTCGGGTTCGGTGCTCAGCGGGTCCGGGGCAGCCACGATCACTCCCTCTCGTCAGGCCGGTGCTCCATCTCAGCAGACCAGCCTCGGCGATCGACATCTCGACCGCCCGGGAAGAGGCGGACCCGCGCCTAGGATGGCTGTCATGGCGACATGGGAGGACGGGCCGGAGTACGCGCCCCTCGAGCGACCCGACGCCTTCGCCGATCCGTCGGTGGCCACCGTCGGGCTGCAGGCCCCGCCCCCCGCGCCGGTGCCACCACCGGCCCCGACGGAGCGGCCGGTGTTCGCCGAGCCCGGACAACCCGTGCCGCCGCTCGCCACCTTGGTCCCGGCGCCGCCGGCGCAGCGGGATCCGAACGCGCCCTTCGACGTCGCCGCCAGTCTGATGACCGCGGAGACGTCGGCCTGGGCCTCCGCGCACTTCCCGACCGCTCCCGCAGGCCCGACGGCCGGCCACGGCCAGGCGCCGTCGCACCCTCCGGTCGGTGCGCCCCAGCCCAGCCCGTACGGTCCCGGCGCACCGCCGACGAGTCTGGCGGTGGCCAACGGCCAGCGCCCGACCGGTCAGTCCGCCAACGGCCGCCGACCTGCCGGTCCGGAGTCGACTCCGTGGCCGTCCGGTGACGCACCCTCCGCGTACCCACCGCCCAGCGGCGCCCCGACCTATCCCCCGCCCTCGGGCGCACCGTCCTACCCGCCCCAGAACTATCCGGGCCAGGGCTACCCGCCCCAGAACTATCCGGCGTCGAGCTACCCGCCGCCGACGTACCCGCCAATCGGCTCCGGTCAGCCGTTCCCGCCGCCGGGTCCACCGGCCGGCAACGGACCCTTCGCCGCTCCCGGCACCCCGCAGTGGTTCGGTCCCGGCGACTACCGGCAGCCCGCTCCCCCGCCGCCGACGCCGACCGCGCGTGCGGTGCTCGCCGCGGCCACGCCCGGCGTCCTGCTGACCCTGGTGGTCGGCGGCTTCGTGTGGGTGCTGGCACCGATCACGCTGGTCGTGGCCTTCCTGTTGTCCAGCCGCGTCCTGTACGGCCGCAAGGCCACCCGGACCGCTTTCGCCGCCGTCCTCTCCTTCCTCGGACTCGTCGGCCTGCTGTCGCTGATCACCGCGGACGGATCTTTCTCCGAGTGGTGGAACACGGTCGCCGGATGGGCCTGCTTCGGCAGCTGGGTGATGATCGTGACCTGTGCCATCGCGGCCTACCGAGCGCTCAAGCAGGGCCGCCCCGACCCGCCACCGACGCCACGCCCCGGTCTCCGCTGATCGTGGCCGCTCCCGCCGTCGCAACGGCTGCCCCTGCCCGTACGCTCACCGAGGCCCTCCGGCGGCTCGACGCCGACGCCCTCTCCGATCTTCTGACCCTGCGCCCGGACCTGGCCTACCCGGTGCCCGCCGACGTCGCCGAGCTGTCGGCCCAGGCCACCACGACGAGCTCGGTCGGCCGAGCGCTCGACGGGCTGAACGCCTGGCAGCGGGTGGTCGCCGAGGCCCTCGCCGCACTGCCCGATCCCGTACGGCTGCCGTCGATCGTCGAGCTGCTGCACGCCGAGCTGCCGGCCGCCGCCCGGGCCGTCGCCGACCTCCGCGACCGGGCCCTGCTCTGGGGGGACGACGAGGAGCTGCACCTGGTCCGGGCCGCCCGTGACCACCTCGGCCCCTACCCGGGCGGTCTCGCGCCGCCCTCCCCCCGCCCGCTCTCCCCGGCCGAGATCGACACCCGCCTCGCCGAGGTCGGGTCGGACGCGCAGGGCGTCGTCGATCGGCTGCTGTGGAACCCCGCCGGAGCGGTCAACGGTGCCGACCGGGCCGTGACGGTCGAGGGGGCCCGGACGCCGGTCGAGCAGCTGCTGGCCCGACGGTTGCTCCGGCCCGCCGGACCGGACACCGTGCTGCTGCCCCGCGAGGTCGCCTGGCACCTGCGCGGCGAGCGGTTCAGCGCCGAGCCCGTGCCCAGCACCGCACCGTCGGTGTCGGGTCGGGTACGCGCTCCGGAGCTGGTCGACCGCGCCGCCATCGGCGCCGCGTACGGGTTCGTGCACGACGTCGAGCTGGTCGCCCACACCCTGCAGACCACACCGCATCGGCTCTTGCGGGAGGGTGGTGTGGCCGTCCGCGACGTGACCGGTCTCGGTCGGGTCCTCGGCACCGACCCGGCCCACGCCTGCTTCGTGCTCGAGTGCGCCGCCGCGGCCGGACTGCTGGCGGGCGGCGACGGTGGCCGGCTGCTGCCGACCGTCGACTACGACCGGTGGGCCGAACGGGAACCGGCCGATCGCTGGCGCGCGCTGGCCGCGTCCTGGCGGCACAGCGACCGTCTGCCCGGGCTGTCGAGCGAGCCGGGGGGCCACGCCCTCGGACCCGAGTCGGAGGCCCCGGGGGCCGCCGTCGTCCGGGGGTTGCTGACCGAGCTGCTGGGCGCCGCGCCGGTCGGCACCACCGTGGACCTGGCCGATCTGCAGGCCGTGGTGGGCTGGCACCGCCCCCGCCTCGTCCGGGTCGGCGGGGTGCCCCTGGACTCGGTGCTGGCCTGGACGTGGCGCGAGGCCGGCTGGCTCGGTGTCAACAGCCTGGGCGCGGTGTCCGGTCTGGCTCGGGCCGCGGAGGCCGCGGACACCCACCCGCTGCCCGCCGCACTGGCCGACGCCTTCCCGGCGACGGTCGAGCAGATCGTGCTGCAGGCGGACCTGACCGCCGTCGCACCCGGTCCGGTCCCGTACCGACTGGCGCGTGAGCTGCGGCTGCTCGCCGACCAGGAGTCACGGGGCGGTGCCGCCGTCTTCCGATTCAGTGGGCCGTCGCTGCGGCGGGCCTTCGATGCGGGCTGGTCCGCCGCCGACGTCCACCGCTGGCTGGAGCGCCACGCCTCCACGGGTCTGCCTCAGCCGCTGGCCTACCTGATCGACGACATCTCCCGGCAGCACGGCAGCATCCGGGTCGGGCCCGCCAGCGCCTACGTACGGATCGCCGACCCGGCGCAGGTCGCCGCCATCCTCACCCACCCCGACGCGAGCGTCCTCGGCCTGCGAGAGCTGGCCGCTGGGATCCTGGTGGCCGCGGCGGAACCGTACGAGGTAGTCGACTTCCTCCACCGGATCGGGCACAGCCCGGCGGGTGAGGACTCGTCCGGGCGCTCGGTCACCGCACCCGACCCCCTCCGTGCCCCCCGGCGGGCCGCCCACCGTCCACGCCCCGACGTCCAGGCCGGCGAGGCCGCCGCCGCGGTGCTGCTGGGCGAGGAGAACCGGCACCATCGCCGACCCCGACCGACCGACCGGTCCGTCGCCGTGGTCGACCCGCGGGCCACCGCCGACAACCTGGAGCGACTGGCGTCGGCGCAGCAGGCCGGCGAACCGGTTCGCATCCGCTACGTCGCCGCCGACGGCCGGCCCGCCGAGCGCGAGCTGAGCGACGTCCAGGCCGAGGCCGGGCTGATCCGGGGAACCGATGCGGTGAGCACCCAGCCGGTGTCTATCCCGCTCGCCCGGGTGTCCTCGGTCGGCCCGACGCTGCGGTCCTCGCCACTAGACTGATCGGATGCAGCCGGCGACGATCCGAAGACTCCTGGTCTTCGGCGTCTGCCTCGTCGGCGTGATGGGTCTCTATCTCCTCCCCGGCACCTCAGGCTCACCCCGCGACCTCGGATCGCCGGCCGGGCGGGACCTGCCGACCGCCCGCCCCGGCGTCGCATCGGTCGTCTCCGTCACCACTCCGGTGCTGGTGCCGGCGACGACGGGCTCGGCCGGTGTGTCTCCGCACACCGGGAGCCTCCGCGCCGGGGCCGATCGACCGGCATCGCGCCCGATGGCCACCGCCCGCCAGGCCGGCAAGGACCAGAGCCCACCCGGACCGGTCGGGGCCCTGAGCGTCACCAGGCTGGACGCCGAGCGTCTCACCGTCACCTGGCCCGAGGCCACCGACGACGTCGGTGTCGTCAGCTACGACGTCTGGCTGAACGGCTTCTTCGTCGTGTCGACCCAGCAGCGGCGCGTCAGCCTGCCCTGGTTCAACGACTCCAGCACCCACGTCGTGCAGGTGCGGGCCCAGGACGCCGTGGGCAACGAGGGTCCGACGAGCCCCACCCTGCTGGTCATCCGGCCCAGCCCCAGTCCCGCGGCGACGTCGTCGCCGTCGGTCGCCGGCACCGACAAGGAAGAACCTTCATGAGCCCCACGTCTGGACCTCTGGTGGTCCAGTCCGACAAGACCCTGTTGCTGGAGATCGACCATCCGGACGCGGACGCCTGTCGGATGGCCATCGCGCCGTTCGCCGAGCTGGAGCGTGCCCCCGAGCACATCCACACGTACCGGCTGACCCCACTGGGGCTGTGGAACGCCCGGGCCGCCGGCCACGACGCCGAGCAGGTCGTCGACACCCTGCTCACCTACAGCCGGTACCCGGTGCCCAGCTCGCTGCTGGTCGACGTCGCCGACACGATGGACCGCTTCGGTCGACTGCGGTTGGAGAAGCACCCGCTGCACGGGCTGGTGCTGGTCAGCACCGACCGCGCGGTGCTGACCGAGGTGCTGCGGTCGGCCAAGGTCAAGGGACTGGTGGGCGCCCGCCTGGACGACGACACGGTGGCTGTGCACCCGTCCGAGCGTGGTCACCTCAAGCAGGTGCTGCTCAAGCTCGGTTGGCCGGCCGAGGACCTGGCCGGTTACGTCAACGGCGAGGCCCACGAGATCAGCCTCGACGAGAGCGGCTGGGAGGTGCGGCCGTACCAGAAGCAGGCAGCGGATTCCTTCTGGCACGGCGGTTCCGGTGTGGTGGTGCTGCCGTGCGGCGCCGGGAAGACGATCGTCGGCGCGGCGTCGATGGCGCACGCGCAGGCGACCACGTTGATCTTGGTCACCAACACCGTGTCGGCCCGCCAGTGGCGCGACGAGCTGATGCGCCGGACCTCGCTGACCGCCGAGGAGATCGGCGAGTACTCCGGGGCGAAGAAGGAGATCCGGCCGGTCACCATCGCCACGTACCAGGTGATCACCACCAAGCGCGGTGGCATCCACCCGCACCTGGAGCTGTTCAGCGCCCGTGACTGGGGCCTGGTGATCTACGACGAGGTCCACCTGCTGCCGGCGCCGGTGTTCCGGATGACCGCCGATCTGCAGGCCCGCCGACGGCTCGGGCTGACGGCGACCCTGGTCCGCGAGGACGGTCGGGAGGGCGACGTGTTCTCCCTGATCGGGCCGAAGCGCTACGACGCGCCCTGGAAGGACATCGAAGCGCAGGGCTACATCGCCCCCGCCGACTGCGTCGAGGTGCGGGTCACCCTGAGCGAGCCGGAGCGGATGACGTACGCGGTCGCGGAGCCGGACGTGAAGTACCGGCTGGCCTCCACCGCGGAGTCCAAGACCCAGGTGGTGATCGACCTGGTCGCCAAGCACCGGGGGGTGCCGATCCTGGTGATCGGTCAGTACGTCGACCAGCTGGAGGATCTCGCCGCCCGGTTGGACGCGCCGTTGATCACCGGGTCGACCACGGTGCGGCAACGCGAGCGCTTGTACGACGCCTTCCGGTCCGGCGAGATCGACCTGCTGGTGGTCAGCAAGGTCGCGAACTTCTCCATCGACCTGCCCAGCGCCCAGGTCGCCATTCAGGTGTCCGGCGCCTTCGGCTCTCGGCAGGAGGAGGCCCAGCGGCTGGGACGCCTGCTCCGGCCCAAGGCCGAGGGCACCACCGCCCGGTTCCTGGCCGTGGTGGCACGCGACACGGTCGACGCCGACTTCGCCGCCCACCGGCAGCGGTTCCTGGCCGAGCAGGGTTACGCCTACACGATCATGGACGCCGAAGACGCTGTGTAGTCGACGGCGTTGTCGTCACTCGCTACTCACTGCGCGCTGAGGGTTGTGTCTTCCCTTCTCGCTCACAGACGAAAAGCGTGTCTGTTCGCTCGTCGGTCCAGACACAACCGGCCCTTCGTTCGTGGCCGCTCGCGACGGGAACCGGCGCTTGGTTCGTGGCCGCTCGCGACGGGAACCGGCGCCGGTTGATCAGGTCGTGTGCTCGTCTGACTGGCCGTGCTTCTTGGTCGCCTTGTGCACCACGGCCACCGGTCGCCGCGTCTCCTGCATCAGGGTGCGGCTGACCGAGCCGAGGACGGCCCGGCTCAGGGAGCGACGGCCGCGGGAGCCGACCACGGTCAGCACGGCGTGACGGCCCGCTTCTACCAGCGCCTCGGCCGGGAGTCCCCTGACCGCCATCTGCTCGACCGGCACGTCGTTGTAGCTGTGCCCCTTGACCCGGGCGAGGGACTCGGCGATGGTCTTCTCGGCCAGCCAGTGCTCGGACTGCTCGAACTCGGCGATCAGGGCGGGTTCCACCGGCCGGGCCAGCCAGGGGACGTGGTAGGCCGACAGGACGATCAGACCGACCCCTCGGCAGCGGGCCTCCTCCAGGGCCAGGTGCAGAGCCGCGTCCGAGTGCTCGGAGCCGTCCACACCGACCAGCACCGGTGCATCCGGCAGGGGGTGCTCCTGCCACTCCGGCGGCACGATGAACACCGGGCTGACCGACTTCCCGGCCAGCCGGACGCTCACCGAGCCGAGCAGCCTGCCGCTGATCGCCCCCAGACCTCGGGTGCCGACGACCAGACCCGCGGCGTGCTTGGACGCCTCGATCAGGACCGCGGCCGGCGGTCCGCTCGCCAGCCGGGCGCTCACCGTCAACTGCGGGGCGGCGGTCCGGGCCGACGTCAGCGCCGCATCGAGGAGCTTCTGGGAGTAGTCGGTCAGCTCGTCGATGTCGGGCCGGGTCATCACCATCCCGTACGCGTCGGAGACCACGGGGACCGCCAGGGCGTAGACCAGCTCGACGTCGAGGTCGCGACGGGTGGCCTCCTCCAGAGCCCAGGTGATGGCGGCCTCGCTCTCGGCTGAACCGTCGATGCCCACGATCAGGTGCTTCGACATCACTCCCCCTCCGTCGTCGGTCGGTGTGAGTCCCATCTTGCCCGTCCCCGACCGTCCCGCCCAGTGGCTGCGGGTCCGGCGTGGCGGGACCTTGGTCCTTCGCCTCGGGGACTGCCCCGCACACGCCGGGCCCCGACGAGCTCAGACCGGGACGGTGGACTCCTCCTGGCGGCCCAGCTCCAGAGGCGGCAGCGCCGGGTCGGCGGCACGGTCCCACAGCTCGAGCAGCTGAACCGGCCAGATCCAGGCGTCGCCCGCCTCGATCTCCGCGCGGGTCCACCACCGGTGCCCCTGCAGGGTGATCTGCTCCTCCTCCGTGTGCGCGGAGATGTCGATCTCGAACGCCGTGACGCGCACCAGGTAGAACGACTCCTGCTGCTCCAGCACCTGGTCGGAGTAGCCGTGCACGGCATAGCGGGTGGCCAGCGGTCCGACCAGCTCGGTCTCCTCGAGCACGTAGCCGGTCTCCTCGGCCAACTCCCGGACAGCGGTGGCCCGTTCGCTCTCGCCCGGATCCATGCCGCCACCCGGGGTCACCCACCAGGTCACGCCCGCGATGCCCGGATCGCTGTCCTCGAACAGCAGCACCCGCTCATCGGGGCCGACCACGATCACCCGGACGGCTCGTCGAGTCCGTACGGGCCGGTCGGCCGGATCATCGGGAATCACGTACTTGCGGCCGCTGTCCTCGCTCACGACCGTCAGCGTACGGACTCGGCCGCCAGGCGTCCGATTTCCCCGGGTGCGACGGTCAGGCCTTCGTGCGGCGCTTGCTAATGACCTTCGCGGGCTCGACGCCGGGCGTCCAGTTGAGCACGCTGGCGCGCTCCATGAACTCGTCGGAGCTGATGTCACCGCGGGCGAAGCGCTCGGCCAGCACCTTGCGAGCCTCGTACTCCGGCGAGGGCCGGACCGACGCCCACGGTGGCGCAGAGATGCGCCCCGTACGGACCAGGTAGAACAGCGTGCCGCCGATCAGCAGCAGGAACAGCAAGAACATGAGACCTCCCAAGAACGGTGCGAACATGAAGGCGTGACCCTCTGGGCCTGCGCCCGGGGGAAAGTGGTGATCCATGCCCTTCACCCTGCCGTGGCGGACCGCTCGCCACATCGGCCCGGGGGCGACACCTCGGCTACGTCAGCCGACGTACGCCACCTACGTCCGCTGCCCGATGTGGGGGCCGGTGACAACACATAGGCTCGACCGCATGCCGGCCACCCGTCCCCGACAGGTGCTGCCCATCGACACCGCCCTGGCGCTCACCGTCGGGGCTTTCGCGTACGGCAGTACCCGCTGGGACACGTGGTGGGACAGATCGCCCCCTCGCGACAACATGCCGATGCGGCACGGCGGACCGCCGTTCCGGGTGCCCGATCCGGAGCTGACGTCGACCGCCTGGTCCGTGCCCTGGCTGGTCGGCCTGAGCGTCGCGGTGATGGTGGCGGGACTGGTCGTGCGACGCGTCTTCCCGCGCTCGGGGTACGTCGCGGTGGTGCTCGCCACCACCGTCTTCCTGGCAGCCGGCGGACCGTACGGACCGGTGCTGGTCGGACCGGCGCTGGCGGTCCTCGGGATGGCCACGACGCTGCCCCTGCGGAGCTGGGCCCCGTGGCTGGTCGGCCTGCCGGTCATGATGTCGGCCGGGTTCTGGCGCCAGCCGTACGGCGGGCTGCTGGACCCGGCGATCTGGCCGGCGGCGCTGTTCGGTTCGGCGGCGGTCATCCTGCCCGCGCTGTTCGTCGTCCTGCGCCACTCCAGACGGGAGGCGGACGCCCGGGACCGCGAGGCCGAACGGGATCGGTACGTCTACGCGGAGCGGATGCGGATCGCTCGCGAGGTGCACGACGTGGTCGGTCACAGCCTGTCCGTCATCCACCTGCAGGCCGGGGTCGCGCTGCACGTCCTGGACAAACGACCGGAGCAGGTGGCCGCCTCCCTGCAGGCGATTCAGCTCACGAGCAAGGACGCGTTGACCGAGCTCCGCCACACGCTCGGGATGTTCCGTGACGCCGACGGACCAGACCCGAGTGGGCCACCGGCCGGGCTGAGACAGCTCGACGGTCTCGTCGCGCCGGTCCGCGCCGCCGGGCGATCGGTCGAGGTACGGATCTCCGGTGACCTCGACGGCGAGGTGCCGGCGGCCGTCGATCACGCGGCGTACCGGATCGTCCAGGAAGCCCTCACCAACGTGGTCCGGCATGCCGGCGACGCGTCGGTGTCGATCGAGGTGACCGTCGCCGGCGGCGGACTACGGATCCTGGTCAGCGACGACGGGCCGCCGGTCGGCGAGGGCGATCGTCATCCCGGCAACGGCATCAGCGGCATGCGGGAGCGTGCCACGGCGGTCGGCGGTCGCCTGGACGTCCGTCCCGGCGCCCGGCGCGGCACCGTCGTCGAGGCCGTTCTGCCCCTCTCGATCCCGGCGACCGACCGGTGATCACCCTCGGCATCGCTGACGACCAGCAGCTGATCCGGATGGCTCTGCGGGTGCTGGCCGACGCCGAGGACGACCTGACCCTGCTCTGGGAGGCCGAAGACGGTGTCTCGGCGGTCCGGCTCGCCCGGCAGCAGCCACCCGATGTGATCTTGATGGACATCCGGATGCCCGACCTGGACGGGATCGAGGCCGTCCGACAGATCCACAGCGCGCCCGAGACCGCGGCGACCCGCGTCGTGATGTTGACGACGTTCGAGACCGACGACAACGTGTTCGCCGCGCTGCGCGCAGGCGCCGCCGGTTTCCTGGTCAAGGACACCGACCTGACCGATCTCCTGCGCGCCGTCCGTCTGGCGGCGTCGGGTGAGTCGCTGCTGTCCCCGTCGGTGACCCGCCGGGTGATCGAGAGCCTGCAGATCGGTGGGTCGGCCCCGACCCCACGTGCTCACCCCCGACTCGCCAGCCTGACCGAACGTGAGCGCGAGGTGCTCGCGCTGATCGGCGAGGGCAGCAACAACGCCGAGATCGCCGAGCGCCTGGTGGTCAGCCCCGCCACAGCGCGCACCCACGTCAGCCGGATCATGATCAAACTCGGTGCCCGTGACCGGGCCCAGCTCGTCGTCATCGCGTACCAGTCGGGAATAGTCCGCTGACCCTGCCAGGGTGGGTTCGGCTCCGGGCCGCGCCGCCGGCCTCGGGGATCCACGAGGGCGCTTCGACTCCCGCTCCCGTGAGCATGTCGCAGCGGATCAGCTGGTCGCCGATCCTCGTGAGCGGGCAGGACCCGGGCGGCGTCGCGTCCCCTGGCGCCAGCTCAGCGCTCGGCTGCTCCTGCACCGGGTCACCCGGATCCGGGCGGGCCACGGCTCCAGGCGCACCGCCGCCCAGCACGAGACAGAGGGTCGCACCTGCGAAACCACTCCTCAGCATCTTGTTCATCTGAGCTCCTTCGGCTCGCGGCCCGCCGGTCGGCCGGGACCGCTTGCCGTCGACTTTCGTCCGCCGCTCGCGTGACGCCATCGGGCGCAGCTCCTCAGATCCTGCGCGGTGCCCCTCAGATCGTTGGCCGAGTCTTCCCAACCGCCGGTGTCCGGCAGCACTCTGGTCTGGGGAGGAACCTTCATGTCTGAGCCTGCGGTGCGCATCGTCGGTCGCGACGTCGAGCTGGCCGCCCTCGACGCCGCTCTGCGGCGAGGCTTCGCGGGCGAGGCCATGACGACGCTCCTGTCGGGCGAGTCCGGCGTGGGCAAGACCGCACTGTGCACCGAGGCACTTCGCCGACGTCTGGGCCCCGACACACCTCGGCTCCAGATCCGCTGTCTGCCGCTGCAGGCACTGACTGCCGGGTTGGCGCCGCTGCGACCAGCCGTGCAACGCTCGGCCGCTCCCGCCGCGCTGATCGAGCACTGTCTGGCCGGCCTGGACGCCGGCGATCCCCTCCGTGCGATGGACGACTGGGTGGAGACCGTCACCGCCGGCTCACCGTTGCTGATCTTCGTCGACGACGTCCAGTGGGCCGATGACAGCCTGCGCGACCTGCTGCTCTATCTCGTGGCGGGGCCCATCGACCGACGCCTCGCGGTACTGGTCACCGCCCGGACCGCCGGTCTGCCCGAAGGGCACCCGATGCACGGATGGCTGGCGGAGCTGCTCCGGCTCCCCCAGGTGAACCGACTCGAGGTCGAACCGCTGACCCGCGCCGGCACGGAAGAGCAGCTGGCCGCGTTGCTCGGCGCCGTGCCGCACCGGACCCTCGTCGACGAGGTGCACACCACCACTCGTGGCAACCCGTACCTCACGATGTTGCTCTGCCGCGGTCTCTCGGCCACCGAGCGGCATCTGCCCGCAGCCTTTCCGCGCGACCTGCTGGCCGCGGTCACCGGTGTGTGGCACCGCTGCACGCCGGCCACCCGCACGGTGACCGGCCTGCTCGCCGTCGCCGGTGGCCCACGAACGGCCGCAGCGCTGCGCGAGGGGGCCGGCACCGTGGATCCAGGACTCGACGTCAGCGGAGCCCTGGCCGAGGCCGAGACTCTCGGACTGCTCGAGCAGACGGGCGACGGTCGGTTCTGGTTTCGACATCCCCTGCAGGCCGAGGTGCTGGAGCGGAGCCTCACTGCAGCCCAGCGCCATGACTGGCACATCGCCTGGGCGCGCGCCGACGAGGGCACCGCGACCGCCCTTCAGCAGGCGCTGCGCTACGACCGCGCCGGTGACCCCGTCCGTGCCTATCGGTGGGCGATCACGGCCTGGAACCAGCGAGACCCCTCCAGCACCGCGACCACCGAGCTGCGCCGCGTCCTGCGGCGCGCTGTGGCCCTGCATCCCCAGGTGCCCGATGCCGCCGAGGACACGGCCGAGCTGTGGCGACGGCTGCGGGCCCTGGGCGACGCGGCGGGCGCGTTCCTCGAGGAGCTGGAGGCCGTCGACGCTCTCATCACCCTCACCGACCCGATCCGCCGACCGTTGGAGCTCAGCGAGCTGCTGGTTCGCCGGATGCTGCTGCGGATGGTCTCGGCCACCGGCTACTGCTCGGTGACCGACATGGAGCGGGCGGTCGAGCTCGCGAGTGCCAGCCCGGACTCCTGGCAGTATGCGCTGTCGCTGGCGGAGCTGGCCCATGCAGCCTACTGGGGCAACGACCCCCGGTCGGCCGCCCTCGCTCCCCGAGCACTAGCGGCGGCTCGAGCGTCCAGACACCCGACAGCACTCAGTCTGGCCCTGACCGCCGCCTCGATGGTCGCCCTCGACGCCGGCGAACCCCGCCGGGCCGAGATGCTGGCCGCCGAGGCTGCGGACATCGCCCTCGCGGCCGGTGACTGGTGGCCGGCGGTCCACGCGATCATGTGGCAGAGCAACGCCCTGCCCTGCCGGTTCGAGCCGGCCGAAATCGACCACTTCACCAGGCGCCGCCACCAGCTCGCCGAGCTGGGCGCGCCCCCACCCATGCACCTGCAGGTGACCGTCATCGAGGCCGACGTGCGCCTCGGCCTGGGCGACGCCGCCGGCTGCGCCGAGCTGCTGCGCGAGTCCCTGGTCTGCGACCCCGGGCCCATCGCGGACGTCCGCTCGCGCCTGACGTTGGCCAGGCTCTCCGCCTACCTGGGCCGCGTCGACCAGGCTGTCGCGCACGTCGACCGTGCACGCGAGCTGATCCGCGGGCCGTTGCGCCTGCCCAACCTGGCTCTCGACGCGACCTGGGCCACCGTGCTGCTCGAAGCCGATCGCCCTCGCGAGGCCTATCAGGTGGCGATCGCTGCGGCGACCTCCCCCGGTGTAGCCGTCGACATGGCCGAGCTCCTGGTGCCCCTGGCCGCGCGCGCTCTCGCCGATCAGCTGGCTCAGCTGCCCGCCGGGACCACGGCGCGATCAGCGCTCCTGGCGGACCTGGACCACCTCCGCGAGGAGTTCCCGCACGTCATCACCCAGGACGCCACAGACGATCCCGGCTGGCAGCGATATCTGCAGGCCCTGCAGAACTGGTACGAAGCAGAGACGGCTCGTGCGCACCGCCAGGACGACGAGGCGGCACGGTGGGCCACCACCGCCGAGCTCTTCGCCGGGGCCCACCGCCCGTGGCAGCAGGCCTACGCCGAGTGGCGCGCTGCCGAGGCCTTCTTGGCGCACGGGCACAGCGAACGCGCCGACGGCACCCGATGGCTGAAGAGCGGCTACGCGCTGGCGACCCGACTGGGCGCCGAGCGGATCCGACGGGAGCTCGCCGAGCTCGGCCGACTGGCCCGTGTCACTGTCGTCGCCGCCCCCGCGGAGATGGCGGACGACGATCCGCTGGTCGCCGAGCTGACCAGCCGCGAGCGCGAGATCGTAGGTCTGCTCTGCGGCGGACTGACCTACGCCGAGATCGCCCAGACGCTGGTGATCAGCGAGAAGACGGTGTCGTCGCACGTCTCCAACATCTTGCGCAAGACCGGTTCGACGAGTCGCGTCGAGCTGACGCGACGCATGACCCACCTCGGCCCTGAGGGGTCGACGACCCGGATCTGAGGGTCCGATCCCGATGCGCTCGGCCGCTCGCAGCCGGCACGCTCAACCCATGTGGACACGAGTGATCGGCCTGCTGGCCTCCCTGATGGTGATCTTGATCCCGGGCGTTGCCTCCGCTTCCGGCCAGGCGGTACCAGTTCGTCAGATCGCCTCGTTCGCTGGATCGGGCTGCACCGGTCAGTGCGGATCCGGCAGCACCATCGGGCCGGACGGCGCCCTGTACGTGACCGACGGCCCTGGTGGTCGGCTGCTGCGCATCGACCGTCGCAGCGGCGACATCCGTACGGTCACCGATGCCCTACCCCCGATGATCCCCGCGGTGGGACTGGGTGGGCCGATCGATGTCGCGTTTCTCGGTCGCACCCCGTACGTGCTGGTCACCCTCGTCGGTCCCCAACTGGGTCAGCCCGGCGTCGTCGCCGGTCTCTATCGGGTCAACCCCGATGGCACCACCCGGGCTGTGGTCGACCTCGGGCAGTGGTCGGTGGCCCATCCCCCGGCGACCGACTACATGGTGGCCAGCGGGTTGCAGTACGCGCTCGAACCGTACCGAGACGGCTTCCTGGTCACCGACGCGCACCTGAACCGCGTTCTCCACGTGACGCCGCGCGGGTTGGTCGAGCAAGAGCGCGCCTTCGGCAACACCGCACCGACCGGGCTCGAGGTGCTCGGCTCTCGCGTGCTGATGGCCGAGGCCGGGCCGGTGCCCCACCTGGCCGAGACCGGTCGCGTGATCACCTGGCACGGTCGGCAGACTCCGAGAGTCCGGGCCGCCGGCGCTCCGCTGCCGGTCGACGTGGAGGCCGATGACCGCCACCGGATCTTCGTGTTGTCGCAGGGAATCTGGGAGCACGAGAACCTACCCGAGAACGCCGGTCTACCGGCCTCCCCGCACACCGGGGCGCTCTACCGTCTCGACAGCGGTCGGCTGACCAAGGTCATCGGCGGGCTGGATCGTCCCACCTCGGTCGAGCTGGTCGGTGACGATGCGTATGTGGTCACCCTGACCGGGACGGTGCTGCGGGTCCACCTGAGCTAAGGCCCCGTCAGACGGCAGCACCGACCGACTGCCCTTCGGCCGGCGGTTAATCGGTCGACGTCTGAGATGGGCTCTGCTAGCGTGACCCGGCTCCTCACCACCCTCGCCGAGTCATCGGAGGCCGTCGCATGCCCGCCCCAGAATCTGCCCCCGGGGCACCCGAGGAGACCGACGCGGCCCTCGACCACGAACGACGCCACCTCGCCGAGGCCCGGGAAGCCCTGCAGCGGATGCGGGCGAACACCGCCGGCCTGACCGCACTCGGCGCCGACCACGTCTCCACCGAGCACCTGAAGCAGGTTCTCCACCGCCGGATGAAGGCGCTGGAGGACGACCCGACAGTGCCCCTGTTCTTCGGCCGTCTCGACTACGACACCACGCTCGGTGGCGAGCTGGACGAGACGCTCTACATCGGCCGCCGCCACGTCACCGGGGAGATCGGCGGCGAGCCGCTGGTGATCGACTGGCGCGCCCAGATGTCCCTGCCCTTCTACCAGGCCCGACCCGGCGAGCCGATGGGCGTACGCTCCCGCCGCCGGTTCGGGTTCTCCCACGGTCAGCTGACCGCGTACGAGGACGAGGACCTCACCAGCGTGGGAGGGGTGTCGGGTCTGGAGTCGGAGATCCTCGAGTCCGAGATCGAGCGTCCGCGGACCGGCCCGATGCGCGACATCGTGGCCACCATCCAGCCGGAGCAGGACCGGATCGTGCGAGCCCGGCTGTCGGATTCCCTCTGCATCCAGGGGGCGCCCGGCACCGGCAAGACCGCTGTCGGTCTCCATCGCGCCGCCTTCCTGCTGTACGCCTACCGCGATCAGCTCGCCCGGTCCGGGGTGCTGGTGGTCGGACCCAACGACAGCTTCCTGTCCTACATCGGCGACGTGCTGCCGGCGCTCGGAGAGATCGACGCCACCCAGGCGACCGTGTCCTCTTTGGTGAGCGAGGCGACGGGCGCGGCCATCCGCGGCCTGGACCTGGTCCCGGCCGCGTTGATCAAGGGTGACGCGCGGATGGCCGAGGTGCTCCGCCGGGCGGTCTGGGGACACGTCAAGCAGCCGACCGAGGCGCTGGTCGTGCCGCGGGGCGCCTACCAGTGGCGAGTGGGCAGCTATCTCGCGGTGGAGATCGTCGAGGAGCTGACCAGTCGCGGGGTGCGCTACGAGGCCGGCCGGACGATGCTGCCGCAGCGCCTGGCCCACCAGGTGCTGCTGCGGATGGAGGCGGCGGGCGACTCCCCCGACGACCGGGTGCAGAACGCGGTGGCCCGGAGCAAGCCCGTGAAGACGTACGCCGACCTGCTCTGGCCCAAGCTCGACCCGGCCAAGCTGGTGCTCCGGCTGCTCACCGACGCCGACTTCCTGGCCACGGCGGCGGCCGGGATCCTCAGCCCGGAAGAACAACAGCTGATCTTGATGGCCAAACCGGCCCGCAGTGCGGCCGCCGCCCGCTGGTCTCTGGCGGACGTCGTCCTGATCGACGAGACCGCGGACCTGGTCAACCGGACGCCCAGTCTGGGCCACGTGATCTTGGACGAGGCCCAGGACCTCTCCCCCATGCAGCTGCGCGCGGTCGGCCGTCGGGCCAGCACCGGGTCGGTCACCGTGCTCGGCGATCTGGCCCAGGCCACCACCCCGTGGGGGACCTCGTCCTGGACGGAGTCGATGACCCACCTCGGCCATCCTGAGGCCGAGGTGGAAGAGCTCGTCGCCGGCTTCCGGGTGCCGGGCGCGGTGATCGACTTCGCCGCCCGGCTGCTGCCCCGGATCGCCCCGCAGCTCACCCCGCCGCACTCGGTGCGTCGCAACCGGGGGGCCCTGGACCTGCGGCTCAGCTCCGGCGTGGGCAACGACCTGGTCGCCGCGACGGAGGAGGCGCTGCAGCGCGAGGGGACGGTCGGGGTCATCGTGCCGGACGCCTCCGTGCCCACCGCCCGCGCGGCGCTGGAAGGCGGCGGACTGCGCTACGACCTGCTGGGCGAGGACGCCCAGATCTTCGACGCCCGGGTCGATCTCGTCCCGGCCTCGCTGGCCAAGGGCCTGGAGTTCGACCACGTGGTGCTGCTCGAGCCGGCCGACATCGTGGCCGGCGAACCCGACGAGGTCACCGGTCTGCGCCGTCTCTACGTCTGCCTCACCCGGGCGGTCACCTCGCTCGTCGTGGTGCACGCCGACCCGCTCCCCGCGGCTCTCACCGAGGCGCCCGCCGCCTGAGCGCACAGACCGTCCGCCCCGCCTTCCACACCCCCGCCCCCACCCATCTTTTGTGCCGAAAACACGGATAGTCGACGAGATCGGCACAAAAGTCGGTCAGGGGGAGAGTCGGTCAGGGGGAGGCGAGGGTGAGGGTGCCCGGGGTGCCGGGTGGGCCGGCTGCGAGGGTGACCGCGGCGCCGAGCGGCAGGGCGAGGTTGCGGGGACCGTGGCCCACCGCCACGTCGGTGAGCACCGGGATGCGCAGCCCCGCCAGACGGTCCGCGATCACCGCCGCGGCCAGCCCGGAGGTGCGGGGCGAAGCGTCACGGGTGGGGGCGAACTCGCCGACCACCACGCCGGTCACCTGGTCGAACCAGCGGGACCGGAGCAGCTGGGTGAGCATCCGGTCGATCCGGTAGCCGTCCTCGCCGACGTCCTCGAAGACCGCCACCGCCGACACCTCCGGGGCCGGCTCCACCCCGACGTCGGCGGCCACCAGCGACAGGCTCCCGCCGACCAGACGGCCCTGCCCCACGCCCGCCACCGCACTGCGGCCCTCGGCCAGCACCGCCCCGGCCGCAGGAGGTTCCATGATCATCGCCCGCAACGCCCGTACGGTCTCCACCTCACCCAGCTGCTCGGTCGAGCCGAGCACCGGGCCGTGCACGGTGACCTGGTCGAGGTCACGACCCAGTCGTGAGTGCAGCGCGGTGATGTCGCTGAAGCCGACGACGTGCTTCCGGCCGGCGGCCCGCAGGGCCGGCCAGTCGATCAGATCGACCATCCGCTGCGCGCCGTAGCCACCCCGGGTCGCCCACACCGCCGCCACCCCCGGATCGGTCCAGGCGGCGGTGAAGTCAGCCGCCCGCTCGTGATCATCGGCGGCCAGGTAGGCCAGCGACACGGACCCACCCACCGCCCACGGCTGCAGGCGCACCCGCAGACCCCAGGACTCCAGCAGGGCCACGCCCCGGCCCAGCCGCTCGGCCGCCACCGGGCCCGACGGCGACACCACGGCCACCAGATCGCCCGGCACCAGGGAACGCGGCCAGATCCGACCCAGGGGCGGAGCCAGCACCGAGCGATGGCGTCGCCGCAGACCGGCCCGATGGAGCATCGCCACGATCTCCCGGGACGTCGCCGGCTGCGCCCCGGCGGCCACCACCGAGTCGTACCGGTCGGCGATCACGTCGTAGTGGTCACGCTCGAACGCGCGGGGCGGGATCCCCACCGAGGCGGCGAAGTTGTGCAGCTCGGGGTAGGCGGTGTCGCTGATCATGTGCGACCAGAGCCGACCGTGACCCGGCCACGTCGGCGGGTCGATGTAGATCACCACGGCGTGGTCAGGACGGCTCGGCCCGGCGTGTCGCGTCGTCGATCAGCCGCCGCCAGGTGCCGACCAGATCGGCGTCCACGTACGCCTTCCACGACCCCAGGGGTCGCGCCGACGAACCGATGTGGAACGCCCGGACACCCGCCCTGGCCAACCACGGCACGTGCTCGGGCAGCAGGCCACCGCCGGCCATGATCACGTTCCGGGCGAACTCGTCCGTACGCGCCCGAGCCACCAGCTCGTCCAGGCCCTCGGTGACCCCGCGGGCCGAACCGGCGGTGAGCACCTGATCCAGTCCCGGCAGCTGTCGCAGGATTCGCCAGGCCTTGTCGGTGGCGAAGCAGGAGTCGACCGCTCGGTGGAAGGTCCAGCCGAAGTCCGGCTCCCGGCCGACGATCTCCAGCACGACCCCGGCGTCGATCTCCGTGTGTCCGTTGAGGAATCCGAGGACCACCCCGTCGGCACCGACCGAGCGGTAGGACGACAGCAGGCCCTGCAGCCGGGTCACCTCGCCCCCGTCGGTGCTGAAACCCTCGCGCAGGCGCAGCATCACGCGGATCGGCAGACTGGTCGCCCGACGCACCTGACCGACCAGCGCCGGCTCGGGTGACAGCCCGTCGTTGGCCATGGTGCCGACCAGCTCGATCCGGTCCGCACCGCCGGCCTCCGCCCGCTCCGCATCGGCCGCCTGCAGCGCGATCACTTCCAACAGGCCGCTCACGGGGCCACCTCCACGCCGTCCACGGGGCCGTCGAGCTGGTCGATGGTGGCCAGCGACGGACCACAGCTGTCGCGCAGCTCCGCCGAGACGATCTCCGCCTCGCCCAGCACCCGGGTGATGTTCTGCCAGCCCAGCTTGGCCAGGTCATCCTCGGACCACCCCTGCTCGCTGAGCGCCTCGAGCAGCCGCGGGTAGCCGGCGACGTCCTCGAGTCCCTCGGGCAGCGAGTCCACCCCGTCGTAGTCACCCCCCAGTCCGATGTGGTCGATGCCGGCGACCTCGCGGACGTGCTGGCAGTGGGCGACCACGTCGGCCAGGGTCGCCGTCGGCTTGCCGGCCAGATGCGGTTCGACGAACGCCTCCATCGCCGCCAGGTCCCGTACGTCGACCCCGGCGGCTCGCGCCTCCGCCTCGACCTCCAGCTGCCACGCGCGGACGGCCGGGGACACGAAGGCCGGCACGAAGGTGATCATGCAGACCCCGCCGTTGTCCGGCAGCTGGGCCAGCACGTCATCGGGCACGTTCCGTGGATGATCGCAGACGGCGCGGGCCGAGGAGTGGGAGAAGATCACCGGGGCCGCGCTGACGGCCAGGGCGTCGCGCATCGTGTCGGCCGACACGTGCGACAGGTCGACCAGCATGCCGATCCGGTTCATCTCCCGGACCACCTCTCGACCGAACTCACTCAGCCCACCGAGGCGGGGTTCGTCCGTGGCCGAGTCGGCCCAGTCGGTGTTCTCGTTGTGGGTGAGGGTCAGATACCGCACCCCCAACCGGTAGAGCGAGCGCAGCGCACCCAGGGAGTTGTCGATGCTGTGGCCACCCTCGGCTCCCAGCAGACTGGCGATCGGTCCGCCCTGCTGGGCTTCCAGCTGCAGACCTTCGGCCGAGGTGACCAGGGCCAGGGCGTGCGGGTAGTGGCCGACCATGCTGTGGACGGCGTCGATCTGCTCCAGCGTGGCGGTGACCGCGTCGGCGCCGCGATAGGAGCACGGCACGTACACCGACCAGAACTGACCGGCCACGCCGCCGGCGCGCAGCCGTCGCAGGTCGGTGTGCAGCGCGGGGCAGGAGCCGGCGATGTCGTGCACGGTGAAGTCGTAGCCGACCTTCCGCATCGCCCAGGGGAGATCGTTGTGCCCGTCCACCACCGACCGCATCACCATGACGCCATCTTGTCAGCCCGACCTCGGCATCAGGATCCCAGCACGTGGTGTCCGTGGCCCAAGGTGAACAGAACCTCTCACTCGGGACCAAAGTCCTGTGATGAACTGTGAGCCTGTCCTTACTCCTGTCCCCGACGTTAGTTTCCTTTCATGGCTTCCCCTCCGTCCCCGGGGGTCGACGGTCTCGCGTCCGACGCCCTGCTCTCCCTCGGCAAGTTCTTCAGCCGCTGGGAGGAGTCGGATGACGGCCGCGTGGCGTTCCGCAAGGGCGGTCGGGCCGGTGACGTCTTCTACCGCGACCGGTGGAGCCATGACAAGGTGGTGCGTTCCACCCACGGGGTGAACTGCACCGGGTCCTGTTCGTGGAAGGTCTACGTCCGCGACGGCATCATCACCTGGGAGGCGCAGCAGACCGACTACCCGTCGGTCGGCCCGGACCGACCGGAGTACGAGCCCCGCGGCTGCCCGCGGGGCGCGGCGTTCTCCTGGTACACCTACTCCCCCACCAGGGTCCGCTACCCGTACGTCCGCGGCGTGCTGCTGGAGATGTACCGCGAGGCCAAGGCCCGACTGCACGACCCGGTGCTCGCCTGGGCGGACGTGGTCGGCGACCCCGAGCGCCGTCGCCGCTACCACCGGGCCCGGGGCAAGGGTGGGCTGGTCCGAGCGTCGTGGCAGGAGGCGGTGGAGATCGCGGCCGCCGCTCATGTGCACACGATCAAGGCGTACGGCCCCGACCGCTGCACGGGCTTCTCGCCGATCCCGGCCATGTCGATGGTGTCGCACTGCATCGGCACCCGCTTCACGCAGCTGATCGGCGGGGTGATGACCTCGTTCTACGACTGGTACGCCGACCTGCCAGTGGCCAGTCCGCAGGTGTTCGGGGATCAGACCGACGTGCCGGAGTCCGGCGACTGGTGGGACGCGACCTATCTGATGATGTGGGGCTCCAACGTCCCGGTGACTCGGACACCGGACGCCCACTGGATGGCCGAGGTGCGCTACCGGGGCACCAAGGTCGTCACCGTCAGCCCCGACTACGCCGACAACACCAAGTTCGCCGACGAGTGGCTGCCGGCCCAGGCCGGCACCGACGCCGCCCTGGCCATGGGCATGGGCCACGTGATCTTGAACGAGTTCTTCGTGGCCCGCCGGGTGCCGTTCTTCGTCGACTACGTCCGGCAGTACACCGACCTGCCGTTCCTGATCACGCTCACCGACGCCCCGGTCTCCGCCGCCGCTCCCGACGGCGGTCTGGTGCCGGGCAAGTTCCTGACCGCCGCCGACCTGACCGCCGAGGGCACACCGACATCCCCCGAGGACGCCTGGAAGACCGTGCTGCTGGACGCGGCGTCGGGCGAGCCGAGGGTGCCGAACGGCTCTCTGGGCTTCCGCTACGCCGAGTCGGGTGAGGGGAGGTGGAACCTGGACCTCGAGGGGGTCACCCCGGCCCTGTCCCTGCGGGACGCCAACGTCGCCCCGGAGACGGCCGAGGTGCTGCTGCCGCACTTCTCCGATCCCCGCGGTGAGGGCGGCGTGCTCCGCCGCGGCGTCCCGGTCACCCGGGTCAACGGTCGCCTGGTCACCACCGTGTTCGACCTGATGCTGGCCCAGTACGGCGTCGGCCGGCCGGACCTGCCGGGCGAGTGGCCGACCGGTTACGACGACGCGTCGAGCCCCTACACCCCGGCCTGGCAGGCCGAGATCACCAGCGTGCCGGCCGAGGCGTGCATCCGGATCGCCCGCGAGTTCGCGCACAACTCCGAGGAGTCCGGAGGTCGCTCCATGATCATCATGGGGGCCGGCGTCTGTCAGTGGTTCCACGCCGACGCCGCGTACCGGTCGATCCTGAGCCTGTTGATCCTGACCGGCGCGATGGGCCGCAACGGCGGCGGTTGGGCCCACTACGTCGGCCAGGAGAAGTGTCGTCCCGATCACCGGCTGGATCTCCTTGGCCAACGGGCTGGACTGGTCCCGGCCACCGCGGACCATGATCGGCACCGCGTTCTGGTACATGCACACCGACCAGTGGCGGTTCGACGGCTACTCCGCCGACGCCCTGGCCTCACCGCTGGCCGAGGGCAGCTTCACCGGCATGCACACCGCTGACACGATCGCCCAGTCGGCGCGGATGGGCTGGATGCCGTTCTACCCGCAGTTCGACGCGAACCCGCTGGATCTGGCCGATCAGGCCATGGCGGCCGTCGACGCCGGCGAGGCATCCGACGCGGCCACGTACGTGGCGAACCGCCTGGCCGACGGCACCCTCCGGCCGTCGATCGCCGACGTCGATGCCCCGGAGAACTGGCCGCGCACGCTGACGTTGTGGCGGTCCAACCTGATGGGCTCCTCGGCCAAGGGCAACGAGTACTTCTTCAAGCACCTGCTCGGCACCCACAGCAACGTGATGGCCACCGAGGGCGGCGAGGACATCCGGCCGCGGGACGTGACCTGGCGGGACGAGGCTCCCGAGGGCAAGCTCGACCTGCTGCTGTCGGCCGACTTCCGGATGACCAGCACCACCCTGCTGTCGGACATCGTGCTGCCGGCGGCGACCTGGTACGAGAAGTACGACCTGTCCTCCACCGACATGCACCCGTTCGTGCACGCCTTCACCCCGGCGATCGACCCGCCGTGGGAAGCCAAGAGCGACTTCGAGATGTTCCACCTGATCGCCCAGGAGCTGTCGAAGCAGGCCGAGACCCACCTCGGCACCCGACACGACCTGGTCGCCGTGCCGCTGCAGCACGACACGCCCGGGGAAACCGCTCAGCCGGGCGGCGTCGTCCGCGACTGGGCCCGCGGCGACGTCGCTCCGATCCCGGGCCGGACGATGCCGGCGATGCAGCTGGTCGAGCGCGACTACACCGCCATCGCCGACAAGCTGGCCAGCATCGGACCACTGGCCGACACGCTCGGCTTCACGGTCAAGAACGTGACCTTCCGCCTGGAGGAGCAGCTGGCCCGGCTGGCCGAGTCCGGTGGGGTGATGCTCGGCGGCGCCGCCGACGGCACGGCCGGCGATCGACACGGACCAGAAGATGGCCGAGGCCATCCTGACGCTGTCGGGCACCACCAACGGTGAACTGGCCACCCAGGGCTTCCGGACGCTGGAACGGCGGGTCGGCAAGCCACTGCACGATCTGGCGGAGGGGTCGGAGGAGAAGCGGATCACCTTCGCCCAGACGCAGCAGGCGCCGGTGGCGGTGATCACGTCGCCGGAGTGGTCGGGATCGGAGACGGGTGGTCGCCGCTACGCACCCGTTCACGGTGAACGTGGAACGACTCAAACCGTGGCACACCCTGACCGGCCGGATGCACTTCTTCCTCGACCACGACTGGATGCGCGATCTCGGTGAGGCGCTCCCCCTCTATCGACCGCCACTCGACATGCACCGGCTGTTCGGCGAGCCGGAGCTCGGTCCCGACGGTGCCAAGCAGGTCGTCGTGCGCTATCTGACACCGCACTCGAAGTGGTCCATCCACTCCGAGTACCAGGACAACCTGTTCATGCTGTCGTTGTCCCGCGGTGGTCCCACCGTCTGGCTCAGTCCGGCCGACGCCGACGCCATCGGTGTGCTGGACAACGACTGGATGGAGTGTCACAACGCCAACGGCGTGCTCGTGGGCCGGGCGATCGTGTCGCATCGGATGCCGGTCGGCGTGGTCTACGTGCACCACGCCCAGGAGCGGACCATCGACGTCCCGAAGTCGGAGCGGACCGGTCGACGGGGCGGCATCCACAACTCGGTCACCCGATTGCTCGTGAAGCCGACCCACCTGATCGGTGGGTACGCGCAGCTGTCGTACGCGTTCAACTACCTCGGCCCGACCGGGAACCAGCGAGATCTGGTGGCGACCATCCGCCGGCGTTCGCAGGAGGTGCAGTACTGATGCGCGTCATGGCTCAGATGGGCCCCGCCATGACGCGCATCAGCGAGACCAGTTCCAGTGACCCGGGAGGGCGATCCTGATGCGCGTCATGGCTCAGATGGGCATGGTGATGAACCTGGACAAGTGCATCGGGTGCCACACCTGCTCCGTCACCTGCAAGCAGGCGTGGACGAACCGGTCCGGCACCGAGTACGTCTGGTTCAACAACGTGGAGACCCGGCCGGGGCAGGGCTATCCCCGGCAGTACGAGGACCAGGAGAAGTGGAAGGGCGGCTGGGTGCTCAACCGCCGGGGCCGGCTGAAGCTGCGGGCCGGTGGTCGACTGAAGAAGCTGCTGGGCATCTTCGCCTCCCCGGTGCAGCCCGAGCTCAAGGACTACTACGAGCCGTGGACGTACGACTACCAGACGCTGATCGACGCTCCGCTCGGCGACGACTTCCCGGTGGCGCGGCCGAAGTCGCTGATCACCGGCGAGGACACCAAGATCACCTGGTCGGCCAACTGGGACGACGACCTGGGCGGCACCAGCGAGCTCGGCCATCTCGACCCGATCGTGGCCAAGGTCCGGCAGGAGTCGAACCAAAAGATCAAGTTCGAGTTCGAGAAGACGTTCATGTTCTACCTGCCGCGGATCTGCGAGCACTGCCTGAACCCCTCCTGCATGGCGTCCTGCCCGTCCGGCGCCATCTACAAGCGGTCCGAGGACGGCATCGTCCTGGTCGACCAGGACCGGTGCCGCGGGTGGCGGCAGTGCATGACCGGCTGCCCGTACAAGAAGATCTACTTCAACCACAAGACCGGCAAGGCCGAGAAGTGCACGTTCTGCTACCCGCGCGTCGAGGTCGGCCTGCCCACGGTCTGCTCGGAGACCTGCGTGGGCCGGCTGCGCTACCTCGGCCTGTTCCTGTACGACGCCGACGCGGTCACCGGCGCTGCCGCGACCCCGAACGAGAGGGATCTCTACCAGGCCCAGCTGGACGTGATCTTGGACCCGCACGACCCCGAGGTGCTCCGGAACGCGCGTCAGCAGGGGATCCCGGCCGACTGGCTGGACGCGGCGCAGCGGTCGCCGGTCTACGCCCTGGCCAAGAAGTACAAGGTGGCGCTGCCGCTGCACCCGGAGTACCGGACCATGCCGATGGTCTGGTACATCCCGCCGCTGTCGCCGGTCGTCGATCTCCTCCGTGACCAGGGGCACGACGCGGAGAGTGCCGACGTCCTGTTCGGTGCGATCCACGAGCTGCGGATCCCGCTGGAGTACCTGGCCGAGCTGTTCACCGCCGGCGACACCGGTGAGGTGGAGCGGGTCCTCACCACCCTGGCCGCGATGCGGGCCCAGATGCGCAACGTCACCCTGGGCCGCCCGGCCGACGAGTCGATCGCCGCGGCGGTGGGGATGAGCAGCCAGGAGGTGTACGAGATGTACCGTCTGCTGGCCATCGCCAAGTACGAGGATCGCTACGTCATTCCCAAGGCGCACGTCGAGCAGGCCCACGACCTGGAGGAGATGGGTTGCTCGCTGGACTTCGACGGCGGACCCTACGAGCTGGGCGGGTCCGGACCGTTCGGCGAGGCCAGCGGTCGTTCCACCCCGGTGGCGGTGGAGACCTTTCACGCTCTGAAGCAGCGGCAGACCTCCGACAACGCCACCTCCGACGAGACCCTGCGCGGCCGGGTGAATCTCCTGAACTGGGACGGCAACGGCTCACCACCAGGGATGTTCCCCTCCTCGACCGAGGCGCCGCCGGACCGGCAGGGCCAGGCATGAGCGCGAGCGACCGGAGCGCCCGGGCCGACCGAGTCGTCTGGCAGGCCGCTTCCCTGGTGCTGGGCTACCCCGACACGGAGACCGTCGACCGGGCCGCCCTCGTCCGTGCGGCCCTCGTCGAAGCAGCGCCGCAGCGCGCCGGTGACTTCGCACCCCTGTGGGACTTCTGGGCGACCACTCCGGCAGCGGTGCTGCAGAACCACTACGTGGAGATCTTCGACCTCTCCCGCCGGCACACGCTCTACCTCTCCTACTACACCGACGGGGACACCCGCCGACGGGGCGAGACGCTGATGACCATCAAGCAGCGCTACCGCCGCTCCGGCTTCCTCGTCGACACCCACGGCGAGCTCCCCGACTACCTGCCGTTGATCTTGGAGTACGCCGCCCGGGTCGACCCGGGGGACGGCGTCGAGCTGCTGCAGGACTTCCGTCGCAGTCTCGAGCTGCTCCGGTTGGCGCTGGTGGACAAGGGCACCCCGTACGCCGGCGTGGTCGCCGCGGTGTGCGCGACCCTGCCGGGTCCCTCGCCTCGCGACCGCGAGGCGGTGATGGCGATGGCCTCGGCGGGTCCCCCGACCGAGACCGTGGGGCTGGAGCCGGCCGATCCACGACTGCTACCCGTGCGGCCGGTGAACGTCTGATGGACGTGCTGCTCTGGGGTGTGCTCCCTTACCTCATGCTGGCCGTGCTGGTGGGCGGCACGATCTGGCGGTACCGCTACGACCAGTTCGGCTGGACCACACGATCCTCGCAGCTGTACGAGTCCCGACTCCTGCGGATCGGCTCCCCGCTGTTCCACTTCGGCATCCTGGTGGTGATCGTCGGGCACGTCGTGGGTCTGGTGATCCCCAGGTCCTGGACGGACCGGATCGGGGTGAGCGAGCACCTCTACCACCTGAACGCCCTCGCCCTCGGCTCGGTCGCCGGGGTCGCCACGCTGGTCGGCGTGATCATCTTGATCTACCGACGGCGGACCACCGGGCCCGTGTTCATGGCCACCACGAGAAACGACAAGCTGATGTACGTGGTCCTGGTGGCCGCGATCGTGGCCGGTCTGGCCACGACCGTGCTGAGTGTGGCGGCGCCCGACCAGGGGCCCAGCTACCGCGAGACCGTGTCGCCCTGGTTCCGCTCGGTGTTCATCCTGCAGCCGGACGTCGCCGCGATGGCCGCCGCCCCGCTGGCCTTCAAGATCCATGTGCTGATCGGGATGCTGCTGTTCTGCCTGTGGCCCTTCACCCGTCTGGTGCACGCGTTCACGGCCCCGTTGCACTACCTGTTCCGCCCCTACATCGTCTACCGCAGCCGCGACGACCGCCCCCGTCCCGGAGCCACGCCCGGCCATCGTGGCTGGGACCCGGTGGGCACCCGAGACCGCAGCCGCGGCGCCGGCTGACCGTTCGAACGGAGCGACATGACAACAGCCATCCCGTCGACGCCGACCATCGAGAAGTCGGCCCAGACCCGCAACCTCCTGCTCGCCCTGCTGGCCTTCACCATCACCTTCTGGGCCTGGAACCTGATCGGTCCGCTGGGTGTGCGCTACAGCACCGAGCTCGGGCTGAGCGCGACCCAGAAGTCCTTGCTGGTGGCGATGCCTGTGCTCGTCGGTTCGCTGGGTCGCATCCCGGTGGGCGCACTCACCGACCGCTACGGCGGCCGGTTGATGTTCACGATCATGCTGTTCGCCTCGATCGTGCCCGTGCTGCTGGTCTGTCTCGCCGGAACACTGCAGTCCTACCCGCTGTTGCTGCTCTTCGGCTTCTTCCTCGGGATCGCGGGGACCACGTTCGCCATCGGCATCCCGTTCGTCAACGCGTGGTACGAGAAGCCCCGCCGCGGTTTCGCCACCGGCGTGTTCGGGGCAGGCATGGGGGGCACGGCGCTGTCGTCCTTCTTCACGCCTCGGATGGTGCAGTCGGTGGGCTACGTCGCGACCCACGTGATCATCGCGGTCGCCCTCGCTGTCGTCGGAGCGATCATCTGGTCGATGATGCGCGACTCCCCGCTCTGGTCGCCGAACACCGACCCCGTCGTCCCCAAGCTGGCCGCGGCCGCCAGGCTCCGGGTGACGTGGCAGATGGCGTTCCTCTACGCGGTCACCTTCGGTGGCTTCGTGGCGTTCTCCACCTACCTGCCGACCTACCTGAAGGACGTCTACGACTTCGACCTGACCGGGGCCGGCACCCGGGCGGCCGGTTTCGCCATCGCTGCGGTGATCGCCCGGCCCGTCGGCGGCATCCTGTCCGACCGGATCGGCCCGCGGACGGTGATGATCATCTCGCTGGCCGGTGCCGCGGTGATGGCGATGATCGTCGCGCTCCGGCTGCCACCAGAGATCCCGGCCGGGATCACCTTCGTCCTGATGGCGGTCTTCCTCGGTCTGGGCACGGGTGCCACCTTCGCCTGGGTGGCTCAGCTCGCCCCTCCGGAGAAGGTCGGCACCGTCACCGGCATCGTCGGCGCAGCCGGCGGTCTCGGCGGCTACTTCCCGCCGCTGGTGATGGGCGCGACCTACGACGAGCAGCACCACAGCTACACGATGGGTCTGATCCTGCTCAGCATCACAGCTGTCATCGCGCTGGCCTACACCGTGTTCGGGATCAAGAAGAAGACCGCCTGACACTCGTGGGGAAGCTTCTCACCGAGGTCGGTGGCGAGGTTACCCACAGGTGAGACACGCGCCCGCGCGTCATCCACAGATGTGGCGACACCCCGGTCGGATCGGGGGCGACGTCCACAGAGTGTCGGTGTGCATCCTCGTGTCGACCCGACCGCTCAGCTTCGTGCGCTCGCCCTCGCTCAGGCCGACGTGGTCAGCGCCGGCCAGGTCGCCGCACTCGGACTCGGCCTGCGCAGTGTCGATCGCCTGATCGCGCAGCAGCACTGGACCCGACTGGCTTCCGGGATCTACCACGTCGGCACCGGATCGCCGACGTGGTTGGGACTCGCCTGGTCCGGCGTGCTCCTCGGCGGAACGGGCGCGCGACTCGGCCTGGCCAGCGCCGGCCACCTGTTGGGACTGGTGGATGCGCCTCGCACCATCACCGTCCTCGTTCCGTGGGAGCGACGGATCCTGCCGCGCGATCCCTGGCGGTTCCAGCGCGAACGGTCGGGTGTCCGTGACTCAAGAAGCCCGGGTGATCCCCCGCGCACCACCATCGAGGAGACCGTGGTCGACCTCTGCGCTGCTGCCCACCCCGGCGAGCTCGTGGACCTCCTCACCACCGCGGTCCAGACCCGGAAGACCACGGCGCCGCGGATCCACGCCGCGCTCGACAGAAGGAGTCAGGTGCGCCACCGCGGTCTGCTGCGCGAGATCCTGTGTGACGTCGCCGACGGAGCAGAGTCTGTGCTGGAAGTGCGCTATGTGCGCGACGTCGAACGAGCTCACGGTCTTCCCCGCGGCAGCCGTCAGCACCGCGGGCGACGCGGGCGGGCCTACCGTGACGTCCTCTACGAGGAGTTCGCCACCATCGCCGAGCTCGACGGGATCATCCACGCCCGTCAGCGGTTCCGGGACAACCGACGGGACAACGCAGCACTGCTGGACGGCGAGGTGACGCTGCGCTACGGCTGGTCCGACGTCACCGAGCGACCGTGTCAGGTGGCGTTCGAGGTAGCGGCCGTTCTTCGCAGCCGTGGTTGGGCCGGCTTCCCCACGCGGTGCCCCCTGTGCCGCCGGGCGACGGACGAGGACCTGGCCGCGCCATGACCAACGGGCCGATTCGCTGGGGAGCTTCATCACCGATGTCGGTGAGGAGACTCCCCACTGATCTCGGGCCTACCATCAACAGGTGCGCACTGTGGCGCTGTGCCTTGCTCTCGCCCTGCTCGTGCTGGCCGGCTGCACCTGGTCAGCCGAGGAGCCCGGGCTGCTGCAGCGGCGCGAGGCGAGCGCCCCGCCGCCCGCTCCCCCACCGACCAACCCGAGGCTCCCGGTGGCCGGGGAGACGACGTGGACCAGCGCCGACGAACAGCAGGTCACCGCCAGGATCGCGGTGCATGCCGTCCGACGGGCCCCCGGGGTGACGGTGCTCGACTGGTCGGTCACCCCGCTGACCGCGCCGGACCGGCAGGTCGGCGACGAGGTGCCGCCGGGCTTCGACCTCGGCCTGGACCGCACCTCTGCCGGCGGGATCAACATGGTGTTGATCGACGCTCGGTCGAAGAAGGTCTACCGGCCGCTCAGCCATCGCGGCCGCGAGCAGGCCTACCGCTGCCTGTGCACCCCGATCTGGACCGCCCAGGCCACCATGCGCCTCGGCGAGACCCGCCTGCTGCAGGTGGCCTTCCCGGCACTGCCCAGGTCGGTGCGCTTCGTCGACGTCGTCGCGTCGACGCTGCCGCCGTTCAGCCACGTGCCGGTGAGCCCTGCCGGGTACGCCCCGACGGCCACCTACCCAGCCGATCTCGCGCGTCCACCCGAACCCCGTGAGCCGTTGACCACGCCGCAGTTCTTCGAGACCGATGACGGTGCGAGCTCCCGTCGGACGGCGACGCTCCGGGTGGACGAGGTGCTGGCCGCCGCCGACTCGACGACCGTGCGGTGGACGCTGCGCTCGATGAGCGGGCAGCGGGCGTTCCTGGTGGTGCCGCTGGGACCGCCGCTGGTGGCGGTCGCGCCGCCTGGCCGGCCCGTCATCAGCACCAACGCCGCCTCCGGACCCACGCTCGCCGCGGCCAACGGGCGGGCCATGGCGGCCCGATGGATGACCGGGACGTACGAGGACCGCCCGTTCCTGGAGTGCCTGTGCACCAACCTCGACTTCTGGGCGATGGGTCTGCGCAGCGCCGGAGGCTCCGCCCAGCTGGTCACGACCTACCCGGCGCTGCCCCGGGGGGTCAACCGGGTCGACATCGTGCTGCCCGGCACGGCCAACCTGAGCGGCCTCGTCGTGACCCCGGCGCCGGACGGCTCCACCCTGGTCGGTCCGCCGGAACCGGTTCGCGTCGGCGGGTGGACGTACGACGAGAGGCGACCTCCGGCCGGTTGGGCCACAGATGAGTGGCCGACCCCCGTCCCCGACCGCGCCCAGCTGGTCGACTACGACCGGACGGTGGACCGCTTGACCACCCTCACCGGCTGACCCCTCACTGACTGAGCATCAGGGCCCCGGTTCCCACCACCAGGCACAACGGAACCAGCACCGCGCCCAGCCCGGCGAACCGCAGCCAGGACACCTGCAGCCCGGCCGCCCGACAGCGGCCCGCCCACAACAGGGTCGCCAGGCTGGCCCACGGGGTGATCAGAGGTCCCGCGTTCACGCCCACCAGCAGGGCGGCCAGCCGTACGGGTGCGTCCAGGGCCGTCGGTTCCACCGCCAGGTACGCGGGCAGGTTGTTCAGCAGGTTCGCCGCCACCGCCGACACCCCGGCCAACCGCAGCAGATCGAGCCAGCCGGTGCCCTGCCCGACCAGCTCACCGACCAGCGTCGACAATCCGTACGCGTGCGCGATCTGCACCAGGACGAACAAGACGCTGACCCCGAGCACCAGCGGCCAGGGCAGCAGCTTCCAGCGCAGCAGCCCCGGGCGCCGGATCAGGCAGGCGACCACGAGCACCAGGGCGCCGATCACCGCGGCCACGGTCACATCCGCCCCCAGCACGAACGCCGGGCCGAGGCCCGCGCAGACCACCCCGGCGACCAGGAGGAGCCATCGATCGTCGACCGGGAACGGCCTCGGCACCTCGTAGCGCCCGCGCAGCCGGCGCCGGAAGACGACGCCGAGCAGCAGCACCGTGACCAGCCAGACGGCCAGGGCCGGCGCCCACATCAGCGGGGTGAAGGCCACCCCGGCGGGGCGCAGCCGTGCGTACGCGAGCAGGTTCGTCAGGTTGGACACCGGCAAGATGAGCGAGGCGGTGTTGGCCAGCCAGACGGCGGTGAACGCGAACAGCTCCTGCCCGAGCCCGAGTCGGCGGGCGAGCACCAGCACCACCGGCGTCAGCAGCACCGCTGTCGTGTCGAGCGAGAGCACCGCGGTCGCGAGCGTGGCCACCAGCACCACCAGCAGCCACAGGCCCAGCACCGACCCCCGGCCCAGCACCGCTGCCCAGCGGGCGATGATCGCGAACAGACCGATCCCGTCGGCCAGCTCGGCCACCACGGTGATGGCCACCAGGAACACCAGGATCGGGCCCACTCGCTGAGCCAGGTCCAGGAAGTCCGCCGCGTGCACGCGCCGACGGTAGTCCGCGCAGGTGTGTGGGCTGGCTCACGGCAGTAAAAGTTGACCTGACCATAAGTCGCGGCGTAGGCTCGCACCAGCGACTTAAAGTCACGTTAACCAGAAGTTGACCTGCCGCGGGGACCAGGAGCGACACCATGACCGACCAGGGGATCGAGCTCGCCGTCTCGACGGTGATCTTCGCCCTGCGGCCCCACCCCACCACCGGTCAGCCGACGCTGTGGCTGCCGTTGGTGCGCCGGATCCGGGAACCGTACGAGGGACGGTGGGCGCTGCCGGGAGGCCCGCTGCTGCCCGACGAGGATCTCGCGGCCAGTGCCCGGCACACCCTGGAGCGCACCACCGGACTGACCTCGAGCTACCTCGAGCAGCTGTACTCCTTCGGCACGGTCGAGCGCTCGCCCGAACGGGTCGTGTCGATCGTCTACTGGGCGCTGGTCCGCTCCGACGAGGTGGCCCGCGCGGTGGACGGCGAGAACGTCCGGTGGTTCGTCGCCGACGAGATCCCCGAGCTGGCCTTCGACCACAACGGCATCGTGCAGTACGCCCTGAACCGCCTGCGGGCCAAGATCACCTACTCCCCCATCGCCCGGTTCTTCCTGGCCCCGGAGTTCACCCTCGCCGAGCTCCGCGCGGTGCACGAGGCGGTGCTGCTCAAGCGCATCGACCCCGCGAACTTCCGCCGCCAGGCGCTGGCGACCAAGACCCTCGTCCCGACCGGCAACCAGATCACCGGCACCAGCCACCGCCCACCCGCCCTGTACGCCTTCCAGGTCACGCCTACCGACAGGACCCCACGATGACCACCATGATCAACCTCTCCGTCAACGACGTCATCACGGCCGCCCCGAGCGCCAGCTGTGACGCCGATCTGGCGCGCGGGCCGTGGGACTTCGACCTGGCCCCGGGCTACGGTCCCGGCGCCTCCGAGCTGGACGTGATCCCGGAGCCCGTCATCCGACCCGGTCAGCTGCCGACGGCGTACCAGCGGATGAGCGACGACGAGCTGCATGCCCGGATCCGTACGGCCAAGGAGAAGCTCGGCAGCGAGCTCGTGATCCTGGGGCACTTCTACCAGCGGGACGAGGTCGTCCAGTACGCCGACTTCGTCGGGGACTCCTTCCAGCTGGCCAACGCGGCGCTGACCCGGCCGGAGGCGAGCACGATCGTGTTCTGCGGGGTGCACTTCATGGCCGAGACCGCCGACATCCTGGCCCGGCCCGAACAGCACGTGATCCTGCCCAACCTGGCCGCCGGCTGCTCGATGGCCGACATGGCCGACGAGGACTCGGTCGAGGCGGCCTGGGAGGACCTGATGGAGCTGTACGCCGACGAGACCGGCCCCGACGGTCTCGACGCCGACGGGCTCGCCTCGGTCATCCCCGTCACCTACATGAACTCCTCGGCCGCACTGAAGGCCTTCTGCGGTCGGCACGGCGGCATCGTCTGCACGTCCTCCAATGCGGCCACCGTGCTGGAGTGGGCCTTCGCCCGGGGTCGCCGGGTGCTCTTCTTCCCCGACCAGCATCTCGGTCGCAACACGGCCAAGGCGATGGGCGTGCCGCTGGAGCAGATGCCGATGTGGAACCCCCGCAAGCCGCTGGGCGGCAGCACCGCCGAGCAGCTGCAGGACGCCCGGGTGATCTTGTGGCACGGGTTCTGCTCGGTGCACAAGCGTTTCAGCGTCGCGCAGATCGACCAGGCCCGGGCCCAGCACCCCGGGGTCAAGATCATCGTGCACCCCGAGTGCCCGATGCCGGTGGTGGACGCCGCCGACGCCGCCGGGTCCACCGACGCGATCCGCAAGTTCGTGGCCGCGGCTCAGCCGGGCGACGTGATCGGGATCGGCACCGAGGTCAACATGGTCAACCGGCTGGCTCGGGAGTTCCCGGACCGGACGATCTTCTGCCTCGACCCGGTCATCTGCCCCTGCTCGACGATGTACCGGATCCACCCCGGCTACCTGGCCTGGACGTTGGACGGACTGGTCGAGGGCGAGATCCGCAACGAGATCAAGGTCGGCGACGAGGTGGCCGTCCACGCGAAGGTGGCGCTCGAGCGGATGCTCGCGGCCCTACCCCGCTGACCGGCAGCCCCGCTGACCTTCACCACCCCAGATCCCAGGAGGGACACAGCATGCGCGTGATCATCATCGGCTCCGGTGTGGCCGGACTGACCGCGGCACTCGATCTTGCCGATCAACACGACGTGGTCGTGCTGACCAAGGCCGACGCGGCGGAGAGCAACACCCGCTACGCCCAGGGCGGCGTCGCCGTCGTCACCTCAGCCGAGGACTCCCCGGCCAGTCACGTCGCCGACACCCTGGTGGCCGGCGCCGGACTGAGTGACGTGGACGCGGCGACAGTGCTCTGCGAGGGCGGCCCGGCCGCCGTCCGCGAGCTGGCCGAACGGGGCGTCGACTTCGACACCACTGCCGACGGCGCTCTTGCCCTCGGGCTGGAGGCCGCTCACGAGCACCCCCGGATCCTGCACGTGCACGGAGATGCGACCGGTGAGGCGATCTCCACGGCCCTGCTCCGCCGGGTGGCCGAGGCGGGCATCGACCTGCGGGCCCGTACCACCGTGGTCGATGTCGAGATGGACGCCGGGCGGGCGGTCGGCGTACGGCTGCTGGACGGCACCACGCTGGCCGCGGACGCCGTCATCCTGGCCACCGGCGGCGCCGGGCAGCTCTTCCGGCACACGACCAACCCCGAGGTCGCCACCGGCGACGGGGTCGCTCTCGCCCTGCGGGCCGGGGCGGTGGTGGCGGACCTGGAGTTCTACCAGTTCCACCCGACCTCGCTGGCCGCATCGGGGAACTTCTTGATCTCCGAAGCCGTCCGCGGCGAGGGGGCGACGCTGATCGACACCGCCGGCCGACGCTTCATGCTCGACGTGCACCCGACGCCGAGCTCGCCCCGCGGGACGTGGTGGCGCGTGGGATCGCCGACCAGATGGCCCGCCAGCACGGCGCCCCGGTCCGGTTGGACGCCACCGGTCTCGGGGCCGACTTCCTGGCCCGCCGGTTCCCGACCATCGACGCCAGCTGCCGCCGGCAGGGCTTCGACTGGGCCACCGAGCCGATCCCGGTCACCCCCGCCGCGCACTACTGGATGGGCGGCGTCCGCACCGACGTCTGGGGCCGCACCTCGGTGCCCGGTCTGTACGCGGTCGGCGAGGTCGCCTGCACCGGTCTGCACGGCGCCAACCGGCTGGCCTCCAACTCGCTGCTCGAGGGTCTGGTCTACGGCGGCCGGGTCGCCGAGGCACTCGACGAGACCGGGGCGCTCTCCCTCCCGGCCGGCGCCTTCGACGCCGACTGGCAGACCCCGAGCCCGCAGGACCTCAGCGACGATCCGGACGCGGAGGCGTACAACCGGTCCGACCTGCAGGCCCTGATGTGGGAGTCGGTCGGTCTGAGCCGGACCGCCGACGGACTGCGAGAGGCGCAGGAGACGCTGCGCGGTTGGCGTACGCCGGAGGTCACCGACGCCAAGGCGGCCGAGGACGCGAACCTGCTGCTCGTCGCCCGGGCCGTGACCGCCAGCGCACTACGGCGGACGGAGTCGCGCGGGGGCCACTTCCGCGCCGACTTCCCCGCCACCGATCCCGCCCAGGCCACCCACTCCGGTCTGGTCCTGACCCGATGAGTCTGCAGCGACGCCAGATCGACGCCGTGGTGGAGATGGCCCTGACCGAGGATGCGCCGTTCGGTGACGTGACCAGCCAGACCTTCGTGCCGGCCACGACCACCGCGACCGCCGAGCTGGTCGCCCGGGAGCCGGGCACCTACGCCGGCGCCGAGGTGTTCGAGGTGGCGATGACCGCCCTCGACCCGACCGTGAAGGTCAGTGGGCTGATCGCCGACGGGGAACGTTTCCAGACCGGTCAGGTGCTGGCCCGGGTCGAGGGACCGGCCCGCGCGATCCTGCAGGCCGAGCGGGTGGCCCTCAACCTGGTGCAGCGGATGTGCGGGGTCGCCACCCTGACCGCCCGCTACGTCGAGACGGTCGCCGCCGTCCCCGGCGCCCGGGCCCGGGTGGTCGACACCCGCAAGACCACGCCCGGGCTTCGCGCCCTGGAACGGCACGCCGTGCGCTGCGGTGGTGGTCACAACCACCGCTACTCGCTGTCGGACGCGGTGATGGCCAAGGACAACCACCTGGCCGTGGTCGACGACATCGGCGCAGCCATCCGTCGGGCCCGGGCCGAGCTGCCCCACACCATGCACCTGGAGGTCGAGATCGACAGGCTCGAGCAGCTGGACCAGGTGCTGGCCGCCGGACCGGACACGATCATGCTCGACAACTTCTCCCTCGCCGATCTCGCCGAGGGCGTCCGCCGGATCGACGGCCGGGCGATCGTCGAGGCCTCGGGCGGCATCACGTTGGACACCATCGCCGCCGTGGCCGCGACCGGCGTCGACGTGATCAGCGTCGGCGCCCTCACCCACAGCGTCCGCGCCCTCGATCTGGGTCTGGACGTGGTCGTCGACGGCGCGCGGTGACCTACCTGGATGCGGCGGCCACCACCCCCGTACGACGTCAGGTGCTGGAGGCCATGTGGCCCTACCTGACGACCACCTATGGCAACCCGTCCAGCCACCACGAGGTCGGCGAGGCCGCCGCTCGAGGACTCGAGACCGCCCGCCGGGACGTCGCCGCCGTGCTGGGGTGCCGGCCCGCCGAGATCACCTTCACCTCCGGCGGCACCGAGGGCGGCGAACACCGCGATCAAGGGCATCGCCCTCGCGCAGCCGCGGGGCCGGCACGTGATCGTCTCTGCCGTCGAGCACCCGGCCGTGCTGGAGTCGGCCCGCTGGCTGGGCCGGCTCGGTTACGAGGTCACCGAGCTCGGCGTCGACCCCGACGGGCGGGTCTCTCCCGACGCTCTCGTCGCCGCCCTGCGGCCGGACACGACGCTGGTGAGCATCCAGTACGCCAACAACGAGGTCGGCACCATCCAGCCGATCGCCGAGCTGTCCGCGCTCGCCGCCGAACGCGGCGTGCCGTTCCACACCGACGCGGTGCAGGCGGCCGGCTGGCTGGACCTCGACGTCGGGCGTCTCGGGGTCCAGGCCCTCAGCCTGTCCGGCCACAAGGTCGGGGCACCCAAGGGGACCGGCGTCCTCTACGTGTCCCGCCGGACCCCGGTCGAGCCGCTGATCCACGGCGGCGGCCAGCAGCGCGGTCTGCGTTCCGGCACCGAGGACGTGGCCGGTGCGGTCGGGATGGCCACCGCTCTCCGGTTGGCCCGGACCGCCGATCCCGAGCCCGTCCGGACTCGACGCGACGCCTTCATCGCGCGGGTGGAGCAGGCTCTGCCCGGCGTCCGGCTGACCGGCCACCGCCACGACCGGCTGCCCGGTCACGCCTCCTTCGTGCTGCCCGGCCTGAGTGGGGAGTCGGTGCTGCTCGACCTCGAGCGGCACGGAGTGATCTGCTCCAGCGGATCCGCCTGCGCGGCCGGCAGCGACGAGGCGTCGCACGTGCTGACCGCGATGGGCATCCCGGCGGAGACGGCCCAGACGGCTCTGCGGTTCACCTTCGAGGCCGAGGTCACCGACGACGAGCTGGACCGGGCGGGCGCCGAGCTGATCGCCGCGGTGACCGATCGACTCCCGGTAGCCTCACCCGCGTGCAGCCACCGGTAGCGCCCGACGACGGCTCGAGCTCATGATCAACGAGCCCGCCCCCTCCGCCCTCGACACCGCCGCCGCCGTCCTCTCCGGACGGAGCACCGCCACAGCGGTCACCGAAGCCGCCCTGGCACGGATCGTCCGCCTGAATCCGGCGCTCAACGCGATCATCGCCGGCGACGCCGACCGCGGCTCTCGCCCAGGCCGCCGAGGTGGACGAACGGGTCGCCGGCGGTGCGCACCTGCCGCTGGCCGGCGTACCGCTGGCGGTCAAGGACACCGAGGACACGGTCGGCTACCGCACCACCTACGGATCCCGACTGTTCGCCGACAACCCCTTCGCCACCGACGACTCCGTCCTCGTGGCCCGCCTGCGGGCTGCCGGCTGCGTGGTGGTCGGCAAGTCGAACACCCCCGAGTTCGCCACCTCCGCCGACACGTCCAACCTGGTCTTCGGGTCGACCCGCAACCCGTACGCGACCGACCGGCTGACCGGCGGTTCGTCCGGCGGGGCCGCGGCGGCGGTGGCCTCGGGGATGGTGCCGCTGGCCACGGCCTCCGACGGCGGTGGGTCGATCCGGATCCCCGCGTCGGCCTGCGGGGTGCCCGGGTTCAAGCCCTCACTGGGTCGGGTGCCGGACGGCGGACCCCACCCGGTCGACTGGCCACTGGTCACCACCCGGGGCGTGATCACCCGTACGGTCGCCGACCTCGTCGCCACCCTCGACGTGGTGGTCGGACCCGAGCGAACCGACTTGCGGTCGCTGCCGGCCCCCTGCGTGCCGTTCTCGGTGGGCGTCGGACGGACCCCGCTCCCCGGCCGGGTCGCCTGGAGCCCGTCGCTGGGCTACGACTGGACCGAGCCGAGCATCCTGGCCGCCTGCACCGCCGCCGTCGAGCGACTGGCCGCCGAGGGCGTCGAGGTGGTCGAGATCGACCGCGTCTTCGACACCGAGCCGTACGACGCGTGGGGACCGCTGATCGCGGCGTACGTGCAGCGCAGCGTCGGTGCGCTCGACCGCTCGCTGCTGACCGAGGAGGTGCGGCTGGGCATCGAGGACGCCGACCGGCTGACGGCCCGGGACCTGCTCGCCGCCGAGGACACCTGCCACCGGCTGAACCTCCAGCTGACGAGGGTGTTCGAGACCTGCGACCTGCTGCTCACCCCGACCCTGCACCGGGACCCGCCGCGGTTCGGCGAGACGGTGTCCTGGATCCGGGCCACCGGGGTGTTCAACCTGACCCGCTCCCCGGCCGGCACCGTTCCGGTCGGTCTCAGCGACGACGGGCTGCCGGTCGGACTGCAGATCGTCGGACCGCAGCACGACGACGTCGGGGTGCTCGCCCTGATGGCCCACCTGCACCCCTGACCCGAACCTCTCAGCTGCCGGATCCGCTCGAGTTCCGTCTATCCGCTCGGGGTGCACCTGGTGCGGATGAGTGGAACTCGAGCGGATCGCAGTCAACTCGGGCGCCGCCGAGCACGAGACCCCCCACAGACGCGCCAGAGGCGGTCCCCACCGAAGTGGGAACCGCCCCTGGACCGTGCGTGTGCTCGAACGAGCAGTCAGACCCTGATCGTCAGATCAGAAGTCCATCCCGCCCATGCCACCCATGCCACCGTCGCCACCCGGAGCGGCCGAAGCCTTCTCCGGCTTGTCGGCGATGACGGCCTCGGTGGTGAGGAACAGCGCCGCGATCGACGCCGCGTTCTGCAGCGCGGACCGGGTCACCTTGGCCGGGTCGATGATGCCGGCCGCGACCAGGTCGACGTACTCGCCGGTGGCCGCGTTCAGGCCCTGACCGACGGGCAGGTTGCGGACCTTCTCCGCCACGACGCCGCCCTCGAGGCCGGCGTTGATCGCGATCTGCTTCAGCGGGGCCTCGGCCGCGGTGAAGACGATCTGCGCGCCGATGGCCTCGTCACCGGTCAGGTCGACCTTGACGTGCTGAGCGGCCTGCAGCAGAGCCACGCCGCCACCGGCGACGATGCCCTCTTCGACGGCCGCCTTGGCGTTGCGCACCGCGTCCTCGATGCGGTGCTTGCGCTCCTTGAGCTCGACCTCGGTGGCCGCGCCGACCTTGATCACGGCAACGCCGCCGGCCAGCTTGGCCAGCCGCTCCTGCAGCTTCTCGCGGTCGTAGTCGGAGTCGCTGTTCTCGATCTCGGTGCGGATCTGGTTGACCCGACCCGCGATGGCGTCGGAGTCGCCGGCACCCTCGATGATCGTGGTCTCGTCCTTGGTCACGACGACCTGACGAGCCTGACCCAGCAGCTCCAGCTCGACGCCGTCGAGCTTGAGGCCGACCTCCTCGGAGATGACCTGGCCGCCGGTGAGGATGGCGATGTCGGTCAGCATGGCCTTGCGACGGTCGCCGAAGCCCGGGGCCTTGACGGCGACGGACTTGAAGGTGCCGCGGATCTTGTTGACGATCAGCGCGGCCAGGGCCTCGCCGTCGACGTCCTCGGACAGCACGACCAGCGGCTTGCCGGACTGGATGACCTTCTCCAGGATCGGCAGCAGCTCCTTGAGGTTGGAGACCTTGGAGTTGACGATCAGGATGTACGGATCGTCGAGCACGGTCTCCATGCGCTCGGTGTCGGTGACGAAGTAGGGCGAGATGTAGCCCTTGTCGAACCGCATGCCCTCGGTGAGCTCGAGCTCCAGGCCGAAGGTGTTGGACTCGTCGACGGTGATGACGCCTTCCTTGCCGACCTTGTCCATCGCCTCGGCGATGATCTCGCCGACGCGTGGAGTCACCGGCGGAGATGGAGGCGGTGGCAGCGATCTGCTCCTTGGTCTCCACGTCCTTGGCGGTGGCCGCGAGCTCGGCGATCAGGGCGGCCACGGCCGCCTCGATGCCCCGCTTGAGGCTCATCGGGTTGGCGCCGGCGGTGACGTTGCGCAGACCCTCGCGCACCATCGCCTGGGCCAGCACGGTGGCGGTGGTGGTGCCGTCGCCCGCGACGTCGTCGGTCTTCTTGGCGACCTCCTTGACGAGCTCGGCACCGATCTTCTCGTACGGGTCCTCGAGCTCGATCTCCTTGGCGATGCTCACACCGTCGTTCGTGATGGTGGGCGCACCCCACTTCTTCTCGAGCACGACGTTGCGGCCCTTCGGGCCGAGGGTGACCTTGACGGCGTCGGCGAGCTGGTTCATCCCGCGCTCGAGGCCGCGCCGCGCTTCGGTGTTGAACTGAATGAGTTTCGGCATGTTCTCCGCGAGTCCTCCCGCGAGCGGGGTACAGCCCCCGCGCGTTGGTGTGGATAGATGTTGGGTCTCGCCAGCGGTGCCCGCGACGGACGCCCGTACGCTTCGACACAGAGGCCTCGGCTCGGGGCTCACCGCTTGGTGAGGTAGCACTCTCTCTTCGAGAGTGCTAACGCCATGTTTAGCACTCTGCCATGGCGAGTGCAAACACCTCCGGCCGTATTCTCAGCACCTGCACAGTGCTGCTCGGGTCGCCCGCCGGGGGACCGGTGCGGCCGCCCGTCGGTGACCGCGTGTCACACGGCAGTGACGTCGCGCCGCTACGGTTACCCCGTGTCCGAGAACCCCACCGCACCAGCAGACGACTTTCCCGTCGATCTCGAGCCCGTAGCCGCCCCGCCCGCGAAGCCCAAGGCCACCCACGCGCTGGCCCTGGCCCCGGTCGGCTCGCCGGCGAGCTCGGTCGACGGCTTCGTCCGCGAGTTCCTCCGCGAGCTCAACTACGGCCAGGGCGTCGCCCTGTCCACCAGCTCCGTCAACGACCAGTACCTGGCCCTGGCCCGGACGGTCCGCCACTACCTGATGGCCCGGTGGCTGGAGACGCTGCGGCGCCAGGCTGAGACCCAGGCGAAGGGCGTGGCGTACCTGTCCGCCGAGTACCTGCTGGGTCGCCAGCTCGGCAACGCCCTGCTCGCCACCGGTCTGACCGAGATCGTCGAGGAGGGCCTCGGCAAGTGCGGCGTCGACCTGGCCGCGCTGCGGGCCCAGGAGGTCGAGCCGGGTCTGGGCAACGGTGGTCTCGGCCGGCTGGCCGCCTGCTTCATCGACTCGCTGGCCACCATGAGCGTGCCCTGCATCGGCTACGGCATCCGGTACGAGTACGGCATCTTCCGGCAGACCTTCGTCGACGGCCGCCAGGTCGAGCAGGCCGACTCCTGGCTGGCCCTCGGCGCACCGTGGGAGTTCCCGCACCCCGAGGCCGCGCAGATCGTCACCTTCGGCGGTCACACCGAGAAGTACACCGACACCGACGGCGTGGAGCGCTCCCGCTGGGTGCCGGGCTGGAAGGTCAAGGCCATCCCGTACAACTACATGGTCCCGGGCTACCAGAACGGCCGGGTGAACACGCTGCGGCTGTGGCGTGCGGTCGCCACCGACGCGTTCGACCTGCGGATCTTCAACTCCGGCGACTACGAGGAGGCCGTGCGCGCGCAGACCTTCGCGGAGAACATCTCCAAGGTGCTCTACCCCGAGGACTCCACACCGCAGGGCAAGGAGCTGCGGCTGCAGCAGCAGTACTTCTTCGTGTCCGCCTCGATCCGCGACTTCCTCAACAGCACGCTGCCGCGCGACTTCGACCTGCACAAGCTGCCGGACCGGATCATCTTCCAGCTCAACGACACCCACCCCGTGATCGGCGTGCCCGAGCTGATGCGGGTGCTGATCGACGAGAAGAAGATGGAGTGGGACGAGGCCTGGGCCATCACCCAGAAGTGTTTCGCCTACACCTGTCACACCCTGCTGCCCGAGGCGCTGGAGGTGTGGTCGGTCGACCTGCTCGGTCGGCTGCTGCCGCGGCACCTGGAGATCATCTACCGGATCAACGAGGAGTTCCTCGAGCAGGTCTCGGAGCGCTTCGACGGCGACCAGCTGCGGATCAGCCGGATGTCGATCATCGCCGAGCACCCCGAGCGGGCGGTCCGGATGGCGTACCTGGCCACCGTCGCCGGCGCCAAGGTGAACGGCGTCGCGGAGCTGCACTCCCAGCTGCTGCGGGACAAGGTGCTGCCCGACTTCGACGAGTTCTTCCCGGGCAAGTTCACCAACGTGACCAACGGCGTCACCCCGCGCCGGTTCGTCCGGCTGGCCAACCCGGCGCTGTCGGAGCTGATCACCGACGCCATCGGCGTGGGCTGGCTGACCGACCTGGAGCGGCTGCGCGAGCTCGAGCCGTACGCCGAGGACGAGGAGTTCCGGGACCGCTTCCGCGAGGTCAAGGCGCACAACAAGCGCCGCCTCAACCGGGTGCTGGTGGAGCGGGACGGGTTCACCGTGGATGACACCCACATGCTGGACGTGATGGTGAAGCGGCTGCACGAGTACAAGCGGCAGACGCTCAAGGTGCTGCACATCGTCACCGAGTACGAGCGGATCATCTCCGGGGAGGTGGCGGCCGCCGACGTGACGCCGCGCACCTTCATCTTCGGAGCCAAGGCCGCACCGGGTTACAAGATCGCCAAGGACATCATCCACCTGATCAACGGCGTGGGTGCCGTGGTCAACAACGACAAGCGGGTCGAGGGGCGCCTCAAGGTGCTCTTCCCGCCGAACTACAACGTGACCCTGGCGGAGAAGGTCGTCCCGGCCGCCGACCTGTCCGAGCAGATCTCGCTCGCCGGCAAGGAGGCCTCAGGCACCGGCAACATGAAGTTCGCCCTGAACGGTGCGCTGACCATCGGCACCGACGACGGCGCGAACGTCGAGATCCGCGAGCTGGTCGGTGACGACAACTTCTTCCTGTTCGGGCTGCTGGAGCCCGAGGTCGAGGAGCTCTACGCGAAGGGCTACGTGCCGAGCTCGTTCTACGAGTCGGACCCGAACCTGCGGCGGGCCATCGACCTGATCGCCCAGGGTGCGTTCTCCGGCGGCGACCGGGACATGTTCGCGCCGGTGGTGGGCAACCTGCTCTACGAGGACCGCTTCATGGCGTTGGCCGACTACCGCGCCTACATCGACGCCCAGGCCGGGGTCGACGCCGCGTACGCCGACACCGACGCGTGGACACGGTCGGCCATCCTCAACGTGGCCCGGTCGGGCTTCTTCTCCTCCGACCGCTCGATGCGCCACTACATCGACCGGATCTGGCACACCCCGCCGGCCTTCTGAACACACGCACCGACGGTCGAGGGCCGGGTCCCCTGGGGGACTCGGCCCTCGCCGACTCCGCGGGTGTTGCAGCACCAGCGAAGTCGAGTTCGGCCGACTCCGCGGGTGTTGCAGCACCAGCGGAGTCGAGTTCGGCTGAGGGGTCGCGCAGGATCGACCGCATAGACGGGGAATGCATCCGGGGGCGCGCTGGTTGCGAATGGTCATGGTGCAACAGCAGGTGAGCCGGGCCGAGGTGGGTCTGCGGTCGAGTCGGGGCCCGATCCTGCTGTCGATGATGCTGAGCGTCGGGCTGGTGGCCATCGACTCCACCATCCTGGCCACGGCCATCCCCGCGATCGTCACCGATCTCGGCGGCTTCAACCAGTTCCCGTGGCTCTTCTCGGTCTTCCTGCTGGCCCAGGCCGTCTCGGTGCCCATCTACGCCAAGTTCTCCGACCAGTACGGACGCAAGCCGATCATGCTGATCGGTGTCGGCCTGTTCCTGCTCGGCTCGATCCTCTGTGGCTTCGCCTGGAGCATGCCCGCCCTGATCGTCTTCCGCGGTCTGCAGGGTCTCGGCGCCGGGGCGATCATGCCGACCTCGATGACCATCGTCGGCGACCTCTACAACCTGGCCGAGCGCGCCACGGTGCAGGGCTACATGGCCAGCGTCTGGGCCATCTCGGCCGTCGTGGGGCCGGCCCTCGGCGGCATCTTCGTCGAGCTGCTCGACTGGCGCTGGATCTTCTTCGTCAACGTCCCGCTGGCCCTGTTCGCCGGCTGGACCCTGATCCGCCGCTTCCACGAGAACGTCGAGCGCGTACGCCATCGCATCGACATCGGCGGAGCGGTGCTGCTGACCATCGGATCCTCGCTGCTGATTCTCGGCCTGCTGGAGGGCGGCGTGCTGTGGCCCTGGCAGTCGGCGGCGAGCATCGGCGTCCTCGGCGGCGCCGTGGTGTTTCTCGTCGGCTTCGCCTTGGTCGAGCGGCGCGCCAGTGAGCCGATCATCCCCGGGTGGATCTTCCGCTCCCGGCTGCTGAACACCACCAACCTGGTCAGTCTGGCCGTGGGGGCGATGATCGTCGGTCTCACCTCCTACGTGCCGCTCTACGTCCAGGGGGTGCTCGGCCACAACGCCCTGGTCGGCGGTTTCGCCGTGGCCTCCCTGACCATCGGCTGGCCGATCGCGGCGGCGACCGCGGGGCGGATCTATCTGCGGATCGGGTTCCGCTCGACGGCGTTGATCGGCTCCGGCGTGGCCCTGATCGGGGCCGGACTGCTCGCGACCCTGGCGGCCGCCTCGCCGGTCTGGATGGTCTCGCTCACCTGCTTCGTCATCGGCCTCGGCATGGGCTGGATCGCCAGTCCCACCCTGATCGCCGCCCAGTCCTCGGCGGAGTGGCAGGTGCGCGGCGTCGTCACCGGCACGAACATGTTCGCCCGGTCGATGGGCTCGGCGGTCGGCATCGCCGTCTTCGGCGCGATCGCCAATGCGGCCCTGGCGGGTGCCGGCTCCGGTGGGCACGGCAGCGCCACCCTGGACGGCGTCGACCCGGTCCAGCTCTTCGACGCCCTGCACCGGGTGTTCCTCGGGTCTGCCGTGGTCGCCGTCGCCATGCTGATCGGAGTCGCGCTGATGCCGCGCAAGTCCGGCTCCCACCAGGTCGTCCCCTCCCGCTGACCCGGGTTCGACGTGGCGGACCTCGTGGTCGCCCCGGCGACCACAGGATCCGACTCCTCGGCAGGATGGGGCGGGTGAGCGACTCCGACCCCGCGTCCGACGGTGTCCCGCTGCCCGATCCGTGCGTGGTGGTGCTGGCCGGCGCGGCGGGCTCGGGCAAGTCGACCTGGGCGGCGACGCACTACACCCGTGCGGAGATCGTCTCCACCGACGCGCTGCGCGCCGTGGTCGGCACCGGCCCCGCTGACCTGGACGCCTCCACCGATGCCTTCGCCGTCGCCGATCTCGTCATCGACGCCCGCCTGCGCCGTGGTCTGACCACGGTCGTCGACACCCTCGGACTGGACGCCGACCGGCGCCGGGCACTGCAGGACCGGGCCCGCGCTGCCGGGCTGCCGGCGGTGCTGGTCGTGCTGGACACCGAGACCCGCCTCTGCCGGGTGCGCAACGGCGAGCGCGACCGACCCGTGCCGGCCGACGTCCTCACCGCTCAGCTCCGCCGGGTCCGTACGCTGACCGCCGACGCCGCGAGCGAGGGCTGGGACCGGGTCGTCGTGCTGGCTGGGCGTACGGCGGCGCCGGACCCGACGCCGACGGTCCCCCGATCCGAGGTCGACAACGGCCGACCCGCGGTCATCCTGCAGCTCTCCCGGTTCGGCTGGGGTCTCGACCCGGCCGCGTGGCTCCGTCAGGTCGCGGTCACCGCCGACCAGGTCGGGTTCGCCGGGATCGCGCTGATGGACCACCTGATCCAGATCCCCCAGGTCGGCCGGGCCTGGGAGCCGATCCCCGAACCCTGGGTCACCCTCGGCCTGCTGGCCGGCCTGGACACCTCGTTGCGCCTCGGCACCCTGGTCTCTCCGGTCACCCTGCGACCGGCCGGGGTGATCGCCAAGTCCGCGGCCACCCTCGACGTGCTGAGCGGTGGTCGGGCGTTCTGCGGCCTGGGTGCCGGCTGGTGGGAACGCGAGCACGCCGCGTACGGGATCGCCTTCCCGCCGCCCGGCGCACGGCTGGACCGGCTCGAGGAGACCATCGAGACCCTGCGGGCGCTCTGGGGGCCGGGCACGAAGCCGTACGCCGGCGAACGGGTCCAGCTGCCCGAGACGACGTGCTATCCGCGGCCGAGCGGACCCCTGCCGATCATCGTCGGCGGCGGCGGCGAACGACGCACGTTGAAGATCGCCGCGACCCTGGGCGACGGCTGCAACCTGCGGGTCGATCCGATGCTGCAGCGCAAGATCGAGGTGTTCACCCGCTACCGCGACGAGGCCGCGCGGCCCTCGTCGATCACGGTGCTCGACCTGCCGCTCATCGGTCGGGACCGCGAGGACACCGCGCGTCGGGTGGAACGGGTCCGCGGCAGGCTCACCGCCCAGGCGTACGCAGCCCGGCACCCGGTCGGTCCCGTCGACGTCCACCGGCGGCGTTGGGCGGACCTCGCCGACATCGGGGTCGAGCAGATCTTCGTCGCCCTGCCCGATCTGGAGCGACCGAGCGATCTCGAGGTGTGCGCACCGCTGCTGGCCGGCTGAGACGTCGGCCGACCGCCTCAGTCGGCCGAGAGCTCCTCGTCCTCGCGCGGAGCGAGCTGGGCCACCAGGGGGACGACGTCGGCGATCGAGTCGACGATCCGGGTCGGCCGGTACGGGAAGGCACTGACCTGCTCGGCCCGGGTGGAGCCGGTCAGCACCAGCACCGTCCGCAGACCCGCCTCGATGCCGGCGATCACGTCGGTGTCCATCCGGTCGCCCACCATCACCGTGCTCTCCGAGTGCGCGTCGATCTGGTTGAGGGCCGAGCGCATCATCAGCGGGTTGGGTTTGCCGACGAAGTAGGGCTGGACCCCGGTGGCCCGGGTGATCAGGGCGGCGACCGATCCCGTCGCCGGCAGCGAGCCCTCCGGCGACGGCCCGGTGACGTCGGGATTGGTGGCGATGAAGCGTGCACCCTTCTCGATCAGCCGGATGGCCTTGGTGATCGCCTCGAACGAGTAGGTCCGGGTCTCGCCGAGCACCACGTAGTCGGGATCGGACTCGGTCAGGATGAAGCCGTCGTCGTGCAGCGCCGACGTCAGCCCGGCCTCGCCGATCACGTACGCCGACCCACCCTGGGCCTGGTCGGCCAGGAACTGCGCGGTGGCCATGGCCGAGGTCCAGATCGAGTCCTCGGGCACGTCGATGCCGCTGGCCAGCAGCCGGGCTCGCAGGTCGCGGGGGGTGAAGATCGAGTTGTTCGTGAGCACCAGGAACCGGCGGCCGTGCTGCTCCAGCGCGGCGATGAACTCCGGCGCACCGGGGATGGCCCGCTCCTCACGGACCAGCACCCCGTCCATGTCGGTCAACCAGCAGGACACGGGAGGTCGTTCGATCATGACTCCAACTTCGCAGACGAGGGTCGAGCGCCGCAGCCTGGGGGCCCTGGAGCGGCTCGGTAGGCTCGGAGCACCATGCTGAAGCGCTCTCCGACCCTGATCGTCGCCGCCGTCCTGGCCGGCGGCGTGCTCGGGCTGCTCGCGGGCTGCTCCGAGACCTCGGCGGACGAAGCGGCCGGCTCTCCCGTGCCGACGCCATCACAGGTGCCGGCCGACCGGCCGCTGCCGCCGGTGACCACGTCGACCGATCGGACGCCGCTGGGCTTCGAGGTGCGCTACGTCGACACCGACGGCAGGTTCCAGACGGTGGCCCCGGAGGACTTCCCCCGCTGACGCCGGTCGCCGCCGTTCTCGTCAGGGCAGCTGATGGAGCGTGAGCGGGAGCACCGTCGACGCCCCGGCCTCGGCGAGCAGGGAACCCGCCACGGTGACGGTCCACCGGGTACGGATCCGGTCGTCGACCAGCAGCACCGGGCCGTGCAGCTCCACCGCCGGGAGCAACGACGTACGCGCCAGCAGGTCCTTGGCCCGCACACTCGAGGCGGCGTCCTCGGTGGGCGGTGGCCCGGACACCGCGAGCGCCTCCACCAGCGGCAGCCGGCCGATCCGGGCGACGTGCGCCGCCACCGAGGCCACCAGCCGCGGGTAGCGCCGCGACGGCATGGCCACCACCGCCGTCGGCCGCTGCCACACCTTCGACCAGCGCTTCAGCACCTCGACCACAGCCTCCAGCACCTCCGGCGGCGCCTCGCCGTCGTGGCGCCACAGCTCGGCCAGCACCCCCGACCAGGCGGGGTCGTCCGCGTACGCCATCGCCCGGCCCTCGCCGAGGAAGCCGATCTTGCCCTTCTTGCCCGGCAGCCCGCTGACCCACATCTTGCGCGGCTCGACGACCACGTCCTGACCGCGGAAGTGGCGGCGTGCGGCCTCGGTGGTCTCGGTCGACGGCCGCAAGCCGGGCGCAGGCAACCGCCCGTCGCAGACCGAGCACTGCCCGCAGGGCTTCGGATCGGGATCGTCCAGGGCCAGCTGCAGGAACTGCATCAGACAGCCCGCGCCGTGCGCATACCGCCGCATCAGGTCGGCTTCGGTGGACCGGACCTTCCGCAGCGCCGCCCACTTGGCCTCGTCGAAGTACCACCCCTTGCCGGTGGACACCCAGCCCGAGCCCTGCCGGGCGACCGCGTCGTCGACGGCCAGGATCTTCAGCACCGTCTCCAACCGCCCGCGACGGATTCCGGTCGCGGTCTCCAGGGCGGGCAGCGACTGCGGCTCGTCGGCCAGCACGTCCAGGATCTGCTCGACCTGGGACTCCACCGGGATGCCCGCGGTGGCGAAGTAGTCCCAGATCTTCTCGTCCGCTTCGCTCGGCACCAGCACCGCCGTGGCGTCGTCCAAGGCGCGTCCGGCCCGGCCGACCTGCTGGTAGTAGGCGACCGGGGAGGCCGGCGACCCGAGGTGCAGGCAGAACGCCAGGTCCGGTTTGTCGTACCCCATGCCCAGCGCCGAGGTGGCCACCAGGGCCTTCACCTCGTTCCGGCGCAGCCGGTCCTCCAGCTCCTGCCGGTTCTGGGTCTGCCCGGAGTAGGCCGCGACGTCGTGACCGAGGCTGGTCAGGAACCCCGCCACCCGCTCCGACTCGGCCACCGTGAGCACGTAGATGATGCCGGACCCGGGCAGCTCGGCCAGCGCGTCGGCGACCCACGCGTACCGTTCCAGCGGGGTCAGACCCGGCACCACCGCCAGCCGCAACGAGGCGCGGGCCAGCGACCCCCGCAGGGTCACCGTGTCGTCCCCCAGCTGGGCGGCCACGTCGCTGGTCACCCGCTCGTTGGCCGTGGCGGTGGTGGCCAGCACCGGGGTGTCCGGGGCGAGCGACAGCAGCGTACGGGTCAGGCGCTGGTAGTCGGGACGGAAGTCGAAGCCCCAGTCCGAGACGCAGTGAGCCTCATCGATGACCAGCAGCCCGCAGGAGGCGAGCAGGTCCGGCAGCCGGCGGGCGAAGCCGGGGTTGGCCAACCGCTCCGGAGAGATCAGCAGGACGTCGATCCGCCCCGCCTGCAGATCGGCCAGCACCGGATCCCACTCGTCGATGTTGGTGGAGTTGATGGTGGCGGCCCGCAAACCTGCCCGCTCGGCTGCCGCGATCTGGTCCCGCATCAGCGCGAGCAGCGGTGAGACGACCAGCGTCGGACCTCCCCCGTGCGAACGCAGCGCCCTCGTCGCCGCCCAGTAGACCGCCGACTTGCCCCAGCCGGTGGCCTGGACGACCAGCACCCGGCGCCGGTGGTCGACCAGCTCGGCCACCGCCCGCAGCTGGTCCTCCCGGGGCGACGCGTCCGGACCGGCCATCGCGGCGATGGTCCGGCGGAGAGCGTCCTCGCTGGAGAGGGCCTGGGTGGTGTCGACTGCCATCCCGCCATAGTGCCCTGCCGCACCGACAGGACCCCCGCCTCGATCCCCGAGGCGGACGAGGTGGACGTGCAGGTCAGCGGTCGGAAGCTGGTCGAGGAGATCCCGGGGTCGGCCAGACCCCTTGTCGGAGAGGTCGATCCGGCCGGGTCCAGCGGCCCGAGCCTCACTCACCGCCGTCGACACACACCGGCGTGACGATGATGGTGGGTCCCGACGAGGGAGCCGCGGCCCACACCGGTCGGCCGCTCGCGGTCTGCGGTCCCGGTGGGGTCACCCTCTCCGCGCGACCGGTCACCTGCACGTGTCCGACGCTCATCGAGAGGTACTCATCCAGGATCTCCAGGTCGACCAACCGCTCGTCCAGGTCACCACAGGACGACTCGGTGAAGGGCAGCTCGATCGTCAGGGTGGCGCCGGTCGTCCGGTACTCCACGATCAGGTGGTGGTAGCCCGGACCGCAGGGATAGCTCAGCCGGGCGCGATGGCACCGGCGCACGACCGACCAGAGCTCCGGACGCGCACCCACGGCGTCATCGCCACCGCTCGGCTGCCCGAGCCGTGCCCCGGCACTGACGTCCAACCGGTCCATCGCCGTCGCCCCTCACTGGTCCGGCCTCACTGGCGCAGCCTCACTGGTGCGGCCCCCGAGATCGAGTTTCCCGGCTCCGCCGACCCGGATCCAGTGACCCAGGTCATGTCTCCGGGGGTCCACCGGTCCGTCGGTCACAGACCATGGGCCCACCGGTCGCCGCCGGGCGGACGACCTCGGTCCAGCGCGGAACACGCCACCGAGAGGGTTGGGCTCCCCGACTCGCGTCAGCAGGAGAGGATGGTCGGATGGACCAGGTTCCCCAGATCCTCCCGCTCAGCCGGCTCCTGCCCGCCGATCGCTCCGAGACGACCCTCGTCGGGCGGGTGATGGCACCAGAGGGCGATGGCCCATGCGTCGTCGCCGTGCGGGGTGAGGAGCTCGCGGACCTGACCCCGCTCACCCCGACGATGGCCGACCTGCTGGAGCGGCCCGACGCCGGCGAGATCGCCAGGGCCGCCGACGCCGCCCGGACCTGGTCCCTGGACGACCCAGCCGTACGCCTGCTGGCCCCGATCGACCTCCAGGTGATCAAGGCCGCCGGCGTGACCTTCGCGGTCAGCATGGTGGAGCGGGTGATCGAGGAGCGGGCGGCGGGTGACCCGCAGCGGGCGCAGGAGGTGCGGGCCCGCGTCCAGGCGGCCATCGGCGGCTCCATCGCCGACATCCAGCCGGGCAGCGACAAGGCCGTCGCGGTCAAGGAGGCCCTGCAGGCCGAGGGTCTGTGGTCGCAGTACCTGGAGGTCGGCATCGGACCCGATCCGGAGATCTTCACCAAGGCCCCGGTGCTGTCCGCCGTCGGCGCCGGCTCCCTGATCGGGGTGCTGGAACGCTCGGCCTGGAACAACCCGGAGCCCGAGGTGGTGCTGGTCGCCGCGCCGGACGGTCGGGCGGTCGGGGCGACGTTGGGCAACGACGTCAACCTGCGCGACTTCGAGGGTCGCAGTGCCCTGCTGCTGGGAGAGGCCAAGGACAACAACGCGTCCTGCGCGATCGGCCCGTTCATCCGGTTGTTCGATGACGGCTTCACCCTCGATGACGTCGCCGCGGCCGACGTGTCGCTGCGGATCGAGGGCGCCGACGACGACTTCACGCTGGAGGCGACCAGCTCCATGTCCCAGATGAGTCGTACGCTGGCCGACCTGCTGGCCCACACCCGAGGGGATCACCACCAGTACCCGGACGGCTTCGCCCTGTTCACCGGCACGATGTTCGCGCCGACGAAGGATCGCGACGCCCCCGACGCCGGTTTCACCCACCACGAAGGGGATGTCGTCACCATCTCCACCCCGCTGCTCGGCACCTTGATCAACACGGTCACCAGCAGCGAGGCCGCCCCGCCGTGGGAGGTGGGGATCCGTGCCCTGTGGCGCAATCTGGCCGACCGGGGCCTGCTGACGGGTCAGCCGCTGCGGGGATAGGAGTCGGCAGCACGGGTCCGCCTCACGGCGCCCACCATCACCAGGATCAGCCCGACCACGGCCAGCAGGATCCCGACCGACCCGACACCGAACGCCAGCAGCAAGTGTCCGAACCCGAACGACGGACCGACCGCGAACTGCCCCGGCGGTCCCGAGCAGCTGGCCGTCAGCCGCGCGCCGCTGTCGAGACGAAACGACCCCTGCGGATACCAGGTGGGCCACCCGTGCAGACGCTGCTGCACCATGTCCGGCCTGAGCACGATCTCGTCGCCGTCGGTGCCGGTCACCTCGCACAGGGCAGCACGCCAGTCGCTCACGGTGCTGTAGACGGCCCAGTCGCGGTCGGCGGGAACGTCGACGACCAGGGTCGAGCCGATCGCCGCCCGCTGGGTGAGTGATCGACCCCGTCCGAGCACCACAGCCGCCGTCGCCAGGGCGAGCAGCACGGCGAGACCCACCAGGACACAGCCCACCTGGATCAGTGGCCGGTACGAAGCCGAGTTCGCTGCGTTGCTCATCCGGCGAGGCTAGGTGCCCGCCGGGTCTCTCACACGGGCCCGGGCGAGCAGGAGCCGGAAACCGAGCGAAGCTCAGCCGCCGGCGACGGCCGGGATGATCGAGATCTTGGCGCCGTCGGCGATGGTGGCTTCCAGACCGCCGATGAAGCGGACGTCGTCGTCACCCACGTAGATGTTCACGAAGCGACGCAGGGCACCGGCGTCGTCGAGGACGCGCGCCTTGATCCCGGGATGGTTCGACTCCAGCGAGTCCAGCACCTCGGCGAGCGTGCCACCCTCGGCCGTGACCTCGTTCGCCCCGCCGGTGTAGCTGCGCAGGATGGTGGGGATGCGGACGGTGGCGCTCATCAGCCTCGTGCCTTCCAGAACTCGGTGAAAGCCTCGTAGCGAGGCGGGATCGTGGTCTTCGGCCCGACCTTATCGGCGACCGCGTCGAGCGTCTTCAGCCCGTCCCCGGAGTTGATCACCACGGTCTCCTTGGCCGGGTCCAGCAGCCCTTCGGCGATCAGCTTGGCGGTCACGCCGACGGTGACGCCGCCCGCGGTCTCGGCGAAGACGCCTTCGGTGCGGGCCAGCCGCTGGATGTTCTCCACCACGGTGGCGTCGTCGACGTCCACGATGGCCCCGCCGGTCCGCCGGACCACGTCCAGCACGTACGGTCCGTCGGCCGGGTTCCCGATGGCCAGCGACTTGGCGATGGTGTCGGGCTTCACCGGCTGGACCACGTCGTGACCGGCCCGGAAGGCCTGCGCGACCGGCGAGCAGCCGGTGGCCTGGGCGCCGTAGATCGTGTACGGCTTGGGCTCGACGAGGCCGAGGCTGATCAGCTCGCTGAAGCCCTTGTCGATCTTGGTCAGCTGGGAGCCCGAGGCGACCGGGATGACCACCTGGTCGGGCAGCCGCCAGCCCAGCTGCTCGGCGATCTCGTACGCCAGCGTCTTGGAGCCCTCGGCGTAGTAGGGGCGGACGTTGACGTTGACGAACGCCCAGCCCTCTTCCTCGGCGGCGATCTCGCTGGCCAGCTTGTTCACGTCGTCGTACGAGCCGTGCACCGCGATCAGGGTGGTGTCGTAGACGGCGGAGGCGATGATCTTCTGCTGCTCGAGGTTCTCGGGCACGAACACGACGCTCTTGATGCCGGCCCGGGCGGCGGCGGCGGCCACGGCGTTGGCCAGGTTGCCGGTCGAGGGGCAGGCGAGCACCTGCAGCCCGAGCTCGCGGGCTGCGGACAGCGCGACGGCGACGACGCGGTCCTTGAAGGAGTGCGTCGGGTTGCCGGAGTCGTCCTTCACCCACAGCTGCTTCAGACCCAGGTCGTCCGCCAGGTGCCGCGCGTCGAGCAGCCGCGTGTAGCCGGGGTCGGTGGAGCGGAAGGTGGCGATGTCGGCCGGCACCGGCAGCAGCGGCGCATAGCGCCAGATCGACTTGGGGCCGGCCTCGATCTGGGCTCGGGTGATCGTCGGGTACGCGTACCCGACCTCGAGCGGACCGAAGCACTCCAGACAGGCGTAGAACGGGCCGAGCGGGCTGTGCGCGCCACAGGCACGGCAGACCAGGTGGGTGGCGTTGCCGAACGCACCCGGGCGACAGCCGGTGGCGGGATCGGCCGAGAAGACCGCAGTCATCGATCAGTCCTTCGTCATCTGCACCCGGTCGACGCTCGACCGAGCCGGAGTTGGCACCGTGGCTGATCTGTCAGCCGGTTGCCGGGGAGTCGACGGGCCGGTCCCTCGTCCCCTCTGGATGTGCTGCACAGCCTAAGCGGCCCACCGCCCCGCCGGCATCTTCGGATCTCGCATGATGGGCAGCTTGTCCAGGAGACGAGACGTGCGGCGGAGTGGGACCCTGTTCGCATGATCGGCGACGCCTCCGACGGTCCCCTGGCGCCCACCCGGCTCACCGGCTGGCAGTGGCTGCGGCTGGTCGGCAACGCCCTCAACCTCACCACGCCGATCGGGCTGCTGGTGGCCCGGGTCGGGCGGGCCCGGATCCGCCGCGGCCCACGGGGTCTGGTCCTCGCCGAGGGCTACCGGTTGCCGTTCCCGGTGGCAGGGGCCTTCACCATCGGCAGCGTGATCACCACGGGGACGACGTTCGAGGAGAGGCTCCGCCATCTGCCGCGGCTGCTCGAGCACGAGGAACGGCACAGCTGGCAGTACCTGTGCTGCCTCGGTCTTCCGTTCTACCTCCTCTACGTGGTGATGATGGGGTGGTCGGTGCTGCGGACCGGTGACCGGGCGGCTCGGCACGCCTTCGAACGACACGCGGGACTGGCCATCGGCGGCTATCGCGATCTGCCGATCATCCCGCTCTCGGTCCAGACGCGGCGGGCCGCGAACTGGTTGCGCCTGTCGCTGACCGGGCGGGGCCGCCCAACGCGATGAGTTCCCGGCCCGGCGCCGGTCTAGCCGGTGACATCGAACGCGAGAAGAGGATCCCGATGCCTGACCTGACGCCATCCGTGCGAACCGGCTACGCCCCGCTGGGCGATCTGAAGATGTACTACGAGATCCACGGCGCGGGTGGCACTCCGCTCCTGCTGCTGCACGGCGGCCTGTTCAACATCGACCTCCAGTTCGGGCAGGTGCTGCCCGCGCTGGCCGCGAACCGTCAGGTCATCGCCGCCGACTTCCAGGGTCACGGCCGCACCAACGACGTCGACCGACCACTGTCCACCGAGCTGCTGGCCGCCGACGTGGTGGGGCTGCTCGATCATCTCGGTCTGGCCGAGGTCGACCTGTTCGGCTTCAGCGTCGGCGGCGCCGTGGCCCTCCGGGTGGCGATCGAGCACCCGGAGCGGGTGCGCCGTCTGGTCGTCTCCTCGATCACCTTCCGTCCCGACGGCTCGCGCCCCGAGAACGCGGCGGCCGTCGGCGGCATGACCGTGGACATGATCGCCGGCTCGCCGATGCACGCGGACTACCTGGCCAAGTCGCCCAACCCGGACAAGCTGCAGGACCTGCTGGACAAGCTCGGCGCGTTCATGACGGGGCCGGGCTGGACCGACGAGGACATCGCAGGCATCGCGGCGCCCACGCTGATCACCGTCGGCGACTGCGACATGGTCCGGTTGGATCACGCCGTGCGCTTCCTGCAGCTGCGTGGCGGGGACGTCAACGGTGACTTCGTTGGGGTGCCCGCCTCCCACCTGGCGGTCTTCCCGGGGTCCACCCACTTCAACGGCATGGCGCGATCCGGGCTCGTGGTCGACGTCGTCACCACGTTCCTGGACGCCGAGAGCACGTCGACCCCGTCGATGATGGGCTGATCCGACGTGGCGCTCCTCACCGGGTGACACGGTGCCCATGAGCGTGTGAGTTCAGCGGTCGACATCGGCCGACATCTCACACGGTCTGCGGGCGGCTCGCCCGGCACGCCGAGGGCTCACACCGCTGATGCGCTTCAGCCGAACCTCAGATCGGCTTCGGTGGCACGTTGGCAGAGCACGCATCGGGACGGCTGCCCCAGCCATCCGCGAGACACGAGGATCGTCGCCACCTGCCAGGCCACCTGACAGGACCGGCTGGTCACGTCGTGCCAGCCGAACCTGAGCGATACCGTGCCCTCGACCAGAGTCCGGTTGTCGCGCTGCATGTCCCGCAGCCGCCGCAGAGCGTGCACGCCACCGTCGAGCTCGACGATGGTCGTGTACTTCTCGTAGAGAACGTCGCGCACGTCGTTGCCCCGGCTGCTTCGGTGCTGCCGCGTCCCAGTGGGGAGGCGGTGGGCCCGTTCGACGTCGTTCAGGTAGCGCAGCTCGAGGACGGACTCGGCACCCTCGCGCACGTCCCCCAAGACCGCCAGGATCGCCGACCTGTGGCGCAGCCGAGGGCGGTCCTGTGCACAGTGCCGGAGTTCCTGCGCGCTGACCTGCCGTCCCTGTACAGCCCTGGTCAAGACATCTTCGACGTCTGGTTCGTCGACACTCGCGCACAGATCGATTGCTGTATCCGCGATCGTCGTGCACGGCGGGTCTCCAACACTGCGCTTCCGCCGAACGCCGGGACGTTCCCGCGGGAACGTCCAACACGCCACGTGCGGCGACCTGTCGATCCACCGGCACGAGCACCTGGCACTCGTCCGGTGGCCGGTCCAGCAGGCCCCAGACGTGACCTGCCGCGGCGAACCCGAGCCTGGCGTCGGAGCCGCCGAGCAGGACTCCCGCCCATGCCTGCGCCGGCCACGGCGGGTCCCCGACCCCCAGGAAGAAGACGCCAGGCGTCAATCGCTGCCAGTGACCATCGCGGGCCAGGCGGCGAACTGACTCTCTCGAGAGCCCGAGAAGGAGGGACTGTTGTACGGAGATCACCCCGCCCTGAGCTGCGGCCAGCGCTCTCAGCCGGTCAGATGGGTCCATGCGCGCGTGCACACCAAGACACTGCGCATGCAGGGAACGATCCGGACGGGCAGCTGGGAGATCTGTGGACGACGGTGATCCAGCCGTCAGCGCTGTGGATAACGACAACGTGTGAGTCCTGGGCCGTAGTCGACCACAGAAGTCACACGCTGATCAGCGGTCGATCGTGAGGTCGATGCCGAGCCGCTTGGCGGACCGGTTCCGCTGGCGGGTGGCGCGGAGCCGGCGGAGTCGCTTGACCAGCAGCGGGTCGTGGACCAGGGCCGCCGGGGAGTCGATCAGGTTGTTCAGCACCTGGTAGTAGCGGGTGGCCGACATCTGGAACTTGTCCCGGATCGCCTGCTCCTTGGCTCCGGCGAACTTCCACCACTGGCGCTCGAAGGCGAGGATCTCGGCGTCGCGGGCACTCAGCTCACCCACGCCCGACGTAGCGGCGTGCTCGGGATTGGAGGCAGCGACCATGGCGGCCATGGTACGCGCGAATGACACGAGTGTCATTCGTACCGGCGGTGCGCCATGCGGTTGACTGAGATGATGAGCAGCCACGACTCCCGTACCCGCTGGGGCATCCTCAGCACCGGTCACATCGCCTCCGTCCTCACCCGTGATCTCGCGCTGCTGCCCGACGAGGCCGAGGTCGTCGCTGTCGGCAGCCGCAGCCTCGACAAGGCCGAGCGCTTCGCCCGGGAGCACCAGATCCCGCGCGCCTATGGATCGTACGCCGAGCTGGCCGCCGACCCCGAGGTCGATGTGATCTACGTGGCCTCGACCCACAACGACCATCTCGGCTCCGCGAGGTTGTGTCTGGAAGCCGGCAAGGCGGTCCTGGTGGAGAAGCCGCTGACGATGTCCGCGGCGGAGACCGAGGAGCTGGTGGACCTCGCGGGCGAGCGCGGGCTGTTCTTGATGGAGGCGCTCTGGAGCCGTACCAATCCCCTGCTCCGGCAGGCCGCACAGATGGTCCACGCCGGCGAGCTCGGCGCCATCCGGCACGTGACGGCCTCGTTCGGGTTCGCCTTCGACGGCGACGAGTCGCACCGGCTGCTCGATCCCGATCAGGCCGGGGGCGCCATCCTCGATCTCGGCGTCTACCCCGCGCACGGGGTCAACCTGTTCCTCGGCGAGCCCGATGAGCTGTACGGCTTCGGCACGCTCGCCTCGACGGGGGTGGAGGCCCACGCCGCAGCGCTGCTGACCTACGGCTCGACCGAGTTCCGGCCGCCGGCCACGGCCAGCATCACGTGCAGTCTCGAGGCCGATCTGCCCCCGCGGCTCGAGGTGTTCTGCACCGAGGGTTCGATCAGGTTCGACAACTTCCTGCTCCCCGCCGAGATGACCGTGGTCCGAGGCACCGGGGAGGACAAGGTGGAGGAGACGCTGGTCACCCAGTGGCCGGGCGGGGGCTACACCTTCGAGATCGGCGAGGTGAACCGCTGCCTGCGCTCCGGCGAGCTGGAGTCTCCCCTGGTCCCGTGGAAGGACACCCTGGCGGTGGCCCGCACCCTCGACCGGTGGCTGCTGTCGGTCTTCCCGCCGCTCGACCCCGAGCTCCGCGACTGAGTGCGGTCGCCCGCCCCCTCCGGTAGCGTTGGCGGGCATCCTGCTGGCGTGGCGCAATTGGTAGCGCACCTGTCTTGTAAACAGGCGGTTGTCGGTTCGAGTCCGACCGTCAGCTCCATCATCTGAAGCGTCGGGCACCGGCTCAGACCTGGCCGCCCACCCGATCGGACGCGCGAGTCAGGACAGGGAGAGTCAGGACCGGGGAGGTCCGACCGACTCTCGGTGCTGGACCGGCATCGCCACCACCTGCGGACGGGAGCGGTCGCTCGCGGCGTCCAGCAGCATGGTCATGGCTCCCCTACCCATCTCCTCGTACGGGATCCGGGCCGTGGTGAGCTGCGGTCGGAGATAGCTGGCGATCTCCTCGTCGTCGAAGGAGACGATCGAGAGGTCCGCCGGGATCCGTCGGCCACGTTCCTGCAAAGCCTGGTAGGCCCCGAACGCGAGGCGGTCGTTCAGGCAGATCAGAGCAGTCAGCTCGGGGTGATCATCCAGCATCCGGTGGGTCAGCCGGTGACCCGACTGGGGCTCCCACTCCAGGCCCGCCGCGAGACCGATCACCGGGATGCCCGCCCGAGCGAGGACCGCGCCGATGCCGGCCAACCGGTCCCCGACCGTCGCCGACACGCGCGGGTCGACCGGACCGAGGGAGGTCGCGCCGATCAGTCCGATCCGTCGGTGTCCCGCGGCGACGAGGGTCTCGGCGATCTCCGACCCCGCACGGAACTCGGCGGGCAGCACACAGGGATGACCGGCGGAGCTGATGCCGTTCAGGGTCACCACCGGCAGGTTCGCCGGGATCTCCGGCACATCGATCTCGCGGGCCCCCATCAGGGCGAAGACCAGACCGTCCGGTCGCTGATCGAGCATCGTCTGGATCGCCCGGTCGCGTCGGGACCGGTCGATCCCGGTCTCGGCGATCAGCACCGTGTGCTCGTGCTGCTGCGCGATGTCGAGGGCGCCGCGGATCATGGCGGACGCGTACCGGGTGATCGTGACCTCGTCGGAGATGAACCCGACGATCTGACTCGTGCCCTTGCGCAGGGTGCGGGCCGCTGGGTTCGGCCGGTAGTCCAGCTCAGCAGCCGCTGACCGCACCCGGTCCGCCACGTCCTCCGACAGTCTCGTGTTGGGCCGGTCGTTCAGCACCAGACTGACCGCGGTCTTGGACACCCCGGCCCGCTCGGCGACATCGGCCATGGTCACCCGTCTGGTCATGTCGGCCCCTTCAGTCGAGTGCGCGACAGCGTAACCGCCCCGCGGGTGCGCCTGATTGGCCGCAACCAGAAGTCGGACGTCTCCTCGACTAGACCGTCCGACCTCCGACTACGCAGCTTGACCCGTCCCCGAGCTATTAGCCCCCGTTGAGCAGCTGGACGACCTGCTCGGAGAAGCTCTTGGCGGTCAATGTCTTCAGGGAGTCTCCGAGCAGCAGCTGGTTGACCTTCAACGGCAGAGCGGTGGCCACCTGCGGGTCGGAGTAGACCGCCTTGGGCGTCCCCCAGCCGGCCTTCGCGAGGTCGTTGAACCAACCACCGTGGGCCGGGTCGTTCCCTTCCGTCGCGATGTCCTCCAGACCCGCGAGGGTGGGGAGGGCGTTGCCACCACCGGAGAGCCGGTACTTCTGGCCGTCGGTGTTGGTGTAGTCGCTGACGAAAGCCAGCGCGGCATCGGGGTTCTTGGCCTTGGCGTTGACGGCGATCGAGGAGGTTCCGACCGGCACGCTCGGGATCGACTTGCCGTCTTCGGAGGGCAGCACGACCAGGTCGTACTTCACCTTGCCGTTGAGCTTCTTCAGGTTGGGCAGCACCCACCGCCCGTACGACATGGTGGCGAGCTGTCCCGCGTAGAAGAGCGCATCCACGCCCTGCCCCTTGGGCAGCGAGCCGCCGTAGCGCATGTTGCCGTTCTGCAGCTGCTCGATCATCCACCCGATGGTCGCCTGCGCCTTGGGATCGGTGTCGAAGACCGCCTTGCCCTCCTCGTCGAACATGGTGCCGCCCTGGGCGGTGACCCAGCCCATCCAGAAGCCCCACCAGCCGCTCTCCAGCACGTTGCCGTACTGACCCGTGGCGGACTTCACCTTGGTCAGCAGATCGGTGAAGGCGTTCAGCGTCCAGGTGCCGGCTTCCTGCTGGGCCGCGGGGTCCTGGACGCCCGCCTTGGCCAGGATGTCCTGGTTGAACCACAGCGCGATCGGGTTGCAGTCGTTCGGCAGCCCGTAGATCTTGCCGTCCTCGCCCTTCATCCACTTCGTCAGACCCGCGTAGTGGTCAGTGAACTTCACCGTCGCCTTGTCCGAGGCGAGGAAGTCATCGAGGGCGAGCACGTTCTTCGACGAGATCAGCTTGCTCAGCTGGTCATCGCCGGCGTAGAAGGCATCCGGTGCCGACCCGCCGGCCAGCTGGGTGAGCAGCTTCGACAGGTAGTCGCCGGTCACCGGCTGGAACTTCGCTTCGACGCCGGTCTTCTCGGCCCACTGCTTGGTGTAGTCCCGGAACCTGGCCGCTTCCCCCGGATTCGCCCAGGCGCTCCAGGTCATCGATCCGGACGGTGCACCGCCGCTCTTGCCGCCGCCGGCCGGGCCGGCACCCGAGCCGCCGCCGCAGCCGGCGAGCAGGGAACCGCCGGCGATGGCAGCGGTGCCGAGGGCGGTGGTGGTCAGAAAGCGTCGACGGGACGTCCGTCGGACCGCGTCGTAAGCCAGGTCTGCCATGGGGGCTCCTCCTCGAGCTGAGTCGTTCAGCACAACAAGTGCTAAATCGATTTAACATGCGGAGGCTAACACCAGGGCAGGCCCGCTGACAAGGTCTGCTAAACGGATTCAACAACGGATGATGTACGTCGGAAACCGACCTGGGAGGCCAGCTGCTGGGAAACTTCTCTCCGAGCTGCCGATCGTGCGGAGCGGGTGGTCAGCAGCAGGTGTGCGTCAGTGCGCGTCAGCGGAGCTCTGAGGCGATCGGGCAGCGGAACGAGTCCCGGGCGGCCAGTCCGACGCGGTTCAGATAGACGATCACGATGCCCCACGCAGCCCCCAGGTTGTTCTCGGCGTAGTCCACCTCGTGCCGGCGGCAGTGCTCCAGCACCATCCGTCGAGCGATGGCCAGGTGCGGCCGGGGCATGCTCGGGAACAGGTGGTGCTCGATCTGGTAGTTCAGACCACCCATCAACGCGGTGGCCCACCAGCCGCCCGACACGTTGCGGGACGTACGGACCTGCTTGCTGAAGAAATCTAGCTTCTCCTCACGCCCGACGATCGGCATGCCGATGTGGTTGGGCGCGAACGACGCCCCCATGTAGAGCCCGAAGACCGCCAGCTGGAGACCGACGAAGGCGAAGGCCATGCCCAGCGGGAGCACCAGGAACACCGCGGTCAGGTAGATCGCCAGGCGCAGCACCAGGACCGTCAGCTCCAGGCGCCGGCCCGCCACCCGCCGGTTCTCCCACAGGCTCTGCACCGACTTCAGGTGCAGGTTGATGCCCTCCAGCAGCAGCAGCGGGAAGAAGAACAGGCCCTGCCGACGGGTGAACCAGGCCTTGAACCCCCGCCGGGTCGCCGCACTCTCCTCCTCGAAGGAGAAGGTGTCGATCTCGATGTCGGGGTCCTTGCCGAGCTTGTTCGGGTTCCCGTGATGGCGGGTGTGCTTGTTCATCCACCACGAGTAGCTCATCCCCACGCAGACGACGGCCAGGAACCAGCCCAGGCGATCGTTGGCGGGCCCGGAGCTGAGCACCTGCCGGTGCGAGGCCTCGTGCCCGACGAAGGCCAGCTGGGTGAGCAGGACCCCCAGCGCAGCGGCCATCAGCAGCTGCAGCCAGGAGTCGTGGAGCAAGATGACTCCGGTGACCACGCCCCCCAGGGCGAGTGCCAGCCCCAGCAGGAGCAGACCGTAGAACCACCGGGTCCGCGACAGGAGGCCGCGGTCACGGACGGCCTGGGCGAGTGCGGTGTAGGACTGGGTCACCGGGTTGGGTTTGCGAACCCGCGCGGTCGGGGCCAGAACGGTCATCGTGCGTCCGATCGGTCAGGGCCCCGAGGGCCGCTCGACTTCCCAGCCGCTTGACGAAGCAGCATTCCGGATCTTCCCGACCTGTGCCTCTGACGATACTCAGACAGTACCCACCCGGCGCCATAACCTACGCAACCGTAGGTAAGTATTTCCAGCACCCCGGCCCGGCGCATCATGGCCCGGCCGCGCAACGCGCTCCCGAGCTCAAGGGACGATGATCAGCTTCCCGCGCACGTGCCCCGACTGGCTCAGCGCGAACGCCGCCGATACCTCGTCCAGCCCGAAGGTCTGCGCCACCTCGACGGTCAGCTTGCCCTCCTCGGCGAGCGCGGTGAGCCGGGCGGACTCGGCGCCGTCCGGGCGCACCCAGATCCAGCGGCCGCCGTGCTCGATCACCCCCGGATCGGCGACCGAGGCCTGCCGTCCGCCCTCGGCCAGCACGGCCAGAGTCGTCTCCAGCTGGCCGCCGACGAAATCGGCGACCGCGTCGACCCCGGCGGGTGCGAGCTCTCGGATCCGCTCCACGACACCGTCGCCGTACGCCACCGGGTCGGCCCCGAGGCTGCGGACGAAGTCGTGGTTGGACGGCGAGGCGGTGCCGATCACGCGGGCTCCCCGGGCGACGGCGATCTGGACCGCGAAGTTGCCGACACCTCCGGCCGCCGCGTGGATGAGCACGGTGTCGCCCGCCGACACCTGCAGGGCGTCCAGCGTCCGCAACGCCGTCCCGCCGGCCAACGGCAGCCCGGCCGCCTGCTCGAAGCTGAGGGACGAGGGCTTGCGGGCCACCGCGACGGCCGGCACCGCGACCAGCTCGGCGAAGGTGCCGGCTCCGACGGTGTCCTTGCGGGCGTACGCGATCACCTCGTCGCCGACAGCGAACTCGGGCGTATCGGGTCCGAGCGCCACCACGACACCGGCCACGTCCCAACCCGGGACCACGGGGAAGACCGCGTCCATCAGGCCGTCGAGGCCACCGGTCATCACCTTCCAGTCCACCGGGTTCACCGAGGCGGCCTTGACCTCGATCAGCACCGCGCTCGGCGCGAGCTTCGGATCGGGCCGCTCCCCCACGGTCAAGGTGGCGAGGTCGGTGCTGTAGGCGGGATAGGTGACGGCGCGCATGCGGATGCTCCTGGATCGGCGACTGGTGTGCCCGACCAACAGCCTCCGCGATACCGTGGGTATTCCGGCGCCGACCACTTCCCCACAGGTCTCACGACCACCGGCACGACAGGTCCGCGACCAATGGACCCGCTGGTCCGGTGGGGCCTGAGTCCTTGGTCACGAACGGTCGCCAGGATTTGGGATCCGGCCGTCGCCCGTGCCTAGCCTGGTGTATGACCCGGACCCCACACCGCCTGGCCGCCTCCTTGCTGGCACTCCCGCTGGCTCTGGTCGCCGCTTGCGGTGCCGACCAGCCGAGCCCCACCACCGAGCAGACCCCTGCCGCTCCCGTGCAGGTGAAGGGCTCGGTGGTCAGCACCGCTGTCTCGAGCAACGAGGCGCAGGTCGCCGTGCCGCAGCCCGTGTCGGCGTCGTGGACCGGCCTCGGTCAGAAGGGCTCCGGTCTGGAGTGGGTGAGTGTGGCCGGTGACGGCACCACCAAGACCTCCGACATCGACCTCGCCACCGATCCGGCCGCCGGCACGACCACCGTGACCGACGACATCAACGCCGACGCGGCTCAGGCAGACGGACGCTCGGTCCTCGCCGGTCTCGACGCCGTGAAGTCCCCGGCCAAGACGCCGGTCTGGGTGTTCTCCCCACTGCTGGACACCGAGGAGCCGGTCGACTTCCGCGAGCTCGCCTTCGACGAGTCCCCCACCTCGGTGGTCAAGGCGGTCAAGAAGGCTCACGCGCTCCCCGACCTGAAGGGTCGCGACGTCATCTTCGTCGTGACGCCGGCGGCCGGCGACCAGGCCAAGCTGTCCAAGCTGCAGGTCGGCTACCAGCGGGCGGTCTGGGAGGGTGTGGCCACCGCGGCGGGCGCGAAGAAGGTCACCTTCTACGACGGCACCGGCACGACGCCGGCCACGGGCACCGTCTCCCCGATCCCGGTGCCGGATCCCAACGCTGACTTCGCTTCCGCGGACCAGGGCAAGACCCGCACCTGCACGCTGCCGTCCCCTGCGCTGTTCGTCGCCGACCAGCCGGCCCTGATCGACAAGAAGGCCACCCTCAAGGCCCTGAAGAAGTGCATCGGCACACTCGACTCCGGCACCAAGATCACCGTCGAGGGTCACACCGCCGGATCGAGTGGATCGAGCACCGACTTCGCGAACACGCTGTCGACGCAGCGGGCGACCGAGGTGGCCGCGCTGCTGAAGGAGCTCGACGTCCCGGCCAAGAACATCGTCGAGGTCGTCGGCTACGGCAGCTCGAAGCCCCTGGTCAAGCCCGGCACCGATCCGAAGAACCGGGCTGTCGTCGTCACCTTCTCCACCACCGAGTGATCCTCGCCCCAATGATCATCACAACCGGGGTGATCATCACCATCGAGTGATCATCGGCGCCGCGCTGCAGTCGTCGGCCTAGGCTGAGGCATGGCCGATCGGATGGTGCCCGCGGGTGCGGTGGAGGACTGGCTGGACCACGGGGCCGGTCGGATCCGCGTTCTGCGGGCCGGCCCGCCACCACCCGGTCCGGGCCGGCTCCCGGTCCTGCTGATCCACGGCGGTGGCTACGACAACGCGGCGATCTCGTGGTCCAAGGTCTTCGGACCGCTCTCGGCGGATCGCCTGGTGATCGCTCCGGATCTGCCCGGTTTCGGTGAGACCGAAGGGATCCCGGTCACTGGCGAGCCAGTCGACCTGGCGGAGTTGATGATCATCGTCGCCAGGTCGTACGGACTCGAGCGGTTCGCTGTGGTCGGTGTCTCGATGGGCGGCGACATCGCCCTGCACGTAGCCCTGCGCCACCCCGACGTGGTGGCCGCCCTGGTCCTGGTCGCTCCCGGCGGACTCACGGAACGCCTGAAGAACGCACCCACCCAGCTCGGCGCCTGGCTCGCCGCGCAGCTCCCCGATCGGGTCCTCTACGGTCTCGGGCACTTCGCCGGTCGGTTCAGCGACAGCTACCTGAGCCGGATGGTGCACGACCCGACGACCATCGACGTGGACGTCCGGGCCGCGTTCGCGCGCGAGGCTCGCCGACCGGGCTCCGGGGTGGGCTACGGGCGCTACAACCAGGCGACCCTCGGGCCGCTCCGGATGCGGAACAACCTGCTGCCGGTCGTGTCCCGGATCGCCACGCCCACGCTCTTCCTGCACGGCGAGGAGGATCCGCTGGTCGACCCCGCGAACTCGGCAGCCGCCGCTGCGGCGATGCCGCGAGCCGAGCTGGTGCTGGTCGCCCACTGCGGTCACTGGCTGCCGATCGAAGCGCCGGACCTGTTCCTGAGTGCGGTGCAGGACTTCCTCGACCCGCTGCCCTGACCCCGACCCCCGGTGCCGACCAGGGACATCACCGGGTTGCCCAGGATCACCGGTCGGCCAGAATTGATCTCATGCGCACGTTGCTCAACATCATCTGGTTCGTCTTCAGCGGTCTGTGGCTCTGGCTCGCGTACGCGCTCGCGGGGTTGATCTGCTGCCTGCTGATCGTGACAATCCCGTGGGGCATCGCGTCGTTCCGGCTCGCCAACTACGCCGCCTGGCCCTTCGGCCGCGAGGTCGTCGAGAAGCCCACGTCAGGGGTGTTCTCGCTGCTCGGCAACATCATCTGGATCCTCGTCGCCGGCTGGTGGATCGCCCTGACCCACATCGCCACCGGGATCGCCCTGTGCATCACCATCATCGGCATCCCGATGGCGGTCGCGAACTTCAAGCTCATCCCAGTGGCCCTGATGCCGCTGGGCAAGGAGATCGTCACCCGGCGCTACTGAGGCGCTGCCACACAGACGTCACCCACCTGTCGTCGTGCCGTAACGGCGTGTCGACACCCTTGGTGGACGACCTTGTCGTCGAGACTTGATGACAGCGTCACCGATGCCCTGCCGGGTATGAGCCGGCAGGGCATTTCCGTGCCACCCGCGGCTCGCGCTTCCGCGCCGGCCGGAGTAGACAGTCCCCATGGCCGTCAGCGCGTTCGACCTGTTCAGCATCGGCATCGGGCCGTCCAGCTCCCACACGGTCGGACCGATGCGGGCCGCTCGCCGCTTCGTCGAGCGGCTGGCCGCCGACGAGATCCTCGACCGAACGGCTCGGGTCAAGGCCCAGCTGTTCGGATCCCTCGGCGCCACCGGGCACGGTCACGGCAGCGACAAGGCGGTGCTCTGGGGTCTGGAGGGCGAGGACCCCGAATCCATCGACACCCGGATCGCGCCCCTGCGGATCGCCGAGATCGCGGAGAGCGCCCGGATCCGACTCAACGGCACCCACCAGATCGCCATCCACCTCGACAACGACGTGATCCTGCACCGGCGGCTGCGGCTGCCCTACCACCCCAACGGCATGACCTTCGCCGCGTACGACGTCGACGACGGGCTGCTGCGGGAGTCGACCTACTACTCGATCGGTGGCGGGTTCATCGTGGCCGCCGACGCCGAGGGCCACCCCGTGCTGGTCCCGGACCCGACGCCGGTGCCGTACGACTTCCGCACCGGCGACGAGCTGCTCGCCCACTGCACCGCCACCGGGCTCCGGATCAGCGACGTCATGCTGGCCAACGAGTGCGCCCGCCGATCGGAGGCCGAGGTGCGGGCGGGACTGCTGCGGATCTGGTCGGTGATGGCGGAGTGCGTCCGCAACGGGTGCGGGACGGTCGGGGTGCTGCCCGGCGGGCTCAAGGTCAGGCGACGGGCCAGCGCCCTCTACACCCGGCTGAGCACCAGCGCCGCAATGGACCCGCTCCAGGTGCGGGACCTGACCGATCCGATGCAGGCCGTCGACTGGGTGACCGTGTGGGCGCTGGCCGTGAACGAGGAGAACGCGTCCGGTGGTCGGGTCGTCACCGCACCGACCAACGGGGCGGCCGGGGTCATTCCGGCGGTGCTGCACTACGCCGTACGGTTCGTGGCCGGGGTCGACGACGACGCCATCGTCCGGTTCCTGCTGGTGGCCGCCGCCATCGGCTCGATCTACCAGCAGACCGCCTCCATCTCCGGTGCCGAGGTCGGCTGCCAGGGCGAGGTCGGCAGCGCCTGCTCGATGGCTGCCGGGGCCCTGGCCGAGATCATCGGCGGTTCTCCCGAGCAGGTCGAGAACGCCGCGGAGATCGGGATGGAGCACCACCTCGGGCTGACCTGCGACCCGGTCGGCGGCCTGGTCCAGATCCCCTGCATCGAACGGAATGCGATCGGCTCGGTCAAGGCCATCACCGCTGCCCGGCTGGCCCTGCACGGCGACGGTCGGCACACCGTCAGCCTGGACAAGGTGATCAAGACGATGATGGAGACCGGCGCGGACATGAAGATCAAGTACAAGGAGACCTCCCGCGGCGGCCTGGCCGTCAACATCGTGGAGTGCTGAGCCCGCCCGCCCCCCGGTGCCCGGTGTCCAGCTGCTCGGTGGTCCAGGTTGCTCCGTGTCCATGTGATCGCGCGGTAACCCGGCGGTCACCGCTTCGTGGAAGCATGGCCGCCATGCAGCGCACCGTCTCCACCTCGATCGACCTCGACCTCTCCGGACCCGTCCGCCTCATCTACAGCGTGGCCGTCGCGCAGGGCGCCCCGATCTCCTCGGAGACCCTGGAGATCACCGTCGACGGCAACCCGGTCGAGCCGACCGAGATCATCGACACCCACGGCACCCGGCTGCACTCGGTGTACGCCCAGGGATCCACCGCTTCGCTGCGCTACCGGGCCGTGGTCGATGGGCTGGCCGACGAGCCCCGCGTGTCCGACACCGACGAGATCGTCTACCTGCGCCCCAGCCGCTACTGCGAGTCCGACTCACTCGCCCCGACCGCGGCCAGCGAGTTCTCCGGGTTGAGTGGACTCAACCTGCTCAACGCCGTCATCGACTGGGTGAACCGGCAGCTCACCTACGTCTCCGGATCGAGTCTGCCCACCGATGGCGCCGTCCGCACGCTGCTGGCCCGCCAGGGCGTCTGCCGCGACTTCGCGCACCTGTCGGTGGCACTGCTCCGCTCCTTGAACGTGCCCGCCCGGCTGGCCGCCGTCTACGCGCCCGGTCTCAGCCCGATGGAGTTCCACGCCATCGCCGAGGCGCTCGTGGACGGTCAGTGGTGGGCGGTCGACGCGACCCAGCTCGCCCCCCGCCAGAGCCTTCTGCGGGTGGCCACCGGCCGGGACGCCGCGGACACGGCCTTCCTGACCAACTTCGGTGCCGGCACCACGCTGACCGGGCTCGAGGTCACCGCCGTGGTCGACCACTTCGAGCTGGACAACACCCAGCTGCTCACCCAGCTGCGCTGACCCCGTACGCCTCGGTCGAGGCCCACTGACACGCGTCAGCGTGCTGAGGTTCACACGGGATCCGACGCGAGAGAACTTGGGTTCGACCGATCCCGCGTGGGATCCTGGGAACGCTATTTCCACTACGGATCGTCGGGCACGTACCTGCCCGTGGAAAGGAAGTGTGGCGTGGCCACAGTCAGTTTCTAGGACGCTACTCGCGTCTACCCCGGAGCGGATCACCCCTCCGTGGACAAGCTCAACCTCGACATCGGCGACGGCGAGTTCATGGTCCTGGTCGGACCGTCGGGTTGTGGGAAGTCGACCTCGCTGCGGATGCTCGCAGGCCTGGAGGAGATCAACGCCGGCAGCATCTTCATCGGTGACCGTGACGTCACCGACCTGCCGCCCAAGGACCGCGACATCGCGATGGTGTTCCAGAACTACGCCCTGTATCCGCACATGACCGTGGGCGACAACATGGGCTTCGCGTTGAAGATGGCCGGTGTGCCGAAGACCGAGCGGCAGCAGCGGGTCCAGGAAGCCGCGCACCTGCTCGGCCTGGAGGACTTCCTCAACCGCAAGCCCAAGGCCCTGTCCGGTGGTCAGCGGCAGCGGGTCGCGATGGGCCGGGCGATCGTGCGGTCCCCGCAGGTGTTCTTGATGGACGAGCCGTTGTCGAACCTGGACGCGAAGCTGCGGGTCTCGACCCGCACCCAGATCGCGGCCCTGCAGACCCGGCTCGGGGTCACCACCGTGTACGTGACCCACGACCAGGTCGAGGCCATGACCATGGGCGACCGGGTCGCGGTGATGAAGGACGGCGTCCTCCAGCAGTGCGACACCCCGCTCAGCCTGTACGACAGCCCGAAGAACCTGTTCGTGGCCGGGTTCATCGGCTCCCCCGCCATGAACCTGATCGAGGGCAAGGTCACCGAGGGTGGCGTCAGCGTCGGCGACTACACGGTGCCCGTCTCGCGTGAGGTGCTGGCCAAGGCCGACGGCGAGAAGTCCCTCGTGGTCGGCATCCGCCCGGAGAACTTCGTGCTCAGCGACACCGGCGACGGTCTCGGCATCGACGTCGCCGTGGTCGAGGAGCTCGGTGCGGACGCGTACCTCTACGGCACCCTCGCGGGTCTGCCCGAGGACCAGCAGCTGACGGCGCAGCAGATCACCGGTCGGATCTCCTCCCGGACGCCTCCGCAGCGCGGTTCGTCGGTCCGGCTGGGCATCGACGCCGGACAGGTGCACGTGTTCTCACCGAAGACGGGTGCCCGCCTCTCCGCCTGAAGCACGGCGCACCCGCGCCGCTGATCGATCGAGCGAGCCCCCTGCTGCGGCGGGGGCTCGTTCGCGTCCGGTGCGGGCTCGCTCGCGCCGAGCCGGACGACACGACGCCCGGTGAGACCTGTCCGCCGTCGGTGCGAGGATGGCGGGGTGCCGAGATTCTTGTCAGCGCAGCCGGATGCCCGCCTGATCACCCTGCCCTGGGACACCCCTCTCGCGGACTGGCCGGCCGAGAAGCTGGTGGCCCTCCCCCGCGGCATCTCCCGGCACGTGGTGCGGTTCGTCCGGGTCGGTCAGGAGGTGTACGCGGTCAAGGAGGTGCTCGAGCACCTGGCCGTCCACGAGTACCGGCTGCTCCGCGACCTGACCCGGATCGACATCCCCTCGGTCGAGGCGAACGGGGTGGTGCTGAACCGGTTCGACGCCGACGGCGAGCCCCTGGACCCCGCCCTCATCACCAAGCACCTGCAGTTCTCGCTGCCGTACCGCTCGCTGTTCTCCCGGGGCGTGCGGCAGGACACGGTCAACCGGCTGCTGGACGCGATGGTGGTGCTGCTGGCCCGGCTGCACCTGAGTGGGTTCCTGTGGGGCGACGTGTCGCTGTCCAACACGCTGTTCCGCCGCGACGCCGGCTCGTTCGCCGCCTACCTGGTGGACGCCGAGACGGGCGAGCTGCACGACGAGCTCACCAACGGTCAGCGGGAGCACGATCTCACCATCGCCCGCACCAACCTGTTCGGGGAGTTCTGCGACCTGGAGGCCGGCGGTCTTCTGGACGCCTCGCTGGACCCGCTGCAGCTGGTGGAGGCGATCGAGAACCGCTACCGCGAGCTGTGGGGTGAGCTGACCGGGGTGGAGGAGTTCGACGGCAGCGAGATGCACCGGATCGAGTCGCGGGTCCGCCGGCTCAACGCCCTCGGCTTCGACGTCGCCGAGCTCGACATCACCACCGACTTCGCCGGCTCGACCATCCGGATCCAGCCGAAGGTCGTCGACGCGGGTCACCACTCCCGCCGGCTGCTCCGGCTCACCGGTCTGGACACCGAGGAGAACCAAGCCCGTCGGCTGCTCAACGACCTGGACTACTACCGGGCCCGCACCGACCAGCAGAACGCCGACGAGGCGATCGTCGCCCACCAGTGGCTGACCGAGCGGTTCGAGCCGGTGGTCAGCTCCGTGCCCCACGAGATGCGCGGCAAGCTGGAGCCGGCCGAGCTCTACCACGAGGTGCTGGAGCACCGCTGGTACCTGAGCGAGCGCGCCGGTCAGGAGGTCGACGCGTACGACGCCGCCCAGTCCTACATCTCCTCGGTGCTGCACCGGCTGCCCGACGAGGCGGTGGCCTTCAGCACGGAGGAGACCCTGGTCGGGTTGGCCAACCCGTACGACCCCTCGATGGGGTTCGCCGACGGCACCGACGACAAGCCGTACGACCCGTGGGAGGACGACGACGAAGGGCCCGGCGGGGCCGAGGAGCCCGAGCCTGCCTATCTCGACATCGCCGCCCTGCGGGCCCGCGCCGGCAAACCGACGCTCCCGGGGTGAGCCGGCGCGGCCACGGGAGTGAGCCGCGGCTGGGCCCGGACGTTCACGCGGGTCAGCGCGGCGGCATCCGGAGCGCGCCGTCGAGCCGGATCACCTCGCCGTTGAGCAACGGGTTGGCGATCAGCTGAGAGACCAGCAGGGCGTACTCGCTCGGCCGGCCGAGCCGGGCGGGGTGCGGCACCAGCGCCTCGAGAGTGGTCCGGGCCTGCTCCGGCAACCCGGCCATCATCGGAGTCTCCATCACCCCCGGGGCGATGGTCATCACCCGAATCTGCCGTTCCGCCAGGTCGCGGGCGGCCGAGATGGTCAGGGCGGCGATGCCACCCTTGCTCGCCGCGTACGCCGCCTGCCCGATCTGCCCGTCGTACGCCGCGACGCTCGCCGTCAGCACGATGAGTCCGCGGTCGCCGTCGCTCAACTGGTTGTCGAGCATGGCGGTGGCGGCCAGCCGCAGCACGTTGAAGGTGCCGATCAGGTTGATGTCGATGACCCGCCGGAAGTCGTCCAGCGGCAGCGTGCCGCGCTTGCCGACGATCCGGCCGGGCGTGGCCACGCCGGCGCAGTTGACCACCACCCGCAGCACACCGGCACCTTGGGCCGCGTCGACGGCGGCCTGGACCTGCTCCTCGTCGCGGACGTCGGCACCGATCGCGATCACCCCCGCCCGCGCGGGGAGCGCGGCGACAGCGTCGGGCAGGTCGATGATCACCACTCGAGCGCCGGCGGCCAGCACGCTCTCGACGGTGGCGGCGCCCAACCCTGAGGCGCCACCGGTGACCAGGACGACGTCGGCGTCGGTGAGCTGCATGGCGTCAGTCTGGCGGGTTCCGGACCCCACCGCGCAGGCGGGCTGCGCTCAGCAGACCGATCCGCGGTCGACCGGCAGGTCCGACCTGGGGCCTTCGATGGCGGGCTGCACGCGGGTGATGCGGGAGGCGCACTGGGCGGCACCGCCGCTGCTCAGGTGGCTGCCGTCGACCCAGAGGTCGAGGGTGTAGGAGCCGCCGTTCCGGCCGTCGTAGCAGGCCCCGCAGAGATCCTCGACGATGAAGTACTTCTTCAGCTCGGGCAGGTAGAACCGGGTGCCGAACGCGAAGCGACCGGACTGGATCGCGACGGTGATCGGGTCCTTCCAGGTCCCGGTGCCGCCGGCTCGGTCGTGGACCTGCGGCCGGGCGATCTGCGCGGATCCCGGTGGGCTGTTGTCCCAGTAGGTGTAGCCGGTGGTGAAGATCTGCGACCGGGAGCCGCCTCCGTCGCCCACGTCGGCGGCCGCGCCGCCCCGCAGCACCGATCTGACCTCCCGCGTGCCGCGCAGCACGAGGGCGCTCTTCGGCTGGGCGGTCACCTTCGAGGAGGCCTCCTCGGTGCGGACCAGCGTCCCGTTGTGGCGGACCTCGGTGGTCACGGTGGTCCGCTCGCCCGTGACGCCCGCGCGCACGGTCTTGGTCTGGCCCTGATCGAGCTTCTTCGACTTCTTGTAGGTGGTGTCGAAGTCCACCTTCGAGCGTTTCGTCACCTGCTTCGTGTCCACGCGGGTGTAGCGGATCTCGGCCCGGTCGGTCAGCGGCGCGGACCTGGACGGTCGGACCTCGTCGTCGGCGTCGACCACGATGCCCGCGTCGAGCAGCGCCTCACCCACCGTCGCCGCGGTGGTCGTCAGGCGCTTCTTCTTGCCGGCTGCGTCGAGCTTCACGGACTTCTCGGTCGAGACCGCGAGCTCCAGGCCCTCGCGACCGATCGCCGAGCTCCGGCTGGTGGAGAGGCGATCGCTGCCGTCGACCTGGATCCGCTCCGCCGCCAGAGCCTGATCCACGGTGGTGGCGGTCGTCCAGAAGGTCTGGGGGGCCCCGTCGAGGGTCACGGTGACCTGTCGGCCGTAGCGGACGACGACGGAGCCGCCGTCGCTCAACGCGGCGTCCGGCCCGGGCGCCACCACGTCATGGGGTCCGACCTGGATGCCCTGCCGGTCGAGCAGCTGCCCGACGGTGCCGACCGCGGTGCTGACCTCGCGGCTGGAGCCGTCCACGGTGAGGTTCACGTCCTTGGCCGAGACCGCGTACGCGAAGGTGGCACCGGCCACGCTGAGCATGGTGACACCGACCGCAACGGCCGGGAGGATCTTGCGCACGTCGAGCTGCTCCTAGGATCTGCCGATACGGCAGTCCTCGCCGCTCCTGTCAGTGCTGAACACCGCCGCGGGGGATCGCTGGTCTCGTGTTCGGTCACGAAACCATAACGGTCGGCGCGTCGCCTGGCCAAATCCACCTTGCAGCTGTCCTGGTCCGAGGGTCGGAATAGGGGTCGATCGCGACGCGTTCCGGCTGCGGCATCAGAAGGAGGAGCGATGAGCGAGCTCGATGGACTGCGGTGGGCGATGGCGGAGGAGCGCTTCACCGGCCGGGACTACCGCGGAGCGGCCCGGCTGCTGCTCGAGATCCTGGAGACCGAGCCCGGCAACGTCAGCGCCCGCCTGCTGCTAGCCCGCAGCCACTTCCACGCCGCACGCCTGACCAAGGCGTACGACGAGTGCGTGGTGCTGCTGGAGCAGGACCCGACCGAGCCGTACGCGCGGTTGCTGATGGCCCGCACCTGCGAGCGCCTCAGCCGGCCGGTCGAGGCGCGGGCGCACCGGCGGCTGCTGGCGATCATGTCCGGCGACGACGCGGTCTTCGAGGAGTAGTCGCTCGGGGTGCGCCCGATGAGTTGTGTCGGGGGCCGCGGTCATACTGCCGTTGACCCGACCAACCCAGGAGTGACCATGGCTCAGCTGCTGCGCGTGCAGAACTTCACCGTCTCCGCCGACGGCTACGGAACGGGCACCGACCAGACCCTGGAACGACCGTTCGGTCACGCCGATCCGCGGGTGCTGATGGCCTGGGCCGGCGCCACGGCGAGCTGGCCCAACCGAACCGACGACGGGGGCACACGCGGGCTGGACGACTACTTCACCCGCGACTTCAGCCACCACATCGGCGCCGAGATCATGGGCCGGAACAAGTTCGGACCCGTGCGCGGACCCTGGCCCGACCATGACTGGCTGGGGTGGTGGGGCGACGAGCCGCCCTTCCACACGCCGGTGTTCGTGCTGACCCACCACCCGCGGCCTTCGTTCAGCCTGTCCGACACGACCTTCCACTTCGTCGGCGGCGAGCCCGCGGACGTGCTCGCTCAGGCGCGGGCAGCCGCCGACGGCAAGGACGTCCGCCTGGGTGGTGGTGTCCAGACCGTCCGCGAGTTCCTCGACGCCGACCTGGTCGACACCCTGCACGTCGCGGTCCACCCGACCACGCTCGGCGCCGGCGGCCGGTTGTGGCAGAGCCCGGACGAGCTGGAAGAACGTTTCCACCACGAAGTGGTGCCGAGCTCGAGCGGAGTGGTGCACCACCTGTTCTGGCGCCGCTGACCCGGGTCGCCATCGCCCAGAGGTCCCTCCCGCCGAGGACACGTCGGTGTCCCCGGGCGGACGGGTCAGAGCCCGGCGCGGTACTCCTCGTCGGTGACGTGATCGAGCCAGGTCACCACCTGGCCGCTCTCGTCGGCCTCGTGCAGGGCGATGTGGGACATGAAGCGATCGGGCGTGGCGCCGTGCCAGTGCTCCTCGCCCGGTTCGATGAACACCACGTCGCCGGGTCGGATCTCGACGGTCTCGCCGCCCCGGTAGGCCACCAGACCGATCCCGTCGGTGACGTACAGCGTCTGTCCCTTCGGGTGGTGGTGCCAGGCCGTCCGAGCGCCCGGGCTGAACCGGACGTGACCGCAGCCGATCGCTGACTGCTCGTCCGGGCTCCGGACGGCGTCGATCAGGACGTCGCCGGTGAACCAGTCGGCCGGTCCGCGGCCGGTCGTTCCGCCGCTGCGGGTGATCTTCATCGTGGTGCTCCTGTCGTACGAGGTCGGATCCGGTAGCGGCCCTCAGTCAACCCCGGTCCGTGTCGGGCTGGGAGTCCCTGTCCTGAGGTGTACCGACAGGGCATCCTTCGCCGGCCCCCGGTACTGGGATCGGGCGAGCGGGACTGGTCAGCGCAGCAGCTGACGGGCGATCACCAGCTTCTGGATCTGGTTGGTGCCCTCGAAGATCTGGGTCACCTTGGCCTCGCGGAAGTAGCGCTCCACCGGGAAGTCCCGCGTGTAGCCGTACCCGCCGAGGACCTGCACCGCGTCGGTGGTCACCTTCATCGCGGCGTCGGTGGCCACCAGCTTGGCCACCGCGGCGTCCCGGGTGAAGGGCCGACCGGCGTCTTTCTTGCGCGCCGCCATCAGATACGCCGCCCGGGCCACGTCGACGCCGGCCGCCATCTCGGCGAGCAGGAACTGGATGCCCTGGAACTCGGCGATCGCCGTGCCGAACTGCTCGCGTTGCCGGGCGTAGTCCACCGCCGCGTCCAGAGCGGCCTGAGCCAGCCCGGTGGCACAGGCGGCGATCCCCAACCGGCCGGAGTCGAGTGCGTCGAGGGCGATCGGCATGCCCTGGCCCTCGGCCCCCACCCGCCGGTGCTCGTCCACCGGCACCGCATCGAGGTAGAGGGCGGTCGTGGTCGACCCGGTCAGGCCCATCTTCTGCTCCGGTTGACCGAAGCTCAGACCGGGAGCGTCGGCCGGCACCACGAAGCAGCTCAGGCCCTTGGTCCGGTCGTCACCGGTCCGCGCGAACGTCGTGTAGTAGTCGGCCCGGGACCCGTGGGTGATCCAGGCCTTCGCGCCGCTGAGGGAGTACCCGTCGTCGGCCAGTTTGGCGCGGGTGCTGATGCCGGTGATGTCGGAGCCGGCTTGGGCCTCCGACAAGGCGTACGCCCCGAGCAGGTCCCCGGCCAGCATCGGGGCCAGCAGGTCGGCGTGCTGCTGGGCCGTGCCGAAGCGGTGCAGCGCGTGACAGCTGAGGACGTGCACCGCCACCCCGACCCCGACGCTCATCCAGGCCGCGGCGATCTCCTCCAGCGCCTGCAGATACACCTCGTACGGCTGCCCCGCCCCGCCCAGCCGCTCGGGATAGGGCATGCCCAGCACGCCCGCCTCGCCGAGCAGGGCGAACGCGTCGCGCGGGAACTCCCCCGCCGCCTCCGCGGCCGCGGCCCGGGGGGCGAGCTCCTCGACGGCGATCTCGCGCACCAGGGCGACCAGCTCCGCACCCTCGGCGGTCGGCAGCACGCGGTCAACCCCCACGGCGGCACCCCTTCGTGATCACTCCCTGGACCGCTTCCCGGAACCGGTACTGTCAAGGGTACGCTGGTACCGCCATGGAATCCACTCCCACCCTCTCCGAGCACTTCGCCCTCTCCGAGAACCCCACCGAGCACCTCACCACCCGTCAGCGCCAGCTGGTCGACGAGCTCGTGGACCTGTTCCTGGCCGAGGGATTCACCCATCTCACTCTCGACGACCTGGCGGCGCGGCTCGGGTGCTCGAAGCGGACGCTCTACGCGTTGGCCGACAGCAAGGAGCAGCTGGCAGTGCGGACCGTCCGGTCCTTCTTCCGACGCGCCACGGACCAGGTCGAGGCCGCGATCGCCCGGACCCGCTCCCCCGCGACCCGGCTCACCCGCTATCTGGAGGCCGTCGCCGAGGCGCTGCGTCCGGCCGGACCGCAGTTCCGCCGTGATCTCGCCCGGACCGCCGCCACCCGCGAGGTCTACGAGCAGAACACCGTCGCCGCCGCGGCCCGGGTCCGGGCGCTGATCGACGAGGGCATCCGGGCCGGCGCCTTCCGCAACGTGTCGGCCGTCTTCGTCGGTGAGGTGGTGACCGCGACGATGCGACGCATCACCTCCGGAGAGATCGGCCGGGCGACCGGGCTGGACGACGCGCAGGCGTACGCGGAACTGGCTCGGCTCGTCGTCGGCGCCCTCCGCCGCTGACCGCTACTCTGACCAGGGTGAGCGAGGACCTGCACGAGCTGGGCGAGATCCTGGTCAGCTCCGCCGCAGCGGTGATCCGGCGGGTGCCCACCGACGGGTTGGAAGTCAGCCTGGCCGCGGCGCGGGTGATGGCCAGGATCCGGGACAACGGACCGTGCCGGATCAGCGACCTGGCCGTCCAGGAGAGATCGTCGCAACCGACCATCACCAACCACATCAAACGGCTCGAGGCCGCCGGCCTGGTGGAGCGGTCCATGGACCCCCGCGACGCCCGCGCCTGGCTGATCGACCTCAGTCCGCTCGGGCGGCAGCGGCTGGGCGAGATCCGCACCCGTCTGGGCGCCAACATCGAGCCCATGCTGGAGGCGCTCTCCGCCCGGGACCGCAAGGCGCTGCGGGCCGGTTTGGAAGTCATGCAGCGCATGGTCTCCGCTCGGTAGGCTGCCGGGGTGAGCCTGCGCCTGTACGACACCGCGACCCGTGAGGTCCGCGACTTCGACCCCCTGGTCCCCGGCGAGGTCTCCGTCTACCACTGCGGGCTCACCGTGCAGTCGGCGCCGCACGTCGGCCACATCCGCAAGGAGGTCGTCTTCGACGTCCTACGCCGCTGGCTGACCTGGCACGGGTTACGGGTGACAGTGATCGCCAACGTGACCGACATCGACGACAAGATCCTGAACAAGTCCGCCGAGGCCGGGGTGCCCTGGTTCGCGCACGCGTACCGGTTCGAGCGGGAGCTGCACGACGCGTACGCCGCGCTGGGCTGCCTGCCGCCCACCTACGAGCCCCGTGCCACCGGGCACGTGCCCGAGATGCTCGAGCTGATCGAGGTGCTGATCGAGCGGGGGCACGCGTACGTGGCCGAGGACGGCTCCGGCGACGTCTACTTCGACGTGCGGTCCTGGCCGGCGTACGGCGTCTTGTCCCGGCAGCGGATCGAGGACATGGAGCCGGCCGGCGACGCGGATCCCCGCGGCAAGCGCGACCCGCGGGACTTCGCCCTCTGGAAGGGCCACAAGCCCTCCGAGCCGACCAGCGCGTCCTGGCCCACGCCCTGGGGCCGCGGACGCCCGGGCTGGCACCTGGAGTGCTCGGCCATGGCCGGCAAGTACCTCGGTGACGAGTTCGACATCCACGGCGGCGGTCTGGACCTGCGCTTCCCGCACCACGAGAACGAGCTGGCCCAGTCGACCGCGGCCGGCCAGCGGTTCGCCCGGTTCTGGATGCACAACGCCTGGGTCACCGCGGCCGGGGAGAAGATGAGCAAGTCGCTGGGCAACGGCGCGCTGGTCAGCGAGGTGGTGGAGCGCTATCCGGCCCGCGCCGTGCGCTTCTATCTCGCGCAGCCGCACTACCGCTCGGCGATCGAGTTCTCCGACACCTCCCTGGACGAGGCGACGGCGGCCCTGGCCCGGATCGACAGCTTCGTCGATCGCGCGGTCGAGCTGGTCGGTCGGCCCGACGGTGTGGTGCCGGATCCGTTCGCGAGTGCGATGGACGACGACCTCGGCACCCCGGGCGCGGTGGCGGTGCTCTACCAGGCCGTCCGGGACGGGAACACCGCCCTGGCCGCCGGTGACAAGGAGACTGCCGCCGCCCGCCTGGCCGAGGTGCTGGGGATGCTGGCGGTCCTCGGGCTGGACGCCGCGGACCCGATCTGGCAGCGCGGCGGCGACGACGCTCGGCTGGTCTCGGTGGTCGACGGCCTGATCGGCACGCTGCTGGAGCAGCGGTCGGCGGCGCGGGAGCGGCGGGACTTCGCGGCCGCGGACGCCCTGCGCGACGCCTTGAAGGACCTCGGCATCACCATCACCGACACCCCGGCCGGACCGCGCTGGTCCCTGGCCACGCATTGACCACACGCACGCTGACCGCACGCACGAGCACGATCGAGCAGGTAGACGAGGACATGGCAGGCAACAGTCAACGCAAGGGCGCCGTCCGCAAGAGCGGCAAGAGCAACACCGCCGGTTCCGGTGGTCGGGTCCGCCGCGGCCTGGAGGGCCACGGCCCGACACCCAAGGCGGAGGACCGGCCGTACCACGCGGCGTACCGGGCCAAGAAGGCCGCCGAACGCCGGCCGAGCGGCGGGAAGCGTCCCGGGGAGGGCCGGCGCAGCGGGAAGCCGGGTGTCGGGGCCGAGTGGGTGATCGGTCGGAACTCGGTGCTGGAGGCGCTCGAGGCCGAGATCCCGACCAAGACCGCGTACGTGGCCGAGGGCGCCGAGCGCGACGACCGGCTGCGCGACATCTTGAAGCTGGCGGCCGGCCGCAGCCTGCCGATGCTCGAGGTGACCCGGGTCGAGCTGGACCGGCTGGTCGGCGGCGGTGTGCACCAGGGAGTGGCCCTGCAGCTGCCCGAGTTCAGCTACGCCCACCCCGACGACCTGCTCGGGCTGGCCATCGACTCCGACACCCCGCCGCTGATCGTGGCCCTGGACTCGATCACCGATCCCCGGAACCTGGGCGCGATCATCCGCTCCGCCGTGGCCTTCGGAGCCCACGGGGTGCTGATCCCCGAGCGTCGCTCGGCCGGGATGACCGCGGCCGCCTGGAAGACCTCGGCCGGAGCCGCGGCCAAGGTGCCGATCGCCCGGGCCACCAACCTGACCCGCACCCTCAAGGCGTACGCCGGCGCCGGGCTGTTCCTGGTCGGCCTGGACGGTGAGAGCGAGGTCGACATCGCCGAGGTCGCGGAGGCGTCGGGGCCGATGGTGCTGGTGGTCGGCAGCGAGGGTGACGGCCTGTCCCGGCTGGTGCGCGAGACCTGCGACACCGTCGCCGCCATCCCGATGGGCGGCTCGATGGAGTCCCTGAACGCCGGTGTGGCCGCCGGCATCGCCCTCTACGAGATCGCCCGCCGCCGCTGACCCCGCCCCACCGGACTTTTGTGCCGGTTTCCACACCTAGGGTCGTTCTTGCTCCAAAAGATCCGAGTCGAGTCGGTCACCCGGCGCGGGTAAACTCCGCCCGGTGACCGACCTGCTTGCACCTTCCGCCGCTGACGCCACCGCCGCCTCCCCGATCGACGTCGCCGCCACCGCGTCCGAGGCCTACAAGGCCGCCCTCGCCGTCATCGAGAGCGTCGAGCCCCGGGTCGCCGACGCCACCCGGGCCGAGCTGGCCGACCAGCGGAGCTCGTTGAAGCTGATCGCCTCGGAGAACTACGCCTCTCCGGCCGTGCTGCTGACCATGGGCACCTGGCTCTCCGACAAGTACGCCGAGGGCACCGTCGGTCACCGCTTCTACGCCGGCTGCCAGAACATCGACACCGTCGAGTCGCTGGCCGCCGAGCACGCCCGCGAGCTGTTCGGCGCCGAGTACGCCTACGCCCAGCCGCACTCCGGCATCGACGCCAACCTGGTCGCCTTCTGGTCGATCCTGGCCCACCGGGTCGAGACGCCGGCGCTGGCCGAGCTCGGCGCCAAGGGCGTGAACGACCTGACCGACGAGCAGTGGGAGACGCTGCGGCACAAGTTCGGCAACCAGCGGGCGCTGGGCATGAGCCTCGACGCCGGCGGCCACCTGACCCACGGCTTCCGCCCCAACATCTCCGGCAAGATGTTCGCCCAGCGCTCGTACGGGACCGACCCGACCACCCAGCTGCTCGACTACGACCAGGTCGCCGCCGCCGCGCGGGAGTTCAAGCCGCTGATCCTGATCGCCGGCTACTCCGCGTACCCGCGCCGGATCGACTTCGCCAAGATGCGTGAGATCGCCGACGAGGTCGGTGCCACGTTGATGGTCGACATGGCCCACTTCGCCGGGCTGGTCGCCGGCAAGGTGTTCACCGGCAACGAGGACCCGGTGCCGCACGCGCACATCGTCACCTCGACCACGCACAAGTCGCTGCGCGGCCCGCGCGGTGGCCTGGTGCTGGCCACCGAGGAGTACGCGCCGAGCGTCGACCGCGGCTGCCCGCTGGTGCTGGGCGGACCGCTCGGCCACGTGATGGCAGCCAAGGCCGTCGCCTTCGCGGAGGCCCGGACGCCCGCATTCCGGACGTACGCGCAGGCGGTCGCCGACAACGCCCAGTCGCTGGCCGAGAGCCTCAAGCGGCGCGGCGCGAAGCTGGTCACCGACGGCACCGACAACCACCTGGTCTTGATCGACGTCACCGGCTTCGGGCTGACCGGCCGCCAGGCCGAGTCCGCGCTGCTGGACTCCGGCATCGTCACCAACCGCAACGCCGTGCCGAACGACCCGAACGGCGCCTGGTACACCTCCGGGGTCCGGATCGGCACCCCGGCGCTGACCACTCGCGGCTTCGGCGCCGACGAGTTCGACCACGTCGCCGACCTGATCGTCAACGTGCTGAAGGGCACCACCCCGGTGACGGCGAGCACCGGGAAGCCGGGCAAGGCCAAGTACACGCTGACGGATGGTCTGGCCGACGCGACCAAGGCCGCCTCCGCCGAGCTGCTGGACGCGAACCCGCTCTACCCGGGCCTGCAGCTCTAGGACGACCCCAGGACCTCGCACCACCGAGTCACCTTCGAGTGCACTCGAAGGTGGAGACTGGGGTGATGGACCCGCACGACCAGACGTACACGATCGCGGAGGCCGCCGAGGCGACCGGGCTGACCGCCCACACCCTGCGCTACTACGAGCGCGACGGGCTGCTGCTCGCCCCACCCGCGCGGTCCACCGCGGGCGTGCGACGGTACGGCGACGTCGACCTGACCTGGATCACCATGATCACCCGGTTGCGCGCCACCGGCATGCCGATCCGGACCATCCGGGCGTACGCCGAGCTGTGCCGTCAGGGCGACGGGAACGAGCAGGAACGCCTCGAGCTGCTGCTCGCGCACCGGGACCGGGTGCTGGAGGACCTGGCCCGGGTCACCGACCACCTGGGGGCGATCAACCGCAAGATCGGCATCTACGAGGACCGGCTCGAGCGGCGCGTCGGTCCCCGCGTAGACCCGGGGGTTGACTTCGAGTGCGCTCGAAGGCGGAGAGTGAGCTCATGACCACCACGGATCCCACCACCGACCAGCCCACCCTCCCCCGCCGGACCCTCGGCAGCGGCGACTCACGCCTTGGAGGTGTCCGCCCTCGGACTCGGGTGCATGGGCATGTCGGAGTTCTACGGCAGCACCGACGAGTCCACCGCCGTCACCACCATCCACCGGGCCCTCGATCTCGGCGTGAGCTTCCTCGACACCGCCGACATGTACGGGCCGTTCACCAACGAGGTGCTGGTGGGTCGGGCCATCGCCGACCGCCGCGACCGGGTGGTGCTGGCCACCAAGTTCGGCAACGTCCGCGACGCCGAGGACTCCAGCTTCCGGGGCATCGACGGCAGCCCGGCCTACGTCCACCGGGCGTGTGACGCCAGCCTGCAGCGGCTCGGGGTCGACCACATCGACCTCTACTACCAGCACCGGGTCGACAAGACGGTGCCCATCGAGGAGACCGTCGGCGCCATGGCCGAGCTGGTCGCCGCCGGCAAGGTCCGGCACCTCGGGCTGAGTGAGGCATCGGTCGACACCATCCGCCGGGCGCACGCCGTGCACCCCATCACCGCCCTGCAGACCGAGTACTCCCTGTGGACCCGGCACGTGGAGAACGAGATCCTGCCGGTGCTGCGCGAGCTGGGCATCGGTCTGGTCCCCTACTCCCCCCTCGGGCGGGGGTTCCTGACCGGCACCATCACCTCGGCCGACGACCTGGCCGCCGACGACTTCCGCCGTCACAACCCGCGCTTCACCGGCGACGCGCTCGCGGCCAACCTCGCGCTGGTGGACGCCGTTCGCGAGCTCGCCGCCGCCAAGGGCGTCACCGCCGGCCAGCTGGCCCTGGCCTGGGTGCTGGCCCAGGGCGACGACGTCGTCCCGATCCCCGGCACCAAGCGGGTCCGCTTTCTCGAGGAGAACGTCGCGTCCGCGGCCGTCACCCTGACCGAGCAGGATCTTGCCGCCCTGGCTGCCGCCGTGCCGATCGACGCGGTCCAGGGTGAGCGCTACCCGGACATGTCCAGCATCGACGCCTGAGCATCGTTTCCTGAACCACACCGCCTGGACCTCAGGGCTCTTCGGCGAGCACCTGCTCCAGGTCCTTGAGCCGGTCCAGCCCGCGGACCATCTGACCCATCCGCGGGTTGGCGGCGAACTCCTCGCGGTGCCGGTGGAGGAACCGCCAGTAGCCTCCGGTGAAGGGACAGGCGTCCTCCCCCACCCGCTTCTTCGGGTCGAAGCGGCAGTCCCCGCAGTGGTCGCTCATCTTGTCGATGTAGGCCCCGCCGGAGGTGTACGGCTTGGTGGCCAGGATCCCGCCGTCCGCGTGCTGGCTCATCCCCACGACATTGGGCACCATCACCCAGTCGTAGCCGTCCACGAAGGCCCGGTGGAACCAGTCGGTGACCTGCTGCGGCTTCCACCGGTGCTGCAGGGCGTAGTTGCCGAGCACCATCAGCCGCGGGATGTGGTGGGTCCAGCCGGTCTCCCGGACCGACGTGAGCGCGGACCGTACGCACTCGGCGTCGGTGCCGCCTGGCTCCAGCGTGGCGAACCAGTCGTCGATGGACCGTCGCTGATCGAGCTGGTTGTGGGCCCGGTAGTCCTCCCCGAGATACCAGTAGAGATGCCAGATGTAGTCCCGCCAGCCGATCACCTGGCGGACGAAGCCCTCGACGGCGGCCAGCGGGGCGGTCCCGTCGTGATAGGCCCGCTCTGCCGCCCGCACCACCTCGATCGGCTCCAGCAGGCCCAGGTTGAGCGGCGCCGACAGCAGCGAGTGAGCCATCCAGCGGTCGTCGGACATGATGGCGTCCTCGTACCGGCCGAAATCCGGCAGGCGGTGCTCGACGAAGTCGTGCAGGCTGGCGAGGGCCTCCTCACGGGTCGCCGGGAACACCCTCGGACCGTCGTCGCCGAGGAACTCGACCCCGTCCGCCGCGAGCCGGTCCAGGTCCTCCCGCACCTCGGCATCGATCTCGTCCTCGGTCGGCCACGCGGGCTCCGGCAGCCCCAGCGTGCGCCGGCCCTTGGGCGGGGGCTCCCGGTTCTCGGCGTCGAAGTTCCAGCGTCCGCCGACCGGCTCGGCTCCGTCCATCAGCAGGCCGATCCGGCGCCGGTTGTCCCGGTAGAAGTCCTCCATCAGCAGTCGCTTGCGGCCCCGGCCGTCGGCCCAGGCGACGAACTCGGAGCGGCTGGCGCTGAACCCGCGCGCCGGCAGCCGCTCGATCTCCCGCTCGTCGGCCAGCCGGTCGACCAGATGCAGCGCGGCCCACGACGTCGGCTGGATCGCCTCCAGCGGTCCGTCCGCCTCGGCCAGACCCGAGCGGTAGGTCTCCGACCGTACGTAGGTGCAGCGAGCGCCCAGCTCCGCCGCCCGGTGACGCATCGCGGACAGGACGAGGTGCGCCTTCTGGCGATGGAAGCGCCGGCGCCGGAGGACGGCCATCGACTCGATCATCAGCACCGGCAGGTCGGTGTCGTCGAGGAAATGCGGTCCGAGCTGGTCGCCGAAGAGCCACCGCATCGTCATTTCGCCCGCCTCACTGTTCGCCCGATCTCCTACTCTGGGTGACATGCCCACCCCGCCCCGACCGCTTCTCCGCCTCGGCCTGCTGGTGGCCGCCGGGCTGACCGTCACCGGCCTGACGTCCTGCTCTTCCGACAGCCAGGGCACCCAGGATGCGTACAAGATCGGCTGTCCGGCCGTCGACACGGCGATGGCCGGTGGATCGGTCGCCAACCAGGCGGCCATCAAGGGCCTGGAGACCCTGCGCGACTCCGGCCAGCTCGATCCGGAGCCGGCGAAGTGGGTCGACGCGGCGCTCGGTGCGCTGCGGTCGGCGAACCCGGACGACATCCCCGCCGAGGCGCGCAAGCTGCTGGTGGACGGCTGCGCCGCTCACGGGTACCCGCTGAAGAACCTCTGAGGGTCCTGGTCCGTCGACCCCCGGGCCATGCATGAATATTCGACATATGGCATGAATATGTTCTAGGCTCCGATCTCGTGTCCAAGGTCCTGAACTCTCTTCCCGTCGGCGAACGCGTCGGCATCGCCTTCTCCGGAGGTCTCGACACCTCCGTGGCGGTCGCCTGGATGCGCGAGAAGGGCGCGGTCCCCTGCACGTACACCGCAGACCTCGGTCAGTACGACGAGGACGACATCGACACCATCCCCGAGCGGGCGCACCAGTACGGGTCGGAGATCTCCCGGCTGGTCGACTGCAAGGAGGCACTGGTCGAGGAGGGTCTGGTCGCGCTGCAGTGCGGCGCCTTCCACATCCGTACGGCCGGTCGCACCTACTTCAACACCACGCCGCTGGGTCGGGCCGTCACCGGCACCCTGCTGGTGCGGGCCATGAAGGAGGACGGCGTCGACATCTGGGGTGACGGGTCGACGTACAAGGGCAACGACATCGAGCGGTTCTACCGCTACGGTCTGCTGGCCAACCCCCAGCTGCGGATCTACAAGCCGTGGCTGGACGCCGACTTCGTCGAGGAGCTCGGCGGCCGGGCGGAGATGTCGGCCTGGTTGACCGAGCGGGACCTGCCGTACCGGGCGTCGAAGGAGAAGGCGTACAGCACCGACGCCAACATCTGGGGGGCCACCCACGAGGCGAAGCGGCTCGAGCACCTGGACACCGGCGTGGAGATCGTCGAGCCGATCATGGGCGTCGCCTCGTGGCGCGACGACGTGGAGATCGCCCCCGAGGTCGTCACCATCGCCTTCGACCAGGGTCGCCCGGTGGCCATCAACGGCCAGACCTTCGCCTCGCCCGTGGCGCCTGGTGCTGGAGGCCAACGCCGTCGGCGGTCGGCACGGGCTCGGGGTCAGCGACCAGATCGAGAACCGGATCATCGAGGCCAAGTCCCGCGGTCTCTACGAGGCGCCGGGGATGGCGCTGCTGCACATCGCGTACGAGCGGTTGCTGTCGGCGATCCACAACGAGGACACCATCGCCAACTACCACGCCGAGGGTCGGCGGCTGGGTCGGCTGATGTACGAGGGCCGCTGGCTGGACCCCCAGTCGCTGATGCTGCGGGAGTCCCTGCAGCGCTGGGTCGGCTCGGCCGTGACCGGCGAGGTCACCCTGAAGCTGCGGCGCGGCGAGGACTACTCGCTGCTGAACACCTCCGGTCCCTCGCTCAGCTACCACCCGGACCGGCTGTCCATGGAGCGGGTGGTCGACGCCCCGTTCGGTCCGCTGGAGCGGATCGGTCAGCTGACCATGCGCAACCTGGACATCGCCGACTCCCGGGCCCGACTCGAGCAGTACGCGGCGCAAGGCATCGTCGGCGGCGCGACGGCCGAGCTGGTCGGTGGCCTGGAGCCGGGATCGTCGACGGCGATCGCGCGCGGAGCCGGTCCCGACGACGAGCAGGAAGCGCTGGACCGTGCGGCCATGGAGTTCGGCACGGACTGAGCACCACGCAGATCAGCGGGGAATCTCGTCACCGAGTTCGGTGACGAGATTCCCCGCTGACGTGTGCTCCGTTGAGCGGGTCTCCGTCTGGGGGGACCGGGTCACGCGCTGGCCGGGCTCTTGGGGCTGTTCGGGCTCACGGGGCTCTTGGGGCTGACCGGGGACTTCGGGCTCACCGGCGACTTGGCGCTGACCGGCGACTTCGCGCTCACCGGGCTGGCCGGGGTCTTGGCGCTCACCGGCGACGCGGGCGTCACGGCGCTGACCGGGGTGTTGGGCGTGTTCGCGGTGTTCGGCGTCACCGCGGTGTTCGGCGTGACCGCTGTCGGGTCGACCGCCGGGAGAACACCTGCTGTCGCGTCGGCGGCCAGCGAACCGGCCTGCACGCTCGCCACGCTGGTGCCCTGCTGGGCGGGGTTCGCGTCGAAGCCGCTCGCGAAGGCTGCCACCGGGGACAACGCCACCGCCGCCGCGCCGCCGGCCAGGATCCACTTGGTCTTGGTCAACATCTCTCGTACTCCCTGTCGTTGTCGGTTCAGCACTCTTGTTGCTGACAAGGACAAGCAGACCAACGGGAGATGAGGTGAACAGGAGCCAGCGATGAGAGCCGTCTCATGGAGGTTCGTCACTCGCTGATCGCTGCGTGCACTCATCGAGAAGGAGGATCCGACACGCCAGAGGCGGTCAGGACGAGCCCGGACCTCCTTCTGGACACCGGAGTTCCGCCGAATGACGCCCGGACCGGCAGCCGTACGGCGGCGCCAGGGCAGGCTGCCCTAGCGCGAGAAGAGCTGGCCCGAGACCGTGGTGATGAAGTTCTTCAGCGAGGCCGGCAGATCGCGCAGGTGCCAGCCCGCCGGTCCGTGATACCAGCCGAGGTCGTAGCGGTCCTCGTCCTGGTCGTCGTCGGCGGCCACGATCGCGTCCAGCCAGCGCTGGTGCCCGCCGAGCACGACCGCGTACGGAAGCAGCTCGGAGATCTCACTGAGCTCACGGCCGGGCGGCATCTGGTCGGTCGGGTGGGACATCAGGTCCGACCGCAGGGCCCCGAGTCCGGCCAGCAGGGCGGCGCCGGACTTGGTGCGGGCCGGCATCTCCTGGGCCACGAACATCAGGCCGAGGGCGAGCACGATCAGGGCCAGACCCACGAGCCCGAAGGTGGTGAACGCGGCCAGCAGGACGGTGACGACGACGGCACCGATCAGAGCGCCGATCGCGGTCTGGGTCCAGCGGTTGCGGGTGGCGTCGGGTCGTCGCTCGAACCAGCCGTTGGCCACGACCTCGTCGTAGAGCTTGTCCTGCACGCCACTGACGGACTCGTAGACCCGGGACGGGAGCTCGGAGACCTTGACCTGGTCAGTGCCGACCACGCCGTCCAGCAGCACGACCTCGAACGGACGCAGATCCGCCGTCGAGCTGTCGGTGCGGGCCAGCGACCAGTCGGTCGCGGCGAACTCGCTGTCGCGAGGCAGCTCGGTGATGCGCAGATGACCGTGCACGGCGAGGTCGATCAGGGTGGCGGCGATGTCGATGGGGTCGACCCGTTCGTCGGCCACCGTGCCGACGTGTCCCGGTCGCACGTCGCCCAGCACCCGGAACTCGCTCTGGCCGGCTCCCACCGGGACGAACTCGGCCGCTCGGGTCACCTCGGCGCCGGTACCGGCGTCGACCCCGGCCCGCCGGTGCAGCGCGAACAGGGCCGCGGCACCGAGGATGAGCAGGCCCAGTGCCAGGGCGAGCGGCAGCGGGCGGGCGGAGAACGCCCGGGCCAGGGTCCAGACCTCCTCGATCCGCTCGTTGCTGGCCAGGGCGCCGGGCGGGAACCCGATGTGGACCTGGACGAACTCCCCCGGACCGCGCGGACCGTCCTGGAAGGTGGGCTGCTGCGCGTCGTCGGTGCCCGCCGCGGCGTAGCGGCACGGCACCTCGGAGTTCGGCGAGCCCGCGTTGCACTCGATGAAGGAGAACGGCGCTGGGATCGCGACCGTGGCCGAGAAGTCGGAGACTCCGGCGTCGAAGCCCTGCAGGAGCGGCCACTCCAGTGCGGTGCCCTCGGGCGTGGCGATCACGGCTCCGACCACCGCGTACTCGAGGGTGACCCTGGTCTGACCGTTGGTCGGGAACGTCACGACGGTGTAGCGGTCTTGCTCGGTCTGCAGGGTGGGCTGGACAGGCTTTCCCCCCGCGGTGGCCTGGAAGCCGCTGAGCTCGTAGACGTACCGCCGGTCGCCCAGCAGATCCTTCTTGAATTCCAGCCTCTGCTTGACCTCGGCCGGGGCCTGGCCGGCGAAGGTGATGTCCTGTCGCACCCTGAGGGTGCCGTCCAGTCCCAGGCTGGCGGTGGCGACGAAGGTCGACGCCGTCCCCTCCGCCCGAGCGGTCATCGTCGGTCCGGCGGTCAGCCCGCCGATCACGAGCAGAGCGGTGAGGGACAGCAGGATCGCCCTCGCGAACGTCGGGAGCGCGACGGCGCGACCCGGTACACGTCGGCGGTCGGCGGTGAAGGTCTCCGGCACGGGGCTAAGCCTCCCACAGCACCGTTCCGTCCGGGGTCCCCTGCGCGGCTGCGACGCGCACCGACCCGAGCACCACCGTGCATAGGGACGCACTCTCGTGCAGGCCCGCCGGATGCACCACGTCCGCCGGACACCGCTGGCCGTTAGGCTTCCGCTCGTGACGCAGCAGCAGTGGGGCGGGGGCCCGCGTGGTGGCCAGAACCCGTACGCCACCCAACCGCCGCCCGGCTGGGGTGCGCAGGGTTTCGGGCAACCGGCGTACGGGGCCTACGGTGGCCCGCCCGGCCAGGGACAGCGCTCGCCGAATCCGCCCGGCGGCTTCGGCGGCCCGCAACCCGGGGTGCCGCACTACGGTCCCCCGGCCCAGCCGCCGCGCAGGCGCAGCCCGCTGATGTCGCTGCTGCTCGCCCTGGTGGCGCTGAGCCTGCTGGCGATCGTCGGTCTGGTGCTCGTCAACGCCGTCACCGGATCGTCGAGCTCCGCGTACCAGAACGACAGCTACCAGGTGCCGCCGCCGGACAGCGCTCCGCCGCCGATCCCCGTGCCGAAGACCTACGGCGAGGCCGAGGACTGGCTGGTCAACAACCCGCTCTACGCCCAGACCGCACCGATCCCGGTGCGCTGCGACAACCAGCCGATCAACGTGGCCAACGCCTCCGACAGGGATCTGGAGCAGCACTTCAACGGTCAGGTCGAGTGCCTGATGCGCGTCTGGAACCCGCCGGTGACGGCGGCCCAGTGGCTGCTCCCACGGCCCTCGGTCACCATCTACGGGGAGAAGATCACCACCAAGTGCGGCGAGTCCGGGGTGAACGCGTTCTACTGCAGCGCCGACCAGCAGATCTACTTCTCCAACCTGCTGCCCCAGGCTGTGCCGATCGTCCGGACCAACAAGTGGGCCGCCGACGTGGTGATGGCGCACGAGTTCGGGCACGCCATCCAGGGCCGTACGGGTCTGCTGGTCAGCGCCCATGCCCTGGCTCAGAACGCCGAGTCCGAGCGGCAGTCGAACCAGCTCATCCGGCGGCTGGAGACCCAGGCCGACTGCTTCTCGGGGATCTACATGCGATCCGTCTCCCGCTCACTCGGGGTGCAGCAGAGCGATCTCCGCGGGATCCAGGACACCTACGTGGCCGTGGGTGACGACACCATCACCGGTGAGCCCGGCATCGAGGGCAACCACGGTCTCGCCCGCACTCGCGAGTTCTGGGGGACGTCCGGCCTCGGCACCAGTGACATCGGCAGGTGCAACACGTTCTCCGCCCCCGCCGCCCAGGTGCGCTGAGCGGCTTCAGTCCGCCGACACCCGGTGGATCAGCGCGGTGGCCAAGGCGGCCACGCCCTCACCCCGCCCGGTGAGCCCGAGCCCGTCGGTGGTGGTGGCCGACACCGACACCGGCGCGCCCAGCACCTCGGACAGGACACCCTCCGCCTCCGCTCGCCGAGGTGCGAACCGGGGACGGTTGCCGATCAGCTGAACGGCCACGTTCGCGATCTCGTACCCCGCCGCTCGGACCCGGGAAGCGGTCTCGGTGAGGAACGCGACGCCGCTGGCACCCTGCCACTCCGGGCGGTCGGTGCCGTAATTGCTGCCGAGATCACCGAGTCCGGCCGCCGACAGCAGGGCGTCGCAGGCGGCATGGGCGACCACGTCGCCGTCGGAGTGACCCTCGAGGCCCGCAGGCTCACCGGAGAACAACAACCCGGCCACCCACAGGGGGTGGCCGGGTGTCAGTCGATGCACGTCGACTCCGATCCCGGTGCGGAACGGAGCCGGCTGATGCTGGCTCAGGAGGCGAGAACCTCGTCGAGCAGCACCTCGGCCTTGTCCTCTTCCACGCGCTCGGCAAGAGCGAGCTCGGAGACGAGGATCTGTCGGGCCTTGGCCAGCATGCGCTTCTCGCCGGCGGACAGGCCGCGCTCACGCTCACGACGCCACAGGTCACGCACGACCTCGGCGACCTTCATCACGTTCCCGGAGTGCAGCTTCTCCAGGTTGGCCTTGTAACGGCGGGACCAGTTGGTCGGCTCCTCGGTGTGCGGTGCGCGCAGCACACTGAACACCCGCTCGAGGCCCGCTGCATCGACGACGTCGCGAACTCCGACGAGGTCGAGATTGCAGGCGGGGACCCGGACGATGAGATCGGTCTGGCCCACGATTCTCAAGACGAGGTAGAGCTTGTCTTCACCTTTGATCTGACGGGTTTCGATGTCCTCGATCACGGCGGCCCCATGATTCGGGTAGACCACTGTTTCGCCGACTGTGAAGGTCATGTTTTCTTTTACCCCTTTCGCGGGCTCTCAGTCTACCACGCTGAGAAACCACCCAATCCGGCGTTTGCGCTAGCCAGAGGGCACATCCGGGAGGGGAAGGGCCTTGACAAAGATGGCCGGCCTATGCCTTTCACCGGCGTCGACCTCGCCACCGCCCTGTGCCCGGACCCGGCCGGCAGGTGCGCTGCGGACCCGACCGACACTCCTCGAGGGTACGCGCCTGCGCCGGTCGGCCCCGGATCGCTACAGTTGGCGCCACTGCCCCCGCACGCCCCTCCAGGAGTCGAGATCGTGACCCAGACCTCGCGAGCCCGCGCGCCCCGAACGCTCGTGGCGACGCTGCTCGGCACCGCCCTGCTGCTGCTCGTGTCGGCCTGCGGGATGAACGCCCAGACGTCACAGCCGTACACCCCCGCCGAGGGGGTCAATGCGGACGTCGGTGCCGCCGGGGCGCTGGTCCAGGTCCGCAACCTGATGATCCTGAGTCGAGAGGACGGAAGCGGCTATCTCTCGGCCAGCATCATCGCGCAGGAGCGGGATGCGATGACCGCGGTCGCCGGCGCCCCGATCACCCAGAAGGACAGCGACGGGACCCCCTTCACCGTGACGATGCCCGACCCGGTGGGGCTCAGCCCCAACGTGCTGGTGGTGCTGACGGAGCGGCCGCTGATCGAGCTGAAGAGCCCCGACCTGATCGTGGGCGCCGACGCCCAGCTCACACTGACCTTCAGCACCGCGGGCGACCTGAACATCCGGGTGCCGATCGTGGATGCCAACCAGCCCGACTACGCCACCATCACGCCCTCGGCCGCACCCAGCAGCTGACGTACGACAGCCCGGCAGGGCCTCGGTCGGCTCGTCGGGGACGCCTCAGCCGTACGTCTCGGCGTCGCTGAACAGGCTGCTCACCGACTCCCCCAGGTGGATTCGGCGGGCCGCCTCGGCGAACAGCGGGGCCACCGAGCGCACCTCGATGTTCGGCAGCTGCTTCTCCGGTGGCAACGGCACCGTGTTGGTGATCACGATCTCGTCCACGTCGGCCTGCTGCTTCAGCCGGTCGATGGCCGCACCGGTGAACAGGCCGTGCGTGCAGGCGAGCCGGATCCGGCGCACGTCGTGCTCCCGCAGCTTGTGCAGCAGCTCGACGATCGATCCGGCGGTGGCGATCTCGTCGTCCAGCACGATCACGTCACGCCCCGCGACGTCGCCGACGATGCGGTCGATCACGACCGTGTCGTCGGACAGTCGCTGCTTGGAGCCCGCCGAGACCGGGAGGTCGAGGATCCTAGCCAGCTGGCTGGCCACCTTGGCGTTCCCGAAGTCCGGGGAGACGACGACGCTGTTGCCGAGGTCGTCGCCGAGGAAGTGGTCGGCCAACGCCGAGACAGCGTTCAGGTGGTCGACCGGGATGGAGAAGAACCCGTGCACCTGGGGCGAGTGCAGATCCATCGTCACCACCCGGTTCGCGCCCGCCGCGGCGAGCATGTCCGCGACCAGGCGGGCCCCGATCGCGATCCGCGGGGCGTCCTTCTTGTCGGACCTGGCGTACGCGAAGTGCGGGATGACGGCGGTGACCGTGGTGGCCGAGGCCCCCCGGGCCGCGTCCAGCATCAGCAGCAGCTCGAACAGGTGGTCCTGCACCGGCGGAGCGAGCGTCTGCACCACGTACACGTCCCTGCGGCGGCAGTTCGCCCGCAGCTGCACCTGAAGGCAGTCGTTGCTGAACCGCGTCGTCCGCGACGGCGACAGCTCGACGCCGAGGATGTCGCACATCTCCCGCGCGAACGCCGGATGGGCGGAGCCTGAGAACACCGTGATCTCGCCAGTCATGTGCGGAGCCTCTCGGGAGTGCAGGAGCGTTTCCGCACGACGTGCCGAAGCCGACCCCCGCTGTCATCCGTCGTGCGGAGACGCGACGAACGAGCGAGACGTGCGGAGCTCAGGACCGCGGAGCGCGCAGCGCGACCAACGGCCAGAGTCACGGCGTCACTGTAGCCGCGGAGAATTCCTACGCCGACCGGACGCCGTCGCGAGCGGAGGACAGCTAGTGACGACTCTCAGCCTTCGAACTTGTAACCCAGCCCCCGGACGGTGAGCAGCATCTTGGGCTGGCCCGGGTCGGTCTCGATCTTGGTGCGGAGCCGCTTCACGTGCACGTCCAGGGTCTTGGTGTCGCCCACGTAGTCGGCACCCCAGATCCGGTCGATCAGCTGACCGCGCGTCATCACCCGGCCGGCGTTGCGGAGCAGCATCTCGAGCAGCTCGAACTCCTTCAGCGCCAGCCGCACGGTGCGCCCGTCGACCGAGACCTCGTGCCGCTCGATGTCCATCCGGACGCCCTGCGCCTCGACCACGTCGGGCAGCAGCTCGACGTCCTGGCCGCGACGCAGCACCGCGCGGATCCGGGCGACCAGCTCCCGCTGGCTGAACGGCTTGGTCACGTAGTCGTCGGCGCCCAGCTCGAGCCCGACCACCTTGTCGATCTCGCTGTCCCGGGCAGTCACCATGATCACCGGGACCGGACCGCGCTGCCGCAGCTGGCGGCACACCTCGGTGCCCGGCACTCCCGGCATCATCAGGTCGAGCAGCACGATGTCGGCGCCCCCCTTGTCGAAGGCCGCCAGACCCTCGCTCCCGTCGGCGGCCTCGACCACGTCGAAGCCCTCCTTGCGCAGCATGTAGGCCAGCGCGTCGCGGTAGGACTCCTCGTCCTCGACGACAAGCACGCGGGTCATCTCAGTCAACTCCTGGTCGGTGTTCGGGTCAGCGGTACGACGACGTCGTCATCGGGAGCGGGGGCGTCCACGTCCTCGTCGTCGGCTGGTCGGGTCGGCTGGTGGATGGGCAGGCGGATGGTGAAGGTGGAACCACGCCCCGGCTGGCTCCAGACCAGGACGTCACCGTCGTGGGCGGCGGCGATGTGCTTCACGATCGCCAGCCCGAGACCGCTGCCGCCGTTGGCGCGGCTCCGGGCGTAGTCGACCCGGTAGAAGCGCTCGAAGATGCGCTCCAGCTGGTCGGACGGGATGCCCACGCCGTTGTCGGAGACGGTGATGTCGACGTAGTCGTCGTCGGAGCGGACCTGACGACGGGCGGCGACGACGACGCGGGCGCCGGGATCGGAGTAGACGAGGGCGTTCTCCACCAGGTTGCCGACGGCGGTGCTGAGCTGCAGGTGGTTGCCCATCACGTGCAGTCCGCTCTCGCCCGCGATGGTGATGCTCACCTGCTGCCGCTCGGCGTCCACGCGGCTGCGATCCACCGCCTCGATCAGCACGTCGTCGATCTCGATGCTCTCGGCCTGACCGACCAGGTCGTCGGCCTGCAGCCGGGACAGGTCGATGATCTGAACCACCAGGTCCGCGAGGCGAGCGGACTCGATGCCCATCCGGGCGGCGAAGCGACGGACCGCCGCGGGCTCGTCGGCGGCCTCCTCGACCGCCTCGGCGAGCAGCGAGATGGCCCCGATGGGGGTCTTCAGCTCGTGGCTCACGTTGGCCACGAAGTCTCGTCGGGTGGCTTCGACCCGACGGGCGCTGGTGAGGTCGTCGGCTAGCACGAGGACCAGTCCGTCCGGCATCGGGGCGACCCGGATGTCGAGCAGCAGGTCGGCGTCGCGCAGGTCCCGAGATCCTCGACGCACTTCGACCTCCTCGGCCAGCAGGCGCTCCTCCCGACGGGACTGGCGAGCCATCTCCAGCACCCGGGGGATCACCACCCGGCTGCCGCGGGTCAGACCGAGCTTCAGGGCGTGGGGGCTGGACTCGAGCACCTCGTCGTGCGGGCCGACCACCACTCCGGCGGAACGGATCACCCGCAGCACCTCGCGGATGCCCTCGGGCACCACGACCTCACGCGCCTGCGGGACGGTGAGCCCGTCGACGTGCTGGCCGCGGCGCACCAGCGCCGCGATGCCCAACCCGAGACCGATGCCGATGAGCAGGCCGATCCCGCCGAGCAGCGCGCCCACCCAGTTCACACTCGGATCCTAGGACGTCGACCGATGCTCACCTGCCAGTCGCCGGGTGGTCACGCTCTCCGAGTCGACAACGTTCGGCCTGAGTTCACCGGGCGTTCACGTGCGTCACGTCTGGTCGCAAGTGTCGGGCATAGGCTCACCACGTCGAGGTTGTTTGCGCCTGCTCAACCGCCTCCGAGCCCGACGGACCAGACCCCGGCGAACCGGCCCCGACGATTCAGCCCGAGACGATCCAGCAAGGACCCTTCATGCGCGACTCCTATCACGACCAGCTCGACGACATCCTCGCGGACCTGGTGCAGATGTGCCAGAAGGTGGCGATCGCCGTGCGCTCGAGCACCACAGCCCTGCTGGAGGCCGACATCCACGTGGCCGAGCAGGTGATCGGGGACGACGCCGATCTCGACCGGATGCAGGCCGACATCGAGGAGCGGGCGTTCCACCTGCTCGCCCGCCAGTCACCGGTGGCCGGCGAGCTGCGTACGGTCGTCGCCTCGCTGCGCATGGTCAGCGAGCTGGAGCGGATGGGCGACCTCGCCGCCCACGTCGCCAAGATCGCCCGGCTGCGCTACCCCGAGGTGGCCGTCCCGTCTCTGCTGCGGCCGAACTTCGTCCGGATGGGTGACGTGGCCGAGAAGATGGTCATCACCGCGGGGCAGACCCTCAACAGCCGCAGCATCGAGAGCGCCGAGGAGCTCCGGTCCCGGGACGAGGAGATGGACGACCTGCGGCTCAGCCAGTTCCGGGTGATGTTGAGTGACTCATGGGAGTACGGCGTGGAGTCCGCCATCGACGTGGCCCTGTTGGGCCGCTACTACGAGCGGATCGCCGACCACGCCGCCTCGATGGGTCGCCGGATCATCTACGTGGTGACCGGCGAGTTCCCCGAGACGGAGGTCTGGCCCCAGCCGTAAGCGCGGCACCGCCGGGACGAACACCTCTGCTCGTCCCGGCAACCCCCTACTTCTTCTTGCCCTGGTTCTTGACCGCCTCGATGGCGGACGCCGCGGCGGCCGGGTCGAGGTAGCGACCGCCCGGGGTGACCGGGGTGAAGTCGTCGTTCAGCTCATACAGCAGCGGGATGCCGGTGGGGATGTTCAACCCGACGACCTCGGCGTCCCCCATCTGGTCGAGGTGCTTGACGATGGCCCGCAGCGAGTTGCCGTGCGCGGCGACCAGGACCGTCTGGCCCGCACCGAGGTCGGGCACGATCTCGTCGTACCAGTACGGCAGGGCGCGCTCCAGCACGTCCTTGAGGCACTCGGTCTGCGGCCGCAGCTCGGGTGGCAGCGCGGCGTAGCGCGGGTCGTGGAAGTTCGCGAACTCGTCCGCGTTGTCGATCGGCGGGGGCGGGGTGTCGTACGAGCGCCGCCAGGTCATGAACTGCTCCTCGCCGTACTCCGCGAGGGTGGCCGCCTTGTCCTTGCCCTGCAGCGCGCCGTAGTGGCGCTCGTTGAGCCGCCAGTGCCGCTTGGTCTCGATCCAGTGCCGGTCGGCGACCTGGAGGGCGATCTGGGAGGTGCGGATGGCCCGCTTCAGCAGGGAGGTGTGCAGCACGTCGGGCAGCAGGTCGTTCTCGACGAGCAGCTCACCGCCCCGCTTGGCCTCGGCCTCCCCCTTCGCGTTCAGGTCGACGTCCACCCAGCCGGTGAACAGGTTCTTCGCGTTCCATTCGCTCTCGCCGTGGCGAAGCAGGATCAACGTCATGGACATGGGCGGAACTCTAGTGATGTCCGGTTTCGAGCGCGTATCGGCTCCCCCGGCTGAGAATCAGGGGGTCGGTCCGGGGTCCAGGTGGGTGAAGGCGGCCAGGTTGGCGGTGGACTCACCGCGCGACCGGCGCCAGGCCCACTCCCGCCGGATGCTGCCGGCGAAGCCGAGCTCGAGGATCGGGTTGAACGCGGCGTCGGCGGTCTCGGCCACCAGCCCGAGCAGCTGGTCGACGGTGGCGCGGTCGACCAGCGCGACCGGGAGCCGGCCGGTGAGGTAGATGTCGCCGAGGCTGTCCCGGGCGAAGGCGACCAGGGCGAGCTTGAGGTTGCGCTCGAGCAACCAGCCGTACACGCCGGCCTCGTTCTCCTCCGGCCGTCGGGCCACGAAAGCGCGGACCGACAGGAAGTGTCGTCCGACCTGCAGCGCGCACTCGGTGCTCAGCTTGTGGGTGCCCGGCAGGGTGACCGAGAACAGCCCCGGCTCGGACTCGTGCCAGTCCAGGTCGAGCTCGGTCAGCGCCTCGCGGACGGCTTCCCCGGCCCCGGTGCCGCCCGCGATCACGCCGACTGGACCAGCCAGCGCGCTTGGTAGGGCTGCAGCACGATCTCGCCGTCTGTCAACGGGGTCTCGTCACTGAGCGCATCCCGCGACCAGTTCCCCAGCGACACCACCCAGCGGGGCAGCTTCTGAACGTCGGGGGTCATGTTGTAGAGCCCGACCATGGTCTGGGTCGAGGCCCGGCGCTGGAGAACGAGCACCGCGGGGTTGACGGGGTCCATCACCTCCGACTCCACCGACGCGTCCATGCTCGGCAACCCGGACCGGACCGACACCGCCTGGCGCAGTCCGTGCCACACCCGGTGCTCGACGGTGCCCTCGACGTGCCGGCGCTCGGCGGCCTCCCAGTCCATCGGCGGTCGGTGCACCCAGCGGTTGTCGTCGGCGTGGGCCGGGTCGTCGACGAAGTCGTAGAAGTTGCGTTGGGCGAGCTCGTCACCCATGTAGAGCAGCGGGAGCCCACCGAACCCGAGCACGATCTGGTACGCCAGCAGCAGCCGCCTGATGGCCAGGTCCAGGTGCTCCTCGTCGCCGCTGGCCAGGGCGGCCTCGATGCCGATCAGTGACGCCGCACTGCCGCTGATCCGGCGGTCGCCGGTCTGCAGGTTCTCCTGGAAGACCAGCCCGCGGGCGTCGCTCATCGGGTAGGTGCCGGCGTAGAAGTCGGCCAGGAACCGCCGGTGCTCGAACCCGTTGAGACCGACCGAGGCGGCGTCGCCGTCGTCGATGGCCCAGCCGATGTCGTCGTGGCAGCGCAGGTAGGTCCCCCAGACGGTGCTGGGCGGCTTGGCCGGGAAGCGGTTCAGTGCCGCACAGAACAGCCGGGTGTCCTTGGCCGCCAGAGCCGACCAGATCTGCACCATCAACGAGTTCTGGTACGCCAGGTCGCTCACCCGACCCGCGTGCTTGCCCACGCCGAGATAGGGCGGCAGGTCGGTGGGACCGACGATGGCCTCGGCCTTGAAGATCAGCGCCGGAGCGGCGATCCGGGCGACGGCACGCAGCGCCTGGGTGATGGCGTGCACCTCCGGCTGGTTCTGGCAGTTGGTGCCCAGCCGCTTGAAGATGAAGGCGATCGCGTCCAGCCGTACGCACTCGACGCCGAGGTTCGCCAGCCAGCAGATGACGTCGGCGAACTCGAAGAAGACCTCCGGGTTGCGCCAGTTGAGGTCCCACTGCCAGGTGTTGAAGGTGGTCCAGACCCACGACTGCGACTCGTCGTCGAAGGTGAAGTTGCCCGGCGCGAAGTCGGGGAAGACCTCCGGCAGGGTGCGCTCGTAGGCATCGGGGATGCCTCGATCGGCGAACATGAAGAAGTAGTCGCGGTAGACGTGGTCCCCCGAGGCCGCCGCCCGGGCCCAGGCGTGCTCGGAGGCGACGTGGTTGAGCACCAGGTCGACGGTCAGCGAGATGCCGGATCGGCGCAGGTCGGTGGCCAGGTCCCGCAGGTCGTCCACGGTGCCGAGGTCCTCCCGGACCGCCCGGTAGTCCATCACCGCGTACCCGCCGTCGTTCGCCCCCGGCCGCGGTTTCAACAGCGGCATCAGGTGCAGGTAGGTGACCCCGAGCTCGGCCAGGTAGTCGATCTTGTCCCGCACCCCGTTGAGGTCACCGGCGAACATGTCGGTGTACGCCGCGTACCCCAGCATCCGCGGGTGCTGGTGCCACTGGGGGTCGGCGTGGCGACGGAGGTCCAGCAGCCGCAGGTCCTCGGGTCGCTGGCGGAAGTTCCGCGCGGCGATCTCGGCCGCTCGTTCGGCCATCTCGACGGCCTGGTCGGGGTAGGCGCCCGCGAGACCGGCCAGCAGGTCCGGCCAGTAGCGCTGGAGTCGGGTCGCAAACACCACCTGATCGTGGGCAGGCTCGCCCTCGAGCAGTCCGGCGACGTCGGGAGTAGTCATCGACGTCAATCTAGGGCTCTTGTCCGCTCACCGGCCAGCGGCTCACCCAGAAGGTGATCGCCCGTGAGATGCGGCTGTACGCGGGTGGGAGACCGTCAGCCGGTGGTCGCCTTGCGCACGGCGTCGATGTCCTTGCGCCCGAGCCGCTTCTTGAACTCCGACAGGAACGCGTCCCGCAGCTGGTCGTTGTCGAGAGCGCCGTCCAGACCGGCCAGCTTGCCGGCATGCACCTGCTGACAGACCCGGAGCCACGCCTGACCCATCGCGTACGTGAACGTGGTCGCCACGCCCGCACCGATCGCGCCACCGATCACCGTGCCCGCCCCGGGGACCAGCTTGATGAGACCGGTGAACGTCGCCCGGCCGACCTGGGTGGCCGCCGTGGTGGAGACGATCGCCATCAGCGCCGCCCGGTCGAACTTGATCTTGTAGAGGTGCGCGACCGTGGCCATCATGCCGAGCTGGATGGGAACCAGCAGGGTGGCGTCGGAGAACGGGATGGGGATGGCGGCGGCCCCGCCGGCGGTCGCCACCGCGGCCCCGATCACCTTCTGGGCTTCGGAGGCCTTGCGGGAAAGATCGATCTCCTGCGCGGCGGTGAGGGCTCCGTGGACGCCTTCCGGCGCGACGCGAAAGGTGGCATCGAGGACTTCCTGCAGACCGTAGGACTCCTGGCTCGCGAACTCGTCGGCCTTGGCGTACGTCATGAACGGCCGCCCGCCCTCGATCGGCAGCTGGCGGGCGATGATCTGCTCGGCGAGCATCACCGCGTCCGGGTGGAAGTGGCCGTTGCGCCGCGGCACCTGGGTGAGCACCAAGATCACCGGCAGACCCAGCTGGTCGAGCCGGCGGACGAAGTCGGCCTCGGTGTCCTCGAATCGGCGGTCCATCCCGCGGACGCAGTACCAGGCGACGTGGATCTGCTCCGACAGCGGCAGCTTCCGGCTCTCCTTGACCACCTTCTCCAGGTCGCGGAGGATCTCGCGGTCGTCCTTGCCGATCTCCACACCCTGGGTGTCGACGATGCCGAGGTGGCCGATCTTGTCCAGGTAGAGGTGACTGCCGCGGGTCACGGGTGCGCCGATCCCGGTGCGCGCCACCTCCTCGCCGAAGATCGCGTTCAGCAGCGTCGACTTGCCCACCCCGGTCTTACCGAACAGGGCCAGGTTGAAGCGTCCGAGCGACTCGTTCTGCCGGTCGTACTCGCTGCGGAACGACTCGTTGAACCAGTCGTCGGGCTTGGCCACATCAACCTCGTCTCGTCAGCGGGCCGCGACAGTATCGGCGGGTCCCCGGCTGTCGTCGTCGACGACCGCCGGGCGGCGGACACCGGGACCAGCCTACGGCCGGACCCGGGCGTCCCCGTGGATCAGTTCTCTTCCTCCAGCTTGAGCGCGATGCCCAGGGCGAAGAAGGTCGGTGCCCAGTGGCCGATGAAGATCCCCCACCGGTCCGACTGCGCCTTGGAGTCGCCGCTCTTGCCGCGGCTGATGAAGTAGCTGGCGTAGCTGAGCCCGATCGACGCGATCCCGGCGGCGTATGCGTACTCGCTGCGGATGCCGATGTTGTGCAGGGCGCTGACCACACCGCTGCTCTGCTTGGCCAGGTTCTTGGCGGCGTCCTTGGCGTGCTCGGCGGTGTCTTCGGCCTTGTTGGTGAAGCTCATGGTTCTCCTCCCGGAACGGCCGGTCGGCCGCCCACCCAGAAGACTTTACGTCGTAAACACCGCGGACCACGGGTGGGTTCTCTGCGGCCGCTCCGGGCAGTCTCCCGACCCGTCCGCACCGTGAGGTCGCTCACGCGAGAGCCGTCGGATGGGGCGGCGGAGGCTCTCGACCCCTAGACTCGACAAGTTGTCCCGATGTCCACAGAGAGCAACTCATGCCTATTCGTCAGGATCTGCGCAACGTCGCGATCGTCGCCCACGTCGACCACGGTAAGACCACGTTGGTCGACGCCATGCTCTGGCAGTCCGGAGCGTTCCGCGTCGGTCAGGACGTCGAGAAGCGGGTGATGGACTCGATGGACCTGGAGCGGGAGAAGGGCATCACCATCCTGGCCAAGAACACCGCGGTCAAGCACACCATCCCCGGCGGCGAAGAGCTGACCATCAACATCATCGACACCCCCGGTCACGCCGACTTCGGTGGTGAGGTCGAGCGGGGCCTGGAGATGGTCGACGGTGTGCTGCTGCTGGTCGATGCGTCGGAGGGACCCCTCCCCCAGACCCGGTTCGTGCTGCGCAAGGCGCTGGCCAAGAACCTGCCGATCATCGTGGTCGTGAACAAGGTCGATCGCCCCGACGCGCGGATCGCCGAGGTCGTCGAGGAGACGTACGAGCTGTTCCTCGACCTGCTCGACGACGACGAGACCCACGTGCTGGACTTCCCGGTCATCTACGCCTCGGCCAAGGCCGGGCGTGCCTCGCTGACCCAGCCGGAGAACGGCACCATGCCGGAGGCCAAGGACCTGGAACCGCTGTTCCAGGCGATCCTCGACCACATCCCGGCCCCGTCCTACACCGAGGGCGCGGTGCTCCAGGCGCACGTCACCAACCTGGACGCGTCGCCGTACCTCGGCCGGCTCGCGCTGTGTCGCATCATCGAGGGCACCCTGACGCGCAACCAGCTGGTCGCCTGGTGCCGCTCCGACGGAACCGTCAAGACGGTCAAGCTGTCCGAGATGTTGATGACCAACGCGCTGGAGCGGGAGCCCGCCGAGTCGGCCGGCCCCGGCGACATCGTGGCCATCGCAGGCATCCCGGACATCACCATCGGTGAGACGCTGTCCGATCCGGAGAACCCCAAGCCGCTGCCCCTGATCACCGTGGACGAGCCGTCCATCTCGATGACCATCGGCATCAACACCTCCCCGTTGGCCGGCAAGTCGGGCAAGAACCTGACGGCCCGCCTGGTCAAGGCCCGCCTCGACACGGAGCTGATCGGCAACGTGTCCATCCGCGTGCTGCCGACCGAGCGGCCCGACACCTGGGAGGTCCAGGGTCGTGGTGAGCTGCAGCTGGCCATCCTGGTCGAGATGATGCGCCGGGAGAGCTTCGAGCTCACCGTCGGCAAGCCCCAGGTCGTCACCCGGGAGATCGACGGCAAGGTGCACGAGCCGGTCGAGCGGCTGACCATCGACATCCCCGAGGACTTCGTCGGCGTGGTCACCCAGCTGATGGGGCTGCGCCGGGGTCGGCTGGAGATGATGGTCAACCACGGCACCGGCTGGGTGCGGATCGAGTACCTGGTGCCGGCGCGTGGCCTGATCGGCTTCCGGACCGAGTTCCTCACCGAGACCCGCGGCACCGGCCTGATGCACCACGTGTTCGAGGCGTACGAGCCCTGGCACGGCGAGCTGCGGACCCGTCCCACCGGCTCGCTGGTCTCGGACCGCACCGGTGTCGTGACCTCGTACGCGCTGTTCAGCCTGCAGGAGCGCGGGACGATGTTCGTCGGCCCGGGTACCGAGGTATACGAGGGCATGATCGTCGGCGAGAACGCCCGTTCCGAGGACATGGACGTCAACGCCACGCGGGAGAAGAAGCTGACCAACGTCCGCTCCTCGACCGGTGACGAGCTGGAGCGGCTGATCCCGCCGAAGCTGATGCAGATGGAGCAGGCGTTGGAGTTCTGCCGCGGCGACGAGTGCATCGAGGTGACGCCTGGAGCCGTACGGATCCGCAAGGTGACCCTGTCGGCGACCGAGCGGAACAAGGTGCGGTCGAGGGCCAAGAAGGCCTGACCCCACACTCGACCCAGACGCCGTGCCCCCCAGGGGTCACGGCGTCTGTTGCTTCCACGACGTCGCCGCGGAATTCCTTTCGTAAGCCTCACACCTGGCCCCGCGGTGTATCAGGATGACTCGTGCAGGCTCTCGAACTCGGGCCCTTCCCCGCCCATCCCGCCGCGCGCACCAGGCGCGTGGCGTCGCTCGGCAGGGGGAAACCGTGAGAAGACGCATCATCTCGTTCCTGATGGCGGTGGGCGTGGCCATCGCCCTGGTCGGTGCCGTCACCGTCGGCACGGCACCCACTGCCGAGGCAGCGACGTACGTGTCGAAGACGTACACCGCTCCGAAGAAGGGCCAGACCAACAGCGGAGTGACCGCTCTGCAGCGACGGTTGATCAAGGCCAAGGTCCTGGGCACCGCCTACGCGACCGGCTACTTCGGCACCAAGACCGAGAGTGCGGTGAAGTCGTTCCAGCGCCGGCAGGGACTGAGCGCCACCGGCAAGGTCAACCGGACGACCTGGAACAAGCTGGTGAAGAAGACCGGCAGCATCAAGATCACCTCGAGTGCCTCCTCCGGCGGCAAGAAGCTGGACCGCCGCTGCACCTTCTCCGGCCGGGCGCTCTGCATCGACAAGACCCGGGACAAGCTCTACTACGTGAAGAACTCCAAGATCATCAGGACGTTCGACGCCCGGTTCGGTTGCGCCGCCACCAGGACCCGGGAGGGTCGCTTCCAGGTGAACTGGAAGAGCCGGAACCACTACTCGACGATCTACCACACGAAGATGCCGTACGCGATGTTCTTCTCCGGCGGCCAGGCCGTGCACTACTCCTCCGACTTCGCGGCCCGTGGCTACAACGGCTGCAGCCACGGCTGCGTCAACATCCGCAACAAGTCGGGCATCCGCTGGGTGTTCAACCGGATCCACACCGGTGATCGGGTGATCGTCTACCGCAGCTGAGAGAACGAAACCCCCGAGCTCAGGCTCGGGGGTTTCGTCGGATCTCTGTTATCCGCGTGTGAGCGGAGCGAACACCCGTCAGATCAGGCGTCAGCCTTCTCAGCGGCCTTCTTGGCGGCGTTGGCCTTGCGGGTGGCGGCAGCCTTCTGGCCGGCGGCGGAACGCTTGGCGCTGGCCGCCTCGCGGGTGGCCGACGCCTTGGCCGCGCTGGCCTGACGGGCGGCGGAGGCCTTGGCCGCGCTCTTCGGGGTCACGGTCTCGGTCGCGGTCTTGCCGGACACGGACTGGCGAGCCTTGGTGACACCCTCCTGCACAGCCTCGAACGCCGGGTCGACGGCCTCGACGACGTCCTCGCGAACCTCTTCCAGCTTCTCCTCGACGTCGGCCTTCACATCGGCCGTGGTCTTGCGAGCCGCGATGAGGGAGTCGTCGACGACCTTCTTCCCGCGGCCGGCGAGGTCGACGTAGGTGGAGCCGGCCTCGGCCAGCAGACCCTTGCGCTGGCTCTCCAGGTCCGCGAGGCGGGCCTTGGTGGTCTCTGGCAGGGCCTTGATCTGCTCCGGCAGGGTCTTCAGAAGCTCAGTGGTCTGCCGGGCCTGCTCGGTGCGCTTGGCCTGCAGGTCGCTGAACCGCTTGGTGGCCCGCTCCTGCGTGGTCACGACGATGTTCTTGATCGACTCGGCGACCAGGTCGGTGAGGCCGGCGGCGGCGTACAGGGCGGTGTAGTCGGACTCGACGGCGGCCTTGCGGGCCTGCGCGGGGGTCGGGCGACGGGTGGTCGTGGTGGGCATGCTCATTCTCCTTGTTTCGACTTCTTCGATGTCTTGCTCGTGGTCTCGGCGGTCTCGGATACCGGCTCAGGCACGGCACCGTCCTTCTCGTTCTCCTTGACGAAGGACTGGTACACGTCGATCAGCACCCGCTTCTGACGCTCGGTGATGGTCACGTCGGACAGCACCGCGGCCTCGACCGTGGTCGAGGGGTGGTCCTCCGGATCCAGGATGCCGGCCTTGACGTAGAGGGTCTCGGCCGAGACCCGCAGCGCCTTGGACAGCTGCTGGAGCACCTCAGCGGACGGCCGCCGCAGTCCGCGTTCGATCTGGCTCAGGTACGGGTTGGACACGCCGGTCTGCTCCGCCAGCTGACGGAGGGACAACTCGGCGGCCCGTCGCTGCGAGGCGATGAACTCCCCCAGCGTCCCGAGCTGCTCCCCCAGGTTGGGGGTCCTGATCCTGGCCATGACTCCATGGTGCCGTCGGGTGCTTGCAATTGCAAGCAGATGCGTACTCCAGCTAGCGTGAGGTCAGTCACAGTGTGTTCGTCACTCGGTGTTGTCGTCACTCGATGTTCGCTGCGCTCCACCGACTCCGTCTTCCTTCCTCGTTCGCAAACGGAGAAGCGTGTTTGCTCACTCGTCTGTCCAGACGGAGTCCGTCGCTTCGCTCTCGGCCGCTCGCGACGGGTTGTCACTCGCTGTTCGCTGACTGCTCGTTCGTTTTCTGATCGTCACACGGCACGGGCGGCGGGGGTTGTGGATTCCCTGTGCGGTGGGCGAGAGTGACTACACCGTAAGCAGACCCACGAGAGCCCGACCCCCGCACGCACCCCGACGACGGAGGCCACCCCATGACGGACACCAGCACGACTGACATCGCCACCGGCGAGCACCAGCCCGAGCTGAAACGGGTTCTCGGACCCAAGCTGCTGCTGCTGTTCATCGTCGGCGACATCCTGGGCACCGGTATCTACGCGATCACCGGCAGCGTCGCCAAGGAAGTCGGCGGAGCGGTCTGGCTGCCGTTCCTGGTGGCCTTCGCGGTGGCCACCCTGACCGCGTTCTCCTATCTGGAGCTGGTCACCAAGTATCCGCAGGCCGCCGGCGCTGCCCTCTACGTGCACAAGGCGTTCGGGGTGCACTTCTTCACGTTCCTGATCTGCTTCACCGTGATGTGCTCGGGCATCACCTCGGCGGCCACCGCGTCGCGTGCGTTCGCCGCCAACTTGGAGGCGATGGTCAACGTCGTACGGGCCGACTGGCTGGGCTTGGCCGAGGTGGACGTCTCCAACGGTCTCACCACCGTCCTGGCGATCGGCTTCATCGCCTTGGTCGCCCTGGTCAATCTCCGCGGTGTGGCCGAGAGCGTGTACGCCAACGTCGTGCTGACCTGCGTCGAGCTGTCCGGCCTGCTGATGGTGATCATGATCGGCATGTTCGCCATCGGCCAGGGCAAGGCCGACCTCGGTCGGGTGGTCATGTTCGACACCGCGGAGGACAAGGGCATCTTCCTGGCCGTCACGGCCGGCACAACCCTGGCCTTCTTCGCCATGGTCGGCTTCGAGGACTCGGTCAACATGGCCGAGGAGGTCAAGGACCCCGAGAAGATCTTCCCCAAGATCATGCTGACCGGACTGGGCATCACCGGGCTGATCTACGTGCTGGTGTCGATCTCGGCGGTCGCCCTGGTGTCGCCCGGTGAGCTGGGCGAGGGCGAGGCGCCGCTGCTCAAGGTGGTGCAGGCCGGAGCGCCCAACCTGCCGGTCGACCAGATCTTCCCGTTGATCTCGATGTTCGCGGTGGCCAACTCGGCCTTGATCAACATGTTGATGGCCAGCCGGCTGCTGTACGGGATGGCCAACCAGCTGGTGCTGCCGCCGGTGCTGGGCAAGGTGCTGCCGGGTCGGCGCACGCCGTGGGTGGCGATCCTGTTCACCACCGTGCTGGCCGTCGGTCTGCTGATCTTCGCCGGTGGGGTCAGCCAGCTGGGCGGCACCACGGCCCTGCTGCTGCTGGCGGTGTTCTCCGTCGTCAACATCACCTGCCTCGTGCTGCGCAAGGACACCAAGTCGCACAAGCACTTCGTTGCCCCCACCGTCATCCCGATCATCGGCGCGCTGTGCTGCGCGTTCCTGGTCGGACCGTGGACCGGCCGCAACCCGGTGCAGTACTCCATCGCCGGCGTGCTGATCGCCATCGGCGTGGCTCTGTGGCTGATCACCTGGCTGATCAACCGGGCCATCTACTCGCGCAAGACCTACCTGAAGGACCCGAGCGAGCTGGACGGCGACGGACCGTCCAGCTGACTGAGCCCACCGTAGTCAGGCGGCCGCTCGGACCGGGAAGCACCGCTGCCACTCGACACCCGGGCCACCCAGACCGACAGCGAGGACAGGGCTGGCCGGGATCAGCGGCGCTGACGCCGGCTGAGCGCCTGCGGCACGCTGGCGATGATCAAGGTCCCGTCCTGGCGACGTTCCCCCGAGTGCAGTGCCGGCTCGCCGTCGATCTGCGGGCCCTGACCCTGCAGCGGGACGATGACCGGATCGCCGCCGGCGACACTCACCTCGCGGCCGCGGACGACGAGGGTGACCGGGTCACCCGCCTCGACCTCGAAGCCGATCGACTCGCGCTCGACCGACACCTTGAGCCGGGTCCCCTTCAAGGTGAGGCGGAAGGTCAGCCGGTCCCAGTCCTCGGGGAGGCGGGGGTCGAAGGTGATGACGCCGTTGTGGTCGCGCATGCCGCCGAAGCCGTAGACCAGCGCATTCCAGACCCCACCCGTCGAGGCCACGTGGACACCGTCACTGGTGTTGCCGTGCAGGTCGGCCAGGTCGACGAACAGCGAGCTGTAGAAGTAGCGCAGCGCGAGACTGCGATACCCGACCTCGGCCGCGATGATCGACTGGACCACGCCGGACAGGGTCGAGTCGCCGGTGGTGATCGGGTCGTAGTAGTCGAAGTCGGCCCGCTTCTCCTCGACGCTGAAGTGGTCGCCCTGCAGGAACAGCGCGAGCACCACGTCGGCCTGCTTGATCACCTGGAAGCGGTAGATCACCAGCGGGTGGTAGTGCAGCAGCAGTGGGCGACGATCCGGTGGGGTCGCCTTGAGGTCCCAGACCTCCCGGTCCAGGAAGCGCGAGTCCTGGGGGTGGATTCCGGTGCCGTGGTCGTACGGGATCGACATCGCCTCCGCCGCCGCCGCCCACTCCTCCACCTCCCGCTGCTCCAGCCCCAGGCGGTCGACCAACCGGTCGAACAGCACCCCGTCCTCGTCGGCCAGCCGCCGGACGACCTCGGCGGCCTTGGCCAGGTTGAACCGGGCCATCACGTTGGTGAACAGGTTGTCGTTGACGACGGTGGTGTACTCGTCCGGCCCGGTCACGCCGTGGATGTGGAACGAGCGGGCAGCGCCGTCGTGCACGCTGCGCTCCCGCCAGAAACCCAGGTCGGCCCACAACCTGGCCGTCTCCACCAGGATGTCGACGCCCTCCCGGCGGAGGAAGTCGTCGTCACCGGTCGCGGTCACGTACTTCATCAGTGCGTACGAGATGTCGGCGTCGATGTGGTACTGCGCCGTCCCCGCGGCGTAGTAGGCGCTCGCCTCTTCCCCGTTGATCGTCCGCCACGGGAAGAGCGCACCCTCCTGAGCCAGGTCCTCGGCCCGCCGGTGCGCGGCATCCAGCATGTTGTAGCGGAAGCGCAGCGCGCTGTGCGCCATCCACGGTGAGGTGTAGGTGAGGAACGGCAGCACGTAGATCTCGGTGTCCCAGAAGTAGTGCCCGCCGTAGCCGGAGCCGGACACCCCCTTCGCCGGGACCCCGGACTGCTCGGCCCGACCGGTGGCCTGGGCGAGCTGGAACAGGTTCCAGCGGACGGCCTGCTGGACCTCGGGCTGACCGGCGACCTCGACGTCCGTCCGCGCCCAGAACTCGTCCAGCCACTGGCGCTGATCGCTGTACTGCTGGGCGACGCCCTGCCGGGCCACCCGGTCCAGGGTGCGACGGCACCGGTCGACGAGCTCGCGGACGGGGACCCCGCGCGAGGAGTGGTACGAGACGATCTTGGTCACGGTGATCGTCTTGCCCGGCTCGGCGTCGACCCGGTAGACCATCTTGCCGGTGTCCTCGTCGGCGCTGATGTGCTTGGTGAACTCGTTGTCGGTGACGATCTCGTGATCGACGCCGACGGCCAGCGTCATCTTCGAGTTGTGGCAGCGGTAGCCCAGCACGATCCGGTCGTCATGCGCCTGGTGGAGCTGGGGATCGAGCACCCGGTCCTCGAACGACTCGGCCTTGCGCGGGTCGACGCCGGCCCCCATGGCCGCGGCCTTGACGTGGTACTCGTCCCGGCCGTCCTGCCGGTTGAGGGTCTGCGACGAGATCACGACCGGAGCGCCGAAGTCGAGCATGGTGACCTCGAAGGTCATGATCGCCAGGTGCCGCTGCGGGAACGAGACCATCCGGGTCGACTTCACGTGCACCGACTTGCCGCCCGGTGTGCGCCAGATGATGTCGCGCGTCAGCACACCGTCGCGGAAGTCCAGCGCCCGCTCGTACGACCTCAGGTCGGCCACCGCGAGGAGCAGGGGCTCGTCGTCGACGTACAGCTTGATCGTCTTGTTGTCGGGGACGTTGACGATGGTCTGCCCGACGCGGGCGAAGCCGAACGCCTCCTCGGCGTGCCGGATCGGCCAGACCTCGTGGAAGCCGTTGATGAAGGTGCCGTGCGCAAACGTCTCGCGCCCCTCCTCCACGTTCCCGCGCAGACCGAGATAGCCGTTGCCGACCGCGAACAGCGTCTCGGTGACCCCCAGGTCCTTGCTGCCGTACGCGTTCTCGACGAACCGCCACTCCTCCGTGGGGAACCGGTGCCGGTCCAGCGGATCGGCCGCGTCCGGGGGGGTGTCCCCGCTCGAGCCCCTCACTCCGACACCGTCTCGACCGCGTCGTCGGCCACCAGCTCGGCCAGATCGGCCACCACGACGTCGGCTCCGGCCTGCAGCAGTCGGTCCGCGCCGACGCCGCGGTCCACCCCGATCACCAACCCGAAGTCGCCGTCGTGCCCGGCCGCCACTCCCGAGAGCGCGTCCTCGACCACGATCGCCCGATCGGCGGGCACGCCGAGCTGCTCGGCCGCGTAGAGGAAGGTCTGCGGGGACGGTTTCCCGGCCAGGTGCTCCGCCGCGGCCAGCACTCCGTCGACGACCACCACGAACCGGTCGGCCAGTCCGGCGGCGGCCAGCACCGCGGGCGCGTTGCGGGAGGAGGAGACCACAGCGACCTGCGTGCCGGTGGTGGCGAGCTGGTCGAGGTAGGCGACCGACCCGGGGTAGGGCGTCACGCCCTCGGTCTCCAGCACCGCGGCGAACACGTCGTTCTTCCGGTTGCCCAGCCCGCACACGGTCTCGGCGTCGGGGGCGTCGTCGGAGTCACCCTCCGGCAGCGTGATGTCGCGCGAGGCCAGGAACGCCCGCACCCCGTCGTAGCGGGGCTTGCCGTCGATGTGGTCGAAGTAGTCACCCTCGGTGTAGGGCTCGGCGATGCCCCGGCTCTGCAGGTAGTCGGAGAACATCTTCTCCCAGGCCCTCATGTGCACCTCGGCCGTCGGCGTCAGCACGCCGTCGAGGTCGAAGAGGACGGCGTCGAAGTCGTCGGTGTTCACGGCGAGAACACTAGGCGAGAAGTGTTACGGGCGGCAGCGCGGTGCCCGCCCAAAGACCGGACGCCTGGTGCTCGCGGCCGGATCCACTAGAGCCGAGCGAACGCCTCGGCGACCGGCCGGATCTCCCCCACCCGGTCGCCGTGGCCGAGCACCGGCGTCGAGGCCTGCTCGTCCAGGACCGGAGAGTCGTAGCCGAGCCGCTGCAAGGTGGCCGCCATGGCCGCGGCGCGGGCCCGGGGCGAGCCGTCGCTGATCTTGATCGCGACCCCGGTCCCGTCGGAGAGGCCGACGGCGTAGACCGCTTCCGCACCGGCTTTGCCGACCAGTCCCGGGATCGAGCGGTGCAGGGCGAGCTCGTCGCGGCGGGTGCCGGAGACGTTCTCGGGATGGCTGCGGATCGCCTCGGCGACCCGGGCCTCGGGACCCTCGGTGGCGGCCGCGATCCGCCCGAAGGACCGGGCCAGCCCGTACAGGCTGACCGCGTAGAGGGGGGCGCCGCAGCCGTCGATGGCGAGCAGACCGGCCTGCTCTCCGGCGAGGTCGTCGATGGTCTGCAGGATCGCCAGCTGCACCGGGTGGTCGGGGTCGCGATAGGTCGCGGTGGGCCAGCCGTTGCGGGCGGCCGTGGCCAGCATCCCGGCGTGCTTGCCGGAGCAGTTCATGGTGATCGACGACTTCTCCCCGCCGGCCCGGATCAGGTCGTGGGCCGCCTCCTCGTCGGACGGCCAGTCCGGTGGCGTCTGCAGGTCGGCCTCACTCAGCCCGGCACCCTCGAGGATGCGGCGGACGGCGTCGATCTGGAACGGCTCCCCGGAGTGCGAGGCGCAGACCACCGCGAGCAGATCGGGCGGCAGGTCGAGTCCGGCTCGGACCAGACCGACCGCCTGCAGCGGCTTGCTGGAGCTGCGGGGGTACATCGGCGCCAGCGCCGCCCCGAGCGAGCGCGTCAGCCGACCGTCGGGAGCGGTGACCGCCACCCGGCCGTGGTGGACGCTCTCGATCGTCCCGTTGCGGACGACCTCGACCAGGATCGGGTCACTCTCGAATGGTCCCTGCGCGGGAGTCGACTGGGGTGCGGAGGCGAGGTCGGTCACGCTGTCGGAGGCTACTCCCCCTGTGTCGTGTGCAGGGAGAGCTGTGTCGTCTGCAGGGAGGGCTGCGTCGTGTGCGCCGAGAGTCCTGTGTGGTGCACCGAACTTCTGCACCGAAAACCACGTGGTGTGTGGAAAGCGGTGCAGAAGTCGCGACCAGGAGCCGTGGGGGCAGGAGTGGCGGGCAGGGTCAGAGGCGGGCGCGAACGTGCAGGCCGACCTCCGGGTCGACCAGGATCTCCTGCGCCGCGGCGACGGCGGGCTCGCCGTCCTCGCCGGGACCTGCAGCCAGCAGATCGCGCGCCGGATCGACGTTGCGCTTGACCAGTCCCAGGGCGATCGGGCCGAGCTCGTAGTGCCTGGCGGATCCGCCGACCACCCCGACCGGGCGTCCATCCAGGGTCAGCGCGGCACCCGCCGGCGGCAGGGTGTCGGTCGAGCCGTCCAGGTGCAGCCGGACGAGCCGCCGGGGGGGCCGGCCCAGGTTGTGCACCCGGGCGACGGTCTCCTGGCCGCGGTAGCACCCCTTGTCCAGGTGCACGGCGGAGCCGAGCAGTCCGAGCTCGTTGGGGATGGTGCGGTGGTCGCTGTCCAGCCCGATCCGCGGCACCCCGGCGGCGATCCGACGGGCCTCGTACGCCCACAGCCCGGCCGGCGTGTGCTCGGCCAGAGTGGCCGCCAGCTCCGACCGCGGGACGAGGAGCTCGCGACCCCCGAGGGAGTCGGGCCCGGTCCGACTCAGTCGCTCCCCGGTCGCGGGGCCGGCGACCCAGACCACTGCGTACTCCGCGGACCGATCGACGACCTCCACCCGCATCATGAACCGCATCCGGTCCAGCCAGGTCGCCGCCGCGCCGGCGGCCCCGGGCTCGGTGTGCGCCCAGAAGGTCTCACCGTCATCGACCCCGTACAGGGCGTGCTCGATGTGCCCCTGCGGCGAGAGCACCAAGGTGGTGACCCCGACTCCTGGGGCGAGATCGGCGAGCTGCTGGGTGGTGAGCGAGTGCAGCCAGCTCAACCGATCGGGTCCGGTGACACTCAGCACGCCACGGTGCGACAGGTCGACCGCTCCCTCGCCGGCCTCGAGCCGACGCTGCTCGCGCAGCGGGTCGCCGTAGTGCCAGGGCTGCCCGGCGTCGAGTCCGGACTCGATCAGCACGGCGGAAGGAGGGGGGGTCACACGTCGAGGTTAGTCGCCGGCTCGAGAACCCGAGACGGCGTCCGAGACTCGCCGGGTCGACCACCCGACCGTCGCCCGAGGCACGTCACACTGGTCCGGTGCCGGACGACCTGGTGATCGCGCGCAACCCGGAACCCGACTCGAGCCTGCCCTACCTCGTGCGGATCCCGCTCGGCGAGCACGGGATCGTCGTGAAGGCGCGGGAGACCTGGCCGAGGACCACCAAGATCTACTGCCACCGCGCCGAGGCGTGGCCGGACCAGGCCGAGATCGTCGAGCGGCTGCCGGTCCGCTCCATCTCCCGCCGGGGGGCCGCCATCGACCTGGTGCTCACCCGCGGTCGGGAGAGCCGCTCGCAGTTCGTGATCACCCGGGCGCGGGGCCGGGAGATGATCTTCTGGCAGTCCGCCCGCACCTCCAAGCAGGCGCGGCCGAACGTGTCGTTGCCGACCGCCCGGGCCGGCGGTCAGGTGCTGGACATCGTGGTCGACGTGCACGAGCGCTACGCGTACGGGTTCACCCACCAGCAGGCGACGACCCGCAAGGCCCCGCTACGTGCCGGTGACTACGCCGTCACCGACGGCGACGACGTGATCGCCGCCGTGGAGCGCAAGTCGGTGGAGGACCTGTCGAGCAGTCTGCTGTCGGGCAAGATGAGCTACCAGCTGTCCGACCTCGCCGGCCTCCCCCGGGCCGCCGTCGTCGTCGACGGCGGCTACAGCAAGATCTTCAAGCTCGCGTTCGCTTCTGGCGCGACGGTGGCGGAGTCTCTGGCCGAGGCCCAGGTGCGGTTCCCCTCGGTCCCGATCGTCTTCTGCGAGACCCGGTCACTCGCCCAGGAGTGGGTCTACCGATGGCTGGGTGCCTGCCTGCGCGAGCACCAGCTCCGGGCGGCGACCGCCGACGTCGAGGAGACCTTCGCGCCGGGCGGCCCGCTGGCCGAACCCGATCCGCCAGCCCGTCGGCGACGACCGAAGGGCGAGGAGTCCGCGATCCGCACCTGGGCCCGCAGCCAGGGGCTGGCGGTCTCCGCGCGCGGCCGGGTGTCCGCCGACATCCGACGGGCGTGGGACCTCCGCGGCACCGACGACTGAGAGCGCCGTCGGGTCAGGACTGCGCGCGCTGGAGCCGACCCCACTGGTGGTTCTGCAAGGGGTGACCGTCGGCCGCCTTGTCGAAGGTCCACAGCAGGTCGCCCTCGACGTAGCCGTACAGGCGCTGGCCGGCGGTGTACTCCGCTGCGGTCACGCTGCGCAGGATGGCGTCGGTGGCGAGCTCGATCTTGGCGCCGGAGATCTGGCCGTACCAGACCTCGGCGTAGCCTCCCGGCTGGCACAGGACGACCTCGAGACTGCTGTCCGGCTGAGGACGCCAGAAGCCGGTCTCCATGGACAGCGGCTTGCTGGCCTTGCCCTCGTCGTCGAGCTCGAAGGTCTGCGAGAGGTAGTGGAGATAGTCGCCGCCGTTGTCGGCGAAGTCGATCTGCTGGCCGAACTCGACGTCGTCGGTGTCGGGGTAGGAGGCACGACCCGTGCCCTCCCAGCGGCCGAGCAGCCAGGCCAGCGGGGTGAGGGCGGGGTTCAGGTCGGACGAGATCTCGAAAGGCACCCGTTCAGGATTCCACGGAACGGCCACGGACCAACAGCAGCACCAACGCGATCAGGGCGGCGACGCCGAGGGCGACCACACCGAGGATCAGCAGGACGGCGAACACGCTGACGAGCGACACGTCGCGAGTCTAGGCACGGGACCCGGACAAGCGGTGCACCGACGAGGCGAGTACGCCACGGAAGTACGCGAGCTGTGTCGGCTCAGGCCGACAGCGGCTTGCGCAGCACCGTGGTGACGGTGACGTAGCGGCGGCCGCCCGCCACCGGCCACGACTCGACGGCGGAGCCGTGCTCCCGGTAGCCCAGTCGCTGGTAGAGCCGGGCCGCGTCGGGGTTGTCGTGCTCGACGGTGAGCCTGGCCTCGGTCCGACCGCGGTGGCGGATCCGCTCCTCCAGCTCGGCGACGAGGGCAGAGCCGATCCCCAGTCCCTGCAGCAACGAGTGCACCGACAGCTGCCACAACAGTCCTGCCTCCGCGACCGGTCGCAGATCGGCACCCCCGGCGGCCACCAGGCGCCCGTTCGGCAGCTCCCCGACCAGGTAGTCGGCCTCGTCGGCCACCATCAGCGGCAGCACCTCGGCGATCGCCGTCAGGTGCTCGGACCCGCCGGCCCAGTCCAGGTCGCTCAGGTCGGACGGCTGGAGATCACGAAACGTCACGGCGATGTTCACCCGTCGATCCTCGCCGAGGGCGAACGCGGGGCCGCATAGGGTCGGCGGAATGAGAAGGTACGTGATCGTCGGGGCCGGAGCGATCGGCGGCGGCATCGGCGCTCGCCTGGTGCAGGCCGGCCTGCCGACCGTGCTGATCGCCCGCGGCGAGCACCTGGCAGCCATGCAGCGAGACGGTCTGCGGCTGCGGACCCCCCGCGAGGACCTCACCCTGCCCGTCACCGCCGTCGGCTCGATCGCCGACGTGACCCTGGGTGTCGACGACGTGATCATGGTGGCCACCAAGACCCCTCAGCTGCTGGACGTGCTGCCCGAGGTCGCGGACGCACCCGTCCGCGACGAGGACGGCGCGGTGGTCGGCAGCGCCGGCGAGCTGCTCCCCGTCTTCCTGGCCACCAACGGGGTGAGCGCGGAGCCGCTGGCGACGCGGTACGTGCGTCGGGTGTTCGGCGTCTGCATCTGGATGCCGGCCGTGCACCTGCAACCGGGTGAGGTGATCATCCGCGGCGTGCCGATGTCGGGGATCCTGCATCTCGGCCGGGTGCCCACGCCGCTGGCCGGAGCGGCCGACGAGGCGCTGCTGGAGGAGGTGGCCGGTGACTGGCGCCGCGCCGCGTTCGACATCGCACTGCCCGCGGACGTGATGGCCTGGAAGCATCGCAAGCTGATCAGCAACATCGCGAACGTGGTGGACGCCCTGGTCGACGACCCGGGCGCGGCGCGACCGGTGGTCGCGGCGGCCGAGGCGGAGGCCCGGTCCGTGCTGGCCGCGGCCGAGATCACTGTGGTGGACGACGAGACCGAGGCGGCCGCCCGGGCGCAGGGCTTCACCGTCGAAGCCGTACCGGGGCTGGAGGACGCGCGCCTGGGCAGCTCGACCTGGCAGTCCCTGTCCCGGGGCACCGGCTCGATCGAGACGGACTACCTGAACGGCGAGATCGTCCGGGTCGCCCACGACCACGGTCTGACGGCGCCGGTCAACGCCCTGCTGGCCCGACTGGCCCGCGAGACCGTCCGGCACGGTCGGGGCCCGGCCAGCAGATCCGCCCTCGAGCTGGTCGAGATCGTCGACGCGCTGCGGCGACGCTGATGCGGGCGGTCGTGCAACGGGCCGCATCGGCTTCGGTGAGTGTCGGGGGACGGGTGGTGGGCGCCCTCGACCGGCCGGGGCTGCTGGTGCTGCTGGGGGTCACCCACACCGACTCCGCGGCGACCGCCGCCAAGCTGGCCGCGAAGACCTGGACCCTGCGGATCCTGGCCGACGAGCGATCGGCCTCCGACACCGCCGCACCGGTCCTGGTGGTGAGTCAGTTCACCCTGTACGCCGACACGGCCAAGGGCCGGCGACCGTCCTGGTCCGCGGCGGCTCCCCGACCGGTCAGCGAGCCACTGGTCGAGGAGTTCGTGACGGCTCTGCGCACCCTGGGAGCCGAGGTGGCGACCGGGGTGTTCGGGGCCGACATGTCCGTCGCTCTGGTGAACGACGGGCCGGTCACGATGATCCTGGACGCCGACTGATCCGGTCTCCCCGGAGCGCGAGCTCACCGGACGCGAGCTCACCGGGCGCGAACGAGGCGCCGACCACCGCAGGGGGACGGCGCCTCGAACCGCGAACTGTGCCTGCTCATCCGCCCTCACCGGGTCGAGCGAGCAGGATCGAGCGGACTACCTCAGGCGGCGACGGCGTCGAGGAGGACATCCACCTCGAGCACGTTGCCACGAGCGGCCACGACCTGACGGTCGATCTGGGCACCCGGGGCCAGCGTACGGAGGGTCCAGGACCCGTCGCCCGCGAAGAACCGGAAGTGGCCGGTGGCCGAGGTCGGCACCTCGGCGGTGAACTCACCGGTCGAGTCGAGCAGCCGCACGTAGGCGTTCGAGACCGGCTCACCGCTGCGCAGCACGCGGCCCTGGATCACCGCCTCCTTGGTGACGTCGATGCCCTGCACGCTCAGTCCGCCTTGGGTGGCTCCGCACATGTTCTGTTCCTCACTTGCTTCGGGGGTCGGGGGGTGGTGGTGCTACCCGACTCAGGTGCTCACGCGAACACCCGGGTCGGGGTTCAGACGTCAGGCTTCGCCGGGCTCGTCGCCGACGGCGACCGGCACGCCCACGAGCGAGCCGTACTCGGTCCAGGAACCGTCGTAGTTCTTCACGTTCTCGTTGCCGAGCAGCTCGTGCAGCACGAACCAGGTGTGCGCGCTGCGCTCACCGATGCGGCAGTAGGCGATGATGTCGCGGTCGAAGTCGAGCCCGGCGTTGCCGTACAGCTCGGTCAGCGCCTCGTCGGACTTGAAGGTGCCGTCGTCGTTGGCCGCCTTGCTCCAGGGCACGTTGACGGCGGTCGGGATGTGACCGCCGCGCTGCGCCTGCTCCTGCGGCAGGTGGGCCGGGGCGAGCAGCCGACCGGCGAACTCGTCGGGGCTGCGGACGTCGACCAGGCTCAGGTTGCCGATCGCGGCGATGGCCTCGTCCCGGAAGGCCCGGATACCCAGGTCGGGCTCGGCCGCCTTGTACTCGGTGGCCGGACGGGTCACCGACTCCGACGACAGCTCACGCGCGTCGAGCTCCCACTTCTTGCGGCCGCCGTCGAGCAGCCGGGCGTCGCTGTGGCCGTACAGCTTGAAGTACCAGTACGCGTACGCCGCGAACCAGTTGTTGTTGCCGCCGTAGAGGACGACGGTGTCCTCGTTGCTGATGCCACGCTCGGAGAGCAGCGCCTCGAACTGCTCCTTGTTGACGAAGTCCCGACGGACCGGGTCCTGCAGGTCGGTCTTCCAGTCGATCTTGACCGCGCCGGCGATGTGGCCACCGTCGTATGCCGTGGTGTCCTCGTCGACCTCGACCAGCACCACTCCTGCGTCGCCTGCGTGCTCCGCGACCCAGTCGGCGTCGACGAGTACCTCTTGCCTGCTCATGTCCTGTGCTCCTGTAGGTAGGTGACGTTCGGTGCTGCGATGTGGGGTGCGCGGCCACGGCGAGGCGCGTGGGCGCAGGGTGAAGCGCCGGAGAGATCCGGTGGATCAGATAGATCGACAGAGCGAAGAGCGCATCCGGCCGTGGTCAACGGCCAGGCGGCGGGTGAGCGGAAGCGCCCACACGGTCGTCGCGATCATGGGTCCAGGCTAGGGGCGGCCCCCAGCCGCTCCAAGGGTCTTCTCATCAGGTGAGATAATCGTCCACGATGTGAAACCCAGCGCGGGATCCACGCGGCGCCCCGTCGCGTTGGACTCTCGCGCATCCGCCGACTGAGACGCCCGGTTGTGAGTTCAACCACTCGCAACCGGTTTTTCTCCGTCTGTTCACGTCCGACGCGGGGGTCCTCCCTGCGGATTCCCGCTGGAGCCGCCGGCGAAGGGGGGCAGGATCTCCGCGCGGATGGGCCCTTCGAGCACGGCGTCCCAGTGCTCCGGGTGGACGACGACACCGTCCACCAGAACCGTGCAGACGCCAAGCAGGCGGTCGAATCGGACGTCCGGAGCCCGGCTCGCGGCGGCGGCCCGCAGAGCCTCACCGAGCGTCCGCACGAGCCACTGTTCCGAAGCGGTTCCGGCCACTGCCTTGGCGCCGGCCCAGAAGACCAGGTCGACCGTCGTCGCTGCCGTATTCTCATGGTGCGACGAGGCCCCGGGCGGTGGGCACTTCTCTCGACCGTCTTGTGGTTCCTGTGCTGTCATGACGCCTAACCCCGATGGAGTCGGAGGAGACCTCGATGGCCACCTTGCTTCTGTTGACCAACGATATGCATGCGTCCGCGGAGATCCTGCCCGCCCTGGAGCTGCTGCCCCATCAGGTGAAGGTGGCCCAGGCCGAGGCGACCGCCTTGCTGGACGCACCGCCGGCGGACGTCATCCTGCTCGACGCGCGCCGTGACCTGGTCGGCGCCCGCTCCCTGTGCCGACTGATCGAGACCACCGGCAAGGAGTCGCCGCTGCTCGTCGTGGTCAGCGAGGGCGGCCTGGCGGCGCTGTCGGCCGACTGGGGATTCGACGACATCCTGCTGAACACCGCCGGTCCGGCCGAGGTCGATGTCCGCATCCGGCTGGCGACCTCGCCGTCGGCCAGCAACACCGGGGAGCCCCTGATCCAGACCGGCAACATCACCATCGACGAAGCCGGCTACTCCGCGAAGCTCAACGGCGCCCAGCTCGACCTGACCTACACCGAGTTCGAGCTGTTGAAGTACCTGGCCCAGCACCCCGGGCGGGTGTTCAGCCGCCAGCAGCTGCTCAGCGACGTCTGGGGCTACGACTACTTCGGCGGCACCCGCACGGTCGACGTGCACGTGCGCCGGCTGCGCGCCAAGCTCGGACCCGAGTACGAGTCCGTCATCGGCACCGTCCGCAACGTGGGTTACCGCTTCGTCGCCCAAGCCGAAGACAGCAGGGTGTAGTCGCACTGTTGTTGGTGCTCGCTCCGGATCGCGCGCGGATCCTGCTGAGCGAACTCGGCTACGTCGTCCGTCGCTCGCGCGACGAAGAGCATGTCGAGCCGATCCTCGTGCGCTCCGCACGCGGCGCGGGATCCGGTGAGGGTTGGGTTTCAGGCTGCGTCGGGCCCACTCAGTCCCGTCTGACATTCAGGTGGGCGGGCACTGTGCCGGGGGGGCCTTCGGCTCTGACGTACTGGACGCCGGCGAGGACCTGGGCGGCCAGCAGGGCGATCAGGGAGAGCACCAGGAAGACCGCTGTGGTCGCGAACCGCCCGACCTCGATCAGGGCGACGACGCAGACGACCAGACCGATCAGCGAGACCGCGTACGAGACCAGCTGCAGGATCCAGGAGACCGCGACAACGGCCACCAGATCGCCGTGGCGGTCGCCGTGCCAGACCGCTGTCGCGCGGAGCCAGGACAGGTGCTGCCACAGGCACAGCACCAGCATGGCCACGCTGCAGCCGACCATCGCCTGCGCCCAGCCGCGGCCCTGGAAGACGCCCTCGATGTCGGGATAGGTGGCCAGAGCCACCACCGCGGACACCAGGCCGAGCGCCGCCACGACGGTGCCGATCAGCGTCGTCCGCAGGTGCCGGCGGGTGCGGGACACGATCGCCGGCTGCTCGTGCGCGCCGTACGACGGGACGTCATCGGCGGCGTACTGCTCGTCTCGCATGGCTGCGAGCATAGGGCGCGCGGCGGAGCGCCGACCGCGAGCCGCGCGCGATCCCGGGGGTTCCAGGGCCTCGGGCCGTGACCGCCCGCGGCGGCGACCGTCTAGATTGGCGGAATGGCTGAATCCCGCCCGGCCAACCTCACCGTCACCCTCTCCGTCACCGCCGAGCCGTCCCCGGCCGAACAGCAGCAGGTGAGCGCCCTCGTCGACGCGGCTGCCGCGCGGGACGGGCACCCAGCGGTCAACGAAGCCGGACTGCTCGCCCTTCGCAACACCGACCACGGCGGTGAGCCGGCCGTCATCCACGTGCTGGCCCGCGATGCCGACTCGGGTGAGCTGGTCGGCTACGCGCAGGCGATCGGGCAGGAGTCCGGTCCGGTCGCCGCCCTGGTGGTCGACCCCGAGCACCGGCGGCAGGGCATCGGCTCGGCCCTGTGGCGTCGACTGGCCGCCGAGACCACCGGCCAACTGCGGGTCTGGGCCACCGGTGACACACCCGCGGCGCGGGCGCTGGCCGCAGCCATGGGGCTCCGCCCGGTCCGTACCCTCCAGATCCTCGCCCGCCCGCTCAGTGGGGACCTGCCGTCCGCAGAGCCGCCGGCGGGCATCACCATCCGCACGTTCCGGCCCGGACGGGACGAGGAGGCGTGGCTGGCGGTCAACGCGCGAGCCTTCGCCTTCCACCCGGAGCAGGGGTCGCTGACCCGTGCCGATCTGGAGCAGCGGAAGGCCGAGGCCTGGTTCGACCCGGCCGGCTTCTTCGTCGCGGTGCGAACCGCACCGACCGGGGACGGGGTCGACACCGAGGCGCCGATCGTCGGCTTCCACTGGACCAAGTACGAGCCGGGTGCCGAGACCGGCGAGGTGTACGTGATCGGCGTGGACCCCGCCGCCGGGGTGCGCGGCCTCGGGACCCCCCTGCTCGGTGCCGGTCTGGCGCACCTGCGCGACGCCGGGGCGAGCGAGGTCGACCTCTACGTCGAGGCGGACAACGCGCCGGCACTGGCGCTCTATCACCGGTACGGTTTCTCCCTCGTCACCGCCGACGTGATGTACGCCGCCCCGGCTCCCCCCGCCGAGACGTCCGGCTGACTACCATGCACCTGCACCCGGCGAGCACTGGAGAGACGATGAACGCACCCGACCTGGCGAACGACCTCCTGGACAGCACCGGTGCGGTCGCGGACGCCGGAGAGGTCGAGGGCGAGGGGTTGCCCGAGGACCGCTTCTCCGACCGCGAGCTCTCCTGGCTGGCGTTCAACAACCGGGTGCTCGAGCTGGCCAAGGACTCCCAGCGGGTGCCGCTGCTGGAGCGGGCCAAGTTCCTGGCGATCTTCGCCAACAACCTGGACGAGTTCTTCATGGTCCGCGTCGCCGGTCTGAAGCGCCGGATCGCGGCCGGGGTGGCGGTCCGCTCGGTCAGCGGTCTGATGCCGCGCGAGGTGCACCAGGCGATCCTGACCCGGACCCGCGAGCTGGTCGAGGAGCACTCCCGGGTGTTCGAGGAGGAGATCCGGCCCCAGCTGGCGGCGGAGGGGATCGAGATCCTGCGCTGGCACGAGCTCGCGGACGGCGAGAAGGACCGGATGCGCGAGCTGTTCGCCGAGCGCATCTTCCCGGTGCTCACCCCGCTGGCGGTGGACCCGTCGCACCCGTTCCCGTACATCTCCGGTCTCTCGATCAACCTGGCCGTGCTGGTCAAGAACCCGGTGACCGGCATCCGGCAGTTCGCCCGGGTCAAGGTGCCGAGTGTGCTGCCCCGGTTCGTCAAGCTCGACGAGGGTCGGTTCGTGGCGCTGGAGGACGTGATCGCCCGCCACCTCGATCAGCTGTTCACCGGGATGCAGGTGGTGCAGCACCACGTGTTCCGGGTGACCCGCAACGAGGACGTGGAGGTCGAGGAGGACGACGCCGAGAACCTGCTGGTCGCCCTCGAGCGCGAGCTGCTGCGACGCAAGGTCGGTCGGCCCCCGGTGCGGCTGGAGGTCGAGGACGACATCGACCCGAAGATGCTCGAGCTGTTGACCACCGAGCTCGACATCAGCGAGAAGGAGGTCTTCGCCGCTCCCGGGTCCGCTCGATCTGCGCGGGCTCTTCTCCCTCACCGACCTGGACCGGGCCGAGCTGAAGTACCCGGCTTTCCTGCCCGCCACCCACCCGCACCTGGCCGAGGTCGAGACGGCTCAGCCGGCCGACATGTTCGCGGCCCTGAAGCAGCGCGACGTGCTGCTGCACCACCCGTACGACTCGTTCGCGACCAGCGTCACGCGCTTCATCGAGCAGGCCGCCGACGACCCGCAGGTGCTGGCCATCAAGCAGACGCTCTACCGGACCTCGGGCGACTCCCCCATCATCGACGCCCTGATCGAGGCCGCCGAACAGGGCAAGCAGGTGCTCGCCCTGGTGGAGATCAAGGCCCGCTTCGACGAGCAGGCCAACATCGCCTGGGCCCGGCGCCTGGAGCAGCACGGCTGCCACGTCGTCTACGGGCTGCTCGGGCTGAAGACGCACTGCAAGCTGTCCATGGTGGTCCGCGACGAGCCCGACGGGCTGCGCCGCTACGCCCACATCGGCACCGGGAACTACAACCCCAAGACCGCCCGGCTGTACGAGGACATGGGACTGCTGACCGCCAACCCGATCATCACCGACGACATCGGTCGCCTGTTCAACCACATGTCGGGGATGAGCCAGGAGACGCAGTACCGCCGGCTGCTGGTCGCTCCGCACGGCATCCGCACCGGGCTGCTGGACCGGATCAACAACGAGATCGCCAACCACGAGGACGGGAAGCCGGCGGGCATCAAGATCAAGGTGAACTCCCTCGTCGACGAGACCGTGTCCGACGCGCTCTACCGGGCGTCCCAGGCCGGCGTGCCGGTCGATCTGTGGGTGCGCGGGATCTGCACCATCCGGCCGGGCGTCCCGGGGCTGAGCGAGAACATCCGGGTCCGCAGCATCCTGGGCCGGTTCCTGGAGCACAGCCGGCTGTTCTGGTTCGCCAACGACGGGCAGCCGTCGGTCGGCATCGGCTCGGCGGACCTGATGCACCGCAACCTGGATCGCCGGGTCGAGGTGCTCGCCTCGATCACCAACCCGACCCACGTGAGCGAGATCGAGGGGCTCTTCGACCTGGCCTTCGACCCCGGCACCGCGGCCTGGTGGCTGAACCCGGACGGGTCCTGGACCCAACGCACCGTCGACGCCGACGGTGAGCCGCTGACGGACATGCAGGCCCACCTGATCAGCGTCAAGAGCCGGCGTCGAGCGGCGAAGTGAGCAGTCGATGCAGAGCGGCGAAGTGAGCAGCCCGTGAGCCGCAAGGACAAGAAGGCCGTCCTCGCCGGCGGCGCTGTGGTCCGCCGGGTCCGTCCGGGCAAGGACCCGGAGATCTTGATCATCCACCGCGATCGGTACAAGGACTGGACCCTGCCCAAGGGCAAGGTGGAGGCCGGTGAGTCGGTGGTGGCCGCGGCGGCCCGCGAGGTGCGCGAGGAGACCGGGGTGACGATCCGGCTGCAGGCGCCGCTGGACAAGGTCCTCTATCCGTTGAGCTCAGGGTCGACCAAGGAGGTCCGCTACTGGTCGGGGCAGCCGCTCGAGGTGATCAAGCGGGCGCCCGACGACGAGGTCGACGTCGTGTCCTGGCTGCCGATGAAGGCGGCCCTGCAGCGGCTCAGCTTCGAGCACGACAAGGAGCTGGTCCGCCAGCACCTGGACCATCCGCAGACGACGACCCTGATCCTGGTGCGGCACGGCAAAGCGATGGAGCGCAAGGACTGGTCGAAGAAGGACACCCTCCGCCCGCTCGGGGCACGCGGCCGGAAGCAGGCCCGGCAGCTGGTGCCGTTCCTGACCGCGTACGGGATCGAGAACCTGATCAGCTCGACCTCCAGCCGGTGCCTGAGCACCCTGGAGCCGTACGCCGCCGCCGCCAAGATCGGTATCGAGACCCACGACACCTTGACCGAGGAGATCGGCACCGTCGATCCCGAGGGTGTCGGCCGGCTGATCGGGAAGATCCGGGAGGGGGTCCTGGCCGGTGGGCTGCCGACCGCCATCTGCGTCCACCGCCCGGTGCTCCCCTCGATCCTGGAAGCTCTCGACCTCGCCCCGGCGACCCTGGCCACCGGTGAGATGCTGATCACCCACCTGACCGCCGACGACGTGCACGCGATCGAGCGCTACCGCCCACAGGCCTGATCGCCGGCGTCCGAGCGGCACCACGGTTGTCGTGGCCCCGTGTTGCGGCTCGCGGGTGTCCCCGGATGGTGGCGGCTCCAGTCGGCTGCGGTTTTCCGTCACTCGACGGCTTCTGCTGCATCGGACGGGGTCAAGAGCCGCGATATCCGTCGAATGACCGAAATTTCAGGCCAGGGGCGGACGGAGATTCAGGCCAGGGGCGGACGGAGGAGCCGGGCAAGGGGGCGGGCCCAGCGAGTGCGGGCACCCCGAGCGCGAGCGGCCGGGACCGCCCTCCGGTGTGCTGAGGAGGAGAGAGGAGAGGCGTTCTTTCCTCTCCGAGCGACGACGAAGGAGCCGGGCAAGGGGGCGGGCCCAGCGAGTGCGGGCAATACCGTTGGTCTGTTGTTCATTCAACCGTCCCCGATCGGACAGAAAGCCTCCTTAGCGTCCGGTCATGGAGCCACCGTGGCTCCCATGCTCAACCAGACTGAGTCAGAGTCTGACAAGGGGAACGAGTGAAGATCTCTCGCAAGGGTGCCGTCCTGGCACTCGCCACCGCCGCCGCGCTGGCCCTGTCCTCCTGCGCCGCCAACGAAGGAGGCGCGGCCCCAGGCGGGTCGACCGAGTCGAGCGCCGGCATGTCCGGCACCCTCACCGGCATCGGCGCCTCCTCCGCGGCCACCGCCCAGGAGACCTGGGTCGCCGCCTTCCAGACCAAGAACCCCGGCGTGACCGTCAACTACTCCCCCGACGGCTCGGGGGCCGGACGGGAGGCGTTCGCCGGGGGCGGCGCCGACTTCGCGGGCTCCGACCGGGCCATGAAGCCCGAGGAGATCACCGCCTCCGCGCTGGCCGCCTCGCGCTGCGACGCCAGCCAGACGGCCATCAACCTGCCGATCTACATCAGCCCGATCGCGGTGATCTACAACGTCGAGGGCGTCAGCGACCTCAAGCTGGACGCCAGCACGCTGGCCAGCATCTTCGCCGGCAAGATCACCAAGTGGAACGACCCGGCGATCGCCGCGCTGAACGACGGCGCCACCCTGCCGGACCTGGCCATCACCGCCGTGCACCGCGCGGACGACTCGGGCACCACCGAGAACTTCACCGAGTACCTGCACGAGGCCGCCCCCAAGGTGTGGACCGCCGAGCCCGACGGCAAGTGGCCCCTGCCGGGTGGCGAGGCCGCCCCGCAGACCTCCGGTGTGGTCGACACGGTGACCAACGGCAAGGGGACCATCGGCTACGCCGACGCCTCCAAGGCCGGCGAGCTGGGTGTGGCCCAGGTCAAGGTCGGCGACAAGTACCAGAAGCCGACCGCCGAGGCCGCTGCCGCGATCGTCGACGCCTCCGAGCGGGTCACCGGCGACGGTCGCTCCGCGAACGACTGGACGATCCAGCTCAACCGCACCGCCGAGGGTGACGTCTACCCGATCGTGCTGCTGTCCTACGCGATCGCCTGCCAGAAGTACAAGGACCCGGCGACCGCCGAGCTCGTCAAGTCCTACCTGAGCTACGTCGCCTCCGAGGCCGGTCAGCAGGATGCCGTGAAGACCGCCAAGATGGCTCCGCTGTCGTCCAAGCTGTCGGCTGACGTCGAGGCCGCGGCCGCGACCATCTCCTGAAGCCGTCGTCCCGCAGCGGCGGTCGCGGCCCACGCCGCGGGCTGTGACCGCCGTTGCGGGCGACAACCCCTCTCCTGATCGAGACCCGGAGACACCATGACGCAGCTCAAGCCCGACCGGGCTGTCATCCCCGACGGGGGTGACGGGCCCGTACCCTCTGACGTGAAGAACCGCGGCGGAGGGGGCACCATCAAGAAGGGCACGGTCCGACGACTCGGGGATCGGGTCTTCCAGGGCCTGTCCACCGGATCCGGCGCGCTGATCTTGGTCATCCTGGCCCTGGTGGCCGCCTTCCTGATCTGGCAGGGACTGCCGGCCCTCACCTCGCCGGCGGACCAGCTGCCGTACGGCCCCTTCCCCCAGTTCGTCGCCCCGTTGATCTTCGGCACCGTCTGGACCGCGATCCTGGCGTTGATCATGGGCGTGCCGGTGGCCATCGCCATCGCCTTGTTCATCTCACACTTCGCGCCCCGTCGACTGGCCGCCGGGCTCGGCTACGTGATCGACCTGCTCGCCGCGGTCCCGTCGGTGGTCTACGGCCTGTGGGGTATCGGCGTGCTGGCGCCCGCTCTGCAGCCGGTCTTCGTCTGGCTGAGTGAGCAGCTCGGTTTCATCCCGCTGTTCGCCGGTCCCGCGTCCGGCACCGGGCGGACCGTCCTCACGGTGGCCGTGGTGCTGGCCGTGATGATCCTGCCGATCGTCACCGCGCTCAGCCGGGAGGTGTTCCTCCAGGTCCCGCGCCTGCACGAGGAAGCCGCCCTGGCGCTCGGCGCGACCCGCTGGGAGATGATCCGGATGGCCGTCCTGCCGTTCGCCCGCCCGGGCATCGTGTCCGCCTCCATGCTCGGCCTCGGCCGCGCCCTCGGCGAGACGATGGCCGTCGCGATGGTCCTGTCGCCGTCGGCCATCATCTCCTTCGCTCTGCTGACCTCACAGAACCCCAGCACGATCGCGGCCAACATCGCGCTCAGCTTCCCGGAGTCGTACGGACTCGGGGTCAACCAGCTGATCGCCACCGGTCTGGTCCTGTTCGTGATCACCCTCGCGGTGAACATGATCGCCCGCGGCATCGTCAACCGGCGCAAAGAGTTCTCGGGAGCCAACTGATGACCACCGCAACCCCCACCCTGAAGCCGGTCAAGCTGACCGCCGGGCGACTGCCGTCCTGGACCACCGGGGTCGTCCTCACCGTCGCCCTGCTGATCTCGGCCACCCTGTTCTTCGCCGCCGGTTCGCCGGGCTTCATCCGGATCCTGCTGGTCGGCGCCTTGATCTTCACCGCCATCATGATGGCCGCCTCGCTGGTCGTCGAGGGCGGCCGCAAGGCCAAGGACCGGCTGGCGACCATCACGGTGACCAGTGCCTTCGGCCTGGCGTTGCTCCCGCTGATCTCGCTGGTGATCTCGGTGGTCCAGAAGGGGTCCGAGCGGTTCGACCTGCAGTTCTTCACGTACTCGATGCGCAACGTGGTGGGCGAGGGCGGCGGCGCCGTGCACGCGATCACGGGGACGCTCTGGGTGACCGGCATCGCCACCTTGATCTCGGTGCCGATCGGCCTCCTGGCCGCCATCTACCTGGTGGAGTACGGCACCGGAGCGCTGGCCCGCTCGATCACCTTCTTCGTCGACGTGATGACGGGCATCCCCTCCATCGTGGCGGGCCTGTTCGCGTACGCGCTGTTCGTGCTGTTCTTCGGCCCGGGCACCAAGTCCGGACTGGCCGGCGCGGTGGCCCTGACCGTGTTGATGATCCCGGTCGTGGTGCGCTCCATCGAGGAGCTGCTCAAGATCGTGCCGAACGAGCTGCGGGAGGCCTCGTACGCGCTCGGGGTGCCGAAGTGGCTGACCATCGTCAAGGTGGTGCTGCCGACGGCGCTGGCCGGCATCGTCACCGGCGTGATGCTGGCGGTGGCCCGGGTGATCGGTGAGACCGCACCGCTGCTGATCGCGGCCGGCTTCACCCAGAGCCTGAACAACAACCCGCTGAGCGGCCCGATGATGACGCTGCCGGTGTTCGTCTACCGGTCCTACATCGACCAGGGCAACCCGGCTTCGGCCTATCTCGATCGCGCCTGGGCCGGCGCGCTGACCCTGATCCTGATCGTGATGATCCTGAACCTTGCGGGGCGGTTGGTTGCGGCCAAGTTCGCCCCCAAGGCCGGGCGCTGAGCGAAGAACGAAAGGCAACCCAGCTCTCATGTCCAAGCGCATCGAGGTCAACGACCTCAACGTCTACTACGGCAACTTCAAGGCGGTCGAGGACGTCTCGCTGACCGTCGAGCCGCGCACCGTGATGGCCTTCATCGGTCCGTCCGGCTGCGGCAAGTCGACCTTCCTGCGGACCCTGAACCGGATGCACGAGGTGATCCCCAAGGCCTACGTCGAGGGCTCGGTCAAGCTCGACGGCGACGACCTCTACGGTCCGGGCGTCGATCCGGTGCGGGTACGGCGTCAGGTCGGCATGGTGTTCCAGCGGCCCAACCCGTTCCCCACCATGTCGATCGGCGACAACGTGCTGGCCGGGGTGAGGCTCAACAACCAGCGGATGTCGACGTCCAAGAGCAAGGAGCTGCTGGAGAGCTCGCTGCGCAGCGCCAACCTGTGGAACGAGGTCAAGGACCGTCTCGACAAGCCGGGCTCGGGTCTGTCCGGTGGCCAGCAGCAGCGGCTGTGCATCGCTCGGGCCATCGCGGTGCAGCCCGAGGTGATCTTGATGGACGAGCCGTGCTCGGCCCTCGACCCGATCTCCACGCTGGCCATCGAGGACCTGATCGGTGAGCTCAAGGAGAACTACACCGTCGTCATCGTGACCCACAACATGCAGCAGGCGGCGCGGGTCAGCGACATGACGGCCTTCTTCAACCTGTCCGCCCAGGGCAAGCCCGGCCGGCTGATCGAGATGGGGACGACGGACAAGATCTTCTCCAACCCCGAGCAGAAGGCGACCGAGGACTACATCAGCGGTCGCTTCGGCTGATCCTCACGCGCTGCGCGAGCCCCGTCCGGAGTCATCCGGGCGGGGCTCGACGTCTGTTCGGGCCCGGAACTGAGGAATCGGCCCCGGGGAGCGACCAGCACCGATACCGTGCGCGCGTGTCATCGTCGTCGCCTGCCGCCGCGCCGACGTCGCGTTCCCGGCGGGTCGGTGCCGCCTGGTTCGCTCCGTTCACGGTGGCCTGGGTGGCGTTGTGGACGGTGCAGCTCACTCCCCTGCAGCTGCTGATCCCGCTGCAGCTGAACACCCCCGGTGACGCCGACGGTTGGATCCGCGGTGTGGTGCAGTCCGGGCTCGTGCTCGGAGTCGGCGGTCTGGCCGCGATCGTCGCCGGTCCGGTCGCCGGTGCGCTGTCGGACCGCACCCGTGCTCGTCTGGGACGGCGTCGACCCTGGGCCCTGGCCGGCACGGCGCTGGCCTCCGCGTCGTTGCTCGGGCTCGCGGTCGCCCGCGGCCCGCTGGCGGTCGGCGGCGCCTGGATCGGGGTGATGGTGGGCTTCGCGGTCGCCTCGTCGGCGTTCACCGCCCTGATCGCCGACCAGCTGACCGACCAGCGAGGAGCGGGGTCGGCCGCTGTCGGTTCCGCGCAGGCCGTCGGCATCGTGCTGGGCGTCGGAGTGGTCGTGGTGTCCGGGGTCGGGCTGCTGGGCGGCTACCTGCTGCTGGCCGGGCTGATGGCGGTCGGCGGCACTCTCGGGGCCCTGCTGCTCCCCGACCCGGCGCCTGAGGGAGCGGCCCCGGGCTCGCACGCGCCCGGCACCAGCGCCGGCTCCGACGTGGTGAGAGACCGCAACTTCCTCCGGATGCTGCTCGGCCGACTGGCGGGCAACCTGGGCAACGCCCTGGGCACCGGGCTGCTGCTGTTCTTCCTGATGTTCGGCATCGGCCAGTCGCCGTCCGAGGCGGAGAGCAACCTGCTGCTGCTGATCGTGGTCTACACGGTGTTCGTGGTGGCCGCGTCGGTGGTCGGCGGGATCGTCTCGGATCGCACCGGCCGACGGAAACCGATGGTGGTCGTCTCGGCCCTCCTCCAGGCCCTGGCCGCGCTGATCATCGCCATCGCCCCGACCCTGCCGGTCACCCTGGTCGCCGCGGCCCTGATCGGCGTCGGCTACGGGATCTTCAACGCCGGCGGCCTGGCCCTGGCCACCGACCTGCTGCCCGGTGACGACGCGAACGCCGAGGACCTCGGCATCGTGAACGTGGCGGCCAACCTGGGCCAGCTGCTGGGCCCGCTGGTCGGGGCCGGCCTGATCGCCGCGGTGGGTGGGTTCTGGCTGCTGTTCGTGGCGGCCGCGGTGTTCTCGGTGCTCGGCGCGGCGCTGACCGCGACCGTACGGGTCACGCACCTCCCCGCTCCTGCCCGCTGACCGCCTGCGCCCACCTAAACTCGCTTACGTGAGCACGCAGGCAGGCTGGTATCCCGATCCGGGTGGCGTCGCGAACCTGTACCGCTACTGGGACGGGCAGGCCTGGTCCGCGGCCACCTCGCCGAACCCACAGGCCCCGCCCCCGGCCCAGGGTCTCGTCCAGGGCATGCAGGGCGGCGGAGGGTCGGCGGCGGGCCAGAACCCGTACGCGCAGTCCGGCCAGAACCCGTACGGGCAGCAGAGTGGGTACGGGCAGACCGCGTACGGGCAGGGTCAGCCCGGGGCGTACGCGAGCTTCCAGACCGCTCAGCAGAAGAAGTCGCCCGTCGGTTGGTGGATCGCCGCGGCCGCGCTGCTGGTGGTGATCATCGTGGTCGGCGTGATCGCCGTCCGGGCCATCGGCGGCAGCAGCGGGACCAGCGGAGCGGGGCCCGGCCAGTCGTCCCAGGACGTCTGCCCGACCAGCTCGGCGGAGCCCAGCACCGGTCAGCCCAGCGCCGACCCGAACGACGGTCGGGTGCACGGCGGGCCGATCTCGTACCCACGACTGGGGGCGCCCTGGGGGTCACCCGAGACCGACGACCGGGTCCCGTTCGGCCGCGACGTGCAGAAGCAGATGGTCACCGACCAGACCAACTACGACGGGAACGGCAGCAGCTGGGTGGCCTCGATCCTGGTGGCCGAGCTGATGGCCGGCGACGGCTTCTACACCCCCGAGCAGGGCGCGCAGATCGTGGTCCGCTGCATCCTGGGCGAGTTCTACGGCAACAACGCGGTGGCCAGCGACGTGCAGGTCAGCAAGGCCCTGACGGTCGACGGACACGAGGGGTGGCTGGTGGAGTCGAAGCTCTCCTTCGACATCCCCGGTCTCGTCGCCAAGGGCGAGCTGCTGATCGTGGCCGTGGTCAACGCCGGCGCGACGTCCGGGCTCTACTACGCCTCGATCCCGGACACCCAACCGGAGCTGGTCAAACCGGCCCGCGACTCCCTGGCCGCCCTGAAAGTCGACGGCTGACCTCCGAGAGCCGACCGGCCGACACGTGACCACCGCCGCCTGACCGCCGTCGCGGTCAGCAGTCGGCCAGCCCTCGGCGGTCCTTGAGCTGCAGCACCCGTACGGTCGACGCCTCGATCGCCGCGGCCAGCTTCGGGTCGTCCCTGGCTGCTTCGACCACGCTGTCGGCCATCGTGGCCGCGAGGCCCGGGTCACCGACGATGGCCAGGTCGCCGCCGGCTCGGACGAACCGCAGCATCCGCTGACCGGGGCTGACGTCCCGCATGGCGGCGGCGGCCAGGTCGTCGGAGATGACCACCCCGGTGAAGCCCAGGTCGCCCCGCAGCATGCCCTTGATCACGGTCGGGGAGAAAGCGGCCCGCCGGTCCGGATCGATCTCGGCGTAGTAGGCCGAGGACATCATCACCATGTCCGCGCCGGCGTCGACGCCGGCCGCGAACGGCTTCAGCGAGGGATCGCGGCGGGTGGTGGTGCGGTCGACCACCTCGGCGGTGAAGTCGGTGTTGCCACGGACCCGACCGAGACCCGGGAAGTGCTTCATCGACGTCGCGACACCCGCAGCATCCATCCCCTCCACGAACGCGACCACGTGCCGGGCCACCGCCGCCGGGCTCGATCCGTAGCCCCGTCGCAGCACCCCGATCGGCTGGTTGCGGTCCTGCAGGTCTTTCGGCACCACGTCGGCGACCGGAGCCAGGGCGGCGTCGATGCCGGCTCGCTTCAGCTGCCGTCCCCACCTGGTCGCGTCGCTCTTCAGCTCCGACGGCGACTGCTCGGCCTGACGCTGAGCGGAGGGGATGCGGTCGAAGCCCTTGCCCTGCAACCGCTGCACCTGGCCGCCCTCCTGGTCGGCGGCCAGCATCGGGTCGATGCCCTTGGGGGTACGGGCCGCGGCGCGGGCCCGGTCGACCACCCCGGACACCCGGGCGGCGCCCGCCGTGGTGTTGCCGAGCAGCAGGATCGACCCGGCCCGGCTGTCGTCGATGGCGGTCGCCGCCGAGGAGCTGACACCGGCGGAGGAGACGGCCACCATCATCAGCTGTCCGACCTGGTCCCGGAGACTGAGCGACCCCGCCAGGCCCGCGCAGCGGATCGGGGTGGGGGTTTGGGTCGGGACCGGCGCCGTCAGTGGGGTGCCGGCGGTCGACGCAGGGCCGGACGGAGTCTGACTGGACGAAGTCGGGCTGGACGAAGTCGGACTGGACGAAGCCGGGCCGGACGGACTGGCGCTGGCCGAGCTCAGACCCGGCGGGGTCGGGCTCGGGAGGGTGTCGGTCGGCGAGGTGGTCGCGCCCGGCGTGCCGCAGGCGGCGAGAGCCAGGCAACAGGCAACGACCACCGACGCCGGGGTGCCTGGGCCGATCTTCGTCCGTTCGACGGTCATCCCGCCGGCCGGTCGAGCCGCAGCGCGAGCAGCGCGTTCTCCACCACCTCGGCCATGGCGGGATGGATCCAGTACTGCCCCCGGGCGACCTCGTCGGCCCGCAGCCCGAAGCTCATCGCCTGGATCAGCGGCTGGATCAGCGACGATGCCTCCGGACCGATCAGGTGCGCCCCGAGCAGCAGCCCCGTGGCGGGGTCGGCGAGCACCTTGACCAGGTGCTCCCCGGTCTCCCCCATCGCCCAGCCGTACGCCGTCGAGGCGTACTCGGTCTGCCCGACGACGTAGGAGACGCCCCGCTGGAAGGCCTGTTCCTCGGTGAGCCCGACGGAGGCGACCTGCGGGGACGAGAAGACGGCGTGCGGCACGAACCGGTGGTCCGCGGCGATCATCGCCGTCGGGTGCAGCAGGTTGTGCTGCACCACCCGGGCCTCGTGGTTGGCCACGTGCTTGAGCTGGTGGTGGGAGCTGACGTCGCCGAGGGCGAAGATGCCGGAGCGCACCGTCTGCTGGTGCTCGTCGACGATCACGTAGCCGTCGTCGTCCGTGGTGACGCCGGTCCGGGCGAGGTCCAGCCGGTCGCCGTTGGGTATCCGCCCGGTGGCGAGCAGCAGCACCTCGGCGGTCAGGGTCGACGGGCCCTCCGGACCCTCGACGTCGAGGCTGACGCCGCCCCCCTCGGTGCGCCGGGCACCGCGGAGGACGTGCCGGAGGCGCAGCTCGACCCGCTCGCCCAGGGCTCGGGTGAACCGGCGCGAGATCTCGGCGTCCTCGTGGCGGAGCAGGGCGGCGCTGCGCGCGACCACGGTGACCTCGGTCCCGTACGCGGAGAACACGTGGGCGAACTCTGCGGCGACGTACCCCGCTCCGACGATGATCATCGAGCGCGGCAGCTCCGGCAGCCGCATCACCGTGTCGGAGGTCTCGTACGGGGTCTCGGCCAAGCCGTCGACGGTCGGGATCCGCACCCGACTGCCGGTGGCGATCACGAACCGGTCCGCGGTGATCTCGGTGCCGTCATCGAGCCGCAGCCGGGAGTAGTCGACGAACCGGGCGTACTGACGGAACAGGCTGATGTTGCGGCTCTCCGCCCGGTAGCGCTCGCCGTCCGCGGAGATCGGGTCGATCCGGCCGAAGATGCGATCGCGGATCTCGGCCCACCGCACCCGGTCCAGGGTCAGGTCCACCCCGAGCGGACCGGCGTGCTCGGGCATGCGGGCCAGGTCCGCCGGGTGCACGTACATCTTGGTGGGGATGCAGCCGACGTTGAGGCAGGTGCCGCCGAAGGTGCCGCCCTCCACCAGCGCGATGCTCTGGCCGTCGAACCGATCGTCGGGGATCGAGTTGGCCGATCCGCTGCCGATGAGGCACAGGTCGACATGTCGGGTCTCAGGCACGCCCCCATGGTGCCAGGCCCGCCCGCGACCCCGGCGCCGATCAACTCCGCGTGTGCTGCAGCACCAGCGAAGTCGGGGACGGGCAACTGCGCGGGTGCTGCAGCACCAGCGAAGTCGGGGACACGCGACTGCGCGTGTGCTGCAGCACCAGCGCAGTTGATCCCTGCATTTCCTATGGTGAGACAGGGGATTGTGTTCGCGGAGCGAACCGGCTAGTTTCTGGGGCAGGTCATGAGTGTCAGCGTCAAGCCCCGGCTCGCTGGCCGGCAACCCTCCTGCGACGGCGGGGTGCCCCGGGTGAGGACCGGGCCGATCGGACCTCGATCGGCAAGCGTCGAACCGAGGAGAACCACGATGAACGAGACCTTGCACTCCCGACGACACGTCGATCTGCTCCGGGTGACGAGCGCGGCCTGTCGGTGCGTACGCGCAGCCTGACCAGCCCGTACGCCCACTCGCGGCCGAGCGCCGCACACCCGGAAGAGAACGCACCGTCATGTCCCGTTTCCCCCTCTCAGAGAACACGCACGCGCAGAACCAGCAGGCCCAGAAGAACCCGGCCAAGAACAGGTCGGCCCGGAAGACCCGGCCGCACCACAACCTCGTCGAGATCGCGACCCGCCTCGCCGGTCAGCACGAGCTGTGGGAGCGGCTGGTCCGCTACGACCCGATCTCCCGCTACTACGCCCGGCTGGCCAACGAGACCGACTTCGAGGCCTGGCTGCTCACCTGGGTGCCCGGTCAGGGCACCGACTGGCACGACCACGGCGGCAGCGCCGGGGCGTTCGCGGTGGTCCGGGGCGAGCTCACCGAGCGCACCGCCACGGTGAGCCAGGTCGGGCCGCCCCGCATCGTCGAGGAGCCGCGGCAGCTCGCAGACGGTTCGCTGCGCGCCTTCGGCACCAAGCACATCCACAAGGTCACGAACAACGGTCTGGAGCCGGCCGTCAGCATCCACGTCTACTCCCCCGCCCTGGTGGAGATGAACAGCTACGCCGAGGACGGCCCGCAGCTGTGGCAGACCGGCTCCCAGCTCATCGGGGTGAACTGGTGAGCGTCGCGGCGCACGAGGATCACCGGGCGGTGCCCATCCGCCCGGCCTGGCCCGTCTGGTCGACGCCCCCCGCGGCCCGTCGGCCCACCCGGTCGATCGACGAGGTGCTCGCCGACGCCCGGTCCCGCCTGGTGCGGTTGACCGCCGGTCAGGCCCGGCAGGCGTACGGCGAACGCGGCGCGGTGCTGGTGGACATCCGGCCCGCCGCCCAGCGGGCCGCCGAGGGCGAGCTCCCCGAGGCGGTGGTGATCGAGCGCAACGTGCTGGAGTGGCGGTTCGACCCCACCTGCGAGGCACGACTGAGCTACGCGGCGTACGACCTGGAGGTGATCGTGGTCTGCCAGGAGGGCTACACCTCCAGCCTCGCCGCGGCCGCCCTGCAGGAGCTGGGGATCTGGCGGGCCACCGACCTGATCGGTGGCTACGCCGCGTGGCGCCGAGCGGGCTTCGCGCGGGACTGATCAAGAGAGCCACCGGCGCGCCCCGGACCGGCGCCGGGACCGGTCAGAGGGCCGGCTTCGCCCGTCGCCAGAGCAGCCAGGCCGAGAGGCCGATGGCGGCGAAGAGACCGGCCAGCAGGTAGCCCGCGTACTCGGTGTTCGCCTCGGCGATCGAGGTCAGGAAGCCGAGGTCGAGCCCACCCTGCTCGGTGAGCAGGGTGGCGGCGGCGATGGTCCCCACCAGGAGTCCGGAGACGATCCCCACCCCGGTGATCACCAGGTTGTAGTTGATCTTGCGGGCCGGGTCGTCCTGAGCCGAGGTGTACATCTTCAGCATCATCAGGCCGTTCAGCGTGTCCCCCAGGGTCATCGCCGCGGTGAACAGGATCGGCAGGCAGAGCAGCGAGATCACCGGCGCGCCGGCCAGCGCGGCACCCCCGGTCAAGATCATCAAGCCGATCTGGCTGCTGGTGTCGAAGCCGAGCGAGAACAGGAAGCCGATCACGTAGACGTGCCGGGGATGACGGATCCGTCGCAGCGGCGCCGTCATCACCCGGGCGGCGGGGCCACGCGGGGTGAGGGCCGCCGGGTCGATCACGAGCGCGGGATCGGCGGCCAGGGCCCGCTTCAGCCGCAGCGCCTGGACGAACGTGGCCAGGTTCGAGAGGGCGACCAGCAGCAGATAGAGGCCGGAGACGCTGAGGCCGATGATGCCCAGCGTCCGGGCGAGGCCGGACGTCTCGTCGAGCGCCGTGCGCACGATCCCGGCGCCGGCGATCACCAGGATCCCGCTGAGGACCACCACCGTCGAGTGACCGGCCGAGAACGCCAGGCCCACGCTGGCGGGATTGCGCCCCTCGGCCACGAACTTGCGGGTCGAGTTGTCGATCATGGACACGTGGTCGAAGTCGTAGGAGTGCACCAGACCGCGGAAGTACGCGATGGCGGCGACCCCGATCGTCACCGCCCCGGCGGCACCGTAGGCCACCCCGATGGTGAGCAGTCCCAGTCCGAGCAGATGCAGCCCGATGATCGCGGCGAAGGCCGACCCCACCCGGAAACGGAAGGAGCGCGACGCTCGGCCGTCGGTGGTCAGCAGCGAGCGCCAGCCGGAGGTGGGCGCCGATGGCGCCGGCTGCGTGGTCGTGGCAGCCTTGCTCATGAGTGCCGCATGGCCGAGGTCCTCATGCTGGGACCCTACGGACAATGTGTGTCCGAGTAAACACATGTCCATCGACGGCGAGGGTTCAGGAGGATGCAGGGTGACGGAGACGGACGCGGAGCAGGTGGCCCGCGAGGCCGTCGCCGTCGCGGGCGAGGACCTGCCCGATGTCGTGGACCGGCTGGCAGCCTTCTCCGACCCGACCCGCCTCGAGCTGCTGATCGCCATCCACGCCGCCCCCGGGTCGCCGGTCAAGACCCTCGCGGCGGCCACCGCCCTGCCCCCCAACACGGTGACCCAGTCGTTGGTCTCGTTGCGCGAGGCGGGTCTGGTCACCAACGTCCGTGACGGCAGGTTCAGCCGTTGGCGGCTGTCAGATGCCGCCGCTCACGCGCTCCTGCACCACCTGGGTGCACCGCACAGCGCCCTGCATCCGCCGCACTGATCCGTCAGATACCCGCGTACGAGTGCAGACCCGACACCAGCAGGTTGATGCCGACGAAGTTGAACCAGAAGGACGCGACCCCGATCAGGGCGATCACCGCCGCGCGGGTGCCCCGCCAGCCGGCGGTGGAGCGGGCGTGCAGGTAGCAGGCGAACACCACCCAGGTCACCAGCGCCCAGGTCTCCTTCGGGTCCCAGCCCCAGTAGCGACCCCAGGCGTACTCGGCCCAGATCGCGCCCGCCGCCACCGTGAACGTCCACAGCGGGAAGGCGAAGGCCATGAACCGGTACGCGTAGAGGTCGAGCTTGCGGGCGGTCGGGATCCGACGGAGGTAGCCGTCGACCGTGCCGCGCTTCTCGGCCCGCTGCCGGAGCAGGAACAGCACGGTCAGCAGGCCGCCGATGTTGAAGGCCGCACCCGCCACGGCGGCCGCGCAGATGTGGATGACGAACCAGACCGAGTGCAGCGCCGGCACCAACGGGGCCACCGCCACGTAGAACACCGTCACCGCGAGCCCGTTGCCCACGGCCGCGAGCAGTGACACCGGCAGACCGAGCCAGCGGGCACCGGTCCGCCAGACCATCACCAGGTAGACGCCCACGATCAAGACCATGGCGGTGATGGTGAACTCGTACATGTTGCCCCACGGGGGACGACCCGCCGCCAGCGCTCGCAGCACCGTGCCGACCACGCTGCAGAGGAAGCCGACGGCGGTCAGGGCGACGCCGATGCGGCCCCACAGCTCGACCTTCATCTCGGCCATGCGCTGCTCGACGGACGCGTCCGACGCGGGGGCAGCCGGCGAGGGCGGACCCTCGCTGCGCGCCGCGTTCCGGGCCCCGACACCGACCAGCTCCCGCTCGCCGACGGACTCCTCGACCGGTGCCTTGCGCGCGGCGGCCCACTCGGCGGCGTACGCGGTCATGGCCAGCAGGTAGACCACCACCGAGGTGACCAGCGCCGCGCTGGAGTAGTACTCGAGATTCATGCCTTCTCCTTCGACCCAGCCACGGACGTGTCGTCCTCGGGCTCCTGCACCGCCGGTTCCGGACCCAGCCTCGCGGCGAGCTCGTCGACGTCCTCGTTCAGTCCGGCTCGGGCATCGGCCCGGTCCAGTCCGCCCACCTCGATCAGCCTAGGTCCACCCTCGGCAGCCCGCACCCGCACCCAGACCCGGCGCGGCCGGACGAACAGCGACAGGCACAGTCCCAGGACCGCGGCGGCTATCGACCCGAGCACGATCCCGACTCCGGGAGTGTCGCTGAGCTGCAGCTTGACCCAACGGGCGACGCCGGTCATCTCGATCGAGCCCTTGCCGTCGGGCAGCGTGAAGCTGGTCCCCGGCTTCAACAGCACCCGCAGCGGCTCACCCTTGGCGTCCTTGAGCTGGGTCAGCCCGGCGGTGTCCAGGGAGTAGACGTTCTCCGGCTGCCCGGTCTCGGCCTTCGGCGGTCCGGCCCACACGTTGATGTAGAGCGCCGGGTCGAGCGCGTCGGGGAACAGCGAGCGCGGCCCCATCGCGTCGACCTTGGCGGTGGGCGCGAAGATGCCCTCGAAGGCGAGCCGCTCGGGCCGACCGTCCGGGGCCTTGATCACCCCGGCCGAGGTGAAGTTGCCGTCCTGGGGCAGGAACACCACCGGCCCGGAGAACGCGACGTCGCCTCCTGCGTCCTTGACCGTCACCACCGGCGCGTACCCGTGGCCGATCAGGTGCACGGTGGTGCCGTCCACGTCGAGCGGGTGGTTGACCTCGATCGTCTTCGCGTACGGAGTCGCTCCCGGCCGGTCGGTCACCTCGGTGTCGAGCTCGAACTGCCGCGCCGCCCCGGTCTGCACCGGCCCGGTCTCGAAGGCCACCCGGAACTGCTTGACACCGATCGTGAACGGCTGCAGCTGGTCGTCGGAGAACCAGGCGCCGGTGGTCAGGTCGTCGTACTGGGTGATGTTGTTGGCGAAGCCTTGGCCGACGATGACCACGCTGGTGCCCCGGAAGCCGTACAGGCCGCCGATCGCCACCCCGACCAGCAGGGTCAGCATGCTGAGGTGGAAGACCAGGTTCCCGGCCTCCCGCAGGTAGCCGCGCTCGGCGGCCACGGAGTCATCGCGCCGGACCACCCGGTAGCGCGCGCCGCGCAGGGTGACCGCGGCCAGCTCGAGCACGTCGTCGTCGGTCTCGTCCACCGGCGCCGGGGCGGTCGCGTACGCGGGCAGCCGGGACAGGTTCCGCGGCGTCCGCGGAGGTGGGGTCCGCAGCGCCCTCGCGTAGACCAGCACCCGCGGGATGATGCAGCCGACCAGCGAGACGAAGAGCAGCAGGTAGACCGCGGAGAACCAGGCCGAGGTGAAGACGTTGAACAGACCGACCTTGTCGTAGATCGGACCGAGGGTCGGGTGCTGGTCGATGAAGTCGCTGACCCGGATCGGGCTCACGTCGCGCTGCGGGATCAGGGATCCCGGGACCGCCGCCACCGCCAGGGCGAACAGCAGGATCAGCGCGGTCCTCATCGAGGTGAGCTGCGTCCACAACCAGCGCAGCCCGCCGAGGAAGCCGAGGGCGGGGGCCGGTCCCGGGCGGCGATCGTCGTCGCCGCCACGACCGCTGCTGCCGCCCGGCCCGGGCTGGGTCTCGGGTCTGGTCTCCACGTCCGTCATCAGCGCATCAGGCCCGTCATCAGATCACCGTCACGTAGCTGCCGACCCAGACGGTCAGCCGAGCCATCAGCTGGTCCCACAGACCCGTCACCAGCAGCAGCCCGACCGCCACCATCATCAGCCCACCGATCCGCATCACGGCCACCTGGTGTCGCCGCAGGAAACCGACCGTACGCGTCATCGCCCCGAACGCCACTCCGGCGACCACGAACGGGATGCCCAGACCCAGCGCGTACGCGAAGCCGAGCACCCCGCCCCGGACCGCGGTCCCCTCGTTCAGCCCGAGGTTGAGCACCACGGCCAGGGCCGGTCCGATGCAGGGCGTCCAGCTGAGCGCGAACACCGCGCCGAGCACCGGGGCCGCGGCCAGCCCGGCCGCGGGCAGTCGCTGGATCCGCAGCTCGGCGTTGCCGAGACCGATCACGCCGGCGAAGGCCAGGCCCAGCACGATGATCACCACCCCGAGCACCCGGGTGATCAGCTGCTGGTGCGCCACCAGCAGCTGGCCCACCGTGCCGAAGACCACGCCGGTGGCCACGAAGACGACCGCGAGGCCCAGCACGAACAACACCGTGCCCAGCAGCATCCGACCACGCCGGTGGCCGGCGGCGAGGTCGGCGGCACCCACGCCGGTCATGTAGGAGAGGTAGCCCGGCAGCAACGGGACCACGCACGGGGAGAAGAAGGAGACGACGCCGGCGAGCAGCGCGACGGGGACGGCGAGCGCCATCGACCCGCCCAGAGCGTCGGACACCCAGCTGGTCAGGTCCATGATCACCCCCGCTCGATGGTCAACCGGGGCCGATCACTTGCCGGCGGCGACGTCGCTGATCATGTCGACCAGCGTCGTCTCGGTCACCGGGCCGACGACCCGGGCCGCCACCTTGCCCTGCTCGTCGATGATCAGGGTGCTCGGGATGGCCTTGGGTGGCAGCGTGCCCGCGAGGGAGACCAGGACCGAGCCGGTCGGATCCCAGATGCTCGGGTAGGTGATCTGGTGGGACCGGTTGAACGCGACCGGCGGCCCCTGATCGGCGTCGCGGGTGTTCAGTCCGATGAACTGCGCCACGTCCGCGGTCTGCTCGGACGCCTTCTGCAGCGCCGGTGCCTCGGCCCGGCAGGGCCCGCACCAGGAGCCCCAGACGTTCAGCACGACGACCTTGCCGGTCAGGTCGGCGGTGGAGATCTCCTTGCCCTCCTGGCCGAGCACCGCACCACTGATCTCCGGGGCCGGCTTCCGCTCGTCCGGCGGGACGATCGTCACCGACTTCTCGGCGCCGACGTAGCCGGCCTGGTTGCCGGCCCGGGTGGGCTCGTCGGCACCGGTCGCGGAGCACCCGGCCAGCAGCACCACGACCAGCATGATCAGCGGGGCGACCGCTGAGCGCCAGCTCGTCCGTGGTAGCCGCGAGGGCGATCCGCTCGAGTTCGAACGCATCGGCTCGGGGCGCACATCGTGCGGATGGACGGAACCCGAGCGGATCGGTGGTCGGGTTGGGGAACGCCGCCCCAGCATGCTTCTCAGGCACCGGCGACGAACTTCTTGCTGCCCTTCGCGGCGATCAAGGCCGCGGCGGGCTCGGAGTAGACGACCGACGTCACCCGTCCGTCGATCAGAGTCAGGCTCGTCACGCTGGCCAGCGCGCACTCCCGCCGCCGGGGGTCGTGCACCAGCCGCCGCCCCTCCACGTCGCAGCGCGCCATCCAGATCGGCAGCTGGTGGGAGACGATGACGGCCTCGTGCCCGGCCGCCTCGGCCGCGGCGTCCGCGATCGCGAGCCGCATCCGCGCGACGATCTCGGTGTAGCTCTCGCCCCAGCTCGGTCGCAGCGGGTTGCGCAGCAGCCACAGGTTGCTCGGCTTGCGCAGGGTCTGCGGGAACCGCACCTGCTGACCCTCCAGGCGGTTCTCGGCCTCGATCACCCGCCCGTCGATCACCACCTTGATGCTGTCGTGCTGGGCGGCGATGGGCTCCATCGTCTGCTGGGCCCGCTCCAGCGGCGAGCACCGCAGGTGCACGACGTCGTGGTCGGCCAGGGAGTTGGCCACCAGCACCGCCATCTCCCGCCCGTTCACGGACAGGTCGTACGCGGGCAGCCGCCCGTACAGGACGCCGTTCGGGTTGTGCACCTCACCGTGGCGCACCAGGTGGACGATGGTGCGATCGGGGGAACCGTGCGGCGGGGCCGTCGTCGAGGGCCGTCCCTGCTCGGGGTTGTCGTTGTCCGGGGCCGGCGGGTCGGGCTTCATCGCGTCTCCTCCGCAGGGGTCTGCAGCGCTGCGGCTGCGGCACGCGCGGCGGCCGGCAGCGCGCTGACGATCCGATCCATGGCTCCATCATCGTGGGCGGACGACAAAAACCAACCCTCGTACGCACTCGGCGGCAGGTAGACCCCCTGGTCGAGCATGGCGTGGAAGAAGGCCGCGTACGCGTCCGTGGACTGGCCGGACGCCGTGGCGAAGTCCGGGACCGCTGCCACGCCCGTGACGAAGAACACGCTGAACAGGTTGCCAGCGGCCTGGATCACGTGCGGCACGCCGACCTCGGTCAGGGCCCGGTGGACCTCGTCCTGGAGGACCGCCGAGATGCGGTCGACGTGGGCGTAGACCTCGGGGGTGGCCAGCCGCAGCGTGGTGAGACCGGCGGCGGTGGCCACCGGGTTCCCGGACAGGGTGCCGGCCTGGTAGACCCCGCCCACCGGGGCGAGGTGCTGCATGAGGTCGGCCCGCCCACCGAACGCCGCGGCCGGGAAGCCGCCACCCATCACCTTGCCGAACGTCATCAGGTCGGGCTCGACACCGTCGATGCCGAACTGGCCGGAGCGGGTGACCCGGAAGCCGGTCATCACCTCGTCGGAGACGAACAACGCACCGTGGCGGTGGCAGATGTCGAGCAGGAAGGCGTTGAAGCCGAGTCCGTCCTCGACGCCCGGCGGGACCACGCCCATGTTGCCGGCGGCCGCCTCGGTGATCACCGCGGCGATCCGGTCGCCGTAGGTGGCGAACGCCTCGCGCACGCCGGCCCGGTCGTTGTAGGAGAGCACGATGGTGTCGGCGGTGGTGGCCGCGGTCACCCCCGGCGTACCGGGGAGGGCGGGTCCGGCGACTCTGGAGCCGGCTCTGTTGGCCAGCGTGGCCACCCCGGAGCCGGCAGCGGCCAGCAGGGCATCCACGTGGCCGTGGTAGCAGCCGGCGAACTTGATGATCATGTCCCGACCGGTGACTCCGCGGGCCAGCCGGAGCACGGACATGGTGGCCTCGGTGCCGCTGTTCACCAGCCGCACCTGCTCGACCGGGGTGCGCTCGACGATCGCCTCGGCCAGCTCGACCTCGGCCATGGTCGGGGCACCGTAGGAGGTGCCGTGCCCGGCCGCCGCGGCGACAGCCCCGAGCACCTCGGGATGCGCGTGGCCGAGCAGCATCGGCCCCCAGGAGCAGATCAGGTCGACCAGCTCGTTGCCGTCGAGGTCGTAGAGATAGGGCCCCGAGGCCCGGGCGATGAAGCGGGGTGTCCCCCCGACGGCCAGGAACGCCCGGACCGGCGAGTTGACCCCACCCGGAGTGACCTTCCGGGCCCGCTCGAAGGCGGCCCGGGATGCGTTGTCGTTCACGAGTGCAGTCTCCTGGCGTACTCCAAGGCCCAGTAGCTGAGCACCACGTCGGCGCCGGCCCGACGGATCGAGGTGAGCGTCTCCGTGATGGCGGCGTCCCGGTTGATCCAGCCCTGGGCCGCGGCCGCCTCGACCATGGCGTACTCGCCGGAGACGTTGTAGGCCGCCACCGGGATGTCGACGCTGTCGCGCACGGTCCGCAGGATGTCGAGGTAGGCCAGCGCAGGCTTGACCATCACCAGGTCCGCACCCTCGGCCACGTCCAGCAGCACCTCGCGCAGGGCCTCGCGGGCGTTGGCCGGGTCCTGCTGGTAGGTCCGTCGGTCCCCCACCAGCGAGCTGCCCACCGCCTCGCGGAACGGACCGTAGAAGGCGGACGCGTACTTCGCCCCGTACGCCATGATCGCCACGTCGCTCGCCCCGGCGGAGTCCAGCGCCGCACGGATCGCGCCGACCTGACCGTCCATCATCCCGCTGGGGGCGACCACGTGGGCCCCAGCGGCGGCGTGCGCCCGGGCCATGGCGGCGTAGATCTCCACCGTGGCGTCGTTGTCGACCACCCCGGCCGGGGTCAGCACGCCGCAGTGGCCGTGGTCGGTGAACTCGTCCAGGCAGACGTCCGACATCACCAGGGTCGCGTCACCGACCTCGTCGCGCACGGTACGCAGCGCGACGTTGAGGATCCCGTCCTCGGCCAGCGCGGCCGAGCCGACGGCGTCCTTGCGCTCGTCGGTGGGCACCCCGAAGAGCATGATCCCGGCCAGTCCGGCGTCGGCCACCTCGGCCGCGACCTTGCGGACCGACTCCAGCGTGTGCTGGACGATCCCCGGCATCGAGGAGATCGGCCGAGGGTCGCTCAGACCCTCGGCCACGAACACCGGCAGGATCAGCTGCCGGGGTTCCACCGACGTCTCGGCCACCATCGCCCGCATCGCCGGGTTGACCCGGAGCCGGCGAGGTCGGACCGAGGTGTTCAGCTCAACCACGACATCCATCCCGTCCGATGATCACACCCGACGACGAGGACTCGTCTTGCGCAGCGACGGCTTCACCACCGGCTCGCCGGCCGCCACCAGGGCGTCGCGACGTTCCGCGGCGAAGCTGGCCAGGGCATCGGCCAGATCGACAGCGGAGGGCTTGTCCGCCACCACGTCGACCCGCAGCCCGTGCTCCTCGCAGGTCTTCGCCGTCTGCGGTCCGATCGCGGCCAGGATCGTGGCCGGGTGCGGCTTGCCGGCGATGCCGACGAGGTTGCGCACGGTGGAGGAGGAGGTGAACACGACAGCATCGAACTTGCCGGTCTTGATCGCGTCGCGCACCGACGCGGCCGGCGGCGCAGCCCGGACCGTGCGGTAGGCGGTGACGTCCTCGACCTCCCAGCCGAGCCGGACCAGACCGGCGGCCAGGGTCTCCGTGGCGATGTCGGCGCGCGGCAGGAACACCCGGTTGATCGGGTCCAGCACGTCGTCGTACGGCGGGAACTCCGCGGCCAGACCGGCGGCCGACTGCTCGTGCTCGGGCACCAGGTCGGGCTCGATCCCCCAGTCCCGCAGGGCCCGGGCGGTGACGTCGCCGACCGTGGCCACCTTGAGACCGGAGAAGGCACGGGCGTCGAGACCGTACTCCTCGAACTTCTCCCGGACCGCACGGACCGCGTTGACCGAGGTGAAGGCGACCCACTCGTAGCGACCCTCGACGAGCCCGCGGATCGCCTTGTCCATCTGCAGCGGGCTGCGCGGCGGCTCGACCGAGATCGTCGGCACCTCGTCGCTGTGCGCGCCGTAGGTCCGGAGCCGGGCGATCAGCGGTGCCGCCTGGTCCTTGGTCCGGGGCACCAGCACGCGCCAGCCGAACAGCGGCTTGGTCTCGTACCAGGTCAGCTCGGCACGCTGCTCGGCCGCCGCGCCCATGATCACGTGCACCGGGTCGGCCCCGGGCACGGCGCTCCGCTTCACCTCCTCGGCCAGCTCCGCCAGCGTGGTGGCGATGGTCACCTGCTCGGTGCTGCCGCCGTGCAGGGTGGCGAGGACGTGGTCGTCCTCGGTCCGACCCGCCGACCGGGCGGCGTCGACCAGGGCCGCGACGTGCTCCACCTTGGTGGAGACGACCAGGGTCTGCGCGGTGCCCCACTGGGCCGTGGTGCTGCGGGTGAAGCGGCCGTCGCAGATGGAGGCGAAGTGCACACCGCCGCCGTGGGTCAGGTCGATGCCCGCGTACTCCGGGACCGCGGTCAGGCTGGAGACCCCGGGGACGACCTCGAAGTCGGCTCCGCCGCGGACGCACGCGGCGGCCTCGTCGGCGATCGCGTGGTCGAGGAAGGGATCGCCGGTGACGAGGCGGACCACACGCACGCCGGCCTCGGTGTGCTTGAGGATGACCCGGGCTCGCGCCGAGGGGCTGAGTGGCTTGCCGGCCTCGGAGAGACCGAGGGTGGCGATCTCGGCGTCCGGCCCGAGCGTGATGGCCGGGTGGCCGAGGATCTCGCGCTGCCGCTCGTCGTCCAAGATCACCACCGAGGCATCGGCCAGGGCCGCGATGGCCCCCAGCGTCAGCAGGTCGGGGTCTCCGGGACCGGTGCCGACGTAGATGACCCGACCCTTGGTGCGGGCAGGGTGCGGCGTCTGCGGCGGTGACGGGGTAGTGGGGGCGACGGCGGGCTGAGGTAGGGACTTGCTACGGGCCGATGTTGGGGACACAGGTCTCTCGCGTTCTGTTCAGCCTCGACACTAAGCGTGGCGAGCGCGTTGTGGCGTACGCAACTCAGCGAGAACCGAAACGGCCGCCTCTGCCCCGAACCTGTCGGGATCCGTGAGGGTCCCGACGAGTTTCCGCCGCATGGGGAAAGGTGTGGTGATCGACTCCGACAAGTTGTCCAGGACCGTTCTCCCAATTACGACGCGCAGAGTCAAATCGAGATCAGTACCACGGACACCCACCAGCTCGGCACGGGCCCCGACGGGAGCCGTGCAACCAGCCTCGAGGGTGGCCAGGAAAGCCCGTTCTGCAAGGGTTTCCGAGCGAGCGGCAAGATCATCGAGAGACCGTACGGCGGCCGCCGCGGGCTCCCTGAGAGATTCGTGAATCTCCAACCCGAGCGCACCCTGTCCGGGTGCTGGGATCATGTCGTCGACGCTCAGGATCTGTGCCGCCAGACCATTCACCGACGTTATCGAATCGTCATCTCCAGTTGCGGATTCCCCTGGTATGCGCCCCAGCCGACGAAGCCCGGCAGCGGCCAGGACGACGGCGGACACCCGGCCCTGCGCGGCATGGCCGATCCGGGTGTCGACGTTGCCCCGGATCTCGACGACGTCCAGCTCGACTCCCAGCCGTCGCGCCAGCTCCACCAGCTGCAGCGCGCGCCGAGGCGACCCGGTGCCGATCCGATCGCCGTCGCGCAGGGTGTCCAGGGTGCGACCGATCAGGACGTCGCGGGTGTCCTCCCGCGGCGGCGTGGCCGCGACCTCGAGCGCTGCCTCGGGGGCCGTGGGCAGGTCCTTGAGGGAGTGGACCGCGACGTCGATGCGCCGGTCGTAGAGCGCCTCGCGGACCGCACCGACGAACACCCCGGTGCCGCCGATCTGGGTCAGCGCGCGCCGGTCGACGTCACCGGTGGTGGTGATGCCGACGAACTCGGTCTGGAAGCCCCGGGTCTGCAGCCAGCCGGCCACCTGGTCGGCCTGGGCGCGAGCGAGCGGAGACGTCCGGGCGCCGATCCTGATCGGGTTCACGAGAGCACACCATCGGTCACGCACCCGAACGGTACGCCCACCGGGCACCGACGCCGAGCCCCCTCAGGGAGAGGTGTCACGGGCGATCGACGTCGGGCGACAGCACCGCCGCGATCGTCTGCGGGTCGAGAGCGAACAGCTCGCGCAACGCCGCCGCGTAGTCCAGCGACTCGGGGTCGCTGGCCAGCTGCTGCACCCGTACGGTCGGCCGGTGCAGCAGCTTGTCCACCACCCGGCGGACGGTCCGGTGCACCTCGTCCCGCTCCCGCTCGGTCAGCTCCGGCGCCCGGCCGTCGAGCCGCGCCAGCTCCGAGCTGACCACCTCCGAGGCCATGGTGCGGAGCGCGACCACCGTCGGAGCCACCTGGGCGGCCCGCCGGAGCCCGAGGAAGTCGTTCACCTCGCCGGCGACGAGAGCCCGGGCGGCTTCCACCTGGCCACTGCTGGCGTGGTCGGGCTGGTCGGCCACCAGCCGGGTGAGGTTGACCAGCACGACGTCGAGGTCGACGACGTCGGTCGACACGTCGGCGGGGAGGGCGAGGTCGACGATGCCGACGACCGGGGTGTGCCGCAGCTGCTCGGCGTCGAGGAACACGTCGCGGGCGCCGGTGCAGGCCACGACGAGATCGGTCTCGCCGAGCGCGGCGTCGAGCTCGCCCAGCGGCCGGGCCCGGCCGCCGATGGCCGTGGCCAGCCGCCGCGCACGCTCGTAGGTCCGGTTGACGCAGGTGACCTGCGCCCCGGCCGCCGCCGCGGTGCGGGCCGCGAGACCCGCCATCGACCCGGCGCCCAGCACCAGCAGCCGTCGACCGGCGACCGGGCCGAGGTCGGTCTCCAGCAGCTCGTACGCGGCCGTCACCAGCGACCGTCCGGCCGAGCCGATCTCGGTCTCCGTGTGGACTCGTTTGCCCACCCGCAGCGCCTGCTGGAAGAGCGCGTTGAGCACGGTCCCGACGGTGCCGTTGGCCTGGCAGGTGGTCAGCGCGGCCTTGACCTGACCCAGGATCTGGTTCTCCCCGATGACCATCGACTCGAGGCCGGCGGCCACCGCGAAGGCGTGGGCCACGGCACCCTCGTCGAAGTAGACCGCGCACATCTGCCGGAGCTCGGCGACCGCGACCCCGGACAGGTCGGCCAGGGACGAGGTGACGTCGTCGAGGCCGCCGTGGAAGCGGGAGACCGAGACGTACATCTCGGTGCGGTTGCAGGTGGAGAGGACGACCGCCTCGTCCACGTGGTCACCGCTGAGGAGGGACTGCGCCAGCTTGGTCGCCGTGGCGGCGTCCATGGCGACCCGGGACAGCACGTCGACGCTGGTGGTCTTGTGCGAGACGCTGACGGCCAAGATGCTCATTGGTCCCCTCCTGCGGTGCGGACGAGTGCGGCGCCGGCCAACGGACTCGCGAGGACGGGAACGTCGGCCTTGCGCTGCTCGTGGTACGCCAGGATCTGGAGCTCCTGACCGAGATCCACCTTCCGCACGGTGACCCGGTCCGGCACGGTGAGCAGGCTCGCCGCGAAGTTGAGGATGCTGGTGACCCCCTGATGCACGAGCCGGTCGGCCACGGCCTGTGCCGCCTCGGCGGGGGTGGCCAGCACGGCGATCGCCGCCTTCGTCCGGACCACGACGTCCTCCAGGTCGGCGAGATCGGCGATCTCGATGCCGTTGATCTCGCGACCGATCAGGTCGGGGTTCGGGTCCACCAGGGCCACGATCCGGAAGCCGCGGCTGGAGAAGCCCGAGTAGCCGGCGAGCGCCCGTCCCAGGTTGCCGATCCCGACGATGACCACCGGCCACTCGCGGGCGGAACCCATCTCGCGGCCGAGCTGCGCCTGCAGGACGGCGACGTCGTAGCCGACACCCCGGGTGCCGTAGGAGCCGAGGTGCGAGAGGTCCTTGCGGAGCTGGGCCGGGCCGACGCCGACGGCCTCGGCCAGGGCGCCCGAGCTCACCACCTCGACCCCGGTCCGGGACAGCAGGTTGAGCTCCCGCAGATAGACCGGCAGCCGAGCCACCGTCGCCGGGGGCAGGTCCGAGGCGCCCGCACCGCTCTCCGTCACCCTCGAGCCGTCCGTCGGCGACGGCGTCACGCCTGCCGGCGCTGACGACGCGCGCGTCTCGGTCGGTGGCACAGTTCTCCTGCGGACATGGGCATCCGGCGGGGGGTCGCCGAACGGCCCCACACTATCTCGCCGATCCGCGATGCGGCGCCGCCGAGACGTGGCCTCGGCCACGCCGGTCGCTGTGACGGCTGTGCTGGATCCGGTGGTCAGCGCGACGGGCCGACCGTACGGATCAGCCCATGTCGGCGGCCAGGAACGCCCGGCCCCGGGGCGAGAGGCGGTAGCCGACCTCCAGGCTCTCGGTCAGACCGAGCGCCTTCAAGCGCCGCACCCGGGTCTTGTACGAGAGTCGCTCCTGACCGGCCTCTTCGGCCAGCACCGTCGACACCACGCCCGGGTGGTCGGCGATCTGGTGGAGCACGGACCGGGTCCAGGGCTCCGCGGCGGCCCTGTCCATCCGGTCCAGCCGACGTCCGAGATCGACGAGGGTGGCCTCGTCCAGGGTGTCGTCGGCGCGCAGGGCGACCCGGGGGTCGGGGCCGGCCAGGGCGAGGTCGATCCGGTAGAGCTCGCCCTCTCCCCCGCGGCGGGTGTCCCGCGGACCGCGCGCCGACCGCTCCAGCCAGCGCAGCAGCGAGGCCCGGTCGGCGAAGCCGGCGGCCACGGCGTCGACGTCAGTCAGCTGCTCCGGCGCGACAGCGGTGATGCCGGTGACCTCCACCATCCCGGCGCGGGTGGTGAAGCGCGACCCGACCTTGGGACGCACCGTCACCCAGCGTCGGTACGTCGCCGTCACCGAGCCGTCCACCAGGCCGTCGAGGGTGGCCGCGGTGAACAGCATCAGCGGGTCGCCGTCACCCTCGGGCCGGGCGAGTCAGGGCCGCCCGCAGCCGTACCGGGTCGACCCGCCAGTAGTCGTGCTGGGCACCGTCGACGAAGGTGACCGGCACCTCGTCGGTGTAGCGACGCCGCAGCTCGGGGTCGGCGTCGATGTCCCGGGTGGTCCAGCTGTCGCCGGTGTCGGCGCAGACGGCCTCGACGGTCGCCACCGCCTCGTCGCAGAGGTGGCAGCCGACCCTGGTCAGCACGACCACCCGGGCATCGCCGGCGCCGACGGTGGTCACGACAGCACCTCGCGCTCGAGCGAGCGCCGGAGCTCGGCACGCTTCACCACGCCGGTCACACCGCGGGGAAGGTCGTCGACGACGCGCACCTCGGTGGGCCGCTTGAAGCCGGGCAACCGAGTCCGGCAGAAGTCGCCGACCAGGTCCACGGTGACGTCCCGGCCGGCCACGAACGCCACCAGCCCGTCGCCGGCCGAACCGCGCCCGACGACGGCCACCGCCTCGACCTCCGGGAGCTGGCGGATGGACTGTTCGATCTCGCTCGGGTACACGGTGAAGCCGCTGACTGTGACGACCTCCCGGGTCCGATCGACCAGGAACAGCTCGCCGTCGGTCTGGAAGCCGATGTCACCCGTCGCGAACCACCCGTCCGCGTCCGGGCCCCCGGACCCGTCGGGCCAGTAGCCGCTGAACAGGTTGGCCCCGCGCACGAAGATCTCGCCCGGCTCGCTCGGGTCCAACCCGTCACCGACCCGGACGTCGACCCCGGGCAGCGGCCGACCGACGTGGAACGGACCGAGGATGTCGCCACCGACGGTGGTCGTGACTCCCGGCGACGCCTCGGTCAGGCCGTAGCCCCGCTCCACCCGCAGACCGGTCACCTCGGTGAACTGCCGGCCCAGGCGCCAGGGCAGCGGCGCGCCGCCGACCATCACGGTGCGCACTCCGGCCAGCCGCTCGGCGGCGGCCTCCTCGTGCACCAGCCGGTAGAGCAGCCCCGGGGTGATCGGGAGGTTGTCGACCCGCTCCGCCTCGATCACGCTGAGCAGGTCCCAGCTCGTCGGATCGGGCAGCACCAACCGGGCGCCGGCGGCCAGACAGCTCCCCAGCACGGCGTTCAACCCGTACGCGTGGAAGAAGGGCAGCGCTCCGAGGACGACGCTGTCGGCGTCGATGATCGCGTACCCACTGACCTGCTCCAGATGCGCCAGCAACGCCCGGTGGGTGAGCATCACGATCTTCGGGTCGCCGCTGGTGCCGAGCGTGGTGACGATGACCGCCAGGGCCTCCACATCGGGCGGGGTAGCCACTTTCGTCGCGCCCGAGCTCAACCCGGCCAGCCCCGCTTCGCTCAGCTCCAGCGACGGGATCCGCTCGTCGGCGGTGCCGCCACGAGTCGTCAGCACCGCCCGCGCACCGCAGACGGCGAGCAGGTGGTCGCGCTCCTCGGTCGACTCGTCAGGATCGGTCGGGACGACGACGAGGCCGGCCCGCAGGGCACCGAGATAGGCCACCACCCAGTCGATCGAGTTGGAGCCGTCGAGACCGATCCGCTGGCCGGCGAGCAGGCCCCCGGCGACGAGCCCGCCAGCGACCCCGTCGACCAGACGGCTCAGCTCGGCCCAGGTGATCGCCCGCTCCCCCGGCTCCACCAGGGCCAGCCGGTCCGGCGAACGCTCGGCGTGGACCACCGCCAGCAGCGACAGGTTGGTGACCCGGTCGCCTCCGGGAAGGGCCGGGGCGACCCCGTCCAGACTCACCTCGGGCGTCTCCTCGGGCTCGGTCACAACCACAGAGCGAGTCTGTCACAAGCGGACCCTCCGGGTTCGGGGCCGCTGGCCAGCCGCTCCGGGAGAACTCCGGCTCGCAAACTAGGGTGGTCGGATGGAGACGACGGGCGACGGCACCGCGGCCGGGGCTGCCGGTCTGGACGGTCACGACCGGGCGGACGACGACCTCGACGCGTCGCCCCCGGAGCCCGGCACCCGCGCCGCCGAGGTGGTGGTCGAGCCGTTGATCGGCCCGGACCCGAGCGCCGCCGCCTTCTTCGACCTGGACAACACGATGATCCAGGGAGCCTCGCTGTTCTACCTGGCCAAGGGTCTCTACCAGCGCGACTTCTTCCCCACCCGGTTGATCTTCCGGGGTCTCTGGCTGCAGGCCTACTTCCGGTTCATCGGCAAGGAGAACCCGGAGCACATCGCCGAGGCTCAGGCGGCCAGCCTGGGCTTCATCACCGGCCACTCGGTCGAGGAGATCAAGCAGGCCGGGGAGGAGATCTACGAGGAGTCGATCGCCCCGCGGATCTGGCCGGGCACCCGAGCGATCGCCCAGATGCATCTCGACGCCGGTCATCAGGTCTGGCTGGTCACGGCGGCCCCGGCGGAGATGGCCGGCATCATCGCCGCCCGGCTGGGGATCACCGGCGCCCTGGGCACCCAGGCCGACGTGGCGGACGGTGTCTACACCGGTCGCCTCGACGGCGGCCTGCTGCACGGTCCGGCCAAGGCCACGGCGGTCCGCGATCTGGCCGAACGGCACGGCTTCGACCTGGCGCACTGCTTCGCGTACTCCGACTCCCACAACGACCTGCCGTTGCTGTCGCTGGTCGGCCACCCGTGCGCCGTCAACCCCGACGCCAGGCTGCTCGCGCACGCCGAGGAACACGACTGGCAGATCCGGGACTACCGGACGGGGCGTCGAGCGGTGAAGGTCGGCGCCCTCGGCGCGGGCACGCTCGGCGCCACGGCCGGCGCGGTGATGGCCGGGCTGGCGATCCGGCGCCACCTGAAGGGGTAGTGGTCACGACCGGGGTCGGCGCGCCGCCGCATCCCGACCGCGTTCGGCGCGCCGAAGTCAGCTCGACCAGGCCCGTACGGGCGCGACACGCCGAGTGGACGGCCCGGTCGGGTTGAGTTCGACGCACGCTGCTCAGCGAGCGGGGTGGCGCTGGACCCAGACCAGGACCACCCAGGCCGCCAGCAGGTAGACCACGAAGGCACCCAGTCCCAGCAGCGCCAGTCCCTCCGCCCGCCCGGGCACGGTCGAGAGCCGGCCGAGGACCAGCACCGCGACGGCCAGCAGCCCCAGTCCGGCGGCGCCGATGACGGCGAAGCCGAGCGCCTCCTCCGACACCGCTGCTCCTCGTCGGCGCACCACGAGCAGGGTGCAGCCGGCGAGGGCGAGCAGCAGGAGGGCGAAGACCGGATACACGCTCGACGACTCAGAAGAAGGCGCTGCGCCGCTGCATCAACAGCGCGTACAGGCTGTGCTGGATCGTCTCGCGCACCTGGTCGGTCACGTTGAACACGACCATCGGGTCCTCGGCGGCGCCCGGCGAGAGCTCGTCGGTGGTGATCGCCTCGCCGAACTGGATGATCCACTTGCTCGGCAGCGGGATCAGCCCGAGGACCCCGAACCAGGGGAACAACGGGGTGATGGGGAAGTACGGCGCACCCATCGCCCGCGCCAGGGTGGGCGCGCTCGCGATCAGCGGGTAGATCTCCTCCGAGCCGACGATCGAGACCGGGATCAGCGGGACCTGAGCCCGCACCGCCGCCGAGACGAAGCCACCTCGACCGAAACGCTGCAGCTTGTAGCGGTCGGCGTACGGCTTGCCGAGACCCTTGAAACCCTCCGGGAACACCGCGACCAGCTGATCGGAGGCCAGCAGCCGTTCGGCGTCCTCCTGGCAGGCCAAGGTGGTGCCGGTCCGGCGGGCGAAGTCGTGGGAGTAGGGGGTCTTGAAGATCAGGTCCGCGCCGAGCATCCGGACGTGCCGCCCGATCTCGTCGTAGACCACCGACTGCAGGACCATGCCGTCCAACGGCATCGTGCCCGCGTGGTTGGAGACCAGCAGCGCCGACCCGGTGGTCGGCAGGTTCTCGATGCCCCGGACCTCGACCCGGAACCAGTTCTGGGCGAGCGGGCGCAGGATCGGCAGGAACACCTTGGTGGTGAACTCGGGATCGAAGCCGAACTCGTCGACGGCGTACTGCCCACTCATCCGCGACCGCGTGAACTCGACCACGTCCTCCACCGACTCCTGCCAGTCGACGCCGAGTGACTCGGCCAGCTGGAGAGCCGTCCTGAGCGGATCGCGACCCAGGTCCTTGAGCTGGTCGACGGGCAGGTTGCGCAGGTTCCCCAGGACGGCGGTGAGGGCACCGGCGAACTCGGAGACCATGGCGGCCAGGTTGAGGGCGGGCGGCACCTGGCCGGCGTGGCCGCCCGTCGCATTCTTCGCCTCATCCTCGGCTCCGGCTCCGGCTCCGGGTGCCGCGTGCTCGCCGGCCGCCGCCCAGGAGGCGTCGTCCATGTCGGGCGTGCCGAAGTCGTCGCCGATGCTGTCCTCGACGCCGGCCGGGTCGTCGGTGGCATCGGTTCGTCGGTGGAGTCAGCGTCGTCGGTGGTGAGATCGACGGGCTCGGGAGGTGCCGGGTCGATCGATTCGGGTTCGGGTCCTTCGGCATCCGATGTGGCCGCTACAGCGGGCTCTGCTGGGCCCTCGAGCGGCCTGTCGTCGACGACCGGTTCCACCTCGGCGGTGTCGGTGGCACGGGCCGCTGTCCGTGCGCGCGGCGGTCGTGACTTCGGGGCGGGAGCCAGCCCGCGGGCGGCGGCTGACGGCGCCTTGCCGGACCCCCGGCCGGCCTTGCCACGGCTGCCCAGCTGGATGATCTCCGCCTCAGCCACGACGGGTTCCCTCGAGCAGACCGGTGACCCCGGACAGCACCTGATCGACCCGTTCGGGACTCAGCAGTCCGGGGCTGGACACCCCGACGAACTCCTCCAGCGCAGCTCGGCTGGTGAAGCGCGGCTTCAGCCCGGTGGCCGTGACGAACCGGGTGGTGTCCATGGCCCGACCGTACGTGAGCGCCGCGATCTGGTCCGAGGACCAGTCCCCCAGTCGCGCCTGCCGGAGCAGTCCTGTGAGCACCGGTCCCAGCTGCAGCGGCACGCCGATGGTGGGTCGGCCCATCAGGCGCAGGGCCTGGGTGAGCGAGACGATGTCCGGGGCGGCGACGTTGTACGTACCGGGGTGATCCTCCCGCGTCACCGCGAGCAGGGCGGCGACCGCGTCGGTGGGGTGCAGGAACTGCAAGCGGGCGTCGAAGCCCATCACCCGCGGCACCACCGGCAGCGAGAGAAACCGCGTCATCTGGCTGTCGACGCCGGCCCCCATCAGGTTGCCCAGGCGGAGGGTCGTCACCGCGACATCGGGACGCCGTCGACCGAGGCCGCGGACGTACGACTCGATCTCGAGCGAGTCCTTGGCGAACCCGGTTCGCGGCTGGACCCGCGGCGACATGTCCTCGGTGAACTTGACCGGGTCCCGGGGCGAGGCCCCGTAGACCGACACCGAGCTCTGCACGACGAGCTTGCGGAAGGTGTCAGCCTTCTGGCACGCCGCCAGCAGCTGCATGGTGCCGATGACGTTGATCTCCTTCATGGAGGAACGTCCGGCCGAGCCCGGGTTGGCCACGATGGCCATGTGCACGACGGTCTCGACCCCGCGGGTCTTGATCACCTTCCCGATCACGGGATTGCGGATGTCGGCCCGGACGAACGCGACCTTGCCCAGGTCGTGTCGCGGAGGACTGACGTCGACGCCGATGACCTCCAGGTTCTCGTCGGTCGCGAGGGCGCGGGCGAACCGTGCACCGAGGTCCCGTGAGACCCCGGTCACCAGTACGACCCGCGACATCGAGCCGACCCCCTGGGTGCGCGCGGCTACTTACCCGCGCGACGGCGCTGGATGCGCGTCTTCTTCAACAGCTTGCGGTGCTTCTTCTTCGCCATCCGCTTGCGACGCTTCTTGATGACCGAACCCACAGTGAAAAACCTCTCGATGTGCCCTCGGTGCGGTCGGAGATCCGTACCGCTGGGCGCTTGTTGATTGACAAGAACTGAGCCCGGTGACCCGAGCAACACCGAATGCTACCGCCTGGGTGGCGGGCTCCGCTCCACAGAGACCGCCGGCCGAGCTGCTCGGGTCTGTCGATTCTGCGCGATCTGCTGGCTGAACAGAACCGACGAACCCCGGCAGATCCGTCAGCCGGCGCGGGTGGCGTTCAGCTCCTCGAACGCGGCGATCACGAGGTCCTGCGCTGCCGCTGGCACCCGGTTGTCGAAGAGCTCCCGCACCTGACGACCGGGCAGCCAGGCGGTGTGCCGCTGGACGTCGACCGCCACAGCTGGGTCGATCTCGGAGACGGCGGCCATCGCGGCGGCGAAGGCCGCCGGATCGTCCACCAGGTCCGCCAGCGTCGTGTCCAGCGAGACCGACGGTCGAGCGGTGTCCGCGGCGGGGGCGGTGACCGTCCAGCTGTGCCGACCCGAGCCGACCTCCAGCTGCTGGCCGTCAGGGAGCTCGACCTCGGCGGTGGTGTTCGGCGGCACCTCCGCGGCAATGCGCACCTGGTCACCCTCGCGGTCCCAGCGGACCGACGCCGGACCGTACGGCGTCAGATGGCGCGCCTCCGCGAAGGCGAAGCCGGTCAACGGCCGGGGAGCGATCCGGATCCTCGCGTAGCCCGGGGTGGCCGGCGCCAGACCGGCGACGACGCGGTGCAGCCAGTCGGCCACCGCGCCGAGGGCGTAGTGGTTGAAGCTGGTCATCTGGCCGGGGTTGATGGTGCCGTCGGGCAGCATCGAGTCCCAGCGTTCCCAGATGGTGGTGGCGCCCATGGTGACCGGGTAGAGCCAGGACGGGCAGGTGGTCTGGGTGAGCAGTCGGGTGGCCGTCTCCAGGTGCCCGGTCCGGGTGAGCGCGTCGGCGACGATCGGGGTGCCGACGAAACCGGTGCCGATCGTGTACCCGCCGGATCGGACCAGCTCGGCCAGCCGGTCGCCGAGCGCTTGCTGCTCGTCCGGCGGCACCAGATCGAACATGATGGCGAGCGCGTAGGCGGTCTGCGCGTCCGAGACCATCCGCCCGGCGGGGGTCACGTACTCGGCCACGAAGGCCCGACGGACCCGCTCGGCGACAGCGGCGTACTTCTCGGCCACCGCCGTCTCGCCGAGCAGCGCCGCGGCCCTGGCGGTCAGGTCGGCGGACCTGAACACGTACGCGGTGGCGACGATGTCGGGATGGGTCTTGGCCTCGGCCGGTCGGTCCGGCGGGGCCGACGGGTCCAGCCAGTCGGCGAACTGGAACTGGCCTTCCCACAGGTGCCGCTCACCGGACCGCTGCACGATCACGTCGGTCCAGGCCCGCATGCTGGCCAGCTGGTCGGCGAGCACCCGCTCGTCGCCGTAGCGCTCGTGCAGCACGGTCGGCACGACGGTCGCGGCGTCGCCCCAGGCCGCGGCCGGACGGACCCGCCCGGGCAGCACGCTGGGCACCACGAACGGCACCACGCCGTCGGCGTGCTGCTGCTCCAGCTCGAGGTCGGTGAGCCAGGAGGTCAGGAAGCCGCGGACGTCGTACAGGAACGAGGCGGTCGGGGCGAACACCTGGATGTCGCCGGTCCAGCCCAGCCGCTCGTCGCGCTGCGGGCAGTCGGTCGGCACGTAGAGGAAGTTGCCGCGCAGACCCCAGACCACGTTCTCGTGCAGCTGGTCGACCATCGCGTGCGAGCTGGCGAACCAGCCGGTCCGCTCCATGTCGCTGTGGATCACGTGGGCGCTGACGGCACCCGGGTCGAACGCCCCGGGCCAGCCGTCGATCTCGGCGTACCGGAAGCCGTGGAAGGTGAGCTCGGGCTCCCAGGTGATCGGTCCGCCTCCGGCCAGGGTCAGGGTGTCGGTCGCCCTGGCCCGCCGCAGCGGGCGGGTGCCGAGCTCGTCGTGCTCGAGCACCTCCGCGTGCCGCAGCGTGATCACGGTGCCGGCCGGTCCGTCGACGGTCAGCCGCAGGCGCCCCACCAGGTTCTGCCCGAAGTCGAGCACCGTGCGCCCGGACGGCGTGGTGATCACCTCCTGCACGGCCAGCTCCTCGATCCGGCGGACCACCGGTGACGTACGCGCACTCGGCGTGACGAGGGACTCGCCGACCTCTGCCGCGGCCCAGTCCCCGTCGTCGAAGCCGGCGCGGTCCCAACCGGGCTGCTCCAGCCGTGCGTCGTGGTCCTCACCGGCGTAGATCCCGCTGGCCGTCGTCGGCCCGGCGGAGACCCGCCACGTCTCGTCGGTGGCGACGACCTGCTGACGACCGTCGGCGTACGTGATCACCAGCTGCCCCGCCACCGTCGGTTGCTCGGTGTAGAAGGGGGCGGCCTGACCGCGGAAGCCGTACCGCTCGGTGGCCCAGCCGCCCGCGAAACGGATCCCGATCGCATTCGTGCCGGGCAGCAGCAGGTCGGTCACGTCGGTGGTCTCGTGGACCAGGCGCCACTGGTACGGAGTCCAACCCGGCTTGAGGACCTGGTCGTCGACGTCGGCGCCGTTGACGCTGGCCTGGTAGACCCCGAGGGCGGTCGCGTAGAGGACGGCGGACTCGACCTCGCCGGTGATCTCGAACTCGGTCCGAGCCAGTCCGGGCTGCGCCTCTGCCGTCGGTGCGGCGACGCCGATCGGGGTGGCGACCCACTCCCCGTCGGCGAGGAAGCCGGCGCGGATCCGCAGCGGTTCGCTCCAGTCGGACGTGGCTCCGTCGTTCCCCGTGACCCGGACCCGGATCCTGACGTCGTCCCGCGGGCGCAGGGCGGTGAACGGCCAGTCGACCAGCACGGAGGCACTGCCCGACACGGTCGCCGTCTGCGTGCCGGACGCGGTCGTGAGCTCGAGCTCGGCGCTCTCCTGGGCCCAGTTGCGAGCGTCGGTCCTGGCTCGCCAAGTCAACCTGGGGCGGGCATCCGGTACCAGATCGAGACCGCGGGGTGCTTGTGCGCTGACCCCCTCGACGACGAGGTTGTTCACGGTGGCAACGGGAGTGCTGGCGGATGACACGTACGGGCTCCTTCGCTCGTGGCTGGGTGGTGCCTGAGAAATGAGTTATGAACTCTTGCTTGACGGGCCCTGCCTCGCTCCCTAACCTAATCGCAGACCCTGAATCGTTTCAACACCCAGACGCAGATTCAGACAAGTCGCTTACAAGGAGGTAAGTAGTGTCCACATCACGTCGGCGCATCGCCACCCTTGCGGTGAGCTCGATGGCCGCCCTGTCCCTCGGACTCGCCGGTTGTTCCGTCGGCGAGATCGGCGGCGACTCGGGGGGTGCCAGCGCGGGCCAGACCGAGATCACGTACCTGTTCGGCGACAGCGGCGGCACAGCCGTGCCCTTCGCCGAGGCGTTGACGAAGAAGTTCAACGAGATGAACCCCGACATCAAGGTCACCTACGAGACGCAGCCGGCCGGGACCGAGGGCGACAACCTGATGAAGACCAAGCTGGCCACTGGCGAGATGAACGACGTCTTCAACTACAACTCGGGCTCCCTCTTCCAGGCCCTCAGCCCGGACAAGAACCTGGTGCCGCTGACCGACGAGGCCTGGGCCAAGGACCTGCCGGAAGAGTTCAAGAGCGTGGTCAGCACCAAGGCGGGCCTGTACGGCGCCCCGACCGGCACCACCCAGGGCGGCGGTGTCCTCTACAACAAGAGGGTCTACGCCGATCTCGGGCTGAAGGTCCCCACCACGTGGGCCGAGTTCAAGGCCAACAACGACAAGATCAAGGCCGCCGGCAAGGTCGACCCGATCGAGCAGACCTACGGTGAGACATGGACGTCCCAGCTGTTCGTGCTCGGCGACTTCGCCAACGTGGCCGTCCAGGATCCCCAGTGGGCCGAGCAGTACACCGCCAACAAGCGCAAGTACGTCGACCAGCCGGCCCTGCAGAGCTTCGACAACCAGCAGGACGCGTTCGAATCCGGCTACTTCAACAAGAACTTCGCCTCAGCGACGTACGACGACGGCGTCAAGGCTGTGGCCACCGGCACCGCGGCGCACTACCCGATGCTGAGCAGTGCGGTGTCGGCGATCAACCAGAACTTCAAGGACAACCTCGGTGACGTCGGGTTCTTCGCCCTCCCCGCCCAGGATGCCGCCAACACCCGGATGACCATCTGGTTGCCCGGCGCGCTCTACATCCCGAAGACCACCGAGGGCGCCAAGCTGGAGGCGGCCAAGAAATTCGTGGCCTTCTTCAACTCGCCCGAGGGTTGCGCGATCCAGAACGAGGTGAACACCGTCACCGGTCCGTACGTCTCCGCCTGTCAGCTGCCGTCCGATGTGCCCGGTCTGGTCACCGACGTGCAGAAGTACCTGAACGACGGCAAGTCGTCGCCGGCGCTGGAGTTCGTCTCCCCGATCAAGGGCCCGAACCTGGAGCGGATCACGGTCGAGGTCGGCTCAGGCATCAAGACCGGCAAGGAAGGTGCGGCCCTCTACGACGAGGACGTCAAGAAGCAGGCGCAGCAGCTCGGTCTGCCCGGCTGGTGATCCGGCGCCCGATGATCCAAGGCGGGTGACGAGCTCCGCTCGACACCGCGTCGCTTCTCAGTGCGGGTGGCCGGTCGACCTGGCCGGCCACCTGCCTACCGGGTGAGCACCTCACCCTGCGTGTTCGCACGGTGAGCCCTTCACCCCACTGTTCAACGGAGACCAGATGGTGTCAACGATCTCTGCCACCGCCACGTCCGAGAAGGTCGGCAAGCCTCGGGCAGCGCGGAAGCGGCAAAGTCCCTATCCTCTGTGGTTCTACCTGCCGGGCGCGATCATCTTCGTCGTCCTGTTCGCGATCCCGACGTTCGCCTCGTTCTACTTCTCCCTCACCCGCTGGACCCTGTTCGACACCGAGTTCATCGGGCTGGACAACTTCCGCCAGTTCTTCTCCGAGCCCGCCCTGCGCGGGTCACTGGTCAACACCTTCATCTACGGCTTCATCACGTCCGGCCTGAAGGTGGTGCTCGGGCTGTTGCTGGGTCTGCTGCTCACCTCCCAGATCGTGGCCCGCGGCTATCTGCGGTCCGTGGTGTTCTTCCCGGTCCTGGTGTCGACCATCGGCATCGGCATCACCTTCAAGATCTTGATGGACCCGTTCGACGGGCTCATCAACCAGTTCCTGGCGGTGTTCGGCATCACCGGTCCCGGCTGGCTCACCGATCCCGCGCTGGCCCTCTACAGCATCGCCTTGATCGACGTCTGGAAGGGCGTCGGCATCGCCACGCTGATCTTCATCGCCGGACTGGTCGGCATCCCCCAGGAGTACTACGAGGCCGCACGGGTCGACGGGGCGAGCGGCTGGCAGAACTTCTGGCACATCACCATCCCGCTGGTGATGCCGGCGACTGCCACGGTCGTGCTGTTGTCGCTGATCGGCGGCCTGCGCTCGTTCGAGCTGATCTGGGCCACCACCGGGGGCGGCCCCGGGTTCGCGAGCGACGTGGTCGGCTCGATGATCTACAAGCAGTACCAGGCCGGGTTCTACGGCCTGTCCACCGCCGGCAACGTGATCTTGTTCCTGATCGTGACGGCCATCGTCGTACCGATCAACATCATCCTGGGTCGCAGGGAGAAGAGGTCATGAAGCGCAGGCGCATCCTCGGCGTGGTGATCGGTGTCGTCGCCGTCCTCGCCTCCGTGGTGATCTTCCTGATCCCCTTCGCCTTCATCCTGGTCACGGCGGCCAAGACCACCCAGGAAGCGGCCAACCTCGACTTCACCTGGCCGACCAGCTGGCAGCTCTGGGACAACATCAAGAACGTGCTCACGGTACGTCGGTACGTGGTGCTGCGGGCCTTCATCAACAGCACCACCTTGACCGTGCTCAGCGTCGGCATCATGGTGATTCTCTCGGCCATGATCGGCTACGTGCTGCAGCGCCGGTCCTCGCGCTGGAACCCGCTGGTCAACTTCCTGGTGCTGGCGGGACTGATCATCCCGCCAGCGGTGGTGCCGACGATCTGGATGCTGCAGGAGATCGGCCTGTTCAAGCAGATGATCGGCATGATCTTGGTGAACGTCGCCTTCGGTCTGCCGTTCTGCATCCTGCTCTTCCGCGCGTTCGTCTCCTCCATCCCCCGCGAGCTCGACGAGGCGGCCACGGTCGACGGAGCCGGTCCGATCCGGCTGTTCTTCTCGGTGGTGATGCCGCTGCTCAAGCCGGTGGTGATCACGGTCATCGTCGTGCAGGCGGTGGCGATCTTCAACGACTTCACCGGACCGCTGTACTTCCTCCCGGGCAGTCAGAACGTGACGGTGCAGCTGACCCTCTACAACTTCCAGAGTCAGATGCTCAGTCAGTGGAACCTGCTGTTCACCAACATCTTGTTGATCACGATCCCGCCGCTGGTGATGTACATCTTCTTCAACCGGCAGATCGTGGCCGGCATGACCTCGGGCGCGGTCAAGGGCTGAGCGGGTGTCGTCCCCGCCTTCAGAAGCGGGGGAACTCGGCGTCGGGCAGGACCTCACCCACGGTGAGGCCCAGGTCGTCGGTGCAGACATGCCGGTCGCCGTTGTAGCGGGTCTCGGCGTCGACGTAGATGGTGACCATCGCGTAGCGGAACTCGTCGGTGTCGTTGGGATTCGCGGTGTGAGCCAGGTAGCCGTTGTGGAAGGTGCAGTCCCCCGCCCGAAGCGGCACCGTGACCCGCTGCTCGTACGCCAGGTCCGGCGCGGCAGCGAACATGTCGTGAGCGTCGGTCAGGTCGATGGCCCGCAGGTCGTGGCGTCGGTGACTGCCCGGGATGAAGGTCATGCAGCCCCGCTCGACGGGCACGTCGACCAGCGCCACCCATGCCGACAGCTGGTGCCGGCCGCCAGTGTGCGGCCAGTACGGCGAGTCCTGGTGGAACTCGGTGGCGGTGTGGTTGTGCGGCTTCTTGATCAACAGCTGGTCGTGCCACAGCCGGACATCGATCCCGGCCAGCTGAGCGGCGTAGTCGGCCAGTCCCGGGTGCAGGGTCAGCTCGCGGAGCGTGGCGTCGGACTTCCACACCTGGACGATCTGCCGGAACATCTGGTTGTCGGCGTCCAGCGAGGTGATCTCGTCGTACGCCCGAGCGGCGGCGGAGCGATAGCGCTCCACTTCCTCGGGAGTGAGGACGCTCTTCAGGTGGAGGAAGCCGTTGTCTCGGTAGCCGGCGATCTCCTCGTCGGTCAGGGTGCGGGTCTCCACGCGGGGGGTCTCGCCGATGAGCTGGGCTGGCATGGTCGACGTCTCCTTCTGTCAGGGTGTGAGTGAACCGTGCTGGACGGTTCTCATGCTCGCCGCGACCGGTCCGCGGCGGCTAGGCTCAGTCCTCTGCATCGCTAGCACGATCCTGCTGGGGGGCCTGTGGACCGCCTTCGCCGCCGTCAGGTGTTCGGCCCGGACGGCTACCCGCTCGCCGGCGCGGTCCTCACCCTCGACGCTCCCGTCGAGACCCACACCCACGACTTCCTCGAGGTGGCGGTGTTGCTCGAGGGGACGGTCACCTATGCGAGCCCGACCGGCCACCAGGAGCTCGAGCCCGGCGCCGTGATGGCGGTCCGACCGGGCGACTGGCACGGCTACGCCGACCAGCACGATGCGGTGATCGCGAACCTCTATCTCGGCGAGGAACTGCTGCACACGGAGCTGCGCTGGTTGCTGGACGTCGGCGACCTCGGACGCTTCCTGCTGCGGGGTGGGCTGGCTCCGCAGCGCCTGGACCGACACGGCCGAAAGGCGGTGCGGGCCCGGATGCTCGAGCTCGCGGAGGTCCACGCCGAGCCGGCCCGGGCGAGCGCGGTCCTGGCGGTCGGCCTGTGCTGCGCCACCCTCGCTGAGCTCGGTCGACTGCGGTTGGCCGACGACCGGCGACCTTCGTTCAGTGCTCCCGTACGGCAGGTGCTGCTCCTGGTCAGCGCCCGACCGGCCCACCCGTGGACGATGTCGGAGCTCGCCCGGGAGGTCGGCCTGTCCGTCTCGCACCTGCACCGGGAGTTCCGCAGCCAGCTGGGCATCACCCCGATGGCCTGGCTGGCCAGGACACGGGCCGAGCTCGCCGCTTCGCTGCTGCTGCAGAGCGATCGTCCGGTGGGCTGGATCGGCACGCAGGTGGGCTGGTCCGACCCCAACTACTTCAGCCGTTGCTTCCGACGCGCGTACGGGATGAGTCCTTCCACCTACCGGCAGCGCAACACGATCTCGCTGACGCACTCCTCCGTGATCTGACGCGGCCGTTGCACAACGTGCGCGAGCGCACGGAGGAGTGCGTCAGCGGGCTGGGCGGGAGCGGGGGTGGGGCGTGAGCGGGGGTGGGGCGTGAGCGCGGTCACCAGAACTCGGGCGGGATGGTGCCGTTCAACCAGGCCAGCTCGTTGTCGGCGATGAAGCGGGACAGCTGGAGGTCGAAGTCCTCGGGCGGCCCGAGCCAGGCGTCGATGGCCTCCAGCAGGTGCTGGCCGACCGCGGCGCTCGGCGCGTTCACCACGTGCCGCCAGGTGGTCTCGAACCGCGGTGGGAGCTCCAGCTCGGCCAGCGTGGCGGTCAGATACTTCTGTCCGCTGAAGAAGCGGCGGTGCTGGGCGAGGGCGATCCGGCCGGCAGCCAGAGCCAGGTGGACGCCGGCGTGCTGGACCAGGAACCGGTCCCCCAGCTGGTCGCCCTGCTTGAGGAAGTAGCCGCCGTACAACCGGGCCTGCGCGCGGTAGGCGGTCACCCGGCGGGACCAGACCTCGTCCGGCAGGCTGACGATGGCGGCCACCTGGTCGGCGATGGTGCCGATCTTGTCCAGCACCACCCGAGACCCGACGAACGACGCCCGGGTGGGATCGTCGGCCTCCGCGACCGCCGTGGTCAGGTAGCCGGGACTGGCGAGCTTGATGTCGACGTACCCGCCCGGATAGGTCACGCCGTCCTGGCTGACCGCGGCGATCATGCCTGCGGCGCTGGCGCGGGCGTACGCCTCGTCGGTGACCACCAGATAGAGGTCGACGTCGGAGTCCTCCCGCGGCGTGCCGCGCGCCACCGACCCCACGACGACCACCCCGAGCACCTCGGGGCGGTCTCGCACCGTCTCGACATACCCCTGGGCCGTCGCCTCGTGGTGCAGCACCGATCGCCTCCTCGTCCCCCACGCTGAAACGTTCTACCCGGTCCAAACTAGGCGGCTCTCCCGGCAGCGTCAAAGGGTCCGTCCGCGGGGCGTCTGCGGCCGGGCACACTGTCGGGTCCCGGCCGCGACCACTACCGTGGCGGGGTGACCACCAGCTACGTCGACGACCACACTCCCGGCTCCGGCCGCCGCACTCCCGCCCGCGCTTGGCTGCACACCGATGCCCCCGAGCTGAACCTCGACGGGAGCTGGCGCTTCCGACTCCTGCCGACCCACCGGGGTCTGGACGACGGTGTCGCCGATCCGGAGCTGGACGACTCGGACTGGGATGAGCTGGCCGTGCCGTCGCACTGGGTCCTGCAGGGCGACGGTGCGTACGGGAAACCCATCTACACCAACGTGATCTACCCGTTCCCGGTCGATCCGCCGCACATCCCCGACGAGAACCCGACCGGGGAGTACCGCCGCCGCTTCGACCGTCCGGCGTGGGCGAGCTCGGACCCCGACGGGACCCGGGTGCTGCTGCGCTTCGACGGGGTCGAGTCGGTCTACCGGGTCTGGCTGAACGGCACCGAGGTCGGCGTCGGCAAGGGCAGCCGGCTGGTGCAGGAGTTCGATGTCACCGAGCTGCTCGCCGACGGCGAGAACGTGCTCGTGGTGCGGGTGCACCAGTGGTCGTCGATGAGCTACATCGAGGACCAGGACCAGTGGTGGCTGCCCGGCATCTTCCGTTCGGTCACCCTGCTCGGGCGGCCCGTCGGCAGCCTGGACGACGTCTGGTTGCAGACCGGGTACGCCGACGGCACCGGCTCGATCCGGCTGCGAGGACGTGGCGCCGACGCCGCCTTCCCCGTGGTGGTGCGGATCCCCGAGCTGTCGTACGAGCAGTCCTTCGACTCCGCCGCGGCCCTCGGCGAGATGATCACCGTGGGAGCCGTCGAGCCGTGGAGCGCGGAGGTGCCTCGCCTCTATGACGTGGAGATCGCCGCCGCCGGTGAGACGATCACCCTGCGCACCGGTTTCCGTACGGTCGAGATCCGGGGTGACCGGTTCCTCGTGAACGACCGGCAGGTGATCTTCCGCGGGATGAACCGGCACGAGACCCATCCCGTACACGGTCGGGTGTTCGACGCCGAGCACGCGCGGGCGGACATGATCTTGATGAAGCAGCACAACGTGAACGCCATCCGGACCAGTCACTATCCCCCGCATCCCGAGGTCCTGACCCTGGCCGACGAGCTGGGCTTCTGGGTGATCGACGAGTGCGACCTGGAGACCCACGGCTTCGTCTTCTCCAACTGGGTGGACAACCCGAGCGACGACGTCGCATGGCGGGACGCCTACCTCGACCGGATCGAGCGGACCGTCGAGCGCGACAAGAACCACCCGAGCATCGTGATCTGGTCGCTGGGCAACGAGGCCGGCACCGGGGTCAACCTCGCCGCGATGGCTCAGTGGGTGCGCGCGCGCGACCCCGAGAGGCCGGTGCACTACGAGGGCGACTACCAGGGCGCGTACACCGACATCTACTCCCGGATGTACCCGAACCTGGCCGAGACCGCCGCCATCGGCGGTGAGCACGGCCCGCTGCTCGAGTGCGGTCCGGCCGAGGCGCGGCGGGTGCGCAGCAAGCCGTTCCTGATGTGCGAGTACGTGCACGCGATGGGCAACGGCCCGGGCGCGATCTTCGAGTACGACGAGCTCGCCGAGCAGTTCGGGCGGCTGCACGGCGGGTTCGTGTGGGAGTGGCGTGATCACGGTCTGCTGACCCACGCCGCCGACGGCACCCCCTACTACGGCTACGGCGGCGACTTCGGCGAGGTCGTGCACGACGGCAACTTCGTGATGGACGGCATGGTGCTGCCGGACGACTCCCCCACCCCCGGTCTCGCCGAGTTCGCGGCGGTGAGCCAGCCGATCATCTTCACCCTGGACGGAGCGACGCTGGGCGTCCGCAGTCGCTATCACTCGGCCGACACCCAGCACCTGCGGTTCGTCGCCCGACGCGAGCTCGACGGGCGCATGGTCGAGGAGAGCGTGCTGGTGATGCCGACGGTCGCGGCGGGGGGCGAGTCGTCGTTGGTCCTGCCCGATGAGCTGCTGGCCTCGGCCGGCGAGGGCGAGACGTGGTTGACGGTCGCGGCCGAGCTGGCGAGCGACACGGCCTGGGGCGAGGCGGGTCACGTGGTGGCCTGCGCGCAGTTCGACTGCAGCGGACCCGCTGCCGACGTCGGCGCCGCCTCGGTGACCGCGGTGGGCGAGATCGCCCGGTCGGACGACGGCACGCTCACCCTCGGTCCGGGTGTCTTCGATCCGGCCACCGGGCAGCTGGTGAGTCTCCACGGCCTGCCTGTCGCCGGCCCGCGGCTGGAGCTCTGGCGCGGCCCGACGGACAACGACCGGTCGGAGATGCGGGGATCCTTCGAGCTCGGCGACCCCGACGAGACCGGCGGCGAGGGCGCCCCAGGGCCGTCGTCGGAGCGCCGCTGGCGCGACCGTGGTCTCGACCGGCTCAGCCACCGGGTGCTTGCGGTCGACGACGGCGGGGACAACGCCAGTAGGCAGGGGCGCCTGGTCGTACGGGTGCGCAGTGCGGCCGCCGCCGGAGTGCTCTTCGTCGACACCACCTACACCTGGACGGCGCTGGCCGAGGGCGGCCTGGCCCTGGGGGTCGAGGTGAATCCGTCACCGGCCTGGGACTGCACCTGGCCGCGGGTCGGCGTCCGTTTCGACCTGCCGACCGACATCGACCGAGCCGCCTGGTTCGGCACCGGCCCGCACGAGTCGTACCCGGACACCGATCACGCCGCCCGGATCGGACGGTTCGCCGCCGGCATCGACGAGCTGAACGCCGTCTACTCCCGGCCGCAGGAGACCGGGCACCGGGCCGCCGTCCGTGAGCTCGAGCTCAGCGACGGCTCGGTCACCCGGCTGCGCCTGAGGTCGGTGGCCGGCCCGGGAGGACAGCGCCCCGGCTTCACCCTCAGCCGACACACCCCCCAGGATCTCGACAGGAGCGCCCACCCGTACGAGCTCCCGACCCCGACCCACAGCCACCTGTTCCTGGATGCCGCGGTCCACGGCGTCGGCTCCCGCGCCTGCGGCATCGACGTCCTCCCCCAGCACGCCCTCTGGCCCGGAGCCCACCGCTTCGACGTGATCTTCACCGACCCCACCACCTGACCCCGACCCACGACCAACTCCGCTCGGGTTCAAACCCCAGCGAAGTCAGGTTGGCGCGCCCACAACCAACTTCGCTGGTGCTGCAACACCCGCGGAGTCGGCAAGCCGTGCCCCGCGACCGACTCCGCTCGGGTTCAAACCCGAGCGGAGTCGGTTCGTGGTTGGTGGGATCGCACCTCCCAGGCAAGCCGGCCGGCTGCGCGCCGACCCGGACGGTACGGGGAACGCAGGCGGGTCGCCCCGGGTGGAGGTCGAAGGGACGTGGATGGGTCTGGCGGGAGCGCCGGAGCCTGCGAAGGCGCGGATGGTTGTCCCGAGACCCACCCGGGGCGACCCCGCTACCTGACCACGGCGACGGTAGCGGCAGAGCCGACTAGCCGGTCTCGAAGTAGGAGGTGTCCAGGAACGCTTTGACCGCCGACTCCGGCACCCGGAAGCTGCGTCCGAAGCGCACCGCCTCCAGCTCGCCCGAGTGGATCAGCCGGTACACCGACATCTTCGACACCCGCATCACGCCCGCGACCTCGGCCACCGTGTAGAAACGCACGCCGGTCAGCCGCCCCTGCAAGGAGGCGACCTCCTCGGGTTTGCCCTTGTCGACCATGCCGGCCCCCATCCCCCTACGGTCGGCGCCGACATGGGTCGGAGCACGTGATGATGTGAGAGTAGTGGCAGTTGGTACCCTGGGAAGATCTCATAGCAAATTCATCGCCGACACACCCGCGCGTCCCGTTGACGAACCCGAAATGACCACGCACACTATGCGATCGGCTAGGGGGAACCGGCGGTCCGGCGCTCGCCGGACCTAGAGTCCGGGATCGAGCCCGAGCTCGGGGAAGACCGCCTTGCGGGTTGCGAGGATGGCCTGATCGAGCCGGCTGGTCGGGCTGAAGCCGGCATCGAAATCGGTGTACTCGACCTCGACGCCATCGGTCATCGACATCGGCGTGTAGGCCACGCCCAGCTCCGCGCGCCACTGCTCCGGGGTCGGGGTGTCCGGCGCGAGCGGCCGGCCACCGACGATCGCGAGCAGGTGCGTCCAGGCGCGTGGCACGACGTTGGTGATCGAGTAGCCACCGCCCCCGGTGGACACCCAGCGTCCCTCACACAGCTCATCGGCCAGCTCCGCCAGCGCGAGGTAGGAGGCGCGCTGCCCGTCCACCGTCAGCTCCAGATCGGCCAACGGATCGTGCTGGTGGGAGTCACAGCCGTGCTGGGTGATCAGGATCTGCGGTTGGAAGGACCGCAGCGCCTGTGGCACCACCGCATGGAAGGCGCGCAGCCAGCCGCTGTCGCCGGTGCCCGCCGGCAGCGCCACGTTGACCGCCGAACCGAGCGCGTTCGGCCCGCCGATCTCGTACGGGAACCCGGTGCCCGGGAACAGCACCGCCGGGGTCTCGTGCAGGCTGATCGTCAGCACCCGCGGGTCGTTGTAGAAGATCTGCTGCACCCCGTCGCCGTGGTGCACGTCGACATCCACGTACGCGATCCGCTCCGCCCCGCTGGCCAGCAGCCGGCTGATCGCCACCGCGACGTCGTTGTAGATGCAGAAACCGCTCGTGGCCCGCGGCATCGCATGATGGAGACCGCCGCTGATGTTGCAGGCCCGCCGGACCTCGCCCTGCCAGACGCCCCGGGCGGCCTCCGCCGTGGCCATGGCGATGGTGGCCGAGACCGCGTGCATCTCCGAGAAGATCGGGTTGTCGGTGCTGCCCAAGCCGTACGCGAGGTTCTCGACGTTGGCCTTGACGGCGTCGACGTAGTCGCGGTCGTGGACCGCCAGGATGAGGTCGTCGTCGATCGGCGGCGGCTGCACGATCTCGAGCAGGTCCAGCACGCCCAGCTGCTCGGCCAGCTCGATGGTGTGCCGCACCCGGCCCGGGCCCATGGCGTGGTCGTGACCGAAGTCGTACCGGGTCAGCTCCTCGGAGTAGACCAGGCGACCCCTCATCGTCCGGCGCCAGGGTCGGCTGCCGGCGAACCGGACGGGACCGCTGACGCCCGGGCCGCCTCGGCCAGCGAGCGGCTGCGGTCGCGGGCCGCCTCCATCGCCCCCAGGAACGCGGCGCGCACCTTGTGGTCCTCCAGCACCTTGACCGCGGCCGCCGTCGTCCCGCCCGGGGAGGTCACCCGCTCCCGCAGCACCGTCGGGTGCTCCCCGGTCTCACGCAGCATGGTGGCCGACCCGAGCATCGTCTGCACGACGAGCTCGGTGGAGATGTCGCGGGGCAGACCGAGATGCACGCCGGACTCGATCATCGCCTCGACGACGAAGAAGAGGTACGCCGGCCCCGACCCCGAGATGGCGGTGACTGCGTCCTGGTAGCGCTCCGGGACCGTCACCACCCGACCGGTCGCGGACAGGATCTCGGTGACGTGGTCCAGGTGCTCGGCCCGCGCGTACGTGCCGGGCGAAATCGCCGCCATCCCCTGATCCACCAGGGCCGGCGTGTTCGGCATCACCCGGACGACCGGCAGGTCCGCACCGAGTCCGGCCTCGATGAACGCCGTGTCCACACCGGCCGCCAGTGACACGACCAGGGTGCCGGGCCGCAGCGACCCCGCGATCTCGCCGAGCAGCTCCCCCATGTCCTGCGGCTTGACCACCAGGATCACGGTGTCGGCCGACGCCGCCGCTTCGTCGTTCTCGACCATCGTGATGCCGTACCGCTCGATCAGGTCGGCCTGCCGTTCCGGCCGCCGATCGGTGGCCACGATGCGTCCGGCGTCCCAGCCCGCCCGGATCAGACCGGACAGGACCGTCTCACCCATCACCCCCGCCCCGAGGATGGCCAGAACGGGAGTCTCGGAGCGCGCGACACGACCCTCGGACACGTCGACGCCGGCCTGCTCTCCCATCCCGTCAGCCCCGCCGGTCGCTGACCAGCTGCGAGGCGACGAGCTCGGCGATCTGGACCGCGTTCAGCGCGGCCCCCTTGCGCAGGTTGTCGTTGCTGATGAACAGGACCAGACCGCGGCCGTCGGGCGCCGACTGGTCGGCCCGGATCCGCCCGACGAAGCTGGGGTCCCGGCCGGCCGCGTCGAGCGGGGTCGGGCACGTCCATCAGCGCGACCCCGGGCGCTGCCGCCAGCAACGTGGTCGCCTCCGCGGGGCTGAGAGGCTCCGCGAACTCGGCGTGGATGGCCAGGGAGTGTCCGGTGAACACCGGCACCCGTACGCAGGTGCCGGCGACCAGCAGATCAGGGGCGTGCAGGATCTTGCGGGACTCGTTGCGGAGCTTCTGCTCCTCGTCGGTCTCACCGCTGCCGTCGTCGACGATCGAGCCGGCCAGCGGCAGCACGTTGAAGGCGATGTTCTTGACGTAGGTGACCGGATCGGGGAACGTCACCGACCGGCCGTCGAAGGCGAGACCGGCCGCCTCGTCGATGACGGCCTTGGCCTGGGAGTCGAGCTCGGTCACCCCGACGCCACCGGAGCCGGAGACGGCCTGGTAGGTCGCGACCTGCAGCCGGGTCAGCCGCGCCCGATCGTGCAGCGGCTTGAGCACCGGCATCGCGGCCATGGTGGTGCAGTTGGGGTTGGCGATGATGCCCTTGGGCGGTCGGAGGGCGTCGTCGGGGTTGACCTCGCTGACGACCAGCGGCACCTCCGGATCCATCCGCCAGGCCGAGGAGTTGTCGATGACGACGGCTCCCGCGGCGGCCACCTTCGGCGCCGTGGCCAGCGAGGCGGTCTTGCCGTTGGAGAACAGGGCCAGATCGAGTCCGGCGAAGTCGGCGGTGGCGGTGTCCTCCACCACGACCTCGGTGCCGGCGAACTCGATCGTCCGACCGGCGGACCGGGCAGAGGCGAAGAACCTGATCTCGGTGAGGGGAAACGCCCGCTCCGCCAGCAACGTCGCGCATGACGCCGCCGACCTGACCGGTCGCTCCGAAAACTCCTACGCGCATGGGGTCAGACTACGGCCCCACCGGTGGGCGTCGGTCCGCTTTCCGTGCTCCGGTCGCCGGGCTCCGGGTCGCCGGGCAGGCGGTCACTGTCAGCCGGTCACCCGGCAGGCGGTCGATCAGCAGCCGGGAGAACTCGTCCGCCCAGGCCAGCTTCCGGACCAGGTCCGCCCGGCCGTCCTCGGTACGTCGCCGACAGTGCTGCACGAACCGCAGGGCGACGGCGTCACCGGGGTCGTCGGCCAGTGCCGCGAACGCGTCCAGCAGCTCCCGCATCTCCTCCAGGCTGAACCCCAGCGGCTTCATCCGCCGGATCAGCAGCAACCGCTCGATGTCGGCTTCGGTGTAGAGCCGGAAGCCACCGGGCGAGCGATGGGAGGGCGTGACCAGCCCCTTCTCCTCCCAGTGGTGCAGGGTGCGCACGGACAGCCCCAGCCGCTCGGCGACCACACCGACCTGGACGCCGCCCCCGGGCGCGCTCACTCGCCGGACCCGAGCCGACCCGAGAGGCGGCCGTGCCAGTCCAGGCTGGGTTCGTTCAGACCGACGATGCTGGCGTGCTTGCCGTGCTGGCGATACTTCTGCTCGATGGCATCCAGCGCGGCCACGGTCGAGGAGTCGTAGATCTGGGACTGCGAGAGGTCGATGATCACCTCGGCCGGGTCGTTGACGTAGTCGAACTGGTAGACGAGGTCGTTGCTGGACGCGAAGAACAGGGGACCGCGCACCGCGTACACCCGGGTGTTCTCGTCCGGGTGCGCGACGTCGACCACCTCGGTGAAGTGCGCCACCCGCCGAGCGAAGAAGAGCGTGGCGACGAGGACACCGACGATCACCCCGTACGCCAGGTTGTGCGTGACCACGGTGACCACGACCGTGCAGACCATGATCACCGTGGCGCTGAGCGGCATCCGTCGCAACGTCCGCGGGTCGATGCTGTGCCAGTCGAACGTGCCCACCGAGACCATGATCATCACGGCCACCAGGGCAGCCATCGGGATCACGGCGACCAGGTCACCGAGCCCGACGACCAAGATCAGCAGGAACACACCGGCGAGGAAGGTGGAGATCCGCGTCCGGGCTCCCGAGACCTTCACGTTGATCATGGTCTGACCGATCATGGCGCAGCCGCCCATGCCACCGAACAGACCGGTCACCAGGTTGGCCACACCCTGTCCCCAACCCTCGCGGGTCTTGTCGGAGTGGGTGTCGGTGATGTCGTCGACCAGCTTCGCGGTCATCAACGACTCCAGCAGACCCACCAGGGCCATGGCGACGGCGTACGGGCCGATGATCCGCAGTGTCTCGACGGTCAGTGGCACCTGCGGCCAGAACAGGCCGGGCAGGCTGTCCGGCAGCGCACCCTGATCTCCGACGGTCGGCACGCTGACGCCGGCGACCAGCACGAAGCCGGTGAGCAGCACGATGGCGACCAACGGAGCGGGGACAACGGTGGTGAGGCGGGGCAGCAGCACGATCACCGCGACGCCGACGGCGACCATCGGGTAGACCAACCACGGCACGCCGATCAGATGCGGGACCTGGCTGGTGAAGATCAGGATCGCCAGCGCGTTGACGAAGCCGATCATCACGCTGCGGGGGATGAACCGCATCAGCTTGGCCACCCCGAGCAGGCTGAGCGCGATCTGCACGAGGCCGGCGAGCAGGACCGCGGCCACCAGGTAGTCGAGGCCGTGCTCTCTGGTCAACGGAGCGACGACCAGCGCGATGGCCCCGGTGGCGGCGGAGATCATGGCCGGTCGGCCACCGGTGAACGCGATGGTGACCGCCATCGTGAAGGAGGCGAACAGACCGATCCGCGGATCCACGCCGGCGATGATCGAGAAGGAGATCGCTTCGGGGATGAGCGCCAGCGCGACCACGAGACCGGCCAGCACCTCCGTACGAAGTCGTCGGGCCGAACGCAGGGCGCCGAGCACCGACACGTCGGGAGTGGCGTGTAGCAGAGACGCCGGGGTGGCCGAGGACGGCACGGACATGACACCTGTTTCTGGGCGACGAATGAGTCACCGGGGACGAACGTGAGAGGGGCTTCCGGCGGGCGGGCAGGGCCGACGCGAGCATCGGACGACACGGGACGCAGGGAGAGGCCAGCACAAGAGGCGGGCGTCATCGGCCGCATCCAGCACCCTACCCTGACGTAAGGGTAGGTTTCGAATCGAGCTCCGGTGGTCGCGAGGGTGTCCGAGCAGGCTCACAGTCGGCGAGGATGATCGGGTGAACAGCGCCGACGTGCTCGAGCCGACCCGACCACGGCTGGGTCTCGAGGTCCTGATCGTGCTGGCCATCTCGCTGGGCCAGTCCGGGGTCTACTCGGTGCTGCGGATCATCGAGCGGATGACCAGGGGCGTCCAGCTGAACCAGCAGACCTCGACCCTGAACCCCTCCGTGACCCCGGACCGGCCCTGGCTGGACCTGGCCTACCAGCTGATCGGGATCGCCTTCGCCCTCGTGCCGGCGCTGCTGGTGCTCTACCTGCTCAGCCTCACCGACAGTCCGGCGACCCGTCGGATCGGCTTCGACCTGACCCGGCCGGGCTTCGACGCCTGGTTCGGCACGCTCATCGCGGCCTGCATCGGGATCCCCGGCCTGGGCCTCTATCTGGTGGCCAAGGCCTTCGGCCTCAACACGCAGGTGCAGGCGTCCGGTCTCACCGACCACTGGTGGACGATCCCGGTGCTCGTGCTGGCCGCCGCCCAGAACGCGGTGCTCGAGGAGGTGGTGATGATCGGCTACCTGTTCACCCGGCTGGGCCAGCTCGGTTGGCGGATCCCGGCCATCATCCTCACCAGTGCCGTGATCCGGGGCTCCTACCACCTCTATCAGGGCTGGGGCGGCTTCGCCGGCAACCTGATCATGGGCGTGGTCTTCGGCCTGATCTACCTGCGCTGGAAGCGGGTGATGCCGCTGGTCGTGGCCCACACGCTGCTCGATGTGGCGGCATTCGTCGGGTACGCACTGTTGGCTCCCCAGGTCGGCTGGCTCTGAGCGGGCGTCGGCGTCGCGAGTGGGCCCATCAGGCCCACGAGCGGGAAGCCGGCGTGCCCGGCGTGCGAAGGAGCGATGAGCGAAGCCATGCTTTTCCGGCTTCGCGAAGAGCGACGACGGAGCCGGTGACAGCGCGTCGGCGTCGCGAGTGGGCCCATCAAGAACGTGATACAAGGCTGTGGGCGAAGAACCGCACGTTGGCGGGCTTCTCGGCCAGCCGTCGCACCAGGTAGCCGTACCAGTCGGTGCCGTAGGGGACGTACAGGCGCATCGTGTGCCCGAGTCCGGCCAGCCGTTCCTGCTCGGCCGGCCGGATGCCGTAGAGCATCTGCAGCTCGAAGCTGTCCTTCGTCCGCTGCTCACGCTCGGCCAGGGCCAGCGCGATCTCCACCAGACGCGGGTCGTGGGTGGCCACCATCGGGTAGCCCCCGCCGGCCATCAGGATCTTCAGGCAGCGCACGTACGCCAGGTCGATCTCCCGCGGATCGGTGTGCGCCACCGAGGCCGGTTCGGCGTAGGCCCCCTTGCACAGACGGATCCTGGACCCGACGTGCGCGAGGTCGCGGCAGTCGGCCTCGGTCCGGTGCAGATAGGCCTGCAGCACCGTCCCCAGCCAGGGGTAGTCCCCGCGCAGCTCGCTGACGATCCCCAGGGTCGAGTCCGTGGTGGTGTGGTCCTCCATGTCGATGGTCACGGTGGTGCCGGCCTCGAGGGCCGCCTCGCAGATGAGCTGGGCGTTCTCGGTGGCGATCTTCTCCCCGTCGCCGCCGAGCAGCTGACCGACGGCGGAGAGCTTCACCGACACCTCGGCGACGTCGGCCAGCCCTGCCTCCGCCAGCCGGGCGAGCAGATCGAGGTAGGCATCGGTCGTCGCGCCGGCCTGGGAACGCTCGGTGGTGTCCTCACCCAAGTGGTCGATCGTGACGGTGAGTCCGGCGTCGGCCACCGAGCGGGTCACTCGCAGTGCGTCCTCGGTGGTTTCTCCGGCCACGTAGCGGTCCACCACCCGGCGGGTCACCGGAGCCCGGGTGATCGCCGACTTGATCGTGCCGCTGCGGGAGACCTTGAGCAGCGCCTCGCGGAGAACAGGCATGTCGGACTCCTTTCCCCCGGCACCGGAGTCGGGGTGGTCGGGAATCTAGCGGTTGCGAACCCTCACGCGCCGCCGGCCCCGCCGCCGGTCAGGGAGTCGGCCACCCCGCTGCCGTCGACCGCGTAGGTCGGGTGCACCTCGGCCGCCAGATGCAACCGGGTGAAGGCAAGCGACTCCGCCAGATCGGCCTCCCGCCTGGCTCGGGTGTCGGACTTGCGGGTGTTGACCTCGAGCACGACATGGCCGGCGAAGTCGGTCTGGGCCAGATACTCCAGCACCTTCGCCGCGTTCTGGTCGCCCCGACCGGGCACCATGTGCTCGTCCTTGGCCGAGCCGCTGCCGTCGGTCAGGTGGACGTGGCGCAGCCGGTCACCCCAGGATCTGGCCAGGTCGAGGGACTGCTGGTTGGCCGTCGAGGCGTGCGAGAAGTCCAGCGTCAGATCGGCGTAGTCCAGCTCGGTCGGGTCCCACCCGGGCATGTAGGCCTTCAGCTCACCACCCGGGGTGCGCCACGGGTACATGTTCTCGACCGCGAAGGTGATGCCGGTCTCCTCGGTGAGCCGCTTGACACCCGCGACGAACCCGCGCGCGTACTCCCGCTGCCAGCGGAACGGGGGGTGCACCACGACCACCTCGCAGTCGAGGCGACGGGCCGCCTCGGCGGAGCGCTCCAGCTTCGACCACGGGTCGGTGCCCCAGACACGCTGGGTGATGAGCAGACACGGGGAGTGGACCGAGAGCACCGGCACCTGGTGGTAGTCGCGCAGCTTCTCGACCGCATCGATGTCGGCGGCGACGGGATCGATCCCGACCATCAGCTCGACGCCGTCGTAGCCGAGTCGGCGGGCCAGCTCGAAGGCGCTGGAGGTGGTCTCGGGGTAGACCGAGGAGGTCGACAGCCCGACCTTCGCGGTCGGCACCTTCACGGCGCGCTCCACGTCATCGGACACGCCCAACAGCGTAACCCTCCCGGCCCAGTCGGCCCATGCGCTGCGCCGGTCGGTCCCGCGTAGGCTTCGCGCGTGCCCGAGGTGAAGCTGCCGTTCCCGCGCGCGTACGTGGAGTTCCCCGACCCGGGCGACGGCGACACCGTGTACCGCTGCGACCTCACCTGGCTCACCTCGCACTGGACCTGCATCTTCGGCAGCGGCTGCCAGGGCATCTACGCCGACCGGCCCGACGACGGCTGCTGCACCCTGGGCGCGCACTTCGCCGACGCCGACGACGAGAAGCGGGTCCGCAAGTCCGTGCGCCGGCTGAGCGGTGAGCAGTGGCAGTACAAGAAGGCGGCCAAGAAGGACGGTTGGGTCGAGCTCGAGGGCCCCGAGACCGTGGCCGAGGGCGAGGAGCCGGCTCGCAAGACCCGGGTGGTCGACGGAGCCTGCATCTTCTTGAACCGCCCCGGGTTCCCGGCCGGCGCCGGCTGCGCGCTGCACCTGCTCGCCCTCGACCAGGGACGCAGCTTCGTGGAGACCAAGCCGGACGTGTGCTGGCAGCTGCCGCTGCGGCGGCAGTTCCGCACCGTCACCCGTGGCGACCAGACGACCTACCACGAGGTGACCCTGGGCGAGTACGTCCGGGAGGGTTGGGGGGCCGGCGGCCACGACCTCGACTGGTACTGCACCTCCAACACCGAGGCCCACATCGGTTCGCAGCCGGTCTACCTCGCCAACCGCGACGAGCTGGTCGAGCTGATGGGGACCCAGGCGTACGCGGTGCTGGCCGAGCTGTGCGCGGAGTTCGCCGCCGGTCCGGGGACCCTGATGCGGCACCCGGCGACCGTCGCGGCGGACCCGACCACCCGCTGACCTGCGCAAAGGCAGATACGGGGGTTGAGAAATCCACCCCACCGGCGCCGCACCCGCGCCGGACGGCACACTGGGGCCATGCGCTTGGACCACCTGTCGTACGCAGCCGGTCCCGATGGCGCCCGTGCCACCGCCGGGGAGCTGGGCCGACTGTTCGGGTCCGAGTTCGTCGACGGCGGGTTCCACCCCCGTTTCGGCACCCGCAACTTCACGCTCGCGTTGGCCGGCGGGCGGTATGTCGAGGTGGTCGAGGTGCTGGATCATCCGGCGGCGGACAAGGCGGTCTTCGGCCAGGTGGTGCGGGCCCGGTCGGCCGAGGGGGGTGGCTGGCTCGGTTGGGTGGTCGCCACCGACGACATCGCCGAGGTCGAGACCCGGATCGGTCGGCAGGCGATCGAAGGCCATCGACACCTTCCGGACGGGACGCTGCTGGAATGGCGCCAGCTGGGTGTCCGCGGGCTGCAGAGCGATCCGCAGCTGCCGTTCTTCGTGCAGTGGGAGAGCGACGCGGCCATCCATCCGTCGGTCGGCGGCGGCCGGGTCGATCTGCTGAGTGTGGAGATCGCCGGCTCGCAGAGCCGGGTCGAGGACTGGCTGGGCGGCACGGCGATCCACGCGCTCGCCGACATCCCGATCGAGTGGGTGGCTCCGCGGGGGCAGCCCGGCCTGATCGCCGCCACCTTCGGCACCCCGAACGGTGTCGTCCGCATCTAGTCACCGGCAGTCGTCCTGACATCGGCCGGTCTCTGGGCAGATGCTCGGTCTCTGGGCAGTCTGCTCGGTCTCTGGTCCGCTCAGCCGGGCAATCTGCACAGGCTGCGCGAGCAGAACACACTCAGGAGTCAGCAGCCGCCTCGGCGCCTAACGTGAGTCCATGGCGCTCCGCATTCGTCCCGAGGCCGCCGGCCTGCCGGTCTACCGACCCGGTCGTCGCCCGCCACTGAGCGAGGGGCGGCCCGCGTACAAGCTGTCCAGCAACGAGAACCCCTATCCCCCGCTCCCCGGGGTTCTGGCCGCCGCGACCCAGGCGTGTGCCGACCTCAACCGCTATCCCGACATCGCTGCGACTGCGCTGACCGAGGCCCTGGCCGGGCGGCTGGGCGTGGCGCCCGAACGGATCGCCTTCGGCACCGGGTCGGTGGCGGTCCTCTTCCATCTGCTCAACGTGCTGGGTCGGCCGGGGGCCGAGGTCGTCTACGCGTTCCGCAGCTTCGAGGCGTACCCGCTCGCCACCCAGCTCAGCGGGGCGACCGGCGTACCGGTCCCGTTGACGTCCGCGTACGAGCACGATCTGGACGCCATGCTGGCGGCGATGTCGCCGGCCACGGTGGCCGTGCTGCTGTGCACGCCGAACAACCCGACCGGGCCGGCGCTGCGGCAGCTCGAGGTCGAGGCGTTCCTGGACCGGGTGCCCGACGACGTCGCCGTGGTGGTGGACGAGGCCTATGTGGAGTTCGTGGACGACCCGGCCGCCGTCGGCGGTCTGTCGCTGCTCGACCGGCCGAACGTGATCGTGCTGCGGACGTTCTCCAAGGCGTACGGGCTGGCGGGGCTCCGGATCGGCTACTGCGTGGCGTCGGCGGAGCTGGCCGGGGTGATCCGCGCGGCGGCGAACCCGTTCGGCGTCACCACCATCGCCCAGGCCGCCGCCCTGGCCTCGCTCGCAGCGGAGGACGCCTTGCGTGAACGGGTGGACGAGCTCGTGATGCGGCGGGCGGCCATGCTGAAGAGCCTGCGGGACCTCGGCCACGACATCCCCGACGCCCAGGGCAACTTCCTCTGGCTGCCCTCGGTCGGCCACACCCACCGCTGGACGAACGCCTTCGTCGACGCCGGCGTGATGGTCCGACCGTACGTGGCCGACGCACCGGGCGCTCTGAGCCCTTTCGACGGCATCCGGATCACCGTCGGCGAGCCCGCGGCCAACGACCTCGCCCTCGAGATCGCCACCCGGCTGAACTGACCTACCCCTCGCGAGCGGCCGCGTAGCGAAGCGCCCGACTCTGTCTGGACCGATGAGAGAGCAGACACGCTTTTCGTCTGCGAGCGATGAGGGAAGACAGAGTCAGACGGCGCGCGACGCTCTCGCAGCGAGTGAGGATGACCTGTCGGTGGGAGGCCGTACGGTTCCGGGCATGGCCAAGACACAGACCCGACCCTCGCACCGCTGCACCGAGTGCGGCTGGACCACCGTGCGCTGGGTCGGGCGGTGCGGGGAGTGTCAGACCTGGGGCAGCGTGATGGAGGTCGGCGCCCCGCGGCTCGCGGAGGTCAAGGCCGCCGCCCCGACCCGTCGGGCGTCCCGGATCAAGGACGTCGACGCCGACGCCGCGGCCCGGGTCCGCACCGGGGTCGGCGAGCTCGACCGGGTGCTCGGCGACGGTCTCGTCCCCGGCGCCGTCGTGCTGCTGGCCGGGGAACCGGGGGTGGGCAAGTCAACGCTGTTGCTGGAGGTGGCGGCCCAGTGGGCCAAGGCCGGCCGCACCACCTTGTACGTGACGGGCGAGGAGTCCGCCGCCCAGGTCCGGCTGCGCGCCGGACGCACCGACGCGCTGGCCGACGAGCTCTTCCTGGCCGCCGAGACCGACCTCGGCACCGTGCTGGGTCACGTGGAGGAGGTCCGCCCCTCGCTGCTGGTGGTCGACTCGGTCCAGACCATCGGCACGGCAGAGGCCGACGGCTCCCCCGGCGGAGTCACCCAGATCCGGGAGGTGACCGCGGCGTTGATCCGGGTGGCCAAGCAGCGGGACATGGCGGTGATCCTGATCGGTCACGTGACCAAGGACGGGAACATCGCCGGCCCCCGGCTGCTGGAGCACCTGGTGGATGTGGTGCTCGCGTTCGAGGGTGACCGGCACTCCGGCTTCCGGCTGATCCGCGCGACCAAGAACCGGTTCGGACCCGCCGACGAGGTCGGCTGCTTCGAGATGGGCGAGGACGGCATCGCCGAGGTGTCCGACCCCTCAGGTCTCTTCACCTCCCGGCACGAGGAGCCCGTCCCGGGCACCTGCGTCACCGTCACGATGGAGGGCCGGCGGCCTCTGCTCGCGGAGCTGCAGGCACTTGCCGGGAAGTCGCCGCTGCAGGTCCCCCGGCGGACGATGCACGGCGTCGACTCCGGTCGGCTGGCGATGGTGCTGGCCGTGCTGGAGCGGCGGGCCAAGGTCCGGCTGCACGACTCCGACGTCTACGTGTCGACCGTCGGTGGGGCCAGGGTCGTCGACCCGTCGGCCGATCTCGCCGCCGCGGTCGCGGTGGCGTCCAGCGCCCTGGACGTCAGACTCACCCAGCGCTGCGTCGCCATCGGCGAGGTCGGCCTGGCCGGCGAGCTGCGGAGGGTCCCGGGCCTGGAGCGCCGGCTGGCCGAGGCCGCCCGCCTCGGGTTCACCGAGGCCGTCATCCCGTCCGATGCCCGGCAGTCGGAGCAGATAGCGATGAGCCGACACGGGCTGCTGATCCACGCCGTGCCCACGGTGGCCGACGCCCTCGACCGCCTCGGTATCCGCCGAGCCCCGAGCCGCCCGTCGTCGTAGCGCCGAGGACCCTCACCTCCATCGGGGGACGAGCGTCCGGCGTCGTCCGCCTAGGATGTCGTACGGAGAAAAGGCCGCAGGTGGCCAAGGTCGAGGGACGGAACGAAGCGTGGCCCAGGACGGTACGGAGCGGAGCCGAGTGCTCGGCTACCTGGCGCTGGTGGCGCCCGGAACCCCCTTGCGGGATGGGTTCGAGCGGATCCTGCGGGGCCGTACGGGGGCGCTGGTCGTGCTCGGCCACGGGCGCGAGGTGCAGGATCTGTGCACCGGCGGCTTCGAGCTCGATGTCCCCTTCACGCCGACGGCGCTGCGCGAGCTGGCCAAGATGGACGGCGCGATCGTGCTCGACGCCGGCGCGAGCAAGATCCTGCGGGCCGGCGTTCACCTGATGCCCAACGCCTCCATCTTCACCGCCGAGACGGGCACCCGGCACCGCACCGCCGATCGGGTCGCCCGCCAGACCGGGGTGCCGGTGATCGCCGTCTCCGCCTCGATGGCCACGATCTCGCTGTACGTGGACGCGTACCGCCAGTTCGTCGAGAACCCCGACCAGATCCTGGCCCGGGCCAACCAGGCGCTGCAGACCCTCGAGCGCTACCGGTCCCGGTTGCGCGAGGCGACGACCCGTCTCTCGGCCCTCGAGGTCGAGGACCAGGTGACCGTCCGCGACGTGGCCGCGGTCGCGCAGCGACTGGAGATGGTGCACCGGTTGGATCTGGAGCTGTCGGAGTACGCGGCCGAGCTCGGCACCGAGGGGCGTCTCCTCGCTCTGCAGATGCACGAGCTGACGTCCGGGTTGACCGAGCTGGCCGGGCTGCTGGAGAAGGACTACCGACCCGGTGAGGTGAGCGGTGTCGGAAGCGGTGGTGGCGGTTCCTCGGCCGGCGCCGTTGCTGCCGTGAGCGGCGACGATCCGACCTTCGGGCTGGGGCTGCTGTCCGCGCTGGACACCACCCAGCTGCTGGATCTGCTGCTGGTGGCGCGGACCGTCGGCTTCGCCGCCTCCGACCAGCTCGACAGCAGGGTGACCACGCGCGGCTACCGGCAGGTGGCCCAGATCAACCGCCTGCCCGCGAGCCTGGGCGAGCGACTGATCGAGCACTTCGGGAGCCTGCAGGCGCTCTTCGCCGCCAGCCGCGCCGACCTCCAGGAGGTCGAGGGGGTGGGCGAGCAGCGAGCCCGGGCCATCCGTGACGGCCTGGTCCGCGTCGCCGAGTCCGCGTACGCCGACCCAGCCACCTGACCCGCGGATCGGGTGCGCGACGTGAGCTGCGGGACGGGGGTCAGCTGATGATCATGCGGAGCTGGACCGGCTTCGCCCCGTTCAGCTGGGCCGTGGCCCAGTAGACGCCGGCCGTCGGCGTGTCCGTGCCGCTCTTGCAGTCCTTCCCCTTGACCGAGCGCTCGCCGTTCCACGCCATCTTCCAGGCGACCCCCGCGCGCGGCGCCAGCTTCTTGTCGAACGCGGCGAGGGACCTGGCACAGTCCCGGCTGCTCCAGATCCGGTCCTGGCCGGAGTAGATCTTGAGCTCGAAGTTCTTGTCCGTCACCGACGTCAGACAGGTCAGGGCGGCGCCGTTGACCAGAGACAGGGTGAACGTGGTGTTCTGACCCGGTGACAGCGTGCGGTCGCCCGACACCTTGACCCGGAGGGCGGCCGGTCGGCAGTCAGGTGTGCCGATGACGGTGACGACCGGGGTGGGCTGGGTGGCCGGGGTCTTGGTGGTCGGGGCCGCCGAGGGCTGGGTGGTCGGGGTCGCCGGGGGCTTGGCGGCGGTCGAGCCGGACGGCCCGGCGGACGTCGGAGGTGCGGCGGAGGCCGACGCACCACCGGGAGTGGTCGAGGGCGCCGGCGAAGCCGCTGCACTCGGTGTCGACGACGAGCCCGGCGACGAAACCGTCGAGGGTGACGGGCTGGTCCCCGCGGGTGGGATGGCCGGCGGCGGTGCGGTGGCGACCGCGGCCTTGGTGAGGTTGGCGACCCCGAACACGACGATGACGGCGAGGAGCAGGACGACGGCCACCAGCACCGCTCGCCGGACCCAGTACGTCTGGGCCGGCTCCGGACCCATCGGGTGGAGCACGCCACTCATGCCGGAAAGGCTACGGAGCCGGAGCGAACCCGACCGGCTCAACACGCCGGGGCTGCGGACCGGGTCCGGGTACGGTGGCCCGCATGCCCGCCGACGAACGCCGCGAGGTGGTCGACCGGGTGCTGGACTGGTACGACGACCACGCCCGCGACCTGCCCTGGCGACGCCCCGGGGTGAGCGCGTGGGAGGTCATGGTCAGCGAGTTCATGCTGCAGCAGACCCCGGTGGCTCGCGTGCTCGAACCCTGGCGACGGTGGCTCGAGCGCTGGCCCACACCGTCGGCGCTGGCGGCGGCCCCGGCCGGTGAGGCCGTGCGCGCCTGGGGTCGGCTGGGCTACCCACGTCGGGCGTTGCGGTTGCACCGGGCCGCGGAGGCGATCACCGAGCAGCATGCCGGCGAGGTGCCCACCGAGCTCGCGGATCTGCTGGCCCTGCCCGGCGTCGGTTCCTACACGGCGGCGGCGATCGCCTCGTTCGCGTACGGCCAGCGGCACGTGGTGCTGGACACCAACGTCCGCCGGGTGCTGGCCCGGGTGGCCGTCGGGGAGGGCGCCCCGCCACTCGCCGCGACCGCGGCCGAGACCCGGCTGGCGCTCGAGTTCCTGCCGGAGGAGCCCGGGCGCGCAGCCCGCTGGGCGGTCGCGTCGATGGAGCTGGGCGCACTCGTCTGCACCGCCCGTACGCCGGCCTGCGAGCGCTGCCCCGTCGAGGACCGGTGCGCCTGGCGCCGGGCGGGCCGGCCCATCACTCTCGCGCCGCGCCGACGCCAGGCGTACGAGGGCACCGATCGCCAGTGCCGCGGCGCCCTGCTGGCCGTGCTGCGGTCGAGCGACGTGATCGTGGCGCGGGCCGAGCTGGACGTGGTCTGGCCGGACGCCGTGCAGCGCGACCGCGCCCTGGCCTCGCTGGTCGACGACGGGCTGGCGATCGGCGACGACGACCACGGCTACGCCCTGCCGGGCTGATCGTCGAAGTACGCCCTGCCCGGACCGTCGAAGACGACGCGTTGCCGGGCCACTAGGGTCGGGAGGCGTGACCACCACACTCGCCCCCACGCTGAGCCTGCTGCACGGCGCCTCCATCCCCGTCCTCGGCCTCGGCACCTCACCGCTGCTCGGTGACGACGCCGCAGCCGCCGTCCGCAGCGCTCTCGAGGCCGGCTACCGACTCATCGACACGGCGGAGAACTACCGCAACGAGGACGGGGTCGGCCAGGGCATCCGCGACTCCGGCATCGACCGCTCGCAGATCTTCGTCACCACCAAGTTCAACAAGGAGTGGCACAGCGTCGACGGGGCCCGGCGCGCGTACGACGCCAGCCTCGAGCGGCTCGGCCTGGACTACATCGACCTGCTGCTGGTGCACTGGCCGAACCCGGGCCAGGGTCGGTTCTCCGACGCGGTCCGCGGACTGGCCGCACTGCTGGACGAGGGATCCCTCAAGGCCATCGGCGTCTCCAACTTCAAGCCCGCTCATCTGCGTCAGGTGATCGAGGAGACGGGGGTGACCCCGGACGTGAACCAGATCCAGCTGAGCCCGTACACCACTCGCGACACGAGTCGCGCCTTCAACCACGAGCACGGGATCGTGACGGAGTCGTGGAGCCCGCTGGGCGCCTCCGACGCCGGGCTCCGCACGGACCCGCTGATCGTCGGGATCGGTGAGAAGTACGGCAAGTCGGCCACCCAGGTCGTGCTGCGCTGGCACGTCCAGCTGGGTCTGGTGGCCATCCCGCGATCGTCCAACCCGGGCCGGATCGCCGAGAACATCACCATCTTCGACTTCGAGCTCACCGCCGACGAGATGGCAGCCATCTCCGCCCTGGACCAGGGCGAAGCCCACGCCGCCGACTCGGACGCCGTCGGCCACTGACCCACCCCGACTCCGCTGGTGCTGCAACACCAGCGAAGTTGCGATTGGTGGGGTCCAGCGGGGTCTCAACTGAACTCCGCTCGGGTTCAAACCCGAGCGAAGTCGGTGCGCACGCCCGTTCCTGACTCCGCGTGTGCTGCAACACCAGCGAAGTTGCGATCGGAGTGGTCCAGCGGGGTCGCGTCCCCGACTTCGCGTGTGTTGCAACACCAGCGGAGTCGGGTCAGTCCGGGAGGGGTTCGGAGAGCGGCGGCGGCGAGGTGCGGGTGGCGCCGACCGAGGCGGCGACCACGCAGACCAGGGCCAGCCACTGGGTGAGCGTCAGCCACTCCCGCAGCACGATCACGGCGGCCAGCGCGGCGGCCGCCGGCTCGAGGCTCATCAAGATGCCGAACAGCCGCGGGGTGATCCGACGCAGGGCCGTCAGCTCCAGGCTGTACGGGATCACCGACGACAACAGCCCGACGGCGACGCCGACGGCCAGGACCTGTGGACTGAGCAGCACGGATCCGGCTTCGGCGATCGCCGGCGGCGCCAGCACGACGAAACCCACCAGACTCGCGATCGCCAACCCACTCAGACCTGGCCACCGCTCGCCGGTCTGCTTGCTGAGCAGGATGTACGCCGCCCACGCCGCGCCGGCCAGCAGGGCGAACAGCGCACCCCGCGCGGTGAGACCGACCGGGCTGAACCCGAGCAGCGCCACCCCGAGCCCGGCCAGCCCCACCCAGATCAGGTCGCGTGGGCGGCGGGAGCCGACGACCGCCACGGTCAACGGCCCGAGGAACTCGATGGTCACCGCGACCCCGAGCGGGATCTCCGCGAACGACTGGTAGATCGCCCAGTTCATGGTCATCAGCGCCGCCCCGAAGGCCAGGGCCACCGTCCAGTCGCGGCGGCTGCGACCGCGGAAGGACGGTCGCACCACGGCGAGGAGGATGATCGCTGACGTCGCGAGCCGCATCCAGACCATGGCCGTGGGGGGCACCAGGTGGAAGAGGTCCTTGGCGATGGCCGCCCCGAACTGGACCGAGAGGATGCCGGCCACCACCAGCCAGACGGCCGGGATCCGCTCGACCCGACCGGCCAGGGAGGGCGGGGTCTCGGGCGGCACGAGCGTCACTGTGCCACGAGCGGTCGGCACTACCGTGGGGACCTCACGATCCGAACCCGGAGGTCCAGTGCGGAGAAGTCTCACCCGTCGGCTGCTGTCGATCGGGTCAGAGCGACGTCGGCGGCGGGCGTAGCAGCGCGACCGAGGTCACGGTCCGGCGTGTGCCCTGGAAGTCCACCTACGCCCGGGTCAGCACGGTGGGCCGCACCGGCGACCGAGCGTTCGTCCTGGTTCCCGGGATCGGGGTCTCCTCGAACTACTTCGTGCGACTGGCCGGACAGCTCAACGACTACGGTCCGGTGCACCTTGACCTACCCTGCTTCTGTGCTCGCCCTGCAGGCGTACGCGCTGTGTGGGGTGCGGTGGTTCTCCCGGGTCCTGCCGGAGATGCTGCAGTATCCGATCGAGGACGTGCTCCCGAAGGTCACCGCCAACACGCTGGTGATCAGCGGCTCCCAGGACGATCTCTGTCCGCGGGAGTGGATCGACCAGGTGGCCGACCTGCTGCCCAGCTGCCGGGTCTCGATCATCCCCGGCGCCGCGCACTCGATCATGCACGCGCACGCCGACGTGGTGGCCCAGCTCTCCGTGGAGCACGTCCGCCGGCCCGGAACCGAGCCGCTCGCGCTGCCCGACGACGGCTCCGACGCCGAGGAGTACCCGGCCGGTCTCGGTCAGGTGACTGGCCAGGTCACCGAGCTGGTCGGCATCGTCACCGACGACGACACCTTGATCGCCGAGGGCAAGACCGCCCAGGCCGAGGCCGTCGAGCGGCTCAGTGACGACGACGACCGCGACCGGGAGAACGCCGAGGGCGCCGACCGGGACACCTCCACACCCGATCCGGCCGAGGCCGATCCGGCCGAGACGACGCCGCGGGGGCCGACCACCGTCAGACCGCTCAGACAGGGCCGAACTGAGGGACCGGGCCACCCGCTGGGACCAGGCCACCCGCGCCGACGTCAGCTGACGCCGTCGGCCATCACCTCGGCCAGCCGGAGCAAGGTCTCCTCGCTGCCGGCCGCGGTGATCTCGCCGACCGGCGGCCGCCGCCACAGCCAGCAGTCCAGGTCCGCGGCCGTGCCGCTGACCGTGGCCGTCGGCGTCAGGTCCGAAGCCACCCAGTCCAGGCACGCCGACGTGTGTACGGCGTCGTCCCCGGGCTCCCGGCCGACGAACTGCCCGATGGTGACCATCCACTCGTCGCCGGTGTCGATGGCGGTGAACCGTACGACCTGATCGTGGTCGGGGGTGAAGGAGCCCCACGCCGGCGGCTCTCCGTACATCACCCCGAGCACCTCGTCGACCCCGTCGGCGGCCAGGGCCGGATCGATCGGTGTCCGCTCTCCGGCAGCCAGCTCGGCGTCGAGCCGGTGCACCAGTGCCTCGTGCGCCTGCCGCCGGTAGCTGAACCCGGCGGTCTGCTCCCCCGCCCAGCTCCACACCTGAGTGTCGGGTGGGGTCGCCCGCAGCGCTTCCTGCAGCGCCTGGGTCCATTCGGCGAACAGACCCGGCAGCTCGTCGTCCGACCGGGGCCGCTCGGTGGCCAGCTCCTCGGCTTCCTCGGCCGAGGTCAGCCGCCGTCCGACGATCCGGGCCCAGAACGCCTGGACCTCGGCCAGATGGAAGAACAGGTCGGCGGCGGTCCAGTCCGGGCACGACGACACCGGAGTCTCGTACGGCGTCCGGCGGAGCACCTCGGCGAAGCGGGCGCTGTCGTCGGCCAGGTGCTCGAGGTAGGTCGGGTAGTCGAGTCGTCGGGACATGACCATCGAGCGTACGCGGGCACCGCCGGCACAGCCGAGAGGGCCGCCCCGCAACGGGACGGCCCTCTCGGCTGCATTCAGGCGTACGGAGACGACTGGGTCAGCGTTCGCCGACCGCCTCCCCCGGCTCACCGGGCTCGGTCAGACCCTCGATCACGCCACCGAACTCGACCGGCGGCGTGTCCGGAGCGGTCGACCGCGGCACACCGGTGAAGGTGAAAGCGGACTCCTGACCCGGATCGTTCACGTCGACCACCACGATCTCGCCGGACTTCAGCTCGGAGAACAGGATCTTCTCCGCCATGTGGTCCTCGATGTCGCGCTGGATGGCCCGACGCAGCGGCCGTGCCCCCAGCACCGGATCGAAGCCGCGCTGAGCGATCAGGGCCTTGGCCGCGGGCGTGAGCTCGATGCCCATGTCCTTGTCCTTGAGCCGGATCTCGATCTGGGCCACCATCAGGTCGACGATCCGCTCGATGTCGGCCTGCGTCAGCTGGCGGAACACCACGATCTCGTCGACGCGGTTGAGGAACTCCGGACGGAAGTGCTGCTTGAGCTCGTCCGCGACCTTCGCCTTCATCTTGTCGTAGCTGCCCTCGGCGTCACCGGCCTGGCTGAAGCCCAACGACACGCTCTTGGCGATGTCCCGGGTGCCCAGGTTGGTGGTCATCACGATGACGGTGTTCTTGAAGTCCACCACCCGGCCCTGGGCGTCGGTCAGACGACCTTCGTCCAGGATCTGCAGCAGCGAGTTGAAGATGTCCGGGTGAGCCTTCTCGACCTCGTCGAACAGGACCACGCTGAACGGCTTGCGGCGCACCTTCTCGGTGAGCTGGCCGCCCTCCTCGTATCCCACGTACCCGGGGGGTGAGCCGAACAGCCGGGAAGCGGTGTGCTTCTCGCTGTACTCGCTCATGTCGAGCTGGATCAGGGCGTTCTCGTCGCCGAACAGGAACTCGGTGAGCGCCTTGGTCAGCTCCGTCTTGCCGACACCCGAGGGGCCGGCGAAGATGAACGACCCGCTGGGCCGCTTGGGGTCCTTCAGACCCGCACGGGTGCGGCGGATCGATCGCGACAGCGCCCGAACGGCCTCGTGCTGGCCGATGTAACGCTTGCCGAGCTCGTCCTCCATCCGGAGCAGCCGAGCCGACTCCTCCTCGGTGAGCTGGAAGACCGGGATGCCGGTGGCCGTGGACAGCACCTCGGCGATGATCTCCTCGTCCACCTCCGCGACCACGTCGAGGTCGCCGGACTTCCACTGCACCTCGCGCTCGGAGCGCGCTCCGAGCAGCTTCTTCTCGTCGTCCCGCAGGCTGGCGGCCCGCTCGAAGTCCTGAGCGTCGATCGCGGCTTCCTTCTCCAGCCGGACGGCGGCGATCTTCTCGTCGAACTCCCGCAGGTCCGGCGGCGCGGTCATCCGACGGATCCGCAACCGGGCACCGGCCTCGTCGATCAGGTCGATGGCCTTGTCCGGCAGGAAGCGGTCGGAGATGTAGCGGTCGGCCATCTGGGCCGCGGCCACCAGCGCCTGATCGGTGATCGTCACCCGGTGGTGTGCCTCGTACCGGTCCCGCAGCCCGCGCAGGATGTCGATGGTGTGCGCGATGGTCGGCTCGGCCACCTGGATCGGCTGGAACCGGCGCTCCAGGGCGGCGTCCTTCTCGACGTACTTGCGGTACTCGTCGAGGGTGGTCGCCCCGATGGTCTGGAGCTCGCCGCGGGCGAGCATCGGCTTCAGGATGCTGGCGGCGTCGATGGCGCCCTCGGCGGCACCGGCCCCGACCAGCGTGTGGATCTCGTCGATGAACAGCACGACGTCGCCCCGGGTCTTGATCTCCTTGAGCACCTTCTTCAGCCGCTCCTCGAAGTCACCGCGGTAGCGGGAACCGGCCACCAGGGACCCGAGGTCGAGGGAGTAGATCTGCTTCTCGCGGAGGGTCTCCGGCACGTCGCCACGCACGATCGCCTGGGAGAGACCTTCGACGACGGCGGTCTTTCCCACCCCGGGCTCACCGATCAGCACCGGGTTGTTCTTCGTTCTTCGAGACAGCACGGTCATCACGCGCTCGATCTCGGGCTCTCGACCGATAACCGGGTCGAGCTTGTTCTCCCGGGCCGCCTGGGTGTAGTTGCGACCGAACTGATCGAGCACCATCGACGACGAAGGGGCATTTCCCTGCTCGGGTGCACCCGACGTCGCGGCTTCCTTGCCCTGGAATCCGCTGAGCAGCTGGAGGACCTGATTGCGTACGCGATTCAGATCCGCGCCCAGCTTCACCAGCACCTGCGCCGCAACGCCCTCACCCTCTCGGATCAGACCGAGCAGGATGTGCTCGGTGCCGATGTAGGAGTGATTGATCTGCAGAGCCTCGCGGAGGCTCAATTCGAGCACCTTCTTCGCGCGGGGCGTGAAGGGAATGTGTCCACTCGGTGATTGCTGACCGTGCCCGATGATCTCTTCGACCTTCTGACGGACGGCCTCGAGCGAAATACCCAGAGACTCCAGAGCCTTCGCGGCGACCCCTTCACCTTCGTGGATCAACCCCAACAGGATGTGCTCGGTCCCGATGTAGTTGTGGTTCAGCATGCGAGCCTCTTCTTGCGCCAACACGACGACGCGTCGGGCCCGATCGGTAAATCGCTCAAACATGGCTTCTCCTCGTTAGCGGTGCCTGCGGCGGTGATCCCTCGCGAGGGGCAGCACCGGCTGGGCACAACTCTAGTCCGCGTGACCCGCCCCGCCGGGGTCCCGCCGGATGTGATCGCGGAACAGCCACCGATCGTCAGCCGACCGGCACGTGCCCGTAACCGTCCAGGCTGCGGGGTGAGGCGCCGTCGGCCGGCCGTCCGTGCTGGTCGGGCGGGAGATCTCGGCGCGGGACGACGGGGAGAAAGCGCTCATCGGGTCGAGGACGTCAGAAGACAGCAGTGCGCCCTGGGCGAATACCTGTTCGCCCAGGGCGCAACGACCCTGCTGGAAAGTGCCGTGGATCAGGCGTGCGCCTGCTCGTAAGCCGCACGCACCTCGGAGGAGATCCGGCCGCGGCTGGAAACCTCCATGCCGTTGTCGAGCGCCCATGCGCGGATATCGCTGGTGGCCCCGGAGCTATCCGCAGCCGGTGCTTTTGCGGCAACGGCTCGGGAGCGTCGACGTCCGCCGACCTTGCGGGCGTGGGACAACCAGGGAGCCAGTGCATTCCGCAGCTCGGCGGCATTCGCCGAAGAGAGGTCGATCTCGTACTCCGCGCCATCGAGGGCGAAGGTGACGGTTTCGTCCGCCTCGCCGCCGTCGTAGTCGTCTTCCAAAATGATCTGGACGCGCTGCGCCACTTCACCCTCCATAGGAAAAGAAAACTGTCGAAAGCGAACGTACCGCATTCGTGGGCAATCACGAAACGAGAACGGCGGAATGATTTCCTATGGTTTAACAGATATTCGGGCGGCAATCCCGGTTCGTGGGGTCAGCGCCTTCTCGCGGGACCGATCGGTCCAAGCGGAGAGAACGAACCTGATCAGGCCCGACGCCGGTCGGCCTCGAAGTTCGGCATCGCCGGCTCCTCGGTCGCGAGCTCGATGACCGTACGGTCTCCGCTGCCCGCGGTCCCGGGGACCTCGGCCCGATCGGGGCGGTTCCGGCGCGGCAGGGTGTGGACCTCGGCGTCCGAGCCCGTCACCTCCGTACGGTTCAGAGCCAGCTCGAGATCCCGCTCACGAACGGTCTCCCGCAGCGTCGCGATCGTCCCGTCCGCACGGACCAGCTGACGACGCACCGAGCCCAGGTCGGTCCGCAGTGCCGACACCTCCACCCGGAGACCGGCGATCTGGGTCTGCTGCCGGTCGACCTCGTGCCGCCACCGCTCCGCCCGTCCGGTGACGGTGTCGAGGACCTCGGCGTTGTGCCGGCGCTCGGAGCGCAGGTCCTCGGTGTGCCGTCGATCGACGGTGAGCAGCTCCCGGGCGTGCCGACGCTTGGTCAGCTGGAGCTCGCGCCAGGCCAGGGCGCAGGACGCGGCCGCCGAAGCCAGGGCGATCACCACGCCGGTGCGCAGTGCCCAGTCCGGACCGAACAGCGACGCGAGCGAGAGCAGGGTGCCCACCACCAGGACCGCGGTGGAGATCCGCTGTCTCGCCGGGGCGGCCTGCTTCCGGGCCGGCGCGCCGGCCCGGACGAGCTGGGCAGGAGCAGACACGGGGGCAGTCGTCACGGCGATCACCCTATGCACTGCCGAGCCGACCTCCTGGGAGGTCGCGCCGTGTCTGCTGGGGCTGCAGTGGCTCAGGTGACGCGCAGCTCGTCAGCCGGTCTCCCCCGGATGGATCACCTCGCCGCCGTTGGCGGTGAAGCCGATCGCTCGCAGCTCTGGGGCCGCCGAACCCGCTGGGCCGGTCAGCTTCACCTCGTACTGCAGGAAGCGCGAGCTGCCCTTGACCCTGCCCTTGCCGGACACCGTCTTCCAGCTCGACCACGAGCTGTCCGGCGACGTCGTGCTTCCGGTCCGCACCCGGAGCTCCACTGTGCTTCCCTTCGGCGAAACGGTCCGGGACACCACCCGGTCCCAGTCGACCATGGCCTGCGCATCGAGCAGCCCCGAGGTGAACGTGCCCTGGCGCTTGCCGGACTGCTTCCCGGCCAGTGTCACCGCTCCGCTACCGGCCGGATCGACGATCGCTGCGCCGGTGAGCCGACCCCGCCGGAAGGAGGCGGTCTGCTGTTCGGCGACGCCGGCGGCAGGTGTGGTCACCCGGACCGCCTTGCCCGTCGCCGTGTTGCCGGAGCTGTCGGTCGAGGTCGTCTGGATCCAGTAGGAGCTGTCGGGTGCCATCCCGGTCACCACGAGACTGTGCGTCCGGCTCGCCTCGGAGTCGGCCGCGGCCACCGAGAGCTTGCCGGCCGAGCGACCGGTGCGCACCGCGCCTGTGGCCGGCTCGTTCGTGCTCCACTCGACCCGCGCGGTGCCGTCCGGCAGCGCGGTCACCACCGGTGCGGTGGCGGTCGGCTTCTTGGTGTCCTCGGCGGGCGTGACGAAGCTGCCCGGAGCCTCGGTCAACGCCGGTGAGGTCCGGGCCACCCCCTTCGCGTCACGGGAGGTGACGCGGTAGTAGTACCGAGTGCCGGGTCGGAGCCCCGACACCGACACGGAGTGCTTCCGGGTGGCATCGCGCGTGGCCTTCGTGGTGGTGAGCTTCGTCGTGCTGGTGCCCAGGCTGATCTCCGACGTGGCAACACCGGTGGTGGTCCACCGCAGGCTCGCCGTCTGATCGGCGACGGCGGGACCGGTGTCCACACTGAGCGCCGCGATCGCCATCGCCGCCGGCACCGCGTAGGTCGCGGTGTAGTCGCCGCCCGCAGCACTGAAGACGGCATAGTCCAGACCCTTGATCTTCTCCGGCGTCATGGTGACTGCGCTGGTACTGCGCTTGATGCCGGTGAGCTGGGTGCCGTTGGGACCGGCGATGGGGAGCATCCCGGTCAGGCCGGTCGCCCCGGCTCCGACCTTCACGGTGAAGCTCAGGGTGTTGTTGTTCCAGGAGATGGCGTCGTACGACGACCCGTTGCGCCCGTCGATCCAGGTGAGCATCTGCTTCCCACTGACGATCGGCACGCCGCGGGCCTTCGCCGAGGCCATCAACGCATCGTTCTGCGGGATGGTGGCCGCGTCGGTGTGCATGTTCGCGGTGAAGGCCCCGTAGTAGCCGAGCGGGCCGAGAGCGTTGTCCAGCAGCGTGTTCGGGGTGAACGGGTAGGTCTGGTCCGACTCGTCGGTCATCTGCGTGGCGGCTTGGTAGATGTCCAGCATCGTGCCGGTCTGGTCGGCGAACCGCATCGGCATCCCCGAGCCGGTCATGAAGCCGGGCCTGTTCTGCACCCAGGATCCCGGCCAGTAGTAGTAGTTCGTGTCCAGCCGCATCCCGTTGGCCCGCTCGACACTGGCCTGGGACGACCAGTCACTCCAGGCGATGCAGTGCAACCTGTTCGAGACCGGGCTCGACAGGCTCGGGTAGTTGGACCGCCACTGTGCCAGCTGGGTGCTGTACGTCGTCGCGATCGACGCGGGCGTGTAGTCCCCGCAATTGGTGCTGGCGTGGACACCGACCTCGAAGCCCTGGTTCGTGTAGGCCGCGGCGGAGGAGTCCGACAGAGGGGTGCCCGGGTAGACGTAGGAGCCGAACCGCGGGCAGGTCCAGTCGGCGACCGAGCAGCCGGCCGGACTGTTGGACAGGTACTGGTCGAACCGTCCCGCGGTGCCACCGTTGCCGTGGTCGTCACCCGTGCCGACCACGACCGCCTTCAGGCTGCGCGGGAAGTACCAGAAGCGCGGCAGCGGCTTCTTGTCGCGGTTCATCACCTGGATCAGGTTGGCGAGCAGTCGCTGCTGCTCATCGGCCTGCGGGATGGCCACCTTGCCCAGGTTGACCCAGTCGGTCTGGCTGCCGCCGAAGAACAGGTCGTCGGAGCGGATCGGCGCCTGACCGTCACGCTCCTGGCCGGCCCAGGCGAGGTTGCCTTGTCGGGTCAAGACCACTGATCGCGGCAGGTCGTACGCGAACGCGGCCGCTTGGCCACCCGCACTGCCGACCGTACGCAGGGTGACCGCCGGGAAGGTGGTTGCCGCAGTCGCACTGGAGTAGATCGTGGCCACCGGCTGGGTGCCGGCTCCCGCGGTCAGCGTGTAGCGGTTGGCGTCACCGTGGTACTGGATCGTGTCGGTCACGATGCCGGCACCGGCGGCACTCGTGGTGTCCACCTTGAGGTAGCCGTCGGTCGTGAGGCCGGAGGCGGTGGTGACGCCGAGCAGGCCGGTCAGCTCCGGCGAGGGCTTCATCGCGATCAGGTTGCCGCCGCTGTTCACCCACGCGGTCAGGTCGGCGGCCTGCGTCGTGGTCACCGACACCGCGCCCAGGACGACCACGTCGTAGGCGGCCAGGGTCGTGGCGGACAGGGTGCCGACGTCGATGGTCTTGAACTCGTTCAGTCCTTCGGTGCGCAGCATCTCGGCCAGGTACGTCGAGTACGGGTTCCCGGCGCTCGTCACCACGGCGATCGGACCGCCTGGGCCCTGCTCGGGTCCGGGCGGCGGGGGTGCAGCGGTGGCGAAGGTCCACGTCAGCGGGGCCATCACGTTCCCGGCGGCATCACGCGCGCCACTGACGGTCGCCGTGTAGGTCGTCGAGTACGCCAACGCGGCCGACGGGGTCAAGGTCGCGGTCTGGGTACCGGCGTCGTACGCGACCGAGGCCGGAACAGCTCCCGAAGGGCCGGTGAGCTGGAAGCCGACGGAGCCGGCCACCACGTTCTCGGAGAAGGTGGCGGTCACCGGGGTGTTGGCGGGGGCGGTGTCGGTCCCGGCCGCCGGCGACTTGGCGACCACGGTGGGGACGGTGTTGTCCACCGCGGTGGTGTCGAAGACCACATCGACCCAGTAGTTGGTCGACTGGTAGGTGCTGTTCGGGAACCCGGAGGCCCCGTAGCGGTACACCCCGTTGCCCCCGTCGGTGCCGTTCCGCAGCGCGGTCAGCGGGCCGCGGGTGGTGGCGGCGGAAGCGAAGTAGGCGTTGTTGTTGGAGTAGCGACCGACCGGGGCGTAGTACGAGGCCACATACGTCGTGTTGGCGGTCACCGGCACGGGCGCACCGAAGCTGGCCTGCTGCCAGCCGGTTGCGGTCTCCCCGCTGAAGGTCACCGTGGCCAAGCGGGTCGTTCCTGCGGCGTTCCACAACGAACCCGTGTGGGTGCCGGTGTTCCCGGTTCCCTTGTAGAACCGGATGCCGGTCACGTAACCGGCCACCGAGGCTCGGAACTTCACTCCCAGCTCCACGGCGGAGGAGTCGGCGGTCGACGCGGTGGTCGGGCGTCGTGGTGGACGGCCAGATCGTGCACGGACAGCCACCGCTGCTGTTCGCGGTCGTGAAGGTCCAGGTCACCGGGTCCATCTGGTTGCCGGCGGAGTCCCGAGCGCCCGTGACGCTGACGGTCAAGGTCGCCACGGGCAGCGCGGCGGACGGCGTGAAGGTCACGGTGCGCGTGCTGTCGACGTACGTCGTGGTGCCGGCCACCGCCGCGCTTCCGTTGGTGACGGCGATCGACCGGGCTGGTGGCGACCACTGACTCGCTGAACGTCGCCGACACGGTCGTGCCGGTGGTCGGGACGCCGGTGGCGCCGGCCGCCGGCGCACGGTCGGTCACCGTGGGTTTGGTGGTGTCCACCGCGGTGCTGTCGAACACGACGTCGACCCAGTAGTTGGTCGACTGGTAGCTGCTGCTGGGGAAACCGCCGCCGCTGCCGTACCGGTAGACGCCGTTGCCTCCGTCGACCCCGCTCGCCAACGCGGTCAGGGGCGAGTTCGTGACGCCCGAGGTGGCGAAGTAGCCGAGGTCGGCGGCGTACCGTCCGACCGGCGCGTAGTAGGAGGCCGTGTACGTCGTGTTGGCGGTGACGGCGACCGGAGCGGCGAAGAGCGCCTGCTGCCAACCGGTGGCGGTCTCGCCGGTGAACGTGACGGTGGCCAGCCGAGCGCCGGCGGCGGACCAGAGCGAGCCGGTGTGGGCGCCGGTGTTGCCCGTCCCCTTGTAGAACCGGATGCCGGTGATGAAGCCGGCCTGGTCGGCCCGGAACTTCACTCCCAGCTCGACCGCGTCGGTGTCGTTCTCCGCCGGGTTGGCCGGCGTCTGACCGGTGGTGAAGATCGAGCACGGGCAGGTCGCGGCCGCGGCCGGCTCCGGCGCCTGACTCAGCACGACCCCGAGGCCGAGGGCCATCATCAGCCAGAGCACGACGACCGCGCGCCCTGCCCGTCGTCGATCCAACCGTCCCGGCGCAGAAGTCCCCGTCGACGTCATCGCGATCCCCTCGAATCTCGTGCTGCTCGTATGTGATTGGAGCCTCAGTCGGTCGTGAAGACCACGTCGACCCAGTAGTTGCTGGACGCATAGGAGCTGTTGGGGAACCCGCTGGCGCCGTAGCGGTAGACCCCGTTGGCGCCGTCCGTGCCGTTGCGCAGGGCAGTCAGCGGCCCCCGGGTGGTGGCGGCCGAGGCGAACTGGTTCTCGGTGACCGAGTAGCGACCGACCGGGGCGAAGTAGGACGCGACGTACGTCGTGTTCGCGCTCACCGCGACCGGGGTGGCGAACGTGGCCTGCTGCCACCCGCTCGCACTCTCCCCGGTGAACGTGACCGTGCCGAGTCGCGTGGTGCCGGTGCTGTTCCAGAGCGAGCCCGTGTGGGTGCCGGTGTTGGCGGCTCCCTTGTAGAACCGGATACCGGTCACCCGCCCCGCCTGGGTGGTCCGGAACTTCACCCCGAGCTCGACAGCACCGTTGTCGGGGTCGGCCGCCACCGCCGGCACGGCGGTGCTCGGCCAGATCGTGCAGGGGCAGCCGCTGCTGGGTGCTGCCGCGGTGGTGAAGGTCCAGGTGGCCGGGCTCATGGTGTTGCCCGCGACGTCCTTGGCCCCGGAGACCGTGACGGTGTAGGTCGTCGTGCCGCCGAGGGCGGCGGTCGGTGTGAAGGTCACCGTCCGGCTGGCTGCGTCGTAGCTCGTCGTGCCGGGAACGGCGGTGGTGCCGGGGCCGGTCACACTGATTGCCGCCGTGCCGGCCTGAAGGGCCTCGTTGAAGGTGGCGGTGACCGTCGAGCCGGTGGACACGCCGGTCGCCCCCACCGCGGGGGTCCGACCGGAGACGGTGGGTGGCGTGGTGTCGGCCGGCGGAGCGGCGGCGGTGGTGAAGACCCAGGTCACCGGGACCATCGTGTTGCCGGCCGGGTCCTTGGCGTCGGAGACGCTGACGGAGTACGTCGTCGAGTCCGCGAGCGCGCTCGCCGGGGCCAGGGTGACCGAGCGGCTCGCCGGGTCGTAGGTCCGTGGTTCCGGCGACCGCGCCCCGGGTCCGGTCAGGCTCATGGTGATGCTGGTGGGGTCGACGGGCTCGCTGAAGGTCGCCCGCGCGGTGGAGCCGGCGGCGACACCGGTCGCGCCGTCCGCCGGCAGCACGCCGGTCACCGTGGGCGGCGTGGTGTCCGGGGTGCTCGAGGCGGGCACGAAGGCGACGTCGACCCAGTAGTTGCTGGATGCGGTAGGTGCTGGTCGGGAACCCTCCGGGGCTGGTACGCGTAGACGCCGTTGCTGCCGTCGGCGTCCCTCACGCAGGGCCGTCAGCGGCCCGGCGTGGTCGCGGCGGAGGTGAAGTAGCTCTCGTTCGACCGCGTAGTGACCGGCGGGTGCGCTGTACGAGGCGACGTAGGTCGTGTCGGCCGTCACGGGGATCGGTGCCGGAGAAGGACGCCTGCTGCCAGCCGCTGGCGCTCTCCCCGCTGAAGGTCACCGTGCCGAGGCGAGTCCCGGTGCTCGTCCACAGCGAGCCGACATGTGTGCCGGTGTTCGCGCCCCCTTGTAGAAGCGGATCCCGGTGATCGAGCCGTTCTGGCTGGCCCGGAACTTCACCCCCACCTCGATCGGCGTGCTGTCCGGGTCGTTGGCGACGACCGGGATCGCCGAAGCGCGGCCAGACGCTGCACGGGCAGGTGCCGGGCGGCGGCGGCGTCCGGTCCCCACCGTGACGGTCCGCCCGGCAGAGGGGGTCTCGGTCCGTGAGCTGTCGTCGGTGGCCCTGGTCTTGATCGTGAAGGGTGCCGTCCGAGCTGGGGGTCCAGGTGAAAGACCAGGTCGCCCGTGCCGCGTGGCCGGATGCCAGGTGCGCACCGTTGTCGACCGAGACCTCGACGGCGCCGACCTTCCCGCCGGTGTCGGTCGCCGTGCCGGTGATGGTGACCGGCTGCGCCGCGCTGACGGTGGCGCCGACCGCGGGGGCGACAATGGTCGAGGTCGGCGCGCGTGGTGTCGGTGCTGGCCGTGGCCGCGCATCAGCCCGGACTGGAGGCGTGGCCGGCTGCGCGCCCATGTCGGCGAACAGGTTGACGGTGGCCTGCTGGACCGCGGGATCCGAGGTCGCCCGTTGCCGCCGGCGTGGTTGTTGTCAAGGCCCCAGGCCCACTGGACCGATGCCGGCGCCGAAGACGAGGGCGCCGCTGGCGGCGCGGTACATGCGTCAGGTGGTGGGTGGCCGATGCCGCCGCCGTAGGTGCTGCCGTAGTCCTGCAGATAGCTCGACGACGTCCTGCGTCGGTGGTGGAGAGATAGACCAGCCCCGGCGGGCCGGGAGCCGTTGTCCGGGCTCTCGTCCCACTCATAGCCCAGGATCCCGCGAGCCGAGGATCGGTGGTCTGGTTGGCGGACAGGCTCGGCTACCCGGGTGTTCCGCCAGAAGCGCAGCTGTGCCGTCGGCGCCGTCGATCGTCCATGTCGGTGGTGCAGCAGTTGACGGTGAAGATGGTGCCGGTCAGGGCGTTCTCCGGTCGCCCGCCGTCCGTCGGCGGGCTGAAGCGCGGGTCGCGCCAGGTCCCGGTCCAGGCCGTGGTCGGATCGATGATGGCGTTGGCGTGGGTCTCCTTGTAGGTGACCAGCGTCCGGTACGGGGTGCTGGTTCCGGCGTTGGCCAGGTTGTTCTCCCAGCGGGTCTTCCAGAACACCTCGTTGCCGCTGAAGAACGCCAGGTTCACGCCGGCGTCCCGGGCCGCCTCGACGTTGGCCCGCTGGCCGCCGGACCAGTACTCGTCGTGGCCGACGGACAGGAACGTCTTGTGGTTCTTGATCAGGTTCGCCGCGGCGGTCGCTGTCCAGTCCGGTGGTGTAGCTGACGTCGTAGCCGTTGGCCTCCAAGAACCGCACCATCGGGTACTCGGCGTTCCAGACGAAGTCTGCTCGGGCGTCTCGGCGTTGGTGTCGAAGGGCCGGTTGTAGGACTGACCTTGTACGCGCGCCCGGCCGGGCTGCCCCTCGTAGAGGCTGTTGCCGCCGTAGTCGTTGTAGGCCTGCCAGGTGGTGTCGGAGGTCTGGAAGAAGATGTCGGAGGTGCTGGCGTCGTTGCGCACCACGAACGACGATGTGGCTGGCGGCGGTGCCGGCCACCAGCTTCGCGAAGTAGATGCCGGACACCGCCGTCGACGGGCACCGCCCAGGAGGCGGTCTGGCGTCCAGTTGCCGCAGTCGTACAGGCCGGTGGCGGCTTCGGTCTGGCAGGCGGGCTGGCGTGGTCGCCGTCGGTGACGTTGACTGTGGTGATCTTCCGGGCGCCGGCGCCGCCGTAGAAGCCCATCCGGTAGATGTCGAGCCGGTAGCTGGCAGCGGTCGTCTTCACCTTGAAGCCGATGGTGGAGCCGCGGTTGACGCTGATGTCGGTGGCGAAGCCCTGGATGGAGGCGCTGCCCGAGCCGGTGATGTTCCACTCGCTGCTGGGATTGCCGGTCTTCGTGTTCTCGCAGGCGACCTCGTTGACCACCGGCGCATCGCAGGCGGCCGCAGAGGCCGGAACGGGGACGGCGATGACGAACACCACGCCGAAGCTCAGGGCGAGGAAGATCGCCAGCAGACGGCGTCCTCGGCACAGCCGCCGGACAGTGATGTCCCCGTTGCGCGCATGACACTTCCTCCTGGTCAGCCCCCGGACTGACGCGGATGTGTCTGGTCGCCCACCGGCGCGCTCGCGTTGCCCGCACACCGGCTCGTTGGCGGTCGCGCACCCCGAGCCTCCGTGAGTGGAGTGAAGCACTATCGATGCTCCCCGGAGGAAGAGGTGAAATATTCACCTCGAATACCTCAGGACCGCCATCCTCTGGCCCCGGTCGCGAGATCGAGCACTCATCAGAACGCGGCGTCAGCCGGCCGGCTCACCCAGGGTGTCACGATCGTCGTCGTCGTCATCGTCGCCACCGGGCACCCGGCAGGCCCGCTCCAGCAGCAGTCCCGCGATCGACAGTCCGGCCGCCACCACCACCGCGACCAGAGCCCGGATCACCCGTTCCCGAGGACCGGCGGCATCCCAGCGGCCGACGAACATCAGGGCGAACGCCAGGTAGCCACCGGCGATCACCGCACCGGCCAGCGCCGAGGCCTTGCCGAGCAGGAGGAAGGCGACCGCGCGTTCGGGTTCGACCCGCTCCTTGCGGACCTGGATCCGCTGGTGCGTGGACCAGGCGAGGGCGCCGACCAGGGCCGCGCTCACCAGCAGCGCGGCCGGTGCCGTCCAGGGCACGTACGGCGGGACCAGATCGAGCGCGTTGGCCACGACCACCACCAGCCAGCCAGCCAGGGCCCCGAAGATCGCGGCCACAGCCAGGGCCAGGGGGGTCGTCGTGGTCATGGACCCGCCGGGGCGGGGCGTCGGCGGTCCGCTCGGACCACGACTGCTCACGGCAGGACCGGTCGAGTCGGCAGGGTCGGTCGGCTGGGCTGGGTCAGTCGGCTGGGCAGGGTCAGTCGGCTTCGATCAGCAGGTCGTCACGGCGGACGACGCCCTCACCGGACACCTGACCGGCGAGGTCGGCGACCTTGCCGACACCGGGGATCTCCCCCTTGGCGTCGATCTCGAGCCAGGGCAGCAGGACGAACGCCCGCTCGCCGGCCAGCGGATGGGGCAGCCGCAGGTCGTCGGTGTCGGTCGAGGTGTTCCCCACCATGATCAGATCCACGTCCAGGGTGCGGGGAGCCCACTTCTCCCCCCGCTCACGCCCGTACGCGTCCTCGATCGCCAGCGCGCGTTCGAGCAGCGTCCGTGGCTCCAGCGTGGTCTCGGCCACCACGATCAGGTTCAAGAAGCTGGGGCTGTCGGCCGGGCCGCCGACGGGCTCGGTCTCGTACACCGAGGAGACGTCGACGACGATCACGTCCGGGGTGTCCCGCAGGGCGTCGACCGCACCCTGCAGGTTGTTCAGCCGGTCGCCGAGGTTGGATCCGAGCGAGTAGACGACCTTGCGGAGCGGTTTCATCCCGCTGAGGGTGTCCGCGTCGATGGCGTAGGGATTGGGACTGCTCATGGTGCGGTACTCCTGGTCAGGGTGACGGCGACGTCGCCGACCCGTACGGGCATGGGCGCCTGGGGCTTGTGGACCGTGACCGTGACGGTCGTGATCCGTGGGTTCCCCAGACAGGTCCGGGCAATCCGGTCGGCCAGCTTCTCGATCAAGTTCACCGGGTCACGCTCGATGTCGGCCACCACCGCGGTGGCCAGCGCCGAGTAGTCGATGGTGTCCGCGAGGTCGTCGCTGTGGGCGGCGACTCCCAGATCCATCGTGCAGGCGACATCGACGACGAAATCCTGCCCCTGGTCCCGTTCGAACGCGTACACACCGTGGTAGCCGCGCCCGACGATGCCGGTGAGCACTACTTGATCCGCCGTCATCAACACCTCCTTGCAGGGGACCCTATCGGACGGGCCAAAGGCCGCCGATCTCCCTGAGACCACAAGGATCCGGTTCCCAGCAGACCCACAGCCTCCGGCGGGCCGAGCGCCAGGATTCAGCCTCGTCGGAGCCGTTCCACCACCGCGACCGCGTCGATCGTCGGGCGTACGCGGTGCACCCGGACCGCCCAGACGCCTCGCCAGGCCAGCAAGGTGGCCAGAGCCAGCGAGGCGTCATCCCGTTGCCGTGCCGGGCGGGGTGTGCCGTCGGGCCCGGCCAGCAGCGACCCGAGGAACGCCTTGCGCGACAGCCCGTACAGGATCGGCAGACCGAGGGCGTCCAGCTCGTCGAGCCGGTTCAGCAGCTCCCAGTTGTGCTCACCGGTCTTGGCGAAGCCGAAGCCCGGATCCAGGACCAGCCGATCTCGCCGGATTCCCGCGGCCAGCACCGCCTCCACCTGCTCGGAGAGCTCGGCGGTGACCTCACCGGCCAGATCCGTGTAGCTGGCTCGGCTCTGCATGTCGGCGGCATGCCCGCGCCAGTGCATGCACACGTACGGCGTCCCGAGCCGCGCCACGGTGGGCAGCATCTCGGGCTCCGCCCGGCCGCCGGACACGTCGTTGATCATCCGGGCCCCGGCACGGACCGCCTGCTCCGCCACCTCGGGACGCATGGTGTCCACACTCACCAACCCACCCGCCGCGGCCAGGGCCTCGATGACCGGGAGGACCCGGGCCAGCTCGACCTCCTGCGTGGGCCGGACCGCCCCCGGCCGGGTGGACTCGCCTCCCACGTCGACGATGTCGGCACCCTCGGCCAGCAGCTCGAGACCGTGCGCGATCGCGTCGTCGGGATCGAGCCACTCGCCGCCGTCGGAGAACGAGTCCGGGGTGACGTTCACGACGCCCATCACCAGCGTCCGGCCCGAACTCGGTATCCCGTCCACCTTCAGGTCGGCCGTCATGGGCCCACACCTTACTGAGCAGTCGTCACTCGCTACTCACTGCGCGCTGAGGACTCGGTCTTCCCTTCTCGGTCGCAGACGGAAGAGCGTGTCTGCTCACTCGTCGGTCCAGACCGAGTCGGCGCTTCGTTCGCGGTCGCTCGCGACGGGAACCTACTTGCCCGCCATGATCAGGCTGAGAGCCTCGGCCCGGGTCGCGGCGTTGCGCAGCTGGCCGCGGACGGCGCTGGTGACGGTCCGGGAGCCGGGCTTACGCACCCCGCGCATGGTCATGCACAGGTGCTCGCACTCCATCACCACGATCACCCCACGGGGGGTGAGGATCCGCTGCAGCGCGTCGGCGACCTGGGTGGTCAACCGCTCCTGCACCTGCGGGCGCTTGGCGTAGACGTCGACCAGGCGGGCCAGCTTGCTCAGCCCGGTGATCCGCCCGTCGGCGCTGGGGATGTAGCCGACGTGGGCGACGCCGGTGAACGGCACCAGGTGGTGCTCGCAGCACGACCACAGCTCGATGTCCTTGACCAGCACGAACTCGTCGTGACCGAGGTCGAAGGTGGTGGTGAGCATCTCCTCGGGCGTCTGCCGCAGCCCGACGAACATCTCCGCGTACGCGCGGGCCACCCTCTCCGGCGTGTCCTTGAGACCGTCCCGATCGGGGTCCTCGCCGATCCCGGCGAGGATCTCGCGGACCGCGGCCGCGACCCGCGGGTGGTCGTACGGGCGCAGGGCCCCGGTCTCCGCCGAGGGAAGGTCGTCCGCCCCCGGCCCTTTCGGGCTCATCGGAAGTCGGGTCCGGCCGGCGGCCAGTTCTGACCACCCGGGGGCGGGCCGGAGGGTCCGTCGGTGACGTCGGGACCCTGGGGGCCGCCCAGGCCCGGCTGACCAGCCGGGCCCTGCTGTCCCGGACCCTGAACCGGCGGGACGGATGGCGGCACCGGTGAGTGACCGGGGGGCACCGGCGCGCCACCGGCCGGGTGCTCACCCGGACCGGGAGGCAGCTGCCCCTGACCGTTGCCGCGATGTCCGTTCTGCCCGTTCTGACCGTTGATCGCGGGCGGCGGCGGGGTCACCGGGGGGATGCTGGAGGGAATCCGGCTGTCGGAGCCCGTCCAGGCCGGCCGCTTCGGCCGGAGCCGCAGCGGCTGGAACACCTCGGCGACCGCGGCCCGGTCCAGCGTCTCCCGCTCGAACAGGGCACGGACCAGGGCGTCGAGCACGTCCCGGTTCTCGTTCAGGATGTCGAACGCCTCCTGGTGGGCGTTGCTGATGAGCTTCGACACCTCCTGGTCCACCACCGCGGCGATGTCCTCGGAGTAGTCCCGCTGGTGCCCGAAGTCGCGACCGAGGAAGGGCTCGGAGCCGTCGGACCCGAGCTTGATGGCCCCGAGTCGCTCCGTCATGCCGTACTGCGTGACCATCGCGCGAGCCACGTTGGTGGCCTTCTCGATGTCGTTGCTGGCCCCGGTCGTCGGGTCGTGGAAGACCAGCTCCTCGGCAGCCCGGCCGCCCATCATGTAGGCCAGCTGGTCCAGCAGCTCGGCGCGGGTGTTGGCGTACTTGTCCTGCTCCGGCAGCACCATCGTGTAACCGAGGGCGCGACCGCGGGGCAGGATCGTCACCTTCTGCACCGGGTCGGTGCCCGGCAGGGCCGCCGCGACCAGGGCGTGACCGCCCTCGTGGTAGGCGGTGATCAGCTTCTCCTGCTCGTTCATCAACCGGCTGCGACGCTGCGGACCGGCGATGACCCGGTCGATCGCCTCGTCGAGGTCCACGTTGGTGATCATCCGCTCGTTCTTTCGGGCGGTCAGCAGCGCGGCCTCGTTCAGCACGTTGGCCAGGTCGGCGCCGGTGAAGCCCGGGGTGCGACGGGCGACGCCCTTGAGGTCGACGTCCTCCCCCATCGGCTTGCCCTCGGCGTGCACCTTGAGGATCTGGAACCGGCCGTTCAGGTCGGGCGCATCCACGCCGATCTGGCGGTCGAAGCGGCCCGGGCGCAGCAGCGCCGGGTCGAGCACGTCGGGACGGTTGGTGGCCGCGATCAGGATGACGCCGCCGCGGACGTCGAAGCCGTCCATCTCGACCAGCAGCTGGTTGAGGGTCTGCTCGCGCTCGTCGTGGCCGCCGCCCATGCCGGCACCGCGGTGCCGCCCGACGGCGTCGATCTCGTCGATGAAGACGATGGCCGGGGCGTTCTCCTTGGCCTGCTCGAACAGGTCGCGGACACGGCTGGCGCCGACGCCGACGAACATCTCCACGAAGTCCGAGCCGGAGATCGAGTAGAACGGCACCCCCGCCTCGCCGGCGACCGCACGGGCCAGCAGCGTCTTGCCGGTGCCGGGCGGACCGTACAACAGGACGCCCTTGGGGATCTTCGCGCCGACCGCCTGGAACTTCGCGGGCTCGGCCAGGAACTCCTTGATCTCCTCCAGCTCCTCGATCGCCTCCTCACAGCCGGCGACGTCGCGGAAGGTGGTCTTCGGGGTGTCCTTGTTGGCGACCTTGGCCTTGGACTTGCCGAACTGCATCACCCGGCTGCCGCCGCCCTGCATGGAGTTGAGCAGGAAGAAGAAGAGGACACCGATGATGATGAACGGGATCAGCGTGCCCAGCAGGGTCGAGAAGAAGCCGGGGGTCGGGTTCTTGCCCACCCACGACTCCAGCGTGCCGGCAGCCACCCGTGCGTTCAGCCGGTCGATCAGCTGCTCGCTCTGGTTCCCGACCCACGCCGCCTTGTACTTGGCGGGGTTGTCGCCGGCCATGGTGACCTGGATCTCCTGCTCACCGTCGACGAGGATGACCTCCTTGATGGGGTCGTTGCCGTTGATGATGGAGACGACCTTGGAGGTGGGTTGCTCGGAGTAGCCGCCGGTCAGGTTGCCGGTCAGGTCGACCAGCAGACCGATGGCGATCACGGCGAGGACGATCCACAGGATGGGGCCGCGGAAGATGCGCTTGGCGTTCATGACCTACCTAGTCGGGAGGGTCGTGGCGACCCGGGTACCGGGCAAGGCTATCGTCCGGACCGAAACCGCCCTACTTCTCGCTCGCGTACGAGCGCTCTCGGACTCGTGCACGACCGCAGGGCCGCTCAGTCGCGCGGGGTCGCGGTGACGTCCTTCTCGTCGGTGACCAGGGCGTCGAAGCGGGCCGGATCGGCCAACCGGGCGTGCGTACGGCTGTAGCCGACGTAGATGATCAGGCCCAGCACCAACCAGACCAGGAACCGCAGCCAGGTCTCCACGGCCAGGTTCGACATCAGCAGGACGCAGCAGATCCCGGACACGACCGGCAGCACCGGGCTGAGCGGCGTTCGGAACGGGCGCTGCATGTCGGGCCGCTTGACCCGCAGCACCGGCACCGCGATCGAGACCACCAGGAACGCGAACAACGTACCGATGCTGACCATCTCGGCCAGGTCGGCCAGCGGCACGAACGCCGCCAGCACCGCCACCACGGCGACGGTCAGGGCGGTCATCAGGACCGGGGTGTTCCAGGTCGGGTGGATCTTGCGGAAGACAGGCGGCAGCAGACCGTCGCGGGCCAGGGCGAAGCCGATCCGGCCCATGGCCACCATGTCGACCAGGATGACCGAGCTCAGCCCGGCGACCGCGGCCAGACCGATGAGCACGCCGGCCCAGCCCAGCCCGACCTCACGGAACACCTGCGCGACGGCGTCCCCCTCGCTCAGATCGGTGTACTTGACCATGCCGGTGATCACCAGGCAGACGCCCATGTAGAGCAGGGTGCAGATGCCCAGGGTGCCCAGCAGCCCCAGCGGCATGTCCTTCTTCGGGTTCTTGGTCTCCTCGCCCAGGTTGGCGACCGCTTCGAAGCCGCTGTAGGCGAAGAACACGACGGCCGCGGCGACGAAGACGCCCACCATCCCGAACGCGGTGGGGCTGGTGCCGGTCAGCACCTGCCAGAGCGGGGCGGTGAGGGTGCTGGTGGTCTCCTCGGCGGGCACCGGCCGGCTCGGCGGGATGAAGGGCACCAGGTTGGCGCGCTGGATGAAGAACAGCCCGACGAGGATGACGAACAGGCAGACCGAGACCTTGATGATGACCAGCGTGTTGGTCACCCAGGCCGACTCCCGGACGCCCTTGATGGCGACCGCGCCGAGCACCAGCACGATGAACACCGCGCCCAGGTTGACCACCGAGTCCTCGCCGAAGATCGAGCTCGGGAGGAACGGGAACACCCCGAGCAGGTAGCCCGACCAGCCGCGGGCCACCACCGCGGCTCCGAGAGCGAACTCCAGGATCAGGTCCCAGGCGATGATCCAGGCGAAGATCTCGCCGATGGTCGTGTACGCGTAGGTGTACGAGCTGCCCGCCGCCGGGACCGCGGCGGCCAGCTCGGCGTAGCAGAGAGCGGCCAGCAGACTGACGAAGCCGGCGATCAGGAACGAGATCATGATGGCCGGGCCGGCGTTGTTCTTGGCCTGCAGACCGGTCAGGGTGAAGATGCCGGTGCCGATCACGATGCCGATCCCGAACCCCATCAGGTCCCAGGCGGACAGGTTCCTGGCCAGATGGCCCTTTCCCGGCACCGGGTCGCCGTGGCTGTCGATGTGGCTGTTGGCCAGCACGTCGTCGACGCTCTTGGTGCGGAAGATGCTCATGAGGAGAGCCTAAGGATGTCTCAGGTACGCCCGGACACCGCCCCGCCGATTGTCGGTAGGAAGACTTCGGATTTCGCTCCCGCGGCGTGCCGGCGCCGGTGTCCGCGGTCGCCGGGTGCGGTCAGCTGTAGACGTGCGGCGCGAGGGTCCCGACCGAGGTCAGGTTGCGGTAGTGACCGTCGTAGTCGAGCCCGTAGCCGACCACGAACTCGTTCGGGATGTCGAAGCCCACGTACGCCACGTCGACCGCGTTCTTGGCCGCCTCGGGCTTGCGGAACGCCGTCATGATCTTCAGGCTGGCCGGGTTGCGGGACATCAGGTTGCCGATCAGGTACGACAGGGTCAGGCCGGTGTCGATGATGTCCTCCACCACCAGCACGTGCATCCCGCTGATGTCGGTGTTGAGGTCCTTGAGGATGCGCACGACGCCGGAGGACTGGGTGCCGGAGCCGTACGAGGAGATGGCCATCCAGTCCATCCGGCAGTGGCTCTTCAGCGCCCGCGAGAGATCCGCCATCACCATCACGGCGCCGTTCAGCACCCCGACGAGGAGCAGCTCCTCGCCCTCGTAGTCGCGGTCGATATCGGCGGCGACCTCTCCGATCCGCTCGGCGATCTGTTCCTTCGTGTAGAGCACCCGGGAAAGGTCACCGCTGAGCTGCGCGTCATCCACGGCCCAAGCCTCCCACAGCGGACTCAGGTGCCTGGAGCCGCAGATGCGAGGACGTCGAGCAGCAGGTCCGGACTCGCCGAAGGGCCCCGGTGCGGGCCCGTATCTCCTTCTCGAGCCTCTCTTCTCGGGGTCAGCGCGGCGCCGGGCTCAGCTCCAGCCGACCCTCGGCACGTCGTACGCGCACTCCCCCGGGCAGGTCCACGCCTGCCTGACCGTGCCAGTCGGTGACCAGCGCCTCGACCGCGTACAGGTGGGCGGCGGACAGGTCTCCGAGGCCGTGCTCGAGACGCAGCCAGCGGCCGATGACGCGGCGGCGGATGGCCGCCGGCAACCCGTCGAGCAGCGCGCACTCCAGTCGGGCCGTGCCGGGGTCCGCCTCGGCGGCCAGGACGTCGAGCAGGTCGGCGTCATCGCGGGCCAGCGCCGCGGTCCGGGCCAGCGCCTCGGTGACCCCCGGTCCGAGCTCGGTCTCCAGCGTCGGGAGCACGGTCCGCCGCACCCGTACGCGGGCGAAGGACGGGTCGTCGTTGTGCGGGTCGCGCCACGGGACCAGGTCGTTCTCGCGGCAGGCCTGCTCGGTGACGTCGCGGGCCACCGCCAGCAGCGGCCGCAGCCGCCGCCCGCCGGGTCCGGAGCGGGCGGCCATCCCGGCCAGGGACCGGGTGCCCGAGCCTCGGGCGAGGCCGAGCAGCACCGTCTCGGCCTGGTCGTCGCGCGTGTGGCCGAGCAGCACGGTCGCGTGCCGCGGCGCGGCCACCTCGTCGAGCGCCCGATAGCGCGCGGTCCGGGCATCGGCCTCGGGGCCCGCGCCGGTGGCGGCGACGGTCACCGTACGGACGGTCACGTCAGCGAACCCGAGCGTCGACAGGGTGGCGGCGGTCGCGGCGGCCTGTTCGGCCGAGCCGGCCTGCAGACCGTGGTCCACCACGGCTGCGGCGATGGGAAGCCCTCGACGGCGGCCGACGTGCACCACCGCCTGGGCCAGGGCCAGGGAGTCAGGACCACCGGAGCACGCCACCAGCAGGCAGTGGTCCTCGGCGACCAGCGTTGCCTCGACGGCCTGGACCAGGGTCAGCGTCGCGGGACCGAGTGCACGCCGAGCCATCTGCGGAGCTCAGCTCAGGCGGTGGGTGAGCTGGGCTCGTCCGTATCCGTCACCGAGTCGCCGGCGTCGTGTCCGTCGGTGATCTCAGGGTGCGTCGTGTGCGAGTCCATCCGATCGAGCCAGATCTGTGGATCGGCGATCTCGGCCTTGGTCGGCAGCGTCTCCGGCGAGGTCCAGACCCGGTTCAGCCCGTCCATCCCGACGGCGGCGATGACGGCCTTGCAGAAGGCGGCGCCGTCGCGGTACTGCCGCATCTTGGCGTCCAGCCCCAGCAGCTTGCGGATGATCTTGTCGAAGCCCTGGCCCTGGCGGCGGACGTCGAAGCGGCGGCGGATCTCGACGATGCTGCCGATCACGTCCGGCCCGACCCCGTCCATCACCACGTCGGCATGGCCCTCCAGCAGCGACATGACGGCGGTGATGCGGTCGACGATCTCTCGCTGCGCCGGGGTCTGCACGAGATCGACGATCGACAGCTCACCGTCGCCCCGGGCCGCTTCGGAGATCCGCTTGACGGCCTCGCGCAGCATCGCGGCGAGAGCCGCACCGTCGACGTCGGCGGTGGCCACGACCTCGCCGATCTGGGTGTTCAGGTAGCCCCGCAGCCACGGCACGGCGGTGAACTGGACCCGGTGGGTCTCCTCGTGCAGGCAGACCCAGAGGCGGAAGTCGCTGGGCACGAGCTCGAGCTCGCGTTCCACCGAGACGATGTTGGGGGCGACGAGCAGCAGCCGACCTCCGGGGGGCAGGTCCCCCGCGTCGGTGTCCGCGACCCCGTCGACGCCCGGGTAGAACGGGTCGAACTGGCCGAGCACCTTGGGCGCCAGGTAGCTGAGCAGCGCACCGACCTCGACCCCGGTGATCCGGGCGCCGATGCTGACCAGCGCCGGGTTCGAGTTCTTCACCCGCTCGGACGTCTTGGCGGTCAGCGGGGCCAGCACCTGCCGGAACCCGTCGATGTTGGCCTCGATCCACCGAGGACGATCCACGACCAGCACGGGCGCCGTGCCGCTCGCAGCGGTCAGACCGGTGACCTGCCGGACGTAGTCCTCGGCCCGTACGGCGCAGCGACGGAGATCGGCCACGGCCTCCGCTGCCCCCTCGCGGGAGATGTCGGGACCGGGCTTGACCAGCCGGCTGGCCGTGCTGAGGGCTACGGTCCAGTCGACCATCGAGGGTGAGGTCATGGGCGGAGCCTCTCGTGAGTGAGGAACGATTCCGGGCGACACGCTTTTCCGTCGAACGGAATCGCGACGAACGAGCGAGACCCTGCGGAGCCCAGGACCACGGAGCGCGGAGCGCGACCATTGGCACAGCTCATGCAGCGGAGCCTATGCGCAGACCCGGACAGGACCAGGATCGGTGGCTAATCCCTGGGTCCGGTCGGGGTCAGCCCTGGCAGCCGCACCCGGCTACCGCGGCCGTCACCTCGTCCAGCCAGGTCTTGGCGGCGAACTCGCCGGCCGCCCCGTTGGTGATGAACGCGTACGCGATCAGGGTGCCATCGGTGGTCCGGACGAAGCCCGCGAGCGAGTAGACCTGCCGCAGCGTGCCGGTCTTGCCCCGCACCATCCCGCGGGCCGACCGCGCGTCGTCGGCCGAGAACCGGTACTTGAGGCTGCCCTCCACCCCGGCCACCGGCAGTCCGGTGATCAGGGCCCGGAGCTTGGGGTGGTCGTCGGTGGCCGCGAGTCGGAGCAGGCGGGACAAGGTGTCGGCGCCGATCCGGTCGTCGCGGGAGAGTCCGCTGCCGTCGTGCACGACGGTGTCCTCGTGCCAGGCCTTGAGCCCGGTCAGGGTCAGCTTCATCTGGCGGCGGGCCTGGGTGATCGAGCCGGTCCGGCCCCCGGCCACCGCGACCTGGCGGAACAGCACCTCGGCGCCGTCGTTGTCACTGGTCATCAGCACCTGCTCGACGATCCGCTCCAGCGGCATGGAGGAGACCGCGGCGATGCGGTGATCGGTCTTGCCCGCCTCGGCCTTGGCGATGTCGGTCACCTTGATGCCCTGCTTGCGCAGGGCGACGGCGAAGGACTTGGCGGCCATGCCGGCCGGATCGCTCGTCCGCGGACCTGGTGACCCGCCGGCGAGCCGCCCCTCGTCGACCCACAGGGCCGACGTGGGGGTGACCTGGTCGCCGTACCCGCTCGGCCAGGTCGGGTTCCAGGCCGGGCCGGTGAACAGGCTGGCGTCGTACCCCAGGGTGACCGAGGTGCGCTTCGCCTTCTTCAGCGCGACGGCGGTCGCCTTGGCCAGGTCGGCGACCGAGGCGCGGGCCGGGTAGGTGGACGACGACGTCTTGCTCGCCAGATACGGGTCGCCGCCCCCGACCAGGATGATCTGCTTCTTCCCAGACTGGACGACCGAGGTGGTGAAGCGGTGCTCGGGGCCGAGCATCGAGAGCACCGCCGCCGAGGTGAGCAGCTTGTTGACCGAGGCGGGGATCTGGGCGGCTCCGGCCCGGTGGTCGAACAGCGACTTGCCGGTGCCGACGTCGACGACCGACCCCGAGTAGACCCCGCCGACTCCGGCCCGACTGACCGCCCGGATGCGTCCGGCGACGGTGGCGGCGTCCGGCTTGTCCCCTGGTGGCGCGGCCAGCAGGACGGTGCGGGGCAGTTCCGTCGCGCCGTCGGACGGTGTGGTGTTGCTGACACTCGGAGAGGCGGTTGGCGGGCTGGCCGACGCCTCGGTCGAGCCGGTGGCCGGGGTCGTCGAGGGTCCGGCGGGCGACCCGGACACTGCATTTTCCCTGGTCACAGACGAATGTCCGGTCAGGCTGCCGCCGAAAGTGCCGCTGATCAGGCCCAACGCCAGCCCGGAGACGACGAGCAGGGCCGCGAGAGCAACAGCCAGTCGCTTCAGACTCACGTTCGCCCGTACCTCTCGCACCCGTTAGGCTCCACAAGGCAGCCATCCACCGACCCCGTGGCACCGTGAGGTGCGCCGAGACGACCGGGGTATCACCATCTTAAGGAGCCTCGATGACGTCGCCGAACACTGAAGCGAAACCGCGCGAGTTGAGCGGTCTGACCTTCGACGTGACCGTCGAGATCGCCAAGGGCGGCAAGAACAAGTACGAGGTCGACCACGACAGCGGTCGGATCCGCTTGGACCGGACCCTGTTCACCGCGACCGCCTACCCGGCCGACTACGGCTTCATCGAGGGCACCCTCGGTCAGGACGGCGACCCGCTGGACGCTCTTGTGCTGGTCTCGGAGCCCACCTTCCCCGGCTGCCTGATCGAGTGCCGGGCCATCGGGATGTTCCGGATGCGCGACGAGGCCGGTGGCGACGACAAGGTGCTGTGCGTGCCGGCGTCCGACGTCCGCCGCGACCACCTGCGCGACCTCGAGAACGTGCGCGAGTACCTGCTGCTGGAGATCGAGCACTTCTTCACCGTCTACAAGGACCTGGAGCCCGGCAAGTCGGTCGAGGGTGCCACCTGGACGGGGGCCGACGAGGCCGAGGCCGAGGTCCGGGCCAGCTTCGAGCGGGCCAAGGAGAACCACTTCTGATGGCGCACTTCTGATCGCCTGCTGAGCCGACGTCCGTCTCGGCTCGGTCTCGCGGGTCGGCGATGACCCGGCGAGACGTGATATCTGAGATCTGACGAACGAGGTCCGATCATGGCTCCTACTATTCCGACATGAGCACCCGGGAATCGAGGCCGGACGCCCTGGTGATCGGGGCGCCCAAGGCGGGCACCAGTGCGCTGCACGCCGCGCTCGCCGGTCACCGGCAGGTGTACGCCTCAGCGGTCAAGGAGCCCAAGTACTACCTGTGTGGGGACGCTCCCCCGCCCGCGTACTGCGGGCCGGGTGACGCGCACAGCCAGCAGGAGTGGGTCTGGCGGCGGGCCGACTACCTGTCGTTGTTCGACCCGGCGCCGGCCGAGACCGTACGGCTGGAGAGCACTCCCTTCTATCTCTATCTTCCCGACGCCCGACGGCGGATCGCCGAGGATCTGCCCGAGGCGCGGCTGGTGGCGATCATCCGGGACCCCGTGGACCGGGCGTACTCGAACTGGATGCACCTCTGGGTCGACGGCCTCGAGCCGTCGGCCGACTTCTGCGAGGCCTGGCGCCTGGAGGAGTCCCGGATCCGGGCGGGCTGGGCGCCCTTCTGGCACTACCAGCGGATGGGCCGGTACGGCGAGCAGCTGGCCGACCTGTTCACCCGGGTCGACCGGGAGCGGGTGCTGGTGCTCCGCTACCGCGAGCTGGTGTCCGAGCCGGCCCGGACCCTGGACCGGGTCTCGACCTTCCTCGGCATCGAGACCGGCCAGGTCGGGGTCGTCCCCCCGGACAACTCGCGGCCCTTCGTCGAGCCGGGCCTGAAGGCCACCGTGCTCGGCCGGGTGGTGCGGGCGGGGGCTGTTCTCGGGTCGCATGCGCGGCCGGAGATCTGGCGGGAGGCGGTCAAGCCGTTCTACAAGGCACTGCAGTACGGCGGACCCGAGGGACGGCCGAAGCTGGCCCCGGAGGTGCGGGCCGAGCTGGTCAAGGAGTGCCTGGACGACATCGGGCTGCTGGAGGAGGTTCTCGGCGAGTCCTTCGAGGACTGGCGGTCGAGTGCGGGGCGTGGGTCGTTCAAGGAGCGGACCACGAGCTGAGCGCCGCTACCGTGGCCGGATCGTTGTGGGAACCTGCCACAAAGGGTGCGTGCGACGACCTACATTCGTGTAGTCGTCGAGGGAATGGGTGTGTGATGCGGGGTCGGCAGTTTCGGGTACGGGTGCTGGCGGCAGGAGTCGGGCTGATACTGCTCGGCGGCGTGGCCGCTTGCAGCGACGAACCGACGGTGCTCCCGCCCGGGTCGACCTACACATCGCCGTCCGCTGCGCCGGCGAGCCCCCAGTCCGACGACTCGGGGGCGCCCACGCCCCCCCGGTGCCGCAACGATCTCGCCAGGCTTCCGTTGAAGCGGGCCCTCAACGCCGGCCCGGTGACGGTGAACGCGGAGTACACGACCCGTTTGGCGCTGAAGGACTGGAAGGCCGCAGATCAGCAAGCCGCTCAAGGTCAGCGCCACGGCCGCGAACCGGCGGAAATCGGGCCAGAAGATCTACGTGACGAAGGTGGCAATGACCGTCACTGCCTACGACGAGGCCGGGCAGCTGGACGTCCCTCAGACGCTGAGCGACACGCCCAGCATCGGCCCTGGCTACTTCGTGACATTCCCCAACACCTACAACCAGACCTTCGCCATCCCCGCCGTCGACAGCGGAGCCACCAAGATCACCATCGACATCTCGTATGAGCTCGTGCTCGAGGTCGAGCGCACCAAACTCGGTCGCGACTTCGCCAAGCAGGTGGCCACCGACACCATCACGGTTCCCATCGCCGGATGAGCCGGCCGGTCCTCAGCGCTGACCGACGTCATCAGGTCGTGGGACCCGTCGGTCCGCGCCGCCTCGAAGTAGAACCGCGTCGTTCCGTCGGGAAGCGGGACGGCGCTGACGTAGCGCAGCGCACCGTCTCCCTCCGGCGACACGGCCACGGGCCCGTCGAAGTATGGACGCAGCATGCCGTCGATCTCGACCGCCACCCCCGTCGTCTCGAACCAGTTGGCCTCGGCGTCGGCGCGTCCGTCGTAGAGGACGGTGAGCGGCTCGCGCTGCAGCACGGCCGTCACGCGCGCCCCGCGCGCGTCCCACGAGCCCGGACTCGGATGCAGCACGTCACCTCGGATCGCCCAGTCCAGCCCGTCGGCGCTCGTGGCGTACGCCGTCCACATCCGATCCTCGGCGCCGGGGACGTCGAGAGGGTGGCAGCACACCCACATCTGCCACGTGCCGTCGGCGTCGATCGTGATCACCGGATCCTTGACCGCGGTGGTCTCGTCACCGGGTAGCACCACGGTCCGCACGCCTGAGGCCAACTCCTCTGGCGCATCGGCGTCGACGGCTTCGATCCACCAGTGCTTCGATCCGGGCTGGCGCAACTGACGTAGAGGCGCCAGCCACCTTCCGGCCGAGGCAGCAGGACGGGCCGCTCGAAGGAGTCGGCGCCGAACAGCTCCCGGTGGATCTCGCACACCGTTTCGAAACTCACGCCATCGTCGGAGCGTGCAACGACGACACTGACGCCTCGACCGGCATTGATAGGCCGCCGCACCCGGTAGGCCAGCCAGAACGATGCCCTCATGCACCACGGCACTCGCGCCACCCGACCAGTTCCCGGGACCGGGGTCCGGTGCCGGGACCACGACCGTTGCGTCTTGGAAGCGCGGCAGGGCGAGCTCGGCGGTGGTGACCACCCCCGCACTGTAAGTGACGCCGACCAGCGGGAGCACCGCGCACCGCCGAGTAAACAGGCAGGAAGACTGATCCCGGAAGGTTCGTGGTCGCTGCCTGACGGACTGTCGCAGGACGACCCCGGCGAGGCAAATCCGCCGAGTGCCCGTGCATGTCGCCGTGTCCAACAACTGGGACGACCTTCTGTGATCTCCCTCATACGCGGCACCAGACCTACGCGTCGAGAACCTCTGCTGAGCGAAAGAAACATGGTCACGATTTCGTAACACGTTCAGGCCGTCGGGGCGTCACGCTACGCTCCCATTACTTGGCTTCTTCGGGGGCGTATCAAGCCAGGGGGATCGACGCTCTAGCACATTCATGAGCGGGCGGTTCTCTCGTTCCCACTCAGCCAAGGATATTCAGCCTGTCGGGGGGCGACAGGTGCGATCTCGGGGGAGACGTGGGGATGGCACGACGTAGGGGTGATTTGCTCGCGCCTGCAAACGGGGCACAGCTCGATGAGCTGGAAGCACGTTTTGCAGCGTCGCCGGGCTTCGATGTGATCGCGGTTCCGAGGACGGTCGAAGGTTTCGACCTACCGTCCGATCCGACACCGACGCTGCCGACATTTCCGCTTCGGCCGTCACCGTATGCGTCGGGCCCGTCGTCGCCGGCGTCGCCGAATCCGCGTCCGGTCGGCCCAGTTCCGCGCGTTCGCTTCAGCGCCTGGAGCGGGCGGTATGTCGCCATCCTGGCCGCCGCCGACGTGATCATCGGCGCTCTCGCTGCCGCCGTTCCGACACTCTTCAGCAACAGCCTCGGCCACCAGCTGACCGTGATCGCGATCCTGGCGTTGATCGGCGCGATCGTGTGGCCGGTGGCCATCGGTCTTGCCCGCGGCTACGTCAGGAGTCGGGTCGGTGTGGGCTCCGACGAGCTGCGAGCGGTTCTGCGGGCCGGCGTGGGCGTGGTCGTCGCCGGCGCGTTTCCGGCGGGTCTGCTCGGCCAGCAGACCCTCCTGACCCTCGTCGTCGTCGGCGTTCCTTTCGCGGTCCTGCTCAGCACCGTCACCCGCTTCGCCGCCCGCAAGGTGCTTCACCATCGCCAGGGCAAGGGATTGAGCGTGCGGCACGTGGTCGTCGTCGGCTCCGCAGCAGCCGCACGGGAATTGCGCGAGCGGCTTGACAGCAGAGACCTACTGCGGCATGAAGGTCGTCGGCGCGTGCCTGCCGGCGCACGAGATCGGCGCGGTCGTCGATCTGGGCATGCCGATCCTCGGCAACCTCTCCGAAGTGGGGGAGGTCGTCAAGGCCATGGACTGCGACGCTGTCGCTGTCACCAGCGACGACTCGACCCGCTACAACTACCTGCGCAAGCTGGCCTGGTCGCTGGAGGGCACCGGGGTCGAGATGCTGGTAGATCCCGGACTCGTCGAGGTGGCCGGCCCGCGGATGCACATCCGGCCGCTGATGGGCGCGCCCCTGCTGCACATCGAGGAGCCCCACTTCAGCGGCTGGCGCAAGGTGATCAAGCGCGGCAGCGATGTCGTGCTGACCTCGCTCGGTCTCCTCGCGATCTCGCCCGTGCTGCTGGTGATCGCCACTGTTGATCAAGCTGCAGGACGGCGGTCCGATCCTGTTCCAGCAGAAGCGCGTGGGTCGGGGCGGCGAAGAGTTCTGGATGTACAAGTTCCGCTCGATGGTGATCGACGCCGAGGCCCGCAAGGCCGCGCTGATGGCCAAGAACGAGGGCAAGGGTGGGCTGTTCAAGCTCACCGAGGACCCCCGCATCACCCCGCTGGGCAAGTTCCTGCGGGACTTCTCGTTGGACGAGCTTCCCCAGCTCTTCAACGTGCTGAACGGCACGATGTCGCTGGTGGGACCCCGCCCACATCTTGCGCATGAGCTGGCTCAGATGCCGTCCGAAGCGAGCCGGCAGGGCGCTGGTGACGCCCGGGCTCACCGGTCTCTGGCAGGTCAGCGGCCGCTCTGACCTCGAGGGGGACGACGCTGTCCGGCTCGACCTCCGCTACGTCGAGAACTGGACGTTCACTCTCGACCTGCTCATCTTGTGGAAGACCGCCTCCGCCGTGCTGGCGAAGCGCGGCGCTCGCTAAGGGGAACCGCACATGTTCGGTCGTCAATCGACCCTCCCGTCTTTCACCGCCGCTGGTCGCCGAGCGCTCGTCCTCGCTGTCTTCCTGGCGCTGGTCGGAGCCGTGCTCGTGGCTGCGCCGCCGCAGCAGGCACACGCAGCCTGCACCGGCAACGCCGTCGTCTGCGAGAACGAGCTGCCTGGGACTCCGTCGAGCGAGTGGGACATCAACGGCGTCGGCGACACGACGCATCCAAGGCTTCGCCACGCAGATCAGCGTCAACGCCGGCTCGCCGATCCAGTTCAAGATCGACACCGATGCGCCCGCGCTACTCGATCAAGATCTACCGGCTCGGCTGGTACCAAGGCAACGGCGCACGCGAGATCGCCACGATGCCCCGTCGGCTCGCTGCCGCAGAACCAGCCAGCCTGCGCGACCGACGCCGGCCACCGAGATCTACGACTGCGGCACCTGGAAGGTGTCGGCTTCCTGGAACGTCCCGTCGACGCCGTGTCTCGGGCGTGTACATCGCCCGACTGATCCGGACGGACACCGGCGGCGACTCGCACATCCCCTTCATCGTGCGCAACGACGGCAACACCTCCAAGGTGCTGTTCCAGACGTCCGACACGACGTGGCAGGCGTACAACACCTACGGCGGCTCGAACTTCTACTGGGGTGGCGGAACGGCCGCGCCTACAAGCTGAGCTACAACCGTCCGTTCAACACGCGCGGCACGACACGGTCGGACTTCCTGTTCTCCAACGAGTACCCGATGATCCGCTTCCTGGAGCAGAACGGATTCGACGTCTCCTACGTCTCCGGTCTCGACACCAGCGTCGACCCCGAACCTGATCACCAAGCACAAGGTCTACATGTCGGTCGGCCACGACGAGTACTGGTCGAAGGCGCAGCGCGACAACGTCACTGGCCGCCCGCGATGCCGGCGTGAACCTCGCGTTCTTCGGCGGCAACAACATGTACTGGAAGACCCGCTGGGAGCCGTCGCAGGACGGAACCAACACCGCCAACCGCACGCTGGTCTGCTACAAGGACACGTGGGCCAACACCCAGATCGACCCGGTCGGAGCCGACGCCACCTGGCGCGATCCGCGTTTCGGCGATCTCGGCCACGGCCCCGAGAACTCGTTGATGGGCACGCTGTACAAGGCGAACTCCGTCGATCTGGCGATCAAGGTCGAACGCAGACGGAAGGGAAGCTGCGCTCTGGCGAAACACCAGCCTGGCGTCGCTGGCAGCCGGCGACGACGGCGACACTGGCCGCCCACACGGTCGGCTACGAGTCGGACGAGGATCTCGACAACGGCTATCCGACCCGCCGGTCTGGTCCGGATGTCCACCACCATCGGCCCGACGTCCGGAGTACCTGACGGACTTCGGCAAACACGTGTCGTTCCTGGCACGACGACTCACCACGTCACGCAATACCGCGCGGCCAGCGGCGCACTGGTGTTCTCGGCCGGCACCATCCAATGGTCATGGGGCTCGGACTCCGACCACGACGGGGCCGACATCCAGCCGGCCGACCCGCGGATCCGGCAGGCCACACTGAACATCCTCGCCGACATGGGGGCCGATGCCGACGACGCTCGCCGACGACCTGGTGCCCGCGACCAAGTCCGACCGACACGACCGCCCCGACGTCGACGATCACGCAGCCGACGGCCGGCGCGAATGTCGCGGCCGGGCGTCTGGTCACCGTCAAGGGCACAGCGTCCGATGTCGGCGGCAGGGTAGGCGCCGTCGAGGTCTCGGTCGACGGCGGGGCCACGTTCCATCCGGCCGACGGTCGCGACCTTCACCTACACCGACATCCTCACCGGCACCGGTCCGGGCGCCATCCAGGTCCGAGCGATCGACGACTCTGGCAACATCCAGGCGACCCGACCAAACTGGCGGTCGACCGCGACCTGCCCGTGCACGCATCTTCGGCGCCATGGCACCGACGACACGCCGAGCCGCCGACGACAGCACGCCGTCACCCTCGGCACCAAGTTCACAGTCGACGCAGGACGGCTTCATCACCGGCATCCGGTTCTACAAGGGCGATGGAAACACGGGCGCCCACATCGGCACCCTGTACACGGCATCCGGCAGGGCTCTGGCTCAGGCGAACTTCGCCAACGAGAGCGCCACGGGCTGGCAGACCGTCACGTTCGCCTCTGCCGTTCCCGTCACCGCCGGCACCACCTATGTCGCCGCGTACTACGCGCCCAACGGCCACTACGCCGCCGACGACCAGTACTTCTTCGGCTACCGCGGCTACGGTCCGGGAAGCTGACGGCGCTCGGCGGCTGGGCGCGACAACCCAACGGTGTCTTCGCCGATGGGCAACGCTTCCCCGGCGACACCTACAAGCAGACCAACTACTACGTCGATGCGATCTCGAGCGCGACGACACGACGCCCGCTGCAGCGTACGGCGGTCACGCCGGCAGCTGGCGCGACCTCCGTCCCGACGGACTCAACCATCCCAGCGACCTTCTCCCGGGCTGTCAACTCGGCCTCGGTCAACTTCGTCGTACTGACCCGACGAACGCAGGCCGTGCCGGGCTCGACGACTACGACTCCGCGTCGAAGACCGCCACGTTCATCCCGACCCAGCCGCTCGCCGCCGTCGACGACGTACACGGTGAGCGTCACGGCCGATCCGTCCTCGGGCGCCGGGATGGCTGCGCCGTAGCAGTGGTCCTTCACGACGGCGAAGGCCCGGCGACACCGGGAGAGTGCCCGTGCACGCTGTTCGACGACGGCGATCGCCCGACAGCGCGCCCAGTCGACGACTCCGACATCGGTCAAGCTCGGCGTCGCTTTCAAGGCAGCGACCTGGCCGGGACGATCACCGGCGTCCGGTTCTACAAGGCACCCGGAACGCCGGCTCTCATACCGTCGCTCTGTGGTCGGCTCGGGTGATCAGCTGGCGACGGCGACGGTCGACCGACGAGAGCGCGGCGGGCTGGCAGGAGGCCTCCTTCGCAAGCCCCGATCGCCATCGATGCGAACACCACCTACATCGCGTCGTACCTGGCTCCGAACGGCCGGTACTCGGCGACGCGAGCGGCCTGGCGGCGAGCTGATCACGCGGCCCCCCTCGCGCACCTTGCCACCGGCGGCCGGTACACATACGGCAACGGGGCACCCACGCAGCACCTCTGCGGCGCAACTACTGGGTGGACCCGGTGTTCAACGCTGCACCCGGCCAAGCGCCCGAGGTCACGTCCACGTCGCCGGGCGACAACGCGACGCTCGGTGCCGTCGACGCTCATGTCACGGTGACCTTCGACTCGGCCGTCCAGCCCGGTTCGGCCCGGTGACCATGAAGCGGACGAGCGACGGCTCCGCGGTCGCTGGGAGCGTCGCCAGCGAATCGCCGGCACGACGGTGACGTTCGTGCCGAGCCGGCCGCTCGCCCCCGGCGACCGAGTACTCGCTCACGGTGTCCGGCGCGCAAGAGCTCGGAGGCACGCCCATGACGGCCGCCGTCACCACCAGTTCACGACCTCCGGCGCTGAAGCGTGCCCGTGCTCGCTGATGGAACGACGACCACGCCCGACGTCTCGGACGCGGGCGACCGGGAGGCGACACCGTCGGCCTGAAGTTCACGCCTTCGGCCAACGGCTACATCAAGGGCCTGCGCTACTACCGCGATGCCGCGAACACGGGAACCCACGTCGGAAAGCTGTGGGCCAGCAGACGGAACCGAGCTGGCGTCGCTTGACGTTCGACGACTCCGGGACGGGCTGGCAGCAGGCGAACTTCTCCTCACCGGTGGCGGTCACGGCCGGGACGACCTACGTGGCCAGCTACTACGCACCCAACGGGCACTACTCGGCCGGTCCGGAGCCTTCACCCAGCCGATGGTCGAACACTCCGTTGAGTCTCGGTCGGCACCGGCAGCGTCTACCAGTACGGCAAGCGGCTTCCCTGACAGACTTACCTGGGCACGAACTACTACGTCGATGTGCTGTTCACCACCGCGAACGACAGCCCGCCGACGGTCAGTGACGTCAGCCCGAACGACGACGCCACGTCCACCGCCATAGACGCCACACCGTCTGCGACGTTCACACGGCGATCACCACGAGCTTCGCTCGTTTTCACGGTCAAAGACGCTGCCGGCCAGTTGGTAGCCGGCCAGGTGGCGCTACGACGCGGCACCCGGAAGGCGACCTTCACGCCCAGCTGCCCGCTGGCTCCCGGCGACGACTACACAGCGACGGTCCTGGCGCCAGCAGCGCGTCCGGCGTGGCTATGTCCACAGCCGAAGACCTGGTCATTCACCACCGCTGACACGGTGCCTCCGGTCGTAGTGACGCACGGCACCGACCGATGCCGCCAACGACGTGCCAGTGGCGGCCACCGTTCAGGCGACGTTCGCGAAAGCCAGTCAACGCCGGCGTCCGTCGCCTTGACCGTTGAAGACAGGCGGCGGTCAGTCCGTGGCTGGAGCGACTGCTGTACGACGCAGCACCCGTACGGCAACCTTCACTCCGACGACTGCACTGGCGGGAGCGCACCACGTTCACGGCTTCGGTCTGACAGCGAGGAGCGTCGAGGCATCGCCATGGCTGCCCCAAGACCTGGTCCTTCACGACCGTAGACACAGCCCCTGTGGCTGTCAGCGCCGGAACTCCGGCCGACCAGGCCACCGGAGTCGCCACCAACACCACGGTCACCGCCACCTTCGACAAGGCGATCACCCAGAGCACCCTGGCGCTGACGGTGAAGACCCCCGGTGGGGCGAACGTTCCGGGCGACACCGACTTACAACGCCACGGACCGGAAGGCGACTTTCACCCCGTCGGCCGCCCTGGCCGGCTCGACGAAGTACGACGTGAGCGTCACGGCGAGCAGCGCGACCGGAGTGGCGATGGCGTCGCCGAAGACGTGGAGCTTCACCACGTCCGACACCGCTCCCCCGTCGGTCACGACGAGGACGCCAGCCGCGAACGCCACAGGCATCGCGGCGACCACCAAGGTGACGGCGGTGTTCGACAAGGCGATCACGGCGTCGACCTTGGCCATGACCGTCAAGACGACGGCCGGGGCAACCGTGGCCGGTTCGACCGACCTACGACGCGGCGACCCGGACGGCGACCTTCACCCCGACGGCGGCGCTGACCAGCTCGACCGGCTACACGGCGTCCGTGCACGCAAGCAGTGCGGCCGGCGTGGCGATGGCCAGCGCCACCACCTGGACCTTCACGACGGCGGCGCAGACGTTCAGCCTGTTCAGCACGACGCAGGCTCCGACGACGGCCAATGCCGCCAACGGCTCGACTGCCCACCACCGTCGGGGTCCGGTTCTCGTCGAACCGGGCCGGCAAGGTGACCGCCATCCGGTACTACGCCAGCCAGCACCAACACCGGGTACGACGGTGTCGCTGTGGAACGCGACGGGGACACCAAGCTGGCGACCGCGACCACGACGGGGACCGGGACCGGCTGGCGGACGGCCACGTTCACCACACCGGTGACCATCACGGCGGGAACGACGTACATCGCCTCGTACTACGCGCCGTCCGGCCGGTACTCGTCCGACCAGCGGCACCTTCAGCAGCGCCTACACCACCGGTCCGCTGACCGTGCCGGCATCCGGCTCAAGGAGTTCACTCGGGAACGCCTTCCCGCCGACCACGTCCACGGCCAACTACTGGGTGGACGTGCTCGTCTTGATCTAGACGCCGGACGTCCCTACCGTGAAGGCCTCGCCCGTTTCGTACGGGTTCAGTAACACCTAGAAAGAAACTCATGGTCAGATCGATCGCCGTCATCGGCGCTGGCTACTGGGGTCCGAACCTCGTCCGCAACTTCCGCGCCAACCCGGACTGGGACCTGGTCGCGGTCTGCGACCTCGACGAGGCGCGGGCCCGCAAGGTCATCGGCGCCCGCTCGACCGTCGAGGTCGAGACCGTCGGTCGAGCCGGCTGCTCGCCCGCGACGACATCGACGCCGTCGCCATCGCCACCCCGGCGCGCACGCACGCGCCGCTCGCGCTCGCGGCGTTCGAGGCCGGCAAGCACGTGCTGGTGGAGAAGCCGCTGGCCGACAACGCCGAGACGGCGGCCGCAGATGGTCAGCGCGGCCGAGGAGGCGGCAAGGTGCTGATGATCGACCACACCTTCTGCTACACCCGGCGCGTGCTACATCCGCGACGCCATCGCCAGTCGGCGAGCTCGGCGACGATCCTCTACATCGACTCGGTGCGCATCAACCTCGGGCTGGTGCAGCCCGACGTCGACGTGTTCTGGGACCTGGCGCCGCACGACCTGTCGATCCTCGACTTCATCCTGCCCGGCGGGCTCGACCCCGAGTCGGTGTCGCGCCAGCGGCGCGGACCCGCTCGGTGCGGGCAAGGCCTGCGTCGGCTACCTGAACATGCCGCTCGCCGACGGGGCATCGCCCACGTGAACGTCAACTGGCTCTCCCCCACCAAGATCCGCCAGATGGTCATCGGCGGCAGCCGGCGGACCCTGGTGTGGGACGACCTGAACCCGCAGCAGCGGATCTCGATCCACGACCGGGGCGTCGACCTGCGCCAACCAGGGCGCGACGCACGCCAGCGCAGCGCGATGACGGTCTCCTACCGGATGGGCGACATCGTCGTCCCGGCGCTGGCCGAGAAGGAGGCCCTGGCCGGCATGGCGACCGAGTTCGCCGCCGCGATCGACGAGGGCCGCGCGCCGCAGACCGACGGGCCGCCGGGCTCCGGGTGCTCTCCGTGCTGGAGGCGGTCAGCGCGAGCCTGCCACCGGGGCCAGTGTCCGACCCCGTCTGGCTGTCGAGGAGACGTCGCGATGAGCAACCCCACCCCCACGATCTGACGGGCGCCACCGTCCTGGTCACCGGCGGCGCCGGGACCATCGGATCCACCATCGTCGACCAGCTGCTGGACGCCGGCGTCGGCGAGGTCCGCATCCTCGACAACCTCGTCCGCGGCCGCCGCGGGAACCTGCGCGACGTCCTCGACGACCCCCGGCTGACGCTGGTCGTCGGCGACCTCCGCGACCGCGACCTGGTCCACGACCTGACCAAGGGCACCGACCTGGTCTTCCACCAGGCCGCCATCCGGATCACCCAGTGCGCCGAGGAGCCCCGGCTCGCGCTGGAGGTGCTGGTCGACGGCACGTTCAACGTCATCGAGGCCGCCGCCCAGCACAAGGTGAGCAAGCTCGTCGCCGCCTCGTCGGCGTCGGTCTACGGTCTGGCCGAGGAGTTCCCGACGACCGAGAACCACCACCCGTACGACAACGACACCTTCTACGGCGCGGCGAAGTCGTTCAACGAGGGCATGCTGCGCAGCTTCCGGGCGATGTCCGGCCTGGACTACGTCGCGCTGCGCTACTTCAACGTCTACGGCCCGCGGATGGACATCCACGGCCTCTACACCGAGGTGCTCATCCGCTGGATGGAGCGCATCATCGCCGGCAAGCCGCCGCTGATCTTCGGCAACGGCGCGCAGACGATGGACTTCGTCTTCACCACCGACATCGCCCGGGCGAACCTGCTGGCCGCGACCAGCCCGATCACCGAGGGCGTCTACAACGTCGCCCGCGGCGTGGAGACGTCGCTGCTGGGGCTGGCCCAGGCGCCTGCTCGAGGCGATGGGCTCCGACCTCGGGCGTCGAGCACGGCCCGGACCGCCCGGTCAACGGCGTCACCCGGCGACTGGCCAGCACCGAGGCCGCGACCCGCGACCTCGGCTTCACCGCCGACGATCGGGCTGGACGAGGGGCTGCGCCAGCTGGTCGACTGGTGGCAGGGCGAGCGGGCCCTCGACGAGCAGTCGGTGGGAGCGACGGCATGAGCCGCATCAACGTGATGCTCCCCTACCTCGGGGAGGAGGAGGTCGACGCGGTCACCGAGGTGCTCCGCTCCGGCTGGGTCGCCCAGGGTCCGCGGGTCGCCGCGTTCGAGGCCGCCTTCGCGACGGCCATGCAGGCCGAGCACGCCGTCGCCGTCTCGTCCTGCACCACGGCCCTGCACCTGGCGCTCGTCGTGGCCGGCGTCGGGCCGGGCGACGAGGTCGTCGTCCCGTCGTTCTCCTTCATCGCCACCACCAACGCCGTGTGCTACGTCGGCGCCCGCCGGTCTTCGCCGACGTCGACCCGGTGACCGGCAACCTCACCGCCGGAACGGTCGAGGCCGGCGCTCACCGACGCGCACCCGCGCGGTCGATCGTCGTCGACCAGGGCGGCGTGCCGGTCGACCTCGACGCGATCCGGGCGGTCTGCGACCCGCGCGGCATCATCGTCGTCGAGGACGCCGCGTGCGGCGCCGGGCTCGACCTACCGCGGCCGCCCGGTGGGCGCCGGCGCCGAGATCGCGGCGTGGTCGTTCCACCCGCGCAAGATCCTCACCACCGGTGAGGGCGGCATGGTCACCACCTCGCGCCCGGAGTGGGCCGACCGGGCCCGGCACGCTGCGCGAGCACGCGATGAGCGTGTCCGCCGCCGACCGGCACGCGTAGGTGCTGGCGCCGCCCGAGTCGTACGACGAGGTCGGCTACAACTTCCGGATGACCGACCTGCAGGCGGCGGTCGGGATCGTGCAGCTGGGCCGGCTGCCCGAGGTCGTGGCCCGTCGCCGCGAGCTCGCGGCGACGTACGCCAAGTTCCTCGCGGAGGTCCCGGGGCTGCGCACCGTCGCCGACCCCGCCTGGGGGAGAGCAACTTCCAGTCCTTCTGGGTCGAGGTCGGCCCCAGCTCCCCTCTGACCGCGACGGGCTGCTCGAGCCGCTCGCCCACGCCGACATCTCCGCCCGCCGCGGGATCATGTCGACGCACCGCCAGCCGCCGTACGCTCGCCTCGCCGCACCCGGCTCGCTGCCGGTCACCGAGCACCTCACCGACTCCACGCTGATCCTGCCGCTCTTCCACCAGATGGACGAGACCCAGCAGGCCCGGGTGGTCGACGTGCTCGCGAGCCGGGCGCGGCGTGACCGTGCAGCGCTGGTCCTCGTCGCCGCGAGCGGGCTCGCCCGCGAGGCCGCCGCCGTGGTCGGCGCACGACGTCGGGCTTGGGTCCTCGCCGGCGTCCTCGACGACGCCCCGACCTGCGGGCACGAGGTCGGCGGGGTGCCCGTGCTGGGCACCGATCGACGCCGCCGCCGAGCACCCGGACGCGACGTTCCTGGTGTGCGCGGGCCGGGGCCAGGCCCGGCGGCGCCATCGTCGCGCGACTCGCGCGCGCTCGGGGTCGGCGGGGACCGCTACGCGACGTTCGTGCACCCGCGCGCATCGTGCCGCGGACCTGCCGGGTCGGCGGCGGGAGCGTGCTGCTCGCCGGTACCGTCCTGACCACGGACGTGAGCGTCGGGAGGCATGTCGTGGTGATGCCGAACGTGACGCTCACGCACGACGACAAGGTCGACGACTTCGCCACGCTCTGCGCCGGCGTGACCCTCGGCGGCCACGTGCTCGTCGGCGCAGCGCGCCTACCTCGGGATGAGCAGCAGCGTCCGGGAGCAGACGACGGTCGGCGCCGGTCCGTGCTCGGCATGGGCGCGGTGCTGCTCGCCGACCTGCCCGCCGACCAGACCTGGGTCGGGGTCCCGGCCCGGCCTCCGCCCGCCGTCATCCACCACATCAGGAGAAGTCGCTCGATGAAGCCATACCGCTGGTCGACCTCGCCGCGCAGCAGGCCGAGATCGACGAGGAGGTGAGGCCGGGCTGACCGAGGTGTTCGCGACCACCGCCTTCATCGGCGGCAAGCCGGTCGGCGAGTTCGAGCTCGCCTACGCCGAGGCGACGGCGTCGCGCACTGCGTCGGCGTGGCCAACGGCACCGACGCCCTCGAGCTCGCCCTGCGCGCGGCGGGGTCACCGCCGGCGGCGAGGTGATCCTGCCGGCCAACACCTTCATCGCCACGGCCGAGGCCGTCTCCCGGATCGGCGCCGTGCCGGTGCTGGTCGACGTCGACCCCGAGCACCTGCTGATCGACCCGGACCGCGTCGCCGCCGCCGTCACCGACGACCCAGGCGATCGTGCCGGTGCACCTCTTCGGCCAGGTCGCGCCGGTCGAGCAGCTGCTCCCGATCGCCGAGTCCGTGGGTGCGTCGTCGTCGAGGACGCGGCCCAGTCCCAGGGCGCGACCCGCTTCGGCCGGTTCGCCGGCGAGCCTCGGCGTGGCGGCCGGCACCAGCTTCTACCCCGGCAAGAACCTCGGCGCCGCGGGCGACGCCGGCGCGGTCACCACGCAAGGACGCCGAGATCGCCGCGCGCGTCCGGCTGCTCGCCAGCCACGGGTCGGCGCGCAAGTACGACCACGAGGTCGTCGGCATGAACTCCCGCCTCGACACCGTGCAGGCCGTCGTGCTCGACGCCAAGCTCCGGCGGCTCGCCGGCCTGGAACGAGCGCCGTCGGGGCGCGGCGGCCCGCTACTCCGAGCTGCTGGCCGACGTCGACGGCGTGCGGGTCCCGCGTCTCGGCCGAGGGCAACGTCGACGTCTGGCACCTCTACGTCGTCCGGGTGGCCGACCGCGACGCCGTGCTCGCGCAGCCTGAACGAGGCCGGCGTCGGCGCGGGCATCCACTACCCCGTCCCGCGTGCACCTGACGCGGGCGTACGCCGCCCTCGGGCTCGGGCCGGGCTCCTTCCCGGTGGCCGAGCGGGCGGCGGCCGAGATCCTGTCGCTGCCCGCTCTACCCGCACATCACCGAAGCCGAACAGCGGCGCGGGTGCGGTCGACGCCTGCGCTGACGCGCCGTCCGGGCGCCGGGACGCCGGCCGGCCGGTAGTGATGAACGCGGGATCTGACCAGCCGGCGACCGACAACCGGCCTCGCGACGCTGAGCCGCCGGACGCAGGACGGAAGCCCGGCCCGTCCCTCGGCCAGTGGCGGGCCGCGGCGCCGCGTGGGCCATGCTGGCGAACCTGACCATGCGGTTCGCCAGCATCGCCGTCACCGCCAGTCCTGGCCAGACTGCTGTCCAAGGAGGACTTCGGCGTCTTCGCCGTCGCACTCGCGGTCTACCTGGTCGTGGCGAGCCTGGCTGAGCTGGGGATGGCATCGGCCATCGCCCGATCCGGCGACCGAGCCCGAAGACATCGCCCCCACCGTCGACCATCGCTGTCGATCGCGGTGAGCGGTGCATCGGGCGTCGCCATGGCGCTCGTCGCCCACCCGCTCGCCACAGCTCCTCGGCCAGCCCGGTGCGGCCGAGCCCATCCGGATCCTGTCCCTGTGCCTGGTGCTGACCGGGGTTCTTCGCCGTCCCCGGAGCCCAGCTGGTCCGCGAGTTCCGGCAGGACCGGATCTTCCTGGCCACCGTGGTCGGGTTCGTGGTGGCCAACCCGCTGCTGATCGTCCTCGCGCTGCAACGGCGGCGGTGCGACGGCGTTCGCCTGGTCGCGCGTGGTCGGTCAGCTCGCCACCGGGATGGTGCTCGTGGTCAGCACAGCGACGTCGCTACCGGCCGGGCTGGCGACCGACGGCGGTCGGTCCGCTGCTGCGTTTCGGGCTGCCGCTGTCGATCGCCAACCTGGTGAACTGGACGCTGCTGAACGCCGACTACCTGATCCTCGGTCGGTTGGTGAACGCCGACCAGGTGGGCGTCTACATGATCGCTTTCAACGTCGCCAGCTGGTCGACCGCCATCCTGGGCTCGGTCCTGAACAGCGTCGTGGTCCCGGTTTTCGGTCGGGTCAGCCATGATCGAGGTGAGCTCGGCCGCGCTCTGCTCTCCGCTTCTCAGCTCGTCGCGCTGATCGCGATGCCGATCGGAGCGATGACGCTCGCGTTGTCGACACCGCTGATCAGAACGGTCTTCGGGACCAAGTGGGAGGAGTCCGCGCCGGTTCTCGCCGTTCTGTCCATCTACGGGGTGCTCTACGCGTTTTCTCTGTTGTACGCCAATGTCCTGGTGGCCACAGGCAAGACGTTGCGCCTCCTTCTCATTCAGCTCTGCTGGGTGGCGACCCTCATCCCGGCCATCGTGGTCGGCCTCCGGCATCATGGTCTGGTCGGCGTGGCGTGGGCGCACGTCGTGACAATAGGTCTGGTGGCAGTCCCTGTTTACGCAGTGGTCGTGCTGCGAAGCACCGAGTTACGGATCGGGTCTCTGATCCGCACCCTTGCGCGGCCGGTGCTGGCCTCCGCTGTCGCAGGCGGGGCAGCCTGGGGTATTGCTCATGTGTTGCCGAATGCTCTGAGCAGCTTTCTCCTCGGCGGCATCGCCGGCGGAATGGTCTATCTCCTCCTTGCTGGTCCCCTACTTGTAAGCCGCCTGCCGGAACGGTTCGTGCCCCGCTGGCTACCACGCAGATTGCGTTCTGTGCATGCAACAGGGGAGTTGGCATGAGTCGAGGAGCACCACGTTCATCTGGTGGTCCCGTTCAGGGTGGTTCAGTTCATCCTTCGCCGTCACTCAGCATCGCGATCGGACTCGAGGGGTTGGCCCTGGGCGGTTGTCCGCTTAATGCGATCGACCTCTCGCGGACCCTTCGTCATCGGGGGCACCGGGTGGCTGTGTTCGCCATCGACGAGAAGGTCAAGGTCTCCTTGCTCCCCTATGCCAAGCAGGCAGGATTCGACGTCGAGTTGCTCCCTTCTCGAGCCAGCGGACCATCGCGGGCTCTCCAGATCCATCGGTTCGCGAGTGCCGCGCAAGCCGACGTGATTCACGTCTTCGGCCCGTGGCTGGGTCCGGCGGCCTGGACCGCTGCCGCGTTCGGTGGCCGCCGAACGGCAGCTGTCACGAATTGGACCATGGAAAACGTGAGTTACATCCCGGCCGGGATGCCGATGATCGTGGGCACCCGCGGACTTCAGCGGGAGGCGGAGATCACTCACCGCGGGCCAGTACCGCTGATGGAACCGCCTGTGGACCTCGAGGCCGACTCCCCCGATCCGGCGGCCGGGTCAGGTTTTCGCCGGCAGCACGGAGTTCGCGAGGACGAGGTCCTCATGGTGACGGTGAGCCGGCTCGATTCGGACCTGAAGGCTGAGGGAATAGCCAAAGCCATCGATGCCGTCGCCAAACTTGATCTCCCGACTTTGCGACTCGTTATCGTCGGTGACGGTAACGCTCGGGACACCCTCCACCGGCGAGCCGCTGCGGCCAACGCTCTACTCGGGCGTCAAGCGGTGATCTTGGCAGGCGCCATGATCGACCCCCGGCCAGCCTATGACGCGGCCGATCTGACGCTGGGGATGGGTGGATCAGCCATCCGATCGCTGGCCCACGGTAAGCCGCTCGTTGTCCTGGGCCTCAACGGGTTTGCGCGAACGTTCGCTCCAGCGACGATCGACTACTTCTACGAAGCTGGCTTCTTCGGCGAAGAAGGTGCCCCTGATCCGGTCAGTCATCTGGCAGGGGAAATCCGCTCATTGCTTCCAGCCGCGAGGCGTCAGCAGCTCGGGAGCTTCGGGCTAGCTGAGGTCCGTCGACGCTTTGGCCTGGATGCAGGTGCCGACAAACTCGAGTCGATCTACCGGAGCGCACTCGCGGATGTTCCCTCCGTGACCGGCCAGATCAGCAGAGGCGGGCGAACCCTGCTCAAGATGTGTGGCAGTGAGGCGAAAAAGGTATGGCTAGGTGGCAGATCCGCCACGGCCGAGGCCAAGTGACCGCCATGCGCGTACTGCTCGTCAGCCATGAGGCCTCCCGAAGTGGAGCACCGAAAGTCGCAGTCCTCGTTGCTCGCAGCCTGGTCGGGCAAGGCCATCACGTGCAGATCGTGAGCCGCACGGCGGGACCGCTTCTCGATGAATTCGCGGCGGTTGCTCCCGTTGAAGTTGAGCTACTCCATCGTGTCCGACGCAGGCTGCGATCGATCCGAGCACTCCGATCGGTGGTCTGGCTAATCGACACGCTCGTCGCGCTGGTCACCATCGTGCGAAGGCGGCCCCATCTGGTTTACGTCAACTCCACCGCAGCGGCTATCTACCTCAGACCCGCCCGCTGGCTCCGACGCCGAGCTCTGCTGCACAGTCACGAGTCCGGTGCGGTGACGTCGCAGTTCCTAGAGTGGGCACATGCCCGGCCCGAACTCGCCCGCACAACATTGGTCGCCTGCTCGCCCAGTGTGCGGACGGACCTGGCAGAGATAGCGGAACTTCCGTTGGAGGACGTGGTCCTGCTGCCATCGGTCCCGGACGATGCAAGGGTGCTCCGTCTTGCCGGGGAGGCCGCAGACGCCAAGTTCGACGCTGGCCGGAGTCTCGTCGTCGGCTGCTGCGGCACGGTCGAATCGAGGAAGGGAGCCGACTTGTGGGTGGAGGCCGCGCGAAAGGTGCAACGACACCTCCCAGATAGAGACATCCGCTTCGTCTGGATCGGAGACGTGAGCGAGGCGGTGACCACGGTCGCGGATGAGGCGATCGACTTCCTCGGGCCGATGGCGAACCCCTACCCGACGATGGCCTCGTTCGACGTCGCCACGCTGCCCTCGCGAGACGACCCCTTTCCGCTGGTCGTGCTGGAGTCGATGATCCTGGGAAAGCCCGTGGTCGCCTTCTCTGTCGGAGCGGTTGCACACCAGATCGGACCAACCGGCATACTCGTCTCTCCCGGCGATGTCGACGCGTTTGCCGACGCGTTGACAGTCCTTCTGGTCGATGACGAGAAGCGATACGCCCTAGGCGAGGCTGCTCGAGAGCGGGCCCGTACGCATTACTCGACAAATGCCTTTGCTGTCCAGCTGGACAGAGTCGTTCATCATCTCACGGGGACGACATGATGTTCGGACGAGGCCGGCGGAACTGCACCCTTCAATCCGGCTGACGGCAGCCCTGACAGATTCGGACTTCGCGGCGGCGCCGAGGTTCGCCCTTCACCACGCGCAACCATTGATCCCGGCGGTGAAGTGGCTCTTCGCAGATGAGGGTGTAGAGGTCGGCGCGTCGCTGGCTGGGTAGGCGTCGAGGTCTCCCGAAGATGGAAGTTCTCACACTCACCATCATGGAAGACCTCGACGGTGACTGACGCTACCCCTGATGCCGTTTTCGGCTGCCCTGACCTGACCGTGTTCTGCCGCCTCGACGAGCTCGGCCTCGTCGTGACCGGGCAACGACTCGATCCTGACCGGCCGTGCTGGCGTGCCGGGTCGTCGACCCCGACGACTGGTGCCACCGCTGCGGCTGCCAAGGAGTCCCGCGCGGCACCGTGGTCCGCCGGCTGGCGCACGAGCCGTTCGGGTGGCGACCCACCAGCCTGCACGTCACCGTCCGCCGCTACCGCTGCAGCGAGTGCCGGCATGTGTGGCGCCAAGACACCAGCCGGGCCGCGGAGCCGCGGGCGAAGCTGTCCCGCCGCGGGCTGCGGTGGGCACTGCAGGGCTTGGTGGTGCAGCACCTCACCGTCGCCCGGGTCGCCGACGGGCTCGGGGTGTCGTGGAACACCGCCAACAACGCCGTCCTCGCCGAAGGGCAACGGGTGCTGATCGACGACCCGCACCGCTTCGACGGCGTCGCTGTCATCGGCGTCGACGAGCACGTCTGGAGGCACACCCGCCGCGGCGACAAGTACGTCACCGTGATCATCGACCTGACCCCGGTCCGCGACCACACCGGCCCGGCCCGGCTGCTCGACATGGTCGAGGGCCGTTCCAAACAAGCGTTCAAGCGCTGGCTGGCCGAACCGCCCAGCGGCGTGGCGGGACCACATCGAGGTCGTCGCGATGGACGGGTTCACCGGGTTCAAGACCGCCACCGCCGAGGAGCTGCCCGACGCGGTCGCGGTGATGGACCCGTTCCACGTCGTCCGCCTCGCCGGCGACGCCCTGGACCGGTGCCGCCGCCGGATCCAGCAGATCATCCACGGCCACCGCGGCCGCGCGAACGATCCGCTCTACCGAGCCCGCCGCACCCTGCACACCGGCGTCGACCTGCTCACCGACAAGCAGCAGCAGCGGCTCGAGACAGCTGTTCGCCGACGACGACCACGTCCAGGTCGAAGCGACCTGGGGCATCTACCAGCGCATGATCACCGCCTACCGGCAACCCGACCGAGTCCGCGGCCGCGAGCTGATGGTCAAGCTGATCGACGCGCTCAGCCACGGGGTGCCGAAGCCGCTGACCGAGCTGATCACGCTCGGCCGCACCCTGAAGAAGCGGGCCGTCGACGTGCTGGCCTACTTCGACCGACCCGGCTCCAGCAACGGACCCACCGAGGCGATCAACGGACGGCTCGAACACCTCCGCGGCTCCGCCCTCGGGTTCCGCAACCTCACCAACTACATCGCCCGATGCCTACTCGAAGCCGGCGGATTCAGACCCCGACTACACCCTCACCCGAAAGTCTTGACCACCGGAGCCGACAACCGCGTAATCGGACCTTCAGGCCGTGGTGATGAGGATCCCTTCCTTGTTCGTCGTGACCTGACAGCCGGCGTCGCGGAGTCGTTGCAGAGCGGTCTTGATCGCGGTTCCCGGCCGCCGTTTGTCGTAGTAGTCGGCGCCACGATCGCGGTAGGGCTGATCAGTCGTCAACAGATGCCAGCAAAGTTCCAGGATCGTGCGCGCCAGAGCGACCAGCGCGCGACTGTGGCCACGACGAGCCCTGACCCGCTTGTATCGGGCGGCGAGGAACGACTTCTTCTGCCGGGCAGCCGTCATGGCGACGATGCCCAACGTTCCCTTCAGGTAGGCGTTCCCGGGTCGACACCGGGTGGACTTGACCTTTCCGGCCGACTCGTGGGCACCTGGGGCCAGCCCCGCCCAGGAGGCCAGCCGGCCCGGGCTGGCGAACACGGTCATGTCGGTGCCGATCTCGGCGAGGATCTGTTCAGCCCCGATCAGCGAAATCCCAGGGATCGTCACCAACAGCTCCCGCGCCCGGTGCAGGCTGGGCCCTTCCGCAGGCGCGGGCCGGTCGGGTTCGAAGTAGGTTTCGATCCGTGCGGCAAGATCGTCAATCCGGGCGGCGTAACTGTCGATCACGTCCAGATGCACCTTGGCCAAGAAGCCATGGTGATCGCTGAACCGGCCGGTCAGCGCCTCTGCCAACTCTGCCCGGCTGGCCTTCAACAAGCCGTGACCCAACCCGGCCAGCACCTCAGGATCACGCTCCCCGGCGATCAGTGCCTCGATCATCCGCCGCCCCGACGCACCGTTGAGATTCGAGATCACCGACGACAGCTTCAACGCCGCCGACTCCAGCAGCTTCTCCAACCGCTGAACCTCCTCACCGCGCAGCCGGACCAAGATCGTCCGCGCCCGGACCAGGTCCTTGAGCTCGGTGATCTCCAGATCGGGCACGAACGAGGCACGGACCAGTCCGTGCGCAGCAAGGTCGGCCAGCCAGACCGCGTCGGCGACATCGGTCTTGCGACCCGGGATCTGACGCACCTGGCTGGCGTTGACCAGCACCACCGGCAGCCCGGCCTCGGCCAGCAACGAGTAGAACGGCTTCCAATACGCACCGGTGGCCTCCATCACCACGCACGTCACCTTCTGCTCCGCCAGCATGTCGGCCAACCGCAAGATCGCCGACGATGTGGCCGACCAGGTGGTCACCGTCGCCGACGGCTTCCTGCGGCCACGTCCAGCGATCCGAACGCACACCTTCGCGTCGGTCTTCGAGATGTCCAGCCCCGCACAGCGGGCATGCACGACTTCCATGACTGCCTCCTCCACACCCCGGAACAGTGATGGTGGGCTCGGCAGGGAGTCCGGGAACAGCTAGAAGAATCTCACCCTCGTGCTCGCAGGCAACAACTCACGGCGCCTCATCCGTGACATCGACTCCACCGCCAGGCTCGATTACGGGCTCGCCCGCACCAGGGTGTATCGGCGTGCGCCGAGCCCACCAACTCGACCATGCACCCAGGCCGAGCCAGCCGCAACCTTTCCCCGACCACGGCGTCGGGAACCGACCCATCGGCTCGATTCTGAAGAGCCGGTGAAGTGCGCACCAGCGCCGGCACCTTCTACTCCTCGGGACGTCCGATCACAACTCCGTCCTCATAGCGATTGCCCTGCCACACGTTGCCGTTGGTGGCACCCCTGGCATTCAAGCTGTTGGTTGGCCCGTATACGCCGCACTTGCCTGACTTACCGCGACCGAAGACATTGTCAGAAACGGTCACGTTGCTCGGCGCTGGATATGGCTTTCCAACATAGTATCCGGGGTTGAGGCAGTATCCGGACTGCCGGAACAGCCCGGAGGTGGATACGTCGAACGTGGACACGAGGAAGTTGCGATTGATTGTGATGTTCTGAATCGGCCCAAAATCCCCATAGAACCCGATAACCGCTGAACACCCAGCATCGCCACCAGGGCTGGATACCGCGGCCCAGTCCCCGCACGAAGCGTAGTTGTGATCGATCACGAATCCGTCCGTGCCGTTTCCACCGAACGCGTTGTAGTGGTACTGAGCCACCCAGCTCCATGCCGTGGACCCAGTTGTCACGGGCTTCGCAGTTCGATTCGCATTTGATGACGCCTTCGCCACCGTGGGAGTTCACCCGGTAGACGAACATGTTGTTGCGCCCGATGTTCTCCCACCAAGGGAGGTCGGAGGGCACGACTTCGGTGTCTTCGACGAGCACGGGCCCGAACTTCGACTGCTCAGCGAAGATGACACCCTTCACTAGAGAGTTCCGGATGGTCACACAGGGCGTCGACTTCGACTTGGTGCCGTTGCCCGCCTCGACGATGATCGTCGAGTTGACGATCTTCGAGTCGATCACCACCCCGCATGACCGGATGGTGGTGGGGCCTGTGTACGTGGTCAGAGTGGCGGGTGCGCGAGCGTCCCCCGGCAAGCCCTTCGGGTACCCAGTGTTTTGCGGACCTGGCCAGCATCCGCCCCACGGATCGGGGCCACCCGGCGTGTTCGCAGCGCCGACGCACTGGCCGGGCTTCGGAGTCGCTGACGGCGTGACCGTCGGTGTCGGCGTCGCGGAAGGAGTCGGGGTGCGAGTGGGAGTCACGGTTGGAGTGGGAGTCACGGTTGGAGTGGGGGTTGGCGTTGGAGTGGGGGTTGGCGTCGAGGTTGGGGTTGGAGTCGGGCTTGGCGTCGGTGTCCGCGTCGGCGTCGGCGTAGGTGTCGCTGAGGCGGTCGGGGTCGTAGACGGAATCGGAGTCGGCTCCGTTGGCACCCCCCCATCCCCTGCGAAGTTGACATCCACGAAGTAGTTGGTGGAGTCGTGGTCCCGAGTCGGGAACTCGATGTCGTCGCCGTACTCGTAAACGCCTCGAAGTGCACTCAGCGAGCCTGACTGCAATGGCCAATCGACGTCAGGTTCGACTGCATACCGACCCACGGGCATGAAGACTGCGGCCGTGACGGTCTGCCCCGCTCGAACACGGACAGGGGAACTGAGCTCGACGTCTTGCCAACCGAAACTGGACTCATCTGTGAACGTAGCCTCGGCCAGCAGCCGGCCGGAACGGGAGTAGAGCGCACCAACGTGTTGGCCCGTATTGCGCCAACCCTTGTAATACCTCAGACCGTCGATCGTCCCGGATTCACTGACCTCGATCTCGACGCCCACAGTTATGGACTCGTAGTCCGGCCAACTGCTGTAAGGGGGTCTCTCATCGTCGAACAAACTCGTCGTAGATGCAGCGTTAGCCTGAGGAATCACTCCCGCAATGCAGAAGAGCAAAGCAGCCCCAAGGACCGGAATCAGACGTGAGATCTTCATTGGCCTCTCCAGACGCCGACGCCGTTCGCCGACCTAGCGGGTGCCAAGTGGGTGGAGGACCGACACGCCAGAGACTTGCCTGATAACTGCCATCTGAGCGCGGCCCGATCTCGACACATGAGCGGCATCGTGCCATACCATCTAGCAGACGCTCAAGTTCGTGATCCGACATATTGTTGCCAACCCGTTACAGTCACCCCCTGCAACTAGGCAATTGAGTGCACCCGATCACGACATGAGAGTGAGGATCTCGTGTTGCGATTGCGAGTCCAGAGTGCGTGACCACCCGATCGTTACGTCCGGCGCAACGCCAAGCAGTCTCTGGTTCGAAGTATCACAACTACGACAACGTCCCTTTTCCCGTCCTCGTACAAATGGGGTCACTCGCGCAGGCGGGAGCCAAGCGGTACGGCTGCTGGCCGCGACCATGCGCCTGGCAGCTCGGCCAACACTGGGCCTGAGAGCGCCCAGTGGGCCCCTGACTGTATGCCGACGGCCCAATGACGGCTCGCACCGACTCCCCCACAGAGGCGACCGACAGCTCCTTCGTCGAGGCCGGTGACCAGCACGTTCGTTGTCTGGGGTAGCTGATCGAGGCACGAATGAAGTTCGTTATCGGTGGCAACCGCTCTGAAGTCCACCGGTTTGCCGAGCCGACTGAATCGCAGCCAGCCCGTTGCCGACGCCGCGAAAGATCCGGTGCTATCTAGATTGATCACGCGTAGCGGGTCCCTCGCCCCGAACTTCAGTAGGTCAACGTCGTGACGGATATCGCTCAGGATGACGGTGATCGGAAGGGTTCGCGAGAGTCTCCGCGCTCCTACCGAGTTGCGGATCCAGCGCAGTCTCCAGCGATGATCGCGGACGACAGGCAGGTCCTTGAGTTTCAGCCGCGTGCGAATCTGAATTGTTCCGCAGGTCGTATGGATCGGCTGCAATTCGGGGTACATGTCGCCGACCACTCGGTGAGCGACATCCAAGCGGTCCAGATTGATAGTCAGGCTGTTGTGCGTGATCGCCAGGTCGACGGCCCCTACTCTGTGGCCTGATCTCCGCAGGCGGGTCGCATACTCGACCGCGTACGCGTGCCAGGCCAGGTCGCTCTCCTCGGTCAGCGGATCTGACAACATGACGTCTCGCAGGATCATGAAGAGCACCTCGTCGAGCGTGTCCACCTCGACCGGCATCGGGGCTGAACGGCCGATCAGATCGGTCCGGTCCCGCAGAAGACCGATGACTTCACCTGTCGAGGTGACACCGCTGGCGCCGAGCATCGACCAGGAACGGTCCAGCAGCGCGACGCCCGCTTCGACGAGGCGATCGATCGAGTGCAGGTAGACGTCTTGATGAACGAGAACGACAAGCTCGTGACGAGCCAGGGATGCGCCGTGGTTCAACGCTGCCCCGGCGGTACTGAACTGATGGTCACGGTTGTCCACCGGAATGTAATCGACGTCAACGACGCCCTCGTAGCGTTCGATCGACCGGTCAAGGCACTCTGCCCTGACCTCAAGGTTGTTGAACACACACACGATCGAGACTCCAACGGCGTCAGGTCCTGCGGTCGCGCTGGTCACGCCTCTACCGATCTGCAAAGAATGGCGCGTAGGACTGTTGGCCGAAGAAGACCGCGGACAGCCGCTGCGCTATTCGCTCGTCCCATCATGGCTCGGGTCAGCTCACGAACGACGGTCGCGCCCCAGTACACGCACGCTGCGGGCAGACTGTTTCTACGCCGGAACAAGATGATCCGATTTGTCACCTGCAGCGTCCAGAGCTCATTGGACACTCCGGATCCGCCGGAGAGGTGAACAGCTTGGGCCGAAGGAACAAAGAGAGTTGCGAAGCCTCGGTCTCGTGCACGCAGGTTGTACTCGGTCTCCTCACAGTAGAGAAAGAACGACTCGTCCCAGGGACCGCAGGTCTCCCAGCAGTCGGAGCTGATGAGCTGTGTGGAACCCTCCGCCCAGTCGGTTACCTGCTCAACGTCGTACGCCTCGACCGGGCTCACGATCTCGCCGAGGGCGGGGATCCGCCCGGCCCGCGCAGCACCGAGCACAGCGTCCCCGATCGCGCGAAGCGCTGTTGGTTCTCTCCTCATCGAGTCGATGACGCCGCCGTCGCCATCGAAGAGCTTGGGCACTGTGATCCCGACACCAGGATCGTGAAGCTTACGCAAGAGCTCCTGAGCACACCCAGGAAGCAGACGAACATCGGAATTGAGCACGAGTACCGCAGTCGCGGGCTTGGCCGCGGCCCGGCCGGCGTTGATCCCTGCTGCATAGCCGCCGTTGCGCCCTGTGCGGACGATCGTGGCTTCGGGCGCAAGCTTCGCCATCTGCGCAGCACTCGAATCCGGGGAATCGTTGTCTACGGCAACCAGTTCGTAGGAGATTCCGGTCATACCCTCGCGCACAGAGGCAACGAAGTCAGGCAAGAGGTGGGAACTATTGTACATCACGACGATGACTGCGATGTGCTCCTCAACTATGTCAGCATCAGGCTGGACCTTGTGATCCTCGCGTGCGCCAGTCAAGGCGCACCTACGCTCGTGACATTCGGTTGCGAAGACACAGGCGACCTCACCGATCGAGTAGTGGGATTGTGTTCGACCGTCAGCAGGCGGCGAAGCGAACCTGACAAACCAAGTATGAGAAAGAACGTTCCCGCGGACTGTGGGAATCCGAAGGTATCGAAGAAGGCGAGACCACACGCTCCGGCAGCGACGGCCGCAAGCAGTGCCTGGCCCATCGCGCGCTCGAATTCATCTCTGCCCAGAACTCGCGCTCGCCGAGCGCACACAGCTGACGTGATCACCAGCACAAGCAGTCCTCCAAGACCGAGCACTCCACCCTCGATGAGGAGACCGAGGTAACCATTGTCCAGGATCCAGTACTTAGGCAGGAACGTCCCGAATCCTCGACCGAGAATGGGGCTCTTCGAGAAGAACTCGAACGCAATGTCGTAGCTGCCGGTCCGAGAGGCGATGCTCGGATCATCGCTCACCCCTGTGAAGAGCCTCGTGATAGTTCCGAGTACGCCTGGGACAGTGACATAAACGACGATCGACAAGACGAGTAGCATTGCGGCGGCGATCAATCGCGTCCTCCAACGCCAGGTGAAACCAAGCACGATCAGTGCCACCAAGGCACAGAACATCGCCGACCGGGAAATCGAGAGGAAGATCGCAAACCCGACAACCGCCAGAATGCAGCGGTAGAGCCAACGATGTCGCTCGGCCGTCATGGCGAAGGTGACGGCCAGCGGAAGAATCATCGTGAGAACGACGCCGTACTCGATGGGGTGTGTCGACGTCCCACTCGGCCGGGCCAGGCCGCTGCGCTCGGCGAGCGCCCACGCCGCGTTGCCTGACGCCAGACCAGGAATCGCGATGCGATCCACGATGACTTGCTTGGTCGCGTACTGCACCAGGCCCAGGAGCGCGACTATTCCGGCGCCGATCACAAGGCGGCGGACGACGGCTCGATGTCGAGCGAGCGTCGGTATGCCGTCGTTGGCCACCAGCAGAATCCCCGCGAGCCCAACGAGCTTGAGCATCCCGTTGTCAGCCGGACTGATCTCGTCGCCGGAGATCGGGCATCGCCATCGCATGTGCGTACACGGCGAGCATGACCAGCAACCACACAAGCATCGCCGTCCGTACCGGCTGCGGACCCTCGAGGACGTCGTCCGTACGGTGCACTTTGAACCAGAGCCAGAGACCGAAGCAGCCCACCGCCCAGAGGGAAGACGGGGCGCCCGCACTACCCAGAGCGGGAACAACCATCGGAGACGGGATGCCGAGGAGCAGGACGATGTACACCGTCAGGACACTTGCAGCGTCAATCCCGGTCGTTGGGCTCTCCACCGCCGATGCCTGGCCCAAGCCGATCACCAGCCGGGGTCAGCGCAAAGCGCCGTGTAGGTCTGCTTCACCGAGAAGTCACTGCCTTCACTGCACCAGCGGCTCGATTCCCAGCATCGCCGTGGGACTGGTCGCCATCGGCACCGGGCTCGCCAGCGCCGTCGGTCCAAGCCCAATCGGGAGACTCCTCCTCGGCTAGGTCCTCCTCCGGATCATCATCGGCGACGACCTCATCTTCGCCCGCCGGCCGCCCCCGCCTCTGCAACATGGCGTCGATCAGCCCAATGGTCAGGAGACCGAGCCCGAATACCCCCGCGCCTGCCAACAGCGCAGCGCGGATCTGTTTCTTGTGGACGACCTCCGGCTCGACATCCATCACCACCGGAGTCGAGCTGATCAACGCCTTCGGCCGCAGCCCGAGACCCGCCTGCAACTCGGTCAGAATGTCTGGCACTCGGTCCGTGACCGCCTTGAGCGCAATGCCACCGGTCTCTGGCGACTCGGAACTCACGGTGACCAGAATCATCGGCGCACCGCTAGTGAAGTCTGGAGTCGCAACGAACGTGATCCCGGCTGGAGACTGTCGGCACAACTGTCCAGTCATCTTCTCGTATCCAGCACCCCCGGTAGTCGAGCAGAGCTCCAGGAGAAAAGTACTAGAAATCATCGTTCTGATAACGACGTCACGAACCTGGCTGACGCCCGCGAGAGAAAGGAACGGGTTGCCAACGATCTGCGATGAACCGGACCCGGTCGAGCCTGGCGGCAGGATGAGAATGGCAGCCTGGGTTTGGTACGTCGGGCCGACCGCCTTCGCCACGCCGAGAGCCCCGCCCACAGCTAACACGATGACCACGAGTAGCAGATACCAGCGGCGGATCAGCGCCGACCATAGATCCCTGAACTGCAACTCAGCCTCTCTCACTGACCCCTTACGACTCGGAGAGGCGGCCAGCGACGCAATTCGACCAGGAACCGCGCTACAAAGCACGCTCCTGGCATGAACGACTCTCGGGCTGTGCCACCCGCCCAGCAACGAGTGTAGGCGGTCCGGGTAGTCATCGTGGCGTTTGCGTGCAGTCGGAATGTTCTCGATCAGTCTCGGGTTCGTGACACGATATGAGCATGACGGGGTTTCGACCATGACGGCACGCGGACTGGTGATGGTGCTCCTGCGCCGCTGGTACCTGCTCGCCATCGGGGCCGTCCTGACGCTCGGCGCGATGTACGCAGTCGTCCACCTGCCCGCGGTCTACTGGACGAAGATGACGGTCGTGCTCCTCGCTCCGACCGAGGAGTTTTACCCCAACAAGATCGAAGATCCCCACTACGCACTCGCACCCATCGCCGGAGTGGTGGCGGCGGAGTGGAACCGCGAGAACCGACCGATGCTCACCGCGAGCCCGGACACCACGCTTTTCGGCGAGGGGAAGCGCAACACGGTGGAGGTGAGGATGCCGAATCAGGGCAGCCAATGGCGTCCGCTCTACCTGACGCCGAACATCGACGTGCAAGTGGTGGGTAGTGATCCCACGCTGGTCGAAGCCCGCGCAATCGAAGTCAGCGACGAACTCGCTCAGATCCTGGAGCAGCGACAGAAGGATCTCGGTGTCGACCCGAGGCTGTGGATCACCTCCGTTCCGAGTCCCGCCGAGCCAACTGTCGTCAAGGTGGCCGGAAGCCGGGCAAGATCTCTCGGGGCCCTTGGGCTCACCGGTGCCATCGTGTCCGTCATCGGGATCTACTGGATCGATCGAGCCTTGAGCCGTAGGTCCCGTCGCCGAGATCGCACTGCCGCCGACCCGGATTCAGACGAGCTCGAACCGGTGACCGTGCAGTCAACCACTGGAGCCTGGTCGTGACGGCCACGTCAGAGTTCGACCACGTGATCCTGACCAGGTTCAATCTGCCCACACCCGGCGTCGAGGGTCTCATTCGGGCCCGAGAAGGTTGGTTGGCGGAACGAGTCGAACTTGTTCGAGACCTACACCGTGCCCTCCATTCAGCGACAGACGAAGCGACCGACCTGGCTCGTCTATCTCGATCCCGAAAGTCCAGACTGGCTGCTGAATCGGCTTCGACCGTGGCAGGACCGGGGGATCCTCACTCCCGTCTTCCGCGATACCGTCGAAACGCCCGACCTTCGAGCCGACCTGCTCACCCATGTCCGGCGAGAACATGAATGGCTGTTGACGACGAATCTGGACAACGATGACGGGCTCGCGATCGATTTCTGTGAGCGGATGAGCGGGATCAGATCGAGCGCGGCGCGAAGTGTCGTGTACTGGCCGACAGGGCTGATTCGAAGTGGGCGGAATCTCTTCGCGCGTACGGACCGGCGGAATGCGTTCTGCTCCGTCTTGGAGTCTTGGCACGAGCCTGTGACGTCATGGTCTGAGTACCACAACGAGTTCCCCCGCACCATGCCGGTGATCGAGCTGAAGGGACCACCGGGGTGGCTGCAGGTCGTCCACGGGTCGAACGTCAGCAATCGCGTACGTGGTCGGCTCGTCTCACCTGCCGCATACCTGCACCGTTTCGCCGACGCACTCAGCGATGTTCGGGTTCCCGGCAGAGGCGAGGTCATTCGCGACACGGCGATCGGGTATCCGCTGCGGACGGCCCGGGACAGTCTGCGATCGGCGGTTCGGGTGGCGGGGCTATCGGTCCTGGGGAAGGACCGCTATCAGACGGCCAAGGCCGCGCTGGCCCAGGTTGCGCGGGCGCGGATGACGACCCTACCACGGGACGCAGGTCAGCTCACTGTAGAGATAGTCGACCTGGGCGGGCACCAGCCTCTCGCTCTTGAACATCTTCGGCCGTCCGCGCAGCGCCACCTGCGGCCCCGCCAGGGTCTGTCAGTCGATCAGTCGTCTCTCCACCAGGGTGACCAGGGCACGATGTCGTCGGATCAGGAAGCCGCCGAGGTGGTTGCCGAGTTGGACGTACAGACCGGGGTCCCCCACATAGAGCAGCGAGGCGAAGACACGTAGCCGCTTCCGTCGGTCGATCCTGAACACGACGTAGCAGTGTTGGTCACCCTTGCGAAGGACGACGTGTCTGGCGGCTGCGCATTGCCGATGATCCCGGAAGACGCGGAGATCCTGATCGGACAGGACCTTCTCGATCTGATCGTGGTCGCTGATGATGGTGACGTCGCGTGGCGTCCTGCCGATCAGGTTCGGACGAGCAGTCGTGGACGTGTCAAGTACGAAGGAAACCCAGGCGCTCGTCCATGGCCACGACGTTTCCGCTCGGCGAGAGATCCGTGAACGAGTACTCGCGCTGCTTCAGCAGCGCGCGAACCAAGCGCACGGTGTGTGCTCGTAAGTCGTCGCGGACACAGAGTGCAGCCACGTTGCACACCGTGCTCCGTCGAGCCATCGATCTCTCTGGAGGAGTAGAAGGCAAGATTTGCTCCCACCACCTCGCCCTCGCGAACCAGCATGAAACCGTGGTTCGGTTGCGGCATCTCCGGCCATGGAGTCTCGATCGCACGAGTCCAGTCGCCGGCCGACAACCGGGAGTTCAGGTGAGCGTGCAAGAAGTCCGCCACTCGCCCGACGTCTTCGGGGAGGATCGGCTGCAGCGTCACCGGGATGGAAGGTGTCACGGCAGCAACGGTACGCCAGATCGCCGCCCCCACGTTCGTCCGGGCCGACCTCGCCGATCGAGCTCCTCCGATAGCCTGTCCGCACGCCCGCCATCTCACGAGGACGCCTGCCGACCATGCCTCCTTCAGAAGTACCCGATCGGTCACACATGACCAGCATCGTCATTGCCGCGCACAACGAGGAGTCGGTGATCGATCGGTGCCTCGACGCTCTGTCGTCGCAGCAGAATGCGGGCGACCTCGACATCATCGTCGCCGCGAACGGTTGTACCGACCACACGGCGGACGTGGCACGCCGATGGAGCGTGCGCGTGATCGAGACTGAACGCGCCGGGAAGGCCGCGGCCCTCAACCTCGCTGACAAGCTCGCGGCGGGCTACCCGCGGATCTACCTCGATGCGGACATCGTGCTGGACCCTCAGGCCATCGGCCGGTTGGTCGCGGCGCTGGCGGACGATCCACGATGCTGCGCAGCAGTCCCGACCAGAGAGCTCGATGTCACCGGACGCCCCCTCATCGTCAAGGGATACACCGCCATCAGCAGCCGGCTACCTGCTTTTCGCGACGGACTGTTCGGCCGCGGCGTGATCGCCTTGTCGCAGCGAGGACGCCTCCGGTTCGATTCGTTCCCGGAGTTGATCGCCGACGACCTGTTTCTCGATTCCCTGTTCACTCACGCAGGAGAAGGTCCTCGTGGACACCGTGAAGGTCCGGGTCGCGACACCGCTGCGCACTCGCGACCTCCTCCGTCGACTTGTCAGAGTTCGGCGCGGCAATGCCGAGCTCCGTTCGGCCAGCCGAGAGGGACAGATACAGGTCTCGGTGAGAGCCGCGGACCGATCCGCCTGGCTCAATGACGTGGTCCTCCGAGACCCTCGGCTTCTGCCGGCCGGCTGTCATCTACGCCGGGGTGACGCTGCTTGCGGCCGGTCTGGCGAGACGGCAGCCCTCGACGTCGGCCTGGGGTCGAGACGAAAGCACCCGTCTTCAATAGCGGTCAAACAGAGAGTCGACGATGATCAACATCTGCTTCCACGGGATCGGTACCCCACAGCGAGAGCTCGAGTCCGATGAAGAGGGCTACTGGATCTCCCGCGACCTCTATCAGCGCATCGTGGATGAGGTCGCCGGTCGAGACGACGTGGCGATGAGCTTCGACGACGGCAACGGGTCCGACCTCGAGATCGGACTCGCGCCGCTTCTCGAGACCGGTCGAACCGCAGACTTCTTCGTGCTCGCGGGTCGGTTCGACGACCCTGGTAGCTTGAGCCCGGACGACATCCGAGAGCTGCAGAGCAACGGCATGCGCATCGGCACCCATGGGATGGACCACGTTCCCTGGCGCCACCTGCCCGCTGAGCTGCGCCAGCGGGAATTCACCGAAGCACGTTCTGCGATCGCCGAGGTCACCGGGCGAACCGGTGACCGAAGCCGCACTGCCCCTCGGTCGGTACGACCGACGTGTCCTCCACGAGCTCCGCCGAGCGGAACTACACCAGGGTGTTCACCAGCGATCGTCGTCGGGCCAAGCCGGGAGCGTGGTTGCAGCCCCGGTACAGCGTGCACGCCCACGACACCATCGAAACCGTCCGGGCCGAGATCTTGCGGCCACCAGGCACGACGGACGCGCTGGTGTCCGGTCTCAAAGGGGTCGTGAAGCGCCTGCGATAGCCCTACTGCTCCGGACGCTTGATGACCTCTCCGTCCTCGTATCGATTGTTCTCCCAGACGTTGTCCGCCGGATGACCGACCGCGTTAAGGCTGTTGGTCGGTCCGAAGACACCGCACTTGCCCGATGATCCCCTCCCGAACACGTTGTCTCTGATCACAAGCTTGCTCGGGGCAGGATGGGGCTTTCCGGGGTAGTAACCCGGATTGAGGCAGTAGCCCGGCTGTCGGTTCTCCGCTGACGGGATCTGTTGCCCAGACGTCATACCGGCAAGATAGTTCTTGGTGATCGCGATGTTACGGATCGGTGCGAAGTCGCCATAGAAGCCGATGACGGCCGAGCAGCCGGCATCTTTCCCGGGCTCCTCATCCCACGACGCCCAGTCACCGCAACTCGTCCAGTTGTGGTTGATCGTGAAGGAGCCGTCCTCAGGTTCGATGCCGTTCCCGCCCACCGCGTTGTAGTGGTACTCGCCGCCGAGATGCATGCCATGAACCCAGGAGTCAACCACCGAGCAGTAGCTGGCGCACTTAACCACCCCCTCACTGCCGTGACTGTTCACCCGCGTCACGAACACGTTGTAACGCCCGATGTTCTCCCACCAGCTGAGCCCAGGGACGGCAACCTCGGTGTCGAAGACGACCACCGGACCGAACTGTGGTGCGTCGGTGTGGATGACCCCCTGGACCAGAGAATTCTTGATGGTCACGCAGGGGCTGTCGGGGCTGTGAGTCCCGTTACCGGCCTCGATGACGAGATCCCTGTCCACCAGCTTGGAGTCGATGACCACACCACACTCTTTGATGGTGGTCGGGCCGTCATACTTGGTGAGTTCCACTTTCGGGCGCTGGTCACCGGGCAGACCTTGCGGATAGCCCGTGTTCTGAGGGCCGGGCCAGCAGCCACCCCAGGGATCGGCGCCGCCCGCTGCGTTGGGAGCGTCAATGCAGCCCCCCGCGGCGAGCTTGTAGGAGGCGTCGGCGCCGGGAACTGAGGGAGTGCGCACCATCAGGAACACGATGGGGGCCGCTATCAGCAAAGCCAGGACGATCGCGGCGCCGATGATGCGAGGACGGGTGAACACCGCTGACCTGCGCGAAGGGGCGCGGCCGCTGGTCGGCTGAACGTCGTTACTGTCGGCTGGCGCGGTCAAGGCGTCGCCGCGCGCTTCGACTCGACGAACTCGGTCAACGACCCGAGCGTCTCGAAGATCTCGCCCCCGAACTCCTCGTCCTCGATCGTGATGCCGAACTTGTCCTCGATGTTGGTCACCAGCTCGAGCACGGCCAGCGAGTCGAGTTCGGGGATGCCGCCGAACAGCTCGGTCGAGGCGTCGATGGACGCGGCGCGGTCCTCGATCCCCAGCGTCGTGACGAGCACGGACTTGACCTCGTTCAGGGTGGCGGTATCGGTCGTCATGGTGGTTCCTTTCGGGTGCGGGTGGAGCTAGACCAGGACCTCGGCCGGAGCCGGGTGTCCGAGGAAGGCGGTGGGGCTGGCGGTGAGGCCGTACGCGCCGGCCTGGAAGAGCACGACGAGGTCGCCGATGTCGGCCTGCGGGAGCTGGACCTTGTCGCCGAGCAGGTCGAGCGGCGTGCACAGGCAGCCCACGACCGTCGCGGCATCGACGATCGGCTCGTCGACCCGGGTGCCGATGGCGACCGGGTAGTTGCGCCGGATGACCTGACCGAAGTTGCCGGAGGCGGCGAGCTGGTGGTGCATGCCACCGTCGACCACGAGATAGGTCTGGCCCCGGGAGACCTTGCGGTCGACGACCTCGGTCACGTAGACGCCGCACTCGCCGACGATGTAGCGGCCGAGCTCGATCACCGGCTTGGCCTCGGGCAGCCGCTCGGCCAGCACGCCGTCCACCAGCGTGGTCAGGTTGTCGGCCACCACCGCGAGGTCGAGCGGCGCGTCCCGGTCGAAGTACGGGATGCCGAACCCGCCACCGAGGTTGACGTACCGGCACGGTGTGGGCAGGTGCTCGGCCAGCTCGAGGACCAGGTCGACGGTCTTCCGCTGCGCCTCCGCGATGATCTCGGCGCGCAGGTTCTGCGACCCGGCGAAGATGTGGAAGCCGGTGATGTCGATGTCCGCAGCGGTCAGCTCGGCGAGCAGCCCGGGGACCTGCTCGGCGTCCACACCGAACTGCTGCGGTCCACCGCCCATCCGCATGCCGGAGCCCTTGACGGCGAAGTCCGGATTGACGCGGATCGCCGCCCGCGGCCGCACCCCCAGCTCCTCGCCGGCGGCGACGATGCGACGCGCTTCGGTGATCGACTCCAGCTCGATGGTCACGCCACCGGCGACGGCCTGGCGGATCTCCGCGACGGTCTTGCCCGGGCCGGCGAAGCTCACGTGATCGCTGCCGATCCGCGTGTCGAGCGCCGTCTGCATCTCCAGCGCCGACGCCACGTCGATCGAGTCGACCAGACCGGCCAGGTGCTGGACGACCGCCGGCATCGGATTCGCCTTCATGGCGTAGCTCAGCTTGAGTCGCGAAGGAAGCACGGCCCGCAGCAGCGCCACGCGCTCGTCGAGCAACCGGCGGTCGTACGCGAAGAACGGCGTGGAGCCGATCCGGGCCGCCAGCCGGCGCAACGGGACGCCACCGACGGCCAGCTGGCCGTCGACGGTGCCGAACGCGCCGATCCGTTCCTGGATGGTGAGCGGTCCGAGCGGTGGTCGCCTCGGTCATCCGAGGACCTCCTGCTTCAGCAGGTTCCGGTCGAACTTGCCGTTGGGACCGCGGGGCAGCTCGACGCGCACCTGGACCTCCGACGGCACCATGTAGAGCGGCAGCTCCCGTCGCATCGCGGTGATCAGCCCGGTCGGGTCGAGCTCGTGGCCGTCGACCGGCGTCGCCAGGAGCACGATCTTGTGTCCGAGCCGCGCGTCGGGAACCCCGAGGGCGACCGCGTCGCGGACCAGACCGGAGCTGTAGGCCACCTCTTCGACCTCGGTCGGGCTGACCCGGTAGCCGGAGGTCTTGATCATCTCGTCACTGCGACCGACGAAGTACAGGAAGCCCTCCTCGTCGGCCACCACCCCGTCACCGGAGTACACGGCCAGCTCCGGGGCACGCCAGTCGGACTGCGATCCCGGCGCGGGCTTGAAGCGCTCGGCCGTACGGACCGGGTCGTTCCAGTAGCCGAGGGCGACCAGCGCGCCGCGGTGCACCAGCTCACCTTCTTCGCCCGGGTCGCAACGGGACCCGTCCGGCCGTACGACCAGGATCTCGGCGTCGGGGATGGCCTTGCCGATCGAGTCGGGCCGTCGATCCACCTCGGACGGATCGAGATAGGTGGAGCGGAACGCCTCGGTCAGGCCGTACATCAGGTACGGCAACGCCTGCGGGAAGATCGACCGCAGCCGATCGAGCGTGGCCTTGCGGCATCCGACCACCGGTGTTCGCGAAGTACCGCAGGTGCTCGGTCGCCTCCGCCGGCCAGCTGAGGTCGACGATCTGCAGCCAGAGCGGGGGCACACAGGTCAGCCCGGTCACCCGGTGCTTGGCGCACAGCTTCAGCACCTCGCCGGCGAAGAGGTAGTTCATCAAGATCACGTGGGCGCCGACCGCGAACGCCGTGGTGATCTGGCTGAACCCGGCGTCGAAGCTCAGCGGCAGCGCCGACAGGATGACGTCGTCGGCGGTGTTCTCCAGGTAGGTGCTGACGCTCTCGGCCCCGACGATCAGGTTGCGGTGGCTGAGCACCACGCCCTTCGGCTTCCCGGTGCTGCCGCTGGTGTAGAGGATCGCCGCCATGTCGATGTCGATCGCGCGGCGAGGCCGGCAGCGTCCCCGGCTCGACCGTGCCCGCCCGCCACGTGGTCACCGCGTAGCCGTCGCCGCCCGCCGCCGGTTCCTTCGGCTCGTCGATCAGGATCACGGCCTCCAACGCCGGGCACTCCGCCAGCTGATCGGCGAGCAGGGCCAGCCGATCGGAGGTGGTGACCAGCACCCGGACGTCGCAGTTGCCCAGGATGTAGGCGACCTGCTGGGCCTTGAGGATGTGGTTGACCGGCACGAACACGCCGCCCGCGCGCGAGGTGCCGAAGATCGCGGCCACCGTCTCGATCCGCTTGTCCAGGTAGATCCCGACCCGATCGTCGCGGCTCAGACCGACGCCGAGCAGGGCCGCGGCGAACGACTCCGCCAGCTGCCAGGCCTCGGCGTAGGTCACCGTCCGGTCGCGGTAGGTGAGGGCGGGGGCACCTGCCGCGCGGGCAGCGGACTGCTCGAGCAGATGGTGGAGATTGGTCCTCATGGGTACGACGTTCCTTCGGTTTCAGCGCCGGCCGAGCGCGCGATAGGTCCAGCCCGCGGCCCGCCAACGATCGGCGTCCAGGGCGTTGCGCCCGTCCAAGATACGGGGCAGCTTGACGAGCTGCTTGAGCTCCACGGGGTCCAACGAGACGTACTGCTTCCACTCCGTCAGCATCAGCACCAGATCGGCGCCGCGGACGGCCTCCTCGACCGTCTCCACGAAGTGCAGGTCCGGCCACTTGGCGGCGGCGTTGTCGATCGCCTTGGGGTCGGTGACCACCACATCGGCGCCCTGCAGGGACATCTGGGCGGCCACACTCAACGCCGGCGAGTCGCGGACGTCGTCGCTCTCGGGCTTGAACGCCGCTCCGAGGACGGCGACGCGACGGCCGACGATGGAGCCCTCGGACACCTCGCGGGCGAGGTCGACCATCCGGACCCGGCGCCGCATGTTGATCGAGTCGACCTCCCGCAGGAAGGTGAGGGCCTGATCGACGCCCAGCTCCCCCGCCCGGGCCATGAAGGCCCGGATGTCCTTGGGCAGACAACCTCCGCCGAAGCCGAGGCCGGCGTTGAGGAACTGGCGACCGATCCGCGCATCGTGACCGATCGCGTCGGCCAGCTGGACCACGTCGCCGCCGGTCGCCTCGCACAGCTCGGCCATGGCGTTGATGAACGAGATCTTCGTGGCCAGGAACGAGTTGGCGGCGACCTTGACCAGCTGGGCGGTGGTGTAGTCGGTGACGATCAGCGGAGTGCTCTCGGCCAACGCCTTCGCGTACACCTGGTTGAGCACCGTGGTCGCGCGCGCGCCCGCAGCGTCGTCGGGCACGCCGTAGACGAGCCGGTCGGGGCTGAAGGTGTCCTTGACCGCGTGACCTTCGCGGAGGAACTCCGGGTTCCAGGCCAGGGTCGCGGTCGGCTCGACCTCGGCCATCATCTCGACCAGCCGTTCCGCGGTGCCCACCGGCACCGTGGACTTGCCGACGACCACGTCGCCCGGCTTGAGGATGCCGAGCAGCGACGTCATCGCGGCGTCGACCGCCCGCAGGTCGGCCCGGTTCTCGCCACGCTTCTGCGGCGTGCCCACGCAGATGAAGTGCACGGTGGCGCCGGCGGCGTCGGAGATGTCACTGGAGAACTGCAGCCGGCCGGTCGCCACCGTCTCGGACAGCAGCTCGGGCAGCTCGGGCTCGTAGAACGGGGGCCGTCCGGCGGCGAGTGCCTCGATCTTGCGCGCGTCCACGTCGATGCCGATGACCTCGTGACCGAGCGCCGCCATGCAGGCGGCGTGCACCGCACCCAGGTAGCCGCAGCCGATCACCGAGATGCGCAGAGCCCCCCGCGAGGACCCGCCGCTCAGTTCGGAATCGGTCGAGTCCGGCCGCTCGTCCGTCTGGTTCAGTTCTGGCAGGGTCATGAGCGGAGCCTCTCGGGAGTGCAGGAGTGATTCTGGGCGACATACACACCGGAGCGATGCACAGCCGTGTCGCCCAGAATCGCGACGAACGAGCGAGACACTGCGGAGCTCAGGACCCCGGAGCGCGGAGCGCGACCAGCCAACAGGGTCATGAGCGGAGCCTCTCGGGAGTGCAGGAAAAGTTGGGAGCGACATGCCCGGCGAGCAGCGTCATCGGGCACTCCTGTCGCGGATGAACCGCTCGAGCTCGGCCTCGTCATCAAGTGGCACGTAGGTCCGGCCCTGCGGATCGGTGGTGGCGTCCGCCCCCTGGCCGTCGGACAGCTCATGGGGAGCGCGGCCGGTCAGCTCGGCGTACACCCCGAGATAGGCCTTGGCCTGCGGCCGCCAGTCGAGCTCACTGGATACCCGCTCGCGCGCGCCGTGAGCCATCCGGACCCGGAGCTCGGGATCGTCGAGCAGGGTCTCCACCGCGTCGGTGAACGCGGCCACGTCACCCGAGGGCACGTACAGCACCCAGTCGCCACCGGACACCCGGGTCTCGACCAGGTCGAAGGAGACCGACGGCAGGGCGTACGACATGTACTCCATCGTCTTGTTCATCGTCGAGACGTCGTTGAGCGGGGTCTTCAGGTCCGGGCACAGACCGATGTCGGCACCGCTGAGATGCTCGGCGATCATCGCCTTGTCCGCCCGGCCGGTGAACGTCACGTACGGGTCGAGCCCGAGCTTCGTGCACTGCGCCCGCAGGTCCTCGTAGCAGTCGCCGAACCCGAGCAGCACGGCCCGCACGTCACGGCGGCCCCGGCGATGGACAAGCTCCTCCATCACCTCCAGGACGACGTCGACACCGTCCTGGGGACCCATGATGCCCAGGTAGGCCAGGGTGAAGACGCGCTCGCCGACCGGCGCGGACGAGGGGTAGATCGGCCGCATCTGCCGGGTGTCCGGGCCGCTCCGCACCACCGTCACCTCGTGCGGTGCACGTCCACCCCGGCGCACCGCGACCGCCTTGTACGACTCGTTGGTGGAGATCACCCGCTTGGCGGTCCGGAACGTCATCCGCTCGAGCCAGCGCAGCCCGGCGTACTCGACCTTCTTCAGGCCGCTCGTCGGCTCCCCGAAGCGGGAGATGAAGAGCTCGGGATTCAGGTCGTGGTGGTCGAAGACGAAGGTGACCCCCCGCAGCTTCCACAGCAGACCCAGCGCCCAGTAGGTGTCCGGCGGGTTGCAGGCCTGCATGATCGTGAACGGCTGGCGGCGCCACACCTTCGCCGAGAGCACGGCAGTCCGCAGCCAGCTGTAGACGAACTCGATCACGAATCCCGCCAGTCCGCTCGCCTCCGGAGCGGGCCTGTACTGGTAGATGTGGACGTCGTCGAGCACCCGGTAGTCCCCGTCGCCGGGACCCTTGGGACAGATCACGCTGACGTCGTAGCCGGCCGCCTTGAGGGCCAGGCACTCCAACCAGACTCGGCGATCCAGAGGGACCGGGAGATTCTGGACGATGATCAGGACGTGGTCGGGTCGCACCGGGGCGCCTCCAGCCATGCGTGCTCCTTCTGTCGCCGTGACACGTCTGTTGCCACTCGCGCGTCGGTCTGGACTCACTGCCTCACCACCGCCGGTGAAGATCCGTGCTCGATGAAGATCTTGGCCTCCCCGGTGCCGTCGGCCGGTACGGCCCAGATGTCGGTCGTCGTCGCGTCGGCGCCGGTCCGCGGCATCCCGTACAGCAGCGTGGTGTCGTCCAACCACTCGACCTGGTCGTCGACGCTGCGCAGGTCGGTGGTCAGCGTCTCCTTGCCGGTGGCCAGATCCAGCACCGCGATCCGCCAGATGCCCGGGGTCGTGTTGCCGAGCCGCTTCTTGTAGGCGACCTTGGTCTCGTCCGGTGACAGCGACGGGCACTCGGCGTCGGTCCGCAACGAGGTCAGCTTCTTGGCCGACAACGACCCCTTCATCAGCCAGGTGGTGCCGCCGGACGCACCGGTGACGTAGAAGGTGTCGTCGTCGTCGGCGAAGGTGACGCCCCAGAAGTTCCGGTCGACGGCGGTCAGGGGACGGCCGTCGACCTCGATGTCCCACGTCTCCAGGTTGCCGAGGCTCTTCCCGTCGCGGCGGATGATCGTCTCGGTCGCGAACGACGCCTGGGCGTAGGAGTGCCCGGTGACGAAGGTCGTCGTCGCCATCAGCGAGCCGTCTTTCGACATCCGGGCCCGGCTCGGCAGACCGACCAGCTCGGTCGCGCTGACCTGCTGCAGCTCGGGGCCCAGCGTCGACACCCCGTACGTCTGGACCACGCCGCGCTTGGCCGTCACGCAGACCCCGGCTCCGGCGGTGGCGTACGAGCGCTCGCAGCTGATGTCGAAGATCGCCCGCGCTCCCGCCGCATCGTCCAGCTTCACAGCGGCGAGTCTGCCGTAGTCGGACCCGAGCGCGCTGTTGCGGAACACGACGTGCGGTGCGGCCAGCACGGCTGACCGGTCCGCAGTCGCGGGGCCGTCGGCGCCGGCGATCCGGGCGTCGGTGGTGGAGCGGACGTAGACGAAGTAGCCGATCGCCAAGCCCAGACACACCACGCCGGTGACCACGATCGCCACCATCTTGCCCCGCGTCATGCGGCCACCCGGCGGGACGGTGAGGATCGGCCGCAGGAACCATGTGGCCCCGGCGAGTGCGACGACCAGCACCCCGCCCATCACCCAGAGCGCCTCGGTGCGACCGATGAGCTGCCACATCAGGCCGAAGCCCACCGAGCAGACGAACCTGGCCAGGGCGACCACGGTCTGGGCGGCGGCGATGCCGCTGGCTCGACTCTCCTCGGGCACGGTCTGGGTCGCCAAGGCGGAGAGCACGCCATCGGTGGCGGCATAGAACGTGCCGAGCAGGGCGAGCACCACGATGATGGTGCCGATCCCGCCGATCTTGCTCGCCGTCAGGGCGTAGACGCCGAGCAGCAGGGCGTGACCGCCGATGAACACGACACCCCTGCCGATCCGGTCGGCCAGCTTGCCCAATGGGATGGCCAGCGCGAGATAGGCGGCGTTGGTGCCCACGAACAGCAGGGGGAAGTAGGTCGCCGCCACCGAACCGCGATCCGACAGCGCGAGGTAGATGAAGCCGTCGCCCACCGTGGCCAGGCCCAGCAGCCCGGCCACGATCAGCACCCGACGCAGCTCCGGGCGCGCCAGGTCCGACAGCCGCAGCGCGATCCGGCGCTTGCGCTCCTCGGCGGCGTCCAGGGAACGGCCAGCTCCGGTGACGTCCTCCGACGCGATCACCGGCTCCTTGGCCCGCAGATCCGGCACCGCCACGACCAGCACGACCAGACCGAGCACCGCGAACGCGGCGCTGAAGACGAAGACCGAGTGGAACCCGCCCAGTCCGAACGGCACGGCCGCCAGCACGGCGAAGGCGATCAGCGGCCCGACCAACGCACCGAAGGTGTCCATCGCCCGGTGGACACCGAAGTTGCGACCCAGGTCGGCGGGATCGGAGGCGGTCGCGATCAGCGCGTCCCGCGGACCGGTCCGCAGCCCCTTGCCGAGCCGGTCGGTGGTGATGACGGCGGTGATCGCCCCGAAGCCGGTCGCGAAGAGCATCAGGACCCGCGACACGGCCGAGGCGAAGTAGCCGACGAAGGCGACCCACTTCGGCCGTCGGGTCGAGTCGGCCCACCAGCCACCGAGGATGCGCACGGCGGCCGAGACACCCTGGTAGATCCCGTCGAAGAAGCCGTACGCCAACGGACCCATGCCCAGCACGGCGGTGATGTAGAGCGGCAGCACCGCGGCGACGGACTCCGAGGAGATGTCGGTGAGCATGCTGACCATGCCGAAGGCGAGGACCGCGCCGGGCACCTTGCGGCGCAGACCGCGGGACTCCTCCGACTTCTGGGTCTTCGGCGCGCCGCGAAGCGTGACGTACACGAGCGGACCCGCTCAGGCCGACAGCGGCCGGAGGCGACCGTCGACCAGCTCGTAGGCGCGGCCACAGCTACCCACGAGATCGTCGGTCAGCCGTTCCCCGCACTCACAGGCCCAGCCGATCTGGCGACCGGGGTTGCCGACCACGAAGGCGTGCGGCACGACGTCGCGCACCACGACCGCCCCCGCACCGACGAAGGCGTTCTCGCCGATGGTGACGCCGCAGACCACCGTCACCCGGGCTCCCAGCGTGGCTCCCCGCTCGACCTTGGTGGGCAGGAGCGCGTCGCCGTGCCGCTTGATGTGGGCTCGGGGCGTCAGGTCGTTGGTGAAGGCCACGCCCGGTCCGAGGAAGACGTCGTCGGCGATGGCGACGCCTTCGAAGATCATCACCTGGTTCTTGATGGTGACCCGGTCCCCCACCACGGCGCCGCCCTCGATGTAGGCGCCGTCACAGACGTTGCAGTCGCGGCCGACCCGAGCTCCGGGCAGGATGTGGGCAAACGCCCAGACACGGGTGCCCTCACCGACGTCGTCGCTGTCACACAGACCCTGCGGGTGCACGAAGACGCGCGCGTCAGAAGTCATTCCCACTGATCTTTCCCCCCGAAAGAACACGGCGACCCGCCCCCACGTGTCGCTCAGCTGTCGTCCCGGAGGCTGCAAGAGCGCCGAGAACACCAGCCGACCCACATTCTGCCGACATCCGACGACTCCGTCAGCCGAAACGAAGAAAAATCCGAGCCGGGACGAATCCCCACATCATCCAGCACGGGGCCGCCCAGGTCCAACTCGCGCGGGTCGACTCGCGGCGGAGCTGATCGGCAGATCCCTCGACTACGCTCGCCTGGGTGATCTCCGAGACCGTGGTGCTCCTCAACGACCGACGCGAAGCCATCGGCACCCAGGACAAGGCTGTCGTCCACACCACGGCCACTCCGCTGCACCTCGCCTTCTCCCTCTACCTCTTCGACGTGGCCGGCCGCGTGCTGCTGACCCGCCGGGCGCTGACCAAGCTCACCTGGCCGGGTGTGTGGACCAACACCTGCTGTGGACATCCGGCGCCCGGGGAGGGCCTGGAGGATGCCGTACGCCGTCGGCTCCCGCAGGAGCTCGGGATCGGGGTCGACGACCTCACCTGCGTCCTGCCCGACTTCTCCTACACCGCCACCGACGCCAGCGGCATCGTGGAGAACGAGGTGTGCCCGGTCTTCGCCGGCCGCCTGCATCCGGACGCGCAGATCGCCCCGAACAGTCGTGAAGTCATGGACTGGGCCTGGACCCCGTGGGAGCAGCTGGTGGCCGCCGTCTCGGCGACCCCCTTCGTGTTCAGTCCCTGGGCAGTCTCCCAGGTCCGCGAGGTCAAGGGTCACCCTCTTCCGTGAGCCGACTGACCTGACCGATGGCGTCTCCTCCGGGAGGCGCACAGTGCCAGCCCCGACGAACGACGGAGACGATCGTGGTCCCCCCCACCTCACGCTCGACCGAGACCCCAGCGGCGGCCGACGAGCGCCCGTCGACGGCCTCACGCCGCCCGCTGTCCCCGGCGCGCGACACCTCCACCGACGGCGGCGGCACGGTCGTCCACCTCCCGCGTCCCGAGCAGGCACCCTCGGTCACCCACCATCTCGAGCTCGTCGACCAGCAGCTGGACGAGGTGCTGGCGGATCTGCACCACCTGTGGTCGACCAAGCTCGCCCCCGCCGGCGAGTCCGCCGACATCCTCGGCGCCGACGACCTCCCCGCGTTGCTGGCCGCCCTGGTGCACAGCGGCGGCAAGCGGATCCGGCCGGTGATGGCCCATCTGGGCTGGCTCAGCGCGTCCGGTCAGGCTCGCGGCGTCGGGCACGCCGACGTCGTCCGGGTCAGCGCTGCGCTGGACCTGCTGCACGCCTTCGCCCTCGTGCACGACGACGTGATGGACGAGTCGACCTCACGCCGGGGCGTGGCCACGGCCCACCTGCACGCGGCAGACCTGCACCGTCGTACGGCCGGCCACGGCCGCCCGGAGCGGTTCGGTGACAACATCGCCATCCTGCTCGGCGACCTCGCCCATGCCGAGGCCGACGCCCTGGTCGCCGGGCTGCCGGAGGAGCTGCGCCGCATCTGGCGGCTGCTGGTGATCGAGCTCGTGTACGGCCAGCGCCGCGACCTCACCGGCAGTGCAGCGGGTCGCACCGATCTCGCCCACGCGCGCGAGGTCGCCCGCCTCAAGTCGGGCGCCTACACCGTCGAGCGGCCCCTGCAGCTGGGCGCGGCCGCGGCTCGGGCACCGGAGGTGGTCAGCGCGGCGCTGGCCACGTACGGGCAGGAGGTCGGTGAGGCCTTCGCCCTCCGCGACGACCTGCTCGGTGTCTGGGGCGATCCGACCCGCACCGGCAAGCCCGCCGGCGACGACCTGATCTCGGCCAAGCCGACAGTGATCCTGGCGCTGGCCCAGGACCGGGCGACCGGTCCGGCCCGCCGGACCCTGGCCAGAGTGGGCACCGCGGAGCTGACCTGCGACGACATCGAGCAGCTGCAGGAGGCCCTCCGGGAGTGGGGTGTCGTGGGCGAGGTGGAGGAGCGCATCAACCGACACGTCGCCGACGCCCTGGCCGCGCTGGACAGCTCCGCGCTCGATCCCGACGGGGTCCGCGAGCTGACGCTGATGGCGCACAAGATCGCCTGGCGCGACGCCTGAGTCGTCCGACCTCGCCCCGGATCTGAAGGGGCGCATGCTTTGCCAAAGATTTACGCACCTCGCCGGAGATGGCTTACTTCTGTCACCGCCGCGGAGTAACGTCCCTAGTCAACACCGCATCGGCGGCCCGGGCTGGGGAGTCTCGTGTCGCTGGGGCCATTCGGGGGCGTAGCCACGTCGCCGCTTCGACATCATCAGGCATTTCTCGGGGGAGAACACAATGCTTGGACCGAAGGCGCTGCTGCGCGCCCACCACCAGCCTGCGACCAGCTCCGGTCGGCGCCTGCGCCCACCAACCGGCGGGACCCGGCGTCGTCAGTGGCTCAAGGCCGCGCCCATGATCGCCGCGGTCGGCCTGCTGTCGCTCCTGCTGGTCTGGGGCGCCGGTCAGGGATCGCCGGTGTCGGTCGCCGACGGCGGTCACGACACCCACACGAAACAGCAGGAGCAGAAGCTCCACCAGGCGCAGAAGCCCGGGCTGGATCCGAACGCCGACACCGGCGAGCATCCTGAGCTCACCGACCCCGACCACCACGTCGGCGAGACGACCGCCACCGGCGGCCCGGTGTCGAGCTCCGGAGTCGCCAGGGACGGCGTGACGGCGTCGACCATCACCCTGCCGGCGGCGGTCGGCGGCTCCTGGTCGTACGGCAAGCCGCTGGCGAACGACTTCCACGCCGTCCACGCCATCGTGATGCCCGGCAAGATCCTGGTCATCGCGGGCAGCGGCAACGACCGGACCCAGTTCGCGGCCGGGACGTTCCGGAGCATGATCTGCAACTCGGCCCTGCAGAACTGCCGGCCCGTGGCCACACCCAAGGACCTGTTCTGCTCCGGCCACGTGCTGCTGCCCGACGGCCGGGTGCTGGTCGGGGGAGGCACGCTCGCGTACGGAGCGTGGAAGGGCGCCAAGTACCTCTGGGCCTTCAACCCCCGGACCAACGCCTACGAGCAGCTGGCGCCGATGCAGGTGGGTCGCTGGTATCCGAGTCTGATCACGGTCTCGGGTGGCCAGACGCTGATCACCGGTGGCATCGACGACCAGGGCAGGTTCACCGCCTCGGCCGAGCTCTTCAACTACCGCGACAACACCCACCGGCTGATCACCCAGTACGCACTGGGGGTCAAGGACGGCAAGCTGCCGCCGTACCCGCGTCAGGTGCTGACCGACAACCCCGACGTCGTCTTCTTCACCGGTGTGGCCCTCGGCGGCTATACCGGCCTGGTCGCCCCGATGTTCTGGAACTTCCGGACCGGCGCCACCCGCAAGGTCGCCGGACTCCGCTCCCCCACTCAGCGGGCCTCGGCGGCCAGCTGCTTCTTCGGCGACGCCGCCGACGGCCGGCTGATGGTGATGGGGGGCGGCCCGAGCGCCAACAGCCTGGTCGACGTCATCGACATCGACAGCCCGAGCCCCCGCTTCCGGCCCGCCCCCGGCCTGCGGGCGAGGAAGGACAATCTCAGCTGCCTCACGCTGCCGACCGGGGCGGTGTTCGAGGCCAACGGCGGCTCGGGCAACACCATCGCCGGGGCCTCGTACGAGGCCAGCATGTTCCGCACCTTCGGCGGCGCACCCACCGCCCTCAACCCGCTGCCGCCCGGCAACCACCGGCAGTACCACAGCAACCTGCTGCTCCTGGATGACGGGCGGATCGTCAGCTTCGGATCCAACCCCAAGAACCAGGCCCGCAGCCTGTCGGTGCTCTACTTCACCCCGCCCTCGCTGCGCGGCACCCGGCCCAAGCTGACCAGGATCGCGGGCACGGTCACGCGAGGCAAGACCATCAAGATCAAGCGCAAGGGCGGCGACAAGCTCGTGTTCCGGGCGCCGGACGCGAGCACCCACGGCATGAACGCCGGCGGCTACGTCCAGACCCTGACGATCAAGAAGGGCGGCAAGGTCAGGCTCACCCTCGCCAAGGCGTCGATGCCGCCCGGGTTCTACCAGGTGACGGTGGTGGACACGAAGGGCAAGGGAAAGGGCACGTACTCGACCGCCAGGTGGGTTCGGGTGGTCGGCTGAGGGCAGATCGCGGATCGACGCTGCATCTTCGCGGGGTCTCGAACCCGAACACGACTCCTGTCTGCCTTGCCGCCTGTGGTGAGGTAGTCGTGAACACGCCCTACCCCCGAGCGAAGTGAGTCCTGCGTGAGAGTCGTCGTCATCGGAGCCGGCCTGGCCGGCCTGGCCGCCGCCTGCCATCTGACCGGGCGCGGGTACGAGGTGACCGTGGTCGAGCGGGAGGAGCTCCCCGGCGGCCGCAACGGGCAGATCGTCCGGGACGGGTTCACCTTCGACACCGGCCCCAGCGTGCTGACCATGCGGGACCTGATCGCCGACGCCCTCCGCGCTGTCGACGCCGATCTCAGCATGATCCCGATGCGGCGGTTGGACCCGGCCTACCGGGCGCAGTTCGCGGACGGCTCCACCATCCGGGTCCGCTACGGCCGCGAGGCGATGCGGAACGAGATCGCCGAGGTCTGCGGCTCGGTGGACGCGGCCGCCTTCGACGGGTTCGTGGACTGGCTGCAGGACCTGTACGTGGCCGAGATGCCGCACTTCATCGACCGCAACTTCGACTCCCCCCTCGACCTGCTGTCGCGCCCGGACATCGCGGCGAAGCTGGTCCGGCTCGGCGGCTTCGGCAAGCTCGGCAACGCCATCCGGCGCCGGTTCACCGACGAGCGGCTGCACCGGCTGTTCAGCTTCCAGGCCATGTACGCCGGACTGGCCCCGGACGAGGCCCTGGCCATCTACGCCGTCATCACGTACATGGACAGCATCGAGGGCGTCTGGTTCCCCGAGAGCGGTGGCATGCACGCCGTGCCGATGGCCCTGGCCACCGCCGCGGAGAAGGCCGGCACGGAGTTCGTCTACGGCGCCTCGGTGTCCGAGGTCCTCCGGCGCAGCGACAACGGGGGCGTCGCCGGCGTACGGCTGGACTCCGGCGAGCAGCTGGTCGCCGATGCCGTCGTCTGCACCCTCGACCTGCCGACCGCCTACGAGCGCCTGCTGCCCGACCTGAGCCCGCCCCGGGCGCTGCGCCGCCCGCAGTACTCGCCGTCGGCGGTGGTCTGGCACGTCGGCGTCCGTGGACTGCCCGATCCGGGCGTCTCGCACCACAACATCCACTTCGGTGAGGAGTGGGCCGGCGCCTTCGACGACCTGCTGAAGCGCGGCACCCTGATGGGCGACGCCTCGCGCCTGGTCACCATCCCGTCGCTGGACGATCCGTCGCTGGCTCCCGAGGGCTGCTCCACCCTGTTCGTGCTCGAGCCGGTCCCGAACCTCGACGCCGGCCGGATCGACTGGGACGCCGAGCGCGGCCCGATGCGGGAGCGGCTGCTCGCCTTCCTGGCCGCCGAGGGGTATCCGACCGACATCGTGACCGAGGAGCTGGTCACCCCGCTGGACTGGCAGCGGCAGGGGATGGCCGCCGGGACCCCGTTCGCCCTGGCGCACACCTTCGCCCAGACCGGCCCGTTCCGACCGCCGAACGTGGAGCGCCGGGTCCCGGGACTGGTGTTCGCCGGCTCCGGTACTGTCCCTGGCGTCGGCGTGCCCATGGTGCTCATCTCGGGGAAGCTGGCCGCCGATCGGGTCGGTCAGCACCTGGGGGGCGACGCCGCGGGCAGGACGATCACTCGTCGGCGCACCAGGAGGCTCTCGTCGTGACCGTGCCACCGGATCGCGTCGCGCGTTCGGTGCCGCCGCCCACCGACCCGCGCGTGCTGCGGGCCGGCTACCGGGAGTGCGGTCGGCTGACCCGCCAGTTCGGCACCACCTACTTCTGGGGCGCCGCCCTGCTGCCCCGCCGGCAGCGCAAGCACGTGTACGCGGTCTACGCCCTGTGCCGGCTGGCCGACGACATCGTGGACCTGCCCTCGAGCGACACGAGCGCGAGCACAAGCGAGCAGACCTTCGTGCCCGGGACCGGGTTGGGTGGTGCTCGCTCGGCGACCCGTCCACCGAGCGTGGGCGCCGGACCGGCCGGCGACGACAGCGAGGTGGCCCGTCGACTGAGCGACTTCGCGGACCGGTTCCGGACCGCGCTGGTCGACGGCGGCAGTGACGACCCGGTGCTGGCCGCGGTGGCCACCACCGCCCGCGCCTGCGACATCGACCCCGAGTGCTTCGACCGGTTCTTCGGGGCGATGGCGATGGACCTGACCACCAGCACGTACGAGTCGTGGGAGGACCTCTGCGACTACATGGAGGGCTCCGCGGCGGTGATCGGCGAGATGATGCTGCCGGTGCTGGAACCGAGGACCCGCGAGGCGAAGGCCCCGGCCCGCGCGCTCGGCCTGGCCTTCCAGCTCACCAACTTCCTCCGCGACGTCGACGAGGACCTCGACCGTGGCCGGGTCTACCTGCCCCAGGAGGATCTCCGCCGCTTCGGCGTGGATCTGCGCTGGCGCCACTCGACGCCGGAGTGGCGGGCCCTGATGGCGTACGAGATCGAACGGAACCGGTCGCTCTACGAGTTCGCCGACACCGGGATCGCGATGCTGCCGCCCCGGTCCGCGCGCTGCGTGGGGGCGGCTCGGGTGCTCTACGCGCAGATCCTGGACCGGATCGAGCGGGCCAACTACAACGTGTTCAACGGACGGGCGAGGGTGCCCACCGCGCGCAAGGCGCTGACCGCGGGGCGGATCATGGTGACCGGGCCCCGGATCCGCAGCGCCGCCTGACGCCCCGTTCGACCGCAGCGACTGCACGACCACGCCAGAGATCTGCTCCACCATGCCAGAGAGGACAGCCATGTCGTTGCGTCTCCGGGACGACCTCCCGGACGAGACCGGTCTGATGGGACGGCTGCCCGACCACGTCCGGTCGCGGATCCCGATCCAACGGGTGCCGCAGCCGCGCGAGAACCGGATGACCGCCTCCTGGCGGCAGGCCAAGCCCGGCCGGATCGCCGCCTCCCTGGCGGTGTCGCAGGCGCAGAACTCCGGCGGCTGGTACGTCGCCGGTCAGAGCGGCGACGTCGGCTCGTCGCAGTCGGTGACCCGGGTGATCGCGGGGCGCGAGGTCGTCTTCTGGCGGGACACGGACGGAACCCTGATCGCCGGCCCCGGCGCGTGCCCGCACCTGGGCGCGCTGATGGAGGCGTGCCCGGTGCTGGACGGCACCATGTACTGCCGCTGGCACGGACTGGCTCTGACGTCCAAGGGCGACCGGACCTGGAGCCCGTACGCGGCCTGGGACGACGGGCTGCTGATCTGGGTCCGGCTGGCCACCGAGGGCGAGACGTTCACCGATCGCCCGGCGGTCTCCGCCCGCCCGCCGCTGGAGGGCTCGGTCAGCGCGATCATGGTCGAGCCCGGGACCTGCCAGCCGGAGGACGTCATCGCCAACCGGCTCGACCCCTGGCACGGCGCGTGGTTCCACCCGTACGCGTTCTCGCACCTGGTGGTCGACGACGACGCCTCCGACCCGAGCCGCCTGGTGGTGGACGTGACCTTCCGGCTGTCGCGGACGTGGGGCGTGCCCGTACGGGCGGAGTTCACCTGCCCCGACACCCGGACCATCGTGATGCGGATCATCGACGGCGAGGGCACCGCGTCGGTGGTCGAGACCCACGCGACGCCGACCGGGGTGGACGAGCAGGGGCGCCCGATCACCATGGTCACCGAGGCGACCATCGCCTACTCCGACCGCCCCGGCTTCCGGGTGGCCAAGTGGCTCACCCCGGTGCTGCGCCCGGGCATCATCAAGACGGCCAAGCAGCTGTGGGTGGACGACCTGGCGTACGCGGAACGTCGCTATGAGCTGCGGATGCGCGGGGAGTACCCGGGCTGATCAGCTCGCCTGACCGGCGGAGCGGCTGGATCGCGGGGGTCGGATCGGTCGGTGTGGCGGTCGGCTCCGGAGCCGCTCCGGCGTCGTCAGCGTGGTCCGTTGCTCCGTGTCCGGTTGCCGTCGGGGTCGGAGACCTCCACCCGCCAGGTGTACTCGGTCCCGGGCGTCAAGCCCGCCTCGATGAAGGTCACCGGCTGCGGTTCCAGACCCGGGACGTGCACGTGCGTCGGCGACGGCCACGTCGTTGCGGAGCAGCGTGTACGTGCGGCTGATCGTCGCGGTCCCAGGCCGTCCGCGTGGCGACGGTCACGGACTGGCTTGACGTCAGGGTGCCAGCGGTCTGGCGCTGGCCCGAACCGTGTGGCCCTTCCTTGCGCGGAGCCAGCGAGCGGACGGCCATCCGCACGAGACCCTGTTGAGGCACGCCGTTCACCGCCGTGAACTCCCCGCCCAGAACGACGTACGGCCCCGAGGCGACGACACTCCAGGCTGCCTGGCTCATGCCGGAGACTTCCCCGGCGTCAGGGTCGGGAACCAGTTGACCAGAGACGGAGACGGCTTCCCCCGGAAGGCGGTGTAGCCGCCGGCCGAGGTGCCGACGGTTCCGGTCGCGCTGGTCGTCGCGGCGAGCGCGGAATAGTAGGTCCGCGGCTTGGTGTCTGGAAAGGCACCGATGTTGCCGCAGTTGTGGGCGTGACCGACGCTGTAGACCCGACCCGAGGCAATAGCCAGGTCGTAGGTGTCGCCCCGGCAGTCCTGCAGCCAGCTGAGCCTGCCAGTGCCGCCGGCGGCGAACACGCCCTCGTAATTGCCCTGGCCCGTAAGTTGAAGCCGCTGCCGTAGACCCGCGACGCATCAGCCTTCAGGCTCGAGGATGGCGGTGCCGCGGCCGCAGTTCTGAAGACCGCGTTGATCGACCAGCTGAGCACTGCGCCCTTGCGAAGGCCGGGTCGCGACATGCCAGCACGCCGTACGCGTACGACCGATCTTGGAGAAGTTGCCACCGACGGCCAGGGACCGGCGATCCGGCGTGAACGTCATGAGCGTAGACCCCGTTGGCGGCGGGCTTCCATGACCGAGCTGTCCACTCCGGTTGACGGCTGCCAAGCGATGCCGTGACGTGCTACCGACCGTCGAAGAAGCCGCCGACATACACGTCGAACCGGGCGTCGTGATCGCGCGTACTGGCTTGTTGAATGACGGGGCGATGCCGCAGGGCGCCGTTCCCGCTCGCGACGGCGGCGAACCTGCCCCGCTTCGCGCCGTTCATCGTGGTGAACTCTCCGCCGACGTAGAGGGTCTTCTTGTCGGGCGACGCCGCCAGGGCCGGACGGCTCCGTTGGCGGCGGGTGCGAAGGAGGTGATCAGCTTCCGCTCCGGATGTCGAAGGCCAGCAGATTCGCCCGGCGGACCGCGCTCTTGCCCGGGGCTGCGCCGGCCGGCCGGGCGGTGCTGAACTGCCGCCCACGTACACCGTGTTGCCGACGACGAGCTGGGTCCAGACGACGCCGTTCACCTGCACCGTCGGCAGGCCGTCAGCCGTCACTCCGGAGCCGCGGTTGGCCACCGCGCTGGTGCCGGCCGACGCCGGTGTCGGGCACGGCTCCGCTCGACGGCGACGAGCAGACCCGGGCACTTGCGAGCACGATCACGGCTACTCGCGCGCGCGGGCAAGGCCGATGTCCTGCTGTTCATGTGTGTCCCCGATGATGCAGTGAGCACCATCCCCCGACGGCGCAGATCGCCCCCACGATCTGCCGCGGACTAACGACGCAACATCAAGGGCTGCTCAGGATCAGCGCATGGCTCCCCGAGGATCGGTGGTCAGCGAGTGAGAGCCGCGGCAGCCTGTCCGACCGGACGCCGCCCGGCCATCGGCACCGTCCAGAGGTCGTGCCCGGCCACCTCCCAGCGACTCAGGAGCGCGTTGGCGGCCTGGAAGCCGGTGGTGGCGGCCCGCTCCATCAGGGCGACCGGGAAGTCGCAGCGGACGCCGTCGCCGGCCAGCACGAGCCGCGGGTCTGGTGTCTCGACGCCGGGCCGCAGGTGCCAGGGCCCGGTGCCCACCAGCGGGCAGTCCTCCCGGACCAGCCACTCCTCGGCCACGACCTGGGCGCCCGCGGTCTCCGGGTAGACCCGGGTCAGCTCGGCCCGCAGCTCGTCCTTGGTCCGGGCCTGGGCGGCCTCGTCCCCGAGCTCGTACGGCAGCGCGTACGCGTGCAGCTCGACCACCGAGCCACCGGTGCTGCGGTGCCAGGCCGCCGCCCCGTCCTCGAACCGCTCCAGCAGGCTCACGTTGTCCAGCGGGCCGAACCCGCTCGTGCCCAGGAACGGCGCTCGGTCGGTCCGGGCGGGCCGGTCCAGCCAGAGCCGCCAGACGGCGAAAGGCGGGGCGGTCCGGTTGGCGGCCAGCCGCTCCCGCCACAGCGTGTGAGATGAGGGGTCGTCATCGGCCACGAACTCACACGTTGTGCCGAGGTGGCGGGTCGTGGCCGGGTCAGCGGCCAGCACGCAGGCATCGGCCTGCAGCCAGTCACCGCCGGCCAGCCGTACGCCGACGCCATCTGCCCCACTGGTCAGCTGGTCGACGCTCTCCCCCGTCCGGACCTCGACGCCCAGCCCGTGCAGGTAGCGCCCCAGCGGCGCCCAGAGCGCGGCGTCGTAGTCGTCGGTCGGCACGTCGAAGAGCAGCCCCTCGGCCGACCCCAGGAAGTAGGTGTGGAACATCGCCACCAGCTCACCGGCGGAGAACTCGCTCGGGTGCGCGAAGAAGCTGCGGGCGAACACCTCCAGCGCGAGGTGCCGGGCCGCGGGCGGGAACCGGAGACGGTCCAGGAACGCCTCCGCGCTCTCCCCGTCGTAGGCCGCGAAGGTGTCGGGGAACCGGACCGTCAACAGCTCCAGCGCCGCCGCCACGTCCACCTTGGCCAGTGAGGCGGCCGTGAAGCTGGGACTGAGCGCGACGAAGGAGGCGAAGCTGAACGGCGGGGTCCGCGGGATCCGCGCGAACGAGTCGGCCATCCCGTCGGCGGAGATGAGCGGGTAGTCCTCGATCGGCCGCAGCCGCTCCAGGGCCGGATCCGACCGGCGCAGCAGTCCGCGGAGGTTGTAGTACTGCCGGAAGAACGCGTGGAACCCCCGGCTCATGGTCCGCGGCCCACCTGTGGAGTCGTCCAGCGGCCAGGCCCGGACCCGCCCACCCAGCTGCGGCTCGCGCTCCACCACTGTCACCCGCACCCCGCGCTCGGCGAGCCCGGTGGCCGCCGCGAGGCCGGCGATGCCGCCGCCGACGACCACCGCCGAGGCCCCCTCGGGAGCCCGACGAGACCCGTTCGGGCCCGGATGGCGTACGGCCTGACGGTCCCGCCCCGGCCGCCACTCCCGTGTGCGCATCAGCGCCACCGTCTCGGGTTTGGGTTTTCCGTCACTCGACGGCTTTCGCTGCGTGCATCGACCCCGGATGCGGAACTCTCCGTCGAGTGACGGAAAGTTCAGTCCCCGGGACCGTCGACGACAGGATGCTCACGCGGGCTTGCGTCCGCGGTAGGTGTGCAGGATGTCGCGCTGCCAGCCGTCGACGGTCCGGTGCTCCACGTCGACGAAACCGGCTCGCTGCATGCGTCCCGCGAAGACGTCGACCGAGTCGTTGTCCAGCACGCTGCGCCAGAGGTAGCGGTAGATGCTGGTGTCCCGGTTGATGACCTTGGACAGCGGGATGACCACCGACCAGGACACGGCGTTCCAGATCACCCGGGCCGACGACGAGCCGGCCACCGAGTAGTCCTGCACCACCAGGACGCCGCCGGGCGCCAGCAGGTCCCAGACCGAACGCAGCACCGCGTCCCGGTCCTCGATGTTGCGGAACAGGTAGGCCGCGAGCACCCCGGCGACCCCGTCCGAGCCCCCGTCCGCCGACGCGCCGTTCGTGCCGCGCAGCCCCGGCAGGGACTCGGTCACCGACGAGAGGTCCTCGGCCCGGGCCTGGGTGAACGACACCCAGGTCGGCCAGGGCTTGGACCGGGCCTCGGCCAGCATCCCGGCGGAACCGTCGACCCCGATGGCGGCGTAGGCCTGGCCGCGGTGTCCCATGCTGTTGACCAGCGCGTCCGTCGAGGCGCCGGAGCCGCAGCCCAGGTCGACGACCGTGGGGGCACTGCCGGCCGGCAGCGCCTCCGCCAGCGCGTTGGCGGCCGACTGCAGGTGCCGGTGGTAGCCGGGGTTGAGGTTGACCATCACGTCGTACGTCGCGGCGGCTCGATCGAACGCCGCGGGCACATCGGCGAGGTCGACATCGCGACCCGTCACGTCGGTCACGAGTGGTGCCCCTTCGGAGCGTTGCCTGGGGAAACGGTCATGGTCGGATCACCGTACCCGGGCGTCGCTGGCGGTCGACGCGCGCTCGGCCCCTGGTCCCGTCGACCCGTGGCCACCGGGAGCCGCCCGGGCCTCGCCCACGCCGAAACCTAACTGCCCGCGGGTTGGCAATACCCCTCTCGACCGGGGGCGACACACGACCGTACTCACGAGTAGTGTGATTCGGATCACACAGAAAATGTCCAGATCTGCCGTGGCATCGCTCTCACTCACGGTTGAAGGCTAAAATAATCAGATTGATCCGACTGTTTCACAAAACCGCTTCAGCAAAGCCACTAGCATTTCCACATGCCTTATGCGCCGGCTCCTGAGGGAGCGCGACGCAGCGGAGGATCGGGGGATCTGCGCCACGGCAACCTAACCCAAGTCCTTTGCTACGTCCGAGATCATGGACCCTGTAGTCGTCACGACATCGCTCGTGGTTGCGGCTTGGGGATCTCCACACTGACCGACCTGATCGGGGACCTCAAGTCCCGCCGACTGGTCAAAGAGCTGGACCCGGTGCGTCGTCCGGGTGCTGGACGGCCTACCCGTCCGATCGCTCTCGACGGCGCTCCCTGGTGCGCGCTCGGCGTGCACATCAGCCACGACGTCATCGCGATGGCGGCCACCTCGATGGGTGGTGAGGAGCTCTGGCTGGTCAACGACCCGGTCCAGCTCGCCGACGCCGATCCCGAGGAAGCCTTCCAGCAGGTGCGCGAGGTGCTCGCCCGCCGGCTCGCGGAGATACCCGCCGATCGCGAGGTGATCTCGGTCGAGGTCGCCACGTCCGGCGTGGTGGTGCGCGACCGCGGACAGCTCGAACACTCCACTGACCTGCCCTGGGTCGAGTTCGGCCTGCGCGAGCGCGTCCGGGAGGTGCTCGCCGAAGCCGGCGTGACCGGGATCCACGTGGGTGTCGCCAACGACTGCCAGCTCGCGGGCCTCTATGCGACGCGGACCGAGCTGCGGCTGCCGCCCAACTCGGTGGCGGTCTACATCGGCGGGCTCCGCGGCATCGGCAGCGGACTCATCGTCGACGGTCAGATCTTCGGTGGCGCGCACGGCGTGGCCGGCGACCTGGCCCACAGCAACGTCGGTGGCGGGACCACCGACTGCCAGTGCGGACGCACCGGCTGCCTGACCACCGTGCTCGGCCCGGAGGCTCTGTTGAGTCGCGGCGGACTGATGAGCATGGAGGACGCCATCACGGCCGTACGGGATGATCCGAACGCGGCGATCGACCAGCTGCGGTCGGCCGCCGACGCCGGGAACGAGCAGGTGCTGACGGCTCTGGCCGACGCCGGCTCGGCGCTCGGTGGGGTGATCGACGACGTGCTCGGGGTGCTCAATCCGCACGCGGCCATCATCGGTGGCTACATCGGTGTGCTGTCTCCGTACCTGCGGGAGCCGATGGACGCACGGCTGCACGAGAGGCTGTCTGATCCTGCCTTCTCGGCCACGCTGGTCGTCTCGCTGGAGACGGTGGAGCCACGCGTCGTCCGCGGGGCGGCGATGGCCGCCCGGGACGCGTGCCTGGCCGATCCGCTGACCCTGACCCGACCACTCACCCGCGCCTGACCATCCGGCCCGTCCGACCTCCGCGATCCTGACCGGTACGCGGGCCTGACACCGAGAGGTCCGATGCCGGCGGGTGCGCGTGGTCGGGCGGGTTCGCGCTGCGTCGGGCTCGGTCCCGGTCTGTTCCTGCTGATCCCGGGATGGCTCTCGCCTACCATGAGCCCATGGCGGCCGGGCCGGGGACAGAGCCAGCGACGTCGCGCACGCCGCGGCTGACACCCGCCCTGGTCGGGGTCGCTTCGGTGGTCGTGCTCGCGGTCATGGCCGCGGGGACGGCCGGGGGCTGGACGCTGGAACCGCGGATCTGGTTCGGTGACGCGCCACCCGTCTCCGGACTCGGCTCCCAGCCCGCCCTCACCCCGGTGCCGCCACCGACGACCGAAGCGAGCCCCGCACAGCAGTGGATCGGCGCTGTCCTGGCCGCCTTGATGGGACTGGCGGTGCTGGTCGGGCTGGTCTACCTGGCTCGCTGGCTCTGGCAACGCCGCCCCCGTCGGGCGGTGCTGATCGAGGAGAAGCCCGACACCACCCCCGCCGGGGTGATCGCGGCCGATCCCGATCTGCCCGCCCTCGTCCGCGGCGCGGACGCGGCCGAGCGCATCCTCGCCGAGACCGGCGGGGTGCCGCGCGACCTGGTGCTGCGCTGCTGGCTCGCCCTGGAGGAGGCGGCGCAGGCCTCGGGCGTGCCACGACGCCCCTCCGACAGCCCCACCGAGTTCACCGGCGTGGTGCTGCGCTCGACCCGGGCCGACCCTGCCTCGGTGGACACGTTGCTGCGGCTCTACCACCAGGCCCGCTTCTCCGACCACGACGTCTCCGACGACGACGTCCGCACCGCCCGCACCGCGGTGATCAGACTGGCCCGGACCTGGCGCGGGTTCGACACCGCCATGCGGCACACGACCCGGGACGAGCCATGACCGCGCGCCGCCACCCCGGGAGGGTGCGGTGGACCGTCCCGACCCTGGCCGTCTCCGCCGCCGCTCTGCTCGGCTGCGGTCTGCTGCTCTGGGTCATGGGTCTCGACGTCATCCACGCGCTCGCCCTCGGAGGCGGCCTGATGGCCCTCATCGGCCTCCGCCGCGCGCCGGCCGTCAACGCGCATCAAGACTGGCCCGACCCGGGCGACTCCCGTACCGACGTCGGAGCGCGCCGCGAGGTGGCCCGGCTGTCCTGGTCGATGCAGGGGTACGAGTCGCGGGTCCAGCGGCAGTCCGTCCGTCGGCTGGCGCAGATCGCCGCCTACCGGCTGGGTGAGCGTGGTCTGGACCTGGACGACCCGCGCGACTACCTCGCCTGCCAGTCGGCCCTGGGCGAATCCGCGTACCGGGTGGTCAGCGAACCGGACGAACGACCGCTGTACGCCGACTTCGTGGCCGCCGTCACGGCGGTGGAGAAGATCGGCGCCGAGAAGAAGGGGCCCGCCCGGCCCGGATCGAGGGGGGATCGACGATGACCAGCTCCACCGCCGTCACTGTGGAGGGCGAGGAGCCGGGCGAGCCCGTGCAGCCGTTGTCCGTGCCGGAGGTCGCCCGACTCGCTCAGCTCGTCCTCGCCCGCGTCGGCACCGTCGTGGTGGAGATGGACAAGCCGCTGCGGATCGCCCTCGCCGCCCTGCTGGCCGGCGGGCACGTGCTGTTCGAGGACGTACCGGGACTGGGCAAGACCCTGGCCGCCCGCAGCCTGGCCTCGGCCCTCGGTCTGGAGTTCCGCCGGCTGCAGTGCACCCCGGACCTGCTGCCGGCCGACATCACCGGCTCCTACATCTACGACCCGGCCGAAGCCCTCTTCTCCTTCCGACCCGGTCCGGTGTTCACCGGGCTGCTGCTGGCCGACGAGATCAACCGGACGGCACCCAAGACCCAGTCGGCCCTGCTCGAGGCGATGGCCGAGCGCCAGGTGACGGTGGAGGGCACCACCTTCGTGCTGCCCCGCCCCTTCCACGTGATGGCGACGTCGAACCCGGTCGAGTACGAGGGCACCTATCCCCTGCCGGAGGCCCAGCTCGACCGCTTCATGGTCCGGCTGGCAGTCGGCTACCCCAGTCGGCTGGCGGAGGCCGATGTGCTGTCGCGACGCCTGGCCCGCCGGACCGAGGAGGCGACGGTCGACGCGGTGGTCGATCCGGCCACGGTGCTGCGGATGCAGGCCGGGGTCGAGGCCGTCACTGTCGCACCCGACATCGTCACCTACTGCGTGGCGGTCGCCGCCAGCACCCGGCGGCACCCCGGCGTCGAGGTCGGCGCCTCACCCCGCGGCTCGCTGGCGCTGCTGCTGGTGGCCCGCGCGCTCGCCGTCCTGTCGGGCCGGGACTTCGTGCTGCCCGAGGACGTCAAGGAGATCGCGGTGGCGGCGCTGGCGCACCGGATCACGCTCAACCCGCAGACCTGGGCCTCGGGGCTGCAGGCCGCGGACGTGGTGGCCACGCAGCTGGACCAGGTGCCGGGCCCGACCACCGTCGGCCGTCTGCGGTGAGCTTCGGGGCCGAGCTGGGCTACGAGGACCGGCCGAGACCGCTGTCGGAGCAGGCCGCCGCGGCTCGGGTGCGCAGCTGGCGTCTGGCTCCGGCCAGCATCGGCTGGCTGAGCGGCGGGGTGGTGCTGCTGGTGCTCGGCGTCGTCGCCCGACGGCCCGACGTGGTGGTGATCGCGGCACCCCTGCTGATCGGCCTCGCCTGGGGCACCTCACGACGCCCCCGCCTGGTGCCGACCGCCCGGCTGGTCGGCGACGACCAACCGACCGGGTCGACCGGCTCGGTCAGCGCGGAGGTCGAGATCGCCCCCGCCGAAACACCCACCATGCTCGCCCTGCGCGTCCGCGCTCCCGGGCACCGCCCGAGCGACGTCCTGGTGGTCGCGGAGCGGCGGAAGCTCGGGGTGTCCATGCAGACGGTGCGCACCGGTCGCCGTGAGCTGTTCGGACTCGCCCACCGCGCCGTCGCGGCCGACGCCCTCACCAGCACCGGCGCCGCGAACGACCGGCCCCTCACCATGACGATCCTGCCCAACGCGCGGTCGTTGGAGGAGCTGCCGCTGCCGTTCCGGCTGCAGGGTCTGACCGGCCCGCACGGGTCACGAAGGGCGGGCTCCGGCGGTGACCTGCACGACGTGGCGGTGTTCGCCCCCGGCGACCGCCTGCGCCGGATCGACTGGCGGGTGACCGCCCGGCTGAACACGGCGCCGGCGGTGTTCGGGACCGCGGACCGCTCTCGCGGCGGTCGGGCGGACCGGACGATCAACCGGCTCTACGTCCGCCGGACCTTCGCCACCGCCGACGCGACGGTGATGCTGGTGATCGACTCGCGGGACCAGGTCGGACCGCGCGTCTCCACCTGGGGCGACGCGTCCCGGCTGCGGGAGGACGAGTCGACCTCGTTGGACATCGCCCGGCACGCGGCCGTCTCGCTGGCCCGCCAGTACGTGTCCGCGGGCGACCGGGTCGGTCTGGAGGATCTGGGCAAGCTGCGCCGCCCGGCCCCGCCGGCCGGCGGTCGGCGTCAGCTCCAGCTGCTGAGTCAGCAGCTCGCCCTCGCCGAGCCCGAGGGCGAGCCGACCCCTCGACAGCGGATCCCGCGGTTGCCGTCGGGCGCGCTGATCCTGGTCTTCTCCACCTTCCTGGACGACGACGCGGCGGCGATGGCCCGTACCTGGCGCCGGGCCGGGCACCGGGTGCTGGCCATCGACATCCTGCCGCGGCTGCTCATCTCCGGCATCCCGGAGCGGCTCTACACCGCGTACCGGATCGTGGCCATGGAGCGCGCGGACCGGATCCACCAGCTGGCGGCCGTCGGCGTGGAGACGCTGGCCTGGATGGATCCGGGCACCGATCCGGAGCTCGAGCTGGCGATGTTGAGTCAGCTGCGGGGACGGCGATGAGCAGCGCGCCGGAATCTACGACCGCCGCGCCGCCGCCGGCGCTTCCGGCACCGATCTGGACGCGCCTTCGACGGCTCTGGGTCCGGACCCGCAGCTGGGTGCTGGCCTATCTGCCGGACCGCAGCAACGCACGGCGTCCGCCGGTACGGATCCGGACGGGCGCGGCCGTGCCCGGCTATCTGCTGCGCCTGGCGGTGATGGCCCTCGGGCTGTTCTGCGCGTCGCTGGTGGTCACCGGGCCGCCGGGCTGGGTCGTGGTCACGGTGCTGCTGGTCGCGATCGCCTGTGCCCCGGGCACCCTGGTGACCGGTGTCCTGCTGATGGTGCTCGGACTGCTGATGGTCTTCGACACCGACCCGGTCGCGCCCTGGCGGACACCGTTGCTGGTGGCTGCCGTGCCGTTGCTGATGCAGCTCGCGGCCATCGCCGGGCAGGCCACCTGGCGGGCCCGGATCGAGCTGCGGGTGCTCGAGCTGCCGCTGCGGCGCTATCTGGTCATCCAGGTGTTCGCGCAGCTGCTCGCCCTCACCGGGAGCATGGTCGAGGGGCTGGGCCTCGTGCTGCCGTACGTGATGGCCCTGGCGGGAGTCGCGGTCGTCGCCCTGCTGGTGTTCTGGCTGCCGAGCATGGGGCCGGCCCGGCGCCGCGACGACTGAGACCGCGACGACGGAGATCGCGGGCGGTCTTCCGCGGGCCCGACGACTGGGTCGTCAGGTGATCAGGCCGCCAGACAGAGGCGGCGCAGGACCTGGGCGGCCTCTGCGCGGTCGGTCAGCACGACGAGCTCGTCGGTCGCCTGGACCTGAACCGCCTGGTCGCCCCGCTGATCGCGATGCGCTTCCCCGGCGCGCTCGGGCGACGCCATCAGCGCGGGACGGAGGCGCTGCCAGCTCTGCCAGTGCTCGTCGAAGGAGCTGACGACCCGACCGCGGCGCAGCTGTCCGGCCTGGGCGTCGGGCCGGTCGACGTCGACGTACAGCAGCACCGTGCGCCAGCCGGCCAGACGGGCGAGCCCGAGGAAGAGTCGGCGACGCCCCGCTCGCGTACCGGGATCGTGGACGACCAGCCGGCGGCCCGCGACCGGACCGCCGAGCAGGTGCGCGAGGACGCGGAGGGTGTGGCCGAGGTGCACGAGCCAGCGGTACGAGCGATAGGTCGCGCCGGCGGGCAGCCGGCGCCGCAGCCACCAGCTGACGTGCTCGGGGTCGATGGCGACGACGTGGGCGAGATCGTCGGTCGCCTGGGCGATGGCGGTGGTCTTGCCCGCACCCGGGACCCCACCGACGAGCACGAGGTCGTAGGTCCCGGAGACGTCCGTCGAGGTGGGCACGCCAGAGGGGGCGTTGCGACGGTCGGGCATCAGCACCCCTCCAGGAAACCCGGCGCGGCTGTGCAGATCCTGTCGACGCCGGGAACTCCGGGGTCGGATCAGGGTGCTCCCGGTGCCGTCGCGGGCGCACACGGGCGGCGCCGGACGCCCAGGTCCGAAATTCACCACACACATCACTTCGAGGGCAGGAACAATCCGACGAAAAGCCACCCCCGCTGTCGGCGCCCGGCGCTATGGTGCACAAAATCCGCACAGGTCACCGGGCCTGGACGACGTCAGGAGCATGATGAACCGTTCGCTGGGAGCAAGGGTGCGCCGCGCGACGCTGGTGGTGGTGCTGGGACTGGCCCTGGCCGGTCCGGGACTGGTCGGCGGCACCGCCGATGCCGCGGCCACCTCAGGACTCACCCTGGAGCGCTCGAGGTCCAGCGTCACGGTCTACCGCATCGCCGACGAGGAAGGCGGCGCCTACCTCTACGGCGACCTCGGGGTCTACGCGGTGGCCGGGAAGAAGGACTTCGAGGTCAAGGCGAAGCGGTCCTCCTACGCCAAGCCCATCAAGGCCACCTGGGTCCGCAAGGGCAAGGACAAGAAGCTGCCCACACCGGCCGACTTCACCGGGCTGTCGAAGTTCTCGACCACCACGTACAGGAACGCGGCCGGCCGGGTGGTCGCCACGTCGAGCTCGACCTTCTGTCCCAACACCTACCAGCCGGTCCGGCGGCGCCCGAGTGCTCCGGCCACGTCGCCCTATCCGGCGGGCTGCGACGCGAACCCGTACTCGCTCGGCGCCGTCTGGGGCATCCAGTCCGGCTACGCGGTGCCGTTGACCGGTGACCAGTACTCGGGGAGCGCCTTCCCCGACCTGCCGCTGGGCGTCTACCAGGCGACGGTCGCCGTCTCCCCGGCGTACCGGAAGGCGCTGGGGTTGTCCACGAAGAAGTCCACGGTGTCGGTGAAGGTCACCGTCAAGGCCGACGAGCAGTGCGACGAGAACGATCCGATGGGTTGCCTCACCAGCATGCGGGCGGCGGCTCAGCAACGCACCGTCACCGCGGCGGCCAGCCAGCCGAAGAAGCTCAGCGGCAAGCGGGCGAAGCCGTCCGGGCCACTGCCCGATCTGCGGTCGCTGCCCGCCTGGGGCATCGGCGTCGACGGGGGTCGCTACCTCACCTTCAGTGCCACGGTCTGGAACGGTGGACCCGGCCGGCTGCTGGTCGACGGCTTCCGGTCGAAGTCCGAATCCCGACCACATGAAGGCGTACCAGTACTTCTTCACCAAGTCCGGCAAGCAGAAGGGGTACGCCCGGGTCGGCGGCATGGAGTGGGACGCCCGGGCCGGGCACGAGCACTGGCACTTCCAGAACTTCGCGACCTACCGGTTGGTCGACTCGAAGAAGAAGCTCGTCGTGCGCAGCGCCAAGGAGGCGTTCTGCCTCGCCAACACCGACGCGGTCGACTACTCGGTCAAGGGTGCGAACTGGAAGCCCGACAACACCGACCTGCACACCTCCTGCGGCGAACGGGCCTCTCTCGGGGTGCGTGAGGTCCTGGACGCCGGCTCGGGCGACACGTACGCGCAGTACCTGCCGGGGCAGTCCTTCGACCTGCAGGGCCTGCGCAACGGGACGTACTACATCCAGATCAAGGCCAACCCGGCCAAGGTCCTGTACGAGAAGAAGACGAGCAACAACACCTCCTACCGCAAGGTCGTGATCGGCGGCACCGCCGGCAACCGCACCGTCAAGGTGGCGAAGGTCGGCATCATCAACGAGCCGTCGCAGATGGAGATGGAGGCGCACGCGCCGCGGTGACGGGGTGCTGAGGCGGGGTGAATCCACTGTGGGGTGACCGTCCGAACAGAGGTCGGGTCCGCAGCGGCGGGCCCGACGGAGTCGAACCTCAGGGATCCGGCGCCAGCCGGCTCGTCGTTGCCCTGGGCCCGGGTGGCACGTGGTGACGTGGGTCGACCTCCCGTGGCAGGCTCGATCGCCGGGACCCCACCGGCAGTGAGGAGTCGTCGATGTCGACGCCCCGCACCAGCGCACACCACCCCTCCTCTCCGGCCGAGCGACGGCGGGGCTTCACCCGTTGGGCCGCCCTGACTGTGCTGACCCTCGGTCTCCTGGTGCCGGCGGCGGCTCCCGCCGAGGCCCGGCACCGCGACCACCGGACGCCCGACGTCATCTCGCTCCCCGACGGGTTCCAGCCCGAGGGGATCACCATCGACCAGCGCGGCCGGGACAAGGGGACCGCCTACTTCGGGTCCCGCGCCGACGGCGACATCTACGCCGCCGACCTGCGCACCGGCAAGGGTCGGGTGATCAGCCAGGGCCCGGGAACGCCGTCGGTGGGCCTGAAGACCGACAGCTCGGGTCTGCTCTACGTCTCGGGCGGGGTGGCCGGGAACGCCCGCGTCATCGACGTGCGGAGCGGCCGGGTGCTCGCCTCGTACACGCTGGCGGACCCGGCCCCGACCACGGAGCGGCCGTCCTTCGTCAACGACGTGGTGCTGACCGACCGCGACGCCTGGTTCACCGACTCCAACCGCGCTGTGCTCTACCGGGTGCCGCTGACCCGGCACGGTCGACCGGCCCCGGCCACGGCGATCCAGCGACTGCCGCTGACCGGCGCCTGGACCCAGACCGCCGGCGTCATCAACGCCAACGGCATCGCCGTCGCCCCCGACGGCCGCTCCCTGCTGGTGGTGCAGTCCAACACCGGGTTCCTGTTCCGGGTCGATCCCCGGACCGGGAACGCCACGCAGGTGGACCTGGGCGGGACCCTACTCACAAATGGCGACGGTCTGCTGGTGGACGGTCGCACCTTGTACGCCGTGCAGAACCGGCTGAACCAGGTCGCCGTCGTCCGGTTGGACCGCTCCGGCAGCTCGGGCCGGCTGCAGACCACGCTGACCGATCCCGACTTCGACGTGCCGACCACGATCGCCGCGTACGGGAAGAGCCTCTGGCTGCCGAACGCCCGGTTCAGCACTCCGCCGACCCCGACCACCACGTACACGGCGGTCCGGATCCCTAGGCCCTGACCTCCCCCGGTTCGAATCTGGTCAGGAGAGGGCGCGGAAACGGCGGAGCCGCAGGCTGTTCAGCACCACGAACACCGACGAGAACGCCATCGCCGCACCCGCCAGCATCGGGTTCAGCAGCCCGGCGGCAGCGAGCGGCAGGGCCGCCACGTTGTAGGCGAAGGCCCAGAACAGGTTGGTCCTGATCGTGCCCAGGGTGCGGCGCGCCAGGCGTACGGCGTCGACCGCGGCCCCAAGATCGGACCGCACCAGGGTCAGGTCACTGGCCTCGATCGCCACGTCGGTGCCGCTGCCCATGGCGATCCCGAGATCCGCCTGAGCGAGCGCGGCCGCGTCGTTGACCCCGTCGCCGACCATGGCCACGCGGCGCCCCTGGGCCTGCAGGGCGCGGACGGCCTCGACCTTGTCGGCGGGCAGCACCTCGGCCCGTACGTCACCGGCCGCGATCCCGATCTCGCCGGCCACGGCCCGCGCGACGACGGCATGGTCACCGGTCAGCAGCATCGGCGTCAACCCGAGCTCGCGGAAGCGGCTGACCGCCGCGGCCGACGTCGGCTTGATCTCGTCCGCCACCGCGACCGCGCCGCGGGCCACGCCGTCCCAGCCGACGGCGACGACCGTACGGCCGGCCGCCTGCGCCTGCTCGATCGCGCCGGCCAGGTCGGACGGCAGGTCGAGTCCCTCCGCGGTCAGCAGCGACGGTCGACCGACGAGCACGCCGTGCCCGTCGACCACTCCACGCACACCCCGGCCCTGCAGGTTGGCGAAGTCGCGGACCGGCAACAACGCGGACGGCTCGATTCCGGCCGTGATCGCCCGCCCGATCGGGTGCTCCGAGGCGTGCTCCACCGCGGCGGCCAGGGCCAGCACGCGGTCGGCGTCCTCCCCCTCGGCGGTCAGCACGGCCGCCACCGTCATCACCCCGGTGGTCACCGTCCCGGTCTTGTCCAGCACCACGGTGTCGATCGACCGGGTGGACTCCAGCGCCTCCGGACCCTTGATCAGGATCCCCAGCTGGGCGCCCCGACCCGTACCGACCATCAGCGCCAGGGGCGTGGCCAGGCCGAGCGCGCACGGGCAGGCGATGATCAGCACCGCGATCGCGGCGGTGAAGGCGGCGGTCGGACCGGCTCCGATCCCGAGCCAGAACCCCAGAGTGGCCACGGCGAGACCGATGACGACTGGGACGAAGACACCGGAGATCCGATCGGCCAGCCGCTGCGCCCGGGCCTTGCCGGACTGGGCCTCCTCCACCAGCTTCGCCATCTGGGCGAGCTGCGTGTCGGACCCGACCCGGGTGGCGCGGACCACCAGCCGCCCGCCGACATTCAGGCAGGCCCCGACCACGCGGTCGCCCGGCGCGACCTCGACCGGCACGGACTCCCCGGTCAGCATCGACGCGTCCACGGCCGAGCTGCCCTGCTCGACGATCCCGTCGGTGGCGATCGCCTCGCCGGGACGCACCACGAACTCGTCGCCGACCACCAGCTGATCGACCCCGATCCGGACCTCGGCACCGTCCCGCAGGACGGCTACGTCCTTGGACCCGAGCTCGAGCAGCGCCCGCAGCGCAGCACCGGCCCGCCGCTTGGAGCGCGCCTCGATGTAGCGACCGGCCAGGATGAAGGTGGTGACGCCGGCGGCGGCCTCCAGGTAGATGGAGCCGAGCCCGTCGCCGCGGGTCAGGGTCAGCTCGAGGCCGTGGCGCATGCCGGGAATCCCGGCCGTGCCGAAGAACAGAGCGACCAGCGACCAGCCGAAGGCGGCCAGGGTGCCCAGCGACACCAGGGTGTCCATGGTCACCGCACCGTGCCGCAGGTTCGTCCAGGCGGCCCGGTGGAACGGCCATCCGCCCCAGACGACCACCGGCGCGGCCAGGGTGAGCGACAGCCACTGCCAGTAGGTGAACTGCCAGGCCGGGACCATCGCCAGCAGCACCACCGGCAACGACAGCACGGCGCTGACGATCAGCCGCTGACGCAACGTCGAGAGCTCGGCGTCGCGTGTGGTCTCCGCGTCCGACTCGGCCGGTTCGGCGTCGGCGGCGCTCGGGCGGGGCAGGGTCGCGGTGTAGCCGGTCTGCTCCACCACCGAGATCAGCTCGTCGGGCCGGACGGTCTCGGGGAAGGAGACCGTCGCCTTCTCGGTCGCGTAGTTGACCGCCGCGGTGACGCCGTCCAGCCGGTTCAGCCTCTTCTCGATCCGGGCCGCGCACGAGGCGCAGGTCATGCCACCGATGGTGAGCTCGACGCTGGAGGTCGCGTCGTCGCGGGCGCCGTCCGGGCGGGCGGAGCCGGGGGTCAGGTCGGAGAGGGCCATGTCAGTTCTCCACGGCGAGGACGAAGGGCGCGGTACGGACCACGCCGTCGTGCTGGAAGTTCAGGAACAGGCGGTAGATCCCCGGGGTCGGCACCTCGACGGCGAAGTCAATGGTCGGGCCGGCCGAAGTGGTGCCGTCGCCAGGGTGGCCGTCGGGGTGCACGTGCAGGTAGGCGAGATCGGACTGCCGCAGGGCGACCAGGTGCCCGTACGCCTCCAGGTAGGGGTCGAGGTCGCTGACCGGGCGCCCGTCCTTGCTCACCGAGGCCGTCAACGCGCCGGTCTGGCCCGCGCGGACGTCGCCGGTCAACCGGATCTCGTACCCGTCCACGGTGGCCGTCCGGCTCTCAGCCGTCGCGGGGGCCTCGGGAGCGAACGCACCGGCGACGGCCAGGTCGGTGCCCAGCGTCAGACCCTCGTGACCGGTCGGCACGATGTCGGCGAACACCCGGTACGTCCCGGCGGCCGAGGTGTCCATCGTCGTGGTCCAGACCCCGGTGGCCGGGTCGAGGGTGGGGTGCAGGTGCTGGAAGTCGGCCAGGTCGCGGCGCACCACGATCAGGTGCAGACGCTTGCCGTGGGCCAGCTCGTACGCGGTCACGGGACGCTCGTCCGGTCCGGTGATCAGCAGCCGGATCTCGGTGCTGGGCCCGGCGGCCGGCCGTGGCGTGAGCACGGCCAGTCGGTAGCCGTCGACGACCGCCGACAGCCCCTCCGGTTGGTCGGGTGCCGCGGTCGGGTCCCCCGCCTGCCCGGCATCACCCGGCTGTCCCGCATCGCCTGCGTGACCGGCATCGCCGTGGTCGGCTCCCCCGTGCCCGCCGGATGTCGAGCTCGACCGAGCCGCCGGCATCGACGGAGGCACCGGCCTCCGGACGCAACCGGAAGCCCACCTCGAGAGCGGCGATGAACACGACGACCAACGCCAGGGCGTACGTCGCGATCTTCATCGGGGTGCTCATGCGTTCCAGCTCTACATACCCCCAAGGGGTATCTCAAACGATTCCGCTCCTGATCCGCGTGTGGCCACGTCCTATCCCCCGGGCCCCCGGCTCCTGCCGCTCGAGCACTGGCCGACCTGGCTGGTGCTGCCGATGGGCCTCGGCGCCTTCCTGCTGAGCCAGTGGGCGTACGCGGCCACGCGGTTGTCGGTCAGCGTCCCCACCCTGAACCTGGTCGACGTGCTCACCGCCGTCGTCTTCGGTTCTGTCGTGTTCGGCGACCACCTCGGTGGCCCACCGTGGCGGCTGCTCCTGACCGTGATCGGCGCCGCCACCGTGGGCGTGAGCGTCTGGCGGCTGGTGAAGGAGAGCGAACGGCTGCACGATCGTTCCACTGCGCAACGCGCCGCCGGCCGTCCGACACCCTGACCGCGGGCTCCTGCCTGCTGGTTCCCACCGGCAGGGTCCGGTGTCGGGGCGAACGGACCGGCAGGCTCAGCGCACGTCGAAGGTCACCTCGGTGGCGTCGGCCATGGCTCGACGCAGCTCGAGCAGCAGGTCTGGCTCGGAGCGGCGCCAGCGGCGCTGGTTGACGAGGTCGTCGGAGGACAGGGTCAGGGTGTCGGCGCTGACCTTCCGGCTGAGTGAGTCGAGCTGCTCCTGGGTGATCACCGCGGCCGAGCGACCGCTGCCCTGGTGATAGAGCGTGATCAGGCGCTGCTCGGTGTTCAGGTCGACCACCGACATGCCCTGCTCACTCGCCGCCACCATCGACTCCCGGGCGGCCCGGGTGATCCAGACCGGGGGCGCGTCGTCGGAGGACACCGCTGCCGCCACCGTCGCCGCGGCGTCGGGATGACCGACCCGACGGGCGCTCGCCGCCATCCGCTCCAGCCGACCCGGCTCGCTGAGGATCTCGTCGATCTTGTAGCCGATCGTTCCCTCGTAGTTGCACTTGACGGCGGCGCCCTGCTCCAGCAGATAGTCGCTGTTGCGCTCCTCCTGGCCCGGGATGGGCTTGATCAACACCATCGGCAGACCGGCCGCCATGCACTCCGACGAGGAGAGCCCGCCGGGCTTGCCGACGAACAGCGACGCGATCCGCATCAGGTCGGGCATGTCGCTGGAGTAGCCGAGCACCCGGTACTGGTTCTCCCGGCCGACGACGAGCTTCTCGACCTCGGTCTTCAGCTCGGCGTTGGAGCCGCAGATCACCACGGCCTGGAAGTCGCTGGTCATCCGCAGGGTCTGCTTGACCGCCGCCGTGGTGTAGCTGCCACCGGCGGCCCCGGCCGACACCAGCAGCAGCGGCTTGTCGGCGTCCAGGTCGTAGCGCTTCCGTACGGCCTCGGCGTCCACCGGCTCACCGAACAGCGGGCGCACCGGGATGCCGGAGGTGGTCAGGCGGTCGGCGGGGACGCCGATGGCCTCCATGTAGGCCTTGGTCTCGTCGCGCGCGACGAAGATGCGGCTGAAGGGCGGGTTCAGCCACAGCCCCTGGAAGTCGTAGTCGGTGGTGACCACGAAGATCGGCGCGGTGATCACCTCGCGGGCCAGCAGCAGCGCGGCCAGCCGGGCGGGCAGGAAGTGCGTGCAGACCACCACGTCGGGGTTGTAGTTGCGGATCCGCCGCACGGTGGACATCGTGTTGATCCGGTCGAACATCTCGACCGGCTTCTTCAGCTTGAAGGGCGGGTCGTTCGCCTCGTACCCCCAGCCGACCAGCCACGGCACGGCGTCGACGAGCTTGAAGTAGGTCTTGCCGTAGAGGTACTGGTACGCGTCGTTGGACAGCTCCAGGACGTCCACGATCTCGGCGTAGACCCCCGGCGTCGACTTCAGATACCGCTCGATGACAGCGCCGGCCATGTTGTGGCCGGATCCGACCCCGGCGGACAGGATGAGGGCACGCTTGCTCACAGGACATGTCTAGCGCACCCGAGTGCTCCGGCGGGCGACGTGCGCCCTCGTGGTCAGTGGTCGGCGCGGGCCTGCCGCCACCCCTCTCGCTGACGCCGCGTGGAGAGGTGTCAGCCCAGGAAGGTGACGGCCGCGAGGGCGAGGAAGCAGCCGCCGGCCAGGGACGGCGCCCACCGACGGACGACCCTCAGACCCTGCCGTCGCTGCAGCCCGCCGGCCACTGCCGCGTACCCGCCGTCGAACAGCAGCCCCAGACCCACCACACAGACCACCATCACGGCGCCGGCCGACGGACTGTAGATCGCCGCTCGGCACGAACTGCGGCAGCAGGGCGAGGAAGAACAGCATCGTCTTCGGGTTGAGCAGATCCACCAGAAGTCCGGCGCGGAACACCGGCCAGAGCCGTACGGGTTGCTTGCGCACGGTCGGTGCCAGCAGGAGGGTGCCGGCTGAGAGCGCGTCTGTGACCCCGAGCTTCGGCGGCAGAGCGACCGGTTCGGGGTGACCTGGCCGGGACAGCGTGTCGGCCACGACAGGGAGTGACCGGACCAGGACGGTCGGGGCAGGCGTACGCCGAGCTGGCGCAGTCCGAGCAGCACCAGGTAGCCGGCGCCGGCAAGACGGAGCGCGGTGAGCATCGAGGGCGAGGCCGCGATCAGGGCCGAGACGCCCAGGCAGGCGGCGAGGACGTGGACCAGCAGGCCGGTCTCCAGTCCCAGCACCGCCATCACCGCGGCCGACCGTCCGCGCTCGAGTCGCTGGGTGATCGCGTACAGGACCGACGGTCCCGGCACCGCCATCACCAGCGCCGTGATGCCGAGGAACGGCAGCAGATCCAGGCCCATAGGGAAGAAGGGCTTGAAGCAACGCTGTGGATACGTCCCGGGGCAGATGTCCGTGCTTGGTACGGGTGGCCGCGGATTCCGTACGGCGGCTGCACGGGTCGGGACTGCCGGGCTGGAAGCGTACGGGACTGCCTGGCGGGCCTATCGGAGCAGTGCGTCCTCGGCCCCGCACGTCGAACAGACCGTCAGGGCGTCTCGTCCAGAGGGGCTGCGGTTTCCGCCGGCGCCTCACGACGAGGGCCCTGTCGAGCAGACCGTACGGTCTGCTGGCAGGTCGCCCACTGGTGGAGCTCGTCAGCCAGGTCGTGCGCCATCTGCGGGGTGAGCCGCGGTCCGGCATCGGTGGTGGTGATCATGAGGGTGTGGTCCTGGCTGATCAGGGCCACCTCCCGGCCGGCGTCGTCCTGCACGATGATCTTGTGCGCTCCATCGCGGTGGACGTGGGTGCTCATCGCTCTCTCCCGATCAGTGGCGTTCAGCGGAATCCTCGAGCGCTGCCACGACCATGACCGCGCTCTCTTCCAGTGGACACTTCTGGGGGTGCCGGTGATGCGGTCCGAGCGAAGATCGCCGGACCGTCACCCGCATTCTTCGTCCCTGCTCAGGGCACGTTCAGACAGCCATCGGTCAGTGGCCCGGTCCGGTCACCATCTTCTGCCGTTCGGACTCGTGTGCGCCGCCCTTGCGGGCCAGGGTCTTGCAGGCCTCGTCGATGTCCCGGGCGAGCGTCTCCACGTGCTCCCGGCTCAGGGTCTCCTTCACCAGCGCCCGCATGATCGTCTCGCTCTGCGCGTTCGGCGGCAGGGTGTAGGCCGGGACCATCCAGCCGCGCTCGGCGGACAGCTGCCAGGACAGGTCGAACTCGTCGTACCCCTCGTCCTGGGCGAGCTTGAACGACACCAGCGGGAGCTGCTCCTCGTCGGCGCCGATCAGCTCGAACTTGCCGAGCTCGGCCAGCCGCTCCGCCAGCAGCCGGGCGTTCTCCTTCATGTTGGACATGATGTAGGAGTAGCCGGCGCGGCCGTAGCGGACGAAGTTGTAGTACTGCGCGAGCACCATCGACGAGCCGGTGGAGAAGTTCAGGGTGAAGGTGGCGTCGGTCTTGCCGAGGTAGTTCTCCTCGAACACCAGATCGTGCGCCAGGTCGGACTTCTCCCGGAAGATCAGCCAGCCCACGCCGGGATAGACCAGACCGAACTTGTGGCCGGACACGTTGATGGAGCGGACCTGGTCCAGGCGGAAGTCCCAGAGCGAGTCGGGGTAGAGGAACGGCCAGACGAACCCGCCGCTGGCGCCGTCGATGTGCAACGGGACGTCCAGGTCCCGCTCGCTCTTGATCCGCAGGAACAGGTCGTTGATGCCGATGATGTCGTCCTTGTGCCCGGTGAACGTGGTCCCGAGCACGGCGGCGACGCCGATGGTGTTCTCGTCGATGTGGGGCTCGACGTCCTCCGGGCCGATCGTGTACTTGCCCGGCTGGAGCGGCACGATCCGCGGCTCGACGTCGAAGTAGCGGCAGAACTTCTCCCAGACGACGTGCACGTCGCCGCCGAAGATCAGGTTGGGGTTCGTCGTGGACAGACCCGCCGCCTGGCGGCGTTCGCGCCACTTCCACTTCAGCGACATCGCTCCCAGCATGATCGCCTCGGAGGAACCCTGGGTGCGCGCGCCCGTCGTCTCCCCCGGCGCGTGGAACAGGTCCGCCAGCATCCGGATGCAGCGCTGCTCGATCTCGGCGGTCCGTGGGTACTCGGCGTGGTCGATGAAGTTGCGATGCAGGTTGTCGGCGATGATCCGCTGCGCCTCGGGCTCCATCCAGGTGGTCACGAAGGTGGCCAGGTTGCGGGCCGGGTCGCCCTCGATCGCCAGGTCCTCCGCCACCAGCCGCATCGCGTCGGCGGCGGGCATGCCGTCGTCGGGGAAGAGCTTGCTCGGCACCTCCTGGGTGATGAAGCGGTTCCCGAACAGGGCGGCGGGGTCGTTGGACGGATCAGGCATCTGGGTGTGCTCCTTCGATCGGGTCAGTGGGGTTGTTTACGTGGTTCTGGGGGGCATACGGGTTCGACGGGTCGCGGTCCTGGTCGCTCATGGCGTCGGTCGCCGCTCGAGCACGGCGGCCGGACGGTCCGCGACGGCGACCCGCCAGCCCGGGATCAACAGCGCCGCTCCGACCAGGAAGCAGGCCGCGCCCAGCAGGGTCCCGGCCACAGCGATGCTCGAGGACAGCTCCTCACCGGTCGCGGGCAGCACCACGCTCGCCAGCGCCGAGGCCATGAACAGGATCGATCCGGTCATGTTGAGCCAGGCCGTCCACCACGGGAGCGATCGCGGGCGGAAGGTGAAGCAGCCGGCCGATGGCGAGGATGCCGAAGACGCTGGCCACCAGGAACAGGACCGAGCCGGCGAAGTCGGGGCGCCACACGTGGCGGTCCACGTACTGCACCGAGGTGTTGTGGGCGAGCGCGGCCGCGGTGCTCACGTTGAAGAACAGCGTGCCGGGGAACTGACTGACGGCGGCCAGCCAACCGCGGTCATGAGGTCGCCACCGCCAGAGCACCAGCGGCACCGGCTCGTTCTGTCTCCGCTCATCCACCTCGGTCAGCGCCGGATCGTGAGCCTGCAGCAGCTGCAACAGGGCCGCGGAGGTGAAGAAGATCGAGCCGACCACGTACGTCACGTCGTCGACGAAGCCGCCCACGAGACTGACGTACGCCGGCACCGAGCCCAGCACGAAGCAGAACGACCCGACGACGAACAGGCCGGCGACGGCGCCGTTCAGCCGGACCGGGCGCACTCTCATCGGTCGAACCCCTTCTGGCGTGGAACTCCAGCCTCGACCAGATCGGGCGTGTTGACGTCACCCCGTTGGGGTGAAGCCGTGAGGGCTCCGTCGTGGCCCGCGACTCGAGGGGCGGGCGATCGAAGGGCGGTGGGGCTCGATTTCACCTTGTCTGGATGGTGCGGCGGGTCCGGACTCGGGTCCATCATCGGAGCGGCCGGTCGAAGGTGAGCGTCCGGGAGGTCCGTCCGGTCTCGGCGCTGCGGCGCGCCGACACGGGTGGGCGCAGGCGGTGATGACGACGAGAGGCAGGGCCCGTGATGGCCGACGTGATGAGCAGGTGGCGGGCGCTACCGCTGATGTGGACCGAGGCGTTGCGTGCGCTGGTGTGCCTGCTGCCGATGCTGATCGCCACGGCGATGGATCGGACCAGCTATCTGGTGACCCTGGGTCAGGGCGCGTTCTTCTTCAGCTCGCTGTTCCTCCCCAAACGACTGGCCGGGCGCTTCGTGATGGGATCCCTGATCCTCGCTCTGGGTCTCGGCTTCTACCTGATCGGCGGGGCCGTGTCGCCCTACCCGTGGGTGGCGGTGATCTTCACCTTCTTCGTCTGCCTGAACCTGAGCTTCCTGACCTCGTGGAAGGTCGGCGGACCGCTCTCGCTGACCCTGGTGATGATCTACACGGCCGGACTCAACACCGGCTCGCCGGAGAAGGCGTCGGCCAACTTCCTGGTGTTCGCCTTCGTGCTGGGCTGGTCCGCCCTCATCTCGCTGCTGCCGTTCTGGAAGCCGGTGCCCCCGCCGCCGGTGAACGAGGACCAGAGCACCGCCGAGCTCAGCGAGCAGGGGCTGCGGATGGGCATCGGCACCGCCCTGGCCCTGGCGGTCTCGTACGCCGCCGGCTTCGCCAAGATCGGCTGGGCGCCGAGTGCGGTCGGCAACGTCGTGCGCTATGACGAGAAGCTGTCGCAGAAGCGCGCCTGGGCCCGGTTCTTCGGGACCCTGGGCGGCGCCGTCCTGGCCTCGATCGCTCTCGCCTTCATCACCGATCCGACGATCGTCGTCTGGTTCGGTGCCCTGTTCGCCGTGCTCAACGGACTCTTCAAGCTGACCGTGCTCGGCAAGATGCCCCTCTTCTACACAGCCACCATCCTGCTGCTCTACACCGCCAACGACCTCTCGACCGGCACCGAGAACGTGCTGACCCGGGTGGCCTACAACCTGGTCGGGATCACCATCGGCGTCCTGGTGGTCATCTACCCGTTCCCGCTGCTGGTCAGGTGGCTGAAGCCGAAACCCACCTCAGCTGCGGAGTAGGGATCGGGTCGGCGATCTGCTCGAGTCAGCCACCCGGCCCGGGGGCAGACCAGCCGTGACACCGCCGGTGGGCTCATCAGACTGCTGTGCGACCCGCGGATCGGCCGACCCTCGGTATCGCCGGGAAGCCAATTAATCTACGATCGAGCCGTGACTGACGCGATGCCGGAGCCGGCCGCGGACGGCGGCGCCTCCCAGGCCGGGAGCGCAGGTGTCGACGATGACCGTGGGCGCCCTGCGGACCGCCAGGCCGTCCGTGAGGTGATCGCCGCTGCCGCGCTCGACAACCTCGCGGTGCGGAACGCGGGCGGTCAGCTGGGAGAGGTGCAGAGCACGCTCGATGCGCTCATGGACTCCGTGCTGTCCGACCCCGACAGAGTCGCCGCGCTGGAGCGGACCGGCCTCCTCGATGATCCCCCGCGCCTGGCGCTCGACCAGTTCGCGGCGCTCGCCGCGGAGGCACTGGGGACCCACTACGCAGCTATCTCGCTGGTGGACCAGGACGAGCAGGTGATCGTGGGCTGCAACGAGGACGACGGATTCGTGCGGAGGCGCCCTCTCGAACAGTCGATCTGCAAGTACGCGGTGGCCAGCGGTGAGCCGATGATCGTCGACGACGCGTCGGAGCACCCGCTGCTCGCCGGCAACCCGATGGTGCAGGACGGAAGTGTGCGCTCCTACGCGGGCATCCCGCTGATCGATCAGCAGGGTCACGCGGTTGGCACGCTCTGCGCCTGGGACGGTCAGCCGCGCCACTGGACCGGCAGCCAGATCCAGATCCTCGAAGACCTCACCGCGGTGGCGCGGGCAAAGATCTTCGTCGAATGAACGCGCTCCGGAGGGTCGCGCACGGGGTGCTCGCGCGCCGAGAACGTGAGCTGTGATGTCCCTGCGGCAACACGAGAGCTCTGCGGTGGAGGCACCTGTTCTGCCCGAGGTGCGCCCGCCCCGGAAGACCCTCGGCGAACGGGCCAGGACCAACCCTCTGAGCACGATGATCACGGTGTCGATCGACGTGGTGGCGACCACCGTCGGCATCACCCTCGGCGCGTGGTGGGCCTCGATGACCGAGGAGCAGGTTCCGTCACCACTGCTCCTGGCGCTCTACGTGCCGCTGGTCATCTCGGTGCTCGCGCTGCGCAAGACCTACCGTCGCAAGCTGAATCGCCGCTTCCTCGACGAGATCGGGCCGGTCCTGGCCGGACAGGCACTCGCGGCGATGCTGCTGCTGAGCTTCATGATCCTCCTCGGCGTACCCGGGCTGCTAGGGCGCACGATGACCAAGCTCTGGGTCTGTGCGGCAGTGGTGGTGCTGCTGTGCCGCGCCGTTCGAGCGGTGGTCCAACGCCGTCTACGACGGCACGACCATCTGGTGTCACCGGTCATCATCGTCGGCAACGGCAGGGTGGCCCATCGGATCATCGAACGTCTGCGGTCCAACCCCGAGCTCGGGCTGACAGCGGTGGGCCTCGTCGATGCGGAGCCGCCGTGGTTCGGCTCAGAGTACGAGGGCGACCCCGCCGAGTTCCCCTACTTCGGGGCCCCGGAGAACATCAACGAGGCCATCCGTCGGACCGGTGCCGAAGGCATCATCATCGCCTTCTCCCGAACCCAGGATCAGCTGCTCACCTCGATGGTCCGCGTCGCCCAAGGCCATGGGCTCCGGGTCTGGGTCGTCCCGCGGATGTTCGACTCCGTCGGGAGGTACGTACGCGTCGAGCACGTCGGCGGTCTGCCGTTGCTCGCGGTGCCCCACACCAATCCGCGGGGTTGGCAGTTCACCTTCATCAAGCACTTCGGCGATCGGGTTCTGGCCGCGGTCGGGCTGCTGCTGATCTCGCCGATCTTCCTGACCCTGATGCTCCTGGTCCGGCTCAGCTCGCCCGGGCCGATCATGTTCCGCCAACCGCGCGTCGGACGCGACGGACAGGTCTTCGACTGCCTCAAGTTCCGCTCGATGCGTCCGCCCCGCGCCTCTGACGCCCAGTTCACCCTGGCCGACGGGCAGGCGCCCGGGGGCGTCGAAGGTGTGGACCGCCGCACCCGGATCGGCAAGATCATGCGGCGGACGTCCCTGGACGAGCTGCCCCAGCTGATCAACGTCATCAAGGGCGACATGAGTCTGGTGGGCCCACGGCCGGAGCGACCGGAGTTCGTCGAGCTCTTCGACGCACAGATCCAGCGCTACGGCGAACGCCACCGCGTCAAGGCCGGTGTCACCGGCTGGGCGCAGGTCAACGGCCTCCGCGGCCAGACATCGATCGCCGACCGCGCGGAGTGGGACAACTACTACATCGAGAACTGGTCGGTGGCCCTGGACCTCAAGATCCTTGCGCTGACCGTGCTTGCGGTGGTGCACCGCGCCGAATGACCGCTGCGATCCTTCGCCCTCCGCCTCCGATAGGCCGAAGAGGTCGTCATGGTGCTGCACGAGGGTGCTCTGGTGGCCGCAGCCAGAGGTGCGCGGAGGCGGGGCGCCGCGACACCGAACCAGTGACTGTTTACGCTGTAGACGCCGTCGGCGCCGGTGAGCTCCCTGACGTAGATCCCGCCGGCGTCGACGGTGGTCATGAGTTCGTCCAACGCGACACCAGCGGTTGCAGCCAGCGTCCTTTGGGACGCGCTTCGGTCAGGTGGGTTCTGCGCCCCGTCTGAACGCGACGGGCCTCCGGGGCAAGGAAGCAGTCAGCCGGTCTTCACTATCGTCCAAGGCTGGTGAGATCTCATCGGCGCCCGGAGGTGGCCGAGCGGCGTCGCTGACTTGCTTCGACTGCCAGTTGGGCGAACAGCGCCATGATCACGAGCACGATCGCGATCACCAAGGAGCGGAGGTCGTTTCGAGCAAGATCGACGATGAAGCCGACGAGGACGATGCTTGCGATCGAGATCGCGGCGAGGACGATGCCAGAGCGCGCGTGCAGTTCCATGCGGAGTCGAAAAGCACCGATCGCCACGAGTACGAATACCGCCAGCGAAACAGCACTGCCGATCGAAGCCAGCGCACCCAATCCCAGGACCGTGACGAACAGGATCACCAAGATCATGCTGATCAGCAGACCACCATGGCGGCCCAGTCGTGACTCCACGCCGAAGACGCGCGGGAAGATCCGTTCCTTGGCCAGACTCTTGGTCAGCCCGGCGGAGGCGTAGAGGGTTGCAGTCACCGACGAAGCAGTCGCGAGGAGCGCTGCGACGGCCATCAGCGCGAAGCCGGCATTGCCGAGGGTGGGTCGAGCGGCTTCGGCGATCGCCGTCGGTCCGAACCTGATCACGTCGTCGACACTGAGGGTGCCGAACACACAGAGCGAGACCAAGACGTAGAGGACTGTCGTGATCGCCAGCGCACCGTACATGGCGCGGGGGATCTCGCGCTCGGGGTTGGCGAGATCTCCAGCCGCGAACGAGATGACAGCAAATCCCAGGAACGCGAAGAACGTCAGGGCGACGCTAGCCAGGATCTGGCTCCAGGACGGGTACTGGGTGGGGCTGAGCAGGGCCAGGTTCAACTTGCCGATGGTGGCGATGATGAACACGAGGAACACCAGCAGCAGCGGCCACACGATCCAGGACTGGATCTTGTCGACCACCCGCGGTCCGGCGATGCTGATGACCGTGGCGCCGACGACGACAACCACTGCGCAGAGCTTCGACGCGGTGCCGCCGGACGGAGCACCGAAGAACATGGCTGCTGCATAATCGCCGAACGAGATCGCGACCATGGCGCACACGACGACGACAGCGGTCAGATATCCCAGCCATGCGGCCACACCGACCAGCCGACGGCTCCGGAATCCGTGCAGCAAGTACACGATCAGACCGCCGGAGGAGGGGTAGCGCTGGCCGAACTTCACCAAGGTGTAGCCGAGGGCAGCCGACATGATCCCGGCGATGATGAACGAGATCCAGACCGCGGCGCCGGCGATGGCACCGGCCTGGCCAAGGAGCGCGAAGATCCCCGCGCCGACCATGGCGCCGACACCCAGGAACACGGCTCCGCGCAGCGACAGGTGTTTCGCGGGCGCGGGGCTGACTGGCTCCGCTTGGGACGAGCTGCTCACGGCTCACCGCCACCTTGCACTGGATGAGGGTCTAGGGCACGGCCGACGGCATGGTATCCACCGGCTTCCTGGGCTCTCCCAAAGACAGTCCCGCGTCGGGCCCGACTTGTCAATGAGTCGACTGCTGAAGGTCGCCGCCTCAGCTACTTCGTCGGGATCGCGGCGGAAGCCGTACGTGCAGTCGAGCCCTTGAATGCGGCGGGTCACGCTCAAGCCCTCCAACATCTTCTGAATGTCTGCATCGAGTCGTCACGCAGGATGACGCGGGCGATGTGTTCCGAAGCACGAGCTGCGCAAGCAGCGATCGACGTGTTCGTCGACCAGTACAACTCCGACCGACCGCATCATGCATTGGACCCTGACCTGCCAGGTCGGGATCCGGATCGAGCCCGACACGTTGGTGTTCTGCGACCTCGACACCCGCGAGTTGCTCCCGGTCCGGCCCAACCCGCTCAGCCACGACAAGATCGCCCGACTCCGGGGCACCCGAGCCGCCGGGCCATCGCCGCGACCCTCCCCTGGTCAGCCCCGGCCAGAACCTGGAGAAGCCTGGCCGCTGCGGCCTTCGGAGGCCACGGACGGCCAAGGTCCCCCGCAGTTGGCGTTGAACCCCCGAGCGGTCTCGGCCATGCAACGCTCGGCCGGCGAATTTGGACCGAGATGAACTGGCCGATACTGGACAACACTCATTTGTTTACCCGCATTCGCTGGAAGCTTTTTGCGAGGCGATCAGAGTTAAGCTGTTGGGTGCGAAGGTGGAGTTGATGAAGCCGACGTAACGTTCAATCGAACGTCTGGATCCTCGGTGACGACGGGCTCGCTGATCGGTCTAGAGGTTTAGGGGTCCTGTCCATGCGGTTTGCTCACTAGGAGGAACACGCCAATCCTGGTTGCGCGCGGCGAGTACCGCAGCGCAGCGAGGACACGGAGTCCGCGCGCAACCAGATCGCGGCGCAGGCCGCGCTTGAAGGAGTACAGACACTACTCACGACGCAGCATCAGGGTCCGTTTCCTCCGCCGCCCTCGTCAGCGCGGCAAGGATCTGCGCCTTCGGCTTACCTGATAGGCCCGTCAGTCCCCGTGCGCGGGCCTCTGCGCGGAGTTGGGGGACGGTCCATGTCGAGTCGGGAATGGTGACGCCGTCGGGGGTGGTGGCTTCGGCAGCTGGGCGGTTCGTTGCCGCGGCGTCCGCGGGTGAGGCGCCCTTGAGCGGTTCGAGGTCGGCGACGGCACGATGAAGTTTGCGCTGCAGCTTCTCCGCTCGGGCATCTGACCGGGAGGCGGCAGTGCGTGCCGCGGCCGTCTCGGTCTTCCAGCGCTTCGCGCGCTCTTCGGTCCTGGCTAGTTTCGCCTCCGATCTGGTCAGCTGACTGCGCAGGGCGGTTATCTCCTTGCTCAACTCCTTGTTGGTCGCGGACAGCTTCTTGACCTTCTTGCCGCTCATTTGCCTTCTCTCTGACGCGTATTCGACGGATAGAACGCTCAAACTACGCCTTACGGCCCTGGAGCCTGTTCCTGTTGTCGAGCCCGCTGGGTGACCAGTCCACACAGAGTTCCCTAGGGCAACCGTCGCATGATGGTCCTTGGCCGCTGGATCGATCCCTTTCCTGGAGTCCAGTCGGCGAGCGAAGTGAGCCTTCATCTCGTAGCGGATAGATCCAGCGCTGCCGCGTGCACGCCTGTTCCTGTGTCGGTAGGTGCTCGGGGCGGCTGATGACCATTGTCGTCGAGATTGGGACCTTTGACCGGAGCGGCAACGGCTTCTGTGCGTCAGCATCGAGTCGTGAAGCGTGTGCTGACGCACAAGGAGCTGCTGCTGTTCCTCGCCTCCACGCTGCTGCTGCTGATCGGCGGCGTGGCCTGGCTGCTGAGTTACGCATCGGTCGCGACCCTGGTCTGGAATGCCGGCACCCTGCTCGGCTTGGCAGCATCCACAGCCTGGACCCTTGCGGCGATCAGTCGCCGCCAGTTGAGCGTCGACATCATCGCCGTCCTCGCCCTCGCCGGCGCCCTGGTGGTCGGAGAGCCGTTCGCCGGCGCGATGATCACGGTGATGCTGGCCTCGGGTCAGCTTCTGGAAGCGCGCGCCGAGGCTCGCGCCCGTCGTGAGCTCTCCCTGTTGCTCGAGCGATCCCCACGAACGGCCCAACGCCGGGTAGCGGATGGCGTGGTGGAGGTTCCGGTGGCCGACGTCGTGCGTGGCGACCGTCTACTGGTGCGGACTGGGGAAGTCGTCCCGGTGGACGGCAGGCTTCTCACCAGCGGATCTCTGGACGAGTCTGCTCTGACCGGGGAAGCGCTTCCCGTCGAGCGTCTCGCCGGAGACGACGTGCGCAGCGGCGTCGTCAACGCCGGCGCCCCTCTGGATCTGGTGGCGACGGCGGTGGCTGCCGACTCCACCTACGCCGGCCTGGTCCGCCTCGTGGAGCAGGCGCAGGCAGCGTCGGCGCCCTTCGTCAGGACCGCCGACCGTCTCGCCGTGTTGTTCGTTCCGCTCACCCTGGTGCTGGCCGCTGCAGCCTGGGCGTTGAGTGGGGATCCGGTCCGTGCGGTCGCCGTTCTCGTCGTGGCCACACCGTGTCCGCTGCTGCTGGCGGCACCGATCGCCTTCATCTCCGGTCTGTCACGATCTGCACGCATCGGGGTCGTGGTCAAGGGGGGCGGCGCGCTGGAGCGGCTCGCATCCGGCCGGGTGATGTTGTTCGACAAGACCGGAACGCTGACCCTGGGCAAGCCCGTCCTGACCGACGTCCTCACCGCTGGCAACGGCGTCGACGCCGACGAGATCTTGCGGTTGGCCGCCTCGCTCGACCAGGTCTCACCCCACGTCCTCGCCAGCGCGATCGTCACCGCGGCCAACCGCCGTGGACTGCCGCTGGAGATGCCCGAGGAGGTCACCGAGGAGCACGGGTACGGTCTGCACGGACGCGTCGGAGACCACGACGTGAGGCTCGGCAAGCGGTCTTGGATCATCCCGGGCGACCCCCCGGCCTGGGCCCGGCAGGCACGTCGCCGTGCGGACCTGGAGGGCTCCCTCATCGTCTTCGCAGCCGTCGACGGCCAGCCCGCCGGTGCCCTCCTGCTCGAGGACATGATTCGGCCGGACGCGCCGAGGATGATCCGTGGTCTGCGCGATGCCGGCATCCAACGGGTGGTCCTGATCACCGGGGACCGGGCAGACACCGCCGACACGGTCGGCCGGATCGTCGGCGTGGATACAGTGCTGGCCGACTGCGACCCAGCCGACAAGCTTGCCGCCGTCCAGTCCGAAAGTGCACGAGCGGCGACCATCATGGTCGGCGACGGAGTCAACGACGCGCCGGCGCTCGCAACCGCCGGCGTCGGCGTGGCTCTCGCATCACGCGGTGCGACAGCGTCGTCCGAGACCGCGGATGTCGTCTTGACCGTCGATCGTGTCGACGCGATCGCGGACGCGATCCTCATCGCCCAGCGGTCCAAGCGCATCGCCCTGCAAGCGGTGCTCCTCGGCATGGGCTTGTCCCTCGTGGCCATGGTCGTCGCAGCGGCCGGCCTGCTGCCGCCCGCCGCCGGTGCGGTGTTGCAGGAGCTCATCGATGTCCTGGCCATCGGGGTCGCGCTGCGGGCCGTTCTCCCCGGCAAACGACATACGGTCCAGATGGCCACGCCAGATGTCGCCGCCGTCCGGCGGCTGAAGGTCGAGCACGACGCCACCCTGGCGGTCGTCGAGCAGATCCGCAGTGCAGCGGACGGTCTCTCTACGCGCGATGCCGACCTGGCTGCGACCCGTGCCCTGCTGGCACGGCTCGAGACCGAAGTACTCCCCCACGAGCGCGCCGACGAGGACCTGCTCGTCCCGATCGTCGCACGTGCGCTCGGCGGAACCGTGGCAACCTCGGCCATCACCCGAACCCACGCCGAGATCGAGCACCAGGTCGGACGGTTGCGGCGGTTGCTCAGCGAGCTCGACGACGACGCGGTTCAGCCTGAGGACGTCATCGAGCTTCGCCGACTGCTCTACGGCCTGTACGCCATCATGCGGCTCCACAACGCGCAAGAGGAAGAAGACGCCTTCAGCCTGATACCCAGTTAGGGCGGACACACCGGGAGTCTGGGGTGCGCTGACGGTTCTCGCCGATGACGAACGGCCGGAGGCCATTGGTGGTGGACGTGAGGGAACCCCGCGGTGCAGGGGACGCGAACGTGGGGCACCACACTGGTTGACCTCGCGCAGACCAACCATGGAACCGGTCTACGGTTGGCCGATGCAGCAGCCGTTTCGCATCGGGTCTGGGCACGATGTGCATGGCCTGTCCGAGGGGCACACGCTGGTTCTCGGTGGTGTCGTCGTGCCGTCACCCTCCGGTTTCGACACTCACTCGGATGGAGACGTGCTCAGCCACGCCCTGGTCGACGCGCTCGCAGGCGCTCTCGCTGACGGGGACCTCGGGACGCACTTTCCCGAGGACGACCCGGAGGCGCAGGATGCGCGGAGTCTTGATTTCGTTGAGCATCTCGCCGGCCTGGTCCGAGCTGCGGGATACGAGATCGCCAACGTCGACACCTTCGTGGTTCTCGGCACGACGAAGCTGCGGCCACACCTGGACGGGATGCGCACGAACCTGGCCGGCGCCCTGGGCGTCGACCCCTCCCAGGTCTCGGTGAAGGCACGATCGAACGACGGACTCGGTGACGCCGGTGCCGGCCGCGCTTGTGAAGCCTGGGCAACGGTCCTGATCTATCCCGCGACCGCCTGACGATGCGAGGGGCCGGTCCGGATACACCGTCACCAATGACCAGGACCGTTGGTGGAGCCGCCATGGGGATGCGGACCCCAGACCTACGCATGACGAGGGAGACCTGAAGATGACGGGACATCGTGGATGCCGCTGATTACGCGGCAACCACGTCCATGGCAGGGGTGGCGGGCTTTCGGATGGCCTACAGCGCCTGGCACAACCAGATGCTGGGAATGCCTTTGACGAACCCAGCCTTCTCGTAGGCGCGACGTGCCGGAGCGTGGCTTACGTCCCCGCCCGTCGAGACCGTTGCGACTCGCATGCCTCTGCTTCGCATCCGTTCTAGCGCGAAGTCGTACATGCTCGTGCCGATGTTGTGCCCCGCGTGGTCTGGATGGACGGCGTTGAGGCCGATCTCTCCGGTCATGGTCCGTTCTCTCAGCCGGAGTGACACGAAGCCAACAACCGTGCCGGCCATCTCGGCCACATAGAGTTCCCAATCCGATTCAGGTGCGAGCAGTGTGCGCAGGTACTCGGCTTGTTCCTCATCGTCGCGTGCCTGTGTCACCTGGGCGATCTCAGCTCCTAGCAGCTCGCGGAAGGATGCGAACACCGGAGCGAACGCTGCTTTTCGTACGCCGTCGAGGTTCGGCGCATCGCCGCTGGTCGCGGGCCGGATGGACAGTTCTTGCTTGTTGCTGGTGGTCACCGCCTCATCATGCTGGACCAGGCGCAGTTACGAGGAGGTCAACAGCAGAGGTAATTGCTGCTACGCGATCAGGGTCGGAGTGAGTTGTCGGAGCGGTTGTCCGACTGCGCTCACGGCCCGTCCGCGGCATTCGCGGGCGGATTGGTTCTCAGGGCGCTGCGGTCTTGTCGGCTCGGAGGGTTCGGCCGGCATCGGGTGGGCACGTCAGCTCCACGCCGAACCTCATCGCTGCTCTGTGTCGAGAGACTGGTCATAGTTCGGTCGAATGCCCACGAGCACGGTACTGACCTCCCAGAGTCTGAGGGCCAGTTCGCGGTCATAGCTGGACCTCGATGACGGCTTCTCCCGCTTGTTGGCGAAGTAGGCACCGCTCACGCCGGCCACCTCTGGCGAACTCGCCAGGTAGATCGAGGTCGCGGCACCCTGCTCAGGGGACTTCATGAAGGACCTCGCCAGGGGAAGCATCAGCCGCATCCATCGACCACTGTCCTCGCGACCGAAGGCGGTGCGCACAACGCCGGGATGCAGGACGTTCGCGGTCACCCCGGTGCCCTCGAGGCGGCGGGCCAACTCGTAGGTATACAGCACGTTGGCGAGCTTGGACTGGTTGTAGGCGCGCTGGCCGTTGTAGGACCGATCGCCGTGCAGATCGTCGAGGTCGATCCTGCCCATCGACTGCGCCCCAGACGACACGATCACCACCCGGGCGGGAGCGCTGGCTATGAGCAGGTCCTGCAGTTCATGGGTGAGCAGGAACGGGGCGAGATGGTTGAGCGCGAACGTGTACTCGAGGTCGTCCACGGTGACGTGCCGGTGGGCCCAGTAGCCGCCCACATTGTTGACCAATACGTCAAGACGCGGGTAGGTCGCCTTGACCGCTGCGGCGAGGCGGCGCACCCCTTCCTGGGAGGAAAGGTCTGCCTCGAACACGTCCACCTGCGCCGAGGGCGCCTTCCGTCGTACGGCATCGGCGGCGGCCGCGCCTCGGATGGCGGAACGGCCGACGATCCCCACGCGGGCACCGAGGTCGGCGAGACCGGCGGCCGTGGCCAACCCGATCCCCCCGGTGCCGCCGGTGACCAGCACCGTCGAGTCGCGCATGAGGTCGCGGCCGATCATGATCAGCGGATGATCTTGAAGTTGAACGTTCCGGTACCAAGGGTGCCCATCAGGCGCAGCCAGACGGGCAGCAGCATCTCGGTGCCTCGGGCGGTCTCGAGCGGGCCGAGGTCGATGATGTCGTCATGGCCGAAGCTCTCGAGGAGCGTGACCACCGTCGCCTTGGCCTGCGCGTCGTCGCCAGAGACGAAGATCGTGGACGACTCACCCAGCGACTTCGGGTCGACCATCAGGGACGCGGTCAGCGTATTGAGAGTCTTGACGACCTTGGTCTGCGGGAAGGCACGCTGGATCTGCTCCCCGAGGGAGTCGGTGTCCTTGACGAACAGGCTCGGCGGGAAGCCGTTGGAGAAGTCGAGCGGGTTGGCGATGTCGACCAGCACCTTGCCCGCCAGGTTGTCCGCCCCGGCGAGGCCGAGCACCTCAAGAGTGGCGTCACCGGAGGACGCGTTGACCACCAGCTCGCTCACTGACGCAGCGTCAGCGAAGGTGGCGACTGCGACCCCTTCGTGGGCCGCATGCCAGGTCGAGAACGGCGGGTTGCCCATCCGATCGCCCTCGGATCGCGCGATGGTGGTCTCTGGGTCGCGGGTGCCGACCACGACGGTGTGGCCGAGCTGGTTCAGCCGGCCGGCGATCGCCCGCCCGACCGTGCCGGTGCCGAGAACTGCGATCTTCATGTGATCCCCTCGAGAGGTGTCGACCGGTAGACAGATCTGTCTACCCCGTGCGATGGACGATAGCAGACAGTTCTGTCTATCCTCAAGAGGTGGCCCCTCCACCAGCTCGCGATCGCATCCTCGATACGGCTTTCCAGCTGTTCTACGCCCGGGGCATCAAGGCCGTCGGTGTGGACCTCATCATCGCCGAGTCCGGGGTGGCTAAGGCGACGTTCTACAAGCACTTCCCGGCCAAGGACGAGCTCGTCCTCGCCTACCTCGAGAAGGTAGACGGGATCTGGACCGGTCAGCTCCACGCAGCAGCACAAGCCGCCGGACCTGACCCCGCTGCGCAGCTAGTCGGACTCTTCGACGCCCTGGGCACCGCCTGCCGGCGCGACGGGTATCGGGGCTGTGCCTTCATCAACGCTGCCGCGGAAGCTGTGCCCGGCACGCCGGTGCACGAGCGCACCGTCGCGCACAAACGGGCCGTGCTCTCCTGGTTGCGAGATCTGTCCGCGCGGGCGGGTGCCGACGACGCGGACTCGCTGGCGAGGTCACTGGCGCTGTTGCTCGACGGCGGCCTCGCAGACGGCGCGCTCGCCGCGGACCCCGAGGCCCCGCGCGCAGCCCAACAGGCCGCTCGCACTCTCGTCGCCGCAGCGTCGGGCCCTCCGCTTCCTCCGCCGGGTGGAGAGTCCGACGGAAGTTGGTGACTGTCAGTCGCAATCGACTGATGACGCCGGTGCACCTGATCGACCGCAATCTGTGGGCGCGGCGGCACACTTTAGGGACGTTTCGGGGACACGCGACCAATCGGACGATGCCGAAGACCGTGAGGCTGGAACGGCATCTGGCTCGCAGCCAGGGGTGTGGCACAGAGCCGCCTTGGGGATTTGAACCCCAGACCTACGCATTACGAGTGCGTTGCTCTACCACTGAGCTAAGGCGGCGTGCGCGTACGACCGAGACCGAGCCGCCAGCGGCGGATGCGCGACCGCCAACTATAGCCAGCAACCAGGGGTGGGGGCGAAACGTCCCCGACGTCAGCGGCGGTCGGCTGCATCCTCACCAAGTTCCTCATCGGTCCTCAGCCAGTTCACAGATTCACCCGACAGACTCAGCGGCATCTCGAACGGGCGGTGCACCTCCTCGTCTTCCCGATGACCAAGGTGTTCCACCCAGAACTGAGGGCCCGGGCGGCATGTTCCCCGGGCTCTCGGTTCACCCCAACGGGCGATCCGCCCGAGGTGCTCCCAGCGAATCTTCAGCAGCGAGTGCCGTCGGCCGGCACGCGCCCGTCCAGCAGGTAGGCCTGGACGTAGCGCTGGATGCACGGACTCTGCCCGTAGCCGAGGTGCCCCTCCCCCTTCAGGGTCAGCAGGTGCCCCGACGCGAGCTGGGCGGCCATCCGCTCCGCGTACTCGTACGGGGTGGCCGGGTCGCCCGTCGTGCCGACCACCAGGATCGGCGCGGCTCCCCGGCCGCGGATGGTCGGCTCCTTCGGGGCCGGGGCCACCGGCCACAGCGGGCAGACCAGGTCGGCGCCGGAGAACGGCCCGAGCGTGGGTGCGCGCTTCGCCTCCTCGGCCCCCTCCTTCTCGGCCTCCGCCACGCTGACGTCCTGGGAGTCGAGGCAGCGGATGGCGGGGAAGGAGAACTGGAGCTGACCGTAGGACCCGCCCTGGCCGCGCTGGTTGTACTGGTCGGCGAAGAACATCAGATAGCGACCGTCACGGTCGAAGGCGGCGAGCTCCAGCCCCTGCTGCAGATACTTCCAGCCGGCCTCGTTCTCGTAGAGCACGGCCAGCACCCCGGTCACCGCCAGCTGCTGGGTCAGCGGCGCCCGCCCGCCGTTGATCGGCTTCTCGTCGAGCCGGGTCAGCAGGTCGCTGATCGTGCGCTCCACCTCGGTCTTGGTGTCGCCGAGCTTGCACGACTTCGCTGCGCACCAGGTGGCGAAGTTGCCGAGCGCGCGCTCGAAGCCGTCCAGCTGGCTGACGTCCTTGCTCTCGGTGATGTTCACCGCCCCGTCCAGCACCAGCCGGCCCACGGCGCGGGGATAGAGCTGGGCATACAGGGCGCCGATCCTGGTCCCGTACGAGGAGCCGAAGTAGGTCAGCTTCTTGTCCCCGACCAGGTGGCGCAGGAGGTCGAGGTCGCGCACGGTCTCGGTCGTCGAGATGTGCTGGAGCAGGGCCCCGGACCGCTCGAGGCAGCCGCGGCCGAAGTCGAGCTGGGCGTCGATGAGGGCCTTCTCCTCCTTGGCGTTGTCGGGCGAGATGTCGACGGAGGTGTACGCGTCCATGGCCTGGCCGTTCGCGCACTTGACCGGCGTGGAGCTGCCCGTGCCGCGCGGATCCCAGCCGATGACGTCGAAGCGCTCCAGTCCTTTCACCTCGAAGAAGCCGACGTACTCGGTGCCCGACCCGCCGGGACCGCCGGGATTGATGAACAGGGACCCGGCCGCCGGTCCCTTGCTGGCCGGTCGCTTCGCGAGCGCCAGGGTGATGGCCTCGCGGTCGGGATTGGCGTAGTCGAGCGGGGCGAGCACGGCGGCGCACTGCAGACCCTTGCCGCAGGCGGACCAGCGGATCTGCTGAGCGAGATAGCGCTGCAGCCCCTGCCCGGGGGGCGGGGAGATGAAGCCGGCCGGCCGGACGTCGGGGACGGGCTGGATCGGGCGACCTTCGACCGCCGGCGCCGAGCTCGCCTGTCCGGGCGTCGGGTTCGCCGTCCCCGACGTCGAGGAACCGGGCTGCTGCCGTGACGACTGGACACCGTTCGGCAGCAGCGCGCACCCGGCCGACAGCAGCAGCGACAGCAGCGCGAGAGCGACGACGATCGGTCCGAACGGCGTACGGCGCGGGGCCGCGGTCACCGTTCTCCCCGTGTCATGCGGCGACTATAGGTGGGGCTCCCGAGACGCCCGGGCTCACGAAGGCTGCGCGGGTCCAGGCCCGGGAGTGCGTCCGTCGTACGCCTGCCGGGACGGGCAGACGTCGGCCTTGGCGCACGCCTGGACGCCACCCCCGCGGACCCGGACCAGCACCGCGTCGGCCGGCACCTGGTGGGCGATCACGGTCCCCTCACCGGCGGGCGTGGTCACCTGGCTGCCGATAGCGGGCGCGGACTGGGCGAACTCGGCGTACAGGGGGTGCTCGTACTTCAGGCAGCACATCAGCCGCCCGCACGCACCCGAGATCCGCAGCGGGTTGGCCGGCAGGTCCTGGAGCTTGGCCATCCGGAGACTGACCGGCTCGAAGCTCTTCAGGAACGTCGAGCAGCACAGGTCGCGACCGCAGCTGCCGAGGTCACCGGCCAGCCGGGCGCCCTCCCGGGAGCCGATCTGCCGCAGGTCGATGCGGGCCCGGAGCGCCCGGGCGAGATCACCGACCAGGCCCCGGAAGTCGACCCGTTGAGGTGCGGTGAAGTAGATGACGATCATCTCGTCGAAGTCGGTGCCGGAGTCGAGGTAGTCGACGCCCATCACCTTCATCGGCAGCTCGTGACGCTTGATCAGGCGCTTGGCGACGAGCTTCGCCTCGGCCCGCCGCTGCCGGTTCGCCGCGTCCCGGTCGATCTGGGTCTGGTCGGCCCGGCCGAGACAGAGCGGCAGCTCGCCGAAGTCCACGTCCCCGACGGATTCCGGAGCCCAGACGCACTCGGCCACCTCCGGACCGGCGTCGGTGGGCACCAGCACCTGCTCGCCGACGGCGTACGACTCCGCGCCGGCATCGAGGTAGTAGAGCCGGCCGTATCGCGTGAAGGAGACGGCCATCACCCGCGCCATGGGCCAACAGTAAGCCCGCAGGGCCCGTCCGCGTCCAGACCCGGGGAGGTCGCTCAGGCGCGGGCCAGGCTGATCAGGGTGGACTCCACGGCCAGCAGCGGGGACACGTTGCCCTCCAGCGCCTCGCGGCAGGCGAGCACGGCGTCGATCTTGCGCAGCGTGCCCTCGGGGGTCGAGGCCCGGGCCATCACCGCGATCTTCGGCGCCAGGTCCTCGTTGATCAGCGCCGCCCCGGCCCGCGTCTGGACGCTCAGCAGGTCGCGGTAGAAGCCGGTCAGCTCGGTGAGGGCCCGGTCGATCGCGTCCCGCTGCAGCCGCTTGGCCCGGGCCTTCTGCTGGTCCTCCAGGTCCTTCATCGCGGCCGCGGCCTGCCGAGGTCGGGCGCCCTTGGTGCCGAAGCCGAGCGCCTCCTCCAGGTCCTTGCGCTCCCGGGCGTCGAGGTCGGCGGTGGCCGTGGCCGCCTCCTCCGCCGCCGTCTTGACCAGGGTGTCAGCGGCCTGCAGACAGGCCGACAGTCCCGTCAACCGGAACGGGATCTCCAGGATCGCCTTCCGCCGGTCCCGGGCCGACTCGTGCCGGGCCAGGGCGCGCGCCCGGCCGACGTGGCCCTGGGCGGCGCGGGCCGCGTACGAGGCGAGCTCGGCCGAGATGCCGTCGCGGGTCTGCAGCAGCCGGGTGACGTCGTCGATGGTCGGGGTCTGCAGGGTGAGCGAGCGGCAGCGCGAGCGGATGGTGACGACCACGTCGTCGGCGGTCGGGGCGCACAGGATCCAGACCGTCCGAGGGGCCGGCTCCTCGATCGCCTTCAGCAACGCGTCAGCACCGCGCTCGGTGACCCGGTCGGCGTCCTCGATCACCAGCACCTGACGGCGTCCCAGGGTCGGGCTCATGGACGCGCGACGGACCAGCTCCCGCACCTCGTCGACCCCGATCGACAGCATCTCCGTCCGCACCAGGGTGACGTCAGGGTGGGCGCCGCTCAGCGAGGTCCGGCACTCGGTGCAGACCCCGCAGCCGCCGCGCGGACACTGCAGGGCGGCCGCGAACGCGCGGGCCGCGTTGGAGCGACCGGAGCCGGGAGGTCCGGTCATCAGCCACGCGTGGGTCATCGCGTGAGCGTGCCCGGCGATGGCGCGCTGCAGGATCGCGACCGAGCGCTCCTGACCGATCAGGTCGGCCCACACCCCGGTGGAGGTCACCGCGGAGTCGCCGTCGGCCCGGGCCAGGTCGGTGCTGCTCACGGGCCCAGTCTGCCCGCCGCCGCCGACACCTCCCCGCCCATCCCGCTGACGCACTCCTCGGACCACTGACGCACGTGGTGCAACGGACGCGTGAGCGTACGGAGGAGTGCGTCAGCGCATCTTGGCCGGTGCCCTCCCGGCGCGCTCGCCTGAGGGCCCGGTCGGGCGCTGGGTCGCGGCGACGGAGGAAAGGGCCTCAGCGTGGGAGGAGCGGCCGTACGCGCTCGCGGACGCGCTCGGCGATGTCGGCGATGGGCAGCCGGGCCGGCAGCACCAGGTAGTGCTCCGGATCGGCCGCGGCCAGGGCCAGGAAGAAGTCCCGGGCGCGGCGGTGCAGGTCGGCGCCGGCCGCCTCCAACCGGTCCTTGTCCACCTTGGCCGCCACCGCCTCGCCGGGATCCAGGTCGAGCAGCACGGTCAGGTGCGGGCGCAGGTCCTCGGTGGCCCAGCGGGCGACCGACTCCAGCTCCGCCGGGGCCAGCACCCGGCCGGCGCCCTGGTAGGCCAGCATCGAGTCGACGTACCGGTCGCAGACGACGACCGAGCCGGCGGCCAGGGCCGGGAGGACGACCTCGGCCAGGTGCTGGGCCTTGTCGGCGGCGTAGAGCAGGGCTTCCGTACGGGGTGACAGGTCGCCGGTGGCCGGATCGAGGACGGCTCGTCGGATGGTCTGGCCGATGCCGGTGTCCCCCGGCTCGAAGGTCGCCACGACCGGTACGCCCTGCTCGCGCATCCAGTCCACCAGCGCCCGGACCTGGGTGGACTTGCCGACCGCGTCGCCGCCCTCGAAGACCACGAAGAGACCCGTGTCCGCCAGCACGCCCCGCCCGGTCACCGTCTCAGCCGAGCTTCCGGCGGATCTTGGGCCACCGGGTCACGAACTCCGAGCGGACGGTCCGGGAAGTCTCCCGATCGTGCTCGAACGTGCGTCCGGCCTCGAAGGCCTCAGCCGGCGTGAGCTCGTCGACGCGGGCCACGATGCTCGCCGCTTCGAGGTCGGCCAGGCAGGCGCGCTCCAGGAGGACGACGGCGGGGCCGACACGTTCCAGATCCTCGGCGGTCCGCTCGCTGTCCACCAAGGAGCGGATCACAGCCGACCGCGACAGCTCCTGAGCCGCCGCCCAGGCCGTGGCCCAGGTCTGCGGGGTGCCGCCCACGGACAGCCGGTCGGCGGCGCGGACGAACCTGGTGGTCGCCGCCGTGTAGAGAGCCTCCACGCCCTCGGTGGCGGGCTGGGTGGTGTCCGCTCCGGTCTTCGGGGCCCGGGCCGCCGCCACCAGCCGCTCCAGCAGCGACAGATAGCGCAGGCTGCGCAGCCGCGCCCGGTAGCCGTCCGGCGCGGCCTGCTCGGGCTCCGGTTCGACGTAGCTGCCGGGACCGCCGAGGGCGGCGCGGTCGTCGGAGGCCGATGTGCCCGGCCAGCTCGAGCTGGCCGACCCGGCCAGCGGTGCCTCCGGCGGAGCGACCAACCAGTCCAGGTCCTCGACCACGTCGTCGACCCAGTCCTGGCCGAGCACGGGCCGCAGACCCTCGAGCCGGCCGCGCAGGATGCCGACCGACTCGACCAGGCGCTCGGCCGCTCCCGGGATGCCGTTGGTCAACGCCAGGTCGCCGCTGATCAGGTCGCGGGCGCCGGCCCCGATCACCTGGGTCAGGAACTGCCCGAAGGTGCCGTCCCGGAGCGTGGCCGGAGCCGGCAGATCCGAGGGCCCGGTCGCCGGGGCGCCGAGACGGCGGACCAGCCGGTGGAAGCGCTCGATCTCGGTGCCACCCGCGGCCACGAGGCACTGACCCACCCACTCGGCCTGCGGGCCGTCCAGACCCGGACCGACCGGGGTCAGCATCACCTCGCGGTAGCGGGCGGTCGTCAGGCCGTTGCGGCGCACCGTCACCTTGTCGTCGCGGAGCAGGGCGACGGTGCGACCGTCGCCGTCCCGTAGGGCGAACTCCCGCCGCTCGCAGCGCAGGGCCGCCACCGGGGACAGCGGAGCGCCGCGACGGAAGGGCCGGACCAGCTCGGCCAGGTCGTCGGGCAGCTCGCCCTGCCCCATCGGGACGATCAGCTCCTTGGGCAGCAGGGGCACCCAGTCCGGCGCCCCGAGATACCACTCACCACGACCGTCCAGCACCCGGTGGGCCAGCAGCACCCCGGTCCGGATCAGCCGGTGGTCGGCGGCGTCGAGCAGGGTCAGGTCGATGTCGTACCCGGCGTTGTGCCCGGCTCGTGCCACCAGCGACGCCAGCCCGAGATCGGGCCGCACGGGGCTGGGCACCTGCGAGCTGTAGGGCATGTCGAACAGCCGCTGGCCCACCGGCCGCGCCGGTATCGCGGGGGCGGCCGGGGCTGTCCGGGCTGTCGACGTCGAGTCGCCCTTGGCCGCAGCGGACGAGCGCGGCTCCGTCTCCGAGCGCCGTAGTTTGCCGGACTTCCCGTGCCGTCCCTTGGTCTTGCTCACCAGGTCATTCTCCTGCCCTCACGCCCGCGGCGCACGGCCGAACGCTGCTTGTCTGCCGGTTGGATCGGCCGATCGGGACCAGTCGACCTGCATCAGCCGACGGACGGTGCCTTCTTGGCGGCGGCCTTCTTCGCCGGGGCTTTCCGGGCCGTCGTCGTCTTCTTCGCCGGAGCCTTCTTGGCCGGGGCTCTCTTGGCCGGGGCCTTCTTGGCGGCCGCAGAGGTCGTCTTCTTCGCCGCCCGCTTCTTCGGGGCCGGACCCTTCGCCCGCTTCTCGGCCAGCAGCTCCGCCGCCCGCTCGGGGGTGATCGACTCGATCTCGTCGCCCCGCCGCAGGGTGGCGTTGAACTCGCCGTCGGTCACGTACGGACCGAACCGGCCGTCCTTGATGACCATCGGCTTGCCGCTGGCCGGGTCGTCGCCGAGCTCGCGCAGCGGCGGCTTGGCCGCGGCCCGCCCGCGCAGCTTCGGCTGGGCGAAGATCGCCTTGGCGTCGTCCAGGGTGATGTCGAAGATCTGGTCCTCGGTCTCCAGCGACCGGGAATCCGTTCCCTTCTTGAGGTACGGGCCGTAGCGGCCGTTCTGCGAGGTGATCTCCTGGCCGTCCTCGTCCACCCCCACCACGCGCGGCAGACTCATCAGCTGCAGGGCCTGGTCGAGGGTGACGCTGTCGATGCTCATCGACTGGAACAGCGAACCCGTACGGGCTTTCGCGCTCTTCGGGGCGTCCTCGGCGAGCACCTCGGTGACGTAGGGACCGAAGCGGCCGTTGCGGGCCACGATCGGGGTGTGCGTCTCCGGGTCCAGCCCGAGCTCGCGCTCCTCCCCCATCGGCTTGGACAGCAGCTCGCGAGCAAGATCAACAGTGAGCTCGTCGGGGGGAAGATCATCGGCGACGTTGGCCCGCCGGTTCTCGGTGTCCTCGACGTAGGTGCCGTAACGGCCAACCCGGACAGCGATCCCGGAGCCCTCGGCGTCGGACTCGAGATCACCGAGCGGGAAGGTGGAGAGCTTGCGGGCGTCGATGTCGCCGAGCTCGGAGACCAGCTGCTGCAGACCCTCGCGATCACCCGTCGCGCCGACCTCACCGTCGGAGCGGCCGAAGTAGAAGTCGGTCAGCACCGACAGCCGCTGGGCGCGTCCGTCGGCGATCTCGTCGAGGACGTCCTCCATCTCGGCGGTGAACTTGTAGTCCACCAGGTGCGGGAAGTGCTCCTCCAGCAGCCGGGTGACCGCGAACGCCAGCCAGGTCGGGACCAGCGCGGATCCCTTCTTGAACACGTAATCCCGGCTGGTGATGGTGCGGATGATCGACGCGTACGTGGACGGCCGGCCGATCTCCAGCTCCTCCAGCTTGGCCACCAGCGACGGCTCCGTGTAGCGGGCCGGCGGGCGGGTCTCGTGGCCGGAGGCGGTGACCTCCTCGGGACGCAGGCCTTGACCCTCGGTGAGCTGCGGGATGCGCCGCTGGCTCTCGTCATCGGCGGAGCCGTCGTCGGTCGACTCCACGTACGCCTTCATGAAACCGGCGAAGGTGACCGTCGAGCCGGTGGACACGAAACCGCAGGGCGGCTGGCCGCTGTCGGCCGTCGGCCGGGCGTCGATCTGCACGGTGACCCGCTGCAGCTTGGCGTCGGCCATCTGGGAGGCGATGGTGCGCATCCAGATCAGCTCGTACAGACGGAACTCGTCGCCCCGCAGTCCCGTCTGGGCGGGGGTGCGGAAGTTCTCGCCGGCGGGCCGGATCGCCTCGTGCGCCTCCTGCGCGTTCTTCACCTTGGAGGTGTAGACGCGGGGCGAGCTGGGCAGGTACTGCGGGCCGAAGAGCTGCCGGACCTGGTTGCGGGCGGCGGTGATCGCGGTGTTGGACAGCTGCACCGAATCCGTACGCATGTAGGTGATGTGGCCGTCCTCGTACAGGGACTGAGCCACCGACATCGCCCGCTGGGCGGTGAAACCGAGCTTGCGACCGGCCTCCTGCTGCATGGTCGTGGTCCGGAACGGGGCCGACGGCCGGCGGGTGACTTCCTTGGACTCGATGCTCTTCACGGCGAACGCGGCCCCGCGCAGCGCCTCGGTCAGCGACGTCGCGGACGCCTCGTCCAGGTGGATCAGCTGCTCGTTGCCCTTGCTCTGCAGGACTCCGCGCGAGCTGAAGTCGCGTCCCTGGGCGACCCGCTGGGCACCGACGGTGACCAGCCGGGACGGGAACAGCGGCGGCTCGGCTTCGGCGCCCGCGTCCAGGACGGCGTCGATGTCCCAGTAGGAGGCGGTTCGGAAGGCCATCCGCTCCCGCTCCTTGTCGACCACCAGGCGGGTGGCGACGGACTGGACGCGGCCCGCCGACAGCCTCGGCATGACCTTCTTCCACAGCACCGGGGAGACCTCGTAGCCGTACAGGCGGTCGAGGATGCGGCGGGTCTCCTGCGCGTCGACCAGGTTGACGTCGAGGTCGCGGGGGTTGGCCACGGCCTCGGCGATGGCCTGCGGGGTGATCTCGTGGAACACCATCCGGCGGGCCGGGACCTTGGGCTTCAGCTCCTGCAGCAGGTGCCAGGCGATGGCCTCGCCCTCGCGGTCCTCATCCGTGGCCAGCAGGAGCTCGTCGGCTCCGGAGAGGGCGTCCTTGAGCGAGCGGATGGTGGCGCGCTTGTCGGGGTTGACGACGTAAAGCGGCTCGAAGTCGTTGTCGACGTTGACGCCGGTCCGCGCCCACTTCTCGCCCTTGTACTTGGCCGGCACCTCGGCGGCCCCGGTCGGCAGGTCGCGGACGTGCCCACGGCTGGACTGGACGATGTATCCGTCGCCCAGGAAGCTGGCGATCTGCGTCGCCTTCTTCGGCGACTCGACGATCACCAGTCGTCGGCCCTTTGTCGTAGCCACGCTGTCCTCTTCTACTGCTGATGACGGTCGAACTCGTCCGCCCGGCGGCCGATGGGGCCACGGACGGGACCATACAGCCCCCGTCCATCTCCCCCGGGGAGGTCCAGCTCCGCCCACCCCCTGCCCCGACCCGACTTCGCTGGGGTTCAAACCCGAGCGGAGTGTGATTCGGGCGACTCCGCTGGTGGTGCAGCACACGCGGAGTGGGATCCGGGGGCCGCAGTCCCCACCCCACCCGACTTCGCTGGTGTTGCAACACACGCGGAGTGGGATCCCGGGGGCGCAGTCCCCACCCCACCCGACTCCGCTGGTGTTGCAGCACACGCGGAGTGGGATCCGGGGCGCAGTCCCCGCGAACCCGACTCCGCTCGGGTTTGAACCCAAGCGAAGTCCGATTCGGGCAACTGCGCTCGGGTGTGAACCCGAGCGGAGTCAGTGGGGCATGGGCCCGGGGGGCGCCGAGGGCGGATCCGGGGTGTGCGCCGGGGCCGGGTGGGGGTGGATCCGAGGGAGGGTCAGGCGAACCAGCCGTCGGCGATCAGGGTGCGGAAGCGGGGCAGGATGTCGGCGCGGAGGGCGGCGGCGTCTGCGCCCACCAGACCCGCCAGGGCCTCGATGATGGTGCCCAACGGGAGATCGCCGTCGCAGGCGCCGAGCACCCCGGCCAACCCCGTGTCGGCCTCGACGGCCCGTCGGAAGCCGCGCTGCTGGCGGAGCACGATGTGCTGGGGATCGGCCGCGCCGGGCTGGCCGGTGGTCTCCTCGATCACGTCGCCGGTCAGCTCCCAGGCCCTGGCCAGCACCGTCTCGTCCGGCAGCCGGGAGTCGGTGACCCAGCCCGCCTCGGCGGCGAAGGCGGGGGCGATCGGCTGCTCGACGGCGTACGGCCAGTCCTCGAGACGCAGCCACGGGTCGTCGCGGCCGGAGCGGGTGAGCTGCAGCCAGCCCATGCCGACCGCCTCGATGCCGAGCCCGGCGAAGTAGTCCAGCCACTCCGCGTACCGGCGTCGGTAGTCCGGGGAGCCGCTCAGTCCGGCGTCGGCCAGCCAGAGCTCGACGTACTCCGGCACCTCGAGCACCTCGCGCTGCACCACGTGCGCGTCCAGCCCGCTGCCGGCCACCCAGCCCGCCAACCGGTCCTCCCACGGCTGCGCGGCCGTGTGCGCCCAGTTGCCGAGGATCTGGCAGGTGCCGTCGGGGTTCAGGTGGTCGACGGCGTGCCGGACCAGGTGCTCCATCAGCTCGTCGCCGACGTAGCCCGTCTCCCGGTAGGCCAGCCGGGCCTCACCGGTGCGGGGTGGCGACATCACGTACGGGGGGTTGGTGGTGATCAGGTCGAACCGACGCTCCCGTACAGGCTCGTAGAGGGAACCGTTCAGGAGCTCCGCCTCGACGCCGTTCAGGGTCAGGGTCGCCGCCGCCAAGTCAAGGGCTCGTACGTTGACGTCGGTGGCGGTGATCGTCCCGGCGTGCGCGGCCAGATGCAGGGTCTGCACGCCACAGCCGGTGCCGAGATCCAGGGCGGTGCCGACCCGGCGGCGCACCGTCAGCTGGGCCAGGGTGCTGGAGGCCGACGAGAGCCCGAGCACGTAGTCGGGCCGCATCGGCGCGGCGCGACTGTCCAGCCCGGGTGTCAGGTCGGAGAAGACGAAGAAGTCGGCGTCCTCGGTGGCGTACGGGCGGAGGTCGACGGCCGCCTGGAGGGTGGCGTTCGACTCGTCCCGCGTCGGTGTCAGGATCCCCGCCCGGAGGAGCGGCTCCACCAGCCCGGGCAGCGCGGCCTCGGCGGCCGCCCGCGCAACCGGTCGCTGCAACGGCCACAGCCGGATCAGCGTGGCCAAGGCGTCCTCCCGCTCGGCCAGCGCCCGTTCGGCCGGCACGGTGTGGTTGCGGGCCAGGGCCGCGTGCGCGGTCCGGCCCATCGCGTCGACCACGCGGTCGACGGTGTAGTCGGCGGCCTGGAGCGTCGCGCGGAGGTCGGCGAGCACGGTGCGGTCGAGGACGCGGGTGTCGAGGTCGGACGTGGACGGGACCGGCGCAGGCATGCGGCCATGCTGTCACCAGACCCCACCCTTTCTCGCTGACGCACTCCTCCGGTCCCCCACGCATCCGTTGCATCACCTGCGTGAGCGCATGGAGGAGTGCGTCAGCGGGTTGGCGAGGGGGCTTCCGGGGCGAAGCGCGAGGCCGGATCGGTTATCCACAGGATGGGGACAACTCCGACCGAGAACTCGCCGCCCCCGTCACGCGGTGATCGGCTGGCCGGATGGAACGCGTCAGACTCACTCGAGACCTCCGATCGCAGGGGTACGTCCCTGCCGAGCTGGCGCGTCTTCGACGCTCGGGTGCCATCCGCTCGGTTCGACGCGGCGCGTACGTCATGGACGCGGCCTCGACGACCGAGGGGGCGGACGCGCACCGGGAGAAGATCGTGGCGACGGTCGGTCTGCTGACCGCCCCCGCGGTCGTCAGTCACATGTCCGCCGCCATGCTGCACGACTTGCCGCTGTGGAACGCCGAGCTCGCGCGCGTTCACCTCATCCGGGACCGGGGCAACGGCGGCCACATCGACGACCTCGTCCACCTGCACGTGATGCCGTTGGCGCCCGGTGACGTGACCGTGATCGACGGCATCGCCGTCACCAGCCTCGCTCGTACGGTGTGCGATCTGGCCCGCAGCCTCTCCGCCTTCAAGGCCGTACCCATCGGCGACGCCGCCCTGGCCCGTGGTCTCGATCCGGTGCTGCTGGCCGATGTCCTCGCTCGTTGTCGGGGTTGGCGCGGCGTGGTGCGGGCGCGGCGGACCGTCGACTTCCTCGATGCGCGGAGCGAGAGCCCCGGCGAGTCCTCCAGCCGCGTGGTCCTGCACGAACAGGGTCTGCCGAAACCGGACCTGCAGGTCAAGGTGTACGACGATCGCGGTTACCTGCTGGCGCGCTCCGACTTCGGCTGGATCGACCGCCGGACGCTGGGCGAGTTCGACGGGGAGGGCAAGTACGGCGCTCTCCGCCGGCCGGACCAGACGGCCGAGGACGTCGTGCTGGACGAGAAGGCCCGCGAGGACCGGCTGCGTGACCACGGCTGGCAGATCGCCCGGTGGACCTGGCCCACCCTGCGGACGCCGACCGAGCTGCGGGCTCGGATCGAGCGTGCCTTCGCACGAGCCCGGTGAGGGAGGTGAGCGGGCGAGGTGAGGTGGCCTCGCGCCGGCCCAACCTCGCTGACGCACTTCTCCGTACGCTCACGCGGCCGTTGCATCACCTGCGTGAGGTGCCGGAGGAGTGCGTCAGCGGGGTTGGCAGTGGTGCCGACCGATCGGGATGATCGTCGGGGTCTTGGAGACCGGGTCGGTGATGATCGTCGACCGCAGCCCGAACACCTCCAGCATCGACTCGGCGGTGATCACCTCGTTCGGCGGGCCCTCGGCGCTGATCCGCCCGTCCCGCATCGCGATCAGGTGGTCGGCGTAGCGGCAGGCGAGGTTGAGGTCGTGCATCACGATCACCACGGTGGCGCCGCGACGCCGGTTGAGGTCGGTGAGCAGGTCGAGCACCTCCAGCTGGTGGCTGAGATCGAGATAGGTGGTCGGCTCGTCCAGCAGCAGCAGATCGGTCTCCTGGGCCAGAGCCATCGCGATCCAGACGCGCTGCCGCTGACCGCCGCTCATCTCCTCGATCGGCCGGTCGGCCAGCTCCAGGGTGCTGGTGGCCGTCAGCGCCTCGGCCACGGCGCGGTCGTCGTCCGGCGCCCACTGCCGGAACCAGCCCTGGTGCGGGTAGCGGCCGCGACCGACCAGGTCGGCGACGGTGATGCCCTCCGGAGCGGTCGGGCTCTGGGGCAGCAGCCCCATCACCTTGGCGACCTGCTTGCTCGGGATCGAGGAGATCGAGCGACCGTCCAGCAGCACGGCTCCGTGGGTCGGCGTCAGCAGCCGCGCGAGACCGCGCAGGAGGGTGGACTTGCCGCAGCCGTTCGCGCCGATGATCACCGTCACCTTGCCGGTGGGGATCTCGACGCTCAGGTCCTCCACGATCTGCCGGTCGCCGTAGCCGAGACCGAGGTCGTGCGCGCTGAGGGTGTGCCGGGTGACCGGCGCGTCGCTGAGAACCATGGACGATCAGCCTCCGTGACCGATGCGGTTGGACCTGACGAGCAGGTAGAGGAGGAATGGAGCGCCGACGGCGGCGGTCAGGATGCCGACCGGCAGCTGGACCGGCAGCAGGTGCTGCCCGACGAAGTCGGCGGCGATCACCACGGCCGCCCCGACCAGGGCGGCCGGCACCAGGGCGATGCCGGTCCCGTTGGTGAGGCGACGGGCGATCGGACCGGAGACGAAGGCGACGAACCCGACAGGGCCGGCCGCCGCGGTGGCGATCGAGGCCAGGCCCACGCCGATCAGGATGAGGAACAGCCGGGAACGCTCGACCCGTACGCCGACGCTGGTGGCCGTGTCGTCGCCGAGCTGCAGACCGCCGAGCGCGCCGCCGGCCCACAGCGCGAGCGGGACCACCAGCAGCATCAGCAGCAGGAGTGGTCGCATCTCCACGGTCGAGGCGCCGTTCAGGCTGCCGGTGAGCCAGAGCAGGGCGACCTGGGCATCCCAGATCTGGGCCCGGGTCATCAGGTAGTCGATGACCGCGCCGAGCATGGCGGCGATCCCGATCCCGACCAGCACGAGGCGATAGCCGGCGACCCCCTGTTTCCAGGCCAGCAGGTAGATCGCCAGGGCGGTGATCAGCGCACCACCGAAGGCGAAGGCCGAGATGGCGAAGCCGCTCAGGCCCAGCATCAAGATGGCGATGACCGCCGCGGCACTGGCCCCGGAGGTGATGCCGATGATGTCGGGGCTGGCCAGCGGGTTGCGCATCATCGACTGGAAGATCGCGCCCGACAGGCCGAAGCAGGCGCCGACGGCCATGGCCGTCACGGCCCGGGGCAGGCGCAGCTCGTGGACGATGAAGTCGGTGGCTCGGGTGCCGCGGCCGGTCAGCGACAGCCAGACCTGCTGGACCGACAACGGGAAGTCGCCGACGATCAGGGCGAGGCAGAACATGACCGCCAGGAACACCAGCAGGGCGACGCTGACCACGATCGCCCGTCGTCGGAGCCGATGCCGTACGCGGCGGACGACCTCGACACCGGCGGTGTCGGCGACGATCCGTACGGCGCGGCGGGTCGGCCGGCGGGGAGCCTCACCGCGGCGGGTCAGCACGGCGGTCACGGCCGGTCCCTCTCGGAGGCGTCGCCCTCGCGGTCGCTCACAGCTCGGCCAGCTTTCTGCGGCGGACCAGGGCGATGAACACCGGCGCGCCCAGGAACGCGGTGACGATGGCGACCTGCAGCTCACCGGGCCGAGCGATCACCCGACCGAGGATGTCGGCGGCGAGCAGCAGGATCGGGGCGAGCACCATCGAGTACGGCAGCACCCACCGGTAGTCGGGGCCGACGATCATCCGGGCCACGTGCGGGATGGTCAGACCGACGAAGGCGATCGGGCCGCAGGCCGCGGTCGCCGCCCCGCAGAGCAGCACCACGGCCGCCGCCGAGAGCCCGCGGGAGAGGACCACGTTGGCCCCCAGTCCGCGCGCCACGTCCTCACCGAGGGACAGCGTGTTGAGGACGCGACCCAGGCAGAGGGCCAGCAGGCAACCGGCGATCAGGAACGGGGCGATCTGCAGCACGATCGACATGTCCCGACCCGACAGCGACCCGACCGCCCAGAACCGGAACTGGTCGAAGGTGGCCTGGTCGAGCAGCAGCAGGGCGCTGGTGACGGCACCGAACGCGGCACTGAGCGCGGCGCCGGCCAGGGCGAGCTTGACCGGGGTGGCGCCCTCCCGACCCAGGGCGGCGACCGAGTAGACGACGACCGAGGCCACCGCCGCACCGGCGAAGGCGAACCAGACGTAGCCGAGGATCGAGGTCACCCCGAAGGCGGAGATGCCGATGACCACCAGCAGCGAGGCGCCGGCGTTGACGCCGAGGATGCCGGGATCGGCCAGCGGGTTGCGGGTGACACCCTGCATCACGGCACCCGCCAGACCCAGCGCGGCGCCGACCAGGACGCCGAGGATCGTCCGGGGCAGCCTCAGCTCGCGGATCACCAGGTGGTCGGTGTCGGCCTGGTCGTAGCGGAAGACCGCATCCCAGACGGCGCCGAGCGGGGTGACCCGGGCGCCGATGGCCAGACTGAGGAAGCACAGCACCGCCACCGCAACCGCACAGACCAGGAGACCGACGGCCCGCGACGAGCGGGCGGGTGCGGAGAACGGGTTCCCCGGGCGCAGCGCGTAGCTGCGGGACCACCGTCGCCGACATAAGGCGAGCCTAACCTATGTAGTCGCTACGCCGAACACGTGCACCGCCGACCCGACGTGCCCCGGCGGTGACAGCGAAATTCCTGCCCGGCGAATCGCTCCCTGCGGAAAACCGGCCCCGGTCGGGTCCGCGCGCGGCGTGTCGCACCCGGTCGGCCGCAGTCGGGGTCACTTTGACGCAGGAGTCCCTCCGTCGCAGGGTCCCTCCGTCGTCTGCAGGGTCCCTCCGTCGCAGGGTCACCGGGTCGCGGCGTACCAGTCCCGCCAGTCCTGCTCCGCGGCCTCCGCCTCGGCCTCGCGCTGGCGGCGTTCCTCGTCGCTGTGGGCCCGTGCGTCGGCGTACCAGTCCGTCCAGCCGTCGCCCCCGGTGCCCTCGAGACCGACGGGTACGAGCTCCGGTTCCGCCTCGCGGGCGGACCGTCCGAGCACCACGACGACCACGTTCCCGGCCAGGGCACGCACGGGCACGAAGCCGAGCACCGACACGACGGCGAGGATCGCCAGACCCGCCGAGGGCGACCAGGTGCGCGTGACAGTCATCGCGGTGGCCACCACGGCGGTCAGGGCGAGACTCAGCACGACCGTCATCGCGATCGTGTCGCCCAGGTCCTTCAGCCGCAGCCGGCGAGCCCAGCCCAGTCCCGGCAGGACCAGGCAGACGGCCAGCGCGGCGATCATCCGTACGGCGGGGGCGTCGAGCGCCAGAGCCAACGCCAACGCCATGGCCGCGACCGTCGCCGGACCGGCCACGCCGATCGTCGAGGTGCGGGTAGCCATGTCAGCGACCATCCGGATCGACCAGCACGAACACCACGGCGTCACCACTGTCGTAGGCGACCCGGAACAGCGGCGACTGCCGGAGCGCGATCTCGATGTCCTCGAGCGAGCCGATGGGCATCGAGCCCTGGGTGTCCACGGCGATCTTCTGCGACCGGGTGATCAGCACGTACGCGTCGGTGTAGCGGGGATCGCTGAGCCAGTCGTCCAGCTTGTCCACCGGGTCGGCCAGCATCTCGCGCCAGGACCCTTCGGGCTCGCGGTCGATGGGCACGTAGGTGAAGCGTTCGTAGTTCTTGAACTGGGCCGGGTAGTTCCGGCTGCCCTCCACCAGCAGCGAACCGGGACGGGCGTTCTCCTGCACCCAGGTGACCGCGCTGACCTCGGCCGGGGTGAAGTAGTTCTGCCGCTCCTTGCCGTAGTAGCTGAGCACGAAGCCCGGCAGCAGCACCGCCGTGAGCAGTGCGGTGGCGACCAGGTTCCGCCACGGGAACCCCCGGCCGTCCCGGGGCAGGCAGGCGGCGGCCGCCAGGAAGGAGATGAACGGCGCCGCGAACAGGAAGGCCCGGAACAGCACCTCCCCGCCGAAGCCGGTCATCAGCACGAGCATGCCGGGCAGCACCATCAACAAGATCGCGGTGACCCGCAGACCGCGCACCCGCCAGCTCCGCCAGGCACCGAGCAGAGCCATCAGGGTGGCCACGATCACCACCATCCGACCGCTCCAGATCACCACCAGCGCCGACCCGGCGGCGATCCCGGCGGTCTTCTCCAGGGTCTCGTTGGCGTTGGCCACCGGCTGGCCGAGACCGACCACCAGCTCCATGATGTTGGGCAGCGTGTAGTCCCGCGCGGCGGTGAACGCCCAGGCCGCGACGAGCGCGCCGCCCAGCACCGGCAGATACCAGCCGGAGGTCCGGCGCAGCGCGACCAGGGCGGTGATGGCCAGCAGCAGCATCATCGGCGTGATCTGGTGGCTGGCGCCGACCACGGCCACGATCAGCAGGAACGGCAGCAGCAGGTGCGCCTTGAGCTTGGCCTTGCGGATCAGCAGACCGATGCAGGCGAGGTAGAGCACGTACGCCATCGCCTGGGGCGAGAAGTAGTCCTGCCCGACCCAGTTGATGATGAAGAAGAAGAAGAGGCCGAGCCAGATCAGCCGCTTGCTGCGGGTCAGGCCGCGGTAGACGTAGCGCAGCACGACCAGGTTCATCAGGTTGAACACGACCGGCGCCCAGGTGGCGATCCGCAGCGCGTCCGGGCTGCCGGCCAGCGAGGTGAGCAGGGCGCTGGTGGCGAAGAAGCCCGGCCAGTTGTGGTAGATCTCGCCGACCCCGATGCTCGGGTCGACGGTGCCGGTCCGCAGGATGTAGTCGACGATGCCGACGTGCTTGTACGCCCACGAGTAGCGCAGCGTGCCGTAGAGCACCGCGGGCGTGCCGTGGATCAGGAAGATGTAGGTGACCAGGTAGAGGCCCAGCACCCACTCCCGCTTGTTGCGGTAGAGGCTGGCCAGGAAGCCGCCGACCAGCAGCAGCAGCCCGCCGACGGTCGCGGCCCCGAACAGGGACACCAGACCGAACGACCCCATCGCGCGCGGATCGGCCCCGACGAAGCCCAGGGTCCAGAGCAGAGCGGCCACCAGTGGCAGCGCGGCCAGCCAGCCCTGGGAGCGGACCGCGGCCAGCAGCGGCCCACGGGAACGCGGCAACCGCGTCGCTCCGGGACCCGACCGCGCTTTTCGGACGCAACCGCCCCCCTCCGGGACGACGATCGAAGCGACTCGCGGGGACCGTCGTCGGGCACGCTGCGGACGAGCGTGTCCGCGCTCGGAGCGGCAGCGGGGAGGACGTCGGTCACGAGAGTTGATTCGGAGCCGACTCGGGCCCCGGATGGGACCGATCTGCGCCGTGGTGCGACGCCGGGCTCTCGGGCGGTCACGCCGTGCCGCTCGACACCGGGCCGAAGCCGTCGGGACCGACGGGTTCGGGTCCGACCGGCTCGGGGCCGGACAGCAGCTGCAGGATCGGCTTGACGTTGCGGGCCAGCCAGACCCGCCCGAGGTGGTCGGCCTGGGTCCGGCCCATGCCGGCCGTCACGTGGTGCAGCCAGGTCAACAGCACGATGTGCTCCAGGGCCAGCTGCGGGTTGGGCAGGGTGATCGACAGCTCTGCCAGCTGCCGACGGACCTCGCCCGGATGGGCGACGGCGTGCCGGACGGCGGCACCGAGCTCGACGGGCTGGGCGGCCAGCCACCAGTGCACCAGGTCCACGTCGGGCAGTCCGTCGGACTCGGCGTTCTCCCAGTCGGCCAGACCGGTGACCCGGACCCTGACACCCGCGCCGTCGGTCCCGACCGTCTCCTCGACCAGCACGTTGCCCGGCCAGAAGTCCCCGTGCACCCAGGCCACCTCGATCTCGCGGTCCAGGAGTGCCTCGTGCAGGATCCGTCGCAGCCGGTCCAGGCTGTGGGCGTCGCCCGGCAGCCCTCGCAGCGCCTGCAGGTAGTCGATCGGCTCGTCGACCCAGCGCGCCAGCGTGGCGGCGTCGACCGTCCGGGTGACCGCGGTGGCCCGGTGGAGGGCGGCCAGCGCCCCGGCCGCGGCGGTGCCGGTCGCGGCGTCCGACAGCCGGCGGGTGGCGGCGTGCCCGGGCAGCTGGGTCTCGATCACCACCCGGTGGCCGTCCAGCCGTCCGTCCCGGACGAGGACCGGCAGCAGGTCGGCGCACGGGTCGCCGGCGAGCTCCGTACGGAGGCGGGCCAGGCTGTCGGCGTGGTGGTCCAGCCCACGAGACGCCGCCGCGGACGTGGCGATCTTGGCGATCAGCCGCTCCGGCTCCACCTCCAGGGCGACCACCAGGGTGTCGGAGTCCGAGGTGAGCATCGTGTACCGCGTCTGCGGGTCCAGCCCGCAGGCGGCCAGCGCCGGGGCCAGCTGGTGCCGCGTCACCCGCCGGGAGCGGCGACGACGCCAGCGGCGCGGCAGCTGCTCCAGCTCGGCGATGACGCTGCGGAAGCCGCGCTCGGCGAACAGACCGGTGCGCCCGGTGATCAGCAGGGCGGTGCAGACCACCAGCTGGGTGAGCAGACAGGCCAGGCCGACGCCGGGGATGCCGAACGTGCCCAGGAGCAGCCAGCTGCCCCCGATGGAGCCGATCGCCAGTGCGGCGTAGACGGCCATGATGGTGCGCAGGTCGCGCCGGATGCGGGCCGTGGCGATAGCGGTCCCGACGATGACCTGTGGGATCGCGGAGATCAGCAGCAGCTGCAGCACCAGGGTCCCGTTGGCGCGGTAGTCGGGGCCGAGGATGCCTAGCACGTACGGGGCCACGACGACGCCGACGAGGGCGGCCGGGATGACCAGCCGGGCCGAGTTCCACACCGCCTGCCGGGCCAGGCTGACGGTGCGCTCCGGCTCACGGGCGCCCTCGGCGACCAGGGCGCTGCCGATGTTGCTGACCACCAGATACAGGGTGTAGCCGATGGTGTTGGCCATGAAGTAGTAGGCGCTGGCCTCGGGTCCGACCTCGTTCAGCACCAGCAGGGTCAGCAGGTCGGCGGTGCCCATCCAGAGCAGGGCGGCGAAGTGGTCGGCGGCGGCGAAGCGGACCAGCTGGGACACCGGGATCGCCGTCGGCGCCTGTCCGGCCGTCGTCCGGCGCAGGTGGCGCATGATCAGCGTGGTCACCACCAGCACGGCGGTGGCCGCCGGCAGCGCGGCGGCCCCGAAGACCGCCCAGCCACCGGCGAAGGCGAGCAGCGGCAGCAGGGCGATCTTGGCCACCGCGCAGAGGCCGTTCTCCAGCGGCACCCAGACGGCTCGGCGGAGTCCGACGAGCACGTGGTCCTGGAGGACGAAGAGCACCCAGAACGCCGTACCGACGACGAAGCCGAGGGCCGCCAGCGGTGAGTCGCGCAGGAAGGCCAGCCGGTCCGCCCAGAGCGGCTGACCGAGCAGGAAGATGCCGGCGGCCGCCATCGCGGTCACCGCGCAGAGGGCGTAGCTGGTCAGGATCAGGCGCCGGCTGGCCGAGCCCGCCGTCGGCAGGAAGCGGATCAGACCGTTGCGCAGCCCGAGCGTGGACAGGTTGGCCAGCAGCGCCATCACCGAGACGAGCGCGGCGCCGATGCCGACGGTCGCCGTCGGCAGCCAGCGGGCCGCCATCGCCCAGAACACCAGCCCCAGTCCGGAGGTCAGTCCGGTGGCCAGGATGAGCGCGTACGCGCTGCGGCGCATCGGGTCCCGGAGATGGGTGGCGACGGCAGCGCTCACCCGGGCGTGCCGGGGCACAGCGGGGTCGGTCGAGGTGGTGATGCCCATCGGTCAGCTCCCCGTGCTCATCCGCACGTAGTCGATCTCGAAGGTCGCCGGGAACTCCGTCTTCGCGTCGGGCGGGCCCGGGTAGGCACCGCCCACGGCCAGGTTCATCACCAGGTACATCGGCTCGGACGGCACCTGCTTGCCGGTCACGGTCCAGACCGGCTTCCCGTCCAGGGTGTAGACCAGCTTGCCGGGGGTCCAGTCCAGTCCCACCGTGTGCCAGCCTCCGGCCAGGCCCGGGTCGGCCACCTGGATCCGTTTGCTCGGCGAATCCGCGTCGCGGTCCTCGGGATGGAAGTGCAGGATCAGCTCGTTCGGCTTCTGGCCGATCATCTCCAGCAGGTCGATCTCCGGCCGGGACTCCTTGCTGGCCGGCAGCAGCCAGATCGCCGGCCACAGCCCGCGCCCGGCGGGCGCCTTGAACCGCACCTCGACGCTCCCGTACGTGATGGCGACCTTGGCGTTGTCGTCGTCCGGGGTCGGACCGGTGGTGACCATGCCGGAGGTGAAGTCGTAGCTGTTGCCGTCGGAGGCGTCGAACCGGTTGGGCGCGGCGGTCAGCCGGAGGGTGCCGTCGGCCACCGTGACCTGCTCGGGGCGATACCACTCCAGCTCGTTGTTGGAGGCGATGGTGCAGCCTTCCTTGTTCCACCAGTGGCAGGTGTTCCAGCGGCTCGCGTCGAGGGTGCCGCTGTCGAAGTTCTCGTCCAGCACCACCCGGCTCCCGGTGCTGGCCGTCGTCGCCACCGGGTCTTCGCGGAGCTGGCGGACGGCCACGGTCGCGACCACCGTCGCCAGGACCGTCGCGAGGACGGCGAGCACGAGCAGCAGGGGCCAACGGCGCCGGCGGGCGCGGGAGGGGTCAGACGTCACGGAATCTCAGCACCTTCTTGACCAGCGACCGCAGCCGCTGATCGGTCGGGGTCCAGGGCAGTCGCTCGATCCGCAGCTCCGCGTAATCGTGCGGGCGTGCCCCGAACTTCTCCTTGAACTGCGCGAGCGAGGTCGACTGACCCGACTCGCCGAGGTGGTACGCGGTGCAGCCCTGCTCGCAGGCGAGCTCGATCATCCGCCACTGCACCAGGTCGCCGGCATAGGTCTTGTCGACCAGGTCGCGATCCATCGCCGCCCTGGTGTCGTGGGCGGTCTGGCCGAGCAGGGTGATCGAGCCGAAGGCGGGGCGGTCGTCGACGTAGGCCAGCGCGACCACGAACGCCTTGCCCAGGTGCTCCGACATCGCCTTGAGCTTGCTCAGCGGATCGCGGCGGCGGGCCCGGAAGCGGGCCAGCCACCGCGGCTCGTGCTGGCGCTCGGCCCAGCGGTCGATGGAGAGCAGGTAGAGCTGGTAGTAGTCGTCCAGCAGGGCGCCGGAGCGGTCGATCTCGACCCGGACTCCGGACTTCTCGGCCACCCGGGTGCCCCGACGGGCCGACTTGGAGAACCGCGCGAAGGCCTGCTCGGCGCCGCCGCTGAGGTCGATGACGTGGGCGCGGCGCGGGATGGTCAGGGTCGACGGGTCGACCGCCGCGCTCCACTCCGCCCACCGGGTCGGGTCGGGTCGCAACCCGATCCGCTGGCTGCGGGTCGCTCGCAGGTCGGCCAGGACGGCGCGCAGCACGTCGGCGTCGGCGTCGGCACCGACGAGTCCGCCGATGCCCCACGAGGGTGGGAAGCACTGCAGCCAGCCGCCGAGGCCGACCAGCCCGCGCCGGGCGACGAGGGGCAGCACGAAGGTGCGACCGTCGTCGAGGACGTAGGAGCGGCTGGCGTCGGCGTACGTGCCGTCGGCGCAGAGCGCGTCGATCCACTCGGGGGCGTGCTCGGGCAGCGCCCGCACGTCGCCGGCCAGGGCGGCACGCCACTCCTCCCGCGGTGCGGGGGTGATCACCTGCATCATCGCCGATCCCCGTCCGCTGACCGGCCGGCTCCGGTGGGCCGGGCCAGCCGGCGGGCCTGCCGCCAGACCGCTGTCTGCCAGCTCTCCCGGGGACCTGCGGTCCGGACGCCCTCGCCGGCCAGCACCCGAGCGATGTCGGCGGTGCCGAAGTCGGAGGTCACGGTCACCCGGGCGATGGCGTACCGGTCGTCGTCGGCGTGGCTCAAGGCGTTGCGGACGGCGGTCGCGGAGCGGTAGCCGGCGGCCATGACGAGCTCCTTGGTGGCCCGGCTGTGGTAGCCGTGCGGGTAGGCGAAGGTGTCCACGGGCCGGCCGACGACCTGCTCGAGGACGTCCTTGCTGGTGCGGATCTCCTCGTACGCCATGGCGTGCGGCAGGCAGTCCAGGTGCGGGTGGGTCATGCTGTGCGCCCCGATCTCGCAGCCGTCGGCGGCCAGGTCGGCGATCTCGCGCGGGGTCAGCATCGGCAGCCGGACACCCGCGGCGGCAAGCCACTCGCTGCGGCCGCCGAGGTCTCCCGCGGTGACGTACAGGGTGGCGGCCAGACCGCGGTCGGTCAGCAGCGGCCACGCGTTGGCGGCGAAGTCGGCGAAGCCGTCGTCGAAGGTGAGCACCACCGGCTTGGCCGGCAGCCGCCCCGAGGCGAGACCGTCCAGCAGCTGCCGGACGGTGATCGGCTGATGGCCCAGCTCGAGGATCTGGTCGAGGTGGGCCGCGAGCTGGGCACGGGACACGGTGAAGGGTCCGAACGTGCCCATCGGGGTGTCACTCACCGAGTGGTAGAGGAGCACCGGGATCGCCTCGGTGGTCGGCGGCGCCCAAGCGGCAGCGGCATTCTCGGGGTTCTGCGGAGCAGTCACGGTCATGTCACCTCCCGACGGGCGTGCCGGCGGCTGCGGAGATAGCGCCACGGCCCCGACACCAGGCCGCGCAGCTGCTGCCGGCTCAGATCGGCCGGGTACGCGGGCAGGTCGCCCGCGACCGGCGGTCGGACGATGGTGCGGGCCCGACGCAGCGCGGTGGACGCGGACAGGACCAGCGCGAACGCCAACCGCGGATCGTCGATCAGGCACCGGGTCAGGTGCGCGCCGAGACCGGCCCCGTAGCCGTACGTCTGGCGACGCAGGGCGGCGTAGTCCTGGTAGTGCTGGTGCAACACGATCGCGCTGGGCTCGTAGACGAGCCGGTGACCGGCTCTGACCACGTCGTAGAACGCGGCCAGGTCGTCCCCGCCGAGGGCGATGGTGCCGGTGCCCAGCGCGGCGTCGAAGCCGCGGTGACGACGCAGGTAGTCGGTCCGGAAGGCCATGTTGGCGCCAGAGCCGAAGGCGCCCGCGGTGTAGGGGAACAGCGGGTCGGCCGGCCGGTTGGCGCCGGTGTCGAAGACGCGTCGCCGCAGACCCTTGTCGTAGGTGGCGTTGCCCTCCACCCACTGCTGCGGCAGGGTGTCCAGCTCGCGCGGCGCGATCATCCCGGTGACGCAGGCGACGTCGGTGTCGGCGAACGCGAGGACCAGCCGGCTCAGCCACCGCGGGTCCACGAGCACGTCGTCGTCGGTGAAGGCGACGATCGAGGTGAGCACGTGGGGCAGGGCCGCGTTGTGGGCGCGGGCGAGTCCCGGTCGGTCCTCGCGCACGTAGCGCAGCCGGGGCTCGGTCGCGGACAGCTCCGCCACCAGCTCGGCCGTCCGCGTGGTGGTGGGGGCGTTGTCGACCACCACCACCCGCGTCGGCTGCAGGCGTCCGGCGAACACCGAGCGCAGGCACTCGGCCAGCCGCTCCGGTCGCTCCCGGGTGGCGATGACGACGGTCGCGTCGGCGGGGGGGTGAAGCGCCGACGGACCGCCGCTGATCGGTGTCGGGGCCACGGCAGGGCCAAGGCCCTGCCGAAGTCGCGCACCGACCAGCTCAGGGGCGAGCCCGCCCTCGTCCAGCTCCAGCTGGACCTTCCCCACCGGCCGGCCGCCGACGGTCACCAGGCACAGGGCTCGCTCATAGGGGGACTGGTCGCCGCGCCGCGCGTCGATCGCGGGCAGCGGCTGCTCGAGGTCGATCACCAGCGGGAGCACCGCAGGGGTGGTCGGCAGCTCGATCATGGTCTCGGTGTTCTCGTTCACCCGGGCACTGAGCCGGCGGGGATCGAAGCGGGTCGTCAGGAAGCCGGTGGCGGTCAGGCCCAGCCCGGCCACGATGGCACCCGCGCGGGCGGCTCCGGCCAGGTCCCCGCGCAGGGTCCGACCGAGGTTGGTCAGCACGCCGCTCGGCAGCACCTGCCGGACGTAGCCGGCTTCGCTCGACAGCGCGGCCGACCCGCCGACCCGGCGGGCCACGCCGGCCTTGGACACGCCCTCCGCTCGGCACCGGTCGCTGAAGTAGCGCCAGGACGCGCGCTGACCGGGCACGTGATGGCGTACGACGGCGGCCGGCTCGTGCAGGAAGACGCCGTCGGGAAACAGCTGTCCGGCCCGGATGCAGAGCTCGGTCTCCTCGCAGCCGAGCTGGTTGTCGCCCTGGCGACCCAGCCCCTCGTCGAAGCCGCCGGTCGCCGCCAGCACCGTGCGGCGCAGCGACATGTTGCAGCCCATCAGGTTGCGGACCGGCGACGTGGTCGTCGGCTGACCGCGATAGCTGCAGCCCACCACCCAGCCGAACTCGACCGGCCACCAGGCCGGCGCCGAGGTCTCCCAGGCGGGGGTGGCCGAGCCACCGACACCCAGCACGTTCGGGTCCGCGTACGGCGACAGCAGGTGGATGCTCCAGTCGGCCTCGGCCGCCGCGTCGTCGTCCAGGAAGCAGACGACGTCGCCGGTGGAGGCGTCGATGCCGGTGTTCCGGGCCCCGGAGAGCCCCTGGCTCCCGGCGTTGGCCAGCACCGTGGCACCCGGGAGGGCGAGCTCGGCGCGGACCAGGAGGGCGTCGTTGTGGTCGATCACGACGACGATCTCCTCGACCGGTCGACGCTGCGCCTGCACCGACGCCACCGCCTCGACCAGCTGGTCCCAGCGGGCCTCGGTGTAGGCGCAGATGACGACGGACGCCGTGAGCGTCATCGCCCTTCTGCTTCGTGCAGCCGGGCCGGCTCGTGCGTGAGGGCCGGCTCGTGCACCAGGGCCGGCTTGGCCGAGCCGGCGGCGACCAGCAGGCGCTGCAGCGGAACTGTCACCTCGGCGTCGAGGATGGCCTGCGCCTCGTCCTCGATCAGCGAGGCGGCGCTGTGGCGAGCGGTGGTGCTGTAGCGGGCGTGCGGACGTGGGACACCGAGTCCGGCCCGGGCCCGGGAGAGCCGGCGGCGCTCGCGGGCGATGGTGCGCAGCACCCGGGAGCCGTCCCGGAAGGTGCGCAGGTGGCTGTCACCGTGGATGCGAGGGCTCTCGAACGAGGCGACCTCGACGATGCGCAGACCGGCGGCCAGCGCCCGGACGTTCAGGAACGTCTCCACCTCGAAGCCGGGGACACCCGGGGTCGAAGGCCGGGAGCACGTGCCGCCAGAAGGCCATGTAGCCGTAGCAGAGGTCGGAGTAGCGGCCACCGAAGGTGACCCGCACGGCCTGGGTGAGCATGAAGTTGCCGAAGGTGCGCAGCGGGGTCAGGTCGCTGCTGCCACCGCCCTGCATGAAGCGGGAGCCCTTGGCCACGTCGGCACCGGCGTGCAGCGCGGCCACGAAGGTCGCGATGTCGTTCGGGTCCATCGACCCGTCCGCGTCCATCATCACCAGGATGTCGCCGCGGGCGGCCTCGAAGCCGGACTGCAGCGCCACACCCTTGCCGTGCCGGGTGTCGACCACGACGGTGGCGTCGGGCCGCAGCTCCCGGACCACGTCCAGGGTCCCGTCGGTGGACCCGCCGTCGACGATGACGAGCTCGTCGACCACGCTCGGCAGCGTCGGCAGGACGTGGCGCAGGTTGTCGGCCTCGTTCAGTGTCGGGATGATCAACGACACCGTCGGTGTCGCGGAAGGTTCACTCCTCACGGTCTTCAGTCTGCGGAGCTCAGTGCGCTGAGTTCCGTTGGTCGATGCGGCTACCACGATGCCAACCCCCAAGTGTTGTGGCTTGTGTCGCTCTTCTATGGACTTGTGCAGGTGATTCGGAGCCGTCTGGGGGGTGGATGGGTGAGAGTGCGAAGAAATCTTCGGGAATCTCCGACGACGCCTCGGTGGGTTCGGTCAGGGGGTGGGGCGTGGCCAGCGGTCGGCGCCCGTATCCGCTGGAGATGGGTCGGGGGGCGGGTCGGGGGCGGGGCGGGAGCGGGGGCCGGGGGCGGTGGCGGCCGCCGCCACTAGGCTCCCGGGATGAAGGTCTTGGTCACCGGCGGCGCCGGCTACATCGGATCCGTCACGGCGACCGCGCTGGAGGCGGCCGGTCACACGCCCGTCATCCTCGACTCGCTGCTCAGCGGGCCGGAGGTCTTCGTGGGGGATCGGATCTTCTACCGCGGGGACATCGCCGATCGCGAGCTGCTGAGCAGGATCGTGGCGGAGCACCCGGACCTCGACTGCACGATCCACATGGCCGCCCGGGTCGTGGTCGGGGAGTCGGTGGCGCAGCCGTACGTCTACTACCGCGACAACGTGGCCAAGTCGCTCGAGCTGTTCGACCAGCTGACGGAGCTGGGCAAGCCGCGGGTGGTGTTCTCCTCCTCCGCGTCCGTGTACGCCGTGGTCGAGAGCTTCGAGGTGTTCGAGGACTCCCCCACCGCGCCCCTCTCGCCGTACGCGCGGACCAAGCTGATGATGGAGCAGGTGCTCACCGACCTCGCGGCGAGCACCGACCTGCGGGCGCTGCTGCTGCGCTACTTCAACCCGATCGGCGCCGATCCCGGGCTCCGGCACGGCATCTACGTCCGCGAGCCCAGCCACGTCCTCGGCCAGCTGGTGATGGCCGCGCAGGGTCAGCGGGACGCGTTCCAGATCACCGGCACCGACTACCCGACCCGGGACGGCACGGGGCTGCGCGACTACGTCCACGTCTGGGACCTCGCCCTGGCCCACGTCCGCGCGGTGGAGGCCTTCGACACGGTGCTGGAGCGGGTGGCGGCGCCGAGCACGATCATCAACCTGGGCACCGGCGACGGCGTGACCGTACGGGAGCTGGTCGGTGCCGTGGAACAGGTGCTGGGGAAGCCGGTGCCGGTCCGCGAGGCGCCGCGTCGGGACGGCGACGCGCTCGGCGCCTTCGCCAACGTCGACAAGGCGCGCGAGCTCCTCGGTTGGTCGGCCAAGTCCACGCTGCTGGAAGGGGTGGACTCGGCCTTCCGCTGGGCGGATCGCCGGCAGCAGATCCTCGGCTATCCGTGAGCGGGCGGTGGACCGTTCCTGACTCGCGGGCGTTATCCGGGCGGAGCAGCGGGGGCCGGCGTACCGTCCGTGACTCCCGGGCGTCATCCGGGCGCGAGGATCAGCGCGCGGGCGGGCGTACCGTCCGTGACTCCCGGGCGTCATCCGGCGGGATCAGCGCGGGCCGTACGTCCGTGACTCCCGGCGTCTCCGACTCGCGGGCGGCGTACCGTCCTGACTCCCGGCGTCGCCAGCGGCGGCGCGTACCGTCCGTGACTCCCAGGCGTCATCCGGTCCCTGACCCCATCCGCCAGGCTGTCGGCTCCGAACGTCTTACGACGGGGTGCCTGCTCCGACCGGAAGAGGTTCAGCCCCCGTGATCGCCATCGACCGACACGCTCGATCAGCTCCGACGACTCGATCCCGAGCGCGCCGACATCAGCAGCGTGACCACACCGGTGCCGGTCGGCGACTGGAATCGCGTCCTCGCGTCCGACCCCGGAGCCACGGCCCTGCAGACGCCGGCCTATCTGTCCGCCGTCCTCCAGGCGGGTGGCGGCCGCGACATCAGCCGCCTCTACACCCTCAGCGACGGCCGGCAGCTGGTCCTGCCGCTCATCCGGCACGCGTACCTGCCGGGTCTGCCGCGGGCCGGTGACTATCCGGCCGGCTTCGGCCACGGGAGTCTGCTGGCGACCGGAGGACTCCGGGCGACGGACGTCGAGACGGTGGTGGCGGACCTGCGGGGGTTGGGACTGAGCATCCGGATCGGCGGCGGTCACCACACCGCCGAGCAGTGGTCAGCAGGTTTGCTGCCCCCGTCCGATGCCGGATCGGTCGGCAGCTCGGTGGCCGAGCTCCCCCGTCGCGTCGACGTGGTCGACCTGTCGATGGGCTACCAGGAGTACCTGGCCCGTACGGTCCGTCGCGGCACCCGGCAGAACGTGGCCAAGGCCGCCCGGAACGGGGTCGAGATCGAGTGCGACACCACCGGCCGGCTGATCCCCGTCTTCTACGACCTGTACCTCGCCTGGGTGGAGCGCTGGATCCCCCGCTCGGGTCTTCCGCCGGCGCTCGCCCGGCACTCCGCGCTGAAGCAGGAGCCGTACGCGAAGTTCGAGACCGTGGCCGCCCTGATGGGTGACAGGTGCCGGGTGTTCGTCGCCTGGCACCAGGGTCGCGCGGTGGCGAGCTGCATCAACTTCGTGCACGGCGAGCACGCCATCGGCTGGCGCAGCTACAGCATCAAGGAGCTGGCCGGCCCGGTCGCGGCGAACACCGCGACCCAGGTCGCAGGGATCCGGAACGCGATGGAGTCCGGTTGCCGCTTCTTCGACCTCGGCCAGAGCGGCGACGTGTCCAACCTGCAGAGCTACAAGAACTCCCTCGGGGCCACCGCGCGGCACGTCGTCGATCTCCGGATCGAGCCGCCGATGCTGACCGGCGCCCGCACCCTGGTCGAGCGTGGCAAGTCCGGCGTGCTCGGTCTGCTGGGTCGGCTCTAGGAGATCGGCGCGATGCCGGGAGACGCCGGCGGCCCCTCAGATCCGACGAGGAGCTCCGGCGCGGTCCGCCCGGCCGGGCGGAACAGCGGGTCGAGCCCGGTCCGCTTCGCCTGCCACCAGACGAGCGCCAAGGCGATGCCGTGCAGCACCACCGAGACCCCGAAGGCCAGCGGCGTGCCCCTCGTTTCCTCGCCCACGAAGGCCTCCGACCAGCCGCCGATGGTGACCGTCACCACGAAGACGCCGATGTTGTTCACCGTGTGCATCACGATCGCCGCCTCCAGACCGCCGGTCCGCCAGGTCAGGACCGACGCCACCGCGGCGAACAACGCCAGCTCGGCCAGCACCCACGGGTCGGGGCTGCCGTGCGCCGCCGCGAAGGCGGCCGCCCCGATCACGGTGGACACCACCAGCGCGACCATGGGTCGGGCGAGGTAGGCCCCGACGTTCTGCATGACCCAGCCCCGGAACACGTACTCCTCCGCCGCCGCCTGCCCCGGGGTGAGCAGCACCGCCATCACCAGCAGGACCCACCACTGCTCGGGTCGCCCCGACTGCGGTGGGTCGACCAGCGTGGAGACGGCGAGATAGACCACCCACAGCGGCGCCAGCACGATCACGCAGCGCAGCAGCCAGCGCCAACGGATCCGGCCGGCGACCGAGGACAGATAGCCCGGCCGGATACGGTGCACCGCCCAGATCGACAGCATGGCGGCGGGGATCAGGATGATCAGGCTGAGGGTGGTCAACAGATAGCCGCCCGGACCGATCGCCCCCTGCAGGTCGGAGACCCGGTCGATCCAGAGCCCCAGGTCCGCGATGGTGGTCTCACCGCTGAGGAGCCCGTACGCCATCGCGAGCAGCACCGCGGGGATGGTGAGCAGAGCGAACGCGGCCACCAGCACCACGAAGCTCAGGACCGGCCGCCACCAGGCGCGGGTCGGTCCGCGCAGCAGATGCAGGTAGTCGACCGGCGTCTCGGGCAGCCGTGACCTTTCGCTGCGGGCGAGCGGGGCTGGTGGGAGGGGCGGGATCGGTGGCGCGGAGAGCACCCACCCCACGCCCGAGGGTGTCGCCGGCGAGGGTGTCGCCGGCTCCATGCCGTCCACGGGTGGGCGGTACGAGGGGATGGGGTCCCAGGTCTCGGCGACCGGCTGATCGGGCTGCGCGGGACCGGCGGGCACGTCGGACCCGAACCGGAACCACCCGCCCTCGGAAGGAGGGCGGGTGGTCGTCGGGTCAGGTGCCCCGGTGCTCACCGGTGGTGGCGACGTCGCGCGGCAGCGATCAGCCGCGCGGGTCGGCCGTCGGCACCTGGCGGCTCGGGTCCTCCTGGACCGCATGCGCTTCCGGGGCCGAGGTGACCGCGTGCCCGGACGGCGTGCTCGACGAGCCGCCGCTCGAGGTGGAGTCGTCGGCGAGACCGACCTGCCGCTTGGTGCTGATGACGACCGCGACGACGATCACCGCGAGAGCGGCGAGCGCGATCGCGTAGCGCACCGGCGACGGCGTGGCGCTCAGCGGGGACAGGGCCACGACAGCCGGGGCGATCAGCACGGCGACCAGGTTCATCACCTTGATCAGCGGGTTGATGGCCGGACCGGCGGTGTCCTTGAACGGGTCGCCGACGGTGTCGCCGATGATCGTCGCTTCGTGGGCTGCCGAGCCCTTGCCACCGTGGTGGCCGTCCTCGACCAGCTTCTTGGCGTTGTCCCACGAGCCGCCGGAGTTGGCCAGGAACACCGCCATCAGCGTGCCGCAGGCGATCGCGCCGGCCAGGTAGCCGGCCAGGGCCGGAGCGCCGAGGCCGAAGCCGACCGCGACCGGCGCGAAGATCGCCAGCAGACCCGGCGTCGCCAGCTCCCGCAGCGAGTCCTTCGTGACGATGTCGACGACCTTGCCGTACTCGGGCTTGGTCGTGCCCTCCATGATCCCGGGGATCTCGCGGAACTGGCGGCGCACCTCGTAGACCACGGCGCCGGCCGCCCGGCCGACGGCGCTGATGGCGAGACCGGAGAACAGGAAGACGACGGCCGCACCGAGGATCAGACCGACCAGGGTCGGCGGCGCGAACACCACGGCCTGGACCTGGAAGGCCTGGTAGCGCTCCTGCAGCACCCCGCTGATGGCGTCGGTGTAGGAGCCGAACAGAGCGGTCGCGGCCAGCACGGCCGTGGCGATGGCGATGCCCTTGGTGATGGCCTTGGTGGTGTTGCCGACGGCGTCCAGCTCGGTGAGGATCTGGGCGCCCGCGCCGTCCACGTCTCCCGACATCTCGGCGATGCCCTGGGCGTTGTCGGAGACCGGTCCGAAGGTGTCCATGGCCACGATCACGCCGACGGTGGTCAGCAGACCACAACCGGCCAGCGCGATGGCGAACAGGGAGACGACCCCGATGCCACCCAGCAGGTACGCGCCGTAGACCGCTGCGGCGATGACCACCGCGGTGTAGACGGCGGACTCGAGGCCGACCGAGATGCCGGACAGCACGACGGTGGCCGCGCCGGTCAGCGAGGTCTTGGCCACGTCCTGCACCGGGCGGTGCTCGGTGCCGGTGTAGCGACCGGTCAGGGACAAGATGATGACCGCGAGGACGATGCCGATGACCACGGCACCGATGGCCACGATCCGCGGGTCGTCGATCGGCCCGGCGAACTCCAGGCCCTCGACGCCGAGTCCGGCGAAGCTGGACGGCAGGTAGGCGAAGGCGGCGATCGCACACAGCACCGCGGAGATCACCGCGGAGATGTAGAAGGCTCGGTTGATCGTCTTCAGACCGCCCTCGTCGGGACGGGGCTTGGTCAGGTAGATGCCGATGATGGCGGTGATGACGCCGATGGCCGGCACGATGAGCGGGAAGACCAGTCCGTACGCCCCGAAGGCGGCCTTGCCCAGGATCAGCGAGGCGACCAGCGTGACCGCGTACGACTCGAACAGGTCGGCCGCCATGCCGGCGCAGTCGCCCACGTTGTCACCGACGTTGTCGGCGATGGTGGCGGCGTTGCGCGGGTCGTCCTCGGGGATGTTCTGCTCGACCTTGCCGACCAGGTCGGCGCCGACGTCGGCGGCCTTGGTGAAGATGCCACCACCGACACGCATGAACATCGCGAGCATGGCCGCACCGAAGCCGAAGCCCTCGAGGATGGTCGGGGCGTCGGCCCGGAAGACCAGCACCACGACCGAGGCACCCAGCAGACCCATGCCGACGGTCATCATGCCGACGTGGGCACCGGTGCGGAAGGCGATCCGCATGGCCGGGTCGCGACCTTCGCTGCGGGCCGCGGAGGCGACGCGCACGTTGGCCTTGACCGCCAGCGACATGCCCAGGTAGCCGATCAGACCGGAGAACACCGCCCCGGCCAGGAAGGCGATCGAGCGGGCGATCTTCAGCGTCCAGGTGCCGAACTCGCCCTCGTGCACCGGCAGCGCCAGCAGCAGGAGGAACGCCAGGATGGCGAACACTCCCAGCGTGCGGAACTGGCGGGCGAGGTAGGCGCTGGCGCCTTCCTGCACGGCGAGGGCGATCACCTTCATCTTCTCGGTGCCGTCGTTCGCCGCGATCACCTCGCGCCGGAACACACCGCCCATCACCAGCGCGATGACAGCCACCACGCCGACGATCGCGACCAGGGTGAGGTTCGCGCCGGAGAGGGCTACTTCGAGTGGGATTGTTTCCATCAGGACCGGAAGCCCGGACATGCAACGTCCTCCTGCAGACATCAGTGTCAACTACGCATCCATACGGCGCGACCGGCAGAGTCTAGCCAGTTGGATCACTGGTCTGCTGCCGGAACGCGAACAGTACGCGAGTTGTCCTTATTCTCCACAACCGGACTTCACGTGCCGCGGTGTCGGGGCCGCGTGTCACGCTGAGGCGATGGGCACGGCACGGGCGGGGGTGGACGCAGTGGATCACGACACCCCCGGGACCAGCGGCGGCCCGGCACCGGCCGACACCACCGAGCCGACGCCGGTGGACGGACTCGAGATCCGGCACCGGCGTGTCCTGCCGGCCCGACCCTCCAGATCCGCCCCGTGGCCGGAGTGGCTCGGGGTCGGGTCGCCGGCTCGGACCGCGGCCGAGGGGATCGGCGTCGAGGCCCTGTGGACCCACCAGGCGGAGGCCGCGGACGCGTTGCTGACGGGTCAGCACGTCGTGCTCACCACGTCCACGGCGTCGGGGAAGTCGCTGGCCTACCTGCTGCCCGCGGCCACGGCGGCGGTCGGGGCGGGTCCGCCGGGCGACGACTCCGTACGGTGGCGACGGCGTCCGGCCACCTCGCTCTATCTCGCGCCGACCAAGGCACTCGCCCACGACCAGGCGCGGGTGTGCGCCGAGCTGAGGGTGACCGGCTGGCGGGTCGCCACCGTGGACGGCGACACCGACCCCGCGGACCGGCAGTGGGCCCGCGACCACGCGCATCACGTGCTCACCAACCCGGACCTGTTGCACGCCTCGCTCTTGCCCAACCACACCCGATGGGCCTCGTTCCTGCGCTCGTTGCGGTACGTGGTGGTCGACGAGGCGCATCGCTATCGCGGCGTGTTCGGTGCCCAGGTGGCCTCGGTGCTGCGGCGGCTCCGGCGGATCGCCGCGCACTACGGCGCCGACCCGACCTTCGCGCTGCTGAGCGCCACCGCCACCGCTCCGGTCGAGACGGCGTCGGCGCTGACCGGGATCGCCGTCGACGGCCTGAGACTGGTCGATGACGACGGCTCGGTCCGGGGGCCTGTCCGGATCAGTCTGGCCCGATCGGAGCAGGCGCCGGAGACGGCAGCCGCCGAGCTGATGGCGGAGCGGGTCCGGGCCGGCGAGCAGGTGCTCACCTTCGTGCCGTCCCGGCGGTTGGCCGAGGAGGTCGCACGGTCGGCCGAGACGTCGGTCGCGCGGTCGGCGGGAGGTGGCTCGGCCCCGGCCGGGGGCGGCTTGGCGGGGGTGGTCGCCTACCGGGCGGGCTACCTGGCGAGCGACCGCCGGCTGATCGAGCGGGGTCTGGCCGACGGGACCGTACGCGGTGTCGCCGCCACCAACGCGCTGGAGCTGGGAGTGGACATCGCCGGCCTGGACACCGTGGTGCTGTGCGGCTACCCGGGCAGCCGCGCCGCCTTCTGGCAGCAGGCCGGTCGCGCCGGACGGCGTGGGGCCGCGGCCGAGGTGATCCTGATCGCTCGGGCCAACCCGCTGGATGCGTACCTGCTGGACCACCCGGCCGCCCTCTTCGACCAGCCGGTCGAGGCGACGGTGCTCGATCCCGCGACCCCCTCGGTGTTGGGTCCGCAGCTGGCGGCCGCCGCGCAGGAGCTGCCGCTGCGCCCGGGGGACGAGCGCTGGTTCGGCGACGGCACCTGGCCCCTGGTGGGGCGGTTGACCGAGCGTGGCCTGCTCCGCCGGCGTCCCGATGGCTGGTTCTGGACCGCGCCGCAGCGAGCGGTCGACCGGATCAGCCTGCGCAGCACCGATGCCCGGACCCTCGACATCGTCGAGGAGCCCACCGGGCGGGTGCTCGGCACCGTCGGGCTGGACGCCGCCGATCTGGTCGTGCACCCAGGGGCTGTCTATCTGCACCAGGGAGACAGCTATCTCTGCGACGACGACGGGTGGGACGTCGAAGCCGGTGAGGTGATCGTCCGAGCGGCGCGACCCGGCTACCTCACCCAGCCCGTGGTCGACACCGAGGTCACCCCGGGCCTGCACGAGCGGGAGCGACCGCTCGGGGCCGGTCGGCTCGCGTACGGGCCGGTGCGGGTGAGCAGCACGGTGACCGGCTTCCTCCGCCGCGACGAGCTCACCGGTCGGGTCTGGGACAGCACTCCCCTGGACCGGCCCGAACGGGTGCTGGCCACCGCAGCGGTGATCATCACTGTCGGCGCCGACGCGGCGGTCGCGACCGCGCCGGCCGCTGTGACCGCTTCGGGCGCTGCGGCCGAGGGGGAACCGAGCTGGGACACCGACGCTGCCGGGCTCTCCCGTCCCCGCTTCGACGCCGGCCTCCACGCCCTGGAGCACCTGATCGCCGGGGTGCTCCCCGCGATCGTGGCCAACGACCGCTACGACGTGGGCGCCCACTCCTGGGTCGGTGCCGACGGCAACGCTGCGATCGCCGTGTTCGACCGTCGACCCGGCAGCGGATTCGCCGCCGCCGCGTACGCGCGCGCCGACGTCTGGCTGAACGCCGCTCGGCAGCGGATCGAGGAGTGCTCCTGCGGGAACGGGTGTCCGGCCTGCATCCTGCTGGCGGGCTGCGGCTCGAGCCGCCCGCTGGACAAGACCACCGCCCGTCGGCTCCTGGCCGGTCTCCTCGTCGATACCGGAAGCGAGGGGGTCGGCGCCGCGGCCGACCGGGGCGGCCCTCGCTGACGCCGGCGGCGGGGGTTGGCGGCACGGCGATACTGGACGGCGATGAGCTTCATGGAGATCTTGCAGCCCAGCCTGAAGTTCCTGCGTCAGGAGCGGGAGCGGCAGCGGATGGACGTCGCCTACCCGACCAACGGCGGCAACCCGCCGATGGACATCGACCTCGACGCCGGCACCGCCACCATCGTGGTGCGGGTCCCCGCCGAGACCGCGGACGACTCGGACCAGGCCCCGACCGGTCCCACCTCGCCGACCACTCCCACCTCGCCGACCGCGCTCGCCCCTGACGTCGTCGCTCGACGAGGCCACTGACCTTCGCGGCGCCGTCCCGGCAGACTCACCACGATGGCTCACGGCACTCAACGCCCTACCTCCTCCGAGCCCGCGTACGCCGTCGCGCTGACCTCCTGGGGCAGTCCTGGGGTGTGCAGCAGGGTGGAGACGGTCGCGGTGACCGTCACGACGTAGTCGATCTGGTCGCCGATCCGCTCGCAGGACGAGATCCGGGCGAGGTGCGCACGGGCGTTGCGGCGGGCCGAGGCGCAGGGGTCGCCGCCCTGAGCGGCCGTGGTCGCGCCGCTGAGGGCGGCCAGATCGGCCGCCGACCGGGCCCGGTGCCCGGCGATCACGTAGCCGCAGATGATCATCGCGGTGTAGCCGAACATCATCACGACGACGCAGACCCCGATCATCAGCATCGACCCTCCACCCCGCTCGTCCCGTTCGCGACCGGTCGCCAACACTCCGGTCATCGCGGCTCCTCCGGTTCGGGCACGACCTCGGCCCGGGCCCGCAGCGGGACCCCGACCAAGCGGGTGGTGAGAGGCTTGGCGACCACGCTGACGGTCACCCGGACGAGGCCCTCACTGCGGGAGATCTGGACCCGAGACCCGGCGGGTGCCTCGCGGCGGGCCCGCGCGACGGCCGCGTCGTCGCCCCGTGCGGCCTGCCGAGCCACCTCGCCCGCGGTGTCGATGCAGCGGACCTGCACCACCATCAGGTAGATGCCCCAGCTCAGGAGCAGCATGATGACCAGGGCGGCGAGGGTGGCGACGGCCAGCTCGACCGTCACCATCCCCCGCTCCTTGGCCCGGCGGGTGCCGGACACCGTCTCCGACATGACGCGGTCAGCGTCCGATCATCATGCCGCTGAAGGAGTTGATCAGCTTCAGGATGAACGCGAGCAGAGCGTCCTGCACGGCCCCGTTCGTGACCACCGCGATCAGCACCCCGGCGATGCCGATGGCGGCGATGATGCCGACCGCCCACTCCGCGCTGACCATCCCCCGCTGGTTCCGGCACGCGACGTCGTGACCCCTGCCGTCCTGTTCCGCGCTCTGGTCCTGTTCCGCCCTGTCGAACTGTTCCGCGCTGTCGACCTGTTCCGTGCTGGCGACCTGGTCGACCTGCGCGAGCTCCGTGGTTTCCATCTCGAGACCTCCTGCTTCCCACCCCTCGGTGAGGGCACCCGACCTGAGTGCATCGAGAGTCTGTGGACGTCAGGCCCTTTTCGTACGGGGTCGCTCACGATCTGTTGACAGCGCTTCGGGTGACCCCGCTCCTGTGGACAAGTCCGCCACCTGAACGTGGAGCCCGTGGTAAGGCGCGTCGTTGGCGGCCACGAGCAGCGCTGACGCACTCCTGCGACCCCTCACGCACGGGTTGCAGAGCGTGCGTGAGAGTGCGGAAGCGTGCGTCACCGCAGCTGGGTTCCGTCCGGTGGCCGTCGGCCGTGGCACTTGTGCGTGGGCGGCTTCAGCCCGGTCGGACGGCGTGCAGCAGCACGCGGTGGTCGGTGACGGTGAAGGCGCCGTCGGACCGGATGATCCGGTCGATCTCCAGCAGCTGCGGACGGTGGCGGACGACGTCGAAGTCGGGGACCTGCCAGCTGACGGCCCTCAGCTGCAGCACGACAGCGCCCACGTCGAGGAAGCGGGTCTTCGGCCAGGCGTCGTCGGCCCGGAGCACGTCCAGGCCGGCCTCGCGCAGCAGCGCGGCTGCTGGCGCGGCCGACGGCGGTCCAGCGACCACCGGCCCAGCTCCGAAGGCAGCGTTGAACTCGGTGTCGTTGTCGGCGCCGACCTGCTGGGTCCAGAGCGTCCCGCCGGGGCGCAGCACCCGGGCGATCTCGGCTGCGTCGAGGGCGCCGTGGCGGTTCAGCACGAGGTCGAAGTCGGCGCTGTCACAGGGAAGTCGGCGCCCGGTCCGGGCACGGACCTCGATGCCGTACGGCCTCAGGCGCTCACGAGCCACCGGCACGTTCGGCGGGTACGGCTCGAGCGCGACGCTGCCCCGGGGAACACCGAGCCTGGCGAGCACCTCGCCGCCTCCGGTGTCGATGTCCAGCACCCGCTCGGCCCGGCGAGCGGCGGACCCGGCCAGGGCGGCGTAGTCCCAGGGCAGCGGATCGCTCACCACCCGTCCGACCAGCCGGGAGAAGTCCCAGCCGGACAAGGGCACGGCGGCCGCCTCGGCGATCAGGCGATCGACCTCGTCGCTCGATGTTCGCGTCATCGCCCCACCGTGTCACGACCTCGCCTCCCAGCGTCCCGACGGAGCGGCGCGCGGCCTTCCGTGCGGACGGTAGGACGGCAGACACGGTTCTCGTAACCCTCAGAAGTGCAGGGCGTTCAACACCGCCGAGGCCACTGTCGGCACGATGCCCAGCAGCAGGAACGCCGGGATGAAGCAGACCATCAGCGGCAGCACGCTGCGGACGCCGACCCGTCGGGCCGCCTCCTCCACCTGGCCGTGACGTTCCTCCCGGGCCAGCTCGGCGTGCACCAGCAGACTCTCCACGAGCAACGCCCCGGTCTCCACCGAGCGGGCCAGATCGAGGGCGGCCGGACCGAGCTGCTCGTGCCGGGCAAGAGTCCGCCAGGCGGACACGTCGTCGTGGCCGAGCTCGGTCAACCGCAGGACCTGGCCGAGGTCGTCGGCCAGCGGTCCGTCCATCACCTCGACCACGGCCCGGAGCGCCGACCTCACCGGGAGCCCGGCCGACAGGCAGGAGGCCAGCAGGTCCAAGGCCTGTGGGGTGTCGGCGATCCGTCGTCGGCGGGCCAGCCGGGTCGCACCGGGTTCCAGCCAGCCGAGGACGACCGCGCCGCCGACGGTCACGACCACACCCGCCGCCAGCGCCGGCAGCGGTCCGGCGCGCAGCAGGACCGCGGTGACGGCCAGCCCGAGCATCCCGCCCCCCAGCAGCCGCCGACCGTACGGAGCCGCGTCCGCTCGGCCACGCAGCCATCCCGGCAGCCGTCGCGGTGACGTCGTCAGCGCACCGCGGGTGGGTGGTGCCGGCCAGCCCAGCAGCACCGCCAGGGCCGCGAGTCCGGCGGCGGCCAAACCCCAGGGTGTCGTCGGGCCGACCGGGATCGCGCCGGAGAGGTCGGGGATCACACCGGCCGCCCCACCTGGCGGGCCAGCCACTCGATCCACAGCACCCCGCAGGCCGCGAGGGTGGCGCCGCCGACCAGGCACGCCCAACCGAGCGGTCCGGCCACCAGGAAGCCGATCGGGTCGCCGCCCAGCAGATAGCCGAGGCCGATGCCGCAGAGCGGCAGCACCGCCATCACCCGACCGGTCGCGCGCGGACCCGCGAGCTCGGAGGCGACCGTGCGCTCGACGGCCTGGTCGCCGCGCAGCGCGGTGGCCACCTGATCCAGCAGGTCGGCCATCGGCGCACCCGTCCTGCTGCCCACCTGCCAGGCCCGGGCGAGGTCTCGCAGACCCCGGCAGCCGGGCCGCAGCGACTGTCCGGTGAGGGCGGCCACGACGTCGCCACCGTTGCGCTGCACGCGGGAGGCGACCGCGAGCACCGGAGCGTCCTCGGCGGCCAGCGTCAGCGCCTCGGCCGGGATCCGACCCACCCGCACCTGGTTGGCGATGACGGAGCACGCGTTGGCAACCTCGGCCCGGGTCGCGTGCTCGGCGCGCGTGCGTCGCCCCAGGCCGACCATCCGCAGCACGGCTCCGATCGAGATCACCCCGGCCGCCCCGACCGCGGCGGCCCCCGGACCCGCCAGGACGCCGAGCAGGACGACCCCGGCGAGAGCGCCGACGGTGAGCGCCGCCCGGCGGATCCCGTCCCGGGCGAACCAGGCGACGCGGTCGGAGGGAGGCACCAGTCGGCGGCGTACGGGGTCGGTCGGGGCGAGCCAGAGCCAGACCGCGAGACCCGCACAGCCGAGCGCCACCGCCGTCATCGGTCGAGGATCCTCTCGAGCCTGGCCGCCCCGGGTCCGAGGCGCGTCCGCGGGCCGGAGCAGTCAAGCGCCGGGATCGTGCCGACCCAGCCCGTCGTCGGGTCGCGCTCGAGCACGTGCAGCTCGCTCACCCGGCGGCGGCCGTCGCGACCACGGCGGATGTGCACCACCACGTCGAGCGCCGACGCGAGCTGCGCGTGCAGCGCCGGCCGGTCGAGCCGACCCAGGGCACCCAGGGCCTCCAGCCGGACCGGCACGTCCTCTGCGGAGTTCGCGTGCACGGTGCCGCAGCCGCCTTCGTGACCGGTGTTCATCGCCGCCAGCAGATCGCAGATCTCGGCACCACGGACCTCCCCCACCACCAGGCGGTCGGGCCTCATCCGCAGCGACTGGCGGACGAGGTCGGTGAGGGCGATCGCACCGCGACCCTCGGCGTTGGCCGGCCGTCCTTCCAGGCTGACCACGTGCGGATGATCGGGGCGGAGTTCGCGAGAGTCCTCGACCACCACCAGCCGCTCCCCGGGCGGCACCAGCGCGAGCAGCGCCGCCAGCAGCGTCGTCTTGCCCGATCCGGTCCCGCCCGAGACCAGGAACGCGGCCCTGCTCTCGACCAACCTGGTCAGCACCGCCGCCAGGCTCGGGCTGACCGCTCCGGTGGCGACGCAGTCCTGCAGCGAGAACGCACGGCGGGCCGGCACCCGGAAGGACAGGCAGGTGCCGGGCACAGCCTGGGTGGCCAGCGCGGCGTGCACCCGGGTGCCGTCCGGGAGCCGGGTGTCCACGAACGGCGAGGAGTCGTCCAGCCGGCGCCCGGTGGCGGCCGCCAGCCGCTGGGCCAACCGGCGCACCTCGCCGTCGTCGGCGAAGCGCACGTCGGCGGGCTCCAGCCCCCGGCCGCGGTCGACCCAGACCTGGGTCGGCCCGTTCACCAGCACGTCGGTGACCCCCGGCTCCCGCAGCAGCCGGGTCAGCGGCCCGGCGCCCACCATCTCGCGCCGCAGCGCCTCGACCACGCCGAGCAGGGACTCGTCGGTGACCAGCCGGCCCTCCGCCCGCATCGCGTCCGCCACGTCCGCCGGCGTGTGGGCACGCGGCAGGTCGGCCAACCGTCGCCGGATCGGCTCCAGGTCGAGCGGTCCGGTCTGCAGACCGACGCTCATGTCGCCTCCGCCCGCCGCGGCAGCTGGTCGAGCACCTCGCGACAGGCCCTGGCCAACGCCGATCGGGCCGCAGTGCTCGGCGGCTCCCCCCGCTCGGCCGCCAGCCGGACCGCTGCCTCGTCGGCGACGGTGGCCAGCACGGGCAGTCCCAGACTCTCCTCCACCAGCTCGGGGCCGACCGTCGCGGACCGCCGTCCGCGCAGCAGCACCTGGGCGGACGACTCGGGCAACCAGGCCACCAGCTCCCGGGCGGCCGCGAGCCCCCGCAGATCGGCACGCACCACCAGGACGGTCAGGTCCGCCCGGCGAGTGGTCTCCAGACCGACCGCGCTCAGCCAGCGGGGGACGTCCACCACGGTCAGGTCATGGCTGCGAGTGGTCGATCGGAGCACCGCCGCCATCTGCTCGGCGCCGATCTCCTCCAGCCCGCGCGCACCACCGCGCCGGGCAGCCGCCAGCAGATCGACGCCGTCGACGTACGGCAGCTGTCCGGTCAGGTCACCCAGGTGACCGCGCGCGTGGGACAGATGAGACCAGCGCCAGCCGTCCACGTGCTCGGCGCCGACCAGCAGATCGAGGCCGCCGCCCAAGGGGTCTCCGTCCACGAGCACCGTGCGCTGTCCGTCGCCCGCCGCCGCCAGGGCCAGCGCGGCGGCGCAGGTGGAGCCGCCCACACCCCCGGTGGAACCGAGCACGGCGACCAGCCGGCCAGCCCCCGTCCGCAGCCCGGCGGCGTCGGCCAGGGCTGTCGCGAGCCACGCGTCCGAGGACGGCAACGGCGCCACCGCGGCCCCCAGCGGGACCGACCACCGGCACAGCTCGTCGCTGTCCTGGTCGTCGCCGACCACGAACACGTCCGACCGGCGAGGCAGGCCCAGCGCGACCAGCTGCTCGGCCCGGTCACCGCCGACGGCGACAGCCGTGGCGTCCCGCCAGACCGCGCGCAGGGCGCCGGGGTCACTGAGCACCCGCGGCTCCAGGCCGACGGCCGCCATCGTGGCCAGCAGCCGGTCCAGCAGCTCTTCGTCCGCGGTCAGCACCGCGGCGTACGCGTTCGCATCCACATCTCCACACTGCGGACGCGCGGCCGAATCGGACGCCCCTCCGACACATCTGTGGATGACGCTCGAGGTGGTCTGCAGCCTGTGGACAACCCGGTCCCAGACCGACCGGAGGTGTCAGAAGTTGATCATGGAACCGGTCCGGGCCTCGGTCACCGGCGAACCCACTAGGCCTGAGAATCTTCTTATCCCAGGGGCTTTCCAAGCAGCCTTCTGAGGGGTAGAAAGGACCTCACGAACCAAGCCCTCGGCAGCGTTGAGTGCGAGACGAGTGGAGTGACCACTCCGTAGTCGTCGATGTCCGAGCCAAGGTTCCGCACGCCACTCGAGCACCCACGCGGTGATCGCCCATCCGAAATGGGTCGTCGAGTTCCGGGCTTGCCCGGGCCGACATCGCTGATGCACGCATGGTCACTCGAGTTGACGTGTCCGACACGACGCCCGGACTCCGGGCGTCGTGTCACGTCCGGGGACTTCCAGCTCGAGCGGGGCCGTCGGAGCACCCGCCCGGATCAGGTCGCCACGGGTCGAGCCACCGGTGACGCCTCCGCCCCGTCCACAGCCGCCTGGGCCACGTGGAGGATCCAGTCGCGCACCCCGGCCACGGTGCCGGAGGCGTAGCCGCGCAGCAGATCCCGGTAGTCGGGCCGACGCCGCAGGTGGCCCACCTCGGTGACGATGACGCCACGGGGATCGAACCCCGACGAGATCAGCACCATCCGCTCGACCGCTCGGGCCACCAGCTCGTCGGCCGATCCGAACGGCGCCACGGTGGCGATCTCGGCGTGCGCGATCCCGGCCAGCACCAGGGCGGGTGTCTCGAGCCGTCCGGTCAACAGCTCGGACAGCTGACTCAGTCGAGACGTCACCTCGGTCGACTCGCGGAGTCGGCCGAGGTCGTCGTCCGGCACGACCCCGTACGCCGCGAGCGTGTGCGCCCTCGCCAGCGCCTGGCCCGGCGCGACGCGCAGCACCCCGGCCAGCACCGGCAGCTCGGTCGACAGGCGGACCGCACCGGGCGCCCACTGCTGAGGGTGGTCGGTCAGCCGGGCACTGGCCCGGGCTCCGGCCAGCAGGGCCGCGGCCACCTGCTCACCGGTCAGGGCGCGCAGACCGCGATCGGTGAGCACCAGGTCGACGGCCGCCCGGGCCGCGGCCAGACCGGACGGCACGCCCTCCAGCCGCGCCAGATCGGTCAGCGGGTCGGGCACGGGGCCGTGTCTGACGCGCCTCGGTCGTCGGCGAGCGGCGTCCAGGGCGCAGCTGGGAAGGCGGAGAAGGAGGTCGGAGTGGTGTCCTCCGAGCGACGACGAGAACGACGCCAGGTGTGTTCTGGGCGTCGCGCAGCCGGCCGTGGCTCGTCAGGCATGGCCTAGAGTCTGCACCATGAATTCGGCTCGGAGAACCCTCTATCCGGCGGCCGCGCCCGCGTGGATGGTGGACGGGCCGCGGCGCCGCATCCTCGACCTCGGATCCGGTGTCGGCACGTTCGCGCAGCTGCTGGTCAACGAGGGACACGAGGTGTTCTGCATCGACCGTGATGTCGAGGTCGTCGCCGCGACGTCCGAGCGTCTCGGCACCAGGCTGCACGTCGCCGGCCAGGTCGAGTCGCTGCCCTACCTGTCGTGTCACTTCGACGTCGTCACCTCCTCCCAGAACCTGCACAAGTTCGCTCCCGGTCTGGCCCTGTCGGAGATCGCCCGGGTGCTGCGACCGGGTGGCCACCTCGCGGTGGCGTACAACACCCGCGACGACACCGTGCCCTGGGTGCGACGGCTGACCGCACTGCTCCAGCAGAACGACCCGGAGGCGATGCGAGGGGACTACGGGATCGAGTCGCTGGGTGACGTGACCGACAGCCCCTATTTCGGGGACCTGGTCCGCCGGGACTTCCGCAACTGGGTGCCGATCACCCGCAAGGGACTCGTGTCCATGGTGGAGCGCCGGCCCAGCATGACCAAGCTCGATCCCGCCCGTCGACAGGCCCTGCTGGACGAGGTCGCCGCGCTGTACGACTCCATCGCCCGGCCACCGGAGCCCCTGCTGCTGCCCTACCGAGCGTCCTGCTGGCGGGCAGAGGTCGATCACACCGGTCTGGTGCTCGGCGAGGACGACCTCGACGTCGTCCAGATCCGGCTGTAGCACCACAGGGTCACGATCACCGGGGTCTCAAAGGGCCGTGAGAACCGCGAGGGTAGAACCCGACCTCTGGTCCCTGACGGAGTTTATTGCGTAAAGTGCCGTGCATCCGACCCAACCGGAGGTGACGGTGACCGACGACGTGAAGCCAGAGTCCGCCAAAGATCTTCCCCCGATCCCTGACCACCAGGCCTATCTGCAGATCTCCGAGGAACAGGACTTCCTCGAGCTCCGGCGGCGGTACGGGCGGTTCGCCTTCCCCGCGACGGCCGCCTTCATGATCTGGTACATCACCTACATCGTCTGCAACAACTGGGCCCGCGACTTCATGAACACCCCGGTGTACGGAAACATCAACGTCGCGCTGGTGTTCGGACTCCTCCAGTTCGCCTCCACGTTCTTGATCGCCTCGCTCTACGCCCGACACGCGGCCACGTCACTCGACCCGCTCTCCACCAAGATCCGTGAGGAGTTCGAGGAGATGACCGGCCGATGATCATGGTGACGATGATGCCGCTGGCCACCGGCGGCAACCAGTTCCTGACGATCGGCCTGTTCCTGATCGTCGTGGCTGCTGACGCTCTCCATCACCTTCTGGGCGTCGCGCAGCAACAAGACGACCACCGACTACTACGCCGGGGGCCGGTCCTTCTCCGGCTTCCAGAACGGGCTGGCGATCGGCGGCGACTACATGTCGGCGGCGTCGTTCCTCGGCATCTCCGGTGCCATCGCCCTGTACGGCTACGACGGTTTCCTCTACTCCATCGGCTTCCTGGTCGCCTGGCTCGTGGCACTGCTGCTGGTCGCCGAGCTGCTCCGCAACTCGGGCCGCTACACGATGGCCGACCAGCTGGCGTACCGGATGCGGCAGACGCCGGTCCGCAGCGCGGCCGCGACCTCGACGATCGTGGTGTCGATCTTCTACCTGCTGGCGCAGATGGTCGGCGCCGGCAGCCTGGTCGGGTTGCTGCTCGGCGTCGACTCGCCGGTGATCAAGAACCTGGTCATCGTCGGGGTGGGCGTCCTGATGATCATCTACGTCACCCTGGGCGGGATGAAGGGCACCACCTGGGTGCAGATCGTCAAGGCCGTGCTGCTGATGGCGGGCACGTTGTTGATCACGATCCTGGTGCTGGCCGAGTTCCACTTCAGCCTCTCCGACCTGCTCGGCGCCGCCGCGGAGAAGACCGGCAAGGGCGAGGCGTTCCTGCAGCCCGGCCAGCTCTACGGCAAGGACCTGGTCGGCAAGTTCGACTTCCTGTCGCTCGGCCTGGCCCTGGTGCTGGGCACCGCCGGTCTCCCCCACATCCTGATCCGCTTCTACACGACGCCGACCGCGCACGCCGCTCGCAAGTCCGTCCTGTGGGCGATCGGCCTGATCGGCGCCTTCTACCTGATGACGCTGGTGCTCGGCTTCGGCGCCGCGGCGCTGGTGGACACCGGTCCCGACAGCCAGATCGCGAAGTCGTCGGGCAACCTGGCCTCGCCGCTGCTGGCCCAGGCGGTCGGCGGTGGGCCTGACAGCCTGGGTGGAGCCGTTCTGCTGGCGTTGATCTCGGCCGTCGCGTTCGCCACCATCCTGGCCGTGGTCGCTGGTCTGACCCTGGCCTCGGCCTCCTCCGTCGCCCACGACTTCTACGCCAACGTGTGGCGCAAGGGCAAGGCGTCCGAGGCGAGCGAGCTGATCGTGGTCCGGATCGCCGCCCTGGTGATCGGTGCGGTGGCCATCGCGCTGGCCATCCCGGCCCAGCGGTTGAACATCGCGTTCCTGGTGGCCCTGGCCTTCGCCGTCGCCGCCTCGGCCAACCTGCCCGCGTTGCTCTTCAACCTGTTCTGGAAGAGGTTCAACACCGCCGGGGCCTGCGCCAGCATCTTCGGCGGGTTGATCGCGGCCGTCGGTCTGGTGATCTTCTCCCCGGTCGTCTCCGGCACCCCGACCTCACTGATGCCGGATGCCGACTTCGCCTGGTTCCCGCTGCGCAACCCGGGCCTGGTCTCGATCCCGATCGGCTTCCTCTGTGGCTTCCTGGGAACCCTGCTCAGCAAGGACATCTCCAGCCAGGACCGCTACCCCGAGCTCGAGGTCCGCTCCCTCACCGGGGCCGGCGCCGAGAAGGCCGACTAGCTGTGTTGTCGTCACTCGCTGTTCATTTCGCTCCACCGACTCCGTCTTCACGCCTCGCCCGCAAACGAAAGCGTGTTTGCGCTCTCGTCGCTCCAGACGGAGTCCGTCGCTCCATTCACGGCCGCTCGCAACGGGCTGAGTGGCTCGGCACCTCACGTCCATAACGCGCCACGAACCGGAAGCGGTCACCGCGGAAGACCGAGCGGGTGTGTTCCACCGGTCGGTCGCCGGCGACCCGGGCGGTACGCCGGATCAGCAGCATCGGCAGACCCGTGTCCACCCCGAGCAGCTGTGCCTCCAGCGGTGAGGCCAGGGCCGTCTCGATCACGTCCTCGGCGTCGGTGAGGTCGACGCCGTACGCCTCCGCCAGGGTCAGGTAGAGCGATCCGCGCCTGGCCAGCTGCGCCGCCAGCCGGGGGTAGGAACCGGTCAGGTGGGCGACCTCGTGGGCGATCGGCTCCTCGCTCACGAACCGCAGCCGCTCGACCCGCTGGACCTTCGTGCCCTCCGCCACCGCCAGAGACCGGGCGAGCTCCGGGTCGGCGGCCACGCGGGAGATGTCCAGCACCTCGCTGCGGGCGTCGTCGCGTCGCTCGCCGATGTCCTCGGTGAACGAGCTCAGCTGCCGCAGCTGGATCAGCTTCGGTTCGGACACGTAGGTGCCGCTGCCCTGCGTCCGTTCCAGCCGGCCCTCGACGACCAGCTCCGCGATCGCCTGCCTGACCGTGGTCCGCGACACCGCGAACTGCTGGGCCAGGTCGCGCTCGGTCGGGAGCGGGGTGCCCACTGCCGCGCCCTCGATCAACCGGAGCAGCTCACCCTTGAGCTGGTAGTACTTCGGCACCCGCACGGCGTTGGTCACGCTCCCCCGTTCGGCTTGACGACCAGATTGGTCTGTGCCAATCTTAGACCCTTCCGGTTGGTCTGTACCAATTCACCACGCCTGGCTGCGAGCGCGGCACGACGTGCCCGGTCCGCCGCCGATCGACATCCCTGACTGTCAAGGAGAACTCAGCTATGACCCAGCCCGGCGTCCTGATGGCGGCCGAGATCATCGAGCAGCCCGACGCCTGGCGCCGGTTGCTCGGCGAGGGCCGCGAGCAGGTCGACACCGTCGCCCGGCGGATCGCTGAGTTCGACCCGGTCATGGTCCTGTTCGTCGCCCGCGGCACCAGCGACCACGCCGCCCTGTACGGGAAGTACCTGACCGAGATCGTGGCGCAGCGCCCCGCCGGTCTGGTCTCCCCGTCCACCATGACCGCGTACGGTGCCCGGCCCAGCCTGGACCGCGTGCTGATGGTCGGGGTCAGCCAGTCGGGCGGGTCCCCGGACCTCGTCCAGTCGCTCGAGGTGGCCCGCCGGCAGGGCGCGCTCACCCTGGCCGTCACGAACCAGCCGGGCTCGCCGCTGGCCCGGGCCGCCGAGCTCGAGATCGACGTGATGGCAGGGAAAGAGCGCGCGGTCGCCGCCACCAAGTCCTACACGGCGCAGCTGCTCGCCCTGTACCTGATCATCGACCGGCTCCGGGGCGGCGACGGCTCGTCGGCCGAGGCACTGCCCGCGCTCGCCGAGCAGGTGATCGCCCACGACAGCCGCGTCCACGAGCTCGCGCAGCGCTACCGGTTCGCTTCGCGGCTGGTCACCACGGCCCGTGGCTACTCGTACGCGACAGCTCGCGAGGCCGCCCTCAAGCTGATGGAGACCTCCTACGTCGGTGCGCAGGCGTTCTCCGGCGCCGACCTGCTGCACGGCCCGCTGGCCATGATCGACCCCCAGGTCCCGGTGCTGACAGTGGTCGCTCCCGGGGTCGGCGGCACGGCGATGCAGCAGGTGCTGCCCCGTCTGGCCGAGGTCGGGGCCGACGTGTTCTGCGTCGGATCGCCCGCCGCGGTCGACGCCGCCTCCGTGGGTGTCGCCCTGCCCGCCGGGGTCAGCGAGGAGCTCTCGCCGCTGCTCGAGATCATCCCGTTCCAGCAGCTGGCCCTGCACCTGGCCGTGGCCCGCGGTGGCGACCCGGACGCCCCGCGGGGGCTGAAGAAGATCACCGAGACCCTCTGACGGGCTGAGGGCCCCGGGCCCGCCTCACTGGCGGGCCATGATCACTCGCAGCCGCTCCTCGGGATCGATCAGGTGGTCGGCGCCGGTCGGATCGATGTCGATCTGGACCCAGTGGACCCGGCCGGTGAAGGTGTTGCCCTGCGCGTCGTAGTCGTCGCTGACGGGGGTGCCGAGATCGGAGCCCACGTCCAGCGTCTCGTCACCGGAGTAGATCATCGGCACCGTCGCGTCCACCCGTCCCTCGCCCGCCGGGTGCCCGTCGATGAACAGCTGGACGGTGCCACCGGTCCCCAGCGCCGGTCGGTCGACGGTGAACTCCATCCGCACCTGGTGCAGCCCGGCGGGGATCGGCTCGGTGCCGGCGACGACGAACTGGCGCAGCCCCGCGAGGTTGTGGCAGTAGCGGGGGCGTCCGTCGACGGCGTAGAGACTCCACCCGCCGAACGCTCCCCCCTGCGCCACGATCACGCCCGCCGCCGGTCGGTCGCCGCGCACCTCGATCTCGGCGCTGACCGCGTGGGACCGGTTCTTGACGTTGATCACCGAGCCCTCCGACAGCCGCCGCATGCCGCCGAACAGGACCTGCGAGTGGCCGGTGATCAGCTCGGGCCGACCGGCCAGGGCCGGCAGGAACCGCTCCACCGACCGGTCGTCCAGCGGCAGCACCTGATGGCGGGTGGCCTCGATCAGCCACAGCCGCTGGAGCTTCGCCAGCCGGTCCGGCTGCTGGCTCGCCAGGTCGTTGACCTGGGTCCAGTCGTCGGGGGCGTACAGCTCCCAGGTGTCCTCGTCGAACGGCGGCATCCCGCCGGTCAGCCAGGGCGTCCGGTGCTTGGTGCAGGCCGTCCAGCCGCGGTGGTAGATGCCGCGGTTGCCCATCATCTCGAAGTACTGCGTCTCCCGCCGGTCCGGTGCTGTCGGCTCGTCGAAGGTGTACGTCATCGAGACGCCCTCGATCGGATCCTGCATCACCCCGTGCACGTACGACGGTTCGGGCAGGTGCGCCATCTCCAGGACCGTCGGGGCGATGTCGATCAGGTGGTGGAACTGGTCGCGGATCTCACCGCGGGCGGCGAAACCCTCGGGCCAGTGCACGATCAGCCCGTTGCGGGTCCCTCCCCAGTGGGAGGCCACCTGCTTGGTCCACTGGAAGGGCGTGTCCATGGCGTGGGCCCAGCCGACCGAATAGTGGTTGTACGCCGCCGGGCCGCCCAGGTCGTCGATGTGGGCGGTCAGGAACTCGGGCGTCTCCAGCGCCGCCATGCCGTTGAAGGTCAGCAGCTCGTTCACCGTGCCGTTCACCTGGCCCTCGGCGGAGGCCCCGTTGTCGCCGACCAGGTAGAGGATCACCGTGTTGGACAGGCACCCCAGGTTCTCGATCGCGTCGACGACCCGGCCGACGTGGTGGTCGGTGTGCTCGAGGAAGCCGGCGTAGACCTCCATCTGCCGCTCCAGCACCGCCCGGAGCTCCGTCGGCATGTCGTCCCAGGCCGGGATCTCGTCCGGCCGCGGGGTGAGCTCGGCGTCCGGGGGGATCACCCCCAGCTCCCGCTGACGTTCGAGCGTCTCGGCGCGCAGGGCGTCCCAGCCCTGGGCGAACCGTCCGCGGTAGCGGGCCGACCACTCCGGCCAGACGTGGTGCGGCGCGTGGGTGGCCCCCGGCGCGAGGTAGACGAAGAACGGCTTGTCCGGCATCAGCGACTTCTCCTGCCGGATCCAGGTGATCGCACGGTCGCAGAGGTCCTCGGTGAGGTGGTACTCCGGATCGGCCGGCAGCTCGATCGGCACCGTGTCCTCGTACAGGGCCGGGTTGTACTGGTGGGTCTCCCCGGCGATGAACCCGTAGAAGTGCTCGAACCCGGACCCGGTGGGCCAGCGGTCGAACGGGCCGAGAGGGCTCGACTCGAACGTCGGCACCTCATGGCACTTGCCGAACTGCGCCGTGGCGTAGCCGTTGAGGCGCAGGATCTCGGCCAGCGGCGCGGCGGTGTTCGGCCGCACGGAGGTGTAGCCCGGAGCCGCGGTGGCCAGGTCGGCGACCGCGCCCATGCCGACCGAGTGGTGGTTGCGTCCGGTCAACAGGGCGGCCCGGCTGGGCGAGCACAGGGCGGTGGTGTGGAATCGCCGGTAGCTGAGCCCGCCGGCCGCCAGCCGCTCCGCCGTCGGGGTCGCGCACGGACCGCCGAACGCGCTCGAGGCGCCGAAGCCGACGTCGTCCAGCAGCACCACCAAGACGTTCGGTGCGCCGGCCGGCGGGCGCAGCGGGACGATCGGCGCGAAGGAGGTCTCTGGGTCCTTGGCGTCGTAGGTGATCGGGCCGGTGGGCCGACGATCGGGGATCGGCAGGGTGGTGCGGTGCAGCGCTGCGGTCCGGTCGTTCACGTCTGTTCCTCCCGTGGGTGCAAGGTCATGCTGATCGGCCCGTAGGCCGCCGGTCCAGTGCCGCCCCCGTTCGGCGGCGGGGCTCATCCGCGGGGGGTGAGATCTGGCGTGGCGTGCTGATTCGCAGCGCTGTCCCCGAGGGGGGTCCGGTCGCCCTATGCTGCTCGCCATGCCCGGAGCGCACGCCGCCGCGGAGTCGTACGCCCCGTCCTACCTGCTCGCCCGGCCCGCGGCGCCGGCGCACGCGATCGACCGCCCGGACACTCTCGGGCTGATCGTCTCCGCAGTGGACACGCACCGCGTGGTCCTCGTCGTGGCCCCCGCGGGTTACGGCAAGACGGCAGCGGTCGCCGCCTGGGCCCGTCAGACCACCTCCACGGTCGCCTGGCTCTCCCTCACCTCCTCCGACAAGCACCCCTCCCGGCTCGAACGCGGTCTGATCTCGGCCCTGGAGCCGATCGTGGGAACGGGTGCCCGGGACCTGGTCGAGCTGCTGTCGCACGAGGTGGACGACGCGGTCCTCGTGCTGGACGACGTGCACGTGGTCGGCCCGGAGGCCGCCGGGGTGCTGGGGCAGCTGCTGGATCGGGCGCCGGAAGGGTTGCGGATCGTGCTGGTCTCCCGGCGCCGCCCCCTGCTGCGGCTGCAACGGATCAACGCCGCGGGCGGGCTCGGCGAGGTCGCGATCGAGCAGCTCGCCTTCTCGACCGCCGAGGTGGGTCGCGCCGCCGAGCAGCTCGGCCGGCCCCTGTCGGCCGAGCAGGCCGCGAACCTGCGTGCCCTCACGGCAGGGTGGCCGGTCGCTGTCCGGCTCGCGCTGATGTCCGGCCCGGCGATCACCGGCCGGCTGGTGACCGGCGGCCAGCTGCGGGCCGCCACCCTGACCGACTACCTGGTCGAGGAGGTCCTCGGCGACCTCCCGACGGTCCTGCGGGAGTTCCTGCTCCGGGTGTCGGTCACGGACTGGCTGACCGGTCGGCTGGCGATCGAGCTGTCCGGTGACACCATGGCGCCGGCCATGCTGGAGGACGCCATCGCCCGCGGCATCCCGATCGAACGACGGGAGGGCACCCGCGGCGAGCCGGTGTACCGCTGGCACCGCCTCGTCGGCGACCAGTGCCGCGCTCTGCTGCGCCGTCGCGACCCGGCCGCGGCCGACGAGCTGCACCTCCGCGCGGCGCGGTTCCTGGCCGCCTCCGACCCTGCCCGCGCGGCCCACCACGCGCTGTCCGGCCGCTCACCCGAGCTGGCGGCCGACATCCTCGTCGGCCACTGGCTGAGCTCCGCGCTGCGGGGAGACTTCGCGGTGCTGGAGGACGTCTGCCGGCAGCTGCCGGCCCCCTGGGCGGAGGACCGGGCGATCCTCTCCGTCCTGGCCGCATGCCGCAGCGCCGCCGACGATCCCGTGCGCGCGGCGGAGCTGCGGCGTCGAGCCGGGGTGGTGGCGCATCCGGACGACGTGGCGCGCAGCCGCTACGAGGTGACCGCCCTGCTGGCCGACCTGCTGGTGGCCGACGATGGCCGGCAGCTCGTCCTCACCTGTGGCCGCGTCCGCGAGGTGCTGACCGAGACCACGCTGCTGCAGGGGGCCGAGCGGGCCTGCGCGTGGTTCCTGGTCGGGTTCGCCGAGGTGCGGCTCCGCCGGACCTCCACCGCCGTGCCCGCCCTGCGCGAGGCCGCCGTCCTGTGCCGTGCCGAGCAGCTGGACGACATCGCGGGTCGCGCCCTGGCCAACCTGGTCTTCGCTCTGGCCTTCAACGGGGACTTCACGGCGGCCGAGGCCCTGCTGCGCGAGCACCCCGGTGACGACGACGCCCGCTGGCGCCGCATCGAGGGCCGGCCGGAGTGGTTCGCGTCCGGCTGGATGAGCTTCTGGCGGGGCGACCTCGAGGGTGCCCGACGGATGTTCGAGAAGTGCATCGCCTCGGGGGGCGCGATGACCTCGTACGCCACCATGTCGCGGCTCTGGCTGGTCCCGGTGGCCCTGGCGCAAGGGGACCCGGCGCTCGTCCGGGTCGCCGAGGCAGGCCTGGCCGAGGTCCGATCGAGCACGGTGCAGGGACTGCCGCTCGAGGTCTACAAGAGCCTGACCCAGGCCCAGCTCGCGCAGGCCGCCGATCAGCCGGAGAAGGCGGTCGACATCTTGGACGCGGCGCTGCCGGGAAGGGTCGACATCCCGTCGACCTTGGTGATCGCCGCCGAGATCTACCTGTCCTGTGACCGGCCGGCTGCCGCGCGCTCCTGCCTGACCGGTCTCGATGACGTCGACACGCTGCCCGGCTACGCGGCGGTCGCGTCGTCGGTCGCCAAGGCCTTGCTGGCCGACCAGGAGGGTCAGCTCGACGAGGCCCACCACTGGTTGGAGCGCGCGCTCGCGCTGGCCGCCCCGGACCGTGTGCTGCGTCCGTTCGTCCGGGCGGACCCCCGACTCCACGTCCTGCTGGCCGACCACGCCCATCGCGGCACCACGTACGAGGAGCTCCTGGCGACGGCTCTGGCCCGGCGGGACGAAGGGTCCGGACGGTCGCTGATCGGGGGCGTGACGCTGAGTGCCCGGGAACGCGAGGTGCTCGGCTACCTGCAGACCGGTCTCAGCAGCGCCGACATCGCCGCGGCGCTGTTCATCTCGGCCAACACGCTGAAGACCCACCAACGCGCCATCTACCGCAAGCTCGGCGTCGGCGACCGCCGGGCGGCGGCACGGGTGGCCCGGGACCAGTGAGTTCCCAGCGGCTCAGCGGAGCTTGAACGCCAGCTCCGTCTCCCAGTCGTTCAGGTCGGGGACCTCGACCGGATCCGAGAAGTACCACTCGGTCCGACAGGCCCAGCGGTGCCCCTCCGGCGCCTCCCACTGGTCGAACTCCAGGCCTTCGTCCTCGGCCCAGGCCAGCAGGTCCGCGGTGGCCTGCATCAGCGAGTCGGGGTGCCCGAGGTGGCGTACGGTCACGTAGCGCCCGGCCGGCAGCTCGCCCGTCTGCACCTTCTCGTCCCCGACGACGGACGCTGCGATCGGCACACCGGCCTGCAGGTGCATCGGACCGGGCATGTTGATCACGTCATATTTGAAGAAGACCGGGCCGACGGGTTCGATGCCGCGTTCGGCGAGCCAGCCGAACACCTCGCCGAACCGATCGGCGATCACGTCGAAGTGGTCAGCGTAGACGCTGTCGTCGCTCACGTACGCGTACGGCTGGGCCGCCCGCTCCTCCACCCGGTGCCGGGCTGTCTCGGTGCTCATGGTCGATCTGACTCCCCAGTGCCCGCGAACTCATCGGCGCCCGCGAACTCATCGGTGCCCGCGAGCTGATCGGGATCCGCTGACTCGATCGGCGGGGACGGGACCGTCAGCTGGTCCAGCAGCATCCCGGCGATCAGCTCCCGGTAGGCGTCCGGGCTGAGCCCTTCGAGACGGACCAGGCGGTCCCAGAGCTCGACCGAGCCGATGGCACCCGCTCGCCGGGCGAGCTCGGTCAGCGGCAGATCGGTCCGAAGCCACCCCTGGCTCCGCCACTGCTCCAGCGCGATCTCGGTCTGACCCGCGATCTCCTCGGTCAGCCGGCGCAGCTCGGCGGTGAGGGTCTCGTCGCTGCGGGAGGCTTCCGAGAAGGCCATCCACACGCCGTGCGAGCTCTGGTTGACGGTGGCCAGCACCTCGGCGCTGCGCCGGGCCGCCTCCGTCGCGCTCGTCGCCCCCATCATCAGCCGACCGAGCTCGGTCTCGCTCACGGCCGCGCCCCGTCCGGCACCGAAGGAGACCGCGTCGATGGCCGCCCGCAGCAGCTCGACCTTGGGTCCGTGGTTCTGCACGGTCTCGGTGGAGACGCCGGCCCGCCGACCGATCGCGGGCAGCGTGGTCCCGGCGTACCCCCGCTCCGCGAACAGCTCGGCCGCCGCCCGCACCACCCGGTCGCGGGTCGCCGCAGCCTGCTCGGACCGCAACCGGGAGACGTAGCTCCGTCCGCTGCCGGTGCCGTCGGCGGACGAGGACGCCGTCGGATCCGACGTCGATGTATCAGCGGTGACCATATTGACTCCTGTACCCACGTACTCAATATACTTGCCCGGTACCCAACCGTACCAAGGGCGTCACCCGCACAGGAGAACCGCATGTCCAGCCACCTCATCGCCGCTGTCCCGATCCACGGTCACGTCGCCCCACTGCTGCCGCTCGCGGCGCACCTCGTCGGGCGCGGCGACACCGTACGGTTCCTCACCGGATCGCGGTTCGCCGCGGCCGTGACCGCCACCGGCGCCACCCACATCCCGCTGCCACCCGAGGCGGATTTCGACGACCGGGACGTGACCGCTCGCTTCCCCGAGCGTGACGGCCTGTCACCGCTCGCCGCGCTCGCGTTCGACATCGAGCACATCTTCGTCCGGCCCGGCGAGAGCCAGTACGCCGCGGTGCAGGAGCTGCTGGCCGCCGCTCCGGCCGACGCGGTGATCGTCGACCCGCTGTTCCTGGCGGGTGCACTGCTGGCCGAGCTGCCGGCCGACCAGCGACCTCCCGTGCTGGTGGCCGGCGTGGTGCCGCTCGCCCTACCCAGCCGCGATCTGGCCCCGTTCGGACTCGGCGTGCCGCCGCTGGCCGGGATCCCGGGGCGGATCCGGAACGGCGCGCTGCGGGCCGTCAACACCCGCGTCCTCCGCCACGCCGAAGCCGCCGGCGCGGCGATCATGCGGCGCACCATCGGTCGGGACGGCAGCGGCGCGATCATGGACTGGCTGAGCCGGGCGGACGCCGTGCTCCAGCTGTCGGTGCCGTCCTTCGAGTACCCGCGGCCCGACGCGACGACCCGGCTCGAGTTCACCGGCATGGTGACCACGTCGTCGGCACTGGAGCACCCGCGACCGGCCTGGTGGTCCGACCTGGACGGCTCGCGACCGGTCGTGCACGTCACCCAGGGCACCATCGCCAACGGCGACCTGAGCGAGCTGATCCTGCCCACCGTGCAGGGTCTGGCCACCGAAGACGTCCTGGTCGTCGTCGCCACCGGTGGTCGGCCCGTCGCCGACCTCGGGCCGCTGCCGGCCAATGCGCGGGCGGCGGAGTTCCTGCCCTACGCCGAGCTGTTCGCCCGGACCGATGCCTTCGTCACGAACGGCGGCTACGGCGGTGTCCAGTTCGCCCTGGCCCACGGCGTCCCGGTGGTCGTGGCGCCCGGCAAGGAGGACAAGGTCGAGGTGGCGGCGCGGGTCGTCTGGTCCGGGACCGGCGTCAGTCTGCGCCGGCAACGGCCCGGCGCACGCCGGGTCCGTCAGGGTGTCCGGCGGGTGCTGGCCGATCCTCGGTTCGCCGCGGCGGCGTCGCGGATCGCCACCGAGATGGAGGCGGCGCCGGGCGCGTCCGGCTTCGCGTCGGCGATCGACGACGTCGTGGCCGGGCATCGGGCGGCAGGCCCCGACGGCGCGACTCCGGTGCAGCACGAGGTCGCATAGGCTCACCTCCAGCCCGACTCACCACGGTCACGCACGCCCGCGAACGGTGCGGCCGGGCCCCGCCCGAGCACCGTCGACGTGGAGGTTCCGCTGTGAGTGCCCAGTCTTCTCAGGATGGCCAGTCTTCTCCGGATGGCCAGTCTTCCCCGGATGGCCAGTCCGGCAACGAGACGTTGTCCAACCTGTCGCACGAGGACCGCCGGTTCCCGCCACCGGCGGACCTCGCCGCGTCGGCCAACGTGACGACGGCGACGTACGAGCAGGCGGCGGCCGATCCGCAGGGGTTCTGGGCCGAGCAGGCCAAGCGGGTGACCTGGGCTACCGAGCCGACCGAGGTGCTGGACTGGAGCAACCCGCCGTTCGCGAAGTGGTTCGCCGACGGCACCCTGAACGCGGCGTACAACGCCTGTGACCGGCACGTCGAGGCCGGCCACGGCGACCGGGTGGCCTTCTACTTCGAGGGCGAGCCGGGTGACACCCGCGAGATCACGTACGCGCAGCTGACCACCGAGGTGAAGCAGGCGGCCAACGCACTGCTCGAGCTGGGAGTGAAGGCCGGCGACCGGGTGGCGATCTACCTGCCGATGATCCCCGAGGCCGTGGTGGCCATGCTGGCCTGCGCCCGGATCGGTGCCCCGCACACGGTCGTGTTCGGCGGCTTCTCCTCCGACGCCCTGTCCTCGCGCATCCTCGACTGCGGCGTCGAGGTGGTGATCACCGCCGACGGCGGCTACCGCCGGGGTGCGCCGTCGGGTCTCAAGCCCGCGGTGGACGAGGCCCTGACCAAGTGCCCCGACGTCCGCAACGTGCTGGTCATCCGCCGGACCGGGCAGGCCGTCGAGATGACCGACGGCCGGGACCTGTGGTGGCACGAGTTCGTCGGGAAGCAGTCGGAGGAGCACACCGCTGAGGCGTTCCCGGCCGAGCACCCGCTCTACATCATGTACACCTCGGGCAGCACCGGGAAGCCGAAGGGCATCCTGCACACCACCGGCGGCTACCTGGTCGGCACCTCCTACACCCACTGGGCGACCTTCGACCTCAAGCCGGAGACCGACGTCTTCTGGACCGCGGCCGACATCGGCTGGGTGACCGGACACTCGTACCTGGTCTACGGACCGCTGGTGAACGGCACCACCTCGGTGATGTACGAGGGCACCCCCGACACCCCGCACAAGGGGCGCTGGTGGGAGATCATCGAGAAGTACCAGGTGACGATCCTCTACTGCGCCCCCACCGCCATCCGCACGTTCATGAAGTGGGGCTCGGAGTTCCCGGAGAACTTCGACCTGTCCTCGCTGCGCATCCTGGGCTCGGTGGGCGAGCCGATCAACCCCGAGGCGTACGTCTGGTACCGCCGGGTGATCGGCGGCGACGAGACCCCGGTGGTCGACACCTGGTGGCAGACCGAGACGGGCATGCACATGATCTCCCCGATGCCCGGCGTGACCTCGGGCAAGCCGGGGGCGGCGATGACGCCGGTGCCGGGGGTGAACGTGGACGTGGTCAACGACGAGGCGCAGTCGGTGCCGAACGGGTCCGGCGGCTACCTGGTGATCACCGAGCCGTGGCCGTCGATGCTGCGGACGCTGTGGGGCGACGACCAACGGTTCGTGGACACGTACTGGTCGAGGTTCGAGGGTCTCTACTTCGCCGGCGACGGGGCCAAGCGGGACGACGACGGCGACATCTGGTTCCTCGGCCGGGTCGACGACGTGATGAACGTGTCCGGCCACCGGATGTCGACCACCGAGATCGAGTCGGCCCTGGTCTCCCACCCCAAGGTCGCCGAGGCGGCCGTGGTCGGGGCCACCGACGCCACCACCGGGCAGGCCATCGTGGCGTTCGTGATCTTGCGGTCCGAAGCCGGCGACGGCGGGCCGGACGTGGTCGCCGAGCTCAGGGCCCATGTGGCGAAGGAGATCGGGGCGATCGCCAAGCCGCGCCAGATCATGGTGGTCGAGGAGCTGCCCAAGACCCGGTCGGGCAAGATCATGCGCCGGCTGCTGCGCGACATCGCCGAGCACCGCGAGGTCGGCGACGTCACCACGCTGACCGACTCCACGGTGATGAACCTGATCAAGGACAACATGGACAAGCCGGGGGCTGCCTCCGCCGAGTAGCCGGCCGTCGCGGTCGCTGGACTCACCCACCCGTACTCGCTCGGGACCCAGTCTCTCGCTCGGGTTGCAACCCGAGCGAGAGGCACAAGATCGAGCGAGAGCAGACTGGTGCGGGCGATAGGGTCGACCCCGGTGTGCCGGGAAGTCTGGTCGGCGTCCGGTTCGTCGACCCTCCAGGAGTCACCGTGTCCCGTGAGCGCCCCAAGGTCGTGCTGTTCGGCAGGAACGCGAACGACGCGGACACCATCGCCGTCGCCGACGTGCTGCGACAGGAGACCGTCGGCGGAGCGCTGATGCTGGCGGCGGCGGTGATCGCCGTGCTCTGGGCCAACCTCGGACCGGCCAGCTACGCGCTGGTGCTCCACCTGCCGCTGGGACCTCTGGATCTCGAGCACTGGGCCGCCGACGGGCTGCTCGCGATCTTCTTCTTCGTGGCCGGTCTGGAGCTCAAGCGGGAGCTCACCGTCGGCGCCCTGAGCAAACCGGCCGAGGCCCTGGTGCCCATCGTCGCCGCACTGTGCGGCATGGTCGTCCCCGCCCTGCTCTACACAGCGATCAACGTCGCCCTTCCTGACGGTCGACCGCAGGGCTGGGCCATCCCGATGGCCACCGACATCGCCTTTGCTCTGGCCATCCTCGGGCTGGTGGGCGCGAAGCTGCCGACCGCGCTCCGCGCCTTCCTGCTGACCCTGGCCATCGTCGACGACCTCGGGTCCATCACCGTCATCGCGATCTTCTTCTCGCACGGGTTCTCGATTCTGTGGTTCCTCGGTGCCCTGGGGTGCGCCGCCCTCTGGGCGCTGCTGCAGTGGCGACGGATCTCCGGCTGGTACCTCTACCTGCCCCTGGGGGTCCTCTGCTGGTGGTGCATGTTCAGCAGCGGGATCCACGCCACCGTCGCCGGGGTGCTGCTCGGTCTGCTGACCTCCTCGTCGATGAGCAAGGGACCCTCCTTCGTGGACCGCTGGGAGCACCGCTGGCGACCGATCTCCGCCGGCTTCGCGGTCCCGGTCTTCGCCCTCTTCGCCGCCGGGGTGCCGGTGTCGCTGGAGAAGCTCGGTGCCGTGTTCACCGAACCCGTCGGACTCGGGGTGGTCCTCGGGCTCATCGTGGGCAAGGTGGTCGGCATCCTCGGCGGTTCCTGGCTGACCGCACGGCTCACCCGGGCCGAGCTGGCCGAGGACCTGCGGTGGAGCGAGATCGGGTCGCTGTCCGTCTTGGCCGGGGTGGGGTTCACTGTCGCTCTGCTGATCGGCGATCTCGCATTCGCGGGTGACGAGGCGATGCAGGAGGTGGCCAAGACAGCTGTCCTGGTCGGCTCGGTGATCGCCGCGGTGCTGGCGGCGGTGTCGCTGCGACGGCGTACGCGAGCCCGCTCGAGGGGCTGAAGCGACCCGACTGCACGGACCACCCGCCCCCGCCCGTTAGGCTCGGGTCCGGAGAGTGAGAGGAGATCGTCATGGCTGACCGCAAGGTCGCAGACCTGATCAACGACATCCGGGATGACGCCCGGCTGCTGATCAACGACCAGGTGGAGCTGGCGAAGGCCGAGTTGACCCCGGCCGCGAAGAACGCCGGCATCGGTGGCGGACTGTTCGGGGCGGCCGGATACTTCGCCATCAACGCCGCGACGCTGATCTACTTTGCCGCCGCCTTCGGGCTGGCCGCCCTCGGCCTCCCCTACTGGGCCGCGTTCCTGATCGTGGCCGGGGTGCTGCTCGTGATCGCCGCGATCGCCGGCCTGATCGGCTACAGCCGGATCAAGAAGGTCAAGCCCCCGGAGAAGACGATCGCCAACGCCCAGGCCCTGGTGTCCGAGCTGAGCACCGCGGTCAACCGGGCCACCGCCGCCGCGAGTGCGCCGCGGATCGAGGGAACGGTCGTCAACGACCGGAAGGCGCTCCGCTGACGAACGCGGGCTGATCGACGGCCGATGCGTCGCCCCGGACGGCCCCCCGCCCCTGACGGCTCGGTCCGGGCCGTCCTGATCGAGGGCCCCTGGCGGCAGCGTGAGGTCACGGCCAACGGCATCCGTTTCCATCTGGCCACGGGTCAGGGCTTCACGCGGGACCGGCCGCTGGTGCTGCTGCTGCACGGGTTCGGGGAGTTCTGGTGGGCCTGGCGCCACCAGCTGCCGGCGCTCGATGCCGCCGGGCTGAGTGTGGCCGCCCTGGATCTACGGGGCTACGGCGCCACCGACAAGACCCCCCGCGGCTACCGCCAGTCGGTCACCGGCCTCGACGTCTCCGCCGTCATCCGGAGTCTCGGCTTCTCCTCCGCGTACGTGGTCGGACACGACTGGGGTGGCGTCGCCGCCTGGTCCACCTACGCGTACGCGCCGGAGCAGGTGACCGGTCTCGCGACCATCGCCGCCCCGCACCCGCTGGCGCTCCCCTGGCGGTCGATGGGACCCGGTCTGCTCTGGTTCCAGCTGCCGATCCTGCCCGAGCGGGTGATCATGGCCCGCGACGGTGCGTACGTGGAGTGGCTGCTGCGTCACCGCGCCGCGACCGGATCGGGGTTCCTCTCGGCCTCGGAGGCGAGGCACTACCGACAGGCGCTGCGTCTGTGGCCCAGCCCGCACTGCGCGCTGGAGTATCTGCGGATGTTCGGCCGCGACCAGCTCCGCGCCGCCGGCCGGGACTACCGACGCGCTCTCGCGACACCGGTCCGGGTGCCCCTGCTGACGGTACGCGGCTCCGCCGATCGGCTGCTGACGGCGCGCTCGATGCTCCCGCCGGGTCCGTACGCCCCGTCAGATCACCGCCACGTCGAGGTTCCGGGCTCCGGGCACCTGCCGCACGAGGAGGCGCCGGACGCGGTGTCGGCGGCGCTGCTGGACTGGCTGCCCCACTGACTGTCTGACCGATTGCCTGTCTGACCGATTGCCTGTCTGACCGATTGGCTGTCTGACCGATCAGCTGCTTGGCTGAGATCCGCTCGAGTCTGGTCTCCCTCTCTGCGGGCGCGCCCGTGGCCGAACAGCAGAGAGGCCGAGCCGGTTCTTCTCAATCCCCCGGTGACGCCGTCGGCGAGCTCGCGCAGGATGTCGAGGTGTCCGTTGTGGCGGGCGTTCTCCTCGACCAGGTGCAGCAGCACCCAGCGCAGCGTGGGTCGCTCGCCGGTGCTGAGCGGGTTGGTCGACCGGTCGTCGAGGTCGTGCCGGTTGACGATCGTGTCGGTGCGCCGAGCCTGATCGACATAGCCCTGCAACACGTCGGCCAACGGCCCCGATGCCCCGTCGATGAACTCCTGGTCGGGTGATTCGTCGGTCCACGGACCGAGGTCGGGCCCGTCGACGAATCTGTTCTCCACCCACGAGTGCTCGACCCACCGCATGTGGTTCACCACGCCACCCACCGTCATCAACGGCGAGGAGCCCAGCGGGGCCGACCCAGCCAGCTCGTCACTCAGGCCGCGACACTTCTCAGCAGCCGTGTCGCGTGTGTACTGGAGCATGGCGAGCAACGTCGAGCGTTCGTCCCACGCCTCGGGGGTGTCGGTACGGGTCACGCCCTCGAGTCTGCCGGAGATGGCACTGAGCCGCACCGATGATTCAGGCGGTCGACGGCAGCGACGACCCCCGATCAGCTGATCGTCCGGGTGCTCGGGATCGTGCGTCCGACGGACAGAGGTGCCGGCAGACTCGCGGCGGAGGTCAGCGGGGCCAGGTGGATCCGGGCGGGTCCCGCCAGACGTCGGCGGAGGGGACCAGGGCCTCCAGCTCGTCGAACACCGAAGCCGGGATCTCGGTCCGACTGTCGGCGACGAACTGCTCGACGTGCTCAGCGGTGTGAGCCCCCACGACGGTCGTGGTGATCCGAGGGTCACGGGTCGAGAACTGCAGGGCGGCGGCCGCGAGCGACACCCCGTGCCGCTCACAGACCGCGCCCATGGCGGCGACCGCTCGAACCACGTCGGGATGAGCGGTTTGGTAGGCGTAGCTGGTGGCCGGTTGTGGCCACCGAGCCAGAGCGCCGCCGCCGTAGACCGCTGCGTTGGCGACAGCCACGCCACGTTCGACAGCCGCTTCGATCAGCTCGTCGACGGACCTGTCCACCAGCGTGTAGCGGTTGTGGGTGATCACCGCGTCGAACAGACCCGTGTCGATGTAGTGCTGCAGCATCGGCGCCGGTCCCCCGGAGATGCCGATCGAGATGGCGTCTCCGGCCTCCTTCATGGCGACCAGGGCGCGGACCGGCCCATCGGCGGCGAAGGCCTCCTCGTAGCTGATCCGCTCCGGATCGTGCAGGTACAGCAAGGGGATCACATCGAGCCCGAGCCGTTCCCGACTCTCCTGCAGGCTGGCACGCATCCGCGAGGCGGAGAAGCTGCCCGACTCGGGGTCGCGGTCCAGCTTGGTGGCGATCGTCACTCCCGCCGGGACGCCTCCACGGCGACGGAGCGCGTCGCCGATGACCTGCTCGCTCAGTCCCCGGGCGTACTCGTTCGACGTGTCGATGCTGGTGATGATCGCCTCGTCACCGCTGTGGTCGAGGACGTGTTCGAGGGCGCTCACCGTCTCCACGTCACGAATGCGGTCAGCGTTCCAGGACGTGCCGAGGGTCAGCCGGCTGAGCTGCGCGCTGAGGCGTCCCGATCCTTGTTCCTGCTCTGGCATGGTCGTCCCTCGGTCGTCGGATGGGTGCTGGCACATCGGGAGTCAGGCCGATCAGTCCCGAGACCCCGGCACGGAGCCGATCTCGTCCGCGGAGATGCCGGCGGCCCGCATCTCGCTCACCAGCTGACGGCACTCGGCGACCAGGTTGAAACGGGCCCGGGCGTTCAGCGCTCGCCCCTTGGCGGTGTTGAACAGGTCGCGGCCGGCGAGATCGCGGAGCACCCGGAACCGGGCGCGGACGAAGTCCAGTCGCGGCACGGCGGCGTACTCCTCGGTGACCTGCGCGACGTAGTGCGCGTACGCCTCCGGCGGGGAGCCGAGGACGGCCAGATCGGCGTCGCAGAGCAGCTCGCCGTTGGGATCACGCGAGCCGGGCACGTGGGTCGCGGTCAACCGGACCAGCCGGGAGACCTCGTTCAGGTCCTCCACCTCGAGGCCCGTACGGCTGAGCTCTCGCACGCTGAGCCGGGCCGATGCCTCCTCGTTGGTGAGCTCGCGGTAGGGGATGTCGTAGATGGCGTCGTGGTAGAACGCGGCGAGCTTCACCAGGAACAGGTCCTGGGCGTCCGTGCCGAACTCGTCGATCCGGGCCAGCACGGCGGCGAGGTGCTCGGTGCCGTGATAGACGCGGTGGGGCTCGGCATAGCGGGCTATCAGCCGCGCCCCCGTCTCGGACTGGTTGGCCAGGGTCGCGTCCCAGCGGTCCTGGAGCTCTGTGGTGCTAGTGGGCATCGTGTCCTCGTCCGGGTGCTCGGTCGGTCAGGTAGCGGGGCGGGATGTCGAACCGGCGCTCAGCGTCCCACGGGCGCTGCCAGCCGGCGAGGTCCAGGACCCCGTCCAGCAGGTGCGCCGTGAGACCCCAGATCAGGTGGCCGGCGACCTCGAAGCCGGGTCCGGCGTAGCCGGACGGGTGGCGGACGAGACCTCGGTTGGCCGGATCGGTCAACGTGGTCACGGGGACGATGATGACCGAGGCCACCTCCCGCGGGTCGGCGGCGCGGACCGGGCTGGGTCGGTGCCACCAGCCGACGACCGCGGTGACGTCGAAACCGCTGACGGCCACGTGGGCCGCGGGCAGCGCCCCGATCGGCTCGATCCCGCTGACGTCGACCCCGGTCTCCTCCTCGGCCTCGCGCAGTGCGGTGGCGATCAGGTCGACGTCCTCGGGGTCGTTGGCGCCGCCGGGGAAGGCGATCTGACCCGCGTGGGTGCGCAGCGTGGCGGCCCGCTCGACGAACAGGATCTCCGGCCCGGCCACACCGTCGCCGATCAGCACCAGCACGGCCGCGGCGCGCCCACCGACCCCGGGCCGCAGCGCGACAGCTCGCTGCAACCGCTCGTCGTCCACCAGGGCGTCGTCGAGCGGACGCAGCCACGTGGGCCGGCCCCGGTCGCTCGGAACACCCCGGTCGCTCGAATCACCCAGGTCGCTCGAGTCGCCCGTGCGGTCCGCGCCCGAGGAGCCCGCGCGATCCGGACCGGGTGCTGGATCGGCGGGGGGTGCCTGCGGTGCCGTCATCCCCGCGGCTCGCGGACGAGCTTGGCCGCCTTCGTCGGATCGGTCTCGCCCTCGCCGAACGCGGGGCACCAGCGGGCCACCGGGCAGGCGCCGCAGGCGGGGTTGCGGGCGTGGCAGCGCCGGCGACCGTGCCAGATCACGTGGTGGCAGAGCAGGGTCCAGTCCTTGCGCGGGAACAGCGCCCCGACCTCGGCCTCGACCTTCTCGGGCTCCAGCGACGTGGTCCAGCCGAACCGACGGGCCAGGCGACCGAAGTGGGTGTCCACGGTGATCCCGGGGACGCCGAAGGCGTTGCCGAGGACCACGTTCGCGGTCTTGCGACCGACGCCGGGCAGCGTCACCAGGTCGGCGAGCCGGCCCGGCACCTCCCCCTGGAAGTCGGTCGACCAGGGCGGCACCGAGCTTCAGCAGGGTGTCGGTCTTGGCGCGGAAGAAGCCCACCGGCTTCAACAGCTCCTCGAGCTCCATCCGGTCGGCCGCCGCGTACGCCGCCGGCGTCGGATAGCGCGCGAACAGGATCGGGGTGATCGTGTTGACCCGCTTGTCGGTGGTCTGCGCGGACAGGATGGTCGCGACCAGCAGCTCCAACGGCGAGGTGAAGTCGAGCTCGCAGTGGGCATCGGGGTACGTCTCGTGCAGCGTCCGGTTGATGGTCCGGGCGCGCCGGACCAGGGCGGTCCGCGACACGTCCACGGAGTTCGGCAGGATGCCGACGTCGGATGCTGGCGGGGTGCTCAGGTCGGAGGCCGGCAGGGTGCTCAGGTCGGGTGCCGTCTCGACGGTGGGACGTGCAGCTCGGGCCATGTCGGCCAGCCTAGGGCGCCGGACCGACACCGTCCGTACGGTGACTCCGCAGCGGTCCGACGTGGACGTGCGGTGTGATCCGTGACACAGGCGGTAGGTTCGGCGGTAGCGTTACGCCGACATCGCCGACAGCAGGAGGACGTGTGGATCCGGAGGTCTTGAAGAAGGCTCCACTCTTTGCCGGACTCGAGGACGAAGCTGCTTCGGCGCTTGCGGCCGCGATGGGCACGATCAAGCTCAATCGGGGCGAGGTCCTGTTCCACGAGGGTGACAAGGAGGACCGGCTGTACGTGGTCGTCAGCGGCAAGATCAAGCTGGGCCGCAGCGGCTCGGCCGGCCGCGAGAACCTGCTGGCGATCCTCGGACCGGGCCAGATGTTCGGCGAGCTGTCGTTGTTCGACCCGGGCCCGCGATCGTCCACCGCCACCGCGGTGACGGCCTGTGAGATCCGGACGCTGGAGCACGACGAGCTGATGGGGTGGCTGGGCGGTCGACCGGAGGTCGCCCTCGGGCTGCTGGGTCAGCTCGCCGCCCGGCTGCGCCGGGCCAACGACGTGGTCGCCGACCTGGTCTTCTCCGACGTCCCCGGCCGGGTGGCCAAGCAGCTGCTCGAGCTGGCCCGCCGGTTCGGTGATCGTCGCGAGGACGGCATCCACGTCCACCACGACCTGACCCAGGAGGAGCTCGCCCAGCTGGTCGGCGCCTCGCGGGAGACGGTCAACAAGGCCCTGGCCGACTTCGCCGCGCGCGGCTGGATCCGGCTCGAGCCCCGTTCGGTCACCATCCTGGACACGGAGCGCGTGGAGCGTCGCGCCCGCTGACTCCTGCGCAAAACCGAGACGACCGCGGCGCTCCCCGTCCCCTGGGGTGCGCCGCGGTCGCGGTCTCGGTGGCGGCCGACCCGCCGTACGCGGTCCCGGCCCGCGGGATCAGGCGGACCCGAGGGTCACCTTCGCCGTCGCGGCCTGGCCGTCGCGGGTGTAGCCGATCTCCACGCTGGTGCCGGGGGCGTAGAAGCGGGTGGCGGCGATCAGGCCGTCCGCGGTGGTGGTGGCGAAGTCGTTGACCTTGGTGACCTGGTCGCCGGCCTTCAGACCGGCCGCGGCGGCGGCCCCGCCGGCGGTGACACTCTGCAGGGTGACTCCCTCGGTGGAGACCGCCTGGGAATCCTGGCCGCCGAGCGTGACGCCGAGAGCCGCGTTGGCGTACGTGCCCTTCTCGATCAGCTGACCTGCCACCCGTACGGCCACGTCGGCCGGGATGGCGAAGCCGATGCCGATGTTGCCGGACTGGCCACCGGACTGGTTCGAGCCGGTGCCGGCGATCGAGGAGTTGATCCCGACGATGTCGCCGTTCAGGTTGACCAGCGGTCCACCGGAGTTGCCGGGGTTGATCGCCGCGTCGGTCTGCACGGCCAGGTAGACGGCGTCGTTGGTGGCGCCGGACCGGACCGGACGGGCGGTGTTGGAGACGATGCCGCTGGTCACGGTGTCGGAGAGCCCGAGGGGGGCCCCGACCGCGACCACCGCCTGACCGACCTGCAGCGACTCCGACTTGGCGAAGGTGGCCGGCACGAGCTTGTCGCTGGCGGCCACCTTGATCACCGCGAGGTCATTGGTCTTCGAGGTGCCGACGATGGTCGCCTTCTCCGTCGTGCCGTCGTCGAACGTCACGCTGACCTGGACCTGGCCGGACTGCTGCTGGTCGGACTGGCCCTGCCCTGACTGGCCCTGACCGGGCTGGTCCTGGCCGCCCTGGCCCTGCTGGCTGCTCGCCGCGGCCTCCGCGACCACGTGGTCGTTGGTCAGGATGTGACCCTGCTTGTCGAGCACCTCGCCGGTGCCGAGCGACTCGCCCTGGCCGGAGATGACCGTGATGGTGACGACCGACGGCTCGATCCGCTTGGCAGCCGCCGAGATGGTCCCGTCCAGGACCGGCGTGTTCGCCGCCGGCCGGGTGGTCACGCTGATCGGTGAGCCCGCGCTCCCCGTGATACCGCCGCCGCTGCCGCCGAGATAGGCGTACGACCCGATGCCCGCACCGGCGCCGATGACCGCGGAGAGAGCCGCGGCGGCGACGACGATGCCGGTGCGACGCTTGGGGCGGGTGGTCACCGCAGGCTGCACCATGGTGGCGGTGCCGCCGGCGTACGGCTGATTCGCGTACGGCTGTCCGGCGTAGGCGCCGGGGGCCGGGGCGTAGCCGGTGCTCGAGCCGAGCGGCGGGACACCCGCCGGGGCCGGGAAGTCCTCGGGGCGGTAGGCACCGATGGGCTGCGTGGGGTGGTACTCGGGGCCCGTGGGCTGCCCGAACGGCGGGGTGTTGAGGCTCGAAGGCTCGTGCGGTGTGGTCACACCATGGAAGATCCTCCGCGAACCTGTGCACTGACTGTGCGATCCCGATGACTCCGCTACGGGTCGTACGGCTGCCTGAGAGTGAGCCGAACGGACCCTGAATCCCGGCCCGAGCCGCCCAGAAAACCGACTCCGCTGGTGCTGCACCACCCGCGCAGTCGTAGCGGTGAGGAACCACCACCGAGTCCGCCGTGCGGCCCGACGTCAGCAGCCGCGCAGGTAGTCCAGCTGGGCCCGGACGGACTGCTCGGCGGCCGGCCAGACGGACCGGTCGACATCGGCGTAGACGCGGGCGACCACCTGTGCCGGCGTGGTGTCCCCCTGCCGGAGCGCCTCCCGGACCTGATCCAGCCGCTGGTGCCGGTGCTCGCGGTAGAAGGTCAGCACCCGCTCCGGATCGGTGACGACCGGGCCGTGGCCGGGGAGGATGGCCGTCACGGCGTGCTCCCGGACGAGGGTGAGCATCACCTCCAGGGAGGTGAGGTAGGCGCCCAGGTTCCCGTCCGGGTGGGTGATCACCGTGGTGCCGCGACCGAGCACCATGTCCCCGGTCAGCAGCCAACGACCGGCGGGTCCGGTGATCAGAAGGGAGGTCGAGTCGCTGGTGTGGCCGGGGGTGGCCACGACCCGGATCGCCAGATCACCGATCCCCAGCTCCAGACCGTCGTCGAGCCGGCCGTCGGACCCGCGGGCCGGGACCGCGTACGCCGGGTCGGCCGCTCGGACAGCAGTCCCGGTCAGCTGGGCGAACCGCGGGACGCCCTCGCTGTGGTCGAGATGCCGGTGGGTGAGGACGACGTCGGCGACCTCGCCGGCTTCCTCGTGGACCTGCCGCAGGTGTCCCTCGTCCAGTGGCCCGGGGTCGACCACGATGCTGGGCCCCGCGCTGCCGCCTCGCCGGGTCCCGCCGAGGATCCAGGTGTTCGTCCCGTCCAGCGTCATCGGACCCGGGTTGGGGGCCAGGACCACCCGGAGGCCGGGCGCGATCTCGCTCATCTGGTCCCTGCCGCGCGACGGGGATAGCGGTAGCAGAAGCCGTCGTCCTGGCGGACGACCTCGGGCAGCACCGTCTCGATCACTCGCCCTCGCGCCAGCTCGAGAGCGTCGGCCACGCGCTCGAGTCCCGCGAGCTCCAGCAGGATCGACAGGGTCGGCGGCATCATCGCCAGATCGCCCGCCTCGTACGCCGCGATGGCTTCCGCCGGGGTGGACCAGGCCGCCCGCTCCGTCTCACTCGACCGGTCACTCGCCGTCTGCCCGGACGGGAGGTCCGCCAGGTAGAAGAAGGTGTCGTAGCGGATCGGCTGCAGCACCGGGGTGATCCAGTGCGCCCAGGGCGCCGGCGGCGATCCGGTCAGGTCGACGCCGGCCTCCTCCTCGGTCTCCCGGATCGCGCAGGCGAGCAGCGGATCGGGTGACGCCAGGTCGACCGGATCCACGCCACCGCCCGGGAAGACGACCATGGACGCGGCGAACGCCATCCGCGCGTGGCGGTGCAGCAGGTAGGTCTGCAGTCCGGACTCGTCGTCTCGACACAGCACGACGCTCGCCGCCGCCCGCGGGGTGACCGGGACGCTGGACGGGTCCCAGTCCTCGGCCAGCCGCGCGAGGGACGCGGGGACCACCGGCGACAGCGAGGCCAGCACGTCGAGGGAGTGGCTGCGCCCTGCCTCGTCGATCACGTGGGTCCTTGCAGGTCAGGCCGGGATGATCGTCGGCCGACTGCGGACCTGGACCACCAGCTCCACCTCGACCGGCGCGTCCAGCGGCAGCACCGCCACTCCGACCGCGCTGCGGACGTGCCGACCGGCCTCACCGAAGACCTCGCCGACCAGCTCGCTCGCGCCGTTGCCGACCTGGGGCTGACCGGTGAAGTCGGCCGTGCTGGCCACGTAGATCACCACCCGGACGACGCGTTCGATCTCGTCGACGCCGCCCGCCTGCTCGCTGACGGCGGCCAGGGCGTTGAGCACTGCGGTCCGGGCACACTCCACCCCGGTCTCGACCGACACCTCGGCCCCCACCTTGCCGGTGGCGACCAGCTGACCGGCGACGCTCGGCAGCTGACCGGAGGAGTAGACGAGATCGCCGACCCGCAGGGCCGGCACGTACGCCGCCAGCGGGGCCGCGACGGGAGGGAGCTCGAGACCCAGCTCTGCGAGGCGGGCCGACGGCGAGCCACCCACGTTCTGACCGGTGGCCACGCTCAGGCCTGGATCGGACGCTTCAGGTACGCGACCAGGTTCTCCGGATTCAACCCCGGCACGACCTGGACCAGCTCCCACCCGTCCTGGCCCCAGTTGTCGAGGATCTGCTTCGTCGCATGGACGAGCAGCGGAACGGTGACGTACTCCCACTTGGTCATGGCCTCACCCTACTGACCGGGCGCCGCCCGGCGGACGACTCGTGGCCCCGCCGGTGCCACAGCCCGCCGGCGAGACACCCCGCCGGCTCAGGCCACGCACAGGCAGAAGCTCAGGCCACGCACAGGCAGAACGGGTGGCCACTCGGATCGAGCAGCACCACGAAGCTCGGCTCGGAGCGGGAGTTGTCGGCCAGCGTGGCACCGAGGGACTGCGCGTACGCCACCGAAGCGGGCAGGTCGGTCACGTCCAGATCCAGGTGGAACTGCTGCGGCACGGTGTTGTCCGGCCACGAGGGTGGTCGGTGGTCGAGCGCCAGCTGGAACGCCAGCTGCGGCCCGTTCTCGCCGGCGACGGCCCACCAGTCCTCCTCCCGTCGGGTGATCGGCCAGCCCAGCAGGGCGGCGTAGAACTCGGCCAGCCGCGGCGGGTCGTCGGTGTCCAGCACGATGTCGCTCAGGATGATGCTCGGCCGTTCGGTCGCTGTCATGGGTTCATCGTGTCCGGCGCCACTGACAGCACCAGCTTGCCGCTGACCTCCCCCGCGGCCAGGGCCGTGATCGCCGCGCGCGCCTCGGCCAGCGGGTAGACGCGGTCGACGGCCGGCGTCAGCCGGCCGTCCGTACCGAGACCGGCCAGCTGGGTCAGATCGCCGTACTGCTCCTTGGCGACCAGCATCACGAACCTCCGTCCGGCCACGGGCGTCCAGGCCAGCCCCCGCAGGGAGCGCCCGATGGGGCCGGACACCGGGTTCTTGTCGTCCCCGCCGATCAGCACCACGACCCCTCCGGGCACGGTCAGCCGACGGAGCCGTCGCAGGGTCGACCGTCCGCCGATGTCCAGCACGATGTCGTACGCCACCCCGAGGTCGGCCACGTCCTCGAGCCGGTAGTCGATCACCCGTTCGGCGCCCAGTCCGCGAACGAACTCGGCCTTGGCCGCGCTGCAGACCGCCGTCACTCGAGCTCCGGCCGCGACCGCGATCTGCACGGCGAAGCTGCCCACCCCGCCGGACGCTCCGATCACCAGCACCCGCTGCCCGGCGGTCACGCCGGCCGCCGGATGCAGGGCCTGCCAGGCCGTCAGACCCGAGACCGGCACGGCGGCAGCCTGCGTCGCGGTCCAGCAGTCGGGCCGCCGCTCGAGCTTGGACTCCAGGGCGGTGGCGTACTCCCCGTACGACCCCTCACCGATGCCGAACACCGCGTCCCCGACGCGGATCCGGTCGACCCCGGCGCCGACCGCCACGACCCGACCGGCGAGATCGAGCCCCGGCACCACCCGCTTCGGGACGCGCAGCCCGAACGCCAGGCGCAAGAGGTAGGGCTTGCCGGTCAGCACGTGCAGCGTCCCGTGATCCACTCCAGCCGCCTCGACCCGGACGAGCACCCGACCCGGTCCGGGAGTCGGCACCGGCTCGGCCCCCAGCTCCCACACGCCCACGTCGCCGTACCCGAGCTGCCGGACCGCTCGCATGGTCGTCGGTCGTTGCTCCGTCATTGCGTCTCCCCGCTTTCGTACAAAGTACGTCTGTGAGGTCGAGGTTAGCGGGATCGACACCGCCGGGGCTATCGGGGACAACCCCGAGAGCGACGACGGCCGGCCGACGACGGCACCCCCGTCCAGCCCTGGCCGACCGACCTAAGATCGTCGGCATGCTGTCTGCGTCCGGCCCGACCGAGTTCCCGTGCTGAGCATCGGCATCCTCGGGGGCACCGGCCCCCAAGGCCGCGGGCTCGCCCGCCGCCTGGCCTCAGCGGGTCATCCGACCGTCGTGGGCAGTCGCTCGGCGGCCCGCGCGACCGAGACCGCCGAGACGATCGGTGTCGACGGCGTCACGGGCGGCAGCAACGAGGTCGCGGCGGACGCCGATCTGGTCATCGTCACGGTGCCCTACGACGGCCACGCCGACCTCCTCGAGTCCCTCCGCGACCGGCTCGCCGGCAAGATCGTCGTCGACTGCGTCAACCCGCTCGGCTTCGACAAGAACGGCCCGTACGCCCTCGCGGTGCCCGACGGCTCGGCCGCCGAGGAGGCGCAGCGGATCCTGCCCGACTCGACCGTGATCGCGGCGTTCCACCACCTCAGCGCGGTCCGCCTGGAGGATCCCGAGGTCGGGACCTTCGACGAGGACGTGCTCGTGCTCGGGGAGGACCGGGACGCGGTGGGCACCGTCATCGAGCTCGCCGCGGCGGCTCTGCCAGGCGCGCGCGGCGTCTTCGCCGGACGGCTCCGCAACGCCCACCAGGTGGAGGCGCTGACCGCCAACCTGATCGCGGTCAACCGGCGCTACAAGACCCACGCCGGACTCCGGCTCACGGAGCTTCCGTGAGCCGCACCCGGACCGGGTCCCGGAGCGAGCGGCGACCCGTCACGACCACGCTGCCGCGCCACACCCTGCACATCGTCAGCGGCAAGGGCGGCACCGGCAAGACCACCGTCGCCGTCGCCCTGGCCTGTGCGCTGGCCACGACCGGACGCCGGGTGCTCGTCTGCGAGGTAGAGGGACGGCACGGGATCACGGACCTGTTCGGCCGGCCGCCGCTGGCCGGCGCCGAAGAGCCCCGGCTGACCGGGACCCCGACCGGCGGCGCCGTGCATGGACTGGCGGTCGACGCCGAGGACGCGCTGCTGGAGTACCTGGAGTCCTTCTACCACCTCGGGTTCGCCGCACGGGCCCTCGACAAGTTCGGCGCCACCGACTTCGCCACCTCGATCGCTCCCGGTCTGCGGGACGTGCTGCTGACGGGCAAGGTGTACGAGGCGGTCCGACGGCACGCCAAGGGGCTCGACGACGCGTACGACGCCGTCGTCCTGGATGCCCCGCCCACGGGACGGATCGCCCAGTTCCTGAACATCCACGAGGCGGTCTCCGGGCTGGCCAAGGTGGGTCCGATCCGCAGCCAGGCCGACTCGATCAACACGATGCTGCGCGCGAGCACCACCGTGGTCCACCTGGTGACCCTGCTCGAGGACATGCCGGTGACCGAGACCGAGGAGGCGATCGAACAGCTGAAGCCCACCAAGATCGCGGTCGGCGCGGTGATCGCCAACATGGTCCGTTCGATGCCGCTGACCGATGCGGAGCTGAGGACCTTCGCCGACGGCAACGGCACGCTGGACGTCCCCGGCTTCGACGAAGCCGACAACAAGGCCCTGGCCGGGGAGTTCGCGATCGAGGCGACCCGCACTCTCGATCACCGCCGGCAGCGCGCCGTGCTGGACGGCTTCGGCCCGACGGTGGCCGAGGTGGCCTTCGACCCGGGCGGCATCGACGAGAACGCGGTGTTCGCCATCGCCGACCAACTGCGCCGCCAGATCGACCTGGAGCCGGCCCGATGAGCCGCTCGACCCGCAAGTCGACCGGGACGACCGCCACAGCACCGCCACCGACGACCAGCACCCACACACCGCCCGCCCTCGATGTGGACGGTCTGATCGCCGACCAGCGGGTCCGGATCGTCGTGGTCTGCGGCGCGGGCGGCGTCGGCAAGACGACCAGCGCCGCCGCACTCGCCCTGCGCGCAGCCGAGGCGGGTCGCAAGGTGGTCGTCCTCACCATCGACCCGGCCCGCCGGCTGGCGCAGTCCCTGGGTGTGGCTGAGCTCGACAACACCCCGCGACCGGTGCGTGGTCTGGACACCGACGGCGGCGGCAGCCTCGACGCGATGATGCTGGACATGAAGCGGACCTTCGACGAGGTCGTGCTCGCCCACTCGACGCCCGAGACGGCCGGTTCCATCCTGGAGAACCCGTTCTACGTCGCCCTGTCGTCCCAGTTCGCCGGGACGCAGGAGTACATGGCGATGGAGAAGCTCGGGCAGCTCCACACGGAAGCCGTGGAAACCGGCTCCTGGGACCTGATCGTGGTCGACACGCCACCGGCCCGCTCGGCGCTGGACTTCCTGGACGCGCCCGAGCACCTCAGCTCGCTGCTGGACGGGCGGTTCCTGAAGGTGCTGCTGGCCGGCGCCCGCGGACCGTTCCGGCTGGTCAGCGTGGGCTTCAACCTTGTCGCGGGCGCGCTGAACAAGATCCTCGGCGGTCGCCTGCTGACCGACCTGCAGACCTTCATCGCCGCTTTCGAGGCGATCTTCGGCGGGTTCCGGGAGCGCGCGAACCAGACGTTCCAGCTGCTCGCCTCACCCCAGACGACGTTCCTGGTCGTCGCCACCCCGCAGCGGGACGCGCTGCGGGAGGCGGCGTACTTCGTCGACCGTCTGAGCGAAGAGGGCATGCCGCTCGCCGGCGTGGTGGTGAACCGGGTCAACCGGAGCACCCTCGACATCTCGGCCGAGCGGGCGTTGGCCCTCGCCGAGGATCTCGACCCGGACACGTTCGCCGTCGAGAACCAGGCCCTGCGTCAGCACGCCGATCTGGTACGCGTGATCGAGCAGGAGCGGCTGCTCCTGGATCGATTCGCCACCCGTCGTCCGACAGTGGCCCGGACGTTGGTGACGGCGCTCCCCAGCGACGTCACCGACGCCAACTCACTTCGACGCGTGGGCAGCCTGTTGGCTGAGCAGGACTGAGCGCCAGCTCTGCACGTCCGGGCGCTGCCGCAGCAGCTGTCGACGCTCGCGCTCGGTCATCCCACCCCAGACGCCCCACTCGATCCGGTTGTCCAGGGCCTCGGCCAGACAGTCGAAACGCACCGGGCACCCCATGCAGACCCCGCGGGCCCGCTTCTGATCGACGGCTTCCGGGAACAGTGCATCGCCCATGCCTCGGCACTTGGCGAGCGTGGCCCAGTCTTCTGATTGAACAGCAGTCACGCTGTGATTCCCCCTTGTGTCACACAGGGCGCTCCCCAGCGCCCGTGTGTCGCATCCGGGCACTCCCCAGTACCCACTGCGGACGCGACGAGTCATATGGTACGAATAGGCGGAAGGATTTGACCAGTCCACGGCCCGTATTTTTACCGGTCGTAACCCAATCGATACCGCGACCGCAGGCTGCTGGCCGACACCGCCCCGTGCGATTCGTGGGGCTCACCTTCCTCACGTACCCTGTCGGGCATGCCCTTTACCCCTAGACGAGTGGGCGGAGTCGCGTACTCGCTGGTGATGTTCGTCGTCGTCAGCGTGCTGTCGGGTGTGTTGATCGCCGGTCTCTTCGTCCCCTTCGCGGGCCTCGCCGGAGTCAGCAGCAGGGCGGCCGCCGACGAGCTGGACAACCTGCCGGCCGAGCTCGCCACCCCGGTCCCGCCCACCCGGTCCAAGGTGCTGATGGGCAACGGCAAGATCCTCGCGTACTTCTACGACGAGAACCGCATCTACGTGAAGCTGGACAAGATCGCCCCGGTGATGCGTCAGGCGCAGCTGGCGATCGAGGACCACCGGTTCTACGAGCACGGCGCTCTCGACCTGCGCGGCACGATGCGGGCCCTGGTCCGCAACTCCTCCGGCGGGGAGACCCAGGGTGGGTCGTCGATCAGCCAGCAGTACGTGAAGATGGTCCAGGTCGAGGCCTGCCAGAGCGACAAGCAGTGCATCAACGACGCCACCCGGTCCTCCGGCGCCGAGGGCTACCAGCGCAAGATCCGCGAGCTCCGGTACGCGATCGCGCTGGAGAAGCGGTTCACCAAGGACGAGATCCTGGAGCGCTACCTCAACATCGCCTACTACGGCCAGGGCGCGTACGGCGTCGAGGCCGCCGCCCGGCACTACTACAGCAAGAGCGCCACCGACCTGGATCTCAGCGAAGCCGCCATGCTGGCCGGGCTGGTGCAGAACCCGGACGCCAACAACCCGGTGGACAATGCCGGCGCGGCCAACGACCGTCGCGACGTGGTGCTCAACCGGATGGTCGAGCTCAAGATCATCACGGCGAAGCAGTCGGCCGCCGCCAAGCTGGAGAAGTTCGACAAGTCGAACGTGAAGCCCACCCGCAACGGCTGCGTGGGCACCAGGTACCCGTTCCTGTGCGACTACGTCTACCGCACCCTGAAGACCATGCCGAGCCTGGGCAAGACGGTCGAGGAGCGCGAGAACAACATCAAGCGTGGTGGCCTGACCATCCAGACCGCGATCGACCCGAAGACCCAGGACACCGCCCAGAAAGCGGTCAGCCAGGTGGTCGGGGCCAAGGACCCGCTGATCTCGACCATGAACATGATCCAGCCGGGCACCGGTCTGATCCTGGCCATGGCGCAGAGCCGGCCGGTGATGGGCAGCGACACCAAGAAGGGTCAGACCTACTGGAACCTGGCCGTCGACCCGGCCATGGGCGGCATCCAGGGTTACCAGGCGGGCTCCACCTTCAAGGCGTTCACCGCTGCGGCTGCGCTGGAGAAGGGCATCCCGCTGTCGAAGAAGTACAACGCCAGACCCAGCATGAACTTCGGCGGCAAGGCGTTCGAGACCTGCAACGGGCGTGAGCAGGTGTACGGCAAGTGGAACGTGAAGAACTCCACCGGCACCAACGGCAACATGAACATGTACAAGGGCGCCGCGATGTCGGTGAACACCTACTTCGTCCAGCTCGAGATGAACACAGGCATGTGCCGGGTCACCAAGATGGCCAAGAAGCTCGGCGTGAAGCTCGGGACGCCGGACCGCGACATCGTCGACTACTACCAGCACACCCCGTCCTTCACCCTCGGCTCGGTCGAGGTCAGCCCGCTGTCCATGGCGGAGGCGTACTCGACGTTCGCCGCCCGCGGCATCCACTGCAGCCCGATCATCATCGAGTCGGTGACCACCCGGACCAAGAAGAAGCTCGAGGTGCCGGACGGCAACTGCCAGCGGGTGATGAGCAAGGACGTCGCCGACGGCATGAACAAGCTGCTGGCCGGGGTCATGAAGAACGGCACCGGCACCCGGGCCCGCACCTCCGACGGACGTCCGCAGGCCGGCAAGACCGGCACCATCGACTCCAACGAGGCCGTCTGGTTCGCCGGGTACACCCCCGACGTCACCGGCGTCGCGATGATCTCGATCGACAACACCAAGAAGCCGTTCATCAAGAGCCGGGCGGCCAAGAACGCCGGCGAGTTCCGTCGGCAGGGCGTCAAGGGCTACCGGATCCCCTCCACGAACACGTACCTGGAGGGTTCCGGCAGCGGCGACTCGGGCATGAAGATCTGGAAGCCGACCATGGAGAAGTACCTGGCCGACATCCCGAAGACCAGCTTCAAGAGCCCGCCCAGCCGGATCGAGAAGGGCAAGATGGTCGACGTCCCGAGTCGCTTCGGGCTGGGGATCAAGGCCTACACGAAGAAGCTGGAGAAGGCCGGCTTCTCCGTCGAGACCCAGTACGCCTACAGCGACGGCGTACCGCGCGGCGGCTTCGTCGGCTGGTCGCCGGGCAGCGGCGCACGGGTCGGGCAGTACAGCACGATCTACAAGGTCTACTCGAAGGGCCGGGACCCGCAGAAGGTCGCTGCCGAGCGAGCTGCCAAGAAGGCGGCGGCGAAGAAGGCGGCCGCCAAGAAGAAGGCTGCGGCCAAGAAGAAGAAGTCGGCGTCAGATGCGGCCAGGGCAGCTCGCGAGGCAGCCCGCAAGGCGGCCGGTGGGGGCTAGCCACCCGCCGTAGGCACCACAGACGTGAACCGGGTCGGTCCTCAGGGACCGACCCGGTCGTGCGTTCGTCAGCGACCTTCAGCCGGCGAGCTGCTTGCGGACCTCTGCGGCCACCGCCCCGCCGTCGGCCTTGCCCTTGGTCTGCGGGGTCACGACGCCCATCACCTTGCCGATCCCCTTCGGACCGAGCTCGGCGGCGCCGGTGCTGGCGATCGCCTCGGTGACCAGGGCGGTGATCTGCTCGGGCGTCAGCTGCTGCGGCAGGTAGTCGGCCAGCACCGCGGCCTCGGCCCGCTCCTTCTCCGCCAGCTCGGGACGATCGGCCTGCGCGAACGCCTCTTCGGCCTCGCGCCGCTTCTTGGCCTCCTTGATCACCACGTCGAGCACCTGCTGGTCGGTCAGCTCCTGCGACTGCTTGCCGGACACCTCGGCCTCGCTGATCGCGGTCAGCACCATCCGGAGCGTGCTGGAGCGCACCTTGTCCCGGGCCTTCATCGCGGTGGTCAGGTCGGTGCGGAGCCGTTGTTTGAGTCCAATCGGGTCGGTCATGCCGGCAAGTCTCCCAGCCCCGGCCGGTGACCCGCCCCGACTTTTTGTGCCGTTCTCGACGACAGTGGTTACTTTCGGCACAAAAGTCGGGAGTAGGTAGCCTGCTCGGCATGTCTGTTGCGGGGGTGCTCGGCAAGACGGTGCTCGGGCTCGGGGCTGTCGGGGCGGGGTCACTGGCCTACGCGAGCCTGTACGAGGTCGACGCGTACGTGCTGCGCCGGGTCGAGGTGCCGATCCTCGCCCAGGGCGCGCGGCCCATCCGGGTGCTGCAGATCGCCGACCTGCACCTCACCCCGCGCAACCACCAGCGGGTCGCCTGGGTTTCCCGGCTGGCCGGACTCGAGCCCGATCTGGTGATCGACACCGGCGACAACCTGTCCCACCCCGATGCCGTACCGGTGGTCACGCGGGCCCTGGGTCGGCTGCTGGACAAGCCCGGGGTCTTCGTCTGGGGCTCGAACGACTACTACGCGCCGACCTTCAAGAACCCGCTCACCTACTTGACCCGACCGAGCCGGATGGGCCGCGAGCACCCGGTGGAGCTGCCCTGGCGTGACCTCGGGTCCGCCTTCGAGAGCTCCGGTTGGGTCGATCTCACCCACCGCCGGCTGACGCTGGACATCAACGGCACCCGGCTCGGCTTCCGCGGGGTCGACGACGCCCACCTGGGCCGGGACGAGTACTCCCGGGTGGCCGGACCGATCGACCACGAGGCCGAGGGGGATGTCGTCCTCGGGGTGACCCACGCGCCGTACCGGACCGTGATCGACGCGATGACGTACGACGGCTGTGACCTGGTGGTCGCCGGGCACACCCACGGCGGCCAGGTGTGCGTGCCCCTCTACGGCGCGTTGGTCACGAACTGCGATCTGGACGCCCGGCGGGTCAAGGGCCTCTCGACCAACAGCGCCGGCGACCAGACGTCGTTCCTGCACGTCTCCGCCGGGCTCGGGACGTCGCCGTACGCCCCGTTCCGCTTCGCCTGCCGGCCGGAAGCCACGCTGATCACGCTCGTTCCGCGGGGCTGATCCGGCGGGAACGATGTGAGGTTCTGGCCGGCTTTCGGCTAGAGTGTGCGAGGCCTTTCACCGAGGCCAGCGGGGTGTGGCGCAGCTTGGTAGCGCGCGTCGTTCGGGACGACGAGGTCGCAGGTTCAAATCCTGTCACCCCGACCAGGTGAGCAGCGGACCCAGAGACCTGGGTCCGCTGTTGTGCTTCCCGGACCCGCTGCACAGGCCACCTGCAACGGGGCGCCCGCGTGGTCCGAACGCGTTGGGCTGGGGTCTGCGTCGCCGTGACGCCGTACGGTGGTGCCAGGCACCGATCGGCGGGAGGTGACGGTAGCCGGTGGTCACTGCACGGAGGGTCGCGGTCGGCGACCTTCTCGCCCTCGCGGTGCTGCTCGGCGTGCTGTTGCTGCCGGACCGGCTGTCGCGATCCGACCTCGGATCGTTCGCCGCGATCCCGGTGGAGCTGGTGCTGGGCGGAGTCCTGCTGCTGGTCCTGCCGGACCGCGCGCGACAGCCGGTGGCCGCCGCGCTCGGGCTGGCGCTGGGTGCCCTCACCGTGCTCAAGATCGTCGACATCGGCTTCTACGCCGCCCTGGCCCGACCCTTCGACCTGGTGCTGGACTGGGCGCTGTGGGCCGGTGCGTGGGAGCTGCTGCAGAGCTCACTCGGCAGCACCGCGGCGGCGCTGGTGGTGGCGGCCGCCGGCGCGCTCGTGCTGGGAGTCCTGGCCGGCACCACCTGGGCCACGCTCCGGTTGGGCCGCCTGCTCGGTGTCCGCTCCGCCGCGGCGGTTCCGGTACTCGCCGCTCTGGCCGCTCTGTGGGTCACGGCGGCCGCCACCGGGGTCCGAGCCGTGCCGCCCTACCCGGTGGCCTCGGCCGCCAGCACGACCAAGGTCATCGGGGAGGTCGAAACCGTCCGGGAGGGACTTCGCGACCGGGACCGTTTCGCGGTCGAGCTCGCGCAGGACCGCTTCCGGGCCGTGCCCGCCGACCGGCTGCTGACCGCGCTGCGGGGCAAGCAGGTGCTGGTGATCTTCGTGGAGAGCTACGGGCGGGTGGCCCTCACCGATCCCGGCATCGCCCCGGCGGTGACCTCCGTGCTGGACGAGGGCACGACCAGGCTCGCCTCGGCGGGCTGGCAGGCGCGCAGCGGCTACCTCACCTCCCCGACCGCCGGCGGCGGCAGCTGGCTGGCGCACGCCACCCTGCTGTCCGGCCTCTGGATCGACAGCCAGCAGCGCTACCGCAACCTGGTGGCCAGTGACCGCCTCACCCTGACCCGGGCCTTCGGCAGCGCCGGGTGGCGGACGATCGGGGTGATGCCGGGCACCACCTCGGCCTGGCCGGACGGCGAGGTCTACCACTACGACGAGATCCACGACTCCCGCTCGCTCGGCTACGCCGGGCCGGCGTACGGGTGGGCGCGGGTGCCGGACCAGTACACGCTCGCCGAGACCGGCCGGTTGATCGCCGACGCCCCCGATGCCCGCCCGACGATGGCGGTCGTGCCGCTGGTCTCCAGCCACGCCCCCTGGACCCCCGTGCCGACGCTGGTCGACCCGTCGACCGTGGGCGACGGGTCGACGCTCACCCCGGCCGGCGGTGCGGCCGATCCGCCCGAGGCGATCCTGACCCGCGATCCGAGCCGGGTCAGGGCCGACTACGGCAAATCCGTCGTCTACACGCTGACGAGCGTCGTCCGACAGCTCGAGCGGATGCCCGCAGACGATCTGGTGGTGATCATGGTCGGCGACCACCAGCCGGCCCCGGTGGTCACCGGCCCCGATGCCGGTCGGGACGTCCCGATCACCGTGCTCACCGGAGACCCGGCGCTCCTCGATCGGGTCCGCGACTGGGACTGGACCCGGGGGCTGCGACCGGCCGACGACGCGCCCGTCTGGCGGATGGACGTCGTCCGGGACCGGATCCTGACGGCCTTCGGAGCGGATCCACCGCGGTAGCCGACGTCGGTGCGACCTCGCGGGTCAGCCGCCGAGCCCGTACGCCCGACCGGGGCGGACCCGGACCACCACCCGACGGTCGGCGACCATCGATCGCCGGTAGTCGTCCCAGTCGGGATGCTCGCCGGACAGCTGCCGGTAGAGCGCCACCAGCTCCTCGGTGGCGTCGTCCGCCGGGTCGGCCGCCACCGCGGAGAGCTCGACCTCGCCCTCCAGCACCGCGTACGACCAGAAGCTCTCACCGTCCACCTTGACCGCGGCCCAGGGGCGTCGGCGCAGGTTCGCGTACTTCGCCCGGTCCGCGGTGGTGGAGATCCGCACCAGGCCTTCGTCGCCGACCGCGTGCAGCACGTTCGACAGCTGCGGCAGACCGTTGCCGCGGAGGGTGGTCAGCACCGACCGGTTGGTGGCGCGCGCGAAGCGCAGCGCGATGTCGAGGTCCATGACCTCGCAAGGCCGGCACGCGTCGGGCTATTCCGGCCGACCCGAGGTTAGGGTTCGGCGATGGGCCGCCTGCACGCGTACGCGATCACCACGACCTGGACCGGCGACCGCGGCGAGGGGACGGCGGGCTACCGGGCGTACGGCCGCGACCACGACCTGGACGCCGACGGGAGACCGACTCTCGCCGCGTCGTCCGACCCGGCCTTCCGCGGCGACGCGGACCGCTGGAACCCCGAGCTGCTCCTGGTGGCGGCCCTGTCCGACTGCCACCTGCTGGCCTATCTGCACCTGTGCGCGGTGAACGGCGTGGTGGTCACCGGCTACCGGGACGAGGCCACCGGCACGATGGAGCAGGTCGGCGACGGTGGCCGGTTCACCGAGGTGGTCCTGCGACCGGTCGTGACGGTGGCCGACGCGTCGATGATCGAGCGGGCGAACGCCCTGCACCACGACGCGCACGAGAGCTGCTTCATCGCCGCCTCGGTGAACTTCCCGGTGCGGACCGAACCCACGGCAGGGACCGACGGGCAGACCGGCTCGCCGACCTGACCCACGGTTGGCGCGGGCTCAGCGACGGGCGAACAACCCGCCGATGTAGCCCAGCACGCAGCCGGCGAGGATCGCCAGCACGCCTCCGCCGCCGTTGACGTCGACTCCGTCGATCATGGACGGCACGACGATCAGGGCCACCGCCACCAGCGCGGCGATGACGGCGGTGAAGCGGCTCAGCCGGCCCGATCGGCCGGTCAGACCGAACACCATCAAGCCGGCGAACACCACCAGCACCAGTCCGAGCGGCAGCGTGCCCAATCCGACGTTCGCCACGTCGATGGTCAGACCCAGCGCGCCCATGATCATCAAGAAGGCACCCACCAGAGTCAGGACGATCCTGACCCAGGGCCGTCGATCCGCTGCGGACTGCAGGATCGAGCCGCTGTCGGTCACGGCCGAGCGTCCGTCGGTGGCGGCCACGGTGAAGAAGCGGGTGATCTCACGGCCGCCCGGAGCGCGGGGTCCGGTGAAGGTCATCCGGCTGGTCGCCGCCTGACCGGCCGGGACGTCGAGCTGGGCGGGAGCGAAGCCGAAGGACAGCACGTTCTCGGGATCGTCGCCGCGCAGCCACACCCGGATCGGGGATCGACCCTGGCCGTTGTCGACGGTCACCGTCGAGCTGCCGCGGCGCCGGTTGGGCAGCCGTACGACGCTGGGGTCCAGTCGGACGGCCAGCGTCGTCATCGGCGACACGCTCGCCGACTGCCGGAGCGTGACCGGGACCCGTGTCGTCCGCTTCCCGTCCGAGGCCACCAGGGCCACGTCGCGCGTCGCCTCGGTGCCCGGCTCGACGGCGGGGCAGCTCAGCCGGACGTCGACGTCGCTCGATCCACCGGGCGGCACTCGCACCTCCGACAGGCTCCATCCGGCGTGGACCACGCGCTCGGGATCGGTGGCGTCCAGGCGTACGGTCGCCCACTGCCGGCCCGCGTGGTTGCTGACGGTCAACCGCACCACGGTGCTGTCCTCGTCGCGGAGCCGCACCATCGACGGTGTGGCCGTCAGCTCCACCATCGGGTCCTCGACCACCAGGGACGACGACTGCACCAGGGTGGCCATCGCGTCGACCCGCCGGCGGCCCTCGGTCGCGCTCACGGTGAACGACCGGGTGATCTCGCGACCCGGTTCGGGCCGTTCGGAGGTGGTGACCAGGCGGACCCTGGTCGACTCGCCCGGACCGACGGTGACCTCGGCCGGGTCGAAGTGGAAGGCGATGGCCAGCTCGGGATCGCTGCCCGTCAGGCGCACCCTCGCGGGCCGGTTGGCGGCCGCGTTGTCCACCACGACGGCGAGCCGCGCGGTGTTCACGTCCTTGATCCTCGCGATGCTCGGCTCGATCCGTACGCTCACCGGGGCGTCGACGACCGGCACCGACACGATGACCGGGACGATCTCGTGCGCCGGGGCCCGGGTCAGGGAGCGCACCCGCAACCGGACAGTGCCCTCCCCGGCCGGCACCGACGTGGTCGAGTCGATCCGGAACCGGACCACCAGCCGGTCCTCGGTGGCGGGCAGCAACCGGAGCTGGTCGGAGGTGACGACCAGCCAGGAGGGCGCCCCACCGACGTCCACCGCGTAGCCGTCGACGATGTCGGACAGGTTGCGGATCGTCAGGGCCAGCTCGACGGTCGATCCGTCCACCGGGACGACCACCGGGTCCGTCGGCGGTTGGACCCTCAGCACCGGCTCGACGGGCACAGGCGCGATCGACTGCCCTGGCGACGTTGATTGCGCTGGCGGTGGGGGAGGCGCCGGAAGTGGGCGCGGCACCGGCGCCATGGACGGCGTGATCCTCGGCATCACCCGGGTCTCGATCAGCTCCTCGGCGGGGCGGCTCGGCGGGCTCGGCCGGCTCGGTGGGATCGGCGACGGGAGAGGGGTGCTCGCCAGGGGCTCCTCCCAGGCCAAGAAGGTGTTGCACCGCGAGCAGAACTGCGTACCGGGCGGGTTCTGCTCACCGCAGGCTTCACAGGTGGCGGTGGTCATCGTGGTCGGACCTCCCCTGGTGTGACTCTCCACAAGACTCTCCTCCACGAGATCGGCGATGTCACGAGCTGTCGGTGGCGCGGCCGGTCGCTGACGGGCGGGCGTCACCACCTGGGAGGGCGGCGGGAGTCGTGGTGATACCCGACGAGCCGCTCGACCCCCGGCCCTTGACGAACTTCGGGTCGCAACCACTAGCGTTCGCCCATGGCGAAGAGCAAGCACCACCCGGCGAAGATCCCGAACCACGTGTACGAGGCTGAGTTGTTCCGGCTGCAGTCGGAGCTGGTGAGGCTGCAGGAGTGGGTGCGCCACACCGGAGCACGGATCGTGGTGATCTTCGAGGGCCGAGACGCGGCCGGCAAGGGTGGCACGATCAAGCGGGTCACGGAGTACCTGAGCCCGCGCGTCGCACGGATCGCCGCCCTCCCCACCCCCACCGAGCGGGACAAGAGCCAGTGGTACTTCCAGCGCTACATCGCGCACCTGCCGGCCGCCGGTGAGATCGTCCTGTTCGACCGCTCCTGGTACAACCGGGCCGGGGTGGAGAAGGTGATGGGCTTCTGCACGCCACAGCAGCACGTCCTGTTCATGCGGCAGGCCCCGATCTTCGAGCAGATGCTGATCGAGGACGGGATCCTGCTCCGCAAGTACTGGTTCTCTGTCTCCGACGCCGAGCAGCTGAAGCGGTTCCGGTCCCGGATGGACGACCCGGTCCGGAAGTGGAAGCTGTCACCGATGGACCTCGAGTCGATCAACCGCTGGGAGGACTACTCGCGCGCCAAGGACGAGATGATGGTGCACACCGACGTCCCCGGCAGCCCGTGGTTCGTGGTCGAGTCCGACCTCAAGAAGCATGCCCGGCTGAACATGATCGCCCACCTGCTGTCGACCATCCCCTACACCGACGTGCCGGGAGAGACGGTCAAGCTGCCCAAGCGGCTGTCGGCCAGCGAGAACTACCACCGACCGCCGCGCGAGCTGTCCACGTACGTGCCCGACCACGTGTCGCAGCTGGTGGGCGATCCCGAGGCCTCCAGCTGACGGCTGACGGCTGACGGCTGACGGCTGACGGCTGACGGCTGACGGTGCGTACGGGCTCGAGCGCCGACCCCCTCGGTCCGGAAAAGCCATCCATGGACGGCGAAAGCGGCCGCGCGACGCCCGGAGGGGCTCAGAAGCCGTCCACGGACGGAAATGGCGGAGCCCGGGGCAGGCGTACGCCGCAAGTGTCGGCCGTGGATGGATATTGCCTAGCCCCGGGGCAGGCGAGCGCCGCAAAAGTCGCCCGTGGATGGAAATTGCCTGAGCCCCGGGGCAGGCCGAGCGCCGCAAAAGTCGCCCGTGGATGGAAATGCCCGAACCCCGGCCAGCCCGGACACCGCAAAAGTCGTCCATGGATGGAAATTGCCGAGCCCCGGCCAGCCCGGGCTGTCGCAGAGAACACGCCTAGCTGGTCAGGATCAACCGCTCAGCGGCCGGTGCCCGCGTACACCACGGCCTCGTCGGTCGAGTCCAGACCGAAGGCGGTGTGCGCGGCCACCACAGCGCGATCCACGTCGTCCTGGTCCACGACCACGGAGATCCGGATCTCGGAGGTGGAGATCATCTCGATGTTGACCTCCGCCGCGGCCAGGGCCGAGAAGAACTTCGCGGTGACCCCGGGGTGCGACCGCATCCCGACGCCGACCACCGAGACCTTGCCGATCTGGTCGTCGTACAGGATGTCGGCGAACCCGACCGAGTCCTGCAGCGCCTGCAGGGTGGCGATCGCGGTCTGTCCGTCGGACTTCGGCAGGGTGAAGGAGATGTCGGTCCGTCCGGTCTCCACCGCCGACACGTTCTGCACGATCATGTCGATGTTGATCTCGGTCCCGGCCACGGCCTCGAAGATGCGCGCCGCCTCACCGATCCGGTCGGGCACCCCGACGATGGTGATCTTGGCCTCGCCGCGGTCGTGCGCGACTCCCGAGATGATCGCCTGCTCCATCTGGCTTCCTTCCTCCAGCTCCTCGACCCAGGTGCCGTCCTTGTCGGAGAACGACGACCGGACGTGCACCTTGACGTTCTCGCGCCTGGCGTACTCCACGCACCGCAGATGCAGGATCTTCGCTCCGCAGGCGGCCATCTCCAGCATCTCCTCGTAGGAGATCCGCGGGATCCGCCGGGCGCTCGGCACGATCCGCGGGTCGGCGGTGAACACGCCGTCGACGTCGGTGTAGATCTCGCAGTGGTCGGCCCCGAGGGACGCCGCGAGTGCCACCGCCGTGGTGTCGGACGCTCCCCGACCCAGGGTGGTGACGTCCTTGGTGTCCTGCGCCACCCCCTGGAACCCCGCGACGATGACGATGTCGCCCTGGTCGAGCGCCGAGGTGATCCGGCCCGGGGTGATGTCGATGATCCGGGCGTTGCCGTGCGTCCCGGTGGTGATGATGCCCGCCTGCGACCCGGTCAGCGAGCGGGCGTGCAGCCCCTGGTCCGCGATCGCCATGGCCAACAGGGCGGCGCTCATCCGCTCGCCCGCGGTCAGCAGCATGTCCAGCTCCCGCGGCGGCGGCATCGGTGACACCTTCAGGGCCAGGTCCATGAGCTCGTCGGTGGTGTCGCCCATCGCGGAGATCACGACGACGACGTCGTTCCCCTGCTGCTTGGTCGCCACGATCCGTTTCGCCACCCGCTTGATGCTCTCCGCATCAGCGACCGACGAACCGCCGTACTTCTGGACTACGCGGCCCACGCCGCCCCCTTGCTCCGTTCTGACACCTGCTGCCAGGACCGCGGCAACTCTATGCCTTGGCCACACCCGTTCTCAGGTCCTGCGGTCGGCCGAGACGAACCGACCACGGTTGCCTGTCGACGACCCGGTTCGGAGGAGAATCTTCCGCCGGACACACCGCTGCCGCCGTCCTCAGGACGACGTGATCGGCGCCGAGTGCTCGGGGTGCTGGCTACCCTCGATGTCGTGACCAGCCCCGTACCCACGCCGCTGAGCCGCCGGCTCTTCCTCGCCGGGTCGCTCTCGGCCGTCGTGCTGGGTGGCCTGGCTGCCTGCAGCGGCGACGAGCCGGCGCCGGCACCGTCAGTCAGCCCGACGCCGACGTTCCCGGTGACGGTTCAGCACATGTACGGCGCGACCACGGTCAAAGCCGAGCCGAAGCGCATCGTGGTGGTCGGGTACACCGAACAGGACACGCTGCTGGCCCTCGGCGTCATCCCGATCGCCACCACCCAGTGGGTGGGCGATGCTCCGTACGCGGTGTTCCCCTGGGCCGTCGACAAGCTGGGCGACGCCAAGCCGACCGTGCTGGAGTCGGCCGAGGGGCTGTCCATCAAGACGATCACCGACCTGAAGCCGGACCTCATCATCGGCACCAACGCCGGGTTGAGCCAGAAGACCTACACCGAGCTGAGCAAGATCGCGCCGACCATCGCCAACAGCGGCGTCTACGGCAGCGAGTACTACGAGCCGTGGCCGACGCAGACCGTGCTGGTCGGTGAGGCCGTCGGGCGGAAGGCCCAGGCGCAGCAGCTGGTCGACGCCCTCACCCAGCGGTTCGCCGAGGTCGCGGTCGCCCACCCGAAATGGGACGGCACCACGGCCGGGTTCGTCGAGGCACCGTACGACGACGGCAGCGTGATCGCCTGGCCCGAGGGGCTCGGCACCGGCTTCCTCACCGACCTCGGCTTCACGATCCCGAAGTCCTTCTCCTCCTTCGTGGACGACCAGGTGGCCCAGGCGCAGATCCCGGCCAAGGACGTCGGCGTCTTGAACGACGCCAAGGTGCTCGTCTGGTCGGCCGACGTCGACGGCGACGGGACGGACATCCAGCAGGACAAGATCCTCGGGAAGCTGGAGGCGGTGAAGGAGGGGCGCTCGGTCTACACCGGGGAGCTCTTGACCTCGGCCATCTACTTCAGCACGATCCTGAGCCTGCCGTACGTGCTCGACCGGCTCGTGCCCGAGCTGGAGAAGGTCTTCCCGGGCTGACTTCGCGCAGACCGCTCGATCCCGGAGTCGTGGGACCGCCGGATGGGATACTGGCGCGGTGAGCGACTCGGTGCCCCAGCGGATCGGCGACGCGGAACGTGATCGCGCCGCCGATTACCTGCGCGAGCACATGAGTGTCGGCCGGCTCACCCAGGAGGAGTTCGACGAGCGGGTCACCGCCGCCCTGCAGGCCAGGACCGCGGCCGACCTCGAGCCCCTGTTCGACGACCTGCCGGCACCCAAGCCCGGACAGGAGGTGGCGGTCGCCGGCAGCGCACCGTGGCCGGTGTATCAACCGCCCGCCGGACAGGCGGCAGCTCCGCCGCCCGCGGCTCTGGCGATGCCCAGCGGCGCTTCCTCGAACATGTGGAGCATGATCGCCGGGATCAGCTGGGTCCTGTGGGTGATCCCGAACTTCGTCTTCGGCTGGCACCTGTGGTGGCTGGTCTTCATCCCGATCGTGCTGTCCAGCATCGCGGGGCAGCAGAAGGAGGAGCTGAAGCGGCGGGAGAAGCTGTGGCAGAAGCAGCAGCAACCACGGCTACCGCCCGGGTCGGCGAGCGATCCGCCACCGTCCTGACGTGTGGCAAGGAGTTTCGCCGCACGGCCTGCTTAGGTCAACTCTTGACATGTCTGGGCTGCCTTCGTAGGTTCGACCAATGCCCCTCTCCCCCCGGTGGGCGCTGCCCGCCACGCTGTTGAGTGCTGTCCTGTGCGCCTCGGTCGCCGTCCCGGCCGCCGCAACGCCGAAGAAGTCGTCCGACGAGATCGACGCCACCATCGCGACCATGAGCCTGGAGCAGAAGGTCGGCCAGCTGTTCGTCCCGTACGTGACGGGCGGGACCGCCGACGCAGTCTCCGCCGAGAACCGCACCCGGTTCGGGGTCGACACCCCGGCGCAGGCCGTGGCCAAGTTCCACCTCGGCGGCGTCATCTACTTCGCCTGGTCCGGCAACACCGACAACCCGGGTCAGATCGCCCGGCTCAGCAACGGTCTCCAGCGGGCCAACACCGCCGCCGGCAATCCCGTACCGCTGAGCGTGGCCACCGACCAGGAGACCGGGCTGGTCGCCCGCGTCGGGCCGCCGGCCACCGTCTTCCCCGGCGCGATGGCCCTGGGGGCGGCCCGGGACCCGAAGCTGACCTACGACACGTACGAGATCACCGGGCGTGAGCTCCGGGCGATCGGCATCAACACCGACTACGCCCCCGACGCCGACGTGAACGTCAACCCGGCCAACCCGGTGATCGGCGTGCGGTCGTTCTCCTCGGATCCGAAGCTGGTGGCCAAGAACGTGTCCGCGGCGGTCAGTGGCCTGCAGGACCAGGGGGTCACCGCGACAGCCAAGCACTTCCCCGGACACGGCGACACCGGCACCGACTCGCACTACGCGCTGCCCCTGATCGACCACACCCGGGCGGAGTGGGAGAAGATCGACGCGCCGCCCTTCCGCGCCGCGATCAAGGCGGGGGTGGACGCGATCATGACCGCCCACATCGTCTTCCCGGCTTTCGACGACTCGGGTGATCCCTCGACGTTGAGCCACAAGGTGCTCACCGGGGTGCTGCGCGACGACCTGAAGTTCACCGGCGTGATCGCCACCGACTCGCTGCGGATGGAAGGTGTGCGACAGAAGTACGACGACGCCGAGATCGCCGTCCGCGCGGTCGAGGCCGGCGCCGACGTGCTGCTCGACCCGCAGCAGCCGGCCCTGCAGATCCAGGCCGTGATCGACGCCGTCCGGTCGGGCCGGCTGACCGAGGAGCGCATCGACGCCAGCGTCCGCCGGATCCTGATCATGAAGAGCCACCGCGGCGTGCTGGCCGACCCGCTGGTCGACGAGACCCGGGTGAGCTCGGTGGTCGGCAACCCGCAGCACAAGTCCTGGGCGCAGGAGATCACCGACCGGACCACCACCCTGGTCACCGACGACGCGGACCTGGTGCCGCTGCCGGCGAAGACGACGTTCGTGACCGGCTGGGGCACGACCCAGGTGCCACAGCTGGCGGCCGGCCTGACCGAACGCGGTTGGACCACCGACTCATTCGTCACCGGCACGACGCCGACGGCCGCGACCATCGCGTCCGCCGTGGCCAAGGCGCGAGGATCCGACCAGATCGTGGTCACCACCTCGGCGGCCTGGAACAGCACGGCGCAGCAGCAGCTCGTCGCCGCTCTACGGGCGACCGGCAAGCCGGTGCTGGTGGTCGCGTTGCGGGACGCGTACGACATCGGTCACCTGGACGGCGTGCAGAGCTACCTGGTCACCTACTCCTCGACGACGGTGGCGGTGGAGTCGGCGCTGCGGGTGATCACCGGCGAGAACATGGCCCGCGGCAAGCTGCCGGTCGACATCCCCGATCCCGACCGGCCCGGCGTCGTGCTGTACCCGTACGGCACCGGTCTGAAGAAGTGAGGCGATGATCATGACGGGGACGATCGGACGACGTGGACTCCTGATCGGTGGTGGCGCTCTGGCCGCCACCCCGGTGCTCGGGCACGGCGAAGCCTCGGCGCACGGTCGCCCCGGCCGGGTCCGCACCGGAGCCGACGTGGTCGCGGCCGGGCGATGGCACGAGCTCCGTGGCCAGCGGGTCGGTGTGATCACCAACCCCACCGGCGTCCTCAGCAGTTCCTTGATCAGCATCGTCGACGCCATGGTCGCGGCCGGGGTCACCGTCGGCGGGGTGTTCGGACCCGAGCACGGCTTCCGTGGCGCCGCTCAAGCCGGCTCGTCGGAGGACACCTACGTCGACGAGCGGACGGGCGTCACGGTCTACGACGCGTACGGCGCCGACGCCACGAAGTTCGCCCGTCTCTTCACCGAGGCGAAGGTGCAGACCGTGGTCTTCGACATCCAGGACGTGGGCTCACGGTTCTACACCTACATCTGGACCATGTACGACGCCCTGATCGCCGCCGGTCAGCTCGGGCTCCGCTTCGTGATCTTGGACCGGCCGAACCCGGTCGGTGGCCGCGCTCGAGGACCGCTGCTGGTCGACGGCTTCACCAGCGGGGTCGGCAAGGACCGGATCGTCCAACAGCACGGCATGACGGCCGGCGAGCTCGCCCGGTACGCCAACGGGGTGCTGCTGCCGGCGGCCGGCAAAGTGAAGGTGCCCGACCTCGACGTGATCAAGGTCGAGGGTTGGAAGACCGACGAGCTGTTCGCCGACACGGGTCTGCCCTGGGTCCTGCCGAGCCCCAACATGCCGACGCCGACGACCGCGCTGCTCTATCCGGGCACCTGCCTGTTCGAGGCGACGAACCTGTCGGAGGGCCGCGGCACCACCAAGCCGTTCGAGCTGATCGGGGCACCGTACGTCGACCACCGCTGGGCCACCGACCTGAACGGGTTCGGTCTCGCCGGCGTCCGGTTCCGTGAGGCCTACTTCACCCCGACCTTCTCCAAGCACGTCGGCGCGGTCTGCGGCGGTGTCCAGGTGCACGTGACCGATCCGGCGAAGGTCGAGGCGATCGCGGTGGCCACCCACATGATGGTGGCGTTGCGCGACCGCTATGACGGATTCGCCTGGCGCAGCGGGGACAACCCGCCGGGCCGCTGGATCGATCTGCTCACCGGGTCCAGCCGCTTCCGCACCCAGCTCGACGGTGGTGCCTCGGCGGCCGAGATCATGGCGGCGTGGAGGAGCGAGCTGGCCGAGTTCGACCGGCGTCGGCGCCCGTACCTGCTCTACCGGCGGGCGCGCTGATGTCCGGCCGCCGTCTGGTCGCCGTCGGTCTGGCGGCCGCGCTGCTGGTCGGCGTGCCGTCGACGGCGATGGCTGACCGGGATCGCGGCGGAGCCTCGGAAGGCCGGTTCGACCGTCCGCAGTCCGGGTTCGCCTCGCCACGCACCGTGCTGCGGACGGCGACGCCGTCCCGGGTCGGTCTGGACCCGGCGCCGCTCGACGCGGCCTGGACGAGCATCGAGGGCTACACCCGTCCGCAGGCGAACGGTCACCCGCTCTACCCGGGGGCCGTGCTCAGCTACGGCCATCAGGGTCGGGTCGTGCTGACCCGCGCCACTGGCTACTCCCGGCTGTACGCCGACGGCGCCGGCACCGAGCTGCCCGAGTCCGACCGCATCGCGACCCGCACCGACACCATCTACGATCTGGCGTCGGTCTCGAAGCTGTTCACCTCCATCGTGGTGATGCAGCAGGTGGAGGCGGGCCGGGTGGACCTCGACGCCCCCGTCGCTCGCTACCTGCCCGAGTTCAGCCAGCACAGCGCGGCGTCACCGTACGACAAGAGCGGGGTGACCGTACGACAGCTGCTCACCCACACCTCGGGCTTCCCCGCCTTCCTGCCGCTGTGGCGCGACCAGCCCGATCCAGCCTCCCGGCTGCACGCGGCCGTCACCGCCGATCTCACCGCCGAAGCCGGATCTCGCTACCTGTACAGCGATCTGAACCTGATCACCCTCGGCGCCCTGGTCAGCTCGGTGAGCGGTAAGACGCTCGACCGACTCGTCGCCGATGGCATCACCACGCCACTGCGGATGCGCGACACCGGCTACAACCCGACCACGCGGGCGGCACGGGAACGCATCGCCGCCACCGAGTTCCAGGCCGTCCCCGACCGGGGGATGGTGTGGGGTGACGTGCACGACGAGAACGCGTGGTCCTTCGGCGGCGTGGCCGGGCATGCCGAGTGTCTTCTCCACCGCCCGCGATCTCGGCGTGCTCGCCCAGACCATGATCAACGGTGGAACCTACGACGGGCACCGGATCCTGCGCAGCGCGAGCGTCCGCCAGATGATCACCGACGAGAACACCCAGTTCGCCGGGAACGCGCACGGGTTGGGGTTCGAGCTCGATCAGCGCTGGTACATGGGGGGTTTCAGCTCGCTGCGCACCGCGGGGCACACCGGCTACACCGGCACCTCGCTGGTGATCGACTTCGCCTCCCGCTCGTTCGTGATCTTGTTGACCAACCGGGTGCATCCCTCGCGGTCGTGGGGGTCGGTCAACCCGGCGCGGGTCGCAGCGGCCCAGGGTCTCGCTCTGTCCTTGGCGGTGCGCCCCCGGGAGGGGCGTTCGGCGTGGTTCTCGCAGACCTCGAACGCCCGGGCGGCGACTCTCACGGTGGCCGCGCCGGCTGCTGCGCGGCCGCTCCGGCTGAGCTGGCAGCAGCTCGTCGACACCGAGGCGAGCGATCCCCTCACCCTGCAGGTCTCCACCGACGGCGGCACCACCTGGACCACGCTCCCCTATCGGCTGGGCGGCCAGACCGTGGCCGGCCCGTACGCGGTGTCGGGTCTGCGCCGGTGGCAGCCGGCCGCCGCGGAGCTGCCGGCGGGCACGACGGCCGTGCGCTGGACCCACGTCCAGGACGCTGCCCTGTCCGGCCGCGGCATCTACCTGGACGCGATCACCGTGCGGGACGGCCGCCGGATCGTGGTCGACACCGAGCGCCACCCCGACCTGGTGTCCGCCACCGGCTGGATCCCCGCCACCCGCTGAGAACATCTGCACCCCCGCTGAACTCCGCGTGTGTTGCAACACCAGCGGAGTGCAGGATCTGCGCTCCCGCTGAACTCCGCTCGGGTTCAAACCCCAGCGAAGTCGGTTCGGGCACGCGTAGTCCAACTCCGCTCGGGTTCAATCCCAAGCGAAGTCGGGATCCGCTTGCGGGGCGGGGGATCAGCTGGCGGGCGGCGGGGGCTGCTGCTCCTGCTGGGGCGGGGGCGGGACCGCCTCGGGGGCCGGCGGGAGCCAGGCCCGGGAGAGCAACGGGGCCGACAGCTGGACCTGGCGTGCGGTGGGGCGCCCGGCGTAGTCGACCCCAGGGAACCGGCCGAACTGCTGGTCGAAGCCGGCGGGGCGCTCCGCGGCGGCGAGATCCAGCATCATCAGGGCATCGGCCGGCGTCGGGTACTCGAGCGAGTCGTCGCTGCCGGGAGGAAGGGGACCGGCGTAGCTCGCACCCGGAGTGCCGCGCAGGCCGGGGCGGAACCAGAGGTGACCGGGGCGGCGACGGTCCCGGAGCGCGTGCGAACGCCAGGTGGTGACCGGGTGGCTGGACTGCCAGTTGGCGATGTGCACCCACAGCCCCTTCTCGTGCGCCGCCCGGTCGGCGAGCTCGTTGACGTTGACGTCGGCGTTCAGGTACTTGCCCGCGGACAACACGGCCATCACCCCGGGCGCGCCCGCCGGAGCGTGCAGGTAGCCGAAGTTGTCGGCGGTGTACTCCTGGGTGCGGGAGTAGGCCGTGCCCAGCAGGGGCACCTGGGCCAGCAGGTTGGTGAAGACGAGCCGCAGGTACGAGACGTGGCCGGCTGCGATGTGGCCGACCTCGTGCCCGATCACGAACCGCAGCGCGTCGGGATCGCGGACCGCGCCGCCGACCTCGAACAGGTCGGAGTTGATCGCGACGAAGCGCCGGAACCCGTGCCCCGCGGCGAAAGCGTTGATCACGCCGTTGCCCAGCACCACGTACGCGTCGGGCACCCGCCGCAGACCGAACTGGAAGGCGGCCTCGGCGACCATCCGGTAGCCCTCCGGGAACTGGGTCGGGCTCATCCGCACCGACTGGACCCGCAGCTGGGCGTACATCAGCGCCCGCGCGATCCAGATGAGGAACGGCAGGGCCATCAGCAGCACCACGAGCTGGGCCACGACCGAGGCCTCACCGAACGCGTCCTCGATCGAGGACCCCCGCCCGGTGGAGACCAGCACGATGGCGTAGATCAGCAGCCCGGCCCAGGTGAGGTACGCCAGAGTGGTGAACGAGGCCCCCACGATCAGCAGGGGCAGCTCCCACGGATGACGCATGCGCATGTCGCCGGCGAATCCGTACACCGTGGCCCCGTTGGTCAGGGTCGGAGGACTCGGCCGGTAGGGATCGCCGACGACCGGCGGGCCGCCCGTCGGTTGCAGGTTGGAGAGCGTCATGGTGGCGCGTCGACCTCATGTATCGGTTCGAGACCGGGCGGTCCCGGTGGTCCAGAGAGCGTACGACGCGACCGGTTACCGCCCGCCGGACCGCACCACCACCCCCACAACTGCGCGGGTGCTGCAACACCAGCGAAGTCCACATCCCGCACCACCCCCCAACTGCGCGGGTGCTGCAACACCAGCGAAGTCCACATCCCGCACCACCCCCACAACTGCGCGGGTGCTGCAACACCAGCGAAGTCGGGCCGGGTCCTAGGGTGAACGGCATGAGCGGGTCAGCTGACGTCAGGTGGGGCATCGTCGGACCGGGCCGGATCGCGGCGAAGGTGGTCGAGGACTTTCCGTACGCGCCCGGGGCGGTGGCCGTCGCCGCGGCCTCCCGGTCGATCGAGCGGGCGCAGGCGTTCTGTGACGAGCACGGGCTGCAGACGGCCTACGGCTCCTACCGCGACATCATCGACGCGCCGGACATCGACGCCCTCTACATCGCGACCCCGCACCCGCAGCACCACCGGATCGCCGTGGCGGCGCTGCAGGCCGGCAAGGCCGTCCTGGTGGAGAAGACCTTCACCGCGACCGTCGCCGGTGCCGAGGACGTCGTCGCCACCGCGCAGGGCAACGGCGTCTTCGCCATGGAGGCGATGTGGACCCGCTTCCAGCCGGCCATCGTGACCGCCCGCGCGCTGATCGAGAGCGGAGCCATCGGCGAGGTCCGCCAACTGCAGGCCGATCTCGGGGTGAACCGCCCGTACGACGAGTCCGACCGGGCCTTCGACCCGGCGCAGGGTGGCGGCGCGCTGCTCGACCTCGGCGTCTACGTGGTCTCGCTGGCGCAGTACTTCCTCGGTACGCCCGACCGGATCGAGGTGACCGGCTCGCTGGCGCCGTCCGGGGTGGACCGGGAGGTGGGGCTGCTGCTGGGCTACGACGACGGCCGGGCCGCCACGCTGCTCGGCACCCTCCGTCACCAGACCCCAGGCGCGGCACGGATCTTCGGCACCGAGGGGTTCATCGAGATCCCGCCGCGCTTCCACCACCCCGACCGGATCGTGCTGCACCGCAACGGCGCCGACCCCGAGGAGCTCGTCCGCCCACCCCAGGGCGCCGGCTACTCCCACGAGCTGGTCGAGGTCAGCGAGTGCCTGCGCGCAGGGCGTACGGAGTCATCGGTGATGCCGCTGGCCGACACCCTCGCCGTGCAACGGATCCTGAACGAGGCATCGGAGCGCCTCGGGATCTTCCACCGCGAGGACACCGACGTCGAGGTCTGAGCCGCCCCACCCTCGTCAGTGGTCAGGTGGTGACGTAGCGGCGGCCCTCGAAGGCCCGCCCCAGGGTGACCTCGTCGGCGTACTCCAGATCGCCGCCCACCGGCAGACCGCTCGCCAGCCGGCTGACCTTGACCCCGAGGGGGATCAGCAACCGGCTCAGGTACGTCGCCGTCGCCTCGCCCTCGAGGTTCGGGTCGGTCGCCAGGATCACCTCGGTGACCACCCCGTCGGCCAGCCGCTGGCACAGCTCGCGGATCGTCAGGTCGCCGGGTCCGACGCCGTCGATGGGGCTGATGGCGCCGCCGAGCACGTGGTAGCGGCCTCGGAACTCACGGGTCCGCTCCACCGCGACGACGTCCTTGGACTCCTCCACCACGCAGATCGTGGCCGGATCGCGCCGCGGGTCACGGCAGACGCGGCACTGGGTCTCCTCGGAGACGTTGAAGCAGATCTCGCAGAACCTGACCGTGTCCTTGACCAGCTTCAACGTGTCGGCCAGCCGGAGCACGTCTTCGGCGTCGGCGGCGAGGATGTGGAACGCGAGTCGCTGCGCGCTCTTGGGACCGATGCCGGGAAGTCGCCCGAGCTCGTCGATCAGGTCCTGGACCGGGCCCTCGTACACCTGGCTGTGCTCCTCAAATCCGTCAGAAGGGCAGTCCGCCGCCGCCGAGCCCGCCGGCCAACGGCCCGAGCTTGGCGGCCGTGACGGCCTGCACCTTGTTGTTGGCGTCGCGTACGGCGGCCAGGACCAGGTCGGCCAGGGTCTCGGTGTCCTCGGGGTCGACCGCCTCCGGCTTGATCACCAGACCGACCAGCTCGCCGGTCCCCTTCACGGTGGCCTGGACCAGGTCTCCACCGGCGGACCCGGTCAGCTCGGTCTCGGCCAGCTCCTGCTGCGCCTGCAACAGCTGCTGCTGCATCGCCTGGGCCTGGGCCAGGAAGCCGGACATGTCGCCATCGGACGGAAGCATCGCGCTCTTTCGGGTGGGTGAGGCAGAGATCTGGGTGGTCGTGCGCGCCCAGCCTATGTGGCGGGCCCAGCCCTGAGCCCGCAGCAGGCCGAGTGTTCCCGACCGAGCGGACCGAGGACGCTCAGATCAGGAACGCGAACACCCAGGTGGCGAGGCAGAGCAGGAGCATCCCGGTCGCGTTCAGGAACAGGTCCCGACCCAGATCGCGGGCCCGGACGTGCATGATCACCGCCACGACGAAGTAGAGCACCAGGGCAGCGGCGGTCACCACGCCCACGTACGGGATCCAGATCCCCACCAGCAGACCGCAGGCGGCCGCGAACTTCAGCGGGCTGAGCCAGCGCCAGTAGCGACGCGGGAACCGCACGTTCGTGAGGCACCGGGCGATGAAGTCGACGGGCCGGAGGCACAGCGCACCGTCGACCAGCTGGATGACGGCCAGCACCACGACCGGCCAGATCGGTTCCGGCAGCATTCGCGACCTCCTCTCCCCGATTCAGTACCATACCGTATCGTATGGCCTGGCGTCGGCCCGGCAAGCAGGAGCCACAACGCGACAGTCAGTCGGCCGGCACGAGCGGCAGCAGGAGCTCGTAGAGCCGCCGCAGGTCGTCGGCCTCCACCGGCGGGACGACGACCGCCGCACCCACCGCCAGCAGGTACGGCAACAGGGCCGAGCGTCGGGCTTCGTCCGCGTCGGAGGTCGTCCGGCTCCAGACCCGTTGCAGGGCGTCGATCCGGGCCCCGTCGACGCGTTGCTGGACGGCGCGGACGTCCGGATCCGAGGTCGACCAGGCGCGCACCGCGACATCGAGCTCCGGGCGGTAGAGACCCTCGTCATCGACCTGGATCATCGCGGTCAACGCACCCAGCACGTCGCGCGCCGTCGCGTCCTCCCCGACAGCCGCGATCGCCGACTCCAGCGCCTCGACCGACAACGCCTCGTAGCGGGCCAGCAGGTCACGCTTGTAGCCGTCCGCACCGGCGAAGTGGTGATGGAAGGAGCCCTTGGACAGCCCCAACCGAGCGGCGACCCGATCGATGCGTACGGCGGGGGCGCCCTCCGCGGCGAGAACGCGCAGGCCCTCGTCCAACCAGCGGTCCCTCGCCGTGCCCATCGCGCGAACGTACCAGTCCGTATGGTGGCGCCGGAGCCGCCGACGGATCAGAAGCCGTGCTTCTCCTCGCCGATGATCTCGGCCCCGAGCTGGCGGGCCAGGAGCTCGGTGTGCGACTCCTCCTGGTCCTCGACGTCGGAGTCGTTGAGAGAAGCCGCCTCGTCGCGCAGGTCCTCGCCGCCGCCCTCGGCCTGAGCCGGTCCCTGCCGCGTGGGCCGGATGTGCTGCCGCGCCTGCTCCCGCCAGCGCGGATCCGTCGGCGCCGCGCCGGGTGCCCCGGGAACGGCGGCGACCTCGGACCACTCGACCGGCCCGGACCCGTCCTCGGACCGACCCCCGGGGGCGGACGCCGGCTCGGAATCCCTCGGCCGCCTCGGTGCGGGACCGGTCGTCTCGTCCGGCTCGTCCGGCTCCGCGGACGGGGCGTCCGCGTCGGACGGCCCGGCTGCCACCCGCTGGCCTCCGCTGCGCGCGGTGGCCCCACCACCCCCCTGCATCCGGCCACCGGAGCTCACGCTCGGGTCGACGATCGCCTCGATCCGGAAGTCGACCCCGAGCGCCTCGTTGAGCGCCTCCCGGAGGATGTCCTCGCTGCCGCCCTTGGCGAAGCTGTCCCGCGGACCCACCCCGGCCATCGCCAGCACCAGGACACCGTCGCGGACGTCGGCGACCTGGGCGTTCTGGCTGAGCAGGATCCAGGTGAACCGTCGCCTGCCCTTGACCTCCTCCAGCACCTCCGGCCAGAGCCGCCGTACATCGGTCACGGTCAGGGACTGTCGCGCGGCCGGCTTGGCGGGCGGCTGCCGGTGCGGGCCGAGCGACGTGTCGTCGGAATCGCCACCGGCGGCCCCGAAGCTGCGGTCCACCGTGGCCGACTCGGCGGAACCCGGCGAGGTGGCGGCCGTCGCAGTGGCAGCCGGACCAGGAGCCGGTGAGGTCGCCGGAGGCGGATCGGCCGGCGACAAGACTCCCGGCGGCGGGTCGGCCGGCGTACGCCGCGGTGTCGGAATCGCTGCCGCCGCGGCAGCAGCCTGCTCCGTCACCGGCGCCGCTGTCACTGTCTCTGGCGAGGGCGCTGTCGAGGGCCGCGGTGCCGGCGCTGCCGTCTCCGGGCCTGCCGTCTCCGGGGCCGCCGTCGCGCTGGCCGCCCCGGTCATGTCCAGCCGTCGCTCGATCCGGTCCAGCCGGGCGTGCACACCGCGCTCGTCGACGTCGGCGCCCGGCAGCAGCACCCGCGCACACATCAGCTCCAGGTGCAGCCGCGGCGCCGTCGTCCCCCGCATGTCCGTCAGCCCCTGAGCGATCACCTCGGCCGCCCGGGTCAGCTCACCGGCCCCGAGACCGGCCGCCTGCGTCGACAGCCGTTCTGCCTGGTCGGCCGCCACGTCGACCAACCCGGAGGTCAGGGCGTCGGGCACCGCGGCCACGATCACCAGATCCCGCAGACGCCGCAGCAGGTCCTCGGCGAACCGCTTGGGGTCCTGTCCGACCTCGATCACCTTGTCGACGCAGGCGAACACCCCGCCCGCATCGCCGGCGGCGAAGGCGTCGACGAACTCGTCCAGCAGGGAGTCGGGGGTGTAGCCGAGCAGCGCGGCCGCCTGCTGGTAGGCCACGCCCTGCTCATCGGCGCCACCGAGCAGCTGGTCGAGCACCGACAGCGAGTCACGCACCGAGCCGGCCCCCGCCCGGACGACCAGCGGCAGCACCGCCGGCTCGACGGTGATCCCCTCGGCCGCGCACAGGTGCGCGAGATAGTCGCCGAGCACCTTCGGCGGCACCAACCGGAACGGGTAGTGGTGGGTCCGCGACCGGATGGTGCCGATCACCTTGTCGGGCTCGGTGGTGGCGAACACGAACTTGACGTGCGGCGGCGGCTCCTCGACCAGCTTCAGCAGGGCGTTGAAGCCCTGCGTGGTCACCATGTGCGCCTCGTCGACGATGTAGATCTTGTAGCGGCTGGCCACCGGGGCGAAGAACGCTCGCTCCCGCAGGTCGCGAGCGTCGTCGACACCGCCGTGGCTGGCGGCGTCGATCTCGATCACGTCGATGCTGCCGGGACCGCCGCGGGCCAGGTCCACGCAGGACAGGCACTTCCCGCACGGCTCGGGTCGCGGCCCGAGCTCACAGTTGAGCGCGCGGGCCAGGATGCGGGCCGACGTCGTCTTGCCACAGCCCCGCGGACCGGAGAAGAGGTAGGCGTGGTTGACCCGGTTGTTGGCCAGGGCCCGCTGCAGCGGCTCGGTGACGTGCTCCTGCCCGATGACGTCGGCGAAGGTGTCCGGTCGGTAGCGCCGGTAGAGGGCGAGCGGTGCAGCAGCGCCGGTGGGCGGCACGGCGGGCACCGGAGATGACGGCGCGGGTGGACCCGAAGACTCCTCGGGCTCAGCGAAAAGGGCCTCGTCCTGACTGAACTCCGGCAGATCGGGGGGAGCGTCGTCGTCGTCGACCGGCGCGTCCCAGCCGTCGGTCTCGGCCGTCTCCGACCACGTCATGCCCTCACCCACGCAACGCACCCTATGCCCCGCCACCGACAGGTGAGCCCGGCCGAAGGGCCAGGAGTCAGTTCCCCCTGCTCAGGTCCCAGATCGCCGCCGACAGGGCGACCAGCAGGATCGCCAGCGACGTCAGCAAGGTGACCGAGAGACCGTCCACCGGGTCACCACTCCCGCGTCCGAGCTGGTACGCAGTCACCAGCACCGCCGCTCCGAGCGCGCTCCCGATCCGCTGGCCGGTCTGGATCACCGCGCCGGCGGCACCGCCCATCCGAGGCGGCACCGCGCTCAACGACAGGGTCTGGTTGGGCGAGATGACGGCGCCACCGCCGAGTCCCGCGAGCAGCAGCGGGAAGGCCAGCATCGGCCAGCGGAAGTCCTCGGCCTGCTCCGGCAGCACGAACCACAGCACCACCAGGCCGGACATCATCACGGCGATGGCGATCACGGTGATCTTCCGGTTGAGCCGGGCCACCAGGCGACCGGCGATCGGCGACATCACCGCCGTGCCCAGGGCGAACGGCGTCACCATCAGACCGGCCTGCAGCGGTGAGTACCCAAGCCCCTCCTGCAGGAAGATCGACACCACGAGCAGCACACCGGTGAACCCGGTGAAGTAGAGCGCGCCGATCAGCACCCCGTTCGCGAACCCGCGGGTCCGGCGCAGCAGGGTCAGATCCAGCAGCGGCGCCAGCCCGGCCGCCTGCTGCCGCCGTTCCCACCACAGGAACAGGGCGAGGAACACCGGCACCGCCAGCAGCAGGAACAGCCACGGCCCCGGCCCCTCCTCCGACTCCACCACCGGCAGCAGGAGGCTGAACACCGCCGCCCCCAGCAGCAGCGCGCCGACCACGTCGATGTGCCGCTCCTCCTTGGTGCGACCGGCGCTGGCGTCGCGGCCCGGCACCCACCGCCAGATGAAGAACATCGCCACCAGACCGATCGGCACGTTGATGCCGAAGATGTAGCGCCAGCCGTCCGCCTCGCCGAACAGCGCGATCAGCGCGCCACCGAGAATCGGCCCGATCGCACTGGCCACCCCGACGGTGGTGCCGAAGTAGCCGAAGGCGATCCCCCGCTCCTTGCCGCTGAACAGCTGCTGGATGAGTCCGCTGCTCTGCGGCGTGAGCAGGCCGGCGGACATCCCCTGCAGGACGCGGGCCGCGATCACCAGGGTGGCGTCGGCGGCGAGCCCGGAGGCGGCGCTGCCGATGATGAACCCGGTCAGGCCGATCATCATCAGCGCCCGCCGCCCGTACACGTCGCCCAACCGGCCGCCCGCGACCAGCGTCAGACCGAACGCGAGGGCGTACCCGGAGACCACCCACTGGATGGTCGCGGTGGTCGTCCCCAGACCCGCCTGCATCGAGGGGATCGCGACGTTGACGATGGTGACGTCCAGCAGCGCCATGAAGCCGACGGCCAGGGTGACCCCCAGGATCCGCCACCGCACCGGGCTGGGCTGGGCGGTCGACTCGTCTGGGGGCACGGCGCGATTCTGCCCCGCCGCTCGGCACGGATGCGGGGGGTCCGTGTCCGAGCCGACGCACAGGCACGGCGAGGACACTGGATCGGTGGTGACGCGACGACAGCTCCTGTACGGCTCCGCCGGCCTGGCTCTGGCCGCGGTGACCGGTTGCAGCGCGGACGAGCGGGTCCCCAGCGCCGCGGTGAGTACGGCGACGCCCAGCGCCTCCCCCGGCGCGACCACCACCTCGCCGACCCCGACCCGGAACCCGACCCCGAGCGCCACGGCCACGCCCACCCCGACGCCGACGGGCTCCCCGAAGCCGGAGGTGGCCGGCACGATCGCGGCCGACTTCGACGTGCCGTGGGGCCTGATCTTCCTGGCCGACGGGGACGCCCTGGTGTCGGAGCGCAACTCCGCCAAGATCATCCGGGTCAGCCCGAAGGGCCGGAAGACGACCTTCGGGGAGGTGTCGGGAGTCGTCCCCTCGACCGGCATCGGCGAGGGCGGACTGCTCGGCATCGCCACCGCTCCCGGCGACGAGGAGACCTTGTTCGTCTACTGCACGACCGGCTCCGACAACCGGGTCGCCCGGGTCAGCCTGGCCGGCGGCAGGGTCGGCAAGCCCAAGGCGGTGCTGACCGGCATCCCGACCAGTACGCACCACCACGGCGGGCGGCTGCTGTTCGACGCCGACGGCATGCTCCTGGTGTCCACCGGTGACGCCGAGCAACCGTCGCTGGCCCAGGACCGGGCGTCCCTGGCCGGGAAGATCCTGCGGATCCGCCCCGACGGCCGCGCCGCAGCCGGCAACCCGTACGACAACCGCACCTGGTCCTACGGGCACCGCAACATCGAAGGTCTCGCGTTCGACGCCGACGGTCGGCTGTGGGCGACCGAGTTCGGCGACAAGAGGGCCGACGAGCTCAACCTGATCGGCAAGGGCAAGAACTACGGCTGGCCCGACGTCGAGGGCGAGTCCGCCAACGGCGACTTCGTGAACCCGGCAGTCGTCTGGGAGCCCACCAGCAGCTGCTCACCGGCCGGCCTGGCCATCACCCGCTCGACCGCGTACGTGGCAGCGCTGCAGGGTCAGTGCCTGTTCGCGGTGCCGTTGGACGGCACGAAGGCCGGCAAGCCCACGGCGTACGCCGAAGGCCACGGTCGGATCCGCAACGCCGTCGTCGCCCCCGACGGCTCCCTGTGGGTGACCACGTCGAACACCGACGGTCGCCTCGACCCGGGTCGGAACGACGACAAGATCCTCCGCGTCACGCTGTAGTGGGCGGCGACCCCTACCCTGGCCGGGTGCCGCACGATCCCGACGACCTGCTCAGCTCGCTCCCACTTCCGGAGGCCGACTTCGGTGACGCCATCGCCGAGATCCTCCGCGAGCTGGGCTGCCTCACGCTGGACCAGCTGGTCGAGCACGCGTACGCCGACGGCTGGGACCTGGGGGACGATCCCGAGGACGCAGTGCTCGACGAGCTCTGGGACGACGACCGCCCCTACCTTCCCCTCGATGACGGCAGGTGGGCCCACCTGCCGTCGCTCCTGAACGGCCGGATCTTCACCCACCGCCTCACCGCCGACGAGGCCGGGCACGACGTGCTGGAGGTCGACCCCGATCTGAGCCTGCTCCGGCTGTTGACCGAGTTCCCCGGCGGCGAGCGACTCGCGGGCGGTGGCGCCCTCGCGTTCGGACGCTCCGGAGTCCCGCGACCGGATGACGTGCGCGTGGTTCCCGACCATGCTCTGGCGGAGTGGGGTTCGCTGATCCTGCCCGCCGGCACCTTCGCCGGTCTCCACCGGCAGCCCGGCGACCTCGTCGGGCTGCGGCCCGGCGCGGACGGCATCGAGATCCTGGCGGTCGACGACCCGGCATCGCTCCCTGACGTCGTCCACGACTACGTGCTCGCCCTGCTCGACGACGACGAGCCGATGGAGAGCAGCACCCTGACCAGCCTCGTGCTGGCCGATGTCCCGGATGCGTACGCCGAGCCGACGCCGCCGCTGAGCGAGGTCCTGGCCTCGTGGGGGATCAGCATCAACGAGGGGCGGCTTGCCCCGCCCGGTTTCGACTGGGAGGGCTGGCAGCCTCGCCGCACGGCGAGGAGGTTGACCGAGCACTACGGGCTCTCCGCCGAAGAAGCCGGCGCCGGAGCGGTGCTGCTCGCTTACATCTCCTCGACGACTCTCGCTGTCGAGGAGATCACGGAGCGGATCCGCGCCACGGGGCTGGGGATCCGGCAGCTCGAGCAGTCTGCGGTCGACGACATCCTGAACGACGTGGCCGAGACCTCCCTGCCACTGCCCGATCCCGCGGCGATCACGGAGAGTCTCGCGCACCTGATCGAGCCGCCGGTGGCCTACGCGATCCTCGACGAGGCGTTGGGGAGCGACCCCGTGCGGTCCGGCACCGGTCTGGTCGCCGCGTCGGAGAGTCTGCTCGACCTGGCCGATCGCCCGGCTCGTGGCGCTCTGCACTGGCTCTGGGCCAAGGGCTTCGAGTGGTTGGGTGATCTCCCAGCGGCCGAGGACCAGCTGCGCACGGCCGAGCGCCTCGATCCCGAGTTCTACCCGGCGGTGCTCGATCTGGCCCGAATCGCGAACGACCGGGGCGACGTCGGCACCGGACTCGCCCTGATGGCTCGGGTGCCCGAGGAGGCGTCGCCCTTCCTCCGCTCGGTGCTGGAGGAGCAGCGCCCGCAACCGACGCGGATGATGCCCCGGAACGAGCCGTGCTGGTGCGGCTCGGGCCGCAAGTTCAAGGCCTGCCATCTCCGTGCGCCGCAGGCCGCGTCGCTGACCGATAGGGCTCCTTGGCTCTACGCCAAGGCCATCGTCTACGCGTTGGAGACGCCGTGGGCCGCCCTCGTGGAGATCCTGAGCGAGATCCGGATCGCCGACATCACGTCGGAGGATCTCGCCCACGAGATCGCGAACGACGGGTTGGTCCTCGACGTCACCCTGTTCGAGGGCGGTGTGCTGGAGGAGTACGTCGAGACTCGGGGCCATCTGCTCCCTCCGGACGAGCTGTTGCTCGCCCAGCAGTGGCTGCTCACCCCGCGGTCGGCGTACGAGGTCGTCGAGGTGGAACCCGGTGTGTCGGTGACGTTCCGGGACCTGCGGACCGGCGACCTCGTCACCGCCGCCGACAGCGTGGCCAGTCGGAGCCTGCGACCCGGGCGCCTGGTGTGCTGCCACCTGCTGCCGCGACCGGACGGCGACCACGCCATCCACGCGATCGATCCGATCGGGCTGCCGGAGCGGGCTGCACTGCTCGAGCTGCTGGACGAAGACGACACCGACCCGGAGCACCTGGTCACCTTCCTGAGCCGTCATCTCGCGCCGCCCATCTTGGTGAACACCGAGGGTGATCCCCTGATCCTGTGCGAGGTGCAGCTGCAGAGCAGCGATCCGGACGCTCTCGGGGCGGCGCTCGACACGAGGTTCGGGTCGGGCGACGACAGCCTCGACGGAGTGAGCTGGACCGACCTCGTCGAGGTGGACGGGGAACAGAAGATCCGGGCCACGCTGTCCCTGGTGGGATCGACCCTCACCCTGTCGACGAACAGCACGGAGCGTCGTGATCTGGTCCTCGACGGGCTGCTGGAGCTGCAGCCGGACCTGACCGTGGTGGCTGGGACCGAGACCGATCCGCGCGAACACGTCGGCCGAGGGCGAGCCGCACGGGAGCAGGGACAGCCCTCGGGCGCCGCGGCTCCGGTGGGCGCCTTCGGCCAGCCGCTCGCCCACAGCCCCGATGTCCGCGCCGCGGTGGCCGAGCACATCCGCGGCTACGAGAAGCGCTGGGTGGACGAGCAGATCCCAGCCCTGGAAGGGCTCACCCCCCGACAGGCGGCCGCCGATCCGACCCGGCGCGACGACCTGCTCCGCCTGCTCGCCTCCTTCCCTGCCGCCACCGACGAGACCCAGATGGACCCGGAGAGGCTGCGGAGCGCGCTCGGGCTCTGACCGGCGACGGCGGTCGCGACCTGCGCTGCCGACCGCCGGTGCGAGGATGTCGCAGTGACTTCCCGACGCATCCTCTTCATCGGCGGCAGTGGCGTGATCAGCGCCTCCAGTGTGCGGTTGGCGGTGGCCCAGGGCCATCGGGTGACCGTGATGAACCGTGGCCGGAGCAGCTCTCGTGATCTGCCCGACGAGGTCGAGACGCTGGTCGCCGACGCCAACGACGCCGCCTCGGTCGCCGCTGCCGTCGGCGACCGTGAGTTCGACAGCGTGGCCCAGTTCCGCGCGTTCCTGCCCGAGCAGGTCGCCGCCGACATCGAGCTGTTCTCCGGCCGGGTCGGCCAGTACGTCTTCATCAGCTCGGCGTCGGCCTACCAGAAGCCGCCGACGCGGGTGCCTGTGACGGAGTCCACGCCGCTGCGCAACCCGTTCTGGCAGTACTCCCGGGACAAGATCGCCGGCGAGGACCTGCTGGTCGCCGCCTACCGCGACTCGGGGTTCCCGGCCACGATCGTGCGGCCCTCGCACACGTACGACAAGACGCTGCTGCCGACCCTCGGGCACTGGACCGACGTGGCGCGGATGCGGGCCGGTAAGCCGGTGGTCGTGCACGGGGACGGCACCACGCAGTGGACGCTGACCCACACCGACGACTTCGCGGTGGCGTTCGTGGGATTGCTCGGTCACCCGGGAGCCATCGGGGAGGACTTCACCATCACGGGCACGCACGCGCCGACCTGGAACCAGATCTACACCTGGCTGGGTCGGGCGGCCGGCGTCGAGCCGGAGCTCGTGCACGTGGCCAGCGAGACGATCGCCCAGGTCGCCCCGGAGCTGGGCCCGGGACTGGTCGGGGACAAGGCGCACTCGATGGTGTTCGACTGCAGCAAGGTCTCCGCCCTGGTGCCGGCGTTCCAGACGACGATCGAGTACCACGACGCCGCGTACGAGCAGATCGCCTGGTTCGACGCGAACCCCGACCGGCAGACCGTGGACACCGAGCAGGACGCGCTCTTCGACCGGCTGGTCAAGGGCGCACGGGCGTTCTGAGGCGGTGACTGCGTCGGGCAGGGTGACGGAAAGTCGCCTCTCACGGGCGACACGCCGAGCGACACGCCGTTCGGCGGCGCGTGAGAGGCAGGTTTCCGTCAAGGTCGCTGCGGTCCACCGTGCCTGACGTCCACATCGGCATCTCGGGCTGGACCTATCCGCCCTGGCGCGGCACCTTCTATCCGCCGAAGCTGCCGCACCGGCGCGAGCTCGCGTACGCCGCCTCACGGCTTGGCTCGATCGAGGTCAACGGGACCTTCTACGGGCTGCTGAAGCCGGACTCGTTCCGCAGCTGGGTCGCCGAGACGCCGGACGGGTTCGTCTTCGCCGTCAAGGGCAGCCGCTTCATCACCCACATGAAGAAGCTGGCCGACCCCGACACCACCCTGGCCAACTTCTTCGCCTCGGGGGTGCTCGCGCTCGGTGAGCGGCTCGGACCCGTCCTCTGGCAGCTGCCGCCTACCCTCGGGTTCGACGCCGACCGGCTGACCACGTTCTTCGACCACCTGCCCCGGACGCTCGGTGCCGTCGCCGAGCTGGCCGCGAGACACGATCACCGGATCACCGAAGACCGGGCGCTGACGACCACCGATCGCCCCGACCATCCGGTCCGGCACGCCCTCGAGGTCCGCCACGACAGCTTCCGGACGCCGGAGCTGGCCGGCCTGCTCCGCCAGCACGACATCGCCCTGGTGTGGGCCGACAACCCCGGCAAGTGGCCGATGCTGGACGAGACCACGACGGACTTCCGCTACGTACGGCTGCACGGTGACACCGAGCTCTACGCCAGCGGCTACTCCGAGGAGGCGCTCGATGCGTGGGCGTCCCGGATCGACGGCTGGGTCGCTGCCGGTCAGGACGTCTACCTCTACTGCGACAACGACGCGAAGGTGCGGGCGCCGTACGACGCGATGGGTCTGATGGACCGTCTCGGCCTGGCTAAACCGGCTCCCTGACCCGGGAGGACGAAAGAGTCCCCCGCGCACCCGAAAGAGCTCACTTACCCTTGCTGTCTTCCGACCCTGGGGGAGTTGGGTGAGGTATCGCCACGCGGGGGACCGGCGACCAGTGTACAGATCGGCCGACGTGCTTCCGGCCGCCCGCGTGGGGCGAGACTCAGGCGAGCACCTTCGAGCCCTGGTCGGTGATCACGTGCGCATCCTCGTCGTCGAACCAGACGCCACCGTCGGCCAGGTAGCGGAAGGCGATCTCCTCGCCGGCCGGGACAGCCACGGTGACGCTACGGGTGCCGTTGCTGCGCTTGACCAGCTTGTGCTTGCCGGGGGTCCAGTCGTTGAAGGTGCCGACCGCGGAGACGGGGCCGGTCGCCGCGTCGTCGGGGAGGACGAACTGGATCTTGGTGGTGCTGCCCTTGGTGGTGATCTTCAAAGCCATGTCGGTGCTCCGTGTGTGCGATCTCAGTACTTCTGTCGGGGCGCTCCCGGGGGAACGCACCGCTGAGAGTAGGGAGCCTTTGCTGCGGGCGTGTTACGCCGCACCGGATCGTGGCGGATCTCACGCCGACAGCAGACGGCCCGTCGTCAGGCCCGATCGCTCTCGTACGAGGGCTCGGTCCGCTCGACATCAGGCTCCTCGGCCGCATCGCTCGGGCGGGAGACGATCGGCGCCACGATCACCGCCACCACGCAGACGATCAGCGGCAGGGCGAAGGCCAGGTTCAGGCCGACCCAGCCGGCCAGCACGCCGACCAGGGCCGGGCCGGCGAGGTGACCGACGTAGCCGGCTCCGACCACCCGGGACAACACGATGCTCTGGTGGGTGGGGCTGATGTTGCCGGCGGCGGTGAACAGCTGGGGCACCACGCCCGCCAGTCCGAGCCCGAAGACGGCCCAGCCGACCAGGGTGAGCGGGAAGACCGGCGAGATCATCACGATCCCGATGCCGATGGCGGCGGCCAGCGACCCGTACCGGACGACGAACGCCGGTCCGAACCGGCCGGCGATCCGATCCACGGTCAGGCGTCCCACGGTCATGGCGACGGCGAAGGTCGCGTACGCCAGCGCGGCGGCCGACGGCGGCAGGTCCAGGTGCTCGACGGCGTGCAGGGCGCTCCAGTCGTTGGCCACCCCCTCGGCCAGCATCAGGAGGAAGGCGAGCACGCCGAAGCCGATCACCCGGCGCCGGATGCTGCGACCGACCGCCGGCGTCGTCGCGCCGATGTGGTCCGAGGTGCTGCCCTCGAGCGCCACGACGGGTTCTCGGGGCAGCAGCAGCCGCACGCAGATCACCCCGCCGAGGGCAGCCGCTCCGGAGGCGATCAGCACGGCGGCACTGACCGGATACCCGAGCCAGAGGGCGGCGGCACCGATCAACGCACCGGCGGCGCCGCCGACGGACCAGAACGCGTGGAACGCCGACATGATCGGACGGCCGTAGTGTCGCTCGACGATCACCGCCTGGTCGTTCATGGACACGTCCACCGCACCGTTGGCCAGACCGAAGACCAGCAGAGCGGCGCCGAGGGTGAGGGTGCCGGTCGCGTGCACGGGCAGGTTGACCGCGATGACGTACAGGGCCAGGGCGGCGCCGGTGACGATCTTGCTCCCCCACCGGGCGATGGCGTACCCGGCGATCTGCATGCCGATCACCCCACCCGCACCGAGGACCAGGAGCAGCAGACCGAGGGTGGCGTGGGAGACGCCGGTGCGCTGCTGGACCGTCGGGATGCTGACCAGCCAGGCGGCCATTCCGAGGCCGACCACGAAGAAGATCCCGAACACGCCGAACCGCGCCTGACGCAGTCGCTTCGTGACCGGGACCGTGGTGGCGGGGACGGACGGGCTCACGAGGTCTCTCCTGCTGTGGTGGTGACGATGCGGGCGATGGCGGTGCGGACGAGGGCGTCGTCCTGCGACTCCGTGTCCAGTGCGCGGTGGAGGGTGAGGCCCTCGATCAACGCGTCGAGCATCCGGGCGGTCACGGGATCGAAGTGCCGGTGCAGCGCCGCTCGGCTGCGACCCATCCAGGCGTTGGTGATGTCGCGGAAGGAGGCGTCGCGGGCGGCCAGGGTGTAGAGCTCCTGGGTGAGCACGAGCTCGCGCTGATCGCTCAGGATGTCGCCCTCGACGGCCTCGATGATCGACGCCAGCGCAGCATCCCGGTCGGCGGCCGCAGCCATCCGGACGGCGAAACGGTCGCTGAAGGCCACCGCGAACCGGGTGAACGCCTCGTGCAGCAGCTCGCTCATGCCGGTGAAGTGGTACGTCATCGACCCGAGCGGCACGTCGGCGGCCTCGGCCACCTTCCGGTGCGACGTGCCGGCCACCCCGACCTCCGCGATGACGTCGAGGCAGGCGTCGATGATCCGATCTCGCCGGTTCGGGTCGTACCGGCGAGCCGGTTGCTCGGGTGCCACGGTGGTCATGCGTACGATCGTACGCTTAGTGTACGACCGTACGCAACATCGGTCGGGTCACTCCGGCGGCCGACGGTTTCGCGCCGCCGGACCGATCCAGGTAAGGTTCCGCGCGGAGGATTCGCCTAGAGGCCTATGGCGCTCGCTTGGAAAGCGGGTTGGGTTTACGCCCTCACGAGTTCGAATCTCGTATCCTCCGCGGTTGTAGGCAAGGAAGAACGCCGCGCGCCCGATTCGGGCTGCGCGGCGTTTCTCGGCTCTGGGTCTCAATCTGGGTCTCAACTCGGCTGATTCTGCGCCCGGATCAGTCCGTCGACGAGCTGGGGGACGGAGCGTCAGGACGGTCGCGGCGGTTCATGCTGAGTTATGGACGGACCAGCTTTGGAGCAAGTTCGTGGTTCGCGGAATTCAGGGGCACCTCACGGTCGAGCGAGGTTCTGCAGGGTCGCACGTTGAGCGACCGGCAACCGGGCGCGTAGTTAGTTGAGCTACAGCGGCGTCGTTTCACCAGTTGGTCCCAGGCGACGTGAACCACAGATAGGTGATGCGGAAGCTCTTGAGTTCGCGGTACCTCCGGTACTCGTGGCTTTGCCGTGCTGTGGCATCGGCGCTGCGCTGGTCGACGACGAGACAGGAGCCCTACTCGCCCACGACTACCCCTTTGCCCGGAGGTTGGCTGTTCCAACGGCGCCCACCGGGACGATATCGCTGTGGCGTGCCAGGAGCGTCCGAACCGCGACGTGACCGTTCAGCTCGACGTGGCGGGGGTCTGGTTGATTGGGGCCTTTGCGACGGGCGTATCGCAGTTGACGACTGCTAGTCAAGGCACTCAGCATCCGCGGGAGGTTGTGTTCGGGGTAGCCGGCAGGCTCTGAGCATCGGATCTACACCGGACTTGGAGCTGCGGCCGCAGGACGCGCCATTCGTACAACAGAAGGGCATTAATCACCATGAAGATCATCAGAATGGCCGTCGCCGCCGCCGCTGGCCTAGCCGTGCTCGGCGGCTCGCTCGCACTAGCGCCCCCCGCCGACGCCGCGAACCGCACGCCGCACTGCGTAACCAAGAGCGAGTACAAGAAGATCAAGAACGGGATGACGCTGGCCAAGGTCAAGAAGGTCACGGGCATCTCGGGCAAGCGCGTCGCCATTGCGACCAGCGGCGGCTACGGCTCTCAGATCCGATCGCTCAAGACCTGCTCGAAGTACTCGGCCGTTTCCATCTCGCTGAGCAAGAACCCAGGCGGGGCGTACCTCGTTGACGCCAAGTCGGCGATCTGGGTCAACTGAACAAGCGCGAGGAGCCGCCCCTTCGGGGCGGTTCTGAGCGACGGACGACCCGACCTGTGCCCCGGTCCAGCCAGTCCATCCGGGCCAATCCGGTAGCGGGCGAGCGCCTTGTGGACCACGGCCACGGAACATGGGCCGCTTCGTGTTCCTCGACCCCGGGGCGCCGGAGCTGTTCGTCAACGCCCTCAATCGGGTGGACGTGTTGGGAACGATCCGGCCGGGACTGCGTCGGCATGCTCCGCTACGCCGACGGCCGCCACCCCGAAGACCGTACTGAATGAGCTGATCGGCGAGCTGTCGGTCCGAGCCCCGAGTTCGGCCGGTGGTGGGCCGACTACAAGGTCCGCAAACACTCCACCGAACCAAACACTTCCACCACCCCATCGTCGGCGACCTCACCGTCGGCTTCGAGTCCCTCTACTTTGGCGACAACCTCGACCAGAACCTGATCGCTGACACCGTCGAACCGAACTCGGCCTCCGCCGACGCGCTCGGCCTCCTCGCCAGCTGGGCCGCAACCCCGACTGAGCACGAAGCCGCACCTCCAAGTGAGGCTCGAAGACCTTTCGCGCAAAGACCCCTGTAGCCGGTGGCCCGGTTGACGGGTATCCGCAAGACGACCGATTTGCGGGCACGTCTCGGCGAGGGGCCGGTGTCTCATATGTGACGCTCAAGCCCCGTCTTGGGATGATCCTGACAGAGTGCGGAGACAGTCGACCGGGCCGACTATCCGAGGATGGTCACGATGATTTGACCGCGGCGCGATCGAGTTCGGAGACGTCTCCGTTGGCGATGGCATCGAGATCGGCGCACAGCCTGTCAAGGTTGCGTTGGCTGACCAGTGGTGCAGCCTCATCGACCGTCACGAACCGATGGTCGGTCAGTTCGTAGGCCGGCAGGACGATGCGGCCAAGGGTTATGGCATCGAGCACTCCACCGTCATAGATGAACTGAAGGGCACCGTGCTCATCTTGCTGTTCTTGGACCCACCCGACGCAGAGGAGTCGGCCCATGGTCAGGTCGAGGCCAAGTTCCTCGCGGATCTCTCGTTCGCACCCAGTTGCCGGTGACTCGTCGGCCTCGATCGTGCCGCCCGGGAAGTGCCAGTCGGGTCGGTAGTTGCCTTTGACCAAGCAGACTCGACCCTGTTCGTCGCGGATGACTGCGCCCGCAGCCACGCGTTTCCTCGGCAGAGTCAGCAGGAACGAAGCCCGATCCATCGGCCCATCATCTCCGGTTCGCAACCCGGGCCCCTGCTGAGGTCATCCGTTCAGCCTCATGTGGCCTGACCGTCCGTCATTGCAAGACCGGCACGATCTCGGACCAGACCGCATCCAGTATGTCGGCGCCTGCTCCCTGGAAGTGGCCGGTGCCAGTGATGCAGACCCGATGCTCGGGAAGTACCACGCTGAACTGCCCATGAATCCCGTCCATCCGCCAGGCGTTGTCACGAGCGCAGAGCCAGACTCCCCGTCCATACCGTGCACTGTCGGGGTGAGGTTGGATGCTGCCGGTCGGGGTATGGCCGTCAGTGTCGACCGGGTCCTTGACCAAGCCGGCCACATAGCCTGCTGGCAGTAGCTGTTGCCCGTTCCAGCGGCCGCCGTCGAGGAGAGTCTGGCCGAGGCGCGCTACCTCGGCCGTGCGTAGCTCCAGACCGACAGCCCCCATCGAGTACCCCAAAGGGCAACGCTGCCAGGCAGGGACATAAACGCCCAACGGGCTGAACAGCCGTGGCTGGAGGTAGTCCCGGACGTCCTGGCCAGAACAGGCGTGGATGACTCGGCTCAACAGGTAGGTGCTGCCGCCGCGGTAGGCGAACCCGGTGCCGGGCGTAAACCCCAACGGTGCCGACAGAACGACCTCAGCCGGGTCGACACCGCCAGCCATGTCGTCGTCCTCCCAGCGGTACACGATGCCGGAGGTCATCCTCAGCAGGTGATCGACCGTGATCGTTCCCGTACCCGCCGCCAACGACGGCCGGAGATGGTCGAGGTGGTCGAGGACCGGGTCGTCGAGGTTGAGCAGACCCTCGGATTCGGCGATCCCGACGGCTGCCGACACGAACGTCTTCGAGACGGAGAAGACGTCCCGTCGCAGATCCTCGGTCCAGTGATATTCGACAGGCTCGTCAGCCGGCAGATAGACGTGCATCCCGTCGAGGCCACCCAGCCCACGGGCAGCGACCAACGCCCCGACCGCACGGTTGCCCCGCTCGACAAGCCCTCGATCCACCACGATTCAACGGTACGGGTGAGCCTTAAACCTGATCGACGGGCGACCCTTTGGAGCGACCACACCGATCGCCCGCGGGATCGTCGGTGAAGGACGCCCTCCAGCAATCACAAGCCGACCGTTGAGTGCGAGGTGGCCGGGGGCGCCGGGGTGCCCCCTGACAGGATCGGTTCGTGGCTACGTCGATCAGCGAGCTCGAGGTCAATGCCTACCCGGGTCGTGGACTTGTCGTCGCCTGTACGCCTGTCGATGGTTGGTGCGTCGTGTACTTCATGACCGGTCGGAGCGTGGCGAGTCGAGATCGAGCCCTGGTCCGTGAAGGTGAGTCGGTGTACGCCCGGTCCCGCAGCGTCAGCGTGCATGATCCGCTGCGGCACTACCGGGCTGTCGCCCTGGGTCCGCAGTGGTGCGTGGTCGGGAACGGGGACCAGGTCGACACCATCGCGTCCAGGCTGGAGTCGATGAGCCCGCCGGAGGCGGTCCAGAGCATCGAGTACGAGCCCGACCCTCCGCTGCGCACCCCCCGGATCACCTTGGTGGCGCCACGCCAAGCAGGGGCGCCTGTGTATGTCAGTTCAGCGCGAGCGAGCGTCCTGGATCCAGAGTCGACTCGGCTCAGCTGCTTGACCGTCAGCGATCTGCCGCAGGGTGTCGGCGTGTTGACCACGACGTACTTCACGTCGGGAGCCGGGATCGACACCAGTCGGCCGCCGGTTGAGTTCAGCACGGCAGCCGGCTTCGCCGCGGAGCTATTGAGCGCTGTCTGGGAATCCCTGTCCGTCGACCTCCGCGTCGCAGCGATCGCCGTCCAGCCGATGAGCCAGGTCCCGCTGGCACTGCCCGTTCGGCCCGACGTGACCCTCGCGTAGGCGGACGGACTTGGGGCTGGACATCCCTGTGGTGACGTATCTGCTGACCCGCTAGCGCCAGAAGGTGAAGAGATGCTGGGTGGTGTCGAGCGGTACAGGCGCGCCGTCATAGCGCATGCTTCCCAGGGCGGGGCGCGAGGGAAGATCGGACTCGGCGTAGTCGAGCTCGGTGAACCCGGCTTCGGCAAACTCTGTGCGGATGCTGTCGTTGATGTCGTCGCGGTCGCGTCCGCGTGACCAGATCACGGTGGCGCCTGGCGCGCAGAACTGCGGTGCGATCGCGATGGTGGTGCTGATGTCGGTGCGGGAGATGTTGCCGAAGATGCCGACCAGCAGCACCAGGTCAGCGGGTACCGCGTCGACATAGGCGCTGGTGTCCGCGGCGTCGCCGGTCCGCACAGTGAGCCCGCTGATGCCTGCAGCGGCGGCGCGGGCTCTGGCACGCTCGGCGATGCCCGGATGCGCCTCGAGCAGCACCGATTGCACTCGGGCAGAGTCCTCGCGACCAGCGAGAACATCGATGATGTCTCGACCATCGCCGGCACATACGCTCAAGACTCTGATTGGCCCGCTTCTGTCTTCAAGTTTCTCGCTCAACCAGGCCTGGACCTGGCGGAGCCGCCACGACAGCGCGGACCTCGGATCGTCGTACCGCTGCAGCCACTGCTCGTAGTCACGAAGAGTCACCCGCCAGAGTCTGACCCCCTCAACCAGAGCGTGCGACTGATTTCGCATGTGTCCGAAGCCGACCGGCAACCGAACACCTGAAGACAGCCGGCTGGTGTCGCAGACGCTGCGCTCAAGCGCCGTCTTGCGGGCGGGCTCGAGGTGGTCGCGGCTAGTAATGCAGCAGGCTCTGGAGCTGGACCGCCGGTCAATAGCGCCAGTTCTGTAGGTGACCGTATAGGGCCAGCAGCTCGCCGTCGTAGGACCATAAGAGGCGGGATCTGGACGTGTGCGCCGACAGGGCCGTCTGTTGTCCTCCTACGTCGAGGCGATGTCGGGGACTGGATGCCGTCCGGGGATCGCCATGGCGTACCAGCGGTGGTGGACGGAGTGATAGCAAGACGTCCAACCGCCTGGGTGAAAGTCGAGGGCCGGTTCTACTACGGGTTCCGTGTCAGGATGCTGTTGACGATGTAGCCGTAGTAGGGGTTGGCAGGGTCACGCATCTTCCACGTCTTCTGCCCGGGTGGGGGTGGCTGGGTGGTCCCGGCGAACCACTGGTCGACGATGGCGGCCTGGGCCTCCATGTTGAACGAGGACCACGGCGGGCCGGGCCGTCCGTAGTGGTAGGCGGCCTTGCCGAGGACGGTCTGGTTGTAGATGCCGGAGCACATCAGCCCGGGCACGAACCCGTCGCTGAGGTCCGCGCGTTCAATCTGCCAGGCATGGGTGAGCTCGTGGATCAGCACCTGACCCGCGATCGGGTAGGACGGGTAGACCGACCTCAGGGGCGGCGTGTCGTACCCATCGCCGAGGTTGACCAGGATCGAACCGTCGGCGGCCGGAGTGGTGAACTCGGCTCCGCGGAGCCCGGAGAGGTTGGTGACCCAGATTCGGTTGACGTCGAGGCTGTCACCGAACACCTGCCGGGCACACCCGACCTCATCACCTTCTGGCGAGCGCGGGTCGCTGGAGAGCCGGCGGATCTTCACCATCGAGTCGACGACGGCACCCGCGGCCACCCCAGCCACGACGGCGGGCACCACGTAAAGGGGTCCGAAGATGTAGACAGTGCCGGCGACCACCCCGATCCCGACCACCCCGCCGAGCCCCGGTAGTGAGACACCGGCCTTGTCCAGTTCGGAGCCGACGACCAGGCACGCCGCGACGCTGGCCCCTAATGTGCCCGCCGCCACCACGTACTCGCCGATGTCGACGACGACGTCCACCACGGTGCCGAGCACGCCAGCCAGCTCGGAGGACCGGCTGACCACCATGGCCCCGGTGACGACGTCGGGCCACAGGTTGCGGATCACCTGCTGCCGTTCGAGGTCGTTGCCGGGCTCGTTCCAGTTGTTGTCGCGAGGTCCTGGCGTGTCGGAGCCGTAGACCCTGCCGGTGTGCTTGGCCGCGATGACGAGCCCCCCGCTCCCGCCACGGACGACGGCCACGACCGTGAAGGAGTAGGAGAGGGCGCCGGTGGCCCGCATGCCTCCGCTGAAGGTGTAGGACCCGTCGCGGCCGAAGGTGAGCTCGACGGTGCCGCCGAGGGCTGCCCCGGTCACGATCGTCTCGTGGAATGTCTTGGTTTCCGGCAGCTGGTCGAGCCGGGCTTGCAGAGCCCTTCCCGACACCGGACGCGTCATCTCGACGAAGGCAGCCACCTCGTTGAGGTCGAGGGTCGCGCCACGGGGGAAACGCGGCTGGTGGGCGAGGGTGGAGCGGATCGAACCCATGATGTCCTCTGGTGGTCGACGAAGCAGGATGACGGAGGTGCCCTGTACGGGACTGCGCGAACGTGCAGCGGCAGCTGCCAGACCGGGCCGACGCCCGACGAGGCCTCCCGTGGCCGGAGGGCTACCGGGCGTTCAGGTCAAGGTGATGAGGATCGGCAGCAGCCCCTGCCCGACACCCATTGGTGCGAGGGCCTTGCCGATGACGGCGCCGAACGCTGACTCTTGGTCACTCGCCACCATGGCGTGACCCGCCGTCAACGAGGTCGTCAACAGGTCACCGACTTCGACAGGTCCGTAACCAGCGTCGACCTTGCACCACACCTTCCCGGTCAGGGCCAGGGGCATTCGGCTGCCCTCACTTCCGGACTGTCGGTCCAGCACCAGCGCGGGCCTGTAGCTCGACGCCCCGGAGATGACCCCCGCGACCCGGCGGTCGTAGGCTCTGTCGCACAACCGGATCTCGTCTGGTCCTGAGATGACCATCACCGAACCGGCCTCGGCTCCGCCCAGTACCCCGAACTCCTCCGCCAGATCGGCTCCGGCCAGCTGGATGTCGCCGGTGACCACGACGTCTCCGAAGAAGCGGCCCGCCACCGGCCCCATCCCGGTGACGCCGGCGCCATCGGTGTTCGAGGATGCCACCGCCCCCACCACCCCACTGGCGTTCGGCACCGTGGTGTAGCCGAACACGCCGTTGCCCGCGGGCGCACTGCCCCCCGGCGCCGCCGCCGTCGCGGTATTGGAACCCAACACGGCGTTGTGTCCCTGGTCGTGGGCGAAGATCTGAGCCCCGTCGTTGTGGTTGCTGTGGCTCAGCACGCCGAAGCCCTGATCGCTGAAACCGCTCAGCCCGGCGGTAGGACCGTTGCCCTGCACACCGGCGCCGCTCGGACCGTTGTTCGCACCGAGCACCCCAGCGGCGTCCGGGGCGACCGTCAGGCCGAAGACTCCAGCACCCCCGCCACCGCCCGCGGCGACATCGGTCGCCTGATTGTTGCCGAACACCCCACTGTGCGCACTCGACTGGGTGGAGGCGTACAGCGCGTCACCGCCGTTGCTGAATCCCCTGAGTGCATTACCGTGGTCGCTGAACCCGCTGACACCCGCATCCGGGCCGTTCCCTTGGACGCCCGCACCACTGGTGCCGTTATTGGCACCGAACACACCAGCCGAGTTGGGGCTCACCGTCAGGCCGAACACTCCCGCACCACCGGCCCCACCGCCAGCAGAGGCTTCCGACGCGGTGTTGTTGCCGAACACCCCAACGTGAGCACTCGACTGGGTCTCGGCGTAGACGCCGTCTTCCTCGGTCTCCGACGTTCCAAAATGACCGGGCATGACTCCCTCGGATCCGACGCGCTCGCGTCGATAGGAGCCACTCAGAACGGGGACCACCATGGTCCAACGCGACCGCGCTTAGAGCGTCGGTGCCGGGTCTCGAGCTTCGGGAAGCGACAGGGAGCGCGGCCGAACCGGGGCTCGCTGGCGAACCTACTCCTCCCGGTACCGGTCGTCTACCGGCCGGGTGACCACTCGGAGGTCGCTGCCACGTCGGTCACGCACCTGCACCAACTGGTGGCGCCACGAGACCATAAAGACACGCAATCGGACGACGACCCTTGGGTGAGAATGCACACCAATGGTCAGCCGATTTCTGATGCTGGTCGTTCGCGGTTGAGCGTCCGAACATGCGAATCAGTGCTTCTTGTGAGCAGCGCGTCCTCGAGCGCGTTGGCGATGAAGGCGCCGTACTGTTCTGTCGTCCAGCCCAACTCGATGACCAGCAGTCGGTAGAGCTCTGGCGAGCTGTAGAGCCACATCGTCTCGGCGGCTTGGCGAACGCCGACGTGTTGCCGGAGGAATCCGCGACGGGCGAGCGCCTCGGCGTTGTGCCGCATCCGGGTCATCCGTTGGGCAGAGATCTGGCCCCAGAGCCTGGCCGTCTCTTCATCAGATTGCCCGGCCTGGATCAGCAAGAGCTGGAGCGGGGCAACTCGAGGTGCAACCTCGGCTGCGAGCCGTCCGATGCCAAGCATCAGCTGCTGCGGGTCGGGCTCATCGGTCTGCAGCCGATCCGAGCGTTGCTCGGCGGTGGTCGGTCCGTCACCCTGGAGCCCGCGATCGGTCAGCGCATGCACGAGGCCTGGCTTGCCGCCGAAGGATTTGTAGATGCTGGCTTGGGAAACCCCGGCCTCGGCGGCGATGGTGGCGATGGTGGTGGCGGCGAATCCTTCGGCGAGGAATCGTCGTTCGGCGACGTCGAGGATCGCGTCACGTGTTTGCGCCGCGGTCTCCTGGCGGCGGGTCGCGTCGTACGGTCGCGGGCTCTTGTCTGTCTGGTCCATCGCACCAACAGCATAATTCATTCCAGTCAGCTAGACTCAATGTGGGTTCGAGAGTTGCTGAGAGACGGGTGGTTCGACCATGGTGACCTGCGCGGACGACCCGGCGGCCGTGGTCCGGCGACTGATCGAGGCCACCAACCAGCGTGACTTGACGTCGTTGGTCGCCTGCTTCGCCCCGGACTACCGAAACGAGACCCCAGTGCACCCTGCCCACAGCTTCGTGGGCAGGGAGCAAGTCCGGCGCAACTGGGTAGCAGATCTTCGCTGCACTGCCCGACCTCCAGACGAGGGTCATCGACTCGGCCATGGTTGGTGATGTCGTCTGGACCGAGCAGGAGCATCTCGGCACGCGAGCGGACGGGACGCGGCATGTCATGCGTGGGGTTGTAATCTTCCGCGTTTCGGCCGGTCTGGTGACCCAGGCCCGGTTCTACCTCGAGCCGCTGGATGCCCGCAGCGACCGCGTCGACGAGGCCGTCCGACGCCACCTGACCGGGACGGCTTGAGATGATCATGGTTGCGGGCGGCACCGGGCGGCTCGGCACGGCCCTGGTCGGCCGGTTGACCGGTCGGGGCGAGCAGGTGCGGGTGCTGACCCGGGAGCGGCAACGAGCGGCCCACCTTGCTGGGCCGTTGGTCGAGGTCGTCTGCGGCGATCTGACCGCCCCTGGAACAGCTCAGCGAGCTGTCGAGGGAGCGGACCAGGTCGTGTCGGCCGTCCATGGACTGGTTGGCCCTCGCGGAGTGTCGCCGGCGACGATCGACAGGGACGGCAATGCGAGCCTCGTCGACGCGTCAGCGACCGCCGGGGCGGAGGTGGTCTTGATGTCTGTGGTGGGCGCGGCAGCCGACAGCGCGATGGAGTTGTGTCGGATGAAGCATGCGGCCGAAGCTCACCTGCGTGACGTTGGCCTGCCGGCCACCGTTGTACGTGCCACCCCGTTCGCCGAGCTGTGGATAGATCTCCTCCGCCACACTGCCCGGCACTCCGGACGGCCCGTCGTGTTCGGAAATGGCCACAATCCGATCAGCTTCGTCTCTGTGCGCGATGTGGCGGCAGCTGTCGACGCCGTGCTGCAGGATCCCACTGCGCGCGGTGCGATCCTCGAAATCACCGGGCCCGAAAGTCTCACCTTCAACGAGCTCGTGGCCCTGATCCAGTCGGCGGACGGCCGAAAGTCACAGGCACGCCACCTGCCACCAGCCCTGCTCGGAATGCTCGCCGGCACCATCGGCTGGATCCGACCATCCTTCGGCCGTCAACTACGGTCGGCCATGTTCATGGACCGCACCGACTTGGCCCACGTGAGCGACGACACCAAACAGCGCTATCCGGACCTGCCCCGGACTGCCGTCCTCGACCTGCTTGTGTGCTGAACTGATCGGCCAAGCGATGACGTTGGGGACATCTCAACGAGGTCACTGAGCGTCCCGTCTGCGAACGCTCGCAACGCCAGATTCAGGCGAGTCCCCGATGGCCGCCACGTGAGCACTGTCGGGAGTCAGGTTGTCGGGCCGAGAGGCGTTCGGAAGGGGACCCTCGTGCGGAGCACGCAGAGCGACCCTTAACCGGCGATGTCACCGCCCTCGACGGTCGGACCGGCGAGCGGGCTGCTGGCGGGCGGAGTCATGTCGACCGTCCCTCGAGGCTGGCGAGGTCGCGCTCGGCGTACTCGCGGTGCAGCCACTCCTCGTTCACCACGGCGCCGAGGCAGCGACGGACCGGGAACGACACGGATTCGGGGTACCCCGGCTCGAGCACCGGCTGGGTCATCCTTTCGAGCCGCTCATCGGTCAGCTCGCGGAGCACCCGCTCCACTGTCGCCATCCGTTCGCTGCGCACGGCGAGGATTTCGTCGACGGAGGGTCGGGCGTCGGCATCGTGCGGCACCGCCGGGGTGTCGTCCGGCATCTCGCTGTGGGCCAGACCAAGCGGGTGGTAGGGCGCCGGGTCGCCCAGGACGGCCCGCAACACCCAGGCGTCGGTGGCGAAGACGAGGTGTCGCAGGGTCTCGATGAAGGACCACTCGCCGTCGACGCGCTCGTGCAGCAGGTCCTCGGGGAGCGCCCGGGCCCGCTGAACGGCCGTGTCCCACCGGCGCACAACGACGCCCCAGGCGCGCCGGAACCCGTCGGCATCGGTAGGCCTCACGAGCATGCGGTCGGGGTCGCGACGGTCGAGTTCGGACTCGATCAGCGGGCCGACGTCGACACCGTTGATCATCACATCATCGATGTAGCCGTCGATCTCTACCCGCTGGAGCCAGGCGCCTCGGATCACGGTGTCCTGGAAATAGACGTTGTGGAAACGCGACTGGCTGAAGTCGACCTCCTCGAAGCGGCTGTGGCTCAAGTCTGCGCGCAGGTATTCCGTCACAGGCCTCACCCTCCCACCGCCCGCCGACATCAGGCGCCGCGACGGCGGATCCTGCAAGCGTCGCGCGGGAGTAGCCTCAGCACGCCGGCAGGGACCCCGGCACAGGCATGGTCCTGACGGCTCGCCCGACACTGGTCGACCGGTCCCAGCCGAAGCCGGCCAGTCCCACGATCGGTCAGCGTTGCACCGCAAGTGGACCGTCCAGCGAGAACGGCTCCACCTCACGTCTGAGGGCCGCGAGCATGTCGTAATGACGACAGGACCAGCGTGGATCGGCGCGATCACCATCGACTGCGATGACGCCGCGGCCATGCGCAGCTTCTACAAGGAGGCTCTTGGTGGTGTCGGCATCCCGGGCTTCGACCAATCGATTCGTGTCGGTGGCATACCGCTGAACTTTCGCGAGCTTGAGGACTGGGTGCGGCCGACCTGGCCCGGCGGTGACATGCAGATCCACTTCGAGTTCCTGGTCCCGGTGGGACAGCTCGAGCAGCAGGAAGCGCGCCTGAACTCCTTGGCCCCGCTGAGATGAGTGACTCCTCCGTCACCGCCAACCTGTCCGACGCGATCGCCGACGACGGAACAGCCAGCGTCAACTCCGGCGTCGCAGTTCTGGACTTTTCCGGCAATCCTCGTCAGGTCACCTTCCGAGATGTGGTCATCAGTGGAAACCGGGGCCTCGCCAGGAGCCGCAGCGGCGCATCTGTATCGGCCGGAGGAGGGATCTTCACCAACGCCCTACTGGATCTGCACGGCGTGGTGATCCGGAACAACTCCGTGACCGCACTGGGACCGCGGGCTACCGCACAAGGGGGAGGAATCTGGAACGGCGTAGCACTGTCGGGACCTCCAGTCGTTTTCACCATGGACCATTCAGCAGTCAAGGGCAACGTTGCGGCCGGATCCGTGAACGCCCTCGTTGAGGGCGGCGGTCTCTACACCAACCAACCGGTGACGATCACGCGGTCCACGATCGCGAAGAATCGACCGGATCAATGCTTTGGCTGCGTCCAGACCGGTCTCACACACAACACCCGATTAACCCCCATGCCGAGCGGGAGATCTTGAAGATTCCGATTGTTGGTCGAACACCGAACTGATCGCACTCTGCCATCCTCTGCTGCAAACTGGCGGTCACTGCGCAGTTCATTCGGTAGTGGCCGTGTCGCTGGTGCGATGGTCGTCCAGACGCAGCCGCTGGCGTACGACACGGCGGGCCAGGTCTATGACCGCCGGGTCGTCGAGCAGCACGAACTTGGTGTCGGCGCCCAGCAGGATGGCGTGCAGCTCGAAGGCGAGCCAGTCCGGGTTCTCTTCCGCGGGGAGCTCCCGGAGCTCAACCGCCGTGGTCGCGAACGATGCCAGCAGAGCGGTGAAGTCTGATTGGATGGCGGCCAGTCGGTCTTTGACCGGGCCTGGGCGGGTGCCCATCTCCAACGATGTCGCAGCAAAGAAGCAGCCGCCGGGGAAGACGCGGCGCTCCACATAGCTGAAGAACGCCTCACATGCCGCAGCGAGTTGGCCGAGTCCGGCAGGGGCGGCCAGTGCCCGGTCGACGACCTCTGCGGTCAGGATCTTCTCCGCCTCGGCAACGGTGGCCAGCTGGAGTTCCTCCTTGGATCCGAAGTGGGCGTAGAGCCCGCTCTTGCTGATGCCGATCGTGGCCGCCAGGTGCCCGATCGACAGGCCTTCGAGCCCTTCGACGGTAGCCAGCGCTGCGGCTGCCCGCAGGATCGCGCTGCGTGTGCGCTCCCCGTCGGACCTCAGTCGTCGCTGCCTACCGGTACCCGAGTTGTTCATAACGCCAACCATGTTGACAATCTAGCACGACCGATCGTATCTTCTGAGATAGCACGACCGATCGTTCTATGGCTGGGACGCCATGTCCCGCCCACCACCCAACACATCTGGAGGAGATCTCATGAAGATTCTGCGCATCGCCGTGGCGGCGACCGCTCTGACCGCCGGAGCTGTCGTCGGCCCGTCGGCCCTGGCCCTCCCAGCCGAGGCGGACGCTCTCCCGATCCAGTACGTCTCCCGCACGGTCGAACAGTTGCCGGGCCACGCAGACTTCCTGCTCGGCACCGTCGCGTGCCCGGCCGGCACTTTCGTCGTGTCGGCAAGCGCGGACCATGGCGTACTGGGAAGTCTCTCCCCGATCCGGGACAGCCGGACATCGCCCAATTTGGCGAACAACACCGCAGTGCTGGTCACCGGTAAGGGCACCGCCGATTACGCTGGCGGACCCAAGTACCTCAACGTCACGGCCGGCTGCGCGCCGGCCGCACGGTTGGCCGGTGCAGTCTCGCGACAGGTCGTCCTGCCGGCCAACACCTTTCCCGGGCGCCACGCCATCGTGACCTGTCCGTCGGGGACCAGAGCCTTCGGCGGTGGTGCCTATGCTCTGGGCCCGGACAACCGGTACGCGCCGTACGGCTTCATGTTCATCGACAGCGTGACGTCTGACGGCACCGGATGGGAGTTCAGCAGTGTGATGCAGGGCCCAGCCACAGTGGACCGGCTGGTCGTTACCACGCAGTGTGGTGCCCTGACCGGCTCCTACCGAAGCGAATCTCCCAGCGTTGACGCGCCGAAGCCACCGACTGACTTCGGGACGTTTCCCCACACCACGGCAACCTGCTTCTCCGGCTACACGGCTCTATCCGGAGGCGTGACCTGGGGCCCCAACAACTTTGGCACCTATGGGACCGTCCGTCAGGTCACCACCTTCAACACCGGGACCTATGTCGAGGGTTACGGCTCGCGCTTGATCGCCCGCACCGTCTGCGTGCCACCGACAGGCTTCTGAACAAGTGGGGGTGTGTGCGTAAGCGGTCGCTCATCTGAAGCGTGGCACAGGTCGAGGCACGCTCAGTGAGTATCTGTCGCTGACTGAGCTCGCAAGCCCCGCTCGATCAAGGCACCCGAGCACGGACGCTATGAATCGCCCCGGGTCTGGTGGAGGCTTTCATTCCAGGAAGGATGAGAGTCGTGGCAGCACCGAAGAAGTACAGCGACGAGCTGAAGGAGAGGGCGACCCGGATGGCCGTGGATGCCCGCCGGGACCCGGCGACGGCGACGGGGGCGATCAAGAGGGTCGCTGACCAGCTCGGTAGTCATCCGGAGGCGTTGCGGACCTGGGTTCGCCAAGCCGAGATCGACGGCGGTCTGCGACCGGGTACCACCAGCGACGACACGTCGCGGATCAGCGAGCTGGAGCGGGAGGTCCGCGAGTTGCGTCGGGCGAACGAGATCCTGCGGACGTCCGCCGCGTTTTTCGCCGCGGCGGAGCTCGACCGCAAGATCAAGTAGCCGACCAGGCTCCGGCCCGTGCGGTGCCGGTGACGGTGGTCGTCGCCTACATCGACGACCACCGTCACCGTGTCGTGGAGGGCCGTGCACTCGGGGTCGAGCCGATCTGTGCCGTGCTGCGTGAGGCAGGCGTGCAGATCGCCCCGAGTACCTACTACGCCACCAAGAACCACACCCCCTCGACCCGCGAGCAACGTGACGCCGAGCTGACCAAGGAGATCACCAGAGTGCACACCGAGAACCTCGGCGTCTACGGCGCCCGCAAGGTCTGGCACCAGCTGAAGAGGGAAGGCACGGTCGTGGCCCGCTGCACCGTGGAACGGCTGATGCGAGCCGCCGGGCTGCGCGGAATCCCACGGGAGAAGACCCGCAGGACGACCTGCGGTGACGGTGCGGAGACGCCGAGGCCGGCCGACAGAGTGAACCGTCAGTTCGTCGCCGCCGCGCCGAATCAGTTGTGGGTGGCTGACCTGACCTACATCCGCACCTACAGCGGCTGGGTTTACGCCGCGTTCGTCCTCGACGTGTTCTCCCGCCGGGTCGTGGGCTGGCAGGTCTCGACCAGCCTGCGGACCGATCTCGCCCTCGACGCCCTCGAGATGGGGTTGTGGGCCCGGCAGCGGGCCGGGGAAGACGTCACCGGGCTGGTCCATCACTCCGACCGCGGCGCCCAATATCGAGCCGTCCGCTACACAGAACGGCTCGCCGACGCCGAGGCGGTGGCCTCTGTTGGCAGCAAGGGCGACAGCTTCGACAACGCCATGGCCGAGGCGTTGAACTCGCTGTTCAAGGCCGAGTGCATCCGCAACCCCGTCCTCCGCGGGACGGGCTGGCGTGGCATCGACGACGTCGAGCTCGCCGTCGCCACCTACGTCGACTGGTACAACCATCGCCGCCTCCACGGCGAGATCGGCCACCTTCCACCCGCCGAGCACGAGACCGACTACTGGGCAAACACCATGATCAACAACTACCCTGACAACCGAGTCCTCACTGAGGCAGGAACCAACTAACCGAGCCTCCACTCAACCCGGGGCGATTCACTAACTGCAACGCGCCGGTGTCCCCTGCGGACAAATCTCGCGCACGTTTCCGGGCGCTTAGCCACGCTCCTGCGGTTAGGTCTCACGCAAATGCCTATCCCGTGCTTGCGACAGTGCTACTCATCGGAGGCCCAAATCAGGCCGTCGACGAGCTTCGCGACGGAGCGCCGGATCGGATCGCTGACGTGCTGGTAGCGGGCTGCCATACCTGTGCTGGACCAGCCCATGATGCCCATGACGGTGCGCTCCGGAACGCCGAGGACCAGCAGCACGGTGGCGGCGGTGTGCCGAGCGTCGTGGAGTCGGGCATCTCTGACGCCTGCTCGCTTCAACAGAGCCTTCCAGGCGTGGTAGTCGCTGTTTGGTTTGACCGCCTCCCCCAGTTCGTTTGTGAACACCCGGTCGGTCTCCACCCAGAGCGACCCGGCGATCGACCTCTCCCGATCCTGCTCCTCTCGATGTGAGGCCAGCAGTTCGACGAGTGCCGGCGGCAAGCCAACTCGGCGGCGGCCGGCTTTGGACTTGGGCGGCCCGTCGTCCGGGGTCACTTGAACTCGCTCCGGACACCAGCCCGCCTTCTTCCCGCACGGCACCTTGCAGCCGTGCTCGTACTCCGGCCGCAGCCGGTTAGTCCCGATCCTGATGATGTCGGCATCCAGGTCGATGTCAGGCCAGTGGAGACCGAGCACCTCGCCCTGTCGGAGGCCGAGCGCCAGCGCCACCGCCCAGCGCGCTGCGTTCCTGCCCTCGGCGGCCGCCTGGAGGATGAGCCGGACCTCTTCGATGGTGTACGGCTCAATGTCCTCCTGCTCGACTCTCGGCGGACGCGCCAAGGCGGCCGCGTTCTGAGCGAGTTGCCGACGCCGTACTGCTTCGCCCAGCGCAGTCCGCATCGTCCGATGTACCTGGTGCGCGGTCGCCGGCCTGGCACCGGCGTCGATCATCTTTCGATACAGCCTCTCCAGGTGGTCAGGCTGCAGTCTGTCGAGACGCTGCCGACCAAGGTTCGGTATGAGGTGCTTCCGCACAGCGATCTGGTAGGCGTTGTACGACGAGCGCCGCACCGATGGCGCAGCAATGTTCTCCAACCAGTGCTCGAGCCAGGTTTCGACGGTCCAGCGGACGCCAGCGGCGGTTGTTGTGCCGTTATCGCGCTGCCGCTCGAGCTCGCGGACGCGCCGACGGGCCTCCGCTTCGGTCTTGCGCTTGACGTGGCGGCGATCGGCCGAACCGTCGTCGCGTCGGCCAACCGTCACTCGACCGTGCCATCGGCCATCCACGCCGAAGTAAACGCTGGACTCGCCGTTGGGTCGCTTTGATCGCGTCACGCTGCGCCAGTCCTCGCGCTGGCGCGGAGGTCGTCGAGAAAGGTGATGAGGGCATCTGCAGGTACGCGGCGGAGGCGGCCGATCTTGACAGACTCGACTGCACCGGAAGTGACGAGGGCGTACATGATCGTGCGACCAACACCGAGCCGCTCGGCGGCTTGTTCGATCGTCAGGACGAGCGGCACACCCTGTGAAAGCTGGTTGCGACGGGCGGGGAAGAGCCGGTTGAGGTCGTCGTCGGTCATGGCATGAACTCCTTCGTCAGGCGTTGTTGCAGGTGGGGTGGGTGTGGGTGCCGTCGTCGTAGCTGAGGGGTTGACGGCAGCTGATGCAGACGGCCGCAGATGCTGGCTGCGCCCTGCCGTCACACGTGTCACGCCGTCCCACGGGCGTAGATCTGTGACGGATCGGCGGTTCTGTGACGGGTGATGTGTCACAGAGGTTCTCTCCCGTCACAGATTCACGCTCGTGTGACGTTGTGACACTTGTGACAGGAGAGTGACTGGAGCCGCGGCTCGGGCAGTAGCGGCGCCATGAGTCGTCGAACTGCTCGCGTCGAAAACCGCGGACTTGGCTGCCGTCCTCCCAACGGTCGCGGGCTGACTGGATGCCGAAGTCGTGAAGCATTCCGGCCAGCCCCTTGGGAGTCAGCCCTTTCCTGCCGAGCGTGTCCCACGGCGCCTCGGAGTCGGCGCGGAGTCGCGCCACCAGGGTTTCGGAGGGCATTCGCTCGGCGTCACCGAAGGCAGTGCGACAGTCGATGAGAAGACGGACTCTGAGAGACACGTTCTCCACGTCGACATCGTCGGTGGTGAGGCCGAGGACGGCGGCGCGGGCGTTGGTTGGCCAGTCACCACCGGCGGCATCAGCGATCGCAACAAGAGGTTCCCAGGTGTCGGCGGCCCGGTCCTCGACGGGCAACTCCGGGGCAGCCGCCTCGAGCTGATCAAGGTGGTTGCGTACCCAGCGGTTCAGGTCGGTCTTGAGGCCGGCTAGTGCTGGACCATCGCGTCGAGTCCGGAAGGGCTGTACGACCTCGTCGGGTGCGCGGCGCCGCATGGCGACTATGACGGCTCGGTCTTCGATGGTGTCCGGCATGTTGCCGATGCCGGCCAGAGCCGCCATGGCGAATGTCGCGATGCGGTCGACTCGTCTGCTGCCGGCATCCCAGCGCAGAGCGGGGCGGCCGCGCTGGTGACCGGCGTTGAGAAGCCCGCGGAGGTCTTCGTTCGCGTCACCCGTCTTAGGGCCGAAGATGGTGTCCGCTTCGTCAATGAGGAGGGTGGGCGGATCGGACGGATGCTCGCCGATGGACCGGTAGACCGCCGACGGCGAAGCGTTGGCGGTCAGGATCGGTCGGTGGCACAGGGCTTCGATGAGATCAAGCAGGCGGGACTTGCCGCATCGTTTCTCCGGCGCCTTGATGACCAAGCGGGGCGCGGTGTTCCAGGCCGGAACGGCGTGGGTGGCGGCGATCCACAGCACTACCGCGGCCGCGGTGTGGTCGTCGGGCAGGACGACGTAGGAGCAGATCGCGGATTCGACCTGGTCCAGCAACTCGGCGCCATCGACTAGACCGTCCCCAACTTTCCGACTAGGTTCGGCCGAGACCCAAATCGGAGCTTCGGAGTTCGCCAAGTCCTGAGTTGCGACCAACTCAACCGGGTGTATGCCCCCATCCAGTCCACCTGGAGATGACGCAATGCCATCGACGCGACTCCCGACATCAGCTCGGCGTCTGCTGGCGGCTGCGTCGGTACTGGCCCTGCTTCTGGTCGGTGTGCCTGCCCACGCGAACCCGGGACCGATCGGGGCCACACCTCGGGTCGGACCGAACACCGACCTGGTGATGATCGGCACCGGCCCGGGTCGAGGAGTAACTGGAGCCATTGGCCCGGCAGGCACCCCCTCCGACCCGTCCCAGAGCTATCCCACCTCGATCCCCGCCGGCTTTGCACCGCTGAATGAAGGCTTCGCCGGGATCATCCGGGCGCAGTCGACCGAGACGCTTGAGATTCTCAACATGTACTGCATCGACATCCGCACCAGCACCTACTCCGGGATCGGGTACGAGAACGGCACCTGGGACGACTCGAACGTGCCGAACGTGGGCTACATCGCCCGGATTCTGGAGGAGTACTACCCCAATACGGGGGAGCCCGCGGCAGCAACTGATGTCAATCAGCGCGCAGCGGCAGTACAGGCCGCGATCTGGTACTTCAGCGACAACTATGTCCTCCAGCCCGACGATCCCACCCGGACATACACCGCAGCAATCGTCAACGCCGTCGTGGCAGCCGGAGCGCTGCCTGAACCGAGCCCACCAGCCCTGGTGATCGATCCGACCAGCTCGACCGGTCCACCTGACACCCCACTTGGCCCCTACACGGTGACGTCGGACTCCGACGACCCGGATCTGGAGATCACCGTCCGGGTTGCCGGCGGCACGATGTATGCCGATGAGGCTGGCACGGTTCCGATCGCCAACGGGGACACCGTCGCCAACGGTGCCCAGATCTGGCTCCTCCCCGATGACGCTTTGGACGGCGGTACGGTGACCTTGACCGCTCGCGGCGTTGCCAGTGCGCCGAGCGGGAACGTCTACCTCTACGACGGGAACACCCCTGGCGTCGACGACGCGCAGCGCCTTATTCTCGCCGAGGATGCCGAAGTGTCGACGTTGGTCGCCGCGACAGCCGACTTCTTGAGGGCCGGCTCCCTACGCGTGACGAAGACGATTGCTGGTGGCGCTGCCGGGGACCAGGGTGAGGTCACGCTGCATGTGTCGTGTGCAAACGGCGATTTTGAGCAGGACATCACGATCGCCGCGAACACACCCGCCGGGGACACCTCGACTCTCATTCAGGACTTACCGGTGGGCATCAGCTGCACGGTGACCGAGCCGAGCAACGGCTCCTCGGCTGGGGTGTCGGTGACCACCGACATCGTGGGCAGCCCGGCCACCATCACGGCTGAGGAGGTCGGGGTCGACGTCACCAACACCTACCAGACGGTGCTGTCGTCGTTGGTGGTGACGAAGACGATCGCGGGTGCTGCAGCCGGGGACCAGGGGGCGGTCACCCTGCACGTGTCGTGTGACAACGACCTGGAACAGGACGTCAACATTCCGGCGAATGCGCCGGCCGGGGACACCGCGACCACGATCGAGGAGCTGCCGGTCGGCACGGTGTGCACGGTGACCGAACCGAGCAACGGCTCCTCGGCGGGGGTGTCGGTGACCACCGACATCGTGGGCAACCCGGCCACCATCACGGCTGAGGAGGTCGGGGTCGACGTCACCAACACCTACCAGACGGTGCTGTCGTCGTTGGTGGTGACGAAGACGATCGCGGGTGCTGCGGCCGGGGACCAGGGGGCGGTCATCCTGCACGTGTCGTGTGACAACGACCTGGAACAGGACGTCAACATTCCGGCGAATGCGCCGGCCGGTGACACCGCGACCACGATCGAGGAGCTGCCGGTCGGCACGGTGTGCACGGTGACCGAGCCGAGCAACGGCTCCTCGGCGGGGGTGTCGGTGACCACCGACATCGTGGGCAACCCGGCCACCATCACAGCTGAGGAGGTCGGGGTCGACGTCACCAACACCTACCAGACATCCACGACGCCGTATACGCCTCCTGACACTGATGACGAGACGTCAACCTCATCCCAGTCCGGCGAGAACTTGGCGAGCACCGGCGCCACGGCTGGTATAGGCCTAATGGCAGCTCTCGGAATCGCGCTCATCGTCGCGGCCGGCGCCATGCTGTCAGCTAGTCATCGGCGTCAGAAGGCAAAGTGACGAGCGCTGAGCCCAGCACGCGGCACATTCCCAAGCTGATGCTCTCGCGGACACTGCTAACGGAGTGCTAGCTAGCTCACCGTCGGGCCGGCACGGACGGTCAGGACGCACACCGGGAGTGCTGCCGGTCGTGTAGGCCGTCGGGGAACCCAGAAGACGCCGTAGCGCTCCTACGGATCAGATGCACATGTGGCCCAAAGACTCGGCGTGATGTCCAGGATGCACCGAGCGCGCGCAGCGTGACCAACTGAGTGACAGAGGTGTCGGACCTACCTGGTCGGCAGCACACGTTCGCGGACCAACTCAGGCGGTGCTTGACCTAGCTGGAGCGCAGTTTGTCCACCTGATGAGGCAGAGGTCAGTACAGCAGTGAAGTACAGCAACGGTGCCGCTGCTCATCGCGTCTGCGGACGTCCATCACCGTCCGGCCGAGTGTCAGTCATAGCTCTAAGGAACACGTGCCCCTTTTGCAGCCATGGGCGCCCGGTCTCAGTTGCCCATTTCCCCCGACGTTCGCCTCCGTCACACCGACCCTGAAGCCCTGAGTAGGACGTCCACAAGGACGTCGACGAACACCGGATCGCGGACTTGGAAAGCGGTTGGGTTCACGCCCTCACGAGTTCGAATCTCGTATCCTCCGCCACTCCCACGAGGGCGATGCCTGACGTGGTCACGCGCTCCGACGCTCGGCCGGATCCGTGGGTCTCAGCTCTGCGGACGCCACCCCACTTCCTCGAGCCATGAGGTCACACCGAACAACACCGCACCCATCTTCTCCGCGACGGCGAACTCGTCGACGATCTTCCCGTTCTCCATCCGCGCCACCGTCGTTCCCCAGAAGCTGATGGGCTCGCCGGTGGCGGGGATGCCCTTGTAGTCCCCCCGGTGCACGGCGGTGACGGTGAACCTGATCAGGACATGATCATCCTCGGCGGCCAGCACCAGATCCGGGGTCGCCTTCAGGTCGCCGAACGCGACGCGAAATTCGTCCGTCTCTTCATCGTCCGCTGAGCGGGGAGCCCAGGCGTCCTCGAAGTACCGCAGGAACACGGCCTTGTTCTCTTCTGCAGACATGTCGATCAACCTCAGTTCTGGCTCGCTGATGGCGAGCCTTGATGGTCGGGAACCTCTGAGCTTCGGCGGACGTCGCCTGTCAGGGCCGTCTCCGGGGAGGCGGTGACTGACTCCCCGTGACGAGGGACGCTCTGAACGCTGATCACTGTCACCGGGAGGTGGAACCGGCGCCGGATCTGGTGCGGGATGTCCAGGCCGAGCCAGCGCGAGACTCCCTTCGGCAGCGTGGACAGGACCACCTCGTCGTATTGCCGGTGCTGAAGGACCTCGGCGATGGCCTTGGCCGGGTTGGCGTCGCCGACCTCACCGTCCACGTGGGCACCGAGCTTCCGCAGGATGTCCAGCCCGAAGTCCAGGCGACTGCGCGCGGCCTCCCAGTCGCTCTCGGCCGAGCCAGGGTCCACGCCGTTGCGGGGCTGCCATCTCCCCTCACTCACGCCGGCCATCCCGTGCACCAGTCGAGCCCCTGCCCCGTGGTCTTGCGGAGTGGCGGGCACGAGCAGGGTGAACTGGCAGTCCTTCTCTTTCGCCACCCGGTCGAGGACGAAATTCGACACCTCCCCGCTGGCCAGTGTCTTGTTGGCGACCAACAACAGTCGAACCATGATGGAGCTCCTTTTCTGGGGTACTTCGCGATTTGCGGAGGCGGTGCTGACTTCAGCGACCGCCGAGCCGCTTGAGACAGTGCCTACAGCGGTATGAGACGCGGGCGGCACATGAGATCGGGAGTGCGGGGCCACGTGGCCGTACTACAAGTTCTGGCCGATCATCACCGCACCCATCTTTTCCAGGAAGGGGAACTCCTCGACGATCTGCCCGTTCTCCAGGCGCGCTGTCGTCGTTCCCCGGAAGGTGATGGGCTCGCCGGTGGCAGGGATTCCCTTGTAGTCCTCCTGGTGAGTAGCGGTCACGGTGAAGAGGATCACGACATGATCGTCCTCGGCGGCCAGCACTCGATCTGGAGTCGCCATCAGATCGGGGAACGCGGCTTGGATTTCTTTTATCCAGGCATCGTCGTAGGGAGGTCGGCCTCTCCAGACATCGTCAAAGAACTGCAGAAACAGTGCCTTGTTGCCTTCCGCAGACATGCGATCAGCCCCCTCCGTCGTGCCGGCTGACTGCCAGCTGATGCACCCAGCCTGGTGCGCAGGCGTTCGCGTACGCATCGGCAAATCCACCTAATCCGGCGACACCCACTCAGTTGCCTGTTCGATGACGCACCTGCTGCACAGCGGGTCGCCAAGAGCGGCACCGCTGTGTAGCGTCAGGGCATGCACGCTGCGGCGAGCCGACTGCCAACGTACGAGTCGAGCTTCGTCGGACGCGAGGCGGAGATCACCGAGGCCCTCGCACTCCTCAGCGACCACCGCCTGGTCAGCGTGTGCGGTGTCGGAGGTTCCGGCAAGACCCGACTTGCCGTCGAAGCAGCGACTCGGCTCGGCCGGGGCCAACCCGACGGGAAACCCGTGGACGTCCTCTGGACGTCGCTCAGCGAAGTCCACGATCCCCTGGTCGTCCCGCACACGATCGCCGACAGTCTCGCGGTGCCAGGTGCGGCCGGTGGGCGCCCCATCGAGACACTCTGCGAGGCGCTCGCCGGCGCAGAGGCGGTTCTCGTGCTGGACAACTGTGAACACGTCCTCTCGGGCTGCCGCGAAGTGATCACCGCGCTGCTGGCCTCGGCACCCGACCTTCGGATTCTGCTGACCAGCCGGGTTCCCCTCGAGCTCTCGACCGAGCAGGTCTATCCGATTCCACCGCTCGATCTGGCCGGCGCAGCGTCGAAGCTGTTCATCGACCGGGCCATCGCGGTCGTGCCCGTCTACGCCCTCACCGCCGCCAATCGCCAGTCGATCACCGACATCTGCGAACGACTCGGCGGGCTCCCGCTGGCGATCGAGCTCGCCGCGGGCCGGATCCGTGTGCTCGCGCCGCGCGACCTGCTGCACGAGCTCGAGCAGAACCTCAGTGTGTTGTCGTCCACGGAACCAGTGCTGGCCGAGCGGCACCGCAGCATCGAAGCCGTGCTGGCCACTGCCTGGCAGTCGCTCGGCCGGGAGGAACGCACCGCCTTGGCCGGCTTGGCGACGTTCACCGGTGGCTTCACGGACAGCGCCGCCGCGGCGGTGGCCGGTGCATCGGCGGAGCTGATGAGCACCTTCGTCGACCGGGCCCTGGTGCAAGCTGTTCTCACCGATCAGAAGGGCAGGCCCCGCTATCAGCTCCACGAGCTGGTACGCAGCTATGCGATCGAGGAGTTCTCTGCGGCCGACGCCCTGGGCGCCGAGCGGCTCCGTGAACGGCACCTCGACTACTACCTGGCGATGACCCGAGAGATGCGGCAGCACTGGAACGCCAGCGGCCCTGTGGATGATCGGCGCAGCCCGCTCTGGGCTGAGCGTGCGAACCTCGCGTCGGCCATGGCGTGGGCCGTCGAGCAAGGCGACAGCGACCGGGCGCTGCGGCTGGTCGGCGCCACCTACTTCTTCCGGGCCTCGTGGCCGTCGGTGAGCGCCAAGCGCGAGCAGCTGGAGCAGGTGCTGGCGCTGCCCTGGGCGCCAACCGACCCAGCCTCGATCTTGGCGCGGGCAGGGGCACTGATCGCCTGCGGGTTCTGCTGGACGCAGGTGGACTCCACCCGTGCCCTCGCGAGGTTCGAGGAGGCGTTGCGGTGGTATCAGAAGCTCGGCCATCCCAGCGGCACCGCCTGGGCGCACAAGGCGCTGGCCTGGCAGCACCTCACCGACGGAGGCATCGCCGCGGCCCGCCGACACGGTCAGGAGACCCTGGCCGGATTCCGCGCGATCGGACACAGGTCCGGCGAGACCGCGGCACTGAGCGACCTGGGCCAGATCGAGCTCGCGGCTGGGCGCTGGCTCACCGCCGAGCCCCTGATCAGGCAGTCCATGACGATGGCCGACGAGCTGGGCAACACCTTCCGCTCCTGCCTCGGACACGTGATGCTGGCCGACGTACGGCGGCTGACTCGGTGTTGGACCGAGTCCGTCACGGAATACGGCTGCGCTCTGCAGATCCAGCGCACTGCGGGGTTCACCGGCCTCGACGCGGACATCCTCGAGGGTCTCGGCGAGCTGGCGGCCCAGCTCGGCGAGCTCGAGCTGGCCGCGGACCTCCTGGCCGCTGGACCTGCCTGGCGGAGTCAGCGCGAGGTAGCACGCGCGAGCTTCAGGGAAGCTGCCTATGCAGCAGGGGTGGCTCAGGTGCAAGCCTCCCTCGGCGCCGAACGGTGGCAACAGGCGCTGGACACGGGTGCACGGCAGTCACCGGCGAGCTTCGAGGAGGCCGCCGGTTCGGCGATCACCAGGCTTGTCAGCACGCTCGAACGCCTTCGCTGCGGCCTCAGCGATCGCGAGCTGCAGGTCCTCCGACTGCTGACCCAGGGGCTGAACAACGCCGGCATCGCCGACCAGCTGGTGATCAGCCAGCGGACGGTCGAGGCTCACCTGAGATCGATCTTCACCAAGCTGGGTGTCAGCAGCCGCGCCGGAGCCGCTCGTGAAGCCGCACGGCTCAGCATCGACTGACTGACCGGAGTCAGCCCTCGGCGCGTGGGCCTCCTTCACGCGATGCCGATCCGGGCGGCCTCGTGCGCTGCCGCGGTCCTGGTGGTGACACCGAGCTTGTCGAAGATCGAGCGCAGGTGTGCATGCACCGTACGAGGGCTGACATTCAGCTGGGCGGCGATCTCGGCATTGCTCAGACCGAGCGCCACGAGGCGCAGCACTTCGACCTCACGACCCGTCAACGGCACCGGCGGCGCCGACAAGCCGGCGGACAGCTCGGTGACGGCGGGCCCGAGCAGAGCTTGGCTGAGGGCCGCAGTCCGCCTGCGCCCGTCCTCGTACGCCCTGCCGAAGGCAGCCGGACCGAGTTGTCGAACGGTGGAGTGGAGCGCGGACGCGTACTCCGGCTGCAGGCCCGACGTCCGGGGACGGTCGAACGCCTCGCGCCAGGATTCGCCCGCACCCAGGAGCGTCGCAGCGAGCTCGAAGCGTCGCATCCGGGCAGCGACGCCTGCGATGCCCTCGAGGATCTCGGCACCGCACGCCACGAAGAGCCGCCGGTCCTGGATCACCACTGCCTGCCCGAAGGAAGCGAGAGCGGACTCCAGCGAGCCGCGCCGACTGTGCAGCTCGCCGAGCTGAGCGTGGGCGCGATAGCTGCCGTACCCGATCCCGAGGCGCGCGAACGCGGCAACCGCTTCGGCGAGCAGGGCGGCAGCCTCATCGACGCGTCCGCAGGCGAAGGCGATCTGGCCGAGGGCATAGCGGGACCAGGCCACGCCCGGATCGTCGCCGATCGAACGGCAGAGCGTGAGGCTCCGCTGCACGGAGGTCTCGCCGGCAGCGGTGTCACCGGACTGTCCCTTGGCGGAGCCGAGGCCACGCAGGCTCTGGGCGGCTGATCGAGTATCGGCGAGCTGCTCGGACAGCGTCAGGGCCTGCTGGAATCGGAGCTCGGCCAGGTCGCAATCGTCGGCGGCGAGGGCGGTGTACCCGGCGAGGTTGAGCGCCCGTGCTCGCGAGGAGACGGCGGACTGGGACGAGGGTTCCCACGGAAGGTCCAGCACGCGGGTGAGCAGGGCAGCGCTGCGCTCGAGCGGCGCGCTACGGATCCAGAGCGAGGCCAGATCGGACGACAGCTGGAGCGCCTGGTCCACCTGTCCCGCTGCAACCGCCCGGACCAGGGCGGCGTCGACGTTGGCCTGGTCGACCTCGAGGGCGACGAGCGCGGGCTGCTCGTCCTCGGTGTCCCGGGCGGCAGCCGCCTGAGAGGCGAGGTTGCGGAAGAAGTCCGAATGCCGAGCCCGCACCTCCTCGACGGCTTCGTCTCCACGTGCGGTGAGACCCTCGGCCGCGTAGTCGCGGACCAGCTCGTGCACGTGATAGCGGCTGCCACCAGCACCGTCGGGCATCCGCTGGATCAGGAAGCGATCAGTGAGCACCGACAGCGACGCCAGGCTCGCCCCCGCAACTGCTTCGGCGGCCGGTCGGTCGAAGTCGCCCGGGAAGACGCTCAGGTCGCAGAGGACGCGTCTGTCCTCCGCGGCGAGCCAGCTCCAGACGCAGTCGAGCACCGAGTCGACGCTGCTGTGCCGAACGCCCACCGGAGGAGCCTCGGAGCCCAGCACGTCGCCGGTTCGGCAGAGTCTCGTCCACACGTCACGCGGCGACAGCACCCCGATCCAGCTCGCGACGAGCTCGATGGCGAGAGGCGATCCACCGACGCCCTCGCAGATGTCTCGGATCGCCGTGGAGTCGGCTTCGGCGACCTCGTGTCTCGGGGTCGTCAACCTCCCCCGGTCGAGGAACAGCGCCACGGCGTCGCTCATCGTGCGCTCGTCCACGCCGAGGGTGGGGATGCCGAACTGCGTCTCGGCATCGCCCTCCAGCGGGCGGCGACTGGTGGCCAGCACAGACACGCGTGGGCAGACTCGGAGCACGTGGTCCAGCAACACGGCACACGCGTCAGCGATCTGCTCGCAGTGGTCGAGGACGAGCAGCAGCCGCCGCTCCTCCAGCGACCGCAGCAACGCGGGAAGAGTCCCACCGCCGGCCGCTTCCCGGAGGCCGATCGCCACCGCGACCGCGTGGGGCACGGCCTCGGGTTCGGAGACACCGACGAGGGGCACCCAGACCACGCCGTCAGTGGACCCGCCGTGCGCGGGATCGCGGCTCAGCCGGCGTGCGAACTCGACGGCCAACCTGGTCTTGCCCGCACCGCCGACGCCACAGATCGTGACCGATCGGGCGGGGGCGACCGACGTGGTCAGCTCCGACAGCTCCTGCTCACGACCCACAAATCGGGTGAGGTAGGTCGGCAGCTGATCGCCGAACAACTCCTGATCTGCTTTCACGGCGGGCTCCTGCGACGGCTTCGGCAAAATCTACTGGTTCAGTGCCGACGTCACGAGGCGACAGCCGTCTGGCCGATCGGGCCCACCACCGTTCACCGGGCGTGACAGGGTCGATGCGTGACCGAGACGACGCCCTCCACCGCGAGCTGGATCACCGCCCCCGGATCCGACCCCCAGCACCCGCTGCTGCGGACCACGTTCAACCCACAGGCCCAGGTGACCTCCGCCCGCCTGCTCGTCACCGGCCTCGGCGCCTTCCACGCTCATCTCAACGGCTCTCGCGTCTCGGCCGACGAGCTCGCACCCGGCCAGACCGACTTCGCCAAGACCGTGCTGCTGAACACGTACGACGTCACGGCCCTGATCGACGACGGCACCAACGCGCTCGCGATCGAGGTCGGGCGCGGCTTCTACGCGATGACCACCCCGAACGTCTGGGGCTGGCACACGGCCCCCTGGAGGAACAGCTGCCGGGCGCTGGCCGAGCTGCACCTCTCCTACACCGACGGCACCACCGAGATGATCACCACCGGCCCCGGGTGGAAGGCGAGCACCGGGCCCATCACCGCCGACTCGATGTACGCCGGCGAGGACTACGACGCGCGCCTCGACGCACCGGGCTGGACGTCCGCCGACTTCGACGACGGGGCCTGGCCCCACGCCGTGATCGCGGTGTTCCCCGGCGGCGCGCCGACCCTCACCCCCGCCCAGCACGATCCCGTACGCGCGGTCGAGACGCTCGCCGTCTCCTGGCAGCAGATCGGCCCGACCAGGTGGGTGGGCGACCTCGGCAGCGTGATCGCCGGCTGGTGCCGCTACGAGCTGCTGACCGCCGAGCCGATCGCCGTCACCGCGACGCACGGCGAGCGACTCCGCCCCGACGGCACCGTCGACAACGACAACGAGCACGTCACCGGCGCCATGCAGGTCGATCACGTCCGGTTGGACAGCGACCACCGCTCCTTCGAGCCGCGGTTCAGCTACAAGGGCTTCCGGTACGTGCAGGTCGACGACCTGTCCGACGTCCCCGAGCACCTGAGGCTGACCGGTGTCCGGGTGACCGCGTCCCTGCCGCGGTGGGCCGAGTTCAGCTGTTCCGATCCCTACCTGGAGCGGTTTCACCAGGTGATGGTCAGGACCCTCGACAACAACCTGGTCCACATCCCCACCGACACCCCGACGTATGAGAAGAACGGCTGGACCGGCGACGCCCAGACCGCGCTACCGGCGATCCTGACCAGCTACGACAGCGAGCACTTCCTCACCACGTGGCTGAACGACCTGCGCGACGCCCAGCGACCGGACGGGTGGCTGCCGGTCATCGCCCCGACGCCGGGCTGGGGCTTCGAGGGCTGGCAGTCACCGGAGTGGACCACCGTCTACCCGCACCTGCTGGCCGAGCTCGTCGCCGAGTACGGAGCCACGGCCCTGCTCGACGACCACCTCGAGCCGGCCCTGGCCTCCCTGCGCTGGGAGCTGAGCCGCCGTGACGACGACGGTCTGGTCGACAGCGTCTGCGGTGACTACCTCTCCCCCGGCACCCCCGGTCCCGCTCCGGAGGACCGGCGTCTGACCGGGTCGCTGTTCCTGGCCCGAGCCCTGCACGACACGGCCCGCCTGTGCCGACGGACAGCGGCAGACGACACCGCGAGCGCGCTGATCGAGGCCGCCGACGGCCTGGTCGCCGCTGTCGACCGCACGTTCTGGGACGAGGCGTCCGGCAGCTACCGGACGAGTGCCCGGGAGTACCGGCAGACCCCGAACCTGCTGGCGGTGGGGATGGGGTTCGTCACCCCGGAGCGGGCGGAGCGCGTCGTCACCTCCGTGGTGGCCGACCTCGAGTCCCGCGATCGGCACCACAACGTGGGCCACATCGGCTCGCGCTATCTGATGCCGGTGCTGGCCGCGTACGGGCACGCCCAGCTGGCTCTGAACGTCCTGCGGCGGGACGGCTCTCCGGGGTGGAAGCAGTGGCTCGACCAGGGACACCTGACTTTCATGGAGATGTGGGACGAGCCGCGCTCCTCCTGTCACTACTTCCACGGCACACCTGCCGTCTGGCTGTACGAGGGCCTGGTCGGGCTGCGCCGGAGCGCCGAGGGCTGGCAGCGGTTCACCGTCACCCCGCAGCTCGACACCGACGTCACCCGGGCCCGGCTCAGTCGCGGCACCCGGCGCGGGCGCGTGGTGGTCGACTGGGACCTCGACCGGGGCACCGTCGAGATCGAGGTGCCGGACACCTCGTCCGCCACCCTCCAGCTGCCGGGGCGGACGATCGAGCTCGGGGCGGGCAGGAGCACCGTCGCTCTCACCTGACCCGCCCCCCCGTTCGGGTCACCGCCGAGAACCCTCCGTGCGGAGGTCGGACTTTTTCGACGCCCGTCCCCGTACGTGGTGCGGATCGCCTATCCTCTTACCGGTGAGTGGCTCGCACTGCGTCGAGCCACTGAGCGCGGCCGTCGGGGGGCGTCGCGCCGATCAGGAAGGCACCATGGGCGAAGGTACGACGGCAGCGGCCGGCGGGCACGTGACGCTGGGACCGCGGGGGGCTGTCGGACGCCCTCAGACCGTCGTGCGGAGCCGGGTCCGGAGGTTGGCGTCCATCGCCACCGCGTTCGCCCTGGCCCTCCCTCTCCTCGGTCTCGCCGAGTCCATCGCCACCCCCACCGCCGCCGCAGCCCCGGACGGGCCGTGCGTCGCCGTCAACAGCGTGCTGCCGGCGACCAAGAGCGCCCGTGAGGCCACGGCAGCCAAGGCGGCCGCGCAGTGGTTCCCGGCGGACCAGGTCGCGATGGCCACGGCCGTCGCGGGGGCCGAGTCCTCCTGGAACCCGACAGCGGTGAACAAGGCGGCCCGGGGCAACTACGGCCTCTGGCAGATCAACTCGACCCACAAGAAGCTGCTGAACGCGAAGAGCTGGAAGACGCCGGCGGACAACGCGTGGATGGCCTTCCAGGTCTGGGACGCCGCCGACGGGACCACGGGCGACGGACGCGGTTCCTGGAAACCGTGGTCGGTCTACAACGCGGGCAGCTACAAGTCCTACCTGCGCGACAGCGCTCCGGTCGCCGATCAGAGCTCCGTCTGCGTCGAGGCGCCGGCGGGGTCCGAGATCCGCATCTCCACCTGGAACGTCCTGCGCAGCAACTCCAAGGGCGGGATCGCCGACGGCATCAAGAAGCTCGCCGCGAACAGCGACGTCTTCGGACTGCAGGAGCTGGGCAGCTCCGCAGACCGGGCGACCGCACGCCGCGCCGCCACCGCCGCCGGGTTCACCATGACCACCGACGGGACGGCGGTCCCGATGTTCTACCGGACCGACAAGTACACGGCCGTCGACCAGGGTCGCCAGCGCGCGTTCTCAGCCGGTCAGAGGGTCGAGCGTCGCGGCGGGAAGGGCACCGAGAAGACGAACGACAAGTGGGTCAACTGGGTCCAGCTGCAGGACAGCGCCACCCAGGAGACCTTCTACGCGGTCAACACCCACCTGCTGGTGGGGGCGTACAACAAGGGTGTCAACGGCAAGAACAAGAAGCGCATGGCGCTGTACAACCAGCAGCTGAACACCGTCACCGCGCTCACCGACCAGTTCCAGTCCTCCGGTTCGTCGGTCTACGTGACCTGCGACTGCAACGTGAACTACCAGGCCGACGCCGGCCCGGTGGCGAAGATGGCTGACAGCGGGCTGATCGCCAACTGGCGCGACCTGGACGGCAGCCCCACCCTCGGCAAGAGGCAGCGACTCGACTACGTCTGGTCGAACCGGACCCCGTCGAGCCAGGACATCGGTGAGAAGTCCGGCTCGGACCACTCCATGGTCACCGTCACCTACCCGCCGTCGACCGGGCCGTCCGGCACGATGACCTCGGTGAACGGCAGCACGAAGCAAGAGATCTACAGCATGCGCACCGTGACCGACCCGACGTCGAGCCGGACCTTCCTGGTGCCCATCCCCACCGGTCAGGCGGGCAAGGTCTTGAACCGGGCCCTCGACCAGGTCGGCGACCAGTGGAAGTACGGCGGCGACGGCCCCTCCGCCTGGGACTGCTCCGGACTCACGGCCGATGCCTGGAAGGCGGCGAACGTCACGCTGCCGCACCAGTCCGAGGCCCAGCAGCAGAGCGTGAAGAACGTTCCGCTGGCCGACGCCCAGCCCGGTGACATCTTCTGGCGCGAGGGCTACACCGCGATCTACCTGGGCATGGTCGGCAACGAGCACCTGGTGGTCGGGGCCCGCGCCTCCGAGGGAGCCGTCGTCATCCACGTCGTCGACAGCCACGACATCAAGGCCGTGCTGCACCCGAGCGCGTGAGCTCCGGCGGTTCCCGCCGAACCGGCGCTCGCTGGACGGCTGCCGAACCGGGCGCTAGCCGCTGATGCGACGTAGCTCGCGCCCCGACGGCGGTCGGACCTTGAGGGAGCCCAGTCCGACGCTGCCGTAGAGGACCAGCAAGGGCGCACCCGGCGCCGGCGTCCGCGCCACCTTGATCGTCTTGCTGCCCATCGACTTGCCCAGACGGTCGTCGTTCACCGCCCAGCCGTCCGGCAGGATCATGGTGATCGAGCCGGCTCCGGCGATCACCTCCACCTCGATCACCGGGGCCGCCGCGGTCGCCTGCAGGCAGTTGACCTTCACCGAACCCATCCCCGAGCTGAGCCGCAGGAACGGCGGCACCGCCCAGACGCCGTCGCGCTTCTCGCTGCTGACTCCACCCTCCAGACGCAGCGGGTCCTCGCGGGAGTACCCCGGCGCCGGCGGACCCTGGAGGACAGCCGGTGGACGCGGAACCGGACCCGGACCGGACCGCCACGGCGGGTCGGTGGAGAGATCCGTGATGAGCTGCTCGAGGTCGGCGTACGTCCGCGCCTGCAGGGCCACCTCGAGCCGTTGGTCGAGCTCGTCCATGTCCAGCCGACCGTCCGCGGCCGCCTCCTGGAGGATCTCGGCGACCGCCTCGCGTTCCGCGTGACCGACCCTCAGCCGACCGGCGGGGAAGGACTCCTGCGTCATGGCCCGAACTCTAGTGTCAGGCGAAAGTGAGCCAGCGCCGTACGAGGTCGCGTCCTCGCCTACTGTTCTCCCATTCGCGGTGCTGCTGGCGGGAGGAAGCCGTGGAACAGATCAACTGGTCGACCGAGTGGTTGACGTCGCTGCTGTGGCTGCTCAGGACCTACGCGTTGACCCTGATCGGGTTCACGCTGATCGCCTGGCTGCTGATCCGGAGGACCCGCTGGGGGCGACAGTTCTGGCGACTGTCCGGCCCCTACTTCCTCCCCCGACCGCGGACGCGGAGCGGCTGGCGGCCGCTGCTGGCGGTGGCGCTGCTGCTGCTGTTCACCCTCATGTCGGTCCGGCTGGACATCCTGCTGTCCTACCAGGGCAACGAGATGTACACGGCGCTGCAGCAGCTCGACGCCCCCGGCTTCTGGCGCTCCCTCGTCGTCTTCGCCGTGCTGGCCACCATCAACGTGGCGCTGGTCCTGGTCAACTTCTACGTCGCCCAGCGACAGATCATCAACTGGCGGCGGTGGCTGAACAACCGGATGCTGGACGACTGGCTGGCGGACACCGCCTACCACCGCAGCCGCTACGTGGCCGAGCCGATCGACAACCCCGACCAGCGCATCCAGGAGGACGTCACCTCCTTCGCCAACGTCTCCCAGGATCTGGCGTTGGGTGCGGTCTCCTCGATGGTCTCGCTGGTGTCCTTCTCGATCATCCTCTGGGGTCTGTCGGGGCCCCTGACGGTGCTCGGTGTGACGATCCCCCGCGGCATGGTCTTCATCGCCTACGTGTACGTGATCATCGCGACCTTGATCGCCTTCCGGATCGGCAGGCCGCTGATCCGGCTGAACTTCCTGAACGAGCTGCTGACCGCGTCCTACCGCTACGCGCTGGTCCGGACCCGGGAGAACTCCGAGAACATCGCCTTCTACCGCGGTGAGCCGGTGGAGAAGACCGGTCTGCTCGGACGCTTCGCCGGGGTCATCGCCAACACCTGGGCGATCGTCTTCCGGAGTCTGAAGTTCCAGGGCTTCAACCTCGTCGTGAACCAGATCGCCGTCGTCTTCCCGATCATCCTGCAGGCACGCCGCTACTTCAGCGGTCAGATCACCCTGGGCGACGTCCAGCAGACCGCCACCGCCTTCGGCCAGGTCTTCAACGCCCTGTCGTTCTTCCGTCTGGCCTACGACAACTTCGCCGCCTACCGAGCGGTGCTGGACCGGCTGACCGGGCTGCTCGACGTCAACGACGAGGCTCGCGCGCTGCCCGCCCCGACCACCGAGGAGCGGCCGAGCGGACTCGCTGTCCGCGATCTCCAGGTGCGCCTGCCCGACGGCCGACCGCTGCTCAGCGATCTGGGGTTCGAGGTCGGGGCGGGCAGCACCTTGCTGATCACGGGTCCGTCGGGGAGCGGCAAGACCACCCTGCTGCGCAGCATGGCCGGCCTCTGGCCGCATGCCGACGGCCTGGTCGACCGTCCCGCGGATCGGGCGACCCTGTTCTGCTCCCAGCAGCCGTACCTGCCGCTCGGTTCCCTGCGCGGCGCCCTGTCCTATCCGGACCCGGCGGCCGACCTGACCGACGACGCGGCGCGGGCGGTGCTGCAGACCGTGCAGCTCGGGCACCTGGGCCACGACCTCGACACCGGCCGCGACTGGTCCCGCAGGCTGTCCCCCGGTGAGCAGCAGCGGCTCTCGTTCGGTCGGATCCTGCTCCGCAAGCCCGCGCTGGTCTTCCTGGACGAGGCCACCTCCGCCATGGACGAGGGCATGGAGCACGCCATGTACGAGCACGTCCGGGAGGTCCTGCCGGAGTGCACGATCGTCAGCGTGGGCCACCGCAGCAGCCTGGAGCGCCTGCACACCGACGAGCTGACCCTGCTGGGAGAGGGTCGTTGGGAGTCCCGGCGTCTCGACCCGGAAACATCGCCGGCCTGATGGCAGGCCCTTTTCGACCGGGGACGAACTCTTCCCGCCGGCCATCGGCTTACGGCACAGTGGTTCCTGTACCCGTCGGCGGGGCGGGTCGATGGGAGGCCCCATGTCCTCGACCTCGACACGGGCGGCCGAGTGGATCGGCTTCGTCGGCGATCTGCTGCGGCAGCCACTGACGCAGCTGCCCCACGCCGCGATCGTCGATCAGCTGCGGGGCACCTTCGACGTGACCGCGGCGTCCTACAACTGGGCGGAGGCCGACGGCAGCCAGGGGATCGTCATCCATCCCGTCGACACCCTCGCGCCGCTCGCCGAGGAGTTCCTCGCCTGGCAGCGCGGGGAGTTCGTCGGCCGGCACCCGCTGGTCACCTGGCACCTCACCGTCGGTGACCCACGGCCGAGCACCAACAACCGGGTGCCTCGAGGAATCGTCTCCAACCGGGAGCGCGAGCCGGTCCTGCGGATGGTGCGGACGATCGGCTGCGAACACCAGCTGGCCATCAACTTCCGGCTCAGCCGCCACGTGTACCACGCGTACGTGCTCGCCCGGCCCGGCACGGACTTCAGCGACGAGGACCTCGCGGTGGCCGGTCAGATCCAGCGCGTCGTGATCGGACTGGACCGCCAGATCGGTCTGTATCGCCGGTTGAGCGGCGGCCCGGCGCCGGGGGTCGACGCCGGACTCACCCCGCGGGAGCTCACCGTGCTGTCCCTGCTGGCCGAAGGGCTGCCCACCCAGCTCATCGCCCGTCGACTCGGCTGCTCGCCCCGGACGATCGACAAGCACCTCGAGCGGACCTACCGCAAGCTCGGTGTCCGCGACCGGGTCAACGCCCTGCGGATCGCGCAGCACTGGAACCTGTCCGCTCTGCCGGCTGCGCACTGCGTCGGTTGACGCCGAGACCACGCGGGGTTCATACGGTCCGGCTGCGTACAAATGCGTACGGCCACCGCATCCGCTTGCCCGACTGACCGGCGCTCGACAGCCTGTGGGGCGACCCCGCTGTCCTGCGAAGGAGCATCATGACCGATCTCGCCGTCTCCCGCCGCCTCCTGCTCGGCGGGGCTGCCGCCGCCGGCTTCGGCCTCGCGTACGCGGGCAGCCTCGAAGCCTTCGCCCGACCCGAGCCCCGCCACCCCGGGGGAGAGGTCGGCTACGGACCACTCGTCCCCGATCCGAACCCCAGCGGGTGGCTGAGCCTGCCCGCCGGCTTCAGCTACGTCGTGGTCGCCCAGTCGAATCTGACGACCACCGACGACCTCCACCCGACCACCGGCCTGCCCTACCGCTACCCGAGTGACCCCGACGGGATGGGGGTGTTCGCGGGTGCCGGCGGCGGCTCCGTGCTGGTGAGCAACCACGAGAACAGCGCCAACGAACCGGCCCGGGTGCCGCCGGTGCCCGGTCTCACGTACGACCCGATGGCCATCGGCGGGACGTCCACGGTGTCGGTCGACTCCGACGGCAAACGACTGGGCACCTACACCAGCCTGGCCGGCACCGACAACAACTGCGCCGGCGGCATCACGCCCTGGGGAACGTGGCTGACGTGCGAAGAGACCGAACGCCGCAAGGACACGGTGATCGGCGGCCGCAAGCTGCAGAAGGACCACGGGTACGTGTTCGAGGTCGATCCCACCAGCCGGGCGGCCAACCTCGACCAGAGCCCGGTGCCGCTGCCGTTCCTCGGGCGCTACTCCCACGAGGCCGTCGCCGTCGATCCGGACACCCATCAGATCTATCTGACCGAGGACGCGATCGACCCCAACGGTCTGTACTACCGCTGGACACCGCCGGACGGCTTCGTCGGCGCCATCGGGGCCCTGCACGGGCTGGCCCGAACCGTCGGTGCCGGGGCCGGCCGGTTGCAGGCGATGAGCTGCTCCGAGGGCCGGCGGCGCATCGTGGACCTGTCCGAGGCGACCGAGGTCGGGACCCGTTACCGGGTGCGCTGGGTCGACGTCCCGGATCGGGTGGCGACGACGACCTCCACGCGGCTGCAGGCGTACGCCAAGCCGATCACCCGCTCGCGCAAGCTCGAGGGCCAGTGGTGGGGCAACGGCGGCGTCTACTTCGTGGCCAGCTTCGCCCGCCCGCGGGCGGGCGGTGACGGCAGTCTGAACGAGCACGACGGGCAGGTGTGGTTCTACGATCCCGAGGACCGCACGATCACGCTGAAGACGCTCTTCGCACCGAACCCGCAGACCCCGGAGCAGCCGGGCACCTGGGACGGCCCGGACAACATCACCGTGTCACCGCACGGGGGGCTGATCGTGGCCGAGGACGGCGACGGGAAGAACCACCTGATCGGCATCGGTCGTCGCGGCGACCCGTACGCCCTCGCCCGCAACGAGCACGGCGAGGACGGTGAGTTCTGCGGTCCCGCCTTCAGCGCCGACGGGCGCATCCTCTTCACCAACATCCAGTCGCCGACCCATGGCGTCACCCTGGCCATCACCGGTCCGTGGCGTCGGGGCCGGTAGTGGCGGGCACTCATGGGTCGGAGTTCGGGTCGAGGCCGCGGACTCGGGCGCCCAGCGACGCCAGCATCCGCCGGTAGAGGGCGTCGGTGTCGAACCGGTTGACGATCCTGATCACGCCGGGCGCTGCGGGATCGGTCGGCACCGGCCGGAACGTCCGCAGATCCTGGTCGGTGGCCGGGGTCGGAGAAGGCGTCGGGCCGGTCTGTTGAGGAGTACCGTGGTGAGAGGTTCTCCCAACGCGAGGACGGCCGGCGTGGCGTGTGACGCCCCGGCGACCTGGGCACGGGCCCGGACCTCGCCCGTGTGAAGCGCCCGGCAGGGCACCGAGCCACCGCTGCCGGCCGGCCACGATCGATCACAGTGAGTTGAATCGTCATGGCAACAGGGTCGAGGGATAGCGGGATCGAACGTGCGGAGGGTCTCCAGGGCGGTGAGCAGCTGGAGTTTCCGGACCTGCCCAGGCTGGAGCTGGACGTCCTCCTGGAGGAACTGCGGGATCGGGCCGATGACGTGCTCGACGTCCAGGGCCGGCTGCGTGGTCTGCTGCGCGCGAATGCGGCGGTGACAGCGGAGCTGAGCCTCCCGACGGTGTTGAAGCGGCTGGCCGAAGCAGCCCGGGACCTGCTGAACGCCCGGTATGCGGCACTGGGGGTGATCGGCTGGGATGGACGGCTGGAGCAGTTCGTCCACACCGGAATGGATCCAGAACTGGTCGAGAAGATCGCACATCTGCCGCGCGGTGACGGCATCCTCGGCGTGCTGATCCGCGACCCGGTCCCGATCCGGCTCGCCGACCTCGGTTCCCATCCCGCGTCGTCGGGTTTCCCCCCGCAGCATCCACCGATGCGGACCTCCCTCGGGGTGCCGATCCGGGTGGGTGAGGCCGTGTTCGGGAACCTCTACGTCACCGAACGCACCGACGGGGCGGAGTTCAGCGCCGAGGACGAGGAACTGGCCACGGCGCTGGCCGTCACCGCCGGTGGAGCCATCGCCAACGCGCGCCTGTTCACCGAGTCACAGCAGAACCAACGCTGGCTCAGTGCCTCTGCCGCGTTGACCACCAAGGTCTTGACCGACGACGCGCAGGAGCCGCTGTCGCTGGTGATCGAGGCGGCGCTGGCCGCGGCGGAGGCCGACTTCTGCACACTCGTGAAGCCGCACGGCGACACCGGCGTGATCGTGGCCGCAGCCACCGGGGAACTGGCCGCCGATCTGATCGGACGGACCGCGCCCCTGACGGAATCGCTCGCGGGCCAGGCCATCCGCACCGGTCAGGCCAACCTCGTCACCGACTACAACACCCTGCCCGGGGCTGATCCTGCCCTGCAGGTGGGGCCGCTGATGATCCTCCCGCTGGCCCACGGTCACCGCGCCCGTGGCGCACTGATCCTGGGGCGGCTGCCCGACACGACACGGTTCGACGAGATGGATCTGAAGATGGCCGCCGCTTTCGCCTCGCAGGCGGCGATCGCCCTCGAGCTGCTGGAATCGCGCCAGACCCTGGTCGACGTCGCCCGGATGCAGGATCGGGAACGGATCGCCGCCGATCTGCACGACCAGGTCATCCAGGACCTCTTCGCGGTCGGGATGGGTATGCAGTCGATGATGGGCTCCCTGATCAACCAACCAGCGCAGAGGGCTCGGCTCGACTCCCATGTCGAAACCATCGACACGATCATCAGGAACATCCGGACCCTGATCTTCCAGCTGCGCCGGAACCCCGCCGGCGGTGGCGGACTGAAGGCGGCGATCCTCGATCTTGTGTCCCGGCACACCGCGCAGCTCGGGTTCAGCCCGACCGTCCGGTTCGTCGGACCGCTCGACACCGCTGTCGACGACACCCTGGCCGACGACATCTTGGCCGTCGTCGGCGAAGCGACCTCCAACTGCGCCCGTCACGCACACGCCACCCGAGCGAGCATCACCACCGAGCTTGCTGAGAAGCTCACCATCGAAGTGGTCGACAACGGCCGAGGGATCAGCACCCCCGACCACCTCAGCGGGCTGGAGAACCTGCGCCGACGTGCCGAGAAACATCACGGCACACTGGACCTGACCACCCCCGACAGCGGCGGCACCCGCCTGCTCTGGACCGCGCAGAACGTGCCGGCGGCACATCCCCGTTACTGCTGACAGCAGGGCGTCTGGCTTCACGACCTCGTCCAGGCCGTCGTCGACTCCGTCGAGCAGCAGCCGGGAACGTCTCCTGCCTGATTCGCGGCATCGCGTTTTCTTGAGGTCACGCAGGGTCACGCCAGCGCGGCGGCGTCGCCGGGTGTGGGGTGGTGGGTGGTGATTCCGGCCAGCAGCAGGTCGAGGCCGTGGTCGAGCTCGCGGGTGCCGTCGTAGTGGGCGAGCTCGCTGGCGAGGCTGCGCAGGATCGGGAACTGGCGCGGCGGGAGCTGGTGCAGTCCGAGGCGGAGGAGGTCGTCGGTCTCGTCGGGGTTCACGACGGTGTCCTGCAGCTCGGCGAGCAGGTGTCCGTAGAGGAACCCGACGAAGGCCCGGTGGATCCGCATCGCGCCGGCGGCGGGGAAGCCGGCCGTGGTCAGCAGCTCGAGGAAGTGCTCGAGCGGGCGCAGGGTGGCGGGCGGTCGCAGTCCGTACGCGGTGGCGACCGGCCGCGTCAGCAGCAGGTTCACCACGTGCGGGTGGGCGAGGGCGAGGAGGCGGAAGCTGTGCGCGCTGCGCCGCAGCTGGGTCTGCCAGTCCTGGCCTTCCTCGGGGAGCTCGAGCTCGTCGAGGACCAGCTCGACGATCCCGTCCAGGAGTGCCGCCTGGTCGGGGGCGTAGCGGTACAGGGTCATCGCGTCGCGGCCGAGCTCGCGGGCGAGCCGCCGTCGGGTGAGGGCGTCCAGCCCTTCGGTGTCGACCAGGCGCAGCGCGGTGGCCAGCACTCGTTGCCGGGTCAACGGCACTCGCTGATCCGGGGCACTGCCGGTGCCGGGCAGGTCGGTGTGGGAGGGGGTGGGTGGCTGCTCGGGTGTCTTGTCGCGGGACATGGTGTCGCTGCTCCTGCCGTCGTCACCGGAGTTGATCCACCTGCAGCCTACGCGTACGGTCTACACCGTATATACAGTGTAAACCTGTTCTGCGGATCGGGCGGATCGTCCGTCGTGATCCGGAAGAGCGGCCGTCCGGCCGCCCCGCAAGACTTTCAGGAGCTTCGTGTCCACCTCACCCACCAGCACTCAGCCGGTCAGCTACGACGGCCAGGGCTTCGGCGCGGCCAGCGCATGGCTTTACGTCACACTGCTGACCATCGGCTACATGGTCAGCCGTGGGCTGGCCAAGTCCGGCAGCCGCGAGCGCTACACCGCGTAAGGCACCACCGCCGCGAAGCCCCGCCGACACCGTCGGCGGGGCTTCGCCATCGGGCTCCAGCCATCCCCCTGATCGGCCGGCGCCGGGTCGATGACTGACCGCTTACGCGGACCGTCCCGCCTGGCACGGCCCTTTCTGGGCGCCACCCCGCCTCACGCCCGAGGCGACACGACACCTCTACCTCGAACTGGAGCCTTCCATGACCAGCACCGCCACCCGAACCTGCCGCCCCCGCCAGCCCACCCTCCCCGCACAGCGACTCGGGGACGCTCCCGCCGTCGCCCAGCCCGCCGGCCTGTGCAAGCCCGGACCGTCCGCGGAAGCGGCAGCGACCACCCCGGTGAGGTCGACGCTCACCCGGCACCACGTCGACCTGGTGGAGAGCGGCAGCAGCGCGGTCTACAGCCGCGATCACCAACCGCTCGGGACCGTGGAACAGATCTTCGGCGGACCAGACACCGCAGCACCGCAGTGGTTGACCATCGCCACCGGTGCGGTCACAGACCGCACCACTCTCGTCCCCCTCACGGGGGCGTGGCTGGACACCAGCGACGTGATCATCGCCTACACCGCCGACCAGCTGCGTGACGCCCCCACCGTTGGTGCCGAGGACGATCTCACCGGTGTCGATGCGGCCCGGGCCTCGGCTTACTACGCTCACCCAGACCATGACCCCGCTCATTCCTGAGCCGCTGGGTGAGGGAGGCAGAGACAGAGCCTTCGGGTAAGGGTCGGGTCAGGCCGCGTCGGCCTCCGGCTTCGTACGAGCGGCCAGATCGCGGCCGGCAGCGATCGCAGCGGACTCGGCCGCCTCCTTGGCGGCAGCTCCCAGGTCGGCGAACTGGTCCAGTGCCGGGTTGACCCCGACCAGGGTCAGCTCCCGCTCGACGACGGTGAGGTCGGCGCCCCAGACCTCGGCCAGGACCCGGCGCAGGTAGTCGATGCTGTGGTCCCAGCCCTCCTTCGGGGTGCCCGGTCCGTACGCTCCGCCGCGGGTGGTCAACAGGACCACCGGTGTGCCGTCGAGCAGGCGGGTTCCCGGAGCCGCGCCGGCGATGGCCACGTCGATCCAGGTCTTCGCGTGCTGGGAGACGCCCCAGTTGTAGAGCGGCAGAGCGACGATCACGGCGTCGGCCGCGGCGAGCTCGCCGGCGACCTCCCGGGCGAGGGCGACGGCCGAGCGCTGGGCCGGCGTGTGGTCGGCCGGGTCGCTGAACGAGCCGGTGACGGCAGCGGCCCAGGCGTCGGCCGGGAGCGGGTCGGCCCCGAGATGGCGGCTGATCACCGGCTCGTCGCGGTGGACGGCGGTGTACTCGGCCTGGACCAGGTCGGCGAGCGCGCTGCTCGCGGACCGGGGTCCCTGGATGCTGGCGTCGATACGGAGGAGGGTCATGTCGGTCTCTCGGCTCGGTGATTTGAAGTTTCAAACATCACTGAGGCTAAGCCCTCGAATTTGAAACTTCAAGTCACTACGATGAGGAGATGCCCGAGCACGAGCGCGGTGGCCCCGAGTGGCTCACCGACGACCAGCTCCACAGCTGGAAAGCCGTGGTCGCCCTGACCATGACGCTGCCGGCGGCGCTCGACGCTCAGCTGAAGCGCGACTCCGGTCTCAACAGCTTCGACTACCACGTCCTCGCCGCCTTGTCGGAGGGTCCCGACGGCGCGCTGGGGATGGGCGAGCTGGCGACCATCTCCCAGGGGTCCCCGTCCCGGCTCTCCCACGCCGTGGCACGGCTGGAGCGAGCCGGCTGGATCGAACGCCGCAGCGGCGAGGCTCGCTGCGTGAACGCCCACCTCACCACCGCGGGGCGGCGGAAGCTCGTCGCCAGCGCGCCCGGTCACGTCGCCGAGGTGCGCAGGCTGGTGATCGACGTCCTGACTTCTGAACAGCTGGAGGTCCTCGGTGAAGCGGCTCGACTCGTGGCCGGCCGGGCCGACCCGGTGATGGCCGCAGCGCTGGCCCGCGGGTGCGAGAACTCCGCCCGCACCGAGGACCGCCACGACCCGGGAGACCCTGCAGACACGACCGACTCCGTCTGCCTCGAGGCCGGCTGACGGCTCGGGCGCGTCGTCCTGGCGACGGAGCAGATGGCCATCGACGTCCGCCATCTCAACTACTTGCATCTGCGGTTAATTAACTAGTACGTTAATCAGGTGCCTCCGACCGACGAGCTGAGCCCAGTGTTCGCCGCCCTTGCCGACCCGACGCGGCGGGCGATGCTGGCCCGGCTCGCCGAAGGTGAGGCGACCGTGAGCGAGCTGGCCGCGCCGCACGCGCTGAGCCTGCCGGCGATCTCGCGGCACCTGAAGGTGCTGGAACGAGCCGGGTTGGTCGACAAGGGTCGCGACGCCCAGTGGCGCCCCTGTCGACTGAACGGCGCTCCGCTGCAGCGGGTGGACGACTGGATGACCACCTACCGCGACTTCTTCGTCGACCGCTTCGACCGGCTCGAGGAGCACCTGAGGGGCCAGACCGACGATCCCCCTACCCAGAACCCGAAGGAGACCACCCCATGAGCACGCAGACCTCGAAGGTCCAGGAGCAGCTGCACGACCGCGGCTTCACCCACGTCCGCCGACTGGCCGCACCGCCCGCGGTCGTCTGGCGGGCCTGGACCGACCCCGCCCAGCTGCACTGGTTCGCCGGCGTGCCGGCATCCCCCGACCGCCCCAGCACCGTCGACCTCCGGGTGGGAGGCGCCTGGACGGTCTGGCTGGTCGAGGGAACCGACGAGGCACGCGCGTACACCACCGGCGGGATCTATCGGGAGATCGACGAGCCGCACCGGCTCGTGTTCAGCTGGGGGGCGGTCGGCGGCTGGCCCGACCTCGACCCTGGGCGACTGGACGAGGTCCCGCTGGTCGAGCTGACCTTCCGCCCCGACGGCGACGGCACCGTGATGGTGTCGGAGTTCACGCTGTCGGACCATCTCGATCCCGACACCGTACGGAATTGGTTCGACCTCGGTGTCCGGGACGGGTGGAGTGCCACCATCGACCGCCTCGATCCTCACCTGCGCTCCGCCGTCGGAAGCGCCGAATGAGCACCGATCTGCGCCACAGATCGGGCGCGGTTACCACGGCGTTGGGGAGTTGTGCCAGACTGGGACCTGCTGTTGCAAGTCTTGTGCCGTGGTTCGTGCTGCGCCCTGGAGTTTGCGAGGGCGGTTGGCGCAGTGTCATCCGCCCGACAGTGCGGGAGTCTCGCACAGGGCGAGCCCCACAGGCATGAGGAGATAGATATGGCTCAGGGAACCGTGAAGTGGTTCAACAGCGAGAAGGGCTTCGGCTTCATCGAGGTTGACGGCGGCGGCGCTGACGTGTTCGTGCACTACAGCGCGATCGAGTCGAGCGGCTTCCGCTCACTGGACGAGGGTCAGCGTGTCGAGTTCGACACCACCCAGGGCCCGAAGGGTCCGCAGGCCGACAAGGTCCGCGCGATCTGACACCCAGTTCCACCTGAAAAGGCGTCGACCCCTCGAGGGTCGGCGCCTTTTCTGCTGTCTGGACGGTCCCGTACCGGCGAGGACGCCGACCCTCAGGCCCGTTTCGGCCGAGCGCGGAGGTGAGCCCGCTCGCCCTGGCGACCGAACAGGCTCAAGAACTCGACCCCCCGGTCCTCGGCGGCCCCGAACCAGTGCGGGACCCGGGTGTCGAACTCGGCCGCCTCGCCGGCCGCCAGGATCAGGTCGTGCTCGCCGATGATCGCGCGCAGCGTGCCGTCCAGGACGTACAACCACTCATAGCCTTCGTGGGTCTTGAGCTCGGGGGTCTGGCGCGCCGACCGGGCCGGGATGATCAGCTTGTACGCCTGGATACCGCCGGCCCGGCGGGTCAGCGGCAGCATCGTCATCCCGTGCGCCTTGATCGGCTTGAGGTGGATCCGCGGGTCGCCGGTCGGGGGTGCGTCGACCAGCTCGTCGAGGGTGACCCCGTACGCCCGGGCCAGGGGAAGCAGCAGCTCCAGCGTGGGTCGCCGATCGCCGGACTCCAAGCGGGACAGGGTGCTGACGGAGATGCCCGTCTGCTCGGAGAGGTCCACGAGCGTGAGCTCACGGGTGCTGCGCAGCTCGCGCAGCCGCGGGCCGACACCGTCGAGGGTCTGATCGAGATCCTGGTCCATGGCCTCAGTTTGCCACTTCGGCAACGAAGTTTGCGAACCTGAAGCGAGCCCGAGCAGACTCGGATCATGCCCAGTGATGATCTGAACTCTTCCTACGACGCGGTGGTGGTCGGCGGCGGCGCCGCCGGTCTCAACGGTGCGCTGATGCTCGCCCGCTCCCGGCGATCGGTGGTGGTGATCGACGCCGGTCGGCCGCGGAACGCCCCTGCCGACGGAGTTCACGGCCTGCTCGCCCGGGACGGCATGGCTCCGGCCGAGCTGCTGGAGCGGGGACGGGCGGAGGTGCGGTCGTACGGCGGATCGATCGTCGCGGGAACGGTGTCCGCCATCGACCGGCTCGCGACGGGCTTCACCGTGCGGCTGGCGGACGGGCGGACCGTCGCCGCTCGGCGGCTGTTGATCACCACCGGCGTCGTGGACGAGCTGCCCGAGATCCCCGGCCTGGTCGAGCGCTGGGGTCGAGACGTCGTCCACTGCCCCTACTGCCACGGGTGGGAGGTGCGCGACCAGGCGATCGGGGTGCTCGCCAGCAGCCCGATGGTGGCCCACCAGGCGCTGCTCTTCCGCCAGCTGAGTGCCGACGTGACGGTGTTCTCCCACACGGTCGAGCTGACCGAGCACGATCGGGAACGGCTGCTGGCGCGGAACATCCGGATCGTCGACGGACAGGTCTCCGGGCTGCGGATCGACGACGACCGGATCACCGGGGTGGTCCTGGCCGACGGCACCGTCGTCCCGCGCGACGTGGTGACCGTGCAGTCCCGGGCGGTGGCCCGGGCGGGCTTCCTGTCCGGGATCGGGTTGACGCCCGTCGAGCACCCGATGGGCGTGGGCACCTACATCGTCGCCGACCAGGCCGGCCAGACCTCCGTGCCCGGTGTGTACCTGGCCGGCAACGTCAGCGACCTCGGCGCGCAGGTCGGTGCGGCCGCGGCCGCCGGCGCCCTCGCCGGTGCACGCCTCAACGCCGATCTGGTGGAGGAGGAGACCGCGGCGGCGGTCCGCGACGTCGTCCGGGTCTGAGCGTGACGGACAGGGGCTGTCGCGAGTCGGCGAGGGTGAAGCGAAGAGACCCTCTATCGGCGAATCCGGTGCCGGGCGGATCGTGGCGGGACGCGGCGGGCCCGCACGGCAACGATCGAATCGGCTCCGCAGAGCGGTGACTGACTGAACGACTGGTGGCCGCACCGCCGACGACCGTGGCCGAGCGCACCCCGCCGGAGATGGGCCCCGGCGGAGTGCGTCGTCGCCCGCTCACTCAGGTGTGGAGGTGGTACACCATGTGGTAGTCCGCCCCCGACAGGCTGTGGAAGACACCGTCCTGGTTGTCCAGGTTGGGAAGCGTGTCGTGGACGGTGACCGTTCCGAGGTTGTCGTCGGCGCCCGCGTCCTCCTCCATCAGCGTCACCTGCACGGATCCGGTGAACGGCTCCGTGATGTTGACACTCAGCTCGTCCCCCTTGGCCATGAGGTACGGGCCACCGATCGTGCGACCGCCGATCTTCAGAACGGCCTTGTCCTTGCCGACGGTGTCCTGCTTCTTCACGCAGTTCAGCGTCTTGATGTGCAGCTCGGTCACGACGTGACCTCCTTGATCTGGTTGCCGCCGGCGCGTCTCGCCGGTCGTCACCCAGGTTCCTGAGCGACGTCAGAACTGCGTCAGAACACTCGGCCCTGGTCGGACAATCACCCCGGTGTCAGGATGGCCGGATGGAGATCGACGGCGCAGCCCTCGACGCCGCGGCCGCAGACCGGCGGCTGTCCGGCGTGGTGGCGATCGACCGCGACGAGGAGTCGCTGTACGAGCAGTGCGCCGGCTTCGCCCATCGCGCGTTGGCCGTCCCGACCACCCGCCGGACCCGCTTCGCCCTGGCCAGCGGCAGCAAGATCATGACCGCGCTGGGTGTGCTGCGACTGGTGGAGAGTGGTGTGCTCGAGCTCGGCGACCCGGTCCGGCAGGTCCTCGGCGCCGACCTGCCGCTGATCGACGACGCCGTCACGATCGAGCACCTGCTCGGGCACACCTCCGGTATCGGTGACTACCTGGACGAGGAGGCCGATTGGGAGGCGTCGGACTACATCCTGCCCGTCCCGGTGCACACGCTGGCCGCCACCGAGGCGTTCGTGCCCGTGGTCGACGGCTTTTGCCCAGGTGTCTCGGCCCGGCGAGATGTTCTCCTACAACAACGGGGGCTACATCGTTCTCGCACTGATCATCGACCGGCTGAGCGACGTCGGCTTCCACGCGTACGTGGAGCAGGAGGTCTGTGGTCGCGCGGGGCTGACCGGTACCGCGTACCTGCGCTCGGACGACCTGCCGGTCGACGCCGCGCTGGGCTACCTGTTCGACGACGGCGACCGGACCAACGTGCTGCACCTTCCGGTGCGCGGCAACGGCGACGGCGGCATCTACTCGGGAGTGGACGATCTGCACACCTTCTGGCGTGCGCTCGTAGCCGGCCGGATCGTCGGACCGGATCTCGTCCAGACCATGATCACGCCGCGGCACGACGTGCCATCCGAGGGTCTACGCTACGGCCTGGGTTGCTGGTTGCACCCCACCAGCGCCGCGATCCTGGTGGAGGGCTACGACGCGGGGGTCTCGATGAGATCGATCCACGATCCTTCGAGCCGGACCACGGCGACCGTGCTGGCCAACACGTCCGAGGGCGCCTGGGGAGTGGCGGCCGAGCTGCTTCCCCTGTTCTCCTGAGGATCCGCGCTTTCAGTTGATCTCCATCCGATCGGCCGTCGGCGGCTCCGGCCGCTCGGCCACCGGGCGGTCGAGGTAGAAGAAGGCCGTGGAGGCGATGTCGTCCTGCAGCGGCAGATAGCGGTGTCCGCTCCGCCAGCCCAGCGCCTGGATGCTGACCCCCAGCCGGTGGGCGAAGTGGATGGGGTCCAGGACGTGGAAGCGGTACAGCCCGAAGCGCTGCTGGGCGTCGTAGAGACCGTCCGGCCTGATCACCTGGGGCATCCCCAGATAGGGCGTGGAGAACTCGACGTAGCCCCGACCGGGCACGTCGAAGTTCCAGGCGCCACCGAAGTAGTCCTCGGTCCCGGTGCCGCAGATGGTCGGGTGCTCGACGTCGTCGTCCAGGAAGAACTTGATCTCGCCCTCACCCCACCACCCGGTCGAGTTGACCCCCCAGGCGAGATACGTGCCGACGTAGTGACCGCGGCCTTCGATGCCCGCCAGGATCGTGTGCGGAACCTTGCTGGCCAGGGGCCGACTCCGGCGCCACTGGGCGTGCAGGTAGCCGTCGTCGGTGTGGTCCTCGCCGATCTCGTACGTCACCTGGTAGTAGACCGTGACCGGCACCTCCGAGGTGTTCTCGATCGTGAGGTGCGCACCGGTGCGGAACGGCATCGGCCAGTAGGAGTTGAAGCCGCCGTTCGGGTTGGCGGCCACCGGCTGGGAGCTCACCTGCGCGAAACGTCCCCAACCACTGCAGAAGAAGTCGCCGTAGGGGACCTCCACCGCCGGCTCGTCCGCCCCGTCCCAGTACGCCCGCAGCACCAGCGTCCGCCAGTTGTCGGTGTGGGTGGTGATCCACAGGTGGGTGATCCGGCCCGGGCCGTCGATCTCGGCCAGGGAGAAGGTCGCGTGCGGCCCGACCACCACGCTGGGCGAGATCTTCCAACCCGGCCCGAGGTCGCGCGCGCAATCAGCCCCCGTCCCCTCCGTCGCGCGGCCACCGCCCCCGGCGGAGCCGTCGAAGTTCTCGGGAGAGATCGAGCGGGTCTCCACCCGCCGCAAGCGGCCGAGGCCACCAAGTCCGGTCGTCATCGACACGCCTCCTGCCACTGGTCCGATATCGATTTCACCCTACGGCGGATCCGGCTCGCCGGATAGGGTGCCTGCAACTACGGCAGCGAGGTGGGTGTGGCCACGATCTACGACGTCGCGCGACGTGCCGGGGTCTCCCCCGCCACCGTGTCTCGGGTCTTCAACGGCGTCCGCGTGTCAGAGGAGAAGGCGCGGCTCGTACGGCGCGCCGCGGCCGAGCTGGCCTTCACCCCGAGTCGGCCCGCCCGGGCCCTGCGCCGGCGCAACTCCGAGATCATCGCCTTGATCATCCCCGACATCGAGAACCCGTTCTTCACCTCGCTGGCCCGTGGGGTCGAGGACGTCGCCCAGGCAGCGGGCTACTCGGTGGTGCTGTGCAACACCGACGAAGACCAGGGCAAGGAGTCCCGTTACCTGGAGATCGCCGAGAGCGAGCAGATGAGCGGAGTGATCCTGGCCGCCGCCGGGGAGGCGACCGCCGCCGGCGAGCTGGTGAGTCGGGGCCGTCACGTGGTCGCGGTCGATCGCGCCCCGAGCGGTCTCGATGTCGACGCGGTGCTGATCGACGGACGCAACGGCGCCCGGCTGGCGACGAGAGCCCTGATGGAGCAGGGATTCCAACGGATCGTCTGCATCACCGGACCCCCCGACGTGGAGAGCGCGGTGAGCCGCCGAGAAGGGTGGGCCGATGTCGTCGGAGCCCAGGGCGGCGCTACTGCAGACCTCCTCCGCCACTCCGACTACCGGATCGACGGCGGTCGCGGAGCCATGGCGGACTTGCTCGCCCTGCCCCAGCCCCCGGACGCCGTCTTCGCCGCCAACAACCTGACCGGGCTCGGCGCGCTCCAGGTGCTGCTCGAGCATGGCCTCGCCCCGCCGGCCTTCGGTCTCGCGGTGTTCGGCGACCTCCCGTTCGCCCTGCACACCCCACCCGGGATCGTCACGGTCAGCTCACCCAGCCGACACCTCGGCGAGACGGCCGCGCGACTGCTGCTCGAGCGCATCGGTGGTGACGACCAGCCGGCCCGGACCGTGATGCTGCGGGCCACGCTGACGTCCGCTTGATCACGGGTGGGCGCCGCCCGGGTTCGACGCAGCCATTGCTTGTGAAATGGATTTCTGCCACCGTACGGTCATGCGCGACGACGGCACTGTTGCTGCCTCAGCTCCTCACCGCTTCACGGCCTCCTGGGACGGACCTCGGGTGCTGGGTCCCGAGGCCTCGGTCGCGGCGTTCCCGCTCGGTGGCATCGGCACCGGCAACGTCTCGATCGGCGCCCGCGGCGAGTTCCGGGACTGGGAGATCTCCAACCGGCCCGACAAGGGCACCTGGCTGCCCTTCACCTTCTTCGCCATCCGGGCGTGTCCGGACGGCGGGGAGTCCGTGAGCCGTGTGCTCGAGGCCAAGATCGGCCCGCCGCACGAGGGCGACTCCGGCCACCACATCGGCAAGGTCGCGGGACTACCCCGGCTGGACTCTAGCCGGATGATCGGTGAGTACCCGCTGCTGAGGGTCGAGTTCGCCGACGAGCAGCTGCCCGTGAACGTGGTCCTGCAGGCGTTCACCCCGCTGGTGCCCCTGGATGTCGACGCGTCCGGCATCCCCGGGGCCGTGCTCCGCTACACCGTGCACAACCCGCAGACTCGGCCGGTCGACGTGACCATCGCCGGATCGATGTCGTCACCGATCGGCATCGTCGACCACAACGTGTTCCAGATGCCGGTGTTCGAAGGGCGTCCCTCCGTCGCCGAACGCCGTACGGCCACGCTGGCCGGTCTGTCGTTCGGCAACGATCTGCCGGCTGATCACGTCGACTTCGGCACCGCCGCCCTCACCACCGCAGATCCCGGATCGACCATCACGCCACAGTGGGCGGTCGACTTCTGGCAGGACGGGGTCCAGCTCTTCTGGGACGACTTCACCTCCGACGGTCGGCTCGAGCCGCAGCCGGAGACCCTGGAAGGTGGCTCGGAGCTGGGTCGGTCGCCCGAGAACCTGCCCAAGCTGCGGACCGGGTCACTCGCTGTCGCGGCGACCCTCGAGCCGGGCGAGACGCGCGACTTCGAGTTCCTGCTGACCTGGCACTCGCCGAATCGGCCCCGCGCGTGGAACGGCATGTGCGGGCTGCCGAACGACGGCGCGAACGAGATCGTGCGCAACCACTACGTCCGTGCCGCCGCTGACGCCTGGGAGGTCGCCGAGCGGCTGCACAACGACCTCCCCGGGCTGGAGGCGTCGACCCGGGACTTCCACGCCGCACTGTTCGGCTCGACCCTGCCGGCCGAGGTCATCGACGCCGTCACCTCGACCCTGGTCGTGCTACGCAGCACCACCTGCCTGCTTGTCGAGGATGGCAAGCCCAGTGGCCGCTTCGCTGCCTGGGAAGGAAGCTTCGACCACGCGGGCAGCTGTGAAGGCACCTGCACCCACGTCTGGGGATACGCCCAGACCGCCGCCTGGCTGTTTCCCAGCCTGGAGCAGAGCGCCCGTCGCACGGAGTTCCTGGACGAGACGCTGCCGGACGGGCGGATGCGGTTCCGCTCCAACTCCGTCTTCGGCAACCCGCCGATGGAGTTCCACCCGGCGGTCGACGGGCAGCTGGGCAGCGTGGTCCGGCTCTACCGTGAATGGCGCTTCAGTGGTGACGACAACTTCCTCCGCGAGGTCTGGCCGGGTGCCCGGCGAGCGCTCGAGTTCGCCTTCACCACCTGGGACACCGACGGTGACTTCGTCCTGGACTCCCAGCAGCACAACACCTACGACATCGAGTTCTACGGCGAGAACATGCTGGCCAACTCGATCTTCTTCGCCGCGCTCCGGGCCGGCGCCCGGCTCGCGGCGCACCTGGGCGAGACCGAGCTCGCTGATCGTTGGCTCGAGGCGGCCGAGCTCGGCGCCGCCCGCGCGGACGCCCTGCTGTTCAACGGTGAGTACTTCCGCCAGCGCACCGACGACGTCGACGCGCATCGCTACCAGTACGGCGAGGGCTGCTTGTCGGATCAGCTGCTCGGGCAGACGTACGCGCACCTCAACGGGCTGGGGCACCTGCTACCGGCCGAGCACGTCCGGCAAGCGGTCGGCGCGATCTTCGCGTACAACTTCCGCCGCGACTTCGGCGATTACCACAGTGTGCAGCGGACGTACGCGCTCAACGACGACCGCGGTCTGGTGCTGTGCACCTGGCCTCGCGGCGGTCGCCCGCGCATCCCGTTCGTCTACAGCGACGAGGTGTGGAGCGGCATCGAGTACCAGGTGGCCACCAACCTGGTCTACGAGGGGTTCGTCGCCGAGGGCCTGGAGGTGGTCCGGGCCGTACGCGACCGGCATGACGGCGTCCGCCGCAACCCCTGGAACGAGGCGGAGTGCGGCAACCACTACGCCCGGTCTCTGGCCAGCTGGGGGGTGCTGATCGCCCTGACCGGTGCCCAGTGGGATGCCGGAACTCGGAGCACTCCGGCTGCAGCCCCGGGCCGAAGCCCTGGAGAACGGCACCTTGCGCTGCTTCTTCAGCACGGCGCGTGGCTGGGGCGTCTGCGAGGCCGAGAACGGCCAGACGACGCTCCGCCTGCTGGGCGGAACTCTCGACCTGGCCGAAGCCTCGGTCGTCCATCCCGATCTCGGTCGGTTCCGGCTGGCGGCCCCGACGGTGCTCAGCGCCGGACAGACGGTCCGGCTCGATCCCGACGTCAGCGGGTCGGCGAGCTAGTCGGTCAGCGACAGCAGCTCGAGATCGCGGAACTCGGCCCGGCCACGGTCCACCAACAGGCCGACGTCGCCGCTCCGCGAGCCGTACCCAGAAGGCGTGCACCAGACCGTCCGGCGCGACGTGGCACCAGGTGTCCCACTGGTAGAGCCCGTCACCGTGGTTCCGCATCGGTCTCTCTCCTGGCTGCGGTTCGGGTTCGCGTGCGCCGTGAGCTGCCGCGGACGATCATGGTCGTGCTCATGATCAACGTCTGAGGTTCGTCCTGCGGCCCGTTGCGGATCCGGTCGACCAGCAACCGCGCGGCCGCCACGCCCATCTCGTACGCCGGCTGGGCGATCACCGACAACGGCGGTTCGACTGCCTGCGCCCACACGGCGTCGTCGAAGCCGATCAGTCCGACGTCGCGCCCGATGCGCAACCGACGACGCTTCAGCCCGGTCATCACCCCCAGGGTGAGCATCGAGTCGACCGTGAGCAGCGAATCCGGCGGCTCAGCCGAGCCGAAGAGCTCGGCGATCACCTTCAGGCCGCTGTCGGTGTGGAACGGCACGTGCCGCACCGACGCCGGCAGCCCGTGGCGTCGCATCACGTCCTCGTATCCCAGCCGCCGCTGCTCGGTCGTCGCCGTGTCGGCGGGGCGGGTCACACAGGCCGGTCGCGACCACCCTTGGCGCAGCAGGTGCTCGGTGGCCATCACGGCACCCTCGAACGAGGCAGCGGTGACGAAGTCCACCGGTTGGTCGAGCTGCCGGTCCACGACGACCAGCGGGATCTTGCTGCTCAAGAGCCCCGAGACGTCGGAGTCGCTGGCTCTCGGCGCCAGGATCACCCCGGCCACGCGTTCCTGCGCCGCGACCTCGAGATAGCGGTCCTCTTTGTCCTGGTTCTCGTCGGTGTTGCAGAGCAGCACCGAGAAGCCCGACTCGCTCGCTTGATCCTCGACCCCGCGAGCGACCGCGGTGTAGAAGGGGTTGTTGATGTCGGTGATGATCAACGCCCAGACCTGGGTTCCCTGCCGGCGGAGGTTCCGGGCGACCGCATTCGGGCGGTAGCCGAGCCGCTCGGCGGTGGCTCGAACCCGCTCGGCCAGCACCGGATCCACTCGACTGCTGTGGTTCAGAGCGCGCGACACCGTGGCGGCGGAGACCTGCGCCGCCTCGGCCACATCCACGATCTTGACCACGGCCACTCCCGGTGTCTCTGCTGCTCGAGCACTGGAAGCGTAATCGCGGCGGGTCGGACCCGGATCCTCGACCGTGTCCATCAGGGACGCGCGGCAGCGCGAACCGTCCAAGGCGTGGCCGGGGTGAGGACCGTCGTCAGGTTGGGGTGACGCACGCCGTCCACGACCAGCGTGTCCAGCGCCAGCTCGCCGCGGACCACGCGCAGCGTCCCGATCTCGTCAGGTCCCACTCCCGGGTGCCAGGTCCCGAAGGCCGCGCCGGTGGACCAGAAGCGCTGGCCCTGAGCCAGGCTGCTGCCGATCGACAGCTCCCGACTCCGCCCGTCGTACCGGACGTCGTTCCAGGTCGCGAAGGCCGACCAGCTCGCCATGGCACGCGCGTAGTGGTGCCCGCACTCTGCCTCGTCGAACGGGTTCCGCCGGCGACCGTCATAGCGGTCGCGGATCGACCGGATGATCTCCAGGCCTTCGTCGGCGGCGCCGACCTGCAGCAGACCGGTGGCGGCCGTGTACTCGAAACCCGTCATCACCTCACTGAAGTAGGGAAACGGACGGGTCGGTCGCTTGTCGGCGTCGTAGGTGCACATCAGCACGGCGGCCTCGTCACCGAGCACGAAGCTGCGCATGTGGTTGAAGTGATGGGTGAAGCTCTGCACGAAGTTGCGCCGGTGCACGGTCCGCAGGGTGGTCGCCACGTGGTCGGCGTCGAGCAGATCCCCCAGACCCACCAGGCTGGCCGCGTACTGCCCCACCAGCTGGTCCACCAGGCAACCGTCGGCGAGCTGCAGGTCGGGCTCGGCCGTGTCCACCGCCCCCATGCTCTGGTGACGCAGACCGACAGCGATGTCGTCCGGGTCGGCCACGCCACGGACCTCGTGGCGGTAGTACTCGCCGTTGAAGAGCTCCGCGTCGATCCAGTCCGCCCCCCGGCTGGCCAGCTCTCGGCAGGAAGCGGCGAACTCGCCCTCCCCCTGCGACTCGGCCATCTCCGCGCACGCGCGCAGCGCGGCCAGGTACCACGACCCCATCTGCGGATTGGGGCCGTAGTACTCGACGTCCATCGTGTTGTGCTGCACACCTTCCATCACGCCGTCGCGGTCGGCGTCCCACCCGCCGGGGATCCAGCAGAACTCGAGCGACCGGCGCGCGGCGGGCCACAGGGCGGCCAGCAGCTCGTCGTCGCCGCTCAGCTTCCAGTCCAGGTACAGGTGCACCAGACAGGCCATCTGCCCGTCCGCGGCCGCGAGGTCCCAGGTCCGGGAGTGCTCAGCGGCCGGCAGCCCGGCTCGGAAGCTCATCAGGCCGCGGCCGTCGGTGCAGCGGGCGAACTGGGTGCGCCGGAAGGAGTGGGCGATGGGGGCGAAGAGCAGCGACGTGGCGAACTCGTACCCCCACACGTGAGTGCACGTTCCGTAGCAGCTGCCGGTGCGGTCGCCGACCCCCTCCCAGCCGTAGTACTCGCCGTCGGCGGTCTGGAAGACGGTGGGACTGCGCAGCGTGCTGAGGTTGAACAGAGCCGCCTCGACGACCTCCCGCGGCGCATCGGACTCGACCACCGCACGCACCGAGTCGACGCTCGCCCGCTCGAGCTCGTCGAGCCGAGGGACGAGCTCCGTCGCGGTCTGCCAGGAGTCGGGGAAGGCGACCGAGTAGGCGTTGCCGACGACCGCGTCGCTGTACTCACCGACGTTGATCCCCCCGTGGTCCTCCGATCGCCAGGCACGACGATGCGGGAAGTTCCAGGTCAGCAGGAAGGTCAGGTCGGCGCTCTCGCCCGGCCCGAGGGTCACGGTGCCGGCGAGCGAGGCGATCGGACGCGGGGCCGTGGTCTGCCGGTCCTCCAGCTGTCCGTCGTCCAGCAGGTCGTCCCAGAAGTCCAGGATCGGGTTCCCCCACCGGCGGTCGTCCCATCCCGTCCGGTGACTGGCGGAGGTGCCCGGCGGCGTGAGCAGGGCCATGGTGAGCTCCCCGCCGGCCTCGGCGTCCGGGGCGAGACCGGGTGCGGTGAGGGTCACGCCCGCGATCGCTTCGTTCTCTCGCAGGGTGTTCCGGTTGTTTCCGGTCGCGTCCGCGGTTCCGTTGGCACCGATGAAGTTGCTCATCGACAGCGCCACGGACACGGTGCAGTCGGCGTCGGCGAGGTTGCTCAGTCGGTGGCGAAGGACTGCCGCCGGGATGCTGCTCGAGGCGACATCGGTGAGTAGGAGGGGGTTGAAGCCCACCAGGTCGACGGCGACGGGGAAGCTGTCGTCCCGCAGCCGCACGCGTCCGAACGGGTAACCCGCCTCGAACTCGCAGGACGCGAAGCGAGGCAGCCCGTGGTGCGCCGCCGGCGAGCCGAAGGCGCCCTCGTACTGCTCGATCGGCACAGGTCCCTCGACAGCCAGCGCCACCGGCGCTCGGCCCTCGACCTCCGCGCGGATCGCGAAGAACGCCCACTCCGGTCGGAAGCCCTTGCCGGGACGGTTCCCGACCTCGAAGTCGCGGAGATCTCCGCGCCCGCCGAGGCCGATGCTTCCGGTGCCGATACCACCGATCGGCAGGGAGATTCGATCGAGATGCGTTGCGTCGTAGTGGTGCACGACCGGCCAGTCGAGGGATGCCACGAAGCTCCTTCCGGGGAGGGGACGAGGTCACAGCGAACTCAGGAGGACGCTGGGAGACGAGACGGCGATCAGACAGGCTGCCGCGTTCGCTGCTCGAGGCGCGCTCGACCTCGCAAGCTCGCCTCGGAGGCCGCAGCGGCCCAGATCAGGGCCAACGGCGCCGGCACCAGGACGAGCAGGGCGAAGCTCAGATGAGCCGCGACCCAGACGGTGAGGATGCACGCGGACAGGACACCGAGCACCAGCACCGGATGCCGGGTGGCCAGGAAGGCGCCGACCAACCAGACCTCGCGTGCACCGCCGTTCGATCGCAGGGAGTAGGGCAACGCCATCACACCGACGACGACGACTCCGGCGAGCACCGCCGCGCACATCCCCAGCGAGACCAGCATCCAGGGCTGCCCGCCCCGCTGCCAGGCGGCTCCGGCCGCTCCGGCCAGCAGAGCGACCGAGGTGACGGGAACTGTCACGCGCCAGGCGCGGGTGAGGATGCCGGGCATCCGACGCGCGAGCTGGAGAACCCCGACGTGTTCGTCGGCGAGCAGCTGCGTGCAGCTGTGCAGGAGGCCGGCGAACAGCGGGACGACGACCAGACCGGCACCGAGCAGCAAGAGCGATCCCCATCCCGCCGCGGCGGCGCGGAGCGCGGCCCAGCCGGCGGCGACCGGGATCGACGCCACCAGCAGCAACGGCAGATTCGGCCACCACTCGAGGACGGCGCGGTGCACCGGATCACGGGGACCGTCGGTGGTCATCCGCGGATCCCCACCGAGGCGACGCTCTCCACGAAGGTCCGCTGGAAGACCAGGAACACGATCAGGATGGGCAGCACCACCATGGTGATGCCGGCGAAGACCACGACCGCGGGGCCGCCGCCCTGCCCGGCGGACAGCGATACGAGACCGACGGGGAGCGTCATCTTCTCCGGGCTGTTGAGGAAGATCAACGGACCGAAGTAGTTGTTCCAGGACGCCTCGAAGCCGAGAATCGCCAGGGCCGACAGCGCCGGTCCGGCGAGTGGCAGCAGGATCTGGAAGAGGATCCTGAGGTGACCGGCGCCGTCGATCCGCGCCGCCTCGTCGAGATCGCGGGGAATCGTGTTGAAGTACTGGCGGAGGAAGAAGATCGCGAACACGTTGACCAGGGCGGGGATCCACAGCGCAGCCAGGGTGTCGATCAGCTCGAGCTTCCGCATGATGATGAAGATCGGGATGATGGTGAGCTGGGTGGGCACCATCAAGGCCGCAAGCAGCACGACGAACACGGAGTCGCGGCCTCGGAACGGGATCCGGGAGAACGCGTAGGCCGCCAGCGACGCCGTGATCAAGGACCCGACGACGCTGATGGTGGTGACGATCAGGCTGTTGACCGCCTGTCGGCCGATCGGGATCAGATCCACCACGTCGCCGAAGTTCTGGAGACTGAACGGCACAGGCACCCAGGTCGGCGGCAGGTTGAACGCGGCGATCGGCTCGGTCAGGCTGGTGGAGATCATCCACACCAGCGGCGCGATCATCAGCACCCCGATCACGAACAGCACGACGCCCTTGATCAGTCGCCCGACCCGAAAGGGCCGCCTACGGTGAGGTGGTTGACGCTTCGAGGTCGAGGACGTCGTCGACGTGGTCGTCATGCGTTGTGCACCCACTTTCGCGATCCCCAGAACTGGATCAGGGTCACCATCATGATCACCGCGAAGACGACCAGGGCGATCGTCGAGGCGTAGCCGATCTGGAAGGCCTGGAACCCGGTCTGGTAGAGGTACATGACGGCGGTCATGGTCGAGTCGTTGGGACCGCCCTGGGTGATGATCTGCACGGGGTCGAAGATCTGGAAGGCGCCGATGAAGGTGATCACCGAGGCGAAGAACATGGTCGGGGTCATCAGCGGCAGGGTGACGAAGAAGAACGTCTGCACCCGACTGGCTCCGTCCACCACCGCCGCCTCGGTCATCTCGGCCGGCACGGTCTGCAACCCGGCGAGCATGATCAGGAACGTGTAGCCGATGGTGTGCCAGAAGTCGATGCCGATGATCGAGGGAAGTGCCCAGGCGGGATCGGTGAACCAGTCCGGTGCGGTGATCCCGATGACGCCGAGGTAGTAGCTGAAGATCCCGAAGGTGGGATCGAGCACGTACTTCCAGAGCAGCGCGACGGCGGCCCAGGAGATGAGGAAGGGAAAGAAGATCGCGGTGCGCACGAAGTAGGAGAGCGCCTTGTGCACTCCCCGGTTGACCGCCAGCGCCAGCAGCAGCCCGCCGACGAGGTGGGTGACCACCGAGGCGAACGCGAAGATGAAGGTGTTGCCCAGGCTCTTCAGCAGCAGCTCGTCGGTCCTCAGGGCCTTGAAGTTGTCCAGTCCGATGAACTTGGCCGGGGTCAGCAGGTCGTAGGAGTAGAAGCTGAGAGCCATCGCCGCCACGAACGGCCCGAGGATGAACAGCAGGAACAGCAACAGGGCAGGGCTGAGGAAGAGCCAACCGGCCAGGGGGGACTGCCGGCCCCCGGTTGAAGGGTGCCGCCACAGCCGGCGCGCGACACCTTCCAACCGGGGATCGGCGACCGTCGTCACGACAACAGGGCCTGGAGCTTGGAGTCGGCCTCGGCGAGGGCGGTCTGGGGGTCCTTCGTGCCCGTGATGCCCTGGGTCCAGGCTTCCTCGATCACCTTCTGGGTCTCGGCGCCGCGGTCCGGGCCCGGGATCGGCGTCGCCACGTCCAGCAGGTCGACGAGCAGCTCCGTGTTCTTAGGAGCGTCCTTGAGGAACTCGGGACCGGTGGCGTCGGAGATCCGACCCGGCACCGCCCCGCCGCCGCCGGCGGTGATCGCGTCCCCGAAGGTTTCCGAGATCAGGTAGGTGATGAAGATCCAGGCGCTGTCCTTGTTCTTCGACTGCTTCAGGATCGGCCACGCGTCCCAGCCGACGGGCGAGCCGGGCTTCGCCTGCTGCGGCCACTTGACCAGCTCGACCGGCTCGACGAACTTCAGCCGCCGCAGGTCGTTGGTCGGCCACCGACCACCGCCGAAGGTCGCCAGCTTGCCCTTGGCCATCTGGGTGGGTGCGTCGAAGGTGCCGCCGGGCTTAGGGGCGAGTCCGTCGACCACCAGGGATCGTGCGAAGGTCAACGCCTCCACGGCTTCCGGTGTGTTGATGGTGGACTTCGTCCAGTCCTCGCTGATGGGTGCCGCGCCGTTGTTGAGCATCCACGGCATGACGTCGGTGAAGTAGCCGGTGCCGGCGGCGGTGAGGAACGCGCCGGTCTTGGACTTGATCGCCTGTCCGGCCGACCGGAACTCGTCCCACGTCCAGGTGTCGGTGGGGGGCTCGACACCGGCGTCGGTGAAGATCTTGGTGTTCAGGTAGAGCGCCATGGTGTTGTACCCGCCCGGCATGAAGAAGGTCTTGCCGTCCTTGGAGGCGTACTTCTGGAGGAACGTCCGGATGGATTCGGGCGTGTCCTTGTAGTAGGCGTCGACCGCCGCCTGGTCCTTCTTGATGTAGTCGTCGAGCGGTTCGAGCAGGTCCTTGGTCATGAAGATCCGCTGCCCCTCGGTGGCGATCTGCACCACGTCCAGCTGTTGCCCGCCGGCGAGCCGGGTGGCCACGGCGTTGGCGAAGTCGGCCCACGACTTGGCCGCGATGCCCTGCGCCTTGAGCGTGATCTCGGGGTGCTCGCTCCGGAACTTGGTGAACAGCTGGTCGTAAGCCTTCTGGCTCTCGGCGTCGCCGTAGTAGACGAACGTGACCGTCCCGCCGCCGGAGCCGCCGCCGGACCCGGTGTCGTCGGACCCACAAGCCGCCAGCGGCAGTCCGAGGGTCGGGGCCAGGGCCGCGACACCGAGTCCTCGCAGGAGAGTTCGCCGCGACAGTGGGGAGCGGGTCATCGCCGCCACGCTGTCCCGTGTTGTCTGTGACGCTGAGTTTCCGCTCCGGACCACTGGTAGCCCCCTTGGCTGTAATCGATTACCCAGATTAGATCGCGCTCGCCAACGGCCGTCAAGACCCTTGTGCCCGCCCGTGTACAAGGTGTTGCGGTACCGTGATCTGCTCCCGCTCCTCCTGTCTATACGTTGCCCTGAACGAGATCAGCGCGTCGGACCCCAGGAGGTGTTCACCCCGGTGAGCTCTGGCTCGCTCGCCCGCGCTGACCGCTCCTTGGAGCCCCCAGCCCACACCGATGGGGGGAGATTCCGGGCATTACGGCAAACGATTACCGCGTGCGACCCTCAGTCCGCTCGGCGGTGGCCGAGCAGCCCGACCTGGAGGAGCAACCGGTCGCCGGGGTCGGTCAGCTGCATGTCGAGCAGCTGCTCGGCCCGCCGGATCCGGTAGCGGAGCGTGTTCGGGTGGATGTGCAGCGTGGCCGCGGCCGCGCGGACGTCACCGAAGTGGTCCAGGTAGCGCTCCACACTCGAGAGCAGGGAACCGTCGCGGGCCGCGTCGTCGTCGATCAGTGCCTGCAGCCGGGGATCACGGAGCTGGTCGTTTGCCGCGACCAGATCGGCGATCTCCCCCAACAGCACCGACGTGCGGGACTCGGCCAGGGTGGTGACGCGCTCACCGCCCGATCGGTCGAGGACCCGGTCCACCTCGGCCCGGGCTGCGCCGATGTCGGCCAGGGCAGCCACCGGCGTGGCGACGGCTGCGCGCAGGTCGATATGTGTCCGGCGGGTCAGCCGATCCAGCATCCCTTCGACCCAGCGAGCGAGGCCGCCCGCCCGGGCGCGCGGGATGAGCACGTAGATCCGGGTGTCGGTGGTGGCCACCAGGGACTCCGGTGCGTACGCACTCGCGTGCAGTCGTACGGCGGCGGCGACGTCGGCGACCTGCGCCCCCGTCCAGCCTTGTTCTTCACTGCGTCGTCGGGCGATCCCGATGACCGCCGCCGGCCCGGTCGAGGGCAGCGAGAGGCTCGCCGCCAACGAGGGGATGTCCACACTGCCACCGCGAAGTCCCAGCAGCCGCTGGATCTGCAGCGCCTCCTGCGTCGGCGCGCTCCGGGCCCGCTCGATCAGCCGGGCGGCGATGGCGGCGGCACCCTCCAGCACGGACTCGGCACCCGGCTCCAGCGGTTGCCGCCCCTCCTGGATCCAGATGGTGCCGAGGGACGTCCCCGCCGCCGTCCGCCGGGGACCCTCGCCGCTGCCGAGCTGGCGGATGTCGACCACCAGTCGGCGACGCCAGCCCAGCTCGTCGTCGGCGGGCACCTCGATGGCTCGACGCTCGGTCCGCAGCCGGTCGAAGATCCCCCTCTGCCGGAGGCGCCGCAGATAGTCCGCCGGGCCGGCTCGGCCGAGGATCGACAGCATCCGCAGCTCGTCGGCGGCCCCGTCGGTGGCCGAGTAGGCCAGCAGCCGGGAGCGGTCGTCCTCGATGCTGACCAGACCTCCGCTCAGGGAGGCGACCGTCTGGGCCAGCCCGTAGAGGTCGTTCTCCCCCGCCAGCGGCTCGTCGGCCGGATCGCCGGTGACCGCCTGTCCGGCACCGCCGTCCAACAGACTGCGGACGGTGGCCAGGACGAGCTCGACCCGGGCCTGGGGGTGCACCGCGACCAGGGCGACCCCTGCGCCCTCGGCGGCGTCGCGGAGCTCGGTCGACAGCTGCTTGGTGGCCACCGCAAGAGGTCGCAGCGCGGCCTCGGCCGAGCGCAGCCGCTCGAGCCAGGCCACGGCGTCGGTCGCCGCGACGCCGATGAGCACGGCCAGATCACCGCTCGCCACGGGCGCCCCGAGATCGGCGGCCTCGAGCAGCACCACCGAGCCGATGGCTCCGTCGGTGCCGGCCGGCGCCGCCACAGCGGTCGCCACGGTCGCACCCAGGGCCTGCAGCAGCAGAGCCAGGGACACCCCGCCCGTCGCAGCCGCCATCCTGTGATCTCCGATCCTGTGACGATTGGACAACCGTACGACGAATTGCCGGTTGATCTGTCCGATCGGACAACGACACGGGTGGCCGCGACGGCGTTGACTGGTGACACCGAATCACCCCGGCCGCACCGGTCCCCCGCACCGCTCTGGCCTCGTTCCGAAGGATCGCCCGTGGACGCCATCACCCAGGTTCCCCTCCCGCTCAACGAGCCGGTCAACGACTACGCCCCCGGCTCTCCCGAGCGGGACCGGCTGGTCCGCGAGCTCGACACGCTCGCCGCGAACCCGCTGGACATCCGCCAGGTGATCGACGGTCGGCACCGCACGGCGTCCGGGCCGGCGTACGAGGTCGTGCAGCCGCACCGCCACGCCAGCGTCATCGGCCGCTACACCGAGGCCACGGCGACCGACGTGGCCGACGCCGTCGAGGCGGCCTCCCGGGCCGCCGCCGGCTGGCGCGACCTCCCCTTCGACGCCCGGGCCGCGGTCTTCCTCCGCGCCGCCGACCTGCTGGCCGGACCGTGGCGCGAGCGGGTCGCCGCCGCCACCATGCTGGGCCAGTCGAAGACGGCGTACCAGGCCGAGATCGACACCCCCTGCGAGCTGATCGACTTCTGGCGCTTCAACGTCGCCTACGCCCGACAGATCCTGGCCGACCAGCCGATCTCCTCCCCCGGCGTCTGGAACCGGGTGGAGTACCGCCCGCTCGAGGGCTTCGTCTACGCCATCACCCCGTTCAACTTCTCCGCGATCGCCGGCAACCTGCCCACCGCGCCCGCCCTGATGGGCAACACCGTGGTCTGGAAGGCGGCTCCGACGCAGGCCGCGGCCGCGTACGTGATCATGCAGCTGCTCGAGGCCGCCGGGCTGCCGGCCGGCGTGATCAACCTGGTCTTCGGCGACGGCCCGCTCGTCTCCGACGTGGTGCTGAACGACCCCCGACTGGCCGGCATCCACTTCACCGGCTCGACCGCCGTCTTCCAGAGCCTGTGGCAGCAGGTCGGCAACCGGCTCTCGACCTACCGCAGCTACCCGCGCCTGGTCGGTGAGACCGGCGGCAAGGACTTCGTGGTCGCGCACAGCTCCGCCGATCCCGAGGTGCTGACCACCGCGCTCATCCGGGGCGCCTTCGACTTCCAGGGCCAGAAGTGCTCCGCCGCCTCCCGCGCCTTCGTGCCCGCCTCGGTCTGGGCGCGGATGGGTGACGACTTCCTGGGCAAGGTCGCCGGGCTCCGCTACGGCGACGTCACCGACTTCGCCAACTTCGGCGGCGCCGTCATCGACCAGCGCAGCTTCGACCGCAACGCGGCCGCGCTGGACCGGGCCAAGGCCACCGACAGCCTGACCGTCGCGGTCGGCGGCGGGTACGACGACGCCGAGGGCTTCTTCATCGACCCGACCGTGCTGCTCGGCGAGGACCCGTCCGATGCCGCCTTCAGCACCGAGTACTTCGGTCCGATCCTGTCGCTGCACGTCTACGACGACAGCCGTCCCGGCGCGTACGCCGATGCGCTCCGGCTGGTCGACCAGGGGTCCGCGTACGGGTTGACCGGCGCGATCATCGCCGATGACCGGACTGCGATCGTCGAGGCCGATCACGCGCTGCGCTTCGCCGCCGGCAACTTCTACGTCAACGACAAGCCGACCGGTGCGGTCGTCGGCCAGCAGCCCTTCGGCGGCGGTCGCGCCTCCGGCACCAACGACAAGGCCGGCTCACCGTTGAACCTGCTCCGCTGGACCTCGGCCCGGACCGTCAAGGAGACCTTCGTGCCGGCCCGGAACCACCTCTACCCGCACCAGTCCTGACCCCCAGCCCTCCCTTCGACCCACCCCCGCTCGACCCACCCTCCCTTCGACGCAGACGGAGATCGACCATGCCCACCCTGACCAACCCCCTGCGGCCGGTCCTGCTCGCCGCCGCCCGCTCCGAGCGGATCGAGCGCACCGTGAGCCGGTCCCGGCTGACCCGTTCGCTGGTCACCCGGTTCGTGCCGGGTGCCGCGGAGGACAAGGTGATGGAGGCGGTCACCTCGCTGCTGGCCAGCGGCCGCTCCATCTCCGTCGACTACCTGGGCGAGGACATCAGCCACGCCGCCGAGGCGGAGAAGACCGTCAATGCCTACCTGTCGCTGCTGGCCGCCTACCGCCGACTCGAGCTGCCGCCCACCGAGGGTGCCCGCCGGCTGGAGATCTCCATCAAGCTGTCCGCCCTGGGTCAGTCGCTGCCCGGTGGTGAGGAGCTGGCGCTCACCAACGCCCGGATCATCTGCCAGGCGGCTGCCGACGCGGGAGCGTGGGTGAACGTCGACGCCGAGGACCACACCACCACCGACTCGACGCTGGCCATCGTCGCCGAGCTGCGCCGGGAGTTCCCCGACGTGGCGACGGTGCTGCAGGCCTACCTGCACCGGACCGAGGCCGACTGCGCCGCACTGTCCGGCGCCGGTTCGCGGATCCGGCTCTGCAAGGGCGCCTACCAGGAGCCGGCGGAGGTCGCCTTCCAGGGCAAGGAAGCGGTCGACGCTTCCTACCTGCGCTGCCTGCGGGTGCTGATGCAGGGCGAGGGCTACCCGATGGTGGCCTCGCACGACCCGCAGATGATCACGGCGGCGCAGGCGTACGCGGCGGAGGCCGGTCGTGGCACCGAGGGCTACGAGATCCAGATGCTCTTCGGCATCCGGGACGTCGAGCAGACCCGTTTGGTGGCCGAGGGCGTCACGGTGCGCACCTACGTGCCCTTCGGCGACGACTGGTACGGCTACTTCATGCGGCGGCTGGCGGAACGCCCCGCCAACCTGATCTTCTTCCTGCGTTCCCTGGTCGGCCAGAAGTAGCGCCCGGTGGGCCAGAAGCAGGGCTTGCTCGGCCAGAAGCAGGGCTTGCTCGGCCAGAAGCAGGGCTTGGTCGGCAGGATCGATCCCACCAAGGGGTCTGCCCAACAGGCATAGATCCGTTACGTCGTCGACTCGCGAATGGATAGACACGATCAGTCGCGCGGTGAATGATGTCGCCGTACGCCGACACCCCGGCAAGTGCCGGTCAGCTCGCCCCGACCAGCGTCAGGCTCGGCCTGACCCGTAGGAATGAGGACGCCATGGGTGCTCCACCGACAGAGTTGAAGAAGGGCCTCAAGCAACGCCACCTCACCATGATCGCCATGGGTGGTGTGATCGGCGCCGGACTCTTCGTCGGCTCCGGCGTGGTGATCGGCAGCGCCGGTCCCGGCGCCTTCCTGAGCTACGCGATCACCGGGCTGTTGATCATCATGGTGATGCGGATGCTCGGCGAGATGGCGGTGGCCAACCCGTCCACGGGCTCGTTCGCCGACTACTCCCGCACAGCGCTCGGTGGCTGGGCAGGGTTCTCGACGGCCTGGCTGTACTGGTACTTCTGGGTGATCGTGGTCGGCTTCGAGGCCGTGGCGGGCGCGAAGGTGCTCCAGTTCTGGATCCCGACCATCCCGCTCTGGGTGCTGTCGCTGATCCTGATGCTGTTGATGACCGCCACCAACCTGTTCTCGGTCAAGTCGTTCGGTGAGTTCGAGTTCTGGTTCGCCGGCATCAAGGTCGCCGCGATCGTGGTGTTCCTCGTGCTGGGTGGTCTGTTCGTTCTAGGTCTGTGGCCCAACAAGGACATGGACTTCAGCAACCTGACCGCGCACGGTGGCTTCCTGCCGCTCGGCCCCGGAGCGATCTTCTCGGCGATCGTCGTGGTGATCTTCTCCATGGTCGGTGCCGAGATCGCCACCATCGCCGCCGCGGAGTCCCCGGACCCGGCCAGGGCCATCGCCCGGGCGACCAACTCGGTGATCGTCCGGATCGCGATCTTCTTCGTCGGCTCGATCTTCCTGCTGGCGGTGATCCTGCCCTGGAACTCCGCCGCGCTGGAGGCCTCGCCCTACGTCTCAGCCTTCCAGGCGATGGGGATCCCGTACGCCGACCACATCATGAACGCCGTGGTGCTGACCGCCGTGCTGTCCTGCCTGAACTCCGGTCTCTACACCGCATCGCGGATGCTGTTCGTGCTGTCCGCCCGACGCGAGGCGCCGGTCGGACTCATGACGGTCAGCAAGGGTGGCGTGCCCCGGCCCGCCATCCTGTTCTCGAGCATCGTCGGCTTCCTCTGCGTGATCGCCGCCGCCGTCTCCCCGGACACCGTGTTCCTGTTCCTGCTGAACTCCTCCGGCGCAGTGATCTTGTTCGTCTACCTGCTGATCGCGATCTCGCAGATCATCCTGCGGCGACGCACCACGCCGGACAAGCTCGTGGTCAAGATGTGGCTGTTCCCCGCCCTGTCGTTCGTGGTGGTCGCGGCCATCATCGTCGTGCTCGCCCAGATGGGCTTCAACGCCGAGACGCGCATCCAGCTGGTGTTGAGTCTGCTGGCGTGGGCGGTGCTGCTGATCATCTTCTTCGCCACCAAGCGGATCCGGGACAAGGCGCCGTCCGCGGTTCCCGCCGCTACCGAGAGCGGCGACGCCCATCGCGTCCTGGTGCTGGCCAACGAGACCGTCGAGGGTGCCGAGCTGATCCAGGAGCTGCATCGGATCGACAGCACGGGCAAAGCCGAGTACCTGATCTGCGTTCCCGCGAACCCGATCGACACCGGGCAGGCGATGCACGCCGGCGCGGTCTACCTGTGGGACAAGACGACCGAGGCCGCGCAGGCGCGCCTCGACCGGACCCTGGAGGTGCTGCGGGCCGCGAACCTCGAGGCCACCGGACGGCTCGGTGACTACCGGCCACTACGCGCCCTGGCCAACGCCGTCCAGGAGTTCAACCCGGATCGCCTGGTGATCTGCACCCATCCGGAGGACCGGTCGGCCTGGCTCCGCTACGACGTGGTGGACCGGGCCCGGGAGACCTACCCGAATCTGCCGGTCACCCACGTCGTGGTCGAGCACGCGGAAGTGTCGGCCTGAGCCATGAGCACCATCCTGATAGGTCTCGCGCCGGGTGACCGGGGCGACGCGGCCAGTCATCTCGGGGCGATGATCGCGCGGTCCACCGGCTCACCGCTGGTGGTCGCCGCGATCACCCCCGAGCCGTGGCCACCCAGTCCGTTCCTCGGAGACGAGGAGTACCTCGCCCTGCAACAGACCTCGGCTCGGGAGGCGCTGGAGCGGGCGCGCGCGATCGTCGGAGCGGACTCCTCCGCCGAGTTCCTGGTGGAGACCGCCGGGTCGGTGACCGACGGACTGCTGCAGGTCAGCGCACGGCTCGACGCCGGTCTGGTCGTCCTCGGTTCCGGCACTTCGGGTCTACCGAGCCGGGTCTCGCTGGGCAGTGTGGCCCAGCGCATCCTGCACAGCCTGGACACCCCGGTCTGCTTCGCGCCGGAGGGCTTCTCGGTCCCCAAGGACGCGCGGATCAGTCGGATCACCGTGGGCTTCGGCCGTGCCGACACCGACAGCGGGGTGCTCCGTGTAGCCATCGCACGGGCCCGCGAGTTCGGCATCCCGTTGCGGGTGGCCTGCTTCGCGGTCCGGCCCGGGGCGTTCCTGCGCGGCACCATCGAGACCTCCGCCGAGGACCTGGTGGTGGGTGAGTGGGCCGACCAGGTGCGCGACCAGATCCGTGCCGCGGCGGCTGACGCCGGCGCCGACCCCCAGTCGCTGGAGATCGTGGTTGGGGCCGGCACCGGCTGGGAGCAGACGATCACCTCGTTGCCCTGGGTGCCGACGGAGCTGCTCCTCGTCGGAGCCAAGACCTCGGCCATCAGCCGGTTCCTGCTGGGCTCGCACGCGGCCAAGATCGTGAAGAACTCCCCCGTACCGGTGCTGACCGTGGCCCGGGGCTCCCTCGACACCTGAGCCGACCTGCCAGCCCCACCTTCGCTGGATCAGCCGGTCAGCTGGTCCAGCACCCGGTAGGCGTTGGCGAACACGGTGAGCACCGGGTTCACCCCGCCGTTGGTGACGTGCACGGACGCATCGACCACGCGTACGTTGTCGTGGCCCCACACCCGGCACCACGGATCCACCACCGAGGTCGAGGGGTCGGCGCCCATCCGGCAGGTCCCGGCCTGGTGCTGACCGGCACTGGGTCCGTCCCCGGTGCCGACCATGGCCGCGGTCCGGTGCGCGCCCGCGGCGGTCAGCCACTCGACGGCGCGGTCGGCGAGCATGGCCTGGGCAGCTCGGTCGCAGTCGTGGACGGAGCCGCTCAGGCGCGGCACCGGGATCCCGTACGCGTCGCGCACCTCCGGGTCCAGCCGGACCCGTGACGAGGCCGAGGTGACCTCCTGGATCGGTCCCATCACCCGGAGCGAGCGGCGCAGCTGGTCCCGCATCCCGCGCTTCGATTCCGCCCCCCACCGCGGGATCAGGCCCGCCCCGCTGAGCGAGCGGTAGACGTTGGCCGGCAGCGGGATGAACTCGTCGACCAGGACCCCGCCCCCCACCAGACCGTCCACGCCGTGTCGGAAGTCGTGGGTCGAGATGGTCGGACCGGGGCCGACCAGGTCCTCGACCACGTCGTCGAAGAGCCCGACCGCGCCGCCGTACACGTGACCCTGCAGGTGCCGCCCGACCTGGTCATGTCGGTTGCCCAGGCCGGTCGGCTCCGCGTCGTGTGCGCTGTTCAGCAGCAACCGGGCCGACTCCACCGCCCCGGCCGACACCACCACCTCACCTGCCCCGACCTGAGCGCGCCAGAGCTCCCCGGCGGCGTTCCGGCCGACCAGGGCCACCGCCACGACCTCACCCCGCCCGTCGACCACCAGCCGCTCCGCGCGGGTCTGCAGCAGGATCTCGGCGCGTCCGGTGGCGAAGGCCCGGGGCAGCAGGGTGTTCTGCGAGCCGTTCTTGGCGTCCACGGGACAGGCGAACCCGACGCACATCCGACAGCCCTCGCAGGCCGCCCGACCCCCGTACGGCTCCGAGTTGATCAACAGCGGCACCCGGACGTGGCCCCAGCCCAGCCGCTCGGCGGCCTCGCGCAGGAGAGTGTGCCGCGGCCCGGTCCGCACCGGAGGCATCGGGTACGGCCGGCTGCGCCGCATCGTCTCGCCCGCGCTGGAGCCGGACACCCCGAGCTCACGGTCGGCCCGGCAGTAGAACGGCTCCAGGTCGTCGTAGCCGATCGGCCAGTCGGCGAGCGCGCTGCCGTCGGGCACGCCGTAAGTGCTGGCCATGGTCAGGTCCCGCGGCTCGAACCGCCAGGCCTGCGCCCCGTAGACACGGGTGCCGCCGCCGGCGGTCATCGCGTTGTTGGCCCAGCCGGGCTCGTACGGACGGAGGACCTGCGCCTGTCCGTCGAGCTCCAGCACCCGCAGGTCGCGGTCGTCGACCGGCCCGGAGAGCGGCAGCAGACCCCAGTCCGAGCGCGGGTTGCGGAGCTGGTCGTGGCTCAGCTCGGCGATCGTCGGCCAGGAACCGGCCTCGACCACCAGCACCCGCCGGCCGGACTCGGCGAGCAGAGCAGGCCGCGACCCCGCCGCCGGCTCCCGAGCCGATGACCACCGCGTCGTAGCGGGCTGCCAGCCGGTCGGGAGTGACCACCCGGGGCTCCGCCTCCGGCACGGGCACCGGACGCGACCATCCACCGGCCGGCTCGGGCGCCCAGTCGACCATCCGCCAGGACACCGCGCTCGGCGTTGCCGCCGTTGGCCGGGTCGGCGTAGAAGCCGCCGTTCACCAGCCCGGCGAACCAGTCCCAGTCCGGGTGCGTCGTCGGGTCCGCCGCCGCCAGCAGTCCGTCCAGACGCGCCCGCAGGTCGGGCCGCTCGGCCAGGTAGCGCTGCAGGAAGTCCGGCCCACCGGCCTCGCCGGCCGAGGCGAACTCGTCGGCCGGCACCACCAGGTCGATCAGCGTCCGAAGGTCACCGGATCGCTGCGCTCGTTCCGTCATGGGCTGAGTTCCTCCTGGTGGTATCTGGGCGGGCTTTCGCCGCACTTTCTCTTCAGTTGTCCTACACCTCGGAGGAACCGTCATGACTCACGGCATCTGTCGCGCTCCGCGCTCCGTGGTCCTGGGCTCCGCGAAGTCTCGCTCGTTCGTCCTGATGTCGGACGACGAAATGCGTGTCGCCCGACATCACTCCTGCACTCCCGAGAGGCTCCGCCCATGACCATCACCGCCCCAGCCCCGGTCCGAACCACCGACCGGCCGATCGTTCGCGCCGATCTCGAGGGTGCGGTCACCGTCCCCGACTTCCTCACCGGTGCCGGCACCCTCACCCTGCCCGAGCGGAAGCTGATCGTCGAGCAGGCGCTCGTCCTGCTCGAGCAGAACTACGTCCACCTGCCGCTGAAGATGGCGATGCACGCGGTCAACCCGGTCCAGCGGCTCCGGCTGCTGCGCACCCAGCTGACTCGGCAGACACCTCAGACGATGGGTCCGGAGTGGTTGTTCCACCGCGAGATGGCCAGCATCTTCCTCTCCGTCCGCGATCTGCACACGAACTACCTGCTGCCCAAGCCGTTCGCCGGCCAGGTGGCCTATCTCCCGTTCGTGCTCGAGAAGGCGACCGAGGCCGACGGCGAGCACTATCTCGTGACCAGCATCGTCACCGGTTTCAGTGCTCCCGGCTTCGGGCTCGGAGTCGAGGTCACCCACTGGAACGGCGTGCCCATCGCCACCGCCGTGGAGATCAACGGACTCCGCCTGGCCGGCAGCAACCGGGCAGCGAGCCTGGCCCGCGGGCTGGACTCCCTGACGATCCGGCCGTTGCTGATGCAGCTGCCACCGGAGGAGGACTGGATCGACGTCACCTTCCGCGCCGCCGACGGCAGCACCGGCGAGATCCGGGTCGCCTGGGAGGTGGCGAGCAACCTGCCGCCCACCACGGACCTGGACGCCGTCTCCCCCGCCGCCCTGGCCAGCGCGGTCGATCTGGACGCCGACGAGCGCGACCGTGCCCGCAAGAGCCTCTACCACCCCGACGTGGTCCGGCTGGAGGGCGAGCAGTCCGAGGACGGCCGGCTCGCCGCCCCGCAGGCCGTCGGCGCCGCCGATCTGCCCACCACCATGCCGTCGGTCTTCCGCGCCCGTACGGTGACCACGGCTCACGGCACCTTCGGTCAGATCCGGATCTTCACCTTCTCGGTGCAGGATCCGATCGGCTTCCGTGACGAGTTCGTCCGGCTGATCTCCCTGCTGCCGCAGAACGGCCTGATCGTGGACGTCCGCGGCAACGGTGGCGGTCATCTGTACGCGAGCGAGTTCACCCTCCAGACCCTCACCCCACACCGGATCACGCCCGAACCGGTCCAGTTCATCGCCACGCCGTTGAACCTGGCCCTGTGCCGGCGCCACCAGGACGGCGCCGAGGGCATCGACCTGGGACCGTGGTTCCCGTCGCTGGACCAGTCGGTGGAGATCGGCGCGAGCTTCTCCGCGGGATTCGCCATCACCCCGACCGACGGCGCCAACGAGATCGGTCAGACCTACCTCGGCCCGGCGGTGCTGGTCACCGACGCCCGCTGCTACTCCGCGACCGACTTCTTCGCCGCCGGCTGGGCCGATCACGAGATCGGTCCGATCCTCGGCGTCGACGACCGGACCGGGGCGGGCGGCGCCAACGTGTGGACCCACCAGCTGCTGATGCAGCTGGTCGGTGACCGGGCCAGCGAGCCGGGATCCCCGTACGCCCAGCTGCCCAAGGGCGCCAACATGCGCGTCGCCATCCGGCGGGGGTTGCGGGTCGGGGCCCTCTCCGGCACCCCGGTGGAGGACCTCGGCGTCACGCCGACGGTGCAGCACGCGCTGACCAGGAACGACGTGCTCAGCGGCAATGTCGACCTGCTCGAGCGGGCCGGCGAGATCCTGGCCGGTCTGCCGGTCCGGCAACTGGCCGTCACCACGGCCTTCACCCGGGTCGGTCTGCGGGTCGAGATCACCGCCGGCGGCGGGGTGGACCGGGTCGACGTGTCCGTGAACGGTCGCCCCCTCGCCTCGGCGGACGTAGCCGCCGACCCGATAGTGGTGTCCGAGCTGCACGCCTCGGTCGGGGCCGTGGTCCTGGTGCAGGGCTACGCGGCCGGCACGCTGGTGGCGTCCCGACGGGTGGTCGCCGGCTGACTGCCTTGCCTCCACCCCACCACCCGCTGACCCGCTGACGCACTCTTCCGGCGTCCCACGCACGTGGTGCAACACGTGCGTGGGTGCACGGAGGCGTGCGTCAGCGGGGTGTGGGGGTCACTCCCGGCCGAGCAGCCAGCCGAAGCGGCCGGTCAGCCGGTCGGCCGCGACCGGGCCCCAGCTGCCCTCCGGGTAGGGCTTGACGTCGGGCCGGTCGGGACCGAGCAGCGGCGCGAACGCGGTGAAGGCCGCCTCCAGCCCGATGGTGCTGGTGAACAGCGAGCGGTCGCCCTTGACCACGTCGTAGATGAGCGACGTGTACGGCGCCATCGAGCCTTCGGCCACCTGGTCGAGGCGGAGGACGTGGTCGACCTCGCTCGGCACGAAGTCGGGACCGGGGTCCTTGACGGTGAGCTCCATCAGGATCCGGCCGCTGCCCTCGAGGTCGAAAGCCAGCACCTCCGGCAAGCTGCCGGCCGAGTGCAGGGGGCCGTCGGGCGCCTTGAACAGCAACGAGAGACGCTGGGCGCCAGCCTTCAGCTGCTTGCCGGTGCGGAGCACGAAGGGCACGTCCCGCCAGCGGTCCGTGTCGATCCACAGCTTCGCGGCCACGTAGGTGTCGGTGGTGGAGTCGTCGGCGATCCCCTCGGTCTGCCGGTAGCCGTCGAACTGGCCCAGCACCACGTCGGCCGGGTCCAGCGGGCGGAAGGCCGAGATCACCGACTCCCGGGCCACCTGCAGGTCCTCCGGCGCGAAGGAGGTCGGCGGCTCCATCGCCACCTCGGCCGCGACCTGGAACAGGTGGGTGACCAGCATGTCCAGCGCCGCCCCGGTGGCGTCGTAGAACGCCGCCCGGTCGGCGATGTCGAGGGTCTCGGGGACGTCGATCTGCACCTCCTCGATGGAGTGCCGGTCCCAGACCCGGGAGATCATCGTGTTGGCGAACCGCAGCATGTGGACGTTCTGGGTCGCCTCCTTGCCGAGGAAGTGGTCGATCCGGAAGACCTGCTCCTCGTCGAACACCGTGTGCACCAGCGTGTCCAGCTCGTGCAGGCTCTCCAGCGACGTGCCGTACGGCTTCTCGAAGACCACCTTGGTGCCCTTGGCCAGATCGTGCTCCTTCAGCGCCTCGGTGGTCGGGGCGAACGCGCTCGGCGGTATGGCCAGGTAGTGGATCAGCTGTGCGTCGGCACCGAGCTCGTCGCGGGTCTGCTCGATCAGGTCCGGCAGGGCGCCGCCGTCCTCGGCCCGGAAGCCGCCGCCGGCGAAGAGCAGGTTCGGCGCGAAGCCGGCCCACTGCTCATCGGTCGGGGCCTCGCCGAACTCGGTCAGCACCTCGTGCACGTGGCCGCGGAAGTCCTCGTGGGCCACGTCGCCGCGGCCGTTGCCGAGCAGCTTCCAGCGCCGCGGCAGCAGCCCGCGGGCGTACAGGTCGAAGAAGGCGGGCAGCACCATCCGCTTGGCCAGGTCGCCGGTGGCTCCGTAGAGCACGAACATCGTCGCGGGGAGTTCACTCATGCCCCCGTTCTACTCCCCGGGTCCGCGGGTCCGCGTCGCACCGGTGCCGCAGGGGTGTCGGCGGGGCCGGTTAGCGTCGGCCCGGTGACGCTGCTGCCGACCCCCGACCTCGACGCGTGCCCGAGCTGGGTGGCCGAGCACCTCGGCGACCTGACGCTGGAGGGTCCCGCGGACGTCCGTCGGTCCACTCGCTTCACCGGCGGCCAGGCGGCGGCCGACGCCGCCTTGAGCGCCTTCTCGGTCCGGGGCTATGCGGCCCGGCGCAACCAGGTGCTGCCGGAGAGCGCGCGCGGCGCCAGCGCGTTGTCGCCCTACATCCGGCACGGCCTGCTGCCCCTGCCGCACGTGTGGGAGGCGGTCGCCGGTGGCCCCAGCCGGGACGTGGGCAAGTTCCGCGACGAGCTGCTGTGGCAGGAGTACTCCCGGCACCTGTACGCCCGCGTGGGCCGGGCCATCCACCGGCCGCTGCGGCGGGAACCGGCGGTGGGTGAGGGCTGGAGTGGTGACCCGTGGCCGGCAGAGATGGCCTGCCTGGCCGAGGTCGACCGGGGACTGACCGAGGAGGGCTGGCTGGTCAATCAGAGCCGGATGTGGGCGGCGTCCCAGTGGACGGTCCGGGCCGGCGCCCGCTGGCAGGACGGCGAACGCCGGATGTTCCGGATGCTCCTCGACGGGTCCGCCGCGGCCAACGGCCTCGGCTGGCAGTGGACCATCGGAGCGGCCACCGGCAAGCCGTACGGGTTCTCCCGCTGGCAGGTGGAGAAGCGGGCGCCGGAGCTGTGTCAGCAGTGCCCGCTGCGGCAGCGGTGTCCCATTCAGCGCTGGCCCGAGGCACAGCCCGGTGGCGGGGTGGAACCGGTGGAGCGGCTGCGCCACGACCCGGACCCGGACAGGACCGCGGGCCCGGTGGAACCGAGGCTGTCCGGCAGCCCGGAGGCGGTCTGGCTCACGGCGGAGTCGCTCGGTGACGCCGACCCCGCGCTGGCCGCACACCCGGAGCTGCCGGTCGCCTTCGTCTTCGACGCCCCGCTTCTGACCAGGCTGCGGCTGTCGGGGCACCGCCTGGTGTTCCTGGCCGAGGCGCTGGCCGACCTGGCCCGGCGCCGGTCCGTGGAGATCCACCGCGGCGATCCGACGCAGGTGCTGACCGGGCGGCCCCTGGCGGTGACCTACGCCCCGGTGCCCGGCTTCGGGGTGCGGGCCGGCGAGCTGGAGATCGCGGCGCTGCATCCCTGGCCCTGGCTCCGGCGCCCGCACGGAGGCTCGGTCGCCTCCTACACGGCCTGGGTCCGCGCCTGATCCGGCGGGCTACTCCTCGTCGTCGGTGAGCGGCACGACCTCGGCCTGCTCGGCCACGTCGACCTGGTCCGCCTCGGCGACGAGGCGCTGCACCGGCACCGTCGGAGCGGCGTCGAACTCCTCGAACGGGTCGGTGGAGGTGTTCTGCTCGGCCCAGTCGGCGTCGCTGACGTCGTCGGGCGGGGTCGGGGAGGTGTCCATCGGTGCTCCTTCAGGGGGTGGTTCGGGGTCGGGGTCGCTCGGTCGTGACGAGGGTAGCCCGCGTGCGAAGATCACCGGACCCGACCAGCGAGGACGCCGATGCCGACCTTCTCCGAGCCCGACCCCGAGGTGCTGCAGGACCGCGCCGACCGTCCGGTGCTGCGGGTGGGCGACCGGGTCCGGCACCCGTCCCAGCCGTGGTCGTCCTCGGTGCAGGCGCTGCTGGCCCATCTGCGGGAGGTGGGTTTCACCGAGGCTCCTCAGCCCTTCGGCGTGACCCCGGACGGTGACGAGGTGGCGTTCATCCCCGGCGTCGGCGGTGACGACGCCTGCCTCCTGGTCGACTCCGACTCGGCCGTGGCCGCGGTCGGCGACCTGCTGCGGCGCTACCACGAGGCGGTTGCCGGCTGGCGTCCCCGTACGTCGGTCAGCTGGTTCGACGGCTCCACCGGGAGAGGTTCCAGCACGAGCTCTGACACCGGCTCACGCCTGGGCGACACCCTCGTCTGCCACGGTGACGTCGGCCCCTGGAACCTGGTCTGGCGGGACGGTCGGATCGTGGGACTGATCGACTGGGAGCACGCTCACGTCGGCACCCGGACGAGCGACATCGCCTACGCCCTGCACTACCTGGCCCCGATCCGGGACCGCAGCTACTGGCAGGGGGTGCTCGGCCTCGACCGACGGCCCCGCCGCCGACGCCGGATGCGGGTCTTCGCCGAGGCGTACGGGATCGCGCTGACCGACGAGCTGGTCGAGCAGGTGATGGCCTCGCAGGAAGCCGGCGTCGACCTGATGCGGTCGCTGGCCGAGCGAGGCGACCCCCGACGCCTGCAGCTGGTGGCCGACGGCGAGCTGGACCGCGAGCAGCGCGCCGTGGCCTGGGCGAGGGCGCGGCGGGCGAAGTTCCTGCCCCGACCCCGCTGAGAGCTCCGGCGTTCGGGAGGGCGCGGGATCAGCGCAGACCGGTGGTGGCGAGGCCCTGGACGAAGAAGCGCTGGAAGGCCAGGAACAAGATCACCAGCGGGATGACCGAGACCAGGGTCATGGCCATCAGCGCCCCGTAGTCGGTCTGGTACTGCCCCTGCAGGAACTGCAGACCGATCGGCTCTCCACAGGAGTTCTCAAGATCACCGATCGTGGATGCATCGAAAGACATCGGATCCCGTGGACTTCCTCAGGCACCGACGGAGGAGCGACGCCGGGCGGAGGCGAGCGGTCCTGCACCACCACCGACCACCCCGATAAACCCGTTGCCGCGGTCGCGCCGGCTTCCCTAGAGTTGATCTTGTCGCTGACCGAGTCGCGACATCACCCACAGAGAGGAGGTACTCCATGTTCATGATCTTCGGTACGGATGATCGGGTCCGCTTCGGCCCGCCCTGGACGGGTGCCTCCGTCCTCGGCTGCTGAGCCAGCTCCTTCTTCTGTTCCTGACGACCACCCTCGCCGTCCGTGCGAGGTGTTGATCATGGTCGTCCACCACCGGCGTGATCCCGGGACCCGGGCTCCGATCAGCGCGCCGGTGTTGCCGCTCCACTTCCGTACGACATCGAAGGAATCATCATGTACGACACCTATCAGCAGTCTCTCGGCATCTCCTACGTCCTCGACCAGCTCGCCGTGAGTCATCGAGCCGCCAAGGCAGCCGAGCTCCAGCAGGCCCTGCGTGAGCAGAAGCTCGCGCGCAAGGCCCTGCGCAACCAGCGTCGCGCCACCCGGCGCGGCCAGGAGTCCTACACCACCGCCGTCTGAGGCGTGGTGTGCCGACAAGGAAGGTCCGTACGCCAGCGGACCGCACCTCAGCGACGTCCCCGGCAGCTCACGAGGCTGCCGGGGACGTCGCCGCGACCGGGTCGCGCCAGGAGTGCTCCGGCACCCAGCCGATCACCTCGGCGGCCCGGTCGATGGCGTACGCGCCCTGGGTGGGACCCAGCGGCGACCTGACCTCGATCTCCGGCGCGTGCCGAGCCAGCAGCTCGGACAGCGGCACCTCGGCCAGGCTGTCGGCGGCCACGATGTTCAGCGGCACGAACCCGTACGGCTTCGCCGCGGCCGCCTCGATGGCCGACCGGCAGGCTGCCGCAGCGTCGCGCAGGTCGACGTAGCCCCACAGATCGCGCAGGTCCTCGTCCCAGTCCCGCGGCCCCCGACGCTCCGCCACCGCCGCCAGCTGCTGCTCGCGGTCGGCGATCCAGTGGAAGCGCAGCGCCGCCACCGTCATGGCGAACCGCCGAGCCATCACCGCCGCGGTCCGCTCGTCGACCTCCTTGGAGAGCCCGTACGGATCGAAGTTGCGCATCGGGTGGTCCTCGTCGACCGGCACGTAACGGACTCTGGTCGGCTGCGGCGACCAGGCCGTCCCGTACGCCGACCCGCTGGAGGCGATCACGGCGCGCCGGATGCCGACCGAACCGGCCGCCTCCAGCGCCGCGAAGGTGGCCTGGGTGTTGTTGGCGAACACCACCTCGGGTGGGTTGCCCTCCGGACCGGGGATGGCGGCCAGGTGGATCAGGGCCTCGCAGCCGTCCAGCCGCGGGGCGAGGGCCGCCACCGAGCGACCGTCCCAGGCGTGCGTGGGCACGTCCCCGTCGTGGTCCACCCGATCGACACCGACCACCTCGTAGCCGTGAGCGACCAGATCCGCGACGACCGCGCGACCCAGGCGCCCTGACGCACCCGTGACGGCCACCCGCTGCTTCCTGACGGCCGGGGTCACGACTGCCCCCTCACTTCCGCCGGGCGGTGCCGAAGATGCCGCGGACGATGTCGCGGGCGATGCCCGAGCGCAGCACCTTGCCGACCATGTCCCCGGTCGCCTTGCGGGTCCGGGCAGCCTCGCGGGCCTCCGCCGCGGCCTGTCGGTCGGCGTCCGCACGCTCCTTGACGGCCCGGCGCTCGGCGTCGGCGCGCTCCTTGGCCGCCAGCTTCTCGGCCGCGATGCGGTCCTTCTCGGCCTGGGTCGCGGCGGCCGCCTGCTGCTTGGCGTACGCGGCCTGCTGGACCGCCGCCTCCTTGGCCAGCCGATCCTGCTCGGCGGCCTGTGCCCCGACCTCGAGCTTGCGGGTGAGCATCTCGTACGCGGAGTCGCGGTCGACCTCCTGGCCGTACTTGGTCATCATCGCCGACTGCGCGATGCCCGGACGCAGCGACTCGGCCGGGATGGCGGCCATCAGGGACTGGGGAGCGAGCATGCGGGTCCAGGCCACCGGGGTCGGCGCGCCGTCCGGGTCCATCACCGTGACGATCGCCTCGCCGATGCCGAGCGCCTGCAGCACCTCGGCCAGGTCGTAGTGCGACTTCGGGAACGTGGCCACGGTCTGCTTCAGCGCCTTGGCGTCGTTCGGCGTGTGCGCCCGCAGCTGGTGCTGGACGCGCGAGCCGAGCTGGGCGAGCACGTCGTCCGGGACGTCCTTGGGGGTCTGGGTGACGAAGAAGATGCCCACGCCCTTCGACCGGATCAGCCGCACGGTCTGGGTGATCGCCTGCAGGAAGGCGGGCGACGCGCCGTTGAAGAGCAGGTGCGCCTCGTCGAAGAAGAACACCAGCTTGGGCTTGTCGACGTCGCCGACCTCGGGCAGGTCAGTGAACAGGTCGGCCAGCAGCCACATCAAGAAGGTGGAGAACAGCGCCGGCTGGCTGGCCAGGTTGGGCAGCTCCAGCAGCGAGACCACGCCCTTGCCGTCGGCGGTGGTCCGCATCAGGTCGGCGGTGTCGAACTCGGGTTCACCGAAGAAGTCCTCCGCGCCCTGGTCGGCGAAGGTGATCAGGCTGCGCAGGATGACCCCGACGGTGGTGCTGCTCAGACCGCCGATGCCCTTCAGCTCCTCCTTGCCCTCGTCACCGGTCAGGTAGCTCAGCACCTCGCGGAGGTCGGCGAGGTCGAGCAGCGGCAGGCCGGCGGTGTCGGCGTAGTGGAAGACCAGACCGAGGGAGGACTCCTGGGTCTTGTTCAGGCCGAGCACCTTGGACAGCAGGATCGGGCCGAACGAGGTGACGGTGGCCCGCAACGGGACCCCGACGTCACCGGTGCCGAGCGAGTAGAACTCCACCGGACAGCCCTGCGGCTTCCAGTCCTGACCGATCTTGGTCGTCCGCGCCAGCAGCTTCTCGTTCGACTCGCCCGGCGCCGCGATGCCGGACAGATCGCCCTTGATGTCGGCGGCGAAGACCGGCACACCGGCCAGCGAGATGGCCTCGGCGAGCACCTGCAGCGTCTTGGTCTTGCCGGTGCCGGTCGCCCCGGCCACCAGGCCGTGCCGGTTCAGCATCGACAACGGGATCCGCACCCGCGCCTCCCGTACGGGGGCGTCGTTCTCCATCAGCACGCCGAGGTCGATGGCGGGCTCGTCGAAGGTGTAGCCCGCCTGGATGGCCGCGACCTCCGGCGGCAGGTCGGTGTCCGGTGTCGCAGCTGATTCGGTCATGGCGAAGCCTCTCGTGAGTGAGGAGCGCGGGGCACCCCCTCGAACACTGCCCGAATCGTAACGATGTCGTGAGCAGAGACCCCCGACCAGGTGATCTAGGGTGAGGCGGGTGATCTTCAAGCGCGTCGGCGATGTGCGCCCCTACCCGGACCACGGGTACGTACAGAAGCAGTGGGCAGCCATCGCACCACACCAGGTGCGCCTGGATCAGCTGGTGACGACCAAGCGGACCCTCGATCTCGAGGCCCTGCTCGAGGAGGACTCCACGTTCTACGGGGACCTGTTCGCCCACGTGGTCTCCTGGCGGGGGGAGCTCTATCTGGAGGACGGCCTCCATCGGGCCCTGCGCGCCGCGCTCCAGCAGCGGCAGACGATGCACGCCCGAGTTCTCGACCTGAAGTAAATCCGCGCTCGTCCAGCTCGAGCGCCCGGCAGGTGACAGAAGGGATCAGTCAGTGATCGGTCGTGTGTTCCGGATCGTCCGGACACCCCTGACGCTGCTGGTCCTGCTCGGGGTGTTGTGCTACGGCGCCTGGTGGGGCTGGAACAACGTCATCGCCAAGGTGCCGGCCCTGCCGCCGGAGCCGTGTGTCAAGCAGACGCTGCCCAACAGCCAGCTCCGATCCACCCAGGTGACGGTCAACGTCTACAACGGCGGAGACCGGCGCGGCCTGGCCGGTGACGTCGGCCGGGCGCTGCGCGACAAGGGCTTCCGCGTGCAGCGGACGTCGAACACCGGCGAGAACATCAAGCAGACGGTGATCGTCGGCGCCAACGCCAAGAACCCCGAGGTCGTGCTGGTCAAGGCCTTCTTCAAGGACTCGACCGTCCGCGCCGACAAGCGCACCGACGGCACGGTCGACGTGCTGGTCGGTGACAAGTACGGCGGCTTCAACAAGAAGGCGCCGACCGCGATCGTGGTCAAGACCGCAACGGCCTGCCTGCCGTCCACCCAGACCTCCACCGCGGCCCTGGGCAACTAGACGGCCCCGTCCCCGACGAGCGGTCGAGCGGACGCGGACTTCTCAGTCCGTCGGATCCGGCGCGCTCCGCCGCCAGCTGGCCAGGCGGCCCTCGCGGCTGAGCAGGGCGAGTCGCTGCTCGGTCCGCTCGCGCTCCGAGGTCGGGGTGACGATCAGCAGCTCGTCGCCGACCTTCAACCGTTCCTGACCCGACGGGGCGAACGGGGTCTGGTTGCGGATCACCAGGGTCACCACGGTGTCCCGGGGGAGGCGGAGCTCGCTGATCTCGACACCGGCGATCCGGGATCCCTCCGGCACCCGCACCTGGAGCATGTCGGCCGAGATCTTGTCCAGCGGCGCCACCTCGACCTCCACCTCACGAGCCCGTTCGAGGTCGACCAGGCCGAGCCTGCGGGCCAGGAACGGCAGGGTCGGGGCCTGCAGGCAGGTGAAGATGATGACGAAGATGAGCACCACGTCGAACAGGTACGGCGCGTTCGGCACCCCCATCGACAGCGGCACCGTGGCCATGATGATGGGGACAGCACCGCGCAGCCCCGCCCAGGAGAGGAAGATCTGCTCCTTGATCGGCATCCGGAACAAGGTGGCCGACACGAACACCGAGACCGGTCGCGCGACGAAGGTGAGGAAGACGCCGGCCGCCACGGCGATCAGCACCTCGCCCAGGTTGAGCCGCTCCGGCACGGCGAGCAGACCCAGCATGACGAACAGCCCGATCTGCGCGATCCAGCCGGTGCCCTCGACGAACGACCGGGTGGCGCCGCGGTGCGGCAGCTGGGCGTTGCCGAGCATCAGCGCGCACGCGTAGACGGCCGCGAAGCCGCTGGTGTGCAGCTCGGCCGTCACCCCGTACGTGAAGACGATCCAGACCATCGTGGCCAGCGGGTAGAGACCGGAGGCGGGCAGCGCGACGCGGCGGAGGAGCTGGACCCCGACCCAGCCGAGCACGACCCCCAGGCCGATGCCGGCGGCCAGCTCCAGCAGCACGAGTCCGCCGAGCAGCACCGGGGGGTACTCGCTGTGCCCGGTCAACGCAGCCGACGACGCCAGCGAGACCAGGAGCACGGTCGGGGCGTCGTTCAGGCCGGACTCTGCTTCGAGTACGCCCCGGAGCCGCTGGGGCAGCGGCACGTTCCGCAGCACCGAGAACACCGCCGCCGCATCGGTCGGTGAGAAGACCGCTCCGAGCAGGATCGCGATCCACCAGTCCAGGCCCAGCACGAAGTGCCCGAACAGGGCCATCAGGGCGACGCTGACGCCGATCCCCACGGTGGCCAGCACCGTGGCCAACCCGATGCTCGGTCGGATGTCGGACCACTTCGTGGTCATGCCACCCTCGGCCAGGATGATCACCAGGGCCCCGAAGCCGAGCGCGTGCGCCAGCTCGGGGTTGTCGAAGTTGACCCGGGTCTGCCCGAGGAGCATGCCGACACCGAGGAAGAGCAGCAGGGCCGGCAGACCGAAGCGGGTGCCCAGACGGGCCGACAGGATCGCCACGATCACGACCACGGAGCCGACGAGCAGGATGAGGTCGAGATCGATCACCGTCGCTCTCCCCTTCTCCCCTCTCGACATCCCGTCGTAACAGGACCCCCGATACGAGGCAACCCCGTCCTCACCGATGCGAAGACGGGGCTGCACGTGGCGGTGGCGGCGGGATTTGAACCCGCGGAGGGTTGCCCCTCACGCGCTTTCGAGGTCTGCCGTTGGCCGATCTCGACGTCTAGGTCAGCCTGCACCGCGACTGTCAGAACCCTAACAGGGGTCAGATGAACGCCTGTGAACCGTGGCGACTGAGACTGTCGTTGAGACTGTTGCGTGAATGACTCTGATGCGATCTTGGCGGAGGTTGGCCCCAATCAGAGTGACCTCAACCGAGACCTGGCCCGCTCGCTCGCGCGTCCTGTGTCTGTGGACACTCCCGAACCAATCCGGTCGAGACCCCGATTGAGACCCGTCGCGGATTGCGGGCGGGTAGGCCGCCACCGGTCACCTCAGGGTTTAGTCCAGCGAGGTTACAGGGCTCTACGAGTTTGAGCGGGGTGTTGCCCGTTCATGCTGTTGACCATCGTGGTCTGGTGACCGCGATGTGGGTCACTCGGATGGAAGACGCCAGCTGAGGTCTTCCAGGATCAACTACGCTCGCTTCCACAAGCCGGTGTTGCATCGACCCCTTGAACTCGCCGTCTACACCTCCGCCGCTTACGCACGGCTCTGCGCTGATCTCGGCGTCATCCAGTCCATGGGTGCGGTCGGCACGAGCGCGGACAACAGCCTGGCCGAATCTTTCAACGCCACGCTGAAACGCGAGACCTTGCAAGATCAGAACTGCTGGCCCGACGACGCAGTCTGCCGCCGCCAGGTGTTCCGCTGGATCGTGCGCGACAACACCCGCCGCCGCCACTCCTACTGCGGCCACAAGTCCCCGACCACCTACGAGACCACCGCTACGCTTCCACTAGCGGCATGAAACCCAACCCCGTGTCCACGAACTGGGGGTAAGGCCCGCAGGGTGACGTAGCATCCGTCATGCTCGTGGCCTCGTTTGTTGATGTGTTGTGAGAGACCAACAGCATTACGGGGCCACGAGCCCAACCGCGCCTACGACACGACCATCAGACCCCGGCCACCCCGCTCAAGATCGAAGAGCCGTATTGGCATTGGTGTGGCCGCGCGGCGGTCCCGTGCGTGGTGCTCGCCATGGCGGCTCAGGAACTGCCTGACCGGCAGCGGCGGAGTGTGTTCGTCCGGGCGTGTTGGGCAGACTGACGTCCAGACCCCTGCGTCAACGAGAATCATCATGTGGTGGGGCCGCCGGGCGGTCGGCCAGCGGCTTCTCTGCAGGACCAACGCACCCTCACCGACCATTGAGGCCGCGGTCCCGTCCGGAGTGTAGTGACGCAATGCCCGGGTTATCGGGGACATTGGGCCCTGCAGACTGGTCGTGGGCGTGTGTTGGGCTTGAACCGCAACCCCTGTCGGCATCTCGGGCTGGAGGGTCGATGAACGAGATCGTCTGGATCCAGGTCTTCTGGTCAGCTTGCGTCCTGGCGGCTGTCGTGGCTGCCGTTCTTGCCAGCCGGCACCGGTGGGCGCGTCAACTCGGTCGGATCGCCGTCGGAGTGCTGATGCTGTTCGGTGGGGCAGGGTTCAACGCCGTCAACCTGGCGACCGGCGGGGACTACGCCGGCTTCGCCGACAATGCGCACTTCGACTGGGTTACCACGGCGTGGCGTGCCGTGGTCGCACCCCATCAGCCCATGTTCATCGGCTTGCTGGTGATCTACGAAGCCGCTGTCGGTGTACTGATCCTGATCGGCGGCCGCCGAACGCAACTCGGGTACGTCGGAGCCATCGGGTTCCATCTCGCGCTCTGGCTCTTCGGGTGGTTCGTGACCATCTACGCCCTGATCATCGTGCCCGCACTGGTGCTGCTGCTCCTTGCTGAGCGGCGAGCTGCAGGAGTCGCTGACACTCCACCATTGACCTCATCAGGTGACGATCGACTCGACCTGATCGGCCACTGACCTGGCGACCACGTTCCGAGGGCAACAGCTCGGAAGACGACCGTCGCACCCGTCGGTCATGCTGGTCGGGACAGCCGCTGGGTTGGACCCTCGACAGCGTCGCGTGTGTCCTGGGTCCGGGCCAGTGCCATCGCCGTCAGCGCAGCGATACACCGGTCCGCACCTGGTCCACGCCGTTCTTGGTCGTTTTGCTGCACATGAGGTCCTGTCCATCTGGATGGCCAGAACCTCGCTTGAGTCGAGGAGTTGCCGGATCGCGTGAAGGCCCTCGAGGTTCACCCAGTACGAGGTCTGCCGGCATTACGCTCCCGCTCGATCGAGCTCGGCATTTGACGGCCCGGCGGCCGGCCCGCTAGGCCGGTGGAGTCGCACCCGGCTTCTGCTGGCGGTAGTAGCTTCGCCAGATCAGCCGGTGGACCGGGATCCAACGGGGGATCGATCTCAGTCCGGGTATGAAGGGGAGTAGCAAGAGCCCGAGCGATAGCACGGCCATGATGTAGAAGATGATGGCGTCCGCGTTGTTGGTGAGGTAGCTGTCCGGGTTGTCGGAGTTGAACTGAGGAATCTGATACCAGAACGAATACAGCCACAGCCAGGCCTGGCCGGGATAGCTGCCAGTTTCGTTCATCATTCCCCAAGTGTTGCCCTGCAGGTGTGCGGCGGTCGCGGCGTCGTCGAGATACGAGCCGTCGCCAAGGAACAGGATCTGCTTGGTGAAGTCGGTCTGGTAGAAGCCGCCCTGGGCCATCAGGATGCCGTCGAGCGCGCCGCTCGCGGCCATTGTGGTCAGGCCTTTCGCAAGTATCGGTACTGGCCCGTAGGCGCCGGCCGGCACCTTGCTGAGGTCGCCGTCTGCGGCGGTCAGCGCCGTGTCGAACGCGGTGGCCCAGGCCGTCTTTTGGTCGGGGCTGGCCGCATCCCAGATCTTGAGTGCTGATGCTACGGCGACGGACTGCTGCTGTGAGTGCAGCGGGATGATGACAAAGTCCTGACCCGAGTCGACCGGATGCGTGACGCCGAACCACTGCTGCGGGGCGAGCGGCCCAACCGACAGGCCGGTACTGGCGGTGTTGTAAGGCGGGCCGTAGCCGGCAGACTCGCTCGTGCCAGCCAGCTCTTGGACGGTCGTGGCGTAGAAATTGTCGGGGGCGCTCGACGCCCACGCCTTGAACGTCAGTTGTGGCTCGTCTGGTGAGCTGAAGATCCCCGCCATCATGACGGTCAGGATGGCGACAACGACGATGGCGACGACACCCTCCTTGAGGATGTCGTATCGTCGCCAGGGGCCTTTCCAATCCTCGGCGGGGATGTCGGCTCCCTTGTTTCGCTGCACGCTCATGACACGGCCTCGCTCTCAGCGAGGTCTTGGGTACCGTCGGTCCTGGCGTCGGCGTCTATGGGCGGCACCACCCCGTGTCGGCGCACCAAGAGCACGTGCCAGATCACCACGAGCCCGACGACCAACGGCAACAAGCACGCATGGAGCAGCAACATTTGTCCCAGGTTTGCGACATTGAAGAAGGCGCCGATGCCGACGGCGTTCAGCCCGTCCTTGGCCTCGAACGTGATCCACTGCGAGTCGAAGTTGGTCTGGATCAGGTATCCGGTGAACGCGGTGCCGAGAGAGGCCAGGAAGCACACGACGCCCGTGATCCAGGTCAGTGCTCGACGGCCGCGCCAAGCGGCCATCCAGAACTTTCCCCACAAGTGGATCACCATGAAGATGAAGAACAGTTGAACGCTCCAGAAGTGGAGACTGTTGACGAACTTGCCCGCTGATGAGGTGTGATACCAGGCCGGCCCGGCGAACGAGAGAACGAGCCCCGATGCCAGGATCACCAAGAATGCTGCCAGCGTGAGCACACCGAAGACGTAGATCCACGAGGCGACGTATGCAGGCTGCCGATCCGGCAGGAGCTTGTCCGGCGGAAGCGTTGACATCCAGGCCCGCCGTAGGCGTGATGTCCACATGGAGGAACCGCCATCTTCCTCCGACGGGAGGTCCGCCCCGGCGCGGTTCCCGACCTGGTCGGCAGGACGTGTGGCGGTCATCGGTTGTCCCGGTCCTTCGGGAATGGGATCACGATGGCGAGCACGAAGAGCAGGATCATGACCAAGATCACGATGAGGTTCGGTGTGGAGATGGAGAGCCAGCCCCACTCCAGGTAGCTGGCCGACTCGTTCATGACAGGCAGCTAGTGAGTCGCGACATGGAGTCCTCCTAGTGCCGGGGGGTGCACAAGATGCCCTCCCGAGACCATCAATATCGCGCCTCCAACGGCCATGAGGTAGGGCCTCCCGGCCCGCCGCAGCGGACTTTGGTCCCGATGCTTTGGCGGGCGGATGCCAGTCGAGGTCCAGGCCACTCCCGCCCGCACGTCCGGCAGATGTTCGACGATCTCCGTCCAGGACTCACCGTCGTCGAGCCTGACGACCCCGCAGCGGTGGCAACGGAGACGGGTTGACCGCGGCCCCCAGACCGTGTAGGGCGTCATCTTGTTTCTGCGAAGTGACCGCCGGCACAGCGGCGGACCTGCGGACTCCGAGAACCCTTCACCCCGGACCGCGCCCAGCGTCGGCCGAGCAAGCGTGTGAGGCTGCCTCCGCGAGCGACCCTCACAGCCGAGCCAACTGAGGCAAACTCGCACTCAGAAAGGGGAAACGCCGATCTCAACAACTAGCCCGGGCCGGCTAGGGCTGGCTGTTCCGATGAGTGCGGCTACTACGTTGGAGACGGCAGGACGCTCACCCAAGGTTCGAGGGGTGTGGTCGAAGCGGCGGGCGCTGGGAACACGTTCGGAGGCACCGTCGGAGAGCTCCCCGGCATCGAACTGGGACTGGTGGTCGGCGCACCCGGACAGAACGTGAACAACCATCCCTCCGCAGGAACCGTCACTGTGCTGAACCCACGGTTCGCCTAAAGCAGCTACATCAAGACAGCCCCGGAGGTACCGAAACCGGCGACCGGTTCTCAGCCCTCCCGACGCCCTAGCCTTCGGGCCGATGCGGGATGTGGCCCCAGACTGCAGCAGGTCAGGATCGGCCTCCCGCAGATGCTCCAAACACAGCCGGCAGTCGTTGGGATCAAGTTGGCGTCATCGTGGTTGTTCTTATGCAGTCGACTTTGGCGGCCTTCTGAGGATCACCAGGATGACCGTCTCCACCAAGACACGCTAGTCAGCAGGTCAGCTCGTACACCACGTCGCCGGACTCAACTTCCCGCTTCGGCTCGGCCAAGCGTGTGAGGTTGCGTGCACGGCGCCGCCGAGCCGAGCCGATTGAGCCGATTGAGCCGATTGAGCCGATTGAGCCGAGCCGAGCCGATTGAGCCGATTGAGCCGATTGAGCCGATTGAGACTAACTGAGACCAAGAAACCAGGAGCGCCGGTCCCAGCACGAGCTGGGACCGGCGTTTCCCCTAGTCAAACCGCGGTGGCGGCGGGATTTGAACCCGCGGAGGGTTGCCCCTCACGCGCTTTCGAGGCGCGCTCTTTCGGCCGCTCAGACACGCCACCGCGGAGGACAATACCGAACCCGGACGCCTCGGACGAAATCCGTTCCGGACCGATGACGACAGCGGTGGCACCGGGTCAGCGACCGAAGAACGTCCGCAGCGCCGCGCCGCACTCGGCCTCGAGGATGCCTCCGCGGACGTCGATGCGGTGGTTGAGCCGCGGGTCCCTGACGACATCGAACAACGAGGCGACGGCACCGGCCTTCGGGTCGTACGCCCCGAAGACGAGCCGTTCGATCCGCGCCAGCACCAGGGCACCGGCGCACATCGTGCAGGGCTCGAGGGTGACCACGAGCGTGTGCCCGTCGAGCCGCCACTCGCCGTGCCGCTCGGCGGCCCGCCGCAACGCGAGCACCTCCGCGTGCGCCGTCGGGTCCCCGGTCAGCTCTCGCTCGTTGGCGGCGACCGCGACCACAGCACCGTCGGGGTCCAGGACGACCGCACCGACCGGCACGTCCGGGTGATCGGAGCGCGAGCCCGCTGCGGCACCCTCGGCGAGGGCGAGCCGCATGGCTTCATCCCAGCGACTAGCCACGGCGGAGGCGACCCGACACCTTGGGCGGGACCGTCAGTCCTGCAGAGCCGCCTCGGCGACCTTGCGGAACTGCGGACCGATGTTGATCTTGTCGGCGATCTCCATCAGGGCCTGGTCGGAGCTCAGGTCGAGGTTGTCGACGATCGCGCCCAGATCGAAGTCGCTCAGCCCGAGATCGGCGAACATGGCCAGATCGCCCACCGGCTCGGCGTCGTCGTCAGGATCCGGGAGCTCCTCGGACAGGAGATCAATCACGTCGCGGGCGATCGGCCAGTCCAGCGCGGCGGCCGCGTCGTTCAACACCACCTGCACGTGGCGCCCGCGGACCCGCACGGCCACGAACACCTCCTCCACCAGACTGACGAAGCCGATGGCACCGGCGTCACCCGGCAGTCGTCGGAGCTGGACGATCAGCTCTTCCAGGTCGTTGGCGAGGTCGTCGTTGAGGGGGACCACACTGACCTGACCGTCCTCGCGGAACGCGGCGACCACGAAGTCGATCTCGTCGGCCAGGGCGTCCTCGGGCTCGTCGTCATCGTCATCGTCGTCGTCGTCATCGTCGTCGTCGGAGTCGTCCTCGGTCTCGCGTGCGGGGTCCTCGTCACCCTCCACGTCGAGGTCCTCGTCCAGACCGGGGCGGTTGTCGACGGCATCATCGGGTTCGAACGACTCGATCTCCTCGTCGTTGTGCTGCGACATGCCACTCCTTCAAAACCGCGACCCGGGATGAGCCGCCCCCATCGTGTCAGACGGTACCCAGAACCACGACTCGGATACCGGCGCCGATGAGGGCTCGATACCGTTCGACCGTGGACCTGTGCATCGTTGATCACCCGCTCGTCGCGCACAAGCTGACGGCCCTGCGCGACGAGGGGACCGACTCGCCGACCTTCCGCCGACTGACCGAGGAGCTGGTGACGCTGCTGGCGTACGAGGCGACCCGGGGCGTCCGGGTGGCACCGGTGACGGTGCAGACACCGGTGGGCCCCGCGGACGGAGTCAAGCTGGCGCCGCCGCGCCCGCTCGTAGTGCCCATCCTGCGCGCGGGCCTGGGCATGCTCGAGGGGATGACGCGGCTGATGCCGACTGCGGAGGTGGGCTTCGTGGGCATGGTGCGCGACGAGGAGACCCTGGTGGCGTCCACGTACGCGGAACGACTGCCCGACGACCTGTCCGGTCGGCAGTGTTACGTGCTGGATCCGATGCTGGCCACCGGCGGGACCCTGGCCGAGGCCGTACGGTTCCTCGTCCGGCGGGGCGCCGACCACATCACCTGCATCTGCCTGCTCGCCGCACCCGAGGGCATCGAGCGGGTGACCACGCTGCTGAACGATCTGGACGTGCCCTGCACCCTGGTCACCGCCGCGGTGGACGAGCGCCTCAACGACCAGGGCTACATCGTGCCGGGGCTGGGAGACGCCGGGGACCGGCTCTACGGGGTGGTCTGAGCCTGCCGCCCCTCTTCGGCGACTCGGCCCGGTGGTAGTTCGGCCCAGTGGTAGTTCGGCCGAGTAGTAGGGCTCAGTAGTAGTACGGGAACCGTGACCAGTCCGGCGAGCGCTTCTCCAGGAACGCGTCCCGGCCCTCCACCGCCTCGTCGGTCATGTACGCCAGTCGGGTCGTCTCGCCGGCGAAGACCTGCTGGCCGATCAGCCCGTCGTCGATGGCGTTGAACGCGAACTTGAGCATCCGCTGGGCGGTCGGGCTCTTGCCGCAGATCTTCTCGCCCCACTCGAGGCCGACACGTTCGAGATCCTCGTGGTCCACGACCCGGTTGACCATGCCCATCCTCATGCCGTCCTCGGCGTCGTACACGTCGCCGAGGAAGAAGATCTCGCGGGCGAGCTTCTGTCCGACCTGCCGGGCCAGGTAGGCCGAGCCGAAGCCCGCGTCGAAGGAGCCGACGTCGGCGTCGGTCTGCTTGAACCGGGCGTGCTCCCGGCTGGCCAGGGTCAGGTCGCAGACCACGTGCAGGCTGTGTCCGCCGCCCGCCGCCCAGCCGTTGACCAGGGCGATGACCACCTTGGGCATGAACCGGATCAGCCGCTGCACCTCCAGGATGTGCAGTCGACCGAGGGCGGCCGGGTCGACGGTCTCGGCGCTGTCCCCGTCGGCGTACTGGTAGCCCGCCCGACCGCGGATCCGCTGGTCGCCGCCGCTGCAGAACGCCCAGCCGCCGTCCTTGGGCGACGGTCCGTTGCCGGTCAGCAGCACAGCGCCGACGTCGGAGCTCATCCGGGCATGGTCGAGGGCCCGGTAGAGCTCGTCGACGGTGTGCGGCCGGAACGCGTTGCGGACCTCGGGCCGGTCGAACGCGATCCGGACCACCGGAGCGTCGACGGCCCGGTGGTAGGTGACGTCGGTGAGGTCGAAGCCGGGTACGGGAGTCCAGAGCTGCGGGTCGAAGGTCACCAGGACACCGTAGTCAGCCGCGCTCCGCTCCATCTTGAGGAGCGAACCACGTCTGATGTGGATTCGGGTGCAGAACTCGGGTGGCTGGCGACGGACCTGCCAGACGACGTACGCAGCCAGGCCGGCCACCAGAGCCAGACCGCCGACGATCGCACCGACCGGCGAGATCTCGTACAGGTGGACCAGGGCCGCCAGGGTGATGAGACCGACGGTCGCATAGAGAACCGCCCAGATCAGACCACCGATCACCAGGGCCGGCAGATAGCGGCGGAGCGGCATCTTGCCGACGCCGGCGGCCAGGTTGGCCAGCGTCTGGAAGCCGACGGTGAGGAACGACAGCACGACGATCGGCGCACCCCAGCGGGCGACGAGGTCCTGTGCCCGGCGGAAGCGCGGCGACTCGACCAGACGCTGGACCCGGGCGTTGCGGCCGGCTCCGGTCCGGGCGGCGCGACCGAGCGCGTACGTGCCGCCCGCGCGGAGCAGGACGATGACGAAGAGCGCACCGACCGCGAGCGGGAACGGCAGGCCGCGGAAGAACTCCACGTCAGGTCCTCGCCGGGGGGGTCACGCCACGAGTCTACGGAGGTTGGTCAGGCTCACCTAACCTGCGCACCACGGCTGTCACCGGGACGTGATCGAGGGGCGTACCCCAAGCTCCCCGGCCCCGATCCGAGTCACTCCCCATGGGCTACGCCCCTCAAGTCCTGCTCGTCCCGCGCCGAGACCCCTGTTTCAGGAGCTTCCCCCGACACGTCGGCCCGTGACTCCGTAATTCTTCCGCCCCCCGCAGACACCCAGCCACGGACAGCAGCCGGACATTCGTCCCGGTGGTCGGCGTGGCGGGCACTAGGGTGAGGACCACGGCGGGCCGGCGAAGTGGGTGCGAGTGAGCGCGTTCGGTAGCGAGCTGCGGTGGTACCGCCAGCGAGCGGGCATGTCCCAGGAGGGCCTGGCTGCGCGCGCCGGTCTGAGCCCCGAAGCGGTGTCGTTGCTGGAACGCGGCCGGCGTTCGCCCCGGATGACCACGCTCAGCCTGCTCGCCGACGCACTCCGGCTCGCCGGGGACGAGCGTGAGCGGTTCTTCGCCGTGCTGCTCCCGGCTCCCCCGGCTCCGACACCGCCGCGGTCGGTCCCCTCGCTCGAACCGCCCACCTTCGCCGATCCCCTGCTGGGGCGGGACGCGGACCTGGCGGCGATCCGTCAGCTGTTGGCGGACCACCGGTTGGTCACCCTGACCGGTCCCGGGGGTGTGGGCAAGACCCGGCTGGCGGCCGTGCTGGCGGTCGCCGCGGAGGGGTACGCCGACGGCGTCCGCTGGCTGCCCGTTCCGGGCGTCTCGCGGTCTGAGGACCTGGTGCCGGCGTTCGCCGCCGCCCTGGGGGTCACCGAGGGTCCCGAGGTGGGGCTCGCCGATGTCACCGCCGCTCTCCGGTCGCGCCGCCAGCTGCTCATCGTGGACGGAGCCCAGCACCTGCTCGACGCCGCCCAGGACCTCGTGCAGGCCGTCGTGGCGTCCTGCCCCGACCTCACGTTCCTGGTCACCTCGCGCCATCAGCTGCAGATTCCCGGCGAGGCGGTGGTGACCGTCCGCCCGCTCAGCATCCCGCCGGCCCGGGCTCGCGGCAAGGAGGTGGCCGCCTCGCCGGCCGTCCAGCTGTTCTGGGACCGCTCAGGGCTGGCGGCCGGCGGGAGCCCGACGGCAGCTCAGGACGCCGCGGTGGCCCGCATCTGCCGCCGGCTGGACGGACTGCCGCTGGCCATCGAGCTGGCTGCCGCGCGGGCCCGGGTGATGTCGGTCACCGCGCTGGCCGACGCCTTGGACGACACCGTCGGCGCCCTGCTGGAACCGGGCGGGGAGCCCGAGAAGGGACTCGTCGACCGGGTGGTCGGCTGGAGCTACCGGCTGCTCACCCCGGTCGAGCAGCACGTGCTCGCCCGGCTCTCGGTGTTCATCTGGTTCAGTCACGAGTCGGCGACAGCACTCTGCGGTGACGTCTACACCCCCCTCGAGGTGCTCGACGCCCTCTCGTCCCTGGCCACGAAGTCCCTGGTCAGCCGCATGTACGAGGCCGAGGAGCCGGCGCGGTTCGTGCTGCTGCGCCTCGTCCGGGAGTTCGCCCAGGCGCAGCTGGAGGCCATCGGCGAGACCGAGCTGGCCCGTCGTCGGCACGCGGACTACGTGACCGGGCTGACGGCCGAGGCAGCGACCCATCTCGCCTCCGTCGACCAGGAGCAGTGGCTGCGGATCCTCGACGGGGAGGCCGGCAACATCCGGGCGGCGGTCGACTTCCTGACCGCGAGCGACCCGGACTCGGCCCTGCGCCTGGTCCGCCACCTGTGGCGCTGGTGCTATCTCCGCGGCCGCTACTCCGAGGGCCGGACCTGGATGCGCGGGGCGCTGGCGGCGGGCGCCGACGCCCCCGCGGAGCTGCGTGCACCGGTCCTGGCCGGCGCCGGGATGCTGTCGTTCCTGCAGTGCGACTACGAGGTCGCCCGCGGCAAGCTCACCGAGGGACTCCGCCTCTACGAGGAGCTCGGCGACGACGAGGGGACCGCCTACTGCCTGACCCGGCTGGGATCGCTCGCGCGGGAGCTCGGGGACTACGACACCGCGGAGGCCCAGCACCGGCGCTCGCTGGCGATCGCGGAGCGGCTGGGCCGGGACCAGCTGATCGCCACCGAGCTGAACTACCTGAGCTTCGTCGCCTGGTTGCGGGGCGACCTCGACACCGCCGACGCGTTGGGTGACGCGGCTATGCACCGGCTGCGCCGCGGCGGCGATCGCGAGCAGATCGCCTGGGCCCTGATCAACAGCGGGGTCACGGCCCGCTACCGCGGCGACCTGGTCGGGGCGGAGATCCTGCTTCATCAGGCGTTCGAGGTCTGCGAGCAGGTCGGTTTCGCCGAGGGGATCGCGTGGACCCGCAACCAGCTGGGTGTCGTCGCCCGGCTCACCGGCCAGATCCAGACCGCTCGTGAGCTGCAGGAGGCGAGTCTGGACACGCACGCCCGGCTCGGGGACCGGTGGCGGATGTCGAGCGGCTACGACGAGCTGGCCGCGATCGCGGTGACGGCCGGCGACTTCCGCACCGCCGCCGCCCACCTCGGCGCCGCGGACCGCCTCCGGGCCGACATCACGACCCCGGTGCCGGCCGTGGAGGTCGCCGACCGCGAAGCCACCGTCGACGCCACCAGACAGGCGCTCGGGTCGGCGTACCGGGCCGCGACCCTGGCCGGTTTGCTGGGCGACGGCTGAGTGCCGGGCACCCGGTGGTAGACAGGCCCGTATGCCTGATCCTGATGACCGCCCTTCCCGGTCCGCGGCCACGGACTGGACCCGGTACGCGATCTTCTGGGGCGTGTTCCCGCTCGGTTTCACCGGCGGGGAGGACGTGCTGGACGATCCCGAGCGCGCGCCCGAACACCGCCTGCGCCGCCTGACCGGGTGGTTGGACCACCTGGTCGTGCTCGGCTGCAACGGCCTGCTGCTGAACCCGTTGTTCGCGTCGATGAGCCACGGTTACGACACCCTCGACTACTTCCGGATCGACCCGCGGGTCGGTGACGCCGACGACTTCGACACCCTGGTGGCGGCCTGTCACGAGCGGGGCATCCGGGTCGTGCTGGACGGGGTGTTCAACCACGTCGGACGGGGCTACCCCGGGCTGGACGAGGTCTTCGAGCACGGCGCGGAGGCCCCGGCGGCGCACCTGTTCAAGCTGCACACCGGCGACGACGGCGTGGTCACCGCGGAGGTGTTCGAGGGCGAGCAGCAGCTGGTCGAGCTGAACCACGCCGACCCGGCGGTCCAGCAGCTGGTGCGGGACGTGATGACGTTCTGGCTGGAGCGCGGGGTCGACGGTTGGCGGCTGGACGCCGCCTACGCCGTGCCGGCCGAGTTCTGGTCCAGCGTCATCCCGGCGGTCCGGGAGCGCTTCCCCGACGCCTGGTTCCTGGGCGAGATGATCCACGGCGACTACGCCGGCTACGCCGCGACCGCGGGCCTGGACAGCATCACCCAGTACGAGCTGTGGCAGGCGATGTGGTCCTCGATCGAGAACCAGAACTTCTACGAGCTCGAGCACACCCTGGGTCGCCATGCCGAGCTGTGTGAACGGATCGTGCCGTTCACCTTCCTCGACAACCACGACACCTCCCGGGTGGCCAGCCAGATCGGCGACCACCGGCACTGGGGGCACGCGATCGCCCTGCTGCTGTTCCTCCCGGGCATCCCGTGCCTGTACTACGGCGACGAGCTGGGCCTGGCCGGGGTGAAGGAACAGCGGCTGGGTGGCGACGACGCGATCCGGCCGACCATGCCGGAGCGGCCGGATCAGGTCGAGGGGACCGATGCCGGGGTGCTGGAGCTCTACCGGCGGCTGATCGGGTTCCGACGCCGCACGTCGTGGCTGACCGACGCACGGATCGTGACCAGCGACGTCAGCAACACCTATCTGCAGATCACCGCGATGCCGCGGGACGAGTCCTCCTCCGAGGCGCCGCTGACGCTGGTGCTGAACCTGGCGGACCAGGCGGCGGGCCTGCCCGAGGGCGCTCGAGCGATCGAGTCCAGCCATCCCGACCAGCCGTACCACGTCGCCGCGCACGGCTGGGCGATCGCTCGGGGCTGAGTCAGACCGTCGCGTACGGCCAGGAGATGGTCAGCCGCAGGGGCTCGGGGTCGCGGGGGGCGTTGTGCCAGATCTCCCGCGGCGGCCCGACCGGCGTCCGACCGCTGTCGGTGATCCAGCTGTGCACCTCGTCGTAGAGGGCGAGGATGTCGGGGAAGTCCGTCTCCGGTCCCTCGGCCTGCCGCTCGGCCACGTGCCCGCCGGCGAGCCGGTAGCTCCGCACGTCGCCGGCGTCGGTCGGGCCGGCGTCAGCCCCGAGCAGCTCGTCGACCGGCACCACGATCTCCAGCGGACCGTCGGACTCCTGGGTGACGGGTGCATGGAAGATGCCGAACGCGTCGCCGGTCACGGTCAGTCCGGCGGCACGGGCGATCTCGCGCAGCCGGGCGGCCTCGTCGCTGATCACGCGGTCCATCTCGTCCGGTCGCATCCGCCGCAGCACGCTGAGCACGGCACGATCGGTCTCGACACGGGTGGACAGGTCGTTCATGGTGGACTCCCCTCTGAGGTGGTGCCGTGCTCGGGCGAGCACGGCACGGCTGACCTCGGCCCGCTCCTGGGCGGCGTCGACGACTCGTTCGAGGCGCGCCGAACGCTCGGCCGCCGGCGCCGTGATGACGCCCGCGATCTCGTCCAGCGACAGGTCGGCCGACCGCAGCAGAGCGATCAGCCAACCCGTCCGGACCTGCTCGTCGGCGTAGTAGCGATAGCCGTTCACCGGGTCGACGAAGCGAGGCGGAAGCAGCCCTCGGTCGGCGTAGATGCGCAACGCCTTGGCCGAGAGCAGCGTGGCCCGAGCGAACCGACCGGCGGTCATCAGCCGGTCGGCGCTCGGTGGCCGGGTCGAGGTCATGACCTCACTCTGGGGCTCGCCCCTGGGGCGAGGTCAACCACCTCAGACGGTCGGTGTCCTCAGAGCTCGACGGACCGGTTGGTGGCCACGTCCGGCTGCTCGCCGGTGATGATCGCCTTGGCGTACTTGAGCAGGGCGACCGGCTTGGGGCTGTCCATGGTCCAGTACTCGGCGGACTCGGCGTGCACCTTGAGCAGCGCGACCGAGGGATCCTCGCGGCCCTGCTCGAACCAGGCCGCCGCGTGCGCGTTCCACAGCTCGTCGATCAGCGCCTGGTCGCGGGTCACCGACGCCGTGCCGGCGATGGAGAGGTAGTCGTCGCCGGACTGCAGGCTCACGTTGACGTGGGAGTCCGCGGCGACCTGCTCGGTCTTGGCCGAGGGAGCCATGGTGAAGAAGTAGAGGTCGCCGTCGAACTCGCGCTCCTGGATGGCGAGGGGGCGGCTGAGCAGGCGGCCGTCGGTGGCGCTGGTGGTGACGAAGGCGAAGCGGGCCTTGGCGACCAGCTCGCCGACGCGCTCGAAATCAGTGGTGGTGTCAGTCATGTCACCGACAGTACGCGCAGGCTGTTTACAGCGTATCTGGGTCGGGCTGGGTCGCGATCACTCCAGTCCGAGACTTCGGAGCGAGGCGTGCAGGGTGCTGGCGGACAGCTCCAGCCGGCTCGCCTCCTGCTCGTCCATCGAGGTGGGCAGCACCCGCTCGATCCCGCGGGCGCCGACCACCGTCGGCACGCTGAGCGCGACCCGCGAGATCCCGCGGTAGTCCTCCAGCACCGTGCTGACCGGCAGCACCGCGTGCTCGTCGCGCAGCACCGCCTCGACGATCCGCGCACCGCTCAGCCCGATGGCGTAGTTGGTCGCCCCCTTGCCGGCGATGATCTTGTACGCCGCGTGCACCACGTCGTCGTGGATCGCGTCCCGGACCTCACCGGAGAACAGTCGGCTCCCGCCGACGTCGGTCCACTCCCGCAGCGGCAGGGTGCCGATCTTGGCCTGGGACCACAGCGGGAACTCCGTGTCGCCGTGCTCGCCCAGCATCATCGCGTGCACACTCTGCTGGGACACCCCGCTCCGCTCGCCGATCAGCCAGCGCAGCCGGGCCGAGTCCAGGACGCATCCGGAGCCGAACACCCGACCCTCCGGCAGACCGGCGATCTGAGCCGCCGCGACCGTCAGCACGTCGACGGGGTTGCTGACCAGGATGTAGATCGCATCGGGGGCGTGCTCGATCAGGCGCGGCAGGAGGTCCTCCAGGATGGCGACGTTGGTGCCCGCGAGCTCCAACCGCGTCTGACCCGGGTTCTGCTTGGCCCCGGCGGTGATCACCACCACCGAGGCACCCGCCACGCAGGAGATGTCGCCGCCACCGGACACCCGCGAGGTGCCGGTGAACTGGGTGCCGTGCGCGAGGTCGAGCACCTCGGCGTCGGTCTTCGCGCCGTCGATGTCGTACAGGATCACTTCGGAAGCCGAACGGCGGATCAGGGCCGCGTACGCGAGGGAGGTGCCGACACTGCCGGCGCCGATCACCGCCAGCCGGGAGATGAGCGTCATGGAACGATCCTCGCGGAACGGCCACCGCGGTCCGACACTGGCTGCCCGGGTCGCCGCGTCGAGTTCTAGAATCGACGCGCACGATCTGACGACGAGGAGAGAGACACGATGAAGCTCAAGACCCTGGTGGTGGCGGCCGGTGCGGCCGCTGTCGGTTACGTGCTCGGCACCAAGGCCGGACGCGCCCAGTTCGAGCAGCTCAAGGCCAAGGCCGACGACCTCGCCCACGACCCGCGGGTCCGGTCCAGCGTCTCGTCGATCGCCGGAGAGGTGAAGAAGAACGCCGACAAGCTGCCCGACCCGGTGGCCGGTGCGGTCCGCGCCGCCGCCGACGCGGTCCAGTCCGCGACCACCGACGAGCCGCAGGTCGGTCAGCGGTCCGCCGACCTCTGAGCGGTCCGCCCGCCTCTGACCTCGGCTGGATGGGCGCGTCGGATCAGAACCGGCCCGGCTTGATGACCGGTTCGGGGCTGCCGATGCGGTTCGCCGACCCCACCGGCACGATGGTCGGACATCTGCCAGGCGTTCCGCAGTCACTGTTTCGAACGGTGCCTTCTGGGTATAGGAACGCACTGTGTGGGCTGCGTTGGGATGGGGTGCACTGGCGGCAAGCTCGTTGGTGTTCGGGGCGTTGCTGGCGCTGGCCCGTCGCTGGGGCGACCGGGTCGTCGGCGTCGTGCTGGCCTTCGGCGCCGGCGCTCTCATCTCCAGCGTCGCCTTCGAGCTTGCGCAGGAGGGCCTGCGGATCGGTAGCCCTTGGAGTGTGGCGTTCGGCTTGGCCGTCGGGGCGTTCACGTTCTTCGTCGCCGACCGGGCCGTTGAGCGCATCGGGGGCCGTAAAGGCGGCGGATCCGCAGGGCTGCCGTTGGCGCTCGGATCGCTGCTGGATGGCATTCCCGAGCAAACGGTTCTCGGGATCGGGCTGGCGACCGGTCAAGGCATCAGCGTGGCCCTCCTCGTAGCCATCTTCGTGTCCAACCTGCCGGAAGGTGTGGGCTCTGCCGCAGACATGCGCGCTGCTGGCAAGTCACCCACGGCAGTCATCAAGTTGTGGCTGGTCGTCGCCGCGGTCTGCGCGCTGGCAACTGTCGGCGGTTTCGCCGTAGCGGACCTCGTAGGCGGTGACGTGAGAGCCGGGATCAACGGGTTCGCCGCGGGTGCCTTGCTGGTCATGCTGGTGGACTCGATGATTCCCGAGGCCAAGAAGAAGGCCGGTGACTACGCGGGCCTGGCCACCGTGCTCGGCTTCGCCGTCGCCGCCGGCCTGTCGAATCTCACCTGACCGGACGATCCGGCTCGACAACCGCCCGCCCGGTCACCAGGCGGCCGTACGCCCGACGCCGGTGATCGCGACGACCGCCTCACCGGCGTCGTCGCTGGCGGCCAGATCGATCTCGGCGGTGATCGAGTAGTCGTGGTCGGCGTCGGGGTCGTCGAGGATCTGGCGCACCCGCCAGGTGGTGGCCAGCCGGTCGATGATCAACAGCGCCGGACCGCGGGCGTTCGCGCCGACCTGGACCGCGCCGTGCTCGACGAAGTACTCCTCCATCGCCGCGGCCCAGTCATCGGCTCCCCAGCCGTTGTCCCCGTCCAGCTCGCCCAGCTCCCACCAGCGGCGGCGGGCGATCAGCTCGACCCGACGGAACAGCGCGTTGCGAACCAGCACGGTGAAGGCCCGGACGTTGCTGGTGACGGCGGGCGGACGCCGATCGGCCTCGGCGATCAGCTCGGCCTCGGGGGTGGGGTTGCGCAGGCTCTCCCACTCATCCAGCAGGCTGGAGTCGGTCTGTCGGACCAGCTCACCGAGCCAGGCGATCAGGTCCTCCAGCCCCTCGGTCCGCTTGGTCTCCGGCACGGTCTGCCGCAGCGCCTTGTACGCGTCCGCCAGGTAGCGCAGCACCAGTCCCTCGGCGCGGGCGAGTCCGTAGAAGGCCACGTACTCGGTGAAGGTCATCGACCGCTCGTAGAGATCCCGCGCCACCGACTTCGGCTCCAGCTCGTGGTCGAGAACCCAGGGGTGGCTCTTCGCGTACGCCCGGTAGCCCACCTCCAGCAGCTCCTGCAGCGGACGGGCGTAGGTGACGTCCTCGAGCAGCTCCATCCGCTCCTCGTACTCCAGGCCCTCCCGCTTCATCGCCTCGACGGCCTCGCCGCGCGCCATCTTCCGCTGCGCCGACAGCACCGGGCGCGGGTTCTCCAGGATGGATTCGATCACCGACAACGCGTCCAGCGGATACTCCGGCGACTCGATGTCGAGCAGGTCCACGGCGGCCAGCGCGAAGGGGGACAGCGGCTGGTTCAGCGCGAAGTCCGCCTGCAGGTCCACCGTGAGCCGGGCCAGTCGACCATGATCATCCGGCTGCTCCAGCCGCTCCACCACGCCGGTGTCGGAGAGACCCCGATAGATCCGCAGGGCGTCGTGCACATGACGCCGACGCCGTCGGGGCGACTCGTCGTTGTCGGTGAGCAGCTCGGTCATCGACGTCCAGCAGTTCCCGGGCCGCGAGATGACGTTGATGATCATGGCGTGGGTGACGGCGAAGCTCGACTCCAGCGGCTCCGGCGGGGCGCTGATCAACCGGTCGTACGTCGGCTCGCCGTAGCCGACGGTGCCCTCGGGCGGCTTCTTGCGGACCACCTTGCGGCGCTTCTTCGGGTCGTCGCCGGCCTTGGCCAGGGCCTTGAGGTTGGCGACCACGTGATCGGGCGCCTGCACCAGCACGGTGCCGGACGAGTCGTACCCGGCCCGCCCGGCGCGGCCGGCGATCTGGTGGAACTCGCGGGCCGTGAGCAGGCGGGGTTTGACGCCGTCGTACTTGCTGAGGGAGGTGAACAGCACCGTACGGATCGGCACGTTGATCCCGACCCCGAGGGTGTCGGTCCCGCAGATGATCTTCAGCAGCCCGGCCTGGGCGAGCAGCTCGACCAGGCGGCGGTACTTCGGCAGCATCCCGGCGTGATGCACCCCGATGCCGTTGCGGACCAGGCGGGAGAGCACCTTGCCGAAGCCGGCGGAGAAGCGGAAGCCGCCGATCAGGTCGGCGATCTGGTCCTTCTCCTCCCGGGTGCAGACCCGCAGGCTGTTCAGGGCCTGGGCCTGCTCGATGGCCGCGGCCCGGCTGAAGTGGACCACGTAGATCGGCGCCTGGTGCGTGGCGAGCCGCTCCTCGATCGTCTCGTGCACCGGGGTGGTCACCCACTCGTACTGCAGGGGCACCGGGCGCTCGGCGGAGGCGATCACGGCGGTGGGACGACCGGTGCGCCGGGTCAGATCGCGCTCGAAGCGGGTGACGTCCCCCAAGGTCGCCGACATCAGCAGGAACTGGGCGTCGCGGAGCTCCAGCAGCGGCACCTGCCAGGCCCAACCCCGGTCCGGATCGGCGTAGAAGTGGAACTCGTCCATCACCACACTGGCGATCCCGTGACCGGGACCCTGCCGCAGCGCGAGGTTGGCCAGCACCTCGGCGGTGCAGCAGATGATGTCGGCGTCGGGGTTGACCGACGCGTCGCCGGTCATCATGCCGACCCGCTCCGGTCCGAAGATCTCGGTGGCGGTGAAGAACTTCTCGCTGACCAGGGCCTTGATCGGCGCGGTGTAGAAGGTCCGGCCCCCCTGGGCCGCGGTCGCGTACTCGAGTCCGGTGGCCACCAGGCTCTTGCCGGACCCGGTCGGGGTCGCCAGGATCACGTTGCTGCCGGTCACCAGCTCCAGCAGTGCGTCCGCCTGGGCCGGGTACGGGGTCAGCCCCCGACCCTCGGCCCACCCCGTGAACGTCTCGTAGAGAGCATCGGGTTCGGGGGCGACGGCAGCGGGATCGAGGAGCGACATGATCACCCGATCGTCCCGTGGAACCGGTACGGAGACAAACAGAGGCGCGACTCCGCTGGTGTTGCAGCACCCGCGAAGTTGCAGAGCCCCGTCGCCCGTCCAACTCCGCTGGTGTTGCAGCACCAGCGGAGTCGGGGCTTGGGGTGGGGCGGGAATACTCAGGGCATGAGACGGTCGATCGCCCTGGTCGTGACCACCGGGCTGCTGGCCCTGGTGGCCGGCTGCACCGAGGACCGGGCGCCGACGGCCGGGGAGGCGCCGGGGGGGACGGTGCGCAGCAGTGCTCCCCCGACGAGCAGCGAGCCAGCCGGCCCGAGGCCGTCCACTTCGGCGACGCCGGCACCGCGCGGCACCCCCACGCCGAAACCCTCGCCCACGCCCAGCAAGAAGCCGGACCCGATCTCGGTGCAGGCGCTGATCGAGAAGGACTACGACGGCGACAAGCTGAAGCTCGGCCGGGTGATCAACCGGACGGCGGCGTACACGACCCGGATCGTCACGTACCGGAGCGAGAAGCTCACCGTGTCGGGCGTGATGCTCGTGCCGGACGGCAAGGGACCGTTCCCGGTGCTGGTCCTCAACCACGGGTACATCAACCCGGACACCTACGTCCCCGGCCAGGGGATGCCGCGCGAGCACGACTACCTGGCCCGTCAGGGCTACGTCGTCTTCCACACCGACTACCGCGGTCACGCGTCCGGGGACGACGACAAGGACGTCGACTACGAGCTGCGGCTGCCGTACGCGGTGGACACGATCAACGCCGTGTACGCGGTGAAGCGGTCGAAGCTCGACGTCCTGGACGGCGACCGGGTCGGCTGGCTGGGCCGGTCGATGGGCGGGAACGTGACGCTGAACGCACTGGTCGCCCAGCCGAACCTGGTCGACGCGGCTGTCATCTACGCCTCGACCAGCTCCCTGGCCGCCCAGAACTGGAGGCAGTTCTATCGCGCCAGCGACGACCGACAGTCGGTGAACAAGAGGATCGACCGCACGTACGGACTGCCGGAGGACAGCCCGGCCTTCTGGAAGGCCGCCTCACCGAAGACCTACTTCGACCGCGTCTCCGATCCGCTCCTGGTGCACCACGGGACCGCCGACGACACCTGCCCGATCTCGTGGTCCGAGGACATCGTCGACACTCTCGAGGAGAAGGGCAAGGACGTCACCTTCCACCGGTACAAGGGCGCTGGGCACACCTTCGAGGGCGCCACCTGGCAGCGCTCGATCGAGCGCACCGTGAAGTTCTTCGACGAGCACCTGGAGTGAGACAGCCGGTTTGAGGCGGTCGCTCTGAGGCGGTCGGTTTGAGGCGGCCGCTCTGAGACGGCCGGACGACCCGTCAGTCGCGCTCCTCGCGGATCACCGTGCCGGACGACGCGTCGATCCACAGCTCGTAGTCGTCGCCGCCGGCCACCTCCACGGAGACGTCCCAGACGGTGCGCTGGTTCCCGCGGGTGAGCTCGGCTTCGGTCACCTCGCCGTCCGACACCTTCGTCTCGGCCGCCCTGATGGCGTCGGACACCGTGACGTCGGGGAGGTTCCCCCGCTGGACCGCCGACAGCGACTCGGCCCGGTTGCTGGCGATCTCACCAGCGGAGTCGATCCGCAGCTCCCGGCCGCCGTCGCCGACCCGGACGGTCGCCTCCCACGCGGACCCGCTGTCGTCGTCCTTGGACAGCACGACGACGGTGCTGTCGGCCACCCCGGTCTCGGCCGCCCTGACGGCACCGAGAGCGTCGAGTCCGGCGCTGGCCGACGGGCGCTTCGACGGGGCGGCCGCGGTCGGCGCCTCCGACGTCGCGGAGGCGGCCGGGCTGGGGACCCCTGAGGTCGGCGGGGCGATGGAGATGTTGGTCGGCGGGGGTGCACTCGCTTCCTCGGCGCCTCCGCAGGCAACGAGCGGGACGACGAAGGCGGCCAGGCCGGCGGCCAGACCGACCGAACGCCGGGCCGGTCGAGGTGCGCTGAGCAGAGACACGGAACTCCTGGGCGAGAGGGTGGTGAGGAGCACCGAACCCTACCCAGCCGTCACCAGCGGTCCCCGGATCAGCCCCGGCCCACGTACGGCATCGTCGTCGCCATCACCGTCATGGACAACACGTTCGCCTCCGGAGGCAGACTCGCCATGTAGACGACGGCCCGGGCGACGTCCGCCACGTCCATCCGCGGCTCGACCCCGGTGGAGAAGTCGGCCTGCAGGATGCCGGCCGCCATGTCCTTGGTCAGGTCGGTCGCGGCGTTGCCGATGTCGATCTGACCGCAGGAGATCCCGTACCGGCGACCATCCAGTGCGGTCGACTTGGTGAGTCCGGTGATGGCGTGCTTGGTCGCCGTGTAGGCGACGGACAGCGGCCGGGGAACGTGCGCCGAGATGGAGCCGTTGTTGATGATCCGTCCGCCCTGCGGGTCCTGGCGACGCATCACCCGGAACGCCTCCTTGGTGCACAGGAACGCACCGGTCAGGTTGACGTCGACGACCGCCTTCCACTCCTTGAGGTCGAGCTCGTCGATCTCGGTCGCCCAGGCGCCACGGCCGGCGTTGTTGAAGAGCAGGTCGACGCGGCCGTACTTGTTCACCGCCCGCGCGAACAGGTTGTGGACGGAGGTGGGGTCGGTGACGTCCGCCACGCCGCAGTCCATGCCGAGCTCCGGGTGCTCGGCCACCAGGGCCGTCAGCGGCTCGACCCGCCGGCCCGCGACCACCACCGTCCAGCCGTCCCGCGCCAGCGCGACCGCGGACGCGGCACCGATTCCCGAGCCGCCTCCGGTCACGATGGCGACCCGGCGCCCGTCCGTGCCAGCCTCGGGAACGCTTCGATCGTCATCCGTCACGACCGAAACGCTAGCGTCAGTCCCTGGCGCTCTCGGCAGCGGCTCGGGGATCCGCCGTGGCGGCCCCCGGTCGGCCTCAGCAGGCCTGCAGGTCTGCCGCCGGCTCGACCTGGAGGTGCTCGTCGAGCAGGGCCAGGATCTGCTCGTCGCTCATCCCACGCTCGTGCAGCCGGCCGAGGAACCGGCTGGCTCGGAAGACGGCGTGCCACAGACCCGGCTCCGACCGCAGGACCGCAGCCTGATCGGCGTCGATGCGGAGGCTCTCGGATCGCGGTTTGTCCGCGGTGCTGCCTGACCAGCTGCCGCAATGCGTGACCACCGACCACGCCGTCCTCGGTCGCCGCGGACCACAGCTGCGGAAAGCGGTCACGGGCGTCGACGGCGTCCCGCAGCAGCTCGTAGACCTCGTCCTCGGCGGTCGAGTCGCCTCGTCGGTGGCGGGCAGCAGCGGCCACCGCCGGGCCGCACGGCGCACCGAGGCCCGGCGACCCTCCGGCTCGTCTCCCCACTCCGGGACTCCGTGCTCGGAGGCGAACCGGGCCGCCACGTCGAGCAGCACAGCCTCGGCGTCGGGCCTCGGCAGCAGGTCGTCGTCGATCAGATCGGTGTCAGCATGCGCGTATTCGTACATGCTGGTGATTCTGGCCGGACCCTCCGACAGTCGGGCCCGGCCGGGGACCCTCAGCGCAGGTCGACGTCGGCCACGGCGATCTCGTCGTCGGTCGGCTCGGGTCGGGGGCCGTGATCGGGCGCCACCACCTCGGTCCTGCGCAGGGTCAGGGCCAGCCCGACGGCGACCAGCCCGATGCCGGCCGCGACCAGGAAGGCGAGGTGCAGACCCGCGACCTCGGCCGCGATCGGCGCGGCGCCGGCCGCGGCCGCGCTCTCGGTCCGCAGGGTCACGATGGCCACCAGCAGCGCGACGCCGGCCGCGCCGGACACCTGCTGCAGGGTCGACAGGATCGCGCTGCCGTGCGAGTACAGGCGGGGTGGCAGCGGGTTCAGCGCGGTGGTGAACGCCGGGGTGAACAGGAACGCCAGCCCCGTCGACAGCAGCAGGTGAATCCCGAGCAGCAGCGGGATCGGTGTCGTCGGACCCACCTGGGTCAGCGCCAGCATGGTCAGCACCAGCAGCGACGCCCCGGTCGTGGACAGCCCGCGCGGACCGTGCTTGTCGAACAGCCGCCCCACCAACGGGCCCAGCAGACCCATCAGCAGACCACCGGGCAGCAGCAGCAAGCCGGTCTCGAGCGTGTTGAGCCCGCGGACGTTCTGGAAGTAGATGGGGAGCAGGATGATCGCCCCGAACAGGGCCACGGCCGCGATGCAGAGCAGCGCCACGCCCCGCCGGAACATGGTGAAGTCGAAGGCGCGCAGATCGAGCAGCGGACCCTTGCCGGTCACGAGTGCGCGCTGCCGGAACACGAACAGCACCAGGCACACCACGCCGACGGCCAACGACACCGGCGCGACCCAGGCGGAGGAGCCGCTGGACTCCCCGAGGCGGCTCAGCCCGAAGACGATGCCTCCGAAGCCCGGCACCGAGAGGAGCACCGACGGGACGTCGAGGGGCTGGTCGCCGTCGGCGTTCACGTTGACCAGGGTGCGCAGGCCGTAGACCAGGGCCGCGAGGGAGATCGGGAGCACCAGCAGGAACAGGAACCGCCAGGGCAGGAACTGCAGGATGAGTCCCGACAGGGTCGGACCGATCGCCGGCGCCACCGCGATGACGATGCTCACGTTGCCCATCACGACCCCGCGACGCTGGATCGGCACCAGCGTCAGGATCGTGGTCATCAGCAGCGGCAGCATGATCGCCGTGCCCGACGCCTGGACGATCCGCCCGATCAGCAGCACCCAGAAGCCCGGCGCCATCCCGGCCAGCAGGGTGCCGGCGCTGAACAGGCCCAGCGCTGCGCCGTACACCGTTCTGGTCGAGAAGCGCTGCAACAGGAAGCCGGTGGTCGGGATGACGACCGCCATGGTCAACATGAAGGCGGTGGTCAGCCACTGGACCGTGCCCGCGGACAGGTTCAGATCGACCATCAGCACCGGCAGCGCCACGCCCATGATGGTCTCGTTGAGGATGACCACGAAGGTCGCCACCAGCAGCGTGGCGATGACCTTGCGGTCACGGCTGGCCAGCCGGGCGTCAGCGACGTCGGTCGTCGTCATGTCGGTGCTCCTGTACGTCGGTCTGGTGCGGCCCGCCGGCCGGCACGAAGTCGAGCGGGCGCGTCAGCTCTGACTGCCCGGCACTGTCGAACTCATCGTCCCGGGTACGGTGGAATGCCTTCCCGGGGCCGGCTGATCGGCGAATCCCGGGTGGATCCGTCCGGAGTCGCACCCCACACGATCGCAGAGACATGACCGAACAGCACCCTTTTTCCTCGGCCGACCCGGACCCGGGCCCACCGCCGAACCCGCCGACTCCGGGCTCAACCCCGTACGGCTCGGACGCATTCCCGGAACCGGGCCCGTACGGCGCCCAGCCCTACGATCCGTACCAGCCGGCGATCCACCAACCGCGATCCACCAGCCGCCGATCCTTCAGCCTGCCCCGCAGGGCTACGGTCCGCTCGGCCCGCCACCGTGGAAGGACCCGCTGCCCGCGCCCGGCACCGAGTACCACCGGTTCCTGCGCACTCCGCGCAACGCCTGGTGGAAGGGGCTGGTGGCGATCGTCGGCTTCGTCGTCGGCTACCTGATCATCAACACGATCGTCGGCTTCGGGGCGATCGCCGTCGACGTCCTCACCGGTCGGTCCACCTGGGAGTCCTACAGCACGGGAGCTGTGGAGTTCACGCCGGCGCTCTTCCTGGCGACCAACATCGGCAACGCGCTCTCCATCCCGCTGGCCATGCTGCTGCAGTGGTGGATCTGGGGGCAGCCGGTGCGGTGGCTGCACTCGGTGGCGGGGGTCATCCGGTGGCGGCTGCTGGGTCGCAGCGCCGCCGTCGTGGTCCCGCTGTGGCTGGTCTACATGGGCATCTCGGCGGTCGCGGCCCCGCAGACCTCGGGCATCACCGGACCGGGGGACTTCACCGGCGAGAGCGTCGCGCTGCTGATCATCATGCTGCTCACCACCCCGCTGCAGGCGGCCGGCGAGGAGTACGGCGCCCGCGGCCTGATCATGCGCTCGGCCGGCAGCTGGGTCGCCTCACCGGTGCCGGGGCTGGTCATCGCGACCATCGTGCCGTCGCTGGTCTTCATGGCCGCCCACGGGGCCGGTGACCCCTGGCTGAACGTCTACTACTTCACGTTCGGTGCGGCGATGTCGCTGCTGGTGTGGCGGACCGGCGGCCTGGAGGCGGCCGTGGTGGTGCACACCGTCAACAACATGATGGCCTTCGGCATCGTCATCCTGGCCGGGCAGGAGATCAACCTCGACCGCAGCGCCGGCACCGGCGGCGCCTTCATGCTGGTGCCGATGGCGGTGCTGCTGATCGTCGCCGCACTGCTGTCCGTGCTGGCCGGGCGCTGGAAGGTCCAGCGGACCTCTCAGCCGGCGGTGGCCGGACCCGGCACCCCGGCGGCCGTGGTGCCCGGGATCGAAGGCAACGCGACCCACTGACCCGAGGCCGCCGAGTCCTCCGCGGCCGTGACGAACGCTGCGGAGGCCACCGCGTCGGCGATGGTGGAGTTGTCGTACGCGATCCCGGCGACCGCGGCGAGGAACTTCTTGGCCTCGATGGTCTTCAGGTCGTCGAAGCCCATCGAGCAGCCCGCCCCGGGCTGGAAGCGGGCGAAGTCGCCGTACGAGGGGTTGGCGTTCACGGTCACGTAGCCGAGCTCGGACGCGCCGCGGCCGCTGAACACCTTCAGCTCGTTCAGCCGCTCGAAGTCCCACGACACCGAGCCCTCGGTGCCGTAGATCTCGATGCCGTAGCGGCAGTCCGGACCGACCGCGACCCGGGACGACTCGATGGTGCCGACCGCGCCGGCCCCCGGTCCGCCACCGCCGAACCGGAGCAGCGCGGCCACGTAGTCCTCGTTCTCCACGTCGCCCTGCTCGCCGCCCTCGATCACGGCGAAGTGGGTGCCCGAGCCCATGGCCAGGACGGGCCGGCGGGAGTGCACGGTGGAGGTCAGCGCGGTCACGTCGGACACCGGGCCGACCAGGTAGGTGCACAGGTCGACGGCGTGGCTGCCCAGGTCGCCGAGGACGCCGCTGCCGGCGTACGCACGCTGGAACCGCCAGGACAGGGCACCGCGCGGATCGGCGGAGTAGCCGGCGAAGAAGACGCAGCGCACGTTGGTGATCCGCCCGAGCCGCCCGCTCGCGACGAGCTCACGGATGTGCTCGACGGCCGGCGCGTGCCGGTAGTTGAAGCCGACCGAGGTGACCACCCCGGCCGCGTCGGCCGCCCGCGCCACGGCCTGCGCCTCGTCGTAGCCGCGCCCGACCGGCTTCTCGATCCAGAAGTGCTTGCCCGCCTCCGCCGCCGCCACACCCATCTCGGCGTGCAGGAAGTTGGGGGCGCAGATGGAGACGACATCGACCTCGGGGTTCGCGAGCACCTCCCGGTAGTCGGTGGTCCCCTGCGCGTAGCCCAGCACGTCGACCGCGTACGAGGCCCGGCTCGGTTCGGTGTCCGCGGCGACGACCAGCCGCGGCGCGACGCCGAGCTCGGGGTAGGTCAAGGGCACCGCCTGGTAGGCCTTGGTGTGCAGCTTGCCCATCCACCCGACACTGATCAGTCCCACGCCGATGCGGGTGCGACTCTGCGGCTCCGTCATAGGTCGTGATGTTATGACAAAGTGGCGGGCATGTCAGCCCCCGCGCGACTGCGCGGGTGCTGCACCACCAGCGGAGTCAGGCACCGGCCTCCGGGGCGGTCTCGCTCACCGCCAGCTCCTCGGCGTTGACCCGCCCGTTGTGCTGCTTGCCCTCCAACCGGATCACGTGCAGCACAGCGTTGATCAGGGCCAGATGGGTGAAGGCCTGCGGGAAGTTGCCCAGGTGCTGGCCGGTGTGAGCGTCGATCTCCTCGCCGTACAGGTTCAGCGGCCCCGCGAAGGACAGCAGCTTGGCGCACAGCTTGCGGGCACGGTGGTACTCACCGATCTCGCACAGCGCCGACACCAGCCAGAACGAGCAGATCGTGAACGAGCCTTCCTCGCCATCGAACCCGTCGTCGGTCTCCTCCACCTTGTAGCGCAGCACCAGCCCGTGCACGGTCAGCTCGTCGGCGATGGCCAGCACGGTCGCCCGGATCCGCGGGTCGTCGGGGGGCAGGAACCGGAGCAACGGCGCGAGCAGCAGCGAGGCGTCCAGGGCCTTGCTGCCGTAGTACTGGGTGAAGACCCCGCGCTCGTCCACGCCGTTGGCCAGGATGTCCTCCTTGATCTCCTCCGCCGCCAGCTCCCACTCGTCGGCCTTGGCCTTCTCCCCGCTCAGCCGGGCCAGCTTCGAGCCGCGGTCGGCGGCGACCCAGCACATGATCTTGGACGAGGTGAAGTGCTTGAGCTCCCCGCGGACCTCCCAGATCCCGGCATCGGGCTCGCGCCAGTGCTTCAGCGCCTCGTTCACCTGCTTGTCCAGGATCGGCCAGATCCGGCCGTCCAGATGGTCGGCGGCCTTGGCGTGCAGGTAGACCGAGTCGAGCAGGGCGCCCCAGACGTCGTGCTGCTGCTGCGCGTACGCGGCGTTGCCGACCCGCACCGGCCGCGAGTTGGCGTAGCCGGCCAGGTGGTCCAGCTCGTACTCGGTCAGCTCCCGCTCGCCGGCGATGCCGTACATGATCTGCAGGTGGTCGTCGCGTTCCGCGACGTCGGCGATGAAGGAGAAGAAGTCCAGCGCCTCCCAGTCGAAGCCGATCGAGTAGAGGCCCCACAGGGCGAACGTCGCGTCCCGGATCCAGGTGAACCGGTAGTCGTAGTTGCGGCCGCCACCCGGGGTCTCCGGCAGCGAGGTGGTTCCCGCCGCGGCGATCGCTCCGGTGGGGGCGTAGGTCAGCCCCTTCAGGGTGAGCGCGCTGCGCTGCAGGTAGGTGCGCCACGGGTGGTCCGGGAACTTCCCGCGGGCCAGCCAGTGCTGCCAGTGGTGAGCGGTCCAAACCTGCCGTGCGTACGCCTCCGAGTACGTCATCGGGGGCTCCTTGCTGCCCCACGACAGCGCCACGAACCGGGTGTCGCCCTGCTTGAGCAGGGTCCGCGCGCTGGCCTGGCCCCCCTCGAAACCCAACCGCAGATCGGTGGTCAGGGTCATCGCGAAGTCGACCCCGTCGGCGGTCGCCCGGCCCTGGTGGTAGCCGTGCTCGGTGTAGGCCCAGCCCGCCGTCCGCCGGCCGTAGTCGAAGACCGGCTCGCAGTCCATCACCATCTGCACCTCGCCGGAGACGCACCTGACCGTCCGCAACAGGATGTGCTCGGCGTCGTAGTCGTTGGGGGTCCGGCGGTGGGTCTTCGAGCGGCTCTCCTCGTGCCGCCAGGGCCCCATCAGCAGCGCGTCGCGGACGACGATCCATCCGGTCGACGTCCCCCAGCTGGTCTCCACGATCATCGTGCCCGGGAGGTAGCGGACGTCGGCGGGCACCTCCACGTCCACCGGGGAGATCCGGAAGGACCCCGCGTGCGGACCGAGCATCCGCCCGAACACGCTGCCCGAGTCGAACCGCGGGACGCACATCCAGTCGACCGAGCCACCCGGAGCGAGCAGGGCGCACACCTCGCCGTCGCTCAGGAACCCGTAGTCCCCGATGGGCACCGAGCGAGCCCGGTGGGAAGGACTCGCATGCTGGTGGTCGATCGCCTTGCTGCTCGCCATGGGGGCAACATTGTCTCGGTGCGATATCGGGCGCAAGAGGCAAATTGGAACGTTCGTGTCACGATAGACGCTGCACGAGTGGCACGAGCAACCCGGGATGGGCGTCCCTGGGGGAGGACGAGATGAGCGGGAACGCAAGCTTTCGACTGGGCAACACCTCGATCCTGTCGGTCTGCGCCGTCGAGGCGCCGATCGTCATGCCGTCGAGCGCGTTCGACGACCGACTGGCCGCCGCGTACGAGCGGGTGGGGCTGCTGCCGGGCATGCTGGTGAAGCTGGCCGGCGTGCGCGAGCGACGCTGGTGGCCCGAGGACGTGAGCTTCGCCGACGGCGCGGCGATGGCCGGCGCCAAGGCCCTGGCCGAGGCCGGCATCCGGCCCGAGCAGGTCGGCGTCATGATCAACACCTCGGTCTCCCGGGAGCACCTCGAGCCGTCGACGGCCGTGGCGGTGCACCACCAGCTCGGTCTGCCGACCAGCTGCCTCAACTTCGACCTGGCCAACGCCTGCCTCGGCTTCGTCAACGGCATCCAGCTCGCCGGGATGATGATCGACTCCGGCCAGGCCGACTACGCCCTGATCGTGAACGCGGAGGGCTCCCGGCACACCCAGGAGGTGACCCTGGATCGGCTGAACGAACCCGACGCCACCGCCGAGGACATCAAGTCGCAGTTCGCCACCCTGACCCTCGGCTCCGGCTCGGCGGCCATGGTGCTCGGTCGGGCCGACACCCACCCGGAGGGTCACCGGGTCGTCGGCGGCGTCAGCCGCGCCGGAACCGAGCACCACGACCTGTGCGTCGGGGACCTGGAGCGGATGCGGACGGACAGCAAGAAGCTGTTCGAGCACGGGATCGCCCTGGCCATGGCCACCTGGACCGACGCCCAGCAGGAGTTCGCCTGGGCCGGGGAGATCGACTGGTTCGTCGCCCACCAGACCTCGACGGTGCACCTGCGGGCGATGGCCGCGGCCCTCGGCGTGGACCCCGAGCGCTTCCCGGTGACCGTGGAGACCTACGGCAACATGGGCCCGGCGGCGGTTCCGTTCACCCTGGCCAAGAACACCGACCGGATGCGCGCCGGCGAGCGGATCCTGTTGCTGGGCATCGGCTCGGGGTTGAACACCTCGTTCGCCGAGATCGTCTGGTGACCTCCCGCTCCATCGACCTGATCTCCCTGGCCGGCGAGCTGCCCGGTCTCGACCCGGCCTGGTCCCGGCGGGTCGACGTGGTCGACGCGGACGGGATCCCGCGCACCTGGCACTACCTGGAGCGGCCGGCGTCGACGGCTGACTCGGCGTCCGAGGGGCCGGCCGAATCAGCGTTCTCCGACCCCGGTCGGGAAGCGCCTGGCGCTGAGCCCACGGGATCCGCATTTTCCGACCACGGTCGGGAAACGCCGGCAGCAGAGCCCACCGAACTCACGTTTTCCGACCACGGTCGGGAAACGCCGGGCGCCGGCCCCATCGGCACCATGCTGTGCCTGCACGGCAACCCGACCTGGTCCTATCTGTGGCGCCGGTTCCTCGCCGCCGCCCCACCCGGCTGGCGCGTCATCGCCCCCGACCAGCTCGGCATGGGCTGGTCGGAACGCCTGGACCGGCCCCGCACGCTGGCCGAGCGGATCGACGACCTGGGTCGGCTGACCGACGCGCTCGGCGTGACCGGGCCGGTGGTCGCCGTCGCCCACGACTGGGGCGGACCGGTGCTGCTCGGCTGGGCGGAGCGACACCGCGAGCTGCTGGCCGGCCTCGTGCTCACCAACACCGGTGTCACTCTGCCTGCCGACACCGCCCCGCCCGGGCTCATCACGCTGGCCCGGTCCGCGCCGCTGCTGGAGACGGTCTGCGCCCGTACGCCGGCGTTCGTCCGCGCCACCACCGCCCTGTCCCGCCCGGCTCTGCCGACGACGATCCGGGACGCGTTCGCCAGCCCGTACGCGCTGCCGTCCCGCCGGCGTGCCGTCCGTGACTTCGTGGCCGACATCCCGCTGGAGTCCGGACATCCGAGCCGAGCCACCCTCGACGGTGTGGTCGACGGTCTGACCGGTCTCGCCGACCTGCCGGCGCTGCTGGTCTGGGGTCCCCGGGATCCGGTCTTCTCGATCCGCTATCTGCACGACCTGCGTCGCCGGCTCCCCCGGGCGGACGTCCAGCTCTATCCCCGGGCCTCTCACCTGGTGGTCGAGGATGCCCCGCAGGCAGCGACCGACGTCTGGAACTGGATCCAGACCTCCGTCGTCCCGGGACCGGCGACGACGACCGACGACCGCGACGACGGACCCGCCGCACGCCTCGCCCGCGGCCGGATCGGCCGACCCGACCCTCTGGGACGGGCTGCTGGCCCGGGCCACCGACGACGAGATCGCCATCGCGGAGCTCGGCGCGCACGCCCAGGCGCCGATCAGCTTCGCCGGCCTGGAACGACGCGTCGCCGAGCTGGCGGCCGGACTCGAGCGGATCGGGGTCGGCCCCGGGCAACGGGTGGCCCTGCTGATCCGTCCGGGGATCGAGCTGACGGTCGCCGTCTACGCCTGCTGGCGGGTCGGTGCCTCCATCGTGGTGGCCGACGCCGGACTGGGTCTGCGCAACCTCGGCCGGGCCCTGCGCAGCGCCGACCCGGACCACCTGATCGCCATCCCGGCCGGTCTGCTCGCCGCCACCGCGCTCAGGGTGCCCGGTGCCCGGATCGTCGCGGGCGACCTACCCGCCGCGGTGCGCCGACGGCTCCGGGTCTCCTTCTCGCTGAGCGAGCTCGGCCACCTCGGCGCGGTGTCGACGCCGCACGGTGCTGTGCAGCCGTCCGCCGAGGACGAGGCGGCCGTCCTGTTCACCTCGGGCGCCACGGGTCCGGCCAAGGGAGTGGTCTACCGCCACCGGCAGCTGCGTGCGCAGCTCGACCTGGTCCGCACGGTCTGCCATCTGCAGCCCGGGGCCCGACTGGTGGCGGCCTTCCCACCGTTCGCGCTCTACGGGCCGGCCCTCGGTGTCGCCGCCGCCGTCCCGGACATGGATCCCACCGAACCCGGCACGCTGACCGCCACCGCACTGGCCGAGGCGGTGGCGGCCGTCGAGGCCACCGTGGTGTTCGCCTCGCCCGCCGCGCTCCGCAACGTCGCCGCCACCGCCGCGACGCTCACCCCGGAGCTCCGCGGCCACCTCGGCGGGGTCCGGACCCTGTTGTCGGCCGGTGCCCCCGTCCCGGTGGCCCTGCTGCGCCAGATCCAGACGCTGCTGCCGAACGCGGAGCTGCACACCCCGTACGGGATGACCGAGGCCCTGCCCGCCACCGACATCACCCTGAGGGAGATCGAGCGAGCCCTGGCCGAGGTCGGTGAAGCCTACGCAAGCGGGGTGGACGGCGTCTGTGTCGGGCGACCGCTGCCCGGAGTGCGCCTCGCCCTGGATCCGCTCGACGCGACGGGCCGGCCCACCGGTGTCCTCGACTCCCGGTCCGGCGTGACCGGTGAGATCTGTGTCGCCGCCGCCCACGTCAAGGACCACTACGACCGGCTCTGGATCACCCAGCAGGCCAGCGCCACCCCCGCCGGCTGGCATCGCACCGGTGACGTGGGGCACCTGGACGAGCAGGGCCGGCTGTGGGTGGAGGGGCGGCTCGTGCACGTGATCACCGGGCCGCAGGGGCCGGTCACCCCGGTCGGCATCGAGCAGCGGGTCGAGTCCGTCCCCGAGGTGGGACTCGCGGCGGCCGTCGGCGTCGGACCGGCCGGCACGCAGCAGACGGTGGTCGTGGTGTCCCTGACGTCCCGCCCGAGCCGGCCGCTCGCCGCACCGGACCTCGCGACGGCCGTCCGGGCCGCCGCCGGAGCGGCGGTCGCCGCCGTGCTGGTCACCGACCGGCTGCCGGTCGACATCCGGCACGCCTCGAAGATCGACCGGGCCCGAGTGGCACGCTGGGCCACCCACGTCCTCGCCGGCCGCCCCGCGAACGGCCGGTTCCGCCGCCCGTGACCGGCCGGCGGGTCCTGGTGACCGGGGGCCGGAGCATGCTCGGCGGTGCCCTCGCCCGCCGGCTGGCCGAGCGTGGTGATCACGTCACCGTCCTGCAACGCTCCCCCGCCGATCTCGGGCTGCCCGAGATCCTCGCCGACGTGGCCGACCTGGATGCAGTCCGGCGCGCGGTCGCGGACTGTGACCTGGTGGTCCACCTCGCCGCCAAGGTGGGGATCGCCGGGAGCTGGACGGACTTCCTGCGGACCAACGTCACCGGCACCGGGGTTGTCGTCCGGGCCTGCCGGGAGCTCGGCGTCGGCCGCCTGGTGCACGTGTCCTCTCCCTCGGTCGCCCACACCGGGTCCTCGCTGATGGGCGTCGGGGCCGTGCCGGCCGATCCGGAGCAGGCACGTGGGCACTACGCCCGCAGCAAGGCGATGGCCGAGCGGCTCGTCCTGGCCGCCGACGAACCGGACCTGCGCGTCCTGGCGATCCGACCACACCTGGTCTGGGGGCCGGGCGATCCGCAGCTCGTCGCCCGGATCGTCGAGCGGGCCCGTCGCGGCACGCTGCCGGTGCTCGGCAGCGGGGCCGCCCTGGTCGACACCACGTACGTCGACAACGCGGTCGATGCCCTGGTGGCCGCGGCCGACCGGGTCGATCGGGTGCACGGCCGCGCGCTGGTGGTCAGCAACGCCGAACCCCGACCGATCGGGGAGCTGATCGCCGCCATCGCGACGGCCGGGGGAGCGCCCGCGCCGCGCCGGCACGTGCCCGCGGTGGCCGGGACGCTGGCCGGGTCGGCCGTCGAGGCGTTGTGGGCCGTACGACAGCTGCTGGGCCGACCGCCCACAACCGACCCCCCGATGACCAGGTTCCTGGCCGAGCAGCTGAGCACGGCGCACTGGTTCGACCAACGGGAGACCCAGCGGCTCCTCGAGTGGCGGCCGTCGGTCGATCTTGCCACCGGATTCGCGCGGCTGGCGGCGTCGTACGCCTGACAGAATGCGCCCAGGACGGCGGCGGACCGTCCTGACGAAGGGACACGATGCACACCGGAGACTGGATCGCGCTGGCGATCGGACTGCTCCATGCCGCGATCGCGATCGCGGCGGCCGTCTACATCGCCGGCAACCGGAAGCCGTCGTCGGCGATCGCCTGGATCATGGCGATCGTCTTCATCCCGTACGTCGGCATCCTGTTCTTCCTGCTGATCGGCAACTGGCGGCTCCCCCAGCACCGCCGCGACAAGCAGGCGCACGTGTCCAAGATCTTCCTCGAGCGGACCGAGGGCCTGCACCTGGCGAGCCACCCGGACAAGTGGCCGGACTGGCTGCCGACCCTGGTCGCCCTCAACCGCAACCTCGGTGCCCTCCCGATGGTCGGCAACAACAGCGCCGAGCTGCTGCCGGACTACCGCGGCTCGATCCAGGCGATGGCCGACGCGATCGACGAGGCGAAGAGCTACGTCTACATCGAGTTCTTCATCCTGGTCGACGACGAGACGACCAAGCCGATCATCGACGCCGTGGGACGTGCCTGCGAGCGCGGGGTGACGGTGAAGGTGCTGTCCGACCACATCGCCCAGTTCTCCTACCCCAACCGCAAGGGCACCGTCGCCCGACTGCGGGAGATGGGGGCGGAGTACCTGCCGATGCTGCCCTTGATGCCGTTCAAGAAGCACTGGCGGCGGCCGGACCTGCGCAACCACCGCAAGCTCGCGGTGATCGACGGCAGTGTCGGCTTCATCGGCTCGCAGAACCTGATCGTCGATCACTACCACCAGAAGAAGAACATCCAGCGAGGTCTGCACTGGAAGGAGCTGATGTGCCGGGTCGAGGGCCCGGTCGTCCGCGAGATCGAGGCGATCTTCGTCACCGACTGGTACAGCGAATCCGATGACCTGCTGCTGCCCGAGGCCGGCAGCGTGCACGTCGGCGAGATCGACCCGACCAAGCTGGACGCGCAGATGGTGCCCAGCGGTCCGAGCTTCGAGAACGACAACAACCTCAAGCTGTTCGCCGCCCTGATCCAGAACGCCCGGACCAGGATCAGCATCACCAGCCCGTACTACGTTCCCGACGAGACCATCCAGATGGCGCTGGTGACGGCCGGCTCCCGGGGACTGGACGTCGAGCTGTTCGTCTCCGCGGTCAGCGACCAGTTCATGGTCTACCACGCGCAACGCTCCTACTACGAAGAGCTGTTGCGGGCGGGGGTGAAGATCTACGCCTACCCGGCCCCGACCATCCTGCACTCCAAGCACCTGACGATCGACGACGACGTGTCCGTCATCGGGTCGTCGAACATGGACATCCGCTCCCTCACCCTGCACATGGAGATGATGATGCTGGTCCATGATCACGGGTTCTGCGATCGGATGCGTGCGGTCGAGGACTCCTACCGCGCGGCCAGTCACCAGATCCAGTTGGCCGAGTGGCTACAGCGACCGACGCGGGAGAAGGTGTTCGACAACCTGATGCGGCTGACGTCGGCGCTCCAGTGATCACCCGCTGATCAGGTCAGCCTCACCGTGACCGACGTCTTCGGTCCGTACGTCTTCCCCGTCTTGGCCCGCACCTGCAGCGTGTAGGTGGTGTTGCGCTTGAGCTTGGTGAAGGTGACGCTGCGCTTCGTGGCCGACAGCGTCTTCGCGTACGGTCCCTTGCCGCTGGTGTTCTTGCCGTTGCGGTAGACCCGGTACTTGGTGATCTTCTTCCCACCCGTGTCGGTGGGGGCGGACCAGGTCAGCGTGGCGGTGCGCTTGCTGTAGCTCTTCGCGCTGACCCTCGTCGCGGTCGGAGCGCTCAGCGGCACGGTGGCCATGGCGAACGCGGACGCGACCGCGGGGCCGGCACCGACCGGACTCACCGCCCGCACCGTCAGGTGGTAGGTCCGGTTGCCGCGCAGGTGGGTCAGCACGGCGGAGCGACGCGAGGCCGGCACGGTGACGGTCGTCGCACCCCGGAGCTGGTTGTCAGTGCCGTCCCTGGTGATCTTGTACGCCGTGATCGGCGACGTGCCCTGATCCTTCGGTGCCGTCCAGCTGATCGTGGCGGAGGCGGTCTTGTCGGACTTCGAGACCCGAACCCCCGTAGGTGATCCGGGAGCCCGGCGGGGCGGACCGGCGGCGTACGCGAGCCGGTTCGGTGAGCCGGCCGGGTCGCTGATCCTCCCCGGCGTCGCTGCCGTGAGAACCTGAGCGGTCACCTGGGCCGGGGTCAGGCCTGGGTTCGCCTCCAGCAGCCGCGCCACGACGCCGGCCACGTGCGGGGACGCCATCGAGGTGCCGCTCTCGACCAGGGTCGCGGTGTCGGAGTCGACGTAGGCGGAGGGGATGTCCACGCCCGGGGCGAACAGGTCCACACAGCTGCCGTAGTTGGAGAACCAGGCCCGGCGGTCGTAGCGGTCCGAGGCGGCGACGGTGATGGCCGACGGCACCCCGGCGGGGCTGGAGCCACAGGCATCGTCATCGGCGTTGCCGGCCGCGACGACCACGGGCACTCCGGCATCGACCGCAGCCGCGACAGCGGCATCGAGCAGGTCGGATCGATCGCCACCGAGACTCAGGTTGATGAGTGACCCGCCGGCGGGCTTGTGCTGGACCGCCCAGTCGATCCCGGCGATCACGTCGGAGACGTCGCCGCCTCCGTCGCAGTCCAGGACGCGAACCGGCACCAGGCTCACGCTCTTGGCCACCCCGTACGTCCGGCCGCCGATGGTCCCGGCCACATGGGTGCCGTGACCCGCGCAGTCGGCGGCGTTGGCGTCGTTGTCGACGAAGTCATAGCCACCGCTCACCCGCCCGCCGAACTCCCTGTGCGTGGCCCGGATCCCGGTGTCGATCACGAAGGCCGTCACGCCCGCCCCGGTCTGTTGGTAGCCGTACCCCCGGTCCAGCGGCAGAGCCCGTTGGTCGATCCGGTCCAGTCCCCACGGTGGTGAGAGCTGGTTGCCGCTGGCCTGAACCCGACCGTCTCTGACGACCTCCTCGACCCGCGGATCGCTCCGCACCTCGGCCACCTGGGCCGGTGTCAGCTCGGCGCTGAAGCCGTCGAGCACCTCCCGGAACTCGTGGTCGACCTCGCCGCCGTTGTCCTCGACGTCGTCGGCCGCCGCGGAGGTGACCCGACTGCTGGTGGTCGTGACCAGATAGCGATCCGTCGACTCGTCGGCCCGGGCGGGAGGCGCGGCGACGAGCAGTCCGGACGTCAGGGCAGCAGCCGAGACCAGGGCGACGACGCGACGGGTGATCGTTGACACCAGTGCATAGTGACTGGTTCGGGGCCCGAGCGCACCGTAAGAGCCAAATGATAACGTTCACACAACTTCAACGAAGGATCAGCGCGTGCCTGTGCCCCGCCCGTCCCGCTACGGCCCCATCCGGTTCGGCGCTGCCTCCACGGCGGCCCTCGCCCCGGTCAGCAGGGCCCGGATCTCCGACGGCCTGTGGGGAGAGCGGCGGCGGATCAACCGCGAGGTGAGCGTGCCGCACGCCTGGGAGCGACTGCGGGGGGCCGGCAACTTCGCCAACCTCGAGCTCGCCGCCGCGACCGAGAGCGGGCAGCCGGCCGGCGTCGATGGCTACGTGAACGAGCTGCCGTTCCTGGACAGCGACCTCTACAAGTGGTTGGAGGCCATCGGCTGGACCCTGGCCGATCCGGCGCTCTCCGACGACTCGGCCACCGAGCTGCGCTCACGACTGTCCGCGGCCATCGACCTGCTCCGTCGGGTCCAGGCCGGCGACGGCTACCTCGATTCGCACTTCCAGGTCCGCTTCCCCGGGGAACGGTTCGTGCAGCTGCCGTGGGGTCACGAGCTCTACTGTGCGGGTCACCTGATCCAGGCCGCCGTCGCTGTCCACCGGGCCACCGGCGAGACCGAGCTGCTCGACATCGCCCGCCGGTTCGCCGATCTGATCGTGACGTCGTTCGGCACCGGGGACGGTCAGGTGGACGGTGTCTGCGGCCATCCGGAGATCGAGACCGCGCTGGTCGAGCTGCACCGCGAGACCGGCGAGTCCAGCTATCTGGCCACCGCGCAGTACTTCGTCGACCGCCGGGGGCACGGGCTGCTGGGTGAGGCCCGGTTCGGCCGGCAGTACTTCCAAGATCACGTCCCGGTCCGCGACGCACAGGCGGTGGCCGGTCACTCCGTACGCCAGCTCTATCTGCTCGCCGGGGTGGCCGACCTCGCGACCGAGACCGGGGAGCCCGCGCTCCGCGCGGCGGCGGAACGCCTGTGGTCGCAGGGCACCGCCAGCCAGACGTACCTGACCGGCGGTGTCGGGGCCCACCACACCGACGAGGCGTACGGCGACCCGTACGAGCTGCCCAACGAGCGCAGCTACTGCGAGACCTGTGCCGCCATCGCGTCGATCATGTTCTCGCAGCGGATGCTGCTGCTGACCGGGGAGGCGAAGTACGCCGACCTGCTGGAACGCACGCTCTACAACGGCTTCCTGGCCGGCATCTCGCTGGACGGCGAGCGCTACATCTACGCCAACCCGCTGCAGGTCCGCGACGACCACGTCGGAGCCGGCAACGACCAGGACTACACACGGGTGCCCTGGTTCGCCTGCGCCTGCTGCCCGCCCAACGTGATGCGGCTGCTGGCGTCGCTGGAGCACTACGTCGCGCTCTCCGGCCCGGCCGAGCTCCGTCTGCACCAGTTCGTCGCGGGCAGCTACGGCGCCGAGGTGGACGCCGGCCCGGTCGCTGTCGAGGTCAGCACCGACTACCCGTGGCGGGCGGACGTCGAGGTCACCGTGACCGAGTCGGTCGATCAGGAGTGGGCGCTCACAGTCCGAGTGCCGCACTGGGCCGAGGGAGCGACCTGCACCGTCAACGGCCGACCCGTCGAGTCGGCCACCGCCGACGGCTGGTGGTCGACGAGGCGTCACTGGCAGGTCGGCGACAGACTGGTCCTGACCCTGCCCGTCGTGGCGCGCCTGACGACCGCCGACCCTCGCGTCGACGCCGCCCGCGGCGCGGTCGCGATCGAACGGGGCCCGTTGGTCTACTGCCTCGAGTCCACCGACCACCCAGGGCAGCGGCTGGACGACCTGGTGCTGGACGTCGGTGGACGCCGCGCCGTCACCGAGACGACGGTCGACGGGCTGCCCGGGCAGATCGTCGCCGTGCAGCTGCTGGGCACCGTCCGCACCCGCCCGGCCGCCACCTGGTGGCCGTACGCCACCGTGGGCGGCCCGGCGGACCAGCCGCCGGAGTCTCGCCCGGCCGAGCGCCTGGAGCTCACTGCGATCCCCTACTTCGCCTGGGGAAACCGGGACTCCGCGGCGATGCGGATCTGGCTGCCGACCAGCTGACGCTCACTGCCCTGGACCGTGGTCGACTTCCACACCTTGGCGTTCGCGAGCAGCACACCGGCCAGCACCACGACGACGACGAGAGTGGCCACCCCGGTCTCGCCCGCCACGTAGGCCAGGCTCGCGGAGGTGGTCGAGGCGAGCAGGGCGAAGCCCCAGGCGAAGGTCGTGTTGGCGAAGGTGTGCCCGATCGCGGCCGGCCACACGCTGCCCGAGCGGTCCTTCAACCAGGCGTAGAAGACGCCGGCCGCGGTGATGGTGAGCACGGTGACCGGTGCGACGATCCACCGCGACCCCTCCGTGTCGTAGGTGGTGGCGATCAGGATCAGCGGCAGGTGGAAGCAGCCGTGGACGAAGCCGGTGACGACCGCAGCACGACGCCGGGTGGTCAGCTGCTGGACGCGGGGCAGCATGAACCCGCGCCAGCCGATCTCCTCGCCCAGGATGATCACCAGCATGACGCTGAAGTCGATCACCGAGTCGACGGCGAACCCGCCGACCGCGGGCCCGGTGACGTGCAGCGGCCGGAGGTGACCGGCGCCGACCAGCAGGGCCGCGCCGAACGCCCCGCCGCAGAGGAGGATGGGCAGACCCAGCGCCCAGCCCCAGGAGCGCACCCCCGCGGTGCCGAGACCGAGGCTTCCCCAGAGCTGGCGACGGGTGCCTCGCCGGAACATGGTGAAGGTCAGGATGGTCACGGCCACGGTCGGCAGGAGGGCGGACAGCGGGACGTTGAGGTGAGCGTCGGGCAGGGCCACGGCCAAGGCCGTCGCCAGGCCGAAGGTGAGGGCGAGGAAGGCGAGCACCTCGCGGAGCGCTGTGGATCTCTGCACGGACTTCTGGGTCGTCGTCATGCCTCGAGCCTCACAGCGCGAGCACCTCGGCCGCGTCTGCCGAGCGACCTCTGCTGAAAGGTCCCGGGACGGAGGTCGGAGGCCCTCAGGTCTGCCCAGGGACGGCGAGCCCGGACTCGTAGGCGTACATGACCAGCTGCGCGCGGTCCCGGAGGTCGAGCTTGGCCAGCAGGTGGCTCACATGCGTCTTCACGGTGCCGTAGCCGAGATGCAGCTGGGCAGCGATCTGCTGGTTGGAGAGCCCCTTAGCGACCGCGAGCAGGACCTCGCGTTCCCGCTCGGTGAGCCCGTCCTCGTACGCCGGGTCGCGGGCGACGGGCATCGCCACGAATCGTTCGATCAGTCGACGGGTCACGCGCGGGTGCAGCAGCGCCTCGCCGGCCGCGACGACCTGGATCGCCTCGAGCAGCTGGTCGGGCCGGGTCTCCTTGAGCAGGAAGCCGCTCGCCCCGGAGCGCAGCGCCTCGAGCACCAGGTCATCGTCGTCGAACGTCGTCAGCACCAGCACCCGCGTCCTGGCGCAGGCCGGGTCGGCGAGGATCGTCCGGGTCGCCGCCAGCCCGTCGAGGCGAGGCATCCGGACGTCCATCAGGACCACGTCCGGAGCCGTGCGCCGACACAGGGCCACGGCCTCGAGGCCGTCCCGGGCCTCACCGATCACCTCCACACCGGGCGAGGACCGAAGCAGCAGCACGAACCCCGCTCGGACGAGGTCCTGGTCGTCGACCACCGCGACCGTGATCATCGGCGGATCACGGTGGGCAGGATGGCGTGGACGCGGAAGCCGTCGTCCCGGGCCTCGTGGCTCAGGCTTCCCCCGATCAGACGTACGCGCTCGTCCAGACCGATCAGTCCGTGACCGATCGAGCCGGGTCGCGCGGCCCCCCGCCGCGGACCGGGATCGCGGATCTCGATGTCGAGCCCCTGGTCACAGACACCCACCGTGACGGTGGCCGTCGCGGCCGCGGAGTGCTTGATCACGTTCGTGAGCGACTCCTGCACGATCCGGTAGACGGTCAGCGAGACGGCGGCGTCGATCTCCACAGCGGCTCCCGGCGGCCGGTAGTCCACCTCCAGCCCGGCGGCCCGGACGTCCTCGACCAACGCCGAGAGATCGTCGAGGCCCTGCGTCGGCGCGCGATGTCCGTCCTCGTTCTCCTCGCGGAGCACGCCGAGCATCGAGCGGGTCTGCTCGAGCGCCTTGCGACTCGTCTCCGCGATGACCTCCAGCGCCCGCCCCGCGGCGGCCGGGTCCACCCGGATCACGTGCGCGCCGACCCCGGCCTGCACCGCGATCAGCGACATGCTGTGCGCCACCACGTCATGCAGCTCTCGCGCGATCCGCAGCCGCTCCTCGGCGATGGCCGTGCGCACCTGGTCCCGCTGCCCCTCGCGCCGGGTCCGCACCACCTCCCCCACGGCCCACGCGGCGACCAGGAGCGACACGGCCAGCAGGAAGTCCTTCACCCGCAGGTCGGGCACCCCCGCCACCGCCAGCCCCGCGAAGCACGCGATCCCCGCCCCGAGGCCGAGAACGGCGTCGCGGCGGGAGGCGTGCGTCGTCAGGGAGTAGAGGCTTAACAGGACCATCACCGACAGCAGCCCGATGTAGTGGTAGGACCCACTGACCACCACCGCCCCGGCCAGGAACACGCCGTACGACAGCCGCGGCCGCGTCCGCCGCCACGCCAGCGACCCGGCCGCGACCACCGTGGCGACGGCTGCCAGCACATCCGGCGGGCGCAACCGGGAGTCGATCGTGCCCACGTCCGCGCTCAGCAAGGACGCGAGGGCCAGCGCCACGGCCAGCACGGCGATGGCCGGGTCCACGAAGGGATCGAGGCGACGTGCGAGAGCCCCCCACCCACGACGCCGGTCTGCCGGCGCGACCAGCACGGGGGTCATGGTGGCGAGGTTACGCGCGCGGGGGCCGGTGCGTCGTCTGTCCGCGGACCTGGGGGCGGGGGGTCTGCAGACAGAGGACAGGAACCGTGAGCCGGAAGCGTCCTGTGCCGCAGTGAACACCGGGGGTGTCACCTGGAGCACAGCCGCGAGCGGGCCGAGAGACCAGGGTTGACCCATCACCAACCACTGCTCGAGACAGGACCACGATCGTGAACGTCACCCTCACCACCGTCACCACCGACATCGAGGATCTGGTCTCCGGCGCCCGCGAGGGTGACCAGGGCAGCTGGTCCGAGCTGGTCGAGCGCCACCAGCCGATCATCGACGCGGTCGCCCGCCGCTACCGGTTGGGCCGCGAGGACGCCGCCGACGTGAGCCAGACCGTGTGGCTGCAGCTGACCTGCCACCTGGACACGATCCGTGAGCCGCGGGCCCTGCCGGGCTGGATCAAGGTCACCGCCGAGCGGGAGGCGTACCGGCTGATCAAGATCGCGCGACGGACCACCTCGCTGGAGCCGATCGCCTGCTTCTACGAGGGCCAGTCCAACCCCGACGAGCTCCGCTTCTCCACGGTGAACGAGGAGATCGACAACCACCTGCTGCGGTCGGAGGAGCAGGCCGCGGTTCGCGCGGGCCTGGCCACGCTGAAGCCGAACCAACGTGACCTGCTGCTGCTGCTCGTCGCCGAGCCGGCCGTTCCGTACACCCAGATCAGTGCTCAGCTGGGACTTCCGATCGGCAGCATCGGCCCGACCCGGGCCCGCTGCCTGCGGAAGCTGGAGGCGACCTCGGCCGTGCAGTCTCTGGCCGATGCCGGCACCGAGGTCTCCCTGGCCGCCTGATGCCCCGGCGCAGGGCCGCGACCGGAACGATCAATCGATCCTGGTCCGCCGACAGCGACCGGCACCATCGTCCATCGGGGGCGACGACGGCGCCGGTCGCTGCCGTCTCGACGTCACTTATCGTTGGCCCGTGGGGACGCTGGTCGAGGCTGCAGCCGTGGGGGCACCGATGACGGCCGGACTCGACGAGGCAGCCCAGAAGTACGCCATGCTGAGCGTCTACTACGCCGCACCGGGTCGCCAGTTCGCGATCTCGGGCGCTCCTTCGGTCTTCGTCCCGCCGGAGGTCACACCGCTCACCCTGGCCGCCGCCCTGGAGGTCCTGAGCACGGACGACCAGCGCCTGGAGCAGGCGCTCTGGCTGATCGTCCGCAACACGGGGATCCGGCAGGCCTGGTCCACCACCCGACTGTATCCGCCGGAGATCGACCGCTACGTCGATCGGTCGGAGCAGGACGAGCTCGACGAGCGCCGCCGCACCTATCGCCGCGGGTCCAGCCTGTTCGCGGCCTGCCTGACCGCCTGCCGCAACGCCGACCGCGATCAGTTCGACGCGCTCCGGATGGCGATGGCGTCACCGGCGATCAGGACGAACAGCGGCTTCACGAAGCTGGCCCGTCTGGTGTTCGACCAGAACCCGGACGAGTACCTCGCGGAGATGGAGCTGACCAGCCGGGAGCCGCGCCGCTGGCAGGCGGCCCGGCAGCGGATCACCGCGATCGAGGCGGAGGTCGGGGTCGGGATCGGCGAGTACGTGGAGCAGCTGGCCGCCACGGCGGCGTACGAGTCGTTCGTGGACCTGCTCCAGCACCGGGATGGCCGCCGCCCGCCGACGATGAGCGTCTACCCGGTCAGCTCCGTGATCACCCAGAACACCGACGAGCTGTGGACCAGCGCCACGGTGACGACCCTGGCCCGTGGCGACTTCGACACCCTGTACGCGGCCACGGAGCCCGCCAACTGGCACATCGACAACGACGTGATCAAGGAATCCCACTACGTCAGCGACCCGCTGACCCTGGCTCCGACGCAGACCGACCTCGGCAACGACGGCACCGTGCAGGGGCTGCTCTACGAGGAGGCCGCGATCACCTGGGGCCGCGGCAGCGCCCAGCAGGGCAGCTTCACCAACGTGCTGAACGTGGACCGACGCGCGCGACGCGGGTCGCAGCACGAGGCGTCCTTCATCGACCTGGGCTTCTCCTTGTGTCGCAGCATCTCCAGCGACGTGCTGTGGGACAGCCGACGCGGTGGCCTGATGCTGAACGAGGGCTACATGCGGGTCCGGCCGCTCGGCGGGGGACGGTGGCGGATCACCTCGCGCAAGCTGCTGCGGTTCAGCGACCGCACGCCGTACACCGGCGCCTCGGGGTGGGCCGACTTCGGGGAGATGCTGAACTACCTCGCCCCCACGGCTCTGAGCTGGTGGGTGGAGACTGAGACCTACAGTCTCGGGCAGCGGACCGAGCACGATCTGGACCTGGCGCCGACGGCGCCCGCCGCGTCGACGAGTGAGGACGGACCAGGGCAATGAGCGACCAACGGCCGACCGGCCGGCAGGGAACCAGCGACGACGAGGCCGCGCGGGCGGCCTGGGACCGGGTGGGCCGCTACATGGAGGGCCTCGGGGCGGTCGGTGAGCGGCTGGTGCAACGGAACTTCACCTTCTGGAAGGACGTCTCGGCCAGCCTCCAGTCGGGCCCCATGGACGCCGACAAGCTCGCGGCCACGACCGCGCGGGCCATGGTGGCCACCCAGGAGACCGTCGAGGACATCTGGATGTCGCTGGTGGAGCCGCCGCAGAGCGAGGTGTACGTCCAGGTCCTGCCCACCGCCTTCCTGTTCTTCGACCAGATCGGTGGCAACCGGCACACCCTGCAGGACCCGGTGCACATCCCGGTCAACCCTCAGCGCAAGGGTGATCTGCCGGTATCGGCCCAGATCGCCCTCAACGGCAGTCCCACCGACGCCTCCGTCGACGCGGCCGATGCCGTCCGGGTCCTGACCGAGCGGCTCCGCACCTCGCTGATCGCCGGCGCCCGCAGCTACCTGCTGGAGACGGTCCAGCACGGAGAGGCGTCTCCGCTGGTGCCCGGCACCTACGACGGCCTGGTCTACCTGATCAAGCCCTCCCTGCCACTCGCGAACCTGCGGATCATCGTCGACGGTCCGCCACCCGAGGTCTGAGTGTCGGACCACCATGCCTAGCTCGCGGATCGAGAACCGGGTCAGCGACCTGCTGGCTGACGCCCGGGAGGCCCGCGACGCCGGCGACTGGAAGACGGCACGCACGTTGCTGGACGCCGTCGGCGCGCTCGACCCCGGCAACGCCGAAGCGGCGGCGATGCTCGCCGGGGCCGCGACCCGACGCCAGATGACCCTGCTCTTCTGCGACATCGTCGGTTCCACCGAGCTGGCCGACGGACGGGACCCCGAGGAGGTCACCGCGATCATCGAGCGCTATCGCGCGGTGTGCGCCGAGGTCGTAGACGAGCTGGACGGCTACATCGACGACCACCGGGGCGACGGCATGCTGGTGCTGTTCGGTTATCCGCAGGTGGACGAGGACGACGCCCGCCGCGGCGTGCTCTGCGGTCTGCGGATGATCGAACGGGTACGGGAGATCCGCCGGCCCGGACCGACCGGGTCCCGGCTGCAGGTGCGGATCTCGGTGCACACCGACCTGGTCGTGGTCGCGGACGGCATCACCGGCTCGACCGCCAACGAGGCCGCCCGCATCCAGCAGCTCGCCGACCCCGACACGGTGGTGATCAGCGACACCACCCAGGACCTGGTGTGGCCGTGGTTCGAGACCGAGTCGCTGGGACACCAGCCGTTGCGGGGCGTGTCGCGCCCGGTGGAGGTGTTCGCCGTCCGGGCCGCTCTGCCGTCCCCCCGGGGCCGGACCTGGCGGGACCGGACCAGCCCGTTCGTGAACCGTACGGCGGAGTTCGCGGCCATGGAGTGGCTGGCACCGAAGCCGATCACTGTGACCGACACCGCCGGCCCCGAGGTCGAGGCCGAACCCGCAGGAGCCCGGGCGGTGTGTGTCATCGGTCCGGGCGGGATGGGCAAGACGCGGCTCACCCTGGAGACCGCCCGACGACTCGGGTTGGAACCACTCGCCTGCAGCTGCTCGCGGATGCAGCGCAACGTCAGCCTGCACCCGTTCCGGGGCCTGCTCGAAAAGGCTTGTGGGATGGACCCCGACGACCCCGCCGACGTCCGGCTGAACAAGCTGCGAGCCGCGCTGTCCTCGCTCCCGGGCGCCACCGAGGCCGGCATCTCGGGCGATCTGCCGTTCCTGGCGGCGGTCTTCGACATCCCGCTCGACCGCTTGTCGGCGCCGAGTGAGGTGCAACCGGACCGGCTGCGGCGCCAGGCACTGCTGGCCGCCGCTCAGCTGGCGCACGCCCAGGCCACGAGCCGGCCGACCCTGGTCTTCGTCGACGACGTGCAGTGGGCCGACCAGTCGAGTCTCGATCTGCTGGCGGTGCTGCTCACCCTGCCCGGTCTCAAGATCACGATCGCCGCGCGGGACGGGTTCGAGCCCCCGTGGTCCGAGACCCTGGTGCACCGGATCGTGCTCGACCCGCTGGACGAGGTCGCCACGGCCGAGCTGGTCCGGCAGACCCCGAGTGCCGCGGAGCTCAGTCCGGAGCGCAGCCGGGAGCTGATGGAGCGCAGCGACGGCGTGCCGCTGTTCCTCGAAGAGCTGCTGCTGACCGCCCAGGAGTCGGAGGCGGGGCGGATCCCGCACCGTTCGCTGCAGTTCAGCGCCTACCAGATCCCACCCGCGCTGCGGGATCCGCTGCTGGCCCGGCTGTCCCGTCCGGAGGTGGACCTCGAGCTCGCGCAGCTCGCCGCCGTCATCGGCCGCGACGTCGACCGGGACCTGCTGCACCGGGCGGTCGGGGTCGACGGGACGGAGTTCGAGCGCCGGCTGCGGACGCTGCTCGACGCCGGGCTGATGGAGCTCGCGGGGGCCCAGCTCCGGTTCCGCCACGAGCTGATCCGCGAGGTGGCGTACGAGACCCAGCGGCGGACCGTGCTGAAGGAGCGTCACGGCATCATCGCCGATCTGCTGGCCTCGGGGGAGACAGCAGGGCAGCGGGCCAGCACGGTCGCCGCCGCCTACCATCTGGAACGGGCCGGTCGGGTGCCGCACGCGGTGGCCGCCCACCTCCAGATCGCGCAGGCCGACCAGGCTCTGGGCGCCCACGAGGAAGCCGTCCAGCGACTGACCCGGGTGCTCGAGCTGTTGGACGGCACCCCCGCCGGGATGGAGCGTGATCGCGGCGAGCTGGCCGTCCGCGAGCTGCGCAGCTTCAGCGCCGTGACCGCCCGCGGCTACGCCGCGGCCGAGGCGTCGGAGGACTATCCACGCTGTCTGCAGCTGGTCGAGGAGTCGGTCCGCGACGCCGAGGTGCTGCCCTACCTGATCCGGCTCTGGACCTACTACACCTCCCGCGGCGACTTCGCGCAGGCGGAGTCGATCAACGAGGCGGTGATCCGGCGGACCGAAGCGGCGGGACTGTTCTTCCCCGGCGCCTCGCTCGGTCGCGGCGTCGTCGACTTCTTCCAGGGCGACTTCACCGACGCCGTGACCCAGCTGCAGGATGCGGTGCAGAACGGCTGGACCGCCGACCTCGAGGTGCCGCCGGAGTGGACCCTGCCGAACGACCCCCGGGCGGCCGGGTTCGCGCACCTGGCCCCCTCGCTGGTCGTCATCGGTGACCGCGCGGCCGCCGAGCAGGCCGCCGCCGACGGCCTCGAGCGGGCGAGCTCCCTGCCGTACCCGATCGGCCCGTTCAGTGCGCAGTACGTCGACTGCCTCCTCGCGGTCGCCCGCAGCATCGACGGGGACGCGCTCGGGGCCGCCGAGGTGGGGCAGCGGCTGGTGGCCGTCGGCGAGCGGCACGGCTTCGCGGTCTGGAGCCTGACCGGGCAGATGCAGTGTCTCTACAGCGCCATCCAGCTCGGTGATGCCAGCTGCCTCCCGGGGCTGGTCCAGGCGGTCGAGATCTGGCACCGGGTGGTGGCCATCGACTCCTGGACGCCGTACTGGTTCGCCGGCGTCGGCTTCGCCCACCTGCTCACCGGTGACGCCGCATCGGCCATCGGCGCCTTCGATCGGGCGCTGGAGATCGCCACCACGACCGGCGCCGGCTTCTACACCGCCGAGACTCTGCGGGGTCGGGGCGAGGCCCACCGTGCCCTCGGCGACCGAGCCGCTGCCGAGGCCGATCTGACCGAGGCGCTGGCCGTCGCCCGACGCCAGGGAGCCGAGCTGTTCGCGACTCGGGCCCGGGCGTCCCTGGACGCACAGGCATGACGGCGGCGCCCCCCGCCGCCGGAGAACCTCGCAGGATCGCGATCGTCGGCGGTGGCATGGCCGGGCTCGCCGCCGCCTGGCGGCTGAGTGACCAGCTCGGGCCCGGGTCCGAGATCACCGTGTACGAACAGGGTTTCCAGCTCGGCGGCAAGGGCGCCAGCGGCCGGGGGGTGCACGACCGGATCGAGGAGCACGGTCTGCACGTCTGGCTCGGCTACTACGACAACGCGTTCCGGCTGATCCGGGAGGTGTATGACGATCTGGACCGCGACCGCACCGCACCGGCTTGCCCGATCCGCAGCTGGCGGGACGCGTTCTCCCCGGCGGGGCGGGTCGGGGTGGAGGAGCGCACCGGACGCGGCTGGCAGCACTGGGTGGCGACGTTCAGCACCACCGCCGGTGAGCCGGGCGACGACGACACCCCGGGCGGGACGGCCTCGGTGGCCCAGTTCCTCCGGCGGGGTGTGCGGTTGCTGGCCGACTTCTCCGTGTCCCTGTTGGAGATGCGGGCCGACGAGCGATCGGGCGACTCCGCCGCGTCCCGGGTCGAGCCGACGATCGTGCTGAGCGGTTCCCCCCGGCCGCCTCGGCCGGCGCGGTCCTGCCCAGGCAGGTCGCCGGGCCGGAGCGCGGGTGCCGTCGATCTCGGCGGGCTCCTGCAGCAGGCCCAGTTCGCCGTCGTGATCGCTGCCGTGGAAGGGATCCGACTGCTCGGCTCGGCCGTGCCGTCGGGCTCCCTCGATGTCGTCGCCGAGCAGCTGGAGCGGATGCGGGTGGATCTGGAGGTGGTGATCACCCGTGGGGACCCGAGTCTGCGTCGGCTGGGTGATCTCGTGGATCTCGTCCTCACCTGCTGCCTGGGCATCGTCGCGGACCGGCTGCTGGTCGACCCGCGCGGGTTCGGAGCCATCGACGACGAGGACTTCCGCGGCTGGCTCCGTCGCCACGGCGCACGCGAGAGCACGCTCGAGTCGGCGCTGGTGCGCGGCATGTACGACCTCGTCTTCGCCTACGCCGACGGGGATCGGGACCGTCCGCAGTTCTGCGCCGGGCTGGGGCTCTTCCTGGCCGGCAAGTTCTTCTTCGACTACCGCGGGTCGCTGTTCTGGCGGATGCAGGCGGGAATGGGCGACGTCGTGTTCGCTCCGCTCTACCAGGCGTTGCAGGCTCGCGGCGTCCGGTTCGCGTTCTTCCACCGGCTCGACCGGCTGCGTCTCGACGGCGAACGAAGAGGAGTCGACTCCCTGGTGATCACCAGGACACGGAGATGCGTCGGCGACGGTGGCGGCTACCAACCGTTGATCATGGTCGACGGACTCCCCTGCTTCCGCTCCGAACCGGACGATGACCAGCTGGACGAGACCGCCGAGGTGATCGAGCTGAGGGTGGGCACCGACGTCGACACGGTCGTGCTGGCCGCCTCCATCGGGTCCCTGGCCGAACCCTGCGCCGAGCTGATCGAGGACTCCCCGCGCTGGCGTTCCATGATCGACAACGTGGCCACCGTGGGCACCCAGTCGCTGCAGCTGTGGCTGCGGTCCTCGGAAGCCGAGCTGGGCTGGGACTTCCCGGCCTCCACCGTCAGCGGCTACGTGCCGCCGTTCGACACGTACGCCTCGATGACCCACCTGCTGAGCCGCGAGCGGTGGCCCGGCGAGGACCGGCCGCAGACGCTGGGCTACTTCTGCGGATCGCTGGAGACCGTCGCGCCCGACAGCGATTCGCTGGCGGTGGTGACGGCTCACGCGACCCGCTTCCTCGAGGAGCACGCCGGCCACTTCTGGCCGGGTGCTGCCGGACCCGACGGGTTCGCCTGGGACCAGCTGGTGGACGGGACCGGTGCGCGCGGCGGCGGTCCGGATCGGCTGGCCGATCAGTACGTCCGGGCCAACGTGGAGGGATCGCAGCGTTACGTGCAGTCGCTGCCCGGCAGCCAACGACACCGCCTGCGGGTGGACGAGTCCGGCTACGACCACCTGGTGCTGGCCGGGGACTGGACCAACTGCGGACTCAACGCCGGCTGCATCGAGGCGGCGACCATGAGCGGACTCGAAGCGGCGAACACCGTCCTCGGCGACCGGCTGATGAGTGGTATCACCGGCAGCTGGTACGGGGTCGGCTCGTGAGCGTGCCGGCCTCCGACACCCCGGTCGACGACGCCGCGTTCGCCGCGGAGGCCCTCCGGGTCGCCGATCTCGCGTACGACCGGGTGATGGCGGGCATCGACCCCCGGCTCGACGCGATGCCCACAGCGCTGGAGCCGGCCGACGCTGTCCGCTGGATCGGCGACCGGGTGACCGAGCTGGTGGCCGGCTTCGCCGAGCTGCCTCTGGATCGGCTCGTCGACCTGGGAGCGACACCCCCGGACGCTGATCACCGCGCGGCGGAGCAGCACGGCGGAGCCCCGCTGGGCGAGCCCCTGACGCTGACGTCGGCGCGCGGTGGTGTGGGTGAGGTCAGGATCTGGCTGCACCCGCTCGGCGAGCTCCCGACCGGGACCCTGACGTTGCGACTCGGTGACCTGCAGCCCGGCGCCGGCGAGGGGCTGCCCGGGGGGACCGCGGTGTTCGTGCCGCCAGCGATCCCTCTCCCGGTCGGCGCGGCCACCTCGGTGCTGCTGCGCTACCCGATCCCGTCCGACGCGGTCCCGGGTCGCTACCACGGGCTGGTGCTGGCCGGCGGCGGCGGCATCGACGCGGTGCTGCCGATCACCGTGGTGGTCACATGACCCCCGACACGATGAAGGCCCTCGAGCAGTACGCCGAGCAGACCCGTACGGCTATGGCCGAAGCCATAGCGGGCGGCGAGCCGGCCGACTATCTCTACGACCTCGTCCGCGACTACGCCGCGCGCAAGGGCAAGGGGCTGCGGCCCGGGCTGCTGCTGGCCGCCGCCGACGCGTGTGGCGCCGCGATCCGGACGGCCCTGCCGGCCGCCGCGGCCCTGGAGCTGCTGCACACCGCGTTCTTGATCCACGACGACGTCGAGGACCACAGCCGGCTGCGTCGCGGCCGGCCGACGCTGCACGAGCTGCACGGGTCGGCGCTGGCGATCAACGCCGGCGACGCGCTGGCCAACCTGGCCGTACGACCCCTGACGTCCCCCGCCTTCCCGCGCTACCGGGCACGGGAGGTGCTCGCCGAGCTGCGGCTGGCGATCCGGCAGACCACCGAGGGCCAGGCCCTGGAGCTCGGCTGGCGCCGCCACGGCGTGGTCGACCTGTCGGCGCTGGACTACCTGGAGCTCGTCGGTCGGAAGACCTGCTGGTACACCACGGTGGCGCCCTTGCGGATCGGCGCCCAGCTCGGGAGGTGGCGGCCGGAGCCCGCGGCCCTGGACCGCCTGGGGTTCCTGGCCGGCTGTGCCTTCCAGATCCGCGACGACCTGCTCGATCTCGCTCCCGGCGGGCAGACGGGCAAGACACCCCGCAGCGACATCGTCGAGGGGAAACGCACACTGGTGCTGATCCACCTGCTCGGTGTCGCCGGTCCGGCCGACCGCGCATGGGTCGTGGACTACCTGACGCGGACCGAGGACGGGAGGAGCGCCGCCGACCAGGACCAGCTGCTCACGCTGATGACCGAGGCCGGCAGCCTCGCGTACGCGGAGCGCTTCGCCGGGGTGCTCGCCGCCGCCGCCCAGGAGTCACTGGAGACCGCGTTCGCCGGCGTACCCCCGACCCCGGCCGTGGACTTCCTGCGCGAGCTGATCGACTACCTGGTCAGCCGCACCGAGTGACCTCGGGGTGTGTGGTCGTCGGTCCGACGATCACAGCCCGACGATCACAGCCCGGCTCGACGACGCAGCGCCGGGGCGTCCACGATCTCGATGGTGCGGCCGTCGACCCGGATCACACCGCGGCCCACCAACCCCTGCAGCACCCGGTTGACGGCGGGGCGAGACGCGCCCACCATCTGCGCCAGCTCCGTCTGCGTCAGGTGCAGGTCGACGGCCAGTCGTCGGCTCGGGTCGTCGGACTGGAGCTCGGCCCGCTGGACGAGCAGCTTGGCGATCCGGCCGCCCAGATCGAGGAAGACCAGGTCCGAGGCCTGCTCGGTCAGCCGCCGGACCATCGACCCCAGGGTGTGCAGCAGGGCATCGAGCAGGGCGGGGCTCTGCTGCATGGCGGCGAGCAGGGCGGACCGGGTGATCACCAAGGCGGTGGTGGCCTGCACCGCGACGGCCGAGGCCGACCGCGGGCCCTGGTCGATCACCGACAGCTCACCCAGGACGTCGCCCGCCCCCAGGGTGGCCAGCACCATCTCGTCCCCCCGCTCGGAGGCCACCGTGATCTTGACCAGACCGTCGACCACGACCGCCAGGTGATCACCGGGGTCGCCCTGGTACCAGAGGTACTGGTCGCGTCGGAAGCTGCGGGCCACGCAGACCGCCGCCAGCTCGGCGAGCGCGGTCGGATCGAGCGAGCCGAAGACCTGGGTCGACCGCAGGGTGTCCAGGGCTGTGTCGCGGTTCATCGCGGGCGCGCGCCGGCGGTCACGTCCGCCGTCCCTGCTCGTCCCTGCCCCATCGCGTCATCATGGCATCCCGCGTCGTCCCGTACGCAGTTGTGCGTAGTCAGGTCCACGCAGGGCGGATCCGGCGGGAGACTGGCGTCATCACGGAGCAGGCTCCGCGGCGGGGGGCTCGGGGAACATGACGGCACAGCGAACGATGACGACACACCGAACGATGAGGGCAGCGGGAATGATGACGGATCGTCGCGGGCTCCGGCTGATCCTGGTCACAGCGGTCGCGGCCGCCGTCAGCGTGGCCGCCGCCTGCACGGCCGCACCGACCCCGGCTCCGACGTCGCCTCCGACGCCGAGCCCTACGCCGGCACCGCCACGGCCACGGCCACGACCGAGGCGAAGCCTCCCACCGGGGTGGACTACGCGGCCGTGCAGGCCGAGCTCGAGCGGCGGTTGGCGGCCGGTCCCGAGAGCGTGAAAGAGGTGCGCTCGATCCTGATCAGTGTCGACGGCACGACCGAGATGGCCTACTACCAGGGCAGCAAGGCCACCGATCATCGGCATGTCTGGTCGGTCACCAAGAGCGTGCTGAGCATCCTGGTCGGCATCGCCGTCGACGAGGGCAGGCTGCGCCTCGACCAGCCGCTGGCCGAGCTGCTGCCGGAGCACGCGTCGGTGATGACCGATGATCAGAAGGCGACGACCCTGCGACAGCTGCTGACCATGACCGGAGGGATGGCCGGCGACGGCGGTGGCCTGAACCCCGAGGCCGAGGACCCGATCGGTCTGCTGCTGGCGTACTCGGCTTCGGGTCCGAGGGACGTCTTCGCCTACTCCGACTCCGGCGCCCACCTGGTGGCGGCCGTGCTGCACGAGGCGGTCGGCCGGTCGATTCTCGACTATGCGCGCGAGAAGCTGTTCGATCCGCTCGGCATCGACACCCGGCCGGCCTGGGAAGGGATCGACCGGAACCTGAAGAACGGTTTCGACGACGCCGGTTTCGCCTGGCAGACCGACAGCACGGGCACGCACCTCGGTGCGTATGGGCTGAAGCTCACTTCGCCGGACCTGGTCAAGCTCGGCGAGCTCTACCTCGACGAGGGCATGTGGCACGGCCGCCGGATCGTCTCCGCCGACTGGGTGCGCGCCTCGACCACGCCGCAGCTGACCGAAGAGCAAGCGGCGCCCGAGGGTCAGTACGGCTACCTGTGGCGCATCGGGGACGACCCCGATGACCCCAACTACAGCGCCGCCGGCGCCTACTGCCAAGCCGTGATCGTGATCCCGTCACGCCGCTTCGTCAACGTGATCACCGCCGACGACAGCGCCGGCTACTCCCCGGACCGGGTCTGCGAGGACGCCTTCCCGATCGTGGGCGGTGTGCTGGAGGACCTGGTTCTCTCCTGACTGGACCGCACCGGCATGTCCGGCGAGGCGGTGTGTTCGCTACGCCTTGGCATACCGTTGCCGACCGGTCACCCCTCCACCAACCCAGTGACCGATGTCGAAGATGAAGCCGAGCACCACGAAGAACCAACCCCAACCGTTCAAGCCGGCGATGAGCGGGTTGTAGGCAAGGACGAAGAACAGGGTCGCGTAGGGGAAGAAGATGAGCCCGAGCAGCGGGATGACGAACCCGTTGAAGGCGCGGTCCACCAGGTTCGAGAAGATCCAGACGAGCACCAGTGCGACTCTCGGGGCGAACCCTGCAAGCAGCGCGAGCAGACATCCCATGGACGAACCCTTTTCTCCAGCGAAACGCGGTCAGCTGTTCGACACGACTCTGACAGTGACGCGCGCCGCCTGGCTCACCCGCCTCGGGTGACCGACCAGAAGGCATGCGGGGCTCCGTGGGACAGAGGGACAGCCCACGGCTAGCACTTCGATGCCACCGGCTCGAGCAGCCATCGGGAGGCGCCCCCCGCTGAGGGGGCGATAGCGGATGCCTCTGAGCCCTACCAGCGTTGACAAGGGAGTGGCAAAGCAGCCCAGTGGGGCGACGGGTCACCGCCAAAGCGCGGTGACGGAGCGTCTGACTGGCGCACCCGGGCCCCCGGCCCACCCGGCCCACCCGGAGAGATTCGAACTCCCGGACTCACCAACATCAGACCGTCACCGTGCACGTTTCCGACACCACCCTGGCCATCGAGCTCGACGGCGAAACCCGTCGTACGCATGGCTGCGTATGGACGTCATGAGCGGTGCGGGTCGATGCTGACATGCATGCATGGCACGCATGCGTGACCGTGAGCTGTGACCGCGGGGGGATCGATCTTCGTCGTCTCTGCGCGGCCGCCGCCGAGTCGGAGCGAGGAGGGGGTCAGACATGGTGCATTTGTTGCTGGTCGCCAACAAGACGTTGGCCAGCGGGGAAGTGTCTCGCTATGTCCGGGAGCGGATCGCCCAAGGCGACGGCTGCGAGTTCACGCTGCTCGTGCCCGCCACTCCGCATCGGGACAAACTGGGATCTCGGCTGGGGAACGAGATTGCGAACGCCGGCTCTGGAGCACGAGTGTCGGATGCGACTGAGCGCGTGGACGATTGGGAACAGGCACGCCTGCGGTTGGAGTACGGGCTGAGTACTTTGCGTGCGCTGGGCGCGACCGTGGATGGCGAGGTGGGTGACGCCAACCCGTCCAAGGCCATCGCCGACGTGTTGAAGCGCAAGGAGTTCGATGAGGTGGTCCTGTCCACGCTGCCCAAGGGCATCTCGCGCTGGCTCGGGCTGGACATCCCACACCAGGTCCAGCGCAGATTCCACATCCCCGTGACGGTGATAAGCGTCCAAAGCGTTTCGACCTAGTCAGGCTCCACGCGCCCAGATGTCGGCGTACTTGTGGTCTCGGACTGCCGACCACATGCAGCTGCTGCTCGGTGGGCCCGGATGCGGTGGCTGCCGTCTGGCTGCCAACGCGGCCTCGGTCTACGGCTGACGAGGATGACGACGTCAGCGAATGTGCTGCTGACTAGGACTCTTGGTGATGACACAGACCACCAAAGCCTTGTTCATTGGCTGCCGGTCTGGTTGCCCGCGAACGATCACCTTGGGAACGTGAGCGAGGCCCAGCGTTGCCGCTGCGGAAGGCTTGATTCTCGTGGTTCTACATAGCTGGTCTCCACTCACGTATGCGGATCTCGTGCAACCCGGTCGTACATCTCGAGACCGTCGTCACGTCTGGCATGACCAGCTTGGAAGTCAGCGGCCAAGGGTCTGCTCACGTCCACCGGCGTCCTTCGACGCGCAGAGACTTCGCCGTGAGTGACCGTTCCCGACCCCAGGTATCTCGATGAAGTCAGACGCCGGGGTACGTGGGAGGGAGGCCGGAGTCGCCGCGCTCCTGCCTCTTCCACGATCCCGATTCTCTTGAGCTGTTGCTCTCGCGTTGAGCCCCACACCGGGAGCACTTGCGAGTCGCAACCTGGCGACTCGGATCGTATTCGGCCGTGGTCCAGTTGTGGAGATTGATCAGGCAGAGCAACGGTCGAGACATGGTGCCTCCGCTCAGGCTGGGCGCTGCAATGCGCCTGACGCTTAGTGTGCTCCCGCCCGAGATTCCTTGGCAACGAACTGCAGCCACCACGCACCGGGCGGGTGGCACACCTTGTTATCCCTAGGGAGGGCTCCGGGCGTCCTTGCGGGTTCCCTGGGCTTCACGATTGGCAGGACTCCCGGTCTGCGTCCGTGCCTGGCCGAAGGTGAGTTAGCACTGGTTAGCAGAGTCCGCGAGAGCATCATTAGCTTGGGGAATGGCTCCATCCGTGTCGTAGGGCCCGATGGGAGCGGCGTCAGCGACCGTGAGCGACCGTGTTTCACCCCTCTTGGGGGCACGCTGGGGGCACGCCGCTACCGCTGTCGGATCTCGCTCGACCGACTTGTCCGTAGACCCGGCCTGCGAAGAGTACTTGATTTGGTCGAGGCGTTGTGTCAGCGATGCGGCGATGTCGTCGACGCCGAACGTTGTCACTCGACTGCCTGTGAGTGATCTGGTATGACCACCGACCTTGTTGGAGAGGTGTGGCATGACTGCGGGTCTGGACACCCAACTCCGCCTTCGGCCCAGACCTTGACGGCAATCCGAAGCGTGAGGAGAGTGGAATATTGGTTAGTGTCCCGCCACCCGGGGAGGCGATGAATGAGGCTGCCAAGACTCGCCTGTGCGACTCGGATGCTCGCGATCGCACCCACGACCACCGGACCGCGCCGACGCTCGCTTGAAGTTGGGACGCCGCGACGTGGTGGCTCTGGGCATGGGGCCATAGCGAAACCACGCTGGATCACAGCTCTGGTCGCAGTGCTCCTGGTCGTTGGGTGCGGCATCGACAAGCCAGCCACAAAGTCCGGCGAAGAACAACCGACTAACTCCGAAACTCAACCTTCCTCGAGACCTCAGGCAATCTCGTTTGACGATACGCATGAGCATGCCGATGGGGTTGCGGTCGCTGTCACTGAGATCGCGGACGCGAAGCTCGTCCCCTTCCAGACCGATACTGGCAATACCGGTGATCCTTACACGATCTTGACTGTCCGGGTCAGCAACGGGTCCCCCAAGCGGCTCGAGCTGGTATTGACTGGGACGCTGACTTACGGACCCGATGAAAACCCAGCCATCGAAGTCCCCATATTGGGAGAGCCGGAGGGAATGGCCCTCGTCGAGCCGGGTGAGGCGATATCCCATGACTGGGGGTTTATTGTGCCCGAGGAGTCTCAGGACGATGTCGTCTTTGTGGTCGCGATAGATTTTGAACACGACAAGTCCGTCTTCTCGGGCTCTGTCAGACCGCAGTAGGCCCTAACCCCTGCCCGCAAACGAGACCTGGCGCGATGGCGGATTGCCCAACCTTACGCTCGTCGAGTCTCGAAGTGTCCGGGCATGTCGCGGCGTGGCCCTCGGTCGCAGTCACTCAGTTGGTCATTCAGTGACCGCTTCGTCTCGCTCACACGTCGGCTCCCGCCGCGACTCGCTTCCCAACTATGTAGTAGACCTGTATGCGACCCTCCGCTCATGCGCTTCTCGCATGATCGTGAACGGCTGCGCGCTGACGAGCGTCGGCGAACGGTGGGAACTGAGACGAGGACCGCTTGCAGAGCCACTTCGCGGCTCTCAGCGTGGGCGCAGGTCTGCCCGTTAGCGCTGTGATCGGTTGCTAGCGGTGGTTGGCGCGCTGGGGTCAGGATCGCGTCGCCCAACCGCCCGCCGCTGGGGACAAGAGGGAGTGGCTTCGCGCGGCCGACGGGCTAGTCGTGTGGATTGACCCAGCGAATGGCCGAATGGGTTGGGCGTTACGCAGCCGATCCGTTGGGTGACGGTGGTTCTCCTCTAGTTGCCTTCGGCTCGCTCTGGGTCGCGAACTTCGGATCCGACTGTGTGTGGCGCGAGCAGATCAGACAGGACGGGTGACCGGACCCAAGACTGCAGGTCCCATGGGTCGTCAGCTGGACCGGCGAACAGCGTGTGCAGCGGAGCTACGTTGTGGTCGGCCAAGGGAAGTCGGCGGGCAGCTGGAGGATGCAGAAGTCGTTGCCGTCGGGCTCTGCGAGTACGTGCCAGTGCCAGTCATGCTCGACTAGGAGTTCATGGCGATGACGACTGATCTGTATTCGCATGTGATGCCCGCTGCCCTGCGCGAGGGGCTGCGGACGCGATGGATCGGGCGTTGTCCGAGGACCTGTGATCGCCGTTGCTGTCAGGGGCACTTCGGCTGCGTTGCCCAGACTGACTGAATCCACATGTGGTCAGGGCTGTTGTTGGCGCACCCGGAGAGATTCGAACTCCCAACCTTCTGATCCGTAGTCAGATGCTCTATCCGTTGAGCTACGGGTGCCCGCTGCCGTCACGACCCGCGTCGCGGCAACGACCGCCGATTCTAGCGGCTCAGGGCAGACATGCCCAAGTCGGATGACGATCAAGGACCCGCCGAGCGGCGACAGCAAGATTTACGGTGTAAGAGATCTCACTTTGCCAACACCACTGGCCCACTGGTATGCATCCGCGTGCACAGGAAGGACTCAGTGATCTATCGTTCACCTCACGTTCGTCGCGTACGAGTCGAGTCATAACCCGGTGTTCACCGACGCCGGCGACCCCCGCAGTTCCGAGATGGGACACACGTGAGCCTGCTGTTCGTGGTGATCACCGTCATCGTCGTCGCGTTGATCTTCGACTTCACCAACGGCTTCCACGACAGCGCCAACGCCATGGCCGGCCCCATCGCCACCGGGGCGCTCAAGCCGCGGACGGCCGTGATCATCGCCGCAGTGCTCAACGTGGTCGGCGCCTTCCTGTCCACCGAGGTCGCCAAGACCATCTCCGGTGGGTTCTTCGACGACCAGCTGGTCACCGCACCCATCGTGCTGGCCGGCCTGGTCGGAGCGATCATGTGGAACCTGCTCACCTGGCTGCTCGGACTCCCGTCCAGCTCCTCGCACGCCCTGTTCGGCGGCCTGGTCGGAGCCGTCATCGTCGGTGCGGGCCTGTCCAGCGTCAACTACTCGGTGATCGTGTCCAAGGTCCTGCTGCCGGCCGTCGTGGCCCCGGTGGTCGCCGGCCTCGGAGCCGCCGCAGCCACCGCGTTGGCCTACCGGATCACCCGACCCACCCCGGGCAAGCACAGTCAGACCGGCTTCAAGTACGGCCAGGCGTTCACCGCCTCGATGGTCGCCCTCGCCCACGGCACCTCCGACGGCCAGAAGACGATGGGCGTCATCACCCTGGTGCTGATCGTGTCCGGCTTCCAGGCCTCCGGGACGGGTCCGCAGTGGTGGGTCGTGCTGGCCGCGGGCCTGGCCATCGGTCTGGGCACCTACTCGGGTGGCTGGCGGATCATGCGCACCATGGGCAAGGGCATCGTCGAGATCGAGACGCCCCAGGGAGCGGCGTCCGGCGCGGCCACGACGGCGACCATCCTCGCCTCTGCCCACCTCGGCTTCGGTCTGTCCACCACCCACGTGGCCACCGGCAGCATCGTCGGCTCGGGTCTCGGACGCCGCGGGGCCGAGGTCAGGTGGAGCGTCGCGCGCCGGATGGGTGTCGCCTGGCTGCTCACCATGCCCGGCGCCGCGTTGGTCGGCGGTCTGGCGGCGTTGCTGTCCAGTCACGGGATCGTCGGCGTCATCGCCCTGCTGGCGCTGCTCGCCGCCGGGTGCACCGCCATCTGGCTCATCTCCCGCCGCAACCAGATCACCCACCTCAACGTCAACGACAGCGCCGACGTGCTGGTGCTCGCCTCCGCGGCCCCCGACACCTATCCCGACGACCCGCGGCTCGGCAGCCCGAAGTCGGCCAAGCCCAAGCGCAAGAAGCAGAAGAGCGCCGCCTGATGCGGACCCCCGCACCGGTGAGGATCCGCAACCGATGAAGATCGACTGGGCCGCCCTCGGCATCGTCGCCGTCGTCGCCATCGTCGCGTCGGTCGTGTTCACGGTGCTGCTCTCCGGCGGCATCCGACTCGTGTCCCAGGCCACCGTGGCGGCCAACCAGAACCACCGCTCGATCGGCATCCTGACCGCCGGGTACGGGCTGCTGGCCCTCGCCGGAGGTGTGGTGCTGTTCGGCATCTACCTGATCGTGCCGGCCTTCCACTGAGGCTGCGGCTCGCGGAGCGGGTGACGGAGTCTCCGGCCCGATCGACACCCCGGGAACGACACTCGCCCGGGCCGTGGTCGACCCGGGCGAGTGGTGCAGGTGGCGGAGGCGGCGGGATTTGAACCCGCGATGGGCTTTAAGACCCAAACCCGCTTAGCAGGCGGGCGCCATAGACCGGACTAGGCGACGCCTCCCCATGCGTACGGTCCGAGAGAGCTCGTCAGGAGACGAGCAGAACCGCCCGGACAGCGTACCGACGCGGGCCAGCCTGGGCAAAGCGAGCACCTCCCCTGTCGTGATCATGGCCACATCGTGAGCGCAGCACGAACTCTCGATGAATGCTTCACGTGGTGCGAACGACCTGGTCACACGTACAGTGAACGCGCGCATGCGTTAGCAGACGCCGGACCACAACGGGGCAGCGACACGCTGGGACCCACGGCGTGAGCGCAGACATTCGGCGGGCAGATCGATGGAGGGTGCATGACGGACGAGCAGCAGCCGGTCGCAGGGCCGCCCGGTCGTGTTCCCCGTCGTGCCCTGTCCGATGACCATTTCCGACGCGCCATGGCGTACACCGTCGCCGGCACCCTGATCCCGGGTCTCGGGCTGATCGCGGCGAAGCGACGGGTGGCCGGTGTCATCGTGTTGGCGATCTTCGTCGGCGCCGTCGTCGTCCTCGCCGGTTGGGCGATCACCGATCCGCAGGCTGTGGCCGAGGTGGCGTTCCGTCCTTCCATGTTGAACGGGCTGGCGGTCGCCCTGGTGATCACCGCTGTCGCCTGGGTCGGCGTCGTGGTCGCCACCCATCTCGCGCTGCGGCGCAGCCCGAACCGGATGCAGCGCATCGCCGGGGGTGCGCTGGTCGCCGTGCTCGCGTTCGCGGTCGCCGCACCGATGGCGGTGGCGGCTCGCTACAGCTACGACCAGGCGAGTCTGGTCGCCTCGGTGTTCAAGAGCGAGAAGGACACGAAGTCGGCCACCCGGCCGAGCGGTTGGGACACCGGCGGAGCCACCGAGCAGCCGGGCGAGCCGAAGCCGAGTGTCGATCCGTGGGCGAAGAAGCCGCGGCTGAACCTGCTGCTCCTCGGCGGAGACGCCGGCAAGGGCCGCACCGGCACCCGGACCGACACCGTGATCGTGGCCAGCATCGACACGAAGACGGGCGACACGACGTTGATCAGCCTGCCGCGGAACACCGGCCGGATGCCCTTCCCGAGCGACAGCCCGCTGCACAAGTACTACCCGAACGGCTTCACCGACGGGGACGGCAACAACCCCGAGTTCTTCCTCAACGCCATGTACGACAACGTGCCCGCGCGCATCCCCAAGGACCTGCTGGGTGAGACCGACAACCTCGGCGCGGACGTGATGAAGCTGTCGGTCGGTGAGGCCACCGGACTGGACATCGACTACTACGTCGAGATCAACCTGGCCGGCTTCGAGAAGATGATCAACGCGCTGGGCGGCATCACGGTCAACATCAACACCTACATCCCGATCGGCGGCAACACCGATCTCCACCGGCCCCCGGACGAGTACCTGAAGCCGGGCCCGAACCAGCACCTCAAGGGCCGCGAGGCTCTCTGGTACGCCCGCGGTCGCTACGGTTCGGACGACTTCGCCCGGATGGACCGGCAGCGCTGCGTCATCGACGCCGTGATCAAGCAGGCCAACCCGGCGAACATGCTGGCCCGCTACGAGGACATCGCCAAGGCCGGCAAGGACATCGTGAAGACCGACATGCCGCGGGAGGTGCTGCCGCTGATGGTCGACCTCTCCCTGCGGGTCAAGGACGGCAACGTCCGCAGCGTGGTCTTCAAGCACGGCGTGGACGGCTTCTCCAGCCCCAACCCGGACTACGACCTGATGCGGCAGCGGGTGAAGGCGGCGGTCAAGGAGACCAAGAAGGAGAAGGCCTCACCCTCGCCGTCGGCGAGCAAGAAGGCGAAGTCGGCGTCCCCGAAGTCCGGCGGCGACGGCAAGGCCAGCGAGGACATCGCCGACTCGTGCGCCTACCAGCCCTCGGTGGCCGCCACCGCCCAGCCGGCGCGCTGACGTACCGGCCCTGAGGTCCGGGCCGGCAAAGGCGTCAGTCGACGTGGTAGCCGCGGCTGGCGTCCAGTCGTTCGGCGAGCAGCGCACCGACCGCCTGGAAGGACGGCTGGGAGACCTGTCGCGGGTTCACGTACGCGACCGTCGCTCGGCCGCCGCCGACCGGGGTGACGATCAGCCGAGCGCCCTTGACGTTGATCTCGGCGATGTCGCGCCAGCTGAACACCGTGCGTCGACGGCCCGAGGTGAGCGTCAACGTGTCGCGGGCCACGAGCAGGGTCGTCTGGAAGCGCCAAGTCAGCACGGTGGCCGTGGCCGCGAGCAGCAGAGCGAGGATGCCGATCACCACACCGACGATGCCGAGCCCGAGAGGCCACCCGGACTGCCAGCCCACGATGAGCACGGCGCCGGCGATCGAGCCGACAGCGGCGATCAGGTACGCGCGCAGCGGCGGGCTGGCCCGCAGCACGAACCGTTGCTGGTCCTCGGGTCGTAGAGCCGGATTGCTCACCTGGTGTCGTGTCCTCGGGTCGTCGGCACGGGATGGATGGGCGGCGAGGGTGGGATTCGAACCCACGGAGCGGTGTTGAGCCACTCGGCCGCTTTCAAGGCGGCTGCACTAGTCCACTATGCGACCTCGCCCACGTCGGCGACATCCTAACGGTGTCGACGGGCCCGGACCGTCCTGACCGACAGCGGTCACGCACGGCCGGGCGGCGGACGGCCCGTGTGGCACGCTGGCCGGATGCAGGCCGTCAGCGTTCCCGAGCCCGGTGGTCCCGGGCAGCTCACCCTCGCCGACCGTCCCGTGCCGGTGCCCCGGCCCGACGAGGTGCTGGTCCGTGTCGTCGCGGCGGGCATCAACCGGGCGGACCTGTTGCAGCGCCAGGGGCACTATCCGCCGCCGCCCGGGGCCGACGACGTGCTGGGCATGGAGTGCTCCGGCTACGTCAGCGCCCTCGGCTCCGACGCGGGCGGCCGCTGGACGGTGGGCGATCCCTGTCTGGCCCTGCTGGCTTCCGGTGGCTACGCGGAGTACGTCACCGTCCCCGTCGGGCAGCTGCTGTCGGTGCCGGAGGGGGTCGACCTGGTGACCGCCGCCGGTCTGGTCGAGGTCGCGGCCACCGTCGTGTCGAACTTCGACATCGCCGAGGTGGGCGACGGCGACGTCGTCTTGATCCACGGAGGGGCGGGCGGCATCGGCTCGATGGCCGTGCAGTACGCCAAGGCGCTGGGCGCGACGGTCGCGGCCACCGCCGGCACCCCCGACAAGCTCGCCTACTGCCGCTCGATCGGGGCCGACCTGGCCATCTCCTACCGCCACGACTGGATCGCGGCGGTCCGGGACCTCTCCGGTCGGAAGGGGGCGGACGTGATCCTGGACGTGATGGGGGCGACCTATCTCGGTGACCACGTCGGGCTGCTCGCCGTCGACGGCCGTCTGGTGGTGATCGGGCTGCAGGGCGGCCGCCAGGGCACCCTCGACCTGGGTCGACTGCTGGCTGTTCGGGGGCGGGTGATCGCCACCACGCTGCGGAGCCGTCCGGTCGAGGAGAAGTCTGCGATCTGCCGCCGGGTCGAGGAAGCGATCTGGCCGCTGATCGGCAACGGGTCGATCGCGCCGGCCCCTCAGTCCCGCTTCCGCCTGGCCCAGGTCGCCGATGCGCACACCCATCTGGAGTCGGGTGACAACCTCGGCAAGGTGGTCCTGACGGTCAGCAAGCCATGACGGCGGCGGTCGGCGTGCAGCCGGTTCGCGTCGGGGTGGTCGGCTTCGGCCTGCGCGCCTCGCTCGCCCGTTCCGTGGTCGAGTCGGGGCTGGGCGTCGTGACGATGGTCCTCGACCCGAGCGAACGGGGGCGCACCGACGCGCGGCGGGCCCTCGGCGGAGAGCTGGCGATCGCCGACTCGCTGGACGAGCTGCTCGCCTCCGGGGTCGAGGCGGTCATGGTGCTGAGTCCCGACGACACCCACCACGACATCGCTGTCGCCACGCTGGAGGCCGGTGTCCCCGTCTTCTGCGAGAAGCCGCTGGCCACCACGATCCCCGACTGCGACGACGTGCTGGCCACGGCGTACCGCACCAGGACCCGGCTCTACGTCGGGCACAACATGCGGCACATGCCCGTCGTCCGCCAGCTGCGGGACGTCGTCACCAGCGGCCGGATCGGCACCGTGCGGTCGGTCTGGTGCCGCCACTTCGTCGGCCACGGCGGTGACTTCTACTTCCGCGACTGGCACGCCGACCGACGGCACTCGACGGGCCTGCTGCTGCAGAAGGGTGCCCACGACCTGGACGTCATCCACTGGCTGGCCGGCGGCTACACCCGCCGGACCTCGGCCATGGGGCGGCTCTCGGTGTACGGGTCGATCAGCGCGCGGCGGGAGCCCGGCGAGGCCCGGATGACCGACTGGTACGACCCCTCGGGCTGGCCCCCCGCGGCGCTGACCGGCCTCAACCCGACCGTCGACGTCGAGGATCTGTCGATGATGCTGATGGAGCTCGACAACCGTGTCCTGGCCTCGTACGAGCAGTGCCACTTCACGCCCGACTACTGGCGCAGCTACACCGTGATCGGTGACGCCGGCCGGGTGGAGAACTTCGGCGACGGTCCCGGCGGCCGGATCGCCGTCTGGGACCGGCGGCACGAGAGCTGGGCCCGCCCCGACACCGAGGTCGCGATCACCGGCACCCCGGAGGGCCACGGTGGTGCGGACGCGGTGATGGTCGCCGAGTTCCTCCGCTTCGTCCGCACCGGCGAGCCCACCCAGACCTCCCCGGTCGCCGCCCGGGAGGCGGTGGCTGCCGGCGTGACCGCCACCGCGTCCCTGCGGGCCGACGGCTCGGCCCGAGCGGTGCCCGAGCTCGCCCCGGACCTGGTCGCCTACTTCGACGGCGGCCAGGCCTGACGCAGGGCCGGGTCGTTCTCGTCGAGCTCTTCGGTCAGCTGGTCCAGGCGCGCCAGAGGGCGGCGTACTCGCCATCGGCGGCCACCAGCTCGTCGTGACTGCCCAGCTCGGCGATGCGACCGTCGATGACCACGGCGATCCGGTCGGCGTCGTGCGCGGTGTGCAGCCGGTGGGCGATCGCCACCACCGTCCGGCCGTCCAACAGCGACGCCATCGACCCTTCCAGGTGCCGTGCCGTCCGCGGGTCGATCAACGAGGTCGCCTCGTCGAGCACCAGGGTGTGCGGGTCGGCCACCACCAACCGGGCCAGGGCCACCTGCTGCGCCTGCGCCGGCGTCAGGGACAGGTTGCCCGCCCCGATCACGGTGCGCAGCTTCTTCGGCAGCTTGTCCACCCAGTCGTACGCGTCCACCGCCCGCAGCGCCTCGACCACGTCCTCGTCGGAGGAGTCCTCCCGGGCCAGCACGATGTTGTCCCGGATGGTGCCGGAGAACACGTGGTGCTCCTGGGTCACGAGCGCGACCTCGGTCCGCAGCTGGTCCAGCGGCAGCGCGACCAGATCGACACCGCCGACCGTGGCCCGGCCCGACCCTGGCGGGTTGATCCCCGACAGCAGCCGTCCCAGGGTCGACTTCCCCGATCCGCTGGGTCCGACGATGGCCAGCCGCTCACCCGGCGTGAGCTCCAGCGAGACCCCGTGCAGGACCTCGTGACCCTCGCGGTAGGAGAACCGCAGATCCCGACCCACCAGCTGGGTGCCGTCCGGCTGCTCGTCGCCGGCCACCCGGTCCTGCGGCACCTCGGCGATGCCCAGCAGCCGGGTCGTCGAGGCCACACCGACCTGCAACCGGTCCAGGTTGCGGATCAGCCGCTCCAGCGGCTCGACCAGCGCCTGCACGTACAGGGTCGCCGCGGTGATCTGCCCCAGGGTCAGCCACCCCTGGCTGTAGCCGACCGCCCCCAGCACCATGACCATCACCAGCGGGGTGTCGTACGCCAGTCCGATGAAGGAGAAGAGGATGTTGCGCAGCGCCATCGTGTAGCGCTCGGCCTGCGCCGACACCGCGATGTCCTCGTCCCCGATCACCACGCGGTTGCGCTGCAGGCCGAAGGCCTCGACCGTCCGGGCGCCCTCGACCGTCTCCGTCAGTGTCGTGTTGATGGTGGAGTAGGTCGAGCCCTCGGTGATGTAGCCCTTCGGCGCCCGCTTCAGATAGCGGCGGACCCCGATCACCAGCAGCGGGGCGGTGAACAGCAGCGGCAGCGTCAGCAGCGCCGAGTTCAGCAGCATGGCCACCACCGTCAGCACGGTGGTGACCGCGGCGATCACGACCTCTGGGAGGCCGAACCGCACGCTCTCGCTCATGGTGGAGACGTCCCGGGTCACCCGCGTGACCAGGTCGCCTGAGCTCGCGCTCTCCACCCGGCCCAGCGGCAACCGCAGCACCGTGCGGACGATGTGCTCACGGGCGCCGGCCAGGACGTCCTGACCGAGCACCGTCGAGGCGAGCAGGGCCCCGAACGTCAGGATCGACTGCATCACCACGACCACACCCACGGCCAGTCCCAGGGAGGTCAGCCGAGCGACCGGTGTCCCGGGCTCCGCGGCGTCATCGACCAGGGCACCCAGGATGCGCGGCACGGTCAGGCCGGCGACCGCGGCGAGGGCGTGCAGAGTGAGCAGCAGAGCGACCATCCAGCGTCGGTCGGCCAGCAGGTCCTTGAGGAAGGCCACGACGGCGGGCGTGCTGGCCACCGGCAGCCCGCGCTCGGGGTTCCGGGACGACGCGTACGTGTCCCGGGCCCGCTGCTCCCGCTCCAGGTGCCGACCCCGCCAGGCGCGCAGGCGATCGCCCGCGGTGCCGTCCGTCGGAGGCCGTAGCGAGTCCGGCACCCGAGCCGGGGCGGGTGCCTGGCGCCAGGTCTCGGCGGACCCGGGCAGCCGGGTGGCCAGGTCGGTCACGAGTGGAGCCTGTCTGTGTCGTGGTCGTGGTCGGGTTCAGGGTGGTCGGGTTCGGGGTCGTTGTCGGGGCTGGTGGGATCGGGGGCGTCGAGGGCGCGGACCACGACGTGGCGGTAGCCGGCGTTGCGCGCGAGCAGCTCCTCGTGCGTGCCCACGTCGGCGACCCTGCCGTCCTGCAGGAAGGCGACGCGGTCGGCGTGGTGCAGCAGCAGCGGCGAGACCGTCATCGCGATCGTGGTCCGGTGCCGCCGGTGGTCGGCCAGCCGGCCCGCGATCATGGCCTCCGTGTGCGCGTCCACCGCCGACGTCGGCTCGACCAGGACCAGGATCTCCGGGTCCTGCGCGAGCGCGCGGGCCAGCACCAACCGCTGACGCTGACCGCCCGACAGCCCCCGTCCGCGCTCGTCGATGACGCCCTGCCAACCGCCGGGCATCAGGTCGAACACGTCCTCGGCGGCGGCGGTCAGCAGAGCGCGCTCGGCCTGCTCCCGGCTCAGCCGGCCGGCCGGGTCGATCGTGTCCTGCAGGGTCCCGGCGAAGACGCTCGCCCCGGTGTGGCTGACCAGGATCCGGTTCCTGACGTCGCCGATCGGCACGTCCGCGAGATCGACCGGACCGAGGGTCACACCCCAGCGGCGACTGGCGAGCTCGGCGTCGCGGGCCTTCAGCCGGTCCCGCTCCTCGCTCTTCTGGCGTCGCGCCCGGCGAGCGGCCCGGCCGGTCAGCCCCTCCTCGACGTCCAGGCTGACCGGGTCGTGGTCGCTGGGCAGGTAGCGGCCGAGCCGATCCGCCAGCTGCGCCGAGTCCTCGGGCGTGCCGGAGACGACGATGGTGAACCTGCCCGGCTCGGCGACGAACCCCGAGTCGTGGTCGACCAGCTCGGCACCGAAGGGCAGCACGAGCGGTTGTCCGGGCTCGCGCCACGGCGGCTGCTGCTCCATCACGGCGACCGTCTTGCGGGCCGCGATCATGGCCCGGACCCACTTCTGGGCGAGCTCGAAGAAGGTCTGGATCGGCCAGACCATGAAGACCGCGTAGCCGAAGAAGCTGACCAGCTGACCGATCTGCAGCTGCCCGGCGGAGACCTGCCGCGCACCGAGAACCGTCAGCGTGACCAGGAACAGCCCGGAGAACAGCACGCTGGTGGCGTCGACGGCCGCCTGCCAGCGGCCGGCCGACACGGCCGACGCCCGGGTCAGCTGGGACTGGGTGGTGTAGTTCCCCGCGAACGTCCGCTCCCCGCCGATGCCGCGGAGGATCCGCAGACCGGCGACGATGTCGGTCGCCAGCGAGGTCAGGTCGGACAGTCGGGTCCGCTCGAGCTCTTGGCGACGCTCCAACGGCCTGAGCAGGGGCATGGCCAGGATCACCAGCAGCGGAGCGGTGAGCAGCACCACCAGGCCGAGCTCCAGCGACGTCCGCAGCACGATGCCGGCGATCACCAGGTAGGCGAGCAGGGCACCGACCGCGCGGGTCAGCACCTCGGTCAGGGCGCCCATCTGGTCGGAGTCGCCGCCGGCCACGCTGAGCACCTCGCCGGTCGGCACCCGCTGGGGCAGCACGTGGCCCATCTGGGTCGTCTTCCGCGTGACGAGCTTCATCGACCCGTACATCGCGATCAGCCAGGACCGGACGACCATCGTGTGTCCGATGACGCCGGCGGTGACGCCGAGCAGGGCCAACCCGAGCAGACCGGCCGCGTACCGCCAGACCGCTGCGGAATCGCCGCCCAGGATCCCCACGTCGATGATCTGACCGACCAGGTACGGACCCAGGGCGCCCGGGAGCCACTGCAGCATCGCGAGGAAGCAGAGCAGCACCAGCAGTGGCCACTGCTGTCGCAGCAGCCACCACAGATAACGCGAGGCGGACCTCGTGTCGGGGTCCCCGAAGTTCTCCCGGCGCGCGCCGACCTCGGCCCGACGAGCTGATCCGTCGGCCGCTGCGGTGGCGGTGAACTCCGGGACGACCGGCGGGAAATCGTGCATGACCAGAACACCCTAGGAGTGCGCACGGACACTCCACCACCGAGTTTCGGCCGGTTCGCGGGGTCCGCGGGCCGTCGGACGCCGGATCTAGGATCTCGTGCATGACCACCGAACAGCAGCCCGCCGAGGACCCCAACGCCCGTGGGATCGCCGGAACCACCGATGACGGCCGGGTCTACGTGGTCACGCCCACGTCGATGGCCGTCGAAGGCCCCCCGAGCGCCGAGGTGCAGGACGCCGCGGACGAACCGAAGTCGGTCACCGACATGGTGGAGCAGCCCGCGAAGGTGATGCGGATCGGCAGCATGATCCGCCAGCTGCTGGACGAGGTGAAGTCCGCACCGCTCGACGAGGCCAGCCGCCAGCGCCTGCGCAGCATCCACGCGGCCTCGATCGAGGAGCTGAAGGAAGGGCTCGCCCCGGAGCTCGCCGACGAGCTGGAGCGGATCACGCTGCCGTTCAGCGAGGACACCACCCCCACCGACGCCGAGCTGCGGATCGCCCAGGCCCAGCTCGTCGGCTGGCTCGAGGGCTTGTTCCACGGCATCCAGACCGCGTTGTTCGCCCAGCAGATGGCGGCGCGCGCCCAGCTGGAGCAGATGCGGCGGGCCCTGCCCGCAGGTCAGTCCGACGCCCAGCACGCCGGACCACCGTCCTCGGGCAGCGGGGGGATGTACCTGTGAGGGTGCTCCCGCCGGATGAGCCCACGGCCGCGCCGCCGCGGCGTGAGAGGTAGGTCACAGCGAATGGATCGCCGGGCGATGTATCACTACGCCGTCAATCGACTCGGGAGCAGCAGAAGGTCCGAACCGGATCTTCTGTAGCGCGGAGGGAACCGATCGACGAGGAGGAACGTCTCATCCGCGCCCCGTAAGCGCCGAGAAGACCCTTGGAGATCGCATGACCATCGTCGTCGACCGCCCCACCTTCCCCGTCATCGAGACGTCCGCCCCCTCTGCCGCCGCGCGCTTGGCCGCCTCTCTGCCGAGCCGGTCCGCCGAGGCCCGACACCGCGAGGACCGGGACCGTCCCGCGTGCGCAGACGCTCCCGAGCTGTTCCTCGACCCCGCCCTGGAGGCGGAACCGGTCGCCAGCGCGCCGGCCAGGGCGCGTCACCGCTACGCAGCCCTGGCCGCAGAGACCACCGAGATCTGCGCCGGCTGCCCGGTGCTCACCGCGTGCCTCTACCGCGCCGTGGTCGAGTACGACGTGGCCGGCTTCGTGGCCGGGACGACGCCGCGGCAGCGGGGAGCGATCCGCGCCCGGCTCGGGATCGAGGTGGAGGCGGAGGACTTCGACAGCCTGGCGGGAGTCGTCGGCGGGCAACGGTCGGTCGACCACGACGAGGTCGTACGGCTGCGGCGTACGCATCCGGACGAGAGCCTGGAGCGCATCGCCCGCCGGCTCGGCTGCTCGCTGTCCACGGTGAAGCGGCACCTTCGGCGGGAGCGGAACGAGCCCGCGCCGCTGACCGGCGGGTCCGGTGTGCGGCCCACCCGGGCCGCCGTCCAGCGCGCCACCGCAGAAATTCTTTCCGAAAACTCAGGTAGCCGTCGCGCTGCGGCCTGATCTTCGATACGTTTCAAGAGAACGCTCACCTGGGAGACCGCAGGGCCTCGGGTGGGCGTTCCCTCACGTTCACCCGGGTCTGGGTCCGGCTCGGCCTGGCTGCGGGCTCGAGGCTCGGCGCGGCCCGGCTCAGTGCAGGTGGCTGCCCCCGTTGATGTCGAGGGTGATGCCGGTCAGGTAGGCCTGGTCCTCACCGCACAGATAGGCGATGGCCGAGGCCACCTCGCGGGTGGTCGCCGTGCGCCCGACGGGGACGCTGCTGCGGATGGCGGCCTCGTCCTCGTCGGTGCTGCCGACGCGGATGTCGGTGTCGACGGCCCCGGGAGCAACGGCGTTGACGGTCACCCCGCTGTCGCCGAGCTCGCGCGCCAGGGCCTTGGTGAACCCGAGGAGCGCCGCCTTGGCCGCGGAGTAGGGAACCTTGCCGAACACGCCGCCACCGCGTTGGGCCGACACCGAGGACATGGTGATGATCCGGCCCCAGCCCGCCGCGAGGAGCTCGGGCAGGAACGCCTTGGTGACCAGGTAGGTGCCGGTGGCGTTGACCGCCAGCACCTTGTTCCACAGGGCGAGGGTGGTGTCGAGGAACGGGACGGGTGAGGTGATGCCCGCGATGTTGACGACGGCGCCGACCACGGGCAGCTGCCCGGCGGTCACCTGGGCGGAGACGGCCCGCTGAGCCGCCGTCACCGACAGCTCGTCAGCGACATCCACGCCATGGGCGAACGTGGCCACACCGTACTCGGCGGCGATCGCCCCGGCGGCGCCGGCGGCCGCCTCGGCGTCGAGGTCGAGCACGACGATCGCCCAGCCGTCCTCGGCCAGGCGACGAGCTGTCGCGCGCCCGATCCCCCGCTCCGAGGCTGCTCCGGTCACGACTGCGGTCCGCTGTGGCGTCATCGCCCACTCCTGGTTCCTGGTGCCGGTCCGACGACCGGCTGCACGGTTGGTGACTCGACGGTAGAAGTCGAAGCCGACATTTGTCAACGTTGTTCGTTGACTGTTGACAATGAGGCAGGGACTGCCGCAGGATGTGGTCACGCCCCGACGCAGTGGAGCTCGGGATCGTCAATCAGGAGTGCGGATGAGCAACGCTGCTCTGCAGATGCGAGGCCCTGTCGGTGGGACCACCGACGCGAAGAAGGTCGCCGTCGGTTCGTCGGTCGGGGCGGTGATCGAGACCTACGACTTCATCGGCTTCGGCACGGCCGCCGCCCTGTACTTCGGCACCGCGTTCTTCCCCAGTGAGAACCCGATGACCGGCACGCTCGCGGCGTTCGCCACGCTGGGTGTCGGTTTCGCCGCCCGCCCGATCGGCGGCATCCTCGGCGGTCACCTGGGCGACCGGGTGGGCCGCAAGCCGGTGCTGGTGGCGTCGCTGATCGTGATGGGCCTGGCGACCTTCGCCATCGGTCTGCTGCCGACGTACCAGACCGTCGGCGTCCTCGCCCCGGTGCTGCTGGTCGTCGTGCGGATCATCCAGGGGCTCGCGTTCGGCGCGGAGTGGGGTGGCGCGATCCTGATGGCGTACGAGCACGCGCCGTGGCGATCCAAGGGGCGCCACACCGGCATCGTGCAAGCCGGCTTCCCCGTCGGCCTGCTGCTGGCCAACCTGGTGTTCCTGTTCAGCGTCCACCTCGGCGACGCCCTCGCCTGGCGGGTTCCGTTCCTGGCCAGCATCGTCCTGGTCGCCGTGGGCCTGATCATCCGCTCGAAGGTGCCGGAGTCCCCGGTCTTCGAGGAGGTCAAGGAGGCCGGCACGATCGCGAAGTCACCGGTCATGGACTCGATCCGCTACGACTGGAAGAACATCCTGCGCGGCATCGGCCTGCGGATCGCCGAGACCGCCGGCTACGCCGTCTCGATCACGTACATGATCAGCTACCTCAACACCAACGAGCTGACCACCCGGATCCAGACCCTCACCGCCCTCTGCATCGCCGCCGCCCTCGGGATCGGCGCCACCCTGGGCTGGGCGGCCCTGACGGACAGGATCGGCCGCCGCCCCCTCTACCTGGCCGTCACCGCCTTCGGGGTCTTCTGGGGGATCGGGATGTTCGCCCTCGCCAACACCGGCGTCGTGATCTTGATCGGGTTGGCCATCGTGATCTCCTACACGGTCTCCCAGAACGCTCTGGCCGGCTCCCAGGGCGCCTGGTTCCCCGAGCTGTTCACCGCCGCCCGTCGCGCCTCCGGCGCCTCCCTGGCCTACCAGATCTCGGCCATGGTGTCCGGCTTCACCCCGTTCATCACGACCCTGCTCTACCTGAAGTTCGGCTGGGTCGGTCCGGCTCTGCTCTTCAGCCTGTACGCGCTGATCGGCCTGATCGCCGCCCTCGTGACCCGGGAGACGTACGGCCGCGCGGAGCGGGAGCTGGCCCGCGCCGCCACGGACGCCCCGGTCCACGTCTCGGTCGACCACCCGCTGCCCGACTCGGCCCCGATCCTCAAGGAGAACCACCAGTGAGCACCGACATCACCACCCCGCAGGACGTCACCGCCGTCGACGAGCGCGCGGCCCGGTCCGCCGAGGTGCGCCGCTTCGCCTACCGGATGCGCCACGACGTGCTGAACATGGGCGAGGAGCAGGGTCAGGGCTACGTCGGCCAGGCGCTCGGTGCGGCCGACATGCTCGCCGCCGTCTACGCCAACCGACTGCGCTACCGCGCCGACGACCCGCACTGGGACGGCCGGGACCGGTTCCTGCTGTCCACCGGTCACTACGCCATCGGCCTGTACGCGGCGCTGGCGGAGGCCGGGATCGTCCCCCTCGAGGAGCTGGCCACGTACGGGTCGGACGACTCACGGCTGCCGATGTCGGGGATGGCCACCTACACCCCCGGGATGGAGATCTCCGGCGGGTCGCTCGGTCACGGCCTTCCCATCGCCGTCGGTCTGGCCCTGGGCCTGCGGCACCGTGGCTCGACGTCGCGGGTCTACAACTTCCTGTCCGACGGTGAGCTGAACGAGGGCTCCACCTGGGAGGCCGCGATGGGCGCGGTCCACCACCGGCTCGGGCAGCTGACCGCCCTGGTCGACATCAACGCCCTGCAGGCCGACGGCCCGACCGCCGGCGTGCTGTCCATCGAGCCGATCCACGACAAGTGGGCCGCGTTCGGCTGGCACGTCGAGCGCGTCGACGGCAACGACGTCGACGCGGTGGTGGCCGCCCTGGACGCCGCCGACGCAGCCGCCGCCCCCCAGGGGCAGCCGTCGGTCGTCCTCTGCGACACCAAGGTCGGCTTCGGCGTGCCGCTGCTGGAGAACCGCGAGAAGGCGCACTTCATGCGCATCGACGCACACGAATGGCAGATCTGCCGCGAGCAGCTCGCTCTCGGCGCACCGGAAGGATCGAACCGATGACCGCCACCACCCCGACCGGCGCCCCGAAGCTGAAGACCTCGGCGATGATCGCCTCCTTCGCCGACCCCGGCCAGAAGACGACGCCCGCGCCGTTCGGGCACGCGCTGGTCAAGGCCGCCCAGGCCGACGACCGGATCGTCGGACTGTCCGCGGACCTGGCCAAGTACACCGACATGCACGTCTTCGCCGCCGAGTTCCCCGAGCGGTTCTTCCAGCTCGGCATGGCCGAGCAGCTGCTCCTCGGTGCGGCAGCCGGGTTCGCCGAAGCCGGGCTGATCCCGTTCGCCTCCACCTACTCCGTCTTCGCGACCCGTCGCGCGTACGACTTCCTCTGCCTGGACGCCGCCGAGCCCGGGCTCAACGTCAACGTCGTCGGCGGGCTCCCCGGTCTGACCACCGGCTACGGACCCAGCCACCAGGCCACCGAGGACGTCGCCATCTTCCGCGGCATCCCCGGGCTCACCATCGTCGACCCGTGCGACTCCGTCGACATCGAGCAGGCCGTTCCCCAGCTCGCCGCCACCCCCGGACCGACCTATCTCCGGCTGCTCCGCGGCAAGGTGCCCACCGTCCTGGACGAGTACGACTACACCTTCGAGCTCGGCAAGGCCAAGGTCCTGCGGCCCGGCCGGGACGTCGTGCTCATCTCCAGCGGGCTGATGACGATGCGCGCCCTGCAGGCGGCCGAGCGTCTCGCCGAGCACCACGTCGACGTCTCGGTCGTCCACTCCCCCACCCTCAAGCCGTTCGACGCCGCGACCGTGCTGGCCGAGATCGACACCGACCGGCTGGTGCTCACCTGCGAGAACCACACGGAGATCGGCGGACTGTTCGAGACGACGGCGGCGGCCGCCGCCCGGGCCGGCGTCGGGCGGCGGATCGAGCCCGTCGCCCTCCCCGACCAGTTCCTCGACGCCGGCGCGCTGCCCACCCTGCACGACCGCTACGGCCTGGCCACCGACCGGATCGTGGAGCGCGTCCTCGGGCTCGTCGCGTCCTGACCCTCGCGGGACGGTCCCGGCGGCGCGCTCCCGTACAGTTGTCGACAGACATCTGTCGACGACGCGTCGCCGGAACCGGAGGATCGCCTTGACCATCACCGCCTCGCTCACGGGTCTCACCAAGACCAATCTGCGCGAACAGGCACTGGTGTCGTTGCGGACCGCCATCACCAGTGGGCAGATCCCGCCGGAGTCGCAGATGGTGGAGACCGAGCTGTCCGACCGGCTCGGCATCAGCCGCGGCACCCTCCGCGAGGCCATGCGTCAGCTGCAGCAGGAGGGGCTGCTCGTGGCCAGGTCGCGGGGTCGGCTGTTCGTGCGCCGCCTCGGGCCCAAGGAGATCAGCGACGTCTTCGCCGTCCGTGCCTCGTTGGAGGGTCTCGCGGCCGGGATCCTGGCCGGCGTCGACCCGCGGAGCGAGATCGTGGCCGAGCTGCGCGCACTGCTGGGCGAGATGGCCCGAGCCATCCAGGAGGAGAATCTCGAGCAGCGGATCGAGTCCGACCTCGCCTTCCACCGTGCCCTGTGCCGCCTGACCGGGAACGAGTCGCTGCTGCACACCTGGGAAGGACTCGAGGGATCGATCCGGATGTCGATCATGTACGCCGGCCAGGATCGAGCCGTCGGCAACATGGACGTCCCGCGGCACGACGTCATCGTGGACGTCATCGAGGCCGGCGACCCCGCCGCCGCGACCACGGCCGTGCACGACCACCTGGCCTGGGCCGCCGGCAACCTGACCTCGGCCGGGCGAGCGGCCGGCGATCCGCCGGGAGCCGGCTGACCTGCCCACCCAGCCGAACCCCAACCGGACGGGGATGACATCCGGCTGATCGACGGCGTCCTTGGTGGGTAAGAGCACACTCGACCGGCGCCGTTCCGCGCTCGGACGGGCAGCAGGGCCGTGGTGGCACGGCGGATGGAGGCGGACAGGTGTTCTCGGTGGTGCTCGTCGCGCTGGCGTCGGCCGCGCTGTTCGCTCTGGGCAGCTCGCTGCAGCACCGTTCGGCCGGCGCGGCACCCACGTCGTCCAAGCGGGCCATGGCGGCGGCGCTGCTCCGCCGACCGAGCTGGGCGATCGGTGCGCTGCTGTGCGCCACGGCCTTCGGCCTGCACGCCCTCGCCCTGAGCCGCGGCGACCTCACCGTCGTGCAGCCGATCATCTTGAGCGGCATCGTCTTCGCCGTCTTCGCCCGCTCCGCGATCGATCGTCGCCTCCCGTCGCGCGGTGAGCTGGGCTGGGCCGGAGTCACCTGGGCCGGTCTGGCGCTCTTCATCGGGGCGCTGCGTCCCGTCGACCCGCAGCCACCGCGGGACGACCTCGCGCTGGTCATGGTGGGCGCCGGCCTCGCCGTCGTGGCGGGCCTGGGACTGGCCGGTCGCCGGGCATCCGGTCGGCCGCTGCGCCGCGGGGTGCTGCTGGCCACCGGCGCCGGCCTCTGCTTCGGGCTGGTGGCAGGACTGGTCAAGCTGACCACGACAGAGGCCGGCAAGGGTGCGGGAGCCATCCTCACCGAGTGGTCGACGTGGGTGCTGATCGGCGTCGGTGCCACCGCGATCCTGTTGAACCAGCGGGCGTATCAGGCGACCCGGCTGTCGGTGACCGCCCCGGTCCTCAACATCGTCCAGCTGCTGGTCTCGTTGAGCTTCGGACTGGTCGTCTTCGGTGAGCAGCTGTTCGCTTCCCCGGCCACGATGGTCTTCGAGGTCGCCGGCCTGGCGGTGATGGTGCTCGGAGTCACGCGTCTGGCGACGCGGGCGGCGGACGACCCAGGGACCGAGCCGGAGGGTCGAGCGGCCGACCGGGCAGCGGCCGAGTCGGCACCGTCCACGACCGACTGAGCCCACGACCGACTGAGCCAGAGCGCCCGGCGCTCGGCCACTCAGAACCAGCGGCGCAGCTCGGTGACCAGTCCCCCGTCGGCGAACGTGCCGGTCACCGCGTCCGCGATCTGCCGCACCTCGAGCGGCGCCTGGCCCATGGCGACCCCACGACCGGCCCAGGCCAGCATCTCGGCGTCGTTGCGGCCGTCGCCGACGGCGAGCACGTCGGCCGCCGTCACCCCGAGCTCGCGGACGACCTCGTCCAGACCGGCCGCCTTGGTCACGCCCTCGGGGGCGATGTCCAGCCAGGCGCTGTAGCCGACGTAGTACTGCACACCGTGCAGTCCGAGCTGCTCGGCCAGCGTGACGAAGTCGCCGTCCGAGCGGGCCGGGTCACGCAGGATGATGCGGGTGACCGGTCGCGAGCTGAGCTCCTCGACGTCCTCGATCGCCATCTCCCCGGTCAGATCACCTCTCGGGAAGTGCCCATTCAGCCGGTAGCCGCGCCCGATCTCCTCGACCGCGATCAGCGTGCCGGGGGCGAACGACTCCACCTTCTCGATCACCGCCCGCGGGTCGAAGGTGGTCGCCTTGACGATCCGCTCGGGCGGGAAGTCCACGATCACCGCCCCGTTGGAGCAGACCGAGGGGCCGGTGGTCAGTCCCAGCTGCTCGACCACCGGCAGGGTGCTGTGCCACGAGCGACCGGTGGACAGCACCACCGGGACACCGGCGTCGGCCACCGCGCGGACCGCGGCCCGGACCTCGGTCGGCAGCGACCCGTCGTGGTCGAGCACCGTTCCGTCGACGTCGAGGGCGACGACCCGGGGCCGCCACCCGTTGCCCTGACTTCTGGGCTGGGGGCCGCTCACACCGGCGACAGCTGGGTGCGTCCGCCGAGGAACGGCTGCAGGGCGGCCGGGAGCCGGACCGAGCCGTCGGCCTGCTGGTGGTTCTCCAGCAGCATCACGATCATCCGCGGCATCGCGCACAAGGTCCCGTTCAGCGTGGCGACGGGGGCGACGCCGGTGTCGTAGCGACCCCGCACGTTCAGTCGTCGGGCCTGGAACTCGGTGCAGTTGGACGTCGAGGTGATCTCGCGGTAGCGCTCCTGGGTCGGCAGCCAGGCCTCGCAGTCGTACTTGCGCGCGGCGCTCAGCCCCAGGTCGCCGGCCGCCACGTCGATCACCCGGTACGGCAGCTCGAGGGCGTCGATGAACTGCTTCTCCCACTCCAGCAGCTGCCGGTGCTCGGACTCGGCGGTCTCGGGGTCGCAGAACACGAACATCTCGACCTTGTCGAACCAGTGCACCCGGAAGATCCCCCGGGTGTCCTTGCCGTGCGAGCCGGCCTCACGCCGGAAGCTGGGGCTGTAGCCGACGTACCGGCGGGGCAGCGACGCCGCGGTCAGGATCTCCTCCGAGTGGTACGCCGCCAGCGGCACCTCGGCGGTCCCGACCAGGTAGAGGTCGTCGTCGGCCAGGTGGTAGACGTCCTGGGCCGCCTGACCGAGGAAACCGGTGCCCTCCATGGCGGACGTCTTGACCAGCGACGGCGGGATCATCAGGGTCAGCCCGTTGGCTGTGGCGGTGCTGACCGCGAGGTTCAGCAGCGCCAGCTCCAGCTCGGCGCCCTGGCCGGTGAGGAAGTAGAACCGCGAGCCCGAGACCTTGGCGCCACGCTCGACGTCGATCGCGCCCAGCAGCTGACCCAGCTCGAGATGGTCGCGCGGGCTGAAGCCCTCCGCGGCGAAGTCGCGGATGGTGCCCCGCTCCTCGAGCACCACGTAGTCGTCCTCGCCGCCGACCGGGACGCCGTCGATGATCACGTTCGGCACGGCCTTGAGCAGCTGGTCGAAGGCGGCGGCGGCGTCCTTCTCGGCGGCCTCGGCCTTCTTGACCTGGTCGGCGAGGTCCTTGGTCCGGGCCAGCAGCTCGGCCCGCTCGTCGGGGCTCGCCTTGGGGATGAGCTTGCCCAGCTCCTTCTGCTCGGCCCGCAGCTCCTCGTACGCGGCGATGGACGAGCGGCGGGTCGCGTCGGCCGCCAGGGCCTCGTCGACGATCGTCTCGGACTCACCACGGGCGCGCTGCGACGCCTTGACCCGATCGGGGTCGGTTCGCAGCAGCTTCACATCGATCACACCCGGCAGCCTACCGAGCGCACCGTGTGACCAGCATCGCGATTGTCGGTGCGCGGACCGGGCGGCGCCGGTGGAAGGATCAGCCCATGACCGTGCCCGAACGTCGCGCCCCGCGCTGCGCGGTCTGTCGTCCGGTGAGGTCCCACGCGTTCGAGCCCGCACACGAGGGGCTCCGCTCGTGACCGCCCGCCGCAGCCGCACCTCGATCCTGATCGTCGTGTCGCTGTTCGTGGCGTTCCTCGGCTGGTCGGTGCTGCTCTTCTCCTGGCCGGCCCTGCTGGCCCTCGACAACCGGCTGGTCGCGCCGCCGCTCGACCCGATGTCGAACCAGGCCCAGATCGCGGCGGCGTTCGCGCTCCTCACCTGGCCCGGGATCGAGTACGCGGCGCTCGTGGGCCTGGCCATCTGGGCGTACCAGCGTCGACTCCGGTCCCTGACGCTCGCGTTGCTGCTGACGGTGGCCCTCGGCTGGGCCGCCACCGATCTGATCAAGTGGACCGTCGCCCGGCCCCGGCCGCCGGACCACCTGGACGTGATGACGGCGTGGGGCTACTCCTACCCGTCCGGTCACATGGTCGGCGTGGTGGCCTTCTGCATCGCGATCGGGGCGGTGTTCCGGGTGAGCCGGAGCAGTCCACGGGCCCGCCTGCGCTGGACGGTGGGATCCACCGTCCTGATCCTCGCGGTCGCCTTCGACCGCTGGTTCCTCGGCGCGCACCACATCGGCGACATCATCGGGGGGGCCCTGCTGGGCGGCTTCGTGGCGACGTTCGCGCTGGTCGTGTGCGGCGTCTCCGTACCGATCCCGCACACGGCGGTGGTCGAGATCGTCCGGGACCGTCGGGAGGCCGCGAACCCGCCGTCCGTCACCGACCAGAAGCGCTGCGCGGTCATCTACAACCCGGTCAAGGTCACCGACTGGACGGTGTTCCGGCGACACGTCGAGTACGAGCTCAAGACCCGGGGGTGGGCCCGGCCGCTCTGGCTGGAGACCACCGCCGACGACCCGGGCCGGGCGCAGACCGCGCAGGCCGTGGCCGCCGGGGTCGATCTGGTGGTGGGCGCCGGGGGCGACGGCACCGTCCGGGTGATCTGCTCCGGGCTGGCCGGCACCGGGATCCCCTTCGGGGTGGTCGCGGCCGGCACCTCCAATTTGCTCGCCCGCAACCTCGGCATCCCCCGAGACGAGGCCGCCGCGCTGCGGGTCGCGTTCGACGGGACGGACAAGGCGATCGACCTGGTCCGGCTGACCGCCGACGGTGGACCGGAGGAGCACTTCGCCGTGATGGCCGGGGTGGGCATCGACGCGGTGATCATGCAGGACACGAATCCGGACCTGAAGAAGACGGTCGGGTCGGCCGCCTACTTCGTCTCCGCGGCCAAGAACGCCAACCACCCGGCCCTGCACACCAGCATCCGGGTGGACGACCGCCCGGTGCTGCGGCGCAAGGCGTCGGTGATCGTGATCGGCAACGTCGGGCTGCTGCCCAGCGGGATCCTGCTGATCCCCGACGCCAAACCCGACGACGGGCTGCTGGACGTGCTGGTCGCCTCGCCGCGGACGCTGCGCGACTGGGTCCGCCTCACCGCCCAGGTGGTCACCCGCCGGGAGCGGGGCGACGACCAGCTGGACCGTCTGACCGGACGTCGGGTGGAGATCACCGTGGAGCCGCGCGACCAGTACCAGCTGGACGGCGACACCGCCGGCGAGTGCGCCACGTTGGTGGCCGAGATCGATCCCGGTGCGCTGATCGTCCGGGTGCCGCCGATCCAGCGGCGCAGCCCGGGCGCCGCCGACGAGCCCGAGCTGGTGACGGCCGAGGACTCCTTCTCCGAGCCGGTTCCGGTTCCGGTTCCGGCGCGTGGGTGATCCCGCTCAGTCGTGACTGACGTCGCCTGGGCACCGAAGCCCGTGGAGTTCTTCGAAGCGGCGATCGGCAAGCCCACCTCCGACCCCGCGGCGGTCGCCGTGGTCGATGCCCTCGGCGGTGTCTACGACGTCGGGGACTACACCGACCGCAACACGTTCGACTACGACCCCGACATCGCGCGGTCGCAGCGCTGGGAGTTCCCGCGGGTGCCCCAAGCCAACTTCTACCCCACCCACGTACGCGTGCTCGAGGGCGTCGTGGTCGCGATGACCCTGAGCCCCGCCCTGGTGACCGGCAGCCACAAGAACCCTGTCACCCTCGCGCTGCCCGCCGAGGTCGAGGAGGCGGTGCTCTGGTACGAGGTGAGCGACGGCAGCTGGCCCCCGTCCGTCGTCCGTCGGGGCGATCAGCTCCAGCTCCTGCTGTGGGTGCCGCAAGGGCACTGGGAGGGCAAGTACCGGTTCCCGCTCACACCCGGACAGGTGGAGGCCCTGTCGAGCCGTCCGGTGTGGCAGCAGCTCTGGGACGCCCTGTTCGAGATCTGCCAGTCGCGAGACACCTTCGACGACCCCGCCACCCTGCCCGGACGCGCGCAGCAGGCCATCGACCGGATCTGCGGACCCGGGTTGAGCTGAACGGTCGTCCTGTGGCCGAGTCCGCCGCGGGCTGAGGGGCTGCGGCAACCCTCAGGCGTGCCGGGCGCCCTCATGCTCGGCGTGCCCGACCGGCTCGAGCTGGAACGTGCAGTGGTCCAGGTCGAAGTGGTCGCCCAGGCACTCCCCCAGCCGGTCGAGCACCTCGCCCGAGCGACCGTCGGTGATGCACGCGTCGTCGACCACCACGTGGGCCGACAGCACCGGCACCCCGCTGGTGATGGTCCAGGCGTGCAGGTCGTGCACATCGACGACACCGGGCACCTCCCGGATGTGCTCGCGCACGGTCGTCAGGTCCACGCCCTTCGGCGTGGCCTCCAGCAGCACGTCGACGACGTCACGGAGCAGCGACCAGGCGCGGGGCAGGATCAGCACCACGATGGCCAGGGAGGCGATGGAGTCGGCGCGGGTCCAGCCGGTGAACATGATCACCACGGCGGCGACGACCACGGCGGCCGACCCCATCAGGTCACCGAGCACCTCCAGATAGGCCCCGCGCAGGTTCAGGCTCTCGTCCTTGCCGCCGCGCAGGATGAGCAGACCGACCGTGTTCGCGGCGGCACCCACGAGCGCGACGGCCAACATCAGACCGGAGTCGACCTGCTCGGGCTGACTCCACCGGTCGACCGCGCGGATCAGCACCCAGACCGCGACACCGACCAGCAGCAGACCGTTGGTGAGGGCGGCCAGGATCTCCACCCGTTGCAGCCCGAAGGTGCGACTGGAGGTCGCGGGCCGGCCGGCCAGCGAGACCGCCACCAGGGCGATCACCAGTCCGGTGGAGTCGGTGAGCATGTGGCCGGCGTCGGCGAGCAGGGCCAGCGAGCCGGAGACGAGGCCACCGATCACCTGCAGGACCAGGATCCCGGCGTTGATGCCGAGCACCGCCACCAGCCGGCGGCGGTGCTTGCCCGCCGCCGTACCGATGCCGTGGTCGTGGCTGTGGCCGTGGCCGCTCACGAGGAGACCGTCCCTCGGTCGGTGGGACCCGCGAGGTTCATCGGGCCCGCGATGTCGGTCGGGCTCGCGATGTGGGTCGGGCTCGCGGTGTTGGTCGGGCTCGCGATGTTGGTCGGGCAGAGGGTGACGGCGTCCCCGGTGGCCGCCAGCATCCGCTCGGCCGCACCGAAGACCCCCATCAGCTCGTCGGCGACGGCCAACGAGTAGACCGAGGACCGGCCGACCGTGCGGACGGAGACGAGTCCGCAGTCCCGCAGGCAGGCCAGATGGGCGGAGGTGGTGCTCTGGGCGAGACCGAGGTGCGCGGTCAGGTCGACCACGCGGTGCTCGCCCAGGGTGAGGTGGCGCAGGATGGCCAGCCGGGCCGGATCCGCCAGACTGCGGAACAGAGCCACCGCCGGGCTGACGTCGGCTTCGACCGCGTCCTCGACCGGCAGCACCCCGGCCTCGGTATTCATCGTCACAGGACGATGTAATCGGAACATGACGCTGCTTGTCAATCGCAGGGAGAATCGCTGCATGCCCGCCGCACCGGAACGTCGCCCACCTCTCGACGACGGGATCCGCCGGGACCTCGCCAAGCAGGGCCGCCTGTGGGGCCTGTCGCTGGTCTGCGCGGCGGTGGGCGCCTACGTGGTGTGGCGGACCGATGAGCTGCTGCCGGGCATCGGCGCGTTCCTGATCACCCTGGTGCTGCTCGGGTCGGCCCTCTACGCCTACGAGCGCCGCCGCCGCTGAGGCTCATGCGCAGGGGCTCACTCGTAGGACAGTGCGTCGATCGCCGGGTTGAGCGCGTTGAGGGTCGCCTGCGAGGTGTCGTCGGGACGGCTGGAGAAGAAGACCGTGTAGTCACCGTCGTCCAGGGGCAGCACGATCACCAGCAACCGGTCGTAGACGCTGGGCACGCCGGCGACCGTGTAGCCCACGTTGCCGCTGATCACCGCCACTTTCCGCCCGTCCAGGTCGGCCTGGTCGGTCGCGGTCTTCGTCAGGGTGGTCTTCCGGTTGTCGAAGCCGACACGGCGGAACGCGTCGAAGAACGCCTTGGCCGTGGCCTCCGCGGTGGGGCCGGCGAGACCCTCGGACACCGACCCGAAGCCGGCGGTGGCCGACCAGTCGGAGGTGCCCTCGTAGTCGGGGTGCACCGGCGCGCTGCAGATGATCCCGGACGAGAGGAGCGGTGGCGTGCTGTTGGGAGTGCCGGGGCACTCGTACGGCGTCCCCGGCATCCGGGTGGTGACCCCGGCGTACCGCGCGATCCGGCTGGGCGGGTCGAAGCTCAGCTCGGCCACCGGCGCCGCGGGTGGCGGCAGCGCCGGACCGCTCGGCAGCCGGTCCTCGGTGAGCGAGACGACGAAGCTGACGACGACCAGCACGGCCACCACGGCGGCGACGACCACCCCGATGGCGGCCGGCACGGCGACACCGTCTGGCCGCTCGGTCAGACCGGGCGGCGGCTGCTCGGTGGTGGGCGCGGACACGGGGGTCAGGATAGGCAATCGGGGGGCGACCGGCAGACGGTCCTGCGGGGTACGGTGGCGCGACCGCCGGATCGCCCAGCTGGAGGTTTGCCATGGCCACCCCGAAGACCGTTCCGACCGACGCCAGCGTGACCGACTTCCTGGCCGCGGTCCCCGATGAACGGCGCCGCGCGGACGCCCGGACTGACGGGGTGCGGACTGACGGGCGTGCGGACTGACGGGCGTGCGGACCGACGGGCGTGCGGACCGACGGGCGTGCGGACTGACGGCGCGTGCGGGCAGACCGATCACGACACGGTGCCCCGACGGACCCCGGAGCGCCAGGCGGCGACGAAAGCCTCTGCCTGCGAGGTGAGGCCGCGACCCCTCAGGCCCGGCGGGCCCGGACCCGGCCCTCCATCATCTGCTGGAGCACGTCGACGGTCTCCGGTCGAAGATCCACCTCCAGCGAACGGGCATGGGCCGCCAGCTGCAGGGTCAGTCGCTCGACCTCGGGATCGTTGCCGGCCCGGTGCTCGGTCTTGATCCGGGCCACGATCAGCAGCTCATCACCCGGCGCTGCCGCGAGAGCCCGCGCCGCGGCCCAGCGCGCTAGCTCGATGTCGGAGTCGGCGAGGGCGCGACCGCTCAGCTCGACGCCGATGTCGCGGATGACCGAGATCATGTCCGTGCGCAGACCCTCGGCCCAATGCCACTGGCCCGGTGCGGCATCGGCGAGGGGAGCGCCGCGGACGAGCTGAAGGGCCGCCTCCAGTCCGCTCGAGCTGGTTCGGTTCACCCCCCGCCCGGTGAGGATCTGCAGCCGTTGCCAGTCCGAGCTGACCGAGGGGTGCAACCTGATCCGTCCGCTGTAGGCGTCCGGGAGATAGGGCTCGTCGGCATCGTCGGCACCCAGCCAGCTGCGGAGTCGACTCATGTTCGATCGACGGGTGCCTTCGGCCACCGCCAAGGCCGCACCCATCGCCTGGGCTGTCGTGCCCGGGTGCTCGAGGATCCAGGCGCAGTACTCCAGGCACTGCTTCGCCGCTCGCGACGGTGGCACCCCGGTCGAGCCCTCGAGCTCGACGGGACCGAGCAGCCGGAGCGTGGGGTGACTGACCGATGTCGTCGCCGTGGTCTGCCGGCTCATCGCCCCTCCTTCTCGCTCGTCGTCGGTGTCCTCGGCTCCTGGTCGTGCCCACCCCCCGAACCGCCGGCCGAGGTAGGTGACGTTGTCCGGCGGTTCAGGCTCGGCCGCCGACTCGGCGTCGAACCACCAGGGCGCCGGCGTGGTGTCGGTCCGCCCAGTGGCCTCCACCAGGTCGATGACGGCCGCCGCCGCGGGCGACGTCAGCAGCTGCGGCGCGAGAACGAGGTCGAGCGGCTCGATCCGGGCGACGAGGTCGGCACCGGCGCCGGACAGGATCATCCGACAGGGTGCGTCCGTCAGGTCCAGGCCCACGGCGGCGATGCTCACCGGCGGCTCGGACAGCACCAGCGTGCGCAGTCGCCCCTGTTCGTCGGCCGAGACCGGTCCGTTGACCACCACGATCGTCGGCACCCACGGATCGGCGAGGTCAGGGTCGATGCGGTGGGCGGCGACCGAGGTGCCGACCCGCTGGGTGCGCTGCACCGCCGCGCGCCGGCCGAGCCGATCGAGCACCGGGCCCAGCTCATCGGCTCGGGTGACGTTGTGCCGTCCCAGGGCGTCCGGCAACCTCTCGCAGGCGCCGATCACGATCACCTCGAGCTCCTCGGCCCATGGCGAGCAGGACAGCTCGACGGCGATCGCGGACAGAACACCTGCGGCGGGTTCGCGCTCGGTCGACTCGACCGAGACGAGCCGGAGCCGCTCGAGATCCGCCACGACCTGACCTCCGTCCGGGGTGACACCGAGGGTCACGAGTGCCGGGTAGGGCCGTACCGCGTCGCGCAGTCCCGGCGTCGATCGCAACCGGTCGACATCGCTGCCGAGCAGCTGCCATCGGGTGCCGTCGACCAGGAAGCCGGAGGGTGCTTCGCCACCCGGTGCGGTCAGCTCCAGGTCGATGCGGTCGTCGTGGACGCTGGCCGTCAGCACCTCGGGCAGCTCCGCGCCGGTCCGGTGGCAGTGCGCGGCGATGGCTCTGGTCGCCAGATCCAGGGTGCGCAGACCCAGCAGCTGCTGACGACGACCCAGCTGAGCCTCGGCCACCTGAGCGGCCGGTGACGGCTGGGCGATCCGTCGACCCACCGGCCGGACCTGGAGCTGGGCGCGACGCCGAAGACCCACCCCGGAGATCACTGCCGCCGCCAGCAGGCCGCCGACCGAGGTCAGCCCGGCCACGAGCGGGTCGACCGTCACGCCGGTGCCCGGCAGCGACAGATCGGGTGTGGCCGTAGGGGACCCGAATGCCGTCGGCGCTGTCGTGGGTGCCACCGGTCCGGAGGGCGTCAGCGGTTCGTCGGGTGCCGCCGGTTCGTCAGGCGCCACGGGTTCGTCGCGTGTCACCTGCCCGTGGCCGGAGGGACGGGGCAGCGCGTCAGGTTCCCGACTGGTCGAGGCCGGGCTGCCGGGAGTCGGGGTCCCCGGTCGTGCGTGAGTTCCGTCCCGGCGCTCCTGGTCCGCCGGCGGGGTCGGCGCAGCCTTGACGTCTCGCTGCCCCTCGGCCGAACGCCCCGGGAGCACCAGGGACAGTCCGACGGGCAGCTCATCGGGATCGTCGAGCTGGAACCGGTTGGCCTCGAACACCTCCGGCCAGCGGTCGGGGTCGGACCACAAGCGGTCGGCGATCGAGGACAGGGTGTCGCCCGGCTCCACCACCACCGTCGGGTCGACCGTCGGCTGCTCGACGTCAGGGATCAGCAGTCGCCATCCCGGCGCGAGGCGATCGGGACCACCGGTCAGGACGTCTGGGTTGGCGGCGGCGATCGTGCGCCACTCGCGGCCCTCACCGTAGAACCGCTCGGCCAGGGACCAGAGGTCGTCACCGCGCTGCACCGTGTAGCGGGTGCCTTCTGGCTGGGGCGCCTCGGCCCGCGCCGGGCTGCCCTCGACCGAGGTGACGGCCTCCGGCAGGGCCGCCGCCGCGGCGGCGGCCCGAGCCGGTTCGTCGTGACCCGGCGCGGGGGCCGTCCGCGCTGGGGAGGCGTGACTCATCTGGGGAGTGACGACGACCAGAGCCACGACGGCCACCACGAGCCCGGACGCCAGCCGTTGGGAGGCCATCAGTCCCGGCAGCCGGATCCGCACCCGCTGACGGGACAGGACGGCGACGAGCTCCAGCACCACGGAGGCGGCGAACACCGCCCACGCGACCCAGGCGACGACGGCGACCAGCCCCACCAGGATCGACCCGTCGTCGGGACGGGTCAGGCCAGCGACGAGCCCGTCCCAGTCGAGGTCGGACGGCAACGGGTTGCCCACCAGGGCGACCAGCAGCACGGGGACGGCGGCCAAGCCCAGGACCAGCACGACCAGCGCCACGAGTCCTCTGATCAACCGCATGATCGAGTCCTCTCCCCGCAGGTCATGCTCGTCCTCTCGATCGGCGTCACCGGGCGACTCCCACTCTGCTGGAGGAGACCCCGCCGTGGGGCTGTGAGGTGTTGTCCATCCCGGAACGGTGTTGTCCGTTCACGGTCAGACCTCGAAGAGCAGCGTCAGCATGGCGGCACCGAGGAAGATCATCCCGAAGATCAGCGCCGGGATCGTCATGTAGATCGTCATGCCCTCGGCGGCGGCCCCGGCGGCGATCTGCTCCCGGGTCAGATGCGCGTTGCGCAGCTCCTTGACCCGGGCGCGCAGGGTTCCGGACAGTGCCGCCCCACTCTCGTCGAGCTGCATGATGTCGGCCACGTCGGTCAGCTCCGGCAGCTCCAGCTCGGCGGCGAGCCGACGGAGCTCCCCGTACGGTGACTGCTGCTCCAGACGCGCGCGCTCGAGTGCCGTACGGATCTGGACGAAGAGGGGGACGTCACTGAGGGCCGCTGCTGAGTGCAACGCCTCCGTCGCCGACGCGTTGGCGAGCCGCTCCAAGGTGACCAGGTCGATGAACACCAGCAGCGACTCCACGGCCCGCGACTGACTCGCCTTGCCGGACCGGCGCAGGAGGAGATCGGGGACGAAGAAGCCCAGCACGAGACCGACCAGCGCGAGCCCGGCGGGCCACAGCGAGGGACGCCCGGTCATCCAGCCCCACCCGAACCCGACCAGGGCCGGGAGGATCGCCCCGACGACGGCCATCACCACCTTGTCGGCGTAGAACTCGGCGATCGGCTTGTCCTGCAGGCGCAGCAGCTGTCGTTGTCTCGGGGTCAGCGGGAACGGCGAGCGTCGGTAGACCAGCGCACCGAGACGCTCGGACGCCGACCCGGCGGCCGTCTCGACCCGGCGGAGATCCGCCGACGTCTGGTCACCGCCGAGGCGGTCGAGCGCGGGTTGCAGGCTGGGAGGTGCCGGGACGAGGGCACCCACCACGGCCACCAGGCCGCCCAGCACGAGCATCCCGGCGAGCAGGATCAGTGAGACGGTCACGACGACGGCACCTGCCTGCGGATCAGCACCCGATCCCGTGGCGGCTGCTTGGCCCGACGTCGCAGGAGCACCAGCGAACCGATGTAGCACACGATGAGCACGGACAGCACGACCTGACCCACGGGTGTCCGGTAGGCGGCGAAGAAGCCGGGAGACAGCGCGAAGATGCCGACCAGCGTGACCATCGTGATGACGGTGACCTGGCGGACCACGACGTACGGCTTGTTGCGCTCGGTCTCGATCAGCCGACGTCCCCGGAGCTGATCCTGGATGGACTCGGCCAGCTCGCCGAGCGTGGCGGACGCGCCGACCGCGCCGCGGTCCGCGGCCAGGATCAGGGCGGCCACCACCGGGTCCGCGTCGGCCGAGTCGAGATCGTCGGCGAACCGCTGCAGGGCCTCCCGCGTGTTCCAACGGTTGTCCAGCCGGTTGACCAGCGTCGCCACCTCGTCGGCGATCACCGGCGGCGCGGTCCGCCGCGAAGCCCTGATCGAATCGGTGACCGACCGGCCAGTGCTCAACGTCGAGGCCAGCCCACGCACCCAGCGGTCGAGAGCCTCGAGCAGCTGGACGTCGCGCGCCTGCGGCAGACTCAACAGGTACGGCAGACCCAGGGCCAGCAATGGCGCCACGACAACGGCCACCACCCAACCGCTCGCGGCGGCGACGGCCAGACCGAGCAGCGTGCTGCCGAGCAGGATGACGTCACGTCGACGACCACGAGGTCCGGACGGTCGGCGGGTCAGCCTCGCCCAGGTCGAGCGGCCGTCCGCGCGCGGGCGTACCGGCTGGGGAGTCCAGACCCGGAGCGTGCCCGCGACTGTCAGGACGACCCCGCCGACCAGCAGCAGACCGGCGACGGCTGCCATCTCGGCCGTCACGCCGGCCTCCGAACACCGCGCGTGAGGTCGCGGTGAAAAGGCAGCAGCTCGGCCTCGAAGTCGGCATCAGGAAGGAACCCAGCGGGTCGAACGGCGGTGCCGGTGGCGTGGTACGCCAGATGCGTGACCGGTCGTCCGCTCTCGATCGCCCGTGTCACCTGCCGGATCTCCGAGACGAAACGCCGCCGGACTCCGCCCTTCCAGGTGTCGTCCTCGAGTCGGACGAACACGAACAGGGAGATGTTGTGGGCGATCTGGCGGTAGGCCTCCTCCACGGTGAGCACACCACCCTGCGCCACCCGCGATGCGAGCCGGTCGATGGTGGAGGCGGCCGAGTGCGAGTGGGTCGTGGAGAGGGTGCCGGTGCCCGCCTGCATGGCCTCGAACATGGCCGCCGCCTCCGAGCCTCGGACCTCACCGACCACCAGCCGTGAGAGGTTCTGGCGCAGCGCCTCGGGCATCAGGTCGGCGACCGTGAAGTCGCCGACGGCAGTGCCACCGCTCGTCTCGCCGTGACCGACCCTGGCCTGCAGCGCCAGGATGTTCTCGCGTCCGGGCTGCAGGTGCGTCATCAGCTCGTAGTCGGTCTCGATGGTGCCGAAGCGCTCGTTCTCGGGGATGGCGTTGATCAGTGCCCGCAGCAAGGTGGTCTTGCCCGCCCCCTGGTCTCCGGAGATCACCATCGACTTGCGGGCCAGCACTGCCGCGTCCAGGAACTCGGCCACCTCGAGCGGCATCAGACCGCCGGCCGACAGGTCGGCCAGGGTCACGTCGGTGAGGATGTGCTGCCGGATCACCACGCTCGGGCGGTGGGACAGCCCGAAGCCGATGGCGTGCAGACGGAAACGGTCACCGAGGGCGAGGGTCATCGTCGGGTGGGTGTCGTCGAACGGCCGCGAGGGCTGGTTGTTCTGTCCCAGGAAGCGGATCGCCTCCACCAGCTCCTCGTCGCTGTCCGCGACCGGCGGCATCTTCTCGCGCCGGCCGTCGCCGTACTGGACGACGACGGAGTTCCAGCCGTGGATCTCGATGTTCTCGACGTCCGGCAGGTCGAGCAGGGGTTGCAGCCGGCCGTAGCCGAAGACCGCGTTCTCCACCGCCTGCACGTACGCGTGCTCACGCTCGGTGGACCACAGGTCGGCGCCGTCTCGGTGCAGTGCCCGCACGTGGTCACCGACGATCCGACGGATCAGCGAGCGACCGAGCAGCAGCCGGTCGTCCCCGGTCAACGCCCGACCCGTCCGTCGGGCCTCCGCCTCTGACTCGTCGGTGATCGCCTCGGAGGCTCGCCGGCGCAGCTCGACCACCTGGGACCACTCGATCAGGTCATCGCTCAGCCGATCGTCGAACTCCCGCACCTCAGTGCGGGCGAACACCCCGAAACCCGCCCCGGGGTCGATCACGGTCGGTGCGTTCCGCCGGCGTCTCGCCTTGCCGGTGATCTCGGGCTCGAGATCAGCCAGCACCGGGACGTCGCTCAGGCGGCGCGGTCTTGGCCTGTGGTCGTCCATCGTCATCCCTGGACCAGCTCGCTCGAGCGCTCGAACCGCGCACCGAGCTGCGCGGCCGTCGTGTGCAGCGACCTGGCGAGCTTGGAGGTGTCGAACCGGCGACTGCGGGGAGCCCCGTCCGACAGGTGCCGGGCGGTGTCGACGTCGTCGGCGATCTCCGCCACGACCGGGACCCCGAGGGACTTTCCGATCTCCCGGGCTCCGTACGGCTGACCGCCACCCACCAGGATCAGACCGAGACTCCGCGCGCTGGCCTGCAGCCGCGGATGCTCCCGCAGGGCGAGGAGATGGACCCGGGCCGACACGATCGAGCGGAGGTCGCTGCGGAGCACCAGGGCGGTGAGGTCGGCCCGCTCCACCAGGGCCGTCGGCAGACCGCTGTGGCTGAGGCGACCGGCGTCGACGATGACGTCGAACCCGTGGTCGTCCAGCGCCACGAAAGCCTCGCTCAGCTCCGGCCAGGCGGCGGCGAACAGCCCGGCGCTGCTCGGGCGGGCGAACCCCGGCAGGAAGAGCCGACTGGCCGAGTCGTCGTCGGTCAGCGGCACCGACTGGTCGATCACGACCTCGGTCAGCGGACGACGATCACGATGGGCTTCGGCGACCCGCAGCAGGCCCTTCCCCTCGGCGCTGGTCCCGGCCAGATAGCCGGCGAGCACCGCCTGGTGGGCGCCGGGGTCGCAGTCGGCCAGCAGCACCGACCGCGGCCAGCACAGCGCGAGCCCGATCCCGAGGGTCGTGACGCCTGGGGCTCCGGAAGCCGACGTCAACAGCAGGATGGCCATGCCCCGTCACCGCCCCGCGTCGCGAACGACCGACAGGCGATCCTGAGCGGCCAACACGGTGATGGTGGGCGCCTGCACGGCGGGCACGTCGACGTCGACGAAGAGAGACCCGGCGTCTGGACCCGGACGGGAGGAGACCGCCCGGGCCACGAAGGTCTTGCCTGCGTACGGATCGGCGACGCCGGGTTGCGCGTCAGGGGCAGGGAGGGCGACGAGCCGGAGGGGCGCTCCGGGCACCAGGAAGTCGGCTGGGGCACGACCGCCGGCGAGCCTCATGCCGACCACGGCTCGCTGCGCCGCGGGCACTGCTGCCGAGGTCACCGCCGACGGTGCCAGCAGGGACCCGTCGAGCAGGTCGTACGCCGCGCGCTGGCCCACCAGGGAGCCGACCTGGTCGGCCGGAACCGTCGGCACGCTGGGGTCCCCACTCAGGGTGATGGTGGTGAGGTCACCCGCTTCGATCACCTCGCCCCGGTAGACGGTCGCGGCCATGGCGACGACAGCACTCTCGGTGGCCACCCGGGCGTAGATGACGTACGACAGCAGACCCCCCAGGCAGATGGCGATGACGCCCAGGGCGATCCACTTCGGGTTGCGCCGAGCGGGGAGCCGTGGCGGCTCCGGTGTCCGCGGCGACTCGTCCGCCGCGTCCTTCGCTGCCGGACGTGACCGAGTGAGGCGGCGTCCGGCGCGTGGTGGGCTGTCGATGCTCATGGGGTTCCTGGGGTTGAGGGCTAGCGGGTTTCGCCGGGGCCGACGGCGTTGGAGCGGGCGTTCCCGGTGGCCGAGACCGAGTCGACGCCGATCAGCGAGAGGAAGATCGTCCGTTCGCTGGCCCGGGTCGTCACGGTGACCACGCCGCCGCTGACGGTGGCCGAACCGCTCACCCCGGGCTGACCGGCGAGGAATGCCCGGGCGGCGCGGAGCGAGGCGTCGCCGGGACTCGCTCCGGCAAGGGACTGGGTGACGCCCGCGTTCGTCGCGGCCCGGGCAGCGCCGGCGGCCGCGGTCTCGGCGCGACTCGCTGCCGCGATCTTCTGGCCGCCGTCGATGACCAGGCCGGCAGTCATGATCAGCGCGGCGAAGACCACGGTGATGAAGACACTCACCGACTGCCCCCGCTCGTCGGGCGTCCGGGCGCTCACGACCGCGCCCGGTAGGTGTCGAGGGCGGCCGCCCCGGTGCTGCGTACGGTGATGCTGCCGGGCATCCCCGGCAGACTCAGGTCGGCGAACGGCACCCGACAGGTGACCGCGGCGGTGACCGTGGCGGGAGTGCCCACCGGCACCCCGAAGGCCCCGGTGTCCACCGCGACAGCATCGCCGGCACAGCGGAGGCCGTCGGTCGCCAGGACGCGGCTCGCCGCACGTCGGCCGGCATCACCCGCCTCGCCCGACGACCGGGCCAGGCTGGCGGCCCGAGCGGCCGACTGGGAGGCCTCCACGACCGTCGCCCGGGCGAACCACAGTCGGCCGCCGGCCACGAGGACACCCAGCATCAAGACCAGCACCGGGACCAGGATGACGAGCTCGACCGAGGCGGCCCCCCGTTCATCGGGAGCGGACCACGGCGGTCGCGAAGGCGATCTCACGGTCGGGTCACCCGCTCGACAGGAGCGGAGGCGGACTCGTGGATCCGCCCGAGCGGGAGATCGAGCAGGCTCGGCGCGGTGCCTGCCACGGTGACGTCGGCGACCGTCGAGCTGGTGGACACCTGGACCTCGACGTTCGTCAGCCCTCCGCTCCGGGCGATGCCTTCGGCGATCTGACGAGCCTCTGCCGAGCTGCCATAGCTTCCACTGGCCGCATCCACCGCCGCGTGGGCTGCCCGGTTCGCCACGTTGTGACCGTGGACCCAGATGCCGGCCTGGATGATGCCGAGGCTCACCAGCAGCAACAGCGGCCAGATCAGGGCGAACTGCGCCGACTCGGTGACGCCGCGCTGGCTGCGCGTGGTCCACTCGGACGATGGCGTGGCCACGGGTCAGCTGGGGAGCCGGCTCAGCACGAAGGCGCGGATGGCAGCCACGATCGCGACGGCGATGGCCACCGCACCGGCGATCAGGATCGCGTTCTCGGCTGACTGACTGAGCCCGCGCTCATCCTGCCGCTGGGGGTCGTTGACCATGATCACCAGGCCCACGAGGATGTGCGTCAGCTGGGTGAGTTTCATCGGGGACTCCTTTGTGCCGACGCTCCGGGCACCTGCTGAGAGTTGCCCGAGCGCCACTGTGCTCGCCCTGGGGGTAGGCGAGCGAACCTATAGAGCGGTCGTGTGGTAGAGCGAATTCTGAGAGCGCTTTCAGGCTCACCGCGGGCGGACGACGTGGCGAGGATCACATTCTTCCTCTGCGTGTCGGCCACGGTGTCGCGCTGAGGACATGCTGAGAGTCGAGCCAGATCGGGCCCTCCTCGCGTCGGGGTCATGCTGTCCTCGCCAGGTCGTCGGCGTGGTCGGCGAGACGGCGGACTGCCGAGCTGCACCGTTGTCGCACCGCCGGGGCCGAGATCATCAGAGTCCTCCCCGCTTCCCGACTCGACAGCCCCTCCGCGTAGATCTTGCCCAGCAGGGCGCTCGCCTCGGTGTCGATGAGCTCCAGCTCCAGCGCGGCCTCGATGATGTCCCCTGCAGTCAGCATGGCCGCGTCGCGACCGTGATCGGTGTTGTCGCGCGCCCGCTGACGATCCACCAGCTCGGCGAAGCCGGCCCCGGGCGGCCACGGCGTCGCTCGCACGTCCCGACAGCTCTCGCGGCGCGCCAGCTTGCGCGCGTCCAGGGCGAGGTTCCCGGCGATGTGCGTGGGCCGTCGCTCGATCGGATACGTCCGGATCCGCTCCCACATGGCGACCACGTACGCCTGGGTCCCCGTGGCTCGGTCACGGGCAGCCATCAGCACCACCTTGCCCAGCATCGCCTGCAGCACCGTGCGCGCCGCCAGCTGCGAACCGGCCGCCGACTCTCGCAGCAGAGCCCCGAGCACGGCGTCGGCATCCGCGGGGATGGCGTCCAGGACCGCCGGCAGGGCGGCGCACCCGCGCAGAGCCGGATGCCGTGCCGCCCACCCGTGGACCTCTCCCTCGTCATCGCGCAGCGAGGCCCATTCTGTGTTCAGGTCGGCCACGATCCGCTCCGGGTTGCCAACCCCGGCGCTTCCCCGACGTGTCATGCCCTGCTCCTCTGCTCGATGTGCACCTCACCTTGTCGAGCCGGTGTTGGCAGGGGTGTCTACCGCCACACCCTCGGTGTTGTCCGGTTTCTGGCGATGTTGTCGGCTGGTCGGCCCCGTAAAGTACTTGCCATTCTGGAAAGTACTTGCGAGACTGAGGTCCATGACCGACACCGACGCTCAAGGCCTGCTCGGCACCGCCGAGCGCCTCGCCCAGCGATCACGACGGGCCGCCCGCTGGTACGCCTTATATCTCCTGCTCTACGGCGTCGGGACCTTCGCGCTGGCGCTGCTGATCGGGATCGCGCCCGGTCCCCTCGGGGTCAGCCTCGGCATGGGGGTGTGGATGGTCCTGCTGATCGGGCTCACCGTCTACCAGCGACGCCAGCAGGCCCTGATCAGGCAGTTCGCCCGGCTGCACCTGATCGTGATCTCGACCTGGGCGGTCCTGTGGGTCATCACCGTGGTCGTCGGGACCATCTTCTTCGTCGGCGATCTCTCGTGGTGGGTCCCCGCCGGGCTCGTCACGGCCCTGCCGGCCCTGGTCGGAGCGTCGTACGTGTTCCGCCAGACCCGCTGATGAGCGGCGGCGAACACCCCCGTCACGACCTCGACGAGCTGATCCAGGCACCCGTCCGGTTCTCCATCATGGCCACCCTCTCCGGGGTCGGGGAGGCCGAGTTCTCCTTCGTGCGCGACACCGTGGAGATCAGCGACTCCACCCTCTCGAAGCAGGTCGCCCTGCTGGAGAGCGTCGGCTACGTCCACGTGAAGAAGGGGTACGTCGGCAAGCGCCCTCGCACCTGGCTGTCGCTGACGCCGGAGGGCCGGGAGCGGTTCACCCGCCAGCTGGACACCTTGCGGACGATCGCCGAGCGCGCGGTCGTCAGCGAGTGAGGTCGGTGCCGGGCCAGGGCGGGCCCGGCAGCTCCAGCGCGCGACCGAGCCGGCGCAGGTAGTCCGGGCGCTCGATCTCGACCACGCCCAGACTGGCCAGGTGGTCGGTGCGCCACTGGACGTCGAGCAGCCGCTCTGCTCCCCCGGCCGCCCGGAGACGCTCCACCAGCGCGACGAGGGCCGCCTTGGACGCGTCCCGCCCGATCACCGGGTCGTGGAACATGGACTCGCCCGCGAACAGTCCGCCCAGGCTCACCCCGTACAGACCACCCGCCAGCTCCCCGTCGTGGGTCCAGGCCTCCACCGAGTGCACAACCCCTTCACGGTGCAGCTCGGTGTAGATGGCGCGGATGTCGGCGTCGATCCAGCTGCCCGGCCGTCGGGGGTCGGCGCAACGAGTGAGCACCTGAGAGAACGCTGTGTCCACCCGGATCTCGTACCGACCGAGCATCTTCCGCAGCGACCTCGGGACCCGGAGGCCGTCGAGGGGCAGGATGCCGCGGTCCAGCGGTGACCACCAGCCCATCAGGCGGCGGCGTACCGGCATCGGGAAGGCCCCGCTGCGGTAGGCGTCCAGCACCATCGCGGCGTCGACGTCGCGGGAGACCCCGATCAGGTCGTCGTCGCGCCACCGACTGGGCGGACCGAACGGCGAGGACTCCACCGGCCCAGTCTGCCGCCCCCGCGCGCTCAGGGGGCGGCCAGGGGAAGACCCGGGTGGTCGGGCGTTCCGCGCACGTACGCTGGGAGGACGCCAAGTCCGGGAGGTCCCATGCCGTCTGCCCAAGACGTCGGCAGGTTGTTCGCTCGAAGCCTGCCCGTGGCCAGCCGGATGATGACGCCGCAGGTGGCCGGCGGCGCGTTCCGCCAGGTGCTCGAGATCGCCATCGACGGGACCGCGAAGCTGCCCGGCGCCAAGGCCCACGCCTCGCGGCAGCTGCAGCGACACGGTGGCGCCGGCGACCCGGCGATCGAGGGCATCGTCGACTTCCACGTGAAGATGGCCGGCGCCCAGGGTTTCGTGACCAACCTCGGTGGCTTGGCCGCGCTCCCGGTGACGATGCCCGCCAACCTGGCCGGCGTCGCCGTCGTCCAGACCCGGATGGTCGCCGCGCTGGCCCATCTGCGGGGCTACGACCTGGACGACAACAGGGTCCGTACGGCCCTGATCATGTGCCTGCTCGGCGGCGAGCAGATCGCCAAGAAGATCCTCACCGGCAGGCTTCCGACGTCGCCGCTGGCGGTGGCCACGGCCCCGGTCTTCGACCCCCAGCTGGACCAGCAGGTCGCCGAAGAGGTGCTGTCCGACCTGATCCAGCGAGTGGGTGGCAAGAACCTGGCCCTGACGATCACGCGCCGCCTGCCCGTCCTCGGCGGCGGGGTCGGCGCGGTGATGGACGGCATCGCCACCCACCAGATCGGCAAGTACGCCAAGGGCGAGCTCGTCGTTCGTCGCACCCTCACCGCCTGAGTCAGCGCTCCCTCGCGAGCGGCCGCGAACGAAGCGCCCGACTCTGTCTGGACCTCCGAGTGAACAGACACGCACTTCCGTCTGCGAACGAGAAGGGAAGACAGAGTCCCTCGGCGCGCAGAGAGCAGCGAGCGAGGACAACACTGTCGAGTGAGTCACACGGGCTTGCCGTTCCGACGTCCGCGGACTTACGTTAGGGAAGGCTCACCTAGGAGAGCCGCGGAACAGCCGACGCCACGAGGGCTCTCGACAGCCGCTGAGCCTGAGGACCGTCCATGCTGGCCAACTACCTCATCGGCCTGCGCGAAGGGCTGGAGGCCGCCCTTGTCGTCAGCATCCTGGTGGCCTACCTGGTCAAGACCGATCGGCGCCACCTGCTGCCACGGATCTGGCTCGGCGTCGCGATCGCCGTCGGCATCTCGCTGCTCTTCGGCGCCCTGCTGACCTTCGGTCCGAAGGGACTGACCTTCGAGGCCCAGGAGGCCATCGGCGGCGTCCTGTCCATCGTCGCCGTCGGCTTCGTCACCTGGATGATCTTCTGGATGGCCAGCGCCGCGAAGAGCATGTCCGGTGAGCTCAAGGCCCAGGTCGACAAGGCCGCGGACGCCAAGCCGTGGTCGCTGATGGTCGTCGCCATGCTGGCGGTCGGCCGCGAGGGACTGGAGACCGCCCTGTTCATCTGGGCCGCCACCCAGGCCAGCACCCGGGGGGTCGCCAGCGATGCCGTCCCGCTGCTCGGCGCCCTGCTCGGGCTGCTCACGGCGGTGCTGCTCGGCTACCTCTTCTACAAGGGCGCCGTGCGGATCAACCTGACCAAGTTCTTCACCTGGACCGGGGCGTTCCTGATCATCGTGGCGGCCGGCGTGCTCGCGTACGGGATCCACGACCTGCAGGAAGCCGGCATCCTGCCGGGGCTCGGCAACCTCGCCTTCGACGTCAGCCACCAGATCCCGCCGACGTCGGTTGTCGGCACCCTGCTCAAAGGCATCTTCAACTTCTCCCCCGCCACCACCTGGCTCGAGGCGATCGCCTGGGTGCTCTACGTGGTGCCGACCATGACCCTCTTCCTGCGACGCATCCGGCGCCGCAGCCAGCCCGTCAAGGCGGCCGCCGCGGCCGTCCCTGCGTCAGGAACCCATCGATGACCCTGCTGCTCACCCGTCGCACCGGCACCCGCGCGTTCGCGGCGACCGCGACGCTGGCGCTCGGTCTGCCCCTGCTGGCGGCCTGCACCGACAACTCGACGGCGGGCGGCGCCGCCTCGGCCGATCCTCGCGCCCTGACCGTGACCGCCACCGACACCGCCTGCGACGTGTCGGCGACGACCGCCCCCTCGGGCAGCCTGCGGTTCAGCGTGACCAACAGCGGCAGCAAGGTGAACGAGTTCTACCTGCTCGCCGAAGACGGTCTGCGGATCATCGGCGAGGTGGAGAACATCGGACCGGGTCTCACCCGTGACCTGGTCCTGCAGGCCGCCCCCGGCACGTACTTCACCGCCTGCAAGCCCGGCATGGCCGGTGACGGCATCCGCGCCGAGTTCACCGTCAGCGACTCCGGCGAGACGCTCGCTCCGAGCGAGGACGAGAAGGCGCTGGTCGAGCAGGCGAACACCCTCTACGCCGCGTACGTCCGCGACCAGACCGATCAGCTGCTGGCGAAGACGGAGGAGTTCACCACCGCGTACGCCGCCGGCGACGTCGACCGGGCCCGCGAGCTGTACGCCCCCGCTCGCGTCCACTGGGAGCGGATCGAGACCGTGGCGGAGTCGTTCGGCGACCTCGACCCGGAGATGGACGCGCGCGAGGCCGACCTGGAGCCCGGTCAGAAGTGGACCGGCTGGCACCGGATCGAGAAGGACCTCTGGCCGGAGCGGGCGGAGAGCTACACAGCACTCACCCCGGCCGAGCGGACCGAGTACGCCGACAACCTGCTGGCCAACACCCAGAAGCTCTACGAGCGCACCCGGGACATGACCTTCACCGCCGACCAGATCGCCAACGGCGCGAAGGGCCTGCTGGACGAGGTCGCCAAGGGGAAGGTCACCGGCGAGGAGGAGTACTGGTCGCGCACCGACCTGTGGGACTTCCAGGCCAACGTCGACGGGGCCCGGGTCGCGTTCGACGGGCTGAAGCCGCTGCTGCAGGCCCGCGGCGAGACCGAGCTGATGGACACGATCCAGTCCGAGTTCACCGCACTCCAGGCGTTGCTGGACCAGCACAAGGAGGGTGACGGCTTCGTCACCTACGACAAGCTGACGCCCGACCAGGTCAAGCAGCTCTCCGACGCGGTGAACGCCCTGTCGGAGCCCCTGTCCAAGCTCACGTCCGCGGTGATCTGAGGATATTTTGGAGCGAAACCCACGTCAGATGTCGATACCGGTGCAGAAAACGCGTGAGGGCGGCGGGGTCTCCCGGCGCGGACTGCTCGGGGCCGCCGCCGGGGCGGGCGTGGCCGGCCTCGGGTTGGGCGCGGCCGCGATGGCGTACGGGAGCAGCGCATCCGCTGGCTCAGCGGAGCCGGCGCCCCATCCGGTCGACCGGGCGTACGCCTTCTACGGTGACCACCAGGCCGGCATCGTCACCCCGGCCCAGGACCGGCTGCACTTCGCCGCCTTCGACGTGATCACCGACGACCGGGACGAGCTGATCTCGCTGCTGCGCGACTGGACGGCAGCCTCCGCGCGGATGACCCAGGGTCTGGACGCGGGCGAGATGGGCGCGACCTCCGGCTCCTACGACGCCCCACCCGACGACACCGGTGAGGCGATCGGGCTGCCGCCCTCGGGTCTGACGATCACCTTCGGTTTCGGGCCCGGGCTGTTCCGCTCCGCCGGCAAGGACCGGTTCGGGCTCGCCGACCGCCAGCCCGCGGCGTTGCGTCGGCTGCCGCACTTCCCCGGCGACAACCTCGACCCGGCGAAGTCCGACGGCGACCTCTGCATCCAGGCCTGTGCCGACGACCCGCAGGTCGCCGTGCACGCCATCCGCAACCTCGCCCGGATCGGCTTCGGTCGCGCGTCGGTGCGCTGGTCCCAGCTCGGCTTCGGGCGTACGTCGTCGACCTCGACCGCCCAGAGCACGCCCCGGAACCTGTTCGGCTTCAAGGACGGCACCGCCAACCTCAAGGCCGAGGAGACCGCGACGATCGACGAGCACGTCTGGGTGCCGTCGGGGGCCGACGCCAAGGCCGACTGGCTGGCCGGCGGGAGCTATCTGGTCGCCCGCCGGATCAACATGACCATCGAGACCTGGGACCGGCAGTCGCTGCGGGAGCAGGAGGACGTGATCGGGCGGACCAAGGCCGAGGGAGCACCGTTGTCGGGTGGCTCTGAGTTCAGCGAGCCCGACTTCGCCCTGGCCGGTCGCGGTGACCTGCCGCTGATTCCGAAGAACTCCCACGTGGCCCTGGTCCACCCCGACGCCAACGGGGGTGCCCGGATGCTGCGCCGGGGGTACAACTTCGTCGACGGCTCCACCGGCCTCGGGCGCCTCGACGCCGGGCTGTTCTTCCTCGCGTACGTGGTCGACCCGCGCACCCACTTCATCCCGATCCAGACCAAGATCGGCATCGGCGACGCGATGAGCGAGTACCTGCAGCACACCGGTTCGGCCCTGTTCGCCGTCCCGCCGGGGGTCCAGCTCGGTGGGTACGTGGGTCAGTCGCTCTTCACCTGAGCCCGGCGGCCGACCGGCCCGGGAGTGTCGGAGGCGCGTTCTACGGTGAGGTCATGACGACACTCACGGATCGGCCGAACACCGCGCTGCTGGTGATCGACGTGCAGAAGGGCGTGGTCGCGCAGGCGCACGAGCGCGACGCGGTCATCGCCAACATCGCCTCCCTGGTGGACCGCGCCCGCGGCGAGGACGTCCCGGTGGTCTGGGTCCAGCACTCCGCCGACGACCTGCCTCAGGGCAGCGAGGAGTGGACGTACGTCGACGAGCTGGTCCCGGCCGACGGTGAGGCGCTGGTCCACAAGCGCTACGGCGACTCGTTCGAGGACACCGAGCTGGAGACCGTGCTGTCCGGGCTCGGGGTCGGCCGGCTGGTGGTCACCGGTGCGCAGACCGACGCCTGCATCCGCTCCACCCTGCACGGCGCGTTCACCCGGGGCTACGACGCCACCCTGGTCGCCGACGCCCACACCACCGAGGACCTGTCGTCGTACGGCGCACCGACCCCGGACCTGGTCATCGCCCACACCAACCTCTACTGGCAGTACCAGGAGGCCCCGGGGCGGACGGCCGACATCGCGACGACCGCGCAGGTCGAGCTGACGCCGGCCTGACGCCCGACCCGCGGGCTGCGGGTCGAGAGCGATCCGCCGGTCAGCGCCAGCCGAGCTCCGGCGCCAGGTGGGTGATGACGCTCTCCAGCACGTGCGCGTTGTAGTCCACGCCGAGCTGGTTGGGCACCGTGAGCAGCAGCGTGTCCGCGGCCGCGATGGCCTCGTCTTCGGCCAGCTCGGCGATCAGCTTGTCCGGCTCCCCGGCGTAGGTCTTGCCGAAGCGCGCGTTGCCGCCGTCCAGCCACCCGACCTGGTCGCTGCTGTGGGTCTCCCGCCAGAACAGCTGCCGGTCGAGGTCGCTGACGATCGGGAAGATGCTGCGGCTGACCGAGACCCGCGGCTCGCGCTCGTGACCGGCCGACGTCCACGCGTCGCGGAACATCCGGATCTGCTCGGCCTGGAGCTGGTGGAACGGCACCCCGGTGTCCTCGGTGAGCAGTGTCGAGCTCATCAGGTTCATCCCCTGCTCGGCGGTCCAGACGGCGGTGGCGCGGTTGCCGGCGCCCCACCAGATCCGGTCCCGCAGACCCGGGGCGTACGGCTCGATCCGGAGCAGGCCCGGCGGGTTGGGGAACATCGGTCGCGGGTTGGGGCGCGCAAACCCCTCGCCGGACAGCACCTCCAGGAACCGCCGGGTGTGCTCCCGGGCCATGTCCGCGTCGGTGGTGCCCTCGGCCGGCTCGTGGCCGAAATAGCGATAGCCGTCGATCACCTGCTCGGGCGATCCCCGGCTCACGCCGAGCTGCAGTCGGCCACCGGAGATCAGGTCGGCGGCTCCGGCATCCTCGGCCATGTAGAGCGGGTTCTCGTAACGCATGTCGATGACGGCGGTGCCGAGCTCGATCCGGCTGGTCTTCGCCCCGGCCGCCGCGAGCAGCGGGAACGGGGAGGCGAGCTGCTGCGCGAAGTGGTGCACGCGGTAGTAGGCGCCGTCCGCGCCCACCTCCTCCGCCGCCACCGCCAACTCGATGGACTGCAGGAGCGTGTCGGAGGCGGACTGCACCATCGAGTGCTGGCCCGGGGACCAGTGCCCGAAGGACAAGAAGCCGATGTTCTTCATGTTTCAACCAACTCCTGATCGTGGACCAGCATTCCCGGGCCGAAGATGCCGTCGATTGACGGAATGTTCGACCATCGGCGGCGTCCCGGTCCGAACTTTCCGTCAGTCGACGGAATGCTCGACCATCGGCGGCGCCCCAGTCCGAAGATGCCGTCGGTTGACGGAATGTTCGACCATCGGCGGCGCCCCGGTCCGAGCTTTCCGTCAGTCGACGGAGATTTCGGCACTCCGCGCCCGGACGCCCTTGCAACAAGGAAGGCGTCCTTGCCCGTCACTGTCATGATCGGCCAGGTGACCTCCGCAGGCGACCACCGCACCGGCCCGCGCGAGGCCCTCGGCGAGTACGAGGCCGCCGCGCTGGTGGCCGGATCGTCCGCCGCCGTGCTCGTCGTCGAGCTCACCTCGCTGCGGTTGCTGGCGCCCTATCTCGGCCTGACGCTGGAGACCAGCACGATCGTCATCGGCACCGCCCTGGCCGCGATCGCCGTCGGCTCCTGGTCGGGCGGACGACTGGCCGACCGGATCCCGCCGCTGCGGGCGATCGGTCCGCTGCTGGCGGTGTCGGGGGTCGCCGTGGCACTGACCCCCTTCGCGGTGCGGGCGGCCGGTGCGCTGCCCTCGGCCTGGGCCCTCGTGCTCATCCTCGTGTCGTCGCTCAGCATCATCGTGCCGGGCTCCCTGCTGGCCGCGGTCACCCCGATGGTCACCAAGCTGCGGCTGACCAGCTTGGACGAGACGGGCACGGTGGTCGGTCGGTTGTCCGGCATCGGCACGGCCGGCGCGATCGCCGGCACCGTCATCACCGGGTTCGTCCTCATCTCCCGGGTTCCGGTGAGCGGCATCCTGGTCGGGCTCGGTGTGCTGCTGGTGCTGGCCGCCGCCGCCCTGGAGTGGCGGACCCGCGGCCCTCGAGCGGCCGCCCTCCCCGCCGCCCTGGTGCTCGTCGGTGGCCTGACCGCCACGGTCGCCCCGGGCGGCTGCGACGCCGAGACGACGTACCACTGCGCCGTCGTGGTCGCCGACCCGCAGCGTCCCGCGGGCCGGACGCTGGAGCTGGACGGGCTGCGCCACTCGTACGTGGACCTGACCGACCCACGCCATCTGGAGTTCCCCTACATCCGCGCGATCGTGTCGGTGATCGACACCGAGCTCCCCGGGGACCGGGCGCTGCGGGCCTACCACCTCGGTGGCGGCGGGCTCACCGTGCCGCGCTACCTGGCGGAGACCCGGCCCGGCACGACGAGCGTGGTGTCGGAGATCGACCCCGGGGTAGTCCGCGTCGACGAGGAGCTGCTGGGCTTCCGGCCCGACGGGCGGGTGGAGGTGAGGGTCGAGGACGGACGGCTCGGACTGCGGCGCCTGCCCGATGACAGCCGGGACCTGGTCGTGGGTGACGCGTTCGGTGGGGTGAGCGTGCCCTGGCACCTGACCACCCGCGAGGCGATCGGCGACGTCGACCGGGTGCTCACCCCGGAGGGGATCTACGTGCTCAACCTGCTCGACTCCGGTCCGCTCGCCTTCGCCCGGGCCGAGGTGGCCACCCTGGGCGAGCGGTTCGCTCACGTGGCCGTGGCCGCTGAGAGCGGCACCCTGGACGATCCTCGCACCGAGGGTGGCAACGTGATCGTGGTCGCCTCCGCCGAGCCGATCGACGTGACTGCTCTGCGGACGACGCTGGCGACCCGGGTGCCCGGCTGGGAGGTGAAGGCCGGCGACGACCTGACCGCCTGGGTCGGCGACGCACCGATCCTGACCGACGACTACGCGCCGGTCGACCAGCTGCTCACGCCCCGCTGACCTCGGCGGTTCCGTCGGCGTCGGTTCGTCGCTCCGGGGGCGACGCGTCGGCCCGCTCGGAGCCGTCGGAGCGCGGCACCACGGCGGGTACGGGCCGTTTCGGCTCGATCCCCTGGCCGTGCGGGACGCCGACCAGGCCCCGGCCGAGCCACGGCCCGAGATAGCGGCGGACCCAGTCGACGTCGGAGCTGAGCTGCTCGCGGAACCGCCGCCGAGCGGGCTCGTCGTCCAGCGGCTCGGCCCAGGACTCGTCCGCGCCGTCGATGCCCAGCCTCCAGGCCAGCGCCGCCGCGGTCCGCTGGTGACCGAGCTCGTTGCCGTGCAGCCGATCCTCGAACCAGAGCCGCGGGTCCTCGGCGACCGGGTAGTGCTGGAAGTCCATGACAAGGACGCCGTAGCGCTCCGCCTCCGCCCGGACGATGTCGTTGAACCGGAACATCCGGTCCTTGATGCGCTTGCCCAGCGGGTTGATCGAGGTCGGGTCGGGGAAGGTGAAGGTGAGGACCGTGCAGTCGTGGGCGCGCGCCTCCCCGTACATGGCCGCCAGGTTCGTCCGCATGTCATCGAGATCCCAGCCCATCCCGATCAGGTCGTTGCCGCCGCCGAAGATGGTCATCAGGTCCGGTCTCAGCGCGAGAGCGTCGTCGAGCTGGCGGTTGCGGATCTCGTCGAGCCGCAGGCTGCGGACGGCCAGGTTGGCGTACTCCAACGGCTCGTCCTGGGCGTCGGCGATCAGCTGGGCCAGCCGGTCGGCCCAGCCCCGGTAGCCGCCGGCTCCGTCGGGGTCGACGAGACCCTCGGTGCTGGAGTCGCCGATGGCGACGTAGCGATGGAAGGTGGGCACGCCCGATTGTCGCGCAGGACGGTGTCCCCCGCCGCCGGGTCCTTCCGGACCCCGTCCTCCGCTCCGTCGTCCCGGCAGAAGGACGGACGTACGATCGCGGAAGCGCAACGAGGAGGTCGCGGTGGCCGAACGACCGGCCCGGCCCAGCCGGTTCGAGCTGGTGGACGGCCCCCCGCGCCCGGCCCCGGATCCCGCTGCGAGTCCCTCGCACTCCCGGCACCCGCCGAGCCCGTGGGCGGTGATCCTGCTGCTGAGCGCGGTCGTGCTGGTGGCGGTGTCCGTCCTCGTGCGGCCGGACCGGAGTGAGGACGCCGGAGCCGGAGCCACCCTGCCGAGTCCGTCCCCCGTGGTCGCGACCGACATCCCGCCGACGACCTCGTGCGATCTGGGAGCCGAGGGCTGTCGGGTGCTGGTCGCCGCCCGCTGGCGCGACCGTACGGCGGCGATCCTGCGGGAGCGTCTCGACCCGGAGGACGTGTACTTCACCGGCTACAGCTACTCGATGAGCTCGCGGTACACGACGGGCCCGCGACTGAACGCGCTCGGTCTGGAGGTCTACCGGCTGGTGAACGGCGGCACCGAGGTGTTCGTGCAGGTTGCCCGGAGCCGGAACGACGCCCTTCGCTGCGGAACCATCACCGGTCACCGGTGCGTGCGGCAGCGGCTGGCGAACGGCCAGGAGCTCTCGATGACGACGACCGACGGCATGCGGGACGGCATCGAGATCCAGCACAGCCCGGACGGCACCTACGTGATCACGCTGGCCGCCCGCAACGTCAGGGGCCGTACGTGCCCCGGAGGTGACCTACGGCGACCTGATCGCCGTGGCGCAGGACCCGCGGCTCCGGCCGCCCCCGGGATGACGGAACTCGATCCGAGGAGGAACATGCCGATCGGCCGAGCACACCATGTCGTCTACGACTGTCCCGATCCTGACCGGCTGGCGGGCTTCTACGCGGCCCTGCTCGGTCTGCCGATCACCTACCGGACGCCCGGTTGGGTGGTGGTCGCCGAGAACGAGGAGACCTCGGGTTTCGCGTTCCAGCTGGCTCCGGACCACCGACCACCGGACTGGCCCGATCCGCAGCGACCGCAGCAGGTCCACCTGGATGTGATGGTGGACGACTTGGCGACGGCCGAGCGTGAGGTCCTGGCCCGCGGTGCCCGGCGCCTGCGTGAGGGTCGGAACGTGTACGCCGACCCGGCCGGCCACCCGTTCTGCCTGATCCCGCGTCCAGGGTGGGCGCCACCGGTGAACCCGTCACCGGAGTGAACGGCTCGGGGCGACCCGCCAGATCGCGGCCCGGAACCCTCGGGTGGTCCGTCGTCGTCGCCGGACCACCCATGGGCTCCCGGGGGCAGGGTCAGGGGGTGAGGTCGTGGGTGGGGTCGGGGACGCCCGCGTCAGCGGCGGACGGAGTGGTGGTGCACCTTGACCGGATGGGGCGCGTCGGTGCTGGGGTGGTCGTGACGTCGATGACTGAGCGGGAGCTCAGACAGCGTCGGAACGATCGCCAGCAGCGCCACGACGAGCATGCCGAGGGCGGCTGCCCCGGCGATCGCGAGCTGAGTGATGTCCATGGGTCAAGAGTGCGTCGGAAACCAGTGGAATAGATCACACTTTCCTTTGAATCTGCTATGGAATCGCGTGGGACGGCGGGCGTCTCGGACGGCCCCGCGCGCGCCGGACGTCACCGGACGTCGCCAGTGAACCTGTCTGCTAGACACGTCTCCCGTGTCAGCCCGCAGCGCTACCCCAAGCCCTTCCCTCAGCAGTCCGCCCCCGCCGTTCAGCGCCGAGCTCTGGCGTCACGGCGCCGCCACGTACGCCGAGATCCTGCGCCACCCCTTCCTGACCGGCCTGACCGACGGCAGCCTCGACCGGACCGCCTTCCGCTACTTCGTGATCCAGGACAGCCACTACCTGCGGGGGTACGCCCGTGCCCTGGCCCTGGTGGCGGCCCGAGCCACCGATCCTGACGCCGTCGCCCTGTTCGCGCGTCATGCGTCCGAGGCGATCGAGGTGGAGCAGGGTCTGCACGTCAGCCTGCTGGCGGGCTTGGGGCTGTCGCCGACCGACGTCGAGGCGGCCGGCGCGGGGCCGACCACGATCGCGTACACGTCCTATCTCCTGAGCGTCTGCGCCACGGGCACCTTCGCGGAAGCGGTGGCTGCGGTGCTGCCCTGCTACTGGGTCTACCGCGACGTCGGTCGCGAGCTGCTCGCCCGGTCCTCGCCGGATCCGCTGTACGCGCAGTGGATCGCCAGCTACGGGTCGCCGGAGTTCGACGCCGTCGTGGAGTCGGTGCTGGCGGTGACCGACGGTCTCGGTGACGACCTCGGCCCGTCCGAGCGAACACGCTGCCATGAGCACTTCGCCGCCACGACCCGGTACGAGTGGATGTTCTGGGATGCGGCCCACCGGCAGCTGACCTGGCCGGTCTAGTGACGGGATGACGGAAACACGTCTCTCACGGGCCCACGCGGTGGCGACACGCCGCAGGCGCAGCCGTGACTTGCAAATTCCCGTCACGTAGAAATCGCAGGCGTCAGGGTTCGCGGACGGCGGCCAGCTCGTTCGCGATCGCCGCGATCTCCGCCGGGGAGACCCGACAGCAGCCACCCACCAGCCGGGCGCCGTCGCTCGACCCAACCGGCCGCCATGCCCGCCAGCTGTGAGCCGGCGCCGCGCCAGGTCCGGGCGCCGGCATCCCAGTCCTCGCCGCTGTTGGGGTAGACGACGACGGGCTTGTCGACCACCCGGGCGGCCGCGGCCACCAGCGGTCCGGCGTCGGCCGGTGGCACGCAGTTGACGCCGACGGCGATCACCTCGGCCACGTCTCGAGCCATGGCGAACGCCTCCGCTACCGGCTCACCGGCCCGGGTGGTCGAGGGCGAGGCACAGGTCAGCGACAGCCAGCACGGCACACCCGTGCCGGCGACCTCCGTCAGGAGCGCCTCCACCTCGCTCAGACACGGGATGGTCTCGAGGGCGAGGACGTCCGCGCCGGAGGTGGCCAGCACCGCCAGGCGGGGTCGGTGCCAGGCGCGCAGCTGGGCGATCGTCAGCCCGTAGTCGCCGCGGTACTCCGAGCCGTCGGCCAGCGCGGCCCCGTACGGTCCGACGGACGCCGCGACCCAGCACCGCTCCGGTACCGGTGCCGTCGCCCGGGCAGCGGCCGCGACCTCCACGCTGCGCCGCAGCAACGCGTCGACCGCCCGGGGCTCGACCCCGACTTTCGCCAGGCCCTCGTAGGAGAGCTGGTAGGAGGCCGTGGTCGCCACCCGCGCGCCGGCCGTGAAGAAGCGGGTGTGCGCCGCCGTGACGGCTTCGGGCGAGTCGAGCAGCAGTCGCCCGGACCACAGGGCACCGGACAGGTCGTGTCCGGTCGACTCCAGCTCGGTCGCCAGGCCGCCGTCCAGCAGGATCGGCTGCTCGAGCGACGCTGCCGCCAGATCGACCGGTGTCACCTCACGGAGCCACCGACGAGGGTGCCTCGTCGGGGGCCGGCGACTCGTCCGCGATGGCCGGGGCGGCCTTCTTCTTCTTGCGCGCGGTCCCCGCCGGCGGACCGCTGGAGAAGAGCGTTCGGACCCAGCGGTGCTGTGGCCGGGAGTCGATGAACAGGGCCCGGATCAACAAGGTCATCGGGATGGCCAGGATGGCCCCCAGACCACCGAGCAGGAACGTCCAGACGACCAGGGCCAGGAACGTCAGCGTGGTGTTCAGCTGCACGCGGTCGCCGACCACCTTCGGCTGGATCAGCGTCTGCACCACCACGTTCAGCACCGAGTAGCCGATCGCGATGATCACCGCGGTCTGCCAGTCGATGACCAGCCAGGCCACCAGGGCGGGCGGGATCAGACCGAGCACGAAGCCGATGTTGGGGATGAAGTTGGTGACGAACGCGAGCAACGCCCACAGCCACGCGTACGGGACACCGAGCACAGCCAGCAGGATCCAGTCCAGGACGGCCACGATGGCGCCGAAGGTGGCCGCGACGGCGAAGTAGCTGCGCGTCGACACCCCCAGGTTGGTCAGCGCCCGGGAGGTGGCCGGGCGGAGCCGGACGACCATGGCCAGGCGGGCGGAGAAGTCCGCCGCATCGAGGGCCATGAAGAAGACCAACGCGGCCAGGAACGCCAACGCGGTCAGCACCGAGGCCGACGCCGACAACACGGTGCTGGCCAGGTTCACCAGCCGACCCGGGCTGATCAGCGTGAAGATCTGCTGCACGTTCGTCGGATCGACCCCGAACTGCTGGGCCACGCCACCGGCCCAGCGGGCGAGCTCGTTGAACTGGTCGCCGTTCTCGGCCACGATCCGGGCGAACTGGGCCAGTGCGAGGTAGACGCAGGTTCCGAGGAAGATGATCACGCCGTAGACCAGGACCATGCTGAGGGGGATGGTGACACCCCGCGGCACCCGACGCCGCTCGAGGGCGGCCATCAGCGGCCGGAAGATCATCATCAGGAAGAAGGCCAGCAGCACCGGCGCGATGATCGACGCCGTCGACTTCAGGGCGGCCAGCACGATGACGCTGCCCGCGAGCGTCAGGACCACGGTCGGGACCGACGTCGACGACCGTTCGCTGGCGGCGTAGTTCGGGTTGTTGGACGACGGACTCATCGCACGACCTTTCGGATCTGACGCGTGCTCTGCGGAGCATTCTCGCAGCCCGGCCGGGCGGTCCCGACCACTGACGCGTCGATCGGCGAGGCGGCCGGAGGGTGCAACTGGCTGGTCCGCGAAGAGGACGACAACCCCCGCTGCGACGCGTGCCGGCTCAACCGCAAGACACCGCCGCGCGACGACACCATCGGTTGGGAGCAGCTCGCCCGAGCGGCGGTGGCCAAGCGCCGACTGGTGCACCAGCTGCGAGACCTGGACCTGCCGATCACCAGCTACCACGAGCGTCCCGACGGTGGTCTGGCCTTCGACCTGCTCTCGTCGGCGACCAGCGGTCGACGGGTCGTGATCGGCCACGCCAACGGGGTGATCTCGGTGGATCTGGCCGAGTCCACCGACGCGCACCGCGAGTCCGTACGGGTGTGGTTGGACGAGGGGTACCGGACGATGCTCGGCCACTTCCGGCACGAGATCGGGCACTACTACTGGCAGGTGCTGATCCCCGGCACACGGTGGGAGGACCCGTTCCGGGCGCTCTTCGGGGACGAGCGGGCCTCCTACAGCGAGGCCCTGCAGCGGCACTACCGCCGCGATCCCGGAACACCTCCGGCGGCGGAGTTCATCACCCCGTACGCGTCGTCGCACCCGTGGGAGGACTTCGCCGAGATCTGGGCGCACTACCTGCACATCACCGACACGCTGCAGACCGCGGTGCAGCACTCCCTCTTTCCCGATCCGCGGCGGGCGGAGTTCCAGGGGCGGGCCCACCTCGACTTTCACGTCGACGACATCGGCGACCTGATCGAGGTGTGGACGGGCTTCGCCGGCTCCTTCAACGAGCTCAACCGCTCGATGGGCAAGCCTGATCCGTATCCATTCACCCTGTCACAGCAGGTCGTCGTGAAACTCGGCTTCGTGCACGAGCTGGTCCGGGACGCGCGGCTCCCTGATCAGTCGGGCTGGGCCCGGGGCTCAGATCAGTCGGGCTCGCCCCGGGCTCAGGGCAGCCGATCGACGTCCGGAGCACCGGCCAGGAGTCCCTGCGGGTCGATGAACGCCAAGGTGCGCCCGTCGACCAGGTAGCGCCGGGACATCTCGGCCAGCAACTCCCCGGCGTGCCCGCTGATCCGGTCGGCGACCCCCAGGTCCACCACCACCCGCCGGGTGCTGTCGGGCTCGGTCATCAGCTGCCAGAGCACCGACTCGGTGCCCGCGACATCGAGGTCGCCCTGCAGCGCGTAGCGGACCGTTCCCGGATCGCCGGCGTCCTCGGTGCGGTGGCGGACGGTGTGCAGCCGACCCACCCGCGGCTCGAACAGGTGGGAGCCGTACCGCTGCGACAGCGCCCGGAAGGACGCGACCCCGCGGACGCTGTTGCCGTGCTCGTTCAGCGGGGGCGCGTAGCTGGCCACGCCGAACTGGCTGGGCAGCACCGCGAGGATGCCGCCGCTGACCCCGCTCTTGGCGGGCAGCCCGACCTCGGTCATCCAGTGGCCCGCACCGTCGTACATGCCGCAGCTGGCCATCACACTCAACACCCGCCGCAGCACGGCGGGTGAGACCAGCAGTCGACCGGTCGTCGGCTGCACACCGCCGTTGGCCAGGGTCGCCGCCAACAGCGCCAGGTCGCGGGTCGTGACCTGGATCGAGCACTGCCGGAAGTAGACGTCGACCGCCGCCATCGGGTCGCCGCCGATCACGCCCACGCTGCGCAGCAGGTGCGCGATCGCCCGGTTCCGGTGGCCGGTGGCCGCCTCGGAGGCGTACACCCGGTCGTCGATCTCGAGGGGATGGCCGACGAAGGCGGAGAGATAGTGCAGCAGGGCGGCCAGCTGCTGCTCGGGTGCGGTGCCGGGGAGCAGGGAGCTGGCGGTGATCGCCCCGGCGTTGATCATCGGGTTGCGTGGCCGGTGGGTCTGCGCGTCCAGACTCAGCTCGTTGAACGCCTCGCCGGACGGCTCCACGTCGATCAGCTCGTCGACGGCCTCGAAACCGTGGGTCTCCAGCGCGAGCGCGTACGCGAAGATCTTGGAGATCGACTGGATGGTGAACGGCACGTCCACGGCCCCGTACGCGTAGGAGTGGCCCTCGACGGACATGACGCACAACCCGTGCGCGGTCGGGTCGGCGGCGGCCAGCTCGGGGATGTAGGTCGCGACCTCGCCGGCGTCGATGCCGGAGCACTGGTCGAAGATCTGCCGGATCTCGTCGTCGATGGGCGAGCGCACGCGGGCAGGCTATCCGCAGCGAACGCTGAGGTGGTCCGCCGCCAACCCGCCCACGAAGCAGCTCCGCCGCCAACCCGCCCCACGAAGCGCTCCGCCGCTATGCTCCCGACCAACCGGTCATCCGGGGACGCCCATCCGGGGGTCGGCCCCCTCGTCGGGCCGGCCGGAGGCTGCGCACCCATGGCCCGACCGGTCATCCTCACCGTCGACGACGACACAGCGGTGTCCTCGGCGATCAGCCGCGATCTCGCCGACCGGTACGGCGGCGACTACCGCGTCGTCGGGGTCACCTCCGGCGCCGAGGCGCTGGACGTGCTGGGCCGACTGTCCCTGCGGGACGAGCCGGTCGCCCTGATCGCCTCCGACCAGCGGATGCCTCAGATGACCGGCACCGAGTTGTTCGCCGCCTCCCGTGGGGCCGCGCCGGAGGCGAAGCTGCTGCTGCTGACCGCGTACGCCGACACCGACGTCGCCATCGCCGCGATCAACGACATCGGCTTGGACTACTACCTGCTGAAGCCGTGGGACCCACCCGAGGAGCGCCTCTACCCGGTCGTCGACGACCTGCTCGGTGACTGGCAGGCCGCCCACCCCGAGCAGACCTCCGACCTGCGCATCGTCGGCAACCGGTGGTCGGATCGGGCCCACGACATCAAGCTGTTCCTGACCCGCAACCACGTCCCCTACCGGTGGTACGACGTGGAGCGGGACGAGGAAGGTGAGCGACTGCGTCGCCTGGCCGACGCCGGTCCCGAGGAGCTGCCGCTGGTGCTGGTGCCGAGCGGCCGGACGCTGCGCGTCCCCCACCCTGGTCGATCTCGCCGACTCGCTCGGACTGCACACCGCCGCCAGCCAGCCGATCTACGACGTGTGCATCGTCGGCGGTGGACCGGCCGGGCTGGCCGCGGCCGTGTACGCGGCGTCGGAGGGTCTGTCGACGGTGGTGGTGGAGCGGGAGGCCCCCGGCGGGCAGGCCGGACAGAGCGCCGCGATCGAGAACTACCTCGGCTTCCCCCGCGGTCTGAGCGGTGCCGACCTGGCCCAGCGGGCGATCGCCCAGGTCGCGCGGTTCGGGGCCGAGATGGTGCTGGCCCGCTCGGTCACCGGGCTGGAGGTGCGCGGTCCGGTCCGTGCGGTCCGACTCGGCGAGCTGGGCGAGATCGAGGCCCGGTCGGTGATCGTGGCCAGCGGTGTCTCGTACCGACGGCTTGACGCCCCGGGCACCGCGGACCTGGTCGGCCGGGGCGTCTTCTACGGCGCCACCGCGTCCGAGGCCGCGCAGACCGCCGGCGACGACGTGTATCTCGTCGGGGCGGCCAACTCCGCCGGCCAGGCGGCGCTCAACTTCGCCCGGCACGCCGCCCGGGTGGTGATGCTGGTCCGCGGACCGTCCCTGGAGGCGACGATGTCGCGGTATCTGATCGCCCGGATCGAGGCGACCGAGAACATCGAGGTCCGCTTCCGTACGGAGGTGGCCGCCGCCGCCGGCGACGGTCACCTCGAGTCACTGACCCTGCGCCGACGGGACACCGGCGACACCGCGGAGGTGGCCGGCACCTGGCTGTACGTGTTCATCGGCGCCGCGCCCCGGACCGACTGGCTCGGTGACCACGTCGTCCGCGACGAGCACGGGTTCGTGGTCACCGGTCCGGAGGTGGTCGGCGGGGACGGGGACTGGGGTGAACCGCGCGACCCGTACGCGCTGGAGACCAGCATCCCCGGGGTCTTCGCGGCGGGCGACGTCCGGCTCGACTCGATGAAACGGGTCGCCTCGGCCGTCGGCGAGGGTGCGATGGCCGTCCACCTGGTGCACCGCTACCTGGCCACGATCTGATGCCCGCGCCGCTGAAAGGGGTCGATCCCGCCGATCTCCGCCGGCTGGCGCTGTTCGACGGGTTGAGCGACGAGCAGGTCGCCGCCCTCGCCGACGCGGGCGCCATCGTGGCGGTCGAGCCGGGGGTGGTGCTGTTCGGCGAGGGCGAGGCCGCCGAGGCCTGGTGGGTGCTGCTGGACGGCACGATCGCGCTCGTCCGCCGCATCGGCCGGGAGGACACCGTGGTCGCGCAGATGGATGTGCCGGGCCGCTGGGCCGGCGGTTTCCGGGCCTGGGACGAGAACGGCACCTACCTGGCGACCGGTCGCGGCGACCGGCCGGGGCGGGTGTTCCGGCTGCCGGCGGAGGTGCTGAGGGACCGGTTCGCCGAGTGGTTCCCCTTCGGCGCCCACCTGATCGGCGGCCTCTACCACACGGCCCGCTCGATCGAGTCGACCGCGCGTCAGCGCAGCTCGCTGATCACCCTCGGCACCCTGGCCGCCGGACTGGCGCACGAGCTCAACAACCCGGCGTCGGCGGCCACCCGCGCCGCCGACGCCCTGGCCGGGGCGAGCCGCGGGGTGATCGACGCCCTCGCCCGGCTGTCGCGGCACGACATCACCGCCGCCCAGTTCGGCGCGCTGGACGAGCTGCGGGCCGCGCTGTCGCCGCGGGCCACGTACGCCGACGCGCTGGCCAAGGCCGACCGCGAGGACGAGCTTCAGGCCTGGCTGGACCGACGTCGGGTGCCCCAGGCATGGCGGCTCGCCGCCGCGCTGGCCGGGGGCGACGCCGATCCCGGCTGGTGCGACCGGGTGGAGGCGGTGCTGCCCGGCGAGGACCTGCACCCGGCGCTGGAGTGGGTGGCTCACACGGTTGCGGTCGAGCGGCTGCTGGGAGAGGTGCGCGAGTCGACCCACCGGGTGTCCGAGCTGGTCTCGGCCGTCCGGTCCTACTCCCAGATGGACCGCGCGTCGCGGCAGCGCATCCGGGTCACCGACGGGCTGGAGAACACCCTGGTGATGCTCGGGCACAAGCTGCGCGGCGGCATCACCGTGGTCCGTGACTATGCCGACGACCTGCCGGAGATCGAGGCCGACCCGGGCGAGCTCAACCAGGTGTGGACCAACCTGATCGACAACGCCGCCGACGCCATGGCCGGCGGCGGGACTCTGCGGATCGGGGTCCGCGTCGACGGTGAGAACCTGCTGGTGGAGATCGCCGACACCGGGCCGGGGATGCCCGCCGAGGTCGCCGCCCGCGCCTTCGAGCCGTTCTTCACCACCAAGGAGGTGGGCAGCGGCACCGGCCTGGGGCTGGACATCGCCCGCCGGATCGTGGTGGAGCGACACCGGGGCTCGATCGACATCGACTCGGAGCCAGGAGCCACGGTCATCCGGGTGGGCCTGCCCCTGACCTGACTCCTGGTCAGCGGCTGAGAAGATCGTCGGCCGGCAGCTCGACGTCGTTCACGGCCGACTGGGTGGTGGTGAAGATCTTCACCGACAACGAGGTGAGCCGGTCCGGCGCCAGCACCGTGAGGATGTGGTGCCCCGGCGGCGGCAGCCGCAACCGGTAGCCGCCATCCGAGGCGGTGGACGTGGTGGCCCGGACCTCGCCGGTGGTGGCGCTGAGCGTGAGCAGGGCACCGGCCACGGGCTCCCCGCGCCGGCGTACGGTGCCGGTCAGCATCAGCGGACCCCCCAGCCGGACCACCGGGTCCTCGGCCGGATCGGCGAAGTCGGTCACCTGTGAGCGCGGGGTCCAGCCGTCGGCGTTGGCGATCACCAGGTAACGATCGCGTCCGGGCAGCGCGAGGGAGAACGCGCCGGCGTTGTCGGCCCGGCTCCAGTCGAGCGGCTCGCCGGTCAGCCGCACCGCGGTCACCACCGCGTGCGGGTGCGGGCTGTCGTCGGGACGGAGCACCCGGCCGCGCACGACGATCTCGGTCCCCCCGCCCGCCTGGCTGACCGCGGTGGCCGGGTCGATCTCCGAGGTGGGACTGACCAGCGGCTCGACCGTCCGCCGCGGCACCAGCCAGACGATGCCGCAGGCCAGCAGAGAGACGACTCCGGCGAGCCAGTAGGTGATCGTGAAGGCGGCCGGACTGGTCACCGTGGCGCCGTCGACGGTGATCGTCACCGTGGTCAGCAGCGTGGCGATGACCGCGCTGGCGGTCGAGGTGCCGAGAGCCCGGAGCAGGGCGTTCAGGCCGTTCGCCGAGGCCGTCTCGGTGATCGGCACGTTGGCCATGATCAGACTCGGCATGGCCGCGTACGCGATCGCCGAGCCGACGCTCACCACCGTCGACCCGATCACGATGGACAGCAGGGAGTGGTCGAGGAAGACCCGACCGACGTAGGCGACCCCCATGACCGCGCAGCCGGTGATCAGGGTGATCCGCCCACCCAGGACGTTGATCATCTTTCCCGAGACGGGGGAGAAGACCACCATGGCCAGACCGCCCGGCACCATCGCCAGACCGGCGGCGACGGCGCCGAGTCCGTACCCGCCGGCCTCGGGTGGCAGCTGCAGCTGCTGGGTGCTGACCAGGATGTTGCCCATCAGGGCGAAGCCGACCAGGATCGAGGCCAGGTTGGTGAACAGCACCGGGCGGCGGGCGGAGGTCCGCAGATCGACGAGCGGCTGGCTGACCTTGAGCGAGTACGGGAACCAGATCGCCAGCAGCACCGCGGTCACCGTGAGCAGCAGGGCGACCGACTCGCCGCCCCAGCGGGCACCCTTGGAGATCACCAGCAGCAGGCAGGTCAGCGCGGCCGAGAGCAGCACCGCCCCCAGCAGGTCGAATCGGCCCCGGGTCTTGACCCCCGACTCGGGCACCACGACCACCACCGCGACCAGGATCGCCAGGCCGACGACCACCGACAGCCAGAACACCGAGGACCAGCCGAACTGACCGAACAGCAGCCCGCCCAGCGGCAGCCCCAGCGCGCCACCGATGCCGAGGGTCGCGCTCATCAGGGCGATCGCCGACGACACCCGCTCCTTCGGCAGCTCGTCGCGCATGATCGAGATGCCGACCGGGATCAGGGCGGCCGAGAACCCCTGCAGGGCCCGCCCCACGATCAGCAGCGCGAAGCTGCCGGCGCTGAGCGCCGCTACCAGCGAGCCGCAGGCCATCAACAGGATGCAGACGATCATCATCAGCCGCTTGCCGTACATGTCGGCGAGCCGGGCCACCACCGGGGTCGCCACCGCGGAGGTGAGCAGGGTGGCGGTGATCAGCCAGGACGCGTCGTCCGTGGAGATCGCGAACAGCTCGGCGAAGCTGGGCAGCAGCGCCACCACCAGGGTCTGCTGCAGCGAGACGGTGGTGCCGGCCAGGCAGAGCACGCCGATGACGGCGCCGGTCGAGCGAGGCGTACGACCGGCGGCGGAGGGCATGGGCGCATCCTAGGGACCGGATCCGGCGGGAGGTCGTGGGCCCGACGGAGGCGCTGCGACGCAGCGCGGGCCCGAACGACAAAACCCCCGGCAGGGCCGGGGGTCTCACCATCTCGAGAGGTTCCGTCTCGCATCGATCGAGAGAACCGTGGTGCGCGAGGGGGGACTTGAACCCCCACGTCCTTGCGGACACTGGCACCTGAAGCCAGCGCGTCTGCCATTCCGCCACTCGCGCGTCAGCGACCCCGTTCCCGGGGCAACCGCCGGGAAAGGCTAGCACGGTGGATGAGGGGGGACGAATCCGTTGCCCGGGCCCGACGCGGTGGACGCCCGGCGTCGAGTGGGAGCTCTCGGGGGTCTTCGCGGCCGGGAAGACCCCGGGATCCTCCCACTCGGCAGCGTTACCCGATGGTGACCATCACGACGGCCCGGCAGCCTCGGCGGAGCCCTGGGTGTGACCGAACCGTGCCCTGCCCCGCCCGCCGAACCCGGGATCGCCAGAATCTGGTCGATACGATCTAGGCTGGCCGACTGTGCCGAGATCGCGATCTCGGTGCGCCGCGGCCACCACGGCAGCCGCGGACCGACCACGAGGACGTACGGAGCGCCGACGACGACGATCCGGGAGGAGGGGACGTGAGCATCTTCGGCAAGTTCGAGCGCAAGGTCGAGAGTGCGGTCAACGGCGTCTTCGCCCGCGCCTTCAAGGGCGACGTCCAGCCGGTGGAGATCGCGGCGAGGCTGCAGAAGGAGCTGGACGCCGAAGCCAAGCTGATGTCACGGGACAAGCGGCTGGTGCCCAACGAGTTCGTCGTCGGCTTGTCCGAGCACGACTACGACAAGCTCACCCCGTACAGCAAGACGCTGATCGCCGAGCTCGCCGGCGAGCTGAAGACCCACGCGCGCGACATGGGCTACGTGTTCAGCGGACCGATCCGGATCCACTTCGATCAGAACACCTCGCTGCCGACCGGCCGCTTCACCGTCGCCTCGGAGGCCGTGGCCGGCATGACGCCGACCGCCGACCGCCAACCCCCGGCCCGCCCGTCGGCGCGCTCGGCTCAGTCGGCCCCCTCGAGCCAGTCGGCGTCCTCGGCCCAGTCCGCCCCGGCCTGGTCGGCACCGTCCGCCCCGTCGGCGTACAGCGCGACCTCCGGTCAGAGCGCCCCGTCGGCCTTCTCGGCCCGATCCGCGGAGAGCGGCCCCGACCTCTACCGACCCACCTCCAGTCGTACGGAGCTGGTGCTGGAGGTCAACGGCCTGCGTCACCCCCTCAGCGCGCCCGGCTTCGTGATCGGCCGGGGCACCGACGCCGACCTCCGGATCAACGATCCCGGCATCTCCCGCCTGCACGCGGAGGTCAAGGTGCATCCGGCCAGTGGTGACGCCGAGATCGTCGACCTCGGGTCGACCAACGGCATCACCGTCAACGGCCACAAGGTCCGCCAGGCGAAGCTGACGGAGGGCACCCGGATCGAGATCGGTTCCACTCGGATGCTGGTGCACGCGCCCGCCGGGCGCTGAGGGCACCTGGCACCCATGTCCGAACTCGCCGTCACCGCCATCAAGGTGCTGTACCTGGCCCTGCTCTGGCTCTTCATCCTCTCCGTGGTCTCGGTGATCCGCAGCGACCTGTTCGGTCGGACGGTGCCGACGCCGTCACCGGTGGACGATCCCCGACCGCAGCCGTTGGAGGAGCCGGCTCGGGCGAAGACGTCGCGCCGCGGCAAGAAGGGTCGTCCGCACAAGCTGACCATCGTGCAGGGACCGCAGACCGGGCTGTCGGCCGACCTGGCCGACGGCGTGGTGCTGATCGGGCGCGGTTCGGACTGCCAGCTGATCCTGGACGACGACTACGTGTCGACCCGGCACGCCCGGCTGGTCGCCGCCGACCAGGGCCCGTACGTGGAGGACCTCGGCTCGACCAACGGCACGTACGTGAACGGTCAGCGGATCACGGCTCCGACCAGCGTCTCCCTGGTCGACACCGTGCGGATCGGCAAGACGGTCCTGAAGCTGGAGGTCTGAGCGGATGACCCTCCAGCTCCGCATCGCCTCGCACTCCGAGGTCGGTCTGGTCCGCAAGATGAACCAGGACTCCGGCTACGCCAGCCCGCACCTGCTGGTCGTCGCCGACGGGATGGGCGGAGCGGCGGCCGGTGACCTGGCCTCCGCCGTCGCCGTCGACTCGATCCGGCGACTGGACACACCGGACCTGCTGACCGGATCGGCCGATCCTGACACTGACCCGACGCCGGCGGACGGCAGTACGTCGTCCGGCACCCCCACCTCGACGGGCGACGACGCCGAGCACACAGTGATCGTCCCGCTGGACGCCGAGGCACCGGAGCAGGGAGCCGGCGGGCTCAACCCGCTGCTCGCCCGGTTCGCCGCGACCGTGGAGGAGGCCAACTCCCGGATCGCCGACCTGGTGGCCGCCGACTACTCCCTGGAGGGGATGGGGACGACCGTCACCGGCGCCGTCTTCGACGGCCGGCGGATCGGGCTCGTGCACATCGGCGACAGTCGCGCCTACCTGTTGCGGGAGGGCAGCCTCGAGCGCCTGACCCACGACCACAGCTGGGTCCAGTCGCTGGTCGACGACGGCAAGATCAGCCCGGAGGAGGCCGCGTACCACCCCCACCGGTCACTCCTGCTCAAGGTCCTGAACGGTCAGCCGGCCAACGACCCCGACCTCACCACGGTGGAGCTCCAGGCGGCCGACCGGTTGCTGTTCTGCAGCGACGGTCTGTGCGGACTGGTCGACGACCCCCAGATCGCCGAGCTCGCCGCTCACCCCGATCTCGAGGTGGCCGTCACCGACCTGGTCGATGCGGCCCTCGCCGCCGGTGGGATCGACAACATCACCGTCATCCTGGCCGAAGCCGTCGAGGCAGGGGCGGCCACGGCCGTCGAGACCGGGACCGCCTCGGTCGGGGGCGACGACGCGGACGAGGACACCGCCGTTCGGCCGGTGGTCGCCGCGCCCGTCGTGCTGGGCGCCGCCGCCGACCGGGAGATCCCCTCCGTCCCGCGACGTTCGCCGCTCGTTCCTCGGGTGACCTCGGAGGAGGACGACGACGAGGACGACGAGGACGACACCCCGGCGAACGGCACCGAGACCACCGCGGCCAAGCCCCCGCCGCCGCACGACGACGAGTCCCGCTACTCCCCCGGACCGCCGTCCAGACGCCCGGTCGTCCGCACCCTGCTGGTCGGGCTCGCGGTCCTGCTGGTGGCGGCCGCCGGGCTCGGTGCCGGCTACGCCTGGACCCGTACGCAGTACTTCGTCGGGGCGGCCGGTGACCAGGTGGCGATCTACCAGGGGCTGCCCGACGGGATCCCCGGTCTGCAGCTCGCGCAGGTGTACGAGGTGCAGGACCTGCCGGTGGCGAGCCTGCCGCCCTACTACCAGGACCAGGTCACGGCCGGCATCGAGGTCGCCAGCGTCGACGCCGCCCGGGTCACCGTCGAGCAACTGAAGGAGATGGCGCTTCGCTGCGCGCAGCCGACGCCCGCCCCCACACCCCGGCCCACGGTGACGTCGAAGGCTCCCACCGCGACACCGAAGACCCCCGCGACCCCGAAGACGACTCCGAGCGGGAAGCCGTCCGGTGCGCCATCGACCCCGACGCCGACGACCTCCTTGTCGATGACGGCCGCCCCCACCACGTCGGCTGCGACCGGCACGCCCGCACCCAGCCCGCTCCCGGGGCAGGGCTGCTGATCGTGCGCGCCCGATGAGCAGCGCCCAGCCGCTGGTGGTCGTGCCCAGGAAACGTCGGGGTACGGAGCTGTTCCTGCTGATCTTCGCGCTCGTGCTGGTGCTGGGTGCGTACGCACAGGTCGATCTCAACGTGGACGGCGAGCTGTCGGACCGGTTCACCTTCCTCGCCATCGCCTCGGGTGTCGGCGTGATCGCCGCGCATCTCGCCGTCCGCTGGCGGATCCCGTACGCCGACCCGGTGCTGCTGCCCTGCGTGGTGCTGCTGAACGGTCTGGGGATCGCGATGATCCACCGGATCGACCTGATCAACAACCCGCCGCTGGACGGTGCCCGCACCCAGCTGATCTGGACCACTCTCGGCGTGATCATGTTCATCCTGGTGGCGGCGGTGCTGCGGGACCACCGGCCGCTGCAGGGCTACACGTACACGCTCGGGTTGGCGGGTCTGGTCCTGCTGCTGATGCCCCTGGTCCCCGGGCTGGGCACCGAGAAGTTCGGTGCGCAGATCTGGATCCAGGTCGGCCCCTACAGCTTCCAGCCGGCCGAAGCGGCGAAGGTCCTGCTGGCGGTCGCCTTCGCGTCGTACCTGGTGGAGAAGCGGGACGTGCTCGCGCTCGCCGGCTGGCGCGTGCTGGGGCTGGATCTCCCCCGCGCCCGCGACCTGGGTCCCATCCTGTGCGTCTGGGCGCTCAGCCTGCTCATCCTGATCTCCCAGCGCGACCTCGGCACCTCGCTGCTGTTCTTCGGGATGTTCGTGATGATGCTGTACGTCGCCACCGAACGGCCCGGCTGGGTGGTGCTGGGCACCGCGCTGTTCGCCGGCGGGGCGTACGCGGCTTTCCTGCTCTTCGACCACGTCAAGATCAGAGTCGGCGCCTGGCTGGATCCTTTCGGGGACTACGACCGTTACTACCAGGTGATCAACGCGCAGTTCGGGATGGCCTGGGGAGGGCTGCTGGGCCGTGGCCTGGGTGAAGGCCGCCCCGGCCTCACCCCTCTGGCCCGCTCCGACTTCATCGCGGCCGCGATCGGTGAGGAGCTCGGTGCGACCGGGCTGATGGCCATCATCTTGATCTACGGGCTGATCGTCTTCCGCGGCCTGCGGACCGCGCTGCAGTGCCGGGACCCGTTCGGCAAGCTGCTCGCGGCGGGTCTGGCGTTCGGACTGGCCCTGCAGGTGTTCACCATCATCGGCGGGGTCACGCGGCTGCTGCCGCTGACCGGGCTGACCACCCCGTTCATGTCCCAAGGGGGCTCCTCGCTGATCTGCAACTGGATCGTGATCGGCCTGCTGATGGTGATCTCCCACCACGCGCGCAAGCCGCTCGCGACCACGTTGGAGCTCGATCCCGACGGGGAGACGACCCAGCTGATCGCCCGGCCCTCCACGGTGGGAGGGTCCGCATGAACAAGCCGATCCGCCGCGTCGCCTTCGTGGCCATGGTGATGTTCGCCCTGCTGCTCGGCAACGTCACGTACTCGGTCCTGTTCCGACAGGCGGGCCTGGACGCCAACAGCCAGAACCGGCGGACCCGGGACGCCGAGTTCGCCCAGGACCGGGGCGCGATCCTGGCCACCGGCAAGGTGCCGATGGCCGACACCGAGTCCACCGACGACCGGTTCCGCTACCAGCGGGTCTACCCCGACGACGAGCTCTACTCGGTGGTGACCGGCTACTACTCCTACGACCACGGGCGCACCGGGCTGGAGAACTCCTACAACACCCAGCTGGCCGGCACCGACGACTCACTGTTCGTCCGGCGGCTGGTGGATCTGGTGACCGACCGGTCGCCGGAGGGCGCCAGCGTGCAGACCACGATCGTGCCGCGGGTGCAGAAGGCGGCCACCGAGGCGCTGGGCAACCAGAAGGGTGCTGTGGTCGCCCTCGACCCCAAGACCGGGGCCGTGCTGGCCATGGTGACCAGTCCGAGCTACAACGCGAACGAGATCGCCAGCCACGACATCGAGAAGGCCAACAAGGCCTGGAGCCGGTTGGCCAAGGACGACAACCGACCGTTGGCCAACCGGGCGGCTCGGGAGATCTACCCGCCGGGGTCGACCTTCAAGCTGGTGACGGCCGCGGCCGCGCTGGCGGACGGCATGACCGCCGAGACGAAGGTCGCCTCGCCGGACCGCCTCAAGCTGCCCAACACCGAGACGTACCTGCCGAACTCCACCAACTGCGGCGGTTCGGAGACCACCATCGGCAACGCGCTGCGGGTGTCCTGCAACACCGCCTTCGCCAACCTCGGACTCGAGGTCGGGCAGGACAAGCTCCGCGCGCAGGCGCAGAAGTTCGGGTTCAACGCCCGTCACCTGGCCGATCTCAACGGCGTGGCCAGCCAGTTCCCCGACGAGATGGACCAGGCCCAGCTCGCTCTCAGCGCCATCGGTCAGTACGACGTCGCGGCCAGCCCGCTGCAGATGGCGATGGTCACCGCGGGAATCGCCAACGACGGGGCGGTGATGGATCCGTACGTGGTCAGCATGGTGCAGGGGCCGGACCTGAAGCCGCTGTCGACCACCAACCCGACCAAGCTCAGTCAGGCGATGACCCCGGCGAACGCCAAGGAGCTGCAGGAGATGATGCGGATCGTGGTGGCGCAGGGCACCGGGTCCGCGGCGCAGATCTCCGGCGTGGACGTGGCGGGGAAGACCGGCACCGCCCAGTCCGACCCGACCCGCAAGCCGTTCGCCTGGTTCACCTCGTTCGCACCGGTGGAGGATCCCAAGGTGGCGGTCGCGGTGATCGTGGAGGACGCGGACATCCCGCGGCAGGACATCGCCGGTGGCCGGGTGGCCGCACCGATCGCCCGGGCGACGATGCAGGCGGCGCTGTCGTGACCGGCCGACTCCTGACGGACCGACGCGACGCTGGACCGCGAACCTTCGGGGTGGTCGTACGCGCCGGGCTGGTCGTGGGAGGGTCGGAGGGCGCGCCCGCGGTCTCGGCGGACGCGCGAAGGACGAGAGGACTCAGCAGATGACGACCCAGCCCAAGCTGGTCGGAGGCCGCTACGAGCTGGGTGAGCTGCTCGGTCGCGGCGGGATGGCCGAGGTCCACCGCGCCCTCGACCTCCGACTGGGGCGACCCGTGGCGGTCAAGGAGCTGCGGGCCGACCTGGCGACCGATCCGACCTTCCAGGCCCGGTTCCGTCGTGAGGCCCAGTCCGCCGCCGGTCTCAACCACCCGACGATCGTCGCCGTGTACGACACCGGCGAGGAGACCAACCCGCTCACCGGGACCTCGATCCCCTACATCGTGATGGAGCTCGTCGAGGGTCAGACGCTGCGGGACGTGCTGCGCGAGGGGCGCAAGCTGCTGCCGGAGCGGGCCCTCGAGCTGACGGTGGGGGTGCTCGACGCGCTCAGCTACAGCCACAAGGCCGGCATCGTGCACCGCGACATCAAGCCCGCGAACGTGATGCTGACCCCGACCGGCCAGGTCAAGGTGATGGACTTCGGCATCGCCCGGGCCGTGGCCGACACGTCCGCGACGATGACCCAGACGGCGGCCGTGATCGGCACGGCGCAGTATCTGTCACCGGAGCAGGCACGCGGCGAGACCGTCGACGCCCGCAGCGACATCTACTCCGCGGGCTGCCTGCTCTACGAGCTGCTCGTCGGTCGACCCCCCTTCGTGGGTGACTCGCCGGTGAGCGTGGCGTACCAGCACGTACGCGAGCAGCCGGTCCCACCGAGTCAGCTCGACCCCGAGATCACCCCGGACATCGACGCCATCACGCTCAAGGCGCTGGCCAAGGACGCCGACGACCGCTACCAGTCGGCCCGGGAGTTCAAGAACGACATCACCCGGGTGCTGGCCGGCCAGCAGGCCACGGCCGCGATCCCGCGTCCGGTGCCGGAGTCCGAGGTGCCGACCCGGGTCGCCACCCGCGCCGTGGCGACTCCGCCACCGGTCGAAGAGGACCTCGAGGAGGAGCCGAAGAAGCGGGGCGGGATCATCGCCCTGGTCGTCGTGCTGGCGCTGCTGCTGCTCGGCGGGGTGGCGTGGGGCGTCTACCGCTGGATGCAGCCCAACGAACCGCCACCCCCGGCGATGGTCGCCGTGCCCAACGTGCTCACCTACACCACCGACCAGGCCCAGGCCCGGCTGGAGGGCGTCGGTCTCAAGGCCACCGTGCGCGAGGTCAACGGACCCGCCGACACCAAGGGCCAGGTGACCCAGCAGGACCCGATAGCCGAGACGCAGGTCCAGGTGAGCAGCGCGGTCACCATCACCGTCAACCGGGGTCCCGAGACGGGGACCATCCCCGACGGCCTCGTGGGCAAAGACCGCAAGTCCGCCGAGTCCAGCCTGAACGACGCCGGCTTCGACTCGGTGGACGCCAAGGCCGCCTCGTCGGAGCCGAACGACGCCGAGGCCGGCCAGGTGCTGTCGGTCAGCCCCAAGGAGGGCTCCACCGTGGCGTTGTCGGCGAAGGTGACGCTGACGTACGCGACCGGTGAGTCGACGGTGCCGAACCTGGTCGGCGTGAACCGCGACCGGGCCGAGGCCGATGCGAAGTCGGCCGGGTTCAAGGTGCGCTTCACCGAGGACGAGACAGACAAGCAGCCGCCCGGCCTGGTGATGTCGCAGGATCCGAACGCGGGTTCGAAGCTCGCACGCGGGGAGACCATCTCGGTCGTCGTCGCGGTGGCCCCGAAGCCCACCCCCCCGCCGACGACGCCTCCGCCGCCGCCCACGACACCCCCGCCGACGGTCCCGACCACGCCGACGCCGGCACCGACCCCCTCCTGAGCCGCCCTCCGGTCCGCGGCCGCGCTGGCTGGTGGCGTCGGGCGGTGGTGCGGTGACCCTGGCCGTTCCGCGTACCGTTCCCGACTCCCGGGCGCTGAACGGTCGGCTCGACGGCCCCCTGCGTACCGTGTCCGCGACTCTGCGGCGCCGAACGGTCGGCCCGAACGGTCGGCTCCGTTCCGCGTACCGTTCGCGACTCTGCGGCGCCGAACGGTCAATCCGTCCACGCCCCTCGAGCGGCCGCGTCCTGCCCTGGCCGGCGGAGGTCAGCAACCCCGGCCGCGCGATGGACTGCCGGGACGTGACGGAAAAGCGCACCTCACGGCGCCGGAAACCGGTTGCCGTCGGCGTGTCGGGCCCACAAGGGGCGAGTTTCCGTCAACCAACCCCGAGTGCCCGGGGTCGGTTGCGACCAACCCCAATCAACTCCCCAGCACACATCGAGCCGCTCGTGCTATAGAACACGTGATCGAATAGACCTACACTGGGGGCATGTCCGTGATGACCGCCCTGCAGGGTTCGCTGTTCGAGCTCGACGCCGCACCGGGACTCGGCCCGCTCGCCGACCTCGTCGTGCGGCACCAGCTCGGTCGTGGCGCGTGGGTCGATCTGCTCCCCGGCTGGCTGGGCTGTGCCGACGAGGTCTACGACAGGCTGCTGGACCTGGACTGGCAGGCGGAGCGACGGCAGATGTACGAGCGGATCGTCGACGTGCCGCGGCTGCTGCGCTTCTTCGGCGAGGACGAGACGCTCCCGCACCCGATGTTGACCGCCGCCCGTCGCGCTCTGAACCAGCACTACGACCACGAGCTGGGCGAGCCGTTCACGACGGCCGGCATGTGTCTCTATCGCGACGGCCGCGACTCCGTGGCCTGGCACGGGGACACGATCGGACGGGGTCGCAGCGAGGACACCATGGTCGCGATCGTCTCGCTCGGGTCGGCTCGGGAGTTCCTGCTCCGACCCCGCGGCGGCGGGACGACGATCCGCCATCGACTCGGCCACGGCGACCTGATCGTGATGGGTGGCTCCTGCCAGCGGACCTGGGAGCACGCGGTGCCCAAGACCGCCCGACCCGTCGGTCCTCGGATGAGCGTGCAGTTCCGCCCGCGCGGGGTGCGCTGACTCGACGGCGGTGAACAGCGCCTGCTGAGCTCGTGCGGGATGGGGGAAGATCGGGTCGTGACCGACTACGGCCAGGATCTTCAGTTCGGCACGTTCCTCACCCCGGACGCCGGCGCGCCGGACCGGGTGGTCGAGCTCGCCCTGCTGACCGAGACGGCCGGACTGGACCTGGCCACGATCCAGGACCACCCCTATCAAGCCCGGTTCCTCGACGCCTGGGCGCTGATCGCCACCATCGCGGCTCGCACCAGCACCCTGCGGCTGACCACGAACGTCACCAACCTCCCGCTGCGGCCGCCGTTCGTGCTGGCCAAGACCGTGGCCAGCCTCGACCGGCTGAGTCGAGGCCGGATCGAGCTCGGCATCGGCGCTGGCGCGTTCTGGGACGCGGTGGTGGCCGCCGGCGGTCCGCGACGCACCCCCAAGGAGGCGGTCGCCGCGTTGGCGGAGGGGATCGAGATCATCCGCGCCACCTGGGACACCTCACGACGCTCGGTACGCCTCGACGGCGAGCACTATCGGGCGGCCGGCGTCCACCCCGGCCCGGCACCGGCGCACGACGTCGAGATCTGGATCGGGGCGATCGGACCCAAGATGCTGGCGCTGACCGGCAGGGTGGGGGACGGCTGGCTGCCCTCGCAGGCGTACGTGCCGGCGGATCAGCTGGCGGAGAAGAACAGCCGGATCGACGATGCCGCGCTGGCCGCAGGTCGGGAGCCGGCGCAGATCCGACGGCTCTACAACGTGAACCCGTCCAGCGACCCCGCGTGGGCGGAGTCCTTGGTCGAGCTGGCCGTCCTCCACGGTGTCAGCACCTTCATCGTCGCCGGCGACGACCCGCGCACGGTGCAGGAGTTCGGGACCGAGATCGCCCCCGCCGTCCGCGAGCTGGTGGCCCGAGAGCGTGCGCGCGGGGATGCCGGTTCGACAGGGAGCGCTGCCACCACAGCTCCCGAACAAGCTCGCGCAGAACCCGTGGACCAGCCGAGCGGGCACGGGCCGCGTCGGCGAGCTGAGCAGCAGAGGCCCCCCGAGTCCGTGGCGGTCGGCTCCACCGTCCTGCCCGAGAACGCGCCCCGTCCGACCCCCGACGACGGCATACGCCGGAGCGATCGGCTTCCCTGGGATGACGCATCCCGGCCGACCTACGCCTCGTCCGGCACTCCGTTGGCCTGGACCGCCCACGAGCGGGCGTCCGGCCAGCACCTCATCGACGTCCACGACCACCTTCGCTCCGAGCTGCGGCAGCTGTTCGACCTGATCGAGCAGGTGGCCGCCGGGACGCTGGAGGCGGGTCGGGCCCGGTCGCTGATCAACACCATGACGCTGCGGCAGAACGACTGGACGCTGGGGGCCTACTGCCAGTCCTACTGCCGGCTGGTGACCACCCACCACTCGATCGAGGACAGCAGCATGTTCCCGCACCTCCGCTCCGCCGATGACGCGCTCGCGCCGGTGATCGACCGGCTGGAGTCCGAGCATCACGTCATCGCCGGCGTGCTCGACGAGGTGGACCGTGGCTTGGTCGCCGTCGTCTCCGGGCCGGACGGGATGGCCGAGCTGCGCCGTGCGGTCGACCTGCTGAGCGACACGATGACCTCGCACCTGTCCTACGAGGAGCGGGAGCTGGTCGAACCTCTCGCCCGCTTCGGCTTCTACTGAGCCGGCCCGCCGGGACGTGACGGTTCGGATTACTTCGTGACGGGAATCTGCCTGTCGCCCCGGGGCACCCGGCGTGTCGTCGCCTGCTGAGCCGTCGAGGTGAGGGTTTCCGTCACCTCCGACCTGCCACTCAGTGAGCGCTCATCAGGGGCGCGAAGTCCTTGGCGCGCTCGGGCGCTTCCGGGTCGCCGCAGATGACCAGCCAGTTGGCCAGCATCTGGTAGCCACCCTCGGTGAGCACCGACTCCGGGTGGAACTGCACGGCCTCCACCGGCAGGCTGCGGTGGCGTACGGCCATGATCACACCGCCCTCGGTCGCCGCGGTCACCTCGAGCACGGCGGGCATCGTGTCGGGCTCGATGGCCAGCGAGTGATAGCGGGTCGCGGTGAAGGGTTCCGGCAGACCGGCGAGCACACCGAGTCCCTGATGGTGGACCGACGAGGTCTTGCCGTGCAGCAGCTCGGGTGCCCGGTCGACCACCCCGCCGTACGCGACCCCGATCGCCTGCAGGCCCAGGCAGACCCCGAAGATGGGCAACGCGCCGGCCTTGCGGTGGATCACGTCGATGCAGACGCCGGCCTGCTCGGGCGTGCCGGGACCGGGCGAGAGCAGGATGCCGTCGAAGCCGTCGGCGAAGGAGTCGTCGGCGAACCTGCGGGTCGTCGTTGCGCCAGACCTCGACCTCGGCGCCGATCTGCGCCAGGTACTGCACGAGGTTGTAGACGAACGAGTCGTAGTTGTCGACCACGAGGATCTTCGTACGCGGCATGAGGTCATTCTCCCCCGCGCACAGCCGCGTTCTGTCGAGCTGACCACAACGGCCGGGGCTCGACCGAGGGTCGCCGTCAGCGGACCGCGGTGGCGTACTGCAGGTCGACCGAGCCCTGATAGCCGGGGAAGTCCGACTTCGACGACACGGTGACCTCGTAACCGAGCCGGAAGGCGTCGACGTACTGGCGGTAGATCCGGATGTAGTCGGAGCTGGCCAGGGCGGCCTGGAGCTTCACCGGGTCACCGATCGCACTGATGCGGTAGGGCGGGGCGTACGGGATGCCGTGCAGGACCACGGTGTTGCCGACGCACTTGATGCCCGTGGTGGCGATCACCCGCTGCCCCTGGATGGTCATCGCCTCCGCGCCACCGCGCCAGAGCTCGTTGGCCACCGCCTGGATGTCCTGCTGGTGGACGACCAGCAGATCCTGGTCGACCCCCTCGCCGGTCACCGACGCGGGGGCGTCATCGAGGGTGACCGTGACCGACGGCCCGGTCACCGGCGTGAGTCCCACCTGGGCCGACTTCTCGGCCAGCTCGGCGGTCAGGTCGGCGCCCCCGGTGTCGGTCTGCGCCGCAGCGAGCGTGTCCACCTCCGCGCGGAGCCGGGTGACCTGGGCGGCGAGGGTGGTGTTGCGGCGGGACTCGGACTGCACCAGGCTGACGAGATCGGTGTTCCGGCCCGGTCGCAGGTCGATGCCCCGCGCACTGGAGGCGCTGACCACCACGAGCAGCCCGGTGACCACCAGCACGACGGTGGTCGCGATCCGTCCGGACCGGGTGCGTTGGCTGTCGCGCCGCCGCTGCGCCGAACGGGCTCGGATCAGGGAGCGACGGATGCGGCGCCACACCGACTGGACGGGTTGTCGCGTCGCGTTCACGTCGACCCTCCGCCCCTCGTGCCCGTCACCGGGATCGCCGCACGCACGGCTGAGTGAACTACGCTAACTGCTCGACACCCGAGGAGTTTGCAGCGTGCCCGAGTCCAGAGTCCGTAAGTCGACCGAGAGCAAGAAGAAGCAGAAGGCGGCGGCGGAGGCGAAGCCGAAGAAGGTCAAGGCCCCGTCCAGCCGACGCTGGGTCCCGCCCACCTTCATCGCCGTCGGCCTGTTCGGGGTGGCCTGGCTGATCGTCTTCTACATCGCCGGGAGCCAGATCCCGTTCATGGCTGCCCTCGGCAACTGGAACATCCTGATCGGCATGGGCGGCATGGCCGCCGCCTTCGGGATCGCAACCCTCTGGAGGTAGCGGCCCGTCGCTAATGACACGCGTGTAACTCGTCCACATTGGGGATAACTCCTGTGGACGACCGATGTCCGACCCGCCCCGTCGTCGACCGACGACCGTCGCCGACAAGGCCGTGATGTCCGCCCGCCCCCTGAGGAACCGCCGGTACGGTGCCCTCGACCGCGAGATCTTCGCCCTCGCGCTCCCCACGTTCGCGACCCTGGTCACCGAGCCGCTGCTGCTGATCGCCGACTCCGCCTTCATCGGTCACCTGGGCACCGACCAGCTCGCCGGGTTGGGCATCGCCGCCAACCTGATCGGCATCGTCGTCGGACTCTGCATCTTCCTGGCGTACGGGACGACGAGCACGGTGGCCCGCCGCCTCGGCGCCGGCGACCGGCGGGCGGCCCTGGCCGGCGGGATAGACGGCCTGGTGCTGGCCATCCTGATCGGGGTGCTGCTCGTCGTCGTGCTGCAGGTGCTGCTGCCCACCATCGTCGGGGCGTACGGTCCCTCGGCGCCGGTGCGAGCGGCGGCGCTGTCCTATCTGCGCGTCGCCGTCTGGGGTCTGCCGGCCGTGCTCGTGCTGCTGGCCGGTACCGGTGTCCTCCGCGGACTGCAGGACACCACGACCCCTCTCAAGGTGGCGGTCGCCACCAACCTGGCGAACATCGCCTTGAACGCGACCCTCGTGTACGGGGTGGGGCTCGGCATCCGCGGCTCGGCCATCGGCACCCTGATCGCCCAGACCGGCGCCGCCGTCGTGATCGCCGTCATCGTCGTGCGCGGCGCCCGCCGGTCCGGCGTCCCGCTGGGCTTCCATCCCGCCGGCGTGTTCGCGGCCGCGCGAACCGGCGTCTGGCTGATCGCCCGGACGGCGACCCTGCAGGTCGCGATCACCCTCACCACCGTGGTGGCGGCGGCCGGCGGGACGGTCGTGCTGGCGGCCTACCAGGTGGTGAACTCCATCTGGGTGCTGTTGGCGTTCGCCCTGGACGCCATCGCGATCGCCGGGCAGGCCATCATCGGCCGTCTGCTGGGCGCCGGGGACGTCGCCCTCGGCCGAGCGATGACCACCCGGATGATCGGCTGGGGCGTCGTCTGCGGCGTGGTCTTCGGGGGGATCGTCGCGATCGGCGGCCAGTTCGTGGCGGCGATCTTCACCCCCGACCCGCAGGTGCAGCAGCTCGTCGGGCAGGTGCTCGTGGTGGTCGCGGTCATCACCCCGATCGCCGGCATCGTGTACGTGCTCGACGGGGTGCTGATCGGTGCCGGCGACGGGCGCTACCTGGCGCTGGCGGGCCTGCTCTCGCTGCTGGCGTACGTGCCGATGGCCCTCGCGGTGCGCTGGTTCGACGCCGGATTGGTCTGGCTGTGGGTCGCGTACGGCGGCTTCATGCTGGCCCGGATGCTCACCCTGGTGCTCCGCGCCCGGACCGACACCTGGATCCGTACCGGCTCGGACCTGGCCTGACCGAGGCCGGCATCAGCCACCGGTAGCACCCGCCGGTCCGACCAACCGGGCCACAGGATCTGCACTCCGCGCGTGCTGCAACCCCAGCGGAGTGGAAGATCTGCCGTTCCGCGGGGCTCCATCCGGGTCGCAGGGCTCAGACCACGACACCCGCGGCCAGGTCGGCCACCGTCACCCGCTCCAGCTCGGAACGCACCGCCTGGCGGGCGCGGGCGTCGAGGTCGATCAGCGACTGCTGGATCGAGTGCCCGACCGGGCAGGCCGGGTTCGGTCCGTGCAGCCCGAGCAGATGGTCGTCGCCCTGGACCAGGTCCCACACCTCCGCCGCGGTGATGTCGGCGGCCGGACGGCCGAGACCCCAGCCGCCCCCCGGCCCCGGGCGGGAGGAGACCAGCCCGGCGTCCCGCAGCGGACCGAGCACGCGGCGTACGTGCACGGGATTCGCGTTGACGCTCTGGGCCAGCTCCTCGGAGCTCACCGCCCGCGCCTGACCCCCCGGACGCTCCGCCCCGCCCTCCGCGCTGATGCTGGCCAGATAGGTGAGGACGTGCACCGCCACCGCGAACTGGGTGCTCGTCGGTCTCGCCATGCGTCCATTCTTCCATATCGCCCTCAGACTGGCTACAGTTAATCGTCATCAGCCTGAGCACAGTCTCACCATCGTCAAGGAGCACGTCATGACCATCGCCCTCACCGGTGCCGCCGGCACCCTCGGCCGCCTCATCGCGGAGCAGCTGCTCGACCGCACGGACCCGACCGACGTCGTCCTGATCACCCGACGCCCCGAGGCCGTCGCCGATCTGGCGGCGCGTGGAGCGACGGTGCGGACCGCTGACTTCGATCAGCCCGACACCCTGCCCGCGGCCTTCGCCGGCGTGGACCGGCTGCTGATCATCTCCGCCGACGACGTCGGCACCCGGCTGCCCGGGCAGCTCGCCGCGGTCGCGGCGGCGAAGGACGCCGGGGTGGGCCACGTCTTCTACACCTCGGCCCCGGAGCCGACGGCCGACAACCCGGCCGGCGTCATCCCGGACCACCGCGGCACCGAGGAGGCCCTGGCCGCCAGCGGGCTGCGCTGGACGACACTGCGCAACAACCTGTACGCGGAGTTCCAGCTGCCCACCCTGCAGCAGGCGGCCGCCAGTGGCCAGCTGGTGACCAACGCCGGCGACGGTCTCACCGCCTACGTCACCCGCCCCGACTGCGCCGCCGCAGCCGTCGGCGCCCTCCTGCTGCCCGAGCCCGCGCAGGTCTACGACATCACCGGCCCGGTCGGCGTCTCCAGCCGCGATCTGGCCGACCTGGCCGCCGGCATCGGCGGCCGGCCCGTCGCGGTGGTCGACCTGGCCGACGCCGACTACATCGCCGGACTGGTCGGGGCCGGCCTGCCGGAGCCGGTCGCCGAGCTGCTCGCCTCGTTCGGCACCGCGACCCGGCAGGGGTTCATGGGTCGCACCAGCACCGCAGTGGCCGACCTCACGGGTCGGGCCGCGACTCCGCTGGCGGCCCTCGTCAGCTGAGGGACCGACGGAACTTCTGCACAGCTATCCACGTCAGGCGTGGGTTCTGCTCCTGAAGATGAGCGGTGGGCTGAGATCGCCCGGGTGACCCGGCGACGACGACCGACGGGCGGACGCGGCACTAGAGTCACCCCGTGACCCTCCCCGTCAAGGCCGTCCACACCTGGGCTCTGCACCGCACGCTCGGTTCGTTCGTCGCCGCGGGCGCGATGCCGATGGGGGGTCTGCCCGCCGGCGGGGGCGGTGGCCTGGCGCTGCTCGATCTGCCCGCGGAGCTCGCGCGTCGTGGCTATGGCGCGTTCCAGCTGGCGCACTTCTATCTCCCGAGCACCGACCCGAGCTATCTGGCCGAGCTCAGATCGGCCATGTCGCAGGCGCAGGTCGAGCTGGAGTGCTTCCTGATCGACGACGGCGACCCGACCGACGTCACGGGGTCCGCCCCCGGCGAGGACTGGGTCAGCGGCTGGCTGGACGTGGCGACCGCGCTGGGCGCACCCCGGGCGCGGGTCGTCGCGGGGAAGTCCGAACCCACGCCGCTGCGCCTGGATGCCAGCGCCGCGGTCCTGAGCCGGCTGGCCGAGCGCCATCCGGAGCTTCGGGTGGTGACCGAGAACTGGCACGCCCTGCTGCCGAACGCCGATGCCGTGATCGCTCTGCTGGAGCGGACCGAGAACCGCGTCGGCTTCCTGGTGGACCTCGGCAACTGGCGTGGGCCGAGCAAGTACGACGACCTGGCTCGGGTCGCACACCTGGCGGAGACGTGTCAGGCGAAGGTCCGCGTGACCGACGCCGGCTTGGATGTCGAGGACTACCGGCGTGCCCTGACGGCGCTGCGCGACGGTGGGTACACCGGGCCGCTGGCCATGGTCTACGACGGCCCCGATCCGGACGAGTGGGGGCATCTCGACCAGGCGTACGCGGTGATCACCGACGTGTTCGGCTGAGGTTCTTCGAGCGACCTCGCGATCGGTGATCTCCCAGCCCTCCGCTCTCGAAGGGGCGACGTCCCTGGCCGCGCCGAGACCGGTGGATCAGGACTGGGTCTGGAGGATCGTCCGGCCGGCGGCCTGAGGAGCACCGCCGTCGGAGTGGCTGCGTCGGTGCTGCTGCCGCTGTGGTTCCCGTTCGTCTGGCCGTCCCCACCATCGTTCTGGTGCGCCAGCATCGACTGCATAGCTGCTCGTGTGGCCACGTCCATGTCGCCGGTCTGGGTCAGCCCGGCATCACCCTGCAGCAGGCGGATCGAGTTGTGCGTCTCTGCCGACATGACACCGTCGAGCGGGCCGTCGTAGTAGGACAGCTTGCTGAGGTCGGTCTGCCAGCGCAGGATCTCCTGCTGGGTCGGCGTGGCGTCCTGGCCGTGGTGCCCGCCGCCGTGCGCATTGCTGCCGCCGTGCGCGTTGCTGCCATGGGTGCCGCTGCCGCCGTCGCTGGTGCTGGAGGTGTGACTGGTCGTCTTGCTGATCGCCGTCGGGGCCGGGACGGTCGCGGCCGCCGTGGTGGTCGGCGTGGCGACGCCCAGGAAGACCGCCGCCGTGAGGCCGGCGATGGCGAGGGCGGCGGTGCCGGTCGTGGCCACGATCCAGCCGGTGGTCTGTCTGCCCTTCTTGCCGGTGGGCCGGGTTCCCTGCGAGTCGCTCTCGCGGAGGGAGGGGTTGGTCATGCGTATCGCCTCTTTCGGTTGTCGGTCGCTGTGGTGCGGCCTGGTGAGACCCACTCTGCGACCGCGCCGAGTTCTGCGGTGTCGGGCGGTTGGGGATCATCCAGTTGATGCAGCTGTCGTCCGATCGGGGGACAACGTCATCGGCCGTACATGCCGTACTCGTCGATCAGGACTTGTGCTGACGATCCTGCATCTTGCGCTGTACGCCACGCTGCCCGGCGATGAACAGCAACCTGACCACCACGCCGAGCACCACCAGGTCCAGGAGCATCTGGACGCTGACCAGGAGCTTCGCTGACTGCGTCTGGGCGACGATGTCACCGAAACCGACGGTCGCGAACACGGTGATGGTGAAGTAGAGGGCGGTGGTGCGGTCCAGGGACTCGCTGAAGGCCGAGTGGTCGCCGGCGTCGGCGCTCAGGTAGAGGCGCGCGAACAGGGTGAGGAAGATCATCACGCTGAGCACCATCGCCTCGATCGCGCGCAGACCCGGATACCGCGACCGGCCGATCAGGGGGACCTGGATGGCCACGAGGACACCGAACAGCGCGACGTCGAGCAGCAACCAGGGCAGGTCGGACTCACCGTCGGCCCAGCGCACCGGGAGCAGGCAGTAGATCGCCGTCACCAAGGCCAGCGATCCGAAGATCCGGGCGCCCATCACGAGGCCGGCCCGCAGGCGCGACTCCCTCGGACCAGGACCGCCGCCAAGACTCACGGATCAGACTCTTCCCTGTGCGAGGCCGGTCGCTGGCACGGCGCGCCGGATCCGGCCCGGGTTCGGCGCGGCGTATGGATCCTGGAGACGTACTGCACCCGCTTCCGGAACGCCATCGCTCGTTGCCGCGCAACTACGCGACGTCCTGGTCACTGTCGGCGTGCCCGGGTCGGCGGCGGCTCGGCCCCGGTGATCATCAGTCGAGGAGGGAGGGGGAGTCAGGCTGAGCAGCCGCAGGACTGCCGGATCACCACCTCGGTGGGGAGAACCTGATGACCGACGGGACCCTGCAGACCCCCGACCCGTCGGTGAAGCAGCTCCGCGGCCCGCATACCCATCTCCCGAACGGGCTGGCGGGCGGTCGTCAGACCCGGGGTGACGTAGCGCGCCGCGGTGACGTCGTCCCACCCGACGAGGGAGAGATCGGCGCCCAGCACGATCCCCCGGCGTTGCAGGCCGGCGCCGAGGGCGAGGGCGACCTCGTCGTTGGCGCACACCAGCCCGTCCGGGCGGGTCGGCAGAGCCAGCACCTGCGCGGTCGCCGACTCCCCACCCTGCTCGGTGTACGGGACGTCCAACGGCTCGGCGGCCGGGGCCAGACCGGCTTCGTCGAGAGCTCGGCGGAAGCCGGCATGCCGGGCCGCGACGTCGACCGAGCGGCTCGGGCCGCCGACGAAGGCCAGGCGACGACGGTCGTGGGTGTCGATCAGGTGGCGGGTGAGGCGGGTGGCGGTGTCGGCACTCTCGCTGACCACCCCGTCGCAGCCCGCGATCTCGGAACGGCCCACCAGGACCACCGGGATGAGCCTGGCGAGGGACTCGATCTCCTCGTCCGGGATGTCCATCTGGGCGATCATCACGCCGTCCACCCGGGCCCGCAGGTCCGCCAGCGTACGGCTGCGACGGGGCCGGTCCGCCACGACCAGGAGCAGCTCCTGGTCGTAGCGAGCGGCGACCTCCTCGTACCCCATCAAGAGCTCGGAGTAGTACGGCCCGTCGAGCGAGCCGATGACCACCGCATGGGTCTGGTAGCGGGCGGAGGCGAGGCTCTTCGCCGAGTTCTGCGGCACGTAGGCCAGCTCATGGGCCGCCTTGAGCACCTTCTCGGTCGCTTCGGGCGAGGTGACCGTCGCACCGCTCAGGACCCGGGAGACGGTCGCGATGGAGACACCGGCGAGCTCGGCCACGGAGTAGATGGTGGCCCGCCCGGAGGTCGGGGTCCGGCGGGTTCGGGACCTGGTCCGGTCGGTCGACATCGGATCTCCTCCCTGCGTCTGGTCGTCGCCCATGTGCTCAGGGTGGCAGAAAGAGGCCGGCCACCCTTGGCTCTGTAAGCGCTTACAGTAGCGAAGCACCAGAGTGATGGCAACCCCTGACAAGCTCGGCCGGGCCGAGACTCCACCATCGGCCCTGGTCAGTCGCCGATTCCCGGATCCGCTGACGGCCCCACGCACTGCGCGACGCCCCTCGGGAACAGCGGCGTCAGGGCGCCAAAGGGGGCCTCAGCGCGGAAGGGGATGATCGGAGAGAGAACGAGCACCGACGAGAGGTTCCATCCATGACCGTGGTCAAGATCAACGCCATCACCGTGCCGGCCGACAGCGGCGACGAGCTCGCCCACCGCTTCGCCAAGCGGGCTGGGGCGGTGGACGGAGCGGACGGCTTCGAGGGCTTCGAGCTGCTCAAGCCGACCGATGACCGGGTGCAGTGGCTCGTGGTCACCCGCTGGCGCGACGAGGAGTCCTTCCAGGCCTGGTTGGCCTCACCGTCCTTCGCCCACGGGCACCGCTCGGCCTCGGAACGCTCCGGCGGGGAGGCCCCCCAGCCGGTCTCCACCCACAGCGAGGTCTGGTCCTACGCCGTCGCCGGCGGATCCACCCCCGCCTGACCCCACCACCCAGAGTTCTGCACCGCTATCCACATCCAGCGTGGGTTCTGCTCCTGAAGTTTCAGCTCGGCCACCACGGGCCACGCTGCAGCTCGTCGAGCAGACCGTCGAAGGCGACCCGGTCATCGGCCGTGCCGGTGTGGGGCGCGGCGAACCACTGGGCGTACTCGATGATCTCTGCGAGTCGCCACTCGAGGTCGAACAGCTCGACCATGCTCGGTTCGGCTCCCACCCGCACGCCGTAGCCCGCCTGCACGAGCGTGCTGAGGTCGCGCTCCCGCGGAGCGAGCGCGAGCGACTCCCAGTCGACGAAACGGATGCCGTCGGCGGTGCGGAGCTGGTTGCGGGTGTGGGTCTCGCCGTGGGTGACCACCCAGCGTCGGCGGGTGGCCGACTCAGCCAGTGCCAGGTAGCTGTCGGTCCACTCCTCGATCGCGGTCAGCCGAGCGCGGATCGCCTCACGGGCCCGCTCCCCGTACGGTCCGGCCGTCCACGACGTCGCCACCAGCCCGGCGAGCCGGTCGGCGACATCGGGCTCGACCACCGGTGCCCAGCTGCGCATCCCGGGGGGCGGATCCGTGGCGTGCAACCGCCCGAGATCGGCGATGTTGGCGGCCGCCGTCTCGTCGTCGGACACGGCACCTTCCCCCACCACCTCCCCCTCCGTCCAGGGGGTGCAGCTGAGCGCCCCGCCGGCCACCGGCACCAGCACGTCACCGGATCTGGTCGGCAGCGGGGCGATCACGAACTCCAACCCAGCCTCGGCCAGACCCATGGCCGCGGCGTACGCGGCCGTCAAGGACGTCAGGGAGTGTCGCTTCTCGAAGCGGTCGTAGGTGACGAACAGCCGTGCCCGGCCGCCGACGTCGACCCGCCAGTGGTGGGCTCCGAAGCCGAGGGCCAGGTGCTGCACGCCGGTCGCGCCGGGCTCCCAGGCCAGCCGTACGGCGTCCAGCACGGCGTCGTCAGTCAGCTCGGTCGGCGGTTCCCGCACGCCGACACGCTAGTGCCGCCGGTCACGACGAGCGAGATCGCCGGTTGTCGGATTTGTCCAAGCCCCGCCCGCGTCTCCGGAGCAGAGTGGCGTCCATGAGTGAGACGACGACAGCAACCATCGCGATGGTCACCCTCGACTGTGCCGACCCTCGCGCGGAGGCGACCTTCTGGTCACAGCTGCTGGGTTGGGATGTGCTCGCGGTCGAGGACGAGTACGCGATGCTCAAGGGACCGGAAACTGCAGCCCTCGGCTTCGGAAGGGTGTCGGACTACGAACCGCCGTCCTGGCCGAACGACCGCGGCAGCAAGCAGTTCCACCTCGACTTGAAGACCACCGACGTCGACGCGGCCGAGCGCAGGTGCGTCGAGCTCGGCGCCACCGTGCCCGACCAGCAACCCGGCGAGACCTGGCGGGTGCTGCTGGACCCCGCCGGCCATCCCTTCTGTCTGACCAACGCCGCCAACTGGGGCTGAGGCCGACCCAGGGGCGATCCGGTCGGGACGTGATAGCCGACCCGTGCACCGCGCTCGATCCAGCCGTGGATTGCGGCTTCGCTACGCGGTCGGACAGCCGCAGGACCGGCGCAGCACCAGCGGCATCTCGAACACCAGGTGCTCCGGCACAGTCGCGCCTCGCAGCACCGCGCCGATGGCCGCCTCCGCCATCGCCCGCGTGGGTTGCTGAGCGGTGGTGAGCGGAGGCGAGCTGAACCGTGACTCCTCGCTGTCGTCGAAGCTCCCGATGGCGATCTCGTCGGGCACGGAGACACCGAGCTCGCGTGCCGCATGGAGGAGTCCGATGGCCTGGCTGTCGGCACTGACGAAGAGAGCGCTCGGGCGATCGTCACGTTGCAGCAGGCGCAGTCCGGCCTCGTAGCCCCCTTGACGACTGAACCGGGTGCGGTCCACGACACCGAGGCGACGGCCGGCTCGAGCGTGCGCCTCGGTCCAACCGCGCTCCCGACCGTCGATGGTCGGATCGGCGGAGTCACCGATGACGAGGCCCACCGACTCGTGCCCGTGGACGTCCATCAGGTGCTCGACCACGCGCGCCGCCCCGGCAGCACCGTCGGGGCCGACGGTGGTGTAGCCGTGGACCGGCGACGGAGCGTCGATGAGCACGATGGGCATCCTGCGGCCGCCTCGCGACAGCTCACCGACCCGGAGCAGGCCCGAGGCCCTGGCGAGCAGCAGCCCGTCGATCTGTCGGTCGAAGAGATCGAGCACGCTGCGTTCCTCGACCACCGGGTCGAAGCCGGTGTTCGTGATCAGCACCGCATACCCGAGATCGGTCGCCGCTCGCTGGATCTGCCATGCGTACTCGGCGAAGAAGGGGTTGGTGCTGTCCGGCACCACCAGACCGATCGTCTTGGTGCTGCCGACCGCCAGGGCCCGTGCGGTGGTGTTGGGTCGGTAGCCCAAGCGCTCGATGGCGTCGCGGACGCGGGCCGCTGTCGCAGGTGACACAGGCCGTGGACCGTCGTTGACGACATAGCTGACCACGGCCGTGCTCACCCCCGCGAGCCGTGCCACGTCACGACGGGTGGCTCCGCCGCGGCGACCGACCGCGTCATCACCTGTCATCTGAAGAGCTCCTCAACCGACCTGCTACCCGGGAAAACCGTACACCTCGAGAATCCTGCCAAATAGGCCTGCGACTTGGGAATCAGAGGTTGACGCATGGAATCTACGCGGGTAGCGTAGCGCGTATCGCCCGAGGTCGCCGCCAGCACGTCGACCTCACCCCATCGCTTCGAGGAAGTCATTGCCATGCCCTTCTCCATCGCCATGATCGGATCCGGTCAGTTCTCCGGTTCGTTCGCCCACCTCTTCCATCTCCACCCCGGTGTCACCGAGGTGTACGCCACGGACGTGATTGCGGAGCGGGCCGACGACCTCGTCGCTCGGTACGGTCTGGCGGGCACGTTCGCTTCCTTCGACGAGGCGATCGCCTCGCCCGAGGTCGATGCGGTCGCGATCCTGACCCAGCGCTGGACGCACGGCCCACTGGTTGTCCGGGCCCTGCGCGCCGGCAAGCACGTCTACTCCGCCGTGCCGATGGCGATCAGCGCCGACGAGATCGCCGCGATCATCGAGACCGTCCGCGAGACCGGCCTCACCTACATGATGGGCGAGACCAGTCACTACAACCCGGCCGTCGTCTACGCCCGCGACATGATCGCCAAGTCCGAGTTCGGCAAGATCTTCTACGCCGAGGGCGACTACCTCCACGACATGGACCTCGGGTTCTACGACGCCTACAAGTACTCCGGCGGCGACAACTGGAAGGCCACCGCCTCCTACCCCCCGATGCTCTACCCGACCCACTCCATCGGCGGCATCCTCGGCGCCTGGGGCACCCACGCCACCAGCGTGTCCGCGATCGGGGTGGTCGACGAACGCGGCGACGGCGTCTTCGACCGCGAGGTCTCCATGTTCGACAACGACTACTCCAACATGAGCGGCCTGTTCGAGGTGGCCGGCGGCGGATCCTTCCGGGTGAACGAGTTCCGCCGGGTCGGCTTCCCGTCCCACATCCGCGAGTCCCGGTTCCGCTGGTTCGGCACCGAGGCCACCTTCGAGGAGATGACCACCACCGCCTACCGGCAGGACAAGACCGGCGTCGTCGACGTCTCCGAGCAGATCGAGCCGCGCCGGGCGACGGAGGAGGAGCTGGCCGGACTGGCCGACGTCTCCCCCACCCTGCGCGACGCGTTCCTGTCCGGACTGGCCCCGGTGCACGACCCGTCCCGGCTGCCGAAGGAGTTCCTCGGCGCGCCGAACGGGCACGAGGGCAGCCACCACTTCCTGGCCGACGACTTCGTCACCGCGGTCAACAACGGCACCCTGCCGCCGGTCAACGCCTGGCAGGCCGCCCGCTACACCCTGCCCGGCATCTACGCGTTGGAGTCGGCACGCCGCGGCGGCGAGCGGCTGACCATCGACGACTTCGGCGACGCCCCGGCCTGACCTCGGGTCCTGGCGTCGGGCCGATGAGGGACGCGGGTGGGGACCGGCAGGTCCTCACCCGCGTTTCCTGTTCACGTACGCACGTCGTCGTCACAACCGGCCCGCCCCACAGGAGCCGATGTGCGCCGTCCGGACGAGTCCGCGATGAGTCCTGGTCCTCGGAGAAGTCGACACCGAGGAGCAGCACACGATCGACGGAGGACGATGCGCACTCTCAGCGTGACCATGAGCATGACCCTGGACGGCGTGGTGCAGGGCCTCGGCCGTCCCGACGAGGACACCCGGGGCGGGTTCCGCCACGGCGGGTGGGGGCCGCGTTACACCGACGACGTGATGATGGCCGAGATGGGCAAGGGCATGAGCGCCGCCGGTGACATGCTCTTCGGTCGACGGACCTGGAACGACTTCATCGGAGCCTGGGCGCACGCCGAGGACGGCAACCCGTTCACCGCTCACCTGAACGGCGTACGGAAGTACGTCGCCTCGACCACCCTGATCGATGCCGACGCCTGGCAGAACTCCGTCCTGCTGGCCGGAGACGCGGCAGAGACCGTAGGCGCCCTCAAGGCGACCGACGGACCAGACCTGTCCGTCGTGGGCAGCGCCTCGCTCGTCCGATCGCTCCAGGCGGCCGGCCTGGTGGACCGTTACGCGCTGTTGATCCACCCGCTGGTGCTGGGAGAGGGCGCGAAGCTGTTCGACGACTCGTCGCCGCTGACCGAGTTCACCTTGACCAACAGCGTGGTCACCGGCACAGGCGTCATCATCGCCACGTACGACCGGGCTGAGCCCGCTCCTCGGGTCGCGGTGCACCGAGGGACCTGATGCTGACTCGGTGCACCTCGACCGAGAGCTGACGAGGTCGCTGCGCGGCTGTTGGCGGCTGGAGGAGCCACGTGGTCAGCACCCTTGTCTCAGAGTCGATACAGGGCTATCAGAGTCGATACAGGGCTATCAGAGTCGATACAGGGCGAAGGGCGCATCCGGGTGCAGACCGGGTCGGCCCTCGATGAGTCCTGGACGCCGGATGATGCCCGCCGGACGCATCTCGAGGCGTTCCATGACAGCGCGGGAGGCACGGTTGTGCACCTCGGTGAAGGCCACGATCGGCAGCGTCGGATGGTGCTGCCCCGCCCACTCGACGGCCGACCTGCCGAGCTCGGTGGCGTACCCGCGACCGGTCAGGGCATCCCGCACCACCCACCCGAGCTCGAGCACCGGCTCTCCGTCGAGGTCGATGCGGCTGAAGCCGCCGCGCCCGACCAGCGACCTGTCCGCCCGGTGGCGCGCCATCCACTTGCCGACCCCGTCCGTCGCCCAGCGAGCAGACACATCCGCCGCCCAGGCCTCGACGGCGGCGCGATCCCACGGACCCGTCCACTGAGCGACGACCGGATCGGCGTAGAGGGTGACCAGGTCATCGATGTCGTCGGCCGCAATGGGAGTGAGCACCAACCGGCCCGTACGGACGGGATCTCTCGGTTGCTGCCGCACCCGATCAGTCAAGCGCGCTGAGCCTCCGTCAGGAACGGCGGTCCCGCGCTCGGATGTCTTCATCCGCTCGGGTTTGGTTCATCCGCTCGAGGCGCACCTGGTGCGGATGGGTGCAGCTCGAGCGGATCGGACCGAGCGAGGCTGGCCGTCACGAACGCGCGCCCCGAGTGGAACGATCACCAACGATCGTGGATCGCGGCCCGGAAGTGGCGGTCGTAGATGTCCTCGACGGCCGCCAGGAACTCCTGGTCCAGCGTCGGCAGCTCTCCGGCGGCCGCGTTCGCGTGAGCCTGGGCGACCGACCGGGCGCCGGGGATCACGGTGCTGACGCCGGGCTGCTGCACGACCCAGGCGAGGGCGGCCTGGGCCGGGGTCGCGTCGATCCCGGAGCCGGCCACCAGTGCGGTGAACTCGCGGGCCGCCTCGACCCCGGTTTCGAAGTCGACGCCGGAGAAGGTCTCGCCGACGTCGAAGGCCTCGCCCTGTCGGTTGTACGTCCGATGGTCGTCGGCGGGGAAGGTCGTGTCGGCCGTGTACCGACCGCTCAGCAGCCCACTCGCCAGGGGCACCCGGGCGATGATCCCGACGCCGTTCGCGACCGCAGCGGCCAGCACGTCGTCGAGGGGCTTGCGCCGGAAGGCGTTCAGGATGATCTGCACGGTGGCGGTGCCGCGCCGGGACATGGCGGTCAACGCCTCGTCGCAGGTCTCGACGCTCACCCCGTACGCCGCGATGGCACCCTCGTCGACCAGGGTGTCGAGATCGTCGTACGCCCGGTCGCTGGACAGCACGCTCGCCGGTGGGCAGTGCAGCTGGACCAGGTCGAGCCGGTCGGTCCGCAGGTTGTGGCGCGAGCGATCGACCCAGCTGCGGAAGTTGGCGAGGGTGTAGTTCTCGGGGACCTGAGCCTCGCGGCGACCCATCTTGGTGGCCACGGTGATCGGGCTGTTCGGGTGCTCGGCCTGGAATCGGCCGATCAGCTGCTCGCTGCGGCCGTCGCCGTACACGTCGGCGGTGTCGAAGAAGGTGACCCCGCCCTCGACGGCGGCGGCGAGCACCTCGAGCGCGTCGGACTCCGACACCGTGCCCCAGTCGGCGCCGAGCTGCCACGTGCCCAGCCCCACCACCGAGACGGGACGTTCCGTACGACCGAGAATGCGTTGTTCCATGCCGGTCAGACTAGGTGCCCGGAAAGCCGGGTGTCGGACCCTGGGCACTTCCGGGGACGACAACGGCCGGCCCCGGGTCGATGACCCAGAGCCGGCCGCCAGGACCGAGCCGCTTACGCCTGAGGCGTCACGGCGACCGCGACGTGTGCCGTCACGGCCTCGTGGAGCTTGACGCCCACGGTGTGCTTGCCGGTGGTCCTGATCGGCTTGGCGATCTCGATGGACCGCTTCTCGACCAGCGGGCCGCCGGACTTCTTGATGGCCGACGCGACGTCGGCCTGGGTGACCGCACCGAAGAGCTTGCCGCTCTCGCCGGCGCGGACGTCAAGCTGGATGTCCAGGCCCTCGAGCTGGGTCCGGACCTCCTGGGCGTGATCCAGGCTGCGGATCTCGCGGGCGTCGCGGCTCCGCTTGATGCCGTCGATCTGCTTCTCGCCACCCTTGGTCCAACGCAGGGCGTAGCCGCGCGGCACGAGGTAGTTCCGGCCGTAGCCGTCCTTGACCTCGACGATGTCGCCGGCCAGACCCAGCTTGTCCACAGCGGCCGTCAGAATGAGCTTCATGTCTGCGTCCTCCTGACTCAGCGGGCCGTCGAGGCGTACGGCAACAGCGCAACCTCGCGGGCGTTCTTGATGGCGATGGCGACGCGGCGCTGCTCCTGGACGGAGAGGCCGGTCACCCGGCGGGCGCGGATCTTGCCGCGCTCGGAGATGAACTTCCGCAGGGTCGCGGTGTCCTTGTAGTCGATGTGCTGGCCCGCGCGGAGCGGGTTGGCCTTCTTCTTCACCTTGCGAGGAGGTGGGGGCGTGCTGGCCATTGTGGTGCTCTCCTTTCGAAAGCCCGGCGTACGGAGCCGGAATGTGCCGTGATGCTGTTACGGGAAGACGAGTCGTGCGCTGACCGTGAGATCAGAACGGGGGCTCGTCGCTGGGCGGGGCTCCCCAAGGGTCGCCACCGCCGGAACCACCCTGTGCGGGCTGGTTGTTGCCGCCGCCGGAGTTGCCACCGCCGGAGTTGCCGCCGGACGCCCAGGGGTCGTTGCCGTAGCCGCCTTGACGGCCGCCACCCTGACCCCCCTGGTTGCCGCCGGAGTTTCCGCCACCGCCACCGCCGGAGTAGCCACCGCCACCGCCACCCGACGTGCGGGTGACCTTGGCTGTCGCGTACTTGAGAGCGGGGCCGATCTCGTCCACGTCGACCTCGAAGACCGTGCGTCGCTCTCCCTCACGGGTCTCGTACGAGCGCGACTTCAGTCGCCCCTGCACGATGACCCGCATCCCCTTCTGCAACGACTCGGCCACGTTCTCCGCGGCCTGCCGCCAGACGGCGCAGCTGAGGAACATCGCGTCGCCGTCCTTCCACTCGCCGGACTGGCGGTCGAAGGTGCGCGGGGTGGAGGCGACGGTGAAGTTGGCCACCGGGGCCCCCGACGGGGTGAAGCGAAGCTCCGGGTCGGCAGTCAGGTTGCCGACCAGGGTGATGACGGTCTCGCCAGCCATGTGTGTCTCCGTTGGACTCAGTCTGTGTGGTGTGCGGTGTCAGCCTGCCAGTGGCTACTGACAGGACCGACGTGCCGACGAGGTGACCGTCCTCTCGGACGCGTCAACCCGCGGGCGGCAGCGAGCTAGCGGGTGTCGGGCCGGATGACCTTGGTCCGCATGATCGACTCGTTGATCCGGAACTGGCGATCCATTTCCTTCACGTCGTCGGGCTCCGCGGACAGCGTGATGACGGCGTAGATGCCCTCGGACTTCTTCTGGATCTCGTACGCCAGCCGGCGACGACCCCAGATGTCCAGGTTCTCCACGGTGCCGCCACCCTTGGTGATGACGGTGAGGTACTGCTCGAGCGTCGGCTGAACCGACCGCTCATCGGTCTCAGGGTCGAAGATGACCATGACCTCGTATGGGCGCATGCGCGAACTCCTCCTCCTCTGGTCTCAGCGGCCATGGGACGTCCCCATGGCAGGAGGGCGATGCCTGGCTCCCGGCCTCGGATGGTCGGGCGCCAACGGAGAAGACTACCGGCTCGGTCCGGGCAGCGGCAAAACCACGCGTCTCCGGCTCGCTGACGCACGGGTTGATGCGCTCACGCGGGCAATGCAACGGCTGCGTGAGCGCACGGAGGAGTGCGTCAGCGAGTGGGTCAGGGCTGGATCGTCGAGGTGACGCTCGGCGGCGTTGTTGCTCTCGTCCGACTCCGCCACCTGCTGGCCGTAGTCCACGGTGCCGGTGACGATCGACTGCCCGGCGGTGCCGTAGACGTTGCCGGGGGCGGGCGGCACCGCGGTGATGGCGATGGTGGCGCTCGCTCCGGGCTGCAGCGCGGCCGTGCCGTAGCAGTAGACCATCTGCTGGACGTACTCCGGCGGCACCGTGCAGGTGAACCCGATCGCTCCGGTCTTGACGGCGTTGGCGTTGACGGTGCCGCCCCAGTTGGTCAGCCACCGCACGTTGACGGGGCTCGCCGGAGCGCTGCCGCGGTTGGTGATGGTCATCGTCCAGACGCCGTTGGCGTAGACGCCGCGGACCGCTGTCGGGCCGGTCATGGTGAGCTGCAGGTCGGGCAGCGCGGGCGCGGTCACCGTCGTGGAGAGCGACCCGCTGTTGTTGGTCTCGCTCCGCTCGGCGATCGCGTCGCCGGGGTCCGCCGTCGCACTCACCGTGACCGCACCGGATACCGCCGGCAGCTGCACCGACACGGCGAAGGTCGCGCCGCCGCCGACCGGCAGGGAACCGCCCGAGCAGGTGGTCGACGCCCCGCTGCCGGCGCAGGTCCAGCCGCTGAGCGCGGGCGTGAGGAGAGTGGCTCCGGCGGTGGCGATCCGGACCGCGACCCCGCGGGCGGCGGCCGCGTTGGTGCCGGTGGGGTTGGCGACCCGGACCGTGTACGCCGCGACGCCTCCGCCGACCGCCGATGCCGGTCCGTTGACCGTGGCCGTCAGATCCGGAAGCTTCTCGACCGGGTCCACGCCGCAGATCGGCGGCGGGTCCGGCACGTCGCAGTTGGGCCGGGCCGATGCCGGGACGGTGGTGACCACCAGCCCCACCAGGACAAGGGCGAGAGCGGCGACGACGGCGAGCACACGGCGTACGTGGGACATGGCACTCCTGACGGTGGCGGCCCACCCCGCCGGCGGGCTCACCGCTTCAGAGCGAGGTCAACGGTCGGCAGATACGCCCCGTCGGCGCCGGATCAACCGGACCGGTACAGGATCGCTCGCAGACGCACAGGGTCACTCGTAGACGTACAGGCTCTCGCCCGGGAAGGTCCAGGACAGACCGTCGCGCAGCCGGTCGCGCCAGGACTCCCAGCTGTGACCGTCGCGGGACTCCACGTAGTTGACCGTCATGCCGGTCTCGGTGAACACCGGCACCATCGAGCGGTTGAACACGATCAGCGGCTCGTAGACACCACAGGACTGGAAGAGGCGGTCGGCCACCCGGATCGGCTTGGTCCGGTAGCGGTTCATGAACTTCACCACCGGCGCGAACGCGGGGTCCTCGCCGCGCAGGGCACCGATGTCGGTGAACACGAACGACCCCGACTGCAGCAGCAGCGACCCGTACGTCTGCGGGTAGCGGACCGCGGTCGACAGCGACGCGATGGCCCCGAAGCTGGAGCCCATCAACGCCCGCCCGGACGGATGGGCGATCAGCGGGAACTGCTCCTCGAGCTGGCCGAGGAGCTCCTTGGTGATCCAGCGCGCGTGCGGGCCGGAGTTCGGGTACTCGCGCAGCCGATCGCCCGGGTAGGTGAAGGCGACCACGATCTCGGCCATGTCGAGCCGGTGGATCAGGTTGTCCAGCACGGTCTTCATCGACGCGTACTCCAGGAAGTCGCCCCCGTCGTGCACCACCAGCAACGGGTAGCGGGTGGTGGTCCGGAAGCGGGCCGGCAGGTAGAGCGTGACCCGGTTGTCCCGCCGCTGCGCCTGGCTCCTGATCATCAGCTCGACCAGCTCGCCGGGGCGGGCCTCCGGATCGTGCAGCGCCCACTCCGGCACCCGGTAACCGAGCCCGTAGCAGACCGAGGAGTCGCCCACCGGGCTGCGCGCGATCTTGGGGTTCAGGGGGTCGTTGAACCGCTCCCAGTGGTCACCGCGCCGCACCTCGAGCTGGTACTCCACCCGCGAGTCCCGCGGGATCTCGACCACCACGTACCACAGGTCCGTGCCGTCGATCCGACGTAGCGGCAGCTGGTCGGGGATCCCGACCACCCGGTGCCGCAGGAACACCTGATCGGCCTCCTGCCAGGCCACGAAGGTGGCCTGCGTGCCTTCCAGGATGGGGAAGTCGTGCTTCTCGACGAACTGCTCGAGCGCGTGTTGATCAAGGACCTTGGACTCCCGCAGCCGGTTGATCGCGAGCTTCGCGCGACGTGCCACTAGGCCCTGCCCCCCATCGTCGTCGTCTTTCGATCATCGATGCCCATCAGGCGGTCCGCGCCGTGACCACGTCGGCGTCGACGGGTCGTCGGGCCGGTTGACCGCTCTCGTCGAACGGTATGCCCGCCCGCTCCTCGATCACGTGGTCCTCGGTCCGGGTCCAGATCGCGCCTTCCCGGGTCAGCCACCGCGCGCCCACCGGGGGTGGCCAACCGCCGGTGAGGTCGACCCGGACACCGTCGTCGAAGAGCAGACACGTCCAGCCCTTGAAGCGGCGCGCCAGCAGGGCGAGCTGGTACGGATCGCGCATGGGCAGCCGGTGCCGGGGGTGGGGGAAGGGCAGCACACCGGAGTAGACGCCGAGACCCTCGGCCCACACCTCCGGCAACCGACGCCCCGCCGGTCGGTGGGCGCCGAACAGCACCACCCGGTCCGACAGCGCCATCGCTCCCGCAGACCAGGTGATCAGCGGCTTCTTGATCATCGTCACCAGGCCGAACACGTGCAGCAGGTGCAGCAGCACCCCCACGTGCCCGCCGGTGATCACCAGACCGGCGCAGTCGTCGACCAGCTCGGCCAGCTCGCGCCGGTGCGCCCGGATGCTCTCGCGCTCGCCGATCGACGTCGCCGCGTAGAACGCCTGGCGCGACGCCGCCACCTCGGCCAGGTGCCAGCTGTCCAGGGCGCGGAGAGCGCGGATCCCGTCGGTCACGGCCGCGGCCCGGACGGCCGACACCCTGTCCCGGCGGTTGACCTCGTCCAGGGCCGCCACCGCGTGGAACACGCGCTGGGCGTACACCGCCTGTTGTTCCTCCAGCAGCTCGGCGAGCGCGAGCTCGGCCGCGGCGTACTCGGGGTCGGCCGCCACCAGGTCCTGCCAGCGCCGGTAGAGCCGGAGATTGAGCATCCGGCCGCCGAGCACCTCACCCAGCTCGGCGTCGGCCGCCTCGCGCTCCCGCCAGCCGGCGTTGATGGTGGCCACCGTCCCGGTCGGGATCAGCTCGGCGACGGCGGTGCGGGTGGCGGTGGTGCGCCGTTGGGGTCCGAGGACGGTGACATCCATGGTGCGGTGGATACCCACCTTCAGCCGGCGTGAACCGTGATGGTCTCGCCGACGTCGTTGAGCATCCCGCGGAGCACGTCGAAGTCGGGGTGCTTCAGCCGCACGTACGCGTTCGCCATGTAGCCGGCCTCGACCGCCTGGGTCGCCGTGCCGGCCGGCGGCAGGTGCGCGTCGATCACCCACTCGCCGTACTGCTGCTGCATCTCCTCGACCCCGGAGTAGCCCTGGATGTGGCCGTCTCCGGTGGGGCGCAGGGCGATCATCCCGGCCGCGTACTGCCGGCTCAGCGACGCGTGCACGTCACCGTGCACGATCGCCCGAGCCCACTCGGTGAAGAGGTCGACGTCGTTGCCGGCCGCGTAGAGGTCCCAGGCACCGACTCCCGCGGGCCGGCAGCCTACCTCGGAGAACCGCAGCCCGCGCGGTCCGTAGAACCACTCCATGTGCGTGGCCGAGGTGCCGATGCCGAGCACCTCGTTCACCCGATGACCCATCTCCTTGAGCTCTCCGTAGCTCTCGGCGTGATCCACCCGGTTGGTGGAGATGAACTGGGGTGAGATCCACCGCGTCCGCATGGCCTCGAGGACGTTGGGGTAGTAGTGACAGACGAAGTCGTACGCCGCGCCGCCCTCGATCGACAGGGTGTCGTAGAAGCCTTCGTGGCCCTCGACGAACTCCTCCAGCGCGACCGAGCCCACCCCCTCGGCACCGAACTGCGCCAGGGCGGCGTCGAGCTCGGTGTCGTTGTCGACCCGACTGGTGCCCGACGCACCGGCAGCCGCGCGGGGCTTGATGATCAAGGGGTAGCCGATGGCCGCGGCGAAGGCGTGCGCCTCGTCCAGCGAGTCGATCGCGGCCGACGCCGCCGTGGGGACACCCGCCGAGCGGAGCGCCTCCTTCATGGCCGGCTTGTCGCGGCACAACCAGGCCGTCCGACGACTCGTGCCGGGGATCCCGCACGCCTCGCGCACCTCGGCGGTGGGCAGGATGTGCGCCTCGATCGTCGCCTCCAGCCGGTCCACCCAGAGCTTGTCCTGCACCCAGCGGACGGCGTCGTGGAGCGCGCGGGTGTCGGTGACCGAGCCGATCTGGTGGTAGTGGTGCAGCCAGCCCTTGAGCTCGTCGTCGAGCCAGTCCCCGGGTCGCTCGCCGATCCCGATCACCGTCGCGCCGACGGCGTGCAGACCGCGGACGAACTGGCGCTGGTAGGCGGGGAACGCAGGCTCGACGAAGATCACGTTCATGAGGGGCGAGCCTACGGCGGTTCGGCCGCTTTGTCCCCTGGGCGAGCCCCTCGCTCGCTAGGCTGACGCCACCGAGAATGCGCAGGACGACAGAAGGAGAGTTTCACCATGTCCTACGACCAGGCACCACCGCCGCCGCCCGGTGGCGGAACCCCTTACGGTGCACCCCAGTACGGCGGACCGCCCGCCCAGGACCCCGGTCGCACGATGGGCATCGTCGGCCTGATCCTGGCGATCTTCTGCAGCTTGGTGGGTCTGATCGTCAGCATCATCGCCTTCAACAAGTCGAAGCAGGCCGGCTTCAAGAACAACATCGCCCTGGCCGGCATCATCGTCGGTGCGGTGTTCATCGTGCTCAACATCATCTACTCGGTCACGGTCCTGCCCGGCATGATGCAGAACATGGGCGGCTAGACACCTCACGCCCTCACAGGGGCGGTCACTCCACACGGGGTGACCGCCCCTCGGCACGTCAGGACCGGTCGCGCTCCGCCGCTTCCCTCGAGCCCGGGGACCGAAACCGGCCTACATTCGGTCCATGACACAGTCGTCGCGGTGGGCCATCGGTGCCGGCCGCATCCGCTTCCCCGACATCAGCTCGCGGGCGTACGAGCACCCGGCCGACCGCGGCGCTCTGGTCGCTCTCCGCGCGATCCCCGGTTTCGATGCCGTGCTGAGGGCGGTCTCCGCGGCGATCGGTGAACGCAGCGTCCGGCTGCTCTGTCTCGCCTCGTCCATCCGGGTGTCGCCTCGGCAGTACCCGCTGCTGCACCAGATGGCCAACGAGTGCGCGACCGCGCTGGACGTGCAGCCGGTGCCCGAGCTCTACGTCCAGCAGAGCCCCCAGCCCACCGCCATGACCGTCGGACTGGATCGGCCGATGATCGTGATCAGCACCGCGATGCTCGATCTGGTCGACGACGACGGTCTGCGGTTCGTGATCGGGCACGAGATGGGGCACGTGCTGTCCGGTCATGCGGTCTACCGCACGATGCTGCTGCAGCTGATCAACATCGCCACCTCGCTCCAGTGGATGCCCATCGGCTACTGGGGGGTCCGGGCGATCATCCAGGGCCTCAACGAGTGGTACCGCAAGTCAGAGCTCTCCTGCGATCGCGCCGGGCTGCTCTGCGGGCAGGACCCCAAGGCGGCGCTGCGGGTGCACGCCACCCTGGCCGGGGCCCAGAACCCCGACGAGATGGACGTGGCCGGCTTCCTCGACCAGGCCAAGGAGTACCTGACCACCGGCGACGTCCGGGACAGCCTGCTCAAGATCGTGCAGATCAGTGCCCAGACCCATCCGCTGGCCGCCCTCCGCGCCGCCGAGCTGCAGCGGTGGGCGGCCGGTCCGGAGTACCGCGCCGTCTTGTCGGGTGACTACCCACGCCGCTCCGAGGACGCCGACGCCCCGATGAGTGAGGACGTCAAGGCGGCCGCAGCCTCGTACGCGAACGCCTTCCGAGGGTCCTCCGATCCCTTGTTCCGCGTGGTCGGCACCGTCGGCGGAGTGGTCGGTGGGGTGGTGGGCGGCGTCGGCAACGCGGCCGCCGACCGGGTGCGTGGCTGGTGGCTCCAGGGACGGGACGAGGACAGCGACGCCGAACCGCGGACCTGATGCTGCCATGATCGAGCGGTGAGCGAGAGCACGGGTTCGGCGGAGCCGGCGTCCACCGCGAAGGCGCAGGTGAAGAAGGCTCCGACGCCCGAGCAGCTCGAGCGACGCAAGGCCGCCCTCCGCTTCACCCTGTTCGTCGTGGTGGGCGCGGTGCTCACCGTGCTGCTCTACTTCCTGCTCTCGGCGTTCATCCCCCGCTGGTGGTCGCAGGCGGTCGGCCGGCAGGTGGGCGGTCGGATCAGTGCGGGCATCATGATCGGACTGCTGTACGGCTTCGTGTTCACGTTCCTGCCGCTGATCGTGCTGGCCCAGGCCCGCCATCGCGCCTTCAGCTGGCCGGCCAAGGCGATCATCGTGCTGGTCGCCGCCGCCCTGACCGCCCCGAACCTGATGACCCTCGGCGTCGCCGTCGGCACCGGCACCGCCGCCCGGGCGGGCAACCGCACCCTCGACGTGCTGGCCCCCGCGTTCCGCCAGGCCACCCTGTGGGGCGTGGTGCTCGGCGCCATCGCCGCCGTCGTGGTGGTCACCTTCTCGATCCTGTGGGACCGACGCAGCCGGGAGCTGAAGCTGCTGCGGGCCCAGGTGGAGCAGCTGCACAAGGAGCTGCCACCCGCCCTGCCCGCGCCGGCCGAACCGCCGAAGGCCTGACGGCGCCAGGCTCCGTCCTGCTCGGGTTCGCAGCGTGTGGGTGCGTGGACCTAGGGTCGGACCATGAGCGACATCCGGATCGGCGGCCACGGCGAGCAAGAGGACCCGATCGCCGAGGCCAAGGCCCGTGGGGCGGACCTGGCGCAGTTCTTCCTGGGCGATCCGCAGGGCTGGAAGGGCCCCGAGTTCGCGTACGCCGGTGGTGCTGCGGCCCTGAAGGTGGCGGCCGAGGACGCCGACATCGCGCTCTACGTGCACGCGCCGTACGTGCTGAACGTCGCGACCACCAACAACCGGATCCGGATCCCGAGCCGCAAGTTCCTGCAGCAGTACGTCAACGCGGCCGCCGAGATCGGTGCCGCCGGGGTGATCGTGCACGGTGGGCACGTGCTCAAGGACGACGATCCCGAGAAGGGGTTCGACAACTGGCGCAAGTGCATCGAGGGCCTGGAGATGCCGGTCCCGCTGCTGATCGAGAACACCGCCGGCGGCGACCAGGCGATGGCCCGCCGGATGGAGCGGATCGAGCGACTGTGGGACGCCGTGACCTCGGCCAGCGGCGGTGACACCGTCGGCTTCTGTCTCGACACCTGTCACGCGCACGCAGGTGGGATCGTGCTGGCCGAGGCCGTCGAGCGGGTGCTGGAGATCACCGGCCGGATCGACCTGGTGCACTGCAACGACTCCAGGGACTCCTTCGACTCCGGGGCCGACCGGCACGCCAACCTCAGCGACGGCGAGATCGCGCCGGAGGCCCTGGTGGCCGTGGTCGCGGCGGCCGGGGCTCCGGTCGTGGTGGAGACGCCGGGCGGTCGGGAGGGCCAGGCGGCCGACATCGCCTGGTTGCGCAAGCACCTGGGCTGACCCCCTGACCGGCCGGGACCCGCGATCGCCTGCGGGGCCCGGGGAACCCGTTTAGGGTGACGCCGTGCCCGCAGCGACGATCGATCTCGCCCCCTTGGCCGCCGCCACCGCCGGTCTGCAGCGCCCCTTTCGCGGTGGTCGATCTGGACGCCTTCGACGCCAACGCGGCCGCGATGACGTCGCGGGCGCACGGCCTGGCGATCCGGATCGCCTCGAAGTCACTGCGCTGCCGCACGCTGATGGATCGCGCCCTCGCCGCTCCCGGTGACCCGGGCTTCCACGGCGTGCTGGCCTACTCGCTCGGCGAGGCCCTCTGGCTGGCCCGGCACGGACACGTCGACATCGTGGTCGGCTACCCGACCGTCGACCTGGCGGCGTTGACCGAGCTCGGTCAGGATCCCGAGCTGGCCGCCGCCGTCACGGTGATGGTCGACTCGCCCGCCCACCTGGAGCTGATCGAGCGGGCCGCCCCGGTGCACCCGGTCCGGGTGGCCATCGACGTCGACGCCTCGCTGCGACTCGGACCGCTGCATCTCGGTGTCCGCCGCTCCCCCGTCCACACGGCCGAGGAGACCGGAGCCCTGGCCGAGCAGATCACCCGCCACCGCGACGTGCGGCTGGTGGGACTGATGCTCTACGACGCCCAGATCGCCGGGCTGCCGGACGCCTCCGCCGCCGTACGCCTGGTCAAGCGAATCTCCGAAGCGGAGCTGGCCCGTCGTCGCGCCGCCGTGCTGGCGGCGGTGCGACGTCACGCCGACCTCGAGTTCGTCAACGGCGGCGGGACCGGCAGCCTGCACCTGACCTCGGTCGGTGGCCAGCTCAGCGAGCTGGCCGGCGGCTCCGGTCTGTACGGTCCGACGCTGTTCGACGGCTACCGCGCCTTCACGCCTCGTCCCGCCATGTTCTTCGTCGGCTCCGTCGTGCGGCGGCCCTCTCCCCGGCACGCCACCGTCTTCTCGGGCGGGTACGTCGCGTCCGGGCCTCCGGGGTGGGCGCGGATCCCGACGCCGGTCTGGCCGGCCGGGTTGGAGCTGGGCACGTCCGAGGCGGCCGGCGAGGTGCAGACGCCCCTCGGTGGTGCGGGGGCCGGTCGGCTCCGGATCGGGGACCAGGTGTGGTTCCGGCACGCCAAGGCCGGTGAGGCCTGCGAGCGGTTCGACCGGATCCACCTCGTCCGCGACGGGGAGCTGGTCGACACCGTCCCGACGTACCGCGGCGAGGGCAGGAACTTCGGATGAGCCGCACCGCGACAGCCCCCGACCGCGACGTCTGGTCCAACTGGAGTCGCAGTGCCAGCAGTCGACCGACCGCGGTCGCGACCCCGACCGATCCGGGGCGGCTGGCCCGCCTCGTCACCGAGGCGGCGAGTCGCGGCGCGACGGTGAAGGCCGTCGGCGCCGGGCACTCGTTCTCCGCGATCGCCGCCACCGACGGGGTGCAGGTACGACTGGACGCGATGGCCGGGGTCCGCCGGGTCGACCGCGACGCCGGCCGGGTGACCGTGGGCGGCGGGACCCGGCTGGCCGATCTCAACCTGGTGCTGGCGTCGTACGGGTTGGCGCTGCCCAACCTCGGCGACATCGACCGCCAGACCATCGCCGGCGCGATCTCCACCGGCACCCACGGCAGCGGGGACCGACTGGGCGGGCTGGCGACCCAGGTCCGCGGTCTGACCCTGATCACCGGCGACGGCTCGGTGCTGCGCTGCTCGGACACGGAGAACGCCGAGCTGCTGGCCGCGGCGGCGGTCGGCCTGGGAGCGCTTGGGATCATCACCGAGGTCACGCTGCAGTGCGTGCCGACCTTCCTGCTGCGGGCGGAGGAGGGCTCGGCGAGCCTGCCCGAGGTGCTCGAGCGGTGGTCCGTCTGGACCGCCGAGAACGACCACGTGGACCTGCACTGGTTCCCGCACACCGACTGGGTGCTGACCAAGCGCAACAACGTGGTCGACGGGCCGCCCGAGCCGTTGTCGACCTGGCGGCGTCTGGTCGACGACGAGCTGCTGGCCAACGGCCTGCTCGGTCTGATCAACGAGATCGGCACCCGCCGACCGGCCTGGCAGCCGCGGATCAACCAGTTCGCCGGTCAGACCCTGAGTCCCCGGACGTTCACCGACCACTCGGCCGCCGTCTTCGTGTCGCCGCGACGGGTGCGGTTCGTGGAGTCCGAGTACGCCGTCCCGCGCGATGCGCTGGTGCCGGTGGTCACCGAGCTGAAGCGCTGGATCGACGCGAGCGACGAGCGGATCGGCATCCCGATCGAGATCCGTTCGGCGGCCGCCGACGACCTCTGGCTGTCCACCGGCCACCGGCGCGCGAATGCGTACGTGGCCGTCCACCACTACTGGCGCAAGGACCCGACGCGCTACTTCGCCGCCTTCGAGGCGATCGTGGCCGAGCACGGGGGCCGACCGCACTGGGGCAAGATGCACAGTCTCGACGCCGACCGCCTCCGGAACCTCTATCCCCGGTTCGACGACTTCCGGACGGTCCGGGACCGACTGGATCCGAGCCGGGTGTTCGCCAACCCGTACCTGGACCGGGTGCTCGGAGGCTGAGAGCACCCAGTCGGCGCACTGGCGAGGCGTACTCGCCACAGAAGTGCACCGCTCGTCGACGCCGAGGGCTACCCCCGCTCGTACGCGGCCAGCGCACGCTCCGCGACACTCGACCACGAAGCTCCCCGGTGGCCCTCCTCGGCCGCGGCCCGGCCCATCCGGTCGGCGGTGGCGGGATCGCCGAGGATCTCGACCATGGCGTCGGCGATCGAGCCGGCGTCGTTCGCGGTCAGCAGGCCGGTGACCCCGGGCTGCACGACATCGCGCATCGCGCCCACGTCGGTGGCCACCACCGGGCGGCCGAACGTGTACGCCATGTGGATGCTGCCGCTGATGTTGACCGTCTGGTAGGTGAACATCACCACCCGGTGGCTCGAGAACAGCGTCGGCAGATCAGCCATGTCGACGTAGCCCGGCCGCAGGTCCACCTGGCCGATCTCGTCGGCTCGGGCGGTGATCTCGGGGAGGTCGACATCCGGCATCACCGGCCCGGCGAGGGTGAGCACCGCCTCCGGCAACCGCTGGCGGACCAGCGCGAAGGCCTCGAGCAACAGCGGGATCTGCTTGTACTTGGTCCAGGCTCCGAAGAACAACGCCGCCGGCGGGGCGGCCGAGGGCGCCGGCAGGCCCTCGTCGGCCGTCACACCCGAGTAGTCCCCGTGGCCGCAGATCTCGACCCGAGCGACGTCGGGAAACGCCTGCTTCAACGTCTGCTTCGGTCCCTCTCCGAGAACCAGCACCACGTCGCAGGCACGGTACGCCCGGTCGAGCAGGGCGCGGGTCAGCCGGCCCGACTTCTCCACCGACTGGTCCTTGCCGTGCACGTCGTACGGCAGCGGGTTGTGCGCGACGTCGACGAGCGTCCTGACCCGGCCCAGCCGCGCCACGGCGAGCAACGCACTGGTGTCGAGCACGAACCGCAGCTCCCCGAACTGAGCCACATCCGGGCGCACCGAGCGCAGGTAGGTCAGGGCGCGGCGCCAGGACTCGACGAGCCGCAGCGCCCGAGTGATCCGGCGGAGGACGCGGGCCGGACCGGTCACCTCGGTGTTCGCGTTGGGGTTCCAGGTGGGGAACGCCGACACCACGTCGAAACCGGGTGGTGGTCGAGGTGAGCTCGGGATCGGGTCCGGTGAGCAGGGTGACCCGGTGCCCGGCGCGCGCGAGCGCGTCGGCGAACTGGAACGAGAACTGGAACATCCCGCCACGGGGGAGGAACTCGACCAGGACGATCCGCAGACCTCCGTCAGCGGGCGAGCCGGTTGCGGAGTCCGTCGCCGAATCCGTCGCGGAGCGCTGAGCGCGGTCCGGAGAGTCGGTCACGGGACCGCCGCCGGGGGGACGTCGGTCGGTGTCGCGGATTCCCCGGTCGACGTCGGGCCGGCCCCAGTCGGTGCCGTGGATTCCCCGGTCGACGTCGCGCCGGGCGCGGTGGACCCGCTGCTCGCCGGCCCGCGTCGCAGCACCAGCAGGAGGTGGTAGACCGCCTGCTGCACAGCGAGCCCCGCGACGAGCGCCAGCACCACGGTGCCGACGATCAACAGCACCGGGGACAGTCCCGTGCTCTTCGCGGTGCCCTCGGCCGACTGCACGGTCTCGATCCGGAACGACGGGAGCAGGCTGGACAGGTACTGCGAAGCCAGCGCCGTGGTCGCATCGGCCAGCTGCTCGGCGACGGCCGGATCCGGCGCGGTCACTCGGATCAAGATCACCGACGTGTTCGGGACGACGCTCGTCTCGACCTTGATCTGCTGCCGCTGGTCGGCCGTGAGCTTCAGCTGATCGGCCGCCGCGGTCTGGAAGCGCGGGTCCGCGGCCACTTCGGCGAACGTGGCGGGGATCTGGCCCCGGCTCAGCGTCTCCCACTGCCCCGCCGCGGTGGCTTCGTCGAGCCCTTTGCCGGGCAGCACGACCGCCATGGCCTCGGCGGTGTACGCCGGCGGCCGCACCACCGCGAAGGCGATCCCGGCGACCAGGATCAGGAGGGCGACCACCGCGCCCAGCACGATGCTGAGCCGGGCGGTGCGCCGGTCCACGGGGGGTCGTGTCGTCAGCTCCGTCATCTCAGACCACCCTCTCGGACCCGGTCGCCGCCGGGTCGTGCCCGTCCCCCGACCGCTCGGTGAGCACCGAGCGGTAGATCTCGGCCAACCGCGCCGCCAGTCGCTGCAGGCTGTGACGCTGCTCGGCCCGCTCCCGGATCGCCGTCGACATCCGGGCCCGCAGCTCGGGGTCGGCGATGAGCTCGGCCAGGGCGTCGGCCAGGGCGGTGACGTCTCCGGGTTCGACGACCCGGCCCTCGACGCCGTCGCGGATCAGGTCGGGCACGGCGCCGATGGTGGTTCCGACGACAGGGACGCCGGAGGCCATGGCCTCGATGATCGCGATCGGCTGGCCCTCCAGGTAGGACGGCAGCACGAACACGTCGGCCTCCGCCAGCCGCGCCTTGATCTGCTCGCCGTACTCCGGACCTACCAGGCACTCGGCCAACCCCGCCGCCGCGAACTCGGCGACGATCTCGGCGTACTCGTGCTCCGGCGTCGGGCCCTTGCCGCCCACCACGACCAGCCGCCAGTCGGTCATCCCGCGCTCGCGCAGGAGGCTCGCGGCCCTAGCCAGCTCCAGGGTCCCCTTCCGGCGGCAGATCACCCCGATGAACAACACGGTCGGTGGCGTCCGATCGGCGCCGGTGACCTCGAACTCGGACACCTCGACGGCGTTGTCCACCGTCTCGACCGGCGCACCGCCGGCCAGCCCTCGCATCGTCTGGGTGCCGACGTCGGAGACCGTGCAGACCCGATCCGCGCGGGAGAGGGTGCGCAGCGCCAGCCGGTCCAGCCGGCTGTAGTCGGCGAACTCCGGCCGACCGGCGTTGCCCACGGCGGAGTGCACGTGGGCCACCAGGCGAGCCTTGCCGGAGGACGCGGCCAGGTTCAGCGCCGCGGCCCGCAGCGTCGGCAGCCCAGGGTCGGCGACCAGCTGCAGGTGCACGATGTCGGCCGACCGGGCGGCCCGCGCGACCCGCCAGGCGTCGGCCAGGGCGTACCAGACGTTGGACAGGTTGAAGCGGCCGCCCTGCCGGCTCGCGACCCGTGCGGTGTTCAACAGCCGCATGTCGAAGTCCTGGGCCAGCCGCGGGTCGGCGGTGATCGTCTCGGCGAAGGTCGCGATGCCGCCCCGCATCGGGGTCGCCTCCGCGACGACCTCGACGACGGGGCGCCCGGCCCGGCCCGGATGCTGAGCGCTCACGCGATCGCCTCCTGGCGGCTGCTGCCCATCGCCGTCTCGTAGACCCGGCGCAGGTTCGCGGCCCAGCCGTGGGCGTCGAACAGCCGCTCCATCCGCTGCCGACCGGCGCGGCCCATCGCCTCGGCCAGGTCCCGGTCGTCGAGCAGCCGGACCACGGCGTCGGCGATCCCGGCCGCGTCCCCGGGTCGGACCAGCAGACCGGTCTCCCGGTCGGCGACGATGTCGCTGATCCCCCCGACGTCGGAGGCGACCACGGGCCGGCCGCAGCCACCCGCTTCCATCAGGACGGTGGGCAGGTTCTCGCCGTAGATCGACGGCAGCAACACGACCTCCGAGGCGCGCAGGATCTCCGGGATGTCGCTGCGCATGCCGGCGAACACCACGCTCTCGGTCAGTCCGAGGTCGGCCACCTGGGCCCGCAGGGACCCTTCCTCCGACCCGGAGCCGACGAGCAGCAGCCGGGCATCGGGCACCCGGGCCAGCACGTCCGGCCACGCGCGGACGGCGTGGGTGATGCCCTTGAAGTCCCGCAGCGCCGCGAGCAGCGTCACCACCCGGTGCCCACCGGACGCGAGCGGACGCGGACAGACCCAGGTCCGCGGGCAGCCCCAGGTCAGCCGGGAAGGGGGGCGACGCCTCGGTGGCCGGACTGAAGTAGTCGAGGTCGATCCCGTTGTGCACCACCGTCCAGCTCTTCGGCACCCGCCGCCCGGGGCGGTAGCGGTCGGCGAACGAGGTCAAGGAGGCCTGCGAGACGAAGATCGCCGCCTTGCTCCGGGTGGCGACCTCGACCGCCAGCCGCTCCCTGGCGGCGGCGCGGCCGGACAGCGGCCGATGGACGTGGTGGAACGTGCCCACGCCGGGCCGTCCGGCCAGTGCGGCCGCCGGCAGAGCGAGGGTCATGGCCATCTCCAGGTGCGCGTGCACCACGTCGGCGCCGCTGCGGCGGATGAACGAGACCAACCTGGGCACGGCGGTGGGGTCCAGCGTGCGGCGGACCCCGAGGTACTGCGGCTCCAGGCCGACCTCGCGCAACAACGGCTCGAGCGCCGAGCGGTCCGGGCCTCGGTCGAGGATGCTCAGGACCTGCAGATCGAGCCCGGACTGAGCGGCGACCCGGCCCAGCTGGGCGATCAGGGTCTCGGCTCCGCCGAGACGGAACGCGTCCACCACGGTGAGAACTCGCAACGTACGCTCCTGGTCGTCCTGCACTGCTGCTGACTTCCCCCGAGGTCTCGCGTCATCGTAGTCAGGCCGGCGATACGCTGTGCACGGCGGCACCGGTAAGCATCGGCGCCGTCGACGGACACGGGGTGGTCCGAGGTCACAGAGCACGCGCCGAGCGCCAGGTCTGGCGGAGGAGAGGAAGACGCTCATCCATCCCGCACGCCACCCCGACTTCGAGCCCACGGTCGAGCCCCCGGTCGACGAGACGCTGATCGACGCCGCCATGGCGGGCGAGCCCGGACCGCGCGGCAGCAGCGCCGTCGGCGGGTTCTTGTGGACCACCCTCGCCTGGGGCGGCAACCGCGTGGTGATCTTCGTGCTCACCCTCGTGCTCGCGCGGCTGCTGACGCCGGAGGACTTCGGCCTGGTGACGGCGGCCCTGACCTTGATCGCCATGCTGGACGCCGCCCTCGACCTCGGCGTCGGCGCGGCGGTCGTGGCCGAACAGGAGCGGGGGATCAGCCGGCGGACGCGGACCGCCGGCACGCTGAACCTGATCATGTCCGCCGTCGTGGCCGGAGTCGGGATCGCCGCGTCGCCGTTGATCGCCTCCCTCTTCGGCGCTCCGGACCAGGCCTGGCTGTTCGCGGTGATCTTCATCTACCCGCTGTTCCGCGGCGCCGGTCAGGTCAGCGACGCCGTGCTGAAGCGTGACCTCCTGTTCAAGCGCAGAACGCTGGTCGACCTGCTGCGTGCGGCCGTCCGGGTCGCGGTCTCGATCCCGTTGGCCCTCACCGTCGGCGGCGCCATCAGCATCGCGGCGGGCATCGTGGTCAGCGAGCTGGCCGCGCTGGTGCTGCTGATGGTGCTGGAGCCGGTCCGGCCGGTGCTGCGGATGGATCGGGCGACCGTGCGCTCGCTGCTGGGCTTCGGCGGTCAGGTGACGGCGATCCGCATCCTCGGCTCGGTGCGCAGCAACGTCGACTACCTGGTCGTCGGCGGGGTGCTCGGCGCGTCGGCCCTGGGCATCTACGGGATGGCCTACAAGCTGCCCGAGATGGGCATCGAGAACGTGCTGTGGATCTTCTCCGGAGTGGCCCTGGCGGCCTACTCGCGTGCGTACGCGAAGGGCCGGGATGCGCTGATCACCACCATGCTCAAAGCGACCCGGCTGTTGGCCCTCTACGGTCTGGCCGCGGCCACCACGCTGGCGGTGCTGGCCCGGGACGCGGTTCCGGTCCTGTTCTCCGAGCAGTGGGATGCGGCGGTGACGCCGATGATGTTGATCTCCCTCAGTCTCGGTCTGATGTCGATCGCCTGGGCCAGTGGCGACGTCTTCGTCGCGATGGGTCGACTGCGTCTGATGATCGTCCTGGACGTCCCCGCCACCGCCGCCATGGTGGTCGCGTTCGTGCTCATCGCGCACATCGGGCTGGTCGCGGTGGCAGCGGTGCACCTGGCGTTCAACGCGGTCTACTGCGTGGCCCGGCTGATCCTGCTGCAGCGGGTCACCAAGGTCAGGGGCCGCGACCTGGCCGACACCGTGATGCCGGCCCTCGCGGTCGCCGGGGTGACCGCGGCCGTCGGGCTCGCGGTCCGGTCGGTGCTGCCGCCCGGCGAGCTGCTGTCGCTGATCGTGCTGACCGCGGTCTGCGGTCTCGTCGTCGCCGCGTCCTCGCTCCTGCTGGCCCGGACCGCGGTCCGAGAGGGCCTGCGCGCGGTGCTGCCGTCCTCGCGGAGCCGTCGGTGACCGGCGCGGTCCGGACCGCCGTGTTGATCACGGCCAGCGAGCCGGAACCCCGGGCCTTCGGCAAGCAGGTGGTGATCGGCGGGCTGCTCGACCACCTCGTCCGCCGGCTGGGACCCGACCAGGTGCACGTGGTGCTGATCGGCCGCGAGGACGTCGACCGCCCGACGACGGCGTACCGGACCCACGTCATCGCCAAGCCGGCCGCCGCCGACCAGCTGCGCTCGCTGGTCACCCGCGTGGTCGGCCGTCCGCACACGCCGTTGCAGGAAGCCGCGTTGTGGTCACCCGACGTCCGTGACCGGTTGCGGAGCGCGTTGTCCGAGATCGGCGCGGACCTGGAGATCTGGGACACGATGCGGACCGGCCAGTACGCCCACGCCGTCGCCCGTCCCGGAGCGCACCGGCCCCGGTCGGTGCTGTACGCCGACGACCTGTTCTCCAAGCGCTACGCCAGCATGCTGCGCCGGATCCGCACCGACCAGTCCCGGCTCGCCAACCCGCTCGGTGAGTTCGGCAAGGTGCTTCCCGGCCCCGCCCGGCGGATCGTGGCCCGACCGCTGGTCTACCGGCCGCTGCTGAAGCTGGAGGAGCGGCTCTGCGCCCGGTCCGAGGAGTCCGCACCGGGCCGCTTCGACGCCACCATCCTGGTCAACCCCGACGAGACCGAGGAGCTCACCCGGCGGTCCGGCAGCGACACCGTACGGACACTGCTCCCCCTGCTCCCCGAACCGAGGAACCTGCCGGAGCGGCGGTATCGGGGGCCGGAGTTCGTCTTCCTCGGCGGCCTCGACTTCCCGCCGAACGCCGACGGGCTGACCTGGTTCCTACGGGAGTGCCGGGAGGAGGTGCTGCAAGCCGTGCCGGACTTCCGTCTGCTGCTGGTCGGCCGCGGCACCGACCGGGACCTGCCTGAGGCCGAGCCCTGGGGTGACCGGGTCCGGGCGGCGGGGTGGGTCGACGACCTCGACGCCGTGCTGGCCGGTGCGGCCGGGCTGTTGTCCCCCCTGCGGTTCGGCAGCGGCATCAAGATCAAGGTGCTCGAGGCGCTGGCCCGAGGGCTGCCGGTGGTGGCCACCCCGGCCGGGGTGCTCGGGCTCCAAGTCGGCGCTGAACAGGGCTGCCTCGTCGGCGACGGGCCGACCGCGCTCGCGGCCCAGCTGGCCGTCGCCTCGTCTCCGGCTCGCAACGACGACCTGTCCAGAGCCGCGCGAGCGGCGTGGGAGGCCGGCTACGCCCCCGAGGTGGTCAGCCGCGCCTATGACGAGGTCCTCGGACTGTCCGGGGAGGTGCCGGGGGCGTGAACCCGGTCCTGTTGGCGGCCGTGGGGTTCATCGGGCTCAGCTTCGCCGTACTCGCCCTGATCAAGCCCCGGATCTGCCTGGTCGCCCTCGTCACGCTCGACATCACGGGCCTCAACGGCGTGATCGCCGAGAACGTCGGCGTCAGCATGTTCTGGCCGATGATGCTGCTGTCCCTGCTCGCGCTGCTGACGCTGGTCCGCCGGGGGCAGTTCCGGTTCCGGTGGTCACCGGTCATCCTCGGCGTCCTCGTCCTCTACGCCGGCTTCTGCCTCAGTCTGGTGAATGCGGCTGACCCCGCCGCCGCCCAGGCGGTCCTGATCGAGCGCGGGCGCGATCTCGTCGTGTTCGCCATCGTGCTCGCCCTGCTGCTGTCCACCGGCGGAGCCGGCACGGTCGTCCGCAGCCTGGTCGCCGTGTTCGCAGCTTTAGCGGGGTTGACCGCCGTCCACGAGTTCGTCCTCGGCAACCAGGGCACCCTCTTCGGGCTCAGCAACGTCCCCCTGGTCAAGGAGGGGGGTGCCGCGACCGCCCGACACGCGGGCACCGTGGCCGACGTGAACTTCTGGGGCCGGTTGCTCATCCTGGTCCTGCCGCCGGCACTGTCCCTGACGGCCATCGCGCTGGCCCGGCGCGGTACGACGGTCCTGCGCTGGTCCGCGCCCGGCGAGTTCTCGCCGGGCTGGTTCTGGCCGGCCTGCTTCTGGGCCGGGTGCGCGGCGAGTCTCGGTCTCGGCATCTTCCTCACCCAGTCGCGCGGCGATCTGCTGGCGGTGTTCCTGGCCGTCGTGATCTGGCTGGTCCTGGCCGGCGGCTGGTACCGGCGGTCGCTGCTCGCCGCGCCGATCGTGCTGGCCCTGCTGATCCCCCTGTCCGGGATCGGCAGCCGGTTGCTGACCCTCGTCACCGCCGCCCCGACGGCAACCGTCGACCCGTCGGTGGCCGAGCGGACCCGCCTGCAGCTGGCGGCGTGGGAGATGTTCAAGACCGCACCCTTCACCGGTCACGGCGTCGGCAGCTACCGCAGCCTCTTCGAGAGCTACGACCGCCTGTCGAACTACTCAGCTCCCGTTCGGATCGACGTCGCCGCGCACAACCTCTACCTGGAGCAGGCCGCCGACGTCGGCGTGCTCGGTCTGCTGGCCTGGGCCGTCTTCGTCGGCACCGTGGCGTTCGCTCTCGTGCGCTGCCTGACGCGATGCGACCCCCGTACCAGCACCGAGACCCGGTTCCTGGCCATCGGTCTCCTCGCGGCGCTGATCGGTTGGCTGGCGGCCAGCGTGTTCCTGCACCTGTCGGACTTCCGTGCGCTGCTGACCGTGGCCGCGCTCGCGGCCGCGCTGGACGCGTCCGTCCGGGACCGTCCACCGTTGCCGGCTCGACCCGAGCCCTCGACCACCCGACGACTCGCGGGTCTGAGCGCCTGGGCCGTGCTGGTCCTCGCCTCCGGGGTCGGCCTGATCGCGATGGCGGTCCCCGCCCAGGCGCGCTACGCCGACTCCGCCACGCTCGGCGTGGTCCCGGTCTCCACCAAGGTCGACGGGGCCGTCGCCTACCTCCAGGACGTGGTCAGCCGCGGCATGATCGTGCCGACCTTCGCCACGGTGCTGAACGCCGAGATCAGCCCGGAGCTCCTCGTCGAGACCGCCGGGTTGGATCCCAGCCAGACCGGTCGGGTCACCTACAAGGCCTTGCCCTCGCGGCTCGGTGGAGCTGTCGAGGTGACCGTCACCGCCGAGGACCAGGCGTCGGCGGAGCGTCTGGGCGAGGCCGCCGTCGAGCTCAGCAAGGCCCGGATCCTCGAGCTGGACACGTACTACCAGCTCCAGGGTCAGGCGGTCGGTGCGCACCCGGTGGTCGTCGTGCCGGCGTGGGTCGCGGCGCCGCTGGCGGCGCTGCTCGCGGTGAGTCTGACGGGCCTGATGCACTCCGTCCGCTCCTTCCGGAGACGAGACCGGAGCCCGAGCGACCCGAAGGCTCGCGCTTTGAGCGAAGCTCGGGCATGATGCAGGCCATGAGGCGGATCATTCGTGCGACGTCGATATTTGCCGCCCTGGCGGCGTTGGCTGCGCCGCTGGTCGGGCCCGCTCAACCCGCCGCGGCGGCCACCAGGCCGTTCGCCGCGACGAGCCCGTTCAACGTCGCCATCAAGGCGTCTCCCCGTATCGACCCGCTCAGCTCCGCCATGGTCGCCAGGCTCAGCCGGACCGGCCAGGCCTACGCGAACCTGTACGCGTACGGCATCCCGATCTACACCGCGACCGCGACCACGCCGCGCTACCGCGTGGCCTGCGATCAGGAGGGCGCTTGGGGCGAGTGCCCCCTGACGCAGCAGCTGATGCCGATCCCCACCGACGCACTCCCGAGCACCGGAACCGACGGCGCCATGGTCGTCATCGACCCGGCCTCCGGCACCATCGGGGAGTACTGGCAGGCCCGTCGGGTCGGCAGCGGCTGGCAAGCGGGATGGGGTGCGGTCAACTCGCTCAGCGGGTCGGGGTGGGGCGGTGCCAGCACCGGAGCCGGCGCGTCCCGGCTCGGTGGCGTGGTGCGCGAGGACGAGATCGCGGCCGGCGTGATCAACCACGCGCTCGTGGTCCAGACCGACAACGCGTGCGCCGGTCAGTACCGGGCTCCCGCGGTGAAGACTGACGGTCGGTCCGTCAGGAGCGACTGCATCCCCGAGGGTGCGCGGATCCAGCTCGACCCATCGATCTCCCTCGCCTCGATCTCTGGCCTCACGCCGGGTGAGCGGGCGGTGGCCCGAGCGCTGCAGGTCTACGGCGCGTACGTGATCGACGTGGCGGGCACCAGCATGTCGGTGAGCTTCGAGAGGGCGGCGGACGCCACCGAGTCCTCACCCGGGGCGACCTACACCCGGGCCGGGCTGTCCTGGGACTACTACGGCATGCCGCGGGTGCCCTGGCAGCGGATGCGCGTCCTCACCACCTGGCAGGGCTGAGCTCCGCCCCTCGCCGCCGGACCGGAGTCGCCGAGCGTGTGATCGGGCCTGAGCGGTCCTGACACCGACCTGCTGGGTGACGGCCGGCGATGGCGTGCGTTTTCCGACCACGGTCGCGTTCCGTCCACGTACGGCCGGCGACGGCGTGCGTTAGCCGACCACGGTCGGGTTCCGTCCACCACTGCGGGCCCTCTTCGCCCTTCAAGGACCTGCGGGATCCAGCGGTCGGCGCGCGAGATCCTCAGGATCCGCAGCGGATCTGATCGCCGGCCGAGCCTGGAATCGAGCCGGAGCAGAGGTCTTCTTGAGCCTTCGAGGCTCGCGCTGGGCGCATCTGCGACGGCTCAAGATCCCCTCAATCGGAATTGACGAGCCTTTAGTACAGCCCTGCGAAATTCTCGATCTCGCCTGAAGGTTGATCCTTCAACCTTTCTGGTGTCGGCACCGAGCCGGCCCGGCACCAGAAAAGCGGACACCGATGAGCCTCCTCCTTCAGGCCCCCATCACGCGGGGCAGCATCCGGATCGACGACGTCACCACCGGCACCGGCAGCAGGACCGTGCTGACGATGCCGCGGCGCAGCACCGTCAAGCGGATCGTCGATGTCGTGGGCGCGGTCACCGGCCTGATCGTCCTGGCACCGCTCTTCCTGGTCGTCGCGCTGCTGGTCAAGGTGAGCGACCCGGCCGGCCCGGTGTTCTACCGGCAGAACCGGCTGGGCCACCTCGGCCGCCAGATCGGCGTGCTGAAGTTCCGCACCATGCGCTGGGCGTACTCGACCGGGCCGAACCGCCCGTACCAGACCGCGCAGGCGGCTTTCATCGCCATGGGTCGCGACGACCTGGTCGCCGAGTTCGAGCTCACTCAGAAGGTGGCCGACGACCCTCGGGTCTCCCCGCTGGGCGCCCTGCTGCGCCGCACCAGCCTGGACGAGCTGCCGCAGCTCATCAACGTCCTGCTCGGCCACCTGAGCCTGGTCGGTCCGCGGCCGATCACCGCACCGGAGCTGGAGAAGTACGGCGTGCACGGCGACACCTTCCTCACCGTCAAGCCGGGCGTGACCGGTCTGTGGCAGGTGTCCGGCCGGAGCGACACCACCTACGACGAGCGGGTCCGCCTCGACCTGACCTACATCCGCACCTGGAACGCGATGCTCGACCTGACCATCCTGTTCCGCACGGTCGGGGTCGTCCTGGCCCAGCGCGGGGCGCACTGAGCTGCGGAACGACATCATCGAGGTGACGTGCGCCGGCAGGACGTCCTGCACCAGGGACTTCGGGGAGCCGTTGTGGCTTCCGTGGTGGCTGACCTTGTAGAGGGTGGCCCGCTCCAGCAGGGCCCGGGCGTCGGTGTCGGCCAGGATCTCCCGCCACACACCCCACTGGGCGTCGCCGGGAAAGACGATCCGGACGTCCTCCACCTCGACCACGAAGACCAGGCTGGTGTTGTTCAGGCAGCGGTCCAGCCAGGACGCCGCGGCCAACGCGTCATCGGGGTCCAGCACGGCGTGGTCGAGCAGCGCGACGTCGGCGTCGAGATGGGGTAGCGCTGCCGGAAGACGGTCCGGTCGGTGATGCCTTACGCAGGTCCGAACGGGCCGGTCGACACGTCCGGCCCTCCAGTGACCGCCGCGCCGGCGCCGACGCCGACGCCCAGGCTCACCGTTTCGTGCTCACGGTCGGAGTCGACGACCTGCACCAGATCGCCGCTCGGCCCCGGGAGCAACGGCTCGTACGGCACCGTGATGGTGACGACCTCGTTGCCCGACAGCCGCGCGATCATCGGGTCGACCGCGTAGATCTGCGGGTAGCGGCGACGAGGCTCGGGATAGGCCAGCGCCGCCTCAGCGCCCGCGTCACTCACCCCGCCGACCAGCTCGGGGGGCCACACCTCACGACCGCCCGTCGGTCGGCGGCACCAGCCGCAGGATGGGGGGTTGTTGCGGCCGGTTGGCGGTGAAGGCATCGTCCGGGTCCGCCGCCCAGTCGGCGATCTCGGTCCGCAGCCCCTCCGTCCGGTCGCGGATGGCGGCGAGCTTCTCCCCGGAGACCCGGTACGACGGCTGCTCGTCGGGATCGTCCAGCAACGCGTCGTAGAAGGGTGGCTGCACGGTGTAGCCGCGCTCGAAGGCGGCGAGCCAGTCACTCAGGGCGGCGGTCGAGGTGCGGTAGCGGATCCACTTGTGGTTGGGCCAGCCGGGCCCGCCCGGACCGAACCGATCGACCAACCGGGCGGCGGCGAACCGTCCGCGCTGACTCAGCGCCGTCACCAGCTCGGGCGGCATGGCCAGGTTGATGCCGCCCTCGGCGCCGTCCTGGTAGACCGTCACCACCCGGTCGCGGTAGCCGGGCATGGTCAGCGACGCCTGGTCCACCCAGGTCCGCGCCGTCTCCACCAGCGACAGCCCGAAGGAGAACAGGGCGGCCAGCGGTTTCGGCGCCCACCGGGCCGTCCGTCGATGACCGCCGCCCTGGTTCACCACCGGCAGATAGCTGTTCTCCCGCTCGTCCGGGCTGCGCGGGTGGTCGTCGCTGAACGGAGCCAGGTCGATGGCGAAGGTCGGCCGGGACGGCAGCACCGAGTCGAAGAACTGCACCGGCAGGTTCGCGGTCAACCCACCGTCGGAGAACCAGTTGACGTCGAAGACGGGCCGCTCCGTGACCGCGGCGGCGTGCTCGGCCGGACTCGCGTCCGGGTTCTCCCTCCGCCAGGCACGGACGGCCTCGACGTACGCGAGGTTGGCGCCGGTGTAGTCCAGGGCGTAGAGCGGCACCGCGGCGATCAGCAGCGGGAAGCTCAGGCTCATCCGCGTCGCCACGATCAGGGGCAGATCCGCCGCGCGGGGGAAGGGGCGCAGGGTGCCGGCGTGCAGCAGCAGGACCTCGCGGAGCCGGCGTCCCACCGGCCCGGACGGCAGCGGCGGCGGGTGGTCGACCATGGCCTGCACGACCACGGGACCGAACAGCCGCTCGAACTCGGCGGGCTCGAAGAAGTAGATGTCGTCGTCCCAGGGCATCGCCATCGGCTGAGCCCGGCTGAGGTTGGTCGTCATCATCTGCAGCTGCAGCTCGTCGGCCTGCAGGTCACCGAAGGTGAGGGGCTGTTCGTACGGGCGGCCGGCCAGGTCCTGGAGACGGCGGTAGAGCCAGGGGGTGAGTGCCAGGTCGCTGTCGTCGGCCCCGCGGCCCGAGCTCATCCCGAAGCCGACCGACGGGAGCCGACCGAGGTCGGCCAGGACACCGCTGAGCAGGGCGATGGCCAGACCCACCAGGGTCCCGAGAACACCGACCACGACAGCGAGCACGAGGGCCACCACCACGACCGGACTCCCCCCGGCAGGGAGCCGGACCAACCCGACGATCCCGAGCACCACCAGGGTGAGCCCCAGGACGACACCGAGGAGCGAGCGGATCGGGGCACGCGCGGCCGCGTGGGCGACGACAGCGGCCGCGGCCCTCAGCAACCGCAGCCGGGACGGCTGGTCCGGCAGCGCGGTCTTCTGCTCCAGCACCGCGGACAGGAGCCCGAACAAGCGCACCGCCTCGGGCTGCGGTCGGAACAGGTGGAACAACAGCGAGCGTCCGTCGGGTTGCGTGCCGGCGAGCAGCTTCGGGAACTGCGCCAGGCCGAGGAAGCCGCGCGGCAGTGCGTCGGGCGCGGCGGCCGGGGCGGGCGCGGCAACGTCGGGGGCGGCGGCGGTGATGGGCGCGGCGGCGGCGGGGGGCGCGGCGGCAGGATCGGAGCGAGCTGCGGAAGCGGCGTCGGCCGCCCTGGGCAGGACCGACCGGCGTCCCATCTCCGCGGCGACGGCGGCGGCAGCGGCGATCGCCCCGGCAGAGGCACCGCCCACCGAACGCAGCCGGTAGGTGGTGGCCAGCTCGCACACCGCCAACGGGTAGACGACCCCGCTGGTGATGCCGCCCTTCATCACGATGTCGCACTGCAGCTCGGGCTCGCCCGGGAAGTCCGCCGCCGTGAACTCCGGTGCCTCGGACTGACCTGCGTGAGCCCCGGGCGGGCGCCCCTGGGCGCGAACAACCATGGCAATTCCTCTCGGACGAGGTCAGGAGCGCGGCCTGTGGGTTGTTGATACACCCGCCCGGGCCCGGGCGACCAGAGACGATCGGGCAGTCCTGAGCCCACGGTGTCGATCCCCCGAGGTGTTCGACTCGCGTCATCGTCGGCTCACCGGTCATGCATGGCAGACTGTGCTCCGCCGATCGGCGCGGATCTTCCGCCGGCGATCGGTAGCACCCTGTCCCAGGACCGACCCGACCGCCACCCGATCGACCGCCCACCGGTGAGGAGAGAGAGATGACAGCTCCGACCCGCGTGCAGCACGGCGAACGGGACGAGTTCGAGCCCGTCTACCACCACTACGGGCCCCACCGAGCCGGCCTGCCGCCGCTCGTGCCGTACTTCCGGGAGCTCTGGGCGCGGCGCGAGTTCGCCGCGGAGATGAGCAAGGCGACGTTGCGGGGCGCCGACGTCAACACCGTGTTCGGGCAGCTCTGGCTGGTCCTGAACCCGCTCCTGATGGCCGGGGTGTACTACCTGCTGATCACCATCATCCGGCAGCGCCACGACCCCGCGCTGTTCACCCACCTCACCCTCGCCCTGTTCGCCATGACCCTGGTGCAGTCCTCCGCCTCCACCGGAGCGACCTCGGTGACCGGCTCGGGTCGGCTGCTGATCAACACGGCGTTCCCGCGGCTGCTCATCCCGCTGTCGGCGGTCCGGACCGCGTTCTGGCGGTTCCTGCCCACCATCCCGGTCTACCTCTTCTTCCACGCGATCTTCGGCCTCACCTGGCACCCCAAGATGTTCGTGTCGCTGTACTTCCTGTTGACCATGGTGGTGTTCAGCATGGGCCTGGCCTCCTTCTTCGCCACCTGCCAGGTGTACTTCCGCGACACCTCCAACTTCCTGCCCTACTTCCTGCGGCTCTGGATGTATCTGTCGCCGGTCCTGTGGCTGCCGGAGATGCTCAGCCACATGGCGCCTTTGACGCGCTTCATCGTCGAGCTCAACCCCATGTACCCGATGCTGACGGGCTACGCCCACCTGATGCAGGACCAGGCCTATCCGCCCCCGTGGATGTGGATCGCCGCGGCCGCCTGGGCCGTCGGCTCCGTCATCGTCGGTTTCCTGTTCTTCATCTCGAGGGAGCGTGAGTTCGCTGTCCGCCTCACCTGACGAGCGGCAGACCGGTCTGGCGGTCAAGGTCGACAACCTGTCGATCACCTACCGCACCACCTTCGAGCGCAAGCCGACGCTGCGGCAGGCGCTGGTCCGGCTGGGCCGCGGTCAGCGATCGGTCCGCGAGGTGCACGCCCTCAACAACCTGACCTTCACCGTGCCGGAGGGTACGGCGATGGGGATCGTCGGAGCCAACGGCGCCGGCAAGTCCACCCTGATGCGGGCGATCGCCGGGATCCTGCCGCCCACCGAGGGGTCGATCGAGGTCTGGGGCAAGGCCAGCACGCTGCTGGCGCTGGGGGTCGGCTTCAACAAGGAGCTGTCGGGCCGGGAGAACATCATCCTCGGCGGGCTCGCGTCCGGGCTGTCCCGCAAGGACGTCGAGGAGCGGGCCGACGAGGTCGCCGAGTGGACCGAGATCGGCGACTTCATCGACCTGCCGATGCGGACCTACTCCTCGGGGATGTCCGCCCGGGTCGCCTTCTCGGTCGCGGTGCACATGAAGCCCGACATCTTGATGGTGGACGAGGCTCTGTCGACCGGGGACGCCCGCTTCCGGTCCAAGGCGAACGACAAGATGGCCGAGCTGCGGTCCTCGGCGCGGGCCATGTTCCTGGTCAGCCACGGCCTGAACAGCATCAAGGAGATGTGTACGGCCGCGATGTGGCTCGACAAGGGCAAGCTGATGATGGAGGGCGACCCGGAGACGGTCGTCGAGGAGTACAAGAAGTTCACCAAGGTGAAGAAGTCGGCGGCCACCGAGGACGACGTCTAGCCCAGTTCCGCTGGCGGGCCGGCTCCCTGTGGGCGCTGGCGAAGGCGGCTCCCTGGGGCTCTGCCGGATCAGCTCTCGTCGGAGCGCCGCAGCTCTTCGGCCAGCCCAGCCGGCGCGACCGCCAGCCAGGCACTGATGACGATCTCCCGCAGCAGCGGCTCGTCCACCCGATCCAGCCGGACCAGGACCGCCGGGTAGCCGTTGAAGTGCGGAGTCGTGAAGACGGCGTCCACGTGCTCGGCGAGGACCGCCTCCTTCTCGGCCAGGTCCTCCACCCGCGCCGCCAGGATGACCTCGTCCGGCGGGACCTCGATCTCGCCGGCCTCGGTGAGCAGCTTGCGGTCCTTCTTGCTGAGCGGACGCTCCCACACGAAGCCCTGGGGCTTGGCCGCCTTGCTCCGGGAGCTGCTGCTGCTCGTCACAGCCCAGGAGGTGTTGCCGTACGAGGTGGTCTCCTCGGTCTGGGGCAGGGCCAGGGCGATCCGCGCCACGTCGTCGAACGTCGCCATGTCGGCATCGTAGGCGCCCGTGGTCGAGTCGGACTGCGTCAACCTCAGGGCGACCTGAGGTCACCGACCGCGACACGCCGGTGCCGTGCCAGGTCGCGTTGACTTCGACGCAGCGCGCCGGTCAGCCCTGCGCCAGCCGGCGGGCCAGGAACTCCGAGAGATCCCCGGTCTCGCCGTCACGGCCGCCCTTGCCGACGATCAGCGGCGGCGGCGACGGGCGGAGCCGGACCCCGCGGAGCCGCTCCTTCAACCCGCCCGGCACCGTGAGGATGTAGTAGCAGCCGTCCTCACCGACCGCGACCGACTGGTTCTTCCGCAGGTACCAGCCGCGCTTGTCGGTCTTGACGGCCTGACCGCTGTAGAGGGTCGCCCGCAGCGGCTCGGCGGCGATGCCCGCCGTCACCACATCGATCAGGAACTGGTCGATGAGCACCTGCGCCTTGGCAGACTCTGCCCGCTCGGCCCCGGCCGCCAGATCGGCACGCACGGCGGCTTCCTCGGCGCGGGACGCGCCCGGCCCTTCGGGAACCGACATGTCCCCGACCCTACTGCGCGAGCTCGCCGACGTGCATCCCATCACAAAAGGGGGCCCGGCCAGCTGATCCTCTATACACTCGAAGGGTTGCCCAGAACCAGGTTGTCCACCATGCAAGAACCCGAGCCCGAGGAAGAGATGTCCGAGAACGCCCCGACCACGCCGGGGACCCCGGCGAACCCACCCCGCAAGCGCCGCCGCTGGCTGAAGATCCTGCTGATCTCCGTCGCGGTCGTCGTCGTGGGGGCAGTGGCCGCGAGCGCAGCGTACATCTACTCCATCGATCGGAGCGTCACCCAGAACATCAAGCGCGAGGACGCCCTGCCGGCCGAGTCGCCGAGCGGCGCGGGCCAGTCGGCCCGACCCACGGCAGACCCGGACGCGACCGGCGCCATGAACTTCGTGCTGCTTGGCTCGGACTCTCGCGATCCCGGCGACGCCGGTGCCGGCCGGAGCGACTCGATCATGGTGGTGCACCTGAACAAGGCGCACGACCAGGCGTACATCACCTCCTTCCCGCGGGACATGTGGGTCGACATCCCCGGGCACGGCAAGGGCAAGATCAACGCCGCCTTCGCGTACGGCGGGACGCAGCTGATGGTGCAGACGCTGGAGAGCCTGCTGGGCACCCGGATGGACCACGTGGTGATGGTCGACTTCGAGGGCTTCATCAAGCTGACCGAGTCCCTCGGCGGCGTCACGGTCAAGAACAAGACCGCGTTCTCCTCGCACGGCTTCGACTACCCCAAGGGGGAGATCACCATCGCCGGTGAGCAGGCCCTGTGGTTCGTCCGCGAGCGCCACAGCCTTCCCGGGGGTGACCTCGACCGGGCGGAGAACCAGCGCAACGTGATCAAGGCGATCGTGGCCAAGGGCCTGAGCCCGGAGATCGTGGCCAACCCGACGGCGTTCACCGCCTTCATCTCCGGCGTCGCCGAGCACGTGACCGTCGACTCCAGCCTGTCCGACCAGATCATCCGCGACCTCGCCCTCTCGCTGCGCCTGACCGCCTCCGACATCCAGCTGCTCCAGGCTCCGCTCTCCGGCTTCGGCACCTCGCCCGACGGGCAGTCCATCGACCTCGTCAACCAGGCCCAGCTCGAAGCACTGGGCAAGGCGATGAAGAAGGACACCATGGCCGCGTACGTGGAGAAGTACGGCGACCAGTAGCCGGCGCGCCTAACCTCGACTGGTGGAGTTCGTCCGAAGCCTCCGGCAGCTGGTCCGGCACCGGCTGTTCCGGCGGCTGCTGTCGGTGAGGGTTGCGACCCAGACCGCCGACGGGGTGCTGCAGGTGGCGCTCGCCTCGTTCGTGCTGTTCTCCCCCCAGCGCCAGCCCGACGCCGCGTCGGTCGCCACCGTGCTGGCCATCACCTTGTTGCCTTTCTCGATCCTCGGCCCCTTCGTCGGGGTCGTGCTGGACCGGTGGTCCCGCCGCCAGATCATGGTGGTCCTCGACCTGGCTCGCGCTGTGCTGGCTGCCGGACTGGCGATCCTGGTCGGTTCGGGGATCCGTACGGGCTGGTCCGACGCCGCGTTCTACGTCGGCGTGCTGCTGGCCATGAGCCTCAACCGGTTCCTGCTGGCCGCGCTGTCGGCGGCCCTGCCCCACACCATCGACGCCGGCGAGTACATGGTCGCCAACTCCGTGATGCCCACCATCGGTCCCCTGGGCACGGTCGTCGGCGTCGGGCTCGGCACCACGCTGCGGGTCGTGCTCGGCAACCAGATGCCCGACTACCGGGCGAACGCGGTGCTGTTCTGCCTGGCCGGGACCGGCTGGTTGGTCAGCATGGCCCTGGCCCTGCGGATCCCGCGGCGCTCGCTCGGGCCGGACGAGCCGGACCCGGCCCTCGCCCGCGAGATCGTCCGCGGTCTGGTCGACGCGCTCCGACACCTCCGGCAGCGCCGTGCCGCCGGCCTCGGGCTGGTCGCGATCGGTCTGCACCGGGTGGTCTACGGCGTCGTGACCGTGGCCATGATCCTGGTCTTCCGGAACTACCTGAACGCGCCCACCGACGTGAACCCGGCGCTCGCCGATCTCGGCCTCCTGGCCGTGGTGACGGCCGCCGGCTTCGTGGCCGCGGCGGCGGTCGCCCCACCGCTCAGTGCCCGCTGGGGCGTGCGCCGGTTGATCATCGGGGCGTTCGCTGCCTCGGCCCTGTTCCAGCTGGTGCCCGGCGCGATCTTCTCCCAGGTGCCGCTGCTGGTGGCCGGCTTCCTGCTGGGCGTCACGGCGCAGGCCATCAAGCTGTGCGTCGACACCCTCGTCCAGGCCCACGTCGACGACGAGTTCAAGGGCCGCGTCTTCGTGGTCTACGACATGATCTTCAACGTCGCGCTGGTGGTGGCGGCGGTGATCGGCGCCGCGATCCTGCCGGCCGACGGGGTGTCGGTGCCGATCGTCGTCGCCCTCGCGGTCGCGTACGCGCTGCTCGGTGTCTGGTTCGCGCTGGTGAGCCGCAACCTGTCGATGGACGAGGGCACGGAGTCCCTCCGCGGCGAGTCACCCACCCCCGAGCCCGTCCCCGGCACCTGACTCGACCCGACTCCGCTGGTGTTGCAGCACCAGCGAAGTTGGTAAGCCACCCGGCCAGCCTCCCCCAGAACCAACTTCGCTCGGGTTCAAAGCCAAGCGAAGTCGGGAAGTCACCTCAGCAGCAACTCCAGAACCAACTTCGCTCGGGTTCAAACCCGAGCGAAGTCGGTCAGGAGCGGGCGGCCCACCAGGTGCGGAGGGCCTCCTCGGCGCGCTCGGGACCCAGGGGGCCCTCGTCGATCCGGAGCTCGAGCAGGAACCGGTACGCCTCGCCGACCTCGCGACCGGGCGCCAGACCCAGGATCGCCATGATCTGGGTGCCGTCCAGGTCGGGCCGCAGGGAGGCGATCTCCTCCTCTGCGGCCAGCTCGTCGATCCGCGCCTCGAGCTCGTCGTACGCGCGTCGCAGCCGGTCGGCCTTGCCCTTGTTCCGGGTGGTGCAGTCGGCCCGGGTCAGGATGTGCAGGCGCTCCAGCTGGTCGCCGGCGTCGCGGACGTAGCGGCGGACTGCCGAGTCGGTCCACTGCCCGTCGCCGTACCCGTGGAAGCGCAGGTGCAGCTCGATCAGCTTGCTCACCGCCGAGATCTCGTCGGCGCTGAAGCGCAGCGCGCTCATCCGCTTCTTCGCCAGCTTGGCGCCGACCACGTCGTGGTGGTGGAAGGAGACCTTGCCGCCGGGCTCGAACTTCCGGGTGGCCGGCTTCCCGATGTCGTGCAGCACGGCGGCCAGCCGGCTGACCAGGTCCGGTCCGGCCAGGCGCTGCGACTCGAGGTCGATCGCCTGCTCGAGCACGGTCAGGCTGTGCTCGTAGACGTCCTTGTGCCGGTGGTGCTCGTCGCGCTCGAGGCGCAGCGCTGGCAGCTCGGGCAGCACCCGCTCGGCCAGCCCGGTGTGCACCAGCAGTCCCAGCCCGGCCCGGGGGCGGTCGGTGAGCACCAGCTTGGACAGCTCGTCGCGGATCCGTTCGGCCGACACGATCGCGATCCGGTCAGCCATCGCCGTCATGGCCTCGATCACCCGCGGGGCGGGGGTGAAGAACAGCTGCGAGGTGAACCGTGCCGCCCGCATCATCCGCAGCGGGTCGTCGCTGAACGACTGCTCCGGGGTCCCCGGGGTGTCGATCACCTCGGCGGCCAGGTGCGCCAGCCCGCCGTACGGGTCCACGAACTCCTTGCTCGGCAGCGCCACGGCCATGGCGTTGACGGTGAAGTCCCGGCGGACCAGATCACCCTCCAGGGTGTCGCCGAAGCGGACCTGCGGCTTGCGGCTGTCGGCCACGTAGACGTCTGAGCGGAAGGTGGTCACCTCGATGACCCAGCTCACCGACTCGCCGCCGTGCCCCGATCCGGCCACCGCCTCATCCACCCGGCAGCCGACCGTGCCGAACTCCTTGCCGATGGTCCAGACGGCCGGCGACACCGTCCGCAGGATCGCCTCGATGTCGTCCGGGCGGGCGTCGGTGGTGAAGTCCAGATCGTGACCGAGCTCGCCGCGCAGCGCGTCGCGGACACTGCCGCCCACGAGATACAGGGTGTGTCCGGCGGCGGCGAACTCCTCGCCCAGCCGGTCGGCGATCGGAGCGATCCGCAACAGCTCGGCCACCGCGTTCGCCTGCGCACGGGTCAACCGATCTGCTCCAGACACGGGGGTCGATGCTACCGCTCCGTGGCCCCGAGCCGGACAGCATTCACCCGCTCCGCCGGTGGCTCCTCACGAATGGGTCGAACGCCCAGGCTCGATCACTACAATCCACCGGGTGACGTGGGGACGCGGGTGAGGGCCGTACGGGCACTGGTGGTCGCCCTGGTGGCCGTCGTGACCGGACTCCCCCTCCTGGTCGCCGTCCCGGTCGCCCACGCCGCCGAGCCGGAGTCCTGGGCCCGCGTCAGCATCGACGCCGTCAGCCCAGCCCTGCCGTCGCGGGACGATCCGCAGCAGAAGGTGACGATCTCCGGGCGGATCACCAACACCTCCGACGTGGAGCTGTCCAACCTCCAGGTCGCCTTCTGGCGCTCGCTGGATCCGATCCAGACCGCCGAGGGCATGACCGCGGCCCTGACCTCGGCCGCGAACGATCCGCTGGGGGCCCGCGCCGAGGGCGGATCGCTGTACGTCAACGTGCCCTCGGAGACCGACCGGACCCTGCAGCCCGACGAGTCCACCACCTTCGCCATCTCGGCCACCCTGACCCAGCTCGAGCTGCCCGACATCGACGGGGTCTACCTGGTCGGGGTGCATCTGCGTGGTCGGGTCGACGGAGCCGGTGCCGACGTCACGGTCGGACGGGGCCGGACGTTCCTGCCCGTCGTCTCCAAGGCCCCGAAGCAGACCGTCCGGCAGACCTCGATCGTGGTCCTGACCAGTCGTCCCAGCCTGCTGCGGACCGGCTACTTCCTGGACGACCACCTGGTCGACGAGCTGAGCGGGACCGGACGGCTGACCCGGCTGCTGGAGGCGGCCGGCGCCAAGGGCACGAGCTTCGCCATCGACCCGGCCCTGGTGCAGGAGGTCCAGGCGATGGTCGACGGCCACCGGGTGATGAACCCCGACGGGACCACCCGGGAGGGCGGCGGAGCGGCGGCCGCGGAGGCCTGGCTGACCGAGCTGTCGCAGGTGGTCCGATCCGGCGACGGCTACCGCCTGCTGTACGGGGACCCGGACGTCGCGGCCCTCGTCCACGACGATGCAACAGCACAGCTGAGCGAGGCCGCCCGGATCGGCGCCCAGGTCCCGGCGACGGCGAGTCTGCCGTTGCTGGTCCTGCCCGGGAACGGCACCGCCGACGAGGAGACCGTGCAGGCCGCGGCCGCGCTGAACCCCGCGGCCATCCTGTTGTCCGACGCGACCATCCGGACGACGGCCGACTCACCCGTCCTGGAGGGCCCGGACGGGGCGACCCTGGTCCGCTACACCGCCGGGGCGTCCGGTGGCGGACCCGGTCCGGCCCCCCGCAACACCCCGGCCAAGGTGCAGCAGCGGATGCTGTCGGACACCTGGATCGCGGCCAGGTCCGCGCCCGCCGGGTCGCCGGCCGGTCGGGTCCGGGTGATCTCCGACCCCAACCAGACCGCGGGGGCGGACAACGAGGTGACCGCCCCCTGGCTGGCCGCCGCCACCCTCACCCAGCTCCTCAGCGCGACGCCGGTGGCCTGGTCCGGGGAGTACCGCTACACCGCCAACGCCGCCGGCAAGGAGCTCTCCGGTGCTCAGCTGGCGACCGCCCAGCGGCTGGGCGAGCAGTTCGGCACCTACGCCGATCTGCTGGTCGAGTCGGAGTCCGCCGAGGCCGAGGCGGCGATCGCCCTCCCCCGGAGCGTCAGCCTCAGCTGGCGGGACGACGTCGAGGGGTCCCAGCGCTACACGTCTGCCGTTGGCGAGCACCTGGACGAGATCCTGTACGAGAGGATCTCGATCAGCGTCACGCCGAAGCTGAGCACGACCGGGCGCTCGGGGACCTTCCCCATCACGGTGAAGAACGACCTCCCCCCGGGGACCGATCCCGACACCAACGCGATCGAGGTCAAGATCGTGTTCAGCTCCTCCGCCAGCCAGCGACTGACCGTCGCGCCGCTGCACATCGGCCGGGTGGACGCCGGCGGGCGGACCGTCACCACCGACGCCCAGGTGCAGGCCGAGACCAACGGCAGCGTCAAGGTGCGCGCCCAGCTGCAGACGATGGACGGCACGCCGGTCGGCCAGGGCAAGGTCGTGGAGATCACCGCGACCCAGGCCGGCACGATCGGCTGGCTGATCGCGATCGCCGCCGGCATCGTGCTGGTCGGCACCACGGTGCTGCGGATCCGTCAGGTCGGCAAGGAGCGGGCGGCGCAGGAACACGAACCCGAGCCGCTCCAGGTCTCCCGACCCGTGGACCCGGCCGGCACCGGCGACACCACCCGGGACACCCTCGATGTCTGAGGCCGCTCCGCTCTCCGACGGTCGGGCGCGCTCGCGGTTGATCTCCTCGGGTGCGGTGATGGCGGCCGGCACGGCGGTCTCCCGGCTGCTCGGCTTCGGCCGCTTCGTGCTGCTGGTCATCCTGTTCGGCAACGGCACCCGGCAGGCCGACATGTTCACCCTGGCCAACACGGTGCCGAACAGCATGTACATCCTGCTCGCCGGGGGCGTGCTGAACACCGTCCTGGTGCCGCAGATCGTCCGCGCGGTGAAGAAGGACCCGGACCGGGGCGAGGCCTACACGAACCGGATCATGACGCTCGGGCTGGTCGCCCTGTTCGTGATCACCCTGGTGCTCACCCTGGCCGCGCCGGCCATCATCGCGCTCTACTCAGCCGGCGGGTGGAAGGACCCGAGCGTGGCCGCGCAGTACCAGTCGATGGTCGCGCTGGCCTACTACTGCATGCCGCAGGTGTTCTTCTACGGGGCCTTCGTGCTGGCCGGCCAGGTGCTGAACTCCCGCGACAGGTTCGGACCGATGATGTGGGCGCCGATCGCGAACAACGTGGTGTCCATCGTCGTCCTGCTGCTCTTCCTGGTCACCTTCGGCAAGACCGACACCGGGGCCGCGTTCACTGCCGGTCAGGAAGCGCTGCTCGGCATCGGCTCCACCGTCGGCGTCGCCGCCCAGGCAGCGATCCTGGTGCCGTACCTGCGCTCCTCCGGCTATCACTTCCAGCCGCGGTTCGACTTCCGGCACACCGGACTCGGGCACACCCTCCGGCTCGCCAAGTGGGTGCTCGGCTACGTGCTGGTCACCCAGCTCGCCCTGATCGTGGTGAACAAGGTGGCCACCGCGGCCACGATCAGCCAGGGCGGCGGCGGCGGACTGGCGGCGTACGGCTACGCGTACGCGATCTGGATCCTGCCGCACTCGCTGATCACCGTGTCGCTGGCCACGGCGATGCTGCCGAGCGCCTCGCGGCTGGCGGCCGCGGGCGACCTGACGGGGGTGGCCGACGAAGCGACCCGGACGATGCGGCTGGCGCTGTCGGTGCTGGTGCCGACCTCGGTCGCGTTCGTCGTCCTCGGACTGCCGATCGCCCGCCTCATCTTCGGTTTCGGCGCCGGGGCCGAGGACTGGCAGTACACCGGCTACGCGCTGATGGCGCTCGGTATCGGCCTGGTGCCGTTCACCCTCCAGTACGTCTGCCTGCGCGCCTTCTACGCGCTGGAGAACACCAGGACCCCCTTCCTCCTCCAGGTCCTCATCGCCGGCGCGAACGTGGTCATCGGCGTCGGCGTGGTGCTCGCCCTGGACTCCGCACCGCTGGTCGCGGCCGGGCTGGCCCTGGGCTACTCGCTCGCCTACGTGCTCGGGGTCGGGATCTCGTTCCGGCGCCTGCAGAAGATGCTGCCCGCCCTGGCCCTGCGACCGATCGTCGCCCTGATCGGCCGCGCTCTGCTCGCCGCCGCCCCGGCCGCCCTCGCGGCCTGGCTGATCCTGCGCGTCCTCGATGCCGACAGCCAGCTGCTCCGCGCGCTCGCGCTGGCCCTCGCCGGAGTGATCGCCGTCCTCCTGTACGCCGTGGCCGCCAAGCTGCTGCGGATCCGCGAGGTGACCGACATCGTGGCCACCGTGCTCCGCCGTCAGCGGGGAGCCGGCAGCTCGGGCCCACCGCCCAGCGGACCGACCGACGACGGCAATCCGACCGCGACCGTGGCGGAGGAGGCCATCGGGGCGGAGGAGGAGCTGGCGGTCCGGGCGACGGTGGGCGAGGGGAACGGCGGAGCGACCAGCATGCGGACGACTCCAGACGATCCCGCGGGCTACGGCGATTCCACCCGGGCCGGACCCGCCTCCTCGCCTACCATCGGGGCATCCGCCGACCCCGCTCCAGTGGCCGGCCCGACCGAGAACGCGGATCCCATGGTCACCTTTGCCGGCGCGAACAGGATGTCGGGACCGGCGTCCGCCCCGCCCTCCGCGCCCGGTCCGACCGATGTGCTCGGCGGTGTCCCGGCGACACCCCATCCCGACGCCGCGGCCCTGGATGAGGACGAGTCAGGGGATCGCGGTGAGGGCGCGGACAGCCTCACGCCGGACGCCTCCCCCAGCACGCTGCCCCGGATCATGACCAGCGCCGGCACCGTCCTCGGCTACCGCTACCGGATGGAGGAGCTGCTCGCCGAGTCGCCCCGTTCGGTCACCTGGCGGGCCTTCGACCTCGTGCTGTCGCGCTCGGTGGTGGTGCACCTGCTGGTCCCCCTCGATCCGGAGGCACCGGACATCCTGGAGACCGCCCGACGCGCCGCGCTGGCCGTGGACTCCCGCTTCCTGCGGGTGCTCGACGCGGTCCACAGCGACGATCCCGAGCTGGGTTCCTACGTCGTCTGCGAGTACGCGGTCGGCCGTTCGCTGGAGGTGCTGCTCAGCCACGGCCCACTGTCGGGACTGGAGTCGGCCTGGGTGGTGCGGGAGGTGGCCGACGCCCTGTCCGGGGTGCACGGTCTCGGCCTCTACCACCAGCGGATCAACCCGGACACCGTCATCCTCACCCCCGACGGTCACGTCAAGATCGTCGGGCTGCTGATCGAGGCGGCGTTGCGGCCGGCTCCCGGCAACGCGCTGCCGCGCACGCCGCACCTGAGTCCCGAACAGGCCGACGTGGTCGACCTGGGCCGGCTGCTCTACGCCTGCCTGGTCTCGCGCTGGCCGGGCGGTCCCGCCTTCAGCCTCCCCGCGGCGCCGGTCGCCGGACGCCACCTGATGAGCCCACGCCAGGTCCGGGCCGGGGTCTCCCCCGCTCTCGACGTGGTCTGCGACCAGATCCTGGGTGACCCGCCGCGTCATCGCGCCACCCGACTGGGCTCGGCCAACGACGTGGTGAACGCCCTGACCAAGGTGCTGGGCTCGGCCGACGCCTCCACCGATCTGGAGCGCCGGCTCCGGCAGCCGATCCCCAAGGTGACGTCCACCCCGCCCATCTCCATCCCGCTGCACGCCCGGGCCGCCGGGTCCACCACGTCGCCGATCACCCGCTCGGCCGTCAGCCCGTCGAACGGGGAGAACGAGGACTCCGTCCGCGTCACCCTGATCCGGCAGCCCACGCCGCCGCCGCCCGCCCGGCCGCTGCGCAAGACCGAGAGCACGCCCGGCCGACCGCGTCGTTGGCTGGCGCTGGTCGCCGCGATGGGGCTGCTGCTGCTCGCCACCGGCATCGGCTCGGCCGTCGTCCTGAACCAGCGCGCGGGCAGCACGCCGCCGGATCAGAAGAGCTCGTCGAGCCAACCCAGTGCGGGTCCGACCGTGGGACCGCTGCAGATCGCCGGTGTCCGCACCTTCGACCCGCAGGGCGATCCGCCGAACGACGAGAACAACGGTGAGGCCAAGCTCGCCGTGGACGGCAAGCCCGAGACCCGCTGGCGCACCGTGAAGTACCTCGGGAACCCGAAGCTCGGCGGTCTCAAGCGCGGTGTCGGTCTGATCGTCGATCTCGGCAAGCCCGCCGCGGTGAGCTCGGTGGGTCTGCAGCTCAGCGGCAACGGCACCAACGTCGAGATCCGGGTGCCGAGGACCGACCCGGCGACGGTGGCCAAACCACCGATCAAGAGCGACAGCCAGTGGCGTACGGTGGGGAAGCAGGCCAAGGCGGGGTCGTCGGCGACCATCAGCCTGAAAGACCCGGTGACCACGAGGTTCGTCCTGGTCTATCTGACCTCCTTGCCGAAGGAGGGCGGTGGCTACCGAGGCGGGATCTACGAGGTCGAGGTGAGGTAGTTGGTGCGCGGTGGCACCGGTGCTCCCACGAGCCCTCCGGATGTCGCCCGACCGACGGCGGCACCGCCGCCCCCGGCGCTGTTCCCGCTCGCCGACCCTCTCGCACCGGCCGACTCCGACCTGATCGCCGCCCACGTCGCCGGCGACCCGAACGCCTTCACCACGCTGGTGCACCGGCACCAGCACCACCTGTGGGCCGTGGCGCTGCGGATGATGCGCAACCCCCACGACGCGGCCGACGCCCTGCAGGACGCCTATCTAGCCGCCTTCCGGCGGGCCGACAGCTTCCGTGGCGACGCCCAGGTGAGCACCTGGCTGCACCGGATCGTGGTCAACGCCTGTCTCGACCGGCTGCGCAAGCAGCAGCGACGACAGGCCGAGGAGCCGCTGCCCGCCGACCCCGACCGGACGGCCGAGCTCGTGGCGGAGTCGGCGCCGGACCCGGTGGAGCAGCAAGAGCTGCGTGACGGTCTGACGGCGGCGCTGGCCGAGCTCAACGACGACCAGCGGGTGGCGCTGGTGCTGGTCGACGTCGAGGGCTATCCCGTCGAGGAGGCGGCGGCGATCCTGGGAGTGCCCGCGGGGACGGTGAAGAGTCGCTGCGCACGCGGCCGTGCTCGCCTGGCCCGGTTGCTGCGGAGTCGAGGGGGAGACGACTGATGGCACAGCCCCTGCCGCTGTCCTACAACTGGCGGGCTCCGCTGGTGTTCGCCACCGTGGCGCTGGTCGCCTGCATCGGCATCCTCGTCCGGGGCCGGGCCGCCGGCTGGCTGTCGGCCGCCGTGGTCCTGGTCTTGGGGTGGGCGGTGTACTGCGGCGTGGTGTGGTTGCGGACGAGGTCGTACCTGCTGTGCGAGGGGCCGGTGCTGACGACCCGGCGCTGGCGGCACTTCGAGCGGGTCGAGGCGTCCCAGGTGCGAGCGGTGAGGGAGCTGGCCGGCCCGGCCGGACCGTCGCACCGGCTGGAGATCGAACGAGCCGGCGAGCGGGACCGGGTCACCGTGCCGACCGGGCTGCTGCTCCGCGGCCCCTCGACCCTGTTCACGTGGATACTGACGCAGGCGCCCGACGCGACTCTGGACAAGCGGTCGCGACGTACGCTCGAGCTGCTGCAGACCCGCGGGCTGGTCGAATGACCATCCCGCACCTTCCCCCCGACGAGCCCGTCGTTCCGGACGCTCCGGCGCCGAGGTCGTCGCCCGACCAGGAACTCCCGATGCCCGATCACCTCGCGCTGGACCATCTGGCGCTCGACGATCTCGCCGACCTCGCCGTCGGTGAGCTGTCGATCGAGGCGTCGGTGTCGGCCGAGGAGCACCTGGCGGGATGCGCGTCGTGTCAGGCGGAGCTGGCCCAGGTGAGGGCCGACCTGGATCTGATGTCGGATCGGTTGGCCACGGCGCCGACGGCGACCATGCCCGTCACGGTGGCTGCTCAGCTCGACCGCGTGCTCGCCGCCGAACGAGCGACGGTGCTCCCCTTCCGCCGGTCGGCACCGCTGAAGGCACCCGCCTCGGCCAGCTACGTCAAGCAGACCGGTGTGGTCCGCCTGATGCTCGTGGCGGCCGTGGCGGCCGCCGTGGTGGGGTTCGGTGGCTACGTCCTCAGCGCCACCGCCGGGCTGAACGAGCCGTCGGCGCTCTCCCCGACCCAGGTCCACCAGGCGGCGCTGGCCGACCAGGCCAGGACCCTCGCCAAGAGCCGGGACCTCGATCCCCACCTGTTCTCCGCCGCCTGGCGGTGCGCCCGGGAGGTCACCACGGGTCGGATCACCGGGATCACGCCGGTCTACGTCGCCGGCGAGGAGAGCTACCTCGTCTACACCCGTTCGGGGGGTCGCACCTACGCCACCCTGGTCACCGGCTGTGGGGACACCCCTTCGGCGGGCAAGCGCGTCGAGCTGTCGGAGTAGTCGCGTCCGGACGGAACACACGACCTAGGGTGGCTCCGTGTCGGCCATCGAGGTCGGCCGCGGTCACAGGAGGTCGTTGATGGAGTACAACCGGCTGGGTCGGTCGAACATGGTGGTCAGCAAGGTGTGCCTCGGCACCATGCACTTCGGTCCGAAGGCTGACGAGGCCACGTCGCACGCGATCCTCGACCGGGCGCTCGAGCTCGGGATCAACTTCATCGACACCGCGAACGTCTACGGCGGGTCGGCGGGCTTCGGTCGGTCGGAGGAGATCATCGGGAGCTGGTTCGCCCGGCGACCAGAGGTGCGCGATCAGGTGGTGCTCGCCACCAAGCAGTACGGCGGACAGCACCCCGACCGGCCCAACGGCGCGGGCGGCTTCTCCACGTACCGCTTCCGGCGGGCGTTGATCGACTCGCTGCGGCGGCTGCAGACCGATCACATCGACCTCTACCAGACCCACCACATCGACCGTACGGTCAGCCCGGAGGAGTTCTGGGGCACCTACGACCGGGCGATCGCCGACGGCGACGTGCTGTATGCGGGATCGAGCAACTTCTCCGGCTGGGGTCTGGCCACCTACCAGCTGCAGGCGTGGCAGCGCGGTTCGGTCGGCTTCATCTCCGAGCAGACGCAGTACAACCTGCTCAGTCGGGTCCCGGAGATGGAGGTGCTGCCGGCGGCGGAGCACTTCGGCATCGGCGGGATGATCTACATGCCCCTCGCCGGCGGTCTGTTGACCGGCAAGGTGGCGTCGATGGACGGATCCCGTACCGCGCAGGTCGAGGAGGAGTACGGCATCAGCCTGGGCCCCGACAACACCCAGTTCGCCGAGTTCTCCGCCCTGTGTCGCGACCTGGGCGAGACCGAGTCGGCGGTGGCGATCGCCTGGACCCTGCACCACCCCGCCGTCGACTCCGCGATCGTGGGTGTACGGACCGTGGAACAGCTCGACGGGCTGGATCGGGCGGCCGAGCTCCGGCTCTCGGCCGAGACCATGGCCCGGCTGGACGAGATCTTCGACATCAACCACGGCCGCAAGATCATGAAGGGGGAATCGCCGGAGGCGCACTCCTGGTGATCGCCGGAGGCGCACTCCTGGTGATCGCCGGAGGCGCACTCCTGGTGACCGCCGGAGGCCCGGAATAGCGCGCCACCGGACCACGTTGAGCCGCCTGTAGGACACGACGCTCCGCTGTAAGGTGTCGCCCACCGCGAACCGGCCCGACCATTCTCGGGGTCCGGTCGCGGCGAGGCCCACGAACAGCAGTCCGTCGGACCAGTACGACGCAGTCTGAGCAACGAGATTCGAGAGCAGGACGGATGACCCACACCCCCACCGAAGTCCGCGACGTCATCATCGTGGGCAGCGGACCGGCCGGCTACACCGCCGCCGTGTACGCGGCCCGGGCCGACCTGAAGCCGCTGGTCTTCGAGGGTTCCATCACCGCCGGTGGCGCCCTGATGAACACCACCGACGTGGAGAACTTCCCCGGCTTCCGGGACGGGATCATGGGCCCGGAGCTGATGGAGAACATGCGGGCCCAGGCCGAGCGCTTCGGCGCCGAGCTGGTCACCGAGGACATCACCGAGATGGACCTGACCGGCCCGATCAAGACGGTCACCGACGCGTACGGCAAGACGTTCGCCGCGCGCACCGTGATCCTGGCGACCGGGTCCGCCTACCGCAAGCTCGGCATCGCCGACGAGGACCGGCTGTCCGGTCACGGCGTCTCCTGGTGTGCGACCTGTGACGGCTTCTTCTTCCGCGACAAGGACATCGCCGTGGTCGGCGGCGGCGACTCCGCCATGGAGGAGGCCACCTTCCTCAGCCGCTTCGCCAAGTCGGTGACGATCATCCACCGCCGCGATCACCTGCGCGCCAGCAGGATCATGGCCAACCGGGCCGAGAACGACCCCAAGATCTCCTTCGCCTGGAACAGCGCGGTCACCGAGCTGCACGGGGCGAAGTCGTTGGAGTCGGTCACCCTGCGCGACACCGAGACCGGCGAGGAGCGGGAGCTGGCCGTCCAGGGTCTCTTCATCGCCATCGGCCACGATCCCCGCTCGGAGCTGCTGCGGCAGCAGGTCGACACCGACTCCGAGGGCTACGTCCTCACCGACGGCAAGAGCACTCGGACGAACCTGTCCGGGGTGTTCGCCTGTGGCGACCTGGTCGACCACACCTACCGGCAGGCCATCACCGCCGCCGGTTCCGGGTGTGCGGCCGCGCTGGACGCCGAGAAGTACCTGGCCGATCTGCACGACACCGCCGACTACGTCGCCGCCCTGGCCGACACCGTCACCGTCTGAGGAACACGTAGGAGCACTCATGGGAACTGTCAACGACGTCACCGACGCCACCTTCGACGAGGTCGTCCTCAAGTCCGACAAGCCGGTCCTGGTCGACTACTGGGCCGACTGGTGCGGCCCCTGCAAGCAGGTCGCCCCGATCATCGAGGAGCTGGCCAACACGCACGGTGACAAGGTCACCTTCGTGAAGATGGACACCAACACCAACCCGGTGACCCCGGCCAACAACCACGTCCTCGGGCTCCCGACCATCCAGGTCTACGTGGGCGGCGAGCTGGTCAAGGCGTTCAAGGGGGCCAAGCCCAAGTCGGTGCTGCTCAAGGCCATCGAGGAATACCTCTGATCCTCCCCCGGTAAACGCACGGGATCCTCGCCACGCCTCCCTCAGGGGCGTAGATTCCGGTGACGTGGTGCCGGAGGAGATCGACAGCGTGACTGGGGAACCCGCTCCGAGGTGGGTGGCCCCGCTGGCCGCCTTCGGGCGAGACGACGTGGCGTCGGCCGGCGGCAAGGCGGCGAACCTCGGCGAGCTCGTTCGGGCAGGTCTGCCGGTGCCGCCCGGTTTCGTGGTGACGACGGCCGCCTATCGCGAGTTCGTCGACGCCCATGGGCTTCGTGACCGGATCGTGGCCCTGGTGCCGTCGTCCGAGGATGCCGATCCGGCTGCGTACGAGGTCGCCGCTCAGGCGATCGCCGAGCTGTTCGCCGCCGGCAGCGTGCCGGACGAGCTGGCCACCCCCATCGCCGAGGCCTATCGCGCGCTGGGCACCGACGCGGTCGCCGTACGCTCGTCGGCGACGGCCGAGGATCTCGAGGGCGCGAGCTTCGCCGGTCAGCAGGACACCTACCTGAACATCAGCGGCACGGACGCGGTGCTGGGTGCCGTACGCCGGTGCTGGTCCTCCTTGTGGACCGCCCGGGCCATGGCCTACCGGGCCCGTCAGGGAATCGACCCCGCCGACGTGAGCCTCGCCGTGGTGGTCCAGGAGCTGGTCGACGCCGCATCGGCCGGCGTCATGTTCACCGCCGACCCGAGCACCGGTCAGCGCGATGCGGTGCTGATCAGCGCGGCCTGGGGTCTGGGCGAGGCGGTGGTCGGTGGTCTGGTGAACACCGACCAGCTCACGCTGGTGGGTCCCTCGCTGACGGTGACCGATCGGCAGACCGCCGACAAGGCGGTGCAGACCGTGCGCAGCGGCACGGGCACCACGGAGGCGGCGGTGTCGCCCGACCGCCGCCGCGCCGCGGTCCTGGACGACGCAGCGGCCCAGGAGCTGGCCGGGCTCGGTCGCCGGATCGCGGAGCACTTCGGGACGCCGCAGGACATCGAGTGGGCCCAGGACATCGCCGGGACGTTGCTGATCGTGCAGTCGCGACCGATCACCGCCCTCCCCGACCCGGTCGGGGAGGTGCCCACCGAGTGGCCGGTGCCGGTCGACCACTCGGCCTACTTCCGAGCGAGCATCGTCGAGCAGCTGCCCGACCCGTTGACCCCGCTGTTCGCCGACCTCATCGACGGCGCCGTCACCCGCTCGATCACCGCCCTGATGAACGAGTTCCTGGGTCGCGACGCCGTCCTCCCCGGCGACGTGGGACTGCCGACCATCAACGGCTACGCCTACTACCGCTACTCCAACAGCAGCATGGCCCACCTGCTGCGCAAGACACCCGCGGCGTTGCGGGCCGCGTACGGGTCGCACGGCTTCGGTGGCCGGGAGCGCTGGGAGAAGCTGTCCCGCCCGGCCTACCAGGCAGCCGTCGACAGATGGCGGGGGCGGATCCTCACGGACCTGTCGGTCGCCGAGCTGGTGGACGGGGTGGCCGAGCTGGTGGACGCCGGGGCCACCTACTACACCGCTGTGCAGACCATCATCCCGATCGCCGCGACCAGCGAGATCCTGCTGACCGGCTACTACGACTCCTTCGTCCGCCGCGACGGCGACCCGCCGGCCTCAGCGTTGCTGCTCGGCTACGACAGCGAGCCGATCAGGGCGGAGCGATCCCTGTGGGACCTGGCCCACTGGGTCCGCGGCCGGCCGGAGCTGGTGACCTGGCTGACGGCGACGCCGGCGGCCGACGTCGTCCGCGATCTCGCGTTGGCCGGGGGCGGGGAGCTGACGCCGGCGGCCGCGATCTCCGGTGCTGAGGAGTTCGCCCAGCGCTTCACTGCCCACCTCGACGCGTACGGGCACACCGTCTACAACCTCGACTTCGCCAACCCCGTTCCCGCGGACGACCCGGCCCCCCTTGTCGACGTGGTCCGGCTCTTCCTGAACGGGCAGGCGGGCGACCCGTACGAGCGGCAGCGGCGGTTGCAGCACAAGCGCGACGCGGCGACGGTGGTCATCCGACGGCGCCTGGACCCGGTACGTCGTGGGACCTTCGACGCGCTGCTGCGGCGGGCTCAGGCCATCGCCCCGATCCGGGAGGACGCCCTGGCCGACGTGGGTCTGGCCTGGCCGCAGCTGCGGCGGATGCTGGCCGAGCTCGGACGCCGACTCGTCGCCGCGGGGGTCGTCGACCGGGCCGACGACGTGTACTGGTGCCGGCGTCCGGAGATCGGGGCCGCCCTCGAGGCCCCGCGAGACCTGCGCCCACTGGTCCAGGAGCGCCGAGAGGTCTGGCGTGGACAACGCCGGGCAACGCCCCCACAGCTGCTGCCCCAGGGCACCTGGATGGACCGGATGGGCTCCCTGATGCCCGCGACGGCGGCCGACCAGACCGGTGACGTGCTCACCGGGATCGGCGCCAGTGCAGGTCGGGTCACCGCAACCGCCCGCGTGCTGTCCGGACCGGCCGACTTCGCCCGGCTGCAGCCCGGAGAGGTTCTGGTCGCCTCGATCACCACCCCGGCCTGGACCTCCCTGTTCGCCCGGGCCGGTGCCGTGGTCACCGACATCGGTGGTCCCCTCAGCCACAGCTCGATCGTGGCCCGCGAGTACGGCATCCCGGCCGTGCTCGGCACCGCTGTCGCCACCCGGCGCGTGGTCGACGGTCAGCAGGTCACGGTGGACGGCGACCAGGGTCTGGTCTATCTGGCGGATCCCGGCGCGGCGCTCTCACCGGTGGCCCATCGCCGCCTGAACCGCTGGCTGATCACCGGCGGCTCGGTCGCCGCCGCCGCCGGCGCAGTGACGGCCATCGCGCTCCGCCACCGCCACCGCCACCGCCGACCCTGAGCCTGCCCGGGGCGCGGGCAAACCGTCCACGACTTCGCTGGTGTTGCAGCACCCGCGCAGTTGTGTGCCCGACTCCGCTGAGGCTCTGGCCGCGGTGGTGGCGCTCAGAACCCGTCCGGGCAGTACGGCCGCTGGGGCCAGTCGAAGGCCATGGTCATCGCCGCGACGGCACCGGGGGTCCGCTCGGTGACCAGTCCCGCCCGGTGCAACGACGTGAGCGGGACGCCGCCCAGGTAGATCGAGCCGAGCTCGCGGATCCCCAGACTGAGGTCGGGGCGGCGACGGCCGGCCTTGGTCACCCGGGCCCCCTCCCCGCCGGCCTCGGCCTGGATCCGGAACGTGCCGTCGTTGTGTTCCAGCAGGTGGTCGCTGACCTGCACGACCACATCGAGGTCGGCACCGTAGCGACGGTTGGCCAGCGCCTTCGCCAGGTCGACGATCCGTACGTAGGTGCTGTCGGTCAGCGTCGTCGTCAGGATCCGCGGGTTGGCGAGCAGGTGCCGGAGCGGCTCGTCGACGGCGATCCCGTGCGAGGTGAAGCGGCGGACCAGGTCGAGGTCGAACAGGAACCGCCACAGCCCGGCCCGCGCCTGGGCGTCGACGGCATCGATCTCCAGGATCTCCACCTCCCCGTCGGGCAGGTCGTTGCTCCAGGGTGAGGTGACCTTGAACCGGGCGTAGCCGTCCAGCGCACCGTCGGCGCTGAAGTGCAGGGCGTAGCGCACCGCCGGTGTCCCCTTCCGGTCCTCCGGTCGGTCGAGCAGCTCGCGCTCCCAGAACACCGCGGGCCGATCGAGCGCCCCGGGACGGTCGGGCAGCAGTCGGGCGTGCAGGTCGGGGACGACGCTCCGGAACTCCTCCTTGCCCACCTCCTCGACCCAGCCGTCGCCCAGGTCCACCGAGGGCAGGAACGCGGTCGAGGACGTCAGCCCGCTCACCCAGAGCCGAGGCACCGCGCTGCCGTAGCCGAACCGTCCGTAGATCGCCGACTCGGACGCCCAGAGCAGAGCCACCGGCTCCTTGCGCCGGTGCAGGTCGGCGAGCTGGTGGCGCATCATCACCGTGAGCAGCCCCTGCCGCCGGTGGGTGGGGGCCACCGTCACGATGGTGACGGCCCCGATCGGCACCGACCCCCCGGGCGTCGTCATGGTCCGGGTGAAGGCTCCGCAGGAGGCGATCCAACGGTCGCCGGCGGTGAACCCGAAGCAGCGGTCCACCTCGAACAGCCGCCGGTCGAACTCCCAGTGCTCCTCGTTCATCTCCTCGTGGAAACCGCGCATGACGGCCGCGAGGTAGTCCTTGCAGGTCTCCTCGGTGACGTCGGTCAGGACGGGGGCGAAGCGGTGGCGCTGTTCGGTGGTCACCGGTCCAGTCAATCGCGTCTCGGTGCGACTCCACCACTCGGCTCCGAGTCCGCCGTGGCGAGCAGGCCGTCGCCCTCCCCGCCACGCGCACGCCCCCGCCGGTGGACCGTGCGCGGGACGGCGGACGCGATCGGTGGAATCAGTCGCTCGGCACGGCTCAGGCACCGGCTCAGGGCCGGCGACCCGGGTGCCGCGCAGGGAGGCGGTCACCGGACTGCCGACCTCGACGGTGCGCGTCACCGTGCAGATCCGGTCGTGCGACGCGGTGATCGCCCGCTCCAACACGGCCTCGGCCGCCCGGCCGGCATCGGTGTCGGGGAACCGGACCCGGAAGTCGACGGCGAGATCGACCATCCGGATCCCGTGCTCGTCCCTGATCTTCACCCCGCTGGCGTCGATCTCGAACTGCTCGGGTGCGCTCCGCTTCCCGGTGATCAGGTCCACGTCGATGGCCGTGCAGCCGGCGATGGCCACCAGCAGCAGCTCGACCGGGGTGAAGTCGCTGTCCTCCCCCATCCCGACCGCCAGGGTGGCGCCACGCTCGTTGCGAGCGAGCAGGCGCCCCTTGCTGGTGCGTTCCAGACCGACTCGTCGAATCGCGTCGCTCACCCGATCTCCTTTCTGGCGACCGGGCAGCGGCCCACCCCGGTCACGGACTGGATCCGGCGCCGCTGATCGACCCCATTCCGGCCCGCCGGTGTGCCGGCTCGGGTCCCGGAGCGGGTTGGGGCATCAGACCCGTGAGGCGGTTCCAGGCAGCACCCAGATCGGGCAGCCAGCGCGCGGTGGCCTGGAGATCCATCCGGAGCCGAGGGGTGACCGGGTGCTCGCGGATCACCGAGAAGCCGACCCGCTGCAGGAACCCGGCCGACGCGATGCAGGACGGTCCCTCGCGATAGCTGCCGACCGCCTCGATCGCCCGGATGTCACGCCGGACCATGAGCCCGGCGGCCGCCTGCACCAGCTGGCGGCCGAGCCCTCTCCCCCGGTACGGCTCCTCGATCCGGACGCTGAGCAGCAGGGCGGCGTCGGGGTTGACCGGAGTGGCGGCCAGCGCGCTGAGCCGAGGGACCAGGCCCGCCGGGGCCATCGTGACGTAGCCGAGCAGCTCGTCGCCGTCGGTGGCGACCACCCCGCAGTAGCCCCAGCGGCGCGTGACGGCCTCGGCCCACTCCCGCTTCACCTCGGCCCGGTTGCGATGCAGATCCGGGGAGGCCAGGTCGAGCAGACTGACTTCCCAGAAGGTGCAGCGAGCGCACGGATCGGGCAGCAGGTCCAGATCGGCCACGGTCATCGGCCGGAGGCGGCGTGACATGGTCAGGCGTCCTCGGCGAGGGCACGGGTCGTCGGCGGTCGGGTGCTCGGGGGCCGGAGCCGAGGGCGACCAGGGTCCGCAACCGGGGGCACAGGCGCCGGGACCGAGGCCCACGGGTCGGGCTCACGGGGTCGGGCCAGGCCGGCCAGGAAGCCGAGCAGCACGCTGCCGGCCAGACCGGCGAGCAGCCAGAGCAGCCAGACGACCGGTCGGGGGATCCGTGAGGCCCGGGCACCGACCGCGGGGTCTGACAACGAGGGGACCGCGCTCGCACGCATGCTCCACATGGTAGGTCGGTCGACCAGCGGTCACCACATGCGCCTCCCTCGGCGATGAGGCACCCTTGGGGGGTGAGCGAGCACCAGCCTGAGCCGAGTCGCGGAGGTGACGCGTCCTCCGACGCGGGCGGGCCGCCGAGCGAGGCCGCCGGCGAGCTGGCCGCGATGTCGACCGCGGGGTTGGAGCGGCTGCAGCGTCGCGACACCCGCCTGGACAGCTACGTCGACCGCTATGCCGCGCGCACCCACGGGATGACGGCTTCGGTGATCCGCGCGCTCTTCGCCGTGGCCAACCGACCGGAGGTCGTCTCGCTGGCCGGCGGGATGCCCAACATCTCCGACCTGCCCCTCGACGTGGTGGGTGGCGCACTGCACGACCTGGTCGTCTCCGACGGTCGTCGGGCGATGCAGTACGGGTCCGGCCAGGGCGAGCCGGTGCTCCGCGAGGCGATCTGTGAGGTGATGAAGCTCGAGGGCATCACCGCCCACCCCGACGACGTCACCGTCACCGTCGGCTCGCAGCAGGGCCTCGACCTGGTCACCCGGCTGTTCTGCGATCCCGGCGACGTGGTGCTGTGCGAGGCGCCCAGCTACGTCGGGGCCCTCGGTGTGTTCCGGGCGTACCAGTGCGAGGTCGTGCACGTCGCCATGGACGAGCACGGGCTGGATCCGGTGGCGCTGGGCGAGGCCGTCGCCGCCCTGAAGGCAGCCGGCAAGAAGGCGAAGTTCCTCTACACGATCCCCAACTTCCACAATCCGGCCGGCGTCTCCCAGACCCTCGAGCGACGCACCGAGGTCCTGGAGGTCGCCCAGCGGGCCGATCTGCTGGTGGTGGAGGACAACCCGTACGGCCTGCTGGGCTTCGACGGCGATCCCGTCCCCGCGATGCGCTCCATGGACGCCGAGCGGGTGGTCTACCTGGGGTCGTTCTCGAAGACCTTCGCGCCCGGGTTCCGGGTCGGCTGGGTGCTGGCCCCGCACGCGGTCCGGGAGAAGCTCGTGCTGGCCCAGGAGTCGGCCACGCTCTGCCCACCGACGTTCTCCCAGTTCGCCGTGGCGTCGTACCTGCAGAAGCACGACTGGCGCGGGCAGATCAAGATCTTCCGCGAGATGTACCGGGAGCGACGCGACGCCATGCTGGCCGGTCTGGGCGACCACATGCCGGTCGGCACCACCTGGACCGTGCCGGCCGGAGGCTTCTTCGTCTGGCTCACCCTCCCGCCGGGACTGGACAGCCACGCCATGCTGCCGCGAGCGGTGACGGCCCGGGTGGCGTACGTGCCCGGCACCGGCTTCTACGCCGACGGCCTCGGCAGTCGCCACCTGCGCCTGTCCTACTGCTTCCCGACGCCCGAGCGGATCATCGAGGGCACCCGCCGGCTGGGCGAGGTGATGCAGTACGAGGCCGACGTGCTGGCCACGTTCGGCACCGCGGTCGAGGGACCCGGCCCGCGGGGCGACCGGCTGTACGAGTCACCGGGGGCGAACCAGCGATGAGCCGCACCCAGCCGATCCCAGGAGAGTCCAGTCCCGTGAACGCCACCCTGCCCGACAGCAGCGCCGAGACGGTCGTGGTGCTGTCCGGTGGCCTCTCCCACGAACGCGACGTGTCGCTCCGCTCCGGCCGCCGGGTCGCGCTGGCCCTGCGGTCCCGGGGTGTCGAGGTGGTGGAGTCCGACGTCGACTCGGCCCTGGTCACGCTGCTGGGGTCGCTGCCGGGGGCTGTCGTCTTCCCGGTGCTGCACGGGGAGGCCGGCGAAGACGGCGCGCTGCGCGAGGTGCTGGCGCTGCTCGGGGTCCCGTTCGTCGGCTCGATCGGTTCCGCCTGCCGGGTCGCCTTCGACAAGTCGATCGCCACCACGGTGGTGGCCGAGGCCGGCATCGCCACCCCCACCCAGGTCGCGCTGCCGCACGAGATCTTCCGGGAACTGGGCGCGCGGGCGCTGATGGTGGCGCTGGCCGATCAGATCGGCTTCCCGATGATGGTCAAGCCGTCCCGGGGCGGGTCGGCTCTGGGGGCCAGCAAGGTCAGTCGGCCCGAAGAGCTGCCGGCCGCCATGGTCGGGGCGTACGCGTACGGACCGGTGGCCGTGATCGAGGAGTTCATCGAGGGCACCGAGGTCACCGTGACCGTGGCCGATCGCGGGGAGGGGCCGGCGGCGCTGCCGGCGGTGGAGATCCGACCCGAGTCCGGGGTGTACGACTACGAGTCCCGCTACACCGCGGGGGCGACCCGGTTCCTGTGTCCGGCCGAGATCGAGGAGTCACTCGCCGACGCGTGCGCCCGGCTGGCTCTCACCGTCCACGACGTGCTCGGGCTGCGCGATCTGTCCCGGACCGACCTGATCATCACCCCGGACGGTCGGCCGACCTTCCTCGAGGTGAACGTCGCCCCGGGGATGACCGAGACGTCGGCCGTCCCGCTGGCCGTCGAGGCCGCCGGCTGGAGTCTGGGCAAGATGTGCGCCGACCTGGTCCGGGTCGCCGCCCGCCGAGGCGGACGCGTGCCGGCCGAGCCCGTCGGGTGACGGTCATGCCGGTCCCGCCTGAGAGGGCAGTCGCGCCGGCTGCCACGCAGGGGCTGCGATGACGCTGGTGAAGCAGATCGGCATCATCCTGCTCGGCTGCATGATCGCGGGCGGGATGGCCGTGCTCGGCGTCTGGCAGCTGCGGGTCTACACCGAGCAAGGGGCGGAGGCCTCCGCCGCTCGGGCCGCTCAGCCGCCGGTCCCGTTGGCCTCGGTGGCCCCGGCCGCCACTCGGGTCACCGAGGGGTACGGGTTGTCGGTCCAGTTCACCGGTCGCTACGACCCCGCGCTGCAGGTCCTGGTGCCGACCGAGGACGGCGGATCGTCGGGGTCCCTGCGGGTGGTCACCGGGCTGCGGCAGCCCGACGGCTCGACCGTCGCCGTGGTGCGGGGACTCGTGCCGGCCTCGACGACCAGCGCTCCGGCGCCCCCGAACGGCGAGGTGACCCAGAGCGGAGTGCTGCTGCCGTCAGAGGAGGCGGGCGATGCGGCCGCCCCCACCGGTCAGGGTGTCGTGCTGCCGTCGATCCGGGTGCCGCTGCTGGCGCAGACCTGGCCCGGCCCGTTGGTCGACGGTTTCGTGGTGCTGTCGGCCGAGGACGCGCGCGCCGGCGGACTCCCGGCGGCCCCGCTCGAGCTGCCCAAGGGTCAGGGACGGTTGCGCAACGGGGCGTACGCGGCGCAGTGGTGGATCTTCGGTCTCTTCGCCGTGGTGATGAGCGCGCGGATCGCCCGCGACCTCGGTCGCCGGTCGGAGCTCGACGCACCCCTCACCCTCATCCGCTGACCGACTCCGCTGGTGCTGCACCACACGCGCAGTTGGTCGTGTCCGACTCCGCTGGTGCTGCAACACCCGCGCAGTCGGGATCTGGATGCCCGGGTGGGTCGGTGGGCGTGACTGCCGGGACGGTGCCGACGTCGCCGTAGAAGGTGCCCTCCCACCGTTTGACCGCGGCCACCAGGACGAAGCTGAGACTGACCAGCAGCGCCCAGGATCCCCACTTCCCCACGTGCACCAGCTGCCAGAAGGCCGCCTGGTCCGGATACTGCCAGGCACCCAGGAAGGTGGCCCCGTTCTCGGCCACCCAGAGGAAGAAGCCGATCAGCACGAACGACAGACTCAGCGGCATCGCGTACCGACGGTCGCCGACCGTGAAGGACACCCGGCTGCGCCACAGGGCGACCACGAACCCCAGCGCGACCAACCAGCGCAGGTCCGGCAGGTAGTGGTGGGTGAAGAAGTTCGCGTACGCGGCCAGGGCGAGGACCACGGCCGGCAGCCAGGGAAAGCGGTCGACCCGCAGGTCGAACCGACGGAACGCCTGGCAGATGTAGGAGCCCACCGCCGCGTACATGAACCCGGCGTAGAGCGGCACGCCCGCCACCATCGTCCGGGCGGCCTCGGGATAGGACCAGGAGCCGACCCGCACCTTGAACAGCTCCAGCGCCAGGCCGATCAGGTGGAACGCGAAGATCACCGCCACCTCTCTGGCGGTCTCCCAGCGCAGCAGGAAGAACAGGACGGTCACCGCCACGCCGTACGCCAGCAGGGCGTCGTAACGGGCGACGGGCAGCGGCATCACCCGGCTGACCGCCAGACCGACGAAGACGGCCACAGCGAACAGGCAGCACTGGACCTCGAGCCAGCCGAACCGGGCCAGCAGGACCACCGCCTGGACCAGCCGATCGCGCCGCCCCACGCCGATCAGTCCTCGACCCACTCGAGCAGGTCACCCGGCTGGCAGTCCAGCACCCGGCACATCGCCTCCAGGGTGCTGAACCGGACCGCCTTGGCCCGCCCGTTCTTCAGCACCGCCACGTTGGCCGGCGTCAGGCCGACGCGCTCGGCGAACTCTCCGACGCTCAGCTTCTGCCGGGCCAGCTGGACGTCGATCCGGACCACGATCGGCATCAGATGACCGCGTCCATCTCGGTCCGCAACGCGGTGGCCTGCCGCAACAGCGCCCGCATCACGTACATCAGGAGGACCACGGTGCCGCCGGCCAGCGACATCCCGAACATCAGCATCGGGGTGCCGGGGTCGTCGAAGAGGACGAGGCTGAGGGCGACCGACGTGCCCAGCAGGAGCAGCCAGGCGATCGTCAGCGCCGCCAAGATCACGTTGACCCACCCGAAGGCGGCCTCACTGAAGATCCGATCGGCCATCACCATGCTGAGCAACCGCCACGTGCACACGATCACGACCTGCCCGCACACCATCCCGAGCACGGCCACGACCAGCAGCGGCCAGCGCAACGGGGCGAAGCCCGGCGACTGCGAGGCCAGGTGCGCCAGCTGACCCGGGATCGACAGCGTCTGTCCGACCACCAGCGCGACGAAGAGGACCACGAGCAGGATGCGGAGCACGACGACGGCTCCGTTGGTCATCGACATGCATCGACTATCGGTGGACATCTATCGAAAGTCAATAGGTTCTCCTGCTACTCCCCTGGTGCGGGCCCCGCGAGCGTGGCGGCGAGCTCGACATGGCCGGCGTGAGCGGCCCAGCCCGCAGGGCGTGGCACCGAAGTCGCGGTCGCGGACTGCCGGGTCGGCGCCCCGATCCAGCAGCCAGCCGCAGAGGTCCGCGTCACCCCGCAGCGCAGCCTCGTGCAGGGCGGTCCGGCCGTCCGGGCCGGCGGCGTCGATCCGGTAGCCGAGGTCGAGCAGCAGCTGGATCGCGGCGCTGCCGTGCAGCTCACCGGCGAGCCGGAGCGCGTCCGGTCGCGCCGCCATCAGGGCCGCGGCTCGGTCACGCCGTCGAGCAACCCCGGCGGCGTCACCGGCCAGTGCCGCGGCGAGCAGGAGGTCCGTCTCCTCGATCCGGTCGCTGTGACCGCCCGCGGCGGCGAGCAGCTCGGCGGCCTCTCGGTGGCCGTTGCGGATCGCGATCTCGTACGCCGTCTGGTCGCCGAGGACCGGGTGGTAGCCGCGGGTGTTCGGGTCGACTCCGTGGGCCAGCAGCAGACGCACGCGGGCGGTGAACCCCCGCTGAGCGGCGGTGCGCAGGTGCTCACCGACCATCTCGCCGGGAGACGGATAGGCAGTCCCGAGGCGATCCCGCCAGGGAGACGGCCGGGGGTGTCCTGCCCCGTACCCGAGCAGCGGCGCCAGATGCGAGTCGTCGGAGCGGAACTGCCGGTTGTAGAACGCCTGGTTGTCGTTCGGATCGGCGCCCGCCTCCAGCAGCATCGTCGCCAGCGCCACCGACTGGGGATGGGGCGGCTCGTCTCGCTCGCCGCCGCCCAGCACCCCCGTCAGGGCGGTGAACGGCGAGGGGAACCGCTGCCAGAGGAAGCCGGCGTCCGGGTCGGCGCCGGCATCGAGCAGCACCCGCAGCGTGGCGACCGGGTCGCCGAGACCGAGCCGGGCATAGCAGAGGTACAGCAACGGGGCCCAGTCGTGCGGCCCGGCCGACCGTCCGACCGCGGCCGGATCCTGATCGAGCAGGACACGCAGCGCGGCCGACTCGCCGCACGTCGCCATCGTCGCGGCACTCGCCGTGGCCAGTGAGGGGTCGGCCGCCAGCAGCTCGACGGCCCGACCCGCGACGTACGGATCGGTGTAGCTGAGACAGGCCATCCGGAGGAAGGCGTCGACCGGGTTGTCGCCCGCCTGTGTCGGGATCATCTCCCGGCCGTAGACCTCCAGCACCTCGAGATGCTCACGCAGTCGGGACCAGCCCGCGAACCCGTACGCCCGGGCCAGCACCCGTTGGGCCCGGGACAGCGTGACCGGCTCGTCGCCGGGGTCGTAGACGGCGACCAGCTCCAGAGCTTCCGCGCCACCGGCACCAGCCCGTCGACACAGCCTCTTGGCCTGCTTTCGCAGCTGCCCGAGGTCCGGCCGGTCGGGCAGCCGCCAGCGGGCCGGCGGGTGGTCGCTAGACGGGGAGCGGTCGTACGGCGTCGTGGACACAGAGGCCTCCTTCGCACTGTCCCGATGTCCGCGCCGTCGGGGCGAAAGAGGTGGATGGCACCAGCATGGAGCGTGCTCAGGTGGGCTGTGCCCTGTCCGCGGACCGGTGGCGCCCTGCGCGCCGACACCGACGGTAGCCCCGCCGCCCGGTACACGACAACTACCGTGAGGACGCGCTGAGGTCGGATCGCGGCGCCCGAGCCGGCTGTCGCCACCTCGGCGTCACTCGCGTGGTTGCACCGAGTGTGACCTAGGCCGCATCATCAGCAGACGTCCGCCGCCGACGCCGAGACGTAGGCTCGCAGCCGTGAATGGTGCCTTGATCCGCTACCGCGTGATGGCCTACGTCGTCGGCTGTCTGCTGGTGGTCCTGGTGTGTGTGGGTGTGCCGCTGAAGTACCTCGCGGACGACGACACTGTCGTGACCTGGACCGGCATCCCGCACGGCTGGCTCTACATGGCCCTCATCATCACCGCCTTCGATCTCGGTCGGCGGGCCCGGTGGGGCTGGGGGCGACTCATCCTGATCGCCCTGGCGGGCACCGTGCCGTTCCTGTCCTTCGTGGCCGAGCACTACGCGACCCGCGACGTGCGGGCCAAGCTGGCTGCCTTCCCGGAGTTCGCCGACCAGGCCTCCCTGCCCCCGGAGGCGGCCACCGTGCACGCCAGCAAGGGCTCACCACAGACCCAGGTGGTGCGGACCCCGGAAACCGGCTCCGACTAGGGGTTGCTGGTCCCTAGGCCCGGAAGGCCTCGTTCAGCCACCACGAGCCGCCGTCGCTGCTGATCTTCGCGTCGATCACCAGCGGACGCTGCCGCGGGCCGGCCAGCCAGGACTCCAGCGGCGCGAGATCCTCGATCGTGCGGACGGTGAGGCCGTCCGCTCCGAAGCCGCGGGCCACAGCGGCGATGTCGACGTCGGGAAAGCGCACGGTGGAGAGGTCTGCGCCGTCCGGACCGAAGTGATGAACCTCGGCCCCGTAGGCGGCGTCGTCGTAGACGACCACCAGCAGGCCCAGCCCCAGCCGGACCGCGGTCTCCAGCTCCGAGATCCCCATCAGAAAGCCCCCGTCCCCGGCGCCCAGCACCGGCAGCCGGTCCGGTGCGGCCATCGCTGCGCCGATCGCGGTGGCCAGACCCAGGCCGATGGACTGGAAGGACTGGGTGAAGCAGAAGGCCCCGGCGGCGGGCACGGCCAGGTAGCTCGCCGGGTACCCCATGAAGTTGCCGGAGTCGACAGCGAGCTGGCGGCCGCTGGGTAGCACGGCGTCCAGCCGGGCGCTCAAGGTCCGAGGATCGATGGTGCTCTGGTCGGAGCGGTCGGTGAACGGCAGCTGCGGCCAGCGCCCCTCGGCACCGAGGCGACGCGCCACCTCGGTGGTCCGGTAGCCGGATCCGATCTCTCGGTCGGCCAGTCGGTCGGCCACGGCCGCCACCGTCAGACCGACATCGCCGAGCACCGCCAGATCCACCGACCGGCGGGCACCGAGGGCGCTCGGGTCGTCATCGACCTGGATCAACGCCGCCTCGGGCGTCAGCAGACGACCGTGCCGTGTCGTCCAGTCGGTCAGGCTGCAGCCCCAGGCGACCACCAGATCCGCGCCGGCGACCAGCTCGGCGGCCAACGGGGTGGCGAACCCGCCGCAGATCCCGAGGTCGTACGCCTCGCCCGCGAACGTCCCAGCCGCGACGGCAGACGTGGTGAGCAGGGCTCCGACGCTGTCGGCCAGGTGGGCGATCTCGCGGCCGTACGGCATCGCCCCCCGCCCCGCCAGGAAGACCGGACGCTCCGCCTCGTCGAGCCGCTCGGCCAGAGCGTCGGCGGCACCGGGTTCCGGCGCCGTCCGGGGAGCCGGCGGCAGGGGCTCGAGCCGACTCATCGCGTCGACCTCGGCGCCCTGGACGTCCAGCGGCAGGTTGAGCACCACCGTCCTTCGTCCGTGGGCCGCGGTCCGATAAGCCCGTACGACGTCGGCCGTCGCCGAACTCGGGCTGTGCACCCGCTCGGGAACAGCCCCGACGCTGCGGACCAGGGCGTCCTGGTCGATGCGGAAGTTCGACCCGACCGCCGCACCGGGGACGTCGGCGGCCAGCACCAGCAGAGGCGTCCGACTCTTGGCGGCCTCGGCGATGCCGGTCATCGCGTTGGTCAGTCCGCAGCCCTGGTGCACGCTCAGCACGGCGACCCGGCCGCTGGTCCTGGCGTACGCGTCGGCCATCGTCGCCGCACCGCCCTCGTGTCGCGCGGCGACGAACGGCACCCCCGCGGCCACCAGCGCGTTGGTCACGGCGAAGTTGCCGCTGCCGACCACGCCGAACGCGTGGGCCGCACCGAGATCGGCGACCGCCCGCCCGACCAGCTCAGCCACCCGCACCCGGGTCGCCGGCGCCATCAGGACCGATCGACGAGAGCGAGGACGCGGGCGGGACTCCCCGTCCCCCCCACCAGCCGCAGCGGCTGCACGAGCAGCAAGGCTCCGGTCGTCGGCAACCTGTCGAGCTGCTGCAGCTGCGTCAGCCCCAGCTTGCCGGCTCCCAGCAGGAAGTAGTGCGCCGGAAAGGCCGGATCCATCCCACCGGCAGAACCCGCATCGATGCCGACCGTCTCGACCCCGTAGCCGCTGATCGCCCGTTCCTCGGCCAGCCAGCGGGCCGCCTGGACCGACGGGCCCGGAGTGTGCGGGCCGGCTGCATCGGCGTTCAGGAACGCGGACTGGTCACCACCGCGCGCCGACCACCCGGTCCGCAGCAGCACCCAGGCGTTGTCGGGTATGCGGCCGTTGCGTTCCTCCCAGGCAAGCAGATGACTCGGCTCCAGCAGGAAGTCCGCGTCCACGGCGACCTCGGCCGTGACATCCACCACCACGGCGGGACCGATCAGTCGCTCGGGGGGCACCTGGTCCACGGTCCAGCCGTCCCTGCCGGTGACCCAGTGCGCCGGGGCATCGACGTGGGTGCCGGTGTGCTCGCCGGTGTGGATGTTGTGCCACTTCCACATCGGGCCGTCGTCGTCGAAGTCGCTGACGGTCTCCAGGCTGAGGGCGATCGTGTTGGCGAACGGTGGGGGCAGCTGCAGGACCGGCGTCGTCGGCGACAGTGGCGCGGTCAGATCGAGGATCTCGATCCGACCTTCGACGATCGCCGACTGCAAGGCGGCCAGCACGGGAACATCAGACAAGGAGATCTCTCGCTTTATTGCTAGGGCTATTTATCGACATGTCTATGTATTGCTTCCCAGGAGGACCTGAGCAATCCGTTCGAGGTCGTCCGCCGAGGCGAACTCGATCGTCAGCCGACCCTTGGTCCGGCCGCTGTCGACCTTGACCCGGGTGTCGAGGCGATCCGCCAGCTGACCGGCGATCTCGCTCGCTCGCGGATGGGGCTCGCGCGCCGATCGCGGTGAGCGCGTCGCAGCGGGCGGGTCGTCGACATCACCGAGAGTGACGACCTCCTCCGTGGCCCGGACCGAGAGGCCCTCTGCCACCACCCGCTGAGCCAACCGCTCCTGGCTGCCCTGGTCCGGAAGTGCGAGGAGGGCACGTGCATGCCCGGCCGACAGCACGCCGGCCGCTACCCGACGCTGTACGGTCGGCGGCAACCTGAGCAGCCTGATGGTGTTGGAGATCTGCGGACGGGACCGCTTGATCCGGGTGGCGAGCTCCTCCTGGGTGCAGCCGAAGTCCTCCAGCATCTGCTGGTAGGCCGCTGCCTCCTCGAGGGGGTTCAGCTGCGCCCGGTGCAGGTTCTCGAGCAGGGCGTCCCGCAACAGGTCGTGACTCTCGGTCTCCCGGACGATCGCCGGGATGACCGCCAGGCCCGCCTGTTGAGAGGCGCGCCAACGGCGCTCGCCCATGACCAGCTCGAACCGCTCGTCGCCCAGCGGTCGGACCACCACGGGCTGCAGCAGCCCCACTTCGCCGATCGAGTCGACGAGCTCCGCCATCGCGTCCTCATCGAACACGGTTCGCGGTTGCCGGGAGTTCGGGATGATCGAGTCGAGGGGGATCTCGGCGAAGTAGGACCCATCGGGAATAGGCGTCGGTCCCGTCTCGACATCTGCCGCGGCCGTCGCACTGGCAGCGTCGACACTCTCGGGATGATTCGCCGCGTCGGCCTGCTCGCGTACCGTCGTGGGCTCGGGTGGCTCAGTCCGTTGGAAGAGCTCTCCCAGTCCACGTCCGAGACCACGGCGTTCAGCGGGACGATCGGTCGTGGTCATCGGCGGAACCTCTCGAGAGTGTGGAGCGAACGGGAGCACTGGGCAGTCGGTCCGACCGGGCCGTTCAACCACAACCGGGTTCGGCATGGGGCGAGCACGAGCCCGGACGAGACCGGCGCGCTGTCGACTCTCATGCTGGAGTCTCTGCGCCGCGTCGGGCGATCTCGTGCGCGGCCTGCAGATAGGAGACGGCCCCGGCCGAGTCCGGGTGGTAGGTGAGCACCGTCTGCCCGTAGCTCGGAGCCTCAGAGATCCGCACCGACCGCGGGATCACCGTCGGCAGGGTCTCGGCGGTGAAGTAGGCGCGAACCTCGTCGGCGACCTGGGCCGCCAGGCGCGTCCGTGCGTCGTACATCGTGAGCAACACGGTGCTGACGGCCAGATCTTCGTTCAGCTCACCCTTGACCACGTTGATGGTCCGCACGAGCTGGGAGACACCCTCCAGGGCGTAGTACTCGCACTGGATGGGGATGAGGATCTCGCTGGCTGCCACCAGGGCGTTCAGCGTGATCAGGCCCAGGGACGGTGGACAGTCCAAGAACACGTAGTCGACCTGGTGGTCCGCGAGGTAGGCCCGCAGCGCCTTCCGCAATCGGTTCTCACGCGCCACCATCGACACCAGCTGGATCTCGGCACCCGCGAGGTCGATGGTGGCCGGCAGCACCCGGAGGTTGGGAGCCTCGGGGGAGGCGACCAGGTGGTCAGCGATCGGTGAGCCCTCGATCAGGACCTCGTAGGTCCCCGGAACACCCGGGGAGTGGTCGATCCCCAGCGCCGTCGAGGCATTGCCCTGAGGATCCAGATCCAGGACGAGCACGTTCAGTCCGCCGAGGGCCAGACCGGCGGCCAGGTTCACCGACGTGGTCGTCTTGCCGACGCCGCCCTTCTGGTTGGCAACCACGAACACCCGGGTCGCCGAGGGCTTGGGCAGCGTGGTCGCCGGCGGAGGTGAGTCGGGGGAACCATCAGGTCCAGCAAGAGGCTTCTCGGCCACCTCGCCGGTGTCGAACTCATCGCGGTCGAACCTGGCGCGACGCGGGCCGGGTGGCCTCGTCGGGGTCACTGCCGGCACAGCGTCGACTGTCGGCCCGGCGACTCCCACCGGCCCCTCCCCGACTGCTGCCGCGTCCACAAACGGTGACGCGGTGGGTTCCCAGGCCGACACCGACGGGTTGGATGAGTCCGCGACTGTGGGGGAAAGAGGGGACCCGTGGGCCTCGGCCGGTGACGCGGGTGAGGCCGGTGTTTCACGTGGAACGGTTGCCGTCAGGTGGGTCAGATCGGGCGTTGCCGTCTCACGGTCGCCCAGGTCTTGGTCTCGGTCGTCACCACCGGCGTGGAGGTCGTCGACCGGATACGCCGGATCCGAAGAACCGTTGCCGGCGACCGCGTCAGCCTCTGCGTGAGAGCGAACCTCAGAGACCACGACGTCGGAGGGTGCCGACTCGACCACCCCCTCGACCAGATGAAACGGAGAGTCCTTCTCGGACCGGTCAAGATCCTCACCAAGGTCGAGGCCGGTGGCGCGGTGGTCGTGGTCGTCGTGATGAGCAGCGGTCCCATCCAGTACGGCATCACCTGGAGCAGCGTCATCCAGTACCGCATCACCCAGAGCGGTGTCATCCAGTACGGGATCAGCTGGAGCAGCGTCGCCCGCAGCGGCATGGTCGATCGCGGCATGGTCCGGGACGATCCCTGCTCCATGGTCGACAGAACCCTCGACCCGTGGGGCCACCAGATTCGTCGTGCCATGATCCGGCCCGGTCAGGACCAGGTCGGGCGCTGTTTCACGTGGAACGGACAGATCGCCCGGCCAGCCCAGTGACCGGCTCCATCGCGCCGACCTGGGCCACCCAAGACCGGCAGCGATGCGCGTGGGCACCGCCAGATTGAAACTCATCCTTCTCCTCTTCACCCGCTGCACACAGCACCCTATGTGAGGGTTCTGACGCGCCGGCAGCGGCGCGCTGGCTAGCTCGTGGGGACTCTCCGAGCCGGCCCAAACCTCAGCCACGGCGAGCATTGGCAGGCGAGCGACGCCGAGGGCGTGGTCACTCTTGGCAACACAGAGAATCGATCGGCACGAGGGAGCACGTGTCCACCAGTCCCTCGTGACGACGAGAAGGTAAGCCGCGACCTGCGACCTCAACCCAGACGGGTAGGCAGCCCAGCCACGCACTCGTCTGTGCCGATCTCGCTGCCACGCAACGATCAGCCCGACACGTCTGTCACACAGCGGCGAGGAAGAAGACTCTGGAGAAGCGACCGGCACCTTGCCCGCACCAGAGATCAGACATCAGAGATCAGAAGGGTGACGGAAGAACCGATCGCCGCCACCACTGACGAGATGGGCAGGGCCGGCGGCTCACGCCAGGCGGAGGCGTACCACCGTCGTGGCCTCGAGCTCGTCCACAAGCCGTGGGGTCACGACATCGGCGATCAGCCCTGATGCGGTGATCAGCCGATCGTGATCGATCAGCTCCTGCCCGGCCGACGCTCCCTTGATCGCGAGGATCTGGCCACTCGGCTTCATCAGGGGCAAGCACCAACGGATCAGGCGGTCGAGCGGAGCGAGGGCGCGGGACAGCACCACGTCATACGTTCGGCCCACCTGCTCGGCCCGCTCGCGCCGGACCGAGACTCGACCGGTTATCCCCAGGTCATCCACACTGTGGGTAAGGAAGGTGCTCCGCCGCAGCAGGGGTTCGATCAGGTCGACGGTCAGATCGGGCCGGAGAATGGCGATCGGGATCCCAGGTAGTCCCGCACCTGATCCCACGTCGGCGACCGACGCCCCGCGCGGGATCAGCTCCACCACGGCCGCACTGTTGAGGATGTGCCGTCCCCAGATCCGATCGACCTCGCGTGGCCCCAGCAGACCCCACTCGATCCCTTGATTGATCAACAAGTCTTTATATCGACATATCGATTCAGATCCACCCGCGCTGCTGAAGACCTCGTCGATCACGCGCTGCGGGACGTCCCCCGGAGCCGAAGCCACCGACGTGGGGACGTCGGCTCCGGGAGACGGCGATGGCCGGGAGTCCTCAGCCACGCGCCGGCAGCACGACGACGTGTCGACGAGGCTCTTCACCCTCGGACTCGCTCGTCAACCCCGCCGCAGCCACGGCGTCGTGGACGATCTTGCGCTCGAACGGGTTCATCGCCTTCAGGTGCACGGGCTCGGCGCCGTCCTTGACCTCCTGCACGGCGTCCCCCGCCAGGGCGACCAGCTCGACCCGGCGCTTGCCGCGATAGCCGGCCACGTCCAGCATCAGACGACTGCGCTGACCGGTCTCGGCGAGCACCGCGAGCCGGGTCAGCTCCTGCAGAGCGTCCAGCACCTGACCGTCCTTGCCCACCAGCACCTCCGACTCGCTGACGATGGACACGTGCGCCCGATCGCCGTCGATGTAGGTGTCGATGTCGCCATCGAGATCGGCGATGTCGAGAAGCTCCTCGAGATAGTCGGCCGCGACCTCGGCCTCGACCTCCAACGGGTTGTCGTCATCGTCATCGTCGGCGGCGTCCGCCTCGCTGTCGACGTCGGTCTGGCCGTCGGCGTCACCGGCGGGCGTGGCTGCCGAGGTGGCAGCCTCCCCGCCGGTTTCCACCTCGCCCTCGACAGGGGACTCCACGTCGGTCCCGGCTCGGTCGACGGCATCGCCCTCGTCGGACGTCTCGCCGACGAGCTCCGGATCGATCGTCGACTGGTCGGTGTTGGTCATGTTCCTCCTTCGGGCGACCGCGGGCCGCGGTCCCCTGTCCTGACGGTGATCCCGATCGGGGCGGCATCACGCACCGCCGCCGAACGGGAGGGTATGGGAGAGCGCCGAGTCACTGCTTGCGCTGGGACCGGGTCTGCTTCCGCGGTTGCTGTCGCACCACACGCGGGGGATCCTGCGGACCGACGCCGTCGGCAACCGGCGCGCTGCCGTTCCCGTTCCCGCCGGAGCCACGAGCCACGACCCCGCCATCGACACTCGCCGACGGTGCCGTCGAGCCGTGATGGCTCTCCTTGCGCGCCAGCTTCTCCTTGCGCCGCTGCTCCCACGCCTCGTACGCGGGCGTGCCCGGCGCAGGATTGCGTCGGATGACGTAGAACTGCTGACCCATCGTCCACAGGTTGGAGGCCAGCCAGTAGATCAGCACACCGATGGGGAAGTTGATGCCACCGACCGCGAAGATGACGGGGAAGAGATAGAGCATCATCTTCTGCTGCTGCGCGAACGGACCGGTCAGGGCCTCCGGCGGCATGTTCTTGCGCATCAGCTGCAGCTGGGTCACGAACAACGTGGCCGTCATGGCCAGGATCAGCACGACGGTCACGATGCGCACGTTCATCGCGGCGGCACCGAGCATCCCGGCCTTCATGAAGGTCGCCGAGATCGGAGCACCGAAGATGGTCGCGTTCTGCAGGGAGACCAGGAGCTCGGGGTGGATCTCCAGCCAGTGGCCGCGCGGGATCCCGTTGGCGGCACCGTCGAGCACCCGGAAGAGCGCCAGGAAGATCGGCATCTGCAGCAGCAGCGGAAGGCAGGAGGACAACGGGTTGGCGTTGTGCTCCTTGTAGAGCTTCATGGTCTCTTGACCGAGCTTCTCCCGGTCGTGCCCGTACTTCTTCTGCAGCTCGCGCACCTTGGGCTGCAGCAGCTGCATCTGGCGCGAGGACTTGATCTGCTTGACGAACAGCGGGATCAGCGCGATCCGGATGATCACGGTCAGCGAGACGATCGACAACGCCCAGGTCCAGCCGCTGTCGGCCCCGAACACCGGGGTCCACAGGGTGTGGAAGAGCACCAGCAGACCCGAGACCACCCAGTACAGCGGGCGCATGATGGCGCTGCCGACGGCGATGAACGGGTCCCAGATGCTCAGCGGGACGAGCAGCGGGATCAGGTCGAACAATTCACACCTCGTACGTGAGCCGGCTCGGCTCGCTGGTCGGACACATCGGACCGGGCAGTCGCCGGGTCGTCCCTCAGGACGGGGGTCGGCAGCTCCGGCAGGTCATGGTGACCCTGGTCTGGGGGGCCACCGAGATCTTCGGCAGCGTTCTCGGTTGACGCCGAGCCGACGGCAGCAGCGGCCTGCAGCCGCGCTTCCTCGTCGAACTCGGGTGTCCCTGGTACAGGATCGTAGCCGCCGGGCGTCCACGGGTGGCAGCGCAGCAGGCGGCGGGCGGCGAGATAGGAGCCCTTCACGGCACCGTGCACCTCGACGGCCCGGAGCGCGTACGCCGAGCAGCTCGGGTAGTAGCGGCACACGTTGCCGTAGAGAGGGGAGATGACCAGGCGGTAGAGCTTCAAGAAGCCGATCAGCACGTACTTCATCGACGTGCCAACCGTGACAGTGCCGCGTCCCAGGCAGCGGTCAGGTCCGTGCCCAGCTCCGGTCCGGCCGCAGCGGCCGGCGGCAGAGCTCGCACCACGACCAGCGTCCCGACCGGGAGGTCGAGGACGCGAGCCGAGGCCAGGTGTCGGAGACGCCGGCGGACGCGATTGCGTCGCACCGCCGAACCAACGGACTTGGAGACCACGAAGCCGACCTGCCGGTCGGGGGCGACCGGCGGGCTCGCGTCCGGTTGAGCGGGATCGCCGACCGGCCGCAGGGCGTGCACCACCACAGTCCGCCGACCCGCGCGCACCCCACGCCGCACCGTGCGTCGGAAGTCTTCCGACCGACGCATCCGTGCGTCCCTGGGCAACACGAGGCCGACCTGGGTGTCGAGCCGTCAGGCAGACAGCTTGTCGCGGCCCTTGCGCCGACGGGCGGCAAGGATGGCGCGTCCGGACCGGGTCCGCATCCGGAGACGGAATCCGTGGACTCGACTGCGGCGCCGGTTGCTCGGCTGGAACGTGCGCTTGCTCACGGGAAGGCTCCCTATATCGTGAAGTCTGGCCAGGTACCACCCGCGGAATCGCGGGCAGCCAACAGGGGTCGCCACAGTGGCAGCGACCTGCTAACGGTACGGGGACGACACAAGAGGGTCAAACCGGTCGGCTCGTCCGGTGACCGTTCGTCCGAGTGTCCAGCCGACACGCCGAGCAATCCGGAAAAGTGTCACGAACGGGTTGCGGCGCGCCCGAGCCCGTTGCTACGTTCACGGCTCGTCCCTTGTCTGTCATTCCGCGAACGTTCTTCTCTGCGACACCAGCAGTTCCGCCCGATGTCACCCCTCCCGGCTCGACCGGCACGTGCCGGCGTCCAGCCCCGGGCGGTGGTGGCCGCGGTGGTTTCCACGCATTCGTGCACAGGGTGTGGATAACTATGTGGAAGGACTAGGGTGAGGGGCCTGATCACGATCGCGAGACGAAGGATCACGGACCGGAAGAGGGGGTCGACGATGACCTTCTTCCTCCCGCGCCGATGGCGATCGGATCACCCCTGACGACCGCGGTTGCTCCCGGTGTCCGTTCGGACCCCGTCGACGTGCCGCGCCCCGAGACAGAAGCTGTGGAGACCCAGGTTGTGACCGACGCGAGCGGCAGTGACACCACGACGATCGCCTGGGAGCACGTCTACACCACCTCCCCGCCCGAGCTCCGACGCTGGTTGGACAACTCCAAGCCGGTCGCGATGCACCAGGACGCGTTGATGGTGGCGGTGCCCAACAACTTCACCCGCAACCAGCTCGAGGGCCGGTTCCGACCCGACATCGAGCAGCAGCTCAGTGACTACTTCCAGCGCTCCGTCCAGCTCGCCGTCATCGTGGACGCCACGGTGTCCCCCGAGCCGACCAGCGACCAGACGGCCGCGACCAGCCGGTTCGACGTGTCGGGCCACGGGCGTGCCAACGCCGCACCCGTCGGCCCGGGGCTGGACCCGCGTCGCTACGCCCGCCCGATCGACCCCTCGCCGACCAGTCCGGGGTCGGCCGCCAACGGCTGGGATCCGCGGGACCCGACCGATCACCGCGTGGATGCCCCTCAGCACCTCACGGAATCGGCCCAGCACGACGACACCGCGGTCGCCGGACGGCCAGGGGCGGAACCCGTCGGATCCTCCGATCCAGGTGCTCCCGCCGCGTCGTTCCAGGGCCCCTACGGTCCCGCCGGAAACGGAGGCGGGGCGCGAGGCCTCGTCGACCATGACGGCGTGCCCCGGCCGCGCAAGGAGATCGACGCCCGGCTGAACCCCAAGTACACCTTCGAGACCTTCGTCATCGGTTCCTCCAACCGGTTCGCCCATGCCGCTGCCGTCGCCGTCGCGGAGAACCCCGGGAAGTCCTACAACCCGCTGACCATCTACGGCGAGTCGGGACTGGGCAAGACGCACCTGCTGCACGCCATCGGCCGCTACGCCCGGGACTACTTCGAGCGGGTCCGGGTGCGGTACGTCTCCACCGAGGAGCTGACCAACGACTTCATCAACGCGATCAGCCAGAACAAGGGTGCGGAGTTCCGCCGCCGCTACCGCGACGTCGACGTCCTGCTGATCGACGACATCCAGTTCCTGGAGGGCAAGGAGCAGACGCAGGAGGAGTTCTTCCACACCTTCAACACGCTGCACAACGCCCAGAAGCAGATCGTGATGACGTCGGACCGGCCGCCGAAGAACCTGGAGAACCTGGAGCCGCGCCTGCGGAGCCGGTTCGGCTGGGGTCTGATCACCGACATCCAGCCGCCCGACCTGGAGACCCGGATCGCCATCCTGCGCAAGAAGGCCGCCCAGGAGCGCCTGGTCGCCGGCCCCGACGTGCTCGAGTTCATCGCCAGCCGGATCCAGACCAACATCCGCGAGCTGGAAGGGGCCCTGATCCGGGTCACCGCGTTCGCCAGTCTCAACCGGCAGCAGGTCGACCTCGCGCTCGCCGAGGTCGTGCTCAAGGACCTCATCCCCGAAGGCGGCGAGGCCCAGATCACCTCCGGGATGATCATGGCTCAGACCGCCGCGTACTTCGATCTCACCATCGAGGACCTGTGCGGTCAGAGTCGTACGCACGTCCTCGTCACGGCCCGTCAGATCGCCATGTACCTCTGCCGCGAGCTGACGGACCTGTCGTTGCCCAAGATCGGCCAGCAGTTCGGCGGTCGCGACCACACGACCGTGATGCACGCCGAGCGCAAGATCAAGAACCTGATGTCGGAACGCCGGTCCCTCTACAACCAGGTGACCGAGCTGACCAACCGGATCAAGCAGCAGGCGTCCCAACGCTGACCGGGGCATCCCGCCTGCGTCCCCGCTGAGCGCCGCTCGACGGCGAGCGCCGACTCAGGGGACCAGGTGGTCGTCCAGCACGGTCGCGAGCGCGTCGCGGTCGCCCTGCACCCGGAGCCGGTGGTCATCGAGCCCGATCCGTCGCCACAGCAGCAGGGCGAGCGCCTCGGCCGGGCCGAGGACCGTGGCCGTACGCCCCGTGGGCACGTCGTCGGCCGCCGACAGCGACCAGTCTCGATCGACGTCGGTCGCTCCCAGCGCGAGCCGTACGGAGGGCACTGGCGCGCGCCCCAGGCGCACCTGCCGCGGGTGCATCACGGTGACCACCTCGTCCACGGTGTCGGCCCAGACGTCGGGAGCCACGACCAGGTCCAGTCCGCCCGCCGCTCGCAGATCCCACAGGTGGATCAACGTCTCGTGCAGCTGACGTCGGTACCAGAACGCCACCGTGCCCCCCTCCACCAGCGTCCGGGCCGGCGCTGAAGGGTCCAGCGACTGCAGGGTCGTCGCCAGCTCGGCCGCACTCGTGGCATACCGGAGACGGAGATCCGTGCCCTCGTCCAATGGTTCGACATCGACCGACCGGGCCATGGCTGCGGCCCAGTGGTGCACCCAGGTCAGGTGCTCGACGAGATCGACCACCCGCCAGCCCGCACACCAGGGGACCGGTGTCTTCGGATCGACGAGATCGATGCTGTCCTGGAAACCACGCTGCAGCTCGACCAGCAGCAGCGGCTCGTCGAGCCTGTCCCCAAGGTTGTCCACAAGCCCATCCTGGGCCCGAATCACACGATTGCTGCCGAGGATGCCCTGGCGAAGGTTGCGGAATGGTTACGCAGACCACACACCTGGGGAATAACCTGTGGATAACTGCCTCGGTTGGGGACAACCAGGGCCGTTCCTGAGGATCCACCTGGGGTCCGCCGTGGAGTGCCCACTGACCGCCGCGACTCGTCCTCAGATACTCCCCGTGTAATTTCGAGTACGACACAGCGCCGACCACAGGCCGAATCGGCGGGTGACGTGGTCGGACACCGGCTTTTCCACAAGGTCCACAGCACCTACGACGACGACTATCAGTTACACGTACTCCATCTGTTCGAAGTCACTGACTGTGCGCAGGTGGACAACCGCCTCACAAACGACCCAACGGAGGACACGTGAAGTTTCTGCGCAAGCTCTTCGGACGCGACCAGGACGACGAGGCCGAGGACGTACCCGTCCAGCTGGACCAGGAGCTGCGCAGCCGCCAGCTGCTCCGGCTCGAGAAGGCTCTCGATCAGCTGGCCAACGAGATGCGGGGTTGCGAGTCACTGGACAACCTCGGTTGGCGCGTTCGGGTCAACGAGTACAGCCGGCTGGCCGGCGAGGCCATGACGCTGCGTCGGGGAGAGATCACGCGCGAGGGCGTGCTGGACCTGGTGTTCGAGATCCGGCCGCTCTTCACCGGGACGCCGCCGGCCGGGAAGGAGCACCTCGTGCCGCTGCAGCAGACGGTCATGGCGGCAGCGGAAGAGCTCCGCGAGCTGTCGCCGTCCGAGCGCGGCGGACCAGCGCCATCGACGTCGGTATGATCGTCCAGCGCTGCCCACGTGCGTGGCGCCGTCGCCTCGTACGGGGTGCCAGACAGAGGCAGGAGGCAGTGTGAGGATCCGACTCGAACGCGACACGTTGGCCGAGGCGGTGCAGTGGGCCGCCCGCAGCCTGCCGACCCGCCCCAGTGTCCCGATCCTCGCTGGTCTGCTGGTCCGGGCGGACGCCTCCGGTGTCGTGCTGTCCAGCTTCGACTACGAGACCAGCGCTCAGATCACCGTCAAGGCCGAGGTCGCCGACGAGGGCGAGGCTCTCGTCTCCGGTCGGTTGCTCGCCGACATCTCCCGCAGCCTGCCGGCCAAGCCGGTCGACATCTCCGCTGACGGCAACCACGTGGAGCTGGTCTGCGGGAGTGCCCGGTTCACGCTGCAGACCCTGCCGGTGGCGGACTACCCGACCCTTCCCAGCCTGCCCGAGGCCACCGGCACGGTGCCCAGCGACGTGTTCGCCCACGCCGTCGCCCAGGTGGTCGTGGCCGCTGGTCGCGACGAGCTGCTGCCCGTCTTCACCGGTGTCCGGGTCGAGATCGAGGGAGAGACGGTCTCGCTGCTCGCCACCGACCGCTACCGGATGGCGCTGCGCGAGCTGACCTGGAACCCCGCCGCCCCGCAGATCTCCGCGGCCGCCCTGGTGCCGGCCAAGGTGCTGTCCGACACGGCGAAGTCGATGTCGGCCGGCGAGCAGATCGTCCTCAGCCTGGCCTCCGGTGGCACCGGCGACGGGATCATCGGCTTCGAGGGTCACGGCACCGCCGGCGATCGGCAGACCACCACCCGCCTGCTGGACGGTGAGTTCCCCAAGGTCCGGCACATCATGAACACCCAGCCGGTGATGACCGTCCGGCTCAGCACCGCCGACACGATCGCGGCCGCCCGACGGGTCTCGCTGGTCGCCGAGCGCAACACCTCGCTGCGGATGCTGATCGGCGACGGAGTCGTCACGCTGGAGGCCGCCACCGGTGACCAGGCGCAGGCCTCCGAAGCCCTGGAAGCGGTCGTCGAGCAGCCGGGCGGGGGAGACCAGGCCGTCACCGCGGCGGGCTTCAACCCCACGTACCTGCTCGACGCACTCGGCGCCTTCGACACCCCGTACGTGAACTTCGCCTTCACCGCCCCCAGCAAGCCGTGCCAGCTGACCGGGCTCGCCGAGCTCGACGGCGACCCGATCACCGACTACCGGCACGTGATCATGCTGATGCGCCTGCCCAGTTGATCGTCACTCGCTGTTCGCGAGCGCTTGTGTCTTTGTCTTCCCTCCCTCACTCGCAGACGAAGAACGTGTCTGCTCCTTCGACGCTCCAGACAAAGCCGCGCTCTGCTCACGGCCGCTCGCGACGGGCTCACTCTCTCGCTGGCGCTCATTCGCTCGGAGTACTGGCCGTTCGGTACTCCGCCGTCCGTAGGGAGCCAGCTCGCTGCCGCTTAATGCGAACACCGCTGCCCTGCCTCTCCGATGGCACCCCCGGGGTGGCGGGGGTGTAACACGGCGCTGCTAGCGTGCCTGGCGACGTAAGCGAGAGAGGCGACTCCATGCAGCTGGGAATGATCGGGTTGGGGCGGATGGGCGCCAACATCGTGCGGCGGTTGATGCGCGACGGGCACGAGTGCGTCGTGTACGACGTGAACGCGGAGGCGGTCGCGGGTCTGGCCGCCGAGGGTGCCACCGGGGCCGAGAGCCCCGAGGACTTCGTGGCCAAGCTCGAGCGTCCTCGGGCGGTCTGGGTGATGATCCCCGCCGGCATCACCGGGAAGATCGTGGACCAGTTCTCCGCGCTGCTCGAGCCGGGCGACATCATCATCGACGGCGGCAACTCCAACTACCGTGACGACGTACGGCGGGCCGCCAAGCTCAAGGACCAGGGCATCCACTACGTCGACATCGGCACGAGTGGCGGCGTCTTCGGACTCGAGCGCGGCTACTGCCTGATGGTCGGCGGACCGGACGAGGCCGTGACGACCATCGACCCGATCCTGCGCACCATCGCCCCCGGAGCGGGCGAGATCGAGCGGACCCCGGGGCGGACCGGCGAGCCGCAGCCCGAGGAGCTCGGCTACCTGCACTGCGGGCCGTCCGGCGCCGGGCACTTCGTGAAGATGGTCCACAACGGCATCGAGTACGGCATCATGGCCGCCTTCGCCGAGGGGCTGAACATCCTCGACAACGCCGACGCCGGCATCCGCGAGGCCGAGCACTCCGCCGAGATCGCGCCGCTGGAGGAGCCGGAGTACTACCAGTTCGACATCGACACCGCGAAGGTGTCGGAGCTGTGGCGGCGGGGATCGGTCGTGTCCTCCTGGCTGCTGGATCTCACCGCGGCCGCGCTGCAGGCCAACCCCACGCTGGACGGGCTCGCGGGCCGGGTGTCCGACTCCGGCGAAGGTCGCTGGACGGTCAAGGCGGCCGTCGACATCGGCGTACCGGCTCCGGTGCTGGCCGCGTCGCTCTTCGAGCGGTTCGCCTCCCGGGGCGAGGACCTGTTCGCCAACCAGGTGCTGTCGGCGATGCGCCAGCAGTTCGGCGGTCACCAAGAGCTGCCGGCCGGCGATTCGCTCGAAGCGGGAGGCGCCAAGGCCGACCGCGTCGAGTCGACGTGACACCGAGAAGTAGCTCGGCGTTGATGGGGTACGGTGCGGGTGGGGCGGAGGCGCGGTCTCGCCCACCTCGCTTCGCGGGCTCCGCTCGGAACGCCCACCACTCCCTGACTGCGCCACCGACCCACCGCACCTCAGTATCCATCGGTCACCACTCAGTGGTGCTCGACTCGAGGCGGTCGGTGTTGGCGCTGAAGACCTAGGGTGGTGCGGTGTTCGTCGATCATCTGCAGCTGGCCGACTTCAGGTCCTATCTGCAGGTCGATGTGCCGCTGGGGTCGGGGGTGACGACGTTCGTCGGGGCCAACGGGCAGGGGAAGACGAATCTGGTGGAGGCGGTCGAGTACGTTTCGACGCTGTCGTCGCACCGGGTGTCCTCGGAGGTGCCGCTGGTGCGGTTCGGGGCGGAGCGGGCGGTGGTCCGGGCCCGCGTGCAGGCCGGGTTGGACGATCCACGACAGCTCCAGCTGGAGGTCGAGATCACGCCGGGCCGGGCCAACCGGGCCAAGCTGAACCGGTCGCCGCTGCGCCGGTCGCGGGAGCTGATCGGGGTGCTCCGCACGGTGGTGTTCTCGCCGGAGGACCTGGCCATCGTCAAGGGCGACCCATCCGAGCGACGTCGGTTCCTCGACGAGCTGGTGGTGGCCCGGTGGCCGCGTTTCGCGGGGGTCCGGGCGGATTACGACCGGGTCCTCAAGCAGCGCAGCACGCTGCTCAAGTCGTTGAGCGGCAGATCCCGGGGCGGTCCGCCGCCGGCCGAGGCCGCGTCCACCCTCGACGTCTGGGACGCGCACCTGTCCGCCGCCGGAGCCGAGCTGCTGGCCGCCCGGCTGCGCACGCTGACCGAGCTCGCCCCGCACGTCAGCTCGGCGTACGCCGACATCGCGCCCACGAACTCCGACGTCGCGGCGACCTACAAGTCGAGTCTCGAGCTGAGCGCCGAGCTCACCCGGGACGAGCTCGCGGAGGTGATGATCGCCGGCCTGCAGGAGCGTCGCTCGGACGAGATCCAGCGCGGGCTGTGCCTGGTCGGGCCGCACCGCGACGACGTGCTGCTGACGATGGGGCCGATGCCGGCCAAGGGCTATGCCAGCCACGGCGAGTCGTGGTCCCTGGCTCTGGCGCTGCGCCTCGGTTCGTTCCAGCTGCTCCAGGACGACGCGGTCGAGCCCGTGCTCGTGCTGGACGACGTGTTCGCCGAGCTGGACAGCACGCGCCGGCAGCGACTGGCCGCCAGTGTGCTGAGCGCGGAGCAGGTGCTGGTCACGGCGGCCGTGGGCGCCGACGTGCCGGCCGACCTGGCCGGGCGTCGCTATCGCGTCGCGGCCGGTGAGGTGACCGCCGATGAGTGAGCCCTCGAGCGAGTCCCGCGCCGATCCGAGCAGCGAGCAACCGGAGTCGCCCGACGGCGACCCGGCCGGACCCGGACCGGACCGACCCACGATCCGAGCGGGCTCGACCTGGCGCGCGCCATCGCCGACTCGGTGGGCGCCGGGCCTCGTCGGCGCTCCCGCAAGCGCCAGCAGCGACCCGCGCGGGTCGATCCCGTGCGGTCCGGCGCTCGTCCCGACGACCGGGATCCCACGACGCTCGGCGACGCGCTGGAGAAGCTCGTCGACACGAAGGGCTGGAGCACCGACCTCAGCATCCGGGCCCTGCTGGCCCGATGGCCCGCCCTGGTCGGTCCCACCAATGCCGCCCACTCCCGGCCCGAGTCGTACGCGGAGACGGTGCTGACGGTCCGCACCGAGTCCACCGTCTGGGCGACGTCGCTGCGGACGATGGCCCCGCAGCTGGTCGCCAAGCTCAACGAGCAGCTGGGCGACGGCACGGTGACCCGGGTCAAGGTGCTGGGTCCGCAGGGGCCGTCCTGGAAGAAGGGACGGCTGTCGGTCCGCGATGGCCGGGGGCCGCGGGACACGTACGGCTGAGTTCGGAGCCCGGAAGTCGGGCACGGCCCCGTCGCAGCCCCGGCCCATCGGCTCGGGCGACCCGGTGCGCAGATTAGGCTGCGCCGGGTGATCTGGGTCGACCTCCGCATCCTGGTGCTCGACACCGGGCGTGTCTGGTGGCGCACCCTCCCGCAGATCCTGGCCGTCTACCTGGCCGGCTGGCTCGGATCCCAGCTGTCTCTCAAGCTCGCCATCCGGGTCGGCGAGTGGAACTCTTGGGCGGCGCTGGCGGTCTTCTCCTTCGGGTTCCTGGCCCAGCTGGTCGCCATCGTGGTGATGCTGCAGATCGTGGGTCGCGAGCTGGGGGTGCGTGACCTGATCCCCGAGTCCGAGGCCGTGGGCGACGACCGCGACACCAGTCTCACCCGGCTCGTCTCGATCACCCTGCTGCCCTTCCTCGGAATCTACGCGGCCTTCGGCGAGGTCAGCCGGACCGCGTCGCAGCTGGCCAACGAGCAGCTCTTCCGCAACGGGCTGCTGAGTGACGCGCCGTCGGTCCTCGGCACGCTGACGACGGCGGCCACCCAGAACCCGTGGTGGCTGTTCGGCGGGCTGGTGGTCATCTACCTGATCCGCCGGTTCGTCGACGTCCTGCACGAGCGCACCGGCTACCGGGTCCTCGGCATCCTGGTCGCCTTGATCGAGTCGTTCTTCCTCCTCGTGGTGATCATGGGCGGGGTCCGGGTCTGGCAGCAGGCTCGGCTCTGGCTCACCGGTCGGGAGTTCATGGCCTGGCTCGCCACCTTGCAGGGGGCGATCCTGGACGCCCTGTCGGTCCTGTCCATCCGGCTGCCGGCGCTCATCACCCGAGCCGTCGGCTTCGTCGTCGACGAGGTGTGGCCGCTGTTCTGGGAGGCGCTGGCCCAACCGGTCATCTGGTTGGCGGTGGCTGCGCTGGTGTACGGCTCCCAGGTCCTGTCACTGGCGGAGCTGTGGCGCAAGGGTCAGCCCTACCTGGAGAAGGTGCCCGGGTCCACGGCGTTCGCCAGCCACGCCGAGCGGCGCCGGGCGCGGGGCGTGCGGCCGCCGCCCGCGGGGGTCGGACGCGCGGCGGTGGAGCTGAAGGAGGCGTTCCTCGGCGACATCGACGACAAGTACCTGCCGACCTTCCACTCACTCCGCCTGGTGCTGCGGGCCGGCGTGGTGTTCCTGGGGGCCTATGTCGCGGTCTACTCGGCGATCGTGATGGCCGGCGACGGACTGAACAGCCTGATCGACAACCTGCTCGGCGGCCGCCCCATCTCGTTCTGGTTCGCGTACGGGCCGGCGCTCGGACTCCTCACGGACGCGCTCTTCGAGCCGCTCCGGATCTGCCTGCTCGCAGTCGCCTTCCGGCGCTGCCTGGAGCTCTTCTGGCAGCGCTCGCACCCGGCGGCCGACGGAGGATCCCGACCCACGAGCCGCAGGGGATCCCGACCCACGAGCCGCAGGGGATCCCGACCCGCGAGCCACGGAGGACCCGGTCGAGCTCGCCGTCAGCCGGGCCGGGGCGGGATCGACGTGAGCCGATCCTCGTCCCGGGTGCGGATCTCGCGCGACAAGCTCGTCGGGGTGCTGGTCGCGCTGGCCTGTCTGGCCTTCAGCGCGATCGGGTTGAAGGTCAACGATCCGCCGGACTTCACCTACGTCGACGGCGTCCGGGGCCAGACTCTCTCGATCGAGCAGGCCGATCTGATCGTCGGTGACGTCGAGGTCGGCACCCGGCTGGTCGACCGCGGTGAGGTCCAGGCCGAGACCCGGGGCATGTTCGTGCTGGTCAGGGCCCGCCTCGAGGTCCCGGGCCCGCGGAAGGTCTACCTGAACAGCGCTCATCTGCTCACCGATGACCGCACGTACAGCCAGTGGACGTCGAACAGCTTGTCCGCCGATCCGGGCTTCGCCCAGGAGAAGGAGCTGGTCTTCGAGGTGGACCCGGCTCAGATCGACGACCTCTCGCTCGAGATCTGGGCCTCCTCGACTGTGCACGGGTTCTACCAACGGGCCCGGGTCCACCTGGGCATCACCGCCGAGAACGCCGAGCAGTGGCGGCTCGCCGCACGGGGGCGCGAGCTCGAGCCGGGCGGCTCGGACACCACCGAGGCCCTCCCGTGAGGGCCCGGCACACACCCCTGGCCGATGCCGTTGCGCCGGTGCAGACGGGTCAGGGCCGCCGGGACGCCTGGCTGCGGGCCGGCTGCGTGCTGCTGGCGGTGGCCATCTACCTGAGTCTGTGGACGGCGTACGCCCTGAACGGGCTCACGTCGCACGGCCGCTACCGGCAGTACGACGCGGGCGCCCCGGTCACCGCGATGGGCGCGGAGTTCCGGCTGGTCAGTCTGGTCCAGACGACTCAGGTGACCGACGAGTCCACCGACGAGATCTTGTCACCCCCGCTGAACGCGGTCTTTCTGGTCGCCCGCATCGACGTCGTCCGCCGCACCGACGACCCCGACCTGTACTGCTCGTTCGCGATCCTGGGTCCCGATCGACGGCGGTGGGAGCCGAACACCGTCTACATCTCACGCGACCTCGACGACAGCTGCGCGCGGGACGAGCGAGCCCCCCTCGGTCGCACCCAGCCGCTCGAGGTGATCTTCCAGGTGCCCGAGAGCTACGTGGGGGAGCTGGCGGGGGTCGCGATCGACGACCCCATCTCGCGGGACGTCAGGCCGGTGCTGACCCCGCCCTGACCTCGGACCGGCGTCGTCGCCGGAGCGTCAGTCGAGGTCGTCGGGCAACCGGCGGAGCGGCAGCTGGTAGCGGTAGAGGCGTTCGCTCGGTGCCCAGCGGACGTCACCCGTCTGCAGCAGCGTGACGTCGCGGTACTCCAGGACCCAGACCCCCAGCTGGATGTCCGGCCCGATCTCGATCTCCTCGGCGGGGAAGTCGAAGGTCAGCCGGTACGGAACGGCCGGCAAGCCCGGGGTGAAGAACGAGCCCCCGCTCGAACCGCGGTACTCCTCGATCCCGAACTGCTGGCCCTCGGGCTCCTGGTAGGCGGGCGAGCGCGGGTCCTTGGCGAGGAACATCGGGTTGAGGGTGTCCGGAGCCATCGCCTCGCTGCCGGTCACCCGTCCGGTGCCGGAGAGGACGATGCGGTAGATCTGGGCATCATGCAGCCCCTTGACCCGCTGCGCCGTCCCCCCGGTGAAGGTGAACTCGTACGGACCGGTCGACACCGTCGTGCCGGGTGCGACGACGGTGCGCAAGTCCGTCCGTTGGTCGAAGCCGCCGGCGGCCCAGGTGAGACCGATCAGCAGCGCGAGGGCGAGCACCAGCGACCCGGCCATCAGCCAGAAACGGCCGCTGTCCGATCCCGGCACCGTCGGCTCGGCCTCGGGTGCGGGGGCGCGCCGGCATCGGGGCTGTCGGTGCTGGCCTCGGTCACCGGGTCAGTGTAGGCAGCGGGGCGGTTCGCCCGGGCGGACGGACGGCCGGTCCGCCCGTCTCGCTCGACCGAGTGCTGGTCGTGCACGCGGACCTCTGAGCCCGTCAGCAGCCCGGGGGTGTGTATCGGAGGTCCAGAAACCCCTGCGACTCGGCGCAATCGGCCGTCAGGGCGCTCCCAGGACCACTTCCGGCCGTTTCGACCCCTGGCGGATACGGGTTCTCCCGCAGTCACGCGGTAGACTGGACCACGTTCCGGACGGCTGCGGATCCTCAGATCACAGCCGTCCCTGTGTTGTCGTGCCGCCCCCTGCGTCCCGTGTCCGATCGCGACGGGTGGCGCCCTTGTGACAGGAGATCAGAGCCGGTGACCGAAGAGTTCCCCGAGCCATCCGTCCCCGACGCCACCGATCCGGCCGAGGTGCTCGCGGTCGAGATCCCCGCCTTCGACGCACTGCCCCGGGTGAACAACGGCAACGGAGCTCGCCCCACGGAGTACGACTCGGGGTCGATCACCGTGCTGGAGGGCCTGGAAGCGGTCCGCAAGCGTCCTGGCATGTACATCGGCTCCACCGGAGAACGCGGTCTGCACCACCTGGTGAGCGAGGTCGTGGACAACTCCGTCGACGAGGCGATGGCCGGGTTCTGCGACACCATCGACGTCCGGCTGCTGGCCGACGGCGGCATCCGGGTGGCCGACAACGGCCGTGGCATCCCGGTGAAGGAGCACCCGACCGAGAAGATCCCCGCGGTCACGCTGGCCCTGACCGTGCTGCACGCCGGTGGCAAGTTCGGCGACGGCGGCTACAAGGTCTCCGGTGGTCTGCACGGCGTCGGCGTCTCGGTGGTCAACGCCCTGTCCGCGCACCTGACGGTCGAGGTCCTCCGCGACGGCTACCGCTGGGAGCAGAGCTTCTCGCTCGGCACCCCGGACGGTCCGCTGGAGCGCAAGGAGGAGTCGGACCGGACTGGCACCACGGTCACCTTCTACGCCAGCCCCGAGATCTTCGAGACCACCACGTACTCCTACGAGAAGCTGGCTGCCAGGTTCCGCGAGATGGCGTTCCTGAACAAGGGGCTGACCATCTCGGTGACCGACGAGCGACCGGACCGCCAGGACCTGGCCAACCCCGACGACCCCACCCTCGGCGAGGGCGGCCGCAGCGACACCTTCTGCTACGCCGACGGTCTGATCGACTACGTCCGCTACCTCAACCAGAGCAAGGAGACCGTCAACCCCACGGTCATCGCGGTGGAGGCCGAGCGGCCCGACCACGACATCAGCGTCGAGGTGGCGATGCAGTGGAACACCTCCTTCACCGAGTCGGTGCACACCTTCGCCAACGCGATCAACACCCACGAGGGCGGCACCCACGAGGAGGGCTTCCGGTCTGCCCTGACGTACACGGCCAACAAGTGGGGCCAGGACTGGGGTCTGATCAGGAAGCCGGAGGACAAGCTGTCCGGCGACGACATCCGCGAGGGCCTGACGGCGATCATCTCGGTCAAGCTGGCGGAGCCGCAGTTCGAGGGCCAGACGAAGACGAAGCTCGGCAACACCGAGGCCCGCTCGTTCGTCCAGCAGGTCGTCAACGCCAAGCTCGGCGACTGGTTCGAGGAGAACCCGCAAGAGGGCAAGCTGATCGTTCGCAAGGGCCAGGCCGCCGCCATCGCCCGGATCGCGGCCCGCAAGGCCCGTGACGCGGCCCGCGACCGCAAGGGCCTGCTCGGCCGCAGCGGGCTGCCCGGCAAGCTGTCGGACTGTCAGTCGACCAACCCGGAGGAGTGCGAGGTCTTCATCGTCGAGGGTGACTCGGCGGGTGGGTCCGCCAAGGGCGGCCGAGATCCGCGGACCCAGGCGATCCTGCCGATCCGCGGCAAGATCCTGAACGTCGAGAAGGCGCGGATCGATCGGATCATGCAGAACCAGGAGGTCCTGGCGATCATCTCCGCCCTGGGCACCGGCGTGCACGATGACTTCGACCTGGCCAAGCTCCGCTATCACAAGATCGTGATGATGGCCGACGCCGACGTCGACGGCGCCCACATCCGCACGTTGTTGCTGACCTTGATGTTCCGGTTCATGAAGCCGTTGATCGAGGCCGGCCACGTCTACCTCGCGCAGCCACCGCTGTTCAAGATCAACTGGACCAACTCGACCCACGAGCTCGCGTACACCGACGCGGAGCGCGACGCGCTGTTGCGGGTGGGTGCCGAAGAGGGCAAGCGGCTGCCCCGCGAGAACCCGATCCAGCGTTACAAGGGTCTGGGCGAGATGAACCCGGACCAGCTCTGGGACACCACGATGGATCCGGACAAGCGGATCCTGCTCCAGGTGACGTTGGAGGATGCGGCGCGGGCGGATGAGATGTTCTCGATCTTGATGGGTGAGGACGTGGAGCAACGACGGGCGTTCATCCAGCGCAACGCGAAGGACGTGCGCTTCCTTGACATCTGACGCCATGACAACAGCCCGGGCCAGGTCGGTCGGTGGGGTCGTGGGGGTGGGTATCGGGACAACCATCCGCGCCTTCGCAGGCTCCGGCGCTCCCGCCAGGCCCATCCACGTCCCTTCCACCCACCCCCACGACCCCACCGACCTCGCCGTGTCGGTTGGCCTGGCTGGGGGGCTGAATCGTGGTGGCCGCAGACCGCACGTGTCGGACTGGATGGCTGGGAGTGGTTCGGGTGGATGCGGACGTACGAAGGTGTTTGTGTCACGTGAAACGAATGGTGGAGCTGACCGATGACTGATGTGACCAACGAGCGCCGGCGGACCGGCGGGAGCCGGTGGATCTGCAGGACGAGATCCAGAAGTCGTACCTGGACTACGCGATGAGCGTGATCGTGGGGCGGGCGCTGCCGGATGCGCGGGACGGGCTGAAGCCGGTGCACCGACGGATCCTGTACGCGATGTTCGACGGGGGTTACCGGCCGGACCGCGGCTGGAACAAGTGCGCGCGTGTGGTCGGTGAGGTGATGGGGCAGTACCACCCGCACGGAGACGGCGCGATCTACGACACCCTGGTCCGGCTGGCTCAGCCGTGGGTGATGCGCTATCCGCTCGTCGCCGGGCAGGGCAACTTCGGCTCGCCGGGCAACGACAAGGCCGCGGCCATGCGCTACACCGAGTGCCGGATGGCGCAGCTGGCCATGGAGATGGTCCGTGACATCGGCGAGAACACGGTCGACTTCAAGCCGAACTACGACGGCAAGGAGCTCGAGCCGGTCGTGCTGCCGGCGCGGTTCCCGAATCTGCTGGTCAACGGATCGACCGGCATCGCCGTCGGCATGGCGACCAACATCCCGACGCACAACCTGCGCGAGGTGGCGTCGGCGGTGCAGTGGTCGCTGGAGCACCCGGAGGCCAGTGCGGAGGAGCTGCTCGAGGCGTCGTTGGAGCGGGTGAAGGGTCCCGACTTCCCCAACGGCGCGCTCATCGTCGGCCGGAAGGGGATCGAGGACGCGTACCGGACCGGTCGTGGCTCGGTCATCATGCGGGCGGTCGTCGAGATCGAGGAGGACCGCAGTGGGCGGACCCTGCTGGTGGTCAACGAGCTGCCGCACATGGTCAACCCGGACAACCTCGCGCTCAAGATCGCCGAGCTGGTGAACACCGGCAAGCTGTCCGGCATCGCCGACATCCGCGACGACACCTCCGCACGGACGGGTCAGCGGTTGGTCATCGTGCTCAAGCGGGATGCGCAGCCGCGGGTCGTGCTGAACAACCTCTACAAGCACACCCAGCTCCAGGACACCTTCGGCTGCAACATGCTGGCCCTGGTCGACGACGTGCCCCGCACGTTGCGGTTGGACCAGTTCATCTCCTTCTGGGTGGCGCACCAGGTCGAGGTCATCCAGCGACGGACCCAGCACCGGCTGGAGGACGCCGAGGCCAAGGCCCACATCTATCGCGCGTTGGTCAAGGCGCTGGACATGCTCGACGAGGTCATCGCCCTGATCCGGCGCAGCCCGAGCACCGACGACGCCCGGACGGGTCTGATGGCGCTGCTGGAGATCGACGAGGTGCAGTCCACTGCGATCCTCGACATGCAGCTGCGCCGGCTGGCCGCCCTCGAGCGGCAGCGGATCATCGACCAGCTGGCCGAGTTCGAGCGGATCATCGCCGACCTGCAGGACATCCTGGCGCGGCCCGAGCGGCAGCGCTCGATCATCAGCGACGAGCTCGGCGAGATCGTGGAGAAGTACGGCGACGAGCGCCGTACGACCATCATCGCGGCCGACGGTGACCTGTCCGACGAGGACCTGATCCCCGACAACTCCGTGGTCGTCACCATCACCCGCGGCGGGTACGCGAAGCGGACGCTGACCGAGGCGTACCGGGTGCAGAAGCGGGGCGGCAAGGGCGTCCGCGGGGCGAGTCTGCGGACCGACGACATGGTCGCGCACCTGTTCGCCACCAGCAACCACCGCTGGATCCTGTTCTTCACCAACAAGGGCCGGGTCTACCGGGCCAAGGTCTGGCAGCTCCCCGAGGCCGGTCGCGACGCCAAGGGCTCGCACGTCGCCGGGCTGCTGTCCTTCCTGCCCGACGAGGAGATCGCCGAGGTGCTGGCCATCTCCGACTACGACGTCGAGCCGTACCTGCTGCTGGCCACCAAGCGCGGACTGGTCAAGAAGAGCCCGCTGCCGCTGTACGACTCGCCGCGGCAGGCCGGCATCATCGCGGTCAACTTCCGTGATGACGACGACGAGCTGATCGGCGCCCAGCTGTGCGGGCCCGAGGACCAGGTGCTGCTGATCTCGACCAAGGGGCAGGCGATCCGGTTCCCGGCCGACGACGACCAGCTGCGGCCGATGGGCCGGGCCACCTCCGGGGTCACGGGGATGAAGTTCCGACCGGGCGACGAGCTGTTGTCGCTGTCGGTGATCCGGGCCGGCGAGGACGACTCGGACCGCTCTGTGTTCACCGTCACAGACGGGGGCTTTGCCAAGCGGACCCGCGTCTCGGAGTATCGAGAGCAGGGTCGCGGCGGACTCGGCATCAAGGCGATGAAACTAAACGAGGACCGTGGTTCGTTGGTCGGGGGACTGGTGGTGACCGACAACGACGAGGTCATCGCCATCAAGGCAAGCGGACAGATCACGCGCAGCGCGGTGTCCGAGGTGCCGGTCAAGGGTCGTGACACGATGGGTGTGAAGTTCGTCGGTGTGGCTGACGACGACTCCGTCGTGGTCATCGCCTTGAATCCGGAGGCCGCGGAAGACCCGGAGATCGATCCGGAGACAACCGAAAACGGAACGGATCCCGACCAGGCTGCGGCCACAGCGGTCGAGGACACCAGCACCGACTCAGCGGAGCCGGGCGAGGGCGACCCGGCACAGACGAGTGGTGACGGCGAGTCCGAGACCGGCGATGGGGTCGAGGAGGACGAACAGTGAGTGAAGGCAACGGACGACCGAACGACCGTCCGGCCGGCGGTGCCGCCTCGAGCGGCCCCGCCGACCCCGGCGCGGAGAACGCGAACGACCAGACGATGAGTCATCGCTCGACGACGGCGTGGCAGGGATCCTCCGGCGCCCCGTCGCAGACCGGAGACTCCGGATCGCCCAGGGCACCCTGGCCGTCCGCCGGTTCCGCGGCGTCGGCTCCGTCCGGGTACTCCGCCCGCTCGGCGTCGTCGGGGTACTCGGCGCGTTCGGCGCAGTCGGGCTACTCGGCGCGTTCCGCGCCGTCTGCCACCTCGGTGCCGCCGGCTGGGTCCGGGTCGGCGACGCCAGGTCCCACGGGACCCGGTTCTGCCCCGGGCTACGGGTCGGCCCAGTCGGCGTACTCGGCCCGTTCGGCCGCTTCTGCGTCTCCGCTGGCGAACGGTGGCGCCCCCGGCACGGCCGCCCCGGCGGCCGGATCGGCCTCCTCGGTGTCGTCGGCCTACTCGGCGGCCTCGGCTCAGAGCGCGCGTTCGGCGTACAGCAGCGGGTCGGCCCCCTCGGCACCGTCGGCCCGTTCGGCGGGTTCGGGCTATTCGGCCGGCTCCGCGTACTCGGCGCGGTCGGCCTCCTCGGCCACGCCGCCCCCCGGTCCACCACCGTCGGCCGCGTCCGGACCGTCCGCCGCACGGGGCTCGGCCACGTCAGCGAGCTCGGCGCCCGGATCTGCGGCCTCTGCTTCGCCGGTTCCCTCCCCCCAGCCGGGCCCGGCACCAAGCGCGCCGGCCGCGTCGCCCACAGGTGCGGCACCGAAGAAGGTCGGCTTGCTGGAGCGACTGGGTCTGAAGAAGTCGGCGGCGGAGCACACCGCCTCCGGCGCCGGCACGACCACTGCCGCGAAGAAACCCGAGCCGACCGGATCCGGCCGCTGCGGCAGTCGCCGGTGGCGCGGTCGTGGCCGGAGCAGTTGCAGCCGGATCAACCGGAGCAGCGGCTGGCCGCCCGACGGCGGCTCCCAGCGGCCCGACAGCGAGGGGTTCGGCGAGCAAGCCGGGATCACCGGTCGCCCGTACGGGCACCGCGGCTCCGGGCGACGCCGCCCGCCCGACCTCGGCCACCGTGCCACCCAACTCGCCGTGGGCCCGCCCGAGCGGCGACAGCCTGCGGCCGGGTGCGGCGGCTGCCGGTGCCACGGCCGCTGGTGCTGCGGCCGCCGGCAGCCGGGAGGGGTCGGTCGCTCCGGGACCGTACACACCGAACGTCCCGCCGTCGTCCGCCTCGTCAGCTCCATCGACGCAGGCTCGGTCCGCAGCCTCGGCGTCGTCGGCCCCCGAACCCAAGCCGCTCTACCGGCCCGACCCCCCGGCCACCGCCGCCGCGGTGACCGCCGTGGCCGCCCAGGCTCCGACGTCCCGGTTCCCGCAGCCGGCGGCACCGGAGGTCAAGCCGGGGGACGGTTCGGAGTCGTCCCTGGAGGCCACCGCCGGCCCAAGCACTGCGGTGCTGCCGGCGGTCCCGGCCGCTCCCGTCGCCGCCAAGGCCCCCGAAAGCGCAGCCGCTGCCAAGGCGAGGACGGGAAATTCTCGCCGCACCCGCAAGGCCCGTCTCCGGCTGTCCCGGCTCGACCCCTGGTCGGTGATGAAGACGTCGTTCCTCTTCTCCATCGCGGCCGGCATCATGCTCGTCGTCGCGGTCTACGTGATCTGGACCGTGCTCTCGACGTCCGGGCTGTTCGACTCCATCAACGAGATCGTGGCCAGCGTGGTCTCGACGCCGGGTGACACGACGCCGTTCCGGATCGAGGAGTACATCAACACCCAGAAGGTGATGGGCGTCAGCGCGCTGATCGCCTGCGTGGATGTGGTCATCTTCACCGCGCTCGCCACTCTGGGATCGTTCCTCTACAACTTGGCTGCCACCATGCTCGGCGGCCTGGAGATCACCCTCGCCGAAGACTGATCGGTCGTCACAGTGGATGGGCACCTCTCCGTCGTCGGGGGCGAGTCCATCCACTGGCGGTCGACGGCCGTCGGGTAGGTGATCGCCACCGATTTGAGCCAGCCACCGGGCATCGACTATGGTTGGCGATCGCGCCGGGAAGCCGGAGCACCCCTCCGGGCCTATAGCTCAGTCGGTTAGAGCGCTGCCCTGATAAGGCAGAGGTCAGTGGTTCAAGTCCACTTAGGCCCACCCATTTCGCGAGGTCGAACGCCGAGAGGCCAGTTCCGTCACCGTGGTGCAGTTGTGCCCCACCAACCGTGAGATCTCCTCCAACGGCGCGCCAGCGTCCGACAGCACAGACATGGACGGTGCCGCAACACCCGCGTAGTCCACTCCTCCGGGTCAGGACCAGGCACCGGCTTCAACGCCCGACGGGAGGCAGTTTCCCCGACACGGCGGGTTAGCCGGCTGCCCCATGGGCGAGCGCCGCTTGCGCGTGGGACTTGTGGAGGTTGAGCTCCTGGTCGTGTGAGTGTGGTGCGAGGTCGAAGACGACGTTGCGGACGGTGCCGGTGAAGGCGTACGGCGCCCGTGCCTCGTAGTCCATGTCGACCACGCCGCCGTTGTCGCGGGAGATGTCCATGCCCGCGTAGGTGGTGAAGATGAGGGAAATAGTGTGCGGGATATCCCCCTCGCCGATCTGCTTGTCGTCTGCCCACAAGGTGACGTGCCCGCCGCTGCCGGGACTGGGGTGGTCGGCGTCGAACAGCATCTTGACGGTGACGTCGCCGGTCGGGATCGACTCGGTGGAGGTCTGCCGGTAGGTGTCGATGCCGAGGTACTGGTAGGTGTGGTTGAGCAGACCGTTCTGGTCGACCCAGAGGGCGAATCCGCCGATGAAGTCGGCGAAGGCCACGAGGACGCCCTCGGCGCCGTCGGCGGGAACGTGGATGTCGGCTTCGATGGCGTACGAGCGACCGACGATGCGCGGAATCTGCGTGGTTTGAATGTTCTGGACGTCGCCTGCGAAGGTGAACCGGGTCTGCGTGGGCATCGGCGGCAGGATGCCGAAGAACGCCGCGAAGCCGCCGAGAAGGGGGAGCACACGGTTCGCCTCGGCCTCGGCGAGGAAGAGCTCGATGAGCTCGGCTACCTTCTCCGGGTGCTCGGCCGCGACGTCGCGAGCCTGGGAGAAGTCGTCGGGCAGGTAGTACAGCTGCCACGTGTCTTGGCTGGGGTCCCAGCCGCTCCCGGGGCCGAACTTGGCCAGTGCTGCCGGTGAGAAGTCCCAAGGCAGCTTGTCGAGCTTGGTACATGCCCACCAGCCGTCCTGGTAGATCGCGCGACTGCCGTACATCTCGAAGTACTGAACCGTGTGCCGTTCCTCGGCGTCGGGGTCGTCGAAGGTGTAGGCGAAGCTGGTGCCGTCCATCGGTTCCTGGTCGATACCGTCGACGACGGTCGGCTCCGGCAGGCCGATGACCTCGAGGATCGTGGGCACGACGTCGATGCAGTGGGTGAACTGGGTGCGGAGGCCGCCGCCGGCGATCCGGTTCGGCCAGGAGATGACCATCGGGTCGCGGGTGCCGCCGAGGTGGCTGGCCATCTGCTTGCCCCACTGAAAGGGGGCGTTGTTCGCGTGCGCCCAGGTGGCGGAGAAGTGAGGGGCTGTGTGGAAGCCGCCGAGCTCTTCGATGCCGCCGTACTTGTCGATCATCGCGAACTGCTCCTCGGCGTCGAGTACGACGCCGTTGAAGAACGTGGTCTCGTTGAACGAGCCGGTCAACGTGCCCTCCATCGAGGCACCGTTGTCGCCCCAGATGTAGATGACGAGAGTGTTGTCGAGCTCGCCCATCTCGTCCACGGCGTCGAGCATCCGGCCGACGTTCCAGTCGGCGTTCTCCGAGAACCCGGCGAACACCTCCATCTGCCGGGCATACAGCTTCCGCTCGGCATCGGACAGACCATCCCACGACGGGTACGCCGCTGGCCGCTCGGTGAGCTCGGTGTCCGCCGGGACGATACCGAGCGTCTTCTGCCGCTGGAGGGTCTTTTCGCGGTAGACGTCCCACCCGTCGTCGAACTGGCCCTTGTACTTGTCCGCCCATGCCTTGGCCACGTGGTGGGGCGCATGTGTCGCGCCGGTGGAGTAGTAGACGAACCACGGCTTCTCAGCGTCCTGCGCACGGACGGCGTGGAGCCACTCGACCGCCTTGTCGGTGATGTCGTCGGGGAAGTAGTACAGCTTCTCGTTCTCACCCTCGGGTACACCGAGGGTCGAGTTGTCCTGGGTGATGATCGGGTCATACTGGCCCGCGGCACCGGTCAGGAAGCCCCACCAGTGGTCGAAGCCCCACCCGGTGGGCCAGTGGTCGAACGAGCCCGCAGCACCCATGTCGCGACCCGGCGTCATGTGCCACTTGCCGAACCCGCCGGTGATGTACCCGTTCTCCTTGAGAATGCGGGGCAGCGCGGTGCAGGTTCGCGGCCGCACACCGGTATAGCCCGGGAACGGCCCAGGGAACTCCGCGATGCCGCCCATCCCCACCCGGTGGTGGTTACGGCCGGTCAGCATCGCGGCGCGCGTGGGAGAGCAGACCGCGGTGACGTGGAACCGGTTGTAGGTGATGCCTTGTTGCTGCACGCGTGTGAGATTTGGCGTTCGGATGCCGCCGCCGAACGTGTCGGGCCCACCGAAGCCGGCGTCGTCGATGAGCACGATCAGGACGTTCGGCGCGTCATCGGGCGCCTTCGTCGGCGCCACGATGCTCCAGTCGCCCACAGACTCATCGATCGTGAGTCCGCTGACCCCGCCGAAGGCCCGATCGGGGATCGGGAGCACGGTGCGGTCGGGGTTGAACTTGCCCATAGCCTCGGCCAGCTTCTCCTTCAGCTCGTCGATGCCGTGCTTGTCGCTCTCCACGACCGACTTCAGCGGCGATCCCGGAAGCGCCCGCTCCACGGCGAGCCGGGCCTCGGCTGGGAAGACACCGATCACCACAGCCGTGCCGGCCTTGAGCGCGGCACCGACCTGCTGCTGGATGGCAGCGGTGAGCTTGTGGCCGGCGAAGTGACCCACCACGGCACCTGCGGCCGTACCCACGGCCACGGCACCGAGCATGGGCGGCGCAAATAGGCCGACGAGCACGCCCGCGGCCCCACCCCACCCACCACCACGACGGCCCATGTGGTTACCGGTGTCCATCAGTCGAGGCTCGCCATCGGCGTCCTTGCCGACGAGGATGATGCCCTGGCTCTTCAGCTCCTTGGTCGCCACCTTGTCGGCGAGGCCCCGGAACTCCGCCTCCGCGACGTCGACATCGGCGTAGCCCGCAACAAGAAGCATCTGCGCATCGGACATAGTCGGGTTCTCTCAGCCAAGGGCCCACGACTCCGCGCGCCTGACTGCAGTACAACAAGTGGCCCACCGGCAGAACAGGGTCGTAAGACTCTTCTCAACCCGGCCCAGGTTTTTGCTGATCAATCTTGCGGGCGCCAGCCGACTTGTTCGAGCCACGAGGTCACACCGAAAAACACCGCACCCATCTTCTCCGCGACGGCGAACTCATCGACGATCTTCCCGTTCTCCATCCGCGCCACCGTCGTTCCCCAGAAGCTGATGGGCTCGCCGGTGGCCGGGATCCCCTTGTAGTCCCCCCGGTGCACGGCGGTCACGGTGAACCTGATCAGGACATGACCGTCCTCGGCAGCCAGCACCAGATCCGGGGTCGCCTTCAGGTCGCCGAACGCAGCGTGAAGCTCATGCATCTGCGGGTCATCCCCCAAGCGGAGAGCCCAGACGTCCTCGAAGTACTGCCGGAACACGGCCTTGTTCTCTTCTGCAGACATGTTGATCAACCCCTTGTCTTATCCAATGTCCTGTTGTTCAGCCACTCGCGAAGTCCGACGGTCGCGTTCTCGACCAGCGCTCAGCGGTCATGGGCTTCCGTCGTCCGTGAGCCGGCACGTACGCACGGGCCGACGATTCGCTCTTCCCCACATCGACTCAAGACCACCCCCGCCCTCAGGTTTGACCTCCTGCACCGGGCACCGGTTGGTTCGGGGATCATGTTTTCCAACCGCGACGGCGCGCCAGCAGCGCGAGGATCGCGAGCCCGGCGGCCAGAGCACCGAAGACCGCTTGCAACACACTCCAGCCGAGGAAGGGGATCTGCACGACCAGCTCGATCGCCAAGGTGGCGGCGCCGATCAGCACCGCCGTCGGGGTGAGCGGAGATCGCCGCCAGGCCAACCAGGCAGCCCAGGTTGCGGGCACGACCACGGTGAGAAAGAGCCAGAGCGCGGGCAGCCGCCACGTCGTCAGCCCGAGAGGCGCCAGGACCCCGACATCGGGAGCGCCGGCACCAGTCATCAGCTGCACAGTGCCGGAGACGCCCCCAGCAACGAGAATCAGCTCCAGGACGAGAATCGTCGAGCGGAACGGGTGACCTCGGCTGCTCCCGACGGGAGGCGAGGACGTCACCGCCGCCTGATCGACCATGTGGTTCCGATTCTTGTCCTGCGCCGTTCCTGCCATCGATTCCCCCGTTCCCTATCATCGAACCCTCCTGCTCAGTACTAGCCGCGACCAGAGCACCGAGGCAGAGGCGGAAGTCTCGTCTGTGACGTGCGAGAGTCCTGCGGACCGACGACCGGATGGGTGGCCTGTGCCCCGCTGGCGGGGGCGGCAGGACGCCTTGCTGTGCGGCCGGTCGAGACCTTCGGCCCTGCCGCCCCGCACCGCGGGGCGAGACGGTGGGAACAGCGGGACATGGAGTCGGCGAGAGGGGCAACGGTGTCGGTCGGGTTGGGGCGCGTGGGCACGGCCCGCCCGGTCGACAACCGCGAGCCTGAACTGGTGGTGGGGCGGCCGCCACACGGGCTGTCTGTCGCCTTGGGCGTGGTCACGGTGGCCGCGACGTTCCCGACGATCATGTGGCCCGGGCTGTTGCGAGGTCCCGCGGTGATGAACGGCTCGGCTCGGGGAACGGCACTCGTCATGCTCGTCCTGGGAGTGCCACTGTTGGTCGGGTCTCAGTGGGCGACTCGACGTCGGAGGTCGGCAGCTCTGCCGATCTGGGTGGGAACGGTCGCCTATCTGCTCTACAACGCGTTCATGCTCCTGTTCGCCACCCCGTTCAACGCCCTCTTCCTCGCGTATGTGGCGCTGCTGTCGCTGGCGCTCTGGTCGCTCGTCGCGATCCTGCGCGTGGTCGACATCGAAGCCTTGGGCGGGCGGGTCCGCCCGGGCGTGCCGCGGCGCGGGATCGCGGTGTTCTGCTGGGTCGTCGTCGTGATGAATGTTCTCGCCTGGCTGCGGGGGATCGTGCCGGGAATGCTGTACCCCGGCGATCCTGCATTCCTGGATGGCACGGGGCTGACGACACTTCCCACCTACGTCCAGGACCTCGCCGTGTGGCTGCCCCTGATGGGCGTCGCCGCCTGCTGGCTGTGGCGCGGATTCGCCTGGGGGTATCTGGTCGTCAGCGCGATGCTGGTGCAGTGGGTCGTCGAGTCGGTCACCATCGCCGTCGACCAGTACGTCGGTTCGCTCGCCGATCCCACCTCGAGCGTTGCCTCCGTGGTGATGACCCCGGTCTTCATCGGTGTCGCGGCGCTCACGCTGGTTCCGGCCATCCTGCTGCTGCGCAGAATGTGAGCGGTCGATGAGCGGCGTTCGACGTCGTCTGGCGGCAGCCCGGCGCTGTGCCAGTCCGGCGCTGTGCCAGTCGGCTGCAGGGCTGACCCGATGACCCACACCGATTCGGCTCTGCCGAGCTCTGTCGCGTGGCACCGCGTCGGCCTCTTCTACGGCATCGCGATCTGCGGGGCCGTGCTGGTCGCCGCAGTGATCTGGGCGCTGCGGCAGGCGCTCGGGCCGACGGGCGCGGTTGTCGGGCTGGCCGTGACCGCTCTCCTCTACATGCCGCTGCCCATGGTGGCCGGCTTGATCGTCGAGCGGGTGGGCCACCAGCCGCCACTGTTGGCCAGGGAGTGGCGGGCTCTCCGTACGAGCTTCTGGCGGACGTACGGGCGCAACGCTCTTGTGGCCGTGGTGCTGATCGGCATCATCTTGGCCGTGAGCCTGCCGGCGGCGTGGCTGGCCGGGACAGTGCGCCTGCCGGGCGCCGGACACCTCGCGTCCCAGGACGAGCTGAGCCAGCAGGCGGTCGGGCTCGCCGGCGGACTGCCGGTCTCGGAGCTGCCACCCCAGGCCGTGCTGGTCGCGGTGATCGCGGTCGCGGGGATCGTCGCCGGGCTCACCGTCAACGGGCTGTTCGCCCTCGGTGAGGAGTACGGCTGGCGCGGGGTCCTCGCCGACGAACTGCGGCCTCTCGGGCTCTGGCGAGCGACGCTGCTGACCGGCGTGCTCTGGGGGCTGTGGCACGCCCCGATCATCATGCTGGGTCACAACTACGGCGACCAGTGGCGCTGGGGAATCCTCGTCATGGTCACCTGGACCGTCCCCCTCTCCTACCTGCTGACCTGGGCCAGGGAACGCACGGGCTCTGTTCTCGCGCCGGCGATGCTGCACGGCGCCTGCAACGGTGTGTTCGGGGTGTTCACCCTCATCATCGTCGGTGGCAGCGTGCTGGTCAGCCTGCCGGTCGGGTTGCTGATGGGCCTCATCCTCACCGTTGTCGCGCTGCTCGTGTGGCGGGTTCCCGTTCACCCCACGACACAGAACCCTGCGACCACCTCGATGACATCCCAGATCGACCCTGATGAGGGAGAAGTCAGTGGTTCAGGCGCCCACTGAGGCCCTGAGCTCGGCGCGAGGACCGGTGCGCGCAACCCGTCGTCATCGTCATCAGGCTGCGCTGTCGGCATCGTCGTGCTCGCGACCAGGAGCGGCCTGATCCGATGAGCCCGGCGGGTTCCACAGCCCTTGGTGTCGCGCAGCCTGGTCCTGACCGCGGCGGCCCGTTGGTCGGTGTCGGCGGCGCGGCGGTCGGATCCGCATCGACAGCACCAACCACATCATCTGAAGGCCGAGGCGGATGGCGGTGCGGGTGTCTCCGGTGACTGCCGACGTGCCGATTCGTGGGTGGTAGTTCACCGGAACCTGGACGACGGTGTCACGTGCCACCAGGGCAAGCATCAGCATCTCGAGCCCGAAGGCGGAACCGTGGATGCGGGAGTCACGCAAGAGGCCAGGGACGAGCTCCTTGGAGACGACGCGAAACGTGCAGCCGACGTCACTGAGGTAGGAGGTGTTGAACAGCACCTCGATGGTCTTGGCGACCGCCCAGTTGCCCCACTGCAGGAACCAGCCCATGTTGGCGCCGTCCCAGATGAAGTTCGACACCGTGCGCGACCCGAGCACGAAGTCGCAGTCCTCGGTGAAGGGCAGCAGCTTCGCCAGGTCACTCGGGTTGAAGGTGCCGTCCGGCTCGCAGACGCAGATCAGGTCGGTGTCGGCCTCGGCGAGCCCACGTCGGATCGCCGCGCCGTAGCCCTGCTGTGGCTCGAGCACCTCGCGGGCCGTGGTCAGGGCGACCTCGTCCGAGGTTCCTTCCGCGGCGTTGTTGTTGACCACCAGGATGTCGTCGACGATGCCGAGTCGATCGAAGGCTCTGATGGTCTCGGCGATGCTGTCCTTCTCGTTGTAGGTCGGCAGCACCACCGACAACGTCTTACCGTTCCACATGGCTGGACTCCGGCGTGGCGATCAGCAGCATCTGGCCGGCCAGCGGCTTGATGGGAGATCGCAGGTACCAGGGCACCAAGAAGGTCAAACCGGAGCCCCTGCTGTTCATCGTCAACGGAAGGAACCGTGGAAGCACCTGGCTGATCCGCCAACCCTCTGAACGCAGGTAGTCGGCCAGCGAGCGGTCGGTGTAGATCGCGACATGCGTGTAGTCGTCGAAGTAGCCGCCGGGGTTCAGCCGGAAGTTCGGTTGCAGCAGGATCAGGCTTCCGCCCTCCCGCAGCACCCGGGCCGACTCGGCCAGCAGCTGCGCGGTCGCCGGCCGCTCCAGGTGTTCGAGCAGATTGGAGGCGAACACCACGTCGAACGAGCCGGCGTCGAAGCGCGACAGGTCGGTGCAGTCGCCCACCTCGGCCTCCACGTGCTCGGCAGCGGCGCGTCGCACGGTGGTGTCCAGGTCCATCGCCACCACGCGCCGCGCCGCGATGTTGTTCGCGAAGTCGCACCATCCGGCGCCCAGCTCCAACACGTCGGAGTCTGCGGGGATCCAGCGCTCCAGGTAGGCGCACAGGTGTTTCCAGATGGCTGCGCGATGTGGGTTCGGGGCCAGCCGGGTACGGAAGTACGCGGAGACGTCGCCGTCGGCGGGCGGGGGTGAGGCCGGCGCTGACGCACGGTCTGCCACAGGCCACTCCTCAACGATCACGTCGAGTCGCTCTCGACAGTTGGTTCCTGCAGTCAGGGGCGCGTCGGCGCGGTTAGCCTGATGCCGTCGCACATTACCGGAAGGACGTGTGGATGCCGGTGATCGCCGACCCAGGGTCCGACCGTGCGGCGGTGTCGACTCGTCGGCTGCTGCTCGCCTGCCTTCCGGCGGTGGCGGTCGGGGCGCTGATCCGGGTCTGGCTGATGCACACGTCCCTGGTCCCGGTGAACGCCGACGAGGGTGTCACCGGCCTGCAGGCGTACGAGGTCCTCCGCGGGAAGTTCCGCCTCATCGTGGCGGGGAACGAGTACGGCTCGACGACCGAGACCTACTTGATCGCGCCGTTCCTGGCGTTCTGGGGCGGGGTGTGGCCGGTGCGGATCGTGCCGATCGCGCTGTCCGCGACCGCCGCGTACGCGTTGTACCGGTTGGGGCGACCGTTGTTCGGTCGGGTGCCGGCCGCGGCACTGGCACTCATCGGGTGGACCACCTCCGGCGCGCTGACGAAGTTGTCCCTGCGCCCCTACATGGGCTACCCGACCGGGTACATCGCGCTGATCGTTGCGCTCGCGCTGGCGTGCCACGCCATGCGTACGGAACAACGCCTGGCCAGGACCGCGGGCTTCGCCGGGTTCGCCGCGGGCTTCGCGATCTGGAGCCATCCGATCTTCGGCACCGTCTCGCTGCTGGCGTTGATCGCACCGACGGTGTATCGCCGACGGGAGCTGCGCCGTTGGTGGCTGCCACTCGCCGGGGGTGGGCTGCTCGGAGTCAGCCCGTGGCTGGTGTTCATGGCCCAGAACGGTTGGCCGGCATCAGCCACGCCGGTGGTGCAGGCCACCTACGTCGGGCGCCTGACGAGGTTCGTCGCCGAGCTGCTCCCGCGGGCCTTCGGTCTACGCACCGAGCTGGGTGGTCACTGGGTCGGACCCGACGCGGTCGCGATCGGCGTCGCGGCCGTGCTGATCACCGGTTCGATCGCCGGGATGGTGCTGCTCGTGGTCCGCAAGGGCAGACAGGCGCTGCCGATCCTGGTCGCCGGGACTCTCGCGTTCCCGGTCCTCGCGCTCTACACCCCGCTCAGCAACATCGCGGACGGGCGCTACGCCCTGCCGTTCCTGCCGGAGCTGCTGATGGGGTTGGGGGCGTGGCTGCTGCTGATCCCTCGGCGCCTCCGCGAATCGCCGTGGTTGGTGGTCACCGTGCCGACGGCATGGGCACTCCTGCTCTGCGTTCCCGTGGTGCATCAGCAGGCGGGCTGGCAGTGGATCGACCCCAACGCCGACACCAAACAGGTCGTCAGCGAGCTGGAGACCCGGCAGATCCGGTACGTCGCCGGCGACTACTGGGGCGCGTACCTGGTGGACTACCTCGGTGCGCCGCGCTTGCAGGCGGCGGTCATCCTCCCCATCCGATTCGACGAGGAGAACGCCGTCGTCAACGCCGCCGACCCTTCGGAGGTGGCGTACATCTTTCTGGAAGGTCAGATTCCGCGCCTGCGGATGCCGGCGGACCGATACCAGAAGATGGACATCGGCCGCTTCGACCTCTACCTGCCGGTCAGGACGTGACGTGCCTGGCCCCCAAGCTTCCTCCCGACCCACGGCCAGCCGGTCGCCAGCGGTGCCCAAGCCGCGGTTGTCACGTCAGCTGTTCTGGTACCTGGTCGTCGGCGGTCTCACCGTCGTCGTCGACATAGGACTGCTGGCCCTCCTCCATGAGGCCTACGGGGTGCCACTTGCCCTCGCCACCACGGTGGCCTTCTGCACCGCCGTCACGATGAACTTCCTGCTCAACCGGACCGCCATGTCGTCTCAGGGCTCCCAGGGGTTGATGCAGCACGCGTTCAGGTACGGCTCGCTGGTGCTGGCCAACTATCTGATCACGCTCGTGGTGGTGACGACCGCCGGTCACGTGGGCGACAGGTACCTGGTGGCGAAGGTCGCGGTCGTCGCCGCGTCGACCTTGTGGAACTTCCTCCTCTACCGTCACTGGGTCTTCGCCCCGTCCCGGCCACCGTCGTCGTAGCAGCAAGCCGAGCTTGCCCTTGCCGAGACTCGGACGGCCCACGTTCCAGCCAAGTGGGTGCTCGTGACCTCGTACGCGGGCGGGAACGACGTAGCCTCGCCTCGTGGTGAGCAGCCGCTGGATCGTGACCGGGGGCGCCGGATACATCGGCGCACACATCGTCCGCGCGCTGCTGGCGTCGGGGCGCGAAGTCGTCGTCATCGACGACCTCTCGACCGGGGTGGCATCTCGGCTGCCTGACTGCGTCGAGCTCGTCGGCGGATCGGTCACCGACTCGGACTTCCTGACGAGATCGATGCAGCGAATCGAGCCCGCGGGAATCATCCACGTGGCCGGTAAGAAGTCGCCGACCGATTCGATGGTCGACCCTCTCTTCTACGCCAGGGAGAACGTGGGCGGAGTCATCAGCCTGCTCGAGGCGGCCCGACGCACAGGCACTGGCCGGGTGGTCTTCTCGTCGAGCTGCTCGGTCTACGGCACCCCGGTGACCGATCAGGTCGCCGAAGACGCGGCGAAGTCCCCCGAGAGCCCGTACGGCGAGTCGAAGCTCTACGGTGAGCGTCTGCTGAGTGCGGCCGCCGCCGCGTACGAGATGGGGGTGATCAGCCTGCGCTACTTCAACGTGGTCGGTGCGGCTGAGCCCGCCCTGGCGGACACCGGCAAGCACAACCTCATCCCGCAGGTACTCGAGGCGATCCGGCATGGCCGGGCCGTACGAGTCTTCGGCGACGACTACCCGACGACGGACGGCACGTGTGTCAGGGACTACGTGGACGTCGAGGACGTAGCGGACACCCACGTACGTGCGGCGGCAGCACTGGAGCAGCAGAGGAGGGTCGTGGCATACAACGTCGGCGCTGGAAAGGGCAGCTCGGTGCTCCACTTGCTGGACGCCGTTCGGCTCGTGACCGGGCAGTCGTTCGAGGTCGAGACCCGCGCGCGTCGTCCTGGAGATCCGGCCCGGATCATCGGTCGGGTCGACCTGATCGCCCAGGACCTGGGTTGGTCGGCCAGCCGCGGACTGATGGAGATGGTCCGCTCGGCGTGGCTGGCGGACGGCGCTCGTGAAGCACTCCCGGCCCGCTGATTCGCCGTTGTCGTCATCTGTGACCTCCTCAGGGTCCCCGTCCGGCTGGCGGGTGAATGCCGCTGGGCGTGGCCGGGTCAGCAGCATCTGGACGTCGGTCTGGCGTTCGCGGGAGCTGATCGGCTTCTTCGCTATGCGGGACATCCGCGTTCGTTACAAGCAGGCAGTCCTGGGAGTGCTGTGGGTCCTGCTGCAGCCGATCGCCACGGTGGCGATCTTCACGGTGGTGTTCAGCCGACTGGCCAGGATCGACAGCCAGGGGATTCCGTATCCCCTCTTCGCGCTGGTCGGGATGGTGGTGTGGAGCTACTTTTCGGCCGCCACCCTGCGGGGGAGCGAGGTGCTGGTGAGCAACCCCCAACTGGTGACCAAGGTGTCCTTCCCACGGATTGCCGCACCAGCCGCCTCGATGCTCCCGCCACTGGTGGACCTGGCGGTGTCTTTGGGCCTGGTCGTGGTGCTGCTCGTCTACTACGCCGTCAACCCGTCGTGGCGGATGCTGGCCACGCCGATCTGGCTCCTCCTGGTGATGCTCGCCGCCTTCGGCACGGCTTCGTGGCTATCCGCCCTGAATGTTCGCTACCGCGACATCCAGCACGCGGTCGGACCACTGATGCAGATCTGGTTGTTCGCCAGCCCGGTGGCCTACCCTGCCTCGTTGCTGTCGGGGTGGCCGGCGTTCCTTTATGCCCTTAACCCGATGGCGGGTGTGCTCGGCATCGTCCGATGGTCGCTGCTGGATACGCCGTGGCCGGGTTGGCCCGTCCTCGTCTCGCTGACCACCCTGCTGGCTGTTCTCTGCACCGGCATGCTGTATTTCTCCCGAGCCGAACGCTCGTTCGCGGACGTGATCTGACTGCCATGGAGGTTGTTGAGTTCGATCACGTCAGCAAGCGGTACCTCCTCGGCGAGCGGCTGAACATCCGGGAGTCCCTCACCGCGGCCGCCGCGCGCGTCGTTCGTCGCCGAGCACAGGCCGGACGAGAGCTCTGGTCCCTGCGTGACGTCGGCTTCACGCTGCGCGAGGGTGAGTCCCTCGGCGTCATCGGACGCAATGGGGCCGGCAAGAGCACGATCCTGAAGATCCTGGCCGGCATCACCGCGCCAACGATCGGGGAGTCGCGCACGCGTGGTCGGGTCGCAGCACTGCTCGAAGTGGGCACCGGATTTCATCCGGAGCTGACCGGGCGGGAGAACGTCTACCTCAACGGCGCCATCCTGGGCATGGCTCGGCAGGACATCAAGAAGCGGTTCGACCAGATCGTGGATTTCTCCGGAGTCGAGCGCTTCCTCGACACCCCGGTCAAGCGGTTCTCGAGCGGCATGTACCTCCGATTGGCCTTTGCGGTTGCCGCGCACCTCGAGCCGGACATCCTGGTCGTCGACGAGATCCTCGCGGTGGGCGACGCAGAGTTCCAGCGCAAGTGCATCGGCCGGATGGAGGAGGCGGAGCAGGAGGGACGCACCCTGATCTTCGTCAGTCACGACCTCGAGACCCTGACCAAGCTTTGCCCCACGACTCTCTGGCTGGAGGCGGGTGTCGTGCACGCGGCTGGGAACACCCGACGGATCGTCCGAGACTATCTCGCGGCCGGTCTGTCCAGCGCGGCCGGGACAGCGGCGGTCACCTCCGCGGTGGCCGCGCTGCACGCGGTGCGGGTGGTGCCCGACCGGGCGGAGGACGGGCCCGTCTTGATGCGTGGCGACCGAGTCCGGATCGAGGTCGATTTCGAGGTGACCGATCCGGTACCCGGCCTCGACCTGGCCATCTCCGTCCTGACAGACAGCGGAACCCGGGTGCTGGACGAGCTGCTCAGCGACTCCGGTGGCGGGCACCTCGGACGCGGAACCTTCAGGGCCGCCATGGTCGTGCCGCCGGTGCTCAACCTCGGCGTGTTCACGGTCGGCGTGTGGTTCGGCACCTCCCACGAAGACTTCCTCTACGAGCCGGCGGCGGCCTCCTTCACCCTGCACGGTGGCGATCTGGGTCGTCCCCCGCGGGTGCTCGACCTGAACCTGCCGGTCACCGTGAACCGGTTGGACAGCGCCTGACCGGTTCGCCGGGTCAGGCACAGATCGGTCAGCCGGCCAGGCTACGAAAGCTGAGCCCGTGCCGCCGCACTTGATGCACGATCTCCGGGATCGCGTCGATCGTTGCCGAGCGGTCCAGGGCCTCCGGCGCCCACGGTTGCTCGATCCAGTCATGCAGCAGCACGACGTCCCTGGCCACCGCCTGACCGGCGATGGCTTCTATCTCTGCTGAAGCTGCTCCGGGCCGCCAGTCCTCCGGGTTGACGGTCCACAACCACGGTCGCAGTCCCTGCCGACGCACCATCGCAGCGGCTCCGATTGTCAGGTGACCACGCGGCGGTCGGAACAGCTGCGTCTTCTCCCCGAGCACGTCCGTCAGTACCTGGTGACCACGGGCATAGTCCCGAGCCAGCACGGGAAGGGCAGTCTGCGCAGGATCAGGGTGGCTGAAGCTGTGTGACCCGACGGCGTGGCCCTCGTCACGGATTCGTCGGGCCAGGTCGGGATGAGCCAGGACGTTCTTCCCCACGCAGAAGAAGGTGGCCTGGACGCCGAGCGCGGCCAAGCTGTCCAGGATCCGGTCGGTGGTGCCGGGCCGGGGACCGTCGTCGAAGGTCAGAGCCACCCACCCTTCGCCCCCGTGTCGCTTGACCTGCGCGATCTGGTCAACGATCCGCCAGCGAACGCGCACGGCCCGCCGAGTCAGCGCGCCGACGGGATCGCTCAGCCGCCGCACGGCACCGGCCGAGATGCACGTACTGTCACCAACATCGGGAACTGAGCGTCTCCGGCATCGAGCTCCGATCGGCGGAGCTCGTCCGCCGCCATTCCCTCCAGGAACGCCACGCTGGACAGCACGTTGCCGAAGGCACGCACCTCCACGTTCTCAGGCCCGAAGACGTCCCCGAACAGTCGGGCAGCGGCCAGGGGCGTCAGCGCCCAGTACCAGGACCCGGCCCACCGATCCGTGCTGATCGGGCTGATACCGGGAAACGTGGCCAGCACGGTTCCTCCCGGCCGCAGGATGCGGTGCAGGGTCTGCACTGCGGCAGCGACGTCATAGAGCAGGTGCAGGGTCTGAGTGATGACCAAGCAGTCGAAGCTGCTCGGCGGCACATGATCGGCACTCGCGAGGTCAGCGACGATCGTTGTTTCCGGTATCAGTGAATCGATGTTGAGGACGTCCGCCCGCGCGACCCGTTCTCTGCCGAAACGCCGGGTGTAGGTACTGTCGCCGACCTCGAGAACCCGCCCCGCAATCAAGTGCGCACTCTCGCCGAGGAACTGCTCGATGTAGTAGCGGTCACCGGCAGCCCACGGTCGAAACCGAACTGACGGCTGAGCGGCTGCAGACGCCGAAGGGTACCCATGCGCACGGGTCCGAACGACCGGGCCCGACGGGCGGCACCGCGGACCAGATGACGCGCCGAGGCGGGATGGCGTTCACCAGCACCGCCGAGCGCTACGACGAGTGCTGAAGGCTGAGTCGTACGCCGTCAGCTCGCCCGCCAGGAGATCCCGCAGCTCCTCGTTGCCCTCACCGGTCTGCACCAGGGGATGCGCTGCCAACCACCTGAGATAGTTCGCGTGACTTTGATTGGGACGCACCGGGTGGTACGTGCCTTGTTCGATGGCCAACGCGCTGCTGGATCCCTGATGCCTGCGATAGCGCGCAGTCTGCGCTCCGCTGATGACGCAGTGCTGGGTCAGATACAGCTTCGCGAGGAAGACCTGGTCCTCGAACATGCCCGTGAACTCATCCTCGAACCCGCCGACCGCGTTCAGGACGTCAGCGCGGAGGAGAAGGTTGCAGGTGGGTGTGCTGAAGGCACCCCGGTGCAGGACTGCGGTCAGCATCAGGGGCGGAGGTACGACGACGCCCGGCGGCCACGGCAGGGGCGAGGGCAGGTCTGCGTGCCCGGAGTTCGCCCAGCTGTACCAATCGACAGCGGCTCCGCACACCACCGTTGCCTCCGGATGTCGATGCAACAGGGTCACCACCTGGCTGAGATGGGTCTCCTCCCAGAAATCGTCAGCGTCGAGAAAAGCGATGAACTCGCCGCGAGCCGCAGCGAGTCCGAGGTTGCGGGTACTGCTCATCCCCCTGTGCGCGTGTTCGGGATGTTAGGTAGCGCACGGTTGGGGTGGCTGGACGCGTAGCGCTGGGCATGGCGGTGCTCGCATCGGTGGAACGTCGTCGCAGAGCAACAACTCGACGTCGGGGTGAGTCTGGGCAAGACGCTCGAGATGGCCTCGTCCATGAACTCTTGCGCGTTCAGAAGATCATGACGACGGACACAGAGGCATCGGTCGCGCGACTGGTCACCGACCAGGGTGTCAGAGATCTTCGGGGATCGGGCGGCTGCGTCGTTGTCGCGGACGGCCGGCTCCGGCTGACTCGTGTCATATAGTGCAAGAACCTCTCCGGTTACGATGTAAATCCTCCAATCAGGAGCCCCCGACAACGGCCTCGGGAGTAAATTCAGAGAACACCGTGGGAGCGAAGAATGACGTGCTCGATCAGGACGCGTGCAGCGTGGTGAGTCCACGCGTCCTCCGGGTCTGGTCACCGGGGGCAGCGGGCTGATCGGCTCGCACCTGACCATGCGCTGCTCGGCTTGGGCACGACGTGGTCGTGGTCGACAACTTCTCGACCAGCACGCGAACGAATCTGGCCACGTTCGAGGGGCACCCTAGGCTGCAGATCCTCGAGCACGACGTCGTCGAGCCGCTGACGCTCGATGTTGACGAGATCTACACCTCGCCTGCCGGCGTCACCGGTGCACTACCAGCGCACCCGGTGCAGACATGAAGACTGCGTGCAGGGCTCCATCAACATGCTCGAGCTGGCCGAGCGGACCGGAGCCTCGATGCTGCTGTCGTCGACGTAGCGAGGTCTACGGCGACCCGGCAGTTCATCCGCAGGACGAGGGCTACTGGGGCAACGTGAACCCGATCGGCCCACGGTCGTGCTACGACGAGGGCAAGCGGTGCGCTGAGGCCCTGTTCTTCAGCTATCGCAGGGAGCACGACACGGCCATCAAGGTGGCGCGCATCTTCAACACGTACGGCCCGCGACATGCAGCCCAACGATGGGCGCGTCGTCTCAACTTCATCGTGCCAAGCCTGCATGGCAAGCCGTTGACTCTGTTCGGAGACGGCTCACAGACCGTTCGTTCTGCTACGTCGACGACCTGATCGAAGGTATGATCCGAATGATGAACACCCGGACGAGGTGATCGGTCCGATGAATCTGGGCAACCCTGGTGAGTACACGATGCTCGAACTGGCCAAGCTGATCGTCGACATCGTCGGCAGCGGTGCGGCATCGAGCACCTCCACTGCAGCAGGACGACCCCAAGAGGCGGTGCCGGCGATCGACCAGGCGCAAGCCGTCCTCGGCTGGCAGCCATCGACGCCGTTGGAGGACGGCCTGGCTCAGGTGGCGCACTTCCGGGCGATGGCGTACTAGGGGTAACCGTGGTCGAGGTCACTGTCATCATCCCCACCCACAACCGTCGACGCTTGCTTGCGCGCACCCTTCACTCGGTACTCGCGCAGCAGCAGGTGGACCTCGAGGTCGTGGTCGTCGACGACGGCGGCGCCGACGACACCGCGTCCTTCATCGGGACCCTGGACGACGCGCGGATCCGTTTCGTCCGTCATCCCCAGTCGCGGGGGGTGTCTGCGGCGCGCAACAGCGGCATTGCCCGGGCCTCGGCACCTTGGCTCGCCTTCGTCGATGACGACGACCTCTGGGCGCCCGACAAGCTCCGCTCGCAGCTGGACGCCCTGGCCGGGATGCCGGAGGCCAGATGGTCGTGCACCGGGTAGGTGAACATCAACGCGCAGTGCGAGATCTCGGGGTCGACACCCCGCCGCGTGACCCGCCGTCGGTGATCTGTTGCTCCGTCAGAACTGGATTCCGGGCGGGGGGTCAGGGGTGCTGGCGTCGCGCGAGCTGACCGGGACATCGGTGGGTTCGACGAAGTTCTGTCGAACATCGCCGACTGGGACTTCTACATCCGCTGGGCCTGAACGCTCCCATGGCTCCGGTGTTCCGGCCGGAGCTCGGCTACTACATCCATACCCAGGGCATGGCCCACGGGGTGCAACGATCGGCTCGGGAGTACCGCTACCTCGACGTCAAGTACGCGGCCGAGCGGGCCCGCCGTGGCATCGAGCTGAACGAAGAGGTCTGGCTCCAGTACCTGGCGGGTCTGGCCAAGAACGCTGGTCGGCGACGTGACAACCTGCGTTTTCACGTGGAGATGCTGGTGCGGCTGCACCGCTGGCGCTCCTTGCTCTCGATCGGCGTCGGTCTGACGCCGGAACGCGTTCAGCGGGCGCGGGCCCGTCGCTGGGAGCCTCCGCCTTGCCGACTGGCTGGGCGGCCGAGGCCAACGAGTGGCTGACCCCGTACGCGAGCGGCTGGCTAGAGTGACCCGACCACAGTCCGATCGTAGAGAGTGGCTCGCCTCTCGAGAGCTGGCAGCCACGCCGACCTTCAAAGACCCGATCGTCATCATCGCCGGCAACGCCTGGGACGGGTTGGCGTCGTCGGACCGCCATCTCGCCCGTCATCTGGCTGCCAAACGGCCGGTGCTCTACGTCGACCCCCCCGTGGGCTGGCCGAGGCGACCCACGGGTCGAACCGACGTGCATCCGGGAGTGCTGCGGATCACGCCACGCGTGCCACCGGGCATGTATCGCACCGGCCTGCACCGTCTGCTGCACCGCCTTGTGGCTGACACGGTGACCGACGCTCTCGCCACCCTCCAGACTCGGGCCGGCGCGGTCATCGTGGCCTGTCCGTCGCCGATCATCTCCATGCTGTCGGCCCCTCGGCGGGTCTTGTACGCGACTGACGACTGGGTGGCGGGTGCTCAGCTGATGGGTGTGCGAGCCGGCGGACCCACCACATCCAGGCGCTGCAGACCGCGAGCGCTGACGTCGTCATCGCCGTGTCCGAGGTGTTGGCCGACCAATACCGTGCACTGGCCCATCCACGGGTCGAGGTGATCCCCAACGGCTGCGACCTCAGCACTCTCACCAACGTCGACGAGCAGGCCATCCCCGACGATGTCCACCTGCGGCACCCCATTGCCGGGCTGGTGGGTCATCTCTCGGAGCGGATCAGTCTCGACCATCTCGAGGCCGTGGCCAGCCGGCCGCTGTCGTTGCTGCTGGTGGGCCCGCGCCACCACCACTTCGGGGGTGCGCGCTTCGACGATCTCGTTCGACGGCCGAACGTCTGCTGGATCGGCGAGCGCCATTATGAGCAGATTCCGTCCTACCTCCGCCTGGTCGACGTCGGCCTCACGCCTTATCGACCCTCGGCGTTCAACCAGGCCAGCTCACCGCTCAAGACCATCGAGTACCTCGCTGCCGGGCGTGGCTCGGTGTCCACTGATCTGACCGGCATCCGCGCCTTCCACACAGCAGAGGTGAGCATCACCGACCGCCCGCGGAGTTCGCCGACGCGGTCCAGCGCACTCTCGGGGTGACGCGGACGCCCGAGCTGATGAAGAAGCGACGTGCCGCAGTGGCCCAGCACGACTGGGCGCTGCGTGCCGACGAGGTGCTGGCGGCGCTCCACCTCCCGGAAGGACGGGCCGGGAAGACGTCGCCCGACCCACCTACCGACGTGCGACAACACTCGTACCGAAGGCCGACTCGCAGACAGTAGCGGACGGGGCGGGCAGGACTCGGCGATCTCGATCCGGCGAAGCCCCCCGACGCGCCCGGTTCACAGCAGGATTCGGTTCCTCGCCGACTCACGTGCACCGAGAGCCGCCCGACCGGGGGGTCTACGCGTCCTCGGGTGCGCGGGTGAGCCGTCACCACGTGACAGCCGGGGTCACGCCGAAGACGAGCTTGTCGATCTTCAGGGCGGGCTGGTCGCCGGCAGACTTCACCGTCAGGAAGACCCGGTGCCGACCGGTCGTCGCGGCCACGTTGGCGGGGATGTCCCGATAGGAGCCCCAGCCGCCGGTGGCACCGACCGCGAACGAACCGATCGGAGCGGCCGTGGCGGAGTCCAGACGGACCTCGAGCAGGGCACTCGATCCGTCGGTGATCCCCGAGGCGACGCGAGCGACGAAGCTTCTCTTCTCCCTGGTGCCGAAGTCGAGGTCGTAGGCCACCAGATCGCCGTTGCTCAGCTCGACCGCGCCGTCGCCACTGCGTGCACCCTGCTGGGTGGCGTAGTTCTCAGCCTCGATCACCGCCGTCTGGTTCGGGTCGACCACAGGGCCGGCGGTCGTCGTGGGAGAGGGCTCAGGCGAGCAGGCGGAGGGGGTCGCCGAGGCTGACGGGCTGGCGGTCGGCGTGGGTGACGGTGGGGGAGGTGTCGGTGACGTGGGTGTGGGCGACGGAACCGTAGGGGATGCGCTCGGAGTGGCCGACGGACTCGGGCTCGCTCCGGAGCCGCGATACGCGATCTTCACGTAGTCGACGAGCATCGGAGCTCCCGGGCGGGTGGCCGGTGTGGGGCCACCACCGAGAGCCGCGGGAAACTGGCCGCCGATGGCCACGTTGAGGATCAGGCGGTAGCCGGCGTGGTTGCTCAGGGTGGCCCACACGTCGGCCGGGACCATGGACTGGCGGACCGTGTGGACCTGCTTCGAATCCAGGTACCAACGCATCACGTCCTCGGTGCCGGAGCGGTCCCACTCGAAGGCGTACACGTGCTGTTGTCCCCACACGTCGCCGCTATCCGGGGCGACACCACCGTTGCTCAAGCCGACCGGTTCCGCACACGGCCCGCCCCACTGCGCCGCGTAGCCACAGTGCAGGGTCGACCAGTTCCGGTTGACCCCGTTCACGGACTCGGCGAGGTCCGGCTCGCCCGACGCCGGCCAGTCCCACCGTTGGGTGCGCTGGGTGGCCCCGAGCGCCCAGCAGGCCGGCCAGTAGCCCTTGGCGTCCTCCCCGTGCACGTCCGGCATGGCCAGCTTGCACTCCATGCGCATGACCGCCCCGTCAGCGGGCTTGTAGTCAGCTGTGGTCTCGGCGCGTCCCGAGGTCCACCGTCCCTCGGCATCGCGCAGCGGGGTGATCCGGAGAAAGCCGTCCTGCCGCCGGATGTTCTCGGTCGAACGAGTCATGGTCTCGATCTCGTCCGTGCCGAAGCCGTTCTGAGGACCGCCGGGATATCCGGTACCGGCGGTGACGTCCCAACCGGTCGTTGACGGCAGACCGGCGCCGTCGAAGTCGTCCTGGAACACCACGGTCCAGTCGTCGGCGGCCGCGGCCCGGAGAGTGGTGGGAGGAAGCGAGAGGAGGAGCAGGGCCATCAGGAGTGCGGCCGTGATGGGGCGGAGCGACATGTGGAGCCTCTTTCACCTAGTACGTCGTCGTACCGAGCCTGAACAGAAGCCCTGCGTCTCAGGGACTCTGCGCTGCCTGCGGACCGCCCCCGGTGTCTCGCAAGCCTGTCGTGCTAGTCGTGAGAGCGCTCCCACGCCCTCTGTGCTTGTGAAGTTAGCGCCTCCATCACCACACGTCAATGAGCGATTTCTGCGGAGTCGGTTGGGGGGTGAAGGGCGGGCGCGCCGGTGGGCGGGCCACTCGCTGCTGCCCGTCCGGGCAACTGACGGTGCCCGATCGGACGCACGGCCGCCTCTGCTACCGGTGAGGAGCTGACTGGAGTCTGGAGGCCGGACGCCTCGGACCGGTCAACCCAGGATCGTGCCCGAGTCAGAGAGACGGGGTGGTGACGTGCCGACAGGGCCAGCACTCCGGGTCGGTGACATGGTCGTCTGCCCCCTCATGGACGGACCCAAGCCGCACGTCGGGGGACCCATCAGCCCCGCCGCAGCGGTGCCCACGGTGCTGATCGGCGGCATGATGGCCGCGGTCGCGAACAGCGTTCCCGGCGGCATCGTCTGCGTGAGCCCGGCGCCCAACGGCATCGCCATGGGCAGCATGACGGTGATGATCGGCGGCTTCCCGGCCGCTCGGGTGGCGGATCTGTCCATGCACGGGACACCGATCGCTCCGGGACCCGGCTGCCCGACGGTCATCATCGGCGGCTGAGTCCGAGCGTCCGCCCAGGTCAATGGTCGTCGTGGTCCGCCCTGGCCATGATCGCCTCGATCACCGACGTCTTGGCGTTTGCGTAGTCCTGGACGTAGGCCCAGTGGCGAACGGCGAGCTCGCGCTTCGTGCGCTGGTAGAGCTCGCGGTCGGTCGGGTTGCTACGGAGCCGGTCGCGGAACCGCAGCATCCTGACCACCTCGGTCGAACCGGCGGAGAACACGTGGATCTGCACGGTCGGCACGTCCACCAGGAGCCGGTGCTCGTGCCAGGACGGCTCCCGGAAGCTTGAGCCGATAGCCGACGTTCTCCAACGGGGGAACGTACGCGGACTCGTCGGCGGAGTCGGCGACCACGAGAACGATGTCGATCACTGGTTTCGCCGCGAGACCCGGCACCGAGGTCGAGCCGGCGTGCTCGATCTGCAGTGCCCGTTCACCGAGAGCGGCTCGGATGCGTTCGTTCTCGCGCGCGAACTGGTCGGCCCAGGTGGGGTCCGGATCGACCAGCCGGACGGGTCCGTCGATCCTGACGCTGGGGATCAGGAACTCTGGCGTCGTGGCATCGCTCATCACCCCAGTCTCCGTGCACTCGCCCGCGTTCGACGGGCAGCTCCGAGGGGCAGATCAGCCGAACAGGTGACACGTCCGGCGTGGAGGGCCACAGTGGTAGCGGGTCCGGACGCTCTCGGCCGTCCGACCTCGAGAAGGGGGACATCGTGAGCGCTGGCACCAAGGACGATCCCTGGCGACTCACCACCGCGCCGGGCACGTCGTCGTACGAGATGTACGTGGACCCGGCCGATGACGAGGTGCTCGTCTGTCAGGTCGGATCGACGAAGCTGACGTACCGCCGTCGGGCGATCGACGATCTGCACAGCTGGCTGGTCGCCCAGGGTGACTGGGTGGACCTCGGTGCGGCGGATGAGAAGAAGCCGGCCAAGGACGCCACGGTGGAGGCGTTCGGACGTTCGCCCGACAACCCGGTCGGCGGCTGGTACGGCCTCCGCAACGGCTATCGCGGACGCTTCGGCATGTATCTGCCGCCCCTGCTGGAGCATCTCGGGCTCGCCGAGCTCACCCACGAGGCCCGCAACAACCGGATGCGAGCCTCGCAGGGACCCGACGGCTAGAGCAGGCCCTTCTGGGTCAACCAGTCCTTGGCCGCGACGGAGGCCGAGGCCTTCTCGGTGCCCTCGACCCGGTCGCGCAGGGCGATCAGGTCCTCGGTGGTCAGCTTCGCGGACACGGCGTTCAGGGTCTCCGCGAGCTGATCGGAGTAGACCGCGTCGGAGACCAGCGGGACGACGTTCTGCGAGGAGATCATGTTCTTCGGGTCCTCGAGGACGACCAGGTCGTTGGCGACCAGGGCCGGGGAGGTGGTGTAGATGTCGGCCACCTGCACGGTGTTGTCGACCAGGGCCTTGACGGTGTCCGGACCACCGAAGTCCTCGATCGGGACGAAGGTGACCTGGCCCTTCTCGGTGCCGACCCCGTAGACGCTCTTCAGACCGGGGATCCCGTAGCCGAGCTCACCGAACTGCGGGTTCGAGCCGAGCTTGAACGGGCACCAGCTTGCTCAGGTCACCGATCTGGGTGAGTCCCTTGTCGGTGGCGGTCTTCTTGGTCACCACGTAGGCGTCCTTGTCCTCCGCGGTGGCCGACGTCAGGACGCGGAGCTTGTCCTTGGCCACGGCCGCACCGAGAGCCTTGTCCACATCAGCGGTGGTCCGCTCGGTGTACTCGGGGTTGTAGAACGCGAGCAGGTTCCCGTTGTACTCGGGGATGAGGTTGATCGAGCCGTCGCGCAGGGCCGGGATGGTCTGCTGCCGCGGGCCGATGTTGAACTTGGTCTCGACCTCGACGCCCTTGGCCGTGAGCGCCTGGGCGTAGATCTCGCCGAGGATCTCGCTCTCGGGGAAGGCGAACGAGCCGACCACGATCTTGTTGCTGCCGGAGGGGGCGGTGGAGGCCGGGGCCGTCGGATCGCTCGACCCGCAGGCCGTCAGGGCGGCGATCAGGGCGAGGGCGGTGGCCGCGGCTGCGGCCAGTCGCAGGGGCACCCGTCGATGGGCTGTGGTCATGGTGGTTTCCCTTCGTCTCACGCGTTGGTGAGCGTGCTGGTGGAGGAGCGAGCAAGTCGTGGGCGGCGCGCGCTGGTGTCGTCGGTCAGCCCTTTGGTGGCGGTCGCTCGTTGGAGGAGGGCGAAGAGCCCGTCGAGCGCGAGCGCCAGGACGGTGACCAGGATGGCCCCGCCGAGGATCAGGTCGTAGTCGTTGAGTCCGATGCCGCTGGTGATGATGCGGCCGAGGCCGCCCAGTCCCGCGTACGAGGCGATCGTCACGGTGGCGACGACCTGGAGCACCGAGGCGCGGATCCCGCCCACGATCAGCGGCAGGGCCAGCGGGATCTCCACCTGCGTGAGGATCTGCCACTCCGTCATGCCGTTCGCCCGGGCGGCGTCGATCACCTGGCGGTCGACCGACTCCAGACCGGAGTACGCGCCCGCCAGCATGGACGGGATGGCCAGGAGGACGAAGGCGATCGTCGCACCGACGATCGGGGCCCGGTCGTAGGACATGAAGTAGCCGAAGACCATCAACAGGAAGAAGAGCACGCCCAGGGTCGGCAGCGCGCGCATCGAGCCGGTGAACGCGATCACCGACTGGCGGCCCTTGCCCGGTGTGGCCGATGTAGAAACCGAGCGGCAGCGCGATCACTGCGGCGATGACGATGGTCACGCCGGTGTAGATCAGGTGCTCGATCAGCCGGTCCTGGATCGGCAGCGGGCTCTGGCTGCCCGGGACCCAGTTCGCCGGATCGAAGATCCAGGCCAGCGCGCTCAGCAGCAGGTTCATCGCGCACCCGTCGTCGACACGTCGAGCGCTGAGACCTCGACCGGCCCGGACGCGCGCCGCCCGCGCCGGAGGAAGCCACGGTCGGTGTGCCACGGCATCAACAGCCGACCGATCCCGACGATGACCAGATCGAAGATCAGGGCGAGCAGCAGGCTGATCACGATCCCCACCACGACCTCTTCGAGGATGCCCCGCTGCTTGCCGTTCTGGAACAGGTAGCCGAGGTTGGCCGAGCCGATGATCACCCCCACCGAGACCAGGGCGATGGTGCTGACCGAGACCACCCGGATGCCGGCGAGCAGGACCGGCCCGGCCAGCGGGAGCTCGACCAGGAGGAAGCGGCCGCGCGGTGCGAAGCCGATCGCGGTGGAGGCGTCGAGGGTGACCGGTGGCACGGACGCGAGGGCGTCGGACGCCGAGCGGGCCATGATCGCCACACCGTAGATCGTCAGGGCCACCACCAGGTTGGTCTCGTCCAGGACCCGGGTGGGGATGACCAGCGGCAGGATGACGAACAGCGGCAGCGACGGGATCGTGTAGAGCAGGCTGCCGCCGGTGATCACGATCGCCCGGAGGAACCGGTTGTGGTTCGCGAGCCAACCCAGCGGGATCGACAGGAAGAAGCTGGCCACGATCGGGATGATGGCCAGCCGTACGTGATTGAGGGTCAGCTCGCCGATGAGGTCGAGATTGGCCCAGGTCCAGCTCACGGGGGAGTGCCTCCCGACGCGGGTGGCTCGGCCGATCCGGCATCGAGCACGCCGAGCGGTCGTCCGTCGGCGTCCACGACGAGGGTCAGGCCGCCGTCGCCGTCCCGCTGCTGCAGGAAGAGGTCGCGGCCGCCCCGGTCGGCACCGATGAAGCTGGACACGAACGCGTCCGCCGGGGCGGCGAGGATCTCCGCCGGTGTGCCGGCCTGGGCGATCACCCCGCCCTTGCGGAAGATCACGACCTGGTCGGCGAGGGTGAACGCCTCGTCGATGTCGTGGGTGACGAACACGATGGTCTTGCCGAGCTCACGCTGCAGCCGGTTCAGCTCGACCTGGAGATCGGCGCGGACGATCGGGTCCACCGCACCGAACGGCTCGTCCATCAACAAGATGTCGGGGTCGCTGGCCAGCGCACGCGCGACGCCGACCCGTTGCTGCTGGCCACCGGAGAGCTGGCGGGGATAGCGCTGGGCCAGGCCGCGGTCCAGACCGACCTTGTCGAGCAGCTCCAGCGCCTGGGCACGCGCCTGCGACCGGGCCACGCCGTTCAGCACCGGCACGGTGGCGACGTTGTCGATCACGGTCCGGTGCGGCAGCAGACCGGCCGCCTGCAGCACGTACCCGATCCGCCTGCGCAGCTGCACCTTGTCCTGGCCGGCGACGTCGACGTCGTCGATCAGCACCTGCCCGGAGGTGGGATCGACCATCCGGTTGATCATCCGCAGCAGCGTGGTCTTGCCGCACCCAGAGGAACCCACCAGCACCGTGGTGCGATGGGACGGGAGGGTGAAGCTGAAGTCCTCGACCGCCACGGTGCCGTCCGGGAACTCCTTGCTCACGGACCTGAACTCGATCATGAACGATGGCTCATTCCGTAGCAGGAGTCGGGCGCTGGCGGGTCGAACAGGGTGACGGGGGATGCGGCCGGCGTGCCACATCGCACGCGAAGCCTATTGCCCGCGCGACCACCTATTCCGGGCCGAGGCTCGGATCGGATGCCAGCAGGCACCTGCCACTGGGCGTTTCCGCCCAGCAGTGGGGAGCGACGGCCTCAGGCGGTCTCGTCCCGCCAGGCCTTGGTCCCCGCCTCCGCGGCCACCTTGAGATGGTGCAGATGCCGCTGAGCCATCACCGCCGGGGACTCGTCCAGCTGGTCGATCCACTTCTTGGCGGCCTGCGCGAGTGCGACCGAGGCGAGTGCTGCCCCGGTCATCAGCACGGCGCCGCCGAGGCACAGCAGCACCGCGCCGGTCCCGAGGAGCTTGCCGTTGACGTCGAGTACGGGCCGAGAGCCGGAGTTGCTCATGGTGTGTCCCTTCCACTGCTGCGCCGAGGAGACCCAGATGGGCTCAGCCGACATGCTCCCACCCCCTCGGGGGGTTGCGCGAGGCTTTGGACGGGAGCACTGCGCCTCACCCGTCGATGCGCGCGATCCGCAGCCTCAGCAGGTCCTGCTCGGCCGGGTTGTCGGTCAGCGCGAGAGCCCGCAGGTTCGCGTCCCGCGCGCCGTCCAGGTCACCGAGGTCGGTGAGCAGCTGGGCCCGGGTGGCGTGCAGCAGGTGGTAGTCGCCCAGCCGGTCCTCGATCTCGCCCAGCTCGGCCAGCGCCGGCCCGGGTCCCGAGACGTGACTGAGCGCGATGGCGTGGTTGAGGCGCACGACCGGGGACGGGTCGTGGGTCAGCAGCAGGTCGTAGAGGGTCAGGATCTGCAGCCAGTCCGTGTCCGCCCAGCAGGCCGCGTCGGCGTGACAGGCGGCGATGGCCGCCTGCAGCTGGAACCGCCCGGGACGCCGGAGCTCGGCCGAGCGCACCAGATACCCCTCCGCGCGAGCGAGATCCTCCCCGTTCCAGGCGGCCCGGTCCTGATCGGCCAGCAGGACCAGCCGGCCGGCGCCGTCGAACCGGGTGCGGGACCGCGCCGACAGACTGGTCAGCAGGGAGAGCAGGCCCCACGTCTCCGCCTCGTCGGGGAGAGCCCGGGCCACCAGCTCGGCCAGCCAGATCGAGTCCTCGGTCAATCCGCCGTCCGCCCGGGAGAGGTAGCCGGCGTTGTAGGTCAGGTAGATGGCGGTCAGCACCTCGTCGAGCCGACTCGCCCGCTCCCGGCCGACCGGGATCTCGAAGGCGATGCCGACGGCGCCGATCTTCTTCTTCGCCCGGACCAGCCGCTGGGCCATGGTGGCCTCCGGCACGAGGAACGCCCGGGCGATCTGGGCCGTGGTCAGTCCGACGACCGCCCGCAGCATCAGCGCGAGACGCGCTTCCACCCGCAGTGCCGGATGACAGCAGCCGAAGAGCATCGGGATCCGCTCGTCGGCGGCGTCGCCGGCGCCTGCCGCCGCGCCGGGCGCGCCCAGGGCCGGGTCGGCATCGACCTCGGCCAGCAACCGGGCTCGGCTGTCGGCGAAGGTGAGGGCGTCGACGGTCCTCTCCTCGCGGACGGAGCGCCGAAGGCGGTCGATGGCCCGCCGCCGGGCCGCCAGCGTGAGCCAGGCGCCCGGATTCGGCGGGACTCCCTCGATCCGCCAGGTCCGCAGCGCGGCCATCACCGCCTCCTGCACCGCCTCCTCGGCGACGTCGAAGTCACCGATGCGGCGGTACAGCGAGGCGACGATCAGACCGGCCTCGTCCCGGACGATCTGGGCGAGCGCCGTGTCCGGGACGCCTGGGTCGTCCACGGCCGACCTCGATCAGCCCTGCATGTGGCTGTAGTCGACGACCATCGGCCGGATCTCGACCGAGTTGCCCGGCAGCTCCAGCAGCGGCCAGGTCTTCACCAGCGCGATCGCCGCGTCGATGTCGGGCACGTCGATCACGCTGAAGCCGCCGATGTTCTCCTTGGCCTCGGAGAACGGACCGTCCACCACGACGCGGTCCCCGCTGTCTGCGTACCGGACGGTGGTGGCGGTCTCGGGACCGAGCAGCTCGGCACCGCCGTCCGCGAACGACGCCTCGTTCGCGCCGAACCAGGCGTAGACGGCCTGGTAGACCGCCTGCTGGCGCTCCGGCGGCACCGCGGCATCCAGGTCGGGGCGGTTGGTGTACATCAGCACGTACTTCATGGTGTGGCTCCTCGCCTCTGGTCGATTCTGACACCCCCTCTACGCACGGCGGGCGGCCCGATCGACAGCTCGTCGGAACTTTCTTCGCCCCGGTCGGCGGTCACTCTCGCCGTGGACGAGCACTACGCTCCTCACCCATGGCCAAACGCACCTCGTCCCGGCACGGATCCAGCGGAGATCCGCGCAAGCGGGCCGCCGCCGAGCAGTCGCGGGCCCAGGTCGAAACCGGCACGGAGCTGGAGGACGAGGTCGGAGCCGCCTTGGCCGCGGGACACCCGATCGACATCGTGATGCTGGCGAGCTCCCTGATCGCCGGTCTCGACCCGGACGCCTCGAGGTCCGGCGCCGAGGCGCATGATCGGCTGCCGCAGCCCCAGGAGTTCGTGGCGATGTTCCTCGACTCCGGTGACGAGCGGCTGCAGGCGCTCGCCTGGACCGTGGCCCAGCTGCTGCCGGACCCCCGACTGGTCGAGGAGGTGGCCGCGAGCCTCGCTCCCGGCACGGTGCCGCCGTGGCTGCTGCCGTTGGCCGACGCCGAGGTGGTCGCCGCCTGGCAGACCACAGATCCGCTGCGGGACTCGACCGACGTCGTCGTCGCCCTGCGGGTGGGTGAGTTCGACCTCACGGTGATCGGTCTGGTCGACTTCAACGCCGACGGCGCCCTGAAGGACGGCTTCGTCGTCCCGGCGCCCCTCACCGCGGTCAAGGAGGCGTTGACCGCGAGCGGCGAGACGGGGATGGAGGCCTGGGACCTGGCCCCCGCCGACGCGCGGACCTGGCTCGCCGAGGCGATCGCCGTCGGGCGGACTGCCGAGCCACCGTTCGAGTCCGACAGCTGGCCACAGGCGCGTCCGCTGCTGGAGTGGACGCTGCGGTTGTGCCCGCCCGGAGGCCGGGGCCGGGTGCCTCGGGAGTGGTCCCTGGAGGAGATCGAGGAGCTGGTGTCGGAGTTCGCCGGATCGACCGACGGGGCGGTGCTCACCGACCCGGCGGATCGGGCCGTGCTCGTCGATGCTCTCCTCGGCCTCGCCCGCGACACGTCCGCGGACCCGCTGCTGCCGAGCGCCGTTCGACTCGAGCTGGGTCTGGGCTACCTCTGGCCGACCACGCTGCACCACGAATTGGACCCGCTGCTGACCTTGCCCGATCTGCTGGGTCCCTACGTCCGTTGGGCCCACGGCCGGCGCGGCATCCCGGCCGATGACACCGACCAGGCCCTGGCCGCGATCGCGCACTTCCGGGCCGCGTACGTGCGTGATGTCGCGGAGGCGAACGCGGACGACGGCCGACCCTGACCGGGTGGGCCGAACTGTCGGCACCGCTGGGACCGGTCGGGCAGACTTTCCTCATGCCCGCACGACTGAGGTGGTCCGACCCCGCGAGTCGTCGCACCGTGTCCTGGCTGGTCGGATTGAGCCTGGCTCTGGTCGTCATGTCGCTGGCCTCCGTCGGGCTGCTCGCCGTGCGGATGGACCGGGCCGGTCGGCCCGCCTTCACGTTCCTGACCTGGAACCTGTTCCTCGCCTGGATCCCCTTCGTGCTGTCGCTCGGGGTGGCGGCAGTCCACCGTCGTGGGGGACCGCGTCCCCTCTTGTGGGTCCTCGGCGCGGGCTGGTTGCTGTTCCTGCCCAACGCGCCGTACATCCTGACCGACTTCATCCACCTCGGTCGGGCGGGCGGGGTGCCGCTCTGGTTCGACGCCGCGCTGATCGGCACCTTCGCCGCCACCGGTCTCGCACTCGGACTGGCCTCGCTCCTCATCGTGCACCACGTCGTCGAGGCGCGAGCAGGGCGTGTTCTGGGCTGGGTCGTCGCCGTGAGCTCACTCGTGCTGAGTGCGGCGGGGGTCTACCTCGGTCGCTTCCCGCGCTTCAACTCCTGGGACGTCGTCACCGACCCGCTCAGCTTGGTCGCGGTCGTCCTGCAGCGCCTGGCCGACCCGTTCGGTAACCCGTTCCTGCTGCGGTTCGGTGTGATGATGTCGATCCTGCTGCTCGGCTCGTACGTCGTCGCCTGGATCCTGGGTCGCGGCATCCTCGGGCCGACCAGAGGGCTGAGCGGCACCCGGTCCTGACCGAGCGTCGGCTCAGACCTTCAGCAGGTTGAGCACGGCGCGCTCGACCTTGCCGTGGGTGGTGCCGTCGGACAGGTCGTCGTCCAAGGACGCGAGCTTCGGGGAGATGGTCACCCCGTCGGCGAACAGGTCGATCACCCGTGGATCGACGTACGAGGCCCGCGCTACCGTCGGGGTGTTGCCCAGGTACGTCGAGACCTGCTTCATGGCCGAGCTGACGGCACGTTTGCGGGCGGTCGCCGTGGTCGCGTCCACGTTCGCGGCGGCGAGGGCGACGGCCGCGATCACCGTGCCGTGCCAGGTGCGGAAGTCCTTGGCCGACACCTCACCGCCGACCTGCTCCTTGACGTAGGCGTTGATGTCGGTCGAGGTGACGTCCTTCCAGCGGCGCCCGTCCTTGTAGGCCAGGAGCTCAGGCCCACCACCGCGACGCCGGAGCAGATCGGCAACCGAGGCTCGGACGAGATCGTCGGCCAGGGCGACGTACCGCTCCTGCCCGGACTTCGCGACGAAGTCGAAGACGACGTCGCGGTTCTCCACCGTCACGTGCTCCTTGCGGATGGTGGCCAGCCCGTAGGAGTGGTTGGCCTCGGCGTAGGCCTCCCCGCCGATCCGGAAGAAGCCAAGATCCAGCAAGCGGAATGCGGTGGCCAGCGCACGTTCGTACGGCATGCCCTCGAGCTGGAGATGGACAGCGACCCGGCGGCGGGCCCGGGGTAGCCGGGCGGCCACCTGCAGCACGCGGTCGTGCTTCGACTCGTCCCGCTTGCGGCGCCACTCGGGGTGGTAGAGGTACTGCCGCCGACCGGCGGCGTCCGTGCCGACCGCCTGCAGGTGACCGTTCGGACGCTGGCAGATCCAGACCTCCTCCCAGGCGGGAGGGATGACCAGGCGCTGGCAGCGCTCCCGGTCCTCCGGCGGCAGGCGGACTCCCAGCTGGTCGAGGTAGACGAAGCCCTTGCCGGCGCGGCGTCGCGTCCAGCCGGGATCGGTGGGGGACACGGTCCGCAGACGCACCATGGACCAGTTCTACCTCCTGCCGTTGACAACGTAAACGGCGGCATCGGACGAAGCGCTCTTGCTCTGCGGTCGCCTCGGGCGCATGCTCGTGATCAAGGATCCGTGGAGGAAGGGTGGCGCGGTGGAGGACACAGACCGACAGACACCGGTGACCGGTTGGCGGGTGCTGCTGCTCCGCGTGCGGGAGGCGCTCCTGCCGGCCGGACCGCCGGCACCCGACTACGGACCGGACGCTCCGCAGACGGACCGAGAGCTGTGGCTGCGTGAGCTGAGCCGCGTCCGGGACTTGCTCGAGGAGACGAGGTCGATCGTCGCCGCCGGCGGCTGGAGCGGCGGCGGAGGGTGGTTCACCGTCCGGCAGCAGGACGGGAGCACCCGGCCGGCGACACCGACGGAGTCGTTCGCCCTGCGCGCTCCGGGGGCGTCGGTGGTCGGGGGCTGTCTGGTGGGGATCATGATCCGCCTGGCCGACGACCCGGACCGGGTGGCGTCGGTCGCCGATGTCTGGCGGGCCACCGACGAGCTGCGGGAGGCGATGCACGAGCGGCTCGGACACGACGCCTTTCCGCCCGGGCGGGCCTATTCGCCGGCCCAGCGCCGGGATCGGCTGCGCAGCCTGACGGCCTGGAACGATGCGCCGAACCGCACCCAGGCCGAGGTCCTGGATCTGGTCGATCGAGCGATCTCGCGCACCATCGTGGGATCCATGGTGCCGTCCACCCGCTCGCGCTGACCGAGCCGGTCCCGAGGTCACTGACGGAGCCGGTCCCGAGGGCAGCCCGCCCGACTTCGCTCGGGTTCGAACCCGAGCGGAGTCGGAAGGCTTGATGGAGTCGCAGGTTCGCGGAGATCGATCGGGGTGTCGGTTCCTCTACCGGGCGGGACCCATCGTGTTTACGCTGTCCCCCATGGCGTTCGGGGGTCTCAGGATCGAGCCGATCACCCCCGGTCATCTCCCGGCCCTCGACGAGCTCTTCCTCCGCGGTGATCCGCGGAACTGCCAGTGCGCCTTCCTGCGGATGTCGCCCGACACGTTCGATGCCGCTGATGCGCCCGCCCGACGTGAGGTCCACCGCGAGGCCATCCGGTCTGCGCACCGGAGCGGGGCCAAGGCCGGCCAGATCGCGCTCGACGACCACGGGCCGGTCGGGTGGGTGAGCATCGGCCCCCGCAGCCACTTCCCCCGGCTGGACCACACCCGGCTGCTGACCGCGACGGCGCACGAGCTGCCGGCGGTCGACGGACCTGTGTGGTCGGTCGTATGCTTCGTGATCGCGACCCGGGCCCGACGTCGGGGTGTCGCCACCGCCCTGCTGAAAGGGGTCGTGGAGTGGGCCGGCGATCAGGAGATCGCCGTGCTGGAGGGCTATCCGGTGGACACCGAGGGTCAGAAGCGTCCGGGCTCGTCGCTCTGGCACGGCACCGTCCGCCTCTTCGAGAGCGCCGGGTTCGGCGTCGTCGTACGCCATCGGGAGTCGCCGGCAGCGGCCGGTCGGGCGGTGGTCCGGCTCGTCCTGGACTGAGTCAGCGGCGCCCGTACGGGATGCTCGGCGGGGCGGCGGTCGACTCCCCGGGGACCAGGATCGACGGCAGCAGAACCGGGCTGGGCCGGGTGCCCTTGGTCATCTGCTGCACGAGCTGGTCGACGGCCAGCTCGCCCAATCCCGTGCCGGGTGAGCGCATGATCGTCAACGAGGGCTGGGTGTAGGTGGCCATCTCGTCCGAGGTCAGCATCGACATGATCGACACGTCATCGGGCACCCGTACGCCGCGGTGGATCAGCCCCGTCAGCAGCCCGATGGCGGCGAACTCGCTCAGCACCAGGACAGCCGTGGTGTCGGGGCACTCGGCGAACAGCCGATGGGCGAGATCCCGGCCTGCGGTGGTGTCCTGACCGGACTCGACGATCACCGGCGCCACCCCGAGACGTTCGGTCACCTTGCGGAAGGCCTGCTCGGTGCGCACGTACGGTCCGTAGTTGTAGTAGCTCTCCCGGTCCTGGGTTCCGGTGACGAACACGATGTGGCGGTGCCCGAGGTCGTAGAGGTGCTGCACGGCCTCGTCGGTGGACTGCTGGAAGTCGATGTCGACGTGCAGGCTGTCGGTGGGGTCGGCGGTCCGCCCGATCAGTGCGTACGGCGTCGCGGTGGCCCTGAGCGCCGCCACCCGCGGATCGTCCAGCTGGACCTCCATCAAGATCACGCCGTCGACCAGCTGCTGACCGACCAGCTCGGTCAGCTCGCGGCCGTCGTTGGCCCCCGGCCAGAGCATCAGGTGGTAGCCGTACGCGCTCGCCGTCCGCGCCGCCGCGATGATGAACTCCATCCCGGAGCCGCCCAGCAGGTGGTCCAGCATCGGGTAGGCCAGCGCCAGGATCCGGGTCCGCCGACTGGCCAGGGCCCGGGCCACCGCGTTCGGTCGATAGCCGAGCACCTGCATCGAGGCCTCGATCCGGCTGCGGGTCGCCTCGGTGACGGGCTTGGTGTTGTTCACCACGAAGGAGACGGTGGCGATCGAGACGCCGGCGTGATCGGCGACATCGCGCATCGTGGGCATGGCCCGTCCTCTCGACAGACCGGTTCTCCGGCCGTTTCCGGTGAATTCTGGCCACTGATCGACGTAAGAGTCCACCGAGGCCTTGACAGTTCCAGCACGGAGGCTACAGACTCCTGCACCAAGCGGTAGTTAATCGCTTTACCGCCACCCACACAAGAGTCTGTCGCTCCTCGTCAGGTATCGGTTAACCGCTTTGATACCGGATTCGAGCGACTCCACAGCAAAGGAGCTGATCGCGCGATGATTCCTCAGAAGATCGCCGCCGGCATCGCCCTCGCGGCCGCGCTGCCGCTGACCCTCACCGCGTGCGGCGGTGGCGGGTCCGACTCGGGCACGGACCCCGGTGCGACCGAGCAGGTCACCAGCCTGTCGATCCTCGACTACTACAACAACGATCCCGACAAGCAGCTGGTGCAGAAGGGGCTCGACACCTGCGCCAAGCAGCTCGGCATCACCATCAACCGGGAGACCGTCCCGGGCGACACGCTGATCGCCAAGGTGCTGCAGCAGGCGTCGTCCAAGACGCTGCCCGACGTGCTGATGCTCGACAACCCCGACATCCAGCAGATCGCGGCCACCGGCGCGTTGGCGCCGCTGGGCACGTACGGCATCACCGGTGACGGCATCCAGGAGGGGGTCGTGCAGGCGGCCACCTACGACGGTGAGCTCTACGGGGCCCAGCCGGTCACCAACACGATCGCGATCTTCTACAACAAGGACATCCTGGCCAAGGCCGGGGTCGAGCCGCCCAAGACCTGGGCCGAGCTCAGGGAGACCGCCAAGAAGCTGACCTCGGGCAAGCAGTACGGCTTCGCCTTCGACGGCACCGCCGACTACGAGGGCGCCTGGCAGTTCCTGCCGGCCATGTGGACCAACGGGGGTGACGAGACCAACCTGAAGTCCCCCGAGGTCGCCGAGGCGCTGCAGCTGTGGAAGGACCTGGTCGACGACGGGTCGGCGTCCAAGAGCGTCGTCACCTGGAGCCAGGGTGACGTGGCCGACCAGTTCAAGGCCGGGCGGGCCGCGATGATGTTGAACGGGCCCTGGAACATCCCGAGCCTGTCGGAGGAGAAGAACCTCAACTGGGGCACCGCCACCTTCCCGGTGAACAAGGAGGGTCAGGCGTCGGTCGCCCCGCTGGGCGGTGAGGCCTGGACCGTCCCGGTCACCGGCGACGAGGCCAAGCAGGCCAAGGCCGCCGAGTACGTCAAGTGCCTGAACAGCGACGACGTGGCCATGCAGTTCGCCAAGGACCGCTCGGTCATCCCCACCAACCTGGAGCTGGCCAAGAAGTACGCGGCCGAGGTGCCGGAGATGGCGGCCTTCGCCACCCAGGTCTCCACCGCCCGCTCGCGCACCGGCAAGCTCGGTGAGAAGTGGCCGGACACCGCCAAGATCATCTACTCCGGTGTGCAGCTGACCCTGACCGGTCAGGCGCCCGCCTCCGACGCGATGGCCAAGGCCGGCGCGCAGTAGGTCCGACCTACCCCAGCTGTCAGCTTCTGTGGTCGCTCCGACGACCACGGAGGCTGACAGCTCGGGACCAACTCCCGAGGAAGGACGCCCTCGTTGTCGAGCACCGAAGCAGCGACGATCGCCGCGTCGCCCACCACGTCCGACGCAGCCCCACGCCGCCGCCGTCGCGGTCGACAGGGGGAGCGGCTCGCCAAGATCGCCTTCGTGGTCCCGGCCGCGCTGCTGATGATCGCCCTGTTCGGCTACCCGGTGATCAAGAACCTGACCATGTCCTTCCAGGACTACAGCCTGAAGACCTTCTTCACCGGCAAGGCGCCGTTCGTCGGTCTCGAGAACTACGCCACAGTGGTCGCCGACCCGATCTTCACCAAGGCGCTGGCCAACACCGCGATCTTCACGATCGCCTCGATCGCCTTCCAGTTCGTGATCGGGATGCTGCTGGCGCTGTTCTTCCACAAGAGCTTTCCGCTCAGTGGGGTGCTGCGGGCGTTGTTCCTGCTGCCCTGGCTGATCCCGCTGATCGTGGCCAGCGCCACCTGGAAGTCGATCCTCGACCAGGACACCGGCATCCTGAACGTCTTCCTGCAGACCATCGGTCTCATCGACACACCGATCCCGTGGTTGAGCTCGCCGGAGTACGCGCTGATCGCGGTGATCATGGTGAACGTCTGGATCGGCATCCCGTTCAACCTGACGCTGCTCTACAGCGGGCTGCAGGACATCCCCGAGGAGCTGTACGAGGCCGGGGCCCTGGACGGCGCCACCGGCTGGCGGGCGTTCTGGCACATCACCTGGCCCAACCTGCGGGCGGTGGTCGGGGTGGTGCTGATGCTGGGCATCATCTACACCCTCAAGGTCCTCGACATCATCCTCGGCCTGACCGGCGGCGGCCCGGCCAACGCCACCCAGACCATCGCGCTGCAGTCGTACCAGCGCTCGTTCGTGGAGTTCAAGTTCGGCCAGGGGGCCGCCCTGAGCAACATCTTGATCGTGCTCTCGCTGGTGTTCGCGGTCATCTACCTGCGGTCCACCCGCCGCCAGATCGACGAGTGAGGAGCCGACCATGACCAAGGAAGCCAGACGTGGGTACGTCCGCACCGCCATCGCCATCGCCCTGCTGGTGATCATGCTGTTCCCGATCTACTGGATGGTGAACGCCTCCTTCCAGGCCTCGGGCAACACGCTGAACGCCAGCCTGATCCCCACCGACCCCAGCCTGGCCGGCTACGAGGTGGCGATCCGGGACCAAGGCCGCAACCTGATCACCAGCCTGCTGATCGCCTCCGGCACGGTGATCATCACGCTCCTCGTGGCCACGCCGTGTGCGTACGCGCTCGCGCAGTTCCGGTTCGGCTGGGTGGGGGTGGCGCTGCTGCTCATCCTGATCACCCAGATGATCCCGGGCATCGTGATCGCCAACGGCCTCTACTCCATGTACGAGAGCATCGGTCTGCTGAACTCGATCCCTGGACTGATCTTCGCCAACTCCACGGCGGCGGTCCCGTTCGCGATCTTGATCATGCGCTCGTTCATGCTCGGCGTGCCGCCCTCGATCGTCGAGGCCGCCCGGGTCGACGGAGCGGGGCTGTTCCGCTCCTTCATCTCCATCGTGGTGCCGATCGCCCGCAACTCGCTGATCACCGCCGGGCTCTTCACCTTCCTGTTCGCCTGGAGCGACTTCATCTTCGCCCTGACCCTGACCACCAAGGGCGACGTGCGGCCGGTGACGCTCGGTATCTTCACCTACCTGGGCGCCCAGGTGCAGAACTGGGGGCCGGTGATGGCCACGGCCACCCTGTCGGCGATCCCGGCCATCGTCCTGCTCGTCATCGCGCAGAAGTACATTGCCGCCGGGGCCACCGGCGGGGCCGTCAAGTAGCACCAGCACGCAACCAGCACCCAGCCACACCGCACCGACCCACATCGGAGGACCTTTCATGACCAGCACCGACACCTCGACCCTGCGCGTCCTCGTCTGGGGCGAGAACCGCCACGAGCAGATCGAGCCGCACGTCCGCGAGATCTACCCCGACGGCATGCACACCACCATCGCCGAGGGGATCAGCGAGTTCCTGGGCGACCGGGCCAGCGTCTCGACCACTACCCTGGACGAGCCCGAACACGGTCTGACCGAGGACGTCCTGGCCGCCACCGACGTGCTCGTCTGGTGGGGTCATGCCGCCCACGGCGAGGTGGCCGACGAGGTGGTGGAGCGGGTACACCAGCACGTCCTGGCCGGGATGGGGCTGCTCGTCCTCCACTCGGGCCACTGGTCCAAGATCTTCGGCAAGCTGATGGGCACCACCTGCACCCTGCGTTGGCGCAGCGAGCAGGACCGGGAGCTGGTGTGGACGGTCAACCCGACCCACCCGATCGCCCAGGGGGTGCCGAACCCGATCATCATCCCGGCCCAGGAGATGTACGGCGAGTTCTTCGACATCCCCGCCCCCGACGAGCTGGTCTTCATCTCCTCCTTCACCGGCGGCGAGGTGTTCCGGTCCGGCTGCACCTTCCGGCGGGGTCACGGCAAGATCTTCTTCTTCTCCCCCGGCGACCAGGACTACCCCGTCTACCACCACAGCGATGTCCGCAAGGTCATCGCCAACGGGGTGCAGTGGGCCAACAGCGACCGGCCGGAGCGGGCGGTGCCGACCCTGCTGCGCTACGACACCGACGACTTCTTCAACGGCCGCGGCTACACCGGTCCGATCGAGGACCACAGCGCCGACGAGTCCGCCGACCGGTGACGCGGCTGAGTGAGGCACCCCTGCGGTTGATCCAGGTCGGGGCCGGGGGGATGGGGCGGGCCTGGCTCGCCACCATCGCCGCGAACCCCGACGTCGAGCTGGTCGGCCTGGCGGATCTGTCCGTCGACACCGCGACCGCCGCGGCAGCCGAGCACGGGTTCGAGCGGGTGGCCGTGGGCGGATCGGTGGACGAGCTGCTCGCCGGCGGGATGGTCGCCGACGCGGTCGTCGACGTGACAGTGCCGCCGGCGCACCACCCGGTCAACACCGCGGCGCTGGCGGCGGGTCTGCCGGTGCTGTGCGAGAAGCCGCTGGCCGAGTCGGTGGCGGAGTGCCTGTCGATGGTGGCCGCCGCCGAGCTGTCCGGTCGGCTGCTGATGGTGTCGCAGTCGCGCCGCTACTGGCGGGCGGTGACGACCCTGCGGGGTCAGCTGGCCGAGCTGGGTCCGGTGGCGTCGGCCTCCTGCCGGTTCTTCAAGGCGCCGCACTTCGGCGGCTTCCGGGACGCGATGTCGCATCCCCTGCTGATCGACATGGCCATCCACCAGTTCGACCTGGCCCGGCTGCTGATCGGCTCCGAGCCCACCGCGGTCTACTGCCGTTCCTACAACCCGTCCTGGAGCTGGTACGCCGGGGACGCCGCCGCGACAGCGGTCTTCGAGTTCGGCGACGGGGTCACCTTCACCTTCGACGGCAGCTGGTGCGCGCCCGGAGCGGAGACGTCCTGGAACGGGGACTGGCGGTTCGGCACCGCGCAGGGGACCGCCCTCTGGGACGGCGACCACGCGCCGGAGGCGGAGACCGACGAAGGCGTACGGCTGGCCGCCGACCTGCCCGCCGAGCCGGAGCAGATCGCCGGCTCGCTGGCCGAGTTCGTCAGCGCCCTGAGGGCCCGTGAAGCTGGGGAGGACGTGGTCCCGAACGGCGAGGTGCACACCAACGTGCTCAGCGTGGCCATGGTGGAGGCGGCTGTGCGTTCGGCCGAGACAGGACGGCGGATCGAGCTGGCCTCGGTGGTCCAGGACGCGTACCAGAAGGCGCTGGCGAGCGAGCGGGATCCGCGGGTCCGCGAGGTTCTGGCAGGGTGGACATCGGTGCTGGAGGTCGTCGGTCTGAGCGGCAACGATCTGAGCCGGAACGATCCGGACGGGAACGACCTGCGCCGGAACGGGTCGACGCCAGTGGGGACGCCGACCGGATCGGGAGAGGTGTGATGAGCGAGCAGACGCTGCGGGTCGGGATGATCGGGTACGCCTTCATGGGGGCGGCCCACTCCCAGGGGTGGCGCAACGCCCCCCGGTTCTTCGACCTGCCCAGCCGGATCGAGCTGACAGCGGTGGCCGGCCGGAACGCCGAGGCGGTGACCGCGGCCGCCGACCGGTTCGGCTTCGCGGCCACCGAGAGCGACTGGCGGGCGCTGATCGAGCGGGACGACGTCGACCTGGTAGACGTCTGCACCCCCGGCAACCTGCACGCCGAGATCGCGATCGCGGCACTCCGGGCGGGCAAGCACGTGCTCTGTGAGAAGCCGTTGGCCAACACCGTCGAGGAGGCCGAGGCGATGGCGGCCGCGGCCCGAGAGGCGGCGGCGCGTGGCGTCTACGCGATGTGCGGGTACAGCTACCGGCGGACACCGGCGCTGGCGTACGCGAAGCAGCTGATCGATGAGGGACGGATCGGCACCGTCCGTCACGTCCGCGGGCAGTACCTGCAGGACTGGCTGCACGACGCGGATGCGCCGATGACGTGGCGGTTGGACAAGACCACGTCCGGCTCCGGAGCGCTGGGCGACATCGGCGCGCACCTGATCGACACCACCCAGTGGTTGACCGGTCAGTCGATCGCCGGGGTCTCGGCGCTGCTCGAGACGTTCGTGACGTCGCGGCCGCTGGCCGGCGAACGGTCGGGGCTGGGCGGCCACGGGGACACCTCCGAGGGCGCGCCCCGCGGTGAGGTGACAGTCGACGACGCCGCCCTGTTCACGGCTCGGTTCGACGGGGGCGCTGTCGGTTCGTTCGAAGCCTCTCGCTTCGCCCTCGGCCACAAGAACGCGTTCCGGGTGGAGGTCAACGGCACCGACGGCTCGGTCGCCTTCGACTTCGAGGACAACAACGTGCTGCAGTTCTTCGACGGCCGCGACCCGGCGGGCCGGCAGGGCTTCCGCCGGATCCTGGTCACCGAGCCCGAGCACCCGTACGTCGGCGCGTGGTGGCCGCCGGGCCACGGCCTCGGCTACGAGCACGGGTTCACCCACCAGGTCGTCGACCTGGTCACCGCTCTGGCCGAGCAGCGGCAGCCGACGCCGTCCTTCGACGACGCGCTGCAGGTCCAGCGGGTGCTGGCCGCCGTCGAGGACAGCGCCGGGAACGCTTCTGCCTGGACCTCGGTCGCCTAGGAGGCGGGCGGGCGCCGGAAGGTCCTTGGCACAAGCCGTACCGCACGTGACCCTGGGGCGCCAAACGGACCGGCAGTGCCGCGGCTGGCGTACCGGACATGACTCTCCGGCGGCAAACGGGCCGGCGGTGCCCGCCTGGCGTACCGGGAGTGACTTCGGGGCGTCATACGGGCCGGTGGTGTCGCGGCTGGCGTACCGGACGTGACTCCGGGGCGCCGAACGGACCGCCCGTGCCCCGGCTGGTGCCGGATCTGAGCTACCTCAGCTACCTCAGACCCGGCACCCCGTCCGGAGCGGGTCGAAGATGAGGCACCTGCCCGATGTGCGGAGGGCCGCCTCAGCACGACCGTAGAGGAGTCGGATCATCTACGGAGGGGCCCATCATGAGCAACCACTACTCGATCGGGCTGCTGGTCGAGCAGCACCACGCCGACCTGCGGCAGGAGGCGGCTCAGGAGCGCCTCGCCCGCCTCGCCCGGCAGGGAGGTCCTCGCCGGCGACGCTGGTGGGAGCGGCTGATGCTGTCCCGGACTCCCGCCCCCGCCGCTCTGCGCGGCGCCTCCCATCGACCCCCCGCCGCTCCGCGCAGAGCCTCTCATCGACCCACCGCCACCGTCGCCGCCGGCGACTCCCCCCGCTGAGCGGCGGCGGTGAGCGGGACGCCGGCTGCCGCCGGCGAAAGTGCCTCGGCGCTGTCAGCGGTCGGTGGCACGATGAATACCGTGGTCACGCACCTGCCTCCCCGGACCGCCGCGCCCGCGGTGGCTCCGGAGCTGGTCGGCCGGTCCGCGGAGCTGGCCCGACTGCGTGACCTGTTGGACAGCGTGCTGGTCGACGGGAGCCGGCTCGCGCTGGTCGGCGGCGATGCCGGGTCGGGCAAGACGACCGTGGTGGACGCCTTCGTGCGGGACCTGGCGACGAGCGCGGCCGACCGCGGTGCCCAGGTCATCCGTGGACAGTGCGTGCCGTTGGGGGGCGACGGACTGCCGTACGCACCGATCGTCGGGGCCCTGCGGGAGCTGATCGCCCGGCACGGCCGCGAGCAGGTGCTCGACTGGGCCGGTGCCAGCCGGGTGGGTCTGGGTGCCCTGCTTCCGGATCTGATCACCCCGCCGCGCGATCCCGAGGGTCTTCGGCTGCAGCTGTTCGAGGCGGTGGCCCGGCTCTGGGAGTCGAGCGCGCGCACCGGGCCACTCGTCGTCGTGATCGAGGACCTGCACTGGGCCGACGAGTCCACGCGCCACCTGCTGCGCTTCCTGACCGGCGCCCTGAGCGATGCCCCGGTGCTGGTGGTCGCCACCTACCGCACCGACGAGCTGGACCGACGGCATCCGCTCCGGCCCTTCCTGGCCGAGGTGGGCCGTCTGGCCGGGGTGACGCGGATGGAGATCGGTGGCCTCAGCCGAGCCGAGGTCGCCGACCTCCTCACGCACCTGCTCGGCCGGACCCCGAGTGGCGTGGCGGTGGATCTGGTCCATCGACGCAGCGAGGGCCTGCCGTACTTCGTGACCGAGCTCGCCACCTCGGCCTCCCGCGGCTGCGTGGACATGCCCGACACCCTCCGCGACGCCCTGAACGTCCGGGTGCAGCGGTTGTCCGACCGCGCCCAGGAGACGGTGCAGGTCGCCGCCGTCGCGGGTCCCCGGGTCGAGCACGAGCTGCTCGAGGCGATCAGCGACCGCTCACCGGCGGAGCTCGACACCGACCTGCGTGAGGCGGTGGACGCGGGCATCCTCGTCGTGGACGATGACGGCTACCTCTTCCGCCACGCCTTGCTCCGCGAGGTCGTGCACGAGGACATGCTGCCCGGGCGGCACACGCGACTGCACGCCCGGTTCGCCGCCCTGCTGGAGGAACGGCCCGAGCTGGCACCGGGAGCGGCCTCGGTCGAGATCGCCCACCACTGGTCGGCCGCGCACGATGTGGACAAGGCGTTCCGCTGGTCCCTGACGGCGGCGGAGGCGGGATCCACGGCGCACTTCGAGTCGTTGAAGATGTACGAACGCGCCCTCGAGCTGTGGGACCGGGTGGCCGATCCCGAGCTGGTGGCGGGATCGCACGTGTCCCTGTTGGATCGGGCCGCGGCCACCGCCCGGGACGCGGGAGAGATCGAGCGCTCGCTCGCCCTCGTCAAGCAGGCCCTGACCGAGTCACCGGACGATGCCCCGGTCGCCGACGTCATCCACCGCTGGGCCGAGCGGGGTCAGCGGCTGTCGAGCCTGATGCGTCCCGGGGCCGTCGAGGCGCTCCGGACCGCCGCCGACCTGCTGCCCGCGGACGCGGAGCCGAAGTTCCGCGCGCGGGTCCTCAACCAGCTGGCCATGGTCTCCACGCTCTCCGGGGTCGACGCCACGGACGTGGCCCGGGAAGCGGTGGCCGCGGCCGTCGTCGCGGGCTCCCCGGTGACCGAATCGCACGCCCGGAACACCCTGGGGGTCTGTCTGGTCATCCGCGGTCATGAGGACGACGGACTGGTGGAGCTGGTCCGGGCCGGCGAGCTCGGCCAGGGGTCGCGCGGCACGATGCTGCGGTTCTGCATCAACTACTCCGATGCGCTCTGCCTGGCCGGGCGGTACGCGGAGGCGGTGGAGCAGGCCCTGGCCGGGGTGGAGGTCGCGGCCGGTCTCGGGCTGGAGCGGTCGACCGGCGCGATGCTCGCGGGCAACGCGGCCGAGCCGCTGCTCGCACTGGGGGAGTGGGACCGGGCGAACCAGCTCATCGAGCGGTCGCTGGAGCTGGATCCACCGGCCCACTTCCGGGCCCAGCTGCGGCTGCTCCAGTGCTGGCTGCGGCTGCAGACCGGTCGCCTGGACGAGGGCGAGGCCATCCTCACCGAGTTCCGCGGCTTGATCACCGGTCCGCAGGTGGCCCCGCAGTACTCGAGCCAAGTCATCCGGCTGGACGTCGAGCTGGCCCTCGCGACGGGTGACATCGATCGGGCGTGGGCCGACCTGGAGGTGGCCTTCGAGCACTGGGATCGCTATCACGTCGCCCACCGCTACCCGTTGCTGTGGCTGGCGGCCACCACGGCTCGGGCCGCCGACCGGATCGACCGGGGCGGCCGCTCGGCGCGGGTGCGGTCGGCGTACGAGGAGGTCGAGCCGGTGCGCGCCCGGCAGATCTGGGCACCCCTGATCGAGGCCGAGCTGACGGACACGGTCGAGGCCTGGCGGACGGCCTGGGCGGCGACCACCGCTGCGGAGAGGCCGTGCTACCTCCGGCCGTACGCGGGTCTGCGACTGGCCCAACACCTGGTCGCCCGCCGCGAGCGGGCTGAGGCACGTGACGTGCTCACCGCCGCCGGCGAGGACGCCGAACGGATCGGCGCGGCCCTGGTGGGGGAGCGGTTGACCGCGCTGGCGGCCCGTGCAGGGCTCGTGGGCTCAGGAGCTGCCGCCGGTCCTCGAGGTGTCCTCGGCGGCTTGACCAGCCGGGAGCACGAGGTGCTGCGGCTGGTCGCTGCGGGCCGGACCAACGGCGAGATCGGGACGGCGCTGTTCATCAGCACCAAGACGGCCAGCGTGCACGTGTCCAACATCTTGGCGAAGCTCGGCGTCGGCGCCCGGGGTGAGGCTGCCGCGCTGGCGTACCGGGAAGGGCTGGTGCTGGAACCGGACGCCGAAGGAACCGTGATCGAGCTCCGGCCCGCCTGAGCGGCTGTCGACGTGAGGTCGGGCGGAATCGGTGGCGAGAGGCTGTGGACACCTGGGTTTCCGTCAGGCCCGGTGGACCGGGCCTACTGTTCGCGCTCCACAGGGCCGGCGAACGTGACCGGCTCGTGCCGCCCGTCCCCCAGGTCGACGGTCACCCGCACCTGGTTCAGCGCGGTGAACGGGATGGCGAAGCCGTAGTCGGCGGTGTCCTCCGCCCCGGGGGTGATCGTCCCGAGGAAACCGTTCGCCAGCCCGCCACTCGGGTCGTTGATCAACGGGGCCTCGATGTCATCGGGGCCGGACGAAGCGGTGACGAGCACGGTCGTCGCGTCCCGGTCCTCGGTGGACAGGTTGCGGATCAGCACGGACACGACGACCATCTGGCCGCGGGTCGCCTCGGCGCCGGTCATGCCAGTGGTGGCCATGCGCCCCGAGCTGCCGGTGATCTCGATCTCGGCGTCGCCCTGGAAGCTGGCGATGTCGTCGAAGGAGAAGGAGCCGTCCTCGGGGTCCGCGGACGCCGAGCTCGGCTGACCACTGGTCGTCGGCTCCGGCTCCGCCGCGGGGGTCGAGGCTGTCACACCGGGGGCGGGAGCCACGGTCTCGCTCCCGGGCGGGCGCCCGCAACCCGCCAGCAGCACCAGCAGCGCCGCAGCCGCGGCGCCGGCACCGCGGACCAGCGGGCGACGGGTCATGAGGTGCACGGTAGCCCGGTGAACCCCGGCGGGCGGGGAGGTGACGAGGGCGGCGGCTAGGCTTCAGGGGTGAAGTGGACGTGGGTGCTGGCCCTCGGGGCCGTGGCCGGTGGGGTGGTCTGGGCCGCCTACCGGAGGAACCAACAGGAGCTGGCTGACGCCGCCCTGTGGGCCGAGGCGACCGATCCGGTCGTCCGACATGGCGGAGCCGACTGAGCCGTCTCGGTTGCCCGCGTACGCCGTGGGTCCGGCGACGGACGCGGTGATCGACGCTGCCCTCTCGATCAGCACAACGGTTGGGTGACGGGCAGGTGTCGAAACGGCGAACTGTTCACCCCCGGCTGATACCTTCCATCGCACCATGCCGCTGAACGTGACCTTCGACCCGCCTGTTCTGACGCTCACCCCGGAAGACGCCGCCCGTCCCCGGAGCAGCGGCGGTGGGGCAGGGCCGACCGACCCCGAGGCGCTGCTGATCGAGGCGCTCGCCCCCACCTTCACGGTGGCGGTGGAAGCCACCAGGTCCGAGGTCCTGACCCACCTGGACACCGTCGACGGGCGACTGCAGAAGGCCGGCATCGACCTGGCTCACCTGCCGCGTCGACGGCGGATCGTGGCGGTGGTCGAGGGCCGTCAGATCGAGCAGCCGGTGACGGGTTCCTGGCCGCGCCTCGCCTCCCAGCTCCCCGACGGCGAGGTCACCGCGCTGGTGGCCCCCGCCGCCTGGATCCGTGCGCTGATCCCGTACGCGAGCACCCAGGCCGAGACCGTCACGTACGCGATCCGCAACGGTGACGGCAAGACCGTGGTACGGGTCCACTGGACCGCCGGGACGCTGACCAAGCCGAGCGCGGCCGAGCTGCCGGCCCGGGTGGGCATCGAGGTGCTGCGGGGGTATCGGTCCGAGGCCGCTCGGGTTCGCAGGGCCCTGACCACGAACACCGCGCTCGCGGAGAGCGACAGGTCGTGGTTCGACGCCGTCCGCGGCCTGCGCGCGCTCCGGCCGGCGGTCACCCAGCGCTTCGGCATGCGACCCGACCAGGCCGCTGACTTCGCGGTGGCCGACGCGCTGCTCGGGTACCTCGCCGAGATGGACGCGACCGTCGACGGGATCGTCGCCGACATCGACACCGAGTACCTGCACGACTTCCGGGTCGCGGTCCGGCGGACCCGCTCCGTGCTCAAGATGCTGGGCGACGTGCTGCCGGCCGGGCTCGCGGAGCGCTCGGCGCCGGAGTTCCGCTGGCTGGGCGACATCACCACCCCGACCCGGGACCTCGACGTCTACCTGCTCGAGCTCGACACCCTCGCCGCGACCGTGACCCACCCCGAGGACCTGGCGGCCTTCGGGGCGTACGTGCTGGAGCGCCGGAGCGAAGCGGCGAAGGAGCTGGCTCGCGGCCTGCGGTCGAAGCGGTACACCGACCTGGTCAGCGCCTGGCGGACCGCCCTGGCAGAGGTGATCGCCCACCCGTCCCACGCCGACAAGACCGCCTCGGCCCTGGCGGTGGAGCGACTGCACGCGGTGTTCCGCAAGTGCCAGAAGCGGGCCGCCAAGATCACCGCGGACTCCGAGTCCGAGCTCGTCCACGACCTGCGCAAGGCCTGCAAGGAGATGCGCTACCTGATGGAGGTGTTCAAGCCCCTCTGCGACAAGACCGCGTACAAGAACGTGCTCGCCGACTTCAAGGAGCTGCAGGACCTCCTCGGAGAGTTCCAGGACGGCGAGGTGCAGGCCGCCGCGCTGCGTCAGTTCGCCCAGGAGATGGTGGATGCGGGCCGGGTCGACGCCAACGCGATCCTGGCCATGGGGGAGCTGTCCGGCAAGTTCGAGGCCCGTCAGCGGGCTGCCCGGGAGACGCTGACCGCACACCACGAGAACTACCTCGGACGCAAGGCGTCCGAGCACGTCGACCGACTGGTGACGGCGTGATCGGCTCGGCCACGGAGGTGCCGTCGTGAAGGTGATCGCGAGCTACAACCTCAAGGGTGGGGTGGGCAAGACCACCGCCGCGGTGAACCTCGCCTACCTGTCGGCGCGGCAGGGCCGGCGGACCCTGTTGTGGGACCTGGATCCGCAGGGCGCCGCCACCTACCTGTTCCGGGTGAAGCCCCGCGTCAAGGGCGGCAGCCCCAAGCTGGTGCGGGGGTCGCGTCCGATGCTGGACGCGATCAAGGCCACCGACTTCGCCCACCTGGACCTGCTGCCGGCCGACTTCACCTACCGGCACATGGACATCGACCTCAACGACCGGCCGAAGCCGCAGCGCACTCTCCGGCGGCTGCTCTCGCCGCTCGCGGCCGAGTTCGACATCGTCATCCTGGACACCCCGCCGAGCCTGTCGCTGGTGTCGGAGAACGTCCTGCGCGCGTCGGACGTGGTGCTCGTGCCGCTCATCCCCACCGTGCTGTCGGTACGGACGTTCGAGCAGCTGGCCACCTTCACCCGCGAGCTCAAGGGTCGCAAACCGAAGCTGCGCGGCTACTTCTCGATGCTCGACCGGCGCCGCAAGCTGCACACCCAGATCCTGACCGACCTGCCCAAGGAGAATCGGCTGGTCAGCTCGATCGCCATCCCGTCGGCCAGCGCGGTGGAGCAGATGACCGTACGCCGCGAGCCGCTGATCGCCTTCGCGGGCAAGTCACCGGCGGCCGTGGCCTTCGGTGAGCTGTGGGACGAGGTCGCCAGTCTGCTGAAGCTGCCGCCGGCGGACACGGCAGCCGACTGATCCCGGTTGTTCTCGGTCGGCCGGCGCCTCCCAGGCTCCGTACGCCGACTCCGCTCGGGTTCGAACCCGAGCGGAGTCCGAGGTCGGGGTGGTGTCAGCAGCAGCGGCCCTCGGGGTGGGTGTCCTCGTGGTGTGATCGGTGCCGCCAGTAGGCCTTCTCGGACAGTGGTTCGCCCTCCCCGTGGCGGGCGTGCCAGCTCAGGTAGCCCTCGTACTTCGAGCCGCCGAGCACGCCCGTGGCGTACCAGCGGATCCCCGCCCAGACCTGCCGCAGACCCGCCCACGGGGCAGCGCTCGGCGAACGCCCGACGGCGGGGGCGCTGCGCCATCCCCGCAGGGGGGCGTCTCTCATGCTGGAGCTCATCGGCATCCCCTGTCGTGGCGGCGGTCAGTGGGCTCGTCGTTGCGGTTGCTCCGGGACCTCGGTCGCCCATCGGGACTGCAGCTCCTTCTCCGCCGGCGTCGGCACGAAGCCGGCGGGGGCGAAGATCCGGGCCTCCTGCCGGGGGTCCTCGGTCTCGGGCGTCTGCGCACCGTTGAGGGTGCGGACGGTCGAGATGACCGCCGCGACGATGACGATGACCGCCAACGTCACGAAGATGATCGACAGCGTGCCCTGGACGGTCGTGTTCCGGACCACGGCGGCCATGGCCTCGGGCGTCTTCGCCGTCCCCTGGCTGGTCTTGCCGGCGGCGATGGCGTCGCGGAACAGCTGGTTCTGCGCCCAGTAGCCGACCGCGGGCACCGGCGAGAAGATCTTGTACAGGGATCCGATGATGGTCACCACCGAGGCGAACGCCAGCGGCAGGGCTGGAATCCAGAGCCAGCCGCGGACCCCTCCGCGGGCCGCGAGCGACATGCAGACAGCCAGGGCGATCGCCGCCAGCAGCTGGTTGGCGATCCCGAACAGCGGGAAGAAGGTGTTGATGCCGCCGAGCGGGTCGGTGACGCCGAGGATCAGGATCGCGCCCCACCCGGCGACCATCACCGCGGTGCAGGCCCAGGAGCCGAGCCGCCAGGAGGTGTCGCGGAACCGGGGCACGATGTTGCCGAGGGACTCCTGCAGCTGGAAGCGGGCCACCCGGGTGCCGGCGTCGACCGCGGTCAGGATGAACAGCGCCTCGAACATGATCGCGAAGTGGTACCAGAACGAGGTCAGCCCGGAGTGCGTGAGCTGCTGCATGATGTGCGCGAGACCCAGCGCCAGCGTCGGTGCGCCACCGGTCCGGGAGATGATCGACTCCTCCCCGACGGCCTGGGCGGTCGAGGTGAGCATGTCAGGAGTGAGGTTGACCCCGACCAGTCCGAGGCCGTTGACGAACGCGGCGGCGGTCTCGGGGGTGCCGCCGGTGACCGCGGCGGAGGAGTTCATGGCGAAGTAGATGCCCCGGTCGATGGAGAGCGCGGCGACCAGCGCCATGATCGCCACGAAGGACTCCATCAGCATGCCGCCGTAGCCGATCAGCCGGGTCTGCCGCTCCTTCTCGATCAGCTTGGGTGTGGTGCCGGAGGCGATCAGGGCGTGGAAGCCGGACAACGCGCCGCAGGCGATGGTGACGAAGAGGAACGGGAACAGCGGGCCGGCCCAGACGGGACCGTCGACCCGGTGGGCGAACTCGCTCAGCGGCGGTGCGGAGATCACCGGTCGGACGATGATGATCGCCAGCGCCAGCATCACGATGGTGCCGATCTTCATGAACGTCGAGAGGTAGTCGCGCGGGGCCAGCAGCAGCCAGACCGGCAGGATCGCGGCGAAGAACCCGTACGCCACGATGATCAAGGCGATGGTGAGGCGCTCCAGGTGGAAGACCTCCGACCAGTAAGGGCTCTCGGCCACCAGCCGCCCGGCGGCGATGGCGGCGATCAGCAGGACGAAACCGATGATCGAGACCTCGCCGACCTTGCCGGGCCGCAGGAAGCGCAGGTAACAGCCCATGAAGAGGGCGATCGGCAGCGTCATCCCGACGGAGAAGACGCCCCACGGGCTCTCCCCCAGGGCGTTGACCACCACCAGGGCCAAGATCGCCACGATGATCAGCATGATCAGCAACGTGGCCAGGATCGCCGCGGTGCCGCCGATCCGACCCAGCTGGTCGCGGGCCATCTGGCCCAGTGAGCGGCCGCCCCGGCGCATCGAGAAGAACAGCACCAGGTAGTCCTGGACCGCCCCGGCGAGGATCACGCCGACGATGATCCAGATCGTGCCGGGCAGGTAGCCCATCTGGACGGCCAGCACCGGGCCCACCAGCGGACCGGCGCCGGCGATCGCGGCGAAGTGGTGCCCGAAGAGGACCCGGCGATCCGTCGGCAGGTAGTCGAGACCGTTCTCCTTGTACTCCGCGGGGGTGGCCCTGGTGTCGTCGGGGCGGGTGATCTTCCGCTCGACCAGCTTGCTGTAGAAGCGGTAGGCGATCAGATAGCTGCAGACCGCGGCGAAGACGAACCAGACCGCGTTGACGGTCTCACCGCGGATGAGGGCGACCATCACCCAGGACACACCGCCGAGCAGCGCGATGGCCCCCCAGATGATGATCTTCTTCGGCGTCCACCTCCGGTGCTGCTCGTCTTCAGCGGCGGCGTCGATGCTGGTGGGGGGAAGCGCGCGTGATGCGACGGTGTCAGTCACGGTCGGACTCCTGAGGGGGAAGGATCGGCTTTACGCAGTAAAGCACTGGGCTCACTGGTAGGAGGCACCGCCGCACAGGAACTCTGAGGTTGGGGGCTCGTGGCAAACGCGAAGCCTCCTCCGGCGGCTCGGCGACATCCTGTGGCTGGACAGGCGATCACCGAGGGCGTCGTCGTCGCCGCATCGCACACACGTAGCGTTTGACTCGTCTTTGAGGTTGGTGACAAAGTGGCGGCAACCTCAAAGGAGGCTCAAAGTGGCTGAGTTGAAGAGCGTGCTTCGTTCGATCGAGCGGGGTCAGGCCTCGGCGTCGAAGTCAGAGACACAGTGGCTTGACTTCAAGACCGAGAAGCTTTCGGCGAAGGAGACCTATCAAGACCTAGCGGAAGCATCCGTGTGCTTTGCGAACGCCAGCGGCGGAACCGTGGTGGTTGGGGTTGCAGACACCGGCAGCGGTCCTGAGGTCTTCGTGGGGACGAGGCTTGACGGGCAGATCGTCCGATCCCGCATCCACGAATTGACTCAACCCGCCCTTACTGTCATAGCCAGCGAGCTGAACTGGGCAGGGGCTCGATTGCTGGTCATCGAGATACCCGAGGGTTTGGACGTCTACTCCACGGGCAAGGGAATCTTCACCCAACGGTGGAACGACAGCTGCCTACCTATGCGTCCGGCAGACGTCGCTCGGCTGAGCGACGAGCGAAGCGGGGTCGACTGGAGCGCGCAGTCCAGTGGCAGAGGACTCGACCAACTCGATTCGACCGCGATGCAGTCAATGCGGGCTCTGCTCCGATCGACCGGTGATGCGACTCGGGAGCGCCTTTCGCGACTCGACGATGCAGCGCTACTTAGCGGGCTCAATCTGTTGAACGACGACGCGGCACTTACACGAGCAGCCGAGTATCTGCTAGGTGTACCTAGCGACCAATCAACGCAAGAGGTGCTGGTTTACCAGCACCGGAACACGAGATCCGGAGAAGCAGATCAGGTGCGCCGGTGGCGCACGCCTGCTCTGATCGCGTTCGGCGAGTCGCTCGCAGTGATGGCGGCACGCATCAGCTCGACACCTGTGAACACGTCGCGGGGACAGCAGTTGACAATTGAGGATTACCCCGTTGCTGCCGTCCGCGAAGCCTTGGCCAACGCCCTCATCCACGGAGATATCAGGGAACGTCGACCCGTTCAGATCGAGCATTCGCCAGAAGCCCTGTCGATGAAGTCTCCCGGGCCGCTTGTCGCCGGCATTACGCCGGAGAACATCTTGACTCACGGCTCGCGACCCCGATTCCCGCTGCTCGCATCGACGATGCGGGTGCTCGGACTGGCTGAGGAGCTAGGTCAAGGAGTGGACCGGATGGTTCGGGAAATGGTTCGCAGCGGCCGAGCGATACCTACCGTCCAAGTGGTCGACGGCAACGTGGCTGAGACTGGGGTGAACTTTCAGGGCGGCCCTCCAAATGTCCGCTTGGCCAAATTCGTGGCCGACCTCCCAGAGACCGAACGGAGCGATACGGACGCACTCCTCATCGCCTACGTCCTGTGCCAGAGGCGCAGCGTTATGGCTAGGGAACTCGCGTCCGTCATCCAGCGGACAGGCGACGAAGCCGAAACAGTGCTTCGCCGCCTGGCGCATGGAGATGCAGGAATGATCGAGCCGACGACAGGGACTGCCAATCGGCTGCACCCCAATTATCGCTTCACGAGCGCTTCCTTATCCGCATTGGGCCCAGCGGTGTCGTACAACCGGCGGACGGCCTCCGAGACGGATCGTAAAGTGATCGACCACGTTCGGGACTACCAGACCATCAACAACTCGACTTTGCAGCGCCTCTTCGACGTGGATGTCTACCAAGCGCGGGACCTTCTCAGGGACCTCGTGGGCCGCGAGATGCTCATCCGAGTGTCCGAACAAACTCGAGGAACTGCGGTGAGGTACGGACCCGGTCCCAAGTTTCCCGCGAAGGGTCGTCGTCGGAAGCCGGCGCATACTGAGTCGCCCTCGAGCGCGCTGCCCTTCGATGTTGACGATCTTGACGACGAGGACCTTGGCTGATCGAAGTGCAGGCGCCACCACTTCGGTCAGAGACCGGCGTTGGTGGCTCCCCAGCGCAGCAGCTCGGTGAGCGAGCGGTCGCCGTCCGGCGGATCCAGCAGGCCGGCCTGCCAGCCGGTCGGTCCGGTGACCCCGACCGTACGGTTGACGAGGCTGAAGACCCCGTAGGTCACGGCGCAGTCCACGGCCCGACCGAGCACGACGGCGGTGATCGCGGCGTTGGCGGTCACGGCCAGGTCGACCAGGGAGTCGCGGAAGCCCGGCGCCTGGCGGATGTCGCGACCGTAGGTGTCGACCAGGGCCTGGTCGGCCATCCGGACCCCGGCGAGCAGGGCGTCCACGATCGCGCGCAACGACGGATCGTGGATCACGTCCAGGTAGACCTGCGGCGAGAGCAGGGCGTCCACGGCGGCCGACACCGCTCCACAGCTGGTATGGCCGACGACCGTGATCATCTTGACCGACGGGAGGTTGGCGACCGCGTAGTTCAGGCTGCCCAAGCACTCACGGCCCGGCACGTTCCCGGCCACCCGCACGACGAAGATGGAGTTGCCGGCCTGGTTGAAGAGCAGCTCGACCGGGGCCCGGGCATCGGAGCAGGCCAGGACCGCCGCGAACGGCTGCTGAGCGAGCCCGGCTCCCTCGGCCGGGGGCAGTCCGAACGCCTCGGGTCCGACGGAGATGATCTGCTGTCCGCCCCGGTCGCCGAGCTGGGCGAAATCGGCGTTGCCGGACTCCAGTCGGGCCCGAGCCTCGGCCGCACTGCCGGGACGAGCCGGTGGCTCCTCGCCGGGCCGGGCCTGGCGCCAGATGATCTCCCGCTGCTCGGTCATGGCTCACCCTAACGAGACACGTGTTGCAGAGCGGGTGACGACCATCGGGTACGATATTACGTAATTCCGTACCAAACTGGAGGTGGCATGATCCCCGCGACGCAACAGAAGGGATCTCGCCGCCGCGTTGCTCTGATCCGCCGCGTTCCCCTGATCGTGACCGCGTGCGTGCTCGGCGCCCTCGTGGTCGGTCTGGCCTTCCGGCCCGCCCCGACGCAGCTGCCGGAGGCGACGACCGGCGATGCTGCCCTCGGCCGGCTCGGGCGCGACCTGATCGGTGAGGACCGGCCGCATCTCGCCGTGGCGTGCGTGACGCCGACCACCATCCGTACGGCGGTGATGGGCGCCGGCGCCACCGACCGGTTCGAGATCGGGTCGATCAGCAAGGGCCTGACCGGGCTGCTGCTCGCCGACATGATCGAGAGCGAGGAGGTGGGGGCGGACACCAGGCTGGGCACCCTGCTGCCGGTCTCCGGCGCGCTGGCCGACGTGACGCTCGGTCAGCTCGCGACCCACACCTCCGGGCTGCCGACGCAGCTGCCCACCCTGGGGCAGGCCGGCCGGAACTACTGGGCGAGTCTGACCGCCGGCAACCCGTACGACGGCTCGGTGCAGCAGCGACTGGACGCCCTGAGCGACGTGCAGCTGAAGGCGCCGGCCGGCACCTACTCCAACCTCGGCTTCGAGCTGCTCGGCGCGGCACTGGCGTCGGCGGCGGACACGCCCTATCGCGACCTGCTGCGGCAGCGGATCCTGACCCCGGTCGGGCTGAGGGGGGCGACGGTCCCGTACGCCGACGCGGAGCTCGACGACGCCGATCTGCTCGGACAGACCGCGGGCGGCCGGTCCGCGGACGCCTGGCTGGGTGAGGCGCTGGCCCCGGCCGGCGGAGTTCGGGCCGACATCGAGGAGATGGCGGCGCTCACCCAGCAGCTGCTCACCGGTCGAGCTCCCGGGGTGGATGCCCTGACGCCCAAGGTGACGGCCGACGGCACCCCGACCGGGTGGGCCTGGATCACGCAGCCCTCGCCGTCGACCGGGCGGAGCGTCACCTGGCACAACGGTGGCACCGGTGGCTTCACGTCGTTCCTGGGCATCGACCAGGAGCGGCGGACCGGTGTCGTCATCTTGTCCGCGGTCCAGGAGCCGCCCGACGAGACCACCAGGGCCGGCTTCGCGCTGTTGGAACGGGTCGGGGCCTGCGCATGATCATCGCTGTCGTGCTGTGGCTGCTCGCCGCTGCCGGCGTCGCGGTCTTCGTCGGGCGGGCCTGGTCGCTCGGGCCGCTGGCGCCGAGGAGTCGTGGTCAGCTGGTGCGCGCGGGGGTCGACGCAGTCGTCGCCCTGGCGCTGGTCCGCGCGCTGGCGCCACCTCCCGGACCCGGGGTCTGGGTGTGGGTGGCCGCCGTCCTCGTCGTCGGCGGGTGCGTGGCCGGGCTGATCGTGCACTGGCGGTCGGTGCCCGCGGGCGCCCGCCGCTGGCCCACCGTCGTCTACGGGTCGGTCGGACTCGCCCTGGTCGTGGTGCTGGCCTGAGGCCGCTCTTGCCAGATCGCTCAGGTGTCGCTTAGGTTATACGTATGCACCTGACCGCTGCTGACCGAACCCGGATCACCGGGTCCTACACCGTCGTCCGCGAGCCGGATCGCCCCGACGTTGCGGCGCAGTCCGACCCCACCGTGATCGCCACCGTCTCCACGATGCTGTCCGACATCGAGGCCGGCGGCCTGGAGGCTGTCCGCTCGTACGCCGAGCGCCTGGACGGCTGGACCGGCGGCCTGGACTTCGAGATCAGCCCGGCGCAGGTGGAGGAGCTGACAGCACCGCTGCCCGCAGATCTGAAAGCCGCTCTCGACGCCGGGGCCGAGCGCACGCGCCGGTTCGCGAGCATGCAGCGCGCGCACCTGCACGACTTCTCCGAGGAGGTCGTCCCCGGTGTCGTCTGTGGGCAGAAGTACGTCCCGGTCGGCAACGTCGGCGCCTATCTGCCGGCCGGCCGGTTCCCCCTTCTGGCCAGCGCCTTCATGACCGTCGGTGTGGCCCGCGCAGCCGGGGTCCCCAACATCGTCTGCGCCACCCCGCCGAGCCGTGGGGGCCGGCCGCACCCGGCGGTGCTCTACTCCGCGCGGGCCTCCGGAGCCGACCGCATGTTCGCCCTCGGTGGGGTGCAGGCTCTGGCGGCGATGGCCTTCGGTCTGCTCGACGGCGTCGCCTCCGACATGATCGTCGGCGCGGGGAACGCCTACGTGGCCGAGGCGAAACGGCAGCTGTACGGGAAAGTCGGCATCGACGTCCTGGCCGGGCCCTCGGAGGTGGCGGTGATCGCCGACGCGACCGCGACGGCTCAGATGGTGGCCGCCGACCTGCTGGCTCAGGCCGAGCACGGACCGAGCTCGCCCGCCTGCCTGGTCACCACCTCGGCCGAGCTGGCCGCCGCCGTCGAGGTCGAGATCGCCCGTCAGCTCGAGGGTCTGGCCACCCGGGACATCGCCGGGGCGGCCTGGCGGGACTGGGGCTCCATCTACGTCGCCGACTCGCCCAAGACGGCGATCGAGATCATGGACCTGCTCGCCCCCGAGCACCTGGAGATCCTGACCGACGACCCGGACTTCTACCTCGACAACCTGCGCAACTACGGCTCGCTGTTCCTGGGCGAGTGGTCGACCGTCGCGTACGCCGACAAGGGCATGTCCGGCACCAACCACGTGCTCCCGACCGCCCGCGGCGCCCGCTACACCGGGGGGCTGTCGGTCACCGGCTACCTGAAGCAGCTGACCTACCAGCGGGCCACCCGGGAGGCGACGCAGATCCAGGCCGGCCCGGTCGTGACCATCTCCGACTTCGAGGAGATGCCCGGTCACCGCGACAGTGCCCAGCTGAGACTCGACCTGATCGCCGGCGCCTGACCCCGCCGCCCACCGTGCCGTCCCCGCTCAGACCAGAGCCGGCACCGAGAGATCGTTGAATACGTAAGCATCACGCGCACTGCTCCCACCCCCACCCAAGGAGACCCCCTCATGCGCCCCACTCGTACGCTCAAGCTGCTCGCCGTCGCGGCGATGTCGGCCAGCCTGATCACCCTGTCGGCCTGCGGTGCCGGCTCCCGCACCGGGGCCAACACCGCGACCCAGGTCGCCTGCGACTTCGAGAACCCGACCGAGGCCACCACGGTCAACGTGCTCGCCTACAACTCCTCCGCCGTCGACCCGTTCACCAACACGATGGTCAAGAGCTGCACCCATGACAACGTCACGGTGAAGCACGACCCGATCGACTTCGGTGGCCAGGTGCAGAAGACCGTCGCCTCGCTGTCGGGCGACAAGGGCTCCTACGACGTCATCGAGACCTACAGCTACATCATCCCGACGTACGCCGCGGAGGGGAAGCTGCAGCCGCTGGACGACCTGTTCGCGAAGTACTCCGACAAGTACAAGCTGGACGCCATCAGCCCCGAGATGCGGAAGCTGATGAGCTACGACGGCAAGCTGTACGGGCTGCCGATGCAAGCTCAGACGTTGATCCTGGCCTACCGCAAGGACGTGTTCGACAAGCTGGGCCTGACCCCGCCGACCACCTTCGAGGAGCTGCGTGCCGTCTCGAAGAAGATCCAGGACTCCGGGGAGATGAAGTACCCGCTCGCCCTGCCGTGGAACGGGCAGGCCGACATCGTGACCGGCTTCGGCGCGACCATGGGCTCGCAGGAGACCCCGTACGTCGACGACGCCACCAAGAAGGCCAACCTGGACTCCGACACCTCGAAGAAGTCGTTGGAGCAGATGAAGACGCTGCTGCCCTACATGGACCCGCAGGTCACCACCTTCGACCAGCCCAAGGTCCAGCAGCAGATGTACAACGGCACCGCAGCCATGTCGATCATGTTCTCCGGTCGGATGAACGACCTGCTGCAGGCCAGCAACTCCAAGTACTCCACGAACATCGCGTTCGCGGCCCCGCCGGCGGTGTTCCAGGGTGGCAAGCAGTACGGCGCGCTCTCGGTCGACGGGTGGTCGCTGCCGAAGAACACCACGATCAGCCCGGACCTGCTCTTCCAGCTGATCGCCGCCTCCGTCAGCGAGGACGCCTCGAAGTCCGCCGTCCCGGCCGCCTACCCGGCCCGCCAGGGGATCGCCACCGCCGACAACACGCCGTACGCCACCGCCGCCGACGAAGCGGTCAAGAACGCGCCGGCCCCCCAGCCGTACCCCTACATCCCAGCCATCAGCGGTGACATCACGCCGGTGGTCGCCAAGGTCATCAGCGGCGGACAGTCCGTCGACGACGGCGCTGCGGAGATGCAGAAGATCGCCGACGGCATCCTCGCCAAGCAGTAGCCGACCGCCACCACCAGGAGGTTGGACCATGCGCAAACGTGAGTACGCCGCCCTGATCGCCCCCAGCATGATCATCATGTTCGGCTTCCTGGTGGTGCCGCTCTACCGCACCATCCGGTGGAGCTTCCAGGACGTCACCTACGGCGCTGCCGGTGTGTTCGTCGGCCTGCAGAACTACACCGACGCCCTGACCGACGATCGCTTCGGACGGGCGGTGCTGTTCACCGTCGGCCTGACGCTGACCACCACGGTGGTGATGCTCGTGCTCGGCTACATCATCGCCACCCTGATGAACCAGCTCGGCGCCGCCCGACCGCTCGTGCTCGGCATCATGCTGGTGTCCTACGTGCTGCCGCACGTCGTCGGCGCGGCGGCCTTCTCCTGGCTGTTCGACACCAACTTCGGCGGGGTGGTCAACTACGTGATCACCGAGCTCACCGGCCAGGAGATCCTCTGGTTCACCGACACGTGGCCGAACCGGGTCATGATCGCGCTCAACGTCGTCTGGTCCCTGCTGCCCTTCGCGATGTTGATCATCCTGGCCGGGTTGCAGGGAGTGCCGACCGAGATCATCGAAGCCGCCAAGATCGACGGGGTCTCGACCCTGCAGAAGCACCTGCACGTGATCGTCCCGAGCATCCGCGGGGTGCTGGGCTTCGCCACCTTGATCTGCATCATGGACGTGCTGCGGATCTTCGACAACCTGATCCCGCTCGCGCCCAACGCGATCCCCATGGGCAACGAGTCGATCATGCTCTACATCTACAACGAGGCGTTCCGGGAGGGGAACCAGAACCTCGGAGTGGGCAGCGCGGTCAGCGTGCTGACCATCATCTTGATCCTGATCATGTTGTTCCCCTTCATCCGGGGTGTCTTCCAGGAGGCCAAGGCCCGATGACCAGCATCGATGTGACCCAGCGCGAGGCGACCGGCCTCGGGCAGGCGGCCGCGCTGCCGAAGCCGGCTCCGCGGCCTCCGCGGAAGAGGACCTACTGGCTCCTCACCGGACTGTTCCTGGCGGTGGTGTGCATCGTCATGCTGAGCCCGTTCATCTGGGCCATGATGTCGGTCACCAAGCCGACCGACGTCGCGTTCGCCAACCCGCCGGTGTTCGTGTACAAGCCGACGATGACCGCGTTCGTGGATCTGTGGCAGACCACAGACTTCTACAAGTACCTCGCCAACACGATCGTGGTCGCGGTGATCAGCACCATCGTGGCGCTGGCCATCGGTTTGCCCGCCGCGTACGCGCTGGCCCGCTTCCCCGGTTGGGTCTCGGCGGTGCTGCTGGTGCTGGCGCTGATCTTCCGGGCGCTGCCGCGATTCGCCGTGGTGCTGCCGATGTACGAGATCACCAAGGCGTTCGGGATCTACGACACCACGTACGCCCTCGCCCTGGCCCTGATCGCGATCAACCAGCCGTTCAGCATCTGGCTGCTGCGCAACTTCTTCGCCGAGATCCCCGACACGCTGGACGAGGCGGCGATGATCGACGGGTGCACCCGGTTCCAGGTGCTGCGCAAGGTGATGATCCCGCTGATGGGTCCCGGCATCCTGACCGCCGGCATCTTCGTGTTCCTGTTCGCCTTCCAGGAGTACCTCACCGCGCTCATCCTCACGGACGTGAACGCCAAGACGGTGCCGGTGTTCATCGCCACCCAGCTCGGCCAGACGCTGCCCATGCTGCAGCAGGCCGGGGCGGCATCGATGTTGTTGACCCTGCCGGTCATCGCCATCGCCTTCATCGCCCAGAAGTACCTGGTGGCCGGGCTGAACGCGGGCGCGGTCAAGGGGTGACCCGGGTCGACGGTCTGGTCCCGGACCCCGACAGCACGACGGTGCTGCTGCCGGGAATGGGCTGCTCGGAACGGCTGTGGGCCGACCTCGCGTTGGAGCAGGCACTCACCCCCCGGCTGACCGAGCCCAGCCTCACGGATCAGGTCGGCCGGTTGCTCGACGAGCTGCCGTCGCGCTTCGCCCTGGTCGGGCTGTCCCTCGGCGCCGTGGTGGCCATGGCCCTGACCCGGACCGCACCCGAGCGGGTGCGCAGGCTGGTCCTGCTGTCGACCAACCCGTACGCCCCCACGGAGCAGCAGCTCCGGGACTGGCGGCGGACCCGCTCGCGGCTGGCGGCGGGGGTGTCGGCCCGTCAGGTGCAGCAGGAGCTGCTGCCGATGCTGCTGACTGCGTCGACGCTGCGGAGCCGGCCGACGGTGGTGGAGACGACGTTGGCCATGGCCGCCGACGTGGGTGAGGCGGAGCTGGACGCCCAGCTCCGCCTCCAGGCCACCCGCGTGGACGAGCGCCCCGGGCTGCGGAACGTCCGCTGCCCGACGCTGGTCGTGGCCGCCCGCTACGACCGGCTGTGCCCACTGGATCGCCACGCCGAGGTGGCCACGCTCGTCCCGGGAGCCCGGCTGCAGGTGGTGGAGCACGCCGCACACCTGTCGCCCCTCGAGGAGGCCCACACGGTCCGGCGGCTCGTCGGCGACCGGCTCTCGGGCAGCTGACCTGCCTCAGGCGGGGTCAGCGGAGCAGGGTCAGCGGAGCGGCGTCAGTGGAGCAGGGCGGCACCTTCGGCCAGCGTGGCCAGCTTCGCGTACACGATGTCGGGATCGACGGCCCCGAAGCCGGCGAAGGTGGAGAAACCGCAGTCGGTGCCGCCCAGGACCCGCTCCACACCGACCAGGTCAACGAAGCCGCGCAGCCGGTTGGCGACCACCCGCGGGTGCTCGATGAAGTTGGTGGTGGAGTCGATGACCCCCGGAATCAGGATCTTGTCGTCGCCGATCAGTGCCCGGTGCTCGACGAAGGCCTCCAGCTCGTGGTTGTGCCGGGGGTTGGCGGTCTCGAACAGCAGCCCGGCCGGCTTCGCCTTGAGGAGCACCGGCAGGATCACCCGCATCTCGACGTCGTGGTGGTGCGGCCCCTCGTAGTTGCCCCAGCAGACGTGCATCCGGACCCGGTCCGCCGGCACGTTGCGCAGGGCGTGGTTGAGCACCTCGACGTGCCGCGAGATCCGGGTCAGGTAGTCGGCGTCGCTGCGGTCCTTGAACATCATGTGCCGGCCGAGACCCAGGTCCGGGCTGTCCAGCTGGAGCACCAGACCGGCGTCGACGATCGCCTCGTACTCCGGTCGCATGGCCTCGGCCAGCGCCTCCAGGTAGGCGTCGTCGTCGGGGTAGAAGTCGTTGGGCTGGAAGAGCGCGATGACCCCCGGGGAGGCCGCGTTCATGAAGCCGGCCGGGTCGCCGTGCGCAGCGCGCGCTCCGGCGAAGCGCCGCAGGTCGTCGGTGAGGGGCTGGAGGGTGGCGGGCCGCACCTCGGCGACGCAGCGGGGCCGTCGGTACGTCGGCGTGCCGCCGCCTTTGGCCTGCCGGGCCAGGAATCCGGGGAAGTCCTCCAGGTCGGCCGGGGGACGCCGTGGCGAGTCGCCGTCGAAGCCGGTGATCCGGTCCTTGATGTAGGTCGCGTAGCTGATCTTGGACATCTCGCCGTCGGAGACCAGGGTGATCCCAGCCTCGACCTGGCGGGCCACGGCGTCCGCCACCCCGCGACCGACGACCTCATCGAACCGCTGAGCGTCGACCGCCTCACCGGCCTCCGCGGCGAAGACCAGCTCCGTCACCTCCGCGGAGCGGGGCAGGGAGCCGACGTGGGTGGTGGCGATCCCACTCATGCGGCGCCCTGCCCGGGAAGGGCGGAGCGGAGCTCGGCCAGGTGGCCCATCAGGGTGTGGGCCAGGTTGTAGACCACGAGATCGGCGCCGGAGGCGAAGGCCGCGGCGGCGCGGTCCGGGCCGGTGACGATGTCCATCCGCAGTGCCGGGCAGGACGCCAGCACCGTGTTGACCTCGGCGACCAGGTCGGCGAGCGGCGGATCCGACGCGGTCCGGGAAGCACCCAGATCGGCGGTGCCGATCATGGTCCCGTCGATGCCCGGCACGCTCAGCAGGTCGGCGGCGGCCGCCACCCCGGCGGGGGACTCGATCATCCCGAACACCAGCGTCTCGTTCGCGAAGCGCTCGCGGTGCGCGCCCGCGTCGACCAGCCCGAACTGCCCGGCGCGGGAGTAGGTGGCGAAACCGCGTTGACCCAGCGGCGGGTAGTGCACCGAGGCGACCAGAGCCCGCGCCGTGTCGGCGTCGTCCACGTGCGGAGCCACGATGCCGACGGCTCCCTGGTCGAGGACGCGCAGCGCGAGCGCCGGTTCGTGCGCGCCGATCCGGACCAGGACGTCGACGCCGTGCAGCTGTGCGGCCGCGATGTGCTGGCGCAGCGGGATCAGGTCGGCCGGCCCGTGCTCACAGTCGATCAACACGAAGTCGAAGCCGCTGACCGCGACCATCTCGACCAGCTCCTCGGCCGGCATCCGCAGCAGCACGCCGAGCAGCTTCTCGCCGCTCAGCGCTCGGGATCGTAGAGACATCACGCCACCATTCCTGCCGACAGGTCGATGTCGGCGCCACAGAGTCCGGGCATGGCGAGCATGGCCACGACGGCGGCACCGACCTCGGTCTCGGTCACCATCCGGCCCAGGGCGGCCCGGGAGACGAAGGTGTCCACGGCCTCATCGTAGGTACGGCCGGAGCGTTCGGCCTCGAGCCGGAAGTTGCGATCCATCCGCGGCCCGTCCACCGGTCCGGGGGACAGGCTGTTGACGTTCACGCCCGACGGTCCGACCTCGAAGGCCAGCGTCGAGGTGAGACCGATGACCGCCATCTTGGAGGCGCAGTAGGGGGTCCGGCGCACCAACGGGCGCTTGCCCGACACCGAGGCGAGGTTGATCACGTCACCGGCTCCGCGCGCGACCATGGCCGGCAGGAACGCCCGGCAGATCAGGAAGACACCGCGGACGTTGATGTCGAACACCTCGTCCCACGCGTCGACGTCGATCTCGGTGAGCGGTGCCACCGGGCCGGCGACGCCCGCGTTGTTGACCACGATCGAGATCTCCCGGCCGGCCAGCGCCGTCGCCAGGGCGTCCACCGACGCGGGATCGGCCACGTCGCAGACCCGGGCATCCACGCGCGCGAGCTCGGCGGCCAGGGTCTCGAGCGGCTCGGCCCGTCGACCGGTGATCACCACCGAGGCGCCGGACGCCTGCAGGGCGCGGGTGATGGCGGCGCCCAGTCCGGTGCCACCGCCGGTGACCAGAGCCGTACGGCCGGTCAACGGGCCGGGGGAAGCTGGGGAGTCGGTCATCAGGACCGGCTCGCCTCCGTCAGCGTCGGAGCCAGCGCCGCGTCGATCCAGTCGTGCCGGTCGCCCTCGAGCTTCCAGGCCCGGACGTCACCGGAGCGGGCGTGACCCTCGAACAGCTCCACCCGGGCGGCCCGCCCGCAGACGCGACCCAGCTCGGCGCTGGAAGCCTCGTCGGTGATCTCCTGGTACGTCACGGTCTTCAGGTACTTCCCGACCCACAGACCGCCGGTGTAGCGGGCGGCGCCGAGGGTCGGCAGCACGTGGTTGGTGCCGATCACCTTGTCCCCGTACGAGACGCAGGTGTTCTCACCCAGGAACAGCGCGCCGAAGTCACGCATCTTGTCCAGGGCCCGGCGGGGGTTCGCGGTCAGCACCTGCACGTGCTCGGCGGCGAACGAGTCGGCCACCGCGAAGGCCTCGTCCAGGTCGTCCACGACGATCACCTGGCCGAAATCGCGCCAGGCCGGCTCGGCGTAGTCGCGGGTGGGCATGGCCGGCAGGATCTGCTCGATGTGCTGCATGACCTGCTCGCCGAGGGCGGTGCTGGTGGTGACCAGGATGGCCGGGGACTCCGGGCCGTGCTCGGCCTGGGAGAGCAGGTCGACGGCCACCACGAACGGGTCGGCATCGTCGTCGGCGATCACCAGGATCTCGGTGGGGCCGGCGAACAGGTCGATGCCCACCTCGCCGTACAGCTGGCGCTTGGCCTCGGCCACGTACGCGTTGCCCGGGCCGGCGATCATGTCGACACGGGCCATCGACTCGGTCCCGATCGCCATCGCGGCGACCGCCTGCACGCCGCCGAGGATCCAGATCTCGTCCGCGCCGGCCAGGTGCATGGCGGCCACCGTGGCGGCCGGGATCTCCCCCTTGATCGGCGGGGTGCAGGCCACCACCCGGGGCACGCCGGCGACCTTGGCGGTGATGATCGTCATGTGGGCCGACGCGGTCAGCGGGTACTTGCCGCCCGGGATGTAGGCGCCGGCCGAGCCCACCGGCACGTGGCGGTGGCCGAGCCGTACGCCCGGCAGGGTCTCGATCTCGACGTCGGTCAGCGAGTCGCGCTGGGCCTGGGCGAAGCGGCGCACCTGGGTCTGGACGAAGACGATGTCGTCGATCACCTGCTGCGGCAGCGTGGCCATGATCGCCGCGACCCGCTCGTCGTCGAGACGGAAGGAGTCGGGGGCCCAGCGGTCGAAGGTCTGCGAGTACTCCGCGACCGCGGCATCACCCCGGTGGCGGATGTCGCCGATGATCTGGCGCACCCGCTGGCCCACCTCCTCCTGCGCGCTGTCGGCAAACGACTTGGTCTGTGCCGTCTTGAGCGTGGTGGGCATGCGGGGGAGCTCCTCTGGGTGGTGGTGCCTGCTACCCGCGACCGGGGAGACACTCTGAATACGTATGTTGTCAGTAAAGCCGATATCGTACGATGCCGTCAAGACGATCACTGTGCTCATCGCAGGCGGTTCGATCGCCGGCGTCGAGGAAGGGGGTGGGTCCGTGGTGACCTCGCACGACGTGGCCCGCCTCGCCGGGGTGTCCCAGCCGACCGTCTCGCGGGCGCTGCGCGACAGCCCCAAGGTGAGCGAGGAGACCAAGCAGCGGGTCCGCCAGGCCGCCAAGGCCCTCGGCTACGTGCCGAGCGAGACCGGTCGGGCTCTGTCCAGCGGGCGCACCCGGCGGATCGGATTGCTGCTGACGGATCTGGAGAACCAGTTCTACCCGCACGTGATCGCCCCCATGCACCACGAGCTCGAGGCCTTCGGCTACCAGCTGGTGCTGCAGACCGAGACCACCGACACCGCCACCGTCGCCGAGCGGCTGATCTCCAACGGCCTGGACGGAGTGCTGCTGGCCACCACCACGGTGGACTCGGTGGTGCCGGTCCGGCTGCGCGACCGCGGCGTGCCGTTCGTCTACTTCAACCGCACCGCTGACGCCATGGAGGCCGACTCCGCCACGGTCGATCCGGTCCCCGGCATGTCGGAGGTCGCCCGCGCGATCCGGGACAGGGGTCACCACCGGATCGGTGCCATCTTCGGACCGCGCAACACCAGCACCGCACTCCGGCGGGAGACCGCTCTGCGGGATGCGCTGGACGAGCAAGGTCTGGCGATCGGTGCCGCCGCCACGCACCGTGGGCCGTTCGACTTCGACACCGGCTACGACGGCGCCCAGCTGTTGCTGAGCAGGGATCCCCGCCCGACGGTGATCATCTGCGGCAACGACGTGGTGGCCCTCGGGGCCCTGAACGCGGCCAAGGACCTCGGGGTCAGCGTCCCCGGACAGGTCTCCATGATCGGCTTCGACGATCTGCCGGCCGCGTCCTGGCCCCTGATCCAGCTGACCACTGTCGCCTTCGACCTCGACGCGATGGCCCGCAAAGCGGCGAACCTGCTGGTGCGGCGGGTGGAGGCAGAGGCGCCGGAGCCGTACGAGCACGCGGTCTTCAGCACCCGGCTGGTCCACCGCGGGACCCTCGGGGCCGCTCCCTAAGCCTGCTCGTCCGTCGGCGCCCACGGGGTTGCCAGCACTTGTGCATACGCATACACTACTGATCACCGGACACCGACGCTGCTCAGGAGAGTCATGCCGCTCGACCCCATCGCCTACAAGCCGTACGCCGATCCCGACGACTTCATCCGCGAGGTCACCGACCTGATCTGGGTCAACCGGGCCATCGGCTACATCCGGGAGAACTACGAGCCCGACTCGATCGTGCACGGCTCGTACGGCACCTCGGTGGGCCGCGACGAGGTGATCCAGGGGACGCTGATGCGGATCTCCGACACCCCGGACCGGATCGGCCAGGCCGAGGACGTGGTCTGGGAGGCGCGGGGCGACGACGCCTTCCTCAGCTCGCACCTGGTCCTGTCGGCCGACCCGCAGCACGACGTGGTCAGCCGGACCATCGCCAGCTGCCTCTACCGCCGCGGCCGGATGGTGGAGGAGTGGGTGATCCGCGACTCGCTGGCCATCGCCCTGCAGCAGGGCCAGGACCCCGACGAGGTCGCCCGCACCAAGGCGTTCGCCGGCTACACGGGCAGCTTCACCCAGCCGGCCCCGGCCGAGGTGATAGCGGTCGGCGACAGCGGACCCCGACCGGACGACCACCGGGCCGAGGTCGAGATGGTCCTCGAGCTGATCCAGCGGGTCTGGAACGACCGCGACCTGGAGAAGGTCGACGACTTCTTCGTCCGCGACCTGGTGCTGCACACGATCGGCAACGCCACGATCATCCGGCCCGAGGGCTACCGCCGCCGGCTGCTCAAGACGATCCGGCCCTTCCCCGCCGGTCAGTTCGAGGTGCGCGACGTCGCCACCAACGCCGACCCGCGCTACGCGGGTCTGCGGATCGCCGTGGTCTGGAAGTTCTCCGGCCACTACAACGGCACCGCGGACTTCGGGCCGCTCACCGGGTCGCCGGTCGACGTCCTCGGCATCTCACAGTTCCTGGTCCAGAACGGCCGGATCGTCCGCGAGGTCCGGCTCTACGACGAGATCGCGCTGCGCGCGCAGATCGCCGCCCGCCGCGGCGACGTGCCGTACGCCGGCACCAACATCTACTGATCCACTCACCTGCGTAAGGAATCCCGCATGACCGACGTCCTCGTCCCGGCTCCGACCGTCTCGGCCGACGAGCTGACCCGCCGCACCATCCGCCGCAGCGACTGGGTGTCCTGCAACTCGGCCTTCATCGACTGCCGGACGCCCGGGTCGGATCGCAAGGAGAACTACGCGTTCATCGGCCCCGGGGTCTCTCAGAACCCGGACCAGTACGTGAACCTCTCCGAGGAGCACGGCTACAACGTCGGCGCGGCGGGAATGCCCAACGGGGTGACCAACAACCTCCACCTGCACTTCACCGCCGAGGTGTTCATCAACTTCGGCGGCACCTTCCGGCTGCGCTGGGGTGTGGACGGCAAGCAGGGCGAGTACGTCAGCCACGACGGCGACGTGATCACCGTGCCGACCTGGATCTTCCGGGGCTTCACCAACGAGGGTCCCGACGACGGCATCCTGCTCACCGTGCTGGGCCACGACGTCACCGGCGGCATCATCTGGGGACCGTCGGTGCTGCGGGAGGCGGAGTCGTACGGCCTGCACCTCACCGCCGACTCGCGGCTGATCGACACCGTCGCCGGCGACGAGCTGCCCACCGACGTGCCGCTGATCACGCCGATGAAGCAGCAGTACATCGACGAGCTGACCACCTACACGCCGGCGGAGATGCGGCAGCGGGTCATCCAGCCGAGCGACCGGGTCTACAGCCGGCGGGCCCTGCTGAGTTCCGACGTGCCCGGTGGCGGTGCCGAGCTCGCGCTCGGGATCGGCTACGGGATGAGCGAGGACCGTCGCCAGGTGCCGCGCGTGCACGAGCCGCACTCGTTCAACCTCGCCTGGCTGCGGGCCGTCCCCGGCCAGGGCGTGCTGCGACACCGGCACGACCAGACCCAGGTGCTGACGGTGAAGTCGGGGGTCTGGGACGTCACCCTCAACGACGGCGACGCGGCCCTGCACCGTGCGGCTGGCCGGGCAGGACGCCCTCTCGGTCCCGGCGGGCAGCTGGCGCAGCATGACGCTGGTCGAGGCCGGCGACAACGCGGCCACCGAGGGCACCGGCGAGCTGCTGGTGGTCAACAGCGGTGACGGGCGGGTGCGGCTGGAGTGGGCACCCGAGGTGGTCGACGCCGCCTTCGGGGCCGGCTGGATGCTCGACCCGAACGGCTACCTGGCCCCCGTGGCCGTCATGGTCACCGCCACCATCGACGACTGAGGATCAACGTGAAGGATTCGGCGCGACAGCGCGCCGAATCCTTCACACAAACCTCCGGGTCTCCACCACGCCGACCGGCCTCAGGCGAGATCCACTCGGACCCCCAGCAGCCGGACGGGTCGGGTGATCTCGAACCTCGCCAGCACTTCGAGCGCCTTGCTCACCACCGGTGCCGCCTCGGCCGCTGTCGTCGGCAGCTTGCCGGTCTTGACCTGGGTGAAGAAGGACGAGGTCCGGACGATCACGCCGACGTGGGTGACGGTGCGGCCCTCGCCGAACACGGTCGCGCAGACGTTCTCGGTCAGCCGGGTGACCTGGGTGGCGATCTCTGCAGCATCGGTGAGGTCGTGCGGGAAGGTCTCCTGCTTGCTGCGCGAGCGAGCCAGACGTTCTTCGGGGTGCACCGTCCACGAGGTCCCGCCCCTGGCCAGCGCCCGCAGCCAGGGTCCCGTGCTGGGTCCGAACCAGCCGGCGAGGGCGTCACGGTCGGCGGTGGCGAGGTCGGTGACGGTGCTGATGCCGTGCTCGGCCAGCCGGGCGGCGGTCCGTTTGCCGACGCCCCACAGGTCGATCACCGGACGGTCGCCCATCACCGCGGCCCAGTTGGCCGAGGAGAGCCGGAAGACCCTGGTCGTCGACGCCTTGGCGAAGACGGTGGCCATCTTGGCGCGCTCCTTGGTCTCGCCGATACCGACCGCGCAGGTGAGCTGGGTCCGGCTGAGGACGCGGTCGCGCACCTGCTGGGCCAGCGACTCGGGATCGGCGACGGTGGCTCCGAGCACCGCCTCGTCCCAGCCCCAGACTTCGACCGGATGACCGAACGAGCGCAGCGCCGCCATCACCTCGGCGCTGGCCGCGTCGTAGGCCAGGTGGTCCGAGGGCAGGAAGACCGCGTCGGGACACTTCTTCAGCGCCCGCGCCAGCGGCATCCCGGAGTGCACTCCGAAGGCCCGCGCCTCGTACGACGCGGTGGCCACCACCTGCCGGGATCGGGTGGGATCGCCGTCCCCGCCGACCACCACCGGCCGGCCGCGCAGCTCGGGGTGTCGGCGGACCTCGACCGCCGCCAGGAACGCGTCGAGGTCGAGGTGCAGGATCCACGGTTCGGGGACGATCGGCACGTCTCTCAGACTGCCGTACGGCGGCGAGCTGGTCGTCTCCGGCGACGATCCGTCGCGGCCGGTCCTCGGGCCGTCGGGACCGGCGTCGCCGTCGGAGCCCTCGTGCCAGACCTACACTGAACACAGCTGCTGGCCCCAACCGACCAGTCGGAGGAGACCGTCGTGACCGAGCTCGACGAGGCGTTGTACGCGCCGAGCCTGCTCGAGGTCACCACCCGGCGACTCCGTGCGGAGATCCTGTCCGGGGACCTGGCACCCGGTCAGCGGATCGTGGAGGAGCAGATCCGTCAGCGCTTCGCCATCAGCCGTGCGCCGCTGCGCGAGGCCCTGCGCACCCTCGCGAACCAGGGCCTGGTGGAGCACCTCCCCCGACGCGGCACCCGCGTCACCGAGCTCTCGGCGGAGGAGGTCGACCAGCTCTTCGCGCTGCGCGCTCTGCTCGAACGCCATGCCATCGAGACGACCTTCCCGCTCGATCTGAGCGCCGGCGATCCGTTCCTCGACGTCCGCCGGCACCTGGACGAGATGCGGGAGGCCGATCGGGCGGGGGACGATCTCGCCAAGGACGACGCCCACCGAGCGTTCCACGCCGCCGTCGTGGCGCTGGCCGGCAACCGGCAGCTCGACCTCGCCCTGGAGCCGATCCTGCTGCGGTTGCAGCGTCCGATGGCGGCCAACCTGCGACGGGAGGCCGCGGCGCTGGGCACCACGGCCGGGATCGAGCGGCACGAGCGGCTGCTGGTCGCCCTGGAGTCGAACGATCGTTGCCGCATCCTGGACGAGCTCGAGGACCACGGCGGCCGTCAGTTCCTCACCCCGGTGACCGGGCCGAGCGGGTTGGCCGCAGTCCCCAGCTGAGCCGGCAGGCGGGCCGCCTCGGTTCGGGCTCAGTCGAAACCCAGCCGTAACGCCCGAGCACGTCGACCGAAACGAATTCTGTCGACAATCGACGGCATGGGGGTTGCATCGGAGTCCGGTACTCGCTCGGGGCCGTGTCTGGGGTCATCGATCTCGGAGCTGGTCACGGCCTTCCGATCGGGGAAGACGACACCTGCCGACGTCTGTCGGCAGGTGCTCGCCACCATCACCGCCCGCGGTGCCGACGGTGTCTGGATCTCGGTGGCCGACGAGGAAGCGGTGCTGGCGCGTTGTGCCGCGCTGGCCGAGGTCGACGACCCGTCGGCGCTGCCGCTGTGGGGGATCCCGTTCGGGGTCAAGGACAGCATCGACATCGCGGGCTGGCCCACCACGCTGGCCTGCCCGGACTACGCCTACGTGGCGACCGAGACGGCCCCGGTGGTCCAGCGGCTGCTCGACGCCGGGGCGGTGCTGATCGGCAAGACCAACCTCGACCAGTTCGCCACCGGTCTGAACGGCACCCGGACCCCGTACCCGACACCGCGCAGCGTGTACGGCAACGACCTGATCTCCGGCGGCTCGAGCTCGGGCTCGGCGCTGGCGGTGGCGGTCGGCGAGGTCCCCTTCACGGTGGCGACCGACACGGCCGGCTCCGGCCGCGTCCCGCCGGCCCTCAACGGGATCCTCGGCTACAAGCCGTCCCGTGGACTCATCAGCGCGGTGGGGTTGGTGCCGGCCTGCCGGTCCCTGGACTGCATCAGCCTGATCGCCGGCACCGTCAGCGACCTGGAGACCGTGCTGGACGTGGTCGCAGCTGTCGACGACGCGGATCCCTGGAGCCGGCACCGGATCCGACGGGACGAGACAGCCGCCGAGCTGCTGGTCGGGCTGCCGACGTTCGACGACCTCGAGTTCTTCGGTGACACGGCGATGTCGACGGCCCATCGCGCGGCCCGCGAGCGGCTGAGCGCCCGGCTGGCGACCCGAACCATCGACCTGCAGCCCTTCCTGGCCGCTGGCGAGCTGCTCTACCAGGGTCCGTGGGTGGCCGAACGGTACGTCGAGTTCGGCGACTTCCTGCGCGAGAACCCGACGGCCGCGCTACCGGTCGTCGCCGACATCATCAACGGCGGGGCGAGGTTCAGCGCCGCCGACGTGTTCCGGGCCCAGTATCGACTGGCCGAGCTCAAGGCCGTCGTCGATCGCTTGTTCGGCGACGTCGATGTCGTCGTCCTGCCGACGATCGGCACCACCTTCACGATCGAGGAGGTGCTGGCGGCTCCGATCGCGACCAACACCACCCTCGGCCACTACACCCACTGCGGCAACCTGCTCGATCTGTGCGCCGCCGCCGTGCCCGCCGGTCTGACCGCCGACGGCCGGCCGGTGAGCCTCATGGTCCTCGGACCCGCGCTCGCCGACGACCTCGTCCTGACCGCGGCGGCCGCGATCGCCGACCTCTACGCGCCCCCCTCGGCGTGACCCTCCCTCATCCGGCCAAGGAGAACCGATGACCACCGACGACATCCCGTACGTGCCCGCCACCCCCGGTCCCTTCCCACTACCCACCGGTCGCGTCGCCCTGGTGGTGATCGACATGCAGCGCGACTTCCTGCTCCCCGGCGGTTTCGGGGAGACGCTGGGCAACGACGTCGAGCAGCTGGCCGCCGTGGTCCCCCCGCTGCAGCGCGTGCTGAGCGCCGCCCGCGACGCCGGGCTCATGATCATCCACACCCGCGAGGGCCATCGGCCCGACCTGTCCGATCTGCCGCCCGCGAAGCTGCGGCGGGGGATGCCGTCGCTGCGGATCGGAGACCAGGGCCGCTACGGCCGGATCCTGATCCGGGGCGAGTACGGCCACGACATCATCGACGAGCTCGCTCCGTTGCCGGGCGAGACCGTGATCGACAAGCCCGGCAAGGGATCCTTCTACGGCACCGACCTCCAGGCGATCCTGACCGAGGCGGGCATCACCCAGCTGATCGTCACCGGCGTGACCACCGAGGTCTGCGTCCACACCACCGTCCGCGAGGCCAATGATCGCGGGTACGAGGTGCTGGTGCTGTCCGACTGCGTCGGCTCCTACTTCCCCGAGTTCCAGCGCGTGGGACTCGACATGATCGCCGCCCAGGGCGGCATCTTCGGTTGGGTGAGCGACTCCGCCACCCTCCTCCAGCAGCTTGCTTCGGTCGCCTCCACCGCGGCCTGACCTCGCGAGGACTGTCATGAACCTCAGCACGATCCTGCCCTCCCGTACCGACGCCGACTTCAAGGTGCCGTGGTGGACCCGCGGCGACACCAACGCGTTCTTCGGACTCGCGTTCAACATCCTGGTCAACGTGCTGACCCTGAGCGGCCTGTTGATCTTCGTGGTCAAGGTGCCGACCGAGTCCGTGCTGGGCAAGGTGCTGCCGGCCTTGGGCATCGCGTTGATCGTCGGCAACGTCTACTACACGATCCTGGCCCGCCGGTTGGCCCGACGGGAACGCCGGCTCGACGTCACGGCTCTGCCGTACGGACCGAGCGTGCCGCACATGTTCATCGTGGTGTTCGTGATCATGCTGCCCATCGCGCTCAGCACCGGTGACCCGATCCGGGCCTGGGAAGCCGGACTGGCCTGGGCCTTCGTGATCGGGGTGATCGTGCTGATCGGCGCCTTCATCGGCCCGGTCATCCGCAAGATCACGCCGCGGGCGGCCCTGCTCGGCACCCTGGCCGGCATCTCCCTCAGCTTCATCTCGATGCGACCCGCCGCCCAGATCTGGGAGACCGCCTGGATCGGGCTGCCGGTGCTCGGCATCATCCTGGTCGGCTTCTTCACCGACCTGAAGCTGCCCGGCAACATCCCGGTCGGTCTGGCCGCGCTCCTGGTCGGCACCGCGCTCGGCTGGATCGGCGGCTACATGTCCGTCCCCGACGTCACCGCCGCCGTCGGGGACATCGCCCTGGCCGTGCCGAGTCTGAACCTGGATCTGCTGGGTGCCGGCCTGACCAACCTGGCTCCCCTGCTGGCCACAGCGATCCCGCTCGGGGTCTACAACTTCCTCGAGGCGATGAGCAACGTCGAGAGCGCGTCCGCCGCAGGTGACAGCTACAACCTGCGCAGCGTGCTGATCGCCGACGGGACCGGTGCCATCATCGGGTCGGCGCTCGGCTCGCCCTTCCCGCCGGCGGTCTACATCGGGCACCCGGGCTGGAAGGAGGCCGGTGGCCGCACCAGCTACTCGATGGCGAGCGGGCTGGCCATCGCCCTGCTGTGCTTCCTCGGTCTGTTCAGTCTGCTCTCGGCGATCCTGCCGCTGCCGGCGATCGTGCCGATCCTGCTCTACATCGGGCTGTTGATCGGGGCGCAGGCCTTCCAGGCCGTCCCCCGCCTGCACGCCGCCGCCGTGGTCGCGGCGATCATCCCGAACCTCGCCGCCTGGGGTGCCGGCCTGATCGACAACGCGCTGGCCGCCGCGGGCACCACTGCCGCGGAGCTGGGGGAGGGACCCTTGACCAACGCGGGCCTGGTCTACCACGGTCTGCACGTGCTCGGTCAGGGCGCGGTGCTGGCCGGCATCGTGTTCGGGGCGATCGTCACCTTCATCCTCGACCGGCAGCTGTTCCGGGCGGCGATCGCCGCCGGAGCGGGGGCCGCGCTGTCGTGGATCGGACTTCTGCACTCCGAGGAGGTCCAGTGGGCGGCCAACCCACAGGTCGCCCTCGGCTACCTGCTGCTGGGTGCCGTGCTGGTCGGCATCGCGGTGTTGCGCCGCGGCGAGCCCGTGCCGGAGGCACCGGTGGACGACGAGCCGGCGCTCGCCGAGTAGGCCCGCCGCACCGCCTCGTACCGACGACCGAAGACGCGTGAGCCGTCGCCCCGGGTGGGGCGACGGCTCACGGCGTTGCAGAGCTGCGCGGTCGTGACCGCGCGGCGGTCAGGCCGCGGTGGCCATCGCGGGCTCGTCGACCGTGCTGGCCGACTCCACGTCGACAGACTTGCCGCCGGACAGGAAGTCGTTCGGCAGCGAGAGCCGGATGACCTTGCGCCAGGCCGAGGCGACCTGGCGGGGCAGCGATCCGGTGGTGTAGGTGAGCCCGTACCGCTGGAAGAGGTCCTGCACCTGCGGCGCGATCTCGGCGTACCGGTTGCTGGGCAGGTCGGGGAACAGGTGGTGCTCGATCTGGTGCGACAGGTTGCCGGTCATGAAGTGCATGGCCTTGCTGCCGGAGATGTTGGCCGAACCGAGCATCTGCCGCAGGTACCACTCACCCCGGGTCTCGCCCTCGATGGAGCGACGCTCGAACGTCTCGACACCCTCGGGGAAGTGACCGCACATGATCACCGAGTGGGTCCACAGGTTGCGGACCAGGTTGGCGGTCGCGTTGGCCGCGACGGTGTGGAAGAAGGACGGACCCGACAGCAGCGGGTGGATGACGTAGTCCTTGGTCATCTGCTTGCGGATCTTGGCCAGCACCTGCTTGGCGCGAGCCCTGAACTCGGGGTTCTGGCGGCGCTTCTTGGACCTCATGTTGCGACCGAGCTCGAGGTCGTACGCCGCGATGCCGTACTCGAAGATGCAGGCGTTGAAGAAGTTCCAGAGCGGCTGCGCGAGGTACATCGGCACCCAGCGCTGGTCCTCGTCGACGCGCATGATGCCGTAGCCGAGGTCGTTGTCCTTGCCGATCACGTTCGTGTACGTGTGGTGCAGCTCGTTGTGCGCGTGCTTCCACTGCTCGGACGGGGAGGCGTGGTCCCACTCCCAGCTGGTGGAGTGGATCTTCGGGTCACGCATCCAGTCCCACTGGCCGTGCATGATGTTGTGGCCGATCTCCATGTTCTCGATGATCTTGGCCACCGACAGGCCGGCGGTGCCCAGGAGCCAGGCGGGCGGGAAGAAGGAGACCAGCAGCACGGCCCGGCTGCCGAGCTCCAGCTTGCGCTGCGCGCTGATCACCTTGCGGATGTACGCCGCGTCGTCGGCTCCTCGGGAGTCGATGACGGACTGGCGCATCGCGTCCAGCTCGACGCCGATCTGCTCGATGTCGGCGGGGGAGAGGTGGCCGATCGGGTTGTGGGCCTTCTTCTGCAGAACAGTCATAGGTGCCTCGGTTTCGAAGTCGATCTCGCGTGGGTGACTCGGTCGAACAGGTGGAGCGGAACGTCAGTGGTCGATCTCGCAGGCCCCGGCGGCCGCGTTGATGCAGGTCTGGATGCGGATCCCGCCGTTAGCGGTCTCGCCCTCGGTCGCGGTGGTGATCTCGCCGTTGCGCAGGTCGCGGACGGAGCCGGAGCGCAGCGGGAGCACGCAACCGAAGCAGATGCCCATCCGGCAGCCCGAGGGCATCAGCACCCCGGCCTCCTCGGCAGCGTCCAGGATCGGCGTGGCCGCGTCGGCCGTCACCTCGGTGCCCGAACGGGCGAACGCCACGGTGCCGCCGTCGCCGATGACCAGGCGCTCGGTCCGGAACCGCTCGGTGACCAGCGGCAGGCCGCGGGCTTCGTGGTGATCCTGCAGGGCATCGAGCAGTCCGGCCGGGCCACAGGCCAGCGTGGTCCGCTCGGCCAGGTCGGGGACCAGCTCGGTCAGGTCGTCCACGTCGAGACGGCCGTGCTCGTCGCTGTGCCGGCTGATCAGCCGGATCATGCCGTTCGCGTCGAGCTCCCGCAGGTTGGCCAGGAAGATCGAGTCGGAGGCAGTGGGCGCGACGTGCAGCACGACGATGTCGTACGGCGCCGAGCGCGCGAGCCGGACCACGCCGGCGTCGGCGACCGGGAACAGGTTGCGGAGCATGCCGATCACCGGGGTGATGCCGGAGCCGGCGGTGACGAACAGGAACCGGCCACCCTCGGTGGGGAGGACGAAGTCACCCGTCGCCTGCTCCAGGTGGACCAGGGTGCCCGGCCGGCCCTGACGGACCAGGTGGTTGCTGACCTTGCCGTCCGGCACCGCCTTGACGGTGACGCTGATCCGGCCGTCCGCACGGGGTCCGTGGGTCAGCGAGTAGGCGCGCCACTGACGGATCCCGTCCACGTCGACGCCGATCCGCACGTACTGGCCGGGGACGTGGCCCGCCCAGTCGGCGCCCGGTCGGATCTCGATCGTGGCGGCGTCGGCGGTCTCGGGATGGACGGCCATGATCCGGCCGCGCAGGTCCGCGCCGCGGCGGAGGGGATCGAACAGGTCGAGGTAGTCGGCCGGCAGCAGCGGGGTCGTGACCCGCTCCGCCAGTCGTACCAGCCGTTGCCGTAGTGACGGCTTTCTGGCTCCTGCCCACTGCAGAGAAGCGCTCATGGGACCATCATTGCGGACCACAAGGCTAAGATCATGACCGGCACGCGTGAAGTTTTCGGCCCCAGTTGTTCGGGGGGAACAGTTCGGAGGAATCAGGTGGCGAACTCAGACCTCGGAGACGCGCTGGCAGGGCCGGACACCTTCCGCATCGACGACAGCGTGCTGCGTGCCCTGCGGGAAGGACTGTCGTCCGTGGCGTCGCAGACGATCGCCGCCGTGATGGCGGAGGTGCCAGGTTACCGGGTCGGTTTCCGCGGCCCGATGGGTGAGAGCATCCAGGCGGCCGTCCAGATGGCCATCGGCGGCTTCCTCAAGCTGGCCGCCGGCTCTCGGGACGTCGACCCCAGCACGCCGAGGCGCACGACGCTGGAGGGCGCCTACGCCTTGGGGCGCGGCGAGGCGAGGGCCGGACGATCGATGGACGCGCTGCTGGCGGCCTACCGGGTCGGAGCGAGGGTGAGCTGGCGCGGGCTGGCCCGGAACGCCGCCGAGGCCGGACTGCCGGCGACGGCGATGGCTGAGTTCGCCGAGCTGTTGTTCGGTTACATCGACGAGCTCTCCGCCGCCAGCGTGGCCGGCTACAACGACGAGCTGAACACCAGCGGGCGGGTCCGGGAGCGATACCGCGAGCGCCTCGGGCAACGCCTGCTCGCCGGCGCGGCCCAGGAGGTGCTGGTCGCGGCGGCGGAGCGGGCGGAGTGGACGCCGCCGAGCTCCCTGACGGCGGTGCTGCTGCCGGCCGACCAGGTGCACGGGGTGCTGGCCCTGGTCGGCGCCGACGCGCTGCAGGTCACCGAGGACCTGCCCGGGTCGGACAGCTGGCCGGTCGACCAGCCGTACGCGCTGCTGCTGGTGCCGGAGGTCGGCGGTTCGGGTCGTCGGCACCTGCTGCGGGTGCTGGAGCGACGGCAGGCAGTGGTCGGGCCACCGCGCCCCTGGGTCGACGTTCGAGCGTCGTACGACCGCGCGGTCCGGACGGTGGAGCTCGTCGCGGCTGACGAGGCGTCGGGCCCCGTGGACACCGAGGACCACCTGATCGACCTGGTGGTGAGGGCCGACCGCGACGCGCTGGCGGACCTCCGGGCTCGGGTGCTGGCGCCGCTGGCCGAGCTCGGGGAGGCCACCCGGGAACGGCTGGCCGAGACACTGCTGTGCTGGCTGCTGCACCAGGGTCGCCGCGAGGAGGTCGCGGCCGCCCTGCACGTGCACGCCCAGACCGTCCGCTACCGGATGCAGCAGGTGCGCGAGCTGTACGGCGATCGCCTCACCGACGAGCGGTTCGTCCGGGAGCTCGTGGTGGCGCTCCCGACTCAGCAGTGACCCGGGATCGGGCGGCGGATCGGGCTGAGGTAGGCGTTCGTTCAGACCGTCGGAATGACGGAAACTCGCCTCTCATCGGTGTGTCAGCGGCGTGTCGCGGGCGTACGACTCCGTGAGGTGCGCGCTTCCGTCACCTTCAGCGGTAGACCGGCTCAGCAGTGGACCTGCTCAGCAGTAGATCAGGGCCCTGGTCAGTGCCTGGGCGTAGACGCGATAGCCGCGCGCCGTCGGGTGCAGGGCCTCGGGCCCGCTGGCGTGCAGGAAGGGCCGCGCACTGCCGATGCCGTGGCCGGCGAACCCGGCGGTGACGTCGACGTAGGCGATCTCGGCGCCGGCTGCGGCCCGGGACTCGACGGTCGCCTTGATGGTGGCGTTCAGCGCGGCAGTGGCGTTGTTGAGGGCCAGGACGACGGCCGGGTTCGGGGTGCTCGCCGTCGGCGGCTCGAACAGGTACGGGTAGCCGGTGACCAGGACCTCCGCCCGGGGCGCCGCGATGGCGACGGCGCCGTAGGTGGTCGCGAGTCGCGAGGCCAGCACGCTGGGCCCGCCACCGGCCTGCGGGGCCAACAGCGCCAGCGCCCCGTTGATCGCGTCCTGGCAGGCGACGCTCGCTCCGGGGGCGCAGATGGTGGCGACCCGGGCGAAGCCGAGGTCGTTGCCGCCGACCGTCAGGGTGACGAGTCGGGTCCGTGACGTCAGCTCCGGCACCTGCTCAGCCAGCACGGTGGCCGTGGTCGCGCCGTTGCAGGTGGCGTTCACCCGGAGCGAGGCCCGGGTCTCGTCGTCCAGCAGGGCGGGGTAGCCGCGGCGGCTCTGGAAGCAGTCGTCGACGTACTGCCCGGCGCCGAAGCCGGCGGCGTACGAGTCGCCCAGGGCGGCGTAGCTGAGGCTCCGCCCGTGCCGCCCGCTCGCGTCGGCCGGAGCAGCCGTGACCAGGGCCAGACCGAGGAGGGTGGCGATCGCAGCCAGGACGAGGGTCAGCCTGCGGCTGCGTCGGATCATGGCCGGACGCTACTGCCCGCCGATGTCCGGGCGGAAGGCCTTTCTCCTGGTCGGCGGAACGAATTCTGCGCGGGGTCCGAGCAGGGCAGGGCGGGCGCGCTGAGCCAAACGCGTGGCTCAACCGGCCGACGGAGCGGGACACGCCGGGTGCGGACCGTTGAGGCGCACGTCTGTCACGCGTGCGACGCCTGCCGCAGCGCCCGGTACACCAGGCCGGGGTGCCCCAACCGACGACGGAGCTCCTTCTCCAGGGCCCCCACCGGGTACAGGTTCTGGGGGGCCCGCGGGTCCTTGAACTCCTCCGACGCGAAGCGGGGGAGCACGGCCTGGGACAGGTGAGCGAGCTCGATCACCTCGGCCGCGGTGACGTTGGCCGCGCACTCCACCCGGGCGATGCCGGCCCAGGGGTGGCTGGTCGGACCGGGCAGCCGGAGATACCAGCTGAACCGGTCCCAGCTGCCGCCGATCAGGAACACCGGGGTCCGTTCGCCGGCCCCGAGCGACGCGACCATGCCGTGCAGCCGTGGCTCCAGGTAGGCGATCTGGTGGGACTTGATGAAGCCCAGCACCCGCGGCAGGTGCTCCCGGCCGCGGACCGGCCCGTCCACCACCAGCAGCTCGCTGCCGTCGGGTGTGCCGTGCCCGGGTGTCGGCCCACGGGCGTTGACCGCGGCGATCAGCTCGAGCTCGGTCAGTCGCTGCTGCAGCGCGGAGGACAGACTCAGGGCGAGTCCCTGCTTCTCGTTCAAGGTCGTCGGGAACACCGCGTAGGTGCCGGCTCGGGTCCGAAGCCCGGTGGCGTGCGGGTCGACGGTGAACACACCGCGCCGGATCTCGGGCTCGAGCACGTGCGCCCCGCCCGCGCAGCAGCAGACGGCCCCCGCGGCGTACGAGGCGCACAGGCCCATGGACGCCTCGGTCACTGGACCACCGGCCGGGGCCGTCGGACTGATCCAGACCCGCGCATCGATCCGACGAACGCCGTCGACGAAGATCGTGGCCCGTGGTCGCTCGACCGGGGTCGCCACGATCGGCGCCCAGTCCTCGGGGGCGACCTCGACATCGGTCACCACCGTGGTGACGGTCTCAGGTGGTCCGTCGATGCCGAAGCTGGTGCCGTAGCCGGGGTCCCAGCTGTCGACCGCGAACCGCATGGGCGGCCTGTCGGCACTCATGTGCCGACCCGTCGGATGGTCGAGGTCCGGCTGTCCCGGCTCACCTCGAAACGGACCGGAACCCGTTCTGCCAGGGCCGCGACGTGGGTCACCACGCCGACCATCCGGGTGCCCTGGGCCAGGTTCTCCAGCGTGCCGGCCACGATCTCCAGGGCGTCCGGGTCCAGGGTGCCGAAGCCCTCGTCCAGGAAGATCGAGTCCAGGGTGGTCCGGCCGCCCGCGGCGAGCGTGGCCAGCTGCTCCGACAGGGCGAGGGCCAGGGCCAGGCTGGCCTGGAAGGTCTCACCACCCGACAGCGTCTTGACCGACCGGCGGGAGTCGGCGTCCGCGTGGTCGATGACGAAGAACTCGCCGCGGTCGTGGGTGAGCTCGAACTGGCCACCGGAGAGCTGCAGCAGCGAGGCCGAGGCGTCGGCGACCAGCGTGTCGAGGGCGGCGTCGGCCAGCCACTGCGGAAACCGCTTGGCCGACATCAGCTGCTGCAGGGTCCGACTCACCTGCTCGGTCTCGGTGTCCGTGGCGATCGTGGTGCGGAGTCTCTCGGCGGCTCGGCGTCGTTTGACGACCGCGGCGGTGGCGGAGCGGGACCGTTCGAGCTGCAGCTCCACCAGCGTGGGGATCCGAGCCATCCGTCCCGCCGCGGCGGGAGCCGTCGGATCGGCGGGCACCGCGTCCTCGGGCCCTTCGACGCCGTGTTCCTCGAGCAGGTCGCGGACGGAGGCGAAGCGCCGACCGAGATCCGCGTCCAACCGCTGCAGTGTGTCGGCGCCCTCGACCAGGTCGGATCTGCGGCGGTCGGCCTGCTCGGCCGCCCAGTCCGCCAGGTCGGCCCAGGCCCTGGGGAGGTCGTTTGCGTCGAGGGTGGGTACGCCGAGGGCCGCGACCCCGTCCCGTACGCGAAGGAGCAGCTCCCGGGCCGTCTGCTGCTCGGCGCGGCGCTGCTCCCGTACGGTCTCCGCTCGGTGACGGGCGGACGCCTCCTGCTGGGCGAGCGAGCGCGCCGTCACGGCCCGCTCCGCCAGTCGCAGGTGCTCGGCCAGCAGCCGGCGGGTCTCGTCGACGCCGGGGCGGTCGGCCAGGAGACGCTGACGTTCGGCGATCAGGTCCGACAGCGCGGTGAGCTCCGACCGGGCCTGGTCGGCGACCAGCGCGGCCCTGGTCAGCGCCGCCCGGGAGGCGAGATCGGCGTCGACGGAGGCGGCGAGCCGGGCCGCGGTCGCTGCCAGATCACCCTCAGCGGCCCCCAGGGCCGCGGTGACGGTCGGCAGCTCCCGGGTGGTCAGCACCTCGGTGAGGTCCGCGGCCCACGACAGCAGGGCGGACCAGGCCGTCCCGAGCGTCTCCGCGGTGACCGTCGGGGCGCCCAGCGCCGTCAGTCGCCCGGTCGTGGCGTGGAGGTCGGCCCAACCCTGCTGGGCGGCGGCCGCCAGCCGGCCGCCTTCCTCCTCGGCCTGCTGCAACGCGGTCCGGGCGGAGCCGACGGCCGCGCTCGCCGCCCGCTGCTGCTCGACCGCTGTGTCCAGGCGGCCGATCAGCTCCGTCAGCGCGCCGTGGTCTTGGCGCGGGTCCCGTTCCGGTCCGCTCGGATGGTCGGCAAGGTCGCCGGCCAGTCGGCGATCGAGCTCGGCCAACCGCTCGTCGACCCCGGTGAGCTGGGTGTCGAGGGCGATCTGCCCCGTCCGCAGCCTCTGGACGATCGTCTCGACCTCGGCCACCCGCCGCACGGCGTCATCGACGACCGCACGAGCTCCGGCCAGGGCGGGCACGGACAGCGGAGGTGGCAGCTGGGCGACGGTCTGCGCACAGACCGGACACGCGTCCCCGACCTGCAGATGAGGTCGTAGGTCGGCGGCCACCGCCTGACTGCGGACGCGCTCGACGTCGTCTGCGGCTCGGCGCTGCGCGTCGGCGGCGGCGGCCAGCGACGCCTCGGCCTCCCTGAGCTGCCCACCGTTGGTGCGCCGCCGGGTCCGCAGGGCGGCGAGCTGTGCGACGGTCGTCTGGTAGTCGGCCAGCGTGCGCAGCCCGACGTCGACGGCACTGCGTTCCGGCAGGGCGGCCACCGTCGCCTGAGCCTGGGTCAGGGCGGTCTCGGCACCGTCCAGCGCGCGTCGAGCCGCCTGCCAGCGCACCCGGGCCGCCGCCACCGCGGCGTCGAGGTCGCCGGCATCGGCCGGTTGCCGGACGGACCGCAGGACGTCGATCCGGCCGGTCACCTCGGCGACCGCCGCCGCCGCTCGTTCCTGCGCCAGCCGGTCACGATCGTGCTCGGCGCGGGTCTTCTCCAGGGTCTCGCGGGCGCTCGTCGCCGCCCGTTCGGCCTGCTCCAGTCCCGCCCGCCCGGTGTCGGCGGCCCCGGTGGCGCCAGCGGTCCGCTCGGCCGCGGAGGTCAGCTCGCCGTGCCAGCGCAGGGTCTCCTCGAGCCAGCCACGCCCCGGTCCGGACCCGAGCGCCTCCTCGGCGGCCACGGCGGCGGTCGCGGCGGCCCGCTCGGCAGTGCCGGCCGCCACGTAGTCCTCTTCGGCCGCCGTGACCGCGACCTGCAGCTCGTCGACGCCGTTCGGCACGACGACGTCGGCGAGACGGGTCAGCTCTTCGTCCGCTCGGGTTGCGGCCGCCGCCGCCACCTCCCGCTCCGTCGACAGCCGGGAGATGGCACCGACCTCGTCGGCGACCGCTGCGAGCAGTGCGACCAGTTCGTGCTCGCGGTGGCGGGCGGCGGTCTCGGTCTCCTCGGTCGCGTCGGCGTATCCCGCCAGCTCCCCGGCCAGCGCGTCCACCCGAGCGCGTGCGTCGTTGGCCCGACGCCCGGCCAGCCGGCCGATCGCGTCGTAGTGCCGGGCGCCGAGCAGCTTGAGCAGGATGTCCTGGCGTTGCCCGACGCTGGCCTGCAGGAACGTCGCGAAGTCCCCTTGGGGCAGCACCACGCAGGTGCAGAAGTCCTCGAAGTCCAGTCCCAGCAGCTCGGTCACCTGCTGGCGTACGGACTTGGGATCGGCGGCCAACGACTCGGTCGGCTCGTCGGTCTCCGGGCCGCCGGTGGCGGCCGGGTCGGCGTAGCGCTCCAGCCGGGCGTTGCGCTGCGCGATCTGCTTGCCGATCCGCCGGACCTCCCGGGCCGCGACGTAGCGCTGCCCGGCGACGTCGAACACCAGCCGGACGGTGCAGCGGTTGGCGGTCGGGGCAAGGGCGTACTGGATGGCGTTCTCGCGACCCCAGCGCGGCGCGGAACCGTACAGGGCGAAGGTGAGGCCGTCGATCACCGTCGACTTGCCCGACCCGGTGGGACCGGTGAGGGCGAAGTAGTCGGCGTCGGTGAAGTCGACGACGGTCGGGTCGCGGAAGGCGGCGAAGCCGCTGAGGTCGAGGCGGACGGGTCGCACGGTCACGCCCTCCCGGAGGTGAGGTCGTCGTGCAGCTCGTCGAACAGCCGGTTCACGCGCGGGTCGTCGACCTGGCTGGCCGCACAGTAGTCGGCGAACAGCTCGGCGGGAGTCCGGGCTGCGGCCGACCGGCGGGGCTTGTCGCCGTGGGGGCTGACCGAGAACTGCGGATCGAGACGGATCTCCAGCGCGTTCGGCAGCCCTTCGAGCAGCTGCTCCCGCATCCCGGCGTACGCGGCCTGGGCGACCCGCAGCCGGAGGAAGTCCTCCCCGTACGAGGACGGATCCGCGAGCAGCTGGTCGACGGTGCCGGTCACGGTCCGCAGCCGTCGGCCCGCCGTGATCGGCAGGTCGGTGACCCGGGCCGGGGTGTCCGGGGCGACCTCGATCAGGCAGACGACGTTGGTGTTGTCCTGCTCGCCGAAGTCCACGGCCAGGGGTGCACCCGCGTAGTGCACCGGCGCGGCGGCCGGCACGGACTGCCGCCGGTGCAGGTGACCCAGCGCCACGTAGTGGGCGTCGATCGGGAAGATCGCGGCCGGGACGCTGTATTCCATGATCGACTGCGCCTCCCGCTCGCCACCGCCGAGACGCCCGCCCAGGACGGTCAGATGGGCCATGGCCAGGTTGACCGTCTGGTCGCCGAAAGGTGTGGTCAGGTTGGCCAGCACGTCGCGGATCATCTGGTCGTACGCGCCGACGTTCTCGGCCGGGGTGTTGGTGATCACCTGCGCGGCCCGGACGGCGTACCGCTGGGACAGGAACGGCAGGGTCGCGACCACTGCCTCCTCGCCGGTGGACCGGGCCCGGAAGCGGTGCACGCCGCCCTGCTCGGCGGACCGGGGGCTGCCGATCAGCCGGATGCCGACCTGACGCATCAACGGCCGGTACGCCTCGAAGGTCGGACCATGATCATGATTGCCGGCGATGGCGATCACCTCGATGCCGGCCCGGGCCAGTTTGAGCAGGGTGCCGACGACGAGCTTCTGGGCGTCGGCGGTCGGCGACGAGTTCTCGTAGACGTCGCCGGCGATCAGCACGGCGTCGACCTCGTGTCTGGTCGCCAGCTCGACGATCTCGGCCAGCACGGCCTTCTGCTCGTCCAGTCGCGAGCGACCCTTCAGGGTCTTGCCGACGTGCCAGTCGGAGGTGTGCAACAGCTTCATGATCAGTTCCTGGTGCCGTTCAGAACGGCGGTGGGGGATCGATGCCGTCGTCGTCGTCGAGGTCGGCCGGCGGCAGTCGGTCGAACACGGTGCGCGCCGTCGAGGCGGGCGTCGGGGTCGTGGGGGGCGCCGCGCACTCGCTGAGTCGGGTCGCCCACGCCGGGAAGGGGAACTCGATGGCCAACGGCACCGGGATCTCGGGCTGGGAGACGAACATCGCGCCGGGTTTGGCCAGGGTCGCGCGCTGTCGCTGCGAGGCCGGCAGGAAGCCGTACTCGGGACGGCCGGCCTCGGCCGGGTCGAGCCGCCCGACGATCTTGATCGACGAGTTCGACACGATCCGGCGCTCGACCTCGCTGGCCGTCTGCTGCGCGCCGATCAAGATGATGCCGAGCGAGCGACCGCGTTCGGCGATGTCCAGCAGCAGGTCCTTGATCGGCGAGCTGCCCTCGCGCGGGGCGTACTTGTTCAGCTCGTCGATCATGGTGAAGAGCAGACCACCCGGCCCGGCCTTCTCCTTGCGGGCGGTCTCGGCGGAGACGGTGACCCCGACCACGAAGCGCTGGGCCCGCTCCGGCAGGGTGTTGAGATCGATCACCGTCACCTGCTGGTTGCCGGTGTCGATCGTGCGTCCCGAGGTCTCGGTGAGATCGCCGCGCAGGATCGGCGACAGCGGGCGGACGGAGGACCGCAGCCGCCGGATGAACGCGTTGACGGTGCCGATGCCGGTGACCGGCCCGGCCCAGGCCGCCCGGGTCGCGTCGTCGCTGACCTTGTCGGCCACCAGATCGACGAGCTCCGGCCAGGTCCGGGCGATCCGACCGTCGACCGACACCGCGCCGTCCCGACCGGCGGGATGCGCCTCCCGGGCCAGTCGAGTGGCGACCTGGTGGACGACCATCGTGTACTGGTTGCGCTCGTCCTCGACGTCGGCGAACACGTACGGCAGCAGCTCGTCGCGGCAGAACTCCGCCAGCGTCCACCAGAACGCGCTCACCCCGGACGTCCGCCCCGTGACGTTGGGTCGGCCGGTCTGGTCGTACGGGACGGGTGGGGCGAAGAACCCGACCGAGCCGAACGGTGTGGCCGGCAACCCGAGAGCGGCGTAGTCGGCCCGGAGGTCGTCGTCGAGCCGGACGTTGGGCTGGTCGAGGAACAGCAGGTCCTCGCCCTTGACCGAGAAGATCAGGGCCCGGGTGCTGAGCTGCCGCTTGCCCAGGACCCCGGAGGTGAACAGTGCATGCAGCAGGAACAGGGCGAAGCTGGTCTTGGTGGCCACTCCGGAGATGCCGGAGATCGACACGTGTGCGCCGCGGGTCCCGTCCAGGAACTCCAGGTTGAGGTAGATCGGCTCGCCGTCCCGCCCGAGGCCGATCGGCAGCTTCGTGGCCATCTGGTCGAAGTAGAGCGCCCGGTCGCGTTCGAGACCTGCGGCCCGGACGGCGAGGGTCCCCGGCCGCGGAGGGATGTAGCACTCCGGCTCGACCCGCGTGGTGGTCACCTCGGCGATCTCCTGCAGGTGCGCGGGCAGCACCCCGTCGGCGATCAGGAACGTGTCCGAGCCGAAGGACGCCCCCTCGTGCCGGGCCCGGACCTGGGTGACGACCCCGGCGGTGCTCACCGGTCCGATTCCGGGCACCTCGCGGACGGTCAGCACCACGTCGTCGAGCTGCAGGTAGGCGTGCTCGGCCACCGCCACCCGGAACAGCAGCGGGGTGGAGTCCTCGGTGCCGGCGACCAGACCGACGGTACGGTCCGGGGCCTCGTCGGCCTCGTCGGCCCCGCCGCCCGGCCCGGTGGTCGGATCGACCCCATCGCTCACCGCTGACTCACTCCCACCCGCCTCGCTCGGAGACCTCTGTCGTTCGTCCACGCACCGTACAGCCGGTCTCGGACAGAACGACGACGAACGGGCGGCTCGACGCCCGGATCGGGTCCGACACGCCGGGCGGGTGCTCTTGAGCCGCACGTTTGGCACGCCTCGGTCCGGTCAGCGCGTCCGCGCGCAACCGCCACGTGCTCAGGCCTGCGGGTCGAGCACCACCCGGGGTCCCGAGCGAGCGGCCGCCGCCCACGCCTCGGCGCACTCGCCGATTGGCCGGACGTCGAGGTCGACGGCGAGCTTCCCGTCCGAAGCCAGCCCCAGCACGGCGGTCAGTGCCTCGACCCGTTGCGCGGGCGTGATCGCGTTGTTGGTGTAGCCGAGGATGGCGATCGACCTCCCACGCAACGCGGCCGAGGAGAAGTCCGTACGGTCGCCCGCCGCGCCGCCGATGTTGACCAGCCGCCCGCCCGGGCCGAGGGCGTCGACGGCGGCCGAGGCGGGCTCGCCGAAGACGGGGTCGATCACCACGTCGACCGCTCCGTCGGCCGCCTCGGTGAGGCGTCGGCTGAGAGTGGCCCGGTCCGGCTGGTCGGCGAGGGTGACGACGTCGGTGGCCCCCGCTGCGCGCGCCGCGTCGACGGCCGCCTCCGACCGTACGACGGCGACCACGTGGGCGGCCCCGAGGTGCCGGGCCGCGGTCAGCGCCACCTGGCCGACGGTCCCACTGGCCCCCAGCACCACCACCCGCTCGCCGGGCTGCAGCCGGGCCCGCCAGGTCAGGGCCATCCAGGCGGCGATCCCGGAGGTGCCGATGGCTGCCGCCGCCGCGTCGGAGAACGCGCCCTCGATGGGGACCAGGTCCGCGGTGGCGACGGCACAGAGCTCGGCGAGGCTACCGTCACCGGGGCGCATGCCGGCGGTGGTGGCGAACCAGACCCGGCTGCCGGCGGCCAGCTCCGGCGATCTCCGGATCACACCCACACCTTGCACGCCGGGGACGTACGGCAGTGGCTGCTGACCGAAGTAGGACGTGCCGCTCGCGCACAGCAGGTCGAGCGGCACGATGGGGGCAGCGGTCACTTCCACCAGGTTGACCGCGTCGACGGGCTCGGGTCGTTCCCCCAGCGTGGGCGGCGACCCGTACGCGTGCAGCAGGGCCGCCCTCACGTGGTGATGTCGGGGTAGGGGAGCGACTGGTGCTTCAGCGCCGCACCGTAGGCACGTTGGTACTCCAGGGGACCATGATCACGTTCGAACATCGCGATGAACAGCGTGAGGGTCAGGAACGGGTGCGCCCCCATCTCGAACAGTGCCACGTGATCGTGCTCGCGCAGCGCTCGACGCTCGTCCTCGTCGAAGGCCAACCAGGTGCTGCGCTCGTCGCTGTGGCAGTTGAGGATCCGGTTGGCCATCTCGGTCTCCCACCAGGTCACCGTGCCGGCCGGATCGGAGCGGTAGCGCTCGACGAGCTCCGGGTCGCGGTCGACGGTGAACAGGAACTTGTCCAGCAGGTACTTGCTCACAGGCCCGATCCCTTCGGATACCAGGTGAAGTAGGCCTCCATGGTGTGGAACAGGTCGAGGGTGTCCACGTGGTCGGCGGTGACGTTCTCGCCGGCCGCACCCATCATCAGCATGAAGTCCATGAACCCGTGGGTGGCGTTGCCCGGGGCGTGCAGGCTGTCGAGGCTCACGTCCTTCAAGCACCCGTTCAGATCGCCGGTGGCGATCCACTCCACGGCGCGGCGGTCGAAGTCGGGGTCGGGACCCTGCGGCCCGAACTGGCGTGGGCCGCCGAGCTCCAGCGACAGGTGGCCGGTGCCGATGATCGCCACCCGGAGATCCGACGGCCAGCTCTCCACCATCTCCCGGATCGCCCGCCCCAGGGCCACGAAGCGGCGCGGCTGCGGCAACGGCGGGGCGAAGATGTTGGTGTAGATCGGCACGATCGGCAGATCTGCTTGCGGCCGCAGCGTGATGATCGGGCAGGTGATCGAGTGGTCGATCCGCAGCTCGTTGCTGAAGGCCAGGTCGAAGTCGGCGTCCAGTCCGTTCCGGAGGATGTGGGAGGCGAGGTCCTCCTGGCCGGCCAGGGTCATCCGGGGCAGGCCGAACTCGCGTTCCTCGTTGTACCAGTTGGCGTCGAAGGTCGGGGCCTTGCCGACCAGGAACTGCGGCATGTTGTCCAACCACAGCTGGTGGAAGTGGTCGCTGCCCACCATCACCAGGACGTCCGGCCGAGCCCGGGTGAGGGTCTCGCGGAAGCGCAGGATCTTCTCCACCCACTCGTCGGCGAACGGTGGTCGATCGGCCCCGGTGGCCGTGCTGGCCCGGAGGTAGAACGGGTGATGGGTGGAGGCGATCACCGCGCAGACGGTCGCCATCAGTCCTCCTGCTCCTGAGGCCGTACGTGGACGGCGTGGCCGTCGACCTCGCGGTAGACCTGCATGCCGATCGGGTGGCGTCGTTCTTCGGCGAGCTGACCGAGGAGACCGGCCGTGCGGGCCAGCAGGGCGAAGCCTCGCAACAGCTCGACCGGCAGCCCGAGGTCGGCCAGGGCCGCGCCGCAGACCCCGGCGCCGTTCAGCGGCAGCTTCCGGCCGAGCACCTGATCATGGACGCGGCCGATGGCCTCGAACAGGGCCAGGTGCGCACCGTACGTGCCCTCCTCGGTCGCGATCCTGATCAAGGTCGGGGTTCGCGGATCGCCCTGCTTGTGCACCGGATGGCCCAGGCCGGGAACGAACTGCCCCGCCCCCTTGGTCGCGCGCACCGCCTGCAGAGCGAGGGCGTCCCAACCCTCATCGTCGGTCGGCAGCGGCCCGTCGACCGCGGTGATCACGTCGTGCAGGTAGGCGCCGCAGTCCTCGGTGACGCCGAGGAAGCGAGAGCCGCCGCCCAGCAGTCCGGCGGCCAACGCGCCCTGCAGCGAGTCCGGTGCCGACAGGTAGGTGAGTCGGGCCGCGATGGCGGTGGGGGTGAAGCCGTGGTCGGCCAGGGCGACCAGGACGGATTCGAAGACCCGGACCTCACCGGGAGTCGGCCGCCGCAGGGTGACGAGCCAGAAGGCGAGCTCGCCGAACCCGACCCGGCCCATCAGGTCGTCGGCCAGGTCCAGACCGAGCAGGTGGATGTGGTCGGCGTCGGAGGTCCCCAGGGCCGTCTCGTACGCCCGCTCCTCGCTCACCACGCCCCCACCCCCGACTCCGCTGGTGTTGCAACACACGCGCAGTTGGTATCGGGGAACTCCGCTGGTGTTGCAACACACGCGCAGTTGGTTCGGGGAGAGTCGAGGGAGGGGGTGGGTGTCATGAGTCGGTGTCCTCGATGGGGGTGCTCAGCCAGGCGCGGATCTCGGCGTCGTGCTCGCCCAGACCGGGCGGCGGCCGGCGGTAGTCCGCGGGGGTCTCCGACAGGGTGATCGGGTTGCGGACGCTGCGCACCCGGGCGTCCTCGGGTCCGAGCTCGACCACCGGATCCAACCCGACCTCCTCCGCGAACGCGACGCCACCGTCGATGGTGTTGATCGGTCCGCAGGGCACTCCGGCGGCGATGATCTCGTGGAACCAGTCGAGCTTGGTGCGAGTCTGCAGCCGGGCCACCAGCAGGGGCCGCAGCTCGTCGCGGTGGGCGGTGCGGTCCTGGTTGCGGCTGAACCGGGGATCGTCGGCGAGCTCCGGCACGCCCAGCACCTCCACCAGCTTGCGGAACTGGCCGTCGTTGCCGGCGGTGATGATCAGGTCCCCGTCGGCGCAGGGCAGCGGCTCGTACGGGAACAGGCTGGGGTGGCTGTTGCCCATCCGGTACGGGACCACTCCGCCGGCCACGTACGCGCTGGAGTGGTTGACCAGACCGGACAGCGCCGAGGCGAGCAGGTTGACCTCGACGTGCTGACCACGCCCGCTGGACTCGCGATGGTGCAGAGCCGCCAGGATGCCGATGACGGCGTGCAGACCGGCCATCACATCGAACACCGAGATCCCTGCCCGATAGGGAGGACCGTCCGGATCGCCGGTCAGGCTCATCAATCCGGAGATGGCCTGCACGATCAGGTCGTAGCCGGGCAGTGCGGCACCCTTCTCGGCGGTGCCGAAACCGCTGATCGAGGCGTAGATGACGCCGGGGTTCGCGGTCGCCACCGTGTCGTAGTCCAGCCCCCACCGCGCCAGCCCACCGGGCCGGAAGTTCTCGATCATGATGTCGGCCCGACCGGCGAGCTCGCGGGCGAGCGCGGCATCGTCGGCGTCACCGAAGTCCAGGATCACGGAGCGCTTGTTGCGGTTGATGCCGAGGTAGTAGGTGGCCACTCCGTCGTGCACCGGCGGCTGCCAGGTGCGGGTGTCGTCCCCCCGGGGACCCTCGACCTTGATCACCTCGGCGCCCAGGTCGGCGAGCAGCATGGTGGCGTAGGGGCCGGCGAGGATGCGGGAGAAGTCCGCGACGAGCAACCCCGCCAACGGTCCCGACGCCGTCTCCTCCACCTGCTGACCTCCCGGTTGCTCAAGCGCGTCCGTTCAGCGGACGCCTGTCCGTCTGCGCGCCAGTCTTGTCAGACAGTCGGTGCCCGTCAAGAGCGTCGACGAGATGGGTAGGCACCGTTGACAGTTTCGGGTCGGCTGTTCCAGTCTGATCTCCGACGGATGACCGCTGTACGGACGGACGTCCGAAGAATCTCGAGGAGGAGATCGTGGCGGAGCTCGGGGCTGTCGTGCTGCGGCACGGGACGGTGCTGCCGATGGATGTCGGACGCAGCGTGCTGACCGACACCGACGTGCTGGTGGTGGGGGACCGGGTCGCCGCGATCGGCGTCGGGCTGGAGGCGCCGCCCGGGGCGGAGGAGATCGACGCGACCGGCGGGATCGTGATGCCGGGCATGATCGACACGCACCGGCACCTGTGGCAGACGGCGATGCGGGGCTACGGCGCCGACTGGACGCTGACCCAGTACTTCGTCTGGTACTACCTGGAGCACGGACGCAAGTTCAGGCCCGAGGACGTCTACGCCGGCAACCTCCTCGGAGCCATCGAGGCGATCGAGGCCGGGGTCACCACCACCGTCGACTGGTCGCACGGGTTGCAGACCGTCGACCACGCGGCCGCGGCGGTCGACGCCCTCCGGGCGACGCCCGGACGTTTCGTGCTGGCGTACGGGAACATCCAGGCGGCCCCCTGGGAGTGGACCGCCCAACCCGAGGTCCGGTCGTTCCTGTCCGGGCACAAGGACGCCGCCGATGACCGACTCGGGGTCCAGCTCGCCTTCGACGTGCTCGGCGACCCGAGCTTCCCCGAGCGACCGGCCTTCGAGCTGGCCCGGGAGCTCGGCCTCCCGGTGACCACCCACGCCGGGGTCTGGGGCGCTACGAACGACGACGGCATCCGGCTGATGCACGAGAACGGGTTCGCCACCCCCGACACCGTCTACGTCCACGCCGCGACCCTGGACACCGACTCCTACCTGCGGATCGCCGCCAGCGGTGGCTCCGTCTCGGTGTCCACGGAGTCGGAGCAGAGTGCGGGTCAGGGCTATCCCCCCACCTGGCAGGTGCGCCGGTTCGACATCCCGGTGTCGCTGTCGATGGACACCAGCGTCTGGTGGAGTGGCGATCTGTTCTCCGCCATGCGCAGCACGCTCGGTGCCGACCGGGCCCGCGAGCACCTGGAGGCGCACGTGGCCGGGGAGACCGTCACGTCCTCACACCTGCGCGCCGAGCACGTGGTCGAGTGGGCCACCCGCGGTGGGGCGAACGCCCTGCACCGCGACGACCTGGGCAGTCTGGCGCCGGGCCAGAAGGCGGACCTGGTGCTGATCAAGAACGATCACTCGCCCGTCTCGTTCCCGCTGCTGAACCCGTACGGGCACGTGGCGTTCCAGGCGCAGCGCGCCGACGTGCACACGGTGATCATCGACGGCGCCGTCGTCAAGCGTGATCACCGGCTGGTCGGGGTCGACCTGGACGCGGCCCGTCGGGCGGTGGAGAACACGATCGACCACCTGCGCTCCGAGCTGGGCGAGGAGGTGTGGCAGGCGGGGATGCACCCGGACCTGCCCGGCGACGACAAGGTGCTGGACAACCCCTACACCTACACCGACTACCGCAGCGGCAGCACCCGCGAGGCTCGGGAGTCGATCTTCGGGGAGTCGGCGGGGGCCTGATCAGGGCGGCCCACCGGCGGTCGCGGACAATGTCGGTAGCCAACAGGAGCGCAACGCCGGAGACGAGGTGAGCATGGCCGGTCGAGGAAGTGGGCCCGACTTCGTCGAGGCCCTGGCGCGCGGTCTCGATGTGCTCACCTGCTTCGACGCCCGGCACCCGACGATGACCCTGAGCGAGGTGGCGGTGGCGGCCGGGTTGGCCCGGCCCACCGCGCGACGACTGCTGCTGACCCTGGCCGAGCTCGGCTACGTGCGGATCGCCGACGGCGGCTACGCCCTCACCCCGAAGGTCCTCGACCTGGGGATCGCCTACACCTCCTCGCTCGGACTCTGGGACCTCGCGCGTCCGCATCTGGAGGCGATGGTGGCCAGGACCCACGAGTCGTCCTCGATGGCCCAGCTCGACGGCTCCGACATCGTCTACGTGGCGCGGGTGTCGGTGCCCAAGATCGTCGCCCTGCGGGTCGACATCGGCACCCGGTTCCCGGCCGCCCGGACCTCGCAGGGCAAGGTGCTGCTGGCCGCCCTGAGCGAGGCGCAGGTCGCCGAGACCCTCGCCCACGCCAGCCGCTCCGGGCTGCCGCCCCGGCCGTCCCGGGCGCCGGCCGACCTGCTGGCCGAGCTGGTCCGGGTCCGCGCCCAGGGATGGGCGCTGGCGGATGAGGAGCTCGCCCCGGGCGTGCGGTCGGTCGCCGCTCCCGTACGGGACGCCACGGGCACGGTGCGGGCGGCGATGAACGTCACCGTGCACGCAGCCGAGACGTCGACGGAGACCCTGCTCCATGATCATCTTCCGGTGCTGCTGCAGACGGCCGGCCGCGTGAGTGCGGACTGGGCCGTGTGGCAGCGCCGGCCGCACGCCGAGCTGGGAGCCTGACCAGGCGATGACGCGACACCGCGGGCCCCGAGCCACCGTCTTCGAGCGCCGGCCCCCGCCCGTCGCCGCTGTGGACCAGGCCCTCGGCGACGCCAGGCACGCCGTCTTCTGGCTCGACGGGCTCAGCCGTCCGGCGTATCCCGAGCTGATCGACCAGCACGCCGCGGACCTGGTGATCGTCGGCGCCGGCTACACCGGACTGTGGACCGCGATCCGTGTCAGAGAACGCGATCCGGGCCGCCGGGTGATCATCGTCGAAGCCGGGCAGGTGGGCTGGGCGGCGTCGGGCCGCAACGGTGGCTTCTGCGAGGCCAGTCTGACCCACGGTGAGGACAACGGCCGGAGCCGCTGGCCGCAGGAGTACGACCAGCTGGAGCGCCTCGGTCGCGACAACCTCGACGCCATCGCCGACACCGTCGACAGCTACCGGATGGACGTCGAGCTCGAGCGGACCGGCACCCTCTCGGTCGCCACCGAGGAGCACCAGATCGCCTGGCTGTCCGGGGACGACGGCTTCCTCGACGGGCCGGCCACCCGGGCCCTGGTCGACTCGCCGACCTACCTCGCCGGGTCCTGGGACCGGCACGACACCGCTCTCGTCCATCCCGGCAAGCTCGCGCTCGAGCTGGCCCGGGTCGCCACCGACCTGGGCGTGCAGATCTTCGAGCAGTCCCGGGTCGAGGTCGTCGACGACGGACCGGTGGTCCGGACGGCTCGCGGCGAGGTGCACGCCGACCAGGTGGTGCTGGCCACCAACGTGTTCCCGTCGCTGCTGCGCCGCAACCGGCTGCAGACCGTGCCGGTCTACGACTACGTGCTGGTCACGGAGCCGCTGACTGCCGAGCAGAAGCGCGCGATCGGCTGGGACGGCCGGCAGGGCGTGGCCGACCTCGCCAACCACTTCCACTACTACCGGCTCACCGCGGACGACCGGATCCTCTTCGGCGGGTACGACGCCGTCTACCACCTGGGTGGCAAGGTGCGCCCCGCGTACGAGGACCGCCCGGAGACGTACGCGACGCTGGCGAGTCACCTGCTGACCACCTTCCCGCAGCTGGAAGGGATCCGGGTCACCCACCGCTGGGCCGGCCCGATCGACACCTGTTCCCGGTTCTGCGCCTTCTTCGGTGTCGCGCGCCAGGGGAAGGTCGCGTACGCGGCCGGCTTCACCGGGCTGGGGGTCGGTGCCTCCCGCTTCGCCGGCGACGTGATGCTCGATCTGCTCGGTGGTCGGCCGACCGAGCGGACCGAGCTGGCGATGGTGCGGGAGCGACCCCTGCCGTTCCCGCCGGAACCCCTGGCCTCCCTGGGGATCCGGCTGACCGACTGGTCGATGCACCGGGCGGACCGTCGGCAGGGTCGGCGCAACCTGCTGCTCAAGGGCCTCGACGCGGTGGGCATGGGCTTCGACTCCTGACGCTCCGAACAGTCCCGAGAAAAAGATCTCGTCGACGGTGCAACCTGGTGGAGTCCCCGCGCGTAGGTGCAGTAATCGAGTCCGGAGGGGGTGGGTCATGTTCGGCTGGCCTGCTGCCGGTTGCGGTGCGTAGACCCGTGACCGCCACCGGTGCCGTGCCCGCCATCGCGGGGACCACTCGCACGCAAGGGATGGATGCAGATGCGTTCGACGCACTCTACGCAGGGTCGTTCCGGCGACTCGTCGCCCAGATCTACGCCATGTGCGGGAACTTCGCCGAAGCGCAGGACTGCGTCCAGGAGGCGTTCGTGCGGGCGTGGGACAAGCGGCGGGTGCTGGACGTCGAGCAGAGCCCCGAGGCGTGGATCCGTACGGTGGCGTACCGCCTCGCGGTCAGCCGGTGGCGTCGGGCCCAACGTGCCCTCCGGCTCGCTGACCGCTCCCAGCTCGTCGACGGTGTCGCCGGCCCGGACCCGTCACGGGTGGCGCTGATGCGGGCCCTGCAGGAGCTGCCGGCCGACCAACGGCGCGCGGTGGTGCTGCACCACCTGTGTGACATGTCGGTCCGCGACATCGCCCTGGAGACCGGCGCGCCGGTCGGGACCGTCAAGGCTCGGCTCTCCCGCGGTCGGACGGCCCTGGCGGCCCTGCTGACCGTGGCCGAGGAGGGGGTCAGCGATGGGTGAGTGGGACGAGCTCGAAGCGAGGCTGAAGGAGCTGGGCGCGGCGGCGAGCCGGCTGGTCGACGAGCCGCTGGATCCGGAGCGGGTGCGCCGGCTCGGCGACCGCCGGCGCGTACGGCGGGTGGTGGCGGCGATCCTCATCGCGGTGGCCATCTTCGTCTCGGGCGGGGTCGGCGTGTACGCCGTCACGTCGCAGCCGGAGCTGCAGCCGCAACCGCCGAGCCCGGTCGGACATCCGACCACCACCCCGACCTCGACGCCCGAACCGTCGGAGGGGGTCGGCGGACGGGGCGAGAAGATCCCGCCGACGTCCGGGCCGGTCCGGGGCCGGCAGACGGTGCCACCGACCTCCACGTCGAGCAACCCGGTCTCCCCGGATCCGACCCCGGAGTCACCGACGCCGTCGGAGACGTCCTCCCCGTCACCGTCGGAGACCTCGGAGGAGCCTCAGTCGCCGGAGCCGACATCCACCTCGACGGAGGACCCCGATGCGCAGCCGACCTCGGAACCCACCAGCGGGGGTGGGGGTGGGGGCGGGCCGACGCAGACCGCGCCGCCGGCGAGTCAGGAGACGGCCGGCGGCTGACGACGGGCGGTCGACGATCAACCGGTGGCGTCCGGTCGCCTGCGAGCTCGCGCGACGTGCAGCGCGTACGCGATCAGCGTGGCGACGGCGATGACGCCCACCAGCACGGCGAGGTTGACCCCGTAGTGCTGCAGCAGCATGGCCTTGGCGGCCGGTTGGCTGAACTGCCGCACGATCAACGGGATCGCGATCACCGTGACCGCGGCGACCATGATCAGCCCCGCCTGCACGAAGCCGCGGGCCCGGTCGGGGAGCCCGCGCAGCGCCGCCCCGACGGCGAGGACGGCCGGGGAGAGCACGCCGTGGTGGATCACGAGGACGGCCAGCAGCCAGCCGCCGAGCACCAGCAGCGTCGGCAGCGGCAGTCCGTGCAGCAGCCGGACGGCACCGTACGCCAGCAGGGCACCGCCGGCCGCTCCCAAGACGATTCGCAGCAGCTTCATCCGAGCACCTCGATGGTGCCGATCCACTTCGTGTCGAACAGCTCGGCCCGGTTGGGACCGACGAGCCGCAGGGGATAGCCGTGATCGAGATCGAGGGGCGCCCCGTTGAGCCGGGTGGCCAGGATCGCCTGCTCCAGCTGGGGTCCGGACAGCTGGGCCTTGGTGATCCCGCCCTTACCCAGGGAGCGGACCACGACCCGCGACCCGCTGGAGCCGCCGGCCCGCTCGACCAGATCGAGCAGCCGGATGCCGCGCCAGTCGGCTGCCGCGCTCCACCCCTGGCCGGCGGCGATCGGCAACCGTGCGTCGTGGGTGGCCAGCGGTTCGAGATCGGCGAGCCGGAGCACGTACGGGCGCGGCCCGCGCACCTCGAGCTGCCAGTCGGGGTCGCTCGCCGCGGCCACCACCCCGGCCTCCTCGGCGGTCCGTCCCACCGGCACGCCCTGCGGACCCCTGCTCGGTTGACGGACGGCCAGCAGGCCCACGGATTCGAGGGGAGTGAGGGTCTGCCCGACGCTGGTGATCACCACCAGCCCGATGCCGGCACCCGCCGCGAGCAGCACCCCGCGGCGCGAGATCCCCGGCGTCACCGGCGGCGGCAGCGGCCCGGCGTTGCTGTGCGAGGCAGGGTTCTCGTGCCAGGGCGTCTCGGTCAGCACGTCACCCTCGGCCAGCCGGGTGGTGAGGCCGTAGCGGATGTCGGGCAGCTTGATCGCGACGTGGAGCAGGACCGAGCCGATCACCACGTACGCCAGGGCGTAGTGCACCACCACGAAGTCCCAGCCGTACGGCTCCCAGTCCAGCAGGTGCAGGAACCCGGTGAGGAGCTGCAGCAGGGTGGCGGCGACGAGCACCGCCACACTCAGCCGCTCGAGCAGCCGCCGCAGCGACGGGAGCGGCGGCCAGCGGAACGAGTTCGGGTAGACCGACCAGAGCTTGATCAACACCAGCGGGATGGACGCGATCCCTGTCGTGACGTGGATGCCCTGGGTCAGGCGGTAGCCCCACACGGGCACCACCGGCTTGGGCAGCCAGGCCCAGGTGAGGTACTGCGTGTAGCTGAGCAGACCGGTGAGGAAGCAGACCGAGAACGCGATCCCCAGCGCGCGGCCGAGGCGTGCGGTCAGCGCGGTGGACCGCACGGTGCTGGAGAAGTGCGGCCACCAGGCGGGCCGCACCGCGGCAGTCCCGGGCACCCTTCCAGTGTGCTCGCGCGCCGCCCGGTGCGATAGGTCCACCAGGGCAGAGCTCCGGATCCCCAGTGCAGGACGCTCCCGCTCGTGGCCGCCAGCGGTCAGGCGGGAGTGATGTTCTGGTTGACCCGGAACAGGTTGTCCGGATCGTAGTGAGCCTTGATCTGGGCGAGTCGGGCGTAGTTCTGACGGTAGCTGGCGCGGACCCGCTCGTCTCCCTCGTCCATCATCATGTTCACGTAGGCGCCGCCGGCCGAGTAGGGGTGCAGGGCTTCGAAGTAGTCGACGGTCCAGCGCTTCAGCTCCGCGGCGTCCGCAGGATCGGCGCTGACGCCGGCGAAGACGGACCCCCAGGTGGCGTCGCGATAGGCCCAGGCGGTGTCCTCCGGGCCGACGTCGTGGGCGGCCCCGTCGATGGGGTAGAGGTGCATGGTGGACTGGAAAGTGGGCAGGTTCGATCCGAAGCGCTGATGGACGTCGACGGCCTCGTCGGGGATGGTGTCGACGAAGTCGGCGCGCCAGTACCACTGCTGCCCCTTCGGGTAGAGCGCGTCGAAGGCGCCCTGCAGGGCGACGTGCGGCATCGCGGCGACGCCGTGCAGCAGCGGCTCAGGCAGCGAATCCAGCAACGGGGCCATGGCCGTGCGGGCGTCGGCCTCCTCACCGACGAAGGACCACACCACGGCACAGACCGGCCGCAGGTGGAGCTCTTCGGGGAACGGCGGGGCCGGTGGCACCTGGGTGTAGGCGAAGAAGCCGTTCAGCGCCCTCGGGGCACTCGGGATGAACTCCCGGTACGCCTTGAGCACAGCCTCACCCTGGCCGACGTCCCAGAAGGTGGGACCGCCGACGAACTGCGAGACGTCGTGCAGACGGAAGGTGAACGACGTGACGACGCCGAAGTTGCCGCCCCCGCCACGAAGGGCCCAGAACAGGTCCGGCTCCTCGGCCGCGCTCGCCCGCACCTGGCTGCCGTCGGCCAGCACGACGTCCGCCGCGAGCAGGTTGTCGATGGAGAGCCCGTACGCCCGCGTCAGGTGACCGAGTCCGCCACCGAGGGTCAGACCGCCGACACCGGTGGTGGAGATGATGCCACTCGGGGTGGCGAGCCCGTGGACGCCGGTGGCGGTGTCCACCTGGCCCCAGGTGCAGCCGCCACCGACCCGCACGGTCGCGAGGACGGGATCCACCTCGACCGAGTCGAGGGTGGCGAGGTCGAGCACGAGCCCGTCGTCGCAGGTCCCGAGACCGCCACCGTTGTGACCGCCGCCGCGGACGGCGAGCAGCGCTCCCTGCTCGCGCGCGGTGTTGACGCCGGCGACCACGTCGGCAACGGTGTGTGCCTGGACGATGAGGGCGGGGGACTTGTCGATCATGGCGTTGTAGACGCGCTTCGCCACGTCGTAGCCGGGATCGGTGGGGCCGAACGTCGGCCCGGTGAGGTCAGTCAGTGCCGCCTGCAAGGCGGCGGTGGGGGTCATCGCGTGCTCCTTCAGAAGTTGTCGGAGCGACCATCGCTCCACCTTTCACGGTAGAGACGGCCAGCGGCGGCTGCCTCATTCAGAGCCCATGCAGCGCACGTACATTCGGCGTGAACCCACACGCCGAGGTCCGCGGGCGGCTACCGGATCGACTGGGCCGAGACCGGCGCCCGGCCCCGCCAGAACGGTTGGCTCGGCCAGCGTTGCTCGCTGGCGTACAGGGCGGCGCGGGTCTGCAGGTGCGCGTCGAACCGAGTCCTGACGCGGTCCTCGTAGCGCCACGGCGGCGGCTCGCGCTCCCCGGCTGCGGCCGCGATGGTCCAGGCGGCGTCGGCCGCGTCCAGCAGGGCGTCGTGGATGCCGCAGCCCGTGATCGGATCCCGTTCGCTCGCAGCGTCGCCGGCGGCGAGCCAGCCCGGTCCGGCCGCCCGATCGAGGACCGACACGGCGACCGGCCGGCAGCGCAGCGGCTCGGCCCGGAGGCGGACCCGGTCGAGCAGCGGAGAGAGCAGCGTGGTGGCCGCCAGCTCCTCGTGCCAACGGCGGCCGTCGGCCCGCAGCAGGTCGGCGGTGGCGCCCCGCTCGGCGACCAGAGCCGTGACGACCCGGCCATCGGGCAGCCGGGACGCGTACCACCAACCGGTCGGCGTGGCCTCCACGATGGTCTGCGCGGTGAGGACACCGGCGTCGAGGTCGGCGAAGCGCAGCACCGCGACCAGCCGGTCGCTGGTCTGCCGGACGGCGCCCTGTCGGCGCGCGAACCACGCTCCGACACCACTCGCGTCCACCACCCACCGCGGCCGGACGACAGTCGTCGCACCCGCCGGGTTCTGCAGGCGGACCGTCATCCGCCCGCACTCGACCGTCGTCCCGACCACCTGGGTGGCCGTACGCAGGTCGACACCGACGGCTGTCGCCCTGTCCCGGAGCCGGATCTCGAACAACCGCCGGTCGAGGTGCCAGGCCGGCCCGCGGGGGTCGAGGAGGTGATCACTGAAGCCGGGCCGCTCGTGGCCCCAGACGGAGATCCCACCCGGGCAGGGGAGATGGCCGTCGGCCCGGAAGTCGTCGGCCACGCCGAGCCGGTCCAACACGGCCAGGCTGCCGGGAGTCAGTGTCTCGCCGAAGCGTTCGGTCGGCTCCGCCCGGGCCTCGGCCACCACCACCACGAGCCGGGTCGTGGTCCGGAGCTGGATGGCGGCGGCCAGACCGGCGGGCCCGCCGCCGATGACGAGCACGTCGGCGGCAGCCGACCCGTCCTCAGCCGCCGCCACTGCTGGGGTTGGCATGGAACGGCCACTCGGCCACCACGTTCACCGACTGGCCCTCGGTCGGCAGCCGGCTCTCGGCCTCCAGGAAGAAGTCGGGCGGGTAGGTGCCGCCGCGGATCGCTGTCCCCTGGAGGATCACCCCGATCCGATCCCACTGCTGCACCGACTGCAGCGCGCGTTGGAACGTCGCCGCGGTCTTGGGGTCGTTGGTCAGGGTGCCCGGGCCGCGGATCGACCAGACCCGCTGCGGCAGCACGCCGTTGACCACGGCGGTCGCCGGGTAGACCGCGTCGGGTCGTTGCGACGGCCACGACCAGTAGAGGGTCAAGGGGTTCCCGGTGGCGGTGTTCGTCCCGGAGGTGTTGATGCTCGGCTGGTGGATCGAGCAGGAGTTGTAGTCGGTCTGCCAGGGAATCGACATGAACTTCGACAGATCGCCCGGCTCCAGGCCGTCGCTCATGCCGTGCAGCGGGATCCAGCCACCGGTCAGGAAGGGCGTGGCTCTGGTCGCCGTGGCGTACGCCAGCGGCTTGTGCTTGACCCGGAACGGGCCGGACCCCGAGCTGCGCCAGTCGGTGTCGTACAGGTCGGGCTGGCGGATCGGGTAGCTGAGCTCGATGCCGGGCACGTAGCGGCCGCCGAGGCAGTTGCTGAGCGAGGCCATGTCGAGGTACTCACCCGGCCCCAGGGCGGGCCCTGCGCCGGCCTCGAAGTGGTTGGCGTCCCACTGCTCGAGGAAGAAGTACTGCGTCTTGCTGACGGCCAGGAAGTCGGTGCCCGCTTCGCCGAGCGAGAGCGGCATCAGCGGCACGCCGACGCTCAGTTCCCCGCTCACGTTGGGATTCCGGATGTAGGCGAGCCCGGACATGATGGTCTGGTCGGGGTCGTCGTCGGGACCGATCGACTCGACCGCCCGGTGGGCGCGCAGCGCCAGCTCGGGCAGGTTGGCCGTCCACCGCTGCAGGGCGGCCGCCCGGAAGACGGGAAAGACCTGGTCCGGGAAGGACGGTCGGTAGTCCCGGTTGAACGTCCCGCCCTGACACAGCTCCGGTTGCAGATCGAGGTTCCGCACCCAGGCGTCGTACACGTCGTCCCAGACCGAGACCACGTTGCGGATCTGCGGCGCGTACGCCGGGTCGCCGCAGACCACCCAGGCCCCGAACGCCTCCTCGCTGGTGCCGTCGGCGAAGACCACGGTGGCCGAGACGGGCCCGTCGGCCGCGTCGTCCCACCAGCCGATGTTGTTGAGGTCGCCGGTCAGCGGCATCGGGTCGCCGTACTCGTCGTACTGGGCGGCGGTCCGGCCCCGCCCTGCCAGCACCAGCAGGCGGCCCTGGTCGTCGGTGCGGAGCTCACCGAGGCTGTCGAGGGGGCCACTGGGTTGGAAGAGCCGGCTGTTGGTGTCCTGGGGGAACGACGTCGGATACGAAGCGAGCTCGGTGATCCCGCCGGCCCCGTCGGAGGAGGACGGCGTCGTCGTCCGGTCGCAGGCGACGACGCCGGGTGACCCGGAGCGGATCGTCCGGGGGCCCGGGTCGATCACCAGCTGACGCAGCCGCAGCGGTGCGTCCACCGAGCCGTACACGCTCGGGTTGCGCAGCTGCGGGACCTGACCGTCGGCGAACGCGTCGAGCCCGGCCGAGGGGACGACGTTGAAGGCGGCCGACTTCTTGTTGGCGAGGTGCACGGTCCAGACGATCTCGGCGACCACCCGGCCGTCGGGCAACGTGCTGCCCGGCCGGATCTCGACTCCGCCGCCGTCGGGGTAGCTGTCGAGGGGCGCGACGTCGTAGGCGAACAGACGGAAACGGGCCGCCTGCCGGAGCAGGTTCCCGTCCTCGTCGCGCAGGTCCTCGCTGCTGATCGGTACGTCCTCGGTCCCCTTGCGCAGCGGCAGACCTCCCACCAGGTCTTCCTGGCCGGGGACCGGCAGCCCGGCGCTCGTCTCCGGGGACAGGTAGAAGTCCTCGCTGGTGCCGACCCGGGCGAAGTTGATCGTCGGGTGCAGACGGAGCACCGTACGGGTGGGGCCGGTCGGCGGGGACGAGGTGGTGGCCATCGGGTCTCCTTCTTCTGCGGATCCGGCGGTGTCGCTGTGCTGGGCGCTCAACGGACGATGATCACGGGGTGAACTGCGGCGTGACGCCGCTCTTCCAGCAGGTCAGGATGTTCGAGCCGATCGTCACCATCAGAGCCGCGAACTCCGGTGGCTGTCGCCCCGCCATGAGCTCGGTGATCGCCGCGGTGTAGCGGGCGAAGTTGTCGATCAAGATCGAGCGTCGCTTCAGGTCCTGGGCGTCATAGGTCGAGGGGTCCTTGACCGGGTAGGTCGGCGGCGTGCCGGCGGCGCGGATGGCCGTGAACTTCTGGTAGTGACTGGCGCCGGGCTCGGAGTCGTCGGCCGTGTTGCGGTTCGGCGCGGCGATCGAGTCGGCCGCCTTGGCCGCTTCGCCCTGGTCCCGGATCACGTCGATCAGCAGCGAGACCTCGGCGAAGGCGCCGGCGCCACTGCCCTGGATCGTCATGCTCGGCAGATCACGGTAGAAGGCCGAGAACAGGTCGACCTGGTTGACCCCGCCGCGGATGTGCGCGGCGAGCTGGTGCGCACCGCGCTCGAGGGCGTCGTAGAACGCGCCGATGCTGCCGTACTCATCGACGCTGGAGCGGTAGGCGGGGTGCGTGCCCGTGTCCCACTCCGGGTACTCGATCAAGCACATGCCGTTGATCCGCAGCTGGTCGAGGGGTCCGATCTCGGCGCTGTAGGGACTGAACTTCGCCGTCGGGTTGTCGTGGTCCAAGGTGAAGTCCAGGTGCGGGATCGTCGTCCCCTGGTAGGGAAAGGCGGCCGGGGTGATCACGGGGCTGTAGCCGTAGGCGTTGGCGATGTTGCCCACCAGCTGCAGATGGAGCATCTCCTGGTTCACGACCGACTGGACCAGCTGATAGGACTCCGTCGACCGGTCGACGACGGAGAACATCGCCGACAGGTAGTAGGGGATCGTCCAGGCCTCCAGCTCGGCGGCCGCCTGCAGATGATCTTGCAGGTACCCGAGATTCCACTCGGTGGCGGTGAGTATCACGGGCAGCGCAACTTTCCGTGAGTGAGCGCCCGGGCACATTCAGCGGGACTGCTGTACGGTGCTCTGGATCTGCGGGGGGCTCTGGATCCGGGGCCAGGGGGTCTGGTGATCATGACCATAACAGCGGTCCTGGAGAACATATATGCCTGTACCGTGTAAATCTCATGACGGAGAAGATCGAGATCTTCGCGAGATCGCGACCGGTCCGTTCAGAGGTCGCGACGCATGATCATCCGGGTCGGATCGGGTCGGTCCACGCACCGGAAGCCCAGGTCGGTGAAGACCTTCTCACGGCCGACGAAGTCCTCACCGGGGCGGGGATCCGGGCCGGCCACAGGCCAGCCCTCGATGGCCACGGCTCCGTGCTCGCCCGCCAGGGCCACCGCGGCGCGCACGAGCGCGTACGTGATGCCCTTGCCACGATGCCCGGGCCGGACGAACAGGCACGGAGCGAGCCAGACGATGTCGTTCTCACGACGCTCCATCGCCGCGGTCAGCGGGTTGGTGGGGTCGGTGGCGGCCAGGTAACGCGACCGCGGCCCGCAGGCCGCCCAGCCGACCGGTTCGTCGTCGACGGAGGCGAGCACTCCCATCGGCACCGGACCCGCCGCCAGCGCGGCGAACCGGCGCCGGTTCCCACCCCCGAACCAGCCGAGGACCAGCTGCGTACGCGTCGTGCAGAACGCCGTGCACCAGCAGTGCCGGGTGTTCCGGGAGGCACCGAAGAGGTCAGCCAGGTCGGCGAGCTCGGCGGGACCCACCGGGCGGGTCGCGATGTCGGCGGGCACGATCGGCACGCTACTCGCGGCCGCCGGCCGAGTGCGTCAAGCTCTCCTCGATCGGGCGCCATGAGGCTCGACACGCCGGTGATCACCGCACTGGAGGAGACTCTGACGCGAGTCACGGGAGACGGCGACTCCCGGCAGCGCCGGCTCAGGGCTTGACGCCGTGCTGCAGCACGAAGTCCAGCACCTCCGACAGCGACGAGGTGGCCATGGCGATGCAGGTGTCGGCCGCCCCGTAGTAGAGCCGCAGCTCGTCGGTCTCGGGCACGTGGATCAGTCCGCAGGGGAACACCACCCCGGGCACGTCGCCGACCAGCTCGTAGGACTCGCTCGGGCCGAGCACCCACTCCTCGCACCGGCGGATGACGCGGCTGGGATCGTCGAGGTCGAGCAGCGCCAGCCCGGCCCGGTAGAGCGCTCCGGCCACCGTCTGGCGTACGCCGTGGTAGACCAGCAGCCAGCCCTCGGGGGTCTCCATCGGCGGGGCGCCGATGCCGATCCGCGCCGAGTCCCACCAGCCGCCTTCGCGGGCCGACAGCACCGGCTCCGGCGCACTCCAGCTGTGCAGGTCGGGGGACCGGGACAGCCAGACGTCGGCCCGGGCGCTCATCGCCGTCACCGGCCGGTGGAACAGCACCCACTCACCGTTGACCCGTCGGGACAGCAGGGCCCCGTTCTTGTCCTCGGGGGCGCGGACCATGCCCAGCCGCTCCGCGGTCTGGAAGTCCCGGGTCTTGGCCAGCGACAGGCTGGGTCCGCCGGGACCGAACGAGGTGTAGGCGATGATCCAGGCGTCCAGCTCCTCGACGTAGGTGAGTCGGGCGTCCTCCAACCCCCACGCCTCGTGCCGCACGCCGGGGGTGGGTGCCAGCAGCGGTGTCGACTCCACGATCCAGTTGGAGAACCCGTCGTGCGACCGGGCCACGGTCAGGTCGCTGAACCCACGCCGGTCCTCGACCCGGCACAGCAGCACCGTGGTGCCGTCGACCAGGGCGGCTCCGGCGTTCATCACCGCGTTGATCGTGTACGGCCACCGCCGCGGCGTCAGCAGCGGATTGGCGGGGTGGCGGCGGAAGAGGCCATCACTGAGGGCGCTCGAGGAGGCGGGCATGACGGCCAACGTACGGGGATGGTCCGGTCGACGGTGGCACCTCGGGCCGTGCCGCGCTGATTCGTCGCGCGCGGCGGCGGCGCGGGGACTGATCAGTGCGGCACAACGGAGAACTGCAGCCCGGCGCCGTTCAGTGCGATCAGGGCCTGCAGGAACGCGAGGGTGGATTCGGCCCCCTCGTTGTCGTTCAGCCCGCCCGGGCCGATCCCGTCGTGGCAGCCACCGGAGGCGAAGTCGTAGACGGCTTGGCCGTGGCGGTTGCGGCCCAGGAACCACTCGAACGTGTGCACCGCCTCCAGCCCGTAGCGGCGGTCCTTGGTCCACACCATGATCTCGACCAGGGCCTCCACCAACGCCGCCACCTCGAGCGGCTGCTCGTCACCCTCGCCGGTCACCGGCACCGGCTGCAGCTGCAGCCGCCACTGGTTGCCGACCATCTGGACGCTGCTCGTGTCGATGCCGCACTGCAGCGCGTACCAGTCGAGGGCCTCGATCCCGGCCCGCCGCCAGTCCGGTTCGTCCAGCCGGAAACCGGCGGCGATCAGCGCCTGCGGCAGGCGGGCGTTGTCGTAGCTCAGCACGTCCTCGAACCAGCGCCAATCCTCGGTCCGCGCGCCGTTGTACCAGTCGTACAGGCGGAGGGCGAGGACCCGGAGCAGCTGGTCGAGGGGCTCGGACCGGAAGGCATCGTCCAGCCGGGACAGTCCGATGACGGTGAACGCCACCTGCCGGGGGCTGAGCGAGGTGAGCAGCGTCGGGGCCATCGCCTCCAGCAGCCGCAGACAGGGTGTCGCCTCGGGACGGGCCGGGATGGCCCCGACCACTTCACCGAGTGCCCAAGCCGCTCGGCCCAGGTGATCACCTTCGTGGGCGTCGTCGACCCAGCGGCGGTCGTACGTCATGAAGTTGTGCATGCCCGTCGGTGAGGAGTCCCAGGCGTGCTGCAGGAAGGCCAGCGCCGAGTGCAGCATGCGCGTGTACTGCGGGTCCTCGAGCTGACGGGCGAGCCCGAGCGCGGCCACGGCCAGCCGGGCCACGTCGTCCACGCAGTAGCCGGTGGAGCGGTTGGCCACCACGCCGTTGGCGTGCTGGATGATGCCGACGTCGTCGACCAGGTTGAGCAGGTGGTCGGTGCGGATGGTCGGCGCGCGGTAGGCGTGCGGGCCCGGATCGACCCCCGGCACCGGCCCCAGCTCGGCCGCCTCGGCCAGGACTTCCAGCGTCGACGCAGCGATCCGCGTCCAGGCCAGCCCGGAGCCGACCCGGCGCGCCTCCTCCCGGGCCCGGGCCAGGTCGGCCGGGTGATCGAGCAGGTCCAGCACGGCCGCGGACATGGCGGCTGGGTCGTCGAACGGGACCAGCACCCCGGCGCCGGAAGCCAGCAGGTCCTCGGCGTAGTAGTAGGGCGTGGAGACGACGGGGCAGCCGGCGGCCACCGCGAAGGTGAGGGCGCCGGAGACGATCTGCTCCTTGGACCGGTACGGCGTCAGGTAGAGGTCGGTGGAGGCCAGCAGTACGGCCAGCTCGGCCTCGGTGAAGAAGCGGTCGAGGAAGTGCACGTGCTCGGTCAGGTCCAGCTCGCGGGCCAGCCGCTCCAGACCGAGCCGGTAGCTCTCGCCCTCGTGCTTGACCACCTCCGGGTGCGTCTGGCCCGCGACCAGGTAGAGCACCTCCGGGTGCGCGGCCACGATGGCAGGGAGCGCGGAGATGGCCAGCTCGATGCCCTTGCCGGCGGAGATCAGCCCGAAGGTGGACAGCACCGTGCGGCCTTCGAGCCGCTCCAGGGCCACCTGCGAGATGTGCTTCGGCGGGGTCTCCCCGGCGTTGGCGTCCACCAGCACCTTGGGCGCTCCGTGCGGCAGCACGCGGACGCGTTCCGCCACGACGATGCCGGCGTCGACGACCATCCGGCGAGCGGTCTCGGTGAACACGGTGACGAGGGTGGCCCGGTCGCAGAGGGCCCGCAGCGTGGCGGCCTGGCGCTCCGACGGGGCGGACAGGACGGTGTGCAGGGTGACGACCAGGGGCTGCTCGAGCTCCTCGGCCAGCGAGACCACGAAGGCACCCGCGTGGCCGCCGAAGATCCCGTACTCGTGCTCGATCAGCACCACGTCGGTGCCTCGGGACGTCAGGTCGGCCGCCACCGCCGCGTAGTCGCTCCGGACGTCCTGCCGGATGGAGGCCACGACCTCGGGCGCAGCCGCCTGCTTGGAGTCCCGCACGATCGAGACGATCTCGATCGGTGTCGTCGGGTCGGCCTCGACCAAGGCCTCCCGCAGATCATGGGAGAACATCCCGATGCCGCAGGGCCGCGGTGGGTAGGTGGTGACGACAGCCACGCGCATCTGAACACCTCGCCTCAACCTCTAGAGAAGCGCATCTTCGCACGAGGACGGGCGGGGCGATCACGCGGCGGCGGCCAAGACCACCGCCGCAAGATCACTCAGTTCCCGCGGGCGCCCACCGCGCGCGCCGCGTTGATGATGCCCTCGCCGTACAGGCCGTTGTCGTCCGTGGTGCCCTGGCAGACCGCGTTGAACTCGTTGCCCCGGCCCTCATCGGTGTAGATCTCGGTGCCCCCCGCCGGGCAGGCCTTGTCGGTGGCCGAGTCCTCCAGGATCCGCCGCACGGTGCCCGGGTCCAGCGACTTGTTGCCGCGACGGTCCGTACGGCCGTAGCGGTCGACGATCAGCGCCGCCACGCCGGCGGCGTGCGGTGAGGCCATCGACGTGCCCTGCAGGTAGGTGTAGAACCCGCAGATGCCCCGGGCGTTGCAGTCGACCACGGAGAAGTCGTCGGTCGGGGTGCCGGTCTCGTCGGCCAGGCCCTCGTCGATGGCCACATCGAGGGGGTAGGACGACAGGATCAGGTTGCCGGGAGTTTGGAAGGTCGAGCTGCCGATGCCGTCGCGGAACCATCCGCCGGGGGCGGCGACCTCGATGTCACCGAGGCCGTAGTTGGAGTAGTCGGCCTTGGTGGTCGACGGTCCGACCGAGGACACCGAGATCACCTGGGGCGCCTCGTTGGGAAGATCGAGGCAGTTGTCGGTCACCGTCCGGGTGACCTCCGTGCCGCCCGGGTAGTCCGGGCTGCTGGCGTCGGCCCGGGTCGGCGTGGCCAGGTCGGTGTGCCCGTTGCCGGCCGCAGCCACCAGGGTGACGCCACGGTCGTACGCGTACGTGACGGCGTTCAGCACCAGCTCGCGGACAGTCGCCTGCTCGGCGATCTCCTCGTCGGTGACCGTGCCGGAGACGTAGTCGGCCTTGGAGGCGCAGTTGTAGAGCCACGGGTCGGTGTAGAAGCTCATGTTGACCACGTCGAGCCGCAGGTTGCCGGCCTCGACCAGTGCGGCCACCGTCTCGTAGAGGAAGAAGTAGCCCGAGTCCTGCCCGGCGCGGAGGTTGACCAGGGTGGCGTCGGGAGCCACGCCGCCGATGCCGAGCTTGTTGTCGTCGGCGGCGACCGTGCCGGCCACGTGGGTGCCGTGTCCGCCGTCGTCGGTGTCGGCCGGGTCGATGCAGGTGGAGACCTCACAGGGGCCGTCGATGGCGGGGATGTCCTGAGTGAAGTTCCGGGAGCGGGCGCGGTCGAAGTTCTTGGCCAGATCCGGGTGCGAGGCGTCGATGCCGGTGTCGATGATGCCGACGTCGACCCCGCGGCCGGTCGCCTTCTTGTGCGCCTGGTCGACACCGATCAGGTCCATGTCCCACTGGCGGTCCGCCAGCGGCTCGGTGCTCCGCTTGGCCTTCTTGTTGCGGTGTCCCGCGTTCGCGCCGGCCGCCTTGTCGGCACCGGTCGGACGCTCGGAGGCGTAACGGTGCGGGAGTCCCGGCTTCGCCGTTCCGACCGCGTGGTTGCGGACCACCGCGGTCACGTCGGCGGCGCGATCGGCCTTGGCCACGAAGCCGCTCTCGGTGGTGGACACCTTGGCGATCTTGGCGTCCTCGTTGACGTCGACCACCTGACCGCCGGCCGCCTCGATCGCCTTCTCCGCCTGTTCGGCGCTGCCGGTGTAGACGACCACGTACTCCTGGGGCGTCGTCGGGCCGGATGGCTCGGCGTCGGCCGGTAGAGAAACCGGCAGAATCAGGGCGAGAGCGGCGAGCAGGGTCAGGGCGAACAGCGGGCGACGACGCCTCATCAGAACTCCTCCGGGTGGGCAACGGCCACAACGTAGCGACGGTGACTGACAGAGCGCCAGGGGTCTAGGTCCTGTGCCTCATCGACCAAGCCCCCGCATCACCGTGTCCACGAGATAGGTCCGCAGGCGCGGGACGTCACGAGTCACCGTTCGCCACACTCGGCGAGGCTCGAGGTCGTCGTACTGATGCGCGGCCAAGTTCCGCATGGCGACGATCTGCCGCCAGGGCTGTTCGGGAAAGTGCTCGAGCACCTCCACTGGAATCCGGTTGACGGCCTCGCCGATACGGATGAGGCCCAATTCCACAGCCCACTGCGTGCGCACATCGGACACGAAAGCATCGACGTCGTCGGAAATCAGAGTTGCCAGGACGTCGCAGACGGCGACCACCCGCTCCGCAGCGTCGTGAGCCTTGCGGTCGCGATCCGTCACACCGCCACCGCTTCCTCGAGGACGCGCTCGAGCATGCGACCGCTCAGTCCATCCGCAGCCACGACGTCGACCTCCACACCCAGCAGGTCGGCCAGCGCAAGCCGGAGGCCGGTCTCGTCCAGCAACGACGCCTCGTCGGTGAAGTCGACCAGGAGATCGATGTCCGAGCCGGGTTCGTCGTCCCCTCGGGCGACGGATCCGAAGATCCTGGGTTCGGCAGCGTGATACTCGGCGACCAGGGCCCGGATCGCCTCTCGGTGCTGATCGACCCGCACCGACGGGCGAACGGCGAGCGCGCGAACGAGTCGATCGAGCACCTCCGGCGATGGCACTCGTCGGCCGTTCTCGTACGCGGAGAGATTGGGCTGGGGGACGTCGGCGGCCCGGGCCAGCTGTGACTGGCTCAGACCGGCTGCCTGCCGTGCGCTCCGGATGTCCACGGACTCAGCGTACCTAGGCCATATCGCGGGCGATATAGGAAAGGCTTCTGGAAGTGGAGCAGCAGCGACTCGGGTACTTTCCTCGACTGCCGTGTGGCCGGGAAGTGGTCTAACTGGTCCGGCTCCGCGGCAGAGGAGTGCTTCAACGCCGCTCACGAAGCATCACCTGCCAGCTGACCCTGAGGGCCCGACCGTCTACGCCAAGGTCCCCGACCGTCTCCTGAGCGACTCGATCGTTGCTGACCAGCCGCCCCACAGCCGACCCCCGCCGCGGGTTTGGCGGCCCCTCGCTCGACGACCCTGGCCGATCGTCCGACAGAGCGGGATCTCCCGCGATCGCTGAGATCTCGACCTGGAGCCGCGGGGATCGGCATCTTGACGTGACGAAGAGCACCTTCTATGATTTCCGCCACGCGGTATTCATGTTCTGAGATGTGGAAGCAATCAGAGATGACGTCGCGTCGCGAAGAACAAGAGCGAGCCCAGTCCGAGGGTGGCTGGTGCTCAGGGCGAGGCCGTTCCGCCGCGGTCATCGTCATGCGGTCCCTTCGGTTCACCGGAGGAACCCAGCAGCAACAGCTAGTCCCACCGTTGGTGGACTTCACCGAAGAAGGTCTCGCATGAGCGCATCCACAGTGGTATCGACCAAACCCTTGGTTCACCCCGTCGACGAGGTGTTGCCCCCCCAGAAGCTCGCGGTCTACGGCATCCAGCACGTCATGGCGTTCTACGCCGGCGCAGTCGTCGTCCCGATCCTGCTGGCAAGCGCCATCGGTCTGACCGAGGAGCAGCTGATCCACCTGATCAACGCTGACCTGTTCACCTGCGGCATCGCCTCGCTGCTGCAGACGGTCGGCATCTGGAAGATCGGAGTTCGACTGCCACTGTTGCAGGGCGTCACCTTCACCGCTGTCTCGCCGATGATCGTGATCGGACTCGACAACGGGGGCGGCACCGCCGGTCTGGTCTACATCTACGGCGCGGTGATCGTCGCCGGAATCTTCACGTTCCTGATAGCGCCGTTCTTCAGCAGGCTGGTGCGGCTGTTTCCGCCGGTGGTGACTGGCACTGTGATCACCATCATCGGCGTCGCGCTACTGCCAGTCGCTGCGATGGACGCTGGCGGTGGCAACTTCGCGTTCGCCAACCCTGACAAGGTGCCACCGGCGCTCACCTTCGGAAGCCCCTTGAACCTGGCGTTGTCCTTCGGCACGATCTTGTTGATCTTGCTCGTCACCCGCTACGCACGAGGCTTCTTGAGCACGGTGGCGGTGCTGGTCGGACTCGCGGTGGGCACTGCCGTTGCCGCGTTCCTCCCCAACGGCGCGGGCGGCACGGTGGCCGACTTCTCGTCCGTCGGGTCATCGGCATGGTTCGGCTTCACCACCCCGTTCTACTTCGGGCTGCCGAAGTTCGCACTGCTGCCGATCATGCTGATGATCGTGGTCATGCTGATCACAGCGGTCGAGACGGTCGGCGACGTGTACGCGACCGGCCAGATCGTGGAGAAGCCGATCTCCAAGCGCGACATCGCGGCCGCCTTGCGGGCCGACGGGTTGGCGACCTTCCTGGGCGGGGTGATGAACTCCTTTCCCTACACCTGCTTCGCTGAGAACGTCGGCCTGGTCCGGCTGACCAGGGTCAAGAGCCGCTGGGTGGTCGCGACCGCCGGCGGGATCATGATCTTGATCGGTCTGATCCCCAAGGCCGGTGCGATCGTCGCAGCGATCCCGCCGTCCGTGCTCGGGGGCGCCGCGCTGGTCATGTTCGGAACCGTCGCTGCGGTGGGCATCCAGACGCTGGGCCGGGTCGACTTCACCAACCACCGCAACGTCGTGGTGGTCGCGGTGAGCATCGGCGTGGCGATGATCCCAGTCGGCACCCCGGTCGTGAACGGAGCGTCGGCGTTCTACTCGCAGATGCCGGCGAGCCTGCAGACCTTCCTGAGCTCGGGCATCACCGCCGGCAGCGTGACGGCGATCCTGCTGAACCTGTTCCTCAACTACTTCGGAGGAAAGACCGAGGAAGTCGAGCAGACTGGCAAGGTCACGATCGAGGCCCTCAACGCGATGCCCGAGGATGAGTTCGTCCGCGTCGTCGGGCCGGCCTACCAGGGCAGCGCCGGCATCGCCGAGTACGTGGCCGACGAACGACCGTTCGCTGATGCCAACGACCTGCGTGCCGCGATGCAGAACCGCCTGTTCGCTCTGTCGCCCGACGAGCAGCTGGCGTTGATGGAGCAGTACCCGAACCTGGCCAGCAAGATGGTGCAGACCGGTGAACTCGGAAACCAGTCGATCATCGACCAAGCCGCGGCCGGCCTGACGTTCCTCAGTGAGGAGCAGCAGGATGTGTATGACCAGGTGACGAAGGCCTACCGGGACAAGTTCGGCTTCCCCCTGATCATCGCGGTCCGTGAGCTGACCCCCGAGCACGTGCTCGACCAGGCCTTCAACCGGCTCGACAACTCGCCCACTCAGGAACGCCAGGCCGCGGTGCTGGAGATCGCGAAGATCGCCAACCACAGGCTGGCTGACGTGGTCGAGGGGACGGAGCCGATGGGGGAGCTCCGCTCGTCCACGATGGCGAGGATTCACTGACCTCCGCCCACCTCTCCAGCTGCCGCCCGACGGACCCTGCACACCGGCATCGACCTGCTCACCGAGATGCAACACCAGCGACTCGAGCAGCTCCGCGGTTCCGTTCTCGGCTGGGGCTTCGCGTCAGCCGGGTCATGACCTAACTCGGGGTGGAGCCAAGGGGACTCGAACCCCTAACCCCCTGCTTGCAAAGCAGGTGCGCTACCAATTGCGCCATGGCCCCGGCGGTGAAACCGACGCCCGATCGTACGTCAGGACGCGGGAGTGACGGAAATGTGCATGTCACGGACGACACGCCGCGCGACACGCCGGTCGGGGCGGCACGAGAGGCAGGTTTCCGTCACTGGGCGGCCGGGCAGCCGGTCCGAGGGCGATCGCCGGTGGCTACCGGATCAGTCGGACCCGGATCGGTAGATCGAGGTCAGCCCAAACGCGATCAGCGGTCAGCACCTCGGGGGGAGTGCTCCGTACGGTCAGGGCGAGGCAGCAGCGGTCTCCCAGAGACAGGGAGCGGCCGCCGTCGAGGGATCGCATCGCGCCGGCGAGCTCGGCGTCGGCTGCCGTGAGCGGCTCGATGGTGACGTCGGCGGCGCCGAGCAGCTGGCGCAGGCGGGAGCCGTCGAGGCCCGCGTCGACGAGCTTGCCGACGACCTCAGCCAGGTTGGCGGCGCTGAAGAGACTGCCGGCGATCTCGGCGGCCACGATGTCGCTGCCCGGCTCATCGTGGATGAGCGCGAGGACGGCCGAGGCATCGAGAACAGTCATTCCTTCGCGGCTGCCAGTCGCCGCTCGGCGAGCAGCTCCTCGACGAGCGAGCGGGACTTCGGCAGGTCGCGGGCCAGCGCCCGCAGCTCGGCGACAGCATCCTGTTGGCGCTCGAGGACCAGTCGCGACCCCGTCAAGTGGAGGTGAAGGCGATCCCCGGGGGCCAAGCGGAGCGCTGCCCGCACCTCTGCGGGAATCACCAGTCGGCCCTGCTGACCGAGCACCACCGTGGCATCCATTCAGCAAGTGTGCCACGCAGCCCGTGGTTGTGGCATGCCGGGAAGATCCGTCAGCCCGGCCACGGCTCGAGGCGGAGAGACCGAGCCCACGCTCACGGCCGTTCCCCCTACAGACTCCGGCGTCTACCCTGTTTCTCATGTGGTCCCAGCGCGAGGTCATCGACTACGCGCTGCAGCGACGCTCCACGCTGGAGACGCTGCGGCGTCCGGGGCGCCAGCTCGCCCGGATGGAGGCGTGCGACGCCGACCCGATGCTGGTGCGCGCCGCCAAGCACCACGGGGAGAAGAGCTCGGCGGCCTGTCCGGTGTGCACCAAGCCGGAGCTGGTGAACCTCAGCTACGTGTTCGGTGAGCAGCTGGGGCAGTACTCCGGCCGGATCAAGCAGACCCCGGAGCTGGAGGAGATGGCGCACGAGTTCGGCGAGTTCAAGGTCGTCGTCGTCGAGGTGTGCCTGGAGTGCCGCTGGAACCACATGATCCTGTCCTACCTCCTGGGTGACGGGGTGAAGCGCAAGCCGCCTCGTCGTCAGCAGACCGTCGAGGACATCTATGGCTGAGCCCCGCACAGGGCGATCGGCAGGGCAGAAGAAGACCACCGGCAAGGCTGCCGGACGCTCCTCGAAGGCCAGGAAGAAGTCGTGGCCGAAGCGCGTCGCCCTGGCCCTGGTGGTGGTGCTGCTGGTCGGCGTCATCGGTGCGGCCGGTCTGGTCGTCTACGGCTACGCCACCACCCAGCGTCCGAACGCCAACGCGGATTTCCAAACGGCCACGACCTTCGTCTACTACAACAACGGCAAGTCCCAGCTGGGCAGCTTCGCGGTCCAGAACCGGCAGCCGCTGACCTTCGAGGAGATCCCGCAGAACGTCAAGGACGGGGTGGTCGCGGCGGAGAACCGCGACTTCTGGACCGACCGGGGCGTCTCCATCCGTGGCATGTTCCGGGCCGCCTGGGTGATCCTGCGCGGTGGTGACCTGCAGGGTGGCTCCACCATCACCCAGCAGTACATCAAGATCATGTACCTCAACTCCGAGCAGACGGTGACCCGCAAGTTCCGGGAGCTGTTCCTGGCGTACAAGATCAACAAGGAGATGTCGAAGGAGGAGATCCTCACCGACTACCTGAACACGATCTACTTCGGCCGCGGCGCGTACGGGATCCAGGCCGCCAGCAAGGCCTACTTCGACGTCGACGCCAAGGACCTCACCACCCAGCAGGCTGCTGTGCTGGTCAGCGTGATCAACAACCCGAGTCTGTTCGACCCCGGGGTGGACGACGCGAACATCCCGCGGCTGCAGGAGCGCTACGACTACGTGCTGAGCTCGATGGCCGAGACCGGGGCCATCACCCCGGCGCAGGCGAAGGAGTACGCCGCCGCCCTGCCGAAGTTCCCCGAGGTCAAGATCAACGAGCGCTACGGCGGTCCGAAGGGCTTCCTGCTCAAGATGGTCGAGAAGGAGCTGGTGGGCGCCGGCTTCGACCCGAGCCAGATCAGCGGCGGTGGGCTCAAGATCACCACGACCTTCGACAAGTCGTCGCAGAACGCGGCGGTGAAGTCGGCCCAGAAGTACACCAAGGAGGCCGCTGACGCCAGCAACCAGAAGGCCTCCCAGCTGCATGCGGCCGTCGCCTCCGTCGAGGTCGGCAGCGGCGGGGTGCTGGCCCTCTACGGCGGTCCCGACTTCGTGAAGAACTCCCGCAACTGGGCGACCACGGCGCGACCGACGGCCTCCACGTTCAAGACGTACGCTCTCGCGGCCGGGCTGGACGACGGCTTCAGCCTCGACTCCCGCTTCAACGGCAACACCTTCACCCCCGAGGGCGACAGCACCACGGTGCGCAACGAGTTCAACTACCAGTACGGCCCGGCGGTGACGCTGCTCAAGGCGGCCACCGACTCCATCAACACCGCCTTCGTCGACCTGACGACCCAGATCGCGGACGGACCGCAGAAGGTCGCGGACGTGGCCGTCGCGGCCGGTGCGCCCGAGGGTGCCGGCTGGGACCTCAACTCCCGCATCGCGCTGGGCACCGCCGAGGTCAGCCCGCTGAACCAGGCGAACGCGTACGCGACGTTCGCCAACGACGGCACCTACGTCGCGCCGCACGTGGTGAAGGAGGTCACCGACGCGAGCGGGAAGGTGGTCTACAAGGCCGCACCGCAGGAGAAGCGGGCGGTCGCGAAGGACGTGGCCCGCGACGTCACGTACGCGCTGACCAACGTGGTCGAGCAGGGCACCGGCAGCACGGTGCAGACCCTGGACCGCCCGGTCGCCGGCAAGACGGGGACCAAGGATGTCGAGAACGACATCGTCTCCGCCTGGTTCGTCGCCTACACCCCGCAGATCTCCACGGCCGTGATGTACGTGGCCGGCGACGGGGGCAACGCCGACCTGGACGCCTTCGCCCGGCCCGGCGACTCCACCTTCTTCGGCGGCACGTACCCGGCGCTCACCTGGGTCGACTACATGCAGACCGCGGTTCAGGACCTGCCGGTGAAGCAGTTCAAGGAGCCGGCGTACGTGAACCGCGACTCCGCCCCCCAGCCGACCGCCACCGCGCAGCCCGAGCCGGACCCCACCCGGACCCGTGAGCCGACCACCGAGGCACCCACCCAGCAACCGACGACGCAACCGCCGTCCCAACAGCCCACCACCGAGGCACCGACCCAGGACCCGACGACGCAGGCGCCCACCCAGCAGCCGACCACGGCGCGACCGACCCAAAAGCCGACCGACAAGCCTTCCGGCGGCGGCTGATGGAGGGACCCGTCGACGGCGGGGACGACGAAGGCGGGCTGACCACGACCGAGAGCGGTGAGCCGCGCCCCGCCGCCAGCAGGGACGGTGAGCCGCGCCCCACGGGTACCGTTGCGCCGCGACCGGCGATCGAGATCGTCGACTCCGCGGCGGCCCGCTCGCAGCGCGGCATCGGACCGGCCGCCGTCGCCTGGTTGGACGAGGCCGACGGTCCGGTGACCCAGGGCGGGGTGCCGCCGTCGTGGACCGATCGTCTGGTCCGGGCCACCAGCGAGCGGCTCGGTGGACCGCTCGGTCGTCGGGCCGACACCGTCGGGTCGTGGTGGACGCCGGGGCGGTGGGTGCTGCTCACCGCCACCGTCGTCTACCTGCTCGGGGTGCTGTTCCGGCTGCCCTGCCGGATCACCCAGGCCGGGCAGAGTCCCGACAGCTTCCGCTGGATGTGCTACTCCGACATCGGCATCCTCTACCAGCTCCGCGGCTTGATGCAGGGCAACGTCCCCTTCCTCGACAGCGGCAGCTACCCGGTGCTGGAGTATCCGGTGCTGACCGGCTGGTTCCTGCAGCTGGAGCGGGTGATCAGCACGGCCCTGGGGGCGCCGACGGGCTCCGATCTGAGCGCCCAGCAGCAGGTCGACTCCACGGCGATCTTCCTCGACGTCAACATCGTGATCCTCGGAGCCCTCCTGCTGGTCACCGTCTGGGCCCAGGTCGGCGCCGTGCCCCATCGCCCCTGGGACGCCATGATGGTGGCGGCTTCGCCCTGCGTCGCCGCCACCGCCCTGATCAACTGGGACCTGCTGCCGGTGGCTCTCACCGCCGTGGGAGTGCTGTTCTGGGCCCGCCGCCGGCCCGGTTGGGCCGGGGTCTTCTGGGGTCTCGGGATGGCCGCGAAGCTGTATCCGCTGTTCCTGCTCGGACCGTTGCTGTTCCTGTGTCTGCGGGCCGGCCGGATGCGGGAGTTCGGCCGGATGCTCGCGGCGTTCGCCGGTGCCTGGCTGGTGATGAACCTGCCGGCGCTGTGGCTCGCGCCGGACAACTGGCTGAGCTTCTGGACCTTCAACTCCGACCGGACGGGCGATCTCGGTTCGATCTGGTACGTCCTGTCGCTGGCCGGGCATCCGGTCGAGGGCCTGAACTCCCTGGCCCTGGCGATCTTCGGACTCCTGTGTGTCGGGATCGCCGGTCTGATCCTGGTCGCGCCCCGCCGGCCGCGGATCGGGCAGGTGATGTTCCTGGTGATCGTCGCCTTCCTGCTGACCAACAAGGTCTACTCCCCGCAGTACGTGTTGTGGCTGCTGCCCTTCGTCGTGCTGGCCCGCCCCGTGTGGCGGGACTGGCTGATCCTCACCGCGGGGGAGCTCTTCTACTTCGGCGCGATCTGGTGGCATCTCGGTGGCCTGCTCGCTCCTGGTGCCGACGGTCCGGACAAGGTCTACTGGCTCGCCGTGATCGTCCGGATGGCCGCCCAGCTGTGGATCGTCGCGGTCGTCGTCCGCGATCTCTGGCGGCCCAGGCACGACGTCGTACGCCATCCTCCCGGGCTGTCCGTGACGTTCGACGACCCGACCGGTGGCGTCCTGGACCGGGCACCGGACGTGGACTGGCTGCCGTTGCGTCGCGCATTGGGTGGGCAAATTCCATCCACGGACGACTTTTCGGGTTCGTCCGGGCCGGGTGGGCGGCAATTTCCATCCACGGGCGACTTTTCACGGTCGTACGGGCCGGGTGGGCCGGAAATTCCATCCACGGACGACATTCGGGTTCGTCGGCCGGGTGGGCCGGAAATTCCATCCACGGACGACTTTTCACGGTCGTACGGGCCGGGCGGGAACCAATTTCCATCCACGGACGGCACTTCGGCTCCGTACGGACCGGCTGGGCGGCAATTCCCATCCACAGATGACATCTCGGACGCGCCTGGTCTCGACCCGCGCGATTCACCGTCCGTGGATGGAAATTGTCGAACCACCGGCACCATCGGAACCACCGGCACGACCAACCCCAGCACCAGCACCGGCACGTCCACCCCCGGCACCGGACCCACCCCCGACGCCCCGCCTGCTCCCGAGCGCCGACCAGCTCCCGAGTCGCCCTCGTGACCGCCACCGCCTCCGTGGCGGCTCCCGAGAAGATCGAGCGCGGCTCCCGTACGGTCGCCCAGGCGTGGCTCGCCAGCCGCGGACTGATCGCCCTGGTCGCCCTGCTGCTGGCGGTCTACCAGGGCCGGGCGGTGTCCGACATGGTCGACCAGTGGGACGTCGAGCACTTCACGAACCTGGCCACCAACGGCTATCTCGGTCGGGCCGACGGGACCCTGATGGCGTTCTTCCCGGGACTGCCCGCGCTGCTGCGGCTCGGGCTGGAGATCGGTCTGCCGGTCTACCTGACCGGTGTGGTCGTGTCCGCCGTCTGCTCGTACCTGGCCGCCACGGCCCTGGCCCGACTGGGTGGACCGGTCGCGGCCGTGGCCTGGCTGTTCGCCCCCACCGCGGTCTTCACGGTCGTGCCGTACACGGAGGCGCTGTTCTGTGCGGCCGCCTTCTGGGCCTGGGAGCGAGCTCGGGCCGACCGGTGGGCGGCGGCCGCGATGCTGGCCGCTGTCGCGTGCACCGTCCGCGTGTCCGGTCTGTTCCTGGTCGGGGCCCTCGCCGTGCTGGCGATCACCCTGGCGACGCGTGCCCCCGCGGGCGGGGACGCCTGGCGGGAGCGCGGTCGGCGTCTGCTGTGGCTGGTCATCCCGGCTGCGGCCCTCGGGGCGTTCGTGCTCTACCTCTACTCGCTCACCGGCAGCTGGACCGCCTGGTACCACGCCCAGTCCACCGGGTGGGCCCGGTCCATGACCCCGCCCTGGCAGGCGTTCTGGAACACCGTCGCCGCCACCCACGCCAACCCCGACCACCCGCTGTGGCCGCCGGTCTTCCTCGCGGAGATCGTCGCGATGGGGATCGGTGTGCTCGTGGTCGGCTGGTGCCTGGGTCGGCGCCTGTGGGCGGAAGCCTCCTGGGTGGCCGTCCAGGTGCTGGCGTTCTCGATCTCGTACTGGTTCATGTCGGTCAACCGCGCCATCCTGCTCTGGTTCCCGCTCTGGATGATGATCGCGCAGCTGGTGAAGTGGCGGCCCGGGAACGCGGTCGGCCGCACCGTCCACCACGTGGTCGTCGGCGTCGCCTTCGCCGCGTCGGTGCTGGCGATGCTGGCGTGGAGCTGGCTCTACTTCACCGGCAACTGGGCCAGCTGAGCCCCGGTCCCGCGTCCGCGGAGCGTCGTCAGGGTCGCCGGGGCCTTCGCGGAGACTGCGTAAACTGCCCCCCGTGAGGCGAATGTGGATCGACCTGGAGGGACTGGCCAACCTGCGCGATGTCGGGGGGATGCCGACCGGCGACGGCGGCGAGATCGCGGCGGGACGACTCCTGCGATCGGACAACCTGCAGGCCCTGACCCGGGACGACATCGACCGACTGCTCGAGCTGGGTCTGAGCGACGTGGTCGACCTGCGCAGCGAGTACGAGGTCGAGTCCGAGGGTCCCGGTCCGCTGGCCGGCCACCCGCAGGTGCACATCCACCAGCACTCCCTGTTCCAGGAGTGGCGCGAGGGCGTGGGCGAGGAGAAGCCGGCCCAGCTGAGCGACGAGCGTCCCGAGGAGCTGCCCGACGAGGCGCTGCCGTGGGTCGACCTGGCCCCCAGCGTGCAGGTCGATCACCCGGTCGCCTCGTTCTACCTCTCCTACCTCGTCGACCGGCCGGACTCCATCGTCGCCTCGCTCCGGCACATCGCCGAGGCCGAGGGTGCGACGCTGGTGCACTGTGCGGCGGGCAAGGACCGGACGGGCACGGTGATCGCTCTCGCGCTGTCCGTGGCCGGCGCCGACCGGGGGGCCATCGTGGCCGACTACGCCGCGAGCACCGAGCGGATGGAGGCCATCCTCGAACGGCTGCTGGGGACGCGGACGTACGCCGACAACCTCCGCGACCGGCCGATGTCGTCCCACATCACCCACCCCGAGACGATGCAGGCGTTCCTCACCCACGTCGACCGGGAGTACGGCGGCGTCGAGCCGCTGCTGGCCCGGATGGGGTGGACCGACACCGACTCCGAGCGGCTGCGGACCAAGCTGCGCGACTGAGTCCGGCCGGCCTCGACGTCTCGTCCCGGCTCAGACCTCGACGTCCGTCGAGGAGTCCGGAGTCCCTTCCAGGGATCAAACCTCGACGATTCGGTCCACCAGCGCGGTGGTCAGGCGCAGCTCGACGGGCAGGTCGTCGCCGATGGTCGGCGGTGGCACCGAGTCGGGCAGCAGCACGAGACTCGCCTGCATGTGCGGGGGCTCCAGGAACCAGCGCTTGCTGCCGGCGATCGTGTACGGGCTCAGCGCCCGCCCGGTCGCCTGCAGACCGCCCTGGGCCAGGGCGACGACCCGCTGCCGGTTCGAGGACGCCGACGTCGGGGCCTCCATGCCGATCCCGTGGGCGGTGCCGCCGGCCATGATCACCAGCCAGCCGCTCCGGGCGATCCGGCGCTGGCGGTAGCCGGCCCGGTCACCCCGGCGTACGGGGTGCACGTCCAGCACGGTCGCCACCGTGGTGAGGCTGCCGGGATCGCCCAGCCAGAGCCGCGTGCCGACCCGGAGCCGCAGCGGTATCGGGTCCTTCCCGGCCCCGCCGAGCTGCCTGGCCAGGGTCGTCGCCTCGGCCGCGGGCAGGTGCGAGATCCACAGCGTCCCGGGTGCCGCAGCCAGTGCCGCGCGGGCCAGCCGCTCGGCCTCCAGATAGCGGCCCCGGTCGAGCAGCGGCAGGTGGATCGTCCACCCCTCCAGCGTGATCCCACCCAGGTGATCGCCGACCGCCGCCAGGTCTTCGGCGCGGATCCCGTGCCGTTGCATCGAGGTGAGCACCTCGAGGATCACCCGCGGCGCCCGCCCGAGCCCGCCGGCGAGGCCGGCGATGGTGGCCAGGTCCCCGATCCGCGACACCGTGGTGATCACGTGCGGGTCCGCCAGCAGCTCACGGGCGAGGGAGTCGTCGGGCCGCCACGGCATCATGATCACGACATCGCCGGCGAACCGCTCCCGGACCTGCTCGACCTCCGACGGCAACCCGACTGCGATGGTGTCGACACCGAGACGTGAGGCCTCCTCAGCCAGCCGGGGCAGACCGAAGCCGTACCCGTTCCCCTTCGCGACCGGGACGATCCCCGGGGTGGCCTCCGCGACGGTGGCCAGATGCCGCCGCCAGCGGTCGACCTCCACCCGCAGTGAGACTCCGCTCACCCGCGGTGCCGCATGTAGATGTCGAAGGCTGCGTAGATCAGCGGGTTGAGCGGCAGGTCCCACTCGCCGACGTACTCCACCGCCTCGCCGCCGGTGCCGACCTTGAACTGGATCAGCCCGAGGTGCGGGTCGTCGGACTCCAGGCCCTCGGTGATGCCGCGCAGGTCGTAGACGGTGGCCCTGGCCTCGAGCGCGTCGGTGATCATCCGCCACTGGGTCGCGTTCGACCCGCGGACGTCGCGCTTGGCGGTGGTGCTGGCGCCGTAGGTGTACCAGCTGTGGCCGCCGACCCGGACCCAGGTGGTGGCCGCGACCAGGTCACCCTCGTGATGGGCGAGATAGAGCCGGATGCGGTCGTCGTCCTCGGCCAGCAGGGTGGTGAACATCCGCTCGAAGTAGTCCAGCGGCCGGGGTGTGAAGCCGTCCCGCTCGGCGGTCTCCACGTAGATGCGATGGAACGCCGGCAGGTCGGTCGCTTCGCCACGGGTCACCACGACTCCCGACTTGGCCGCCTTCTTGATGTTGCGGCGCCACAACTGGTTCATCCCGGCGAGCAGCTCGTCCTCGGTGAGCCCGGCCAAGGGCAGCTGGAAGACGAACCGCGGCTGTCCCGCCGCGAAGCCCTCGTCCTCGTTCGGCGGTCGCCAGCCGAGCTCGCGGAGGCGGTTGCGCAACCGGGTGGCGTCGTGGTTGGTCTCGTCCGGCAGGGCCTGACTCAGGCGGGCGATCCGCTCGTCGGCGATCGCTGCCTTGATCGTCGCCGCGTGCCAGCGACGCACCACCACCGGGCAGCCGATCCGGATGCCGAAGGCTCCGGAGGATCGCAGGTGCTCCTCGAGTGGGGTGAGCCAGTCGCCGATGTCGTCGGCCGCCCAGTCGATCAGCGGGCCCTCGGGAAGATAGGCCAGATACCGCTTCACCTTGGGCAGCTGGCGGTAGAGCACCAGACCCGCGCCGACCAGGGTGTCCTCGGCGTCGAACCAGCCCAGCGACTCGTGCCGCCACTCGGTCTTCACCGCTCCCCAGGCGGGTGTCTGCAAGAAGCTGGCCGACGGCAGCGTACGGACGAAGCTGAGGTGCTGCTCCGCACCGATCGTGCGGACGGTCAGACCGGACGACGGCGCAGCCTCCTGCGCGCCCTCCTCGACGGTCTGTTTGCGTCCCGAGATGCCCACCACACCCCGACCATAGCCACCCCGACCAGATCCGCGCGCGTCCGGCTCGGGTGACACCGCGAGTTCACCCACCCGACGGCCGGGTGACCGTCGCGGCCCGTCACTAAGGTGGTCGCCATGTCGCCCTCGATCGTCGATCTGCCCGAGGCCGAGCTCCGGGAGGGGCTCGCCGTCTGCCTGCACGTGCCCCGCTGGGTGGACGACGTGGCGGAGCGGGCGCCGTACTCCTCGCTGGCCGAGCTGGAGGAGATCGCGCGGGCCGCGGCGACCCCGCTGGCCCCCGCGGAGGTCGATCAGGCCCTGTCGACCCACCCGCGGATCGGGGAGAACGCGGCGGGAGAGGGCGCCTCGGCCGCCTTGTCGAAGGCCGAGCAGTCCTCGAGCGCGTCCAGCGATCCAGCGCTCGAGGAGGCGCTGGCCAACGGGAACCGGGCGTACGAGGAGCAGTTCGGACGGATCTTCCTGATCCGCGCCGCCGGTCGCTCCCGGCCGGAGATCCTGGCCGAGCTCGAGCGTCGACTCACCTTGGATCCCGACACGGAGCTGGCGGTGGTCGGGGAGGAGCTCCGCGACATCGCGCTGCTCAGGATCCCGCAGGTGTTCGGCAGCTACAGCTGAGCCGGGCCCGTGGCCGGGGCCGTTCTGCCCACCACGAAGAGCTGTCCCGCTTGTGAGCGTCCTCTGAGGTCGCGGCGACCACGACTGGACGACTGAGCGAGCCGACACGCTTTTCGTCGGTGAGCGAAGGAGGAAGGAGTGGTCCGAAGGCGCGGCCGTTGCGCGAGCAAGCCTCGAACAAGGGAGCCGCGAGGACCCGGGATAGACGTTCCGCACAGGGGATGACCGCCCACGCGGGGAACGTGAGCGGCTGTGGATGCGTACGGCCTATCCCGGGCGTCGAAGTGCCCCCCGACCTTAATCACGCTACTAGAGCAGCGCGACCCGCGCGGGCGAACGGCTAAAGCCCTGGCCCCGGACGAATAGCCCTCAGACCAACCCGCTGTAGGGGTCCCAGGCGGGCCCGGCCGCGGGTGCGTCGTCGCGCATCACCGTCGCCTGGATCAGCCCGTACGGCCGGTCGTCGGCGTGGAAGACCTCGTTGTGGTTCTCCAGCCCGAAGCGGCCGAGATCGTAGAGGAAGTGGTGCTTGTTGGGGGCGGACAGCTTGATCTCGGCGATGAAGCCGTACGCCTCCAGGACGCCCTTGCCCATCTCGTACAGGGTCTGCTGGAGGGCCAGCGAGTGCACCTCGGCGAACCTGCGGACGAGCACGTCCTTGATGCCCGCGTAGGTGGCCTCCCAGTCGACGTCGAGGCTGGTGAAGCGCCACTTGGCGATCAGCGAGGTGGCCATCACCCGGTCCGAGGTGGGCACCAGGGTCGTGTACGGGTCCTCGAGGAAGCCGTGGAACTCCGAGCCGGTGGACTTCAAGATCACCAGGTCCTTGAGGCCGCCGGTCACCCAGGTCTGCTGCGTACGCGGTGTTCTTCTGGGTGTCGGTGGGCAGCACGTCACGCTGGTCGCCCTCCAGGTGAGCGGCCGTGAAGTCGCCGCGCAGGGCGCTCGAGACGTTGATGTCGTGGATCTCGTGGCGTGGGGTGTCGCGGTAGATCCGCACCACGCGGTTCTCCGCCTTGCCGTACTGATTCGGTCCGAGGACGATCGCCATGGGGCCATTCAAGCCTCGGCCCGTGACGCAGGTGTTACGGCCGGCGTACGGGTGCGGGCGTCGTCCCGGACCCGGAAGCGGAGGGGCAGGGAGCCGATCAGCACCCCACCGACCACGGCGATCCCGGCCGCCGCCTCGACCGCGTCGATCCGCTCGCCGAACAGCGCCCACGAGCTGAGCACGCCGACGATCGGCACCAGCATCGAGAACGGGGCCACCGAGCTCGACGGATAGCGGGACAGCAGCGTGTTCCAGATCCCGTAGCCGAGCAGGGTCGCGACGAGCACGATGTAGAGCAGCCCGAGGACGGCCGGCAGGGCGTCGACGGTGAGGGCGGTCGAGAGGGCGCCACCGATCCGCTGCGGGCCCTCGACGTAGAGGGACACCGCGAGCATCGGCAGCGGCGGCACCACCGACATCCACAGGGTGAGGTGCAGCGGGTTGGGAGCGGCGGCCTTGCGGCTGCACACGTTGCCGATGGCCCAGCCAAGACCGCCCGCGAGGGTGAGGACGACCGGGAGCAGGGCCGCGGTCTCGCCCCGGTGGACGGCGATGGTGGCCAGACCCGCGACGGCCAGCACGATGCCGATCACCTGGCGGCGGCTGATCCGCTCGGCCAGGAAGATCCCCGCGAGCAGCACGGTGAAGGGGGCGGAGGCCTGCAGGACGAGCGAGGCCAGACCGCTCGGCGTCCCGGCGGCCATGCCCAGGTAGAGGAACGCGAACTGCAGCACTCCGATGCCCAGACCGGTGCCGATCAGCCAGCGCACCTTCACCTGCGGTCGCGGCACCAGCAGGATCGTCGGCACCGCGACGAGGGCGAACCGCAGCGCGACCAGGAACAGCGGGGGGAAGTGCTGCAGGGCCAGTGCGGTCGCCGGGAAGTTCAGGCCCCAGCAGACGGCGACGAGCAGCGCCAGCAGACGGTCACGGGAGTGCACGTTCCCGATCCTCGTCGCGATCATCGTGAAGCACAATCGACATGTGCTTCACTCATCTCGTAGTCAGGCTTAACAATCACTGACTCCGCGTGTGTTGCAGCACCCGCGGAGTTGGTGGATGGGGCGGTCGAGCGGGTCGCACGAGGGAGAGGGCGGGCGATGGGGTGGGAGTGGGGTCAGCTGCAGCTGATCCGGGAGCTGGCCGATCGCGGCTCGGTGACGGCAGTGGCCGCGGCCACGCACCGGACGCCGTCAGCGGTGTCGCAGCAGCTCAAGGCGATCCAGCGGCAGGCCGGGGTGCCGCTGGTCGAGCACGTCGGGCGCGGGCTGCGATTGACCGAGGCGGGGCGGGCGCTGGCCGGCAGCGCCGGTGGCGTGGCCACCGCACTCGCCGAGGCCGACGCCGCGTGGGACGGCTTCCTCGGTCGGGTCGGCGGGGTGGTGCGACTGGCCACCTTCTTCTCCGCCGGGGAGCTGCTCGTGCCGGGCCTGGTGGACCGCCTGGCCGCCTACCCCGACCTGACGCTGGAGACGTTCGACGAGGACGTGGCCACCGACGACTTCGCGGCCCTCGTGGTCGACTACGACCTCGTGGTCGCCCACCGTCCCGACGACACCGTGCGCGCGGCCGGTGCCGACGTCCGGGTGCTGCAGTTGTTCCGTGAGCCGCTGGACGTCGCGGTGTCCCTCGACCACCCGCTCGCCGGCCGCGCCCGGATCGAGCCGGCCGACCTGGTCGGCGAGTCGTGGATCGCGCCGCCGCCCGAGTTCCCGATCGAGCAGGCGGTCCGGGCCCTGGCGGCCCGGGCCGGAGCACCCGCCCGCATCGTGCGACGCACGACGCACCTGCCGCTGATGGAGGGCCTGGTCGCGCGCGGCCAGGGGATCGCGCTGCTGCCGCGCTACTCGACCCAGGCGCACGCCGCGGGCCGGTTCGCGCTGCTGCCGGTCACGGGCATCCGGGCCGGCCGGCTGATCGAGGTGCTGGCCCGACCCGACCGGATGGCGCGACGAGCCGTCCGGGCGGTGCTGACCGCGCTCCAGGAAGAGGCGGACCGAGTCGCCGAGGGTGATGACTGACGATCCCTGACGGAAACGCGCACCTCGTGGGCGACACGCCGCACGACACGCCGGGCGCGGACCCGTGAGAGGCAGATTTCCGTCATGCCGGCGGCCCGACCCCAGAGGATCGCGGCCGGAGCGTCAGCTGCCGGTGATCTTGCCCGGGTTGAAGTTCCGGCCGGGATCGACGGCCTTGAACACGCCATCGATCATGGCGACGCCGGGGCCGGAGATGTCCTCGGCCATCCAGCGAGCGTGCTCGGTGCCCACCGAGTGGTGGTGCGACAGCGTGCCGCCGTGATCGACGAAGCTCTGTTGGATGGCCGACTTCACCACGTCGTAGCCGACCAGCGGGTCGTCGTCGTCCATCGGGAAGGCGAACGTGAAGTAGAGGCAGGCCCCGCTGTGGTAGCTGTGCGAGAGATGGCACATGATCCACCCCCTGACGCCGATCTGGTCGAACGCCCGGTTCGCCGCCGCGACGGTGTTGTCGTAGACCTCCATCAGGCGCGACCACGGGGCCGCGGTCTCCGAGACGTCGCCACCGGCACCGCGGTCGAGCAGGAAGTCCCGGATGTAGGGGGTGTCGAACTTCTTCTGGTCGTACAGGCGACCCGGGCCGGTGCCGACGACGATGCCGCCGTGCTTGCTCACGATGTCCTTGACCAGCTTGCGCTCGTACGCGACGTGGCTCTTGGCGCCCTCGAAGCCCATGAAGGACAGACAGACCTTCTCCATGTCCCAGCCGCGGCGCTGCAGGACGGCGAACATGCCCTTCTGGATCTTGCCGGACAGGTTGAAGCCCGGCTTGTGCTTGCTGGTGGCGAAGGAGAACGCGGTCTCGCGCGAATCCGACACCCGGGTCACCGTCGGGGCGGCGTCGGAGGCCGCGATCTCCTGCATGGTGGCCATGCCCGACTCCCAGGAGGGGAACAGGTAGCCGAGGATGATCCGTTCCTCGGGCACCCGGTGCACCTGCACGGTGACCTCGGTGATGACGCCGAGGCGGCCCTCGCTGCCCAGGATCATCTCGCGCACGCTCGGACCGGTGGCGGTGCTCGGCAGCGGCCGGATGACCAGCACGTCGCCGGGCACGACCACCCTGAAGCCCCGGGTGATGTCGGCGATGTCGCCGTACTTGTCCGACTGCATGCCCGAGGACCGGGTCGCCACCCAGCCGCCGAGGGTGGAGTGGGTGAAGGAGTCCGGGAAGTGGCCCATGGTCCAGCCGCGGGCACCCAGCTGCTCCTCGAGGTCCGGTCCGAGGGTGCCGGCCTGGATCCGCGCCAGCCCGGACTCGGCGTCGATGTCGAGCACCTTGTTGAGTCGGCCGAGGTCGAGCGACAGCACCGGCCGGGCTTCCTCGGGCGGTGGCTCCAGGCTGCCGGAGATGTTGGTGCCGCCACCGAACGGGATGATCACCACGTCCTCGGCGATGGCCAGGTCGACGATCGCCCGCACCTGGTCCTCGTCGGCCGGGTAGAGGACGGCGTCGGGGATGCGCGGGATGATCGCGCGCCGCAGCCGGACGAGGTCGCGCAGGCTCTTGCCGTACGTGTGCACGATCCGGTCGAGGGTGTCGGTGTGGACGTGCTCCTCGCCGATCGCCTCGTGCAGCTGTGCGAGGAACGCGTCGGTCAGCTTGGGCACCGGGACGGGCAGGGAATCCAGCTCCGGCGGGACCACCGACTCCCCGGTGATGTCCAAGCCGACCTTGTCGCTCACGAACGGGCCGAACGCGGGCTTGTCCTCGTGGTGGAAGGCGACGCCCTCGAGACCCCAGCCCCACCACTTCATGTGCTTCACGTCGGTCATCGGTCACTGCCTCCGAAATCTTCGCCACGGTCGGTCGGCGGCAGGGGGCGCGGCCCGTCGGCCAGGCGCTGCTGCTGCTCGCGGTAGTTCATGCCGTAGTCGACGAGACCGCGGATCTCCTTGGCGATCCGGTCCGAGAAGACGGCGGCTTTCTCGCCGTCCTCGGGCCGCATGGGCTCGCCGAACACGACGTAGACCGGCGGTCGGCCCTTGACCGGCCAGCTGGCACCGCGGGGCATCGCGTCGGACGCACCGACCAGCGCGACCGGCACGCAGGGCACGTCACGGCTGATGCACAACGCCGCGGCGCCGGGCTTGAAGTTGCCCATCTCCCCGGTCCGCGAGCGGGTGCCCTCGGGGAAGAGCAGCAGCGGTACGCCGTCGTCGAGCAGGCTGGTGGCCATGCCCCGCTTGCCGCGCAGACCGGTCCGGTCCACCGGGAACGCGTTGAAGAACAACGCCGTCAGGCCCTTGCGCCACCACACGTCGAAGAAGTAGTCGGCGGCGGCGCCCGCAGCGACGTAGCGCGCCAGTCGGCGGGGCAGCGCACCGATCAGCAGCGGGGCGTCCAGGTGGGAGCTGTGGTTGGAGACCATCACGAACGGACCGTTCAGGTCCTTCAGCTGCTCACGACCGAGCACGGTGACCGTGGCCAGTCGCCAGATCAGGGGTTTCAGCAGGCCCCGCTGGGCCACGAACCGCGCGCTCGCGTGGATCGGCGAGGTGTAGCGGCGACGGCTCGGCACGCCGTCCACCGTATCGCGTCGCGACCCGTGGTCGGTCACGTCAGCACCGCTTCGACACCTCGTGGTGGTACGCCACCTCAGTGCCGTCCCGACGACAGCTTCCGGGACACGGCCCGGACGACCGGCCGCGGCGCGAGTCGGGCCGCGAGGATCAGGGCCTTGTAGCGCTTGGACGGGATCGAGATGACCCGGTGGTGCTCCACATCGGCCAGGCAGTCGGCGACTACGCGGTCGGCGTCCAGCCAGAGCTGGGTGGGGATCTTCGACGTGCCGATCTCGGCGCGCTCGTGGAACTCCGTCCGCACCCACCCCGGACACAGGGCGGTCACCTGCACACCGGAACCCTCCAGCTCGTTGGCCAGCCCCTCGGAGTAGGTGGTCACCCAGGCCTTGATGGCGGAGTAGCCGCCCATGGTCACGTAGCCGGCGGTGCTGGCCACGTTGACGATCGTGCCGTGCCCTCGGGCCTTCATCGCCCCACCGGCGGCTGCACCGAGCATCAGCACGGCCCGGATCATCACGTCGATGGCGTGCTCGTGCGGGGTCGTGTCGGCGTTGGTGAGCGCGTACGGGAGACCGAAGCCGGCGTTGCTCACGAGCAGGTCGATCGGCTGCTCGGTGGACCGGAGCCGGGCGGCCACCCGCTGCACGTCGTCGCGGTCGCCGAGATCGGCCGACATGACCTCGACCTCGATGCCGTGTGCCGCGGTGAGCTGGGTAGCCATCTCCGCCAGTCGGTCGGCGCTGCGCGCGACCAGCACCAGGTCGTCGCCCCGCGCCGCCAGTGCTCGGGCGAACGCGGCCCCGATCCCCGAGGTCCCACCGGTCACCAACGCAGTCGTCATGGGACGACACCCTAGGCCGCGGGGCATGGGCGACGTAGACGACCTCAGTCGGTTCTCGCTGCCGGGGTGCGGTGCCGGTGCCCCACGATCGGCAGCTCGAGGCGGAGCACCGCCCCGGCGTCGGGCGCCGGTCGGTTGGCGGCGGTGACGGTGCCGCCGTGCCGGGTGGCGATCTCGCTGACCAGGGCCAGTCCGAGACCGTAGTGGCGCCGGGCCCCGGGGACCGGGGACTCGGTGCGGTCGCCGGCGAACCGGGTGAACATCCGCGGCAGCACCTCGTCGCTGATGCCGGGTCCGTCGTCGCGGACCTCGACCACGACCGTCCGACCTCGGCGAGCGGCACTGACCACGACCTCCGAGCGGGCGTGGCCGAGGGCGTTGTCCACCAGAGCGGTCACCGAGCGGCCGAGCGCGATGGGGGCGCCGGCGGGGAGGACGGTGTCGTCCCCGACCGGTTCGAGCCGCAGGACGATGCCGGCCTCGGCGGCAGCTGCCTGTGCCGACGCGACCGCCGTGGTGACCAGCTGAGCGACGTCGACGGGATCCTGCGGTACGGGAGTGCGGGTGTCGGCCGCCAGCAGGAGCTCCTCCAGGATCGCGGTCAGCGCGGCGGTGTCGGCGACGATCCCCTCGACGTCGCGGGTGATCAGACGGTCTCGGTCCGCAGTCGCCGCCGCGGCGCCGGCCCGCCGATCTCCTGCCCCGGTTCGGACCCGTCGGGACAGCAGCTGCGCGCGGGTGCTCAGCAGGGTCAACGGGGTACGCAGCTCGTGCCCGGCATCGGCCACGAAGCGACGCTGGGACTCCAGCGCCTGCGACATGGGGGTGACGGCACGGCGGGCCAGGACCACCGCGGCCAGCGTGGCCAGCACCAGACCGGCGCCGCCGGCGATCGCCAGGGCGCCGACGATCCGCTCCCGTTCCTGGTGCTGCTCGAGCAGGCTGGCCATCGCCTGGACGACGTCGTCACCTCGGGGCACCGTGAGGATCTCGTACGGTCCGGTGGAGAGGTCCACGCGACGTCGGTCCTCGACCCCCGAGCTGCGTACCTGCTCCATCACCGCCACGTCGAGCAGGCCCGGCGGCAGCCGCTCGGACGACGTCACCTCACCGTCGTGCAGGACCGCGGTGAAGGTGCCACCCTGCAGACGCAGCCGGAAGCGTCGGTCATCGCCGTCGTGGTCGCGCTCCTGGTCGCCGGGCGTGGCGGCCGCGACCGCGTCGGTCAGAGTCTGGCTCAGATGCTGCTCCTGGCCGCGGACGACCGCCACGTAGACCACCGTGCTCACCACCAGCAGGCAGGCGATGAGCAGACCCGCCGTCTGCAGGCCGATCCGCCACGCGGTGCGGCGCAGGTCGGTGCTCATGGCGCCGCGCGCCGGCGCCGCCACTAGCCCGTTTCGAGCTGCCGCAGCCACTAGTCCGTCCCGAGCTGGTAGCCGAGCCCGCGGACGGTCCGGATCGTGTCCCGGGAGAGCTTGCGGCGCAGATAGTGCACGTACGTGTCGACGACACCGTCCTCGTCGGCATCGGGGAACACGGCGGCGACGAGCTCGGACCGGCTGAAGACGCGTCGGGGTCGTCGGGCCAGCACGGCCAGCAGGGCGCACTCGCGGTCCGACAGGAACGTGGTCGTCCCACTCCCGCTGACGACGCTCCGCGAGGACACCACCAGGCGTCCCCCGGGCACCGGCAGGTCGTCGGCCCGGTCCTGATGGCGTCGGAGCAGGGCGCGCAGCCGAGCCAGCAGCTCGTCGATGTCGAACGGCTTGGTCAGGTAGTCCTCGGCACCCGCATCGAGCCCGTCCACCCGGTCCCGCGCCAGACCGAGAGCCGAGAGCACCAGCACCGGGGTGAGCACTCCGCGACTCCGGAGCCGACCGAGCAGGTCCAGCCCTTCGATGGCCGGCAGCCCGCGGTCCAGCACCAGCACGTCGTAGCTGCGGCTGAGGCCGAGGTGCAGACCGAGCTGCCCGTCGTGCGCGACCTCGACCTCGTAGCCGGCTGAGCCCAGGATCTCCTCGAGCATGGCGGCCAGGGACCGATCGTCCTCCACCAGCAGGATCCGTGGAACCTCCGGGTGCGGGCCGGCGTCGCCGTCGGTCGTGGTCGACGTCCGCGCCGGGCCATTCATCCCCTCAGGATGCCGCACCGACTCCGTCACGCCACGTCGGACCAGGCGGCCTCGGCGCCGCTGTGGCCGATCCGCACCACCTGGACCAGCGTGCCCACGGCGCCGACCAGCACGATCACCAGCACGAGCGCGGTCAACCAGCGCGGCAGGGTCGGCAGGCTGGACCGGAGCCCGGTGATCAGCGGCCAGCTGAGCCCCAGAGCGCCGACGGCCAGCACGATCACCCACGGCAGCAGCTCGTCCCCGAGGTGCGCGTGCTGCTCGATCAGCGCGGAGCTGGGCAGCGTGTGCTCCAGCGACTCACCGGTGGAGCTGGTGAGCGGCACCAGGACCACGGAGAGCAGCGCGAGAGTGAGTGGACCCCAGGAGGCCCACCGGCGGAACCGGGGCCAGAACGTCGCGAGCAGGACGGCCAGGGCGGCGGTCGGGACGATCACCACGGTGGCGTGGACGATCAGCGGGTGCAGGGGGAGGCCGAAGACGGTCATGGGGTGGAGCCTCTCGGAGTCAGGTCAGTGAATTCTTAGAGTTTCAGCCGTCCCGCCCAGGCCAGGGACAGCGGGTCGACAGCAGCGTGCGGCCCAGCGCCGCTGACGAGCTGCCGTACTGATCCGGGTCTAAGAAAACCCCGGTGAACTCGTTCCAGCACGATGAACGAGAGGACGCACCCATGAGCAACGACAACCTGCCGCAGCACAGCGGTTCCCGGTGGGAACCGCCCACGGCGACGCACCCGGTGGGCGACCGGACGATCCCGACGATCCCCACGAGCCGAGGGGGCGGCGCGCTCGGGTCCGCGCCGGCCCGACCGGACGAGCACCGAGGTCGCCGCCGGCGCCGCGGCCCGCTGCTGGCCGTGCTCGCCGCTGTGCTCACCCTCGGGGCCTCCACGGCCGGGATCGCCTACGTCCAGGCGGCGCAGGAGGCCGGGACGAGGCAGGACACCGGGACGAACGAGCCCGCCGCCGCGGCCGATGCCCCGGGAGATCTCGGTCCTGGCGTCGGCACTCGCGACGAGCGGCGGCGACCAGGCACGCGGGCGACCAGGCACGGCGGGGCGACCAGGCACGGCGGGGCGACCAGGCACGGCGGGGCGACCAGCGGCACCACGACGGTGATCGCGATGACGACGGTCCGGGAGCTCGCGACGACGACTCGGCGGGCGACGGCGCGACCGGTGAGCTGCCGTCATGACGACCCTGCTCACCCGCCCTGAGACCGACGCGCCGTGGGTCGACCGCCCGGGCACAGAGGCGGCCATGGACCGTCGCATCCGCCTGGCCACGGGGATCGCGATGTGGCTGGGGCTGCTGCTGATCACGTACTGGTGGGTCGCCGACGGCGGCGTCACCGACCTCACCACCGGGTGGGAGACCGGGCTCACCTCCGTCGGGCGGCTGACCGGACTCTGGTCGGCAGCTCTGCTGCTGGTGCAGGTGATCATGATGTCGCGGCTGCCCCCGCTGGAGAACGCGTTCGGCCGGGATCAGCTGACCCGGAGCCACCGCGTGATCGGCTTCCTGTCCTTCGATCTGATGCTGGTCCACGTGGCGACGATCCTGGCCGGGTACGCCGGGGCGCGCTGGTCGCTGGTCCCCGTCACCACCTGGGACCTGATCACCACCGGCGGCGGCATCCTGCTGTCGGTGGCCGGCCTGGTGGCCCTGTGCATGGTCGCCGCCACCAGCATCAAGAAGGCTCGGGGGCGGCTGCGCTACGAGTCGTGGCACCTGATCCACCTGTACGCCTACCTCGGCGTCGGGCTCGCCCTGCCGCACCAGCTCTGGACGGGTCAGCAGTTCCTCTCGTCGCCGGGCCGCGCCGTGTTCTGGTGGACGCTGTGGGGCGTGGCCGTCGCTGCCATCGTCGTCTGGCGGGTGCTGGTGCCGCTGGTGCGCAGCCTGCGGCACGGTCTGCGGGTCACCTCGGTGCACCGCGAGGCCTCCGACGTGGTGTCGGTCTACCTGACGGGGCGGCGGCTCGACCGCCTGCCGGTCCGTGCCGGCCAGTTCCTGACGGTCCGGTTCCTCGACGGCCCGGGCTGGAGTCGGGCCAACCCGTTCTCGCTGTCGGCGGCGCCCGACGGTCGCAGCCTGCGCATCACGGCGAAGGCGCTCGGCGCCGGCAGCGCCCGGCTGGCTCATCTGCGGCCCGGCACCCGGGTGCTGTTCGAGGGACCGTACGGTCGGCTGACCGAGCGGGCCCAGACGCGGCACAAGGTGCTGCTGGCCGGAGCCGGGGTCGGCATCACCCCGCTGCGGGCCCTCGCCGAGGGTCTGGCGTACGCGCCGGGCGACGCGGTGCTGCTGGACCGCTTCAGCGACGAGCCGCTGTTCGTCGCCGAGCTGCACACGCTGATGGCTGAGAGGGGCCTCCGGGTCCTCGGGCTGTCCGGTCCACGTCCTCGACCGGACTCGGTCCTCGGGCCGGCGGGCGGTGCGGATGAGCTGGCCACGCTGCTGCGCTGGGTCCCCGACCTGGCCGAGCGCGACGTCTTCCTCTGCGGGCCGACGGCGTGGACCGCAGGCTTCGAACGCCTCGTGGTCGCCGCCGGCGTACCGCGTACCCACATCCACACCGAGAGCTTTGGCTGGTGAACCCATGAAACGCATCGTCATCTGGCTTGCTTCGACCGTGACCGTCGTGGTGCTGCTGTTCGGCTACCACACGTCGACCAACTCCGCGACGTCCGCGTCGGCGTCCAGCGGCACCGCGGCCGCGCCGAGCAGCAGCGCCACCGGGGTGGCTGCGCCGAGCAGCAGCGCCACCGGGGCGGCCGCGCCACCCGATCCGTCGAGTGAGCCGACGACCGGAGCCTCCAGCTCGCCCAGTGCGAGCGCCTCCAAGACCGGCGGCTCCACCTCGGCGGCGAAGACCTACACGGGGGACGTGGCGCAGACGCGCTGGGGGCCGGTCCAGGTGGAGATCACCGTGAAGCGCGGCAAGATCACCGCCGTCGACGTCCTCCAGCACCCGACCGGGAACGGCAGGGACGCCGAGATCAACGGCTATGCCCTGCCCATCCTGGAGCAGGACACGTTGACGGCTCAGAGCGCGAAGATCGACATGGTGAGCGGGGCGACGGTGACCAGCGGGGGCTACGTGGAGTCGCTGCAGTCCGCGCTGGACCAGGCGGGGCTGTGATCGCCGCCGTCGACCCGCTGCCGGTCCGGCGCCGGGTCGTCCAGCTGATGGGGATGCCGATCAGTCTCGCGCTGCGGGGGCAGCACGCGGACACCGCGCAGGGGGACGGCGCCTGGGCCGACGTCGTCGCCGAGCTGGAGTGGGTCGACCGGGTCTTCAGCACCTACCGCGAGGACTCGGTGATCAACCGACTGGACCGCGGGGAGATCGACCTGGCCGACTGCCCGCCGGAGGTGCGGGAGGTGCTGGCTCTCGGACAGCAGGCCGAGGAGCAGTCCGGCGGCGCGTTCTCCATCCACCTGCCCCGGCCGGGTGGCTCACCTGACGACCGGCGACTCGACCCGTCCGGGGTGGTGAAGGGCTGGGCGGTGGAGCGGGCCGCTCGTCATCTGACCGCGCTGGAGGACACCGATCTGTGCCTGTCCGCGGGCGGTGATCTGGTCTGCCGGGTGAGTGACCCGGCGAGACCCGACTGGCAGATCGGCATCGAGCACCCCCTCGACCCGAGCCGGCTGATCGCCACCGTCCCGGTCCGCCGCGGTGCCGTCGCGACGTCCGGGACCGCCCGGCGGGGGGCCCACCTGTACGACGCCCGCACGGGTCGACCGGCCCAGGGCGTCGCCTCGGTGACGGTGATCGGACCGGAGCTCACGTGGGCCGACATCGACGCCACCGCGGCGTTCGCCCAGGGAGCCGCCGCCGCCGACTGGCTGCTGGGTCGTTCACGTACGGGACTGGTGGTCTGGCCCGACGGCACGACCACCACCGTGGCGGGTTAGCCGCACTCGACTGGGATGGCGTACCGGTCCCGGGTTTCCCCGGGACCGGTACGCGGACCTCGCCACCTCGGACGGAGCTGTTCGCCTGATCGTCGGGAGCGCCAGCCGCCGTCTGCGGCGGGCGGAGAACGCTGCCGGGGCTGCCGGTCCTGCGGCCACCGGCGCTCGGTCGGCTCGGGCCGACTCGCTCCGGGTCCTCGGTTCCGTCCGCCGGGGTCGGGCACGCCCGGGATCCTGCGGCGAGGAGGGACCGCGGGACGGTCCGGCCACTCCGCGGCCACGATGGCGTCGAACTCCGACCGCAGCAGATCGGGGTCGGCGAGCAGCAGGCTCCAGAAGTCGGTCGAGCAGTCGGTGTCGCCAGGGCTCGGCGGGTGGGTCGTCGAGGTCATCGAACGGCCCGATCAGGCGTGGATGGCCTGCTGGTCGTCGCGCTCGCGCGTGATCGAGATCTTGCGCGGCTTGGCCTTCTCGGCCACCGGGATCCTGAGCGTCAAGACCCCCGACGCGTAGCCGGCCGCGATCCGCTGGGTGTCGAGGTTGTCCCCGAGCACCAGCTGCCGGCTGAAGACCCCCCTCGGTCGCTCGGCCGCGAGGAGCTCGGCGTCGCTGGCTCGGCCCGGGCGCTCGGCCCTCACCGTGATCACGTTGCGCTCGACGTCGAGGTCGATCGAGTCGACGTCCACGCCGGGGAGATCGAACTCCACCACGAACGTGTCGCCCTCGCGCCAGGCGTCCATCGGCATCGCCGAGGGGCGGGCCAGGGTGCCGTCGGCGCCGAAGACCTGCTGCGTCAGGCGGTCGAGGTCTCGGAAGGGGTCAGTGCGCATCAGCATCATTCATCACCTCCGTCTGCTGTCACGATGCTCCGGATGGGCCGTCGACCGCGGGCCGCGATCTATGGCGTGCGCTATAGGTATTTTCTAGCATCGGTGGCAGGATGTGGCAAGCAGTCAGGAAAGAAATCTTCGAGGAGTGACCGGTGGCCGCACAGTCCCGACCCGACCGTGGGCAGGGGGTCTACGGGATCTCCGTGGCTGCGGAGCTGGTCGGGATGGGGGTCCAGAACCTGCGGGCGTACGAGGCCCGCGGTCTGCTGGAGCCCGATCGCACGGAGGGTGGCACGCGCCGTTACAGCGCCGACGACCTCGACCGGCTGCGTCGTATCGGCGACCTGCTGGACGCAGGGTTGAACCTGGCCGGGATCGGGATGGTGCTCGACCTCCAGGACCAGAACAGTGCGCTGCGCCGGCGCGCCGACGACCGCGGGTCCGAGCCGGCGGCCGACTGAGTCCGGCAGCTTGGCCGGAGCCTCGTTCCGGTCCGGGACCCCGCCCCGGGCTCGGATGACGGCTACCGGACCCGTGGTGTGCGCGGCTCGCCTACCGTGTGCTCGGAGGATCGCCGGCGAGTCGTCCGGGGATCCACAGCAGAGCGGAAGCGGGGAGAACGTGGCTGAGGTCGTCGTGGCCGGGGCAGGCATCGTGGGGCTGGCCACCGCGTACGAGCTGACTCGACGCGGGCACGCCGTGACCGTGCTGGAGAAGGAGACGGAGATCGCCCGGCACCAGACGGGGCGGAACTCCGGGGTCATCCACTCCGGGCTGTACTACACCCCCGGCAGTCTCAAGGCGAAGCTCGGCACGGCCGGGGCGGCGTCGATGCGCGACTTCGCCCGCGAGCACGGGATCCCGGTGGACATCTGCGGCAAGCTGGTGGTGGCCACCCGACCGGAGCAGCTCGCTGCGCTGGACCGGTTGCACGAGCGGGGGCGGGCCAACGGCGTGCCGGTGCGGCGGGTCGACCAGGACGAGGCTCGGGAGTTCGAGCCCTACGTCTCCTGCGTGGCCGGTCTGCGGGTCGAGACGACCGGCATCGTCGACTACGTGGGCGTCTGTCGGACCCTGGCGTCCCTGGTCGTCGCGGGCGGCGGGCAGCTGCGGACCGATGAGGAGATCGTCGGCGTCGACAACCGGCCCGACGCGATCACGGTGACGACGACCCGCGGCGAGCACCGGGCCGATCGCTTCGTGAACTGCGCGGGACTCCAGTCCGACCGCCTCGCCCGGTTGGCCGGGCTGGAGCCGGACGTGCGGATCGTGCCGTTCCGTGGGGAGTACTTCGAGCTCCGGCCGGCGTACGAGCACCTGGTCACCGGACTGATCTACCCGGTCCCCGACCCGACCCTGCCGTTCCTCGGGGTGCACCTCACGAAGATGATCAACGGCGGGGTGCACGCCGGTCCGAACGCGGTGCTGGCGCTGGCCCGGGAGGGCTACGCGTGGAGCACGGTGCGGCCGGGCGACGTGGCCGACTACCTCCGCTGGCCGGGGCTGTGGCGGCTGGGCCGGCGGTTCTGGAAGACCGGCCTCGGGGAGGTCCGGCGGTCACTGTCCCACCGACGGTTCCTGGCCAGCCTGCGCGAGCTCGTGCCCGCCCTGCCCGACGACAGCCTGGTGCCGGCCCCGGCGGGGGTCCGGGCGCAGGCACTGCGGCGGGACGGCTCGATGGTGGACGACTTCGCGTACGTGCGTGCTGAGCGTCAGATCCACGTGCTCAACGCCCCCTCGCCGGCCGCGACCGCGTCCCTGGAGATCGGCCGGGTCATCGCCGACGAGGTCGACCAGCTCTGAATCTGCGGAGGCCGACCGGGGTCAGCGGCGGTTGACGTCGTCCGGCGGGCGTGCGGCCTGCTGGGGCCGGCTGGTGCGGCTCGATCGCCAAAAGTCGTCCGTGGATGGGATTTGGGGTACGGGGCCGGCCGGAGGCACCCGGAAGTCGTCCGTGGATGGAAATTGTGGGTCGGGGGCCGGTCGGAGGCACCCGGAAGTCGTCCGTGGATGGGATTTGGGGTACGGGGCCGGTCGGAGGCGCCCGGAAGTCGTCCGTGGATGGAAATTGTGGGTACGGGGGCGGCCGGAGGCACCCGGAAGTCGTCCGTGGATGGAAATTGCCGACACCCCGGCGATCGACGTCAACGGGCAGACCTGGGGCGGCGTCAGCGGGCTGGGGTCGAGGGTTCACGGGCGGCCGTTGCGCACAGGCCGGCCACCACGGTCAGCACCACCACGACCCAGAAGGCGTTCAGCAGGCCGAACCGCTCGCCGAGCACACCGATCAACGGCGGCCCGATCAGGAAGGCGAAGTAGCCGATGGTGGCCACGGCGGCCACGCTGGCTGTTGCAGTCCGGGGGTCGTCCGCCGCGGCCGACATGCCGACCGGGAAGCCCAGCGAGGCGCCCAGTCCCCAGAGGGTCACGCCGACCACGGCGACGGCCTGGTTGGGTCCCAGGATCACCAGCAGCAGCCCCGCCACGGCCAGCGCCGCGGTCCCGCGCAGGACCGGCACCCGGCCGAACCGGTCCAGCACCCGGCCGCCGAGCACCCGGCCGATCGTCATGGCGGTCACGAACACCCCGAAGACGACGGCGCCGCCGGCGTTGCTGGTGCCGTAGCCGTCCACCATGGACAGACTCAGCCAGTCGTTGGCGCTGCCCTCGGCGAACGCCATCCCGAGCACGATCAGGCCGATCAAGAGGATCCGCGGGTCGCGCCAGACGGCCATCCGGGAGCGCCAGCCGTCCGGTGACGGAGTGTCACTGAGCGGGTCGGCCATCGCATCGAACGGCGCAGGCCCGGAGGCCGCGGCCGCCGTCCCGGTCTCCTTGGCGGCATCCAGTTCCTCGGCCGGATCCTGCTCCTCGGGGACGTGCTCGGCCGGCTGCAGGAACCGTACGGCGATCCGGGTGGTCACCATCGCGGCCAGTCCGACCCCGACCAGGTGCACCCCGATCGGCACGTCGAAGTGCTGGGTCAACGCCCCGAAGGCGGCGCCCAGCATGGTGCCGAGACTGAAGGAGGCGTGGAACATCGGCATCAGGGTGCGACCGATCCGTCGCTCGTTCGCCGCCCCGCTGAGGTTCATGGCCACGTCGGTGATCGAGTAGCCCACCCCGAGCGTGGCCAGAGCCACGAACAAGATCACCAGACCGGGCGCGAAGGTGGCGACCACGCCGACCACCACCAGACCGCCGCAGGCCAGCGAGAGGCACAGCAGGATTGTTGCTGTGGCGCCGAGCCGGGCGATGACGTGACTGGAGGCGAACAGCCCCAGCACCGAGCCGACCGCCAGGCCCAGGATCAACAGCCCCATCTCGCCGGTCGACGCGTCCAGGATGTCGCGGACTCCCGGCACCCGGGTGGCCCAGCTGGCGAAGATGAAGCCGGTCAGCCAGAAGATCACGAAGATCGCGTTGCGCCAGCGGCGCAGGACGGCAGGGTCGTCAGTCAGCGGCGCGGGCGAGCCTTCGCTCATCCGACCAGCTGCTGCGCCTTGCGCGCGATGGCCAGCTCCTCGTCGGTCGGCACGACCATGATCGTCACCGGAGAGGAGTCGGTCGAGATGATCCTGGCCTGCTTGGAACGGACGGCGTTGCGCTCGCTGTCCAGCTCCAGACCGAAGTGCTCCAACCCGGCGGTGGCCGCGCCTCGAACCAGAGCGCTGTTCTCGCCCACCCCGGCGGTGAAGACGACCAGATCGAGCCGGCCGAGGGCGAACGCGTAACCGCCCAGGTAGTGCCGCAGGCGATGGGCGTAGACGTCGAGCGCCAGCTGCGCCGCAGCGTCGCCGCGGTTGATCCGGTCCTCGATCACGCGGAAGTCGTTGTCCCCGCACAGTCCCTTGAGTCCGGACCGCTTGTTCAGCTCGGTGTCGATCTCGCCGATCGACATGCCGGCGACGTCGTGCAGGTACTTGTGGATGCTCGGGTCGATGTCACCGGAGCGGGTGCCCATCACCAGACCCTGCAGCGGGGTCAGACCCATCGAGGTCTCGATCGCGCGACCGCCGCGGACCGCCGACGCCGATGCGCCGTTGCCCAGGTGGAAGATCACCGTGTTCAGGTCCTCGACCGGCCGCCCGAGCTCGGCCGCGGCCTGCCGGGACACGTACTCGTGCGAGGTGCCGTGGAAGCCGTACTTGTTGATCTTGTGCTCGGCGGCGAGCTCGGCCCGGATGGCGTACGTCCGCGCCGCCTCCGGCAACCCGGCGAAGAAGGCGGTGTCGAAGACGGCGACGTGCGGCACGGAGAAGCGCTCCCGGGCGGCCCGGATCCCGGCCACGGCCGCCGGATTGTGCAACGGGGCCAGCGGACTCAGCGCCTCGATCTCGGCCAGCAGCGCGTCGTCGATGATCATCGGGTCGGAGAAGTCGGGTCCGCCGTGCACGACCCGGTGTCCGACAGCCACGATGCCGACCTCGTCCAGGTCGGGCCCGTGGGCGGCGAACTGCTCGCGCAGCGAGGTGAGCGCCGCGCCGTGGTCGGCCACCGCCACCTCCTCGACCCACTCCTCACCGGCCGCGGCGTGGGTGAGGTGACCGGTCGTCTCGCCGATCTGCTCGATCAGCCCCGACGCCAGCACCTCGGCGGTGTCGGGCACCACGAGCTGGTACTTCAGCGACGACGAGCCCGAGTTGATCACCAGCACGGGTCCGGCGACCCCGCTCACGCCGCGTCTCCGCTCATCGCGCCGCCGCCGCCGTCGCCGCCGGCGGTCTCGTCGTTGCCCGCCGCCTGCACCGCGGTGATCGCCACGGTGTTCACGATGTCGTCCACCAGGGCTCCTCGGGACAGGTCGTTGACCGGTTTGCGCAGACCCTGCAGGACCGGGCCGATGGCCACGGCGTGCGCACTGCGTTGCACCGCCTTGTAGGTGTTGTTGCCGGTGTTCAGGTCCGGGAAGATGAACACCGTGGCCCGTCCGGCCACCAGGGAGTCCGGCAGCTTGGTGCGGGCGACGTCGAGATCCACCGCGGCGTCGTACTGGATCGGGCCCTCCAGCGGCAGGTCCGGTCGCCGTTCGGCGACCAGCGCGGTGGCCGCCCGGACCTTCTCCACGTCCACCCCGGACCCGGACGACCCGGTCGAGTAGGACAGCATCGCCACCCGCGGCTCGATGCCGAACTGGTCGGCCGTCTCCGCCGAGGAGGTGGCGATGTCGGCGAGCTGCTGCGCGGTGGGATCGGGCACCACGGCGCAGTCGCCGTAGACCAGCACCCGATCGGCCAGGCACATCAGGAAGACGCTCGACACGGTCGCGACCCCCGGCTTGGTCTTGACGAACTCCAGCGCCGGCCGGATGGTGTGCGCGGTCGTGTTCACCGCCCCGGAGACCATCCCGTCGGCCAGGCCGAGGTGGACCATCATGGTGCCGAAGTAGGACACGTCGGTGACGACCTCGCGGGCCCGCTCGATGGTCATCCCCTTGTGGGCACGGGCTCGCGCGTACTCGGCCGCGAACCGCTCCACCAGCTCCGGGTCGGTGGGCGACACCACTGTCGCCTCCTCCAGGTCCAGGGCCAGCTCGGACGCCCGGGCCCGGACCAGCTTCTCGTCGCCCAGCAGCGTCAGCCGGGCGACGCCGCGGCGCAGCAGGATCGAGGCCGCCTCGAGGATCCGGTCGTCGGTGCTCTCCGGCAGCACGATGTGCTTGTCGGCCGCGCGGGCCCGCTCCATCAGCTGGTACTCGAACATCAGCGGCGTACGGACCTCCGAGGCGGACACGTCGATCGCCTTCATCAGCGCCTCGGCGTCGACCCGCTCGGAGAACAGCCGGCGGGCGACCTCGAGCTTGCGGGTGGAGTCCTTGGACATCGGACCGCGGACGTCGGACAGCTGCGTCGCGGCGGTGAAGGTGCCGAGCTCGGTGGACACGATCGGCAGGTTGTGCGGTACGCCCTCGAGCAGCCGCTGGACCGGCTCGGGGATGGGGTAGCCGCCGGTCAGCACGATCCCGGCCAGCGACGGGAAGGTGCCCGACTGGTGGGCCATCAGCAGACCGGGCAGCAGCTCTCCACGGTCGCTGGGCGCGATCACCGTGATGTCGGGCCGGAGCCGGGTCAGCACGTTGGGCAGGCTCATCGCGGCCACGATCAGACCCTGCGACTCCCGGTCCAGCCAGGAGTCGGTGCCCAGCACGAGCTCGGCGTCGACCGCCGCTGCCTGGGCCCGGACCGTCGGCGCGGACAGCACCGGGCTCTCGGGGAGGGCGGCGACCACCACGTCGGGCAGCTGGGCCAGCGCGGCCTGGGTGTCGACCAGCCGGTCCGACGCGGTCCGGTTGGCGATCACGGCGACGGTGTGGGCGTGGTGCAGGCGGAGCTCGGCGATGGCGACCTCGGCGGTGGAGCGCACCTCGTCGGGCGAGCGGTCGCGGCCGTGCACCACCAGCACCACCGGGGCGCCGAGGTTGGCCGCGATCCGGGCGTTGACGGTGAGCTCGGTCCCGGTGGAGATGTCGGTGTAGTCCGAGCCGAGGACCAGGACCACGTCGAAGGTCTCCGTCAGTCGTCCGAACCGCTCGACGATGACGTGCATCGCCTCGTCGGGGTTCTCCCGAGCCTCGTCGTAGGTCACCCCGATGGCGTCGTCGTAGCCCTGCGTGATGCCGGGCTGGTTCACCAGCATGTCGGCGAGCATGTCGACGGGGCCGTGGACCAGGGGCCGGAAGACACCGACCGAACCGACCTCGCGCGTCAGGGTGTCGATCAGTCCGATGGCGATCGCGGACTTGCCCGTGAGGCCCTCGGGCGAGGCGATGTAGACGCTCCGAGTCATGCCGAGACCCTAGACGGTCACGGCGGGAGGCTCGTCGGGGCGTCCGGCGCCCGGCCGGCAGGCATCGGCGCTCTGCGTCATCTGCTGCCAGATGGTGGTCCCCCTAGTACCGTGACGCCGGTGGTGACAGCTCACCCGGACATCGCGGGCCTCTCCGACTGGCGCCCCCTCGCCAGGGGTGGCTTCGCCGTGGTCTGGCAGGCGCGCCAGGACTCCCTGGGTCGGCAGGTGGCGGTCAAGGTCGACTTCCGACCCCTCGACGACGACAAGCAGCGTCGCCGCTTCCTCCGGGAGGCGGGCGCCGCCGGCCGCCTGTCCGGTCACCCCGGGATCGTCACGGTGCACGACGCCGGGATCCTGCCCGACGACCGGCCGTACCTCGTCCTCGAGCTCTGCCCGGGCGGGTCGCTGTCGGGGTGGCTGTCGCCGGAGAAGCGGGCCCCGGTCCAGCGGGTCCGCGACATCGGTGTGCGGATCGCCGACGCGCTCGCCGCCGCGCACGCCCGCGGGGTGATCCACCGCGACGTGAAGCCCGCCAACATCCTGATCGACGCGTACGGTCACGCCGGGCTCACCGACTTCGGGCTGGCCGCGATGCCGGAGCCCGGCACGGAGCCGTCGGTCACGATGGAGGCCCTGACGCCGGCGTACGCACCGCCGGAGATGTTCCACTCGCACCCGGCGACGGAGTCCGGTGACGTCTACTCGCTGGCGGCCACCCTGTACGCCCTGCTCGCCGGGCACCCGCCGCGCTGGCCGACCGACGGGCACACGCCGACGCTGCCGGAGCTGATCGAGCTGCACGCGACCCCGGCGGCGCCGCTGACCCACGTGCCACCCCAGCTGATGGAGGTGCTGGCGGCCGGTCTGGCTCCCGAGGGGTCGGAGCGGCCGACGGCGGCCCAGTTCCGGGACCGGCTGGCGGCGATCGACCTCGGTCCGGACGCCACCGTGGACCGACGGGCGATGGCGTTGACCGGAGGCGGCAAGGGGGCGAGCGGTGTGGTCGTGGCCAGTCCCGCCACCGATCCCGCGCAGGACCCGGGCGCCGCGCTCGACCCCCCGTCGGGGCGCACCGGGGATCGCTCGGACGGGCAGACCGATCGGGCCGAGGAGCTCCCTCGGGAGACGACGGGAGATCGGCAGCGTCGCGACCGGACGCTCTTCCTGGCGGTGCTGATCCTGGTCGTCGCCCTGCTGGGGACAGGGATCGTCTACGTCAGCCTCACCGGCCGGCAGGCGGACCCGGTCGCCGTGCCGTCACCGGCGGGTGGGACGGGAACCGCGTCGGCTACTCCGTCTCCCACGACCCCGAGTCCGACCCCCTCGGAGGAGGTGCCCACGCCCGATCTGGTGGACGGCTTCTTCGACTGCAGTGAGCTCGGCTACGACGCCGTGTGCCCCGAGGAACCGGAGTGCTGGGGGAGCGTGCAGAACTTCGGCGACGTCCCGGTGGTGGCGACACCTATCGACTGCACCGACCCGCATCCGTTCCAGACCTTCGTCGCCGTCCAGCTGGACAGTCAGCCCCGGACCCAGTCGGGCCTGGAGAAGACCCCGGCGATCCGGGCGCTGTGCACGAGGGAGGTGCTGAACCAGCGTCTGGCGACCGGCCGGGCCGGCGCCCAGTGGCAGATCCAGCCGATCCCGTACAAGGTGTTCCCCACTCCCGACAACCTCAGCCGCTGCCTGGTGAGCACGGGGGTCGAGCGGACCTCCCCGCTGCGGATGAAGCCCGCCTGAGTCGAGCGACAGCGGCGCCACCGCCAGCTGCCCGATCGGGCAGCTCGTCGTTCGCTCGCGGTGACACTTCGGGGACAGCACCACACCTCGACGCCGGTCATGCTGGAGGGCGGAATCGAAGGTGCGAGATGCAACGACGAGCAGAACGGGCGAGTGCGCGCCGGTCGAGCCCGGCTGGTCGGTCCACGACCGGTTCGGCATCGCGGGCGTCCGGCGTCGCACAGACCATCCTGGACCTCCAACGCGCGGCTGGGAACCGGGCAGTGGCTGGGGCTCTTGCCGCCGCGGCGACCAGCCGACTCCCCGGGGTCCCGCCGGCCCTGCAGCGCAAGACCAGCTACGACCCCGGCGAGAGCGATGCCGCGACCGCGCACGGCGTGATCAGTCCCGACGTTCGGCTGCTGGGCGGCACCGGCTCGGGGTACAACGCCTCCGGTGACTCGGTGCTCATCGCCGACTTCCGACCCAACTCGGCGGTCGTGCGTACCTCGGCGACCGAGGAGCTGCGAAGGTCCTGGGCCAAGATCATCGAGGGTGGCGCGTCCCTGCCGTACGCCGTGCTGGGTTTCACGGACGCCGCCGGTGCGGAGGGGGGCAACATGACCCTCCGGGCGGCCCGGGCGCAGTCGGTGGCGGCGATGCTGCCGGGCACCGCCAAGCGCGGCGTGGTCGGTGCGGCGCCGATCGGCGACTTCATCATGCCCGGCAACTCCACCCCGGAGCAGCGCGCGCTGAATCGCGCGGTGCTCGTGCGACTGCCGCCGGACGAGCTGCGCCAGCAGCAGCAGGTGGACCGCTACAGCGGCGACGCCGTGACCTTCTGGAGAGGGAACCCTGGCAAGACCGTGGCCGACCTGCTCACGTTCGTCAGCGGTCGGGCCAACGCCCAGCTGGAGCGCAACGGGGTCCTGCCGCCGGATGTGGTGCCCGGCACCACGGTCAAGGGCACCGGGACCCTGGCCTACTTCAGCCCCGAGGACTGGCAGATCACTGTCGATGCGGCGGCTCTGTCCACCGCGTCGCCGCAGGTCGGGCTGACCGCCTCGTCGCTGCTGTCCAGCGTCACCGTCGACGCGGTCGCCCATCTCTCGATGGCGTGCTACCACGAGGCACGGCACGCCGAACAGGACTTCCTGGCCGCCCGCATGACCGCAGAAGAGGGGGGCCGCTCCCTCGACGCGCGGACGCTCGGGCGGCGGTTGGGCATCCACGTCGACGCAGCCCAGGCGGCGATCACGGCGTCGGCCCAGGTGCTGCCCGATGTCCTCAAGGCCAAGGCGGGCGCCTGGCGGACCTTCATGAAGGGCGGCCGACACATCCCGTACCGGGAGTGGAACGAGCGCGCGAAGAACTACCTGAGCCTGTTCAACTACATCTTCGGACCCAAGATCGACGAGTACGCGGCGAAGGGGGCCCGGGACATCCAGGCCCTGTGGCAGCACGGCCTGCACGTGACGCTCGACGAGAACCTGCGCCAGAAGCACTTCGTCCGCGGCGACGACCTGCAGAAACAGCTGAGGATCGACCCGCACCACGATCCGGTGGACGAGGACGTGCGGACGACCCTGACCCACACCCTCGGCCAGATCTTCGTCGCCCTGGCCAAGGAACGGGGTGGCGCCAAGCTGCCGACCGCAGCCCAGCTCGCGACCATGAGCGCCGACGAGGTGAAGCTGGCCGACCTCGAGGCACAGGTCTGGCTGCTCGAGCTGAAGATCGCCCTGATGGACGCCGCCGCGGCCGCCGACGACGCCTACCGGGCGTACCCCAACGAAGCCGACGCCTACCAGACCGGCGACCTGGTGACGTCGAGCGTGAAGTCCCAGGGCGGCCCCTGAGCCCGCGATGGGGTCTCGGGGTCCTTCACCGATCCGGCCATCCCCCTCGCCGTGCTCGCCGCCCTGCTGACCTGCGCGGCCGGGCTCTGGGTCGGTGTGAGGCAGGTGCACCGCAGCACCAGTGACACGCCACGTTCGCTCGGGACTCTGCTTCTCGCACCAGCTGGAGCTGGTGCGAGAAGCAGGATCCCGAGCGAGAGGTGGTGGTGCCGCACATAATGGCCCCATGCCCGAGATGCCCGAGGTGGAGTCGCTGCGGGTCTTCCTCACCGACAAGCTGGTCGGCCGGACGATCACCCGGCTGGACGTGGTGGCGTTCAGCGCCCTCAAGACCTACGACCCACCGCCGACCGCGCTCTACGGTCTCGAGATCGACGGGGTCTCCCGGCACGGGAAGTTCCTGGACGTCTCCGCCCAGGGGATGCACCTGGTCTTCCACCTGGCCCGGGCCGGGTGGCTGCGCTGGAAGGAGAGCCAGCCGACCGCGCCGCCGAAGGCGGGCCGCAACCCGCTGGCCGTTCGGCTGCATCTGGACGACGGCTCCGGCTTCGATCTCACCGAGGCGGGCACCCAGCGCAAGCTGGCCGTCTACGTGGTCGCCGATCCCGCCCAGATCCCGCACGTGGCCACCCTCGGGCCCGACCCGCTGGCCGACGACTTCGACCGGGATGCCTTGGCCGCGCTGCTGCAGCGGGCCGGGCGCTCTCAGCTGAAGGGCGTGCTCAAGGACCAGCGGGTGATCGCCGGCATCGGCAACGCCTACTCCGACGAGATCCTGCACGTGGCCAGGATGAGCCCGTTCAAGCCGGCCAGCTCGCTGTCCGACGACGAGCTGACCACGCTCTACGACGCCATCCGGGAGGAGCTGACCGGGGCGATCCACCGCGCCGAGGGACTGGCGGCCAAGGACCTGAAGAGCGAGAAGAAGTCGGGGATGCGGGTGCACGGGCGCAAGGGTGAGCCCTGTCCCGTGTGTGGCGACACCATCGCCGAGGTCTCCTTCGCCGACTCGTCCCTGCAGTACTGCCCGACCTGCCAGACCGGCGGCAAGAAGCTGGCCGACCGCCGGATGTCCCGGCTGCTCAAGTAGGGCAGTGCTGGTCGCCATCCGTCGCTCGGACGGGAGCCATGGTCCTCGCCCCTCCCGCACTAACCTCGACGGCATGGTCGACCCGATTCCCACCATCACGCCCGACGACGTCTACCAGCACCGAACCGAGGGGTGGATGCTGCTCGACGTCCGCACCGACGAGGAGTGGGACCAGGGCCGCATCGACGGCTCCGTCCACATCCCGATGGATCAGGTCGTGGCCCGCCTCGACGAGATCTCCGAGCAGGTCGTCTGCATCTGCGCGGTCGGCGGCCGCTCCGAGCGCGTCGCCCAGTACCTCGCCCAGCAGGGGCTCGAGGCGGTCAACCTGGTCGGCGGCGTCCAGCGCTGGGCCGCCGAGGGCAAGCCGGTCGTCGCCTGATTCTGCGTCGAAGTCAGCTCGACCGGGCCGCCGAGGGCGCGACACGCCGCACCGGAGCCAGGTCGAGCTGCGTTCGACGCAGAACCGAGGGCCACCAGGGCCCGGACAGCCGGTGCGGCTCGGAACGCGCTAGGTTGGCCTCAACGACACACATCGGGAGCTCACACCACGTGGTGGGCTGAGAGGGCGGAGTGCCGATCCTTCGGGGTCGCGGGTCCGCCGACCGACCGAACCTGACCGGGTAATGCCGGCGTAGGGAGGGTTTTCGCAGATGGCCACGTCCACCTCGGCACCACGCACCAGCAGCATCCTCACCACCTCGGGCGGCAGACCCGAGGCACCGATCGTGCTGACCACCGAGCCCCCGCGGCCGCTGCGGTTCTTCGACCAGTTCGCCATGTGGGCGAACCTCGGCATCAGCCTGTTCGGTCCGTTGACCGGCGCGCTGATCGCGGCCACCACCGGCTCGGTCTGGCTGGCCATCGTGGCCATCGTCGTCGGCTGCACCCTCGGCGCCGGGCTGCTCGGCACCTCGGCCCTTTTCGGCGCCACCACCGGCGCCCCGGCCATGGTCTCCCTGCGCGGGCTGCTCGGTCGCCGTGGCTCCATCGCGCCGACCGTGCTCAACATCGGCCAGAACATCGGCTGGGCCACGATGGAGATCATCGTGATCGCCACCGCGGCGTCGGCCATCCTCGGTGACGCGTGGCGCTGGCCGTTCGTGCTGGTCGCCGGGGCCGTGGCCACGCTGATGGCGGTCAAGCCGCTCGGCAGCGTCCGGCTGCTGCGCAAGGTGATGGTCTGGCTGGTGCTGATCGCCTCGGTGGTGCTGTTCGTGCAGGTGCTGTCCCAGCCGCGACAGGCGATCCCGCAGGAGGCGGTGCTCGGTTTCTGGCCGGGGGTCGACCTGGCCGTCGCCGGCGTGGTCTCGTTCGCCCCGCTGGCCGCCGACTACAGCCGGCACAGTCAGACCCGCAAGGCCGCCTTCTGGGGCTCCTCGCTGGGCTACGGGCTGGCCGCTGTCGCCTACTACACGCTCGGCGTCCTGGCCGTCGCCCACCTCGGCGCGACCGACGTGATCGCCGCCCTGGTCGCGCTGCCGGCCGGGGCGATCGCCCTGGGCATCCTGCTCACCGACGAGGTCGACGAGGCGTTCGCCAACGTCTACTCCACCACCATGTCGGTGCAGAACATCGCCCCGAACCTCGACCGCCGGATCGTGGCCGTGGTCATCGGGGTGATCGCCACCCTGCTGGCCGGCTTCCTCGACTTCGGTCAGTACCAGTCGTTCCTGTTCCTGATCGGCTCGGTCTTCGTGCCGCTGTTCGCGGTGGCCGCTGCCGACTTCCTGCTGGTCAGCAATCAGCGCTGGGACGTCAGCCCGACCGCCCGCCTGCGCTGGGCGCCCCCGGTGGCCTGGGCGGGTGGCTTCGTCGCCTACCAGCTCGTCTATCCCGGCACGGTGCCGGTGTGGTCGGACTCCTGGTACGCGGTGGACGCCGCCATCAACTTCACCCCGCCCGCCTGGCTCGGCTCCTCGGTGGCGGCCATCGCTGTCTCGATGGTGCTGATGGTGGTGCTCGGCCGGTTGTCCCGCCGCCGAGCCGCCGCCTGACCCTGTCGTTTCGGAGCAGTACGGCAGGCTGGGTCCGTGGTGACGAACACCGGGCCGGCCCGCCGGACCGCCGAGGTGCTGGTGCTGGGCCTCGGGCCCTCCGGCCGCTCCCTGCTGTCGAGACTGACCGCGCGCGGCGTGCACGCGGTCGGGGTGGACCCGGCCCCGGAGCGTCGGTGGACCGCCACCTACGCGCTCTGGTCGTACGAGGTGCCCACCTGGCTGCCGCCCGAGGTGGTGGCGGGCACCGACAGGGTCCGTGCCTTCGCCCGGACCGAGCACGCGGTCGCCGACCCGTACGTGGTCATGGACCCGGCCCGGCTCCATGCTGCGCTGACGGTGCGCGAGGACCGGATGATCGCCGGCCGGGTGGCCGATGTCGACGCGCACACCGTCCGGCTGGCCGACGGTCGCGAGCTGTCCGCGGGCCTCGTGGTGGACGCCCGCGGCAGCCGGTTGTCGCCGGCGAAGGCGCAGCAGACAGCTGTCGGCGTGGTGCTGCCCCGGGACGCGACCGGCTCGATCGTCGGGTCCTGGTTCATGGACTGGCGGTCCGACAACGGCGCCCCGGCCGACGCCCCGCCCTCCTTCCTGTACGTGGTCCCGGTCGGCCCCGACCGGGTGCTGGTCGAGGAGACCTGCCTGGTCGGCCGCCCGCCGCTGGGCTACCGCGAGCTCCGGGCCCGGCTGCAGACCCGACTGGAGCGCCGCGGCGTCCAGTTGCGCGGCGACGAGGCCGAGGAGCATGTGCGCTTCGCCGTGGAACCCGAGCCCGCCGCGCACACCCGCGACCCCCGCTCGGCCGATCAGGGTCCCCTGCTCATCGGGGCGCGGGGCGGGATCATGCACCCGGCCACCGGCTACAGCGTGGCCCCCTCGCTCCGCTTGGCCGACGACCTGGCCGTGCTGATCGCGGCCGGGTCCCTCGCCGACGCGGCCGGCTTGCTGAGAGGCCGACGTCGTCGGCTGGTCCGGCTGCTCCGCGGTGCGGGTCTGACCACCCTCCTCCGGCTGCCGCCGGACGGCGTACAGGCGTTCTTCGAGGCGTTCTTCCGACTGCCGCCGGACAGGCAGCGGGCCTACCTCAGCGGGCACGACCGGCCCGGCGACGTCGCCGCGGCGATGGCCCGGATGGCGCTGAGTCTGGATCCTCGACTGACCGCACTGGCGGTCGGCTCCACCCTGACCTCGCTGCGCCGTCCGACGCCGCCGGTGCAGCAGTCCGAGCGCACGCGGTAGGCACGCCTACGGCAGGCTGAGGCACGTGGTGATGATCTACGCGCACCGCGGCTACTCGGCGAAGGAACCCGAGATGACCCGGGCCGCCTACCTGGCCGCCATCGACTGGGCCGAGCGGACCGGATCCTCGCTCGGGCTGGAGACCGACGTCCACTTCAGCGCGGACGGGCAGCTGATCTGCCTGCACGACCTGGCGGTCGACCGCACCTCGACCAGCACCGGTCAGGCGTACGCGCGCACGCTGGCCGAGCTGCAGATGCTCGACTTCGGGTCCTGGAAGAAGCGCCGGCCGAGCCCCGAGCAACGCCGGCTGATCGGGCTGGCGGAGCTGCTGGAGCTGACCGCCGGCGCCCGCCGGCGGGGGGTGGACGTCAGCCTGGCCATCGAGACCAAGCACCCCAACCCCCGCACCACGGCGGTCGAGGACGAGGTCGCCGCGCTGCTCGCCCCGTACGGCTGGACCGTCGCGGGGTCACCGGTGCGGATCATCTCCTTCTTCCTTCCCGGTCTCGAGCGGGCTGCCGAGGTGCTGCCCGAGCTGCCCCGCACCCTGCTCGTCGAGCGCGACCTGGGGGAGTGGCGGGACGGGCACCTCCCCCCGGGCATCGGCGCGATCGGTCCCGACCACCTGCTGCTGCGCGAGGACCCGGCCTTCATCGCCCGGGCCCGCGAGCAGGGGAACGAGGTGCACGTCTGGACCGTGAACCGGGCGAGGGACATCACCTGGTGCCTCAACCGCGGTGTCACCGGGATCACCACCGACGATCCTGCGGTGGCGGCTGCGGCGGTGGGCCGCTGGGCGGAGCGTCACCACCGCAGGATCGCCTAAGGTTTGCCCGTGAGTCTCGCCCGTGTCGCCTGCGTCGTCCCGGCCCGGGACGCGGCGGATCGGATCCAGGCGACCGTCGTCGCCGCGCGGGCTCTGCCCGGCGTGGACGTGGTGATCGTCACCGACGACGGCAGCTCCGATCCCACGGGCGACTACGCGGCCGCCTCCGGGGCGATCGTGGTCACCCACCAGCGTGGGCGCGGGCGGGCGGCGGCGATCGAGTCGGGCGTCAACGCGCTCGGCGTTCTCGAGCAGCGCGACAGGCGCCCCGAGTGCGGCACCGTCCTGGTGCTCGACGCCGACCTCGGTGCCTCGGCCGCTCGGGCTCAGCACCTGATCGGCCCCGTCGTCACCGAGCAGGCTGACCTGACGATCGCCGTCCCACCCCGGCCGGCCCCCGGATCGGCGGACCACGGTTTCGACCTGGTCGAGACCACCGCCGCCCGCGGTATCGCCGAGCTGGCGAGCTGGACCCCGCGGGCCCCGTTGGCCACCAACCGCTGCCTGACCCGACGCGCGTACGAGCTGGCCAGTCCGCTGGCCGCGGGCGACGGGGCCGACGTCGGGATGACCATCGACCTGCTGCTGGCCGGGTTGCGGGTGCAGGAGATCGAGGTCGACTTCGAGGGTGCCGATCTCCCCTCCGGCCTGGCCGCTCGGCTGGACCGAGCGCTGGTGCTCAAGGACGTGACGAGGGCGCTGACCGCCCGCGGTCTGGTCCGGCACAGCCTCGACGAGCTCAAGCAGCCGGGCGGCGTCGCCGGGTTCATCGACAAGCTCCGCGGATGAGCCGGACCTCGGGCCAGGAGAGCGGGCACGACGGGCCCCGTCCCCACCACCACGTCACCGGTCGCAACCCCGCCCACCCGCCGATCCAGCGCTACGCCCCGAGCGTGTGGCACCGCGACCACCGGTACGCGATCGGGCTGATCGTCGCGGCCACCGTGCTCACCCTGGTCACCGGCTTCCTGGGCCCGTCCGTCGTCGCCCTGACCCTCGGTCCACGCGACAGCCTGCTGCCGCCCTGGTATCTGCCCGCCGGCATGGTCAGCCCCAACGAGTGGGTGGTCACGGTGATGGTCTGGCTGGTCGTGGTCGCCGGGGCCGCGGGGCTGTGGGTCGGTCTGCGGGCGCTGGCCGGCGGCTGGCTGCCGAACCCCCGCAAGCTGTTCTGTCTCGGCACCGGGCTCAGCCTGGCCACCATCCTGGTGCCCCCGCTGACCAGCGCCGACATCTTGATGTACGCGGGGTACGGCCGCCTCCAGATGATCGGCCGCAACCCGTACGAGATCACGCCGGCCGAGGTGTTCCGCGGCCAGTTCGACCCGGTGCTGCGCTGGACCGAGCAGCCGTGGCAGGACACGCCCAGCGTCTACGGGCCGATCACGTCGTGGCTGCAGTGGCTGGCCAACTACCTCGGCGGCGACAACATGCACGACATCGTGTTCTGGCTGCAGGTGCTCACGGTGGTGCCGTTCATCATCGCCTGCGCGGGCATCGTCCAGCTGGGGCACGGCGACAAGCGGCGCCAGGCGCGGGCCGCCCTGCTGACCGTCTGCAACCCGGTGCTGATCTGGGCCGTGGTGGCCACCGCGCACAACGAGGCGCTGTCGGTGATGTTCGCCGTGGCCGGCATCATGCTGATGCGGAAGAGCCCGTTCGGCGCGGGCATCGGGATCGGCCTGGCCGGCTGCGCCAAGCTGAGCATCGGCATCTGGGGCCTGGCCATGCTGTGGGCGTACCGGCGGGAACCCAAGAAGGCCGCTCTCCTCTGTCTGGGCACGATCATCCCGATGGGGCTGGCCTACGTCGTGTGGCAGCCGAACGCGTTCTTCCAGGTGCTGCGCAACGGCTCGTACGTGTCGGTCGGCTCCTGGGCGAACCCCGTCTTCTTGTTCTTCGACCTGTTCCTGGACGAACAGGCCGCCAAGATCATCGTGGGGGTGATCTCGTACGGGGGCCTGGTCGCGATCGCCTGGATGCTGTCCCAGGTGGTGCCATGGACGTCGGCGCCGGGTCTGGCCCGCGGTGCCGACCCGCGGCTCGACCCGCTGACCGTGGCCCTCCGCACGTCCTTGATCTTGTCGGTGGCCTGGCTGGTGACCGCCATGTACACGCTGTCCTGGTACGACCTGATCGCCTGGCTGCCGCTGGCCGTGCTGGCCGCCAGCAAGCTCGACCGGATGATGCTGATGCGGATCATGCTGCTGTCGCTGTCCTACGTCCCGGGCCGGGCGGTCGAGATGAGCATGCCGCTGACCGTGGTCTCCGGGGTCTTCCGGTACGGCATCTCGCCGCTGGTGCAGGTGGCCGTGCTGGTGGCCATCGTGCTGTGGTGGCGCAAGCCCGACCGCGAGGAGCTGTTCCCCTTCGGGCCCCCCAAGGAGCTCCGGGAGCTGCAGCCGGTGGGGACCCGGCATCGCCTCTGACCCATCAGGCGGGGCCCTCTCAGGCGGAGGCAGCCACGTAGTCGGCGATCTCGGTCAGCAGCCGCTCCTGCACGTCCTTGCCGGCGAACGAGGCGCGCACCGCCGCCTTGGCCAGGTTGCCGATGCCGATGTCGTCCAGTCCGAGCAACCGGGCCGCGACCCCGTACTCGTCGTTCAGCGTGGTCGCGAACATCGGTGGGTCGTCGCTGTTGACCGTCACCCGCACCCCGGCCTCGACCATCGCGACGATCGGGTGCTGGCTCAGGTCGGTCACCGCACCGGTGGCGAGGTTGGAGGTCGGGCAGACCTCGACGGGGATCTCGTTCCGGGTCAGGTACGCGAGCAGCTCGGGATCCTGGACCGCTGACGTGCCGTGCCCGATCCGCTCGGCCCCGAGCTCGCGGAGGGCGTCCCAGACCGTCTCCGGCCCGGTGGTCTCCCCGGCGTGCGGGACGCTGTGCAGCCCGGCGGCGCGGGCCGCGTCGAAGTAGGGCTTGAACTGCGGTCGCGGTACGCCGATCTCGGGCCCGCCGAGCCCGAAGCCGACCAGGCTCGACGGACCGTGGTCGAGGGCGACTCGCAGCGTGCCCTCGGCGCCGTCCAGACCCAGCTCCCCGGGGATGTCGAAGATCCACCGCAGGACGATGCCCAGGTCCCGCTCGGCGGCCACACGCGCGTCCTCGATGGCCTCCACGAACTCCTGGGCGGGGATGCCCCGGAGGATGGAGGTGTAGGGCGTGACGGTCAGCTCGGCGTACCGGATGTTCTGGCGCGCCATCTCCGCGGCGACCTCGTACGTCAGCAGTCGGACGTCCTCGCCGGATCTGATCAGATCCACCACGGACAGGTAGATCTCGATGAAGTGGGCGAAGTCGCGGAACCGGAAGTAGTCCGCCAGCTCCTCCGGATCGGCCGGTACCGTCCCGGGGTGACGCTCGGCCAGCCGGGCCACGATGGCGGGCGTGGCGGAGCCGACGTGGTGCACGTGCAGCTCGGCCTTGGGCAGCCCGGCGATGAAGGCGCGCCCGGGGTCGGTCAAGGCGGCGAGCGGGTCCGATGTCGTCATGGCCCCCAGTCTGGCAACCCCCCACCCGCGTTTTGTGCCGCTATCCGCGACTATCCGTGCTCTTGCTCCAAAACTGCTAGCCGGGCAGCGGGAACCGGGCCGCGGACGCCTCCCGCTGGGCCAGCCGCCGCAGCGCGAGCAGCACCGGTTCGACCAGGACGGTGCCCAGCACGACGTAGCGGACGGCAGCGCCCGGCGTGTCCATCGGCAGTCCGTCGATCTCGGCCTGGGCGACCTGCATCATCGCGTCGGCGTACGTGTCCATCCGGTCCTCCTCGACCACGAAGCCGGCGTCGTCGAGGGCGGCCAGGGCGACGGCCAGACCGCCGATCGCGTCGTCCACCCGGGATTCGGCGTCCTTGCCGACGGCATCGGCGCAGGTGTCCCAGCCCCAGCGCCGCAACAGGGCGACCGCCGGGGCGAGATCGACCTCGTCGGGCAGGTCGGGTGCGACGGCCTGGTGCGCCGTGCCCAGCAGATCCAGCGTCAGACCGGTTGGTTCGTCGATGTGTCCCAGCACGTTCTTGGTGGCTGCGAGGGACAGTCCGCCGACGCCGACCAGGGCGCGGATCAGTCGCAGTCGCTGGACGTGAGCGTCGTCGTACTGGGCCTGGTTCGGCGAGGTGCGGACGCCGTCGGGCACCAGACCCTCCCGCAGATAGAACTTGATCGTCGCGACCGGCACGCCGCTGACCCGGGACAGCTCCGAGATGCGCATCGTCTCCCACTTCGGTCGAATCACTTGACAACGGAGAGTATCACTATCTAATAATGGTGAGCAGAGAGTTCGACTATCCATCAAGGAGACGACGATGGCACGTATCGAGAACGCCCGGATGACCCACGACCACCAGGGCGAGCTGGTGGTGTTCCTGATCGGCATGCGGATCAACAGCTGGTGGCGGCCAGACCTGTGGCTGCCGGTCTTCAACGCGATGCCGCCGATGCTCGCCGAGCTGGCGAAGGATCCGGCTTCGGGGATGCTCGGCTACCGGCTCACGCTGGGCGAGGGCGGTCCGCTGTTGATCATGTACTGGGACAGTCACGACAAGCTGTACGCGTACGCCTCCCAGCCGGACGCGCAGCACCGTCCGGCCTGGACCCGCTTCAACCAGCGGGCTCGCAAGGCGCCGGGTGCGGTGGGAATTTGGCACGAGACCTTCCAGGTCGCTGTCGCCGAGTCCATCTACGCCGGGATGCCGGTGAGCGGGCTGGCGCGGGCGACGTCGGCCATCCCGGTCGGCCGCCGCGGCGAGCGGGCCCAGGATCGCTATCGGGCCGGCGGCACCGGGGTGGCGGCCTGAGTCTTTCGGAGCAACAGCACCGATAGTCGTCGAGAACCGGCACAAAAGTCGGGCGGGGCCTCAGGTGGGATCCGGTGCGCCGGTGAGGTCCAGACTGATCCGCCAGAGGCGTTCGCGGACGGCCGTGTCGTAGGCGTCGGCCACGTGGGCTCTGGCCTCCTCGAGCTGGTCGTAGAACCGTCCGCTGACACCGTCCAGGGCCGGGTCCATGATCAGCCGGGTGGTCGCCTCGACGCCGGACTCCATCGTGTGCACCGGCGGGATCCCGTTGTCCAGCACCATCTTCGTCGGCAGAAAGGTGCCGGGGTGCAGGCTGTTGACCGTGACCCGGTCGAGGCGATCGGCCAAGGTGAAGCCCCAGGTGATCATGGCCAGCTTGGACTGGTTGTAGGGCAGCCACCAGTCGTCGAGATGCTCCTCCAACGCAAGATCATCGAACTGGATGGGGGACTGTCCCAGGGAGGCGACGTTGACGACGCGTCCGCCGTCGGTGCTGATCATGGGCAGCAGCCGGTGGGTGAGGTCGAAGGCGGCCAGGTAGTTGACCGCGAAGCACAGCTCGTTCCCGTCCACCGTGAGGGGCCGGCGCGGACCCGTCCGGTCCCCGGGTCCGACGCCCGCGTTGTTGACCAGCACGTCCACCCGTTCGGCGACCTCGGCGATCTGGTCGGGCAGACCCCGGACCTCGGCCAGCGAGGACAGGTCGGCCAGCACGGTGGCCGGGTCGCTGCCGCCGGCCGCAGCCACCTCCGCGCGAAGGGCGGCCAGCGCTTCGGGACGTCGTCCGTGCAGGATCAGGCGGTGCCCACCAGCAGCCAGGGCCAGCGCCACCTCCCGGCCGAGGCCGTCGGTCGCGCCGGTGATGACGATGGTCTTGGCGGGCATGGCCCGAACCGTACGCCCTCGGGTCCCTGACGGGAGCGAGTGCTGTCGGTGCTCGCTGGCATCCTGCTGCGATGACGCGCACCCAGTACTACACCGCCACCAGCATCGACGGGTTCATCGCGGACGCCGACAACTCACTCGGCTGGTTGTTCACCCTGCGCCAGACGGCGGAGTCGAAGCAGGAGTATCCCGACTTCATCGCCGACGTGGGAGCGCTGGCCATGGGCTCCACCACGTACGAGTGGATCCTCGACCACGAGGGCCTCCTGGAGACGCCGGGCCGCTGGCCGTACGAGCAGCCGACCTGGGTGTTCAGCAGCCGCGAGCTGCCCTCGGTGCCCGGGGCCGACCTGCGCTTCGTCTCCGGCGATGTCGCACCGGTGCACGCCCAGATGGTCGAGGCCGCGGCCGGCCGGAACGTCTGGGTGGTCGGGGGCGGCGACCTGGTCGGCCAGTTCGCCGACGTGGGCCTGCTCGACGACCTCATCCTGGGGGTCGGCTCGGTGTTCCTGGGCGCCGGGGCGCCGCTGCTGCCGCGCCGGATCACCCCACCGCGGCTGCGGCTGGTCAGCGCCACGGCCCACGGCGAGGACTTCGCGACGCTGCGCTACGAGCTCGTGGGCGGGCCCCCGACTCTCAGCGAGGCGTGACCCGACTCAGCGGGGCGCGACCGTGTAGCCGGCTTCGTCGACGGCCCGCTCGATGTCGCCGAAGGGGAGGTCGGCGTCGCTGACCACGGAGAGGGAGCCGGTGGCCAGGTCGACGGACACGTCCTGGACACCCGGCAGGCCGGTCACCTCCTCGGTGACGGCGTGCACGCAGTGCGCGCAGGTCATGCCGCTGACGACGTACTCGGTGACGGTGCTCATAGGTGCTGCCTCCTGGTGCGGGGAGTGGCTGGCGGAACGGATCAGGAGCGGACGAGACGGGCGATCGCTTGCGAGGCCTCGTGCAGCTTGGCCTCGGCCTCGTCGCCGCCCTCTTCGGCGGCGCGGACGACACAGTGCTGCAGGTGCTCGTCCAGCAGCCCCAGGGCCACCGAGCGCAAGGCGCTCGTCATGGCCGAGACCTGGGTGAGGATGTCGATGCAGTACTTCTCCTCTTCGACCATCCGCTGCAGCCCACGGGCCTGACCCTCGATCCGGCGGAGCCGCTTGAGGTAGTCGGCCTTCTGACCGATGTAGCCGTGCGGCGCCGGAGCGTCGTCGATCTCCGCGATCAGGGTGGTGTCGACGGGGGGCGCGGGCTGGCTCATCAGGCTCCTCGGGGGCGGTGTCGTACAGGTCTTGCGATACCCCCCTAGAGTATGTGCAGATCAGTGTTCGCCCAAGTCCGAGCGGTAAACCGTAGGACAACGGCAGGTGTCGGGGACCGTCCCCTCGGGAGCGTCGGGCTGTGCACAACTGCTGTGGACTTCCCACGAGACCGATGCCTTTGTCAAGGCCGCCGACGATCGGCAGACAGGCCGGCAAGAAGTTTCGCAGCAATCTCCGTCCACTGCCCATGGCGTACGAATTGCCTGGTCAGAGCAGGGTTTCACAGTAAGCCGCCGGGTTGTCCCCAAGCTTGTCCCCAGGGAGTGCACAACGTCGTCGCGTGTCCTCCACACCAGGTCTCCGGTTATGCACATGACCTGTGGATAACTTGTTCATCTTGGCTGGCGGGCCGAACCGATGGGGCGTACGTTGGCCCACGCTGTCAGCACGCGGACCGCCGGGGAGTGGTCCCCCGGGAACTGTCGGAGCCGGCACCTACCGTACGAACATGCATGCTATTGGTCCTGGTCGAGGACCCGGCGAAGGAGGACGTGGCGTGAGTCTGGCCCAGGCGATCCCGCAGTACGGCGAGGACTCGACCCGCGGCCTGGACCGCACCCCACCGCAGGACATGACCGCCGAGCAGTGCGTGCTCGGGGCCATGATGCTGTCCAAGGACGCGATCGCCGATGTCATCGAGGCGCTGCGGGGCACCGACTTCTATCGTCCGACCCACGAGCAGATCTACGACGCGATCATCGACCTGTACGGGCGGGGTGAGCCGGCCGACGCCGTCACCGTCTCCGCCGAGCTCGGCAAGCGGGGCGAGCTGCTGCGGATCGGCGGCGCACCCTACCTGCACGACCTGCTGTCCAGCGTCCCGCTGGCCGCCAACGCCGGCTTCTACGCCGACATCGTCCGGGAGAAGGCCATCCTGCGACGCCTGGCCGATGCCTCGGTGCGGATCGCCCAGATGTCGTACGCGGGGGAGGGCGAGGTCGACGACATCGTCGACCAGGCGCAGGCGGAGGTGTACGCAGTCACCGATCGCCGCGCCGCCGAGGACTACAAGCCGCTGTCGGAGCTGATGCAGCCGACCCTGGACGAGATGGAGGCCATCTCCTCCCGCGACGGCAGCTTCGGTGGGGTGCCGACCGGCTTCGCCGAGTTCGACGAGCTGACCAACGGTCTTCACCCTGGTCAGATGATCATCGTGGCCGCGAGACCGGGAATGGGGAAAAGCACGTTGGCCCTCGACCTGGCCCGATCGGCGTCGATCAAGAACGGTCTGACCTCGGTCATCTTCTCGCTCGAGATGAGCCAGATCGAGATCACCATGCGGCTCCTGTCGGCCGAGGCGTCGATCCCGCTCGGGCACATCCGTGGTGGCCGGATGAGTGACGACGACTGGAGCCGAGTCGCCTCGAAGATGGGTCAGGTGTCGGAGGCGCCGCTCTACATCGACGACTCCCCGAACCTGACCATGATGGAGATCCGGGCCAAGGCCCGACGGCTCAAGCAGAAGCACGACCTCAAGCTGGTGGTGATCGACTACATCCAGCTGATGACCTCCGGCAAGAAGGTCGAGTCCCGGCAGCTGGAGGTCAGCGAGTTCAGCCGGCAGATCAAGCTGCTGGCCAAGGAGCTCGAGGTGCCCGTGGTCGCCCTGTCCCAGCTCAACCGTGGACCCGAGCAGCGCACCGACAAGCGCCCGATGCTCTCCGACCTCCGTGAGTCCGGCTCACTGGAGCAGGACGCCGACATGGTCGTCCTGCTGAACCGCCCCGACATCAACGACAAGGAGTCCGACCGGGCCGGCGAGGCCGACATGGACGTGGCCAAGCACCGGAACGGCCCGACCAAGATGATCACCGTGGCGTTCCAGGGGCACTACAGCCGCTTCGCCGACATGATGCACTGAGGCCCGTCCCGTTCCCCCGCGATCAGCTCCCCGGAGCCGGGGCGCCCGGGAGGACAGGCATCACCATCGTGCTCGTCGGCAGCGCGCGCAGCAGTCCCGCCAGCACCTCTTCGCGCGCCCGGGGGTCGTCAGCGGCGCGGTCGACCTGATGGAAGAGGTCGAGCATGATTCCCGCGGTCACACGCACCGACAGGTCGTCGGGGCTGCGGTCCATCCGCTGGGCGAGCACCTGCTCGAGATCCTCGCGCAGCGTGCGGACCCGGTCCCACAGCCTCGCCCGGGCGATCGCGGCTCCGTCCACCACTCGCCGCAGCTCCGAGATCTGCGTCCCGGCCCCGTCGAAGGCCGCGGCCGCCGCGAGCAGGGCCGCCCCGAGAGACACCTCGAGGGGTTCGTCGTCGGGACGGGCGCGGAGGTGGGGGGCCAGGTCGATGGCCTCGACCAGCGGGTCGAGCAGCAGCTGGTCCTTGGTGGGGAAGTAGCGATAGAGCGTGGTCGTGCCGACCTCCGCGCGCTCGGCGATCTGCTCCATCGTGGTCACCTCGAAGCCGTCGCGCAGAAACAGCTCCAGGGCGACCTCCGTCATCCGCCGACGGGTCCTGGCCGCCTTCACCTCCCGGAGTCCCATGGCCCAAGACTAGTACCGACCTCCGATCGGTAGTCACTACCAGATCCCTTGACGCCGGAACGTCCCACTCCTAAAGTGGTAGTCACTACTGATTCGAAGTCAGTCCGGATCCGCCCCCCGACACGATCAGTACGACACGAACAGGTGCCACCGTCTTGACCATGCTGTCGATCTCGTCCTACAGCCTCCGCGAGCAGCTCGGCCCGATCTCCATCGCGTTCACCGACGCGGACGGGAACGAGCAGACGTACGCGCAGGAGTTCCCGAAGCTGCTCGACATCACCGACGTCCCGGCCCGGGCTGCGCAGACCTATCCGGTCACGGGGGTGGAGGCGGTCGCGTTCCAGTTCGCCGGCCTGGACGATCCCGCGCTCGACACCTTCGCCGCTCGTGCGCGCGAGGCCGGCCTGGAGCTGGTGAACGTGGCCGTGGACGTCGGCGACCTGGCTCAGACCGACCCGGACCGGCGCGCCGCCGACGTGACCGAGCTGAAACGGTGGATCGCGCGCGTGGCCGACCTCGGGTTCCGCTACGTCAGAGTCAACGCCGGCTCGCCCTTCAGCGCCCAGCACGACGAGGTGCCGCCGTCGCACCTGGTTGCTGCGCTGACCGAGCTCGGTGAATTCGCCAGCGAGCGCGGGATCCGACTGCTCGTCGAGAACCACGGCGGCCCGTCGAGCGATCCGGCCTGGATGAGCGACCTGCTCGACCGGGTCGGTGTCGCCAACCTCGGACTGCTCCTCGACCTCGGCAACTTCGACGCGCTGCTGGCCCCGCTGATGGCTGCCCTGTTCGCCGAGCCGGGAACGGCGCCGGCCGATCCTTTTGCGGAGCTCGACCTGACCACGCTCTACGACCAGATCGACGCCCTCGCCGGCCGGGCCGAGCTGGTGCACGTCAAGGCCCATCACGTCGACGGCGCGGGCGCCGTGGGTCCGATCGACCTGCCCAAGGCACTCGGTATCTTGAGCCGGCACGGCTACAGCGGCCCGCTGACCATCGAGTACGAAGGCACCGGCGGCGACCCCTGGGCCCACACCGGCCGCGTGATCGACGTGACCTCTGCGGCCGTCGCCGCCCACTGACGCAACCCCACGAGAAACGGAACAGCATGGACCAGCGCGAGACGTACGACGTCGTGATCGTGGGCTCCGGCCCCGCCGGAGCCACCTACGCCCGCACCATCGGCGAGGCCGCCCCGCACGCCCGCGTGCTGATGGTCGAGGTCGGTCCGGTCGTCCCCGGTTCGCGGGGTGATCACACCCAGAACCTGACCGACGAGGAGCGCGCGGCGGCCCAGCTGCTCACCCAGGGACCGGACGCCGGGGTGGTGCGCGCCCAGGCCCTGTCCGACATCGCGCCGGGCATCGATCCGAGTCTGGAGTTCCGGCAGACGATCCTGCCGGGGCTCTTCTTCGTCAATCCACGTCCCGAGCTCGAACCCGGCGAGGTCGGTCTGCCCGCGGCCAGCATGGCCAGTGGCGTCGGCGGGATGGGCATCCACTGGGGCACGTCCAGCCCGCGCCCCCAGCAGTCCGAGCGCATCCCGTTCATCGCCGCGGACGACATGGACACCGCGCTCGATCGGGCCGAGGAGCTGCTCGGCACGACCGCGCACCCGGTCCCGGGGCGGGGGCTGCCCGAGGCGCTGCGCGAGGCAGTGGCCGGCGTCCTCGACGGTCCGGACCTGAACCCCACCGGTTTCATGCCGACCTCGACCCGCTGGGAGGACGGTTCGCTGCGGTTCGCCGGCACCGGCGCGATCCTCGGCGAGCTCGAGCGTGACGTCCCGAGGTTCGAGCTCCGGCCCGAGACACTCGCTGAGAGGGTGCTCGTCGAGGACGGCGTGGTGGTCGGGGCGCGACTGCGCGATCGTCGGTCGGACACCACGTACGAGGTGCGGGCCGCGCACGTCATCGTCTGCGCCGACGGTCTGCGGACGCCGCAGGTGCTCTTCGCGTCCGGCATCCGCCCGCCGGCCCTCGGTCACTACCTGAACGAGCACTTCCAGATGGCCAACTTCCTGATGCTGTCGGACGAGTTCGACCCGCAGCAGTTCGAGCGGGACCCGGCGAACGTGATGAGTCTCATCACGCCGTTCTCCGATGCCCGCCCGCTGCAGATGGGCGTCATCCCGCTGGCCAACTCCGCCTTCAAGATGTCGATGGGCGGGGGCCCGGGCACCGAGGACCTGTCCACGTCGCGGCTGGCCGTCACCGCCTGCTACGCCGCCAAGGACATCCAGTACTCCGACGCCGTCGAGTTCAGCGAGACCGAGGTCGACTTCTACGGCATGCCGAAGATGCACATCCGCTACTCCCGCACCGACGCGGACCTCGCCGTCATCGAGCAGATGCGGCAGGTGTCGGTGGCGGTCGCGGATCGTCTGGGCACCACCGCCGAGGGGCCGGAGCTGGCCGCCGGTGGCTCCTCCCTGCACTACCAGGGCACCACCCGGATGGGCCCCGTCGACGACGGGACGTCGGTCTGCAGCCCCGATCTGGAGGTCTGGGGTGTCAAGAACCTCTACGTCGGCGGCAACGGGGTCATCCCCACCGCCACCGCCTCGAACCCGACCCTGACCACCGTCGCCCTGGCCTGGCGCGCGGCCTCGCGCCTCGCCGACCGGCTCGCCGGCACGTCGGCCGAGACCGGGGCGGTCACCGCCTGACCTGGGCGGTCACCGCCTGACCTGGGCCGGGACCCGTACCCGCTGCTCCGCGGTGGCAGGCGTCGGAGCGGACGTACGCGGATCTGCGTACGAAGGGTCCTGAGGTCTGGTCGGTGACGCCGAAGGCCGACACACTGTCCGGACCGCGAGCGGGGAGCCAGGGGGCCACACTCCGTCGCGCCGGCCTCGTCGCACGGGACCAGGCCTCTGTCGCTCGGATGGGGGACGGCGCATGGGACCAGGTCGGCAGACCGCTGGGGACAGCGGGTGGACACCGTGTCCGGCGGCCTGAGGCGGATCCCGCGACCGGAGGCCCTCCGCTATCGGCTCCGCGAGCGTCTCCTCGGCCCCGGGGGGCGTACGCCGCGCCAAGCCGCCGCGGCACTGCGGCAGTTCGTGGTCGACGACGTCGCGTCCTTCACGGTGGCGCACCAGCTGGGCTTCGAGGAGACGATGGCTCGGCTGATCGACGACGCGACGAGTCTGGCCCGCTTCGGTGACGGCGAGTTCCTGTCGATGCTGCGACCGGGCTACGACCTCTACTTCCAGCGCACCACACCTGAGCTCATGGCGGAGCTCCGCGGCATCTGGACGATGCAGGACCTCGAGGTCGGCTCGTTGCTGCTGGGATTCCCCGACCTCAGCAAGGGGCCGTACTGGTCCGACGTGTGGGCCAACGCCTGGCCCGACCTCCGGCCGATCACCCGCACCGATCTCACGTACGCGAACACCCACGTCACGCGGCCACGCTTCTTCCACCGTCTCGGCAGGCGCGGCGTCGATCTGTGGCGTCAGGTCTGGGCCGACAAGGCCGTCTGCGTGGTCAGCGGCACGGGGTCACGCTTCGAGCCCATCGCCGATCTCTTCGACAGCGCGGCGGGTCTGACCCGGGAGGAGGCGCCACCGATCGACGCGTACGCCGAGGTCGACGCCCTCGAGCGGCGACTGCTCCGCGGCTCCGCCGACATCGTCGTGCTGTCCCTCGGCCCGACCGCCACCGTCCTCGCTGCCCGCCTCACGCGACGCGGCCGACGAGCCATCGACATCGGGCACCTCGTCAGCAGCTACCAGACCGTCTTCCTCGGAGCTCCTCGACCCGAGCAGCGGCCCGTGACCCCCGGTGCCCGGTCGGCGGCCCGTCGCGACCAGCTGGCCCCGGCGGCCGAAGCCGCCCGCGGGACCTGAGACCTCCCGCGTGCTGAATATCAAGGACCCCGACGGGATCGCCTTGGAGATCTCCGCGGCTCTGGCGACCTCCCCCTAGCACGGGCTCGTCCCGGTCGAGAACCACCACCTGCTCTCCCGCCCGCCCTCACCCCGCCGTAGAAACGGGGGTGACGCATCCGGCGTCGCGCGGGTCGACGAATGCCGTCGACACGCAGAGGCGAAGGAGCAGCATGGGAGACGTCTACACCGGCATCCAGGACGAGCGCGTCCAGGACCTGAACGACGCCGAACCCGGTGACGGCCGCTACGTCCTCTACTGGATGCAGCAGTCCCAGCGGGCCGAGCTCAACCACGCGCTCGAGTACGCCATCCACCGGGCGAACGAGCTCGACCTGCCGCTGCTGGTCGCCTTCGGGCTGATGGACGACTACCCCGAGGCGAGCGCCCGGCACTACCACTTCATGCTCCAGGGCCTCGCCGACGTGGAGAAGGCGCTGGACGCGCGCGACATCACCTTCGTCCTCCAGCGCGGCAACCCGGCCGAGGTGGCGCTCGGCCTGGCCGACAGACGCCGCACTCCTGGTCTGCGACCGCGGCTACCTCCGGCACCAGCGGCAGTGGCGGGACACCGTGGCGAGCAAGGCTCCGTGCCCGGTCGTCCAGGTGGAGAGCGACGTCGTGGTGCCGGTCGAGCTGGTCTCGGACAAGAAGGAGTTCGCCGCCCGCACCATCCGGCCCAAGATCACCCGGCATCTCGACCGGTTCCTGGTGGGGCTGCGCGCCACCACCCTGAAGAACACCACCCGGCCGAAGATCACCGGTGAGGACCTGTCCGACGTCGACGCTCTGCTCGGCCGGCTGAAGGTCGACACCTCCGTCCCGCCGGTGCCGCTGTTCACCGGCGGCACGACCGCGGCGAAGAAGGTGCTGGCCGCCTTCCTCGCCGACTCCTTCGACACCTACGCGCAGAACCGGAACCAGCCGCAGACCTCCGACGTGTCGCACATGAGCAAGTACCTGCACTACGGCCAGATCTCGCCGGTCCACATCGCCCTGGAGGCGAAGAAGAAGCACGGCGGCACCAACCAGGACGACTTCCTGGAGGAGCTGATCATCCGGCGCGAGCTGCCGATGAACTACGTGTACTACGAGAAGGACTACGACAAGTACTCCGCGCTGCCCGACTTCGCCCGGACGACGCTGAAGGACCACGCCGACGACGAGCGCGACCCGACGTACACCCGGGGCGAGCTCGAGAAGGCCGAGACCCACGACGAGTACTGGAACGCCGCCATGCGCGAGATGGTGCACACCGGCTACATGCACAACTACATGCGGATGTACTGGGGCAAGAAGATCCTGGAGTGGTCCACCTCGCCCGAAGCCGCGTACCGGACCACGCTCCACCTGAACAACAAGTACTTCCTCGACGGACGCGACGCGAACTCGTACGCCAACGTGGCCTGGGTGTTCGGTCAGCACGACCGCGGCTGGACCGAGCGTCCCGTCTTCGGCAAGGTCCGCTACATGTCGGCGGGTGGGCTGGAGCGCAAGGCCGATCCCGCGGCCTACATCGCCAAGGTCGACGCCCTGGTGGACGAGGTCGGCGGCTGACCCGGGCGTGATCCCGTTCCTGGCCGGGTCAGCACGAGTCCCGGGCAGGCGTCCACGACATCGACGAGCGCCGGCGCGCCCATCCCGCCACGACCATCGGCCAAGGGCAGCAGCCACGGCAGCATGGTGACGAGCTTCTCCGCAACAGCCATTGAATTCATCGACACCCCGGTGATCTCACCCGGAGGAATTCACGGGGATTGCGCTGATCTGCGCCGCATCGGTAAAATGTCGTATTTGTCTGAAGACAACAATAGGCGCCGATTTCTCAGCGCCTAAACCGAGATTAGCCCACCCATGGACTTTCGTCAAGGCCATGGACATTCGTCAGAGGAGCGTCGTTGCCGAACTCGACAGAGGACCCGACCGAGACCGTGCTGAAGCGCGAGATCGATCGAGAACAAGGCCATGTGAGCATGTTGTACGGGGTGCTGGACGCCGCCCGCGCCCGCGCCGCAGAGGATCTGCGGCTGACCCACGGTGGCCCGACCACGGGCACCGATCAGGCCGCGACGGAACGCGAGTCCTTTGCCCGAACCTATGCGGGTCGTTCCGAGCAGCTGCTCACCGTGGAACGCGGACTGTGTTTCGGGCGTCTCGATTCCGTCGGCGGCGAGACCTCCTACATCGGCCGCATAGGTCTTTTCGACCAGGACTACGAACCGCTGCTGCTGGACTGGCGTGCGCCCGTGGCGGAGCCCTTCTACCGGGCCACGACGGAGGATCCGATGGGGGTCCTCCGCCGTCGCCACCTCCGGCTGACCGGGCGCACCGTCACCGCGGTCGACGACGACGTCCTCGACCTGGCCGCGCTGGCCGACCGGGACTCCACGGGTCTGGTCGGGGAAGGTGCGCTCTTCGCCTCCCTGTCGGCGCAGCGCACCGGCCGGATGGCGGAGATCGTCGCGACGATCCAGGCGGAGCAGGATGCGATCATCCGTGCCGGCCTCCCCGGGGTCCTGGTGGTCCAGGGCGGCCCGGGAACCGGCAAGACCGTCGTCGCCCTGCACCGGGCGGCGTACCTGCTCTACACCCACCGGGAACAGCTGGCCCGGCGCGGAGTGCTGCTGATCGGTCCGAACGCGACCTTCCTTCGCTACATCGAACAGGTGCTGCCCTCGCTCGGTGAGACCGAGGTGGTTCTGTCCACCATCGGTCAGCTGCTGCCCGGGGTGATCGCGACGGCGACCGATTCCCCGGTCGCGAGTCGGGTCAAGGGCCGGCTCGAGATGGTCGAGGTGATCGCCCGCGCGGTCAGGACCGCCCGTCGGGACCGGATCCGCGACCTCACCCCCGAGCGGCTGCTCACCCTGCTCTGGTCGTCGCCAGAGCGACTCGCCGCCGCCGCGCCCGGCCTGGCCGCAAGCGACCGCGAGGCGCTGCAGCGTCCACCGGGAAGCCCGTGGACCCGGGCCGACATCGCCCTGCTCGACGAAGCGGCCGAGCTGCTGGGCGACACCGAGGCGGTGGTCCGGGACCGCCGGCGGGCGGCCGCCGAACGGGCCGCGGAGGACGCCGAGCACCTGGCGTACACACACGCGACCATCGACAGCGGACTCGCCGTGGGCGCCCTGACGATCGACCCGCTGGACGTCCAGCCGTTCATCGCGATGATGGCGGAGCGGACCCGGCACCGGGAGTCGGTGGGCACGATCGCCGACCGGGCCGCCGCCGATCGCACCTGGCAGTTCGGCCACGTGATCGTCGACGAGGCGCAGGAGCTGTCGGCGATGGAGTGGCGGATGCTGATGCGCCGCTGCCACCGCCGCTCGATGACCCTGGTCGGTGACCTGGCCCAGGCGGGCAACGACAGCGGTGCCCGGTCGTGGGCCGACCTGCTCGACCAGTACGCACCCGGCCGCTGGCGCACGGCGGAGCTGACCGTCAACTACCGGACACCGGCCGAGATCATGACCGTGGCAGCAGACGTGCTCCGTGCGATCGACCCGACGGCCACGCCACCGGAGTCCGCGCGACACGGCGCGGAGCCGCCCTGGAGCCGGTGCGTGGCGGCCGACCGGCTCGTCCCCGCCCTGATCGAGGCGGTCGCCAGCGAGCAGACGGTGACGGGGGAGGGGCGGCTCGCCGTCCTCCTACCCGGATCTCGCTACGCCGAGCTGACCACGGCGCTGGCGACCGCGCTGCCGGGGGTGGCGTACGGGTCGACCCCCACGTTGCTGGACGCCGGCACCGCGATCCTCACCGTCGACCAGGCGAAGGGACTCGAGTTCGACGCGGTCCTGATCGCCGATCCGGCCGGGATCCTGCGCGAGTCGAGCCGTGGCTGGTCCGATCTCTACGTAGCGGTGACCCGGGCGACCCAGCGGCTGGGGGTGATCGCGGTCGACGTGCTGCCGGACGTCCTGCAGCGCCTGGAACCGAGTGACGCGCATCGCCGGCGTCCGGGATCTGGCACCATGCCCCGGTGACGATCATCGCTGCCGCCGACGGATCCGCGCTCGGGAACCCGGGCCCGGCGGGCTGGGGCTGGTACGTCGACGACAACCGGTGGGCGAGCGGCGGCTGGCCGCACGGCACCAACAACATGGGCGAGCTCACCGCGGTCCTCGACCTGCTGCAGCAGACCGCCGACGTCGATGACGATCTGCTGGTCTACTGCGACTCCACGTACGTGATCAACTCCATCACCAAGTGGATGCCGGGGTGGAAGCGCAAGAACTGGCGCAAGGGCGACGGCAAGCCGGTGCAGAACGTGGAGATCATGAAGGCCCTGGACGCGGCCATGCAGGGCCGCCGGGTCCGGTTCGAGTGGGTCAAGGGGCACGCCGGGCACGAGCTGAACGAGCAGGCGGACCGGCTCGCCAACAGCGCGTCGATCGCCTACAGCCAAGGGAAGCAGGCCGATCCGGGTCCGGGCTTCGGCTCGGCCGGACCGAAGCCCGACGCCCACGCCGGCTACCTGCCGACGCCGAGGCCGGAGCCCGAGGCCGACCTGTTCTCGTTGCTCGACGAGCACGACGAGCCCAGCGACGAGGAGCGGGTCGTCGCGCTCGAGCGCGACCTGCTGAGCGACGAGGTCCGGTCCGATCCGGCCACCGTGGCGGCGCTGCTGCATCCCGACTGGACCGAGATCGGCCGGTCGGGGCGGCTGTGGACGCGGGAGGAGATGCTGAGCGTGATCGCGCCGCTGACCGAGCCGGTCACCCTGGACACCGTGGCGGTCAGCCGGGTCGACGAGACCACCATCCTGCTGCTCTGGCGGTCGGTGGGTGATCAGCGGAGCACGCTGCGCAGCTCCCTGTGGGTACGCGACGGCGGTGGCTGGCGGCAGCGGTTCCACCAGGGCACGGACGAGGGTTGATCGCCCGGCTCGTCGAGGTGGCGGAGACCCCGACGAACTTCCGGTCGCGACCACTAGCATCACGCCGGTGACCACTCTCGTACTCACCGTCGTCGGCGACGACCGCGTCGGTCTGGTGAAGGCGCTCGCCGACATCGTGTCCAGCAACGGCGGGAACTGGGAGCGCAGCCACCTCGCGGAGCTGGCCGGGACGTTCGCCGGCGTCGTGGTGGTCACCGTTCCCGACCGACGGGCCGCGCAGCTGCAGGCGGCCCTGGCGCCGCTCGACGGCCTGCTGGAGGTGTCCGTGCGGTCGGCGAGCGCCGAGCTGGTGCCGGCCGAGAGGCGTCGCCGGGTCCGGCTCGACCTGCTCGGCAACGACCGCCCAGGGATCGTCGCCGCCGTCTCCGGGGTGCTGGCCCGCCACGGGCTGGGTGTCGCCGACCTGCAGACCCTCACCCGGGAGGCGCCGATGGCCGGCGGGCTGCTGTTCGAGGCCACTGCGGTGGTCAGCATCGACTCCGAGGCCGCCCTCGACGCCGTCCAGGCGGATCTGGAGGAGCTGGCCACCGAGATCCTGGTCGACGTCTCGGTGGTCGAGCTCGACTAACCGTGCCCCGACCCCGCTGACGCACGCCTGCGTGCCCTCACGCACGCCATCCAACGGGCGCGTCAGCGTACGCAGGAGTGCGTCAGCCCCCGATGAGTTCGAGCCCCGGCCGGGGTCCCAGCAGCCATGACGACGACTGAGACTCCCTCGACCCTGCCCCCCATCGTCGACGCGGCCACCTGGCGTACCCAGCTGGACGAGCTGCGTCGGCGGGAGAAGGCCGCCACCCGCGAGCTGGACGCCATCGCCGCGCAACGCCGTCGGCTGCCGATGGTCGCGCTGCCGGACTACACGCTGCAGGGTGAGGAGGGCCCCGTGCGCCTGGCCGAGGTGTTCGCCGGCCGGAGCCAGCTGATCACCTACCACCACATGTGGTCACCGGGGGCCGAGTGGCAGTGCGGCGGCTGCACCGGCTTCACCTCCCAGTTCACCAGGCTGGACTTCCTGTCCGCGTACGACGCCCGGTTCGTCATCGTCACCCAGGGCCCGATCGAGGAAGCCCTGGCTTATGCGGAGAAGGTCGGGAACACGATGACCTGGTACTCGACCGCTGACAGCTCCTTCGGCTCCGACGTCGATGCACCGCCCGGCGGCGGCTTCGGCGTCAACGTCTTCCTGCGCGAGGGAGACAGGGTCTATCGCACCTGGCACACGAACGGTCGGGGCACGGAGCAGCTCAGCCACACCTTCCCGCTGATCGACCTGCTGCCCTACGGTCGCCAGGAGCCGTGGCAGGACTCGCCGGACGGCTGGCCGCAGTCGCCGACGTACGAGGGGTGGCTCGGCTCACCGGACATCGCCCGCCTGTACGGCCCGGCTCAGGAGGGTGAGCGCCGGACCCGCTGACGGTTCGGGGCGGCCGGGTCCCGGGGCGGGGTGGCCGGTGGGGCCGTCGTCCCCCGCAGCACCAGCCGGGTCGGCAGCAGCAGCTGACGGTCCGGTGGATCGACCTCGGTGGTGTCGACGGCCTGCAGCAGCAGCCCGGCGGCGACAGCTCCCTGCCCTACGACGTCCTGGGCGACGGTGGTGAGGTCGAACATCGTGGCCATCTCGTGGTCGTCGATGCTGATCACCGAGATGTCGCCGGGCACGCTCAGGCCGGCTCGTCGCAGGGCCCACAGGGCACCGATGGCGAGCTCGTCGTACTCGGCGAAGACGGCGGTGGGCAGCACCGGTCGAGAGAGCAGCTCGGTCATCGCCGCGGCGCCGCCCTCCAGGCCGTGCGGTCCCGCGGCGACCAGCTCGTCGGGCAGGGTCAGGCCGGCGGCCCGCAGAGCCGCCTCGGCACCGCGTCGCCGTTCCGCCGACGACTCGAACTCGAACCGTGGGTCGTCGGCCTCCCCCAGGATCAGGCCGATCCGCCGGTGCCGGAGATGGACCAGGTGGTTGACCGCCTGCTGAGCGGCGGCGACCGCGTCGATGCCGACCGCCGGGGCTCCCGGCACGATCGTGCCGACGGTGACGAAGGGGATGTCGAGAGCCCGCAGGGCGAGCGTGTGCTCCTCGTTCAGCGGCGCCGCCAGCACCAGGATCCCGTCGACGCGTCCGGCCAGCGGCATCCGGGAGAAGAAGTCGTCACGGACAGCGGCGCTGCCGAGGTGGTAGAGGAGGACGTCGTACCCGTGCTCACGCAGGTGATCGACCGCCGCAGCGGTCACGGTGGTGAAGAACCACCGGGTGATGAAGGGCACGATGACCGCTACCGTCTTGCGGGGACCGGGGGCGAACTCGGCGGCGGCCGGCAGGGGTGTGGTGTAGGACAGCTCGCGGGCCGCCTCGATGACACGCTGCCGGGTGTCGGGTGACACCTTGGCCAGCCCCCGCAGGGAGCGTGAGGCCGTGGCCGCCGACACGCCGGCGCGGTCGGCCACATCCTGCAGACTCACCCGGACGAGCGCGTCCGCCGTTCCGGGTTGATCGCTCACGGTGCCCAAGGGTATCTGCCCTTCACTCCTGGTGATCCCCCTCATCATGGCGGAGCCGATCCTCGGGGGAAAGGTCTTTCATACCTCTGCAGAGGCCCCAGCTGACCCGCGATGTCAAACCTGACAGGCGTGTGAGAGAAACCAGGGAGAACCTCTTGCCAACGACGAACGGCCGGTGACACACTCGCGGTGCAAAGTTTTCCTCTCCCTGGAGTTCCAGCCAATCTCGTTGCACCCGCTGTCGCCGCTCGGCGGCCGGCGTCCGTGCCAACGACGCACAGTGAGGTGGCGCGGCGTGACGGCGAATGTGATCGTGACCGTGGAGCGGGAGTTCGACAACCCGCGATCCCAGGTCTTCCGGGCGTGGACCGAACCCACGCAGCTGGCGCAGTGGCGCGGTTCGCCGGGATGGCACGTCGAGCTCGAGACGCTCGCCGGAGACCTCAAGCTCGGTGGCCGGCACCGTCACGTGAAGGTGCGCGACGCCGATCCCACCACCCGGGTGACCACCGAGGGCGTCTACACGGAGTTCTTCGATCCCGACGTGTTCGTCTCCCGGGAGCTCATCTCGGGTGACCCGGGCATCGACCCCGAGGTCCCGCTGGAGCTGCGGGTCGAGTTCACCAAGATGGGCCGCCACAACACCCTGGTCCGGATCATCCAGGGCCCCTACGAACCGGATGTCGCCGGCTGGCACGGGGAGGGCTGGGAGAAGGAGCTCGTCCGGCTCGCCGACTACCTCGCGCGCACCCCGGCTCCGGAGGCGACCCGATGACCGCCTCCGACCTGCAGCACACGAGCGTCGTGCGGACCAAGCCGCTGATGACGATGCCGTCGATCCTGATCATGAACCTCGGGTTCTTCGGCATCCAGTACAGCTTCGGCATGCAGCAGACCGCCGTGAACCCGGTGTACGAGTTCCTGGGTGCGAGCCCCGAGGATCTGCCGATCCTCAATCTGGCTGGACCGATCACCGGTCTGCTGCTGCAGCCACTCATCGGGGCTCTGTCCGATCGGACCTGGAGCCCGCGCTGGGGTCGACGCAAGCCCTTCTTCCTGGTCGGGGCGATCGGCTGCGCCATCTGCTTGTTCCTGTTCCCCTTCGTCACCGCGGTCTGGATGGCCGTGCTGCTGCTGTGGCTGCTCGACGCCAGCAACAACACCGCCATGGAGCCCTATCGCGCCTTCATCGCCGACAAGCTGCCGCCGTCGCAGCTGGGCAAGGGCTTCCTGGCCCAGTCGTTCTTCACCGGCCTGGGCATCACGCTGGCCAACCTCTCGCTGTTCTTCTTCCAGAAGATCATCTCCGGGGCCACCGAAGCCGGGGTTCCCTACTGGGTGGTCGGTTCGTTCATGCTCGGTGCGGTCTGCTCGATCGGCACCGTGCTCGTCTCGGTGCTCCGCACTCCGGAGATCCCGCCGAGTGACGAGGAGCTCAAGGCGCTGCGGGCGAAGAAGGGTGGTTTCGGTGCTGCGCTGAAGGAGATCGGCGAGGCGATCCGCGACATGCCGCCCCAGCTGCGCAAGCTGGCGGTGGTCTACTTCTTCCAGTGGTACGGCATGGTCTGCTACTGGCAGTTCATCGCCCTGTGCATCGCCCAGGAGTTCTTCCCGCCGACGCAGGCCGGCAAGGAGGAGGCCGTGGCCTGGACCGGTCTGGTCAACGGCTGGTACAACATCATCACCTTCAGCGTCGCGTTCGCCCTGGTCGCCTTCGCCAGGAAGCGCGGGGCCAAGCTGGTGCACTGCGTCTGCCTGCTGCTGGCTGCGGGCGGGTTGCTGCTGGTGCCGGCGATGCCGAACCAGTACCTGATCTTCATCCCGATGATCGGACTCGGCATCGCCTGGGCGTCGATCATGGGCGTGCCCTACATCATGGCCGTCCGGATGATCCCGTCCACCCGGCTCGGGGTCTACATGGGCATCATCAACATGATGATCGTGGTGCCGATGCTGATCCAGTCGGTGACCTTCGGAACCGTCTACGCGAACCTGCTGGGCAGCAACCCGAGCAACGCCATCCGGTTCGCCGGCGTGTTCCTGGCCATCGCCGGTCTGCTGATGCTCTGGATCAAGGAGCCGCGCAGCGTACGCGATGTCGACGACGTGGCTCACATGCCGATGGCCGCACACTAGGAGGACGGGCACGATGAGCATGAAGGACTACCGCACCATCGTCGTCGGCACCGACGGCTCCTCCCTCGGGGGGCCGACCGTCGGCCGCGCCGCCTGGCTCGCCAAGCACGACGACGCCGACCTGGTGATCGTCTGCGCCTACGCCCAGCTGTCCCGCCGGGACGAGGCCAAGAACGTCGCCACTCTCGGCGGTGACTCCCGGATCGGTCAGGTGCTCGGGCGCGACGCCGCCCGGCTGGCCCTCTCGGAGGCCATGAAGGTGGCCAGCGCCGAGGGCGCGACCGTGACGGCGGCGCTGCTGATCGACGGCGAGCCGGCCAAGGCGCTGGTCAGCACGGCCGCCGACCAGCACGCCGATCTGATCGTGCTCGGGTCGCTGCACGACCGCACCCTGGCGGACCGGTTGCTGGGGTCCACCTCGGAGGAAGTGATCAAGCGTGCGGGCTGCGACGTGCTGATCGTGCGACCGGAAGTCAACACCGGCGAGCTGCCGGTGCCGGAGGACGCCGCGGGCGCCTGAGAGACCTCCGTCTCGGCTGGACTGCCGGGTCCACCGAGACGGCAGGGGACAGTGATGCCCTCACCCCCACGGGGGTGAGGGCATCGCCCTCTTGCAGACGGGTCGTCGCCGGCGCGGTGGTGTGAGAGAGTCCGACGATGGTCGATCGGATCGGTGAGCAGCTCACCGAGCTCGCTGCCCGCGTCGGGTTGGAGCCGACCCGGATCCTGCAGGTCGGTCCGGGGCGGGCCACGCTCCAAGCGCAGGATCGTATGGGCCGGCTGTTCGTGCTCAAGACGGCGGACGCGCCGGGAGCGCTCACCGGCGACGTCGAGGCCAACCGTCTCCTCGCGGCCGCGGGACTGCCGGTGCCGGAGATCGTCGCTTCCGTCGACGGCGCGCCGTCCCTGCTCGTGCTGCGCTGGATCGACGGCGATCCGATCACCGCCGGCAGCGCGGTCGGGGCGCAGCGAGAAGCCGGTCGGATCCTGCGTACGGTGCACGCTCTGCCCAGCGGTCCGCCCTTCTCGGGCCAGCCGACCATCGCGGCGTGGATCGCGGCGTGGACGGAGGAGGTGGCGGCCTGGTGGCCGTCGGTCGGCGGAAGCGACGCCCAGGTGCGCGGGTTCCGTGGGTGGCTCGACGATCTGACCCCCGTCCTGGAACGCCGTGGAGGCTCGCTCACCCTGTTCGACGGCCGAGCCGAGCACTTCCTGGTCCGCGATGGCCACGTGGTCGGGTTGATCGACCTGCACGACGTCGGCCCGGGTGACCCGGCCATGGATCTCGCGGTGGTCGGGCTGACCGAGCCGGCGCTGATCCCCGAGGTGCTGAAGGGATATCGGGTCGAAGGTGATCACGACGGCGACCTGGACGAGCTGATCCCCTTCTACCTCCAGCTGCGGCGACTCGCGGGTGCGGAGTGGCTCGTACGCAACGGTGCCCCCTCGAAGGCTCGACGGCTCCTGCAGCTGGCCGACGGTCAACGACCCGCCGAAGGTGTGGACGCAGGCGGGGCCGACGCCGACGGGGAGGGTGTCGACGTGGTCGAGTCGCCGAGAAGGTAGACGATCTGCGGTGGTGGCGTGGGCGTGAGGACCCGGCCCGCCAGCACACCGCAGAGCATCCCGAGCACGAAGATCAGGGCCACCAGCAGACCGGTGGTGACCCGACTCCGGCGCTGCGGGTGGGGCTCGAAGTAGTCGTCGTCGTCATCGCCGCGTTGGGCGTCCTGCTCGTCCTGGTCCGGTTCGACCTCGCGCAGCTCGTCCTGCCACTCGCCCCCACCTCGGACCGCGTCGGACGTGTCGTCGCGGTCGAGCAGATCGTCCGCCAGGCTGGTGTCCCGGCGGCTCCCGACGGTGTCGTCGGGTCGGTCGTGGCCGGTGTCGGTCATGGGGTGTGCATCCTCGGGTCGCCGAACGTGCTCATTCGTAGCGGAGAGCGTCGATGGGTCGCAGGGACGCCGCCCGGTTCGCCGGGTAGAGCCCGAAGATCAGCCCGATGGCCAGTGAGAAGGAGAACGCCAGCACGACCGAGGAACCGGTGATGACGGGTTGGAAGGTGCCGACCTTCACCAGTCCGGTGAGTGAACCGAGGAGCACCCCGAGCAGTCCCCCGAGCATCGACAACATCACGGCCTCCAACAGGAACTGCGCGATGATGTCGCCCTTGCCCGCCCCGATCGCCTTGCGGATGCCGATCTCGCGGGTGCGCTCGGTGACGGTGACCAGCATGATGTTCATGACCCCGATGCCGCCCACCAGCAGCGAGATGCCGGCGATGGCACCGAGCAGCAGGGTGAAGGTCGAGGTGATGGTGCTGACCGCTTCCAGGATCGTGGCGGAGTTGGTGACCGAGAATCCGCGGTCGGCCACCGTGGTGCCCTGGCGGGCGTCGAGGATCCGTTCGACCTCGGCCTGGGCGGCGTCGACGGACTCGGCGGAGGTGGCCTTGATCGAGATGGAGCTGAGGTTCTGATAGCCGGCCAGGGTGTCCTGCACCGAGGTCGCCGGGGCGATGATCCGGTCGTCCTGGTCCTGCGGTCCCGCACTGCCCTTGGCCGTCAGGACGCCGATGACGGTGAACCCGTTGCCGTTCAGGTTGATGGTCCGACCGAGGATCGCGCTGCCGTCGCCGCCGACCAGGGCAGTGGCCACGGTCGGGCCGACCAGGGCGACCCGCGAGTGCGCGAGGTAGTCGGAGTCGCTGAAGGCGTGACCGGTGGCCACCGTGTCGTTGTTGATCATCAGGTACGAGGGGGTGGTGCCGGTCAGGCTCCCGACGGTGTGGGAGGCGCTCCGGTAGGTGGCGGTCGCCGACTGGACACTGACCACCGGGGCCACACCGAGCACGTCGGGCGCCTGGGTCTTGTCGGCCAGTGCCTCGGCGTCGTCCAGCGTGAGCTGGACGGCGCGGATGTCGGTGCCGGAGTCGGTTGTCGCCCCCTGGGAGCCGGTGCCGCCGGTGCTGCCGCCCTCACGACCCGCGCTGCCGCCCTCCACGCCACCCGCGCCGCCTCCACCCCCGCCGCCGCCACCCCCGCGGCCTCCACCTCCGCCGAAGACGCCGCCGCTCGAGGTGCCGGGCACCACGGTGAGGGTGTTGGAGCCGAGGCTGTTGAGGGTGTTGTTGACGGTGGCGCTGGCCCCGTTCCCCACCGCGACCAGCGCGATCACCGAGGCGACGCCGATCAGCACACCGAGCATGGTCAGCATCGATCGACCCTTGTTGGCGGTGACTCCCCGCCAGGCGAAGCGCAGACTCTCGGTGAGGTTCACGCGGCCGACCGATCGCGGTAGCGGGGCGGCAGCGACCGCACGGCCGCGTGGCGGACGTCGGACTCGATCAGACCGTCCCGCATCCTCAGCACCCGCTTGGCGTGGCCGGCGACCTCGTCCTCGTGCGTGATCACCACGATGGTGCGGCCCGCCACCGACAGCGTGTCGAACAGGTGCAGCACGTCCTCGGTGCTGTGGCTGTCGAGGGCGCCGGTGGGCTCGTCGGCCAGCAGCAGCACCGGTTCGGTGGCGATCGCGCGAGCCACGGCGACGCGCTGCTGCTGCCCGCCGGACAGCTGGGCCGGGGTGTGCCCCAGACGGTCCCCGAGACCGACCAGCGCCAGGGCGGCCTGGGCTCGGGCTCGGCGATCGCGCGCGCCGACGCCCCCGTACGCCAGGGGCAGCTCGACGTTGCGCAGGGCGCTGGTCCGCGCGATCAGGTTGAAGCTCTGGAAGACGAAGCCGATCTTGCGGTTCCTGATCTTGGACTGCTGACGGTCGCTGAGTCGACGTACGTCGATGCCGTCGAGCCGGTAGATCCCGGTCGAGGGCACGTCGAGGCAGCCGATGATGTTCATCAGCGTGGACTTGCCGGAGCCGGAGGCTCCCATGATCGCCACGTAGTCGCCCCGTTCCACGGACAGGTCGACGCCGGCCACCGCGTGGACGGCGGTGGGGCCCTCGCCGTAGGTCTTGGTGATGCCGCGCAGGTCGATGACCGGCGTGCCCGCCGCTCGGGAGCTCATCGCGGGGCCGACGCCGAGCTGTTCGGCGGCGGAGCGCTGCTCGAGGTCGGGGCCTGACCGGAACCGGAACCCGAACCGGGGAAGGTGAAGCCGCCGCTGTCCCCGGTCGGCAGGACGAGCTGGTCGCCCTCGCTGAGACCGCGGACGATCTCGGTGCCGTTGGCTCCGACCAGGCCGGTCTCGACCTGCACGACCGCGTCGGTGTCGCCGACTCGACGGGTGACGCTGCTGGTCGATCCGCTGGTGGTGATCGCGCTGGTCGGCACGTAGAGCACGTCGGGGTGCGAGCCGGTGGTGATCGAGACGTCGGCGGTCTGACCGAGGCGGATCGCGCTGCTGCCGCCGGGCAGGGAGACGGCGACGTCGTACTGGACCACGTTGTCGGACACGGTGCTCTGGGTGGCCACCGACAGCACGGACCCCTTCACCGTCGTGCCGGAGGCCGGGAAGGACACCGAGGCGGCCTGGCCGGCCGTCACCTTGACGATGTCGGCCTCGGCCACCGCCGCGGTGACCTGCTGGACCGAAGCGTCGACCAGGGTCACCAGACCGGAGCCGGAGGACCCGCTGCTCGTCGCTCCGCCGCCGGCCGTCGAACCTCCTGCGGTCGCGCCGGAGCCGCTCGCTCCACTGGCCGTGCTGCCCCCGGCGGTGCTGGAGGACTGGCCGACGACGGCGGTGACGTCGGCGACGGTGCCGTCCACCGGGGCGCGGACGGTGCTGTCCCGCACCGCCCGCTCGGCCTTGTCGACGGCGATCCTCGCGTTGTCGATCTGGGCCTGCGCCGAGGCGACCGCGCCCGGCCGGGCCGGCTGCCGGTTGGCCGAGCGCTGGGCCTTCTGGGCCGCCAAGGCGTCCTCGGCCGTGTTCACCTGCCCTTGCTGGGTCTTGATCGCCTGCCGCCCGCCGAGCAGCGTCTTGTCGCGAGTCTGCTGTGCCTGGGTGAGACCGGACTTCGCACTGTCGATGGTGGTCTGGTCGGTGGCGATGGAGGTCTGCAGCTGGGTGATCGTGGTCTGCGCCCGGGTGGCCGCCGCGGTGTCCCCGGCGGCCTGGGCGGCGGCGAGCGAGTTCTTCGCCTCAGTCAGGGCTTTCTGGTCGTCGGACAGCTGCTGCTCGGCCGCGTCGAGGGAGCTCTGCGCGGAGCGCACGAGCTTGTCCTGCTGTCGCTTGTCGAGCCGGTAGGTCGATCGGGACTGTGCCAGCGCCGTCCGCGCGTTGTCCAGCGAGGTCGCGGCGCTGCTCACGGCGGCGTCATCGACCGCTTGGTCCGCCGACGAGCGGCCCTGCGTGGTGGTGGTCATGGTCGCCTCGGCCGAGGCGAGGTTCGAGCGCGCGGTCTCGAGGTCGTTCCGGGCCGACACGTCGTCGATCTTGAGCAGCTTGTCACCCTTGTGGACCCGCTGACCCGTCTTCACGTAGATCTTGGTCACCTCACCGGATCCCGAGGCGTCCACCGACACCGTCGACCCGGCCTCCACGTTGCCGGTCGCGGTCACCGTCGCGGTCACCGTGCCGCGATCCACCCGGACGGTCGTCCCCGTGACGGGCGGCTTCGCGCCGCCGGCGGCCACCGACACGGCCGTCAGCGCGACGGCACCGACCAGCGCGACGCCGAGAACCGAGTTGACGACGAGGGTGCGTCGTCTCATCGGTGGCGACCCAGCGGCTCACCGAGACATCTGACCATGGCGTCGAGGATGGCCGGGCAAGATGCCAGAACGGCGCCAGGACGGTGATAGTTCGGTGAGAGTGGGGCGATTGTCACCGAACTCTCACCTGCGTCGCGCACGCTGGCACCATGCAGATCGCGCCCGAGCTCAAGGGCTCCCGCATCCTCGTCGTGGACGACGAGCCCTCCCTGGTGGAGATGCTGGCGGTGAGTCTGCGCTACGTCGGCTTCGACGTCGCCTCGGCGAGCACCGGCACCGAGGCCCTGGTGGTGGCCGAGGCGTTCGAGCCCGATCTGGTGGTGCTGGACGTGATGCTGCCCGACGCCGATGGCTTCGGCCTGCTGCCGTTGCTGCGGGCCGACCGCGACGTCGGCGTGCTGTTCCTCACGGCGCGCGACTCGATGGACGAGAAGCTCCGTGGGCTCACGCTCGGCGGTGACGACTACGTGACCAAGCCATTCAGCCTGGAGGAGGTGATCACCCGGGTCGGCGTCATCCTCCGTCGACTCAAGCCCGCGTCGGGGCAGCCGACGGTGGGCGACGGTGTGCTCCGCTTCGCCGACCTGGTGCTGGACGAGGACGGTCACGAGGTGTGGCGGGGCGAGCAGCGGCTGCAGCTCTCCCCGACGGAGTTCTCCCTGCTGAGCTTCCTGCTGCGCAACGTCGGGCGGGTGATGTCGCGCGCCCAGATCCTGGAGCACGTCTGGCACTACGACTTCAACGGCGACTCCAGCGTCGTCGACTCCTACATCCGTTATCTGCGCCGCAAGATCGACATCCACGACCCGCCACTGATCGAGACCGTCCGGGGGATCGGCTACACCCTGCGCCTGCCGCGAGACCACCGGTGAGTCGATGGCGCCGGGCGGCGCAGCGGATGTCGCTGCGGACCCGCTTGGTGATCGGTGTCGTCGCTCTCCTCGCGCTGGGGCTGCTGATGGCCAACCTGGCGGCGGTGATGCTGATCAGCAGCTACCAACGGCAGCGGATCGACCAGCAGCTGGAGGGGCCGTTCGGTGAGGCAGCCGGGAAGAGCGTCGCGGCGAGCACCTCCGTCGAGCTCTGCCGGCTGATGGAGCAGACCGGCAACGGTGCCCAGCTGCCGACCTCGTACGTGTTCGCGGTCGTCGACCGGAACGGGAGCGTCCGGTGCCAGGTGCCCGCTCAGCCTTCAGCCACCGGAGGGCCCGACCTGACGCGTGTCGCCGACCGGCTGGCCCCCTCGGCCGCGAGCCAGCAGCCGTCGACGGTGCCCGGCCTCGACCATCGAGCGCCGTGGCGGGTGAAGATCGTCGCCACGAGCGACGGCTACGTGGTCATCGGCATCTCCTTGGCCGACGCCATCGACACCCTCCGCCGACTCCAGCTGATCACCCTGGTGGTCTCGGTGATCATCCTGGCGTTGGGGGGATTCGGCAGCTGGTTCATGGTGCGGCTGGCCTTGAGGCCGTTGACCACGATCGAGCACACCGCTCAGGCCATCGCCGACGGAGACCTGTCCCAGCGCATCGACGAGACGCCGGCGACCACCCAGGCGAACACCGAGATCGGGCGTCTCACCCGTTCGCTCAACCGGATGCTCAGCCAGATCGAGCAAGGGTTCGCCGACAAGATCAGGACCGAGGAGCGGCTGCGGCGGTTCATCGCCGACGCCAGCCACGAGCTGCGGACGCCGTTGGCCAGCATCCGTGGCCACGCGGAGATGTATCGCCACGGCGTGGCCAGTGGTCCGCGCGAGGTGGCCGTGATCATGGACCGGATCGAGTCGGAGTCGCGCCGGATGGGCGACCTGGTCAACGACCTGCTGCTGCTGGCGCGGCTCGACGACGCGCCCGATCTGGTGCGCCGCCCGGTGGACCTCTTGACGGTGGCGGCCGACACCGTCCTGGACGCACGAGCCCGGGAACCGGGACGGCCCGTCACCGTGAGCCAGGTCCACGGCGAGGGGTGGGTCGATGCGGCCCCGGTCGTCTCGGGCGATGAGGGCCGGATCCGGCAGGTCCTCGGCAACGTGGTCGCCAACGTCCTCCGCCACACGCCTGCGGGCACGCCGTACGAGGTCATGATCGGGGTCCGTGAGGAGACGGTCGAGGCTCGGGTGATCGACCACGGACCGGGTCTGTCAGCTGAAGAGGCCGCCCGGGTGTTCGAGCGCTTCTACCGCAGCGACTACGGACGCGCACGCTCCCAGGGCGGAGCGGGTCTGGGGCTGTCCATCGCCGCCGGGCTGATGGCCGCCCACGGGGGCGCGATCGCCCACAGCGAGACACCGGGTGGCGGCAGCACCTTCACGCTGATGTTTCCCACCGAGCAGCGCTCAGCGCCCGACCACGCCTGACGTCTGACCCCTGTCCTTCGAACCCGCGGATCTCGGCCGGACCCCGACCGTCGGCCCAGGCGGACGGGGACTCAGCGGACGGCCGGCCGCAGCGGGAGACGCACCAGGACGGGAACATCTCGTGGCTGGGCGGGCCGCGCTCCGGCAGCCGTCTTCGCCTCCGCCAGGTGCGCGGTCGGGTGCGTCGTCACGTTCTCGTAGCGGATGGTGGGGATCGGGAAGCCGTTGAACGGGCTGGCGTACGCCGTCGTGTACGCCCCGGCGGTGTGCAGGGTCACCCGGTCCCCGATCTGGAGGAGCGCCGACAACGGTGCGTGGTCACGCAGCGTGTCCTGGCTGTCGCAGCTCGGTCCGGTGACCACCCAGTCGTCGGTCGGGCCGCCTCGGTGATCGCTCATCGGCAGCACCAGCTGCCGGTCCGTCTCCAGCGCCTCCATGCCGCCGTTGAACGCCCCCACGTCGAGGTGCACCCACCGCCGTCCCCGCCGCTCGGCCACCCCGATCACCGTCGTCTCCAACCGGCCGGCGTCGGCGACCAGTCCGCGTCCTGGTTCGGCCAGCACCTCGACCGCGTACGGCAGCCGGGCCAGCGCGGCGGAGATGATCAGGCCGTAGTCCTCGATCGGGGGCACCGGGTGTCCGTAGTCGGCCGGGAAGCCGCCCCCGATGTCCAGGCCCGCCAGCCGCACCCCGAGGGGCGCGAGCCGTTCCATGATCATCGCGACCTCGTGGATCGGAGCAGTCCACGCGCGCGGATCGGTCATCTGGGACCCGACGTGGAAGGTCAGTCCCCAGGGCTGCAACCCGGCGTCGACCGCCGCCAGCAGCAGCCGTACGGCCTCGTCCGGCTCGACCCCGAACTTGCCCTCACTGGGCACGTCGCTGGCCGCGGGTGACACGGCGAGCCTGATCATCACCGCCGCCCCGGGCGCATACCGGGCGAGCTTGAGCAGCTCGGCGTCGCTGTCGGCGGCGAACCGAGTGACACCTGCGGCGTGGGCGTCCCGGATGTGCCACCACGGCTTGACCGGGTTGCTGACCAGCACCTCCGACGGACGGACGCCGAGCTCGATCAGCGTCCTCAGCTCCGCGCCGGACGCCACCTCGAAACGGGAGCCCAGGCTCAGCAGATGTCGGAGCAGGGGTGGATCGGGCTGGCACTTCATCGCGAAGTGCACGGCCACTCCGGGCAGCGCCCGGCGGAAGCGGTCGAAGCGCTCCGTCACGACCGCCAGGTCCATGATCAACGCGGGTCCCGTCGGTGGCATCTCGGTGGCTCGGGCCGGCAGCCGTGACCGGCGACGCGCCGACGCCGTCGGTGTCCTCGCGCGCCGGCTGGGCGGGCTCGGCGGGGACGTCGCGCCGGAACGGCCGCAGGAAGCGACGGACCAGCGTCTCGTAGCTGGTGATCGCCAGACCGTAGAAGACGATGTCGGCGGCGACCTTGCCGATCAGCACCCCGACGATCACGTTGCCGGTGGCGAGCGACCCGAGGAACATCGCCGCCGGCCGGATCAGCGCGGTGTCGACGATCTCCGCCGGTCCGAACTCCATCACCGCCGCGGCCACGATCACGGCGAGGCGACGCCGGGGCGGCCCGTCGATCTCCTCGCGGAGATAGCGCACGACCAGGAACCCGGCGTAGAAGCCCACGCCCTCGCCCAGAGCGGACGCGTACGCGGCGATGGCCAGCCGGTCGGGATCCCAGGAGGTGACCGCGAGGGCGGCGAGCAGTGCCGTCGTCAGCCCGGCCAGCTCGGCGACCAGATACCGCCCGATCCACTCGCGCACCCGCCCCGACCGCTGTGCCATGCCCGCTCCCGCCTCTGCGCTCGCACTGAAGAGCGCGGTCGGGGCCGGCTGATACGGGACCGGAGGGGATGGCGGGGGGCGGCGGTGCCTCACCCTCCGGCGAGCACTCCGACCGGATCCCGGAACGGCAGGTCGTGCGCCTCGGCCACCGCGGCGTTGACCAGCCCACCGGCGACGGTGGACAGCCCGAGAGCGAGGGCGGGATCGACCGCCGCGGCCCCGAGCACACCGTGGTCGGCGACCCGGACGAGATAGGGCAGGGTGGCGTTGGTCAGAGCGAAGGTGGAGGTCCTGGCGACCGCGCCCGGGATGTTCGCCACGCAGTAGTGCACGACCCCCTCCTCGACGTAGGTCGGGTCCGAGTGCGTCGTGGGTCGGCTGGTCTCGAAGCAGCCGCCCTGGTCGATGGCGATGTCGACCACGACGCTGCCGGGTCGCATGGTGGCGATCATCTCCCGAGTGACCAGCTTCGGCGCCTTGGCGCCGGGGACGAGGACGGCGCCGATGACCACGTCCGACTCGGCGACCGAGGCCGCGGTGACCGCGCGGTTGGGGATGACCAGGTCCAGCCGCCCGCCGAACACGTCGGACAGATAGGCCAGCCGGGCCGGGTTGGTGTCCAGGACGCGCACGATGGCCCGCATCCCGATGGCGATCTTCGCCGCCTCGGTGCCGGAGACGCCGCCGCCGATGATCGTGACCCGGGCGGCCGGGGTGCCGGGGACGCCGCCGAGCAGGATGCCGGCGCCGCCGGCCGGTGACTCCAGCGCGTGCGCGGCGGCCTGGACGGCCATCCGGCCGGCCACCTCGCTCATCGGCGTGAGCAACGGCAGCCGGCGGTCGGGTGTCTGCACGGTCTCGTAGGCGATCGAGTCGATCCGGCGCTCCAGCAGGAACTCGGTGAGCTCCTTGTCGGCCGCCAGGTGCAGGTAGGTGAACAGCTGCTGACCATCCCGGAAGCGGTGGTACTCGGCGGGGATCGGCTCCTTCACCTTGACGATCAGGTCGGCGGACGAGAACACCTCGTCGGCGGTCGCGACGACGGTGGCGCCGGCGGCCGCGTACTCCTCGTCCGGGAACCGCGAGCCGGCTCCGGCGCCGGACTCGACGAGGACCCGGTGGCCGTGGTGCACGAGCTCGGCCGCCCCGTCGGGGACGACCGAGACGCGGTTCTCGTTGTCCTTGATCTCACGGGGGACTCCGATGACGAGAGGCATGCGAGCTCCTTCAGGCGGGGCGTGGATGGCACGATCATGCTCCCCCGACGACCCGCCGGTCGCGGCGGGCCGCACGCCCGGGTCGCCAGGTGGCCGCGACGTTGGCCACGACGATGAGGGCGATCCCCAGCCACTCGTGACCGGACAGCCACTGGCCCAGGATCAGCATCCCTGCCAGGGCGGCGAAGACGGGCTGGATGCTGGAGAGGCTGCCGAAGAACTGGGCCGGCAGGTGCCGCAGGGCGGTCAGGTCGGCGGCGTACGGCACGGCCGAGGACAGCACCCCGGCGATCACGGCCAGCAGCAGCGGCCAGCCCCACAGCCGACCGTCCAGCCCGAGCCAGACCAGCACCGGCAGGTACGCCGCCGCCGCGACGAGGCTGGCCACGGCGGGGGCCTGGAGCCCCGGCAGTCGTCGACCCGCGACCTGGTTGACCAGGATGTAGCCCGCCCAGGCGGCCGCGGCGACGAGGCCGAGACCGATCCCGACCACGTCACTGGCCGGTCCGGGCAGCACCAGGACGTAGACTCCGGCGGCGGCGACCGCGGCCAACCCCGCCTCCCGGAGACCACGCGCGGCGAGCAGGGCGATGGTCAGCGGACCCAGGAACTCCAGCGTGACGGCCAGTCCCAGCCCGATCCGCTCGATCGCCGAGTAGAGCGCCAGGTTCATCGTCGCGAACACCGCGGCCAGGGCCAGCACGGGCCACCACTGCGCGCGGGTCAGTCGCTGCAGCGGCGGGCGGGACACCGCCAGCAGCACCACGGCCGCGACGAGCTGCCGGACGGCGACCACCCCCGCCGGGCCGATGGCGCCGAACGCATGGGCCGCCACGGCGGCGCCGGTCTGGTTGCTGGCCGCGCCGGCCAGCAGCGCCGCGATCCCGCGGGCCGGGTTCTGCGGGCTGCTGGGGTCGACCGGCTCGACCGGCTCGACCGGCTCGACCGGCTCGGTGGGCCGGGCCGGCAGCGGGGCCGGATTCCGGGATCCGCCGGGGAGCGCAGTCGTGGACACACCTCTACTGTCCGGCGGACCGGGCGATGCGCACAATGCATGGTTCGACTCCGTTATACGGTGAGCGTATGACCGATCTTCGTCAGCTGCGGGCTCTCGCGGCGGTCGTCGACGAAGGCACCTTCACCGACGCCGCGATCGCCCTGCAGACCTCCCAGGCCTCGGTGTCCCGCGCGGTCGCGGAGCTGGAGCGGACCCTGGGCGGGCGGCTGCTGCTCCGGACCAGCCGCGGAGCCCGGCCGACGGTGCTCGGTCGTCGGGTGCTCGAACACGGCCGCCGGGTGCTGGCCGAGATCGCGCTGATCGAGGGGCTGGCCGAGCAGCGCCCGGCCGCCCTTCGGGTCGGCTTCGCCTGGTCGGTGTTCGGCCGCCTGACCACGCCGATCCAGCGGCAGTGGCAGGCCGACCACGGGGCGGTGACGTTCGTGCAGTCGAACACCCCGACCGCCGGGCTGCTGGAGGGGGAGGTCGACCTCGCGGTGGTCCGGCGGCCGGTCAGCGACCAGCGCTTCGAGACGTCCCTGGTCGGGGCCGAGGCGCGCTGGGCGGCCCTCGCCGTCGACGACCCGCTGGTTCGACGCCGGCGCCTGTCCCTGGCCGAGCTCAGCCGGCGACCGGTCGCGATCGACCGGGCCACCGGCACCACGTCGACCGAGCTCTGGCCCACCGGCGCCGCCCCGACCGTCCTGCTGGAGGTGCACGGGATGGAGGAGTGGCTCACCGTGGTCGCCGCCGGCGAGGCGGTCGGCATCACCTCCGAGGCCACCGCCGACCAGTTCCCCCACCCCGGAATCCGCTACCGGCCGGTGGTCGACGCGCCGCCGATCGCTGTCTGGTTGGTGTGGTGGCGCGATGACCCGCCCGCCGGGGCTGCCGCGTTCCGCCGGCTGGTCTGCGAGCGGTACGCCGAGGATCGGTGAGCGAGCCTCACCGCGTCAGGGCTTCCAGGTCAGGATCCGTACGGTCGTCCGCTCCTCCGTCGAGCGCAGCTGCACCAGGTCGCAGGCCTGGTTCACCCGCCACAGCCCCTCGTGCTCGTCGGTGGGCAGGCTCCGACCGTGCAAGGGGTCGGTGACCGGTGCGTCGTCGCTCACCTCGCAGATGACGGCGTCGGCATCGCTCCAGATCCTGATCGAGACGTCGGATGCGCCGCGGTGCAGGCTGCCGCGGGCCAGCAGGTCGGTGGCCTCGGCGAGCTCGGCGGCGCGCTTCGCCGACAGCCCGGTGACCCAGAGCTCCAGCTTCGCGTACGCGATCAGCCGGTGGATGGTGTCCGCAGTGTAGGAGGCCATCCGAGGCTTCCCGCGGGGCTCGCTGAGTCCGGCGCCGAACAGCGCATCGGCGTGCGGACGGCCGACGTAGTGGGCGCTGCCGCGATGGGCTCCCGCCTCCACCAGCACCGGGTGGCTCCGAGCAGCCTCCTCCAGCACGTCGGCGTCGAGCGAGGCCGCGTCGTAGGGGCAGATCAGCCACAGCGGGGTGGCCGGCTCGACGGCCACGTTCAGCAGCGCCTCGTGCAGCTGACACTCCAACAGCTCCTCCGCGTGCCGACCCGGCCAGATCGGCTCGCCGATCCCCCGCACCGGCCCACGGTCGGCAGACTCGCCGCCGACGAAGTCGCGCCAGGCCGGGATGATCCGGGCCGGGTTCTGACCCAGCGACATCATGTCGACGAACTGCACCTCCCGGGCCGCCCGTTCGCCGAGAGCCTCCTGGAGCCAGGCCGTGTGCTGTGGGGTGACGGCCACCATCACCGGCTCGCCCGCGTCCAGTCCCTCCCCGACGAACGTCACGAGCGTGTCGGTGAAGTCCTCGGCCGTGTGCCACAGCAGGGCCTCGTGGCGATAGCTCTGCTGCGACCTCGAGACTTCGTGCGTGATCACCGCCTCCTGGACTTCCCCGGACCCCAGGGCGGAATGGTCTCGCGACCCCGGCCGCCGACTCCCGCCCGAGCCATCACTCGACATTACGACCGTGAGCGCAGGCCCGCAAGACTCCGCCGAACACCGCCTTGGTGCGGCGGCAACGGCGTACGGAAGCTGTCAGTGGAGGTGGGTGAGGCCGACCTTCAGCCCGATCATGGCCAGACCGAGCAGCCCGGCCACCGCGGTCATGCCCCCGAGCGACATCCCGGTCAGCCCGGCGGATCGTCCGGCACGCCAGGCGGTGGCCATCAGCAGCAGGACCGTCCCACCCAGGGCGAACAGGGCGGCGGTGGATGTCGTGGCGCCCAGGAGCCTGGCGGCCACCAGGATGATCAGCGGCAGGTAGGACGCACTCACCATCGGCCACTTGGACCGCAACAGCCCGCTCACTCGGGTCCAGGTGGGCAGGTGCCCGGCGCTCGCGTGCTCCAACACCTCCGCGTACTCCTCGGCCAGCCAGTACACCAACAGGGTGACGAACACCGCCACCGCCAGCGGCACCACCCCCAGCGTCGTGCCACCGGTGGCGAGGACGGAGGCGGTGATGATCAACCCGTAGATCCCGGCCGCTCGCCGACTCGGAGCCATCCGTCCGATCGTCGACGGACGCGGCGACGCGGCCACGTCGTCTCCGGATGCTGTCATCGCCCACTCCTTTCGCCGCAGTCATCGTTCCGGACCGCCGTCCGGCCGGCAAGGTGGGGGTCGTCACAGGGGTGGCGGATGCAGCACCGACGCCATCATCTTCTGGTCCGGGTCGAGGACCGCGAGCAGCCCCGCGCTGATCGCAGACAGCTGGGCGACCTGCTCGGGCTCCAGGGCGTCGATCACCAGCTCGCGGACGTGGCGGACGTGGCCGGGTGCGGCGCCGACGACCTTGTCCCAACCGGCCTCGGTGAGCACCACGTTGGTGGCCCGGCGGTCCGCGGGACAGGGCTCGCGGCGGACGTACGAGGCGTCCTCGAGCCGGTTCATCACCCGGGAGAGGCGGGGCAGGGTGGCGTTGGTCATCCCGGCGAGAGCGGTCATCCGCAGTGTCCGCCGGGGGGCCTCCGACAGCATGGCCAGGCAGTAGTAGTCGAAGTGGCTCAGCTGCTCGTCCCGCTCCAGCTGGGCGTCCAGGGAGCGGGGCAGCAGCTCCAGCACCGCGGCGAAGCGCACCCACGCGAGTCGTTGGGCGTCGTCGAGCCAGGGTGTGTCCGTCATCATGTCTCCACCTTAACCGATAGTTGTATCTACAACCATTGTCTGCTAACTTAGTTGTACATACAACAAACCACGACTCCTGGAGGACTCGATGACTGACGTGACCATCTTCGGCAAGGGCAACATGGGCACCGCGATCGCCGGCGTGCTCGGGCGCGGCGGCGCCACCGTGACCCACATCGGCAGCGACGACAGCGCGGCCACCGTCACCGGCGACATCGTCGTGCTGGCCGTGCCGCACCCCGCTGTCGACACGATCGTCGCGGCGTACGGCGACCAGCTGGCCGGCCGGATCGTGGTGGACATCACCAACCCGCTCGACTTCTCCACCTTCGACTCGCTCGTGGTGCCCGCCGACAGCTCCAAGGCCGCGGAGATCGCCGCCCAGCTCCCGGGCGCCACGGTGCTCAAGGCGTTCAACACCAACTTCGCGGCCACCCTGGCCAGCGGCACGGTCGGCGATGCCCAGCCCACCACGGTGCTGGTCGCCGGCGACGACGCCGAGGCGAAGAAGGCCCTGACCGAGCTGGTGGTCGCCGGCGGTCTGCGGGCCGTGGACGCCGGCTCCCTGAAGCGGGCCCGCGAGCTGGAGGCCATCGGCTTCCTGCAGCTGACCGCGGCCGTGGGCGAGCAGATCGGCTGGACCGGCGGCTTCGCCGTCGTCCGCTGACCCGTTCGGCGACACTGCCCCGACCACACTCCCGACACGACACCGAGAAGGATCATGAGCACCGTGAGCACCGACCTGCTGGCCGCCGACACCCGGATGGGAGCGGTGACCCTGCGGGTGGCCGACCTGGACGTGATGACGTCCTACTACCGGGACGCGGTGACGCTCGACGTGCTGTCCACCTCGGCGTCGGAGGTCGTGCTCGGTCGGGGCACCGAGCAGGTGCTGCGGCTGGTCCACGCCCCCGAGCTGCGGCACGCGCCGTCCCGCTCGGCGGGCCTGTTCCACACCGCGATCCTGTTCGACTCCGAGGCCGATCTGGCGACGTCGGTGCACTCGGTGGCCACCCGGCACCCGGGGACGTACACCGGTAGCGCCGACCACCTGGTCAGCCAGGCCTTCTACTTCACCGACCCGGAGGGCAACGGCGTCGAGCTCTACACCGACCGGGACCGGTCGGCCTGGAGCTGGACCCATGGCCAGGTCGAGATGGCCACGCTGATGCTCGACCCCAACCGGTTCCTGCGCGAGCACCTCGACCCGGCCGCGGTGGCGGCGGCCGCGTCCCGACCGGCGACCGTCGGACACGTGCACCTGTGCGTGGGTGACGTCGAGTCGGCCCGGCACTTCTACGTCGACCAGCTCGGCTTCGAGACCACGGCCGCTCTGGGCAACAGCGCCCTGTTCGTGAGCGCGGGTGGCTACCACCACCACATGGCCATGAACACCTGGCAGAGCCGCGGCGCCGGTCGCCGCCGGCTCACCCTGGGGCTGGGTCTGGTCCGGATCGAGGTGCCGGCTCTGGACGACCTCGGCGCCCTCACCGACCGGCTCGGCTTCCACGGCGTGGACACCCGCGACGACGGCCGTACGGTCGAGTTCGAGGACCCGTGGGCCAACCGGATCCAGGTTCGCGCCGCCGCCTGAACCGCACGCGCCAAAACCTGCTGACGCACTCCTGCAATCTCTCACGCGCCCTCTGCAACGCGTGCGTGGGGGCACGGAGGAGTGCGTCAGCGGGTTCGGGTCAGATGTTGGAGCCGTCCGGGGGCACTCCCTCGGGCAGGGCGGCCGCCGGCTCGGTGCCGTTCCCGGCACCCGGGCAGGCCAGATCCAGCGTGTACGCGGTCATCGACAACGACCCGTAGGCGTAGCCGTCCACCAGCACGTCAGCGCCCCGGTCGGCGGCCCCGGCCAGCCCGGCGAGGTAGAGCAGCGGGATGTAGTGGTCCGGGGTGGGCACGGCCGTACGGAAGTCGCGGTGCCCGTCGAGGGCGGCGGTGTCGGCGGGCTGCTCCGCCATCGTCGCCTTGACCTGCTCGTCGAACCGCTGGGCCCAGTCGAAGCCGGAGTCCGGCAGACCGGCGGTCATCCCGCCGAGGTTGTGGACGACGTTGCCGCTGCCGATGATCAGCACCCCCTGCTCCCGCAGCGGAGCCAGCCGCGCGCCGAGGTCCAGGTGGTAGTCGAACGGCTTGTCGGCGTTGATGCTCAGCTGCATCACGGGCACGTCGGCGTCGGGGAAGCAGTGCATCAGCACCGACCAGGTGCCGTGGTCGATGCCCCACGAGTCCAGGTCCGCCCCGACCCAGGTCGGGTGCACGACGTCGCTGATCTCCTCGACGAAGCTCGGCATGCCCGGGGCCGGGTAGTCGACGTCGAACAGGCGCTGCGGGAATCCGTAGAAGTCGTGGATGGTGCGCGGCCGGGGCATGGCGGTGACGGCGGTGGCGTTGATGTACCAGTGCGCGGAGACCACCAGGATCGCCCGTGGCCTCGGCACCGCGCGGCCGAGCGCGTGCCAGGCCTGGGTGTAGCGGTTGTCGGCCAGCGCGTTCATCGGGTTCCCGTGCCCGAGGAACGCGGCCGGCATCAGCTCCGGACCTGGGGTCTCGCTCATGGCACCAGCATGGCCCTCCGACGCCCGTGTTGTCAGATGCGGTGGATTCTGTCGCCACCTGAGCTGACAACGCGGGGTCGGGGCCTCAGGCGAGGCGCAGCACGCGTGACTCCCAGGGGGCGAGCGTGCCGCCGTGCCCGTCGCCTCCGTGGCTGCCGAGCAGCAGGGTGGCCCCGGTCCGATCGGGCAGCCCGTCGGTCGGCAGCTCGAGCGGCTCGGTCGACAGATTGGCCAGCACCAGCAGGGTGTCGTCCGCCGACGTCCGGGTGAACGCCCAGAGTCGATCATGGTCGGCGGCCAGCAGAGCGAACCGCCCGTCCACCACCGCGGGGGTGGTGTGCCGCAGCTCGATCAGCGCCTTGTAGTGGTGGAACACCGAGGCCGGGTCGTTCGCCGCGGCGCGGGCGTTGACGTACACGTAGTTGGGGTTGGCCGGCAGCCACGGGATGCCCTGGGTGAAGCCCGCGTGGGAACGGTCGTCCCACTGCATCGGCGTACGGGCGTTGTCGCGGCTCTTCACCGACAGCGACTTCAGCACCGCCTCGGCCTCGAGACCGAGGGTCAGCGCCTCGGCGTGGTAGTTCACCGACTCCAGATCCTCGTACTGGGCGATGTCGGTGAAGTACGAGTTCGTCATGCCGATCTCCTCGCCCTGGTAGACGTACGGCGTTCCCCGGTGCAGGTGCAGGACCGTACCCAGGGTCTTGGCCGACGCCACCCGGAACTCGGGGCTGTCGTCGCCGAACCGGGAGACGGCCCGCGGCTGATCATGGTTGTTCCAGTAGAGGGAGTTCCAGCCGGCGTCGGCCAGACCGTCCTGCCATTCGGCCAGATTGGCCTTGAGCACCGGCAGCGGCAGGTGGGCCAGATCCCACTTCGAACCGGTGGGGGTCTGGTCGAGACTGACGTGCTCGAACGTGAACACCATGTTGAGCTCGTGGTTCTCGGGGTCGGTCACCGCCCGCGCGGTGGCGATCGAGGAGCCGGGCATCTCACCGACGGTGATCAGGTTCTGCGCGTCCAGACCCACCGCGGTGTTCATCTCGGCCAGGAACTCGTCCAGTCGGGGGCCGTTGGCCACCGGGACGAACGAGGGGTGGTGCAGCTGCCCGGCCGCCACCGGACCGTCCACCAGCTCGGCCGGCTTGGAGATCAGGTTGATGACGTCCATCCGGAAGCCGTCGACGCCCCGGTCGACCCACCACCGCATCATCGCGTAGACGGCTTCGCGGACCTCGGGGTTCTCCCAGTTGAGGTCCGGCTGCTTGGGGGAGAACATGTGCAGGAAGTACTCACCGGAGACCTCGTCGTACTTCCACGCGGAGCCGGAGAAGGCCGCCCCCCAGTTGGTCGGCTCCGCGCCCGGGGTGCCCGGCTCGAAGCCGTCGCGGGCCGGCCGCCACCAGTACCAGTCGCGCTTCGGCGAGGCAGGATCGCGGGACTCGACGAACCAGGCGTGCTCGTCGGAGGTGTGGTTGACCACCAGGTCCATGACCAGCTTCATGCCGCGCTCGTGCAACCCGGCGATCAGCGCATCGATGTCGGCCAGGCTGCCGAACGTCGGGTCGATGTCGGTGTAGTCGGAGATGTCGTAGCCGTTGTCGTCCTGGGGCGAGGTGTAGACCGGCGAGAGCCAGATGACGTCGACGCCGAGCTCGGCCAGGTAGTCCAGCCGGGAGATGATTCCCGGGATGTCGCCGATGCCGTCCCCGTTGCTGTCGGAGAACGACCGCGGGTAGATCTGGTAGACGACGGCCGACTTCCACCAGCCGTCGGGGCGAGTGTCGGTGGAGGCGATCGGGTTGCTGGACATGCGGGGTCTCCTCGGGCTGGCGGTGCTGTGGGCGGGGGGTCGACGTCGGATGGTCGGGTCAGGCGGACAGGTGTCCGGGCTGCGCCGGACTCGGTGGAGCGGAAGCCGGTGGCGACGCCAGCAGGCGACGCAGCTGCTCGACGACACTGGCACGGCTCAGGCCCCTGCGGGTGAGCACCTCCAGCAGGAACTGCTGGATGACGATCGCCTCGCTGACCAGTCCGGTCAGCTGGTCGTCGGTCTGCAGCGTCGGATCGATCAGGCTGGCCACCGGCCGCTCCCACTGGGGTCCCTCGTGCCGGGGGTCGAAGCGCTCGAGGTTGTCGAGCCAGAAGCTGGCCGTCGGGGTCAGGGTCTGCTCGGTGCGCACGGCGTGGCTCCTGGGATCGCTGGACACGGGTCGTCGGTGGTCGTTCTGCGGGCCGGGAGGCCCGATCTTCTCGAAGTCGGTCATGTGTCGGAGATGGTGCGGATCGTGCGTCCACCGGTGAGGGTGTGCGGCATCGGTGGAAGGGTCGGCACGACGTCGCCGCGGACCAGCTGCTCGGCGGCGCGCACGGCCTGGTAGCCCATCTCCCGCAGCGGCTGGGAGACCGAGACCAGCGGTGGCCGCGTCATCCGGGCCAACGGGATGGCGTCGAAGCCGACCACGGAGAGGTCGTCGGGCACCCGCAGCCCTCGCTCGTCGGCCACGGCCATGGCCGCCACGGCCATCTCGTCGCTGACGGCGAACACCGCGGTCAGGTCCGGTCGACGATCCAGCAGTCGGCGCATGGCGACCAGGCCGCTGTCGAAGCCGAAGTCCCCGTGCTCGATGGGCCGGTCGCCCGGTGGGATCCCGGCGGCGTCGCAGGCCGCTTCGAAACCGTGGATGCGGGGGACGCCGGCCACGGGGTCGTCGGCGCCGCCCGCGATCATCCCGATCCGGACGTGCCCGGCGGCGATCAGCGCGTCGGTGGCGTCGGTGGCCGCCTGTTGTCCGTCGACGGCGACGACAGGCACCTCGGGCGCGTGACTGCTGCCGGCGACGACCACGTACGGCAGGGCGAGGGCGCGCAGCAGCTGGTGCTGGGTCGCGGTGACGGCGGTGGACATGACGACGGCCGCGTCGACCTGGCGGCTGGCCAGCAACCGGGCGTAGTGCTCCAGCCGACTCGAGCCGCCGCCGATGGAGCAGACGATGACGGAGTAGCCGAGCTCGTACGCTGCGTCCTCCACGCCGTCCAGAACCTGGCCGGCGAAGGAGTCCGACACCGTCGGCTGCAGCAGCCCGATCGTCATGCTCTTCTGGGTGATCAGCATCCGCGCCAGGGCATTCGGTGCGTAGCCGAGTCGATCGGCCGCCGCGCGCACCGTCTGGGCCGTCGTGATGGCGCCGCCCCGATCGTTCAGCACTCGGGAGACGGTCGCGATCGAGACCCCGGCCGCGTCGGCGACGTCCTTGATGGTGGCTCGCGACATGCGTCCTCCGCTCCGAGGGTGCTCGTTGAAAACCTTTACGGTCCTCGCTTCCCAGAAGAGTAGCGGGGAACACGGCGAGCGTCTAGTAAAGGTTTACAGCCGCTCAAGACCCCGGCTGTTGATGCCGCCGGTCAGGTCAACCTCGGCCACCTCGCGACGACGCACGAGGCGTCGCCGGGAACGGCTCCCCGGCGACGCCTCAGGTGTGACGGCTCGGCAGACCCCGGCGCGACACCGGAGCCTGGGCGAGAGACGGACGCGTCAGCTGATGGTGACCACCCGGGTGCTGCCGTTGAACAGCGGGTTGCCCGAGTAGACGGCCGTGATCTGCTGACCGGGGGCGGCAGTGACTGTCACACTGACGCTCTTCCCCGTCAGGGCCAGCGGTGCGCCGGTGGGCTTGCCGTCCAGCAGGAACTGCACCCGGCCGGTGGGGCTGACCGTGGAGGTCTTGGCGTCCGCCACCACCTTGGCGGTGACCTTCACCTTGCCCTGGTTCTTCTGGGCCACGGTCAGGTTGGTCGTGGTGGCCTTGAAGGCGGCCCGGCGGAGGTAGTCGTTGAGCTCCATCCGCCAGATGTCCCAGCTGTGGATGCCCGGCTGGTTGAAGCTCAGCACGTTCACGCCGAGGGACTTCAGCAGGGCGTCCCGCGCCTGGGAACCGGTGGTGATGTTCGCCAGCCAGTCCTGCAGCCCGGTGCCGGAGTGGACGATCTCGACCTCCTTCATCTTCGCCAGCTGAGCCTCGGTCGGCGTACCGCCGCTGTTGATGCTCCAGATGCCGTAGTAGGCGAAGGTGTCGGTGTTGTTGTAGAGCAGGTAGGCCGAGCGTGCGCCACCGGCGGAGAGCCCACCGAAGGCGCGGTCCGAGGCGCGACGCGAGACGTTGAAGTTCTTCTGCACGTAGGGGATGACCTTCGTCGTCAGCTCGGTGGCGTAGCCGGCAGTGCCCCCGGGGATGCCGTTGAAGTTGGTCATCACGACCACGGCGGGCTGCATCCGGCCGTCGGCCAGCGCGTTGTCGAGGATGTTGCCCGCGACGCCGCTGTTCGCCCAGTCGTACTCGTCGCCCCCGGCGCCGTGGCTGAGGTAGAGCGTCGGGTAGGCCGTGGACCGGTTCGCGTTGTAGCCGGGCGGGGTGTAGACGGTGAGCCCCTGGGTGCCGGCGGTGCTGGTCGAGGGATACCGGAAGTGCTGGAGCGAGCCGGCGTCGCCCTTGACCTTGACCGGAGCCTCGAACGACTTGTCGAGGGTCCCGTACGACGGGTCGCCGGGCACGTACACCTGGCGGTTCGGTCCGCCGACGTCGTCGGCGTTCCAGACCGGGTTGGCCGGGTCGGGGATCCGGGTGCAGCCGGCGCCGGTGTCGGAGGCGCAGTTGACGAGCAGGGCGTAGTTGAAGGTGCCGGACGGCAGCGGGGACGTGTAGGTCCAGATGCCGTCGGAGTCCTTGGTCATCTCGTAGACGGTCCAGCCGGCCCCGTCACCGGAGAGCTTGATGCCTGGGACGTCACCCGGCTCCCACTGGCTGCCCGGCTTGGTCTCCGCCTCGGTCGCGCTCTTGATCAGGGACGGATCCGAGAAGGTCATCTCCGGGGCGATCTGCACCCGGGTGGCGCCGGCGTTCTGGTAGCGGATCGTCACCTCGTAGCCGGTCGGTGGCAGGTCGGTCCGGGTGACGGTGGGGCCGAGGGCCGAAACCGGCTCGTCGGCTCGCGCCGGCACTGAGGTCGTCAGCGTGGACCCGGCGATCAGGGCCGTGCTGGCGAGCAGGGCGGGCAACCATCGGCGCAGCCGCGGTCGGGCGGGGGAGTGCAGGGACATGCACGAGCTCCTCGGTGAGCAGGGTGGCGGCATCCGTCGTGGACACGGCCCAGGGGGAATCGGTGCGGCGGATGCCGCACAGGAACGACGACCGATGGCGCCGTGCCGACGTCGGGCACGGCGGAGCGCTGGTCGTCGAAGGTGGAGAGACGTCGAAGTGGCAGTCCTGTGACCTGTGGGTCTCAGCGAGAGCCGTTCGGGGCAGCCGAGAGGACAGCGTCGGGGGACGCGGTCCGGGGGTGTCACGTCCGCGTGCCGGTGGGACGACGCGGTGTGGGCTACGTCACGAAAACTATCGCGCCGTACGCGCAGAAGTCAACGCTCGGTTGGGTCGTGCATTAGATCCGACAGCCGGCCGGTCGGGTGTCCGTCCTCGAGCCAGACCGCTAGGGCGGTCGGGTCGAACAGGGCGTCAGCCACCAGGCACGACGCGCCGACCAGGCCGGCCTGATCGCTCAGGGGCGATCGGGCGACCTCCAGCGAGGTGCTCGTCAGGGGGAGTCCACGTTCAGCCAGCCGGCTCGTGACGGCGGCCAGCACGGTGTCATCGTCGACGAAGCTGCCGCCCAGGAGCACCAGCGACGGATCGAGCAGGTTGATCACGTTGCCCAGCACCAGCGCGATCCGTCGCCCGAGCCGTTCGAGCACCTCGGCCGCTCGCTGGTCGCCGGACCGTGCCGCCGTGCAGAGATCCGTCCAGGAGCCGACCACGAGTCCGAGGTCGGCGGCGTCGCGCAGCAGGGCCGCGTCGGTGGCGAAGGCGTCGAGGCAGCCCAGGGCTCCGCACCAGCACGCCACAGGGTCGTCGAAGGGCACGACCAGGTGGCCGAGCTCGCCGGCGGCAGCGGCACCTCTCTGCAAGCGACCGCCGAGGACGAGTCCGCCGCCGATGCTGGGTCCGAGCTTGGCGAACACCACGTCCCGGTAGCCGCGGGCCCGACCGGCGCGCAGCTCGCCCAGGGCCATCAGGTTGACCTCGTTGTCGACCCAGACCGGACGACGGAGGGCCTCGACCAGCTGCTCGCGGACCGGGTAGCCGTCCCAGCCCGCCATGGCGGTCCCCGCGAACAACGTGCCCGTCAGGATCCGGCCGCGCTGCGGATCCACGGGTGCGAGCACCCCCACCCCGACCCCCCAGAGATCGGTGGTGTCCAGTCCGCGATCGTGCACCAGGTCGAGCACCGCCTCAGCGATGCGGGCGAACGCGACCTCGGGACCGTCGGCCACGGCGATGTCGAGGTCCCGGACGGCCAGCACCCGACCAGCGAGGTCCGTCAGTCCGACCATGCTGCGGTGCACGTTCATCTGGGCGGTCGCGATCAGTCCCTTCCTGGCATCGAAGTGGATCCGGCGCGGCATCCGGCCCCCGGTCGAACGCGCGAGCTCGCCCTCGTACGCCAGCCCGACGTCGAGCAGCTCCTGGACCCGCTCGGAGATGATCTTGCGTCCGAGGCCGGTCAGTCGCTCCAGGTCCGGACGGGTCGTCGGCTCGCCGAGGCGGAGCGCATCGAGCACGGCGGCGTGGTTGGCCTCCCACGCGGACGGCGATCGGGTCACAGCGCCAGTGTGTCGGCTGGCGCGCTGCGATGCATGGTCGGCGGCGAGATCGGGCAGAACGGCCCGCGCCGCCACCGACCACGTGGAGGTGCGGAGCGTCGCAACAATCGATTCGTCAATTCGGGTTGACAAGGCGCGTTCGTCAATCTACGTTGACGACATGTCCGATGCACTGCTCACCGCCGCCGGGGACGATCCCCGGGACGGTCTCCGCGCGATCCAGGCCGTCCGCGAGCTGGCCGACCGGCTGGAGCATCTCCAGGTGGAACGAGCCCGCGGGCTCGGCTGGTCCTGGCAGGAGATCGCCGACGCCCTCGGGGTGACCAAGCAGGCGGTGCACAAGAAGTACGGCAGGAGGATCTGATGTTCGAGAGATTCACAGCAGACGCGCGCGCGGTGGTGGTGCACGCCCAGACGGAGGCCCGCAGCGTGAGTGCGCGGTCGATCGGCTCACGGCACCTCCTGCTCGCACTGGTCGAGACCCCAGGCCCGGCGGCGGACGCCGTCAGGGCGTCCGGGGTCGACACCTCGCGGCTGGCCCGTGATCTGCGCGAGGAGCTGCGGTCAGGGGGTCTGGACGCGGAGGCCCTGGCGTCGGTCGGCATCGATCTGGAGGCGGTGCGGGCAAGTGCAGACGCGGTCTTCGGCAAGGACGCGCTCGACCGGGCCGGAAGGTCGCCGGCGAGGGGGCACATCCCGTTCGCCGCCGACGCCAAGAAGACCCTGGAGCTGGCGGTGCGCGAGGCTGTCCGGCTCCGCACCAGCCGGATCGACGGTGGGATGTTGCTGCTCGGGACACTGCGCGGTACGGGTTCGCCGGCCGAGCTCACGCTGAGGCGGTCCCTCACGGACGCGGGATCGAGTCCGGCGGCTCTGCGTCTGGCCGTGGAGCGGGCGGCGGCGCAGGCATCCTGACGGCAGGGAGTGCTCCCCGACGTCGAGTCGGGCATGACAGGCTGGCCCCGTGCCTGACCTCCCCGTGCTGGATCCGGTCGAGCTGCGCGTCCTGGGTGCGCTGCTGGAGAAGCAGCGGACGGTGCCGGACTCGTACCCGCTGTCGTTGAACGGCCTGCGCACGGCCTGCAACCAGTCCACCAGCCGGGACCCGGTGGTCGCCTACGACGAGGCGACCGTTGTGGACGCCCTCAACCGGCTGCGCGATCGCGGCCTCGTCAGGTTCGTGAAGCCGACGGGCCTGCGGGTGGTGAAGTACCACCAGCGGCTCGAGGAGCAGCTCGGGCTGGACGCGTCCGGGGTGGCGCTGCTCACTGCTCTGCTTCTGCGGGGGCCGCAGACCCCCGGTGAGCTGCGACCTCGGACGGAGCGGCTGCACCCCTTTGCCGATCGGGAGGCGGTGGAGGAGCGGCTCCAGGAGCTGGCCGCCGGGGAGTCGCCGCTGGTGCGCGAGCTGGAACGGCAGGCCGGTCAGCACGACCGCCGCTGGATCCAGCTGCTCGGGGCCGAGCTGCCGCCCGAGGCCGTCGAACCGGTCATCGCCGTCGACCGTGAGACGGTGCTGTCCTCGGGTGGCCTGGCCCGGGACCGCAAGGTCGCTGCCGAGTACGACCGGCTGGCGGAGGCGTACGCGATCGAGCTCGGTGACGACCTCGCGGAGAAGCCGTTCGATCGCTGGTTCCTGGAGGAGCTGGCGAACTCGGCCCCGGGTCAGGGGCTCGACGTCGGGTGCGGGCCGGGGCAGGTGGCCGGACTGCTGGCCGGGTTGGACATGGAGATGACCGGTCTCGACCTGTCGCCGGTGATGCTGGAGCAGGCCCGCGAGCTCCAACCGGAGGTCACCTTCGTCCAGGGCACGATGGCGGTGCCGCCGATGCCCCGGGGCAGCGACCCGCGGGACCCGGGCTGGGGACTGGTGACGGCCTGGTACGCGTTCGTCCACCTCGCCCAGTCCGAGATCGCCCCGTCGGTGGCCGCGCTGGCCAAGGTGCTCTGCCACGGAGGGTTCCTGGCCATCGCCACCCACGTGGGCGACGAGGTGCGGCATCCGGGTGAGCTGTTCGGGGAGGCGACCGAGCTGGACTTCGTGCTGCACGACCCGGAGGTGGTCATCGCCGCGGCCGAGGCGGCCGGGTTGGTCGACATCGAGTGGTACGTCCGCAGCCCGCTACCGGCCGAAGCGGCGACCCGCCGGCTCTACCTGCGCGGGCGCAAGCCGCTCTGACACCGGCTGCAGAAGCCGAAGGAATGGGTCTCTTCTCGCGTCCGTGCGGTCATCACGCGTTGCTCGTGGACCGTGTGGGTCTCCTCAGTAGCGGTGGATCTCGTCGCCTGCGTAGGCCGAACCGGACTTCGACCCGGCCGGGCGGGACCACTGGTCGCGGTGCGTCAACAGAGCCTGGCGTTGGGAGGGGCGGTCCGACACACTGCATCTCGTGTCCGAACTCGCGCCAGGCTCCCCGCCCCCGCGGAACCGCGCGAGGCTGGGGTACGCCCGAGTGGTTGCTGGGGCCGGTGCCCTGTTCTGGGGCTTCTTCTGGTTCGGGCTCATCGACCTGCTCGTGGTCATCGAGCAGGACGAGATCTTTCACCGCGACTACATCCTGGAGTCCGGCTGGGGATTGTTGTTTCTCGTCTTGGTGGCCGTGCCGCTGGTCGTGCTGACAATCCACCCGGGTTCCCCGGTGGCAGTGACTCAGCTGGCTGTTGTCACGGCAGCGGTGATCATCGGTGGGCTGCTACGGCCGGCATGGCCGCAGGTGCTGAACGGCCTGGGACTGCTCGTCACCGTCGTTCTGGTCGCCTGGACGGGGGACGGACGACTCGTGAGCTGGCGCCGGCCAGACCTGGCGCTCTCCGTGCTCGCCGTGGTCGCAGTGCCCGCCGCGGCAGCGTACGGCTTCGGGTTGCTCCGGAACACCGTGGTCGAGGAGGACATCACCAATGGTGTGTCGCACTGGCCGATGCAGGCGTCGTTGGCGCTGGCGATTGTCGGCCTGGTCGGTTTGGCTGCGGTGACTCGCGCTCGACTGCCGGGCTGGACGGCAGCGTTCGCCGGCCTGTGGCTGGGCATTGAGTCCGTGACGTATCCGAACCTGTTCGCCAGCCTGGGACACACCGGGGGACTGCTCACGGTGGGGTGGGCCGTCCTGGTCGTCGTGGCGCTGGAGATCGCGCGGGGTCGAGCCGCAGCCCAAGCGAAAGCCCTTGCCATCAAGAACTGACCGAGTGGTCGGAGCGCGATCGCTGTGCCTCTGGCACGAGGGTAGGAATCCGGCATGTTCGCGTCGGACGGTTGCGGATTCCCATCCAGTCGAATCGGCTCTACGTATTTTGAGCGGGGTATTGCCCGTTCATGCTGCTGACCATCCCTCACTGCACGTGCTCGGCACGACGGTCCGCCACTGCACCTGATCCGCGCGACGGTCGGCAACCGATTCCGAGGCTCGTGCGGGTGTTGCCATCCGCGCCGGTCGCGAGGACGCTGGTCGGAGGGCCTACTGCCAGTGAAGTAGGCGAGTACAGGGGTGACCATGGAAACCGATATCGCTGAAATCGCACCGGACATCTTCCGCCTGTCGACCTTCATCTCCGACGCGAACTTCATGTTCAATCAGTTCCTCGTCTTGGACGAAGAACCGCTGCTGTTCCACACCGGACCGCGTGCACTCTTCCCGCTCATCACCGAGGCAGTGACGCGGCTCATGCCGGTCGAGCAACTGCGCTGGATCACGTTCGGGCACGTCGAGGCGGACGAGTGCGGCTCGATGAACCTGTGGCTCGCAGCAGCTCCGCACGCGGAGGTGGCGCACGGAGCCACGGGCTGCATGGTCTCGGTCAGTGACCTCGCAGACCGGCCACCGCGGGCGCTGCAGGACGGAGAGGTGCTGGAAGTGGGTACCAACCGGCTGCGCCGCATTGAAACCCCGCACGTCCCGCATGGGTGGGACGCCGGTCTCTTCTACGAGGAGTCCACCTCCACGCTGCTCTGCGGGGACCTCTTCACCGCGATCGGGAGCAGTGCGCCGCTGACGGAGCACGAGATCACGGGACCGGCACTGGCTGCCGAGGACGTCTTCGGTGCCACCTGCCTCACGCCGTCAACGGCGCCTACTCTCCGCTCTTTGGCCGACCTGGAGCCCGCGACGTTGGCACTGATGCACGGGCCGTCGTACGGCGGGGACTGCGGCCAGGCCCTGCGAGACCTTGCCGGAGCATACGAACAGCGTTTGGTCGCCGAGGGCGTCCGTCTCCACGCACCGGGCACTCCAGCCGACTGAGCGCCCGAACCGCCTTCCCCAGCAACCCGAGGAGACGCTCGATTTGGCTGGCTTCCATCGCGACCCGTCAGGCAAAGTTCGCGGCTTTCGCCCATACCGCCGGCCAGGGCTGTCGTAGGCCGGAGCAGTGGTGGATCGGGGTCCCGGTCAGATCATTGTCCACGCCCGGCGGGGTCTGGACCGTGTCGGCCAACTCGCAGTGCATGAAGACGGTGGCGAGATCGGCGGGGGAGAAGTCACCGATGACGATGGCATCGGTGGCTGATTCGGGGGGCGGTCCCCAGAACCAGAAGCCGTTGTGACCGGAGTACACGGCCGGGACCGCTACCCCGTTCGCGGGCGGGAGCAGCTCGAGCGCTGACGCCTGCTGGTAGGACTGAGTCAACACGACCGTGTCGTGCCGCTGCGCCACGGGAATGCCGGCCACGACCCTCCCAACCTGATCGACGTAGCCGGGCCATCCCACCTCGGATGCCAGATCCGGATCGGCATCGACCGCGATCGTGTACAAGGGTCCACCTGGACGACCGATCGGGAGCGTCAGCAGTGGAGTGTTGAGCGCCGTGAAGACGATCAGCCCGACGGTCAGCACACGCCGCCACCCTCGACCTCGGCACACCCAGTCCAGCACCGGCCCAGCGCCAGCGGCCAGCACCGCTGGGACGAGTCCAGCCGGGTAGTAGGCCTTGCCGCCGGTGATCAACAGGAACGCGACGAAGATCAGAAAGCCTGCCGCGAGCCACCCGTCGGTGCCTCTGCGCTCAGATCGCAACAACGCGACCAGACCGACGATCAGCACGATGCTCAGCACAGGGCCGACGGCCAGCATCACGCTCGGTACCAGGGCGAGGCGCGAAGTCGACGAGGTTGATCCGCCGGCAGCAATGTTCGCGGCGACCTGCAGCATCGGGAAGCCATGGATCGTCTGCCAGACCAGGTTCGGTGCCGCCATCAGCAGCGCGATCGCAACGGCAACCCACAGCTTCGGCCTTCGGAGGTGGCTCCGCGGACCGCAGATCGCGACCCCGAGGAGACAGCACGCCAGCAGCGGAGCGGCCAGGACCTTGATCTCCGTCGCCACCCCGGTGAGCACCCCGGCAACGATCCAGGGGGTCCACCGCTGCGGTTCGCTCCGCATCGCTCGGACCAACCACCACACGGCGGCGGCCGTGGCCAGCATGTCGAACGTCGTCGTCTCGAACAGATGCCCGACCGCCAAGGTCAGCGCCGTCAGCGCCACCGCCGCAGAGGCCGCTACTTGATGGCGCGGCGGCGCGCGGAACTCCCGCGCTGTCAAACCCCCAATCAGCGCATACCCACCCGCCGCCAACGCCGGCAGAACCCGGAATGCCCACAGCTGGCCGCCCACCAACGCGTACCAGCCTGCCGCCAGGTACGGCACCAGCATCGGATTGTCCGGCGCGGCAACCTGAAGATGACGCCCGGTCACCACGAAGTAGAACTCGTCACCGTGGAACCCGTACCGGCCTGCGACCAGCAGCAGGGCCAACACCACCAGCCCCGCAACCATCCACGCTGCCGCTGCGAACCGCGGCCGATCCGCCCCTGGGCCCCGGCGCACGGCAGGCGCTACGACCGCCGCCATGACATCGACAGTACGTCCAGGTGAGCCACCGGCCGTGGGGTGTTGCGAGAGATCGCGATTGCCCACAATGGGATGGTGCCTAGGGGCGAGCTGGTCGACGACGATTCGACGCACGTGGAGCGCATCGGGGCGGTCCCGGCGAAGCCTGTGGACCGAGAAGTCTTCGCCCGATGGGCCAGCCGCCACTCTCCTTGCCTTGCATGTCGGTCCCGGCTTCGTGCTCCCCAACGCTTGGGACGCCGGGTCGGCCCGCATTCTGGAGCAGGTCGGTTTCCCGGCCGTCGCCACGACCAGCGCGGGCATCGCTTGGTCCTGTGGAGTGCCGGACGGCGGGACCCTGCACCGCGACAGGATGCTCGAACAGATCGGTCGGATCGTGGCGGCGGTGAGCGTACCGGTGACTGCGGACCTCGAAGCCGGGTACGGCGACACAGCGGACGACGTCAGCGCCACGGTGGCCCGGGCCGTGGAGCTCGGGGTGGTAGGCGGAAACATCGAGGATGCCGGACGGGACGGGCTGTTCGGCATCGACGAGGCGGTCGACCGGCTCACGGCCGCTCGAGCCGCTGCGCCCAGAGGTACCTTCGTGCTGAACGCCCGCACCGACACCTACTTCGTCGGCACCACTGGCGACGTATTCGCTGAGACCGTTGAGCGGGCGGTCCGGTATTTCGACGCGGGCGCCGACTGCGTCTTCGTGCCCGGTGTCGTCGAAGCGGCCGCGATCCGCGCGCTCGCCGTAGCATTTCCCGGCCCGCTCAACGTCGTGGCCGGGTTGGCGAACACCATCGACGCACCCGCGCTCTTCTCGCTCGGCGTCAAGCGGGTCAGCCTGGGCGGCAGTCTTGCCCGAGCCGCGCTCAGCATGTTGGAGCGTGCCGGCCGGGAGCTGCTCGACTCCGGAACGCTCGGCTTCCTCGATGGTGCGATCTCATACGCCGACCTGCAGCGACGCTTCGACTCGTAAGCGTGCGGACCGCGTGCTCATCCGGAATAGCGCCTCAACCTCACGATCGCCTGAAGAGCGTCTGAGCGGCTACTCGTGAAGGCGCTCGACCGGCGCGCCAGCGCGGATCGCCTTCGGAATCTCTGCAACGGAGTCGACGCGCTGAAGCAGCTCGGCGAGCTCACTCGGCAATGCATCGGTGTCGATGTTGACGGTGTAGCCGATACCCGTCGACCGCCAGCTGTCGGCATCGAAATCGCCAGAGGCGGACACGCAGACGCCGCGGACCTCGATACCGAGAGTCGCCGCCTCTCGGTAGATGTCGTTCAGGACGCAGCCCGCTGCTGCGAGGTGAAGCAGGTGGGCCCCGGTGAATGCGGCATCGACGGTGACACCTTCTGCAGTCCACCGGTGCGGGAACTTCACCGCGTCGGAGGCCGTGCTCCGCAGGCTGCCTGAGCCGACCATGACAGCGAAGTCGCCCACGGCAAGAATCGTGACATAGCACGGACACCTCGGCGCGGATGCCCTCCGTAGCCTCGAGGAGAGAGCCTTTTTGCTCAGGGACCGACCATCGGCCTTCTCTGAGTGACGGCGATCATCGAACTGCCCCGGCTGTGCTCATGGAAAATTCCCCACCCAGAGGCGTCTGTCAGCGTAGTGGTTGGCGGGTGCCGGTGGTGATCCGGCGGAGCTCGTGGCCACGGGCGTGGTGGTTCCAGGTAGCGGGTGCCGAGCTCGGTGACCAGCTGCCGGTCCCGCCCGGTGGCGGCGTCGTTCAGGTAGTTCCGGACCGTCTTGCGGTCCCTTCCGACATGCTGTGCGATCGCAGTGGTCGTCCCAGCCCTGCCGGCGCAGCGCGTGGATGTGCCAGAGAAGCGAACGACCGGGCAAAGCTGAAGCAGAGCCCCCGGGCACCCGACAACTGAGCTGCGGTCGCGGTGAGGGCAAGGTGCTTCGGGCGGCGGTGGCCGCCTCGCTCGCCACTGGTGCCACGATCGGGAGCCACACCGTGAACGGTGCGGTGGCTCGGGCGCAGCTCGACATCATCGAGCGGGCCGGGGGCAGTCCTGATCGGTTCGTCTGGATCCATGCCCACGCCGAGCCGGACCGGGCCATCCACCTCGAGCTCGCCCGGCGCGGCAGCTGGGTCGAGTTCGATGGGATCGGGGATCCTGCCCAGGATCAGGACTTCGTCGACATGACCCGAGACCTGCTGGACGCCGGATTCTCCGACTCCGTGCTGCTCAGTCAGGATCGCGGCTGGTTCGACCCAGCGCAGCCGCGCGGCGGCACGCCGTTGCCGTACACGGCCCTGTTCGACCGCTTCATCCCGTCGCTCGCCGATCATGGTGTGGACGAGGCCACCATCACCACCTTGACCCGCCACAACCCTTTCCGCGCCTTCGCCCGGTAGCACCAGACATCCGGGAGCCCTTGCCGACCTAGCGACCTGACGAGGCCTGGCGGTACGCACCCACTGGACAGACGAACCATCCCGACCTCGGCGAGCACAGAAGAGGAATCCGCAGGTCGGCCGTCCCGTGTCTCAGGTCTGGTCGGCATCATCGGATGATGCCGGTGGCGGTGAGTTCCGCGGCGACGAGGTCGTGGCCGTGTTGCGTCAACTGGGTGTGTCGGGGGTCGCCTCCGGGCTCAACGACCAGCTCGTCGGTGCGCGCGAGGTCGTACACGTTGACGCAGGCGGCGGCATGGGCTGCGGCGACTTGACACGCGGTCCGCGCGACATGGCTCTGCCGGGGTAAGCCTGAGGTTGGTGGTGGAGTGATCACGCGAAGGATCACCGGGCGGTGATCGCGGATGGTGTCGATCTCGGTGATCCATGAGGCCAAGCCTCGGCGGAACTCCACGACGGAGGCCGCTGGGCATGGCGACGGCGCTTGCCGTTCCGCACGGCAGAAGGCGGCGGCCGCGTCGGTCACGTCGCCGCTGCCGATGGCGAGCAGGATCACGTCGGCTTCGGACACGGAGTCTCGGATGTCGAGGTCGGATCGGAGGCTTTCGACCAGGGTCGTCATCGAGGGGGCGGCCAGGTCCGAGGGCACGGTCTTGCGGTCGAGCCGGACGCGGCGCCGGGTGCTCTCGGACCAGGAAGCAGCGGACCGGTCGACGTAGGTGGAGCAGCTCGAGCAGGCCTCCGGGTCGGCTGAGGAGTCACCGAGAACCAGGATGTCGAGTGGGGGGGAGAGCAGCTCAAGGGCTGCCGGCTCGCGGGAGTCCAGTCCGCTCATCATGGCGAGTACGGCGAGGCCGCTCAGGACGGTCGCGACCAGCAGGTACCGGTGCAATCGGTGTGTGGATGCCGATGGATCAGGACCGAGCACGAGTTCGTCAACCGACCTGCTGTCGTCCTGCTCGCCGTCGCCGGATCCCCCATCGAGACGCCCTGCGGTTTCGAGTGGACCGAATGGGTGGCTCATCGTGGCCCCCTTCCGGACGATCTGTCCGGTTTCAGAATCGAGTGGGAAGATTCTTGGTCATCGACTGGCGGCCGCCATGGTCGCCGAACCGTCGGCGAGGGCGCATGGAGGCGTCATGTCAATACTGAGCCCGAAGCCTCCACAGCTATGACAGTCGTGCCTCGAACACGAGGTTGAACGGGGTTCGTGCTGCCTCGGTGAAGCGTCCGAATCCAGCGCGGCGGACGACGTCCTCGATGGCCGCCGGGCCGGCTTGGGCGCCCAGGGCGGCGCCCACCTCTTGGCTGAGCGAGTTGGGTACGCACACCATGGTGGAGGCGTTGTAGTAGACCCGGCCGACAGGATTGAGGTTTCCCTCCACGGAGTCTTCTGCCGCCGGCTCGACGATCATCCAGGTCCCTTCGGGTGCCAGGGCATGGCGGATGTGCACGGCGGCGCCGACGGGGTCGCCCATGTCGTGCAGGGCGTCGAAGACCGTGACCAGGTCATAGCCGGCGCCGGGGAAGTCGGTCGCGCCCGCAACTTCGAACCGGCAGTTGGTCAGGCCGAGGTGGCTGGCCTTCGCTTCGGCAGCGGCGATGGATGCGGGGTGGTAGTCGAAGCCCACCACCTCTGCGGCTGGGAACGCCTCCGCCATCAGCACAGTCGAGCTGCCGTAGCCGCAGCCGAGGTCGGCGACGGTGCCGCCCGCGGTCAGCCGGTCGACGACTCCATCGAGGGCGGGCAGCCAAGTAGTGATGAGGTTGGCGACGTAGCCAGGCCGGAAGAACCGGTCAGTGCCGACGAACATGTCCGGGTCGTGCTGGTTCCAGCCGAAGCCTTCGCCGGTCCGAAACGCTTCGAGCAACGATGCCTGGCTGCGAGCCACCGCCGGCGTGATCCAGAACGCGCCGGCAGCGAAGGCGGGACTGTCCTCTTGGCCGAGAACACAGGCTTGCTCGGGTGTCATCCAGTAACGGTCGGTGGTCGCGTCGTAGCGAACGTAGCCGCCGGCGGCTTGGCCCCGGAGCCATTCACGGACGTACCGCTCGGCTGTGTCGGTGGCCCCGGCCAGCTCGACCGAGGTGCTCGGCCCTGCCTCGGCGAGGGCGCGGAAGAGCCCCAGCTTGTCGCCGATCACCACAGTGAGGACATGCAAGGAGGCGCCGAGGTCGCTCACGATCTGGCCCAGGAACGCGTTCAGAGCCCCCTCGTCAACTGAGGGCTCGTCGACCTCGCCTGGGCCTGCTGCGTGCGACGGGTCGGATGTGCGCGGAGTACTGGCGGTGGTGGTCATGACGGCAGCATCGTTCCCGGCCGAGCCGGCGCACATCGGCAAGATTGCCGACACCAGTGCCGTATTCCTTGTCTGCCGGGCAGAGCGGTTACGGCACAGGCCTGATCAGATCGAGCTCCCTGGCACGATGCACGGCCGCGGTCCGCGTCGTCACGTCCAGCTTCGTGTACACCGACCGCAGATGAGCCTGCACGGTACGTCGACTGAGCTGGAGCCGCTCCGCCACCTCCGCATCGTGTGACCCATCAGCAATCAAGCTCAGCACCTGCCGCTCGCGGGCGGTCAACCCCACCGCGCTCGCCGACGCTCGAGCGGCGAGATCGTCGACCGTCGCGTGGGCAAGTGCCATCGCCTGACTGCTGGTCAGCCGAGCGCCGGCGTCGAAGGCGGCCTGCCAATGTCGCAGACCGAGGCTGCGGCGGCTGGCCGCGGTGGCAGCCCGATAATCCGCCATCCCGTACGGCACGCGCGGATCTGCGTCGATGGCCCGCCAGGTCGCAGCAGCGCCCAACAGCTCGGCGGCCTGCTCGTCCGCACCCAGTGCGGCCGCGACGATCGCCAGATCCTCCAGCAGATCCTCGACATCGCGGACGAACCCGGTGCGGCCCTGGATCGACACCGCCTCCTCGTAGGCGGTGACAGCGTCGGTGTAGCGGCCCTGGGCATAGTGAGCCTCCCCCAGCAGGCAGACGGCTGACAAGATCCCGTAGGCCGAGTAGATCCCGTAATCGGCCCCCCTTTCTTCGAAGACGTTTCGGGCCTCACGCGCACAACTGCGGCGTGCTCGGGTTGGTCACGGGCCAGGGCCAGCATCGCGTCCTGAAAGATCATCCATGCCTCGCCGGGCCGGTCGTTGGCTCGTCGCCCGACCGCTCGGGCCCGGTCGCCGTACGCTTCGGCGGCGTCAAGGTCCATGTCGACCAGGGATGCCTCCATCAATCCCCGCAGCGCCGCCGCCTCACCTCCCTCGTGCCCGAGGACGTGGAAGTGGTCGAGGGACTCCTCGAACCACTTCCGGGCCTGGGCCGGCTCCCTCATGATCAACTGGCCGGCCGTGTGGCAAGCCCACGCCCGGTTCAGCAGGACCGTCCGGTCGTCGCTGTCGAAGGGGAGCGCCAGCACGTCAGCGAGGCGCGCGTACCGGCGCGGCTTGGGTGGGCTCGCATATGGCCAGAACAGGTCCAGCGCCTGCATGAGGCGCAGAGCGCTACCGGCATCACCCCGCTCCACCGCCCAGCGCCGTGCCGCGTCGAGGTTGGCGTTCTCCGCCTTCAGCGGGTTGTCTCGGTGAGGCTCGAGCTGGGAGACGGCTTGATCAGTCCACGGTTCGGCGAGGCCGACGAAGTAGTCGAAGTGCCGTCGGCGAACTGCGTCTTCACGGTCGTCGCCATCGGACCGCAGTCGGGCCAGCGCGTGGCTCCGGACAAGCTCATGCACAGAGAACCGACCACCCGCGGTCGGCTCGCGGAAGATCAAACCGCGCTCGACCAGAACGGCGAGTGTGCCGAGATCGGCCTCGGCAACCGACTCGGCTGCCTCCGCGGTGAAGCCGCCGGCGAACACTCCGAGCGCTCCGAGGACACGCTGCTGGCCGGAGGCCAGCAGGGCCATAGACGCGTCCAGAACGGCCGTCATATCCCGATGCCGGGGCTGCACGGTGAGGGTGGGGGAGCTCAGCCCCTCCGGCTGGGTCGCCAGGAGCTCAGCCGGCGACTTGACGTGCGACCAGGCCGCGAGCAGCTCGATCGCCAGCGGTGAACCGCCGACTCGGCGACACAGCTCAGTAACGACGCCGGCGTCATGCCCAACCGGCGCGTAGCCCACACGAGCGGCGCGGTCGGTGAACAACTCGTCACCCTCCGCCAGCGGAGGCAAGGGAAACAGCCACTCGTACGCCGAGTCCAGCGGCACCCGGCTCGTGGCCAAGACAGTCAGTGCGTCCATCTCGAGCAGCAGAGCGTCGACGAGCTCTCGACAAGCTCTCTGTTGGGCCTCGCAGTTGTCGATCACCAGCAGCGTCGGCTCGGCTCGGAGGACGTTGACGACCGCGATGGTCGGGTCAGCACCCCCGCCGGCCGGCAACCTCAATGCCTCAGCAACCGCGCCGGCCACATCACCCGGAACGCTCGCATCAGAGAGGTCCACCCATACACATTCACCGTCAGTGACCAGCTCTGAGGCCACCCGCGTCTTACCGGCGCCGCCCAGCCCCACCACTGTGACCAGTCGACCCGGCCGCAACAAGCCGCGCAGCGTGGCGACCTCGACACGCCGCCCGACGAACCGGGTCGGATAGCGCGGCGGTCCGGGATATCCCGGACCAGTCGGGCCGGGCCCGGAAGTCACTTGCGGCGATCCAGCTAGCACGTTCGGCACGGGTTGAACCCCCTTCGCGGCCGTGCTCGACCGCTTCAGCAATCCTTTCAGTGCGAACTCGTAACAGCCAGAGCCCTGACAGCATCGAGTCGAACGCCCACAGCTCGCTCGAGCGCGATCTGGGAGTCATCAGCGGATCACCTCGGAATTTCGCAGAGCAGTGGTTGAGCGTGAGGTGCGAGACGCTCACCTCCGATGCGTTCGCATGCCAGGGTGGGGTGATGGCAGCGCTCCCGGCCGACACCCACGTCCACAGCGAGTTCTCCTGGGACACCGGTGGCCCGATGTCACCGTCGGCGGTCGGGACCATGAGGCGCACCTGCGCTCGGGCCGTGCGGATCGGGTTACCGGTAGTCATCTTCACCGAGCACCTCGATCTCAGCGGCTGGCGAGTGGGCCCAGAGGACTTCGCCGAACATCAACGCCACCTCATCGACCAGAACGGTCTGATGCAGCCGCCGACTCTCGACGTCGACGGCTACCTCGACTCCATCGAGCGTTGTCGACACGAGTTCGCCGACCTCCGCATCCTCACTGGCATCGAGTTCGGCCAACCACACCTCGACCGCGGGGCGGCCGACGCCGTCATCGACCTCTCTGCGCTCGATCGAGTGAATGGCTCGCTGCACACGCTGCCGCATCTAGGGCACCGTAGTGAGCCGGTGACCCTGTTCCGCGAGCTCTCCGACCCTGCCGAGGTGCTGTGGAGCTATCTCCGGGAGATCCCAGCCATGGTCCATGGCGGAGACTTCGACGTCTTCACACACATCGACTATGCCGCCCGCTACTGGCCCGCCGATGAGCACGGACCCTTCGACCACCTGCTGTTCGAGGACGGGTTCCGGCACGCCATGCGCTCGATCGCCTCATCTGGGCGTGCTCTGGAGATGAACACGGGGCGTCCGTTGCGGGCATGGATTCCGCAGTGGTGGGCAGAGGAGGGCGGACGGGCGGTCAGCTTCGGCAGCGATGATCATGCGACGACTGGCCTTGCTGCGCACTTCCACGAGGCCGCTGCGCTTCTCGACCACTTCGGCTTCCGTGCAGGGTCGCGGCCCGAGGACTTCTGGACTCGCTGACGACTTTTCAACTCGCGTTCTGAGATGACTCATTCAGCGGTCCGCTTCCGGGCGGCATCTGGCCGCTGAGTCGCCTCGTTCGCGGACCGAGATCTCGCGGTCGGGATCCGAGCCCGTTCGGAGACTGAGCACGTGCCAGCTGAAGTGACCTTTGAGCACGTCCTCCAATGCCGAAGGGACCTTGAGCACGTCCTCCAACCGGGCTCCGCGGTCCCGGGTCACCGACTATCGACCCCGCGGACCGGCTCGATCGGGCAGTTCGTCGCTCGCGATCGGTGGTGTCGCTTCGACGGATAGCAGGTCGAAGCCGAAGTCTCGTACGCGGTCCAACAGTCCGTGGAGCTGCCCCTGGTCGAAGGCCTCGGTGAGAAGGCGGGTGCGGCCGTGGCCAGGTTCGATCGATACGCCTGGGAACGTCGCGCGGAACCGTTCGCCGAGACGTCCTTGAACGGTGACGGTGTACCGACTCGACCCCATGGTGCTCCTCCCGGCATTGATGTGCTGGACAACCACACGGTCGGTCGCGTCGGGGTGAGCGGTCATCATCCTCGGCCGATTCACCCGGGTGATCTCTGCACCTCGACTCCCTTGACCCCGTGTCAATGGATCAGATCGAGCTCGCGGGCCCGGGCGACCGCCTCAGCGCGGGTTGCCACGCCGAGCTTTCGGAAGATGCTCTTCGAGTGCGTCTTCACAGTGTTGACCGAGATGAACAGCATGCTGCCGATCTCCCGCTGGGACAGGCTGCTGGCGAGCAGGTGCATGACGGCCATCTCCCGCTCACTGAAGTCGGCGATCACCGGAGCGAGCGGTTGCGTGACTCGACGAGGACCGCCCAAGCGGGACTCAGCTCGATGGAGAAGCGCCGTCACCACGGGCCCGGGATCCGGGCATGCCGTGATCACCGCTCGGGCTTGGCCGAGGAACGTGCGGGCGTCGGCGGCGTCGCCGACAGCCTGGGCAGCCATGCTGAGCGCCACCTGGGCGTGCGCGATCTCCACCGGGCCACTACCGCGATGGGCGAACTCGACCACGCGTTGGAGCTCATCACGTGCCTCCTCGGCTCGGCCGGCTCCGGTGAGCAGACCGGCGCGGGTGACGTGCGCGGCCGCCGTGAGCCTGTTGTACTCGTTCAGTCCTAACCTCGCCGACATCGCCAGGGCCTCCTCAGAACAGGCGCGGGCAGCGTCACGATCCCCTTGCAGATGGTGGATGAGCCCGAGCATGCTGAGGCAGGCGATCCACGGTGGGTTGAAGCTGGCCGCCCGGCAGCGCGCCAGGGCCTCCCGCAGCGCAGCCAGGCCCTCCTCCGGGTGCCCCAGCCAGAACTGGGATGCGCCGAGCCAGGTGTAGGTGACAGCGTCCCACCGCGATCGCTCGTCCGCGCCGAGGATGGCCGCCTCACCCGCTGCTCGACTGGCTCCGAGGTCACCGAGCAGCCAGTTGTGAATGGTGCGGAGGCAGTCTGCCGCGGCGGCGCCGGAGCTGAACCCGTCATGGAAAGGGCCGCCGGCGGGTGCGCGGGCCGCTTGGTCGATCCACCGTCCCACTTCATCGAGCCGGCCGGTGGCGATCGCGACCAAGGCGCTGGCCACACACAACCGAGAGTCCCCCTCCCGGAGTGCGAACGGCAGCAGCTCCAACCAGACTCGGACGGTTTCATGCTCCCCCGAGCTCGCGAGCCGCAGCCACGAGGAGGCGATGAGCTCGCCGGCTTCCTCCACTTCCCCGGCCGCCACCAGATGCGAGATCGCCTCGGAGACGAACCCGCGGTCACCCAACCAGATCGCCGCACGCCGGTTGATGGTTGCCGCGGCCGTCGGATCGGAGCTGAGCAGCTCGTTCCGCAGCAGCTCACGGAAGAGGTGATGGTAGCGGTACCACTCCCGGCGGTGGTCGAGCGCGATCAGAAACGAGTTCGATCCTTCGATGCTCCTCAACATCGCGGCCGAGGCCGTGCTGTCGAGGATCTCGTCACACAGCGGCGCACAGAGCCGGTCCAGGACCGACGTCGCCAGCATGAAGGCCCGCGTTTCGACAGCCTGACCGGCGAGAACCTCCGTGGTCAGATAGTCCATGACATTGCGGTCATCGCCGGCGAAGGCGTCGATGAATTCGTGGGGAGCTGCTTGGCCGGCCAGCGACAGTGCCGCCATATAGAGACCTGCGGGCCAGCCCTCCGTGCGCTCGACCAGGCGCCTCACGTCCGACAGCCCGAGAGCCAAACCCTGGTGAGAGACCAGCATCGCGTAGGCATCGTCGACCGAGAACCGAAGATCGGCTGACGCGATCTCCAGCAGCTCCCCCCGGCCGCGGAGCCGGGACACGGGCAGGGGCGGCTCCACCCGTGTGGAGATGACGAGCTCGAGGCTCTGTGGGGCATGCTCCAGGAAATAGGCGACGGCCTGGTGGATGTCGGCCTGGTTGATCGCGTGGTAGTCGTCGAGCACGAACACGGTCGGATCTGCGAGCGCGTCCAGCTCGTTGATCAGGATCGGCAAGACCTGGTCGACGATGTCGACACCCGGGGTGTGGAGGATCGACGCGGACCGCTCACCGACTGAGTCGGCCATGGTGTGCAGAGCCTCGATCACGTACATGAAGAACCGGACGGGGTCGTTGTCGCCACGGTCCAACGCCAGCCAGGCGAAGGTCCGCGGATCCGCTGCCGACCAGGCGGCCAGGACGCTCGACTTGCCCCATCCCGCCTGACCACGAACGAGTGTGAGTCTGCGGGCCGGGCCGTGCACGAGACGCTCGATCAAGGCCGGGCGCGGCACCAGCGCCCGCGCGATCGGGCGATGCACCTTGGTGCGAATCAACGCGATGTTGGGCGCCCCAGCCACCGACATGGCAACACCGTACTTCCCGCGCACCGGTAACCACCCGGGTGAAACCGCTGCTGGGTGAGGACACCTCACCCGGACCCAGACGAGCCTCACCAGGACAAGCCCGCCTTGTCACCAGGGCAAGGACGACAGCCCACCGACCTAGAGGTCAACCATGTCGTACCGCGCACAGCCTGCTCCCGAGTACCACCGCAGCGCCGTCTCGAGCCCCGGCCGGAGGGGTGAGATCGTCACCTTCCTTGTGCTGGTGGTCGCCGCCACCATCGCGGTGGCGGCGACATTCCCTCGGTCTTCGATTGCGCCGTTGGCCTCGGCGTTCGTTCCCGTCGCCGTTCTGATCGTGCTGACCCCGATCCAGGGACGGTCGGTCTGGACAGGACTGGGCCTCACCAGGGTCGGCGTACGGCTCTGGCCGGTCGCGGTGGCCGTACCCATCGCCGTGGCAGCGACCAGCTATCTGGTCATCTCCCGGCTCGGGATGGGAAATCCGATCGCCCTCTCCGACCTGAGCGGCTTCTCTATCCTCATCAACGTCTCGGTAGCCACCGTCCTGGTTCTGGGCGAGGAACTGGGCTGGCGCGGCTACCTACTGCCCCGGGTTCAACAGCTCACCACCCGCCCCGCCGGGGCGATACTCACCGCGGTTGCTCATGCGGCCGCGCACCTACCGTTGATCCTGCTGACCAGCACCTACAACAGCGTCGGTAGCCGATCGGTGGTCGCCCCCCTCACCGTCGTCACCATCTCCGGGGCCGGAAGTCTTCTACGCCTGGCTGCGCGACGCCGCCTTGAGCATCTGGCCCGCGGCACTCGCGCACGCGGTGGGGAACACAGCGGTGGCCTTCGTGTCAGCCGCTGCCCTTCCCTCCGCGGCGATCTCCCTCGCCCACCTCGCCGGCGAAGGCGGGCTGGTCACGGCCCTAGCCACCACGGCCGTCGCGGCCGCTGTCCTCATCCACGCCCGCCGCAACGCGTGGCGCAGCGCGGCACCCCCAGGTCCGCGATGACCACTCCCAACCTGCCCAACAAGACCAGCCAACAGGAGGAACCCGAGATGACCACGCAATCACCACGACACACCAGCGACGGCCAAGCCGTCGGCGACGACCACAGCACCTCGCCAACCCGGCCCGGAAGGCGAATCAAGCCGACCTTCATCCGGCGCCACCCCGTCGCCTGCTTCTTCGTGCTCGCCTACGTGCTGACCTGGGGAGGCATCCCGTGGAACAGCTTCTTCACGCCGGGGGCGTTGATCGCGGCGCTGGTCGTGATCGGGTTGACCCAGGGGCGGCGTGGCCTGAGGCAGCTGGGTGCCCGGATCATTCGCTGGCGGGTCAGCTGGATCTGGTACGCGATCGCGATCGCTGTCCCGCTAGCCGTCCATGCCGCCTCCATCTCGATCAACGTAGCCATCGGGGCAGCGGCGCCGTCTCTCGGTGTGCTGAATCCGTGGTACGGACTTCCGCTGGCGCTGGCCCTCCACACCATCAGCCCGTTCGGGGGACCACTGATGGAGGAGCCCAGCTTCCGCGGGTTCGCCCAACCCGAGCTGCAGAAGACCCGGTCTCGGCTGGCCGCGACCGCCATCATGGCGGTTCTGGTCACCGGCTGGCACATGCCGCTGTTCTTCATGCCGGTGTTCGAGGCGCATCCGATCGGGATCGTGACGACCCTGTCCGTCACCTTCTGGTACGCCTGGCTGCTCAATCACGCCTCCGGCAGCGTCTTGATCACCCTGATTGCGCACGGCACAGAGGGCGCCGTGGAGACGAACAGTCTGTGGGGGCCCGGCGCAGACCTCGAACGACTCAACTTCGTCTACGCCGCCGTGTGGTGCCTGGTAGCGGTGGGTCTGGTGGTGTCGAACCGCACCTTCTGGACCCGCACCGCACCGGCCGATCCTCCGGCGCGGTCGCGGGCCGCCAGCGTCGAGGCGTCCATCCACGTCGGCCCGAGCCCTGCCGGCCGACCATGAGCTACCGAGGGACGCGAGCCCGGATCGGCGCTCCGGCGGCGCTCGGTCAGGATGCGGTGGGGCACCGGACCGTTCTCCGGGCATCGCTGCGACTGCCGGTGTTCGGCGCGCTCGTCCTGACGCTGGAGCTTGTCGCCTTTGCGCTGCAGCTGGGTGAAGACATCACCCCGTTCGTCCTGGTCATCATCCCGGCGGCCGCAGCGCTGGTCGTCTCCGGGGCCGGCGGCAGTCCAGGTGAGGTCCGGGGACTGCTCCGACGACTGCTCGTCTGGCAGGTGGGCGCCCGGTGGTACATCGCCGCCCTCGGGATCCCCCTTGCGGAGAAGGTGTCCATCGCCACCGCCGGTGTCCTCCTGGGCCACGCCACTGCCGGCCAACTCCTCGGCGCACTGTCGTCGTCGGCACTGATCGTCGCCGTCGTCGTCCTCGTTCCAGCTCTGCTCGAGGAACTCGGCTGGCGTGGCTTCGGCGTGCAGACGGCCGTCGAGCAGGGCCACTCCCCAGCCTGGGCCGCCGGCATCATCGGACTGATCTTCCTGGCGCTGCACGTGCCGCTGTACCTACCCGGTCACCTCTACAACGCTCTGCCGATCTGGCCCCTCCCATCGATCCTGCTATCCGGCTCGATCATCCTGACCTGGATCTACCTACGCACGTCGAGCGTACTGGTCACCGGCCTGATGCACGGCGCCTTCAACGCCACCGTCCCCTTGACCTGGGGCCTCGACCAAGACTGGGTGTGGCAAGCCCGAGGCATCGTCGAACCCCTGATCTGCATCGCGCTCCTCCTCTCAACCCGTAAAGGCTTCTGGACTCGCCGAGTCGAGGTCGAGGACCCGAAGCCCTGGGCTGGTTGACAGTGACGAGTGAGACGACGGCCGCTCCTCAGCGCTTGTGCACAAGCCGGTCCGCTTCCGGGCGGCATCTGGCCGCGAAGTCGCCTCGTTCACGGACCGAGATCTCGCGGTCGCGATCCGAGCCGTTCGGAGACTGAGCACGTGCCCGCTGGAGGGACGGCTTCGTCTGACGAATGACAGATGCGCCACGAGATCACGGCGCTGCGCCTGGCTGACGGCCACGGCTGCGTCACACTCCTCCGTGAGACCCCCACGTCGGCGGGCTCCTGCTCGAGCGGCTGGGTCCCTCCCTGTTCGAACTGACGTCCCCAGCGGCCACACCCCTAGCGAAGAAACACGGCACTCAGCTGGCGATGCGTCAGCGGGCCATGTAGCCGCCGTCGATGTAAAGCTCGCTGCCGGTGACGAAGGCGGCGTCGTCGCTGGCGAGGTAGGCGACGCCGGCGGCGATGTCCTCGGGACGGCCCAGCACACCCATGGGGGTCAGCGCGGTCATGCCGTCCCAGATCGGAGTATCGCGCGCTTGTTCGAGGATCGGAGTGGCGATGAAGCCGGGGTGGATGGAGTTCACCCGGATGCCGTCGGTGGCCCAGTGCAGGGCCACGCTCTTGGTGAGGGTGCGGACGGCTCCCTTGGCCGCGTGGTAGGCGGGTGAGGTTCCGAAGCCGCCACTGGCCCCGAAGATCGAGCTGATGTTGATGACCGAGGCGTGCTCGGAGTTCTTCAGGTACGGGGCGGGTACCTTCATGCCGAGGAACACGCCGGTCTGGTCGACGGAGATGGTGCGTTCCCACTCCTCGAGGGTGGTCTCCTCGATGGCCTTGATGTCACCCATGCCAGCGTTGTTGACGACGATGTCGAGACCGCCGAACACCTCGATGGCCCTCGCGCAGGCGGCCTCCCAGTCTTGCTCGCTGGTGACGTCGTGCTTGATGAACTCTGCCGTGCCGCCGGTCTGGTTGATCGCCTTGACCGCCGCCTCGCCGGCCTCCACCTGGATGTCGGTGATCAGCACGGCGGCCCCCTCCTCCGCAAGTCTCTCGGCGGTGGCCTTGCCGATCCCGCTGGCACCACCGGTGACGATCGCCACGCGGCCCTCAAGCCTCTTCATCACGCGCTCCCCCTACCTCCACGAGTGTCTACGCCGCCCATCCTCTCGTGCCGACCGCGACGCCGATAGGGGCCTTGGTCCTCCGCTGGCCCGGCTCGGCCTGCGAAGTAGGCGCTGTACTCACAGCTTGTCTGGGGATGGGTGAAGTCTTGAGAATCTCTTGATGGGAGGCTGTCCGACCGCAGTGCCGGTGCTGCGGTTGAACTGCCAACCTCTTCTCACTACCCATCGCAGGAGTGAGAATCATGAGCGCCAGCGCCACCATTGAGCCTTCCAGCACCACCGCTACCGCCACAACCACCGAAGGCACGATCGGTGCCCAAGATCTGGGGCCGTTGATCGCCCGGATTCGCTCACTGCTGGCAAGGGTCTCGTCTGGAGAGGTCGTCGCATCGCCGGCATTCGAACAGCGACTATTCGGTGGCCTGGTCGCCCTGGAAGCCGTGGCGGCCGATGCACCGATCAGCATCAAGGCCCTCGTCGAGAGTTTGTCGGACTCGTGACTCAGTATCGGTCGGAACCATCACTCTCAGGCGCGCCGCGCTCTGGAGGAACCTGCCGTGGAGATGCTCCGCGGACACCCTTCGTCCCCCGGTGATTGTCTGGGAGGCCCGGCTGACTGGCTGGCCTGCGAGGCGGGCCTCGGGCCTGGTCGCCGAGGACCACAGATCTTCAGGCGGACAGTCAGGGGCGAGCGGCAACCGTCTTGCGCATGACTGTCTTGCTCTTGCCGATGTGGCGCTCGAAGGTGAACCCGGCTTTCTCGAACATGGCGCGTGTGCCGTTGTGCAGAAAGGACGACGACGTCTTCTTGCCCGGGGTGAGCTCGTTGGGGAAGGAGACCACCTCTCCGCCGCCGGCTTCGGCGATGAGGGCGAGCGCACCGTCGAGCGCTTCCCGCGCCACCCCGGAGCGCCGGTGGTCGCGGTCGACGAAGAAGCAGGTGATGCGCCACGGTGCCGGCCGGGTCTCGCCGGTGTCGTACTGCTTGCGGTGGTAGATGTTCGGCAGCTCGACCGGGCTGCCGTACTCGCACCAGGCGATCGCGTCGTCACCGTCGAATACCAGGGCGGCGTGAGCAACGTTCTCGGCGACAAGCCGTTGTTTGAAGGTGGCTCGGTCGTAGTCATCTTTGATGGTGTTCTGGGTGTCACCGTGGAAGTAGGAGCAGTAGCAGCCGCCCCACACCCCGTTGTGTTTCTCGGCGAGGGCGAGCCACGCAGGGAACGTCTCGGTGGTGAGGGCCTTGATGGTGTGCAGCGGCATCGCTGGGTCCTCCGGGCCGGCCGTATCGGCCGATTGCGAGTGGCGTGTCAGGGCTCGGCCCGACACCTGGCGTCAAGAGTCTCTCGACATCGTGCCGACCTGGCGTGGTGCCGGGTCTGGCTCACCTGGCCCACCCGGCGAAAGGCAGCAAGACGTCCGTGACGGGGTAGATCTCTTCCACCCGACCATAGTCACCGTGGGTCGGCGCGTCGCAGAGAAGGGTCCGCCTGCGCCAGCCGGATGCGCTGGGCGCAGACGCTGGTTCAGAGGACTGTCGCCCTGTCACCCTCGACGAGCAGGACCTGGCCATCGCTGAGCGCCCAGTGCTGCTGCCCCTGTTCCGTGTAGCGGGAGGCGATGGCGTCGTGCTGTCGCAGGTCAAGCATCTCAACCGTCAAGCCAGCTGCCTCGAGCTCTGCGCGATCGCGGCGTAGACCCTCCGAGCGATCCTGGGCCGGGATGTTGTCCAACGTGTTCGGGACGAGCGCCGTGCGGCGACCGTTCCCGGCGAGCCGCAGCAGGTGCTCATGGTGTTGTCCCAGCCGGAACGATGACAGGTACAGCCGCATCTCAGCAGCCTGACAGCGTGGGAACCTGAGGACATGGAGTTGATCTTCCTGCATGGCACCGCAGCCGCTGGAAAGCTGACCATCGCGCGCGCTCTGGAAGCGCTCGTCGGTTACCCGGTCTTCCACAACCACCTGGTCGTCGATGCCCTGACCACCGTGTTTCCCTTCGGAAGCGAGCCGTTCGTGCGGCTGCGCGAACAGTTCTGGCTCCAGGTCTTCGCAGACGCCGCCCGTGCGGGTCGATCGCTCACCTTCACCTTCGCTCCGGAAGCCACCGTGCCGCCGGGCTTCCCCGCTCGAGCACGCGCGGCTGTCGAGTCATCTGGGGGCAAGATCCGTTTCGTGCGGTTGCTGGTCACCGACAGCGAGCAGGAGCGGCGCATCGTGAACGCCGACCGCCGGAACTTCCACAAGCTGAGCGATCTCACGGTGCTCTGCCGCCTACGCAACGTTCGGGACGCCATCGAGCAGCCGCCGGTCGACCTCGAGATCGACACCGACACCACCACCGCCGAAGCGGCGGCCGCTCTCATCGCCCAGACGTTCGATCTCACGGTCCAAGAACCGGCGACTCGGTACCCGGAACCGAAGTGAGGCCGGCGGATCTCGCCAGATCCGATCGTCCGCGTCGCCAGATGTCTCGGTAGACGGTCGGTCAGGGCACTTCAAGGGAGCCTGGCTACCCCGCACTCATCCAGCTACACCTCCAGGTGGCTGCCCACGACGACTGTGCGCTCGGGCGGCAGATGGAACACGCCGGTGCGGTCCGCGGCGTTGCCGGCCAGCCAGAGGAACAGCGTGCGCCGCCACCGCGGAAGCGTGGGAACGTCCCTACGAGTGAGACGTAGGGACGAGAGGAAGTAGAAGGCGCGATCGGGATCCAAGCTCGTGGTCTCCGGTCCGCTGCCGCGGGCCCAGTCGAGCGCGCGGGGGATGTCCTGGCTGTCGTTGAACCCGACGCGGTAGCTGATGTGGATGATGCCGTCGTCGGCGTAGTCCAGGCTGTCGACCTTGGCCCGGTCGACGTGGCGGATGTGGGGGACGTTCTCGTTGACGATGCTGACGATGGCGATGTGCTCGTGCAGGACCTGGTTGAAGTCGACGTTGCGCCGCAGGGCGAGCGGGGTGGTCTCCTTGTCCGGGTGGGGGAAGACAGCCAAGCCGGGCACGCGTGGAATCTGCCGGGCGTGGACCATCTCGATGAAGTCGGACAGCGGGCCCTCGATGTCGCGTCGTTTGGCGTGGACCGAGGCGGCGCCTTTGCGCCAGGTCAGCATGACCAGCACCACGATGGTGGCGATCAACAGGGGCAGCCAGCCCCCATGGGCGATCTTGGCCAGGTTGGCCAGGAAGAACAACAGCTCGACGCCGAGGATGAGCGTGACGGCGACGACGATCTTCCAGGGGGCTACCCGCCACACGAATCCCGCCAGCATCAAGAAGATGGACATCTCCAGCAGCAGGGTGCCGGTCACTGCGAGACCGTAGGCGCTGGCCAGTGCCTCGGAGCTCTCGAAGATGCCGATGAGCAGCACGACGCCGCCGAAGAGGATCCAGTTGATGGAGCCGACGTAGATCTGTCCGCTCTCTTGTTGGGAGGTGTGCTTCACGTTCAGACGCGGCAGCAAACCTGCGCGAACGGCCTGGCGCGATACGGAGAAGGCGCCTGAAATGACGGCCTGTGAGGCGATCACCGTGGCCAGGGTGGCCAGGATGACCAAGGGGATGCGCGCCCAGTCCGGAGCCAGGAGGAAGAACGGATTGGCCACGCTGGCCGGGTCTTGAAGGATCTCGGCACCTTGCCCCATGTAGTTGATCACCAGGGAAGGGAAGACCAGGAGGAACCAGGCGAGCCGGATCGGCTTGGGCCCGAAGTGGCCCATGTCGGCGTAGAGCGCTTCAACTCCGGTCACTGTGAGAACGACCGCACCTGCCGCGATGAAGGCTATTCCCGGGTTCCTCAAGCCGAACTCGACGGCGTGGTGTGGGGAGATGGCGCCCAGGATCTCGGGATCGGCAAGGACGTGCGGCAGGCCGAGGCAGGCGAGCGAGACGAACCAGAGAATCATGATGGGACCGAAGAGGCTGCCGACCCGCGACGTCCCGAAGCGCTGCACCGAGAACAACACCGTGAGCACGAGCACTGCCAGCGGCAGGACAAATCGGCCGAAACCTGGGTTGACCACGGACAAACCCTCGATAGCGGACATCACCGAGATCGCGGGCGTGATCATGCTGTCGCCGTAGAAGAGACCGGCTCCCACAATGGCCATGACGATCGTGATCGCAATCAGTCTGGGACGGTCCGCGAGCTTCCGCCGCAACAGGGCCACGAGAGACAAGATGCCACCCTCGCCGTCGTTGTCGGCTCGCATGACAAGAAACACATAGCCATAAGAGACCACGATGGTGATGGCCCAGAACACCATCGAGATGACACCGAACACGTCCTCGCGAGAGGGTTGGACGGCGTTGTGGTCAGCGCTGAAGACCGTTTGCAGCGAGTACAGCGGGCTGGTACCGATATCGCCGAACACCACGCCGAGTGCGGCCAGCGCCAGGGCCCCCAGAGCACCGTGGCCACGCGCCGCATGCTCGATCGGTGTCGGGGCAGTGGGTGCCGTCGCTGACGGCTCGGCGGCAGCCACCTCCGGGAGGTTGGACTCGGGAGTACTGGTCACGAAACCTCCTGTTGTGCGGCCGGACCGACCGCAACACACTCTTCCACCCGGCGCTTCACGCAAGCATGGCGCACCGCGGACAGCGGACAACGGAGCAAGACAGCCGCATCTCGGCGCGCTGCACCGCGAACAGCTCCTCCACGGATGCCGAAGACGAGCATGGACGCTGGCAGATGAAGCCACCGATCTGAGCCAGCCGATCCATCGACTCGCTCATCGACTGGTTGTCAGCGGGTGGTCGTAGCGTCGCGGCATGGCTGACATTGTCGTGTTCCACCACATCCTCGGACTCACGCCGGGGGTCGAGGCCCTGGCCGATGACCTCCGGGCGGCCGGGCACACCGTGCACACTCCGGACCTGTACGCCGGCCGGGTGTTCGACTCGATCGAGGCCGGGGCAGCCTTCAGCGGAGGTCCCGAGGCCCCCGATGCGGAGGCGCTCGCCGACGCCGCGGTCGCCGATCTGCCGTCCGGGCTGGTCTACCTGGGCATCTCGTTCGGGGTGATGCAGGCCCAACGGCTCGCTCAGACCCGGCCCGGCGCGGCGGGTGCGGTCCTGCTCGAGGCGTGTCTGCCGATCACCGGCGAGTGGGCCTTCGGTCCGTGGCCCGAGGGCGTGCCCGTGCAGATCCACGGCATGGACGCCGACCCGATCTTCGCCGGCGAGGGCGACGTCGAGGCGGCGCGCGCCATCGTGGCCGAGGTGCCCGATGCGGAGCTGCACCTCTACCCCGGCGACGTGCACCTGTTCGAGGACCGGTTCCTGCCGTCCTACGACGAGCAGGCGACCCGGCTGCTCACCGAGCGGGTGCTGGCGTTCCTCGACCGGACGAGCCCGGGAGCCGCCGACTGACACGAGCGGTCAGCAGCCCGTACCGGGCGGGTCGCGGGTCTGAACAGGAGCACTCTCGAGCACCGCCCCGCGGCTCGGGTGAGACGCCTGGGTCGGGTGGTCGGGTGGTCGGGTCAGCGGGCGGTCATCGGGTGAGGCGCTCGGACAGCTCCCAGAGTCGGCGCGCCAGAGCGGCGTCGCCGGCCTCACGGCTCCTGCCGATGAGGGTGGGCTCGCCGCGGTTGGCGCCCAGACCGTCGGGTCCCACGTAGCTGCTGCCCGGCAGATCCTGCGTCACCGCCACCAGCGTCGGACGCGCTCCGGCCTCGGGGCTCTGGCCGAAGAGTGAGCCGGCCCCCTGCGAGAGCCCAGCCGCCAGCGAGCCGTGCTGGCCCAGTCCCAGACCCGAGCGCACCCAGCCGGGATGCACCGCCAGGGCACGCCGACCGCTCGAGCGCAGCCGCTTGTCCAGCTCGAGGGTGAACAGCAGGTTGGCCAGCTTGCTCTGTCCGTACGCTCCGAATCCTCGATAGCGCCGACGCTCCCACTGCGGGTCGTCCAGGTCGAGATGTCCCCAGCGGTGGGCGTCGGAGGCCACGACGACGACGCGGTCGCCGATCAGCGGCAGCAGCAGCGTGGTCAGCAGGAAGTGCCCGAGGTGGTTGGTCCCGAACTGCAGCTCGAAACCGTCGGCGGTCTCGGTCCGACTGGTCGCCATCACACCGGCGTTGTTGATCAAGACGTCGACCGGGTCGCTCCAGGCGGCGGCGAACGTCCGTACGGAGGCCAGATCCGCGAGATCGAGCGCGCGGACCTCGATCGGGGCGGTGGGGTGTCGTCGTCGAATCTCCCCGCCGACGTCGGCGGCCTTGGCCTCGTTGCGCACCGCCAGGATCACCCGGGCGCCCGCGCCGGCCAGGGCGGCCGCGGTGGCCCGTCCGACGCCGCTGGTGGCGCCGGTGACGATCACCGTACGGCCGGTCAGATCGGGGAGGGAGCTTGAGGTCGACGAGGTCATGTCGCTCGACGCTACCGGCTGAGGGTCGCGACCCGATGCCGCAGCCCGAGCCCAGGAAGGTGGTCACGCGGTCAGTCTCGGACCGAGCCATCCGGCCGCCCCTGCTGCTTCCCCGGCCTTCCCTGCTGCTTCCCCGGGCGGTGTCCCGGGTGCGACCATGCTGAGGATGCCTCGCGATCGTCTGCCGCGGTGGCGGGACCGAGCGCGCACGCCGGTCCCGTCGACCTCCGCGTCGCCCTCGACGCCACACCATCCCGGGCTGGAGGCGGTCCTGCGGTTGCAGCGCACCGCCGGCAACCGGGCCACCGCCACGGCAATCCAACGGCGAGCGGTGACGGTGGGCGGTGTGCTGACCGGCCACGAGTTCATCGTCGGGCGCGATGTCACGGTCGGCTTCGCGCGGGTCGCCAAGACCAGCGTGCGGGACGGTGCCGTGAGCGCCGCCGAGCTCTCGGCACTGCGGACGGCGGCCCTGGCCGGGGACGACTCGGTCAGCGACCACGAGCAGCTGTTCATGGCCGGGTTGCTGGATCCTGGCAACGCCCGCGCCCTGCGGTCGGCCCCGTTCAGGTCCGCGGGCGACGCGATCACCTTCGCCGCCGGGACGGTGACACCGGCGCGGCGGGCCCAGGTCGAGGCCGTCGATCGTCCTCAGGTGCCGGCCGGGGTCGACGCCGAGGTCAGCGCGGCCGGCACGGCCCTGCGGGGCCACGACCTGACCGGCATGTTCGCCCACCTCACCGCCGCGGAGGCGGCGGCCACCGTGGCCATCACGGCGATGACCAGTGGCTTCGCTGCGACGGTGGCGGCGGCTCTGACGCTCGCCCAGGCTCACGGTCTGCCGCGGGTCGACCTGCTGCACGGGATGGTGAAGGCGGCCTCGGACGGCACCGCCGGGGATCTCGCGCTCGCCGCCGCGGTGCTCGCGGTCGCCAAGGCCGAGTCCCACCCGTTGTTCGGCGACATCGCCGCCGGCAGCATCCACGTCGACCAGGTGTCGGCCGGCGCCATGCCCGGGGGCCCGACCCACAACGCCGACTACGTGTCGGTCGGCCAGGACTCCGGCCACAAGGGCGACACCATCTACCTGCCCTCGGGGTTGGACATCACCAACCCCTACCAGCGCAGCGTGGTCGTGCACGAGCTGCAGCACGCGGTCGACGACAAGGCCGCCGGTGGCGGGAAGGTGCAGCTCGTGGACAAGGCGCGCCTGGAGCTGGCGGGCTACCGGGCCCAGGGTGCCTCGTTGATGGCCCAGCTCCGCGAGGCGACCGGCCCCGCACGGACCGCTCTGGCCCGTCAGGTCGGGGCGGAGTGGGGTGACATGGTCCTGCTGGGGATGCTGCTGGCCAGCCGCGCCGACCGTGCCACCGCCGACCCGTTGATCACCTTGGTCAACACGGAGGCGCCGACCGCCCGACAGCTCCCGCCGGCGGTGCTGACGCGGCTCCAGGCCGGCAGCGCTGCCACTCTGGAGACCGCGGCGCTGCGCGCCATCCAAGCCGCCTACGCCCTCCCGACGAGGGCGGTCGCGCCGCTGGACGGCCTCGCCGGCGAGAGCGTCGTGGACTGGATCGGTCGTCTCTGAGCGCACCGGCGCCGGGGCGGGCGGACCAGTGCGGGTCCCTCGCGAGAGGATCGTCCGATGAGGATCACCGACGCCCGCGTGGTGGTCAGCTCGCCCGGCCGCAACTACGTCACCCTGGTGATCGAGACCGAGGACGGGGTCACCGGCATCGGTGACGCCACCCTCAACGGCCGCGAGCTGGCGGTCGCCTCCTACCTGCGTGACCACGTCTGCCCGCTGCTGATCGGTCGCGACGCCCGCCGGATCACCGATACCTGGTCCTACCTCTACAAGGGGGGGTACTGGCGTCGGGGTCCGGTGACCATGACCGCCATCGGGGCCGTCGACGTGTCCCTGTGGGACATCAAGGGCAAGGCGGCCGGGCTGCCGGTCTACCAGCTGCTCGGCGGGGCGGCCCGGGACGGCGTGATGGTCTACTGCCACGCCAGCGGGTCGACGCTGGAGGAGCTGAGCCGCGACGTCCAGGACCACCTCGACCAGGGCTACCTCGCGATCCGTGCCCAGGCAGCGATCCCCGGGATCGAGAAGACGTACGGGATCGCCAAGGCCGCCGACAAGGCGGACGGGCGGATCTACGAGCCGGCCAGCGGCAACCTGCCCCAGGAGGACACCTGGGAGACCGGGGCCTACCTGGACTTCGCGCCGCAGATGATGGCGCACCTGCGGAACGAGTTCGGCTACGGGCTGCACCTGCTGCACGACGTGCACCACCGACTCAGCCCGATCGAGGCCGGGCGGCTGGGGGCGGCGCTGGAGCCGTACCGGCTGTTCTGGCTGGAGGACCCGACCCCGGCCGAGGACCAGAGCGCGTACCGGCTGATCCGTCAGCACACCACCACCCCGATCGCGGTCGGCGAGGTGTTCAACAGCATCTGGGACTGCCAGCAGCTGATCACCGAGCGGCTGATCGACTACATCCGCACCTCGGTGTCGCACACCGGCGGGATCACCCACCTGCAGCGGGTCTTCGCCCTGGCCGACCTCTACGGGGTCCGCTCCGGCTCGCACGGGCCCGGGGACCTGTCGCCGATCGCCATGGCCGCCGCGCTGCACGTCGACCTCACCATCCCGAACTTCGGCATCCAGGAGTACATGGGACACCGACCGGAGGCGGCCGAGGTGTTCGGCAGCGCGTACGCGTTCGCCGACGGCTACATGCACCCCGGCGACCTGCCGGGCCTCGGGGTCACGTTCGACGAGCAGGCCGCGGCGCGCTTCCCGTACGACCCGAAGTACCTGCCGGTGAACCGCCGGCTCGACGGCTCCATCCACGACTGGTGAGCACCGTGAGCACACCCGCGTACGACGTGATCTGCCTCGGCGAGGTGCTGGTCGAGGTCGCCACCACCGCCCCGTTCGGTCACGACGTCCCCGCCGTCCTGGGGATCTCGGGTGATGCGTTGAACGTCGCCGCCGCAGCGGCGGCGGCCGGCGCGCGCACCGGTCTGGTCGCGGTGCTGACCGACGACGACCTCGGCCGAGCCATCGCCGCCCGGATCGCCGAGCTCGGCATCGGCACCGACCTGCTCCACTTCGCGTCCGGTCAGCAAGGGATGTATCTGGTGCACAGCGACCCGACGGGGGAGCGGGAGTTCAGCTACGCCCGGTCGGGCAGCGTCGGCTCCTCGCTGGGTCCGGGTCACCTGCCGGCGGAGGTCCTGCCGCGAGCCGGGGCGGTGGTGGCCAGCGGGATCGGCGGCGCGATCTCCACCTCGGCCCGGGAAGCCGTCCGGCACGCCGCCCGGGTCGCGACCCGGTTCGTCTACGACCCCAACCACCGACCCCGGCTGAGCTCCGCCGGCGCGGCCGCAGACCTGCTTCGCGAGCTCGCCCCGGACGCCTGGCTGGTCACCCCGTCCCACCCCGGCGAGACCGCCGCGCTGCTGGGGGCGTCGTCGGCGGAGGCAGCGGCCGGGGAGCTGCGGGGACTGGGCACCGAGATCGTCGCGGTCACCTGCGGGGCCGCCGGTGTCCAGGTGGTCGACGCTGACGTCTCCGCGTGGATCCCGTCCGTCCCGGCGCCCGCCGTGGTCGACCAGACCGGCGCCGGCGACGCGTACGTGGGCACGCTGACCGCCCGGCTGGTGCTCGGCGACGACCTCCTCACCGCCGCCCGGCTGGCCGCTGCTGCCTCGTCCTTGGTGGTCGGCGGCCGGGGCGGCACCGGTCTGGTGCCGACCCTGGCGCAGACCCGCGCGCATCTGGCCACCGCGCCCGGCCCCGAATCCGACGTCGCGGGTGCTGCACCACCAGCGGAGTTCACCCAGACCGACTTCGCGGGTGCTGCAACACCAGCGGAGTTGCAGTCCCGAGAGGAGACGGGCCGATGAGCCTGTCCACCAGCCCCCTCGATGTGTCGCCGGTCATCCCGGTCGTGGTGATCGACGATCCCGCCAGCGCCGTGCCGCTGGCCCGGGCCCTGGTGGCGGCGAGGGTCGTCGATCATCGAGATCACTCTGCGGACGCCGCGGGCCCTGGACGCCGTGGCCGCCATCGCCGCGGAGGTGCCCGACATCGCGTTGGGCGTCGGGTCGATCCTCACCCCCGCGCACGTCGAGCAGGCCCTGAACGCGGGCGCCGACTTCCTGGTCAGTCCTGGGGCGAGCCCGTCTCTGCTGCAGCGGCTCGCGGCGGCCCCGGTGCCGGTGCTGCCGGGGGTCGCCACGGTGAGTGAGGTGCTGACCGCCCTGGACCACGGGCTGACCGAGCTCAAGTTCTTCCCGGCGGGCCCGGCCGGTGGCCCGGCCTACCTGGCCGCGATCGGCGGGCCCGTACCCCAGGTGCGGTTCTGCCCCACCGGCGGGGTCACCCCGGAGAACCTGCGCGATTACCTGGCCGTGCCCGGGCGTGGCCGCGGTCGGCGGCACCTGGCTCACCCCGAAGGCCTCGATCCAGGCCGAGGACTGGGCCTCGATCACCGCGCTGGCGGCGGCGGCCGTCGCGACGGTCTGAGCTCAGCCCGTCGCCGTACGCCAGGCGTCGGCCAACGCGGCGACCGACGGCCACCGGCGCTCGCGGACCGGGTCCAGCGCCCGGGCGGCAACGGCGAACTGGTCATCGGTGCCCACCCACGCCGCACGGTCCTTGGACTCGTCGTCGCCCAGGAAGGTGTGGGCGAGCGCGCCGAGCGCCACCACGTTGGTCACCTCGTCGATCACCGCCCCGAGCTCGTACTCCTCCGGCGCCATGAACCGGGTGGAGCCCCACATCCGTCCCTGCCGGTTGATCATCGGCGCTCGCTCGTACACGTCGAGATCGCAGAGCGTCACCCGACCCGATTTGAGGTCGACCATCAGCGACCCGTCGTAGAGGTCCACCGCGACCCAGCCGAGGGCGGCCGCATGGGTCTGGAAGTCGTAGATCTGCTGGACCGCGGCGACCCGCTGCGGCAGGGTCAGCTCCGCCACCCGGGCGGACTGACCGTACTGACGACCCAGCGGCGTGGCCTCGATCCAGTCGAAGACCTGGGCGAACCCACCACCCCCGATGTCGACCGCCTCGCGCAACCGGATGAGGGTCGGGTGGGCCAGCTCGCGGTGAATGGTCGCCGCCCGTCGAGCGGTGGCCACTGCGTCGGTGAGCCGGCCGTCGTAGCGGACCGTGGACGCCCCCGCGTACTTGACGAAGACGCGGTCCGCCCCGTCCACCAACCCGAAGCAGAGGTTCCCGGAGTCCTGGTCGTCCAGGACCGTGAACACCGCGCCCCAGCGGCGCAGGAAGCCGAGGTCGTGTGGTTCTCGGAGACGCACCGGGTGCCCGTCCACCGCCGAGATGATCATGGTCGCGACGATAGCCGCCAACGGCCCCGGCCCGGTCTGTCCAGACGTCGGATCGACGCTTGCCGCCTCACGACGTCGGCCGTCAGAATCTCGCTGACGGCGGGCCGGCGCGACGGAAGAGGATATGTGAGAGAACCGGTGCTGATCATGGTCTGCGGACTGCCCGGGGCGGGGAAGACGACCACGGCACGCAGCCTGGCGGTCGAGCGCAGCGGCGTTCGGCTGTGCCCGGACGACTGGCTCCAGGCGCTGGAGGTCAACCTGTGGGACGGACTGCAGCGGGACCGGGTCGAGCGTCTGCAGTGGGAGGTGGCCTGCGACCTGCTGCGCGCCGGCAACGTGGTGATCATCGAGTGGGGGACCTGGGGTCATGAGGAACGTGGCCGACTCCGGGTGGAGGCTCGGACGCTCGGGGCGCAGGTGGAGCTCGTCTTCCTGGATCCTCCGCTGGACGAGCTGTGGCGGCGGATCCAGCAGCGGGGGCAGATCGACCCGCCCATCTCCCGCAGCGACCTCGAGGACTGGGACCGGGTCTACGAGCGGCCGGACGGGGACGAGCTGGCCGACTACGACGCGACCACGGTGACCAGCGACTGATCCGCGCGCGACGGGTGCGGGTGCGTCGTCTGGCAGGATCGAGGGCGCAGTCAGCCCCGGAAGGCACGATGCCCCAGCAGCAGAACAAGCAGAACCGGCCCAAGCAGCCGCAGGATCCGTACGCCCAGCGGGCCAAGCAGCTCGCGTCGGCGGTGCAACGGCTCCGCGGCTGGGTCGGCTCCGACCCGACCCGTACGGCCGAGCTGGCCGACGCTCTCGTCGCGCTGACCGAGCACCGGTTGCTCGGCCACGCCTACACGGTGGCGGCGCCGGAGGCGCAGGAGGCGGTCAAGCTGGCGGCCCAGCAGCTGACGGTGAACGGGCCGATCGGTCCGTACACCTCGGTGGCCGACGCCGCACGGTATGCGACAGCGGTGGTTCACCTCGCTGTCATCCAGGCCGCAGCCGGACTTCCCGAGGCGGCGGGGCAGACCGTCGCGTCGTTCGCGGAGCTGCGGGAGCAGGTGGGGTCGCGGTCGTTGGCGGAGGCGCTCTCCCCGAGCACCGTGGTGTGGGCGCTGGCCTGCACGGCTCGCGGGGCGTTGGCCGGTGACGACGTCGCGACCGCGAATGCGTACGCGGACGCCGCACTGCAGCGCCTGGCGGAGGCGGGTCTGCGGACGGACCCCGCCGCGGCGTACGTGGTGGTGGATGCCGACCGCCTGGTCTCCGATGCTCGCTGGGCGGGCGGCCTGGCCGACGACGCCCTGACACATTTGCACGCGGCGCGGGACACCTACGACCGGTTGGTCGACGGTCGGCTGGCCCAGCCGGGTCGGCTGAGCCCGGCCCTGCTGCAGCGGCTGGCGGAGCCTCTGTTCGGCGTCTACCGGGACCTGGCCGACCGGCTGCTCGCCGTCGGTGAGGTGGATCTGGGTCTGGTCACCCGACGACAGCTGATCGACCTGCTCGGCGGCCTGGCCACCAAGGACGAGACGGCCCGGGTGCAGCTGGCCGGCTCGCTGGGCGATCTCGTCCGTGACCTGCGCAAGCTCGGCCGGGCCGACGAGGCCGAGCTGGTCGCCGAGACCCTGGCGGCCCGCCCCGCGCCGGAGCGCAAGGCGGCGGCCGCGCTCTCGACCGGGATCCCGCGCGGCAGCGGGGCGGTGCAGTGGCAGCCGCTGGACCCGGAAACCGCCTACGCGGGAGCGACCGCGAGCACAGCGTCCAGCGTGGCCGCGCTGGAGGCCGAGCTGCAGCGGGAGGCGGCCGATCGCCTCGCCGCGGAGCGGAGTGTCGCCCAGCGGCTGGAGCAGGAGCGGCTGGAGGAAGCCCGTCGGGAAGCTGCTCGTCGGGAGACCGAGCGCGCCGAGGCCGACCGCCGGGCGGCCGAGCAGGCGGAGGCCGAGCGGGCCGAGGCGGCCCGTCGCGAGCTCGAACGGATCGAGACGGCCCGGGCGGAGACCGAACGACTGGCCGCGGAGGCCGAGGCGGAGCGGCGGGAGCGCCAGCGTCGGCGTGAGGAGCGGATCGAGGCGCACCGGCTGGAGGAGGAGCGGATCGAGGCCGAGCGACTCGAGGCAGAACGGGCCGCCTTCGCCCAGCGCGAAGCGGAGCGTCGGGCCGCGGATCCGGCCGAGATCGAGCGACTCGAGCTGGAACGCCTGCAGGCCGAGATCGCCGAGCTCGAGCGGGCCGAAGCGGAGTCGGCCGCGGACTCTGCCGCTGAGCGGGTTGAGGCTGAGCGGGTTGAGGCTGAGCCGGTTGAGGCTGTGGACTCTCAGGCGGAGCGGCTTGAGGCGGAACGGGTTGAGGCTGAGCGGGCGGAGACTGCGCGAGCAGCGCGGGAGCAGGCTCAGGCTGAGTGGCTGGAGGGGGAGCGCCAGGCTCGCGAGCAGGCCGACCGCGACGAAGCCGACCGTGCCCGAGTGGCTCAGGAGAACCAGGACCGGATCGACCGCGAGCGAGAGGAAGAGGCCGCCCGAGCCGAGGCCGAGTGGCTGGAGGGGGAACGGCGAGCGCGCGAGGAACAGAGCGCGTCGAGCGAGCCGGAGACGCTGACGAGCGAGGACGAAGCGGTTGCCGTCGAGCGGGAGAGCGAGGCGGAACCGACATCAGAGCCGGTTCAGGTGCAGCCGGCCGAAGCGCAGACGGTCGAGCCCGCCCAGGTCGCCGACCAGCCGGTCGAGGCCGCGCCGCAGGAGACGCAACGGGTGGAGCCGGCACCGGTCGTTCCCGAACCTGTGGCCGTCGAGGCACTGGAGGACGAGACCGTCGTCGAGTCGGTGCCCGAACCCGAGCCGGAGCCGGAGCCGGAGCCGGAGCCGGTCGAGGACGAGCTCGGCGTCGCACACCGCCTCTGGCAGGACGCCCGGAGCCGCGGCGACCGCAAGGAGGCCCGGGCACTCAACGAGCGGGTGGTCGAGCTGCTCCGGCCGCGCGCCGAGCAGAATCTGGCCGAGTACGGCCCGAGGTTGCTCTATGCGCTCGAGGAGCTGTCCAGCGCCCGTCTGCGCAGCGGCGATCTCTGGGGCTCGCGGGCGCCGGCCAAGGAGGCGAAGGCGCTCGCGAAGTCACTCGGCCGTCGCTGAACGTCTGTCCTCGGCGGGCGGAGTGACGGAAACCTGCGTCTCGCGGGCAGCTGCTCGGCGTGTCCCACGGCGTGTCGTCGTCGAGAGGCAACTTTCCGTCACCGGCGGCCGGCGACCGGCGAACTGATCAGTCGCCGGTGACCGTGGTGACCGGGACGATGTCGGTCCGGGCGATCGCCTGGTCACGGATGCCGGCCAGGGTGGTCCGGCGCGGGTCGGCCTGATAGCCGTCCAGTGCTGCCTGGTCGGGGAACTCGATCACCTGCACCTCGTACGGCTGCTCGGTCGTCCCGCCGGTCCGGCGTACGCGTGACAGCACGGTCGCGCCGTACTCGGGGATGAGCGCGAGCACCTCGTCCTCGTACGCCGACAGCTGCCCTTCCTGTCCGTCGACGGACCACAGCAGGACGCACAGGGTGAGGGGCATCCGTCCAGACTAGGGTCACGCCTGCGCTACGGGCCGACGAGCCGGGGGCGGTGGGTCGGCGGCGCGGTCCAGCGCAGCAGGTAGCGATAGTGCAGTCCATAGCGCAAGTGGGCGCCGGGCAGCTCCGATCGCACCACCCGGCGCAGATCGGCGTACGTTTCCACGGGCTCGGCCACCGGCACGCCGATGTCCCCCTGCTCGTGCCGCAGGCGACCGATCACCCGGTTGACCGGCACGCTCAGGGCCGACCGCAGATGGTCGGCCACGCCGTGCTCGGCGGCCAGACCGACGACGACCAGCATCCCGCCGGGCGCCAGCAGCTCGCAGGCTCGGCTGATCCCGGTCTCCAGCTCGAGGTGGTGCAGGCTCGCGACGAAGACGATCCCGTCGAACGGCGCGATGGGTCGGTAGTCGAGGAAACCGGTCTGGATCACCTCGACCGAGGAGAGATCGGCGAGACGAGACCGCGCGGCCGTCGCTGCGGCCGCATCCGGTTCCAGGCCGACGAGGTGACCGACGGTCGGTGCGAGCCGCTGCAGCAGCAGCCCGTCGCCGCAGCCGACGTCGAGCACCCGAGCACGTCGTCCGAGGACCCTCACGATCCACGGGTGATAGGCCGTGTTGTGGTTCCAGTAGGTCCGCGCGCTGGACATCGAGATCCCGTCTGCAGGTGAGGTCGTTCGAGTGTGTCCTTGGACGCCCGACTTATCGTGGAGAGTCCGGCACCCGACCCCAGCGGGTGCGCGAACAAGGAGTATCAGATGGGCATGTTGGGAAAGCTCGCCAAGGGCGCGGTGGCGGCCAAGGTCATCCAGATCGCGACGCGCGAGCTGCAGAAGCCGGAGAACCAGGCCAAGATCCGTGACGGCCTGAGCAAGCTCAGCAAGAACGTCCGCCCCCGCTGATCACGGCGCGGACTCGGAGACTGCTGAAGCGCTCAAATTTCTCGACCTCGGCATGAACGACGGGTAACGGGTCGGTCGCAGCTGCCGCTCGGACTGGATCGGGTCGTGCGCACGGGTTACGGTGTGACGTCTGTGACCACTGGGACGCGAAGGACAGGGCATGACGGTTCAGCCGGCAGCGAGAACTCACCGTGAGGGTGGGCGACGCCTGCGGTTGGCCGAGGCGGTCGCCGGGGCTCTGACGTTCGGGTTGGTGGCGACCGGCTGCGGCCAGATCCCCTCCGACCTCGCCGCTCCGGCCCCGGACAGCCAGGTCTCGGCTCCTGCCTCGCCAACCACGTCCGTTGCACCGACCACTGCGGTCCCGGTGCCGTCCGCCACGACGGAAGCGCCGACCGCCAAGCCCACCAGCAAGCCTGCGCCGACGGTCGCGGCCATGCTGCAGAAGGGCGACAAGGGCACCAAGGTTCGTGAGCTCCAGCACCGGCTGCGGCAGCTCGACTGGTACGCCGGCAGCATCAGCGGCACGTACGGGTCCGGCACCGTGAAGGGCGTCAAGGGGTTCCAGGAGAAGCGGAAGCTCGACCAGACCGGGGCGGTCGACAAGACCACCTGGACCACGCTGACGTCGATGACCCGCAAGCCGACCGACGACGAGATGCACAACCGCCTCGTCCCGGGCCCGGCCATCCTCGCCCAGGGCGACACCGGCGACCGGGTCCGTGGTCTGCAGGCGCGCCTGAAGCAGATCGGCTGGTTCTCCGGCAGCGTGACCGGCTCGTACGGGTCGCTGACGGTGAGCGCGGTCAAGGGCTTCCAGGACAAGCGGGCCATCCCGGTCACCGGTGAGGTCGATCAGCGCACCTGGGACCGGCTGACCGCCATGAGTCGTACGCCGAGCGACGACGAGCTGCACAACCGGACTCCCAAGCCGTCGGCCGCCGGACTGGACTCCCGGTGCCTGACCGGTCGCGCCATGTGCATCAGCAAGTCCACCAACTCGCTGGTCTGGGTGATCGACGGCAAGGCGCAGATGAAGATGGACGTCCGCTTCGGCTCCCAGGAGCTGCCGACCCGTGAGGGCGCCTTCTCGGTCGGCTGGAAGTCCCGCGACCACGTCTCGACGATCTACCACACGAAGATGCCGTACGCGATGTTCTTCTCTGGTGGCCAGGCCGTCCACTACTCACCCGACTTCGCCGCCCGCGGCTACAACGGCGCCTCCCACGGCTGCGTGAACGTCCGCAACCTCTCCGGCATCCAGTCCCTGTTCAGCCAGGCTCGGGTCGGCGACAAGGTGATCGTCTACCGCTGACCCCGTTCTTTGCACCGTGCCCCGGCGACCCGCGTTTTGTGCCGTTGTCCACAGCTGTCGTTGCTCTTGCTCCAAAATCCACAGTTCTGCCGAGACCCCGGTCGGATCCCGCTCGCGTCCTTAGTCCTAAAGCATGGACAGAGCGGCGATTCGGGAAGTGATGGCGGAGCAGTGCGGGGTCATCTCGCGGGCGCAGGCCCTGAAGCTCGGCGCGACCATCGGCCAGATCAACTACCGGATGCAGGTCGGGGACTGGGTGCCGGTCCTTCCGCGGGTCTACCGAGCCGCCGTCGCCTCGGTCACGCCGGAACAGGGCGTACGGGCCGCGGCACTCTGGGCGGACAACGGGGTCCTGACAGGACTGGGCGCCGCCTGGTGGTGGAACCTTCTCCCCGATCCGCCGCGCCGGTGGGAGTTCCAGGTGGAGACGACGACCCGCAGGACGCTTCAGCCAGGGGTGTATCTCCTCCGTCGCTGGGTCGATCCGTACGACGTCGTCGTCCATCGAGGGTTGAACGTGCTCGATCAACCGCTCACCGTGCTCCGCGCGGCCGTCGCCCTGGACCGGGCTCGGCGAGGCCACGGGGTGCGGCTGATCGATCGCAGCAAGCAGGAAGGGATCGTGTCGGGCGATCAGCTCTTCGAGGCGTTCGAGCGCAACCGCGGCACCTGGGGTACGACGACCATGCGCAGCCTGCTGGAGCGGACCGGCGACCGCGCGCACTCGGATCTCGAACGGCTCGGTGTCCGGCTGCTGACGGAGGCCCGCATCGCCGGGTTCGTGGTGAATCTGACCATCCGGCTCTCGAACGGGCGCACCGCCGAGCTGGACATCGGCTTCGAGGAGCAGCGGGTGGCCGTCGAGCTGGACGGCTTCCGCTATCACTCGTCCAGTGAGGCCCACGCCGCCGATCTCAGGCGCCAGAACGACATCATCGCGGACGGTTGGACGCTGCTTCGCTACGCGCCGGACGTGCTGACCGAGAGCCCGGGGCGGTTCATCAGAGAGGTGCAACGGGCCCTGGATCGCTGACCGTCCCGGGCTTTTGGAGCAACAGCACCAATAGTTGACGAGAACGGCACAAAACGCGGTCCGGGTCGTCAGGCCCGGGCGGTCAGGATCAGCGGGCCGTCGGCGGTGATGGCGATGGTGTGCTCGGAGTGGGCGCCGCGGGAGCCGTCCCGGGAGCGCAGGGTCCAGCCGTCGGCGTCGGTGTAGATCTTGTCCGTCGAGCCGAGGAACCACGGTTCGATGGCGATCACCAGACCCGGCTTCAGGGGCAGACCGCGACCACGGCGGCCGTTGTTCGGGATGTGCGGATCGCCGTGCATGGTGCGGCCGACCCCGTGGCCACCGAAGTCGGTGTTGATCTTGTAGCCGGCCTGGGTGGCGACCCGGGCGATGGCGAAGGAGATGTCGCCGATCTTGGCGCCGGGCTGAGCGGCCTCGATGCCGGCCGCCAGCGCGACCTCGGTGGTCTCGATCAGCTTGAGGTCCTCCTCTCGCTGAGTTCCCACCACCACAGAGAGGGCCGAGTCCGCGACCCAGCCGTTGACCGACGCCGCGAAGTCCACGCTCAGCAGGTCCCCGTCGGCGAGCACGTAGTCGTACGGGAGGCCGTGCAGCACGGCGTCGTTGACCGAGGTGCAGAGCACCTTGCCGAACGGGCTTGCCCCGAACGAGGGGTGGTAGTCGATGTAGCAGGACTCCGCCCCGGCGTCGCGGATCATCTGGTGGGCCAGGGCGTCCAGCTCGAGGAGGTTGACCCCGACTGCCGCCTTCGCTTTCAGCGCCGTCAGCACACTGGCGACGAACGCCCCGGCGGGTCGCATCTGCTCGATCTCGGTGGGGGTGCGGTACTCGATCACGAGGGTCGATTCTGCCGTACGCGACCAACTGGACCGTCGGCGGCGAGATCTTCTGGAGCAAGAACCACGATAGGTGTGGATAGCGGTACAAAAGGCGGGTGGAGACCACGTGGCCGTACGCGCTGCCGAGCACCGAGGACCAGGTCGCGGAGGGGCGGGCGGCGCGGAAACGGCTGCCGCGGCAGGCGCTGGCCGAGCTGGTGGCCTCGCCGACCGACCCGGTGACGATCCTCACCGCCCAGGACGCCACCCGGATCCCCGAGCTGGTGCCGGTCCGCTACGAGCGGATGCTGGTCTCGCCGTTCACCTTCTACCGGGGCGCGGCCGCGTTGATGGCCGCCGACCTGGGGCAGGCGCCGCACACCGGTCTGATGGTGCAGCTGTGCGGGGATGCGCACCTGTCCAACTTCGGCCTCTTCGCCTCGCCCGAGCGGCGGCTGGTGTTCGACCTCAACGACTTCGACGAGACCCATCCGGGTCCGTTCGAGTGGGACGTCCAGCGGCTCGCCACCAGCTTCGAGCTGGCCGGGCGGGAGAACGGCCTGGACGCCGCCGCCCGCCGGCGGATCACCGCGCGGGTCGGGGAGTTCTACCGCACCTCGATGGCCCGCTTCGCCGCTGCCACTGCGACCGAGGTCTGGTACGCGCACCTGGAGATGTCGACCCGGCTGCTGGAGCGGATCGCGCTGCGGCCGGGCAAGCGGGATCTGGCCCAGGCCCAGAAGGTGACCGAGAAGGCCAAGCGGCGCGACAGCCGGCAGGCGGTCCGCAAGCTGATCCGGATCGTCGACGGCCATGCGGAGTGGATCGCCGACCCACCGTTCCTGGTGCCGCTGGCCGACCTCGCCCCGCACCGGGACCAGGAGAGTCTGCTGCACGGGATGGCGGAGCTGCTCGAGTCGTACGCGGAGACGGTGACACCGGAGATCCGCCAGCTGCTCCGCCGATACCGGCTGGTCGGGATGGCCCGCCGGGTGGTCGGCGTGGGCAGTGTCGGCACGTCGGCCTGGGTGGTGCTGCTGGTCGGCGCGGAGGAGGACGACTTCCTCGTCCTGCAAGCGAAGGAGGCGACCCAGTCCGTGCTGGCGCCGTTCGTGCCCGGTCACGAGTTCACCCACCAGGGCCGTCGGGTGGTCGAGGGCCAGCGGCTGATGCAGGCGTACGGCGACATCCTGCTGGGCTGGAAGAGCGCCGCGGTGTCGGGCTATCCCCGCGACTACTACGTCCGCCAGTTCCGGGACTGGAAGGGTTCCTTCGAGCCGGCGCAGCTGAACGCCGACCAGCTGGAGACGTACGCGGACGCCTGCAGCTGGACCCTGGCTCGAGCGCACGCCCGCTCCGGTGACCGGGTGGCGATCTCGGCCTACCTGGGCCAGAACAGCCGCTTCGATCAGGCCGTCGCCGACTACGCGACGGCCTACGCGGACAAGACCGAGAACGACTACGAACGCGTACGCAAGAGCGAAGCCGACGACGGTCGGCTCACTCCGCGCACGCGTTCGTAGGCGGACTGACGATCACGCAGGAAAGGTCAGGCGAGCGCCTTGACCTTGATCTTCTCGAACTCGTCGGCGTTGATCGAGCCGGCGTCGAGCAGCGCCTTGGCGTCGGCGATCTCCTGGGCCGGGGAGCGACCAGCGACCTCGCGGATGTAGCTGTCGCTGGCGGACTTGGCCTGCTGCAGGTACGCCGCCTGGCGCTCGGCCAGGCCACCGCCCCGGGCGATCAGGTAGATGACTGCGGTGAGCAGCGGGAAGAGGATCAGGAAGACGATCCAGACGGCCTTGTGCCAGCCCTTCTGCTCCTTGTCACGGAACAGGTCCGTGACGATCTGGAACAAGATGATGAGGTACGCCACGAAGGCGAAGCTGACGATGATCAGCCAGAGGAAATCGAGGAAGCTGTTCACGGGGGTACTCCTATGGAACGTGCCGGTTTTGGTCGGAGGCCCCGACGCCGTTGTCGACGGAACTCCACGAGGAGGAAGTGTGGCAGTGCTGAGGCCGTTCGGCGGAGCCGTCAAGCCCGCTGAGACAGCACTGTGAGGAATCTCAAACGGTCGGCTCGGGCTCGGCGTGGACTGGTTCGACGTCCGAGGGCGGCGGCTGGTCGCCCTCGGTGAGCTCGGTCTCGGACTCGTGCCGCATCGCCCGGGTCGACCCGAACAGGGCGGTGGCCCAGGCTGCACTGGGGTCGGTGTCGACCAGCACGGCCTTCACCAGCAGCGTCAGGGGGATGGCCAGGATGGCGCCCAACGGGCCGAGCACCCAGCCCCAGAACACCAGCGCCACCAGGGTGACCGGCATCGAGACCCCGACGGCGTCCCCGACGAAGTACGGCTGGATCAGCGAGGTGAACAACGAGTTGAGCAGGATGAAGGCGACGACCACGGTCAGCATCAGCGGCCAGTCCCCGATCAGCAGCGCCAACAGGGCAGGGGGAATCAGCCCGATGACGAAGCCGACGTACGGGATGTAGTTGCAGATCGCCGCCAGCAGACCCCACAGGACGGCCAACGGGATGTCCAGCCAGAGCAGCAGCAGGGTGTCGGCGAAGCCGGTGATCACGGCGAAGACCGTCGTGACCCCGAGGAAGCGGCGGGTGTTGGCCGAGAAGATCCGGAACGCCTCGCCGAGCCGCGGCCGGAGCCGGTTCACCGCCGCCATCCGGCCGAGCGCGCCGGTGGCGTCGATGCCGAGGAACAGCATCAGGCTGAGCAGGAAGATCGCGTTGGCGACGAGACCGACGACACCGCTGATCAGCGGGGTGATCGCCTGGAGGACGGCGCCGAGGCTCACGCCGGCCAGCATGCTCGAGGCCGTCTCGCGGCTGACGCCGGCGGAGACCAGGAGGTCGCGCAGGCTGCTCACCAGCCCGTCCGCCTCGGCCGCGTACTGCGGGAGCACCGTGATCAACCGCCCGACGGCGAGCACCAGGATCGAGCCGAGCACGACCAGGACCCCGAAGATCGCCAGCAGCAGCACCACCAGGGCCAGACCCTCGGGCACCTTCTTGTGCCGCAGCCAGGTGTGCAGCGGGTGCACCAGCAGCACGATGACCAGCGCCAGGAAGACGGGACCGATCAACCAGGCCAGCTCACGTGCGCCCAGGATGACCACGACCGCCGCGGCCAGTCCGAGCAGGATGGTGAGGGCGCGCGGCAACGGGTTGCCGTGGACCACCGGGGTTGCCTGGTCAGCCATCGTCTCGTGCCTCACTACCGCCGTCTCGAGGATCGTCGCCGCGGCGAACACTCACCCCGGCGGGGTCATCATCCCCCAGCTTCGTCGACCGCGAGGTCCACGACCACCGGCGCGTGGTCGGATGGCAGCTTGCCCTTGCGGGCCTCCCGGTCCACGTACGCGTCGTCCACCCTCAGCTCGGGGCTGGCCAGCACCAGGTCGATCCGCATCCCCTTGTCCTGGTGGAACATGCCGGCCCGGTAGTCCCAGTAGGTGAAGGGATGATCGCCCTTGCCGGGTCGCGCGGGAACGTCGACCAGGCCGGTGTCGGTGAGAGCTCGGACCGCCGCCCGCTCGGGCTCGGTGACGTGGGTCGAGCCGGCGAACGCGGCGATGTCCCAGACGTCGGCGTCGGTCGGGGCCACGTTGAAGTCGCCCATGATCACCTGACGGGTGGGGACGCTGGTGTCGGGCAGCGTCGACCGCAGGGTGGCCAGCCAGTCGAGCTTGTAGGCGTAGTGCGGATCCCCCAGGGCGCGGCCGTTGGGCACGTACACGCTGGTGATGGTCAGCGGCCCGCACCGGGCGCTCACGTAGCGCGGCTCGGGGTGCCCGGGCAGCTCCGTCGCCACCGGGGTGAGCCCGAGCCGGGACAGCACGGCGACACCGTTCCAACGACCGTCGCCGACGTGCAGCGCCTGGTAGCCGAGGTCGGCCAGCTCCGCGTACGGAAAGGCGCCGTCCGCGGCCTTGGTCTCCTGCAGGGCGACCGCATCGGGCTCCCTGGTGGCCAGCCAGTCCAGCAGCCGGGGCAGCCGGGCCCCGATCGAGTTCACGTTCCAGGTGGCGATCCGCACCCGCCGATCCTAGGCTCGTCGACCGACACCCGGCTCTCGATCGAGGACGGGTCGGTACGTCCGAGGAGGACCATGAGCGATCTGTGGGTGGCGCCGGAGCAGGACCCTCGCCAGGGCGGCGGGCCGACCAGGGGCGAGCGGGCGACGCTGGTCGACTACCTGCGGGTCTACCGGCTGACGCTGGAGATGAAGTGCGACGGCCTCACCCCGGAGCAGCTGGCCACCCGGTCCGTCCCGCCGTCGACGATGTCCCTGCTCGGACTCGTCCGGCACCTGGCCGCCGTCGAGCAGTCCTGGTTCCGGCGGGTGATGGACCGGCGGCTGGACCTGCCGCGGCTGTACGGGAAGCTCGAGCACCCGGACGCCGACTTCGACGGAGCCGTGGGGACCGCCGACTGCGTCGAGGAGGCGTTCGCGGCCTGGCGGGCCGAGATCGCGTACGCGGAGGAGTGGGTCGAACGGGCCGAGAGCCTCGACGTGCTCGGTCTGCACCCCGACGGCGACCTCGAGCTGCGTGATGTGCTGGTGCACCTGATCGAGGAGTACGCCCGGCACTGCGGCCACGCCGACCTGCTGCGCGAGTGCCTGGACGGTCGCACCGGCCAGTAGGTCCTCCCCGGTCCGTCAGCGGAGGGGAAGGGTCACGACCCGGTCGCACCGAGCAGCGAGGGCTGGCCGCCGCGGTCTACCTGCTGGCCGTGTCCTTGGTGCTCGCCCCGGTGCTGGCCGTGATCGTCACGGCGCTGTGATCGGCTCCGATCTCCGCCGGGCCGGTGCCCGGTGGAGCCGGCGGGTCGAAGGACGCCCGGTTGCCGACGGCCGGCACCAGGATCGCGGCGGTGTACAGCGCGGCTGAGATGAGCAGAGCCGGTCCGAGCCCGGCGGTGGCCACGAGCGCCGCCGCCACCAACCCGCCCAACGGCATCCCGGCGTAGGCCAGGGCGTCCAGCGGCGCGGTCACCTGACCCAGCATCCGCGGGGGGATCCGCTCGAAGATGATCGCCCCGAGCATGGGGTTGAGCAGCCCCGAGGCCAACCCGGCGATGACGTAGGTGACGACGACGACCCAGAGATCGGCATCCAGACCGAGCACCAGGTACGGCGGTGGGCCGGCGATCAGGAACGCCACGAAGTAGGTGGTGCGTCGGGGCAGCCGGTCGCCGAGCCAGGAGGCGAAGACCGAGCTGACCACCTGGGCTCCGGCCATGCAGGTGAGCAGCAGGCCGATCACTGCGATGCCGTGGCCGGTGTCCCGGGCCCAGACGGGCAGCAGCACCGATGACTTGGCCACGTCCAGCAGGTTCGTTACCGCGATCATCACCGCGAGACCGAACAGCAGCCGGTCGCGCACGAGGAACTGCCAGCCATGCCGCAGCTGCACCAGATAGGTCTCAGGCCCCGTCTCCACCCCGCGAGGACCCGCGATGGCGGCCGGGACGCAGGTGAGCACCACGACGGCACTGATCCCGAAGCAGGCCGCCGTCACCAGCACGGTCGCGGCTGGACCGAACGCGGTGATCAGCAGCGCCGCCAGACCCGGTCCGACCAGTCCCGCCGATCGCTCGGTGGCGCCGACCAGTCCGGTCACCCTGGTCAACGGCGTGCCGGCCGCAGTCGCCACCAGTGGCGCCATCGTGTGCTTCGCCGCGTCGCCGGGGCCACGCAGCGCGCCGGCGATCGCGACGATGATCAGCAGGACCGGTAGCGGGAGGGCGTCCAGGTGGTGCAGCAGGGGGATGAGGGCGAACAGCCCGGCGCTCAGGACGTCCGCGGTGATGCTCACCCGGCGCTGGCCGAGTCGATCGACCAGGGGGCCGCCCACCGCCTTGGCCAGCACGTACGGCCCGAGCTCGGCAGCCACCACCAGACCGGTCTGCAGCGCCGACCCGCTCGTGGTCAGCACGAACCAGGGGACGGCGATGGCTGCGACCCGCAGGCCGACGGTGGCGATGCCGATGGTGGCGAGCACCCCGACGATCGAGACCCGGGGGTTCATGCGTCAGTGTCGATGTCGGTGGTCGAGCCCAGGGGCACGATCTGGAAGCGGGCGCTGACCGACCAGGCGCCGGGACGCGGTCCCTGCTCCGCATCGAGCTGGGGGTAGGAGGCGAACAGCGCCATCAGGTCGCCCTCCAGCCGCTCGGCCTCGGCCGGTGTCAGCTCCAGCAGCACGTCGGACAGGGTGAGCGCCCGCCGCCACTCGACCGGCCAGGCGGCCCGGTCGGCCTGGGCCTTGGTGAGGGAGCGGGTGAGCGCGGTGATGATCCCCTGCTCGTACGCCTCGCCCGCCTCGGCGGCGGACGGGTCGAGACCCTGCGCGTCGAACTCGGTGCTGCGGTGCACCGCCCGCCACCAACGGTCCCGGTCATTGCCCCGGTCGGTGTCCTCGGCGATGAAGCCGTACCGCTCCAGCTGACGCAGGTGGTAGGACAGCGCGCCGCTGGTCAGACCGAGCCGGCGGGCCAGCGTGGTGGCGGTCGCCGGCCCGTACGTCCGCAGCAGACCGAGCACCTGCACCCGGAGGGGATGGGTGAGCGCCTTCAGGTTGGCGCCGGTGACGGTGACGGTGGATTCCACGGACGCCAGCCTAGACCGCAAAGAGAACTTTGCAAAGATTTCTCTGCAAAGCTCCCGCCAGTGGATCGTTCGCCGGTGGACGGAGCGTTGACACCCGACCCCACCGCACCTACGGTTCGGTCTGAGAGCGCTCCCACCGGGGTTGGGCGCCAACGGGAGGAACGACTCATCGTGACCAACGACGGCACGTACGACAGCACCGACGGCGCCAACTTCGTCCTGCGGCCGGTGAGCCGGCGCCTGCTGATCGGGGGTGGCGCCGCGCTGGGGGTCGGCCTCACCGCCCTGGGCTCACAGACCGCTGACGCCGCTCCCGGCAAGCTGTCGGCGAGCTGGAACGGGAAGTCCAGCCGAGCAGCGATCAGGTTCCTGAAGGGCGTCACCAACGCCTACCACCCGTCGGGCCCGCGCCTGGCACAGAGCTACCAGGACAACTCCGGCCTGACCGACGTCGCGTTCACCTACGACAACGCGCTGGCCATCATCGCCCTGCTGAAGGCCGGTGAAGGTGCTTCGGCTCGGGCGCTGGGCGACGGTCTGCTGTATGCCCAGACGCACGACGAGAAGTTCACCGACGGCCGGCTGCGCCAGGCGTACCACGCCGACACCTTCATCCTCGAGAACGGCAACGCCCACTTCGCGTACGAGTTCGGGCTGGTCGGGACCGCCGTGGGTGACATGGCCTGGGCGGGGATCGCCCTGGCCCAGCTGGCCCGGGCCACCGGCATCGCTCGCTACCGGACCGGGGCGATCCGGATCGCCCAGTGGATCCAGGACAACACGTACTCCACCGCGGGCCTCGGGGGCTACACCTTCGGCGCGACGGCGGGCCTGGAGACCCGCAAGTCGACCGAGCACAACATCGACGTGACCGGCTTCTTCCGACTCATCCAGACACTCACCGGTCAGCGCGTGTGGCGGGATCGCTCCGACCACGCCTGGGCGATGGTCGAGGCGGTGTGGAACGAGGACGACGGGTTCTTCTGGACCGGTAGTGAGGAGGACGGCGCCACGATCAACAAGCTCGGCACCCAGCTGCCCCTGGATCCGCAGACCTGGTCGTGGCTGGTCCGACGGCAGGGTGCCTATGCGACCGCGCTGGACTGGGCGGCCGCCAACCTGGCCACGACCGATACCCCGCAGCGACTCAACTCCGCCCTGAAGGGGAACCAGAAGGTGTCGGGCGTCGCGTTCGCCAGCGGCTCGCTCCAGGCCGACACGTCCGCGCAGATCGACCAGTACAACCCCAAGCCTGACTCCGGGGCGGTCTGGTTCGAGGGCACCGCGCAGCTCGCCCTGGCGTTGGTCGACCGCAACCGCCGAGGTGACAAGGCGGCGGCCCAGGACCTGCTGGACGCGGTGATCTGGGCCCAGGACGAGCTGGGCGCCAGTCAGGAGTTCGGCGGCAAGCGGATCGAGGGCGGGGTGGTGGCCGCGTCCTCGCCGCTGCAGACCGGCTTCGGGTTCGGCTACTACCCGAACCTGCACGTCGGTGCGACGTCCTGGCTGGTGTTCGCCGGGACCGGGGTGAATCCCTACCGCTTCTGACCAGAACGCCACTGACGCCCCCTCTTCGGTGGAAGAAGGGGCGTCAGTGACGTACCAGCAGGATCAGACGCGCGCGCTGCGGCCCGAGCTGACCTTCAGGTAGACGAGCAGCACGATGATCGCGCCGATGATGGAACCGATGATGCCGGCCGGCTGCAGGAAGCCGCTGCCGCCGCCACCGGCGCTGTTGCCGAACAGCAGGTAGCCCAGGAAGCCGCCGACGAACGAGCCGACGATGCCGAGCAGGATGGTCATCGGGATCGACAGGTTCTGCCGACCGGGGACGACCAGGCGGGCGACCGCGCCGGCGATCAGTCCGACGACGATGATGCTGATGATGAGTCCGAGCATGGATGGTGCCTTTCTCTAGGTCCGGACGAGCCGGGTGGAGCGGTTGCTCTCTTACAGAGTAAACTACCCCATAGGGTGATTGGTTACACCCCTAGGGAGGGTTACAGTTCAGAAATGACCGCGGACGAGGCCGAGACTCAGGGTCCGATCAGGGTTGCCCTGGTCAACGACTATGACGTTGTGGTGCTCGGGCTCGCCCGGATCCTGGAGCGCTACGACGACCGCCTGGTGATCGCCGAGATCGACACCAACGAGCCGGTCGACGACGTCGTGGACCTGGTGCTCTACGACTCCTTCGCCCAGCCGGAGTCCGACCGTGGCGAGGTCGCCGAGCTGGTGGCGAACCCCCGCGCCGGCGCCGTGGTCGTCTACACCTGGAACCTTCACCCCGAGCTGGTCGAGCGGGCCCGCTCCCAAGGCGCCCGAGGCTATCTCTCCAAGGCGTTGCCGGCGCGAGACCTGGTGGTCGCCCTGGAGGCGGTGCACGACGGCGAGATCGTGGTCAGCGAACCCGAGCGTCGGGTGCGGGCCGTGAACGGCTCCGACTGGCCCGGCCGTGAGGAGGGCCTGACCGATCGCGAGTCGGAGGTGCTGGCGCTGATCACCCAGGGGATGAGCAACGCCGAGGTCGCCGATCTCACCTACCTCAGTCCGAACACGATCAAGACCTACATCCGCTCCATCTACCGCAAGATCGATGTCGAGAGCCGTACGCAGGCGGTGCTCTGGGGGGTGGAGCACGGCTTCCGCGCGGACAAGCGACGGATCGAGCACTGGCGCGGCGGGCCCTGAACCGGCAGGGTGCGGGGATGACCACGTTCCTGCTCCTCCCGGGCGCCGGCGGCGAGGCCCTCTACTGGGGCCCGGTGGCCGGCCTGCTCCAGCGGGCCGGGCACGAGGCGATCGCCGTCGACCTGCCGGCTGACGACCCCGAGCGTGGGCTGTCGGCGTACGCGGACCTCGCCGTGGCGGCTGTCCAGGGCCGGTCCGACGTGGTGCTGGTGGCCCAGTCGATGGGCGGGTTCACCGCGCCGCTGGTCGCCGCACGGCTGCCGCTACGGGCGCTGGTCCTGGTCAACGCGATGATCCCGCTGTCGGGCGAGTCGGCGAACGCCTGGGGAGAGGCCGTCGGCTCGGAACCGGCCAGGCGCGCCGCCGCCGAGGCCGGCGGCTACTCAGCCGACGTCGATCTGGTCGACACCTTCCTGCACGACGTGCCCACTGAGGTCCTGGACCCGGCGGAGATGGCGAACGGCCGCGACGAGGCCGAGGTCGCCTTCATCGAGCCCTGTGCCTTCGAGCGCTGGCCGGACATCGCGACCAAGGTGCTGGTCGGCCGCGATGACCGGCTCTTCCCGGCCGACCTCCAGGTGCGGGTGGCGCGGGAGCGACTGGGCGTGGCGGCCGACGTCCGCCCCGGCGGTCACCTGATCGCGTTGGCCGACCCGCGTGGGGTGGCCGACTACCTGCTCGCTGTCGCCACCGGATGATCGAGATCCCGGCCACTTTCCGGGCCATGCCTCGGTGGTGGAGCGAGGGGACCGACTGGCTCGACGCCCTCCCCGACCTTCTCGTCGAGCAGTGCGGCCGCTGGGAGCTGACCCCCGAGGGCGACGTCCGGCACGGGTCAAACGCCTTGGTGGTCCGGGTCCGACGCGGTGACGAGCCGCTGGCTCTGCGGTTGTCCCCACCGGGCGACGACGTCGCGAGGGAGGCGGCGGCGCTGCGGTTCTGGAATGGTCGGGGGACCGTCCGCCTGGTCGCCGTGGACGTCGAACGCCGAGCTCAGCTGCTGGAGTGGGTGACGCCGGGCCACGCCCTCGATCGGCTGCCCTTGGTCGACGCCGCTCCGGTCGTCGGCGCGGTGCTGCGCCGGTTGGCGGTCGAGGCGCCGCCCGATGCCCCCAGCACCGGCGACACCGTCACCGCCGACGCCGCGAGCTGGAGCGGGAGGTGGGCGGCGGTGGGTCGACCGGGATCCCAGCGCCTGCTGGACGCGGCGCGGTCGGCGGCCGAGGTCGTCCGGCAGCCCCAGACGCCGCAGCTCGCCGTCAACGGCGACCTGCACCACGGTCAGATCCTCCGGGCGGAACGGGAAGACTGGCTGGTCGTCGATCCGGCGCTGATGCGGGGCGACATCGGCTACGACCTCGGACGGCTGTTGTGGAGCAGGCTCGATGAGCTGCCCGACGAACCGCAGGTGCGTGACCACCTGGCGGCGATGGTTGACGCGGCCGACCTGCAGCTCGACCGGGCCGAGCAGCTGGTCGTGGTCCGGGCGATGTCGTACCTGCTCTGGGGGCTCGAGCACGGACTCACCGAGGACCCGCCCCGCTGCCTGCGGCTGCTGGAGATCTTCGGCGGCTCCTAGAGGTCGGGCACCCCTACAGCCGCGGGTCGCTGGCCGGGTCGGGCAGCAGATCGCCCTGCGGCTGCTGTTCTCCCTCAGCCGGCGGGTCCGCGGCGGCGTACCGGGCACTGAGCTGGCGGTAGTAGCGACTGTTCAGGGCGTAGATGGTCAGCAGCACGCCCAGCACCCCGGTGAGGACGAAGACCAGCGCGATCCCGCGGGCCGGTCCGGTGCCGAACCAGTCACCGATCAGCTCGGCGCCGAGCCCGTCGGTCATGAAGGGGATGAAGAACAGCTGGGTCAGCGGGCCCATCAGGAACGCCGTCAGCGGAGAGGCGGCCATCTCCACGCTCTGGGCGAAGCCGAACACCCGACCCTGCCGCTCGTACGGCACGACGCGCTGCAGGATGGTCTGCTCGGCCGCCTCGGCGTACGGGACCAGGACCATGTAGACGGCCATCCCGATCACCAGCATGACGATCGAGGCCTGCAGCGGGAACAGCGCGGTGACCGACCAGAGCACGAGGTTGACCAGCAGCAGCAGGCGCAGCGGCCGGCTGCCGAGACCCGTTCTGGCCACCATCAGCCCACCGACGATGAACAGGGCGCTCAACCCACCCCACATCAACCCCCAGGACTGGACCGACACCATCGACAGCCCGTACGCGTCCATCAGGGCCATGAAGACCCCACCCAGGAAGTTGTTCAGGCAGGAGAAGCCGATCAGGGCCAGCAGCCCCGGCACCTGGCGGACCTGGCGGACGGTGCCGCGCAGATCGACCTTGCGGGACGCCGGCTCGGCCGGGTCGGAGCCGCCTTCTTCCAAGCCGGCCCCGCCGCGACTCTCGTCCACGCTGATCATGCCGAGATGGATCAGTCCCGCCACCAGCAGCGTCATGGTCAGCAGCAGCACCGAGAACATGCCGTCCCGGGCCACCAGCAGACCGCTGATCACCGACGTGGCCAGCATGGTGACCCCGGTGGTGGTCCCGACCAGACCGTTGGCCCGGTCCCGGCGACCGGGCTCGATCAGCAGGGTGACCATGGTCATCATGGCGATGCCGCGGACGTTGCCGGCGATCACCCCGAACATGGCCAGACTGACGAACACCCACAGCCAGACGCTGGAGGCTCGGGTGAAGGCGCCGTCCGGAGCGAGCTGGTAGCAGGCGAAGGACACGGCGTAGAAGCCGAGCGAGACGATCACCGAGCCCTGCATGACCAGCTTCTTGCGGTGGTGGTCGACGAGGCTGCCGAACCAGATGCCGCTGGCCGCGGTGCAGACCAGGAAGATGCCGGCGACCATGCCGGTGGCGAGCACCGACTGCGTCTCGATGAACACCCAGAAGGTGATGGCGAACCAGACGGTGAAGTTCATCACCGACACGATCAAGACGTTGAGCAGCAGGTGCAGGAACGTGCGGTCGCCGGGCTGCGACAGATCCAGCACCTGCGCCTTCGCCCTGCTCATGGTTCGTCCTCTCCGCGATGTCCATGCCCTGTAGGTACACACGGTACGTACCGGGTCTGACCCTCCACATACCGATTACTCATCGCCGTCACGACCCGAGGGACAGCTGAGAATCCCTTGCGCGCCGGGAAGTCCACGGTGGTGATGGAGCACGCGTGAGGCGTTCGTGTGACGCCGGGAAGTCGCAGCCGAGGAGACGCTACGCAGATCTACGTATTTGCCGATGGGAAACTGAGCACCAGAGTCGTGGCATGGGGACCGTCGACGCTGGGCGACCGGGACGATTCGTCGTGCTCGGCCTGCTCACTGCGATGCTGCTCATGGGGCTGCCCGGCCCTGTCGATCGAGCCGTGGCCACGCCGGAGGTGGGTGGCCCTGTGGCGCCGCGGAGCAACCACCTGTCGGACTTCGACGGAGACGGGTACGCCGATCTGGCGGTGTCTGCTGAGATCTGGCCTGACGGCGATGTGAATGCGTACCCCGGCGTCGTCTTCGTCCTGTACGGCTCCGACCGTGGGCTGACCCGCACCCGGATGCAGCGGTGGACCGCGGCCGACTTCCTCGCCGGAGACCAGGACGAGCTCTTCGGCAATGCGCTGGCGGTCGGCGACTTCGACGGTGACGGCCACAGCGACTTGGTGGTGGGGTCCGCCGAGCTCCCCCTCGCAGATGTCGCCCAGGCCAATGGCGGCCGGGTCCGCATCGTGTACGGCTCCTCCGCCGGGCTCACCCGCGAACGAAGCCAGCTGTGGAGCCAGGACACCCCCGGGGTGCGGGGAACAACCGAGGGCGAGGACGGCTTCGGCTCCGTGCTGGTGACCGCCGACTTCGGACGTGGGGACCAGGACGACCTGGCCATCGGCGTCGGAGGCGAGAACGGGAGCACCGGCGCGGTGGCCGTGCTCTACGGATCGACGACGGGCCTGGCCACTGGAGGCAACCAGCTCTGGACCCAGGCGAGTCCAGGGGTTCCTGGCAGGCGCAGTGCGGGTCAGGAGGGGTTCGGCCTGTCGCTGGCGGCCGCCCGCTTCGCCGGGGGCGCTTACGTGGACCTGGCCGTCGGCGTTCCCGGCGACCGGGTCGGCGGCCGGGACGACGCCGGATCGGTCAACGTGCTGCGTGGATCCACCGCCGGCCTGACCAGCCAAGGCGCCCAGCTGTGGAACCAGCGGACCGCAGGGATCAAGGGCAGCGCCGAGCAGGGCGACGCGTTCGGGTCCTCCCTGGCGGCCGGACACTTCTCTGGGCGGCGCAGCGCCGATCTGGCCGTCGGTGTCTCGGGTGAGAACGGAGACCACGGTGCGGTGAATGTCATCTACGGCGCGCCGCGGGGACTCACTGCCAAGGGTGACCAGATCTGGAGTCGGCGCACGAAAGGGCTCGGCGATCGTCGGCGGTTGGACTCGGATCTGGGCCTGGCGCTGATCACCGGAAACTTCGGTCACGACTACCACGGTCGCCGGTACGACGACCTGATCGCCACCGCGTTCGACGCCAAGAACACGAATCTGGTCGAGATCATCTACGGTTCGGCGGGCGGACTGTCGACGAAGCACAGCCGGGGCTGGGACCTGGACAGCCCAGGGATCCAGGGGGAGATGAGCCCGAACGGCACCAGGTTCGGCACGGCCCTGGCCGCCGGTCGGTTCGACGGTCGCGAGCACGACGATCTGGTGATCGGAGACGACGCCTACAACGAGGGCCTCTTCGTCGTCGTCAACGGATCGTTCTCGGGACTCACGGCCGCCCGGAACCGACTGTGGACCGCCGACGACTTCCGACAGCCGGGGCTGACGTACCTCGGCAAGGCGCTCGCATCGGGCTGAGGCGGCGTGTCTGCCGAGCGCGTCCCGACCGGGTGACGTCCGGCAGGCACCGGGATCACAGCGCCTTGACCTCGGCCAGCACCTTGGCCAACGTGTCCTTGGCGTCGCCGAACAGCAACGAGGTGTGCGGCTCGTAGAGCAGCTCGTTCTCGATGCCGGCGAAGCCGGGACGCATCGAGCGCTTCAGGAAGACCACCTGCCGGGCCTGGATGGCGTGCAGGATCGGCATCCCGTAGATCGGCGCGCCCGGCGTCGTCTCGGCGGCGGGGTTGACCACGTCGTTGGCCCCGACCACCAGGGCCACGTCGGTGGTGCGGAACTCGGTGTCGATCTCGTCGGCCTCCCGCAGCTGCGCGTACGGCACCTGGGCCTCGGCCAGCAGCACGTTCATGTGTCCCGGCATCCGACCGGCGACCGGGTGGATGGCGTAGTCGACCTTGACGCCGCGCTCGGTCAGCACGTCGACCAGCTGCCGCAGCGTGTGCTGGGCCTGCGCGACGGCCAGGCCGTAGCCGGGGACGATGATCACCCGGCTCGCGTACGCCAGCAGGATGGCCACGTCGGCCGGACCGGTGGACTTGACCGGTCGGTCGCTGACCTCGCCGCCCCCCTGGGTCGAGCCGCCCTTGAGCGCACCGAACAGGGTGCTGCCGAGCGAGCGTCCCATGGCGGTGGCCATCAGCTTGGTCAGCAGCGTGCCGGCCGCGCCGACCAGGGTGCCCGCCACCAGCAGCAGCGGGTTGTCCAGCACGTAGCCGCTGGCCGCGACGCTGAGACCGGTGAACGCGTTCAGCAGCGAGATGACGATCGGGACGTCCGCGCCGCCGACCGGCAGCACGAGCAGCACGCCGACGCCGGCGCCGATGACCGCCAGCGCGATGCCGGCCACCATGGTCGGGAACAGGGCCAGGAAGATGCCGAAACCGATGGCCGACAGGAGCGCCAACCCGTACAGGATCGGGTAGCCGGCGAACGTCACCGGCCGGGTGGTCATCAGCTCCTGCAGCTTCAGGAACGTGACGATGGAGCCGGTGAAGCTGACCGAGCCGATCACGATGGTGAAGGCTGTCGCGATCAGCTGGAAGGTGGACGACCCGCCCGTGGCGGCGATCTCGTGCAGCTCGACCAGGGCCACGATGGCCGCGGCGCCACCGCCGACGCCGTTGAACAACGCGACCAGCTGGGGCATCTGGGTCATCTGCACCCGGTACGCCCCGAGGGCGCCGAGGCCGACACCGATGACGATGGCGATGCCGATCGCCAGCAGGTGGTCGAGATCCCCGGAGATGAGCACGGTGACGGTGGCCAGGATGGCGCCGGCGGCGCCGATCAGGTTGCCGCGGCGCGCGGTGCGGGGCGAGGACAGACCCTTGAGGGCGAGGACGAAGCAGACGGCGGCGACCAGGTAGGCCAGCTGCGCCCAGATCGGCGGCGCGCTCACTTCTCCACCTCCGGACGGGCGTCGGCGCCGGAGACCGGGCGCTTGCGGACGAACATCTGCAGCATCCGGTCGGTGACCACGAACCCGCCGGCCAGGTTGATCGCAGCCAGCACCACCGCGGCCAGGCTGAGCGCCAGGATCGGGGTGCTGTCGGCGTGCCCGGCGACGAGGATGGCGCCGACCAGGATGATGCCGTGGATGGCGTTGGCGCCCGACATCAGCGGGGTGTGCAGGGTCGAGGACACCTTGGAGATGACCTCGATGCCGACGAACGCCGCCAGCACGAAGATGGTCAGCCAGGTGATGGCCTCGCTCATGGAGTGACCTCCGGGTCGGCGGCGTGCGCGGCGGCGGCGGGCCGTGCCTGGGTCGCCAGACCCGGGTGGGTGACGCACATGCCGGCCACGATCTCGTCGGCGAAGTCGGGATCGAACATCCCGTCCCGGGTCATCAGCAGCACCACGTTGAGCACGTTCTGCGCGTAGAGGCGGCTGGCTGGGCCGGGCATCTGGCTGGGCACGTTGGCTCCGCCCCACAGCTGCACGGCGCCGAGTCCGTCGGCGGTGGGGACGTTCACCACGCCGCCGGCGGTGACCCCCTCGACGTTGCCGCCGGAGTCCGCGGCCAGGTCGACCACCACCGAACCCGGTCTCATCTGCGCCACCATCGCCGTGGTGACCAGCACCGGCGCCTGGCGGCCGGGCACGGCGGCCGTCGTGATGACCGCGTGGGCGGCGGCGATGTGCGGGGTGAGCCGCTCGCGCTGCAGCTGCGCGCGCTCCTCGGTCATCTCCCGGGCGTACCCGCCGGCGCCGTCCAGCGTGGGCAGGTCGAGGTCGATGGGAGTGGCGCCGAGGGAGGCGATCTCCTCGGCCGCCGCGGCCCGGACGTCGTACCCCTTCACCACCGCGCCGAGGCGTCGGCAGGTGGCGATGGCCTGCAGACCGGCGACACCGGCGCCGAGCACCAGGATCTCGGCCGGCCGGACGGTGCCGGCGGCGGTCATGCTGAGGGGGAAGAACTCACGCAGCCGGCCGGCGGCCACGATCGCGCAGCGGTAGCCCGACACCAGGGCCTGGGAGCTGAGGGCGTCCATCGACTGCGCCCGCGAGATCCGGGGCACCTGCTCCATGGCGAACGTGGTGATCCCGGCCGTCTGGCGAGCCGTCACCTCCTCGCTTCGCTGACCGGCGAACACGAAGGACACGGTGGCCGCCCGGGGGGCGCAGAAGCGCAGGGCCTCGGTGCCGATCGGCTGCACGCTGAGCACCAGACCCGCGCCGTGCAGGGCGTTCTCACTGACGGTGGCGCCGGCCGCGGCGTACGCCTGGTCGTCGATCAGGGCGCCCCGGCCGGCGCCCGGCTCGACCGCCACCTCGTAACCCGCGCCGGTCAACCGGCCGACCAGCTCCGGGACCAGCGCGACCCTTGTCTCACCCGGCTCGGTCTCCCGAGCGACCGCAATCCGCACGCGTCGAACCTAGTGCACGGGGACTGTCGACCCCGTCCCGCGACACCGTGGCGGTCCGGCGACGAAGAAACTTCGGCGACTCTGTGGACAACCCCGACCGAGGGTTTGCCGGGTGAACCCGACCGCTGTCAGGGTCACCGTGTGGACATTCGTACGTGGTGGCGTAGCCGGTGGTGCGCGACGAGGGCGGCTGATCGTGCTGGTCGGCGCCCTCGCCCTCGTGACGTCCTGCAGTCTCCTGCCCGGGCCGAGTCCGGAACCCTTGCCGGCCCGCCCGCTGGCGGCAGCCGCTGACCTGGACCAGTGACGATGGGCGCCAGTGGGACCGGCACGTGCCGTCCGCCGATCAGATCGGACCCGATGCGGCCCCCGTCGAGCTCGCCGCCGTCCCGGAGGGCTTCGTCCTGGTCGGCACCGACGCGCGCGACCGCCCGACGGCCTGGACCAGTGCCGACGGGGTGACCTGGACGCCGCACCGGATGCCTGGGAAGGGCAGCCCGTCCTCGGTCGCCGGCAAGGGAGCGACGGTCGTCGTCGTCGGTTCCTCGGGCGACGCGTACGCGACCTGGTCCTCCCAGGACCGGGGCCGGACCTGGAAACGCGGCAGCAACCCGCCCAAGCCTGGAGACGACGGCGACTTCAGCCGCGAGCTGGTCGACATCACGTCGACCGAGGATGGCTTCACCGCGATCGGGTCCTACTGGAGCGACGACGACTGGCGCCCGGTCCTCTATCGCTCGCGCACCGGAAGCAGCTGGCAGCAGTCCCCTGCACCGCCGTACGCGAAGGACGGGACCGGCGGCACCCGGGTGAGGGCGGCAGCTGGTGCCGAGGTGGTCGGCACCCAGGAGTACGCCGACCAGGGCCGCCCGCGCCTGTGGGTCCGGCACGGTGGCGCCTGGCAGGAGGCGAGGACGCCTCTGAACGACCGGTCGCGTGTCGAGCAGGGCAAGTGGTCGCTCGGGGACCTGACCCGGAGCGGCAAGGCGTGGGTGGCCGTCGCCCAGCTGTCCCGCAACGGTCAGGTCGTCTCCGAGCTGTGGCGATCCGACGACGGCGGCCGGACCTACACCGCGGTGGAACGACCCGAGGCCGAGCTCAACGACCCGGTGGCGCTGCCGGTCGCTGTCGTGTGGAGTGGCGCTCAGACGCTGGTCTTCGGTGACAGCCGTCGCCGGCCGGTGGTGTGGACCCGACCGAGCGGTGCCGGGGCCTTCGGTCCCGCCCAGCTCGTCTCGGCGCGAGCGTCCGACCGAGTCGCAGGCGGAGCGGCCGGACCGAAGGGCGTGCTCGCGTACGGCAACCGCACGGTGACGGCACCGAGACCGCCGTCGTGTGGCGCCGCGACGGCAAGGGCTGGCTGGCGACCGAGGATGGCACCTTCTCGACCGCGGGCCGACGGTTCGCCTCGAGCTCTGTCGCTCAGGTCGCCTGGTTGCGGAATCGGTGGTTCGCCGTCGGGGAGACCAGCGACAACGGTGACCTGAACAGCTCGGCCCTGGTGGCGAGCTCGCCCGACGGCCGGACGTGGACAAAGGGCCGGCCCGAGCGCACGTACCAGCGGGCCGGCGGAGACATCTGGTACGACGTGACCGACCTGCAGGGCGACCACGACCGCACCCGGGCCATGAAGGGCATCTCCGCCGTGGGAAACCGGCTGCTTGCCGTCGGCGACTCGGCGGAGGGCAACGACGCAGCGGGGAACGACGCAGCGGGGAAGGGCGCGACGGCCACGGTGTGGACCTCGGACGACGCCCGTACCTGGGCGATGCGTCGGCTTCCACCGGCCGGTCTGCACTCCTCGTCCATGGACCAGGTGGCCGTGCGCGGGTCGACGGTCGTCGTGGTCGGCACCGGCGCGTCCGCCGACGGTGCACCGTCGCGGTTGGTGGTCTGGCACTCCATCGACGCAGGCAAGACGTTCCGGCAGCGGATCATGGACAAGGCACTCCAGTCGGAGGACGTCGTCACGACCGTGACGGCCCTGCGGAGCGGGTTCGCGATCACGGCGGAGCGGGTCGAGGGCACGAGTCGACCGGTGGTGCTGCTGTCCGCCGATGGTGCCACCTGGCGGGATCTCCCACTGACTGTCGGCTCACCGGGTCCCGGCGAAGGCGCGGTGGTCGGAGACGCCGTCGGTCTCGATGACGACCTGTGGCTCCTGATCCGCACCACCAACCGCGTCGGCGCGGGCAGTCGGTTGCTCGTGCAGCCGACTCGGTAGACGACCCCGACCCGACGACATGACAGCGCTAAGCCGGTCGCACCTTGACCGACACGGTGTGCAGCCCGCTGGCCGCGCTGGGGAACGGTGGCACGTCCTTGTCGGTCTGCACCCGTCCGTCGGCGTCGGTGGCCCGGACCCTGATCTTGTAGTCCCCGGAGGACGCCGGCCACCGGTAGACCCACTGGCGCCAGGTGTCGGGCCCGACCGTCTCGGCCAGCTCGGTGTCCTGCCAGGGCCCGTCGTCGACCTGCACCTCCACCTTGGAGATGCCCGTCGTCGGCGCCCAGGCCACACCGGCCACGATCACCGTGCCGGGCTCGACCACGGAGCGGGTCGGGAGGTCGATCCGGGACGTGATCTTGATCGGGCCGCGTTCGGACCACCCCTTCTGCGCCCAGTAGCCGGTGGCGTCCTCGAACGTCGTCACCTTCAGCTCGGTGAGCCACTTGGTGGCCGACACGTCGCCGTACAGGCCGGGGACGATCATCCGCACCGGGAAGCCGTGTTCGGGAGCGAGCGGCACGCCGTTCATGCCGACGGCCAGCAGCGCCGCGAGGTCGACGTCGGTCAGCGTGCTCAGGGGTGTGGCCGCCGTCCAGCCGTCATGGCTCACCGACAACACCATGTCGGCGCCCGTCGTCGGGCCGGCCTCGGCCAGCAGCTGGTGCACCGGCAGCCCGAGCCACGCGGCGTTGCCGGCCAGATCGCCGCCCACCTGGTTGGACATGCAGGTCAACGTGGTCAGGTGCTCGGTCAGCGGCCGGGCGAGCAGCTCGGCGTAGGTGAGCGTGACCGGCGTCTTGACCATCCCGGTCACCTTCAGCGTCCACGTCGCGGGGTCGATGGCCGGCAGCTGCAGGGCGGTGTCGATCCGGTAGAAGGACTCGTTCGGGGTGATGTACTGCGTGAGACCGGCGATGTCGAGGTCGGTGCCGGGGGGCACCGTGGGAGCGGGCTTGGCGGCCGGGGGCAGCAGGATCTTGGTCCTGACCTCGGCGACCTTGTTGGACGCCTGGACCAGCATCCGCCCCGCCCCGGCGACCACGATGCCGCCCAGGGCGACGAGGCCGGCGGTCTTGAGGAAGTTCCTGCGCTCCGCGGCGATCAGCTCGTGGGCCCCGGGCGGTCGGCGCAGCTCGGCGATCAGCAGCCGGAGCGTGAGGTAACCGGCGGACAGACCCAGCACCGCGGGCAGGTAGCCCAGCGCACCGGGTCCGACCTGGGTGCTGACCGCGAGCAGCGTGACCACGCCGGCGGGGACGTAGACGGCCAGGCTGAGCTGCTTGCGTTTGAGCTCCAGCTGGCCGGAGAGCATGGCGAGCAGCAGCGCCACCACGACGACGGCGGCCATCAGAGCGAACCGGGTGGCTGTCCCCAGGACGCCGCGCGCCTCGCTGACCCAGTCGGTCGGCAGCCCGGTGAGGACGACTTCGGCGAGGTCGGAGACCGGCGAGCCGTCACGGGCGATCAGACCCGCGCCGAGCTCGGCCACGGCGAGACCGACCAGCCCGGCGACTGCGCCGGCGAGCCGGCCGAGTCGGATCGAGCTGCCCTGTTGCACCCGACAATCTTGCTGGGTCCGGGCAACTGACACAACGCGGAGGTTTCGCGCCGTCCGAGCGCGTCGTCGGGACGGGCACCCGACCGCGGTGACGGTGCGCGATGATCGGAGGGTGGGGGCCGGGGTCGATGCGCAGATGGTGGAGGCGGCGGCGGTCGCGTTGCGCGGGGTGGTCACGCGGACCGCTCTGGAACCCAGCCCACGGCTGTCGGACCGGTTCGGGGTCGAGGTGCTGCTCAAGCGCGAGGACCTCCAGGTCGTGCGGTCCTACAAGGTCAGGGGCGCCTACACGGTGATCGACCGGCTCGACCCCGAGGCCCGGGCCCGGGGGGTCGTGTGCGCCAGCGCCGGCAACCACGGCCAGGGGCTGGCGTACGCCTGCGCCGCGCTCGGGGTCCAGGGGCGGGTCTTCCTGCCGCGCAACACCCCCCGGCAGAAGCGCGCCCGGATCGCCGCCATCGGCGGCGACAACATCGAGGTCATCGTGGTGGGTGACACCTACGACGACGCCAACGCCGCTGCGCTGGCCGACGCGGCACGGACCGGGGCGACCGTCGTCCCGGCCTTCGACGACCCGTACACGATCGCCGGCCAGGGCACGGTGGTCATCGAGATCCTCGACCAGCTCGGCCGGGTGCCGGACGTCCTCGTCATCCCGGTGGGCGGCGGTGGGCTGATCGCCGGTTGCGCGGCCTGGGTGCGGGAGCGTCATCCCGGCGTACGGATCGTCGGGGTCGAACCGTCGGGAGCCGCCGGGGTCGCCGCCGGACTCGCCGCCGGACACCCCGTCGACCTGCCCGACCTGGACACCTTCGTCGACGGCGCGGCGGTCCGTCGGGCAGGCGCGGTGACGCTGCCGGTGATCGCGGACGCCGAGGTCGACCTCATCACCGCCCCCGAGGGGCAGGTGTGCGTGGAGATGCTCGACTTCTACGCCAGCGACGGCATCGTGCTGGAGCCGGCCGGGGCGTTGTCCACCGCCGGTCTCGACGAGCTGGCCCGCCGGGGCGAGCTGGTGCCCGGGTCCACGGTGGTCTGCATCCTCTCCGGGGGCAACAACGACGTCAGCCGGTACGCCGAGGTGGTCGAGCGCGCACTGGTCCACGAGGGCCGCAAGCACTACTTCCTGGTCGAGTTCCCCCAGGAGCCTGGGGCGCTGCGCCGCTTCCTCGACGAGGTCCTCGGACCGGAGGACGACATCACCGTGTTCGAGTACGTCAAGCGCAGCAACCGGGAGACCGGCCCGGCCATCGTCGGCATCGAGCAGGCCCGCGCCGCCGACCTGGCCGGGCTGCTGGAGCGGATGGCGGCGGCACCCGCCAAGTGCGAGCAGATCGCCGCCGACAGCCCGCTGTTCCGGTTCCTGTTGTAGCTGTTGGGTCGCTCTCGTGGGTCCGGCTCAGGCCGCCTTGCTGTCCGGGCTGAGGATGGGCATCCGGAAGAGTGCTTGGACGGCTTCGTGGTGGTCGTAGCGTTCGCCGCGCCAGCGGGGTTGGATGCGTTGCGCGTCGGGGTGGTGGAAGCTCGTCACGTTGTTGATCATGGTGGCGGTTCGTTCGTGCTGCCGGTGGGTGCGGGTCTGGTCGGCGTGCCGGGTGAGGAAGTTGAGCAGGCCGTCGGCGGTGTACCAGTCGCGGTGAGGGGTTCCGTCGGGCATCCAGAACTCCCATCGGGGTCGAGCGTCGATGGGGTGGGTGCGGCGGATGGTCATCTGGCCTTCGTGGACGGCGGTGTGGTGGAACTGGCAGAGCAGGATCAGGTTGTCCAGGTCGGTGGGGCCGCCGTCGGCCCAGTGGATGAGGTGGTGGGCTTTCAGGTGGCGGTTCTGGTGGCAGGCGCTGAACTGGCAGTGGCCGTGGTCGCGGATCATCAGGGCACGGCGGAGTGGGCGGCTGACGAGGCGGTGGGTGCGGCCGAGGGCGAGGACGTCGCTGTGGCGGTCGAGGAGGGCGCCGAGGAGGTCGGAGTCGCAGGCGAGTCTCCGGGCCGTCTCGGGTTCGATCCCGTGGAGTCCTTGGAGATGACAGGTCGGATGCCGGGGGTGGGACGTTCCCGCGGGAACGCCGTCGGTGTCGGTGTCGGTGTCCTGGGAGGTTCCGGCGGAAATGGTGCTGGCCGCGGGTTCGGGGGTGAGGGGCTCGTCGGGGGTGAGGAGCTGGTCGGCGTGGACGTGGACGACGACGAGGGAGCGGTCATCACCGGAGCGGTCTTCGGGGGCGGTGTCGAGGTAGACGCGGGCGATGTCGAGGATCGCGTCGGCGGATGTGTACGCCGGGGTCGTGTCCGTGCTGGCGTTGTCCGTGCTGGCGTTGTCGGTGCTGGCGTTGTCGGTGCTGGGGGTGGCGGGTTGGGGTGGTGAGCCGTGCTGGTCCTTGGCGGTGGTGAGGGTGGCGAGCAGGAGGGCGGCGTCTTCGGCGGGGAGGCGGAGGCGGACGTCGACGGTGCCGTTGTCGCGGGTGGTCCAGGAGAGGCCGCGGGCGCGTTCTTGGTGGAGGCGGGTGCCGGCTGCAGTGCGGTAGCCGGCGACGGTGCGGGCGAGCTGGGCGGCGGTGGCGGTCAGGGCGAGCTCGCACAGCTCGGCGTCGTCGACGTGGTCGACGACGCGGGTGGCTTCGCGGACTTTGGAGTAGGAGAGGCGGCCGTCGCGGAAAGCGGCGCGGAGGGTGGGCATCCGGGTGAGGGCGCGGGCGACGCGGCGTGTTCGCGGGCGGTGCCGGGTGACATGGAGCAGGCCCAGGACAGCCAGTGGGCGAGTGACTTGACGCCGTCCCACCAGCGAACGGCGTTGCCGGTGTCGAACTCGGCGATGAGCTCCAGCAGCTGGCATTCCGACTGCGCGGCGATTCCGGCGGCGGCGCAGATCTTTCCACCCAGGGCCTCCGCCGTCGCGCAGTCCACCTCAACGCTGTCGGCCATGCCGACCACCCACCCTCTGCCGGAATCGTCCACCTGCAACGAAACCCTAGGACGAGGCACTGACACTCCCGCCTGCTGCGCAGGGCCAGGGTGGACTTCGATCAGCGCCGGTCAGGATCGGTCGGCTGCGTCGCGCTCATCGGTCACCACCGTCCCGGCATCGGCTCACCCGTCAGTCCTTGCGCTCCAGCTTCGGGATCTGCAGCAGCTCGATCTCCAGGGTCTGCGCCCGATCGCCCCCGCCGGTGAAGGTGACCGCCGAGACCGGGTCGCCGTTGCCGCCCGGAGCGAGCCAGCTGAAGGTGTCGCCGTGGTAGTGGGTCAGCGGAGCCTTGAGCTTCTTCGGTCCGATCGTCACCGACAGCTCGCCCCCGGCCCGGGTGACCATCGTCGCCCGGTCGAACCCGAAGCTCTCGAGGTCGTCACCGGCGGTGGCGGGCAGCCCGCTGCGATGGGAGAACAGGTCGGCGATGGTCAGCTGATCGGTGACCTGCGGGTCGGACAGGCGGAAGTCCGGCAGGTACGTCGTCACCCGGTCCGACCACTTCACCAGGTCCTTGCTGACCGCGGCCGAGACGCAGGTGCTGCTGATCGACTTCGACAGCGACGCGACCTGGAAGACGGTGTCCGGGTCGACCTGGTCGGTCTTGCCGACCTCGCGCAGCCCGAACCCCTTGGCGTACACGGTCTTGCCGCCCCGGACGACGGCCACCGACACCCCGGGACTCCGGTGCGCTGCATGACCTCGTCGACGAGGCCGTCGAGGCCGGCGATCGCCGCGTCGACCTGGGCGGGCGGGATGGGGCGGGTGGCGTACGCATCGGGCGGCGTGCTTCCGACGGGCTCGAGCGGGTCGGAGGCGGGCTCGGCGCTGGCGGCCGGCTGTTCGGACGGTCGGTCGGTGCCGCCGGAGCCCCCGGTGCACGCGCTCAGACCGAGCGTCAGCGCGACCGCCGCGATCACCGGAAGATGGATCCTGGTCATCGCTTCGCCCCTTGTCGCTGCATCGTCCGCCGGCCGTGCGAAGTCATCGTCTCCGCTCGGAGCCTGTTGATCAAGAGGTCCCGGTGCGTGAGTCAGCGTGACAGGCTGTCGGCATGCACCGCTTCTCGCAGGTCGACGTGTTCACCGATCGGCTCACCACGGGCAACCCGCTGGCGGTCGTCCACGACGCCGATGACCTGAGCGACGATCAGCTGGCGGCTTTCGCGCGCTGGACCAACCTCAGCGAGACCACCTTCTTGCTGCGACCGAGCGACCCGGCGGCCGACTACCGGGTGCGGATCTTCACCGTCAACGGCGAGCTGCCCTTCGCCGGCCACCCGACGCTGGGGTCGGCGTACGCCTGGTTGACCGCAGGTGGTGACCCCCGGGACGGTGACCGGTTGGTCCAGCAGTGCGAGATCGGTCTGGTCCCGGTCCGCCGGGACGCCGATCGGCTCGCCTTCGCGGCCCCGGCCCTGCTGCGGTCCGGTCCGGTGTCGGACGACGATCTTGCTGAGCTGACCCGCTGGCTGGGATTGACGAGCGACGACGTGGTCGACGCCCAGTGGGTCGACAACGGACCCGGCTGGGTCGGCGTGCTGCTGCGGGACGCCGCGACGGTGCTGGCGGTCCGCCCATCGGGACCGGGCGCCTTCCGCGACGTCGGGATCATCGGCCCGCACCCGCTCGGCGCGGACTGCGCGGTCGAGGTGCGCGCCCTGTTCGCCGTCGGCGGCGGGCTGGCGGAGGATCCGGTGACCGGCAGCCTGAACGCGTCCCTGGCCCAGTGGCTGATCGGGTCCGGGCGGCTCCCGTCGGCGTACGTGGCGGCGCAGGGGACCGTCCTCGGGCGGCGGGGCCGGGTGCACGTGAGGGCGGAGGGGGACGACGTCTGGGTCGGCGGACAGGTGGCCGACGGGGTCACCGGGACGGTCGCGCTCTGAGGCGTCCTCGGTGGCTGGTGGCCGCCGTCTTCGTCGTGCTGCCCCTGCTGGTGCTGGGGTTCTGGCTGTCGGCGCGCCACGAGGCCGACCGGTTCGCCCATCACGCGGTGCTCGCCGATGCCAGGATCACCGGCAGCGATCTCGGGTGTCTCGGGGCGATGGGCAGTCCCAGCTCGACCGGGGTCGGCTGGCGGAGCGCGATCCGTTACGACCTCGAGATCCCGTACGCCGGTGGGGTGCATCTCACCACCGTCCGTCGGCCCTGCGATGTGATCCCGCCCGACTTCGGGCGGGGGCGCGGCTACATCTGGGTCGAGTACGACGTGGACCATCCTGACCGGGTGCGGGTGCAGAACGACCCGACCGCCGAGGCGCGGGTCCGCTGGCTCTGGCAGCTGCTGATCACCGTGCTGGCGGCCGAGGGGGTCGTCCTGCTCTGGCGACGGCGCCAGTCGGCCGTCGCCCGCCGCCCGCACTAGCGGTCGGCCCCCACCGGCTCGCCGATCTCCTCGTCCTCGATGGCTCCGGCGAACTGGGCGTTGTAGAGGGCCCAGTACGCCCCACGCGCCTCCAGCAGCTCGTGGTGGCTGCCCTGCTCGACGATCGAGCCGCTCTCCATCACCAAGATCACGTCCGCGTCCCGGATCGTCGACAGCCGGTGGGCGATCACGAAGCTGGTCCGATCCGATCGCAGAGCGGCCATGGCGTGCTGGACGAGCACCTCGGTCCGGGTGTCGACCGAGCTGGTCGCCTCGTCCAGGATCAGCAGCGCCGGGTCGGCCAGGAACGCGCGGGCGATGGTCACCAGCTGCTTCTCGCCCGCGCTGATGTTGCTGCCCTCCTCGTCGATCACCGTCTCGTAGCCGTCGGGCAGCGAGTGCACGAAGCGGTCCACGTACGTCGCCTCCGCGGCCGCCAGGATCTCGGCCTCCGAGGCGTCGGGGCGGCCGTACGCGATGTTGTCGCGGATCGTGCCGTGGAAGAGCCAGGTGTCCTGCAGGACCATGCCGACCTGGCTGCGCAGCGCCGACCGGGGGACCGCTGCGATGTCCACGCCGTCGAGGAGGATCCGACCGCGGTTCAGCTCGTAGAACCGCATGATCAGGTTCACCAGGGTGGTCTTGCCGGCGCCGGTCGGGCCGACGATCGCCACCGTCTGACCCGGCCGCACATGCAGGTTCAGGTCGGTGATCAACGGCTTGTCCGGCGTGTACGAGAACGCCACGTGGTCGAAGTCGACCTGGCCACGGACGGGGTTCAGGGCGCCGGTCGCGTCCGGCTCGTGCTCGGGAGCGTCCAGCACCTCGAACACCCGCTCCGCCGAGGCGACCCCGGACTGCAGCAGGTTGGCCATCGACGCCACCTGGGTGAGGGGCTGGGTGAACATCCGCGTGTACTGGATGAACGCCTGCACGTCACCGAGGTTCATGGTGCCGCTGGCGACCCGCAGACCGCCGACCACCGCGATGATCACGTAGTTCAGGTTCCCGATGAACATCATGGTCGGCATGATGATCCCGGAGATGAACTGGGCGGCGAAGGACGAGCTGAACAGTCCCTCGTTCCGCTGCCGGAACACCTCCTCGACCTCGGCGCGCCGACCGAAGACCTTGACCAGCGACTGACCGGTGAAGGCCTCCTCGATGTGACCGTTGAGCTCGCCGGTGGTCCGCCACTGGGCGACGAACTGCTTCTGCGCCCGCTTGCCGATCACCCCGGTGACCAGCACCGAGATCGGGATCGTGATGAGGGCGATCAGTGCCAGCACCGGGGAGACCACGAACATCATGATCACCACACCGATCACGGTGAGCAGCGAGGTGAGCAGCTGGGACAGCGTCTGCTGCAGAGCCTGGGAGATGTTGTCGATGTCGTTGGTCACCCGGCTGAGCAGCTCGCCGCGCGGGGAGCGGTCGAAGTAGGACAGCGGCAACCTGTTGATCTTGGTCTGCACCTCGTTGCGCATCCGGTAGATGGAACGCTGGACCGCGGCGTTCAGCAGGTAGCCCTGCCACCAGAGCAGCAGCGAGCTGACCACGTAGAGGCCCAGGGCGACCAGCAGGATCTCGCTGAGCAGGCTGAAGTCGATGCCGACGCCGGGGACGACGTCGAGTCGCTGCACCAGGTCGGCGAAGGTGTTGTTGCCCTCGGCCCTCAGGGCCGCGATCGCCTGCTCCTTGGTGGCGCCGGCCGGCAGCTGCTTGCCGATGAAACCGGTGAAGATCACGTCGGTCGCCATGCCGAGGATCTTGGGGCCGATGACCGACAGCACGATGCCGGCGACCGCCAGCAGGATGGAGAAGATGATCACCACGCGCTCGGGCACCAGGTGGCCGAGCAGGCGCTTCAACGAGGGCCCGAAGTTGAGCGACTTCTCCACCGCGATGGCCGAACCGGGTGCCCGAGGCCCGGCCGGTGGAGCGTACTTCGGCCGGACCGGCGCCTTGGTCAAGGGGGCGGGCTCGTCGTCGACGCCCGTCACCACGTCCGCCGGCACGAGGGTCTCGCCCGCGGTGGGGTAGTCGATGAGTGGATCGGGGATCTCGCTGTCGGGTCGGCCCTGATGCTGGTTGCCGGGTCTGTGCTGGCCGTTGGGCTCGCTCATGCTGCCGCCTCCTCTGCGCTCAGCTGGGAGTCGACGATCTCCGCGTAGGTGGGACAGGTGCGCAGCAGCTCGTCATGGCTGCCGCTGCCGATCAGCTGGCCGTCGTCGAGGACCAGGATCTTGTCGGCGTCCCGGATGGTGGCCACCCGTTGGGCGACGATGATCACGCAGGCCCCGGTGGTCTCGGCCCGCAGCGCCGCGCGCAGCCGTGCGTCAGTGGCCACGTCCAGGGCGGAGAAGGAGTCGTCGAACACGTAGATCTCGGGTCGTTTCACCAGCGCCCGGGCGATCGAGAGGCGTTGTCGCTGGCCGCCGGAGACGTTGGCTCCGCCCTGGGCGATGGTGGCCTCGAGCTGGCCGTCCATGGCCCGCACGAAGTCCTCGGCCTGGGCGACGCGCAGCGCCTGCCAGAGCTCGTCCTCGGTCGCGTCCGGCTTGCCGTACCGGAGGTTGGACGCCACCGTGCCGGTGAACAGGAACGGCTTCTGCGGGACCAGGCCGATCCGGCTCCAGAGCAGCTCGGGCTCGATGTCGCGGACGTCGACACCGTCGACGAGGACGGCGCCGCCGGTGGCGTCGAACAACCGTGGCAGCAGCGAGACGAGGGTCGTCTTGCCGGCACCGGTGGAGCCGACGACCGCGGTGGTCTGCCCGGCTCGGGCGGTGAAGGAGATGCCGCGCAGCACCGGTGACTCCGCGCCGGGGTAGGTGAACTCGGCGTTCGCCAGCTCCACCACGGAGGCCTGCGGCAGCTTCACCACCGGGTCGGCCGCGGTCACCACCGAGGACTCGGTGTCCAGCACCTCCCCGATCCGCTCGGCGCAGACGATCGAGCGGGGCAGCAGCATCATCAAGAACGTGGCCATCATCACCGACATCAGGATCTGGATCAGGTAGGTGAGGAAGGCGGTCAGCGAGCCGATCTGCATGGTGCCCGCCTCGACTCGCTGGGCACCGAACCAGAGCACCGCGACGCTGCTCACGTTCAACACCAGCATCACGATCGGGAACATCATCGCGAACCGCTGGCCGACCAGGGTCTGGCTCTCGGTCAGCTCGCCGCTGGCCTTCTCGAACCTGGCCGTCTCGTACGGTTCGCGCACGAACGCGCGGACCACCCGGATGCCGGTGATCTGCTCGCGCAGGATGCGGTTGACGACATCGATCCGACCCTGCATGGTCCGGAACAGCGGGGGCAGCTTCCTGACCACCAGCCAGATCGAACCGGCCAGCACGGGCACGGCCACCACGACCAGCCAGGACAGGCCGACGTCCTCCCGCATGGCCATGATGATGCCGCCGATCATGGTGATCGGCGCCGAGAGCAGGACCGTCGCCGACATCACCACCAGCATCTGGACCTGCTGGACGTCGTTGGTGTTGCGGGTGATCAACGACGGCGCCCCGAAGCGGTTGAGCTCGCGGGCGGAGAAGGTCAGCACCCGGTCGAAGATCGCACCGCGGAGGTCGCGCCCGAAGGCCATCGCCGTCTTGGCGCCGAAGTAGACCGAGCCGATCGAGCAGACGATCTGGACGGCGCTGACGGCGAGCATGATGACGCCCGTACGCCAGATGAAGGCGGTGTCCCCGGTGGCCACCCCCTCGTCGATGATCGAGGCGTTCAGGCTGGGCAGGTAGAGCGCGCCGATGGTGCCGAGCGTGGCCAGCACGACACAGGCGATGATCATGGACCGGTACGGCTGCAGGTAGCGGCGCAGCAGGCGCATCAGCATGGGTGGGACTCCTGGTGGGTGGGGGTCAAGATGCCGTGCAGCACGGTGTCCACGATCATCCGTGGCTCGCCGGAGAAGGTGGTGCCGATGACCGGGTGGGTGACGGTGAAGACCAAACTGCGGATCAGGTCGGCCGCCTGCTCGACGGGCAGCCTCAGGCGGGCGGCGTCGGCGCCGATCACGGCCTCCAGCGCCGCGGTCAGCTGGGCGTTGTCGGCCCGGCGCCGCTGCTCGTGGTCCTGGTGGTCTGCGTCGGTCGGGGGAGGTGGCGGGTTGCGACGGAATGCCCCGAACAGGCTGAACACGCGGTGCATCCGTGCCTCGAGGATCTCGACGGCCTGCTCGAGCCGGGCGGTCAGGTCCGCCTCGGAGTCGATCGCGAGCAGCGCCACGATCGTCGACTCGGCCTCCAGGGCGTCTTCGATGACGGCATCGATCAGGGCGTCCTTGTTCGGGAACACCCGGAAGATCGTGCCCTCGGCGATGCCGGCCGCTTCCGCGATCTGACGGGTGCTCACCTCACGCCCGTACTGCATCAGCAGCGGCTCCGTCGCCGCCATGATGGCGGCGCGCCGTTCGTCGGCGGGGAGGGGAGTTGCGCGGACCACGACGCAGATCATAGTGAGTGAGGACTCACTCAGCAAGCGGGTTGTTCCGGGATACTGGAAGCCTGCAGACCGAGGAGTGGGACTACATGACGCTGGGCAAGCTCGCCGAGCTGGACTTCGACGCCGTCATCTTCGACATGGACGGCACCCTGATCGACTCGACCCCGGCGGTGGCCCGGGCCTGGTCGACCTGGGCGCAGGAGCACGACCTGACCGCCGAGGAGCTGGCCGGTCACCACGGCATGCCGTCGGCCCGGATCGTGCGCAAGCTCCTCCCCGAGCACCGGCACGAGTCCGCGATCGAGCGGATCAACGCCCTGGAGATCGACGACGTCCACGACATCGTCGTGCTGCCCGGCGCGGCCGACGCGCTGGCGGCGCTGACCTCGGCCCGCAACGCCATCGCGACCTCCTGCACGATGCCCCTGGCCCAGGCCCGGATCGCTGCGGCCGAGCTGATCGCGCCGTCGGTGCTGGTGACCGCCGACCAGGTGGCCCACGGCAAGCCGGCGCCCGACCCGTTCCTGCTCGCGGCCGAGCGTCTCGGGGTGGCTCCGGAACGCTGCCTGGTGGTGGAGGACGCCCCCGCCGGTCTGACCGCCGCGGCGGCCGCCGGCTGCTACCGGCTCGCGGTGATCACCACGACTCCGGAGGAAGAGCTGGAGGCCGACGGGATCGTCCGCAACCTCGGCGACGTGGAGTTCCAGGTCACCGCCGATGGCACCATCCGCATCAGGGAGCTCGTGGCATGATTGTGGCATGAGCAGAACACGCCTCAGCACGACCGTCGACGAGACGCTCCTGCGAGACGCGCGGGAGATCCGCTCAGGTGTGACCGACGCGGTCCTCATCGACGAGGCGCTGGCGGCGTTCCTGAGCCGCCATCGTTCCGCCGAGGTGGATGCCAGCTATGCGGCGTACGACGAGCACCCGTTGGACGAGGCGGATGAGTGGGGCGATCTCGCCTCCTTCCGGCGAGCGGCTGGGGCTTCGTGAGCGGTCTGCCTGCTCGCGGTGAGATCTGGTGGTGCGAGCTGCCCGATGTGGGCCGCCGGCCCGTGGTGGTGCTGTCCCGTGACGCTGTCATCCCACGCCACCGTCGAGCCCTGATCGCGCCCTGCACCACGACCATCCGGGGCCTGGTGAGTGAGGTGGTCCTGGACCCGGCGGTTGATCCGGTGCCGAGGTTGTCCGCGGTCATCCTCGACTCGGTCGAGAGCGTGTCCCTCGGTGTCCTCGTGGACCGGTTGGGCCGGCTGAGCAGTGATCGAATGCGCCAGGTGTGCTCGGCCCTGTCGGTGGCGGTCGACTGTCAGCCCTGACGTTGCCGGCTCTGGATCAACTCAGCCCTTCAGTGCCCCGGACATGACCCCCTGGATGAACTGCCGCTGGAAGAACATGTACAAGATCAGCACCGGCAGCGCGACCAGCACCGCGGCGGCGGCCATCAGGTTGAGCTGCTGGGTGTAGCGGGTGGAGAAGGACCCCAGAGCCAGTGTCACCGGCATCTTGGCCTCGTCGTTGATCAGCACGAAGGCCAGGAAGTAGTCGTTCCAGGTCCACATGAACATCAGCAGCACCATGGTTATCAAGCCCGGTCGGATCACCGGCAGCACGATCGACCAGAGCAGCCGCAGCCGACCGGCACCGTCCAGCTCGGCGGACTCCACCAGCTCGCGGGGCACAGCCTGCAGGGTGGCGCGCATCCAGAAGACGCCGAACGAGACGCCGAGCCCGGCGTGGGCGATCACCAGACCGAACAGGCTGGAGGTCAGGCCGACCGCGCGCAGGTTGAAGTACAGCGGGACCAGGATCCCCTCGAGCGGGATCATGATGCCGGCCAGGATGATCGGGAAGACGATCCGGCTGCCCGGCATGGCCAGGATGGTGAGTCCGTAGCCGGCCAGGATCGACACCGTCGACGTGATCACCACCGCACCGACGCAGATGATCAGGCTGTTGAGCAGGTGGGTGGTGAAGTCGGCCTGCACCCAGGCGTCGACGAAGTTGGCGGGTCGCAGGCCGGCCAGATCCACGCCGGCGTTGGCCTTGGGGCTGGTGGCGGCGAGCAGCAGCCACCCGACCGGCAGCACGACCGCGAGCGAGAAGAGCGCCAGGATCGCGTACGAGAACACGGTCTCGAGGCGGGTGCCCGCCATCAGGACTCCCGCTCCACCAGGCGCACGATGACCAGGGCCACCAGCAGGCAGGTCACCGCCATCACCACACCGATGGCCGCCGCCGCGCCGACGTCGCCGACGGAGAACGCCTTGGTGTAGAGCAGGAAGGACGGCGTGATCGTCGAGGTCCCTGGTCCGCCGCGGGTGGTCAGCCAGACCAGGTCGAAGGTGCGCAGCGCCCCGGTCACGGTCAGCGTCAGCGCCACGGCGATCTGCGGTCGCAGCCCGGGCAGCGTGACGGCGAAGAACTCCCGGACGAGTCCGGCCCCGTCGACCCGGGCGGCGTCGTACAGGCTGGTGGAGATCGACGCCGAGCCGGACACGAAGAGCACCATGCAGAGGCCGAACGTGGTCCAGGTGCCGACCAGACCCAGCGCCGGCAGGGCCAGGGTGAAGTCGCCCAGCCAGTCGCGGGCGAGAGCTCCGAGGCCGATGGCCTGGAGCGCGGTGTTGATCGGACCGTTGGGACCGTACAGCTGCTTCCAGAGCACGGCGACCACCACCGAGGTGAGCACCTGGGGCAGGAAGATCACCCAGCGGAACACGGCGAACCCGGGACGCCGGAACCGGGCCAGCAGGGCCGCGCTGAGCAGGCCGAGGGTGATCGGCAGCACCGAGTAGAAGATCACCAGCACGCCGATGTGGCCGATGGCCTCGGCCAGCAGCGGGTCGTCGAAGAAGGCCAGGTAGTTGTCCAGCCCCACGAACACCGCGGCCGACACCCCGTCCCAGCGGTACAGGGAGTAGTTGATGCTCTGCACCGAGGGCAGCAGCACGACGAACGCGTACAGCAGCAGGGCCGGCGCCACGTAGAGCCAGCCCACCCAGCGGCGACGCCCCCGACGCGAGCCGCGGGCAGGGCCAGTACCGGGCTTCCCCGCCCGACGGGCGTGGGTGAGCTGGCTGGCTGCCGACACCGTCGGTTCGGCCACGGTCCTACTTGCCCTGCGACTTCCGGAAGGCGTCGTAGTCCTTCTGGCACGCCTCGACGAGCTGGTCGGGAGTGATCTTGCCGGCCAGCAGCAACTGGGTCTGCGCTCCCAACATGTCCAGCATGGTCGGCGACGCCCAGTCGAAGTAGGGCACGAACCCGTCAGTCTCCTGCACCGCGTTCAGCTCGGCCAGCTCGTCGGCGAGCAACGCACCGGCATCGGCGGGCTTCTCGAACGTGCCGTTGAACGGCATCACACCGGTCTTCAGCGCGATGTCCCCGGCTTCGGTGCTGGAGGCGAAGTCCAGGTACGCGGCCGCGGCGTCCGGGCTCTTGCTCTTGGTCGCGATCGAGAAGTTCTGGTTGGAGGCACCCGTGGCCTGCAACGGCATGCCCTCGGTCGGCAGCAGGAAGGTGCCGAACTTGTCGGCGGTCTCGACGTTGTTGAAGGGCAGCGAGTCGGAGTAGTAGAAGTAGTAGACCCCGGTGCCCTCCACGAAGGCCTGCCCGGAGTCCGAGCCGGGGGTGCCGGCGAAGTTCTTCGGCAGGTAGCTGTCGGCGGCCCACTGCTGGTAGAGGGCGCCGGCCTCCTTCATCCCGATGTCGCCGGCCGTGCCCCCGATGCCGTAGACGAAGTCGGCGATCTTCTGCTTCTCGGCGAACACGTTCATCAAGGCGAACAGGGTGGTGGTGCTGAGCCACTGGTCCTGGGTGCCGATCATCATCGGCACCTCGCCGGCCGCCTTCGCCTTGCTCAGGCTCTGCTTGAACTCCTCGAACGTCGTCGGGGTTGCGAGCCCCAGCTTCTCCAGCTTGGACCGGTTGAAGTAGACGGTGATGAAGCCGCCCTGGGCGATCGGCGCCCCGAACCAGGAGCCGGTGCCGATCTGGCTGCCGTCGGGCGCGACCTGGTGCATCTTGGCGATCGTCGCCGGGATCCGCTTGTCCCAGCCGTACCCCTTCGCGTACGCGTCCAGGTTCAGGATCAACCCGGCCTTGGCGAAGGTGCCGATGCCCTGCCAGCCGTTGTTGGCCGGGGCGACGTCGGGCGCGGCCGCGTCGGACAGCTTCAGCTTCAGGGTCTTGTTGATGTCGTCGAAGGTGGCGCTGGTCCGGTTCACCTTGAGCTTCGGGTACTTCGCGGTGAAGGCCGCGTTGACCGCGGTCACCCACTGCGACTGCATGGACGCCTTGTCGGTCCAGGTGTCCAGCGTGGTGATGGTGGTCTCGGGCAGCGACGCGGGGTCGGTGTTCACCTCGGACGGGGCGGTCGACTCCGCCGGTGCCGACCCGCCCGGGGCACAGCCCGCGATCGGGATGGTGACGGCCGCGGCCGTCAGGCCGAGGAAGGTCCGGCGGTTGGTGATCATGGTGTCTCCTGGTCAGGCCGCCGCGGGCGGGTTCGGAACGTGATCGTACGGGTGGGGCTACTGGCTGCTGGGGGTCACTGGGCGTCTTCGTGCACACGGTCGTGGATCAGGTGCTGCGGTCCGTGCTCGTCGTCGGCCATCGGTGCCGGCGGGGCGAACGTGCTGGTGATCTTCTGGGTGGTGCCGGTGGCCGCCGCCTCCATCGCCGCCAACATGATCTCCAGCACGTGGTAGGCGTGCTCGGGGCGGGTGTAGGGCTGACGGCCGGTGCGGATGCAGTCGATCATGTGCCGCAGTCCGTCGGTCCACGGCCAGTAGCGGGACTTGCTGTGGAACGTCTGCCAGGACCCGAGCGAGTTCTCCCACAGCTGGAGACCGTCCGGTGCCCAGTCGTCGCCGAGCATCTGGACCGTGCCGTCGAGACCGTAGACCTCGACCGCCGGGCCCAGATACTGCTGCATCCCGAAGGCGGTGGTCACCGTGGCCAGGACGCTGCCCCGGTCGTCGCCGAGCTCGAGCAGGAGCTGGAAGGTGTCGTCGGTCTGCACCTCGATCTCCTCGCCGTCGACCACCCGGCGGGAGCGGGTCAGCGTGGTCATCGCCGTCACCGAACGACACGGACCGAGCAGCCCGGTCAGCGTCGTCACGTTGTAGACCCCGAGGTCGAAGAGCGGACCGCCGCCCGGGCCGTAGAACCACTGCCCCCAGTCGGGACCGTTCCAGCCGTAGCGGGCCCGGGCCAGCAGCGGTCGGCCGATCCGGCCGTCGAGCATCATCCGCGCCATCCGCTGGTAGTCCGGGCTGAGCAGCACGTGGGGGGCACACAGCAGGTTCGCCGGACCGCTGCGGTCCAGCTCGACCAGCCGGCCCGCCTGCTCCAGGGACAGCGACATCGGCTTCTCCACCAGCACGTGGTGGCCGGCGGCCAGCGCCCGTTCGGCCAGGTCGCCGTGCTCGGGCATCGAGGTCAGCACCACCACCAGGTCGATGGTCGGGTCGTCGATGATGTCCTGCGGATCGAGGGTGCTGCCCGATGTCGGGAACCTCGCCTCGACCTCGGCGATCCGGTCGGCCCGGAGGTCGCAGATGGTGGGCGCGGAGGCGTGCCCGCGGGCGATCTCGTTGACCAGCAACGGCATGTACGCGTGCTGCATCACGCTGCCGCAACCGATGATGCCGACCGAGACCGGCTCCGCCATGACGCTCCTCGAGCTCCGGAAAGTGAGTGAATCTGCCCGCCCAACGTACCGCTGGCAGACCAGTTATGCCAGATTTGACCACATGACCTCACCGGCGGTTCGTCGCAACACCCCGCGGCCTCATTTCCACGAGCCGCAGTTGATTCGTCGGGCCGATGCGGCCCACCACGTCTGGGGCGACGCCGAGGGCGGTTACGTCACCGACCGGGTCGTCTCCTCCTCGGATCAGCTGCACGTGCTGGAGTTCGAGCTGCCGCCGGGCGGGCGGTTCGGGCACACGGCGAGCAACCCGACGCTGTTCGCGGCCGACGTGGCCTACCTCTGCGTGGCCGGCACGCTCTGCCTGGCCGACCCGGAGTCCGGTGAGGTGGTGCTGGTGCCGGAGGGCAGCGGGGTCTACTTCGGTCGGGACACCTGGCACCACGGCTTCGCGGTCGGTCCGCACACCGCCCGGGTGGTGGAGTTCATGTCCCCGCCCCCGGTGCTCGGCACCGCGTCCACGTACGGGCGGACCAAGCCGCTGCTGGCCGAGACCCGGTATGCCGACCGCCGGTGGGCGGGCCGGTGGCCGGAGGCGCTGCCCGAGCAGCGCGCCGGTCGTCGACTGGTGCCGCTGAGCTCCGACGACGCACTGCTGGCTCTGCGCGACGACTCGCCGGGCCACCTGATCCGGACCCTGCTCGACACCCCGTTGCTGACCGTGGTCCGGGGGGAGGTGCAGCCCGGCACCGTGGACGCGTTCGCCCGCCAGGAGAAGGAGACCGTGCTGCGCGTGGTCGAGGGCGAGCTCTGGGTGGACGTCCGCGACCCGGCGGCTGCCGAGTCGGCGTACACCGTCGGGTGTCTGCAGGCCGGCGACGCCTGCTTCGTCCCGGCCGGGCACGAGCTGCGGACGCTGGTGCGGGCCGACCGGCCGGCGGCCTATCTGCAGGGATCGGCCCGGGTGCCCGACGGATGGCGACCGTGAGCGCTCCGACCGAGGCCGCCGCGTGCCGGGGCTGACAGTCGCCATCGACGTCGGCGGCACCACGCTGGTCGGCGCGCTGCTGGACGCCGGCGGGGTGCGGCGTCGGGTGGAGCGACCGACCCCCGGACCGCCCGGCGCGGCCGATCCGGGGTCGCTGGCCCTGCGCGGGCTCGCCGCCGAGCTCGCCGAGCTGGCCGGGTCGGGCGAGTCGACCGGGCGTGGTGAGCAGGTGGTCGCGGTGGGTCTCGGCTGCTGCGAGTACGTGGCCGACGGGCGGCTGACCAGCGCCGAGGTGCTGGCCTGGACCGAGCAGCCCGCGGACTGGCTGCCGGAGCTGTTCCCCGGGGCGGGCGTGGTGGTCGAGTCGGACGTGCGCTGCGGTCTGCTGGCCGAGCGGCGCCTCGGCGCCGTTCGAGACGTCGAGTCCGCCGTCTTCGTCTCCTGGGGGACGGGACTGTCGTCGGCGATGCTGCTGGACGGTCGGATCTGGCCCGGCGCCCGTGGCCGCGCCATCGCGTTGGGGGAGCTGCCGGGCCCGCTCGGGCTGAATCTCGAGGAGTTCGTCTCCGGCGCCGGGATGGCCGCCCGCTGGGGGTCGGCGACCGGGCGCACGGGGCGCGACGCCCGTCAGCTGCTGGCCGTCGCCGACAGCCGCCGCGAGCCGACGGCCCAGGCCATCGCGGCCACCGCGGGCCAGGCTCTGGCCGAGGCGCTGTCGGGGGTGGCGCGCCTGGTCGACCCCGCTCGGATCGTGCTGGGAGGGGGTCTGGGCTGCGCCGACACCGTCGCCCGACGGGCCCTGATGCGGCACTGGACGCGGTTGGGGACACCGACGGAGCTGGTGGTCGCCGAGCTGGGGCCGGACGGACCGCTGCTGGGGGCCGGTCTGGCGGCGGGGTGGGACGGCTGATCACGCCGGGCGGGTGACCCCGCTCAGACCGCGCTGCGGAACAGGTCCGCGGTGAAGCGGTAGGCGTCCCCGCGATAGCGGTTGACGGTGATGACCATCGGGACGCGGTCGACGGTGTACGTGACGTCGCGGGCCACCAGCACCGCGGCTCCCACCGACAGGTCCAGCAGCCCGGCCTCCCAGTCCCCGGCGTTCATCGCCTGCACCGTGTAGGTCGAGCGGTGCAGGCGGATGTCGTGCTGCTCCAGCACGGTGTAGAGCGATCGGTCGGACAGGTCCTCGGTGGCCAGCCACTCCACCCGGCGCAACGGCAGCACGGCCTTCTCCACCGTGATCGGGACCCCGTCCATCCCGCGGAGCCGGACGATCTCGACCACCGGGGCCGCAGCCGCGATCTGCAGGTCGCCCGCCTCCTCGAAGGTCGCCGGTCGTGTCGTCCGTCCCAGCACGGTCGAGCTGGCCCGCAGACCGCGCTGGGCGGCCAGCTCGGTGAACGAGACGAGCTGGCTCGGCGGCTCGCCCAGCACCAGCTGGGGGACGAACCAGCCGCGCTGGGCCGACGCCACCACCCGGCCGTCGTCGGCGAGCTGGATGAGCGCCAGCCGCAGGGTGGAGCGGCTGACCTTGAGCTCGTCGGCCAGGCTGCGTTCACCGGGCAGCCGCGAGCCGGGCGGGTAGACCCCACGGTCGAGCAGCGCCGCCAGCTGCTGGTACGCCTGATCGCGCGCCGGACCTCCGACCATGGCCAGACCATACCAGTTGGTCACACTGGCTCATCCGGAGTGAGTGCAGGGTCCGGCGAGCACTCTGTCGCGGCCATCTGGTCTGACTGGTATCGTCGCCGCCGTGTCGGTCACTCCCCGCGTGCTCCGCGATCCCGACGAGATCGGGGTGGAGGTCGCGGGGCTGGTCCTGGACCGTTACCGCGGGCGGCCACCGGGTCGGCTCTTCCTGCTCGGGTGCCCGGGTGGTCGGAGCCTGTCGAGCACCTACCTGCACCTGGCCAGGCTGTCGGCCGCCGAGGGGCTGGATCTGAGCGACCTGGTGATCGTGATGATGGACGAGTACGTGGAGCGCACCGAGGACGGTTTCCGTGCTGTGGACGCCGCGCTCCCGCACTCGTGTCGTCGGTTCGGCCGGGTGGAGATCCTGGACCGCCTCAACGCGGGCCGTCCGGACCAGCTCCGGGTGCCGCTCGACCGGCTCTGGTTGCCGGACCCGTCGGATCCGGAGGCGTACGAGGAGCAGATCCGGGCCGCGGGTGGCGTCGACCTGTTCCTGCTCGCCTCCGGGGCCGGGGACGGGCACGTGGCCTTCAACCCACCGGGCACCGACGCCGACGCCCGGACCCGGGTGGTCGCGCTGCCCGATTCGACCCGGCGCGACAACCTGGCCACCTTCCCCAGCTTCGGTGGCGCGCTCGAGGCCGTGCCCCGCTTCGGGGTGACCGTCGGCGTGGCCACCATCCGCGAGCTGTCCGCCGAGGTGGTGATGGTCGCCCACGGCGAGGACAAGACCCTGGCGGCTCGACGCCTGACCGCCGCAGCCGGCTACCGGAGCGACTGGCCGGCGACGGTGTGGGCGGAGTGCCGGAACCCGCACCTCTATCTCGACCGGGCCGCGGCGCCCGAGTCCGCAGTCACCCACTGACCCACCAGAAAGGCCCTCCATGGCTTCGATCAAGATGGCGTACGTCGGCGGCGGCTCCTCCCGGGCCGCCGGCACGATGGCCTCGCTGCTGGCCCACGGTAAAGAGTTCGACGGCTCCCACGTGGTGCTGATCGACCAGCGGCAGGACCGGCTGGATCTGGTGGAGCGGATCGCCGCCAAGCTGGTCCGCGCGCAGGGCCTGGACATCACGGTGGAGACGACCACCGACCAGCGGGCCGGGTTGACCGACGTCGACGCCGTGCTGTCCAGCTACCGGCCCGGTGGTTTCGAGCTGCGCCAGGCCGACGAGCTGATCCCGATGCGGCACGGCGTGATCGGGCAGGAGACCCAGGGTCCCGGCGGGATGATGATGTCCTTCCGGTCGATCCAGGTGATCCAGAGCATCCTCGACGACCTCGACGCGGTCGCTCCCCAGGCGGTGATCTTCAACTACACCAACCCCGTCAACATCGTCTCCCAGGCCGTCACCGCTCACAGCGAGCGGCTGATCTACTCGATGTGCGAGGGTCCGATGACCTTCTGGCAGCCGATCCTCACCACCGCCGGTCTCGATCCCGACCGGGCCGAGGTGATGATGGCCGGCGTCAACCACAACTGCTGGTCCACCGTCCACACCTACGACGGTGAGGACCTGATCCCTCACCTGGCGGCGGGGTACGAGAAGATCGCCGACGACCCGACCGTGCCGGTCTGGGACAAGCGGATGCTGCACCTGGCCGTGGCGATGGGCTCGGTCCCGTCGGACTACTTCCGCTACTACTACTTCGGCGAGGAGTACTTCCGGGAGGCGCAGTCCCACCGGCTGACCCGGGCCGGGGTGCTGCTGGACGCGTTGCCCGGCTACTGGGACCACTACGCGGAGCAGGCCGACGCCGAGGTGCCCGAGCTCGATCCGACCCGATCCCGGGGCGGCATCCACGAGCTCGAGCTGGCCATCGACGTGATGGCCGCCTACTACAACGACGCGCCCGCCCGGCTGCCGGTCAACCTGCCGAACACCGGCGGCGCCCTGCCGGGCTTCGACGAGGACACCGTCGTCGAGGTGTGGTGCGACGTGGACGCCTCCGGTGCCCGGCCGGTGCCGCAGCAGCCGCTGCCGCACGCCGTCCGGGGCATCACCCAGACCCTGGCAGAGTTCCAGCGGCTCGCCGCCGAAGCGGCCTGGGGCGGGACCCGCGCCGACGCCGTACGGGCGCTCACCGCGCACCCGTTCGTCCGCAACCTGCACGTCGCCGAGGAGCTCTACGACGACCTGGCGTACGCCAACCGCGACTACCTGCCGGAGCGTCTGCTGCGATGACGGCTGAGCCGCGACTGGTGCTCGGGGTCGACGCCGGCAACTCCAAGACGGTCGCCGTGGTCGCCGACACCGACGGGCGGGTGCTCGGCTTCGGTCGGGCCGGCAACGGCGACATCTACGGGGCGGTGACCGAGCAGGCCGCGGTGTCCGCCGTGGTCGGCGCCGCCGAGGCGGCGATGACGGCCGCGTACGGCCACGCCGACCCGGCCGGGCTGGGGCACGCGGCGTTCTGCCTGGCCGGGCTGGACTGGGTGTCGGATCACGAGTTCTGGACCGCTCAGCTCGATGATCGCCTGCCGGGGCTGTCGCGGACCCTGCACAACGACGGTTTCGCCCTGCTGCGGGCGGGGGAGCCGAGCGGCGTCGGGGTCGCCCTGTCGGTGGGCACCGGCGGGGCCGTGGTCGCGCGCGGTCCGGAGCGGGAGTGGACGGCGTCGTTCTGGCTGCGGGACCCGGTGGGGGGCGGCGAGCTGGGCCGGGCCGCCTTCGACGCGGTCGTCCGCGCCGACCTCGGGATCGACCCGCCCACCTGTCTGACCCAGACCCTGCTGACCCGCTTCGGGCACGCCGACGTGGAAGCGCTGCTCGAGGCGGGCACCCGGCGCGGAGGCCGGGCGATCACGTACGCGGTCCTGGCCCGGGACGTCCTCGACGCCGCCCGTCGCGGCGACGCCGTGGCGCAGCGGATCGTCGACGGTCAGGCCCGCTCGCTGGCTCGTTACGCCCGGGCGGCGTGTGCGCAGGTCGACCTGACGGGCGAGGCGACCACCGTGGTGCTGGGCGGATCGGTGCTCAGCAGCGAGAACCCGGCTCTGCGCGAGGCGACGGTGGCCGCTCTGGCGGAGGAGCTGCCGGGCGCGCAGGCGGTGCTGAGCCCACGGTCGCCGGTGGTGGGGGCCGTCGCCGAGGCGATCGCCGAGCTGCGGGGCTCGGTGCCTTCGGAAGTGGTCCATCGCCTCACCGCGCACGAGTTCCCGGAGGCGTTCCTGCTCACCTGAGGCTGGTTTTCCGCAGAGGTGGGCTGTGAGCCCAGACCGCCGGGATCAGCCGCCGCTCTTGCGGCGGAAGACCCGCTTGGTCTCGATCGGGCCGTGCGCGTGAGCGGGACCGGTGCCGGCGTCGAGATGGGCTTCGCCCTTGCGGCCCTTCTTGGCCTCCAACGCCTCCCGGAACTTCCGCTTCGTCTCGTCTTCCGGGGTCTCGGCCTGGTCGGCGGTCTTGTCAGCGGTCATGACGTCATTCTCACCCAGCGGTTCGCGAGCCTCACCAGGGGGATACCGCGTCGTCACCTTCGGCGGTCCGGCGTGAGCTCGTGGGCACGCTCAGGACGATGCGGGCTGGCCCTGAGGTGGTCCCCACTCCGGCCGTGGCTCCGAGCTCTGCTGGCCGGTCTCCTCGCCGGCCCGGTCAGCGGTGGGCTCCCTGATCTCCGTCGCGGAGGCGGCACTCAGCGGTGTCGCCGCTGAATCCGCCGCCTCGGTCGACGCCCCGGGCAACGGCACGAGCTTCACCGCGGTGCCGTACGCGACGACCTCGCTCAAGTTCTGGGTGATCTCGCTGCAGTCGAAGCGCAACCCGAGGATGGCCTCCGCGCCGACCGACTCGGCCATCTCCACGGCGCGGGCGATCGCGTCCTGGCGGGAGCGGGTCAGCATGGCGACGTAGCCGGCCTCCATCCCGCCGCCCCGCAGCTCCGGAGGCAGATCCCGGCTGCGGGCCACCACGCCGACCACGTCGCCGACGATCTCGGCGATCTCGCGCCCGGGCAGGGCGTCCAGGGTGACCACGGGGATGGAGCGTGGGGCGACGGTCGGTCGCGACGGGGTCTGCGCCACCCACTGCCCGGGTGGGGGCTGACGGTACTCGCGCTCGCCGTACGGGTTCGACGGCGGCTGCTGTCCGTACGGGTTGGGCTGGCCCTGCTGTGGCGGCTGGCCCGGCTGTGGCGGCTGCCCGTACTGCGGGCGCTGTCCGTACTGCACCGGCTGCCCGTAAGGCCCCTGCTGAGGCTGACCCTGCTGGGGTTGGCCCTGCTGGTACGGGTTCGGCTGACCGTAGGGCTGCTGGTACGGGTTGGGTGGCTGCTGCCCGTAGTTGCTCATAGGGAGCAACATACCCAGCCCGGTGGCCGCCCAGGATGCGACGCCGATCAGCCGAGCTGGGTCATCTCCACGGTGACGAACATGTCCGACGCACCACCGGAGTACGTGCCGCGCAGCGGAGCCACGTCGCCGTAGTCGCGGCCGTGACCGACCCGCACGTAGTGCTCGGACAGCCGCTGCCGTTGGGTCGGGTCGTAGCCCACCCAGCTGCCGCACCACCACTCCACCCACGAGTGGGACTCGCCCTCGACCGTCGCGTTCGGAGTGGTCCCCTCGGACGGGAACAGGTAGCCGGACACGTAGCGGGCCGGCAGCCCGATCGAGCGCAGCGCTCCCAGCGCCACGTGGCTGTAGTCCTGACAGACGCCGGTGCCGCCGGCCCAGACCTCGCGCGCCGTGCTGGTCACCGCCGTCGACCCGCGCCGGTAGCTGAGGCGGTCGGCCACCAGCCGACACACGTCGAGCCCGGCCAGCCGCGGCGCCTGGTCCCCGACGCCCCGCGCCTGCTCCAACAGCTCGTCGGGGGGCGTGGTCCGCGCGTTCACGGTGAGGAACTCCGACATCGAGTCGGTGACCCCCCGGTCCTGCAACGCGGCCCACCCCAGGTCACTCGTCGGCACCCGGCGGTCGGTGTCCCAGGGCAACCCGTCGCCGCGGGTCTCGACCACGGCCTGTGACCGTACGGTCAGCCGGGAGTGCCGCTCGTGCACCTCGAAGGTGGTCACCGCGGTGCCCCAGTAGTCGGTGTAGCTGATGCTCCAGGCGGCCGGCTCGATGCTGAGCCGGCTGCTCCACACTGTCTGGGTGGAGTTGACCGACGGGGTCATCCGGGCCTCGTTGTAGGAGGCACGCACCGGCGAGGCATACCGGAAGCCGGTCTTGTGCACGATGTTGAGGCGCATCAGCGGGTCCCTTCCGTGATCCACGCAGTGGGGTCGGCCGCGGCGAAGAAGGTGGTGGCGACCACCTCGCTGACCACCGCGCACACCCCTTGGACACCGGTCATCTCATCGTCCAGGGCGCTCAGGATCTCCTGGACCGGGGTGTACTCCAGCCGCGCCCGGAGCTGTCCCAGCAGCCGGGTCGCCTCGCGGGACTGCTCGGTCCCGCTCGGGTTGGCCAACGTGACCTTCTCCAGGCACTCCTGGGCGGCGACCAGCCCGTGCATGACCGAGCGCGGGAACCGGGCGTCGACCAGCAGGAACTCGGCAGCCTCGGCGTCGGTGTGCAGACCCTTGTACGTCCGCAGGAACGCGTCGTGGCCGCCGACGCCGCGCAGCACGGACGGCCAGTTGGCGCTGCCGGTGGTGGGCGAGGCGGAGGCGACCATCCGTGAGGTCATGTCGACCTGCTCCAGGCACCGGCCCAGCAGGAAGAACTGCCAGCCGTCGTCGCGGACCATGCTGCTGCGGGCCAGACCGCTGACCAGGGCGCTGCGGTCGCGGGCCCAGTCGAGGAAGGAGTAGGCGCGCACGGTGTTGAACCGGCCCGTGGGCAGCTTCTGCCAGGTGGTGTTGATGCACTCCCACACCTCGAGCGGGATCACCTCGCGGGCCCGGCGGGCGTTGTCCCGGGCGGCGGCCCAGGCGTAGAAGATCGAGGTCGACTCCCGGGCGTCCCAGCAGAGCAGCCGGAGCAGGTCGGCGGCGTTCGGCTCGGGGTGGTCCTCCTCGTTGATGCTCATCAGCGCCAGCAGGTTCCGGCAGGAGTCCGTCTCCCCGCGGGAGGTGTCCTCGGCGATCAGCCGGAGCTGGGTCTGCACCATCCGGGCGGTGTTGTCGCCGCGCTCGACGTAGCGGCCGATCCAGAACATCGACTCCGCGATCCGGCTCAGCATGCCCGGCCTCCGTGGCGGGCGGGGCCCGCCGGGCCGGCCTGCTGGTGTCCGGCCTGTTGCTGCTGCTCGGACTGCTGCTGGACTGACTCGGGCCGGCCACCGATCGTGCCCGGCGCACCGCCGACGAGCAGGGGCACGGCCGACGGGGTCACCCGGGCTCCGGCCGCGCGGCGCGGCCAGCGGGCGCCGGGGTCGGCACGGCGGGTTCCGCCCCGGGGGGCGCGGCCGGTGGTGGCGGTGGCGTGGGTGGGCTCGGGGTGGTGTCGACCTCGGTCTCGGACTCCTCGTCGTCACCGTCCTCGTCGACCGCCGCCTCGGGCGCGTGCACGCGGAGCGGCTGGCTGAGCACCCAGGTGTCCTTGCTGCCGCCACCCTGGCTGCTGTTCACCACGATCTCGCCCTTGGGCAGGGCCACCCGGGTCAGGCCGCCGGGCAGCACCCAGATGTCGTCGCCGCTGTTCACCGCGAACGGCCGGAGGTCGACGTGCCGCGGCTCCAGTCCCGAGCCGATCAGGGTCGGCACCGTGGACAGCTGCACCAGGGGCTGGGCGATCCAGCCGCGCGGGTCGTTCAGCACCCGCGTCCGCAGGGCGTCCAGCTCCTCGGTGGTGGCGACCGGGCCGATCACGATGCCCTTGCCGCCGGACCCGTCGACCGGCTTGACCACCAGCTCGGCCAACCGGTCCATCACCTCCTCGCGGGCCGCGTCCTCCTCCAGCCGCCAGGTGTCGACGTTGCGGATGATCGGCTCCTCGCGCAGGTAGTAGCGGATCAGGTCCGGCACGTAGGTGTAGATCAGCTTGTCGTCGGCCACGCCGTTGCCGATCGCGTTGGCCAGCGCCACCCCACCGCTGCGGACGGCGTTCACCAGGCCGGGCACACCGAGCATCGAGTCCTGCCGGAAGTGCACCGGGTCGATGAAGTCGTCGTCGATCCGGCGGTAGATGACGTCGACCCGCCGCAGCCCGGCGGTGGTGCGCATGAACACCCGCCCACGACGGCACTCCAGGTCGCGGCCCTCGACCAGCTCGACGCCCATGGTGCGGGCCAGCAGGCTGTGCTCGAAGTAGGCGGAGTTGTAGACGCCCGGCGTCAGCACGACCACTGTCGGGTCGTCCATCCCGCCCGGCGCGGCCTTGCGCAGGGCCGCCAGCAGCCGCTGGGGGTAGCCGTTGACCGGTCGGATCCGCTGGGTGCCGAACGCCTCCGGCATGGCGGTCACCATGGCGCTGCGGTTGGTCATCACGTACGAGACCCCGCTGGGCACCCGGACGTTGTCCTCCAGCACCCGCACATCGCCCTCGGGCGTACGGATCAGGTCGATGCCGCCGACGTGCACGCGGACGCCGTTCGGCGGCTCGATGCCCCAGACCGCACGGTGGTAGTGGCTGGAGGAGGTGACCAGCTGGCGCGGGATGACGCCGTCGGTGATCACCCGTCCGTCGCCGTACACGTCGGCCAGGAACGCTTCCAGGGCGCGGATCCGCTGCGCGACGCCGGAGTCGATGATCTCCCAGTCGTCGGCGGGGATGACCCGCGGCACGACGTCCAGGGGGAACGGTCGCTCCACCCCGCCGACGTCGAAGGTGACGCCTGCCTGGGAGTAGTTGTTCGCGAGTGACTCGGCGATCGACCGCAGCTCGTCCGGGGCCGCGCGACGCAGTGTCTCGTACACCCCGGCGTACGACGGGCGGACGGCACCGTCGGAGTCGATCATCTCGTCGAACGCGGCACCCGTTTCGTAACTCGCGAGGACGTCCTCCATGGGTGGAGCGTACTGAACCCCTCGTTACCGCGCGGTAAACGCCTCCCGCGGTTCTCGGTGGCGCCGCGGAGCCCGCTGAAACGAAAGATCCTGCACTCCGCTGGGGTTCCAACCCCAGCGAAGTGGAGATCTTGCGGCGGTGGTGAGGCTAGGACGCGAGCCGGACGGTGTGAGCCGTTCGCCGCCGGGGTGCCGGGAAACTCCCCGGCTGGTGGCGGCCGCTCCACTACCCTGGGCCGGTGCCCAACCAGCCTGCCCCCGCCCCGGACGTTCCCGAGCAGATCCGGGTCCGTCGGGACAAGCGCGCCCAGCTGCTGGCGGCTGAGCGTGAGCCCTACCCGGTGTCCGTCCCGCGGACGCACGCCCTGCGCGACGTGCGCGCGGGCTGGGCGCAGCTGGAGACCGGTGAGGAGACCCAGGACGTCGTCTCGGTCGCCGGGCGGGTGGTGTTCATCCGGAACACCGGCAAGCTGTGCTTCGCGACGCTGCAGGAAGGGTTGTCGCTCGCCGACTCCGGCACCCGGCTGCAGGTGATGCTGTCGCTGGCCGAGGTCGGCGAGGAGGCCCTGGCGGACTGGAAGGCCGACGTCGACCTGGGTGACTTCGTCAGCGTGACCGGTCGGGTCATCTCCTCCCGCCGCGGTGAGCTCTCGGTGCTCGCGACCGAGTGGACGCTGGCGTCCAAGGCGCTGCGTCCGCTGCCGACCCTGCACAACGAGCTGTCGGACGAGAACCGGGTCCGCCAGCGCTACGCCGACCTGACCGTCCGCGAGGCCGCGCGGGACATGGTCCGGACCCGGGCCGCGATCACCCGGAGCATCCGGGAGACCCTGCACCGCGACGACTACGTCGAGATCGAGACCCCGGTGCTGCAGCTGGTGCACGGTGGCGCCAACGCCCGCCCGTTCGGCACGCACCTGAACGCGTTCGACACCTCGATGACGCTCCGGATCGCCCTCGAGCTGTTCCTGAAGCGAGCGGTCGTCGGCGGCGTGGAGCGCGTGTACGAGATGGGCCGCATCTTCCGCAACGAGGGCATCGACTCCACCCACAGCGCCGAGTTCACGATGCTCGAGGTCTACCAGGCCTGGGGCGACCAGCGGACCATCGCCGCTGTGATGCAGCAGGTCATCCTGGACGCCGCCGACGTGCTCGGCTCGCGCCAGATCGAGACGTCCGCAGGAGTCATCGACCTGGACGGAGAGTGGGCCTGGCTGGGTGTCTACCCCGGACTGTCCGCCCGGGTCGAGCAGGAGATCACGCCCGACACGTCGGTCGAGGTGCTGCAGAAGCTGGCGGAGCGGCACGGCAGTGGACATCGAGCCCGGCTGGGGGGCGGAGAAGCTGGTGCTGGAGCTGTTCGGCGAGCTCGTCGAGCCGGAGCTGATCCAACCCACCTTCGTCTGCGACTACCCACCCTCGGCCCAACCGCTGGCCCGGCCGCACCGCAGCGACCCGCACCTGATCGAGGCGTGGGACCTGATCATCGGCGGGATGGAGCGGGGCACCGGGTTCTCCGAGCTGATCGACCCGGTGATCCAGCGCGACCGCCTGGTCGCGCAGTCGCTGGCGGCCGCGGCCGGCGACCCGGACGCCATGCAGCTGGACGAGGACTTCCTGACCGCCCTGGAGTTCGGGGCGCCGCCGATGGGCGGGCTCGGGATGGGGGTGGACCGGTTGGTGATGCTGTTCACCGACGTCGGCATCCGCGAGACCATCCTCTTCCCGCTGCTGAAGCCCGGTTCCTGACCTGCGCCGACCGCGCCTGCCCGAACCGACGCCCGGCGGTCAGCCGAGCAGCTTCTCCAGCATCGCCAGCGTCTGCACCTGATCCACGTCCGGATCCAGCAGCGTCTGGGTCTGGAGGCCGTCCGAGGCGGCGATGACGAGAGCGGCCACCTGGTCGGCGTCCAGGTCCGCTCGGATGCGGCCGCCCTCCTGGCTGCGCCGGATCTGCTCCGACAGCGCGCCGCGGAGGCGCGCGAACCGCTGGGTGGCGAACGCCCTGGCTGCCGGGTGCCCCTCCTCCAACGCGGAGGCGACCAGGGCCGTGTACAGCTGTACCAGCCCCGGCACGCTGCGGTTGCGCTCGGCGGACAGTCGCATCACCTCCACCGGTGAGGTGTCTGCCCGAGTCCGGCCGTCGCGGTCGAACTGACGCTCGGACTCCTCGTACACCTCGACCAGCAGCTGCTCGAGAGAGCCGAAGTGGTGGATGAGCGCGGCGTGCGTCACGCCGACGGCCTGGGCGATCGAGCGCAGGCTCGTCCGGTCGGCGCCGCGTCGGGCGAACACCTCGATCGCCGCGACGAGGATCTCCTGCCGTCGTGCGACGCCCTTCGCGTACGCGCCGCGAGACCGCGAGACCGCTGACTCCTCTGCCATGCCGGCGATTCTAGGGGACCGAGGGCCGAATACCTCCACGCGGAGGTTTTTGCTATAGTGCTCTCGGCAGCAGCGTGCAGCCCGACACCGTGATGAAAGAGGACGACGTGGCCCTACCCGAAGCATCCATCCAGCTCTACACCCTCGCCGAGCAGTTCTCCGCCGACATGAACGGGTCGCTCGAGCGCCTCGCCGCCATCGGCCTGAAGAACGTCGAGGCCTTCGACTTCGTGCGTCGCCCCGACGAGATCAAGTCGGCGCTCGACGCCACGGGCCTCGCCTCCCCCACCGGCCACGCCCCCCTGCTGTCCGACACGCTCTGGACGCCGGACGGCTCCATCCCGACCCCGGAGCCCCAGGTGGTGTTCGAGGCGGCGGCCACCGTCGGCATGTCCACCGTGATCGACCCCATGGTCCCGACGGAGCGCTGGCTGACCGAGGACGGCGTGAAGGACATCGCCGACCGGATCAACGCCCTGGCCGAGACCGCTGCCCAGTTCGGGCTGACCGTCGGCTACCACAACCACGCGCAGGAGTTCCTCGCCTCCTTCGACGGGCAGACCGCGTACGAGCGGTTCATCGAGCTGACCGAGGACCGCGTCGCGATCGAGCTCGACCTGTTCTGGGCGCTCGTCGGTGGCCAGGACCCGGCGGCGCTGACCGCCAGCCTGGGTGACCGGCTGATCGCGCTGCACATCAAGGACGGCGTCGCCCCCGCCAGCAACCCGTTCGCGCCGGGCGCCGCGGCCTTCTCCTCGAAGAGCCTCGATCAGCGCCACGCCGGCGACGGTGACGTGGCGCTGGTGGAGTCGCTGCAGGCCGCCACCGCGCTGCAGTACGCCGTCATCGAGTACGACAACGCCCCCGGGGACGTCTTCGAGGACATCGCCTCGTCGTACGCGTTCCTGATCGAGGGCGGCTACGCCCGATGAGCGCTGTCGGCGTCGGCATCATCGGGGTGGGTGTCATCAGTGACACCTACCTGGAGAACCTGAACTCCTTCCCCGACGTCGAGGTGCTGGTGGTCGGCGACCTGATCGCCGAGCGGGCCCGCTCCCAGGCCGAGAAGCACGGCATCCCCGCGCACGGCAGCGGCCCCGACGTCCTCGCCCACCCGGGCGTCGAGCTGGTCGTCAACCTGACCACACCGGACGCTCACATCGAGGTCACCTCGGCCGCCATCGCGGCCGGCAAGCACGTCTGGTCGGAGAAGCCGCTCGGCCTGGACCGGGACGGCGCCGCGGCGCTGCTCGAGCAGGCCAAGGCGGCGGGTGTCCGGATCGGCTCGGCCCCCGACACCCTGCTCGGCCCGGGCTTCCAGAGCGCCCGGCGCGCCATTGCCTCCGGGGTCATCGGCGAGCCGATGTTCGCGCAGACGGCGTTCCAGACCCAGGGACCCGATCTGTGGCACCCGAACCCCGGCTTCCTCTTCGCTGAGGGGGCGGGCCCGCTGCTGGACATGGGCCCGTACTACTTCTCGGCGCTGATCACCCTGCTCGGCCCGGTCGACCGGGTCGCGGCCGTGGGTCGCAAGGCACGGGAGCAGCGGGAGATCCGGACCGGTCCGAACGCCGGGACGATGTTCCCGGTCGAGGTGCCGTCGACGATCCAGGTGCTGACCGCGTTCGAGGGCGGCGCCCAGGGGCAGAGCCTGCTGAGCTTCGACTCCGCCCAGGAGCGGCACGGGATCCTGGAGATCCACGGCACCGAGGGCTCTATCGTGCTGCCCGATCCGAACCAGTTCACCGGACGGACCGCGTACGTGAAGCCGCTCGGCGTGTTGCGCGACGGGATGTCCTTCGAGCAGCAGTGGGTCGAGGTGGAGGAGAAAGGCACGGTCGTCGGTCGTGGCCTGGGCGTCCTCGACATGGTCCGCTCCATCGCGGCCGGTCGGCCGCACGTCGCCGCCGGCGAGCTGGGCAACCACGCCGTCGACGTGATGCTGTCGGCGCAGGAGTCCGCTGCGACTGAGCAGTTCGTCAAGGTGAAGAGCACCGTCGGGTCGATCCCGCTGCTGCCGGACGACTTCGACCCGTTCGCCTCGACCCTGTAGCTCAGTGCGTCCCGGTGATCGCCGCGCTGCCGATGTGGCGCGGCGATCACCCCGGCTGCCGGTGGCCAGTGCGAACACAGGCCCCAGCTGAGGTCAGTGGCGGCCGAGGTCGACCACTGTCATGCCGGCGGTCGCGGCGGTGGGGGAGTCCATCGCCATCAGGGCGGCAGGGGCCTGGGCCAGCGTGATGACGCGACCGACCAGCTCGTGCGGACGCAGCACCCCCGACGACACCAGCGCCAGCATCGCCGGGTAGTCGCGGGCCGCCATGCCGTGCGAGCCGTAGACCTCCAGCTCGTGGGACACCACCAGGTCCCAGGGCAGCGGAGCCCGAGCGTCCGGTCCGAGCATCAGACCGACCTGGACGAAGCGACCCCTCCGGCGCAGGCTCCGGACGCCCGCCATCGAGGTCGACGCCGATCCCAGCGCATCCACCGCGACGTGGGCGCCGCCGCCGGTCAGCTCCATCAGCGCCTCGATCGCACCGTCGGTCTCGAGGCTGAGGGCTCCGAGCTCGGTCGCCCGCCGTCTCGCCGGCTCGGCCACGTCGACCGCGATCACGCGGGCCCCGAGCGCCCGGGCGATCTGGATGACGGACAGCCCGACGCCGCCGCAGCCGTACACCGCGACCCAGTCACCCTCGCCGACCCGGCCGTGGGCGGTGACGGCACGGTACGCGGTCGCGAAGCGGCACCCGAGCGAGGCCGCGACGACCGGGTCCATGCCCTCGGGCAGCCGGACCAGGTTCGTGTCGGCCGCGTACAGGGCGACCTGCTCGGCGAACGAGCCGTGGTGGGTGAACCCGGGCTGGGTCTGGGCGGGACAGACCTGTGCGTCGCCGCCGAGGCAGAGCTCGCACACCCCGCAGCCGTTGACGAAGGGCGTGGTGACCAGATCGCCGAGGCCGAAGTCTGTGACGTCTGGACCGACCTGGCTGACCACCCCGGCCAGCTCGTGACCCGGCACGTGCGGGAGCGAGACCGGGTCATGGCCCCGCCAGGCGTGCCAGTCCGAGCGGCAGACCCCGGTGGCCAGGACGTCGAGGACGACGCCGTCGTCGGGACAGACGGGGGAGGGCATCTCGACCAGCTCGGGCGACGAGCCGTAGCCGGTGTAGCGGACGGCGAGCATGGTCTCAGTCCGGGTCGCGCAGGTCGGAGAAGTTGTAGTCGTCGTCCTTCGCCCGGGTACGACGACGGAGCCGGGTGCGCCGCTTGGGCTGCTCGGTGGTGGCGTCGCCGTCCCCAGCACCGGCCGTGGGTGCGTCCGTGGACGGGGCTCCTTCCGCGGCCGGCGAGCCTGCAGTTGACTCGGGCGACGGGGAATTTCCATCCATGGATGATGCATCGTGCGCGGCGGCCGGAGATGGGACGGAATCCTCGTCCGTGGATGGAAATTGCCGCGGACCCGACGCCGATGCCGCCTTCGGCGCCCTCGATGGCTTGCTGGTCCGGGACGCCCGGACGACAGCGACCCCGATCGCGGTGGTCAGCGGCACCGCGAGGATCAGGCCGATCGAGCCGATCATCGTCCGGATCAGCTCGGCGGCGAACTGCTCGGTCTGCAGCACCTGCCACAGCGGGCGGTTGTAGATCGCGATCAGCAGCAGCACCGGCAGCGAGGCGCCCGCCGTCGCGAACGCGATCGTGTAGACGGTCGAGGCGATGTGGTCGCGGCCGATCCGCATGGCCTTGGAGAACAGCCGCTTCTGGTCCGGGTCGTCGTCGGCCAGCTCCCAGACCGCCGAGGCCTGGGTGATGGTGACGTCGTTCAGCACACCGAGGCCGGCGACGATGATGCCGACGAGGACCACCGAGGTCAGCGACAGGTCGGGTGCGGCCGCCGCCAGCACGTAGTCGTCCTCGGCGGTGACGCCGGTCAGGTGCGCCCAGTTCGTCGCCCCCCAGCCGAGCAGGGCCGCGGTCACGAGCCCGAACAGGGTGCCGACCAGGGCCGTCGACGTTCGGGCGGAGAACCCGTGGGCGGCGTACAGGACGACGAACATGATCGCCGAGCTGCCGACCAACCCGACCAGGAGGGGGTTGGAGCCGCTGACCAGAGCCGGGAACATGAACTTGACCAGGATGAAGCCGGCGAAGCCCAGGCCGAGCAGCGCCGCGAAGCCGCGCCACCTGGCCACGAAGATCACGGCCGCCGCGAAGACGAGCGTGATGACCAGCAGCGGCGTACGTCGCTCGAAGTCGGAGAACTGGTACTGGGCGGGCTGTCCGTCGAGCGGCGGGATCCGGATCAGGGTCACCCGCTGACCCACCTCGGTGCCGCTGTTGTAGAGGGCGTCGGTCAGGGGGATCCCGGCGACCTCCTTGCCCGTGTCCTCCCCGTCCAGAACGCGTACGGCGATGGTCGCGCAGGTCTGGTTGTTCACCCCGGGGGTGGAGCCGGCCATGCCCTCGCAGGAGACCGGCTGGATGGCGGTGATCTCGGCGGTCGGATAGCTGACGCCAGCGATGCTGTAGCCGGCGACGTCGGCGTTGACGTGGCTGGCGGCGTCGCTCGGCCACAGGGCGATCAGCCCGGCGAAGGTCCAGATGCCCAGCGGGATGAGCACCACGACAAGGATCCGGAGTGCCCGCTGATGCCGGGCGGCCTCGTTCCGGCCGGGCCTGCTCGTCAGATCACGTCGACGTCTGGTGGTGTCGATCGCGTGTGAGTGGGGCATTCTCCACCTAGGGTTGGTCATCGTGACTCCACGGCCGCGTCGCCACCTGGGTGATCCCGGCCCGCAGGGCGGCCCTCAATCTACCTTCCGCGAACGGGCGTCCCGGCCGCTGCGGCCCGGTCTGTCCGGGGCGCCCCGTCCGTCCAGACGACACTGGCTGTCCAGACGACACTGGCCCGCTGCGGCCGTCGGAGCGCTGGGCGCCGGTGCTCTGGTCGCCGCCCTGGCCGTGTCCGGTGGTGCCGGGGCCCAGCCCGCACCGGCACCGGCCGCCACCTCAGAGCCCGCGGCGGCCGGACGGGCCGCCGGACCGGCCACGGTGGACCGCGGGGTCCGGGCGAAGGCCGAGCGGCTCGACAAGCCCGTCAAGATCCGTGAGCACGGTCCCGGCACCTTCACCCGCGCCCACGTCGACGGACCGAAGGTGGGCGACCGGGGCGCCCGACTGCTCCGCTACGCCGTCAAGGTCGAGAAGGGTCTGCCGTACGACGCCGACGAGACGGCGCGCGCGATCCAGACGACCCTGAGTGATCCCCGCAGCTGGATCGGGGGCGGTGACTGGCGACTCGAGCTGGTCAGCGATCCGGCGCGGGCCGACTTCACCGTGTTCCTGGCCACGCCCGGCACCGTCGACCGCTACTGCTGGCCGTTGCGGACCTACGGCCGGGTGTCGTGTCAGGCCGGCAACAAGGTGATGCTGAACGCCTGGCGCTGGTCGCACGGGGCGGACGCGTACGGTGCCGATGTCGGTGCCTACCGGGAGTATCTGGTCAACCACGAGGTCGGGCACCGGCTCGGCCACAACCACCTGGGTTGTCCGGGCAAGGGAAAGCGGGCGCCGGTGATGATGCAGCAGACCAAGGGGATCGGGGCCTGCGTCGCGAACCCCTGGCCGTCTCCCAGACGTCGCAGCTGATCGGCGTCCTCCAGTGACCACGCAGGCCTATCGGGAGCGCCGGATCACCTTCGACCAGCCGGTGCTGGTCGATCCGCTGCTCCGGGCCCACCGCCGCGGACCGGGCGACCCCACGCACCGGCGGCTCGGGCCGGGGCACTGGCTCCGAGCCTCACGGACCCCGGAGGGGCCGGTGCTGCTGCGGGTGGCGGGCGTCGGACCGACGGTGTCGGCCCGGGCCTGGGGCGAGGGTGCCGACTGGGCCCTCGACCAGCTCCCCCGGCTCCTGGGGACCGAGGACGACGCGGGCGGTTTCGTCCCGCGCGCCGAGCACGCCGCCCTGGTCCAGGCCCACCGTCGCTACGGCGGGATCCGGATCGGCCGCAGCGACCTGGTCTGGGAGTCGCTGGCCCCGGCCTGTCTGGAGCAGGTGGTGACGGGCAAGGAGGCCTTCCGGGCGTTCCGGCTGCTGGTGACCGAGTTCGGTGAGATCGCGCCCGGGCCGGCGGCCGACCCGGAGTCGGCCGCGTACGGGATGCGGGTGCCGCCGGCTGCCCCCGGCTGGGCGCGGATCCCGACCTGGCGGTTCCTGGCCGCCGGGGTCGAGCAGCGCCGGAGTGCGACCCTGGTGCGGGCGGCGGGCCGGGCGACCGCTCTCGAGCGGACCCTCGCGGGGGAGAACGCGGCGGCGGACCGGGCCCTGCGCAGTCTGCCCGGCATCGGGCCGTGGACCTCGGCGGAGGTGCGGCAGCGGGCCCATGGCGACGCCGACGCGTGGAGCATCCACGACTACCACGTGGCCAAGGACATCACCTACGCGTTGGTGGGCGAGCCGCTCGACGACGCCGCCTGCCTGGAGATCCTGGAGCCCTACCGCGGCCACCGGTATCGGGTCCAGCTGCTGCTGTCGCTGTCCGCCGCCCGCCGGCCGCGTCGGGGACCGCGGATGACGTTGCCGACCCACACCCCGTACGCGACGAAGGGCCGGTCGTAGTCTGCAGGCGTCGACTGCGACCGCGGTCGTCGAGAAAGGGGCCAGATGAACTCGCGAGCCGGGCGGATCGCAGCGATCGTGGTGGGTGCGCTCGCCGTGCTCATCGGAGGGCTGTGGATCGGGCAGGGCCTGAACCTCATCCCGGGCAGCGTGATGACCGGCGACATGACCTGGTTCTACGTCGGGCTGGTGGTCCTCGCGGTCGGGATCGCCCTGCTGGTGGTCGGGCTCCGCCGGGCACGTCGGACCCGATGAGCGACCCAGCACCCGGCCAGGTGGCCGACCAGCTGGTCCGCGCCCGCCGGGACGGTCGCCGACTGGCCGGGTTCCCCGGCCCGGCACCCGCCGACATGGCCCAGGCCTACCGGATCCAGGATGCGGCGATCGCGCGGTGGCCGGACACCCTGGTCGGTTGGAAGATCGGCTACATCGCGGCGGACCGGCGCGAGCCGGGGGACCCCGATCGTCTGGTCGGGCCGATCTGGAGCCGGGGCCGGCGTCAGGCCGGCGATCACGACGCTCCCCTCGAGGTAGGGGTCTTCGCCGCCGGGTTCGCCGCCGTCGAGGCCGAGGTGGTCGTCCGCCTGGAGCAGGAGCTGCCCGTCCACTCGGGTGCGTGGACGGCCTCGGAGGTGGCCGGTCTGAACCAGCGGCTGCTGCTCGGCATCGAGGTGGCCAGCAGCCCGATCCCCGACATCAACGCCCTCGGCCCCACGGTGATCGCCGCCGACTTCGGCAACAACAACGGTCTCGTCGTCGGGGCCTCCCTGACCGGCCGGGCCGACGACGACGCGATCGCGCTGGCCACCTTCATCGACGGGGAGCTCGTCGGCGAGGGATCCTCCGCCGATCTGCCCGGCGGACTGCACCACGGTCTGGCGACCGCCCTGAACGTCCTGGCAGGTCGCGGTCAGCCGGTGCGAGCGGGCATGGTCTTCGCCACCGGAGCCGTCACCGGCATCCACGCGGTCCGGCCCGGACAGCACTGTCGGATCGAGGTCAGGGGCGGACCCGCCCTCGAGCTGCGGACGACCGACCTCAGCGTGGCCGCGCCGGGGTGACGCGTGCCCCCCGGTCAGCCACCCGCCGGTGACCACCTGCTGTCGGTGGCGCTCGGCATGATCGGGCCATGAGGCTCACCGCTCGGCAGCTCAACCGGACGTTGCTGCGTCGGCAGCTGCTGGTGGAGCGCGAGCCGATCGGGGTGGTCGCGGCTGTCCGGCGGCTGGTCGGGCTGCAGGCCCAGCAAGCGGCGGCGCCGTACGTGGCGCTGTGGAACCGGATCGCCGACTTCGCTCCGGCCGAGCTGGACGCCGCGTTCACCTCCCACCGGATCGTCAAGGCGACGCTGCTGCGGATCACCCTGCACGCCGTCGCCGTCGAGGACCGGGAGGTCTTCCACCGCGCGATGGTGCCGACGCTGCGGGCCGCCCGGCTGGGGGACGCCCGGTTCACCCGCACCGGCCTGAGCACCGCGGAGGCGGACGCCAGCGTGCCCGGCCTGCTGGCGTTCCTGGCCGAGCCGCGCAGCAACGCCGAGATCGACGCCCACTTCGCCGAGCGGTTCCCCGACCTGCCGGAGACCGGGATCTGGTGGGCACTGCGGTCGTACGCCCCTCTCATCCACGCTCCCGGCCCGCCCCCGTGGACGTACGGATACCGCCCTTCCTATCTGGCCGCCCCGGCCCCGACGAGCGATCCGGTCGACGCCGACGCCGCGATGGTCGAGCTGGCGCGGCGCTACCTGGCGGCGTACGGTCCCGCGACGCCCGCCGACCTGGCGCAGTTCTCCACCCTGTATCGCCCACCGGCGAAGCAGGCCTTCGCCGACCTGGCCGACGAGCTGACCGAGCACTACGGACCCGACGGCAGACCGGTCTTCGATCTCGTCGGGGCCGAGATCGCCGACGAGGACACACCGGTCCCGCCCCGGTTGCTGGGCATGTGGGACAACACCCTGCTGGCCCACACCGACCGCACGCGGCTGATCCCCGCCGAGCTCCGGCGCGTCGTCATCCGGCAGAACGGCGACGTGCTGCCGATGGTCCTGGTCGACGGGTACGTCGCCGGTGTGTGGCGGCCGGTCGAGGCGGGGATCGAGGTGACCGCGTTCCGGCGGTGGCCGGCGGCGGTCTGGGACGGGCTGGCCCGCGAGGCGCAGGCCCTGACGGTGTTGCTGGCGGACCGGGAGCCACTCGTCTTCGGGCGCTACGCCCACTGGTGGAAGCGGATCGAAGGAGCACAGGTCAGGGTGCTGTGAGCGACGGAGGAGCGACTATGGCGTACGAGATCGAGCCGGCCCTGCGCGACTGGCTGTTGGACAACGACCCCGCGCTGCGGTGGCAGGTGGAACGTGACCTGCTGGACGCGCCCGAGGACGTCTGGCGCGCGACCCGGGTGCGGGTGGCGACGGAGGGGTTCGGAGCTGCTCTGCTGGCCCTCCAGGACCCCGACGGCCAGTGGGCCGGTGGAGCGTTCTTCCCGGCCGGCTTCGACTTCGAGGGTCCCGAGGCGGCACCGGATGCCGGTCAGCCGTGGACCGCGACCACCTGGAGTCTGAACAGTCTCCGCGAGTGGGGCCTGGACGCGACCGTGCTGGCCGGCACGGCCGAGAAGATCGCGGCCAACAGCCGCTGGGAGTACGACGACCTGCCCTACTGGGGCGGGGAGGTCGATGTGTGCATCAACGCGTCCACGCTGGCCAACGGGGCCTGGCTGGGGGCTGACGTGGCCGCCCTGGCTCGCTGGTTCCCCGAGCACCGACTGCCCGACGGTGGCTGGAACTGTGAGTGGGTCGAGGGCTCGACCCGGTCCTCGATCATGTCCACCCTCAATGCGATCAAGGGCCTGCTCGCGTACGAGCAGCTCGTCGGTGCCGACGAGACGATCCGCGCGGCCAGACGGGCCGGTGAGGAGTATCTCCTGGAGCGCCGGCTGATGGTCCGGCTCAGCACCGGGGAGCTCATCCAGCCGTGGGTGACCCGGTTCGCGTACCCGTTCCGGTCGTTCTACAGCGTGCTGAACGCCGCTGATCACTTCCGGGCGGCGGACCAGCACGACGGCACCGGCCGGGACGAGCGGATCGGTGACGCGATCGCCGTGATCCGCGACGCGAGGCAACCCGACGGCACCTGGCAGCAGGAGCGCCGGCACCCGGGTCGGGTGTGGTTCGAGGTCGACGTGCCGGCGGGGGAGTCATCGCCCTGGCTCACGTTCCACGCGCTCCGGGTGCTGCGCTGGTGGGACGACGCCTAGTCAGACCGCGGTCCGGCTCGAGGCCGGTCAGAAGATCGGCTCGGTCAGCTCGTCGAGGTCCTCGCGGGTCGTGGCACCCGGGAGCTGCACGGTGAACTCGGCCCCGCCCTGGGCTGAGCGCCCGGCAGTGATCCAGCCGCCGTGGCGATGCACCGTCTGCGCCACGATGGACAGCCCCAAACCGGTGCCGGGGGTGTTGCGCGCCGTGTCGGCGCGGTAGAAGCGGTCGAAGACGTGCGGCAGGTCGGCGTCCGCGATGCCGGGTCCCTGGTCGGCCACCCGCAGCCGGTCGCCCTCGAGATAGATCCGGACGGTGCCGTCCGGTGGGCTCCACTTCACCGCGTTGTCCAACAGGTTGGTGATGGCGCGCTCCAGGTCGTCGGACTCACCCATCACGTAGAGCGGGCTCAGCTCGACGTCGAACTCCACTCCCTTCGGCGCCCGTCGGCGTGCACGTTCCAGGGCGGCGGTGATCACGTCGCGCAGGTCGATCGGCTCCGGCGCCGCGGCCACCTGGTCGTCCCGGGCCAGGGAGACCAGGTCCTTGATCAGCGCCGTGAACTCGGCGAGCTGGGCGTTGACGTCGCTGAAGATGTCGCGCCGGTCGTTCGCGCTCAGCATCTGTGAGGTGGCGTCCAGCGACAACAGCTCGATGTTGGTCCGCAGACTGGTCAGCGGGGTCCGCAGCTCGTGGCCCGCATCGGCGATCAGCCGCTGCTGGCGTTCGCGGGACGAGCCGAGCGAGGCCAGCATCCGGTTGAACGAGTCGGCCAGCCGGGCCACGTCGCCGCTGCCGGTGACCAGGATCGGGGTGAGGTCGTCGGTCTGTGCGACGTACTCCACCGCGGCCGTCAGCTGGCGTACGGGTCGCAGACCCGACCGGGCCACCGCGGTGCCGGCCGCCCCGGCCAGCACGACCCCGGTCACGCCGAACAGCACGAGCACGATCCAGAGGGAGCTGAGGATGTCGTTGGTCACGTTCAGCGGGCGGCCCAGGACCAGGGCGTAGTTGTCCAGTCCCTCCAGCGGAACGGCCACCATCCGGTACGGTCGCCCGTCGGTGGCGACCCCGGAGCGGGCCGAGACGCCGTTGTGCAGCCGGGCGACCGCGAGCTCCTCGTCACCGACCTGCAGGTGGACCTGCTCGCCCTGGACGAAGAACACCTGACCGTCGGCCCGGACCACGGCGACGCTGAAGTTGCCCGCCTCCAGGGTGAACTCCGTCAGACCGCCGATGTTGCGGATGTTCCGAGCCACCGGGCTGGCCAGTGCCTCGGCGACCTCGGTGAGCTCACTGTCCAGACTGCGGTAGAGGGCGAGCCGGAGGGTGAAGTAGCCGGCCATGCCGGTGACGGCGACGGCGACCGCGACCGCGAAGCTGGTGAGCAGAGCGACCCGGCGCTGCAGGGGGAACTTGCGCAGCTTCTCCCGCAACCTGTCCCGCCACAGGCGGGCCAGAGCCGCCGGCCGGATCACCAGCCCGGCCCGAGGCGGCGGCGAACCCCGGGTCGAGGAGACCGACAGATCACGGGGGCGTCTCGCGGAGCACGTAGCCGACCCCGCGGACGGTGTGCAGCAGGCGCAGCTCACCCTCGGCCTCGGTCTTGCGCCGCAGGTAGCCGATGTAGACCTCGAGCGAGTTGGCGGTCGTCGGGAAGTCGAAGCCCCAGACCTCGTTCAGCAGCCAGGACCGCTCCAGCACCCGGCGCGGGTGGTGCATGAAGGCCTCGAGCAGCGCGAACTCGGTCCGCGTCAGGTTGATCGCCCGGGTGCCGCGCAGCACCTCCCGGGTCTGCGTGTTCAGCACCAGGTCGGAGAAGGTGAGGGCCTGGGTCGACGGGTCGTTGGAGTCGGCGGTGGTCCCCGCGCGCCGGACCAGGGCCCGGAGACGGGCCAGCAGCTCGTCCAGGGCGAACGGCTTGGCCATGTAGTCGTCGCCACCGGCGTCCAACCCGTCCACCCGGTCGTTGACCGCGTCGCGGGCGGTGAGCACCAGGATCGGCACGTCGTTGCCGGCCGCCCGCAGCATCCGGGTCGCCTCGAGCCCGTCGAGTCGCGGCATCATCACGTCCATGATCACCGCGTCGGGCCGGTTGGCGGCCAGCCGGGCGAGTGCCTGCAGTCCGTCCTCGGCGGTGCTCACCTCGTACCCGTTGTACTGCAGCGAACGCTGCAACGAGTCGCGTACGGCTTGATCATCGTCGACGACCAGGATCTGCATGCGCGTCAGCCTAGTCCGGCGGCCTGAGAGCCGGCCTCCTCGACAGGCCGGGTGATCGCGGCCAGCAGTCCGCCGATCAGCGACGGATCGGCCCGGTTCTCGTCGAACAACCCGAGCGTCTGGAGGTGGTTGTGGGTGGCGACCAGCAGCTGGACGGCGACCTCGAGGGGCACCGTCAGCGCGATCCGTGCATGCGCCAGTGCGTCACCGATGAGCGCGGCGACCTGCTCGTTGCAGGCGTCGACGAAGCCCAGGTACGGCTGCCGCAGCTCGGGGTCGCGAGCCGCGTGCAGCATCAGGGCCCGGTCGGTGATGACGTCGCTGCGGTCGGTGCCGAGGGCGGCGCCGGAACCGGTCATCGCGGACAGGGCGATGGCCACCAGCTCCTCCGGCTCGCGGTCGCCGGCGTCCTTCATCGTGGCGATGGCCCGCTGGGCGGCGGCGAACTGGAACGCGATGCTCTGCTCGATGATCGCCAGCACCAGGTCGGAGCGATCGGCGAAGTTGGAGTAGAAGGCGCCGCGGGTGAAGCCGGCTCGCTCGCAGATCACCTCGACGCTCGCGCCCTCCACCCCGTGCTCGGCGAAGACGGCGCGGGCCGCGGTCATCAGCCGCTGCCGGGTCTGGGCGCGGCGGGCGGTGATGGGCGCCTCGATGCCCGCGTCGGTGCTCACGTGATCCCGCTCTCAGGGTCTGGGTTCGTCGGATAGATACAGTATCGTATCGGATACAGGTCTGTATTCAACCGGCCGTGTCGTCGTCAGCAGCTCATCGTCAGAGGCGGTTCCTCACGTGTCCACGTACCTGTACGCGCTCGGTCGTGCCGCCTACCGGCACCGCCGGCGCGTGCTCCTGCTCTGGCTGGCCGTGCTGATCCTCACGGTCGGCGCCGCCGCCGGCATCGGTGGCAAGTTCGACGAGAACTTCTCCGTCCCCGGGACCGAGTCCCAGCTCGCCCTGGACTCCCTCAACCGCACCTTCCCGCAGGCCGGCGGGACCACCGCCCAGGTGGTGGTCGCGGTGCCCGAGGGCGAGAGCGTGCGGGACGTCGACGTACGCCGGCAGATCGAGCGGGGCGTCGACGCGCTGGAGAAGGTCGACCACGTGGACGGCGTGACGTCGCCGTTCGACAAGTACGCCAAGGGCGTCATCTCGCCGGACAACCGGGCCGCCATCATCCAGGTCCAGCTGCTCACCGTCGACGGGGCGGTCGCCCAGTCCACGTTCGACGGCCTCGACGAGGCGACCTCGGCGCTCCAGGCCGATCTGCCCGGCTCGCAGGTGTCCCCCGGAGGCTCGGCCTACAGCAACAACGCCCCCGGTTTCAGCATCGTGGAGGCCCTGGGGGTGCTGATCGCCCTGGTCGTGCTCTGGCTGACCCTGGGGTCGTTGCGGGCCGCCGGCATGCCGTTGCTGACCGCGATCCTCGGCGTGGTGATCACCGTGCTGCTCATCGTGGCGGTGACCGGGCTGACCACCGTGTCGGCCACCACCCCGCTGCTGGCGGTGATGCTGGGTCTGGCCGTCGGCATCGACTACGCGCTGTTCATCACCTCGCGGCACCGCGACCAGCTGACCACCGGGATGGACGCGGAGGAGTCGGTGGCGCGGGCTGTGGCCACGGCCGGCTCGGCCGTGGTCTTCGCCGGTCTGACGGTGATGATCGCCCTGTCCGGGCTGGCGGTGGCCGGTATCCCGTTCCTGACCACGATGGGCGTCGCCGCGGCGGCCGGGGTCGGCATCGCCGTCCTGATCGCGCTGACCCTGTTGCCCGCCCTGCTCGGCTTCGCCGGCGAGCGGCTGCGGCCCAAGCCGAAGAAGACGCGCACCCCTCGGGCGACTGCCGAACCGAAGCCGGCGAAGGTCCGTACGCCGTTGCCCCGGCTCTGGGTCCGCGCGGTGACCAAGGTGCCGCTGCTGACGGTGCTGATCGTGGTGGTCGGTCTCGGCGTGCTGGCCTACCCGGCCAAAGACCTCAAGATCGCCCTGCCCAGCAACGGGATGGCCGATCCGGGCACCCCGGCCCGGACCACCTTCGACCTGATCGACGACCACTTCGGTGTCGGCTACAACGGTCCGCTGATCGTCAGCGCCACCATCGTCGGCAGCGACGACCCGCTCGGGGTGATGGACGGCATCGCCGCCGACCTGCGGGCCCTGCCCGGCGTGGCCAGCGTGCCGCTGTCGACCCCCAACGAGAACGCGGAGGTCGGCATCGTCCAGGTGATCCCGACCGGCGCCCCGGACTCCGACGAGACCAAGGCCCTGGTGCTGCGGATCCGGGGGATGCACGACCAGTTCCAGGCCGAGTACGGGGTCCCGGTCTACGTCACCGGCTTCACCGCGGTCGCCATCGACGTCTCCGACCGGTTGGGCAAGGCGCTGCTGCCGTTCGGTGTGCTGGTCGTCGGTCTGTCGATCATCTTGTTGATGATGGTGTTCCGCTCGGTCGCGGTGCCGATCAAGGCCACCGTCGGCTACCTGCTCAGTGTGCTCGCGGCGTTCGGCGTGACCGCGATGGTCTTCGAGTACGGCTGGCTGGGCGACGTGTTCAACGTGCACCAGACGGGGCCCGTGATCAGCTTCCTGCCGATCTTGTTGATGGGCATCCTCTTCGGTCTGGCCATGGACTACGAGGTGTTCCTGGTCTCGCGGATGCGGGAGGAGTACGTGCACGCGGTCGCCCGGACCGGGTCGCGCGACGACGTCGACCCGACGCAGGCGATCGAGGACGGCTTCAACGCCTCCGCGCGGGTGGTGGTCGCCGCCGCGGTGATCATGTTCGCGGTCTTCGCCGCCTTCGTCCCCGAGGGAGAGGGTCCGATCAAGACCATCGCCTTCGGTCTCGCGGTCGGCGTGTTCGTGGACGCGTTCATCGTGCGGATGACCCTGGTCCCGGCGGTGATGACGCTGCTCGGGCACCGGGCCTGGTGGCTGCCCCGCTGGATCGACAAGCGGCTGCCCTCCTTCGACGTGGAGGGGGAGGGGCTCGCCCACCAGCTCGCCCTCCGTGACTGGCCGTCGGCCGACGACGACCACCTGCTGTACGCCGAGGGCGTCCGGGTGAACGGCGACGACACCGCGCTGGGGATGGCGCTGCGGGCCGGTGACGTGGTGGTGGTCGACGGGCAGGTCGGCTCCGGCAAGACCGCTCTGCTGCTCACCCTGGCCGGTCGGATGCGGCTGAGTGGTGGTCGCGCCAAGATCGCCGGACTGGTGCTGCCCGAGCAGTCCGCCGCCGTGCGCCGTCGTACGGCGGTGGTCGACTGCCGCCGGCTGACGGCCGCCGATCCGGCTCATGGTGACCGGGGTGGCCTGCGCGCCGAGCTGCGGCAGGTCGAGCGCCACCAGCCGGCCGTGATCATGGTCGACCACGCCGATGTGCTCTCCGACGCCGACGACCGGGCTGCCCTGGTCGACCTGGTGCGGGAGACCGCCGGCTCGGAGCAGCGTGCCCTGATCATCGCGGCGCGCGACCGGGCCCTGATCGACGACCTCCTTCCCGTGCCCTACCGGCACCTCACCCTCGGCCCGGTCCCCGACCTCGCCGACAGCGCTCGACTGTGACGCACGAACCGATCCGAGGAACTGACTGATGTTGACGTTGGAACGCGCCCGGGCCGCCAAGGTCACCTGGGTGTCGCTGGTCGGCCTGATCCTGGTGCCGCTGCTGGTGGCCGCCGGGTTCCTGTGGGCCACCTGGGACTCCACCTCCCGGCTCGACCGGGTGCAGGCCGCGATCGTGAACAACGACGAGGGCACCACCATCGACGGACAGACGGTGCCGCTGGGCCGTCAGCTCGCCGGCGGACTGGTCAACGGGGCCGACGACCTGAGCAACTTCGACTGGGTGCTGACCGACACCGAGGACGGCTCCGCCGGGCTCGCCTCGGGCACCTACGCCGCCGTGGTCACCATCCCCGAAGACTTCTCCCGCCGGGCCACCTCGTTCTCCAAGACCGACGTCAACGACATCGCGCCGGCCACGATCGAGGTGCAGACCTCCCAGGTCAAGGGCATCGCGGACGGTGTGATCGCCCAGGCGATCACCGGCGCGGCGCGCGAGGCCATGAACACCGAGCTGACCAAGAACTACCTGGACAACGTCTACCTCGGCTTCAACACCACCAAGAAGCAGTTCGACACCATCGCCGGCGCGTCCCGCAAGCTCGCGAACGGGGCCGGCGACCTGGCCGACGGCCTGGACCAGACCTCCACCGGGACCATGAGCCTGGCCGACGGGCTGGACCAGCTGGACGACGGCACGCAGCAGCTGGCCACGGGGATGCAGAAGCTGGCCAAGGGCGGCGAGCAGCTGCCCGTCGGGGCGAAGAAGCTGGCCGACGGGATGCAGAAGTCCGCCGACGGCGCCGATGCGTTGGCCGCCGGGGTGAAGCAGTACACGGGTGGTGTCTCTCAACTGAACAAGCAGTTCCCGGCCTTCGCCAACGGCGTGGGCGACGCCGCTGACGGCAGCAAGGATCTGGCCTCGGGGACGAAGCAGCTGGCTGGTGGACTGGAGACGTACGCCGCTGGGAGTCAGAAGTTCGCCGGCGGGCTCGACGCCTATGCGTCAGCGATGTCGAACATGACCGCGGGAAGCCTCGAGGACATCGTCCCGTGCCCGCAACAGGTCAAGGACGCCGATGGCTGCGAGTTCTTCTACGCCGGCGCCGTCGCCGGAACCAAGGTCGCTGGAGCCGGCCTGAACGCGAAGAACGGCAACGATCCCAGCCTCGTGGACAGCGCCAAGGGGCTGGCCAGCGGCGCCGACACCCTTTCCACCAACCTGACCAAGGTCTCCGCCGGCGTCACCGGACTGAGCGGTGGTCTGGTGAAGCTCGACAAGGGTGCCAGCCAGATCGCCGGCGGCTTGGACAAGCTCGCCGCCAACGGCCCCAAGCTGGCCAAGGGCACCAAGAGCCTGGCCACCGGTCTCGGCAAGCTGGCCGACGGCACCGACCAGTTCGCGAAGGGCCTGTCGACCTTCAGCGCCGGGGTGACCAAGACCGCCGACGGCACCACCGAGCTGGCCGTCGGGACCTCCCAGTCCGCCGCCGGCGCACAGAAGCTGAGCGTCGGTGTGGTGAAGCTCGCCGACGGTCAGCGCAAGCTCGCCGACGGGGCCGACGAGCTGGCCACCGGACTGGAGAAGGGCGCCAAGCAGGTGCCCACCTACGACAAGGCCCAGCGCACGGCGCTGTCCACCGTGGTCGCCACGCCGGTCACCGCCGAGCGTCCGTCGTCGTTGTTCTCCAACATCGCCAACACGACCTTCCTGGCCGTGCTCGCGCTCTGGCTGGGAGGTCTGGCCAGCTTCGTGGTGCTCCGGGCCATCCCCTCCCGGGTCCTCACCTCGATGAAGCCCTCCTGGCGGCTGGCGGGCGAGGCGCTGCTGCCGGCGGCCGGCATCGCCGTGGTCCAGGGGCTGGCGTTGACCGTCGTGCTGCAGAACCTGCTGGACCTGACGCTGAGTCAGGTCGGCCAGATGCTGCCCTTCACCCTGCTCGCCGGGTTGGCCTTCGTCGCGCTCAACCACGCGCTGGTCGCCTGGTTCGGCGGTGTCGGCCGGTTCGTGTCGGTGGCCGCCGTGGTGCTGTCCACCGGTGCCGCGATCACCGACGCCATCCCCTCGTCCCTGCAGCAGGTGATCGGGTTCCTGCCGATGACCCCGGCGTTGGAGGGCGCGCGGGCGATCGCCAGCGGGGGGAGCGGGGTGGGCGGTTCCACCGGACTTCTGCTGGCCTGGCTGGTGGCCGGGCTGGCCGCCGGGGTGCTGGCGGTCGCGCGGCACCGGATGGCGAAGGTGCCGGAGGCAGTCCCCGTACGCGCCTGAACCCGCTGACGGCCCGTCTCGGACGACGCGGATCCCGGACCGTCGGCTCTGCCAGGATGTCTGTCACCTCGAGCACGACCAGGAGACACCCATGCCAGCGGACCGGTTCGTCCAGCAGCTCAACACCCAGATCGGGAACGAGTTCGCCGCCCATCAGCAGTACGTCGCGTGCGCTGTCTACTACGACGCCTTGACCATGCCGCAGATGGCCGGGTTCTTCTACGCCCAAGCGATCGAGGAGCGCAACCACGCGATGATGATGGTCAACTACCTGGTCGACCAGGACGCCGAGGTGACCATCCCCGGCGTCGTCGCCCCGCAGACGGTGTTCGCCGACATCGTCGCCCCGGTGACGCTGGCGCTGGAGCAGGAGAAGCGGGTCACCGACCAGATCAACCAGCTGACCCGGATCGCTCGTGAGGAGTACGACTTCGCCTCCGATCAGTTCATGCAGTGGTTCATCAAGGAGCAGGTCGAGGAGGTCGCGACGATGAGCGACCTGCTGACCGTGGTGAAGCGCTCCCGCAACGACGTCGAGGCGATCGAGGACTACATCCAGCGCGAGACGGCGGGGGAGGGCGTCGATCCGATGGCGCCCACCATCGCCGGCGCCTGAGCCGGATCCGGCCGCAGCGACACCTCACGGACGAAACCTCATGGACCCGGTGATCACGGTGAAGGCGTTCGCCGTCCTCACCGACGCCGCCCGGTCCCGGCACCTGGTGTGGGTGGCCCGGGACGAGACCAAGCAGCCGGCCACGTTCCACCGCCTGCTGGGCGGTCACGTGGAGTTCGGTGAGCTCGCCGCCCACGCGGTGGTGCGGGAGATCGCCGAGGAGCTGCACGTCGAGCTCGACGACGTCGCCTTCCTCGGGGTCCTCGAGAACGTCTTCCGCTACGCCGGGGCGCCCGGGCACGAGGTCGTGTTCGTCTACGGGGCCGTGGTCGCCGACGAGACGGTGCCCCACGACGGTGGCTGGTTCGACGACGGCGGGCCGATCCGGGTGGAGTGGCGGTCGATCGACGAGGAGTCGCAGATCCCGCTCTATCCGGACGGCACCCAGGCGCTCCTCGACGCGTGGGTCGCCCGCACCGACACCGCAACCCGCTGAGCCACCAACGACTCCCCGTCGTCGCCGGGATGATCATGGTCATCGTGTGGAGGCGCACGATCGCCGCCGGCGCCAAGACCACCCCCGACGCGCGGCTGCTGGGGGCGCGTAGCCGATGGCGGCTTCCCATGGTTGGATAGGCTTGCCTAACTAACCGGCGCAGGCCGTCTGCGTCACGTTCTCAGGGGAACCATGGACCTCACCCGTCGTCGCCTGTTCGTCACCGCCGTGGGCCTCGCGGCCGCCGCCACCGGTGTGGCCGGTCTCAGCGGCTGCAACGCCTCGGCCGATCCGGGAGCGGTGGCCGGTTCTCCGGGTGCCCCCACCAGCGGTGCCGAGGAGGGGGCCTTCCCGGTCACCATCACGCACCGGTTCGGCGACACGACCGTCGCTGCCGAACCGAAGCGCATCGTCTGCGTCGGGTTGAAGGAGCAGGACGACCTGCTGGCGGTCGGTGTGGTGCCCGTCGGCGCCAGCGCCTGGCTGGACTTCCCGGACGGCAACAAGATCCTGGGCCCCTGGACCAAGGACGCCCTGGGCTCGGCCCCGGTCCCGGAGACGCTGGACAACACCAACGGGATCCCGTTCGAGGCCGTCGCGGCGTTGCAGCCCGATCTCATCCTCGCGCTCTACGCCGGGCCGTCCCAGGCGGACTACACCAAGCTCAGCGCCATCGCCCCGACGGTGACCTTCGCCAAGGAGTACGTCGACTACGGCATCCCCTGGGACGTGCAGGCGGAGATCGTCGGTCGGGCCGTCGGACGTCCGCAGGCGATGTCCGCGCGGATCGCGGCGAGCAAGAAGGCGGTCAGCGACGCCGCCGCCGCCAACCCGGGCTTCAAGGACCAGACCACGATGGTCATCACCCCGTACGAGGGGCTGTACGTCTACGGTTCCCAGGACCCGCGGTCCCGGTTGATGTACGAGCTCGGCCTGGTGAAGCCGGCGGGCTTCGACGAGCTGTTCCCCGCCGACACCAACACCTTCGGCGGCAACATCAGCCCCGAGCAAGCCGAGATCCTCGACGTCGGGGTCCTGGTCTGCTTCGCCGACGAGGGCGCGCAGCAGAAGGAGATCGAGACCAGCCTGTTCAAGAGCCTGCCGGTCCACAGCGAGGGACGGACGATCTGGCTGCGCACCGGGGACGACGCGACGCTGCCCTTCTCGTTCCTCACGGCGCTGTCCTTGCCCTACCTGCTGGACACGTTCGTGCCTCGGGTGGTCGCAGCCGCCGACGGCGACCCCGACACGAGCACGGAGCAGTCCGACTGACCGTTCCGCCGGCTGCGGCGGAGCGACGGCTTCACCGCCGGGTCTCCTGGCGCAGCGCGCTCGCCACGTGCTCGGCCAGCAGCGCCGCCACCTGACGCTGTTGGCGGTTCGGACGGGCCAGGTGCGTGGCCGCGACCAGGCGGAAGCCGCCCAGCTCGGTGCCGCCGGCCGACCCGACCGGCAGCCACACCTCGGTGTCGGTGGGCAGGCCCGAGCGGTCCACGTCGAGCACGTGGTCGCGGTGGCGCACGATCCCGTCCGGGCCCATCACGGGGGCTGTCCCGGCCGACCGGGCGACGTACTGCGCGGTGTCCAGGTCGAGCAGATCGACCAGCTGGGTCTCCACCTGACCGATCAGCGTGCCCGCCGACCCGGCGGTGGCGAGCGCACCGGTGGACTGGAGGATCCCTTCCAGGTAGCCCTGCTGCTGGCTGGCCCGGGACTGCTGGCGGCGACCCCAGGAGGCCAGCTCGGTCACCGCGACGCCGATCACCAGCAGCAGCACGGTCGTCTGCACGTCCGCAGCGCTGTGGATGGTCGGCTTCCCGTACGGCTGGGTCAGCAGCACGTCGAACCCGGCAGCACTGACCAGCGCCGCCACCCAGCCCGTGGCCCGGGATCCGAGCGACGCGGCGGCCACCACCACCAGGACGAGCACCAGGGCGGCGTTGGTGTTGGCCATCGTGTCCCGTACGGCCGACAGCAGCAGACACACGACCAGGGGCAGCAGCACCCCGAGCGCCAACCCTGCAGTCCTCGACAGCGGTCCGCGGTCGTCATCCTCGGCATTGAGATCACCCATGCCTCCAGACAACCCCGGTCCAGCTCGGCCGGCACCGGATCCGACCCATCCCTGACGAAACCTTGACGGTGCGGCTCCGCGCCTGCCCCGCCGCCCTGGATCTCGGGTCGGGACCGCGTCACGACCTCGGCGAGTGACGACCGCCCCGGCGCGCCCGGAGCCGGGCCACCAGACCCGCGCGATAGGCCGAGACCCTCGCCCAGACCGTCTGCTGCAGAGCCAGGACCAGAGCGCCGGCCACCGCCATCCCGGACAGGTTGACCAGCAGCTGGATGGCGCTGCCGGTCACCTCCGGCCAATCGCCCAGCGCGATCCCGAGGGCGATGTTGCCGGCCGCCGGCACGGTGGTCACCGAGATGAACACCCCCGACAACCCGCCCACCCGGGAGGAGGTCAACGACAGCACCCCGGCGGCCGCGGCGATCAGGGCCACGATGAACGACCACACGCTGGGTTGGTAGATGAACGCGGTGCCCGGGCGAGGCCCGGTGATCTGCGCCGGATCGATCAGACCGACGCCGAGCCCGAGCCACGCCAGCACCGTCACCAGGGCGATCGAGGCGGCGAACCCCACGAGCAACGTCCGGGCCGCCATCCCCAGCAGACCCCGACGGCGACGGACGATGGCAACCCCGAGGGCGGCGACCGTGCCGAACTCCGGACCGAGCACCATGGCCCCGATCACCAGCACCTGCGAGTCGGTGACGATCGCGATGGCGGCCAGCAGGGTCGCCATCACCAGGAAGCTGAGGTAGGTCCAGGTCAGCTCGGAGTCCTCGTACGCCCGTTGCGTGACGTCGGCCCAGATCACGGCGTCGGCCCCGCTGCCCGGCGCCTCCCGCTCGCTGTCGAAGGCTTCCCGCGACAGCCAGGTCGGGACCGGGGCGAGGTGGATGCTGCCGACCTCGTGCACGCGGAGGCCCCTGAGGTGATCCACCACGTCGTTGGTCGCCTCGCGGGCCACGTCGGCGAGCACCATGTCGCCGGCCGGTTTCAGCACCGCGCCGCGACTCACCACCACTCCGGTGACCGCTGGGTCGTCCATCAGGGTCTGCACCACCTCATCGGTGAGATCGCCGGGGACGAGCACTCGAAGATGCAGCACGTCGCCCAGTCTCGACCTCACAGGGGGGCCGGCGGGATACGCCGCGCGGACGGGTGGTCAGGTGCCCGGCGCGGGTCGACCGTGTCGAAAGCGTCGGTCTGGAGCCTGGATGCCCGGTGCCGAGGCTGGTGGGGTCGGGCCGGATCGGACTGCCTGGAGGGGCGCGCACCGCGAGGGCTGACGGAGGCTGGGGCTGAAGGGGGCTGATGGTGGCTGGGGGCTGAAGGAGGGCTGATGGTGGCTGGGGCTGAAGGAGGGCTGAAGATGCCGTCGGGTGACGGAATGTTCGGGCCGGAGGGCGCGGGGATGTCGAACTTTCCGTCGAGTGACGGAATGTTCAAGCCCGAGGGCCGCCGCTGCTGAAACTGCCGTCGATTGACGGAATGTTCAAGCCCGAGGGCCGGGCCGGAACCCCGTGCTCGGACCAGGGGTGCCACCCCCGGGGCATGAGCGCCCGAGGACGGCGAGCGGTGCAGCTCGCTGGTTACGCTCAGGCGTGCACGCGCAGATGATCACGGTCGAGGACGGGACCGAGCTCCACGTCGGTGTCACCGGTGAAGGTCCCGACGTCCTGGTCCTGACCGGCGGACCGGGCTGCGTGCAGTACCTGGAGGACGATGCGATCGCCCCTCGCGGGTTCCGGGCCTGGTATCCCGAGCCACGGGGCGTCGGCCGGTCCGGGGGCGGCGCGCACACGATGGAGCAGGCGCTCGCCGATCTCGAGGCGATCCGGCGCGACCGCGAGGTCCCGCGGTGGGTGGTCCTCGGTCACTCGTGGGGGAGCGACCTGGCCGTGCGCTACGCCGTCGAGCACCCGGACGCCGTCACGGCGGTCATCGGTGTCGCCGGCCGGGGGCCGCAGCGCGACCGCTCCTGGTCGGCGGAGTACGAAGCGGGCCAGGAGTCCGAGCCGGTGGTCGAGATCGCCTGGAGCCGCGAGGTCCACGCGTCGTTGGGGGAGTCCTTCAGCGACTGGATCCACCGCCCCGACCTGTGGCGCGGCCTGGCGGACTGCCGTACGCCGATGCAGTTCATCGCCGCGGGCCAGGACATCCGGCCCAGCTGGCCGCTGCAGCAGCTCGCCGCCCTGGTGCCGCAGGGCAGCTTCGAGACCGTGCCGGGCGTCCCGCACGACTTCTGGGCGACACACCCGCAGGTGTGGACGGAGACGGTCACCCGGGCCTGCGCGCGAGCCACGAGTGTCGACGCTCGAGATCGCGTCTCGGGCCGGCGCGCTGCGCCATCGCCGGCTCGACCTGCGTCCTGACGGGCAGCGGTCTGCTGTCACAGATCAGGGGGCTGCGGTGTCTTGGTTGTCGAGAGGCAAATGAGGAGGCTCCGTGGTCAAGGTGTTGGTGGTCGGTGGCGGTTACGCAGGGTTCTACACGGCGTGGGGGCTGGAGCGTCGGCTGAGGCCCGACGAGGCCGAGGTCACCGTGGTCGACCCGCGGCCCTACATGACGTACCAGCCGTTCCTGCCCGAGGTGGCGGCGGGATCGGTCGAAGCCCGCTTCGCAGCGGTGTCGCTGCGGAACCACCTGCACCGTACGAAGATCATCACCGGCACCGTGACGGCGATCGACCACGCCACCCGGACGGCGTTCGTGCGCACGCCGGACGACGAGTTCGTCCAGGACTACGACGTCATCGTGGTGACGGCCGGCGCAGTGACGCGCACCCTGCCGATCGCGGGAGTGGCCGGTGAGGCCATCGGTCTGAAGCACGTCGAGGAGGCTGTCGCCATCCGCGACCGGCTGCTGGTCGCCTTCGACCGGGCGTCCGCCCTGCCGCCCGGTCCCGAACGGCAGCGGCTGCTCACGGTGACCGTCGTGGGCGGTGGCTTCACGGGGGTGGAGGGCTTCGGTGAGCTGCTGTCCCTGGCCACCTCGCTGCTGCCGTCCTACCCGGAGCTGTCCTTCACCGACCTCCGCTTCCACCTGGTCGAGGCGAGCGGACGGATCCTGCCCGAGGTGTCGCAGCAGCCGGGGGAGTGGGTCGTGCGGTCTCTGGAGCGCCGTGGCGGACGGGTCCACCTCGACACGTTCCTGCAGTCCGCCGAGGACGGGCACGTGGTGCTGTCCGACGGCGCGGAGTTCGACTCCGGTCTGATCGTGTGGACGGCCGGCAACGCCGCCAACCCGGTGGTGGCCACCCACACCGATCTCCCCGTCAACGCGCGCGGTCAGGTCGTGGTCCGGCCCGATCTGCGCGTCGGCACCGCCGAGGCGCAGATCGCGGACGCCTGGGCGGCCGGTGACAACGCGGCGGTACCGGATCTCAGCGTGGATCGGCCCGGGGCGCTCACCGTGCCGAACGCCCAGCACGCGGTCCGGCAGGGGCGGCTGCTCGCCCGCAACATCGCAGCCACGCTGCGCGGACGGCGGCCGAAGCCGTACGTGCACCACAACCTCGGGGTGGTCGCCACCCTCGGACTCGGGCGCGGGATCTTCCAGTCCGGCCCGATCGTGATCAAGGGGTTCCCGGCGTGGGTGATGCACCGGGGCTATCACGCCCTCGCCGTGCCGACGTGGGAGCGCAAGATCCGGGTGCTGCTCGGCTGGCTGCCGCCCCTGGTCTTCGGTCGTGACATCGTGTCGCTGCAGTCGGTCCAGCACCCACGGGACGCCTTCGTGGCCGCCCAGGCCGCCCAGGCCGCCGCAGGCCGCCGAGGCCGCCCAGGTCACGCAGGCCGCGCCGTCGGAGCGATGAGCCGTGAACCGGTGGGCGACGGGGTTCGTCGAACGGCTGCGCCACCGCGCTCAGCCGACCACCTGGTCACTGCTGTGGGGGACGGTCTCGGCGGGCTGCTTCGCCGCCCTGCTGCTCACCGGCGTGATCTTGATGGTGTTCTACGACGCCTCCGGCGAGTTGATCACGTACGGCGGCAGCTACGCCCTGCTGCGGGGGACGGCGATGTCGCGAGCCTTCGCGTCGACCCTGTCGCTGTCCTTCGACGTGCCCGGCGGGCTTCTCCTGCGGCAGACCCACCACTGGGCCGCCCTGCTGCTGCCGGCGTCGTTGCTGCTGCAGCTGGCCGGCGCGTTCTTCACCGGAGCCTTCCGCCGCCCGCGGCGAGGGATCTGGGTGCTGACCGTCGCGGCCTTCGTGGTCGTCCTGGTCTGCGGGTGGAGCGGCTACGGCCTGCCTGACGACAACCTGTCCGGCACCGGTCTGAGGATCGTGCAGGGGACCACCCTGGCCGTGCCGTTCGTCGGGACCTGGGTGACCTCGATCCTGTTCGGTGGTGAGTTCCCCGGTCGCATCATCGAGCACCTCTACCTCGTCCACCTGCTCGCGTCGGTGGCCCTGGTCGTGCTGATCGCGCTCCGGCTGCGGCTGGTCTGGCACCGGGGCCCGGTGCAGCTCCCCGGCCCGGATCGCGGCCCGGACCGCGTGGTCGGTCTGCCGCTCTGGCCACAGGCGGCGGTGCGGGCCGCGGGCCTGCTCTCCGTGACGCTCGGTGTGCTCACCCTGATGGCCGGGACCGCGACCATCAGCCCGGTCTGGCGCTACGGCCCGGCCTCGCCGGGGAACGCGTACGCGGGCAGCCAGCCGGACTGGTACACCGCGTTCCTCGACGGTGCCCTCCGGCTGGTGCCCCCGGGCTGGGAGGTGGTCGCCTTCGGCCGCACCTGGACCCTCGCTGTCCTCGTCCCCCTGGCGGCCATCGGCCTCTTCTTCGGCCTGCTCACCCTGTGGCCGTACGTCGAGGAACGGCTGACCCGCGACCGGACCGACCACCAGCTGCTCGAGCGGCCGCGGGACAACCCGTTCCGCACCGCACTGGGGGCGGCGGGTCTCACGTTCTACGGCACCCTGTGGGCAGCCGGCAGCGCCGACATCGTGTCCGCTCAGGTCGCGGTGTCCTTCGAGCGCGTCATCTGGTTCCTCCGGCTCGCGGTCCTGGGCGGCCCGGTGGCGGCGTTCCTCGTCACGATCTCGATCTGCCGGGCGCTGCGGGTCGTCGAGGTGGAACGGCGCCGGGACGGCGCGGAGACCGGCGAGGTCGTCAGGCTGCCGAGTGGGGGGTACGTCGAGCGGCACCGGCCAGGAGCGGCACCGGCCAGGAGCGGGATCGGGAGGAGCGGGATCGGGAGGAGCGGGGGCGACGGCCGACCCGTACGCCGTCGACCCGGGCGAGCGGGATCGACCGGCCCTGGCCGGGACCTCCCGGCAGTGACGAACGCCCCGCAAGGCGCACCGCGCGAGTGACATCACCTAGCATCGCCCCCGTGTCCGAACCGGCTGCCGAGAGCGCGCTCGACGACGCCGTGGCAACCTTCGGCGCCGTCCGGCCTCGTCTGTTCGGCATCGCCTACCGGATGCTGGGCAGCTGGACCGAGGCCGAGGACGTGGTCCAGGAGGCCTGGCTGCGGTGGCAGCACACCGACCGTACGGTCGTGCAGAACCCGGGGGCTTTCCTCGCCACCACGACAACCCGGCTCGCCCTCAACGTCGCCCAGTCGGCCCGGGCTCGCCGGGAGGCCTACATCGGTCCGTGGCTGCCCGAACCGGTGGACACCAGTGCCGACCCGACCATCGGCGCGGAACGCGACCAGGCCGTCGAGCTCGCCGTGCTGTTCCTGCTGGAGAAGCTGACCCCGACCGAGCGGGCCGCCTACATCCTGCGCGAGTCCTTCGGCTACTCCTACGCGGAGATCGCCGACATCCTCCAGACCGGCCAGGCGAACGCCCGGCAGCTGGTCAGCCGGGCCCGCAAGCACCTGGCCGGCGACCACCGCGAACCCGTCGCCCCGGCCACCCATCGGCGGTTGCTCGAGGCGTTCCTGCGCGCCGCCCAGAACGGCGACCTCCTCAGCCTGGAGCGGGTGCTGGCGGACGACGTGGTCAGCTACTCCGACGGCAACGGCGCTCGCCAGGCCTCCCGGGTCCCGGTCGTCGGACGCCAGCGGGTCGCCGCCTTCGTCGCCGCCTTCCGGCCACGGTTCTGGCCGGGCACCCGCACCGAGTTCGTCACCGCCAACGGCTCGATCGCCGTGCTCATCCTCTCCGGCGATGCTCCCCGGTGCCTCCTCACGGCGCGGACGTCGGCCCAGGGCATCGAGCAGCTGCAGTGGCAGCTGAACCCGACCAAGATCGCCGCCTTCCTGCGCTCCGCCGACCGTTTCGCCTGAGGCGCTGTCACAGCTCGGGTGCCTGGCCGGTCCTGATGAGTGAACCCACCACCAGGAGGAACACCATCATGAAGATCATCATCGTCGGCAACGGACTGATCGGCAGCCAGCTCGCCGCCCGGCTCGCGCAGGCCGGTCACGACGTCGCCGCCCTCGGCCGGGGCGACGGGATCGACACCACCACAGGGTTCGGGCTCGACCGGGCTCTCGCCGGGGCCGAGGTCGTGGTCGACCTCACCAACTCCCCGTCGTGGGCCGACGACGACGTGCTGGCGTTCTTCCGCGACTCGAGCACGCACCTGCTGGAGGCCGAGCGAGCGGCCGGGGTCGGCCACCACGTGATCTTGTCGATCGTCGGCGCCGACCGGGTCCCCGACTCGGGCTACCTGCGGGCCAAGGTCGCGCAGGAGCAGATCGTGCAGAGTGGTCCGGTGCCGTACTCGATCGTGCGCTCGACCCAGTTCTTCGAGTTCGTCCCCGGCATCGCGGACGCCGCGACCGTCGAGCAGACCGTCCACGCCACCCCGGGGCGCCTGCAGCCGATCGCCTCGGCCGACGTGGTGGCCCACCTCGCCGACGTGGTCACCGGTCCGCCGTTGCGCGCCACGGTGGAGATCGCCGGTCCCGAAGCCCTCGGCATCGACGATCTCGTACGCCGCTTCGTGGCCGCCACCGACGACCCACGCCGTGTCGTCACGGACCCGCAGGCGACGTACTTCGGGGCCGAGCTCGATGATCATCTGCTGATCCCCTCGCCTGGAGCCAACGCCTGGCTCGCCCCGACCGCGTACGACACGTGGCTGACCTCGACCTCTCTCCGCCGCGCCAGCTGAAGCCGGGTGTGGCGTCGCCCAGGTCGACCGAGAGGTCTGTCTGGAGATCGCCCGATCCGGTTCCGGTCGAGTCGGTGATCAGTGGGTGCTCGCGCCGTCCATGAGGTCAGCCAGATGGCAGATGAGATCACCCATCTGTCGTGGCTTCGACTGGTTCGCCCCGTGACCGACACCCGGCAGGGTGATCAGGCCGGCTCTTGGATGGTTGGCCGCCAATCGCTCACAGCGTTGCCGAAGATGTGTGGGGCTCGTCTCTCCGGTGAGGAACCACAGGGGCCGGTCGATGTCGGCGTACGCGTCGGAGCGGACACCCAGGGCGACGATCGATTCGAGGTCGTCGATCTGGCGGGGCACATATCTGCGGACCCCCGGCAGCACCGTCATGGCCGGGGTCAGCGCGCTCACCCACGGCGACACCTGGACGGCGTCGTGGAGGAAGATCTGCATTGCCCGTCCGACTCGTCCGCGGGCGAGCGCTTCACGAGCGCGTGGCAGCGTCGTCGGCTTGCCGAGGGGAAGATCGGCCAAGGGCGTGGGCGGCTCGTAGAGCACGCCGCCCGCGAACGGGCTCGGGTCAGCGGCGAGTGCCTCGAGCGCGACGATCGCGCCGGACGAGTGCCCGACCACGACACACGGCTGGCCCAGTCCACGGGCGACCTCGAGGACCTCCGCCACCTGGTCCGTCATCGCCCGCTCCGGGCGTGATGGCAGATCCAGTCGATAGAGCCGACGACGGAGCAGCACCACGCGGTGGCGCGTGACCATGGTGTCGGCCACCCGGATCCACGGCCACTCATCACTCATCCCGCCGTGCACCACGAGGATCGGACTCCCGGCGCCCCGATCCCGGACGACCGGCGCAGGTTCGACAGTCATGACGCGAGTATGGTCCGTCGTCGACTCGAGGCGCCACGCCAGGCGCGAGCAGCTGGGCGTGTCTCCCACCCACGAGACCACGGCCTCAGGATCGGGAAGCTGCTGCGCCAGGGCCGCGGACGACCGCGACCTCGGACAGCGGAACCTCGACCCCGTCATCACCCAGGTACGCCATCCGGAGGGGCCGACCGGTCGCCGCCTCGACGGCCAGGGCAGCGGATCCGTATCCGGTCGGGCGGTGGTCATCACCCCAGGCCAGAAGGGCGGTCAGCACCGGCAGCAGGTCGCGACCGGCCGGGGTGAGGATGTACTCCTCCCGCTCCCGCTCGCCGTCCGCACGGTACGCGCGCCGCTGCAGAATGCCGTGCTCCACCAGCGTGTTCAGCCGGTCGGACAGCACATCCGGCGCGATGCCCAGTCGCGAGCGGAACTCGGCGTACCGGGTCCGCCCCCACATCGCCTCACGCACGATCAGCAGGGTCCACTTCTGACCGAGGACCTCCAGACTGCGCGCGATCGAGCAGCGCGTGTCCTCCTGAGTGGTGAGTGCGCGAGCCATGCCAATGAGCGTACCAGGCTGAGTTGGTGTTCCCTACTCAGCGTGCTAAGTTGCTATTTCAAAGTCAGCGTCGACTCGTCATGCTCCTCTCCTCGGAAGTCACCCACATGACCCAGCTCGGACCACGTGCCGGATTCTGGACCGCAGCACTCGTCGCAGGGCTGGCCCTGTGGGCAAGCGGCGCACCGACCGTGGTGTACCCCCTGTACGCCCAGGAGTGGGATCTGTCGCCCGCCGTGACGACGCTGATCTTCGCCATCTATCCCCTCACCCTGATCCCCGTGTTGGTGCTGTTCGGAAACCTCTCCGACTATGTGGGCCGGCGGGCCGCGATGCTCGTCGGACTCGGCGCACTGGCGGCCGGCTCGGTCGCTTTCGGTCTTGCCCCAGACCTCGGCTGGGTCCTGGTGGGTCGTGCCCTGATGGGAGTCGGAGTCGGGCTGTCGCTCGGTCCGGCCAGCGCTGCGCTGGTCGACTTCAGTCCGCCGGGAGCCCAGGGCCGGGCGACCACGACCACCACCGCGGCGACGGCCACCGGCCTGGTGCTGGCGACCCTGGTCGGGGGAGCACTGGTGGAGCACGCCCCCGCACCGCTGCACCTGACCTTCTGGGTGCTGTTCGTCATCACCCTGGTCGCGGCGGCTCTGGTCTGGTTCCTCCCGCGGCCGCTGTCGATCGGCGAGCGCTGGCGTCCACGTCGACCGAGCCTGCCCGCCGGAGCGGGGACGGTGTTCTGGTCGGGAGCACTCGCCATCGGCGGCGCCTACGCGATGGGTGCGATCTTTCTGGCCCTCGGCGCCCAGGTGGCCCGGGACCTTGTCGGCTCCGATGACGCGTTCGTCGGAGGTGCCGTCATCTCGGTGTCCGCAGCCGCCATCGGCGTCGTCGCCGTCCTCGTCCGAAAGCTCAGTCCACGGCGCGCCGTCACCATCGGCCCGCCGGTCGTGGCCGCGGGTCTCGCACTTCTGGTGTGGGCCGGGCTGGCCCACTCGATCGCGCTCTTCCTGGGATCCTCGGTGATCGGTGGCGCCGGGTACAGCCTGCTGTTCGCTGGTGGGCTCGGGCTGGTGACCGTGAGCGCCCCCGCCCGCCAGCGCGCGGCCGTGATGTCGTCGGCCTACGTCGTCGGATATCTCCTGCAGGCGCTGGCCGCACTCGGGATCGGTGCCATCGCGACGAGGGCCGGCCTGCTCCGGGCGTTGGAGGTGGGGTCCCCGATCGTGATCAGCATCGGTCTCGTTGCGCTGGTGCTCGCCAACGCCCGCCGACCCGCCGCCACCACACTTGTCGACCTCGATGACCGTCACGTCGACAACGCGCCAGCAGCCGAGGTGCGGGCACGGGCTTAGGCACAGCCGCGCGACGCGGTCGACGGCGACAGTGATCGCCGCCGGCCAGCTCACAGCCAATCCCTAGCCACTGTGCGGGCGTTTTCATGGAAAGCCGCGCTTCTCTCATAGGGACCCGCCAAGCCATACGAAGGAGTAGCTATGGGCACCGCCCTCGACGATGCGACCTCACCGGTCGACGCTGCACATCGACCCTTCACTCGGATCGGCAGGTCCCGACCTGTGCGGCTGATGGCCATCGGGCTGGTGGCCGGTGCGTTCCTCGGCGTGGCCGGCACCTCCGCGTCCGCCGCACCGGTGGCCATCGCCGCCTCGAGTGCAGCAGGGCTGCAGCCTGCGGACGTGTCGCCCGATGCCTGGGCCGACCAGCCGTGGGAGGGGAGCGGGAACGGTGGTGCACAGACACAGAGCTCCCAGGCCGCCACCGATGCCCAGGCGAAGGGTGTCGTACTCATCGACACCGAGCTCCGGTACGCCGGCGCACGGGGGGCAGGGACCGGGGTCGTGCTGACCTCCTCGGGCCAGATCATGACCAACTATCACGTCGTCGAAGGCACCACGAGCATCACCGTGACGGTGGCCAGCACGGGCGCCACCTACCCGGCGACCGTCGTCGGACACGACCAGACGCACGACGTCGCACTGCTCCAGCTCGAGGGCGCCTCCGGCCTGGACACCGTCGCCGTCGATCGCGATCCGGTGGCCGTCGGCGACCAGGTCACCGCCGTCGGGAACGCGGGCGGAACCGGCTCGCTCACCGCGGCCGAGGGGAACGTCACGGCGCTCGACGCGACCGTGACCACGGCCGCCGAGAGCGCCGTCGCCGCCGAGACCCTGACCAGCATGATCGAGACCGATGCCGATGTCGTCGCCGGCGACTCTGGTGGTCCGCTGTTCGATGCCCAGGGCGAGATGTCCGGCATCAACACGGCAGGCTCGAACGGACCACGGATCGACAGCTTTGCGGTCCCGATCAAGGAGGCCCTGAGCGTCGTCGACCAGATCAACACGGGCACCGAAACCGACACGGTTCAAGTCGGCGCCAGTCCGTTGCTCGGCGTCGTGCTTGGCGGCACTGCCGGCGCCGCCAACGGGTCGCAGGACAGCATGCCTGGCTACGGCCCGTGGGGTACGGGTGGCACCGATGCCAGTGGCGATGGCGCGATGGTCCAGGATGTCGTTCCCGACAGCCCGGCGGCTCGAGCTGGGCTGGCGGCCGATGATCTGATCACCGCTGTGGATTCGCAGTCGGTCACGACGGCCGACGGACTGAGCCATCTGCTCGAGGCCCACGACGTCGGCGACCGAATCGCCGTTCGCTGGAGTGACAGCAGCGGCACCGATCACACCGCGATGATCACCCTGGCCGCGAGCCCGATCGCCTGATCCGGACGCGGGGCACTCGATGGAACACGTCAGCGAACGAGTGGCTGAGGTCGGCTCACCACCCAGCTGCTGCCTCCACCCGCAGGCGGGACTCGTCGACACCAAGACCGCTGGTGTCGATGAGGGTTTCCCCGGGACGGATCTCGGTGTCGCGCTGAGCGACAGCAGCGGCAACCAGGGCGTCGACCGCTGCCGGCGACGCTCCGAGCAGGTCGTCGCCAGGCAGAAGTGGACCCTCGCCTCGGGTTCGGGCCAGGGCCCGGTCGCGGAGGTCGGCAGCCGTCGCATCCAGACGCACCACCGAGACCCTCATGCCAGCGAACGCCGCCCGGATGCTGGCGGGTTCCACATCCAGGGGGGCCACGACCACATGGCTTCGGCATCCCTCGCCGGCGAACGTGTCCAGCAGGGCCGCGCCGTTGGCAAGGCCCGTGGGAACCTCGACGTTCCACGTGAACGACAGCTGCGCGATGTCGATGAAGCCGGTCCGGTGACCCTGCTGCCAGCCGGCCGCCGCGATGAGCCACCCCAGCGTCGAGGCACCGGCACATCGGGGACCGGTGATGAAGAGAACATGATCGACACGCCGACCGTGGTCAGCCACGCCCGGTGCGGCATCCCCGGTCAGCGTCGGTGCCGGTGTCCCAGTGAGGCGTCCAGCAGTCGGTGGCCAGCGGGACAGGATCGCCTCGACCGTCTGATCGAGGGTGAGGTCATCGGTGGGCAGACGTTCCCACGACCCCTCCAAGCGCGCGGCTTCGTCCGTGCCGATGCGGACGACGTCAGCCGCCTGCGCGGCCTCCCAGCCACGTGGAGTCAACCGATCGCGTCGGACCTCAGCGTCAGCGTCCAACCACAGCGACCGGACGCCGATCCTGGGATGCTCCGGCGGGGGCGCCTCGGGGAATGCGACGCCGGACACGATCAACCGAGCGATACCCGCTGCCGCGTACTGGTCGGCGATCCGGACCAGGGCCCGCTCCTTCAACTTCCAGCGATGCGGGTCCTCCTCGATCGCCGGATAGCACATGCCCAGCTGATCGATGTCGACGAAGGCGACCGGCTCACCCTGCCCGGCGAGCCGTCCGGCCAGCGCCCACCCCACAGCCGACTTCCCGACTCCGGGCGAACCGGCCAAGCGCAGGACGTCCACGTCCGGACGCTACGCCAACGCACACCCTGATGCTCGGCGATCTCTGCCTGCTCGCCCATGCCCTTCAACGCCTGCCATGCTGGTCCGGTGATGGTGAGGAACGCGGCTGGTCTCTCCGAGGCTGCCTTGATCTGGGGGACGTCAGAGGCGCGAGGAGAGGTCGTCAGCGTCAGTCCGCTCGGAGGTGGCATCACCCACACGAAGTGGGTGTTGGGGCTGGCCGGGGGTGAGCGACTGGTGCTGCGGTGGGCTGACCCGACCCGGTGGGGCTCCATCGGTCGCGAGCACGTCCGCCGAGAGGTTCTGGCCTGCCAGCTGCTCGCCGACTCACCGATCCCAGTCCCGGGGCTCATCTCCAGCGATGTCGACGGCAGGGTGGCCGGAGGGCCGGCGAGTCTGCTGAGCTGGCGTGGCGGGCACGCGCGGCTGGACCCGTTGAGCGCGGCTGCGATCGAGGCGCTTGCCCGCGCGGCCGTCGCCATCCACCGGCACCCCGTCCCGGCAGCGAACCGACTCCCGATGAGGATCCGCGGAGCCGCGGATCCGGCGGTGCCGACGTGGACCTTCCGGCCGCGCCTGTGGCAGCAGGCGATCGAGATGTTCCGGGCCGGTGCTCCGGCGACCCCCCGAGGGCTCCTCCACAGCGACTTCCACCTCGGCAACGCGCTCTGGGAGGGTGACGCGCTCACCGGCATCATCGACTGGGCCGAAACGTCCTGGGGACCACCTGATCTCGATGTCGCCCACATGTGCGCAGACTTCGCGATGATGCACACCCCTGCCGCCGCCGCCTCATTTCGCGACGCCTACCTGCGGGTCGGTGGACGCCTCGACGCTTCCCGTTTCTGGGTCATCAGCGACATCCTCGGGTTCCTCCCCGACCCCGCTCACATCCTGCCGGCGGTGTCCGCCCGACCAGACCTGACCGCGGAGTCGATCCGCAGCAGACTGGAAGGCCTTCTCGCTCTCAGCCTGGCCTGACGCCGAGGGACGGGCAGCTTCGCCGGGGGGTCAGGCCCTCTGGACCGGCCCGCTCCGTGAGTTCTACGATCGCCGAGCAGGTGGGCGCATCGTCGCGGCCGCGCAGAGAGGATCGGTCGATGTACTTCATCGTGGTCAAGTTCCCGGTCAAGCCGGAGCACGTGGACGGCTGGATGGAGCGGGTCGCCAGCTTCACCGAAGCCACCCGGCAGGAGCCCGGCAACCTCTGGTTCGAGTGGTCGCGCAGCGTGGAGGACCCGCACGAGTTCGTGCTCGTGGAGGCCTTCACCGACGACGGTGCCGGTCCGCACGTGAACAGCGATCACTTCAAGCAGGCCCTGGTCGACCTGCCGCCGGCCCTGGCCGCCACCCCCAAGATCGTCAGCCGTCAGGTCGACGGCACCGGTTGGGACGCGATGGGCGAGATGCGGGTCGACTGACCTGGCCGACCGAGAGAAGGGGCAGCGACGCGATGGAGTGGACGTTCGAGGGCTCGATCATCTACTGGCGAGGTCCGGCACCGTTCTACTTCGTGCCGCTGAGCGAGGACGTGGTGGCCGATCTCGCCCCGGTGGCCAACCAGCTCACGTACGGGTGGGGCTGCATCCCGGTCCAGGCCACGATCGGTGACACCGCCTTCGACACCGCGCTGTTCCCCAAGGACGGTGGTTATCTGCTGCCGGTCAAGGTGGCGACCCGGCGGACCGAGGGAATCGACGAGGGCGACGTGGTGACGGTCCGGATGTCAGTTGCGGCCTGAGATGGACGCCGCGGTGCCGCTCGCCCGGCGGCTGCTGCGGGTCCGCGACCTGATCGACCGCGCCTACGCGAGCCCACTCGACCTCGCCGCCCTGGCCCGCAGCGCCCACGTGTCCGAGTCGCACTTCAGCCGCTCGTTCGCCGCCGCGTTCGGAGTCACCCCCCACCGTTATCTGCTGACCACCCGCCTGGAGCGGGCGAAGGCCTTGCTGCGGGACACCGATCTGTCGGTCACCGACGTCTGCTGGGAGGTGGGGTTCACCAGTCTCGGCTCGTTCAGCACGCAGTTCCGGCGGTTCGTGGGGGCGAGCCCCTCGGCCTATCGCGCCCGGGGCCGTGACGACCTGGGCCGGATCCCCGCCTGCCTCGTCCGCCGGCGTACCCGCCCGACAGCGGTCCGCGGGTGATCTGCCATTTCCTGAGGGGACGTCTGGCGGCACACTGAAGCCGGCGGGGCGGCGGCTTCGCCGAGGATGCACCAGCACAGCTGGAGCGCAGAAGGGTGGATCAGGTGGCGGACGGACCTCTGAAGACCGGCGACATCGTGGCGGCACTGGTGGTGCGCGCGTGGCCGACGCATGCGCAGGTGAACGCTCGAGACCAGCGGGGAATCATCTACGGCGGTGGCTGCGACAAGCTGAAGGTGGGCGAGCACGCCAAGATCAGGATCACCGAGCTCAACGGCACCAACGGCTACCAGTTCACGGCGGCGTTGCTCCACCCCGAGTGATCTCGGCCTGGGACAGTATGCCGCTTTCCACGGACTGAGCAGGTTTCGAGAAGCACACCCGGCGGGTCGGCGCCTAGCGTGGTGATCATGGAGATGATCACGTCGGCGGACGGCACCACCATCGCGTTCGACCAGCTCGGGTCCGGTCCGCCGTTGGTGCTCGTCTCGGGGGCGATGTGCGGTCGGCTCGCCGATCAGGCGATCGCCGAGGCACTTGCCGACCAGTTCACGGTGCTCAACTACGACCGGCGCGGTCGGGGGGACAGCGGGGACACCGGACCGTACGCGGTCGCCCGGGAGATCGAGGATCTCGCGGCCGTGCTGGACGCGGCGGGTGGGTCGGCGGTGGTGGTCGGTCTCTCGTCCGGCGGCGCCCTGGTGCTGCTCGCGGCCGCTGCAGGGTTGCCGATCCGGGCCGCGGTGGCGTGGGAGGTGCCGTACCGGACGGACGACGAGGGGCGGCGAGCGGCGGCCGACTACCGCCGACGGACCGACGAGCTCCTGGCCGAGGATCGGCGCGGTGAGGCGGTGGAGCTGTTCCTGCGCACCGTCGGCGTACCGGAGCCAGCCATCACCGGCATGCAGCAGTCACCGTTCTGGGCCGCCGGCGAGAGGATCGCCCCGACCCTGGCCTACGACGCGGCCGTGCTGGGTGATGGCGGCGTACCGGTCGATCGGCTGCAGAGGATCACCTGCCCGACCGCGTTGTTCACGGGCGGGGCCGGACCGGCCCTGTTCCCCGCTGCCGCCGAGGCGGCGATCGCGGCGCTGCCGGCCGGGACGCATCGGGTGCTCGAGGGTCAGGTCCACGACGTCGACCCGGCCGTGCTGGCGGCGGCGGTCGCGGAGTTCGTCGGGAAGACATCATGAGCAGTGTTCCCGGTCGCGCTGCGCGCTCCGCGATCAGGAGCTCCGCAGAGTCTCGTTCGTTCGCGCGCGGTGGCGCGCGACGAAAAGCGTGTCGCACCCCATCGCTTCTCACTCACGAGAGGCTCCGCCCATGATCGTGGGCCTGGCCCTCGTCTGCCTGAACGTCACCGATCTCGACGAGGCGAAGACGTTCTACGTCGACGTGCTCGGCCTCCAGGTGGGGCTCGACCAGACCATGGACGGGCAACGGTGGCTCACCGTCCACGCGGCCGAGTCGCCCGAGCTGCCGATGATGCTGGTGGTGCCCGAGCCCCCGCTGGTGGAGGAGCCGGTCGCCGGTCAGCTGCGGAGTCTGATCGCCCGCGGCTACCTCAGCATCGGCGCGCTGCGGACCGACGACTGCCGGCGGACGTACGCGGAGCTGGCGGCGCGGGGCGTGGAGATGACCGAGGAGCCGACCGAGCGCTTCTACGGGATCGATGCCGGGTTCCGGGACCCGTTCGGCAACCACTGGCGACTCACCCAGCCGCGGAACCTGGCCGAGATCAGGTCGGTGACCGACACCGAGGGCGTCTGAGGCAAGATCGGCAGCATGACCGAGACGCTGCCGCCCTCCGCCGCCTACCGCGTCGACTCCGAGGTCGGACGGCTCCGCAAGGTGCTGGTCTGCGCGCCGGGACTGGCCCACGAGCGGTTGACCCCGACGAACTGCGACGACCTGCTGTTCGACGACGTCCTCTGGGTGGACAAGGCGAACAGGGACCACGCCGACTTCATGACCTCCATGCGGGAGCGAGGGGTCGAGGTGGTCGAGCTGCACGAGGTGCTGGCGGAGACCCTCGCGCAACCGGAAGGGCGGGCCTGGCTGCTGGACCGGCGGATCATCGCCAACCAGGTGGGCATCGGGTTGGTCAGCGACACCCGCGCCTTCCTCGACGCCCTGGACCCGAGAGAGCTCGCGCGCTATCTCATCGGCGGCATGTCCACTCACGATCTGCCGGCCGACCTGCGTCCGGGGTACCTGGCCCTGGCCCGGGAGTCGGGTGGGGTGACCGAGTATCTGCTGCCGCCCCTGCCCAACACCCTCTACACCCGCGACACCACCTGCTGGGTCTACGGCGGAGTGACGCTGAACCCCCTCTTCTGGCCCGCCCGCCAGAACGAGACCCTGCTGATGAAGGCGATCTACGGGTTCCACCCCGACTTCGTCGGCTCGAAGATCTGGTGGGGCGACCCGGAGGTCGACTGGGGCCTGGCCACGATGGAGGGCGGCGACGTCATGGTCCCCGGCAACGGCGTGGTGCTGATCGGGATGAGCGAGCGCACGTCGCGGCAGGCGATCACCCAGGTCGCCGTACGACTCTTCGAGCAGGGCGCGGCGGAGAAGGTGATCGTGGCGGGGATGCCCAAGCTGCGCGCGGCGATGCACCTGGACACGGTCTTCACGTTCGCCGACGTGGACTGCGTGACCAGCTATCCCGACATCGTGGACGGCATCCACACCTTCACGCTCTACCCCTCCGACACCGATCCCGGCGTCGAGGTGGTCGAGGAGCCGAAGCCGTTCACCGAGGTCGTGGCCCACGCTCTCGGACTGCCGAAGCTGCGGGTGGTGGAGACCGGCGGCAGCCGCTACGACATCCAGCGCCAGCAGTGGGACAGCGGCAACAACCTGGTCGCCATCGAGCCGGGTGTGGTCTACGCGTACGACCGCAACACCCACACCAACACGCTGCTGCGCAACGCAGGCGTCGAGGTGATCACCATCGACGGCGCCGAGCTCGGCCGCGGGCGGGGTGGCGGGCACTGCATGACCTGCCCCCTGATCCGGGACGCCGTGGCCTACTGACCCCGACGTACCCAGCGGCTGTCGTGACGGCCGGGCCTGTGGGTTGGCTGAAGACCTCGCGTACGGGGTGGCGGTGCGGTCGCCGCCGCCGAGCAGAATGACCTCATGGTGGCGTCCCGGGTCCTGGTGGTGGAGGACTCCGACGCCGTCCGCCTCTCCGTGGGGGCGGTGCTGCGCAGTCAGGGGTACCTGGTCACCGAGTGCACCGACGGATCCGACCTGGAGTCGGTGCTGGGGCAGCACATCCCGGACGTGGTGGTGCTCGACGTGATGCTGCCGGGACGGGACGGCTTCGAGCTCCTGGACGTCGTGCGTCGGGCCGGCGACGCCGCGGTGATCATGCTCACCGCCCGGGACGCGACCGCCGATCGGGTCCGCGGTCTGGGAGCCGGCGCCGACGACTACCTGGTCAAGCCGTTCGCGATGGCCGAGCTGGTCGCGCGCGTCCGAGCGGTCCTGCGTCGCAGCCGGCCCGACGGTGGCACCACCGAGATCGGGGAGCTGGAGCTGGACGAGGACCTCGTCCGCGTCACCTCGGCGGGCCGCCCCGTCCAGCTGACCGAGACCGAGCGCCGGGTGCTGGCCTACCTGGTCGGTCATCGCGAGCAGGTGGTGAGCAAGACCCAGATCCTGACCGCGGTCTGGGGCTACGACGGCTTCGCCGACAACCTGGTGGAGGTCAACGTCTCGACCCTGCGGCGCAAGCTCGAGGCCGAGGGCCAGGCCCGGGTGCTGCACACGATCCGCGGCCGTGGCTACCGGCTGTCGGCGACCGCGTGAGGTCCGATCCCCGGATCGAGCCGGATCAGCGGGTGGGGCCGGATCAGCGGGTGGGGCCGGAACAGTGTGTGGATCCGGGGTGGGCAGACGCCCCCTCGACTCACACGTTGTTGGCGACGACGGGAGCCGGAGCGTGAAGACCGGCGGCGGATCCCTGCGCACCCGGGTGACGCTGGCCGTGATCGCCGTCCTCGCGGTGGTGCTGGTCGCGCTGGCCATCAGTGTCCAGGCTGTCTTCGTCGCCCAGTCCGAGCGTTCGCTGGAGGCGACGCTGACGAGTCGCGTCCAGCTCGGTCGGCAGCTGGCCCGGGCCGGGCTGGGACCGCAGCAGATCGTCAACCGGGTCAGCACCGAAGGGGTCAACGCGACTCTGGAGACCAGGAACGGGATGCAGTACGGCACGGGAGTCCCCGCCGGCCCGCTCGCCCGGACCGCCACCGCGACGCTCAACGGAACGGGTCGAGTCGCCGGGGCGACCCTCACCGTCGCGGTCGACACGACGCTGATCGACCAGGGCCGACTCCGTCTGCGCCGGGTGCTCGTGATCGCGTCGGTGGCCGCGCTGCTGATCAGTGCGCTGCTGGTTGCGGCCGTCGTGCGCTGGTCCCTGCGGCCCCTGGTCGAGGTGTCCGAGCTGGCGCGGCGGATCACCGCGGGTCAGCGGGGGGAACGGCTGCGGCCCGACCGGACCGACACCGAGATCGGCCAGACCGCATCGGCGCTGGACGAGATGCTCGACGAGCTGGAGGGGGCCGAGACCCGCGCCCGCGAGGCCGATCAACGGAGCCGACGGTTCCTGGCTGATGCGGCTCACGAGCTCCGTACGCCGGTGGCCGGCATGCGGGCCGCCGCCGAGTCGCTGCTGCACGTGGACGCGTCGCTGGCCCCGGAGGAACGCCAGCAGCTCGAGGCGCTGGTGGTTCGCGAGGCGGGCCGGGCCGGCCGGTTGGTCACCGATCTCCTGGTGGTCGCCCGCCTCGACGCCGGCGAGCCCGCCCGGCCGCGGGTGCCGGTGGACCTGAGCGAGGTGGCGGCCCAGGAACTGGCCAGGATCGGGCTCACCCACCCCTCCGTACGCCGCACCCTGACCGGCCCGACCGAGCGCACGGGCCCGACCGAGCCGACCGGCCCGACCGGTTCGACCGGTCTGGTCGTGCCTGGACCGGTTGCTCGTGGCGACGCGGACGCGGGCGTCGCCCCCGTTCCGGGAACCGGCATCACGGTGCTCGCCGATCCCGAGCAGGTGGCGGGCATCGTCGGCAACCTGCTGGACAACGCCGTCCGGGCCGCCGGTCCGACCGGGGAGGTCGCCGTGAGGGTGCACCGGCTGGACGACTGGGTCTGTGTCGACGTCGCCGACTCGGGCCCGGGGGTGCCGGAGGCCGATCGCGAACGGATCTTCGAGCGACTGGTCCGTCTGGACGCCGATCGTTCCGAGCCGGCGGGCGGCTCCGGTCTCGGGTTGGCCATCGCCCGCGGGCACGCCCGGGCGCACGGCGGCGACGTCCGCTGCCTGGAGCCGCCCGCCGGGTCCGGCGCGCTGTTCCGCCTGGCCCTTCCCGCCGCTCGCTGACGCGGGTTGGGTCAGGTGAACAGACCGTCCACCCGCTGCTCCCAGCCGCCCAGCACCTGACCCGGCTCTGCCCCGAGCACGGAGCCGAGCAGGCTGGCGTACACCGACCGGAAGTCCAGTCCCGCCCTGAGATCGCCGTCGTCCAGGTCGGTGAGACTCGGTTCGGCGCCGTGGAACCCGCCCGTGACCCCGCGACCGAGGACGAGCACCGGGCCGGCCGTGCCGTGGTCGGTGCCGTCGCTGGCGTTCGCCATCACCCGGCGGCCGAACTCGGAGTAGACGGTGGTGACGACCTGGCGGCCCCGGTCGGAGGTGGCCAACCGGGCCTGGAACCTGGTCAGGGCCGCGTCGAGCTCGGTCAGCAGCCGCTGCTGGGTGCCGCGCTCGTCGGAGTGGGTGTCGAACCCACCCAGCGACACCGAGTAGACCCGGGTCGGCACGCCGAGCTCGATCAACGACGCGACCAGGTCCAGCTGCCGCCCCAGCTCGCTCTGACCCCCCGCGGAGGCGCCCTGGGCGTTCTCGTCCTCGTCCGGCGCCGACGGGTCGGGGGTCGTGGGGTCCGACGACGGCTGTCGTACGGCCGGTTCGAGCGTCTTCTGCACCGCGCCGAGGTCGGCGATCGACTTCGCCGCCCGCGCCTGCCAGAGCCCGTCGGTCGGGTCGGGTCGCCCGAGCAGCCCGAGTGAGCGGCCCAGTGCGGTCTTCGGCACCTTGACGCCGGTGACCGGCAGCGAGGCACCGGCGATCTTCGCGCCGGCCAGCATCGGCGGGATCAGGGTGTCCAGCGAGACGGCCAGCAGCGGGTCGGTGGTGGTGGCGTCCAGCCACCGGCCCAACCAGCCGGTGGTGGCGGCCTCGGTCGGCGCGGCGGTCTGCCAGATCGCCATCGAGCGGAAGTGGCTGCGGTCCGGCTTCGGGTAGCCGACCCCACGGAGGATGGCCAGCTCCTGCTTGTCCCACAGCTGGTGCAACCCGGTCATCCCCGGGTTGAGCCCGAGCCCGTCGCCGAGATCCAGCACCTCGTCGGGCCGGTACGCCAGCTCCGACCGAGCGCTGGCGTACGCCGGGTCGCCGGCCGGGATGACCGTGTTCAGCCCGTCGTTGCCGCCGTAGAGGGTGACCATCACGAGGACCCCGGCGCCGGGATCCAACGGCGTACGCTCCGCCGCGGCCACCAGGTCGGTCCAGTCGATCCGGGTGGCGCCGACGGCGAGGGCGCCGGCGGCGGCCACCCCGGAGAAGGCCAGGAAGCGGCGGCGGGTGAGGGGGCTGACCCGGGTGCTCGAGGACGGGCGGGGATCGATGGTGTTCACGGGGCTGCCCTTCAGCGGGAGACGACGTACTCGGGGGAGACAGCCGCCAGGGCGACGGCGTCGGCGGGACGATCGGCGACGGCGGCGATGGCGTCGGCGGTCCTGGTCGAGAAGGCGTCGACGCCGAGCAGCCGGCGGATGGCCTCCGTACGGTTCCGGGTCGATGTCCTGCTGACTGCCGTCAGGTCGGCCTGCGCGGCCAGGGTCCGGGCCAGACTCAGTCGACTGGCCGCGGCCGCGGTGGTGAGCCAGGCGCCGCCGGCCGGCCAACCGCCGACGCTCGGCGGCCGGAACGGCACCTGGCCGAGACCCCGCAGACCGGCCAGCAGCCGGCCCGCGCCGGACTTGCCCGCGCCGGACCTGTCCGCGCCGGACCTGCCTGCGCCGCCGTCCTCGCTCTGCGTCTTCTTCCGCCCGGTCTTCCCGGCGGGGGCGGTGAGGTTCGACGGCACCACCCCGAGAGCGCGGGCGGTGCCCACCACCCACTCGACCGGCTGCTTGACCAGCGAGGTGGCCGGGTCCCGGAGCTCCGGCGCCGCCGCGATCGCCCGCAGGGTGGCGGCCACGTCACGGTCAGCGCCGTACGCACGGAGCAGGCGGTCGTGGGTCGCGGCCGACGGCGGCTGGGGTCCGACCAGACGGAACCACAGCCGGCCGACCACGAACTCCGCCGACGCCGGGCGGCTCAGCAGCACGGCGACGAGCTGCTCGGCGTCGAGGTCGCCGGTGTGTCCGAGCACGGTCTTGCTGCCGTCGTCGTGCTGCTTCGGCCGCAGCTGGGCGGCGCCGGTGGCCCGGTTCACCTTCCACCCGGTCAGGGCGCGGGCTGCCTCCTTGACGTCGGACTCGCCGAACTGCCCGTGTCCGAGGGCGAAGAGCTCCATGAACTCGCGGGCCAGGTTCTCGTTGGGGGCCTTGGCGGTGTTGTCGTTGCCGTCCAGCCAGATGAGCATGGCCGGGTCGACGATCAGCGCCTGCGCCAGCGGTCCGAACCTCTCGAGCGCGTGGGTGCGGAGGGTCTCGTTCTGCTGCAGCATCAAGCCGGCGACCCGGACCTTCTGCGCGCTGGTGGCGAAGTGGCCGTGCCAGAACCACGTCAGCTTCTCCCGGGTCGGCTGCTCCGCTCGCACCATCCGGTCGAGCCACCAGCCGGCGGCGGTGAGCTGCTGGGCCTTGAGGGCCCGCCGGTACGTCTTGCGCGCCGCTCGCTCCTCCGGCGTTACCTGCCGGTCCTGCCGCTCCGCCCCGGAGGTCTTTGTCGCCTTGCCCGGCCGCTCGGGCGCGGTCAGCCGCGGCACGGGAGTCGCCGCCACCCCGGCGTCGGGGCCGGTCGGGGCCAGCAGGGCGTCGACGGCGGCCGCGTACCCGCCGGACTGCAGCCCGGCCAGCACCTCGCCGCCGGCTCCGAACCCGAGGCGGTCGACGAGTCGGCGTACGGATTCCGCTTCGCTCAGCTCTGCCATGCCTCCAGCGTCGGCCGGGAGCGGACGAGCGGACAGCGATCACCTCGGTTCCCACAGGAACCCGACAGGTCCCGATCCCGCCTGTTCTCGCTCGGGATCCAGCTTCCTGCACCTGGTGCAACCCGAGCAGCAAGCTCAATCCCGAGCGAGAAGAGCCGGCCAGCCCTGCGGGGTCGGGGGGTGGGCTCCGAGGGCCTAGCGGCCGTCGAGGTGGTCGAGCAGACCCGGGATGGCGGCCTCGACCGAGGCGAGCGTCCGCTCGAAGCCCGCGTCGGCGCCATACCAGGGGTCGTCGATGCCCTGACCCGGCGAGGCGTCCGGATCGAAGTCCGTCAGCAGCCGGAGGTTGTCCGCGTCCGGGGCGATGGCCCGCATCTTGGCCAGGTGGATGTCTTCCATGGCCAGCACGAGATCGGCGGCCTCGATCTCGGCCCGGGTGATCTGGTGGGCGGCGTGACCGCCGGTCCGGTAGCCGTGGCGTCGCAGCACCTCGACCGCACGGTCGTCGATCGGGGCGCCGATCTCCTCGCGGCTGGTGGCCGCGCTGGTGAACACCAGGTCGTCGAGGCCGCGCTCGGTCGCCAGCTTCTCGGCCACCCGCTCCGCCATCGGCGAGCGGCAGATGTTTCCCCAGCAGACGAAGACGACCCGACGATCGTCTCGCTCAGTCACGCGCGTGCTTGTTCGTGCCCAGGATCGCGTTGGCGAGGAAGCTCACGATCGAGACCACGATGGCGCCACCGACTGCGGTCCAGAAGCTGTCGACGTGCCACCCCACGTTCAGCAAGCCCGCGACCCAGGAGGTGAGCAGCAGCATCAGCGCGTTGATGACGATCAGGAACAGCCCCAGCGTCAACAGCACGATCGGGATCGTCACGATCTGGAAGATCGGCTTCAGGATCGCGTTGAAGACCCCGAAGATCAGGGCCACCACAAGCATCGTGAGCACCTTCGAGGTCGTGTCCGACCCGCTCAGGCTGATGCCGCTGAAGATCCAGGTGGCCACGGCGAGGGCAGCCATGTTGGCCACCAGACGGAGGAGGAATCCCATGACGGCGATCCTTCCACGCTCCCTCGTCGGGTGCCCGTCAGGTATCACCCGGGGTCATCCCCGACGGTCGCAGGGACGCTCAGGACACGTTGCTGCGTTCCGCGCCGATCGTGGTGTCGTCGCCGTGGCCGGTCTTGACCACCGTGTCTGCGGGCAGGCCCATCAGCCGCTCGTTGATCGAGGCCACGATCAGGTCGGCGTCGCTGAACGACCGACCGGTCGCGCCCGGGCCGCCGTTGAAGAGGGTGTCCCCGGTGAAGACGACACCCAGGTCCGGGGAGTAGAAGCAGACCGCCCCCGGGCGCGTGGCCCGGGGTGTGGATGACTTCCAGGGCGATGTCGGCGATCGGGATCTGCTGCCCGTCGGCGAGCTCGCCGTCCGGAGGGTCGGCGTGGGTCAGCCGCCACACCGGCAGGTCCGCGGGGTGCAGCAGCACGGGGGCCTCCACGGCCCGACCGAGCTCCGGAGCGACCCGTACGTGGTCGTCGTGGGCGTGGGTGCACAGCACGGCGACGACCCGGCGCTCACCCACCACCTCCAGGATGGACTCCACGTCGTGGGGGGCGTCGATCACCACGCACTCGTGCTCATCGCCGACCACCCAGACGTTGTTGTCGACCTCGAAGGTCTGGCCGTCGAGGGAGAAGGTGCCGGAGGTGACGGTGTGGTCGATCCGGGCGCGGACGGAGGATGCGGCGCCCATCAGATCATCACGACCGATCGCAGGACCTGCCCACCGTGCATCTTCTCGAAGGCGGCGTCGACGTCGCCGATGCCGATGGTCTCGGTGACGAACGCGTCCAGCGGGAGCCGGCCCTGCAGGTACAGGTCGATGAGCAGCGGGAAGTCGCGCGAGGGCAGGCAGTCGCCGTACCAGGAGGACTTCAGCGACCCGCCACGGCCGAACACGTCGAGCAGCGGCAGCTCCAGCTGCATCTGCGGCGTCGGCACCCCGACCAGCACCACCGTGCCGGCCAGGTCGCGGGCGTAGAAGGCCTGCTTGTAGGTCTCCGGACGGCCCACCGCGTCGATCACGACGTCCGCGCCGTTGCCGTCGGTCAGGGCCTGGATGCCCTCGACCGCGTCCGTCTCCTTGGAGTTGATCGTGTGGGTGGCCCCGAGCTCGGTGGCCTTGGCCAGCTTCCGCTCGTCGATGTCGACGGCGATGATGGTCGCCGCACCGGCCAGCCGGGCACCGGCGATCGCGGCGACGCCCACGCCGCCGCAGCCGATCACGGCGACCGAGTCACCGCGTCCGACGTTGCCGGTGTTGATGGCGGCACCCAGTCCGGCCATCACGCCGCAGCCCAGCAGACCGGCGACCTCGGGTGCGGCCGCGGGGTCGACCTTGGTGCACTGACCGGCCGCCACCAGGGTCTTGTCGATGAACGCGCCGATGCCCAGGGCGGGGGAGAGCTCGGTGCCGTCCTCCAGCGTCATCTTCTGGGTGGCGTTGAAGGTGTTGAAGCAGTACCAGGGACGACCGCGCTTGCAGGCCCGGCAGGTGCCGCAGACCGCCCGCCAGTTCAGCACGACGTAGTCACCCGGCTCCAGATCCCGGACACCCTCGCCGACCGACTCCACGATCCCGGCCGCCTCGTGCCCGAGCAGGTACGGGTAGTCGTCGCCGATGCCGCCCTGGACGTAGTGCAGGTCGGTGTGGCAGACCCCGCACGCCTGGACCTTGACCACCGCCTCGCCGGGACCGGGGTCGGGGACGTTGATGGTCACCAGCTCGACCGGCGCATCCTTGGCACGCGAGATGACTCCCTGGACCTGCTGCGGCACGATCTCCTCCTGGTTCCGCCGGGCGTGGTCGCGCCCGGCGTTCGATGACGGTGCCTGCATCGTAGTGAGGTCTGTGTACTCATCGTCGTGCTCCGCTGCGCGGCCGCTCGCGACGGACGTACTCCTCACCACTTGATCCGGATCGACGAGGTGGGGAAGATCACCGACAAGACCGCGGTGCACAGGAGCCGCGCGGGCGGGGCCCGACCGCGGCGGGAGGTGGTAGATGAACGAGCTCGAGATGGCCACGGCCGAGCGGACAGACCTGGCCGATCTCCTCGCGACTCTGACGCTCGACCAGTGGAATGCGCCTTCGCTCTGCGCCCGTTGGCGCGTACGGGACGTGGTCGCTCATGTGATGAGCTTCGATGGCGTCACTCTGCTCGGCATGCTTCGCCGCGCCATCCGCGGGCGGATGGTCAACATCAACCAAGTCGGCGTCGACGAACTCGCCTCGCTCAGTCCCGAGCAGCTGCTCGATCGGCTCCGCGCTCGGCTTCGGCCACAGGGGCTGGCGACCACCTTCGGCGGCCGGCTCGCGCTCCTCGACGTCACCATCCACCATCAAGACATCCGTCGCCCGCTCGGCCTGCCACGCACGATTCCGGTCGAAAGGCTTCGCTGCGTGTTGAGCGACAGCCTCCGCAGCCCCGAGCTGCCGGGATGGCACCTTGCCCGCGGCGTACGGCTGGCGCCGACTGACCTCGACTGGAGTCACGGATCCGGCCCCGACGTCACCGGACCGGCGGAAGCCGTCCTGATGGCGGTCGCCGGCCGCCGCAGCGCCTTGGAGGAGCTGACCGGTCCCGGGCAGCCCGTGCTGGCCGGCCGGCTCAACCGCTGACGGTCGTCCATGATGACCTGAAGCTGATCGACGAGAATCCGGAACGAACCGCTTGAACCGACGAAGCATCGCGTACCGACAGCGATGGTCAGCATGTGGCTCGGAGGCCATCCGACGCACCCGCACCGCCCTCGCGGTGTCAGGCGGCTCGAGGGCTTCCGCAAGCGCCTCGGGTGGCTGATCGCCGCTGCGCGGCCGGCTCGACACACAACCCACTGGATTTTAGCGTTGCTAACTAAGTAGTCTTGTGAACGTTGCCACGATCTGCCCGGGCTGGAATACCCGTTGGCTGTCGGTGGCTGCTGATGTTCTAAGGGACGGGTGCCCGCCTGCCGACGCGGACCCGCCCTCCAGCTCGACAACTCGTGAGGATGTCTTCGCCATGGCCACGCAACGCTCTTCCGCCTCGATGTGGCGGCTGCGCGGCTACCTGCTGCCCTACCGCGCCCGCTTCATCGTGATGTTCTTCCTGGCCGGGATCGGGATCGCTGCGTCGATCGCCATCCCGCTGGTGACCAAAGCGGTGATCGACGGGCCGATCGCCGACTCCGACGCGAAGGGCCTCCTGGCGCTCGGTCTGTTCGCCATGGGCCTCGGGGTGATGGAGGCGCTGCTGATGTTCCTGCGCCGGTGGATCGTCTCGAAGGGCACGAACGGGGTCGAGACCAGCATCCGGTTGGACCTCTACGAGAAGCTGCAGCGGCTGCCGACCGGCTTCCACGCCCGGTGGCAGAGTGGGCAGCTGCTCAGCCGGATCATGAACGACCTGGCCACGGTGCGCAGGTTCCTCGGGTTCGGCCTGCTGTTCATCGTCATCAACATCGTGCAGATCGCCGTCGTCACGGCCCTGCTCATCAACATGTACTGGCCGTTGGGTCTCGTGGTGCTCGGCTCCACCATCCCGATCACCTGGATGTGCCTGCGCAACGAGCGGGAGTACACCCGCCTCTCCCGGAAGATCCAGGACCAGGTCGGCGACGTCGCGTCGACGGTGGAGGAGGGCGCGTACGGTCTGCGCGTCATCAAGTCCTTCGGCCGGGCCGGCCACATGTTCGACACCTTCGACGCGCGGAGCCGGCAGCTCTTCGACACGTCGATGGAGCGCGTCCGACTGAGCGCGAAGTTCTGGACCTTCCTCGAGATCATCCCCAGCGCGACGCTGATCGTCGTGCTCGGCTTCGGTGCCGTCGCGGCCGGGCAGGGTCAGCTGACCATGGGGTCGCTGGTCGCGTTCATCACCTTGATGCTGTCCCTGGTCTGGCCGGTCGCCGCCCTCGGCTTCCTGCTGGCCATGACGCAGGAGGCGTTCACCGCCGCCGACCGGATCATGGAGATCTTCGACGCCGAGATCGACATCGTTGACGGCACCGAGACGCTCCACGACCCGCACGGGCGTGTGCGCTTCACCGACGTCGCCTTCCGCTATCCCGACTCCGCGGTCGACGTGCTGCACCACGTGAACCTGGAGATCGAGCCCGGGGAGACGGTCGCCGTCGTCGGCGCGACCGGATCCGGCAAGACGATCCTCACCCAGCTGATCCCGCGGCTCTACGACGTCACGGCCGGCTCGGTCAGCATCGACGGGGTCGATGTCCGCGACCTCGGCCTGAAGCAGCTGCGGACGATCGTCGCAACCGCCTTCGAGGACCCCACCCTGTTCTCGATGTCGGCTCGGGAGAACCTCACACTCGGCCGTCCGGACGCCAGCGAGGCCGACATCGCCGAGGCGGTGGAGGTGGCGCAGGCCCAGTTCGTCTACGACCTGCCCTGGGGTCTGGACACCCGGATCGGGGAGCAGGGCATGAGTCTGTCCGGTGGCCAGCGGCAGCGTCTGGCCCTGGCGCGGGCGGTGCTGTCGAAGCCGCGCGTGCTCGTCCTCGACGACACGATGTCGGCGCTGGACATCCACACCGAGGCCCTGGTCGAGGAGGCCCTCCAGCGGGTGCTGGTCGGGGTGACCGGTCTGGTCGTCGCCCACCGCGCCTCCACCGTGATGCTGGCCGACCGGGTCGCCATGCTCTACGGCGGCACGCTGACCCACATCGGCACGCACGCGGAGCTGTTGGCCACGGTGCCGGAGTATCGCGAGCTGTTGTCCGCCGAGTACGCCGAGGAGGTGTCCGCATGACCGCCCTGGATCAGCACGGCCAACGGCAGGACGACCTCGAACGCGACCGGTCCCCGAGCAGCAGCGACGTCGAGGAGTGGCGCGGTGTCGCCGCGGAGCACAACGACGAGATGGCGGACCGCGCGAGCGGGTTCCTCAAGAAGCGCAGCCGGGCGCTGCTGGCCGACCTGCTGCGGCCGTACCTGAAGGTCGTCTACCTGCTGATCGCCGTCGTGGTGATCGAGAACCTGGCCCGACTGTCCATCCCGTGGCTGGTCCAGCGCGGCATCGACTACGGCATCCCGCCCCTGCTGGCGGGCGGCAGCGGGACCGCGCTCTACGAGACGATCGGGCTGATGCTCGGCGCCCTGCTGGTGCAGACCATCAGCCGGGTGATCTTCCTGCGCGAGTCCGGACGGGTCGGGCAGAAGGTGCTGCTGGAGCTGCGGCGTCGGCTCTTCGTGCACTTCCAGAAGCTCGACGTGAGATTCCACGACCGCTACACCACCGGGCGGGTCGTGTCGCGGCTGACCAACGACATCGACGCGATCATGGAGCTGCTGGCCGGCGGCTTCGACGGGCTCGTCACCGCGGCTGCTGACCATGGTCGGGGTCGGGGTGCTGCTGCTGACGCTCGACTTCCGGCTCGGCGCGATCTGTCTGATCGGCTTCCCGGTGCTGATGCTGCTGGTGCGCTGGTTCTCGCGGGCGTCCTCGCTCACCTACCGGCGGGTGCGGGAGACGTCGGCGCTGGTGATCGTGCAGTTCATCGAGACGATGACCGGCATCCGCGCGGTGCAGGCGTACCGGCGGGAGCCGCGCAACGCGGAGATCTTCTCCGACGTCGCCCACCGCTACCAGGACGCGAACATCAAGTCGTTCCGGCTGGTCGCGATCTTCATGCCCGGGGTGCGCCTGGTCGGCAACATCACCATCGGCATCGTGCTGCTGTACGGCGGCTGGCTGGTGATGCAGGGCGAGATGACCCTCGGGGTGCTGACGGCCTTCCTGCTCTACCTGCGGATGTTCTTCGAGCCCATGCAGGAGATCAGCCAGTTCTACAACACCTTCCAGTCCGCGTCCGCGGCGCTGGAGAAGCTGTCCGGGGTGCTGGAGGAGGACCCGACCGTCCGCGAGCCGGAGCACCCGGTGCCGCTCCCGCACGCCCGCGGGACGATCCGCTTCGACGGCGTGCACTTCTCCTACGTGCCGGAGCGGCAGGTGCTGCCCGGTCTGGATCTGTGCCTGCCGGCGGGGCAGACGGTCGCCCTGGTGGGCACCACGGGAGCCGGCAAGACGACCATCGCGAAGCTGATGTCGCGGTTCTACGACCCGACCGAGGGTGAGGTGCTGCTCGATGGGGTCGATCTGCGACAGCTGAGCGACGCCGATCTGCGCCGCGCGGTGGTGATGGTCACCCAGGAGAACTTCATGTTCGACGGGGACATCGGCAGCAACATCGGCTTCGGCAAGCCCGGGGCGACCCAGGACGAGATCGAGGAAGCGGCCCGCGCGGTCGGCGCTCACGACTTCATCGCCGCTCTGCCCGAGGGGTACGCCACCGACGTCGGCAAGCGCGGCGCTCGGCTGTCGGCAGGGCAGAAGCAGCTGGTCGCCTTCGCCCGCGCCTTCCTGGCCGACCCGGCGGTGCTGATCCTGGACGAGGCCACCTCGAGCCTGGACGTGCCCAGCGAGCGGCTGGTCCAGCAGGCGCTCCGGACGATCCTGGCCGACCGGACCGCGGTGATCATCGCCCACCGGCTCTCGACGGTGGAGATCGCCGACCGGGTGCTGGTGCTGGAGCACGGTCGGGTGATCGAGGACGGCACCCCGTCCGACCTGGTGGACGCCGACGACGGGCACTATGCCTCGCTGCACCGCGCCTGGCGGGACTCGCTGGCCTGACGCCCGTGGGTGTCAGATCGCCGGGGGTCGACCGGCGTCGAGCCAGAGCAGCGCCTCGTCGACGGTGGTGACCTCGGCGGTGCCGGCCGGGCCCACCGGTCGGCTGATCACCACGACCGGCACGCCGAGATCCCGGGCCGCGTCCAGCTTGGCCGCGGTGTGGGTTCCTCCCGAGTCCTTGGTCACCAGCAGATCCGTCCCGGCGGCACGCATCAGGGCCAGCTCGTCGGCGTAGCCGTACGGGCCACGGGAGCGGATCAGCCGCCAGGGCTCGGGCAGGGGGAAGGTGGGCGGGTCCACCACCCGCACGGTGACGTGCTTGTCGGCCCAGGCCACGAACCGGTCCAGGGACTGACGACCGGTGGTCACGAACGGCCGCCGCGATCGTCGTCCGGCGGTGACGGCGTCGTCGACCGAGCTCACCCAGAGCCAGTGGTGCGCGTCCGGGTGGTCGCGCCAACCGGGACGCGCCAGTCGGAGGAGCGGGGTCTGGGTCTGCGCGGTGGCGGCGACCGCGTTGGCCGAGATGGTCGCGGCGAACGGGTGGGTGGCGTCGACCACGACACCGATCGCGTGCTCCGTCAGGTAGGCCGCCAGACCCTCGACTCCGTCCCGGTCCCCGGCGCTGAACCCGCCGACCCGGACCTCACCGGCCGGTAGGGCCGGGTCGGCGACCCGGCCGGCCAACGAGCTGACGACCCGGCGACCGGCGTTCACCAGCGCCGCGGCCAGGGCCCGCGCCTCCGAGGTGCCGCCGAGGATCAGCACGGGCTGTGCGGTCGGGACGTCGATCGGGGAAGCCGCTCCGGTGGACACCGGGTCAGGCCCGGGCGAGCCGGACGACGACGGCGACTACCAGCGCGGCGTCGCCGACCATGGTCGCGAGCCGGGTGGAGCGCGCGATGTCCCCGCCCTCGGGTGGACGGCCGTCGCCGAGGGTGCCGCGGTCGGAGACCTCACCCGCGTACGTGTTCCGGCCACCCAGCTGCACCCCGAGCGCTCCGGCGAAGGCCGCCTCGACGACCCCGGCGTTGGGGCTGGGGTGAGCCCCGGCGTCCCGCCGCACGACGGCGGCGGCCTGCTGCGGTGAGCCGCCGATCCACGGGGCCCCGAGGGCGGCCAGGGCGGCCGACACGCGGGCGGGGATCCAGTTGGCCACGTCGTCGAGTCGGGCGGACGCCCAGCCGAACTGCTCGTACCGGGCGGACCGGTGCCCGACCATCGCGTCCAGGGTGTTGGCGGCGCGGTAGCCGAGCAGTCCCGGCAGTCCGGCGACCGCGCCCCACAGCAGAGGTGCGACGACGGCGTCCGAGCTGTTCTCGGCCACCGACTCGACGCCGGCCCGGGCGACGCCGGAGGCGTCCAGGGTCGTGGTGTCGCGGCCGACCAGCCGGGCCACCTGCCGGCGGGCGGCCGGCAGGTCCTCCGCGCCGAGGTGGTCGGCCACCGCTTCCGCCTCGCGGACCAGCGAGCGGCCCCCGAGCACGGTCCAGGTGGCCGCCGCGGTCAGCGCGCCGGTGAGGAGTGGATAACGGCGGCAGGTGCGCTCCAGCAGCACGCCCGCGGCCACGGGCACGCCGACCGCCACCACGCTGAACGCGACACCCCGTGAGCGGTCGTCGGCGTACAGGCGCTGCTCCAGCCACCCGGCGGCGCGGCCGAACCCCGCCACCGGGTGCCACTGGGGCGGGTCGCCGAGCAGCCGGTCGAGCGCGTAGCCGACGATCAGGCCACCGGCGGGGGCGAGGCGGCGGGCGGCGCGGGCGAGCGTGGACATCACAGACACCGTAGCGGCCGAGCGGCGCGCCGAGGGCCGATCGGGCCCGACGACCCGGGTGCGGCTAGGACGGCATCTTGAACGCGGACACCGAGACCGACGATGGTCGGTGTCTTGGTGCCCACGGCGAGCAGCTGACGCTGGATGCTGACGTCGTCGGGCCGGCTCGCCTCGGCCACCGCCACTCCGGTCGAGGAGTCGCCGGTGTAGTCGAAGCGCTCCCGGACGCTGGCCGGGATCGTGGTCACCCGCAGTGGTCGCTGCATCCCGCCGGAGACGGCGAACTCGTCGAGGTCGGCACTGGGCAGCGAGAAGGTGACCAGGTACGCGGGCTGGTCCGCGCTGGTCCCGACCACGCGCACGCTGACGTCCTCCGCGGTGCTCGGGACGGTCAGACCGGAGAAGGTCTGGAACGCGGTGATCGAGTCCATCGGCGGTCCGCTGGTGGGGGGCGCGGTCGGCTCCGTCGGGCCCGAGTCGCAGGCGACGAGGGCGACGGCCAGGGTCAACAGGACCGCCATCGTCCGTAGGAGTCTCACCCTGGCACCGTCCCCGTGGTCGTCGTCGTGTCGCTGCGGCCCTGGTTACGGTACTCGCGCGCCAGACCCTGGCGGTGCAGTCGAGCGAGCTCCTCGTCGGTCACGGTGATCGGGCCGATGCTGGTCTCCTTGCCGCCGTCCCAGTTGTACTGGTCGTAGAGGTTCACCCGGGTGCTGACCTCGTAGCGCCACGGTCCGCCGGGTGAGGTCGGCGGGTAGACGGTGACCTGTCCGGTCTGGTTGTAGCTCACCCCGCCCATCGCGTAGAACCAGTTCTGGCTCATCTCGGGCGTGATGTAGAACCCTGACCAGGCGGTGTTGACCGGGAAGGTCAGCGGTCCGGTGGCGCCGGCCTCCTGCGCACGGGCGACCGCGTCCTCACCCAGGGAGGTCCGCACCTCGTCCACCTTGGCCTGGAACGCCGGCACGTCGGAGAGCACCCGGTCCACGTCCTGCTCCAGCGGCTCGCCGGTGTTGGCCAGGTAGTGCGAGAGGTTCCGTGAGGCGTCGGGCCACTTCCCGGCCAGCGCGTTCGCCGCCGCCTCGATGGCCAGCTTCTTGGCGTGGTCCCACGGCCAGGCCCGCTGCGAGTCGTACGCGCCGGCTCCGTCGTCGGGCGGCTGCCAGGCCGGTGGCGCCGGGTCGTCGACGCTGGTGCCCGGAACGCCGGCGCCCAGCGGGTCGTCGCCGGGGTCGGAGCCGTCCACCTTCTCGTCGTCGGGAGCCTTGTCGGAGCCCCGCCCACGTCGGTCGTCGCGGGTCTGGCCCTCCTGGTCCCGGCGGTCGCCGGTGTCGGCGCTGGTGCCGGAGGTGTCGCTACCCGGCTGTGTCAGTGCCAGAGGTGCCGGTGCCCGAGGTGTTCGTGGAGGCGGTGTCGGCCGTACCGCCTCCGGTGGTGGTGCCCCCCGCGGCGGCGCAGGGCGCGAGCTGGCGGAACGAGCAGATCGTCGACTCGACGAAAGCGGCGACGGGGAACGCCTGGGTGGCCAGCACCACCATGGCCACGACCGCGCTCGCGACGGCGAGAGCACCCACGTACTCCATCGACGCTGCGCCCCGCTCCCGACTCCGCACCCGAGCACACTAGGCGGGCCCGAGGCGTCGGTCCTGGGCCCGAGGACCCAGTTCCGGGCCCACCGTCGACCGGCGGCGAGCCTCGACGTGGGAGCGCGTCGGGCAGGATGAGCAGATGAGTCGTCGAGTCCTGGTCACCGGGGGCGTCAGGTCCGGCAAGTCGGCGTACGCGGAACGGCTGCTGGCCGGACGAGCGGGCGTGACCTACCTGGCCACCGGCCCCGTGCCGGATCCGGCGAGCGACCCCGACTGGGCCGCGCGGATCGAGGCCCATCGCAGCCGGCGCAGCCCTCTGGGCTGGACGACCGTGGAGACAGCCGACCCGGCCAGGGCACTGCGGGCGGCGGACGGTCCGGTGCTGCTGGACTGCCTCGGCACCTGGCTGACGGCCAGCCTGGACGAGCTCGAGGCCTGGCAGCGACCAGCAGCTGACTGGCAGCCTGACTGGGAGGAGCGGTCGGCCGAGCTCGTCCGGGCCTGGCGCGAGGCCGACGTGGTCGGGGTCACCAACGAGGTCGGCTGGGGTGTGGTCTCCGAGCACCGGTCCGGCCGGTTGTTCGCGGACCTGCTGGGCCGACTCAACCAGCAGGTCGCGGCGGCCAGTGACGAGGTCGTCCTGATGGTGATGGGCCGCCCGATCGTTCTCTGAGCAGCGCTGTGGGCGGGAGAACGTACGGTGTGGCCATGGCCCGCCTGCCGCATCACACGCCGACCATCCTCGAGCTCGACCTGACCCAGCCGCTGGTCGATCCCCGACCGGGTGACCCGCTCGGACAGCTCCGGAACCGAGGACGGCGGCTGCTGCGGCCGACCATCAAGGCCCTGCACGAGGCCGCCGCGGATCCGCGCGTCCTCGGTCTGGTGGCCAAGGTCGGCGGGCCCCTGAGCTGGTCGACGATGCACGAGCTCCGTCGCGGCCTGCAGCCGTTCCTGGACGCCCGCAAGCCGACCGTCGCCTGGGCCGAGACCTTCCCGGACGGCCCGGCCGGCACCTGCGCGTACGTGCTCGCCGCGGGCTTCGACGAGGTCTGGCTGCAGCCGGGTGGTGGACTCGGGCTGCTCGGGGTGGCCGTGGAGACGACCTTCCTGCGCGGCGCCCTGGACAAGCTCGGGGTGGAACCGCAGCTCGAGCAGCGTCACGAGTACAAGAACGCCGCCGACCGGGTCACCCGGACGGAGTTCACGCCGGCACACCGGGAGTCCCTGGACGCCCTGGCCGCCTCCGTCTACGACGACGCCGTGGGGATCATCGCCGCCGGCCGGTCCTTGTCGGCCGAGCGGGTGCGGGAGCTGGTGGACACCGGGCCGCGGACGGCGGCCGAGGCCCTGGAGGCGCGGTTGATCGACCGCCTCGGCTATCGCGACGAGGTGCTCGCCGCCCTGCGGGAGCGGACGGATCCGGCGGCCGAGCTGCTGTTCGCCGACCGTTGGCGGCCACGGCCCCAGCTGCGGCTGCCTGGCCGACACCGCCGGCACCTGGCCCTGGTCGAGGTCCGCGGGGGGATCGGCTCCGGCCGCAGCCGCAACGGGCCGATGGGCGCTCAGGCCGGCAGCGACACCGTCGCCACCGAGCTGCGGGCGGCGCTGGCCGACGACCACGTACGCGGTGTGCTGCTGCGGGTCGACTCCCCGGGCGGTTCCGCGGTCGCCAGCGACGTGATCTGGCGCGAGGTGGGTCGGGTGCGGGAGGCGGGCAAGCCCGTGGTCGTCTCGATGGGTGACGTCGCGGCGTCGGGCGGCTACTACGTGGCCTGCCCGGCCGACTCGATCGTGGCCCTGCCGTCGACCCTGACCGGCTCCATCGGCGTGTTCGGTGGCAAGTTCGTCACCAGCGAGCTGTGGGAGAAGATCGGGCTGACGTCCGGGTCTGTCGAGCACGGCGAGCGGGCGCGCATGTGGTCGGCCCGCCGCGGGTTCACCGACGACGAGCGTGAGCGGCTGAACGCGGAGATCGACGCCATCTACGCCGACTTCGTCGCCAAGGTCGCCGCCGGGCGCGGACGTACCGTCGCCGACATCGAGCCGCTCGCCCGGGGCCGTGTCTGGACCGGGCGGGACGCGTACGAGATCGGGCTGGTCGACGAGCTCGGCGGGCTGCGTGACGCCGCCCGGATCGCCCGGCGGTTGTCGGGGCTGCCCGACGACGCGCCTGTGATGCCGGCGCTGCATCTGCCGGTGCTGGCGCGGTTGGGCCAACCCCGCAACAGCGAGGATCCGCGAGCCCTGCTGGCGGCTCCGCTGCCGACTCTGAGCGAGCTGACCGCGCGGGTGGGCGTGGACGGGATCCAGCTGCGGATGCCCGACCTCCGGCTCCGGTGACCGTCCACGATCCATCGGCCCCGGACCCGACCGCGCTGCATCGGGATGCGGTCGAGGTGCTGACCGCCTGGGCGGGATCGGACATCGACAAGGACCAGCAGAGCCTGGCGGAGGCGTACCTGAGTCTGCTCGCGGCCCGGGACGACGCGATGTGGCGCTCCTGCGAGCCGGGTCATCTGACGGCCAGCGCCCTCGTGCTGTCGGCCGATCGCTCCGCCACCCTGCTCACCCTGCACCCCCGGGTCGGGCAGTGGCTGCAGCTCGGTGGTCATTGCGAGCCCGGCGATCCCACCCTGCTGGCCGCCGCGCTGCGCGAAGCGACCGAGGAGTCCGGCATCGACGGTCTGGAGATCGATCCGTTCCCCGTCCGCCTCGACGTCCACGCCCTGACCTGCTCGTTGGGCAAACCGACCCGGCATCTGGACGTCCAGTACCGGGCGTACGCGCCACCCGGCGCCCTCGCCCGCATCAGCGCGGAGTCCGACGACCTGGCCTGGCACCCGGTGGACGACCTGCCGGTGAGCGCCGATCGTTCCGTACGGATGCTGGTCGCCGCCTCGCTCCGGTGATCTTCGCCGGGGTTTGAACCCGAGCGGAGTTGCCATCGGCGCACGGGCGTCGGGGTGCGGCCGATGCTCGCGTAACCCATCAGTTACGCTTCTGACGTGGAGGTGTTCGAGGCGATCGGCGACCCGGTGCGGCGGGAGATCCTGCTCGGACTCGCCCGGGCCGATCTCAGCGCGGGGGAGATCGCGAGTCGGTTCGCCATCTCCCGCCCGGCGGTCAGTCGTCACCTCCGGGTCCTCCGAGAGTCGGGGCTGGTTCGGGACGAGGCGGCCGGTCGGCACCGGATCTACCGCCTGGTCTCCGACGGACTCGACCCCGTACGCGACTGGCTGGCGGAGCTGACCCCGGCCCGACCCGCGACGGCGTGGTCCGCCCGGCTCGACGCGCTCGACACCGAGGTGCGCCGCACGCGACGCGAGCGCTCCCGCAGCGAAGCCGAGACGACGAACCCGGCCGACAGGACGACTCCAGCCGACATGACGAAGGAGACAGCATGAGTCCGACCCCGACCGGAGAGGTCCGGCGCACCGCAGCAGGCCGCGATCTGGTCCTGATCCGCGACCTGGCCGGTTCGATCGACGATGCCTGGGCGAGCCTGACCGAGTCCGACCGCACGGGGCGCTGGTTCGCCAGCTGGACCGGCGACGGACGGGTCGGTGGCACGATCGTCCTCACGCTGGTCGCCGAGGAGGGCAGTCCGACCTCACCGGCCACCGTCGAGGCCTGCGAACCGCCGACTCGGTTGGCCGTGCGGACGGAGGAGGCGTCCGGCGGCTGGTCGCTCGAGGCGTTGCTCGAGCCGCTGGGCCCGGACCGGACCAGGCTCACCTTCGTGCACCACCTGGCCGATGACGCTCGGGCCGAGGAGATCGGTCCGGGCTGGGAGTACTACCTGGACCGGCTGGTCGCCTCCCGCACCGACCAGCCGATGCCCGACTTCGACGACTACTGGCCGTCGATGGGCCCCTACTTCGCGGACCGGGATCGGGTCTAGGCCACCGTCGCCGTCAGCAGCAGCGCGAGCAGCGTGAGCTCCACGGTGGCGCCCAGCACGTCACCGGTGATGCCCCCGAGTCGACGGACGGCGAGCCGGACGACCGCGTACGCGGCCGCCGCCCCGACCAGCAGCGCGACCGGCCCGCTCCACCACGGCGATCCCGCCAGCAGCGTGGCGATCACGACCAGCGCCGTCGTCACGGTCCAGATCCCGACCAGCACGGGGGTCGCCACCGAACCCGCGACGGTGGCGCCGAGGCCCCCCGGTCGGGCCGACGGCACACCGCTGCGACACCCGATCGCCAGAGCCGAACGCGAGGCGGAGATCAGCACCGCCAGCAGCACGGCACCGCCGGGATCGGAGACGAGCACCGACGCGGCGGCGGCCTGACCGCCCAGCACGAGCAGCAGCGCGACGACCCCCATCGGCCCCACGTCACCCCGCCGCATGATCTCCAGGGCCCGCTCGCGCTCCCGGCCGGAGCCGAGACCGTCGACCGTGTCCGCGAGGCCGTCCAGGTGCAGGGCCCGGGTGCCGAGGGCGAGAACGGCGACCACCACCAGACCGGCCAGCAGTGCCGGCCAGCCGGAGCGGCCGGCCAGCCAGCCCAGCCCCGCGGCCCCGATCGCCAGGGGCAGCACCGCGAGCGGAGCGAGAGCCATCGCCCGACCTGCGACCGTACGGTTCACGACCTCGGGCGGACGCACGGGGATGACCGTCAGGGTGCCGACCGCCAGCCGCCAGGCCGACGTCCAGCTCACGTGAGGTCGGTGAGCAGGGCCATGTCCGACAGCAGCAGGGCGGCCGACCGGACCAGCGGCACCGCGGCCACGGCCCCACTTCCCTCGCCGAGCCGCAGACCCAGATCGAGCAACGGGACCAGACCCAGCTTCTCGGTGGCCAGCTGCTGGGCGGGTTCGGTGGAACGATGCCCGGCGGCCCACCAGGCCAGGCACCCCGGAGCCAGATCCTCGGCCACCGCGGCCTCGGCCAGCGAGACGATCCCGTCGAGCAGCACCGGTACGCCCGCGTGCGCCGCAGCGATGAGGAATCCGACCCCGGCCGCGATGTCCGCCGAGCCGAGCGCCGCCAGGCGGGTCAGTGGGTCGGCGACCCGGTCGCCGGCTCGGTCCAGTGCTCGTTGGACCAGCGCGGTCTTGGCCAGCAGGGCCGCGTCGTCGATCCCGGTGCCGCGGCCGGTGACGTTCTCGGCCGAGACCCCGAACGACGCCGCGATCAGCGAAGCTGCGGGCGTTGTGTTCCCGATGCCCATGTCCCCGACGATCAGCAGGTCGGCACCGGCGGCGATCTCCTCGGCGGCGATCGCCGACCCGGCGGCCAGCGCGCGCTGCGTCTCGTCGAGGGTCAGGGCCTCCTCACGGTCGATGGCGCCGGAGGACCGCCGGATCTTGTACGCACCGACGCCGGCCGGGAGGTGGCCGAGATCAGCGTCCACGGCGAGGTCGAGCACCCGTACGGAGACGTCGTGCTGCCGGCCGAGCACGCTGACGCCCGCGACGCCGGCCACGAAGGCACCGACCATGGCGGCCGTGACCTCGCGCGGGTACGCCGAGACGCCGGGACCGAACGATGTCACCCCGTGGTCGCCGGCCAGCACCACCGCGCGGACGTTCGTGGGCGGCGCGGCCGGGCAGACGCCCGAACAGGACGACCACCAGACGGCGAGCTCCTCGAGCCGTCCGAGGGCGCCGGTGGGTTTGGCCAGGGCGGCCACCCGCTCCCGCGCCTGCTCCGCGACCGTGGCCGAGGGTGGTGTGATCGGTGTCTGCTGGGTCATCTGCGACTCCGGCGGTCAGCCGCGGACGTCGGCGAGCCGGCGCTCCGGCGAGGTCCGGCCGGACAGCCGCCCGACGAGCTCGGCCAGCACCACCCCGAGCACCGTCCACAACGTGAGCTGGGTCAAGAAGCTGGCCCGACGGAAGTCGTACAGCACCGACGCCGGGAACGTGTCCGGCACCTCGTTGTAGTGCGGCAGCAGGGCCATCACCACCAGCATCACGACGACGTAGCCGGCGACGCCGATCAGAGCCGCGTGCCAGCCGCCGAACCGAGGGCTCAGCCGCCGGCCGACCAGCACCGCGGTCACCGCGGCGATGAGGGAGATGGCCAGCATGATGAAGTACAGGGCGCTGCGCAGCCCGATGGTGTCGCCGCTGCCCACGGCAGGTGGGTTGGGCGGGTAGATCAGGAACGGCACCACGTAGACCGCCACGAAGGCCATCGCCGCGACGGCCAGCGTGGTCGCGCGCGGACTGAGTCGCCCGAAGCGGCCCATCGCCATCGCGCTGGTCACACCGACCAGACCGCCCAGGGTGACGCCGGCGACGAGCAGGCCGGTCAGCAGGCCGAGCGTGGACTGCAGCGAGCGGGGCACCTCGACCTCAGCGGCGGCCGGTGCACCCGCCTCGGCATGCCCGTCGGCCCCCGAGGTCTCGGTGCCGTGGCTGTGGCCGCCGGCGGAGTCCTCCTGGGCGATTGCCGCACGAACCGGCGGTTCACCGACGACGTAGGCCACACCGAAGGCCGCGAAGGCGGCGATCAGTCCGGCGAGCAGGCCCCGGACGAGGAAGTCACGGGCGTTCATGGTCGCGCTCAGTGGCACGGGAAGCCGAGCAGATGCCGGCTGTCGTGGACCCACTCGTGCACGGCGTTGCCGGCGATCAGGGTGGTGGCACCCTCTTCGGCGGAGACGAAGTAGAGGCCGACGACGGCCAGCAGCGCAGCGAACAGCAGCCACGGCAGGATCTGTCGGACGGACAGGGTGGGGATGGCGACGGCGACTGGCGCCGTGAGTCGGTCTGCGCCTGCGTGAGACTCGGTCATGTGTCCTCCTGGGGTTACGGCGACCCGTCGGTCGTGGAGCGGGGCAGAGGGCGGGTCTGACTCGGACACCGGGCGCACTGCCCGGCCCCACACAGTGGCGCGACCGCGTCGGGTTCTCACCGACTTCCGATTCCTCTGTCGAACGGCAGCACTCTATCCCTGCTGGTCCTGCGCCACACCACGGCTCATCCGGTGCAGCTTTTGTACCGATATCCACATCTGACGTGGATATCGGTACAAAACACGCAGTGGGAGCGGGTGGTGGGTCGGGTGTCGGCGCTCCGGCGGCCGGGCCACCCACACACCACCGGTCGGCGTACGTCAAGGCGACCTAGGTCCTCACCGATGGCCCACTCCGGTCTATGGGCAACAAGAACGGCGGCCGTCATTATTGCGATCATGAACGTGTTGCCCGATGTGACGTCATCGTCGGCGGTGGCTCGCCGAACGCTTCTGAAAGGTGTCGGTCTCGGTGGTGCGGCCGCCGCGCTGGCCGGACTGTCCGGGTGCACCGCAGACCCAGCCCCGGCCGCGGCGAGCGACCCGTCGGCTGGTGTCGGTTCGGCGGCACCGGCGTCGGCGGCGACAGGGGAGATCGACGCCGCCGGGGTCGAGCGCGGTCTCGCCGCGCTGCCGGCGATCATCGACAGGTACTGGAAGCAGACGGGGATACCCGGCGTGGCCGTCGCGGTCGTCTACGACGGGAAGGTCCGCTATCTGGAGGGTTTCGGCGAGCGTCAGGTCGGCAAGCCCGAGACCGTCGATCCCGACACGGTGTTCCAGCTCGCCTCAGTGTCGAAGCCGATCAGCTCGACAGTGGTCGGCGCGGCGTTCACCAAGAAGCTCAGCTCGATCGGCTGGGACGATCCGGTGCAGAAGGTGCTGCCCGGCTTCCGGCTCTCCGACCCGTGGGTGAACTCTCACGTGACGGCCGCCGATCTGTTCGCGCACCGCAGCGGACTGCCGGACCACTCGGGCAACCTGCTCGAGGACCTCGGCTACGACCGGGACGAGATCCTCTCCCGGCACCGCTACTACCCGTTGAAGCGGTTCCGGGACAACTGGGAGTACACCAACTACGGGCTGACCGCCGGGCGCGGAGGCGATCGCCAACGCCAGCGGGGTGGCCTGGGAGGATCTTGCTCAGGAGGTGCTCTTCAAGCCCCTCGGCATGACGAGCAGCAGCTTCGACTTCGCCGATCTGCAGAAACGGGAGAACCGGGCGGCGATGCACACCCAGATCGACGAGAAGTGGGTGCCGAACCTCGAGGCCGACTACGATCCGCAGGCTCCTGCCGGCTCAGCCAGCTCCTCTCTGCGGGACATGGTCGGCGTGGGTGACCATGCTGCTGGCCGAGGGCAAGCCGGTCATGGCCCTCGACCAGCTGCAGCGGATCTGGAGGCCCAGCGCGGTGAGGCCGGGAGTCCCGGAGATCGGTGCGGCCGCATCGTTCTACGGCCTCGGCTGGAACGTGAACTACGAGCCCACCGGTGAGTTGCGCGTCAGCCACTCGGGGGCCTTCGGCCGCGGAGCGGCCACCACCGTCACGTTGTATCCGTCCAAGGGACTCGCCTTCATCGCCCTCACCAACGGGCCGCCCGTCGGGCTGCCGGAGGCGATCGGCGTCGAGTTCAGCGACCAGATCCGCTACGGCAAGTCCACGCAGCCGGACTGGGTGGCCGTGATCGGTCCGAAGATCGTAGGGCCGGTGACCGATGACCAGAAGAAGTACTCCAAGCCGGCGACCGACCCGAAGCCGGCACGACCGGCGTCCGCGTACGTGGGTCGCTATCTGAACGACCTCTACGGCCCGCTGACCGTGTCGAGCCGAGGCAGCGATCTGTCGTTCTCCGTGGGTCCGGCCCGCGAGGTCTTCCCGCTGCAGCACTACAGCGGGGACGAGTTCTTCTTCCAGACCACCGGGGAGGACGACTCCGGCTTCTCCGGAGCGACGTTCGCGGTGTCGGGGGACAAGGCGACGTCCCTGCTGATCTCGGCCTGGAACGACGAGAAGCTCGGCACGTTCGTGCGGTCCTGACTTCCTGCCGTGCGCATCGTCATCGGCGAGGACGAAGCCCTGCTCCGACAGGGCATGACCCACCTCCTCGAACGGGCCGGGTACCAGGTGGTGGGGACCGCCGCGAACGCCGACGAGCTGATCCGGCACGTCGACGAGCGGCTGCCCGACCTGGTGCTCACCGACATCCGGATGCCGCCCGACTTCACCGACGAAGGTCTGCGGGCAGCACGGCAGATCCGCGCCACCCATCCACGGATCGGCATCATGGTGCTCTCCCAGCACGTCCAGCGCCGGTACGCGGTGGAGCTGATCGCCGACAACCCCAGTGGGGTGGGCTATCTGCTCAAGCAGCGGATCGCCGACATCTCCACCTTCTGCGACGACCTCGAGCGGGTTGCCGCGGGCGGCACCGTGCTGGATCCGGACGTGGTCGCTCTGATGATCACCCGGGCCGATCGGGACCACGCGACCCTGCGGCGGATGACCTCACGGCAGCAGCAGGTGCTCGCGCTGATGGCCGAGGGTCGCAGCAACGCGGCGATCGCCCAGCGTCTGTCCATCACCGAGAAAGCCGTGGTACAGCACGTCTCCCACATCTACGACCACCTGATGCTGCCGCCGAGCACTGATGATCACCGCCGGGTGCTGGCGGTGCTGCACCACCTCGCGCGCTGAGCCCGCGGCCGGCGGCGCGGGCCCGGCTAGGCGGTGAAGCCCGCGACCGCTCCGATCACGGTGATGGCCGGCGGCGCGATCTCGGCCTCGGTGGTCACCGCCGCGATGGTGGCCAGCGTGGCGCGGACACTGCGCTGTGAGGGCAGCCCGGCGTCGGCGATGGTGGCGGCGGGGGTGGCCGGGTCCATCCCCTGGGCCACCAGCTCGGCCGACACCGCGGGCAGGGTGGCGACCCCCATCATGATCACCAGCGTGGTGTTCGCCCGGGCGAGCGCCGACCAGTCCAGGGTGCTGCCCGGGTGGTCCGGCGGCAGGTGCGCCGAGACGATGGTGACGCCCTGGGTGAGACTGCGGTGGGTCAACGGGATGCCCGCCAGGGCGGGGGCGGCGATGGCCGAGCTCACCCCGGGGATCACGGTGACCGGGACCCCCGCCTCGGCGCAGGCCAGCAGCTCCTCACCGCCGCGGCCGAAGATGAAGTTGTCGCCCCCCTTCAGCCGGACCACCCGACGCCCGGCCAGGCCGTGCTCGACCAGGAGCTCGTTGATGCGTTCCTGCGGGGTGTACTCGCCGCGGGGGATCTTGGCCACGTCGATCACCTCGACCCCGGCAGGGGCCTGCGAGAGCACGGCCAGCGGCGCCAACCGGTCGCAGACGATCACGTCAGCACTCTGGATCGCGGCCAGGCCGGCGACGGTGAGCAGCCCGGGGTCACCGGGACCTCCGCCGACCAGGGTGACCTGACCGACCCCGCTCGGTCCGGTGTCCGCGGCGGGCTGGGCGGTCTCGGCTGCGGCCAAGGACAACCGACCCGCATCCCGGGCGGCCAGGGTGATGCGCTCGTTCTCGACCCGGTCCGACGCCGCCGGCAGGACGAGAGCGGCGGCGGCGAGGTCGCCCTCCGTCCACGCGCGTCGGTGCCAGGTGAGCAGGGACCGATCGGCGAGATCTCGTACGGTGGTGGGGACGCTGACCGCGTACACCGTGATCACCGCACCGGCGGCGTGCAGGTCGGTGATCACGCCGAGCGCCGACGGGGATCCGCCGCAGACCACGACCTGGCGGCCCGTGACGTCGAGATCGGTCGCTCTCACGAGTCCTCCCGGATGGCTCGCAGGGTCTTGATCAAGGTGTCGGTGGTCTCCTCGTCGCGGACCGCGATCCTGATCCAGTCGGCGCCCAGACCGGGGAAGGTCTCCCCCCGGCGGACCGCGAAGCCTCGCTCGCGCAGCCGCACCCGCAGTGATCCAGGTGCCCGGTGGTCGGGCAACCAGCCCTCGGAATCCACCAGCACGAAGGGCGTACGCGGATCGGGCGAGACGCGGAGACCGAGGTCGGTGAGCTGGATCAGCAGATGATCACGACGCCGGACGATCTCCCCGGCCGCCGTTGCGGCGATGCCCCGGGCCGGCTCGGACACGCAGGCGATCATGGCCTCAGCCGCCGGGGTCGACACCGACCAGGGCGGTTGCTGGCGCGCCAGCTCGGTGATCACTGACGGATCGCCGATGGCGTACCCGGCCCGCAGTCCCGCGAGTCCCCAGGTCTTGGTCAGCGACCGCAGCACCAGGACACCGTCCATCGAGCCACCGGTGATCAGGGTCTCGGGTTCGCCCGGCACGGCGTCCATGAACGCCTCGTCGATCACCACCAGTCGGCCGGGTCGGATCAACGTACGGAGGGCCTCGGCCGGGTGCAGCACCCCGGTCGGGTTGGTCGGGTTGCCGATCACGACCAGGTCGGCGGCGGCGGGCACCAGCGTCGGATCGAGCCGGAAGCCGTTCCCGGCGGTCAGGATCACCCGGTGCGGCTGGTGGCCCGCCGACCGCAGCGCCGCCTCCGGCTCGGTGAACTGGGGATGCACCACGGCCGGCGCGGTCCACCGCCGGGCTCGGGCGACCAGGGTGAACAGCTCGGCGCCGCCGGCCGACGGCAGCACCCGCTCGGCGGCGACACCGTGCGCCTCGGCGATCGCGTCCCGGGCCCGTCGGGGATCGGGATAGGAGGCCAGGTCATCGACGCTCGCGCGGATCACCCCGGCCAACCACTCCGGCGGGGTCGGGATCCGTACGTTCACCGCCAGGTCCACCAGCCCCTCCGCGACGTCAGCGTCCCCGTGGTGGTCCAGATCCTCGTGCCGGTGGTCCGCCGACCCGGCCCCCACCGACTTTTGTGCCGATTCCGCGAACTGTCGTTGTTCTTGCTCCAGAAGTTGGCCCGACGGGCGGCCGCGTACGCGTGGACGGCGTCGGCGAACCGGGCGGCCAGGGTCGGGTGCCCCGCCCAGTGGGTGTGCAGGTACGAGGCGTGCAGGGTCGGGGCTCCCGTGCCGGCTGGATCCAGGGAGAAGCCGTCGGCGGTTCCCTCGAGCAGCCAGCCGGGACGAGTGCCGGCGGCCGGCGTGGCCGTGGTCCGGTGGAACTCGTGGCCGGTCACCCGACGACCGGCGACCCCGAGGAGATGATCATGGTCGGCCACCGCGCTGCGGTAGCCCAGGGTCAGCTTCGGCGACATGGCCGCGTCGGCGTCGATCGCCCCCACCATCGGTACGCCGTCGACCGTGCGGCACAGGTAGAGGAGCCCGGCGCACTCGGCCACCGTCGGCGTGCCCGCCTCGATGGCCCGCCCGATCGCGGTGATCATGGACGCGTTGCCGGCCAGCTCGGCGGCGTGCACCTCCGGAAAGCCGCCGCCCAGGTAGATCCCGGCCGTGCCCGCCGGCAGCGACCGGTCGGTCACCGGGTCGAAGATCACCGGGTCCAGTCCCGCCGCGGTGAGCAGCTCGGTCGTCTCGGCGTACCGGAAGGTGAAGGCGCGTCCGCCGGCCACCGCGACCACCGGTCGGTCGGCCCTCTCGACGCGGGATCCCAGCGCGACGGAGGGTGACCACGGGGTGCCGGCGAGCGCAGGTGCGGAGTAGGCGATGGACAGCACCTGAGTGAGGTCGACGTGGGTCGCGATCTGGTCGGCCAGCCGCGCCAGAGCAGCCGTCGCGTCGGGTCGCTCCGCCACCGGCACGAGGCCGAGGTGTCGCGACGGCGCCTCGATGCCGGCGTCTCGCGGCAGCACACCGAGGACAGGGATCCCGGTGGCCTCCAGGGCGGCGGCGACCTCGTCGGAATGGCGTACGGACCCGGCCTTGTTCATGATCACCCCGGAGATCCGGGTGTCGGGGTCGAAGGTGTGCAGACCGTGCACCCAGGCCGCCGCGGTCCGCGACACCTGGGAGATGTCCAGCACCAGCACCACCGGGGCCTTGATCACCCGGGCCACGTGCGCAGTGGACGCCCAGCCGTCGGTTCCCATCCGACCGTCGAACAGTCCCATCACGCCCTCGACCACCGCGACGTCGGCCGGGGACGGCACCTCGCTGCCGTGCAGCAGCAGTGGCACGAGCTGGTCCTCCCCGCACAGGAAGGGATCCAGGTTGCGACCGGGGCGGCCGGTGGCCAGGGCGTGGTAGCCGGGGTCGATGAAGTCCGGACCGATCTTGAAGCCGGCCGGCTCGAGCCCGTCGGCCCGCAGCGCGGCCAGCAGCCCGGTGGCCACGGTGGTCTTGCCGTGTCCCGAGGCCGGGGCGGCGATCACCAGCCGGGGCAGCCGGTGTGCGCTCGACGAGGAAGGAACCGTCACCATTCGATCCCCCGTTGGCCCTTCTGACCCTGGTCGAACGGGTGGGTGATCTTGGTCATCTCGGTCACCAGATCGGCGATCTCGATGATCTTGGGATCGGCCCGGCGGCCGGTGATGATCACGTGCTGGCGCCCGGGTCGCTCCGCCAGGGTGGTGACCACGTCGTCCACGTCGATCCAGCCCCAGGCGATCGGGTAGGTGAACTCGTCCAGCACGTAGAGCGTGTGGGCTTCCGTGGCCAGCCGGCGCTTGATCTCCGCCCAGCCCTCGGCGGCCGCCTCGGCATGATCATCCTCGGAGCCGGTCTTGCGTGACCAGGACCAGCCGGAGCCCATCTTGTGCCACTCGATCGGTCCGCCGGCCCCGGTGGTGGCGTGCACCTCGGCCAGGGTCTCCAGCGCCGTCTGCTCACCGATCCGCCACTTGGCCGACTTGACGAACTGGAACACCCCGATCGGCCAGCCCTGGTTCCACCCCCGCAGGGCGAGACCGAACGCCGCCGTCGACTTCCCCTTGCCGTCGCCGGTGTGCACGATCAGCAGGGGGCGGTTGCGGCGCTGCCGGGTGGTCAGCCCGTCGGCGGGGACGGTCTCGACCTCGCCCTTCATGCCGCACTCCGACGGCTGCTCGGCCGCCATGGTGAGATTCCGTCCCGCGGCGGCCACTCCGGCGAGCGCCTCGGCGTTGACCTCGGCCAGCTTCACGTACTGCGCCTGCAGGTCCTCGGCGAGTCCACGCCCGAGCCCCAGACTCATCCGACCGGATTCGCAGTCGACCAGCACGGCGTCGATGCCGAGACCGCTGACGTACGTCGCCGCCCGGCGCGATCGGGCCAGGGCGTCCGGCCCTGCGGTGGCGCGGCCGTCGGTCACCACGACCAGCAGCGGCCGCCTCCGCGGGTCGCGGATCCGCTCCCAGCGCAGGGTGTCCGCCGCGCACAGCAGGCCCTCGGCCAAGGGCGTACGACCTCCGCTCGGCACCTCCGCGAGCCGCCGGGCCGCGACCTCGACCGAGGACGTCGGCGGCAGAGCCAGAGCTGCCCCGGCCCCACGGAAGGTGACCAGACCGACCTTGTCGCGGCGCTGGTAGGCGTCGAGGAGCAGCGACAGCACCGCGGTCTTCACCTCGGCCATCCGCTTCCGGGCAGCCATCGACCCCGACGCGTCGACACAGAACAGCACCAGGTTGGACTCGCGACCCTCGGTCACCGCGGTCCGCAGGTCGCGGCGGGCGAGCAGCAGGCGGTCCCCGGCCTGCCGTCCACGGCGGTGCTGCTCGGTGGCGGCGGCGCGCACGGTGGCGGGGAAGTGCAGCCGGCTGCCGGCGGTCGGGGTGGCCCCGACGGTCCGCCCGACGCTGGTCAGCGCCCGGCTCCGGCGGCCGGCCTCGCCCTCGCCGGTGCCGCGGACGGTCAGCAGCCGCGCCCGGTAGGGCTCCCCGGCCTGGGCCACACCGACCGGGGCCGGTTGTCCGGGCTGCTCGGCGGGCTGATCCTGGGTGTCGCCGGGATCGTTGCGATCAGCTGCGTCCTCGGTCGTCGGAGCTGCCTCGCCGCCGGGTGGCGTGGCCGGCCCGTCGCCGTCGTCCGGCGCCGGACCGTCGGGGTCCGTGGCCGGCGGATCGGTCGGTGGTTCGGGGTCAGGCTCGGGTTCCGGCTCCAGGTCGTCGTCCCCGAGCAGCCGGTCCAGCAGCTCCTCGTCGAGTCCGGGCGCGTCGAACGGGTTGCGGCGTCGGCGGTGCGGCAGGGCCAGCCGCGCGGCCGCGCGGATGTCGGCCCGGGTCACCTCGGTCCGCTCGTGCCAGGCCGCATGGGCCACCGAGGCCCGTGCGGTCACGATGTCGGCGCGCATGCCGTCCACCTCGAAGCCGGCGCAGACGGCGGCGATCTTGGTCAGGGCCCAGTCCGACAGGTTCACCTGGGCCAGCCGCTCCTGGGCGCTCGCCAAGCGGGCACGCAACGCCTCCTCCTGAGCGGCGAACCGAGCGACCAGCGCGGCAGGATCGGCGTCGTACGCGAGACGGCGGCGGACCACCTCCGAGCGCAGGGCCGGGTCGCGTGGCGCGACGACCTCGACGGTGAGTCCGAACCGGTCGAGCAGCTGCGGTCGGAGCTCGCCCTCCTCGGGGTTCATGGTGCCGACGAGCACGAGCCGCGCCGCGTGGGCAACGGACACGCCGTCCCGCTCCACCGTCGATCGCCCCATGGCAGCGGCGTCCAGCAGCAGGTCGACCAGGTGGTCGTGCAGCAGGTTCACCTCGTCGACGTACAGGATCCCGCGGTGCGCCGCCGCCAGCAGTCCAGGCTCGTAGCTGACCCGGCCGGAGCCGAGCGCCTGCTGCAGGTCGAGCGAGCCGATCACCCGGTCCTCGGTGGCACCGACCGGCAGCTCGACCAGCCGGGCCGGTCGACGGACGGCCACGATGTCGGTGTGCGGCCCGTCCGGGCAGGAGGGATCGGGATCGGCCGGGTCGCAGGAGAAGCGGCAGCCCTCGACGACCAGCTGGTCGGGCTGCACGGCGGCCAGCGCGCGCACCATCGTGGACTTGGCGGTGCCCTTCTCGCCTCGCACCAGGACCCCGCCGACCTCGGGCGAGATCGAGGTGAGGACCAGGGCCAGGGCCATGTCGTCGGAGCCGACGACGGCGGAGAACGGGAACGTGCGCACGATCGGTGGAGGCCTCCTTGCGGGTGTCCACGCCCGCAGTCGTCGGGGTCACCGCCGGCGTCGGCGGCGGGCGACAGGGACGTTCTGACTGACCGCTCCGTCGTGGGACGGAGGGCTTCACAGTGGCGGGACCGCTCCAGATCTTCCCTGGATTCCTCGCCTGTCGCCGTGGCCGATCCTCCCACACGTCGGCTGGTCGTCGGGCGGCCCGAGACGAGGGCGGTCACGTAGGGTCAGCGCTGTGATGCGGCTGGACGTCGTCGGGATCCCGGCCGGGGGCTGGTCCGAGCTGGGGGACGCGGCGCGTACGGTGATCGCCGCCGCCGAGGTCCTCATCGGTGGCCGGAGGCACCTCGATCTGGTTCCCGCCGACGCGGGTCCGACCGAGCGGCTGACCTGGCCCAGCCCCCTGCGCCCGGCCCTGCCGGCTTTCCTGGAGACCTGCCGGGGCCGCCGGGCGGTGGTGCTGGCGAGCGGCGACCCCCTGGTCTCCGGCATCGGCTCCACCCTGATCGAGCTGCTGGGTCCAGAGGCCGTACGGATCCATCCGGCCGTCTCCTCCGTCGCCCTGGCGCGCGCCCGGATGGGGTGGCCCAGCGAGACCGTCCGCGTGGTCACCGTCGTCGGACGCGACCTCGACCTGGTCCGTCGGCACCTCGGGCCCGGGCAGCGGCTGATCGTGCTGTCGTCGGACACGGAGACCCCCGCCGCGCTGGCGACGCTGCTGGTCGACGCCGGCTACGGGTCGAGTGTGCTCACGGTCCTCGGCGACCTGGGCACGATCTCGGAGAGCCGCACGGAGGCGATCGCCGTCGACGGGTTGGGCGAGGCGCCGCCCCTGAACCTGGTGGCGGTGGAGTGCCGCGTCGCGATGGGTACCCGACCCCTCGGGTCCGGACCGGGGCTCCCCGACGACGCGTACGACCACGACGGCCAGCTGACCAAACGGGACCTGCGGGCCTCGGCCCTGTCCCGGCTGGCCCCGGTCCCCGGCGAGCTGCTCTGGGACCTGGGCGCCGGCGCCGGGTCCATCGCCATCGAGTGGGCGCGGACCGATCCACGCTGCCGGGCGATCGCCATCGACCGCACCCCCGACCGGGCCGCCCGGATCGCCGCCAACGCCGCCCGGCTGGGCGTGCCGGGCATCCAGGTGATCACCGCCGAGGTGACCGAGGCGCTGGACTGGCTGCCGCAACCGGACGCGGTGTTCATCGGCGGCGGAGCGGACCTGGACCTGGTCCGGCGGTGCTGGCACCTGCTGCCGACCGGGGGCCGTCTGGTCGCCCACGCCGTGACGGTGGAGACCGAGCAGATCCTGCTCGAGGCCTGGCGCGGCTTCGGTGGCGAGCTGGTCCGGATCGGGGTGGAGAAGCTGGAGTCGTTGGGTGGCTTCCACGGCTGGAAACCCGCCCGGGCCGTGGTCCAGTGGTCGGCCGTCCGGGCCGTCGACGCGGGGCTGCCCGCATGACCGACTCCGCTGACGCACTCTTTTGCTCCCTGACGCACCCTCTGCAACGGGTGCGTCAGCGTGCGAAAGGGTGCGTCAGCGCGGGGGAGAGGCTGCACCCGTGACCGTGCACTTCATCGGGGCCGGGCCCGGGGCGGCTGACCTGCTCACCGTGCGGGCCGTGCGCCTGCTCGCCGCGTCGCCGGTCTGCGTGTACGCCGGCACCTACCTGGACGCCGAGGTGCTGGCCCACTGCCCGCCGGACGCGACCTTGATCGACTCGGCCCGGCTGTCGTTGGACGAGATCACCGCCCACCTGGTCGCTGCTCATGCGGCCGGGCAGGACGTCGCCCGACTCTGCTCGGGCGACCCGTCGCTCTACTCCGCGTTGGCCGAGCAGGCCCGACGGCTGGACCGGGCCGGGGTGCCGTGGGACGTGACGCCCGGGCGTCCCGGCCTACGCGGCCGCTGCGGCGATCCTGCGGCCGGGAGCTGACCGTCCCGGAGCTCGCCCAGACGGTCATCCTGACCCGTACGCAAGCGGCCTCGACCGCGATGCCGGAGTCGGAGTCGCTCGAGCGGCTGGCGGCGACCGGGGCCACTCTGGTGCTGCATCTGGCCATCCGGCGGACCCGCGAGCTGGCCGAGCGGCTGGCGAGCACTACGGGTCCGAGTGTCCGGTCGCGGTGGTTTCGCGGGCGACCCAGCCGGACGAGCTGGTGCTGCGCGGCACCCTGGCCGACATCGGCGAGCAGGTCGAGGCCGCCGGACTCCGTCAGGCCGCGGTGATCATCGTCGGGTCCGGCGTTGACCGCCGAGGGCTTCGTGGACTCCCACCTCTACGGCACCCGGATCGCTCAGGTGGGCGCCGGGAAGCTCAGCAGCTCGCGTCAACCCGCCGGTGGCAGCAGCGCCAGGCCCGCCAGATAGCTGACCCCCAGGGTGCCGAGACCGACGATCAGCGTCCGGACGATGGTCCGGCGGACCGAGAGGTACGCCGAGCGGGACGCGATGATCGAGGTGATGGTCAGCGAGACCACGACAGCGATCAGCACCGCGAGCGCGTCCAGGGAGATCGGCGCCACGAACGTGATCAGCAGCGGGATGCTGGAGCCGACGGCGAAGGAGATCCCGGCGCCGAGGCCGGTGAGCGCCGGGGCCCGGGCCGGCGCGATCTCGTCGATGCCGTACTCGGTCTGCAGCTGGGCGGTGAGCGGATCGACCTCGTGCAGCTGCTCGGCGACCTGCTGGGCGAGGTCCGGAGTGAGTCCACGACCGACGTAGTGCTCGACCAGCTCGGCCAGCTCGGCGTCGGGATCGGCCGCGAGCAGTCCCTGCTCGTACGCCACCGTGGCGAGCTGCGCGTCGCGCTCGGTGGCTTCCTCCGCCCACTTCGCCCCGCCGACGCTCAGGGCGCCGGCGATCGTCGCGGCCAGGGCGGCGGTGATCAACAGCTGGTCGTCGGCGCCGGCGCCGGCGAAACCCTCGAGCAGACCGGCGGTCGCGATGATGCCGTCGTTCGCCTCGACGACCCAGCCCTTGAGGGCGGGCCCCGTCAGCCGGGCGCGCAGACCACGCCACACCGACGTCCCGGAACCCGCCATTCACCCTCCACCGGCTCTGCCGACGGTCAGTCTGACACGGCCGCTCGGCTCAATCGCCCTTGACGTTGATCAGCTGGTGCAGGGTGTGTCGCACCTCGACCAGGTCCGCCGCGTCGGCCATCACCTGGTCGATGTCCTTGTAGGCGGCCGGGATCTCGTCCACGAACGCGGCGGTGTCGCGGTACTCGATGCCGATCATCGCCGCCCGCAGGTCGTCCTGGCTGAACGTCTTCCGCGCCTTCGACCGTGAGTACGCCCGTCCCGCGCCGTGCGGGGAGGAGTTCAACGACACCGGGTTGCCCCGGCCCGTCACGACATAGCTCGCCGTGCCCATCGACCCGGGGATCAGACCCGGCTTGCCCTGGCCGGCCTCGATCGCCCCCTTGCGGGACACCCAGACCTCCTGGCCGAAGTGCCGCTCGCGAGCGGTGAAGTTGTGGTGGCAGTTGATCCTCTCCTGCTCACTCACCACGTCACCCAGCCAGTCCCGCACGCACGCGAGCACCCGATCCATCATCTCCTCGCGGTTGAGCAGCGCGAAGTGCTGGGCCCAGGTCAGCTCGGCCAGGTAGCGATCGAACTCGGCAGTTCCCTCCACCAGATAGGCGAGATCGGGATCAGGCAGCTGGATCCACCACTGTGTGCACAGCCGGGCGGCGACGGCGATGTGTCGCGCGGCGATCTTGTTCCCGACCCCCCGCGACCCCGAGTGCAGGAACAGCCACACGGTGCCCGTCTCGTCCGCCGTCACCTCGATGAAGTGGTTGCCGGAGCCCAGCGTGCCCAGCTGCAGCCGCCAGTTCGGCGCGTACGAGGACGGGTCGAATCCTGCCTCCTCGGCCCGCGCCTCCAGGTCCGCGATCCGTACCACCGCCGTCTCCGTCAGCTCCTTGTTGTAGCCGCCGGCGGAGACCGGCACGGCCCGCTCGATGGACTGACGCAGACGGGTGCGATCGTGCGCGAAGGTCTCGGCAGCCAGCTGGGTGCGGACGGCGACCATGCCGCAACCGATGTCCACCCCGACCGCCGCCGGGATGATCGCGCCGAGGGTGGGGATGACCGAGCCGACCGTCGCGCCCTTGCCCAGGTGCGCGTCAGGCATCAGCGCGAGGTGCGGGTGGATGAAGGGCATGCCGGCGGCCGTCTCCGCCTGCGCGCGGGTCTGCTCGTCCAGGATCGACGCCCAGCTCAACAGCTTGGGTGCCAGGCGCTCCACCATGATCAACTCGTCCTCTCGGGTTCGCCGTGGACGATACGGCGACCGGCGTCCCAGGGCATCTGGATTACTCCGACACCGGGCCGATCGGACCCGTCAGAAAGATCCGCATTGCGGAAGACATCTTTCACCAAGGTCTAGCGCTCGCAACATTCCTCCACTAGATTGCCTCCAACGCTCCACCTGTCGTTCGCATGGATAACCGGCGGATTGGGGTCACGACCAGGCCGTTCGAACCATGCACCCGTTCTCCATGGCGGAGGACGGCGCCCCACTGGGGCGCTTTGGTGTGTCGTGGATTGGAGCGTGATGACGGTGTCCCGCGTGTGTGTCAACGGTGAGTTCCGGGCCCTCGGCGAGGTGGGTGGGGAGACCACCCTGCTCGACTGGCTGCGTGGTGGCGGGCTGACCGGCACCAAGGAAGGCTGTGCCGAGGGCGAGTGCGGTGCGTGCGCCGTGGTGGTCCTGCGACCCGACGCCGACGGCGAGCGCAGCACCTGGACGGCGATCAACTCCTGCCTGGTGCCCGCGGCCGCTCTCGACGGCCAGGAGGTCGTCACCGCCGAAGGACTCGGCACCCCGGCCGCCCTGCACCCGGTGCAGCGGGAGATGGCCGTCCGCGGTGGTTCGCAGTGCGGATACTGCACGCCCGGCTTCGTCTGCTCGATGGCGGCCGAGTTCTACCGTCGCGGTCGCTGCGGTTCCACGGCGGGTGCCGAGACCGAGCACGCCCGCGAGGAGCCTGCCGCCGACCACGAGCACGGCCCGAACGGCTTCGACCTGCACGCCCTGAGCGGCAACCTGTGCCGCTGCACCGGCTACCGACCGATCCGTGATGCGGCGTACGCGCTGGAGGACCCGGCGCCGACCGACCCGCTGCACACCCGCACCGCCGACCCGGCCCCGGCCGCCGTCCCGGCCACCACCACCGGCCCCTTCGGCGACTACGTCCGCCCGGCGACCCTGGCCGAGGCGCTCGACCTGCTCGCCGCCCACCCCGACGCGAAGCTGGTCGCGGGCTCCACCGACTGGGGCGTCGACCTCAACCTCAAGCACGCCCGGGCCGAGCTCAGCATCGGCATCGACCGGCTCGCCGAGCTGCGGACGTACGAGATCGGTGACGACGCGATCACTCTCGGTGCGGCGCTGACGCTGTCGGAGATCGAGACCCGGCTGGCGGGCGACGTCCCGCTGCTGGCGGCGCTCTTCCCCCAGTTCGCCTCCCGACTGATCCGCAACTCCGCCACCCTGGGCGGGAACCTGGGCACCGGGTCCCCGATCGGGGACTCGCCACCCGTGCTGCTGGCCCTGGACGCGTCGTTGGTGCTGGGTTCGACCGCAGGGGAGCGGACGGTCCGCTTGGCCGACTACTTCACCGGCTACCGGCAGACGCTGCGCCGCCCGGACGAGCTGATCGTCAGCGTCGTGGTCCCCCGACCGCTGGCCCCGCTGACCGCCTTCCACAAGATCGCCAAGCGGCGGTTCGACGACATCTCCAGCATCGCTGTCGCGTACGCGCTCACCCTCGCCGACGACGGCACCGTCGCCGAGATCCTGATCGGGATCGGCGGCGCGGCGGCGACCCCGCTGCGGGCCACGGCCACCGAGGACTTCCTGCGCGGCAAGGCGTGGACGGCGGAGACCGCTGACGCCGCGGCTGCCGTGCTCGCCACGGAGGGAACCCCGATGGATGATCACCGCGCGTCCTCGGCGTTCCGGCGGGCCATGCTCGGCCAGTCGGTGCGCAAGTTCTTCGTCGAGACCGACGAGGCCCAGCAGCTCGGAGGTGTGGCATGACGGCACTCGATCAGCGGGGGGCAGGCCCCGATCAGCGGCAGGCAGGGTCCGAGGAGCGGGTCCCGCACGCGACGGGATCGCTGGCCGATCGTCCGTCCGGGTCCAAGGTGGGTCTGGAGCTGCCGCACGAGGCGGCCGACCTGCACGTCACCGGTGCGGCTCTCTACACCGACGACCTGATCATGCGCACCAGCGGCGTGCTGCACGCCTGGCCGGTTCAAGCCCCGCACGCGCGGGCACTGATCACCGACCTGCGGGTGAAGCCGGCCTACGACGTCGACGGGGTGGTCCGGGTGCTGACCGCCGAGGACGTGCCCGGCGTCAACGACGCCGGCATCAAGCACGACGAGCCGCTCTTCCCGTCCGAGGTGATGTTCCACGGGCACGCCGTCTGCTGGGTGCTGGGGGAGAGCCTGGACGCGGCGCGTCGGGGGGCCGAGGCGATCGAGGTCGACTACGAGCCGCTGCCCAGCCTGATGACCCTGACCGAGGCCATCGAGCAGGAGTCCTTCCAGGGTCACCGGCGCACCGTCTCCCGCGGGGACGCGGCGGCCGGTCTGGCGGCCGCCACCCACCGGTTCACCGGCGAGTTCGAGTTCGGCGGCCAGGAGCACTTCTACCTGGAGACGCACTGCTCCCTGGCTCTGATCGACGAGAACGGTCAGGTCTTCGTCCAGTGCTCCACCCAGCATCCCTCGGAGACGCAGGAGATCGTGGCCCACGTGCTGGGTCTGGACTCGCACGCCGTCACCGTGCAGTGCCTGCGGATGGGTGGCGGCTTCGGCGGCAAGGAGATGCAGCCCCACGGCTTCGCGGCGATCGCCGCTCTCGGTGCCACCCTGACGGGCCGGCCGGTTCGGCTACGGCTCAACCGCACGCAGGACATGACCATGTCCGGCAAGCGGCACCCGTTCCACGCCGGCTGGGAGATCGGCTTCGACGACGACGGGTTGATCACCGGGCTGCGGGCCACGTTGACCAGCGACGGCGGCTGGAGCCTGGACCTGTCCGAGCCGGTGCTGGCCCGGGCGCTGTGTCACATCGACAACGCCTACTGGATCCCGAACATCGAGGCGCACGGTCGGATCGCCAAGACCAACAAGACCTCGCAGACCGCGTTCCGTGGCTTCGGTGGACCCCAGGGCATGATCGTGATCGAGGACATCCTCGGCCGGTGCGCCCCGCGGCTCGGCATCCCGGCCGAGGAGCTGCGGCGCCGGAATCTCTACTCGGCGGGACAGTCGACGCCGTACGGGCAGCCGGTGCGGCACCCGGAGCGGCTGGCCGACATCTGGTCGCAGCTGCTGGACAAGGCCGACCACGCCGAGCGCCTCGCCGCCCTCGAGACCTTCAACGCCGAGCACCCGCACACCAAGCGGGGCTTGGCGATCACGCCGGTCAAGTTCGGCATCTCGTTCAACCTGACCGCGTTCAACCAGGCCGGGGCCCTCGTCCACGTCTACAAGGACGGCTCGGTGCTGATCAACCACGGCGGCACCGAGATGGGACAGGGCCTGCACACCAAGATGATCCAGGTGGCGGCCACCGCGCTCGGGGTGCCGCTGTCGGCCGTACGGCTGGCTCCGACCCGGACCGACAAGGTGCCGAACAGCTCCGCCACCGCGGCGTCCTCGGGGGCCGATCTCAACGGTGGGGCGATCAAGAACGCCTGTGACCAGATCCGCGACCGGCTGGCCGAGGTCGCGGGGCGGAAGCTGAACATCCACCCGGCCGACGTCCGCTTCCACGACGGGATCGTCACCGGCATCGGCTTCCATGATCGCGAGATCACCTTCGCCGAGCTGGCGCACGCCGCCTACTTCCAGCGGGTCTCCCTGTGGGCGGCGGGCTTCTACCGCACCGAGGGCCTGCACTGGGACGCGGAGCGGATGCAGGGAGAGCCGTTCAAGTACTTCGCCTACGGTGCCGCACTGGCCGAGGTCGAGGTGGACGGGTTCACCGGCGCCTACCGGTTCCTGCGCACCGACATCGTGCACGACGTCGGCGACAGCCTGTCGCCGCTGATCGACGTCGGGCAGATCGAGGGTGGCTACGTGCAGGGAGCCGGCTGGCTCACCCTCGAGCAGCTGCGCTGGGACGTCGGTGACGGCCCGAACCGGGGTCGACTGAACACCCAGGCCGCGTCGACGTACAAGCTGCCGAGCTTCTCGGAGATGCCGGAGACCTTCCGGGTGCACCTCTACGAGAAGGCCACCGAGTCCGGTGTCGTCTACGGGTCCAAGGCGGTCGGCGAGCCGCCGCTGATGCTCGCCTTCTGCGTCCGGGAGGCGTTGCGGCAGGCCTGCGCGGCGTTCGGCCCGCCCGGGACCTCGGTCGACCTGGCGAGCCCGGCCACCCCGGAGGCCGTCTACTGGGCGCTCGACACCGCCCGGGCCGCCGACACCTCCGACCGCAGCGTGGGAGTCTGATCATGGACTGGCTGACAGCAGCTACGGAGCTGCGAGCGAGCGGACAGCCCGGTGTGCTGATCACGGTGATCGGTGTCCGGGGCCACGCCCCGCGCGACGCCGGGGCGAAGATGGTGGTCGGAGCCGGGCGGACCTGGGGCAGCATCGGCGGTGGGAACCTCGAGGAGGTCGCCATCACCCGAGCGCGGACCATGATCACCGAGTCCTCGACCGAGGTCGCCACGATCACCACCCGGTTGAACCCCCGCGAGCGGACCGAGTTCGGGCGGCAGTGCTGCGGCGGCGAGGTGACCGTGCTGTTCGAGCCGCTGCCCGCCCGAGCAACGATCGCGATCTTCGGCGTCGGCCACGTCGGCTACGAGATCGCCCGGATCGTGTCCCGCTGGGACGTCCGGCTGGTGCTGGTCGACTCCCGGGCCGACGAGCTCGAGGCGCTGCGGCTGGTGGACATCGTCGACGGGAGCGCGGACGTCGAGGTCCATCACACGGTGCTCGGTGAGACGGTGCTGGAGCGACTGCCGTCGGGCTCCCACGTGTTGATCATGACCCACGACCACGCCGAGGACTTCGCGCTCTGCGATGCCGCGCTGCGGCTGCCGGCGGGCCAGCTGGCCGATGTCGGGCTGATCGGGTCGTCGGCGAAGTGGTCGCACTTCCGCACCACCCTGGCCGAGAGCGGGCACGACCCGGACCGGATCGCCACCATCACCTGCCCGATCGGGATCCCGGCCATCGCCGGCAAGGAACCCGAGGTGATCGCTGTGTCGGTCGCCGCCGCCCTGATGCAGGCCCTGCAGACGCCGGCGGAGGTGCGTTCATGACGCTGTACCGGTCGACCCTCCTCGACACCGTGGGGAACCCGTTCCGCAGCGAGGATCCCACCGGCACGCTCCGGGCCGAGGACGACGGTGCCCTGCTGGTGCGCGACGGCGTGATCGTGGCCCGAGGGCCGTACGCCGGACTGCGGGCCGAGCACCCGGACGAGGAGGTCGAGGACCTGACCGGTGGGTTGCTGCTCCCGGGTTTCGTCGACACCCACGTCCACTACCCCCAGGTCCGGGCCATCGCCGGTCTCGGGATGCCGTTGCTCGACTGGCTCGACCGCTGCGCGTTGCCCGAGGAGGCGCGGTTGGCGGACGCGGCGTACGCCCAGGCCGTCGCCGAGGAGCTGATGACCTGCCTCGTCGGGGCCGGCACCACCACGGCGCTGGTCTTCGGCTCGCACTTCGCGCCGGCCATGGACTCGCTGTTCGCGGCGTCGGAGCGGACCGGGTTGCGGATCACCTCGGGCCTGGTGGTCAGCGACCGGATCCTGCGCCCGGACCTGCTCACCTCACCGGAGCAGGCCCTCGCCGACGGTCGGGCGCTGCTCGATCGCTGGCACGGGCGGGGCCACCTCCGCTACGCCGTGACACCCCGCTTCTCCCTCTCGGCGTCGGAGGCGATGCTGGACTCGTGTGCGGAGCTGGCCGCCGGGACCGACGGCGTCTACGTGACCAGCCACATCAACGAGAACGGGGCCGAGGTCGATCAGGTCGCCGCCCACTTCCCGGAACGCTCCCACTACCTCGACACCTATCACCACCACGGTCTGGTCGGCGACCGGACCGTGCTGGCCCACAACGTCCATCCCACCGACCACGAGCTGGAGGTGATGGCGGACACCGGGTGCTGGGTCGCCCACTGCCCGACCAGCAACGCTGCCCTGGGCAGCGGGCTGTTCCCGCTCCGGCGTCATGACGCGTACGGCGTCGGCGTGGCCCTGGGGTCCGATGTCGGCGCCGGCACCGGGTTCAGCCTGATCAAGGAGGGACTGCAGGCCTACTTCGCCCAGCAGCTCCTCGGACCCGACGGGCTGCCGTTGACGCCGGCCCACCTGCTCTACCTGGCCACCCGGGCGGGAGCGCTCGCGCTCGGCCTCGGTGATCAGGTGGGTGACTTCGAAGTCGGTCGGCGCTTCGACGCCGTCTGGCTGCGTCCGTCCGCGCACAGCACGCTCGACATCGTCCTGCGCCACGCGCCCGACGCCACCGAGGCCCTCGCCAAGGTGTTCGCCCTGGCAGGCCCGGCTGATGTCGCCGGGGTCTGGGTGGACGGTCGACTCCTCACCTCGGCTGCCTCCCAGCCGACCCGTTCCGCGCTCGTACCGTCCATGATCACCGCCTGATGAGCTCCGCTCGTCCGCCCGAGAGGCACCGCCCATGACCCAGACCAAGGCCACCGAGCCGATCACCGCCGGCAAACCGATCAGCGGCTTCGACCGCTACTTCGGCATCACGGCCCTCGGCTCGAACATCCCGCGCGAGCTGCGCGCCGGATTCACGACCTGGCTCACCATGAGCTACATCCTGTTCGTCAACCCGCAGGTGCTGTCCGGCGCCATCGACGTGCCGAACGGCTTCAACCAGCTGCTGACCACGACCTGTTTGGCCGCCGCCTTCGGCTCGTTGGCGATGGGCATCGTCGCCCGCTATCCGTTCGCCCAGGCACCCGGGATGGGGCTCAACGCCTTCTTCGCCTACTCCGTGGTCGGCGCCATGGGCTACCCGTGGCAGACCGCGCTCGGGGCCGTGTTCATCTCCGGTGTCCTGTTCGTCGTGCTCAGCGTGGCCGGCGCCCGGCAGGCCATCGTCAAGGCGATCCCGCTGAGTCTGAAGTTCGCGATCACCGCGGGCATCGGCGCGTTCCTGGCGTTCCTGGGGTTCAAGTCCGCCGGCATCGTGGTGGCCAACGAGGCCACCCTGGTCGGTCTCGGCTCGCTCACCCACCCGACCGCGTGGCTGGCCATCGTCGGCCTGCTCGGCACCGCCGTGCTGATGTACAAGAAGGTCAAGGGCGCGATCCTGTACGGCATCATCGGCACCTCCCTGATCGCGATCATCACCCGGATCCCGGTGTACTCCGGTGCCGACGGCAACCTGGTCCCGTTCGCCGGCTTCTCCAACGGTGTCATCGGCCTGCCGGTCTGGCCCACCGACCTGATCGGGCAGCTGGACATCGGGGCTGCGCTCGGGCTCGGCCTGTTCAGCGTGGTGTTCACGTTCTTCTTCGTGGACTTCTTCGACGCCACGGGCACCCTGACCGGTCTGGCCCAGCGGGCCGGCTACCTGGACGCCAAGGGCGACATGCCGCGGGCCCGGCTGACCTTCTCCATGGACGGACTGGCGGCCATGTTCGGCGCCTTCGTCGGCACCTCCACCACCACCGCGTACGTGGAGAGTGCCTCGGGCATCGAGGAGGGCGGCAAGACCGGGGTCACGGCCACCACCGTCGGTCTGCTCTTCGTCCTGTCGACCTTCCTGTGGCCGATCGCCGGCGCCGTGCCGGGCGCGGCGACCGCCCCGGCGCTGATCCTGGTCGGGGCGCTGATGATGCAGGCGGCCAAGGACATCGACTGGATGGATCTGTCCGAGGGCGTGCCGGCCTTCCTGACCGTGATCTTGATGCCGCTGACCTTCTCGATCGCCAACGGCGTGAGCTTCGGGGTGATCGCCTACTGCGCGATCAAGCTGCTCAGCGGCGAGGGCCGGAGGGTCAGCCCGATCCTCTACGTGGTCGCGCTGCTGTTGGTCGCGCGGTACGTGTTCCTCGCCGGCGGGTGAGCCCTAGCCGCGGTGATGGAGCCGCCTCGAACCCGGCTACTTCGTCGTCGCTCGGAGAGGAAAGAGCGCTCTCCAGCTTCTCCTAGCACACCGGCGCGACTCCGGCCGCTCGCGCTGGCGGCCGGCGCCTTCACCACGAGCACGGGCACGTCCGCGTGCAGGATGATGCTCTGCGTCACGCTGCCCATGAACAGCTTCCCCACCGGGGTGCGACGCCGGGCGCCGATGACCAGCAGCTCGGCATCCAGCGCGGCCACCACGTCCAGCACGGCCTCGGCGACGTCCTCACCGGTGGTCACCTGCAGCGTCCACGCGAGCTCGTCGAGGCCGACCTCGGACAGCACCTTGGTGATCTGGTCGCCGACGCCGGCCTTGTGCGCCTCGATCACGTCGAGGTCGACGCCCTCGGCCACGTGGATGACGGCCAGCGGCGCCTTGCGCAGGTTGGCCTCCTTGGCGGCCTCCTGCAGGGTCAGGTGCCCGATCGCAGATGCCTGGTGGGCGACGACGACGCTCATCTCAACTCACTCCTCGGTATCGGGTGCAGCCAACCTCGTGGTGACCGGTTCCGTGGCCCGACTCTAGTGGTAAATGTCCTGACAAACTAGAGGCAGTCCGCGGCTGTGACCTCCGACCCTGTCCCTGCGGACCGGTGCGCCTCGTTCGGCCTCGGGCAGTCGCCGTCGGGCGGTCGGTGTCGGTTGTCCGTAATTTCCATCCATGGATGCCGAATCACGCAAGGTGCGGGCTGCTGGCGCGGAATTTCCATCCGCGGACGGCATCTGCCCTGTCCCTGGCCTCGAACGGTCCGCAATCACCGTCCATGGATGGAAATTGCCGCCCGGGAGCGGCGGCCCGAGAGCGGGCCCAAGGCGGAAAGTCCAGCGGAGCGCACAGATGGAAGCCGCTGACGACCACCCCGCACACCGGGACCGGCCGACGAAGGTCGAGATCGGTCTGGGCGCCTTCCTCCACGTCCACCTCCGGCCCAGGTGAACGGCCAGGCAAGAGCAGCAGGTCGGACGCGGTCAGCGCACCACTGAGCGTCGGGTCCAGACCCGGTCGCCGAGGACCGAGGTCCCGGACGCCCCGATGATCAGCAGGCAGCGCATGTCGACCGTTGCCGGATCCAGCGCTCCGAGGGTGGTCACGGACCAGCTCCTCACCAGGCCGACCGACATCCCGCCCGATGACCACCGGGGTCTCGGCCGAGCGGTGCTCGAGCAGCAGCTCCCGGGCCTGCGCCACCTGGGTGGTACGGCTGCGTGAGGCCGGGTTGTAGAGCGTGATGACCAGGTCGGCGTCGGCGGCCGCCCGCAGGCGGCGCTCGATCACCTCCCACGACTTCAGCCGATCCGACAGCGACAGCACCAGGTAGTCGCCGCCGAGTGGTGCCCCGGCCCGGGCGGCGACGGCTTGGGCCGCCGTGACCCCGGGCAGCACGCTCACCCGCACGCGCGCGTACGCCGGGTCGGCCGCGACCGCCTCGAACGCGGCGGACGCCATCCCGAACACGCCGGCGTCCCCGCCGGAGACCAGAGCGACCTTCTCGCCACCCAGCGCGAGATCCAGGGCCAGCCGGGCGCGGTCGAGCTCGACGGTGTTGCCGCTGGCGTGGCGCTGCAGACCCGGACGGGGCGGCACCCGGTCCACGTACGGTCCGTAGCCGACGACGTGGTCGACCAGGGCCAGGGCGTCGGTGACCTCAGGGGTGACCCAGTGGTCGGGACCGGGACCGAGGCCGATGACCAGCAGCTCCGCGGGCGTGCGGTCGCCCGACTCCGGGGTGGTCGACTCCGGGGTCGTCGGGGCCGGGGTCTCGCGGCGGACGCGTCCGCCGCTGTCGGCCCGGCGGCCGGGCCCGGGGACGACGATGGAGGAGAAGTACGGCACCGCGTCGGGATCGACGTCGGCGACCGGCCGGACAACCTCACGACCGGTGCTCGCCCGCTCCACGTAGACGGCCTCGTCGAGTCGCCCGGTCTGCCGCAGCGCCTCCCGGACACCGGCGAACGTGCGGCCCAGCTTCATGATCACCACCGCGTCGCGGCCGGCCAGCCGGCGGGCCAGCTCCGGCACCGGCAAGGTGCCGGGCAGCACCGTGAGCACGTCCTCGTGCCGCACCAGCGGCACGCCCATCGCGGCGGACGAGGCGCTGACCGAGGTCACCCCGGGCACGATCTCCCAGGCGAACCGATCGGCCAGCCGATCGTGCAGATACATGTACGAGGAGTAGAAGAGCGGATCCCCCTCCGCCAGCACGACCACGGTCCGGCCCGCCGCCAGGTGCTCGGCCAGACGCTCGGCGGAGGCGTCGTAGAAGGCCTCGATCTCGCCGTAGTAGCCGTCGGCGTGATCGGTGGACCCGACCGTGACCGGGTAGGCGAGCAGCTCCTCGATCGAGCCGGCAGGGATGAGCTCGGCCACGATGGACCGCGCGATCGAGGCGCCCTTCGGTCCGGAGTGGTAGGCGATCACGTCCGCGCCGGCGATCAACCGGGCCGCCTTGAGGGTCAGCAGCTCTGGGTCACCGGGTCCGACTCCCACCGCGTACAGGGTTCCGCTCACAGCTCGTTCTCCCGGGCCAGGGCGTTCAGGGCCGACGCGCACAGCGCCGATCCGCCCCGGCGACCGTGCACCACCAGGTACGGGATCTGGTCGGGGTGCTGGACCAGCGCGAGCTTGGACTCGGCCGAGCCGACGAAGCCGACTGGGATCCCGACGATCGCGGCGGGCCGCGGACCCCCGTCGCTGATCAGCTCCAGGAGGGCGAAGAGCGCGGTGGGGGCGTTGCCGATCGCCACCACGGCTCCCTCGAGATCCTCGCCCCACAAGGACACAGCGGCCGCCGAGCGGGTGGTTCCCCACCGAGCGGCCAGCTCGGAGACGCGCGGGTCGTGCAGCAGACAGCGCACCTGGTTGCCGGCCGGCAAGCGGCGACGGGTCACCCCCGAGGCGATCATCTCCGCGTCGGTGAAGATCGGCGCTCCAGCGCGGAGGGCGCTCTGGGCCGAGGAGACCAGCAGCGGGTGGGCTTCGACGTCACTGACCAGCCCGGGATCCCCGCTGGCGTGGATCATCCGGACCACGACCTTCTCGGCGTCGGCCGGCACCTGCGACAGGTCGGCCTCGGCCCGGATGGTCGCGAACGAGGCTCGGTAGATGGCTGTCGGGTCGTCCAGGTAGTCATAGCGTCGGGTCGGTCGTCTCACGGTGTGCTCCCGATCGCCTCGGCCAGGGACGGTGCCACCAGATCCCGATGATCACCTGTCGGCGCTCCGCAGCGACGCTCGCAGCCGGACACGTGGGTCCGTGGCACCGGGCCGGCGGTTGTGGCGAGGGCCACCGCGATCTCGGTCGTGTCGATCCGGGCCCGCGCGCAGAAAGGGGCTCCGACGCAGGCGCTGATCTGCGCCCAGGCCGTGGCGTCGTCGACCAGGAGACCGACGGCTTCGAGGTGGTCGAGGCGCCCGCCCGCGTCCGGCAGCACCAGTCCGCGCCACGGGGTGATCACCACCGCGCCGCCGGCCACAGCCTCCTCGACCGCCCGAGCCTGCTCGAGGGTGAGCCGGGCCAGCGGCACCGACACCGAGGCGACCGTGCCGATCCGACCCAGGGGCGTGGCCGCGAGACCGCGTACGGGTGTCACCGGCACCAGTCCCAGCGAGTCGACCCACGCGGGCAGCTCGAGGACGTGCCAGGCCCCGGTGTCCGCCCTGGCCGACGCGAAGTCCACTGCCAGGCGCAGCAACGTCGGCACCACCTCGTCGGCCCGCACCGGCAGCCCGCGGTCGGGCGAGCCGACCAGCACGTGGCCACCGTCGGGGCCGGCCGCCTGGTAGCCGAGGTCGAATCGCAGGTCGACGACATCGCCCCGACCGTCGTCCAGCACGAACAGGAAGCGGCCCGGCAGCTCGGCCAGCGCAGGTTCGGCCACCAACCCGGCATCCAGCGCCCCGGTCAGGGGGCCGACGTCGGCGCGACCGCCGGACAGTCCGGTCAGCGGCGAGGCCACGATGTTGCGCACCCGCTCGTGACTGATGGTGGGGAGGACCCCGGCCGCGAACACGGCGTCGACGAAGTCCGGCGGCAGCGGATCGGGCAGTCCGCGCAGCTGGACCCCGGCCCGCGAGGTCAGCTGCAGGATCCCGTTGCCGTACGCCCCAGCCAGCTCGGCCAGCTGCCGCAGCGCGACCGAGGACACCCGGCCGCCGGGCAGACGCAGACGCACCATCGCGCCGTCCTCGGCCCCATGGGGCCGCAGGACGCCGGGACACGCATCGGCTGCTCGCACCCGGACATCCTAAGGAGCAGTTCCAGCTACCTCCTCCCGTACGGATCAGGGTGGTACGACTCAGGCGCTTCGCCCAGGCCGATGAGCTGCGGGCGGCTGGGGAGTCGACACCACATCCGAGGGAGAGGAGACGTGATCGTGTTCGATCTAGGACCTGCCGCGCAGGAGATGAGCCGGCTGGTGGCCGGCGTTCGCGACGACCAGCTGGCTCAGCCGACCCCGTGCCCCGACTGGACGGTCGCTGACCTGCTGACGCACGTCGTCCAGTTCACTGCGGTGTTCATCGCCAACGGCCGGCGGGAGACGGCCCAGCCACCCGACCAGCTGATCGACGACTGGCGCGGTGCGCTGCCGCGTCACCTGGCCGAGCTCGCGGAGGTCTGGCGGGAGGAGTCGGCCTGGCACGGCCGGGTCTCGGCAGGAGGTGTCGAGATGGACGCGTCGGCCAACGCCGTCGTCGCGATCGAGGAGCTGACCACCCACGGCTGGGACCTCGCTCGGGCGACGGGGCAGGACCTCCAGGTCGAGGTCGCCCAGCTCGACCAGGTGGACCGGTTCTTCGAGATCTTCGCGCCGCAGATCGCGTCCGGGCGGGGACCGTTCGGTCCGCCGGTCGACGTCCCCGAGGCGTCGACCCGGCTGGAGCGCACCATCGCGCGTACCGGCCGTGATCCTTGGTGGGCTCCGGCGATCTGAAGTCATCCCACGTCAGTGGGCGACCGATGTCCGGGCCGCGTCAACGAACGACGCGCAGGTGCGGTCTGTCGCCGCTGTGCACTTCGACCTGGTCGCCGATCGGCAAGGTGGCCAGGGGATTGGTGTGGCCGACGTCGATGTTGGCGAGCACCGGCACTCCGTCGAGGACGGGCTGCCGTTCGATGATCTGCCGCAGGACATGCCGGTCGATCCCACTGACTCGCTGGAATCGTCCGATGAGAAGGGCGGACAGCTCGGCAGCGTCGGGCAGCTGCAGGAGCGAGGTCAGGTCACGGGCGAACTCGACCGGATTGGTCAGCCCATCGTCTTCGACCAGGACCACCGCACCGGCGAGCGATGGCCGATACGGCCCACCTTGGAGGAGGTTGAAGGTGCACAGATTGCCGCCGACCAGCTGGCCGGCGGCGGTGCCGGGCGCCAGCGGCCACCAGCCAGTGCTCGGCTCGACGACACGATGGTCCTGGTCGAGGAACCAGGCGTCGTCGGTCCAGTAGCTGGCGGGCGTCACGTCGTAGGCGTCGTCGGTGAGCAGGGCTTGACGGAACCAGCTGAGGGTCTGCTCGAGGTGGTCGCGCATCCCGAAGGTGGACCAGTGGGGTCCGGTGTAGGTGATCAGCCCGCTGCGGGCGAGGATCGCGTTCTGCAGCGCGGTGATGTCGGAATAGCCGCAGAACACCTTCGGGTTGCGGCTGATCAGCTCCCAGTCCAGATGCGGGAGGAGCTCGTTGCTGTTGAAGCCGCCGATCACGGTCACGATGCCGCGGACCGCTGGATCGGCGAAGGCGGTGTGGAGGTCGGCGACGCGGGAGGCGATCGGGGAGGAGTCGAAACTGTCCCTCTCGTCGACGTGGTCTCCGTAGGAGAGCCGTAGTCCGAGGTCGCTGAATCGGCGCTCGATGAGTGCCGTCTCGTCGTGCTCGAGAACCAGAGTGCGACTGCGTGCCGGTGCCACCACACGCACCTCATCACCTGGTTGCAGGACCGCTGGGCGCACCACCGAGTTCATGGGAGGCATCTTGCCGATGACTCCAGCTGCCCTTGGCCTCGGGCTCGTTCCGGACCGTGACTGCTGGGTGCGAGTCTTCAGCTCCTGCACGGCACCCCGAAGTGTCACGGCAGCGAGCACTGCCAGAATGGCCGCAGTCGAGGAGCTGGAGGCGTCGTGGCCGTACAGACGGTGATCGACCCGGCGTCGGTCGGGATGAGTGCGGAGCGTCTCGAGCTGATCGCCCCTGCGATGCAGGGCTACGTCGATCGCGGTGAAGTACGCGGTATCAGCACGCTGGCTGCTCGTCGGGGCCACGTGGTGCACCGCGGCCTGTACGGCACTCGTGACGCGGAGGCGGGCGCCGCCATGGCCGACGACACCATCTTCAGGATCTACTCGATGACGAAGCCGATCGTCTCGACCGCTTTGATGCTGCTCCACGAGCAGGGGCGCTTCCAGCTGGACCAGGACCTCGGGACCTTTCTGCCGGCGTTCGGTTCGCCGAAGGTGATGAACGTCGACGGTTCGGTCGTCGATGCTGCGGCACCGATCGCCATCGGGGACCTGCTGGGCCACACCAGCGGACTCACCTACGACTTCATGATCGACAATCCCGCCGCCCAGCTGTACCGCGACCATCGCGTCATGAACGATGCGACCCGCACTCTGCAGGAGTGCGTGGATCTGATCGCTTCGCTGCCGCTGGGTTTTCAGCCGCGAGAGCGGTTTCACTACTCGGTCGGCATCGACGTGGCAGCCCGGCTCATCGAAGTGCTGGCCGATCAGCCACTGGGTGACTTTCTGTCCGAGCGCATCTTCGACCCCCTCGGCATGACCGATACGGCTTTCGGAGTTGACGACCAGGAACTGGACCGCCTGGCTGCGGTGTACGGTCTGCCGGACCTCTGCGGCGAGAACTACCACGCTGGCGATCTCGCCGCGGCGGCAGCCGCGGGCTTCAACCAGCGCATCGACGTCTCGGGTACTTATCCCACCTCGACGCCCGACGTGTTCGCGCGAGGCGGTCTCGGCCTGTTCTCGACCGTCGACGACTACTTCCACTTCGCCCAGATGCTGGCCAACGGCGGGCAGCTCGACGGCCAGCGGGTCGTCGGTCGCAAGACCCTGGATCTCATGCACGCCAACCGCCTGGCCCCCGAGATGATGCCCTGGGAGATCATGGGGATGCCGTCACCGGGATTCGGGTTCGGCCTCGGCTCGCGAGTGCTCCTCGACGTCGGCGCCAGTCAGGCTGTTGGTTCTCTGGGCGAGTTCGGTTGGTCGGGCGCGGCGAAAACCTACTACTGGGTCGATCCGGTCGAAGACCTGGTCGGCATCTTCATGGCGCAGTACATGACAGGCCCCGAGAGCCCAGACAGAACGTTCAGGTCAGTCGTTTATCAGGCGCTCGCCGACTGAAGTCGGAGGCTCCAAAGTCCCGAGGTCGTTGCCGGTGAGATGATCACCCGGCAGGCTGGACCTTTTCAGGTGCACGGTGGAACACCTGTGGCCCTCGTCGGATGTACGCCAGCCTGCCCGAGCTGACCTGGGGTCTGCTCCATGCTGACCCGGAATCCGAGGCGTTCCTGCGCCAGCCAGACACCGGCGCGGTCGGTTTGATCGACTGGACCGCCACCACCAACGGACCGGTGCTGTACGACGTTGCTTCGGCCCTCATGTACCTCGGTGGGCGGCGGAACGCAGGTGCCTTCTGGGACGCCTATGTCAGCCACAGTCCCGCACCGGTCGGTCGTCACCCAGTCGTCATGACGGGAACCGGAGAGTTCATCTGCGCGCCACCTGCGCGTCAGCGCGCCTGCGTACTTTTCCTGACGCCCCGCGCCCGTCGGACGCGACTCGTTCACAGGAGCATGGATGCGCCTCCGCACACTCACCGCAGCCGCTGTTCTCGTCGTCGGCCTGAGCCTCTCCGGCGCCACCTCGGTGCCCGCCGAAGGGAGTGGTCGGGGCAGTGACAGCCGGAATCCCTTCACCTTCGCCGTGATCGGGGACATCCCGTACGGGGCGCAGCAGGTCGCCGACTTCCCGCGCCGGGTGGATCAGATCAACGCCGATCCTGCGGTGACCCTGGTCGACCACCTCGGAGACATCAAGAGCGGCTCGACGGTGTGCAGCGACGCCTACTTCGACCAGATCCGCAGCGACTTCGACCGTTTCGAGGATCCGCTCGTCTACACCCCCGGGGACAACGAGTGGACCGACTGCCACCGCCCCAACAACGGTGGCTACAACCCTCTCGAGCGCCTTGCCGCCGTCCGCCAGGTCTTCTTCGACCGGCCTGGCTTCAGCCTGGGGGAGCGTCCCCTCCGCGTCACCTCCCAGACCAGGGCCGGCTACCCCGAGAACGTCCGCTACCGACGAGCTGGTGTCTCATTCGTGCTGCCCCACATCGTCGGCAGCAACAACAGCCTCGCGCCCTGGACGGGCCAGACCACGGCCACACCGGAACAGACCGCCGAGGTGCTGGGCCGGACCGCCGCCTCGGTGCAGCTCATCCGCGACGCCTTCGATGACGCTCGTGCCCATCGTGATCGTGCCGTGGTCGTGATGACGCAGGCCGACATGTTCGATCCCACGGTGATCAACCCGTCCTACGCGAGCTACTACGCGTTCACGCCCATCGTGCGGGCGCTGGCGGAGGAGTCAGCGTCCTTCCGCGGCGAGGTCTACCTGTTCAACGGCGACAGCCACGTCTACAACAGCGATCGACCGCTGGCCGCCGGGTCGTCGTGGCTCGGCTTCTACGGAGTCACCACCCCGGTGGACAAGCTGCGACGCATCACCGTGGACGGATCGGACAACAACAACGACTACCTGCGTGTCAGCGTGAACCGTGGAGGTCGTTCAGTGCTCAGCTGGGCGCGGATTCCGTACGAGAGCTGATCTCGTGCGCCTGCCGGCTTCGACCCTGGCCACACAGAGTGCGTCTGCCATCGGCGTCACCCTGATCCTCGATGAACAGGATTCTCGTGATTCGTCAGCTGGCTTGTTCGCCGGCCTGCAGCTCGGCGAGGGTGCTGACGCGGCGGACGGTCTTGCCGGCTGATGTGGCCAGTCGTGGGATGTCGGGGCGGGTGGAGTTGACCACCACGTAGGCGGTGTCGCGGCCATAGCGTTCGATCGTGGCCGTCAGGCCTTCTCGTTCAAGCACCTGCCACAGCCGCGTCACCTCCAGCCTCAGACCCCCGGTAGACCTGCACGTCGACACTGTAGGTGGACCACCGCCAACCGTCCAGACGGAGCGAACTGGTACCAGTTGCCGCGGATGACCCTCAGGCGGCGATTGTTAGCCGAGCAATGCAGTGGCATCACGAGATGAGGGGGAGCGGCGTCGGCGGCGGCTCGGTGCTGGCTCGGTCGCCGCCGAGAGTTCACCGAGACCTCATCCAGCGCACCGGTTGGACCTGTCTACCTGTTGCCGGATGACGTTCACATGAACCGCGCCACCGCCTGCCCCCCGACAGGCGGACCTCTACTGCAGGAGCCCCTCCATGGCCGTCCACTCCCCACCCCAGCACGCACCGATCCTGGCGGTCAGACGGCGGCGGGCCGCCCTGCCGAGCCGCGCGGGGTTGACGCGGCTCGCCGCGATCCTCGCCGTCTCGGCGCTGGTGCTGACCCTGCTGCCCGCCGGTCGGGCGGCTGCGGAGCCGACGGCGACGGCCGGTACGGTCACCGCGCCCAGGCTGCTGGCCCGGGCCACGTTGTCGGCGGACTACCTGGCGCCCGGGCCCCGCTCCGGCGCGCAGGCCACTCCTGCCAACGGACGTACCGGACCCTTCGACGGTCAGGTGATCCCCGGCTTCTCCGCTGCGGTCGCCAACCCTGACGGCACGTTCTGGGCGATGCCGGACAACGGCTTCGGCACCAAGGCGAACTCGACCGACTTCCTGCTCCGGCTCTATCTCGTCCGGCCCCGCTGGGACCGCGGCTCCGGCGGCGGCAGCATCCAGATCATCCGCTACCTGACGCTGTCGGACCCGAACCGCAAGATCAACTTCCCGATCGTCCGCGAAGACAGCAAGCAGCGGCGGCTGACCGGCGGCGACTTCGACATCGAGTCCCTGCAGCGCGCCGCTGACGGCAGCTTCTGGATCGGTGAAGAGTTCGGACCGTTCCTGCTGCACGTCGACCCCCGCGGCCGCGTCCTCGCCCGGCCGGTGCCGTCCCCGCTCGGCAAGTCGCCGCAGAACCCGCTGCTCGGCGACACGACCCCTCGCACGCAGGCCAGCGGCGGCTTCGAGGCGATGCGATGTCCCGTGACGGCCGCTACCTGTACCCGATCCTGGAGAAGGCGCTCGTCGGGGACCGCGACCCCCGACGGCGGGTCATCGCCGAGTTCGACACCCGTCAGGGCACCTACACGGGCCGTCGGTGGGACTACCGCGTCGACACCGACGCCAACCTGGTCGCCGATGCCCAGGTCGTCGACGGGCAGACCCTGCTGGTGCTGGAACGAGACGACTTCGACGGAGACACCGCCGTCACCAAACGGGTCTACCGGGTCAAACTGGGCCGCACCGACCGCTCCGCCATGCTGGCCAAGACCCTCGTCGTCGACTTGTTGAAGCTCGACAACCCGCGGGCTGTCGGCGCCGGTGGTGGGTGGGGGACCGGCGACCCCTTCAGCTTCGGCTTCCAGTCCGTCGAGACTCTCGTGCCGCTGCCCGACGGGCGGTTGATGATCGCCAACGACAACAACTACCCCGGCAACGCCGCCCGCCGGCCCGGCACGCCCGACGACACCGAGATGATCTTGGTCGACCCGGACGCGACCATCCCGGCAGCGGAGTCCGAGCACACCGTCATCGCCCATCGCGGCGCCAGCGGCTACCGGCCCGAGCACACCCTCGCCGCGTACGCGCTCGCGATCCGACAGTGCGCCGACGTGATCGAACCCGATGTCGTGATGACCAAGGACGACGTGCCGGTCGCCCGGCACGAGAACGAGATCGGCGGGACCACCGACGTCGCCAACCACGCCGAGTTCGCTGATCGCCGCACCACCAAGACCATCGACGGCACCGCCATCACCGGTTGGTTCACCGAGGACTTCACCCTCGCCGAGCTCAGCACCCTGCGGGCCAAGGAACGGCTGCCCCAGGTTCGGCCCGCCAACTCAGCGTTCGACGGCAAGTACGTCATCCCCACCCTGGCCGAGGTCCTCGACCTGGCTCGGCACTCCCGCACCTGCAGCGGGCAGCCGGTCGGGGTGGCGCCGGAGACGAAGCACCCCAGCTACTTCTCCTCCATCGGTCACCCCATCGAGGGTCCGCTGCTGCGGGCGCTGACGGCAGCGAACCTGAACCGTCGCAACGCCCCGGTGATCATCCAGAGTTTCGAGACCACGAACCTGCAACGGCTGAACCGGCGCACGAAGGTGCAGCTCGCTCAGCTCATCGACTGCTCCGGCGCGCCCTACGACCTCCGCTCCACCGGCGATTCCCGTACGTACGCCGACCTCGCCACCGCGCCCGGTCTCCGCAAGATCTCCAGGTACGCCGACATCGTCGGACTGTGCAAGGACGTCATGATCCCCCGGGACACCACCGGACACCTCAAGGCGCCGACCGCCGTCATCGGCGACGCCCACAGTGCCGGACTGACAGTGGTCGGCTGGACCTTCCGCCGAGAGAACGCGTTCCTGCCCGTCGACTTCCGCAGCGGACCGGACCCGACCGCGGCCGGCGATCTCGCCGGAGAGATCCGCACCTTCCTCGGCGCCGGCATGGACGGATTCTTCACCGACAACCCCGACATCGGCTCCAGCCTCGACATCACCTGAGCCGTCGTTCATGGCCGGGATCGCAGCGGACGTGGGCACCGCGGTCGCACTGATGGAACGTCACTACCAGCCGCGATCGTGAGGGGGCACGAGGCCGGGGTCAAGGTGGTGGGTGGTTCGGCCGCCGGCACGTTCTCGCACCGTCCGTTGGGGTACCGACTGCTGATGCAGTGACGGATCGGTGTGGGCGCGGGAAGTCTGCAGGCCCTCCTGGCCCAACGAGCAGGTGTTGTCGGCGATCGCTGACGGAGTGACGAGGTCGCCCGTTCCGTCAGCGGTGTCGGCGACCGCTGCCTGCCTCGAGGACGTGGTCGAGCCACCTGGTCTCGTTGAGTCCCCCCAGTGATGCCCGGTGACACTGCTTGGCGACACGGAGCCCGCGCCAAGTGATTCGGACAGGCGATCGTCGCCCCGTAGAATCGTCCGGGTCATGAACAGCTCCAGACCGCCCGACCGTCCTCGAAGTCCCCTGCCCGCGCATCCGGCCGCGACGTCACGGCCGCCGGAGCTGATGCGGGCCACCACCCCGACGGCCTCGATCCCTGGGGTCTCCCGTGGCGCTTGATCTCGTCTGGGTCCTCGTCGGACTGATTCTCACCGTCGGCACCGGCTTCTTCGTGGCGTCGGAGTTCGCACTCGTCAACCTCGATCGCAACGACCTCGAGGGCCGGCAGAAGCGGGGGGAGAGCGGCCTCGGGCTGACCATCAACGCCCTGAAGATCACCTCGACCCACCTGTCCGGGGCCCAGCTCGGGATCACGCTGACCACCCTGCTGACCGGTTACACCATGGAGCCGGCGATCAGCCGGCTGCTGTCGGGACCTCTCACCGCGCTCGGGCTGCCCGAGGCGAGCATCCCGTGGATCGGCACCGTGGTGGGTGTGGCCGTGGCCACGTTGCTGTCGATGGTGCTCGGCGAGCTGGTCCCGAAGAACTTCGCGCTCGCCCTGCCCCTGCCCACAGCCAAGGTGGTGGTGCCGTTCCAGACGTTCTTCACCACGGTCTTCAAGCCGCTGATCCTGTTGTTCAACAACACCGCCAACGCGGTGATCAGAGCCATGGGCATCGAGCCGAAGGAGGAGCTGTCCGGGGCCCGTTCGGCGGAGGAGCTCAGCTCACTGGTCCGGCGGTCGGCCATGGAGGGCCTGCTCGACGAGGATCACGCCACGCTGCTCAGCCGGACGCTGCGGTTCTCCGACCACTCCGCGGAGGACGTGATGACTCCGAGGGTCCGGATGACCAAGGTCCACCACGAGGACACGGCTTCGGACATCGTCGCCCTGTCCCAGCGCTCCGGCTTCTCCCGCTTCCCCGTGATCGGTGAGGACGCCGACGACATCCGCGGCGTCGTCCACGTGAAGCAGGCCTTCGCGCTGCCGGCGAGCGATCGCAGCGGGGTGCGGGCCGAGGAGCTGGCCGTCCAACCGCTGTTCGTCCCACGGTCGATGGGAGCCGACACGTTGCTGGGGCTGCTCCGCCGGGGCGGCTTCCAGATCGCCATCGTCACCGACGAGTACGGCGGGACCGATGGGGTGGTCACCCTGGAGGACCTGGTCGAGGAGCTGGTCGGTGATCTTCGTGACGAGCACGACCGGACCCGGACCGGGACCGTCCGCGACGGCCGGGCGCTCATCTTCGACGCTTCGTTGCGACCGGACGAGCTGATCGAGCGAACCGGGATCAAGGTCCCCGTCGACGGCGAGTACGAGACCGTGGCCGGCTTCGTCACCGACGAGCTGGACCGGATCCCCGAGGTCGGTGACGAGGTCGAGGTCGACCACGGCACGCTGCGGGTCGAGCGCGTCGACGGCAACCGGGTCGAACGTCTGCGCTTCACCCCGATCGAGGCCGAGCCCGGCGAGAGCGAGCACGACGTGATCATCGACCAGCTGCGGGGCGATGACCGGCCGGTCGTCGCCGCGAAGGAGAACGACCATGGGTGAGTACGCACCCGGGCTGATCGCCCTCTTCGTCCTGCTGGCGTTCAACGCCTTCTTCGTCGGGGCCGAGTTCGCCGTCATCTCGGCCCGGCGCTCGCAGATCGAACCGCGAGCCGAGGCCGGCAGCAAGGCCGCCCAGACCTCGCTCTACGCGATGGAGCACGCCACCTTGATGCTGGCCACCAGCCAGCTGGGTATCACCATCTGCTCGCTGTTGATCTTGAACGTGTCCGAGCCGGCCATCCACCACCTGCTCGAGGTCCCGTTGGGGTTGACCCCACTGACCGCCGACGTGATCAGCGTGCTCGCCTTCGTGATCGCCCTGGTGCTGGTGACCTTCCTGCACGTGGTGTTCGGGGAGATGGTGCCGAAGAACCTCTCGTTCTCGGTCCCGGACCGGGCGGTGCTGATGCTCGCGCCCGCCCTGGTGTTCGTGTCCCGGGTGTTCCGGCCGATCATCTGGGCGCTCAACGCGATGGCCAACGGCGTACTGCGCCTGTTCAAGGTGGAGCCCAAGGACGAGGCGACGAGCACGTACACGCTGGACGAGGTCGCCGCGATCGTGGAGCAGTCGACCCGCGAGGGGGTGCTCACCGACACCACCGGAACGCTGTCCAACGCGTTCGAGTTCACCACCAAGAAGGTGCACGACGTCGAGGTGCCGATGGCCCAGATCGTCGCCCTGCCGTGCACCTCGTCGCCCGACCAGGTGCAGCTGGCTCTGGCCGAACACGGCTTCTCCCGCTACATCCTGCTCGACGTCGCCGGCGAGCCGGCCGGTTACGTCCACCTCAAGGACGTGATGGACCTGTCCGCCGGCGACGCCGGGAGCAATCCGTTCCCGGCCAAGCGGATCCGGAGACTGACCGCGGTGCTGCGGGATGCGGACCTGGAGGACGGCCTGGCGTCGATGCGGCGCAACGGGTCGCACGTCGCGCGTTCGGTGGACCGGCAGGGTCGGGTCACCGGGATCCTCTTCCTGGAGGACATCCTCGAAGAGCTCGTCGGTCAGGTCGACGACGCGACCAGCGCCTCGTGACGTCTGTCAGGGGCGCAGGATCTTCTTGAGGTAGGTCGCGGACTCCTGGTAGCCGAGTGCGGCGTAGAAGGCGCCGGCCCGTCGGGTGGCGAGCGCGACGTAGGCCGCGCCGCTCGCCCTGCCCAGGTCCTCGGCGGCCCGCAGAAGCGCTCGGCCGATCCCGGCACCGCGCCGTTCGGGGTCGACCATCACCTCCTCGACCCAGAGCACCGGGCCGCCCGCGTGGAAGGTGACGTGGTTCTGGCCCAGCAGGTAGCCGACGACGATCTCGTCCTGCTCGGCCACCAGCAGGGTCACGGCGGAGTCGGCGGCCAGAAGAGCGAAGTCGCTCGCGTACGTGTCGTGGTCCACCGCGGACGAGGTGGCCAGATCCCTGGCCAACGGCCAGACCGCGTCGACGTCCCCGATCGCGGCCGCCCGGACGGCGATCATCGCGGCCGCCCCGGCGCCGGACCGCTCGACTCGCGCGGGATCAGCGTGTGCAGTGAGCTCGTCGCCAGCTCGGGTGGCGGCTCACCGCGGACCAGGGCGAGCAGCCGGCGCATCGCCTCACCCCCCTGGCGTTCGAGGTCGATGAAGACCGTGGACAGGGTCGGGGTCGCATAGCGGCCGAGCTCCTCGTCGTCCCAGCCGAACACGCTGACGTCCTCGGGCACCCGCCAGCCGCGGTGCAGGCACCCACGGATGGCGCCCATGGCGATCTTGTCGTTGGCCGCCACGATGGCCGTCACGTCGGTGTCGGCGGGCAGTCCGAGCACCTGCTGGTAGCCGCTCTCGGCCTGCCAGTCGGCGTCGATGACCCGGCCCCGCAGTCCGAGCTCGGCCACGGTGTCCAGGAACGTCCGGCGGCGGTTCCGGGCGGAGGTGAACGCGAGGTCTCCGGTCAGGTGCAGCAGACTGCGGTGGCCGAGGTCGGCCAGGTGACGGACGACGTCGCCGCAGGCCCGGGCGTCGGCGAGCGCCCCGATGCCTCGCATGCTCTCGTCGTAGTCGGCCACGGTGACAACGGCTGTCGACGAGCCGTCGCTCCCGTCCGGCCCCCACGACGCCAGCGCCAGGATCCCCTCGAACTCGCCGGAGTCGGTCAGCTCGTGCGCCCGGTCGGACCGGGTCGCGGCGTCTCCCTCCAGGGCGACGAGATCGACCGCGTACCCGGCCTGGTGTGCGACGGCCGCGGCGGCGGTCAGCAGCCGTAGCGGCAGGATCTCGATGGCTCCGGGGAGCACGATGGCGAGCCGTCCGGTCCGCCGGGTCCGCATCGAGCGAGCGATCCGGTTGGGCCGGTAGCTGAGCTCGGCGATGGCCGCCTCGACACGCGCAGAGGTGGCCGGCTTGAGCCCGCCGTTGTGTCGCAGGTAGCGGGAGACGGTCTGATGGGAGACACCCGCGCGCTCGGCGACCTCGTAGATCGTCGCCCGCTTGGTCGCCATCGGTCCTCCGGGAAAGCTTCGGCCAGGGTGTTGACACGAATAGTGATCGATAACTACGTTGGCGGTCAAGCGCGGATAGTGATCGATCACTATTTGTCGACGATCACCGAGTGAAGGACTGCCTGTGAGCACCGGAGCACACCCCGATCAGACACCTCGCTTCGCCGTGGTCGGCCTCGACCATGCCCACGCCTTCGGCCAGACCGAGGGCCTGCTGGGTCAGGGCTGCGAGCTGGTCGGTCTCGCCTCCGACGACCCCGATGCGGCTGTCGCCCAGGCGGCTCGGGGGAGATGGCCCGAGGTCCCGTGGGTCGCCGACGGCACGGAGCTGCTCCGGGATCCGACCATCGACCTGATCGTCACGGCGGCCGTCCCGGACCGGCGCGGTCCGATCGCGGTGGAGGCGCTGCGGCACGGCAAGGACGTGGTGGCCGACAAGCCCGGCTGCGTGACCCTCGACCAGCTCGACGAGATCGAGCGAGCGGTGGCCGAGACCGGCCGGTTCTGGTCGGTCACGTTCTCCGAGCGCTTCGAGGTGCGCTGCGCCGTCAAGGCCGGCGAGCTCGTCAGGTCCGGCAGGATCGGCCGGGTGATCCAGACCCTGGGTCTGGGTCCGCACCGGGAGGGCGACCGGGCGCACCTGGCCGGCGGAGCGGGACGGCCCGACTGGTTCTACGACGCCACCCGCACCGGAGGCATCCTCGCCGACATCGCCAGCCACCAGATCGACCAGTTCCTGTGGTTCACCGGCTCCGACACCGCGGAGGTGGTGTCCAGCACCGTGGCCAACTACACCCACCCGGAATCGCCCACCATGGAGGACTTCGGCGAGGCCACGCTGCGCAGTGACCATGCCCACGGCTACGTCCGGGTCGACTGGTACACCCCGCAGGGACTGCCGACCTGGGGCGATGGGCGGCTCGTCATCCTCGGCACCGAGGGCTACATCGAGCTGCGCAAGTACGTCGACATCGAGGGCCGCCCCGGTCGCGACCACCTGTTCGTCGCCGACGGAGCCGGCACCGCGTACGTCGACTGCTCCGACGTCGAGCTCAGCTACTACCCCGACCTGGTGCACGACATCGCCCACCGCACCGAGACCGCATGTCCGCAGGCCCACACCTTCGAGGTGATGCGACTGGCCCTGCAGGCTCAACGGGACGCGACGAGAGCGGGCAGCCGATGAGCTCCGCAGGATCGGACCGTCTCAGCGTCGGCATCGTCGGCTGCGGCAACATCGGCAACTCCCACGCGCGGGCGTACGTGGCCAACCCCCGGGTCGAGCTGGTCGGCGTCGTCGACCTGATCGCCGAACGCGCGGAGACCTATGCCCGCGACTACGCCACGACGGCGTACGGGTCGATCGCCGAGCTGGCCGCTCAGGAGCCCGACCTCGTCTCGGTGGCCACCCCGCCGGGCAGCCACGTGGGACCGACGCTGGAGCTGCTGCGGCGCGGCCGGTCGGTGCTGCTGGAGAAGCCGCCCACCGCCAACCTGGTGGATCTGGACGCGCTGGCCGCCGCCGACGAGGCGAGCGGCGGCACCGTCTACGGGGTGTTCCAGCACCGACACGGATCGGGCGCCCGCCGGGCCCACGAGCTGTTGACCGACGGAGCGCTCGGACGGCCGCAGGTGGCGGTCTGCGAGACCCTCTGGTATCGCCCCGACAGCTACTTCCTGCCGGACTGGCGCGGCAACTGGGCCGGCGAGGGCGGCGGTCCCACGCTCGGCCACGGGATCCACCAGATCGACCTGCTGCTGCACCTGATGGGGCCGTGGACCTCGGTGCTGGCGCAGTCGTCGCGGCTCGCCCGACCGGTGGAGTTCGAGGACGTCTCGCTGGCCATGATCACGTTCGCCGGCGGAGCGGTCGGCACCATCGTGACCAGTCTGCTGTCACCGCGCGAGCTCAGCCGGATCCGGATCGACACCACCGCGGGCACGCTCGAGGTGGATCACCTGTACGGCTACCGCGACGCCGACTGGTCCTGGAGCGCAGTCCCGGACGCCTCGATCGCCGCCGCCAACGGACGCGACCCGGGGGAGCGTGCAGGGGGCGCTGCCACCGCGACGAGCGCCGACGTCTGGGCTGACCACGTGGGGGCCGAGGTGCCCAGCAACCACGCCGCCCAGATCAACCGACTCGTCGACGACCTGCTGGCGGGTCGCCCGCACGAGACCACGCTCGCCTCCGTCCGGCCCACGATGGAGCTGGTCACCGCGTTGTACGCGTCCTCGTTGACCGGCGAGACGGTGCACCGACGCGATCTCGTGCCGGGTCATCCCCACTACGCCCGTCTCGACGGCGGGCTGACGGCCGACGCCGTCACCGCACGCCTCGCCGGGTCCCCCTCCTGAGCGCTCGATCTCCCCATCCTCGAAAGAGAAAGGCTCGTTGATCATGAACCCTCTCCCTCGACCGCAGCGTGGCGGTCGCCGTCCCGTACGACTCCGGTTGCTCGCACCGGCGATGGCCCTGGTCTGCCTGCTGGCCGCCGCCTGCGCCCCCGGCACCGGCAACCAGGGATCGGCCGACGGCGCGGTCACGCTCCGGGTGTCGACCTGGGGCAACGACTCCCGGCTCCGACTCACCCAGGAGGCGGTGGCCGCGTTCAAGGCCGCGCACCCCGACATCGACGTGGTGGTGGAGAACAGCGAGTGGAGTGCCTACTGGGACAAGCTCGCCACCTCCACCGCGGCCAACGACTCGCCCGACGTGATCCAGATGGACGAGGCCTACATCGCCGCGTACGGTTCCCGCACCGCCCTGACCGACCTCGGCACGCTGGGCGAGCAGCTCGACCTCTCGGGGATGGACGCCAAGGTGCTGGACACCGGCAAGGTGGAGGGCACTCAGGTGGGAGCGCCGATCGGGGTGGCCAACTTCTCGATCGCGGTCAACCCGACCGTGCTGGAGAAGGCCGGGGTCGCCATGCCGGACGACAAGACCTGGACCTGGGACGACCTGGCCGAGACCTCGGCGAAGGTCTCCGAGAAGCTCGGTGGCGAGGGGATCTACGGCATCGACGGCTTCGGCGCCGGAGCGGCCGAGCTCGGCATCTGGGCGCGGCAGAAGGGCGAGGAGGTCTGGCCGACGGACGGACCGGGCGTCAGCCAGGCGACCGTGCAGAGCTACTTCGAGTACGCCGACAAGCTGATCTCCACCAAGGCGGCGCCGGCTGCTTCCCTGCAGGTCGAGAACACCTCCGCCGCCCTCGACGCGTCGTCGTTCGCCACCAACAAGGCCGCCTTCCACCTGCTCTTCCACACCCAGATCTCGGCCTTCGCGGCGGCCAGCGGGAACGAGCTCAAGCTGCTCCGGATCCCGGCGCAGGTCGAGGGGAAGTCGCCGGAGATGGTCAACAAGGCCTCGATGTACTGGTCGATCGCCTCGCGCACCGAGCATCCCAAGGAGAGCGCCGAGCTGATCGACTTCCTGCTCACCGACCCGGCTGCCACCAAGGTGCTGACCACGGAGCGGGGGATCCCGGCGATCCCTGCCGTGCAGAAGGAGATCGCCCCGCTGCTGGATCCCCAGGCCAAGATCGCCCTGGAGTTCTCCCAGGCGGTCACCCCGGAGCTGGTGGACCCGCCCCAGGTGACACCGGCCAACGCGTCCGGTTTCGGCACCGAGTTCACCGCGACCGCCACCGAGGTGCTGTTCGGGCGGACGTCTCCTGCCGAAGGGGCGACCAAGACCCTGGACATCATCTCGTCGATGAAGTAGCGGTCTCCGGGCCGATCCTGGCGGCGATCGCCCACGCGGTCGCCGCCAGGAGCACCACCACTGCGGCGGTGGCCGGCCAGCCGAACGCCACCCAGCCGAACCCCGCCAGCCAGCCGATCACGGCCGATCCGGTGTAGAGGGAGACGTTGTAGAGCGCGGTGGCCTGACCGCGCCCGACGTGCGCGTGGTGACCGACCCACGCCGAGGCCACGGCGTGCACGGTGAAGGCTCCGGCGGTCAGGATCAGCAGCCCGGTGATCACCAGGGGAAGCCGGTCGCTCAGCGTGAGCAGCGTGCCGATGATCATGGTCACGGTGCCGGCCGTCAGGACCCGCCGGCGACCGTGGCGCGGCACCCAGCGGCCCACCAGGCGGGACGACACCGTGCCGGCCCCGTACGCGGCGAAGATCAGGGACGCGACGATCACCGGCAGGCCGAACGCCGGGCCTTCCAGGCGGAACCCCAGGTAGTTGTAGATCGCGACCAGCCCACCCATGACCAGCAGCGGTTGGGCGTAGAGAGCGAGCAGGGTGCGGTCTGACAGACAGTGACGCACGTTGCCGGTCAGGGCAGACCAGTCCGTTCGCCGTTGCGGGACGAAGGATCGGGCCGGCGGCATCAGCCGGAGGAAGATCAGTGCGGCGCCCAGGCAGACGGCTGCGACCGCGGCCAGCGCGATCCGCCAGCCGACCAGCTCGCTCAGCGGCCCGGCCAGCAGCCGGCCGCTGGCTCCGCCGATCGTGGTGCCGGAGATGTAGGCCGCCGCCGCTGCCGCGGTGGAGCGAGGGTGCACCTCGTCGTGCAGGTAGGTCATGGCCAGGGCCGGCAACCCGCCGAGGGCGACGCCCTCGAAGAACCGGACGACGAGCAGCGAGTCGATACCAGGGGTGACGGCCACCAGCAGACCCGCCGCGGCGGCGGTCGTGATCGCGATCTTCATCGCACGCAGCCGGCCGATCCGGTCGGCCAGCCAGGACCAGGGCAGCACGGCGAGGGCGACACCCCAGGTGGCGAAGGACAGCGACAGCGCCGCCTGGGAGGCGTCGATCTGGAGATCGACGGCCAGGGTGGGCAACAGTCCCTGCGGTGCGTAGAGCTGGGCGAAGGTGGCGACGCCGGCCGCACCGAGGCCCAGGAGCATCCGCCGGTAGGCCGGGGTGGTCGCTCGATACCCGTGCCACGGCTGAGCGGTCGGCGCGGTGTGCTGCAGGACGGCTTCGGTCACGCCTAGCGACGGTAGATCCGAGGCAACCAGAGCACAAATGCATGAAGAGACACCTATCTATACGCTCAGTACATGGAAACTGAAGATCTGCAACGGGTGCTCCGTCTGCTGCCGGTCTTCGTGACGGTGGCGGAGACCGAGCAGGTGACCGTTGCCGCCGCCATCCTGCGGATGCCTCAGCCGACCGTCAGTCGAGCGCTCGGCACGCTCGCCGAGCTGGTCGGCACGGCGCTGATCGAGCGGCAGGGCCGCGGGATCGTGCTGACGGCGGCGGGACGGGAGCTGCTTCCCTACGCTCGGGCCGGTCTCGATGCCGTGTCGTCCGGGGTGGCGGCGGTGGCCCAGGATCGAGCGGTCGGTCAGGGCGAGGTGCCCATCGCCTTCCAGACGGTGCTGGGGGAGACCGTTGTCCCGGCCCTCATCCGCCGCTTCCGCGAGCGCTATCCCGGTGTCCGGTTCGCTCTCACCCAGGGGTCCCGTCGGCGCTGTCTGGAGGAGCTCGACCGCGGCACCTCGGCCGTGGCGCTGGTGTCCTCACCGCCCCACTCGGTCGAGGTGGACGTGATCGCGCTCTATGAGGAGCCGATGGTCCTGGTGGTCCCGCGCGGTCACCGTCTCGCCGGGGCGCTGCAGGTCTCGGTCGCCGACATCGCCGAAGAGGAGCTGATCGTGCTCAAGAGCGGCTACGGACTGCGTGACCTGATCGAGCTGCTGTTCGCCCGCTCGCCGTCGGGGCCCAGGATCTCCTTCGAGGCCGATGATGCGCACACCGCTCGCGGGCTGGTGTCGGCCGGGTTGGGCGTGACGGTGGTGCCCCCGTACGTGCCGGACGCCGAGACCGTCCAGCTGCGGATCGACCACCCGGAGGCGCGACGGACCATCGGTGCCGTCGCCCGGCGGGGCGTGTTCGTCCCCTCGGTCGGCGCGTTCCTGGACTTCCTGCGTAGCGTCGGCCCGGTCCTCTCGGCCGGGGCCCTCGGTCCCTACGCGCGGCCGGCGCTCACCGGTCGCGATTCTGCCCGCTGACGAAGGCGTACGCCCGGTCCGCTCGCCGGCCGGCCGCCCCGTCGAACGGCAGCAGCACCCACTCCCGCATCGGTCGCTGGCCGGGCTTGGCCAGCGGTTGGCCGAGACCGCTGCCGATCAGCCGATCCACGTCGTCGACCGGCAGCTTGACCATCAGCCGGCCGCGGTGGGGACAGGCGAACACCTGGTTGCGCACCCGCATCCCGTCCGCGCCGTAGCCGCGTCGCGTCCCGTCGGGCAGCTCGACGTCGTCGTGGTCGGCGAAGCGCTCCTTGAGCCGGGTGTAGCCGGCGATCGGGTCCGGCGCCCAGTCGGGATCGCGTCCGAACGCGGCCACCAGACGCTCCGCCGCGGTGGCGTCCTCGGCGATCGGCACGGTTGCGGCGAACGGTCGTCGCTCGCTGAGCGCTCGATCGCCGACAGCGGTGAGCAGCTGTCGGGCCGGTCCGTCGAGGGCCTCCGCCACCGGCTCGAGACCGATCGTCGAGGCGCCGCCCGCCCTGGCCAGATCCCAGCCGTGCAGGAAGTGCTCCACCGCGCGGAGAACGATCACCTGGATGCCTCCCAGTCGTCCGGCCGGCACGTCGAAGGTGCCTGCTCGGATCTCCGGGTCGTCGAACAGGGTCGCCAACCGGCCGCTCCACTCGAGGTAGTCGGCCGGCGAGGGTGCTGGGGTGTCGGGGTCCGGAGCCATCCGAGTCGCCGGGGGCAGACCAGAGCGCCCACTGAGCAGACCGACGAAGAGCCGATCACCACCGACCAGGTGGCCCAGCAGCTGCGCGTAGTTCCACTCAGGGCAGGGGGTCTCGCACTCCGGCTCCGGCTCGGTGTCGACGATGACCGCGACGGCGTCGGTGACCGTGCGGAAGATCTCGCGGGGATCGTGCATACTTGAGAATCTAAAGTAGAGACTTGAGCACGTCAACAGGTTGGTCTCGCGAGCGGAGGGCGGTCGGGTGTCGCGGTCGTACGGACAGTTGTGCGGGCTGGCACTGGCGCTCGACGCGATCGGTGATCGCTGGTCGCTCTTGATCGTCCGCGAGCTGCTCGTCCGTCCGGAGGGCGCTCGCTACACCGATCTCCGGGACGGGCTGCCCGGGATCGCCACGAACCTCCTGGCCGATCGGCTCCGGCAGCTGGAGGCCGCCGGGGTGCTGCAGCGAGAGGAGCCCCGACCTCCGGTGGCGACGCCGCTCTTCCGGTTGACCAAGCTGGGGCAGGGATTGCGGACGCCTGTCAGCGCCCTCGCGGTCTGGGGCGGCGAGCAGGTCCCGGCGGCGAACGGTGACGCCGACTTCCGCAGTCGCTGGATGATCATCCCGATCGAGGCCATGCTGCGCGACACGACGCCCGACGCTCCGGCGGTGATCATGGAGATCTCCACCGGGGACGAGCCGGTGATCATCGAGATCGGCGGAGGTGAGGTCCGGGCGCGTACGGGGCCGAGCCGAACGGAGGATCGCCGTCGCCCGGCCGACTTGGTGATCTCCGGTCCGCCCAAGGCGATTCTCGGTGTGCTGTCGGCGAAGCTGCCCCTGTCCACAGCGGCTCGGTTGGGGGTCGATCTGGTCGGTGACGATCGGGTGCTGACCCGAGCCGGCATCGCGGAGGCGGTCTGAAGCCAGGCCGATATCTGGGAACGGACGCCAGTCCGCGCCACGTGCGCTTGTGACGGCCCGATCGAGCCGAGCAGCGTGTGTGGTCTGCCGGATCACCGAGCGATCGGCTACGCACGACCACAGGCCCTCTGAAGGGTCTCGAGTGAGGACTCGAGTCTGATGCGGACCCTGGCTGCGTGGAAATACCGTCGAGGTCATGACGGAGCCCACCACCCGAGACCTGATGATTCCGCGGATCCGGGACCTCTACGAAAAGACCGCGGCGGGCCACGGCGATCATGATCGCGTCGCCCGGCGCGCGGGCGATGTCGAGCGTACGGCGACCTGCGAGGCACTGGCCGAGCACTTCGTCGCCGGCCGCCTGAGTCTCGACGAGCTGGAGAACAGGCTCGGTTGGGCGGTCCGAGCCGTCACCGAGGATGAGCTGCGCCGGCTGACCGCGGACCTGCCCCTCCCGTCGACCCGGTCGCCGAACCCGCCGCCGAGACCGACTCGGCCCGAAGCGCACAGCGCGACCTGGCCGGCGATCGTCGTGCTCGCCGTCATCGCGCTGATCGTCTCCGTCCTCATCGCCGGGGGAATGCTCCTGGTCCTGGGTGCCGTCAACCCGCTGCTGTTCATCGGCGCGTGTCTCGGGGGCAGTGCGGCTTTCGTCGCGGGTTGCAGCGCGGCCTACCTGGTGACCCGCCGGCGACACCCCTGACGTGGGCAGACGGTCGTCGCTCCGGTCCGCCGGTCGGGAATCGCGACGACTACCGTGGTCCCAGCGGTCGGCGGCTTCACTCTCGACCAGACACTACGGAGGACCACCATGACCATCATCGTCGTCGGAGCCGGCCTGGCGGGCGGGACCGCCGTCACCGAGCTCCGTGAGCAGGGCTACGACGGTCGTCTGGTGCTGATCGGGTCGGAGACCCATCCGCCGTACGAGAGACCGCCGCTCTCCAAGGGCTACCTGCTCGGCAACGACCCGATCGACGACGCCTTCGTCCACGACGCGGCCTGGTACGCCGAGCACGACGTCGAGCTCCGGCTGGCCACCACCGTGACGGCACTCGACCCGACGAGGCAGGAGATCACGGCCGGCGGCGAGACCCTCGCCTACGACAAGCTCCTGCTCGCCACCGGCTCCACGCCACGCCACCTGCGGCTGGCCGAGGAGTCGGGCACGCCGACGGCGTACCTGCGCACCATCGAGGACAGCGACCGTCTCCGGGTCGCCTTCGCGGCCGGCGCGAAGATCGCCGTGGTCGGTGCCGGGTGGATCGGCCTCGAGGTTGCTGCGGCCGCCCGGGCGGCCGACTGCGCGGTCACCGTGTACGAGCAGGCCGACCTCCCGCTGCTCGCGGTGCTGGGCCCCGAGATCGCTCAGGTGTTCGCCGACCTGCACCGCGCCCACGGTGTCGAACTGCGGCTGGGCGCTTCGGTGTCCGCCGACGACCTTCGGGGGGCCGATCTCGTCGTCGTCGGCATCGGCGTCGCCCCGGCCACCGAGCTGGCCGAGGCGGCCGGACTCGCCGTCGACAACGGAGTTCTGGTCGATGCGCAGCTGCGCACCTCCGATCCGAACATCTACGCCATCGGGGACATCGCGAACCACGACCACCCGACCCTCGGCCGCCGCGTCCGGGTCGAGCACTGGGAGACCGCGATCGAGCAGGGCAAGACGGCCGCGCACAACCTGGCCGGCGGCGCGGAGGCGTACGAGCGGATGCCCTACTTCTTCACCGACCAGTACGACCTGGGGATGGAGTACGTCGGCAGCGTCGGTCCCGACGGTTACGACCGGGTGGACATCGACGGCGACCTGAAGACGGCTTTCCGAGCCTTCTGGATCAAGGACGGTGCCGTGGTCGCCGCTCTGCACGTCAACGACTGGGATGCCTCCGACGCGATCCGGGAGAGCATCGGCACGACCCGCTGAGCCTCGCCGCGGCGGCAGTCAGCCGTCGAACCGGAGCAGCACCTTCGAGGAGCGGGAGGCGTCCCGGGCCACCGCGAACGCCTCCAGGGCCTCGGTCACCGGGTACTCGTGCGTGAGCACCGGATCGACCAGCAGGCTCCCATCGGCGAGCGCGGTGATCACCTCGTCGATCTCGTCGTTGAAGCGGAAGGAGCCGACCAGCTCGAGCTCGCGGGTGATCGCCAACGACATGGGCACGGGCTGGTCACCGGTGGGCAGGAGCCCGACCATCACCACGCGTCCACCGCGGGCGGTGCCACGGATGGCGCTGGCCAGCCCGCGCGGGCTGCCGCTGGAGTCGATCGCCACATCCGCCTGCACGGCGGCGATCGCCTCGGCGTCGGTGGCGAGCAGGGTCCGAGTCGCGCCCAGCGCCCGCGCCACCGCCAGCGGATGATCATGGAGGTCGACCGCGACGATCTCTTCGGCCCCGGCCCTCCGGAGCACCGCGACCACCAGGGCGCCGATCGGTCCGGCGCCGATCACCAGGACGGTCCTGCCGGTCACCCCGCCGGCCCGGGCCACCCCGTGCCAGGCGACCGCGGCCGGCTCGACGGCGGCCGCGGTCCGCAGGCTCAGACCGACGGGTAGCGCCCGCAGCATCCGGGACGGCAGCGTGGCGTAGCGGACGAACGCCCCGTCGGTGTGCGGGAACCGGGCCGCGGAACCGAGGTAGGTGCAGCCGGGCGAGAGGTTCGGCCGGTCCGCCGGATAGCGGGTGACCCCGTCGCCCGCCGGTGAGGCCGGGTGCACTGCGACCCGGGTGCCGGTCCCGGGACCGGAGCCGTCGGAGGCCGGGGAGACGACAGTGCCGACGACCTCGTGTCCCAGCACCATGGGCGCCCTCAGGATCGACTCGCCCGCCGCGCCGTGGGTCCAGTAGTGCAGATCGGAGCCGCAGATCCCGCCGTACGCGATCTCGACCACGGCTTCGTCCGCGACCGGGGCCCGGAGGGCCACGTCCTCGATCCGCAGGTCGTCGATGGCGTGCACGACGACGGCGGGGGACGACTGGGGCAGCTGCATCACACCACCGCCGTCATGCCGCCGTCGACGTAGATGCGTCTGGCCGTTGACGAAGTCGGAGGCGCTGGAGGCCAGGAACACCAGGGCTCCGACCAGCTCGTGCACCCGACCCCAGCGACCGGCCGGTGTGCGTCGGGCGACCCAGTCGCTGAACTCCGCGTCGTCGACGAGGGCCTTGGTCAGCTCGGTGGCGAAGTAGCCCGGCGCGAGCGCGTTGGCCTGGATGCCGTGCGGACCGAGCTCGGCGCACATCCCCTGGGTCAACATCACGATGCCTCCCTTGGTGGCGGCGTACGGGGTGATGTTCGGTCGAGCGAGTCGGCTCTGCACCGAGCCGATGTTGATGATCTTGCCGCTGCCCCGGACGACCATGCCCCGGGCGACCCGCTGGCCGACCAGGAAGGCGCTGGTCAGGTTCGTCGCCAGCAGGTCGTGCCAGTCGGTCGCGGCGAACTCGGTGAACGGCGCACGGCGCTGGATGCCGGCGTTGTTCACGCAGATGTCCGGGGTCCCCCAGACCGCCTCGATCCGGCCGACGCCGGCATCGACGGCCTGAGCGTCGGTGACGTCGAAGGTCTCGACCAGCACCTCGCCGCCGGTGATCTCCCGCAGCCGAGCGGCCGAGGACTCGGCGACGCCGGCGTCGCGGCCGTGCACGACCACCCGCGCTCCGGCCTCCAGCAGACCCTGGGCGAGGGCGTAGCCGATGCCGCGGCTGGAGCCGGTGACGAGTGCGGTGCGGCCCGTCAGGTCGAAGACACTCATCGAGCCGTGGCGACGTCGCGAGCGGTGGGGTGCGGAGTGTCGGGCACGTCCGGAGCATGTCACAACGGCTCGCGCCGGTCCTACGGCGACCGGCTCGCCGCCGGTCGGACCCGGACAACACCCGGACAGCCGTCCGACGATGGGACCAGAGTCTTCGCAAGGCGTAGCAATTGTCCCTAGCATGGGTAGGTCGGGCCGCTGGCGGGGCGTTTCGGGTATCTGTGACGTATCTCGGTTCTCTTCGCGTCATGGCCCGTCAGCCAACCGATCGAGAGCCGATGGACGATCTGCGCAGCACCCCGGATCCGGTGATCTTCCTGGAGAAGGTCCGGCGACCGGTGCTGCGCGGACTGGTCCGGGAACGACTCGACCGTCGGCTGGCCGGGTTGTCGGACCTGGGCCAGGACTGCTCCTGCCTGCTGGTGCTCGCGCCACCGGGGTCGGGCAAGACGACCCTGTTGGCCCAGCTGGTGGAGAGCGACGGACTGCCGGCGGCCTGGTATCGCGCCGGTCCCGAGGACACCGACGAGGTGGCGCTGACCCGGCACCTCGGTTTCGCCCTCGGCTCGGCGCTGGCCGACACCGACATCATCGAGGCGGCCGCCTCCGGGCGGGTGGTCGATCTCGTACGTCGACTCGATCGACCCGACGTGGGTCCGGTCCGGCTGGTCGTCGACGACCTCCACGAGATCGCCGGTACGTCTGCGGAGGCGGCCCTGGAGACCTTCCTCCGGCTCCGACCGCGGACGATCACGATCGCCTTCGGCAGCCGGCGGCAACCCGGGCTGAACACCTCGCGGCTGCTGGTCTCGGGTGAGCTGATCATGATCGACGGCGAGGACCTGCGCTTCCGCTCCTGGGAGGTCGAGCAGCTCTTCCGATCGGTCTACGACGCCCCACTGACGCCGGAGGCCGCCGCCGCGCTGACCCGTCGTACGGGTGGGTGGGCGGCCGGACTGCAGCTGTTCCACCTGGCCACCACCCAGCTGGGCCGGGTCGAGCGGGAACGGGCCGTCACCGAGCTGTCCGGCCGGTCGCGGCTGATCCGGTCCTACCTCGCCCGCAACGTGCTGGACGGTCTGCCGAGTGGGCGACGCGGCTTCCTGCTGCACACGGCGGCCCTGGGGGTGCTGACCGGGAACCTGTGCGACGAGCTGCTGGAGACCCAAGGCAGTGCGGGCGTGCTGGCCGAGCTCGAGCGGGAGCAGTTCTTCACCACGACCTCCGACGGGGGGCTGACCTACCACTATCACCAGGTGCTGCAGACCCATCTGGAAGTGCTGCTGATCGACGAGCTCGGCGGGCGGGCGGCTCGCGATCTGTACGCCCGCAGCGGGCGGCTGCTGGAGGAGGCGGGCCGGCCGGCCGAGGCGGTCCGTGCTCACGCCCGGGCCGAGGACTGGGGTGCGGTCGCGCGGCTGATGCGCCCGGACACCACTGTCGTCGGCGGCGACGACACCCTGTGGCGGATGCTGACCCTGCCCGGGGCCCCGACCGACGACCCGGGACTGGTGCTGGCCGGGGCGCGGCGGCTCGCCCGGGACGGCCAGGTGGACAAGGCCCTGGAGGCCTACCGCGAGGCGGAGCGGTTGCTCGACGACCCAGGGTTCCGGCGACGCTGCACGGCGGAGCGGCAGGCGATCGGCGTCTGGCTGCCCCAGTCGGCGACGAGCGGCCTGCCGCCGATCCCTCCGGGCACGGACCCGGAGTCGGCCCTGCTGCGGCTCTCGATCGAGCTGCGGCGGCTGACCCGGGACGTGCGTCGTCCGGAGTCGTACGAGGGCTGGCTCCGCGGCCTGGCCCACCTGCTCGCCGGCGACCTCGGCACCGCCGAGCACCTGCTGGCCGTGCCGCGGACCTCGGCCCAGGGCGTCATCGGCTGGGAGCCCTGGGCGGCCGAGCTGGTCGGGTGTCTGGCCCAGGCGATCCGGGGCGGCGAGGACCACCTGGTCGGTGAGATCGAGACGATCACGTTGACGGCGGAGATGGAGGGTTGGCCGTGGCTCGCGCGGCTCGGCCGCTGCCTGCAGACCGTGGTGCAGCTGGACGTCGGGTCGGTGGACGGGCGGGTCGAGGCAGCGGCCGACCTGCTGACCTCGCTGGCCCGGGGCGGCGACCGCTGGTCGCAGCTGGTTGCGGCAGTCGGCATCGCGATCACCGGCGACCGGGTCGGCGCCCTCACCCTGGCCGCCGACGCGAGCGCACAGGTGGCCGTGTTGACCAGAGAGCTCGGTGCTCCGGCCCTGGCCGGGGTGGTCTCTCAGCTGACCGCTCCCACTGCCCTCGCGCCGCACGGACAGGTCCCCGCCCGGCCCGCACCGGCAACCTCGGAGCGGTCTCAGACGGTGGGGGCGCCGCCGACGATCGAGCTGCAGTGTCTCGGGGCTTTCGGCCTGAGGGTCCAGGGGGTAGAGGTCGCCTGGCGGGCGCTGCGGCCGAAGGCCCGCTGCCTGCTCATGCTGTTGGCGCTGCACCAGGGTCGCCCGCTGCACCGGGAGCTGCTGATCGAGGCGCTCTGGCCGGAGGCGACCCTCAGCTCAGGAGTCCGCAGCCTGCAGGTGGCGGTCTCCAGCATCCGTCAGTGCCTGGCGCTGGGTGGCGTGCTCGGCGACCCGATCCGTCGTCAGGGCGACGCGTACGAGCTGGTGCTGCCGGGAGCGGTGGTCGACGTGACCGCCTTCGAGCGCACCATCGAGGAAGCCCGACACCAACGCCCGGGACAGGCGCTGGCGGCCCGTCGGACCGCCCTGGATCTCTACCTGGGTGAGCTTCTGCCCGAGGTCGGACCGGCTGACTGGGTGGTCGAGGACCGCGATCGGCTGCGGCTGATGGCCGCCGGGCTCGCTGCTGCCGCCGCAGCTGATGCCAGCGCGGTGGACGACCACGGAGCAGCGATCGACCTCGCTCGTCGATCCGTTGCGCTGGACGCCTGCCACGACCCGGCCTGGCGGCTGCTGATCGAGACGTACGAGCGCACCGGCGACCTCAGTGCCGCCGCGGTCGCCCGCGCGGACCACCGGCGGGTGTGGGACGACCTCGGCGTCGTGCTGCCCCGTTCGGATGAGGTGGCGCGCAGCCCCTGGCGGTCGTCGGTGTAGCACCGTCGGCGGCGCCGTCTCAGCGATAGGTCCAGGTCGGGGTGGTGAGCTGGTCGGCCTGCAGGTTGAAGTTGTTGAGCACCTCGCCGTCGCTCACCCGGGTCAACCAGAGGTCCCAGGTCTTCCCCGCGTTGCCGAACGCCGACTTCCGGTTGGAGACGATCAGCAGGTCCTTGCCGTCCGGTGACCAGACCGGCTTGATGTCCGCCGCCTTGGTCTCGGCGACGGCGCGCTGCGCGGAACCGTCGGCACTCATCACGTAGACGTCGGCGTTGCCACCCGCCCCGCCGACGAGGCGGCGGAACGCGATCTGCGTGCCGTCGGGTGACCAGGACGGATCGCCGTCGAGTCCCTTCGCTCCGGAGGTGATCTTCTTCGGTGCTCCGGTGCCGACCAGGGGCAACGTGTACAGCGAGCCGCCGTCTCCGCTGCTGGACTCACTGGCCCAGTAGAGAACCGTCTGACCGTCCGGCGAGATCGTCACGTCGTCGAACCGCTTCGACCCTGCATCCAACCGTCGGATGAGCCGACCGTCGGTGTTGACCACCAGCATCCGGAAGCTGTTCTTGCCGAGCTGGCAGGTGATCACCATGGTCGAGGCGTCCGCCTGACTCCAGCTGGCGCCGGCCACGTTGTTGCACCCGGCCGGTTCCCGGTCGACGAGATCCCGTTCCCCGGTGCCGTCGGAGGCCATCACGTGCAGGGTCTGGTTCTCGAGGAAGACGATCGAGGTCCGGCTCGGCTGCAGCATCGGGTTGGCGTTCTTCCCGTCCGGTCCGGGCAGCTTGACCGGTGTCCCGGATCCGCTGGCGTCGACCAGATAGAGCGGGCGCGAGCTCTTGTCGTCATTCTCCGTGCGCATCGGCACCACGACCAGGTTCGGGTTGAGTGGCGGTCCCGCCGGGAGCACGCCGGGTGCTGCCGACCCGCCGCTCGGCGAGGTCGATGGCGTCGCCGACGGCGAACCGGAGGCCGTGCTCGGCGCCGCGGAGGTCGGTGCCGTCGACGGCGAGGCCGGCGGCGCGCTGACCTGCCCGACGGTCGGTGGCGTGGCCGTGGTGTCGGGCCTGACCAAGAAGTAGCCGATGCCGATCGCGGCGCCGACCAGGACCACGCCACCGACGATCGCCAGGATCAGGTTGCGGCGGGATCCGAAGGGACCCTCCCCACCGGATTGCGGCGGGTAGCCACCGGGACCGCCGGGACCACGCCCGCCGGGTCCGTACGGCGGGATCGGTGGGCCCGGTCGTTGCCCGGGCGGTCCTGGGCGCTGACCCGGCGGGCCGGGGCGCTGACCTGGCCCGGGGGGTCGCGGCCCCTGCTGGTACGGGCCGTTGGGAGGCTGCGGAGGTGCGCTGGCGGCCACCAGTGGACCTACCGAGATCGGGCGCTGAGGCATCGGCTGCTCCGTCGTCGAGACTGCGTTACGGGCGGCAGACCGAGGTGACGGGTCGCCCGAGTTGATCATGCACCAGGGTCGACCCCCTCGTGGGCGATCTGGTCGGCTCACTCCATCGAACTGTCGCACGCGCTGACGGTCGTGCGCCAGGTCAGCCCGAGCAGACCCCTCTTCCCGATAGGGCAACGACGGTGTCGTGAGCGTCGGGGGTCGAGGAATCGTCGGTCTCCGCCCCACCCTCCTGTCGTACGATGAGACGGCCGGGCGCGCACGCGGCGCCGGCGCACGAGGGGATAGCCGAGATGTCAACGACCCTGTCGATCCGCGAGATCTACGACGCCGCGCGCTCGGCCGGGTTCACCCCCCACCAAGCGGTCACCTGGACCGCTATCGCGATGGCGGAGTCGGGCGGTCGGACCGGCGCCCTCAACGACAAGGGTGAGCACTCCGTCGGCCTGTGGCAGATCAACGTCCGGGCCGATGCGTCCCGAGCCTCGAAGTGGGGCGATCTCAGCAGCCCGGAGGGCAACGCCCGGGCGGCGTACGCGATCAGTCTGCAGGGCCGGGACATGCGGCCCTGGACGACGACCCATGATCGCAACCAGGACTCCCGGGCGGACTACCGCACCTATCTCGGCACGGTGGAGAAGGAGATCGGCGTCGCCGGCGACCCCCGCGGAGTGCGTGGCTACGGGTCGAAGATGCTTGCACCGTTGACCGAGAGCCAGTACGACAAGATCGACAGCGGCACGCCGCTCACCGGCGCCGACACCGCGGTGGACGATCCCGCGGTCGCAGCACACCCGGCCGCCCCGACGTCCACGACCCCACGGCGACGACGACTGCGGCACCCGCACCTCCCGCAGGACCCGCGCAGCGCGACACCGACAACGACGGGTTGACCGACGAGTTCGAGCGGCTGGCAGGCACCGACCCGAACAAGGGGGACAGCGATGCCGACGGGCTGTCCGATGCGTACGAGGCGATGGTCTCCCACACGGATCCGCTGCTCGCCGACACCGACCAGGACAAGATCAACGACGCGACCGAGGTCGCGCAGGGCAGCGACGCGGGCAAGGTGCCCGGCAACGCCTACGTCGTCGGCGAGGGTCTGTTCGCCGAGAACATGCGCGGTGGCGCCAAGGACACCGACGCGGACGGTCTGTCGGACCACACCGAGCAGCTGGTGGGCACGAACCCGGACAAGGCCGACAGCGACGCCGACGGGCTGTCCGACGCGTCGGAGGCCTCGCTGGGCACGAATCCCACCGTGGCCGACTCCGACGTCGACGGGGTCACCGACGGGCTCGAGGTGAGCTCGGGCGGGGACCCCCTCGGCCAGAGCGGCGGTCCGTTCGATCACACCCCCACGCCGACCTGGACCCTGCAGGGCGCGGCCGAGGCCAGGGCTGCGGCCGCCCAGCAAGCCGCCCAGCAGGCGACAGCCGCCCAGCAGGCGGCACCCACCGACCCGGCAGCACCCACCGACCAGGCAGCACCCGACCGGGCGGCAGCGACCGGCGCAGTGCGTCCAGCACCGGCCAGCCGGCCGAGGACAAGCTCTCGATCTTCCTGGCCTCGGCCAAGGACCAGATCGGCGACCGGTACGTGTACGGCGCGCCGCGGACGCCGACCGCCGCGGACCCGAAGACCTTCGACTGCTCCTCCTTCACCCAGTGGAGCGCACGCCAGGCCGGGGTGAAGCTCGAGGGCACCGCTGAGTACCAGTACATGCAGCTCAAGCGGATGAACCACGACATCCCTGTCGAGCAGGCTCTGCGGACGAAGGGTGCGCTGCTGTTCTACTTCTCCAGCGAGCCGTCCGGTGGACTGCCGGCCGGGCAGGCGCACGTGGCGATCAGCCTCGGCGACGGTCGGACGGTCGAGGCCAAGGGCACCAAGTACGGCGTCGGCGAGTGGTCGGCCAAGCACCGGTTCAACTTCGCCGCCACCGTTCCGGGCATCTCCGACGAGTCGGGCCTGAAGGCCCATCGCGAGGCGACCTCCGCCGGCACAGGCGCCAGTGAGGCGAACGTCGATGCTGCGCCGACCGTTGGTCACGCATCGGGCTCGGGAGCGGGCGTCTACGGATCGTCGGGAACCGTGGATGGTGCCGACCCGTCGCCGGCCGACGGACGGGCAGCCGACCCTGCTCCCACCTCTCATGCCGCCAGTGCGGTGAACGGATCTCCTGCAGGGAACGGATCCGCGCCGGTGAACGGATTCGCGCCGGCCAAAGGCGCCGCCCCGGCGAACGGCTCATCCGCGGTGAACGGGACGGACGCTCAGACGAGCAGCGCGACCGCGTACCAGATCGATCCGGGCCGGCCGGTGGCCCGGCTCCCAGGCGCCGCCGAGACCGATCCGGACAGCGACGCCGACGGCCTGACCGACGCCTTCGAGAAGCTGGCGGGAACCGACCCGGGCAAGGCCGACAGCGACGACGACGGTCTCAGCGACGGGCACGAGGCGGTGGTCACGCACACCGACCCGCTGGCGGCGGACACCGACGGCGACGGTGTCGCCGACGCGCAGGAGGTCTCGCTGGGTACGGATGCGGGACGGCTGCCCGGGGTGGCCGGTGTGGTCGGGTCCGGGAGGTTCGCGGAGAACATCCGCAAGGGTGTGGAGGACGCCGACGGCGACGGGCTGTCGGATCGTACGGAGCAGCTGGCCGGAACGAACGCGAAGAGCGCCGACACCGACGGCGACCAGCTGTCGGACTCGGCCGAGGCCTCGCTGGGAACCGATCCGACCAAGGCCGACAGCGACGCGGACGGTGTCTTCGACGGCGTCGAGGTGCAGTTCGGCGCCGATCCGCTGAACGCCGCGTCGACGATCGGTCCGGCCGGTGGGGGACAGGGTGGTCTCGGTGCCGATCCGCTGGGTCAACCGGGGGGCCTCGATCCGTCGGGGGGCTTGACGAGCGGCATCGGCGGTGACTTCGGCCAGGGCCTGGGACAGGCGCCCGGCACGGGAATCGGTGGCGCCGACGAGACGACCTTCGATCCTGTCGGCTCCCCTCAGGGCGACGCGTCCGAGTCGCTCGATCTCGGCTGACCGAGGGTCGAGGTCAGCTCGACCGGATCGGCGACTCCTCAGTCGCCGTTCGTCGCGTGCGGTACGAGTTGTGCGAGGACCAGCTCCGTGGCGTCGGGCACGGAGGTCAGCGCGGTGTCGATCTCCAGTCGCGGCCGCGACCACGGTTCGTAGTCCCGGTCGACGATCTGCGCCCACGTCGGCTTCACCAGGCCCGCCACGTCGGACGGTCGGGTGGCGACCCGCCGCTCGTGCTCGGCGCGGTCGGAGCACCGCAGCTCGACCTCGACGATCTGCGCTCCGGCTCCTGCTGCTGTCTGGACCCAGGGCTCTCGGGTGGCGGCTGCCGGGTTGACGCACTCGACGATCACGTCCAGGCCCAAGCCCAGCTGCTCCCTCGCGAGCTGGTGCGCGATCGCGTACCCGACCGGGCCGACCGGGTGATCCAGCGATGTCCAGTCGACCACTGCCTGCTCGATCCGGTCGACGCGCAGGTAGACGGCGCCGGTCCGCCGAGCCACCGCGGCAGCGATGGTGGACTTCCCGGTCGCCGGCAGCCCGCCCACGACGATCAAGGTGCTCACCGCTGGATCCTCGCACCACCTCGGGCTGGGCGGCGGCCCCGGCCAGCGGCTAGCCCTCGTTGATCTGGATCCGGTGCAGCACGTGCGCCGGCTTGAGCTGACTGACCAAGGCGTCCAGGCGTTCGGCGTCGATCGGGTCCTCGTCGCTCGACTCGACGATCACCACGATGGCCGGTCGCTGCTCACCGGGCAGTCCGGCCGCCGGATCGGTCGACCACGACGACGCGCCGGACTCCTGCACCTCGACGTCGACCCCCAGAGCGGCCTCCAGGGCCAGCTCGATCCCGCGGCGGGTGCCGCGGATGGCGTGCAGCTCACCGGCAGAGGCCAGCAGCTTGCGCTGCAGGTCCAGGTCGCCTCCCTGGTCGACCTCCATCCCGAGCCAGTGCCCGAGCCAGGGCAGCATGTCCTCCGGCGTGGTCGCCAGGTCGAGGTACGACGGGAACGCGTCGAGACTCATCAGGACCGGGGCGAGCACCTCGTCCAGACCCGCGCACAGCTGCTGCGCGAACGGGTCCTCGCGGAGCATCGTGGGCAGGGTGGGGGCCAGCGGCAGGGCGCTCAGCGCGCCGTCGATCGTTCCTCGCACCGTCTCACCTCGCTCCGGCTGTCGAGTCCGGGCGGCTCACTTGCGCACCCGGACCTGGTGCTCGAAGGAGTACACGAGTGCGGTGGGATCGATGTCGATCCGCTGGGTGGCCGCGCCCCGGCGGCCGGTGAACGGCTCGGCGGGGAACAACGCGACGCTCACCTCGCGAGCCATGTCGACGCCCGGGATCCGGGCGAGCGCCGCGTGCACCTCGTGGGACTGGACCGAGCGCCCGAACGGCCAACCGTCTCCGTCCGGTCCGCCGACCAGGGGGTGGTAGAGGCGGTAGAGCGCCCGCAGCACCTCGGTGCGCACCTCGGCGGTCTCGTACAGCGGGCGGCAGGTCAGGCTCACCACTGCGGTCAGCCAGGCGTAGTCGGGAGGCTGGACGAGCAGGCGGGTGCCGACCAGGCGTCGGGCGTCCAGGCTGTCGGCGATGCGCTCCAAAGTCGCGGCCGGGGGGTCCAGGTCGACCCGCTGGATCCGGCCCAGCTCGTCGCTGGCCACGTGCGGGACCACCAGCATCCGGATGCCTGCGCCGCCCTCGGCGGCGTCCGGCGCACAGTGCACCCGGGCCGCGTCCGGTGCGACGTCACGGGCCAGCTGCTCGAAGTCCTCGGCGGTCACCGCTCGCCCGCGTGAGCGCAGCAGCAGCGGACCGCGCGTCTTCGCGTCGGCCAGGGTCTCGGACTCGGCACCGCCGATGGCCGGCACCCGGTTCTCGACCCGGCTGACGTAGGGCACCGAGGTCTTCAGGACGCGGACCAGGCCGCGCCCGACGTTGCCCGACTGACCACCGCCGGTCCGGTACGACTCCAGCTGGAGCACGGCCCCGGGCTGCGGGATGGCGCCGTAGTACAGCAGGTCGTTGTCGGCTGCTCGCACCGCGGGACCGAACTGGATCTCACCGGCGTAGCGATCGATGCGGAAGTGGTGATCACCCGGCCCGGAGAGCGCGAAGTGGGGCACCTCGGTCCACGTCTGGGTCCGGTCGCCGTGCATCGCGGTGATCGTCGCCGGTTCCTCCGAGGGCAGCACCGGCCGCTGCTGGAGCGTGAAGTGCTGGGCCGGCGTTCCGTCGGAGCGCCCGAGGATCTCACCCCGGACGACCTCGGCGTGCACGGTGGGCACGGTCCCTCCGACGGTGAAGGCGGTGACGGAGAGGATCTGCGGGGAGGCGGTGTACGTGGGCTGGTCCGGCTCGGCCTGGATCAGCCGGCACCGCAGCCAGCCGGCGCGCTGCCGGGCGATGATCGACGCCTGGTGGCCACCGGGCACGTGGAGGATCACGTCGCCCGGCTTGTTGAGGCCGCCGGTGTCGTCGGAGTCCACATCGCAGGCCACCCAGCCCTCCTCGGTCCACGCCTCCCACAGCACCGGGGGGCGCCGCGGGTCCACCCCTCGACCGGACACCTGGCAGCCCATCCGCAGCACCACCGCGCAGTGGGGAACCGCATCGGACAAGCCGATCAGCAGGGCGTCGCCGACCGCGGGTGCCGCCGAGAAGCAGCGGAAGCCCGCCGGACCGGACAGGGCCGCCGTCATGTCGGCCGGTGCCTCGCCGACGGGGTGCATGCCGGCCCGGGAGAACGAGCACGGCACGATCTCGAGCTCGCGGGTGGTGCTGAACACGATCGGGTCGGCGACGTCGGTCCGCGCCGTCGCGACCTGCGTCTCGGTGCGCACGATGACCGGTTGCGGTTGCGGGGCTGAGAGCCAGAGCGTCACCTCGCCGCGAGCCGCGGCCGGCGGTCGCAGCTCGACGCCGATCAGCTCCAGGAACTTCACGTAATGGAGGTCGGGCACCCGGTTGAGCCGGTAGATCAGCTGGTCGACCATCTGGGCGAACGCCTCGATCAGGGTTACTCCGGGGTCCGACACGTTGTGGTCGGTCCAGGTCGGGCACCGCTGCTGGACCAGTCTCTTGGCGTCGTCGACCAGGTCCTGAAAACGTCGGTCGTCCAGGTTCGGGGCGGGGAGCATGTCACTGACCTCCGGTCGGGGCGGGGCTGGTCGCCGACGTCGATGACGGCATGGCGGGCGGGTAGTACATGGACGCGGCCAGGGCCAACGGCCCGGTCGTGCCGAGGGCCGGGCTGCCGGACCCGGTGGCGCCGATCGTCGGCCGCCCGCGGTCGCCCTCGTCGGGGATCACGTAGAACGGGAAGACGAGGTTGCGGGGGTCGTTCAGCCCCCGAGCCGAGTAGCCGATGTCGATGTAGATGCGGCCCTCACTGATCCGGTCGAAGCTGACCACCACGTCGGTGACGTCGATCCGGGTCTCCCACCGCTCCAGGGCATCGCGGACGTCGTAGGCGATCTGGCCGGCGGTGGCCGAGTTGGCCGGACCGAAGACGTGATCATGGATCCGGCAGCCGAAGTCGGGCCGCATCGGCCGCTCGCCGATCGAGGTGCCGAGGATCAACCGGATCGACTGCTCGATCTCCCGCTCGCGCGTGACCAGGGCCACTCGGCCGCTCGGATCCGCACCCAGTGGGTAGGACCACCCGGCGCCGATGAAATCGACTTCGTACATCTGTCAGACTCCGATCATCAGTTGATCTTGACCATGGCCCCGGTGATGGTGGTCATCGCGCCGCCCTTGAGCTCAGCCGTGGTCTGGCCCTTGACGCTGACGCTCAGACCCTCGACGCTCACCGCGCCGCTCGACTTCATCTGCACCGCGCCGCTGCCGCCGTCCACCTGCACACCGTTGGTGGCGTTCATCGTCACCGACTTGGCTTTCATGGTGAGATCGGAGTTCTTGGCGTCCAGGGTGATCCCCTTGGATCCCTCGATCAGCACCGTTCCGTCGGCCTGCACGGTGATCGTGGTGTTCGTCTTGTCGATGAAGATCGAGAGCTTGTCGTCCTTGGTGGCGAGCCGGACGCCTTCCTTGGTGCCGTCCTGGTCGAGCAGGTCGATGCGGTGACCCATCCGGGAGACCAGGGACCGTCGGTTGATCTTCCCCGCTCCGCTGTCGATCAGGTCGTTGGGTCCGGCCGGCATCTTGTCCACGCCGTTGTACAGACCGCCGAGCACCACCGGGCGGTCGAAGTCCTGCTGCTCGAAGCCGATCAGCACCTCGTCTCTGACCTCGGGCAGGGCGATCCAGCCGCGCTCCGCCCCGGCCCCCTGGCACACGACCCGGGCCCAGTCGCTGACGTAGTCGTCGGACAGCCACGGGAACTTGACCTTGACCCGGCCCAGCTTGTCGGGGTCGTTGACGTCGGTGACGATCCCGATCACCACACCCGCCGGCGTCTGGCGGGATCGCCCACCCCCGGACGCCAGTCCGAGCAGGCTCCGGTCCTGCTTGCCGGTCACCGTGATCGCCGTGGTGTAGCCGGTCGTCGGGTCGAAGCGGTGCCGGGCGCTGGTGATGGTGTAGGTGCCCTCGAACGGTGCCCCCAGTCCGTCCAGGGAGACCTTGCGGCCGGCCCTGAGGTCCGGGTGGCCGAGAGCCACACCCTCGAACTCGGCGAACGCCGAGGCCTTCTCGTCGGCCAGCGCCTTGGCGGCCTGGTCGACCTCGTTCTGTGTCCGGTAGGGGACGTCGGTCGACACGTACGTCGGGTTGCCGAAGGCTGCGGCCATGTCGGTCGGCTTCACCGTGGGCAGGTCCACGGTCGACGCCTTCGCAGGGGCCGAGCCGACCAGCGCCTGCTTCGTGGCGACGTCCCACCCACGCACCTCCACCTTCTCGACCTGCTGAGCCGAGGTGAGCACCGAGCGGAACCGGATGAGCTGTTCGCCGAACTTCAGGGAGATGGGTGCACCCCCGCCGCCGGAGGGCGACGGGGTCACGAACGAGAAGGCGCCGTTGCGGACGGTCAGATCCGAGCCGGTGTCCCGCGCCAGCTGGGTCAGGATCTCCCAGTCGGTCTGGCCGGCTTGGCTGACCACGGGGAACACGGTCCTGGAGCTGTCCACCTTGCCGACCTTGAGACCCGCCCGCTTCGCCACCTGGGTGGCGATGTCGGAGGCAGTCATCTGCACGTAGCTGACGGTGCGGCGATCGCGGAACAGGCGGTGCGCGGGGTCGTAGCCGCGGATGACGGTGAAGGTGCCGCCGGTGTCGAACTCCAGCTCGAGGGCGGTGATCTCTGCCTCGATCAGGGTCGTGGGGCTCGACGAGCTGGCCGTGTTGACCTTGACCGTGATCTTGCCGCCGACCTTCGCGTTGCTCTTGCTCAGCACGATCCGCTCCGGATCCCGGAAGCGCAGGGCGAACAGGTCCGGCAGTCGTTGGCTGTCCTCGACCAGCGCGGAGACCAGCAACGGAGTGAGGTCGTCCGGCATGGGCGATCCGTCGATCTCCACCAGCGGCAGGCCTCCCGTCATCTCGTCACCCCCATCTCCTCCAGGGAGGGCAGCAGGATGGTCCGCCCGTTGGGCAGCCGGAGCGGGTCGTCGATGCCGTTGTACGCGGCCAGCGGGCGCCAGTGCGCCGGATCTCCGTACTCCGCGTACGCGATGGAGGCGAGGTTGTCACCGACGATGGTGCGATGCACCCGACGGATGCTGTCGCTGCCCGACGTCGGGTTCTGTCGAGGGGGAGAGCCCGGCATCTCCTCCATCGACACGCTGCAGATGGCGCGGATCGGTGTCCCGTCGCCGCGGAAGAGCGTGTACTTGGCGCTGACGGAGGTGATCACCGCCGGGAAGGTCGAGATGCCGCCCCACTGCAGCACCACCAACGGCGGGGTCGGCTTCTTCTGGCCGGCGCTCTTCTCGGTGGGCACGCAGCAGCCGAACAGCTTCTCCACGACCTCCAGCACCGATCCGTCCTTGGCGCCGGTGGCGTCGAAGAACATCTCGACGGTCAGCTTGCAGGGATCCGAGCCGGTGAACTCCACCGGGGGCGCTCCCTTGGCGGACTTGTTGGGTTTCCTCTCCCACTTGGCCGACTTCGCGATCGTGACTTCCTTGGGATTGAACTGGAAGCCGATGGTGTCCTTCATCGCGCCGGGCTTGTAGCCGTCGGGTGTCGGGTCGGGGGTGTAGACCGTCAGCTTGGCCTTGTCCATGGTGGGCCGTCCGACGACGGCCTTGCCGCCGGCTCCTGCGTCACCGGGGACACCGACGGGGCCTGTGCTGCCCGCCAGGGCGACCGCGGTGGTCACTGGCCGGCCCCCTCGGGAAGGAACCCGTGGTGCGCGAGCTCCAGCGTCTCCATGGCCACCTTCGGTGAGTCGAGGTTGAGACTCGGCCCCGACCAGCGCACCGGCATCACACCGTCGAGGCTCCAGCTCGCCACGACCTGACGGTCGCCGGTCATCGCCGTGATGCAGGCCGTCTTGCGGGTCACCTCGGTGGCGAAGCCGATCAACCACTCGGTGATCTTGTGGCTGTCCCGGCCGACGGCCCGGGAGAGCTTGACGTTGGTGTACTTGATCCGACTGGGCAGCTGCCAGACGAAGCCGTTGTTGCCGCCCTCCTCCCGCTGCTCCATGACGACCTCGGCACCGAGCCCTTCGCAGCTGCTGAAGTAGCCCAGGTTCTCCCCGTCCACGGTGACGGTGAAGCACACGCTGACGGCCGGGTCGGTGGAAGCGTCCAGCGGATCGGAGATGCCCTTTGCAGCGGCCATGGTGTGTTCCTTCGAGTTCAGGGTCGGAGATCGGTGAGCAGGCCGGATCGTTCCCGGTCCTGCCACAGCTCGGCGCGGAAGCGGGCGGACAACGGCTCGTAGAGGCGCCGAGCCATCTCCTCGAGCTCCGAGCTGTTCATCGGAGCGGCCGACGCCGCCGGTCCGGCAGGCCCGGCTGAGGATGCCGCCGGAGGCGCCACCGCCGGGGATCCGTCAGGCGCCGGCGAGCTCTCGACCGCGCTGCGCTGGATGCTGGCCTCGCCGCCCGAGGACTGGGCCGCGGCCATCGCGAACATCTCGGCCAGGCCGACCGTTCGGCTCGAGACGGCCACCGGGGGCGGTTCGGCGGCCACCGTCGAGGCGACAGGGGCGCTCGGTGACGGCGCTTCGACGTGTCGCTGGACCATCGCGGGCGGGTCGGCCCCCGGCGGCGACGGCACGACCATCGGGGACAACGGCTCGGCGAGACGCGGGTACGTCGGGGCGTCCACCCGCCCGACCGCGCCGACCGCGGCCCGCTGCAGGGGAGCCGGGGGGACCCCGGGCGCAGACCCCGAGCCGAAGGGCCCCGGAGGTGAGAAGCCCTCCGTCCGGGCAGATCCCGCGTACGGCGGGGGAACCGGAGTCCAGGCGGCGGGGGCGGGAGCCGTGAACAGTGCCGGGCCTGGGGCGCCGACCCCGCCCCCGACGCTCGCCGGATCATCGGCGACGAGCGACCGATCGAAGGTCGGGCTGTCGCTCGGACCGGCCACGTCCTCGTAGCGCAGTCGCTGCACCGCGGGCGTCGTCCGGACCGCCGCTCCGCTCCTGGGCGCGTCGGGGAGCGAGGCGAGGGGAGCCCGGCCGGCGATGAGGCTGCGCTGGGTCAGGGCCGGGGGAGGGACGAGCGCCGGTGAGGCGGATACGGCGCGTTGCAGCCGTACGTCCGCCGTGGGCAGCTGGCCGAGCTCGTCCGGGGCCACCCGTCGTGCCACCACGAGCTGCGGGTCCCGGCTCGACGTCGGGCCGGTCTCGGGCGAGCCTGCCTCTCCGTCCGGCGGAGTCCCCTGCCCGGGATGTTGCAGTGCGGAGATCGCCGCACTGAAACCACTGAGGGGGGCGTCGTACGCGGTCGGGACCGCTTCCGGGTGCGTCCGCGGAGCCGGGTCGAGCGGTGAACCGACCGGCCCACCTTCGGCGGCGGTGCGCTGCACGGACCGGGCGATGAGGGGTGGATAGCCCTGGTCGTCGAGTCCGGGCGCGGATCCCCCGGTCCCGGTCGGTCCGCTCCCCGGGGCCCCTGTCGCTGAGGCGGACCAGGACGCCGGGTGCGTCGGGGCCGGTGTGGAGGTGACCTGCGGGGTGGGCCCAGGGTCCGCGAACCGGCGCTGCAGCGTCGGGCCGGTCACCGAGGACCGGTGCGGTCCGCTCGCCACGGTCAGCGGCGTCGAGTCGCCGCCCACCGGTGCCGCCGGCACGCCCTCGGTCGGGTCGCTCCGGGTCGTCGACACGAGCGGCGGACCGCTGGCCAGGAGTCCGGTGGTCATGGCGTCCGTCGTGGGTGGCTCAGGCGCCAGGGGTTCCGGTGTGGACGGATCGGGTGCGACAGCTTCCGGTGCGGCCGCTTCTGGTGTGGACGCTTCCGGGGCCGGCTGCGGCGCGGACGCGGCCCGCTCGACCTGCACCTCGGCCGCAGACTGCCGGTCGAGCCGCTGGACCGCAGGCTCCGCCGCCGGCCGTGCCACCACCAGCTCGTCGAGGGGCCCGGCCGGCGGTGCGGCCCCGCTCGGGGTCACCGGTCGGAGCGTGGCTGGGGTCGTGGTGCCGCTCACCGGTCTCGCCACGGACGTCGAGCGTGGTCCCGAGATCGCCGGGTCCGCAGTTCGCTGCACGGCAACGGGGAGCGGGACCTGTGCCCGTTCCGGTGCAGGCACCGGGACCGGTGCGGACACCGAGAACGGTGCGGCGCTCGGGATCGGTGACGGGTCGGCGGTCGCGATGCTCTCAGCCCCGCCGGCGCCCAACGTCGCGCTCAGGCTCGGTTCGGCCTCGTGGGCCGAGTCGACGAGGTCCGACTGCGGGGACTGCAGGGGTTGCGGGGCTTGCACGGGCTGCGGGGATTGCACGGACTGCGGGGACTCGGGAGCATCCGCGAGGCGGGCCACCACGAGAGGGGCGGGGGCGGGCGTCTCGGCTGCCGACGCCTCGCCGCTGCCGGCGCCCGACACGTCGAGGTGACCCGGAGTGAGGGTGGCGCTGTCGACGTCGGCGATCCCGCCGGCGCGGTCGCTGGTAGGGATCGCCACGTCGGGTTCCGGTGCGACGGGGGAGTCCGGCCGGAGTGTCGCGATCCTCCGCTGGACGGCGGGCGCGGCTGGTCGGGCCGGCCGGTCGGGAACCCGGAGCTCGTCCACACCCTCGTACGGGATGGGGCCACCGACCGACGACGCCAGTCCTCCGACGACCCCACCCGGACCCTCCGGATCGACCAGGTGTCCCAGCGGGGCGAGGAAGCTGGGGTTCTGGTGCGTGGTCAGCGAGGACCGGAATGCGGACGGCGGTGCGATCGCGGTGGTGTCCGAGACGCTGCGCTGCAGGGGTGGCAGCCGGGTCCAGGCGGCGGGCGCCGAGGCGGGCGCGGAGCGGAACGCGCTGCCGTCCCCGGGCTCCGCGGAGCCGGACGCCGGACCGGCGGCATCGCCCGCCGACGCGTCCGACGCGTCGGCTCCGCGACCCCGCCCCCAGGGCACCCGCTCCCAAGGCCACCGCATGGTCGACACTCCTCCGGACAGATCGATGCCCGCTGCTCAGTCGCCTGAGATGCGGGTGTTGAGGGCACCGATCTCGCGGACGAACCGTTGACGCTCCGCGTGCTCGAGGTCGAGGATCTCCTCGCGAGACCAGTGCAGGTAGTAGGCGACGTACGCGATCTCGGAGTAGAGCCGGTCGGTCGCGTACGTCAGGATTCCCCCAGGCGCCCCCCGGAGACGTCGACGGCGAAGTGGTGGTCGCACGAGGGGCAGGTGACGGTCGCCCGCGTGTGCCCCTCGGTGTTCACCCGACGGTAGAGGTCCTGCAGGAACGCCAGGTCGGTGGCGAACAGGTCCTCGACGATGCCGGGATGGATGTCGTCGATGGTGCCGATCCGCTCGATGACCCGCGACAGCAGCACCACCGTGAGATAGGCCGGGTTCTCCCGGACCCGATCATCACGCAGCGGCACCAGCTCGTCGCGGGCCGTCGCCAGTCGCATCACGCCGTCGCGATGGACCGTGCCGGACCGGTCGACGTAACCCCGCGGCAGCAGGAAGCTGAACTCCGTGACCAGTGTCTCCCGACGCGGCGGTGCCTCGCCGGCCCCCGCTGAGGAGGCATCCACCGCGCCGGTCGGCTCCGGAATGATCAACGTCCCGCGTCGCATGGTCAGCCGCCCTGGACTTCGATCGACTCACAGGTCAGGGTGAGCTTCTCCGACAGGTAGGAGGTGTCACCGGCCTTGAGGGTGCCGACCTCCAGGCTCTTCGGCCAGGCGTTGGTCAGCTTGTAGCGCTTGACCTCAGCTCCCTCGTAGTCGAAGACGATCACCGAACCGCCCTTGCGGGAGTCGGCCATCTTGCCGAACCGGCTGCTCTCGATCCACTTGTCGAAGCTGTTGTCCCCGGTGAGGCCGCGGGTCAGCGTGATGTCGGGGGCTTTGGGGCGACCCGGGAGCCGGCGGAGCTGGTACTTGCCGTCGGGTCCGTTCTCCTTGAACTCGACGACGTCCTGCTCGATCTTGAGACCGCTGATCTCGGTGATGCTCTTGATCATCACCCCGTCGAACTCCAGCCCGAACGAGTGGCCGACTGAACTGTCGCCATCGGGAAGTGGCATCTGCTTTCCTTTCTGTGGTCAAGATGGAGGTGGAGGGAACTACTCGCTGACCAGACTGGTGCCGCCGGAGAACTGGGCCAGGCGGAAGATCACGAACTCCGCCGGCTTGACCGGGGCCACGCCTATCTCACAGACGACCTGGCCGGCGTCGATTCCCTCGGCCGGGTTGGTCTCGTCGTCGCACTTGACGTAGAACGCCTCGCTGGGGGTGGAACCGAAGAGCGCTCCGGCCCGCCACTCCATCACCAGGAAGGCGGCGATGGTGCGACGGATCTTGGCCCACAGAGCGCGGTCGTTCGGCTCGAAGACGACCCAGTTCGTCCCGTTCAAGATGGACTTCTCCAGGTAGTTGAACAGCCGGCGGATGTTGAGGTAGCGCCAGGCGGGATCCGAGGACAGCGTCCGGGCTCCCCAGACGCGGATGCCACGGCCCGGGAAGGCCCGGATGACGTTGATCCCCTCGGGGTTCAGCAGGTCGTGCTCGTTGCGGGTGATGTTGATCTCGAGATCGATGGCGCCGCGGACGATCTCGTTGGCCGGCGCCTTGTGCACGCCCCGGGTGGCGTCGTTGCGACCCCAGATGCCGGCGATGTGGCCGGAGGGCGGCATGAAGGACAGCTGCCCGGTGGCCGGGCTCATGGTCTGCACCCAGGGCCAGTAGAGCGCCGCGTACATCGAGTCGTAGCGCGCCTTGTCGACCCGCCACTCCTTGATCTGCTGGGCGTTCATGCCGGGAGGGGCGTCGAGGATCGCCACCCGGTCACCCATCAGCTCGCAGTGGGTGATCATGGCGCTCTGCACGGCCTGGACCTGGTCCAGGTCGATGGCGCCCTGCTGGTAGGCGCTCATCAGGTCCGGCACGCAGAGCATCGTGATGTCCTCGATCGCCTCCAGACCGCCGAAACCGGTCCGTTCGGCCACGTCGCCGACGTAGTCGTCGGCGCTGAGCCGGGTGGAGGGTACGGCTGCCGCGGGGGCGGGTGCCACCAGTGTCGTCTCGCCGTTGGCGAGCCGGACGACGGCGCCGGTGCTGGTGTCCTCGAGCTGGACGGTCTTGGAGACGGCGTTGACCATCGTCACCACGTTCTGCTTGCCACGAGCGAAGTTGGCTCGGTCGAACTCCTCGACCACCTCGCCCTTGACCTTGACCACCAGACGGAACATGTCCTCGGTCACGTTGTCGCCGCCGGCGTCGGTGATCTCGACGCTGACGTCACCCGGTGCGGCCGCGGGATCCAGCGCGACGACCTTCAAGCGGCCGATCTGCGCGCTGGGGCTGGCGGCCAGCTCCTTGGCCCGGGCGCTGCGGGGCGCCGGTCCACCGGTGTCGCCCTGGCCGACGCGGACGACGTAGGCGTTGCCGCCGCCGTTCTGGAAGTAGGCGTAGACGGACTGCGCCAGGTAGGACCCGGCGACGAAGCCGCCGAAGGTCGTCGTGAACTGTGTCCAGTTGCTGACCAGGGTCGGCGCGTTGAACGGACCCTCTTCGGCAAGGCCGATGAAGGCGGCGACGGCGGTGCCTGCGCCTTCCAGGGGGCGGGCTCCCGCTGCGACCTCCTCGACATAGACACCGGGTGACTGATACGGCGGCATGCTGGGCTCCTTGGGTGTGAACGTGGCCTAATGCAGCCTCGCCCGAGCGCGTTCCGACCGGTACGTCCCCGCGGACGCGGCGGAGGGCAGTCTCGACTGCCCGATCAGGCACCCGGGACGTCCCGGACGTGTGCGTCGGCGATCGAGGCGCTCGGCTCGGTTGCTGGCCAGAGTTGGACCCATGCGCGCGCCCGGGCCAGACGAGATGCGCGCGCCGGTCGAGAGGGCACCCACCGCCGCCGTCTCGCGGGCCGGGTCGGCAGGGGTGCGCAAGGCTCCCGTACGCCAGATCGCCCCGGCGCCGAACGGGCGGGGGCTGCTCGGACTGCAGGCGGCGGCGGGCAATGCGGCGGTGGGGGCCCTGCTGGACGGTGCGGCACGCACGGCTCCGACCGAGGCGACCCTGCAGACCGAGAGCTCGCCGGTCGCTCAGCGGCTCGCCGGAGCCCCGGCCTCGATACCTCCGCCACCGGTTCCGCCGCGTCCACCGGTCCCGACCGAACACGCTGGATTCACAGCGACGCAGTCCAGGCTGTCCGCGGCGCGCCGAGGGCTGACGGCTCATGCGCCGGCCAAGGCGAAGGCGGACGAGGCAGCGCGCGCCGCCAGACCCCCGGCGGACGACAAGGAGGCTCAGGCCAAGGCCGCGAAGGCGGGTGAGATGGGCGCGGCGCCGACGCCGGGCTTCGACAAGGCGGCGTTCATCGCCGCTGTGACCGCGGCGATCGCCAAGCAGACGCCCAAGAACCTCGATGAAGCCGACACCTTCGCCTCATCCGGCAAGTCCGATGCCGTTGCTGCCGAGGTCAGAGGCAAGGTCACCGCGGGAAAGGATGCCTCCGCCAAACCCATGGCGGACGCCTCAGCCAAGGCGCCGGACGTCGCACAGGCCAGAGACAAACCCGTCACCGAGCTCCCGCCGGTCCCACCGGCGGGGTCCCCTCCAGCGGTGGGGGCTGGCGCGGCGATGCCGACGAAGGCGCCGAGCGAGCAGACGAACCTCGGCAACGGACCGGCCGCGACCGATCAGAAGATGGCCGAGTCGGGAGTCACGGAGGAGCAGCTCGCCAAGTCCAACGAACCGGAGTTCACCGGGGCGCTGGCCGCGAAGAAGGAGGGTGAGGCGCACAGCGCGACCGCTCCGGCCGCCTTCCGCCAGGGAGAGGGCCAGCAGCTGGCCGCTGCCCAGCAGTCCGCCCAGGGCTCCGGTGCACAGACCGTCGCGGCCATGGTCGCCGGTCGCGCGACCGGGCTCCAGCAGGTGACAGGCGGGCAGCAGCAGGCCCGGTCGGCCGACGAGCAGAAGCGGGCCGAGGTGGCGGCCAAGATCAGAACGATCTTCGACGCGTCCAAGACCGACGTCGACGCCATCCTCAACGGGCTGGATGCGCTGGTGACCACCGAGTTCGAGGCCGGTGAGCAACGCGCGAAGTCGGCCTTCACCAGTGATCTCACCACCAGGATGGAGCGCTACAAGGACGAGCGCTACTCCGGTCCGTCCGGTTGGGCCCAGTGGGTGGCGGACCAGTTCAAGCCGCTCCCGCCCGAGGTGCAGCGGATCTGCGACCAGTCCAAGAAGCTGTACGAGACCGAGATGTCGAAGGTGATCTCGAGCGTGGCGGACATCATCGGCCGGGAGCTGACCAGAGCCAAGGACCGGGTGGCCAGGGGCCGACAGGAGATCGCTGCCTACGTCGAACGGCTGGATCCCGCACTGCGGTCCGTCGGCCAGCAGGCCGCCAAGGACATCGGTTCCCGGTTCGACTCCCTGACCGAGTCCATCGACGAGAAGTCCCAGTCCCTCGCCGAGGACCTCGCCGAGAAGTACGTTGCCGCCCGGCAGGTCGTGGACGACGAGATCACCAAGATGCAGGAGGAGAACAAGGGCCTGTGGGACAAGGCCAAGGATGCGATCGGTGGGGCGATCGAGACCATCCTGAAGCTGAAGAGCATGCTCATGGGTGTGCTGGCCCGGGCAGCCGGGGCGGTCGAGAAGATCATCAAGGACCCGATCGGGTTCCTGGGGAACTTCGTCAACGCGGTCAAGACGGGCGTGATGAACTTCGGCGCCAACATCCTCGAGCACCTCAAGAAGGGCCTGCAGTCCTGGTTGTTCGGTGCGCTGGCCGAGGCGGGCATCGAGATCCCGGCCACCTTCGACCTGAAGGGCATCGTCGGTCTGATCCTGTCGCTGCTCGGTCTGACCTGGGCCTCGATCAGGGCTCGGTTGGCCAAGGTGCTGCCCGAGTGGGTGATCACCGCGATGGAGAAGGCGGTGGAGGTCGTCCAGATCCTGACCACCGAGGGTGTCGGCGGGCTGTGGAAGTGGATCGTCACCAAGATCAGTGATCTCAAGGAGCAGGTGATGAGTCAGATCCGGGAGTTCGTGATCACCAAGGTGATCACCGCCGGCCTCACCTGGCTGATCTCCCTGCTGAATCCCGCCGCAGCGTTCATCAAAGCCTGCAAGATGATCTACGACGCGGTGATGTGGTTCGCCGACAACGCCGAGCGACTGGGCGACTTCGTCAACTCGGTCATCGACTCGGTGGAGTCCATCGCCGCCGGCGGGGTCGGCAAGGTGGCGGCCCTGATTGAGGCCACTCTCGGCAAGGCCGTACCGATGGTGATCAGCGGACTGGCCTCACTGCTCGGGCTGGGCGGCATCGCCGAGAAGATCAAGAAGATCCTCGAGACCATCCAGAAGCCGGTCGGCAAGGTGGTCGACGGCATCATCGGCGGCGTCGTCAAGTACGGCAAGAAGCTGCTGGGGAAGCTGAAGCGGAAGAAGAAGGGGGGTGCCGCCGGGCCTCGTGACTCGGCAGCCAGTGCCAAGGCCAAGAGTGACGCCGAGGTGGCCCTGCGCGGCCGGCTGGGCAGTACGGTGGACGACCCCACCCGCGTTCGCGCTGCCGTCTCTGGGGTCTACGGGCAGTACCGCGGTCAGGGCGTCACTGGGATCCACGCCCGGCCGCAGGGTCCCGGGAGTCTCGCCTTCGAGGTAACAGTCTCGCGGATGGCAACCGTTGCAGTCCCGGCGGTCACCACACTGCTCGAGAAGGACTTCAAAGTCCGGGTGGGTACGAGCGGTCGCGCAACCGGAGTGCCGCACGTGGCCCTGGCTGCTCGGTGGAACGGTCAGGCCCTGCCACGGCAGGAGAGCGTCGACGAGAGCCACCACGCCGAGGACGAGCTCGTCAGCTATGTTCGGTCCAATCGGGAGACCTTGGCCAAGCCGCCCCCCGGGGAGCGCAACCGTCTCGAGGTGACTCTGACGAAGAGCCCGTGCCCGCGCTGCGGTGTGACGCTGAACAGGTTCGCTGCGGCGGAGCGATCGAGCATGGTGCTCAGCATGACGGGGCTCTACCACGGGAAGAAGCAGACCCGCGAGGAGAAGCAAGCCAGCATCGAAGCGCTGCTCAAGCTGAGAATGGCAGGGGTCGAGCTGCGGGTGCCGACGGTTGAAGAAGTCGCAGCCGATAACGGCATCGTGATCGACCCGCGTTCGATACAGGCACTGCGTGCGCGACTGGACAAACTCCGTACGGTAGTGAATGCAGTCAACGCCAAGGTTGCCGGAATGGCGAAGGTAGGAGCCGGATCATGACCGAATCGAAAGAGCCGGAGTCCACGGAGTCCACGGAGTCCACGGAGTCCACTCAGGACCGCGAACAGTGGGACATGGGAATCAGCGACGCAGAGGCGGAGGAGGCCGAGGACATCTTGTCCTCGATTGACATGGAATCGTTGCGGCGCGAGATGGAATCCGATCTGGAGGACTGATCCGCTCGCGTCTGGCGTCACATGGCGACGAGCGATGCCGGTGTCAGGCCGGCAGCTCCTCTTCCTCTTCAGCACCCTCCCGCTGCACGAAAAGGCCCTGCACGGCCTCTTCCTCTTCCTCGGGTGCCTCACGCTGCACGAACAGACCCTGCACCGGTTCCTCGTCATGGTCGTGGCCGGCGTGGCGCTGGACGAAGAGTCCCTGGACCTCTTCTTCCTCCTCGGCCTCGCGCTGGACGGCGGGCCCGGTCGTGCTCAGGGTCTGCACCGGCGTGGGGGCGGACATCACCTGCTCGGCGTTGGCGGACGCCTCCCGTTCGAAGCGGTCGGACGGGTCACTGACCTTGATCCCACCGGCGGCGGACGTTCCGTCGACGGGGCCACTGCGCTGCTGAACCACATGCGTCAGCTCATGGGCCAGCGTCGTCCGACCCTCGTTGGAGCCGGGGTTGTAGGTGTCCCGCTGGAACACGATGTTGGACCCCACCGTGTACGCGTGCGCGTTCACCGCCGACGCCGATGCGGCTGCCGCCGAGTCGTCGTGCACCCGGACGTCGCTGAAGTCGTGGCCCATCCGGGCTTCCATGTCGGTGCGCACCTCGGGCTCCAGCGGTCGCCCGCCGGAGGAGATCACGTCGTGCACGGGTGAGCGCTCCTCCTCCAGCATCGAGGACACTCCGGCGTTGCCGACGCTGCGCTGCAGACCGAGGATCTCCTCGGCGCCCAACGCATCCTTGCGACCGGCGGCGGCTGCCTTGCCGGTGTGGGCGCTGACGTCCTGGTCGATCCTTGATGCCGCGGGTCGCAGCGTCTCGACGCGCTCGTCGTACCGATGTTCGTGCATGACCACAACCTCCGCGAGTGGGCGACCCCTCCACTGTGACACGGGTCGTCCGGACGTACCAGGTCCTCCGGTGGGTCAGGAGGCGCACGCACGCGTGCCCGAAAGGGCAGGATCTCGTGCGCTCAGGCGATCATCGAGTAGTAGCGGCCGAACTCCCTCTCCAGGACGAGCCGGCCCATCTTGCGGTACTCCTGTTCCACCGCGGCCACCAGGTGCAGCATGCCGACCGGCGCTGAGTCGGCGGCCGCCAGATAGGCGGCGGTGGTCGACGCGGAGCGGATGTTGCCGCCGGCGAAGTCGAACGACGAGGCCAGGAAGTCGTAGTCGATGTCGTTCCCGAGCGGCAGCGGCGGCGCCAGGCAGCGCTGCCACAGCGAGTGCCGGAGCTCCTCGGTCGGCTCGGGGAAGTCGATGATGGCGTCCAGCCGCCGGGTGAACGCGTCGTCGATGTTGGCGCGCAGGTTCGTCGCCAGGATCGCCAGCCCGTCGAAGGTCTCCAGTCGCTGCAGCAGGTAGGCGCTCTCGATGTTGGCGTAGCGGTCGTGGGCGTCGCGGACGTCGCTGCGCTTGCCGAAGATCGCGTCCGCCTCGTCGAAGAAGAGGACCGCGTTGACCCCGCCGGCTTCGGTGAAGATCCGCTCCAGATTCTTCTCGGTCTCCCCGATGTACTTGTCGACGACGGTGGCGAGATTGACGGTGTAGAGGTCGAGTCCCAGGTCGGACGCGATCACCTCGGCCGACATCGTCTTCCCGGTCCCGGAGTCGCCGGCGAACAGCGCCGTCACGCCGTGCCCACGACCACCGCCGCGCCGCATCCGCCAGTCGGTGAGCACCGTGTCGCGATGGCGGGCCCGGGCGGCGACCTCCTTGAGCCCGCGGGTCACCGTCGGCGCCAGCACGAGATCGGCCCACGCCACCTCGGGCACGATCCGTCGGGCCAGCCGCTCGAGCCCCGCCGCATTCTGAGCGCGTACGCCCCGTCGCAGGTCGTCGGCGGAAACGGGGCCGCCGGTCATCCGGGCGGAGGCCTCGGCGGCGCGGACGGCCTTGGCGACCTGGCCGGGGCCGAGCGCCAGGTGGACGGCCAACGAGGCCGGATCGAGGGAGGGGTCGTGTGCCCCGAGCTCCCGCTCCCACAACGCCAGCCGCTCACGCCCCCCGAGCACCGGTGCATCGGCGAGCAACGGGCTCTCCGTCGACCACTGCGGATCCCAGGTGGTCGAGCCGACGAGCAGCACCGGGATGTCCGCCGCGGTCAGCCGGTGCATGGGCTCCGCGCCGGTCTCGGCGAGCACCTCCACCGGTCCGGCCACCAGACCGGCACCGAGGAGCAGGGCCTCGCGGATCGCCAGGTCAGCCAGGGCAGCTGCCTCGCTCGGCGCGACGCTGCCCAGGCGGGTCAGATCGAGGGTCAACGCGCCCAGTGACGCCGCCGACAGCGCCGCGACCGCCACCGCCGACCCGGTGCCGACAACTCGCTCGCGCAGGTGGACCAGGCGTACGCCGGCCGACAGCGCGCGACCGAGCTGGTCGGCCACAGGAGCCCAGTAGGGGCCGACCTCGTCGATCAGATTGGCCAGTCCCGCGGCCGGTGCGTCGTCGCCGAGCAGGTGAGCCCCGACCCGGTCGGGCACCCGCAGCCCACGGGTGAGGAAGGGACGCTCGGGCTCCTCGACCACGATCAGTCCCCGGCTGACCAGTGGCCGGCTCAGCTCCAGCCGGGCACGGGCGCCCGCCGCCATGGCCGACTCGCCGGCCAGCTGCAGGGCCAGCCCGACCGAGGCACGGCGCCGGGTCACGTCGTCGTTGAGGTAGCCGTACAGACGCTCGAACCGGCTGTCCAGATCCGGGAGGAGCGCGATCATCAGCAGCTCGACGTCCAGAGGAGTGAGACCGGCCGTTCGGGCGAGCCGTCGCAACCGCAGCACCTGCCCGGTGGACTCGGCCGCATCGGCGTCGGCTTCGAGCTCGACCCGGGTCTCACTGTGCAGGGGGTGGACCGCCGCTGTCTGGGTGGCGAGGAGCTGCTCGACCGTCTCCTCGCTCACGTACAGGCCCCGGAACGGGTCGTCCGGGGACGGGTCGCCGGCGCGCCGGAGCGCCACCAGGTCTCGCACCCGACCCTCGACGAGCTGGGCCCGGCCGAGGAGGTAGGCGAGGTCGGGTGTGCTCACGGACGCGGGCCCCGCTGTCGGGTCATGGCTTCTTCTTGGTCTGTCGCGTCCGGGTGATCGCCACCCGCGTGCCGGGTCGACCGCCGGACTTGGTCCCGCTCGCAGACTTCTTGGCCGCTGGGGTGGCCGACGCGTCCGCGCTGTCGTCTGCGTCCTGATCAGCCGCCGCGCCGGTCTGGGTGCGACCGGTGCCGGTCGTCGGGCGACCTGCCGCACGCTCCGGCAGCAGCTCGGACGACTCCGCTGAGCCCGGGGGCGCCATGGCGTTCGCCCAACCGGTGGCCAGGTCCCAGCCGCTGGAGGTCGTGGCGTCGTCGGCTCCAGCCGAAGCGGAACCCGGCGCGGTGTCGTCGCCTGCCTTGCCGGACGATGCCTTGGCCCGCCCTCCGGCCCGGGTGCTGGAGGACCGCTTGCCACCTGCGGCCGGTGGGTCGCTCTCGTCGTTCTCGGCTGCGGACCGACCGGGCGTCGGGCCGGTGGTCCCTGCGGGCCACCGCTCGACCCCGTCCCGGCTCTTGGTCTCCCGCGTGGGCCACCCGTACGAACCGCCGAGACTGACCCGCGGCGGCACCTCGACCGGGGGGCCGGTGTGGAAGCTCTGACCGGTGTCCAGCGGTGTGCTCACCACGATGTCGATGGAGGGTTTGAGTTCTCCTCCCAATGCCGACCAGACGTCGGCGAAGGCCCTGTCCTCGGGTGGTGGCAACGCGATCGTGATGGGGATGGGCAGTCCGAGCTCGGTCAAGGGCCCGGTCAGCACGTCGGCGGGCAGCGCGTCGTACTTGAGGAAGCAGAGCAGCAGCGACGAGAGCAACCGGTGTTCGTCCTCGGGTCGCTGCGTCCAGGCCGTGACCAGGTAGGACAGCTTGAAGTGACGGGGAGGAAGGCGACGCGACACGACGAGGTTGGACTCGTCGTAGACGTTGTGCATCCCGCGCTCGCGTCGGCGCAGGTCCTCGCGGATGTCGTACAGGTAGACGTCGATGGTGGGCGAGTTGCGGCGCCCGGCCCACTCCCGGGTCGGGGCGTCGAAGACGATCTCGACATCGCGCATACCGGCGGCCTCACGTTCGATCAACGTGCGCAGCGCGGAGTCCACCTCGTGGATCACCTGAGCAGGATGCCCTCCCGTACGTCTGCTGGGGCAGGGCCGGGATGCCGATTCGAGGGCACCGGTCGGTGCCCGATCGCGCACTCCGATCTCCGTCGGACACGCTGTGCAGTGCGGGTCTACGTTCCCTACATAAGCCTGCGATGAGGCGCAGGGGACCGAACGTACGTCGCCTGGTGGTCGGCACGTCGGACTCGTGGAGGTCCGGCTGAATCTGACGAATCTGGCGCCGGGAGCTGCCTGCCAATCCGACAGGGTCCTCGGCTCGGCTGCGCGGAATCCAGCCGAGGGCATGGCTCGCTGCCCGATCGGGCACCTGCTCGCGCTCGCTCCCGCCCGGCCCTAGCATTCGACTGTGGCGGACCCGCTGATCAGCCTGGACACCGAGCATGCCGCTGTGCAGCCCGGTGGTCAGGTCCGGGTCACGGTCACGGTCACCAACACGGGCAACCTGGTCGAGGGCTACTGGCTGCAGGTGCTCGGGCCGGCCGCGGCCTGGGCCGAGGTGGTCCCACCGGAGATCTCGGTCTACCCCCAGCAGGACGCCACGGCGGCAGTGATCCTCTCGCCACCGTCGGACGGCAGCGCCCTCAGTGGCGTGGTCCCGTTCGGCGTGCTGGCCTCCTCGACACTCGACGCCAACACCAGCGCGGCGGCCGAGGCAGACCTCGAGATCGGCGAGCTGCACAGCCTGCAGGCGAAGATCATCCCGGTCACGTCCACCGGTCGCTGGCGTGGTCGACACGTCATCCAGCTCAGCAACTGGGGCAACTCCCCGGCCCAGCTGCAGCTGGTCGCCCGCGATCCCGATGATGCGTTGGGCTTCTACGTCAGCCCGTCGTACGTCGATCTTCCTCCGGGCGGCCAGACGGCCGTGCGGTTGTCGGCCCGGACCAAGCGCCCGTTCCTGCGCGGTACCCCGGTACGCATCCCGTTCCAGGTGATCGGCGAGCCGCTGGACGGCGGCACCCAGCCGCCGCCGGCCGTCCCGTACGGCGATCCGTCCCGACCGGTGATCGACGCCGCGCTGAACCAGAAGCCCATCCTGTCCCGGGGCCTCTTGACCCTGCTGGTCCTGCTGGTCGCCGGCACGGTCGCCCTGGTCGCGTTCGCGCTGACCCGGACGGAGACGCCGGTGCCCGACCTCTACCCCCGCGGGGCACCACCCAAGGGCGTGCTGCGGGTGGTCGGGGTGACGCCGAGCAGCGTGTCGCTGGCCTGGGACGCGGTCGAGTCGGCGGAGCGCTACGACCTCCAGCAGGTGGATCCGGCGACCAAGAACGTGATCAAGAACGACCCGATGGACGCGGCCCTGACCGGCACCGACGTGGTCGGTCTGCCGCCGGAGAAGGAGGTCTGCTTCCGACTCGCCGTCACCCGGGCGAAGTCCACCGGTCCGCCCTCCGACCTGGTCTGCGCCACGACGGCCGCCGCGCCGCCGACGCCCGTGCCGACCCCGACACCGACCAACCCGGCGACGACGGCGGCGCCGGTTCCGACGCCGACTCCCACACCGAGCACGTCGACGTCCTCACCCACTGCCACTCCCACCTTCAGCCCGGGTGACCCCAACACGGACCCGATCATGAAGCAGCAGTGGATCGCCGTCGCCGACGTGCTGCCGAAGACCGTGGCCGAGTCCGACGTGCAGCTCCACCTCCAGCAGCTGGCTGCCCAAGGTATCCAGGCGAAGTACCTGGACACCGTCAACTACTCCCGCCTGGTCCTCTACTCCACGACACCGCCGCCGGTGTCGACGCCGACCCCCGAAGGGTCGTGGGTCGTCTTCGTCGGGCCCTTCCCCAGCCAGGCGGACGCCGACGTCGCGTGCCCCGGCATCATCACGGCTCAGGGCGGCGGGACCTGCTTCACCGCCCAGCCCGACCCGTGATCTCGGCGCCGACCGTGATCACTCGGGGAACGCGCGGATGGTCACCTCGGTCAGGCTGATCAAGGGCTTGGTATCGGGAGTGACCGGATAGGCGGAGGCGATGCCGAGTCGCAGCTGGGTCACCGGCACGCCGCTGTCGACGGCGATCCGCTGCGGTCCCGCGGCCTTGTCCAGCGGAGCTGACTGACAGGAGCCGTCGGGGAAGCCGATCGCGATCACCCGCGGTTGGGCCTGGAGATCGCGCTGGGGATTGCCCGCGTCCAGCCCGGGCCAGACGATCACCTGCCGCACCCGGGTGGCCGGGAACGTGAAGATCAGCGTGCCTGTCCCGGGAGCGGCTCCGCAGGCCGGCGACTCGCCCGTCGGCGCCCACGCCATCGTCCACTGCTGCTGCGAGCTGTCGACCAGGGACTGGGGCTCCGACCCGGGGGCGGAGGCCGTCGTCGGGTTGACCATCACCTGAACACCGGAGACCGTCACGTACTGCTTCGTCAGGCGGTGCCAGCCGTCCTGGGCCAGCGCGACCGGCCCCAGCTGGAGGAGGGCGCCGAACCCGATGAACAGCACGAAGACGATCACCGCGATGATCACCCGGCGCCAGCGGTAGAGGGGTGGCAGCGATCGCCGGTAGGCCCTGGCGGCCTCGCGGTCCCGGGCGGCCATCGCCTGCGGTGTCCAGGCGCTCCAGTCCACGTACGGGTCGGTGCCGTAGTCGGCGACGAAGCTGTACCCGCAGTGCGTGCAGAAGCGCCGGGTCGGCGGGTTCACCGTGCTGCAGGTCGGGCAGGTGATCTCGGTGTACGGCTGCTCGACCTGGGTCTGGTCGACGTAGCCCTGGTCCCCATACCCCTGGTCCACGTACCCCTGATCTACATAGCCCTGATCCCCGTAGCCCTGGTCCCCGTAGTCCGGCTGGACGGCCGTCTGGTCCACGGTCGACTGGTCGCCCGGCGCCGGGAGGGCGACGGTCTGCTGCTGACTGGTCGGCAGCGTCTCCGCGGCGACCGGGCCGACGGGCACGGTCGGCCCGGTGCTCGTGGCGGTCGCGGTGCCTGTGGTGGTCGAGGGCGGCGACTCGGTCGAGGCCTTGTCCCAGGCCAGGAACTCGTTGCAGTTGCGGCAGAACTGCGTGCCCGGTGGATTCGGCTCACCGCACGCCTCACAGATGAGGTCGATCGCGATCACCTCCCGCCGGCAACGTGGTCAGTCAGATCAGACCCTCTCGCACCGCGTACGCCACCGCATGGGTGCGGTTCTTCAGCTGCAGCCGAGTGGTCAGGTCGTGCAGCACATTCTTCACCGTCCGCTCGCTGTAGCACATCCGGGAGGCGATCTCGCTGGTGTCGAGTCCGTCGGCGACCAGCCGCAGCACCTCGGTCTCCCGCGGGGTGAGGCCCGTGAACGTCAGTCCGCGCGGCGCGAGCACCTGCCGCTGGAGGCGCCCGACCTGTTCCAGCAGGCGGCCCAGCAGGTCGGCGGGCACCTCGCCGTCGCCGGAGGCGACCTTGACGATGGTGCGCACCATCATGTCGGCGCTCGCATCCCCTCGTCGGAGCAGACCCGCCACACCGGCTTCGGCGGCGGCCACCAGCGCTGCGTCGTCGATCGTCGTGGCGACCAGCATCAGCCGCGGGTGCCCGTCCTTGCGCAGCGAGCGCAGCTCGCGGGTGGTGGAGTCGTCCACCACGTCGGTGATCATCACGGCCACCGCGGACTGCGGTGCCGTCTCGACGATCTTGATCTCCGGCTGCATCCGCAGCTGGGCGACCACACCGGCCTGGGAGATCGGATCGCGGGCGTGGACGTAGGTGGCGACGGCGGACATGACTGGACCCCCAGAGCTGCTGTCTCGCCGCGAGGGCGGCGAGAAGGGAACTTCCCGTTGCCCCAAGGGTCCAGATCGCCCTCACGATCGGCTCAACGCGCGCTCATCGACCGCTCATCGTCGCCGGATACCAGGGGCGCGGGATACCAGGTACGGTCGAGGGCGTCATGGAGCGATGAGGCACCAGGAGCGGGATCATGCAGGTCGACATCAAAGAGGGCGGCGACGGCGTCGCCTGCTGGAACGCCGAGGCCATCACCGCGTACGCGGCGGCGACGGACGCCCGCGAGACCGCTCTCGCCTCGGCGAATCCCGATCTGGTCGTCACCCCCGGCCGGGTCAAGTGCTACGGGTGTCAGGTCAACGACTTCGCCCTGGGGATCAGGTGCACGGCCGAGCTGACCCGCACGCTGTACGCGGTCGCCGGTGAGGTCGCTCCCCGCGCCGCGGACGCGAGCGGGTCGCTGGCCGACATCCCCGGTCTGCGGTCCCGGGTCGAGGAGACCGACGCCGCTCCGCTGGTTGCCGTCGTCACCCCGGCCGCGCCGGCCCCGCCGGTCATCAGCCGTCCGCAGGGCTCCCGCGCGCCTCTTCCGCCGGCGGCACCCGAGCGCCGCTCCGGGTTGTCGCGCCTCCTCGGCCGCAACCACTGACGTTCCTCGGCTGGCAGGTCTGCCGCCCCGGTTGGCCTAGGCTTCGTCGGTGACCCGGATCGCCCTGCTCTCGACGTCCGATACCGACCTGCTGTCCGCCCGTGGCTGCGGGGCGGACTACCTCTGGGCGAACCCGAGCAAACCCGGCCACACCGACATGGCGGCGGTGCTGGAGGCGTGCGACCTGATCGTGGTCCGGCTGCTCGGCTCACCCAGGGACCTCTGCCGTGGCTTCGAGCGGTTCCGTGCGGCCGGCAAGCCGATGGTGGTGGTGGGAGGCGAGCAGACCCCGGACGCCGCGCTGATGGAGATGTCGACAGTTCCCATCGGGATCGCGGCTCAGGCACACGTCTACCTCGCCCAGGGCGGACCGGAGAACCTCGCCCAGCTGCACAGCTTCCTGTCCGACACGGTGCTGCTGACCGGTGTCGGCTTCGAGCCGCCGGTCGCGCAGCCGGTCTGGGGGCAGCTGTTCCGGCCGGAGCCGGTCGCCGGCGACACCGTACGGCCGCGGGTCGGGATCCTGTTCTACCGGGCGCAGCAGGCCGCCGGGAACACCGCGTACGTGTCCGCCCTCGCCGACGCCGTGGACGCCGCAGGTGGGGTCGGGCTGCCGATCTTCGCCAGCTCGCTCCGGGACGCGCCGGCGGATCTGCTGAACCACCTCGGCACGCTCGACGCGCTCGTCACCACGGTCCTGGCCGCCGGCGGCACGAGGCCGGCCACGGCGTCGGCCGGTCAGGAGGACGAGGGTTGGGACGTCCGTGCCCTGGCGGCGCTGGACATCCCCATCCTGCAGGGACTGTGCCTGACCGGCGATCGCGCCTGGTGGGCCGCGTCCGACGAGGGCATGTCCCCGCTCGACGTGGCCACCCAGGTGGCGGTGCCGGAGTTCGACGGCCGCATCATCACCGTGCCGTTCTCCTTCAAGGAGCTGGACGCCGACGGGCTGCCCCACTACGTGGCCGATCCCGAGCGTGCCCGCCGGGTCGCGGAGATCGCCGTCAACCATGCCCGGCTGCGGCATCTGCCGCCCGCCGACCGCAAGATCGCGATCCTGCTGTCGGCGTACCCGACCAAGCACTCCCGGATCGGCAACGCCGTCGGCCTGGACACCCCGGTCTCCCTGATCCGGCTGCTGCGGGCGATGCGTGAGCAGGGCTACGACCTCGGCGCACCGGGCGAGATCCCCGGCACCGGTGAGCTGCCCGAGGTCGAGGGTGAGCACCCCGACACCACCGCCGGCAACGCCTTGATCCACGCGCTGATCGACGCCGGCGGGCAGGATCCGGAGTGGCTGACGTCGGAGCAGCTGTCCGGGCAGCCGATGCGGATCCCGGCGGCGACGTACCGGCGCTGGTTGGCCGACCTGCCCGCTGATCTCGTGGACGCGGTCACGGCGGCGTGGGGCGAGGCGCCCGGTGAGCTGTTCGTCGACCGCACCCGGGATCCCGACGGCGAGATCGTCGCGGCGGCGCTGCGCGCCGGGAACCTCGTGATCGTGGTCCAGCCGCCCCGGGGCTTCGGTGAGAACCCGATCGCGATCTACCACGATCCCGATCTCGCGCCGACGCACCACTACCTCGCCACCTACCGCTGGCTCGAGCGCGAGTTCGGGGCGCACGCGGTGGTGCACGTCGGCAAGCACGGCAACCTGGAGTGGTTGCCGGGCAAGAACCTCGGCATGTCCGCCTCCTGCGGCACGGATGCCGCCATCGGTTCGATGCCCTTGATCTATCCCTTCCTGGTCAACGATCCCGGCGAGGGCACCCAGGCCAAGCGCCGCGCCCACGCCACGATCATCGACCACCTGGTGCCGCCGATGGCGCGGGCGGAGAGCTACGGCGACATCGCTCGCCTGGAGCAGCTGCTCGACGAGTACGGCAACGTGTCGGTGATGGACCCGGCCAAGGCGCCGGCCCTGCAGGGGGAGATCTGGACGCTGATCCAGTCTGCTCAGCTGCACCTGGACCTGGGGCTGGAGGAGCGTCCCGACGACGACGCCTTCGACGAGTTCGTGATGCACGTCGACGGCTGGCTGTGCGAGATCAAGGACGTCCAGATCCGCGACGGGCTGCACGTGCTGGGCCAGGTTCCCGAGGGGGCCGATCTGGTCAACCTGGTGCTGGCCGTGCTGCGGTCCAACCAGGTCTTCGGCGGCCAGGTGAACGGTGTCCCGGGGTTGCGCGTCGCGCTCGGTCTAGGTCTCGACGTGACCGACACCGAGCAGACCGACGCCGCCGAGGCGACCGCCCGCACCCTGGTCGAGGCCGTCGCGGCGGCGGAGTGGCGGTCCGAGGAGGTGGACCGGGTGATCACCGACGTGCTCGGTGAGGCCAACCCGGGGGTGGCTGCCTCACTCACGTTCGCCTGCACCGAGGTGGTGCCGCGGCTGCGGCGTACCGGTGACGAGATCACGGCGGTGCTGCACGCGCTCGACGGCGGCTACATCCCGGCCGGTCCGTCGGGCTCACCCTTGCGGGGTCTGGTCAACGTGCTGCCGACGGGGCGCAACTTCTACTCGGTCGACCCGAAGGCGATCCCGTCCCGGCTGGCGCACCAGACCGGGCAGGCGATGGCCGACTCGCTGCTGCAGCGCTACCTGGACGAGACGGGCGCCTACCCGCGCTCGGTCGGTCTGTCGGTCTGGGGCACGTCGGCGATGCGCACCAGCGGCGACGACATCGCCGAGGTGCTGTCCCTGCTCGGGGTGCTGCCGGTCTGGGACGAGATGTCGCGGCGGGTCGTGGATCTCGAGGTGGTCTCGCTGGCCGAGCTCGGTCGCCCCCGGATCGACGTGACCGTACGGATCTCGGGGTTCTTCCGGGACGCCTTCCCGCACGTGGTGGCGATGCTCGACGACGCCGTACGACTGGTGGCCGAGCTGGACGAGTCCGACGACGACAACTACGTCCGAGCCCACATGCGGGCCGACCTGGCCGAGCACGGTGATCATCGCCGGGCCACCACCAGGGTGTTCGGGTCCAAACCCGGCTCGTACGGTGCGGGCATCCTGCCGCTGATCGAGGCGGGCAACTGGCGCGACGACAGTGACATCGCCGAGGTCTACACCACCTGGGGCGGCTTCGCGTACGGGCGGGACCTGGACGGCATCCCGGCCCGCGACGACCTGCAGGCCAACTACCGCCGGATCAGCGTGGCCGCCAAGAACATCGACATCCGCGAGAGCGACATCCTCGACTCCGATGACTACTTCCAGTACCACGGGGGCATGGTCGCCACGGTGCGGGCGTTGACCGGGGTCGAGCCGAAGGCGTACGTCGGGGACTCGACCACCCCGGACGCCGTCCGGACCCGGACGTTGTCGGAGGAGACGGCGCGGGTGTTCCGGGCCCGGGTCGTCAACCCCCGCTGGATCGCGGCGATGCAGCGGCACGGCTACAAGGGCGCCTTCGAGCTGGCGGCGACGGTGGACTACCTGTTCGGCTTCGACGCCACCTCAGGTGTGGTGCACGACTGGATGTACGAGCAGCTGGCCAGCTCCTACGTGCTGGACAAGCAGAACCAGGACTTCTTGCGCCAGGCCAACCCCTGGGCGTTGAGCGGCATCATCGAGAAGCTGAGTGAGGCCGCCGAGCGTGGCCTCTGGGCCGAGCCCGACCCGGAGACGATGACCGCCCTGCAGCAGGTCTACCTCGACGTCGAGGGCGATCTGGAGGACCGCGGATGAGCATCGATCTCGATGCCGTGCCGACCGAGGTCGTCGACTTCCTGACCGAGCGCCACCTGGCCACGCTGACCACCCTGCGGCGCGACGGCTCGCCCCACGTGGTGCCGGTGGGCTTCACCTACGACGCCTCCACCCGACTGGCCCGGGTGATCACCGGCGGCGGGTCGGTGAAGGCGCGCAACGCGGGTCGCCCCGGCGCCGTCGCAGCGATCTGCCAGGTGGACGGCGCTCGGTGGCTGACCGTCAGCGGGCCGATCCGGGTGGCGACCGACGCCGAGGCGATCGCCGACGCCGTGGCGCGCTACGCCGCCCGCTATCGACAGCCTCGGGTGAATCCGGAGCGAGTCGCCTTGATCATCGAGGTGGAGACGATGATGGGCACCAGCCGATTCGGGTGATGACAACGACGGGATCAGTCGAGATGCTGACCGAAGGAAATCGGTCCTCGTCCCCTGGGAGATGTCGTGAGCCAGCCCGAACCACCCCGTCTGCGTCGGTCGATCGCGGACCTGCAAGCCGACTACGAGCGAGGGAAGAAGACCGAGCTGGAGACCCTGATGCGGGCGTGGCGGGGCATCAAGGCGTTGCCGCCCGAGGACCCACGGTCGTTCTTCATGCTCGGGGGGTTCCACGGTGAGCCGTTCCGAGGGCAGGGGACCTACGACTCGGCGGCGTGGTGGGGTGGCTACTGCCAGCACGGCACCGTGCTCTTCCCGACCTGGCACCGGGCCTACCTGCACCAGGTGGAGAGGGCCCTGCAGAGCATCGAGGGCTGCTCGTCGGTGATGCTGCCGTTCTGGGACGAGTGCAGCAGCCTCTCGCAGGAGAACGGCATCCCGTGGGCCCTGACCGCCGAGACGTTCGAGCTCGACGGCGAGCAGATCCCCAACCCGCTGCGGTCCTTCGTGCTGCCTCGGGCCATCGTCGATCGGGTCGCCCAGGACAACCTCGCCGATCCCGACCCGAACGCTCCGAACTACAGCAAGCCCGCCGGCTACGAGACGGTCCGCTACCCCCTCTCGGGATTGGTGGGCAGCGCGGCGGCGCAGTCGGCCACCGCCCAGCACAACGCCGGGTTCCCCAACCACGCCGCGAACGTGAAGACCCTGGACGCCAACATCATGGCCTGGCTCACGCTGCCCGTGGTGTCCGGCGGCGTCTCGCGCGGTCTCGTCGTCGACAAGTTCGCCCGGTGCATGGATGCGCCCACCTTCACGCTCTTCTCCAACACCACCTCGGCTCGCGCCTGGAACGCCGAGCACCCGCAGGACCTCGTCGTTCCGCTCGAGTCCCCGCACAACTTCATCCACCTGGCGGTCGGCGGCTTCGACATCCCCTCCTACAACGCCTCCCCCATCGTCGGGGCGAACGGGGACATGGGCGAGAACGACACAGCGGCCCTGGACCCGATCTTCTTCTTCCACCACTGCTTCATCGACTACGCCTTCTGGACCTGGCAGCGGCGCCACGATGCGACCGGCAGCCTGACCATCGACCAGGACGACCCGGGGGCGTCCTACGCCCAGAACCAGGCTCCGGCCGGCGCCAATCCGGGCGACATGCTCACGATGGGGAGAGCGCTGATCCCCTTCACCCACGAGGACGGGAGCGCGATGACCAGCGACGACTGCGTCGACATCGAGCAGCTCGGCTACGGCTACGGTCCGGGCTCGCTCGACGTGTACGCGGAGAAGGGTGCGGGCTGGTCCTCGGATGAGGTCGACCTCACGTCGGACATCCACGTCGCCGGCATCGACCGGTCGAAGGTGGCGGGGTCGTTCGTCATCGCCGCTTACCGCAACGTCGACGGCGTGCAGCAGCTCCTCGGAGCCGAGGCGGTGCTGAGTCGCTGGACGGTGTCGGGATGCGCGAACTGTCAGACCCATCTGCGCGTCAGTGCCGACCTGCCGGCTCCCGCTGAGCTCGCCGAGGGCGATCTCACCGTGCTGGTGCACACCCGTCAGGGCACGGCGAGCCACGACGGACCGGTGTCGACCGCCTCCAGCGGGCAGCTCGCCACGGCCGCGGAGGCCGATCTGCGCTTCGGGGTCGCGTTGCGCTCTGATCGGTTCGGCTGATCAGCGTTGAGCAAGTGGAGCCGGCGGGAAGTCCATTCAGCCATCCTCGCTCGCCCGGGTCGCCGTCACCAGCAGGTACTCCCACTCCATCACGCCGTCGGTGAGGTGGCGATCGCCCAGGTCGGCGAGCGCAGCGTCCAGGGCGTCGATCTTGTCCGCGTCGCCGGCGATGAAGCGGTAGACGGCGATGGTCGGACCGTAGTTGATCTTGAAGAAGTCCCGGAACTCCGCCCCGGTGGAGAATCGCTCGACCCGCAGCGTCTGCTGCCGGGCGACGAGGTCGGTGACCCGGTCACCGAACAGCGCGCGGACGTGGTCGGCATGTCCCCACAGCGGTGCGGGTGAGGCACCGGGCGGGGGCGGCGGGGCGTACTGCTTCATGGTCGCGAACATCTGTCCGATGAAGCCCTCCGGGGTCCAGCTGAGCACCCCGATGGTGCCGCCCGGGCGACAGATGCGGATCAGCTCGTCGGCGGCTGCCTGGTGGTGCGGAGCGAACATCACCCCGATGCAGGACAGCACCTTGTCGTGCTCGCCGTCATCGCAGGGCATGTGCTCGGCGTCCGCTGTGCGCCACCCGGCCCAGCTCGACCAGGTAGTGCCGCCACACCGGGCTCTGCCAGTCGAACTGGAGGTGACTCAGCCAGCAGGCGTCGATGAGCAGCGGGGGACCCGAACCGTGCACCGCGTAGGCGATCCCGACGCCGTCGGCCGAACGGGCGAAGCGGATGTCCTGGACGCTCTCACCGCTGCCCCGGGCCATGTCAGCGATGGTAAGCCCGGGCGACCCGGAGCTCATGCAGATAGGACTTGGTGATGGTGCCACCGTGCTGATCGTCGATCAGTGCGCGCAGATCGCTGAGCAGCCCGTTCCGTCGCTCGGGGGTGAGGGCGCGGTGACCCGAGTAGGTCCGCAGCACGGCCAGGTAGTCGTCGGCGGTGTAGGTGATGTCGCGGACGTAGCGGCGGCGGACGGCCGGGGCGAACCGGGGGTCGGTGTCGATCTCGTCGACGACCGCCGGCATCTCCTCCGGGGCGAGGAACGGCTCGTCCGGGTCGGTGGCCGGATCCCAGTGCAGATAGCACTCCCGAGCCTGGGCGAAGAACTCCACGGTGCCGCCACGGACGTGGGCGGTCGCCACGGTGGCGAGGTGGCCGCCCGGTCGCAGTGCGGCGAGCACTCGGTCCGCTCGTACGGTGCGGTCGACCCAGTGCCAGGCCGTGAACGACGTCACCAGGTCAACCGCCTGCGAGAGGCTCAGATCTTCGAATGCTCCGGTGACCACCTGGACATCGGTTCCGCGGACGTTCTCCCGCAGCACGGCCGCCAGCTCCGGGCCGAGCTCGACAGCCACGATCTGGGCGCCGGTGGCCACCAGGCTCCGCGTTGCCTGACCCGTGCCCGGACCGATCTCGATCACCGAAGACCCCGGTCCGAGGGCGGTGAGCTCGACCAGGTCGGCGAAGAGGGCGGCCGGGTAGTCCGGTCGCGCGCGGTCGTAGAGGCGAGCGTCCTCGTCGAAGATGCGACGCAGCTCGCCATCGGTCATCCGACCAGCATCGCGGATCTCGGCGGGTGTGGGAAAGCCTCATAGGATGGGAATCCCTCTCTGCCACCCCTGGACTGATGCGGGCGACCACGCTAAAATCGTATGTATGTTCGATCAGTGGTTGGAGGAGTCGCTCGGGGATCCGGGTGCGCTGCTCAGCCTGGCTGCGGACAACCATGAGGGTGAGCGGCGGGCGGGGTGTCGCAAGCTGGTGCTGGCTGCGGCATGGGCGGACTGCCACGGCGAGACCGACGATCCCGATCAGCCGGCCACATCCACGTCCACCTGAGCGATCAGACCCTGATCGACCAGCACGGGGTGGTCCGCACCGAGCACGGACCGCTCACCCGCACCGAGCACCGCGCGAAAACCCTGGGTGGCTGGCAGGCCCGACAACCCGACCTGGGCACCTACCTGTGGCGATCACCCGACGGGCTGATCGCCGTCACCACCAACCAAGGCACCCTCCTGCTCGGCGACCGCCACTGGGCCCACCAGGTCTGGACCACCGCGGTGCTGACCGGGTGACCGTCAGCCGGCGGCGCGCAGGGCGTACACGTCCATCACCCAACCGCGACGCGACCGGATCGCGGCCCGTCGTTCGGTGATCTCGGCGAGCACGTCGACGAGCCGGCCCCGCACCAGAGCCTCGTCCGCGAGCCCTAGCTGCGCGCCCCAAGCGATCTCCAGGTCGGGATACCGGTCCACCAGACGGGCGCAGGTCAGCTCACCGTCCAGCATCACCACCACGGTGCCGAGGCCCGGGTCGAACTCCTCGACGAGGCGCCGCCCGGTGGTCAGGTGGATCGCACCGCCGATCGTGTTCAAGATCATCCGGTGCCGTGCCGCCAGCAGCTGGACGCTGCTGATCCCCGGGAACACCTCCAGCGTGAGCTCGACGCCGGCGTCGCCGATCTGCTCGATGATCCTCAAGGTGCTGTCGTAGAGCGCCGGATCGCCCCAGACCAGGAAGCCGACGGTGCCGCCGTCCGGCAGCTCGCGTCCGATCACCTCGGCGTACGTGGCCGCCCGCCGCGCGTGCCAGTCCACCACGGCTTCGCGATAGCCGGAGGCGTCGCGGTCCCGGGGTGGATCGGCCACCTCGATCACCCGATAGCCGTCCCCCATGATCACCGCGTGACACAGATCACCCCGGATGGCTGCCAGGTCACGGGTGTCGGCCCGTTTGTCCGCCACCAGGAACACGTCCACCCGATTGAGGGCGGCAACGGCCTCCGCGGTCAGGTGGGCCGGGTTGCCGCTGCCGATCCCGACGGCGAGCACGGTGATCACGACGCCATCCTGGTCCAGCTCAGCAGCAGATCGAGATCGACGTGCTCCTCGACCGCGTCGGCCATGATCGTGATCATGGTCTCGCGCCGGTCGCCGAACGAGGGCGCGTCGGCCCGGGGTCTCCAGTCGGCGCCGGCGGCCGCCGCGATCTCGGCGAGCCAGGAGCGCCGGAACGCGTCGTTCTCCAGGGAGCCGTGCCACATCGTGCCCCAGACCGACCCGACCCGCCAGCCGTCCAGGAACGGCTCGGCCTCGCCGTCATGATCACGTACGGCCACGCCGTGGTGGATCTCGTACGCCGCCACGGACTCACCGCGCCAGCTTCCGACCGGACGGCCCAACGTCTTGACCTCCTCGAAGCGAACCCCGACCGGCAGCAGGCCCAGCCCGTCGATCGTCCCGCTGCCGCCCTCGATGTCGTCCTGGATGGTCCGCGCGAGCATCTGGTAGCCACCGCAGATCCCCAGCACCGGCCGCTCAGCCGCTGCGCGCGCCCGGATCGCGTCGGCCAACCCGGTCTGCCGCAGCGACGCGAGATCGGCGGCGGTGGTGCGGGTGCCGGGGAGGACGGCGAGATCGGCGTCGGCGACGACGCGCGGATCCGTGGTGACCAGCACGTCGACCCCCGGTTCGGCGGCCAGCGCCTCGACGTCGGTGATGTTGGAGACCCGGGGCAGGCGGATCACCGCGACCCGGAGCCGGTCATGATCACGCAAGCCGCTGGCGGACGATCGCCAGGCGCCGACCTCCAGGGTGTCCTCGGCGTCCAGCCAGACCCCGGGCAACCAGGGCAGCACCCCGAGGCAGCTCAGACCCGTACGCTCGGTCAGCATCGCCAGACCCGGCTCGAGAACGCCGCGGTCGCCGCGGAACTTGTTGATCAGGTAGCCCTTGATCACGGCCCGATCGGCCGGCTCCAGGAGAGCGACGGTTCCGTAGAGGGATGCGAACACCCCGCCCCGGTCGATGTCACCCACGACCACCATCGGCAGATCGAAGCGGCGCGCCAGCCCGAGGTTCACGTAGTCGCCGCGCCGCAGGTTGATCTCTGCGGGTGAGCCGGCGCCCTCGGCGACGATCAGGTCGTGGGTCTCGGCCAGCTCGGTGTACGCGCCGAACGCCGCCTCCGCCAACGCCGCCCGCCCGGTCGCGTACTGACCGGCCTCCAACGTCCCGGCCGGTCGGCCGCGCAGCACCACGAAGCTGCTCCGGTCCGAGCCGGGTTTGAGCAGCACGGGGTTCATGGCCGACGTCGGCTCGACCCGCGCGGCCTGAGCCTGCAGATACTGAGCCCGCCCGATCTCCGCACGGTCGCGGCAGACCATCGAGTTGTTGGACATGTTCTGCGCCTTGAACGGCGCCACGTCGACTCCCCGGCGCCGCAGCGCCCGGCAGAGCCCGGTCACCACCAGTGACTTGCCGGCGTCCGAGGACGTACCGGCGATCACCACGCCGCTGGCGGCAGGTCGGTCAGGCACCGGGGGAGTCTAGTGCCAGCTCGATGCGGCCCCGGGTCTTGAAAGGGAACCTTTCGAAAGGTATCTTTCGACCGTGCCCGAACAGAAGACCGTCCGTCCTGAGATCGTCGAGGACCAGGGGCTGCCGGTACGTCAGCTGCAGCGCCCGGAACAGCTGCGGGCGCTCGCCCATCCCCGCCGGATGGAGATCATCGACCTGTTGCTGGCCGACGGACCGCTCACCGCGAGTGAGTGCGCCGCCCGGCTCGGTGACTCGGCGGCCTCCTGCTCCTACCATCTGCGCCAGCTGGCGCGCTTCGGCTTCGTGGAAGAGGCCGAAGGTGGACGGGGCCGGAACCGTCCGTGGCGCTGGGTCCCCGTCGGCAACCACTTCGAGGCGTCCGGTACGCCCGCCGAGCAGTCGGCGGCCGAGGCGCTGGGTGCAGTGATCGACGCCCGCAACATCGACCGCATCCGCACCGCCGGCGCCCACCGGGCGGCCGAGCCCTGGCGGGAGTCGGCCATGTTCTCGGACTGGGCGATCCGGATGACCGAGCCGGAGCTGGCCGAGCTGGGTGAGGCCATCTCGGCGCTGCTGGCCCCCCTGCAGCGCCGCACCTTCGCCGGTGAGGCTCCGGCGGGATCCCGGCTGGTCGACGTGCTCACCTACCTGATGCCGCGGCCCGATGAGCGGGGTGAGCAACCCGATGCGTGAGGTGTTCCGACATCGTGACTTCCGGTTGCTGCTGGCCGGTCAGACGCTGTCGATGTTCGGCGAGTGGACGCTGCTGCTGGTCTTCGGCATCTGGGCCAAGACGCTGACCGGCAGCAACGCCATCGCCGGCCTGACCGTCTTCGCCATGGTCGCTCCCGGCCTGCTCGCCCCGTTCGCCGGCGTGGTGGTCGACCGACTGCCCCGGCGGGCGGTGATGGTAGGCCTCGACCTGATCAGTGCGGCCGTCGTGATGTCGCTCTGGTTCGTCACGGATCGCGACCAGCTGTGGCTGCTGTTCGCGGTGGCCGTCTGGTACGGGTTCGCCGGCGTGATGTTCAACGCCGCCATCTCCGGTCTGGTCCAGGACATGCTGCCGATGGACCTGGTGGGGCCGGCGAACGGGATGCTGGCCACGGTCCGTCAGGGCCTTCGGCTGATCGGTCCACTGGCTGGAGCCGGCCTGTTCGCCCTGGCCGGCGGACGCTGGGTAGCCGCGCTGGACGCGATCACCCTGGTGCTGGCGGCCGTGATCCTGCTGTTCCTCCGCCACCGGGAGGTTCGCGCTCCCGCCGCCACCGTGCCGTTCGGCGTCGAGCTCAGCGCAGGGCTGCTGCACCTGTGGCGGTCGCCGCTGCTGCGCCGGCTCGCCCTCACCACGGTCCTGTTCTCGGTGGCGATCGGCATGGTGGAGCCCACGGTCTACGCGCTGGTCGGCGACGGCCTGCAGCGCCCACCGGAGTTCGTCGGGGTGCTGGTCAGCGTCCAGGGGGCGGGGGCGATCCTCGGTGGGATCGTGGTCAGCGGTGCCATCCGGCGGATCAGCGAACCGTCCCTGATCGTCGTCGGCCTCGTCGTGATCGCTGCCGGAGCCGGCCTCTGCGCGCTGCCGGCCCTGCCGGCCGCCGTCGCCGGGTTCGGGCTGGTCGGCCTCGGGATCCCCGCTCTCGGAGTGGCCGTGGCCACCCTGCTGCAGCGCTGCACACCCAATGCTGTGATGGGACGCGTGGCCGCCGGCTACGAGCTGATCGGCAGCGTGCCGACCACAGCCTCCATCGCCGTCGGGGCGATGCTGGTCGGGGTGTGGCCCTACCAGGTGATCCTCGGCCTGACCGCCGTCGGTTGCGTGGTCGCCGCGGCTTCCATGTGGCCGGCCCGGCGTGCCCTCACCGACGCCGACGCGCCAGCCGCAACGTCCCCGGCTGTGCCTGCACCGTAGCGATCCCGGCCAGGATCAGGACCCCGCCGACCGCCTGGATCGGCGTCGGTATCTGGCCCAGCAGGAGAGCGGCGAAGATCACGGCGAGGATCACCTCCGAGAGCGCGACGAACGAGGCGATCGAGCTGCCGAGCCGGCGGACCGCCTCGATGCCCGTCACGTACGCCAGGGCCGCCGACACCAGCGCCAGGGCCATGATGGGCACCCACCACGGCAGGCTTCTCGCAGCGATCGTCACCGGGGCCGCCGCCACCGTCAACGGCACGATCCCGATCAGACCGGCCAGCACCAGCACCACGGCGCCGACGCCGGTGCCCACGGTGGTCAGCAGCAGGGCCGGAGACGACGACGCACCACTCTCGGACAGGACGAAGTAGACGCACAGGCAGAGGGCGGCCCCCAGGCCCCAGAGGACTCCGACCAGGCTGATCCGGACGTCGCCGGTCAGGTCCAGCACGAGCACCAGACCGGCCATGGCCAGGGCGGCACCCACCAGCTTCATGGCCGTGGGCCGCTGGCCGCGACGCCACCAGAACCAGCCGATGAGCAGCACCGGAGCGAGATACTCCAGCAACAGCGCCACGCCGACCGACAGGTGCTGGACGGCGCTGAAGTAACACAGCTGCGCGCCCGCGACGGCCACGACCCCGTACGCCACCATCCGACCGGTGGCCCGGCCCGTCGGCAGCCCGATGCGCCGGAGCAGCAGCAGGCAGGGGATGAGCAGCACCAGGAACGCGCCGCCCACCCGGGCCGCGACCACCGCCGCCGGCGACCAGCCGGTCACCAGCAGGCTGCTGGCCAGCGAGCCCGACAGCGCGAACGCGGCGGCGGAGCACAACGCGATCGGCAGTCCGGTCCGGACGTCTACGGTGGTGCTGCCGACGGCCGTACGGGTCGTCGGGGCGGCGCTGGTCACGAAGCACGTCCTGTCATCAGCTATCGGCAGTTATGCTGATGACACTACGGGGAGGAGGTGTCACGGGTCAAGATGATTTTCACTCATGACACGGAAGTGTCGCTGGCCGAGGCGGCCGCCCTGGTCAACACCGTCGACAGCGACGGCGTCGACGCTCTGGCGGAACCGGCCGGACTGCGGAGCTTCCTGGACCGGCATCCCTTCACCGGCGTGATCCTCGGTACCGAGGCGGAGGTCTTCGAGGTGCGAGAGGTCCGGGGGCGGCTCGGCCGACTCTGGCGGGTGGCGGACCGGGACGCGGCCGTGCCCATCATCAACGAGATCCTGGCGGCCTGCGACGCGCGCCCGTTCCTGGTCCGGCACGACGAGTGGGACTGGCACCTGCACGTCACGCCGCCGGAAGCGCCGTTGGCCCAGCGGATGGCCGCCGAGGCGGCGATGGCTTTCCTGGAGCTGATCCGCGCCGACGACTGGGCACGGCTGAAGACCTGCGCGGCCGACGACTGCCACGACGTGCTGGTCGACCTGTCCAAGAACCGCTCCAAGCGGTTCTGCGACGACGGCAACTGCGGCAACCGGGCCGCGGTCGCGGCCTACCGGGCGCGGAAGCGGGCCCGATGAGCGGACCGGTCGGCGCCTCGCGGCGGTCCGCCGTGCCGCCGTTCGCGGTGATGACGGTGCTGCAGCGCGTCGCGGAGGCCCGTGCCGCCGGCCGCGAGGTCATCTCCCTCTGTGCCGGCGAACCCTCGCAGGGCGCGCCGTCCGACGTCCGGCGCCGGCTCGGCGAGCTGATGATCGACCGCACCCCGCTCGGCTACAGCGAGACCTTCGGGCTGACGAGTCTGCGAGAGGCGATCGCCGGGCACTACCGCCGCTGGTACGACCTCGACGTGCCGGTCGCCCAGATCGCCGTCACCACCGGGTCGTCAGGGGCCTTCCTGGTCAGCTTCCTGGCCGCGTTCGACGCCGGCGACCGGGTGCTGCTGGCCCGGCCCGGCTACCCGGCGTACCGCAACATCCTGCGCAGCCTCGGCTGCGAGGTGGTGGAGCTCCCCTGTGGTCCGGCCGAACGGTTCCAACCGACCCGGGCGCTGCTCGACGCGGCCCTGCGCGACGGCCCGGTGGCCGGGTTGGTGCTGGCCTCGCCGGCCAACCCGACCGGCACCATGGTCGACCATGATCAGCTGGCCGATCTGGCCGGCTGGTGTCGTGATCATGGAGTCCGGCTGGTCAGCGACGAGATCTACCACGGCATCGTCGACGCCTCGCTGGCCGAGCGGGTGGGGGTCGGCTGCTGCGCCTGGCAGCACGACCGGTCGGCGGTGATCATCTCCTCGTTCTCCAAGTACGCCGGCATGACCGGCTGGCGGCTCGGCTGGGCGTTGGTGCCCGACGACCTCGTCGCTGCCGTGGACGCCCTGGCCGGCAACTACGCCCTGTGCGCGCCCGTGCCCGCGCAGCACGCCGCCATCGAGGCCTTCACCGAACGCTCCTACGCCGAGGCCGAGTCGGCCGTACGGGAGTTCGCCGCGGCTCGCTCGCTGGTGCTCGCGGCGGTCGAGGATCTCGGCTGGACCAAGGTGGCGCCGGCCGACGGTGCGTTCTACGTCTGGGCGGACATCGCCGATCGGCTCGGTCCCTACCCGGACTCGGTGGCCTGGTGCGCCGCGCTGCTGGAGGCCGAAGACGTGGCGGTCACCCCCGGACCGGACTTCGACACCGTCGACGGGGGCACGGCGATCCGGCTGTCGCTGGCCGCCGGGCCCGAGGCGATCGGCGCCGCCCTGGTGCGGATCAGACGCTTCCAGCAAGCGATCGGGTGATCTGGGCCGACTCGATGCCGGCCTCCCGCAGCACCCCGGTCAGCTCGACCTTGATGGCGATGAAGTGCAGCCGCGGGGCCTGGGGCAGGGTCCGCCCGCCGGAGACGAGCGGCATGCCGTGGTCGTCCAGCACCCCGAGATGGCCGACCAACGGCGGCAGTCCGGTGCGGTAGCCCGTCGCCGCCAGCACGGCGTCCACCTCCACGGCGGTGCCATCGGCCAACCGGACCGCGCCGTCGGCGAAGCCGGTCACCGCCGGCACCACCCGGACCCGACCGGACGCGACGGCGTCGACGAAGCCGTGGTCGAGGATGGGCACGGTCCGGGAGCGTCGGAACTGGCTGAACCCGTCCTTGGTCGGCGCCGGCAGCCCGTAGGCACTGAGATCCGGGACCGTCAGCCGGCGCAGCAGCCCCGACATCGGGTTCTTGATCATCGTCGGCAGCGGGTCGGACGCGATCCCGATCAGCTGGCTCGGCACCCCGTGGGTGTCCCGCCGGACGATGTTGGGTGGCGTCCGCACGGCCATGATCACCTCGCCGGCCAGGCCGGCGAGCTCGGTGACCAGATCCCCGGCGGAGTTGCCGGAACCGACGACCAGGACCCGCCGGCCCACGTACGGCGTCGGCTCCCGGTACGCGGAGGAGTGGACGACCTCGCCGGCGAACGAGGCGCGGCCGGGCCAGTCGGGAACGTACGGCGTGTGGCTGTAGCCGCTCGCCACCACCACGGAGTCGGCGGTCAGGGGACCCGCCGTGGTCTCCACCCGCCAACCGGATCCGTCCGCCTCGACGCGGGTGGCGCGCACTCCCAGCTCGGGTCGCAGATCGAACTCCTCCGCGTAGTCCTGCAGATAGCGCACCAGGTCGTCGCGTCGCACCCACCGCCCGTACGCCTTCGGGATCGGCTTGCCGGGCAGCGCCGACAGCCAGCGCACCGTGTGCAGGGCGAGGCTGTCGTAGCGGTCCCGCCAGGACGCCCCCACCGCGTCCCCGGCGTCGATCAACCGGTACGGCAGCCCGCGCCGCCGCAACCTGGCCGCCGTCGCCAGTCCGGCCGCGCCGGCTCCGATGATGATCGTCATCAGGTCAGGTGGTCGAAGTCGCCACGGACCCAGGCCGCGTGCCGGTCGGCGGAGAAGCGGACCACCGCGCGGGCGTCGGCGCCGATGACGGCGCCGAAGTTGTTGTAGAGACGGTCGAACCCGAGCCGGTCGGTGGCGTCGGCGAGACGCTGCACCACCGCGGCCGAGAGCGGGATCCGGTTCGGGTAGCTGCGCATGAAGGAGGCGGTGCCGTCCGGGTTGGCGAAGATCGTGTCTCCGGCCAGCAGCACGCCCCGGCCGCCGGCACCGGCGCTCCACAGCGCCACGCAGCTGCCCGGGAAGTGCCCGCCCAGCTCGTACAGGGTGATCGTCGAGGTCACGCGACGCTCCCCGGACCACAGCTCGATCGCCGCACCGCGCCGCTGCAGCCACTCCGCGTCCTTCGCGGTGACCAGGACGGGCGCGTTCAGCACCTCGGCCCAGGCCAGCTGCACGCCGTACATGTGCGGGTGGCTCGCAGCGATCGCCACCACCGGACCCTGGCGACGCACGTGGTCGACGGCGGCGTCGGTGATCAGACCGGGTGGGTCCCAGAGCAGGTTGCCCTCGTCGGTGCGGACGAGCATGGTCTGCTGCCCGATCCCCACCCCGGGTTTGCTGATCAGTCCGATCAGGTCCGGCTCGACCTCGAACCACTCCAGGGCGTGGCCGTCGCCGATCAGCGCGTGGACGGTGGTCCAGCGCTGCCCACCCTTCGGCAGGTACTGCCGTTCGTCGGCACAGATCGGGCAGACCTGGTCGGGGGAGTGGGCGCCCTCGGTCTCGACCGCGCAGGTCGCGCACAGGTGAATGGTCATCTACGCCTCCTCGGGGCCATGCTGCCACCGACTCACCGCGACTGTCCCGTCCGGCGGTGGGGTGGTGGAGGTGCCGGCGACGATCAGGTCGGCGCGCTCCCAGGGCCGGTCGCGCGCGAAGAAGGGGAGCTCCTCGGCCATCCAGGTGTGCCAGAAGGCGATCGTCGTCTCGGCGTCCCCGTTGACTCCGGACGCGATGTCGCGGGCGAGTCCGCGGCGCTCGGCCTCGGCGAAGTCGGACTGGACCCAGCACGAGACGTCCAACCAGTCGGTCAGCTCGGTCCGCGAGGCGCCCACCCCCTCGATGATCAGCAGCTGCACGGAGGCGGGCACCTCGACGGCCCCCTCGCGACCGTGTCGTACCCAACCGGGTGGGCGGTAGACCACAGCGGAGCCGGCGCGGAAGGGTCGGAGCACCCCGTCGATCAGCGGATCGGCCCAGTCGAAGATCGAGTGGTTCCAGGCGATGTCGTCGGTGCTCACCACTGCGGCCTCGGGCACCGACCTCGCCAGCCGCCGGGCCAGAGTCGTCTTGCCACCCCCGCCTCGCCCGTCCACGGCGATCACCCGCCTCCCGGCGCCCAGCCGGTCGCGCAGCTCGCCCACCACTGTGTCGAACGGTCGCACCTGCCAGCACTCGACCGGAGGTTCGCCCGTCGCCGGAGTGATCATCACAGTCGTCATCATGCCCGCCGGTGGCGACCGCTCCGGCGTCGCTATCGTCGGCGGCGTGACGAACTCGCTGCTCATCGTGCACGTCGACATCGCGGTCTCGCCGGAGCACCTGGATGCCTTCCTCGCCGCGACCGAGGCGAACGCCGCGGCCAGCCGGCAGGAGCCGGGCATCCTCCGGTTCGACGTGCTGACCGACCGCTCCGACCCCGGCCACGTCGTCCTGGTCGAGGTCTACGTCGACGAGTCGGCGGCTGCCGCGCACAAGGAGACCGGGCACTACGCGACCTGGCGGGACACCGTCGCGCCGATGATGGCGCGCCCGCGCGTCGGCAGCCGGTACGTCAACACCTCACCCGACGACGGCGCCTGGTGAGCGCCGCGTCCTTCGATCTCGCGGTCCCGTCAGACATCCGCTTCGGCGCCGGCCGCGTCGCCGAGGCTGCGGACGTGCTGAGCGGCTGGGCCGTCGAGCGCGTTCTCGTGGTGACCGGACACTCGCCGGAGCGGGCGACTCCGGTGCTGGCCTCCCTGGCTGGGCGCGGCTTCGAGGCGACGACGTACGCCGTGTCCGGCGAGCCTGCGATCGACGTCGTCCGCGACGGCATCACGACCGCGGCCGGTTGTGACGCGGTGGTCGGCTTCGGCGGCGGCAGCGCCCTCGACGTGGCCAAGGCCGTCGCCGTGCTGGCCGTCAGCGGAGCGGATCCGCTCGAGCATCTCGAGGTGATCGGAGAGGGCCGACCGATCACCCGTTCCGGGCTGCCGTGCCTCGCGATCCCCACCACCGCCGGTACGGGTTCGGAAGTCACCCGCAACGCGGTGCTGTCCGGTGACGGCGTGAAGGCCAGCCTGCGCAGTCCGCTGATGCTGCCGCGGGTGGCCATCGTGGACCCCGACCTGCTGAGCGGGTTGCCGGCCGGCACCGTCGCGGCCGGCGGGATGGACGCCCTGGCTCAGGTGATCGAGCCCTTCCTGTCCCGCCGGGCCAACCCGTTCACCGACGCCCTGGCCCGGGACGGCATCGTACGGTCGGCGCGGTCCCTGCGCCGGGGTTTCGCCGAGGGCATGGTCGACGCCGGTGTGCGTTCCGACCTGGCCGTGACCAGCCTGTTCGGCGGGCTGTGCCTGGCGAACGCCGGTCTGGGCGCCGTGCACGCGTTCGCCGCCGCCCTGGGCGCCCGCCTGGGTGCCCCGCACGGCGCGGTCTGTGCCGCAGTGCTCGCCCCGGCGGTGGCGGTGAATCTGCGCGCCGTGCGCGAGCGCGGCAGTGCCGACACCCTGCTGCGGATGACGGAGCTGGCGGTGCTGTTGACCGGATCCGTGGACGCCGAGCCCGAGGACGTCGCCATCTGGCTGGCAGACCTTGCCGCCGCCCTGCACATTCCCGGCCTGGCGTCGTACGGGCTCGCTGACGCCGACACCGGCGAGGTCGTCACCGCGGCCCAGCGGGCCAGCAGCATGCGGGCCAACCCGATCGAGCTGACCGACGACGAGGTCACGGAGATCCTCGACCGAGCGCGCTGACGCCTCACCAAGCGGTCGAGGCCCAGAGCTGGAACACCGCGTAGGAGCGCTCCGGACGCCAGCCCGCCATGGCGGCCGGGACCTCACGGTCTTTGACCACCCTGAGTGCCCGTCGCAGCACGAGGTCACCGACCAGCGCCACGTCGGGGTCGCCGAACAGGCGCATCCGCAGGTAGTCCCGGGTCCACGGCCCGACGCCCGGCAAGGCGAGCAGGCTCGCGGCCCGCTCGTCCCACTGCTCCGGCGGCAACGGCAGTGGCCACGGACCGGTCCGCGCGAAGAGCTCGGCCACGGCCAGCAGCGTCCGGGCCCGGGAGCCGGTGATGCCGACCGCTGAGCGCAGCTCCTCCAGCTCCGTCCCCGCCAGGCGATCGGGATCCGGGAACGCCGTCAGTCCGGCCGGGCCCGGCTCGCCGTACGCGCGGCCGAGCCGACCGGCGAAGGTGCGTGCTGCGGCCAGCGACACCTGCTGTCCGAGCACTGTCGAGATAGCAGCCTCGAACGAGTCGGGATAGCGGACCCGCCGGAGCCCGAGGTGCCCGCGGACCAGCGGCCCGAGGATCGGGTCGCCGCCGAAGATCGCGGCCATGGCGGACGGATCCAGGTCCAGATCCAGCCAGTGACGGACCCGACGGGTCAGGTCGATCACCTCCGTCTCGGACACGTCGCCGTCGATCCGTACGAGGATGCCGGCCTCAGCCGCGCTCACCGTGACCCCCAGGGGACCGTCCGCGCCGGGGAGCAGCCGGCGGTGGGTGCCCGTGACAGGGTCGGTGACCTCGCCGCCCGGCACCGCGTGCGCGCCGATCATCCGCAGCGTCAGCGGCCAGTCGTACGCGCCGACGAAGGGCAGCTCCAGAAGCACCTCGCCTTCCTACCAGGCGTACGCGATCACCTCACCCAGCAGCGTCTCCGCGTCCACGTCGAGGCCGCGCGCGGCGAACCAGGTGGCGACGTTGCGGCAGTCCCGGGCCAGGAAGTCCGGGCCCTGGGGGTTGCCGATGATGTTCACCGCCTGCGGCACGTCGATGATCACCAGCCGCTCGCCGGCGGCCAGCAGGTTGAAGGCCGACAGATCACCGTGGGTCAGGCCCATACCGGCCATCGTGCACATCGCCGACCGCAGCTGGTCGAAGTACGTCGCCAGCAGGTCCGCTGGTGGTCGGGTCTGCGCCAGGCGTGGCGCCCCCGTGCCGTCCTCGCCGGTGATGAACTCCATCAGCAGCTCGGTGCCGTCGAGCTGCACCGGATAGGGGACGGGGAGACCGGCGCTCCACAGCATGGAGAGATAGCCGAACTCGGCCAGCGCCCACTCGCCGGCCTCGATCTGACGACCCCACCGGCTGCCCTTGGCCACGGCTCGGCGGTCGCGGCTCCGCCGGATCCGGCGGCCCTCGGTGTAGCCGCTGTCGCGGTGGAACATGCGGTGGTCGTTACCGCGGTAGCGCTTGGCGGCCATGATCACCGACGCGTCGTCGGTGGCGCGCTCCAGCAGGAAGACATCGGCTTCCTTGCCGGTCTTGAGGATGCCGAGGTCGGTGTCGATGGCGGCGTCCTCGGTGATCAGCCAGTCCGGCCAGGGTTCCGGGCCGGCGACGATCCCGATGTCGTCCCAGGTGGACCAGCGCTGCCCCGCGGGCAGCTCGTCGGGCAGTGGGACGTAATCGAGATCGGTGAAGTGGTCGACAGTGGTCGAGATCAGTGAAGCGGGCGGGCTCGGTGTCGTCCGGGACCGCAGAGGATGAGACGGACATGATGGGTGATGACTCCCGAAGAGAGAACGGATGAGGGCGCGTTGCACGCCCGGACCTCGATGGACATCTCGACGCCTCCTCTGCTCTTCGTCGTGCCGGCTCACCCGACCCGATCTCAGCTGATCGAACGAGACAACTGTGGACACGACAACTAGGACATGCAAGTTGTTTTCCATAGACGTCAACGGGGGCGGTACGTTGACTTCACCTTCGTTACAGCACGACCCGGCACGCGGCGATCCCGCACCTCGGGGCCGGCGGCGCACCCGCCGGGACACAGTCGGACGCAACCCGTGCGTCCCACGGCGAGAGGATGCACGAGTGGGCAACGGCGACCCCGAACTCGTTCAGCTTCTGACACCTGAAGGCCTCCGGATCGAACACGCCGAGTACGCCTTCGAGGGCGACGACGAGCAGGTCAAGGGCTTCTACCGCGACATGGTGATGACCCGGCGCCTGGACTCCGAGGCGACAGCCCTGCAGCGTCAGGGTGAGCTCGGGTTGTGGGCCTCCTGCCTGGGTCAGGAGGGCGCGCAGATCGGCTCCGGTCGCGCGATGAGTGACCAGGACGTGGTCTTCCCGACCTATCGCGAGCACGGCGTGGCCTGGACCCTGGGGGTCGACCCGCTGCAGCTGCTCGGACTGTTCCGGGGCGTCGACCTCGGTGGCTGGGACGCCGAGAAGACCCGGTTCCACCTCTACACGATCGTCATCGGCGCGCAGGCGCTGCACGCCACCGGCTACGCGATGGGCATCGAACGCGACGGGCTGGTCGGCACCGGCGATCCGGCCCGCGACGCCGCCGTGATCGGCTACTTCGGGGACGGCGCGACCAGCCAGGGCGACGTCAACGAGGCCTTCATCTTCGCCAGTTCCTACAACGCGCCCATCGTCTTCTTCTGCCAGAACAACCAGTGGGCGATCTCCGAGCCTATCGAGCGGCAGTCCCGGATCCCGCTCTACCGTCGCGCCTCCGGCTTCGGCTTCCCCGGCGTACGGGTGGACGGCAACGACGTCCTCGCCGTGCACGCCGTGACCTCCCGAGCCCTGGAGCGCGCCCGCTCCGGCAACGGCCCGACGTTCATCGAGGCGTACACGTACCGGATGGGCGCGCACACCACGTCCGACGACCCGACGAAGTACCGGTTGGCCGACGAGCTGGAGCACTGGCGCCTCAAGGACCCGATCGAACGGGTACGGGCCTATCTGACCCGCGGCGGGCTGGCCGACGAGTCGTTCTTCGCCGACGTGGATGCCGACGCCGACGCGCTCGCCGCTCGGATCCGCTCGGGTCTGCTGTCGCTGCCCGACCCGGACCTGGTGCAGCTGTTCGACAACGTGTACGAGGAGCAGACCCCGCACCTGGTCGACCAGCAGCGGTGGTACGCGGACTACTCCTCCAGCTTCGAGGCCGGCGAGGACGCCGGCGCGGGGAGGCAGTGATGACGGACCTCGACGTGGCGGGCGACTCCCGCAGGGCGGGCAAGATCACCCTCGCCAAGGCGCTCAACGCCGGACTCCGCCGGGCGTTGGAGGCCGACCCCAAGGTGCTGCTGGCCGGTGAGGACATCGGCAAGCTGGGCGGGGTCTTCCGGGTCACCGAGGGACTGCAGAAGGACTTCGGTGAGCACCGGGTGATCGACTCGCCGCTGGCCGAGTCCGGCATCGTGGGGACGGCGGTGGGACTCGCGATGCGCGGCTACCGCCCGGTGTGCGAGATCCAGTTCGACGGCTTCGTCTACCCGGCGTTCGACCAGATCGTCAGCCAGGTGGCGAAGTTCCACAACCGCTCGGCCGGTCGGCAGAAGATGCCGATCGTGATCAGGATCCCCTCGGGGGGTGGGATCGGGGCGGTCGAGCACCACAGTGAGTCCCCGGAGACCTACTTCGCGCACACCCCGGGACTGAAGGTGGTCACCTGCTCCAACGCGGTCGACGCCTACTGGATGATCCAGCAGGCGGTCGCGTCCGACGATCCGGTGATCTTCTTCGAGCCCAAGCGGCGCTATCACGAGAAGGCCGAGCTGGACACCTCCATCCCGCCGATCCCCTTGCACAGCGCGCGGATCATCCGACCGGGCACCGACGTGACGGTGCTCTGCTACGGCCCGATGGTGAAGACCTGCCTGGATGCCGCCGGTGCGGCCGCCGAGGAGGGTCGGTCGCTGGAGGTGATCGACCTGCGATCCCTCTCGCCGATCGACATGGCCACCGTCGTGACCTCGGTCCGCAAGACCGGTCACGCCGTCGTGGTGCACGAAGCGGTGCTCAACCTCGGCCTCGGCGCCGAGCTCTCGGCCCGGATCACCGAGCAGTGCTTCTACTCGTTGGAGGCGCCGGTGCTGCGCGTCGGTGGGTTCGACATCCCCTATCCGCCGAGCCGGGTCGAGGACCAGTACCTGCCCGATCTGGACCGGGTGCTGGACGCCGTCGACCGGTCTCTGGCCTACTGACCCGACAGTCTCGAAGAGGAGAGCACCGCGTGGCGATCAAGGAGTTCCGGCTGCCCGACCCCGGCGAGGGTCTCGTCGAGGCCGACATCGTCACCTGGCGGGTGACCGTCGGGGACGTGATCAAGGTGAACGACATCCTGCTGGAGATCGAGACCAGCAAGTCGCTGGTCGAGCTGCCGAGCCCGTACGCGGGCACGGTCACGGGGCTGCTGGTCTCCGAGGGCGACACCGTCGACGTCGGCGTACCGATCATCACCATCGAGGACGGCAGTGAGGCGCCGGCGGCTCCTGCCGCGGCTCCGCCCGCCGGGACCGACGAGGGCAGCGAACGGGTGGCCAACCTGGTCGGCTACGGCGCCAAGCCGGCCGACACCCGCCGGCGTCCGCGCAAGGGGGCGGCCACCGAGACGGCGCCTGACCAGGCGCACGAGCAGGTCAACAGCACCTTCGCCACCGACGCCCCGGTGTCGCGTCCCGCCGATCATCGCGAGCCGCTGCAGCCGGCGCCCGCCCAGTCGCAGGGCGGTCCGTTGCCCGCGCCGGGTCCGGCTGCCGCCGAGACCGTGCCTCCGTCGTCCGGCGCCGTGCTCGCCAAACCTCCCGTCCGCAAGCTCGCCCGTGACCTCGGTGTCGACCTGGCCGGCCTGACCGGCACCGGGACCGGCGGGGTGATCACCCGTGACGACGTCGAGTCGGCGGCGGCCCGCGGGTCCGTGTCCGAACCGGATCGACGCCCCGGCGCCGGTCGCGGTGAGCGCCGAGGATCGCCGGATCCCGATCAAGGGTGTGCGCAAGGCCACCGCCGCGGCGGTGGTGCAGTCGGCGTTCACCGCCCCGCACGTGACCGTCTGGGTGGAGGCCGACGTCACCGCCACGATGGAGCTGGTCGCCTCCATCAAGGCCCGTCGCGACTTCGCCGACGTCAAGGTGTCGCCGCTGCTGATCGTGGCCAAGGCCGTGCTGATCGCGCTGAAGCGCAACCCCGAGCTCAACTCGTCCTGGGACGAGGCGGCCCAGGAGATCGTGCTCAAGGCCGGGGTGAACCTGGGCATCGCCGCGGCCACCCCACGCGGGCTGATCGTGCCCAACATCAAGAACGCGGACCGGCTGTCCCTGCTGGAGCTGGCCCAGGCGTTCGGCGAGCTGGTCACCATGGCCCGGTCCGGCAAGACCCCGCCGGCCGATCTGGCCCGCGGCAGCTTCACCATCACCAACATCGGGGTCTTCGGGGTCGACGGTGGTCTGCCCATCCTCAATCCGGGCGAGGCCGGGATCCTGGCCATCGGCCAGATCTCCCGCAAGCCCTGGGTGGTCGGTACCGGCGCTGACGAACGGATCGAACCCCGCTGGGTGACCACCGTGGCCGTGTCCTTCGACCACCGGCTGGCCGACGGTCAGCAGGGCTCGACCTTCCTCGCCGACGTGGCGCAGATTCTCAGCGATCCCGGTCTGGCACTCGTCCTGTCCTGATTCCCGCCCTGACGACCTAGTTGTCAGGACAAACTGACAAGCGCTAGCGTGAGGCCTCGGACCAAGGGAGGCTTCGTACATGACCGTTTCCATCGGCGTCATCGGCACCGGCAACATGGGTGCGGACCACATCCGCAATCTGCAGCGCTTCGTGGCCGGGTCGCAGGTGAGCGTGGTCGCCGACTACGACCGGGCCACGGCGGAACGGGTCGCGGCGGAGTCCGGAGCCCGGGTCGCCGACGACGGACTGGCCCTGATCGCCGACCCCGAGGTCGACGCGGTGATCATCGCCTCCCACGACTCCACCCACTACGCGTACGCGCTCGCCGCTGTGGCCGCGGGCAAGCCCACCCTCTGCGAGAAGCCGCTGGCACCCACCCTGGCCGAGTGCGAGGAGATCGTCGCCGCCGAGGCCGCCGCCGGCGGGAACCTGCTGTCGTTGGGGTTCATGCGTCGGTTCGACCCCGCCCACACCGAGCTCAAGGCGGCCATCGACGCCGGTGTGATCGGTCCCGTGCTGCGGGTGACCGGGGCGAGCCGCAACGTGGTCAGCTACCCCGACACCACGTCGGAGTCGATCATCACCAACTCGGTGATCCACGAGCTCGACTCGATCCCGTGGCTGCTCGGTTCGCCGGTGACCTCGGTCGCCTGGCTGGCCGGCCGGGCGACCAGCAAGGTGCCGGCCGGGGTGGCCGATCCCTCGCTCACCCTGCTGCGCACCGCCGACGGGGTGCTCACCTCGGTCGACATGTACGTCAACGCCGAGTACGGCTACGACCTCCGGACCGAGGTGCTGGGGGAGAAGGGCGCGCTGTCGCTCACCGACCCGGCCCTGGTGGCGGTGGACCTGGGCCGGAACCGGTCCACCGGCTACCCGTTGGACTGGCGGCCGCGGTTCGCCGACGCGTACCGGCTGGAGCTGGGAGCCTGGGTCGCCTCGGTGGCCGCCGGTGCCGCCAGTCCGCTGGCGACTGCGGCCGATGGCCTGGCCGCGAGCCGGGTGGCCGCCGCCGTGATCACCTCCATGCACGAGGGTGGTCGCTGGGTGGAGGTCGTCCGTTGACGCTCCCGGCGGCCCTGCCCGGGGCGCGCACTCCCGACCCGCTGACCGCTCCGTCCCTGCGGTGGGGTGTGATCGGCACCGGGTGGATCGCCGACCGGTTCGTGGCTTCGTTGCGGCAGCACTCCAGCCAGCAGGTGATCGCTGTCGGCTCGCGGACGCTCGAGTCGGCACTGTCGTTCGCGGACCGCCACACCCTCCCGGCGGCGTACGGGTCGTACGAGGAGCTGGTCGCCGACGGTGACGTGGACGTGGTCTACGTCGCCACTCCGCACAACGCGCATCTGCCGGTCGCGCTGCTCTCGTTGGGCGCGGGCAGGCACACGCTGGTGGAGAAGCCGCTCGGCGCCACAGCGGACGAGGCCCGCCGGATCGCCGCCGCAGCCGAGGCGGCGGGGGTGTTCTGCATGGAGGCGATGTGGACCGCCTTCCTGCCCAAGTTCGACGTCATCGGTCAGCTGCTGGATTCCGGGGCCCTGGGCGAACCACTCAGCGTCGTGGCCGACTTCGGTGAGTGGTTCGCCGAGGGTCACCGGATCCTCGACCCCGCGCTGGCGGGTGGGCCGCTGCTCGACCTGGGCACCTACCTGGTGGCCTTCGCGCTCGACGTCCTGGGTCCGGTGGACCGGGTGCAGGCCACGGGCGACCGGGTGCCGACCGGCGTGCTCGGGCAGGTGGGCGCGCTGCTGGATCACTCATCCGGTGGCCGCGCCGCGCTGCACACGACGCTGCGCAGCTTCACCCCGACCACCGCCGTCATCGCCGGCAGCGACGCGACCCTGGTCATCGACGGGCCGTTCTACCAGCCCGGTGGCTTCACCGTGACAGCCCGTGACGGCGGCCCCAGCCTGCGCTACGACGAGCAGCCGATCGCCCACCAGGCACTGCACTTCCAGGCGGCTGAGGTGGCCCGTCGGATCACTACCGGCGACACCGGCTCCCCGCTCCGCCCGCTCGCCTCCTCGGTCAGGACGCTCGAGGTGCTGGACGCGATCGCCGCCGGCTGCTCCTGATCTCTGGACTTCGCGCGAGGCTGTCAGCGTCGTCGCAACCCCACCACCACCGGGTCGTGGTCGGAGGACCGCTTGGGGCCGCGGGAGTAGAGATCGGTCGACGTGGTCTTGTACGTCGAGTACTCCAGGGCCGGCGACTCCCCGGCGTTGACGTTCCAGATGTCCGCGCGGGTCAGCCTCGTCCGGGCCGGGCCGTTCAGCAGGATGTGGTCCAGCGAGCCGGCCAGGCCACCGAAGGAGTACGACCACTCGTCGTTCGGGGCGGCGTTGCGGTAGCCGGACCCGTAGAGCACCTGGAGCGGGTCCTCCCGGCCGTAGGAGTTGAAATCCCCGATCAGGGCGACTGCGGCAGCTCCGGATCGTTGCTGCACCGAGGGCACCCAGTCCCGCAGCGCCGTGGCCTGCCGGACCCGGTCGCCGTTGAAGGCGCCCTGCCCGTCGCCCGCATCGGCGTTGTCGAGGACCGCGCCCGTCCCGCCGTTCTTCGACTTCAGGTGGTTCACGACCACCAGGACCGGATCGCCACCCTCCCAGGCCGCGAACGACGCGCCGATCGGCGTGCGGGCGTTGGCGAAGGGACCGTTCGGACCGGCCGCGGAACCGAGGGCGTACGCCGGTCCGGTGAGACGCACCCAGCGGGGCTGGTAGATGAGGGCGTTGGTGATCACGTCCTGGTCGGCCGGGTCCTGCAGCTCGGTGGAGGACGGCACGAACGCCCACTTGCGGAAGCCGGCTGCACGGTTCAGTGCTGACACCAGGGAGGCGAGTGCCTCGTCCGGCTGCTCGCCGATGGCCGCCGAGTTCTCGATCTCCATCAGCCCGACGACGTCGGCATCCAGGGCGTTCAGCGCCGCCACGATCTTGGTCTGCTGACGGCGGAGATCGGCGCCGTCCCAGGCGCCCCGGACATCGCAGTCGAAGGTGACGTTGAAGGTTCCCTCGGTGTCGAGGTTGCCGCCGTTGCAGGCCGTCCGCCCCTGCCCGGTGGTGGTGAAGTAGTTGAGCACGTTGAAGGACGCCACCGACAACGCACCGGCCACCCGGGGCGCCGGGTCGTCCGCCACCTGCCGGATGACGGCCGGCTCGGCTCCGGGAACTGTCGGTGTGGTCGGGTTGAACTTCCAGATCCCGTTGCGGAAGTCGACCACCACCGGCTCACTCAGCCGGAGCCGGTCACCGATGGCCACGTCCACCCCGACGGACAGGTACGGCAGCGGGCGGGCCGGGAGCGTCGCCGTCCGGGTGAAGCCGCGGTTGGAGCCGTCGTCCAGGTTGACCCGGATTGCCAGGTTTCGGGCCGCCTGCTCGCTCGCCGCGGCACTCCCCGGCCGGGCGACCTCGGTCGGCTGCAGCGGCAGCTCGGCGCTGGTCAGCCCCAGCTCGCCGAAGCGCAGCAGACCGAAGGTGTCGCTGACGGTGAACCGCTCGCTGCTGGCGTACAGCATCGACTCGAGGTTCTCGCGGTGGTCGACCGTGTCGGCCCACCGCAGTCCGGTCAGCGGCTCGACCGTCGGGAAGCGGCCGGCCACCTCGGTGATCGTGACGGCACCGGCGATCTGCGTCAGGCCGGAGAACTCGCCGGCGGTCCCGGTCACGCTCACCACGTCGCCGATCCCCACCGTGAACGGGGTGTTGTTCATGAAGACGAACAGGGCGTCGGAGGCTCGGCTCAGATCCCGCTCGGCCCCGCCGGTGCCAGGGGTCTGGATGACGAAGCCGCGGAGCTCGGCCGTCGCCCCCTGGCCGTAGACGGCGGTGACCCGCGAGGGCGCGGTCGTGACGACCTGTCCCGCCTTGGGGGTCGTGGCCCCGGTGCCCTGGATCTCCGCGATCGGGATCGGGTCCGCCGCGTAGGCCCGGTCGGGCGCCGCCACCAACCCGGCCGCCACCAGCGTGATCCCGACCAGGTACGCGCTCAGTCGTCGCCTCATGGCAGCAGCATCGCCGACGCCACCGACAGAGTGAAGGGAACTCAGGTGAAGAGCGGCTGAAGCCCGAACGATTCTTCGAGCGCCCGCATCGCCTCGGCCTCGGGCCGTCCGGTCACCTTGGTCGCGGCCGCCAGCACCGACGGGAGGATGGTGACGTCGCCGACGGTGTTCAGGAACAGGCCTTCACGGCCGAGCACCCAGGCCACTGCCGTGTCGATGGCATCGGGGTCGGTGAGCGGCTCGTACCAGGTGCTGGCGGTCTGCTCGCGGTCGCCCCACGGCGCCCGGGTGATCGACTTGATGGTCTGCACGGCCACGTTCCGCTCGGCACAGACCGCGACCAGCGCTTCGAAGTCGTCCAGGTAGGCGGCGTTGTTGGACATCGCGAAGTTGTACGGCAGCAGCACCGAGTCGAACGGGTAGCGCTCGAGCGACCGCAGGTGCTGGGCGGCCACGGTGACACCGTGGCCGGTCACGCCGATGTGGCTGACCAGGCCCTGCTCCTTGGCCTCGATCACGGCCTCCAGGGCGCCTCCGGGCGCGAAGGCGGTGTCCCACTCCTCGGGCTCGACCAGGTTGTGGAGCTGGATCAGGTCGAGGTGGTCGGTCCGCAGCCGCTCCAGCGACTCGCCGATCTCGCGCTTGGCCGCCTCCTTGGTCCGTTCGCCGGTCTTGGTGGCCAGGAAGAACGTGTCGCGGTGGGTCTCCATCCAGGGACCCAGCCGCAGCTCGGCGTCCCCGTACGAGCGCGCGGTGTCGATGTGGTTGATCCCGTACGACAGGATCAGCTCCATCGTCTGGTCGGCCTGCTCCTGGGTGACGTCACCCAGGGCGGCGGCTCCGAACAGGACGCGGGTGCTGTCGTGGCCGGTGCGGCCGAAGGGCAGGGTGGGGATCGCGGCGGGGGTCATGCCGCCATTCTGCACCCAGGCCGGCACGACCTCTCGTGTCACGTCGTGGGTGCCCGACGTCGCGGGCTCAGAAGGCGGCTTCCGGCAGGTCCATGATCGCGAGGTCGGTCGCCTCGGCGATCTGCACCTCGGCCGCCAGCTTCGGCAGCACGGTCCGGGCGAACCAGCGGGCCGAGGCCACCTTGCCCTCGTAGAAGGCCTGGTCCGCGGCGGACAGCTCGCCCCCCAACCGACCCAGGGCGACCTGGGCCCCGCGCAGCAGCAGCCAGGCGCAGGTGACGTCCCCCAACGCCATCAACAGCCGGGTGGTGTTGAGACCGACCTTGTAGATGTTGCGCACGTCGCCCTCGGGTGCGTTCGGGGCCGCCGTCCGCAGGGTCGCGATCATCGTCGCGACGAGCTCGCCGACGTTCTCGAGCCCCTGCTCGAGGAGATCGAGTTCCTCCTTGAGCTGGCCGTCGTCGCCGGAGGCGCGCTGTTCAGCACCGCCCGCCTCGGCGGTGATCAGGCCGCCGATCTGGGTGGACAGGTCGGTCAGTGCCCGCCCCTGGTCCTTGACGATCTTGCGGAAGAACAGGTCCTGACCCTGGATGGCTGTCGTGCCCTCGTACAGGGTGTCGATCTTGGCGTCGCGGACGTACTGCTCCAACGGGTAGTCGGCCAGGAAGCCGGAGCCGCCGAGGGTCTGCAGCGACTCGGTGCCCAGCAGCACCCAGGACCGCTCGGACCCGTAGCCCTTGACGATCGGCAGCAGCAGGTTGTTCAGCCGCTCCGCCTCCTCGTCGGGCTCACCGGCGGCCGCGGCCATCGCCACCCGGTCCTGCACGCTCGCGGTGAACAGGACCAGCGAGCGGAGACCCTCGGCGTACGCCTTCTGGTTCATCAGCGATCGACGGACATCCGCGTGGTGGGTGATGGTGACCCGGGGGGCGGTGCGGTCGCCGCCGGCGGCGAGATCGGCGCCCTGCACCCGCGTCTTGGCGTACTCGAGGGCGTTCAGGTAGCCGGTGGAGAGCATGGCGATCGCCTTGGTGCCGACCAGCATCCGCGCGTGCTCGATCACCTGGAACATCTGGGCGATGCCGTCGTGCACCTCCCCGAGCAACCAGCCCTGGGCCGGCACCCCCCCAGAAGCGCTGGAAACGGGGCCGAAGGTGAGCTCGCAGGTGGTCGAGGCCTTGATGCCCATCTTCTTCTCCACGTTGGTGGCGAAGACACCGTTGCGCTCTCCGGTCAGCTCGCCGGTGGTGTGGTCGAAGTGGTGCTTGGGCACGATGAACAGCGACAGCCCCTTGGTGCCGGGCCCGCCCGCGCCCTCGACGCCGACCGGTCGCGCGAGCACGAGGTGCACGATGTTCTCGGTCATGTCCTGCTCGCCGGAGGTGATGAACCGCTTGACCCCCTCGAGGTGCCAGGAACCGTCGGGCTGCGGGATCGCCCTGGTCCGGCCGGCGCCCACGTCCGAGCCGGCATCCGGTTCGGTCAGCACCATGGTGGCGCCCCACCGGCGATCGATCATGATCTGGGCGATCCGCCGGTCCCGCTCGGTGCCGTTGTGCCAGAGCACGGTGGCGAACTTCGGGCCGGCGGCATACATCAGCAGCGCCGGGTTGGCGCCCAGGTTGAGCTCGTTGGCGGCCCACTGCAACGAGGGTGGGCTCGGTTGTCCACCGAGCTCCGCGGGCAGCTCGAGGTTGTAGAAGCCGGAGTCCAGCAGCATCGCGTACGACGCCTTGAACGCCTCCGGCAAGCGCCACCGTCTTGGTCTGTGGGTCGTAGACCGGGGGATGGCGGTCGGCGTCGACGTAGGTGGACGCGAGCTTGGTGGTGGCGAGGTGCTCGATCTCGGTCAGCACGGCTACAGCGGTGTCGTGGTCCATGTCCTCGTACGGACCGTGCCCCAGCACCTCGTCGCGGCCCAGAACCTCGAACAGGTTGAAGAAGATGTCCCGCAGGTTCGACCGGTAGTGGCTCATGACTGGCTCCCTCGCTCAAGTTACCGCCCAGTAACTTCCATGATGCTACTGGCCGGTAACTTAGGCAAGCCCAGGGTCTCCTGTGACTGATGGGAAAGTCGTGACCCTGAAAGTCTTGTGGGGAATTGCTCAGCAGCGAATAATGCGGCGTGGACGGCCGCTTCCCCGATCGCCGTCCCAGGAGGCTCCGATGACGCGTCTCGACGTCAACTGGTTCGACTACGGCATCCTGCTCGTCTACTTCGGGCTGGTGATAACTATCGGAGTGTTGGCCCGACGAGCCATCGCCAACTCGGAGGACTTCCTGCTGTCCGGCCGATCGCTGCCGGCCTGGGTGACCGGGCTCGCCTTCATCTCGGCCAACCTGGGGGCCATCGAGATCTTGGGCATGGCGGCCAACGGTGCGCAGTACGGCATAGCCACCGTGCACTTCTATTGGATCGGCGCGGTGCCGGCCATGGTGTTCCTGGGCCTGGTGATGATGCCGTTCTACTACGGCTCGCGGGTCCGCAGCGTCCCCGAGTACCTGCGCCGCCGGTTCAACCGGCCCACCCACCTGTGGAACGCGCTGACGTTCGCCGCGGCGAGCGTGCTGACCGCCGGCGTCAACCTGTACGCCCTGTCGCTGATCATCCAGGTGATGCTGGGCTGGCCGCAGTGGCTGTCCATCGTCGTCTCCGCGGTCCTGGTCCTCGCCTACATCACCCTCGGCGGTCTGTCCGGCGCCATCTACAACGAGGTGCTGCAGTTCTTCGTGATCATCGCCGGCTTGATCCCGCTGGTCTGGATCGGCCTCCGGGACGTCGGTGGTTGGTCGGGTCTGCAGGAGAAGGTGACGGCCCAGCCCGGCACGGAGGGATTCTTCAGCACCTGGGGCGGCACCCAGGTGGGCAGCTGGACCAACCCACTCGGTGACTGGATCGGCATCGCGATGGGCCTCGGGTTCGTGCTGTCGTTCGGTTACTGGACGACGAACTTCACCGAGGTGCAGCGAGCCCTGTCGGCCAAGAACCTGTCGGCGGCCGAGCGTACCCCGCTGATCGGCGCCTTCCCGAAGATCTTCATCCCGGGGCTGACGATCATCCCCGGTCTGATCGCGGTCGCCATCTTCAGAGACATCGGCGAGGGCGACTTCAAGTACGACTACGCGATCCCCGCACTGATGGGCCACTACCTGCCCAACGGAGCGCTGGGCATCGCGGTCGCCGGTCTCCTCGCCGCCTTCATGGCCGGCATGGCGGCCAACGTCAGCTCGCTCAACACCGTGTTCACGTACGACATCTGGCAGACCTACGTCAAGAAGGACAAGCCGGACTCCTACTACCTCAACGTCGGTCGGATCGTCACCATCGGCGGCATCATCATCGGCATCGGCACCGCGTTCATCGCCTCGCAGTTCAGCAACATCATGAACTACATCCAGGCGCTGTTCTCCTTCTTCAACGCGCCGGTGTTCGCCACCTTCATCATCGGCATGTTCTGGAAGCGGATGACACCGTGGGCCGGCTTCTTCGGTCTGGTCACCGGCTTCCTGGCGGCGCTGATCTTCCAGTACTTCATCGGTCCGAACGTCGCCTACTTCCACGCGGGCCAGACCATGGAGGGCGAGCTCAACGCCCAGATGGTGAACTTCTACGGCGCCATCACCGCGTTCGCCGTGGACGCTGTCGTGACCGTCATCGTCACCTTGTTCACCCAACCTCGACCGGTCCACGAACTGAGGGGCCTGGTCTGGGGCGTCCCCGATCCGGACGCCGGTGACCCGCACGAGGGCTATGTCCGCAAGTGGTACGAGTCGCCCAAGCTGCCTGGGCTTCACCGCCTTGGGCATCGTCCTCGTCCTGTCGATCCTGTTCCTCTGAGAGGGGAGCGCAGATGTCGCACCAGCACCATGAACCCAAGCACGAGCCGACTTACGAGGAAATCAAGCCGAAGGAGATGGCGAAGTCCGCCGCCTCCAAGCTCTTCGACCTCCGGATCCTGATCGGCGCGCTCTTCACCTTCTACGGGATCGTCCTGACCATCTACAGCTTCTTCACCACACCGGCGGAGATCGCCAAGGCCGCTGACCTCAACATCAACCTGTGGCTGGGCCTCGGCATGCTGGTGCTCGGGCTGCTGTTCCTGCTCTGGGCCAAGCTGGCGCCGGTGGTGCACGACGAGACCGCCGTCGCCTCGGACCGCCCACCCATGCATTGATCATGGCCCGCTCGCGACGACGGAGCGCTTTCACCGGCTTCGTCGTCGCTCGCCGTGACGGCGGAGAAGCATTGCCGTCACGGCTCGTTCCTCCGTACGCCGGGCGCTCCGTCTTCCCGCTCACGGACCTGGATGGGCCTGCTCGCGACGACGGAGCGCTGTCACCGGCTTCGTCGTCGCTCGCCGCTCACGCCCTCGCGGTCACCAGGATCCCGAGGTGGGCGGCGAGGGCGCCGGACAGGTCGTACAGCTGGTCGGGGCTGATGGAGCAACCACCCAGTCCGGCGAGGCCGCTGATCTCGCGCAGCTCGGCGGTTCGCAGGTCGACGTCGTGACAGGTCGTGCCGGTGAGCTCCAGCGAGCGGATCTGGCAGTCCTCGAACCGGACGCGGGTCAGCTTCGCGCCCACCAGATCGAGCTCGTCGATCACGCAGCGCTGCATCAGCACGTCCTTCCAGGTGCCCGAGCGGGCGTTCAGGAAGGAAATCTTGGTGTCGGCGATGACCAGCCCGTCCAGACTCGCTTCGTACGCGACCACAGCGCCGAGGCGTGAACGGCTGATCGCGCTGTGCCGCCAGAGGCTGCGCGGTGCGGTCAGGTGCGCGGCCTCCACCTCGGTCAGGTCGGACTCCACCAGGTGCGCGCCGGTCAGGTCCGCGCCGGTGAGGGTCGTGCCGGCGAAGGTGCACTCGGAGAAGGTCGAGTGCCGCAGATCGCTGTCGCTCAGGTCGACCCGCTCGTACAGCTCCGCGGCATAGCTGTCGCCGTCCAGCAGCGCCCGACCGTCGGCGGGGGTCTGGGCGACGCGCTTCCGGGTCGGGGTCTTGGGCGGTCGGGGTCCGGTGGGGGTCGGCACGTCGACGAGAGTAGACGTACGGTGAAGGTCGTCGTCGTCGATGGAGGAACCAGTCGTGAGCAAGCGTGACCGCCGGGCCATCGAGTCCGAGGAGCACCTGCGGATCCGTCCCCAGGACGACCACGCCGCCGGGGTCAAGGCGGTAGCGGTCTCGATGAAGCGCTCGCTGTCGGAGATGGGCCCGCGACGGACGGCCGAGACCCTGCTCCGGCTCAACCAGGCCGAAGGCTTCGACTGCCCGAGCTGTGCCTGGCCCGATCCGGAGGTCGGACACCGGCATGCGGCCGAGTTCTGTGAGAACGGGGCCAAGGCGGTCTCGGAGGAGGCGACCAGGACCCGCGCCACCCCGAAGTTCTTCGCCCGACACAGCATCACCGAGCTGGACGCCCAGTCCGAGCTCTGGTTGGGACAACAGGGCCGGATCACCGAGCCGATGATCAAGCGGCCGGGTGCCGACCACTACGCCCCGATCTCCTGGGACGCGGCGTTCGGGATCGTGGCCGACCACCTCAACGCCCTGGCGACGCCGGACGAGGCGATCTTCTACACCTCCGGTCGGGCCTCGAACGAGGCGGCCTTCGCCTACCAGCTGTTCATCCGGGCGTACGGCACGAACAACCTGCCGGACTGCTCGAACATGTGCCACGAGTCGACCTCGGTGGCGCTGGCCGAGACGATCGGCATCGGCAAGGCCAGCGTGAGCCTGGAGGACGTGCACGCCGCGTCGCTGCTGGTGCTGGCCGGCCAGAACCCGGGCACCAACCACCCGCGGATGCTGTCGGCCCTGGAGGAGGCCAAGGACCGCGGAGCGAAGATCATCGCGATCAACCCGCTGCGCGAGGCCGGTCTGGTCAACTTCCGCAACCCGCAGCGACCGCGCGGAGTGGTCGGCCGGGGCACCCCGCTGGCCGATCTCCACCTGCCGGTCAAGATCAACGGCGACCTGGCGCTGTTCCAGGCGTTCGGCTCGTTGCTGGTCGAGTGGGACGCCCTGGACCACGCGTTCATCGACACCTACGCCCACAACTTCGAGGCCTGGGCCGACCACGTGCGCCGGCTGGACTGGGTGCAGGTGGAGAGCGCGACCGGGCTGACCCGGCAGCAGATCACCGAGGCGGCCCGGATGATCGCCGACTCGCCCGCCACGGTCTACTGCTGGGCGATGGGTCTGACCCAGCACCGGAACTCGGTGGCGACCATCAAGGAGATCGCCAACGTCGCCTTCGCCCGGGGTGACATCGGCAAGCCGGGAGCGGGGCTGCTGCCGGTGCGTGGGCACTCCAACGTGCAGGGTGATCGGACGATGGGCATCTGGGAGCGCCCGCCGCAGCACTTCCTCGACCGGCTGCAGGCGGAGTTCGGCTTCGACCCGCCCCAGGAGCACGGGTACGACACCGTCGAATCCATCCGCGCCCTGCGCGACGGAAAGGCGCACGTCTTCATCGGGCTCGGCGGCAACTTCGTGCAGGCCGCCCCGGACACCGCGGTGACCGCCGACGCCCTGCGCCGGGCCCGTCTGACGGTGCACGTGTCGACCAAGATCAACCGGTCGCACCTGGTCTGCGGCGAGACCGCGCTGATCCTGCCCACCCTGGGCCGCACCGAGAAGGACCTGCAGGCCTCCGGCGAGCAGTTCGTCTCGGTGGAGGACTCCACCTGCTCGGTGCACGCCTCGCGCGGCCCGCTCGAGCCCGCCAGCCCCCACCTGCGGTCCGAGGTCGCCATCGTCACCGGCATCGCCGAACGCACGCTGGGGGACCGGTACGGCCTCGACTGGGCCGGCATGCGGGACGACTACCGCCGGATCCGGAGGCACATCTCCCGGGTGGTTCCCGGCTGTGAGACGTACGAGGTCTCGGTCGACCGACCCGGCGGCTTCGTGCTGCCGCACCCGCCCCGCGACAGCCGCACGTTCCCGACCGCCTCCGGTCGGGCCGAGTTCACCGCCTCACCGATCGAGCTCCTCCAGGTGGCCCCGGGGCAGCTCGTGCTCCAGACGCTGCGCAGTCATGATCAGTTCAACACCACGATCTACGGCCTGGACGACCGCTACCGCGGCATCCTCGGCGGTCGCCGGGTGGTGTTCGTGAACACCGACGACCTCGCCGACCTCGGGTTGTCGAACAACCAGCTGGTCGACCTGATCGGGCACTGGGCCGACGACGACGTGGAGCGCCGGGCGAACGGCTTCCGGGTGGTCGCCTACGACACCCCTCGCGGCTGTGCGGCGGCCTACTACCCGGAGACGAACCCGCTGGTGCCGCTGGACTCCACCGCCGAGGGCAGCAACACCCCCACGTCGAAGTCGGTGATCATCTCCCTGGTGCCGGCCGGCTCTGCGGCTTCCGGCGCGGACAGCTCGGCGGCGGGGTCGACCTCGATGGACCCGACGGGAGCCGACGAGGGTCACAAGAGCCGTCAGCAGCCGACCCATCTGTCCTGAACCTGCTGGGCCTGTCCTGAACCTGCTGGCCTGTCCTGAACGTGCCGGTGGCGGGCCGAGTAGCCTCTCGACGGTGACTGACATCGACGCCGCGCGCGCACTCCTGGTCGACGGGTTCGAGCGCGTACGCGAGGGCGTGGCCGAGCTGACCACCGGCCTGACCGACGAGACGGCGTGGTGGCGACCGGACGAGGAGGCCAACTCGATCGCCTGGTTGCTGTGGCACCTGATCCGGGTGCAGGACGACCACGTCAGCGACGTCGCCGGGGTCGAGCAGGTGTGGCTGCGCTACCGCGAGGAGGCTGCGCTCACCCTGGAGCCCGACGACACCGGCTACGGCCACACCCCCGACCAGGTCGCCGCGGTGCGGGTCTCCGCCGATCTCCTCGGCCGCTACCACGCAGACGTGCACGCGGCGACGCTCCACTACCTGGACCGGTTGACCGAGGCCGAGCTGGAGCGGGTCGTCGACGACCGGTGGGACCCGCCGGTGACGGCCGCCGTACGGCTGGTCAGCGTGATCGACGACTGCGCCAAGCACCTGGGCCAGGCCGACTACGTCCGCGGACTGGCGGACCGCCGGAACGGGGCGTGGGACCACGCGGAGGTGGCGCCGCGATGACCAACCCGACCCCCGACGCCACCGAACGGATCGAGCACCGCTTCTACGGCGATCTCGCACCGTGGTGGCCGCTGATCTCGCCACCGCAGGAGTACGCCGAGGAGGCGGCCTTCGCAGCCGGGCTGCTCGCCGCCGACGGGGCCACCCAGACCGTCCTGGAGCTGGGCAGCGGCGGCGGCCACGTCGCCAGCCACCTGGCCGAGCGCTTCCGGCTGACGCTGGTCGACCTGTCCGAGCCGATGCTCCAGGTCTCGCGCGCCCTGAACCCCACCGCGACCCACCATCAGGGCGACATGCGGTCGGTCCGACTGGGCGAGCAGTTCGACGCCGTGCTGATCCACGACGCCATCGACTACATGACGACGGAGTCCGATCTCCGGCGGGCGATCGAGACCGCGTACGCCCACGTGCGACCCGGTGGCATCGCCGTCCTGGTGCCCGACGACGTCGCGGAGAGCTTCGAGCAGCGCACGGATCACGGCGGCTCCGACGCACCCGACGGGCGCGCCGCCCGCTATCTGGAGTGGTCCTGGGATCCCGATCCGGACGACACCTGGACGATCACCGACTACACGTTCGTGCTGCGCGAGGCGAACGGGACGGTCGACACCGCTCACGAGACGCACCGGCTCGGGCTCTTCGCGCGCGACACCTGGCTGCGGCTGCTGACCGAAGCGGGCTTCAGCGCCAGCGCCCACAACGAGCTGCCCACCGGCGACGACCATCCGCGGACCTGGTTCGTCGGGCGACGGGCGTCGGCCTAGGCCGTGTACGGCTGGTAGCGGAACCTGACCTTCACCAGGCCGTGGTCGGTCGTGCCGCGGGCCCGGTGGTCCTCGTCGTTGAGGTGGTCGTTGTAGATGGTCAGACCGTCGAACAGCCACACCCGGTGGAGGCTGTTGTCGTAGTGCTGCTCGCTGACCAGCACGTGGTCGAGTGACTCCCGCAGGTCGTCGTGGACGTGGGTGTAGTAGACGTCGCGGCTGTCGCGATACTCCTGCAGCGTCTGCGCGGTGTAGAGCCCGTTGTCGGCGCCCCCGCGCGACTCGCCGACGAGATAGCGCGGCTGCTCGGTGAGGATGTTGACGGTGTTGCTGTTCTGTCCGTCGTTGATGTCGCCCAGCACGATCACGGGGGTGTCGCTGCCCTTCATCACCGCGGTGAGCAGCACCCGGAGACCGGTGGCCTCCGCCGTCCGCCGGATGGTGGACAGCGCGGCCCCGATCGCTGTGGTGTGCGGTTTGTAGAGGCCCGGATCGCGGCGGTACCAGCCTTCGTTGTAGATCGCGGTCGGCAGCTTGGACTTCAGGTGGGTGACGAACACCTCGGTCGCGGGCCGGTCGTCGCGCAGCTCGACCTGGAAGTTGAGCACGGGCCGGGAGAAGCCGGGGATCGTGATGGCGATCGCCGGCGCCTGAGGATCGTCGCCGGAGGTCGACTCGAGGCGTACGCCGTCGGGGAACCGGTCCACCCACCGGGGTGTGCCGTGCAGCAGCCCCCGGCGCACCAGTGCCGCGCAGACGATCCGGTCACCGGTCGCGCGTTCGGCCAGCAGGTCGTAGGTGTCGCTCAGACCGCCGGCCTGCAGCACCGCGAGCATCGCGTCGCGGTGCCACAGCTCCTGCAGACCGACGACGTCGGCGTCCAGAGTGGTCAGCTGAGCCGCCAGCCAGGTGATCTTGGCCTCGAACTCCGACGGCGTCCAGGGCTCCTGGTTCGGGTTCATGGCGGCTCCGGGGAGCTGCAGGTTGTAGAGATTGACCGTGGCCACGCTGAACCGCCTGAGCAACACTTCGACCCCTTCCGTCGCCATCGACACCGGTCGCGTGCCGACCTCCTCCGATGGTCGCAGCACCGATGAGCGACCCGCGGCCCGGGTTCAGCGCGCGAGGACGTCGGCGAGGTCGCGGACCGACAGCGCGGTGGCGTTCGCGGGGCCGGTCACCAGGTAGAGGCGGGTGCCCACCAGGGCGCCGGCGCGGACGGTGCCCTCCGGTGCGGTGTAGACGCGCCAGGCGTCGCCGTGACCGATCACCAGCCGCCCGTGGCCCCCGGTGCTGACCGCCGCCACCACCCGCTCGCCGCCGAGGGCGATCACGCCGCCGTCCTCGTCGGCGAGGACGAGGTCGGGCAGCCGCGCCCGCCCTGCGGCCGACCAGATCGCGACCCTGCCCTCCCGCGAGCCGACCGACCAGCAGGTCCCGGAGCGCCCGCTCACCTCGGCGCAGGCGGTGGACCAGGCGTCGCTCCGCCGGCCCGGGTCGGGGAGCTCGGAGAGCTTCCAGTCGTCTCCGGAGCCACGCCAGACCGCTGCGGCCTGGTGTACGCCGTCCCGCAGGTCGATCACCGAGCCGCTGATCGTCACCTCACCGCCCGGCTGGCTCGTCACGGTCCGCGGGCCCACCTGCCGTTCCACGGTGTCGGCCAGCGGAGCCGGCGTCGGCCGGCGGACCCAGCGGTCGCCCACGGCCCGCCACAGGGCACCGTCCGGGCCGTGCGCCCCCTGCCAGGTCCCCACCACCAACGGCCCCCGACGGTCCCGGGCGACGCCCAGCACCGTGCCGGCCTCCTGGCCGCCGAAGGTCTCGAACGTCTGCTCGCGATCCACCACCCGGGCCCGTGTGCCGGTCCAGATGGTCCACCGGAAGTTCGCGTGGGCGCCGCCGTGGGCCGCCCCCAGGGCGACGACGCGGCTGCCGTCGCCGGTCACCGACACCAGCTGGGCCACCTTGCCGTACGGGGTCCGCGGGCTGAGCCGGACACTCCTGAAGGCCGATGTCGTCGCCTCGGCCGGGCCGACGGCCAGCGCCGGAGCCCGATCCTCTGCCGACCCGACGAACCCACCCACCAGCAGATCCCGTCCGACGGCTGCGACGGTCGCGGGCGTCATGCCGCCGGGCAGGTCGACCGTCTGCCAACCGCTCAGCTCGGCCGGTGCCGGAGGTTCCGGAGCCGGGTCCGGACCGGCGGGCGTGCAGGCACCCAGGGCCAGCGCGAGCGCGTAGCCGCCGAGCAGGGCGGCCGACACGCCACGGTTGAGTGACACGACGTCACGGTAGACCGCTCGATCCGGTTCGGGCGAGGTTCGCAGGATTGCCCACCGGACCGTTCTCAGGTTCGAGCCATTAGCGTGGTCCGGGTGAATGAGCGAGCCGAGACCGATCCGTCCGTCGCCGACGAGGACTCCGCGACCCACGAACCGAGCGAGGTCAGCTACGACGAGCAGTTCTATCCGGCGCGGCCGCGCCGGTTGCGACCGCGCGCTCGGCTGCGACTGTTCGCGCGCCGCCCGAAGGAGCAGATCGGCAAGCCGTCGGGGGACAACGAGCACTACGTCAACTGGTTGATCGACCAGTCGATGCTGGCCGACGCGACCGAGTTCGCCCGGAAGCTGTCCGGCCAGGGCAGCATGTGGCAGAACCCCTTCGCCAACCCCGATGCCCGGGCGGCGATCGAGAAGACCTCGGTCTGGTTCACCGCCTACCCGATCTCGATGATCACCAAGCAGGGCAGCTCCTTCCTGGGCACGCTCGGCGACCCGGACCTGTGGGAGGCGTTCCAGGCGATCGGCATCGACGGCCTGCACACCGGCCCGGTGAAGAAGGCCGGTGGCTTGGACGGCTGGGACGCGACGCCCAGCGTCGACGGCCACTTCGACCGGATCAGCACCCAGATCGACGCCGAGTTCGGCACCGAGGACGAGTTCCGGGCCATGTGCGAGGTGGCCACCGCGCACGACGGCACCGTGATCGACGACATCGTGCCCGGCCACACGGGCAAGGGCGCGGACTTCCGGTTGGCCGAGATGAAGGTCGGCGACTACCCGGGCATCTTCCACATGGTGGAGATCCCGGAGTCCGACTGGCACCTGCTGCCTCGCGTCGCGCGCGGCCGGGACTCGGTCAACCTGGATCTCGAGGCCGAGAACCAGCTGCAGAAGGCGGGCTACATCATCGGCCGGCTGCAGCGGGTGATCTTCTACGAGGCCGGCATCAAGGACACCAACTGGAGCGCCACCGCGCCGGTGCTCGGCCCGGACGGGGTCGAGCGGCGCTGGGTCTACCTGCACTACTTCAAGGAGGGTCAGCCCTCGATCAACTGGCTGGACCCCTCGTTCGCCGGCATGCGGCTGGTGATCGGCGACGCCCTGCACTCCCTCGGCGACCTCGGCAGCGGCGCGCTCCGGTTGGACGCCAACGGCTTCCTCGGGGTGGAGCGGAACACCGACGACTCGCCGGCCTGGTCGGAGGGCCACCCGCTGTCGGAGGCCTCCAACCAGTTCATCGCCAGCATGGTGCGCAAGGTCGGTGGCTTCACGTTCCAGGAGCTGAACCTCTCCATCACCGACATCGCCCGCAGCTCGGCCCGCGGCGCCGACCTGTCCTACGACTTCGTCACCCGGCCGGCCTACCACCACGCGTTGGCCACCGGCGACACCGAGTTCCTGCGACTCACCCTGCACGTCGCGGCCGATCTCGGGGTCGAGCCGGTGCAGCTGGTGCACGCGCTGCAGAACCACGACGAGATGACGTACGAGCTCGTGCACTTCGCTGCTGTGCACAAGGACGAGACCTTCGAGTTCCGCGGGGAGGAGGTCCTGGGCGGGGATCTCGCGGTGCTGATCCGTGGCGAGCTGACCGACCGGCTCACCGGTGAGGCCGGTCCCTACAACTCGACCTTCACCCAGAACGGCATCGCCTCGACCATGGCGACGATCATCGCCGCGTCCCTCGGCATGACCGAGATCGACAACCTGTCGGTCGACCAGGTCGAGGAGATCAAGGACGCCCACCTGCTGCTGGCCATGTTCAACGCCTGGCAGCCGGGAGTCTTCGCGCTGTCCGGTTGGGACCTGGTCGGTGCGCTCACGCTGGATCGCAAGCAGGTGGCGGCCCTGATCGCCTCCGGGGACACCCGGTGGATCCACCGGTCGGCGTACGACCTGATGGACTACCAGCCCGACGCGACCGAGTCGACCTCGAAGATGCCCCGCGGTCGCAGCCTCTACGGCACCCTGCCCGACCAGCTGGCCGATCCGCGGTCCTTCGCCTCCCGGCTGGCCGGCATCCTGCGGGTCCGCAACCAGTTCGGCCTGGCCACCGGCACCCAGCTGGACGTGCCGCAGGTGTCCAACCGGGCGATGCTGGTGATGGTGCACCAGCTCGACATCGGTCGCCAGATCACGGTGCTCAACTTCGCCGCCCAGCCGATCTCCGGCACCGTGCGGTCGGAGCACCTGCCCCCGCGCTCGGTGGTGGTGGACATGACCACCGGGATCCAGGTGGGCGAGGTGGACGACCTGCACAGCTTCGCGATCTCGCTGGAACCGCACGAGGGTCTCACCCTGCTGGTCGGCGAGGCCTGAGCCGGACGAGACCGATGCGCACCGCCCCCGTGGCTCTGGCTGCCGCCGCTGCCCTCGTCGTGCTCGCCGGCTGCAGCACGTCCCCGTCCCCGCCGGACCAGGGGCCGCCACCGACGACGGGAGGCACGCCCGCCGCGAGCGCGAGCCCGACAGCGACCGCCGGCAGCTCGCCGGGCAGCGACCTCGGTCCCGTGGCCGGCACCCGGACCGTCCCGGTCCGCGGCAACCCGCTCACCCTCGAGCTGCATGACATCGTCCGCCAGGGCACGCTGGCCCAGGTCAACTTCACGGTGAGCGCCGAGAAGCTCACCGCGATCTACGACGTCTTCGACGACGGCAACCTCGACAGCAGTGACAAGGCCAACTACACCGCCGACGGGCTGACCCTGGTCGACACCGGTGCGTCGAAGGTCTACCTGGTGGCCGCGGACAGCCAGGGTCGCTGCCTGTGCTCCCGGCAGCTGGTGCAGACGGTCGTCCAGGACAGCCAGCCCGTCCTGCTCTACGCCACCTTCGCCGCCCCGCCCGCGACGGTGACGAGCATGAGCGTCCAGATCCCCGGCTTCGGCGTCTTTTCCGATGTCCCGGTCCGCTGACCGGCTGGTGGCGGGGTTCCTGACCGCCGCGCTGATCGTGGTGGGGACCCTGTCCGTGGCGCCGACCCCGGCCGCCGCCGAACCGGCGGACACGGCGCCGGTCCTGGACATCGTCGCCCCGGTCCTGGACATCCAGTTCGGCACGACGGATCTGCGGCGCGAGGCGCGCGTCGAGAAGCGGCCCGGTCGGGTGCAGGTGACGCTGGACGCCACGGTCCTCTTCGGCAAGGACAGTGCCGTGATCCGCGCGTCTGCCCGCGGACGGCTGTCCGAGGTCGCGGCCGAGCTGAAGCAGCAGGGACCCGGCGCCTTGACCATCACCGGCTACACCGACGACCTCGGAAGCGCTCAGCACGGACTGGTGCTCAGCCGACAGCGGGCCAGCGCGGTGGCTGCGGTGCTGCGATCAGATCTTCCGGACTCCGCCTACAGCTATCGCGTCGAGGGTCGCGGTGAGGCCGACCCCGCCGTACCCAACACCTCCGAGGCCAACCGGAAGATCAACCGCCGCGTCGTCCTCGTCTTCCGGCCCGCCTGACCCGGCCCGCCTGATCTGATCCGGTCGCTCAGGGCCGCCGACCGAACTCCGCGGTGCCGACCGTCCACGCAGCCGCCTGCTCGCTGAGGGTGAAGCCGAGACCGGGGCGGTCCGACACCCACATCCGGCCGTCGCGCGTCTCCAGGTGCTCGTTGAACAGCGGGTCGAGCCAGTCGAAGTGCTCGACCCAGGGCTCGATCGGGTACGCCGCCGCCAGGTGGCAGTGGATCTCCATCGCGAAGTGCGGGGCGATCTCGAGCTGCTTGGACTCGGCCAGGGCGGCCAGCTTGAGGAACTGGGTGATGCCGCCGATCCGCGGGGCGTCCGGCTGCACGATGTCGGCGGCCCCGACCTCGATCAGCCGCGCGTGCTCGGCCAGGCTGGCCAGCATCTCGCCGGTGGCGATCGAGGTGTCCAGCGCACGCGCCAGCTGGGCGTGGCCCTCGGCGTCGTACGCGTCCAGCGGCTCCTCGATCCAGACCAGGCCGAACTCCTCGAAGATCCGGCCCATCCGCATCGCCGACGCCCGGTCCCACTGCTGGTTGGCGTCCACCATCAGCGGCACGTCGTCATCCAGGTACTCCCGGACCGCCGTCACCCGCGCCACGTCCGTCCGCCAGTCCGGCTGACCGACCTTCAGCTTGATGCCGCCGATGCCGGCCTCCAGCGCGGCGGCCGAGTTCTCCAGCACCTGCTCGATCGGGGTGTGCAGGAAGCCGCCGGAGGTGTTGTAGGTCCGGACCGAGTCGCGGTAGCTGCCGAGCAGCTTGCTCAGCGGCAACGAGGCCCGTTTGGCCTTGAGGTCCCACAGCGCCACGTCGAAGGCGGCGATCGCCTGGGTGGCCAGCCCGCTGCGACCGACGGAGGCACCGGCCCAGCACAGCTTCACCCACAGCCTGCCGATGTCGCTCGGATCCTCACCGATCAGGACGTCCGCGATCTCCTTGGCGTGCGCGAACTGCCCCGGACCGCCCGCCCGCTTGGAGTAGGAGAAGCCGATCCCGCTGTGACCGTTCTCGGTGGTCACCTCGACGAACAGGAACGCGACCTCGGTCATCGGCTTCTGCCGCCCGGTGAGCACCTTGGCGTCGCTGATCGGAGTGGCCAGCGGCAGCGTGATCGAGGAGAGCTTCAGGTGGGCGATCCGGTCCACCGTCGAGGCTCCGGGCGAGGCGGCGAGCAGGGTGGCGTTCTTCGCCGACAGAGCACTTGCGGGGGCAGGAGCGGCGGTCGTGGTGGCGGTCATGCTGGGTGGTTCCTCTCGAGACGTTCGCGGGCGGAGGGAAGATCAGGGACGGCGGACGCCGTCGACCAGGCGAGGTACGTCCTCGGTGGCCCGGAGCTCCGGCGGCAGCAGCCCCTCCGGCACGTCCTGGTAGACCACCGGCCGGAGGAACCGTTCGATCGCCCGCGTGCCGACCGAGGTGCTGGCCGGGGCGGAGGTGGCCGGGAACGGTCCGCCGTGCACCATGGCGTAGCCGACCTCGACCCCGGTCGGCCAACCGTTGACGACCAGACGCCCCGCCTTCAGCTCGAGCTCGTCGATCAGCTCCGCGGCCAGCGCGTGGTCGTCCTCGGCCAGGTGCACGGTCGCGGTCAGCTGGCCCTCGAGCCCCGCCACGATCTGCTGGAGCTGGGCGAGGTCGCGGACCCGGACGACCAAGGACGTGGGCCCGAAGACCTCACCGGCCAGGCCGGGGGAGGCGAGATAGGTGTCGCCGTCGGTGACGAAGAGCCGGGGCAGCCCGGCGAAGGCCAGCGAGCCCTCAGCCACCCCACGGCCGGCGGTCACGACGCCCTCGGTCGTCGCCATCGCCTCGGCACCGCGCTCGAGCGCGCCGGCGATGCCGGGGGTGAGCATGGGGGTGGCGGTCACGCCGGTGATCGCCTCGGCGGCGGCGCCGATGAAGGCCTCGGTGTCGGGGCCGTCCAGGGCGAAGACCAGCCCGGGTTGGGTGCACAGCTGTCCCGCGGAGCCGGTCACCGAGCTGACGTACGCGGCAGCTGTCGCCGGACCCCGGGCGGCGAGCGCACCGGGCAGCAGGAAGACCGGGTTGACCGAGGACATCTCGGCGTAGACCGGGATGGGTTCGGGCCGACGCTGAGCGGCCGCGACCAGGGCCAACCCGCCGCCGCGGGAGCCGGTGAAGCCGACGGCCCGGATCCGTGGGTCGACGACCAGAGCAGTGCCCAGCTCGTGCGTGGTGCCGTGCAGCAGCGAGAAGGTGCCTTCCGGCAGCCCGTGCTCGACCACGGCGTCGCGGATCGCGCGTCCGACGAGCTCGGACGTCCCCGGATGGGCCGGGTGACCCTTGACGATCACCGGGCAGCCCGCAGCCAACGCGGACGCGGTGTCACCACCGGCGACCGAGAACGCGAGCGGGAAGTTGCTGGCCCCGAACACCGCGACCGGTCCCACCGGCACGGACCGCTGGCGCAGATCCGCCCGGGGGAGCGGGCTGCGGTCCGGCAGCGGCGTGTCGACCCGGACACCGTGCCAGCCACCGTCGCGGAGAACTGTGGCGAACAGGCGGAGCTGAGCGACAGTGCGCGCCGTCTCGCCGGCGACCCGGCCGGCGGGCAGCCCGGTCTCGGCGGTGACCCGGTCGCCGAGGACCGTGCCGAGCGCCTCGATGTTGGCGGCGATGCTGTCCAGGAAGGCGGCCCGCTGCTCCGCTGTGGTCCGGCGGTAGGCCGGGAACGCGGCGGCGGCCAAGGCGGCCGCCCGCGTCACCTCCACCGGACCGGCCTCGCCGTACGCGGGTTCGAGCTCGTCTCCCGTGACGGGGTCGACGGCCCGGAAAGTCGCCCCCTCGGGGCGCACGTCGGCGGCGCCGATCAGCGAGCTGCCGGTCAGCCCGGTCACTGCGAGCAGGCACGGTCAGGAGACCTTGGCCACGAGGGCGGCGAGCTCGGCCACCTCGGCCTCGGTCAGGTCGGTCAGCGGCGAGCGCACGGGGCCGGCGGGACGACCGATCACCTGCATGCCGGCTTTGACGATGCTCACGGCGTAGCCGGCGGTCCGGTTGCGCAGATCGCAGTAGGGGATGACGAAGTCGTTCAGGGCGGCGAAGACGTGGGCGTCGTCGCCGCTGCGGACCGCGGCGTAGAAGTCCAGCGCCCACTGCGGGAGGAAGTTGAAGATCGCCGAGGAGTAGGTCGTCAGACCGAGCTTGAGGTACGGCAGCGCGTACAGCTCCGCGGTGGGCAGACCGCCGACGTAGAGCAGCCGGTCGCCGAGGCGGGAGTAGATGCGGGTCATCTGCTCGATGTCGCCGACGCCGTCCTTGAAACCGATCAGGTTGGGGCAGTCCGCGGCGAGCCGCTCGACGGTGTCGGCGTCGTAGCGGGCGTTCGCCCGGTTGTAGATGATGACGCCGAGCTCGGTCGACCGGCAAACCGCCCGCACGTGCTCCTCCAGCCCGCGCTGGCCGGCCTCGGACAGGTAGTGCGGCAGCAGCAGGATGCCGTCGGCTCCGGAGCGCTCGGCGGACTGGGCCAGCTCGACGGCCATGGCGGTGCCGTAACCGGCGGGAGCGATCACCGGCAGCTCGGCCGGGGTCTCCTTGACCGCCGCGGAGACGACCTGCTCGACCTCCGCCAGGGAGAGGGAGAAGAACTCACCCGTGCCGCCGGCGGCGAAGAGCCCCGAGGCGTCGAAGCCGGACAGCCAGCCGATGTTCTCCCGGTAGGCCGTCTCGTCGAAGGAGCGGTCGTCGGTGAAGTGCGTGACCGGGAAGGAGAGCAGGCCGGAGCCGAGCTGACGGGCGACGTCGGTGGGGGTGAAGGCAGTCACGGTACGGGTTCTCCTCGAGGATCGCGGTGGGGCTGAGAGCAGCCTAGGGAGGGAGCGTGATTCACGTCCAACACTTCTTCTGGATCGATTGATACTCTCCGTGCATCATGTTCACCCTCGACCAGCTCCGCGGCTTCGTCGCCGTCGCCGAAGAGCTGCACTTCGGTCGCGCCGCCGAACGCCTGCGGATGACCCAGCCGCCCCTGAGCCGACAGATCCAGAAGCTGGAGCGTTCTGTCGGCGTGCAGCTGCTGGACCGGGACAACCGCAACGTCGCGCTGACCACGGCGGGCGCAGCCTTCCTGATCGAGGCCCGGCGGCTGCTGGGCCTCGCCGACGGTGCTCTCGACCACGTCCGGCGGATCCACGCGGGGTCGGCCGGCACGGTGCGGATCGGCTTCACCGCCACGGCCGCGTTCGGCGTCCTGCCGGCGTTGCTCAACCGGGTCGGGGCGGCGTACCCCGAGATCGATCTCGACCTGTACGAGATGGTGACGCGGGAGCAGATCGACGGACTCCTGACCGGGGACCTGGATCTCGGGTTGGCTCGGCCCCCGTTCGACACCTCGGCGTTCGCGTCGCGGCTGCTGCACCGGGAGGCGTTGCTGCTGGCCGTCCCGTCGCAGCACCGCCTGGCGCACACGGACGGGCCGATCGCCCCCGCGGACCTGGCGAACGAGCCGCTGATCATGCACGCCCAGACCCGAGCGCGCTACTTCTACGACCTGGTCGTCCGGTTGGTACCGGTCGACGACACGTCTGTCGTGCACTCGGTGAGCCAGGTGCTCACCATGCTCTGGCTGGTGGCCGCCGGTCGGGGGATCGCCTTCGTGCCGGCGTCGGCCACCGGGCTGCAGATCGACGGGGTGAGCTACCGAGAGATCGAGGGCCTGCCGTCCGCTCCGGTCGAGCTGCACCTGCTGTGGTTGCGGGACGCCGGCAATCCGGCCCTGCGGATGCTGCTGGACGCCATGCAGGTCGCCACGCCCCAGGCTGTTCGCGCCCTGCCTGGTCGAGACTGACTCGCCGTGGCAGGGTTGTCCGCATGCACACCTCGTGGGGCCTGACGATCGACGCCGAGGACCCAGCCAGACTCGCGGCGTTCTGGGCCGACGCCCTCGGCTACGTCCAAGCGGACCCGCCGGACGGCTTCGAGACCTGGAACGCCTGGTTGAAGCACACCGGTGTCCCCAAGAAGGAGTGGAACGACGCGGCCTACCTGGAGGACCCCGCGGGTCAAGGGCCGACGCTGTCGTTCCTGAAGGTGCCCGAGGCCAAGTCGGTCAAGAACCGGGTGCACCCGGACCTGAAGGTCGCCGGCGGTCGACACCAGTCCCCGAAGAAGCGACGCTCGCGGATCGACAAGGCCGTCGAGCGGCTCACCGCCGCCGGGGCGAAGGTGCAGCAGGAGGTCGAGCAGGACGGCAACCTCGACCACGTGGTCATGACCGACCCCGAGGGCAACGAGTTCTGCGTGGTCTAGTCCTCCAGGCTCTGGGAGATCACGTCCAGCAGTCGTTCGGCGTCGGCGACGGAGAACGGGTCGTCGGTGAACTCGGTGACCCGGTCCGCGGCCCGGCCGCGGGCCAGCTCGCCCGAGGCCGCCAGCCACTGCCGGGCGCCCAGCTCGACGAGGTGGTGCAGCACGGCGATGAGCATGGTGAAGTCACCAGAACCGGTGATCCTGGCCGGTCCGCCCGCGTCCACGTAGGCACGGTAGAGCTCCCGGACCCGCGCCGGCGAGGTGCCGAACTCGACCAGCACCATGGCCAGCTCGCCGGCCATCGGGGCGGGTCCGCAGTTGTCCCAGTCGATCACCACCGGAGAGCCGTCGGCATCGGCCCGCAGGTTGTCGGCCCAGAGGTCGCGATGGCACGCGATCACGTCCCGCGGCGCCTCCAGGACGGCCTCGTTGGCGGCCAGCTCGTCGACCAGGCCGGCGAGGGCGGGGGCGAACGGGGCGCCGGCCAGCCTGAGCTCGGCGACCAGCTCGACCCAGTGGTCGTGTCCCACCGGCTCGACGAACCAGGGATCGACAGCCTCCTCGGTCGGACCTCCGGCGGTGTGCAGCGCTGCGAGCAGCCGGCCGAGAGTCCCCGGCTCCAGGCCACGGTCCGGCGGAGCCAGCTCCAGCCAGTCGAAGACCCGTAGCGTCTCGCCATCGACGTACTCGGCCGGTTGGCCGTCCACCGTCAGCAGCTGCCGGGGGGCCCGCACGCCCGCCGCCTCGGCGCGCTGCTGCAGTGCGTACGCGGCCAGGACCTGGTCGTGATCGAGCGGGGCGAGCGCCTCCTTGACCGCGTACGTCCGCGCACCGCACGTGAGGCGCCAGACCTGCCCCTGGAACCCGCGGTCGACGGGCCCGGTCAGGGTGGCCGGACCCTCGAGCCCGAAGCGCTGCGCGAACCACTCCGCCGACTTCACTGGTCACCACCGGCCGCCACGAGCATCGCCCAGAGCTCCGCCTTGGCCTCGAACGTGTCCAGGTCCAGCCGGACCAGGGTGCCGGCCCGCCGCACCTGCGCCTTCAGGGTGTGCCGGTGCATGCCCAGCTCGCGGGCGGCCGGGTCCCAGGCCGCGTTGTGGCGCAGCCAGGTCTCCAGCACCCGGCGCAGATCGGCACCGTCCGGGGCGGCCGCCAGGGGAGTGAGCCGTTCCCTGGCCAGGGTCTCGATGTCTTCCCGCGACAGCAGCCCGAGGATGGCGCTGGTCTCCAGCTCGATCACCCCGGCGTCCGCCGGGGCCGCGTCCAGCGCGTCGCGGGTCTCGTGCAGGGCGGCGACCAGATCCGCCCAGCCGACCGGTCGCGACATCACCACGGGGGTCTGGCGGGCACCGATGACCTGCGCGGCATCGCGGGCTGCTCCCGCCCCCACCACGGCCGCGAACCGACCCTGCCAGCGCGTGGCCAGCACCCACTGCTGGGACCTGGCCATCCGCACGGTCAGGGCGTGCTCGAGCTCCCCGGCCTCGCTGTCCCCGGCGAGCCGGGTCAGCAGCAGCCGCAGCGGCGCCTCCGGCAGCTGCCGGCCGGCGGCCACCGACACGTCCCGAGCCGCGGCGTCCTGACCGACCAGGGCGAGCTGGAACAGCTGGGCGTTCATCGCCAGCGTGGACTCCTCGCGACGGGCGGCGTCCTCGACGGCGAACTCGGCCAGCGCCACCGCGCTGGTGATGACCGCCGTGGCCGCCGGGTCGGGTCGCTCGGACAGCGCCACGGCTAGCACGCCCCGGAGCTCGTCCCGGCGACCGAGGGTCTGCATCGTGACGGTCCGGCCGGGCACACCCGGGTGATCCGGCAGCTCCAGGGCCGAACCGGACCGCAACCGCCGCTGCAGCAGCCTTCGCGCTTCGGCCCGGACGGCGTCGGTCTCGGCGTCGTCGAGGCGGGAGCGGCCGTGCTCGGACAGCACTTCGCCACGGGCGTCGAGCAGCAGCACCACGGCCGCGAGTCGGCGACTCAGCTCCTCCAGCACACCGGCGATCCGCGTCGCGGACAGCGCGGCCAGCGACAGCGCCCGCTGTGCCTCCAGCGCCCACAGGTCGCGCGCGTGATCGGCTGCGGCGCGCGCGTCGGCGATCCGTCGCGCCACGGCCAGGAACGGGGTGCGGTACGGCACCTCCAGCAGCGGCAGGCCCTGCGCCGCACAGGCCGCGACCAGGGGCTCGGGGGTGACCCGGACCACCTCGGTGCCGAAGCCGAGGGCGGCCACCCCCACCCCACGCAGCCGGCTGACGTACTCCTCGTACGTCGTGGCCGGCGCGTCCGTCGCGAACTGGGTGCCGGTGGTGAGCAGCAGGTTGTCGACCTCGAGGAAGGGCGTCGGATCGAGCAGGTCCGAGCTGTGTGCCCACCCCACCTCGGCGTCGTCGCGCCCGGAGAGCAGCCGCAGCCCGAGTGGCCGGTCGGCCAGCAGGCTGGCAAGGCGGGTCGTCACGTCGGCAGCCTAACCCTCAGAGGCTGCCAGAGTGGCAGCAGGATAGCCGATCTGGCAATGCCTCCCGGGCATACCGTCGACTCGAGCGACAACCCGAAGGAGCCAGCATGACTGTCACATCCGAGATCCTCACCGGTGGACCCACCCTGCCTCAGGAGCGCCGGCTGGTGACCGCCCTGCCGGGCCCGCGGACCGCCGAGCTCCAGGCGCGCAAGTCCGCCGCCGTCGCCAACGGCGTCGGCGTGACCATGCCCGTGTACGCCGCCGCCGCCGGTGGTGGCGTGGTGGTCGACGTCGACGGCAACTCGCTGATCGACCTCGGCTCCGGCATCGCCGTCACCACGATCGGCAACGCCGATCCCGCCGTGGCTGCCGCCGTGGCCGACCAGGTCGCCCGCTTCACCCACACCTGCTTCATGATCACCGGCTACGAGGCGTACGTCGAGGTGGCCGAGCGGCTGAACCGGCTGACCCCCGGTGATCACGAGAAGCGCACAGCTCTCTTCAACTCCGGCGCCGAAGCCGTCGAGAACGCGATCAAGATCGCCCGGGTCGCCACCAAGAAGCAGGCTGTGGTGGCCTTCGACCACGCGTACCACGGTCGCACCAACCTGACCATGAGCCTGACGGCGAAGTCCATGCCGTACAAGAGCGGCTTCGGCCCGTTCGCCGGTGAGGTCTACCGCGCGCCGATGTCGTACCCGTACCGCGACGGGTTGTCCGGTCCCGAGGCCGCCAAGACCGCCCTGCTGCAGATCGAGAAGCAGGTCGGCGCCGACAACCTGGCCGCCATCATCATCGAGCCGATCCAGGGCGAGGGTGGCTTCATCGTGCCGGCCCCGGGCTTCCTGGCCGAGCTCAGCGCCTGGTGCACGGCCAACGGCGTCGTCTTCATCGCCGACGAGATCCAGACCGGCTTCGCGCGGACCGGGGCGATGTTCGCGTCGGAGCACGACGGGGTGGTGCCCGACCTGATCACCACCGCCAAGGGGATCGCGGGCGGGCTGCCGCTCGCGGCGGTCACCGGCCGGGCCGAGATCATGGACGCCACCCACGTGGGTGGTCTGGGCGGCACCTACGGTGGCAACCCCGTCGCCTGTGCCGCGGCGCTGGCGGCCCTGGACGCGTTCGAGCACGGCGGACTGATCGAGCGGGCGCAGCAGATCGAGGCGATCGCCGTCGAGCGGCTGACCGCGGCCAAGGCCACCGACCCGCGGATCGGCGACGTCCGTGGCAGGGGGGCCATGATCGCGATCGAGCTGGTCGATCCGACCACCGGTGAGCCCGATGCGAAGCTGACCGGCGCGGTGGCCAAGGCCGCCCACGCCGAGGGCGTGATCATCTTGACCTGCGGCACGTACGGCAACGTGATCCGGCTGCTGCCGCCGCTGTCCATTCCCGACCACCTGCTGATCGAGGGCCTCGACGTGCTGCTCGCCGGCCTTGCGAAGAACTGAGGGCGCCCGCGATGAGTGACACCGGACTTCCCACGGACCTGCCGACCGGCTTGTTGATCAACGGCGAGTGGACGAGCTCGGCCGACGGCCAGACCGTCGCCGTGATCGACCCGGCCACCGGCGAGGAGCTCACCAGCATCGCCGACGCCGCGCCGGCTGACGCCAAGGCTGCTCTCGATGCGGCGTCGGCCGCGGGTCCGGCCTGGGCGGCGACCCCACCCCGGCAGCGGGCCGAGATCCTGCGCAAGGCCTTCGACGAGGTGACCCGCCGCAAGGACGAGTTCGCCCGGCTGATGACCCTGGAGATGGGCAAGCCGCTGGCGGAGGCCTACGGCGAGGTGACCTACGGCTCGGAGTTCCTGCGCTGGTTCAGCGAGGAGGCGGTCCGGATCGGTGGTCGCTACGGGATCAACCCCGAAGGCACCGGCCGGATGGTCGTCTCCCAGCGGCCGGTCGGACCGGCGTACCTGATCACACCGTGGAACTTCCCGCTGGCCATGGCCACCCGCAAGATCGCTCCGGCACTGGCCGCGGGCTGCCCGGTGATCATCAAGCCGGCCGCCAACACCCCGCTGACCACGCTGCTGTTCGCGCAGCTGCTGACCGAGGTCGGGGTGCCCGCCGGCGTGGTCAACGTGATCGCGTCCTCGCGTCCGGCCGCGATCACCGAGCCGCTGCTCGCGGATCCCCGGCTGCGCAAGCTCTCCTTCACCGGTTCCACCCAGGTCGGCCGGACGCTGCTGGCCCAGGCCGCACAGAACGTGCTGCGGACCTCGATGGAGCTGGGCGGCAACGCACCGTTCCTGATCTTCGACGACGCGGATCTGGACGCCGCCGTCGAGGGGGCGATGACCGCCAAGTTCCGCAACATCGGTCAGGCCTGCACCGCGGCCAACCGGTTCATCGTGCACGCGTCGGTGGCCGAGGAGTTCACCGCCCGGGTGACCGCCCGGGTGGAGAAGATGACTGTCGGCTCGGGCCTGACCGAGGGCGTCACCATCGGGCCGCTGATCGACGCGAAAGCCGTCGACAGCACCGACGCCATGGTGAGCGACGCTCTTGATCACGGTGCTCGGCTGACCACCGGTGGTGAGCGGATCGAGGGCCGTGGCTACTTCTACGCGCCGACGGTGCTCCGCGACGTGCAACCGGGCAGCCGGCTGCTCCGCGAGGAGATCTTCGGACCGGTGCTCGGGGTCACCACCTTCGAGACCGACGCCGAGGCCGTCGCCGCGGCCAACGACACGGAGTACGGGCTGGTGTCCTACGCCTACACCCGCGACCTGGCGCGGGCCCACCGGCTGATCGACGAGCTGGAGACGGGGATGATGGGTCTGAACACCGGTCTGGTGTCCAACGCGGCCGCGCCGTTCGGCGGCGTCAAGGCGTCCGGCCTGGGTCGCGAAGGCGCGCAGGAGGGGATCGCGGAGTACCTGGAGACCAAGTACACGCTGATCCCGGCCACGTGATCGGCCCCGAGACGACGGTGGAGCTGCGCACCTTCCGCTACTTCGTCGCGGTGGCCGACGCCGGCTCGGTGAACGCCGCCGCGCAGTCGCTGCACCTGACGCAGCCCTCACTGGCCCGGCAGCTGCACCGGCTGGAGCGGCGGCTCGCTCTGCCGCTGCTCGAGCTGCGGGGCGGTCGGACGGTGCTCACCGAGACCGGGCACCGGTTCCTGCCGTACGCCCGTGAGCTGCTGGCCACCGCGAACGCGACCCTGGCGGCCGCCAGCTCGCTCGCCGACGGCCTGGACGGGGACCTGGTCCCCGCCCTGACGCCGGAGGACGAGACAGCCGCCTGACCTGCTCGGTCCGGCGGCATCCGACCCGGCTCGACCGGCGGCTGCCGACTACTTGACCGTGCTGTTCGCGGTCGGCGTGGGCGGCTTCACGTCGCGCAGCGGGATCCCCTCGTACTGGTCGCGGATCGCCGTGATCAGGTGCTTGGCCCGGATGGTCAGCGAGAAAGGACCGTCGCCGATGGCGTGCTGCATCCGGCCCTTGGTCACGATGACGCCCATGTCGGCGCCCTTCCACCGGTAGTCCCCGGCCCCGTAGATCCGCAGGAAGAACGCCTCGTCCTCGTTCTGCAGCTGGTGCCAGTCCAGGGCGGCCCGCTTGAACACCAGCGCGCCCGACCGGTCGACGGTGTACTGCCCGGTCGGTGCGGACTCGGTGAGCAGCTCGACCACCGGCGAGGTCTCCTTGACGATCATGTGGCTCCACAGGTCGACGGCAGCCAGCTCGCGCCAGCGCTCGTTGATCTCGTCGATGTCGAGGTCGAACTCGACGTCGGAGTACTCGAGCAGGTGGAAGGCGAAGAGCGGCACGTCCGCGTACGCTCCGGCCGTCACGTTGGTGATGGCCGACGCCCCGCTGATCCGGGGGTTGAGCTCACCGAGGTAGCACTCGTTGTCATCGACGTCGACCAGCACGTCCACCTCGAAGAAGCCCCGGTAGCCCTCCTGGCCGAGTCGGTCGCCCAGCCGACGGACCAGGTCCGCGGCACGTCGACGGAGGTCGTCGTCGAGCACGTCGGGGAACATCTCGTTGCCGCACCAGCCGCCCCGGTAAGGGGTCAGCTCCTTGTGCCCGGTCAGCTCGGTCATGAAGGGGCCGACGATGGTGCCGTTGCGGGTCAGCACCGCCTCCACGGCGATGGGGCGGTTGTTGATCCGCTTCATCACCTTGACCTCTTGACCGACGATGTCCTTGGCGTTCTTCTTCCAGCCGGCCTCGTCGTCGATGAAGAAGGTGGTCTTGCCCGAGTCCCCGTACGCCGACTGCACCACCAGGTCGCTGCCCAGCCCGGCCTCGGTCGACTGGCGGACCAGGTCCGCGTAGTCGGTCACCGTGGTGAGGATGTTGGGCACGCTCGGGGCACCGACGTCGTTGCCGAGCCGGGTGGTGACCAGCTTCGAGTCCAGGTGCTCACGCAGCTCCGCCGACGGCAGGATCAGGTCGTAACCGAGCTCGGCGCAGATCCGCTCGGTCTCGGCGTCGAAGAACACCATCACGATCTTCGGCCGGACACCCGGCGGCCGGCGGCTGGCGATGAAGGCCAGCACCTCCGCGTTGGAGAGCAGCCAGTTGTTGATCTCCTCGCCCGACTCGAACTCGATGTAGGGCTTGCGCTTCGGCGTGAACACCCGCGGGTGCGCGCCGTCCCAGCCGTCGTAGTAGGCGATGTAGGTGAAGTTGCGGACCCAGCGGTCCAGCCCGAGCAGGTTGAACGGCGTGGCGCCGACGAAGTAGATCGGCACCTCGTTGGTGCGGAAGTAGTGCCGCACCTCGGACATGTTGCGCAACGGGCGGCGCTGGGGGCTGTCGCCCGGTCCGTACGCCGCGTCGTTGCTGAGCGGAATCTCGGCGGTCACGGCCTCGATCTCGGGATCGCTGGTCATGAGCTCTCTTCCTGGTCGGTGTGGTGGGTGAGGTGCGTGGCGTGATGGTGCCCGTGGATCTCGCCCTCGGGGATGGGGGCGTTGCGCTCGCTGAGCAGCGGCAGCGACGGGTCCCACCGAGTCCCGTCCCGCTCGTCCCGCCGCTTGCGGGCGATGGCCGAGAGCGCCTCCAGGACGACCCGGTTGGCCAGGGCCGCGGTGATGTCGGCGTGGTCGTAGGGCGGTGAGACCTCGACCACGTCCATGCCCACCACCGGCAGCTCCAGGCAGATCCGGCGGACGGCGTCCAGGAGCTGGCGGGAGGACAACCCACCCGGTTCGGGGGTGCCGGTGCCGGGTGCGGAGCCGGGATCGACCACGTCGATGTCCACGGACAGGAAGACGCCCTCGCACTCGTCGGTCGCGATCGCGAACGCCTCGGTCAGGCACTCGGTCAGTCCGCGGTGCACGATCTCGGTCATCTCGTACGAGCGCATGTTCTGCGCCGCCATCCAGTCCAGGGTCTCCGGCTCCGGCCAGTAGCCCCGCAGACCGACCTGCAGGAACCGGTCGCCGCGCAGGGCGCCGGACTCGATCAAGCGCCGCATCGGCTGTCCGTGTCCCCACAGCGACCCGAACTCGATGTCGCCGGTGTCGGCGTGCGCATCGAAGTGGATCATCGAGACCCGCCCCTGCCCGAGCACGTTGGCGCAGCCCTTCGCGTCGGGATAGGCGATCGAGTGGTCTCCGCCGAGGGAGATCGGGATCGCTCCGGCCTGCACCACCTTCTGCACCGCGGCCTCCAGCGCCGGCAGCGCGACCTCGATGTCACCGGAGTACATCTCGACGTCACCGGCGTCGTAGACGTTCAGGTCCCTCAGCCCGTCGGTCCGCAGCGCCAGGGAGGGCCGCGAGCCGTCCTGCGGGAGATAGTCGGTCATCCGGATCGCCTGCGGGCCGAAGCGGGTGCCGGCCCGGTAGGAGGCGCCACCGTCGAACGGTGCCCCCAAGATCACCACGTCGGCGTCGGCGTACGACTCCGGATCGTCCAGGTCGCAGCGCCGGACACCGAGGAAGGTGATGTCGGGCCCGAACTGGGGGCCGTATCTGCTCAACTCAGAACTCCAGGTGCTCGTGCTGCTTCATGTGGTGAGCCGCCTCGTGCTTCAGCGTCTCGCCCCGGAAGAACGCTGGCTGTCGTGCCCGCATCACCAGCATGAAGACGATGCCGATCAGGATCAGGCCCAGACCGAGGACCAGGACCAGCCCGATGCCGAAGACGCTGGCCCCACTGCCGTACGCGGGGTCGGCGCTGTCGTGCAACGTGATGATCAGCACGAAGAACAGACCCAGTCCGCCCAGCAGGGGGAACAGGAACTTGAAGATGATGTTGAAGCTGTTGTCGAACAGGGTCCTGCGGAAGAACCAGATGCAGCCGAACGCGACCAGGCCGTAGTAGAAGCAGATCATGATGCCGAGCGACAGGATGGTGTCGGTCAGCACGCGCTCGCTGAGGATCGTCATCACCGTGTAGAAGGCGGCGGCGGCGATGCCGGCCAGGATCGTCGCCGTGCTCGGCGACTTGAACCGCGGGTGGATGTGGGCGAACCGCTTCGGCATCGCGCCGTACGCGCCCATGGCCAGCAGAGTCCGGGTGGTGGGCAGGAAGGTGGTGATCAAGCTGGCGGCCGAGGAGGCCAGCACCGCCAGGTAGAGGGTCAGACTCAACGGGAAGCCCATCACCGGCTCGGCGAGGTTGCCGAACACGTTGTCCGACACGTCTTCGTTCCTCAGACCCAGACCTGTGTCACCGAGGCCAGCGAACATCTGCATGGCGATGCACACGATCAGGTACGTGATCAGGATGGACACCACGCAGAGCAGAGCGGCCAGGCCGGGTCCGTGATCGGAGTCCTTCGACTCCTCGTTGACGGTGAGGGCGGTGTCCCAGCCCCAGAAGCCGAAGATCGAGCCGGACAGACCGACGATGAACGCCGACAGGCCGATCCCGGCGGGTGAGAACCACGCCCAGCTGAAGTCGGTGCCGACCCCGGTGGTCTCGTGCTTCACGAACGCCATGATGGCGAACAGGAGCAGCACCACCATCTGGAACGAGACCAGGACGATCTGCACCTTCTCGGTGGCGTCGATGCCGCGGTACGCCACCCAGGTGGCGATGGCCAGGAACGCCAGGCAGGTGATCACGTTGATCGGCTTGTTCTCCCAGAGGCCGCTGATCGACTCCGAGCGCGCCACGGCCCCGATGAACTGGTAGAGGAACTGCACCGCGACGCCGGCCAGGTTGGACAGCACGATGATCGTCGCGACCACGGCGGTCCAGCCGCCGAGCCAGCCGACGTACGGGCCGAACGCCTTGCTCGTCCAGGTGAAGGAGGTGCCACTGTCCGGCATGACCGTGTTGAACTCGCGGTACGCGTACGCCGCGAAGAACATCGGCAGGAAGCCCGCGATGATCACCACCGGTGTCTGCTCGCCCACCGCCACCGCGAGGATGCCGACGGTCGCCGTGAGCACGTACGCCGGGGCCACCGACGAGATGCCGAGCAGCGTCCCCCCGAACAGA
>CAWCDP010000010.1:0-697834 GCA_963794405.1 uncultured Actinomycetota bacterium
ATCGTCCGGATCGGGGTGGCCGGACTGGTGCTCGCGGGACTGACCCAGCTGGTCTACCCGCTGCTGTACGACAGCTACCTGGGCGTGACCAACACCGCGGGCCTGGTGATCGCCACCCTGGTGACCACGCTGCGCAACGTGTGCCTGCTGGCGTTCACCGTGCTCTGCCTGCTGCTGGCCTGGCGGGCTACTTCATCGTCCCCTGCGACACCGAACCCTGCAGCTGACGCTGGAAGATGATGTAGACGATCAGCACCGGGGTCACTGTGATCACCACGGCGGCGAACAGGGCGCCGAAGTCCACCGCGTAGCCGGCCTGGGAGGCGAACGACGCCATCCCCTGGCTGAGCACGTAGTTGTCCACGTTGGTGTTGATCGCCACCGGGATCAGGAACTGGTTCCAGAGCCCGAGGAAGTTGAAGATCGCCACCGACGCGAACCCGTTGCGGGCCATCGGCAGCATCACCATGAAGAAGGTCGCCCACTCCCCCGCCCCGTCCAGCGCCGCCGCCTCGGAGATCTCGTACGGCAGGGTCTTGAAGAAGGCGAACAGGAAGAACACGGTGAACGGCAGGGCGAAGGCGACGTAGGTCAGTGACAGACCCGGCAGGGTGTTGAGGAGTCCGAGGTTCCGCAGGGTGAAGAACAGGGGCACGATGGCCAGGAAGATCGGGAACGTGAGCCCGGCCAGCATCAGGTAGTAGATGGCCTTGCTGCCGGGGAACTCGAACCGGGCCAGCACGTACGCGCACATCGAGCCGAGGATCATCACGATCACCAGCGCCGTGCCGACCACCAGCACGGTGTTCAGGAAGTACTTGCCGATGCCGGCCGTGGTCCACGCGTTCACGTAGTTCTGCAGGTTGAGCGAGGCCGGCAGGGAGAACGGTGACGAGAAGATCTCCCGGGTCGTCTTGAACGAGGTCATCAGAGTCCAGAGCATCGGGTCCGATGACGATCACCGACCACAAGATCAAGATGCCGTGGGAGACCCCGAGGAAGGTCTTCTCCCCGCCCGACGTCGTGGCGGTGCGTTCGGCGACCGGTTCGCTCGTCCGCGTGGGGTCCTGGGTCGTGGTGCTCATCGGCTGGGAGCATCCTTTCCGCTGAGCAGACGGCTGACGAGGAAGACGAGGGCGGCGAAGAGCAGGGTCACGGAGGCCAGCACGACGCCCATGGCGCACGCCAACCCGAACTGGCCCTTGGTGAACGCGGTGGTGAACAGCTGCTGCGCCATCACCAGGGTGGAGTTGTTGGGGCCGCCGCCGGGGTTCAGGCCCGCCATGTAGACGAAGGCGTCCAGCGCCAGGATGCCCAGGTAGATCCAGGCCGTCTGCACGTTGTCGCGGATCAGCGGCAGGGTGATGGCGGTGGCGACCCGGAACCGTCCGGCTCCGTCGATCCGCGCGGCCTCGAAGATCTCGGCGGGTACGTCCTTGATGGCGGCCACGAAGAGCACCATGTAGAAGCCGACCATGCTCCAGACGATGACGAAGATGGTGGCGGCCATGGCCGTCCGCTCGTCACCGAGCCAGGGGAAGGACTCGAACATGTCGAAACCGAGGCCGACCAGGATGCCGTTCAGCAGCCCGTTGCTCGGGTCGTAGATCTGGTTCCACATGATCGCGATCACGATCGCCGGGATGACGTAGGGGAAGAAGGAGACGGTGCGGTAGAACCCGGACCCCCGCAGCCCGCGGGTCTGCCCCTTCATGGTGCCGCCGACCGTGAGCAGCGAGGCGAGCGCGAAGCTCAGCGTCAGGGTCACCACCGGCAGCACCGATGGCCAGCACGATGTTGTTGCGCAGGGACTTCAAGAAGATGTCATCGGTGAAGATCCGCTGGAAGTTGGCCAGACCGATGAAGTTCTGCTGGGGGCTGAAGCCGGTCCAGTCGGTCATCGAGTAGTAGACCGCCTGCGCGAACGGCGACACCACGAGGACGAGGTAGATGGCCAGCGGCAGTCCGAGGAAGACCGCCATGAAGCTGATCTTGTCGAAGGTCCAGCGGCCGGCGCGCCGGCGCCGGGTGGGGACGGTGTCCCCACCCGGCAGCGGCTGGGTGACCGTAGCGGTCACTTGATCTCGATCTTGGTCACCGAGCTGTCGTTCGCCACCTTGTCGGTGATGCCCTGCAGACCCTTGGTGAGGTCGGCCACCGAGGACTTGCCGTCGAGGAACGTGTTCCACAGCACGAGCTGGTCCTTGTTCATGCCGTAGTAGTCCACGAACTGCCAGGAGAAGATGTCGGTGCCGGCGGCCCCGAGCATGGTGGTCTGGGACACCAGCGCGGTGGAGCCGAAACCGTCGGCCGGCACGGTGTCCTTGACCACGGTCGGCGCCAGCTTGGTCTTGGCGAAGTTCGTCGCCGCCTCCTTGGACAGCATCACCCGGAGCAGCTCCTTGCCACCGGCGACGTTCTTGCCCTGGCTCGGGATGACGAACGGCTCGCCCGCCGCGCTGTGCAGCGCCGTGTAGGGCAGCTTGCTGGAGGAGTCGACGGTGGGCTCGGGGGCCCCGGTCATCTTGAAGCCCTCCTTGGTCTGGTCCTTCATCTCGTTCTCGATCCAGGAGCCCGAGGGGTACAGCAGGGCGTCCTGGTCGTTGCTCCACTGGGACTGGGCCGCGGTGAACTGCGTGCCCGAGCCGCCCGGCTTGAACATCTTGGCGTCGATGATCTTCTTCATGCCGTTGAACACGTCCTGCACGGCCGGCTGCGACCAGCTGTCGGGCTTGAGGTTCTCCAGCGACAGCCGGACCTCGTCGCCGCCCTGCTTGATCGCCGAGCAGATGGCCAGCGTCTGGTAGTAGGTCGCGGCCTCCTTGCCCCAGACGAACAGGAACTTGCCCTTCTCCTTGGCCTTCATGCCCAGCTGGTACGCCTCGTCCCACGTCTTCGGCGGGGCCCAGCCGTTCTGCTCGAACAGCGAGGCCGAGTACCACAGCGCGTACACGGTGAGGGCGTAGTTGATCGCGGCCAGCTTGCCGTCGAAGGTGCCCGGCTCGAGCACGCCACCGAACAGCGTGTCGCGGATCTTGGTGCCCTCCACGTTGGGCGCGTCGATGACCGAGGTCAGATCCTCCAGCTGGGCCATGATCGTCGCCATGCCGATGTTGCCGGCGCCGGAGTTGTCGATCAGGTCCGGCGGGTCACCGGCGACGAAGCGCGGCTGCAGCTCCTGGGCGATCTGGGTGGACGGCGACACCTTGACGGTCACGCCATCGTGCAGGGTCTGCATCTGCTTGGCCGCGAACTCGACGTAGTCGATGCCGTAGCCGCCGTTGAAGATCACCGCGTCGACCTTGCTGTTGGCGGGCACACCGAAGGGGTTGTCCGCGGACACCGCACCGGTCTCCTGGGTGGCGGGCGTGTTGCTGCCCCCACCCGCCGCGCACGAGGCGAGCGATCCGGCCAGCGGGGTGATCGCTGCGGCCGCCAGCGCGAACTTCAGGAACTGCCGCCGCTGGAGAGGGTTCTTGTCGATCGTCATCGAGATGTGTGCCTTTCGTCACCGGTGCGCCGCGGCGCACATGGGATGTGGTACTCCCGTGGGAGTGGACCCGGATCGGAGAGCTCTCCGAACCGGGAGACGACGGTGCGAGCAGGGCTCGCAAGTGAGAAACACCTAAGCACATGTTTTGCGGTTGTGCAGTATCTGACCCAAAAATTGCACAAAACTGCAACATTACGGTGATCCGGTGACCTCTGGGCACCGGAGACGAGGAGAACTGTGACTGGTTCGGTGCCGCCACGGCTGCTGCTGGGGGCCGACATCGGGGGCACCGCCACCCGGGTCGCGGTGGCCACCGCTGACGGCGAGGTGCTGTCCGTCGCCGCCGGAGCGGCCGGGAACCCCAACAGCGTCGGTCTGGTGGTGTCGGCGCAGCGGATCCGCACCGTGGCCGAGCAGTGCCTCGCCCAGGTGGGCGGCGACGCCGCCGACCGGGTGGTCGCGGCGGTGATCGGGCTGGCCGGTGGGGCCCGCGCCGACGCGTCCTTCCTCCCCACCGTGCGTCCGACGGGCGTCACCGTCCTCCCCCGGGTGGTGTCCGACCTCTCCGTGGCGTTCTCCTCGGCGACACCGGCGAGGAGGGGCTACGTCCTGGTCGCCGGCACCGGCGCGGTCGCCGGGCGCATCGTCGACGGCGAGCTCCTGGAGCGCCGTGACGGCTGGGGCTGGCTGCTCGGCGACGAGGGATCCGGGTTCTGGCTCGGCCGCGAGGCCGTCCGCGCGACCCTCACCCGACTGCAGAACGGCACCGCGCCCGTCGGGGCTCTGGCCGAGGCCGTCATCCAGCAGGCCGGCACGCGCGACCCGGTGGCGATCGTCCAGCTCTGCTACGCGAACCCGCCGGTGTGGCTGTCCACGTTCGCCGAGCTGGTGACCCGCCACGCCGACGATCCCGTGGCGGCTGAGATCGCCGACCGCGCCGCCGCCCACCTGGTCGATGCCCTGCTGGATCTCGGGCTCGATCCGGCGCTCCCGGTGGTGCTCGCCGGCTCCGTGGCCACCCGCCCCGGCCCGGTTCGCGACCTGCTGCGGGCACGGCTGAGCGGGCGGGCGGGCAACCAGGTGCTGACCGCCGAGAGCGGTCTGGTCGGTGCGCTCTGGCTCGCCGCCGGTGCGTCGGGACCCCTCGACGAGGCCGCGCACGACCGACTCGCCCGGACGATAGGCAGGACCACCGGCACGGTGGTATGAGAATTTCGGTACCCTAGGGAAACGACGCGGGCGGGCTCGGCCCTCGCCCACCAGACCGCGACGGAAGAAGGCGATTGTGGCCCCCGTGCCCGACCCATCCAGCTCGACCAACACCGCCACAGACGCTCTTGCCGAAGAGTTCGGCGCCAACGACTGGCTGCTGGAGGAGATGTACGAGCAGTACGTCGCCGACCCCGGCTCGGTCGACCCGAGCTGGGCGCAGTACTTCAAGACCCACCAGCTGGGCCACGGCGCCAACGGTTCCAGCGGGAACGGAGCCGCCGGCAAGGCCTCCCCCGCTTCCGCGCCGGCCACCGCTGCCCCGGCCAAGGCTCAGCCAGCCGCTGCGGCGTCCGCGCCCTCCAAGCAGGCACCGGTCCGGACCGCCCCGCCGGCGTCGGCTCCGAGCACTCCCACCAAGCCCGCACCGGAGGCCCCGAGTGCTCCGGCGGCGCGACGCCCCGCCAGGGTCGAGCAGCCGACGGCGAACAAGAACGAGCGGCCGTCGGCCCCCGGCAACCGCGGTGGGGTCCCGGCCGATCCGCCCAACCCCGCCAACCGTCCCACCGTGGATCTGGAGGAGCCGACCCGGACCGTGCTCCGCGGCGCTCCGGCCCGCACCGCGAAGAACATGGACGCCTCGCTGACGGTGCCGACCGCGACCAGCGTCCGCTCGCTGCCCGTCAAGCTGCTGATCGACCAGCGCGTGGTGATCAACAACCACCTGCGGCGGGCCCGCGGCGGCAAGGTGTCGTACACGCACCTGATCGGCTTCGCCATGGTGCAGGCGCTGAAGACGCACCCGGCGATGAACAACGGCTACGAGGTCATCGACGGCAAGCCCACCATGGTGGTGCCGCAGCACATCAACCTCGGCCTGGCCATCGACATGCCCAAGCCCGACGGCACCCGGCAGCTGCTGGTGCCCAGCATCAAGAGCTGCGAGAACCTGGACTTCGCCCAGTTCTGGGCGGCGTACGAGGAGATCGTCAAGAAGGCGCGGTCCAACTCGCTGACCGTCGAGGACTTCCAGGGCACCACCATCACGCTGACCAACCCGGGAACCATCGGCACCAACCACTCCGTGCCCCGGCTGATGAACGGTCAGGGCGCCATCATCGGCGTCGGCTCGATGGACTACCCGCCCGAGTTCCAGGGGTCGGACCCGGACAAGCTCTCCCAGATGAGCGTCTCCAAGGTGATGACGCTGACCTCGACCTACGACCACCGGGTCATCCAGGGCGCCGGCTCGGGTCAGTACCTCGCCCGGCTGCACGCGCTGCTGCTCGGCGAGGACGGGTTCTACGACGACGTCTTCTCGGCACTGCGGATCCCGTACGAGCCGATCCGCTGGGCCCAGGACGTCAGCGCCGACCACGAGGACCAGGTCTCCAAGCAGGCCCGGATCTTCGAGATGATCAACGCCTACCGGGTGCGCGGGCACCTGATGGCCGACACCGACCCGCTGGAGTACCGACAGCGCAGCCACCACGACCTCGACGTCCAGACCCACAGCCTGACGCTGTGGGACCTGGACCGGGAGTTCGCCACCGGCTCGTTCGCCGGCGGCCAGGGTCTGATGAAGATGCGCAAGATCCTCGGCATCCTGCGCGACTCGTACTGCCGGACCATCGGCATCGAGTACATGCACATCCAGGAGCCCGCCCAGCGCAAGTGGATCCAGGACCGGGTGGAGCGGCCGCACGAGTCGCTGCCCCGCGAGGAGCACCTGCGGATCCTGGACAAGCTGAACGAAGCCGAGATCTTCGAGACGTTCCTGCAGACCAAGTTCGTCGGTCAGAAGCGGTTCTCCCTGGAGGGCGGCGAGGCGACCATCGCGCTGCTGGACGAGGTCTGCGAGCAGGCGGCCGACCACGGTCTGGAAGAGGTCTGCATCGGCATGCCGCACCGCGGCCGGCTGAACGTGCTGGCCAACATCGTGGGCAAGAGCTACGCCCAGATCTTCCGTGAGTTCGAAGGCAACATCGATCCGCGGACGGTCCAGGGCTCCGGTGACGTGAAGTACCACCTGGGCGCCGAGGGCAAGTTCACGGCCATGAGCGGGGCGACGATCAAGACGTCGGTGGCCGCCAACCCCAGCCACCTCGAGGCCGTCAACCCGGTGCTGGAGGGCATCGCCCGAGCGAAGCAGGACATCCTCGACCGGGGCGGCGAGTTCCCGGTGATGCCCGTGCTGATGCACGGTGACGCCGCCTTCGCCGGTCAGGGCGTGGTGGCGGAGACGCTGAACCTGTCGCAGCTGCGCGGCTACCGGACCGGCGGCACGATCCACATCATCGTGAACAACCAGGTGGGCTTCACCACCTCGCCGACCGAGTCCCGGTCCTCGATGTACTGCACCGACGTGGCCCGGATGATCCAGGCGCCGATCTTCCACGTGAACGGGGACGACCCCGAAGCCTGCATCCGGGTGGCGCGGCTGGCCTTCGCCTTCCGGCAGGAGTTCAACAAGGACGTCGTCATCGACATCATCTGCTACCGCCGGCGCGGCCACAACGAGGGCGACGACCCGAGCTTCACCCAGCCGCTGATGTACGACCTGATCGAGAAGAAGCGGTCGACCCGCAAGCTCTACACCGAGGCCCTGATCGGTCGCGGCGACATCACGATCGAGGACGCCGAGGCGGTGATGACGCGCTACCAGCAGCGGCTGGAGAGCGTCTTCCGCGAGGTGCGGGACGCCGGCCAGTCCGAACCAGCAGAAGAGCCCGTTGCAGATGGTGCCGGCCTACCCGAGCAAGGAGGCCGCTCCGCACGGCACCGCCGTCACGATGGAGACCCTGAAGAAGATCGCCGACGCCCACCTCAGCTTCCCCGACGGCTTCAGCGTGCACCCGAAGGTGATGCCGCAGCTGCAGCGTCGGGCCGCCGCCATCACCCAGGGCGGGATCGACTGGGGCACCGCGGAGATCCTGGCCTTCGGCTCGCTGCTGATGGAGGGACGCACGGTTCGCCTCACCGGTCAGGACAGCCGGCGTGGCACGTTCGTGCAGCGCTTCGCCTCCGTGGTGGACCGCAAGACCGGCGAGTCGTACGTGCCGCTGAAGCACCTCGACGACGACCAGGGCAAGTTCCACATCTTCGACTCCCTGCTCAGCGAGTACGCGGCGATGGGCTTCGAGTACGGCTACTCCGTGGCCCGTCCCGATGTCCTGGTCCTGTGGGAGGCGCAGTTCGGGGACTTCGCGAACGGCGCCCAGACGATCATCGACGAGTTCATCTCCTCCGGTCAGGCGAAGTGGACCCAGAAGTCCGGGGTCACCCTGCTGCTGCCGCACGGCTACGAGGGGCAGGGTCCCGACCACAGCTCGGCGCGGATCGAGCGGTTCCTGCAGCTGGCGGCCGAGGACTCGATCGCGGTCGCCCAGCCGTCGTCGCCGGCCAGTCACTTCCACCTGCTCCGACAGCACGCCATCGGCGAGCGGCACCGTCCGCTGGTGATCATGACGCCGAAGTCGATGCTGCGGAACAAGCTGGCCGTCTCCCAGCCGGAGGACTTCACCGAGGACCGGTGGCGTCCCGTGCTGGCGGATCCGCTGATCAGCGATGCCGACGCCGTCCGCCGGGTCATCCTCTGTTCGGGCAAGGTGCGCTGGGACCTGACCACCAAGCGGGCCCAGCTGGACCGCTGGGACACCGCGATCATCCCGATCGAGCGGCTCTACCCGCTCGCGGCCGAGGAGATCGGTGCCGAGCTGCGCAAGTTCGCGAATCTGGGCTCGGAGCTGTTGTGGGTGCAGGACGAGCCGGCGAACCAGGGACCGTGGCCGTTCATGGCACTGAACCTGATCGACGCGCTCCGCGCCGCCGAGCCGAGCCAGCAGTGGACCATCAAGCCGGTCACCCGACCCGCCTCGTCGGCGCCGTCGGTGGGTTCGGCCAAGGTGCACGAGGCTCAGCAGCGCGAGCTGCTCGAGTCGGCCTTCCGCTGAGCCGCGGGTAGACCGACCGGGATGTACTTCACCGATCGAGGGATCGAGGAGCTCGAGACGCGCCGGGGTGACGACGAGGTCACCCTGGCGTGGCTCGCCGAGCAGCTGCGGGCCTTCGTCGACCAGCACCCCGAGTTCGAGGGCCCCGTCGAGCAGCTGGCCACCTGGCTGGCGAGGCTGGACGACGACGAGGACTGACCACGTCTGAGGGTGCGTTCTCCGACCATGGTCGGCGTCCGCAGGTCCTTGCGGCGTCCGGGCGTGCGTTTTCCGACCACGGTCGGCTTCCGTGCGCCTACGGACCTGTCGACGACGACCTCGCCAGCTGCCTGACGCCCGAGCTAAATCCGGTCGCGGGACGGCGGCCGGACCCGTACGCTCGGCGAGCCCGGATCAGCGGGGTCGGACGTCTCTGACGTCCGCCATCCCGCGCGTCGTACCCGGGCTCCGGTGATCGGCGCTCGCGTCGAAGGCTGGGTTCGAGTCCCACCCATCGTGGCCTCGTCCGCCGACGTCACCGGTACGACACCCTGAGGCACCCGCGGTCCCGACGACGTGGGCTGCCCCGTGACGTACCGGGTCGGCGGACGAGGTCCCGGTCGGGGCTGACGTCAACAGGTGACCGGAGGAGGGTCGAGATGGGTGTGCTCAGCGTGGTGGTCGAACGCCACGAGAAGGTGCTGGTCGTGCAGGACGGGACGGTGGCAGCCGTCCTCGGCCCGGGTCGGCACCGCCGCCGGCGTCGCTCTGTGTACGAGCGGGTCGACGTCCGCGAGCGGATCAGCACGGTGCCGGCACAGGAGGTGCTGACCGCCGACACGGTCACCCTGAAGGTCTCCGTGGCCATGCGCTGGCAGGTCGTCGACCCGATCGCCTACACCGCTGTCGCCGACGCCGAGGCCGTCGTCTACCTCGCCGTCCAGATCGCCCTTCGGGACGAGCTCTCCGGGCGCGACGCCCTCGACGTGGTGCGCACAGGTCGGGCGGAGGTGGGTCCCGCTCTGCTGGAGGCAGCTCGGCTGGCCGCCGCCGGGGTCGGGATCTCCCTGGAGGATCTGGTGATCAAGGACATCGTGCTGCCGGCGGAGCTGCGGGCCGCGTACGCCGACGTCCTCACCGCCCGGCAACGGGGTCAGGTGCAGCTCGAGGCGGCGCGGGCCGAGAGCGCCGCCCTGCGGTCGATGGCCAACGCCGCGAAGCTGCTCGACGAGCATCCCGCCCTCGCTCGGCTGCGACTGGTCCAGGCGGCGACGTACGGCAGCAAGCTGGTGCTGGACGTCGGTGGGCGGACCGGCGACATCTCGTCGAGCTGACTCCGGAGCTCGACAGCCGGGGCCCTCAGGGCTGCAGGACGACCTTGCCGAAGACCTCGCCTGCGGCGAGAGCCGCGATCCCGGTGGCCGCCTCGGACAACGGCTGCACCCGGTCGATGACCGGCTGCAGCCCGGCGACCTCGACCAGCCGTATCACGGCGGCCAGCTCGGCCCGGGTGCCCATGGTGCTGCCGATCACCTGGAGCGGCTTGAAGAAGATCTTGGTCAGCTCGGCCGAGGGTGGCTCGGCTCCGGACGTGGTGCCGACGGTGACCAGCCGGCCACCGGGCCGGAGGGCGTTCACCGAGTGGGACCAGGTCGCCGCCCCGACACTGTCGAGCACGGCGTCCACGCGCTCGGGCAGCCGCTCACCGGCGGCGAAACCCGCGATGGGCTCCGAGCTCGACGGACCGCTCCGCCCGGTCGGGATCGCGGGACGTCACCCAGACCCGCAGCCCGCCGGCGCGGGCGATCTGCACGGCCGCCGTCGACACACCACCCCCGGCGCCCTGGATCAGCACGGTGTCCCCGGGACGGAGTTCCCCCGCGGTGAACAGCGCCCGGTAGGCCGTCAGCCAGGCGGTCGGCAGACAGGCCGCCTCAGCGAAGGTCAGTGCGGCCGGCTTGTCCACGAGGTTGCCGGCGGGCACCCGTACGAGCTCCGCCAGCGTCCCCGGATAGCGCTCCGACAGCAGCGACCGGCGGGGGTCGTGGGTCTCGTCGGCACCCGCGTACGCCGGGTCGTTGATCACGGCGTGCACGACGACCTCGCGGCCCTCGGTGGTCACTCCGGCCGCGTCGCAGCCCAGGACCATGGGGAGTCGCTCGGCCGGCAGGCCCACCCCCCGCAGCGACCAGACGTCATGGTGGTTCAGGGCGGCGGCCTTGACCCGGACCTCCACCCAGCCCGCGGGCACCGGCGGCGGATCGATCTCCCCCACCCGGAGCGCGGACAGCGGATCCCGCACATCGGCGGCGACGGCGTAGGCGGCGAGCATGTCGCCACCGTAGCGTCGTGTCCCGCCGCCGCTGCCACTCGCTACAGTGCCGCCCATGGACTCGCAGACAGCCGCTCTCACCGACGTCGACGCCGTGACCCAGGCCTACACGGACCTGGTCGGTCACGCCCCCGCCGGTGTCTGGGCGGCGCCGGGGCGGGTGAACCTGATCGGCGAGCACACCGACTACAACGACGGCTTCGTGATGCCGTTCGCCCTGCGGCAGCGGGTGACAGTGGCGGCCGGACCGCGCGACGACGACACCTGGCGGGTGCTGTCGCTGAACGGCGGGCAGGCCCAGACCTTCGGTCGGGCGGATCTCGTGCCCGGCATGTCGGGATGGCAGGCATACCTGGCGGGTGTGGTGTGGGCCCTCGACGAGGCCGGACATCACGTCAGCGGGGCCGACCTGGTGCTGTCGTCCGACGTGCCGATCGGGGCGGGGCTGTCGTCGTCAGCTGCTCTGGAGTGCGCGGCACTGGCCGTGTTCGCCGACCTGGACGGCCTGGTGATCGAGCCGATGGAGCGGGCCAAGCTCGCCCGTCGGGCCGAGAACGCCTTCGTCGGGGCGCCGACCGGGCAGATGGACCAGGCGGCATCCACCCTCTGCGAGGCCGGTAACGCCCTCTTCTTCGACTGCCGCAGCTTCGAGGTCAGGCAGGTGCCCCTCGATCTGGCGGCCGCCGGGCTCGAGCTGCTGGTGCTGGACACCCGGACCCCGCACGCACTGGTGGACAGCGAGTACGCCGCTCGCCGGGAGACCTGCGAGGCCGCCGCGGCCGTGCTCGGGGTGCCGGCCCTGCGAGACGTCACCGATCTCGACACCGCTCTGGCCCAGCTGGACGACGACGTGATGCGCAAGCGGGTGCGGCACGTGGTGACCGAGAACCAGCGGGTGCTGGAGGCGGCCGAGCGACTCGGCGCCCGGGACTACCTCGGCCTGGCGCCGTTGCTGGACGCCTCGCACGCCTCGATGCGGGACGACTTCGAGATCACGGTGCCGACGGTCGACCTGGCCGTGAAGACCGCCACCGAGGCCGGCGCGTACGGCGCCCGGATGACCGGCGGCGGGTTCGGCGGCTGCATCATCGCCCTGGTCGACAAGGGTCGTTCCGACGAGGTGGCCTCGGCCATCTCCGAGGCGTTCACCACCGCCGGCTACGGCCCGCCAGCGCACTTCGTCGGCCTCCCCTCGGCCGGAGCCCGCCGCCTCCGATGATCCCGCCCCCACAGTTTCCCTTTCCCGGCCGGGGGGCGTGCTCCCGTCGCGAGCGGCCGTGGAGCGAAGCGCCCGGCTCTGTCTGGACCGAGGAGAGAGCAGACAACGCACTTCCGTCTGCTCGCGACGAGGGAAGTCAGAGCCAACCGGCGCGCAGCGGAGCAGCGAGTGACGACAACACCGTCCTCAGCGCGCAGTGAGTAGCGAGTGACGACAACACTGTTGCGATCCGATTCCAGTGACCGCTGAACGTGCAGGAATGTGCGTCCGACGTGGCAGGATGCCCGAGAATCTCGTGCGCGCCAGCCTGCGCGGGAACTCTTCTCGTCACCGACATCTGGAGGTCGCCTCGTCATGCGCATCACGACCAAGCTCACGCTCGTCACCACCACCGTCGCCACCATGCTGCTGTCCGCGGCCTGTGGGTCCAGCTCGCTGAGCGGCGGTGACGCGTCAGCGGCACCGACGACCTCCGTCAGCGCGGACGCCGGCCTCAATGCGAAGCTGCCCGAGTCGATCCGCAGCTCCGGCAAGATCAAGATCGGCACCGACGCCAGCTACGCCCCGAACCAGTTCACCGAGGGCGACAAGATCGTCGGCAGCGAGGTCGACCTGTTCGATGCCGTCGCCAAGAAGCTCGGGGTCCAGGCCGAGTGGGAGAACGCCCCGTTCGGCACCCTGATCCCGGGCGTCACCAGCGCCAAGTACGACATGTCCGTCTCCTCGTTCACCGTCAACCCCGAGCGACTGAAGCAGGTGCAGATGGTCAGCTACTTCAACGCTGGCACCCAGTGGGCGACCGCTGCCGGCAACCCCAAGGGCGTCGACCCCCAGAACCCCTGCGGCAAGACGATCGCCGTCCAGAAGGCCACGGTGCAGGACCTCGACGACCTTCCCGTACGGCAGAAGAAGTGCGGGTCGAACCCGATGACCATCCAGCAGTACGCCGGCCAGGACACGGCCACCGCCGCGGTCGCCACCGGCAAGGCCGACGCCATGCTGGCCGACTCCCCCGTCACCGCGTACGCGGTCTCCAAGTCGGGCGGCAAGCTCGAGCTGCTGGGTGATGTGTACGACGCCGCTCCGTACGGGGTCGTGGTGGCCAAGGACCAGCCGGAGCTGGCCCAGGCCGTCGCCGATGCCCTCACGGCCATGAAGGCCGACGGCAGCTACGAAGAGATCCTCAAGGCCTGGGGCGTCGAGGGCGGCGCTGTCGACACCTTCAAAGTCGAGCAGTGACCGAGTCTGCTCGGCAGCGGGACGAGCGGCCGGGGATCATCGACGCGGTCCCCGTCCGCCACCCCGGGCGTTACGTCGCCATCGCGGTGCTCGCGGTGCTGGGACTGATGTTCCTGCACCTGGTGCTGTTCAACCCGGCCTTCAACTGGCCCTTCGTCTTCGAGGCGATGAACCAGAGCATCGTGATCGAGGGCTTCATCAAGGGCACCCTGCTGTGCACCGTGCTCGCGATGTTCTTCGGCGTCATCGGCGGCGTGATCCTGGCCATCATGCGCCTGTCAGACAACCCGATCCTGCGCGGTGTGTCGTGGCTCTACACCTGGTTCTTCCGGGCCATCCCCCGGCTCGTGCTGCTCACCATCATGGGCGTCCTCGGGATCCTGTTCCCGCTCAACCGGGGCGGTCTGTCGCTCGGGGTGCCGTTCGACTGGAAGCTCATCGAGTGGTTCGGGCTGTCGGGTGACTGGCGCTTCTACAGCGTGGACGCCAACACCCTGTTCTCCGGACTGGTCGGCGCCATCATCGGCCTGGCCGCCTCGGAAGCGGCGTACATGGCCGAGATCGCGCGGGCCGGCATCAACAGCGTGGACAAGGGTCAGCTCGAAGCCGCGCGGGCCGTGGGCATGAGCCGGAGCCTGGCCATGCGGCGGGTGGTGCTCCCCCAGGCGATGCGGGTGATCGTGCCGCCGACCGGCAACGAGACGATCGCTATGCTCAAGGACACGTCGCTGCTGATCGCCCTGCCGCTGTCGACGGAGATGTTCTTCCAGCTGTCCCAGATCGGCGCCCGGACCTTCCAGCTGTTCCCGGTGTTCGTCGCAGCGACCTTGTACTACCTGATCGCGACGAGCATCCTGATGATCGGCCAGGCCTACCTCGAGCGACGGTTCGGGCGGGGCTTCGGCACCACCGTGAAGTCGACCAAGGAGAAGGCAGCCGCCGGACTGCAGATCGGGGCCTCGAAGTGAGCCAGATTCCGGCGGTCGACTCGGGGCACCTGGTCGAAGCGGTCAACGTGATCAAGCACTTCGGCCACAACGAGGTGCTCATGGGTGTCGATCTCACGGTCGACAAGGGAGAGGTCGTCTGCCTGCTCGGCCCCAGCGGTTCGGGCAAGACCACCTTCCTGCGCCTGATCAACCAGATGGAGACCCTCACGGGCGGGCGGATCTGGGTCGGCGGCGAGCTGATCGGGTTCGAGGAGCGCAAGGGCCGGCTGCACGTCAGGAACGAGTCCGACATCGCGCGGCAGAGGTCCCGGGTCGGCATGGTGTTCCAGCGGTTCAACCTGTTCCCCCACATGACAGCGTTGGAGAACATCACCGAGGCGCCGATCAAGGTCAAGCGGATCGCCAAGACCCAGGCGCGGGCGGAGGCCATGGCCCTGCTGGAGAAGGTGGGGCTGTCCGAGCGGGCGTCCTACTACCCCGCACAGCTGTCCGGCGGGCAGCAGCAGCGAGTGGCCATCGCTCGAGCCCTGGCCATGAAGCCCGAGCTGATGCTGTTCGACGAGCCCACCTCGGCGCTGGACCCGGAGCTGGTGGGTGAGGTGCTGAAGGTGATGCGGGAGCTGGCCAGCGAGGGCACCACGATGATCGTGGTCACTCACGAGATGAGCTTCGCCCGGGAGGCTGCCGATCGGGTCGTGTTCATGGACGCCGGCGTGGTGGTGGAGCACGGCCCGCCCGACGAGGTCCTGCTGCGTCCACAGCACGAGCGCACCAAGCTCTTCCTCACCCGGGTCAAGCACGAGCACGAGGCCGAGGCAGCTCGCGAGGAGGAGACCGCTCGGTTGCTGGAGGGCCTCGACTCCTGAGCTCGGGTCAGCCGGCCCGCTCGTCCTGCTGCTCGCCGGTGAAGATCAGGGTCGAGGAGGGCAACAGGAGACAGACGACGACGGTCAGCGACACAGCTCCGAGCAGGGCGGCGAACCAGCCGGTCTCGCCGCCCCGGAAGCTCCAGGCCACCGGGAGCTGGATGAGCTGGGTGGCGATGGCCGGTGCCCTGCTCCAGCGCCGACCCCTGAGCACGCCGCGCGCCACGGCGAAGAGCAACACCGCATAGGCGAGCAATATGATTGCGGCGCCGCTGCCGACCACGGCGCGGGAGGCGTTCGTCGCCATCAGCTCCAGCACCCCGTATCCGGCCGCCGCGATCCCTATCACGACCAACAGCACCGTGGCTAGGGCCAATGCCGGATGGTAAGACGATTTGGTGGGCCGAGACACGATGTCAGCGTACGGCCACGAGCAGGCAGAGTCGCCTCAGGGGAAATGTGAGCCAACCAACCCTGTCGACCCTTGTGTCGACGCGGTTTGCCTGAAAGTCTGGGGCCTGAACCGAGTTCGGTCAGTGTAGACGACTCGAGACGTGCTGCAGTGTGCGGGTCCTCCCAGCGGGCCCGCACCGCTATGAAGGAGTGAGTAGACATGGATTGGCGCCACAAGGCTGCCTGTCTGGACGAGGATCCGGAGCTGTTCTTCCCCATCGGGAACACCGGACCCGCTCTGCTCCAGATCGAAGAGGCGAAGCAGGTCTGCCGTCGTTGTGACGTGCGAGACGCCTGCCTGCAGTGGGCCCTCGAGGCCGGTCAGGACCACGGTGTGTGGGGCGGCCTGAGCGAGGACGAGCGGCGGGCGCTGAAGCGTCGCGCGGCACGCGCGCGGATTCGGACTGCCTGAGCGCGGCACGCGCGCGGATTCGGACCGCCTGAGCGCGGCACGAGCGCGCTGACCCTCTGACAGAACCGAGCGTCAGCGCTTCTTCGTCTTCAGCGGGACCTCGATCACGGCCTGCGTGCCGCGGCCCCGCGGATTCTGACCCAGGCGGAAATCGCCCCCCATGTCGGCGACCAGGGTGTTCACGATCGACAAGCCGAGACTCGGCGAGGCTCGCCAGTCGAAGTCGTCCGGCAGGCCGGCACCGTCGTCACTGATCTCGACCCGGAGACGGCCGTCCCGCACTCCGGGCACGATCTGCACCTCACCCCGGGTGGCCAGGCCGTCAGCCGAGATCAGCCCGTGCTCCACGGCGTTCTGACACAGCTCGGTGATGACCATCGAGAGGTTCGTGGCCAGGTCGGCCGACACCTCGCCGAAGCTGCCGATCCGCACGGCGCGCACCCCGTCCCGGGTCGCGGCCACGTCCACCACCATCCGCAGCAGCCCGTCGGCCACCTTGTCGAAGTCGACCACCTCGTCGAAGGCCTGGGACAGGGTCTCGTGGACGATGGCGATGGCGGCCACGCGGGACATGGCGTCGTTGAGCGCCATCTTGGCCTCGGGAGCGGTGATCCGGCGGGCCTGCATCCGCAGCAGGGCCGCCACGGTCTGCAGGTTGTTCTTCACCCGGTGGTGGATCTCGCGGATCGTCGCGTCCTTGGTGATCAGCTCGCGTTCCTTGCTCCGCAGGTCGGAGACGTCGCGGCACAAGACGATGGCTCCGTGGCGTTCCCGTCCCCGGGTGAGCGGCACCGACCGGAGCAGCAGGTGGGCGTCGCCGGCCACGGCCTCGGCCCGTCGCGCGACCCGACCCTCCAGCAGCGAGTCGACCGAGTGGTCGATCGGGCCGTCGGTGTGGGGCATCAGGTCCCGGGTCAGCGCGGCCAGGTTCTCGTCGACCAGGTCGCCGATCAGACCGATCCGACGGTAGGCGCTGAGAGCGTTCGGGCTGGCGTACTCGACGTTGCCGTCGGGATCGAGCCGGATGAAGCCGTCGCCGACCCGGGGGTTGATCGTCTGGTCGGACAGGTCGGTAGCGATCGGGAACTCGCCGGTCGCGACCATCAGGGCCAGGTCGGCCGCGCTGTCGAGGTAGGAGTTCTCCAAGATGCTGGGGCTGCGGACCCCGAGCTGGTTGGTGTGCTGCTCCACCACCCCGATCACGCGGTCACTGAACAGTACGGGGATGGCGTGAACGTCGACCGGGATGCCGGCGCTCAGCTTGTTGGCACTGGTCTGGGTGATCTCGCCGCTGACGAAGGCCTCGGACACCAGGTGCTCGGGCGAGTAGGCGATCAGATCGCCGACCACGTCCTCGAGCAACGCCGTCGGTCCGGTGGTGGGTCGGATCTGGGCCACCGCCCAGAACACGTTCTCGTCGTGGTCGGGCACCCACAGCACGAGGTCGGAGAACGCGAGATCAGCGAGCAGCTGCCACTCCGAGAGAACCTGCTTCAGCCGACGGTGGTCGTTCTCGGTGAGGGTCGTGTGATCGGTGATGATCTCCGACATCGATGGCATGCACGCACCCTAGTCGGCCGCGGGTAGACCGTTCCCGGCCTCAGACCGCCGCGTTCGTCGTGCCTGGAGACCGGCCCGACGTGGCAAGATAGAAGGCTGTGTCCCCGGCGACAGAGGAGAGGAACATGGGAAAGACAGGTCGGAAGCGTCGTGCGCGTCGCAAGAAGGGCGCCAACCACGGCAAGCGTCCCAACGCCTGAACGGGTTGGCCGGTCGGTGGCTCGGTCTGAGCCGAGCCGCTGACCGTCCTCAGCCCAGCTGCTGCCGAGCCACCGTGATCTGCATCATGACCTTGGCCCGCAGGTGATCGGGCGCCACATCGCCGCCACAGCAGCGCGAGACCAGGCTCTTGACCGCCTGCTCGACGTCGAACTGCTCCAGGCAGGGTTCGCACGCCGCCAGATGCGCGCGGATCTCGTCTCCGCTGGCGTCGTCCAGCTCGTGATCCAGGAACTCGTACACCCGGTTCAGGGTGTGCGTGCACTCGTCGTTCGTCGGCTCGCTCACCGTCGGCCTCCCTCGTTCTGCGCCAACCCGCGGTCCTTGGCGTACGTTGCCAAGAGAGTCCTCAGCTGGTTGCGCCCCCGATTGAGCCGAGACATCACGGTCCCGATGGGGGTGCCCATGATCTCGGCGATCTCCTTGTAGGAGAAGCCCTCCACGTCGGCCAGGAAGACCGCGAGCCGGAAGTCCGGCGCCAGCTGCTGCAGCGCGTCCTTGACGTCTGAGTCGGGCAGGTGCTCCAGGGCCACCGTCTCGGCCGACTTCAAGCCGGACGACGTGTGTGACTCCGCCCGCGCCAGCTGCCAGTCCTCGATGTTCTCGCCGTCGGAGATCTGGGGCTGCCGCTGCTTCTTGCGGTAGGAGTTGATGTAGGTGTTGGTCAGGATCCGATACAGCCACGCCTTCAGGTTGGTGCCGGGCGTGAACTGGTGGAAGGACGCGTACGCCTTGGCGTAGGTCTCCTGCACGACGTCTTCGGCGTCAGCCGGATTGCGGGTCATCCGCAGGGCCGCCGCGTAGAGCTGGTCGATGTAGGCGAGAGCCTCCGCCTCGAAGCGGGCGTGCCGCTCTTCGGCGGTCTCCGCGGGGACGTCGTCGACGAGGTCGGTGGAGACCCCTTCGGCGAGCACGCTGGCGTCGGCTGGGGTCCTGCTGGTGGGGAGGGTCATCACGTACGAGCGTACCGGCGCCGACGGGTCGGTGCTGCGGCGCGTCTCGGGGCGCTCACGCACGGCTGCGGTCATGCTGATCTCAACGCGACAACGGGGATCCTATTCCCGAGGTCCGATCTCGCCGACCGTGACGGCGTCGACGAGCTCGACCGCGCTGGCGACCACCAGAGCCCGCAGGTCCGCCGGCCGGAACTCCGCCCGAGCCGGCGTCTTGAAACCGTGGTCGGCCCCCGGCAACGGCACCACCACCACCTGGTCTCCCCCGTCCGCCGCGGTCAGATCGGCCGCCAGCTCGGCTGCGGTGCCGAAGGTGTCGCGGGTGCCCTGCAGCACGAGCCGGGGCACGGTCGGGGTCAACAGCTCCGGCAGCCTGGACCGCTCGGGGCGGCCGGGGAGGTGCAGCGGGAAGGCGAGACAGAGGATCCCCACCACGCCCAGGCGGTCCGCGGTCCGGCAGGCGACCCGGGCACCGGCACTCCGGCCGCCGGCCAGCAGCGGCAGTCCGGCGAGCTCGGCGTCGGCCGACAGAGCCGACACGGCGGGCAGCCAGCCCTCGTCCAACCGGGGCGGCGGCACAGCCACCTTCCGCCCGGCCACCCGCCACGGCTGCTCGAACCGGGCCACGGAGATCCCCAGCGGGGGCAGCGCCGTGGCCAGCAGAGCGAGGTCCATCGCTGTCACCCCACCACCGGCGCCGTGACCCAGGGCCAGCACCGCGCGGGGGGCCGCTGCGCGGTCGAGATGCCAGCGCCCGACGCCTTCGGGGGTGCTGATCTCCGCGGTCGTGGTTGCCTGCGAGGGAGCCGCCGAGCTCACAGCAGGGTGTCCTGGACCGGCTCCTGGCTCTGGGGCGGCTCCTGGCTCTGGGGTGGCTCGCCCTCGGCGGGCAGGGGCACCACCAGCGAGGCGTCGTTGTTGCTCACCTTGTTGACGGCGGTGGACACCGCGTACGCCTCCAGGGCGCCGGCCTCGGTCACCTGCAGGAGGTCGAGCGCCGCCTGCGGGTCGGTCAGCCCGGGGTCGAGCCAGGCATCCCAGGACCTGCGGGGCACCACCATCGGCATCCGGTCGTGGATGTGGCCGACGGCGTCGGTGGCCTCGGTGGTGATGATCGAACAGGTCCGCAGCCACGCGGTGTCGTCGTCGGCCGCCTTGGCCGGGTCGCGCCAGATCTCGTAGATGCCGGCCATCACCAGCAGGCTGCCGTCGGCACGGTGGATGAAGAAGGGCTGCTTCTTCCCTCTGCCGGCGGGGGCGCGGCCCAGGATCTGCTCGGTGGCCTCCGGGGCGTACCACTCGTAGAACCCGTCGGCCGGCAGCAGGCAGCGACGGGCTGCGAACGCGCGTCGGAAGGCCGGCTTCTCAGCCACCGTCTCGACCCGGGCGTTGATCATCCGAGCACCACCCTTGGCGTCCTTCGCCCAGGAGGGCACCAACCCCCAGACCAGCGGACTCAGTCGGCGGACGACCGCGTCGTCGGTCCGGGAACGACGCTCCAGCACCGCGGGCACCGCCACCGTGGGGGCCACGTTGAAATCCGGCCCCGGGAGGTCGCCGAGGATCTCGTCGATGTCGAACTCCTGCAGCAGCGTCTCCGGCCGGGAACTCGATGCATACCGCCCACACATGGAAGCGACGGTACCGGCCGACTCCGACACTCCCCCCTGTTGGTCTGAGCCCCCCGGCACGGTAGGAATGGACCATGACGTTGTTGCGCTCCACCGCCCGCACCATGCTCGCCTCGTACTTCGTGGTCAGCGGACTGAAGGCCGTGCGTGATCCCGAGTCCCTGGTCCCCGCCGCGGAGCCGCTGGTGGACGGGGTGGTGCCCACGGTGCAGCGGTTCGCCCCTGAGCAGGTGGCCGGCCTGGTGCCCACCGACGCCAAGACGTGGGTGCGGATCAACGGCGCCCTCGAGCTGTTCGGTGGGCTGGCCCTGGCCAGTGGCAAGGGCCGCCGGCTGGGTGCCGCCCTGCTCGCGCTGTCGTTGGTGCCGACGACCATCGGCAAGTACCCGTTCTGGGGCCAGAGCGACCCGGCGGAGCGTGCCGCCGCCCGGGACCACTTCCTGAAGAACGTCAGCCTGCTCGGCGGGGTGCTGATCGCGTCCCGTGACACCGAGGGCAAGCCGAGCCTCGGTTACCGGGCGCGCAAGGGCGGTCAGGTCCTGGCCAAGAACACCAACGCCATCGCCGCCGACACCAAGAAGGCCGGGCGCAAGGCCGCCAAGGAGACCCGTGAGCTGACCGACGCGGCGCTCGCCGAGGGCGCCCTGCTGGTGGGCGCCGTGGTCGGGACCAGCGGCAAGAACCGCAAGAAGATCAAGAAGCAGCTGGTCGCGGCCAAGAAGACGGCGACCCGGCAGATCGCGGACGCGAAGCAGGCTGCGGCCAAGGCCGCCAAGCAGGCGCAGAAAGATGCCGGCAAGGCGGCCAAGACCACGAGCCGGGACGCGGGCAAGAAGCTGGAGGCGGCCAAGAAGGACGCCGGCAAGCAGATCGAGGCGGCCAAGAAGGCGGCCAAGTCCTTCACCGAGAACATCGAGCTGGGCGAGAACTGATTCCGTCCCGGGAACGGGTCGGTCCGCGTCGGCCCGGAGCCGGGTCGGCTCGCGTAGACTCCCCCGCTGTGTCGACCACCCCGCTCTCCTCGCAGCCCAGCGACTCCGTGACCGCCCCCGGTGGCCCGTGGCCCGCTCCGACCGCGCCGGCGCCGATCCGGGCGACCGTCCGGGTCCCGGGCTCGAAGTCGGAGACGAACCGTGCCCTGGTGCTGGCCGCCCTGGCGACAGGTCCGTCCACCATCACCAACGGGCTGGACGCCCGCGACACCCGGCTGATGCGGGACGGGCTGCGGACCCTCGGGGTGACCGTCGACGACAGCACCGACACGTGGCGGATCACCCCGCCGGCCACCTTCGTCGGTGGCGGAACGGTGGACTGCGGACTGGCCGGCACCGTGATGCGGTTCCTGCCCCCGCTCGCGGCCCTGGCCGACGGTCCGGTCGCCTTCGACGGTGACGAGCAGGCGTACGCCAGGCCGATGGGTCCGCTGCTGAGCGGGCTGGCCGCCCTGGGAGTACCGATTTCCGGTGACGCCCTGCCGTTCACCGTGACCGGGCGCAGCGACCTGAACGGCGGACACGTGACGGTGGACGCCAGCACCTCGAGCCAGTACGTGTCGGGACTGCTGCTGATCGGGGCCCGGCTCGCCGGCGGCCTGGATCTGCGGCACGCCGGCGGCGAGCTGCCGTCGCGCCCGCACATCGCCATGACCGTGGAGATGCTGCGCGCCCGCGGAGTCGAGATCGACGACAGCGAGACCGACCGGTGGGTGGTTCGTCCCGGCGCGATCGCCGGTCTGGACGTGGCCGTCGAGCCCGATCTGTCCAACGCCGCTCCCTTCCTGGCCGCGGCCGCGATCACCGGGGGGTCGGTCACGGTTCCCCACTGGCCGGCTGAGAGCAACCAGCCCGGGGTGGTGGTGCCGCAGATCCTGCAGCAGTTCGGCGCCGACATCACCTACGAGGACGACGGCTCCCTCACCGTCACCGGCACCGACGAGATCGACAACATCGAGATCGACCTGCGCGACGCCAGCGAGCTGACCCCGGTGGTCGCCGCGCTCGCCGCTCTGGCGTCCGACACCAGCCACCTCCACGGCATCGCCCACATCCGCGGCCACGAGACGGATCGGCTCGCGGCCATCGCGGCCGAGCTGGAAGGGCTGGGCGCGAAGGTCAAGGTCACCCACGACGGGCTGGTCATCCACCCCCGGCTGATGGGCGGCGCGGTCTGGCACACCTACGCGGACCACCGGATGGCCCAGGCCGGCGCGCTGCTCGGGCTGGTGGTCGAGGACGTGGTCGTCGACGACGTGACCTGCACCGACAAGACGCTGCCCGAGTTCGTCCCGCTGTGGACGACGATGCTGGCCGACTCGGCGAGCGAGTCGGCGGCGGAGATCGCCGCCGACCCCGACGCCGAGCCGCTGTGATCTCGACGGGCACTGTGATCTCGACGGGCACTGTGATCTCGACGAGGCACGGCGATCTCGACAGACATGGTGATCCGAAACTGCCCGGTGACCACCGTCGGCTCGACCAGCCCGTGACCTCTCGCGGTCTCTACACCGACGAGCACGCCGAGTTCGAGCGGCCGCGCCGCCGGAGTCGACCCCGGACCAAGGACCACCCCGACTACTCGGCGGCCGCGATCGGCGTGGTGATCACCGTCGACCGCGGTCGGTACCGGCTGGTGGTGGAGGACCGGGAGGTGGTGGCCACCAAGGCACGCCAGCTCGGCCGTACCGGAGTGATCGTCGGGGACGAGGTCCGCGTGGTCGGCGACACGAGCGGCGACGAGGGCACGCTGGCCCGGATCGTGGCGGTCGAGGAGCGGCGCACGGTGCTGCGCCGGACCGCCGACGACGACGACCCGTACGAGCGACCCATCGTGGCCAACGCCGACCAGCTGGTCATCGTCACCGCCCTCGCCGATCCGCCGCCGCGGACCGGGATGATCGACCGGATCCTGGTGGCCGGCTTCGACGCCGGGCTGGCGCCGTTGCTGTGCCTGACCAAGGCCGACCTGGCCTCCCCCGACGTTCTGCTGGCCCAGTACGGGCCGTTGGACGTCGCCATCGAGGTCACCCGACCGGGCGCCGACCTGTCCGAGCTGCGCAAGACCCTGGCCGGACGTCGCAGCGTGTTCGTTGGCCACTCCGGCGTGGGCAAGTCGACCTTGGTCAACGCGCTGATCCCCGGCGCACTCCGGGCGACGTCGCACGTGAACGAGGTGACCGGCCGCGGTCGGCACACCTCCTCCTCCGCCATCGCCCTGCGACTCCCCACCGACCCGGCGATCGACGGCGACCCGGGGTGGGTGATCGACACCCCCGGGGTGCGGTCCTTCGGCCTGAGCCACGTCACCCCGCAACGGATCGTGGCGGCGTTCGACGACCTGGCGGCGATCGTCACCGACTGCCCGCGGGGGTGCACGCACACCGCCACCGAGCCCGAGTGCGCCCTCGACGAGGCGGTCCGCCGCGGCGAACTGTCCGTCGAGCGACTGGAGTCGTTCCGCCGGATGCTCGGTTCGGGCCAGTAGCGTACGGAGCATGTCCGGACCTCCTTCCCCTGCGTCGTCGCTGACCGATCCGGCGTTCCGCAACCTGACCGACGACCTCCGACTCGCGCACCTGCTGGCCGACGACGCCGACTCGATCACCACGAACCGGTTCAAGGCCCTGGATCTGCATGTCGTCGCCAAGCCCGACCTGACCCCGGTGTCCGATGCCGATACCGCGGTCGAGGAGGCGCTGCGGCGCACACTCAGCCGGGCCCGGCCGCGGGACGCCGTGCACGGCGAGGAGATGGAGGACACCGGCTGGGGCCCGCGACGCTGGGTGATCGACCCGATCGACGGGACCAAGAACTTCGTTCGCGGCGTGCCGGTGTGGGCCACCCTGATCGCCTTGATGATCAACGACGAGGTGGCGGTCGGGGTGGTGTCTGCGCCGGCCCTGGGCCGCCGTTGGTGGGCCAGCCTGGGCGGGGGTGCGTACGCGGGGAAGTCGCTGATGTCGGCCACCCCGTGCCGCGTCTCCGACGTCGCCGCCGTCGAGGACGCGTCGCTGAGCTACTCCTCGATCCCGGGCTGGGTGGAGTCGGGGCGTGGTCAGCAGTTCGTCGACCTGATGCGAGGGTGTTGGCGGAGCCGGGCGTACGGGGACTTCTGGTCCTACATGCTGCTCGCCGAGGGCGGAGTGGACATCGCCTGCGAGCCCGAGCTGGCCCTGCACGACATGGCCGCCTGCTCGATCGTCGTCACCGAGGCCGGTGGCCGGTTCACCGACCTCGACGGGATCCCCGGCCCGCGGGGCGCGAACGCGGTCGCCACCAACGGGCGCCTGCACGACGTCGTCCTGGAGCAGCTGGCGATCACCGGTGGCAAGTCGTAGGCGGTTCTGCAGTCGGCCCTGCCCCGGACGCGGGCTGCTGAGGGCCCGTGCAGAATGACGCCATGCAGCTGACGCACACGTTCGAGATCGCCGCGCCCGTCGACCGGGTCTTCGACGTGTTCGGGCGTCTCGACCTGCTCGCGCCCTGCTTCCCCGGCGCCTCGGTCTGGGGCCGCGACGGCGAGGTCTACCACGGCGCGGTGAAGATCAAGTTCGGGCCGTTCCCGCTGGTGTTCGAGGGCACCGCACGGGTGGTCCGCTCCGAGCCGGCGGAACGTCGCCTGGTGGTCAAGGCCAACGCCCGGGACCGGCGGGGGGCGGCCGCCGGGTCGGCGACGGTGACCGCCACCTTCACCATGATCGACGGCAACCACACGCGGGTGCAGGTCGGCTCCGATCTCGACCTGACCGGTCGCCCGGCCCAGCTGGGCTCCGGCGCCATCTCCTCGGTCAGCGACCGGCTCGCCGACCAGTTCGTCGCCTGCATCGGTGCGAAGCTGGCAGCCGGTCTGGCGGCGGAGGAGACCGCCGACGCCGCGACCAGCGACCAGCCGTCCGGCGAGACCGGACCCGCGGCGGCGACGGGACTGCGTCCGGTGCGGCCCGAGTACGCGTACCGGCCACCGTCCACGTCGGAGTCGGCCCCCCACCTGCAGGTGCTGCCAGACATCGCCCGCACCTGGCTGCCCTGGGCCGGCGGGGCAATCGGTGGCCTCGCGGTGCTGGTGCTCCTCGTCCGCTGGCTGCGTCGGCGCTGAGTCCGTCCGAGGCGATGGGCCGGTCTGAGGCGATGGGCCCGTCCGAGGCGATGGGGGCGTCCGGGCGCACCAGGTACGAGGCGAACGTCTGCGTGCTGCTGCGACGGTCGGGACGGTGGCTGCTGAGCGTCCGCGCCGAGGACGTGGCGTACGCGCCGGGAATGATCGGACTGATCGGTGGACACGTCGAACCCGTGGTCGGTCCCGACGTCTTCGAGACGACAGTCCGCCGGGAGGCTCTCGAGGAGACAGGGCTCGACCTGAGCGACGTGCCGCTGCACTACCTGGGCAGCGACCTCTATCTGGGGACGGCCGACCAGCCCGTGCTCACCGTGACCTACGCCGGTGAGCTGCCCCCGGGGCGCGAGCCCCGGGTGGGCGATCCCGACGAGCTCAGCGCTGTCGGCTGGTGGACCGTCGCCGAGCTGGCGACCGTCGACAACTGCTCGCCCTGGGTGCCGCCGCTGCTGGAGGCGGCCGAGGCGCTCCTCGACGGACTCAGCCAGCCCTGACCCCGGCCTCCGGTCAGCCCGCCCTGATCCCGACCTCCGGTCAGCCAGCCCTGATCCCGACCTCCGGTCAGCCAGCCCTGATCCCGACCTCCGGTCAGCCCGCGATGACCCGCAGGCGTACGGTCTCGGGCAGGTCCCGCAGCTTGGCCACGGCCTCCTCGGCCAACGGGCCGGCGACGTCGGTGATCACGTAGCCGAGCTCGCCCCGGGTGGACAGCGTCTGCCCCTCGATGTTCACCCGGCTGTCGGCCAGCACCCCGTTCACCGTGGCCAGCACCCCCGGCACGTTGTGGTGCACGTGCAGGATCCGGGTCCGATCACCACGATCGGTCGCCACCGCCGGCAGGTTGACCGACATCGACGTGTTGCCCGCAGCCACGTAGTCGCGGAGCTTGCCAGCGACGAACCGGCCGATGTCCTCCTGGGCCTCCTGGGTCGAGCCGCCGATGTGCGGGGTCAAGATCACGTTGGGGATCCCCTGCAGGCACGAGGTGAACGGGTCGCCGACCGTCTTCGGCTCCTCGGGGAACACGTCCACGGCCGCTCCGGCGAGGTGACCGCTGAGCAGGTGGTCGCGCAGGGCCTCATGGTCGACCACCACGCCACGACACAGGTTCAGGAAGAGGCTGCGGGGGCGCATCTTGGCGAACTGCTCCCGCCCGAACAGACCGGCGTTGCCCGGCCGTCCGTCGACGTGCAGGGAGATCGTCTCGGCCTCCGCCAGCAGCTCGTCGAGACTGTGGCAGCGGCGGGCGTTGCCCAGGGCCAGCTTGTCGGCGACGTCGTAGAAGAGCACCCGCATGCCCAGGGCCTCGGCCACCACCGACAGCTGGCTGCCGATGTTGCCGTACCCGACGATGCCGAGGGTGCGCCCGCGGACCTCGTGCGCGCCCTTGGCCGACTTGTCCCACTCACCGTGATGCATCTTGGCGTTCTTGTCGGTCAGGTGCCGGGCCATCGAGATGATCTCGGCGATGGCCAGCTCCACCACGCTGCGGGTGTTGGAGTACGGGGCGTTGAACACCGCGAGACCGCGCGCCGACGCCGACGTGAGGTCGATCTGGTTGGTGCCGATGCAGAAGGCCCCGACGGCCAGCAGACCCGGGGCCCGCTCGAGCACCTCGTCGGTCACCGTGGTCTTGGAGCGGATGCCGAGCAGCTGGACGCCGTCCAGGGCGGACACGAGCTCGTCGGCGTCCAGGGCGCCCTTGACGGTGCGCACCTCGATCCCCCGCTCGCCGAGCAGACGTTCGGCCTCGGGGTGGATGTTCTCCAGCAGCAGCGCTCTCATGGTTCCCTCGTTCTGGTGCGTTCCGGCGCCACGTCCGCGATCGGGGCGGGTGCCAGCCGTCAAGCCTAGTCAACGCCGCGGCGACGAGCGCATTCCCGTCTCAGCGAGCGCTGGGTGGTCGCCTCGGCCCGGTGATCATCGTGCCCCTGCTCACCACATCGGAGACGTTTACGACGTCAGTTTTCACCGATGGGAAAAGAATTCGGGAAGCGTTCTCTTCGAAGCCTTGTGGGGAGTCCGATTTCTGGGTCATACTCCAATCGGCTCGGGGCCATCGCAGTATCGAGGGGCAGGGCGGGACAAGCCTGTGGGCACCCATTCTTTCAGTTTTTCTGATTTCTCCTGGGCCTCAGCGGTCGGACCGGGAAACACCATCCTGGCGGAGATCTCGAAGGTCATCGAAACCGGTGGACCCCCGGTCCACGACCTGTTCGCCCGAGATCTCGCTGCGCTGGCGGGCATGCGCCGGGCGGCCGCGGGAGATGGCACGAACTGGCTCGACGGCGTCGACAAGCTCAACGGCTACCCGACGCGCTACGTCGTGGTCGGCGACACCTTCCTCACTCTGGGGATCACTCCAGATGGCGACGCCACGGCCGTACTCGCGGACGGGGTCACGGGCTCGCCGGCGAGCATCGGCTTCCTGTACCTGGTCCTGCTCACCGGTGCGAACAGCGACGCTCCCCAGATCACTCAGCTGATGAGCTCGACCCTCACGTATCAGGGTGACCCGATCCAGGCCTTCGCGACCGCGGACGGGACCCGGGATCTGATCAAGGGTCTGGTCAACAAGGCGGTCGGTTTCGTCGCCGACATGTTCGAGCTCGCCTGGGAGGTCGGTGGCACCGCCGATCTCGGGGCGGCCGCCGCCGCTGCCGGGAATGCCGCCGAGGATGCGGCCACCGCGGCGTCGGGGCGGACGACGTTCCTCGGACCCGGCGGCGCCACGGTGGAGACCGACGTCTGGATGACCACCGGCGAAGCCGTCAGCATGGGCCTGCAGGTCGTCGCCGTGCTCGCCCTGTTGTCCCTGGAGCTGCTGGCCAAGCAGATGACCGGCTACGTCCGGGTCTACAACGCCACGGACGAAGAGCTCGACGTCAGTCTCGCCTGGTTGGACGGCGACGACCGGTACGCGGGTCCCACCGGCACGGAGTTCGTCACCCTGGCGCCCATCGGGCCGGTCTGGACACCACCGTGGATCATCGGCGACCGGGCCGTCAGCTACGCCGGGTGGATGTTCGCCAACACCGACAAGCTGGCCCGCGTCGCCTACGTGCTCCGGATCGCCCCGACCCAGACGTTCCCGGGTGCCGACGTGATGATCGACATCCCCAACCACAGCGACAACTCGTTGGCCGTCGAGATCGGTGCCGGCCAGGACTACCAGGGATTCTGGGAAGCCAACCACGGCAAGAACACCGCGCTCTGCGCGACCTCGGGCGGCACGCCCGCGAGCCCGTACCGGGTGCGGATCGCCACGAACCAGGTCTCGGGAACGTCGCCCGCTCCGGCCGACGGTCGGCTCGGCTACCAGTACCAACACGTCGTGGTGATCGAGCCCGTCACCTGATCCGAGCGGCCGCCCCGGACGCGAAACCCCGGACGAGTTCTCGATCCGGATGAACTCCCCTCTGACCCATCCATCCCCCACCCCGCCAGGAGACCCTCATGCCCACCGCTACAGCGACGCCCGCCGATCACCAGATCCAGGTCCAGCCGAGGCCCGGGGTGAACTCGGCCTCGCCGACGACACCGAGCTTCGTCCAGCTCATGGAGGCCGCGCTGGTCGGCGGCGACCCGGTGTACGAGTTCTTCGCCGGGCACTTCAACGCCCTGCAGGGTCTCTACCAGACGATCGCCACCGGCGGTGACGAGGTCTGGCTGGACGGCACGGACGCGAAGTCCGGCGACCCGGTCAAGTACGTGGCACAGGGCGACAACTTCCTCACCGTGTCGCACACCTTCACCGACACGGGTCCGCTGAAGGACGGGACCGGCAGCACGGACACCTACAAGCCCGTGGGTATCGCGTACGTGACCTTCACGACCGACCAGGGCACCAGCCAGATGGTCTTGAACGACGTGCACTACGCCGGACTTGGGCTGGGCGGCCTGCTGGCCGCACCGGTGCTCGCCAAGTTCGGGCTGTCGATCATCAAGTCGGTGGCGAGCTGGCTCAAGAACACGGCGATCAAGATCTACAACCGGGTCAGCGGCGGCGGCAGTGAGGACGCCGACCAGGCCGAGGAGGACGTCGAGTCCGATGCCAGCGAGGCGGCCGAGGAATCGGCTGAGGAAGGGGCCGAGGTCGCCGAGGGCGTCTTCGCCGACGTCTCCATCACGGTCGCACAGGGAGTGTTCTTCGCGGTCGGCATCGGCATCATGGCGATCGTCTTCATCCTGCAGCTGCTCTCGAAGGAGATCAACGCCCAGGTCCGCTTCTACAACGTGACCAAGCTCGACATCACGTTCGGGGTCTGCAAGGTCGACGGTCACACCGGGATGAGCAACGGGCCGGCGAAGATCGGGTCCACCGCCGTCGTCACGCACGTGTCCAAGGCCAAGACGCCACCGTGGATCATCGGCTCCGACACCGCGATCTACTACGCCGAGGCGGCCTTCCTCAACACCAACGAGCTCTTCGGGGTGGGATACCTGCTGTCCGCTGACCCCACCGGCGACTTCCCGGGTTTCAAGGTCGGGGTGGAGATCCCGTCCGACGACCCGAACGTCATGCTCGTCGAGCTGACCAACGAATCGTGCAACGACGCGTGGGACAAGCTGCAGGACGAAGATCCGGAGCGTCGGATCACCCCCGCGCTCACCGCGTCGGCCACCTCGGGGCCGTACACGCTCAAGGTGGCGACCAACGCCTATCAGGGTCGTACGGCCTCTCCGCTGTCCGGTGAAGTCGGCTACAACTACGAGCACCTGGTCGTCCTGACCGACGGGAGCGTGTCGGCATGAGCGATGACCTGCCCCAGGTGAAGCTGCGGGCCGCCAACAGCGTCAGCGGCGCACCGGAGGACCCCTCTCTGCTGCAGCTGCTCCGCGTCGCCGCCGGTGGCGGCCAGGCGACGTACGACTTCTTCTCCTCCGAGGCCCGCGCCCGCAAGGAGCTGGCCGACCTGGTGGCCAAGGGAGAGCAGAGCTGGCGGCTGGTCGACGACGCGGGTCAGCTGAACCTGGGCTTCCTGACGCCCGGGCAGCCCGCGTACGTGGCGTCCGGTCAGTACGGAAGCCTGATCCTGCAGACCCAGCTGTCGCCGGAGGTGCTGCAGACTGACACCACCGACTACAAGGAAGCCGGCATCGCCACCATGTGGATGGTGACCGACCAGACCCCGATGGACGTCTTCATCACCACCGTGGAGAAGCTCGGGCCGGGCGTGGCGGCGACCGCGCTCGGCCCGGCGCTGCTGACCTTGCTCGGCGCGCTCAAGAACTTCGTCACGAGCTTCTTCAGCAACGTCGCCGAGGCAGCGGGCGAGGGCGCCGGCGAGGCAGCCGAGACGATCGCCTCGGAGGCTGCCGAGGCCGCGGCGGAGGATGCCGCGATCGAGGGTGAGGTCGTGGCCGACGAGCTGGCTCTGTCGGTCGAGTTCGGGCCGCTCGCGATCGTCGGGATCGCGATCGCCGGCCTGACCATCGTGCTGATGATCCTCGCGTTCGGCCTGGCCAAGACGATGACGGTGTGGATCCGGGTCTTCAACGCGTCGAAGTGGCCACTGCAGCTGAACCTCACCTACAACTACAACCTGTCGATCAGGCAGCAGCCCAAGGACGGACTCCTCCCGCCGCCGGGACCGGCCCCCGCGCCGCCGGGCGTCAAGCCGGCCTGCTCGGTGATCTATCGCGCGGACTACCTGCTGCAGAACGACAGCACCTGGAAGGGCCTCGCGACGGTCATCCAGTCGCGGCCGGGCAACGGCACCGACGGGTTGAGCTTCGCGATCGACATCCCTGACGTCGGCCCGAACAGTCTGGCTGTCATTCCCCAGGGTGGCGTGGATCCCGAGGGTTTCTACTACTCCATGGAGGGCCGGGCGACCGGGCTGTCGATGGAGTTCCCGGGCTCGGCGAACAGCTTCGGCGCCGCCATGGGCACGAACCAGAACCAGTACGAGTCGCCGTCTCCGTTGGACGGCAGCAACGGCTTCAACTACGAGTACGTCGTCTTCCTGACCTGATGACGGCGACGGATCCGGCGCGCGGCGTCGAGATCTCCCCGCCAAGATCAACAGCAAGATCACCAGCAAGATCACCAACAACCGAACAGGGGATGGACATGACAGCGGTGCCGGCGTCGAGGGAGACGAACGCCCATCCCCTCCCACGAGAAACCCGAGCCCGGCTGGAGCGAGCGTTCGGCACCGACCTGAGCGCCGTTCGCCTCCATGACGACGAGCGGGCCGATGCGCTCGCCGAGCTGCACGGCGCGGATGCCGTCACGGTCGGCTCCGACGTCTATCTCCGGCGCGATCGGCGACCGGGGCTCGGGCTGCTCGCCCACGAGGTCGCCCACGTGCTGCAGCAGTCGTCCGGCCGGTTGCCGGCTCCCGAGCTCCGCGGCCAGCCGTTCCGCGGCAGAACCGGCGACCGGTGGGAGCAGGAGGCCGACGACGCGGCCCAACACGTGCTGGAGGGCACTCCGCTGCCGGCCGGGCTCCGCGGCGTGCCGGTCGGACTCGACACCTCGGCGGCGGTCGCGGGAGCCGGTGCGATCCAGTGCCACGACTCCTTCGAGCATCGCGCCCTCGGTGATGTCAGCACGCCCGACCTGGTCCAGATCGCCGGGCCCGCCGGCCCGTCCCGATCCCAGGTGCTCGACCGGGAGATCGCCCTGCAGTACCTGTGGCACGCCGACCCCGAGTCGGTGACCGAGGAGAAGCTGAGGAAGGTCTGCCCGGACGTCCAGACCTTCCGGCTGGCCGCGAGCGGGCTGTTGGTCACCTACGGGGAGCTGAACGCCCTCCCCGACTACATCGCGACCGGGCCCACCGCCGACACGATCTCGAAGTCGATGCTGCTGCCGATCCTGCAGTACATCCGCCAGGAGAGCTACATCCAGCTCAGCAAGCTGTTGGGGCGCACCGAGACCACGCCGTTCGCCGGATCCGTCTTCAGCCCCAGCCAGTGGGTGCCGGGACTGATCAACCGGCTGCTGGAGAGCCAGGCTCTGGACACCCTGAGCCTGCCCCTCGGGATCGACGGAACAGACCACTACGCGGCGCTGCTGGGTCGCAACGCCTGTCATTTCGCACCCTTCTCCTGGTATCGCTGGCAAGGTGCGTACCTGAGCGCCAAGGGCCTGGCCGAGCAGGCCTTCGCGACGTCCGATCCGAACGTCCGAGCTCGTCTGACCCACCAGGCGTGGATCCAGGTCGGCTACGCCGACCACTTCCTGCAGGACTCGTTCGCGGCCGGGCACCTGGTGAACAAGACCCTGATCATGCAGTGGTTCGTCTCGTGGGCCGCGGGGAAGTCGCTCCTGCCGGTGATGGACTGGGTCGAGGTGCAGCGGATGACCACGGATCACCAGCCCGGGCTGGCGGGCCGGCAGCTGTACGACTCCACCTACTCCGGCACCTCGACCGACCCGCAGACCGCCGAGGACCAGGCGACGTACCAGGCACGAAGGGCAACCCCCGGTCTGGTCGCCGGCGCCTCCGGCAGCGTCGATGGCGCCTACCAGGACTACTTCGTCTTCCTGTCCAGCCTGATCACCCAGTCCGCCTCTGCGGCGATCCACGACCACTACAACACGAGCTCCTCGTGGGTCGCCTCCGTGTCACACCCGAAGCCGTACGAGATCTGGGGCGACGACACGTTCTTCAACCACACCTCCGGCAGCGAGGGAGTGCAGGAGACCAGCGCCACCACCCAGCTGTCCCGGCAGAGCATCCGGGAGGTGCTGTCCGGCGGGCGCACCTCGGTCACCACCCAGCAGCTGCGCGACCACTTCCCCACCCGGGTACGTGGAGCCGGCGACGAGCTGCTCGGCCTCGAAGCCTGGAACGACACCCAGCGGGACTTCTGCGGGGAGAAGATCTTCCCCCAGCTGCACGACCTGATCGTTCGTCTCGCCAGCCCGCAGATCGCGAACATCTCCCAGGACGAGGACCTGGCGGTGCGATGGAGCACCAGCCTTCCCGACACGGGCTACGGGGCGACGTCGGTCCAGCTCGTGGGCGACCGGGTCTTCTTCGCGACGAACGGAACGATCTTCGAGCTGAGCTCGCGGCTCGGAGCGCCCCTCAGCAGGCTCGTGCTGTCGAAGGGCGGCGGCGACGTCCGGTTGGCCAGTGACGGACAGCGGCTGTACGCGGGGGTGGCGGGCCAGGCCTTCGGGATCACGATCAACGGCGGCTTCGCGATCGCGTGGAAGGCCGAGCTGGACGGCGCGGGCAGCACATCGGTCGACCTGATCACCACCCCCGGAGCGCTGCTGGCCGGATCGAACGGCTACGTCTACCAGATCGAGCCGAACGTCGGCCACGTGGAGAAGAGACTGCTCCTGGTCAGCTCGTGGTGGAGCGGCGACTACACGATGCGACTGGCGCTGTGGGGATCGCTGCTGATCGCCGGGACCCACGGTTACGTGTACGCCGTCCGGTTGACCGACCTCGGTCTGGCCTGGGAGACCAGCCTGGAGGGAGGCGGCTACAACCCGGTCTCGGTCCTCGTCCGCGGCACGATGGTCTACGCCGGCACCAACGGTCGGGCGTACCAGATCCTCGCCGCGAACGGCCAGGCCCGGCAGAACCTCCGGGTCACCGACGCGGCGGGCGTGGGTGACTACACCACCACCCTGGCCGCCGACGACCAGACCCTGTACGTCGGCGTTCACGGGTACGTCTACGGGATCAGGCTCGACAGCTGGTCGAGACCGTCCTGGGAGGCGAACCTGGCCGGCAACCGGTACTCGATGGTCAACCTCGCGCTGAACGGTGACCAGCTGCTCGCCGGCTCGTACGGGTATCTGTTCCGGATCGATCCCGCGAGCGGCACCGTCGTCCGCAACGTCCTGCTCACCGCCGCGGTCGGCATCGGTGAGTACGAGACACGAGTGACCCTCACCCCCGACGGTCGCACCGCCTACGTCGGCATCCACGGCTACGGGGACAGGGTGTCCTCGCTGGGCTGAGGAAACCCCATGTCCCTCGGCGAAGCAGTCCACCGCAGGTGACCCTCGTGGAGGGTGCGGACCGTCCGCCGGATCAGCGCAGTCCGGCGAGCTCGCGGTAGGCACGATGTCGTCCACGGGTCTCGGCTGCGGTCATCGCCGCGAAGCAGGCGTCGGTCACCGTGTCGGCGGTCACCTCCAGCAGCCGGTTGAGGAGCCCGACCGCGGCCATCGGCTCCGTCGGAGCCGGGTGCTGTCCCGAGGCCAGGGCGAAGAAGGTGTCGCCGTCGGTCATCCCGTGGGCGGGCCGGACGGAGCGGGCGAGTCCGTCGTGGGCGACGGCGGCCACCTTGCCCGCCTGGGCCTTGGTCAGCGTCAGGTCGGTGAGCACAGCGCCGATGGTGGTGTTGAAAGGGCGCCCGGCCCGACCCCGCTCGGCCGACAGCGCCACCCGACCGACGACGTCGGGTCGATCGAGTCGACCCTGCCGATCCGACCACAGGGTGCCGGACTCCGGATCGACCGGTGATCCGGCGGCGTTGACCACGATCGCCACGCCGACCCGACCGACGATCCCGTCGTCGCCGAGGGACAGCGCGGCCTCGGCGTAGCCGAAGCCGCCCTTCAGACCACCGGCCACGGCACCGGTGCCCGCCCCGACACAACCCAGGGCCGGGTCGGCCGTCCGCCGACCCACCGCGGCGGCCTTGGCCGCCCGGTAGGCCCGGACGCCGAAGTCGGCCGTCGGCCGGTGGGCGAAGACGCCACCACGCCCCAGGTCGAAGATCACCGCCGCCGGCACGATGGGCACGACCTCACCGGGCGCGCGGCCCACCGGCAGCCCGCGACCGTCGGCCGCCAGGGCGGTCATCACCCCGTCGGCCGCCGCGAGCCCGTACGCGCTGCCGCCACAGAGCGTCACGGCGTCCACCTGCTCGACCAGCGCCCGGGGGTCGAGCAGGTCGGTCTCCCGGGTGCCCGGTGCCCCACCACGGACGTCCACCCCACCGACGGCGCCCCGCTCGGTGAGCACGACCGTGGTGCCGGTCAACCAGCCGTCGTCGTCGGCGGTGTGGTGCCCGATGGCGAAGCCCTTGATCATGCTCAGATGGCGAATCGGGTGCCGGAGAACGAACCGGCGTACGTGGTCGAACCGACCAGCGCCCTGCCGTTGCTGCGGAACAGCTTCAGCGTGCCGGTCTTGGACCGGGCCACCAGGTCGCTCCGCTTGTCGCCGTCCACGTCGCCCACTGCGGTGATCGAGGAGTAGCTGCTGAAGCCGGATCCGATCACCTTCCGGGCGGCGAACCCGGTCTTGGTCCGCAGGTGCACGTAGAGACGGTCGCCGGTCCGGGTGATGACGTCGAGGCGCCCGTCGCCGTCGAAGTCGCCGGCTCCGCGCAGCCAGTCGACGTTCGACCAGCTGCCGGCGACCCGGGCGGTCGACTTCAGCCCGGTCGCGCCGTTCCCGTACAGCAGGGACGCGACACCTGCGGCATCGATCACCATCAGATCGGGGAACCGGTCGCCGTTCAGGTCCCCGACCCCGGTGAGGTAGCGGTGCTTGGAGACCACCCCGAGATCGATCCCAGCGCCGAAGCTGCCCGTGCTGGTCCCGCGGTAGAGGAGCAGGCGCTGCCGCGACGAGCGTGCGATGACGTCTTCGTACCCGTCACCGTTCCAGTCGCCGGCGTTGATCACGTGGGTGAACGAGCCGTATCCGGAGTCGATCGTCTGCCCGGCACCGAGGCTCTTGGTGCTGATCGGGTGGCGACGCAGACCGCCGTCGCGGGTGATCACCAGCAGGTCCACCCTGCTCGTCGACCGGTACGACCGCGGGAAGGCCGCGTACTTGGCTCCGGGGTTGATCACCACGGGCTGCGGGGTCGGCGTCGTGGGAGTCGGCTGGGGCTTGCCCGCCGAGGACGTGCCGTTCACGGTGAAGTAGTTGCCGCGCATGCCGAACTTGCCCTTGAACGTGGTTCCGCTGACGGTGACCGACCGTTTCGACCCGGTGATCTTGATGGTGGTGACGCGGCCGCCCCACTTGCCGTACCCGTCCCGCTTGGTGATCTGGACCCTCTTCGCGGTGCCGACCCCGAAGGCGTTGCCCAGGCGCGACGCCGAGATGGTCTTGCTCCACGACTGGTCCTTGATCAAGCCGTCGTACGGGTCCTTCTGGGCGATCTGGTAGCTGTAGTCGCCGGTGGTGATCTGACCACCGTTGGACGAGGTGAACTGGGTGTAGGCGGGCTTGCCGCCGAACGCCATGATCACGTGGGCCGTCGCCCGGACGGCGGCGTCGCCGTTGGCGGTCTCGTTGTCCATGCCGCGGTAGACCTGGCAGCTGGTGGTGTCGCAGATGTCGTAGCCGGAGCTGCCCGAACGCTCACGGAGGAAGGCCCCGTACGTCCGGGCGGCCACCGCCTGGGTCTTGACCGCCTCCGGGTGCCAGGAGGTCGGCATCTCCGACGGCACCACGGCGCGCACGTAGTTCTCGACCGACACGGTGTTGACCGACCGGCCGCTGCTGCCCCGCTTGATCAGCGACAGGGTGCCGCGGTAGCCGCGGGTCGAGCCGCTCGGGAGCACCAGCCGGAGGCTGCCGGCCGAGCTGCTCGCCGTCCAGGTGCTGGTGCCCAGCCCGGTGCTGCGGGTCTTCCAGCTGCCGCCGGAGGACCGGTACGACAGCTTGTAGCCGGAGCCGGACCGGCTGATCCGCCAGTAGGCGTACGACGACCCGGTCGGCAACGCGTAGCTCCTCGACCCGTCGCTCACCTTGGCTCCGGCGGCCCCCTTGAACGTCAGGCTCCCGTCGGAGTCCGCGGTCACCCAGACCCGGATGGTCCCGGTGCTGGGCAGCGCCGAACGCACGGTCTTCGGGTAGTAGAAGGCCAGGATCTGCTTCCAGGTCAGACCCTTGCGGGCGGCACCGTACGCGCCGTACTGGCTCATCCCCCAACCGTGGCCGAACCCGGCCCCGGTCACGTAGAAGCTGCCGGACCGAGGCCCGGTCGAGGGATCGGCCGCCGCGGCCGGCGGCGCGGTCAACGACGCGGCCCCGACCAGGCCGAGGGTGAGGCCCGCCACCACCAGGCGACGGACCCACCCACGGACGCAGTGGACCGACTTCGTAGGGGCGTGCTGTCTCGGGGAAGACATGGCCATCCGTTCGTCCGGGGTCACGAAGGCCCCAGAGTGCAGGAGGTCAAGCACAACACGCCAGTGTTAACGAAGAAAATTGTGTGACTAGAGTGAATATTGGGACGAACTCTCAGTCACAGGTTCACCTCAGGCCCCGAGAGTGATCTCCTGTCGCTGAGCCGCCGAGGCGTAGCAGGCGTCGACCACGCGGGCCCGGGCCAGCGCCTCCGATCCGTCGTGCTCGGCGTTCGCCCCCGCCCGGACGGCGGCCACGAAGTCGGTCACCGCCTGCAGGTGCTGACCGTCCGCCGGCACGTACGGGGTGAGCTCGGCCGGGACCCCGTCCTTCTGGGTCCAGATGCCCAGCTTGCGGTAGGTCGCCGGGAACCCGCCCCACTCGATGCTGGCGCCACCCTCGGTGCCGTAGAGGGTCACGTAGCACTGGTCGTACGGGATCCACTGGGCCCAGCTGGACTCCAGCAGCAGGGTGCCGCCGCCGTCCAGCCGCAGGAACGCCGTGGCCAGGTCCTCCACGTCGAAGTCGGGGGCGGCACCGTCGATCTTGGCCCACGGCCCGTACGCCGACGCGCCCTGCCCGCGGGGGCCGAACTCCGCGTAGGTGGACGCCGTCGCGCTGGTCACGTCCGGCTCGCCGAGCAGGAACAGCGCCATGTCCAGCATGTGCACGCCGATGTCCATCAGCGGGCCGCCGCCGGACGCCGACTGCTGGGTGAACCAGCTGCCCAGGCCCGGGATCCCCTCCTTGCGCAGCCAGCCGGCCTTGGCGTAGTAGATGTCGCCCAGCGCCCCGGCCTCGACGACCTGCTTGAGCGCCTGGACGTCGCCGCGGCGGCGGTGGTTGAACGTGATGTCCAGCACCTGGGAGTTGCGGCGGGCCGCATCGACCATGGTCTGGGCCGCTGTGCCGGTGTCCGCCATCGGCTTCTCGCTGAGCACGTGGAGCCCCGCGTCGAGAGCCGCCACCGTGACCGGCGCGTGCAGGTTGTTCGGGGTCGCCACCGACACGACGTCGACGCAGTCGGCCGCCACCAGCTCGGACCAGTCGCCGAAGCGACGCTCGGGCGGCACGCCGTACTGGTCACCCAGCAGCGCCAGCTTGTCCGGCTCCAACCCGGCCAGCGCCACCAGCTCGACGCCGTCGAGCTGCGCGTACGCGTCCATGTGCTGCTGGCCGGCCCAGCCGAGGCCGACGACACCGGCCCGCAGCGTCCCGCCCTCGTTCGTCGACGTGGCGCTCATGCCGACACCTCCTCGTCCTGCGCGAGCTGCGCCCGGAAGCGCGGGGCCGGCTCGTTCACCACACCCGGCGCCACGAAGTCGATGCTCCGCTGCGGGGCCGCCCACTGCACCGCGTTGGCCAGCACCCGCTTGATGTCGGGGTGCTGGTAGACGGGGTAGTCCTGGTCACCGGGCGAGAAGTAGAAGATGCGTCCCTTGCCGCGCCGCCAGGTGCAGCCGGACCGGAACACCTCGCCGCCGGTGAAGGTGGACAGGAAGATCTGCTCGTCGGGCTGCGGGATGTCGAAGTACTCGCCGTACATCTCCTGCTCGTCGATGACGATCGGCGACGGAACCCCCTCGGTGATCGGGTGGCCGGGAGCGACCGTCCAGACCAGCTCGGTGTCGGCGGAGTTGCGCCAGGCCAGCGAGCAGGAGGTCCCCATCAGCTTGATGAAGATCTTGGAGAAGTGCGCGGAGTGGAGGGGCAGCAGACCCATCCCGCCGAGCACCCGGTTGTAGACCCGGTCGACCACGGCGTCGTCGACGCCCGCGTGGGTGGCATGCCCCCACCAGGTGAGGACGTCGGTGTTGTCCAGCACCTCGGCGCTCAGGCCGTGCTCGGGCTGGTCCTGGGTGGCGGTGCGGACCTCGACGTGGTCACCGAGCAGCTCGGTCAGACCGGCAGCGATGGCGCCGTGCATCCCCTCGGGATACAGCCGCGCCATCATGTCGCGGTCGCGCTCGCTGTTCTCGTGGAAGTTCTCGCCCCAGACGGTCACGCGGATCGGTGCCGCGCGATGGACTGATAGTGGTGAAGTCACGAGGAAGCAGTCTGCCAAGCCCAGCGCGGAGATGGCGACTCCGTGCTGCGATCATGACTCGGTGTCAGACGATCGCTCGGCGCTGGACCGGGTTCGGCTCCGTGCTTTCGACCTGAGTGAGCGGACCACTCGGCTGGGCTACCGCTCGGCGCAGCGGCGCCTGACCCGCTGGCGCAGCCGCGGCTTCCTGATCGCTCAGTGTGCGATCACGGCCGGTCTCGCCTGGCTGCTGGCCCAGCAGCTGCTGCACCACACGGCACCGTTCTTCGCCCCGGTGGCGGCCATCCTCGTGCTCAACGTCACGTACGGGAACCGGCTGCGCCGCGGTGTCGAGGTGGCCATCGGCGTCGCTCTCGGGGTGCTGGTCGGCGACATCTTCGTGCACGTGGTCGGCACCGGGGTGTGGCAGATCATGGTGGTCGTCGCGGTGGCGATGTCGTTGGCCAGCCTGGTCGGGGCCGGTCAGCTGATGACGATCCAGGCCGCCGTGCAGGCGGTGATCGTGACCACCCTGCTGCCCGATCCCGGGCAGGGCTTCGGCCGCTGGCTGGACGCCGTCGTCGGCTGCCTGCTCGCGCTGGCGGTGGCCACCATCGCTCCGAGCGCGCCGCTGCGCAAACCCGGCATCCTGGCCGCCCAGCTGCTGCAGGAGATGGCCGCGACCCTGCGCGCGGCGGTCACGGCGCTGCGTGAGTCCGACCCCGAGGCCGCCGACCAGGTGCTGGAGCGGGCCCGGTCCGGGGAGGCCCAGCTGAAGACGCTGCAGGATGCCGCCGACGAGGGGCTGGCGGTGGTTCGGCACAGCCCGTTCCGGCGGCGGCAGCTCGGGTCGGCACTGGCGTACGCGCAGCTGACCGAGCCGCTGGACCGGGCCAGTCGCAACCTCCGGGTGCTGGCCCGCCGGAGCGCTACCGCGGTCTGGCGGGGCGACGTGGTGCCGGAGTCGTACCTGCGGTTGCTGGAGAGCAACGCCGAGCTCGCCGAGCGGATGGCCAGTGAGCTGCACGAGGGCAAGCTGCCGGTCGCGGCGCGCAAGCTGCTGGTGACCGCCGCCCGCGAGTCGTCGCACCTGCCGGTGGCCGACAGCATCTCGGCCGTGGTGATCCTGGCTCAGGCCCGCTCGATGCTGGTGGACCTGATGGAGCTGACCGGACTGGACTACGCCGACGCCCGCGAGCTCGTACCGGACATGGACTGATGCGTCGGCTGCTGACCGTCCTCGCCCTCGCCCTGGTCGGGGTGCTCGCCGCGGGCGCGCTGCTGGTGGGTGGGGCGGTCGTCGGGAGCTCCGGCGCCGACCGCGCGTCCGCCGAGACGCCGAGCCCGCCGGCCAGCCCTGACCCCTCGGCGTCCCCGACCACCACACCGCCGCCGTCCCCGACACCGGAATCGACCGAGCCGACGAGCCCGAGCGGCCGGCCGAGCGATCCGGCGTCGCCGGAACCGACCGACACCACGTCGTCGGCCACCGCACCCTCCCCGACCGCGACGCCGACCGCCCACGCCTCGACGCCGACCCCGGGACCCACGCGGACGCCGACCGCCTCGCCGACCCCGCGATCCTCGGCCAGCACCTCCGGCCCGGTCGTCATCCCGTCGACTCCCCCGGCCAGCATGAGCGCCACCGTCCCCCTGACCTCGGCGATCATCGCCTTCATCGTGCTGATCCTGGTCGGGCTGCTGCTGCGCGAGCTGACCACGGTCTCGGGAGCGTCCGCCGACACCGAGGACACGGTGATCCTCCATCCGGCCACCGAGGACGACGTGCTCCGGCTGATGTCCGTCGCCGGTGATGCGCTGATCGAGGCCGGTTTCGACGTCAGCGACGTCCAGTCCGATCTGCGCACCATCGCCTCGGCGCACGGGATGCCGGAGGTCCAGGTGATCGCCATGCCGACGGCGCTGGTGGTGTCGGCCCCCAGTGGCGCGGGACTGCAGACCAGCGCCGTGGCGACCGGAGCCGTCCAGCTGCGGCTGCACCAGATCGAGACCCTGGACGACGTCGTCAACCGGTCGCGTCTCGGTCTGGACCCCCGCACGGCAGTCCGGGAGATCAGAGCGATCCGGCAGGCACCGCCTCCGTTTCCCCCGCTGGTCCAGCTGCTCGGCAACGTGCTCGCCACCATGGGCCTCGCCGTCCTGCTGGGCAGCTCCGGACCGGGCATGGTGCTGGCCGGGGCGCTGGGTGTGTTCACCGGGGCGCTGCAGCTGTTCGGTCTGCGGGTGCCCTTGCGCTACCAGGCGCTGGTCACGGTGACGGCGGCCACCGGCGTCTCGCTCACCGTCTTCCTCCTCGCCCGGCTGGGGTGGAGCACCGACATCGTGCCGTCGCTGATCGCCCCGCTGGTCACGCTGCTGCCCGGTGCCCTGCTGACCACGGCGGTGATCGAGCTGGCCAGCGGCCAGATGATCTCCGGGGCCGGTCGGCTGGCCGCCGGGGCCACCCAGCTGCTCCTGCTGGCTCTGGGCATCGTCGGTCCGGCCCTGCTGGTCGGCATCCCGGCACTGGAGCTGACCAGCACGAAGCCCGCCTTCGGCACCCTGGGTCCCTGGCTCGCGGTGGCCGCCTTCGGCATCGGCATCGTGGTGAACCGCTGCGCCCGACCCCGGTCGATGGGCTGGATCCTGATCGTGCTCTACGTCGCGTACGGCGCTCAGGTGCTCGGTGGGCTGTTCATCGGCGGGATGCTGTCGTCCTTCGTCGGAGCCCTGGCCATGACCCCGGTCGCCGACCTGGTCGCGCGACAGCGTGGTGGGCCGCCGGCGATCGTGAGCTTCACCCCGGCCTTCTGGATCCTCGTTCCCGGTGCCCTCGGACTGATGGGGGTGGCCACCCTGTTGTCCGGTGACGGCACCGGCACGGGGAGTCTGCTGACCACCGTGGTGACCATGATCGGCATCGCCCTCGGGGTGCTGGTCGGTCGCGCGATCTCCACGCTGATCGGCCTGCGTCGACGCGGGCCGGCCTGACCGCGCCGAGCGATGGCCCGGTCCTCTACACCCCGATGTCGGCGCGCCTTCCGGCGCGCTTGTCGCACCAGACCTCGCCGTCGGCGTACACGACCCCGTCGGCGAAGCGACCCTCCACCCGGCCACCGTCGAACTGCTCGTTGTACAGCCGGGCATAGAGACCGCCCCGGGCGAGCAGCTCCGCATGGGTGCCCCGCTCGACGAGCTCGCCGTCCTCCAGGCCGAAGATCACGTCGGCGTTGCGGATGGTCGAGAGCCGGTGGGCGATGGCGATGGTCGTCCGTCCCTGGGTGGCGCGCTCCAGCGCCTGCTGGACCAGCCGCTCGGTCTCGGTGTCCAGGGCCGAGGTCGCCTCGTCGAGGATGAGCACCCGGGGATTCATCAACAGCACCCGGGCGATGGCCAACCGCTGCTTCTCCCCGCCCGACAGCCGGTACCCCCGCTCACCGGCCACGGTGTCGTACCCCTGGGCGAAGCTCATGATCCGGTCGTGGATGTTGGCGTCGCGCGCCGCCTGCTCGACCTCGGCCCGAGTGGCCCCGGCCTTCGCGTACGCGATGTTGTCGAACAGCGTGCCGTGGAACAGGTACGGCTCCTGGGTGACCATGCCGACGGACTGCGCCAGGGAGTCGAAGCTGACATCGCGGACGTCGTGTCCGTCGATCCGGATGGCCCCGCGGTCGACGTCGTAGAAGCGCGGCACCAGATACGTCATGGTCGTCTTGCCCGAGCCGGACGGACCGACGATCGCGGCCAGCTGTCCGGGCTCGATCCTCAGGCTGATACCCGACAGGGTCCACTCCCGCGGCGGGATCAGCGGCTCGTCGGTGATCTCGTCCTCGTCGACGTCCGGCGCCTGCGCAGCGGCAGCGCCGAACCGTGGGCCCACGCGGCCCCCACTCAGCTCCCGCGGCTCGGGATAGCGGAAGTAGACGTCGTCGAACTCGACCCGTCCACCGTGTGCGGTGCGCTCCAGCGGGCGTGCGTCGGGTCGCTCGATGATGGCCGGCACCAGGTCGAAGTACTCGAAGATCCGCCGGAACAGAGCCAGCGAGGTCTGCACGTCGAGGGTGACGCGCATCAGCTGCATCAGCGGCATCTGCAGCCGCGCCTGCAGCGTCGTGAACGCCACCAGCGTGCCCGCGGTCAGCACCTCTCCCCCGCCGATCCGCCCGGTCATCAGATAGCCGGCGACCAGGTAGATGAGGGCGGGCGTGACCGCGAAGAAGGTCTGCACCAGGGCGAAGAACGTCCTCCCGGTCATGGCCGCCTCGATCTGCAGCCGCGTCTGGTTGCGGTTCTCCTCGCGATAGCGCTCGGTCTCGGCATGGCCCCGGCCGAACACCTTGGCCAGCAGGATGCCCGACACCGACAACGACTCCTCGGTGATGGCCGTCATCTCCGACAGCGACTCCTGGGTGCGCCGGGCGATGCGCTGTCGGCGCCGACCGACGCGAACCTGGACGACCAGGAACACCGGCATCAGGATCAGGGTCAGGATCGTCAGCTGCCACGACAGCACCACCATGGCCACGAACGCCGCGATCACGGTGACCGAGTTCTGCAGGATCGTGGTCGCGGTGTCGGTGAGGACCGTGCGCACCCCGCTGACGTCGTTGGCCAGCCGGGACTGGATGGTGCCGGTCTTGGTGCCGGTGAAGAAGGCGAGCTCCATCCGCTGCAGGTGCGCGAACAGGTCGCTGCGCAGGTCGGCCATGGCCGCGTTGCCGATGCTGCTGGTGAGGTAGTTCTGGCCGATGCCGAGCAGCGCCGTCACGATCGGGATGGCGATCAGCCCGGCGACCAGCCACCACAGCAGGGTGAGGTCCACCGGACCCCCGTCGACCGGGAACAGGGCGTCGTCGAAGACGGCGCGGGTCAGGAACGGGGCGATCGAGGTCAGCGCGGCGGCGACCAGCACGACCAGACCGACGAGGATCATCTGCTTCTTGTAGGGCGCCAGCTGGCGCGCGATCCGACGCAGCACCCCGTCGGCGACGACCTCGTCATCGGAGGCGCCGGCGGGGGTCTGCAGAGCCGTGCCAGCCGTCATGCGCTGAGGCTACGCGCCTCCTCCGACACGACCGAGGTTCCCGTCCCCAGGGCCGCCACCTCGCCACCGTGGACCGCCGCGGCCATGCCGAGACCGATCACGATCGCCGTCAGATGACCCAGCGAGGTGAAGCCCGGCCAGATCGCGAACATGGCGCCGGTGACCGCCAGACAGCCGAACCCGTACGGGAGGCGCCACCGGTGGGGCACACGGGCGCAGAGCATGGCGATGGCGGCGGCCATGCCGTAGCTGACGCCGACGTCGGGCTTGACCACGATGGAGAAGTGGGCGATGTGCCGGTAGAGGGCGTTGATCTCCATCGCCATCACGAACAGCGTGGCGCCGACGTGTCCGAACACCCAGACGGCCACCAGCGCGGTCCGACCGAGCCAGCGCTGGACCAGCCCGAAGACGAAGACCACCACCGGAACCAGCAGCAGCTGGGTCAGCGGCGACACCACGAAGGCGCTGGCCGCCAGCACCGCGATCGGGCTGGCGCGCATGTTCTCGAGGTTGGTGCTCACGCTCTCGACCAGCCTGCGGACGGCCACATCCGAGTGCAGACCGATCCACGTGCTGACGACGACCACGATGGCCCCGTAGACGATGCCGATGTCGCGGCCGCGCCAGAACGCGGCGAGGGCCGCCAGCCCCCGACCATCCCGCTGAGATTGCCCCACAGCGGCATTGTGGTCCCGGTCCGCGCGAGCCCGGCTCCCGGGCTCCGGCCGGCGTACGTGATGCACGTCTCACCGCAGGATTTGGGGCCTGCGTCATCTTCGCGTAACTTAGAGCAAGCGACGCGGGGTGGAGCAGCTCGGTAGCTCGCTGGGCTCATAACCCAGAGGTCACAGGTTCAAATCCTGTCCCCGCTACCAACGGGAGACCGCCTCCGATCGGCCAATGGCCGTCGGGGGCGGTTTCTGCTTCTCCGGACGTCGATCTCGTCTGGACGTCGGTGTCGTCTCGTTGGACGGTCGCGTCGGCCAGTGAGTCCCCAGCCGCAGCCCTACCCCGTGCCCCACTGCGTGTACGGACGGCCGAAGAGCTCGGAGTTGGTGTAGCGGTAGTCGGCGGTCACGTTCTCACCCGCCCAGATCGGCAGCTCCCACGGCGTGTCCTCGGCGGGCACCTCGAGCTCGGCGACGATCAGCCCCGCGTTGGCGTCGGCGAACTCGTCCACGATCCAGCCGGCCCACGGGTCACCCAGCTCGTAGCGGGTCTTGGTGATCGGGTAGCCCCCGGTGACCATGGCCAGCAGCGCGTGGGCGTCGTCGACCGGGATCTCGTACTCGTACTCGGGTCGGCCGATCCCGACCTGCTTGCCCTTGATCGTCAGGTAGGCGCGCGCCTCGTCGACCACCCGCACCCGGATGGTCATGCCCGGCGTGGTGGACAGGTAGGCCTGGCTCAGGGCACTGGTCTCGATGACCGCGTCCCGCCACTCGTCCCCGACGACCACCAGCTTGTGCTCGAACTCGGTCCCCATGCAGGGCAGCGTACTGACCCTCGGTTCCCGGTCATTCCCTGGTTCCCGGTCACCCGATGGTGAGCCTCAGTCGCGGGAGTCCCGGATCGGGGCGCTGGTGCCGGGGTTGACGTCGGGCGTGTCCGGGACCGCGTCCGCTCCCCCGCCGGAGGTCTCGGGTCCGCCGAAGCCCGACGGCCCCTCGGACACCTGGCCGCCGGACTCGTCCTCGGTGGTGTCGTCGCGGCGATTCGGGTCGATGTGCGCGGGGATGCTGCCGTGCGTGGATTCAGCCATGCTCCCACCGTAGGTGACGCCTCCGCATCGGGGTCATGGTCCGGCCCCCGTGACGGAAAATCGCCCCTCATGCGACCACACACGGCGTGTCGCACGGCGTGTCGGCCGATGAGGGGCGAGTTTCCGTCAGCTCGGGCTCAGGAGTCCAGCCCCAGACCGCGACGGCCGATGTCGTTGAGGTCATCGACCCCGAACCGGTTGGTCCAGGACGCCTCGTAGTTCTCCTCGGGGAAGTCGTACGGGCTGTTGCCCGCCAGGAACGCCTCCCGGACCTTCACCTGGTACGCCTCGTTCTTCGCGCACAGCGGCGCGGCCGGGATGTACATCACGTTGCCCCAGCCCTGCTGGTCGGTGACCGGCGCGACGGAGTGGATCATGTCGCAGTGCCACCAGACCGAGTCGCCGGGAGCGACGTCGGGGATGGAGGAGACCGCCTCGAGCAGGATCGCGTGATAGCGCTCGTTGACCGGGAACGTGCGGTTCGGCTGCACACCGCACATCTCCTCGTCGGCCACGTCGTCCAGCAGCGGCCGCAGCATCAGGTAGGCCATCGCCTTCGGGATCGGCACGGTGTGCAGGACGCCCTGGTCGTTCTTCATCTCCGACAGCGCCGTCCAGCCCTGGAACGTGCGGAAGGCCGAGCACATGGTCGAGCCCGGGTACTGCGACGCCTCGGTGCGGTAGGACGCGTCCCACGGGTCGTACGCAGCGACGTCACCGGAGAACAGGTGCCGGAAGTGCTGCTGGTAGCCCTCGGTCATCCACAGATCCAAGGTGCCCGGGTCCAGGTGGGTGCCCAGGCCGCCGGAGGTGGCGCCCGGCGGACGGCGACGGATCCGGTCGGGGTAGAGGGTGTCGACCTCCGGGTCGAACCACTGGTGGCCGTCGGTCTCGGCGATCCATGCGGCGTTGAGGAACGCCTGCACGGTGGCCATCCGCGGGTGCTGACGGGCTTCCATCTGCGCGCTGGACCAGTAGATCGGGTAGATCTCCGGCTTGCTCATCTCGGTGCCGAGGCTGCCGAAGAAGTCGTCGGCCGGCCCGGAGTAGGTCTCGAAGAAGCTGTTGCTGTCGACGTAGTCCACGGCGTCGCGGTCCCACTTCTCCGCCTCGGTCCGGTCGAAGTGACCGCGGACGACGGCGCAGCCACGGCGCTTCAGCAGCGCCAGCTGCTCGGCGGAGACGGTGCCGGCGGCGATGTCGGCGTAGTCGATCACCGGCCACACCTCCTCGCCGCGCGCCCGGGTCGCCGTGATGTCGGCGATCTCGCTCTCCAGGAACGACTCGATCTCGGCGATGACGTCGGCCACCGTGCGACCCGAGGCCTCGATCCGCGCGCGGATGGCGGCCTTGATCTCCGCCGTCGCCGCCGGGATGTCGGCAGGGATGGTCTCCCAGTGCGGCAGTCCGGTCACAGCGGAGACGGCGCCGGCGGCGGGTGTGGCGGTGGTGGTGGTCATCCTCGTCCTCCTGGTTGAGTAGTAATCAGCCCTAACTAATGGCCTGCGCAGAACGATACGGCACCAGGGCGCTAAAGTGCAAGGGTTCCTAACAACTTCCCCCGACCGTCCGAGTCAGACCGGAGCACCGCCGTGTCGCAGCCCCCCGTCGGACCACGACGACCCTCGCTCAGCGTCGTCCGCGAGCTGACCGATCGCCATGTCATCGAGCAGCTGCTGGAGTCGCCGGAGCTGACCCGGGCCGAGCTCGCGGTGCGTACGCGGATCTCCAAGCCCACCATCTCGGAGTCGATCCGGCGCCTCGCCGAGGCCGGGCTGGTGGAGGAGTCCGGACAGCAGCTGGGCCGTCGTGGCCCGGCAGGGACCTTCTACCGGTTGCGGGCCGACGTCGGGGTCGCGGTGGCCGCGTCGGCCGGTCCGGACGGTGTGGTCGTCGAGACCATCTCGCTGCGGAGCGAGGTCATCGAGCGACGCCACGTCCCGGTCCCGGTGCCGACCACCCGGGCCGAGCTCGAACCCGTGCTCCGCGACGCCACCGCGTCCGTGGTGGCCACGGCACCCGGGCCCGATCCTCGCCGCGACCCTGAGCGTGGCCGGACCGGTCGACCGAGCGACCGGACGCCTGGTGCAGCTGCCCGACTCCCCGTTCCTGGTCGACGACCTCGACCCGGTACCGCTGCTGCGACCCGTGCTCGGTCTGGACGCCGTGGTCGACAACGACGTCGACTGGGCGGCGTTGGCCGAGCGCGAGGCCGGCAGCGCTCAGGGCCTCGACGACTTCGTCTACGTCTTCCTCGGTCCCGGTCTGGGTGGCGCGGTGGTCACCGGTGGGCGCATCGCGCACGGCGGTCGCGGTCTGGCCGGTGAGATCGCCCATCTGCTGACCGTGGGCGCCCGGGGCCGGTCCGTCCGCCTGATCGAGGCCTTCGCCGAGCTGGGGTTGCGGCGTACGGACGGACTGGCCCTCGACCTCGATCTGGTCCGCGCGGCCCTGGACGGTGACACGGCATCGGACCGCCGTACGCGCAACGCGATCCTGGCGGCCCTGGCCGGCGCGATCGGCTCGATCGCCGCCCTGCTGGACCCGGCGGCCGTGCTCGTCGGCGGACCGTGGAGTGACCACCCGGGTCTCGTCGAACGGCTGCCCGGGGCCGTCGCGGCCACCACGATCGTGCCGACCGAGCTGCGGTTCGCCGGGCTCGGTCCCGAGGCCCCGCACCTGGGTGCGCGACTGGCCGCGGTCCGCGAGGCGCGCACCGTGCTCACCGGGGCGGCCTGAAACGATTCATGCCGGCGGCTAGGGTGGACCGACCACGACCACAACGGATCGAACCGCAGAGGATCATGACCGCACCGTCGCTGTCCGAGCTCCGTCACACCTTCCTGCACCCGCCGCCGCAGGCGCGGCCGATGATGCGGTGGTGGTGGTTCGGCCAGGTGGCCCGGGTGGACATCGAGCGCGATCTGACGGCCATGGCCGCGGCCGGGATCGGCGGGGTCGAGGTCTCCTACGTCTACCCGCTCGTCGAGCAGCCGACCCGTCTGGGCTCGGAGGAGTTCCTCGCCGACCTCGCGTACGCGGCCGACGTGGCCGAGCGGCTCGGCCTGCGGTTCGACCTCACCCTGGGCAGCGGTTGGTCGTTCGGCGGGCCGCACATCGGCCCCGAGCACGCCGCCCGCCGGCTGCGCTGGGAGCGGCGCGAGATCGGTCCGGACCCGCTGCGGCTCGCCGGTGGCCGACAGCCCTGGCCGGGCGACGAGCTGGTCGGGGTCTACCTCGGCGCCGGCTCGCTGCAGGAGGAGCCGGACACGTACGCCGCGCTGTCGATCGCGGCCGACGGCACGGTCGAGGTGCCGGCCGGAACGGGCACCCGGGTGGTGCTCACGGCCACGGCCGGGCTCACCGGACAGAACGTCAAGCGGGCCGCCGCCGGGGCCGAGGGTCCGGTGCACGACCACTACAGCGCCGCCGCCGTCCAGGCGCACCTGAGCGCGCTGGGCGATCGGCTGGTCGCCGCCGTCGGCGCCCATCGCCTCGGTTCGGTGTTCTGCGACAGCCTGGAGGTCTATCACGCCGACTGGACGCCCTCCCTGCCGGCGGAGTTCACCCGTCGCCGCGGGTACCGACCCGAGACCGAGCTCTGGCGGCTGGTCGCCGGCGGCCCGGACTCGGCCGCCTTCCGCGTCGACTACCACCGCACGCTGTCGGAGCTCTACGAGGACAGCTTCTTGACCCCGTTGGCGGAATGGGCCCACGGTCACGGGGTGCCGCTGCGGGTGCAGAGCTACGGGGAGCCGCCGGCCACGCTGTCGAGCTACGCCCGGGTCGACGGCATCGAGGGTGAGCAGTGGGGCTGGACCGGGATGCCGCCGACCAGGTGGGCGAGCTCGGCCGCCCACCACCTCGGCGTGTCGATCGTGTCCTCGGAGACGTGGACCTGGGTGCACGCGCCGTCGTTCCGGGCCACCCCGCTCGATCTGCTGGGTGAGGCTCACGAGCACTTCCTGCTCGGGATCAACCAGCTCATCGGCCACGGCTGGCCGTGCTCGCCCCGGCCGACGGGTGCCGACGGCGGTCTCGGTTGGTTCTTCTACGCCTCGGCCGCCCTGGACGACCGCAATGCGTGGTGGCCGGCGGCGCCGGACCTGATGGGCTACCTGCAGCGCCTCTCCGGGCTGCTGCGCCTCGGCGAGCCGGTGCGCGACGTGCTGCTCTACCTCCCGACCACCGACGCGTACGCCCGCCTCGGCACCGCCACCACGCTGGATCTGTGGCGCACCCTGGCCGGCATGATCGACCCGCGGGTGATCGCCTCGCTGCGCACCGGTGGCTACGACCTCGCCCTGCTGGACGACGACCTGGCGGCCCTGATCGAGCCGACCGACGACCTCGTCGTGGTGCTGCCCGGTCATCCCACCGTGCCCGCCGCGACCCAGGCCTGGCTGGACCGGGTGGAGGCGGCCGGCGGACGGGTGCTCACCGTCGGCGAGGACGAGGACGCGGCGACGGTGGTCGGTCGGCACCTCGCCCCCGACCTGACCCTGCACCCGGCCCGGCCGGACGTCGGCACGGTGCACCGGCGGGTCGACGGGCTCGACGTGCACCTGGTGGTGAACACCGGCCCGCACCGCCGGACCCAACGCGTCGTCCCCCGGGACACCCGAGACCGGATCGAGGTCTGGGATCCCCGGGACGGCGCCGTCGTCGACGTCACCGAGAGCCCGGGTGAGCACGGGATCGAGGTAGCCCTCGAGCCCTACCAGGCGCTGGTCCTGGTCGGCCACGACGGCGAGCCCTCAGCGGTCGAGCGACCCACCGACGCCGGTGTCGGCGCACGAGCCGTCCGCCTGTCGCTCGACGGCGACTGGCGGCTCGTACGCCCGGACGGCACCGACCTGGGCGAGGTGTCACTCCCCCACCGCTGGGAGGACGACCAGCGGATCGGCCCCGACTTCTCGGGCACGCTGGCCTATGTCACCACGCTCAGCACCCCGCCGCACGACGGAGTCATCCGGCTCGACCTGGGCGAAGGCCGCCCGTCCGACGACGGTGGCGCCGGCCGGGAACGGGGCATCGAGGGTCATTCCTACCGGGTGCAGCTGGTCCCGCCGGTCGGCGAGGTGGTCAGGGTGCTGGTCGACGACGAGGTCGTGGCGACGCTGTGGGCGCCGCCGTACGCCTGCGACCTGACCGCACGGCTGCGCGGCAAGGAAGCAGGTGACGCTGCGGCTGGAGGTGTCCAACACGACGGCCAACGCGCTGGCCGCGGACGGCACCGTGGCCGGGTGGGTGGCCGACGCGGAGCGCTGGCACGGCCGCCGGTTCCGGATGCAGGCACTCGAACGGGTGCGGGAGGGGTTGTCGTCGGGGTTGACGACCGTGCCCGAGCTCGTGCTCGGTTGAACTGACCCCGATCTGGTTGGCTGGACGCCGTGGGATTCACCAAGGCCGAGCTGCGCGGCTTCCAGGACGCGTCCGTCCCCGATCTGGTCGGACCCGGACTGCGGCTGCTGTTCGTCGGCATCAACCCGGGTCTGTGGACCGCCGCCACCCAGACCCACTTCGCGCACCCCGGCAACCGCTTCTACCCCGCGCTGCGGCTGGCCGGGATCATCGACCGGGAGATCAGCCGCAGCGAGGGGATGACCGACGACGACCGGGCCTACCTGCTCGCGCGGGGCCTCGGCAACACCAACCTGGTCAACCGGGCCACCGCCCGGGCCGACGAGCTGAGCGCCGAGGAGCTGCGCGCCGGACGGACCCGGCTGGAGTCCTTCGTCGCGACCCACCGACCGGGGGTGGTGGTCGTCGCCGGCATCACCGCGTACCGGACGGCCTTCTGCCGGCCGAAGGCGCAGCTGGGCGAGCAACCGGAGCGACTCGAGGGCGCCCGCCTGTGGGTCGTGCCGAACCCGAGCGGTCTGAATGCGCACGACACCATCGCCAGCCTGGCGGTGGCGTACGCGGAACCCGCCGCGGCCGCGGGTCTGGCTCTCGTCCGAACACTAGGGCTCGCAGGCCGTGCCCGATGCGCACGTTCCTGCCCGTCGCGTCGTCGACGGCCAGCAACAGGAGTTCGTCGGCGATCACCATGATCGCGACGCTACGGTGGGGCGCATGTCCGTCGCCTCGTACCCGATCCACCAGCACCGTCTCGACAACGGGCTGCGGGTCCTCGCCAGCCCCGACCACGCCGCCCCGTCGGTGGCGGTGAACCTCTGGTACGACGTCGGCTCGCGACACGAGCAGCCGGGCCGGACCGGGTTCGCCCACCTCTTCGAGCACGTGATGTTCCAGGGCTCCGCGGGGGTGGAGTCCGGCGCAGCACATCGCGCTGCTGCAGGCGGCCGGCGCATCGGTCAACGCGACCACCTGGTTCGACCGGACCAACTACTTCGAGACCCTCCCGATCGGCGGGCTCGATCTCGCCCTGTGGCTGGAGGCGGACCGGCTCGGCAGCCTGCTGGACGCCCTCACCCAGACGAACCTGGACAACCAGCGTGAGGTGGTCAAGGAGGAGAAGCGCCAGCGCTACGACAACGTCCCGTACGGGGACGTGATGCGGCGGCTGATCAGCCTGACCTTCCCCGCCGACCACCCGTACGGGCACACGGTGATCGGGTCGATGGAGGACCTGAACGCGGCCACCGTCGAGGACGTGGCGACCTTCTTCGCCACCCACTACCTGCCCAACAACGCGGTGCTGTCCATCGTGGGTGACTGCGACCCCGAGACCGCCTTCACCAAGGCCGAGACCTACTTCGGGTCGCTGGCCGCGGGAACGAAGCCCGCCGCCCCCGCGGCCGACCCGCTGCCCCCGCTCAGCGGCCTGCCCCGGCAGGAGACGTCGGCCGATGTGCCGGCCGACGCCGCCTACCTCACCTGGCGGCTGCCGGCGGTGGGCACCCCGGCCTTCGACGCGGTCGACCTGGGCATGACGGTGCTCGGGCACGGCCAGACGTCCCGGCTGCACCGACGGCTGGTCCGCCGGGACGAGCTGGCCGAGAGCGCCTCGGCCAGCACCATGGGTCTGATCGGCGGCACCTCGATGGGCTACGCGTACGCCCGGGCCCGCGACGGCGTGGCCGTCGAGCGGGTCCACGACGTGGTGCTGGAGGAGGTCGAGCGGATCATCGCCGACGGGATCACCGAGACCGAGCTCCGCCGGGCCAAGGCCCAGTTCGAGCGGCACTGGCTGCACGAGCTCGCCCGGATCGACTCCCGGGCCGACGCCCTCGGCGAGTTCGCCACCCTCTACGGCGACCCCGAGCTGGTGAACTCCCGCCTCGACCAGATCGACGCCGTGGACACGGCGGCGGTGGCCGCCGCCGCTGGAGTCCGGCATCGCGCCCGCGCACCGATCGACCCTGATCTACCGCAAGGAGACCTCGGCATGACCGTGATCAACCGCCCGGCCATCGCCCCGCCGGGGCCCTGGAGCTTCCCGCCGGTCGAGCGCACCCGGCTGGACAACGGGATCGAGCTGCACAGCTACCACCGCCCGGGCAGCAGATCGTCGCCGCCCACCTGGTGCTGGAGGTGCCGCTGAGCGCCGAGCCCCGCGAGCGCGAGGGCGTCGCCACGATCACCACCCGCTGCCTGGACGAGGGGTCGCGCAGTCACGCCGGGGAGGAGTTCGCCGAGCTGCTGGAGACCGAGGGCGCCGGTTTCGGGGTCGAGATCGGGCTGTCCGGACTCCAGGCCGTGCTGGACGTGCCCGTCTCGCCGACTGGATCGTGCCTTCGAGCTGTTCGCCGAAGCCGTGATCGAGCCCGCGCTGGCTCCCGACGACGTCGCCCGTCACGTCCAGCTCCGGTTGGCCGAGATCGAGCAGGGTCGGGCCAACTCGGCGTCCCGGGCCAGCACCGAGTTCCGTCGGGCGGTCTTCGCCGCGGACAGCCGCGCGGCGCGGATGAACGGCGGCGAGCCGGAGACGGTGGGCGCCGTCACCGCCGCCGACGTGGCGCGCCTATCACGCGGACCGCTTCGGACCGGACGGGACGTCGCTGATCGTCGCCGGCGACCTGACCGGGGTCGACGTGGTCGCCCTGGCCGAGCGGACGTTCGGCAGCTGGCACAACGCGTCCCAGCGACGCGCGCCCCACACGGCCGTCGCTCCGAGCGCGCCAACCGCCCTGCTCGTCGACCGACCGGGTGCGGTCCAGGCCGACCTGCGGCTGGGGGCGTACGCGGTGGACCGGACCGACCCGCGCTGGGCCGACCTGACCGTCGCCGGCTACGCGATGGGCGGCGCCTTCCTGTCCCGGCTGAACAAGGTGCTGCGGGAGGAGCGTGGCTACACCTACGGGGTCCGGCTGGCCTTCTCACCGATGCGGTCCGGCGGCTCGTACGCGGTCCAGGGCTCGTTCCGGACGGAGGTCCTGGTCGACGCCGTCCGCGAGGCGCGGGAGCTGCTCGACGTCGCCGCCCGTCCGTTCGACGCAGCGGAGGTGGCCGACGCCGTCGCCTACTACGTCGGCACGTCACCGCTGCGGTTCGCGACCGCCGACGGCGTGGCCGACCAGGCCGCCAGTCAGGTGCTGGGCGGGCTGCCCTCGGACTACCTCGACACCAGCCTCGCCGCGTTGCGGACGGTGACCCCGGAATCGGCCACGGCCGCGTACACGAGCGTGGTCGACGCCGGAGCCGCCAGCCTGGTGGTGGTCGGTGACGCCGACCAGCTCGCGGAGCCGCTCCGCGCCCTCGGCTACCACGACCTGGTGGTCACCGAGGGCTGAGCGGAGCCGAGCTACCTGCCCATCGCCTTGGTGGCGCGCTCGGTGGCCGCCTTGGCCTTCTCGATCTCGGTCTGGTACTTGCCGAGGTCACCGGCGACCAGCGCCTTCTGAGCCGCCTCGAAGGCCGTGCTCGCCTCGTCCAGGGCCCGAGCCACGGCCGGGTTGTCGGGCTGGGTCGGGGTCGACGGGGTCGCCGACCCGGACGGCCGCGGGGTCGGGGTCGCCGACGGGTCGGTCTCGCCGGTGGTCGCGCCCGGAGTTGCCGGCGAACACCTGGTCCAGCGCCTCCTGCAGCGTGTCACCGATGCCGACCTGCTGGCCGAACCGGGCGAGCACGAACCGCAGCGCCGGGTAGGAGCCGGTGCTCCCCTGGCGCTGGGTGTAGACCGGCTGCACGTAGAGCAGGCCGCCACCGACCGGCAGGGTCAGCAGGTTGCCGAACGTGGCCTGCGCCGTGCCCTGCTGGAACGGACGCAGCGCTCGGCGACGGTCTCGTTGGTCGACCATCGCGTTGGCGACTGCCCGGGTCCGTCGATCTGGGTGGTGTCCGACATCCGCAGGATCCGCAGATCCGGCCGTAGTTGGGGCTGGCGGCGTCGGCGTTGACCGCCATGTACGCGGCCAGGTTGGACCGGCCGCGGGGCACGTACGACGTGGTCAGGGAGAAGATCGGGTCGTCGTCCTCGGCCACTTCACCGAGAGGTAGAACGGGGACTCCTTGGCGGTGCTGTTGGCGCCGCCGACCGGGTCGTTCGGGACCTCCCACAGACCGGACTGCCGGTACCAGGTGTCGGGATCGGTCATGGTGGTAGCGGGCCAGGATGCTGGCGCTGCACCTTGAACATGTCCTGCGGGTAGCGCAGGTGCTCCCGCAGGTCGGCGGAGATCGCGCTCTTCGGCTGCACACGTTCCCGGGAACGCCTTCTCCCAGGTCTTCAGGACCGGGTCGTTCTCGTCCCAGGCGTAGAGCTTGACGCTGCCGTCGTAGGCGTCGACGACGGCCTTGACCGAGTTGCGGATGTAGTTGATGTTCGTATCGGGCTGGGCCACCACGTTGGTGCCCTGGGTCGTCGTCTGGCGAGTCGGAGGTGACCGCGTTCAGGTCGACCCGCTGCGCGTACGGGTAGGAGTTCGACGTCGTGTAGCCGTCCACGATCCAGACGATGCGGCCGTCCACGACCGCGGGATAGGGGTCGCCGTCGACCTTGAGCCACGGCGCGGCCTTCTGCACCCGCTCCCGCGGGGTCCGGTCGTAGATGATCTTGGACTCGGCGTTCACCCGGTCCGACAGCAGGATGTTGACGTCGGCGAACTTCGCCGCGTAGAGCAGTCGGTGCCACAGGCTGCCGATGGCCACGCCGCCCTTGCCCTCGTAGGTGTACGTGTCGGGTTGCCGCTGTCGCCGCCACCGGGGGTGTCCAGCTCGATCGGCGGGCTGCCCGCGGGGGCGCCGACGATGGAGTACGCGTCGGTCTGGATCTCACCGAAGTAGATCCGCGGCTCGTGCTCGTCGATCTTGCCCTGCGGCGGGATGTCCTCGGACGATCCACTGCGGCTCGCCGCTGGACTGGCGCTGGTTGCCGTACGCCGCGACCAGGCCGTAGCCGTGGGTGTAGACGGTGTGGAGGTTGTTCCAGTTCTGGCCCTCGATGCCGGTGACGTTCATCTCGCGCACCGCCACCACGGCGTCGGTCTCGGGGCCGTCGATCGGTGTAGCGGTCGACGTCCAGGGTCTTGGGGAACTTGTAGTAGCCGCGGACCTGCTGCAGCTGCTCGTAGGCGGGGCTGACCACTGACGGGTCCATCAGCCGGATGCCGGGCAGCGCCTCGGCGTCGGAGCGCAGCTGACCCGCGCTGGCCTGGGTCGTGGCCGAGTAGTCGGTGATCTTCACCGTGTCCACGCCGTAGGCCGCCCGGGTCGCGTCGATGTTGTTCGCGATGTAGGCGCGCTCCTTGTCGGGCTCGTCCGGACGGACGCTGAAGTACTGCACGGCACCCGGGTAGACGATGCCGAGCACGATCGAGGACAGGATCAGCAGGGTCAGACCGATGGTCGGGATGACCCAGCGGCGCAGGATGGCGTTGGCGAAGAAGAGCAGGGCGGTGATGCCGGCGATGACCGACAGGATCAGCTTCGCGTTCACGGTGGCGTTGTCGGCGGTGTAGTTGATGCCGGTGAACGCGTCACCGCCGAGCGTGGTGTTGGCGATCTCCAACCCGTACTGGTCGAACCAGTAGCTGACGCCCTTGACCAGCACGGCCAGACCGACCAGCATCGACAGGTGCGCCTGGGCGGCGCCGCTGCCACCCCGGCGCGGACCGCTGAAGCGGAGGGCGCCGGTGATGTAGTGCACGGCGGCCGCGACGATCGTGGCGAAGACCAGGGCCGTGAACAGGAACGAGGTGACGAACCGCCACCAGGGGTAGGCGAAGACGAAGAAGCCGATGTCCAGCCCGAACTTCGGGTCCGTGACACCGAAGGGCGTGGCGTGCCGCCAGGCGAGGAAGGTGTCCACCTGACCGGCCGCGGCGCCGCCGGCGAAGAGCCCGACCAGCACCGCCGACGGCGAGCACCACCCAGACCAGTCGGGCGTCCAGCAGCTCGCGGTAGCGCTCCAGCAGCGGGCTGGTGGGCGGACCCAGCCGCGTCTTGCTCCGCAGCCGGTAGGCGAGCACGGCGTTGCCACCGACCAGCACGGCCATCAGGAGCCCGAAGCCCACGAAGAGCCCGATCCGGGTCAACAGCATCGTGGAGAACACGGTGCCGAAGTCCATCGACTGGTACCACAGCCGTTCGGTCCAGAAGCTGGTGAAGATGGCGAAGGCGACCACCAGGACGGCGGCGATGATCAGGGTCGGCAGGATCGCGCTGCGCCGTCCGCTGATCCGTGTCGTACTCACTCGGGTTCACTCCTGTTTGCTGTGACCAGCGCTCTGGTGGTCGCGTGCGGTGCAGTCAGCGTATGTGGCTGACGGAAGTCCTACGCGTACCCAACGCCCCGGTGGGCTCCCAGGTTCCGGATCGCCGACCTGTGGCGGGCATCGGTGGCAGGGCATCAGCTGGAGCACCGGTCGACCCGCTCTTCACCACCCGGCGCCGCGAGCACACCCAGCTGCCGGATGGCCTCACCGAGGGTCGACACCCTGACCAGCGTCACATCGGTGCGTACGCCGGCCAGATCGGCGCAGTTGCCGCTCGGCACGAAGAAGACCGTCGCTCCCGCCCGCTCGGCCGAGGCCAGCTTCTGCCGGATCCCACCGATCGACCCGACGTCACCGCTGGGGGTGATCGTGCCGGTGCCGGCGACGTCGCGACCGGCCAGCAGCTCGCCGGCCGTGATCTTGTCGTAGATGCCCAGGGCGAACACCAGTCCGGCGCTGGGTCCGCCGATCTGCTGACCGAGGTCGAAGGTGATCCGGGGGACGTAGGAGTAGCCCTGGCCGACGGTGATGCCGACGACGGCCACCCCCGGGTCGGTGGCCGACTCCGCGGCGACCACCGGCACGGTGGTCCTGACCCGATCCCGCAGCACCACGAAGTCGACCCGCTCGCCGGGGCGGTGACTGCGGATCTGCTCGCTGACCGCGTCCGCGTCAGCGGTGTCCACACCGTCCACGGACTCGATCAGGTCGCCCGGCAGCAGCTTCCCGTACGCCGGACCGCCGATCGTCACCGAGGAGACCGCCGGCCGCTGCTGGACCGGCTGGCCGGCCGCCCGCAGAGCCGCGACCACGGCGTCGTCCTGGGACGTCTCCATCATCTGGGCCTCGGCCTTGGTGACCTCGTCGGCGCTCCGGCCGGGCGGGAAGACCGCGTCGCGCGGCAGCGTGTCCCGACCGGGCAGCCAGTACGCCGCCAGGGCCTCCGGCAGCGTCAGACGGGAGTCGGCGGCGGTGCCGGACACCACCGTCAGGTCGAGCTGCCCCGTGGTCGGGAAGGTCGGCACGCCCTCGACCGAGATGAGTGGCCGACCGTCGACCTCGCCGAGCACGTCGGCCGTCCCGCCGGGGCTCCAAGCCACGAACGGCACCGGCAGGATCGCCAACGGCACCGCCAGCGCCACGAACAGCAGCGCCGACACCAGAGCGGTCCAGGTCTGCCGGGTCATGCCGCGCTCGCGGCGGGATGGCTCCGGACCCTCACGGCAGGTCGATGGCAGAGCCTCACGGCAGCTGGATGACAGAGCCTCACGGCAGGCCCACCCAGGTCACGCCACCCGTGGTCAGGTGCTGTTCCTTCCAGATCGGCACCGTCTGCTTGAGGTCGTCGATCAGCTCCTGGCACGCGGCCAGGGCCGGACCGCGGTGAACCGCGCCAGCGGCCACCACGACGGCGAGGTCGCCGACCTCGAGGTGCCCGACCCGGTGCTCGACGGCGACGGCCCGGACGTCGTGGGCCGCGGCCACCCGTTCCGCGCTGGCCCGGAGGGCGGCCTCGGCCGTCGGGTGCTGGGTGTAGTCGAGCGAGGAGACCTCCTCGCCCGAGTCGGTCTCCCGGACGACGCCGACGAAGATCGCGATGCCGCCCGTGCCGCGGTCACTGACCAGGGCGAGCAGCCGGTCCACGCTGAGCGGACGCTCGCTGATCTCCGCCGAGCGGACGCGCGATGACATGGTCGAAACCTTAGCCCGCGCCCCTGTCTGGGAGGCCCGGCTGACGCGGCCGCCCTTCCCCAGGTCGAACAATCCGTCAGTCGACGGCATCTTCCGCCCCCAGCCCGCCCAGACCTCGAACATTCCGTCAATCGACGGCCACTTCCGCCCCCAGCCCGCCCAGACCTCGAACATTCCGTCAGTCGACGGCCATCTTCCGCCCCCAGCCCGCCCAGACCTCGAACATTCCGTCAGTCGACGGCCTCTTCCGCCCCCAGCCCGCCCCAGACCTCGAACATTCCGTCAGCCGACGGAATGTTCGAGGTCGGACGGGCCCCGCGATCCGGGAGTAGCGGCTCGGGGGGACCGACACCTCGGCCCGTACGCCTGCGGCGCCTTCGCCCCCGACCACCCCCGGCGCCCCCGACCACCCCCGGGCGCCCTCGACCACACCCGGCGCAGGCGGCCGCCGCCGGCGCAGGCCGCCAGGCACGGAGAAATCCGCTCTCGGCTGACAGGACTGGTCGACACCGACGACCCGCGTACGGTGGGATGTACACCACCGCTGCAGCCTGCGACAGGAGCACCATGGCCGACGAACGGTCCCCCGGCGAGCCGGAACCCGGCGACGACCCCACTCCCGGCTCGGGATCCGACGGCTACCAGCTCGGTGGTGGCGGCAAGGGCTCCGGCCGATCCGGCTCAGGCGGGCAGGGATCCGGGCAGGGACCCGGCGGCTTCGGGTCCGGTGTCCCCGGCTCGGGTGCGGGCGGTCAGCCCGGCAACCCGTTCGAGGCCTTCATGAACCAGTTCGGCGGTGGCGACATGAACCAGCTGATGTCGCAGCTGCAGAACGCCTTCTCCATGCTGGGCGGCGGCGGCTCGCTGTTCGGTCAGCCGACCACCGCCACCGACTCCGGCGTGAACTGGGAGGTGACCAAGGACACGGCACGGAAGACTGTCGCCTCCCTCGGTGCCGACCCCAGCCCCGGGTTCGGGCAGCAGCACGAGATCTCCGAGGCGGCCTCCATCGCCGAGGTCTGGCTCGATGCGGCGACGGGCTTCCCCCGGGTCAGCACGGTCGTCTCGGCGTGGAGCCGGGCCGAGTGGATCGAGAACACCATGCCGGTCTGGAAGCGGCTGGTCGAGCCCGTGGCCACCCACATCGCCGACGCGATGGAGGGTGCGCTGAAGTTCGGCGACGGCGACCAGAGCGAGGCCATCCCCGGTCTGGCCGGGATGGAGCAGATGCTGCGGCCGATGCTGCGCACCTCCGGCGCCAGCATGTTCGGTCTCCAGCTGGGTCAGGGGCTGGGTCAGCTGGCCACCGAGGTCGTGGGGGTGACCGACATCGGGCTGCCGCTCAACGAGCCCGGCCACGTCGCCCTGCTGCCGACCAACATCGCCAAGTTCGGTGAGGGCCTGGATCAGTCCTCGACCGATGTCACCCTCTACCTGGCCTTGCGGGAGTGCGCCCGCCAACGCCTGTTCGCGGCGGCCGGCTGGCTGCGCGAGCAGATGCTCACCCTGGTGGAGGAGTACGCCCGCGGGATCACGATCGACACGTCGGCGCTGGAGGAAGCGGTCGGCCGGGTCGATCCGGAGAACCTGGCCGAGCTCTCCTCCCAGCTCGAGGGCGGACTGTTCGAGCCGCAGAAGACCCCCGAGCAGCTCGCCACCCTGGAGCGCCTGGAGACCATGCTCGCCCTGGTCGAGGGCTGGGTCGACGACGTGGTCAGCCAGGCGACCGCACCGTGGATGCCGGCGGCCGCCGCGTTGGCGGAGACCGTCCGCCGGACCCGGGCGACCGGTGGACCGGCGGAGGCGACCTTCGCCACGCTGGTCGGCCTCGAGCTCCGCCCCCGGCGCATGCGCGACGCCGCGAACCTGTGGGCCGCGGTCAGGGACGCACGGGGTGCTGACGGTCGGGACGCGGTCTGGAACCATCCCGATCTGCTGCCGACCTCGGCCGACCTGGACGACCCCCTCGGCTTCGTCGGACGCGAGGGGGCGGCATCCGCCGGCGACGACGACTTCGACGCCGCGCTGGCCGCCCTGCTCGACTCGGCCGACACGACGTCGGGGTCCGACGGCTCCGGCTCCCCCGATGGCAGTGAGAGCTCCAATCCCGATGACACCGAGGGCGACGCCGAAGGCTCGGGAGGCGACCGGGGGCACTGACCCCGATCTCCGTCATGTTCCTCCGTCCGACCTACCCCGTCCGGACCGCCCGGCTCAGGCTGCGGCCGTTCGTGGTGGGACGACGTCGAGGCGATGCTGGCCTACCGCGGCCGCGCCGATGTCTGCCGCTACCTGCCGTTCGAGCCCCAGGATCGCGCCACCCTGCTCGACCGACTCTCCGGTCCGGTCCTGTCGCGGTCGGATCTCACCGGCGAGGACCAGGCCCTCACGCTCGGCGTCTGGCGACACGACACCGGCCAGCTGGTCGGGGACGTGATCTTGTTCCTGCGCAGCGAGACCAACCGGGGCGGCGAGATCGGCTGGGTGTTCGATCCCGAGCACGGTGGCCAGGGGTTCGCCACCGAGGCGGCCGGCGCCGTCCTCGACCTCGCCTTCGCCGACCTGGGTCTGCATCGGGTGGAGGCACGGCTCGACGCCCGCAACGAGCGGTCCGCCGCTCTCTGCGAGCGGCTCGGGATGCGCCAGGAGGCTCATTTCCGCGAGACCGCCGTGTCTGACGGCGGCTGGGCGGATCTTCTCGTCTACGGGCTGCTGGCCCGGGAGTGGTCGGGCGCCGGCAGCTGACCGGTCGTCGAGACCGGTACGCCGTGGTCGTGGGCCGTGCCGAGCAGACGCTCGCGAGGCGGCGACCCGTGGCCGGCCCACAGCACGGTCCGCAGCTCGGGCGGCGCCGTTCGGCCACCGTCCTGCGGATACTCCATCCCGACCTCGGCCACCCGGTGCTCCCGTCCGTACGCGGCCATCGCCGACCGGACGGCGGCGATCTCGGCCGGCGGCCAGTAGAGCTGGGTGACCGAGTGCCACACCACCGTCAGCACGCTCGGGTCCAGGGGCTCGACGCTCAGCTGCGCGACCAGCCAGTCCGCGGCGGAGGCCCGGTCCACCACGGGCGGGTGCGCGGCGGCCAGCTCCAACGCCCCGGTCAGCCGGACATGGCGGTGCACGTCGAAGGGCCAGACGAACGACGTCAACCGCAGCCGCCCCTCCGCGCTGGTGGCGTCCACCGGGTCCAGATCGCAGCCGCGGGCCTCGACGATCTCCACCTCGCTGGGCTCGACGGCTCCGTGGACCGCGTCGAGCAGCTGGACCGGTGACGCCGCCGGCCCCCACGCCCAGGTGTCACCGACCACCCGGAACCGGTCCACCAGCAGGTTGAGTCCGGCGCTCGCGCCGAGCTCGAGCAGTCGTACGCGAGCACAGCCGGACGCCGCAGCGAGATCGAACAACCCGACCAGGAGCGCGACGGAGCGACCGACCTCGTTGGTCTGCGGGGCTATCGCCAGCGCCTCGTGCAGCTCGTCGGGATGCTCGGCGATCACCCGACGCATCACCGGCCACACCGTCTCGGGCGGCTCGGCACCGCCCAGGCAGGCGTAGTAGGGCCGCAGCTCCGGCGCCCGGCCCGTGAGCACGAGCCGGAAGATGCCGGCCAGCAGACGGAGCTGGATCACCGACCCGGCCGGAGCGTCCTCATAGCCGCGGACGACCCTCAGCGTCGGCCCCCGCGCGTCGAGGTCGTCGGCCATGCCGCGGAGGGCGTAGCCGTACAGGTGGGTCCGGTCGCCGGCGTGGATGCGGAACCGCTCGGCCAGCGTCGGCCCACGATCGAAGCCGACCATCGCCTTCCCTCCCTCGGGTGGTCCTTTCTACCGTGGCGAGCGGAGGGCCGTCGCACGGCATCAGGGCAGCAGGAGGGCACTGTCACCGAACTCGTGCCACAGATAACCGCCCGCCACGGCCGCGTCGTAGGCCCGCTGGGTCAGCGTCGCTCCCGCCACTGCCTCGACCAGCAGCAGGTGCGAGGCCTGCGGGTCGTGCCAGCCGGTGATCAGCCCCCCGACCACTCTCGGCGGGTCGGCGGGGGTGACCACCCGGTCCGTCCACCCCCGTCGAGCCACCAGTCGATCACCCACCACGGCCGACTCCAGCGCGCGGGTGACCGTGGTGCCGACGGCGACCACCCGACCGCCGCCGGCGCGGACGGCGTTCACCAGCCGGGCGGTCGCGTCCGGCACCTCGAACCGCTCCGGTTGCGGCGCCTCGCCGGCTTCCTGGGAGGACAGCCCTGTGTGCAGGGTGATGGGGGCGACGGCGACGCCCCGGGAGACGAGGTCGGTGACCAGGGACCTGGTGAACGGGCGTCCGGCCGACGGCATCTCCGCGCTCCCCGGCACGGTGGCGAACACCGACTGGTACGCGCTCAACGGATAGCGCCGGTCCAGGTACCCGTACGCGATCGGCCGGCCGGCCACCGCCAGGTGAGCCTCGAGGTCGCCGTGCGCACGGACCCGCCAGAGCCGGTTGCCCCGGCCGGTCGGGGAGGACCCCGACCGCGGGTACGGCTCGAGCAGCCTCAGCTCGACAGCGCCGGCGACGAACCGATCTCCCGGCGCGGCATCCAGCACCGACCTCGAGGCATCGGGCGCCGTGCGGACCTCCATGATCCAGGTGCCGGACGCACCACCGACTCCCCGCTCGGGGTCGACCAGCCGCTCGGCGTCGTCCAGGGGCGTACCGAGATGCAGCACCACGGGTCCTCTGCGGCCGACGGCGTCGATCTGTCCCGCGACGGTGGCGGAGTTGTTCACCACCACCACGTCCCCGGCCGCCAGCCGGCTCGGCAGGTGGCCGAACGTGGTGTGGGTGAGCGCGGCCGGGGTGGCCACGAGCAGCCGGACCGCGTCCCGCGCGCTGCCGCGGACCTCGGCGGGGGCCGGAGCGAAGCCGTCGGCGGGGGGCGCGAACACCGTGGTGGGCGACTCGGTGAGGGTCGCCACGTCACACCCCCACGGGCAGGAAGTCGGCGGCCCGGTAGCGACCGGACGGGGGGCGGCGGCGCAGGATCTCCAGGAACGCCGGCACGACCGTGGCCGGCAGCGGTCGGTCGGAGATGTCCTCACCCGGGAAGGCCGCCTGGTGCAGCGCGGTGCGGAGGTCGCCGGGGTCGACGGCGTACGCGAGCAGATCCTCCTCGACCGCCCAGGTGGCCGTCAGGTGGTCCAGTGCTGCCTTGCCGGCTCCGTACGCCCCCCAGGTCGGGTAGTGGTCGACCGCGGCGTCGGAGGACACCGAGACGATCACACCGCCCGCGTCGCGGAGCCGGGGCAGCAGCGCCCGGGTCAGCTCGTGCGGCGCGACGGCGTTGACCGACCAGGTGGCGATCAGGTCGTCCCCGCTCAGCTCACGCAGGGGCCTCAGCGGCAGCGGCCCCAGCGTGCTGGCGTTGTGCATCAGCAGGTCCAGCCGGCCGAGCCGGTCGACCTCGGCGACCAGGTCGCCGCGATGCCGTGGGTCGGCGATGTCGCCGGGCACCCGGACCACTCCCGAGCTCGCGATGTCGGCCAACCGGTCGCCGTCCCGGCCGTCGGTGACGACCGTCCAGCCGAGCTCGGTCAGTGCCTCGAGCACCGCCCGTCCGAGACCGGCCGAGCCGCCGGTGATCAGTGCAACAGACATGTCAGCTCCTTGTTCTCTTGTGCTGTGGATGTTCTGCTGCCATTGTTGAAGCTCAAGTGAACTTGAGGTCAAGCCCAGGACGGGGTGTTTCGGGTGGACAGCCGCGACGAGCTGGCGATCAGCCAGGTGGTGGAGCGCAGTGGGTTCGCCGCCTCCGCGCTGCGCTACTACGAGAGCCAGGGTCTGATCGAGGCCACCCGCAGCGCCGGCGGGCAACGACGGTACGAGCGCGGCGTGCTGCGCCGCCTCGCCTTCATCCGGGCGGCTGCCAACGTGGGCCTCACTCTCGAGGAGATCCGGGGCGAGCTGGAGCGGCTCCCCCGCGGCCGCACCCCGACGCGGGCGGACTGGCAGCGAATCACCCGGCACTGGCGGTCCCGGCTCGACGAGCAGATCGCGGCGCTCGAGCGGCTCCGCGACGGACTGGACTCCTGCATCGGCTGCGGCTGCCTGTCGCTCAAGCGGTGTGCCATCTCCAACCCACGAGACGTCGCAGCTCGATCGAGTGATGCGCCGGGGGCCGCTTACCTACCGGCCGCGCTGCGGCGCCAGCACCGGCTGCAGGCGTAGGCGGTCGGCCCGATGGCGGGCCGGCCCCCGGGATCAGTCGACACCGTCGTCGTCCGGTCGGTCTGCCGGGGCAGCCGAGTCATCGACAGCACGATCCGGCGCGGCCTCCGCTCCACCGGCCGCCTGGTAGCCCTCGAGGAAGCCGCGAGCCCGCTCGGCCCGCGGATAGCGGGCCACCAGCGACCAGAACCGCGCCGAGTGGGTCGGCTCCACCAGGTGCGCGAGCTCGTGCAAGAGGACGTAGTCGACCACCCAACCGGGCAGCGGTCGGAGTCGGTCGGACAGTCTGATCGCACCCGTGCTCGGGGTGCACGAGCCCCAACGGTGTCGCTGGTTGCCGACCCAGCTGACCGAGGTCGGAAGGGGCACCTCGTCCAGGTAGGCGGCGGCCAGCGCCGCGGCACGGTCGGCGAGCTCCGCGTCGCCCCGCGGTCCGGCGGCGCGAGCCTCTCGGGCGAGCACGCGGCGGACCATCTGGTCCACCCACTCCCGCTCCTCGCGAGCCGACATCCGCCCCGGCAGGAGCACCACGATCGTGTCCCGCTCCCGGAAGGCCGTCACCGTTCGCTTGCGCCGACTGCTCCGGCGCACCTCGACCAACGGCGGCGGCGCGGCCGGTCCCGGTCCTTGTTCGCTCACCCGTGCTCCCTCTCCGCTGTCAGGCTCTCCGCTCTCAGGCTCCTCTCTGAGGTTTCCACATGGTGACGAGCGGGCCAACACCTCGTGGACAGCGGTGGTCCACACGAGACACCGGCTTGCTCACACGCTGTCCACACAGTTGTCCACAGGCGGTGGATGACGGTACGCGCACCGGGCGGCGTCCGCGATTGACGCCGACCCGAGCGGGCGGTTAACGTCGAGGCCACGAAACCTCCAGATGGTCGGACCGCTCGCAGGGGAAGGCAAGCGGCACCGATGTTCCTGGAGGTTTCGTCTGTCCGGCGGCGTGCTCCGGCCCGTACGCCTCCACCTGTCGTAAAGTAACCGGCGACCGAGGGCAGCGAAGACGACCAACCGGTCGTCGCGACCACCGAAGCCCGGCCGACGAGCAAGGAGACATCATGGCGGAGACCTACAGCGGCGAGTTCTACTGCGTGAAGTGCAAGGAGAAGCGCGAGGCGAGCGGCGACGTCCACGTCAACGACAAGGGCACCCGGATGGCCAAGGCCAAGTGCCCGGTCTGTGGGACCAACCTGAACCGCATCCTCGGCAAGGCCTGACGCACGAGCTCTGGCGTCAGACACGCTGACGCACGGCCCAGATCGTCGGACCTCCTGCCCTGCACGCATCCTCGGCCGGGCGTACAGGACCTGATCTGAACGCGCCGGGAGGCAGCCGGATCATCCAGCTGCCTCCCGGCGCGGCTGCGCTCACAGCCCGCGTTCACGGCCGATCGGTCCTGTGGACGAAGCCCCACCGCGGCTCTCCCGGCCGCACACTGACGAGGTGCAGATCCTCGACACGCGAGCGCCGGATCTCGGTCGTCTCCGCCTCCGGCCCCACCTGACGCTGCTTCGTCGCGACGAGCAGGACCTCCAGCTCGGTTTCGACGCCGCCGACGCGGTGGTCCTCGCCGATCCCGATGGGACACTGCGCACGCTGCTGGAGCTGATGGACGGTCGCTACCGGCTCAGTGAGCTCATCGAGGCCGGGGGCCGGATCGGCGTTCCCGTCGAACGGATCGAGTCTCTCGTGTCGACCCTGCACTCCGCCGGTCTGCTGCAGGACCCGCCGACCGCCGGGATCGAGACTCTCACGCTCCGGCTGCTGGGGCTGGGGCCGGCGGGTACGCGGATCGGTGAGCAGCTGCTCCGGGCCGGGCTCGGCCGTCTCGTGGTCGTCGACCCCGACGGCTCTGCTGCGTGGGCGGGCTGGGCGCACGGGCGGGACCGGGTCCAGGTGGCCGAGCACTGGTCCGAGCCGTCGGTCGACCCGGTGGACCTGACCATCGTGGTGGCGACCTGCCTCGAGACCGATCGCGCCATCACCACCGGACTCACCCAGGCCGATCACCCGCACCTGCTGGTGCGACCGCGCGCCCGCGGGGCGGTGGTGGGCCCCCTCGTCCTCCCGGGCCGGACGAGCTGCCTGAGGTGTGCCGACCTGGCCCGGACGCGAACCGATCCGGCGTGGCCGCGGATGCTGGCCCAGCTCTGCCGCACCCGGGGCGACTGGGACCCCCTCGCCGCCGACTGGGCGGCTGCCCTGGTCACGACGCAGACCCTGTCCCATCTGAGCGGGCGTCCGGTGGAAACCGCGTCGGCCACGCTGGAGCTCGGCCCTCAGGCCTGGTCGTGGCAGCGACGCGTCTGGTCGGCCGACCCGGCCTGCGGGTGCTGTTGGTCCCCACGCGCAGAATGGTGACCGATCGGCCAGGCCGCCGTTCGCAGAGTCGACCCCAGGAGTGCCCCAGCAGATGAGCGACACCGACGACCCGCTGGCCCGATCCAGTCTGCGCCGTGGCGCCCGGCTGGCCTCCCTGCCGCTGGGCTTCGCCGGCCGGGCGACTCTGGGCTTCGGCAAGCGCATCGGCGGTTCCTCGGCGGAGCGCGTCAACGCCGAGCTGCAGGAGCGGGCCGCGCAGCAGCTGTTCAAGGTGCTGGGCGAGCTCAAGGGCGGCGCCATGAAGTTCGGCCAGACCCTGAGCCTGTTCGAGGCGGTGCTGCCCGAGGACATGGCGAAGCCGTACCGGGAGCACCTGACCCGGCTGCAGGACTCCGCTCCCCCGATGCCCACGGCGCGGGTCCACGCGGTCCTGGCCCGCGAGCTCGGCTCGGCCTGGAAACGGGACCTGATCGAGCTGGATCCGCGGCCCGCGGCCGCGGCCTCGATCGGTCAGGTTCATCGCGGGGTCTGGCGCGACGGCCGGGCGGTGGCGGTGAAGGTGCAGTATCCGGGCGCCGACGAGGCGCTCCGGTCGGATCTGCGCCAGATCGGCCGGTTGTCGAAGGTGATCGCCCCGCTCGCCGGCGGGATGGACGTCAAGCCGCTGGTCGAGGAGATGACCGAGCGGATCGGCGAGGAGCTCGACTACACCCTGGAGGCTGGTCACCAGCAGCAGGCTGCCGAGGGCTTCGTCGGGCACCCGGAGTTCGTGGTGCCGGCGGTGCTCGCCTCGACGTCGCGCGTGATGGTCAGCGAGTGGATCGAGGGGCGCCCCCTGTCCACGGCGCAGGATGACTCGGTCGAGCAGCGCAACGCGATCGGGCTGCGCTACGTGCGCTTCCTGTTCGCCGGGCCGCAGACGGTCGGTCTGCTGCACGCCGACCCGCACCCGGGCAACTTCAAGGTGCTGCCCGACGGGCGTCTGGGCATCGTCGACTTCGGTCTGGTGGCGCGGATGCCCGATGGGCTCCCGTCGGCGATGGGCCGGATCCTGAGCGTCGCCGAGCGTGGCGACGCCGAGCAGGTGCACGCCCAGCTCAAGGTGGAGGGTTTCGTCGGCGACGACGTCGACGCCCACGACCTGATGGAGTATCTGGCGCCGTTCGTCGAGCCGGCGGCGGAAGAGGAGTTCCAGTTCTCCCGCGAGTGGATGCGCGAGCAGTTCATCAGGGTGCGCGACCTGCAGGGCTCGGGCGGGGTCGGGATGCGGCTCAACCTCCCGCCGAGCTATCTGCTGATCCACCGGGTCTGGCTGGGTGGCCTGGCCGTGCTGTCCCAGCTCGGCGTGAAGGCGGCGTTCGGCCGGGTGCTCGAGGAGTTCCTGCCCGGCTACACGCGCGACTGAGCTCGCTTCGACCTCGCAGGGTCAACGCCACAGTGCTCGAGCGAGCCACAGCCGTACGACGTGGAAGACCCGTCCCAGTGAGCCTGGACCACCAGGCTCACCGGGACCGGCTCCCTCTGTCACGACGCCCGCTCCGCCGGGACGGTCACGCGGCCACCGGCTCCGGCAGCGGGTGCTTGCGCGGACGTCCGCGGGGACGCTTGCGCGCCACGACGACGCCGCCGATGAAGAGCTCACCGCCCCAGACACCCCAGGGCTCACGCCGCTCCAGGGCTCCGGTCAGGCAGGCCTCCTGCAGCGGGCAGTCCCGGCACAGGGCCTTGGCCGTCTCGACGTCCCCCGGCGACTCGGCGAACCACAGGTCCGGGTCGTCCAACCGGCACGGGAGCGTCCGCACATCCAGCTCCGAGGGACCCGTCCCCAGGAGTGGCGATGCACCCATCAGGTCTCGTGCTGTTTCGTTCATGATTCGGCCAACTTGTCTGCTCGTGATGGCCGGGAAACACGAAGGCCGTGATTCCCGGATGTCTGGGAGTCACGGCCTGAGGGTCGTCGGTGTTAGTTCACCGGTGGACAGTCAGGTGGTGGTCCCGGACGGGTCGGAAAGGAGGTGGGGTCGGTGCCGTTGACGGCGTCCTTGACGTCGGTCATCTGACCGCCCCAACCCATGTCGCGACCCTGAACCTCATAGAGGCCCACTCCGGCCAGGGAGCGGGTGCGGACGGTGGGCAGCAGATGGGTCCGACGATCCTGCGCGACGGGGCGCACGATGGCGGCGGCGCACATGGTCGACGCAGCGACCGCACCTACGGTGCACTCGAGAATCTCCATGATCATCACCACCTGTCGGCCTGGGAATCTGCTGGGTGCGCGTTGAAGTCCAACGGCACCGGTTCAGGCTAGGGGACAACCTGGAGGCGCCGCAATCGCTTTTACGGACATCTCGCGACAAATCTTCTCGGCGCGGTCCGCATCGACGCGATCAGGTGGTGGCGGCGGGCGGCGCGGCCATGATCGCCAGCACCTGCTCGCCGTACTTCGTCAGCTTCGCCTGACCGAGCCCCGGGATCTTGATCAAGGACTGTTGGTCGGTGGGTCGTGACTCGGCGATCGCGACCAGCGTCGCGTCGGTGAACACGCAGAAGGCCGGGACCTTCTCGTCGGAGGCCTGCTGCTTGCGCCACTCCTTGAGCAACGCCAACGTGCGATCGTCGTACGTCGCCGGGCAGTCGCTGTGCCGGCCGATCTTGCGCTCGGCCGCGTCGCTCAGCGCGTGGCCGCAGCTGCGGCAGTGGGCCGACAGGACGGTGCCCTTCCTCCGTGGACGCTGTCCCGACGCGGCTCCGGTTCCCCGCAGCGCTGCGGGCAGCAGCGGATCCAGGAAACGGGACGGTTTGCGAGTGGCCTGACCGCCGCCGCGGCTGCGGGACCAGGACACGTGCAGGTGCTCGCGGGCGCGCGTCAGACCGACGTACAGCAGTCGGCGCTCCTCGGCCACCTCTTCGGGCCTGGTCGCCAGCACGAACGGCAACGACCCCTCCTGGATGCCGAACAGGGCGACCGCGTCCCACTCCAGCCCCTTGGCCGAGTGCAGGGTCGACACCGTGACTCCTTGCGCGGACGGCACGTGCTGCGCCTCGGCACGACGTTCGAGCTCGGCCACCACACCGGGCAGGTCGAGCGCGGCGTCGGACGTGGCCGCGAGGTCCTCAGCCACGGCGACCAGGGCCGCCAACGACTCCCAGCGCTCGCGGACCGCGCCAGCCCCCTCGGGGGGCTTCTCGGTCCAGCCGAGAGCGCCGAGCACCGCCTGGACCTCGGCCACCGCCTCGCGTCCCTCACCTCCGGACAGCTCGGTCGCCGCCCGTGCCTGGGTGCGGAGAGCGTGCAGTGCCTGGCGCACCTCGGCGCGCTCGTAGAACCGCTCGCCACCGCGCACCAGATACGGGATGCCGCGCTCGGCCAGGGCCTGCTCCACCACCGGCGACTGGGCGTTGATGCGGAACAGGACCGCCATCTCCCGGTAGTCCACCCCGCGGGCGGCCAACCCGGACAACCAGTCGGCGACCGTGGCTGCCTCGGCCGCCTCGTCGGGGGACTCCCGCAGCACCGGCTCCGGACCGGCGGGCCGTTGGGCCTGCAGGGTCACCGCGTCGATGGACGTCCGATCACCCTTCTGGGTGCCGCCGGCCTGACCCCGGCCGGCGCGCATCACGGCGTTGGCGGCAGCCACCACCTGCGGGGTCGAGCGGTAGTCACGGACCAGCCGGACCACGGTCGCCGACGGGTGCCGGCGCCCGAAGCCGGTGAGGAAGTCGGCCTGGGCCCCGGCGAACGAGTGGATGGTCTGGGCCGGATCTCCCACCACGCAGAGCTCGGCGCGCTCGCCCCGCCACAGCTCCAGCAACCGGTGCTGCAACGGCGACACATCCTGGTACTCGTCGACGACCAGGTGCCGATAGGTGCGCTGCACCTGGACCCGGATCTCGTCGTGCTCGGCCAGCAGGGCCGCGGTGCAGAGCAGGATGTCCTCGAAGTCGATCCGGCCGCGCTGGCGCTTCAGGTCCTCGTAGCCGGTGAAGATGCGCGCCACCGTCTCCGGATCGGTGCCGGACACGGTCCGCCCCAGCGGAGCGGCCACCCGCGGGTAGTCCTCCGGGGTGGTGTTGCTGACCTTGGCCCAGGAGATCTCCCCCAGCAGGTCCCGCAACCGGGCGGTGTCGACCCGCACCCGGAGCCGGCTCGCCGACTCCGCGACCAGCGACATCCGGTTGTCCAGGACCGAGGGGAACTCGCCGCCGTACGCCTTCGGCCAGAAGTACTGCGCCTGGCGGAGCGCGGCGGAGTGGAAGGTGCGCGCCTGCACGCCCCGAGCGCCGAGCTGCTGCAGCCGACCCCGCATCTCCCCCGCCGCGCGCGTGGTGAACGTGACGGCCAGCACCGCGGTGGGTTGGTAGGCGCCGACCGCCACCCCGTACGCGATCCGGTGGGTGATGGCCCGGGTCTTGCCCGTGCCGGCTCCGGCGATCACCGCGACCGGGCCGTGCAGCGCGGTGGCCACCTCACGCTGCTCCGGGTCGAGGGCGGCGAGCAGCAGCTCCGGGTCGCCGCCGACGCGCGGCTGCTCGAGCGGCGGACTCACTGCTGCGGACATGCCCGCCACCTTAGTTTCTGCCGCCGACAGTGTGTTCCTCCCTCGCTGTCTCTCCCTACGCGCTGAGGGATCTGTCGTCACTCCTCGCTCGCGAACGAAAAGCGTGTTCGCTCCCTCGTCGCTCCAGACAGACCCGTCGCTCCGATCAAGCACCCAGCCCGACCGGATCCGACTCCACGGCGCCATCCGGTACGCGATCAGGGTCCAGGCTCGCTGCGGGCGGCTCGCCACAGCCATCTGCCCTCGTGAGGCCAACGCTCACGGGGACGCGGTCCCCAGGGGCAGCACCATCTCGTGCTCGAGCAGGTCAGGGTGATGGGGCAGACGAAGCGTGGCGCCGGTGCGGACGAAGCCGCACCTCGCGTACAGCCGCTCGGCGGTCGGGTTGGTCTCCACCACGTGCAACAGCACCCGGTCGGCGCCGTCGCTCCTGGCCTGCTCGACAACCGCCTCGACCAGCCGCTCGCCGATCCCCTGGCCTCGCGCCGCTCGGGTCACGAACATCGCCACCAGGAGCACGGTGCCGGTGGTGTCCGGATCGGCGAAGCCCGTCGCTGTGCCCAGCACCGCGCCGGCGTCGGTCTCGGCCAGGAACTGTGCCGAAGCGAGGATCCGCCGCTGCCAGACGTCATCTCCGAACGCCTGCTCCCTTTCCAGGGTGGAGGCGAAGGCCAGCGGAGCCTCGGTCAGGGCCTCCAGCCGGAGGGCGCGAGCTGCCCGCCAGTCAGCGACGACCGCTCGTCGGACCCGCCACGGCTGACGGTCCACGTGCGCCGCTCGCTAGAGGTCGGTGAGCTCGGGCAGCCGCCGCTCGGTCAGCTCGGTGAGCCACCCGACCGGGTCGGGCGCCCCGGGCCGCGGACCGACCCAGACCATGCTGATGCCGAGACCGGCGTACGCCTCGAGCTCCCGTCGGAAGCCGTCCGGGTCGGCGACCCCGTCGGTGCCGGCGATGATGGTGCGCGCCACCTCGGCCGGATCGCGACCCTCCGCCTCGCAGTGACCGTCCAGGACGTCCAGCTTGTGCCGTACGGTCGCCAGATCGGCCGGGAACAGGTTGCAGGCGTCGCCGTAGCGAGCGACGAGGCGCAACGTCTTGCGCTCACCCTGACCGCCGATCATGATCGGCGGCCGTCGCACGGGCGCCGGCACGCAGATCGTCTCGGCCAGCTGATAGTGCCGACCCTCGTACGGTCCGTCGTTCTCGCTCCACATCTGACGCACGATCTGCAGCGTCTCCTCGAGCCGCTCGAACCGCTCGCTGGTGGACGGGAAGGGCACCCCGAGACCCCGGTGCTCACGGTCGTACCAGGCGGCCCCCAGACCCAGCACCGCCCGACCGCCGCTGAGCACGTCGAGCGTCGTGATGATCTTGGCCAGCAGTCCCGGATGGCGGTAGGTGACGCCGGACACGAGCAGACCCAGCTCGGTGGACGAGGTCTGTCCGGCCAGGTAGCCGAGTGAGGTGTAGCCCTCGAGCATCGGCTCGGCGGGGCCGCCGAACGGCTCCATCTGGAAGTAGTGGTCCATCATCGTCACCCGCGAGATCCCGCCCTGGTCGGCGACTCTGGCCAGTGACGTCAGGGTGGGCACCAGGGCTTCGGGTCCGCCCGGGTAGGACAGGTCGGCCAGGTGGACGGCGAATCTCATCGCGACTCCTCGTACGTTGCGTCATCGGGTGAGCGACGCACACGAGCCTAGTCCCGGGCCGACACGCGCTCCCGGCGGATCTCCCTCTCAGCCCATGGAGACGGGCTGAGCGGTCGACTCCAGCACGCTGAGCCACAGGTCACCGTGCGGATCGACCTGGTTCCGCTCGGAGGTGAGCAACGCGATCGGGACGTGGATGAAGCGGTTGTGGCGACGACCCACCACCATCGCCGTGCGACCGGCCATGCCCGCGTGGGCCGCGGCCTGGGCGAGTCGGACGCAGTAGACGGCGTCGTGCGGGCAGGCCGGCACCGAGCGGATCATGTAGCTCGGATCGATGTACTTCAGCGTCAGCGGCACCCCGGCCGCGGCGAAGTGCCGCACTGTCGCATCGCGCAGATAGAGCCCGATGTCGGCCAGTCGGACGTTGCCGGAGGCGTCGGTGGTTCCCATCGACTCGAGGATGTCCTGACCGGCACCTTCGGCCACGACGACCACGGCGCTGCCCCGGTCCTTGACCCGCTGCTCCAAGCAGGCCAGGAAACCACCGGCTCCCTCCAACCGGAACGGCACCTCGGGGATCAGCACGAAGTCCGCCACGTGGTTCGCCAGCGCCGCGTAGCTCGCGATGAAACCGGCATGCCGGCCCATCAGCTTGACCAACCCGACTCCGCCGACCGCGGAGTGGGCCTCGACCATGGCGGCGTTGATCGACTTCGCGGCCTCGGTGAAGGAGGTGACGAAGCCGAAGCTCTGCCCGATGAACGGGATGTCGTTGTCGATGGTCTTCGGGATCCCGATCACACCGATCGACTCGCCGCGGCGCAGGACCGCGTCGGAGATCTTCGCCGCCCCACGCATCGAGCCGTCGCCGCCGATCACGAACAGCAGGTCGATGCCGAGCTCGATCAGCCGATCCACCATGGCGTCGGGGTCCTGCGCACCCCGCGAGGTGCCGAGCATGGTCCCGCCCTGGCGGTTGATGCCGTGCACGACCTCGGGCGTCAGGCGGATCGGCTCGGGTCCGCCCTCGACCAGTCCCGCGTAGCCCGAGCGGAATCCGGTCACCTCCGCTATCCCGTAGTGCTCGGCGAACTCCATCACCAGTCCCCGGATGACGTCGTTCAGTCCCGGACAGAGACCACCACAGGTGACGATCCCCACTTTCGTCCTGCCGGGCGCGAAGAACAGCCGCCGACGAGGCCCACCCGGCTCGAAGCTGGGCACCTGCTCCGGCGGCAGCCCGAGATCGGCCAGCTGGCGAACGGTGTCGTGCAGGATGACGCGATCGTCCTCCGACACGTAGTGCTCGTTGGTCTGACGGTCGGCGATGAAGTCGGCCAACGGGGAGTCGTACCGTGACTCACCCAAAGTGGGCACCATCAGGTCCACGAGCTGGGGCATACCTGAGCGTGGCACCGGCGTGTGACAACCGGGTGACGGCCGGGAAACAGGCATCGACGCCCCGGTTCTGTGGTCCTCGTCACGTCGCTCGGAGGTCGGGAATCCCGTGCTGCTCCGCACGGTTGCTGCAGACATGGCACAGGTGACGATGTACACGACCACGTGGTGTGGCTACTGCTTCCGGCTCAAGTCCCAGCTCGGCCGCGCCGGGGTGGAGTACGACGAGGTCGACATCGAGCGGCAGCCGGACGCGGCCGATCTCGTCGCCTCGTTGAACGGCGGCAACCAGACGGTTCCCACCCTCGTCTTCGCCGACGGATCGGCCCTGACCAACCCCAGCGCCAAGCAGGTGCAGGAGCGGCTGGCGTCGCTGGCGGCTTGATGGGCAGCGCCCCTGCCGGCGTCCGGACCGTCGTCTTCGACATCGACGGCACGCTGTTGGACTCGGCGGCGGGGATCCTGGCGGGCTTCCAGCACGCCTTGCGGGCCTGCGACGTGCCGGTGCCCTCCGAGGCGGAGCTCCGGGTGCATCTCGGTCCGCCGCTCCGCGAGTTCCTGTCCATCGCCGGCGTGTCCGCGGACCGCCTGGACGGGGCGGCGCAGGCGTACCACGACTTCTATCTCGCCGAAGGACTCCAGCAGGCGCGACCGTACGCCGGGGTCGAGGACCTGCTGACTCGGCTGGCGGCAGCAGGGGTGACCCTGGCCACGGCGAGCGCCAAGCGGACGACCACTGCACGGGCCATCCTCACCGCGCACGGTCTTGCCGACCACTTCGCCGTCATCGGCGGCACCGACGAGACCCACCTGACCAAGGCGCAGACGATCGCCGCCGTTCTGACCGAGCTGACGGCCGACCCCGCCTCGACGATCATGGTCGGCGATCGCCGTCATGACATCGACGGAGCGCACGCCGTCGACGTCGCCGCGATCGGAGCGCTGTGGGGGTACGGCGTCGAGGGCGAGCTCGCGACCGCTGGAGCGGACTGGCTCGCCCGCGACGTCGCCGACAGCGGTCGACTCCTCGGGGTCTGACGCCAAGACCTCAGTAGGTGTACCGCGCCTCGACCTCATGGTCGTCGTCGTTGCCGTTCGGCGGACCGTAGGTGTAGCGATACGCGGTGTCGTCGCCGTCGCCGCCGATGAGACAGTCGTTCCCGGGGCCGCCGACGAGGTTGTCGTCACCGTCGCCCGCGACGATCGTGTCCCGCCCCCGCCCACCGTCGATCCAGTCGCGGCCCCCGAGCCCCAGGATGAGGTCGTTCTCGTCCGTGCCGACCAGGTTGTCGTCGCCGTCAGTTCCGACGATCACGTTGGTCCAGGGGGTCGAGCAGGGCAGCGACCACGGCAGGGGTAGCGGGACCGGGTTCGGAGTCGGTAGCGCCGCACGACCGGGAGCGGCCATCGCCGGTCCGGCGAAGACTGAGCCTCCGACGATGACGCCGGCCAGCACCGCTGCGAGTCGGGCTCTGGTTGTGAACATGGTGGTTCCCCTCGGGTGTCACGGCTGCCGCGGACGGCCCGCGGTGCCTCGGATGTTGATCTTCGATCTGCGAGAGAGCGTGTCAGCGGCGCATCAGCGTGGCGTCACAACGACGGCCGCCCCGCGGTCACAGGGTTCCGGTTCGAGCAGCCGGGGATCCGGCGCCGGAGCGTCGATCTCCTGCATCGCCAGCTGCCAGCGGCAGAAAGCCCGGCGCGCTTCGCCGTGCCGGCCCGCCCGAACCAGACCGGTCACCAGGCGCCGGTGCACATGCTCGTCGTACGGGTCGATGCCGAGCAGTCGCGTGAACAGACTCAGAGCCTCCGGACCTCGCCCCTCACGCAGGTGGAGGTTGGCGAGCCGTCGCACGGAGCGGCCCCACACCGCTCGCACCTGCTCTCGCAGCGCGTCGGACCACTCGTCGCCCTCCTCCTCGAACGCGTCCCCGCGGTAGAGGGCGTCGACGTGCAGGAGCACCTCCCGGGCGGCTTCGGCGTCGTGCCGGTCGAGCAGCTCGGCGGCGTGGGCGGCGTCTCTGAGCAGCAGCTCGGCGTCGACGACCACAGCCCTGAGGTCCAGCCGTATCCCGCCCTGATCGGCCGCGAGGTAGCGGTCGGGTGGCCACTCTCTCGCTGGGTCGAGCACCGCGCGCACCGTGGCCAGCAGCACCGAGAGCCGGTGTCCGGTGCGCCCCGGATCGTCGTCCGGCCACAACAGATCGCACAGTCGTTCGCGGGTCACCACGCGGCCGCGGTGGGCGGTGAGGATCTTGACGAGCGTGCGCGCCTGCTTGGACCGCCAAGCCGTGAGGGGCACCTCGGTCCCGCCGACGGTCACGCTGAACGGGCCCAGCACGTCGATCTCGACGGTGGTCCCGACCTGGCCCACCTCGGCCCGACGGGCCGGGACGACCAGTCCGAACCGACGCAGCTCGGCGGCGGCGATGCGGGCCGTCGATCGTTGGGCCCCGTCGGCGTCGGGCAGCCGCCCGATCAGCACCTCGAGTCGGGCAGCGTCCGGCCGGGCACCGCCGCCGGACCAGATGGCCAGGGCCTCGCGCAGGGCGTCTCGGGCTCGCGGAAGATCCGACACCGCAGCCTCGAGCTCGAGCGCCTCGGCCAGCAGGTCGGCCAGGCGCTCCGCACGCGCGCCCGCCACGGCACAGCGGGCGTGGGTGGCGGCTGCCACCTGGTCGCCGCGGGACAGGGCCAGCCGACCGGCCGTGATGTGAGCCCGCGGGCGGAGCTCGTCGTCGGCGAGCCTCAGCGCCTCAGCCACGTCATCCTCCCCGGTCGCTGCCGGGTCGCCGGCCGCCAGCAGGGCACCACCGCAGAGAGCGGAGACCAGGACCTGGACGTCACCGGACCCGCGCGACAGCTCGCTCGCCTCCGCATAGGCCGCGCGGGCCTGCTCGTGGTGACCCAGCACCCGGTGGATGTCGGCGATGCCGACGAGGCCGAGGGCGGCCCGCGCCGGCCCCAGCCGTCGACACACGGCGACGGAGCACCGCAGGTGCCACAGCGCCTCGCCGAGCTCCCCCGTCCGGGCGAGCGCCTCGCCGAGGTTGTGGAGGGCCGCCGCCTGCAGTCCTGGCGGGCAGGACAGGCGGGCCATCCGAACGACCTCCTGTCCGGCCACGGCCGCCTGGTCGTAGCGGGCGAGAGCGAGCAGCACGGATGTCCGTGCCTGGAGCGCGCGGGTTGCGGTGACGACGTCCTCGGCTGCAGCGGCGTGTTCGAGGGCTCGCTCGTGGTGCAGGTCGGAGACCGGGCCGCCGCCCGTTCTGGCCACCGCGAGGTGGGCGACCCCCAGCGCCTGCGGGGTGGCCAGCTGCTCGGCCAGCTCCAGACACGCAACGGCGGTCGCCCGCGCCTGCTCCGCCCGTCCGAGCATCGCCAGGACGTGCGCCCGACACGCCAGCCAGTCGACGACGTCTGCGTCGACCCCGTCCTCAGGGCCGGGGGCAGCCGACCCGCCGTCCAGGTGATCGAGCGCACGCAGCGCTGCCTCGAAGTCTCCCGACAGGTAGTGGAGTCCGGCGACTCTGGTGGCCAGACCGGCCGTCCAGCCGACTGTCTCGGCCACGGCGATCAGACCGGCGAAAGCCCGACGCGCCCGCCCGAGGTCACCCACCATCCGCAGCGCATCCGCGTAGGTGCGCCGAAGCAGGGGCGACTCGTCCGCCGAGCGGGACCCGACGAGCTCGTCGACGAGGTTCACGTAACGGCGGGCATCCCCGCGGCGGAGCATGGCGTCACCCCGGTGGCCGACGAGCCTGATGGCCTCTGCCCGGTCCCCGGCGGCCGCGTGGGCTCGGGCAGCTGGCAGCCAGTCCCGGTGGGCGGCGTACCTCCGCGCCAGCACGGCCGCGAGGCCGGGGAGCGCGGGTCCGGTGCGGGTGGCCCGGAGGACGGCGGCGAGGGCGGGCACCATGACCACCTCGGTCTGCGAGCTCACCCGCCGTCGCGGTACGAGCACGCCGGCGCTTCGCAGGCTGCGGACGAGGTCCGGCACCGGCTCGCGACCCGTCTCGACCAGCAGCGCGTCGCACAGGTCCTGGCTCAGCGGGCTGGCGAAGTCGACTTCGGCGACCGCGGTCAGGATCTCCCCGACCCCGCCGGGCAGGCCCGCGATGACGTTGGCACCGATCCAGTCCACGACGGATCCCGTGGCCTCGATCGTCGTCTCCAGATCGGCCCTCTCGTCCCGGCGGAGGACCTCTCCGCAGAAGTGGACCAGGGCCGGCCAGCCCGCGGTGAGCGCGGCCACCCGCACCCCGGCTTCGGGATCGTCGATCCCGTACTCGCCCGCCAGCACCTTCGCCACGGCGTACGGGGACAGGGCCAGGTCGCCGGCATCCCGTTCCGACACCCGGCCGGGGCCGGGACGGTGCAGAGCCGGGGCGAGGGGTGTCCGCGAGGCGATCGCGACCGCCACCTCCGGCCGCTGGTCCAGCAGGCTGACGAGCCGGGTCTGCTGATCGGCTCCGACCCGATGGAAGTCGTCGAGCCCGATCCAGGAGACGTCGTCGGGGAAGGGACCCGACACCAGCTCGGCGGTGGAGATCACGACGCCGTCCACCGGCCGCTGGGCCTCCAGCAGAGACGACTTGCCGTAACCCGCTCCCGCCGTGATCAACAGCCGGGACACGCCGTTGCGCAGCCGCGGGTCGCGGGTGCGGAGCTCGTACGCGGCGGTCACGGCAGCCAGGAGCGGGCGCGCGGCCCACTGATACCTCGACGTTCTCGTGACCGCCTCAGGCCGCCGTTCTGACGCTGTGCTGATGCCTCGGTCGGATCGTGTTCCTCGCCGGCCCAGAGCGCCGGACGAGTCGCAGCAGCGACACGAACTGCCCGAGTCGTCCGACTCGGCCCGCACAGGAGGAGCACCACATGCCCACCGTCAGCAACATCGACCTGATCCTCACCACGGTCGGCTCCGACGTCACGATCCGGGTGACCTACGACGTCGAGTTCAACACCTTCGAGCGGAAGCTCACCGACCTCGGTCTGACCTACGACACCCACGTCACCATCCACGACTTCGACGGTGGCGACACCCCGGGAGCCCAGGTCCTCGACTTCTACCCGAACCGGTACGTGCTGCCGGTGACGTCAGGGAACGGGACCAGGAGCTGGTCCGGGGACGAGTCCCGGACGGTGTCCCGTTCGTCGCTGCAGGTGGATCCGGTCGGCAACGACGACGAGCTCAAGGCGGTCGTCAGGGTGCACGCCAACCAGTGGCTCGACGCCTTCACCGAGGACGAGGTGTCCGAGCAGGAGGTACTGCTCGGCTGAGACGGAGGGTCGGCGGCGCCCCCCACGCCGCCGACTCGTCGGTGCCGGTGGAGATCCAGGCGTTACGCTCGTGGCCTTTCCGCAGAGGAGACACCCGTGACCGCGTACTGGATCAACACGTTCACCGCCATTCGCGACGCCGACAAGCTCGCCGCCTACGTCGCCCTCTCCGGTCCGGCGATCCTCGCCGCCGGTGGCGAGTTCCTCGCTCGGGGTGTGCCCGAGGCCGTCTTCGAGGGCGGACTGAAGACCCGGAGCGCGCTGGTCAGGTTCCCGAGCGTGGAGGCCGCTGTCGCCGCGTATAACAGCCCCGCCTATCAGGAGGCGTTGGCGGCCCTCGACGGCAGCGCCGATCGTGACCTCCGGATCGTCCCGGCGGTCGCGGGGTCCTAGCCGGTCCCGGACCACCGGCGACTCAGGGGCGCCGGTCGTGCTCGCGTGTCTCCAGGATGTCCGGCACGTAGAGCGGCCGGCTCAGCTGGTGACGCCAGGCCCGCCACAGGAGTGAGAGACCCACGATGACGAGCGGGCTGACCAGGAAGTACCACCAGCCGAAGGCGAGCAGCCCGATCTGCAGGGCGATGGTGGCGGCCAAGCCGACCTCGACCCACCGGCCGCCGAAGAGGATCACCAGGCCGGCCACCGCCTGGTACGCGATCAGCAACGCCACGAGCACCGAGAGCTGCGCCGAGCCCGCGACCCCGAAGAGGTCCCGCACCGACGCGCTGTAGGACGCTTGGGCGTAGGCGGCGAAGTCGACGCCGGTGGCGACCGCCACCGCGTTGCCCACGGCCCCGAGACCGGCCATGGCGAAGGCCGTCGCCCCCAGGCCCACCATCAGCGCTCGATGGCTGCGGCCGGCCATCGCCCCGGTCACGACGATGACCAGACCCGTCAGGACCCAACCGATTGCGAGTGTCACGATCTCTCCCAGCACTTCGGGCGTTCCTCGTCGAACGTCCGCTTCGTAGCGTCGCACGTCGGCAGCTCGTGTGATGCAGATCTCACGTTTTCAGTCCTGGCAGGACATCCGCCGACAGCAGATCCGCCGGGGGCAGCACCGCCTTCCGTGCCCCGGGTGCGGGGGGCACGGTGGTGATCATGAGCGAATCAACCGGACCCGGCGGGCTGTTCGACGAACAGCTCCTCAGCCGACTCCTCCATCAGCGCATCGTCGTCCTCGGACAGGAGGTCGACGACCCGATCGCGAATCGCATCTGCGCGCAGCTGCTGCTGCTGTCGGCCGAGGACCCACGATCCGACATCAGTCTCTACATCAACTCTCCCGGCGGATCGGTCTCGGCCGGCCTGGCGATCATGGACACGATGCGGTTGATCCCCAACCAGGTCAGCACTCTGGCCATGGGACTGGCGGCCAGCATGGGTCAGTTCCTGCTGTCGGCGGGCACCCCGGGGAAGCGGTTCGCCCTGCCCCACGCCCGGGTCCTGCTGCATCAGGGATCAGCCGGGATCGGCGGCACCGCCGTCGACATCGAGATCCAGGCCCAGAACCTGGAACACACCCGCGACGTCCTGCTCGGACTGATCGCCGAGCACACGGGGCAGCCGCTGGAACGGATCGAGCGGGACTCCTTGCGTGACAGGTGGTTCACCGCTGCAGAGGCCCAGGCGTACGGGCTCGTCGATCATGTGGTGACCACGCTGGCCGACATCCGGCCGGAGGGTCGACAGGCCGTCGGACTGGCCACCGTGATCGGCAGCACCGGTCGGGCGGGGGCGGCACGATGAGTGGCTACACGATCCCGAACGTGGTCGAGAAGCGGCCCACGGGAGAGCGGGCGCTGGACATCTACAGCCGACTGCTGTCGGACCGGATCGTCTACCTGGGCACCGAGCTGGACGATGGCGTGGCCAACGTCATCGTCGCGCAGCTGCTGCACCTGGAGTCCGAGGACGCCGATCGGGAGATCAACCTCTATCTGAACTCCCCGGGTGGCTCCATGACCGCGATGCTGGCGATCTACGACACCATGCAGTTCATCCACGCTCCCGTCGCGACGACCTGCGTGGGCCAGGCGGCCTCGGCGGCTGCGGTGCTGTTGTCGGCGGGCTCGCCGGGGCGGCGGGCGATCCTGCCGCACGGTCGGGTGCTGCTGCACCAGCCGTCCGCCGAGGGGCGCGGCACCTTGCCCGACCTCGTCCTGCACGCGCGGGAGATCATGCGGATCCGCGCGCAGATGGAGGAGGTCCTGTCCCGTCACACCGGGCAGTCCGCCGGAGCGGCTGCGGGCCGACACCGACCGGGACAAGATCTTCACGGCCGAGGACGCCGTCGCGTACGGGATCGTGGACGCCGTGATCACCAGTCGCAAGGCGTTGGCGGCCTGAGCGAGCTGTCGTCGACCGGGCTGTGGTGGTCGGGCCGTCGGCGACAGGCGGGCCTTGCTGGTCAGGCCGCGAGGGCGACCGGTCCGGTCGGTCGCCCCGCCGTCCTGACCAGTCGATGTCCCACCGCTCGGGTCAGATCGACGAGTGGCAGGTCGAGGGCTCCGCCGACCGCGGCGAGCATCTCCGACGAGGGCTCCTTGCGGCCACGTTCGATCTCGGAGAGGTACTGCACCGAGATGCCGGCCCGGTCGGCGACGGCCCGCTGGGTCTCACCACGATCGGTACGCCGGGCTCGGAGCACCTGGCCGACGAGCTCCCGCCACAAGGGCTCGCGCGACGGGCGCTCCGGCTCGGGCACCGGCCGCCGCGGGAATGCCACCACGTCTCCCATGCGGTGACGTTAAGCCCGAGCGCAGCGCCGGAGAAGGGGGTTCGCTCAGGGCGTACTGCCAGGTTCGCCCGCTCGAATGCGTGTTCGAAGATCGTCAGTGGTGCGGTTTAGCGTCGAGGCATGTCTGCAGCACCGATGATCGAGACGGCCGTTCCGGCCGGGCCGATGCGCGCACGGTGTCGGGCAACGCATCGCATTCGGTCGCTGTCCGAGCCACTGTCTAGGCTCAGCGCACCATGAGTCTCCAGCTGCACCGCGCCGAGCGGTCCGACCGGTTGGTGGCCGGATTGGCCGAGCTGCTGGCCGACCCGCTGCCGGACCCGTTCGCGACCGAGGTCGTCGCGGTGCCCACCCGCGGGGTGGAGCGCTGGCTCGCCCAACAGCTGTCCGATCGGCTCGGGATCTGCGCCGGAGTCGACTTCCCCTCGGTCCGGCGGCTCGTCTCCACCGTGCTGGCGCCGGTGACCGACATCGATCCGGACACCGACCCCTGGCACCCGACCCGGGCGGTCTGGCCGATCCTGGCCATCCTGGACGCGGCGCGGGACGACGACTGGGCGGAGCTGCTCTGGAGTCACCTGCGCGGCCGGTCGGCGGAGCAGTCCCGCGGGGGCCGGCGCTGGCTGACCGCCCGCCGCGCAGCGGACCTGTTCGCCCGGTACGGCTCGGAGCGCCCGGAGCTGCTCGAGCGCTGGCGGATCGGCGAGGACGTCGACGCAGCAGGCACCCGGCTGGCTCCGGACCGGGCTTGGCAGGCCGAGCTCTGGCGACGACTGCGGGCCGAGCTCGGGGTTCCGTCGCCGGCCGAGAGGCTCCCACAGGCACTCGACCGGCTCCTCGCCGGCGCTGAGTCGCTGGACCTGCCGGACCGCCTGTCGGTGTTCGGGCTGACCGGCCTGGACCGCACCCAGCACCGGGTGCTGACCGCGCTCGGCGCGGAGCGCGACGTCCACCTGTGGTTGACCCATCCCTCCCCCGTCCTGTGGGAGTCGCTCGCCGGGCTGACGTCCACGCCGGTCCGGCGTCGCGACGACGCCAGCCTCGACGCCGTCGACCACCGCCTGCTGGGCTATCTCGGCCGGGACTCGCGCGAGCTGCAGCTCGTGCTCGCCGGAGCCCGACCGGGCGACCGCCACCACCCGGACCCCGACCCCAGGCCGCCCACGACCCTGCTCTCCCAGCTGCAGCACGATCTGACGTCCAACGCGGGTCCCCGCCCCACGGTCGACCGTCCCCTGCTCGATCCCGCGGACCGGAGCCTGCAGGTGCACGCCGCCCACGGCCAGGACCGGCAGGTCGAGGTGCTGCGCGAGCTGCTGGTGGGCCTGCTGGCCGACGACCCCACGTTGGAGCCGCGGGACATCGTCGTGCTCTGCCCCGACATCGAGAGGTTCGCACCGCTCGTCTCGGCGGCTTTCGGGCTGGCCGACGACGGCACCGAGACCGAGCACCCCGGACATCGGATCCGGGTGCGCCTCGCGGACCGCGCCCTGCGCCGCCTGAACCCGCTGATCGGCGTCCTGGGCACGGTGCTCGATCTCGCCGGCTCGCGGCTGGAGGCCTCCGCGGTCCTCGACCTGTGCGCCCAGCCGCCGGTGGCGCGTCGCTTCTCCTTCAGCGCCGACGATCTCGACCGCCTCGCCCAGCTGGTGGCGGCGAGCGGGATCCGCTGGGGCCTGGACATGGCGTCGCGGAAGCCGTACGGGCTCGAGCACCTGGGCCAGAACACGTGGGCGGCGGGTCTGGACCGGCTGCTGCTCGGCGTGGCCATGGACGAGGAGGGCAACCACTTCATCGGCACGGCCCTCCCGCTGGACGAGGTCGACTCCTCCGACGTCGAGCTGGTCGGCCGCCTGGCGGAGTTCGTGGATCGGCTCGGCACGGCGCTGTCCGCCTTCACCGCGGATCATGCGATGCCCCGCTGGGTGGAGCTGGCCAAGGAGACGATCGAGGCCCTCACCGCCACCAGCACCGCCGACGCCTGGCAGACGGGGCAGGCCTTCCGAGTGCTCAGCGCGATGGGCGCCGGCGAGGCGGCGGAACAGGCGGTGCTGACCCGGGCCGAGCTGCAGGCCCTGCTGGCCGACGGGCTCGGCGGCCGGGCGGGCCGGGCCAACTTCCGGACCGGCACGTTGACCGTCTGCACGATGTATCCGATGCGGTCCGTCCCACACCGCGTGGTGTGCCTGTTGGGCATGGACGACCTGGCCTTCCCCCGCCGCACCCGTTCCGACGGCGACGACGTGCTGGCTGGTGATCCGTGGGTCGGGGACCGGGACCGCCGCAGTGAGGACCGCCAGCTGCTGCTCGACGCGATCATGAGCGCCACCGAGCACCTCCTGGTCCTCTACAGCGGCGCGGATCCCCGGACCGGGGCACTGCGTCCCCCCGCCGTGCCGATCGGTGAGCTGCTCGACGCGGTCGACCAGACGGTGCGGACCGACGACGACAGCCTGCCGCGGGCCGCCGTCCTGCGCCGGCACCCGCTCCAGCCCTTCGACGCCGGGAACTTCGCCGGCGCCGGCCGCCCACCGTTCAGCTTCGACGTCGCCTCGCTGCGCGGCGCCCGAGCGGCCGCCGGCGTTCGCACCGAAGGCGCGGCGCTCTATCCCCGCGACCCGTTGCCGGCGCTCACGGGCGGTGGCCCCGTGGCCATCGCCGATCTGATCCGCTTCTTCCAGCACCCGGTGAAGGCCCTGCTCCGCGACCGGGGCGGACTGCCGACGTGGGACGAGCGGGATCCGATCACCGACGAGCTACCGGTCACCCTGGACGGTCTGGAGGGCTGGGGCGTCGGTGACCGGATGCTCACCCAGCTGCTGCAGGGAGCCGACCCGGAGCGGCTCGCCGGAGCCGAGTGGCGCCGCGGCACTCTGCCTCCCCGGGCCCTGGGGGCCCGTGCGCTGGACCTGATCCAGCGACAGGCGGTGGAGGTGGCCGAGCGCGCCGGACCCTGGTTGGTCGGGGACCCTGACAGTCGTGACCTCGCGCTGGAGATCGGCGACCGGTTGCTGACCGGGACGGTCGGCCCCCTCCACGGCCCGACCCTGGTCGCGGTCAGCTACTCCAGCCTGGCGGCCAAGCACCGTCTGGCCGCCTTCATCCGGTTGCTGGCCCTCACCGCGGCGCATCCGGGCCTCGAGTGGCAGGCGGTGACGATCGGTCGCCGCGGTACGTCGGTGCTGGGTCCCGTCGACCCGGGTTGGGCCGCCCTGGTGCTGGACGACCAGCTCGATCTGTACGAGACGGGCCTGCGCGAGCCGTTGCCGTTCGCGCCACGCACCTCACTCGAGTACGCACGGCTGCGCTTCCGGGACCTGCGCGTCACTCCCGGTGAGTCCTCGGCGGAGAAGGACTGGGGCTGGGACCGGGACGCGGCGTACGAGCGGTTCTTCGGCGAAGGCGTCACCCTGTCCGAGCTGTCGGCGATCCCCTCCCGGCCCGAAGAGGAACGCGGAACACTGGCCGAGGCCAGCCGGTTCGGCACCTTGGCCCGGCGGGTCTTCCAGCCGCTGTTGACCGTGGAGCAGCTGCGATGAGTCCCGACTGGACCGGCGAGCGCACCGGCGCCGCAGAGGTGGCGATCGCTTCGAGGACCGAGGCCGGCCCGCCGCGACCGGCGCCCGTCCCGTTCGACCTGCGTGGTCCGCTGCCGAGCGGCACCACGGTGCTCGAGGCCAGCGCCGGGACCGGCAAGACGTACACGATCGCCGCCCTGGCCGCCCGCTACGTCGCCGAGGGTCACGTCGAGCTGCACCAGCTGATGATCGTCACCTTCGGCCGGATGGCCACCGACGAGCTCCGGGTGCGGGTCCGGGATCGACTCGTCGGGCTGGAGGCGCAGCTGACGGCGGCGCTCGGCCGCACCCCGCCCGGCACCCCGGTGCCGCCACGGGACGACGTGGCGGACCTGCTGCTGGGCGTCGCCGAGGACGAGCTGGTCCGACGACACGTTCGGGTCTCACGAGCGCTCGCCGAGTTCGACGCGGCGACCATCGCCACCACCCACGAGTTCTGCCTGCGGATGCTCGACGACCTCGGTGTGCTGGGCGACCCCGAACCTGACGCGGTGTTCGTCGAGCACCTGGCCGAGCTGACCGCGGAGGTGGCGCGCGACGTCTACCTGCGCCGCTACGCGACGGCGGAGCAGCCGCTGCTGAAGTTCGAGGACGCGCTGAGACTGGCCGAGGACGTGGTCAGGGCCGGTCCGATCAGACTCGTGCCCGATCTCGGCTCCGGGGCCCGGGCCGACGAGCGGGTCGGTTTCGCCCGTGAGGTGGTCGAGGAGGTGCAGCGACGCAAGGAGCGCGCCCGCTATCTCACCTACGACGACATGCTGACCCGGTTGCGGGCCGCCCTCGCAGACCCACGGCACGGCGACCTCGCCGCTCGTCGGCTCAGGGACCGCTTCCCGGTGGTGCTGGTCGACGAGTTCCAGGACACCGACCCGATCCAGTGGGACATCCTGCGGCGGGCGTTCCACCAGCACAGCACCCTCGTCGTGATCGGGGATCCGAAGCAGGCGATCTACGCCTTCCGGGGCGCCGACGTGAACAGCTATCTGCAGGTCGCGCGGGAAGCCGGGACGACCGCCACCCTCGGCACCTGCTATCGCAGCGACCGGGCCCTGCTGGACGGTCTCGACCTGATCATGGGCGACGCCAGTCTCGGAGACCCCGACATCGTGGTCCGTCCCGTGGCCAGCGCCCACCCCACGCGGAGACTCACCGGCGCCGGGGCTCCCGTGCGGGTGCTGGTGCTGCCACCCAAGGAGAACGGCGAGCAGGAGTACGTGAGCCGGCTCCGCCGCCGGATCACCAAGGACCTGGTCGCCGAGATCGCCGATCTGCTCCATCCCGCCGACCCCGGATCGTCCGCGACCCTCGCGGTGGACGACCAGGGGCCACGGCCGGTGCAGGCGTCCGACCTCGCGGTGCTGGTGCGTCGGAACGTGGCCGGCGAGCAGATCCGCGACGCCCTGGCCGCCGCCGGCATCCCCGCCGTGCTGCACGGCTCGGACTCGGTCTTCTCCTCCCGCGCGGCCCAGGACTGGCTGCGTGTGCTCCAGGCGCTGGAGCAGCCGCGGCAGGCCCTGGTCCGCGAAGCCGCGCTGACCAGTCTCGTCGGCTGGACCTTCCCGCGACTGGTGCGGGCGGACGAGGCCGAGCTGGCCGACCTGTCGTACGACTTCCGCCGCTGGAGTCGGACCCTCGCCTTCCGCGGCGTCGCCGCCCTGCTCGAGACCATGGGCACCGACACCGCGCTGAGCGAGCGGGTGCTGGGCCGACCCGACGGCGAGCGGCTGCTCACCGATCTCCGGCACGTCGCCTCGCGCCTGCACGCCCAGATGACGGGCCGACAGCTGGGTGTCGCCGGCCTGCGTGAGTGGCTCGCCGAGGCGATCGAGGTCGCCCTGACCGACGACGTGACCGAGGGTCTTCGCCGGCTGGCCACCGACGCCGCGGCGGTTCAGGTGCTGACTCTGCACCGCAGCAAAGGCCTGGAGTTCCCTGTCGTGTACCTCCCGGAGGCCTGGGACTGCTTCGTCCCCACCGACGAGCGCGATGCCGTGCTGCGGCTGCACGAGGACGGCACCGAGGTGCTGGACGTCGGCGGGCGACAGGCCGCGGGCCGTCCGGAGCGCTTCCGCCGCTCCCTGGCCGAGGAGGCTGGAGAGAACCTGCGACTGACCTACGTCGGGATGACCCGGGCGCAGTGCCAGGTGGTGACCTGGTGGGCCGACGCCCGGACCACCACGACCTCGGCGCTGCACCGCTTCTGGGCGCGACCGACCCGGGTCGGCGACCCGGAGCCGAGCTATCCGGCGACCCTGGGTCCGGCCCAGGAGCCGCTGCCGCGGAGCGCGCAGCTGCGCGTCGGCGACCCCACCCGGCTGCTGAGCGTGGAGGAGGTGCAGCAGCGACCGCCCACCCGCCGCCGGGTCGAGGCATCCCCTCCCGCCGACCTGGCGGCCCGGCGGTTCGAGCGGCTGCTCGACATCGCCTGGCGGCGGACCTCGTACTCGTCGCTGACCGCGGCCGCCCACGGGGCCGTCCCGGCCGTCGGGGTCGGCAGCGAACCCGAGCCGGTGAAAGAGGATGACGAGACCGTCACCCTGCCCGCCGGACCAACCGTGGCGGAGGATCCCGCGAGTGCTGCTGCCGGCGACCTCCCCTCACCGATGCGGGACCTGCCCAGCGGCGTCGACTTCGGTACCGCGGTGCACGCGGTGCTCGAGGTGCTGGACCCGACCGCCGGCGATCTGGCGGCGGCCACGCTGGCGGCGACCACTGATGCCCTGTCCCGCCTGCCCCACGGCGACCTTTCGGCCGAGGTCCTGGCCGAGGCGCTGCTCCCGAGCCTGGTCACTCCGCTTGGGTCCGCTGGCCGACGACCGGTCGCTGGCCGAGCTGAGCCCCGCCGACCGTCTCTGCGAGCTCGTGTTCGAGCTGCCTCTGGCGGGCGGCGACCGACCCCGAGCCGACATCCGGCTCGGTGACCTGGCGCCGGTGCTGGCCGACCACCTCGTCGGCGACGATCCCCTGGTCGGCTACGGCGATCTGCTCAGCCATCCGCCGCTGGCCGAGGAGTCACTGAGGGGCTATCTCACGGGCAGCATCGACGCGGTGCTGCGGGTCGGCCCGCCGACGGCGCGCCGCTACCTCGTCGTGGACTACAAGACCAACTGGCTCGGTCGCGGCGAGCCCGGTGAGCTGACCGTGGCCGACTATGCGCCCTCGGTCATGGCCGCAGCCATGCAGGCGGCGCACTACCCGCTGCAGGCGCTGCTGTACGAGGTGGCTCTGCACCGGATGCTGCGCTGGCGGTTGTCCGACTACGACCCGGACCTCCATCTCGGTGGTGCGCTCTACCTGTTCCTCCGCGGCATGGCGGGACCGTCGACGCCCCGCGTCGCGGGTGTACCGCACGGGGTGTTCAGCTGGCGACCGCCGGCCGCGCTGATCACCGAGCTGTCGGACCTGCTGGATCGGGGCCCGCGATGACCGCCACGGATGCGCGCGGGACGACCGACGGGCCGCTGGCCACCCGGGCGACCGGGCTGCTGGCCACGTTCAACGCCGCCGGCGTGCTCGACCTCGCCGATGTCCACACCGCGGCGACGGTGGGCAGGATCACCGGCGAGTCGGACGAGAGCGTGGCGCTCGCCCTGGCCCTGACCGTGCGGGCGCTGCGCCTCGGCTCGGTCTGCGTCGACCTGACCACCGTGGCCGATGACGTGTTCGAGGCGGCCGAGGAGGGCCTGGAGGTGGCCGACCTGCCGTGGCCCGAGCCCTCCGCCTGGCTCGCCCGCTGCCGGGCGAGCCGGGCCCTCGCCGACGGGCCGGACGCCCCCGACGGACGGCCGCTGCGGCTGGTGGCCGGGAACCTCTATCTGGAGCGCTACTGGCGGCAGGAGGAGGCGGTTCGCCGCCAGCTCGTCGAGCGCCGGTCCGCGCCCCCACCCACCGTGGACGACGAGCGGCTGACCGTCGCTCTCGATCGCCTCTTCTCCGGCGACGGCCTGGCCCCTGGTGAGGAGGACCTGCAGCGCCGAGCGGCGGAGGTCTGCGCCCGCCAGTGGGTCACCGTCCTGGCCGGCGGGCCGGGCACCGGCAAGACGACCACCGTCGCCAAGGTGCTCGCCATGCTCGGCGACCAGCCCGGGCGACCGCCGCGGATCGCGCTGGCCGCACCGACGGGCAAGGCCGCCGCCAGGCTGTCGGAGGCGCTGGCCGATGCCCGCAACCGGCTCGACCCCGACGACGTGGCGCGGGTCGCCGACCTCTCCGCGGTCACGCTGCACCGGTTGCTCGGCTGGCTGCCCAGCAGCCGCGGACGCTTCCGACACCACGCCGACAACCGGCTGCCGTACGACGTGGTGGTGGTCGACGAGATGTCCATGGTGTCGCTGACCCTGATGGCCCGGCTGCTGGAGGCGGTCCGGCCCGACGCGCGGCTGGTGCTGGTCGGCGACCCGGACCAGCTCTCGTCGGTGGAGGCCGGTGCCGTGCTGGCCGACATCACCGGAGCCCTCTCCGCTCCAGCACCCGACACCGCCTCCCCCGTGGTCCGCCTGCAACGGACCTGGCGGTACGGCGGCGCGATCGAGGATCTCGCCCGGGCCGTGCGGGCGGAGGATCCGGACGCCGCGGTCGAGGTGCTGCGCCGCGGCGCGGAGGACGTCGTGTTCGTCGAGACCGATCTGTCTCCGGCCCGGCCCGCGGGGATCGAGCCGCTGGCCGCCGCGGTCGCCGAGGCGGGCGCGGCCCTGCGGACGGCGTCCGCCGCCGGCGACGTGGTCGGGGCCCTGACCGCTCTCGACCGGCACCGCCTGCTCTGTGCGCACCGGCACGGACCGTTCGGGGTGTCGCGGTGGAGCACCGAGGCCGAACGCTGGCTGGCCGAGGCCGTGCCCGGCTACGGCGACGACGGCGAGTGGTATCTCGGGCGACCCCTGCTGGTCACCGTGAACGACTACGACCTGAACCTCTTCAACGGCGACACCGGGGTGGTGGTCGCCGTCGAGGGAGCGGGGTGCGGGCCGCCTTCGGGCGGGGCAGCTCCCCGGTGCTCATCTCCCCCGTCCGCCTGGACGCCGTGCAGACCACCCACGCGATGACCGTGCACCGGGCCCAGGGCAGCCAGTTCGACGTCGTGTCGTTCGTGCTCCCGCCACCGGAGTCGCCGTTGCTGACGCGCGAGCTGCTCTACACGGCCGTGACCCGGGCCAGCCGCCGGGTGCAGGTGTTCGGCTCGGAGGAAGCCGTACGCCGCGCGGTCCGCCGCCCGGCGAACCGGGCCAGCGGACTGCGCGGGCGGTTGGGCTGAGAGGCGGTTGGGCTGAGGGGCTAGCGGACCTCGGTGTCGGCAGCGGCCGAGCGGACCGCGTCGTAGGCGGAGTGGTCGCCCTCTCCCTTGACCCGCTTGTTGGCGGCGTCGCTGTTGAGCAGCAGGTTCAACACGATGGCGGTCATCGCCCCTGCCGAGATGCCGGAGTCGAAGATGATCTGGAACCAGACCGGGAACTCGGCGTAGAGCTCCGGGCTCACGGTCGGCAGCAGGCCGACACCGACGGCGACCGCGATCACCAGGATGTTGCTGTTGGTCAGGTGCACCTTGCCGAGCGTCCGCACACCGCTGGCGGCGACCATGCCGAACAGGGCGATGCCGGCGCCGCCGAGCACCGCCACCGGGATGCCCTCGACGACCGCGCCCAGCTTGGGCAGCAGACCGAGGATGATCAGCACCCCACCGGCGAAGGTCGCGACGTAGCGCGACTTCACCCCGGTCAGCGACACCAGCCCGACGTTCTGGGCGAACGCGGTGTAGGGGAACGTGTTGAACACGCCGCCGAGCACGGTGGACAGACCGTCCGCCCGCAGGCCGTCGGCCAACCGGCGCGGGCTCACGTGCTTGTCGACGATCTCACCGACGGCGAGCATGTCGCCCGTGGTCTCGGTCATGATCACCAGCGCCACGATGCACATCGACACGATGGCGCTGAGCTGGAACGTCGGGAAGCCGAAGTGGAACGGGGTGCTGACCCCGAACCAGGCCTGATCCGCCACGTGCGAGAAGTCGGTCAACCCGAAGGGCACCGCCACCAGCGTGCCGATCAGCAGCCCCAGCAGGATGGACAGCCGGGCGAAGGCCGGCGGGGCGAACCGCTCGATCAACAAGATGATGATCAAGGTCGTGGCCGCGAAGGCCAGGTTGATCGGTGCCCCGAAGTCGTCGCGAGGCCACCCCGCCGCCGGCCCACCCGGCGGCGACCGGCATCAGGGACAACCCGATGATCAAGATCACGGTGCCGGTGACCAACGGTGGGAAGAACCTGAGCAGCTTCGCGAACACCGGGGCCAGCAGCATCATGAAGACACCCGAGGCGATCACCGAGCCGTAGATGGCGGTGATGCCGTACTGGTTGCCGATGGCGATCATCGGTGTCACGGCGGCGAAGGTGCAGCCCTGCATCAGGGGCAGGCGGACACCGAAGCGCCAGAAGCCCAGCGGACTGGATCAAGGTGGCGATGCCGGCCACGAAGAGATCGGCGCTGATCAGGTACGGAAGATCGCTCGGGGCGAGCTTGCCGGCCTGCACCAGTGCCCCACCGACGATCAGCGGCACGGCTACCGCGCCGGCGTACATGGCCAGGACGTGCTGCAGACCCAGCGGCGCGAGCCGGGCCAGGGGTGGGATCTGGTCGACGGGGTGCTTGGCCGTCACCGCGGCCTCGACTGTGCTCATGGATCCCCTCGCTGAGAGTTGACTGAAGCGTTCTCAGCGGGACGCTACGAGGAGTGCGTTTCCTGACACGACCTGAGACGTTTCGGGTCTGTAAAACCTGACGCCTCGCGCCTGGTTTCTAAGGGCCTGGCGGGTCTGTCGGTCGGCGGGTCTAGCGTCGGGGGTCTGGCGGCGGGCGGCAGGGGTCAACCGAGAGCGAGGTCGTCTCCGCCGACGTCGCCTTCGACGAGCTCGACGACCTCGCTGGTCATCCAGCGTCCGGAGTTGTCGGCGTCCCGCAGCTCACGGCGCAGCAGGTAGGGGCCGGACACCAGCCAGTCGACGACGGTGCTGAACCGCACGCCGTCCTCCGTGCCGTCCAGCGTGAACCGGTATGCGCGACAGTCTCGCTCGAGGAACCGCTCCTCCCCGGTCGGGGTCAACGCCTGCTCGCGTCCACCGGTCAGCACCAGGTCGACGAGAGCACGCGTCGTGCCGACCGGGATCCGCCACGGCTCGTCGCCCCTCTCACGTACGACAGTCTCACCAGCCCCGAGGTCGACGAGGATCTCGGTCGGCCGCAAGGTGGTCGCCGGTGTCCAGGCCGACATCAGGTCCTCGATGGAGCGGGCCGGTCGACCGAACCCCCGCGGTGACGTGACCTCGTCCAGCACGTCCGGGAAGGGGCGGCCCGACTCGTCGCGCAGCTTCAGCCGGGATCCGTCCAGCCACACCGTGACCGTGTCCTCCCGACTCGGGGCACCGGGCGCGGCGGCCCGCCGGAGCAGTCGCAGGCGCGCGTTCGGCCAGCCGGAATCATCCATGATCGACACCTCAGGGGTTTCGTGCCGTGTTCTTGAGGTTGGTGGTCAGGGTCTCGAAGTCGATCAGGTCCTTGGCCACCATGTCGTAGCCCCGGCTGCCGCGCGGCAGGCCCTCGTCCTTCAGGTAGGTCAGGTGCTCCCGGCCCATCCCTACGTAGCGGACCCCGCGGGCCACAGCGGCGCGGGTGGTGTGAGAGAAGTGCAGGTTCCGCCAGGCCGCGAAGGCCGTCCCCTGCTGCGCGGCCGTGCCGCGGGGCATCGCGTTCAGGCGAGTCCGCTCCTCCGCGGTGATGCCGGTGTCGGTCTGCATCCGTACGGTCATCGAGGCGACGACAGCCCGGTTGAGCCGAGCCAGGGAGGGCAGCTTCCGCCGACCGGCGGTGCTGTCCAGGCTGGCCCCCAGATAGCCGTCCACCGGCAACGCCGTGATGAAGCCGTCGAGATCGCCCTTGGTCGCCGTGTAGGTGGCCGCGAGCTGGGCGTGGGCGGGCGGCACCACGCTCTTCGCCTGCTTCAGCTGGGCCACCTCGTCCACGACGTCCGCCGCGTAGCCCCAGGCGATCTTGAGATACCGCTGCAGCGGCTGCCCCACGTACTGGCCGGCCTTCAGGTCGTCCAACGAACCGGACCCGTCCACGTACGGCTGCAGGAGGACGAAGGCGAACGCGATCTTCGGGAACAGCGACTCGCCCCCGAACTGTCGCTTGTCCGGCTGCATGGAGACGCCGAACCGGGCGAAGTTGTCGGCGTTCTCCGTCTCGTACGCCGCCTTCATCCCCGGCCGGCCACTGAGGTCATCGGTGGCGAAGGGCTCGTAGGTGAAGCTGGTCGAGCCGACCGCGGGTGCGACATGCTCCATGGTGACCTTGGTGTGGTCCTCACCGAGCAGATTGGTGCCACCGGGCGCGAACCTGACCCAGGTCCCCGGGCTGCCGGAGGTGGCCGGGAGGTTGCCCAGGTAGTCGGTCTTCCCGGCCGCATGGTCGGCGAACTCGGCCATGCTGCCGTAGTCGCGCACCGTGCTGTCGGTGGTGTACGTCTTCATCCGCGGGGCGAGCCCCGGCTCGGTCGGCATCACCTGCGACGCGGAGACCCAGGCCCACCGCTGGACCGGCGCCGCCAGCATCCCACTGACCGCTGCGTTGCCGGCCCGCTGCTGCAGAGCCAGGACGTCGGCCGGAGACCGGAGTGCCCGGGCCTCGTCCGCCGACATCTCGTCGAGGCTTCTCCGACGACCCACGGCGTGCGGGTGACGGCCGGTCGTGGGCGTCGAGTCTGCGCTGCGACATGTGGGGCCACCTCACCGTGTGATCGACCGGTCAGAACCGCAGCCTACGCGCCGGCGGACCGACCGCGCCCTCAGATCAGATCGGGTTCCTCGTCCAGCCAGGCCGCGATCATGCGTGAGGCGATCGAGCTGCCGCCGGGAAGACCGATCTCGCCGGACGCCACCGCCGACCGCACGTCCTGGCGCGACATCCAGGCCGCGTGCGACAGCTCGTCGGCGTCCACGCAGATCGCCGTCGAAGCGGCACGGGCGAAGTAGCCGACCATCAGCGAGCGGGGGAACGGCCAGGGCTGGCTGCCGAAGTAGCGCGTCTCACCGACCGCGATGTCGGCCTCCTCGCCGATCTCGCGGTGGATGGTCTGCTCCAGCGACTCCCCGACCTCGACGAACCCGGCGAGCACCGACACCCGGTTCCCCCAGCTCGGCTGGCCACCCAGCAGCAGCCGGTCGGAGGCGTCCAGCACGCCCACGATGACGGCTGGATCCGTCCGCGGGAAGTGGTCCTCGTCGCAGGCGTCGCAGTGCCGGGCGTACCCGCCGTTGATCACCACGGTCCCGCCACCGCAGCGGCCGCAGAACCGCTCGGCCCGATGCCAGTTGGTGACGGCGGCAGCGGTGGCGGCGATGTCGCGCTCGTTGTCGCTGAGCTGGAAGGCGACTTCGCGGAAGTCGTGCACCTCGCCCTCGGTCAGCGCCTCCACGGCGAAGATCGGGGTGCCGTTGAGCATGCCGAGCAGGCGGTGCCGCTGGCTGTCGTACTCCACGAACGGTTTGGTCATCCGCAGCTTGCTGCCTCCCACGTTGGTGGTGAAGCGGGACTCCTCGTCCAGCTTCAGCAGCTTTGCGTCGTCGGCTCGCCACAGGTTCGACACCCAGTCCGCCGAGCGGCGGTGGTGGTCGACCCGGTCGAGATCGCTGGCCATGGCCCAGTTGAGCACCGCACAAGCCTAAACCAGGTCGGCGGTCGGCTCGTCCGGCTCCGATCCGGCGATCAGCCGAGCGATCTCGGCCCGGCCGGGGAGCCCCTCGGGTCGGACGACGGAGTCGGTCGCCACCAGGTAGAACACCGCGTCCACCCGTTCCGGGGGGATCCGGTACACCTCGGCCCATGCCTGGCGGTAGATCGCGAGCTGCAGCGGGTCCGTACCGTCGGCCCGACCCGTCTTCCAGTCGACCACCTGGAAGTCGTACGGTCCCCGATCGCGGTCCGATCGCAGGTCGTAGACGGCGTCGATCCGACCACGGACCAGCGTTCCGTCCACCAGCATCGTGACGGGCGCCTCGACGGCGTACGGCACCCGACTGCCGTACGCGCCGGCCAGGAAGGCGGCGCAGAGCTCGCGCAGTCCCGCCTCGTCGGTGGTCTCGCCGTCGGCGGAGTCGGGCAGGTCGTCGGGATCCAGCAGCTGCTGCTGACCGAGCTGACCGGTCTGCAGGGCGGGCCCGAAGTAGCGCTCCACCCACTGGTGGAACCGGGTGCCGAAGCGCGCCGTCCGCGACGGCGGCGTCGGCATCGGCCGCGCGATCTCGGCCGCCAGACCCTGGGGATCGCGCTGCAGTCGCAGCAGCGACATCGCCGAGAGCGTGTCGGGGAGCTGCACCTCGGTGCGCTCCGCGCGGGCGGCCGCCAGCTCCGCCAGCAGGCGCTCCAGGTCGGCGTCCCACCGCGCGGTCGTCTCGAGGCCGTCGAGCAGCAGCTCGGCTCCCGGACCCCCGGACGGCTCGTAGCTGCCGGTCTCGGCCTGTCGGCGCCGCGATGCCTCGACCGCCGCCGACGCCTCGCGGCGGTGTCGCCAGGCTTCCGGATCGTACGGAGCCGGCCACGGCACCGGAGCGCTCGCCGTCACCAGCGGGTTGGTGGCAGCGGCCGGCGGCGCTTCGGCGCGCACCTCGTCCTGGCGCTCGGCCTCGGCCAGGACCGCGTCCAGGTAGGTGGCCCGGACCCGTGGCCGCACCTGGTCGGCCCGCCAGGTGTGACCGGTGCCGATCAGCACCCGGCGGGCACGGGTGGCGGCGACGTAAGCCAACCGGTCCTCGGCGCGCAGCTGCTGGTCCTTGAGCGCCTCCTTGTACGACTGGACGGCTGCGTTCGTGGTCTCGCGCAGCTGCGGGATGGAGCCGGCGTCCCCGCGCAGGTCCGCCGGCAGCACCCCCGGGTTGGTGAGCCAGTTGTCGGTCACCCGGTCGCTGGGGAAGACGCCCTTCATCAGGGCGGGCAGGAAGACCACCTCCCACTCCAGGCCCTTCGCCCGGTGCACGGTCAGCAGCTTCACCGCCTCGCGGTCCGACGGGACGGCCTGCTCCAGCCCGGAGCCGGTGTCGAGCTCGGCCTGCAGGTAGGCCAGCAGGCCGGCGAGCGAGGCGTCGCCGTCCACGTCGACGTAACCGGCCACCGCGTCGAAGAAGGCTCCGAGCTGGTCCCGCCGGTTGGTCCGATCGAGCTCGGGGGTGGCCATCAGCTCCACCTCCAGCCCCAGGGTGGCCACGACGCGGCGGCACAGATCGAGCACCGGCTCCCCCGTGTGCCGCCGGAGGGCAGACAGCTCGGCGGCCAGCTGGCCGAAGCGGGTCAACGCCACCGACGAGTACGGGAGCTCGCCCGGGCTCTCGACCGCGTCGAGCAGGCTGACCATCTCGGTCGGATCGACGTCGGCGACGGCGCCCTCCAGGTCCCGGAGCACGTCGGCGGCATCCTCTTCGGTGCCGATCCGTCCGTCGACCTGAGCCAGCTCGCGAGCGCGCCGGCCCAGCAGGGCCAGGTCGCGCGCCCCGATCCGCCAGCGCGGCCCGGTCAGCAGCCGGATCAGATCCGGGTTGGCGGTGACGTCCTCCAGCACCCGCAGCGTCGCGGTCACGTCCATCACCTCCGGCAGCGAGAGCAGTCCACCGAGTCCGACGATCTCCACCGGCACGTCCCGTGCGGTCAGCTCGGCGTAGAGCGGACCGATGTCGGCGTTGCGCCGGGTCAGCACGGCGATGTCGGCCCAGTGCGGGGCACTGCCGTCGGTGCGGGCCACGACCACCTGGTCGGCGATCCAGCTGACCTCCTCGGGCCAGGTGGAGAACGTCGCCGCCCGGACGGTCCCGGGTGGGGTCTGCGACGGTGCCACCAGGAAACCCGTCCCGTCCGCGCCCGCCCCGGCCTCCGGGGTCGACGAGCCGACGGCCTTCCCCTCGTCCCTGAGCGGTCGACTGAGGACGTTGGCCACGTCCAGGATGGTCTGCCCACTGCGTCGGTTGACGGTCAGCGCGAACCGCGCGGCGGGTCGACCCCGCGCCGTCCGGAACTGCTCGGCGAAGGAGGTGATGTTGCTGGCCGCCGCCCCACGCCAGCCGTAGATGGCCTGGAACGGGTCCCCCACCGCGGTCACCGGGTGGCCCATCCCCTCGCTCGGGGTGCGGCCGGAGAACAGTCCCCGCAGCATCTGCGCCTGGGCGGCGGAGGTGTCCTGGTATTCGTCCAACAGCACCACCCGGTACGCCGACCGGACGAGCTCGCACACCGCCGGCACCTCCTGCGCCAGCCGCGCCGCGATGGCCATCTGGTCAGCGAACTCGACCACCCCGAGCCGCTGCTTGAGCCGCTGGTAGGCCACCACCAGACTGGCCAGCTCCAGCCGTTCGTGCGCAGCGGCGGAGGCCTTCTTCAGGTCGGCGTACACGTTGCCGTTGCGGTTGAGGGGTGCCGACGCCAGCTCGAGCAGATGGGCGTGGGCGTGCGGATCCAGCTCGGGCACCGAGACCAGGTGCTGCTGCAGATCGGCGTCGAGCCGCAGCACGCGTTCCGTCACCGACGCCGGCCGCAGCCGCGAGATGTGCTCGAACGGGCCGGCGGCGTCCCTGACCACCCGGGAAGCGAGCCGGTAGCGGGTGGCTCCGGTGATCATGGTCGGGTCGGTCTCGTAGCCGAGCCGCAACCCGTGCTCGGCGACCAGACGGGCGGCGAAGGCGTCGTACGTCATGATCAGCTGTTCCCCACCGGCGTCGACCCCGTCGGCGGGCACCACCCCGGCGCGCTCGAGCGCCGACCGGACGCGCAGGGAGAGCTCCGCGGCCGCCTTGCGGGTGAAGGTCAGACCGAGCACCTCCTCGGGCCGGACCTCCCCCGTGCCGACCAGCCAGACGACCCGGGCGGCCATCACCGTGGTCTTGCCCGAGCCAGCGCCGGCGATGATCACGCCGGGCTCCAGCGGGGCGGTGATCGCCGCCAGCTGCTGCTCGGAGAACGGGATGTCCAGGGCCTCGGACAGCTGTTCCGGATCGCTGAAGGCGGCACCGGAACGGTCCTTGACGGGTAGATCTATCACCCTCATCGGACGACCTGCCGTCCCGCGGCCCGGGCCGGACAGCTGGCCGCGAAGGGGCAGTAGCGACAGCCGGGGCCGACCCGCGCGACGAATCGCTCGCGGCGGACCAGATGGGCCGCCACCGCCAGCCGACGGTGCACCCAGGTCGGCTGCAGATCGAGGTCGGCCGGGAGGTCGCTGAGGTCCGGCCCGTCGTCGGGATCGTCGGTCGGGAACGGAACGTCGTCGAGCGAGGCCTGGTGGAACGACTTGGGCAGCAACCCTCCGGCGCCCGCCGGGGCATCGGGCAGCCGCAGGTAGACGAGCTCCGCGCCGGCCGGACGGGCGCCCGGGCCCGCCAGCTCGTCGAAGGCGCCGGCCAGCACCGCGAGCTGGTAGACCCCCATCTGGTCCTGGACGGCAACATCGGCCGACTGCGGGGCCGACCGGGAGGTCTTGAAGTCGACGATCCGGATCCGACCCTGGGGGTCACGCTCCACCCGATCGGCGCTGCCGGTCAGCAGCACCCGGTCCGACCCGAGGTCGACCAGCACCCGGAACCGCACCTCGGTGCCGAGCAGCTCCATCCCGGGTCGCGCCGCCTGCCAGGTGGCGAACCGGTCCAGGGCGGCCTCCGCCTCGGCACGCTCGACCGAGGACAGCCAGTTGGCGTCGAAGGTGAGCTGGTCCCACACCTGCTCCAGATGAGTGGCCAGCTCGGCGGCCGGCACGCCGGACCGCGCACCGTGGTCGGCCAGCACGTGGATCACCGAGCCGAAGGTGGCGGCCGTGTTCCTCGCCGGGTCGGCCTGACCCTTGCGCGACAGGAACCACTGCCGCGGGCAGCCCAGCAGCCCGGCGAGCTGGCTGCCCGAGAGCGCGATCGGCTGATCGGGCGCGCTGACCGCCTCGTCCGCGTCCGAGAGCTCCCGCATCCCCCACCAGCGCACCGGATCCGCCATGGGCACCAGCGGCCGACCGTGCTCGTCGACGGAGTCGGCGAGGCGGGCCAACCGGGCGGCCGCCTCCTCCCGCAGGGCGGGCGGCGACTCGGGGTCCGCGCAGGTCCGACGGAGCTCCGCGACCAGCGCGGCCAGGGTCAGTGGTCGCCGCGGCCGCCCGGCGACTGGCACCACCCGGGCGCCCAGCTCGGTCAAGAACCTGGACGGCTGGTCGCCCTCACCCTCCGTCCCGGCGACCGCGGTCACCACCAACCTCCGGCGCGCCCGGGTGCAGGCGACGTAGAACAGCCGTCGCTCCTCGGCGATCCGGGACGCCGTCGGCTCGATCTCGGTGAGTCCGTGCGGGCCCAGTCGGTCCGGTTCCAGCAGCGAACCCCGCCGGCGGATGTCCGGCCAGGCACCCTCCTGCACACCGGCCACGACCACCACGTCCCACTCGAGTCCCTTGGCGCGGTGCGCGGTCAGCAGCCGGACGGCCGAGCCGCGCAGATCGGCCTCGCCGAGCGTGTCCGCCGGGATCTGCTGACCTTCGACCTCGGCCAGGAAGCCGGTCACCCCCCTCAGCCCCGACACCTCCTCGGAGCGGTGGGCGATGTCGAACAGGGCACAGATCGCGTCCAGGTCCCGGTTGGCCCGACGACCCGACTCCCCGCCCACTGCCGCCTGCTCGCGCAGGCGCTCGGGCCACCGGGTGCCGGACCACAGCACCCACAGGGCCTCCTCCGCCGTGCCGCCGTCGGCGATGCGCCGCTCGCACCGCTGCAGCAGACCGGCCAGTGCCGCCGCTCCTCGCAGCTCGGGACGGTCGCCGTCCGCACCGAGCTCGGCGATCAGCTCCGGGTGTCGCAGCGCGGTGGCGATCAGCTGACCAGACGGCCGTGGCAGAGCCGTGCCGGCGAGCTCGGCCCGCTCGGCCCGTCGCAGACCACGGCCGAGCCGCCGGACCGCCATCGCATCCAAGCCGCCCAGCGGGGAGGTGAGCAGCACCTGGGCGTCGTCCGGGTCGATGCTGCGTCCGCGGGCCGCGACCTGCAGACCCAGCAGGAGGGGGCTGACGGCCGGGTCGATGGCCAACGGGATCTCGTCCCCCGCGACCTCCACCGGCACGCCGGCCGCGCTCAGCGCTCGGCTGAGGGCCGGGATCATCGCGCGCCCGGACCGGACCAGCACCGCCATCGCGTCCCAGGCCACCCCGTCCCGCAGGTGCGCGGCCCGGAGCAGCTCGGCGATCTGGTCGGCCTCCGCGCCGGCGGAGTCGTAGGTGTAGGCCTCGACCCGCCCGTACGGCAGACCCGGCGCCGAATGCGGCGATCGGAAGGTGTCCCGGATCTCCGCCGGCAACGATCCCGGCAGTGCGAGTCGCGTCGCTATCCGACGGCTGGCCGCGAGCAGGGCCCGACCGAAGCGGCGGGTCTCCCCCAACGCCAGCACGGGGGCAGGCGCGCCGCCCGTCGTCCGGAACCGATCCGCGAACTCGAGGATGCCGCGCACCTCGGCGCCGCGGAACGCGTACACCGACTGATCCGGATCACCGACCACGACCAGGTTGCGTCCGCCTCCGGCGATCACCTGGAGCAACCGGACCTGGGCGGGATCGGTGTCCTGGTACTCGTCGACGAACACCTCGTCGATCTCGCCGCGGAGGCGCTGGGCGATCTCGGGATCGGCCAACAGGATTCGGCTGCGGTGCACGAGCTCGGCGTAGTCGACGACCTGCTCGGCGTCGAGCACGTCGAGATACTCCTCGAAGAACTCCCCCACCGCCACCCACTCCGGGCGCCCCGCCTCGGTGCCGGCGGCGATGATGTCCTCGGGATCCATCCCGAGCTGGCGCGCCTTGGCCACCACCGAGCGCACCTCGGAGGCGAACGCCCGGGTGCCGAAGGCGCGCTCCAGGCTGTCGGGCCAGCTCACCCGACGCGTCTCTCGGCTGCCGGCCAGCGTCTCGCGGATCCTGAACTCCTGCTCGGGTGCGGTCAGCAGGCGCAGCGGCGGGGCCAACGGGTCCGTGTCGGCGAACCTGCGCACCAGGGCGTAGCAGAAGGCGTGGAACGTCAGCACCATCGGCGTCACCACCGACCGACCCTGGCGGGCCGCGATCCGGGTGCGCAGATCGGCCGCTGCCTTGCGGGAGAAGGTCAGGACCAGCACCCGGTCCGGGGTGACGCCACGGTTCTCGACCCGGTCGACCACCGACTCCACCAGGGTCGTGGTCTTGCCCGTCCCGGGCCCGGCCAGCACCAGCAGGGGCCCGCCGGGATGGTCCACCACGGCCCGCTGGAACGGGTCGAGCTCGGGCGCGGTCAGCCGCTCCCGCGGGGGTCGAACGAGGGTGTACATGAAGTCCTGGATCGCTCGGGTGTGACGTCTCGGTGGTGCCAGGAGATTCCACCACGCACCACCGACAGTGTTGTCCTCTGCTCGCTGCTCGTACGGGCCGATGGGCGACGGCTTCGCATCGCGCCGGGGACGGGCGAAGGCCGACCGTGGTCGGAAGACGCACACCTGCAGTCGTCCGGAACCGGCGAAAGCCGACCGTGGTCGGAAAACGCACACCCGCAGCGGTCCGGAACCGGCGAAAGCCGACCGTGGTCGGAAAACGCACACCCCCTGCTCGGATCGCGGACGCTGGCTACGCGACGGTGCGGTCGGCCCGAACTGCGGAGAGGACGACGACGGTGGCGGCGGCCAGGAGCGCCGTACCCAGCACCAGCTCGCCGAGCTCGGCGAAGGCGGTCACGTCGGAGAACGTACGGGGCCGTCGGATCAAGGCGTCGGCGGCCACGATGGTGATCGTCAGCAGCGGGTAGCCCAGGGCCAGCAGCACCCGGACCGGCTGCCGGATCCGCCGCCCGTCGGCGTTCGCCCAGCTCGAGCCCGTCAGGAAGTCCCAGATCACACCGAAGAGGACGAAGGCCACCCCGCCGTAGCCCAGCAGGGCGCCGAAGGGGTCGGTGATGACCGAGCGGACCGACAGCAGGGCGGCCAGCACCAGGACGGCGGCCAGCCCCAGCGCCCGGTCCCGCGACAGCGTCTGGCGCACCAGCAGGACGAACAGCACCACGACGATCACGAGGGTGGTGACCGAGACCAGAGCGTCCGGGTCGATCCGAAGTGCCCACCGGTAGCCGGTCAGCAGGCGACCGGCCAACCCCACCAGCACCAGACCCGCCGCGCCGAGCACCAACGCGAGCCCCGCTCGTCCCCTGCGGGCCTGCCAGAGGGCCAGCGCCACCAGCAGCACGCCGAGGACGGCCCGGAAGCCGTCGACCAGTCGATCGATCAGCGGGCTGGGATCGAAGCCACCGGGCGCGCCCCTCGGGTTGACGCTGACGACGATCTGGAAGCCGAACACGAAGACGTAGACGGGGAGGAGCATCGCGATCACAGCTGCACCGACCGGCACGGCGATCCGGCTCAGGTCGTCGGGCAGGCTGATCACCGGCACGTGATCGAGGGGAGTCAGCCGGGTGATGAGCCAGCCGAGTCCGGTGATGGCCGCCACCAGCCCGACGGCGGGAAGCAGGGCGATCCAACCGCTGTTCACCGGATCGAGGACCCAGAGACGGCGTCCTTCCTGCAGCAGCCGCAGCACCACCGCCGCACCGAGCACCACGTACGGCCACCGCCCCCGGCTCTGTCGCTGAGCCGTCCGGGCGGCCGCCACGGTCAGACCGACCGCGATCTCAGCCACCGCCGCTCCGGCCGCGAAAGCGGCGGGGAGCACGAGGAAGGCGAGCAGATTCATCGTCTGGTCCAGGAAGACCGGGGCCAGCCGGAAGCCGGTCAACCGCTCCGACTCGGCGTAGTCCACCAGGCAGAGCGCCAGCACGGACCCGATCAGCCCGAGAACGACCGGGAACTCCCACCAGCCCAGACCGCGACGACGGCGGACGACGGTCAGCACCGCCACGACCGCGATCGTGGCCACACCGGCCACCACTGCCAGGGTCAGCCCCCGGGTCGTGGTGGTGGCCGCCGACCAGACCCCCAGCAGCATGACGAGCGCCGTCAGACCGAGGGCCTTCATCCACCACGGTCCGTGGACGGCGGCGGTGACGAAGAGGGCGAGGCAGAAGGCGAGCAGGAAGATCAGCACCCAGACCAGGTCGTCGGGCACGCTGCTGGCCAGCGAGTTGGGAACGGTCAGATCCGACCAGCCACGGATCGGCCCGGCGAACAGGGCGAGCAGCGCGGTCAGCGCGGTCAGCAGGACACCGACCAGGACGACGGCACGCAGACCGTACGGCCAGCTCTCGTCGCGGAGCCGGCCCTCGCGCACCTTCGCGACCACGGCCTGGTCGACGACCGACCGCACCGACCGCACCGCAGCGGCCCGCCGTTCGACGGTCACGGCTCGTCGCTCCAGGTCGTGAAGGTCCAGCCGCGCCCGAAGGCGACCACCCCCTGCCGGTACGGGATCGGCGGCAGGCCCGCTTCCTTGAACGTCACGTCCGGGGTGTCGATGGTGGCCAGCAGGAGGAGATCCCGATCTCGGAACTCGGCCTCGGCCCGACCCCAGCCGACCATCGTGTCGCCCACCACGCTGACCCACTCGTACGGCGGCAGCTCGCGCCGGATCGTCCCGCGCTCGTCGATCACCGAGGTGCCGAGCTGGGTGGACGCGATCAGCACGTCGCCGAAGGGCTCGAGCGCATCCAGCGTCCCCGCCTGGGGAAGCAGCCACCGGTGACGGCCGGTCCAGAGGTCCAGGGCCTCCAACGTCGCATCCTGTCGGATCACCACGACCCCGCCGATCACGGCGCCACGGGTGCCGGACACGTCCTTCGACCACAGCTGCCGGCCGGTGTCGGCGGCGAACGCGGTGGTGGTGCCTCCCGCGTCCTGCAGCACCACCACCTGCGGCGTGGCGACCACCGGCGCACTGACCTGGGCGCTCACCCGCTGCTGCCACGCCACCTCGCCGGACAGCAGATCCACGACCCGTACGCCGCCCGCCGCGTCCGCCACCGCGACCCGACGATCGTTCACCCGGACCGGCGCCCAGAAGGCGACGTCATCGAGGCGGACGCTCCACAGGCGCACCCCGGCGTCGGAGTATGCCACCAGCTCGCGCCGGCTGGTGGTGGCCAGCACCACGTCACCGAAGGCCGCCGCCGACAGGACCGTGCCGCCGGGGTGCATCCGCCACAGGGAGGTCCAGCGGTCGACGGTCTTGGGGGTGGTGGCGACCAGATCGTCCCCGCTGGTCGTGCGGATGATCAGTCCGGAGGCGGTCAGCACAGGGGGCACGGCGCCGGGCGCACCGGCCATCGGGCCGGAGCCCAGGCTCGCGTCGGCCGACATCAGGTCGAAGTCGCGACGCCGCCAGCGTGCCGGATCGCTCCACGACCACTCCTCGCCGACGGTCCGCAGGGTGGGGTCGGCCGCCGGTCTCGCGATGGTGTCGACCCGGACCGACACCTCGCCGCGGACGATCTGCTCCAGCACCACCCCCCGGCGCTCGCACCAGGTCTTCTGCACCTCCCGCACGGTGCCCGGCTGGCCGGCCGCCGTGGACTCCGCCACCGTGCCGCTGACCCGAAGGCACCCCGGCTCGGCCGCGGCGGCGCGGAAGTCACTGCGGTAGTCGCGACCGCCCACCTTCCCGGCGCCCGACCAGCTGTCCCCGGGCGCCACCTGGGCCGGCAGCTCCACCAGAGCCGGGGAGTAGACGTCGGCGCCTCCCTGATCGGAGGCGGCGATCAGCTCGACCGCGCCGTCAACCCGGTACACGTGCACGTCCTGCTGGCTGCTTCCGAGATCACCGATCTCGGAGCCGGTCGTGCGCCAGAACCGCATCCGGTCAGGGTGATCGCTGCCGACCGCGGCCGAGATCTTCAGGCCCAGGGTCCAGTCCACCCCGCCGAGCATCTGCAGTCCGGTCCGGACGTCCGACTCCTGGACGTCGGTGCTGGTGACGGTCTCGCTGCCCACGGTGGTCGATCGCTGCTGGTAGGCGGCCTGTCCGTCAGTCGGCAGGTAGGCCGACGCCGCGGTGGCGCTGGTGGTGGCACCGACGCGCACGGCCGCGAACATTCCACCTGCAACCAGGACGGTGACCAGCACCACGGCCACCAGGGGCAGCCACCGTGGTCCACGGTCGGGCAGGGGCGGGTGCGGACCGGTCGGACCGGAGGTGCCGGAGGGTCGTGGCGGTCCCCACGAGGGGTCGACAGCGGCGTACGGGTCCGGCTCCGGGGCGGGCATGCGTCGACCAGTCCTGCACCGGGAAGGGTGACCAGCGATCCGGCGCGGCGCCGCCCTGTTGGCGAGGGCCCCCCGGCATCGACATGGGCGATATTCAATCCGAACCGGGGTCAGCCCGGGGGACGCGGGGCCGGTGAGCAAGACGCTGGCCTGATCCGGACGCCTTCGCCTTCGCGTCAAGGTCTCCCCGGTTGGGCTCCCGGCGGCGCGACACGCCGCGCCGGCCGCCGATCGAGGAGATGTTGACGCAGGGCCTCAGTCCACGTGGTCGACCTCGGCGCCCCGCACGCCGAGCATGAACAAGATCACGTCGAGCTGGGGCACCGAGACGGTGGTGTGGGCGCGGGCCCGGACCGCCGGCTTGGCGTTGAAGGCGATGCCCAGACCGGAGGCAGCGAGCATGTCGAGGTCGTTGGCCCCGTCCCCCACAGCCACGGTCTGAGAGGTCGAGATCCCTTCCGCAGCGGCGATCTCGGCCAGCAGCTCGGCCTTGCGAGCGCGATCCACGATCGGTCCGACCACCTCCCCGGTGAGCCGCCCGTCGATGATCTCCAGGGTGTTGGCGTGTGCGTGGTCCAGCCCCAGCTCGGCCTTGAGCCGATCGGTGAAGACGGTGAACCCACCCGACACGACCGCAACGGAGAAGCCCATCCGCTGCAGCGTGCGCACGAACGTCCGGGCCCCCGGCGTCAACCGGATCCGGGCCGCCGCACGGTCGATCGCCGCCACCTCGAGCCCGGCCAGGCGTCGCACACGTTCGCGCAGCGAGGCCTCGAAGTCCAGCTCACCGGCCATCGCCGCGGCGGTCACCGCCTCCACCTCGGCCCGGCAGCCGGCCTCCTCGGCCAGCAGCTCGATCACCTCGTCGGCGATCAGGGTCGAGTCGACGTCCATCACCACGAGCCGTTTGGCGCGTCGCTCGAGTCCGTTGACCTGGACGGCGACGTCGATGCCGTGCTGCTGCGCGACGCCGACCAGGGCCGTGCGCATCGCGTCGGCGTCGCCGGCGATCACCACGAGGTCGTACGCCGTCACCGGTCTCGTCGCCAACCGGACGATCCGGTCGATGTTGCCGCCCGTGTCCGCGATCGCGTCCGACACCGCGGCGAGCGCGGTCGGGGTGAGGGGTCGACCGAGCACGGTCACCGCGTGCCGACGCAGCGACGCCCGCTGGGAGTGAGCCTCGACGCGCTCGAAGTCGATCTGCATATCGTGCCGGAACCCCCAGAACAGGATGTCGCGCAGCAGGGCGTCGGAGGCTCCGTCGAGGCGGACCAGCATGTCCAGGGTCAGCCGCTCGCGCACCACGAGCTGCTCCATGTCCTCCAGCTCGGCGCCCGCGGCCGCCACCAGACCCAGCAGGTCCCTGGTCAATCGCGGGCGATCCCGCCCGGAGACCCGGATCAGCAGCGGCAGGCTGTCCTCGCCGGTCTCGATCTCTGAGCTCATCCCATCCCCCACACCATCAGCTCGCTCGGCCGCCGCCCGGTGATCCGCACCGCCGCGCGACCGGACACCAGCAGCGCATCCCCCTCGACCAGTCCACCGGCGCCCTCGACCTCGACCTCTCCCGACGCGACGAACAGGTGCGCGTACGGGGCTTCGGGCAGGATCCGCTGCTCCCCCGGTCCGACCGCAGTCACCCACAACGTGCTCGCCGCGGACCCGAGGGTGATCGCCGCGTCGGCCACGGATCCGGAGGCGATCGGCACCCAGTCCCGGTCGAGGGCTTCCCGTTCCACCTCGCGCTGGGCGTAGCTGGGAGTGACCCCGGCGACGTCGGGGCGCACCCAGCTCTGCACGAAGCGGACCGGCACCCGAGGGCGACCGGGATCGACCCGGTAGGCGTCGTTGCGCTCGGCGTGCACCACTCCGGAGCCCGCGCTCAGCCGCTGCACCCTCCCTGGGACGACGATGCCTGTGTGCCCGGTCGAGTCCTCGTGCAGCAGGGAGCCCGACAGCACCCAGGTCACGATCTCGGTGTCGCGGTGCGGGTGGTCGTCGAAACCTCGACCGCTGGAGAGACGTTCGTCGTTGAGCGCGAGCAGACTCCCGAACCCGACGTTGTCGGGGTCGTAGTGGGCGCCGAAGGAGAAGGCGTGTCGAGTGGTCACCCCGGCCGCCTCGGTCAGGAACCGTTCACCGGCACGTCGCACACGGAGCACGGGGTCGGAGACGGGCACGGACCTCAAGATAGTGATGCCGACCAGCGGGACCGGCTCATGTCCACCCGGTCCCCGCGCAGCACAGCTCCCTCGTCCCGCAGGTGCCGAAGCGCCGTCTCCTCCAGCCCCCGGGCCGGACGACCGTCGGCGCGGACCACCCGCCACCACGGCACCGCCGCGCCCTGGGTCGACATGACCCGTCCGACGAGCCGGGGTCCGCCGCCCCCGACGAGCTCGGCCAGGTCGCCGTAGCTGGCCACCCGCCCGGGTGGGATCTGCTCGACCGCACTGAGCACGGCCTCGACGTACACCTCGTCCACCGCGCTCACCACCCGTTGCTGCCGGGCACACCTTTGAACGGGCCGGTCACGGCACTGGTGATCCATCCGCCGTAGAAGCCGCCGGGCTGCGGGGTGACCCGCTCGCCGTCGACCAGCACCCGGTCCATCGGACCGGCGTAGAGCGCGATGTGGTCGGTCAACATCGAGAAACCGGGGGTGGGAGAGGGGTAGTACCAGCCGACGCGTTCGGCCACCCGGTCGCCGCCGACCAGATCCACGTAGCGCGCGGCGCCCTTCCACTCGCAGAACGAGCTGCCGGCGGCCTCGCGGAGCGCGCCGGGGACGAACGCGGAACGTGGCAGGTAGTAGGTGGGCGGGTGCGACGTCTCGAGCACCTGCCAGCTGGTGGTCGTGCGACACACGACCACGTCGCCCAGGACGACCTCGATCGTGGCGAGGCACTCCCTCACCGCCGGTGGTCGCGGATAGTCCCAGACCGATTCAGCTGCCGTACCCATGAAGCAAGACTAGGCACCACTGATCCTGAGAGCGCTTTCAGGATTGATCTTCACAACGTACCAATCCGAGCGGGTTCCTTCCCGCCTTCGTTGTGTGGTTGGCTGGTTCTCGCTGTTGCAGATCTGTGCCGTGGTCAGTGCTACGACCCCAGATTCTCGCGTGGTCGTCGACCGGTTCGGCGCCCGAGCAGCGCCCGGGGCCGTGCGGTGCGGCTACCGCGTTTGATGTCTAGGAGAGTTTCATGGCGCAGGGAACCGTCAAGTGGTTCAATGCCGAAAAGGGCTACGGATTCATCGCCGTGGACGGCGGCGGTCCGGATGTGTTCGTCCACTACAGCGCGATCGAGACGACCGGATTCCGGACGCTCGACGAGGGCCAGCGAGTGGAGTTCCAGACCACCCAGGGACCGAAGGGCCCCCAGGCCGACCAGGTGCACGCCATCTGATCTTCGACAGAAACACCAACCCCCGTACGGAATCCCGTACGGGGGTTTGTGTTGTCAGGAGTGCGAGCGGCGGCGACCGCCCGCCGGCGTGCTGAGAAGGAGCGCGGAGAGGCGCTTTTTCTCGCCGCGCGACGCCGAAGTAGCCGGGACCAGGGCGGTCCTAGCGAGCACGACCATTGAACTCAGTAGGCGGGCTGAGACGGGTCGATCTGGCTGACCCAGGCGCTGACGCCGCCACCGACGTGCACCGCATCGGCCAGGCCCGCACCGTGCACGATGGCCAGGCACTCCGCCGAGCGGGTGCCCGCCTTGCAGTAGAGCACCACCTGCTTGTCCTGCGGCAGCTCCGGAAGCGCACTGCCGTTCAGGAAGTCGCCCTTGGGGATCAGCACCGAGCCCGGGATCTCGTTGATGTCCCGCTCGACGGACTCGCGGACGTCGATCAGCACGAAGTCGCGCTCACCCGCCTCGCGCGCCTGCAGCCACTCCTCCAGCTGGGCGACGCCGATGGTGTGACCGGCGACGGCGGCCGCGGCCTCGTCGGTGATCGCACCACAGAACGCCTCGTAGTCGATCAGCTCGGTGATCGGCTCACCCGCAGGATCCTTGCGCAGGTTGAGCGTCTTGTAGCTCATGTCCAGCGCGTCGTAGACCATCAGGCGACCGATCAGCGGATCGCCGATGCCGGTGATCAGCTTGATGGCCTCGGTGACCATGATCGAGCCGATGGAGGCGCAGAGCACACCGAGCACGCCGCCCTCGGCACACGACGGGACCATCCCGGGTGGCGGGGGCTCGGGGTAGAGGTCGCGGTACTGCGGACCCTGGTCGGCCCAGAACACGCTGACCTGTCCCTCGAAGCGGAAGATCGAGCCCCACACGTACGGCTTGTGCGAGAGCACCGCCGCGTCGTTGACCAGGTAGCGGGTCGCGAAGTTGTCGGTCCCGTCCACGATCAGGTCGTACTGCGCGAAGATCTCCATCACGTTGTCGTTGTCCAGCCGGACGTCGTGGACGATCACGTTCACCAGCGGGTTGACCTCGGCGACCGACTCCTTGGCCGACACCGCCTTGGACCGGCCGATGTCGGACTGACCGTGGATGATCTGGCGCTGCAGGTTGGACTCGTCGACGGTGTCGAACTCGACGATGCCCAGCGTGCCTACACCGGCGGCGGCGAGGTAGAGCAGCGCGGGGCTGCCCAGTCCCCCGGCCCCGATCACCAGGACACGAGCGTTCTTGAGCCGTCGCTGACCGATCATGCCCACGTCGGGGATGATCAGGTGACGGCTGTAGCGCCGAACCTCTTCCGGGGTCAACGCCTCGGCGGGTTCGACAAGCGGCGGTAAAGCCACAACTTCCTCCATGTTCGTCGTCGGCGCTCCCAGCACCCGAGGTCGGGCCGGAGCGTCTGCTGCGATCTTGGACAGCAACGCGCGAGTCTGGACACCTATTCCGACATCCGGACCGCGAGGCCGAGCGTCCCCGAGCGTCCCTCCGGGCGGACCGCGAGGCCGAGCGTCCCTCCGGGGACCGGGGACCGCGACCACTAGGCTCACTGCTCCCAGGAACGCGCGTACGAGAGGGACCCGATGACCGACCTCGCTCCGGCCCACGCCGAAGCCCGGCCCGGGCTGGCACCACCGAGCGCGCCGACCGGGACCGTCGAGCGGCGTCCGCGGGCCACCCGCCTGCTGGACGACCGGTGGCCCGACAGGTTCGCCTCGGCCATGCTCCTGGCCAGCGCCTTCGTCCTGGTGATCACCTTCGTGCCGCCCTGGCGGCGCTACTTCGCCCGGGAATGGGACTTCGTGTCCCTGCTGACCCTGCCCCTGGTGCCCGGATTCGTGTACGCCGCGCTGCTGCTGGTGATGGCCGTCGGGCTTCGACGCCGACTGCGAGCGGCCTGGTGGCTGCTGCTCGTCTGGTGGTTGATCCTCCCCCAGCTGGGGCGGCTGGTGTTCCTGATCAGCGGCCGGGCGACGGTCGCCCAGACCGTTCAGCTCGTCATCGGGTTCGTGGCCATGACGGCGGTGATCGTGCTGCTGTTCCGGGTCAAGGGCCAGTTCAGCGCCCGCCGGGTGCCGGGCAACCTCGGGCTGGCGCTCCTCGTCTTCGTCGGCGGTGGTGCGCTGGTCTGGGGCCTGGGCACGCTGCTGACGCTGCGCTTCGGTGACACCCGGAACTTCGGCCGGGCCGGCTACCACGTCTACGACTCGATGGTGGGTGAGCTCGGCCGGTTCCCCGGTCCGGACGGGATCCACTCCCCGCTGTGGGTCCGGTTCATCGTCGGCGTGCTGGGCGCGCTGGTCATCCTGAGCGCGGCGTACCTGCTGTTCCGCCCGCCCAAGGCGACCCACTTCCTCACCGCCGAGGACGACGCGCGGGTCCGCACCCTGCTCCGTGACTACGGCGATCTGGACTCACTCGGCTACTTCGCCACCCGCCGCGACAAGTCGGTGGTCTGGGACACCGGCGACCCGGCGACTGCGCGAGCAGGGGTGTCCTACCGGCCGATCGGCTCGGTCAGCTTGGCCAGTGGCAACCCCATCGGCGATCCCCTGCACTGGCCAGACGCCATCGACGCCTGGCGCCGGACGGCCCGTGACACCGGTCTCTCGGTGGCCGTGATGGGCGCGGGGCAGCAGGGCGCGGCCGCGTACACCGCATCGGGCATGACGGCCTGGGAGATCGGCGACGAAGCGATCGTCAACCTCCGTGAGTTCTCCCTCAACGGGCCCGGGATGCGACCCGTGCGGCAGTCGGTCACCCGCCTGCAGCGCCGTGGCTACACCACTCGTGTCCTCCGCCACAGCGAGCTGAGCAAGGCCGACTTCGACGCCCTCAGTGCCGACGCCGCGTCCTGGCGCGGGGACGGCGGTGACGAGCGCGGCTTCTCCATGGCGCTGGGTCGGTTGGCGGACCCCCTCGACGGCGACTGCGTGATGGTGCAGGCCCACGACGCCGACGGAAACCTGCGGGGGTTCCTGAGCTTCTCCCCCTGGGGCCGCAACGGTCTCTCCCTGGACCTGATGCGACGGGATCCGAGCGCCGACAACGGTCTGGTCGAGCTGATGGTCGCGTCGTTGGCCGAGCGATCGGCGCAGTTCGGGGTCGCCCAGGCGTCGATGAACTTCGCGGTCTTCCGGGAGGCGTTCGAACGCGGCGCCGAGATCGGCGCCGGGCCGATCGCCAAGGCCTGGCGACAGGCGCTGCTGCTGGCCAGCCGCAACTGGCAGCTCGAGTCCCTCTACCGCTCGAACGCCAAGTACCTGCCCAGCTGGCAGCCCCGCTTCATGTGCTTCGAGTACGCCTCCGACCTCCCTCGGGTGGGCACCGCCGCCGGCAGCGCGGAGGGCTTCCTCACCCGACCGAGCCTGAGCTCGCTGCTGAACCGCAAGGAGGCCAGCGCTCCCGCGGCCCTCGAGACCGGCACGCAGGCGTACGCCGACGAGGTGCACGCCCTGATGCCGCCACCCCCGGACCTGTTGGCCCAGGCCCTCGCCGCGGACAAGCTCCCCGAGCAGGTGCGGGTGCGGCGCGCCAAGGTCGAGCGGCTGAAGGCCCGCGGCATCGAGCCCTACCCGGTCGGCTACCCGCGCAGTCACACCCTGGCCCAGGTGCGGGCGGAGGCAGGACTGCTGGCCCCGGACGCCCGGACCGGCGAGACGGTCGCCATCACCGGCCGGGTGCTGCTGAAGCGCAAGATGGGCGGGATCGGCTTCGCCACCCTGCGGGACGGTTCCGGTGATCTGCAGGTCCTGGTCTCCCGCGATCGGGTCGGCGACGAGGTCTTCGACCTGTGGCGTCACGACATCGACCTCGGCGACCACATCGGCGTGACCGGTGAGGTGATGGCGACCCACAAGGGCGAGCTGTCGGTGCAGGCGACGTCGCTGCAGCTGACCAGCAAGTCGCTGCGGCCGTTGCCCGACAAGCACAAGGGACTCACCGACCCGGAGGCCCGGATCCGGGCCCGGTACGTGGATCTCATCATCCGGCCGGAAGCCCGCGACATCGCCTACACCCGGGCCACGGTGGTCCGCAGCGTCCGCGACTCGTTGGCCCGACGCGGGTTCACCGAGGTGGAGACCCCGATCCTCCAGCTCATCCACGGCGGCGCCAACGCTCGGCCGTTCGAGACCCACATCAACGCCTACGACCTGGACCTCTATCTCCGGATCGCGACCGAGCTGCATCTCAAGCGGCTGATCGTCGGGGGCATGGAGAAGGTGTTCGAGATGGGCAAGCAGTTCCGCAACGAAGGCGCGGACTTCAAGCACAACCCGGAGTTCACCTCGCTGGAGCTGTACGAGACCTACGGCGACTACGACTCGATGCGGATCCTCACCCAGCAGCTCATCCAGGAGGCCGCGGTCGCGGTCTACGGCGAACCCGTAGCCCGACGGGCGGAGGGCCCGGACGGCAAGATCGTGGAGTACGACCTGTCCGGGGACTGGCCGGTCAAGACGATCTGCCAGGCCGTGTCGGAGAAGCTGGGTGAGGAGATCACCGCCGACACGCCCCTGGGCGTGCTGCTGCGGCACGCCGCAGCCATCGGACTGGACCTCGACACCGACAGCCGGTGGGGCTTCGTGCTCGAGGAGATCTACGGCGAGCTGTGCGAGTCGACCACCACGACCCCGGTCTTCTACACCGACTTCCCCAAGGAGAACGCGCCGCTCACCCGCAAGCACCGGCACGACCCGCGCCTGGCCGAGAAGTGGGACCTGGTGATCTTCGCCGCCGAGCAGGGCACTGCCTACTCCGAGCTGGTCGACCCGATGGACCAGCGCGAGCGGCTGGTCGCCCAGTCGCTGCTGGCCGCGGCCGGTGATCCGGAGGCCATGCAGGTCGACGAGGACTTCCTCACCGCCCTCGAGTACGGGATGCCCCCGACCGGGGGCATGGGCATGGGCATCGACCGGCTCGTGATGAACCTGACCGGGCTCAGCATCCGCGACACCATCCTGTTCCCGATCGTCCGCCCCAACCGCTGACCAGCCTCGGAACGCGGACGGGTGCGACCGGTCAGGCTCGCGCGGGCGCCTGGACCTGCCACCCTTCAGTCCGGCGCCCGCGCTGGTCGCTGGCGTCGGGATGGCGGGTGGTCCGGGGCCCGGGTGGCCGTCGTGCGTACCGTTCCCGACTCCGCGGCACCAAACGGCGGCCCCGCGGCCGGCATCCTGCGTACCGTTCCCGACTCCGCGGCACCAAACGGTCGGCCCCGCGGCCGTCCTGCGTACCGTTCCCGACTCCGCGGCACCAAACGGTCGGCCCGGCGGCCGTCCTGCGTACCGTTCCCGACTCCGCGGCGCCAAACGAGCACATGCTGCGACTGGCCGGGAGCGGTACGAACGCCGCGCTGGTCCCGGATGCGCTGGACCGGAGCCGACCCGAGACCGGTCAGCATGTCGAAGGCGAGATCCGGAAGTGCTGGAAGTGGCCGTCTGACCGCTCGATTCTCGTTCTGCAAGCCGAGAACACAGCGCCTGCAGTTCGCCCCGAATACCGGGCTTTCTCACTGGTCATGGCTTGCCCAGAATTAGGCCCCCAGCCATCAGCTTCGATCCAGTTGTTAAAGCCGTCAGCACCGTTCTCGTTGACGGGACGTCTTGCGAACAGCTGAGAACTCGGCACAGGGGAACACGTGTTCCTCTTCGTCCTCTCGCAGTGGAGTGCCCACTGCTAGTCGGACTTGAGTCGACGGCCGTCTCACTAGCCACAGGTTCGAACGTCCAGTTGCACGTTCGCCATCAGGTAGCCGAACTGCTGTCGACCGGATGTCATCTTTGCCGGTCCTATTCCTTCGGCTACTGCCTATCCTCTAGCCGCGCCGCCAGCCGATCATGTCGTTGCTGCGCCGCTTGCGCGCTTCCCAATCCGAGCGCTTCAGCGATCTGCACCCAGGTCAGTCCGCGCCCTCGCGACATCATGAGCAGCCCGAGCTCGGTCTCATCGAGCTCGGCGCGAACGTGCGCCATCAACGTCAACGCTGCTGTGAGATCTTCGGCGTCGACCACATCCTTTCCCGCGGCGATAACGCACAGGGACCGATCCAGAGCACCGCCCGCGTCGCCGGGAGCCGGGGCGGTGCTGGAGCCGGCCGGACCGTACTGGCTCAGCTCCCGGAGATGATCTGCGGCAGCGCTTCGTCGAAGAGCTCCACGAAAGTCGCCGGGGGGAGGATGTAGCTCCGCGGCTTGGCAGCGGCGGCCAGGTCGGCCCCCCAATCAGCAGCACGCTGGCGCTGCAGCGGCGTTCCGTGGTGGCCGGGGCTGTCGAACTGGCAGTCGCCGACGGTGTAGAAAGTCAGCAGGGCGTCGGCGACCCGCTTCTTGTTGAGCGCCAGGCCCTTCTTGTGGGTGCCGTAGTAGGTGGCCATGGCGTCGGCCATGAGCTCGGTACGGCGTGTGGCCTCGGCGGGGTCCGTCGGTCCGCTGTCGAAGACGCCGAGTTCGTACTGGACGTGGTGCCCGAACTCGTGGGCCATGATCACGCGGATCCCCACGTCACCGAGACCAATGGCGTCGTAGGCGTCGATGATGCCGTCGCCCATGATGAGCTTGTCCGGGAGCGCCGCGATGAACGGGTCAGGCTCCCCTTTGCCGCTGAAGGCGAACGCGTTGAGCGTCCAGAGCGGGTTGTCGTAGAAGTCGCCCTGCGCGCGCATGAAGTCGGCCACGGTGGCGGCTTCCGCCTGGATCTCGGCCGGGGTCATCGGATCGAGCTCACCGGTCGCGACCATGGCGGTGAGGGTCTTCGCAATGCGATTGGCGTCGAGCAGCACGTCACCGTGCATGGCCATCAACTGGATGTCGGCGGACTCGATGTTCCAGAACCGGCGCAGGTCGCGGAAGGTGTTCGTGATCTGTTGAGCGTGGGACTCGAGGGCGTAGTCGGGGTCCGTGGGAGTGCCGAAGAACAGGGCGTCATAGGTTGGCACGTTGAACAAGGTGTCCTGATGGGCGACCAGGAAGTCGTACTGCTCGTCGGTCATCTCGGCGAAGAGCCGATCGATGTAGCTGTCGAGCAGAGTGCCTTCGCACTCGCTCGGCGCCACAGCCCGGGCGAGCGCTGCCTGGGCAGGGTTCGGAATGAGGCGATAATGTGCCGTAGTTATCGGACTGGCTGTGGCGGTATCCGTGACGACAGTACTCCAACCTGCCAGCGCGAGCAGAACCGCGGCCCCAAGAGCCACCAATGAACGGATTGATCTTGACACGCGAATCTCCTCGGTAGGGATCTAGTCGTTCTTCCCGTGGGTCAGGTGAGACTGCCACGATAAGGCCGCTCGACATCGCTTGGGGACACCCCTCCGGGTGAGCGCCTCGTTCACACCCCAACGGCTACCTCAGTTGGTCGAATCCGATCCCAGCCCTTGTCTCCTTCACGGGGATGCGCAGCACGACAACATTCTCAGCACCGACGCCGGCGTGGTACTCATCGACGGCTCGCCCTACTTTGTCATCCCGATATCGACCTCGCCCTGCTTGACTACTTTTCGCGCGCCCCACCGCAGACCTGGTCCGCGTACAACGAGATCCGACCGATCGACCAGGGATTTCAGCATTGACGCGAACTGTGGCGAGTCTTTGCCTATCTCGGCATCCTCACCGTCGACCCCATAACCCAATTCGGTCGGACGTTCGGACCACGCCTTCACAGCGCTCTCACCAGTTACATGTAGCTCCGCACGCGGCCTTGCATCTTTGACAGCGGCGGGGCTCGCCGTGTTCACGGCGTCGCATGAGTTTTGCAAAACTACTGATGACCTGCCCAGATGTCACCAGCAGAACCAGGTGCAAAGTCATTAGGGGCGCTGAAAGTCCAGCGGTGCCGCTGGCCTCATGAGGGACGCCCCGCCATCTACCACGATCGTTTGACCAGTGATCCAACCGGCATCGTGGGCCCAGAGGGTGACAATCGCGGCGTCAGCATCGGCCGGAGTGCGCCCGGTCGACCCATCGGGGGTCCATCCACTGTGCGGCCGGCCCAAAATCGCATCTTGCGCCTCGATGACGCCGGTGATCGTGGACGTCACCGTGGTGGCGACCGGACGGCCACGGAGGTAGACGGTGGCGATCGTGTTGCCTTCGCCCAGATCTTGACCGCGGCCTTCAACCTGCTGAGCGGCCTATAACGGGCCCAGCCAGCGTGGAACCCGCCGGCGATAGTCCTCGTACGCACTCTCGAAGTGCGCAGACAAGGCGGCCTCCTCGGAGGGGATCTGGAGGCGGTCGATCACCACCACGAAGGCTGCCGCCGGCAGCAGGGCTGTCCACGAGCCGCGCCGGATGGCATAGGAAACGAGGAGTCCGCTGAGGCCGACATACATCGGGTTCCTGGTGACCGAGTTGACACCAGTGGTGACCAGGACAGAGGCACGTGTCGGGTCGGATGGGTCGAGTGTTGTTCCGGCCCGGGTGAACTGCCTCGCCGCAGCGCCGGCGATCAGTCCCGAGACCGCTGCTGTGGCGACCGAGGCAGCGGTGCGGACAGCGGAGGGTGGTGGCGCACCCTTGGTCAGCGCGCGCTGCACGAGTGCCGCCGTCAGCGCCAGGACCGGAGGAGGGATCCGCATTCCCACACCATAATCCAGCCACTATGAGTCGGCTTGTGAAGATCAGGAGACCGGTCGCCACCGCTGGCTCTGAATCCGCTTCCGCATCGCATGACGGGCGGCTAGCGGCGATCCTATAGGAGCGGTCGGCGGGTGGATACTGATGGACTAGCCTCAATACCGTTCAGTTAGTGGGTGAGCGTGCGTGGCATGAAGCGCCGAACGTGACTGTGACAGGAGAGATCGGCGAGCGACCCGTCAGACTACGGATGTGCTCTTGGCGTTGAAGTTGCTGCTCGCCCCGGCGCTGGTTGTGCTGACATCGCTGGCCGCCCGCCGGTGGGGTCCGCGACTCGGTGGGATCCTTGTCACGATCCCGATCGTGGCGGGACCCATCCTGCTGATCATCGCCCTCGAGCATGGCGGGACCTTCGCCGCCCAGGCAGCCACCTTTGCCACGGCCGCCAACGTGGCCCTGGCCGTGTTCGCCCTCGCGCTCATCGTGGCGGTGGATCGAGTGCCGTGGTGGGCGGCCACGTTGATCGCCTGGGCTGGGGTGCTGCTCACCGATTTCGGGCTCGCGCAGATCCCGGTACCAGCCTGGGTGGCGCTGGTCGCAGCCATCCTCGCGCTGCACGGTGTGCAGTACGTGCTGCGCAGGCAGACGACTGATCCGCTCGTCGCGACCCGGCTGCCGCGGTGGGACCTCCCGGCGCGAGCCGTGGCAACCGCTGCGCTCGTGCTCACCGTCACCCAGGCCGCCGAGTGGGTTGGCCCAGAGGTGTCCGGAGTGCTGGCCCCGTTCCCGATCGCGTTGAGTGTGGTCTGCGCGTTCGCCGCCGCGCAGACCGGGCGGGTCGGCGTCATCGGTCTGCTCCGCGGGATCGTGCCCGGACTGGACGGTTTCGCGTTGTTCTGCTTCGTGCTCGCCGTCACCCTCGACCGCTTGCCGATCTGGGTCTCGTTCACCGTCGCCACGGCACTGAACCTGGCCCTCGCCATCGCGCTGATCACGATCGGCAACCGGAACGCTGCCAGCAGCCCCTCGGGCATGCACCAACGCATCGGTATTCGTTCACCCCACGGTCCCGACAGGCACGCCGCCCCCTGACTCGGCAGTACCTGAAGCCAATCCTCTCGCCGCTGTTCGCAAGCCGGTGGTTGAGCACGGCGTGTGAGACGGCCACCAGCCGTTCCGAGGTGCCCGTACCTCGGTCCTGCCTGCGACAGCCGGATTCGCTGAGCGCAGACGCCGGTTCAGAGGACTGTCACCTTGTCGCCCTCGACGAGCAGAACCCCGCTATCACCAAGTGCCCAGTGCGGATGGCCCTGTTCCGTATAGCGAGCCGCGATCGCGAGATCGACGATTCGAAGAGCATTTGGCACTCAGAACTGGCCATTAGAGGGCCCCTGATGCAGTGTGCATCGATAGCATTGGCTCTATTCATCCGTGGCTCAGGACCGAGGGTGGACTCGGTGGAAATCCGTCAGTTGCGAACCTTCATCGCCGTTGTCGAGTACGGCGGTTTCCGGCGTGCCGCACGTGAGCTGCACTTCAGTCAGCCCACCGTCACCGCTCACATCCGCCAACTCGAGCGATCCCTCGGCGTCCTGCTGTTCGAGCGCTTACCTGTCGGTGTCCGGCTCACACCGGCGGGGCACAGCTTCCTCATGGCGGCGCAGGGGTTGGTCGACCTGAGCGACGCCGCTGCCGCGGCGGCACGGCAGGACCGATTGACTGGCACGCTACGGATCGGTGTCTTTCCCGCAGCTGCGGCCGAGCTGACACGCCCGCTACTGCTGGAACTGCGTCGACGATGGCCCACGGTCAACATGGAGGTCGTCGCTCTCAACCTAGGCGACTGGGCGCCCATCATCCCGGGCCTCGACGCCTTGATCATGCGAGACCCAATCGACCCGAACCGAGTTCGCGCCACCGAACTGTTCCATGAGCCGATGCTTGTGGCCGTTCCATGGCAATGGCCGGCTCGCGATTCAGCCCGACTAACAACAGCGGAGCTGTTGGCCTTACCTCTTGTCAGGCTCGGCCCTGGACTGCGGCATCAGGTGCGAGCTTTCTGGTGCGTGGAAGACCTCCGCAACGGCGCGGCCATTGACTTTCGGGGCTACGGAGCTTCCTGCCTCGAAGACATCGCCGATGACATCGCCTGCGGTTTCGGAGCCGCTCTCACCACCAGGTCCGTGCTGCGATCGGCCGGCGAGTCGAATCGATTGTGGGCCGTGCCGTTCGACTGCAGCCCGATGACACACGTGTGGGTGACAACGCGAATCGAGGATCGCCGACCCATCATCGACGCCCTGCACAGGGAGGCAGCCGCCATCACACAGAGCATCGGCCCATTGGTTCTGCCGGAACTGTCCGGTGACGATCGCACAGATTCGTGTTCAGGCAGCCGAGCTCGGAACGAGGCACACGATGTCTCGTTCCCGGACAACGCATAGCTTGACCCGGTGGCGATGGATGAGGTGATTACGAATATCAATCGGCCCACATCTTTCGCCCCGGAACTCATTGCCCACAGGATTGAGGCACCAGGTCTTCGAGGTGGTGCAGGGGGCGGAGCGTCATGAGCAGTTCTCCATCCGATGAGCGCAAACCGCGTTTCCGAAGTCGACTCGCCGTAGTCACGGCCGCCACGACAATCACAGCAGTCCTGGTTGCCGCGACTGGTGTCCTCCAAGCCAGTGCAGCCGCGCCGGCGACTCGGGGCGACATGCACGTCACTCGGGGTGCCCCCTCGACCCTGGCCAAGCTGAGGCCTCGGCCGAGCGTCACCCCGAAACCCTCAGTCACCCCGACACCCTCCGCGAGCCCGACGCCGACCCCGACCGCCAGCCCTGCTCAGACCGCGACGACAGCGCCGAGCCCGACCGTGACGGCATCCACGACCGCCAGCCCTTCCGGCTGCACCGTACTGATCTTCAACGCACAGTCCTACTGTGCGGGGACGCTCACCGGTGTCAACAGAACGGCCTACGGGCTGGGCCAGCGGATCGCACTCGGCGGGGTCAACGTGAGCGTCGTCAACGACCAGAACAACACCGTTCAAGTCTGGGGATTCGACCCCTGCCCGCCCGGCAATCTTTGCGGGGCGGGCTCGGCCACGACCACCCTGGTCTGGGACGGGTCGCCGAAGCCAGTGCCAGGCGATGTGATCAGCGTGTACGGCGTCACCATCACCTCGTCCCTGCGGATCGACGGATACGTCAAGATCGGCTGGTGTCACCCGGAGTGGGGCTGCTGAGCCGACACGCCCACTGACCTCTTCTGAGGAGCTGACATGCGTACTGCCCGAGCCAATGCCCTCCGCGCCGCAAGCCGTCTCTGCGTTCTGGGCCTGCTCGCCGGTCTGGTTGGGGCCGGCCAGATCACTCCCGTCGAAGCGCACCCCCGCGACGGCGGTGGGGGCATCGTCTTCATCAGCGACCGGGACAGCACCGCGACGACGGTCATCGATGACGTCTATCTGTTGGACCCAGCCTCAGGGATCACCCGCCGGCTCACCAACGGTCCAGATATCGAGTCGATGCCCGCCCTGTCCCCCGACGGAGAAACGCTGGCCTTCACGTACATCCCTGTTTCCGAAGACGGTTTCTTGAATCTCGCCGGCGCGGAGCTGCGGACCTGCCGGTTTCATACCCGCTACGGACGACTCGGCTGCGGCTCGACCCGCACAGTGCTGCCGGCGGGCGGCTACGCCAGCATCGTCGCCGCCAGCCCGTTCTCGTGGACGCCTGACAGCAAGACCCTCCTGTACGCGGGACACGACGGGCCGACAACGTCCACCGATGTCGACGTCTTCTCCGTGGATGCCCGGGGACGCCGGGCGCCGGTCGACCTGACCCAGGAGCTGACCGGCCAGCCCACCACCTTCGACGCCCAGCCCCACGTGCCACAGTCGGGGCGGGCGTTCGTGTACAGCGCGAGCGGCGACCTCGTGCTCCGTCAGCTCGACGGATCGAACCCGCGCCCACTGACCAGCGGTCCACGCGTCGACGTGGTTCCGGAGCTATCGCCCGACGGCCGCCGTGTGGCCTTCCAGGTCAACAACACCGCCGGGATGGACTTCGACATCTACACCATGGCCGCCGCCCCGGAAGGGCCGGGCAATGTAGCCATCAACCTCACCGGTGGGCGCACCGACGCCGCGGGCGCGAAGACTCAGGAGCGTCACCCCAGCTGGTCACCCGACGGGAACCGGATCGCCTATCAGTACCACACCGACTGGGGACCAAACGCCTTCTTCACGGGTCTCGACGACAGCGAGATCTACTCCATGCGGGCCGACGGCACCGACGTCCGCAACCTGACCGACAACAACATCGGCGCCCCGAACCCACCCGGCGACATCCTGCCCGACTGGGGCACCATGCCCCGCCACCACCGGTGAGAATTCGCGCTACATCAAAGACCGACGACACGCCTGGGTAGCCACCACCTGCTGGACTACGCGCCGCTCCACGTTCGATTTGCCGTCGCCGCTAGAGTCAACCAAGTGGTTGGTGGAGATGGCGCCGAGCGGCGTGCGCAGCTGGTCCGTGCAGCGTTCGACCGAGTCGCCGAGGGAGGCTTCGAGGGGCTTCGTCTCCGCCAGGTCGCTGGAGACGTCGGGATTGACCATTCGACGCTGCACCACCATTTCGCCACTAAGCAGGACCTGATCGGCGCGGTCGCCGACTACGCCACTCGTCAGTTCTGGGTGCTCGGCGATTCGGTCCCGGAAGACCCGGCCGACGCCATGCGGGCGCATCTGGCCGGCCTTCGCCAACTGATCAACGACTGGCCCGAGCTCCTTGTCGTCACCGCCGAGCTGGACCTGCGCGCCCGGCGCGACCCGGTGATCGCCGTCGCTCTGGACCATCAGCAGGCCGGCTGGCGTGAGGTCTTGGTGTCCATGCTGACCAGGGGCAACGCCTGCGGTGCGTGGGCGGTGGACGCTGCGGCCTGCGCTGAGCTGGTGATCGCCGTGGTCAAAGGAGTTCGGCTGGCGGCCGACCTGGCCGGACCGGCGTTCGCGCAGCTGGAGCAACTCCTCAGAAGGGACACGTAGTGAAGGTGATGATCATCGGCGGCGGGATCGGTGGGTTGGCACTGACCCAGGCTTTGCGCCGACACCGGATCGATGTCGAGGTGTACGAGCGGGACGCCGCCGTCGGAAGCCGATGGGAGGGGTATCGGCTTCACATCAATCCTGCCGGCGCCCGTGCTCTGCACGCTTGCCTGCCAGCGGCGGGCTGGCAGGAGTTTCTGACAACGGCCGGACCGGGCGGCAGCTTCGGGTTCCTCACCGAACAGCTTGCCAAACTTGTCGTTGTCGAGGAATCAACCATGTATCCCGGCGGCGCCACTGACCCCACCGCGAACCACTATGCCGCCGATCGAGCCACCCTGCGCCGACTGCTGTCCTCTGGCCTGGACGACGTCCTGCACACCGGGGCGGAGTTCGTCGACTACGAAGTCATGCCCGACGGCCGCGTCCGCGTCGACTTCGCCGACGGCCGCACCGCCTCAGCCGATCTCCTCATCGGTGCTGACGGCGCCAACTCCCGCGTCCGTCGGCGGCTGCTGCCCGAACTGGCGACACTCGACACAGGCGCCGTCGGCATCGCACACAAGATCTGGCTCACCAAGGAGGTGCGTACGGCGCTGCCGTCACGGCTGCTCACGGGCATGAACCTGATCGACCCGGACGCGCCGTTCTTCTTGTTCACCTCGGTGTTCGAGCCGCCAGTCGGAGCCGGCCGGCCATACCTTCTCTGCGCCCTGGTGGCCAGAGCAGACACGCTGCCGCCGGACGTCACCACCCTGGACAGCGACAGTCTCCGGGTTGCCGTGGATGTCCTGGTCGCCGGTTGGGATCCGCGGCTACGCCGGGCGCTCGCTCAGTCGGACCCAACGACGCGCAGCGCTGTGCTTTTCCAAGCCAGCGAGCCGGCACCGGCCTGGCTGCCGGGCCCGGTCACTGTGATGGGTGACGCGATCCACGTGATGCCGCCCATCGGAGGACTGGGCGGCAACACCGCGCTGCGCGATGCGCACCTGCTGGGACGTTCGCTGCCGGGTGTAGATCGTGGTGAGCGGGAGCTCGTGGCAGCGATAGGTGACTACGAGGCCGAGATGCGCGCATACGGGGCTGCCGCCGTGCAGTACTCACTGGCGCAGAAGGACCGGGCCCTGACGACGGGCGCCGCGGCAAAGGCTGGCGTCCGCGCCTTCTTCCGGCTCTGCCAGCTCGTGCCTCCACTACGGCGGCGCGCATTCGCGGAAGCGTGGCTCGGCCCCGCCAAACCCTACGGCTGGGAACACAGCGCCGCCTGAAAACAGCAGTCCTCAGATCGGAGCGCTCGGGACGGGCCGGAAAAGGGTCCGCCTCCGGCGATGCCTGTGCACCCAGGACCGACGGCTGTCAGGGACAGGCTCGGCGTCAACCAGAGCATCTGTATACGCTCGTGGTCCGTACAGGACGGTTGAGGAGGTGGTTCCCGTGAGCAGTTCGCTATGGGTGCTCCTCGTCGAGGTCACGGTCGGGCGGTAGGTCGTCCGGGGAGCGCCGGTACTCAAGCACTCCGAAAGGCACGACCATGCATCTGAGCTCCGAGCGACACCTCGATGGCCTCGAGGAGCGCCGCTTCACCCTCGGCGACGTCTCCGGCATCTTGTGGACCCCTTCGTCCGCTTCACCGGAGGCCCGGATCCCGTTGGTCCTCGCGGGTCAACCCGGAGGACCTGCCGGAATCAACCAGACCTACCTGCGCGTGCGTGAACGAGCACTGACGGCTGCCAGGGTCGGGTTCGCCACCGCCACCATCGAGCTTCCCGGCGGCGGCGGCCGTCCTCAACCACCGGGTGTGAACGAAGCCCGCGCCGAGTTGCAACGAGCGGTCGCGGAGGACAGGCCCGTCGCAGACGACATCGTCGATCGTCTGGTTCTACCCCTGGTCGACCAGGCCGTACCCGAATGGCAAGCCGTCCTGGACGCATTGCTCGAACTCCCGGGGCTTGGCGGGCCGGTCGGGTACTCCGGAGGGGTGATTTCGATCGGGACCCGCCTGGCCGTCGTTGAGCCTCGACTCTCGGCCGCCGTCTTGTTCGCCGGCAGCTTCGTTCCCCGCTCGATCGTGGAAGAAGCACGGCACGTCACGCTGCCGCTGCATGTCCTCCTGCAGTGGGACGACGGGGGGAACGACAGGCAGATGGCGCTCGAGCTCTTCGACGCCTTCGGCTCTCGGGAGAAGACGCTCGTCGCGAACATGGGCGGACACACCGGCGTACCCCCTCACGCGGGCGAAGAGGCCAACCGATTCCTCGCCCGACACCTGATCTCGGCGGGCGACTGAGCTTGTGCGGTCGATGATCTACGGCTGAGTGCCAATCGCTCCGGCGGGCGATGGGAATCGTTTGTGTTCGAGGCCAAGGTGTCTGGCGACGACGCACGTGTCGTGGCTCTGAACCCCGCGAAGGGTCGACGCGCGGCATGGTCTCGGGCCTCCCTGCGGCGGCCTGTCGTCAGCCTTGTCTGGTGAGGTTCACGCAGCATCGGTTCTCGCCGGGTTGCAGCTGGACCAGCAGGAGGCCGGGTGCCAGGGACTCGGCGAGAGCGGTGATGAGGTCGTGGTTGATCTGGCAGACGAGCTGGGTGTGGGTCTGGGCGAGGCGGTGGAACGGGCAGTTGCGGAGCACGACGGTTGGGCCGATGCGGTGGGGTTCGTACCCATGGTCACGAAGAACACCGAGTGTTCGAGCGACCGCCGCTGGGACTGAGTCCGGGCGGTGGGGTTCAGGAGCCATCGCGGCACCCTGGGCGGCGGCGGCCTTGTGCAGCGCTTCAACGATCGGGGTTCCGGTCTGGGCGGTGTCGGTGATGGCTTCGGCCATGATGTGGCCGGCAAGGTCGTACTCGCGCCCGGGCAGGGCCACGGCGTACTCCTTGGTACCGCGTCGGTAGCGCTTGGCGGTGCGTCCCGCACCAGGTCCGGTGCGTCCGGTGAGCCGGGCGTAGTCGGTCTCCACCAGGCCCGCGGCCTCGAGCCGGTCGAGATGGAACTTCGCCTGGTGGCGTGTGATGCCGACCGCCTCTGCGGCCTGGTCGCGGCTGACAGGCTCGGTCTGGCTGGTCACGAACGCATAGAGCCGCCGGCGCACAGGATCGGCGAGCATGCCGATCCCGGTCACGTTGCGGTCGAAGTTCCGCATCCTCACCAACTCCTAACAGACAGATTCCTTGACGTTAGACCGTATCCGGTTCTAACGTCTACGTCAGTAGCCGCTATCTGGTCTGCGGTAAGGAGTGATGATCGATGGGGATCGCCGCACTGGTGACCTGGCTGGTGACGGCCGGGGTCGGAGCCTTCATGGTGGGACGCTGGCTGAGCCGGGGTGGGCTGCGGCCGAGCGGCACCACGGGCACGCATTTCCCTCCCGCGCGGGTCTTCACTCACCTGGGGCTGGCTGTCGCCGGTCTGGTGGTGTGGGTCGCCTATCTGTTGACCGACAACCCGATCCTGGCCTGGGTCGCGGTCGCCGATCTGGTCTTGGTCGCTCTGCTCGGTGGTCTGTTGGTGCGGCGCTGGGCGGCGGACGGTCGGGCGGCCATGGCCGGGGAGCGGCCGTCTGCGAAAGCGCCGACGGATCTGGCCGAGCAGCACATCCCCCGGCTTCCCGTGGTGCTGCACGGCGTCTTCGCGGTCAGCACCCTGGTGCTGGTGCTGCTCACGGCACTCGGCGTCGGTGAGGGCTGAGGGGCGACCACCCCAAGCAGCCCCCCATCCATTCCGCCGAAAGGAACTCCAAGCACGCGACGCTGAGGCATCACAGCGCCGCCCATCCAGCCTCAGAACTCATGGACAGAGAGAAGCACGCCATGTCGTCGCACACTCCAACCACCAGCTCACACCGAGACTCAGGAACCGGTCACCGACCCGTCCTCGCGTGGCGGATCGCGTCCGCCATCCTGCTGCTGATCATGGGCGGCATCCACGCCTACCTGGTCCTCGACGGGGTGGGCGGACTACTCGGTGCGCTGTTCGTGCTCAACGCGATCGGCGCCCTCGTACTCGCCATCGCCATCATCGTCCTGCCTGGACGACTGCTGGTCCTGGCGGCAGCTCTCAGTCTGCTGTTCATGGTCGGCACCTTGCTCGCGCTGGTGCTGGCCCTCACCGTCGGACTGTTCGGCATCCACGAGCAGCTGAGCTTCACGCTCGTGCCCGCCACCCTGCTCGTCGAGTCCATCGGCACCATCGTCCTCGCAGTGACCCTCACCTTGCTGTTGCGCGCACATCGGACGCTTGCCACACTCGGCTGACAACCGCGGCACCTAGGAGTCATGGCTCCTGCTACCGGCGACACCCGAGGACAGGCGTAGATTCCTGTCCCGCCCGCAGGAGTGTCGCTCAGCGCGGACCGGAGGACATGGGTTCCCGCAGGCGAAGGGAAGTCGGTAACGGCGGTAGGACGGGACGTGACGATCGTGGGACGTCTGCACGAGCTCGGCCTGGAACTACCCGCCTGCCCGGCGATGCCGCCAGAGTGCGCACCTCCTTCAGCTGGGTGCGCGTGGTCGGGAAGCGTGTGCTCGTGTCCGGTCACGGAGCCCAGCAGCTCTATGGGTCCCCGAGGGGGCCGTTCGGCCGCGTGCCTGACGCGGCACTCCAGCCCCGCCCCCTCGCCCACCGGATCGTCGAGGCGGCCACGGTCACAGCAGCAGCGCCTCGAGCTCCCCGAGTCGGCCGTACAGCTCGGGAAGCCCGCGCAGACCGCTGCGCACGACCTCGTGCGAGAGGGCGAGGTCGGGGCCGGTGGTCGCCTCGACCTGGGCGAGGCAACGCAGCAGGTGCCACCGCGTGTGGCCCAACCATCCGCCGATCATGAACACGAACCAGCTGGGACCCGACGGTGGCCGCACTCCACCTCCGGCGACATACCCCTCGAGGACCGACCGGAAGATGACGGGCTCGACGGTGTCGTAGCCGGGGCCCTTGGCGAGGCTCAAAGCGGTCGAGCCGAGTTCGCCGGACAGGTCGAGCAGTCCCGCGAGCTCCCAGTCGAGCACCACCGGATGACCCTCTCGGGCCAGCAGGTTCCACGGTTGGATGTCCCGGTGGGTCAGCACGACGGGGCCGGGCCGTACGCACGTCTCGACGAAGTGCGCGATCGCGAGGAACGTCTCGACCTGCGAGGCGAGCTCGGGAGCCCACGGCTGGCCGGTCGCGGCCGCCCGCTCGGCGAGCTCCGGCCAGTCCCGACGTGTCGGCTTCTCCTCGGCCACCGGCGTCCACGCCACCTCCAGCGTGTGGAGGCGCGCGAGGATCTCACCGACCGCGAACCCGTACGACGACGAGACCGGGGCCTCGGGCACCTTCTCCCCTTCGACCCACCGGTGGACGAGGACCCCTCCCGCGGCTGAGATCGGCTCGGGCATCGAGATGCCGGCGGCGAAGGCGGCCCGCTCGAACCGGAACACGTCCTCGGCGCGGTAGGCGGAGCGACGGTCGACGACCATCTCCTTCACCGCGAACGATCCCTGGTCGGTGTCGAGGCGGTAGAGCCGGTTGGCGAAGCCGCCGTGGACGCGGACCATCGGCCCGGTCGGCGCACCGAGCTGCGAGAGATCGACGCCGAGCAAGGCGAGAGCCGTCAGGTCAGCAGGGCGCCGGAGACAGCCGATCCGCTCGAGGTCACAGCTCGGCCACGGTCGCGGTCGGCTCCTCCACCGGACCCCAGGCGGGCACCAGGGCGTAGAGCACGAGCGGTCTGTCGGGACGGTCGCCGTCCTCCACCACCTTCGCGGCTTCGACCTCGTCGTCCCAGACCTGACCGTTCGCGTGGAGTCGGCTCACGAGCTCTCCACCGCTGGTGAACTCGGCGATCACCCATCCGGCGGGGTGGGGTCGCTCGGGGCGTTCGGCAAGATCCATGACTGCAGGCTAGGCGAGCCCGCCCGGTTCGGGTCGCCGGACCCCGTCGGCTGCGGGAGATCTCAGTCCGCGACCTCCAGCTGAGCGGCGATGCCCTCCAGGCACCACTGCCAGCCCACCCGCATGTTCTCGGCCGCCTCGGCGTCCGACAGACCCGCCACCGCGAGCTCGAGCCGGGTCCCGCCGTCGACCGGAACCAGCAGCACGGTGCACCGGGAGCTCTCGGACATGTCCTCGCCAGTGGTCAGCACATCGAGGACGAGACGCTCGACGGGCTCGAAGACCGAGAACGTCGCCGTCTCTCGATAGGCGTCGCCGTCCGGGCGCGGGCCGAACGTCAGTCGGTAGCCGCCGCCGACGCGGGCGTCCACCTCACAGGCCGCCACCCGCCAGTCCGGGTCGGGACAGACCCAGCGCTCCAGCAGCTCGGCGCGGGTGAAGGCCGCCCACACCCGCTCGGGCGGTGCGGTGTAGGTGCGGTCGAGATCGAACGACAGGAGCGAGGTGGTGGTCACGAGTCCTCCAAGAGGTTTCCGAGGGCGTCCAGCCGGGTCGACCAGAGCGCCTGTTGCTGTGCGGTCCAGGTGGCCACGGCGACGAGGGCGTCGTCACGCAGCCGGCACTCGCGCACGCGGCCGCGTTTGACCGTCGTCACCAGACCCGCCTCCTCGAGCACCCGCAGGTGCTTGAGGACAGCGGGCAGCGACATCGTCGTCGGCGTGGCGAGCCCACCGACCGAGCTCGGCCCACGGACGAGCCGCTCGACGATGGCCAGCCGGGTCGGGTCGCCCAGCGCGGCGAACTGAAGGTGAACCACATGGTTAAGTGTTGCTCTCGGGTCACCTCCGGTCAAGCCCTAGATGGCTCCCACCTGCGCCAGCCAGGCGAACGACTGAGGCAACGTCGGATCGTAGGTCTTGTAGTTGTGGCCACCGGTGTCCAGCAGCAGGGTCGCTACCCCGGATCAGGCTCCCGAACACGGCTCCAACGAGACTCCAACGGCGCTGGAGTTGAATGGCGTGATGGTCCCATCCTCCGCTGCCGTGCGCACCCGGGTCTCCGGTCGGGAGCTGTCCATCGTCAACCTGGACAAGGTGATGTATCCCGCCACGGGCTACACCAAGGCGGAGGTGATCAGCTACTACTCCCAGATCGCCGACGTGCTGCTCCCCTACATCGCCGACCGGGCACTGACTCGCGTCAGGTTCCCCGACGGAGTGGCCGGGCCCAGCTTCTACGAGAAGAACGCACCCGCCGGCACACCCTCCTGGGTCCGGACCGCGCGCATCCTCACCGGGGACGGCCCGGTGTCGTACGTGGTCGCCGACGAGCCGGCCACGGTGGTCTGGCTGGCCAACCTCGCCGCGCTGGAGCTGCACGTCCCCCAGTGGCGGGTCGGGGTGCTGGACCCCCGGACGGCGGAAGCCGGGGCGCTGGAGCGCGGCGAGCCGCTGGCCGACCGGGTGGTCGTCGACCTGGACCCGGGTGCGGGCACCACGATCGTCGAGGTCGCCCGCGCGGCCATGATCGCGGCCGAGCGACTCGCCTCCGACGGTCTGGTGCCGGTGCCCCAGACGTCCGGCAGCAAGGGCATCCAGGTGTACGCCGCCGTGGCGCCGACCCCGTCGCGCCGGATCTGGACGTACGTGAAGCAGCTGAACGCGACGCTGCACCGACGGATGCCGGACTTCTTCGTCGCGTCGATGTCGATCGCCGAGCGCGCGGGACGGATCTACGTGGACTACAACCAGAACCTGGCGGCCCGCAACACCATCGCGCCCTACTCGATGCGCGGCCGGGAGCGACCGAGCGTGGCCACCCCGCTGACCTGGGAGGAGGTCGCCGCCACCACCGGTCCGGATGACCTGCGGTTCTCTCCGGAGGACGTGCTGGCCCGGGTGGCCGAGCACGGCGACCTGGCCGCCGACCTGCTGCACCCCGACCGTCCGGAACTGCCGCTGGTCAGCGATGATGCTGAGTAGCCGTCGCCGTTGCGGATAACATGCGGCAGTGAGCATCGAGGCCGTCGCCGCCAAGAAGAGTCCCACCCGGATGCCGCGCGACCAGCGTCGGGCGCAGCTGCTCGATGCCGCCAACGACGTGTTCACCACGAACGGCTACCACGCCGCCGCGATGGACGACATCGCCGAGGCGGCCGGGGTCTCCAAGCCCGTTCTGTACCAGCACTTCGGCTCCAAGCTCGACCTCTACCTCGCCCTGCTGGACGCCAGCTGTGACCGGCTGGTGGAGGTGGTCGAGGAGGCGCTCGACTCGACCGAGGAGAACGCCGACCGCGTGGTCGCCACCATGGGCGCGTTCTACGAGTTCGTCTCCTCGGCCAGCGGCCAGTTCCGGTTCGTCTTCGAGTCCGACCTGACCGGCGACGGCCAGGTGCAGCAGCGGCTGTGGAAGGTCAACAACGACATCGCCGACGCGATCGCGGTGGTGATCGGCGACGACACCGGGCTGCCGTACGAGCAGTCCAAGCTGCTGGCCATCTCGCTGGTGGGCATCGCCCAGGTGAGCGCCCGCTACTGGGTGTCCGGGGGCACCCAGCGGATCGCCCTGGACGAGGCCAAGCAGCTGGTCAGCAGTCTGGTGTGGCGCGGCATCGGCGGGTTCCCGAAGTCCGCCCACCCGGACCACCCCGAGCACCCGCACCGGCCGCCTGCCACCAAGCAACCGACCACCGGAGACCCAGTGGACGGGCACACCGCGAACGACCGACCGGGGGCCGACCAGGAGCGGGGCCGGGCGTGACCGGCCACCTGCTGGTCCGCCGACCCTCCCCCGCTCTCGCCGACGGCGAGCTGACCCACCTCGACCGGACTGCGGTCGACGCCGCCCTCGCGCTCGAGCAGTGGCGGGGCTACGTGGACGCCTTCGCCGCCCGCGGGTGGACCGTGCAGGAGGTCGAGCCGGCCGACGAGCACCCGGACGGCGTGTTCGTGGAGGACACGGTGGTGGTCTTCGGCGACCTCGCTGTGCTGACCTCCCCCGGTGCGTCCTCGCGCCGCGGCGAGGTGCCCACCACCGAAGCGGCTCTGCAGGCCCTGCCGGCGACCCAGCGACTCGAGGTGGCACGCATCGAGGAGCCCGGGCACCTGGACGGTGGCGACGTGCTCAAGGTCGACCGGACGGTGTACGTCGGGTTGACCCTCCGCACCGACGAAGCCGGCGTCGCCCAGCTCACCGCCCTGCTGGAACCCCGTGGCTGGCAGGTGGTCGCGGTGCCGGTGACCAAGGTGCTGCACCTGAAGTCCGGAGTCACCGCGCTGCCCGACGGCACCGTGGTCGGGTTCGCGCCCCTGGTCGACGACGCCGGCGTCTACCCGCAGTTCCTGGCGGTGCCCGAGGAGCACGGCACCGCGGTCGTGGATCTCGGAACCTCCCCCGACGGCCGTCGTGCCGTGATCATGTCCGCCGACGCGCCGCGCACCGCCGAGCTCTACGCCGCCCGTGGGCTGGAGGTGGTGACCGTGCCGATCACCGAGTTCGAGAAGCTCGAAGGCTGCGTGACCTGCCTGTCGGTACGGATCCGGGGCGGGCACGCCCCGCTCGCTGACCCTGGATCGGTGACCCCGGCTCCGTAGCTGCGGATATCTGACTCCGGTTCCCTCGGTCCGGCGGGTGATGTCGACATCTACGTCAAGCGCGAGCAGTTCCAGCGCATCTTCGCGGCGGAGCTGCCCACGTCTCAGACCAAGGTGCTCGCGCGGCGAGCCAGAGCCCGATCGCGTTCAGCGCGCTGCAGGCCCCGTCCGGCAGCCCCGCCTGAAACGATCAAGAGCTACGTCTTCATCGGCACCCGCGACCGGGTCCTCCCACCGGCCGAGCAGCTGGCGATGGCCGAGCGCGCCGATGGTGTCGTCGTCCAGCACAAGGCCGACCACCTGTCGATGCTCGAGACGCCACAGCAGGTCACGATGCTGATCGAGCGGGCCGCCCGCACCCGGTAGCTCACCGACGCCGACCGCAGCCGGGGTGCTCGCGACCGGCCGACCACAACTGGTCGAGAGCCCTACGCCTCCCGGACACGGGACCTGGTGATCTTCGCCGCGAGTTCGATCAGCCCCGGTCGGACTCGTGGTAGCCACGCGGCACCACGAGAACCGGCACCGGTGAGTGCCGGATCAGCTTGGTGGCCCGCGACCCCAGGAAGACGCGCGCGATCGGCCCGAGCGTCGAAGAACCCAGCACCAGGAGCTCGTTGGGCTCCCACTCCACACTCGACATCGACTCGCCCCAGCCGGCGCCGGTGGCGATCACGGTCTCGGTGTCCTCGTCGATGACCTCGTCGATCCGCAGCCGGCTCTGGGCGTGCGCCGCCTGCTCCCGCCACGAGTCCAGCACCGAGTCCTCCGCCGACAGGCCCACTTCCGGCGGGTACATGGTGGCGCCCCGCACGCCGAAGCTGGCCACCCGGGTGGGGGTGCCGAGGCGGTGCGCGAACGAGACCGCGTGGGCGACCACCTTCTCCGACTCCTCGCCGTCGGAGAAGGCGCAGGTGACACGGCTGATCCCCTCGGCGGCGGTGGACCGGTAGCCGCGGGGGCTCAGGGCCAGCGGGATCGGAGAGGAGTGCAGCAGCTTGTCGGTGGTGGAGCCGACGACGATGCGACCGACGGCTCCGTCTGTGCTCGAGCCGAGCACCAGCACCGACGCCCCGCACTCCTCGGCGGCGGTCAGCAGCGCGGAGGTGACCGAGCGGCCCGTGACCGCGTGGTAGTCGATGGAGACGTCGACACTGAGATCGACCAGGTACTCCCGAGCCTTGGCCTCGGCCTGCTCCGACAGCTGCTCTGCGAAGTCGGCGTACTCGGCGTCCACCCGGGCCAGCGAGGGCGTCGACCACTGGCGCGGCACGACGGTGACGACACTGAGCCCGGTCCCCAGAGCGTGGGCCATCTGCATCCCGAGATCCAGCGATCCGCGGCCGCCCTTCTGCGGCACGTAACCGACCAGAACACTCATCAGTGACCCACCTCCTCCGGGGCGTCCACGTCCTCGCCGGCCAGCATCCGGCCCAGCACCGAGTGCTTCCTGCCGTACAGCAGGTAGAAGACGATGAAGACGGCCACCCAGAGCGCGAAGACGACCCAGGTGTACCAGTGCAGGTTGGCCAGGATGTAGCCGCAGGCGATGATCGACAGGATGGGTGTGACCGGGAAGAACGGCACCTTGAAGCCGCGGGGCAGGTCGGGCTGGCGGTAACGCAGGATGATGACGCCCAGGGAGACCACGATGAAGGCGGTCAGGGTGCCGATCGACACCACGTCGATCAGGTAGTCCAGCGGCACGAACGCGGCCAGCAACGACACCACGATCGCGACGATGATGGTGTTGTTCACCGGCGTCTGGGTCCGCGAGCTCACCCTGGCGAAGATCCCCGGCAGCATCCCGTCCCGGCCCATGGCGAACAGGATCCGGGTCTGGCCGTACATGGTGACCAAGGTGACCGAGAAGATGGAGATCACCGCGCCGAGCGCCAGGATGGTCGCCCACACCGTGTTGCCGGTGATGATCTCCAGGATCTTCGACAGGCCGGCCTCCGACTGACCCTCGAAGTCGGTCCACGGCTGGGCGCCGATCGCCGAGATCGCCACCAGCAGGTAGATCCCGATGACGATGAAGAGGGCGCCGATCAGGGCCCGCGGCATGGTCTTCTGCGGGTCCTTCACCTCATCGCCCGCTGTCGACACCGCGTCCAGACCGATGAAGGAGAAGAAGATGGTGCCCGCCGCGGTGGCCACCCCGGCCGTGCCCATCGGCGCGAAGTCGGCGAAGTGGTCTGCGTTGAACGCGGTGAAGGCGATGATCGAGAACATCACCAGCACCGTCAGCTTGATCACGACCATGATCGCGTTGACCTTGGCGGACTCGCTCGCCCCGCGGATCAGCAGCAGCATGCAGAGCAGGGTCAGGATCACCGCCGGCAGGTTGATGATCCCGGTCACCTGGCCCGGTGTGCCGAACGGGGCGGCCAGGATGGCCTTCGGCAGCTCCAACCCGGTGATGTTGACCAGCGCCTCGTTGACGTAGCCGCTCCAGCCGACCGCCACGGCGGCGGTGGAGACGCCGTACTCCAGCAGCAGACAGGCGGCGACACCCATCGCGATGATCTCGCCGAGGGTGGCGTACGCGTAGGAGTAGGTGGAGCCCGAGACCGGAACCGCGGACGCCATCTCCGCATAGCAGATCGCCGCCAAGCCGGCCGCCAGACCGGCCAGCAGGAAGGAGATGATCACCGCCGGACCGGCCTCGGGGACGGCCGAGGAGAGGACGAAGAAGATGCCGGTGCCCACCGTGGCGCCGACGCCGAACATCATGAGCTGGAAGGTGCCCATGGTCCGGTTCAGCTGTGGACCGTGGCGGTCACCGATCGGCTTGCGCCGGAACAGTCCACCGGCCTGGGTGGGAGACAACGGTTCGACGCTCATGGGCCTCCGATCGCGCAGGCTCGCGGGCTCGCGTGCCTGGCTGCAGTCTGTCCTAAGAATTCCCCAAGTGTCAGCACCCGGACCCCGGCGTCACACGGCTGTTTCCTGGGCGAGCCCGGAGGTCGGGTCAGCCAGCGATGCCGTCGGGATCTGGGGCGGATCCTGCCATCCGGGACCCCGATCCGAGTAGATTGGCCGGGCCACGAGAGAGAAGGTTGGGTCCATGACCGAGTACGCCGGCGCCGCCGCACCGTCGCCCCTGACGCCCCCCGATCAGGTCAACGCCTTGACCCTGACCGCCCCGGCACCGCCCCAGCGGGTCGCCGCGACCCAGGCGCCCTCGATCGCCCCGCAGGTCGAAGCCTCCCAGGTGCCCGCCCTGGACGCCCGGGTCGACGGGTTCCTGGACGCGCTCACCAACGCCCAGACCCGCTCGCCGGAGTTCGCCGCGCAGGCCGCCAACGTCCGCAGCATGGGTGACGCGGACGTGCGCAAGGCGGCCGAGACGTCCAACCGACTGCTCAACACCCCGGTCAAGGCCCTGAAGGAGGGCGGCATCGCCGAGGGCTCCAAGGTCGGCACCACGCTGCTCGAGCTGCGGCGCACGGTCGAGGACCTCGATCCCAGCCAGGCCACCGGGAGCCGCAAGCTGCTCGGCTTCCTGCCGTTCGGGGACAAGGTGGTGGACTACTTCCGCAAGTACCAGGACGCCCAGTCCCACCTGAACGGCATCCTGCACAGTCTGCGCAACGGTCAGGACGAGCTGGCCAAGGACAACGCGGCGCTCAACATGGAGAAGCAGAACCTGTGGGCCACCATGGGCCGACTGAACCAGTACGTCTACGTCGCCGAGCGCCTCGACGCCAGACTCACCGAGCAGATCACCGCCCTGGAGATGTCCGACCCGGACCGGGCCAAGGCGCTGCAGCAGGACGTGCTGTTCTACGTCCGCCAGAAGCACCAGGACCTGCTCACCCAGCTCGCCGTCTCCATCCAGAGCTACCTGGCGATCGACATCATCATCAAGAACAACATCGAGCTGATCAAGGGCGTCGACCGGGCGGCCACCACCACCGTGTCGGCGCTGCGGACCGCGGTGATCGTCGCCCAGGCGCTGGGCAACCAGAAGCTCGTCCTGGATCAGATCACGGCGCTCAACACCACCACCTCCGACCTGATCCAGCGCACCTCGGAGATGATGAAGGACAACTCCGCGGCCATCCAGCAGCAGGCCGCCTCGGCGACCATCGGTCTGCCCCAGCTGCAGGCCGCGTTCGCCAACATCTACGCCACGATGGACTCCATCGACGCCTTCAAGCTGCAGGCGCTGGACTCGATGTCGACCACCATCGCGACGTTGGAGACCGAGGTGGACAAGTCCCGGGAGTACCTGGACCGTGTCTCCAACGCCGACCAGCGGTTGGCCTCCGGTGCACTCGACATCGAGGGCGGCAGCCCCAGCGGCCTGCGCTGAGTGCGGGCCGACACCGACCTGCCGACACACCGATCTGAGCTGAGCATGGGCTTCAAGGACTGGGTGGCCAAGGTCACCGGACGGCTCGAACCGGAGCCGCCGCCGCTCCCGACGAGTCCGGCCGCGCCCACCGAGCACGACATCATGAACGCTCTCGACCGGGCCGAGGCGATGGTGACCGGCGGGGTGGTGCCGGCGCCGGTGCAGTCGCGGGTCAAGCGGATCACCTCCACGGTCCGGCAGACCATGCCGCGACTGCGCAACCTCGGTCTGGGCAGCCCGGAGGCGTACTCGGTGATGGCCACCGCCACCGACTACCTGCCCGAGGCGATCAGCGGCTATCTGCGACTTCCCCGGGACTGGGCCGACTCGCGGCCGATCGAGGCCGGGAAGACCTCGTTGATGGTGCTGATCGACCAGCTCGATCTGCTCGCCTCCACCACGGACAAGATCTTCGACGCGGTCGTACGGGTCGACGCCGCAGCGCTCATCGCGCACGGTCGCTTCCTGCAGGAGAAGTTCGGCCATCCCGGCAACACGCCGACGGCCCCGCCCATGATGAGCCCGGAGTCGGACACCCCGCGTAGCAGTCTGGACCTGCCATGAGTGACGAGCGACCCCGAGACCCCGACCTGCGCAGAGACCCCGACCTGAGCGCTTGGGGCACCGAGGCCCTGCAAGCCCTCAGCGACGCCTTCGACAAGGTCGTCCGCAGCCGGGAGTCCAGCCCGGGGATCGACGTGGCGGATGCGCGCGCGCAGGACTGGTTCGACCTCGGTCACCTCGACCCGAATGCGCCGGGAAAGTTCCCCGGCATCGGCGGCGCCGGTACGGGCGGACTCGCGAGCTCCGGGCCGCCGACCGCCGGACAACCCGAGCCCGGACAGACCGCACCCGGACAGACCGCACCCGGATCCGCCGGCAGGTCCGACGAGGAACCGGCGCCCACGGCCACCGCGCCAGCGGACGCACCGGCCGCCGCCGCGCCCGAGCCCGCCGAGCCGGAGAGGTCGCTCGAGGAGCTGCTGGCCGAGCTGGACGCCCTGATCGGACTGGACGGCGTCAAGGCCGAGATCCACCGGCAGGTCGCCGTGCTGCGGGTCGAGGCTCTGCGGACGAAAGCGGGCCTGCGATCGGCCACCATCACCCGGCACCTCGTCTTCGTCGGCAACCCGGGCACCGGCAAGACCACGGTGGCGCGGTTGGTCGGCGGCATCTACCGGGCCCTGGGGCTGCTCAGCAAGGGACAGCTGATCGAGGTCGATCGCTCCGAGCTGGTCGCCGGCTACCTCGGTCAGACCGCGATCAAGACCGCCGAGGTGGTCGCCAGCGCGGTCGGTGGGGTGCTGTTCATCGACGAGGCGTACAGCCTGGCCGGCGACCAGTACGGCACCGAAGCCGTGGACACGCTGGTCAAGGAGATGGAGGACCAACGGGACGACCTGGTCCTGATCGTGGCCGGCTACCCCGATCCGATGGTCGTCTTCATCGCCCAGAACCCCGGCCTGGCCAGCCGGTTCCGCACCACCATCGAGTTCGCCGACTACGCCGACGACGAGCTGCTGGCCATCTTCCAGCGGCTGGCCGAGGGCGCCGACTACGACGTACCGGAGGCGACGCGGACGCGGTTCGCCACGCTGCTCGCGGCCACCCCGCGCGGACCGTCGTTCGGCAACGGTCGCTTCGCCCGCAACCTGCTGGAGGGGGCCATCGGGCGGCACGCCTGGCGGCTGCGGGACGTGACCGAGCCGACGGTCGAGCAGCTCCGCGAGCTGCTGCCGGACGATCTGGACGACGAGCCGGCCGCGGTCGAGGCCGCCACTGAACCGCCAGAGACCACGGACCTGACGGAGCCGCCGGGGCCGACGGAGATCACGGACCCGACAGGGACCACGGAGCCAGTCGAGTCCACCGAGACCCCCGCACCCGTGCCGAGTCCCCCCGATCCCGCAGAACACGAGGAGACGCCGTGACGCAACCCACCGGGTCCGCCGCGACGGCGACCGCACCCGTCACCTCCCCCGCCGCCCAGAACGCCGCAGCAGCGACGCCCTCGCCGCTGCCGGTCCAGGCGACGGCCACCCCGAAGCCGCGGGACACCCCGCGGGAGCTGCGTCGGCTGACCACCCTGGTCATCGTCGCCGGTCTCGTCTTCGGGGCGGCTGGTCTGGCGACCTTCCTGCTGCTCACGTCCGCCCTGCACCGGGCCGAGTCCTCGACCGCCCAGCTGATCAGGGTGCAGCAGATCCAGACGAACCTGCTGCGCGCGGACGCCAACGCCACCAACGCGTTCCTGGTCGGAGGTCTCGAGCCGGCGGACCAGCGCCAGGCCTACGACGACGCGATCACCGAGTCCTCCCAGCTGATCGCCGAGGCCGCCGATGCGGAGCCGGGCGATCAGGACGCGCTGTCCGCGCTGAACGTCGAGCTGGTCGACTACACCGAGAACATCGAGCTCGCGCGGGCCAACAACCGGCAGGGTTTCCCGGTGGGCGCGCAGTACCTCCGCAACGCCAGCGGCGGGCTGCGGGCCGACGCGATGCCGATCCTGGACAACCTGGTGACGGCCAACGCGGACCGGGCCGAGAGTCAGATGCACGCCCGGATCGCCCTCCTGTTCGCCGTGGTCGGGCTGGGGGTGCTCGGTCTGCTCGTCTGGGTGCAGCTGCAGCTGGCCCGTCGCTTCAAGCGGCGGTTCAACGTGGGACTGGTGACCGCCTCGGTCATCGGGGTGGTCACGCTGGTCGTCGGACTGGTGTCGCTGGGCTGGGCGGCAGCCACCATCGGCAACATCCGGGACGGCTCGTTCACCGACGTCCGGGACGCCGCCACGGCACGGATCGAGGGCAACAACGCCAAGTCCAACGAGAGCCTGACGCTGATCGCCCGCGGCAGCGGCGCCTCCTTCGAGGAGGCCTGGAAGGTCTCGGCGGCGGTGGTGGAGGATCGCATCTCCCGCTTCGGCCGAGACTTCGAGGTCGTCTGGCAGCCGTACGTCGACGTGCACACCGAGGTCAGGAAGCTGGACGACGGCGGCCAGTGGGACAAGGCGGTGGCGCTGGCCACGACCCAGTCCAACACCACCTTCACCACCTTCGACACCAACGTCGCCCGCGTCGTGGACGGGGCCAGCGCCGAGACCACCGGCGGTCTGGCCGCGACGGTCCCGTGGATGGTGGCCGGGGCGGTCATCAGCCTGCTGGCCGGCATCGCGATGGCGGTGCTGGGCCGGCGAGGGCTCGCGCAGCGGCTGAAGGAGTACCGATGAGACGCCCCGACGAACGCGGTGGGCGGCGGCTGCTCGCGCCGGTGCTGCTGACGCTGCTGCTGGTCGTGCTGGCCGGGTGCGGGCTGGCCGGCTACGCCCCCACTCCCCTCCCGAGCGGTGAGTCGGCGGCCCCGACGCCGGCCCCGACCACCGCCCCGACCACGGCGCCCGTGCCGTGCGCCAACGCCCTGGCGTCCTACGACCCCAGCGACACCGCCGGGAGCGCGGTCAAGCGGATCCAGAAGCGGGGCCGGATCATCGCCGGCGTGTCCGCCGACACCTACCTGCTCGGCTCCCGCAACCCGTTCACGGGCAAGATCGAGGGCTTCGACATCGACATGGTCAAGGCGATGGCCAAGGCGATCCTGGGCGACGAGAACGCCTACGAGCTGCGGGTGATCACGGCAGCTCAACGGATCCCGTCGCTGGAGAACAGGACCGTCGACATGGTCGCCCGCAACATGACGATCACCTGCGACCGCTGGACCCAGGTCGGCTTCTCCACCGAGTACTACTCGGCCGGTCAGAAGATCCTGGTCCGCCGCGGCGCCAAGGCCACCACCCTGGCCGACCTGGCCGGCCAGCGGGTCTGCGCGCCGAAGGGCACCTCGAGCATGACCAACCTGATGAAGCTGCAGCCGAAGGCCATCGCGGTCGGCGCCGACAACCACACCGGATGCCTCGCGCTGTTCCAGAACGGCGAGGTCGACGCCATCACCGGCGACGACACCGTGCTGGCCGGACTCGCCGCCCAGGACCCGTACGCCGTCGTCCCCGATCAGAAGGCGTTCACCGCCGAGCCGTACGGTCTCGCCTTCAACAAGGCCGATGTGGACCTGACCCGCTTCGCCAACGGGGTGCTGGCCGGGATGCGCGGCGACGGGCAGTGGAAGAGCATCTACGACCGCTGGCTCGCCGAGGCGCTCGGCCCGGCTCCGGCTCCGCCGAAAGCCGTCTACGGCAGGTCCTCGTGAACGTGCTGGGCAGCACATCGTGACGGCAGGCTCGACCCAGGCACCGGTCGCACCGGGCCGGATGGGCGTCGCCGCGGACCCGGCCGCCCTGCTCGGCTACCTCGATCAGCTCGCCGACTGGCGGGACGCCCGCCGGGCCGAGCTGGGCGAGCTGGACCGGGCCGCCCTGTCGTCGGCCACCGGTGCGTCCGCGACGTCGGACATCGCCTTGTCCCTGGCGTTGTGGAAGGCGGTGGCCGACCGCTACGAGCAGCTGCGCAGGGTCTGGGACTCCGGCCGGGTCGGTGTCACCGAACGCGAGAAGCTGTCGAGCCTGATCTGGGGTCGGCTCGACGCCGCGTACGACAGCAGCGGGCTCGCGGTATCCCTGCCGGAGGCCTGTCGCCTCTCCGACGCGCTGGTCAGCCAGCTGCGGGTTCGGCTCGGCCTGGACGTGTCGGCGCTGGAGACCACCGACCGGATCGCCGACCTGCGCGCCCAGCTGGAGCGGATCCGCGACCAGATCGGTCTGGAGCCGCCCGGGGCCCGGCAGCAGCAGGCCGCCGAGACCCAGTCCAAGCTGGCCCGGAGGCTCCGGGACGTGGCCGAGAAGGCCGGTCGCGGGGGGGACGTGGGCGGGTTGCTGCCGCCCCTGGAGATCGACGCGGCCCGGTTCGAGCGGGATCTGATCGTCGGGGCGGCCCAGCGTCGCCAGGCGCGGATCGAGGTCGAGCAGGTCCGTCGGCTGCGGGACAGCCTGGAGGCCCGCGAGGACGTGCTGAGGGCGCTGGCCACCACCTGCGTGGCCACGGTGGACCCGGCCCCCCGCTATGCGGTGCCGGACGTGGCCGCGCTGGGCCCGGTGCCGAACACGCTCGACGCGCTGGCCGCGTACCGGCACCGCCTCTCGCTGGTGGACCGGGCGCTGACGCTGGCGAGCGATGCCTACACCGCGGCACTGCAGCAGCACAGCGATCTGCTCGCCCGCCTCGACGCCTACCACCTCAAGGCCAGTGCCACCGGCGTCGCCGACCAGCCTGCCGTCGCGAACGCGTACGGGCTGGCCACCGCCGCGCTCGCCGAGCGACCGACGAAGATGGCGCTGGCGAGCCAGCTGGTCAGCCTCTACCAGACCTATCTGCAGACCGTGACGAGCCGTTCGGCGGCGTCATGAGTCCTCAGCGCCGAAGGGGTACCCGATGAAGTGCACGCAGCCCGGCTGCACCGGTTCGATCGTCGACGGCTACTGCGACGTCTGCGGGTCTCCGGGAGCCGCCGCCGGCACCTCGGCCCTGGGCGCCTCCGCCGTCGCCGGCAGTGCCGCGGCCTCCGCGGGCGCGGCCGCCCCGCCGACCGGTCAGCGGACCGGGGGCTGCGCCCAACCCGGCTGCACCGGCACCATCGTGGACGGTTACTGCGACGTGTGCGGCACGCCGGGGGACGCCACCCCGGCGCCGTCGGCGGCGGGATCCCCGGGGTCCGGGCGCTCGGCGCCCGCGCCGGAGGAGCAGGGCGGGCCGGTGTCCACCATGACCCGTGGCTCGAGTCGGCTGGGCTCGGCCGCGATCGGCTCCCAGCGGGCCGGTGGGGGCGGCACGAGCGCCACCAAGCGGGTGAGCTCGGGCTCCCAGCGGTTGCGCTCGGCGCGCCTGGGCGCCGGCTTGACCCGGGTGCCTCCGGCTCCCTCCATCGACGCCGGCAAGGCGATCATGGTCAACCCGGTGGTGCCGGAGAACAAGCGCGTGTGCCCGACCTGCGGCTCGCCGGTGGGCCGTGGTCGCGACGGCCAACCGGGCCGGGCCGAGGGCTTCTGTCCCAAGTGCGGCAGCCAGTTCTCCTTCACCCCGAAGCTGCAGCCCGGCGACCTGGTGGCGAACCAGTACGAGGTCGCGGGCTGCCTGGCCCACGGCGGGTTGGGGTGGATCTACCTGGCCAAGGACAAGAACGTCTCCGACCGCTGGGTGGTGCTCAAGGGTCTGCTCAACACCGGCGACGCCGACGCCCTCGCGGTGGCGATCATCGAGAAGCAGTTCCTGGCCCAGGTCGAGCACCCGCTGATCGTGGAGATCTACAACTTCGTGACCCACGACGGCGCCGGCTACATCGTGATGGAGTACGTCGGCGGCATCTCGCTCAAGGACATCCTGAAGAACCGGATGCGGGAGGCCGGGGGCAGCTACAACCCGCTGCCGGTCGACCAGGCGCTCGCCTACATCCTCGAGGTGCTGCCGGCCTTCCAGTACCTCCACGACCTCGGCCTGATCTACTGCGACTTCAAGCCCGACAACCTGATCCAGATCGGCGACGCCGTCAAGCTGATCGACTTGGGCGGGGTGCGTCGCCTGGACGACGACGACTCCGCCATCTACGGGACCATCGGCTACCAGGCCCCGGAGGTGCCGCAGGTCGGCACCAGCGTCGCCTCCGACATCTACACCATCGGCCGGACGCTGCTGGTGCTGATGGCGGAGTTCCGGGGCTACCAGACCACCTACGTCGCCCAGTTGCCACCGATCGAGGACGTGCCTGTCTTCGTCGCCCACGACTCGCTCTACCGGCTGGTGGCCAAGATGTGCGCCCCCGACCCCGCCGACCGGTTCGCCTCGGTGGACGAGCTGCGGGTGCAGCTGCTCGGGGTGCTGCGGGAGGTGGTGGCCGAGAAGCAGGCCGGCACGGCCCTGACCTCGGCGGCTTCGGTGCTGTTCGAGGCTCCGGCGGTGGTGAGCGACGCGCTGGCCTGGGACCAGCTGCCGGCCCTGCGGGTGGACACCACCGACGGCCAGTTCGCCTGGCTGTCCAACATCACCGCCGATGACCCCAAGGAGCGCCTGGCGGAGCTCAAGCAGGCGCCGACCATCACCCCCGAGATCCAGCTGGCCCGGGCCCGGGCCGCGCTCCAGGCGGGCTGGGACAAGACCGTGCACGAGGTGGTCAACCAGATGCTCACCCTCGACCCGTGGGAGTGGCGAGCGGTCTGGATGAGCGGACTGCTCGCGCTGCAGCGCAAGGACGCCAAGGCGGCTCAGTCGGCCTTCAACGCCGTCTACGGACAGGTGCCCGGTGAGCTGGCGCCCAAGCTGGCTCTCGCGCTGGCCTGCGAGCTCGGCGGTGAGCCAGACCTGGCCGAGCGGCTCTACCGGATCTGTGCGTCCACCGACGCGAACTACGTGGCTCCGGCCGCCTTCGGCCTGGCTCGGGTGCGGTCGGGTCGCCGGGACGTGGCCGGAGCGGTCCAGGCGCTCGACCTGGTCCCGTCGACGTCGCGGAACTACCCCGAGTCACAGCGGCAGAAGGCCGAGCTGCTGTACGCGGCGTCGGACGGCCTGCCGATGCTCGCGCAGGCCATGGACAGCATCGCCCGGGTCCGGATGGATCCGGTGGAGAAGGCCGAGCTGAGCGCGAAGATCCTGGAGCGGGCCCTGGCCACGGTGCAGGCCACGGGGCCGAACCGGCGGCTGACGATCGGCGGCATCGCGGCCGACGACCCGGACCTGCGGGACGGCCTGGAGGCCACGTACCGGACCCTCGCGTCGAGCGCCGATGACGATCAGGAACGCTATGCCCTGGTGGACAAGGCGAACGAGGTCCGCCGCTGGACCTTGACCTGACCCGCAACATGCTTGACCTGACCCACAACATGCTCGACCCGACCCACAACATGACCGAGCAGCCCGGCAGGACCGACCCGATGTGTGAGAGCGAGCAGGCGTGAGTGCTGAACCAGGCACGGACCCGGCAGTGAACGCCGAGCCCGGCCGCTGCCCCACCTGCGGCGCGCCGGTCGAGCCGACTGCTCGCTTCTGTGAGACCTGCGGTGCACCCCTGACCCCGACCGAGGCAGCGGCCGAGCAGGTCGTCGCCGAGCTACCGGTGGAGCTGACCGCCTCGGTGGTGCAGCCGGAGCCGTCCGCGGCCGAGCCCACCCTGGTGCTGCCACGACCGTGCGCCAGCTGCGGTGGCGTGGTCGGGTCGGACGGCTACTGCGAGACCTGCGGCACCAAGGCGCCGAGCGAGCGCGACCACTACGTGGAACGGCCCGCCTCCTGGGTGGCCGCCTGCTGCGATCGCGGCATCCGTCACCACCGCAACGAGGACGCCACGGCCGTGGCCGCCTCGGCAGAACCGGGCAAGCGGGCGGTGCTGGTGGTCTGCGACGGGGTCTCGACCGCCGACGAGTCCGACGTGGGCAGCATGGCCGCGGCCAAGACGGCCCGGGACGTGCTGGTCGCCAACCGACCTGCGGGCCTGGGTGTGCCGGAGAGCCGGGCGGCGGCGATCGAGGCCGCCCTGGTGACCTCGGCCGAGCGGGCCAACGCCGCCGTCATCGCCGCCACCTCCTCCGACACGGCCAACCCGTCCTCCTGCACCTTCGTGGCGGTCGTGCTCGAGGACGACCTGTGCGTCTTCGGCAACATCGGCGACAGCCGGGCCTACTGGATCACCGACCCGGGGTCCGGTGATCCCGTCCAGCTCACCCGCGACGACTCGGTCGCCCAGCTGCGGATCGCCGCGGGCGTGCCGAAGGAGGAGGCCGAGGCGGGTCCGCAGGCGCACGCGATCCTCAAGTGGCTGGGCCGTGACTCCCAGGACTTCCGACCGACCACCGGCTCGGTGCTGCTGAACGGGTCGGGGTGGGTGCTGGTCTGCTCCGACGGCTTGTGGAACTACGCGTCCGAGGCAGCGGAGCTGCAGGCGCTGATCGTCCAGCTCAGCGCCACTGCGGGCAGCGAGCCCCTCGCGCTGGCGGAGGCGATGGTGCGCTGGGCCTGCGACCAGGGCGGCAAGGACAACATCTCGGTGGCGTTGGCGCGCCGACCCTGAGGCCGACAAGGAGGTCGGGGCCCGCTGTTCGCGGTCGATCCGTGACCGGACCTCCTTCTCATCCCTGCGCCTGATCACGGGCCAGCCGGGTGTCTGCCGGGTCTCCCCTCGGGTTCGACGCTCCCGGCGGAGGAATCAGCGGCGCCAGCCGCTCACGTCCAGCACCTCCACGCTCGCCCGGCGGCCCGCTGTTGCCGGCGACGGAGCGGCCAGCTCGTACGACACCGGCTCGTACGACTCCGGCTCGTACGCGGAGTAGCGATCGCGACCCGGCAGCACGTCCGGGATCTGCGCCAACGAGACCAGCAGCTGCTGACGCGCCAGCCGGTTGCCGAGCTGGCGGGTGGCCGACATGCCTGCGTCGTGCAGCAGGAGCTGGTCGATCCGACGCAGGTCCTGGTTCAGCTGGCGGCGGCGGGCCATCAGCCACAGCTCCGCGTGCGCGAGCTCCCACTCGGGTGTGTGCTCGGGCCGGGCATGGCGTTCGGCGAAGTCACTCCCCCGAGCCAGCAGCCAGGCCCGTGGACGGTCGCGGGTCATCAGCACCGCGATCACGAACAGGATCGCGATGATGACCAGGTCGCCCGTGACCGCCATGAACTCACCGCCTCGTCCCCACTGTCGCGCGGGCGGACCCGTCACACAAGGGGTCAGGCGCGCGTCGTCACCGGGTCGGCCTGTCCGGCTGCCATCATGCGAGCGTGACCAAGCGTACGAGCCGGACCCTGGGACTCACCGTGGTGCTGATCTGCCTGCTCGCACTCGGCGCGGGGTGCTCGAAGGACACCGCCGGCGGGGAACCCCCGTTGGACGGCACCGCCTGGACCCTCACCTCCTGGGCCGAAGCGGATCCGATCCCCGCGTCCGCGACCATCACGGCGGAGTTCTCCGAGGGCCGGGTCGCCGGATCCGCCGGAGTCAACCAGTACAACGCCTCGGTCACCTCCAGCACCGATGGCTCCTTCGCCGTCGACCCACCGATCTCCACCAAGATGGCCGGTCCCGCTGACGCGATGGCGGCGGAGGCGTCCTATCTGCGGCGCCTGGAGGCCGCGACGTCCTACCGGGTCGACGGGGACACGCTGGTGCTCGGCGACGCCGACGGCCAGCCGTCGCTCACGTTCACGCGCAACTGATCCCCTGGGCGGCCCCTAGGGAGACACCAGGGGCGGGTGCAGGTCCTTCATCGTGAAGCCCTGCCGGTGCCGCACCACCAGCACCGACAGCGCGTGGGTGACCAGGAGGATGACCCCCAGCACCGTGATGTCTCGCGCCAGGTGGGACATCTCTCCACCGGAGATGACGACCCGGAAACCGTCGATCAGGTAGGTCATCGGCATCGCCGGTCCGATGGCGGCGAAGAACGGCGGCAGCAGCGGGGTCGGGTAGGTGCCTCCGGTCGAGGCGAGCTGCAGGATCAGCAGCACCAGCAGCAGGGAGGATCCCGCCGTGCCCAGAGCCGTACGGAGCAGGTGGGCGATGGCGGAGAAGCAGCAGGCCGCCAGCACCAGCAGCACCAGGAACAGGAACGGGTGCACCGGGTCGAGGCCGAGCAGCGCCCAGACGATGCCCGCCATCAACAGGCCACCGAGGACCGCGATGCCACCGATCGGCAGCCAGCCGGTCAGGGCCAGCCGGACGGGCGAGGCCCGTCCCGCCAGGGCCCTCCCCGTGATCGGCCGGACGACCAGGAACACCGAGATGCCGAAGACCCACAAGGCGATGGCGAAGAACAGCGGCGCCAGGCCACGGCCGTAGTAGGTGGCCGGGTTCAGGACCTGCATGCTGACGTCGGCGGGTGAGGCCAGCACCTGGACGGCGTCGTCCTGCTGGTCCCCGCTGAGCGCCGGGATCCGCTTCACCCCGGCGGCCAGACCCGTCTCCAGCTCGGTCGCGCCGGTCTGCAGCTTCGCCAGCCCGGTCTCCAGCTGGGCCGCACCCGAGTCGAGCTGCTTCACTCCGGTGGCCAGCGAGGCGGCTCCGGTGCTCAGCTCGCCCGCCCCGGAGCTCGCGGTGGCGATGCCGGTGGCCAGCTTGTCGGCTCCGGTCGAGGCCAAGGCCGTGCCCGACTGCACCGAGGAGGCGCCCTTCGCGACTTCCTGGGCACCGTCGTTGAGCTTCACCAGGTTGTCCCGCGACGTCCTGACCTTGGTCGACAGCTGGTCGCTCTGCAGCCGTCGGTCCAAGGTGTTCACCCGCTCGAGTCCGGTGTCGACGTCGTCGGCGATGGTGTCCGCCCGCTTGCCGGCGGTGTCCAGCGCCGAGGACAACCGCTTGATCGCCGCGTCGTCGGCCAGGTCCGGGTTGGCCTTGATCGCGGCGTCCAGGGCGTTCGACGCCGCGTCGAGGTCACTGCCGACGGTCCCGCTGCCGGACCCGACGGCCTTGCCGATGCGGTTGAGCGTCGTGTTCAGGTCCTTGGCGTCGGCCTGGGCCTTGGGCAGGACCGCCAGGACGCCGTCCAGCACCGGCACCACCTCGTCGTCCAGCTTCTGGGTGCCGGCCGCCACCTGATCGGCCCCGGTGCTGAGCTTCGCCGTCCCCGTCTTCAGCGTCCGTAGACCGGTGGCCAGGTCCGCCGACCCGGTCTTCGCGGTCTCCAGCCCGGAAGCCAGGGACTTCGCTCCTTTGGCCAGCTGGTTCGCGCCGGTGACGGCCTTGCCCGTCCCGGTGTGCAGCTCGGTCGCACCCCGGTGGGCGGTGGTCAGACCCTTGGCGAGCTCCGCCGCCCCCTGCTGGGCGCTCACCATGCCCTCGCGGATCTTGTTCAGGTTGGCGAAGACCGCGTTGAAGTAGGCCACCTCGGCGGCTTCGTCGACGGCCCGGGCGATCGTGTTCTGGGCGCTGTTGGTGATGCTGCCGACCACGAACCCGTTGGCGTCGTCGCGGTAGAGCATCACCTCGGCCCGCTGCGGATCGTCGCCGGCGCCGCTGACCAGGTGGGCGGAGAAGTCCTCCGGCACGCTGATCACCAGGTAGTAGTCGCCCGCCCGGAGCCCGCGTTGGGCCTCGGTCTCGTCGACGTCGTGGTACTGGAAGGCCGCGCCCTGCTTCAGCTCGCTGACGAAGTCAGCACCGGCTGTGATGGTCTGGTTCTGGAAGGTGGTGGGGCGGTCGGCGTTGACCACGGCGACCGGGAGGTTGTCGAGGCGACCGTACGGATCCCAGTTGGCGCTCAGGTAGATGGCCCCGTAGAGCGCAGGCACGATCAGCACGAAGATCAGGGCCAGCTTGGGCATGGTGCCGCGGAAGCGGCGCAGCTCGAAGCGCGCGAGTCGAGAGGCGGGGACAGGGATCGGCATCGGGGTTCTCCTGCCCTCAGCTCGTGACCGTCTCGGAGGCGCGCGACGCGGTCACCGGGTCGGGTCTGCTCAGTGTGTAGGTGTCGGTGCTGTCCGGCAGCCCTGCGGCGTCCAGCACCGAGATGACCACGCAGGTGCCGGACTCGACCAGACCGAGCAGGCCCACCATCAACCGGCCCCGCTGCTCGCCGTCGAGGCGCCGCTCGGCCTCGTCCAGGAAGACCAGCTCGGCCGGTCGCAGGGTCGCCAGCGCGACGGCCAGCAGGGTCTGGTCCAGCGAGGTCAGCTCGCCGACGAGGGCCGCACGCGGGAAGTCGATCCCGCCGAGCGCGGCGCACGACGCCTCGAACCGGTCACCGGCCCGGGGCAGCGGCATCGCGTCGATCAGCGCGCGCTCGGTGATGGACTCCGCCACCGTGAGCCGCGGCTCGAGATCGACGAGATCGGAGATCCGGGCCAGCGAGCTGCGGTCGCGCAGGGTCGCCGTCTGGGTGGCGGCGTCGTAGCCGGCCACCCGGCAGCGACCGGTCCAGCCCCGCATCCGTCCGGCCAGGGTCAGCAACAGCGCGGACCGACCGCTGCCGGACCGGCCCACCACCGCCGCCAGCCGGCCCCGGCGGAACGCCAGGTCGACCCCTTCGTAGACCGGGCCCTCCCGCGTCACCAGCGACAGGTCGTGGGTCTCGATGTAGGGGCTGTCGTCGTCGGTGGGCTCATCCACCCGCGCAGCGTACGCGGACCCGAGGCGGCCCGCCCGCGGCCACCGAGCGGCAGACCGCGGTCGAGATACTGTGACGACCAACGTCGTCAGCGGGGCCGCCGGGCCTCGGCGAGGAGGATCGATCATGGCTCAGTTCACCGCCACCGTCTACCAGAACGAGTTCCTGCCCGACGGTGGCACCGACGTGAACGCCATCGTCACCGTGACCTGCACCGGCGCCGGCGAAGCCGGTCGCGGGGCGGGCGGACAGGCCGGCGAGATCATCATCGTGGACACGTCCGGCTCGATGGGCCGGACCAAGATCGAGTCGGCGAAGATCGCCGCCTCGGCGGCGATCGACCAGATTCTGGACGGGACCTGGTTCGCTGTCGTGGCCGGCACCCACCTGGCCTACCTCGCCTATCCCTCCGCCCGGAGCGGCGCCGGGATGGTGCAGATGAACCCGCAGACCCGGTACGAGGCTCAGCAGGCCGTTCGCAGCTTCCGTTCCGACGGCGGCACGGCGATGGGCACCTGGCTGCTGCTGGCGGGCCGGTTGTTCGACTCCGTGCCGATGCTCGCCCAGCGGCACGCGATCCTGCTCACCGACGGGGAGAACCACAACGAGTCGCCGGAACAGCTGACCAGCTCGATCGCCGCCGTGACCGGCAGGTTCCAGTGCGACTGCCGTGGCGTCGGGGTCGACTGGCAGGTCGCGGAGGTGCGCCGGATCGCCCAGGCCCTGCTCGGCACCGTCGACATCATCCCGCAGCCCGAGCAGATGGCCGAGGTGTTCGCCGAGCTGATGCGCAACGCGATGAGCCGGGGCGTGGCCGACGCACAGCTCCGGGTCTGGGCACCCCAGGGCGCCCAGGTGCAGTTCGTCCGTCAGGTCTCCCCCACGGTCGCGGACCTGACCGACCGCCGGGTCGAGGTGAACCCGCTGACCGGCGGCTACCCGACGGGAGCGTGGTCGGACGAGTCCCGCGACTACCACGTGAGCGTCCGCCTCTCGGCCAAGGGGATCGGTCAGGAGCAGCTGGCGGCGCGGGTCCAGCTCGCCGTCGGTGGCGAGGTGGTGGCCCAGAGCCTGGTCAAGGCGAAGTGGTCCGACGACGAAGGGCTCACCACCCGGATCAACCCGGAGGTCGCGCACTACACCGGGCAGACCGAGCTCGCCGAGGCCATCCAGGACGGCCTCGCCGCCAAGGCCGCCGGAGACGATGCCGGGGCGACGACCAAGCTCGGCCGGGCCGTACAGTTGGCCGCGCAGACGGGGAACGTGGAGGCCACCACCCGGTTGCGCAAGGTCGTGGACATCGAGGACGTCGAAACCGGTACGGTGCGGCTCAAGCGCAGCGTCGACAAGGCCGACGAGATGGCCCTGGACACCGCTTCGACCAAGACCACCCGAGTCCGCAACTGAGCCCGAAGCCCAGCTCGCCCCGCACACGAGGAGACGCGTATGACGTCGGTCTGCCCGGCCGGACACGATTCCACCGCTGACGACTACTGCGACGTCTGCGGGATGCCGATCGAGGCGACCGCCGTCATCCCGGCGGTCGCGGGTTCGAGCGCGGCGGCGGGCGCTCCGGCGTCGTCGGCAGGCGGCGCCGCACCGACCGCCACCGGGCAGGCCTGCCCGAACTGCGGCACCGCCAACGTCGCGGAGGCGTTGTTCTGCGAGAGCTGCGGCTACGACTTCACCACCGGCAGCATGCCGAGGCCGTTGACGCCGCCGGAGCCGGCCGCCGACGTCGCGGCCACGCCGACGGCGCCGGAGGGGCCCGCGTCGCCCGCTGGCGGAGCGCCCTCGGGCGGAACCCCCGCTGGCGGTGCGCCCTCGGGCGTAGCGCCCTCAGGCGGTACGGCCTTCAGCTGGGTGGCCGAGCTGTGGATCGACCCGGCCTGGTACGAGGCGCAGGACAGTCCCGACCCGTTGCCCTCCCCCGGTCTGCCGGCCACCATCCCGCTCCGGCACTCGTCCGTGCTGGTCGGACGGGCATCGCGCAGCCGCAACATCGCTCCCGACGTCGACTGCGGCACCGACTCGGGGGTCAGCCGCCGACAGTCGCAGCTGACCACCGACGGCAGCCGCTGGTTCGTCGAGGACCTGGAGTCGGCCAACGGCACCTTCATCGGGCGGGCCAGCGGGACCCTGCCGGAGGACCCCATTCCGGTCGGGGTGAAGCGTGAGCTCGAGCCGGACGATCGGATCTACCTGGGGGCGTGGACCCGGTTGGTCATCCGCGAGGCGACCGAGGACGAGATCGCGAGCCTCGCTTAGGGGCTGTGTGGCACGGTAGAGGCCGCAACAGCGACATTCGACGAGGGAGTTCCGTGGATATCAAGGTCGGCGTCAAGCAGGTCACCCGCGAGATCGTGCTGGAGTCCAACCAGACCGCTGCCGAGGTCGAGAAGGCGGTGGCCACCGCCCTCGACAAGGATTCCGTGCTGGTGCTGGCCGATGCACACGGCCGCAAGGTGATCATCCCCGCCGCCAGCATCGGTTACGTGGACATCGGCGAGGAGACCGCGCGCCGGGTCGGCTTCGGCTCCGGTTAGTCGAGCTCGTCGGTCTCGGGGTGGCCGGCTGGTCAGGCCTGGAGCCCCAGCTCGGCCATCCGCTTGGTGTGGTTGGCCACGAGGCGGGAGAACATCCGGCTGATCGCGGCCAGGTCCATGCCCGGTCGGTCGACCGTGCCGGTCAGCAGGCTGGTCAGCGCGTCCCGGTCCGCCGCGACCCGCTGCGCCTGACTGAGAGCCTCGCCGACCAACCGGCGTCCCCACAGCGAGAGCCGACCAGCCAGCTTCGGGTCGTTCTGGGTGCCCTGGCGCACCTGGGCGACGATGAAGGTGTGCAGGTCCTCGGCGGCCAGCACCTCGTACACCAGGTTGCGGGTGTCGGCGTCCACGAACGCTGCGATCTCCCGGTAGAAGTCGGCGGCGAACCCGTCGCCGACGTAGGCCTTGACCAGACCCTCGTACCAGTCCTTCGGTCTGGTGTAGCTGTGGAAGGCGTCGAACGGGGTGTGAAACGGCCTCATCGCCACCATCACGTCGGCGTCGAGCGAGGCCAGCTGGGCCGAGACGGCGTTGAAGTGGTTGATCTGCCGGGCCGCGACGGTCGCCAGCTGCACCTTGTCGGCGAGCGTCGGGGCGATCTGGGCGTCCTCGGCGAGGCGCTCGAAGGCGGTCAGTGCGCCGTACGCGAGGATGCCCAGCAGGTCCACCGCCCCGGCCCGGTAGCCGTCGTCCGGGCTCGTGGGTCGGTCGTCGACGGCGTCGAGCTCGTCGTCCGCAGTCATGGGGAGAGCCGCCCGGAAGTCATGCGGGCAGCCTAGTGGGCGCGGCGCGATAGACTTCGCTGTGGCGCACTGCTGTGCGCACCGACTCTGTCGCCCACGAAAGTACGAGATCCTGACTACCGAGACCACCACCGCAGCCCCGGTCGAGACGACTCCCGCCGAGAAGGCGACCTTCGCCAGCATCGGAGTGCTGCCCGAGATCGTGGACGCCCTCGCCGAGGTCAACATCGTCCACCCCTTCCCGATCCAGCAGATGTCCATCCCCATCGCGCTGACCGGCACCGACATGATCGGCCAGGCCCGCACGGGCACCGGCAAGACGCTCGCCTTCGGCATCACCGCCCTGCAGCGCATCATCGTCCGGCACGACCCCGAGTTCGAGCTGCAGGCCAAGCCCGGCGCTCCGCAGGCCCTGATCGTCGCCCCGACCCGTGAGCTGGCGCTCCAGGTGAGCAAGGACCTCACCGTGGCCGCCAAGATCCGGCAGGCGCGGGTGCTGACCGTGTACGGCGGCGTCGGCTACGACACCCAGCTGGATGCCCTGGCCGAGGGCGTCGAGGTCGTCGTCGGCACCCCCGGGCGACTGCTCGACCTGGCCAACCGCCGGTCGCTGGACCTGAGCCACATCAAGGTGCTGGTCCTCGACGAGGCCGACGAGATGCTGGACCTGGGCTTCCTACCCGACGTCGAGCGGATCCTGGCCAAGACCCCCGAGCTGCGTCAGACGATGCTCTTCTCCGCGACGATGCCGGCGGCGATCGTCTCGCTGGCGCGTCGCCACCTGCGCCACCCGGTGAACATCCGGGCCGAGTCCGCGGGCGAGGAGATGACCGTGCCGGCGACGGCGCAGTTCGTCTACCAGGTGCACGACCTGGACAAGCCCGAGATCGTCGCCCGCATCCTGCAGGCCGAGAACCGCAACCGCGTGATGATCTTCTGTCGCACCAAGCGCGCCGCCCAGCGGCTCGCCGACGACCTGGCCGAGCGGGGCTTCTCCGCCTCCGCCATCCACGGCGATCTCAGCCAGGTGCTCCGCGAGAAGGCTCTGAAGCGGTTCCGGACCGGCGGGGTCGACGTGCTGGTCGCCACCGACGTGGCCGCGCGCGGCATCGACGTCGACGGGGTCACGCACGTGATCAACTACGAGTGCACCGACGACGACAAGACCTACGTGCACCGGATCGGACGCACCGGTCGGGCCGGCGCCTCCGGGGTGGCCATCACCCTGGTGGACTGGGCCGACATGACCCGCTGGAAGGTGATCAACAACACCCTCGGGCTGCCGTTCCCGGAGCCGCAGGAGACGTACTCCACGTCGGAGCACCTCTTCCACGACCAGGGCATCGATCGCACGGTCACCGGTCGACTGGTGCCGGCGCCGCCTCGGGAACCGTCGGCCCGCTCCGGCCGCAGTGACCGCTCCGGTCGCGACGACCGCTCGTCTCGGTCCGACGGGAACGGCTCGGATCGCGCCGAGCTGTCGCCGGAGGAAGAGGCCGCCCAGGACGCGGCGCGCGAGCAGCGCCGCAAGGACCGCCCCAAGCGAGGCCGCAGCCGCCGCCGGCTGCGCAACGGCGAGCCGGTCGAGGCGGCCGGTGCAGCCGACGCGGTGACGTCCGAGCGGTGACGTCCGACGCGGTGACGTCGAGACTGTGACGGCGTCCGAGACGGTGACGACGTCCGAGCCCGTGGCTCAGATCGAGGGCGAGAGCTCGGGCACGACCACCGGGAACGAGGGCGAGGCTCCCAAGCGTCGCCGTCGCCGCCGCCGCGGTGGTTCGCGGTCCGGGTCCGCCGAGCGTACGGACTCCGGTGAAGCTGCCTCCGACGGCGGCTCGGACTCCGCGGAGTCTGCTTCCGCCTGAGCATCCTGCGACGGACCGGACCGGTGTTCAACCAGCCCGGTCCGTCGCGCTGTCAGCGGCCCGTCGGCGAGGAGCGGGCCGTCGGCGATCGCGGAGACGGAGCGGGTTGCCGTCGGCCTGGCTGCGCATTTTCCGACCACGGACGGCAACCGCACGCCCCACGCCCGGCCAGCTGCGCATTCTCCGACCACGGACGGCAACCGCACGCCCCACGCCCGGCCAGCTGCGCATTCTCCGACCACGGACGGCATTCGCACGCCCCACGGCCCAGCCAGCCCGCGCGTTCTCCGACCACGGCCCGCCTCTGCCACACCCGAGTGAGCCGCAGAGTCCAGACAGACCGAGACCGGCGGACGCGTCAGCCTGCCGCCCGGTCGCCGGCCTGGGCCATCCCTGTCTGGACCGCCCACAGACCGCTGTAGAGGCCTCCGGCCTCGACCAGCTCGTCGTGGGTCCCTGCCTCCACCACGCGGCCCTCGGCCAGCACCCAGATCCGGTCGGCGTCGCGCACGGTGGACAGCCGGTGCGCCACGATCAACGCGGTCCGATCCGAAGTGACGTGGGCCAGTGACCGCTGGATGGCGGCCTCGGTCTCGTTGTCGACGGCGGAGGTGGCCTCGTCGAGCACGAGGACGGCGGGGTCGCGCAGGATCGCCCGCGCCAGGGCGATCCGCTGTCGCTGCCCGCCGGACAGGGTGAGACCGCGCTCACCGACCACCGTGTCGTAGCCGTCGGCGGTGGCTTCGATGAAGCGGGCGGCTTCGGCCAGCCGGGCCGCGTCGCGCACCTCGGCCTCCGACGCGTCGGGGCGGCCGTAGGCGATGTTGTCCCGGATCGTGCCGTGGAAGAGGAACACGTCCTGGCTGACGTAGCCGATCACCCCGCGCAGCGAGTCCCAGGTGAGGTCCCGAACGTCGACGCCGTCCAGCAGGACCGATCCCTCCCGGGGGTCGGAGAAGCGCAGCACCAACCGCAGCACGCTCGACTTCCCGGCTCCCGTCGCCCCGACGATCGCGTGCGTCTCGCCCGCCGGCACCACCAGGTTCAGCCCGCGGAGGACGTCCGGGCCGTCGGCGTACCCGAATCTGATGTCGCGCAGCTCGAGCCGTCCCCGGACCGGAGCGGGCAGGTCGGCCAGACCCGGCTGCTGGTGCCCGCGCTCCCCCATCAGCGCGAAGATCCGGCGGGTCGAGGCCATGGCTCGCTGGTAGAGGTCCAGGGTCTCGCCGAGATCGGTCAGGGGCCACAGCAGTCGCTGGGTCATGAAGACGAGAACGGTGTAGAGGCCGATCTCCAGCCGCCCTTCGAGCACGAACCAACCGCCGAGCAGCAGGGTCGAGGTGAAGCCGGCGAGGATCGCCATCCGGATCAGGGGGACGAAGGCCGCGGAGCTGCGGATGGCCCGCCGGTTGGCCTCCCGATAGTCGTCGCTGACCCGGCTGACCCGCTCGATCTCGCGCTGCTCGGCCGTGAAGGCCTTGATGGTGGTGAGGCCGCCCAGATTGGCCGACACGGTCGCGCTCACTTCGCCGGCCGCTTCGCGCACGCCCTTGTAGAGCGGCTCCAGCACCCGCTGGAACCGGATCGACCCCCAGATGATGATCGGCACCGGCAAGAAGGCCAGCAGGGTGAGCTGCCAGGACGTGGCCGCGAACACGGCGCCGACGAAGATCACCGTCCAGAAGGTGTGCAGGATGACCCGGGCACCGACGTCGAGGAACCGCTCGAGCTGGTTGATGTCCTCGCTGATCACGCTCAGCACTCGGCCCGGCGCGGAGCCCTCGTGCCAGGAGACGTCGAGCTGCTGCACGTTCGCGTACGTCTCCACCCGCAGGTCGTGCTCGACGGACTGCGACAGACCGCGCCAGAGCCGGGCGGCCACGTAGTCCGTGGCCGACTCGATCACCCAGACGATCACGTTGAGGATCGCCACCGCCACGAGCTGGCCGAAGCGGCTCTCGATGCCGAACAGGCTGGAGGCGAACGAGTCGCTGCCGCGGACGACGATGTCGACCGCCACCCCCAGCAGCAGCTCCGGGGCCACGTCGGCGGCCGTGTTCGCGGTCGTCGCCGCGACGGCGGCGATCACCCGCGGCCGGAACCTGCGATGGTGGCCCCACAGAGCACGCAGAGGCCGTGCGACACCCTCGGAAACCGACCCGTCCACCGTCACGTCCACCCTCGTGGCCTGGGCCCGCGGGCCGTGCTGACAATGATGTTCCGCCCCGGCTGGGGCAAGGCGACCAACCTTACCGAGGCGCACCGACAGCGGTCAGGTTCAGCTCTCAGCCCGCCGGTCGGCGAGGAGAGTTCCTCAGCCACTCTCGACCAGCGAGGCCGTCACCACCAGGTTGGACTCGTAGCCGCGGCCGGGGCGGTAGGCGCCGGTGCAGGTGATCAGGACGAGCCGGTGCTCCCCGGTCTGGGTGAGCGCGCGGCTGTCATCGGCCAACGCGTTCTGGGCCACCGCCCGCACGGAGGTGATGCGGAAGGTCTGACGCTGTCCCGCCGCACCCCGCACCTGGATCTGCTGGCCCCTCTTCACCCGCAGCAGCTGGGCGAAGAAGCCCAGTCCCTCGGTGGCGGAGTCCACGTGTCCGGCGATCACGGTGGAGCCGAAGGGGTCGTTCAGCCAGGAGCTGCCGTCCCACCAGCCGAGGTGCTCGACGTCCTTGGGCACCTGCAGCTCGCCGTCGACGGTGGAGACCGGCTCGACCTTCGCCGCCTCCCGACCGGGCAGGATGAGCTGGACGGGGACGAAACGCTTGACCTGGGACGGGGCCGGCGTCCCCTGACCCGCCGCACCGGGAGTCGGCTGCGCTGCTGTGGTGGACGGGGTGGCCGAGGGCGCGCCGCCGACGGACGGTGCGGCGCCACCGGGCATCGGCTCGGCCGGCACCGCACAGGACGCCATCAGACCCACCGTGGCGGCGATCAGGCCGACCCGCGTCAGCACCCCTGGGGCGCGGGTGGTGCCCGAGATCAACGCGTCAGATCGACCCACAGCACGGGATCCTCGCCGGCGGCGAGATCGGCGGCCTGACCGCCGGTGCCGGTGTCGACCTTCTTCGGCTTCTTCGAGCCGGACTTCGGCACGTCGATGACGTGCAGCACCACGTTCATGGTCTTCTTCTCGGGATCACCCACCGCGTAGACGCGGTTGAGCGCACCGCCCTTGACCGTGAGCTTCAGCGGTCCGAGGTAGACCGGGGAGCTCTCGTCGTGCGGGACGATGGCGGTCGAGTACGTGCCCACCGGCACGACCAGGCTGAGGGCCTCTCCGTTGGCGATGTCGGAGAAGAGCACCTTGCCGTTGACGGTCACGTCGGCGGGCGGCACGGTCGCAGTGTGCGCGACGGTCAGGTTCGCCTTGTCCGAGGGCATCGCCGACAGGTCGTTCTCGTACGCCGTCAGGGTCGGGGCGGTCTTGCCCGGTGCCGGCAGGTGCACCACGACATCGGTGCTGCGATCGGGCTTCACCTTGACCGTCTGCTCGACCACGGTCTTGCCGTCCTGGCTGACCTTCACCGTGTGGGACCCCGCCGAGACGTCGAAGGGACCCGCCACCTTGGTCGCCGCGACCCCGTCAGCGACCGACTTGCCGTCGATCTCCACATCGACGCTGCGGTTCGGCAGCCCTTGCACGACGTAGATCTCCGTACTGTCCGCAGCCTGGCTGGGAGTGGCCAAGAAGGCCCCCGCCAACAGCACCGACAGCCCGACGACCCCGAAACCGATTCTGTGCCCCATCACCTGGACACTGTAAACGAGCGGACTCAAGGGCGTGCGGAAAGCAGAGAACCGGCCACCTCGCGGTAGGCCTCGGCCCCTTTGCTGGTGCGAGCCGTGGCCAGGATCGACCGGCCCGCGGCCGGCGCCTCGGCGAACCGGACCGACTTCGGGATCGGCGGCTCCCACACCGTCACCCCGTAGTCCTCCCCGATCCGCTCCAGCACCAGGCGTCCGTGGCTGGTGCGGGCGTCGAAGAGCGTCGGCAGCACCCCGATCACCTTGAGCCGCCGGTTCGTCATCCGCTTCACGTCGTGGATGGTGTCCAGCAGCTGGCCGACACCGCGATGGCTCAGGGTCTCGCACTGCAGCGGGATCAAGACGCCGTGAGCGGCCGTCAACGCCACGGTGGTGAGGACCCCCAACGACGGCGGGCAGTCGAGCATGATCACGTCGTAGCGCTTGAGCAGCGGCGCCAGGGCGGTCTTGAGCAGCTGCTCGCGCCCCGTCCTCATCAGCAGGAGCTGCTCGGCGGTGGCGAGCTCGATGGTCGCGGGCAGCAGGTCCACCCCGTCCTCGGTCTCCACGACCACGTCCGCCGCCTTGATCTCACCGAGCAGCACCTGGTGCACGGACCCCTCGACCGACTCCGGGTCGATGCCGAGGGAGAACGTCAGACAGGCCTGCGGGTCCAGGTCGACCAGCAGCACCGACAACCCCTGCTCGGCGAACGCCGAGCCCAACGAGCCGACCGAGGTCGTCTTGGCCACACCACCCTTCTGGTTGGCGACCGCGACGACCCAGGCCTTGTGCGTGCTCACTCCGACATTCTGCCCAGCCACCGCAACGGGCCCGCGCTCAGCCACTCGCGCGCACCGCTGCGAGGGTGCGCCGGTCCATCAGGGCCCGCAATCTGGCGTACGTCTCCGGGTCGGTCGTGTTCACCCCGAGATCGTGGTCCACCTTGCCCGTGCCGTGGTAGTCGCTCGAGCCGGTGGCCAGCACCCCGAGCCGGTCGGCGAGCCGGCGCAAACCCGCCCGGGCCTCGGCGTCGTGGTCCTGGTGGTCGACCTCGATGCCGTCCAGGCCGTGCTCGGCGACCAGCTGCGTCAGGACGGGGGGCGGCAGCAGCTGCTCGCGACCGCGACCCCAGGGATGGGCGATCACGGCGACCCCGCCGGCGCCGTGCACCAGGTCCACGCCCCGGCCGATGTCGATCGCGTACCGAGCCACGTGGGCCGGCCCGCCGTCGGCCAGGTACCGGTCGAACGCCTCCTTGCGGTCCCTCACGTGACCGGCGGCGACCAGGGCGTCGGCGATGTGCGGGCGCCCCACCGATGGGCTGGAGCCGACGAAGGCCAGCACCTCCTCCTCCGACACCGGCACGCCGAGCTCGGCCAGCTTGGCCAGCACCGGTCGCAACCGACCGGACCGCCCGTCCCGGACCAGCGCCATCTCCTCGGCCAGCGCCGGGTCCTCGGGGTCGGCCCCGTACGCGAGCAGGTGCACGCTCTGGTGCTCCCGCGAGCAGGACAGCTCCAACCCGGGCACCACCTCGACGCCGGCCCGCTCCCCCGCCGCGAACGCCGCGGGCAGCCCGTCGAAGGTGTCGTGGTCGGTCAGAGCCACCACCGTCAAGCCGGCCGCGGCCGCGTTGGCCACCAGCTCGGCGGGTGTGTCGGTGCCGTCGGACACTGCCGAGTGGGTGTGGAGGTCGATCATGAGCGCAGCCTCTCGGGAGTGCAGGAGCTAGATCCTGCGGAGCGCAGGATCGCGGAGCGCGGAGGGCCACCGTGGACGGAGTCGATCATGCCCCCACACCTACCACGCGGGATCAGCTCAGCCGTGGCAGCAGCCCCCGCGCGACCCGCAGACCGACCGAGGCCTTGGCCAGGTCCGGCTTGCCGTCGCAGATCGACCGCAGCGTCTTGATCGACTCCGCCACCCCGGGCGTGGCCTTCTCCCACGCGCTGATCCGCTGCTTGGTCGAGCCGTCGGCGCCGACCGCCATCGCCTCCGCAGCCAGGTCCCCCTGAACGGCGTGCAGATCGTCGCGCAGGGCCGCCCGCGCCATGATCTCCCAGCGGTCGGCCCGCGGCAGGTCGATGATCCTACGGAGGAGCCGATCCAGCCCGAGTCGCTGCCCGAGCGAGAAGTGCACGCTGGCCACGTCCTCGACGTCGTAACCACCCTGGGCCGCGATCGCCACGATGGTGAGCGCCGGGAACAGGTACGGCTGCACCGCGATCCGGCTGGCCAGCTCGGCCGGTGAGCCCTTGTCCGTGTAGCTCTTGAGCGCCTTGGCGTACGCCTCGGCGTCCCGGCCGGACAGCAGATCGGGCAACACGGTGAGCAGGCCGGCGACCGGGCCGGCGTAGAAGTCGACGGTCGCGCTGATGTCGATCGGTCGGCGCCGGTTGTTGACCAGCCAGCGGGTGGCGCGTTCGACCAGGGTGCGGACCTCGAGTCGCTGCTCGGTCTGCACGACCGCCGGGATCCGGTGGTCCAGCGCCTCGATCGCGGACTCCGACTCGGCGGCTCCGAAGATCAGACGGGCGGCCACGTTGGCCCGGATCAGGTCGGCCACCGAGGCGCCGGTCTCCGACGAGAGCCGGTGGTAGGAGGTGATCCCGGCCTTGTTCACGAAGTCGTTGACCAGCACCGTGGTGATGATCTCCCGACTCAGCCGGTGCTTCCGGATCTGGTCGGCGTACCGGTCGCGCAGCGGAGTCGGGAAGTAGCGCACCAGCCGGTCGGCCAGATCCGGGTCGTCGGGCAGGTCCGAGCTGAGCACCTCGCGGGCCAACATGATCTTGGTGTACGACATCAGGGTCGACAGCTCCGGTGCGGACAGGCCCTGCTGGTTGCGCCGCCGCGCCGCCAGCTCCTCACCGGTCGGCAGGTACTCGATCTCGCGGTCGAGGATCCCGCGATCCTCCAGTCGCTCCATCCAGTCCTCGTGCACCCCCGCCATCGAGGTGGCCTGGAAGACGGCACCCGCCAGCGCGAGGTTCTGGTCGTAGTTGTGCTTGAGCACCAGCTGGGCGACCTCGTCGGTCATCGAAGCCAGCAGGTCGTCACGATCGGGCCCGGAGAGTCGGCCGGCCGCCACCTCACCGGCCAGCAGGATCTTGATGTTGACCTCGTGGTCGGAGGTGTCCACCCCGGCGGAGTTGTCGATGAAGTCGGTGTTGATCCGTCCGCCGTGACCGGACTCCCCACCCTTCATCGCGTACTCGATCCGACCGAGCTGGGTCAGGCCGAGGTTGCCGCCCTCGCCGACGCAGCGGGCGCGGACCTCGGCACCGTTGATCCGGAGTCCGTCGTTGGCCTTGTCGCCGACCTGGGCGTGGCTCTCGGCCGTGGCCTTGACGTACGTACCGATGCCGCCGTTCCAGAGCAGGCCGACGGGGGCTCGCAGGCACGCACTGATCAGCTCCGCCGGAGCCATCTCGGTGACCCCGGCGGCGATGCCGAGAGCGTCCCGCATCTCCGGCGTGATCGTGATCGACTTCAGCGTGCGGGGGAACACCCCGCCCCCGGCGGAGATCAGGCTCGTGTCGTAGTCGGCCCAGCTCGAGCGCGGCAGGTCGAACAGCCGCTTGCGCTCCGCCCAGCTGGCGGCCGGGTCGGGATCGGGGTCGATCAGCAGGTGCCGGTGGTCGAAGGCCGCCACCAGCTTGATGTGCTGACTGAGCAGCATGCCGTTGCCGAACACGTCACCGCTCATGTCGCCGATGCCAACGCAGGTGAAGTCCTGGGTCTGGGTGTCGATGCCCATCTCCCGGAAGTGGCGCTGGACCGAGGTCCACGCCCCCTTGGCCGTGATGCCCATGCCCTTGTGGTCGTAGCCGGCCGAGCCGCCGGAGGCGAACGCGTCGCCCAGCCAGAAGCCGTGGTCGATGGAGATGCCGTTGGCGATGTCGGAGAACGTCGCCGTGCCCTTGTCGGCAGCCACCACCAGGTAGGGGTCGTCGCCGTCGTAGCGCACCACGTGCTCCGGTGGGACCACGGACCCGTCGACGATGTTGTCGGTCACGTCCAGCAGGCTGGAGATGAACAGCCGGTAGCAGGCCTTGCCCTCGGCGAGCCACGCCTCCCGGTCGACCGCCGGATCGGGCAGCTGCTTGCAGTAGAAGCCGCCCTTCGCGCCGACCGGGACGATCACGGTGTTCTTGACCATCTGGGCCTTGACCAGCCCCAGGACCTCGGTGCGGAAGTCCTCGGCCCGGTCCGACCACCGCAGTCCGCCGCGAGCGACCGATCCGAACCGCAGGTGCACGCCCTCGACCCGCGGTGAGTACACGAAGATCTCGTACGCCGGCCGTGGTTGGGGCAGGTCGAGGATCTTGCGGGGCAACAGCTTCAACGCGATCGTGTCCCGACCGGGCTGGTAGAAGCTGGTCCGGATGATCGCGTCCAGGATGGCGAGGTAGGAGCGGATGATCTTGTCGTGGTCCAGGCTGGCCACCGAGTCCAGGGCCAGCTTGATCTTCTCCCGGAGGTCCTCCACCTCGTCGGCCCGATCGACCTTGCTCAGCTCCAGCCCCGGGTCGAACTTCGTCTCGAACAGCTCCACCAGCAGGCGCGCGATCTCCACGTTGGCGTTGAGCGCCTGAGCCACGTAGGTCTGGGAGTAGGTCGATCCGGTCTGCCGCAGGTAGCGCCCGATGGCGCGCAGGATCCCGACCTGGCGCCACCCGAGGTCGGCCCCCATCACCAAGGCGTTGAAGCGGTCGGGTTCGCTGCGGCCGCCGTAGGACGCCGCGAACGCTTCCATGAACTGGTGGCGGGCAGCGGTGTCCCAGCGCTTCTCCACCTCGACCCGGCCCCCGGGCACGACGACCCCGAAGTCGTAGACGAAGGCGCGCTTGTCTTCGCCGACCGTGAGCTCGTACGGGCGCTCGTCGACGACGTCGACACCGAGCAGGGAGAGGTGCGGCAGGATCTTGGACAGCGACAGCGTCTCCGACCAGCGGAAGATCTTGAACCGCAGGTCGGCGTCGTCGTCGGCCCGGTCCGGCCGGTACATGGCCATCGCCATGTCCTCCGGCCCGGACAGGTCCAGCAGCGCCTGCAGGTCCAGGATTCCCTGGTGGGGCTGGTAATCCTCCTTGTAGCCCTCCGGCAGCGACCCCATCATCGTGGCCAGCAGCTCGGGGTTCTGGGCATCGGACAGCAGCTCCGCGAACCCGTCGTTCCACGACCGGGTGGCCAGGGTCAGCTCCCGCTCCAGCGCCCGTACGTCGACCTGGCCGACCGTCTCGCCCTCGGGCATGGCGACGACGAAGTGGAGCCGGGCCAGCACCGACTCGGTCACCCGCGCGGTGAAGTCGATCGTCGAGCCGCCGACCCGATCGAGCAGGATGGTCTGCATCTTGTTGCGGACGGCCGTGGTGTAGCGGTCCCGCGGCAGGTAGACCAGGCAGGACAGGTAGCGCCCGTACGCGTCGCGCCGCACGAACAGGCGGACCTGGCGGCGCTCCTTGAGGTGCGCCACCTTCTCCACCGCCGGGGCGAGCTCGTCGATCGGAGCCTGGAACAGCTCGTCCCGGGGATAGGTGTCGAGCACGTCCATGATGGCCTTGCCGCCGTGGCTGGACTCGTCGTAGCGGGACCGACGCAGCACCTCCTGCGCCTTCTGACGCAACAGCGGGATGCGGCCGACCGCCTCGGAGTAGGCGGTCGAGGCGAACAGACCGAGGAACCGCCGCTCCCCGATGACCTCGCCCTCGCTGTCGAGCAGCCGGATGCCGAGATAGTCGAGATAGGCCGGACGGTGCACCCGGGACTTGTGGTTGTCCTTGGTGATCACCATCAGCTGGGGGCGCTCCTGCACCGGCAGGGCATGGAAGGAGCCTGCCTGGTCCACGTCCGCACGCAGGATGCCGAGCCCGGTGGCCGGCACACTCACATAGCGCGGCGGGGTGTCGCCGGCGGAGTCACCCGCCTCGTAGCGGTACTCGCGGTAGCCCAGGAAGGTGAAGTGGTTCTCGGCCAGCCAGGCCAGCAGCTCGGCTGCGGCGTCGGCCTCGGTCCGGCGGTCGGCGGGCAGGTCGTCGTCGCGCAGCATCGCCACGGTCTCCTCCGCCCGGTGCTGCATCTTGGCCCAGTCCTCGACCGCTTCCTCGACCAGGCGGAGAACCTCGCGCAGGCCCTGCTCCAGGGCTGCGGTCAGCTGGTCGGGGTGACCCTGGCCGCTGGGCGGCAGGATCTCCAGGTGCATCCAGGACTCGGCCACCGCATGGACCGGCAGGGTGTCGGTGCCGCGGCGGGTGGCGCCGGACTCCGCCTGGTCGGGGCGCAGGATGTCGTGCAGCGCGCCACCGAGATCGCGGTCGACGAGGAACTGCGGGTGGAAGACCTCGCGGATGCTCCAGCCCTGCCGGAGCACCTCCATGGTGACGGAGTCGACCAGGAAGGGGCGGTCGTCGGTCACGATCTGCACCACGGTCGCCCCGCTGGTCCACCCGGCGTCGGACTGACCGGGTGTGCGGATGGCGATGGTGGCGCGGGCGGACGGGCGGTTCATGGCCAGCTCGTAGTGGCTCGTCACCAGCCCGAGCAGCTCGTCGACGCTGCGCTCGTCCACGTCGAGGGCGTCGACGTGGCGGAAGTAGTGCCGCAGGAAACCGCGGATCGCCTCGCCGTCGTAGCCCATCTCGGCGGCCTTGGCCGCCCCTCGGGACGCCACTTCCTTGATCTTGTCCGCTTTGTCGCGTTCGAGCTCGGTCTCGAAAGTCGTCACTGCTGAGCAGCTCCTTCAAGGTCTCATCCGGCACGTCGTTGTGCTCGTCACATTCGACCATAAGCCTGCCGCCGACTGTGCGTGCCATGATGGCGGCCATGGACATCACGTCTCGTGTCGAGTTCGCCGCCGGAGTCGAAGAGGTCTTCGCGATGATGACCGATCGCGCGTACCTCGAGGAGGTGTGCCGGGCCTCGCACGCCATCTCCTCCGACGTGGAGGTGACCGGCACCACCACCCGCACCACGCGGAAGCTGCCATCGCCGGACATGGCTCAGAAGTTCGTCGGACAGACGGTCACCGTGGTCGAGGAGACGGCCTGGGGGCCCGCCGACGCGAGCGGCACCCGGACCGGGCGCACCTCCATGAAGATCCCCGGTCAGCCGGTGAGCATGAAGGGGACGGTGGAGCTCGCCGCGCGCGGCACGGGGACGGTGGCCGAGCTGCTCGGTGACCTCAAGGTCGCCATCCCGATCCTGGGGAAGAAGCTCGAGCAGTCGATCGCGCCGACCATCGTGGCCGGTTTCCGGGTCCAGCAGAAGATCGGCGACAACTGGCTCGTGAAGCCCTAGGAGTGCGAGCGGCCGGGATCGCCCGCCGGCGTGCTGAGGAGGAGGCAGGAGAGGCGCTCTTCCTCTCCTGCGACGACGAAGTAGCCGGGGTCGAGGGCGGTCCCAGCGAGTACGACCATCAATGCGGAGTGCGAGCGGCCGGGATCGCCCGCCGGCGTGCTGAGGAGGAGGCAGGAGAGGCGCTCTTCCCTCTCCTGACGACGACGAAGTAGCCGGGTCGAGGGCGGTCCCAGCGAGTACGACCATCAAAGCGGAGTGCGAGCGGCCGGGATCGCCCGCCGGCGTGCTGAGGAGGAGGCAGGAGAGGCGCTCTTCCCTCTCCTGACGACGACGAAGTAGCCGGGTTCGAGGGCGGTCCCAGCGAGCACGACCATCAGTGCCAGCCGGAACCGACCACCTCTACCCCATATGCGGGTAGGGGTGGGTGGTCGGCGGGACCAGCGTCTCCTTGATCGAGCGCGGGCTGGCCCAGCGGATCAGGTTCCACATCGAGCCGGCCTTGTCGTTGGTGCCGGAGGCCCTCGCCCCACCGAATGGCTGCTGCCCCACCACCGCACCGGTCGGCTTGTCGTTGAGGTAGAAGTTGCCGGCGGTGAAGCGCAGCCGCTCCTGGGCCCGGGCCAGCGCGGCGCGGTCGTCGCCGATCACGGCGCCGGTCAACCCGTACGGGGCGGCGGTGTCGATCTCGGTCATCACGCCCTCGAAGTCGGCATCCTCGTAGACGTACACCCCGAGGATCGGGCCGAAGTACTCGGTGGTGAACACCTCGTTGCGGGGGTCGTCGCTGACGATGATCGACGGTCGCACGAACCAGCCCACGCTGTCGTCCACGGTGCCGCCGGCCACGATCTCGGTGCTGCTGCCGGCCCGGGCCCGCTCCAGGGCGTCGCGGTGCTTGACGAAGGCTCGCCGGTCGATCACCGCCGAGGTGAAGTTGGCGAGGTCGCGGACGTCGCCGACCGGCAGCGCGTTCGTCTGCTCGATCAGGTCGGCGGAGATCGTGTTCCACAGTGATCGCGGCACGTACGCCCGCGAGGACGCGGAGCACTTCTGCCCCGAGTACTCGAAGGAGCCGCGGATCATGGCCGTCCGCAGCACGTCCGGGTCCGCACTCGGGTGGGCCAGGATGAAGTCCTTGCCGCCGGTCTCCCCCACGATCCGCGGGTAGGAGCGGTAGTCGGTCAGGTGCTCACCGATGGTCCGCCACAGGTGCTGGAAGGTGGCGGTCGAGCCGGTGAAGTGCAGACCGGCGAAGGCGGGGTCGGCCAGCGCGACCTCGGAGACCGCGATCCCGTCGCCGGGCAGCAGGTTGATGACGCCCGGCGGCAGTCCGGCCGCCTCCAGGATCGCGTACGTGTGGTGCGCCGCCAGCTGCTGCGTCGGGCTGGGCTTCCACAGCACCGTGTTGCCCATCAGGGCCGGGGCCGTGGCCAGGTTGCCGCCGATCGCGGTGAAGTTGAACGGCGAGATCGCGTAGACGAACCCGTCCAGCGGCCGGTAGTCCGTCCGGTTCCACACCCCGGGCGAGGAGATCGGCTGGTCGGCCAGGATCTGCCGCGCGAAGGCGACGTTGAAGCGCAGGAAGTCGATCAGCTCGCAGGCCGCGTCGATCTCGGCCTGCTGCACCGTCTTGCCCTGGCCGAGCATGGTGGCGGCGTTCAGGGTGTCGCGATGAGGACCGGCCAGCAGGTCCGCGGCACGCAGGAAGATCGCCGCCCGGTCGTCGAAGTCCATCGCCGCCCAGCCCGGGGCCGCCGCGGTGGCGGCGGCGATCGCCGCCGTCGTGTCGGCCGCCGTGGCGTGGTGCGCCGTGCCGAGCACGTGCGCGTGCTCCGACGGCATGGTCACCTCGAACGCCTCGCCGCCGCCGTGCCGGTGCTCACCGCCGATCACCGCGGTCAGCTCCACCGGCTCGGCGGCCGCCATCTCCGCCAGCCGCGCCTCGATCCCTGCCCGTTCGGGACTGCCCGGGGCGTACGTCTTGACGGGCTCGTTGACCGGTGCGGGCACGGAGGTGATGGCGTCCATGGACCGAGGCTAGTGACTAGGGCGAGTCACGGACAGGGCCGGGACCCCTCCGGCCGCCATCACTAGCCGGTGTTGCGCAGGCCGGCGGCGATGCCGTTGATGGTCAGCAGCAGCGCCCGCTGCAGGTCGGAGTCCTGTGGCCCGTCCTCGGGCAGGTTGCGGGTCCGGGCCAGCAGCGACGTCTGCAGCGCGTGCAGCGGAGCCAGGTAGGAGTCGCGCAGCTGCAGGCTGCGGCGCAGCACCGGGGACGACTCCAGCAGCTGCTGCTGCCCGGTCACCGCCAGGATCTCGGCCACGGTGCGCTCGTGCTCGGCCTCGATGATCGCGAACAGACCGGCCGAGTCCTCCGGCACCAGGGTGCGGACGTAGCGGGCGGCGATGGCGAGATCGGTCTTGGCCAGCGCCATCTGCACGTTGGACAGGAACGTCTGGAAGAACGGCCAGGAGCCGTACATCTGCGCCAGCACCTCGCCGCGACCGGCCTCCCGGGCCGCCGCCAGACCGCTGCCGACCCCGAACCAACCGGGCAGGATGATCCGCGACTGGGTCCAGCCGAACACCCACGGGATGGCCCGCAGGTCGTCCAGGCCCCCCTCGCCACCGGGCCGCTTCGCGGGTCGCGAGCCGATGTTCATCTTGCCCAGCTCGTTGACCGGGGTGGCGGCGATGAAGAACGGGACCAGCGCGGGATCGCGGACCAGCCGCCGGTAGGCCACCTGACCCTCGCCGGCGACCACGTCCATGGTCGTGTTCCAGCCCGACAGCACCTCGGCCGGCAGCAGCGAGCGCCGGTGCAGCACCGAGGCCTCCAGGGTCGCGGCCAGACCGACCTCGAGGTTCCAGCGGCCGAGACCCGGCAGCGTGTACTTCCCCGAGATCACCTCGCCCTGCTCGGTGATCTTGATCGGGCCGTCGAGGCTGCCGTTGGGCTGGGCCATCACCGCCTGGCCGGTCGGACCGCCACCGCGTCCCACCGAGCCACCGCGGCCGTGGAAGAGCCGCAGCACCACCCCGTGCCGCCGGGCGATGTCGCGCAGCCCGCGCTGGGCCCGGTGCACCTGCCACTGGGAGGCGGCGATGCCGGCGTCCTTGGAGGAGTCGGAGTAGCCGAGCATGATCTCCTGCACGTCACCGCGCGCGGTCACCACGCGCCGGTACGCCGGGTCGGAGAGCATCGCCTCCAGCAGTGGACCGGCGGCCTCCAGCTCGGCCACCGTCTCGAACAGCGGCGCGAAGCCGATCCGGGCCGACGCCGGAGCGGAGTCGCTGCCCAGGTCGACCAGTCCGGCCTCCCGGGCCAGCACCACCACGGCGTACACGTCGTCGACGTCGTGGGTCATCGAGACGATGTAGGTCTCGATCACGTCCGGACCGTAGGCGTCGAGGGCTTCGCGGACCGCGGACAGGAGATCGAGCGAGGCGGCTGCGGTGTCGGGCAGGTCGAAGCGGTTGGAGCCGAGCAGCGGCCGCCGGGAGGCCATCTCACGCGACAGCAGCGCGATCCGGTCCGGGCGGTCGAGGTCGGCGTACGGGGTCTCGAGCTCACCGAGCCGGTCGTAGAGGGCGGCCAGCGCCGCGTGGTGCTTGCCGCTGTGCTCGCGGACGTCGAGGGTCGCCAGACCGAGTCCCATCGCCGTCGCCGTGCGGATGAGGCGCAGGATCGCTCCGTCGGCGGTCAGCCGGTCGCCGCCGGCGATCATCGAGTCGCGGACCAGGGTGAGGTCGCTCAGCAGCTCGTCCAGCGACAGGTAATCCCGACCCGGCTCGTGCGGCGTGCCGTCGGTCAGTCGGTCGCGGGTGCGCTGCAGCCGGATGCGGGCGTAGGTCAGCTTGAGCCGGTACGGCTCCTCGGCGTTGTAGCGCGCCGTGGCCGCGTGGGTGATCGGCAGGGCCTCGGCGTCGGCGGCCAGGCTGGCCACCAGCTCGTCGGTGACCGCGACCACCCGGGTGGAGGCGCTCATCTCGGTGAGCAGGTCCTCGATGCCGGCGATCAGGGTCCGCAGACCGAAGTCGTGCTGCAGGGCGAGCACGTCGAGTGTGACGGCCGGGGTGACGTTGGGGTTGCCGTCGCGGTCACCGCCGGCCCAGCTGCCGAACCGCAGCGGGCGGGCCGCCGCCGGCAGCTCGACGTCGATGGTGGCGAGCACCCGGTCCAGCTCCTCCAGCAGGTCGGGGACGACGTCGGAGGCGAGCGACTGCAGGTAGTAGGTGGCGATCCGCGCCTCGTCCTTGGGCTCCGGCCGCACGATCCGCAGCTCGTCGGTCTGCCAGAGCAGGTCGACCAGCTCGGCCAGTCGTCGCTCCAGGGGCGGTGTGCTTCCCGGCGGTCGTTGCGGGTCCTCGAGGGCGGAGACGACGTCGGCGATCTTGCGCAGCAGCTCCAGCACCGAGCGGCGGCTGGCCTCCGTCGGGTGGGCGGTGAAGACCGGCCGGTACTCCAAGCGGGAGAGGACGTCGGTGATCAGGTCGCGATCGATGGTGCCTTTCTCCAGCGCCTCACCCATCCGGCGGGCGGTGGTGGCCAGCGGGCCCTCCTCGGCGGCCGCGATCTCGCGGTAGCGGTGCAGCTGCTCGGTGATGTTGACGAGCTGGAAGTAGGCGGTGAAGGCCCGGGCCAGGCGGACCGCTGTCGCGTCGTCGACCCCTTCCAGCTCGGCGTGCAGCTCGTCGTCGCGGTGCTCGCGGGACAACCGCCGGATCCGCTCCACCTGGGCGAGCAGCTCGGGACCCTCGTGCCGGGTCAGCGCCTCCCCGAGCAGCTGCCCCAGCTGCTTCACCGAGGCCCGCAAGGCGGCGTGCTGGGTGTCCGACGACACGCCGCCGGCGTACTGCGCCACATCCGGGATCCGTCGCTCCGCGGCCACGAGCTCGTCGGTGGTCGGCACGGCGTCATCGACCAAGGGGGCGCCATTCTGCTGCGTCATGCGCCACAGTCTGACGGCTGTTTGTGACAACCCTGTTGCACGTCCGTGATCAGGTGACCCGACCGCCGATGTCAACCTGTGGTTGACATCGCCCTCATGTCAACCTACGGTTGACACATGGCTGGCAAACCGATGTGGCGTCCTCGACCGAGCACCTCCCTGACCTCCGGGATCGCCCTCATCGCCGTGGCGATCGCGGCCATCACGCTCTCGCGATCCTTCGACGGCTTCGTCCAGGGCCTGTTGGGTGGAGCCGGCGTCATGCTGGCTCTGATCGGGACCTTCGCCCTCTCCCCCCTGCTCTCGCGTACGTCGCGACGGTCCGCCCGACCGCACGACAGGGACGAGCCGACCGGCAATGACTCAGGCCCGGACGGACCTGCCGACGACGACGAGGCCGACCGGGGCTGGCTGCCGAGCCGAGACAGTCGATCGTGACCTCGTTCCGCGACGATCTGGCCGAAGGGCTGGGCGCAGCGATCCTGGCCACCGGCGACCAGGACGCCGAGCCGTTGGCCGTCGTGTCCCGCGTGGTCGAGGCCGAGGACGTCCTTCGCGACCTCCTGCGCCAGTCGGTGGTCGCGGCCCGCGCGGCCGGGTGCAGTTGGGCCGCCATCGGCGCCGAGCTGGGCATGAGTCGCCAGGCGGCGCAGCAGCGCTTCGGCGGCAGCACCGGCACCGGCGACGTGACCGGACCGGCGACGACACTGAACGCTGGCTGGGTCCGGTCACCGCCTTCGACGAGCTGCCCGAGCTCGAGCTGGCCGGCCGACTCGGTTGGCACACGGTGGAGGCAGGGATGCTCTGTCACCGGATGGTCCGCACCGATACCCAGTGGCAGCACAAGCGCGCGATCTGGCCCGGCGCGCTGGCCCGGAACGAGCGCGAGGGTTGGCAGATCGGCTGCCGCGCCTTCCCGTGGGTCTACCTCATCCGCGACACAGGACTACCGGCCGAACCCGAGGAGCTGCGCTGACCCGGCTCGGCCCGGACGGGACTCCGACCCCTAGACGGCCTTGGCTTCAGCCGCCGCCTCACGCCGCTTCTTCGCCGCCTCGACCGAGGCCCGCAGCGCGGCGACGAGGTCGACGACCTCCGCCTGCTCCTGCACCTCCGGCTCGGCCTCGAGCGGCACACCGTCCGCCTTGCTCTGCACCAACGTCTCCAGGGCCTCGCGGTAGGAGTCGCGATACTCCTCCGGCTCGAAGTCCCCCGACAGCGCGTCGATGAACGACTGCGCCATGGTGACTTCGGCGTCGGAGACGGTGACGTCGGCCGGCGGGGCGGCGAAGCCTCCCTCGCGCAGCTCGTCCGGCCAGAGCATCGTGTGCATCAGCAGCACGTCGTCCTTCGGCCGGATCAGCGCCAACGACTCGCGCGACCGCAGGGCGACCTTGACCAGTGCCGACTTCGCCGACTTGGTCAGGGCGTCACGCAACAGCACGTACGGCTTGATCCCGGGACCGTCCGCCTGCAGGAAGTACGTCTTGGCGAAGTAGGTCGGGTCGACGTCCTCCTCGGCCACGAACTGCACGACCTCGACCGCCTTGGTGGTGGTCAGCGGGAGATCGTCGAAGTCCTCCGACGTCAGGATGACCATCCGACCGTCGGGCAGCTCGTAGCCCTTGGCGATCTCGGCGAAGGGGATCTCCTTGTTGCACTTCTCGCAGACCCGCTTGTACTTGATCCGGCCCCCGTCCTCGGGGTGCACCTGCCGGAAGCTGATGTCCTTCTCCTCCGTGGCCGAATACAGCTTGACCGGGATGGTGACCAAGCCGAAGGAGATGGCGCCTTTCCAGATGGACCGTGGCATGGGAGAGAGTCTGCCCGATGCCACCGACATCGGTGCTCTGACGCACCTTTTCGCTCCGCCTGGGCGAAGGCGACTCGCCCGGCGGCCAGACCGTCAGATCGCGCTGGTCAGCGAGTCCAGCTCTTCAGGGGCGTACCAGAGGAGGTCGTACGACTCCTGCAGCTCCTCGACGGACGGGGCGGCCAGCGCTGCCGCCAGGTCCACGCCGCGGACGGCGGTCCGGGCAGTCAGCACGGCCTCGGCCGCCCCTGCCTCGTCGGCGAACAACGACCTGACCTCCGCCCAGTCCAGCCGTTCCACGGTCACGGCTCCGAGCTCGTCGCCGCCGGGTGCGTCCTGGTCGACCGCCAGCACGAGCCGCGTCGCGATGGCGTCGTCGAGCGTCAGAGCGGCGATCCCGGCGTGGTTGAGGGCGACGTACTCCATCTCCTCGTCGTCCGACGTCGCGTCGCCCGCCCACGTGCGCAGCGCCGAGCCGGCCGCGTACCCGATCAGATCGCGGGCCGATCCCGACGACCGCAGCGCCTGCACAGCACGCAGCGTCAGCGGCACGAAGACGGTCATGCGCCCTCGGCCGGAGTGGTGGGCGCCGCGGTCGCCTTCGTGGCCGTCGCCTTCCTGGCCGTGGCCTTCTTGGCTGCCGCCGTCTTGGCTGTGGCCTTCGTCGCTGGCACCTTCTTCGCCGCCGGTGTCTTCTTGGCCGCCGGCGCCTTCTCGGCCGACTCCGCCGACTTCGTCGCCGACGGTGCCTTCTTGACCGCCGCCGACGGTGCCTTCGTGACCGCCGGCGCCTTCACTGCGGTCTTCTTGACCGGCGCCGCCCGCTTCGCGGCCGACACCGTCTTCTTCGCGGCCGGCTCCGTCGTGGTCGCGGTCTCCTTCGTGGGCAGCTTGCGCGCGGTGGAGGTCACCGGCGCCGGCGGGGTGCGCTTGGCCCCCGGAACGCGGGTGGCGTTGCCGAGCTCGACCGCCCGGTTCGCCAGGTTGCGCATCGCCGCCCTCCGCTGACCGGCGCCGCGTCGAGCTTCCTGGCGGGCCGCTGCTTTCGAGGCCGCCTTGGACGCGGCTGCCTTCTTGGCTGCGGCGGAGGCCTTGCGGGTCGGCTGACGCAGGGCCCGGGCGCGGACCGTGGTGTCGAGCAGCTCCTCCATCGCGTCGTCCAGGCACTGCGCGAGCACGTCGAGGTCACCGACCGCGTCCCTGTCAGCGGTCAGCCCGAAGAAGACGTGTCCGTCGTAGGAGGTCACGCCGATCGCCAGCAGGTGACCCGCCCCCAACGGCAGCACCGGATAGCTCGCCACCAGTCGCTCACCCGCCGCGTACAAGGTCATCTGCGGTCCCGGGACGTTGGTCACCAGCACGTCGTGCTGTCGACGGAGCACCTCGTTGGACACCCGTACGCCGAGGGCGTGCAGCGTGGTCGGGGCGAAACCCGCGATGTCGGAGAGCGTGCGTGCGTCCACCGCACGGCCGGTGTCCTTGTGCGCCTGGGTCGAGTACGCGACCTGGTGCAACCGCATCAGCGCGTTCACCTCGCCGATCGGCAGCGGCTGCAGATGGGGCGCGACCTGGCTACCCAGGGAGGTCGGCTCGCCGTCGTCCTCGGTCACACTCATCGGCACCAACGCCGTCAGCTCACGCCCGTTGGGCACCGACTCGCCCCGGGTCAGCAACCAGGACCGCAGCGCGCCGGCGACAGCGGCGAGGATGACGTCGTTGATCGTGTGGTCGTGCTCGTCCCGGACGGCCTTGAGCTCGGCCAGGGGCACCGAGACCAGAGCCACCCGACGCTGCTCGGAGACGACACCGACGAGCGGTGACTTGGACCGGGGGCGGCTGCCCAGCAGGGCGTCCTCGACCAGCTCGACCACGGTGGAGCCCACTCCGCCGACCGCCTCGCCCACCGCCACCGCGACACCGAGGGCGCTGGTGGCGGCACCCTGCACGTTCTGCCACGCCAGCAGCGGGTCGTTCGCGCTCTCCCACAGGGCGCCGGCGACCAGCTCCGCGGCGCCCGGCTCGGGTACGGGGCGCCAGGACTCCGGCGTCGCGAGCTCGGGCTCAGGGCGGGCGTCGAGCAGCACCTGCCCGATGTCGACGTTGTCCACGCCGTCCACCAGGGTCAGGTGGGTCTTGGCCACGACGGCGAACCGGTCGCCCTCCAGACCCTCGACCACGTACATCTCCCAGAGCGGCCGGGACCGATCCATCCGGCGGGCCACCACCCGACCGACGAACTCCCGCAGCTGCTCCAACGTGCCGGGCCGCGGCAGGGCGGAACGACGGACGTGGAAGGTCAGGTCGAAGCTCTCGTCGTCCACCCAGACGGGCGCCGCGAGCCGGGCCGGAACGTCACGGACCCGCTGTCGATAGCGCGGGACGTACGCGATCCGCTCCCGGATCAGCGCGATCAACCGCTCGTAATCGAGTCCGTCGGGCTGAGCGTCGAAGATGTCGACTGTGGCCACGTGGGCGGGCGCATGGGCGGTGTCCAGCACGAGCAGGGACACCTCCAGCGGCGTCAGTCGCTGCGGCATCGCCACCCCCTCCATCGCGGACCAGTCCCGTTGCGGCAACCCTACCGAGGTGGGCCACATCACCGCGCCACCGACCTGAGGGCTCGGCTGGGGCTGGAAGACTGGCACTGAAGTGCCGTCGAGAAAGGACCCCGTGTCAGCCGCCGCCCGTTCCCTCCCCCTGCGCCGTCTCCGGCTGCCCACCGCCGTCGCCCTCGTCGTCTGCCTGGGGCTGGCGGCCTGCGGAGGACCGGCCGCGCCCGGTCCCACGACCTCCACCGCTCCGTCACCGTCCACCAGCGTCGCCACCGCTGAGCCCGCGCCGTCCGCCGACTCCGGCGACCCGGTGGTCGTCGACATCACCATCGCCGACGGCGGGGTGACCCCGAACGGCGAGAAGGTCGCCGTCGCCGTGGGCCAGGAGGTCGAGCTCAACGTGACGAGCGACGTCGACGACGAGATCCACGCGCACACCGACGACGCCGAGGGCTACGCGCTCGAGGTGAAGGCCGGAGTGCCGACCACCGGCCGTTTCACCCTCTCCTCGGCGGGCAGCTTCGAGGTGGAGTCACATCACCTCGAGAAGATCATCGTGATCTTGAACGTCCGGTGACGGCGATGCCGGGGATCGTCGTGTTGATCCCCCTTCACGGACGGGGATCGTCGTGTTGATCCCCCTTCACGGCCGGGGATCGTCGTGTTGATCCCCCTTCACGGCATCGCCTCCCGGCACGACCTGCCGCTGCCCTTCGGCTTCGTCCTGATCGGCGCCGCGGCCGCGCTGGCGATCTCCTTCGCCGTGCTGCTGCTGGCCTGGCGGACACCGAGGTTCGCCGCCGACCCGGGCATCCCGGTCCCGCGGATCCAAGCCCTGGTGGACAACCGGGCGATCCGTACGACCGGTCGCCTGGTCGTGCTCGCCCTGTTCGCCTGGGTCGGCCTCGCTGTGGCGATCGGCCCCGACCAGCTGATCAATCCCGCCTTCGGCTTCGTCTTCGTGTGGCTCTGGGTCGGTCTGGTCCCGTTGTCGTTGATCATGGGACCCGTCTGGGCGGTGGTCAACCCGCTGCGCACCCTGCACCTCGGGCTCTGCCGGCTGGCCCGGACCGATCCCGATCATGGACTGATCGAGCTGCCGGCCCGGCTGGGTGTCTGGCCGGCCGCCCTGTCCCTGTTCGCCTTCACCTGGTTCGAGCTGGTCCAGCCGGACCGGACCACGCTGAACGTGGTCCGGCTCTGGGTTCTCGCCTGGCTGGTGCTCATGATCATCGGAGCGGTGCTGGCCGGACGCCGCTGGATCGGCGCGGCCGACCCGTTCGAGGCGTACGCGAGCACCGTCGCCCGGCTGGGGCCCTGGCGACGCTCCGCCGACGGAAGTCTGCGACTGGTGAACCCACTGGCCGGCCTGACGGCTGCAGAGCTGCCGGCCGGATCCGCGGCGGTGGCGGCCGTGCTGCTCGGCAGCACCGCGTTCGACAGCTTCGCCAACCTGAGCTGGTGGATCCAGACCGTGCAGAGCTCGGACATCTCGCCGGTGCTGTGGGAGACCGGTGGCCTGCTGACCATGATCGCGATCGTGGCGATCACCTTCGCGGCGGCGTCGGCGTGGATGGCTCGCTTCCCCGACCGCGACGGACGGCGTCTCCGGCCGTCCACAGCCGTCCGGCTCATGTCGGGCTCACTGGTGCCGATCGTCGTCGGCTACGCGGTCGCCCACTACGCCACGCTGCTGATCGTCGAGGGGCAGCGGGTGGTGGTGCACCTGTCCGACCCGCTGGGTCGGGGCTGGAACGTCCTGGGGACCGCCGACCTGACGGTGAGCACGGCGGTCTACAGCCATCCGACGGGGGTCGCCCTGCTCCAGCTCGGCGCCATCGTCGGAGGCCACCTGCTCGGCATCGTCGCGGCGCACGAGAAGGCCGTCACGGTGCTGGATCCCCGTTCGGCCCTGGCCGGTCAGTTGCCCATGGTGCTGGTGATGGTCGGCTACACCTGCGCGGGGCTCGTGCTGCTGTTCTCGCCGTGACCACCGACCGACAAAAATTGTCCACACATTAGTAGCAATGTCGGATTCGGCTCTAGCATGGCTGCCATGAGCGAGCCCAGCGTCGCCCGAGAGCTCGACATCACGCTCGAGCGGAACTCCCCCGTGCCGCTCTACTACCAGCTGGCCCAGTCCATCGAGCAGGCCATCAACGACGGTGTGCTGTCCCCCGGCGACCGGCTGGAGAACGAGCTGTCGCTGACCACCCGACTGGGTCTGTCACGACCCACGGCGCGGCAGGCGATCCAGGAGCTGGTGAACAAGGGTCTGCTGGTGCGCAAGCGCGGTGTCGGCACGCAGGTGGTGCGGTCCCAGTTCAGCCGGGACGAACGCCTGACCAGTCTCAACGCGGACCTGGTCCAGGCCGGCAAGGTGCCGAGCACCCAGCTGCTGGGCTTCTCGGTCGGGCCCCTCGACGCCGACGTCGCCGAAGCCCTCGACTCCACCGACATCACCGAGCAGCAGTTCACCCGCGTGCGGCGGCTGCGCCTCGCCGACGACGTCCCGCTGGCCATCCTGACGAACTACCTGCCGGCCCGCTTCACCCTGACCCGCGAGGTCCTGGAGCACCGCAGCCTGTACGCCACGCTCCAGTCGCTGGGAGTGAACCTGAAGATCGCCCACCAGCGGATCTCCGCCCGCCTGATGAGCGCCGACGAAGCGGACCTCCTGGATGAGGAGTCGCCGTCCGCCTGCCTCACGGTCGACCGGATCACCTACGACGACACCGGCCAGTTCGTGGAGTTCGGTCGCCATGTCTATCGGGCCGCGCAGTACAGCATCCAGTCGAACCTGATGGTCTGACGCCACGCGACCCGACAAACCAACGACCCGTGGCGACTTCTCCACAGGTCCCCGAGTTGTCCACAGCCACTTCTTCCCTTCCGGGCGGCGCTGCTGCACGCTGACGCACGCACCCGATCGAAGGAGACCGCATGTCGGCGCCACCCGTGGCTCTGCGACCGGCCATCGACGCCCGACCGCCGGCCCTGTCCTGGTCCGGCACATCGGTGCCGCCCGAACCGGTTCCGCCCGATCAGCCTCCCCTGCAGTTCACCGAGCAGCTCGACCCGGTCGGACCACCGAGCCGGACGCCCTCGCGGGACCTGGTGGTCGTGGACACCGTCCCTGCCGGGGTCGGTCGGGTCCTCGGCGCCGAGCTCGAGGAGCAGGCTCGCACCTGGGCGCCCTGGTTCGCGCAGCTGCTGATCGAGGCACTCGACGGCCGCCGCTCCCCGGAGGCACTCGGGCACTGGTTGGACGAGTGGGTGCTGGCGGAGGTGAGTCGGCGCGTACGCGTGCAGCGGCGGGCCCAGCTGCGGACGCCCAGCCCGAGTCCCCGCCCGCCGGCCCGGGTCGTGTCGCTGCGCACGCAGTTCAGCCATCCACGGGTGCTGGAGGTCGCTGCGCACCTGCGTCGCGGACATCGCTCCCACGCCTGGGCCTTCCAGCTGCGCCGGGTCGGCGAACGCTGGCGCTGCGCAGCCCTCGAGCTGCGGGACTGACGACCCGGTGGGCACGACCGCCAGTGCTCACGGCAAGCACTAGCCGCGCAGCAGCACCCAGGTCCGGCCGGCCTTCAGGGGGATGTCTCGGCCGTCCGTGTCCAGGAACCGCAGCGGTTCGGTGTCGCCCGCTCGGCGCCAGGTGCCGCTGAGCTTGCGACCGTCGCGCAGGATGACGACCTTGCCCTCGCCGACAGTGGCCGACTTCACCGAGCGGGCGCCGTTGACGTCGGCGTTGCCGTCGGGCGCGTTCCGGACCGACATGATCACCACGTTGTCGGTCGTGGCCACCTTGCCGGAGTCGCCGTCGGCGTACGTCCTGCCGTTCCAGCGGACGACGTACCGGCCGCCCTTCTCGGCGAAGGAGAACGTGTCCCCGCCGACCCTGGCCGACACCGACGCGTCCTCGGCCGCGTCGGCCCAGCGCGGGTCGTCTGCGGCGAAGGTCCAGCCGATCGGCCGCGCTCGGCCCACCTTCGCTTTGCCGGCGACGGCGTCGAGATCCACGAACACGTTGTGCGGCGCCACCCGGGAGCCGTCCCGATCGGATCGCTGCAGCGGCACGATCGGGGACTTGTCGAGGTTGCGCTGAACCTTGCGGTTCGCCCCGGAGTAGACCAGACCCGGCTTGCCGAACAGCGGGAGCAGCTCGACATCGGTGTTGCGCGCGCTGCGCACCGGCCCGACCCGCTTCGGGAACCTGGTGTGGTAGACCGCGACCAGCCGGGTCAGCGAGCCCTCCACCTCCTCGGCGAAGACGATGTCGGCCGGGTTCAGCCCGACCTGGGGCCGGGCGGCAGCGATGTTCTCCACCTTGACCGCCACCACCTTGCCGGCCGACGGCTTGCCGCCGGTCAACGGGTCGACCGGATCAGCTGTCGGTGTCGACGGCACCGCCGTGGGCGTCGGTTTCTCGGGCGGCGGCATGGGCGCACTCGCCGTCGCCGCCGGTGGAGCCGCGGTCCCGGAGTCGTCGTGGGAGCCGATCGCCACTGCCGTGCCGACGCCCACGAGCACGACGGCCGTCCCGGCGGCGACGATGGTGTGCACCCGTCGCCAGACGAAGCCCGTCATCGGGTCGGTCCCGGTTCCGCGCCCGGACTCAGCTCACTCCCGCGCGACCGTGACACATCTTGAACTTCTTGCCCGAGCCGCAGGGACACGGGGCATTGCGGCCGACGCCCTCGAACTCGTTGCCGGACTTCGTGGTCGTGGTGGCCACCGATCCGTCCTCGCCCGGCGCCGAGTACGACACGGCGCGCTTGCCGTTCGTGCCGCTCAGACCCTTGGCCGTGATCTTCGGGCGGGTGAACGGCGTCTCCGGCTCGGGCTCGGCCGGCGCCTCGATCTCCACGTCGTCGTCGGATCCGCCGACGGTGTGCACCTCCACCCCGGGTCCGTCCGGATCGGGACCGCTCTCCACCAGCGGGGCGGAGGTGATCCGGGTCGGACGCCCGGCACCGTCGGTGACCACACCGACCTGGGGGCCGGCCTGCTGCACCTGGACGTCGAGGTGGAAGACGAAGCCCACCACCTCCTCCATGAAGGCTTCCATCATCTGGTTGAACATGAGGCCGCCCTCGCGCTGGTACTCGACCAGCGGGTCGCGCTGCGCCATGGCCCGCAGACCGATGCCCTCGCGGAGGTAGTCCATCTCGTAGAGGTGCTCGCGCCACTTGCGGTCCAGCACGGTCAGCAGCACCCGGCGCTCCAGCTCCCGCATGACATCGGCGCCGAGCTGCTCCTCCCGCTTGTCGTACGCGGCTTCGGCGTCGGCGACGAAGGCGTCCTCGAGCTCGCTCCGCTCCAGGTCGTCCCGTTCGGCGAAGTCCGACATCGACAGGCTGACCGGGTAGAGCGTCTTCATCTGGGTCCAGAGCTGCTCGAGATCCCAGTCCTCGGCGAAGCCCTCCGTCGCGACCCGGACGTACTGCCGGACGACGGTGTCGACGGTGGTCCGCAGCTGCTGCTCGACGTCGGCGCCCTCCAGCACCTTGCGGCGGTCGCCGTAGATGGCGTGCCGCTGCCGGTTCATCACGTCGTCGTACTTGAGGATGTTCTTGCGGATCTCGAAGTTCTGCGCCTCGACCTGGCCCTGGGCGCTGGCGATGGAGGAGGAGACCCGCTTGTTCTCGATCGGCTGGTCGTCGGGCACCTTCAGCGCCTGCAGCACCCACTCCACGATGTCGGACTTGAACAGCCGCATCAGGTCGTCGCCGAGCGACAGGTAGAAGCGGCTCTCCCCCGGGTCGCCCTGACGGCCGGAACGGCCCCGCAGCTGGTTGTCGATCCGGCGCGACTCGTGCCGCTCGGAACCCACCACGTAGAGACCGCCGGCCTCGACGACCTCCTCGTGCTCGCTGGCCGTCTCCTCCTCGATCGCGCTGAGGATCTCCGGGTACTGGTGCTCGTACTCCTCGGAGTGCTCGACCGGGTCGATGCCCTTGTCCCGCAGCACCTGGTCGGCGAGGAACTCGGGATTGCCGCCGAGGATGATGTCGGTGCCACGCCCGGCCATGTTGGTGGACACGGTGACGGCAGCCTTGCGGCCCGCCAGGGCGACGATCGCCGCCTCCCGATCATGCTGCTTGGCGTTCAGCACCTCGTGCCGCACACCGGCCTTCTTGAGCATGGTGGACAGGATCTCCGACTTGGCCACGGACGCCGTGCCGATCAGCACCGGCTGACCGTTCTCGTGCCGCTCGGCCACGTCGGTGACGATCGCGGCGAACTTGGCGTCCTCCGTGCGGTAGATCAGGTCACGCTGGTCGACCCGGATCATGTCCTTGTTGGTCGGGATCGGCACCACACCCAGGCCGTAGATCTTCTGGAACTCGGCCGCCTCGGTCAGGGCCGTGCCGGTCATCCCGGAGAGCTTGTCGTACATCCGGAAGTAGTTCTGCAGGGTGATGGTGGCCAGCGTCTGGTACTCCTCGCGGATCTGCACCTTCTCCTTGGCCTCGATCGCCTGGTGCAAGCCCTCGTTGTAGCGACGGCCGACGAGGGTGCGGCCGGTGTGCTCGTCGACGATCAGGATCTCGCCGTCCAGGTTGACGTAGTCCCGGTCGAGCTTGAACAGCTCCTTGGCCTTGATCGCGTTGTTCAAATACGAGATCAGCGGGGTGTTCGCCGACTCGTAGAGGTTGTCGATGCCCAGCCGGTCCTCGACCACGTCGATCCCCGTCTCCAGGATGGACACGGTCTTCTTCTTCTCGTCGACCTCGTAGTGCCGGTCCCGCTCGAGCCGGTCGACCAGCTTGGCGAAGGTCGGATACCACTCGTGGGAGTCCTCGGCGGGGCCGGAGATGATCAGCGGGGTCCGTGCCTCGTCGACCAGGATCGAGTCGACCTCGTCCACGATGGCGAAGTGGTGGCCGCGCTGGACGCAGTCCTCCAGGGTCAGGGCCATGTTGTCGCGCAGGTAGTCGAAGCCGAACTCGTTGTTCGTCCCGTACGTGATGTCGGCGTTGTAGGCCCTGCGGCGCGCCGCGGGGTCCATCTGGGACAGGATCGCCCCGACCTCGAGCCCGAGGAAGTGGTGGATCCGGCCCATCTGCTCGGACTGGAACTTGGCCAGGTAGTCGTTCACCGTGATGACGTGGACGCCCTTGCCGGTGATGGCGTTCAGGTACGACGGCAGCGTCGCGACCAGGGTCTTGCCCTCACCGGTCTTCATCTCGGCGATGTTGCCCAGGTGCAGCCCCGCGCCGCCCATCAGCTGCACGTCGAAGTGCCGCTTGCCCAGCACCCGCTTGCTGGCCTCCCGGACCGTGGCGAACGACTCGGGCAGCAACGAGTCCAGGCTCTCGCCGTTCTCGTACCGCTGCTTGAAGTCGGCGGTCTGACCGATGAGCTCGTCGTCGCTCATCGCGACGAAGTCCTCCTCGATCGAGTTGACCTGGTTGGCGATCTGCTTGAGCTGCTTGAGGATCCTGCCTTCCCCGAAGCGCAGCAGCCTGTCCATCAAAGCCACGTGAAATGGTCCCTCACTCGATCGGCACCGGGCGCGCCCGGTCTACTCGGACCGGTGCAGCCGCGACGAGACATCACGACGGGGCACCGGACGCGACCCCCATGGTAGGCCGTCCCGCCGACGCCGCCGCGAGTCTCGGCCCGAGATCGCCGTGCGGAGCGACCTCGACCTCGGACAACCCGAGCCAGCCGGCCATCGTGACGAGCTCCTCGGCGAGGGCCGCGCAGGTCTCCCCCGGGTCGGCGCCCTGCTCGAGCCAGGCCGAGTTCACCCGCAGGACCCCGCGCGCCCGGTCGGCCTTGAGATCCACCCGCGCGACGATCGCGGCGTCCAGCAGGAACGGGTAGACGTAGTAGCCGTGCACCCGCTTGGCCTGCGGCACGTAGATCTCGATCCGGTAGTGGAAGGCGAACAGCTCCTCCAGCCGGCGACGCTCGAAGACCAGCGAGTCGAAGGGGCTGAGCAGCGCCCGGGTCTCGATCCGACGGGGCAGACGGGCGGCGTGCCACAGGTAGACACCGGTCTCGGCCCAGCCGGGGACGGCCACCGGCAGCAGCTCACCCGTCTCGACCAGCACGGCGACGGCCGCCCGGGCGCGGGCGGTGGAGATCCGGAAGTAGTCGGCCAGGCAGCGGGCGGTGCCCAGGCCCAGGGCCTGCGCGGCCCGGCGGACCAGGAGGACGTCGGCCTCGTCCCGCGTGGGGGTGGGTTGCGCCAGCACCGGAGCCGGGATGACCCTCTCGGTCAGGTCGTAGCGGCGCTCGAACTGCCGGTTGCGCCCGGCCGCGGTGATCTGGCCGGTCCAGAACAGCCACTCCAGACAGGTCTTGACCGACGACCAGTTCCACCCCCAGTGGTCGTGGCGTCGCTCCTCCTCGTGCTCGATCTCGCGGGCCGTCAGCGGTCCCCGTTCGGTCAGCTCCGCGAGGACGTCGCTCACCAGCTGCGGTTGGTCGGCCTGGATCCGCTGCATCCTGCCCCACGCCTCGTCGGCGGCGGCGGCCATCCGCCAGCGGAGCGCCGGCTGCAGCGCCACGTCGATCAGGCTGGCCTCGTGCCCCCAGTACTCGAAGAGCCGGCGGGGGGCGCTCTGGGCGGCGCGATGGAGCAGCTCGGTGTCGTACGGCCCCAGGCGGGAGAACAACGGCAGGTAGTGCGCGCGGGCGACGATGTTGATCGAGTCGATCTGGAACTGAGCCAGCCGGTCGACGGTGGCCTGGACATCGCGCATGGTCGTCCGAGCGGGATGGGATCGTCCGAATCCCTGCGCGGCCAGGGCGACCCGTCGGGCCTGAGCCAGCGTCAGTCGCTCGCGGCGTCGGGGCTCGTCGGCGGTGGGGGCGGACACGTCGCCGAACCTAGTGGTTGCCTCCGACACCGGGGCGGGGAATCGAACCTCGGTGGTCGGTGCGATCTCAACCGTGCAACCTGCCGCCTCTGACAGACGTAGACACTCCACCATCCGACTCCGACGAAGGAGTGATCATGCGAAGAGGAACACGCACCATGACGGCCGCGGCCGCCGGTGTCGGTCTGGCCGTCACCGGTCTGCTGCTGGCCACCCCGCCCGCCTCGGCCGCACCGACGTGCCCGGCCAGCTCCGACTTCGACCGCGACGGCACCCCGGACGTCGCCGTCGGGGTGCCCGGCGGCTCGGGCCGCAACGGCGCCGTCCAGGTGCGGCTCACCAACGTGGGCAAGCCGTTCACGACCACGATCTCGGGCGCGCCGGGATTCGGCACCGCGGTCACGTCGCTGAGCTCCTACCCCAGGGGCGGCGACCTCGCGCTCTGCAACCAGCTGGTGGTGGGCAGCCCCGACGAGAACGCTCGCGCCGGCCGACCAGCCAGTGGGGTGGTGTACCTGTACGTCTGGAACGCGACGAAGAAGGCGTTCGTCCAACGCGCCAAGCTGCATCCCGAGAGCCCCGGGCTCTACGGCACCGACCAGCCGGGGGCGCGGTTCGGAGCGACCCTGGCCGCGGAGCCGAGGACGGCGAGCACGTCGGACCCGCGTTTTCCCCGGTTGTTCATCGGCTCGCCGAACCAGGACGTCTGGGACATCCCCGACAGCGGTCAGGTGACGTCCTTCCGGGTCGACGCCGCGTCGGTCCCCCAGCTGCAGGACCCCTACACCCTCGACTTCGGCGACGAGGTCCTTGGCGATGCCGAGCCCCCGGCCAGAGCCCATCTCGGCGCGTCGCTGAGTGTGGTCCGGGGTGTGGTCGCCATCGGTGTCCCCGGCCTGTCGGTCAACGGCGCGACGGCCGCCGGCGCCGTGATCATCGACCAGGTCGGCGATGTCGACGGATTCATGCCCCGGGTGCTCTCCCAGGCCAGCAGCGGGGTGCCGGGAACCCCCGAGCGCGGTGACGGGTTCGGGTCGTCGGTGCACCTGGTCCCGGCCTCCGACGGCGGAGCGCCGACCCTGTTGGTGGGCGCACCAGGTGAGGACGTCGGCTCCGCTGCGGACGCCGGATCGGTGACGCTCGCCCGGATCTCGCTCAGCACCGGCAGGACCGTGGGCACGGTCCGGACCCTCGACCAGAACTCGTCCGGGATGGCCGGCACGGCCGAGGCCGGTGACCAGCTCGGGACTGCGGTGTCGAGCACAAGGTACGGGTCATCGGTCGCGTACCTGGTGGGCGCCCCCGGCGAGGACGTCGGCCGGGCGCGCGACGCGGGGATGGTGCAGACGATCGGCAACGGCAAGAGCTGGACGCAGAACAGCACGGGGATTCCCGGCACCGCCGAGAGCGGGGACCGCTTCGGCGCCTCCGTGGCCGGGTCACCGTCCACCGGGGCGACCAGACCGCTGATCGGCATCCCCGGCGAGGACTCCTCGAGCGGTGCCGTGCTCGTCGGTCTGCCGATCGGCGGCGGCTCGGTCGGCTATCTGAAGGGCACCACGGCCGGCGACCGGTTCGGCTTCGCCGTCGCCCCCTGAGGGGCCGAGCGGTCGGTGTCGGGACTGGCAGGTTTCAGCCCCGACGCCGACGCCGACGGCGTTGCCATCCGCTCGAACCGTCAGACGGGTACGGCGGCGTTCTCCAGCCGGATCACGCCGTAGTCGTACGCCTTGCGGCGATAGACCACGGCCGGCGCCTCGCCGTGCTCGGAGTCCATGAAGAGATAGAAGTCGTGACCGACCAGCTCCATCTCGTGCAGCGCCTGGTCCAGCGTCATCGGCGTGGCCGCATGCATCTTCTCGCGGACGACCAGCGGTCCCTCGCCGTGCACCTCGATACCCGCGACGCTGTGCACCTCGCTGCCGTTGGTGGGGGGGACCTCCTCGACCACCTCGGGCACCTCGGCCGCCGCCTCGTGCAGAGACATCGGCCGCCGGGAGCCTCGGTGCACCCGCTTGCGGTCGGCCGCCTTGCGGAGCTGAGCCATCAGCTTGTCCAGCGCGAGGTCGAAGGCGGCGCTCTTGTCCTCCGACGCGGCCTCGGCGCGAACCACCGGTCCCTTCGTCCGCAGGGTGATCTCCACCCGGCTGGCTTGGTCGTGCTGCCGCCTGTTCCGCTCCGCCGAGACCTCGACCTCCACCCGGATCACTCGATCATCGAGCTTCTCCAGACGGGTGATCTTGTCCTCGACATAGTCGCGGAACGCGTCCGACACCGTGCAGTGCCGGCTCTTGACGACAACATCCATGTCAGCCTCCAGCGGTAGTAGCGGCGGGGCCATCGACCTTCGACCCTCACCCGTGACGCTAGCCCCCGGCTGCAGCGAAGACCATGGCGCCCCGGCGATCTTGGGCAGTTCTCAGTACCCGGACAGGCGACGGACAGTGGCTGAGACGGTGGCCGCCCCGAGCACCTCGAACCCGGCGTCGGTCAGGCAGCGGGTGGCCTCGGTGAGGCTCGCGCCCGTGGTCACCAGATCGTCCACGACCACCACCGCCGGCCCGCCGGGACGCGTGCGAGCCGCCGCCCGGCCGCGGTGGAGCCGCAGGCCACCGCGCAGGTTCGCAGCCCGTTGGACCGAGTCGAGGCCCGACTGGTCGGCCAGCCCTCGGTGCTGGGCCAGCAGACCGACGGCTCGCACCGGTCGGTCCGCCGCGAGCCGACGGGCGGCTCGTCTGGCCAGAGCGCCCGTCGCGTCGAAGCCTCGTTCCCGCACGGCCGCCGCCGCCGACGGGACCGGGACCACGATCACCGGCTCATCGACCGGCACCCGGCGCACCGTGAGCAGCTCGCCCACCGACGCGGCCAGTCGATCACCGAGCAGCGACGTCAGCATCAGGGCCTGGTCCTCCTTGTGGGCCACGAGCAGCCCCCGGTGGATCTCGTCGTACGGTCCCGCGGTCGCCGTCAACGGGAAGCCGGTCGGCGACGGGGTGGGCGCGGTCAGTCGCGGGACCTGGGTCTGCAGATGCTCCCGGCACGCCGGGCAGGCACCCCACCAGGGTGAGCCGCAGCCGGGGCAGCCGGCGCCGAGCAGCAGGTCGGCCGTCGCCGACCACCAACCCCGCGCCCGCTCGCCCACGGCCCGATCTGCCACCCGGCAAGTCTGGCACCACCGCGGCCGGGCGCGCCCGGTGCCGCTCAGCCGGGACCGGCGATCGCCGTCACCCCCTTCTGCAGGGTCAGCCACTGGGTGTTGCCGTCCCGCCAGGTCTGGCCGGACCTGTCCAGCACGACGACCGTCTGGCTCTTCAGCAGCACCGTCAGTGAGACCGCGTCCCAGGCGATGGGCTCGCCCACGGCCGTGATCGAGGAGGCGTCCTGACTCACCCGGTAGACCGTCAGCGGCGCGTCGCCGGACGCTCCACCCAGCACCGCGAGCGAGCTCGGATCGGCCCAGGCCAGGTCGCGCAGCAAGCTGAGATCGGGTGTGGAGGTTCGCGTGACGTCCAGCGGCAGCCAGCCGTCCAGCCGGATGCGCTCGCCCCGCACGATCCGCGCCAGCCCCAGCTCGGTCCGCCCGTCCATCTCGCGGATCAGCGCCATCCGGACGCCGTCGGGACTGATCGAGAAAGCCTTGACCTGGCCCCGGGTGAGGATGGTCGACTCGATCTCGGCCAACCGGCCGTCGCGCTCCACCCAGAGCCGCTGACGCCCGCCCTTCCCGCCGATCGCCCACAGCTCGGCGAACCGGGTGAACTCGGGTCGCAGCAGGGCGGTCGCGCCGGAGAGCACCGTACGGGTGGTGCCGTCGGCCACCTCGGCCCGGCGCAGCACGGTGCCTCCGTCGGTGACCGCGGCGACGTCCGATCCTGTCGCCGACGCGGCCAGCTGGTCGACCGGCCACCGACCGGCGCCCAGCGGTCCGCGAACCGGGGCCGACTGGTCGGACCCGTTCGGCGAAGCCATCACCGACACCTTGTCGTCGTGGGCCGTGTAGAGCGAGTCGACGATACCGGGCGGGATCGGGTCGAAGGCGGCGAACCGCGCGTCGAGGGTCACCTCGTTGGTGCCGGGGTCGGCCCCCGGGATGGCGTACGGCTGCTGGTTGACGGTGAAGGTGACGCCCTGGATGCCGGTGGGTTGCAGCGTGTAGAGCACCTGCGCCGCCAGCAGGGTCCGCTGGCCGTCGTTCAGGCCCAGCACGTTGTCGCTGAGGGCGACCTCGGCGACGCCGTCGGTGATCGTCACCGCGTCGACGCTCAGAGCCGTCCCTTCCGGGATGGCGCTGGTCACGGCCGGGGCGAGCCAGTCCGACGGTCCGTTCAGCAGGGCCCGCATCAGCACCGAGGCGATGCTGGCCTGGTTGCGCAGGTTCGGCAGGTAGATCGGGTTCGGCACCAGGGCGGTGCCGTTGCCGACGAAGTAGAGGTTGTAGGACTGGTAGAACGAGCTGAAGGCGAACTCGGCGACCATCAGGCCGGGCGGCGGGGTGCTGATCCGCCACTCGCCGTTCTCCTTGACCATGCCGAAGTTCACCCGCCAGGCCTTGTCCCGGGCCGTGTAGGTCCGGTCGGGGCCGAGCGAACCGAGGAGTCGACCGTCGAGGATGACGGTCGTGCCCGCGGCCTGGATCGACCCGGAGTAGATCGAGACCCCGGACTCGGGCGCCCACTTCTCCGCCGCGCCGGTGGTCAGGAACTGCCGGGCGACCGCGTAGTTCGGCTGGAAGTTCGAGGTCGCTCGCAGGAAGCCCTGGACGATCTGCTTCGGGTCGTCCCCGGCCGAGGGCGGGGCGACGTCGACGTTGATGCAGTTCTGGCACTCCGGCGGCTGACCCTCCACCTTCTCCACCGGACCGGCGGTCGGCACGCTGACGCAGCCGGCGGCCAGACCGAGGAGCAGGAGCACGACGGCGAGCAGGAAGGGCGTACGCCTCATCGGGCGGCGCCGGCGGCATCGGACGGCGAGACCGCCGTGGAGCTCGGGCCGTCCTCGGTCGGCACGACGACCGGCTCCAACGGGGCGGTGATCACCGTGCCGGCCTCGATGGGTGGGGCGGGCAGCACGAGGTCGCGGGGCACCAGCGGCAACGGCGAGGACTCGATCACGCCGCCCGCGAGGCGGGGAACCGTCAGTCGGAACTGTGCGCCCATGCCGGGGCGACCCCAGGCGGTGAGCCAGCCCTTGTGCAGGTTGGCGTCCTCCATCGAGATGGCCAGACCCAGGCCGGTCCCGCCCACCGTGCGGGCCCGGGCCGGGTCGGCGCGCCAGAACCGGTGGAACACCTGCTTGGCCTGGCCCGCTTCGAACCCGACGCCGTGGTCACGCACCGCCACCGCGACCGCGTGGTCGTCGGACTCGACCACGATGTCGATCGGTCGGCCCTCACCGTGCTCGATGGCGTTGACCAGCAGGTTGCGCACCACCCGCTCGATCCGGCGGGCGTCGACCTCGGCGAACCCCGGCTGGGGTGCGTGCACCCGGATCTCGGACCCACTCGTCCGGGCCAGCTGCTCCGAAGCGACGACCACTCGCTGGACGACGTCCCGCAGATCGACTTCGTTGACGGCCAGCACGGCGGCACCGGCATCGAACCGCGAGATCTCCAGCAGGTCGGTGAGCAGCGCCTCGAAGCGGTCCAGCTCGGTCTGCAGCAGCTCGGCCGACCGGGCGGCGATGGGGTCGAAGTCCTCGCGGGTCTCGTACAGCACCTCGGCCGCCATCCGCACCGTGGTCAGCGGCGTCCGCAGCTCGTGGGAGACGTCGGAGACGAAGCGCTGCTGGACCCGGGACAGCTCCTCGAGCTGCCCGATCTGCTTCTGCAGCTCCGAGGCCATGTAGTTCATCGAGGTGGCGAGCCGCGCGAGGTCGTCGCGGCCCCGGACCTTCATCCGGTCGTCCAGGTTGCCCGAGGCGAGGCTCTCGGCGGCCCGCCGCGCCGCCCGGATCGGGACGACGACCTGGCGGGCCACCAGCGCCGCGATGAAGGTCAGCAGCACGACCAGGATCGCCCCGGTGCTGATCACCGCGGTCTGCAGCACGGCCAGGATGTTCATCTGCTGGGTGAGCGGGAAGATGAAGTAGATCTCGTAGCGACCGGTGCCCGGCAGCGTCAACCCGGAGCCGACCGCGATGCCGGCGACCGCGGGGGTGTCGTCGCGGTAGATGACCTCGGTCGGGGTCATCAGCAGGTCCTCGCTGGTGGCGACCTGGGAACGCAGGTTCTCGGGGATGCTGGCCGGCGACACGTTGCCGGCGGTGATCGTCTGGCCGCCGGAGATGATGATCACGTCGTACTGGTCGCTGCCGCCGGAGCGGTTGGCGAAGCGCAGAGCGAGCTCGGTGAGCTTCTTGTCGGGGTTGGGATCACCGGTGAGGTCGGCGGAGTTCAGCTGCTGCTGCGCGGCGTCGAGTGCCTGCCGTGCCTCGATGCTGACCGAGTCCCGCTTGGCCTCCATCACACCGATGCTGGCCTGTCGCATCAGCAGGAAGCCACCGAGCACCAGCACCAGAACCGAGGCACCGAACACCGACAGGATCACCCGCAGGGGCAGCGACTGCCACCACCACTCGACCGGCAGACGCCACCAGCGCCGCGACTCGGCGCTCAGCGAGGGGAGGTTCGACACTTCTCGGCCGGACCCGACCCACTGCGGATCACGTCGGCTCCCCCGCCTTGTAGCCGATGCCGCGCACCGTCACCACGATCTCCGGGTGCTCGGGATCGCGCTCGATCTTCGAGCGGAGCCGCTGCACGTGCACGTTGACCAGGCGCGTGTCGGCGGCGTGCCGGTAGCCCCACACCTGCTCCAGCAGCACCTCGCGGCTGAACACCTGCCAGGGTCGCCGGGCGAGGGCCAGCAGCAGGTCGAACTCCAGCGGGGTGAGCTGGATCGGTGCGCCGTTGCGCTTGACGGTGTGCCCGTCGACGTTGATCACCAGATCGCCGATCCGCAGCATCTCCTGGTCGACCTCTTCGGGCGACCGCCGCAGCCGGGTCTTGATCCGGGCGATCAGCTCCTTGGCCTTGAACGGCTTGGCCACGTAGTCGTCGGCGCCGGCCTCCAGCCCGGCGACCACGTCGATCGTGTCGGACTTGGCCGTCAGCATCACGATCGGGACCAGCGACTCCGCCCGGATCTCCCGGCAGATCGCCACCCCGTCCTTGCCGGGCAGCATCAGGTCCAGCAGCACCAGGTCCGGGCGGGAGTCGCGGTAGGTGTCGAGGGCCTTGTCCCCGTGGGCGCACCAGATCGGGTCGAAGCCTTCGTTGCGCAGCACCAGGGACAGCATCTCGGCCAGCGCCGCGTCGTCGTCGACCACCAGCACCCGGCCCTTGTCGGTCCGTCCGTCGTGACTGCGCGCCGAATCGCGGGCAGTGGTCTGGTCAGCCGACACCGTGGCCTCCGACACGTGGGTTCCCTTCGTCAGGATCGATCCCCCGGTCCCGCCTGGCCCGGGCACGATCGCTTCCTCATCCTATGCGGGCACACCAGGTCACGGCTCGATATCGGCCCGGTTCGGCGCGGGGCGCGGCCGGGTCAGCCGCCGAGGCCGTAGGTTCACAGCGTGGGACGACCGACGCTGATCCTGGTGACCGGTCCGGCCGGCTCCGGCAAGACGACCCTGGCGCACCGGCTCGCGGCGTCGATCGGCTGTCCGGTCGTGAGCAGGGACGAGATCAAGGAGGGGATGGTCCACTCCAACCCCGGCTTCGTGGCCTCCACCCATGACGAGCTCACCCTGCGCACGTACGGTCTCTTCTTCGACACGATGGCCCTGCTGCTCCGCGCGGAGGTCACCCTGGTGGCCGAGGCCGCCTTCCAGCACCGACTGTGGGTCCAGGGTCTGACCCCGCTCGACGACCTGGCCTCCTTGAGGATCGTCCGGTGCTCGGTGTCGGAGCAGATCGCTCGTCACCGCCAGCGGCAGCGGCTGCTGGACCAGAGCACCCGGTCCGCGCACGCCGACGCCGAGCACCTGAGCCGCGCGGAGCCGTTCGACCGCCTTCATCTCGACGCACCGACGCTCGACGTCGACACCTCCGACGGCTGGCGGCCCGGCCTGGACGACATCGCGGCGTTCGGTCGCGGCTGACCGGCATCGCGGCGTTCGGTCGCGGCTGACCGGCATCGCGGCGTTCGGTCGCGGCTGACCGGCCGCGCCGCGGTCAGCCGGGCGTCGGCGCGCCGACCACCGACAGCAGCTGCAGCTTCTCGTGGCTCTCGGTGCCCGGTGTGGCGGTGTAGACGAGCAGCGAGTGCGCCTGCTCCGGATCGAGCAGCACCTGACAGGACAGCTCCAGCAGTCCGACCACGGGATGTCGGTAGCGCTTGATCTCCTTCGGTCGGATGCCGACCTCGTGCTCCTGCCCGAGCCGACGGAACTCCGGGTGGGAGTCCAGCAGCGTGACCAGCTGGGCGGCTCGGGAGGCGGGCCCGCGCCGGGTGAGGACACCCCGCAGGCCCGACACGTACATCCGCGAGTAGAACTCGTGGTCCTCGCTCGGGTAGAGGTCGCGCGCCGACGGATCGGTGAACCAGCGGTAGCCGATGCTCCGGGAGGGTCCGGTGTGCCGGCTCAGGTCGCCGACCAGAGCCATCCCGAGCGGGGTCTGGCGCAGCGTCTCCCCCAGCTCGGTGACGATCTCGGCCGGGGTGTCGGTGAGCCGGTCGAAGATGCGCATCGTCCCCGGACTGATGTGGTCGCCCGCTGCGCTCGGCGGCGGCTCGTGCCCGGCGAGACGGAAGAGGTGGTCCCGCTCGTCGCGGGAGAGGTGCAGACCCTGGGCGATGGACGCGATCATCTGCGCCGACGGCTGCGGGCCGCGCTCCTGCTCGAGGCGCGAGTAGTAGTCGGTCGACATGTGACACAGCGCGGCGACCTCCTCGCGCCGGAGCCCACTGGTCCGACGGCGCTGCCCACGTGGCAGCCCGACGTCTTCCGGCTGCAGGGCCTCGCGTCGTCGGCGGAGGAAGTCGGCCAGACCTTCGCGATCGATCACCGTCCCATCCTCACCCGCGCCGGCGCGCTCAACCAGGGATCGACAGACCGTGGATAACTCTGCCGGTGTCGGGGAGTCTCGACGTCGGGCGCCGAACGCGTGCCCAGGACCCGATCCGCAGGAGCGCAGATGCCAGCCCGGAAGTACGCCCTCACCGTCCCCGATCTCACCGGTCGCCGCGCCGTGGTCACAGGAGCCAGCGACGGGATCGGGCTCGGCATCGCGACGACCCTGGCCGGGGCCGGAGCCGAGGTCGTCCTCCCCGTCCGGAACCGAGCCAAGGGGGAGGCCGCCGTCGCGAGGATCCGCACCCAGCACCCGGGGGCGACGCTCGTGCTGGAGGACCTCGACCTGTCCTCGCTGGCGTCGGTCGCCGCGCTGGGTGACCGGCTGCGCGGCGTGGGGGCTCCGATCCACTTCCTGATCAACAACGCGGGGGTGATGACCCCGCCGCAGCGTCAGACCACCACGGACGGGTTCGAGCTGCAGCTCGGCACGAACCACCTGGGGCACTTCGCGCTCACCGCCCAGCTGCTGCCGCTGCTACGGGCCGGTGGGGCGCGGGTCACCACGCAGACGAGCATCGCCGCGCGCCGCGGCACCATCCGGTGGGACGACCTGAACGGCGAGCACGGCTACGACGCCATGCGGTCCTACAGCCAGTCGAAGCTCGCGTGCGGGCTCTTCGGGCTCGAGCTCAGCCGACGCAGCCGGGCCCGCGGCTGGGGCCTCACCAGCACCATCTCCCATCCCGGAGTCGCGCCGACGAGCCTGCTGGCGTCCCGACCGGAGATGGGACGCGCCGAGGACACCACCGAGGTGCGGATGATTCGCTGGCTGTCCGCGCGGGGCCTCCTGGTGGGCACCGTGCAGAGCGCGACCCTGCCGGCACTGATGGCCGCCACCTCGCCCGCCGCCGTCGACGGCGGCTTCTACGGTCCGCAGTGGCCCGGCAGCGCCGGCGGTCCCCCGGGTGAGCAGAAGCTGTGGTCCCCCCTGCGCGGCGCCGCCGACGCGACCCGCCTGTGGACGGTGTCGGAGGAGCTGACCGAACTCTCGCTCGCGTGACCCGTCAGCGGGCCTTCCTGAGCCGTGACGGCGGCGGACTCAGTTCCACTCGGGGTCCTCGACCCAGGTGGCCAGGAAGGCGAGCTCGCTCTTCTGCCGACGCAGCACCCGACGCCAGAGCCCCGTCGGCCGGCGACCGAACACGTCGCCGTACTCCGCCTTGACCACGTACCACATCTGCTGCGCGACCTCCCCGGCGAGCTGCCCGGGCGACCACCCCGCGTAGCCGGCGAAGATGCGCAGGTCGGCGTACGCGCCCGCGACGATCTCGATCGGGGTGTCCAGGTGCAGCAGGCCGACGCGGTCGAACAGGGGACGCCAACCGGGCGGTTCCTCACCCTCCGCCGACAGACTGGCCAGGCAGATGGCGCCGTTGGGTGACACCGGGCCCCCGTGGAAGAGCAGCTTCGGCTCGGTGACCGCGGGCACCCAGTCGGGCAGCACGGACTCCAGGGTGGTCTGCGAGATCTCGTTCAGGATCACGCCCAGGGCGCCGTCCTCGTCGCTGTCGAGCACCAGCACGACGGTCTGGTCGAAGACGCCGTCGCTCAGCTGGGCGCTGGCCACCAGCAGATCGCCGGGCTCGGGAGTCGCACCGCTCATCCGGGACTCCACCTGGTCAGCAGCAGCCGGTACGCCAGCCAGCCCAGCCCGATCCCGATCAGGTCGGCGACCGCGTCGGCCGGGTCACCGGTGCGTCCGGAGCCGGGGCGGGCCTGGACCAGCTCGCTGACCACGGCATTGACCCCGAACACGCCGGCGATCGCCGCGACCTCGAGGGATCGCAGCGTACGACCGGCTCGCGCGGCGTAGATCTGGGAGGTCAACAGCACCAGGAACATAGGCAGAGCGAAGCCTATGGCGTGCTGGACCTTGTCGGCACTGGGGAACCACGAAGGTTGCAGCGGACCCGAGGGACCGTACAGCCCGATCTGCTGGGCCAGCACGGCCGCCAGGCTCGCCAGCAGCAGCAACCGCGGCCCCCAGGGACCCCGCGAGCGGACCGCAGCGGGTCGGCGAGTCACCGAGATCGGCTCAGACGACGACCTCGGTGTCGGTGGGCAGCTCGGCCGGACCACCGGCGGCGACCCGGACGGCCTGCGCGACGCGGCGGTGCACGTCGGCGTGGAACACGCTGGGGGTGATGTAGGTGGCGTTCAGCTCGTCGTCGCCGACCACGCCGGCGAGCGCCCGCGCCGCCGCGATCAACATCGCCGACGTGATGTCGGTCGACCGCGCGTCCAGCAGACCACGGAAGACCCCGGGGAAGGCGAGCACGTTGTTGATCTGGTTCGGGAAGTCGCTGCGCCCGGTCGCGACCACCTCCGCGTGCCGCGTCGCCTCGGCCGGGTCGATCTCCGGCTCCGGGTTCGCCAACGCGAACACGATCGCCCGGTCCGCCATCGTGGCCACATCCGCGGCGTCGATCACCCGCGGCGCGGACACCCCGATGAACACGTCGGCTCCCGCCAACGCCTCCTTCAGCGAGCACTCCAGGTTGTCCGGGTTGGTGTTCTCCGCCAACCACTGCAGCTGACCCGAGATCCCCGGCCGCGTCTTCGACACGATCCCCTCGATGTCGCCCACCACCACGTGCCCGACCCCGGCCGCCAGCAGCAGCTTCAGGATCGCCGTCCCGGCCGCTCCCGCGCCGGACAGCACCACGCGGATCTTGGTGATGTCCTTCTCGACCACCCGCAAGGCGTTGTACAGCGCAGCCAGCACCACGATCGCCGTGCCGTGCTGGTCGTCGTGGAACACCGGGATGTCCAGCTGCTCCCGCAACCGCGCCTCGATCTCGAAGCACCGCGGCGCGGAGATGTCCTCCAGGTTGATCCCGGCGAAGCCCGGCGCGATGGCCTTCACCACCGCCACGATCTCGTCGGTGTCCTGGGTGTCCAGGCAGAGCGGCCAGGCGTCGATGCCGCCGAACCGCTTGAACAGGGCCGCCTTGCCCTCCATCACCGGCATCGCCGCCTCGGGACCGATGTTGCCCAGTCCCAGCACCGCCGACCCGTCACTGACCACCGCCACCGTGTTCCGCTTGATCGTCAGACGGCGAGCGTCGTCCTTGTTCTTCGCGATCGCCAGACACACCCGGGCGACCCCCGGGGTGTAGATCATCGACAGGTCGTCACGGTTGCGGATCGGTAGCTTGGCGTTCATCTCGATCTTGCCGCCGAGGTGCATCAGGAAGGTCCGGTCGGAGACCCGACCGATGGTCACCCCCGGCACCGCCCGCATCGCCTCGACCAGCTCGTCGGCGTGGTCGGTGTCCCGCGCCGCGCAGGTCACGTCGATCCGCAGCCGGTCGTGACCCGAGGCCGTCACATCGAGCGCGGTGACCGCGCCCCCCGCCTGCTCCACCGCCGCGGTGAGGTGGCTGACCGCCGCCCCACCCGCCGGCACCTCGAGACGGACAGTGATCGAATAGGACACCGACGGCGCTGCACTCATGGCCGGGAGTCTTGCATGACGCCGCCGTCGGCGTCTCTATGTGAACATTGCGGTCACGACACGGGTCATGAGGTGTGCGTCACTGTGGTGACGCTCCCCCTAGCGGGAGACGCGGCCCTTCAGGATGCTGTGCCAGTAGAGCTCGGGCTGCAGGTACCTGTCGTACGCCCAGGTCAGCCGGCGGGGCTTGACCAGGTCGATCACCGGGACGCTCGGCGTGAGGTCGCCCGCCCGGTCGAACTCGGCCAGCACGAGCCGATCCCGACCCACAGTGATCGGAGCGGTGGAGTAGCCGTCGTACGACACGTAGGGCCGCCCGGAGCGGCGACGCGCGATGTTGTCGGCCACCACGGGCACCTGCTTGCGCAGGGCGCCGCCCGACCGCGAGGCTGCGACGTCGGCGGCGTCGCCGAGCCCCCAGACGTTGGCGAACCGGCGGTGGGCCAGGGTGGCGGGGTCGACGTCGATCATGCCGGCGACGTGGGCGTCCAGGGCGCTCTCGTCGGCGGCACCGGCGGGCGACGGCTCCCCGGCCGGGCGTCCGAGACCGGACACGGTCAGCCAGTCCGGCGGCCGGTGGCGCGGGACGTAGTGCAGCAGGTCGTAGCGCAGCCGGGTGTCGGCGGCACGGCCCGTGGTCAGGTGCAGCTCGCGCGTCGCGTGGTCGACCCGGTGCACGCGGGTGCCGGTGAGCACGGTGATCCCCAGACGGTCGGCCTCTCGGCGCAGCTGCCGGTCGGCGGCGGGGATGCCGAAGATCGTCGGCCAGGGCACGATCAAGGTCACTGTCAGCTCGCCCAGCACCCCCGTACGCCGCCAGTGGTCCGCCGCCAGGAACAGCGGTTTCAGGGCGGCCCCGGCACACGGCACCGGCCCGGCCCCGACCGCGAACACGGCGTCGCCGGCACGCAGCCGACGGATCAGCTCCCAGGTGTACGGCGCCCGCTCGTCCACGTAGTTGGACGAGCCGTGCGCGGAGTGCACGGCCTCTCGGCTGCCCGGCACGTCGTCCCAGTCCGGGGTGACGCCCGGGCACAGCACCAGGTCCTCGGCGATCAGGCGCCGTCCACCGGCCGTCTCCACCCGGCGGGACCCGGGGTCGACACCGATGAGCTGGTCGCGATACCAGGTGACCCCCGGCGGGATCAGCTCCGACTGCGGCCGCTCGAGCTCGTCGAGGCGGGCCTGACCCCCGCCGACGTACGACAGCAGGGGCCGGTAGCGGTGGGTCGATCGGCCGTCGATCAGGGCGATGTCGGTGAAGCCGTCCCGTCGCAGCCGGGCGGCCAGCGATATGCCCGCCTGGCCACCCCCCACGATGACGACGTCGTGTCGGTCGATCAGGAGGCCGCCCGCTCGGGGTCGGATGACTCGTCGAGGATGTCGTCGAGCGCCTCGCGAACGGCCTGACGGGTGGCCAGCCGAACGGAGGCGGCCTGCTGCAGGTCGGCGTTGTCGGCGTCGGCGAGCCGCCGGCGCTCGGTCTTCTCCGCGTCCAAGGCGGCGTCGCGGGCGTAGCGGATGCGGTCCCAGATGTCGTGGGTCACGTCGAGTTCTCTCTGTCGGATCAGGGTCGCAGACGGAATTTCGCCCACGAGACTGTTCGCGCGGACCGGCGGATCGGATGCGTCCAGCCGGAAGCAGGCCGGATCCCGGGGTGTTGTCCCTGACGATGATCTCCGCGAGCTCCCCCACCGTCCTGTCCGCGAACACCCCCGATGCGCTGTCGCCCCCGGCCCGCCGCTGGCTGCCGCGACGCGTCCTGATCACCGCCGCCGCGGCCGAGCAACCGCACACCGCCGAGATCATCCGGCGCTGCACGAGCGCCGGGGTGGACGACATCGAGCTGCTCACCGGCAACCGGCTCACCGGGCTGTCCCTGGATCCGAGCGTGAGGTCTACGCCCGCGCCAAGTCGACCCTGGCCGTGGTGGTCGCTCCGCCGAGCGCGCTGAAGCCGCAGCCCATCCCGCCCAGCGCCGACTGGCGGATCGACTTGGCCCGCGGCTGCCCGGCGCACCGCCAGTACTGCTACCTGGCCGGCTCGCTCACCGGTCCGCCGATCACCAGGCTGTACGCCAACCTGGACGAGGTGCTGGCCGGCATCGGCACCCACGCCGGCCGCGTCACCGTCACCAGCGCGTCGGCGGAGCGCGCCCACGAGGGGACCACCTTCGAGCTGTCCTGCTATACCGACCCGCTCGGTCTGGAGCACCTGTCCGGCTCGCTGGCCACGGCCATCTCCCGGGTCGGGGCGGGCGTGTACGGCCCGGACGTCGCGCTGCGCTTCACCACCAAGTACGACGACGTGGCCGGGCTCGCCACCCTGGACCACGCCCGCCGCACCCGGGTGCGCTTCTCCGTCAACGCCGCCGAGATCTCGGCCCGGTTCGAGGGCGGCACGGCGTCGATGCCCGCGCGGCTGGCCGGGCTGACCACACTGGCCCGTGCGGGCTATCCCGTGGGGCTGACGATCGCTCCGGTGATGCCGGTGCCGGACTGGCAGCAGGCGTACGGCCGGCTGCTGGACGACGTGGCCACCGCCCTGGGCGGTGTGGCGGACCTCGACCTGACCGCCGAGATCATCACCCACCGGTTCACCCCGGGCAGCAAAGAGGTGCTGCTCGGCTGGTATCCGCGGACCAAGCTCGAGATGGACGAAGAGCAGCGAACCGCCAAGCGCTCGAAGTTCGGTGGCGTCAAGTACGTCTACGACCGGCCGACGATGGCCGCCATGCGGTCCTGGTTCACCGACGAGCTGGTCCGCCGGCTGCCCAGCGCCCGCCTGCTCTACTGGACCTGAGAGGCGCCCCGGCCACCAGCACGTTCGGCCAGCCAGCGGACGGGGTCACCTCGGGCGATCACCACGGCCAGCAGGTCCGGGAAGGCGTCCGGCGTGCAGGCCACCGCCGGGATGCCCAGCTCGGCCAGCACCGCAGCCCGCTCGTGGTCGTAGGCGGGTGCCCCCGCGTCGGAGAGGGCCAGCAGCACCACCACCCGGACACCGGCTCGGTGCAGGGCCGCCAGCCGGCGGATCAGCTCGTCTCCGTCGCCCCCCTCGTACAGGTCGGTGATCAGCAGGAAGACCGTCTCGGCCGGTCGGCTGACCAGCTCGGCGCAGTAGGCGACGGCCCGGTTGATGTCGGTGCCACCGCCCAGCTGGCAACCGAACAGGACCTCCACCGGGTCCTCCAGCAGCGGGGTCAGGTCGACCACCGCCGTGTCGAACGCGACCAGAGAGGTCCGGAGCGTCCGCAGCGAACCGAGGACCGCGCCGAAGACCGACGCGTAGACCACCGACTCCGCCATCGACGAGGACTGGTCGATCGCGATCACCACGTCGCAGGCCAGGGCCTTGGTGCTCCGGGCGTGACCGACCAGCCGCTCGGGGACCACCGTCTTGTACTCGGGCAGGTAGTGGTCGAGGTTGCGGCCGATGGTGGCCGCCCAGTCGATGTCGACGGTCCGAGGGCGGCGGGTGCGGGCGGCCCGGTTGACCGCCCCGCCGACCGCCGACCTGGTCCGTTCCCGGATCCGCTGCTCGATCTCGGCGACGACCTGGGCCACGACGACCCGCGCCGTCACCCGGGTCGTCTCCGGCATCACCGAGGTGAGCCCGACCAGGGTGGCGACCAGGTGGACGTCGGGTTGCACGGTGCTGAGCAGCTCCGGCTCCAGCAGCAGCGCGGCCAGATCGAGGCGTTCGATCGCGTCGCGCTGCATGACCTGCACGACGCTGGTCGGGAAGTAGGTCCGGATGTCGCCGAGCCACCGGGCGACCTGGGGCGCCGAGGCGCCCAGTCCGGCGGCTCGGTCGTCGGTGCCGGTGCCGGGGCGGCGCTTGGGCTGCTCCTCGTAGAGGGCGGCCAGGGTCGCGTCCATCTCCGACTCCGTCTCCCCCAGCTCCACCCCGAGACCGGCGGCCGCCGGCTCGCCCAGCAGCAGCCGCCAGCGGGTCAGTCGCTCGTCGACCGTGCCGTCGTCCTCGCTCACCGCCCGCCCCCGAGGATGCGGTCGACGACGGCCAGGGCGGGGCCGGCGAGCACGAGATCGTACGAGGACGCCTCAGCGGGGCTCTCCCGACCACTCCTGGCGGCGGCGAGCCGTTCGCCGATCAGCCGCCGCTCGGGCGGACTGAAGGTGCTGAAGGTGCGCCGGACCAGCGGCAGCACGTCGGTGAACTCGGCATCGGTCAGCCCGGCGACCCAGTTGTCCACCAGAGCCCGCAGCTCGAGGTCGTGGATGAGCAGCAGGGCACCGTCGGCGAAGAAGCCGTCCACCCAGGCTGCCTTGTCCGCCGCGGCAGTGCCGTAGGACAGCGCCCGGTGCACCCGTTGCGGACCGTCGGCGATCCGCCCGGCGTCGAACAGCACCCGCACCACCCGGCCGGCGATCTCGGCGGGCACGTCGGAGCGATCGAGCAGCCCGGCCAGCACCGCGAACCAGTCCTCACGCCGGTCCACCCCGCCGCGCAGCCGTTCCTCTCCGGGGCGGTTCGGCTGGTCCGGGGCCGACTCCCGGTCGGCGCTGACCAGGCCGATCGCGTGGTGCACCCGATCCATCCGCTGCCGCATCTCCCGGGCGGCGTCGCCATCCAACCCGGTGACCGCCGGGGGCAGGCCGGCGCAGATCCGCACCACCAGGGTGGCCGCCACGGCCGCCAGCGCCGAGGTGTCGGTGCCGCGCACATCCCCGTACCGGTGCGCTCGGGCCAGGGCCGGCAGGGCCTCCATCAGGTGCAGCACGTCGGCGTCCTGAGCGGCCCGCTGCGCCAGGACGGTCAGCAGGCGGTCGAGCCCCTCGGTCAGCTCGGCCAGCAGGGCCCGCTCGACCGCCGCGGTCAGCTCGACCAGGGAGCCGTTCTCGGTGGTCTCGGTCAGCTTCGCGGTGGCGGCGGTCAGCACGGTGGTGCCGAACACCGCGGCCTCGATCACCGCCAGAGCGAGCTCGGGTCGCCAGGACGACTGCCAGGTCTCCCGGAACGTCCCGCGTCCCGCGATCTCGCTCTCGGCCGGTCGGGCCCATCCCAGATCCAGCACCCGGAGCCGGTGGAAGAGAACCGAGCGCTGCTGGTCGAGCGGCTTCCGCAGATCCAGATCGTGCAGCTTGACCCCGGCCTCCCGTTTGAGGCGGAGCCGTCGGCAGGTCGCGATCAGGTCGGCCTCCAACGGCACCGTGGGCACGCCCGGGTCCACGTGCCCGGTCGCCTGGCCCACCACCAGCTCCTCGGTGACGAACCGCAGCGCGGTCTCGTCGCCGTCGCAGAGCACCGCCAGGGTCGCGTCGTTGACCTCGCTCAGCCCGGCCAGCGGACGGCTGCGCAGGCCGGCCAGCGTCTCGGCCAGGCGGACCGCCTCGATCACCGCCGCGCTGGACACGGGCAGGTCGCGGGTCCGCAGCGCCCCGGCCACCGCCGTCAGCCACCGGGCCACCGGCCGGTCCGGTGCGCTCCACAGGTGGTGGTACCAGCCGGGCGAGGCGATGCCGGCGCCGTACCCGCTGGTGGCGGACAGGCGCTGGTGCGTCCACGGCACCCAGGTGCTGGTGATCTTGGTCCTGGGCAGTCCCCGCAGGGTGGAGTTGTCGGCCGACGCCGGTGGCAGCGGCCAGGTCAGGGCCGGCGCGTGCCAGGCGCCGCAGACCACCGCGATGCGGCGACGACCCGCCTTCACGGCGGCTCGGATGGTCTTGCGCATGTACGCCTCGCGCCGCGCCTCCTGCAGGGCCTCGACCGGATCCGTCTCGGGCAACGCGATCCGCAGCTCGGCCATCGCCTCGACCAGGGCCGGGAACGGGGAGGAGGAGTCCTGCCGAGACTCCACCACGTCGTCCCACCAGCGCTCGGCGTCGTCGTACCCGGCGGCAGCGGCCAGGGTCCCGAGCGGGTCGCGCCGCACGACCCGGCGCGGCGGCCGATCGGATCCGTTCCGGTCCGAGTCGGGGCTGCCCGGATCCAGCACCTCGGGATCGAGCCCGTACGGATCCGGCGCGTTGGGGTCCGGCTCGATCAGGGATCAGATCAGACTCAGTAGATCCGGACTCAGCAGATCCGGGCTGGGAGGCTCGCGGGACTCCGGGGCAAGGGTGTGCGCGGCGGGAAGATCGCAGAAGCCGACCGGCACCTGGTGGGCCAGCGACCAGGTGAGTGCCTGCCACTCCGGGGAGAACGCGGCGAACGGCCAGAACGCGGCCCGCCTCGGCTCGAGCGGGGCGTAGGCCAGGATCGCCACTGGCGGCCGCATCGCGGGCGAAGCCGCCCAGCCGACCAGCGGATCCGCATCGGCCGGACCCTCGATCAGCACCTGGTCCGGCCCGAAGTCGCCCAGGGCCGCCAGCAGCGACCGGGCCGACCCGGGACCGTGATGGCGGATGCCGAGGACGGCGACCTGCACCGCTGCGGGCTCGGACATCGTCGCTCAGGACACCTCTCGGCAGGCGCTGTAGAACGCGGCCCAGCCGGGACGGTTGCGGGCGACGACCTCCAGGTACTCCGTCCAGGCCACGGAATCGGCGACCGGGTCCTTGACCACCGCCCCCACCAGACCAGCCGCCACGTCGGCTGCTTCCAGCCTGCCCGTGCCGAAGTGGGCGGCCAGGGCCAGCCCGCTGGTGATCACCGAGATCGCCTCCGCCGCCGACAGCGTGGCCGACGGGGACTTCACGGCGGTCCGGCCGTCGGCGGTGACGCCCGAGCGCAGCTCCCGGAACACCGTCACCACGCGGCGGATCTCCTCGTCCGCGGTCGGCATCTCGGGCAGCTCCAGACTCCCGGCCAGCTCGGCGACCCGGGTGCTGACGATGCGGATCTCGTCCTCGATGTCGGAGGGCAGGGGCAGCACCACCGTGTTGAACCGGCGCCGCAGGGCCGACGACAGGTCGTTGACGCCGCGGTCACGATCGTTGGCGGTGGCGATCACGTTGAAGCCCTTCACCGCCTGCACCTCCCGGCCGAGCTCGGGCACCGGCAGCGTCTTCTCCGACAGCACCGTGATCAACGCGTCCTGCACGTCGCTGGGGATCCGGGTCAGCTCCTCGATCCGGGCGAGACCACCGGTCTCCATCGCCGTCATCACCGGCGACGGCACCAGGGCCGCGGGTGTCGGGCCCTCGGACAACAGCTTGGCGTAGTTCCAGCCGTAGCGGATGGCCTCCTCCGGCGTGCCGGACGTGCCCTGGATCAGCAGCGTCGAGCGACCCGAGACGGCGGCGGCCAGGTGCTCCGACACCCACGACTTGGCGGTCCCGGGCACCCCGAGCAGCAGCAGGGCCCGGTCGGTGGCCAAGGTGGCGACCGCGACCTCCATCAGTCGCCGCGAGCCGATGTACTTCGGGGTGATCTCGGTGCCGTCGCTGAGCGTGCCGCCGATCAGGTAGGTCACCACCGCCCAGGGCGACAGCAGCCAACGCGGCGGACGCGGCCGGTCGTCGACAGCGGCCAGGGCGGCGAGCTCGCCGGCGTACGCCTCCTCGGCGTGCGGCCGGAGCCGATCGGGCGCGGCCAGGGCGACCTCGACGGTGCGGGTGACGTCAGACATGAGGGATCTCCGCCCTGGTGAAGCCGATGGTGCCGTCGGTGAACGCGTGCTGCACGGCGGCGCGAGCGTACGCCGCGAGCTCCAGGGTCACGAACCGGTCCCGGATGGTCCGGCGCCGTGCCGGCGAGGCGTCGGGTGAGAGGACGTAGTACTCCCCCGCCCGGGCGATGCTCGGATACAGCTCGGTCGGCAGGGCGACGCCGAGCCGGCTGGCGAAGGAGCGGGGCGGCGGTGCCTGCCCGTCCCCGCCCAGCACCGCGTACGCGGCCGAGACCAGAGCCGCGCTCCAGGGCTGCGGGTGGGACAGCAGTCGCTCGGGCTCGGCGAGCACGTCCTCGACGGTCAGCGGTCCCGTCGGCTCCGGATCGGCCGGCCGTGCGGGTTCCGAGGGCGCCTCCGCATCGACGGCGAGGCGGCGCCACTCCGGGTTCTGCCGCAGGAACCAGCGTCCACGCGGACCCAGCACCACCCCGAGGGCGACGCGGTCGTAGGCGGTCGAGCGGGCGGCGAGTCGGGCCAGCACCGTCCAGTGCAGGGAGGCGACGACGTACGAGTGATCGGCACAGACCGCCAACCAGCAGGAGACCAGCGCCGGATCCGGGATGCGGAGCAGCTGCTCCAGCAGCTGGTCGGCGGCGGCCGGGGCCTCTGGTCGGTCCTGCACCGGGGCGGGTTCCGGCCCAGGGTCCGCGGTCGGATCCGACGGTGCCGTGACCGCGGCGGCGGCGAGGCGGTCCAGGACCCGGTGGCGGGCGGCCTGGTGCAGCACCTCCGCGGGTGGATCGGCGACGTCCAGCGGTCGGCGGTCGGTCCCGAGCAGAGCGGTGGTGACCAGCTCGGCCCACCCGGCCGGGGTCGTCACCGACGACCTCCGACGTCGCTCATCCGTAGAGCGCCGTGCTGTAGCGGCGGCCACGGGCGTCGGGCAGCACGGCCAGCGGCAGCAGCCGGCGGCCGTCGTGCTCCCCCATCACCTGGAGCGGCTCCCCGCCCGCCTGAGCGACGATCGGCCACGGATCTCCCTCGCCATCGATCAGCGGCACCGTGCGTCCGGCCGCATCGCGCAGTCGCCAGACCCCGTCGGACACCGGCGGCACCGGGACCCCGGCGACCACGACCGGGAGTCGGGTGGCCCAGGGGTCGGCGGCCAGCAGGTCGGCCAGCTGGACGCTGACCGCGGCGAGGTCGTCGCCACCCCAGGTCCGGGTCGCGACCACCTCGGCGGTGGTGCGGTCCGACGCCGACGGCTCGTCGGTGTCGGGCAGCGGCGGCTCGATCAGCGCCCGATGCTGACCCGACCCGGGATAGAAGTGCGCGGCGCAGGCGTACGTGCGACCCGGCCGGATGCTGAGGTCCAGGTCGCGCCCGGGCGGTGCCACGGTGAGCCACAGCGCCCAGCGGCCGGTGTCGAGCCCTCGCAGCCAGACCCGGCGGGTGGTCAGCTGGTACTCGACCGAGTCGACGGCCGCCATCGCCCACCAGCGGTCGACGACCGCCGGCCGACTGCGCACCACGTCCTTGCTCACCGGATAGCCCACCCGGGTGCGCACGGTCGCCGCCAGGTCGTCGGGCAAGTCGTCCAGCTGCTGATGGGCGCGGGCCAGCAGGTGCAGCCCGCCGAGGGAGTGCAGCGCCCGCGTGGGCCAGTCCGCCGTGACGAGGTCCGCCGGCAGCGCCCGGAGTCCGGCCGCGACGGCGGGCGCCTGGGCGTCGACCATCCGTGCGGCGATCGCGTCGAAGTGCGCATAGCCCGCGCGCGGCAGGCCGGCGAGACCGGTGCGCACCTGATCGCTCAGCCACAGCTCCAGCTCGGTCAGGCCGACCGACACCTTCTCCCGCCGCGCCTCGGCCCGGCGGGTCGCCGCCTCCGGATCGGCCGGTCCGTCACCGCCGGCTGGACGTCCCGGGTCCGGTGGGGCGGTCGTGAACGGCCGCCGCCCGACGATCCGGGCCACCCAGTCGGGCTCGGCGACGACGGCGATCTGACCATCGGCCGCGAGGGCGGCCAGTCCGGCGGCGTGCTTGCAGGGACGGTTCCGGCTCGGGCAGCTGCACGCGGTGACGCTCGGGCGGTCGGCGGCCACCACGGTCTCGTACGGTGTCGCCGCGCTCCCTCGGCAGCGCCCCCAGGCAGCACGCTCGGAACGGCCGAGGCTCACCCAGCGGAGGCCGCGGACCAGCCGCGTGCTCTCGCCCGTCACCCCCGCCGTCACCATGCAGACAATCTAGACACCGGCACCGACGCTCCTGGGTCTCCGGACCACCGGATGCGACTCGGCGGCGGCGAATCGTCACTCCCGGCCCACGCCCGACGGCCGGACGTGGCTCCAGGGCGACATCCGGTTCGCCGGCGGACTCTTCTGACCACCGGACGTGGCTCCGCGGCGACAGATGGTCACCCCCAGCCCACCCCGCACGACCAGATGTGGCTCCGCGGCGACATCCGGTGCCCACCGGACCCCGGAGACCCGGGCACCCGGCCCACCGAACCACCGGATGCGACTCCGTGGCGACAAACGGTCAGTCCCGGCGCTCCACACCCCACATCAGGACCGAGCATCCGGCCCGGACGCGGCGATGCCCCGACGGTGGAACCGTCGGGGCATCGTTCGAGGAACGGACGTCCGGCTCAGGCGTCGCCGCCCGCGTTGCCGGTGGTGCCGGCGTTCACGTCGAGCAGACGGTACTTCTCGGCCGCCTCCTTCGGCGCGCTCGACGGCACGTCGCCGGTGGCCGCGAGCTCCTGCAGGGCGCGCACCACGATCGACTGGACGTCGATGTGGAAGTAGCGCCGCGCCGCCGCCCGGGTGTCGGAGAACCCGTGATCGTCGGCTCCCAGGGTGGCGAACCGGTTCGGCAGGAACTGCCGGATCTGGTCCGGCACGGCCGACATGTAGTCGGTCGAGGCGATCACCGGGCCCTGGGCGTCGGCGAACCGCCGTGTCACGTACGGGACCTGCGGCTGCTCGTCGGGGTGCAGGAAGTTGTGCTTCTCGGCGGCCAGGCCGTCGCGACGCAGCTCCACCCACGAGGTGACCGACCAGACGTCGGCGCTGACCCCCCACTCCGAGCCCAGGATCATGGCGGCCTCCTGCACCCAGGGCAGCGAGACCCCGGACCCGAGCAGCTGCACCTTGGGACCGGAGTCCCCGCCGGTGCTGACCCGGTGGATGCCCTTGAGGATGCCCTCGACGTCGACCCCCTCCGGCTCGGCCGGCTGGGAGATCGGCTCGTTGTACACCGTCAGGTAGTACATCCAGTTGCGGTCGGTGGAGTCCGCGCCGTACATCTGCTCGAGACCGGCCTCGACGATGTGCGCGATCTCGTACCCGTACGCGGGGTCGTAGATCTTCATCGCCGGGTTGGTCGACGCCAGTAGCGGCGAGTGCCCGTCGGCGTGCTGGAGACCCTCGCCGGTCAGCGTGGTCCGGCCGGCCGTGGCGCCGATGATGAAGCCACGGGTCATCTGGTCCATGGCGGCCCACATCGCGTCACCGGTGCGCTGGAAGCCGAACATGGAGTAGAAGACGTAGACCGGGATCATCGGCTCGCCGTGGGTGGCGTAGCTGGTGCCGGCGGCGGTGAAGGCCGCCATCGAGCCCGCCTCGTTGATGCCGGTGTGCAGCAGCTGCCCGTGGGTGGACTCCTTGTAGGCCAGGAAGAGCTCGCGGTCCACCGCGGTGTAGTTCTGGCCCTTGGGGTTGTAGATCATCGCCGACGGGAAGAACGAGTCCATCCCGAAGGTCCGGGCCTCGTCCGGGATGATCGGCACCACGCGCTCGCCGAAGCCCTTGTCCCGCATCAGGTCGCGGAGCAGCCGGACGAAGGCCATGGTGGTGGCCGCCATCTGCTTGCCGGAGCCCTTCTTGGCCACGGCGTAGAGCTTGGTGTCGGGCAGCGCCACCTGCTTGGGGCTGTTGCGTCGCTCCGGCACCCAGCCGCCGAGCTTGCGCCGGCGCTCCAGCATGTACTGGATCTCCTCGGAGTCCGCGCCCGGGTGGTAGTAGGGCACGTCGTACGCGTCCGACTCGATCTGGGCGTCGGTGATCGGGATGTGCATCAGGTCGCGGAACGTCTTCAGATCCTCGAGCTTCAGCTTCTTCATCTGGTGGGTGGCGTTGCGGGCCTCGAAGTTGTGCCCGAGACCGTAGCCCTTGACCGTCTGCGCCAGCACCACCGTCGGCTTCCCGTTGCGCACGGTGGCCGCGTGGTAGGCCGCGTACACCTTGGCGTAGTCGTGCCCGCCCCGCTTCATGTTCCAGATCTGGTCGTCCGACATGTCCTTGACCATGAGCTTGGTCGCGGAGCTCTTGGCGAAGAAGTTGTCCCGGATGTAGCCGCCGGACTCCCCCTTGTAGGTCTGGAAGTCGCCGTCGGGGGTCTCGTTCATGATCCGCACCAGATCGCCAGTGCTGTCGGCGGCGAAGAGCGGATCCCACTCCCGACCCCACAGGACCTTGATCACATCCCAGCCAGCCCCCCGGAAGAAGGCCTCCAGCTCCTGCACGATCTTGCCGTTGCCGCGGACCGGCCCGTCGAGCCGCTGCAGGTTGCAGTTGATCACGAAGGTCAGGTTGTCCAGACCGTCGTTGGCGGCCAGCTGCAGCAGACCGCGCGACTCCGGCTCGTCCATCTCGCCGTCGCCGAGGAAGGCCCAGACGTGCTGGTCGGAGGTGTCCTTGATGCCGCGGTTGCGCAGGTAGCGGTTGAACTGCGCCTGGTAGATGGCGTTCATGGGACCGATGCCCATCGACACCGTCGGGAACTGCCAGAACTCCGGCATCAGCCGCGGGTGCGGGTACGAGGAGAGCCCGTGCGGCGCGGCCGACTTCTCCTGCCGGAACCCGTTCAGGTCCTCCTCGCTCAACCGACCCTCGAGGTAGGCCCGGGCGTACATGCCCGGCGAGGCGTGGCCCTGGAAGAAGACCTGGTCGCCACCGCCCCGGTGCTCGGGACCGCGGAAGAAGTGGTTCAGCCCGACCTCGTAGAGGGTGGCCGCGCCGGCGTAGGTGGAGATGTGTCCACCCACCCCGATGTCGGAGCGCTGGGCCCGGTGCACCAGCACCGCGGCGTTCCAGCGGATCAGGCTGCGGTAGCGCCGCTCGATCTCCTCGTTACCGGCGAACTCGGGCTCGTCGGCCACCGGGATCGTGTTGATGTAGTCGGTGACCAGGGGTGACGCGCCGTCCGAGGCGGCGAAACCGGCCCTGTCGGTGAGGGACTCCAGGATCTGCCGAGCCCGGTCACGGCCGCGCGCCTTGACCAGGTCGTCATAGGACTCCAGCCACTCGGCGGTCTCCTCCGGATCGACGTCCTTGCTGTTGTCCACGCTCATCGGTGGTGCGTTCCCTTCTCTGGTGGGCCCGGGTGACGGGCAGTCCTTCGCGGGGCGCCGGCACGTGGTGGGTGCCCGCGACCCGGCCGCGACCAAGTAGAGCCTAGTGGTCACGGCCGGAGCGTCGTCAGGGGCGGCGCGCCGACCGGCGCGACACCCCGGTCAGTGCCCGCCGTCGGCCCAGTCAGTGCCCTGTGTCGGCCTGACAGACCTTCACGTCCACCACCCCACCGCTGCTGTCGCGCACCTGGACCGGCTTGCCGTCGGCGTCCACGATGCGGCCGTCGACGATCCGGTCACCTTCCTGCAGGTTGCCGTACGCCTTGACGTCGCTCAGGTCGATGTAGCGGTCGGCGGCGGCGAAGACCGACGAGCCGGGCTTCTGCCGGGCGAAGGTCAGGTGGTTGAAGAACAGGTTCAACAGCACGGCCATGATGGCGGCGGAGCTGATGCCGGAGTGGAAGATGGTGCTGAACCACTTCGGGAACTCGTCGTAGAAGGTCGGCGCGGCGATCGGGATCAGCCCGACGCCGATCGACGCGGCCACGATGATCAGGTTCATGTTGCCCTTGTAGTCGACCTTGGCCAGCGTCCGGATGCCGGAGGCCGCGACCGTGCCGAACAGCACGATGCCGGCACCACCGAGGACCGGGGTGGGCACCGCCGCGACGACCCGACCGAGCACCGGCAGCAGACCGAGGACGACCAGGATCACACCACCGGCGGTGACCACGAACCGGCTCTTGACGCCGGTGATGGCGACCAGACCGACGTTCTGGGCGAAGGCGCTCTGGGTGAAGCCGTTGAACACCGGCGAGATGACCGAGGCGCCCATGTCGGCCCGCAGGCCGTTGCCGATCCGCTTGCGGTCCACGTCGGTGCCGACGATCTCACCGACGGCCAGGATGTCGGCGGTGGTCTCGGTCAAGATCACCAGCACCACGATGGTCATCGACAGAATCCCGGCCACGGTGAAGACGGGGGCGCCGAACGCGAACGGGGTCGGGAAGGCCACGTTCGGGCCGTTGCCCACGTTGCTCCAGTTGGTCATCCCCACCACGGTGGCGCCGATGGTGCCGATGACGATCGCCAGCAGGATGGACAGCCGTGAGATCGCCGGCACGTTGGCCCGGCTGAGCACCAGCACCACCAGGAGGGTGAAGCCCGCCAGGGTGATGTTGGCGACCGACCCGTACGACTCGAGCTTGGGGTTGCCGCCCATCGCCCAGTTGGCCGCCACCGGCATCAGCGACAACCCGATGGTGGTGATCACCACACCGGTCACCACCGGGGGGAAGAAGCGAATGATCCGGGCGAAGAACGGGGTGATCAACAAGCCGATCAGGGCCGAGCCCATCACCGACCCGAAGACGGCGGCCATCCCGCCGCCCTGCGTCGCGATCGCCACCAGGGTGGCGACACTGGCGAACGAGGTGCCCTGGACCAGCGGCAGCTGGGAACCGAACCACGGGATGCCCACCGACTGGAGGATGGTGGCCAAACCGCCGATGAACAGGCAGCAGGCCACCAGCAGACCCAGCTCCGGGGCCGGGACGCCGGCCGCCGCCCCGACGATCAGGGGCGGGGCGATGATCCCGCCGTACATGGTGAGGACGTGCTGGGCGCCGTAGCCCAGGCTCTTGCCGATCCCCAGGAACTCGTCCTCCGGTCGCTTCGTCGCGACCGGCGTCACCGTTGCGCTCATGCCCCGCCGCTCAGCAGAATCCGGCGATGCCGACCCACGCCGCACTGGCGTCGGTGGCGTCGGACCGCTGGACAGTGGCTTCGATCAGACCGTAGGGACGGTCGGCGGCGTAGAAGACCTCATTGGGGTTCTCCAGACCGAAGGGGGAGAGATCCACCACGAAGTGGTGCTTGTTCGGGCAGGAGAACTTGATCTCGTCGACCTCGGGGTGAGCGGCCAGGACCGCCTCGGCCATCTGGTAGAGCGTCTGCTGCAGCGCCGCGGAATAGCCCTGGGTGAAGGTCTCCAGGATGATCGCCTTGATTCCGTCATAGCTGGCGTTGTAGTCGACGTCGCCGGTGTTGTAGCGCCAGCGGGTGGCGATGTCGGTGGCCAGGATCCGGTCGTTCGTCTCCTTGAGCGTGGTGTAGCGGTCCTTCGGGTAGCCCTCGAAGCCCGACTCTGTGGACTTCAGCACGGTCAGCCCGTGGAAGCCGGCGATCACGGTGCTGGTGTCGCCGTCGCGGACCACGACAGCGGTCCGGGTCTCGGCGTTCGTCCGGTAGAACGAGTGATCATGGTCGTTGATCCGCGACCAGGTGTACTGCTCGGCCGCCCACCGACCGCCCGTGACCCAGTCGAAGTCGCCGGTGAAGTGGTCGGCGAGCCGCAGCAGGAAGGCTTCGGGCGAGCCGACACCGTCGGCGGCGAACGCGAAGATCGTGTTCTTCTGGGTGTCGGTGGCCACCACGTGGCTGTTGTCGCCCTGCAGGTGCGCGGCGGCGAAGTCACCGCGCAGCTGCGAGGTGACGTTCAGGTCCTCGATCTCGTGCCGGGGGGTGTCGCGAGTGATCCGGACGACCCGGTTCTCGGCCTTGCCGTACTGGTTGTGGGTGAGCACGACGTCGCTCATGATCATGACTTCCTTGTCTGTCGGCTGTGCGTCTGGGGGCGAGTGGTGGCGCCTTGGGGCGAGTGGGGCCGGCGAGGCCCCTGGGTGCGGGTCAGGACCCGCGGTAGGTCGAGTACGCGAAGGGACTGAGCAGCAGCGGCACGTGGTAGTGGGCCTGGCCGGCGACGACGGTGAAGTCGATCACCACCCGGGGGTAGAAGGTGGCCTGCCCGCGGGCGGCGAAGTAGGCCCCGGTGCCGAACTCGATCCGGTAGTCACCGGCGTCGAGGGCGTCGGGTCCCAGCTCCTGGACCCGCCCGTCGTCGTTGGTGGTGGCCCCGGCCACCACGTCACCCGCACTGGTGAGCAGGGTGATGGAGACGCGGGGGGCCGGGGTGCCGGACGTGGCGTCGAGGACGTGGGCGGTGACGTAGCTCAAGATCGTCCCTCCGGTTTTGGTTGCCACTTCCATGAAGTGGAATCGAACTTCCGATATGTGTAGTTTGCTCTCCCGAGTAAAGGGTTGTCAACTGGAAGAGTTCCAGTTTCTTCATGTCAGCCGTGTTTCCGGGCCGTACGGGAGGATGGCGCGGTGAGCGACCAGGATGAGCGAGCGATCTACGGGCACGAGCTGGACGGCGATCTCCGGCAGGCGCTCACGGCAGCTCTGCCGACGACAGCCCTCGACTGGGTCGAACGGACCGTGGGCTGGCCGGTCCTCACCGAGCGCGCTCTGCTCGGGGGCACGTCCTCCGCGGTGCACCTGCTGACCACGGGTGCACCGGCTCCGAGTGATCGGCTGGTGCTGCGTCGCTACGTCATCGACTGGGTGCTGGAGGAGCCCGAGATCCCCGGCAACGAGGCGCTCGCGCTCCGACTCGTGGGCGGCGGCGCCACCGGTGCTCGTGTCCTGGGAGTGCCCGCACCCAGCCTGCTGGCCAGCGACCCGGACGGTCGACAGCTCGGGGTGCCCCTGACCCTGATGACGGCACTCCCCGGCCGGCCGGTCTGGCAGCCTCGCGATCGCACCGCCTGGCTCCGGTCGATGGCCGAGCTCGTCGTGGCGATCCACGCCGCACCGTTGTCGGACGAGCTCGGCGAGTGGGCCCCGTACCCACCGCAGGCCCGCACTCCCCCGGTCTGGAGTCGGCACCCCGACGCCTGGCTGACCGCGTACGAGCAGTGGGATGGCCCGCCGCCCGCGAGCAGGCGGGTGTTCCTGCACCGAGACTTCCACCCGGGCAACCTGCTCTGGACCGACGAGCGGATCACGGGGGTGGTGGACTGGGTGTCGGCGTGCGCGGGACCGCCCGAGGAAGACATCGGTCACTGCCGGGCGAACCTGGCGATCCGACACGGTCAGGACTGGGCGGACGAGTTCCTGGCCATCTGGCAGGAGCTCAGCGGCACTCCGGACTACCACCCGTACTGGGATCTGACCAACGTCGTGTCCTTCGACCACGGACGCGCAGAGCCGGGACTCGACGAGTTCGTTGCCGCCGCCGCCGCGCGACTGTGAGGGCGACCGGCGGGCCCGGCGTGGCAGTGATCTGAGTCATGACCTCCGTGCGCTCCTCGGTCCGCTGAGAACCGACCGGAGTTCCAGAGCAGGCTGCCGGTCGGTGCGAAGCGTTCCGCTGGCGATCTCCCCGACGAGGCGACCGCTCACGCAGTGGACCGGACAGCGACGGCCGGTCTCAGCTTCAGGGGCAGAGCCTGGACACCGCGGAGCGCGATGAGTGGCCGCCACCGCAGCTGATCGGCCGGCACCGCGAGCTCGAGGCGATCGAAGCGCCGCAGCAGGGCCGGGATGGCGATACCGGCCTCGAGGCGGGCCAGCGGCGCGCCGAGACAGTAGTGCGCCCCGTGTCCGAAGGAGAGGTGACGGTTGGGGTTGCGGGTGATGTCGAGGACGTCAGCGTCAGGGAATGCGGTCTCGTCGAGGTTCGCCGACGCGATCAGCGGGGTGACCATGGTGCCCTTGCTCACGGGCACACCAGCGATCTCCACGTCCTCGGTGGCGAACCGTGGAGCGACGAAGCCGACGGGGTTCGTGTACCGGAGAAGCTCGTCGAGGGCGCCGTCGATGAGGTCGGGCTGCGCACGGAGAAGCTCCAGCTGGTCGGGTCGCTGCACCAGCTCCAGCACACCGTTGCCGATCAGGTTCACCGTCGTCTCGTGACCGGCGAAGAGCAGCAGGAAGATCATCGAGATGAGCTCGTCCTCGCTCAGGCGGTCACCTTCCTCCTCGGCCTGCACCAGCGCGGTCACCAGGTCGTCGGCCGGATGGTCGCGGCGCAGCTGGACCAGCCCCTGCAGGAAGGCGCTGAGCTGGATCATGGCCGGGTAGTTGCGGACGACAGCGATCGGACCCTCGTTCGCGTTGGTCAGCTTCGACAGCAGCTCCCGGAACCGGAGCCGATCGCCTTCGGGCACGCCCAGCATCTCGGCGATCACGGTCAACGGCAGCGGCAGCGCGAAGTCAGCCACCAGATCGACCACCGGTTTCTGAGCGGCGGCGTCGAGCAGGTCGTCGGTGATCTCGGTGATGCGTCCACTGAGGTCGTCGACCCTGGCAGGAGTGAAGGCCTTCTGCACCAGCCTGCGGAGGCGGCGATGCTCGGGCGGGTCCTTCAAGACCATGCTCGAGCTCAACAGCCGGAGCAGCGACGGCATCCACCACTGGTCCATCGAGCGCTTCCCGCCCTTGGTGCGGTCGCTGGCGAACCGCGGATCTCGGATCACGCTGGCCACCTCGGCATAACGCGGCAGGACCAGCCCTTTCCCGAGGAGATCCTTCGCCGGAAGCACAGGACCGAGCCGGCGCAGCCTCGCATAGATCGGGGCTGGGTTCGCCCGTGCCTGCTGGGACGAGAACTCGTGCCGCAGATCGACGCGCCTCACGCTGTGCCATGTCGAGACCGCCCTTCCGATGCCGCCGACCCCCGAGCTCCGCAGGTCCGCCGAGCCGGCTACCGATCACTGAGAACGTACATGGCGGCGCGCAGTCACAGCCTGCGAACCGGCAACCGACCGGCCTGCTCAGCAGCGACCCGGGCGCGTTCTGATTCTGCGCGCTCGAGTCTCTCGCCAGGACCCAGCCGACGAGCTGCGCGTACGGCACGACGACGGTCGAGAGGCATGGGCCACTGTTCAAGATCACCAGCGACACCCAGCCATTACGGCGTGGTGTCGCTGGTCCTGCAGGGCCTGATGCTGGTGTTCGGAGTTCATGCCGTTCGAGAGGTCCATCGTGCCCGTCATCTCGGACTGCGCCCGCTCCTGGGCGCCGCCGGTGGTCCCCTGCTCCGCCTCCTCGTTCTCCATCTGGCCCAGGTCGTCATCGACCGCCGGCTCAGCGCGTGGATCAGGCGCCTGAACGACAGCCCACCTGACTGACATCGGCCACCACCGCCCGAGATCTCTCAGCCAGGGACCACGGACTAAGAGGCATCGTGACAAGGACGGCGCGCCCCACGAGCTGGGCCTGCGGTCACCTTCCCCGCCGTGACACTCTTGTCGTGCTGCAGGCACGGCGGAGCCTGAGCAGGGAGGGACCCATGCGAGTGGCAGTGGCGGCGGCGTTGATGATCACGGTCGTGGCCGCCGCGGGATGCGGCTCCGGGGGAGGCGGTCCCGCGCTGCCGACACCGACAAGGTCGCTCAGCCCGAGTGTCACCGTCCCGACCGTGAGCCCGCCGTCGAGGCCGGGAACACCAACACCCACCCGTGCGCCGACCCGGTCGCCCTCGTCGAGTGTCGCTCCTCCGCACACGACTTCGCCGTCGGCGTCGAGGCCACCGGCCCAGCCGACCGCGTCGAGGCCACCGGCCCAGCCGACCGAGTCGAGGCCACCGGCCCAGCCGTCGGCGTCGAGGCCACCGGCCCAGCCGACCGCGTCGAGTGCCGCGCCGCCGAGCACCTCGCCGACATCGGCGTCCAAAGCACCCGGATCCACGACACCGCCAGCACCGAAGCCGGCAGCCACGTCCCCAGTCACCTCGTCGACCACCACCACCACCACCACCACCGCCACCGCGACGGCTACGGTCAGGGCGACTGTGACAAGTGCAGCGGTCAGTCCTGTGAAGTCAGCGGCGTCCGGCTCAGCGACGAGCGCGACAGCTACCAGCGTCACGGTCGCAGCTAGTCCCCCGCCCAGCCCCGCCGTCCAGGCTCCGACTTCCACGACGGACACGAACCGGTGGCTGTGGCTTCTGTTGGTCCTGCTAGCCGGTGGCGGCGGTGTCTGGTGGTGGATCAGACGGCGGCGCGTGGCGGGACGGCAGGAGGGATGACGACGGGACCGCGCCCTCTCGCGGAACCGGCCGACGACAGCACCCAACCCCAGAACCGGATGGTGCAGACGGTCCCGTCCATGCCCGCAGGCCACGGGTCCGGCGTGTGCCTACGGCCAGGAGGTCGCATGGCGCGACCGTGCCATCGACGCGTTGGGAGTCCGGCTGACGACACGGGGCCTGCCTGATCTGCTTGGCCGTCGTGATCCGTCATGCTTTCCTCGTTGGCTCGGAGCGAGCCATCTCGCACCGACTAACGAAAGGCTGTCGATGTTCGACAACAACGGATCGTTCCTACTAGCGCTGTTTGAGTTCTTCCTGTTCTTCGCCTGGTTCATGTGCCTGTGGTGGATCCTGGGCGACATCTTCCGCAGCAAGGACATCGGCGGCGTAGCGAAGACGCTGTGGGTGCTGTTCGTGATCATCATCCCGTGGCTGGGCATCTTGATCTACGTGATCGCCCGTGGGCACGGCATGCAGGAGCGTCAGCTGGAACAGGTGAAGGCCATGCAGCATGCCCAGAACGAGTACGTCAGATCCGTGGCCGCCGGATCCTCCAAGAGCGCCGCGGACGAGATCGCGTCGGCCAAGGGTCTCCTGGACAGCGGTGCCATCACCCAGGCCGAGTTCGACCAGCTCAAGGCGAGGGTGCTCGCAGCCTGATCCTTCTCCACTCTGTCGAGCAGGTTCAGTCAGCCGGTCGAGCCTGGCGCGAGCAAGTTCGCGTTCGAGGTTGACGGATCTCGGCAGGGGCTGCATGAGGTGTGATCGCTATGCTGTTTCGAGGTTGCGGTCGCCTGCTGAGTCCTGCTGAGGGCTCTCGTGATCGCGGAGGCGGTGCCGCATGGATGCAGCAGTTCGGATCGGTGTGATCGGGACCGGTGGGTGGGCCGCAGATTTCCACCTACCGGTTCTTCAGTCCCATGACGCTGCGGTCGTCGTGGCCGTCTGCGGCAGGGATCGACAACGGGCAGAAGCGTTGGCCGACCGGTACGGTGTCGAACAGGTCTACACGGACTACCGGACGATGATCGACGAGGCCGAGTTGGACGCAGTCTCGGTCGTCAGCCCGGAGGACCTCCACCATCCGATGGTGATGGCAGCGCTGCGATCCGGTCTGCATGTGCTGTGTGAGAAACCCATGGCGGTCAGTGCAGCCGAGTCCGCGGAAATGTTGTCCGCGGCCGAGAACGCCGGCGTGAAACACATGGTGCAGTTCACCAATCGTGGATTGCCGCACTACCGGTACGTGAAGTCTCTGCTCGACGACGGCTACGTCGGCCAGCCGTATCACGGCTACTTCTACTGGCCCACCGGGTGGGGTCCGTCAGGGGAGGTGAACGGCTACCACTGGGCGTCTGACGCCCGGCGAGGGAGGGGCGCCGTCAACGAGTTGGGCGCCCACATGATCGATGTGGCCCGGTGGTACCTGGGGGGCGTCGTCCGAGTGAGCGCCTCCCTGCGCACCTTTGTCCAGCGCGAAGACATCGACGGCGGGCTGATGGACACTGCAAACGACTCCGCCTGCCTGCTGCTCGACTTCGCCAACGGTGCCCACGCCACACTCCATGTCGGCATGCCGAACATCGCCGGACCAGGCCTCGCCCACACCGGACAGACCGTCATCATCAGCGGACACGACGGCACCCTGGAGACTCGCTGCGATCCGTGGACGGACGTTGCCGTCTCGGAGATCGTCGGTCTGCGCCGTGGAGCAGGACAGGCCGAATCCCTCAGCATTCCCGACGACTACTACGGCGGCGCCTCCCGCGATGACCCGTTCGCTGTGTTCCGGACACAGTCGGTCGGTCCTCGTCTGTTCCTTGACGCGATCGTCGACGATCTGGACATCAGCCCGAGCTTCGTCGACGGACACCAGGTGCAGCGCGTCATCGAGGCGGCTCTGCAATCCGGGCAGAGCGGCACCGCGCAGCATCTCTAGCCGCGATCGGGTTCCGACGTCGCCTCGAGCTGGACGCTCGCTCAGCGGCGCCCTTCCTTCCGGGCTGCGTCCCCTGTTGCCCGGATCCTGAGGCTCGAAGACTCACGTCTGGAGGACTGCCACGACAAGATCAGGATCGCCTGCGCTCGTAGAGCGGGGTTGCCACTGGTCGGCGATGGGACGTCTGGTCATCGGTCGTTGACCGGGGCTGGTCGAACAGGTCCGTGGTGGCTGCTGCTCCCGTGACGTGGGCGAGTCGCGCCAGCTCGGAACCGAAGAACGGGGGTTCACCTCGGCGGGCGACGATGACCGCTCGATGGTCGGCCATGGGCGAGACGGCGGCATGGTGCGGGTCGGTCCCGGGGATCCAGTCGGGTTCGAGAGCTACTCGGTGGAGGATGTCGAAGGGAGCGAATCGTCGCAGCTGGTCGACGTCGAGGTCAGGTGCAGCCGGAGTGGCGAAGATGACCTGCGGTGCGGCCGACACGTCAAGCAACACGCTCCACTGCGCTCGGAAGATCAACGGAGCCGCTGAGGCCAAGATCTCACCGGCTCGGGAGGGGTCGGCAGCGATGCGTCGGTGCAGCTCGATGTCGTACTCGATGCCGCCGCCGCGCGGGTAGTTGCGCACCCATTCCACCTGCACCGAATCCAGACGGTCACAGGCCGCCACCAGCTCTTCTACCGTGTGGGTGGACGGCAGATCCAAGATGAACTCCTCCACCTCGATCTCGCCCCGCTTCTCCACGATCTCGACCAGGTTGATGTCGGCGCCGAGCGCACCCAGCGCCGATGCCACAGCCCCCAGGGTTCCTGGCCGATTCGGCATCTGAACTCGCATGAGCAGCACTCGACAATTCTGCAGGACTTTGCGTCGACAGTGAACCGACTCCCGGTACAGCCCGACGTAGGCGAGCTCGACCTGTCACTGCTGACAGCAGACACGCACTGACGAGTCACGGCGTCGACGGTGCGGTGACAAGGCCGGCCTCGGCGGTGGCCCTCGACCTCTTGGCCACGACGACCGCCGCGGCGATCAGCCAGAGGGGGAGCAGCAGGTAGTTCACGAGTCCGCCGGGCGGAATGCCGGCATCGCCCAGTGCGCTGAGAATCCCGAGCACCAGCGTGATGATCGAGAACCAGCGGGGCAGCACCGCGTTCCTGATCCCGGCCAGACCAGTCGCCAGAAACGTCGTGGCGATCCCGATTCCCATGCCGGCGAACCCGAAGTAGCTCACGAAGCTCAGGATGTGCAGGGCAGTGTCATCCTGGGCGTCAGCGGCCCCGTTGATCAGGGCCCAGTTCCACATCACCATCTGGGAGAGACCTGCGGACATCAGCAGCAGGCCACCGTAGACGATGCTCGAGTACGTCGCTTCGCGGGCCTCGCCCGAGCGAAGGTGGCTTCGGAGCGCGGTGGCGAAGAACACGAGGGCGATGCCCATGATGACCAGACAGGCGACAGCACCGTAGTTCAGGACCAGATGGTCGTGGATGATCGTCGTGGTCGCCATGCCCGGGCGGTCGGCTACGTCGACCTTGAACAGCGTCGCTTGCCCGATCCAGGCGAGTCCGGCAATGGCACCGGTCCAGGGGAGGAACCTCTCGAATCTGCTCAGCTTCATGGTGATGCTCCCGTCAGACAGAAGTCCGCCGTCATTCGGCGTCTCGTCGAGCGTGTTCTGCCGACCGACCCAGCCGCACGATGCAGGTGTCCCGGAGCAGCCGGGAAGTGTTCCCGGGACTGCTGACGCGGCGTGCTCGGAGCGCGACACTGAGCACATGCTCTCTACAGCCGTCGCGCTGGCGACGGCGATCCCGGTCGTGCTCGGCCTCGTGGTGGTGCGTCGCAGCCACCAGCGCCGGATCGGCTGGCTGCTCGTGGCGCAGGGCCTCTCGATCGGGGTGCTTCTGAAGAGCTCGCGGGCCCCCGGCACCGGCCCTGTCGCCCTCGTCATCGACCAGCTGGGCCAGGGCAGCTGGATCTTCCTGTTCTTGTGGACAGCGCTGATCGCCTACCTCCTGCCGGACGGGCGGCCGATCTCCCGATCCTGGCGGCTCTGGATCTGCACGGGACTGGCCGGTTCGCTGCTGTTCCTCGTCGGGGCTGCGGGAGACGACACCGCCTTCCGACAGGAACACGGCCGGGAGCCGCCGCTGCCGTGGCTTCCCGAGCGGCTGTCGGGCGTGATCGGCCTGGTCGGGCTGGTGCTGGTCGTGCTCTTGTTCTTCGGCTCCGCTGTGGCAGTCCGCAGCCGGCTGAGGAGCTCGGTCGGCGAGGCGCGGCTACCCCTTCTGTGGCTGGTCTGGGGCGCCCTCGCCGTTCCGCTCGGTCTGCTCGTCATGTGGGTCAACTTCTTCGTTCTGGGGGGAAGCGAGTGGGTCGCCGTCGCCACCGTGGCCGCAGTCAGCATCGCGCTGCCGACAACCATGGCCATCGCGATCCTCCGCCACCAGCTCTTCGACATCAGACTCGTGTTGAGCCGGACCGTCACGTACGGGGCACTGCTGGTGGGGGTGGTCGCCTCGTATGCGCTGATCGTGCTGGCCGCAGGGCGGGTCGTTGGCGGCAACGGCACGGCGGGCGGCCTGGTGGCCGTGGCGGTTGTCGCTGTGTCAGTGCAGCCAGCTCACTCATGGCTGCGGCGAAGGATCGAACGCTGGGTCTACGGTTACCGCTCCCAGCCCCACCAGGCGCTCCGGCTGCTCGCGGACCGGGCCGATGCGGCTGACCCCGACGCGCTGGTCGGGGCAGTCACCCAGGCCGTAGCCGAGGCGCTTCGGGTCCAGCGGGCCTGGATAGAAACCGACAGCGTGACTGGCGACGAACGGGTGGTCAGGACACCGCTGACGAATCATGGCGAAGTGCTCGGCGATCTCGCCGTCGAGGTCCCGCCGGGTAGGCGGTTGTCGTCCGCCGACGTCGCTCTGCTGCGCGATCTAGCCCGCTACGCGGCCGTCCTCGTCCGTTCGGAGCGACAGCGCGATCAGCTGCGTGAGTCGAGATCGCAGATCGTCGCCGGGCGCGAGGAGGAACGTCGCCGCATCCGTCGAGACCTCCACGACGGTGTCGGCCCGTCCCTGGCAGCGATCGTGCTCAAGCTCAATGCCGCAGAGTCGAGGACCGAGCCCAGCGAGCGGTCCGCTCTGGTGGCAGAAGCCCGACACGAAGTGCGGGAGGCGATCGCCGAAGTGCGGCGGCTGGTCGACGACCTGCGGCCGCCCGCGATCGATGAGGTGGGTCTGATCGCCGCCATCCGCCAGCGGGCCACCGCCCTGTGCGGCGACGTCACCTTCGAGGTTTCCGGCCCCGACCCGATGCCGGCGTTCCCGGCAGCGGTCGAGGTCGCCGCCTACAGGATCGCGTCGGAAGCCATGACGAACGTGGCACGCCACGCCGGAGCCACTCGATGCCAGGTCGATCTGGTGGTCAACGGCCGGTTCGAGCTCACCGTGACGGACAACGGCCACGGCGTCGAGTCCGTCGGTAGCCCGACGGCGAGAGAAGGCACCGGCTGGCGATCGATGCAAGAGCGGGCTGCTGAGCTCGGCGGCATCTGCACGATCTCGTGCCGCCCCGAGGGCGGCATCAGGGTGCACGCCACTGTCCCGATCGGGAGAGAGCAGGCGCACGATGACGACGTCGGAGGTCCTGCGTGATCCGCCTGCTCATCGTCGATGACCATCCGGCGTTCCGAAGGGGACTCGAGGTGATGCTGGCCGACGTCGCCGACATCGAGATCACGGGTGTGGCCGAGACCGGGCTGCGGGCCGTCGAGCTCGCCGATGAACTCGTACCCGACGTGATCTTGATGGACCTCCGGATGCCCGACGTCGACGGAATCGAGGCAACGCGCCGCATCACACGACGTACGACAGAGGGAGCCAGCATCGTGGTTCTCACGATGTTCGAAGATGACGACTCGGTGTTCGCGGCTATGCGGGCCGGTGCCAGCGGCTATCTGCTGAAAGGTGCCGAGCAGGACGAGATCGTTCGCGCGATTCGAGCTGCGGCTGCCGGGGAGGCCATCTTCGGTCCAGAGATCGCCCGGCGGGTGATCGCGCACTTCGCCAGCGGCGCCGGCTCGACTACCGCCGCGTTCCCCTCCTTGACCGAACGCGAGCGGGATGTGCTCGAGCTGGTCGCCGCAGGCAAGGGCAATGCGACCATCGCCCACGAGCTGATGATCAACCTCAAGACCGTCCGCAACCACGTCTCGAACGTCTTCACCAAATTGCAGGTCTCCGACCGGTCCGCGGCCATTGTCAAGGCGCGAGAAGCGGGCCTCGGAAAGCCGTGACGACAACGAGATCACAGCTGCAGAGGGGGTCGCCTCGGCACCATCAGCCGGCGTCGAAGACAACCAGCTCCTGGTCCAGCCAGCTGCTCACCTTGGCAGACTCGAACCTCAGCTCGTAGACCAGCTCCGAGGCCTGGTCGTCCTCGGTCATGCCGTCCAGGTAGCGCGGGGCCTGCGTGCGGTACAGGTCGGCGATCTCGAACAGGTTCACGTCAGCGCGCCTGATGTGGACGCGGCTGCTGCTGATCGTCGATCCCCGGTCGGTCGGAGCGGTCAGCACCGCGACGAGCCCGCGCTCGAAGTCTTGGACCTTGGGGGCGTCGGGGGCCGTGGTCACGAACCACACCCCTGGACGGGCCGTCGTCACGAACCGCATGAACCTGCTGGACGGCCGCCCCCTGTCGTCCGCGGTGGAGACGACGACCAGGTTGGTCTCCTCCGCGATGGCCTCGAACAGCTCGAGCCCGCGAGACCCGGCCCCGGCGCTCTCCTGGCTGTGTGCCTTGACGTACGCGAGTGCGTCGTCGACCGATCCGAACCGCTCGTCGTTCTCCAGAAGGTAGAGAATCTGCGGGATGTAGACGGAGATGTCTTCGTGACGGTAGTAGAACTGCTGCCACTTGCGGCCGGCGTGGAGATCTCCGCTGTGCTTCTGGTTGAGACGCTCCGCGTGGTCGTCGAGGAGCTTCTGCCCGAACGGTGTCCCCAACCATGCACTCCCGACCAGCAACCCGGCGACCCCGACGACGAAAACCACCAGTGCTCGCAGCCACCACTCCGACGAGCGGTCGAACACGATCTCCATCACCACCATGGTTGCTGTCACCACGGCAGCGAAGACCAACGCGGTCACAGCGAGCAGCAGCCTGCGATAACGACGCCCTTGGCGATAGATCGTGTGGGCCGCGCGCTGCTGCTTCTTCACACTGAATTCGCGCTGCTTCATGCTGTCGAGGAGATCGCGATCTCGGGTCGAGAGGGTCATTCCCCGACCCCGTAGGTCCGGTAGCGGTCCCGCAGCTCATAGGTTTCGAAGTCGCTGTAGGGCTGGATCCGGATGTTCCGCTGGTCCAGACGACGTTCTCTCGAACCGTACTTGCTCGCGAACAGATCCTCCGCCAGGTCCAGACGAGTCTCCAGCCGTTCCTCCTCGTAGGTCTTCTGGTGGTTGCGGCTGCGCGCCCGCAGCTGGCTGACCAGATAGAGCGTCGAGAATCCGAGGACGAAGGCCACTCCCAGCAGACCCAGTGTGGCCATGGTCAGATCCCACAGCTCGAATCCCTCGGGATAGCTCCACCAACCACCCGCGTCGTCTCGGTGCCTGAGTGCAGAGACGGTGATCACCACAGGGAGGAGGGCGAAGAACCAACCGATCAGGATCAGGATCAGCTGGGGGACTTTCTGGCGGAATGGCCGGTCGCCGAAGAACCAGTCCACGGTGACGTCGTCTTCGTTCACCACGTGAACGACATAACCCGGTTTCGTGGTCATTGCCGGCGCTTCCGGGGCTGGTCGAGGTCCTGCAGGCTGGTGGAGCGCTCGGGCGACTTCCATGTCCCGGCGCCACGCAGTGCCCAGATCTTCCGCACTGTCGGCCCGGACTCGTACACGAGCGTCCAGGTGTTGATCATCCAGTAGATCAACATGTACCAGGGGGCGAAGACGATGTACTTGAGTGTCTTGCCGCCGTCGTTGTAGTAGGACGCCGTGGTCAGCTGGACCAGTCCGACCACCACCTGGATGGAGACGAACATGCCGGCCATGTACCAGTTGTGGAAGAACCGCTCCCAGTCCTGGACGACCGCCAGGTAGATCTGGGACAGCAGGAACAGCGACAAGCTGATCCAGTACAGGAAGCTCCAGACGACGCTGAGGGCGTAGTCGAGGATCACCGGCATCATCGCGTAGTTGCGCAACGGGTGCCTCACCAGCTTGGACCCCTTGGTCAACAGCACGTAGAGGCCACCTGACGACCACCGCCGTCGTTGTTTGAAGAGAGCCTTCGTCTGCTCGGGGACATCGAGGAAGAAGCGGATGTGGGCTGCGAACAGTGCACGCCAGCCCGCCGTCTGCATGTCCCACGCGATCGCGATGTCCTCGGTCGGCTGCTCGGCGTGCCATCCGCCGACGTCCAGCACAGCCTGCTTCCGGTACATCGTGTTGGCCCCGGAGAACGCGAAGAGGGCGCCGTAGGACATCTGCCCGCGCTTGATGATGCCGATGATCGAGTTCAGCTCGTTCTGCTGGGCAAGCGCCGAGATGGACGTGCGGTTGGCCGCGAGCATGTTGCCGGTCACCGCGCCCACGTTCTGGCCGCCCTCGCGCTCGAAATAGCTCATGTACTGCCACACGGCGTCGGGGTTCGGCTTGGTGTCGGCGTCGTTGGACAAGATGAAATCACCCTTGGCGAAGGCGATGGCGACGTTGTAGCCGTGCGCCTTGCCACGGTTCTTCACGATGGTGACCACTCGCAGGTCCGGGTACTGCGCCTGCAGCTCGGTCAGGATCTCCCCGGTCGTGTCCGTGGACCCGTCGTTGATGGCGATGATCTCGAACTTGTCCGACGGGTAGTTGAGCTCGCGCTCCAGGTAGTGGATGGTGCTCGCGATGGACGCCTCTTCGTTGTGCGCGGGAATGAAGATGGTGACGAACGGTTCGCCGTGCTGCAGGTACCGGGGAAGGTCGCGCTTCTCCAAGAAGACGTGATAGATGAAGCTCGACACGATGAAGGCCATGCCACCCACGATGGGATAGGCCACCACGACGAAGATCAGGATCTGGATGAACCACTCGCTGCCCGTGGTCGGCATAGGACTTCTTTTCCGCGGATCCCGGCCCCCGCCGGTTCCGCTCCAGAGAGGCTTGACGTGCACTGGCGGGGCGAGCCTATCGACCGGGCGACCGGGCATGCCTCACCACCACAGGGTGGTTCTTTGTGACGGTGTGCGAAGCACCGAGCCGACTTTCCGGACTCAATGCCGGCAGCCATTCGTGTTCACGACCGGATCGACCTCCGGACTGAGATTCACCGCGACAGGATTGCTTCACCCAGGTCAGCGATCCACCACTCCTCAGTCGCGGCCGGCGTCCAGCCGCGCTCCTGGGTGGCGATGTCATAGGTCTGGATCGACACCGTGACGGCGAAGAGATCGAGCGCCCGGTCGAGGGTGACCCCGGCCCGGAATGCCGTCGACGGCCAGTCGGCGAAGATGCTGCGACGGGTCTGTTCGCCCCGGCCGCGGCCCTCCCTCTGGGCGGCCTGCAGGGCCGGCTCGTTGCGTTGTCCTTCCACGATCACCCGCAGCGCGTCGCCGGCCTTCTCGAACAGTCGACGCTCGAACCGGATCAGAGCCGTCAGCTGGGCTCTCGGATCGCCGTCGGCCCTGGCCAGCTCCCTCAGCGTCTCCTCGATGCCCGCGTCGGCGTCGGCGCTGTCCACCAGCGAGATGGCGAGACCGGCCTTCGTCCCGTAGACCGCGAACACCGTCGCCTCGGACACTCCCGCAGCGACCGCCACCGAACGAACGCTGGTCCCGGCCCAGCCACGTTCGACGAAGCAGGCCCGCGCCGCGTGCGCGATGCGCAGCCGCGTCAGCTCAGCTTGCTCGGCGCGCAAGGCCGACCGATATGGGCGGCCGCCACCCTCCTCCGGATCCGTCATGCGAACTACTGTACAGGTTCGGTGAGCGGCGCTATATTGACTGAGTCTTACTCAATCAATCATCTACGTCTCGTCGAAAGTGAGGTCGGATCATGGCGGCAACACCGATGATCAGCACCACCGACATCGCCCCCAGCACGGAGGAGATCGCCCGCCGAGTTCTCACCAGGCTCGAGAGCGCCTGGAACGACGGGGACGGACCAGCCTTCGGGTCCGCGTACGCCGAAGACGCGGCCTTCGTCACGATCCGAGGAGAGCACCTCGACGGGCGTGCCGGCATCACCGCCGGTCATGCCGGCATCTTCGCCACCATCTACGCCGGCAGCACCAACCGGATGGACCTGGTCGCGGCGCGACCGATCACCCCGGACGTGATCGTGATGAACTCGACCGGCACGCTGACAGCACCCCACGGCCCACTCCAGGGCACCCACACCGCGATGTCCACCTCAGTGCTGGTTCGGGCCGGCGGTGAGTGGCTGATCGCGGCAACGCACAACACCTTGATCCAAGGTTCCTGACGTCGAAGCGACGTCGATCCCCGACGCGGTCCCACGTCGTGTGAGGTCCTCATCCGGCCAGCAGAAGTCGCTGCCACAGGTCGGACAGATGGGCGACGTACTGCGGACTCGACCAGCCTCGCGAGCTGAGCAGCGTGTAGTACTCCGGTGAGTTCGTCGCCCAGACGACGTCGGCGACATCCTGGTCGGCGAGCTCCTCGCGGAGGTCGCCCGTTTCGCGGAGATCGGCGGCGAACAAGAGCATGTTGCGTGCCCGGCGCTCGACGATGTCCTGCCAGGCCTGTGCGCAGCCGGCGTCGGCGGCTGCCGCGTCCCTCAGTGACAGGAGCAGCGGCGCGACCTCCGGCATCAAGCGTCCTAGGGCCATGGCGTACGTCGCGATCTTCTCCGCGGCAGATCGTGCTGCACCCACGTCGATCACGTACTGCCGCTGCGCGGCCGGGACGGGGCCTCGACCTTCGCCGAGCACGTCGTCGACGACAGCGCACACGACGGCCGGCTTCCGCCCGACAGAGGCGTAGACGGTGTCCACCGACACCTCGGCCCGGCGAGCGATCTCGGCCACAGTCGTTCCGTTCCAGCCCTGGTGGACGAACAGGTCTCGCGCCGCCTGGATGATCCGTTGACGTGTCCGGGCAGCGGCGGCGGTCCGTTGAGGAGCCCGGTAGGGACGGTTGACGCGTTCGCTCATCGAGATCTACCCTACCAATATTCACCCGAAGTCATTTCGGATCAACGAGAGGTGAACCTCCATGGAGTCGACGCACACGCCTCAGGTCCTCTACCGGCCGGCCGGGACGGCGCCGGCGACCTGGGCGATGGGCTCCCTGTTCGAGCGGCTGGCCGGCGCGCGGGAGACCGGCGGCCTCGACGTGGCCCTCGTGACGCAGCCACCCGGGACAGCCACTCCGCTGCACCGCCACACGCACGAAGCCGAAGCGTTCTTCCTGCTCGACGGGTCGATGACCTACCGCGCCGGTGAGACCGTCTACGAGCTCGCGGCCGGTGACTTCATCTTCCTGCCGGCGGGGATCCCTCACGCCTTCCGGGTGAGGGGGACGGAACCGGTGCGGTTCGTGGGCTTCGCTGATCCGGGCGGGCTGTTCGATCTGTACGACGAGGTCGGCATCCCCGCCGAAGAACGTCGACTCCCCGGTGCCGACGGCCTGCCGATGGAGGCCGAGATCGCCCGTTGGAACAGCGTCGGCCCCCGCTACGGTCTCCAGGTCGTGGGCCCACCCCTTCCGGAGTGACGCCGCCCGCAGCATCCCGGTTGACGTGCCGGGTGAGGCTTCGAGACTCCCGCCCCGGGGGCGCCCCGGCCTCTGTCTGGTGGGCGAGGACCACCCCGTTGAGCCGCGGCGCTCAGGTGCGGCCGAGGCCGGCCTCGCGAGCTTTGACGATGGCCTCTGTCCGGTGGGCGAGGTGGAGCTTGGCGAGGATGGTGGTGACGTTGTTGGCGACCGTCTTGGGCGAGAGGTAGAGGCGGGCGCCGATCTCGGCGTTGCTCAACCCAGCGGCGACGCCGTCCAGGATGTCGCGCTCGCGCCCGGTGAGCTCGGGGAACGGCTGCTGCGGGACGGGGCTGACTGCGGTCGAACCAGTCTTTCAGCCGGCGGGCGACCGGAGCGCCGAACACGGCCTGTCCGGCGGCTGCGGCGCGTACGGCGGCGACGATGTCCGCCCCGTCCGCGCCCTTGAGGAGGTAGCCGACAGCGCCGGCGGAGACGGCGGCGAACACGGTGTCGTCGTCGTCGAACATGGTCAGCACCAGGACGGCGGTCGCCGGAGCGGCGTGGGTGATCTGACGCGTGGCGTCGATCCCGTGCACACCGGGCAGCTGCAGGTCCATCAGCGCGACATCAGGATGATGCTCGACGCAGAGCCGCACCGCATCGACGCCGTTGTCCGCCTCCGCGATCACTTCGACGTCCCCGGTTGCCTCGAAAACCGCCCGCAGGCCCTGGCGGACGAGCGGGTGGTCGTCGATCACCAGGACCGACACCGCCGCCATCACGGCACCGTACGCCGTCGGGTAGGTGGCCTGGACCCGGCTCCCGCTCGTCCCGCTGAGGACCCGGAGACTGCCGCCGAGCTCTTCGGCCCGCTCGCGCATGCTGCGCAGCCCGATGCCGGGCTGCCAGTCAGCGGTACCGCCTCCGTCGTCGTCGACCGTCACCGTGAGCTGATCCGGTGTGGCCGTGACGGAGATCTGGATGCGGGTCGCGTCGCTGTGCCGGACGACGTTGGTGACGGCTTCGCCGATCGTCTGGAACGCGGCCACCTCGACGGCGGCCGGTAGCGTCAGACTCGTCGACGGCACCCGTAGGTCCACCGCCAACCCCGCGTCGCCCGCGATCCGGTTCACCTGCAGGGTCAGCGCCCCCACGAACCCGAGATCATCGAGGGCGGGTGGTCGCAGGCCGTGCACGACCTCCCGGAGACTGCTGATGACCTGGGACGAGGCGTCCTTGGCGTGACTCAGATAGGTCGCCGCCTTGACCGGGTCGCTGCTCAGACTGGCCCCGGCCGCATCGAGGTTGAGGCCGAGGCCGGTGAGCAACGGCCCGAGCCCGTCGTGCAGGTCCCGACGGAGCCGCCGTCTCTCCTCCTCGCGCGCCGACACGAGATGCTGCCGCGCGTCCTGCAGGTCGAGGGTCAAGGCCTGCGCCGACACCGCTCCGGCGATCAGCTGGGCGAGCGTGGCCAGCACCTGCCGATCCTGCTCCTCGATGACCCGGTGCCCCGGCCGCGGCGCGGCGAGCAGGATCCCGACCGGCGTACCGTCGTGGACCAGCGTCCACTCCTCCACCGGGCCGACCCGCTCGCCGCTGACCGCCAGGATCTGACCGGCGCGCTGCACGGCCAGATACGGCAGCCGCAGCATCTCAGCGGAGACCCGCACCATGTTCTCGACGACCGAGCGCGGCGACGTCATCGTGGCGGCCGCCGACCGCCGGATCAGCGTGTCGATGGCCCACAGGTCGTAGCGCAGGATGGGGACGACCAGCGTCAGCACGAACACCAGCGGGTCGAGGTCGCTCGCCCACTGGGGCAGCTGCTCGGTCACGGCGAGCGGGAAGAGGACGAGGGCGAAGCCGACACCCGCGGCCCGCCAGATCAGCTGCTTGCGCAGTAGCCCGCGCGCCCGGATGCAGCGGGCGATGATGCCGATCCCGGCGACGACGCCCAGCCCGATCACCACCGGGACGGCGATCGTCAGCGCGTTCCCGACAGCGGCGATCGCTGGTGCGCGGTCGACGACCCGGATCGCCCGGGGCACGACGGCCCGGGTCGCACTGTCACCGAGCACGCCGCCGATCACTGCCACCACGATCCCGCAGACCAGCAGCCGATCCAGAATCCGTCCCCACCGCCCGGTCGGCTGACCGGACGGGAACCGGACGTTGATCACGCCCTGCAGCGCGGTCGGCACGAACGCCAGCACACCGAACGCCAGACCCCAGGCGGCGAGCTCGCCGGAGCCGCCCCGCTGGAACACCAGCACCGCCGGTTCGGTCATCGCCACCATCAGCACCAGCGACATCGCCGCAAGGCCCAGCAGCCACCCGAACGGCAGGTCGGGACGCCTGTCCACCAACACGGCACCGACCAGCCCGTACGGCAGGACCTGACAAGCCCCGTACAGCAGGTCCGACGCCCGTGGAGAGTCGACCGAACCGGCCGAGGTCCACAGCAGCAGGTACGCGACGAATCCGGCGACGCTCGCCACCGCGATCACGACCGCCAGCCCGCGCGCGTGGCGAACCGCCGCCGCGCGCAGGGTGCCTCGCCTCATGACACGAGCCTGACGCGGCCGGCGACCGGTGGCAATCGCTGGAGGTCCCGCCGTCCGGGAAACCGTTCCCGACACCACAGGACAGCCGGCGGCGTCGGCGTGAGCGCCGGCTCTGGGCCCGGGAACTCCCGACGACCGACGCTGGTGGAGTCAATCGACCAAACCGACCGAAGGGACACACGAGATGAAGATCATCCGCTGGGCTGCAGTCGTCGTGACCGCACTGTTCGTCCTGATGAACGCCGGAGCCGTGCTCGACCCCGCTCAGCCGGCCTGGGTCAGGGTCGCGGGGGCCGTGCTGGCCGTCGCCGGCCTGTTCGCCGGCCTCGGACTCGCACTCAACAAGCGCTGGGGTTGGGCAGCAGTGGTGGCCGTCGGCGCCCTCAACTGCCTCGGGGCCGTGAGCACACTGCTCTTCGGCGGCGAAGGCTTCGCGATCGGCCTCGTCGTCGGCGGCCTTGCCGTACTCCTCGGCATCCTGGCCCGACCGAGCACAGTCGAATCAGCCGTCACCAGCTGACCCGCACACCTCAGCGAACGCGCCGGGCACTGACCATCGGCCCGGCGCGTTGGGTGTCGCAAGCCAGGTGCCAGAGCTCTGTCGCAGGGGCCGCCGGCGGTGAACCGATCGAGCTCGGGCCGGATGACCGGCCGGGTTCCGGTGTGACCGATGAGCGTCGTACCGTTGCTGCGAGCACTGCTTCGCAGTGTTCTTCCGGCAACAAGGGGCGGGATCCGCCCGACCGGATCTCAGGGACTCCCAGAAGGATCACCATGGCCGATGCGAAGCAGATCAGGGTCGAAGAGAACGGTGTGGTCCTCGCTCAAGCGACGATCTCAGCACCCCCTGAGACCAGGGACGCCCAAGCGGCCGTGACCGTGGCCCCAGGTCACCTGCCGACCGGCACACGCCAGAAGATGGCCGACGCCATTCACACCGCCGTCTGCGAGGACCAGGCCGAGCACCTCACAGCAACACTCCCCCGCGGCGACGCCGAGCTGGTCGAGGAAATCCGCGGACACCTCACTGACGCCCGCCTGCGTGCCGCTGGTGCCACCACCATCCTCGACGGCGACATCGACTCATCCGGGGCGAACTGACCAGGGACCAGGAGTCACGGAACGCAACGGTTCAGATCCGCGAGGCGGCGTTCACCGGGGTGCGGTGAGGGAGGGGGCGACGTCGATCAGGCGACGTCGCCGCCACGCTCGCAATCGCCACCTGCTGAGGCAGCACAGTGGAACGTTGATGCCCAGGTCCGTCCTGCGAAGGAAAGCGTCCGCCTGCCGACGGTGCTCGCGTCGTCCACCACTGGAGATCGTCCAGATCGGGATCGTCGACCCTAGACCCAGGTCTATTCGGACGATCGACGAATGAGCGACTTGAGTCCATTCACGTCATCGGTGTAGCAAGTCAGCATTTACCTGCAGCCCTTCGACGGATCCAGATCAGGGATGGCCAGGCAACGGCACCCAGACCTTCGCGAACCACACCTGGGTTTGCGGTGGCGCTGTCCGCGCCACCTACCGGCGGCCAGAGGATGATCATGGAAAGCGCTGAGCACGAGTGGATCGCAAGCGGACCAGAAGGATTTCTCGACATCGACGTGGCGGCCGACGGAACCTCGGTCGCCATCGGTCCATCCGGCAGCTTGCTGCGGTGGAACGCCGAGAACCGAGAGTGGACACCGATCGGCGGTGGGTGGCCCAGCCTGACACAGATCTCTATCGGCAGTGCCGACGACCTCTGGGGCCTCGACAGCGAAGGTCAGGCTCACCACTCTGCGGGAGCGGGCGGGGCGACTCTCGTCGCGAGCGCTCTGCAGTGCGTCAGTGCAGGTGCGGACGGCACGGTGTGGGGAGTGGCTGCGGGAGGTGACGTCCTGAGCTACGACGCGGACGGGGGCGCCTGGCAGAAGGTGCCGGCGCCGGCGCCGATGCGACGGGTCTCGGTGGGTAGCGCGGACAGGATCGTGGCCGTCGATGAGTCCGGTGGCGTGCACACCTATCAAGCACAGGACGAATGGGCCTCCGAGGGCGGCTCGTTCTCCGCGATCAGCACCTCTCGTGACGGAGTGACCTGTGCCGTCACGGTCGACGGCCAGGTCAGCGTGGACCTGGGCAACGCCGGCGGCTGGTACGCGCTGAGGGGATCGATGCGGGCGGTCGCTGTCGGCAGCCCGACCAACATCTGGGGGCTGGACGCCGACGGACGTGCCATCGATCTCACCGGAGGACGAGGACTCTTCGCCGAGCACGGTCACGTCCACGATCCGCACCGGGTCGGCTGGGACGCCCAGGACCCCTACGACGACACGAAGAGCACGCACCTCTGGATCGTGAACCAAGCGGCCCGGCTGGCCGCGCTCGACCTCAACCCCGGCGGCCGTCAGATCTACGAGCTCGTCAAGCCCGGGCAGGGCAAGGTGGGCGACCCCTTTCACGATCAGCTCTGTCAGGGCCTGTACGACGCCGACTGGCTCGACCAGTACCGAGGACCCAAGATCGCCGGCCTGCAGCCCTCCTACGCGGGTCACTTCTACGACCCGGACACCGGGCTGAACTGGCTCGGGTCGAAGTACAACACCGCCGTGACCAACAACCGCGACTACGGCAGCGTCGCTTTCGAGAAGTTCTCCAAGCTCGACGACCTCGGACATCCCCGCGTGCTGCCGGTATCCGATCGCGGTCCCGCCGGCTACAACCTCGGACTGGCTCTGCACTACCTCACCGATCTGACGCAGCCGATGCACTCGTCGAACTTCACACAGGTGAGCTCGCACCCGAACTTCATGTACCACGGCGCCGTCGAGACCTACGCGATGGAGCATCAGTCGAAGACCACGCCACCGACGTACGAGTCCCCCGCCGCAGGCCCGCACGGACAGGCCTGTCCTCTCCGGCCGACAGATTCCTGTGGCCTCACCGCCTGCTCGGACCTGGAGCGCTACTGCCGCGCGGCTGCCCGCCACTCGAAGGACCTGTACGCCGAGAAGCTCATCGACGTCGCGGGCAAGAGCTACTACGGCTGGGACCAGGACCCCGCGTACTGGACGAACGTGGTCGATCCGCTGGTCTCGCCGATGCTCCGCGACGCGATCCTCTTCACCGCGCAGTACCTGGTCGCGTGGCTGGAGGTCGTCAAGCGCGGCATCGACTACAACGACGGGTACGACTCTCGGTGGCAGCGGACCCAGGGCTACCTGACCAACGTCGCGGCGGGATCCGACGGATCGGTGTGGGGTGTCGGTCGTCAGTACCCGGTCGACGCCGACAACATCTTCCGCTGGACCGGCTCGGCCTGGGACGGCATCAAGGGTCGCCTGACCAGCATCGCCGTCGGCTCCAAGGACAGCGTGTGGGGCGTCAACGCCCAGCGAGCAACCGGCCAGGAGAACGTCTATCGCTGGCTCGGCGCGGGTTGGAGAAGACAGCCCATGGAGTTGACCAGCATCGCGGCGACGTCCGACGGAGTGGTGTGGGGGGTGAATGCTCGTCAGCCGAGTACAGAGAACAACATCTACCGCTGGGCAGGCACGTCCTGGGCGCCGGTCGTCGGCCACCTGACGAGCATCGCGGCCGCCGCCAATGGCCAGGTGTGGGGGGTCAACACTCATCCCGAGCGGTTGACGACGATGAGCAACGTCTTCCGGTGGAACGGGACCTCCTGGGATCTGGTCGGCGACAAGTTCCTGACCGGGATCAGCGTGGCCGACGACGGGTCGGTCTGGGGAGTCGACGCACTGCAGTTCGCCCGCTCGAACAACGTGTTCGCCTGGGACGGGAATTCCTGGCACGAGCGAGCCGGCTTCCTCACCCAGATCGCGAACGGCGGCGCGGCGCAGGTCTGGGGGGTCAACGCCGACCACATCTACGGCAACGAGCCCCTGCCGAACATCTACCGCTGGCAGCCGAGCTGACGCCTTGTCCACGACAGTCCGCCCGGAAACCGAGCGGACTGTCGCGCCTGCGCGCATCCTGCTGCTACCGACGCCGCCAGGGCCAGTCGCCCCTGCGCTCGCGCCGGACGATCAGACGAACTGGCGGGACAGCACTGCGTGCCGGTTCACGTCCTTGTAGAGCAGGTAGCGGAAGCGACCCGGTCCACCGGCGTAGCAGGCCTGGGGGCAGAACGCGCGCAGCCACATGAAGTCGCCCTCCTGCACCTCCACCCAGTCCTGGTTCAGCCGGTAGACGGCCTTGCCCTCCAGGACGTACAGGCCGTGCTCCATCACGTGGGTCTCGGCGAACGGGATGACCGCCCCGGGCTCGAAGGTGACGATGTTGACGTGCATGTCGTGCCGCATGTCGGCGGGGTCGGTGAACCGGGTCGTCACCCACTTGCCGTCGGTGCCCGGCATCGCGCCGGGCACCACGTCCCGCTCGTTGGTGACGAAGGCCGCCGGGACGTCGAGCCCGTCCACCGCCTGGTAGGCCTTGCGGATCCAGTGGAACCGCAACGGAAGTGGGGACTCGTTGTGCACGGTGAAGTCGCAGCCCGGCGGCAGGAACGCGTAGCCCCCCGGATCGAGCCGGTGTCGTTTCCCCTCGATGGTCAGGTCCATGTGGCCCTCGACCACGAACAGCACGCCCTCGGCGCCCGGGTCGAGCTCGGGGCGGTCGCTGCCGCCGCCGGAGGAGACCTCCACGATGTACTGGGAGAACGTCTCGGCGAACCCCGACAACGGCCGGGCGATCACCCACAACCGGGTCTCGGTCCAGAACGGCAGGTTGCTGGTGACGATGTCGCGCATCACCCCGCGGGGCAGGACGGCGTACGCCTCGGTGAACATCGCGCGGTCGGTGAGCAGGTCGGTCTGCGGCGGGTGGCCGCCGTGCGGTGCGTAGTAGCCGCTGTGGTTGGGCACGTGCTGCTCGGGAGCGACGGCCTCGGTGTGGCTGTCGCTCGGTCGGATCGGTGTGGTGCTGGACACGGGGTCACTCCCTTATGACGTGTGCGGGTGATGCAGATGAGTGGGTGATCAGGATCGGGCGGCGACCACCACGTTCTCGGTGTCGGACTTCGGCCGGGCGAGCAGCTCCAGCCGTACGGCGTCGAGACCGACGGCGCCGATCAGCTCGGCATCGGTGACCGCCCCGCAGACGTAGCCGCGGTAGAGGTAGCGGGCGAGCGCCCGCGCCGTCGCGGGCTCGTCCAGGATCCCGCCGCCCGACTTGGTCAGGTACGCATGCAGCCGGGTGGCGGCGCGCTCGAAACCTTCGCGGTAGAAGGTGATGTTGGCGATGAAGCGGGTCGGCAGCTGCGCGGGATGCAGATCCCAGCCCTGGTAGATGGCTCGCTCCAGCGACCGCCGGACCAGCCGGTGGTGCAGCTGCCAGGCCGCCCGGATCTGCTCGTCGGTGCCCATCGGCAGGATGTTGGTCGAGCCGTCGGAGAGGTGCACCCCGGTGCCGGCGACGGCCGCCTGCATGACGTCTTTGGCGTAGTCGGCGACCGGGTGCTCCATCGACTGGTACTCCGCCGACACCTGCAGCGACGCGCTGTAGTCGTACGTGCCGTAGTGCAGCGAGGTGACCCGGCCGGCACCGGCGTGGATCGCCGCGGCGACCGGAGCCGTGCCGTCGGCGCCCAGGATCAACGGCGGGGTCTCCACCTGGATCTCGAAGCCGAGCCGCCCGGCGGGCAGACCGGCGGCACTCTCGTACGCCTCGCAGGCGGCGACCATCGCCTCCACCTGACTGACCGTGCTGACCTTCGGGAAGGTGATCACCAGCCCCTCGGGCAGGTCGCCGGTGCGCTCCAGGAGCGTGCTCAGGAACAGATCCAGCGTCCGCAGCCCGCGTCGCCGGGTCGGTGCCTCGAAGCACTTGAAGCGCAGACCGACGAAGGCAGGGGCCGCTCCGGCGGCCAGTGCGTCGGCCAACCGTCCGGCGACCGCCACCGCGTCGGCGTCCTCGACCTCGTCCGCCCGCGGACCGTAGCCGTCCTCGAAGTCCAGTCGCAGGTCCTCGATCGGCTCGGCGGCCAGCTTGGCCTCGGCGCGGAGGGCGACCGCCTCGACCAGGTGGGGAGGAACTCCGACCGTGCGGCAGAGTGCCGCCCAGCCGCCCTGGGCGGCCACCAGGTCGGCGGCCTCCGCGCCCCACCGCTGCGGCAGGTCGACGGTGTAGCGGTCGGCCGGCACGTAGACGGTGTGCACCGGCTGCCGCCGGCCGTCCTCGCCCGGGTAGGCCCGGTCGAGGAAGGCGTCGGTGTCGGCGAGTCGGGCGTCCAGGTCGGCCAGCACCCGCTCGTCCAGGCGCCCCTGGTGCGAAGCGCGTCCGTTCGCTTCCGTCAGCACGTTCACTTGATCAGCTCGTACGCGGGCAGGGTCAAGAAGTCGGTGAAGTCGTCGGACAGGACGAGATCGGCGATCAACGCGCTGGCGGGGACGTAGAAACGCTCGAACTGCTCGGCCGGCACCTGCTCACGCAGCTTGGCGACCTCCTCGTCCAGGATCCGGGCGACCAGCTCCTTGGTCACGGTCTCCCCGGTGTCGGAGAGGACCACACCGTTCCTGATCTGCTGCCAGACCTGAGATCGCGAGATCTCGGCGGTGGCGGCGTCCTCCATCAGGTTGTGGATGCCGACCGCCCCGTTGCCGGAGAGCCAGACGGCCGTGTACGCGACGGCGACCTCCAGGTTGCCCCGCAGACCGGTCTCGCTGTTGCCCCCGGTGGCCGAGGAGACGTCCAGCAGCTGCGCGGCGGTGACCTCGACCTCGGGCCGCTGCTTGTCAATCTGGTTGGGCTTGTCTCCCAGGACGCCGTCGAAGACCTCGCGGCAGACCGGCACCAGATCAGGGTGTGCCACCCAGGAGCCGTCGAACCCGTCGCCGGCCTCCCGGGTCTTGTCCGCGTTCACCTTGGCGAAGGCGACCTTGTTGATCTCGGCGTCCTTGCGGCTGGGGATGAACGCCGCCATGCCACCCATGGCGAAGGCACCGCGCTTGTGGCAGGTCTTGACCAGCAGCTCGGTGTAGGCCCGCATGAACGGCGCCGTCATGGTGATGTCGGCCCGGTCGACCAGCACGAATTCGGGACCGGCGTCGCGGAAGTACTTGATGATGCTGAACAGGTAGTCCCAGCGGCCGGCGTTCAGACCGGAGGCGTGATCGCGGAGCTCGTACAGGATCTCCTCCATCTCGAACGCGGCCGGGATGGTCTCGATGAGCACGGTGGCCCGGATCGTCCCGTGCTCGATGCCCAGCTCGGCCTCGGCGAAGGTGAACACGTCGTTCCACAGCCGCGCCTCGAGGTGGCTCTCCATCTTCGGCAGGTAGTAGTACGGCCCCTGGCCGTTGTCGATCAGGGTCTGGGCGAGGTGGAAGAAGTGCAGGCCGAAGTCGACCAGCGCACCCACGCCGACCGAGCCGTCGACGAGCACGTGCGCCTCGGGCAGGTGCCAGCCGCGCGGTCGGGCGACGACGACGGCCAGCGGGATGTCGGTACGCAGCGCGTACTGCTTGCCGTCGGCTTGGGTGAAGGACAGCGTGCCACGCGCGGCGTCGCGCAGGTTCAGCATCGCGTCGATCACGTTCGGCCAGCTCGGGGAGCTGGCGTCCTCGAGGTCGGCGAGCCACACCTTGGCGCCGGAGTTCAGGGCGTTGATGGCCATCTTGGCCGGGCTGGCCGGACCGGTCATCTCGACCCGGCGGTCCTGCAGGGCGGTCGGGGCCGGCGCGACCTGCCACTCACCGCTACGGATCTCGACGGTCTCGGGCAGGAAGTCCAGGGACCCGCTGGCCGCCGCCTGCTCGCGCTTGCCCACCCGGGCGGCCAGCAGCTCGTCGCGACGACCGGAGAAGTTCTGGTGCAGCTTCTCCAGGAAGGTGAGGGCCTCGTCGGTGAGGATCTCCTCTGCCCGGTCGATGGGATGTTCGTCGGTGATCTCGATGCTCATCTGGGTCTGCCTTCTTTCCTGTCCTGATTCGGGTGTCGGTGTGTCAGGGGTGGGCCTGAGCGGCGACAGCCTCGGCGACCGCAGGGGCGACCCTGGCGTCGAAGACGCTGGGCACGATGTAGCTCGGGTTCAGCTCGTCGGCCGACACGCAGTCGGCGATGGCCTCGGCGGCGGCCACGAGCATCGGCGTGGTGATGTCCGACGCCGCGGCGTCCAGCAGCCCGCGGAACAACCCGGGGAAGGCCAGCACGTTGTTGATCTGGTTCGGGAAGTCGCTGCGACCGGTGGCCACGACTGCGGCGTGCTTGGCCGCTTCGTTCGGATGGATCTCCGGATCGGGGTTGGCCAGCGCCAGCACGATGGCGCCGTCGGCCATGGTGGCGACCTCGTCGGCCCCGAACAGGTTCGGACCGGAGACACCGATGAACACGTCCGCGCCGACCAGGGCCTCGTTCAGGGTGCCGGAGAATCCTTCTTCGTTGGTGTTCTCCGCGATCCAGGTCCGATGCTCGTCGGCGTAGGTCTCGCCGCGGTGGATCGCACCCTTGCGCGCCACGCCGACGATGTGGGCCGCTCCTTGGGCCTGCAGCAGCTGGATGATCGCGTGGCCCGCCGCGCCCACGCCCGAGATGACGATCTTGACGTCTCCGATCGTCTTGCCGACCACCCGCAGTGCGTTGATCAGGGCAGCGAGCACCACGATGGCTGTGCCGTGCTGGTCGTCGTGGAACACGGGGATGTCGAGCTCGTCACGGAGCCGCCGCTCGATCTCGAAGCAGCGGGGGGCGGAGATGTCCTCGAGGTTGACGCCGCCGTAGACCGGGGCCAGCGCCTTGACGATGCTGATGATCTCCTCGGTGTCCTTGGTGTCCAGGCAGACCGGCCAGGCGTCCACGCCGGCGAACTGCTTGAACAGCGCGGCCTTGCCCTCCATCACGGGGAGGGCCGCGGCCGGACCGATGTCGCCGAGACCGAGCACCGCCGTGCCGTCGGTGACCACGGCGACCGTGTTGCGCTTGATCGTCAGCCGGCGGGCGTCCTCGGGGTTGGCGGCGATGGCCAGGCAGACCCGGGCAACGCCGGGGGTGTAGGCGCGGGACAGGTCGTCGCGGTTCTTCAGCGGGACCTTGGGCTCCACGGACAGCTTGCCGCCGAGATGCAGCAGGAAGGTGCGGTCGCTGACCTTGCGGACAGTCATCCCCGGTCGCGCGTTGATCGCCTCGGTGATCGTCGCCGCATGCTCCTCGCCCACGGTGTTGCACGTGACGTCGACCACGATCGCGTCGTGGCTGGACTCGACGATGTCGAGGGCGGTCACGGCGGCACCGGTCTCGGCGACGGCCGACGCGAGGTCGGTGGTCGAGCCGGCGCTGGAGCTGACGGCGACGCGCAGGGTGATCGAGTAACCGGGACTGGGGCTGCTGGCCATTCTGGAACTCCTCAAGTTATTCCGTTTGGTGGATTCTAACTTCTACTTCGTGGAAGTGCAACATTGACTAACACCTGCGGACCACCGCAAGATTGCGGCAATCGGAATTGCACTGTCGCAATGCGGAATAGGAGCGAGATGTCCAGCCATCTCTCAGAGGTCGAGTCCTCACCCACGCCTGAACACCACCGTGGCACCCTCGACGAGGCGATCCCCCGCGGGGTCGATCCGAGCCTCTACAACCACGACCTGGCGCCGACCAAGCGCGAGGGCCGCAAGTGGAGCGCGTACAACTTCTTCGCCCTCTGGGCCAACGACGTGCACAGCCTCGGAAACTACTCGTTCGCGATGGGCTTGTTCGCGCTGGGTCTGGGCACCTGGCAGATCCTGCTCGCCCTCGGTGTCGGGTCCGCCTTCCTGTTCGTGCTGCTCTGCCTGTCAGGGTTCATGGGCTACAAGACAGGTGTCCCCTTCCCGGTGATGAGCCGGATCAGCTTCGGCATCCGCGGCGCCCAGATCCCGGCCCTGATCCGCGGCGGCGTGGCCATCGTCTGGTTCGGCATCCAGACCTACCTCGCCTCCCTCGTCGGCAACGTGCTGGTCATCGCCCTGTTCCCGGCCACCCAGCCCCTGGCCGAGACCACCTTCCTCGGCCTGACCGTGCTCGGCTGGGCCTGCTTCACGGTGCTCTGGCTGATCCAGGTGGTGATCGCCTGCTACGGCATGGAGATGATCCGCAAGTACGAGGCGTTCGCCGGGCCGGTCATCCTGGTCACCTTCGTCATCCTGGGCGCGTACGTGCTGTACGTGTCCGGCGGGCAGATCGTCTGGCAGCCACCGAACGCGGTCTCCGGCGGGGAGATGTGGCGCGAGATCCTCGGCGGCGGCGCACTCTGGGTCGCGATCTACGGCACGTTCGTGCTCAACTTCTGCGACTTCACCCGCAGCGCCAAGACCAAGAAGTCGATCGTCTGGGGCAACCTGTTCGGGATCCCCGTGAACACGCTGTTCTTCGGCGTCATCGTGGTGGTGCTCGCCGGTGGCCGACTGGCCATCGACGGCAAGGTGATCGCCAGCCCCACCGACGTGGTCGAGTCCATCGGCAGCACGCCCATGCTCATCCTCGCCTGCGTGGCCCTGCTGATCTTGACCATCGCGGTCAACCTGATGGCCAACTTCGTGGCACCGTCATTCGCCCTGGCCGCCCTGCTGCCCCGGCACCTGAACTTTCGTCGCGCCGCCATCGTCAGCGCCATCCTCGGCTTCGTCATCCTGCCCTGGAACCTCTACAACTCCCCCGTGGTGATCGTCTACTTCTTGGGCGGTCTCGGCGCCTTCCTCGGCCCGCTGTTCGGCATCGTCATGGCCGACTACTGGCTGCTCCGCAAGCAGCGGATCAACGTGCCGGAGCTCTACACGACCGACCCCCGGGGCACCTACTTCTACAGCCGAGGGATCAACCTGCGGGCCCTGGGTGCCCTGATCCCGTCCGCCGGGATCGCGCTCGTGTTCGCCTTCGCCCCCTCCCTCAAGCCGTTCTCCGCGTTCTCCTGGTTCATCGCGGCGGGGCTGGCTGCGGTGATCTACTTCGTGGTGGCCGATCGCAGGCGCAGCTACGAGGACGTGTCCGGCGAGGCGATCGCGGTCGAGAGCAACCACTGATCATGACGCAGACTCCTCGCACGGAAGGCAGCACCCAGATGCGCATCCTCGTCGTCAACGTCAACACCACCGAGTCCATGACCGCCGGCATCGGCGAGCAGGCCTCCCGGGTCGCCGCTCCGGGCACCGAGATCGTCGCCCTGACCCCGCACTTCGGGGCGGAGTCGGTGGAGGGGAACCTGGAGAGCTACCTCGCTGCCGTGGCGGTGATGGATCGGGTGCTGTCCTACGACCAGCCCTACGACGCCGTCATCCAGGCCGGCTACGGCGAGCACGGCCGCGAGGGCCTCCAGGAGCTGCTGGACGTCCCGGTGGTCGACATCACCGAGGCGGCGGCGTCGACAGCCATGTACCTCGGGCACCGCTACAGCGTCGTCACCACCCTCGACCGGGCCGTGCCGCTGATCGAGGACCGGCTGCTGCTGGCCGGACTGGACCGGCGCTGCGCCTCCGTACGGTCCAGCGGTCTGGCCGTGCTCGAGCTCGAGTCGGATCCCGAGCGTGCCGTGGACGCGATCGTGGCCGAAGCCGAGGCCGCTGTCCGCGACGACCACGCCGAGGTCATCGTGCTCGGCTGCGGCGGCATGGCCGAGCTGGAGGCGATGGTCCGGGAACGGACCGGCGTGCCGGTGGTCGACGGTGTGGCGGCAGCCGTCACCGTGGCGGAGTCGCTGGTGCGGCTGGGTCTGTCGACGTCGAAGGTGCGGACCTACGCGCCACCCCGCCCGAAGCGGATGACCGGCTGGCCGATCACGCGCTGATCTCGGGTCAACGGCGAACCGGGAGGACCGTTCCTGGCGCGCCGGCGCAGTCCGGCATACCCGGCCCCTCTTCCACACCTCCGTACGTGACTCGCCGGTGCCCTCCGCACGCGGTCTGAGGTCGCCCGGAACCTGGTCGGAGCTCCGAGCGTGTCCAAGCGCTCAGTCGTCGATGACCGCTTTGCCCTGGCGTTCCAGGTCGGCCAACCCGTCGCGCATCGCCTGGATCTGTTCGGGTGAGTGACCGACCCAGTCCACCAGCTCACCGACGACCTTGACAGGTTCCTTCGTGCGGTACGACCTGGTGGGGTTGCCCGGAAAGCGCTTGTCCGTCACGTTGGGATCGTCCTCGATGCTGCCCTGCGGTTCGACGACGTAGATGCGGCCCCGACCCTCGCCCACTGCGAGCTCGGCGCCCCAGGTGGCGGCATCCAACGTGGCCGACACGTACACGTGGTTGGCGGTCCGCCCTCCGCCGTAGTTCGACCGGCAGCCGGGCACCAGGAGATCCCCCACCGTCAGGTCCGCCTTCGTGCCGTGCAACAACGCCCCTGACTCGTGCACCTGGAAAGGTGTCGGCACAGTCATCCAGACCTCCAGCTTCGCTCGATCAGGCACTCCATTGTCAGCGGAGGCGGCGCGCGCGGAGCACCAGGTCGTCGACGTGGTGAGCACCGGCCCCACCGTTGGGGATCGTACGCGGCCGCTGCTCGTCGACCTCGACCTGCCATGACCGGCTGGCCGATCACCCGCTGACCCTGGATCTGGACGGGCGCGCCGACGCCGGTCGCCTCGGGGTCCGGATCGCGTCAGTCCTGGGCGGCGCGCAGCAGCACCGCCAGTGGCTCGACAGCAGCCATCAGCTCGGCGAGCTCGTCCGGTTCGAGACCCTCGTACGGCTCGGCCGCGAGGTCGTCGGTGAGTGACTCGACGCGCTGCTTGACCGCGCGACCCGATGCGCTCAGCCACCCGTCGTCGCCGATCCACCCACGGCCCCGCACCCCGGCGATCAGGGCGGCGAGCTGAGCCTCGGGCAGATGGTGGATGCGACCGAACTTCTCCGCCGGCAGGTGCATGTCGAGAGAGAGCAGGACGTGGGCTTCGAGGCCACCGACCCCCTCGACCATCAGGGCGGCGATGTGCCCGTCGCCGCGGTGCTCGCGCAGCAGGGCGGCCGCGTGGAAGAGGCGCGCCACCGCCTCATCGGGGACCGGCAGGTCGCGCAGGGCGGCATACATCGGTCGACCCTGCGACGCCGCACTGGTCGCGGCCTTGGTCAACAGGTCGGCGGCCCGGGCGAAGGAGGGTGCGTCGACGTGGGCGCCGAGGATCCGCCGCAGCGCGTTGACGCACCCCGTCTGGCGCGCGGCGATGGCCGCGTCCGGCGTGGTGGTGCGCCACACCTTCGGGATGTGCCGCGCGACCTCGCCCGGCGCGAAGTTGTAGAACAGCGCGTCCACGACAGCTGCCGTCGTCATGCCCAGCGGTGCCGCGCGCCCTGCGAAGTAGGTGTCCCAGTAGTTCGTGAACCCCAGGGCGAACATGGCCTCGTTCGGTTCGTCAGCCGAGTAGGGGATGGCGCCGATCGGTTCCACCAGCTCGAACATGCGGCGGGCCGTTGCGTCCATCTGCTCTTCTCCGTTCACGGGGCCTCACTGGCGCCCATCCACACCGACCGGGGTGGCCCGCCGAACTCATCGGGTCGACCACCGCGGTGTCCCACGATGAGATGCTCCGGTTCAGTAGCATCTCCGCCCTCCTGGTCCGCACTCCGGCCCCGGCCGGGCTGCCAGGGCTGAGGAGCGCCGTGGACGTGGTGCTGGGGCTCGATCGACCTTCCGGCTCGCCACCGCGCCGCTGAGTCGACTCCGTCAGCGGATTCGTCGCGCCCGCAGCACCAGATCGTCGACGTGGTGAGCGCCGGCCCCACCCTGGGGGATGATGCGCGGCCGCTGCTCGTCGACCTCGACCTGCCAGTCGTCGTCCAACAGTGCCGCGATCATCGCCGGCCAGACGTAGTCGGCCGGGTCGAAGCCGCCGTCATGCACCGGCTGCGTGTCCATCCCGGCGTGGTGCACGAGCAGGAGGAGGCCCCCGGGGGCGACGGCCGCCAGCAGCGCCCGCTCGGCCGCGGCGTCCGGCGTCCGCAGCAGCGCCGGGTACTGGGCGGAGACCAGATCGAAGGACCCGGCCGGTAGCGCGGCCTCGGCCAGTCCGGCGTGCACCCACGTCACTCTGACGCCGGCGTCGCGGGCGTGGCCGGCCGCCCGCTCCAGCGCCACCCCGGAGACCTCGAGCGCGGTGACGGCCCAGCCGCGCCGAGCGAGCCAGACCGCGTCCGCGCCTTCTCCGCACCCGACGTCGAGCACCCGCCCCGGCGGCAGGTCGGCGACCTCCACCACCAGCGCCCCGTTCGGTCGACCGCTCCACAGCCGCTCGCTCTCGCGATAGCGGGTGTCCCACTCGGCCCGCACGGCCGGGTCTCCCACGTAGTCGGCTGCTGGGGGCTGGTCGCCGCGTGTGGTCCGAGGTGCCGCGAAGTCATCGTTCACCGGACCATCGTCGCCCAGCTGTCGCCGATCTCACACGCTGGCTTGCCGTTCCGGCAAACCCGCGGTCAGTCCGTCACCTCCGTTGTCGCTCGAGGCGGCCGGGGCTCGGATGACGACGAGTAGGTGGATCTGCCGATGTGCCAGGGCGGTCGGCGAGACCACGCTGGTGACCGGGCCACCACCGGCTCATGCCGCTCCGGCGGCGACCACCCGAGAGGCAGCGCGATGACCATCACCAACGAGCGAGTGATCGACCAAGACGTCCTGGACGAGTTCATGGGCCGATTCGTCCGAGAACTCGCGGCCGCCTCCCAGGTGCCGACCGTCATCATCGGCGACCGGCTGGGGCTCTACCGCGCCCTCGACGAGGTCGGCCCGTGCACCTCGGCCGACCTGGCCACCGCCACCGGGACGCACGAGCGGTACATCCGCGAGTGGCTGCGTGGCCAGGCGGCCGGCGGCTATGTGAGCTACGACCCGACGAACGACGAGTACTCCCTGACGCCCGAGCAGTCCTTCACGTTGGCTCAACCGGACAGCCCGGCGTACATCCCGGGTGCGTTCCTGACGGCGGCGGCGATGGTGCGCGCCGTTCCGGCCATCACCGAGGCGTTCACCACCGGCGCAGGATTCGGTTGGCACGAACAGCATCCCGATCTCTTCGAGGGCGTCGAGCGCTTCTTCCGGCCCGGCTACTCGGTGAACCTGGTGTCCTCCTGGCTGCCGGCCCTCGACGGTGTGGTCGAGAAGCTGACCGCGGGTGCCCGGGTGGCCGACGTGGGCTGCGGCCACGGCGCCTCCACCATCTTGATGGCACAGGCTTTCCCGACGTCGCGGTTCACCGGCTTCGACTACCACGAGCCGTCCGTCGCGAGAGCCACCCGGCAGGCGGCCGAAGCCGGCTCGACCACCAACTGCTCGTTCGCTGTCGCGGGCGCGGCCGACTACCTCGCTGATGACTACGACCTGGTGACGTTCTTCGACTGCTTGCACGACATGGGCGACCCGATCGGGGTGGCGAAGCACGTGCACGAGACCCTGGCACCCGACGGCTCGTGGATGATCGTGGAGCCGTACGCGAACGCCGCCGTGGCCGACAACCTCAACCCGATCGGACGGCTCTACTACAACTCCTCGACCATGATCTGCGTACCGAACTCGCTGTCCCAGGAGATCGGAGCCGCGTTGGGCGCCCAAGCCGGTGAGCAGGCGATCCACGACGTCGCGGCTGCGGCCGGCTTCCACGACTTCCGCCGGGCCACCGAGACCCCGTTCAACATCGTCTACCACGCCAAGCGGTGACGACGGTCTGACCGACCCGCGACAATGAGGCGTCGGACTGCCCAGCACTGATCGCCACGACGGCCGAGCCATCGGATTGCCGAACTGGAGCCCGACAGCGTCGGCTGAGCCGCCATTGACCGATGGCCCAGGCCGAGTAGCGTCGCGAGCATGCACGGTCGGCCGGGCCAGCTGCCCGCGTACGAGTCGAACTTCGTCGGGCGCGAGCGCGAGATCGCCGACCTGCGCCACCTGCTCTCCGCCCACCGGCTCGTGAGCATCTGCGGCGTCGGGGGGGCCGGCAAGACCCGGCTGGCCCTCGAGGTGGCACGACGGCTCCGCGACGTCGAGCACGGATCGGGACCACAGAGACTGGTCTGGACCTCCCTGGCCACCGTGCAGGAGGACGACCTGGTGTCGCAGGCCATCGCCGACGAGCTCGGGATCCGAGGTTTCACCGGACCTCCTGCCGCGGAGGCTCTGTGCGCTGCGCTGGCGACTCCGCCCACCGTTCTCGTGCTGGACAACTGCGAGCATATCGTCGGCGGGTGCACTGAGGTGATCGCCGGCCTGCTGGCGGCCGCACCCGGTGTCCGGATCCTGCTCACCAGCCGTGTTCCCCTGCACCTCGCGGCCGAGCAGGTCTTCGCGATCCCGGCGCTCGACTCCCACGGCGCAGCGCTCGAGCTGTTCATCGACCGGGCCGCAGCACTTGCTCCTGTCTACGCCCTCACGGACGCCAACCGCGGTCCGATCACCGAGATCTGCGTCCGGCTCGAGGGCCTGCCGCTGGCGCTGGAGCTCGCGGCGAGCCGGATCCGGATGCTGTCGCCGCGGGATCTGCTGCACGAGCTGACAGCCAGCCTCGACGTGCTCCGCTCCACCGATCCGAGCGTGGCCGTACGCCATCGAAGCATCAGTGCCGTGCTGTCCACCACCTGGAGCTCGCTGGGAGAGGACCAACATGCGGTGCTCGCCGGACTGGCGACGTTTCACGGCGGTTTCACCCCCGCCGCCGCCGAGGCGGTCACCGGAGCGACACCTGACATGCTGCACGCCTTCTCCGACCAGGCGTTGGTCCACGCCACGACCGATCCGAGCGGGCGCCTGCGCTATCACCTCCACGAGCTCGTTCGCTCGTTCGCCGCCGATCAGCCGGCTGCAGCAGATCCTCACCACCTCGAGTCACTGCGCAGGAAGCACTTCGACTACTTCCTGACGCTGACCAAGGAATCGCGGGCGCAATGGAACGGCAGCGGCGCAACCGACAGGCAGGGCCCCCTCTGGGAGGAAAGGGCCAATCTCGACGCGGCCATGCTCTGGGCACTCGACCGTGGTGACGGCAACAGGGCGTTGCTGCTGGGCGGTGCGCTCTATGCCTTCTGGGCCTTCTCGTCTTCGCCGTCACAGCCCGCCGTGCGGGACCGACTGGAGCGAGCACTGGCCCTCCCCTGGCAGCCGAGGGACGATGCGTCGATCCTGGCCCGGGCACGCGCGCTCGTCGGCGTCGGATACTCCTGGACGTCGTTCGACTCAGCCCGGGCGCGGAAGTGCTTCGATGAGGCGCTGCGGTGGTACCACGACGTGGGGCATCCGACGGGGGCGGCTTGGGCGCATCAGGCGCTGGGCTGGCAGTTCCTCATCGATGGCGACTTCGCCGCCGCCAACCGACACTATCGGCGGAGCCTGGCGCTCTTCCGCTCCGTGGAGCATCGATCGGGCGAAGCCTGGTGCCTGAGTGATCTGGGCCAGATCGCGGTGGCGGCAGGATCCTGGACCGAAGCCGAGGGCCAGATCCGACTCTCGATGACACTGGCCGATGAGCTCGACGATCCGATGATCCGGTACCGGGGTCACCTGATGCTGGCCGACGTGCGGCGCCTCACCGGCCGCTGGCGCGAGGCGGTCGCCGAGTACGAACTGGCGCTGCAGATCCAGCGTCGAGCCGGGATCAGTGCGCACGGTGCCGACATCCTCGAGGGGTTGGGCGCGGTCGCGGCGCAGCTAGCCGAGCTCGACGTTGCCGCGCACCTGTTGGCAGGTGGGCTGGCCTGGCGCCGTCAGTTCGAGGTGCCTCGCGGGAGCTTCAGCGAGAACAGCTATGCCGCGGCCGCAGCTCAGACGCAGCACCACCTGGGCATCGAAGGCTGGCGACGGGCGCTGGAGGCAGCCGCTCGGATGTCGCCTGGAAGCATCGAGGAATGCGCGGCCAACGGGATCACGCAGCTCACATCGACTCTCGCACAGCTCCCGGCCGGTCTCAGTGAGCGCGAGGTCGAAGTCCTCGGACTGGTCGCGCAGGGCTTGAGCAACGCCGACATCGCCGAGCAACTCGGCGTCCGCCCTCGTACGGTGGAAGCCCACCTGAGGTCGGTGTTCCAGAAGCTGGGAGTCGCGACGCGTACGGCCGCAGCCCACGAGGCCGTCCGGCTCGGGATAGCCCGACGCGGGGTTGCGCCGCCGTTGCGGACGACGCCCATCCGGCCGCAACAGTCTGGCCGCGTCAGTTGACCAGCTCCGCGCTGACCCGGTCGGCGATCGTTCGTAGCACCGGAACGGCCCGATCGCCGAACGCCGCGTCCACCCGGCTCAGCGGACCGGAGACCGACACGGCCATCGGCGCCGGCGCCTTGGGAATGGAGACGGCGTAGCAGCGGACGCCGAGCTCCTGCTCCTCGTCGTCGATCGAGTAGCCCCGTCGGCGGATGTCAGCCAGGTCGGCGAGCAGCGAGTCGATGGTGGCGTGGCTCTTGGACGTGGGGGTGGCCATCCCCGTGCGGGCGATGATGCGACGCACCTCGTCGTCGGACAGCGTGGCCAGGATGGCCTTGCCGACCCCGGTGTCGTGCAGGTTCGCCCGGCGGCCGACCTCGGTGAACATCCGCATCGCATGGGGCGAGGGCTGCTGGGCGACGTAGACGATCTGGTCGCCGTCCATCAGGGCCATGTTGGCGGTCTCGCCGAGCTGGCGGACGAGCTCCACCAGCTTCGGCTGGGCGACGCGGCCCAGCTGTCGACCGGCCCGCTCCCCCAGCGGGATCAGCCGGGCCCCAAGAGCGTACCGACGGGATGGGAGCTGGCGCGCGTAGCCGAGCAGCACACACGTCCGGAGCAACCGGTGGATGGTCGGCATCGGCAGCTCCGAGGCCGCCGCCAGGTCGCTGAGGGACGCCTCGCCACCGGCATCGGCGATGATCTCCAGCAGCTCGAAGACCCGCTCGACCGACTGGACGGTTCCCGAACGCGGTTCGGTGGATGGCTGGGCCATGTAGCCCCTCTCTGAGACAGGTGGGTTCCACCATACAGAAGAGTGCATCCGATGGGCGAGATTCCGGAGGCGTCCGACCTTGACGCCGTGGTCGTCTGCCCCTAGAGTTTCCGCATAACAGATAGTTGCTTCCACAAAGCGGAATAGACAAGGATCTTCCTGACGATGTCGACGTACACCGTGAACGCCTCCATCCTGCTCACCGATCTGCCGATCCTGCAACGGCCCCACGCCGTGGCCGACGCCGGCTTCGTGGCGGCGGAGTTCTGGTGGCCGTTCACTGTGGCCGTGCCCACCGACAGCGAGGTCGACGCGTTCGTCGGAGCGGTCGGCGACGCGGGAATCCAGCTCTCGGGCCTCAACTTCTTCGCCGGCGACATGCCGGCCGGTGATCGGGGTCTGGTCAGCTGGGTCGGTCGGGAGTCCGAGTTCGCCGACAACGTCGACGTCGTGGCCGGGATCGGCGACCGGCTGGGCTGCCGGGCCTTCAACGCCCTGTACGGACTGCGCGCCGACGGTGTCGCCGCCGAAGCAGCCGATGAACTGGGAGCGGCGAACCTGCGCCTGGCCGCGGACAAGATCGCGGAGATCGGCGGCACTGTCCTGCTCGAGCCGGTCTCCGGCTCCCCGGCGTACCCGCTGAAGACCGCCGCCGACGTGCTGACCGTCATCGATCGGGTCGGCGCGGGCAACGTGAAGCTGTTGGCGGACTTCTACCACCTGGCCGTGAACGGCGACGACGTGGCTGCGGTGGTCGCCGACCACGCCGCCGACTTCGGACACATCCAGATCGCCGACGATCCCGGCCGCGGCCGGCCCGGGACCGGCGGGCTCCCCCTGCAGACCTGGCTCGCCGCCGCGGCCGCCGGCGGCTACGACGGCTACGTCGGCCTGGAGTACAAGGACGCCACCGACGACCCGTTCGGTTGGCTGCCCCGCGACCAGCGCTCCTGATCTTCCGGCACCCAGACTCCCCCGACGCTCTCGACTCTCCACGAAGGACCTGATCATGACCGACACCAAGCCCACCATCGCCTTCATCGGCCTCGGCATCATGGGCGGCCACATGGCCGCCAACCTCGTCGAGGCCGGCTACACCGTGACCGGCTACAACCGCAGTCGCGGCAAGGTCGACACCCTGGTGGAGAAGGGCGGCCAGGGCGCCGACTCCGTCGCCGACGCCGTCCGCGACGCCGACGTGATCATCACCATCGTTCCGGACTCCCCCGACGTCGAGGACGTGGCCATCGGTGACGACGGGATCTTCGCCCACGCGAGGTCCGGGGCCGTCTGGGTCGACTGCTCCTCCATCCGACCCGACGTCTCGGTCAAGCTCGCAAAGCAGGCTGCCGAGAAGGGCATCAAGGCCGTCGACGCCCCCGTCTCCGGCGGTGAGGCCGGCGCCATCGAGGCCGCGCTCTCGATCATGGTCGGCGGCGACGCCGACGTCGTCGAGTCCGTACGCCCGGTGCTCGAGTCGGTCGGCAAGACGGTCGTCCACGTCGGTCCGTCCGGCTCCGGGCAGACCGTCAAGGCCGCCAACCAGCTGATCGTGGCCGGCACCATCGAGCTGGTCGCCGAGGCGCTGATCTTCCTGGAGGCGTACGGCGTCGACACGGCCGCCGCCATCGAGGTGCTGGCCGGCGGTCTGGCCGGCAACCGGATCCTGGACCGCAAGGCGACCTCGATGGTCGCCCGCGAGTTCACGCCCGGGTTCCGGGTCGACCTGCATCACAAGGACATGGGCATCATCCTGGCCGCCGCTCGCGAGGTCGGGGTGGCCATCCCGCTCGGCGCCCACACCGCCCAGCTGATGCAGTCGCTGCGCCAGCTCGGGCACGGCGATCTCGACCACTCGGCCCTGCTGCTGCTCGTCGAGCAGCTGTCCGGCCGCTCCACCACGCACTGACCCCACGAACCCCACGACCGCTCGACGGTGAGCAAGGAGAACTGACATGGCCCGGATGAAGGCCGCCGACGCGGCGGTGCTGATCTTGGAGAAGGAAGGCGCCACCCAGGCGTTCGGTCTGCCCGGCGCGGCGATCAACCCGTTCTACTCGGCGATCCGTCGCCACGCCCTCGAGAGCGAAAATGGGGGCATCAAGCACGTCCTCGCCCGTCACGTCGAGGCCGCCTCGCACATGGCCGAGGGCTACACCCGGGCCAGGGCCGGCAACATCGGCATCTGCATCGGCACCTCGGGTCCGGCCGGCACCGACATGATCACCGGTCTCTACTCCGCGGCGGCCGACTCCATCCCGATCCTGTGCATCACCGGGCAGGCGCCGGTGGCCAAGCTGGACAAGGAGGACTTCCAGGCCGTCGACATCGCCGCCATCGCCGGACCGGTGAGCAAGTGGGCCGTGACGATCAAGGAGGGCGCGCAGATCCCCGGCGCCTTCCAGAAGGCCTTCTGGCTGATGCGCGAGGGGCGTCCGGGTCCGGTGCTGCTGGACCTGCCGATCGACGTGCAGCAGACCGAGATCGACTTCGACATCGACCTGTACGAGCCGCTGCCGGTGCAGCGACCGGCCCTCAGCCCGGCTCAGGCGAGCAAGATCATCGACATGCTGACCGCCTCCGAGCGTCCGGTGATCGTGGCCGGCGGCGGCATCATCAACGCCGACGCGGCGGAGCGCCTGGTGGCGCTGGCCGAGCTGTTGCGGGTGCCCGTGATCCCGACCCTGATGGGCTGGGGCATCATCCCCGACGACCACCCGCTGCACGCCGGCATGGTGGGCATCCAGACCTCGCACCGCTACGGCAACGCGACGATGCTGGAGTCGGACTTCGTGCTGGGCATCGGCAACCGGTGGGCCAACCGGCACACCGGCGCGCTGGACGTCTACACCCAGGGCCGCACCTTCGTGCACATCGACATCGAGCCGACCCAGATCGGCCGGGTGTTCGCTCCCGACTACGGGGTCGCCTCCGACGCCGGCGCGGCACTGGACGCGTTGCTGGTGGAGGCACGTCGACGCCAGGCCGATCTGCGGCTGCCCGACTACGACGTGTGGGCCAAGGACTGCGCGCTGCGCAAGTCCACCCTGCAGCGCAAGACGCACTTCTCCGAGGTGCCGATCAAGCCGCAGCGCGTGTACGAGGAGATGAACCGCGCGTTCGACCGGGACACCGTCTACGTGTCCACGATCGGCCTGTCCCAGATCGCCGGCGCCCAGCTGCTGCACGTCTACAAGGACCGACACTGGATCAACTGCGGTCAGGCGGGGCCGCTGGGCTGGACCATGCCGGCCGCCCTGGGCGTGGCGGTGGCCCGCCCGGAGGCGAACGTGGTGGCCCTGTCCGGCGACTACGACTTCCAGTTCCTGATCGAGGAGCTGGCCGTGGGCGCCCAGCACCGGATCCCGTACGTGCACGTGCTGGTCAACAACTCCTACCTGGGGCTGATCCGGCAGGCGCAGCGGGGCTTCGACATGACGTACCACGTGTCGTTGGGCTTCGACAACATCAACTCCCCCGAGCTGGAGGGCTACGGCGTCGACCACGTCAAGGTGGTGGAGGGCCTGGGCTGCAAGGCCATCCGGGTGCACCAGCCCGACGATCTGGAGGCCGCGCTGCGCACCGCCCAGGAGCTGGCCCGCAGCGAGCGGGTGCCGGTGGTGGTCGAGGTGATCTTGGAGAAGATCACCAACATCTCGATGGGGGCGGCCGGCCTGGATGCGGTGAACGAGTTCGAGCCGCTGGCCATCTCGGGTGAGGACGCGCCGACCGCCATCTCGGTGATGGACTCGCCGGAGCCGGTGCAGGTCCCCGCAACCGTGGCGGCGGGCGCGGGAGACTGACCCCATGCGCGTGGTCATCGCCCCGGACAAGTTCAAGGGATCGCTGGAAGCCCCGGAGGTGGCGGCCGAGGTCGCGGCCGGCCTGGCCGAGGGTGGTCTGGTCGCCCAGGTGCGGACGGTGCCGATGGCCGACGGCGGCGAGGGCACCGTCGACGCAGCGCTCGGCGCGGGCTACCGCGCCGTCACCGTCGGGGTCAGCGGTCCGCTCGGACACCCGATCCGCGCCACCATGGCCGTGGACGACGGCTCGGGCACCGCGGTGATCGAGATGGCCTCGGCTTCCGGACTGGGTGCTCTCCCGGTCGACGACAACGGCGTCGTCGGCCGGGACGCCCTCCGCGCCTCCAGCCGCGGCACCGGTGAGCTGATGGCCGCGGCGCTGGACACCGGCTGTCGCCGGATCGTCCTCGGCGTCGGGGGCAGCGCCAACACCGACGGCGGGGCAGGCATGCTGTCCGCACTGGGCGTACGGCTGCTCGGCGCCGAGGGACACCCGGTTCCCGACGGTGGCGGCGGACTGACCGGTCTGATGACCGTCGAAGCCGACGGCCTGGACCCCCGGCTCGCCGACACCGAGCTGCTGCTCGCCGCCGACGTGACCAACCCGCTGCTGGGTCCGCACGGCGCGGCGGCGGTCTTCGGACCGCAGAAGGGCGCCTCCCCCGCCGACGTCGTCGTCCTGGACGCCAATCTGGGCGTCCTGGTGGAGGCGCTCGCCGCCGCCGTCGGAGACCGGGCCCGGGAGGCCGCCGGCGAGCCGGGTGCGGGAGCGGCGGGCGGGGTCGGGTACGCCGCCCTGCTTCTCGGCGCCGCCCGGCGACCCGGCATCGAGGTCGTGATGGACCTGGTCGAGCTCGACGCCGTGCTCACCGGAGCCGACGTGGTGATCACCGGCGAGGGCAGTCTCGACGGTCAGTCCCTCGGCGGCAAGACCCCGTTGGGGGTGGCCCGCCGGGCCCGCACCCACCAGGTGCCCGCCGTGCTGGCCGTCTGCGGGCGCACCACCCTCGACGACGACCAGCGCCACGCCGCCGGCTTCGACCGGGTCTGGGCGCTGACCGACATCGAGTCCGACGTCGGCCGCTGCATGTCCGAGGCGGGACCGCTGCTGCGCCGGCTCGGCGCCGACATCGCCACCTATCTGACCCACACCCGTTCCCCCCAGGAGAGCCGCTGATGTCCCCCTCCAGCACCGACCCGTCCCGGATCGCCGAGGTCAACCGCCCGGACCGCGTCCGCGCGCAGATCGCCGAGCTCCGGGAGAGCCGACCGGTCGTCGAGTCCCCGGCGGCGGCACCCGCGGTCGAGCGCACCGCCCCGTACGACCTGGTGATCCGGGGGCAACGGATCCTCACCACCGCAGGGATCACGGACCGTGAGGTCGGCATCCGCGACGGCAAGATCGTGGCCATCGAGCCGCACGGTCACGGCCTGGAGGGCACGGAGGTGATCACCCTCGCCGACGACGAGACGCTGATCCCCGGCCTCGTCGACACCCACGTGCACATCAACGAGCCGGGGCGCACCGACTGGGAAGGCTTCGCCACCGCGACCAAGGCCGCCGCCGCCGGCGGGGTCACCACGGTCATCGACATGCCGCTCAACTCCATCCCCTCCACCGTCAACGGACCGGCCCTGGAGCTCAAGCGACTCGTGGCCGACGGCCAGGCCTACGTCGACCTCGGCTTCTGGGGCGGCGCCGTGCCGGGCAACCTCGACGACCTGCGCGAGCTGCACGACGCCGGCGCCTTCGGCTTCAAGTGCTTCCTGCTGCACTCCGGGGTGGACGAGTTCCCGCACCTGGAGCCCGACGAGCTCGAGGAGTACCTCCGGGTGCTCGCCTCCTACGACGCGCTGATGATCGTGCACGCCGAGGATTCGCGCGCCATCGACCGAGCGCCCAACCCCGAGGGCGACGTGTACGCGAAGTTCCTGGCCTCCCGGCCCCGCGGGGCGGAGAACCTGGCCATCGCCGAGGTGATCGAGCGGACCCGCTGGACCGGCGCGCGGACGCACATCCTGCACCTGTCGAGCTCGGACGCGCTGCCGATGCTGGCCAGTGCCAAGGCCGATGGACTCGACCTCACGGTGGAGACCTGCCCGCACTACCTCACCCTGATGGCCGAGGAGATCCCCAACGGCGGCACCGCCTACAAGTGCTGCCCGCCGATCCGGGAGATCGGCAACCGCGAGCTGCTCTGGCAGGGGCTGCTGGACGGCACGATCGACTACATCGCCTCCGACCACTCTCCCTCCACGCTGGAGCTGAAGGACCTGGAGAACGGCGACTTCGGGGTGGCCTGGGGCGGCATCGCCTCGGTGCAGCTCGGCCTGTCGCTGGTCTGGACCGAGGCCCGCCGGCGGGACATCAGCCTGGAGCAGGTGATCGAGTGGATGGCCAGCAAGCCGGCCGACCGGGTCCGGCTCCGCTCCAAGGGTCGGTTGGCGCTGGGGTACGACGCCGATCTGGCGGTCTTCGCCGCCGACGACGCGTACGTGGTCGACCAGACGAAGCTGCACCACAAGAACCCGCTGACGCCGTACCACGGCAAGACGCTCTCCGGGGTGGTCCGGAAGACCTTCGTCCGGGGCACCCTGGTCGACTTCGAGAACCCCGGCGGCCGCCAGATCAGCCGCGGCATCGACTGACCTCAGCCCTGTCGGTCAGCTCATGTTGTGGCGCAGGTACGCCGGCTCGCGCAGACCCAGGATGGCCTCGACCATCCTGGCCGCGCGGACGGACTCCGGCACCTGGTGCATCCGCAGGATCCGTGCCCCGTTCAGGGCGCAGACCGTGGCCGCGGCCAGCGAGGCCTCCAAGCGCTCGCCCCGCTCCAGTCCGACCGACTCCCCGATGAAGTCCTTGTTCGACACCGCCGCCAGCACCGGCAGCCCGAGATCGGCCAGCTCCGCGAACCGCCGGGTGATCTCGAGGGAGTGCAGCGTGTTCTTGTTCAGGTCGTGACCCGGGTCGATGACGATCCGCTCCGCCGGCACCCCGCGCGCCACCGCCAGGTCGACCCGATCGCTCAGGAAGGCCCGGATCTCGGTCACCACGTCGTCGTACGTGGGTCGCCGCAGGTGCACGCCCGGGGCTGCCGCGCTGTGGGTGACCACGAGAGTGGCCGCGGAGCCGGCCACCACGTCGGCCAGCTCGGGGTCTCGCAGACCGCTGGTGTCGTTGATGATGCCGGCACCGGCGGCGATCGCGGCCCGGGCCACCTCCGGCCGCACGGTGTCGACGGACACGACGACGCCCTCGGCGGCGAGTCCCGCCACCACCGGCACCACCCGGTCGAGCTCCTCCGCCGCGCGACACCTTGGGCACGTCCGGGGAGAACGGCACCCCACCGACGTCGACCCAGCCCGCCCCGTCGGCGGTGGCCCGCCGGCCGGCCTCGACCGCGCGGTCCAGCGCGTAGGTGCGGCCCTGGTCGTAGAAGGAGTCCGGGGTGCGGTTGACGATGCCCATCACCACGATCTCGTGGGCGAAGTCGAACACCCGCCCACCGATGGTGCGGACCGGCTGAGCGATCGGCGGCAGGTAGGTCACCGCCTCAGTCTGCCAAGCCGGTCGAAGGATCCTCGCTGGTCTCGCGCTCGCCGATCTGATCCGAGCAGGGACCGGATCGCCGGAGGAGAAGCGGTCGACCTCCTCGCCGCCGTCGCAGCGGCACAGGGCGATGGTCACGCGTGCCGGCCCGCCGGCCGACCACCCGCCACGTCCCGCCGGCGTCCTCCCACCGGCGGAGCCGGTCGAGGTCCTCGGTCGATCCGTCAGTCATGCGCCTCGAACACCACCGACCAGTCCCGCGCCATGCTGGCCACCGTCCACCCCTGACGCTCGGCCACGACCAGGATCGGCTCCGCCTCGTCGACGGTGACGCCCATGCTGCGGTAGGCGAACTCCCGGTCCGCATCGTCGTGGTCGACCAACAACGCCAGGCCTCCCGGAGCCGCCGCGGCCCACTCCAGCATCTCCCGGTCGCCCCCGGAGTTCCCGGCCGCCAGCAGCGGCCGCCGACCGAGCTCCGACTGGATGTGGGAGACCTTCGCCGCCCCCTCGTTGGCCACGCCGTCCAGGGCGGCGGTACGCCGCAGCTCCGGCGCTCCGGCGGCGTCGGTGGTCAACCGGTAGCCGATCTGCGTCCCGACCACCAGCTCGGGCGGCACCGCGTACAGGTCCTGGCTGACCGCGCGCAGGAACTCCGCCCCGCCGCCGGTCACGATGCCGACGCTGAAGTCGAGGTCCCGCAGCTCGGCGATCAGCTCGAGCATCGGCCGGTACCGGAGGGTGCGCAGCGGCCGGCCGAGGGTCCGGTGCTGGGCCCGGGCCATGAACTCCTGGACCACAGCGGCGAACTCCTGGGGGGTCTGATCCTCGAACAACCCGGCGAGGGCGGCCGCGATCCGGGGCAGCCCGAGCGCCTCGATCGCGGCCGGGTCACCCCCCAGCAGGGCCCGGAACTCGGCCCGCTCGGCTGCTGTCGGGTCCTCGGCCACTCGCTGCCGGAGGCCATCGACGAAGAAGTCGTACTGCACGTAGGTCGGGCGCTCGCACCACAGCGTCCCGTCGTTGTCGAAGTACGCCACGCGGTCCTCGACCGGCACGGTCGCGGCCCGCTCCAGGAACGTCACCAAGGCGTCACGCGTCGCCCCGGGTCGCCAGGACGGCAAGATCTCGGTCATCGGACCACCTCTCCGGCGCCGGCCGGCCCTGTCTCACTACCGGCCGGCCCCGTGTCGTCACCGTCCGGCACCGTGTCGTCACGTCCGCACCGGGCACCGTGTCGTTCCAGACGCAGCGGAAGCCGACGTGGCTCATCCCGGTGTCGATCTGCTGGGGCCGGCGGGCCGCCGGACGGTAGCGCTGGCAGTAGCTGTCCGCGCACAGGTGGGAGCCGCCCTTGACCACCTTGCGCGGGATGGCGAACTGCGGCTGGGCCGGGTCAAGACTCCCCCGCTCGTCCCCGCCCCGCGGGTTGACCGGGGTGCAGCACGACGTCGCGGCGTCGGCGGGGTGCTGGGCGGTCCACCAGTCCTGCGTCCACTCCCACACGTTGCCGGCCATGTCGAACAACCCGTACGCGTTGGCCGGGAAGCTGCCGACGGGGGCCGTCCGGAGCCATCCCGACTCCCCGGTCGATCGCCACGGGAAGTCGGGGCCGTCCCAGGTGTTGGCCATGATCCGCCCGCCCGGTCGGGCTTCCCCGCCCCAGGAGAACGTCTGCCCCTCCAGACCGCCACGGGCGGCGTACTCCCACTGCGCCTCGGTCGGCAGCGACCCACCCACCCAGCGGGCGTAGCGGCGGCGTCTGCGTGGGCGACGTGCACCACGGGATGATCGGCGAGCTTGGCCAGCGTGGACCGGGGCCCGAGCGGATGCCGCCACGACGCCCCCGGCTTCCAACGCCACCACTGGCTGAGGTGTCGCAGGTCCACCGGACCCCGGGTCGGCACGAACACCATCGACCCCGGTACCAGGTTCTCCGCCGGGGTGCCCGGATAGTCCGCCGGGTCCAGCGGCCGTTCGGCGACGGTCAGATAGCCGGTGCCCGCGACGAACGCGGCGAACTCACGGTTCGTCACCGCGCACGGACTGATCGTGAAGGCGTTCACCCGTACGCGATGGGTCGGCGCCTCCTCCGGGTAGTGCGCGTCCGAGCCCATCGTGAAGGTGCCACCGGTCAACCGGACCGACGAGTGGACCTCGATCACCTGCTCACCGGTCCGATCAATTGCTGGCCACTCCCGACCTCAGCTTGTCCAGCACCTTGGCCACGGTGAAGCTCGCCGGTTCCTGCCGCGGCGGGAACTCAGCCAGGGTGGTCAGCATCCGAGCGACGTACGCCTGCGCCGGGACCAGCACCCAGGCGTGGTCCAGCAGCCAGTCGAAGTAGGTGTTGGACGTGATGTCGGCCCGCTCGTACGGATCAGTGCGAAGATTGAAGATCTTCGGCACCCGGAGCTCCGTGTAGGGCTCCGCCCACACCTGCAGGGTGCCCGTCGCCCGCTGCTCGAGGAAGACGACCTTCCAGTTGCCGTACCGCAAAGCGGTCAGGTCACCGTCGTCGGAGACGTAGAAGAAGTGCTGCCGCGGGCTCTGGTCCGAGGCCCCCGTCAGGTAGTCGATCTGGTCGAACCCGTCCAGGTGCACCCGGTAGGTGGTCCCCCCGAGCTCCGCCCCTGCCTTCAGCCGATCTCCGATGTCGGGGGCACCGGCCGCGGCGAGCAGCGTGACGAACCAGTCAGCGTGGCTCACGATGCCGTTCAGCACCCGACCGGGCTCGATCTTCCCGGGCCAACGGATCAACGCCGGCACCCGGTAGGCACCTTCCCAGTTCGAGTTCTTCTCGTTCCGGAACGGGGTCATCCCCGCATCGGGCCAGGTGTTCATGTGGGGACCGTTGTCGGTGGAGTAGATGACGATCGTGTTGTCGGCCAGACCCTGGTCGTCGACGAAGTCGAGCACCTGACCGATGAGCTCGTCGTGGTCGACCATCGTGTCGTGGTACTCCGACTGCCACCGGCCGGCCTTGCCGCGACTGCCGTCCTTGATGTGGGTACGGAAGTGCATGTGGGTGGTGTTCAACCAGACGAAGAACGGTTGGTCGGCGGCCTGGGCGTCGCCGATGAAGCGCAACGCCTCCGGCACGACCTCGTCGTCGATCGTCTTCATCCGCTCCTTGGTCAGCGGGCCGGTGTCCTCGATCCGCTGCGTTCCGTCCTCGTTCGCCCAGGAGTGGATGACCCCCCGCGGCCCGAACTTCTCGCGGAAACCGGGCATATCCTCCTCGGTCGGGTAGTCGTCGAGCTCCGGCTCCTCCTCCGCGTTCAGGTGGTAGAGGTTGCCGAAGAACTCGTCGAAGCCGTGCGCGGTGGGCAGGAACTCGTCCCGGTCCCCGAAGTGGTTCTTGCCGAACTGCCCGGTCGCGTAGCCCTGCGCCTTGAGCGCGGTGGCGATGGTCGGGTCCTCGGCGCGCAGACCGATGTCGGCTCCGGGCATGCCGACCTTGGTCAGTCCGGTCCGGTACGGGTTCTGGCCGGTGATGAAGGCGGCGCGTCCGGCGGTGCAGCTCTGCTCGCCGTAGTAGTCGGTGAACCGGGCGCCTTCCGCGGCGATGCGGTCGATGTTGGGGGTCCGGTAACCCATGATCCCGTCGCTGTAGCAGCTCAGGTTGGAGACGCCGATGTCGTCCCCCCAGAGGATCAAGATGTTGGGTTGCTCGGACACGTGTGCACGTTCCTTCCGCCGGTGGGTGAGTCAAACCGACAGTAGAGCACCACGAGGGCCGGCCCCGGGTGGGGCCGACCCTCGTGGGTCAGGGGTGGAGGTGGCGGGAATCGAACCCGCGTCCTCGAGCGACGATCCAGGACTTCTCCGGGCGCAGCTGGTGATAGTCGTTTTCTCGGCCCCTGCACTCGCGCCAGCACGTTGCAGACAGGCCCAGTCTCAGTTGATGTTCCCGTTAGGTCCTGGGACCGCTCCTAACAGGTGAGCCTTCTTGATGAGGCCAGATTCCGGGACGAAGGCACGCCCGGGCTGACCCTTCGATCACTGATCAGGCAGCGAGAGCGAAGTCAGTGCGTTCAGTCTTGGCACTTATTGGTTTCCAAGGAACATTAACGAGTTGACCTTGGATTCTCGGCCCGCTTCGCCTGGGTCTACCGACCCAAGTCGAAACCGATCACCCCCTGTTGAGTTGTGCAGGACCACTCTACCCGGTGCCGACGGCGCAGGCATCCCGGTTGCTTCCCAGGTGCCCGCGCCGTGTCGTCCGGCGGTCCAGAACGTCCTACTTCTCGGTCAGCGCCTCGACCTTGACGATCTTCTTGACCGGGTTGGTCCAGTCGTCACCCTGCAGGGCCTTGGCCCCGCTGAGCACCGTCAGCACCACCCAGCCCAGGAACGCCAGTCCGACCAGGAAGTCGAAGATCCCCAGCCCGGTGACGCCCTGCAGGATCAGCAGACCGATCCAGCTACCCAGAGCGACGAGCTGGAAGTTGAAGGCCTTCGCGGCCTCCTTGCGCGGATAGCTGCCCTGGGGGCTCAGCGCGAAGAACACCAAGGGACCGAAGATCGAGGTGAGGAGCGCCGAGAAGTGTGCGGCGCCGGCGACCCCGCGGCCGGCCTGCTGCTTGGCCTGCTGGCCGATCAGCGGCTGGTACGCCGGGTGCACCCCCATCGCCCGCGAGGTGGACGGCACCTGCACGAGACCGTAGAACGCCTCGTTCAGCTCCTTGCGGGTGCCGGCACCGAGCACCTGGCCGATGCGGCGGTCGAACTCCTCGGAGGAGACGCGCCCGTCGGCGTACGCCTCCTGGAGCCAGTGCTCGGCTCGGTCGCGTTGTTCCTCGGTGACGGGGAGGTGGAGGCTGGGATGCTCGAAGGTGGCGCTCATGGTGACCATGCTCCCCTCGTCGGCGGGTCGGAGCCATCGGGCTCTCCCCCAGTCCGACCCCGAGGAGCAGACCGGGCGACTCCTCCGATCGGCAGGACAACCCGGATCCGGCCGCCGTCGCCGTCGGCTTCGGCCTCGAACGTGCCCCCGAGCTGCTCGGCACGTTCCCGCATCGACGCCAGCCCGATGCCGGGTGTCCAGCCGCGAGCACTGCCGCGATCTTCGACGGCGATCACCATCATCGGCTCGTCCACCGAGATGGTCACCTCGGCGGTGTCGCAGCCGGCGTGCCGGGCCACGTTGGTGAGGGCCTCACTGACGATGAGGTAGGCGGCCACCTCCGTGGCCGCGGTCAGCGGCGGCATCGGATCGGGCACGGCCAGTGTCACGTCGAGTCGGCGGCCGTCGGCGGTGTGCAGGTGGGTGCCGTGCTGGCGCAGCGCACCGAGGAGCCCGAGCTGATCCAGGGCGGACGGTCGCAAGCCGTCGACCAGCCGGCGCACCTCGCTGATCGCGTTTCCGGTCTCTCCCCTGATGGTCGCCAGCAGCCCGTCGGTCTCCTCGAGGTCCGTCCGCAGCTGGTTACGGGCCGCGTCGGTGGCGTACGCGATGCCGGTCAGTGTCGGACCCAGCCCGTCGTGCAGGTCGTGACGCAGCCGCCGTCGCTCGTCCTCGACCGCGGTGACCACAAGGTTGCGGGAGCGCTGCAGCTCCTCGGCCAGGACCCGGGCCTGGAGGGCGTGGGCGAGGGCGGGTGTGACGATGCGGAGCGCGTCGCGATCCTGCCGGGAGAGCCGTCGCTCGCCGGCACGCAGGCCGATCACCAGGAGGCCGAGTCGCTCCGCCCCGACCACAAGGGGGATGCGGACGATGCCCTCGTCCGGCGGCTCGCCGGTCGCTGTCACCACGTCGGTCTCCAGCGCGACGTATGGCAGGTAGAGGACCTCCCGGAGGGCCCGGAGGGCGGCCAGCGGCTCACCCGCGGCCGAGAGCTCTTCGCCGAAGCGGGAGGCCACGGTGATGGTGTCCTGGCGATCGCCGAAGAGCATCCGGTCGAGCGCACCGGTGAGCAGTCGTCGGATGGGCAGGAACAGCGCGGCACCGCCCGCCGCGATCAGGGCGAGACTGCCCCCCGTGGGCGCCGTCCCGGTGCTGAGCTGGATGACTGCCGCAGTGCCGGAGAAGACGGCGACGATCACCATCACGGTCACGGCGTAGACCACCGAGGTAACGATCACCAGGCGGATGTCCGCCGCCGCCGGCGCGACCACACCGATCACCGCGACGACGCAGGTGCCGAGCAGCAGGAGCAGCTGGAGCACCACGGACGGCCAGCTGAATCCGACGAAGCCCAACGGCACCGTGAGCAGGGCTGCACCGCCGACCCCGTAGGCGTTCCAGAGGACCGTGTCCCGCTCCTCGACGTCTCCCCGCTCCAGCCGCCACCAGACCGCCGCGATGACGGCGAGCGGGACCACCAGAGCAGCCACCGAGACGACGAGATCGTGTTGCTGCGGCCACAGGAGCGCGGCCACGGCGAAGCCGATCGGGACAGGCAGGCAGATGGTGCTCACGAGGCGCGGTGGCCGGTCCGGGTACCAGATCCACAGGACCGGCAGCAGCCCGATGACCGCGATCGACGCGAGTGTCCAGGCCAGCTCGACGGGCACCCAACCGGCCCGGGACAGGCTGCTCGCCATGAGCAGCACGCCGATGGCGACGGCGAGCAGGGCCACCACCCGACTCGCCCGTCTCGCCACCAGGACCCAGGCGACGGTCAACCAGCCGAGTCCCCAGACGAGGGCGCCGAGGCTGACGTCCACGCCGGTGCCGGGCTCGTGGCCGATGCCGAAGCCGAGCAGGCCCGACAGAGCAGTCACCACCGCCAGGCCTCGTACCGCGATGATCATCAGCGACCGAGTCCGCCCTCGCGGGCGCGCACGATCGCCTCCGACCGGCCGGCCACCGCCAGCTTGGCGAAGATCGAGGAGATGTGGTTGCTCACGGTCTTCGGGGCCAGCACGAGACGAGCGGCGATCTGACCGTTGGACGCCCCGCGGGCGATCAGGTCGAGGATCTCCCGTTCGCGATCGGTCAGCTCGGGGAAGGCGGGCACACTGCGCGGCGCCGAGGCGAAGTAGCCGAGGACGCGTTGCGCCACCCCGGGGCCGAAGATCGCCTGGCCGGCCACGACCGCACGGAGGGCGTCGGCGATCTCCTGCTGCTCGGCGCCCTTGAGCAAGTAGCCGCTCGCACCGGCCTGCATGGCGGCGAACACCGTGTCGTCATCATCGTGCATGGTCAACACGAGCACCGCGGTCGAGGGCACCGCCGTCCGGAGCCGCTGAGTCGCTTCGATACCGCTCAGCCCCGGCATCGAGATGTCCATGATCACCACGTCGGGCCTGTTCAGCTGGGTCTCGCGCACCGCGGCTTCACCGTCGGCCGCCTGCCCCACCACCTCGAACCCGTCCAACGAGTTGATCAAGGCACCCAGCCCCTGGCGGACCACCGGGTGGTCGTCGGCCAGCACCACCCGGATCACAGGAGGGCCGACAGCGTCGCTCATCTGCTCATCCTGACGCGTCGCGAGCCCGGCCGGGTAGGGGCCAGCACCCGGCCCGCCCGGGAGGACTTCCCGGTCGCCGGTGGTCCCGCACCGAGGCTGCGGGACGATGGCGGCGGCAGCCTTGGATCACCCGCTCGACACCGGGTCACGTGCTCGGTCGGAGCCCTCACCACAAGGAGATGCCATGACCACGACGCTCGCCGGACCGCCGGCCCCGCTCACGACCCGGGTGAAGGTGGGTCTGGTCCTGGCCGGCTTGCTGGCCCTGTCCGACGTCCTAGGCTCCTTGCTCGTGCCGGTCGACCGGGCGCAGGTCGCACCCCCGCTCGGCGTCATCGTGCTGGCCGGCATCCTCGGCGCGGTCACCCTTGTCTTCGTCGTGATCGCGTGGCTGCGCCGAAGCCGCGGCGCCATCCGGATCGTGGCCGGAACGCGGATCCTGTCGGCCGTCACGGCACTGCCCGCCTTCTTCGCCGGGCCGCCGGCCCCGTTCGTGATCGCCGCGGCCGTGTTAGTCACCGTCACCGCGATTGCGGTGGCGCTGATGCTGTCGCCTGCACGCCGCCCAGTACCGATCCAGGGCTGAGGCGATGACCACCACGACCGAGCGGCCGCGCACCGCCACCGTACGACTCCGCGACACCCGGCCCCTGGCCCGCTGGACCGCCGCGATCCTGATGCCGGTCGGCCCCGCTGCCGTCGCCGTGCTGCGCTTCGTCCTGCCCTACGACACCAGCGACTCCCCCGCCGTCATGATCGCCAAGGCCCAGGCTGATGCCGCCAGCCAGCAGGCGGTGATCGTGCTCGGGCTGATCGCTTTGTTCACCCTGGTCCCCGGCGCGTACGCGGTGACCCGGCTGACTCGTCCGGGCGCACCCCGCCTGACGGCGGTGGCCGCACCCTTGCTGATCGCCGGCTACCTCGGACTGAGCTGGAGCGCGATTGTCGACCTGCTGCTCCTGGTCGCCCCCGCGGCGGGTGTCGAGCCCGCCCAGCTGGTGCCGTTGCTGGTGGCGGTGATGGATCATCCGGCGGGTCTGGCGCCCCTGACGATCTTCGTGGTCGGTCACATCGTCGGCACAGTGCTGCTCGGCTTCGCCCTCTGGAGATCAGGATCGGTGCACTGGATCTGGGCGGTGCTGATGGGAATCTCCCAGCCGTTGCACCTGCTTGCCGCAATGACCGGCAACCACCCGCTGGATCTGTTGGGCTGGGGACTCACCGCGCTCGTGATGGGGGTGGCCGCGGTTCGCGTGCTCCGCACCGACGACGACGACTGGGACGTGCCGCCACGGCTCAGGGCCGGCGGCCGATGACGATGACCGTGGGGGGACTGTTGCAGGGGCAACGGTTGCCGCAGACTGGGCTGGTGCCGAGCGAACGCAATGTGCTGGGCGGCGAGCTCGAGCCGTGCGGCCTGGACCCGATCACCGGCTTCTACCGGGACGGTCACTGTACCTGCGGTCCGGCGCGAGCCCGCCATCTCGTCTGCGTCGTCGTCACGCACGAGTTCCTGGCCCACCAGCGCTCCGTCGGCAACGACCTGAGCACGCCGATCGAGACGTACGGCTTCCCGGGTCTGCGACCCGGCGACCGGTGGTGCGTGCTGCTGGAGCGCTGGCTGCAGGCTCACGAGGCCGGGGCGGCGGCACCGATCGTGCTGACCGCCACCAACGAGCGGGTGCTCGAAGTCGTCGAGCTGGACGTGCTGCGCCGCTACGCCGTCGACGTGCCTGACGACCTCAGCTCCTTGAGCTGAGCTCAGGTGGGTCCGCGCGCTGGAGGCCGGGGGGAGACGAGGGACGACGACCCGGATCCGATCACGTCACCTCCGCCGCCGCGCCACCGGTAAGTTGGTCGCCCATGACTGAGAAACCAGAAGTTGACTTCTACGAGGGCGAGACGCCGACGGAGCTCGTGGTCATCGACCTGATCGACGGCGAGGGCGCGGAAGCCAAGGCAGGCGACCAGGTGCGGGTGCACTACGTCGGGGTGGCCCACAGCACGGGCGAGGAGTTCGACGCCTCCTACAACCGCGGCGCGCCGCTCGACTTCCCCCTCGGCGCGGGGCGCGTCATCCAGGGCTGGGACGAGGGCGTCGCCGGCATGAAGGTCGGCGGTCGTCGCCAGCTGGTGATCCCGCCGCACCTCGGCTACGGAGACCGCGGCGCCGGCGGTGTGATCAAGCCGGGCGAGACCCTGATCTTCGTGGTCGACCTCGTCGCGGTCCGCTAACTCCGCCAGTCGTCACTCGCTGGTCCGCTGCGCGCTGAGACTCTTCTACCAGGAGCCGCCGCCACCACCACCGCCACCGCCGCCGGAGAACCCTCCGCCGCCGAACGAGCTGCCCCCGCCGAAGCCGGTGCCGCCGGCTCCGGAGGAGGGAGCCGGGGCGGCGGCGGTGGCCAGGCTGCTGGTCAGGAACCCGGTGTTGAAGGCGGCCATGTTGTAGGAGCCCGCGTACCAGTAGGGCGTCTCGTTGGGCAGGCGGCCCATGGCCACCAGATCCCCGCAGATCTTGGCCCACCGGTCGGCGAGATCGAAGGCGATCGCCCAGGGCAGGTACTTGGAGAAGATGTCCTCGCCCTCCTCGAACCGGATCTGATCGGCTTCGGCGGTCGCGAGGTAGGTCTTGAAGCCCTCTACCTGGTCGCAGACGGCTCGGCCGTCGGCGGTTCGCTGCCCCCGGCGGAGCTTGAACCGGACGATCGCGAACGTGATCACGATCGGCAGCAGCGGCAGCAGCACCAGCAGGACGGCCGCACCGACGACGAAGGCCAGGAAGATGCCGAACACGACGATGCCGAACCCGATGCTGCTGGTGGCGGCCGCCGACGGCACCTTGCGGAACCATCCTCGGCTGGCCACCTGGTTGCGGACGGAGGTCTGCATCGCCTGATGCGCCGCGGTCAGACTCCCCTGCTTGGACAGGTCCTCGACCGCGCCGGGCGGACGGCCACCGAACAGCTCGGTGAGCAGCACCATCTCGTGCGGAGCCGTGGCACGGTTCGGGTCGACCAGGGTGACCTGGAAGTCCTTCTTGCCCTCGCTCTGCACCGTCAGCGCGCCCTTGACGGCCAGGTCGATGATGGTGGCCGCGGTCTCCCGGGTGTCCACCTGGCCGTCGATCAACAGGCCCGCTTCCGCCACCGGGATCCGGGGCGGGGTGAAGGCCACCGGGATGGGCAGGTCCGGATCGCTGGGCACCACCGGAGCCTGCTGACCCGGCAACGGCACCGTGCCCGGCGCGAGACCGGCGTACCGCTGGTCGCGACCGTTCTTGCGCCACCAGAGGGTGCCGACGATCGGCGAGCCGATCAGGGACACGGCACCCACGCCGGCGAGGGCGATCAGACCCGCCGTCTCCCCGGCGCTCAGCTTGCTGCCGTCGGTCTCCAGGTGCGGGGCGTTGTCGGTGATCAGCCCGGACTTGATCTTGACGCCGATGGTCATCCCCTGGCCGGCCGGCAGGCTGGCCTGGGTGAACTCCCCCACCCCGTCGACGATCCTGTCCGAGGTGCAGTCCGCCTTGCTCTGGACGGGCCCGGCGAAGCAGCTCAGCTCCTGTGCCCCGCCCGGCACGGTGGCCTTGACCGACACGTTCGTCATCGGCGCCTTCCAGTCCGACCCGATGGCGTCCCAGTAGAACTCGTCGTAGCCGCTGAAGGTGCGCATCGCGCCCTTGACCGAGTACGTGATCACGTACGTCGCCGTCGGTGAGCTGACGGTCTGGTCGGGATCACCGATCCGGATCCGCAGCTGCTCGCCGCGACCGTTGTCGGTCTTGTAGGTGTTCTCGCTGTACTGCGTGGCCACCCCGGAGTCCGGGCTGGTGACCGACTCGACGTCGACGGTGTAGACCGCGTCCTGCTGGTCGTCGTACGGCTCGCGGGTGACGAAGTAGCGGTCGATGCCGTGACGGCCGGAGTCCGAACCGAACCGCCAGACGATCGTCTCCTTGGCCTGCAGCACACCGTCGGTGCCCATCTCGTACTCGATCGCGAACTTGTCGATCTGGTCCCCGGCCGCCGAGGCGGTTGTCGAGGTCGCCACCGAGAACCCGAGGGCCAGCAGCAACCCGGCCAGGACGAGCAGGATCCCGCGGACCACCCGCCTCATCAGCGACCTCGCCGGGTCCGCGTGGCCAGGGCCCGCTGGGCTTCGCGGTCAGCTTCGCGCTGGGCGATGGACTGACGCTTGTCGTACTCGCGCTTACCGGTGGCGATGGCGATCTCCACCTTGGCGTACCCGTCGGTGAAGTAGATCGCCAGCGGGACCAGGGTGGACCCCTTGGTCTCCAGCTCGCGCGCGATCTTGTCGATCTCCCGGCGGTGCAGCAGCAGCTTGCGGGTGCGCCGTGCCGTGTGGTTGGTCCAGGTGCCGTGGCTGTACTCCGGGATGTGCGCGGCCCGGAGCCACACCTCGCCGTCGTCCACGGTCGCGAACGCGTCCGCCAACGTGGCTCGGCCCTCGCGCAGCGACTTCACCTCGGTGCCGCTGAGCGCCAGCCCGGCTTCGTAGGTGTCCCCGATGTGATAGTCGTGCCGAGCCTTGCGGTTCTGCGCGACGATCTTGCGTCCCGTCTCCTTCGCCATGTGTCCATCCTGCCAGCACCTGGGGCGCAGTCGTCTGGAGTAAAACCCACACTGGTGGTTGCGTCCGGAAGTTCGTCGAGGGTGTCCGGTGTCCAGGTGCGTGCATCGCCAGGCCGACGAGGGAGGGATGCCGAGTCGCATCGCGACCGAGGAGAACGCAGCGAGGTGCGTGCCTGGGCGCCGGACACCCCGACGAACCTCCGGTCGTGACCGCCCCGTGTCGATAGCGGTGCAAAAGGCGGGTCAGAACCAGGTCATCGGGTTACGGAGCTTGCCGTCCAGGAAGACCATCAGGTGCAGGTGGCAGCCGGTGGAGTAGCCGGTGGTGCCGACGTAGCCGATCACCTCGCCCTTGCTGACGTGGTCGCCGACCCCGACGGTGTAGCGGATGGCGTGGTTGTACGCCGTGGTCACGAACTGCCCGTCCACCACGCCGTGGTCGACGATCAGCCGGTTGCCGTAGCCGGCGTTGTAGTACTTCTCCACCACCTTGCCGCCGTACGGGGCCCGGATGGCCTGACCGCAGCTGGCGCCGAAGTCGGTGCCGTCGTGCAGCTTCCAGTACTTCAGGATCGGGTGGAACCGCATCCCGTACGGCGAGGTGATCGGTGCGTTGACCGGGTAGGAGAAGCCGTGGCCGGCGCTGCGGCCGGAGCTGCTCGAGCTGGACCCCGAGTCGCTCTTCGACTTCTTGGTCGCCTTGCTGCTGGAGCTGGAGTCGCTGCTGGAGCCGGAGTCGCTGCTGGAGCTCGAGTTGCCCCTGGAGCTGGAGCTCTCCTCGGCAGCGGCGGCGGCATCGGCCTGCCGCTGTGCGGCGCGCTGCTTGGCCCGCTCCCGCTTCGCTTCGGCCTTGCGCTGGGCTCGCTCGGCCGCCGCCGCCTTGGCGGCAGCGATCCTGGCCGCCCGCTCAGCCGCGGCCTTGCGCGCCGCCTCGGCCTTGGCCTTGGCGATCCGCACCGCGATCCGCTGCTCGACGCTCGCCCGCTCCTGGGTCAGCCTGGTGTAGTCCTGCTTGTCCTGCGCGACCTGGGTGGCCGCCTGCGAGGCCGCCGACTGGCGCTGGGACAGCAGCGCGGCCACGCCGGCCTGCTGCTGCGTCGCCTGCGACTCCAGCTGCCGCTTCGCGACCAGGTTGGCGGCCGCCTTCTTGCGGTCCGCGGCGATCTCCTTCTCGATCGCCGCCTGCTTGGCCTTGGCGGCGTCGAGCTTGGCCTGCAGGACCTCGGTCCGGTCGATGGTGGCCGCGGTGGTGTCGAACATCGTGGTGGACCACTGGATCCGGGTCGCCATGTCGGCGGTCCCGGTGTCGGTCATCAAGAGGGCGACCGGCAGCAGGTTCGTCTGCTGCTGGTACTCGTCCCGCACCATCTGACCGGCGAGGGCCTTCTCGGCGTCCAGCTTCTTCTGGTTCGCCTTGACCGCCGCCTTCGCCTTGGCCAGAGCCACCTCCGCCGCCTTGAGCTTGGCAGCCATCGCGGTGTCGACGCGCCGCGCGGTGGCGAGCTCGATCCGGGTCTGCGCAAGCGCGGCCTGAGCGGCGGCCAGCTGCGACTCGGCCGCATCGACCGCGTCCGCGGCCGAGTTCAGCGCCCGTGACGACTCGTTCAGCTCGCGCTTCTTGGCGGCCTGCTGCGCCTTGACCTGGTCGCGCTGGTCGCTCAGGTCGTCGGCCGAGGCCGGTGGGACCAGGAGGGCGGCGGTCACCGCGGAGCAGATACCCACGGCGACCACCAGCCGTACGTGCCTGAATACCGGTGCCACAGCTCAATCCCCAATCGCATCGAAGACCCCGAACCAAAGGGTTCGAGACTCTCAAGGTGCAATCGAGGTTGAGGTTTTCCTTATTACACCCTGAGGTACTTCCGAGTCGTTATCAGCGTCGGGATGATAGACAGCGCGAGCCCCACGACGGCAACCCCTAAGAGGGCCCAACCCGTCTGTTGCCACCCAATCCACGGTAAAGTCCGAATAGAGACTTGAGCTTTCTGCATGATGATGAAGTAAACGCCTGTGACGAGTGTGACGGATGCGAACAGAATGCCGATAAGCGCAGAGATCACCGCTTCAAAAAGGAACGGCAGTGTGATATAGAGATTGCTCGCTCCGACCAGGCGCATGATGCCGATCTCTCGCCGTCGGGCGAAAGCGGCCAGACGGATGGTGTTCCCGATCTGCAGCGCGGCCGCCAGCAGCAGCAGCACCGAGGCGCCGATGGTGCCCCACTGGAGCAGGCGGAGCCAGGAGAACAGCGGATCGAGGTACTTCTTCAGGTCCTGGATGGCCTGGACGCCCTTCAGCCCGACCACCGAGCTGACCACTCCCTCGTACTGCTCGGGGTTCTTCAGCTTGACCCGGAACGACTCCTGCATCTGGTCGACCGTGAGTGAGTCCTGGATCGGGCTGTTGGCGTACGCCTTCTGGAACGCGTCCCAGGCCTCCTGCTTGGTCTCGAAGTAGACACCGCCGGGCGCCACCTCGGGGTTCGACTCCAACGTCTGCCGAATGGTGTCCTTCTGGGCCTCGGTGACGCCCTGACCGGGCTCGCACTGCTCGCCGCTCACGTCGGGGGTGCAGAGGAAGACCGAGATCTCGATCTTGTCGTACCAGTTGCCCTTGAACAGGTCGACCTGCTGGTTGGCCAGCAGGCCGGCGCCGAAGAGCGACAACGACACCCACATGGTCATGACCACGGCCAGGGTCATGGTCAGGTTCTGCCGGAGGCCGGCGAACGTCTCGGAGAAGATGTGACGGAAACGCATGCTGGGTCCTCGGTGTCAGGCGACGGGTCGGGCCGGGTGGGGCGGGAAGGGAACCGACCGGGTCACTGGTAGCCGTACACGCCGCGGCTCTGGTCCCGCACCACTTCGCCGTCGTCGAGCTCGATCACGCGCTTCCGCATCTGATCGACGATGGTCGAGTCGTGGGTCGCCATCAACACCGTGGTCTCGGCGCGGTTGATCCGGTCGAGCAGCTTCATGATGCCGACGCTGGTCGCCGGGTCCAGGTTCCCGGTCGGCTCGTCAGCGATCAGGATCTTGGGACGGTTGACGAAGGCGCGGGCGATGGCCACCCGCTGCTGCTCGCCGCCGCTCAGCTCGTCGGGCAGGCGACCGCCCTTGCCGTCGAGGCCGACCAGGTCGAGCACCTCCGGCACCACCCGCTTGATGGTCGAGGACGGCTTGCCGATGACCTGCAGCGCGAAGGCGACGTTCTCGGCGACCGTCTTGTTGGGAAGCAGCCGGAAGTCCTGGAAGACCGTGCCGATCTCTCGACGCATGGCCGGGATCTTCCAGCTGTGCAGCTTGTTCAGCTCGCGACCGGCGACGAACACCTTGCCCTTGCTGGAGCGCTGCTCGCGGAGGATGAGGCGCAGGAAGGTGGACTTCCCGGACCCGGACGGTCCGACCAGGAAGACGAACTCCCCCTTGTCGATGTCGACCGACACATCGGAGAGGGCAGCGCGCCGCTGTCCGTCGTAGGTCTTGCTCACGTTGTCGAAACGAATCACGTCACGCCTCGGCCGGGGTAGACGACAGGAGCCGGGCGTGGTACCCGGAGACAGGCCAGCGTCGAGTGTAGGTGACCTGACTGTGATTACCGGGCCTTGACGGCCTGCGTCGCCGGGCCGGCGTCAGGAGCCGGCGATCTCGCTCGTGCGGCGCCAGCGGATGCCGGACTCGATGAAACCGTCCAGCTCGCCGTCGAACACGGCGTCGGGTGAGGACACCTCGAAGTCGGTGCGCAGGTCCTTGACCATCTGGTAGGGGTGCAGCACGTACGAGCGCATCTGGGAGCCCCAGCTGTTGCCGCCGTCCCCCTTCAGCAGGTTCATCTCCGCCTCCCGGTCCCGCCGCGCCTTCTCCAGCAGTCGGGACTGCAGCACGCGCAGCGCGGCGGCCTTGTTCTGCAGCTGGGACTTCTCGTTCTGGCAGGAGACCACGATGCCGGTCGGCAGGTGGGTGATGCGCACCGCCGAGTCGGTGGTGTTGACGCTCTGCCCGCCCGGACCCGAGGAGCGGAACACGTCGATCCGGATGTCGGCCTCGGGCACGTCGATGTGGTCGGTCTCCTCGGTCACCGGCAGCACCTCGACCCCGGCGAAGGACGTCTGCCGCCGGCCCTGGTTGTCGAACGGGGAGATCCGCACCAGCCGGTGGGTGCCCTGCTCGACCGAGAGGGTCCCGTACGCGTACGGCGCCCGCACCTGGAAGGTGGCGGACTTGATGCCAGCCTCCTCGGCGTAGGACGTGTCGTAGACCTCGGTCGGGTAGCCGTGCCGTTCCGCCCAGCGCAGGTACATCCGCAGCAGCATGGCGGCGAAGTCGGCCGCGTCGATGCCGCCGGCCTCGGAGCGGATGGTGACCAGCGCGTTGCGCGGGTCGTACTCGCCCGCGAGCAGGGTGCGCACCTCGAGCGACTCCACCGCCTTGTGCAGCGAGGTCAGCTCGGTCTCGGCCTCGGCCAGCGACGGGGCGTCGGCCTCGTCCTGGGCCAGCTCGATCAGGATCGTCAGGTCGTCCAGCCGGGAGCGCAGCTCGGCCAGCTTGTCGACCTCGGACTGCAGGGCGGACAGCTTCGAGGTGACCCGCTGCGCGTTGTCGACGTCGTCCCACAGGTCCGGCGCGGAGACCTCCTCCGACAGCGCCGCTATCTCGATCTTCTTGGTCGCCGGGTCGACGACGGCCTCGATCGAGGTCAGAGCCTTGTCGAGAGCCGAGAGTTCTGCAGGAAAGTCCGAGCCAGCCACGATCGACCACTCTACTGACCCGCCGCGGGGCAGGCACGCCGCTAAGGTGACGCGCATGAGCGAGACCGTGCTGGCCATCGACATCGGTGGCACCAAGATCGCCGCGGCCGTGGTGGACGCCGACGGCACGATCCTGACCGACGAGCTGCACCCCACAGTGGCCTCCAGCGACCCCGAGACCGTGTTCGCCGGCGTCGAGTCCGCGGTCCGCGGCCTGCTCGACGACCTGCAGCCGGCGGGTGACCGGATCCGGGTCGGCATCTCCTCCGCCGGACCCATCGACGGACCCGCCGGCACCATCTCGCCCGTGAACATCGGTGCGTGGCGGGGCTTCGAGATCTCGGCCCGGGTGCGCGCGGTGCTGGCGGAGGCGTACGGAGCGGACGCGGTCAGCGTCGGCCTGGCCGGCGACGGGCACTGCTTCGCCCTCGGTGAGCACTGGCTCGGTGCCGGCCGCGACGTCGCCTCGATGATGGGGGTCGTGCTCTCCACGGGCGTCGGCGGCGGCGTGGTCGTGGACAACCGACTCTTCGCGGGTTCCACCGGCAACGCCGTCCACCTGGGTCACATCAGCGTCAACGCCTGGGGCCCGCGGTGCGTCTGCGGTGGGCACGGTTGCACCGAGATGTACGCCCGCGGTCCGGCCCTGGTAGCCGCCGCCAGAGAACAGGGCTGGACCGGCGGCGACGACGCCCGCGCGCTGACCGCGGACGCGCGGGCGGGCGACGAGACGGCTCTGCGGGTCATCGACCACGGGATGCGGGCCCTGGCCGCCGGGATCGCCACCACCGCGACCGAGCTGGACGTCTCCGTGGTCGTGCTCGGCGGCGGCGTCTCCAAGGCGGGTGAGGTCATCTTCGAACCCCTCCGGCGCCACCTGCGGGACTTCGCGGTGCTCGACTACGTCGCCGAGCTGGAGGTCCGGCCGGCGATCCTGGAGACCGCCGGCCTGCTCGGCGCCGCCGCGCTCGCCTTCAGCCAGGAGTAGTGGCCGCGCACGGCCGGTAGGTCGAAAGGACCAGCGGTCCCTCGCTCACCGCCGACACCGGCTCGAGGTCCACCTGGTCGACGAACAGCCGCTCGCCGACGCCGAGGAAAGTCGGCACGGTCAGCAGTCGGTACTCATCGACCGCTCCGGCCGCCGCCAGCGCCCGGACCACGCCGAGACTGCCGATCACCACCACGTCCTGCGCGTCGGCCAGGCGACGGGCGCCCTCGACCGGGGCATCGGTCAGCCGATGGGAATTCGCCCAGACCGTCAGATCGGGATCGGTGCGGGTGAGGACGTGCTTCGGCATGGTGTTCATCGCCGTCGAGACCGGATCCGTTCGCTGCGGCCACAGCCGGGAGAAGTGCTCCCAGGTGCGCCGCCCGAACAGCAGCGCCCCCGTCTGCAGGATCGGTCCGAGGGCGAACTTGTCCCCGGCCAGCTGCTCGCGGCCGAACCGGAACGCCCAGCCGCCGCGATCGGTGCCGCTGCGCCCGTCGGGATCCTCGACGACACCGTCCAGCGTCACGTACTGGATGACGATGATCTTGCCCATGACTCACTCCTCACCTGATGACCGGCACGGCGCCGGTTCGACAGTGATACCGGTGGCGGGCCCCCGGCTCATCGGTGCCGGTCGGACCGATCCGCCCCGGGCGGAGCCGGATACCGCGGCGCCGACCCGAACACCTCGAAGACCACCGGGTCGGCGAACACGCTGGCACGGAGGACGAGCCCACCGGAGACGGTGAACACCTGGACGGAATGGAGAGCGCCGTCCAGGTAGGCGGTGAAGCCCGCCTCACCGTTCGCCCACACCGGCACCGTCCGCCAGTCCCGACCCCGGGTCCGGTAGACCCTCGTCATGAACCCCGCGTAGTCGACCGGGCCCGCGTACCAGTTCCACATCGGCGGCATCTCCAGCACGACCTCGGCCGCCAGCAGGCGCACGATCGCCGGCACGTCGGCGCGCTCGAAGGCGGCCGCATACCGGTCGACGACCGCCCGCTGCTCCGCCGGCGCCGCGGTGACGGCCTCTGCCTCCCCCCGCGTGTCCGCGAGCCGGGCCCGAGCCCGTTGCAGCGCGCTGTTCACCCCGGCCGTGGTCATGCCGAGCGCGTCCGCGACCTCGGCCGCGGGCAGCCCGAGCACCTCGCGGAGCAGCAGAGCGGCCCGCTGCCGCGCCGGCAGCAGCTGGAGGGCGGCGACGAGGGCGATCCTCAGCCGGTGGCGTTCGACCGCCGACGTCGCCGGATCGACCGGGAGCGGCACCAGCCACGGCACCTCGGGGGCCGGCGCGAACGGTGCCGTCGGATCGTCGAAGCGAGCGCCGACGCCGGACGGCAGGGGCCGCGACCGCCGTGACTCCAGCGCCGTCAGGCAGGCGTTGGTCGCGATGCGGTGGAGCCACGTGCGCAGCGACCCACGGGCGGCGTCGTAGGTGTCGGCGGCGCGCCAGGCGCGCAGCAGCGTCTCCTGGAGCACGTCCTCGGCGTCGTGCGGCGAGGCCATCATGCGGTAGCAGTGCAGGTAGAGCTCGCGGCGGTACGGAGCCACGGCCGTCTCGAACCCCGGCCGGAGGCCGGCTGACGTCATGGTGTCGACCGCAGGCCGGCTGACGTCATCGCGTCGGCCGCAGCCGACCCTCGACCAGGGCCGCCCGGCGACCCGCGACCGCGGCGATCTCCTCGGGATCATGGCTGACCAACACGACCGGGATCGACTGCTGGCCGACGTCGGCCAGCACCGCCTGCAGCAGCCGGACCCGGGCGCCGACCTCCACCGCGGACAGCGGCTCGTCGAGCAGCACGGCGGCCTCCGGTCCGCCGAGACCGAAGCCCACGATCGCGCGCCCCAGGGCGACCCGCTGGCGCTCCCCGGCGGACAGGTGGCCCGGGCGGCTGTCGGCCAGGGCGGTGTCCAGCTCGAGCAGATCCAGCACCATGGCGACCCGGTGAGCCCCCACTCGTCGGCGTCTCTTGTCCGACGGCAGCGCCATGGCGATGTTGGTGGCCACGTTGGCGTCGCGGTCGAGGACGGCGCCCTGATCCACCAGCGCGATGTTGCGGCGGTCCTGCACGATCAGCAGGTTCTCGTCGGTCAGGGTGACGCCACTGAGCCGTACGGAGCCGTGGTCGGGGTCCTCCAGACCAGCGATCAGATGCAGCAAAGTGGTCTTACCGGACCCGGAGGGACCGGAGACACCGACCACCTCGCCGGGCTCGACCGTCAGATCGACATCACGCAGCACGGGACGACCGTCGTACGTCTTCGACAGACCGCGGAGCTCGAGCTCACCGCCCGCCCGCGGGATGCGGCGCCCGATCAGGAGACGCGCTCCGGCTCTCCGGACAGGTCCTCGATCCGCACGAAGACGTCCTCGCCGCGCTCGCGGCGCGGCGGCCAGTCGTGCACCCAGATGACCACGAACGCGGCCAACGAGGCGGCCAGCGCGATCACCGGGCCGATCGTGAACACGAACACCCCGATCAGACCGACGGCATCGATCGCCAGCACCGCAGCAGCCCCGGACCGACCGAGCTTGCCGTGACGGGCCCGCCACGCGGCGTACACGACCCAGGGCACCATGGCGAGCAGCAGGAACACCCAGGAGAACGTCGAGGCGAGCCCCGCTCCCTCGATCAGCCGGATCATGCCGGCCATGCCGACGAGGCCGGTCAGAGCACCCAATCCGGTCAGAAGGTTCTTGTTCATCGTGGTCCTCCCCGCGGGGGTGGGTCGGCGTGGAATCGTGACCCAAACGTAGCCCAGAATCCCCGGCCCGAACCGGAGCCGAGCCAAGGAGTCGCGGATTCCCCCCTGTGCCGGGCGTCCGGGTGCCGAAGCGGCACGTGGCGGGTCCGACACTAGGCTGCACGGATGTCACCGATCGTCGTCGTGGGGGCCGGTCTGGCCGGTCTGGCCTGTGCCCAGAGACTGGTCGCCGCCGGCCGCGAGGTCTTGGTGCTGGAGGAGTCCGACGGGGTCGGTGGTCGCGTCCGGACCGACGTGATCGACGGTTTCCGCTGCGACCGCGGCTTCCAGCTCATCAACCCCGCCTACCCGGCCCTTCCTCTCGTCGTCGACGTCGACCAGCTCGACCTCCGCGCCTTCGGTGCCGGGGTGGTCGTGGCCGCCGGTGAAGGGCGCTCGGTCCTCGCCGACCCCCGTCGGCTCCCCCGGCTGCTGCCGGCCACCCTGCGCAGTCCGGTCGGGTCCCTGCCGGAACGGTTCGCCTTCGCCCGCTGGGCGCTCTCCTGCCTGCTTCCCGTCCGACGGCAGCTCTCCGGCCCGGATGTCTCGCTGGCCGAGGCTCTCGACCGGGCCGGGATCCGAGGTCAGCTCCGGACGGCGGTGCTCGAACCGTTCCTGGCAGGGGTGCTCGCCGACTGGGAGGGCAGCACGTCGGCGAACTTCGTCCGCCTGCTCCTGCGCTCCTTCCTGCTGGGCTCACCGGCCGTCCCGTCGACCGGCATCTCCCGGCTGCCGGAGCTGCTGGCGGCGAGCCTGCCGGCGGGAGCGGTCCGGCTCGGCCGCCGGGTCACCGACGTCGCCGAGCATCGGGTCAGGACCGACGACCAGGAGATCCACGCGGACGCCGTGGTCGTGGCCACCTCGCCGCGGGCCGCCGCCCAGCTGACCGGCATCCCGGAGCCGTCCATGAAACCCCTCACGACCTTCTGGCACACCGCGCCCCAGCCGCCGAGCACCGCGAAGCTGCTGCATCTCGACGGCGACCGTCGGGGTCCCCTGGTCAACTCGGCGGTGCTGACCAACGTCGCCCCCGCCTACGCCCCGCCCGGTCGAGTCCTGATCGCGAGCTCGACGGTGTCGGCCGACGGCTCGGCCGAGGCAGAGGCGATCGTCCGACGCCAGGCCGGACTGGTCTACGGCGTCGACCCGTCCGACTGGGAGCTGGTCACCAGCCAGGTGGTCGCCGCGGCGCTCCCCCACCAGCCACCACCGCTGAAGCTCCGCCAGCCGTCCCGGCTGGCCAGTGGGGTCTTCCTCGCCGGCGACCACCGTGACACCGCGTCGATCCAGGGCGCGCTGGTCTCCGGCCGCCGAGCAGCCGACGCCGTCGTCAGTGCCTCGTCGCCTCGTTGACGTCTTCCGTACGGGCTGATCAGCTCACGTCCGCCGGACGGGCTGATCAGTTCACGTCCGCCGGACGGGCGGATCAGTGGGCGATCAGTAGACGTCCCGGACGTACCGCTTCGCCTTCTTCAGCTCCGCGACGTACTCCACGGCGTCCTCGGGGCCGCGACCGCGCTGCTGCTCGATGATCAGCCGCAGGGCCGCGTCCACGTCCTTGGCCATCCGGGTCGCGTCGCCGCAGACGTAGAAGTGCGCGCCGTCCTCGAGCCAGGCGTACAGGTCACGCGACTGCTCGAGCATCCTGGTCTGCACGTAGACCTTCTCCGCCTGGTCACGGGAGAAGGCCAGGTCGAGGCGGTGCAGCACACCGGCCCGGGTCAGCTCACCGAGCTCGTCGGCGTAGATGAAGTCGTCAGCCCGGTGCTGGTCGCCGAAGAACAGCCAGTTCTTCCCGGCCGCTCCGCGGGCCGCTCGCTCGTGCAGGAAACCGCGGAACGGCGCCACCCCGGTGCCCGGCCCGACCATGATCATCGGCCGGTCGTCGTCGGCCGGCACCCGGAACGCGGCGTTGGGCTGCAGGTAGATGCCCACCTCCCCCTCGCCCAGCCGGTCGGCCAGGAAGGTGGAGCAGACCCCGCCACGGACCCGGTCGGCCCCGTGTCGCACCGACGCCACGGTCAGGTGGACGCGATCGGGACTGTGCAGCGGGCTGGACGAGATCGAGTACGCCCGCGGCTGCAGCGGCCGCAGCAGGCCGGACAGCTCGTCGGCGGTGAAGGTGGTGTCCGGGCTCGTCAGCAGCAGATCCAGGACGTCCTTGCCCCACAGCCAGTGGTCGAGCGTGTCGCGTTCGCCGCGAGCCATCACCGCCGCCAGATCGCCCTCGGGGTCGCGCTCGGCGAGCGCGGTGAGCAGGTCCCGCGAGGGGGTGCGGATCTCCCAGCCGGTGGTCAACCGGTCTCCGAGCGTCCCGCCGTCCACGGACGAGTCGGCGTCGAGGCCCAGTCGGGCCAGCAGCGCCTCGACCAGCGCCTCGTCGTTGACCGGGAGGACCCCGAGGGCGTCGCCGGCCGCGTAGCCGATGCCGCTGTCGCCGAGGTCGAACTCGTAGTGGCGGATCTCCTTGGCGCTGCGGGCGCCCGAGAGCACCTGGTTGGCGACCAGCCGGGACCGGTAGGGATCCTTGCGGGTCCACCGCTGGCGAGCCGGTCGCGGACCCGTCGGCGCCGGGACGGGGGTCGTCGGCAGGGCCGCCCCGGCCATCCCGGGGGCCTCGGCGGCCAGGTGCTCCACCACGTCGTCCAGCCAGGCGGCGGCCGGGTCCTCGAAGTCGACGTCGCAGTCGACGCGCGGCACCACCCGGACCGCACCCAGCTGCTCCAGCCGGGTGTCGATCAGTCGCCCGGCCTGGCAGTAGCCCTCGTAGCCGCTGTCGCCCAGGGCGAGGACCGCGTAGCGGGTGCGCTCCAGACGCGGCGCACCGTCGGCGGCCAGTGCCTCCCAGAACAGCTCGGCGTTGTCGGGCATCTCCCCCTCGCCGTAGGTGGAGGTGACCACCAGCAGGTACGAGGTCGCCGGCAGCGCGGCGACGTCCAGGTCGTCGAGGGCCCGCACGGTCGCGCCGAGGCCGCGACCCCGGACCGCCCCCGCCAACCGCAGGGCCAGCTCCTCGCTGTTGCCGGTCTGGGTGCCGTACGCGATGTCGACGGTGAGGGTCGGCAGCGCGGTGGTCGCCTCGTCGTGCCGCCGGGCGGCAGCCATCCCGGCCAGGAAGCCGCCGAGCCAGGCCCGCTGATCGAGGGTGAACGGCGCGTCGGTGGGGATAGAGATCAATGTGGTCACGCGGGCACCTCCTCGGCCAGCGCCACGTGCGCCAGCTGAGCCAGGTCGTCGAGGGCGGCGGACACCAACAGCTCGTCGAACTGCGACCGGTCGAGCCAGCTGGCGTTCTTCTGCTGCTGGTGCAGGATCCACCCGTACGTCCCTGGCGCGTCCATGCCCCGCACGTTGCGCAGCTGCAGCGACTGCTGGTAGTCACCGAGACGCTTCATCGCGATCTGGGCGGCGAGCTCGGCGTCGTCGAACCGCTCGAGCTTGCCGCGGACGTAGCGCAGCAGCTTCTGACGCACGGCGAAGTCCTCGGTCAGCACCAGCTTGCGGGCCGCCTCGGTGATCCGCGGATCGCCGGGTCCGTCCGTCCCTGGCACCCGTTCGAGCGCGATCTCCTGCGCGATGGCCAGCACCGTGTAGGACGACAGCACGGCGTACGCGTCCGGTGAGGTGGGCTGGCCGAACACCGGCGTACGGCCACCGGCGACCGCGTGCCCGTCCCGCAGCGACAGCTTGAACTGCCGCAGTCGGTCCGTGGCCACCGAGGTGGCGAGCTCGTCCAGCAGCTCCTTGCGGGGCTTGGCGGCCAGGATCTGGTCGCTGTCCTGGTAGAGCAGCAGCGCGGTCGGCGTGCCCACCACGATCCGGGTGCGGGTCTGCGCCCAGTCCTCGAGCAGCCGGGCGGCCAGCGCGGAACCGGTGGAGTCGAGGTGCCACTGCAGCATCAGCAGCACCGCCTCCTCGTGGAACGACGGTGCCCCGGACCGTCCGGCGTCCGAGCCGACCAGCGGCTGCACCAGCAGCGAGTCGCTGGCGTGGGTGGCCAGCTCCCCGGACGGGTCGTACTGGTAGACGAAACCGCCGCTCATGCCGTTGCCGAGACCCTTGCCGAAGGTGCCGAGGTTGAGGACGGCGCCGTTGGTCATGTACTCGCAGCAGAAGTCACCGACCCCCTCGACCACCGCGGTGGCGCCGGAGTTGCGGACGGCGAAGCGGTCACCGGCCTCGCCCTGCACGAAGGTCCGACCGCCGGTCGCCCCGAACAGGGCGAAGTTGCCGATCAGCACGTTGCCGCCCGGCTCCGCGCTGCCGCCGCCGGGGGTGCGGACGACGATCCGGCCACCGCTCTGCGACTTGGCGACCCCGTCGTTGGCGGTGCCGGTGTGGTCCAGCTCGAGGCCGTCGTTGCAGAAGGCGCCGTAGGACTGACCGGCCGTGCCGGTGCTGACGACCCGGACCGAGCCCTCGGCCAGGAACCGCCGGCCCCGGTCGTCGGTGAGCACCGCCGGCGCCCGGTCGAGCGAGTCGTCGCCGGTGTCTGTGTGGTTGAGCAGCCGCTCGAGATCGACCGACAGCTGCCCGCCGACCGACTTGTGGTGGTTGCGCAGGGCGATCCCGTCGATCTCCACCGAGGAGTCCCCGGCCCGGAACAGCCGGTCAGTCACCTGGTCGAGCAGCGCGTCGTCGACGGCGAAGTCCGCCTCCAGGTAGACCGGGTCGGCCACCGTCCGCTCCGGCACCCGGGTCAGCATGGCCCGGACGTCGAGCTCGCCGACGCTGGCCGGGTGGTCCAGCAGCTGGAGCAGATCGGTCCGGCCCCGGGCCTCGGCCAGCGAGCGCAGTCCCAGCTTGGCCAGGATCTCCCGCACGTCGTGGGCGATGTTCAGCAGGTACTGCGCCAGGGCGCGGGGGTCACCGTCGAACACCTCCGGGTTGGTGGTGAGACCGGCCGGGCACTTGATGTTGCAGTTCTTGGCCATCACGCACTTGAGCATCATCAGCGCGGTGGTGCCGAACTCGAAGCTGTCCCCGCCGAGCAGGGCGGAGACCACGACGTCGCCGCCGGTCTGGTGGGCACCCGAGCAGCGCAGCACCACCTTGTCCCGCAGCCCGTTGACGCTGAGCGCCTGGTGCACCTCGGCCACGCCGATCTCGGCCGAGCGACCGGCGTACTTCAGGCTGGTCACGGCCGCGGCTCCGGTGCCGCCGGTGTTGCCGGCCACGTTGATCACGTCGGCGCCGGCCTTGGCCACGCCGACCGCGATGGTGCCGATGCCTTCCGAGGACACCAGCTTGACGATCACCCGCACCCGGGCGGCCTTGCAGTCGTGGATGAGCTGGGCCAGGTCCTCGATCGAGTACGTGTCGTGGTGCGGCGGCGGGGAGATGAGCTCGATGCCGGGGGTGCCGCCCCGGGCGGCGGCGATGTCGACGGTGACCTTCGGCGCCGGCAGCTGACCGCCCTCGCCGGGCTTGGCGCCCTGGCCGATCTTGATCTCCAGCTCCTGCAGCATCGGGTCGGCCAGGTAGCCCGCCCAGATCCCGAACCGCCCGGAGGCGAACTGCTTGATCCGCGACCCCCGGATGGTGCCGGCGCGGGTGTGGTGCTCGCCGCCCTCACCGCAGTTGGACATCCCGCCGACCATGTTGGTGCCGTGGGCGACCGCCTCGTGGGCGGTGGCCACCAGGGCACCGTGGCTCATCGCCCCCGACGCCAGCGAGGACGTGATCTCGTGGGCCGGCTGCACCTCCGCCAGGGGCACGCTGGCGGGAGAGTGCTGCAGCAGGGCGAGGAACGCGTACGCCGCCCCCCGTGCGCTCAGCACCAGGCCGTCCGGACCGAGCTCGAGCACGCTGACGTCGTCGCCGTAGTCGGTGGTCAGGTAGTCGGCCAGACCCGCGTACGCGACGTGCTCGACGTGGGGGGCGTCGACCAGTCGGAGGCGGAAGCCGTCCGGGTTCCCGGCCGACCCGTCCGGGCCGAGGGCCTCGACACTCAGGCCACGGACCCGCACGCTGGAGTTGCCCGCGACCGAGAACCGGCCGAGCTCGCGGGCGAACTCGTCGGCCGTGGTCAGCATGGTGACGTCGGCGGGCAGCGCCAGCACATCGCGCAGCGCCGATGGTCGCCGAGCACGCTCGGCCTGGGTGGTGGCCACGAAGTCGCGGTAGCCGGGGGTGATGGCGAAGTCGTCGATCTGCTCGTCGGTCAGGGCCTCGTAGCCGGTGTTGCGGTAGGCGTCGTCGTTCAGCCCGTACGCGTCGTCCAGCTGACCCGAGCGTCAGCAGTCGCAGCTCGGACGGCTCCTCCCCCTCGGGGGCGAACGACGGCCGTTCCTCGGTCATGTCGGCGAAGCCCCGGACCGCCGTCAGCCCGTACGAGTGCCCGGCACCGTCGGAGCGCTCCTTGAACAGGCCGAGCAGCGGCACCTGCTTCTCGGTGCCGACCGCGCAGGCCCGGGTGTGCCAGTCGGTGGAGGCCTGCGCGATCCGGGTGAACCCGACCCCGCCGACCGGGGCGGCCAGGTGCGGGAAGCAGCGGGCCAGCACCGGGTCCCGGGTGTCGAGGTAGTTGGGCTCGAAGAACTCACCGCCGATGTAGCTCTCCACGGTGCACAGCCCGACCCGGCCCATGGTCTTGGCCAACGACTTCAGAGCGGCCTTGCGGAACCGGTCGAAGGCGCGGTCGGTGTCGGTCTTCTCCCCCGCCGGCGCGGCCGGGCTCGGGTACTTCTCCTCGGCCCGCAGCCGCGCGGTCAGACAGTAGACCGCGGCGGCGCCGAACCCGAGGGCGCAGGCGATGTGGTGGGACGACGGCAGCTGACCGCTCTCGGCGATCAGGGACACCCGCAGCCGCAGACCCGTCGAGATCAGCCGCTGGTTGACCGCGGCCAGCCCCAGCAGGAGCGGCAGCGGCGCCCTGGCGGTGGAGATCGAACGATCGGTCAGCACGGCGATGCCGCCCTGCTCGCGGGCGAAGGTCTCGATCTGGTCGCACAGCAGGTCCATCGCGGCCACCATGGCGGCGGCGTTGTCCGCCGGCGCGTCGGGCACGGGTGAGTACAGCAGGTCGAACCGCTGCAGCGGCGTGACCTGCTGCTCGCGGAGCTTGACCATCTCCAGGTGGTCCAGGATCGGCGAGTCGATCACGATCTGCCGGGTCGGCGCACCCTCCGACAGCGCGCCGCGCCCGTCCGGCTTGGCGCCGAGCGCCACCCGCATGCTCATCCCGTCGGCCTCGCGGATCGAGTCCAGCGGGGGGTTGGTGACCTGGGCGAAGCGCTGGGAGAAGTACTTGGCCAGGCCGCCCTCCTGGTCGGACAGCGCGTTGATGGCGTTGCCGTAGCCCATCGCCGAGATGCGCTCCGAGCCGTCGGCGAGCATCGGGTCCATCATGAACCGGAAGCTCTCCTGGTTGTGCGAGTACGCCACGAACCTGCCGTGCAGACTCAGGTCCCCGTCGTAGCCGAGAGTGCTGGTGCCGCGGTCGATCGACGGCGCCGGCAGCGCGTCCAGAGCGACCCTGGCCTGGTGCAGCAGGGAGCCGTAGTCGCGCCGGGCCGCCAGCGCGGCGAGCGCCTCCCGCGTCCTCATGATCCGGCCGGTGCGGTGGTCGAGGTAGAGCATGCCGCCGGCCTCGATCCGACCCCGGTGGACCACGGTGTCGGCGGGCAGCGGCACCTGACCGGCCTCGGAGGCGACGATCAGGTAGTCCTCGGTCTCCACCGTGCGCAACGGCCGCAGACCGAGCCGGTCGAGCCGGGCGCCGACCACGTCCCCGTCGCTGAAGATCACCGCGGCCGGGCCGTCGTTCTTCTCCTCGTACAACGAGAAGTACTCCAGCATGTCGCGGATGTCGGCGGGCAGACTCCGGTCGTTCTCCCACGCCGGGGGCATCAGCGAGACCACGGCCTCCACGGTGTCGAGACCGTCGTCGAAGACCCGGCTCTGCAGGGTCTGGTCCAGCCGGCTGCTGTCGGACTGGCCGGGCGGACGCACGATCCGGCGCAACCGGGCCCGGGCCCCGGCGTCGTCGGCGAGCCGGTTCTTGCGGTCGGTGTTCAGCTCGCCGTTGTGCGCCATCATCCGGAACGGCTGCGCCATGGACGGGTGCGGCTCGGTGTTGGTGGAGAACCGGGTGTGGAAGTAGAGGGTGCGCACCTCGTGCCGCGGGTCGAGGAGGTCGGTGAAGTAGCGGACCACCTCACCGGCGTTCAACCGGCCCTTCAGCACCTGGGTGCGGGCGCTGAGCGAGAGCGGGTAGAGCCCGGCGAGCTCGGGACTCTCGTACGCAGCCTGCTCGATCTCCAGCAGCGCGGCGTTGGCGGCGCGATCGACGTCGCCCCGGGTGCGGTCGGCGGGCGCGACGAAGACCCACTGCACGATCGGCAGCTGGTAACGCAGTGCGGCCGACCGCAGCGCGCTCGGATCCACCGGTACGAGTCGTTCGAGCAGCACCTCCAGGCCCTGCCGTTCCAGAGCCGTACGCACGATCTCGCGGGCCCGGGTTTCCTGCGCGGGGTCGGTCGGCATGAACAGGTTGGCGACACCGAAGGCGCCGGCCTCCAGGGGCCAGCCGGTGAGGGCGCTGAAGAAGCGGACCGAGAGGTCGACACTCACCCCGGCGCCGTCGCCCACGCCCTCGGACGACATGCCGCCTCGGTGCGGGATGGCACACAGGGCCTGCTCGCCGCGGACGATCACGTCGTGGTCCTGCCGACCGTCCTTGCGGGTGATGAAGCCCACGCCACAGGCACTCGACTCGCGGGCGGGGTCGTACAGGCCGATCCGGAGATCATTCACGTGGCGGCTCCAGCGCAGGCCGGACCGCCTGGAGGAGCGGGCCCGGAGACGAAGGTGAACGGCGCCACGTTGCGACGTTCCAAGCATGCGGGTGCTTCGCCGGATCGCGGCTGGTCGCCCGTGTTATCTGAGACGCGGTGCGCTCATGCTAAGGGCAGTCCGAACCCACGGGCCCGTCTCAGGAGTGTGATCCTGCTGACCAACTCGTCAGGAGCTCGGTCGTGCCGACCAGGCCGCCCGGGTGAGCCGGTACTGACGGAAGCGGGTGCCCGCGTACTCCACGTCGCCGTCGGGGAGGAAGCCGTAGCGGGCGACGACCCGGTCCGGGCGGCGGCTGTACGGCAGCGCGATCAGCACCTGCTCGAGGCCGAGCTCGCCGAAGCCGCGAGCGAGGGCCTGCCGCACCACTGTCTCGCCGTGACCCCAGAAGCTCGGTCGCAGCACGAGGGCGAAGTCGGCGCCGTTCTCCTCGGCCTGGAAGCCGCCCCAACCCGCGAACTCGCCGTCGATCAGGACGGCCCACGGTCCGTACCCGTGCTCGTCCCACTGCCCGTCCTTGCTCGCGACCCACGCCGCCGCCGTCTCTGCGGTGAAGGTGTCGCCGCGGGACAACGGCAGGTGGCGGGCGTTGCGCGGCTCGTTCAGCAGGGCCGTGACGGTGTCGAGATCGACCTCGGTGAGGCGGACGAACGTGATCTCGGGATCGGTCACGCCTGGCATCGTAGGGGAGGCCCGCTGTAGGTACAGTAGGTACATTCAGGTGTCAGGAGGGGCGATGACCCACACGATGACGAGCCGAGAGTTCAACCGCGACGTCAGTGCCGCGAAGCGGGCAGCCGAGTCAGGGCCTGTGACGATCACCGACCACGGGCGGCGCAGCCACGTCCTGCTCACCGCCGCGGACTACGACCGCATCGTCGCGAGCACGGACAGAGCCGGACTGCGACTGCGCATGTACGGGCACGAGGACATCGATCTCCCACTACCAGATCGGACCAGCGGCTCGCTCCGGGTGCCTGATCTGTGAGGTATCTGCTCGATACGAATGTCCTGAGCGACGTCCGCCGTGGGGCGTCGGAGAGTCTGGAGACGTGGTTCGCCGAGCAGGCGGTGGCTGACCTGGCCATCAGCTCCATCACGCTGCTCGAGCTCGACGTGGGTGTCAGACGACTGGGGCTGCGGGACCCGACTGCGGGTGGTCTGCTGAGGGTGTGGCTGGACGAAGTCGTACGACCGATGTTCGTCGGGCGAACGCTGGCTGTCGACGAGCTGGTGGCGCTGGAGGCGTCACGACTGCAGGCCGTCGATCCGATGCCCGACATGGATGCCCTGATCGCCGCCACGGCGCTCTCGCACCGCCTGACGCTGGTGACCCGAAACACCGCGGACATGGACCGGAGCGGCGTGGCGTTGCTCAACCCGTGGCTGCTGTGAGCATCAGTGGGAGCAGAGGGACTCGAACCCCCGACATCTTGCTTGTAAGGCAAGCGCTCTAACCAACTGAGCTATGCTCCCGCGACCAGCAGGTCACAGTAGTGGCGTCCGTGCCACCCGGCCAACTCCTCGACCGGTGAAGCCGGGTGACGGAAACGGCCTTGTCGTGAGGCTGCGCACGGGCGACACGCCGTGAGTCCGGCCATGAGAGGCAGATTCCCGTCACGAAGGAATTCGTGCGCCTCAGCGAAGTCGGAGGCCGCCCGATCAGGCCGGCAGGGCCGCCAGGTGCTCTTCGAGATCGCGCGGCTCGCCGATCCCGTTCACCACGCTCCAGCGCACCACACCCTCGGCGTCGAGCAGGAACGAACCCCGCAGCGCGCACCCGGCGACGTCGTCGAACACGCCGTACGCCCGGGCGATCTCGCCGTGCGGCCAGTGGTCGGTGAGCAGGTCGAAGGCCAGACCCTCTGCGTCGGCGTACGCGCGGAGGGAGAACATCGCGTCGCAGGAGATCGCGACCACCCGGACTCCCCGATCGTCGAAGCGTTGCCAGTGCTCACGGAGGCTGCGGAGCTCGCCGGTGCAGATCGAGCTGAACGCCCAGGGATAGAACACCAGGACGGCCGGCGCTCCGCGGAGGTCGGCCAGCATAACGGTCTGACCGTGCTGGTTGCGGCTGCTGAAGTCGGGCGCCGCCGACCCGACCCCGGGGCTCGAGGAGGACTCGCTCACCGGCGGGTGCCGCGTGGCCGGACCAGCTTGTGGGCCGCCCAGTCGGGCGAGACGTTGGCCGAGGTGGTCAGGGCCAGGCCGGCGGTGACAGCAGCCTCGGAGATGTCGGAGTTGTCGACGTAGCCATTGCGGCCGACCTTGGGGGTGAGCAGCCACAGCACCCCGCTGGCGCTGAGATCGACGACCCCGTCCACCAGACCGTCGACCAGATCACCGTCGTCGTCGCGCCACCACAGCAGCACGACGTCCACGGCGTCCATCGCCTCTTCGATCAGCTCGCCGTCGATGGCGTCCTCGACACCGACGCGTAGCTCGTCGTCGACGTCCTCGTCCCAGCCGAGCTCCTGGACGACCTGACCCTTGGTCAAGCCGAACTTCTCCCCCGCCGCGGTCCCCGGTTCGGAGGGTCCTGCCGTCGCGCTCACTGTCCAGCCTCCAGCATCGTGCTCGTGGGACCGCTGCATCGCTGCCCGGCGTCCCCGGTCCATGTGGGACGAAAGCCTGCCATGGCCCGCTGCCCGGCGGAACCCCGGAGTCTCATCCGGCCTGCCGCAGGGCCGCCGCGGTCTCCGCGACGGACTGGCGGTTGCCGGCGACCAGCCAGCGGTTGCCGTCGAGCTCGACCGCCTCCGCGGCGCCGCCGGCCCCGAGCACCAGGGCCGCGCCCGGGTACCAGTCCCAGGGGTGCAGGTTGGCCTGCAGGAAGACCCCGATCCGACCAGTGGCCACCCCGGCGAGGTCTACCGAGGCGGAGCCGAGCATCCGTACGGTGGCCGCCGCCCCCACCGCCGCGCGCCAGGTCGCGACCTGCGGCTCGTCGCGGGCGGTCCGCGGATGGAGGTAGGTGGCCACCGACACCCGGTCCAGCGGCTGGTCGACGAGCGCGGCCACCGGCACGCCGTTCAGGGTGGTGGGCCGATCCCGCCCGCCGACCCAGAGCTCGTCGCGGGCCGGGTAGTAGACGGCACCGAGCAGCGGACCGTCGTCGTCGGTCAGACCGATGGCCGAGCACCAGTACGGCAGCCCGGACAGGAAGTTGTAGGTGCCGTCGACGGGGTCGATGAACCAGGTGCGGTCCCCGGGACGGGCAGCGCCTTCCTCACCCACCAGGCCGTCGTCGGGACGAAGGGTGGTCAGCCGCTCGACCACGAGCGCCTCGGCCGCATGATCAGCCGCCGAGACCACGTCGGAGACCGAGGTCTTGTAGTGGGTGTCCAGACCGTCCGCCAGCATCTGTGCGGCCAGGGTGCCGGCCTCCCTGACCAGGCTGGCCGCGACCTCCGCGTCGTCCGCCGTCACACCCGCGTCGTCCGCCGTCACACCCGCACCGTCTACCGACCCACCCGCGCCATCCACAGGGGTGAGGGTAGTCGGCCCGGGTCGTGATCACCCGACGCGGCCCAGCTCGCGCTCCTGCGACTCAGCCCTTGGAGCACCACGCCAGCAGCCGGTCGACCGGCCAGGTGTTGATCACCCGGTCCGGGTCGAGCCCGAGAGCCTCGGCCCGCTCGCACCCGTACGCCACGAACTCGAGCTGGCCCGGAGCGTGCGCGTCGGTGTCGATGGAGAACAGGCACCCCGTCTCGATCGCGAGCTCGAGCAGCCGGGTCGGCGGGTCGCGGCGTTCGGGCCGGGAGTTGATCTCCACGGCCACGTCGAACGCCCGGCAGGCCTCGAACACGACGTCGGCGTCGAAGCTGGACTCCGGCCTGGTGCCCCGCTCTCCCTCGATCAACCGGCCGGTGCAGTGGCCGAGGATGTTGGTCCTCGGGTTGGCGATGGCGCCGACCATCCGGTGCGTCATGGTCTCGGAGTCCGAGCGCAGCTTGGAGTGCACGCTGGCCACCACCACGTCGAGCTCGGCCAGCAGGGCGTCCTCTTGATCAAGACCACCGTCGTCGAGGATGTCGACCTCGATCCCTTGCAGCACACGGAAGTCGGGCATCGCCGCGTCGAGGTCCCGGGTGACCTGGAGCTGCTGCCGCAGCCGCTCCGCGGTCAGGCCACGGGCCACCGTGAGTCTGGGTGAGTGATCGGTGATCGCGCAGTACTCGTGGCCGAGGGACCGCGCGGTGATCATCATCTCCTCCAGCGGGCTGCCGCCGTCGGACCAGGTGGAGTGCACGTGCAGGTCGCCCTTGATCGCGGCACGGAGCTTCTCGCCGCCGGTGGCCAGCGGCACCTTCTCGTCGCGGAGCTGCTGCAGGTAGTCCGGCACCCGGCCGGAGCTGGCCTGGCCGATCACCAGTGCGGTCTTCGGTCCGATGCCGCCGATCTTCTTCCAGTCGTCGGCCTCGGCGTGCCGGGTCCGTTCCTCCGGATCGAGGTCGGCGACGATGTCGGCGGCCCGCCGATAGGCCTTGACCCGATGCGTGTCGGAGCGCCCGCGCTCCAGCAGGAAGCCGATCTCGCGGAGGGCGTCGACCGGGTTCACCGTCCGCCCTCAGTCGCCGGGGTGGGTCGCTCGGGTGGTCGGCGGGGACGCGGCTTCAACGGGACCGTCGGCATCGCCGGCGCCTCCATCACCCGCTCGTCGCGCGTGACCACGGGCGGGAAGCGCTCGGTTCCCGCCGCGCCGGCGCGCTGGTCCCACTGCTCGCGGAACGCGGCCACCTCCTCGTGCGTACGGCCGATGAAGTTCCACCACATCACGATCTCCTCGGCGAACGGCTCGCCGCCCAGCAGCAGCACCCGCGCACCGTCGTCGCCGGCCGCCAACGTCACCGCGTCCCGACCGGTGCCGAGGTAGATCAGCTGGTCGGTGGTCGCCGTGGCGTCACCCCCGGTCGACACTCTGCCGGAGACCACGAACACGCCGTGCTCATGGTCCCGATCGACGGCGAGCACGACAGTGGTCCCCGGCTCCAGGGTCAGATCGGCACCCACCAGCGGCGAGAAGCTGATCGCCGGCGAAGCGACGCCGTCGATCTCGCCGATCAGGACCTGCCCGTGGACCCCGGGTCGCTCGATGATCGGCAGGTCGGTGTAGCGGTCGAAACGCGGCGCGCTGTCCCGGACGTCGTCGGGGAGCGCGACCCACAGCTGCAGACCGTGCAGGGTGGGCGGCTTGTCCGGCTGGGAGATCTCGGAGTGCACGATGCCGTGGCCCGCGGTCATGATGTTCAAGGTGCCGGGCGTGACCATCGCCCGGGTGCCGAGGCTGTCGCGGTGCTCCACCTCGCCCTCCACCAGCCAGCTCACCGTCTGCAGACCGGTGTGCGGGTGCGCCGGGACCTGCATCCCGGGAGCGTCGCTGACGTCTTCGGGTCCGTAGTGGTCCAGGAAGCACCAGGCGCCGATCATCCGGACGGCCCGGTCCGGCAGCGCCCGGGCCACCAGGGTCGTCTTGCCCAGCCACACCTTCCGGGCCGTGACCAGCAGCTCCTCGGGACCGGTGGGCAGTGAGGAGCGGCAGACGTACTCCTCCGGCTTGGCCTCCAGTACGCTCACCGCGCTCCTCTCGCTCGCTCCGTCTCACTCGCTGCGGCACCACCGACGCCGCGAGGCCCGGCAGGGGTCCGCGACCGAGCACTAGGCTCAGCCTATGGCGGCGGCGAAGGGGCTCGACAGGTCCCGCCCGTCCTCGATCAAGACCCGGACGGCCATCGCCCGGCGCCTGGCCGCCCAGACCGCGGCCATGACCACGGTGGCCGTGACGGAGATGGAGACGCGGCACGTCTGGTTCCGCGAGCTGGACGCCGAGCACCGCTCCTGGATCACCCTGGTCGCCCGCGCGGGCATCGACGGTTTCGTCACCTGGTTCGCCGATCCGGATCCGCAGGGACCGGTCACCTCGGACGTGTTCGGCTCGGCTCCCCGCGAGCTCGCCCGGCGGATCAGCCTGCACCAGACCGTGGAGCTCGTCCGCACCACCATCGACGTGGTCGAGACCCAGATCGCGGAGGTCATGCCGCGAGCGGACCGGCCCGTGCTGCAGCCCGCGATCGTGGCCTACAGCCGGGAGGTGGCCTTCGCCGCGGCCGAGATCTACGCGCAGGCGGCCGAGCTGCGCGGCACCTGGGACGCCCGGCTCGAGGCCTCGGTGGTGGACGCGGTGCTGCGCGGCGAGACCGACGACTCGGTGCTGTCGCGTGCCTCGACGCTGGGCTGGACCTCCACCGAAGGGGTGGTCGTCGTGGTCGGGGGCGCCCCCGACTCCCGCGCGCACACCGCCGACGCCGCGGCCGAGCTCGAGTCGATCCGCCACCAGGCCGCGATCTCGGGGCTGGACATGCTGGGCTCGGTGCAGAGTGACCGCCAGATCGTGGTGCTGGGCGGGTCCCCGCTGAAGGACCCGGACTGGACGCTCGCGGTGGTGGGCCGGTTCGTCACCTCGTTCGCTGCCGGTCCGGTGGTCGTCGGCCCCCCGGTGGAGCATCTGATGGACACCGGGGCGAGCGCCCGGGAGGCGCTGAGCGGCTACCGGGCGGTGGTCGGCTGGCCGGAGGCGCCACGGCCGGTCAGTGCCCACGACCTGCTCCCCGAGCGCGCGCTGAACGGCGACGGGCACGCGCGCAGGTCCTTGGCCCGCGAGCTGCACGACCCGCTCCAGGACGCCGGTGGCGGTCTGCTGGAGACGCTGGTGGTGTTCCTCGACCAGGGCCTCTCCGTCGAGGCGACCGCCCGCACCCTTTTCGTGCACGCCAACACGGTCCGCTACCGGCTGCGCCGGGTGCACGAGATCAGCGGCTACAGCCCGACCGACCCACGCGACGCGTACGCGCTCCGGCTGGCCCTGACCCTCGGACGTCTGCTCGGCCGCCGGGGACGCTCCGAGGACTCCTCCACCGACTAGTGCCCAGCCGACTGAGGCGCCGGTCACGCGGCCCCGTCACACGATCGGGTCGCAGGCCGACCCTTTTGTCAGATTCCTACAACCAGGTAGCCCCAGATTCGTCGTGTCCCTGCGCGACGTACACCGCGATGTCACGAAATAGTCAAGATCGTGCTGGCCATCGTCGCGCCCGGTCAGGGCGCACAGACTCCCGGGTTCCTGACTCCCTGGCTGAGCGATCAGTCCGTCGCCGACCGCCTCGAGCTGTTCTCGTCGGTCACCGAGCTCGACCTCCGCCGCTACGGCACCGAGGCCGACGCCGACGCCATCCGCGACACCGCCGTGGCCCAGCCGCTGCTGGTCGCGGCCGGTCTGCTGGTCGCCCGGCGGCTGCTCGAGGGATCGGACGCCGAGATCGGCGTGGTGGCCGGTCACTCGGTCGGCGAGATCACCGCCGCGGCCCTCGTCGGCACTCTCTCCGACGAGGAGGCCCTGTTGTTCGTCCGAGAGCGGGGGCGCGCGATGGCGGAGGCGAGCGCTGCCACCCCGACCTCGATGACCGCCGTGATCGGCGGCAAGCCGGACGAGGTGCTGGCGGCGATCGCGGCGCAGGGACTCACGCCGGCCAACAACAACGGCAGCGGCCAGATCGTGGCGGCCGGCACGGTGGAGCAGCTCGAAGGACTGGCGGAGAACCCCCCGACGCGGGCGCGTCTGATCCCGCTCAGCGTCGCCGGCGCCTTCCACACGGTCCACATGGCCCCGGCCGCCGACCGGCTGGCCACGCTGGCCGACTCGCTCAGCACGCACGACCCGAGCACCCGACTGCTCTCCAACGCCGACGGGGCGGTGGTCACCGACGGCGCCGAGGTGCTGCGGCGACTGGTCCGCCAGGTGGCGTCACCGGTTCGTTGGGACCTGTGCCTGCAGGCGATGGCCGACCTCGGGGTCACCGGACTGCTGGAGCTGTCCCCGGCCGGCACGCTGACCGGCATCGCCAAGCGCAACCTGAAGGGCGTCGAGCTGTTCGCCCTGAACACCCCCGACCAGCTGCCCGATGCCCTCGACTTCGTCCGTCGGCACGCCGGAGCGGACACGGCCGAGGAGGCCGGTGGCGGCGACCAGCCTGCCGGCTCGGCCGGGACCGCGCGATGAGCGTGTCGGAGGCTTCTTCCCAGCCCACGGTGCGGCCCTCGAGCGGCGGCCCGTACGCGCGAGTGATGTCCATCGGCGGGTACCGACCCCGGCGGGTGGTCGACAACGCCGAGATCTGCACGATGATCGAGTCCTCCGACGAGTGGATCCGGACCCGTTCCGGGATCCGGGAGCGCCGATGGGCCTCACCCGACGAGACCGTGCAGATGATGTCGGTGGCGGCGGCCCGGGAAGCGATCACGCGAGCCGGGCTCGATCCGGCCCAGATCGACACGGTGATCGTGGCCACGGTCTCCCACCTCTACCAGACCCCCTCCGCCGCCGCGACGATCGCCGCCGAGCTCGGCACCACGGGGGCGGCCTTCGACGTGTCCGCCGCGTGCGCGGGGTTCTGCTACGGGTTGACGCTGGCGGACTCGCTGGTCCGGACCGGTGCGTCCACGTACGCGCTGGTGATCGGGGTCGAGCGCCTGTCCGACATCACCAGCCGCACCGACCGCTCCAGCGCGTTCATCTTCGCCGACGGGGCTGGGGCTGCCGTCGTCGGCCCGAGTGACGTCCCCGCGATCGGCGGCGTGGTCTGGGGCTCCGACGGGACCCAGTCCGCGCTGATCACCCAGACCGAGCCCTGGGACCGGGCCATGGCGTCCGACCCGCCCGAGTGGCCGGTGATGACGATGGACGGCAACCCCGTGTTCAAGTGGGCTGCCTACACGATGGCCAAGGCCGCGGCCGAGGCGCTCGACCGGGCCGGTGTCGGCCCGGACGAGATCGAGGTGTTCGTCCCGCACCAGGCCAACATGCGGATCACCGACGCCATGCTGCGGGCCCTCAAGCTGCCGGCGTCGGTCGTCGTCGGCCGCGACATCGAGCGGCAGGGCAACACCTCGGCGGCCTCCATCCCCCTCGCGCTCGACGCGCTGCTCGCCTCCGGCGAGGCCCGCAGCGGCCAGACCTGCCTGGTCATCGGCTTCGGCGCGGGCCTGGTGTATGCCGGTCAGGTGATCGTGCTGCCATGATCGTCTCCAACCACAGTTCCCTGGGCTGACCACTCCCGGTCCGTCCACCGTTCAACCCCAAGGAGCCCTGAGCCCGATGCCCACCACCGAAGAGGTCCGCGCCGACCTGGCCGACATCGTCAACGAGGTCGCCGGTGTGCCGACCGACGACGTCCAGCTGGACAAGTCGTTCACCGACGACCTCGACGTCGACTCGCTGTCGATGGTCGAGATCATCTACGCCGCTGAGGAGAAGTTCAGCGTCAGCATCCCCGACGAAGAGGCCAAGAACCTCAAGACGGTCGGGGACGCGGTCGCCTACATCGAACGCGCCGCTTCCTGAACGCCGGGGGCCACGCCGACGGCGACCGCTGACTCAGCCGTCGTCGCCGGCGTGACCCCCTCTGCTCGGTTCCACCTCACCGAGGGCGCGCCCGGCGCGTCCCCCTCACTCCCGGCAGCCCGACCCATGACCACCGGAAGGTCCTACCCATGAGCCCGACCCCCATCGTCGTCACCGGCCTGGGCGCCACCACCCCACTCGGCGGTGACGTGGCCAGCACCTGGGAGGGACTGCTCGCCGGCCGCTCCGGCGTCAGCAGCATCCAGGCCGACTGGGCCGCCGATCTGTCGGTCCGGATCGCGGCCTCGGCGGCCGTCGACCCCACCACCGTCCTGGAGCGGGTCGAGGCGCGCCGTCTCGATCGCTCGGCCCAGCTGGGGGTGGTCGCGGCCCTGGAGGCCTGGCGCGACGCCGGCTTCGGGCTGAAGGAGGAGAACCCGGTCGACCGCCAGCGGCTCGGGGCCGTCATCGCCACCGGCATCGGCGGCCTGCAGACCCTGCTCGGCCAGTGGGACGTGCAGAAGGAGAAGGGGGCCCGCCGGGTCTCCCCGCTCGCCATCCCGATGCTGATGGCCAACGCGACCGCGGCGAACGTGAGCCTGCGGATCGGTGCCCAGGCGGGTGCGCACGCGCCCGTGTCGGCCTGCGCCTCGAGCAACGAGGCGATCGCTTTCGGCATCGACATGATCCGGCTGGGCCGCGCCGACGTCGTCGTGGTCGGCGGCGCCGAGGGTGTCATCCACCCGCTGCCGATCGCCTGCTTCGCCCAGATGCAGGCGATGAGCCGCCGCAACGACGAGCCCGAGCGCGCCTCGCGCCCCTGGGACAAGGGCCGGGACGGGTTCGTGCTGGGTGAGGGCGCCGCCGTGATGGTGATCGAGACCCTGGAGCACGCCCAGGCGCGCGGAGCCCGCATCTACGGCGAGCTCGCCGGGGCCGGCATCACCTCCGACGCCCATGACATGGTGCAGCCCGACCCGACCGGAGAGTCGCAGGCGCGAGCGATGACGTACGCGCTGCGCGAGTCGGGTCTGGACCCGGCCGACATCTCCCACGTCAACGCGCACGCCACCTCGACCCCGCAGGGCGACGTGACCGAGGCCCTGTCCATCCGGATGGCCCTCGGTCAGGACACCTCGGCGATCGTCACCGGCACGAAGTCGATGACCGGGCACCTGCTCGGCGGCGCCGGGGCGCTGGAGTCGCTGGCCACGCTGCTGGCGCTGCACCACCGCACCGTGCCCCCGACGATCAACCTCGAGGACCCGGAGCCCGGTCTCGGCGTCGACATCGCGAGCACGGTGCGGGAGCTGCCGTCCGGCGACCTGGCGGGCATCAACAACTCGTTCGGTTTCGGCGGTCACAACGTGGCCATCGCCTTCACCAACCGGTACGCCACCGCTTCCTGAGCACCACAAGAACCCAGCTGACGCACTCCTCCGTACGCTCACGCACGCGTTCCATCAGATGCGTGAGGTACCGGAGCAGTGCCTCAGCTGGGTTCGGGGGTCAGACGACCTTGTGCAGCCAGCGGACCGGGGCGCCCTCGCCGGCGTAGCGGAACGGCTCGAGCTCGGCGTCCCAGGGGCGTCCGAGGAGCTCGTCGAGAGCCTCGACCAGATCCTGCTGGCCCAGGGAGGCCATCACCATCGCGTGCTTGATGCGCTCCTCCGGCACCACCACGTCCCCGTGCAGACCGATCTGGGTGTGCAGGACACCCAGCGTCGGGGTGTAGGAGTAGCGGTGCGCCTCGACGCCGTCGCTGGCCTCCTCGGTGGCCTCGAACCGGATCCGCTGCCAGCCCTTGAGGGCGCTGGTCAGCCGGGCCGCCGTGCCGGCCGGGCCGGTCCAGGCGTGCTCGGTCCGGTACGCGGCACGTTCCGCCGGTTGGGGTATCCAGTCCAGGCGTACGGGCGTACCAAAGGCACCGCCGACCGCCCACTCGATGTGTGGGCACAGTGCCGACGGTGCGGCGTGGATGTACAGCACTCCACGAGTTGTGCTCATCGATCCTCCAGTGACGCGGGGTGAGGGCTGTCTTCCCCAACATCCTCACGACGCCGTCACGGCGGATCTGGGTCCATTCTGCCTCATCAGTCACAGGAGAACCAGCGAGGTTTCCTGAGAACTCCCGGGCCTCAGCCCGCGGTGCCGGGAGCGCTCGGCGCCCCGCTCGGGCGCGCACCACCGGGGGCACCGCCACCACCGCCGCCGGGAGCACCGCCGCCGGTCGGTTCGGTCGCGGTGTCGACCGGGACGGTCAGCGTGGCCACGTACCCGGACGCGACGTCCCCGGTCACCGTCGCCAGCTGATGCACGGCGCCGTCGTCGCCGAAGACGTTGTCGCTGTCCAGCGTGATCTGGGCCAGGTTGGCGACCGAGGCCTCGTAGCCCGTCGTCGCGTAGACCGCGTCGACCATCTCCTTCGGCAGTGCCAGCTGGGAGGTGGCGATGGCCTTGGTCGAGTCGGTGGTCGACGCCTCGTCCGGATAGACCTCGAAGTGGATGTGGGGCCATCGCCCGCTGTAGCAGGCCGGCACGATGCTGGTGAAGCGGACCTTGCCGTCGCTGTCGCTGACCTGGACGCCACGGAGGTAGTTCTCGTTCTCCACACCCTCGGAGTACATCGAGTAGCGACCCTCCCGGTCGCAGTGCCAGGCGTACACCGCGACACCGGCGAACGGCGCCGCGTCCCTCGCCAGGTCCAGCAGGGTCAGCTCGAACTCGAGCGGCACACCTCCGGCAGTGGTGGTCGAGGTGCCGAAGGAGGAGCGGATGTCCCTGCGGACGATGCCCGACTCCTCGAGCACGTCCGGTCCGTTGGAGCCGTCGCCGGGGTAGGGACCGGCCGTCTCGTCGGGGATCTCGGTCACGCCGGTGGGGCTGCCCGCAGCAGCGTCGGACGTCGACGTCGCGTCCACCCCGCAGGCCGCCAGCGCGACCATCCCGGCGCCCAGACCGAGGGTCTTGAGCATCCGGCGCCGGGAGAGCAGCGTACGCACGTCGAAGTCGAGACCCTGGTCGACGACCTCCTCGTCGGGGCGCGGCAGGAGTCGGCCCTGGTACGCGGGTCCGCGCAGGGTGCGGTCGGGCTGGGGCTGGTTCACGGGAGGTCACCTTTCACGGTGGCTGGTCGGTTGAGCCGATCCTGGCGGTGCGGACTGTGCCGGATCCTGCCCTCGTCTGTGACCCGGCTGTCCGTCTCCGGGGCCGATCCGACGCCTGTCGGGGACCCTCGCGGCGATCTTCTAGAGTGAGGCGGATGACCACCGCGCCGTACGGGACCTGGCCGTCACCCGTCACCACCGATCTCGTCACCTCCGGAACCGTCAGCCTGAGCTCACCCCGGTTCGACGGCGAGACGCTCTACTGGCTGGAGTCCCGACCCGACCAGGGCGGCCGGGTCGACCTGGTGCGACGCCGGGGCGATGGCACGTCCGAGCCGGTGACAGCGGGTCCCTTCAACGTCCGCAGCCGGGTCCACGAGTACGGCGGTGGCGCGTACGCGGTCCGCGACGGGGTCGTGGTCTTCACCGACTTCTCCGACAACCGGGTCCATCGCGTGCTGGACGGCCACACCACGCCGCTCACTCCGGTGAGCGACCACCGGTACGCCGATCTGCGCGTGCATCCCGAGCGAGATCTGGTGCTCGCCGTCCGGGAGGACCACTCCGGCGCCGGTGAGCCGGTCACCACCATCGTCGCCCTGGACCTGCGCGGTGAGGGCGTGGGCACCGTGCTGTGCTCCGGTGCCGACTTCTACTCCGATCCCGAGCTGTCCGAGGACGGTCAGCTGGCCTGGACCGAGTGGAACCACCCGGCGATGCCCTGGGACGCGACCCGCATCCGTCGCGGGCGCCTGCACGACGGCGCGGTCGTGGACGTGGTCGACGTCGCCGGAGGCGCGACCGAGTCGGCCGTCCACCCCCGCTGGGCGCCGGGCGGCGAGCTGATCTTCGTGTCCGACCGGACCGACTGGTGGAACCTCTACGCCGAGCGTGCGGGCGTGACCACGCCCCTGTGGCCCGACACCGCCGAGTTCGCCACCCCGCAGTGGGTCTTCGGCGAGGAACCGTACGTGGTGCTCGACGCCAGTCGGCTGCTGGTGAGCCGGATCGGTGCCGGGGTGAGCTCGATCGAGCTGTTGGACCGCGCCTCGCAGACCCTCCGGCCGCTGCTGCCCTCCGGTCTGTCCGGACCGCTGACGGCCACCGCCGGTCGGGGCGCCGCCCTGATCGAGGACCCGGATCGGCCCGCGAGGTTGGCCGTCGTGGACCTGACCACCGAGACCTGGACCGACGTCCGGCACGCCGGTGAGCAGACCCTGTCGGCGGACTGGGTCTCCGTCCCGCGGCCGGTGAGCTGGCCGAGCACCGTCGAGGACGTCCCCGGTGACGTGCACGGCTGGTACTACCCGCCCACCAACCCCGACCACACGGCCCCGGACGGGGAGCTGCCGCCCCTGATCACCATCTCCCACGGCGGCCCGACCGCGTTCTCCGACACCGGCTTCGCCGTGTCGCTGCAGTACTGGACCTCCCGCGGCTTCGCGATCCTGGACGTCAACTACCGCGGGTCGACCGGCTACGGCCGGCCCTACCGCGACGCGCTGCAGGGAGTCTGGGGCGTGGTGGATGTCGCGGACTGTGCCGGCGGGGCCGCGGCGCTGGCCGCCCAGGGACTCGCGGATCCGGCCCGGCTGGTCGTCCGCGGCGGGAGCGCAGGCGGCTACACCACCCTGCGAGCCCTCACCACCACCGACACCTTCACCGCCGGCATCAGCTTCTACGGCGTCGCCGACCTGGAAGCGCTGGCCCGCGACACCCACAAGTTCGAGGCCCGCTACCTGGACGGCCTGATCGGTCCGTACCCGGAGGCGATCGAGATCTACCACGAGCGCTCCCCCATCCGGCACGTCGACCGGCTCTCGGTCCCGTTGCTGCTCCTGCAGGGCTCCGACGATGCGGTCGTGCCGCCGAACCAGGCCGAGACGATGGCGGCCGCCGTCCGCGCGAAGGGCCTGCCGGTGGCCATGATCATCTTCGCCGGCGAGGGACACGGCTTCCGGCGGGCGGACTCGATCAAGGCCGCCCTGGAGGCCCAGCTCTACTTCCTGGGCCGGGTCTTCGGCTTCTCACCCGCGGACCCGCTGCCGCCGATCGAGATCGACAACCTGTAGCGCCGGCCACCGGAGCTCGCGGGCGGCATCCACTCCGGGCACGACACCCTTGAGCGTCCTCGGCTCGCCTCAGGTCGTCGTCGACGAGGCCTGCAGCGAGATCCCGGCCAGCAGCAGGTCCAGGCCCGAGCGGAAGACCTCCTTGTCGTCGTGGGTGGCGAACTCGTCGGCGATCTGATGGGCGAACGGGTGGTCCTCCGGATCGAGGGCGCGCCAACGGTCGGCGTACATCGCCAGGAACTCCCCCGGCTCGAGCCCGCTGTCCAGGAACTCCTGGGGCGGCGGCTGCGCCATGTCGATCGCGACCCCCACCACGTAGCTGATCAGCGACGAGGCGGCGTGGAACCGCTGCTTCGGCGTGAGGTCCAGGCGCATCAGCTGCTGCCCCATCCGGTCGAACATCAGCATCGAGTTCGGCTGGAGCCCGTTGTTGCGCAGCATGAACTGACCGAACCAGGGCCGGCGTACGAGCTCGTCGAACAGCACCAGGGACACCGCCCGCAGGTTCGCCAGCGGATCGGGGCCGCTCACCAGCTGGTCGGTGTCGGCGAGCACGCGACCCATCACCTCGTCCGTGGCCCGCTCCAGCAGCTCGTCCCGGCTCGCGACGTACCAGTAGATGCTGGCCACACCCCCGCCCAGGCGCGCGGCCAGGGCACGGAAGGTCAGGGCCGGCTCGCCCCCTTCGTCCAGCAGCGCGATCGCCTCACCCAGCACCGTCTCCAACGAGTGCGAGGCCCGCTGTCGGCCACGCCGCCTCCCCGGTCGCCCGACCTCCGCAGCTACGTCACCCGTCATGGCTTGCATCCTATCGAACGCCGTTCTATCTTATGGAACAGCGTTCGATAAGCGAACGCTGTTCGAGATCGGAGGCGCCGATGAGCGCAACCACCCCCGCACCGTCGACCACCACCTACCCGTCGTTGCGATCGGCAGCTCTTCCGCTGGCCGCCCTCTGCCTGGCGTTCTTCGTCGAGATGGTCGACAACACCCTGCTCTCCATCGCGTTGCCGACGATCGGCCGCGACCTCGGCAGCAGCACCACCGCCCTGCAGTGGGTGACCGGCGCGTACTCGCTCACCTTCGGCGGTCTGCTGCTGACCGCCGGCTCCGCCGCCGACCGCTTCGGACGGCGCCGCGTGCTGCTCCACGGTCTCGCCGCGTTCGGTCTGATCAGCCTGTTCGTGGTCTTCGTCACCGGTGCCGGCCAGCTGGTCGCCCTGCGCGCGGCCCTCGGTTGCGCTGCCGCCGCCATGGCTCCGGTCACCATGTCCTTGATCTTCCGGCTCTTCGACGACGAGAAGCTGCGGATGCGCGCGATCACCGTGGTGATGATCGTCGGCATGTCGGGCTTCGTCCTCGGGCCGCTGCTGGGCGGCACCGCCCTGTCCCAGGTCAGCTGGCAGTGGCTGCTCGTCGTCAACGCCCCGATCGCGCTGATCGCCTGGATCGGTGTCCGACTCGGGGTGCCGGCCGACCGACGCCAGGATCTGACCAGCGCGCCGCTCGACCTGCCCGGCACCGTCTTGACCATCGCCGCGATCGGTCTCGGCTGCTACACCCTCACCAGCGGCGTCGAGCACGGCTGGCTGTCACCGATCACCGTCCTGTGTGCCGTCGGCACGGTCGCTGCGGTGGTCGGCTTCATCCGCCGCGAGCGGAGCGCGCCCTTCCCGATGCTCGACCTCCGGATCTTCGCGGCCGGCCCGGCCCGTGGCGCCGCGATCACCCAGGCCGGCGCGTCCATCGCCATGGCCGGTGTCATGTTCGGTCTGATCCTGCACTTCCAGTACGCGTACGGCTGGAGCCCGGTGCGCGCAGGGCTGGCCAACCTGCCGCTCATCGCGACGATGATCCTGGCCACCCCGATCGCGGAGTGGCTGGCGGCGCGCTTCGGTCACCGGATCGCCTGTCTGGTGGGCACCGCGCTGATGGTGGTCGCCATGCTCGGTCTGGCGTGGGGTGTCGACCGCGGCTACCTCGCCATCGCGATCGCCATGGTCGTGTTCACCATCGGGCTCCGGACGATCATGACGATCTGCGCCGTGGCCCTGGTCGAGGCCATGCCGAAGAACCGCACCTCGATCGGCGCCGCCCTCAACGACACGGCGCAGGAAGTCGGCACCAGCGTCGGCACGGCAGTGGTCGGCACCCTCGTCGCCGTGCTGGTGACCACGCAGCTGCCCGGCGGGGTCTGGGGCGCCGATCTCGTGCAGCACTTCTTCCGTGGCGAGCGGATCACCTACCTGGTGCTGGCCGCCCTCGTCGGCCTGGTGGCGACCTTCGGCTCGCTGACCCTGACCGACTCCCACGCCACCGCCGAGCCCGAGGAGCAGCCGGACGACCAGTCCCGCCGCCCCCGAGCCACATCCAGCCAGCTCAGGCCCGCTGAGGCGCCGGCCACCCCCGGACGACCACCGGCCGGTGCTCGACCGCTGACCAACCCGCCCGAATCGCCGGGCGGCGCCGACCGGACGGCACAGCAGCGGCGACGGTCCGGAGGTGTGCCGAAGGGCCGTGGACGGGTCTGGCGGGAGCCCGAGCCTGCGAGGGCGGATGGCTGGCCCGAGGCGCACCTCCGGACCCCCGCCGCGACCCATGCGGCGCGGACGTCAACCAGCTCGGGTTCGCGGCCCAGCGGTCAGCGCCCCGACACCGGCCAGTAGTCGTCCGGATCCAGCCGGTCGCCGAAGATCGCTTGGCCGACCCGCACCGTCGTCGCCCCGTACGCGATCGCCAGCTCGTAGTCCCCCGACATCCCCATCGACAGCTCCTGCCAGCGCTCGGGATCATCGTCGGTGTCCTGCAACCGGGACTGCAGGTCTCGCATCCGGCCGAAGCAGGCTCCCACCTGCTCGGCGTCGTCGGAGAAGACGGCGAGGGTCATCAGCCCGCGCACCCGCAGCCTGGCGAACCGCCCCAGCTCGCGCGCGAAGTCCGGCACCTCCTCCGGCGCCAGACCGAACTTGGACTCCTCACCGGAGGAGTTCACCTGGACGAAGACGTCGAGCGTGCGGTCGAGCTCGTGCAGCCGCCGGTCGAGCGCCTCGGCCAGCCGGAGCGAGTCCAGGGCGTGGAACTCCGCGGCGACGGCGGCGACCTGCTTGGCCTTGTTCGTCTGCAAGTGCCCGATCACGGCCCAGCGCAGGTCGGTGACGTCGGCGAACACCTCCGCCTTGGCGACGGCCTCCTGCACCTTGTTCTCACCGAACAGCCGGACGCCGGCGTCGTACGCCTCCCGGATCACGGCCGGCGGCTTGGTCTTGCTGACCGGCAGCAGCCGCACCTGCGACGGATCGCGGTCGGCCGCCGCGCACGCCTCATCGACCCGACGACGGACGTCAGCGAGGTTCGCAGCGATTCCCACCGACCCAGCCTAGTGATCGTCCGCCGACCCGACTCCGCTCCGGGTTCGAACCCCAGCGAAGTCGAGATCCTGGACCCGGTCAGGGCCAGCGCGCACCCAGCGACATCATCCCGAGCGCCGCCAGGATGGCGAAGGCCAGACCGAACCCCGCGTACCGGGCGGTCACCTCCTTGTCGACCTTCTCCTTGCCGACCGAGTTGCCGATGTCCTTGTAGACCTCTTTGAGCTGCCCGGCGCTCTCGGCCGTGTACGCCTCGCCGCCGGAGATCTTGGCGACCCGCTGCAGCTCCACCCGGTCGACCGGGACGGGCTCGCGCCGTCCACCGACCTCGATGTAGCCGTCCTCGGTGCCGTACGCGATGGTGTAGATCGGTACGTTCTGGTCCCGGGCGGCGCGAGCGGCCTGGTCGGAGGCCCGGCCTACCTGGGTCTTGCCGTCGCTGAGCAGCACGATCCGGGCCGGGACGTCCGCCTTGGGGTTCTTCGGATCCGGCGGGACCTGGCTGAGCGCAGCCAGCGAGGTGTAGATGCCTTCGCCGATGGCCGTCGACGGCTGCGGCTGCAGCGCGTCGATCGCCGCCGTCACCGCCCCCCGGTCGAGGGTCGGCGGGACGAGGGTCGTCGCGGTGCCCGCGAAGGAGACCAGGGCGACGTTGAACTTCGGCGGCAGGCTGGTGACGAACGACGACGCAGCGGTCTTGGCCGCCTCCAACCGGGTCGGCTCGACGTCCGTGGCCTCCATCGACAGGGAGACGTCGATGGTCACCACGATGGTGGCCCGCTGCCGGTCCTCCAGCACCTGGTCCTTGGGCTTGGCGAACGCCAACGTCAGGGTCAGCAGGCTCAGGATGGACAGCCCGACGGCGACGTGGCGCACCCAGACCCGGTCCTTGGGGATGACGAGGTCGAACATCGTGCGACCCATCGAGCGTCGCTTGCTCGCCCGCCGCCGGGACAGCAACAGGTAGCCACCGACCAGCGCCGGGATCAGCAGCAGCAGCCACAACCGTTGAGGCGCCAGGAACTGCAGCAGCGGTACGAGCTGGAGGACAGTCATCACGGCCACTTCGCCCCCAGGGAGATCGCGCCGAGGGCGGCCAGCACGGCGAAGGCGAGCCCGTAGCCCGCGAATCGCGAGGTCACCTCACGCTCGGCCTTCTCGTAGCCGACCTCGGAGTTGATGTTGTCGTAGACCGTCTTCAGCTGGTCGATGGTGGCCGCGGCGAAGTAGCGGCCGTTCGTCACCGCGGCGACCTGCTTCATCAGCTCGTGGTCGACCGGCACCGGCTGCCGCTTGCCGTCGAGGTCGACGTAGCCGTTCTCGGTGCCGTACGCGATGGTGTAGATCGGCACCTTGGCGTTCCTGGCCTCGGCCGCGGCCTGCATCGGGGCGCGGCCGGCCGTGTTCGAGCCGTCGGTGAGCATGACGATGGCGCCCGGGGCGGCCGAGTCGGGCTTGTTCGGGTCCTTCGGCGCCTGCTGCAACGCCCGCAGGGCGGTGAAGATGCCCTCCCCGATCGCGGTGCCGTCCTGGAGCTGGATGCTGTTGATCGCGTTCTCGACGGTGTTGTGGGCCAGCGTCGGCGGCACCAGGATGGAGGAGTTCCCCGCCATCGACACCACCGAGACGTTGTACTTGTCCGGGATCTTCTGCACGAACTCGATCGCCGCCGCCTTGGCCGCGGCCAGCCGGTTCGGCGCCACGTCGGTGGCCTGCATCGACTGCGAGGCGTCGATCACGATCACCACCGTGGCTCGCTCGCGCGGCACGTCGATCTGGGTGCTCGGCTGGGCGAATGCGGCGGTCAGCGTCACCAGGCTGAGCAGCGAGAGCGCGACGGCGAGGTGCCGGCGCCACTGCGACTGCTTCGGGACGACCACGTCGAGCATCGAGGTGTTGGTGAAACGCATCCCGCGTCGGTTCTTCCGCCGGGTCGCGAAGATGTAGGCCGCGATCAGCAGGGGGATGACGAGCAGGATGAGCAGCCTGTCCGGCGACAGGAAGCTCAGCTGCGGGATCACCTGCTGCGGGAGCAGCTCCTGCGGAATCACTTCGTCACTCCCTGAGGCGGCGCGTGCAGCATGCTGGCGACGCGGCGATAGGCCAGCACGAACCGGGCGATGTCCTGCACCCAGTCGCGGTCGGTGCGGAGCTGGATGTGCCCCACACCAGCACGACGAAGGGAGATCCGGATTCGTTCCCGTTGAGCGGCGGAGGCGGCGTCCATCCGCGATCGGGCGGCGTCGTCGGCGGTGTTCACGTAGCGCTCGAAGTCGGTCTCGGGATCCCGGATCAGCATGTCCCCGACGTCGGGGAACTCGATCTCGCGCTTGTCGACGACCTCGACCGCCAGCACCTGGTTGCGGACCGCCAGGCGCCGCATCGAGCGCTCCCACTCCGGCTCCACGTTCGGGTCGAGCTCGTGGTCGCCCGGGGTGAGGAAGTCCGACACCACGACCCGCAGCCCGCGTCGCCGCTGGGTGCGGGACAGCTGCTCGACCGCGGCGGCCAGGGACATCGAACCGGTCGCGTGGTCGGGGACGAACGGCTCGGTGAGCATCCGGCGGAGCACCCCGTAGAGGGCCGACCGGCCGGCCACCGCGGGCAGCCGGCGGATCCGGTCGGGTCGCATGATGTAGCCGCCGAACCGGTCGCCGACCCGCTGCCCGAGGAAGCCGATGGTGGCGATCGCCGCGATCCCCAGGTCCCGCTTGGTGACGCCCTCGGTGCCCCAGTTCATCGAAGGGGTGACGTCGAGCAGCGCCCACACCTCCAGCTCGCGGTCGGAGATCGTGTCCCGGACATGGGGCACGTTGGTGCGTGCGGTCACCGACCAGTCGATCCGGCGTACGTCGTCCTGGCCGGGCTGGTAGACCCGGGCCTCGTTGGTCTCCGAACCCGGGCCGGGCAGCAGGCCGAGGTGATCACCGTGCAGGAAGCCCTCGAGCCGACGCACGATGGTCAGCTCCAGGCGCCGCAACGCGGCCTCGGGAGCCAGTTTGTTGAGGGGGATGGTCGGTTGGGTCGGCTCGCCGAGGACCGACGACAGCGCCCCGTACGCGGCCGGATCCGGCGCCGCCATCACCGGTGCCCCCGCGGGCGGTGGGTACGCGGGAGCGCCACCCGGCGGCGGGTAGGCGGGAGCGCCGGACGGGGGCGGGAAACCTGGTGCGGAGGACGACATGCGGCTCAGCTGAAGTCCGGCTGCGCCGCCTGCCGCTGCGGGGCACGCTGTCCGCCGGGCTGCTGGGACTGGCCGCCGTTCCACACCGGGGTGGGGGGCGGCACCATGGCGATGATCCGATCGATCACCTGGGCGGGCTGGATGTTGTCGGCGATCGCGTCGAAGCCCAGCACGATCCGGTGCGACATCACGTCCTTGGCCACCGACTGGACGTCGGTGGGCAGCACGTAGTCGCGTCCGTGGATGAGAGCAAGTGCCCGGGCCGCCGCGACCAGGCCGAGGGTGGCGCGGGGGCTGCAGCCGAGCTGGATCACCGAGGTGAGATCCGGCAGGTTGAACTCCGCCGGCGTCCGGGTGGCCAGCACCAGCCGGACGATGTACTCCGCCACGAGGTTGTGGACGAACACCTCCGACGCCTGCTTCTGCAGCTGCAGGATCTTCTGGGGATCCAGCACCGGCCGCGAGGTCGGCGGCTGGACACTCATCCGGCGGAGGATCTCGAACTCCTCGTTGCCGCGCGGGTACGGCACGTCGACCTTGAGCAGGAACCGGTCCCGCTGCGCCTCCGGCAACGGGTAGACGCCCTCGGACTCGATCGGGTTCTGGGTGGCGATGACGATGAACGGCTCGGGCATCGGGTAGGTCCGGCCGCCGATGGAGACCTGCTTCTCCGCCATCAGCTCCAGCATCGCCGCCTGCACCTTGGCGGGCGCGCGGTTGACCTCGTCGGCCAGCACGAAGTTGACGAAGACCGGGCCGAGCTCGACGTCGAAGCCCTCCTGGCTGGCCTTGTAGATCCTGGTGCCGACGATGTCGGAGGGCACCAGGTCCGGGGTGAACTGGATCCGGGCGAAGTCGCCGCCCACGACCGTGGCGAACGAGCGGACGGCCAGCGTCTTCGCGACGCCCGGAACACCCTCGAGCAGGATGTGGCCCTTGGCCAGCAGTCCCACCATCAGCTGCTCGACCATGTGCTCCTGGCCCACGATGACCCGCTGGACCTGGCTGATCGCCTCGCCCAGCAGGCGTGACGCCTGCTGGTTGCTGTTCTGGCCCGCTTGGTAGTTCTGGCCAGCGGGCTGGGTCGGCGCTGCGGGGGGAGCCGACGGGGCTCCTGGACCGTGCGACGGACTGCTCACTCTCGAACTCCTGGTGTGGCCGGGTGCGGGACGGTGGCCCATTCTCGCAGACCCATCCAAGCCGTCGACGGTGTCACCGCCTGTCTCGACGGAGCCCGACCCGCTTCCGGGCCGGGCTCGTCTCTCGGTGCCTGTGAGTCGGCGTACCGGCCGGTGCGACCGGTCCCGCATAGACTCTGCGGGCAACCGGGAGGGCCGCCCTCTCCGACGGGCCCCGGACCCACCCTGCCGACCAGCCGACGAGGAGCGATGTCCACGCCACCAGCCGATCCTGACTGGGTGCCGGTCAGTCCGCTCCTGCCGGACGACCCGCCCCGGGTCGGAGACTTCTGGCTCGACGCCCGGATCGGCGCCGCCGAGTCCGGCGTGGCCTACACCGCTCACTCCGATCCGACGGCCGACGCCTCCCCCTCCGATGCGACGGTCCACGCCGACGGTCGTACCGCCATGGTCATCGTGCTGTCCGAGGGTGCCGCCGCCGACGCCGCCGCCCGCGACCGCCTGGCCGGCGTCGTCAACGACATGCACATCGACACCGTGCTGGCCCGCGGCGGCCACGGCCAGGACTTCGGCCGGATGGGCCGCAAGTACGTGGCCGACGAAGGCGACCCTGTGCCGGCGGACACCGCCCTGCTCGCCCCGTGGGTCGCGCTGGCGTACGACGGGACCCCCGCGGCCGCCGCGGAGGCCGCCCGGGTCCTGGACGAGGTCCAGCTGGCGACCCTCGCGCCGCAGGGCGTCCCCAGCGGACCGGACTACCAGCACTACTGGCAGGAACGGGTGAAGCCGGGGCTGGTCCGGTTGTGGCCGCTGCCCTGGCCCGGCCGCTACGACCGAGCCGGCTGGAGGACGATCCTGGTGTCCTGGCTGCTGATGCTGCTGCTGGCCGCCCTGGCCGTGCTGATCGCGATCCTGATCTTCCGCAACCAGCCCCCGCAGACACCACCCACCCCGACCGGTGGCTCCGGCAGCCCGCCGCCGCAGTCGCAGTCCGGGTCGCCGCCGCCGCAGTCCGGGTCACCGTCGGCCAGCCAGTCCGGCTCGCAGTCCGGCAGCCCCTCGGGCGGGGAGTCGGGTAGCAAGTCCGGCTCACCCTCGGCCTCGGGCGAGGAGTCTGGCTCACAGTCGGCCTCCCCCAGCGAGTCCGAGTCCGGTGGTGGCGAGCCCACTCCGGACGAGTCCGGCTCGCCGGGCGGCACCTCGCCGACCTCGCGGCTGTAGCCGTGCGAGGATCTGGCGTGCGTACCCCCAAGCTGATCGCCACCGACCTGGACGGCACCTTCCTGTCGCCCGATTCCTCGGTCAGCCCGGAGAACTCGGCCGCTGTGCTCGCGGCCCAGGAGGCAGGCGTCACGGTGGTCTTCGCCACCGGGCGGCCGATCCGGTGGCTCGAGGTCATCAGGGGTCTGCCCGGCGCGCACCCGACGGTGATCGCCAGCAACGGCGCCGCCCTGTACGACGCGGCGGCCGACCAGATGATCGACCGGATCACCATCGACACCGAGGCCGCCCTGGACGCGGTCACCCGGATCCGTACCGTCGTCGACGACGTCCGCTTCGCCTTCGAGTCGGGCACCCGCTTCGGCCACGAACCGCACTACAGCACCTGGGAGCCCACCGACGGCAGTGATCCGGACATCTTCAGCGGCCCGCTGGAGACGATCGTGCACGAGGACCTGGTCAAGGTGCTCGTCCAGTCCCCCGGACTGGAGTCCGACGAGCTGCTGGCCAGGGTCGACCGCGTCCTCGGCGACCGGCTGTCGGTCACCCACTCCACCAGCCGCGGCTACGGTCTGGTGGAGATCAGTGCTCGCGGCGTGGACAAGGGCACGATGCTGGCCCGGGTCTGCGCCCGGATGGGGATCGACGCCGACGACGTCGCGGCGTTCGGCGACATGCCCAACGACCTGTCGATGCTCGGCTGGGTCGGTCAGCCGTACGTGGTCGCGAACGCCCACCCCGCGCTGCTCGCACAGGGCTTCGCCACCGTGCCGCCCAACTCCGAGTCGGGGGTCGGGCAGACCATCCGCCGACTGCTCGGCTGAGCCGGGTGGGTGACGTGATGGCCCGGATCGGGCGAGGGCTGGCGATCTGCCTGCTGCCGGTCCTGATGGCGCTCTGGGTCGGTGCCACCAGCTTCCCCGGCGGCACTGCCCTCCCGTGGAGGCCGGTGATGGTCGACCTCGACGTCTACCGCCTGGCCGGCCGGGTGCTGCTCGACGACGGGAACTTCTACCAGCTGCCCGGCCCGCTGCAGTTCCTCTACCCGCCGTTCGCCGCCCTGCTCGCGGTGCCGCTGGCCGTGCTGCCGGTCGCCCTGGTGCAGATCGCCTGGACGGTCGCGGGTGCCTTGATGGTGGTGGCGGTCCTGCACCGCTGGGGTCAGACCGGCTGGCGGCTGAGCCTGTGGTCGACCGCTGTGGTGTTCGCCGTGCTGCCGGTCAGTCAGACCCTGGCGTTCGGCCAGCTCGGCATCGTCCTGGTGGCCCTGGTGGCCCTGGATCTCGCCCCCGGACCTCGGGTGCTCCGCGGACGCCGGCTGCTGCCCGAGGGGGTGCTGACCGGCGTCGCCGCGGCGCTGAAGCTGACGCCGATGATCTTCGTGCTCTATCTCCTCGCGGTGCGCCGCTGGCGGGCCGCCCTGGCCGCGACGCTCACCGCCGGTGCGTTGACGCTCCTGGCCGCCATCATCCTGCCGCGGGAGTCGCTGGACTTCTGGACCCGACTCGCCCACGGCGACACGGGTCTGGGCCACAGCCTCATCTACTACACGAACCAGTCGGTGTACGCCGACTTCGTCCGTGTGTTCAGGCTCGCCCCCGCCGGCACCGCGCTGGGACTGCTGGCCAGCGCGGCGGTGGTCGCCCTCGGGGTGTGGGCCGCCGCCGTCTGGCACCGAGCCGGCGAGGTGCGGTTCGCCGTCGTGCTCTGCGGGGTGGCCAGCCTGCTGGCCTCGCCGGTCTCCTGGCTGCACCACTTCGTCTGGGTCGTCCCGCTGGCGTTCACCCTGGTCGAGCTGGTCGCACGTCGGCCGGCCGTCGTCCCCGGCTGGCTGCTCGTGCTCGGTTGGGCGTTCGTCGGCTGGGTGATCGTCTCGCCCTACCGTCGATTCCCGAACGGCGGCGACCTGGAGCTGCAGTGGACCGCCGGTCAGCACCTAGTCGCCTCGGTGACCGCGATCCTCGGAGTCGCGCTGCTGCTGGCCGCGGCCCTGGTCGGCCGACGGCGGGCCGCCGCGACCGACCCTCGACCCGCCGGAAGGTGACGGAGGGGTAGCCCCGGCGCTCCGCCCCGGGCCGCCCGCTGGGCCCTACCCGCGGATCAGGGCGATGATCCAAGGCACGATGTCCTGCGCCTGGTCGACGGCGGACGCCGCCGTCGCGAACAGCGGATACACCGAGACGCCGAGGGCGATCACCGCGGCGGCCAGGGCACTGACCCAGGCCCGGGCGACCGACGGCGACCGGACGGCCAGGATCAGCAGCACCACGGCGATCAGATACCCCAGGCCGACGACAACGACGATCCTGCCGAGCGGCACGATCAACGCACCGGCGGTGAGTCCGTCACCACTGCTGATCAGCGTGGCCACGCCGACCAGGAGCGCCATCCCGAGGACGACACCCACGAGGCCGACCGCCGCAGCGACCGGGACTCCACCGGCACCGCCCGATCGGCCTCGACCGAGAGACCTGCCGGTCCGGCGCCGCAGCTGCACACGATCCCTGCTCATGGTGGATCCTCTCCGTCGCGTCAGTCGGCGCGTCCGCTGGCAGGACCCGCCGTAGGAGAGGACGCCGGGAAGGGTCAGACCGTCACACCTCCTTCGGCTCGCGCTGGTGGATCGGTCGCATCGCGGCCAGCGCCGGGCTGGCGGCTCGACGAACGCGGTGGGATCCGACGCGCCGCGAAGTCGACCACGCGCCTGCTCCGGCGCTGAGGTCTCAGACGGTCGGCTCGATGAGCAGGATGCTGATCTCGATGGATCCGGGCACCAGCCCCTGACCCACCAGATGGTCCTGCAGACGGTCGCGCAGCCGGTGGCCGAGCAGCCGGGCCTCGAGCTCGGCGGCCACCGCCAGGCTGACGTCCACGTCGACCACCCGGTTTCGCAGGGTGACCCGAAGATGCTGGGCCGGATCGTCGTCGCCGCCGCGCCGCCATGCAGTCACCGTCCCCCGCAGCGTGGGCTCGATCCGCAGGACCCCCGACGTGGACGCCACGATGGCCGCCAGTGAACCGGCCAGCTGAGACGACGACGGCTCCGCCGCCGACGTGGCGAGCTCCGACGACGACGTCTCCGCCGACGTACCGGTCTCGGCGCCGACGTCACGCATCGTGGATGTCCCGGACGTCGATGTCGATCGTGGCGACATGCATACCCACTTCCTCGGCCACGGCCCGGCGGACGGCCTGCCTGACCTGTTGCCCGACCGCGGGGATGGCCACCGCGGCCGAGACGCTGATCTGCAGGAACACAGCGATCCGTGCGGGTCGAGAACGCCGGTACGAGTCGGGGACGTCCGCTTCCTCGGTCGCCGGCCCGGAATCCGGCCGCTCGGGATCGGGTCCCCCCGGATCGGATCCCTCGGGATCGAGCCGGTGCGGGTCGACCTGGTCGGCGGGCACCGGGTCGGCGCGGTGTGGTCGGTCGAGCTCGACCCGGCAGCGCCGGATCTGCACGCCGTCCACGGTGTCCCCGGCGCGCCGGACGACAGCTGCCACCGTCTGCTCACTGACCGTGAGATCGGAGACGGTCCCGTCGTCGAGCTGTTCGTCGAGCGGCAGGCGGCGGCCGCGCCTGATCTCGGCGCGGGCGATCTCCATCACCCGGGTCAGCACCTGCGGTCCCGGGAGGAGATCCGGGTCGTCGGCGTCGGCCCGCCGCTGCGCGGCGGTGACCTGCGCGAGGCGGGCGAGACTGGCCCTGGCCTCCTGGCAGAAGACGCACTGCTGCTCGTGGGCAGACGCCGGACGGTCGATGGACGCCCACACCTCGTCGATGTCGCGGCCACAGCCCAGGCGGGTGGTCGAATCCGTGCTCACCGCCATGCGTCCATTCCTTTCGCGAGATTCTGCCGGGCCCGGGCCAGCCGTCCTCGGACGGTCGAAGCGGACAGATTCGTTGCGTAGGCGATCTCGGCGTAACTCAGCTCGTGCAGCTCCCGCAGCACCCAGCAGGCCCGCTGATCCTCCGGCAGCTGCGCGAGCACCTCGTTCAGCCCCTGCAGCTGGGCCGCGAGCTCGGCCGAACCAGCCGGATCAACGCCGACGCCGCCGGTGAGAGCGGGACGGTCGACCATCGAGTCGACCAGCTCGTCGTCGTCGACGGGGTCGACCGCGCGCCGGGCACGAGTCCGCAGCAGGCTGAGACAGCGCCGGGTCATGATCTGGTAGATCCAGCTGCGGAAAGCCACCGGGTCCACCAGACCCGGCAGTTTACGCCAGACCTGCACCATGGTGTCCTGCAGCGCATCCTCGGCCTCGCCGCGGTCACCCAGCAGCCGGTACGCGAGTCGGAAGAGCGGGCCCTGGTAGTGACGGAGCAGCTGCTCGAACGCATCCAGGTCCCCGTCCTGGGCTCGACCGACGACTGTCTCCTCGGCCAGACCACCGAAGGCTTGATCCGGTGGGCCCTCAATGCTGCTCAACGCTCACCTCCCGCACGCCCCCATCGTGTCAGGCTCTCGGTGGTCGACAGGTCAGGCCCGGTGCCGATGATCGACGTCGCGGCCGACCATCAGAGCCCCCTGGGGACGGCCACCACAGGGGGCCGTGGCGTCTCGCTTGCACATTCGTGGGTCATGGTGGAGCTCCTTCGTGAGCGGACCGGATGCCGATAGGACGCCCGCCGGGCAGCCCTCGTCACGCCGGAGGACGAAGATCTTCCCGAACGACTCAGATCAGCTCCGGCCGTGCGCCGTGCGGGACCGCCGTCGGCCGCTCGCACCGACTGACCACGGGTACGGTCGCGCCGGTCGTCGAGGCCTCCTCGACCCGTCCCATCACCTCGTGCACGTGGAAGCCGAGCTCCGCACTCTGCCGGTGCGGCGTACCGGTGGAGATGGCCCGCACCAGGTCGGACAGCCCGTAGCCACGGCCGGCTTCGGGATAGCCGGCGAGATCCGAGACGTACTCGAACGGTTCGGTCCGCGCTCGCGAGATACCGACCGGGTTGGCGAACTGGTTGGGATCGGGCACGTCCAGGCTCGCCTCCGTGCCGTACACCTCGATCCGGGGCAGTCGGCTGGCGATGGTGTCGAAGCTGACGATCAAGGTGCTGATCACCCCGTTGTCGTGCCGCAGGGTGGCGGCGACGTAGGTGTCGACCTCCACCGGCAGGATCTCCCCCGCCCGGGGTCCGGCGTCGGGCACCCGTCGCTCGGTACGCAGCCGCGAGCTCATCGCCGACACCTCGACGATCGGTCCGAGGAGGGTGACCAGGGCGGTCAGGTAGTAGACCCCCATGTCGAGCAGCGGGCCGCCGCCGCGCCGGTAGTAGAAGCCGGGGTTGGGGTGCCAGGACTCGTGGCCCGGCGACATCATGAAGGCCGTCGCCGCGATCGGCTGCCCGATCTGTCCGTCGTCGATCAGCCGTCGCGCGGTCTGGATGCCGATGCCCAGCACGGTGTCCGGCGCGCTGCCGATCCGCCGGCCGGCGGTCTCGGCGGCGGCCAGCATCTGCGCCGCCTCGTCCCCCGTGACCGCGAACGGCTTCTCCAGGTAGACGTGCTTGCCCGCCTGCAGGGCGGCGATGGTCAGCGGGGCGTGCACCTGGGGTGGCGTCAGGTTGAGCACCACATCGACCGCCGGGTCGGCCAGGACGTCGTCCTGGGGGCGGGCCGGGACACCCTGCTCAGCGGCCACCCGCTCGGCGGCGGCTGAGACCGGATCGGTGACCGAGACCAGCCGCAGGTTGCTCAGCCGCGGCAGGCTGGCCAGGTACTGCGCCGAGATGTTGCCGCAGCCGACCAGGGCGACAGTCATCACCGCCGACGCCGAGTCGGCGGCGCCCGCCGTGTCGCTCATCGGCTGGCCCACAGCAGACCGCGCTTGACCAGGGTGTTGACCTCGGGAACCTCCAGGATCTCGACCCGGTGGCCCGGGGTGCAGACGAAGATCCGACCCTTACCCCACTGACGGGTCCAGATGGCGGGCGAGGTGACGGGGCGGTGCCACGGATCCCACGCCCGTACGGCCTGGGTGGTGGTGGCCAGCACGTCGAGGTAGTCGTCACTGAGCACCCAGTACTGCTCCGTGACCAGGTCGAAGTCAGCGATCCCGGCCGTGACCGGGTGATCGGCGGCGGCCGGAAGCATCTCGATCCGGTACGGCACGTAGTTGTCCGACTGCTCACCGGTCCGCTCGTCCGGGTGCTTGCCCGGGTGGCAGGCGAACTGACCCCCGACCAGGTGCAGGTAGTCCGAGGTGTTGCGGTAGGAGTCGGCGATGCCGCCGTGCCAGCCGGCGAAGCCGGTGCCCGCCTCGATCGCGGCCCTGAGTCCGAGGAACTGATCCTTCTCGATGCTGCTCATGGTCATGCACTGCACGATCAGGTCGGTGTCGGCCATCCGCTCGGGATCGGCGTACGGCGCCGGCGAGTCGAACACATCGACGGTGAAGCCGTGCTGCTCCAAGAACGGGATGAACAGGTCGGTGGCTTCGACCGGCTGGTGACCGTCCCAGCCGCCACGGACGACGACGGCACGTCGGGGTCGGGTGGGATCGAAGCCGGCAACGGTGATGGTGTCTGCGTCGGTCACGACGGCGGGTTCTCCTCAGCGCGGGGGTCAGGCGGATGAACGTTCACAGCCAGTATCCCGCGTCGCACCGACAGCCGACGCCCGGCGGCCCGGGACGGTCTGCGTCCGGCGAGGGAACACCTGAGGACAACTAGTCTCGGTCCGTGCAGACCGGAGCGGACGTCGAGCCGCTCAGCCCCCTGACCCCGCGACCGTTGCGTCGGACCCTGCTGAGCCAGTTCTGGGCGGACCTGTGCTTCCTGCACTGGCCGGTCGATCCCGGTCTGGTGGCTCCGTTGCTGCCCGCCGGCTCCTGGCCCGACACGCTCGACGGGGTGACGTACGTGGGCTTGATCGGTTTCCGGATGGTGGGGCTGGGACTGTTCCGCGGTCCAGGGCTGCCCTGGGTCGGCACGTTCGCCGAGACCAACGTCCGGCTCTACAGCGTGGACGGGCTCGGCCGGCGCGGGGTGGTGTTCCGCTCCCTCGACGCGACCCGTCTGCTGTCCGTGCTGACCGCGCAGGTCTCGCTCCGGCTGCCGTACGCATGGTCGCGGATGAGCGTCGAGCGGCATGACGACGAGATCACCTACCGCTGCCGGCGCCGGTGGCCCGCGCCGCGGGGCACCACCAGCACCATGCGCATCCGGGTCGCCGAGCCGGTCACCCGGCCGACGGAGCTGGACCAGTTCCTGACCGCCCGCTGGGGCCTGCACACCACCATCGGCCGGCGCACCGTGCACCTGCCCAATGCGCACCCGACCTGGCCGCTGTGGTCCGCGGACCTGCTGGAGCTCGACGACCAGCTGGTGGCCGCCGGCGGGCTGCCTGCCCCTGTCGGCCCGCCGGCGAGCGTGCGCTACTCACCGGGGGTGCCCGTCACCTTCGGACCGCCGGACGTGTGCCCGCCCCTCGTCCCGATCTCTACCTGATCACCCCGGATCGGCTGGCGCGCCCGGCCCGCCCGACTCGGCCGGGCGTCGCCTCAGAAGTAGCGGACGCCGGTGAAGTTGACCCGCAGGGTGTAAAGGGAGGTCGTCGCGGTCAGGTAGAGGTGGTTGTGCTGGGGGCCGCCGAAGCAGAAGTTCGCCACCGTCTCCGGGACCAGCAGCTTGCCGCTCAGGGTGCCGTCCGGCTCGTAGCAGTGCAGTCCGTCCTGGGCGGCACCCCAGAGCCGGCCCCGGGTGTCGAAGCGGATGCCGTCGTAGCCATCCGGGTCGGCGGCGAAGACCTCTCCGCCACTGAGCCGACCGCCGTCCACCGCGAACACCCGCACGTGGTGCTCCTCGCTGTCCACGACGTACAGCCGGGCGAAGTCGGCGCTGAACGCGAGGCCGTTGGGCTGGCTGAAGTCGTCGGCGACCACCGTCAGCTCGCCGGCCGGGTCCAGCCGGTAGACGTTGCGGCTGCCGATCTCCTCGGTGGCGGCGTGCCCTTCGTAGTCGGTCATGATCCCGTAGCTCGGATCGGTGAACCAGATCGGCGCCGTCCCGGCGACGACGACGTCGTTCGGGCTGTTGAGCCGCCGGCCGGCGTAGGAGTCGGCGAGCATCGTGGTCGAGCCGTCGTGCTCGGTGCGGGTGACCCGCCGGTGACCGTGCTCGCACGCGACGAACCGGGACTGCGCGTCGGTCGTGCGGCCGTTGGTGAAGCCGATCCCGCTGGCGAACTCGACGACCTGACCGGTGACCTCGTCGTAGCGCAGCACCCGGTCGTTGGGGATGTCGCTGAACAACACGAACCGTCCGGCGGCGTGGTAGGCCGGACCCTCCAGCCAGCGACCCCGGGCGAAGACCCTGGTCATCCGACGGTCCCCGCCGGTTCCGTCGAACCGCTCGTCCAGGGACACGAACTCGGCGGGAATCGTCTCCGGGTCGCCACGCATTGGCTCACGGTAGCGGGCGTCGGTGGCCTGCGCGACGGCCGTAGTGGAAATGGACCTCCGGTCTCTCATCCGAGCCGGAAAGAAACCAGCGACAGTCCGTATTTCCTGCCCACAGGTCTCTCTCAGGATCCCTAGATTTCTCCCAGCGCGACCGGCACCGATGTCGGCCGCAGATCACCAGGAGCGTGCATGCGATCCGTCCCCCGAAGGCTGCTGGCCATGGCTTCCGCCGTGGCTCTGACAGCCGGCCTGCTGTCCGTATCCACCGCCCCCTCGGCGGAGGCGGCAGCCACCAACCCGACCTCGAAGGTGGAGAAGCGCCGCAGCAAGGCGGTGAAGACACCGAAGCTGAGCTGGTACAAGTGCTACGACATCGCCCGGTGCGCCACCGTGAAGGTGCCCCTCGACTACGACAAGCCCAACGGCAAGAAGGTCGAGTTCGCCGTGCTGAAGGTGCCGGCCAGAGAACCAGAAGAAGAAGATCGGCACGCTGTTCGTCAACCCCGGAGGCCCGGGTGGCTCCGGCACCGAGATCGCCTACGGACTCGCCCTACTTCTTCAGCCCGGCGGTGACGGACCGCTTCGACGTGGTCGGGTTCGACCCGCGCGGGATCGCGTTCAGCAAGAACGTGAAGTGCTTCTCCGTCGGCACGCCCAGAACGACCCGGTCCGGTCAAGTCATCAACTCCGCCGCCTTCCCGTACGGCGCCAAGCAGGAGAAGGCGTTCATCAAGGCCTACGACAAGCACGCGCAAGGCCTGTTCGACGACCGGCAAGCCGCTCACCGGGGTCGATGTCGACAGCGGAGGTGGCGCGGGACATGGATCTGCTCCGCCGTGCGGTGGGTGACAAGAAGCTGACCTACCTCGGCTTCTCCTACGGCACCTACCTCGGTGAGGTGTACGCCAACATGTACCCGGACCGGGTGCGGGCGCTGGCCATCGACGGCGTCCTCGACCCCGCCGCGTGGGCGGGCACCAAGAAGACGGCCAGAGCACCCCGATGGGCGACCGCCTCCGCTCGGCCGAGGGCGCCAGCAAGGCCCTGAACCGCGCGACCCTGTCTGCTGCGACAAGGTCGGTCAGGCCAACTGCACGGTTCTCCGCCGGCAACCCGGTGGCCAACTACGAGAAGATCGCCCAGCGGCTCCGCAAGGGACCGCTGACCGAGGTCGACCGGAGTCCGGCGAGCAGTTCGTCGGTCACCTACGCCGATTTCGTGGCCACACGCTGTGGATGCTCTACGCACGGTCTAACCGCGGCGGACCTGACGTACGTTCGCCGAGCTACGCCTCGTACCGCTACGACCTGGTCGATCCGACGACCCGGCGGGCATGCACGCGGCGCAGCCAAGGCGACGCCGTCGCTGATCAAGCTGACCGAAGGAGACCAAGGGCGGCAGAAGCAGCGGCGGCCGATCCCCGGCCGCGCCTACGGGTTCCCGTACGACAACAGCGTGGACGCGTTCCAGACCATCGCCTGCACGGACTCCCGGAACAAGCAGAACCATCGCCAAGTTCGGTCGTCTGGCCAACGCGGCGGACAAGCAGGCCCCCTACTTCGGCCGCCTGTGGCTGTGGAACGAGGCCGGCTGCGCGAGCACCGAAGTGGACGGTCAAGGACGAGGACGCCTACCGCGGACCCTTGACCAAGCGGACCAGCTCACCGGTGCTGATCGTGGGCAACTACCTGGGACCCGGCCACCAACTACGCCGGGCGCTGTCGCGACCTCGAAGCGGATGCCCAACAGCCGGCTGCTGTCCTCGAACTCCTGGGGCCACACCGCTTACGGCATCGTCGGAGTGCGTCACCGGCGCGGTCGACCGCTACCTGCTGACGACGAAGGTGCCGGCCAAGGGCACCCGCTGCTGGGTGACTACCAGCCCTTCGTCGCGGACCTCGCGACGACGAGGAGTCGAGCGCCCGGGCCCGCCAGCAGGTCCGGATCCCGGTCGCCCCGGTCAAGCCGGGTCTGCGGTAGTCCTCCCTCCCCCGCCGCGCCGGCCGAAGTGATCTTCGGCTCGCGTGTCGGGGGCCCTGGCCGGGGGTGGTGATTCGGTCGACGGTGCGCGTGTCGCTGTGCTGGGCGCGCGCACCGTCTGACGCTCGCCGCTATGTGCGCGGGTCAGCAGCCGCAGGACCAGGCGTACCAGGGTCCGTCGATGGGCGTGAAGCCGTCGCCCGGCAGTGCTTCCTTCTCGTCTCCGCCGGCCGGCGGTCCGTCCGGCGCGTAGGCGAACCCGGCGTCGCCGCCCAGGCCGCCTCGCTCCTGCAGGAACACGAAGCCGCCCTCGAACGCGTGGCAGGCCGCGATCGCGTACGAGCCGATCCGGCCAGGACACTCTCCCGGATAGGGCAGCCACTGCTCGGCCGCTTCGCCCGGGAGCGGACCAGCTCCCTGCACCGTCTGCTCGAAGGAGGCCCGGTTGCTCTCGAACCTGGCCTGCAGCACCGCATCGTCGGAGGTCTCGATGACGACGGCGCCGCCGACGGCCAGCACCAGCGCGACCACCAGACCGACCGGTCGGAGCCAGTGGGCCCCCGGGGCCGGCTCGTTGCCCAGGATCAGCAGCAGACCACCGAGAACCAGCACGGACACGATGATCCCGGCCGCCAACGGCCAGCCGGGGAAGCTGGCCGCCCACAGCAGGACCCCGACGACGGCGACGCCGACCATGACCAGACCGGCCGCGCGCAGGCACTCACGCTCGGCCGAGGTGATGCCGGTCGACGGCGATGTCGACCCGGCCGGTCGCTGCCGCGGATCGGTCACAGTCGGAGCATAGGTGCCCGAGTGCGCCGCACCCCGGACCCGCGCTCCCGGTTGCGCAGACGTTACGCGCGGGCTCGACCGACGAGCGCGGCTGCTGCCGCCGGGCGGTGCCCACGCGGAGCCGCTCGAGCCGATGTCGGGGAGCCTCAGGCCACGCCCGACCTGCCCACCTGTCGTTCGGGCGGGCGCGCGACCGCCTCGCTCGCCAGCAGCTCCTCCAGCTCGGGCCGGGGTCCGAGGACCTCGATGAGCTCGGTCGCGGGCGTCCGCGGGGTGCGGGTCGCCGCCCCACCCCGACCCTTCCGGCTCGTCACGAGCTCGCCGGCCACCCGCAGGAACTCGTCCGCGGCGTGGGAGCCGAGCTGGTCGCCCAGACAGTGACGACGGTAGGCGCGGCGCGACTCGGCCAGCGGGTCCTCACCGAGCAGCCCGTCCAGGGCCGCGTCGAGGGTGGACAGGTCCTTCTCGATCACGTAGGCCACGCGCGCCATCGGGAACTCGGCCGGGAAGGCCTCGCCCGAGGACCGCATGGCGACCATCGCGAACGGCTTCCCCGAAGCCAGGTTGTCCGAGGCCACCGAGGACACGTCGGTGACCAGCCCGTCCGAGGCGTTCAGACAGTCCGCGACCTCCCAGTCGCGTTCCGCGCGTTCACCCCAGACGTGCTCGCGGCCGGTCGCTCGGCGATCGGCGACCAGTCGCTGCTGGATCGCCCGGATGAGACCGACGTCCACCGGATCGGCGTAGCTCAGTGGGTGCGGTCGGAAGATCACGGTGGTCCCGCGCTCCAGCAGGGCGGCGACGATCTGCTCACCCAGCGGCAGCGACGAGTAGTCGGTGGCGGGGCGTCCTCCCCGCCAGGTGGGCGCATACAGCACGGTCCGTGGCGCACCGGCCGGCGGCGGCACATCCCGGACCTCGATCCTCTCGACCTGCGGACGGCCGACCACCAGCAGCCGATCGGGCGGGATCTCCACCCCGTGTGCGGCGTAGCGCTCGACCCCCTGCTGGCCCGAGACGAGCACCTTGTCGTACGTCGCGTGGCGGGCCGCGAAGTTCGCCGCCTTGTCGGAGTCACCGTGGTTGAGCCACACGTGGGTCAGCTGCCGGAACCGCTGGAAGCTGAGATTGGCCCGACTGCCCTGGACGTAGAAGGCGGCTCGCATCGACTTCACCACCAGCGCGTCCAGGTTGCCCAGAGCGCTGGTGGTCCGCGGCACCACCACCGGCGCTCCCGTCAACGCGGTGATCGTCGGCACGGTGGCCGCTTCGCGGGTGATCACGACGAAGGGCTTGCCGAGCCGCTCCAGGTAGGGCAGCCACATGCCCAGCTGATACCGGGCACCGTGCTCGCCGCCGTAGTAGACGGCGAAGGCCGGTTTGTGCCGCGCCAACGCCTTGGGCAGCGCGGTCAACGCGGATCTGCTGATCAGGTTGGCGCGCAGGGCGTACCCGATCATGATCACCACGGCGGCGAGGTCCGTCGCCGCCACGACGAGATGGAGCCACGCCGGTGCGGCCAGCACTCCCAGCAGCCCGCCGATCATGATCACCAGCAACGACGCCGCGACGAGCCGGTCGGGACGGAACGGTGGCGCGGGCACCGGCCGTACGCCGGGCAGGTTGACCGCCACCTGCTCGGTCTTGCTCAACAAGATCTTGATCGTCGGCTCGGTCAGCACCGCCAGCAGCGCCAGGCCGGTGGCCACCCAGAGCCAGGCCGCCTGATCGGGCCGACGTGTCAGGGCGGCGGCGGCGACACCGACCAGCAGCACCAGCCGCGAGCCGGCGTACGCCGTCAGCAGCGGGCTCAGGCGCGCGGACTCCCGTTTCGTCAACCAGACCACGATCACCGTGGCGAGACCGACCAGCACCCCACCCACCGACCTCAGCACCGCCGCGTCGGTGGCGCACAGCAGCACCAGCCCAGCCACGGCGACCACGTTGCCGCCGGTGGAGACCAGCAGGTCGGTGATCTTGGACTGGTTCGCGCCGACGGTGGCGGACCAGCCCCGAACGCTGAGGGCGCTGGGAGGCTGCGGCTCCATGCCCAGAACCGTAGCGGGGTTCGATCCTCATCCCGGGTGCACGCGCCGATGGCCGCGCCGGGTGTTCGCGCCGGTGCCCGCGTCATGCCGGCCGACCCGACGCGTCTTCATCTGTGACGGTGTCCACTCGCCACGCCCTGCGGCACGGCGCCGACAGGCACCGAGACCAGGTTCACCAAGCGCTGTGACGACACACCGAACGAGGAAGATCATGCCGCTGTACGAGGCGACGCACCACGAAGCAGCGGGCCCAGCCCTGCTCCCAACGACCACGAGGCGAGATCCTGCCCTCTCGGGGGCTCGTTACCGGACGAGCCGGCTGCTGGGGCGCGGCGGGACAGCCGAGGTCTTCGCCGGGGTCGACGTCCGCTCGGGTCGACAGGTCGCCGTGAAGCGCCTCCACGAGCACCTCGTGGGTGATCCCGTCCAGCGAGCCCGGTTCCGGCGGGAAGCGAGCTCTGCCGCCCAGGTGGATCATCCCGGCGTCGTGGCCGTTCTCGCGACCGACCAGGTGCCGTCCTCCGACGGCGCCACGTGGGTTCCGACCATCGTGATGGAGCTGATGGAGGGTGGCTCACTGCGCGACGCCCACCGCCGCAGCAGGCCAGCTCTGGGGAGATCGCTGGAGATCGCGGCGGACATCCTGGCCGCCCTGAGCGCCAGTCACCACGCCGGGATCGTGCACCGTGACATCAAGCCCGGCAACGTGCTGTTCACGGCGGACGGTCTGGTCAAGATCGCCGACTTCGGCGCCGCCTGCTCGGTCTCGGAGTCCGTCGAGTCGGAGGCCGGATCCTCGACGGTGACCGGCACGGTGCACTACATGGCACCTGAGCAGGCCCGGGGCCTGCCCGTGGACCAACGCAGCGACCTCTACGCCGTCGGCTGTCTGCTCTACGAGCTGGTCGTGGGCCGGCCCCCGTTCACCGGTGAGTCGGCCATCAGCGTCAGCTACCAGCAGGTCACCCGATGCCCAGAGACGCCGAGCACCCTCGAACCCGGCCTCCCGTCCGCCGTGGACAGCGTCGTCGAGCGGGCCCTGGCGAAGGACAGGGCCGACCGTTACCAGACAGCCGCTGACATGCGGGCCGACCTCGTCGCTGCCCGGCGAGAGCTGGACGGCGCGTCGTTCCTCGAGCGCTGAGCGGTCCAGTCTCGCTCCCCGTGCCGAGCGGTCGGCCGGATCCGCGGGTCCGCGCACAGAGGTCTCGCTCCGGCCGGCTGGGGCGGACTCGTCCGGGCCCGTCGCATGACGCGGACCACCGCAGTGGTGGGGGCTGCTCGTCCGCGGCGCGGCGCCTGGAGCCGTCCCCGATCGGCGGCGGGCTCTCGCGTGATGGTGGAGCCCCTCGTGCGTCTTCTTTCTCGGAGGCTGCCGAGGGGCCGTTCATCGGATGTCATCCCACCCCTGGGGGTGAAGCGCCACCACCCAGCCCTCGCTAGATTCGAGGTCAGACTTACGCCGTAAACGCATCCTCGGCCCGGGACGAGGTCCGTTCGAACGATCAGCCGACGTAGGTGAAACAGCACGCACGAACCATCGCGGAAGCTCCGCAGAATCGAGGCCATCATGCTGGACCAGAACGACATCAACACGATCGTCGATCGCGACGTCTACGACTCCGACGGCACCAAGATCGGTGCCGCCCGTCAGGTGTACGTCGACGACGAGACAGGCGCACCGGAGTGGGTGACGGTCCGCACCGGTCTGTTCGGCACGAGCGAGAGCTTCGTGCCGCTCGGCGACGCGACCGTTTCGGGTGACCGCGTCGTCGTTCCCTACGACAAGTCCTTCGTCAAGGACGCGCCGAACCTCCGTGAGGACGGTCATCTGACCCCCGATCAGGAGCGCGAGCTGTACGCCTACTACGCCCGCCAGGACAGCGACAGCAACGGGCGCAGTGCCGGTCGTCAGGACCGACACACCGACGGCGTCCGCGGCCACGATGCGGCGGGTGACCCGACGGTCGGCCGGGACACCTCCGGTCCGACCACCGACGACGCGATGACGGTGTCGGAGGAGCAGCTGCGCGTGGACACCGAGCGGCGGGAGGCGGGCCGGGCGCGACTGCGCAAGTACGTCGTCACCGAGAACGTCACCCAGACGGTGCCGGTGCAGCGTGAGGAAGTCCGGGTCGAGCGCGAGCCGATCAGTGACGCCGACCTCGCCGACGCGACCTCGGGACCGTCCATCTCGGAGGAGGAGCACGAGGTCGTGCTGCACGAGGAGCGCCCGGTCGTCGAGACCGAGACCGTCCCGGTGGAGCGCGTCCGTCTGAGCACCGAGGTCACGACCGACCAGGAGACCGTCAGCGAAGAGGTGCGCAAGGAGCGCGTCGAGGTCGACGACGATCGCGACGCGCGCCGCTGAGCCGAGCGGCGCGTACGCCGCACGTGAACATCGGACCGCTGGTGGCTCAACCCTCCGCCGGTCCTCCATCGAACACACCTAGAGCAGCGAGCGCTAGCTCGCGCCAGAAACGGAGACATGTCCATGAGTGGCGAGAACTTCGAAGCAGTGCCGTACGGCCCGCGTGGTTCCAGTGGTCCAGGAGGCCCGACCGATGTCGGTGCGGTACCGGGCACGCATTCCCGGCCGAGCGAGTCCTCGCGGCCTGGCGAGACGGCGAAGGGCGAGGCGAAGCAGGTCGCCGGCACGGCCGTGGACTCAGGCAAGCGGGTGGCGCAGACCGCCAAGGACGAGACACAGAACGTGGTGGGCGAGGCCAGGCAGCAGGCTGCGTCGTTGCTGGACACCGTCCGCACGGAGGTGACTTCGCAGGCCGGTACGCAGCAGAACCGGATCGCCGACGCTGTGCACGGGCTCGCGAAGGAGCTCGAGTGGGATGGCGTCGGCCAGTGCGGAGTCGGGCCCGCTGACCGATCTGGCCCAGCAGGCTTCCCGCAAGGGTGGCGAGGTGGCGCACTGGCTGCAGGATCGTGAGCCGGCTGAGGTGCTGGAGTCGGTCCGGTCCTACGGCCGGCGGCACCCGGGAACCTTCTTGGCCCTGTGTGGTCTGGCCGGGATCGTGGCCGGCCGGCTGACCCGGAGCACGGTGGCCACCCGGACCAGCCTGGACTCCAAGGACGACACCAGTTCCGGTGGCGCCGCGCAGCTGCGCGGCAGCTACGTCGGCACCGCTGCGCCGGTGACCACGCCGGTGGTGCAGCCGGCTCCGGTGTCGACCGGTGTCTACGGCGGCTCGGTCGAGACCACCGCCCCCGCCCACCCGTACGGCGATGAGCGTCTCTCGACCGGACCGGGCTCCCTCGGCACGGTCCCTGACTCGAATGGTGGACGGAGCCGATGAGCTCGGCCGCCTTCCCAGATCACGGTCGTACCGATCGTGCCGACTCGGTCGCGGAGGCGGCCCGAGAGGGCTACACCGCACCCCGGTCACCGTTGCAGGCCGACGACGGCCGCAGCATCGGCGCCGTGCTCGGCGACATCACCGCCAACATCTCCACCCTGCTGCGGCAGGAGGTCGCCCTGGCCAAAGCCGAGCTGCGCCAGTCCGGCACCCAGGCCGGCAAGGGCGTCGGCCTGCTCGCCGGCGCCGGCGTGGCCGGTGTGCTGCTGCTGGTGTTCCTCTCGGTCGGTGCCTGGTGGGGCCTTGGCCAGTACATCGGCCTCGAGTGGTCGGCCCTGGTCGTGGCCGCCGTCTGGGCGGTCATCGCGCTGATCCTGTTCCTCGCCGGCCGAGCCGAGCTGAAACGGATCCGTGGCCTCCCGGCCACCACCGAAACCCTGAGCAAAGTCCCGCCCGCCCTGAAGGGCCACGAAGAGGAGAACCGATGAGCCAGAACGATCCCGAGGTGCTGCGGGCCGAGATCGCCCGGACCCGCGCCGAGCTGAGCGACAACGTCGACACCCTGACCGACACGGCGAACCCGAAGAACATCGCCCACCGGCAGACCGACAAGGTCAAGAGCGCCGCCCGCGGTGTCCGTGAACACCTGATGGGGGCACCGGACGACCCGTACGACTCCGGCACGATCGGCGACCGCGCCGACACCGTCAGAGATCGGGCTTCCGGTGTCCTGGGCTCCGCGCAGGACCGGGCCTCCGGTGCGCTGGACACCGTCTCCGACGCCCCCACGCAGGTGCAGCGGAAGACCCGAGGAAACCCCCTCGCCGCCGGGCTGGTCGCCTTCGGCATCGGCTATCTGATCTCCGCCGCCATCCCCAGCTCGGAGCAGGAACAACACGCCGCGAGCCGGCTCCAGGAGAAAGCCGCCCCGCTGAAGGAGAAGGTCAGCGAAGCCGCCGGCGAGGTCGCCGACAGGTTGCGGGAGCCCGCCCAGCAAGCGGCCGCCTCCGTCAAAGATGCCGCCACCGACGCCGTGACCCACGTCAAGGACGAGGGCACCACCGCCCGAGACGACGTCCGGGGACAGGTCCGCGACTCCGCCGCCACGGTCAAGGACACCTCGACGTCCTGACCACGACCAGAACGGCGCCGCCGGGTCCGGAGCCCACCGCTCCGGACCCGGCGGTCGGCGTCGACGTCGCGGCGCCGACTGCACGTTTGGTGGACTGTGGGGCGGGCGGGGCTCGAACCCGCGACCCAGGGATTATGAGTCCCCTGCTCTGACCTGCTGAGCTACCGCCCCTGGTGCTGCGACCCCCGATGTTAGCGGTCCCGGGCGCGCGTGCCGGTCGCCGTGCGCCGCAGGGCACGACCCGGTCGAGCCTCGGTGCGCACGCCATCAGCGATCACCGGCTCGCCGTTCACCAGCACCCAGTCGATGCCCTCGGCCTGACGGCGCGGCCGGGCGTACGTCGCCACGTCCCGCACCCGATCCGGATCGAGCAGGACCAGGTCGGCGTGGTGCCCGACCCGGACCAGGCCCCGGTCGATCAGGTCGAGCCGGGCCGCCGCCCGCCCGGTCAGGTGGTGGATGCACTCCTCCAGACCGAGCACCCCCAGGTCGCGGACGTAGTGACCCAGATACCGCGGGAAGGTCCCCCAGGCCCGTGGGTGCGGCTTCTCCCCCACCACGATGGCGTCAGAGCCGCCGGTGTGCACGGGATGCCGCATGATCGCGCGGACGTTCTCCTCGTTGCCGACGTGCTGCAGGATCGTGGTCGCCAACCGGTCCCGGAGCAGCAGGTCCGCATAGACCTCGCTCGGCGCCGACCCGGACTCGGTGGCCAGCTGCGCGATCGTCCGCCCGACCGCCCACGACAGCGCGGGATCGCCCACCCCGCTGATCTCGACAGTGGTCCAGTCCACCGGGCAGCCGTGGCAGCCCTCGCTGCCCTCGACCTCCAGCGCGTACGCGATCCGCCCGCGGGTGCCGACCTCGGCCAGCCGTTCCATGATCAGATCCGGGCCCCCCACGGTCGCCCACCGGGGCAGCAGGGCCACCAGCGAGGTCGACCCGGCCAGGTAGGGGTAGGTGTCGAGGGTGACGTCGACCCCGTCGGCCAGGGCCGCGTCGATCATGGTCAGCAGCTCCCCCGCCCGACCCGCGTTGACCCCGAAGTTCAGCGTCGCGTGGGTCAGGTGCACAGCACAGCCGGACCGCTGGGCGATCATGATCATCTCGGCGTACGCCGCCAGCGCCCCGCGCCCGTACGAGCGGTGGTGCGGGGCGTAGTAGCCGCCCAGCTCGGCGACCACCCGGCACAGAGCGACCAGCTCGTCGGTGTCGGCGTACATGCCGGGCGGGTAGGTCAGGCCGCTGCTCAGACCGACCGCGCCGTCGAGCAGCCCCTGCCGGACCACCTCCGCCATCCGGGTGAGCTCGGCTCGGGTCGGCGGGCGGTCGTCGTTGCCCAGCACGAGCATCCGCACACTGCCCTGGGGAACCAGGTACGCCGCGTGGCAGGCGATGCCGCGGTCCAGCGCGTCCAGGTAGTCGGCCACCGTGGGCCACCCGAGCTCCAGCTCCGGGTCGCCGTTCCAGCCGGCCAGCTGCCGGCGCAGCAGCGGCCCGGTGACCTCGTCGACCGGAGCGTAGGAGAGCCCGTCCTGGCCGAGCACCTCGCAGGTGACCCCCTGGCTCACCTTGGCCAGATGATCATGGTCGACCAGGATGGCTGCGTCGGAGTGGGCGTGCAGGTCGATGAAGCCCGGCGACAGCACCCGGCCGTCGGCTCTGATCACTCGCCGGGCCTGGGCTCCCTCACCCGCCGGTGTGATCGCCACGATCCGGTCACCGGTGATCGCCACGTCGGCGGGCCGCCCGGGCGCACCGGTGCCGTCGACGACGAGGGCGTCGGTGATGAGCAGATCGTGCGGCACGTCGACGAGGCCGGCTCAGAAGAACGTGCGGATCACGTCGACCACCATCGGGTCGCCGCGTCCGGGTCGTCGATCATCGAGATCACCTGCCACTTGTCGAACGCCGTGCAGGGATGGGAGACCCCGAGGCGCAGCTCGTCGCCGATCATGATCGGTGCCGGCAGCCGCGGATCCCAGCGGACGAAGCCGTGTTGGTCGTTCAGGGCCGTGACCGTCAGGCCCTTGAGGGGCTCCGGCACCGACCCCGGATCACGGGGTCGCCGCAGCTGCACCTCGGGAAGACCGAGGTCGTACGGGAGATCGCGTTTTCCCCCATCGACCAGCGCCAGGCCCGGCTCGGGGCGGCTGCTCACCCGCACCCACCCGTGCAGGGCGCTGACCAGTCGCGACCCGGCGGTCCGCGGTTCCGCCCCCAGTGGACTGAGATGGCGGTAGTGGCCGTCGTCGTGGGTGAGATAGGCACCCGAGCGCAGGACGACCCGGGCCCCCTCTCCCAGCAGCGGACCGAGCACCTCGGCGACGTCGTCGAAGTAGGCGCTGCCGCCGGCGGTGACGACCGGCACCCGATCGGTCGGGTACCAGCCCCGGCCGGCGACCAGCCGGTGCAAGTCCCGCAGCGAGGTGAGGAAGCCGCGCACCGCAGTCAGACTCGCGGCGTCGCTGTCGGTGGCCAGGGCGGCCTCGTAGCCACCGACGCCGGCCAACCGGAGGTGCGGGGCTTCGGCGATGGCGCGCGCGATCTCGGTGGCGGACTCGACGTCGCGCGCACCGGTGCGACCACCCTGCCCGCCCAGCTCGACGAGCACGTCCACCGGCCGGTAGGCGTCCCCGAGCGTCGGCGCGTACGCCGCCAGGGCCTCCTCCATCAACGTCACGGTGCGCACGTCGTCGGCCCAGGTGATCACCTCCGCTCCCCGGTCGACAGCCAGCTGGTCGGCGATCCAGCGCAGCGACAGCGGCGAGATGATCGCGTTGGCGATGAGCACCCGCGACACCCCGTACGCCCGCGCGACCGCCAGCTGCGCCAGGTTGGCCAGCGTGATCGCCCACGCCCCGGCGGCGAGCTGATCGGCCCACAGGCGTGGCGCCATCGTGGTCTTGCCGTGCGGCGCCAGATCCACCCCGCGCGCGGCGCACCAGCTCGCCATGGTGGTCACGTTGTGCCGTACGGCCGGCGCCGACAGCGTCAGCAGAGGTGTCGGGAACCGGCTCAACGGCACCGGCAGCGCGTCAGCGGTCCTCCCCCAGAGCTCCGGCGGAACGCCCTTGTCGGCCCAGGTCAGCGGCTGGGCACCCAGTGCCGCCAACGCGTCACTGTCGATGGTGGCGGGATCGGGTTCGGGCATGCACACCTCCGAGCGGCAGACTACGCATACCGACGTCGTCCCGACGTACGCACACCGCCCCCGATCAGACAGCATCACCGACACCACGACCGGGAGGCGCGCCCGACCCGACCCGAGGAGATCCCCGTGACCACCAGCCCGAAGATCGCCGTCACCACCGCCGACGCCCCGGCACCGGCGCCCGTGTTCTCCCAGGGGGTGCGTCGCGGGGCGTTCCTGCAGGTGTCCGGCCAGGGTCCGGCCGACCCGGCGACGGGTGCTTATGTGCACCTCGGCGACGTCGCCGCCCAGACCACCAGGACGCTGACCAACGTCGAGGCCGTGCTGGCCGCGGGCGGTGCGTCCTTCGACGACGTGATCATGCTCCGGGTCTACCTGACCACCCGCGACCACTTCGCCGCCATGAACGCGGCGTACGGGAAGTTCCTGGCCGCCCGGTGCCAGGTGCTGCCCTCGCGGACGACCGTGTTCGTCGGTCTGCCCGAAGAGGACATGCTGGTCGAGATCGACGCGCTCGCCGTTCTGGGCGAGTGATCCTTCGGCCCCTGGACGCACCAGAAGTCAGGGGCAAGCAGTGAAGCGCCGGGAGTGAAGGTGGGTGCGGGAGCCCTGCTCAGCGTGCGGACAGGCTGTCGGCCAGTCGGTCCAGCCACTCGGCCACCCCGCTGGGCCCCTCGACGACCAGGTCGGCCAGATCGGTGAGGGCATCCTCCTCGTGCGACGCGGAGCAGACGAGCAGGCCCGGGATACCTTCCTCCCGGAACTGCTCGACCGCCCGGAACGCCGGCAGGTCACCGAGGTCGTCACCGGCGAAGATCACCGCGCGGACACCCGTCTCGGCCACGATGGCCCGCAGCGCGTCGCCCTTGTCGATGCCCTGAGCGCGGATCTCCCAGACGTTCTTGCCGGGTTCCAGCTTCAGGTCGTAGCGACCGGCCAGCTCCGCCAGCGGCTCGCCCAGCTGGTCGAACGCGGCACCCGGATCGGCGAGCTCGCGGGTGTGGATCCCGATGGCCCGTCCCTTGTCCTCGATCCGCACCCCCTCGAGCCCGAGATCGGCGAGCAGCCCGGGGAGCTCCTCCTGCACGTGGGTGATCCCCTCCGGGGTCGGCGGCAGGTCGAAGCGGTCGCCGTCGGCGTCCCAGCGCTCCACCCCGTACTGACCGAGCACCGTCATCGACCGGAGTCCCGCGGCGGAGCGGAAGCCACCCAGACGGACGGCCGTGCGCACGGGTCGACCGGTGATGACGACCACGGCGCCCAGCAGCGGACCCAGACGAGACAGCGCGGCCACAGCGGTCGGATCGGCGTGGGCGCTGTCGGGATCGTCGATGATCGGCGCCAGCGTGCCGTCGAAATCCAGGGCGAGCATCGTCTGCTCGGGACGGTCCATCACGGCTCGCATCGCGTCGATGCCCGCGTCCGACACGGGTCCGGTAGAACTCATGGGGCGAGCCTGGCAGATCGGGACCGATCGGCCCAAGTCGACGTTCTTTCCGGACTGGTACGAACCTCGGGCGGCGAACCGGGCTATGGTCTCAAGGATGCGTGACACGAGAACAGAGCGGTTCGAGGTGGGACGACGATGAGCGCGGCGAGACGACGGACGACGAAGCGGGCCTCCTTCGTGGTGGTGGCCAATCGCCTACCGGTGGACCGCGTCGAGAACCCCGACGGGTCCGTGGAGTGGCGCACCTCGCCCGGTGGCCTGGTGACGGCCTTCGAGCCGGTGATGCGGACCCACCACGGTGCCTGGGTCGGCTGGCCCGGATCTCCCGACGACGACATCGAGCCCTTCACCCACAACGACCTGCAGCTCGAGCCGGTGCACCTGACCGCCGAGGACATCGAGCTCTACTACGAGGGGTTCTCGAACGCGACGCTGTGGCCGCTCTACCACGACGTCGTCGCGCCCCCGGCCTACCACCGCGACTGGTGGGACCGCTACGTGACCGTCAACGAGCGCTTCGCCGAAGCGGCGGCCCGGGTCGCCGACGAGGGTGGCCAGGTGTGGATCCAGGACTACCAGCTCCAGCTCGTGCCCCAGATGCTGCGACAGCTGCGACCCGACCTGCTGATCGGCTTCTTCCTGCACATCCCGTTCCCCCCGACCGAGCTGTTCCAGCAGCTGCCCTGGCGCAGCCAGATCCTGCAGGGACTGCTCGGTGCGGACCTGGTCGGCTTCCAGCTGCCGGGCGGGGCCCAGAACTTCGTCCGGCTGGTGCGGCAGCGGTTCTCGTACGAGACCCGCCGAGACCGCATCCGGACACCAGATGGGCGGACCGTGGTGGCCCGGGCGTACCCGATCGCCATCGACTCTTCGAGCATGCACGAGCTGGCCATGGCCGATGAGACGGCCGAGCGGGCCCGCGAGATCCGGGCCGACCTCGGCGATCCGAAGACGATCTTCCTGGGCGTCGACCGACTCGACTACACCAAGGGACTGCCGGAGCGGATCCGGGCGTTCGGCGAGCTGGTCGCCGAGGGCACCGTCGACCCCGAGGACGCGGTCTTCCTCCAGGTCGCCACCCCGTCCCGGGAGCGGGTCGAGCAGTACCGGATCCTCCGTGACGACATCGACCGGTTGGTCGGGCGGATCAACGGCGACACCGGCCGGCTGGGTCGACCGCCGATCATCTACCTGCACAACTCCTACCCGCGGGAGGAGATGGCGGCCATGTACCGGGCCGCCGACGTCATGGTCGTCACCCCGTTGCGCGACGGGATGAACCTGGTGGCCAAGGAGTACGTCGCCTGCCGGGACGGTGACAACGGCGCCCTGGTGCTGAGTGAGTTCACGGGGGCGGCCAAGGAGCTGCGGCAGGCCTACCTGGTCAACCCGCACGACATCGACGGGCTCAAGTCCACCATGGTCGCGGCGGCCGAGGACTCCGCCCGGAACAAGGCACGACGGATGCGGATCATGCGTCGGCACGTCTTCGACCACGACATCGACCACTGGGCCGGTCAGTTCCTGGACGACCTCAGCAAGCTCGGCCCGGGCAGCGACTACTGAGCGCCTTCCTAATGAGGAGACCAGGGCCGACATGAGGAGACCAGGGCCGACATGAGGAGACCTGGGCCGACATGACCCGACCCGTTCGGCGCTGGTGGAGCAGGTCGCGTGGTGTGCCGCCGGAGGCGCACGCCATCTGGCGGGCGACCCTGACCGCGATGCCCGGGCGCCCTGCCCGCATCCTCGCCTGGGCGCCGGTCGTCGACGGCGGACTGGTCCTGCTCAGTCCGGCGGTGGTGTCGGTCCTGCGGCCCGAGGGCTGGCGTCATGTGGGCTGGCACGAGATCGAGCGGGGCGGCTGGAACGGCGAGACCGAGCAGCTGCGCTGGCAGACGTACGGCGGCGCACGGTCCGCGCTCGCACTGCCCGATCCCGCCCGGGTGCCCGAGGTGTTCAAGGAGCGCGTCGACGCCAGCATCGTCTTCGAACGGTTTTTGCCGGTGGGCGGGTCCGGCGAGCGTGGGGTGATCGTCAGCGGACGCCGCGATCTGGCGGACGGTCCGACCGAGATCAGCTGGCACACGACGCTGACCCGCGGCGTCACCTGGCGGACTCCGGGCGTCCGGGAGCTCGCCGAGTCGGCGATGGTCGAACTGCGTCGCGAATACGACGAACGCTGATCCGGCTGCTAAAGTACGTAGCCGCGTCAGCACGCGATCCCCTGTAGCTCAGTTGGCAGAGCGCTTGACTGTTAATCAGGATGTCGTTGGTTCGAGTCCAACCGGGGGAGCCCAGATCCGGGGCCAGATCTTTCCGCCTCAGCCGGCCAGCCGCTCCCACTCCCCGTGGGGGCAGACGGCTCGCAGCCGCTCCAGCGCCCTCCGCTCGGCTCGGCGCACCCGGTTCGAGGTCGTTCCCAGCCGGCGCGAGACCTCGGCGTAGGTCGACGGCTCGCCGACGAAGCCCAGACGCAGCTCGAGGACCCGCCGCTCGAAACCGTCCAGCAACGAGATCAGGTCCGTCGGCGCATCGACTGCTCCCAGCACCTCCTCCAGCTCGGTGTCGACAGCAGCGATGTCACCCACCTCCTCCAGCCCCTGCGGTTGCTCGTGGGTCAGCAACCGCCTGGTCCACTCCGTCGACCGCCCCAGGGCCTCGCCCACCTCGCCCGCGGACGGCTGGCGGCCGAGCTCCTGGGCCAGCACCGCCTCCACACCCCGGGCGTGCCGCAGCTGGCTGGCCCGGCTGGTCGGGAGGTTCAGCGTGCCGAGCTGGCGCGCACTCGCCGCCCCGGTGAACGCCCGGATCCAGAGCAGCGCGTAGGTGGCGAAGCGGCAGCCGCGGCGGCAGTCGTAGCGGTCGACAGCGGTCATCAGCCCCAGGCAGCCCTCCTGGAACAGATCCGCCTCGGTGAGCCCCGCTCGTACACCGGCTTGCCGGGCCACCATGGAGACGAGGCGCAGGTTGGCCTCGACGTAGCGGCGTCGGGCCAGCTGACCGGTCTCGACCAGCGCCCAGAGCTCGTCGGCCGTGGCGCGGTGCGGTCGTAGGTCACCGGCCAGCGCCTCCGCGGCCAGCAGTCCGGCCTCGATGTCCAGGGCGAGCTGCACCTCCTCCTCGGCAGTCAGCAGCGGGCCGGCCAGGGTCGCGGTGATGTCCATGCCCCACTGTCAGGGGCGCGTCCGCCGGGCGGCAAGCCGCCGGTCGGGGTTGTCCACAGGGTTGCCGAGATTCCTGGTCGCCCGGGTTCAGTCGGGCTCGTGGGCGGCCTGGGCAGCGGAGTGCAAACTCGCCTTGCGAGCCTCGAGCACCACCAGCTCGGAGAACATCTGGTTGTACGCCGTCGCGTTCTCGACCGGGTTCGTCCGCTGCAGCCTGGACTTCAGCTCGTTCACCTGACGCATGGCCGTCAGGAGGCGCAGCTTGGCCACCTCGGCCTGCGCGTACGCCTCCGACGGTGACCGTCGTACCGAGAAGGGCTCGACCGCGAGGGAGGCGACCAGCGGCGCGAGCATCTCGTGGGGAACCGAGGAGCGCACGAGATGGATCCAGTCCGCCTGGGCGACGTCAGCGTCCGCCGCCGCCCGGACCTGCTGCATTGTGCGGAAGATGGCCGCGTAGGCGCGGTGGGTGAAGTCACCGGGGTCCAGTCCGAGCCAGTCGGAGCCGAAGAAGTGCGGCGCCTGCAGCAGCAGCTTGACGGTCTGTCGCTCGGTGTCGAGCAGCCGGTCGTTCGGCGCCGGCAGCCACCGTCGCTCGGCGGCGGCCGTCTGCTGGACGTCCGTGGCCGACGCGTCGCCCTGTCCGCTCTGTCCGCTCTGTCCGCCCGGTCCGATCGGTCCGCTCGGCTCGGCGCTCTGGGCGGTCCGCCCGTTCTGCGAGCGGTCGGGTCGAGCCGCCGACCGCATCACCTCCCGGCGCACCTCCTCGACGTCCATCCCCAGCATGCCGGCGAGCTCGCGGACGTAGCCCCCGATCAGTCCGGCGTCGCGGATGCTGCTGACCAGCGGCGCGGCCTCGCGCAGCGCGGACAGCCGCCCGTCGGCCCGATCCAGGTCGTGCCGGGTCAAGATGTTGGCCATCACGAAGCGGTACAGCGGCACCCGCCGAGCCACCAGCTCGCGGACGGCGGCGTCGCCGTGCTGCAGGCGCAGGTCGCACGGGTCCAGCCCGGACGGCTCGACGGCCACGTAGGTCTGGGCGATGAAGTTGGCATCACCGCCGAACACCTTGAGGGCGGCGGCCTGACCGGCCGCGTCGCCGTCGAAGGTGAAGATCACCTCACCCCGGAACGCGTCGTGGTTGCCCATCAGCCGGCGCAGCAGGCGGGCGTGGTCGTCGCCGAACGCCGTACCGCAGGAGGCGACGGCCGTGTCGACCCCGGCCACGTGGGCAGCCATCACGTCGGTGTAGCCCTCCACCACCACGGCCTGGGACTTCTTGCCGATCTGCTGGCGCGCCAGGTCGAGTCCGTACAGCACGTGGGACTTCTTGTAGAGCGGGGTCTCGGGGGTGTTCAGGTACTTGGCCGGCATCCGGTCGTCCTCGCGGAGCCGTCGCGCCCCGAAACCGAGCACCTGGCGACCCGAGTCCCGGATCGGCCACAGCAGGCGGCCCTGGAAGTAGTCCCAGCCCGCCTCCCTGATCAGCCCACCGGTCACCAGCTCGGCGTCGCGGAACCCGCGGCCGTTCAGGTGGCGCCGGAGCGCGCGACCGTCCTGCGGGGCGTACCCGACCCCGAAGTGCTCCGCCGTCGCTCGGTCGAACCCCCGCTCGCTGAGGAACTGGCGGCCGATGGCGGCCTCGGTCCCCGACAGCTGCTCGGCGTAGAACTCGGCCGCCGCCTGGTGCGCCTCCATCAGTCGCAGCCGGTGCCCCCGCTCGGGCTGGGTCGCTCCCCCGTCGGTGTAGCGCAGCTGGATCCCGACCCGGTCGGCGAGACGCTCGACGGTCTCGGTGAACGACAGGTTGTCGATCTTCTGGACGAAGGAGATGACGTCGCCGCCCTCGCCGCAGCCGAAGCAGTAGTAGAAGCCGCGGGACGGGTTGACCTGGAAGCTGGGGGTCTTCTCGTCATGGAAGGGACACAGCCCCTTCATGGTGCCGCTGCCCGCGTTGCGGAGCGCCACGTGCGACCCGACGACCTCGTCGATCCGGGCTCGCTCCCGGACCGTCGCGATGTCCTCGTCGTTGATCCGTCCCGGCACGGTCAGAGTCTAGGCCGGTCGACGAGCCGCCTCCGCCGGGCCGACGCCGCCCAGCAATTTCCATCCACGGACGCCAATTGCCTAGCGCGGGACGCTACGGCACCGCAATTCTCATCCACGGACGCCAATTGCCCAGCCCCAGCACGCCACAGCACCGCAATTTCCATCCACGGACGCCGATTGCCTAGCCGGACCGGGCCGCGGCACCGCAGTTTCCATCCACGGACGCCAATTCCCAGCCCCAGCACGCCACGGCCCGCAATTTCCATCCACGGACGCCAATTGCCCAGCCCCAGCACGCCCCAGCACGGCACGGCCCGCAATTGCCATCCACGGACGCCAACTCCCCAGCCCGAGCACCCCACGGCGGCTCGGTTGTCGCCGAGGTGGCCCTCAGTCGTGCTCCGCGGTCCTGCGCAGCGGCAGCCGGACCTGGAAGCGGGTGTCCCCGGGCACGGACACGACCCTCAGGTCGCCGCCGTGCCGCTGGGTGATCACCCGGTAGCAGATGTCAAGCCCCAGACCGGTGCCCTCGCCGACCGGCTTGGTGGTGAAGAAGGGCTCGAAGATCTTGTCCCGCAGCTCGGGCGGGATGCCGCTGCCCGAGTCGCCGATCTCGACCAGTACGCAGTCGTCCTCGAGGGCCGTACGGATGCGCAGGGTGCCGCCGTCCGGCATCGCCTGCAGCGCGTTGTCGATCAGGTTGGTCCACACCTGGTTGAGCTCGGCGGGGTGGCCCGGGACGGTGGGCAGATCGGGGGCCAGCTCCTTCTGCACCGTGATCGACCCCGTCTTGAGCTTGTGGCCGAGCATGATCAGGGTGCTGATCAGCCCTTCCTTGACCACGACGTCCTGCAGACCGGCCCGGTCCACCTGCGAGTACTGCTTGGCGGCACCCACCAGGGTGGAGATCCGCTGGGTCGAGTCCTCGATCTCGTTCATCAGCTGCTCGGTCTCCAGCGCGTACGCGACCCAGTGCAGCCCGTCGGAGATGAGCTCGTCGGGCACCTTGGTCGCCACGTCGTCCAGCCAGTCGGGATCGACCCCGGCGGCCACCAGGGCCGGCGCGAGGTCCCAGCTGTTCTTGACGTCGTGGTCGTCCAGCCAGTCCGCGATGGTGTCCTCGAGGTCGCTGACCTCCATGGTCGACATCTCCTGGACCTTGGCCATCCGCTCCACCGCGGCCTCCTGCACCTCCACCAGGATCTGGAGCGCCGCCGCGTCGACCTTGCCGGACGCCAGGTGCGCGAGCTTGCCGCGCATCCGACTGACCCGCTCACGCAGGGACGCCGTGGCCCGGACCGCGGCAGCGGCGGGGTTGTTCAGCTCGTGGGTCAGACCGGCCGACAGCCGACCCAGCGACAGCAGCCGCTCGCGCTGCCCCACGGCGGCCTGACTGGACCGCATCCCGATCGTCAGCCCTTCGAGCAGGTGCATGGCCATCGGGAACCAGGCGCGGATCCGCTCGCCGATCTCCCCGGCCTCGATCACCCAGAAGCGCCCATCCGTGATGGCCACCAGGCTGTTCAGGTAGACCGCGTCATCGCCGGCCATGAACGCCTGCGTCGCTCCGGAGTAGGCGCCCAGCTGGCTGGTCCGGCTGATCTCGACGTCGGTGTTCTCGACCCGCCGGTGCATGGAGATCGTCCCGGCGAGGAGGACGAAGAAGCAGGTGGCCCGCTCCCCCTCGCGATAGACGAAGTCCCCGCGGTTCCGCTCCTCCACCCGGCCGGTGGCACTCAACCAGTCCAGCTGATCGGCGTCGAGGGACTCGAACAGGAACAGCTCACGCAGCTCGTCGGCGGTCAGCCGGGTCACGTCGTCAGTGTCGGTCATGGAAACCGTCCCCTCTCCCTGCATCGATGATCCTCATTCGGCCAGGTAGCGGTGCACCAGGGTCACCGCCAGCGCGCCCTCACCCACGGCGGAGGCGACCCGCTTCACCGACTGCGACCGCACGTCGCCGGCGACGAACACTCCCGGGATGCTCGACTCCAACAGGTACGGGTCGCGGTCGAGCTCCCAGCCGAGCGGGCGCCGGCCCTCGACGACCAGGTCGGGACCGGTCCGGACGAACCCGGCCTCATCGGTGGTCAGCTCCGCCGGCAGCCAAGCCGTCAGCGGTGCGGCGCCGATGAACACGAACAGGTGCCCCGCTTGGACCTGCTGGGCCGAGCCGTCGTCGAGATCGACCAGCGTGACGCACTCCAGGTGGTCGGCACCGGTGCACCGGTCCACCCGCGTCCTGGTCCTGACGTCGATCGTGTCGATGGCCGCGATCTGCTCGATCAGGTAGCTCGACATGGACCGCTCCAGCGACTCTCCCCGCACCGCCAGCGTCACCCGGGCGGCGTGCCGGGAGAAGAACACAGCTGCCTGACCGGCCGAGTTGGCGCCGCCGACGATGATCACGTGGTCCCCGGCGCAGGCCGTGGCCTGGGTCGAGGCGGAGCCGTAGTAGACCCCACGACCGACCAGCTCGGAGATTCCCTCGGCGACCAGCTCGCGGTAGGAGACCCCCGTGGCCAGCAGCACCGACCGGGTCAAGACGCTCGACCCGTCGTCGAAGACGAGGCGGCGGGCCGGTCCTTGCACCTCGAGTCCGACCGCGGTGCGGGCGGTGATCAGCTCGGCTCCGAGACGGAGTGCCTGCCGGCGGGCCCGGTCGGTGAGCTGGTCGCCGGAGACGCCGTCGGGGAAGCCCAGGTAGTTCTCGATCCGTGAGCTCTGGCCGGCCTGACCGCCGGCGGCGGCCCGCTCGATGATCAGCGTCTTGAGGCCTTCCGACGCTCCGTACACCGCCGCACCCAGTCCCGCCGGTCCGCCGCCGACGATGACCAGGTCGTAGAACTCCTCGGTCGGTGCGGTGGACAGACCGACAGCGTTCGCGAGCTCGGTCAGACCGGGTCGGATCAGCGGGGCACCGTCGCTGGTGATCACCACCGGGATGTCGTCGGGGGTCGCGCCGGCCGCGGCCATCAGCCGCTGCCCGTCGGGCTCGGCGACGTTGTACCACCGGTACGACACCAGGTTGCGGGCCAGGAAGTCGCGCACCTCGTACGACGGGGCGGACCAGGGGTGGCCGAGGATCTTGATCTTGCGCTCGGCCGTCTGGCCGTCCCGCTGCCAGGCGGCGAGCAGCTCGTCGATCACCGGGTAGAGCTTCTCCTCCGGCGGCTCCCAGGGCTTGAGCAGATAGTGGTCCACGTCGACGACGTTGATCGCGGCGATGGCGGCATCGGTGTCCGCGTACGCCGTGAGGAGGGCCCGCCGCGCGTGGGGCACCAGATCCATCGCCTGCTCGAGGAAGGCGATCCCGCTCATCTGCGGCATCCGGTAGTCGGCCAGGATCGCGGCCACCTGCTCGCCCCGGAGGACGACCTCCCGGATCGCCTCCAGCGCGGCCGGACCGGAGTCGGCGCGCAGGATCCGGTAGTCGTTCCCGTACCGCCGCCGCAGGTCACGAGCGACGGCCCGGGACACCGCCGGGTCGTCGTCGACGGTCAGCAGGACCGGTCGGGCGGCACGGTCCTCAGAGGCGGGCACGGGCGGGAACTCCGTTCGTCACGGAGACATCTTGCCTCGCCCGCCCCAGCCCCCGGCAACTCCGCCGCCCGAGGCGACCTCAGTCGACGGCGGTCACCAGGTAGAGCACCGCGTGATCCGGGTTGATCGACGCCGGCATCAGACCCGCATGGGCGAGCGTGGCGCCACTGAGCTCGACGCCGAGCTCACCGTCGGGCTGCAGGGTCGGTCGGGTCCCCGGCGGGAGAGCGTGCACCTCTTCCCACGAGGGAGTCCGCAGTCCCCACCAGCGCGGCACCCGGCCGGACCTGGGTAGCAGGTCCTCCACCGGTACGACCCGGTAGTGCCGGTCGGGGTCGAGCCCGGGCAGCGGCACCCGCCCCGTGGAGACCAGTGGCGATCGGGCCACCGAGACCAACGAGTAGATCGCGGTGCTCTTGTCCGGCGACACCACCCCGTGGGCGTTCAGGCTGTCGTCGGGGAAGTCGATCCGGACCAGGTCGCCCCCGAGCAGCAGGTCGCGGTGCTCCTTGTAGAAGTCGATCCAGACGCCGAGGTCGGCCAGCTCGGTGTCCGACGCCTTGGACAGGTCCCACTCGATGCCCAGGTGACCGAAGATCGCCGTGGCGGCCCGGAAGTCCAGGTCGTGCTGCCGACCGGTGGTGTGCGACTGGCCCGAGGCGATGTGGGCGCCCATCAGCTCCGGTGGGATCAGCTGGGTCGTCCAGCGATGCATCTCCTGACGCTCCAGCGGGTCGATGCAGTCGGATACCCAGACCCGCTCGGTGCGCTCCAGCACGCCGAGGTCGACCCGCGCGCCGCCGGAGGAGCACGACTCGATCTCCAGTCCCGGGAAGGCGGCCTTGATCTCGTCGACCAGCCGGTAGAAGGCCAGCGTCTGCTCGTGCACCCCGGGCCGCCCCTCCGGCTGGGTGCCCGCGTCTGTCAGGTCGCGGTTGTGGTCCCACTTGATGTAGGCGATGTCGTACTCGCGCAGGATCGCGAAGATCGCGTCCCGGATGAAGGCGTAGCAGTCCGGCAGGCCGAGATTGATGACCTGCTGGAACCGCGACTCGACCGGTAGTCGGTCCCCGGTGGCCATCACCCACTCCGGATGGGCGCGGGCCGCGTCGGAGTCGGTGTTGATCATCTCGGGCTCGAACCAGAGACCGAACTGCATGCCCAGCTCCGTCACCTTGTCGACGAGGGGATGCAGACCGTTCGGCCAGACCTCCGGTGACACCGTCCAGTCGCCGAGACCCGATCTGTCGTCGCGCCGTGAGCCGAACCAGCCGTCGTCCAGCACGTAGCGTTCGACCCCGACCGACGCCGCCCGCTCGGCCAGATCGACCAGGCGATCGAGGTCGTGGTCGAAGTAGACGGCCTCCCAGACGTTGATGGTGACCGGCCGCGTGGTGGAGGGATGGATGGTTCGCGCCCGCAGGAAACGGTGGAAGCGACGAGCGACCTGATCCAGGCCCGCACCGTACGACCCGTACAGCCAAGGCGAGGTGTAGGTCTTCCCGGTGTCCAGGACGACCTCACCGGGCAGCAGCAGCTCGCCTCCACCGATCACCTGCTCACCCGTGGACAGCTGCTCGGCGTAGTGCACGTGGTTGCCGCTCCAGCCGGTGTGGACGGCCCAGATCTCGCCCTGCTGGAAGGAGAAACCGGGAGTGCCGACGTGCAGAACGGTGGCCGCATCGGCCCCAGTGCGGCCTCTGCGATTCTCACGGAGGTGGATCCCCACCTGGAGCGGACTGCGCTGGGCGATCCGCTCCTTGCCCCACCGGCCGGACATGTCCAGCACTTCGCGGGCCGTCGGCGGCACCGGGAAGGCGGGGGTCAGACCGTGCAGCTCGTAGCCGTCGGCACCGGTGTTGGTCACGGCAGCGCGGGCCCGCAGCAGTCCGCCGGCGGTCACACCGAGGGTGACCGTGACGGCCAGACCGGCGACCTCGTCGACGGCGTCGACCTCGATCTCGGTGGGCCCGTCCGTGGCGATCAGCAGGGCGGAGTCCGACGACCGGTCGTCGCCGTCCACCCGGAGGGCGGTGGTGGAGAACTTCGGTGACCAGTCCCGGCCGAAGCGCGAGCCACTCAGGCCGGGGCGGCCCAGCCAACCCGTCCAGTGCTCGGGGAGCACCGCGAGTCGAACCGGGTCGTCGACGATGTTGGCGGCCGTCGGGAACTCATTCGACCGGGCGATCGCTCGCACCTCCGACTCCGACAGCTCACCGAGGTCGGCTCCCCAGTACGGCATCGAGGGCAGTCGTCCATCGGTCAGGTCGATCAGGACCGACACTCCCTCGGTTCGGAGCAGGACGAAGGCGTTGACGGGCACAAGAGATCCTTTCGCAGGCGCCGGCTGTCCCGGCTGGAGGTGGGAGGACTGAGGAGGGGCGGGTCGAGGGAAGCAGAGTCGCCGTCACCCGCGGGCGCAGAGCCGGGCCTCCATCAGCCGCAGCAGGTCCTGGGCGGCGTCGTGGGCCGATTGGGTTCGGTCGACCCACAGGGTGCAGCCGGGATGACCGGCCGTGCCACGGACCACCAGGCGGGAGTCGTCGTAGCCGACCGTGGCGACCTGGTCCCACGGCAGGACGGTGCGGCGCTTCCCGTTGACGACGGTGAACGCGTCGGCGTCGACGTAGGCCACCCACCGCAAGCGGTAGTGGCGGTGGACGGCGGCCAGGGCGAATCCGAAGGCGACCCCCATCAGCAGGAGGCCGAAGACCAGGAAGAAGGTCGGCATTCGGGCGAGGGCCCACGCGAAGAGCTGGAAGGCGCCGGCGATGGCCGCCAACGAGGCGATCACGAGCTGGCCGAGCGGCGGCTCGACCGGCAGCCGGACGCGGTCCGGGCGAGCACGTGCCGGGGTGGGGCTGGACAACGATCCTCCTGGCTAAGGTGACGCCCTCATGCTGCCACGAACGGGTGCGCAACGACGTGCAGCGCTCCTAGTGGAGCCCAGACAGCACTCAGCACCGGTGGCAGGGCGCCACCGGTGCTGAGTGTCTGACTGCTGTGAACCCGTCGGGACTACGTCTTCGACCCCGACAGGGCGATGCCCTCGACGATCTGCTTCTGCGCGACGATGAACACGATCAGCATGGGCATGGCAGCCATCGTCGTGGCCGCCATCAGGCTGGTCCAGTCAGAGGAGTACGCGCCCTTGAAGTAGTTCACCACGAGCGGGATGGTGAACAGGTCCTCAGTGTTCAGGAAGATCAACGGCTGGAAGAAGTTGTTCCACTGACCGAGGAACACGAAGATCCCCAGGGCAGTCATCGGCGTCTTCAGCAGCGGCAGGATGATCGTGGTGAAGGTGCGCAGTCGGCCGGCCCCGTCGATCGAGGCTGCCTCCTCCAGCTCGACCGGGATGCCCCGGACGTACTGACGCATCAAGAACACGCCGAACGCGTTGAACAACGACGCCGGCACGATGATCGCCAGGTGGGTGTCGATCCACTGCAGCCATCCGAGGATGAGGTACAGCGGGATGATGGTCAGCTGCATCGGCACCATCATCGTGGCCAGGAACACCGCGAACAGGGCGTTGTTCCCGGGGAACCTGATCCGGGCGAACGCGTACGCCGCCATCGAGCAGGTCAACAGCGTGAAGATCGTGACCAGGGCCGCGATGTAGAAGCTGTTGAAGTAGGCCGTGCCGAACGGCGCACCCTCCCACGCCGTACGGAACCCGTCCAGCGTCCAGTTCTGGGGCAGCAGGACCGGTGGACGCATGAAGATCTCGTCCAGCGGTTTGAAGGCGGAGAACACCATCCACAGGAACGGGATGAACATGAGGATCGAGAAGATGATGAGCACGAGGTGGAGGGGGATCTTGCTGGGCTTGAAGCTCGTACCCCCGCCGCCCGTGTCCTTGCTGTACTCCTTGGTTTCGGTCTCTTCGACCGCCTTGATGCCGAGCTCGGCTCCGGTGGTAGTCATTCTGTGTAGTGCACCCATCTCTTCTGCGCGAGCAGCTGGAGGCCCGTGATGATCAACAGGACGAGGAACAGGTAGATCGCGATCGCCGAGGCGAACCCGAACCTGAACTCACGGAAGGCGATGTTGACGATCTCGTACACGATGGTCCGGGCGTTCGCCGGTGCCGTGGTGTCGTAGAAGAAGAAGATGTAGTCGAAGACCTGGAACGAGCCGATGATCGAGGTGATCGACAGGAACAGGATGGTCGGCGAGAGCAACGGGATGGTGATCTTGCGCATCTTCTGCATCTCGCTGGCCCCGTCGATGTCGGCAGCCTCCATCAACGCCTTCGGCACGCTCTCCAGCCCGGCCATGTACATCACGATCATGTAGCCCAGCGCCTGCCAGACCGACACCAGCGCGATGGCCGGGATGGCCGTCCGGGGGTCCTGCAACCAGTCCGGCGTCGGCAGACCGATCCGGGCCAGGAACGTGTTGAGCGGGCTGATCTCCGGGTTGAGCAACCACAGCCAGATGGCCGCGACAGCGATGCTCGACGTCACCTGGGGGGCGAAGAAGAACACCCGGTAGACCGACTTGACCTTGCCCGCCTTCTGCAACAGGAAGGCGAACAGGAACCCGCTGATCATCAGACCCGGCAGCTGGAGCGCGGTGAACCACGCCGTGTTCAGCCAGGACTGCCTCAGCTGAGGATCCTGAAGCACGGCGATGAAGTTGTCGAACCCGACGAACGTGCGGGTGCCGAACCCGTCCCAGTTGGAGAACCCCAGGATGAAGGCGAACACCAGCGGGCCCAGCATGAAGGCCAGCAGCCCGACCAGCTGCGGGGACAGGAAGAACAGCGCCCAGCCGAGGTCCTGGCGTTTCTTCTTCTTCATCGCCGGGGTGACCCGCGTGTAGTTCACTGTCGTGGTGGCAGTGCCTTTGGTGGCAGTGCTCTCCGTTGCGGTGGACATGAACTAGCCCTCGTTGATGAAGGCGCAGATCTTGGTGGCGAACTCCTGCGCGCTCGCCCCGGACTTGATCACCTTGTCGATCTCGGCGTTGATGTTGGCCGCGACCGCTGACTTCTGGGAGATGGCCGGCGGGATGGCGTACCCCACCTTGGCCACCTCGTTGAAGTACGCGGCGTGCTTCGGCAGGTTGCCCTCGATCACGACGTCCTCGGCGCCCGGGATGGAGGGCACCGCGTTGCCACCGCCCGAGAGACGCGCCTTCTGACCGTTCACCGCGTCGACGCTCACATACCGGGTGGTCCACCAGAGCGCAGTCTCGGGATCCTTGGCCTTGGCGTTCACACCCATGGCCGCCACCGGGATGTTGACGGGAGCGATGGTCTTGCCGTCCTCGGACGGGTAGGGGGCGATGTCGTAGGCGATCTTCAGCTTCTTCAGGTTGGGCAGGATCCAACGGCCCATCTGGCAGGTGGCCAGCTGTCCGGCGAAGAACAACGCGTCGATGCCCTGCCCCTTGGGGAGCGAGCCGCCGTAGGTGATCGTCTCGTCCTTGAAGCCGGCCCAGATCCAGTTCAGGGTATCCATGGACTTGGGATCGACGTCGAAGATCGCCTTGTTCTTCTCGTCGAAGGTCTTGCCGCCGAAGGTGGTCATCCAGGACAACCAGTACGCCCACTCGGCAGCGATGGCCAGGCCGCGCTTGCCGGTGCCCTTGATCTTGGTCAGCAGCTCCTGCAGCGCGTCGCGGTTCCAGGTCCCGGCCTCGTGCAGGTCTACCGGGCTCTTCACTCCGGCGTCGGAGAGCATCGTCTCGTTGAACCAGAAGACCAGCGGGTTGCAGTCCACCGGGAGACCGTAGATGCCCTCACCGGCCGCCGGCTTGCACCAGGGGAGCAGACCGGGGTAGAAGTCATCGACCTTGACCGGCGACTCCGGCTTGGCGGCGAACTCGGTCAGGTCGACGAGGTTCTTCGACTCGATCAGCTTCGCCATGCCCTCGGTGCCGACGTAGAAGGCATCCGGCGCACTGCCACCGGCGAGCTGGGTCAGCAGCTTGGAGTTGTAGTCACCCGTGACGATCTGGTAGGTGATCTTCGCCTTGTACTCGGACTCGTAAGCCTTGGTGACCTCGCGGAAGCGAGTCGCCTCGCCCGGGTTGGCCCAGTTGCCCCAGACCAGGTTGCCGCCCTCGCCGCTGGCGCCGGCATCCTTCCCGCCACCACCCGCACCGCCGCTGCTGCCGGCGCCACAGCCCGCGAGCAGCGTTCCCGCCCCGGCGACACCCAGTCCGGCCAGTGCCGTCGTGCCCAAAAAGCTCCGGCGCGAGACCGCTCGTCCTAGCGCGTCCTTGACTTCAGTCATGCATTCCTCCTCGAATGTCGCCTCTGGGGCTCCCGATGGCCTGAGAGGTTCCTTAGCGCGACCGATCCTGCCCGCGTCGCAACCGGTTGTCAACGGTGGGTGTTGACCAAATGATCCAGATCCAAACACTCGCAGCAGACCACGAGATGCACTGGTAGGGCAAGGACGCTACCGAAACGTTATATCGGCGGCCGAGATCCGCGCGGTCGAGTCCCGAATGATCAACTGCACCCTTAGCCGATCGATCGACACAGCGGGCGGAGGCTCGCCGGACGCGGTATCACCGACCAGGTCGAGCAGCGCCTGAGCGGCCCGCACTCCCTGGGCGTGCGCGTGCTGATCCACGGTGGTCAGGTCCCACAGCCGGGCCATCGGGTGGTCGTCGAACCCGGCCACCGAGATGTCCCGCGGACACTGCACGCCGGACCTGCGCAGACTCGCGATCAGCCCGAAGGCCAGCTCGTCCGACTGGCAGAACACCGCTCCCGGCAGCGGCTGCGACGACTCCAGCAGCTGGTCGCCGACCCGCTCGCCGTCGGCGGCGTGGCAGTCGCCAGGCCTCAGCCGGAGCACACCGGCCGGGTCGTGACCCGCCTCGGCCAGGCCGGCCAGGAAACCCGCGGCCCGAAGCTCCCAGATGCTCACGTCCACCTTGCCCACCACCTGGCCCTCGACCATGGCGAACGAGGTGTGCCCCAGACCGGCGAGATGGCTCGCCACCAGCCGGCCACCTTCGCGGTGGTCGACGAAGACCCCGGGAGCGGTCACCAACGGGCCGCCGTTGGCGGCCACCGGCACCAGCGCCTTGCCGTCGCCACCGTCGGGCACGCTCGTGGTGCCGGCGAACAGCAGCGCATCGCGCGAGCGACCCGCACCGAGCTGCCGGAACAGCCGGGCGAACTGCTCGGAGTCGATCTGCAGGAAGTCGGAGTCGATGTCCAGGTTGATCAGCTCGACGCGGAAGCCCGCAGCGCTGAGCACCTCGCTCGCTCCCGAGGCGACCTCGCTGAAGTACCACGACCGCAGACTCGGCAGCACCACCCCGACCGTGCGGGTCGTCCCGGTGGCCAGTGCCGTGCCGAGCTCGGAGGCGGAGTAGTCGAGCTCGATGGCAGCGGCCATGATGCGCCGTCGTGTCTCTTCGCCGACCCCGTCCATGCCGCGCAGAGCCCGCGAGACGGTGCCTTTGTTGACCCCTGCCCGGCGCGCGACATCGACGATGGTGACGCGCCGCTTCTTCTCCTGGCTCGTCGCCACGAACCAGGTCGTCGCGTCGGGGGACACGGCAGGAGTATAAGAAGGATGACGCGACGAAGCACCACCTCGGTCGGCGGGTGGTTTCGCAGGAAGATCTTCCGGCTGCGGCACCGATCCGGATGCAGTGGGCTCAGCGCCAGCGATAGCGCACCTCCGGTCTTCCGGCCCGACCCTCGTGCGAGGTGCGCCGCTCCGCCAGGACGGCGTCGGCCAGGTACTCCAGATAGCGCCGAGCCGTCACCCGCGAGATGCCGATCTCGTCGGCCACCTCGCCCGCACTCCGGGGATCTGCATCCTGCAGCGCCGCGGTGATCCGGCCCAGCATCTCGACTGAGAGCCCCTTGGGCAAGGTCGCGGAGCTCAACGCCGGCCGCAGCGTGGCGATCATCGCGTCGACGTCGGCCTGACCGAGCGCGGCTTGGCGGCTGTCCAGCTGCACCCGGTAGGTCAGGTACTGCTCGATCTTCGACCGGAAGGAAGCGAACGTGAAGGGTTTGATGACGTACGCCACCACCCCCTGGGCCACTGCCTGGCGGACGACGTCGACGTCCCTGGCGGCCGTCACCGCGATCACGTCCGCGCCGTGACCCGCACCCCTGATCCGGCGGAGCAGGTCGAGGCCGTGGCTGTCGGGCAGGTTCATGTCGAGCACCACGAGGTCGATGTCGGGATGACCGGCCAGCACCCGCAGGGCGTCGCGGCCCGAACGGGCGACCCCGACGACCTCGAGACCGAGGCGCTGTAGGTACAGCGCGTTGGCCTCGGCGACCACTGCCTCGTCCTCGACCACCAGAGCGGTGAGCCCGGTGGGCGCTGCGGCCCCGGCCGAGGTCGTCACGGCTGCTCCCCCCGCCGGACCGACACCCGTGTCGTCCGCGTCTCGCTCAGGTCCTCGGTCGGGATGTCGACCGAGAACTGGGCTCCACCCAACCACGACTCACCGATCTCTATCCGCCCGCCGAGCCGACGCACCACCTCGGTGACCAGGGCCAGCCCGATCCCGCGGCCGAACCCGTCCGCCCCCGGCTTCGTCGACCAGCCGCGGGTGAAGACCTGGCTGCGCTGCTCGGCCGCCAGACCCGGTCCGGAGTCCCCCACCCGCAGCCTCAGCCGGTTGCCCGCCAGCTCGCAGAAGACCTCCACCCTCCTGTCCCGCTCCACCTCCCCGGTCGCGTCCATCGCGTTGTCGATGAGGTTCCCGACCAGGGTGACCAGATCCTGCGGGTCGAAGACGTGGTCGGCGACCGTCGTCCCCTCGGCCACCGTGAGCTCTATCCCTCGCTCCGCGGCCTGAGCTGTCTTGCCGAGCAGCATCGCCGCCAGCACCGGATCGTCGACCGCGGCCACCACCTCGTCGGTCAACCGCTGCGCCAGCTCGAGCTCCGAGGTGGCGAACTCGACTGCGGCGTCGGTCCGCCCCAGCTCGATCAGCGACACCACCGTCTGCAGCCGGTTGGCCGCCTCGTGGTTCTGGGCTCGCAACGAGTCCGCGAGACTGCGCGCCGAGTCCAGCTCGCCGGAGACCGCCTGCAGGTCCGTCCGGTCGCGCAGCGTGATGACCGCACCGACGACCTTGCCCTCCCAGGTCGCCGACGTCCGGTTCACGACCAGGATCTTGTCGTGCACCAGCTGGATCTCGTCCCGGATCTCGACCGAGCTGCCGGAGCGCTCGACGAAGGACGTCGGCAGGTCGAGCTGACCGAGCTCGGTGCCGATCGGGTTGTCGGGGAGGGCGAGCAGCCGCCGGGCCTCGTCGTTGGCCAGCTGCACCCTGCCGGAGGGGTCGAGCAGGACCATGCCCTCACGGACGGCGTGCAGCACCGCGTCGTAGTACTCGAGCATGGAGACGAGCTGGTCCTCGGCCAGCCCGCGGGTCTGCCGCCGGAGTCGTCGACTGATCGCCAGCGCACCCGCGGTGCCCACCGCCAGCGCCCCCAGACCGGCCAGCAGGATCGGGGGCAGGCTCGGCCAGATCGAGCGTTGGACGCTCGCGGTGCTGATGCCGACCGAGACCAGACCCACGACCGCGCCCCGGTCGACCACGGGGACGACCGAGCGGACCGAGCGGCCGAGGGTGCCGGTGTACTCCTCCGTCAACGTCGCCCCGCCGCGCGCCGCCTCGATGGTGCCCAGATACCGACCACCGATCTGAGTGGGGTCGGGGTGGGTCCAACGGATCCCCTCGGTGCTCATCACCACCACGAAGCTCGTGCCGGTGGCCTGCCGGACCTGCTCCGCGTACGACTGGAGCCGGCGGGTGGGGTCGGCCGACTGCGCGCCGGCCCGCACCGTCGGCGAGGCGGCCATGGCCTCGGCCACCCCCAGGGTCACGTCTCCGGCTGCATGCACCGCATCCCGCCGGGCGTCCAGCACCGCCAGGCCCAGGCCGCCGACCACCACCACGGCGACCACGACGAGCTGCAGCAGCAGGATCTGCGCCGCGACGCTGCCCGTCCTCAGCCGGTCGAGGGGTGCCATGGCCGCATTGTGCACCCGCCGGCGGACCCGGTCCGACCGGCGCCCCGGACCGACCTGAGGGCCGCGACCCGTACCCGCCGCAGCGACGGGGTTGCCTCGCACGCCGGTGTACTCAACGTACGCAACGAGGCGCCGCTCGCAGCGGGCCCGCAGGATACGAGCACCCCGGGTTCTCCGGGACCCACTCGTCAGCGTCGATTCGAGGAGAGATCATGGCTGCCACCCTCACCCCGCCCCACGGGGAAGCCCCGGTCAGCAAGAAGAAGAAGGACCGGACCCACTGGCTCTACATCTCGGTCATCATCGCCGTCGGTCTCGGCATCGCCGTGGGTCTGGTGTTCCCCGAGGTGGGCAAGGCCCTGAAGCCGCTCGGCACCGGCTTCGTCAACCTGATCAAGATGATGATCGCACCGGTCATCTTCTGCACGATCGTGCTGGGCATCGGCTCGGTGCGCAAGGCCTCCCAGGTGGGCAAGGTCGGCGGCATCGCCCTGGCCTACTTCTTGACCATGTCGACGCTGGCCCTCACCGTCGGTCTGGTGGTCGGCAACATCATCCACCCCGGCGAGGGGCTGCGGATCACCCCCGAGGTCGCCGAGAAGGGGGCGGGAGCGGTCACCGCCGAGAAGCTGAGCACCGCGGAGTTCCTGCTGCACATCATCCCGACCACCCTGTTCTCCGCCCTGACCACCGAGGTGGTGCTCCAGACGCTGTTGGTGGCCCTGCTGGTCGGCTTCGCCCTGCAGGCCATGGGCAAGAGCGGCGAGCCGGTGCTGAAGGGGGTCGGTCACCTGCAGAAGCTGGTGTTCCGGATCCTGTCCATGATCATGTGGCTGGCGCCGGTCGGCGCCTTCGGTGCGATCGCCGCCGTCGTCGGAGCCACCGGCGTCGCGGCCCTCAAGGCTCTCGCGGTGTTGATGTTCGGCTTCTACACCGCCTGCGCCATCTTCGTCTTCGTCATCCTCGGCTCGCTGCTGTGGTTCGTCGCCCGGGTCAACATCTTCTCGTTCTTCAAGTACCTGGCTCGCGAGTTCCTGCTGATCGTCGCCACCTCGTCCTCGGAGTCGGCTCTGCCGCGGCTGATCGCCAAGATGGAGCACATCGGTGTGTCCCGCTCGACCGTCGGCGTCGTCGTCCCCACCGGCTACTCGTTCAACCTGGACGGCACCGCGATCTACCTGACCATGGCCTCGCTGTTCATCGCCACCGCGATGGGCGACCCGCTGACCATCAGCGAGCAGATCTCGCTGCTGGTCTTCATGATGATCGCCTCGAAGGGAGCGGCCGGCGTCACCGGCGCCGGACTGGCCACCCTGGCCGGCGGCCTCGCTTCGCACCGACCCGAGCTGATCGACGGCGTCGGCCTGATCGTCGGCATCGACCGGTTCATGTCCGAGGCCAGGGCGGTCACCAACTTCGCCGGCAACGCCATCGCCACCCTGGTGATCGGGACCTGGACGCACAGCGTCGACCAGGACCAGGTGAAGCTGGTGCTCGCCGGGGGCGACCCGTTCAACGAGGAGACCATGGTCGACGACGGCCACGGACACGGCGACGAGGTCGAGGACCGCGAGGCCGAGCCGGCAGGCACCCAGCGCTGAGCTGCCCCGGCCGGCCGGCCGGCTTCCTGCCTCACCTCTCCCCAACCCTGCTGACGCCCCCTGTTCCTCGCTCGCGCCCTCTGAGGGGCGTGAGGGAGGAGCAGGGGGCGTCAGTGGGTCTCCGGGGTCAGTGCGGTCTTCGGGCGCGGGGCGAGACGGCGGCGCCGTCAGGTTGCGAGGGGCAGGCGTGCCGGGTCCCAGCCGAGCTCGGCCACGGCGCGGTCGAAGGCGTAGCGGTCGGTCATCCCGGCCACGTAGGCGACCGCGGCGCGGACCTGGTCGCCGGGGGCGACCTCGAAGACGGCCGGGGACGGCATGGCCGCGGGGTGCTCCAGGTAGAACTCGACCAGCGCCCGCAGCACCTCGACCACCGCCCGCGACTGAGCCAGCGACGTCGGCCGGACGTAGATGCGCTCGTAGTTGAACGCCCGCAGCGCGGCCAGGGCGGCCGCCTGGTCGGCGGCCATCCCGACCTCGCCGTAGGTGTCCACGGCGCGGATCACGCCGCGGACGAAGGTGCGCAGCTGCTCGCGCCGGGTCCGGCCGCAGACCTCGGCCACCGCGGTCGGGATGTCAGCCTCGGCCACGATGCCGGCGTGGATGGCGTCCTCGAGGTCGTGCGCGCAGTAGGCGATCCGGTCGGCCCAGCTGACGATCTCGCCCTCGATGGTCGCCGGCGCCGGTCGGGACCAGGAGTGGTTGCGGATCCCGTCGAGCGTCTCGGTGCACAGGTTCAACGGGGTCAGGACGACGTCGGCGCCCCACGGCCCGTGGTCGTACCCCTCGGGGATGAAGGCGTCGAACGCGTCCTCGCTGGCGTGTCCGCCGGGCCCGTGGCCGCAGTCGTGACCGAGGGCGATGGCGTCCACCAGGGCCACGTTGGCCCCGATCCCGCGGGCGATCGAGGTGGCCACCTGCGCGACCTCAAGGGCGTGGGTCAGCCGGGTCCGCTGGTGATCACTGGGGTAGACCACCACCTGGGTCTTGCCGGCCAGCCGGCGGAAGGCGGTCGAGTGCACGATCCGGTCCCGGTCCCGCTCGAAGCAGGTCCGCTCGGCGTCCGGTTCCTCTTCCCTGGCGCGGTTTCCGGCGCCCCGGGCTCGGGTGGCTCCGGGACGCAGCCGTACGGACTCCCACTCCTCCCGCAGCTCGCCGGGCGACCACCGGGCCGGGCCCGGTGAGCGCATGGGAGGTGGCGTGGGCCCGCACCAGCCCGGCGTCGGCGTGGCCGTGCATGGTCGCGGCCCACTGCTGCGCCCGAGCTGAGATGGCCCCCTCGTCCCGCGATCCGGTCACCTCGAATCAGCCACCCGAGATCCCGAGCTCGGCGTCGGCCAGCTCGAGATCGACCGCCGTCGGGTCGTCCAGCCAGTGCTCGGGCAGGGCCACCTTGGCGCGCGGCGATCCCTGCCGACCCCGGGGGGATCCGAGCTCAGCGGTCGGGAACGGCACGTCCGGGTCGAGCTGGCCCAGCGCCGCGTCCAGATCGGTGAAGCTGGAGATCAGACCGAGCGATCGCCGGAGGTCGCCACCCACCGGGAAACCCTTGAAGTACCAGGCCATGTGCTTGCGCATCTCGGCCAGACCGTGCACCTCGTCGCTGTAGCCGACCAGCAGCTCCGCGTGCCGCCGGACCATGGCCGCGACCTCTCCCAGCGTGGGGAGCGTCCGCGTCGGGGAACCGGCGAACGCGTCGACCAGGTCGCGGAACAGCCACGGTCGACCGAGGCAGCCCCGGCCGATCACCACGCCGTCGACCCCGGTCCGCCGCACCATCTCCAGGGCGTCAGCCGCCTCCCAGATGTCGCCGTTGCCGAGCACCGGGATGCTCACGTGCTGCTTCAGGTCCGCGATCGCGTCCCAGTCCGCCTCGCCGGAGTAGGCCTGTTGCGCGGTCCGCCCGTGCAAGGCGATGGCCGCGCACCCGCTCTGCTCGGCGATCCGCCCGGCGTCCAGGTGCGTCTGGTGATCATGGTCGATGCCGATCCGGGTCTTCATGGTCACCGGCACCCCGTACGGCGCCGCCGCCCCGACCACCGAGGTCAAGATCAGCTCCAGCCACCGCCGCTTGTACGGCAGCGCAGCGCCGCCCCCCTTGCGGGTCACCTTGGGCACCGGACAACCGAAGTTCAGGTCCACGTGGTCGACGACGAAGTCGTTGATCAAGATCTCGGTGGCCCGCCCCATGATCACCGGGTCGACCCCGTACAGCTGCACCGACCGGACCTTCTCCCCCGGGTCGAACTGCAGCATGTTCCGCGTCTTGGGATCGCGCTCGACGATCCCCCGGCTGGTGATCATCTCGCAGACGAACAACCCCGCCTGTCCACCGGCCGGCACCGCCCCGGCCTCCGCCTGCTCCCGACACAGCTGCCGGTACGCCGCATTCGTCACCCCCGCCATCGGCGCCAAGATCACCGGCGTGTCCACCCGCAGCGACCCGAGGCTCAGTCCGCCACCACCCGATCCCTCCTGACCACGGTCACCACTCCCCCAGCCTGGCAAGACCATCGAACGCGATGTCGCAGGATCGGGTGACGTGGCCACGGTGTGCGAAGACGGGGCGATGTCCTGGCTGGGCTGCTGATCCCGGGCACCCAAACCGCCGCCGACGGTCGAGCGCTGGGTCTCGGGTTGGGGTGAGGCGGCGTCGCGGGTCTGGCGGGAGCCGACCGAGCCTGCGAGGGAGGCGGATGGTAGCCGCCGATCCCCACCCGGAGACCCTGCGCGCTCCCGACCACCGACACCTTGCGAATCAAGAGCGACCAAGATCAGCAGCCCACCAGACGCGTCGCCAGGTAGTCGGTCACCTTGTCCAGGCTGACCCGCTCCTGCGACATCGTGTCGCGCTCGCGCACCGTCACGGCGTCGTCGTCCAACGTGTCGAAGTCGACAGTGAGGCAGTACGGCGTGCCGATCTCGTCCTGCCGCCGGTAGCGGCGGCCGATCGCCTGGGCGTCGTCGAAGTCGACGGTCCAGTGCTTCCGCAGCTCCTTCGCCAGGTCCCGCGCCTTGGGCGACAACGCCTCGTTGCGGGACAGCGGCAGCACGGCAGCCTTGACCGGGGCGAGCCGCGGGTCCAGCTTCAGCACGGTCCGCTTGTCCACCCCGCCCTTGGTGTTGGGCGCCTCGTCCTCGGTGTAGGCCTCGATCAGGAAGGTCATCAGCGACCGGGTGAGGCCCGCGGCCGGCTCGATCACGTACGGGGTGAACCGCTCGTTGTTCGCCTGGTCGAAGAAGGACAGGTCGGTCCCGGAGTGCTCGCTGTGGGTCTTGAGGTCGAAGTCGGTGCGGTTGGCGATGCCCTCCAGCTCGCCCCACTCGCTGCCGGCGAAGCCGAAGCGGTACTCGATGTCCACCGTCCGCTTCGAGTAGTGCGACAGCTTCTCCGCCGGGTGCTCGAAGTGCCGCAGGTTGTCCCGGCTCACCCCGAGATCCACGTACCAGCTGGTGCGCTCGTCGATCCAGTACTGGTGCCACTCCTCGTCGGTGCCGGGCACGACGAAGAACTCCATCTCCATCTGCTCGAACTCTCGGGTCCGGAAGATGAAGTTGCCCGGCGTGATCTCGTTGCGGAACGACTTGCCGACCTGACCGATGCCGAAGGGAGGCTTCTTGCGCGAGGTCTGGACGACGTTCGCGAAGTTGACGAAGATGCCCTGCGCGGTCTCCGGACGCAGGTAGTGCATCCCGGACTCGTCCTCGATCGCGCCCAGGTAGGTCTTCAGCATCATGTTGAAGTCGCGCGGCTCGGTCCACTGGCCGCGGGTGCCGCAGTTGGGGCACGGGACCGAGGTCAGCTCGACGGTGTCGGGGTCGGCCACGTCGTGCTTCGCGGCGTAACCCTCCTGCAGGTGGTCGGCGCGGAACCGCTTGTGACAGTTCAGGCACTCCACCAGCGGGTCGGTGAAGACGCCGACGTGACCGGAGGCGACCCAGACCTGACGGGGCAGGATGACCGAGGAGTCGAGTCCGACGACGTCATCGCGGCCCTGCACGACCGCCTTCCACCACTGCCGCTTGATGTTCTCCTTGAGCTCCACGCCGAGGGGGCCGTAGTCCCAGGCCGACCGGGTGCCGCCGTAGATCTCGCCGGAGGGGAACACGAACCCCCGGCGCTTGCAGAGGCTGATGACGTTGTCGAGACGGCTGGTCGGTGCCACGGAACTTCGCTCCCACGATGGTGTCGTCGACCTCCCCGGCTGAGAGGGCGCGACTGTCCAGAATAGTGGTTGCCGCCCGATCACGCCCTGAGGTTCTGCCGCGCCCCCTCCCCTCGGGAGATGAGCCGGCTACTGCAGGGCCGGGTCCTCGTACGCCGAGGGCTCATCGAGCGCCTCCGAGAGCAGCGGCACCACGACCACCTTCGACTCGTAGCCCTGCAGCGCGCGCCGGTAGGAGCCGACGTTCTCCCACCGGGTGACCAGTGCCCACAGATCGGGCTCGTCGAGATTGCGCTCCAGGTCGGCGCTCAGGAACCCCGTCCGGGCACGCAGCACCGCCAGAGCCGTGTCGATTCGCTCGGCGAACCCCTCCGGGTCGACGACCCGGAACCGGGTGATCACCATCACGGGCGTCAGCGTACGGGGACGCCTGCTGCGGCACACCCGGGATTCCGAGACCCCGTCGTCCAGACCGCAATCGCGCCTTCACGGCGACGAAACACGGGTGTAACGGCGAGACCCTACGGTCAACTCACCCGAGCACCGTGACGGTGCCCCGAAGCAACGAACCGGTCACCGAAGCACCAGTCCGGCACCAACGTCACCGCCAGCCGAGAGCGAGGCTGAATGTTCGAGTACGTGGATCCTTTCATCGGCACCGGCGCGACCGACCTCCCTGCGCCGCAGGGACTGGCAGCGACCTGGTGGTGGCCCAAGCCGCAGGTCGGCAACACCCACCCCGGCGCCACCTACCCGTTCGGGATGGTCTCGGCCTGCTCCTACTCGGGCGCCTACCCCACCGGCTACGGCCTGTACGAGCTCAACACCGAGGGCGTCCCGCCGCGGATGCACGAGAAGCAGATCGCCTCCGGCTTCAGCCACTTCCACCAGTCCGGCACCGGCGCCATCCGCAAGTACTACAACTACTTCCGGGTCACGCCCATGCTGGAGCCGCTGGACGCCCTCGGCACCAGCTGGGAGCTGAGCGACGAGGTCGCCGAACCCGGGTACTACGCCGCGACCCTGTCCTCCGGCATCCGCTGCGAGGTGACGGTCGGCCCCCGCAGCGCGGTCCACCGGTACACCTTCCCTGAGCACCCGGACGCGCGGATCGTCATCGATCTCTCGCTGGGCGGCCTGCTGATCCCGTACGGCGCCACCGTCCCCCTGCGCGCGCACCTGGAGACCATCGAGCCCGGTGTGGCCCAGGCCGAGGTGGTCGTCGAGGGGGCCCCGCTGGCGGTCCGCCTGGAGTGCGACAGCCCCGACTTCCGACAGCTGCTCTGGTACGACCGGCGGCTCGTCCCCGGAGGCACCCGACTCGACTTCGACCGGATCAGGCCGACCACGCTGCGACCCTTCGGTCTGATGTGGCGCGGACCGACGCGGGCGGGCCAGGTGGTCGAGCTGCGGTTCGGGTTCTCCCTGCGCGGTGTCGATCAGGCGCGGGACAACCTGCGCGACGACTGCAGCACAGGCAACCTCCGCTTCGACACCCGACGCGCCGACACCGCCGCGGAGTGGCGCAAGCACCTGGACACCGTGACCGTGGACACCCCGTCCAGCGAGCGTCGGACGGTCTTCTCCACCGCGCTCTACCACTCGCTGATCAAGCCCTGCTTCGCCTCCAACGAGAGTCCGTTCTGGCCGATGGACGGCCCGTTCGTCTTCGACCTCTGCACGATGTGGGACATCTACCGTACGCAGCTGCCGCTGATCACCGCCCTCTTCCCCGAGCGCGCCGTCGAGCTGGCCAACGCCCTGCTCAACGTCTGCGAGGAGGAGGGCAACCTGCCCATCGGCTACCGGATGGCCAAGGGCGCCGACCGGTTCTCCCGACAGGGCAGCGCGCTCGCTCAGACGTTCCTGGCCGACCTCTGTCAGCTCGGCACACCCGGGATCGACTGGGACTGGGCGCTGTGCCACATGGACACGGACCTGCGCCGCTCGTACGGCGAGGAGTACCTCCTGCGTGGCGTCACCCACCCCGTCACCCACACCCTCGATCTGGCGTTCGGCTATCACTGCACAGCGCTGGTGGCCCGTCACCTCGGCGACGTGCAGCTGGCCACCCAGTTCGAGGGCCTGGCCACGCGCTGGGCGAACGCGTTCGACCCCGACACCGGGTTGTTGATCGACTCGACCTACTACGAGGGCGGGCGGTGGAACTACTCGTTCCGGATCCAGCACGACATGCAGGCGCGGATCGAGCTGGCCGGCGGCGACGACCGGTTCCTGGCCCTGCTGGACGAGTTCTTCGGCTACGGCGCCGACCCGGTGAAGCAGGTCGGCGAGCGACCCGGCGTCGAGGAGCTCGCGGCCGGCTACGCGCTCAACCGGTTCGAGGGTCTCAACAACGAGCCGGACATGGAGGTCCCCTGGGCCTACCACTACCTGGGCCGCCCTGATCGCACCGCCGAGGTGGTGCACGCCGCTGTGAACAACCAGTTCGGCCTCGGTCGCGGCGGGTTGCCCGGCAACGACGACTCGGGAGGCCTGAGCTCCTGGTACGTCTGGGCCAGCCTCGGACTGTTCCCGGTCGCCGGGCAGAGCCTCTACCTGATCAACGCCCCGTCGTTCGCCCACGCCCGTCTGGATCTCGGCGGCCGCGAGCTGTCCATCGACACGTCCGGCTTCGTCGAGCCGACGCCGGACGGTCCCCCGCAGTACGTCCAGTCGGTCCGCTTCAACGGCCGCCCACTGGAGAAGTCCTGGCTGTCCGCCGGCGAGCTCCATCGGGGCGGCCAGCTCGAGATCACGCTCGGCCCCCGGCCGAGCGGTTGGAGCCGTGATCACCGGCCACCTTCGGTGTCCGAGCCCGGCTCAGGCTTTCCCGGTGTGTCCAGTGCCCCCCTACCCGCGGAGGTGACCGCATGATCAGCAGCAACCGCCAGACCGAGTTCTCCGGCCTACGACGACTCGTGATCGTCGTCCGGGCCGACCCGGTGATCTGTGGTCACTCCGGAGAGGCACGCAACCTCGCCGAGGCAGCCCTCACCCGAGGCTTCACCGAGGTCCGCATCGTCACCTGGCCGATCGCCCGGTTGGTCGAGTCGGGACTCCCCCTCAAGCCGTTGGACGGCATCGCGCCGTACAGCGAGGGCATCATCGTCGAACGGCCGGAACCGGTGGGCGACTACAAGGTGCCGGACGGACGCTACCTGTCCGGGCTGACCGGCCGGCTGGTCGAGCTGTTCACCGACGGCGTGCCGACGCTGGCCATGTCGCTCTACCTGAGCCCGCACACGATCGCCATCACCGACGCCGTCCGGGCCGCCGAGGCGACCGGGTTGCCGGTGAACGTGGTGACGATCGCCGAGGCGGTGGGTTCCGACGTGACCAACGTGGTCCGCTCCTGCGTGGAGGAGAACCGCTTCGGCGCGGCCGCCCACGTCCTGTCGTCCTACCTGGGCTCCGACATCCCGGTGGCCGTGTCCGACTACACCCGGCGGTTGATCATCGAGTCCGCCGAAGCCATCGACGCCCGGCACGGCACCCACTTCGCCGCCCAGTGCACCGAGCGGGTGGCCATCTCCTACCCGGCCATCGACACCACCGAGTTCCTCGACCCGGACCCCGTCGAGGTGGCCGAGCGGCTCGCCCGGCGTGGCCTGGTGGCCGGTGAGTACGTGCTGTTCCTGTCGCGGTTGGCGCACGCCAAGGGGGTCGACGACCTGATCGCGGGCTTCGCCGACAGCCGGGCCTGTGACGATCTGCAGCTGGTGGTCGCCGGCAACGGCCCCGAGGCCGGGTTCCTCCGCGACGTGGCCGCAGCGTCGCCGGCCGCGGACCGGATCGTGTTCCTGGACGACGTGGACGATGACGAGCGGTCACCGCTGATGGCCGGTTGCGCGGCCTTCGTGCTGCCGACCAAGCCGCGCCCGGAGTTCGTCGAGACCTTCGGCATCGCGTTGGTGGAGAAGATGCTGTCCGGCGGCGGGCCGGTGATCACCACCGACACCGGGGGCGTGGGCGAGGCCGTCGGCGACACGGCTCTGATCGTGGGGGTCGACGACCCCGCCGCGATCGCGGCGGCGCTGGATCAGGCCCTCGGGATGTCGGATCAGGCCCGCGAGGAGCTCGCCCACCGGGCGCGCAACCACGCCATGCAGTTCGACCGCGCGCTCGTGCTGGACCGTCTGCTCAGCCGGTTGGTTCAGCCCTCGGTGGCCGAGTTCACCGCCGCCTAGCGTCGGCGTCGCGGATCTCGGTCAACCGGGTCAGGATCGCGTCGACGCAGCGGGCTGTTCTCACGCCGAAGATCGTGGCGTTCTTCTTCAGCTGCACCGCGGCGAGCTTCGCCGTCCGGCTGAAGTCCTTGGCCTTCGGATCCGCTGGGACGGTGAGAAAGGCGTACGAGACGTAGGTGAGGACGCGGCCGTTCCGCAGCACGAGGTAGTGCCGGGCGTACGCGAGCTTCTCGTGCCCCTTGTCGTAGTAGATGCGCTCGGCCCAGGTCCCCAGCACCTCGTCTGCGCCGGTCACCGACGTCGGTCCCTCGGCGGACCGCACGACGAAGAGGCCGGAACCGTCACGGTAGGTCGCACACGCCTTGGTGTCCTTCGCGTACGCGGCCCGCAGTGCGGCGCCCTCCCCGTCGGTCACCGTGGAGAGCTCGAACGTGGCGATGTTCTTGCCGTCGCCCTTGCCCTCGGTGAGGTTGGCGAGCACCGCGGGGCGGGCGGGTAGCTTCGCGGTGGCGGACACGTGCCCGGGGCAGAGCTCGCCCTTCTTCCCCGCGGCCGTGGACACCGACTTCGGCCGGACCCAGGGCTTGCCGAGGTCAGACGGGGCGACCAGCGCCTTGGTCAGGTCCGCAGTGTCCTGGGCCTTCGTCCGCGGCGTGGGCGACGGACTCGCGGCAGGCGATACGCGAGAGGTCGGCGCCACGGACACCGTCGGTGGTGATGAGGCGCCGGGCGCCTCAGGCGACCCCGCGCCGCACGCGCCGAGAACGGCGACGAGCGCCACCAGCAGACAGCCGACCAGCGGTTTCCTCATCCTGTCCCCCCGAACAGTCACCGGGGCGCCGACACTGACCGGCGCCTTCGGAGCCTCCGATTGTGACAGGGATCACGAACCCCCGCAGGGCTTCCTGCGAGTTCGTCAGAACCGGCTCACGGCCATGGCCAGGACGAGTCCGAGCATGACCCCGCGCAGCACCTTGCCCCCGGTCGGCACGACCGGCCAGGACAGGTACGCGATCCAGGCGAAGAACAAGAAGATCAGCGCCAGCGCAGGCAGGGCGATCGGCAGCGGGGCGAAGAGCCCGAGCGCGACCAGCACCAGCGTGCCGAGCGGCACCACCAGTCGCGGCAGCGAGCTGAGCTTCACCAGCGTCGGCCGGCTCGCGTCCTCGATCTGCTTCCGGGTGCCGGTGCTGGTGCTCTGAGGCCGAGGGACGCTCCCGCTGCGACCGCCCCCGCTTCCCCGACCGCCGGTGCTTCCCTGACTGCCACCCTTCCCGCTGGGCGGGGGCTTCCTGCGCTGATCGGCCACCCCACCATGGTGCCAGGGTTCGGCCAGGACGCGGAGCGGCTCGGCGGGACCGGACCGCGCCGATCGAACGTCGATGCTGCGCGCGGGGACTGGCCGATTTGATAATCATTGTCAGATAACTGAAAATGGTTCCCATGTCGGTCATCCCCCGCGCGCTCGGCGCCGCAGTCCTCGGCTGCTCTCTCCTCCTGACCGCAGCCTGCGGCGGAAGCGGCGAGCCGTCGGCGCAGCCGGGACAGCTGAGGATCGTCACGGCCTTCTATCCGCTGCAGTTCGTCGCCGAGCGCGTCGCCGGAGATCACGGGGTGGTCACCAGCCTGACCCAGCCGGGAGCCGAGCCGCACGACGTCGAGCTCACCCCGCGTCAGGTCGCCTCGGTCACCGACGGCGACGCCGTGGTCTACATCAAGGGCTTCCAGCCGGCGGTCGACGAGGCCGTCGCCCAGAGCGGCAACGAGCACGTGCTCGACACCACGAGTGTGGTGCCGCTGCAGACCGAGGCCGAGGAGCACGCCCACGACCACGCCGACGACTCCCCGACCGATCAGACCAGCGGAGACGAGCACGCCGGGCAGGGTCACGACCACGGCGGCCTCGATCCCCACGTCTGGCTCAATCCACTGAACATGGTCACCATCACCGACGCCGTCGATGAACCAGCTGTCGGGTATCGACCCGGATCACGCCGCCGACTACCGGGCGAACGGCGCCGCTCTGCAGACCGAGCTGAAGCAGCTGGACAGCACGTACGCGGCCGGCTTGAAGACCTGCGACCGGCGCGAGTTCATCACCAGCCACGCCGCCTTCGGCTACCTGGCCGAGCAGTACGCCCTGACCCAGATCGGCATCAGCGGTCTCACCCCGGACGCCGAGCCGTCGCCGGCGCGGATCGCGGCCGTCCAGGAGGAGGCCAAGGCCCACGGCGTGACCACGATCTTCTACGAGACCCTGGTCTCCCCCGCCGTCGCGACCTCGATCGCCGGTGACCTCGGGTTGACGACCGACGTGCTCGATCCCATCGAGGCGGTCACCGCGGAGTCCCGCGGTGACAACTACATTGCCGTCATGCAGAGCAACCTGGCGGCCCTGGAGAAGGCCAACGGATGCCGTTGACCCCGCCGTCGTCCGCCCGGCCCGACACGGTGCTGCAGGTCGACGACCTGTCGGTCCTGCTCGGCGGGCTCCCGGTGCTGCGCGGCATCACCATGACGGTGCGAGCGGGTGAAGCCGTGGCCCTGCTGGGGGGCAACGGATCGGGGAAGTCGACGCTGGTCCGCTCCCTGCTGGGACTGCTGCCGATCGAACGGGGCACCGTGACGCTGTTCGGCGAGCCCTTGGCGCGCTTCCGCCGCTGGTCACGGGTCGGCTACGTCCCCCAGCGCTCGACCGCCTCCGCCAGCGGAGCGACAGTGGCCGAGATCGTGTCCTCCGGACGTCTCTCGCTACGGCGACCCTTCGTCCCTCGGTCGGGTCGGGACAAGGCGGCCGTCCGGCAGGCCCTCGACCTCGTCGGCATGGGAGGTCGGGCCCGCTCAGACGTCCGAGAGCTCTCCGGCGGCCAGCAGCAGCGCGTCCTGATCGCGCGTGCACTGGCCGGCGAGCCGGAGCTGTTGGTGCTGGACGAGCCGACGGCGGGAGTCGATCTGGAACACCAGCAGGTGCTGGCCGACGTGGTCTCGGCCCGGGTCGACGCCGGTCTCGCGGTCGTCGTGGTGCTGCACGAGATCGGTCCGCTGACTCCCCTCATCGACCGCGGCGTGATCCTGCGGGAGGGCCGGATCGTCGCCCAGGGACCGCTGGCCGAGATCGTGCACGCGAGCCGGGCGGACGGCCACGCGCACACCGGACACGAGGACGCCGGCCCGGACCGACCCGGCGGTCTGCTCGACGGGACGGTGGAGCGCCGGTGATCGAGATCCTGTCGTACCCGTTCATGCAGCGGGCCCTGCTGGCCGCCCTGCTGACCGGCATCATCGCGCCGGCGATCGGCGTCTACATCGTCCAGCGTCGACTCAGCCTCCTCGGCGACGGTCTCGGCCACGTGGCGATCGCCGGAGTGGGTCTGGCGCTGCTGACGGGTCAGGCGCCCGTGCCGTGGGCGGTGGCGGTCTGCGTGGCCGGCGCGGTCTCCGTGGAGATCCTGCGGCAGCGGGGCAAGGCCACCGGCGACGTGGGGCTGGCCATCTTGTTCTACGGGGGTCTGGCCGCGGGCGTGCTGATGTCCGGCATCGCGGGTCAGGGCGCAGCGGCCCTGTCGCAGTACCTGTTCGGCTCGCTGACCACCGTCAGCACGACGGATCTCTGGGTGATCGTGGTGCTCGCCGTGCTGGTGCTGCTGCCGACGCTCGGGTTGGCCCCCCAGCTGTTCGCGGTCAGCACCGACGAGGACTTCGCCCGCACCCAGGGACTGCGGACCGGCCTCTACAACATCCTCATCGTGGTGCTGGCGGCGGTGACTGTCACGCTGGCCATGCGGACGGTCGGGCTGCTGCTGGTCAGCGCGCTGATGGTGGTCCCGGTCGCCGCGGCCCAGAACCTCGTACGCGGCTTCTACGCCGCTCTGGTCGCCGCCATCGCGGTCGGGGTCGCGGTCACGGTCGGCGGCGCGGTCGGCTCGTTCTACCTGGACACCCCGCCCGGAGCCCTGATCGTGGTGCTGGCCATCGGCGTGTTCGCCCTCAGCTGGCCGTTCTCGGCGCTGGTCACGCGCCGACGTAGAGTGGCTCCCGTGCTACCGGAGCTGGTCGACGACGACGTCCAGAGCCTGCACACCGAGGTGCCCGAATCGCATCCGCACCGGCACGGCCCGGACTGTGAGCACTCCGAGATCCGCCACGGCGACCACACCGACTACGTGCACGAGGGCCACCGCCACGCCCCGCACGGCGACCACTACGACGAGCACTGATGCCGACCACGGCCCGAGGAACCATGACCAGCCAGCCGACCGCCGGATCTCCCCAGCGCCGCACCCGTCAACGGGCTGCCGTGCAGGAGGTGCTGGCCGAGCTGCATGAGTTCCGTACGGCTCAGCAGATCCACGACGAGCTGCGCAAGCGGGGCGACAGCATCGGCCTGACCACGGTCTATCGCACGCTGCAGTCCCTCTCCGAGGCAAACGAGCTGGACGCGCTGCGGAACGCCGAGGGAGAGACGGCCTACCGCCGCTGCTCCGACGGCCACCACCATCATCTGGTCTGTCGCAGCTGTGGCCGCACGGTCGAGGTGTCCGGGCCCGCCGTGGAGCGTTGGGCCAACGCCGTCGCGGCCGAGCACGACTTCCGCGACGTCAGCCACGACCTGGAGATCTTCGGCACCTGCGGCAGCTGCTGAGCTCGGGGACGACCGACTCAGCGACACGCCGCCTCGCTGATCTTCACCGCCACGGCCCGGACCTTGGGGGTGTGGCTGACGTCCACGGTGCGGCTGTCTTCCGCCGCGCCGGTGAACACCCCCGTCACGGTCTTCTGAGCACCCGGACCGAGGGTGATGCTGACGGTGCCGACCGGACGGCCGTACATCGTCCCCTTGACCGCCGGTCGCCGGACCTCGGCCCCCGTGGCTCGCGGGTTCGTGTTGTCGACAGGGCTCGAGCTGGTTCCCCAGCGCACCGTCTTGCCGTCGATGGTGACCGACTTCAGCGCCGCTCCGGCCGGCCCGTAGAGCTGCACCCACTGGCGGTCCCCGCCGGCCGGGATGCGCTTCTGATGGGCGCGCACGTACTCGGGCAAGCCGTCGACCTGATCCGGTTTCAAGGTGTTGATCACCGTCGCCTTGACCGTGTACGTCGGCGCCGCGCCACAGCGGCGGGCGGAGACGGAGATCCGCTCGTCCATGTAGTAGCTCATCTTCGAGGTGGCGTCGTCGTTGTTGTAGACCCCGAGGACCGTGGCACTGCGGTTGTCCGTCGGCATCATCAGGCCGACCGGGGTGTCGACGATCACCGCCTGCTCGTCGGGGTGGTTGCTCCAGACCTTCAGCCGCTGCTCCTCGATCATGGGCCGCAGCTGGTCGAGATAGGCGTGCGGATCGACGTCGCCGCCGATCACGGTGGCGAAGACGCTGCGCGCCGCCGACGCGAAGACGGCATCCTGGGCATCGGAATCGGGGTACTTCCTGTAGACCTCGGCGAGCAGGAACGAGACCGCGTTGTTCGCATCGAGCTTCGTGCCGTCGGCGAGCTCGATTGGCCCGGTTGCCCGCAGAAGGTAGGACAGCGCCACCGGGTCGAAGGAGATCACCCCGTCCACCCGACCGCCGAACTCGGCCTGCCACATGGCTCGGGCCATCAGGGAGGTGGTCGGGAAGTCGGGCGTCATCGTGATGTTGGTCAGGTAGGTCGACGCGTAGTCGGTGTAGACGGTGGGCCAGTCCTTGTTGCCCGCACCACTCGGTGCGTACGGCGGTGTGGCGTAGGGGCTCGGGAAGTCCCCCGAACCGGCCTGCCGGCCGAGGGCGATCTCCCCCCGGTCGATCGTCAGCAGCGCCAGCGAGGCCGGGTTGCCGCCGCTGGCCCGCTCCTCGGCGTTGTTCTGGAACATCAACAGGTAGTGACGGGTGCCGTCGGCACCGAGCATGGCCGGCAGCAACGGCACGACGGCCCGGGCCCGGGCGCTGGCCGGGGCGATCTCCTCGAGCTGACTGCGGAGCTTGTCGATCGGCTCTCGGAGCTGGGGCAGCACGTGCCGGGTGTCGATGGCGTCTGCGCTCCTGGTCGCCTTCTGGATCGCGTCGTCGACGCTGACCACCGCCGGCACCAACCGTTGCAGCGGCGCCAGGTCGATCCGGCCGTCCTTCGGCTTGAGGCTCTCCACGCTGAGACCGTTGGCCGCCGTCGCCAGCGGCCCCATCCCGTCCCGGACCACGTCGTCGACGAGCTCCGTGGTCTGCCGGAACGCCTTCAGGTTGTCGCCGATCACCGGGACGTGCTCGAGCAGCGACCAGGCAGGCGTCCTGGTCTGCCCGACGGCGTCCTCGGTGCTGGCTCGGACCGGGGCGTAGAGCGCCGGCAGGTCCTGGTCCGGTTGACCGACAGCCTCCCGGAACGTCTGCAGCTGTGTCTGTGCCCGCTCGAGCGAGGCCTTGGCGGCGAGCGCCCGGTGGCCGACGTAGGCTCCCAGGCCGACCACGACCAGCACCACGACCACGGCGAGACCGATGATCACCGACCGACGATGGCGACGACGCGCCGGACGGCTCGGCTCGGGCTCGGCCACAGACGTTTCCCTTCACCACGACGACGTGGCACCGTCACCCCCGGTTCGGCGCTGTCAGCAGGCTAGTGCTTGCGGCTTCGTCAGTGCGCACTGGTGCTTGCGGCCGGGAGTCCGTCGTTCGACCCGGCTAACGCACCTCGTTGGGGATCGCTCCCCCGTACCGGCGGTCGCGGTCGGCGTACAGCTCGATCGCGTGCCACAGGTCGCGGCGGTCGAAGTCGGGCCACAGGCGGTCCAGGAAGACCAGCTCGGCGTACGCGGACTGCCAGAGCAGGAAGTTGGAGGTGCGCTGCTCACCGGACGAGCGGACGAACAGGTCGACGTCGGGGATGTCGGGCTCGTCCAGGAACTGCCGGAAGCGCTTCTCGGTGATCTTGTCCGGATCCAGCTGACCGGCCGCGGCCAGCTCGGCGATCCGCCGGGTCGCGTCCAGGATCTCGGCTCGTCCGCCGTAGTTGACGCAGAACTGCAGGGTGAGCACGTCGTTGTCGACCGTGCGCCGCTCCGCCTCCTCGAGCTCGGAGATCACGCTGCGCCACAGCCGGGGGCGACGCCCCGCCCAGCGGACCCGGACCCCCATGGCGTCCATCTGGTCGCGCCGTCGCCGGATCACGTCCCGGTTGAAGCCCATCAGCCAGCGCACCTCGTCGGGCGAGCGACTCCAGTTCTCGGTCGAGAACGCGTACGCCGACAGGTACTTGACCCCGACCTCGATGGCGCCCTCGATCACGTCGAACAACGAGTCCTCGCCCCGCTGGTGACCCTCGGTCCGGGGGAGGTTGCGTGCTTTGGCCCAACGACCGTTGCCGTCCATCACGATGGCGACGTGTTGCGGCAGCTTCTTGGCCTCGATGCTCGGTGGCCGCGCGCCACTGCGATGCGGTGTGGGTGGCGTCGGTGGAGTCGTCCGGCCGCGTCGAGGGGTGTCCTTGGGCACGTCAGCGACAATAGCGAGGTGCCGACCTACCGCGACGAAGCCGTCGTGCTGCGCACCCACAAGCTGGGTGAAGCCGACCGCATCATCACGATGCTGAGTCGGGGCCACGGCAAGGTCCGGGCCGTGGCCAAGGGGGTGCGCCGCACCTCGTCGAAGTTCGGTGCCCGGCTCGAGCCGTTCTCCCACGTGGACCTGCAGTTCGCCGAGGGCCGCACCCTGGACGTGGTCACCCAGGTGGAGTCGCTGCACGCCTTCGGGGAGCCGCTGACCAGCGACTACCCCGGCTACACCGCGGGTCAGGCGATGCTGGAGACGGCCGATCGGCTGGTGCCGGAGGTCGGCGAGCCCGCGGTCCAGCAGTACCAGCTGCTCGTCGGCGCCCTGAAGGCCCTCGGCAGCGGCACCGGCGACGGACCGCGGCCACCCACGATGATCTTGGACTCCTACTTCCTCCGGGCCCTGGCGATCGCCGGGTACGCGCCGTCCTTCAGTCACTGCGCCCGGTGCGGGGTGGTCGGTCCGCACCAGGCGTTCTCGCCCGCCACCGGCGGCGCGGTCTGCGAGCGGTGCCGTCCGGCGGGCTCGGCCCGGCCGGCTCCGGCGACCTTCGAGCTGCTGGGCGCCCTCCTGGAGGGTCGTTGGGCCGCGACCCGGGAGGTCCCGCCGGGTGTGGCCAAGGAGGCCAGCGGGCTGACGTCGGCCTACCTGGTCTGGCACCTGGACCGCGGACTGCGCTCCCTGTCCCATGTCGAGCGGTGACGCGAGCGATATGGGTCGAGCGGTGACGCGAGCGATGGTGGGTCGAGCGGTGACGCGAGCGATGAGTACCGAGCGCTGACGCGAGCGTGAGCTTCCAACCTCCCGCGCACTGGTCCCCGCCGGCTGCCTACCGACCTCCGCGCTACGCCTACGTCCTCGCGGCCGCCCTCGCCGTGCTGCTGGTGGTGGCCATCGCCGTGCCGGTCGGGATCGCCGTGCTGGCGTACCGGGGCGACTGGCCACCCACCGGAGCGCGTGGTGTGCCCCCCACGACGGCGAAGGGCGGGGCGAACGGAGCGGGCGACCCCTACTACCCCGACTACGGCAGCAGCGGCTACGACGCCTTGCAGTACACCGTCGCGGTGAACTTCGATCCCCGCGCGGAGATCCTCACCGGCCGCACCGTCGTGACCGCGCAGGCGACCGAGGACCTGAGCTCGTTCTACCTCGACCTGGCTCTGCCGACCACCCGCGTCTGGGTGGACGACGTCGAGGCCACCTTCCGGCTCGAGGGCTTCCAGGATCTGCTCATCACGCCGGCGACTCCGATCGCGAACGGTCGTCGCTTCGCGGTGACGGTGGAGTACGGCGGCCGGCCGGGCAAGCTGCGGCGCGACGGGATGGAGAATCCACCCTGGCGCAGCGGCGAGGACGAGTGGACCGTCGCCGGCGAACCGGAGTCCTCGGCCTGGTGGTATCCCGCCGACGACCACCCCTCCGACCCCGCGCTGCTCGACGTCTCGGTGCGGGTGCCGAAGGAGTACCAGGCGATCAGCGTGGGGCGGCTGGCCAGCAGGGACACCGCCCAGGACGCCGACTTCGACACCTGGCGCTGGACGACCAGCGAACAGCTGCCCACGTACGCGTCGTTCCTGGCCATCGGCCACTACGAGCTGCGCGAGGGTGAGGCCGACGGCCGCCCGTACGTCTACGCCGCCAGCACCCGGTTCTCCACCGGTGACCGGGCGAAGCTGTTCGCCGCGATGGAACGCACCCCCGCCCTGGTCAAGGAGCTGGAGGCGATCGCGGGACCGTACCCGTACAGCGAGATCGGTGGTTTCGTGCCCCACACACCGCTCTGGTTCGCCGGGCTGGAGACGGCCACCCGCCCGGTCTACGTCGCCGACGCTCTGATGGACGAGGGCTACGCCGACGAGCTCCTGGTGCACGAGCTCGCCCACATGTGGTTCGGGGACCACGTGACGCTGCTGCAGTGGAACGACATCTTCACCAACGAGGCCTTCGCGTCGTGGGCCTACTGGGAGGTCGTCGACCGACGGGGCGGCACCACGGCCGACGCCGAGCTGGACAGAACCTACGAACGCACCAAGCACGAGCCCGACTTCTGGCGGGTGACCATGATCGACCCGGGGCCGGCTCGGCTGTTCGACACCGTCTACACCCGCGGGCCGATGGCGCTGCAGGCGCTGAGCAACGTGATGGGCGACCGCGCGTACGACGAGCTGGTCCGCACCTGGGCCCAGGGCGGCGGAACCCGCAGCCTGGAGGACTTCATGATCACCGCTCAGGCGCGGACCCCCGTCGACCTGACGCCGTTCTTCCGCCAGTGGCTGTTCGATCCCGACGCTCCGGAGCGGACCAAGGCCAACGGCTTCGACAGCTGAGCGCTCGTCGGCGCTCGCCGGCGCAGGTCGGGGCGGGCGTGGAGGCGGGTCGGCCCGACGTCGCCACCTGCAGTCCCACCACCCGCTATCCGCGCGGGGACGTCAACGACCCGGTCGCTCCCCGTGCAGCAGCGGCCGCAGGACGTCGAGCTTGGCCTGTTGCGGGGTGGTCCAGTCGTCGCCGACCAGACCCCCCGTGTCGCCGCTGTTCGGATTGAACGACCAGTACGCGAAGCTCATCCGGTGCTCCCCGAGATAGTCCACCAAAGAGGTCAGCCACTGCCGGTCGGAGGTCGTCTGCAGTCGCGTGCCGAACTCGCCCAGCAGCACCGGGGCGATGTTCTCGGTGACCAGGTAGCCCCAGGAGCGGTCCCACTGCCCGGGCAGGTTCGCGGGATAGGTCGGATCGCCGAACCAGGGCTGCGGGTGGAGGGAGGACGGGTAGTCGTGCGGTGAGTAGACCACGCGGTCGGGCACGGACAGCCGGACCGGGTGCGCCCGGACGTCGGCGAGTCCCCCGCCCCACCAGGTGCCGAACCCGTTGCCCTGGTGCTCCACCCCCTCGATGATCACCAGCAGGCGGGGATTCTCTGCCAGCACGGCGTTCCCGGCCCGGGTGGCGGCCGCGGCCCAGTCGCGTCTGCTGTCGCCGCAGCCCCAGCAAGCCTCTCCGTGCGGCTCGTTGTGGAGGTCGGCACCGATCACCGTCGGGTCGTCGGCGTAGCGCGCGGCGAGCATCCGCCAGTCGGCGATCCAGTCCGACTCGGGCACCCGGGTCGTGTACCAGAGCGGCGACTGCGACGAGGAGTCCGGCCGGTGCCGGTCCAAGATCACGGTCAGGCCGTGCGCCTGGGCGCGGGCCACCACCCGGTCCATCAGCCGCAAGGGGCTGATTCCCACCAGCTCCGGGTTCTTGGCTGCGTCGATCCCGGTGGTGGTGCCGGCGTGCAGGCACTCGTTGGAGAACGGCAGCCGCACGGTGGTGAAGCCGAAGGACGCGATCCGGTCGAGACCGTCGTCCAGCCCGATCTTCCAGAGGCCGTGCGGCGCGCAGCTCGGCGTCTCCATCCCGAACCAGGCCGCGGCCTTGATCACGTACGGTCGACCCTCGGCAGTCCGGATCGTGGCCCCGTCGGTGTGCAGCCAACCCGGTCCACCGGCCGCCGCGGCCCGGCCGCTCATCGACGGGACCACCAACAGGACCAGCACGACGAGTGCGACACGGAGCAATCCGACCACGCGGCGAGGTTGGACGACCTATCGGCCCCGCCGGCGGCAGCGGCGACCGGTGCCCGCGGCTGGCGTGGCAGTTCTTCGAGGATCACCCGAAGCGCTGACACCTCCCGGGGACTCGATCCGCTCGGGTCCTGTTCAGCCGCTCTCGGTGCACATGGAGCGAATGGAGGGAACTCGAGCGGATCGGGCCCTGTGTGCTCAGGCGCCGGCGCGGCAGACCGCCGAGGCGACGGCCTTGAGCGAGGCGGTGACGATGTTGGCGTCCATGCCCACCCCCCAGAGCACCTGCGCGTCGTCGCCGTCGCCGACCTCGCACTCGACGTAGGCCGCCGCCAGGGCGTCACCACCGGCCGAGAGGGCGTGCTCGGCGTAGTCGTGCACCCGGACCCGGTAGCCGAGCACGGAGATCGCGTCCACGAAGGCCGACACCGGGCCGTTGCCCTCGCCGGTGATCTGTCGGGTGCGCCCCCGGTCGACCACCGTCGCGCTGACCTCGTACGTCCGACCCGCCCCGCCCGCACTCGACACCTCGACCAGCGTCAGCGGCGCATCGGGGGCCAGGTAGGCCTGCTCGAACACCGTCCAGAGGGCCTCGGTGCTGACCTCGCCACCGTCGGCGTCGGTGTAGGCCTGAACGACGCGGGAGAACTCGATCTGCAGCCGCCGCGGCAGGTCCAGATGATGCTCGGTCTTCATGATGTACGCCACGCCGCCCTTGCCGGACTGGCTGTTGACCCGGATGACGGCCTCGTACGTCCGGCCGACGTCGTGCGGGTCGATGGGCAGGTACGGCGCCTCCCACTCCATCTCGGCCACGGGGATCCCCCGCTCGGCCGCCTGCTTGTCCAGATCCTCCAGGCCCTTCTTGATGGCGTCCTGGTGGGAGCCGGAGAAGGCGGTGTAGACCAGGTCTCCCGCGTACGGATGGCGCGGGTGGACCGGCAGGTTGGTGCAGTACTCCACGGTGCGACGGATCTCGTCGATGTCGGAGAAGTCGATCTGCGGGTCGACACCGGAGGAGAACAGGTTCATCCCCAGGGTGACCAGGTCGACGTTGCCCGTCCGCTCGCCGTGGCCGAACAGGCAGCCCTCGACCCGGTCGGCGCCGGCCATCATGGCGAGCTCGGTGGCGGCGACGGCGGTGCCGCGGTCGTTGTGCGGGTGCAGCGAGATGGCCACGTGGTCGCGGTTGCGCACCTCCCGCCCGAACCACTCGATCAGGTCCGCGTAGGTGTTCGGCGTGGACATCTCCACCGTCGCCGGCAGGTTCAGGATGATCTCGCGACCCTCGGCGGGCTGCCAGACGTCCATCACCGCGTTGCAGATCTCGACGGCGAACTCCGGCTCGGTGCCGGTGAAGATCTCCGGGGAGTACTGGTAGCCGAACTCGACGTCACCCAGGTGCTGCTCCGCGTACTTCATGACCAGCTCGGTGCCGCGGGTCGCGATCGCGATGCACTCGGCCCGGTCGACCCGGAAGACGACGCGCCGGAACAGCGGAGCGGTGGCGTTGTAGAGGTGGATGGTGCCGCTCTTGGCGCCGACCAGGGACTGCGCGGTGCGCTCGATCAGGTCCTCGCGGGCCTGGGTCAGCACCGACACGGTGACGCCGTCGGGGATCTTGTCCCCCTCGATGAGCTGGCGGACGAAGTCGAAGTCGGTCTGGCTGGCCGACGGGAAGCCGATCTCGATCTCCTTGTAGCCCATGGACACGAGCAGGTCGAACATCTTGTGCTTGCGGGCCGGTGTCATCGGGTCGATCAGGGCCTGGTTGCCGTCGCGCAGATCGGTGCTCAGCCAGCGCGGGGCTCGATCGATGGTCTTGCTCGGCCAGGTGCGGTCGGGCAGGTCGACGCCGGTGTACGCGCGGTAGCGCGTGAAGGGCATCGGGCTGGGGTGCTGGGTGGGCACGGACTGGATCCGGGTGCCGAAGCTGTTGGGGGTCGAGCTGGGGCTGTTGGGGGTCGAGCTGGTCATGTCTTCCTCGCTGCTGGTGCTGGTTGTCGGACCGGACGCACGACAGACTCCGCAGCGAGGGCGCCGGCCCTAGTGGGCCCTGCTGCGGCAGCGAAGGAGGAGCAGTCCACCCGTCGGGCGGAAGAGCTCGATGCCGGCCATGCCGACACCATAACGCAGCCTCCCAGGCTTGTCGCCCCCCGACCGCCGCTGAACCTCAGAGCGAGAGTCGTCCGTGGTCGATCAGCCAGGCAACGGACTCCCGGACGCCCTCCAGAGAGCTGAAGCGGGGTCGGAAGTCGAGCAGTCGGCGGGCTTTGGCCATCGAGCAGCTGGGACTGCGGGAGATGTGCTCGAGGGTCGCCGCCGCGTCCTCGGGGTCCTGGGTCGAGGCCCACTCCGCGTACGGCAGGAACTCCAGCCGCGGCTCGTGGCCGAACCAGCGGAACATCTCCTCGGCGTACCCGCGCAGGCTCAGGGCCTGGTCGGAGACGGCGTGGAAGCTCTCGCCCACGCTGGCGCCGGAGTGCTCGATGGTGGCCATCACCACCCCGGCCACGTCGTCGGCGTGCACGTGGTGGACGGTCTCCAGACCGAGGTTCGGCAGCCGCAGCGACTCCCCACGGGAGATGTCGGCGTACGTCTTCGGGTTGAAGTGGCCGGCCGGGTTGAGCGGCACCCAGCCGGGACCGACGATGTGACCCGGGTGCACGAGGGTCGCGGGCAGATTCCGCCGACGCGCCTCACGGAGCAGGTACGCCTCGATCTCGGCCTTGGCGACGCCGTACTCACCGAACGGCCGTTTCACGACGTCCTCCGGCGTCGGCACCGCGACGGAGTGACCGTGCGTCCAGATGGTGCCGATGTGCACCAGCAGGTCGATGTCGTCGCGGACCGCCTCGACCAGCTGCCGGGCGCTGTCCAGGGTGAAGCAGATCAGGTCGACGATGATGTCACCACCCAGCGCGGCGACGGCGCTCCCGAAGCGACCCTCGGCCTCCAGCGCGTCTCGGTCGAGCTTCCGGCGCTCCACCTGCTGCCAGGCCCGGTCCTCCCGGTACGGCGAGGACTCGCCGCGGCTGACCGCGACCACCTCGTGCCCGGCCCCGACCAGTCGGGGCACCAGGTAGCCACCGACGTGTCCCGTTGCTCCGATCACCACCACGCGCGCCATCGCCCGTCTCCTCTCGCCTCATCGGAAAACTAGTGGCAGCGACCAAGCGGCTGCGCCACCCTGAGGGACATGTCTGCTCCTGCCGCCGGATCTGTCGCCGTCGATCGAGACGCCATGCGTCTGGTCCGGGTGGACCCGCACGACCTGACCGCGGTCACCGCATCCGTCGACCTGCTCAACGAGGCGCAGCGGGTGGACGACCCCGACGACCACCCCGGCATCCCCGCTCTCGCGGCCCGCTGGCTGGAGTTCGGCTGGGACCTGGACCCGGAGACCCGTTATCTCTACGTGGACGCCGACGGCCGAGCCGTCGCGGTGCTGGAGGTGGACCTGCCGCGCCGGGACAACCTGCACCTGGTCTGGGGCAGCGTGGTCGTCCACCCCGCGCACCGCCGCCGCGGTCACGGCACCGCGCTCGTGGCCGAGCTGGTCCGGCGGGCCACCGAGGCCGGACGGACGACGATCTGGCTGGGCACGGCCGAGGACGATCTCGGCAGTCGCGCCTTCCTGGAGGCCAACGGCTTCCACTACGCCAGCCACGACGCCCGCCGCAAGCAGGTGCTCAGCGAGGTCGACACCGCCGCAGTCGACGCGCTGCACGCCAAGGCCGTCGAGGCCGCCGCCGACTACGTGCTCGAGCGGTTGGAGCCGCCCTACACCGATGAGCTGCTCGAACAGCTGGTCGAGGTCACCGCCGCCATCAACGACGCCCCGATGGGTGACCTCACGTTCGAGGACGAGGTGTTCGACGTGGCTCGACTACGAGACATCGAGTCGGCTCGGGAGGGTCGCGGGGACCGGATCTACCGCTTGGCGGCACGTCATCGGGAGACCGGGGTGATCGGTGGGCACACCGTCGTGGTGGTCAACCCGTGGCGGCCGGAGCACGCCGGTCAGGGCGACACCGCAGTCCACCGCGATCACCGCGGCCACCGGCTGGGACTCCTGCTCAAGATCGAGATGATGCGCTGGCTGGCCGAGACGGAGCCGCAGGTCACCGAGATCACGACCTGGAACCACGCCGACAACCGCTACATGATCGACGTCAACGAGGCGATCGGCTACCGGCTGTCCCGGGTGTTCGCGATGTTCGAGCGGTCGGTGTCGCCGGTCAGCCCTTGACGTAGGAGGCCTTCTCGCTCACCAGCCCGTCGCGGACCCGGAAGAGATCGACACCTCGCACGTATCCGGGGTGGTCGCCGGCCCAGTCGTACCGCCACTGGACGGCGGCGCGATCGTCCGCCACCCAGCGGGCCTCCTCGCTGAAGGTCGCGTCGGCGGACTGGGCGAACAGCTCCGCCCAGACCGACCGCACCGCATCTCGGCCCACGTACCGCCGGCCGGCGGGCGGGGCGGTCGACTCGAACACGCAGTCGGGAGTCGTCCAGGCCATGATCGCGTCGAGATCTCTGCTGTTGAAGGCCGCGCCGAACCCGGTGATGACCTCGTCGGTGCTCGGCAGTGCTGCGCGCCGACCGAACCGGGCGAGGAGCTGCGTCCGGGGATCGGCATCATCCGGCACCGGGATGCGTGGGCCGATGGCACCCGCCGCGCGGTAGCCGTCCTCGGCGCCGTCGAACCACACGGAGACTGCGGTGACGACCTCCGCCGGAGCGTCCGCCGCGAACCCGATGCCCGAAGCGATGTCCCACGCGTGGACGAGGTGGTCGGCCGCCACCTGTCGCAGGTACTCCCCGGCCGGCACCGTGCCGTAGGAGAGGCCTATCGGACGGGACTCGTCCACGGCCCTCGCCGCGGCCCGGGCCGCGAGATCGGCAGCCCGCCACGATCCCGCCGGGTCGTGACCGAGGAGGTCGCCGGCGAACCGGTCACCCACCTCGTCGATGGTGTGGCCGGTCAGCAGCTGAGGGACCCACAACGCATCCGCCACGACGTGGTTCATGACGTCGCGCACGTCCCAGGCGCCGCACAGCGTGGGTCGGGAGAGCTGGTCGCCCCCGATCTGGTCGACCACCGCGGCGAACACGTCGGCGCATCGGCTGTAGAGCTCCGCCGCGCTGTCGATCAGGGCGACGGGGACGGTCGCGCTCATCGCGCGTACTCGCTGGCGCCGAAGCTGCGGTGTTCGGTCGACTGCACGATGACGGTCACGATCATCCCTCTTTCGTTCGTGCACCCGAGGGCGCGGCGATGCTGTCGACGCTAGGCAGGCGACCTTGCAGTTTCCTAGCCGCTGCCGGTGCCTCGGCGGGATGATGGCCAGGTGGTGAGCCGACAGGTCGCCGAGCCTGAGGTCGAGTTCCATCTCTTCGGGCGGTTCGTGGTGCTGCGCGGCGGAGCCGAGGTGCCCGTGGCGAGCTTCGGTGGCCGCAAGGTCCGTGCCCTGCTGCGGATTCTCGTGACCCGCCGGGGCCGTCTCGTGTCGCACGACGTCCTGGCCGAGGGGCTCTGGCCCGATCGGCTGCCCGCGGATCCGGCGGCGAATCTGCAGGTGCTCGTCAACCGGGCTCGCCGAGCCGTCGGCCGGCCTGATCTGATCCTCACCGGCCCCGGCGGATACGCCCTGACCGCCGAGCCCTGGCTCGAGGTGGATGTCGACCGCTACCTGGAGGACCTTCGCCGATGTGCCGACCTCACCGGCGGGCCGGCGGTGGCGGCCTATCGCGCGACGCTGGCGGTCGGGGACGCGGAGCCGCTCGCCGAGGACCGCTACGCGTGCTGGGCGGCTCCGTACGTGGAAGCGGTCCTCCAAGCACGTCAGACGGCGTGGGAGCGGGCCGCGACCGTGGCCCTGGAGAGTGGACAACCGGCTCTGGCGGTCGAGTGGGCCCGGGCCGCCCAGCGGGCCGAACCGCTCCGGGAGGTGGCCGCGCTGGCACTGGCTCGCGCGCTGGCCGCAGCCGGCGATCCGGCCGCAGCGCTGACGAGTCTCACGTCCTACCGCCGGCGGCTGTCCGACGAGCTCGGCGTGGATCCCTCTGCCGGCGGCGGAGGAGCTCCAGCAGCAGCTGCTGTGCTCCGAGGTGTCGCCGACCCCGGCGGCACGGGAGCCCAGCGGCTTCCACGAGCTCGCGTTCGTGGGCCGCGAGGCCGAGCTCGCGAGCATCCGGCGCCGGCTGCGGTCGCAGATGGGCACGACGACGATCGCCGTCGCCGGCCGGTCGGGCACGGGCAAGTCCAGGATGCTGGCCGAGATCGCACGCACCGGCCCGGCCATCACGGTCCGGGCGTTCTGGGCCGACCGGGACGAGCCCTGGGCGATGGGGCGATCCCTGCTCGGCGAGCTCGCGGCGGCCGACTTCACGGCGGTGGACGGCATGCCCGATCAGCTGCGGACCGCCCTGGCCACCGTGCTGCCCGATCTGGCTCCGGCCGCCGTGACGCTGGACCCGGCGAGTCGACAGGCACTCGTGCTCGAGGCGGGCGTCCGGTTGACCGCCACGCTGGAACGGCCCCTGCTGATGGTCGACGACCTGCAGTGGGCGGATCCGACGAGCCTGCGGCTCCTCGCGGCGCTGCACGGCCGCGTGCCCGGCCTGCGCCTGCTGCTGGCCTACCGATCGGACGAGGTGCCGCCGGACGGCTCGGTCGCCGAGTTCCTGCGGCGGACGTCAGCAGGCCCGTCGGTCGACCTCGGACCGCTGCCGCGAGAAGCCATCGCTCGGCTGACGCCGGCCCCCGACCTCGCGGCCGCCCTCGAGCAGCACACCGACTGCACCCCGCTCGCGGTGACCGAGATCGTTCGCGAGCTCGCCGCCAATGGAGCGATCACCCGCGACGGACGGGGCCGGTGGCAGGTGACTGACCCGTCGGTCGCCCTGACCGTGGCCGACCTCGGAGCGCGGAGTCAGCGTCGCGCGATCTCCGCGCGGGCCGGGAAGTTCTCGGGGGTCCATCGATCGATCCTCGCCCTGCTGGCCCTGCTCGGGCGCGAGGCCCCCGCACGACTGCTCTCCGCCGCCACCTCCGTCGACGAGCGGATGGTGCTCGAGTCGCTGGGCAGGCTCGCCGATGCCGACCTGGTCCGGCAGCGCCGGCAGGGCTGGGGACTGGTCCACGACGCCGTCGGTGAGGTGCTGGTGAGCGAGCTCAGCACCGCCGACCGCGTCAGGTGGCAGGCCCGGCTGGCGGTCGCGCTGGACAGTACCAATGGAGACGAGGCCGAACGGGCACGACTCTGGCGAGACGCCGGCGATCGAGAGCGGGCCGCAGCGGCGTACGCGGCAGCCGCCCGCCGTGCCCTCGAGAGCTGCGCCGACGACGAGGCCGAACGGCTGGCCACGGACGGCCTCGAGCTGATGACCCGAGCGGAGGAGCTGTCGGCACCCCGGCGCACGCTGCACGAAGTCCGTGGTCTGGCTCGGCAGCACAAGGGCGACCTGGCCGGAGGCCGAGAGGATCTCACCGAGGCCCTCCGTGATGCCCGGTCGGGGCCGCTCCGGGCGATCGTGCTGGCCGAGCTGGCGGTGCTGATCTCCGGTTCCGAGGACCTGATCCGAGCGTCCGAGCTCGCCGAGCTGGCCGTGGTCGAGGCCGGCGACGATGAGTCCGCCCGGGCCCGAGCACTCGAGATCGCCTCCGTGATCGACATGAATCTCGACCGTCCGGCGCGGTCGGGTCAGCGGGCGGCGGCGGCCCTGCAGATCTTCAGCCGGCTCGGTGACTCCCACGGGGCCGCCCGCATCCTCGACGCGCGCGCGATGGCCACGTTCCTGGACTCCGACATCCGGCGGGGCACCGAGCTGCTGGACCGCGCCGCCCACCTGTTCGCCGACTCCGGCGACCTGATGCGCCTGGTCACACCCCGCTCGACCCGCGGACACGGTCTGGTGCTCCTCGGCCGAGCAGCCCAGGGTCTGCTGGACGCCGACGAGGCGCTCGACATTGCGCGGACCCTCGGCCACCCCGAGGGACAGGCGTACGCCCTGTGGCACCGCGGTGAGGCCCTGGCTGCGCTCGGCCGCGCCGAGCTCGCCCTGGCGGCCGGGACCGAAGCGCTGGCCATCGCCACCAGGATCGGTCACCGCGGCTGGACGGCGACGTCGTGGCGCACCATCGGACTCGCCGAACAGAGCGCCGGTGATCATCCGGCCGCCCTCCGGGCGTTCGAGCGTTCCCTGGCGGTGGCGGAGCATCTCGACCTGTTCGCCTGCTGGGCGGCCGCCCGCGCCGCGCTCGAGCAGCTGCAGCTCGGACGGGTGACGGCAGCCGGCGATCTCGTCCGTCGGGCCCTGTCCACCGGACCGGCCCTCGGCCGGCACGAGGCGCGGTGGGCCGCCGCCGCACTCGCGAAGCGGTGTGGCGCGGATGGGCGAGAAGAAGCAGTCGACCAGGCCATCACCGAGGCCGTCCGCGGCGGAGCTCTGGTCTATCTGCCGGCGCTGGAGGCCCTCCGAGCGAGCTAGAACCCCAGTCGGTTCAGGTGCTTGGTGTCCCGCTGCCACTCCTTGAGGACCTTGACCTTCAGATTCAGGTAGACCGGGGTGCCGAGCAGCGCTTCGATCTGATGCCGGGCGGCGGCGCCGATCTCGCGCAGTCGACTGCCGCGGTGGCCGATGATGATGCCCTTCTGCGAGTCGCGCTCGACGATCATCGAGGCGTACACGTCGAGCAACGGCTTGTCCTCCGGCCGACCTTCCCGCAGTCCCATCTCCTCCACCTCGACGGTGATGGAGTGGGGCAGCTCGTCGCGGACCCCCTCGAGCGCGGCCTCCCGGATCAGCTCGGCGACCAGGGTCTCCTCCGGCTCGTCGGTGATCTCGCCGTCGGGGTAGAGCATCGGGCCCTCGGGCAGCCGCGACACGATCTCGTCGGCCAGCACGTCCAGCTGCTCACCGGCGGTCGCCGACACCGGGACGATGCTGGACCAGGCGATACCCAGCGACTCCTCCAGCTTCTGGATGGCCAGCAGGTGCTGGGCCATCCGCTCCGGCTTGACCAGATCCGACTTGGTGGCGATGGCGATCAGCTCGGGCCGTTTCGGCAGAGCAGCGATCTCGCCGACCAGATAGGTGTCGCCGGGACCGATCTTCTCGTTGGCCGGCAGGCAGACGCCCACCACGTCCACCTCGGTCCAGGTCGCGCGCACCAGGTCGTTCAGGCGCTCACCGAGCAGCGTCCGGGGCTTGTGCAGGCCAGGCGTGTCGATCAGCACCAGCTGGGCATCGGTGCGGTGCACGATCCCGCGGATCGCGTGCCGCGTGGTCTGTGGCTTGGACGAGGCGATGGCGATCTTGCTGCCGACCAGGGCGTTGATCAGCGTCGACTTGCCGGCGTTGGGCCGACCGACGAAGCAGGCGAAGCCGGAGCGGAAACCCTCCGGCGTGCCGGCGGGCACGAGCTCGGTCACAGCGCGACCCGCTCCCGTACGGTGCCCGCGGCGTCGACCAACCACACCACCACGTCGACGCCCCCGAGATCGGTGACGACCGTCCGGTCGGCCTCGGCCAGCGCGTCGGGGCCCACCACGGCCACCGCCTCGAGACCGGGAGCGCCCGACGACACGGCCATCGCGACGGCCACCTGGACCGCCGACAGGCGCAGGGTCGCCAGCGCCACGCTGGTGGCCGCATACGTCCGCCCGTCGGTGTCCCGGACCGCGGCCCCCTCGGCCGCCTGCGTGCGGGCCCGGGCCGCACGGGCCAGCGTGATGATCTTGCGGTCCTCAGGATCGGTGGGCTCGGTCACGGCAGTCATGATGCCTTCGCCTCCCGCCCCGAGGCCAGCTGGGTGGCGGCGTCGACTCCGCGGTCGTCGGTCTCCGCATCGATCCTGGACACGATCACCGAGCCGATCTTGTTGCGACGGCCGGTCGCCCGCTCGGCGACCAGCTCGAGCCCGTCGTAGGCCACCACCGATCCGGCGATCGGCACCTTGTTCAACAGCTTCGCCATCAGGCCTCCGACGGTCTCCACGTCCTCGTCGTCGAGGTGCAGCCCGAAGAGGTCGCCGAGATCGTCGATCGGCAACCGCGAGGAGACCCGGAAGCGGCCGTCACCGAGCTCGGACACGTCGGAGTTCTCCTCGTCGTACTCGTCGGTGATCTCACCGACGATCTCCTCCAGGATGTCTTCGATCGTGACCATGCCCGCGGTTCCACCGAACTCGTCGACGACCACCACGAGATGGACGCGCTTCGCCTGCATCTCCTTGAGCAGCAGGTCGACGGGCTTGGAGTCCGGGCACCAGGAGGGCTTGCGCATCATGGACTCGACCCGCTCGGTGGTCTGGGAGTCCGGGGCGTCGTAGACGCGCTTGATCACGTCCTTGAGGTAGAGCACGCCGATCACGTCGTCCAGCCCGTCCTTGATCACCGGGATGCGGCTGAACCCGGAGCGCAACGCCAGGGAGACGGCCTGTCGGAGGGTCTTGTAGTGCTCGACGTAGACCATGTCGGTCCGCGGCACCATCACCTCCCGGACGATCGTGTCGCCGAGATCGAAGACCGAGTGGATCATCTGGCGCTCGCCGGACTCGATCAGCTCGCTGCGCTCGGCCAGGTCGACCAGCTCGCGCAGCTCGGCCTCGGTCGCGAAGGGACCCTCTTCGAAGCCCTTGCCGGGGGTCAGCGCGTTGCCGATCAGGATCAACAGCCGGGGCAGTGGGCCGAGCACCGTGGTGAGCATCACCAACGGGCCGGCCACCGCGCAGGCCACCTTGTCGTGGTGCTGCTGGCCGAGGGTGCGCGGCGCCACCCCCCAGAGCACGTACGAGACGACGATCATGGGCCCGGCCGTGATCAGCACCCGTTCCCAGGTCGCGTCGAAGATGCCGAACACCACCAGGGCGACCAGGACGATCACCGAGATCTCGCACACCGTGCGGATGAACAGGGCGGTGTTCAGATAGCGCGGCGGGTCCTCGGCGATCCGGCGGACCCGGAGCGCACCCGGGCGGCCCTCCTCGACCAGCCGCTCGGCCCGCGCCCGGGTGAGCGAGGACAGGGCGGCTTCGGCGGCCGCCATCAGCCCGGCCAGCATCGCCAGCAGGAGCGCGATGCTCAGCTGGATCCAGTCGTCCTGGTTCACCGGACTCGCGTCCCCCGGGCACCGCGCTGGGCTCGTTCCTGCGCCCAGGCGGCGAGCAGATCGTCCTTCAGACCGAACATGTCGGCCTGCTCCTGCGCCGTGCCGTGGTCGTAGCCGAGCAGGTGCAGCAAGCCGTGGACCAGCAGGTACTCCGCCTCCGCCTCGGGAGTCCGACCGTGCTCGGCGGCCTGACGCGCCGTGACGGCCGGGCAGAGGACGATGTCACCCAGCAGCCCCTCGGGTGGTTCCTCGTCGTCCGCCGGCGGCCGCAGCTCGTCCATCGGGAAGGAGAGCACGTCGGTCGGCCCCGGTTCGCCCATGTACTTCTGGTGGTAGGCACCCATGGTGTCCTCGTCGACGCAGACGATGGACAGCTCGGCCTGGGGATGGATCCTCAGCTTCTCCAACGCGAAGTCGGCCAGCCGCAGCAGACCGGTGGTGTCGACCTCCAGCCCGGACTCGTTGTTGATTTCGACGGTCACGGACGGAGCCTCTCGGGAGTGCAGGAGAGTGTGGTGTCGACACGCTTTTCGTCGGCACCACACTCGACGAACGAGCGAGACCACGCGGAGTACGTGACCGCGGAGCGCGAAGCGCGACCATCGGAAACGGTCACGCTGTCCTCGTCGGTTCGGCCATCACCGGTGCCTGGGCGGGACGGGTGCGTCGGTGGCCTCGAACTTGTCGTACGCGGCCACGATCCGGCCGACCAGCTTGTGCCGGACCACGTCGAGGTTGGTCAGGTGGCAGAAGGCGATGTCGGCGACGTCGTCGAGGATGCCCTGCACCACCCGCAGCCCGCTCCGGGTGCCGCCGGGCAGGTCGACCTGGGTGATGTCGCCGGTGACCACGATCCGCGAGCCGAAGCCCAACCGCGTCAGGAACATCTTCATCTGCTCCATCGACGTGTTCTGAGCCTCGTCGAGGATGATGAACGCGTCGTTCAGGGTCCGGCCCCGCATGTAGGCCAGCGGTGCGACCTCGATCGTGCCGGCGGTCAGCAGCTTGGGGATCGACTCGGGGTCGAGCATGTCGTGCAGCGCGTCGTAGAGCGGGCGGAGGTAGGGGTCGATCTTCTCGTTCAGGGTGCCCGGCAGGAAGCCGAGTCGCTCCCCCGCCTCGACGGCGGGCCGGGTCAGCACGATCCGGTTGACCTCCTTGGCCTGCAGCGCCTGCACGGCCTTGGCCACGGCCAGATAGGTCTTGCCGGTGCCGGCGGGGCCGATGCCGAAGACCACCGTGTGCTTGTCGATCGCGTCGACGTACCGCTTCTGGTTCAGCGTCTTGGGCCGGATGGTCCTGCCCCGCGACGACAAGATGTTGTGCGTCAGGACGTCCGCCGGTGCGGCCTCCTCGGCGGCCATCATCGAGCAGATGCGTTCGACCGCGTCGGGGGTCAGGCCCTGCCCGGTGCGCAGGACGGTGACCATCTCGTTGATCACGTCGGCCGCCAGGCTGACCGCGGCGTAGCTGCCGGTCAACGTCACGTCGTTGCCCCGCACGTGGATGTCGGCGTCCAGCTCCCGCTCCAGGATGCGCAGGAACTCGTCCCGCGGACCGAGGACGTTCACCATGTCGATGGAGGACGCGACGCTGATGCGTCGCTCGAGCGGCTGCTCAGCGCGAACGGGCGTGGGCCCGCTCCGCCGGGGAGCTGGTGTTGCCGGTCTGTCTTGGCTGGTCAGGGAGTCCACCTCAGGGGGCTGGGATCGTCGTACCCGACCATCCTAATGACCGGCACCGACAGGCCCAAGACGTTTCAGCTCCGGCGGGCCAGCAACGTGTACGTGTTCGGCAGCCGACCGTCCCAGGCGGCGGCGTCCAGATCGTCCGGGCGCCAGAACGGCTCCGGGTGCTCGGTCAACGACACCAGTGCGAGTCCCGCGCCGGCGAGGGTGGTGAGGATCTCGCCGAGCGTCCACTGCCGCTCCACGGCACCGTGGGCCGGAAAGGTGTCGTTGACGTGTGAGCGCGCGAAGTAGCTCCGGTCGCCGCGGACCCGCGGCTCGTCGGTGTCCCAGGTCCACAACGGCACCAGGGGATGCGCCTCGTGCACGAACAGGTGACCGCCCGGGGTCAGGATCCTGGCCACCTCGGTGGCCCAGCGGTCGAGGTCGCCCAGCCAGATCAGTGCACCCTTGCCGGTGTAGACGAGCTCGGTGCACGCATCGGCCAGCGGTACGGGCGGGACCTCGGCGACCACGTAGGAGCAGTCGACGCCGAGCTGACGGGCCCGCCGCTCCGCCGCCCCGGCCGTCACCGAGCTGAAGTCGACGCCGAGCACTTCTCGGGCCCCGTGACGACAGAGGTCGACATCGTCCAGACCGTGCCCGCTCTGCAGGTGCACCACCCGCGGTCGCGTGTCCAGCAGCGGCTGCAGCACGGCCAGCTCGACCGGAGTCAGCGAGCCTCCCGCCCGGGCCTCGGCCAACAGCTCGTCGTGCTCGCGCACGTACTTCTCGGCGGCTCGCTGCCACGCGGCCCGGTTGGTCTCGTCCCCGGTCATCCGGCCGTCGCGAAACGGTCCGTGGCCGCCACCAGCGCGGCCGTGATCCCGGGCTCGGAGTAGGCGTGGCCCGCATCCAGGACGACCTGGAGGTCCGCGCTCGGCCAGGCCCGGTGCAGGTCCCAGGCCGTCACCGCGGGGGTGGCGACGTCGTACCGGCCCTGGACGATCACGCCGGGGATGTGCCGCAGCCGGTGGGCGTCGGCGATCAGCTGTCCCTCGGTGAACCAGCCGGCGTGGGTGAAGTAGTGGTTCTCGATCCGGGCGAAGGCGAGCGCGTACGCCGGCTCGGCGAAAGCCGCGATCAGGTCCGGGTCCGGCTGCAGGGTGATGGTCGCGGCCTCCCAGGTCGACCAGGCCACCGCGGCCGGGCCGTGCACCGCGGGATCGGGGTCGAACAGCAGGTCGTGGTAGGCCTCGATGGGGTCACCCCGGAAGCTGGCTCCGCCCAGCGGCGCGAGGAACCGCTCATACAGGTCCGGGAAGAGCTGGCCGGCGCCACCGCCGTAGTAGAAGTCCAGCTCCGAGCGGCGCAGCGTGAAGATGCCGCGCAGCACCAGCTCGGTGACCCGCTCGGGATGGCTCTCGGCGTACGCGAGCGCCAGGGCACTGCCCCACGACCCGCCGAAGACCTGCCAGCGACCGATCCCGCGAGCCACCCGGAGCCGCTCCAGGTCGGCGACCAGGTGCCAGGTGGTGTTGACCGTCAGGTCTGCGTCGGTGCTGGCGTGGGGAGTGCTGCGACCGCACCCGCGCTGGTCGGTGAGCACGACCCGATAGCGCGCCGGGTCGAAGAGCCGCCGCACCCCCGGCGTGCAGCCACCACCCGGGCCGCCGTGCAGGAACACGACCGGCCGGCCGTCCGGGTTGCCGCACTCCTCCCAGTGGATCTGCTGACCGTCGCCGACGTCGAGCAGGCCGCTCGCGTACGGCTCGATCGGCGGGTAGAGGGATGCCACGGCACGTGCCGCTCAGTCCGGGATGATGTGGACGGCCGCCTCCTCGGCGCTGGCCCCGGCGCCGTCGATGCCCACGTCCTCGCCGACCAGGTCCTTCTCCCGGTCCTCACCGATGCCCTGGTCCGGGTCCACGAGGCGCCCCGCGCGCTGGTCGCCGACCTCGCCGTCGTCGACGAAGTCGTCCGACACCGGCCTCTCCCAGACCTCGGGCTCCTCCTCGGCCAGACGCTCGTCGAGGGTCTCGCGGTCGTCGCCGTAGCGGGTCAGGTGCGACGGGCGCTCCGGGGGCGAGTAGCCCTCGTCGAGGAAGTCGTCGACCCCACGGTCGTCCAGGTTGTCGGACGGCTGGAGCTGGTCCTGGTCGAGCTGCTCGGAGCCGGTGTCGTCGTCGTACGTGTCCGTCATGCCGCCCAGCCTGCCACGCGGGGGCCGCGCACCGGACCGGACTCCTCGGCGACGGCCCTAGGATCGACGCCCGTGACTTCCACCACCACCGGTTCCCCCCGGTCGACGGCCCGGTACGCCGCCGACCTGCAGGGCAACTACGACCTGATCGTGGCCGCCTTCGTCGGGCTGCTGCTGATCTCCAACGTCGGCGCCACCAAGGCGATCGCCTTCACCACCCCGACCGCCTGGCCGGGAATGATCGTCACCGACGGGGGCGCGTTCCTGTTCCCGTTGACGTACGTGCTGGGCGACGTGCTCGCCGAGGTGTACGGCCTGCGCAAGGCGCGCCGGGCCATCCTGATCGGCTTCGTGCTGGCCGGCATCGCCGCACTGATGTTCTGGCTGGTCAGCGTCACGCCGCCGGCCCCGGGCTGGAACAACCAGGACGCCTGGGCCGCGGTGCTGGGGTTCGTGCCCCGGATCGTGCTGGCCAGCCTGCTCGGCTACCTGGCCGGGCAGTTCCTGAACGCGTACGTGCTGGTGAAGATCAAGCAGCGGACGAAGGAGGGGAAGCTGTGGGCCCGGTTGATCGGGTCGACGCTGGTGGGCGAGGCCGCCGACACCCTCGTGTTCTGCCTGGTCGCCTTCGGCGGCATCCTGACCGGCGGGACCCTGGTCAACTACGTGGTGACCGGATACGTCTACAAGGTGTCCGTCGAGGTGATCCTGCTGCCGCTCACCTACTACGTCATCCGACAGGTCAAGAAGCGGGAGCCCGGCTACCTCGACCGGTCCGACCCGACCTCCGAACCCGCAGCTCCCCCGAGCCACGGGTGATCAGCCGGGCCGGGACCAGGATGGTCTCGGCCGGCCCGGAGTCGTCCTCCATCCGAGCGAACAGGCGTTCCGCGGCGAGCTGACCGATCCGGGCCGGGTCCTGGGCGACCACGGTGATGCCGGGGGTGAGCAGTTCGGCCAGCTGGAGGTCGTCGAAGCCGACCAGGGCGATGTCGGACTGTCGACCGCGCCGGTGCAGGGCTCGGACGCCGCCGATCGTGATCACGTTCTGCGCCGTGATCAGCGCCGTCGGCGGATCCGGGCGGTCGATCAGTCGCTCGACCTCGGCGCCCGCCAGCTCGGCGGTGGTCAGATCGCCCACGCTGTAGCCCGTCGGCACCTCGAGACCCGCGGCCGCCATGGTCCGTTCGTAGCCGAGCCGTCGGTCCCGGGCGGTCGGGATGGTCAGATCGTCGCTCAGCAGAGCGATCCGACGATGACCGTGATCGATCAGGTGCTGGGTCGCGACCGAGGACCAGGCGGCGTTGTCGGTCAGCACCACATCGGCCAGGAGACCGTTGGGCACCCGGTCGACGAAGACCAGCGGCGTGCCGTGCTCCCGCTCGTTCTGCAGGTATCCCTGGTCGCCGCCGTACGCGGTGATGATCAAGCCGTCGACCCGGCGCCGGCGGAAGGCGGCCACCAGCTCCCGCTCGCGGGCGGTGTCGTCGTCGGAGCTCGCGGCGAAGACCGCTGTCCCGCGGGCGGCGGCCACGATCTCGACGGCCCGGTTGATGGCGGCCGAGAAGGGGTTGTCGACGGCATCGAGGATCAGGCCGATCGTGAGGGTCCGACCTCCCTCGCGGCGCAGCGACCCCGCCCCGAGGTTGGGCTCGAAATCCAGGGCGTCGATGGCCCGCTCCACTCGCGCCTGCGTCTCGGGTGAGACGTTCGGCTCCGCGTTGACGACTCGGGAGACCGTCTTCAGCCCGACTCCGGCGAGCGCGGCGACATCCCGCATGGTTGCGCGCCGCCGAGGGGCGGCCGTCTGTGGTGACATCGGTGTCTCCTTTCCGAAGGGCTTATTCTGCTGGTTCCTCTGATTCTGAGCAATGCACGCCACGACGGATCGCTTGGCGTTCGATGAGGCCGAACAAGACCTCGACCAGGTTGAGCCAGGACCCGACCCGGGCATGCTGAGCAGCGGACCCACGACTATGTCCGACACGGCACCACCACCTTGTTCGCCGCGCCGGAGATCGCGACCGGCAAGGTGACCGGACTGTGGAAGCAGCAGCAACGTCACCAGGAGTTCCTGGCCTCCCTCACGGTGTCTCGGCCACGATCTGTCGCTGGTCGATGGCGCGGGGCCGTCCGGACCAGTCGGCGCTGCTCGTGATCACCATCGCGGAGCAGCAGAGGTGGGGCACCAGAGTGAGGCATGCTCCATCACCCCACCCAGACGCAAACCTCAGTTACTCAACATGCTCCAGGCCGGGTGGGGGTCCCGGCGCACTACTCGGTGTCGCTCCCGGGCTGGGTTGCGGCCCAGGTGGGAGGTACATCGTGTGACGTGTCGTGTGCTGGCCGACCTTGGGAGCGCATCGCTGGCTTCACTCCGACGACGGGGCAGTCCGCGCCGAGGAGAATCGCCTGGGCTGTACTGCCGGTGATGAGCTTGCCGAGCGGGTTGCGGCGACGGATCCCGATCACGATCTGGTCTGCCTCGATCTCGGTCGCGGCCTCCAGCATTGCCTCGGCCGCGTTCTGGCCGCCGGTGGGACGGCGGATGTCGTAGATGATCCCCAGCTCGGTCAGCTGCGCCTCCAACGCGTCGATGTCCTGCGACGGTGCGAACTGGGCGTCGGAATAGTCTCCGTTCTTGCCCGTGTTGAGCACCGTCAGGTTCGCGTCATTGTGTTTCGCCTCGGCGATGGCGTAGTCGAGCGCGGCGATGCCTTCGGGTGTGGGGATATAGCCGACCAGGATTCTCATGCTCTTCACCTCAGATAGTTGGACAGTGTGCGGGGCGGTCAGCGCCGCCGGATTCCATGTGAACTCCGCCGCCTCGATCACTGGCACGGTGATGGCGCCGCAATGAGCGGTGAGCAGGCTTGCCAGGCCGAGATCAGTCGGGGTGCGATGCTGCTCGGTGACGATGTGCCGGTGGCTGTGGTGCGCTGGGCACGCCCGGCGGCATGAGCCGCCGGGCGTCGCCATGTGGGCGATAGCCGGCTCAGCCCTTCTGCAGCGTGGTGGCGCCGGTCATGATTGCCACGGCTTCGGTCGGAGTGTGGGACTTCGGTGTGATGATGCCGGCGCAGCCGCCGAGTCGGGCGATGTGGATGCGGTCTGAGACCTCGAACACGTTCGGCATGTTGTGGCTGATCAGGATGACCGGCAAGCCCTTGGCCTTGATCTGCTGGATCAGGTTCAGCACCTGGCCGGTCTCCTTCACCCCGAGGGCGGCCGTCGGCTCGTCGAGCACGACGAACTTGGTCGCGAAGGTCGCTGCTCGGGCCACTGCGACGGCTTGGCGTTGTCCGCCGGACAGGGTTTCCACGGCTTGCGACATGTTCTGCACCGTCGCGATACCCAGGTTGGCCATCGATTTCCCGGCGTCCTCCTTCATGCCCTTCATGTCGAGCATGCGTAGGACGCTGCCGAGTGGCCCGCTCCGCCGGCGCTCCCGGCCGAGGAACATGTTCGCAGCGATGTCCAACGCCGGCGCCACCGCGAGCGTCTGGTAGACGGTTTCGATGCCCGCGCTGCGGGCGTCCTGGGGCGTCTTGAAGTTCACCTCTCGGCCGTCCAGGAAGACCTGTCCCGAGTCGGGGGTCAGGGCGCCGGTGAGCGCCTTGATCAAGGTCGACTTGCCGGCGCCGTTGTCACCGATGACTGACAGGACCTCGCCGGGGAACAGATCGACGTTGACCCCGTCCAGGCCAACCACTCGGCCGAAGGTCTTGATCAGGTTGCGGGCTGACAGCACCGTCTGTGTGGGGTCAGCCAGCACCGGAGGGTTGCCGAGACCGACGGTGCCTTGTTCCTCGGGTGACAGATCACTGGTGAGTGGGGTGTTTGTCATGCCTTCACCTTCCGAATCCACTGGTCGATGCTGACCGCGACGATGATCAAGACGCCGATTGCCAGGACACGTAGCTGGGCGTCGACGCCGGCCAGGCTCAATCCGATGTTGAACGAGTAGACGATCAAGGCCCCGAGTATGGTGCCGATGATTCCGCCGCGGCCACCGAACAGGCTGGTGCCGCCGATCACGACTGCGGTGATGGTCTCCAGGTTCGCGTCGACGATGGCGTTCGGACTGGCTGTGCCGGCCCGGCCGATCAACACCCAGGCGGTGATCCCGTAGATCAGACCGGCGACGGTGTAGACGCTGAGCAGCACTCGGTCGACCCGAATACCGACCAACCGGGCAGCCTCGATGTCGTCGCCGACTGCGTAGACGTGGCGGCCCCACGCCGTCTGGCTGAGAACGAAGGCGACCACCACCGCCATCAAGGCGACAAAGACGACGCCGAGGGTGAAGTTGAACGGACCTATCCGGAATCGTGTGCTCATCACGTTCAAGATGGCCGGCAGGTCCGCCCGCCCGACGCTCTGGCCACCCGAGTACAGCAGGGCGACTGCGGTGTAGATGCTCAGGGTGCCCAGCGTGACGATGAACGGCGGCAGCTTCAATCGAGTGACGAGAATTCCGTTCAGGAACCCGCACAGGGTGCCGAGCGCGATACCCAGCAGCAGCGCCAACGGCCCAGGCACGCCGTTGTGGGCAGCGAGGTTGGCCATGAACAGCATCGAGAGGATGCAGGTCGCACCGACGGCCAGGTCGATGCCGGCGGTCAGGATGATCAGCGTCTGGCCGATTGCCAGGGCCGCGATGACGGCGGTCTGCTGGAGGATGATCGAGATCGTCGCCGGCTGGGCGAACCGTGGATTGACGATGGTGAAGACGATGAAGGCCACGATCAGCACGAGGAGCGGACTGATCGCAGGGTGGGAGTGCAGTAGGTGTTGGATGCGTTGCACCGGCGATTGGCGGCGCATCGCGAACTGTTCGGCGGCCGTTGTCGGCGCGTTCGGAGTCGTGACGCTCATGGCTGGCTTCCTTGCCCTCGGTGTGATCGGAGGATGGGCCGCAGGTCGACCCGCCGCGGCGGGCGGGTCGACCACTCTGGCGGCAGGTGCTGACTAACCCCAGCAGATCTTCTCCGCGTCGGCGGTGGTGATGCTCTCCACTCCCTCGACTGGCTTGTCGGTGACCAGCGCAACGCCCGTGTCATAGAAGTCCAGGCCAGGGGTGACCTCCGGCTTCACGCCGTCGCGGACGTACTTGGCGATTGCCTCGACGCCCAGCTGGGCCATCTTCAGCGGGTACTGCTGCGACGTCGCGCCGATCGTCCCGTCCTTCACCGCCTTGATGCCAGGATCGCACCCACCGTCGACGGAGACGATGGTCGCCTTCACCCCGGCGTCGCTCAATGCCTGTGCAGCACCGACCGCCGCAGGCTCGTTGATCGTGTAGACGAGGTTGATGTCTTTGGACTTCGCCAGACACGTCTCCATCGCCGTCTTGCCCTGGTCGGTGGCGCCTTGGGTCGGTTCGTTGCAGACGATGTTGTAGCTGCCGCCCTTGCCGCCGGTGTACTTGCCGGACTTGTCCTCATCGCCGTTCTTCATCTTGTCCTTGGTGTCGATGCCCATCCCGGTCAGGAAGCCCTGATCGCGGTTGTAGTCGACGGACGCGACCTTGTCGTTGAACAGGTCGAGCAGGGCGATGTTCGCCGCGCCGCCGTTCATGGTTCCCGCGGCCCACTTGCCGATCAGCTCGCCCGCCTTGAAGTTGTCGGTGGCGAAGGTGATGTCGACGGTGTTCGGCGGGTTGGGCGGGGTGTCGAGCGCGATCACGTAGAGGCCGGCCTGCCGCGCCTCCTCGATCTTCGGATTGACTCCGTCAGTCGCGGGGGTGATCAGGATGCCCTTGTCGCCTCGGGCGATGGCCGCCTCGATCGCGTCGATCTGGGTCTGCTCGTCACCGTCGGCCTTGCCGGCCACGGTTGTCACCGTGACGTTGTTGTCCTTGCCTGCCTGCTCAGCGCCCTTCTGCATGGCGATGAAGAACGGGTTGGTGCTGGTCTTGGTGATGAGGGTCACGGCAACGGCGTCGTTACCGCCTCCGCCACTGTCTCCGCCGGTTGATCCGCCGCTTCCCCCGCACGCGGTCAGCGTGAGGGTGGCCGCACTGATTAGCGCGACAGGGATCAGGACCTTGCGTGTCGCCCACCTGCGTCGTTGCATGTACGCCTCCAGAAGTGTGTGACCCGCCATCACACTGACAACGGTGTCGAGACATTTCTAAGGCATTCTCAGGCTGTGGTCAAGAGGGGTGCATGTCTTTCGAATAACGGTCTGGTAGGGGCTCTGCGCGGGAGGTTGATGGCGGGGAACCACCCAGCTTGTCGAGATGCGGAGAGGATCGGACAAGGATGTCGCAGACGTCTGCTCCGCTGAATCCGCGACCACGAGCCACCCATCCGTGACGTCGCGGGGCTGGCTGGGATCGGGATCAAGACCGTGTCACGCGTGATCAGCGAGGAGACGAACGTCTCGATCCAGAAGCGGGAACGGGTCCAGCGAGACATCACGGCATCGAACTACCAGCCCCGGTCCCCCACCCGACTTTTGTGCCGATAACACGGATTAACGTCACAAACGGCACAAAAGTCGGGTTCAGCGGGGGGCGTAGTAGCGGCGGAGCGTCTCGGCCTTCAGGTCGCCGTACGAGCCGTCGGAGATGGCGGCCCTGATCCGATCCACGAGCGAGACCACGAACCGCTCGTTGTGGATGGTGCACAGGGTCGCGGCCAGCATCTCCTTGGCCTTGAACAGATGGTGCAGGTACGCCCGCGTGTAGTGCGCGCAGGTGTAGCAGTCGCAGTCGGCGTCGATCGGCACGAAGCTGCGGCGCGAGGCTGCCGTGTTGACGTTGAAGCGACCGTCCCGGGTGTAGACCGCCGCGTTGCGGGCGACCCGGGAGGGGGACACGCAGTCGAAGGTGTCCGCCCCGTTCTCCACGCAGGTGAACAGGTCGTCCGGCTCGGAGATGCCGAGCATGTGACGCGGCTTGTCGTCGGGCAGCTCCGAGCTCACCCAGCCGGTGATGGTGCCGAGGTTCTGCTTCTCCAGCGCACCGCCGATGCCGAACCCGTCGAACCGCTGTCCGTCCACGTCGAGGGACGCCAGACCGCGGGCCGCCTGGCGTCGCAGGTCCTCGTACTGCGCGCCCTGGACGACGCCGAACAACGCCTGGTAGGGCCGTTCCGGCCGCTCGTCGGTGAGTCTGCGGTGCTCGGCCAGGCAGCGGGCCGCCCAGGCGTGGGTGCGCTCGACCGAGCGCTCCTGGTAGTCGCGGGTGTTCATCAACGTGGTCAGCTCGTCGAAGGCGAAGATCACGTCGGCGCCCAGCTGGTGCTGCACCTGCAGGGAGATCTCCGGCGTGAAACGGTGCCGGCTGCCGTCCAGGTGCGAGGTGAAAGTGACGCCGTCGTCATCCACCCGGGCGAGTCGGCTCTTGCCCTCGGCCACCACCGCGTCGTCGGCCAGACCCGCGACGTCCATGGCCAGCACCTTCTTGAAGCCCACGCCCAGACTCATCACCTGGAAGCCGCCGCTGTCGGTGTAGGTCGGACCCGGCCAGTTCATGAACCGGCCCAGCCCCCCGCCGGCCTCGACGATGTCCGCGCCCGGCTGCAGATACAGGTGGTACGCGTTGGCGAGCACCGCCTGGGCGCCCAGCTCGGCGACGGTCTCCGGCAGCACCGTCTTGACGGTCGCCTTGGTCCCGACGACGACGAAGGCCGGGGTGTTGATCGTCCCGTGCGGGGTGGTGATCACCCCGGTCCTCCCCCGGCGCCCGGCGAGCGTGTCCTTCACCTCGAACCCGAAGCCCCGCTCAGCCTCAGTCACGGATTCGGTCACGAGCGGAGCCTCTCGGGAGTGCAGGAGCGATTCTGGACGACACGCTTTTCGTCGTACGGAATCGTGACGAACGAGCGAGACCGCGCGGAGCTCGTGACCGCGGAGCGCGGAGCGCGACAGTTCAACACCGCAGCATCAGCCCCGCGCAGGCGACCACGCCCGCGGTCGAGGTGCGCAGCACGTGGGGCGTCAGCAGCGTCGGCCGGCCGCCCGCCTCGGTCAACCGTTCCAGCTCCTCTTCAGAGATGCCGCCCTCCGGACCGACGACCAGCAGCACCTCGCCCTCGGCGGGCAGCGACGCGTCAGCCAGCGGCATCGTCGCGCCCTCGTGCAGCAGCAGCACCAGGTCGGCGGACGCCATCCGAGCGGCCAGACCGGCGGTGTCGACCGGGTCGGCGACGGTCGGCGCCCACAGCCGCCGAGACTGCTTCGCCGCTTCCCGGGCCGAGCTGCGCCAGCGGGCGAGTCCCTTGGTTCCGCGGTCGCCCGACCAGCGCACGATCGACCGGGCGGCCTGCCAGGGCACGATCTCGCTGACGCCGACCTCGGTCAGCAGCTCGACCGCGAGCTCGCCGCGGTCGCCCTTGGCCAGCGCCTGAGCGACGACGAACCGTACGCCAGGGGCCGGCTCGAGCACCTGCTCGACGACTTCGACCGTCACTGACTGCTTGCCGACGGACACCACCGGTCCGCGGACGGCACGCCCGCGGCCGTCGGCCAGCACCAGGATCTCTCCTGCCCGGATCCGGCGGACCACCGCCGCGTGCCGGCCCTCGGGCCCGTCCAGCAGCACCGTCTCCCCGGGGTGCGGCAGCGGATCGGGCAGCTCGGCGTGGAAGAGCGGGTCGGAGCTCACTGGCCGGCGAACGCGTCCCGCAGCCGACCGAAGAAGCCCTGGTTGTGCTTCTGCACCGCGCCCTCGACCGTCGTCTCCTCGCGCAGCTCGGACAGCTGACGAAGCAGCTCGCGCTGTTCCTTGTCCAGCTTGGTCGGAGTCTGGACCAGCAGCGTGACCCCGAGCTGGCCGCGACCGTTGGAACGCAGCCGGGGCACGCCCCGCCCGTCCAGGGCGATCCGGGTGCCCGACTGGGTGCCGGGAGGCACCGTCACCGTCGTCGCGGCGGCATCCTCCGCGGCGTCCTCCAGGTCCGCTTCGAGGGTCTCGACCCGGATCTCCGTGCCGAGGGCGGCGGCCGTCATCGGGATCCGCAGCACCATCTCGAGGTTGTCGCCGTCGCGCTGGAACACCTCGTGCGGGGCGACGTCGAGCTCGACGTAGAGGTCCCCCGCCGGCCCACCACCGGGTCCGACCTCGCCGTGGGCGGCCAGGTGGATGCGGTTGCCCGAGCTGACCCCGGCCGGGATCTTGACGTTGATGGTGCGGTTGGACCGCACCCTGCCGTCGCCCGAGCACTCCACGCAGGGATTCGGGATGACGGTGCCGTAGCCGCGGCAGGTCGGGCACGGGCTGGTCGTCCGGATGTCGCCGATGAACGACCGCTGGACGTGGGTGACCTCACCCTGGCCGTGGCAGGTCGCGCACTTGACCGGCTTGGAGCCTTCCTGGGCGCCCGAGCCGCTGCAGCGCGGGCAGAGCATGGCGGTGTCGACACGGAGCGGCTTGGTGGTGCCGAACGCCGCCTCGGCCAGCTCCAGCTCGAGTCGGACCAGAGCGTCCTGGCCGCGGCGCACCCGCGACCGTGGGCCCCGGGTGGTCTGCTGGCCGAACATCGCGTCCACCAGGTTGGTGAAGTCGAAGCCGCCGCCGGCGCCACCGAAGCCGCCGTTGAAGCCACCGCCACCCATGCCGCCGCCGAGCGGGTCGCCGCCGCGGTCGTACAGGTCGCGCTTCTTGGGGTCGCCGAGGACCTCGTACGCCTCCGCGACCTTCTTGAACCGCTCGCCGGCGTCGGCCTCGGTGGCGACGTCGGGGTGGAGCTTCATCGCCAGCTGGCGGTAGGCCTTCTTGATCTGCTCGGGGCTCGCCTCGCGGGGCACCCCGAGGATCTCGTAGTAGTCGGTGCTCATCGTGTCCATGTTCTCTGAGATGTCATCGTGGGGTTGCGGTCAGCCTTCGGCCAGGAAGCGGCCGACGTACCGGGCGACGGCCCGGACCGAGGCGATGGTCGAGGGATAGTCCATCCGGGTCGGACCGACGATGCCGAGGGTGGCCCAGCTGTCCACCGCGGTGCCGTAGCCGCTGGCGACCAGTGAGGTCGACTGCAGCTCGGCGTACGGGTTCTCGCGGCCGATGCGGACGGTGACGATGTCGGTGGAGGTCGCCTCACCCATCAGCTTCAGCAGCACGACCTGCTCCTCGAGCGCCTCCAACACCGGACGTACGGTCGTCTCGAACTCGTCCCCGAACCGGGTCAGGTTGGGCATCCCGCCCACCACGACCCGGCTGGAGGCGTCACTGCCGAGCATGTCGAGCAGGGTCGCGATGCAGCCCCGGCCGATCGGTGAGATCGCCGCCGGCAGCTCGGAGAGCAGCTGCCCCAGGCGGGCCGCCGCCTGGGTGGACACCTGGTCGACCGCTGCCGCGTTCAGCAGCGAGCGCACCCGGGTGAGCTCGTCGTCGGTGTGCTCGATCTCGACGACCCGCTGCTCGATCCGGCCCGTGGAGGTGATCAAGATGACCAGCAGCCGCTGACTGGACAGCGAGACCAGCTCGACGTGTCGGACTTTTGCGTGGCTGAGCGTCGGGTACTGCACGATGGCGACCTGCTGCGTCACCTGGGCGAGCAGCCGGACGGTCCGGTGCAGGATGTCGTCGAGATCCACCGCCCCGGACAGGAAGGTGTGGATGGCCCGCTGCTCGGCCGGCGACAGTGGCTTCACCGAGCCGAGCCGGTCGACGAAGAGCCGATAGCCCTTGTCGGTGGGGATCCGACCTGCGCTGGTGTGCGGCTGGGTGATGTAGCCCTCTTCCTCCAGCGCGGCCATGTCGTTGCGGACCGTGGCCGGGGACACCCCCAGGTTGTGGCGGTCGACCAGGGCCTTGGAGCCGACCGGCTCCTGACTGGAGACGTAGTCGGTGACGATCGCGCGAAGGACCTGCAGCTTACGGTCGTCCACCCTCTCCCCCTTATGTCTACGTCGTCACTCGCTGCTCCGCTGCGCGCCGAGTGGCCCTGCCTCGCTCGTCCGTCCAGGCCTCGTGGTCCGTCCAACCGCAGCCCTGCGGCACGCTACGCCGCCGCCAGTGACGAGCAGCGTTGGCACTCGAGCAAACCGAGTGCCAGTCTAGTCACATGACCCAGCGACCCGGCCCCTTCTCCGCGGTGGCCGATCACGTGTACGTCTCGCGGGTGCCGTTCCCCGCCGAGGACGGTCCGGCCGAGGTGAGCGTGGGTCTGGTGGTCGGTACGGAAGGGGCGGTGCTGGTCGACTGCGGCGCCACCCCCCAGCAGGGCCGCTGGCTCGAGGATGCGATCGCGGAGGTGACCCCGCTGCCGCTGGTGGGGGTGGTGCTGACCCACTGGCACTACGACCACTCCTTCGGTCTCCTCGGCCTCAGCGCCCCGCTCTCGATCGCCCACGAGTCCGTCGGTGAGCGGCTGGGCTCGCCGGCTGCCCGGGCCGAGGCTGACCGACTGGGGGTCGACCCGGCCACGATCCCCCGCCCGAACCGCGAGGTCGCGGTGGCGACGGCCGTGGACCTCGGCGGCGGGGTCCGGGTCGAGGCCGTGCACCTCGGTCGCGGGCACACCGACGGGGATCTCGTCGTGGTGGTGCCCGGCTCGGACGTGGTGTTCGCCGGCGACCTGGTCGAGTCGAGTGGTCCGCCGTCGTACGGACCCGACTCGTACGCCCACGAGTGGCCCGCGACCCTCGACGGTCTGATCGGTCTCACCACGGACACCAGCGTGATCCTGCCAGGCCACGGCGAAGCCCTGGATCGCGAGGCGATCTTCGAGCAGCGGGGTCGGGTCGCTGCGGTCTCCGGCGAGATCGCGCGGTTGGCCGGACTGGCGGTTCAGCTGGAGGACGCCGAGGAGCGGGGGACCTGGGCGCTGCCCTTCGCAGCTGTTCGACCGGGCCTCCCGGTCGCCTTGTCGCAGGTGCGCGCCACGGACCCGCAGCCCGCTCAGGTGGGTGTCGTCGGCCCACAACGTCAGCTTCCGCTCGCCTGATCGGGCACCATGACCCTGTGAGCGGTTCAGGTGCGGCGCGACCGGCGAACATCGCCGACGTCGCCGCTCGGGCGGGGGTCTCACCGGCGACCGTGTCGCGGGTGATGAACGGCACCCGCGCGGTCGACGAGGAGATGACGGAGCGTGTCCGGGCGGCCGCTCGCGAGCTCGACTACTCCCCCAGCCCGTTGGCCCGCAGTCTGGTGCTCGGTCGCACCAACACCGTGGCCGTCGTGGTCCCCGATCTCGGTAACCCCACCTTCCACGGAGTGCTGCGTGGTCTGAGCCACGCGGCGTCGCGGAACGGCTACCACGTGCTGGTGGCCGACTCGGCCGAGTCGGTGACCGACGAGCTGGCGCTCGCTCAGCAGACGCGGCGCCGCTGTGACGGACTGGTTCTCGTCGCGCCCCGGATGGCCGAGGCCGACCTCGACCGCCTCCGGCAGTCCCTGCAGCCCGTCGTGGTGGTCAACCGCGAGCCGTCGGCTGCGGTCGAGACCCCGGAGGAGATCGAGACCCCGGTGGTCACCGCGGACTACCGGTCCGGGCTGACCGGGCTGCTGGACCTGCTGCACGCCGACGGGCACCGATCGCTGATGTTCCTCGCCGGGGCACCGCAGAGCGCTTCGAACATGCGTCGGCTGGCCGCCCTGGAGCAGTTCGTCAGTGCTCACCCAGATCTCACTGTGCAGATCCGGCAGTGCGGCGTGAACTTCGCCGACGGCTACGACGCCGCCGGAGCCATCATGGAGGCCGGGGTCACGGGTGTGCTGGCCTTCAACGACCTGGTGGCCATGGGCCTGATCAGCGCGCTGACCGAAGCGGGGATCGTGGTTCCCGGGGAGGTCTCGGTGGTCGGCTTCGACGACATCCCGTTCGCCCGGTACGTGACCCCGCCCCTCACCACGGCGGCGGTCCCCGTCGCCGAGCTGGGCGAGCAGGCGTGGTCGCGGATGTGGGACCTCTTGTCCGACCGTCCGCCGGCTCCGACGCTCGTGCTGGACCCGCAGATCGTGCGGCGGGGCAGCACCGGACCGGTCCGAGTCACGGCGGTGGGCAGACCCGCGGAAACGACAGAAGGCCCCTGACCTGCGGGCGTGGTGCAGGTCAGGGGCCGTCTGGCTCAGGGCCGGCCGGTGAGGGCCGTGGCCGTCACTTGCCGCCGGTGGTGGCGATGCCCTTGACCAGGAACTTCTGGCCGAAGAGGAACACCAGGAACAACGGGATCAGCGTGACGACCGACATCGCGAACATCGCACCCCAGTTGCTGCCCGAGGTGGCATCCAGGAAGCCCTTCAGCGCCACCGAGACGGTGTACGAGTTCGGATCCGTCAAGTAGATCAACGGGGTGAAGAAGTCCGACCAGGTCCAGATGAAGGTGAAGATCGCGCAGGTGGCCAGAGCCGGACCCATCAGCGGCATCAGCACCCGGAAGAAGATCCGGAAGTGACCGCAGCCGTCGATCCTGGCCGCCTCGTCCAGCTCGCGCGGGATGCCGCGGATGAACTGGACCATCAAGAAGATGAAGAAGGCGTCGGTGGCCAGGAACTTGGGCAGGATCAGGGGGATGAACGTGTTCACCCAGCCCAGGTTGTTGAACAGGATGTACTGCGGGACCAGGACCACGTGGATCGGCAGCATCACCGTGACCAGCATGATCGAGAACCACAGCGTCTTGAACCGGAACTTCAGCCGGGCGAACGCGTACGCGGCGAGCGAGCAGGCGAACAGGTTGCCGGCCACTGCCCCGATCACCACGATCGCCGAGTTCACGATGTAGTGACCGAACGGCTGACCGAGAGCGAACCACCCCTGCGTGTAGTTCTCGATCACCAGGTCGTTCAACCACAGTCCCGGGGTCCGGAAGATCACGTCCGTCGGCCGGAACGAGGAGACCGTGAGCCACAGCAGGGGGTAGATCATCACGAAGCTCGCCGCGATCATCAACACGTGCTTGAGCACAGACCGGACGCGCGAGGCGCCGCTCACCTTGTTCTGAGGGACCCCGGGGGCGGGGTCCGGGACCACCGCGGCCGGGGCGACCAGGTTCTCTTGGAGCTCAGTCATCGTAGAACACCCAATACTTGGAGAGGAAGAAGTTGATCGCGGTCATAGCCCCCACGATGACCACCAGCAGCCACGCCATCGCCGCGGCGTAACCCATCTGGAACTGCCCGAATCCTTTCTGGTACAGGTACAGCGAATAGACCAGCGTGGAGTCTGCGGGGCCACCAGTGCCAGCGGACACCACGAAGAACTGGGTGAACGACTGGAACGCGCCGATCAGCTGCAGCACCAGGTTGAAGAAGATGATCGGTGACAGCAACGGCAAGGTGATCTTGGTGAACTTCGTCAGTGCGGTGGCGCCGTCCACCGACGCCGCCTCGTAGTACATCCCGGGAATCTGCCGGAGGCCGGCCAGGAAGATCACCATCGGAGACCCGAACGTCCACACGTGCAGCAGGATGACAGTCCACAGGGCATAGCTCGGGTCGGAGATCCATCCCGTCGTCCCCTCGAAGCCCAGCATCCGCAGGATCTGGTTGACCAGACCATCGGTGCCGAACATCTGCCGCCACAGCAATGCGATGGCGACGGAGGAGCCCAGCATCGAGGGCAGGTAGAACACCGACCGGTAGATCGGCAGCCCCCGCATGCCCTTGTCCAGCAGCATCGCGATACCGAGGGCGAAGATCAGCTGCAGTGGGACACCGACGAACACGTAGACGAACGTGACCTGCAGCGAGTGGTGCAGTCGGTCGTCGCCCAGCATCCGCACGTAGTTGCCGATGCCGATCCACTTCGGTGCCTGGATCAGGCTGTACTGGGTGAAGGACAGGTAGAGGCTGGCCAGCATCGGGCCGATGGTGATCAGGAACAACCCGATGAACCACGGGATCAAGAAGACGTACGCGACCTTGTTGTCGCGTCCGTTCTCCTTGCGACGCTGGGCCTTCTCCTCCGGTGTCTTGGCCTTGGTGACCTTGAGATTGGAGAGCTCGGAGATCGCACTCATCTCGGAACCCTCTCGGGAGTGAGTGGGCTCATGTCATCAGCCCTGCAGGTTCGAGTTCATCTCGTCGACGAAGCCCTGAGCCGCCTTCTCACTGCTCTGGCGACCGAACAGCACCTCGGTCGCGAAGCGCTGCATGACCTCGTCGGCCTTACCGCCACCGGGCGGGGGCGCGATCGGGGTGTCGGCCAGCTCGGGCTTGATGTCGGTGAGGAACTTCTGGACGGTCTGCTGCTCCTTGGAGAGCTTGGACGTGATCCCCGCCTGGATCTCGCCGTTGGCCGGCATGCCGCGCTCGGCCAGGTTGATGGCAGCAGCGTCGGGAGAGTTGACCAGCCAGTCGATGAAGGCGACCACGGCATCGGGGTTCTTGGTCCTCGCCGAGGCCGACCACAGCATCGAGGCCTTGTACCAGGCCTTCCGCTCGGCGGCGTTGCCGGCGATCGTCGGGTAGCGGTGCATCGTGATATCCGTGCCCGCAGCGGCGGTGATGGCCTCGAGCTGGTTGGAGTTGGAGAGCGCCATGGCGCCCGTGCCGACCACGATGGCGCTCTGGTCGAGCGACTTGCTGAACTCCTCGGTGATCTGGGAGGGCGAGCCGATGGCGCCGGCCTTCTGGGCCTTGACCAGGTAGTCGAACCACCCCGTGACGTCAGCGACGTCGAAACCCAGGGCGTCGGGGGTGAACAGCTGCTTGCCCTGCTGGCGGATCCACGCCTGGAACAGGTTGGCGCTCACCAGGGACTGGAAGCCGAAGGTCACCTTGGCCTTGGAAGCCACCTCGGCGGCCGTGTCGATCATCGAGTCCCAGGTCCAGGTCTTGTCGTCGGGCACGGCGACACCGGCCTTCTCGAAGACCTTGGGGTTGGCGAGCACGACCAGGCAGTTGATGCCGGCGTTGATGCCGTACAGCGTGTCGTTGATCTTGCCGGAGTCGACGGTTCCCTCGATGAACTTCGAGGTGTCGACCTTGCTCAGGTCGAGCAGGGCCTGCCGGTTGCCGTACTCGGAGATGTAGGCCATGTCCATCTGGATGATGTCGGGAGCGGTGTTGCCCGCGACCTGGGTGGCCAGCTTGTCCCAGTAGCTGCTCCACTCGCCCGGCTGCGGGGCGATCTTCACACCCGAGTTCGCCTTGGTGTAGGCGGTGATCGCGGCCGTGGTGTTCTTGTTCCGGACGTCGTTGCCCCACCAGGTGAAGGCCAGGTCGGCCGTCGAGGCGTCGCCGCCTCCGCTACCGCTTTTGCTGGAGCCCGGAGCGCACCCCGTCAGACCCATCGTCGTCGCGGCGGCGGCCAGTCCCAAGCCACCGAGCAGGAACTGCCTGCGGTTCACGCCCATTGTCTCTCCCTCATCATTGTGGTGGAAAACGGTTTCTCGCGAAGATTACGAGTACCGCAGTGGGGTGTCAATCCTCTTGCCAGCAATTGCCAGACCTTGTGATCGGGCTGTGACCTGGACCGAAACCCGTGGCCCTGAAGACCTCGTGACACGAGACTCTAGGGGAACGAAAGCGATTGCGCAAGCGTTTCCGTAACCGGATCGGAGGGATCTCCCCCAGGGTTCGCAAGCGGTTTCTGAGGAGGCTTCCGGGGCATCGCGTGGGGCGGGTCTGTACCGTTGCAGCGGACGACAAGGGGGGCCTTCGTGGGCAGAGTGACGGTGAAGACGATCGCCGAGGCGGTCGGGGTGTCGCCGTCCACGGTCTCGAACGCCTACAACCGACCGGACCAGCTGTCCGGCGAGCTGCGGGAGCGGATCCTGGCCGTGGCCGCCGATCTCGGCTACGCCGGGCCGGACGCAGCCGCGCGGATGCTACGCAGTGGCCGCGCCGAGGCGGTCGGTGTGCTGCTGACCGAGCGGTTGTCGTACGCGTTCTCCGACCCGTACGCCATCGGCTTCCTGACGGCGGTGACCGAGGTGCTGGAGCAGTCCCAGACGTCGCTGGTGCTGATGCCCATCGGCTACGAGGCGCAGCGCCAGCAGGCCGTCGCGCCGGACCTGACAGCGGTGCGGCAGGCCAACATCGACGCGATGACGATCCTGTGCATCGGCAACCTGCACCCGGCGACCCAGCTGGCGAAGGCGCGCGGGATCCGGATCGTCGGGACCGACATCGATCCGGACCCGGACTCCACCTGGGTGGCGATCGACGACGTGGAGGCCGGGGCGGTCCTGGGACGCCACCTGGCCGACCTCGGACACGCCCGGGTCGGCGTGATCGCAGACACCGGTTTCCCGGCCGGCACCGTGACCACCGACCTGTCCGTCGACGACATCACCTGCACCGACTGCCGGGCCCGACTGCAGGGGCTCGCCGGTGCGCTGGACGAGCTGGTGATCGTGTCCGGTGGTCACAACACCCCGGATTCCGGGGTCGCCGCCGGCGGTGCCCTGCTGGACCGACCCGACCGTCCCAGCGCGATCGTCGGGCTCAGCGACGTGGTGGCCCTCGGGGTGCTCGACGCGATGCGGGACCGTGGTCTGCAGGCTCCGCGCGACGTCTCCGTCTCAGGTTTCGACGACATCGCTGCGGCCGCTCCGGCAGGGTTGACCACGGTGCGCCAGCCCATCCTGGCCAAGGGTCGGATGGTCGGCGAGCTGCTCCTGGACGCCGAGCGGGAGCCGCGTCAGGTGCTGCTGCCCATCGAGCTGATCGTTCGGGACAGCACCGGCGTGCCCGCCTTCTGACGACGCCCACCACATACCGGCGGTGGCGGTCATCCGACGCTCGGGATCGACCCGCTCAGCCCTCGCCCGGCCAGGGCGCACTCAGATCCGACGCGACCGCGTCACACAGCTCGGTCAGACCCGAGAGGAGCTCCTCGGCGGTCGACGAGGCCAGTAGCCCGACCTGGTCCAGCGCCGCGATCGGCGCCACCCCGGCGAGCTGCCAGGCGGTCGCCACCGGATCCCCCTCGATGCCGATGTCGGCGGGCCAGGTCTGCTCGGAGAACTCACTCGACATGGCGAGGCTGCGTCGCACGGAGCGCTCCGCGGAGATCAGCAGATCGCGCCACCGCTCGTCCCAGTCGAGCTCGGGCACCGGCGACACCTCCGCCCGCGGGTGGGGGTCGTCGTCCAGCCACTCATCGATACTGATCCGCCGACGCCCCTGCGCCAGGAGCCCGATGAAGCCGTCCTGGGTGCCCAGCGTGGTGATCTCGGCGACGGTGCCGATCCCGAACCGCTGCTCTCCCCCGCCCACCTCCTGGCCGCGCTCGATCAGCACCACGCCGAACTCGGCGTTGTCCGACTGCAGCAGCGTGCTGAGCATGACGAGGTAGCGCTGCTCGAACACCCGCAGCCGCAACGGCATGTGGGGGAACAGAACCATGCCCAAAGGGAACATCGGCAAGACCGCCATGGACCCATGCAACCCGATGAGGCTCCGCCACCTCACCCGGGGTCCGTCCGAGCGCTCGTGCGCGGTACCGCGCATGAGCGAGGCGTCTTCCGCCGGTCCGCGTGCCGTAACCGGCCCGAGCGGGCCAGCGCGCCTACTCTGCGACGGTGCCACCGACGAACCGCAGTCCGCAACCTCCGGTCAACCGCTACGCGAAGGACGTCCTCGCCGAGGGATGGCAGCAGCAGGCGAAGAAGGTCGTGCCCGAGATCTCGTTGGAGCGCGGGATGGTGCTGGAGGACGCGGCGAGCGGGTTCTGCGGTGCGGTGACCCGCTGGGAGAACGGTCTCGTGGTGCTGGAAGGTCGTGGCGACAAGCGCCGGAGCTTCCCGATCGGGTACGGGTTGCTGCTGGAGGGCAAGCCGGTGCTGGTGAAGGTGCCGCCACGAGCGGCGCCGGCCGGCGCGAGCCGCACGCCCGGTCGGACGGCCTCCGGGTCCGTCGCCGGCCCGGTGGGACGCGCCAAGGTGGCCCTGCCGAGCCGGATCTACGTCGAAGGCCGACACGATGCGGAGCTGGTCGAGAAGATCTGGGGCGACGACCTCCGGCACGTCGGCGTGGTCGTCGAGTTCATGGACGGCATCGACGATCTCTCCGACATCGTCGCCGAGTTCCGACCCGAGCGCGGCCGACGACTGGGCGTGCTGGCCGATCATCTGGTGCCCGGCAGCAAGGAGTCCCGGATCGCGGCCGGGGTCGCCCGTGGTCCGTTCGGTTCGTACGTGCTGGTGGCCGGCCACCCCTTCGTGGACGTCTGGCAGGCCGTCAAGCCCACCAAGCTGGGACTCCAGTCCTGGCCCCACGTGCCCCGCGGCACCGACATCAAGCACGGCACGTGTCAGGCACTGGGTTGGCCCCACCGCGACCAGGCCGACATCGCCCGGGCCTGGCAGCGGATCCTGGCCACCGTGACCAGCTGGTCGGATCTCGAGCGTGGACTCCTGACCCCTGTCGAGCAGCTGATCGACTTCGTCACTCAGGACCACATCGACTGAGAGGCGTGGACCGTCTCCCGGGCGGCCGCGACGGGAACTCACCTCGGCTTCCGAGGGGTGACCTCAGATCGTGGCCAGGCTCGCTGACGCCGACCAGCTGACCGCTCCGTCACTGCTCACGAGGCGTCGCGCACTGCCCTTCGTGTACGGGCACCTCTTCGGTGTGGAGCCGTATACGGCGCCGATCACCGGCTTATGTCTCACCTGTCACTGTCGTAACTTCGTTACCTGTTTGGGAAATCTCGACAATCAACCCTTGTCGTCGAATGTGTGTTCGAGTAAACTTGACCCATGATCGAGACCCCCACCGACGAGGCAGCCGCGTCCGCGCTGCAGGCCGCGGTGGACTCCCTTAACGTCGCCGTCGAGCACCTGATCAAGCTCGTCGACGACGGCGCCCTCACCGACCTCGGCGCTCTTGGATTGGTGGACACCCTGCAGACGCTGGAACGGGTCCGCAACAAGCTGCCCGTGCTGGACCGGGCCATGATCGCCTACGGCACCGAGCAAGGCGTCCCCGCCGCCCTCTCCGAACGGACCATGCTCCGTGTCCTCACCACCGCACTCAGGCTCTCGATCGGGGAAGCGTCCCGCCGCGTCAAAGCCGCCGACCACCTCGCCGACCGGACCAGCCCGACCGGGGAACCACTGGCCCCGATCCGCCCCCACCTCGCCGCCGCGCAACGCGACGGAACCCTCACCCCCGAACACGTCACCCTGATCGACACCGCGCTCCGCAAGGTCAAGCACTGCGACCCCGCCGCCGTCGACGCCGGCGAACTCCTCCTCGTCCAACAAGCGGGTCGACTCGGCTATCAGGACCTCAGCCAGGTCGCCGCCCGGTTGGTGGACGCCATCGACCCCGACGGCGTCGCCCCCACCGACGAGGCCGAACACCGCCTCCGCCGGTTCTTCCACCTCACACACCGCAAAGACGGCTCCTGGGCCGGAGACTTCCGCCTCACCCCCGACGTCGGACAGAAACTCGCCGCCCTCCTCGGACCCCTCACCACACCCCACACCACGAAGTTCCAGACCGACGCCGACCCCGGCACCGGGACACGCCAGCACGAAACACACCGTTCGCCGACGAGCGCACCCACGGGCAACGCCGACACGACGCGTTGGCGACGGTCCTCGACGCCGCCCTCCGCACCGACGACCTCCCCGCCGCCGGCGGCACCCCGACCACCCTGCTGCTCACCATGTCCTGGGAGGACTTCCTCAGCGACCACGGCATCGGCCGCTACGCCGACGGCACCCTGATCTCCTCCCGGGAAGCCCGACGGCTCGCCGACCAAGCCGACATCGCGTTCTGCTTCACCAATGCGAAAGGCGCGATTCTCGACCTCTACCGCAGCCGCCGGATCGCCAGCCCCGCCCAGACCCTCGCGTTGATCGCCCGCGACGCCGGCTGCTCCTTTCCCGGCTGTGATGTCGCCCCGCAATGGTGCGAACGCCACCACGTGATCGCCTGGTACGACGGCGGCCACACCAACCTTGCGAACTTGACCCTGGTCTGCGGGTACCACCACCACCAGTTCGCCCAACGCGGCTGGCAATGCCGAATCAACACCGACGGCCTCCCCGTCTGGATCCCACCGAAATGGGTCGACAAGCGGCAACGCCCGATCCTGAACGCCCGCATCACCATCAACAACTGGCAACCCGGCCAACCCCTCGACCTCCAACAACCCCTCCCCGACGACCCACCCGATCCCCCACCACCCAACTGACCAAGATCACCGGCAAGCCACGTTCGAGTGGACAAGATCATCGAAAGACCGACGACCGCAACAGGCACACGCCTGTGGCGGTCATCGGCCTGCGCAGCACCGTCCAGGCCCGCAGTTCTCTACCTCGAGGCGCCGGCGGCAACGCTCGGTCTGTCCGACATCCGAGAAGCCGCGCTGCTACCCCCCCGGGCAGCACGAGTCAGCCCAGGCGCCGCAACTGGGGCCAGATCTCGTTCCAGGGTTGAGAGAGCGAACGGCAGGTCCATACAGGAGCTCCCTGCTCGTCGTTCTCCAGGCCGAAGCCGTTGTCGATCCGCGCCACCTCGACGAGGTCGCTGCACCATGGTGCGATCTCCTCCCTCGCCAGACCCACCACGACTGCGGCGCGGGCCGACTCCGGTGGCGGCCCCCAGTCCCCGTAGGCGTTGTGACCGCTGTAGACGGGCACACCCGGCAGATAGCGCTCGATGGCGCCGGCCTCCCCGTAGTTCTGCGCCAGCACGATCGGGCCATCCTCGGCCGGTAGCGCGTTGTACGCCTCTCCGATGGTCTCGGCGAACCGGGGCCAGCCGACAGTCTCTCCGGCGTCGTAGTTCACGGCGACCACCGGGCCCAGCAGGCGCTCGGGCAGCAGCGGCAGCATGAGCACGAGATTGGGTAGCGACACCACGAATGCCAACCCCAGCAGCCACTGTCTCCGTCGCCCCCGCCCCGCCCGCACCCAGCGCATCGTCGGCAGCGCCCCGGCGGCCAGCAGGGCCGGGTAGAGCCCGGCGACGTAGTACGGCTTGCCACCGGTGAACAGGAACACCACCACCATCACCAGGTAGGCGACCGCGATGAAGCGATAGGGACGCAGGGCAGCGGAGCGAAGGAGCACCACCAGACCCGCCACCCAGATCGGCACCAGTCCCGGACTGACCAGCACGAGCTGATACGGCAGGAACAGCCACCAGGGTTGGCTGCTGCCCGAGCTCCCCGCCGCGATCGCTGCCGAGAGCTCCAGCTGCGGCCAGCCGTGACTCGCCTGCCAGATGAGATTCGGGGCCCAGATCACCACGGTGAGGGCACCGGCCGCCCAGAGCCACGGATCGCGGAAGACCCGGCGCGGACCTACCAGCAACTGCCCGGCCACCAACGCGGCCAGCAGGAAGAGCACCAGGGTCTTGTTCTGCAGACCGATCCCGGCGACCAGGCCCGCCCCGAGCCAGATCGGTCCGCCGCCGATCCGGACCGCCCTGACGGCGAGCCAGCAGAGCACGGTCCAGATCAACAGGTCGACGGTGGTGGTCGACAGCCAGTGACCGCTGATCAGCACGACGGCCGAGATCGCGGTCGCCGCGGCCGTCAGCAGCTGCTCGGGGCGGGCACCCTCGAGCTCCCGGCTGATCAGCGCTGCGGCGAGCACGATCGCCGCCGCCACCAGGGCCGGCAGAACCCGAGCGCCGACCAGCGAATCCCCTACCAGGAGAGACATCGCGCGAGTCAGTAGTGGGGTGAGCGGGGGCTGATCCACATAGCCCCAGTCGAGGTGCCGACCGGCGGCGAGGAAGTAGAGCTCATCGCGGTGGTAGCCGTACCGCCCCGCGAGCGCCAGGAGCAGAGTGAACAGTCCGAGGGCGACGGCACCCACAGAACGCCAGGCGTACGGCGGCCGCTGATCGCTCATGCGGCCAGCGTCGCACGAACCGGCGCCCCTGGGCCGCGGTCGAGCGGATCAGATCTGGCGCACAGCATCGCCACCCGGGACCGGTCGACGACGACCGTCAGTCGACCAGGTCGCGCACCACGGCATCGGCCAGCAGGCGACCCTGCAAGGTCAGGGTCAGCCGGTCGTCCGACACCCTCACCAGGGACCGGGACACCAGATCGTCGACGCGGGCCCGGCCCCGGCCCGACAACCGGTCCAGCGGCATCCCCTCGGCCAGCCGGATCTCCAGCAGCACCTGCTCCAGGGCCCGGTCCGCCGCCGAGAGCACTTCGCGCGCTTGTGCCGGTGATCGACCCGATGCGAGCCGGGCGGCGTACGCGGCGGGGTGCTTGACGTTCCACCAGCGGGTGCCGCCGACATGGCTGTGGGCGCCCGGCCCGATCCCCCACCAGTCATCCCCGCGCCAGTAGCCGAGGTTGTGCCGGCAGACCGCGTCGGGGCGCGCGGCCCAGTTGGACACCTCGTACGCGTCGTAGCCCTCTCCCGACAGGAGCTCCTCGGCCAGCAGGTACTTGTCGGCCAGGTCGTCGTCGTCCGGCAGCGGCAGCTCGCCGCGCCGGACGCGGGTCGCCATCTTCGTCCCCTCCTCCACCACCAGGGCGTACGCGCTGACGTGGTCCGGCTGGGCGCTGAGCGCGACCTCGAGACTCGTGCGCCAGTCGGCCGGCGACTCCCCCGGGGTGCCGTAGATGAGGTCCAGGCTGACCTGCTCGAAACCGGCGGCACGCGCCTCGGCCACGGCCGTCAACGGTCGACCCGGGGAGTGGACTCGGTCCAGGGTGGCGAGCACGTGCGGCACCGCCGACTGCATGCCGAAGGAGATCCGGGTGAAGCCACCCTCCCGCAGCACGGCCAGCGAGGCCGGTGACACCGACTCCGGGTTGGCTTCCGTGGTCACCTCGGCATCCTCGGCCAGACCGAACACGTCGTCGATCCGACGCAGCATCGCCACCAGGTCGTCCGCGGCCAGCAGCGTCGGGGTGCCACCGCCCACGAACACCGTCGACACCGGTGGCGCTCCGGACCCCAGCACCCGAGCGGACAGGTCGATCTCGGCCATGGCCGCGGCCACGTACGCGTCGCCGGTCTCGGTCAGATCGGCAGAGATGCGGAGCCCGCCGTCCGCGGAGCGGCCCAGCAGCTCCGTCGGCGTGTAGGTGTTGAAGTCGCAGTAGCCACAACGGGTCCGGCAGAAGGGCACGTGCAGATAGACGCCCAGCGGGCGCTGGCCGACCTCGCTCAGGGACGCCGCCGGCAAGGACCCGTCGGCGGGCGCGGGATCACCGGACGGCAGAGCTGAGGGCACGAGGAATCAGCGTACCGACCGCAGTCGGAACCCCGGGCCTGTCTGGCGCATCACGGAAGCGGGAACGGCAGATCGAGCCCGTCGAGCACCCGACGGCAGTCGCACGTCGCCTCCGGGTCGGACTCGTACGCCGGCAGGGCCGCCACCGCTGTGGCCAGCAGGTCCTTGAGCCGGTCGAGGTTGGCGCCGAACATCTCCAGCACCTCGGCGTGAGTGACCGGCTCCCCGGCACCGGCATCGCCGGCGGCCCCAACGCCCGCATCACGATCCGTCACCAAGGTGACGCAGGTGAAGCAGAGGGCGAGCTCCCGGGCGATGGCCGCCTCGGGTTGACCGGTCATGCCCACCACCGACCAGCCCTGGGCGGCGTGCCAGAGGGACTCGGCCCGGCTGGAGAACCTCGGTCCGTTGACCACCACCAGGGTGCCGCCGTCCACGACGTCGTCACGCGCACCGACCACCGCCCGGCGGCCACGCGGGCAGTACGGCTCACCGAAGGAGGCGTGCACGACCGGACCGGTGGCGTCGTAGACGGTGTGCGGTCGACCCCAGGTCCGGTCCACCACCTGGTCCGGGACCACCACGGTCCCGGGTCCCAGCTCGGGACGCAGCGACCCGACCGCCGAAGGGGCGAGCACCTGACGGACACCGACCGAGCGGAGCGCCCACAGGTTGGCCCGGTAGTTCACCCGATGGGGCGGGAACTGGTGCTCGGTCCCGTGCCGGGGCAGGAAGGCCACGCTGCGGCCGGCCAGTCGGCCGATCGCCACCGGAGCACTCGGCTCGCCGAAGGGAGTCTCGACCGTGACCAGCTCGGGATCGGTCAGGAAGCTGTAGAAGCCCGAACCGCCGATGATGCCGATCTCTGCCTCGGGAGTCACCGCGTCGATCTCACCCGTCATGCGACTCATGTCAGCGACCTCGTCATGTCAGCGACCTCGTCATGTCAGCAACCTCAGGGCAACAGCACGATCTTGCCGCGGGTGTGTCCGGATGCGATGGCTCGGTATCCCTCCGCGGCTCGGTCCAGCGGGAACGTCTGCACCTTGATCACCAGCTGGCTGCTCTCCAGCAGCCTGGCCGCCTCGGCCAGGGCCGCCGTCTTGTCACCTTGCCCTCCGCTGGTCGTCCGCGCGCCGGCCTCCGCGGCGCCGAAGTTCGAGATGGAGACCACCTGCGACGGGTCGTCGACGAGGGCGACGAGGTCGGTGATGGGCGTACGACCGGCCACGTCGAGGACGGCGTCCAGCGGACCGACACCGGTCGCGGACACCCGCTCAGCGAGCCCGTCGCCGTAGACGACGGGCACGGCGCGGATCTCCCGCAGGTAGTCCTGGTTGGCGGGACCGGCGGAGGCCACGACGGTGGCGCCGCGGGCGACGGCGATCTGCACCGCCGCCGCACCGACGCCGCCGGAGCCTCCGTCGATCAGCACTGTCGATCCGGATCCCACGCCCAGCAGGTCCAGGGCCCGGATAGCGGTCTCGGCAGCCACCCCTGCGGCGCCCGCGACCGCCCAGTCCAACGACGCGGGCTTGGCGGTCCACGACGTCAGCACCGCATGAGCCGCCTGGGCCTGCCGTCCGAGTCCGAACACGTCGTCACCGACCTGCACGCCGGTGACGCCCTCCCCCAGCTCGTCGACCACGCCGGAGGCGTCGAAACCCAGCCCCATCGGTTCGGCGAGTTCTTGTCCACCCGACATCGCGCCGCCGAGCACCTTGCCGTCGAACGGGTTGATGCTCGCGGCGGAGACCCGGATCCTGACCTCACCGGGCCCGGGGTGCGGCTCGGGCACCTCGTCGACCCTCAGCTGCTCGGGCCCGCCGTACGCGTGGAACCGCAGTGCTCGCATTCCCTACCCCTGTTCGTCGGTTGTCAGACGATCAAACTAGCCTGCCGCCATGGACATTCCACGTCGGCGGTTCCTCGGCCTTGCCGGGCTGGCCGCAGCCTCCGTCGCAGGGCTCAGCGCCTGCGGCAGCAACACCGGACGGCCCGAACCCGAGGCATCTTCCTCGGGCGGCGGCGAGAAGCCACAGCTGAGCCAGTGGTATCACGAGTACGGCGAGGACGGCGTCGAGGAGGCGGTCAAGCGCTACGCCGCGGCGTACGAGGCGGCGACCGTCACCGTGAAATGGAATCCGGGTGACTACGACAAGCTCGTCTCGTCGGCCCTGCTGACCGCGACCGTGCCCGACGTCTTCGAGTACGGCAACGGACCGACCCTGGACATGATCAAGGCCGGCCAGGTGGTCGACCTCACCGAGCTGATCGGCGACGCCAAGTCGCAGTTCTCGGCGCCCGTGCTGGCGGCCATGACCTGGGAGGACAAGATCTACTCGATCCCCCAGACCACCGACATGCAGATGCTCTACTACCGCAAGTCCGTGCTGGAGAAGGCGGGCGTGCAGCCGCCGACGACCATGGTCGCGCTGACCGACGCCGCCAGCAAGGTCGCCACCGGCGACATGGGTGGCTTCTTCGCCGGCAACGACGGCGGCATCGGTGTGCTCAACCAGATGCTCATCTGGTCCGCCGGCCAGGAGATGATCAACGCCGACAAGACCGGCATCGGCTTCGACAACGAGGCCGGCTACGGAGCGCTCGCGGCCTTCGCCCAGCTCTACGGCTCAGGCGGGCTGTTGAAGAGCGCCTCGGCCGACTGGTTCGCCGCCGACCCGTTCGTCAACGGCGAGACCGCCATGCAGTGGGGCGGGCTGTGGATGCTGCCCGACATCACCGCCAAGCTGGCAGACGACTTCGGCGTGCTGCCCTTCCCCGCCATCGGCTCCGCCGGCCGCCAGGCGGTGCCGTTCGGGTCGTACGGCGCCACCGTGTCGGCCAAGGGCAAGGACCCTGAGGTAGCCAAGGCGTTCATCAAGTGGCTGTGGATCGACCAGGAGGACTTCCAGGTCGACTTCTCCAACGCCTACGGCACCCACATCCCGGCCAAGCCCGCACTGGTGCCCAAGGCCGACAAGATCGCGTCCGGCCCCGGCGCCGAGGCGGCCACGTTCGTCGACGAGCTGGGGCATGCCCCCGACAAGCTCTGGACCCAGGCCATCTCGCAGGCCATGGTGGCGGCGGTGACCAACGTGGCGACCAAGAAGGCGGATCCGAAGGCCGAGGTCGCCACGGTGGCGGCAGTAGCGACGAAGGAGATCGCCCGGGTCAAATGAGCCACGAAGGAGATCGCCCGGGTCAAGTGAGCCTCGGAGGAGAGCGCGCGGGTCACATGAACCACCACCCCCGTGAGTAGCACTGCGGTGCCGACCCGACCCGTCGGCCATCGCTCGTTCTGGTACGCGATCTTCGTCGGACCGTTCGTGCTCGGGTTGTTGATCTTCGTCTACATCCCCGTGCTGTGGAGCGTCTACTTGTCGTTCTTCGACGCCCGCAACACGGTGACGCCGACGAAGTTCGTGGGCGTCGCGAACTACACCTACCTGCTGCAGGACCAGGCGTTCCTCACCAGCATGGGCACGTTCGTGGTGTTCGCGATCTTCATCGTGCCGCTCACCTTCGCGTTCTCACTCGGCCTCGCGCTGATGGTGAACAGGGTGCGGGTGGCCAAGGCGTTCTTCCGGTCGGCGTTCTTCCTGCCCACGGCCTGCTCGTACGTGATCGCGGCGATGGTCTGGCGGTTGTCGATCTTCAACGGGGCCCGCTTCGGGCTGGTCAACAACGTGCTGCGGCTGTTCGGTATCCCACCGGTGAACTGGCTCGGGGGCGAGCACTACCTCTACTGGGTGGTGCTGGTGAGTCTGCGGCTGTGGCTGCAGGTCGGCTTCTACATGATCTTGTTCATCGCCGGGCTCAACCGGATCCCGGCGGACACCTACGACGCCGCCGCTGTCGACGGGGCCACCGGCTGGAAGGTGCTGCGCTGGATCACCCTCCCCCAGCTCCGGGGCACCTCGGTCGCGGTGCTGCTGCTGTTGCTGATCGGCGCCTTCCAGGCGTTCGACGAGTTCTACAACACCCTGATCTCCGTCGGCACCTACCCGCCGTTCGCGCGTCCACCGCTGGTCTACCTCTACCTGATCTCGCTCGGCCAGGGTTCCCAGGATCTCGGTCTGGGCAGCGCCGGCACGGTGATCCTGACCGCCGTGGTGGCGATCATCGGGCTGGCCCAGATCCGTCTCTTCGGGTTCACGCCCAAGGACGAGCGATGACGGGGGCCCGATGACCCGCGAGCGGCGAACGGTGGCCGCGCTCCGCTACGTCGTCCTGCTGATCCTGGCGGTGCTGTTCCTGCTGCCCTTCTACGTGCTGCTGCGCAACGCCTTCGCCACCTCTGCCGAGCTCGCCGCACCCCGTTGGGTCTGGCTGCCGGCCGATCCCTCCCTGGACAACCTGCGGCGGCTGTTCGCCAACGACAACGTCCAGCTGGCCCGGAGTCTGCTCAACTCCTTCGTGGTGGCTACGGTGCAGACCGCTGCCACCGTGGTGATCTCGGCGATGGCGGCGTACGGTTTGGCCCGCATCCCGAGCCGGTGGAGCCGACCCGTGCTGGTGCTCACGGTGCTCACCTTGATGGTGCCGGCGGCCGTCACCTTCGTGCCCAGCTTCGTGATGGTCTCCAGCCTCGGCTGGATCTCCAGCTATCGCGGTCTGATCATCCCGGTGCTGTTCTCGGCGTTCGCCACCTTCCTGTTCCGGCAGCACTTCGTGGCCTTCCCGAGGGAGCTCGAGGAGGCCGCCGCACTCGACGGTGCCGGGTTGTGGCGAACGTTCTGGCGGGTGGTGATGCCGAACGCGTACGGCATCGCGGCCGCCGTCGGGACCATCACGTTCATCGGCTCCTGGAACGCTTTCCTGTGGCCGCTGCTGATCGGCCAGGACCGGACGTACCGCACCGTGCAGGTCTCGCTCAGCCAGTTCCTGACCTCGCAGCGGGTCGACATCCCCCAGCTGTTCATCGGCGCCGCGGTGGCGATCGTGCCGGTCCTGCTGATCTTCATCTTCCTGCAGCGATACCTTGTCCAAGGCGTCGAGTCGTCGGGCATCGACTGAGCGACTGGCGGGCACCAGGAGAGTCACCATGAGCGCGACGACGACCGAGCAACCGCAACGGACCTTCTTCGGCCACCACCTGGAAGGCGTGCGCTGATGACCGACGCCGAGGCGTACGCGGAACGGCTGTTCGCCGCCAGCGTGAGCACCTACGAGACCTTCAGCACGTACGCCGGTCTGACCCTGGGCTGGTTCGCCGCGCTGGCCGAGGGCGGCCCGGCGACGAGCGCCGAGCTGGCGGCGCGGACCGGGACCCAGGAGCGCTACTGCCGGGAGTTCTGCGAGTTCCAGGCCAGCCTGGGCACGCTCACCGCTGATGACGCCACCGATCACCGGGTTCGGGTGTTCACCCTGCCGGCGGGACCGGCCGAGGTGCTGCTGGACGAGCAGAGCCTGAACTACCTCGGTCCGCTGACCCGGATGGCCGTGGCCGCGGGGCGGCGGATCGACGACCTGCTGGCGGCCTACCGCGACGGTGGCGGTGTCTCCTGGGACGCGTTCGGTGACGACGCCCGGGAGTCCCAGGCGGCCCTCAACCGGCCCTGGTTCAGCCAGAAGCTGGCTCCGGCCTTGGCCGGAGTCCCCGACCTGCACACTGTCCTCGGCCGGCCCGGCGCCCGGATCCTCGACGTCGGCTGCGGCGGCGGGTGGTCGACGATGGCGCTGGCGACTGCCTATCCGGCGGCGACTGTGGTGGGGGTCGACATCGACGCCCCCTCGATCGAGGCCGCCCGGGCGGCGGCCGCCGCCGCGGGGCTGACCGGCCGAGTCGAGTTCGTGCTCGCCCAGGGTGAGGCTCTGCCGGCGGCCGAACCGTGCGACGCCGCCTTCGCCTTCGAGTGCCTGCACGACATGCCCCGGCCGGTCGAGGTGCTGGCGGCGATCCGGTCCGCGGTCCGGCCCGACGGGCTGGTGGTGATCATGGACGAGGCAGTCGCCGACGAGTTCACCGCACCCGGCGACGAGATCGACCAGTGCATGTACGGCTTCAGCCTGTTCATCTGCCTGCCCGACGGGCTCGCCTCGACGCCGTCGGTGGGCACCGGCACCGTGATGCGCCGGCCGGTGCTGACCGACTACGCCCGCCGAGCCGGGTTCTCCGACGTCACGGTGCTGCCGATCGAGGACTTCGGCTTCTTCCGGTTCTACCGCCTGTCCTGAACGTTCTACAACTGTCCTGAACGTTCTACAGCTGTCCTGAACGGCCCGTCCGGTCCTCCTCAGACGGTCCTACTTCTTGTCCGCCTTCACGGGCTCGGTGGTGGAGAGAGCGGCGACGAACGCCTCCTGCGGGACCTCGACCCGGCCGACCATCTTCATCCGCTTCTTCCCCTCCTTCTGCTTCTCCAGCAGCTTGCGCTTGCGGGTGATGTCACCGCCGTAGCACTTGGCCAGCACGTCCTTGCGGATGGCGCGGATCGTCTCCCGGGCGATCACCCGGGCGCCGATGGCGGCCTGGATCGGCACCTCGAACTGCTGCCGCGGGATCAGGTCCTTGAGCTTGCCCGCCATCAGCAGCCCGTACGCGTACGCCTTGTCCTTGTGCACGACCGCGGAGAACGCGTCGACCGGCTCGCCCTGGAGGAGGATGTCGACCTTGACCAGATCGGCCACCTGCTCGCCGTCGGGCTCGTAGTCGAGGCTGGCGTAGCCCTTGGTGCGGGACTTGAGGGCGTCGAAGAAGTCGAAGACGATCTCGGCCAGCGGCAGCGTGTAGCGGATCTCGACCCGATCCGCGGACAGGTACTCCATCCCCTTCTGGACACCGCGCCGGGTCTGACACAGCTCGAGGATGGTGCCGATGAACTCGGTCGGGGTCAGGATCGTCGCCTTGACCACCGGCTCGTGCACCTCGGCGATCTTGCCGTCGGTCGGGTACTCCGAGGGGTTGGTCACGGCCAGCTCGGTCCCGTTCTCCATCACCACCCGGTAGACCACGCTCGGGGCCGTGGAGATCAGGTCCAGGTTGAACTCGCGCTCCAGGCGCTCGCGGACGATCTCCATGTGCAGCAGCCCGAGGAAGCCGATCCGGAAGCCGAAGCCGAGGGCTCCGGAGGTCTCCGGCTCGTAGACCAGCGCCGCGTCGTTCAGCTGCAGCTTGTCCAGCGCCTCCCGCAGCTCGGGGTAGTCGGCGGCGTCCATCGGGTAGAGCCCGGCGTAGACCATCGGGTTCGGATGGCGGTAGCCGCCCAGGTCGGTGCGTCGCCGGCCGGGACACCGAGGTCACGGTGTCACCGACGCGGGACTGTCGGACGTCCTTCACCCCGGTGATCAGATAGCCGACCTCGCCGACGCCCAGCGAGGGCGACTTCACCGGCTCCGGGGAGATGACCCCGACCTCCAGCGCCTCGTGCGCGGACTTGGTCGACATCATCAGCACCCGCTCGCGGTGCGACAGCTCGCCGTCGACCACCCGGACGTACGTGACGACGCCGCGGTACGTGTCGTACACGGAGTCGAAGATCAGGGCTCGGGCAGGGGCGTCCGGGTCGCCGATCGGCGCCGGGACCTGCTCGACGATCGCGTCCAGCAGGTCGGCCACGCCCTCACCGGTCTTGGCGGAGACCTTGAGCACGTCGCTCGGATCGCAGCCGATGATGCCGGCCAGCTCGGCTGCGTACTTCTCCGGCTGGGCGCTGGGCAGGTCGATCTTGTTGAGCACCGGGATGATGTGCAGGTCGGCGTCGATGGCCAGGTAGAGGTTGGCCAGCGTCTGCGCCTCGATCCCCTGCGCCGCGTCGACCAGCAGCACGGCACCCTCGCAGGCGGCCAGCGACCGGGACACCTCGTAGGTGAAGTCGACGTGGCCGGGGGTGTCGATCATGTTCAGCACATACTCACGGGGGGCTCCGCCCCCCGCGGACCCCCCGGAGAAGCCTCCGCACGGGGGGCTCCGCCCCCCGTGGACCCCCCGGAGAAGCCCTCCGCACGGGGGGCTCCGCCCCCCGTGGACCCCCCAGCGAGGCCTGGAACTCGCTCCGCTCGCGCGTTCTGGTCTTCACCACCGACAGGCTCCTTCGTCGCGTCGGTGGTCGCGTTCTTGGTGGCCCACGGCATCCGGACGGCCTGGGACTTGATGGTGATGCCGCGTTCGCGCTCGATGTCCAGGCGGTCGAGGTACTGCGCACGCATCGACCGGGCGTCCACCACGCCGGTCAGCTGCAGCATCCGGTCGGCCAGGGTGGACTTGCCGTGGTCGATGTGGGCGATGATGCAGAAGTTGCGGATGATCGCCGGGTCGGTCCGTCCGGGCTGAGGTGCGGTGGTGGCACCGGGGCCGGGCGTGGGCGAGGTCACGGGCGAGTCTCCAGAGGCAGGTGGGTTGATGGACCCCGAACGGGTCGAGGGCCCATCATTCCACCTCGGCACCATCTATCCCGAGTTGTCAGCACCGGTGGTGGTCCGAGCCACCACCGGCGCTGACAGCTCGGGGCAGTCGGTCACTGAGCCGGCAGCACGTGGTCCTTGAGCTTGTCGGTGCTCAGGCACAGGGAGCAGACGACGTCGTCGTGGGTGGCGCAGGCGACCATGTCGGGGCGCTCGAACTCCTGCCGGCACACGTGGCACGTCAGCACCGCGTCGGAGGGGTTGCCGTGCTCGTCGTACATCGGCAGGTCGATGCCGTCGTCGGTCCGCCGCAGGTAGTAGCGACCCTTCGTGGCGAAGGCCAGGATCGGCGGCAGCACCAGGGCGAGACCGATGGCGACCAGGGGCGAGTACGGCTGGATGCCCGGCCCGAAGAGCCCGAAGAAGACAGCGATCGAGACGCCCGCCGAGAGGAGCATCGACCCGAAGCCGACCGGGTTGATCGCGTAGAGCATCCCGCGGCGGAACTCGGGATGGATGGGTGACAGCTTGAAGAGCAGCTTGTTGAAGGTGATGTCCGAGGCGACCACCACGATCCAGGCCATGCCGCAGTTGGCGTAGAAGCCGAGGATCGTGTTCAGGAAGTCGAACATGTTCGCTTCCATCAGGATCAGCGCGATCAGCAGGTTGAAGGCCAGGAAGACGATCCGTCCGGGATAGCGCTTGGTCACCCGGGTGAACGAGTTCGTCCAGGCCAGCGAGCCGGAGTAGGCGTTGGTCACGTTGATCTTGACCTGGCTGATCACCACCAGGATCACGGCGAGAGCCAGCGCCACACCGACCGGCATGATGTCGCGGTAGATCTCCAGGAACTGGTGGACCGGCTGGTTCGCGATCGCCGCCCCGTCGGCGACGTTGGCGATGATGTAGACCGCCAGGAACAGACCGATGACCTGCTTGATGGCGCCGAAGATGACCCAGCCCGGACCGGCCATGACCATGGCCGTCCACCAGCGACGGCTGTTCTCCGGCGTCCGGGGTGGCATGAAGCGCAGGTAGTCGATCTGCTCGGCGATCTGGGCGATGAGCGAGAGGCAGACGCCGGCGGCCAGCATGATCGAGCCGAGGTTGGTCGCGCCGTTGCCGTCCTCGCCCTGGTAGGTGAAGAAGGTGTTGACGGTCTCCGGGTGGCTGACGAGCAGGTAGACGAAGGGGATCACCATCAGGATCAGCCAGAGCGGGGTGGTCCAGAGCTGCAGCTTCGAGAGGACCTTCATCCCGTAGATGACCAGCGGGAAGATGATGATCGTGGAGGCCGCGTAGCCGAGCCAGAGCGGCACACCGAGGCCGAGATAGAGACCCTGGGCCATGATCGAGCCCTCGAGGGCGAAGAAGATGAAGGTGAATGTCGCGAAGATGACGTTGGTGACCACCGAGCCGTAGTAGCCGAAGCCGGATCCCCGGGTGATCAGGTCGAGATCGAGGTTGTAGCGCGCGGCGTAGTAGGCCAGCGGGAAGGACGTCAGGAACACGACCACGGCGAAGATGGCGATGCCCCACAGCGCGTTCGTGGTGCCGTACGCGATGCCGATGTTGGCGCCGATGGCGAAGTCCGCGAGATAGGCGATGCCGCCCAGCGCGGAGATGGCGACGACTCCGGGGGTCCAGCGACGGTAGTGCCGAGGCGCGAACCTGAGGGTGTAGTCCTCCAGCGTCTCCTTGGTGGCTTCCTTGCCGACCAGGACGTGATGCTCACTGGTCGACTCGTGGTCATCGGTGATGACGCTCTTGATGAGCGCACCGTCTGCGGTCGCATCGGTCATGGCAGACTCCTTCGGGTTGCGCGCGAGGCTCGGCGCAGCGGTCGCCGCCATCCTCGACAAGTCCGATCTCCGTCCGGTGTCGCATTCGTTCCGATCGCGTTTCAGTGTTCTCTCACTGATTTCTCAGTCCGGACGTCCGAGATTTGGGCCGGTCTCGCCCGACTGCTAATGTTGGCGGTCGCGCCCGTTCGCGGGTGCACCCCTTCAGCTCACACGAGAGATCTTCAGAGGCTTACCCCGTGGCGAATATCAAGTCCCAGATCAAGCGGATCAAGACCAACGAGAAGGCGCGTCAGCGCAACAAGGCGGTCAAGTCCGCCCTGCGTACGCACACTCGTCGGTTCCGTGAGGCCGCAGCGGCCGGCGAGGCCGACAAGGCCCAGGAGTACGCGAAGGCCGCCAACCGCGCGCTGGACAAAGCCGCGTCGAAGGGCGTCATTCACAAGAACCAGGCGGCGAACCGCAAGTCGGCCATCGCCGCCCAGGCTGCCGCGCTGGGCTGACCCGCCCGCTGCAGCCTCGACTGCCGCGGCGCGACCCGCCGCTCAAGTCCGTATCGCGTCCCGTTCACCTGCGTGGTGACCGGGACGCTGTACGTTCACCTTGTTGGTCGTCACTCGCTGCTCCGCTGCGCGCCGAGTGGTCCTGACTTCCCTCGGCGCGCGCAGACGGTGAAGCGTGTCCGCACGCTTCTCAGTCCAGACAGGACCGGGCGCTCCGCTGCACGGCCGCTCGCGACGGGGAGTCCCTTCTCAGTTCCGGCGGTTCGAGGCGACCGCGAGGACGAGCTGCTCCAATGCGAACTCGGCGTCACCCGAGGCACCCTTCACCTGGGCGTCGGCCACCGCGACGGCCTGCAGCGCGCTGGCCAGACCGCGCTGGTCCCACCCGCGGGCCTGGGACCGCATCGACTTGAGCTTCCAGGGCGGGACGCCGACCTCACGGGCCAGATCGCCCTCGCGGAGACCGGTGGGGGCACCGATCAGCCGGCCCAGTCCCCGCACCCCCGAGGCGAACGCACTGGTCACCAGCACCGGTGCCACCCCCGTCGACAGCGCCCAGCGCAGCTGCTCCATGGCCACCCCGGTCCGACCGGAGAGGGTCGCGTCAGCGACCGCGAAGCTGGTCACCTCGGCTCGGCCACCGAAGTAGCGCCGCACCTGCGAGGCTGTGATGGAACCCGTCTCGCTGTCGGCGAGGAGCTGGGATACCGCGGCCGCCAGGGCGCGCAGGTCGTGTCCGACGGCTTCGACCAGCAGCGCCGGGGCCTCGCTGTCGGCGGATCCACCCAGACGACGGATCTCGCGTGAGACGAACTGCGGCAGCTCCCAGGACTTCACGGACGGACACTCCACGACCTCGGCCTTGGCCGCCTTGATCGCGTCGACGAGCTTCTTGTTGCGGGCGGCGCCGTTGTGCACCAGCACCAGGGCCAGGTCACCGTCGACGCCCTTGGCCAGCTCCGTGACCTGACCGACGAGATCGCCGGCCAGCTCGGCGAGGTCGTCCAGCACGACGGCCCGGCGGGTGGAGAACAGTGACGGGCTGGTCAGCTCCAGCAGGCGTCCCGGATCGAGCTGGGCGGCGGACACCTGGTCGATCTCGACGGCCGACTCGACCGCCCTGGCCCGCTCCAGCACCCCCGCGATCGCCCGCTCCGCCAGCAGCCGCTCGGGCCCTGTCACCAGTGTCGCCACCCCGTACGCGGAGGTCGGCGAGGACGTTCGCTTCGGGCTGGCCACGCAGTCAGCATGCCAGCCGGTCACGACACTGCATTACTCGCTCGCGCCTCCGCCCGAACGCGAGGTCAGGTTGGTATACATGGCCCAGGTTTCGACATCGAAAGGGCCGCCGTGTCCGCCGTGACTTCCCCCATGGACAGGCACCCCTCGTGACGACCGACGCTCCCGTGGACCAGCCGTTCACCGGCCAGACCCGCGAGCTGAATCGTCTCGTACGGGTGCAACCAGGCACTGTGCTGGTTGTCTTCCCCCCGGGCGAACGCCCGAAGGTCCGCCATCCCGGTGAGACCGTGCTGCCGACCTGGAACCCGTTCCAGTACGCCTCGCTCGCACTCCCGGTGACCACCGGCGTGGTGCCGTTGACGATGGTGGTCAGTGATCTGACCACCCTGGACAACCAGACCATCGAGCACGTCACGCTCAAGGTGACCGTCCAGCTCGCCGACGCCGCTGACTTCGCTGCGGTCGCCGACCTGGCCGCCGAGTTCGGCGACACCTTCGGGGTGTACCTGATGCAGGAGCTGCAGTCGAAGATCGAGAGCAGCGTCCGCGGCGCCTTCCGGATGAATCGCCTGGCCGACCTGCGACGACACACGGTCGCGGCCGTTCTGGAGGAGCGGTGGGTGCCGCTGGCTTTCGCCAACGGCACGCTCGTTCGCCGCGGACTCACCGTCGTCGACGTCGCCTGGCCGACTCCGGCGCCCTCGCCCGCCTCCCCCGTGCCGACAGCCACCACCCCCGGAGCTGCAACCCGATCGGACCGACTCGACCGGCCCCGTCCCGCACCGTCGGGTCCGGTGTCACCGAGCAGCCGGCTGGAGCTGTCTCTGGACGCCCGGCTCCGCCGCGTGTGGCGGTCCGGGTCGATGGTTCCGCTGCTGGGCATCGCCGGCGCCCTGATGGGCTCGGAGGCGACAGTGGTCGCGGTGTGCGCCGAGCCACCCGGCGACTACGACCTGCCGCGGCTGCGGGGTGCATTCACCGACCTCTACGGCGAGCGGACGACCTGCCTGGTGGTCAGCGACGCCGAGGACTACGAGTCCCTCGTGTCCGCCTGGCTGGACCAGGTGGACGACGACAACGTGAACCTGCGCTCGGTCGAGTCGTTGCGCGACGGCGACCTGCTGCGGATCACGCTGGACAGTCCGCTGGCCAGTCCGGAGCAGGCCCACCCCGGCCGGCCGAGCCTCAACGGTTCCGAGGTCGAGGCGCTGCGACGGCTGCTCCCCCACCGCCACATCGAGTTCGTCACCGGCTGATGAGCAGCACACTGAGCTTCGACGCTCAGGATCTGCCTGACGTCGAGTACGCAGGGCCCCCCGTCCAGGGAAAGCGCAAGCACCGGGATCCGCAGACGGCTCTGCAGTGGGCGTACCTGCCGATGGCCATCTCGTTGGTCGTCAACGCCGTCTTCCTGGTGGCCTACTGGGTGCCGGAGTACGCCCGCTTCCCGGGGCACGCGTGGCTCTTCGACCAGCTGGGCCCGCTGGCCTCGACGTTGGTCAGTCAGGGCCAGCCCGTGGCCGACGTCCAGGTCGGTCGCGGCTCCTTGGTCCCGACCTTCATGCTGCTGGCCTCCCTGCCGCTGCCCGCGCTCTTCCGGTCGCGGCAGTGGCAGCTCCGCCTGGTCATCCCGGCGTTGCTGGGCTACCTGGCCGCCATGGGGTCGGTGATCACCCTGCTGGGTCTGCTGGCCCGCGGGCAGTTCCTCGGTTCGTTCCTCGGAGTCGTGCTGATGGCCGGCTGGGTCGGGGCGATCGGCGTGACCGTCTACCGGCTGATCTGGGTGAACACCGATCACCTGCCCCGCCGCCCCCACCGGGTGCTGTGGATCGTGGTCCTGGTGGCCCTGCTCCACCCCCTGGCGATCGCCATCGGTCGCATGGTCTTCGCTCCCGAGCTGCGGGTGGCGGCCGCCGAGCTGCTGGGCAGCGGGCAGGACGCCCTGCAGTACGCCGCGCTGATCACCCCGGCCAGCGTCGCCGTCTACCTGAGCGGTGTCGCGGTCGTGCTGGTCGGCTGGGCCTGGTACATGCTGGTGCCGCCCTGGCAGCCCGTACGGACGCCGTGGGTGCGCAAGGCGTCCGACGGTCCGGCGTCATCGGGGCTCGCGGCACGCCTGCTCATCCTGGGCATCAGCGTCGTCACGTTGGCGGTGACCGGTGGACTGGCCTCGTACGGGGGCCAGGCCCGCGCCCAGCAGATCACCCTCGGGAGTCCGGTCGACGATCTCGCCCTGACCTGTGCTTCCTGGACCCAGCGGCCGGACAAGAAGGCCGCTCAGACCCTGGCGCTCTCCGGCGCCGGATGCCGCACCGTCACCGCGTTCAGCGGATTCGCCCAGTCCGCCCAGCAGCAGCTGAGTGAGCAGCTCTCGCCCGTCCGGGCCAAGACCACGGACGGCGCGTCCATCAAGGGACGGGTCGTGGCTGCACAGTACGGCCCGGTCGTGGTCGTGGCCAGCACCAGCGGCCAGGGCTACAGCGACGTACCCGATCAGCTGCAGGGCCTGCGAGTGGCCGACGGGCGACGGATCTGGACGTTCCGCTGTGACGACGACGGTGACCTCACCCTCCGGTTCGCCGGTGCCGATGCCGGCGACGACGCGACGGCCGGACGGGTCACCGAGTTCGCCGAGGTGCCCTCGGTGGTCGCCGGGTGCAGCAACGCGACCGTGAGCCTGAACCCGCAGACAGGGAAGCAGCTCAAGTAGCCCTGCTCCCGAGTCGTCGTGACCTCGAGTCGTCATGCTCTCGCGACGCCTCAGCGTTGGGTGACCACGCCGAGACGTCCGTCGTGCTCGGTGACCGCGACACTGCCCTGCTGATCGGTGCGCAGCACCGTCATCCCCAGGCCGGTGGCCAGCCGCAGCGTGCTGGGCGCCGGATGCCCGTACGAGTTCCGCAGACCCGCACTGGCGATCGCTACCCGCGCCCCGGTCGCAGCGAAGAACGCGGGATCCTGACGGCTCGATCCGTGGTGCGGGATCTTCAACACCTCGGCCCGCAGGTCTGCACCGGTCGCCAGGATCCGCGCCTGCCCGTCCGGCTCCACATCGCCGGTCAACAGCACCGACAGATCCTGCACACCCACGCGCAGCACCAGACTCGCGTCGTTCTCCGCCCCGGATGCGACGGACTCCCCCGACTCCCCCGCTCCGGCGACACCGCGCGGGACACCGACCGGGCCCAGCACCTGCCACCACACCGCACCCACCCGACCGCTCTCGCCCACCGGTGGCGACCGCACGGTGGCGTCCGACGCGAGCGCCAGAGCACGAACAGCGGCCGCCTCACCCGACGGCGACGCATAGGGACTCACCCACACCTCACCCACCGGCAGATGACCCAGCACCCCCGAGAGACCATCGACGTGATCGGCGTGGAAGTGGGTCAGCACCACGATCGGCACCGCCCGGATCCGCAACCCGGCCAGACAACGCCGGATCGCCACCGGATCCGGTCCGACGTCGACCACCACCGCCTGACCCGGGCCGGCTCGCAGGACCAACCCGTCGCCCTGCCCCACCGAGCACGCCACCAGCTTCCAGTCGCGCGGCGGCCACCCCGGCTGGACCGGCCCGGTCAGCATCCCCACCACCAGCAGCAGCGCGGCCGTCAGCACCCACCACCGCCGCGAGGCCAGAAGCCCCACGCAGAGCCCGATGCCCAGCGACGCCGCGCTGAGGACGGCGAGTGCGAACGGTGTCGGCGGCCACTGCCAGGACGACCCGGGTAGCGCCGCACCGGCCTGCGCGACCCAGATGATCGCCTGCGCGCACCACGACGCCCCGAACCCCGCCACCGACGCCAACCAGGCGCTCAGCAATGACAATCCGGCCGCCGCGAAACCCAACACCGTGGCGGGACCCACGAACGGACCTGCCAACGCATTCGCCAGCAACCCCGACACGCTCACCGCACCCGACAACGCGGCCACCACCGGCAGCGTCGCCAGATGCGCGGCCAACGGCACCGCGAACGCCTCCGCCAGCGGACGAGGCAGCCACACCGCCACCGCCACCCAGGACGACGCCCACCAGACGATCCCGCCACTGGCGAGCACCGACAACGCGAACCCGACCGACCTCGCCAGAAAGGGATCCACCAGCACCAGGACCAACACGGCGACCGCCAGCTGGCGCAGACCTTTGCGCCCGCCCCCGGCGCCCAGCGCGGCCAACGCCACCAGACCCATCGCCGCAGCCCGCAACACACTCGGCTCCGTCCGGCACAACGCGACGAACACCACCACGCCTCCCAGCCCGACCCCCCTCAGCCACCGCCCACGCACTCCCACCCACTTCGCCGCGAACAACAGGAACGCCAGGAGAAGCGTCAGGTTGGCGCCCGAGACAGCCGTCAGATGGGTCAGACCGGTGGCCTGGAAGCTCTGCTGGAGGTCGTCGGTCATGGCGGACGTGTCGCCGAGCACCAGCGCCGGCACGAGCGCCCGAGGCTCCGCGGGACGAGTCTGGACCGCCGCCCGCAGCCCTTCGCGTACGCGTTCCACCAGGAGCAGCGACGGACCCGGGGGTGCGCGGACATCGGCATCCTGCCGGAGCCGGAGCACCGCAGCCACGTCGGAACCCCGCTCCACCGTCTCCAGCCGGCCCGAGACGCGGACCGTGCTGCCGACCAGCACCCGCCGCCAGGAGTCCACCGCCGGGTCACCGCCGATGATCAGCAGCACCGGCGCCCGGACCGTCCAGGCCTGACCGCGTCCGGTGACCGCCTCGAGCCGTACGCGGACGGTCGCGTAGTCGCCGAACTGTCCGGTACGCACCTGCGGGTCGCTGCGGACCACGGCGTCGCCCGCCACCACCGCTCGAACCGCGGCCAGCTCCGCCACAGGTCCGTTCGTCACGCGCTGGGCAGCCAGCGCACCGACGGTGACGGTGCCGGCGAGCCCCACGGCGGCGGCGAAGGCGACCACGAGCCGCCATCGGTGGGCGATCAGGGCCAGGATCGCCACCACCACCAGCACAGCGCCGACCGCCACCAGGGACCACCGGTCGGGGCCGGTGACCCCGGTGCCGACCCAGGCTCCCGCCCAGCCCGCCGCGGCCACCGGGACCAGGCGGAGGTCGTGCCGGGGTCCCCGGTTCGAGCGCGACACGGCAGTCCTCAGACCCGGCACAGGGGGGCGAGCTTCGCGTACGTCTTCGGGCCGACGCCGTCGATCTCCTGCAGCTCCTCGACCCGGCTGAAGCGGCCGTTCTCGGTCCGCCAGGCCAGGATCTTGCCGGCCATCACCGGACCGACCCCAGGGAGCTCTTCCAGCTCGGCCTGGCCGGCCGCGTTCAGGTCGAGCGGCCGCCCCGGGCCGGCCCCTGCACCACCGGTGCCGGTCCCACCCGAGCCGCCACCGGCTGTCCCGTTCCTGACCTCGCCCGCGGGCTTGTCCTTGGTCCCCACCACGATCTGCTGCCCGTCGGTCACCGCCTGCGCCAGGTTGAGCTCGCCGGGATCGGCCTTGCCGGTGAGCCCTCCGGCCGCCGCGATGGCGTCCTGGACCCGGCTCCCCGACGCGACCGAGACCAGACCGGGTTCCCGGACCGCCCCGAGGACGTGCACGACCACCGCGGGGACCGCGGCACTCGGGCTCACGCCCGCCCCGGACGCTCGTGCCGATGGCCCGCTCGTCGCCTCGCCGACGGTGGACGAGGCTGCCGGCGGCGTGACCGCCACGGCCACCGGTCGGGCCCGGAGGACAGCCCAACCGGCCACCAGGATGCCGAGAGCGACGATGACGGCCACCACGATCAGGTGCGGCCGCCGGAACGTGGCCACGGTGGTCAGCAGACCGCCTCCTGGTGTCGGTCGCGGCCTGCGCGGCAGCGACGCCTCCAGCTCCTCAGTCTCAGCCTCAGGGTCGGTGTCCGGCAGATGCACACGCGAGCGGGCCGCCGCACCCGAGCGGCGGGCCGGCTCCGAGCGGCGGGCCGGCTCCGAGCGGCGCGGTGGGCCCGACCCCTCGGCTGGCACGGTGGGCAGGGTTGCGGATCCGGGTGGCCGCGCGCTCACCGGTCCGGGCCCGTGCTCCTGCAGCAGCCACTGCAACCGCTCCTCGACCAGACGCGCGGTCTCCGGGTCGATCCGATCTCGACGAGACATGTCGAGAACCTAAGGACGGGCACCCGACTTCGTACGGCCCTGCCGGCGATCTGTGGACGCCACTCCGGTCGGCGATGGAGCTGTGGACAACTCCTCAGACCTGCGGCGCGACCACCACACCGACCGTGCCGGGGCCGCAGTGCACGCCGAGCACGGCGCTCACCTCCGAGACCGTGACCGAGGCGACGTGGGGTCGGCTCCGCAGTGAGCGAGCGAGCCGGTCGGCGGCCGATCGGTTGTCCAGGTGCAGCACCGCCACGTCCGCCTCGACCTCCGACCCCGTCATGCGGCGACCGTCCCGAGCAGGCCCCGGCGGATCGAGATCCGGGGCCCCGCCCGCTGGGCGGACGAGCGCGTCGAGAGCCAGCACCTCCAACCGCGCCAGCGCACGCGACATCGTCCGCACCCGTTCGTGAGGCGTGATGGCGCCGTCCACGATGCCCAGCAGGGGCTTCACCGCGAGTGCCGAACCCAGCAGCGCCTGCGCGGCACCGATCCGCCCCCCGCGTCGCAGGTACTCCAGACTCTCCACGCAGAAGTATGTGACCGACGCCGCGGCCCGCCGGCGGGCGACCTCGGCGACCTCCTCGGCCGAGGCGCCCGCCGCCGCAGCAGCGGCAGCCGCCAGGGCGGCGAAGCCGCAACCGGACGCGACGGTCCGGCTGTCGACGACGGTGACCGGGATCGGAGCCGTCCGCGCGGCCAGCTCCGCGGCGTCCCTGGTGCTGGAGATGGCTCCACTCAGATGGACGGAGACGATCGACGAGGCCCCGCGCTCGGCCGCCGCCGCGTACGCGCTCACGAACGCCTCGGGGGCGGGCCGGGACGTGGACACCGCGCGGCCCTCCCGCAGAGCCGCCGCCACAGCGCCGGGGGTCGTCGTTCCGACACCCGGACGAAACGACTCGGGGCGGCTCTTACCATCGACGATGACCTGCAGTGGAACGACGACCACACCGGCCTGTTCCGCCACGGCGGGGGCCAGTGACGACGTAGAGTCGGTCACCACCGCGACGCCGGGCATGGCGCCACCCTAGGCGGATCGGACACTGCTCGGCGGATCGGACACCCCCAGCAGTAACGGACACCCCAGCAGTACGGACATCAAGGAGCACCTGCATGACCGTCCGGACCCGGCGTGTCTGGCGCGTGTCCACTGGAGCACTCGTCGCGGTGTGGGTGTTCGTCGTGGTGGCCGGCCTCGGGGTCCCCACGCTGGCCGTGCTCGCGTACCTTCGCGCCGGCGAACCGCTGATCTCGCTCTTCCTGGCCGTGCTGGCCGCCGCGGCTGTCGTCTACGGCTGGCGGTTCGGCCTCCATCCGCGGTTGATCGCGGGGCCCGAGGGCGTGCAGGTGGTCAACCCGGGTCGGCGTACCGGCATCGAGTGGGACGACCTGACCGTCATCGCTGCCGGCGAGAACGGGCTCATCCTCGGCACCGAGGAGTTCCGGACCGAGGCGTGGTGCGTCCAGAAGTCGCGGACGGCGACCAAGAAGGGCCGGGAGACCCGGGCCGACCGGGTCGTCGCCGAGCTCGAGGACATGCAGGACCAGTTCGACCCGCCGTTGGAGGACGAGCAGACCGGCATCCGCATCCGGCGGGCCCGGCAGTCCGACCTCGACCTGCTGACCAGCCTGGAGCGGGCCGCGAGCGAGGCGAATCTGCGGCACGTCTTCGATGCCTCCAAGCACCCGTACCCGACCGAGGAGGTCCGACGTCGGTGGCGTCGGCTGCTGCGGGACCGGCGGGTGCAGCTGCGGGTTCTCGAGGCGCACGACCAGCCGGTCGGTCTGGTCGCCTGGGACAACCGCGGACAGCTGCGCCATCTGGCCGTCTCGCCCCAGTACGCCCACCAGGGTCACGGTTCGCTGCTGCTGCAGCTCGCCACCGAGGAGCTGATGGCCGGCGGTTCGCGCGAGCTGGTCCTGTGGGTGCTGGAGGACAACCTGCGGGCCCGCGGCTTCTACCGCACGCGGGGATGGCGGGACACCGACGAGCGCGCCGACAGCGAGTACCCGCCGCACCCGGTCGAGATCAAGATGGTGCGGACCAACCCCTCGGCGCCCCGCCGGCGCGCTTGATGCCCGCCACCGAACCGGCCTGGGACACCCGCCGCCATCTTCGCGCCGGTCAGGGATGGCTGGTCGCACTCGGTCTGCTGGCCCTGGTGCCGGCGCTGGTCGCCACCGCCCTGCGCATCGCCCCGCCCGTCGACGACGGGCCGGCTCTGCTGGCGTCGTTCATCCCGTACGGGTTGGTGTTCTGGCTGCCGGCACTGCTGCTGATCGGGACGGCCGCCGTCCGGACCCGCCGCAGATCGGCGTTCGCGCGGATCAGTCTCTGGCTGCTGACGCTGGTGTGCCTGATCGGGCTGCTGGCCTCCCTGGCCTGGCAGGCACCCGCGTTCAGTCCTGACGACCGGCCGGTCACCACCGATCCGCTGACGATCGCCAGCCTCAACGTCCGGGCCGGAGGGGCCGACGCCACCGACGTCATCGACCAGACGGCCGGGGCGGACGTGGTCACCTTCGTCGAGGCACCTCCGGAGTGGGTCGACGCCCTCCCGCTGCAGTTCAGGGAGGCGTTCCCGTACGCGGTCGGAGCGCCGCTCCAGTCCACCAGCGGGTCCGTCATCTTCTCCCGCTACCCGATCACCTCGTCCGAGGCGCTCCCGGCCAGCTCCTTCCAGCAGTGGGCGGCGGTCGTCGCCACTCCGCAGCTCGGTCCGCTGCGGGTGGTCGCGGTGCACCCCTGCAACCCGTTCTGCGGTCCCGGCCTGTGGACCGCCGAGCACACCGAGCTCCGCCACTGGCTCGCTCGCCAGGACGACACCCCCACCGTGGTCGCCGGTGACTTCAACGCGGTCGACGACCACGGCCCGATGCGCGACCTGTACGCCGACGGCTGGCGCAGCGCCGCCGACCTGGCCGGCGCCGGCTACGTGCGGACCTACCCGGCGGACTCGCGCCTCCCGCCGCTGATCGGCATCGACCACATCCTGCTCAACGACCGGCTGACCGCCACCGCCTTCACCACCTTCGACGCCCCGGGCACCGACCACCTGGGCGTCCGCGCCGTGATCGCCGGCACCACCGGCACCCCACCCCCCACCCGCTGACGCACTCCTCCGCTCTCTCACGCACGCGTTCCAACGCCCGCGTCACAGCACGGAAGAGTGCGTCACCGGGTCTCGAAAGGGGTTCAACCCCAAGCACCGCCACTCGCGACGAGCGCCAGCGAGGAGCGACTCCCGTCGCGAGCGGCCGAGAACGGAGCGCCGGTTCTGTCTGGACCGACGAGTGAGCAGACACGCTCTTCCGTCTGCGAACGAGGAGGGAAGACAGAACCCTCAGCGCGCAGTGAACAGCGAGTGACGACCTACAGCGGCACGATGCTGACCAGCTTGGGCGCCCGCACGATCACCTTCGCGATCTCCCGGCCGGCCAGGCTGCGGACCACACCCTCCTCGGCCAGCGCCAGCTCCCGCAGCTCGTCCTCGGAGATGTCCGGAGACACCTCCAGCCGGGCCCGGACCTTGCCCTGCACCTGGACCACGCAGGTGACGGCCTCGGTGACCAGCAGCGCGGGGTCGACGGTCGGCCAGGACGCCTTCGCCACCGACGGTGCGTGACCCAGGGCCTCCCACATCTCCTCGGCGACGTACGGGGCGATCAGGCTCAGCGACGACGGTGACGATCTCCGCGGTCTCCCGGACGGCCGGATCGGCGGGGCCCACACCGGAGTCGGCCACCTTGCGAGCGGCGTTCACCAGCTCCATCACCCGGGCGACCACCACGTTGAACCGCTGCCCAGCGATGCAGTCGTCGATGTCGGCCAGCAGCTTGTGCGTGGTCTGCCGCAGCGCCACGTCTCCGGAGGCCGGGTCCACGCCAGGAGCGCTGGAGACGTCGAAGGCCAGCCGGTACGCGCGCTGCAGGAACTTCGCCGAGCCGCCGGGCGACACGTCGGCCCAGTCGATGTCCTCGTCCGGGGGTCCGGCGAAGACCACGGTCAGCCGGACGGCGTCGACCCCGTACGCGTCGATCTGCGCCCCCAGGTCCACCCCGTTGCCCAGCGACTTGCTCATCGACTTGCCCTGGTTGATCACCTGCCCCTGGTTCAGCAGCCGCTTCATCGGCTCGTCGAAGTCGACCATCCCCATGTCGTGCAGGACCTTGGTGAAGAACCGCATGTACAGCAGGTGCAGGATCGCGTGCTCGACGCCACCGACGTACTGCGCGACCGGCATCCAGCGGCGCACGTCGTCGGGGTCGAAGGGCGCCTCGACGTCGCCGGGCGAGCAGTAGCGGAAGAAGTACCAGGACGAGTCCACGAAGGTGTCCATGGTGTCGGTGTCGCGCTTGGCCGGCCCCCCGCACGAGGGGCAGTCGACGTTGACCCAGTCGGTGGCGCTCGCCAGCGGGGAGACCCCCTTCGGGGCCAGCGCCGCTCCGGTCAGCTGCGGCAGCGTCACCGGCAGCTGGTCCTCCGGCACGGCCACCTCACCGCAGGCACCGCAGTGGATGATCGGGATCGGGCAGCCCCAGTAGCGCTGCCGGCTCAGCAGCCAGTCCCGCAGCCGGAAGGTCACGGCGCCCTTGCCGACACCGCCCTCCTCCAGCTGTCCGACGATGGTGGACACCCCGGTCGCCTTGTCGGTCAGCCCGTCCAGGGGACCGGAGTTCACGTACGTCCCGTCGCCCGGGGTGGCCACCCCCGACTGGCCGGGATCGGGCTCGCCGGTGGAGATGACCTCGACCACCGGCAGCCCGTACGCCCGGGCGAAGTCCAGATCCCGTTGGTCGTGCGCCGGGACCGCCATCACCGCGCCGGTGCCGTAGTCGGCCAGCACGTAGTCGGCCGCGTACACCGGGATCCGCTCGTTGTTCACCGGGTTGGTCGCGTGGACGCCCAGGAAGACACCGGTCTTCGGCCGGTCGGTGGCCTGCCGCTCGATCTCGGTGGCCAGCTTCACCTGGTCCAGGTAGGCCTCGAACTCCGCCCGCTGGTCGTCGGCGACGATCTGCGCGGCCAGCGTCGCCCTCGGGGGCCACCACGAAGAAGGTCGCGCCGTACAGGGTGTCGGGGCGGGTGGTGAAGACCGTCACCGGCTCGGGATGACCGTCGATCTCGAAGTCCACGTAGGCGCCCTCGGACCGGCCGATCCAGTTGCGCTGCATGGCCAGCACGCGCTCGGGCCAGCCGCCCTCCAGCTCGGCCATGTCGTCCAGCAGCCGCTGGGCGTACTCGGTGGTCTTGAAGTACCACTGGGTCAGCTGCCGCTTGGTCACGACGGCGCCGCACCGCTCGCACGCCCCGTTGACGACCTGCTCGTTGGCCAGCACGGTCTGGTCGTTGGGGCACCAGTTGACGTAGGAGGCCTTGCGGTACGCCAGCCCGCGCTCGCGGAACTGCAGGAACAGCCACTGCGTCCAGCGGTAGTACTCCGGGTCGGAGGTGTGCAGCCGCCTGCTCCAGTCGAAGCCCAGGCCGTAGCGCCGGAACGACGTGGCCTGGGTCTCGATGTTCGCGTACGTCCACTCGGCCGGGTGGGTGCCGTTCTTGATCGCCGCGTTCTCGGCGGGCAGCCCGAAGGAGTCCCAGCCGATCGGGTGCAGCACGTCGTAACCCTGCAGCTTCAGGTGCCGGGCCACGATGTCGCCCATCACGAACGCCTCGGCGTGACCCATGTGCAGGTCGCCGGAGGGGTACGGGAACATGTCCAGCACGTAGCGCCGCTCCGCCGAGCCGTCGTCGGCCGGCACGAAGGTCTGGTCGGTCTCCCAGAACGCCTGCCAGCGCTGCTGCGCGGCAACTGGGTCATAACGATGCTCCGCATCGGCAGCTGGGTCGTAGCGGTGGTCCGCCTCCGTCGGATCGTCGACGGTCGGCGCACTCTGCTCAGTCATGTCTCTCCTCGGTCGTCGTGCTCCTGGTCGCCCGGGGTCGCCGGGCATGAAAAAGCCCCTGCGCCGATCTCGGCACGAGGGGCTGCCGCGCAGACCTGGTGGTCGCGCGGCTAGGTAAGGAGCACTCGGCGATGCATGCGGCCAGCCTAGCGCAGACGACCGGTGCGACGCCCCGACGATCCACCGTCGCCGCGAGCCGACGATCTGTTCGACACCTCGCATGCGCTCGCACCCGCTGCACGGTGTGCGAGAGCACGCGCGGTGTGCGAACCGTCAGTAGACGGTGTAGCCGCCGTCCATCACCAGCACCGAGCCGGTCATGAACGCCGACGCGTCGGAGGCGAGGAACACCACGGCCGGCGCCAGCTCCTCGGGCAGCGCGAACCGCTGCTGCGGGGCGTCGTCGATCCAGCGCGCCTTGAACTCGGGCTGGTCGACCGGCGCCATCTCGGTCTTCACGTAGCCCGGGGCGAGCGCGTTGACCCGGATGTCGTACGGCGCCCACTCGGCCGCGAGCGACTTGGTCAGCTGGTGCACGGCGGCCTTGGAGGCGTTGTAGGCCGGCTGCCACTGGGGCCGGTTGACGATCAACGCCGAGATGGAGCCGATGTTGACGATGGTGCCGCCGCCGGTGGTCCGGAACTGCCGGGCCGCCGCGCGGGACACCTGCCACAGTGCCTTGACGTTGAGGTCGAAGACGTCGTCCCACTCGCTGTCGGGCACGTCCAGGGCCGGCCGGTGGTAGCAGATCCCCGCGTTGTTGACCACGATGTCGAGCCCGTCGAGGGCGTCGACCGCGTGCTGCACGACGGTGTCGGCCGAGGTGGTGATGTCACCGGCGAGAGCGACAGTGGTCAGACCCTGGTCGGCCAGCCGCTGCTGCGCCTCGGCGTTGGCCGGTGCGTTGCGCGAGGCGAAGGCCACCGAGGCGCCGGCTTCGGCCAGCCCCTGGACCAGGGCGTACCCGATCCCCCGGTTGCCCCCGGTCACCAGGGCCTTCTTGCCGGTCAGCGCGAACGTGTCGAGTACCTGTCGGGTCATGAGTCATAGGGTGCCAGCCATGCGGCGGTGGAGCGACGACGACCTGCGGTGGGCCACCCTTCGTCGTCAGTTCCCGCGACCCCTGGACGGCACCGGCGCGGTGACGCCGACCGACGTGCTGGACGTGGTGGAGGCGATTGCCCCGATCCAGTCCCAGGCACCCAGGGCTCCGTTCGCCACCATCGGGTCGCGGCTGCCCGGCGCCCGGTACGCCGATCTGGTCGCGCTCTTCGAGAGCCACCACCTGATCAAGGCCAGCACGCTGCGCGGCACCGTCTTCACCAGCGGACGCGAGCAGTTCGGCTGGAGCCTGCGCATCGCCCGCGAGGGACGGGTCGCCTTCGTCGCCACGCAGACCAAGGTGCCGGCCGAGGACGTCCGGGAGCTGCTGACCGCGGTCGAGGACGCCGCGGCGGACTGGCGGTCGTGGGACGACCTCCTCGATCACGCCCGCGGGCTGATGGCCGCCGGACCACCCGGCCTGGCCGACCGCGCCGACCAGATCCGGTTCCTGCTCTGGGGACAGGCCGGGCTGCTGCGTCGACCGCCGGACAGCGCCTGGCACAAGCGGACCGACGTGCTGCGCCGCTCGGCCGCCACCGCCCTCCCGGAGCTGCCGTCGTACGGGTTCGAGGAGGCCGTGCTGGCCATGGTCGAGCGGCACCTGCGGGCGTACGGTCCGGTCACCGTCGACGACACCTGCTTCTACCTCGGGGTCCGCAAGACCCCGGTGCGCCGGGCTCTGGCCGCCCTGGGTGACCGGGTGATCACCGGAGTGGGACCGGACGACCGGCCGATGGTCGATCTGGACGACGAGCACGCCACCCGCACCGGGCCACCCGAGGCGGCGAACGGAATCCACCTGCTGGCCGAGTTCGACGGGCTCCTGCTGGGCTACGCGAAGCCCGGGCGGTTGCGGTTCCTGGACGCCGCCCAGCTGGAGCGGGTGTGGAGCTCCAAGAACGCCATCTGCGCTCCGATGGTGCTGAGCGGGGGCCGGATCGTGGCTCGGTGGACCACCGTGGGAACCGGCCGTCGCGTGCGGTTGGACGTGACCATGCTGCCCCCGCACCCGCCCCTGCCGGCCGCCGACGTCGAGAGCGCGGTCGCGGCCCTCGAGCAGGTCCTGGATCTCGAGGTGCGCGACGTACGGGTGCAGGGCTGGCCCGAGGAGGCAGACTCGACCCGTGGAGCATGACGGCAACGGGTGGGTCCGGTGCGACCTCGGACACCGGCACTGGGGGCGCTTCGGGGCCGCCGGGCTGCTGATCGCCGACCTCAGCCGAGGATCGGAGCCGCTGATCCTGCTCCAGCACCGGGCCGTCTGGACGGCCAGCGGCGGCACCTGGGGCATCCCCGGCGGCGCCAAGGACTCGCACGAGTCGGCGGCCGAGGGAGCCCTCCGAGAGGCGTGTGAGGAGACCGGCATCGAGGCGTCGTCGGTCAGGGTGGGTGCTGAGCTGGTCGACGACCACGGCAGCTGGGCCTACACGACGGTGCTCGCGCAGCTGGTCGATCCCGTCGTCCTGGTCCCGCAGGAGGAGTCCGAGGAGCTGCGGTGGGTGAGCGAGTCGGCGGTGACCGATCTGGATCTGCACCCCGGCTTCGCCGGCACCTGGCCGGTGCTGCGCACGCGGCTCGCCGACGGCGGCTGAGGTTCGACCCCAGCCAGTCAGCTCCGCCTGAAGCCGACAAGCGCTCGCTGCGCCCGGCGACCGCCGGGACTCAGCCGAACCCGCGCTCCGTACGGGACTCGCCCGAGGCTCGCGGCGATGACCTACGCCCTCGCCGTCCGCGGGCGAGCTCGGTCTCCAGGGCGTCCAACGGCTGCTGCCAGGGATCGGCGAACTGGTCGAACCAGGCCGCTGCCTCGGCGAGCCGGTCGGTGTCGATCCGATAGAGCCGGGACGTGCCGACCGCCCGGACGGTGACCAGACCGCTGTCGCGCAGCACCTTCAGGTGCTGCGAGGTCGCCGGTTGGGAGAGCCCGAGCTCGTCGGCCAGCCCGGCCGCCACCGCTCCGGCCGACACCTCGCCCGGTCCGAGCAGCTCCAGGATCCGTCGGCGTACGGGTTCACCCAGCACGTCCAGGACGTGCACGTCAGACCGGTTCGCCGGGTGCGCCCGGTTCGCCCCGGTAGAACGCACCGGTGGCCTCTCCCGCAGCCCGCGCGGCCGCCGGGTCGGCGCCGGCCTCGATGTCGGCGGCCGCCCAGCCATCGGCGCACCCCGTGGAGAACGCCTTGCCCGGCGCCGACAGCGACCAGGCCTCCGCCGCGGCCGGGTCCACGTCCGGCGCGCCGGCCAGGTGCTGACCGAGACCGAGCAGGGTGAGGTCCCAGCCGACCCCGGTGGCCCCGGGGCCGAACTGGCGCCAGAAGTCGTTGTCGGAGTGCTGGGTGTGGCGCAGCTCCAGCCGGGCGCCATCGGCGACCTCGGTCAGCTCGACCGTCAACCAGCTGACCGCCCCCATGAACTCCCAGGTCACCGCGAAACGGTGCGGCGGCTCGCAGCTCTGGATCTCCCCGCCCGCGTTGCCCTGGACCTGGTAGCGGCCGCCCCGCTCCAGGTCGCCGCTGACGGGTGCGAACCACCGCGGCAGCCGCTCGGGGGAGGTCAGGGCGTCCCAGAGATCGGTGACGTCGGTGCTGTAGGTGCGGGTCGCGGTGACGATCCGGGCGGGGAGCCCGTCGACCTCGGTGGGGATGACGCGGCGGTCGGTGGCTCGGACCAGGACGAGCGGATCGGTGGTGATGTCCATGGCCGAACTCTATTCAAAGCTACTTATATAAGTCAAGTGCGATACAACACTGATCACTGCGCGGCTTCGCGGGCCTCCCAGGCGGAGCGGACCATGTCGTCGACGCTGTGCCGCATCTGCCAGTCGAGATCCCGCGCGGCCAGCCGACCCTCGGCCACGATCACGGCCGGATCGCCGGGGCGACGCGGTCGGATCCCGGGGGTGAACTCGATCCCGGTCACCCGGGCCACCGCCTCCATGATCTGGCGCACCGACAGGCCGTCGCCGCTGCCGAGGTTGTAGACCGGCTCCAAGGTCTTCCCGGCCTCCAGCGCCTTGGCCGCCGCCACGTGCGACGCCGCCAGGTCGGCCACGTGGACGTAGTCCCGGACGCAGGTGCCGTCGGCGGTGTCGTAGTCGTCCCCGTTGATGAACGGCGTCTTCCCCGCCACCAGGGCGTCGAACACGATCGGGAACAGGTTGTGCGGGCTGGTGTCGCGCAGCTCCGGGGTGCCCGAGCCGACCACGTTGAAGTAGCGCAACGAGGTGTGGGCCAGGGTGGTCGCCTTGGCCTGATCCCGCAGCAGCCACTCCCCGATCAGCTTCGACTCCCCGTACGGCGACTCGGGTCGGGTCGGGCTCTCCTCGGTGACCAGGTCGGTGTCAGGGGTGCCGTACACCGCGGCACTGGAGGAGAACACGATCCGCTCGACCCCGTGGGCAGCCATCGCCTCCAGCAGCACCACGGTGCCGGTGACGTTCTGGGTGTAGGTGTGCAGCGGTCGGCTGACCGACACGCCGGCGTACTTGAAACCCGCCAGGTGCACCACCCCGCTGATCCCCCGACCGTCGAGGGCCTCGTCGACCGCGGCCCGGTCCACCAGGGATCCGGTCACCAACGGCACGTCCTCGGGCACGAAGGCGCGATGGCCGCTGGACAGGTCATCCAGCACCACGCAGCCGATGCCCTCGTCACCGAACGCCCGCACCACGTGCGAACCGATGTAGCCGGCCCCGCCGGTCACCAACCAAGTCACGCCTGGACCCTATCGATCGGGTGACCTGGGTCACCGGACGGGTCGGCGGGCGCGGGCTCTCAGTAGTACCCCCGCCGTTGAAACTCCGCTGTCACACGACGGCAACATCTGTCACCGGCCCGTAACCTGTCGCCCCCTCCGCGCAACACGGATCGAGCAGAGTGCTCTCTAACCTCGCGCGTCCACCGGATCCAGCCGTGCCGGGGTTTCCCTCACCAGTCCAGCCTCCTTCACCGAAAGAAGAAGCATGACTCCACTCGAACTGAATTCGGGCGACACCGCCTGGATCCTGACGTCGGCGGCCCTGGTGCTGTTGATGACGCCAGGCCTAGCGCTCTTCTACGGCGGCATGGTCCGCGCCAAGAGCGTCCTGAACATGATGATGATGAGCTTCGGGGCACTCGCGCTCATCTCCGTCCTCTGGGTGCTGTACGGCTACTCGATGGCCTTCGGCAACGACGTCGGCGCCGGCCTGCTCGGCAACCCCGTCGAGTACCTGGGCCTCAAGGGCCTGATGGCCGACGACCCGTCGGCCACCTACCCGGTGATGGCCTTCGTCGCCTTCCAGGCCGTCTTCGCGATCATCACCGTCGCCCTCATCTCCGGTGCCATCGCCGACCGCGCGAAGTTCGGCACCTGGATGATCTTCTCCGCCATCTGGGCGACCATCGTCTACTTCCCGATCGCCCACTGGGTGTTCGACTTCACGCTGACCGGTGACGACGGCGTCGTCACCCACACCGGCGGGTGGATCGCCAACCAGCTCGGCGCGATCGACTTCGCCGGTGGCACCGCGGTGCACATCAACGCCGGTGTCGCGGGCCTGGCCCTGGCGCTGGTGCTCGGCAAGCGGATCGGGTGGAAGAAGGACCCGATGCGGCCGCACAACCTGACCCTGGTGATGATCGGTGCCGGTCTGCTGTGGTTCGGCTGGTTCGGCTTCAACGCCGGCTCGGCGCTCTCTGCGGGCAACACGGCGTCGGTCGTCTGGGTGAACACCATGGTGGCCACCGGCGCCGCCAGCCTCGGCTGGCTGCTCACCGAGCGGCTCCGTGACGGCCACGCCACCTCCCTGGGTGCGGCGTCCGGCGTCGTCGCCGGACTCGTCGCGATCACCCCTTCCTGCTCCTCGGTGAGCCCGGTCGGCGCGATCATCCTGGGTGCCGTCGCCGGTGTGCTCTGCGCCCTGGCCGTCGGCCTGAAGTACAAGTTCGGCTACGACGACTCCCTCGACGTGGTCGGCGTGCACCTCGTGGGCGGCCTCTGGGGAACCCTGGCCGTGGGCCTGCTGCTGGCTCCCGGGTCGCCGGCCGCGATCTCCTACGAGCGCACCGGTCTGTTCTACGGTGGCGGCGTCGACCAGCTGTGGCGTCAGGCGGTGGGCGCGTTCTCCGTGCTCATCGTCTCCTTCGTGCTCACCTTGGCGATCGGTCTCCTGCTGGAGAAGACCATCGGCTTCCGGGTCAGCCGTGAGGAAGAGCTCGAGGGCATCGACAGCGTCGAGCACGCCGAGACCGGCTACGACCTGAACCCGCTCGGCTCGATCGGTCGTGGGGCCACGTTCGGCAGTGCCCACCGGACCGACGAGGATGAAGCCGCTAACTCAGACCAGGAGGTGACGGCATGAAGCTCGTGACTGCGATCATCAAGCCCCACATGCTCGACGAAGTGAAGACGGCCCTCGAGTCCTTCGGGGTCGAGGGGATGACGGTGAGTGAAGCTCAGGGCTTCGGCCGTCAGAGGGGCCACACCGAGGTCTACCGGGGTGCTGAGTACACCGTGGATCTGGTCCCGAAGGTGAGGCTTGAGGTGCTCGTGGACGACGAGGATGCCAAAGACATCATCGACGTCCTGGTCAAGAGCGCACGGACCGGCCGCATCGGTGACGGCAAGGTCTGGTCCGTACCCGTGGACGACATCGTTCGCGTGCGTACGGGAGAGCGCGGGCTGGACGCGCTCTGAAGCGTGACCTGACCACCGAGCGCCTCAACGTCGCGATCCGGTCCACGTGGGTTTCCACGTCTGGGCCGGATCGTCGGCGTTTGATGACCGAGTGCGTCGAGGAAGCCCTGGTCGAGCTGTACGGCGACGTCGGCGGCCCCGACTCGGGGGTCGCCCTGGCGGCGGTGGGCAGCCTGGCGCGCCGGGAGCTCGGTCCCCGCTCCGACATCGACCTCGTCCTGCTGCACGACGGCCGGGACCGGGCCGGGATCGACGCCCTGGCCGAGGCCCTGTGGTATCCGCTCTGGGACAGCTCGGTGCGGCTCGACCACGCGGTGCGGACGCCGGCCGAGTGCGCCGACGTGGCCGGCCGCGAGCTGAGTGCCGGGGTCGGGCTGCTCGACCTGCGGGTGCTGACCGGGGACGCTGAGCTCGTCCGCGGGGCGCGGACCACCCTGCTGACTGCCTGGCGGGCCAACGCCCGCAAACGGCTCCCCGAGCTGCTCGCGGCCCTGGAGGACCGGCACGAGTCGTTCGGGGACGCCGCGTACCTGCTGGAGCCCGACCTGAAGGAGGCCCGGGGCGGCTTCCGCGACATGATCATGCTGCGCGCACTGGCCGCCACCTGGCTGACCGACCGCCCGCACTCGGGGGTCAAGGACCCGTACGAGCGGTTGCTCGACGTCCGCGACGCCCTCCACCTCAGCTCCGGCCGGACGATGGACCGGCTGCTGGCCACCGAGGTCGGCGACGTCGCCGCCCGCCTCGGGTACGCCGATGCGGACGACCTCCGTCGGGTGGTGAGCATGGCCGCCCGCCGGATCGGCCACGCCGTCGACCTCACCAGCCGGGCCGCCCGGCAGGTGCTGCCGGTCCGCCGCAAGCTGTCCTTCGTCCGGCGCGAGCGTCGCCCCGAGTACAGCCAGGCGCCGCACGGGCTGATCGTCCACCAGGGCGAGGTGGGTCTGGATCGGCTGACCAGTCCGAGCACTCCCCTGCTCGACCTGAGAGCCGGTGCCCTCGCCGCCCAACGGGGTCTGGTCCTCTCGCCCGTCACGGCCGACAACCTCGGCGAGCACGCACCGGCGATCCCGACACCCTGGTCGGAGGAGGCCCGGATCCCGCTGTTCGAGCTGCTGTCCGGCGGCTCGGCCCTGCTGCCCGTCTGGGAGTCCCTCGACCTGGCCGGGTGCATCGTCCGCTGGTTCCCGGCCTGGCAGGGCATCAGCGCCCAGCCCCAGCACAACCCGCTGCACCGGCACACCGTCGACCGACACTCGGTGCAGTGCGTGGCCGAGGTGCAGCGTCACCTGACCCAGGTGGACCGACCGGATCTGCTGCTGCTCGCCTGTCTGCTGCACGACATCGGCAAGCTGCCCGGCGCAGGCGCCGCGCACCCAGCGGTCGGTGCGCCGATCGCCCGCGAGGTCGCGGAGTCGATCGGTCTGCCGGAGGCCGATGTCGAGCTGGTCGAGCGACTGGTCCGCGAGCACCTGACCCTGGCCGACCTGGCCACCCGGCGCGACCACGGCGACCCGGCCACTGTCGAGGCACTCGTCACCGCCGTCGACGGACGACTCGAGACGCTGCAGATGCTGCGGTTCCTGACCGAGGCGGACGCCAAGGCCGCCGGACCGGCCGCCTGGTCACCCTGGCGGGCCCAGCTCGTCAACGCCCTCGCCGACAGCGTCGACTCGCTGCTGGTGGGCGACGTCCCGGATCACGTGGGCGGCGACCTGATCGACCTCGGGCTGGCGCGCTCGGTCGGTCTGGACGGCCGGCCGCGGGTCCGGGTGGAGTCGAAGCCGGGCGGCATCCAGCTGATGATCGCCGCGAACGACCGTCTCGGGCTGTTCTCCGACACGGCCGGGCTGCTGGCGTCGCACTCGGTGTCGGTCCGCTCCGCCGTGCTGAACACCGTGGACGGCATCGCGGTGAACACCTGGCGGGTGGACAAGCAGCTGCCCACCGACGTCCCGGACCCGGCCCTGCTGGTGCAGGAGCTGGACCGGCTCCAGGACGGCGACTCGTCGATGCTCGTCCGGGTCCGCAAGCGGGAGTCGCGGGCTGCGCGCGGCGACATCGCGCCGCCCTTCGTCGAGGCGGTCGAGGGCGCCAGCGCCAGCGCGGCCGTCATCGAGGTGCGGACGGGCGATCGTAGCGGTCTGCTGTTCGCCCTCGGTCGATCGTTGCGCGAGCGGCGGCTGTCCATCCGCTCGGCGCACATCGCCACCCTGGCGGGGCAGGCCATCGACACCTTCTACGTCACCGAGTCCGACGGCGCCCTTCCGTCGGCGAGCCGCACCGCCGAGGCCGTACGCGCCCTGGCCGACGCGGCCGCCGGGATCGAGCGGGAGCCGGCGGTGTGATCGTCAGACCGTGGTGTGATCGTCAGACCGTGGTGTGAGCGTCAGACGGGGGCGCTGGCGTTCGCGCTGATCAAGGCGTCCACCTCGGCCGAGCTGGGCGGCTGCGCGCCCCGGCGGGAGCAGACGATCGAGGCGGCGGCGGCCCCCCGGGTCAAGGAGGCCTCCAGACCGAGCTCGTGCCCGACATAGCCGTCGAGGAACCCGGCCATGAAGGTGTCGCCGGCCCCGACGGTGTCCACGACGGTGGTCGGGAAGCCCGGCACCGCGGTCCTGGTGCCTTCCGGGTCGACCGCGACCGCGCCCCCGGGACCCAACGTGACCACGCCGAGGCCGATGCCGTACTGGGCGACCCAGTCGGCCAGCACGTCGACCGGGTCACCCCCGGGAGCGTCCACCTGGGCCAGGAACTCCACGTCCTCGTCGCTGGCCTTGAGGATGCCCTTGTGCTGGCCGACGACCCGCAGCCACGGCTTGACCTTCGCCCAGTACTCCTCCGGGTCGGTGATCACCGTGGGTCGGACGTTGATGTCGTAGGAGATGCCGGCCTTGAGTCCGTGGACCCAGTCCAGCAGGACGTCGCTGCCCGGGCTGACGACGCAGGCCAGCGAGGCGATGTGCAGCCAGTCGCCCTGGACCAGGGTCGGCAGGTCAGCGTCCTCCCAGCCGAAGTTCGCCGTGTCGGAGAAGTGGAAGGTGTAGCTCGCCTTGCCCTCGTCGTCCAGGCTCACCACGGCCAGCGAGGTGGCCTGCGAAGACTCCGTGGCCAGATCCAGCGCCACACCTGCGCCGTCGATGTGGCCGCGCAGCTGGGCCCCGAAGGCGTCACGGGACAGCCGCCCGAGGAAGTGCACGTCGGCGCCGAGGTCGCCCAGCGCCACCGCGCTGTTCATCGGCCCGCCCGCCGACATCGCCGACCAGGTCGAGCTCAGGAACCCGGCAGGCTGCTCATCCGCCTGAATGAGGTCGATCAGGGTCTCACCGCACACCACGAACCGCGTTGTCATGGGTGCCAACCTAACGGAGCCGCTCGCGGCTCGACCAGGCACTGCCGTCCGGCAGGCCCGGCTCCCGTCGTGGGCAGCCCCAGCCCAGCGGGCGGTCGTCGCTGAGGCGCCTCAGCCCGACAGGGCCCGCAGCTCCTCGGCGATCGCGTCGTAGTGACTCGGCGGGACAGCCCGGTCACTGATCTCTCGGCACAGCTGCAACAGCGAGTAGTCCGGTGCCACCTGCTCGAGCCTGTCGATGCAGCAGTTGAGGAGCGCCCCGTTGCCGCTCAGCCAACCGGCCATGGCCAGCATGCCGAGCGGCGCCGCCTCGCCCGGCCGGACCGCCACCGCGACGACCCGACGCCACAGGGCGACGTGGTCGGCGGCCTGCGCGCGAGACATCATGGCCCACGCCACGTCGCGCACCGCCACGTCCGTGGCGAGCACCGCGATCTCGATCGCCTCGGCCTCGGTCGGGCCGCCCGAGCGCATCGTCTCAGCGACCAGTCGCTTCATCCGCTGCCGTCGGCGTCGCCGGCCGGTCGCGCTCAGCCGCCGGCTGGTCTCCTCCGTGAGCCCGGTCAGGCGCTCGTGGTCCGCCGCGGCCGGGCCGGCCGCGAGATCCGCGATCTCCTGCCGGCTGGCCGTCGCAGAGATGCCCGCCATCACCGCGGCCGCCGCCAGCGGGTGCGCGGTGATGTCGTACGGGCGGCCCTCCGCCGGGCAGCAGTCCTCTCGACCCGGTCGAGGCCGCTGGTCGGGGTCGCAGCAGACGGACCACCAACGATCTCCCGACACCGCGAGCACGTCGACCAGATCCAGCGGGACCAGGTCGGCCAGGTCCCGCATCAGGTCGCGGACACCCGGCTCGGCGCTGTAGCCGATCAGGACCAGCGAGCGGGTGCCCACCTGCTGGCCCACCAGCTCGAGCTGGTCGACCAGGGCCTCGATGTCGGCTGTCGCCCCGAGGTCGATCCGGGCGGTCACCACCACCTGCCGCCGGCGGACGAAGGCCGCCACCAGGGACTCCGCCGGGTGGAAGCCGAGCAGGTAGGGAACCACACCGAGGATGTCCCCGGGTTCGCGGACCCGCAGGACGGTCGGGGCGGGATCGAGCGCGGAGGCTGGCGTGTGTCGTGTCATACCAAGACACAAAGGACGCCGGCCGGAATCGACCGGGGCCGCCGCCGATCTGTGGACAGCGCTTCGGCGGCGTCACTGCCTGTGGACGACCAGGGTCGCGGAGTAGCGTGGCGGGGTGAGTGAGCCGACGGGTCCCGGCATGGGCCGACCCAGCGGTCCCGGGTTCGACGGGCCGCCGGTGGCGGGCGCGGCTTCGCTCGGCGGTCCGCCTCTGCCGCGGCCGAGGCCGGCGTCGACGCCCGGTGCTCCCGTTCCGGCGGCTCCGACCCCCAGCCGGTTGCCGGCGGTCCTCACCGTGCTCGCGGTGGCCGCGGTGGCGCTGATCGTGACCATCGCCAGCGTCGTCGCCGCACGCGAGGACGTACGCCAGGCGACGCCGCCACCCGCTGTCGCCCCGGCCGAGCCGCTGCCCACCGACGACCAGAAGATCGAGTTCACCACCAGCACCGGGAGCGGCGTGCTGGAGATCACCGCCCACGGGTGGGACTCCGACGGCCGCGACACCCAGCAGCCGGGTTCGTTGCTCACCGTGGCCGTCCGGATCAGCTGCGAGAGCGGCATCCTCAGCTACGGCCCGGACTCGTTCCAGGCCTTCGACCGGTCCGGTGAGCTGTTCGAGCCCGAGGTGGTGGCCGGCTCCTCGACGGCGTTGCCGTCGGGCACCCTGTCGGCCGGCCAGCAGGTGACGGGCACTGTCGCGTTCGACATCTCGCGCGGCGGGGTGACGCTGCTGATGACCGAGGACAGCTCCCGCACCGTCACCGCGCTGAGAGTGCCGGACTGATCCCCCTCCTCCCCGCTGACTCGTCCTGCCCGTCGACGCGGTGGTCCGGCTCTATCCTTTCCGGGTGTCTGACCCCGAAGTGCTCGTCGTCCGCGGCTGGGACGTGCTGCGACTGACCTCCGACATGCTGGTCGCCGACCTCGTGCCGGCTCTCGGCGGCACGGTGGTCTCCCTACGCCGCCGCAGCGACGACCTGGAGCTGCTGTGGCAGACGCCCTGGGGTCTGCGGCACCGCGGATCCGTGGATCTGCCCGGCTCGTCCGAGGTCTCGATGTACGACAGCTACCCGGGTGGCTGGCAGTCGATCTTCCCCAACGGGGGTGACAGCGCCAGCGCGCACGGGGCCGAGTGGGGCTTCGACGGCGAGGCCCGCCTGACCTGGCTGGACTGGCACGTCGAGGGGTCGGAGCTCGTCCTCACCGGTCGTCTGATCCGCTCCCCGTTCCGCCTCGTCCGCTCGGTCGTCCTGCGGGACGAGGAGCTCACGATCACCGACACCGTGACCAACGTCGGCGGCGAGCACATCGACGTGGTGTGGGGCCAGCAGGTCGCCTTCGGCGAGGCCCTGATCGGTCCGGACACCGTGGTGCGCGCCGGCTCGACGACCGTGCGGTCCGATCCCCGCCTGAGCACCGCCTCGTACGACGATCTGCTCCCCTGGCCACGCGCGTACGGGCAAGAGGGCATGGTCAACCTGCGCGGGGTCGGTCGAGAGGGCACTACCGAGAGCCGCCTGGCGTACCTGTCGGACTTCACCGACGCGTCGATCAGCGTCCGCCGACCGAGCCAGCACCTGACGGTCGAGCTCAGCTGGGAGGAGTTCGTCTGGCCGCACGTCTGGTACGCCCTGGAGACCGGGGCCAGCAAGGGCTTCCCGTGGTTCGGCACCGGGCGCTACCTCGCCTTCACGCCCTGCACCAGCTGGCCCGCGCACGGCCTGCACGACGCCCGTCGGATCTCGTCGACGTTGCTGCGGATCAACCCCGGCAGCACCCGGTCAGCGCACCTGACGGTCCGGGTGAGCGGCGCCTAGTGCTGGCGGCCCGGGTCGGGCCGGGCCGGGCTCAGGAGCGCGGCGCCACCGGCTGACCGGAGACCACCGAGGCGTAGGCCGCCAGCACCACCGCGAGACCCCGGGTGCCGGCCGCCCCGTCCGGACTGGCCGTCGCGGACCCGGCGACCACCTCCAGGAACGAGGTCAGCAGCAGCGCATCGAGATCGGGACCGTACGGGATCCAGGCCGCGTTCCGGGTCGACGCGAGGTGCCCGCCGACCCGCAGGGCGAACGGATCCAGGTCGGTGATCCCACCGGTCCCGATCACCCGCAGGGTCAGGCCGCCCCAGGTGGGGTACCCGTCCGGACGGGACCAGCTCGCGTCGATCACCACCGGCACCTGCCGCCCGGAGCCGGACACCAGCTCGAGCCGCAGGGCCGCCAGCCCGCCGGTCTCCACCCCGGCGTCGGGATGCAGCAGTCGGTTGGCGACCGCGTACACGCTGCTCACCCGACCGTCCGGCCACAGGGCGTCCAGCAGGTCGAGCACGTGCACCAGGTGGTCGGTCAACGCACCACCCCCCGCCGCGGTGGGGTCGACGAACCAGGCCCGGTCGCCTCGGGGGATCCGCCCGTTGTTGGTCCCGGCGATGCTGACGATCTCGCCCAGGGTGCCGGCCGCCACCACCTCCCGCAGACCCGCGAACGCGGGCGCGAACCGGACCGGGTGCGCGAGCATCAGCTGCACCCCGGCCGCCGCACAGGAGGCCGTCATCGCGTCCGCGTCCGCCAGCGTGGTCGCGATCGGCTTCTCGCACAGCACGTGGGCCCCGGCGGCGGCCGCCAGCTCCACCAGCCGCCGGTGCTCGACGTTCTCCGCGCAGACGATCACCCCGTCCGGCCGGGTGGCCAGCAGGGCGGCGTAGTCCTCGACGTAGGCCACCCCGAGATCGGCCGCCATCGCCGGCCCGCCCGTCTCCCCCGGCCGCCGACCGTGGTCGGGATCGGTGGCCACCACCTCGACGCCCGGCCGGGCCCGCAGCAGCTGTGCGTACGAGGCTGCGTGCACGTGCGCGAAGGACATCAACCCGATCCTCATCGCGGGTCCACCTCCAGGGTCGTCGGTCCGACCACGGTCTCGGCCCGGCCGGTGACCAGCGATCGTTGGGCGGCTTCGGCGATCCGGATCGCCGCCAGGCCGTCCCGGGCGGACACCCGCGGCGCCGGCCCACCTCGGAAGGCACTCAGGAACTCACCGAGCTCGGTCCGGAAGGGGCTCTCGTACGGCATCGCGGGCAGCAGCCCACGGCCGTCCTGCGGTCCCTCAGCGGTGGCGGCCACGGCGCCGAGGTCGGAGCTCAGCGGCGGGTGCTCCGTGGAGTCGTGCTGCAGCACCCCCGCGTCGCCGGCGATGTCGAACGTCGTCCGGAACCGGGTGCCCGGACGGGCCCAGGTGCCGTGCACGAAGCTCAGGGCGCCGCCGAGGTGGGTCAGCACCACCTGGACGCTGCGCACGTCCCCGGCTGCCGACTCCAACGCGTACGCCGTGGCCACCTCACCGGCGTTCCATCGGGCGAAGTCGAGATCGTGCAGGCTCTGGTCGAGCAGCAGACCGCCGGACTGCGCGTCGTCGTGGAACCAGGCGGCCGCCGGGGCCGACCCGGTCCGGGTGAACCGCTGGACGGCGATCCGGCCGAGCGCTCCGGCGGCGACGGCGGCGTGCATCGCGGCGTACTCGCCGAAGAACCGCACCACGTGTCCCGGGTACAGCGCCACCCCGGCCGCCTCGAACGCCTCGATCACCCGCTCGGCCTCCGCCGAGGTGCGGGCCAGCGGCTTCTCGCAGACGACCGGCCGGCCCGCCGCCAGCGCCGCGAGGGCGAGCTCGGCGTGGGTCGGTGTGGGAGTCGCGATGTCCACGACGTCGCAGCCCGCCAGCAGCTCGTCCAGGGTGTCCACCGCCCGGCCGCCGAACCGGGCCACCAGCTCGCCCGCGCCGGCATAGGAGTGGACCAGCACGTCGGCGCCCAGGGACAGCCAGGCCGGGAGGTGCTCGTGGGCGATCCCTCCCGCGCCGACCAGGCCGACACGGAACCGGTCCGGCTCCCTCACAGGGCTCTCGCTCATGGGAAGAATCTGCCCTACGTTCGCCCGCCCGCGCGCACCCCACGCAGGTGCCGTCGATTCCGTGTCGGATTCGCTGCGCTCAGGCGGCGGCCAGACCGGTGCGGGCACTGCGGGCCGCCAGCTCCCGGGCCGATCTCAGCCGCTCGCCCAGGCGGGTCGCCTCGATCGGTCGGGCGGCGGCGGGGTGCATCGAAGCGGGATGATCGGTCCGCGCGTCCAGCGCTTCCGCCTGCTCCCAGGACCGGGCCACGATCCGCAGCGCCCGCGTACCCGCGTCCACCGAGGCGGCCCCACCTGCCCGCCGATAGCCCTGCAGCAGGAACTCGCTCAGGCACGCCGCGCTGGCCCGACCCCAGGGAGCGTGCGGGCCGGTGGTCAGCTCGGCCACCGTCTCGAGGGCGCCGCTCAGGTCCCAGCCCGGATCGCCCAGTCCGCCACCGCGCAGATCGACGAACCGCACCTGCAGGTCCGGCGAGCGCAGGATCCGTACGCGATCCCCGGTCAGGTCGCCGTGCGTCCAGTGGTCGGCGGACCAGTGGTCCGCAACCCGGAGGACCGTCCGCTGCAGTCCACGGTCACTGCGGAGGGTGTGCAGCACGAAGGCGCGGGCGCTGCCGGAGGGCGCCCGGCGCATCGTCAGGGGCAGCCGGTCGGGGTCCAGCACCCAGGGCCGGGGGGCCACCGGAGGCTCGGTCCCCGCGGCGATCCTGGTCTGGTGCAGGGTCGCCAGGGCAGCGCCCCAGCGCTGGCACACCTCCGCCAGCTCGCCCATCGTGCCGTGCACCGCGCTCAACCGATCGCCCCGCACGGCCGCCGTCCAGGTGACCTCACCCCTGCCGCGCAGCTCGGGCACCAGTCCGGTGGCGGCCAGCAGCCGCAGGCAGCCCAGCTCGCGAGATGCACCGTCCGGCGCGGCACCCACCCCCTGCCGGCGGCCGTACGCGATGGGCTGTCCGTGCAGCAGCAGGGCCGTCCCCTGCCGCTCGACAGCCCGCTCGGCCACCTCCCGGACGGTGATCAGTCCGGCCGCGATCGCGCTGGCCAGCAGCGTGTCGGCCGGCTGCGGCACTGGCCGCACGTCGGGGTCGGTCCGCGGGTCGGTGTTGGTCCGCAGGTCTGTGGTGGAGAGGGTGCTCGTCATGATCGGCGTCCGGTGCTCGTACGCCCGGTCCGTCCGGGTCGCTGTCAGGCAAGAGCCGTCGGCGCGAGAACCAGATACGCCCTCACCCACCACCGGGCTGTGCTCTCGGTGACAATCCAGCGCTCTCGGTGACAACCCAGTCCTCTGGTGACGACCGAGCGCTCACGGTGACGACCCGGGCGCCGGCTCTTGTCCGGTCGGGCATTCTGGAGGCATGAGCCCGTTTTCTGGTAGCGCTCCCCACTCCATCGTGGATGGTCGCCCGACGCCGGTTCGACGGACGCGTCCGTCCCCCGGTGCCGCGGTGGTCGTGATGACGGCGCTGCTGGCCGGTCTGTGGGTTCTCGAGGGGGTCGACCAGCTGAGCGGGGAGCGACTCGACCTGCTCGGCATCCGGGCCCGCGAGATCGACGGTCTCGGCGGGATCGCGGTGGCGCCGTTCCTGCACGCCGGGTGGGATCACCTGATCAGCAACTCACTGCCGTTCTGGGTCCTCGGCTTCCTGGTGCTGCTCGGCGGCCTGGCCCGCTGGGCCATCTCGTCGGTGATCAGCATCCTCGGCTCCGGGCTGGCGGCCTGGGCTCTCACCCCGGCCGACACCATCATCGTCGGGGCCAGCGGTCTGATCTTCGGGTGGCTCACCTACCTGCTGGCGCGCGGGCTGTGGTCGCGGTCGGTCGCCCAGATCGCGGTCGCGGTCGGCGTCCTGGTGGTCTACGGGGGTCTGATCTGGGGTGTTCTCCCGGGGGCCGCCGGCGTGTCCTGGCAGGCTCACCTCGGGGGCGCGATCGGCGGTGTGCTGGCGGCCTGGCTGCTGCACCGGCGCGCGGTCCGGCAGCCGAGCACCGCGTACGGGGCGTAGGGAACCGCGGTCTCAGAGCCCGTCCGCGAGCTGGCTGCTCGCCCGCTCCAGCTGCAGCCGCGCCTCGGCCAACCGGACCGGATCCGATCCACCGGTCACTGACGCCTCGGCGCAGAACCTCTCGAGCGACCGGCCGATCTCGGACACCTCGTCGAAACCGAAGGTGCCGGCCGATCCGGCCAGCTGGTGCGCCGTCCGCTCCGCGTCGGCCCAGCCCTTGGCGTCCAGTCCGCCGCCGGCCGCCTCGTCCAGGGCTGTCCCGAGATCCGCGACCCGGAGCAGGTTGGTCCGGCGGGCCTGGGCGGCGATGGTGGCCATCACCCCGGTCAGCCGATCCGACGGCGGCGGCAGCGCGGGTGCGGGGCTCGCCGGCGAAGCATGGTCGCTCACTCGTCCCACCCCGTCAGCCGGTTGATCTGCTGGGCCAACGCCATCGGGTCGAACGGCTTGCTGATCACCCCGACCAGGTTCGGCACGGCCTCCAGCCGCTCGTCGCTCAGCGGTGTCTTCGCGGTCAGGAAGATCACCGGGACGTCCCGGGTGACCGGGTCCTCGTGCAGCAACGCCGCCGTGCCCGGACCGTCCAGAGCGGGCATCATCACATCCAGCAGCACCACGTCGGGGCGATCCTGGGCCGCCAGCCGCCTCGCCTCGTGCCCGTTGGTGGCGGTGCTCACCTGCCACCCGCCGACCACCTCCAGGGCGAGCTTCGCCACCTCTCGGATGATGTCGTCGTCGTCGACGACGAGCACCTTGCGCGGCAACACCTCGAACGCCTCCAACGTAGGAACCCCGGAACGGCCCATCGTAGTGAGCCCGCCGCCACCCGTCACCGCCTGCTAGCGTCACGGACATGGCGGGCCCTTCCCGGCCCCAGGACGGGGCCCCCAGCGCGACGACCGTCGCCGCGGGTGCCCCCCAGCTTCGCCTGGTGGCGCTCGCCATCGTCGTCGCCCTCGGCCTGATCGGTCTGGTCCTGGCCAGCGACCTGCCGGACGTCGTCCGACGAACGGTCGGCGGTGCCGGCCTGGTCCTCAGCGGGGTCGCGCTGGCCGGCTCCTGCCGCTACCGCTACCACCGCACGCAGGGGCGTCGTCAGCGGGCCTGGCTGCTGTTCGGCTCCGCCGCCATCGGCGCCGCGGCCGGGAACCTCTGGGTGACGATCACCGACCTGGTCGGCGCCGACGAGCTGCGCGTGGTGGGCGACCTGCTGCTGCTCGTCAGCCTGCTGCTCGTGGTCGTCGCTCTGGCCCTCTACCCCTCCGGACCGAAACGGCCGATCGAGCTGGTCCGGGTGGTGCTCGACGGGGTCGTGCTCGCCGGGTCGATCCTGCTCATCTTGAGCAACACGCTGGTCCCGCGGCTCGCAGAACAGCCCTCTGCCGAGTCCTTCGCCCTGCTGCTCGCCCCCGTGGTCGACATCGTGCTGGTGACGGTGGCCTGGCTGATGTTCCTGCGCAGCACCCGGCGGGACCGGCCGCCACTCGCCCTGGCCGCCGCCGGCTTCGCGTTGTTCGCGATCTCCGACATCAGCGCCACGATCCGCCGCTCGGAGAGCGGGTTCACCTTCGGCACGGTGGTGGACCTCGGCTGGATCGCCGGCTACACCGTGCTCGCCATCGCGGTGCGCTGGTCCCCGGCCACGGACGAGAGCCCGCAACCGGAACGACCCCACCGCCGGTCCCCCATCGCCGGCACCCTGTTGATGTTCGCGGTGTTCTTCGCCGCCGGGTCGCTCACCCTCTACTCGGTGTCCGGCGGCGAGGTGAGCACCACCGTGGTGATCCTGCTCGGCGGCGTGCTGATCGCCATCACCGGCCGCCAGGTGCTGCTGCTGATCGACAACGACCGTCTCCGCGCGAGCCTCGAGCAGCGCGTGATCGAGCGGAGCACCGAGCTCGCCGAGGTCACCCAGCGCACCGATCTGCTCATCGACTCGGTGGAGGACGGCGTGTACGGGGTGGACAGCCAGGGTCGGGTGACCTTCGTCAACCCGGCCGGGGCTCGGCTGCTCGGGGCGGCGCGCGGCGCCCTGCTCGGTCAGTACGCACACGAGGCGTTCCACTCCCACCCGCTGGCCGACTGCTATCTGCGGACGATCCAGCGCAACGCGTTGGCCATCACCGGGATCGACGACGCCTACCGCAGCAGCGACGCGAAGCTCGTGCCGGTCGAGGTCAGTGCGAGCCCGATGGCGGAGGGGACCGGGGTCCGTGGTGTGGTCGTGGTGTTCCGCGACGTGACCCGTCGGCGTGAGGTCGACCGGATGAAGAACGAGTTCGTCTCCCTGGTCAGCCACGAGCTGAAGACGCCGCTGACGGCGATCCGCGGCTCGCTCGGGCTCCTCGCCGGCGGTGCGCTCGGGGAGCTGGCCCCACCGGCGACCAGGATGGTCGAGATCGCGTTGGAGAGCAGCGAGCGGCTCACCCGCCTGATCAACGAGATCCTGGACATGGAACGCATCGAGTCCGGGGCGATGCCGATGCAGATCGCCTCCCACGACGTCGCGAGCCTGCTGGCGGCGGCGCACGACCAGGTGCAGGTGCTGGCCGGTGGCGCCGGCGTCGTCGTACGGGTCGACGCCGCCGAGGGGCAGGTCGTGGCCGACGCCGACCGCGTGGTGCAGACCCTGATCAACCTCATCGGCAACGCGATCAAGTTCTCCCCACCCGGCAGCGCCGTCACGTTGTCGGCCGTCCCCGACGGCAAGCTCGTCCACTTCGCCGTCCGGGACCAGGGGCGGGGGGTGCCCGAGAACCGGCTGGAGGTGATCTTCGAGCGATTCGAGCAGGTCGACTCCTCCGACGCCCGGGAAAAAGGGGGCACGGGACTCGGGCTGTCCATCAGCCGGAGCATCGTGGAGCGGCTCGGCGGCCAGATCTGGGCCGAGAACAACGTCGACGGCGGGTCGACCTTCTCCTTCACTCTGCCCGAGGCCGTGCCACCCGCGCCGGACGAGGCCCTCCCGCTCGATCAGCGATAGGTTGCTGGCCGCGACCGACGCAAGACCCCGAGAGGCTACGAGTGAACAGCGATCCCGACCCGCTCGAGGTGACGATCGAGACAGCGATCGACGATCCGCACGCCGAGGACTTCTACCGGCTGTACCTGGATGCCTTCGAGCCGCTGCGCACCAAGGCGGCGGCCCGCCAGGTGCTGCACCGGGACGAGTTCATGGAGGACATGCAGGACCCCCGGGTCTTCAAGTACGTCGGCTGGAGCTCCGGTCGCCCGATCGCCCTCGCCACCATGACCAGCCATCTGGAGACGGTGCCCTGGATCAGTCCGGAGTACTACCGCGTCCGCTATCCCGAGCACGCCGCCCGAGGGGCGATCTACTACCTCGGCTTCACCCTGGTGCACCCGACGAGCGACACGCCGAAGGCGCTGGACCAGATGATCGCGGCGGGGGTGCGCCGACTGGTCGAGGCCCGCGCGGTCTGCGCGTTCGACGTCTGCGCCTACAACGACGTGGGCCGCCAGTTCACCGCTCGGGTGACCGAGACGCTGCACCGGCTGGCCGACGTGACGGTGGACCACCTCGACAGCCAGGAGTACTACAGCGCGACCTTCCACTGACCGTGTCGCAGGCCCAGTCCCGACCGTGGCGAACGCGTTCACCACGGTCGCAGATACGGTAAGTCCATGGCAACGGGTCAGGACCGCACCGCGGTGGTGATCGAAGACGACGCAGACGTGCGCAACCTGTTGTCAGCGATCCTCAACGAGGCCGGATTCCACTGCGTACCGGCAGCGACCGGGGTGGAGGGCATCAACGCCGTCCGCGAGCACCAGCCGATCCTCACCACGCTCGACGTGAGCCTGCCCGGCATCGACGGCTTCGAGGTGGCGCGACGGATCCGCAGCTTCTCGAACACGTACGTGATCATGCTCTCGGCTCGCGACGAGGAGATCGACACCTTGATGGGGCTGGACGCGGGGGCGGACGACTACCTCACCAAACCGTTCCGGCCCCGTGAGCTGCGCGCCCGGATCGAGGCCATGCTGCGACGCTACCGGACGAGCTGGCGCCAGGACGCGGGAGGAGAGTCGGCTGACGGGACGGCGGCGGCGCCGACCGCGGCATCGGCCCCCGTCGTCGAGGAGCTCGAGGACTCCGGCTGGCTCAGTCACAACGGGCTGCGGATCAACGCGGACATGTGGCTGTGCGATCTCGACGGCGCACCGGTCGAGCTGACCCGGAGCGAGTTCGACCTGTTGCTGGCCCTGATGGAGGGCAACCGGCGGGTGATCACGAAGGACTCGCTGGCGTTGGAGCTGCGGGGCGAGTCGCCGGGCGGCTACGTGTCGGACTCCGACCGGAGAGCGGTCGAGGTCCACATGGCCAACCTGCGCCGGAAGCTCAACGACCCGGTCAGCTCGCCGCGCTACATCGAGACCGTCCGCGGCGTGGGCTATCGCCTCGCGGAGCACCGCTCGCGCTGAGGTCTGGTGCCGACGTCACGGGTTCGGGCGCCGACCCGGCGCTCAGAGCCGGTGTGACGTCTGCAGCTCGTGCCGGAAGGCCGTAGCGGCGACCTCGACCTGCGACAGCAGAGCGTTGCGCTGGGGCGTCGTGCCCAGATCCAGCTGGGAGCGCAGCTCGGTCAGCCGAGCGGCCAGCGAGGTCCCTCCGAGCATCTTGCTGCTCGACTCCAGACTGAGCACGGCGACGCGCGCACCCTCGATGTCGCAGTCGGCCAGGCAGCGGCTGATCGAGTCCAGCCGGCCGTCCAGCAGCTGCAGGTAGTCGACGACGAAGCGGTCCATGGCACCCGCCCCGGGGCCGAGCTCGACGAACTGGTCGTCCGGAGCTCCAGCCGCCGCTGGAGCCGGTGCGGGATGTCCCCCGACGATCCCGACCGGCTCCGCGGCTGGCAGCGGCGCGTCCGTCCCCACAGACTCCGCTGCGTCGAGACGACCGGCCGGATCGTCTTCGCGCGTAGTGGCGAAGTGATCAGTCAGCACGGTGTCCCTCCTCTTTCCCCGGGTCCCCACCCGGGTCCGAACCGTCCCCCACGGCTCGATGGACCAATGCTCTGCGGTCCGGCGCACCGGGCCCCGGGGTCGCGCCGAAGAGCCGCTCAAGTTTTCCTCAGGATTGGCGCGGCCGGTCGGTGTGACCACTGAGGGCAGCCTTCCTTTACTGGAATGGTTCCAGATTAAGTGGAAGACTCGACCGCATCAGCACAGAGGAAGGTTCAGATATGACCAGCACACTCCCCCAGACCGAGAACTCCGTCCACGAAGCGCGTCCGCCCTTCCAGGCGTCGCAGCAGCTCGCCGACAACCTGCAGCAGATGCACGTCGACCTGATCGACCTGCACCTCGTGGGCAAGCAGCTGCACTGGAACGTGGTGGGCAAGAACTTCCGCGACACCCACCTGGTGCTGGACGAGGTGGTCGAGGCCGCCCGCGAGTTCTCCGACACCGTCGCCGAGCGGATGCGCGCCATCTACATCACCCCGGACGGCCGTGCGGCCACCGTGGCGGCCAAGTCCACGGTGCCCGGAGTCCCGTCCGAGGAGGTGGACACCGCCGAGACGGTCGACCTCATCACCGCTGCGCTGTATGCCACCGCCGCGACCGCGCGGCGCATCCACGACGACGTCGACGCCGAGGACCCGACCACCGCCGACATCCTGCACACCGTGCTCGAGCGGTTGGAGCAGCTCGCCTGGATGATCGACGCCGAGAACCGGATCGCCAACCGGAGCATCCCCCGGCCGATCCACGAGTGATCCCGGTCGGCGCCTGAGCCGACTCGGCCACGGAGTCTGATCTCGGGGCGGTCTCACCGCCCGCTCGACCTCATCCACCCGGGTGTCACAATCCCCGGGTGGATGAGTCGTCTCTGGGCCCGCCTCCGACGACCGCCGGGTTGACCAGGTCGCAGCGCCTGGATCGGTTGCCGTTCACCCGGCAGCACGGCCGGCTGCTCGCCGGCTCCGGCATCGGCTGGGCGCTGGACGCCATGGACGTGGGACTCGTCTCCTTCATCCTCGCCGCCCTCGCGGTCCAGTGGTCCCTGTCCCCCGGTCAGCTCTCGGCGATCGCGTCGATCGGCTTCGTCGGGATGGCGGTCGGAGCGAGCCTGGGTGGCCTGCTGGCCGATCGGATCGGCCGGCGCCAGGTCTTCGCGCTCACCCTGCTGATCTACGGGCTGGCCACCGGCGCCTCCGCCCTGGTCGCCGGGCTGGGGATGCTGCTGGTGCTGCGGTTCCTGGTCGGGTTGGGCCTCGGCGCGGAGCTGCCGGTCGCGTCCACCCTGGTCAGCGAGTACGCGCCGACCCGCATCCGCGGTCGCGTGGTGGTGGCTCTGGAGGCGTTCTGGGCGCTCGGCTGGCTGTTGGCGGCGGTGATCGGCTACCTGGTCGTCCCGGCCTCGGCGAACGGCTGGCGGTGGGCCTTCGCCCTGGGCATGGTCCCGGCCGCGTACGCGGTGGTGATCCGCTGGGGGCTTCCCGAGTCCGTACGCTTCCTCGAACGGAAGGGCCGCGACAGCGAGGCCGAGGAGGCCGTCCGTCGGTTCGAGGCCTCGGCCGGCGTCCAGCCCCCCGATCCGTTGCCCCTGTCGCCCTCGGCTACGTCGTCGCCCTCGGATACGTCGTCGCCCGCCGATCCGGCGACCTCCGGTCCGGCGTCACCGGCAACGGTCACGGTCACCGCGCCCGAGCCGGCGCCACGGTGGACGACGCTGTGGTCACCCACCTACCGACGCCGCACGATCGCCCTGTGGTTGACGTGGTTCGGGACGAACTTCTCCTACTACGGCGCCTTCATCTGGTTGCCGACCCTGCTGGTCGCTTCGGGCTTCACCCTGGTCAAGTCCTTCGAGTACACCTTGATCATCACCTTGGCCCAGCTGCCCGGGCTACGCCCTCTCGGCCGTCCTGATCGAGCGCTGGGGCCGTCGACCGACCCTGGCCACCTTCCTGGCCGGATCGGCGTTGAGTGCCGTCGCCTTCGGTCTGGCCGACTCCGTACCCGCTGTGCTGGCCGCGGGGATGGCACTGTCGTTCTTCAACCTGGGGGCCTGGGGAGCTCTGTACGCGGTGACCCCCGAGGTCTACCCGACCGATCTCCGCGCCACGGGCGCCGGCAGCGCCGCCGCCTTCGGCCGGCTCGCCTCGATCATCGCCCCGTTGCTGGTTCCGTTGCTGCGCTCCTCGACCGGGCTGACCGGGCTGTTCACCGTCTTCGCGATCGCCTTCGCGGTCGCGGCCGTGGCCGCCCTCGGGCTGCCCGAGTGGCGAGGTCGAGCGCTGGAGGACTGAAGGCGACGCGGGCGACCCGAGCAGGTCGGGATCGCGGCGGGGCAGGCTCCCGCTGCCATCCGCCCGGCTCCGGTCAGGCTCCTCGCGTCCACCGCGGTGGCCGTCGGACCCCGGCGGGCAGCCGGGTGCCGGCGTCACCGTGGGCAGCGGTCACCTGTGGCTCGGTGACGTAGAGGGCCGTCGACAGATCGGCTCCGCGCAGATCTGCGGCCCGCAGATCCGCCCCGATCAGATCCGCGCCCCTCAGGTCGGACCGGCGCAGATCGGCCCCGAGCAGCAGGGCACCCCGGAAGTCGCAGCCCCGAAGATCCACGCCGGAGAGCTTCGCCCCGACCAGATCGGCGCGGCGGGTGTTGCGTGGCCGACCGGAGGGGTCCCGGACCGCGCGTACCGCTTCCCGGCGGACCCGTCGGCTCACCTCACCGAGGACGTCGTCGACCACCGCCCGGTGTCCGGCCACGTCGCACTGCAGCAGCTCATCGGGGGGCAGCTCGGCCAGCACCGCCGTCTGATCGGCCAACCGCAGGACCCGCCGCCGCACCTCCGCGGGCTGGTCGCCGCGATCGGCCTGACGCAGGTACCAGCGCAGCTCCTGGAGCTGACGCACGATCAGGAACACCGAGAAGATCTCGCCCGCCAGGTCGGGCCGTTCCCGCCACGTCAGTCCGCCGTAGGTGTGCTGGGTGACCTGCTGCCCGGCGCCGAGGCAGTCGAACACCGTGCAGCCCGGGAAACCGCGTTCGGGCAGCTGGGCGTGGATGGAGCAGGCGAAGTCATCGAGGTGGCGGCACGGTCGCCCGGCCGGCTTGTCGTAGGCGAAGTCGGCGGACGTGGCGTACGGGAGGGCGACGCAGCAGAGGGCCGAGCAGCGCGCGCAGTCGGCGCGGAGATCTTCCACGTGGTCCATCAACCTCTCCGTCAGTGGTGTCGTCGACGCCCTCGCTGTGAGGTGACTGTACGCCCGTTGTCCGGGTCGTCGTCCGGCAAATTCATTGAGCGCTGAACCGTCGGCGCCCTACCCTGAAACGAACGGCGGAACAATAAGGGGAACGATGAGCCCAGTGGACGGGCAGCAGACCTACCAGGGCATGTACGACCCACTCGTCGCGCATCACGCACGGCTGCTGGATCCGACTCGAGCGGCCCGGCTGGACACCGACGTGCTCGACACCACGCTGTACCTCACCGACAGTCTCCTCGTGGTCGGTGAGCCGACCAGTGAGGAAGTGACCGAGTTCCGCGACTGGCTGCTGGCGGAGAAGCACATCAGCGCGGTGCCCGACGAGACCAATGCGCGCAACCACGCCGACGAAGCCACCAGCCGGCGGACGACGAGGTGGGTGTGCCAGCTGCGACTCTCTGCCGAGCCAGGATTCGCCGTCAGCATCGACCCGTGGGCCATCATCCAGGACTACCGTGCAGCGTCGCGGATCCCTGAGCAGCAGACCGATACTGTCACCGAGACGTCGGCGCGAGCCCGGCGGCGGATCGAGAAACCGACGACGGTCGGCCTCGACCACCTGATGGAAGCCGGCATCCTCGGTCAGACGAAGACCGTCGGCGGGACCAAGACCGTCGGGGGGACCAAGACCGTCGGGGGCACCAAGACCGTCGGTGGCGGTGTCGTGGACGAGTACGCCTTCGCGGGGCTCGGCGGGCGGACACCCGTCGCCTTCGTCGGCCCCAGCCCGGTGCGCGCGGCCGGGCTCGAGCTGAGGCCCACAGTCGTCCTCCTGGACACGGGCATCGGCAACCACCCTTGGCTGCGTGACGGGGTCACGGTGGTCGCGCCCGAGGACATCCCGAATCTCGCGACGATCGCGAGCCCGGGCGCTGTCGGCACCGAGCCCGAGGCCAGCGGTGTCATTCACCACGGCCCGGAGGGCCGGATCGACGACTTCTCGGGCCACGGCACCTTCATCGCCGGACTGATCAGGCAGGCCTGCCCGGACGCCGATCTGGTCATGGTGCAGGTGATGGGCGCAGACGGTCTCGTCTCCGAGGGCTCCATGATCAACGCGTTGGACGCGCTGGCCGCCCAGCACGTCCTGGGGAAACGCCGCATCGATGCGGTGTCGATGTCCTTCGGCTACTACGCCGAGACCGAGGATGCCGACAAGACGGCGTCCCTCTTCAGCTCGCTGAAGAACCTCGCCGACCACGGTGTGACCCTGGTGGCCGGCGCAGGCAACGACGCCACCGACAGGCCCATGTACCCAGCCGCCTTCACCTCGATCGAACGACTGATCAGCGTGGGAGCGCGCAATCCCAACGGCTCGGTGGCGCTCTTCAGCAACGCAGGCGCCTGGGTGGACACCTACTGGGTGGGCGCGCAGGTGATCAGCACCGCTCCCCGGACGTTCCAGGGAGCCGGTGAGCCGACAGCGCGCACACGCTGGGAAGGACAGGACCGAGAGAGCCTCGACCTCGATGACTTCTCCGATCGGCGAGTGCCCGCCGACGCTCGCGACAAGACCTGGTCCCCGGCCGGATTCGCCATCTGGTCGGGCACCTCGTTCGCGGCACCCGCCTTCCTCGGTTTCTGTCTGCAGCAGCACCTCCGAGGCCGGTCAGCATCCGGCCGGAGAGCTGTCGGAGGTCGCTCGGGATGTCGCCGAGCAATACCGTTCCTGAGGTTCCGGCCGACACCGACGTCGCTCGCGCGTGGAGGCTGCAGCAACGCGCTGTGGAGCAGAATGCGAACGGCCACGCCGGGCGCGGTGAGCGGCTCGTCCTCGGTGGACTGACCCTGCTGCGGGTGCCCGAGAACCACGACCCCGATGCGTGCCGAGCCGATCGCTGCCTGGCGACGACCCGCCTGCTCGCCACCTTGGCCAAGTCGACGGTGGAGATCCGCGGCGTGGATCCCGCACTGGAGATCATGGACCGAGCGCAGACCTGGGCAGCGTGTCTCCGTGATCCGCAGCTGAGCGCTTTCCTCCTCAGTCAACGGGCCCTGATCCTCTTCCGGGGCGGGCGCATGGAACAGGCCGAGCTCGCCTTCGCCGAGGCTGCGTCGGACACTCCCGAGGCGGGGCTGGACATGGTGCGTCTGCTGCTCAACCGTGGAGCGTTCTTCGTCGAGACCGACGATCTGAAGCGCGCCCGACCGGACCTGGATCGGGCCGCGCGGCTCGCTCGTGACCTGAGCCACCATCTGTTCGAGAACGTCGCCCTGCACAATCTCGGCTGCCTCGAGTTCACCGCCGGCGATCTGCCGCGAGCGCTTCGCCTCATGCAAGAGGGCTTGGAGGTCGACGACGACACCCAGCGAGGCATCGCCCACCTCGACCGTGCCCGCGTGCTGCTCGCCGCCGGACTGCCCGACGAGGCCGACGCCGGCCTGGTCGAGGCCGCCGAGCAGTTCCGTACGAGATCGGTGCTGGCAGGATCTCGGCGAGGTGGACCTGACCCGCGCCGAGGTCGCGTTGCTGTCCGGTCGCAACGACGACGCGCGACGGCTGTCAGCTCGAGCCCGTGACCGGTTCCGCCGCCACGGCAACGACCGCTGGCGGCGCGCGGCCGAGCTGGTGCTGCTGCACGCGGATCTGGCGGTGGGCCGACCGCCGGCCAGGTTGCTTCCGCACGCCCGACGGTTGGCCGACGAGTTCGCCGAAGACGGGTTCCCGGTCCAGAACCGGACCGCCCTGTTGCTGGCGGCGGAGCTCGAGCTCGCGCCTGAACCGCCCGACCCAGGCGGAGGCTCTGCTGGACACGGTGGGACCGATCGGTGACACCGATCCGATCGCTGTGCGCCTGCACAGCCGACTGGTGCGGGCCGAGATCCACGAGCTGGGCGGCCAGCTGCCCCAGGCGCGGCGCCAGGTCGCCCGCGGCCTGCGGGAACTGGCGGCGTACCAGGCCCAGTTCGGAGGCATCGACCTGCAGAGTGCCAGCGCCGTGCATGGTCGTCAGCTCGCCGCCCACGACCTCGACCTGGCGCTGCGGTCCCGGCGGCCCGGGTCGGTGGTCGCGGCCGTCGAGCGCTCGCGCGCGGTCTCCGGCCGGATCCGCTCGGTCACGCCGCCCGCCGACGACCGCACGGCCGAGCTGCTGGCCGAGCTCCGCCGTACGGTCGACACGGCCACGACGTCGGCCGGCCACCCGAGCACCGGGGCCGACGACGCTGCCCGAGGTCGGATCGTCGAGCTCCAGGGCGAGCTGCGATCCCGGAGCTGGCTGAACAGCGGCAGCCGTGCCTGGCAGCCACCGGTCCGGCTCCGCGAGCTGCGGACCGCAGCGACCGGCGTCGATGTCGACCTCGTCACGATCACGCAGTTCCGCGGTCGCCTGGGGGCTGTCGTCATCCCCGCCACGGGGCGGCTGCGGCTGGTCGAGCTGGGCGATGCCGAGGTGGTCCGCGGGTGGCAGCGGCGTGTGTCCGCCGATCTGGACGTGCTCGCCAACGCCGGTCTGCCGCCGATGATGAGCGCGGCCGTCTCCCGGTCGCTGCGGCACGGGGCGGCCGAGCTCGGTCGGCTGCTGTCTCCGGCGTTCCCCGGCGGCGACCGAGCGGTCGTGATCAGTCCCCCCAGCACCCTCCTCGCCCTGCCCTGGCCACTGCTGCCCGAGCTGGCGGGGCGACCGGTGACCGTGGCACCGTCACTCAGCGGCTGGCACCGGGCGCTGGAGAAGCTCCGCGCGGGCCGGTCCCGCCCCGGGCGTTGGTCGGTGTCCGCCGTGGCAGGGCCCGACCTGCCGCGGGCCCGGACAGAGGCCTCGGCCGTGGCCGGCATCTGGTCCCCGCTGGCGGAGGCGCAGCATCTCTCCTCGGCGACCTCGTCGGATCTGCTGAACGCGATGGCGACCGGCCGCGTGGTGCACGTCGCGGCGCACGGTGTGCACCGGGGAGAGAACCCGATGTTCTCCTCGCTGTCGATGACCGGCGGGCCCCTCTTCGCCTACGAGCTCGACCAGCGCGTGGAGGCGCCCGAGCACGTCGTGCTGTCGGCCTGCGACGCGGGACGCTCGACCGTACGGGCGGGCGAGGAGTCGCTCGGTCTCACCAGCGTGCTGCTGCAGCTCGGCACCGCCTCGGTGGTGGCCGGCGTCGCGCGGGTGCACGACGACGCGGCGGCCGAGATCATGCAGAGCTATCACGCCGAGCTCGCCCGCGGACGGGATGCTGCCGAGGCGCTGAACCTGGTCGGCGGTCAGGTCGACCTGCCGAGTCCCTTCGTCTGCTTCGGCGCCCCCTGGAGCGCCTGAGCGATCGAACCTGAGCGGTCGAACCCCCGTCCGGCGACGTCCGCCGTCTCACCTCGGAAGACGCACCGGCGGTGCCGCCGTCACCTCGGGGCGGGTCGGTGCAAGGATGCTGGTACTTAGTAACCCAACCCACACCGAGGTGGAAACTTCGTGCCCGACTCGACAGAATCAGCCCCCCTCCGTGTCGCCGTCGTCGGCGCCTGGCACGTGCACGCCGGGGACTACGCCCGCCAGACCGTGGCCCATGCCGACACCGAGCTGGTCGCCGTCTGGGACGACGACGCGGCCCGCGGCGCGACGCTGGCCGAGCAGTACGGCGTCGAGCTCGTCGACGACCTTCCCGCCCTGCTGGCCCGCGACGATCTCGACGCGGTGACCATCACGACCTCGACCGTGGCGCACCGCGAGGTGATCGGCCAGGCGATCGCCGCCGGCAAGCACGTGTTCACCGAGAAGCTGCTGGCGCCCACCGTGGCCGAGGCCGAGGAGATCCTCGACGCGGCTCGCGCCGCCGGCCTGCAGGTGGTGGTCTCGCTCCCCCGGCTCTACCACGGCTACACCACGGCGGTCACCTCCGTGCTCGACGCCGGCACCCTCGGCCGGCTCACGTACGCACGGGTGCGGCTCTCCCACGACGGCGCCGTCGCCGGCTGGCTGCCGGAACGCTTCTTCGACGCCGACACCGCGATCGGCGGGGCCCTGACGGATCTCGGCTGCCACCCCGTCTACCTGGTGCAGCGGATCCTCGGCAGCACGCCGCAGACCGTCGGCGCCACCTACAGGTCGCTGACCGGCCGCCCCGTCGATGATCATGCCGTGGTGACGGTCGGCTACGGCGACGGCGCCATCGGCGTGATCGAGGCCGGCTTCGTCAGCGCCAACCCGTTCTCCATCGAGGTCTTCGGCACCGAGGGCAGCCTGATCTTCTCCGACGCCACCCGCGAGCTCCTGCTCAGCGACGCCAAGGGCGGGAGCTGGCACGCCGTGCCGATCCCCGCCGATGCGCCCGACGCGTACGACCGCTGGGTGACCGCGATCCGCACCGGTGTCGAGGAGACCGACAACCTCGACCGAGCGGTCGAGCTCACCCGCCTGGTGGTCGCGGCCAACGAGGCGGCCGGCAGCGGCGTCGTGATCACCTACGCCTGACCGCACGACGCCGAGACACATCCCCACCACGACGAGGAGCAGCGCAGCACCATGATCAAGGTCGGACTCATCGGCGGGGGCGGCATCGCCTCCGCGCACATCCGCGGTTACACCGCCCACGCCGACCGGATCGGTGTCACAGCGATCGCCGACGCGGTGCCCGAGACGGTCGAGCGGCGGGCGAGCGAGCTGGGAGCCCAGGGTTTCACCGACTACCGGCAGATGATCGCCGACGCCGATCTCGACGCCGTCGACATCTGCCTGCCGCACCATCTGCATCGCGACGCGATCGTCGCGGCCGCCGGTGCCGGTCTGCACATCCTGTGCGAGAAGCCGTTGTGCCTCACCCCCGCGGAAGCGGTCGAGGTGCAGCAGGCGGTCGCGGCCGCCGGTGTCACGCTGATGTGCGCCCACAACCAGCTGTTCCTCCCGGCGGTGGCGGCGGCGAAGGCGGAGCTGGACTCGGGCCGGCTCGGGCGGGTCTACGAGGTCCGCACCACCGACTGCTTCTACAACGACTTCGACCCGGCGAACATGGGGTGGCGCGCGAGCGCGGCAACCAGCGGCGGCGGTGAGCTGATCGACACCGGCTACCACCCGACGTACCTGATGCTGCACCTCGCCGGCGCCGTCCCGGTGGAGGCCGCGGCGATGCTCTCCACCCACCGACTGACCTTCGCCGAGGGTGAGGACTCCGCCCAGGTGGTGGTCCGGTTCGAGAACGGGGCGATCGGGACGCTGTGGACCAGCTGGGCGTACGACCCTCCGGAGATCACGGAGCGCTTCTCCGTGGTGGCGGAGAACGGCACGCTGCACAGCGACGGGACGAGCCTGCACGTCCGCTACCGCACCGGGGAGACCTCCTCCCAGACCTACGATGCGGTCGACACCTTCGTCGCCGAGATCGGTCACTTCGCCGACAGCCTGGGCAACGGGACGCGGCCGCTGCACAGCGAGAAGGAGGGCATCGAGGCTCTGGGGATGATCCTGGCGGGGTACGAGTCGGCGCGAACCCGGACCATCGCGCCGGTGCTGCGAGCCGAGGCGTAGCCGGTCAGGACGCCCTGGCAGCATGACGGGGTGACCTCTGCGCTGATCCTCCCCTACGACGGGCACTCGCCGGCCGTCGACCCCAGTGCCTTCCTCGCCCCCACCGCGACGGTGATCGGCAACGCCACGATCGAGGAGCGCGCCAGCCTCTTCTACGGGGCGGTGGTGCGGGCCGACATGGACCGGGTCGTTCTCGGCGCCGGCAGCAACCTGCAGGACAACGTGGTGGTGCACACCGACTACGGCTTCCCGACCATCATCGGCTCGGGTGTCTCCGTCGGACACGGTGCGGTGGTGCACGGCTGCACCGTCGAGGACGACTGCCTCATCGGGATGCACGCCACGGTGCTGAACGGCGCGCACATCGGCACCGGGTCGCTGATCGCGGCCGGCACCGTCGTGCTGGAGGGCACTGTCATCCCACCCCGCTCCCTGGTGGCCGGTGTGCCCGGGAAGGTGCGTCGACAGCTCGAGGACGACGAGCTCCAGCGAGTGATCACCAACGCCCGGATCTATCTGGACCTGGCCGAGAAGCATCGACTTGCCACATTGGGGTAGTCAGTACCCATGGAGTTCACCCAACTCGGCCGCACCGGCCTCAAAGTCTCCCGTCTCTGCCTCGGCACGATGAACTTCGGCCCGCAGACCACCGAACCCGACTCGCACGCGATCATGGACACCGCGCACGACGTCGGCATCAACTTCTTCGACACCGCCAACGGCTACGGCGGCCCCGACAACAAGGGGCGCACCGAGGAGATCGTCGGCTCCTGGTTCGCCTCGGGCGGGGGTCGTCGGGAACGCACCGTGCTGGCCACCAAGGTCTACGGCGACATGGATCCCTGGCCGAACAACGGCAAGCTCTCCGCGCTCAACATCCGGCGCGCGCTGGATGCCAGCCTGAAGCGGCTGCAGACCGACTACATCGACCTGTACCAGTTCCACCACGTCGATCGGGCCACCCCGTGGGAGGAGATCTGGCAGGCCATCGACGTGGCCATCACCCAGGGCAAGATCCTCTACGCGGGCAGCAGCAACTTCGCGGGCTGGCACATCGCCCAGGCGCAGGAGGCGGCCAAGGAGCGGCATTCCGTCGGCCTCGTGTCCGAGCAGTCGCTCTACAACCTGATGGCTCGCTCCATCGAGCTCGAGGTGATCCCCGCGGCTCAGCACTACGGCCTCGGCATCATCCCCTGGTCGCCGTTGCACGGCGGGCTCCTCGGCGGCGTGATCCGCAAGCAGAACGAGGGCGTACGACGCCTCGAAGGTCGTTCGGCTCAGACGCTCGCGGACCACCGTGACCAGGTCCAGGCGTACGAGGACCTGGCGGCCGAGCTGGGCGTCGAGCCGGCGGAGCTGGGCCTGGCCTGGCTGCTCAGCCGACCGGCGGTCACGGCACCGATCATCGGTCCGCGCACGGCCGATCAGCTGGACGGAGCACTCCGAGCGGTCGAGCTGACGGTCGAGCAGGCGACCCTGGACAAGCTGGACGAGATCTTCCCGGGCCACAAGACGGCCCCCGAGGACTACGCCTGGTGAGCGAGTAGACGCAAGTCGGGCCCGCCGCTCTCGCGGCGGGCCCAGACTCGACTCCCCGAACCACCGGTTCCCCAACCGATGTGAGTACTGAACTCAGCGGCTGTGGGGCTCGTTGATCCCCGTCACCACTCGGTGCGTACTCCGCCTGACGCCGTCCGCACCCTCCCCCTGGATAGGCACTTCAGCACTGGGCTCGCCAGAAAAATAGCCAGCCGACGGTCCCCCTGTCGACCCGGAACCGGCAATTGTCAGCGATCGGCCATGGCATAAAGCGGACATCGTCGATGTCATCAACCGGACAGCGACCCGACCGGTCTGCGGACGGGTGCGTCCAGGCCCAGCAGCTCGCGGATCTCATCGGCGCCGAAGGTCGTCGAGGACAGCGAGTCGCCCCCGAGCACTGCGTCGAACAGGGCGCTCTTGCGCTCCTTCAGGGCCATCACCTTCTGCTCGATCGTGTCGCTGGCCACGAGGCGGTAGACCATCACCGGTCGGGTCTGCCCGATCCGGTGGGCCCGGTCGACCGCCTGCTGCTCGGCGGCGGGGTTCCACCAGGGATCGAGCACGAAGCAGTAGTCCGCCTCGGTCAGGTTCAGCCCGAAACCACCGGCTCGCAGACTGATCAGGAAGACACTCGCGTCGCCGCCGCGGAACCCGTCGATCACCTGGTGCCGATCGGTCGTGCTGCCGTCCAGGTAGGCCGTCGACAACCCAGCGTCAGACAGTCTGTCCCGCACCCGCTTCAGATATCCGGTGAACTGGCTGAAGACCAGTGCCCGGTGCCCCTCCTCGGCGATCTCGTGCAGCATCTCCACCAGGGTCTCGGTCTTGCTGGCCGCGATCCCCTCGTGCTGGTCGTCGACGAGTGCCGGGTCCAGCGCGAGCTGGCGCAACAGGGTCAGCGACTGCAGGATCGTGAAGCGGTTGTCGTCGAGATCGTCGATCAACCCGAGCACCTTCTGGCGCTCGCGCTGCAGATGGGTCTGGTAGACGCGGGCGTGCCTGGGCTGCAGCGGCACCTCGAGCACCTGCTCCTGCTTCGGCGGCAGCTCCCCCGCGACCAGGTCCTTGGTCCGCCGCAGGACCAGCGGAGCGATCCGGCGCCGCAGCTGGGCCAGCCGCAGGCCGTCACCGTCCCGCTCGATCGGTCGCAGGTAGTAGTCGGTGAACCGCTCCGCGCTCGGGAACAGGCCGGGAGCGGTGAGCGACAGCATCGACCACAGGTCCATCAGGCTGTTCTCCACCGGTGTCCCGGTGATCGCGATCTTCGTCCGCGCCGGCACCGACCGAGCCGCCTGGTAGGTCTTGGCCCGGTGGTTCTTGACGAACTGCGCCTCGTCCAGGATCAGCCCGCTCCAGCTCTGCTCCGCGTACGCCTGCTGGTCGATCCGCAGCAGCGCGTAGGAGGTGACGACGATGTCCGCGCCGGCCGTGTCCTCGCCGAGCGGCCGCCGACGCTTGGCCTGCGAGCGGGTGACACTCCGCACGTCCAGACCGGGGGTGAAGCGTGCCGCCTCGCCGGCCCAGGTCGTCACCACGCTGGTCGGAGCGACCACCAGGAACGGCGGCGCGTCCGGCTCCTGCGTCCGCGCGTACGCGATCATGGCCAGGGTCTGGATCGTCTTCCCCAACCCCATGTCGTCGGCCAGCACCCCACCCAGCCGGTGGCGCCAGAGCCCGACCAGCCAGGCGAACCCGTCCTGCTGGTACGGGCGCAGATCCGCCCTCAGCCCGGTCGGCACAGCCACGTCGTCCGCCGTCGCGGTGGGGCCGTCGTCGTCGGGGACTGCCAGGGCGCGGACCGCCTCCTGCCAGGCATCGGCCTGTCCCATCACGACCGCCACCTGGGTCAGCTCGTCCCACAACGCCGTCTGGAAGCGGCTGATCCGCAGCTCCTGGGGCCTGTCCCGGTCCTGCAGTGACCGCGCTTCCTCGATCAGCGCGCGCAGTCGGTCGAGGGCCGGGTTGTCCAGCGGGACGTAGACCCCGGTCTCCAGCACCAGGACCTCCGCCCCCTGACTGAGCGCGACGAACAGGTCCTCGAACGGCACCAGCTCACCGTCCACCCGCACCTGCAGGTGCAGGTCGAACCAGTCGCTGGCCTCGGTGGCGGCCGTGGACACGGTCACCTCCGGATCGTTCTCCGCGGGCCGGTAGTCGAGGACCTGACCGTCGGTCTCGACCACCACCCCCTGCTCGATCAGCCGGGGCAGGACGTCGTGCACGAACTGGGCGGCATGCGCGCCGCCGAGCAGGGAGTGAGCGGCCGGGCGGCGGGGCTGATCGGGGTCGGCGAGCTGGGGCAGCTCCGCGTACGGCAGATCGAGACCGGCGAGCAGCGTCCGCTCCGCCGCCACGTCGCGCAGACCCCCGGAGCCCAGCGGGGAGTCGTCGACGCCGAAGTGGCGCCACTCACCGCCGTGGTGGTAGCGCACGGACCAGTCCAGCCGGACCCGGTGCTCGGGCCGGAACCCGACCGTGAGCGTGACCTGCGGCACCGGCGCGGACGGCAGCTCGATGCTCTCGTCGGTCGTCACGACCGGCACCGCGCGCCGCAACGCCGGCAGGAAGTCCGCCAGGAACCGATCCCGATCCGGGGCCGGCACCTCCAAGGTCGAGCGCTGCTCGACCAGCCGGCGCAGCTCCGCCGGCAGCGACCGCTCGAACCGGGCCAGCACCACCTCGCGAGCGCCACCGGGCGTCGCCGGGGCGGCCAGCCAGTAGGCACCGTGGGCCGCGTCGCCGATCAGACCGAAGGTGGGATCGCCGTTCTCGGCGCTCTCGAACAGCTCCGCAGGCGCCCAGACCTCCCGCGGCAGAGCGACCACTCCGGTGAGGCCGCCCTCCGGCGTGGCTCGCAGGTCGAGCTGGATGCCGACCCGCTGCGCCATCACCACCGGGGGCCCTGCCTTCTCCGTCACCAGCACCAGGCCGACCCGGCCCGCCTGGTCCAGCAGCGACCAGAACGCTGTGGACACCTCGTCGAGGGTCAGCCAGGCAGATCTCGGACTCGCATAGCGCGCGGCCGAGCCGGCGGCGGCCCTGAACTGCAGCAGCAGGTCCTGGACGTCCGGGAGCAGGTCGTCCGACGGGTAGTCCAGATCGGACCAGGAGACTCCCGAGTAGACCCACCGGTCGCGCTGTCCACGCCGGACCGGACGCATCAGCAACCGGGGCGGCGGCTGGAAGCCTCCGTACGCCCGGCCGACGTCGACGGCCAGCTCCAGGCCGACCTGCACCGGGTCCGCCGGCGTCGACGGCACCTCCCGGACCAGCCGGGCCACCAGCCCCTCCCAGGCCGGACGCGCCGACCGGGCGTCGGCCGCGAGCTGGGCCCGGGCGGTGAACATCACCGCGGCCGCGTGCTTGCAGTCCCGCACGACCGGGCAGGTGCAGGTCGCGCGGTGCCCCGCCGCCCCCGTCCTGTCGAGCTCGACCAGCACCAGGTAGCGCTTCCGGTCGCTGCCCAGGATCTGCCCGCTGACGGTGAGCAGCTCGGCATCGACCCGGATGTCCCCCACGTTGCCGTTGCGGGCGTAGACCATGCCCCGGGCGAACGCCTCGTGACCGACCATGGCGATGATCGCGTCGTTGGAGAGGAGCCGGTCCCACATGCTCGGGATGCTAGCTCCGGGCTCCGACAGTGTCGGTCGTCACTCGCTGTTCCGCTGCGCGCCGGTTGGCTCTGACTTCCCTCCTCAGAAGCAGACAAAGAGCGCATCTGCCTCTTCGTCGGTCCAGACAGAGCCGGGCGCTCCGCTGCACGGCCGCTCGCGACGGGCTCGTTCGCTGCGCTCACTCGAGCTGGTCGTCACTCGCTGTTGCGCTACGCGCCGGTTCACCCTCCGCGCTCACGACGTCCCCCACCGTCGCCGATCTGAGTCTCAGGGCGTCCCGGCCGGCCCAAAAAGGACCGTTCGACGCCACCGAGCCACAACCGGTACGCGCGAGCCCACACCCGGCGACCGTTCGACGCCACCGAGGCACAACCGGTACGCGCGAGCCACACCCGGCGACCGTTCGACCCCCGAGCACAACCGGTACGCGCGACCCCACACCCGGCGACCGTTCGACACCCCCGAGCCACAACCGGTACGCGCGAGCCCACACCCGGCGACCGTTCGACACCACCGAGTCACATCCGGTACGCCCAGGGGATCTCAGGTGCCTCGCGGGAGACGTCAGCCGGCGGCGAGGTCGGCGACAGTGGCGGCGGCGCCGCGGGTGTGCAGGGAGTCCAGGGCGCGGAGGTAGGCCTCGGTGAAGCGAGGCTGGTCGGCCAGGTCGCCGAACAGGTCGGTGTTGCGGAGGAAGGCCAGGGGGTCCTCGGCCTGCCGAGCGGCGGCTGCCTTCCGCTCGTCGGCGACCCGGTCGACCACGTCGATCTCCTCGCCCCGCTCGTCGACGCCCTCGGCGTAGCGGGCCCAGCTCGCCACGATGGCCGCGGAGACCTCGATCTCGCCGCCAGCGGCCAGGTTGGCGTAGATCACCGGCACCAACCACTTGGGGATGCGGTCGGAGGACTCGGCGGCCAGCCGGGCGACGGTGTCGCGCACCTCCGCGTTGCCGAAGCGCTCGATCAGCGAGTCGGTGTAGGCAGTGAGATCGATCCCCGGCACCTCCGGCAGCGTCGGGATCCCCTCCCGCCGCATGTAGCGGAGCAGGTAGTCGGCGAAGACCTGGTCCTGGGCGGCCTCGTGGACGTACCGGTAACCCATCAGGTGGCCGAAGTAGGCGACCGCCTGGTGCCCTGAGTTCAACAGCCGGAGCTTCATCAGCTCGTACGGCTCGACGTCGGGCACGAGCTGGACACCGGCGTCCTGCCAGGCTGGTCGACCGGCGACGAACGTGTCCTCCAGCACCCACTGGAAGAACGGCTCGGCCACCACGGGCCAGGCGTCCGCGACACCGAAGCGGTCAGCGATCTGCGCGACGTCCTCGGCCGTGGTCACCGGCGTGATCCGATCCACCATCGCGTTGGGGAAGGCCACCTCCGCCTCGATCCAGTCCGCGAGCCGGGGATCGAGGGCACGGGCGTAGGAGGTGAGTGCCCGACGGGCCACCTCCCCGTTGCCGGGGATGTTGTCGCAGGACATCAAGGTGAAGGGGCCGACGCCGCGGTCACGTCGACGACGCAGGGCCTCCACCACCAACCCGAAGGTGGTGGCCGGCGGGGCATCGCCGGTGAGGTCCGCGGCCACCGCGGGGTTGGCCAGATCGAAGGCGCCCGTCGTCGGGGAGAAGTTGTAGCCGCCCTCGGTGACCGTCAGCGACACGATCCGGGTGGCGGGATCGGCGAGCCGCTCGAGCACCGCCTCGGGGTCGTCGGGGGCGAAGAGGTAGTCCACGATCGAGCCGATCACCCGCGCCGACCAGCCGCCGTCGGGTGACTTCTCGACCAGGGTGTAGCACCCGTCCTGATCGGCCATCACCTGCTGCATCCGCCGATCGCCGGGCATCAGACCGATCCCGCAGATCCCCCACTCGTACGCCTGCCCCTGCCGCAGCAGTCGATCGACGGCCAGTGCCTGGTGGGCGCGGTGGAAGCCACCGACCCCGATGTGCACGATGCCGACACGGATCCGGGTGCGGTCGTAGTCGGGTCGCGCGACCTCGTCGGTGGCTTCGGAGAACACGTCGTCGGCACTCATCCACAGCACGGTAGTGGCTGCGGCTGGAAGTTCAGCGAGGGTGTCCGGTGTCCAGGTGCGTGCCTGCGCGCGGGACACCGGGGCGAACCTCCGGCCGTGAGCACCAGCCCGTCACCAGCGCGATCCCGCTGGTCCCCGCCAGCGAGCGGCTCCACGTCTCGTGACACAGTGGACGACGACGTCGGCGGGACGCCATTCCAGCCCTGATGAGGGCAGCTCATTCCATCCCAGGAGGATCGATGACCGAGTCGACTCAAGGTCGAAGCGAAGGTACCGAAGAGCTGGAAGGTACGGCCGACGGCGGGGCCGACGGCATCCCCGGCATGCACGACGGCGGTGCCGATGGCGGTGCCGAGGGCCCGGCCGACGGTGGTGCTGACGGCGGAGCCGACGGTGGTGCCGACGGTGGTGCCGACGGTGGTGCCGACGGTGGTGCAGACGGCGGTGCCGAGGGCCCGGCCGACGCCGGAGCCAGCGGCGTGTCCGGCGTCCACGACGGCGGAGCCGATGGCGGCGCTGACGGAAGCGCCTAGCCACCTGCAGTCGGCGCTCGAACGCCTGATCGGGATCGGTGTCGAGGAGTTCTCCAGCGACTACTGGGGTCAACAGGCACTGTTGACCCCGGCCGACGCCGCTGTCGACGGCTCCGGGTCGGGTTTCGGCGATCTGCTCGACGCCGACGCGGTGGACGAGCTCGTGTCCGAACGCGGGCTGCGCACCCCGTTCCTCCGGGTCGCCCGGGACGGCTCGACGCTGCCCGACGGGAGCTTCACCGCGCCGGGCGGCGTGGGCGCGACCGTTGCCGATCAGGTCAGTGACGACTCGCTGGTGCGCCTCTTCGCCGATGGGGCGACGATGGTGCTCCAAGCACTCCATCGGGTGTGGCCCCCGGTCGTCACTTTCTGTCAGCGGCTGGCCGCCGACCTAGGTCACCCGGTGCAGGCGAACGCCTACGTGACCCCACCCCAGAGCCAGGGCTTCAGCAACCACTACGACGTGCACGACGTCTTCGTGCTGCAGATCTCGGGTGAGAAGCGCTGGGTGATCCACGACCCGGTGCACCAGTCCCCCCTGCGGCACCAGCCCTGGACGGACCGGCGGCGATCGGTCGAGCGGCGGGCAGCGCAGGAACCGATCATCGACACGGTCCTGCGCCCCGGCGACGTCCTCTATCTCCCGCGCGGTTTCCTGCACGCGGCGACCGCGCTGGGCGGCGTGAGCACCCACCTGACGCTCGGAGTGCACAGCTGGACGCGGTACGGCTTGGCCGAGCAGCTCGTCCAGCTCGCCCTGCGGACCGTCGCCGACGATCCAACGGCGCGGGCCGCTCTTCCCCTCGGTGTCGATCTCGCCGATCCTGGGGCCCTCGCCGACGACCTGGACACGATCCGTGGTCGACTCGCGGACGCGCTCGCCGACGTCGACGCCGCTTCTCTCGCGTCCGCTCTCGCGCCGCTGGTCCGGTCCAACCAGCGGGCCGCGCCGATCGGCCCCCTGCGTCAGCTCCGGACCGCCGACGAGCTGACCGCTCTGACTCCAGTGCTCGTCCGCCCGTACCTGGCCGGAACTCTCGGCGAACGCGCCGATGGCGGCCTGACGGTCTCGAGCCGAGCGGGCCAGGCCGTCATCTCCGCGGCCGACCGGGATGCCTTCCTCGGCTGGTGGCACTCCGGTCGTGGGACGTCGGGTGAGCTCGGCCCGACTCTGACCCGGAAGCTGCTGCTGACCGGGTTGGCCGTCACCGGGTGAGCGCCCCCATCCTCCGTTGCGCCGACACCGCCCGCGAACGCGACGACCCGCCCATCGGCACCGCCCCCCTCACCCGGGCCTTCCTGCTGATCGAGCATCCCGGCCCCTGGCGCTCCGACGCCCTGGCCGGCGCGGGATGGTCGGGTGAGGTCGTCGACGCCTTGACGGCGGCGGTGCGCAGCAGTCACGGTCGCATCCTCTTCATCCGCCGACCTGGGCGCCGGCAGGTCTCCGAGCGGCGGACCTGGGGCGTGACCCGGGTCGGGGTGGGGACGGCCTGGGGGAGCTGGGAACGTGAGGCCGACCTGTTGACGGCGGCAGCCGCTCTCGAGGCATCGGTCTCGGGCGGGGTCATGGCGGTCTCGGGCGGGGCCGTGGCGGAGTCTCCCGCCGGCCCGGTCTCGACGGAGCCCGTGCTGCTCGTGTGCGCCCACGGCCTGCACGACACCTGCTGTGCCGTCCGCGGCCGGCCGGTGGCCACCGCGCTGGCCGGTCGGTGGCCGGCTGCCACCTGGGAGTGCAGCCACGTCGGGGGCGACCGGTTCGCCGCCAACGTGGTGGTGCTGCCGGACGGCACCTACTACGGCGGGCTGGGTCCCGACTCGGCGACCGAGGTCGTCGCCGGCCACCTCGACGGCCACCTCGATCCGGTCCACCTGCGCGGCTCGGTCCGCTGGCCCCCAGCGGCCCAGGCCGCCGTGGCCGCGGTCCACGCGTCCTCGGGTCCCTACGCCGCCGACGACGTACGGGCGGAGCGCTGGACCACCGAGGGACCCAGTCGCTGGCGCGTCGAGGTCACCCTGCCGCCCGGGCGTCAGGTCGCCGTCGCGGTGGTCGGCGAGCGCAGGCCGGCCGCCCACCTGACCTGCGCGGCGCGTCGGGCCACGGCGGCGGTCGCCTTCCGCGTCCTGTCGATCGACCCCATCTGACCGTTATCGAGGTCACAATCTGATTACGACCTGCGGCCGGCCGGAACTCGGCCGCGCCGAGGCGCGGGCCGCTCGGAGCAACAGTTCCGCGCTTGACAGCACGACGATGGACCTGACGGCTGTCGAAACCCTGTCGATTGCCTGTTCGCCAAATTATTGTGTGTCGGGCCAGAAATGCAGAAAGCATGGCACCGATCACCCCTTCATGTGGCAGGCTTAGCCGCGATCGCCCGGTGCTGGGAGCGCAGTGCGATTCAGCTGACGACACACCTGACCCTCACCGGCCGGCCCGATCGTCATCCACACACGAGGTACGGGTGCGCAGCACCCAGGGGAAGAAGTTGACGTGAGGACGAGTCGATGAAGCGATTACTGGTCACGCTGATCACCGCCATCTGCGGTGCGGCCCTGATGGGTGCCTACCTGGTTCCGACGGCGGAGGCAGCGCCGTACACGCCGAAGACAGGCGTGGTGTTCAACAACGCCGCCGGCAACAAGACCGCCGAGCGGCGCGCTCAGGCGGTCCTCGACCGAACCATCGACGCCGTTCCGGGCTGTCCCGCGGCCAAGCCGGGCTGCCAGACGATCACCATGGCGATGTACCTGTTCAGTCAGAAGTCGACCGCCGACCGCCTGATCAAGGCCCACAAGCGGGGCGTCAACGTGCACTTCCTGATCGACAACGGGGCGGCGGGTGGAGAGCTCACCAGACTCCGCAAGGCGTTCGGTACCAGCAAGGCGCGCCGCAGCTACGTGCTGAAGTGCAACCGCGGCGGCTGCATGTCGGACTACCCGTACGCAACCATCCACGTGAAGTACTACCTGTTCTCCCAGGTCGGCGCGGCGAAGAACGTGTCGCTGATCAGCTCGGCCAACCCGCACCGCGTGAACATCTACAACAGCTTCAACAACACCCACACGCTGGTCGAGGGCAACAAGCCGATCATCTACAACCGGCTGATGAAGTACTTCAGCGACATGACGCTGAACCGACAGAACCACGCGTACGGCAACGGCAAGAACACGACGAACGGTCCGTTCACGGTCTACATCTACCCGCAGCGGACGTCGAAGAACGTGCAGTACCTCGACGTGCTGAACACGGTGAAGTGCTCCACCACCCTGGGCAGCAACCGTCGCACGGTCGTCCGGATGAACATGTGGGGCTTCACCAACCCGCGGATGGATGTGGCCAAGAAGCTGTGGTCGCTGCACAACGCCGGCTGCAAGGTCGATGTCACCCTCAACCGCGGCCGCGCGAGCCGGACGATCATGCGCCAGCTGCTCGTGAAGAGCAAGCGCTACGGGCAGATGGTCGTCGAGGACGCCTGGAGGGACACGAACCGCAACGACTACGGCGAGCAGTACACCCACCACAAGGCCATGATCATCAACGGCTACGTGCAGGGCAAGAACCAGCGGGTCATCTGGACCGGCTCGCAGAACCTGACCAGCAACGGCTCCCTCTACAACGACGACATGATCCTGCGCGTCGTCGGGACCGGGTACTACAACATCTACAGCAGCAACTTCAGCTACATCCAGAAGAAGTCGAAGCGGCTGCGCACGACGCCCCCGCCGATCATCCTGAAGAGCAAGCGGGCTGACGCCCGCACCCTGACGCCCGAGCAGAACGTCGAGCGCCAGGCCGAGCTCAACGAAGGCGGCTAGGCCGAACGCCCGACATCCACACCGACGACGCCCGGTGACCCCTCGAGGGTCACCGGGCGTCGTACGTCGGCGGCTCGCCATCTATTCGCTCCTGTGTTTGAATAAGTCTGTGCGATGGGACCGGCAGAGCCTGCAGACCGCTGATGACGGCGCACCGGGCCTGCCGGGCATCCCCAGGTTGTCGGCCCTGGTCCGTTCGGTCGAGACCCCCGAGTTCGCCGGGCTCACCTTCCACGAGGTGCTGGCGAAGTCCGCACTGAACAAGGTCCCGGGCGCCGCCCGGGTCCCGTTCGAGTGGACGATCAACCCCTACCGTGGCTGCAGTCATGCCTGCACCTACTGCTTCGCCCGGCGTACGCACGGCTATCTCGACTTCGACACCGGCGCCGACTTCGACACCCAGATCGTGGTCAAGATCAACATCGCTACCGTGCTCCGCCGAGAGCTGGCTCGCCCGACCTGGCGACGGGATCCGGTGGCCCTCGGCACCAACACCGATCCCTATCAGCGGGCCGAAGGCCGCTACCGGCTGATGCCCGGGATCGCCCGAGCACTCGCCGAGTCCGGCACCCCGTTCTCGATCCTCACCAAGGGCACCACCCTGCGTCGCGATCTGCCGCTGCTGACCCGGCTCTCCGCCGATGTCCCGATCGGCACCGGAGTCTCGCTCGCCCTCGCTGACGAGGGCCTGCAGCACGTCCTCGAACCGGGTACGCCGACCCCGCGCGCCCGGCTCGCCCTGATCCGCGCGATCGTCGACGCCGGACTCCCCTGCCAGGTGCTGGTCGCCCCCGTGCTGCCGATGATCACCGACAGCGACGAGCAGCTCGACCGCTTGTTCGGGCAGATCTCCGAAGCCGGCGCGACCGCCGCCACAGCGTTCGCGCTGCACCTGCGCCCGGGTGCGCGGGAGTGGTTCTGGGCGTACCTGACGCGCGAGCACCCGGGCCTGCTCGACGCGTACGCCGAGCTGTATTCCGGCGGTGCCTACGTGCTGAAGTCGTACGCCTCCGATCTCGCCCGTCGGGTGGCTCCCCTGCTGCGTCGTCACGGCCTCGACCGCCCCACGTCGCTCCGCTCGAGCGGTCCCGACCCGCGACCCAACCGGCCGGCGAGCCCGCACGAGCCCACGCTCTTCTGAGCCGCACGAGCCCACGCCGCCACCAGTCGGACCGGCTACAGAGCTTCGGCGTACACCGGGTGGTCAGCTGAGCGCCGGGCGCCCGACGTCAGGCGGGGACCGGCTCGACGGTGAACAGGGAGTCACCCTGTCGGGTCCGGTCACCCGGCCGGATCCGGACGTCCACGACGGTGCCGTCGAAGGGAGCGCGGACCGCGACCTCCATCTTCATGGCCTCCACGATCCCCAGCACCTGATCGGCGACGACCGCCTCGCCCGGACCGACGCGGACCTCCACGACCACGCTGGGCATCGGCGAGACCACCGCCCCGTCCCCGACGCTCGGTCCGTGGTCGGCGAACACGTCGGGTCGCCGGAAGGCGAACCGCTGCCCCCGGAGGGAGATCTCGACCCGGTGATCCACCTCCAGCAGCGTCACCTCGGTCTCGGTTCCGTCCACGGCGAGTCGAGCGCCGTGGGCACCTGCCCACCCGGCGACGACCGACCACTCGCCGTCGGAGTCCACCACCCGTCCCGCGAGCAGATCCACGCTCAGCGCCCGATCGAGCTGGACCTGCACCGGTGCCGGGGGCGCACCCAGTCGCCAACCGTCGGCGGCGAAGGGGCCACCCGGGCCCGCCCGGTGGAGGTCACCGGCCGTCAGCCAGGCCGCCAGCACCCGAGCCTCGGTCGCCGACGGCACCACCGGGTCGACGCGATCCAACCAGGCGACGTCGATCGACGCCGCGACGAACTCGGGCCCGGCGACGACCGCACGCAGGAAGCCGATGTTGGTGGCGAGACCCAGGATCGCCGTCTGGTCCAGGGCCTCGACCAGGCGTCGACGCGCCGCCTCCCGATCGGGCCCGGAGGCGATGATCTTGCCCAGCATCGGGTCGTACTCCGTGGTCACCTCCTGACCGCTCTCCAGGGCCTGGTCGACCCTGATGCCCGGGCCCTCCGGCCATCGCACCAGGACGGCCGTGCCGGCCTGCGGGAGGAACCCGGCGTACGGATCCTCGGCGTAGACACGGGCTTCGATCGCGTGTCCGTACGGGCCGAGCTCGGTCGGGTCGACGTCGAGCCGTCGGCCGGCGCAGACCTCCAGCTGCAGCTCGACCAGATCGATCCCCCCGCAGATCGCCTCGGTCACGGCGTGCTCCACCTGGAGGCGGGTGTTCATCTCGAGGAAGTAGAAGGCGTCGCTGTCGCTGTCCAGCAGGAACTCGACGGTGCCGGCGTTGACGTAGCCGACGGCGGACGCCAGCCTGACCGCGGCGTCGATCATCCTCCTCCTGGTCGCCGGCTCGAGGGTGGGTGCCGGCGCCTCCTCGATCACCTTCTGGTGCCTCCGCTGGACGGAGCAGTCGCGCTCGTGCAGGGGGAGCACCCGGCCGTGGGCGTCGGCGATGATCTGCACCTCGATGTGGCGTCCGCGTTCGACGTAGGTCTCGATCAGCAGCGTGTCGTCGCCGAAGGCGGCCGCTGCCTCCCGTCGGGCGGCGGCGATCGCGTCGGGCAGCGCGTCGGCGTCTCGGACGATCCTCATCCCCTTGCCACCGCCACCGGCCGCGGCCTTGACCAGCACCGGGAAGATCATCTCGGCCACCGGGGCGTCCAGGTCGTACGCCGGCACCACCGGCACCCCCGCCCGGACCGCGATCTCCCGGGCCGCGTCCTTGCGTCCCATCTGTGCCATCACCTGCGACGACGGTCCGACCAGCAGGAGGCCGGCGTCCTCGACCGCCTCCGCGAAGGCGGCACGCTCGGACAGGAAGCCGTAGCCGGGGTGCACAGCGGTCACCCCGGCGGCCAGCGCCGCGGCCACGATCTCCTCGATGTCGAGATAGCCGGTCACCCGGACGGCCTGATCGGCCGCCCGGACGTGGGGGGCGGACACGTCGGTGTCGCTGAAGATCGCGACGCCACGGATGCCCAGCCGCCGACAGGTGCGCAGCACCCGGACGGCGATCTCGCCGCGGTTGGCCACCAGCACCGAGCTGATCACAGGCTGGTCCTCATCCATGATCACATCCGGAAGACGCCGTAGGCGGGCGCCGGGATCGTTTCCCCGGAGGCGATCTCGAGTCCCATGCCCAGCACCCGTCGGGTGTCGCGGGGGTCGATCACCCCGTCGTCCCACAGCCTCGCCGTCGAGTAGTAGGGCGAGCCCTGGTGCTCGTACTGCTCTCGGATCGGGTTCTTGAAGCTCTCCTCCTCCTCAGCCGACCAGGACCCGCCGCCCGCTTCCAGACCGTCGCGTCGCACCGTGGCCAACACGGAGGCGGCCTGCTCCCCACCCATGACCGAGATCCGGGCGTTCGGCCACAGCCACAAGAACCTGGGGTCGTACGCCCGACCGCACATCGCGTAGTTGCCGGCACCGAACGAGCCCCCGATCACCACCGTGAACTTCGGCACCACCGAGCAGGCCACGGCGGTGACCAGCTTGGCGCCGTCCTTGGCGATGCCGGCGTGCTCGTACTCCCGGCCCACCATGAAGCCGGAGATGTTCTGCAGGAACACCAGCGGGATGCCACGCTGGTTGCAGAGCTCGACGAAGTGCGCACCCTTCAGGGCCGAAGCCGAGAAGAGGATGCCGTTGTTGGCGACGATCCCGACCCGGTGGCCCCAGATCGAGGCGAAGCCGCAGACCAGCGTCTCCCCGTAGAGCCGCTTGAACTCGTGCCAGTGGCTCCCGTCGATGATCCGTCGGATCACCTCGCGCACGTCGTAGGGGATCCGGGAGCTCGCAGGCACGACCTCCAGCAAGCCGGCCGGGTCCTCGGCCGGCTCCTCGACCCGACCATGATCATCAGCGCGCGTTCCGTGATCGGCGCGCGTTCCATGATCAGCAACCCGGGGTGACGGCAGGGTGTCGATGATGGAGCGCACGATCGCCAGTGCCTGCTGGTCGTCGGCGGCCAGGTGGTCGACCACCCCCGAGGTCCGGGCGTGCACGTCACCGCCGCCGAGCTCCTCGGCGGTGACCACCTCCCCGGTCGCGGCCTTCACCAGCGGAGGTCCGCCGAGGAAGATGGTGCCCTGACCTTGCACGATCACGGTCTCGTCGGACATGGCGGGAACGTAGGCGCCACCGGCCGTGCACGAGCCCATCACCGCGGCCACCTGTGGGATCCCGCGGGCCGACAGATTGGCCTGGTTGAAGAAGATCCGCCCGAAGTGGTCGCGGTCCGGGAACACCTCGTCCTGCAGCGGCAAGAAGGCACCGCCGGAGTCGACCAGGTAGATGCAGGGCAGCCGGTTCGCCGCCGCGATCTCCTGGGCGCGCAGGTGCTTCTTGACGGTGATCGGATAGTAGGTGCCGCCCTTCACGGTCGCGTCGTTGGCCACGATCATGCAGAGCCGACCCTCGATCCGGCCGACACCGGTCACCAGGCCGGCACTGGGCACGGCGTACTCGCCGCCGTACAGGTCGTAGGCGGCCAGCGCAGCGACCTCCAGAAAGGGACCCCCGGGGTCCAGCAGTCGATCGATCCGGTCCCGGACCAGCAGCTTGCCGCGTCCGGTGTGCTTGGCTCGGGCGGCCTCGCTGCCCCCCAGACGGACGGCCGCCAGCCGGTCCCGCAGCTCCTCGACCAGACCGGCCAGGCTCATCCGGCCACCAGGGTGGGCTCGGTCCTGGCGCGCACCTCGTCGGCGGACACCCCGGGGGCCACCTCGACCAGGACCAGCTCCCCACCGTCGGAGGGGATGTCGATCACCGCCAGATCGGTGATGATGCGCTGCACCACGCCGCGCCCGGTCAGCGGCAGGGAGCACTCCTCCACGATCTTGTACGAGCCGTCCTTGGCCACGTGCTCCATCAGCACCACGACCTTCTTCGCACCATGCACCAGATCCATCGCCCCGCCCATGCCCTTGATCATCTTGCCGGGGATCATCCAGTTGGCGATGTCCCCGGTGCGGGAGACCTGCATGGCCCCGAGGATGGCCGCGTCGATCTTGCCGCCGCGGATCATCGCGAACGACAGGGCCGAGTCGAAGAAGGCTGCCCCGCGACGCACGGTGACGGTCTCCTTGCCGGCGTTGATCAGATCCGGGTCCTCCTCCCCCTCGTACGGGTACGGGCCGACGCCGAGGATCCCGTTCTCCGACTGCAGCACCAGCTCCACGTCGTCGGGCACGTAGTTGGGCACCAGCGTGGGCAGCCCGATCCCGAGGTTGACGTAGTCGCCGTCGCTCAGCTCGGCGGCCGCCCGGGCCGCCATCTGCTCCCGGGTCCAGCTCACCGGGTCACCTCCGGCCCGAGATCGCCGGCTCGCGGACGCACCGTCCGTCGCTCGATCCGCTTCGCCGCCACCTGCTCCGCGGTCAACGGCACCACCCGGTGCACGAACACGCCCGGGGTGTGGACGTGGTTCGGATCGAGCTCACCGGGCTCGACCAGGTCCTCCACCTCGGCCACCGTGATCCGGCCGCACATCGCGGCCAGCGGGTTGAAGTTGCGGGCGGAGTCGCGGAACACCAGGTTGCCGTGCCGGTCCCCCCGCCAGGCCCGGACCAGCCCGAAGTCGGCGATGATCGCCCGCTCCAGCACGAACTCCTTGTCCCCCTCCGGCGTCGCGAAGACCTGGGTCTGCTTGGCCGGGGAGGCGATCGCCACCGATCCGTCGTCGGCGTAGCGCCACGGCAAACCACCCTCGGCCACCTGGGTGCCGACGCCGGTGGCGGTGAAGAACGCCGGTATCCCCGAGCCCCCGGCCCGCATCCGCTCCGCCAGAGTGCCCTGCGGGGTGAGCTCGACCTCGAGCTCCCCGGCGAGGTACTGCCGGGCGAACTCCTTGTTCTCCCCCACATAGCTCGCGACGACCCGCCGCAGCCGCCCGGCGCCCAGCAGCAGTCCGAGACCCCAGTCGTCGACCCCGGCGTTGTTGGAGACCACCTCCAGCCTGTCGGTGCCGGCGGCGAAGAGCGCGTCGATCAGGACCGAGGGGATGCCGCAGAGTCCGAAGCCGCCGACGGCGAGGGAGGACCCTGCCGGGATGTCGGCGACGGCCGCCGCGGCGGACTCGACCACCTTGTCCACGCTCACTCCCGTCGCCGATGACCTGTAGCGGCAGTCAACCCGCCCGTTCCGGCCGGGTCAACAGTGCCTGTCGGTCGGGCGCGGCATACTCGCGGTGGTCGGGGGCGGAGGAGGTGTCGATGCGGGTCCTGCACGCGTGCTGGCGTGCGCACGCTCCAGGAGCAGCGAGCGGCACGATGCTGTGGGCCGAGAGCTCGACCGTCGACCCGGGACCCGGTCGCGGTGGTCGTCGGCCGCGGGTCGCCCCGCACCCGTACGCCGTCGACGCCCCCGAGCTCGCCGCTCTGCTCGGGGTGGCGCCCACCCCTGCTCCGGACAGCATGGAGCTGACGTTGCCCTCCCGCGGCGGGGCTCCCCTACCCTCACCCGAGCTGGTCCTCGAGGGCGTCCCGACCTCGACCGGCCAGCTGCGTGATGGCCGCTGGACGGTGCCGGCCGTCCCGCTGGACGCGGACCAGACCTATGCGCTGCTGTCCGGTCCGGACCCGTCCTCGCTCACGTACGGAGCGTCGATGCACCACCTGACCGACCTCGTGGCCTTCGCCGACGACCTGGTGCGTCGGGGTCGGATCCTGCCGACGGTGCTGGCGGACGGACCTGACGCGGTGTGGCGGCCTCTGCTCACCGGGCCCGACGCCGCCTGGGCTCGGGTGCTGGCCGCGGCGTTGCCGCCGTCCCTGCTCGCCGCAGACGACCCGGCCGAGGACGACGAGACCCCTCTGGCGCGGTGGGCGGCGGCGTTCGACGACCTGATCGACGCCGCCGTGCGCGCGGCGGCCGGGTCGGTGCGGCTGACGCTCGGTCGGCGGGGTACGCCGACCACGCGGGCCTGGCTGGCCGCGCTGACCGGTCGGACCCGGACGTTCCGGGCCTCCCCGGCGGACCTCGCCCGGCTCACGACAGCGCTGACCGGCTGGCAGTCCGACGCCCTCGCCGGGCCGGTCCGCGCCTTCTTCCGGCTCACCGAGCCGACGGCCGAGGATGCCGTGGGCGACGACCGGGGCGACCGCGCGTGGGAGCTGCGGTTCGGGCTCCAGGCCACGGACGAGCAGAGTCTGGTCGCCGAGGCGGACGAGGTCTGGCGGGCCGCGGACACGTTGCCCGGGCTGGCCCGCGCCGTCAGCGCGCCCCAGGAGACCTTCCTCACCGAGCTCGGCAAGGCCGCCCGGCTCTACCCCTCGCTGGAGGACGCGTTGCGCACGGCCCGGCCGGGGGCCCTGACCCTGGACGCGGCCGGAGCCCACCACTTCCTCCGGGAGGCCGCGCCCGTCCTCGCCACCGCCGGGTTCGGGGTCCAGCTGCCGGGCTGGTGGTCCAGGCCGGCCACCCGCCTCGGGGTCAAGGTGACGGCCACACCGCGCACGCAGCCGGGGATGGTGGGCACCGCTGCCGGGGTCGGCCTCGGGGCCATCGCTGACTTCCGGTACGACCTGGCGGTCGGCGACGACACCCTGACCGCCGCCGAGGTGACCGCGCTGGCCGAGCTCAAGTCGCCGCTGGTGCGCCTGCGCGGGCAGTGGGTCGAGCTCGACCCACGGCGGTTGGAGGCCGCGTTGCGGCTGGCCGATCAGCAGGGTGAGCTGAGCGTCGCCGAGCTGATCCGCCTCGGGCTCGGCGTCGACCGGGCCGACGACGACGTGGAGGTGACCGCGATCGCCGCGGAGGGGTGGCTCGGTGACCTGCTGGCCGGCCGGGCGTCGGAGCGCGTGGCGCCCGTCGACGTGCCGCCGGACTTCCGCGGCGCCCTGCGGCCGTACCAGGCGCGGGGGCTGTCCTGGCTGGACTTCCTCGGCCGGATCGGCATCGGCGGGGTGCTCGCCGATGACATGGGTCTCGGCAAGACCGTCCAGCTGCTGGCTCTGCTGGCGGTCGATCGCCACGCCTCCCCCGGGGACCCGAGCACCGCTGGCCCGACCCTGCTCGTCTGCCCGATGTCCCTGGTCGGCAACTGGGAGCGCGAGGCGGAGCGGTTCACCCCCGGGGTCCGCGTGCACGTCCACCACGGTGCCGAACGGGCCCGTGGCGAGGCCTTCACGGCGGCGGTGGCGAACAGCGACCTGGTGATCACCACGTACGCCATCGCCACCCGTGACGTGGCGGTGCTGCGGCGGATCCCGTGGCGCCGGGTGGTGGTCGACGAGGCGCAGGCGATCAAGAACGCGGCCACCAAACAGGCCACCGCGATCCGCTCGATCCCCGCGGGGGTGCGGATCGCGGTGACCGGCACCCCGGTCGAGAACCGGCTGGCGGACCTGTGGTCGATCCTGGAGTTCGCCAACCCGGGTCTGCTCGGCAGCGCCGCCACCTTCAAGAAGCGCTACGCCGAGCCGATCGAGCGCCACGGCGACGACGAGGCCGCGGACCGGCTGCGGCGCTTCACGGGACCGTTCGTGCTCCGTCGGCTGAAGACCGACCGCTCGATCATCACCGACCTGCCGGAGAAGCTGGAGATGGAGGTGCTGACCAACCTGACCGCTGAGCAGGCCTCGCTCTACCAGGCGGTGGTCGACGACATGCTGGCCAAGATCGACGCCGCCGACGGCATCGAGCGCCGCGGGCTGGTGCTGGCCACCATGACCAAGCTGAAGCAGGTGTGCAACCACCCGGCGCACTTCCTGCGCGACGGGAGCCCGTTGGCCGGCCGGTCCGGGAAGCTGGAGCGGCTCGACGAGATCCTGGCCGAGGTGCTGCAGGCGGGCGAGCGGGCGCTGCTGTTCACCCAGTACGCGGAGTTCGGGGCGATGCTCCGCGGCCACCTCGCGGGTCGGTTCGGCCGCGAGGTCCTCTACCTGCACGGCGGGGTGGCGAAGTCCGCGCGGGAGGCGATGGTGACCCGCTTCCAGTCCGACGAGGCCTGGGCGCCACCGCTGTTCGTGCTGTCGCTGAAGGCCGGTGGCACCGGTCTGACCCTGACCGCCGCCAACCACGTGGTCCACGTCGACCGCTGGTGGAACCCGGCCGTGGAGGACCAGGCCACCGACCGGGCCTTCCGGATCGGCCAGCGCCGCGCGGTGCAGGTCCGCAAGCTGGTCAGTGCCGGGACGGTCGAGGAGAAGATCGCGGCCATGATCAGCCAGAAACGGGGGCTGGCGGCGAAGATCGTCGGCACCGGGGAGACGTGGCTGACCGAGCTGTCCACCGACGATCTGGCCGAGCTGCTGAAGCTCGAGGCGGGGGCGGTGGTCGAGTGAGCAGCTGGTATCCGTCGTCGGGTCCCCGCGCGGTCGAGGACGGCCTGCGCGCCCGCAGCACCCGGGGCGAGATCGGCACGTCCTGGTGGTCGCGCCGGTTCCTCGACGTGCTGGAGTCCTTCGCCATCGGTGGTCGGCTCGCCCGGGGGAAGACGTACGCCCGGAAGGGCCAGGTGATGTCCCTCGAGATCGGGGTCGGCCGGATCAGCGCGCAGGTGCAGGGATCGCGGGCCCAGCCGTACGACGTGACGATCGCCTTCACGCCGCTGACCGACACGGAGTGGGAGCGGATCGAGGTCGCCCTGTCCGAACAGGCCCTGCCGTGCGCCAAGCTGCTGGCCGGGGAGGTGCCGAGCGAGCTGGAGCCGATCTTCGCCGCCGCCGGTTCCCCCCTCTTCCCCACCGCCGTCGGCGATCTCCGTCAGGCGTGCAGCTGCCCGGACTGGGGGGTGCCCTGCAAGCACCTGGCCGCCACCTTCTACCTGCTGGCCGAGGCGTTCGACACCGACCCGTTCCTGATCCTGCGCTGGCGGGGACGGGAGCGCGACGAGCTGCTGTCGCGGCTCCGGGTGCTGCGTTCGGGCGATGCCTCCGACGCCTCTCCACCGGACGTGGTCCCACCCACCGTCGGCGCCGCCTCGGTCCTGGCCGGGCTGACGTGGCCCGGTGACCGACGGGAACGGTTCTGGCAGCCACCGCCCCCGCTCCCGCCGCGGCCGCCCGTGCTCACCGCAGCCCCGGACGTCGTGCTGCGCCAGCTGGCCGAGCCCGAGAGCGGTCTGGGCGGATCGGAGCTGGTGACCCAGCTCCGCCGTGTCTACCGCGGCGAAGACTGACGCCTCCGGGCTCGGGCGTCACAGCCCACCCGACGTGATCGGGGTCGCCCACTCAGCAGGTCCGGTCGCGGCCGGGTGCTGCAACGACTCCGATCAGTCGAGCCCGAGGCGGTCGCGCAGGGCGGCCTCGTCCTCGGCACTCAGGTTCGACTCGATCAGCTCCAGGTGGGTGCCGGCGAAGCGCTGCCGGATCCGGTCGGCCACCGCCCCCGAGGACAGCAGGAACAGGGCCGACGTGCCTTCGGTCACCTTCTCCTTGACGTTGCTGATGAAGTCGTCGTCCACCCCGACGTCCTCCAGCTTGCCGAAGATGGCTCCGGCGGCCGCGCCCACGCCGGCACCGATCACGGGCACGAAGAACAGGATGCCGAACAGGAAACCCCAGAACAGGCCGCCGAGGGCGTACCGACCGGTCAGGTCGTTGAGCTGGCGGGTCTTCGGCTTCTTCTGCCCCACCGGCCACTCGACGATCGCCGCCTCCTGGATGTCGATGAGCCCCTCGTTGTTCAGGTCCTTCAACGTCCGCATCGCCTGAGACGCACCGTCGGGGCGGTCGAACTTCCACGCGGTCAGGGTCGCCATCGCATCCTCGTTCCACTAGCGGGTCGGTGGGACGAACGCTAGTGGTTGCGGCCGGAGGTTCGTCAAGGGCCTCCGGTGTTCAGGTGCGTGCATCGCCAGGCCGACGAGGGAGGGATGCCGAGTCGCATCGCGACCGAGGAGAACGCAGCGAGGTGCGTGCCTGGGCGCCGGAGACCCCGACGAACCTCCGGCCGGGACCACTAGGAGTCGGGGCACGCAGAGCCAGGGCCCGGTGACATCAGTCGACCATCACCGGGGCATCCGGAGCGTGGTGCTGGGGCCCGGACCGCAGACTCAACGCGATCACGGCGGCGAAGGCCGTCGTCACGGCGGTGACCAGGAAGATGTCGGACAGAGCGTCGGCGAAGACCTGCAGATGGGTGCGCTGGTAGATGGCGTACAGCTGCAGGACGTGGAGGTGGTCGGCCTGGCTCGAGGTGAGCAGAGCCGCCCGCCCCGCCGCCATCTGGGCCTGCTGGGAGGTGGCCAGTGCCGTCAGAGCCGCCAGACCGAGGGCGGCGCTGACGCGCTGGGCGACGGTGTTGATCGCGCTGCCGCTGGTGGTGAGGTCGCGGGGCAGGGCCGAGATCCCGCCGGTCATCACCGACATCATGGAGAGGCCCACCCCGGCGGAGCGGATGCAGGTCCACAGCACGATCTCCCCACGCGTCACGTCCGGACTGATCCCGGAGAGCAGGTAGGAACCGTACGCGGCGATGAGCAGGCCGCTGAACACCAGCCAGCGCGGCCCGATCCGGTCGTACAGCCGCCCGGCGATCGGGGTGAGGAAACCCATCACCAGCGCCTGCGGCAGGATCAGCAGACCGGCGTCCAGCGCCGGGAAGCCCAGTGCGGTCTGCAGGAACAGCGGGATGTAGAACAGGGTCGCGAACAGGCCGGTCATCATCACCGCCATCACGATCAAGGAGACGCTGTACGTCCGATAGCCGAACACCCGCAGGTCGAGCAGCGGGTGGTCGACCTCGAGCTCGATCACCACGAACAGGGCCAGCGAGACGCAGACCGACGGTGAGCAGGAGCAGCACGCGGTAGCTGGTCCACCCCCAGGTGCCGCCCTCGGAGAAGGCCAGCAGCAGCGCCACCAAACCGGTGGCGACGGTGACGAAACCGCCGACATCGAACTTCTGGGTGGGCTGCGGCGGGAACTTCGGGAGGGCGATGATCGCGGCGATCACCCCGACCACACCGATCGGCACGTTGATGTAGAACACCAGCCGCCAACTCAGGTACTCCACCAGGTAGCCACCGAGGGCCGGACCGATGGCCGGGGCGAAGATGATGCCGAGGCCGTACATGCCCATCGCCGCCCCGATCTTCCGCCGGGGCACGATCATGTAGACCATCGTCAGGGTGACGGCGGGCAGCAGCCCGCCGGGGATGGCCTGCAGCACCCGGAACGCGATCAGGCTGTTCAGGCTCCAGGCCAGTCCGCACAGGGCCGATCCGGCGGCGAAGGCCGCCAGACCGACGGTGTAGACCCGAGCCAGACCGAAGCGGCTGCCCAGCCAGGCGCTGGCCGGCACCACGACACCCAGGACCAGCGAGTACGCGGTGGAGATCCACTGCACGTCCTCGGTGCTGCCGCCGAGCTCGGTCTGGATGGTGGACACCGCCACGTTGACGATGCTGGTGTCCAGCACCGACATGAACATGCCGGCCACCAGGACCGCCAACGGCACCACCCAGTGGGTCATCTCGGTCGGGGCCTCGGCGGGCGCCGTGGCGGTGGTGCTCATCGGCTCAGCCGCGGTGGATCTTGACGGTGGCGTTCATCCCCGGGACCAGCGGCAGGCCCTGCAGGTCGGCGATGGTGATCTTCACCGGGATGACCTGGGTGACCTTCTGGAAGTTCCCCGAGGTGTTGGACTGCGGGAACATCGAGAACACCCCGGCGGCGCCGGTCTTCACCTCCGACACCTGACCGGTCAGCTCGGTGCCGGGGAAGGCGTCCACGGAGATCCGCACCGCCGCACCGGGGTGGACGGCATCGATCTCGGTCTCGTCGACCCTCGCGGTGACGAAGACACCCGAGCCGTCGTACGCGATCGCCAGCTGGGTGCCGGCCGCCACGAAGGAGCCGGGGACGGCGTCGTCGACGGCGATCGTGCCGTCCGCGGGTGCCCGCACCACCAGCTGCGGCTGCGAGTAGCCGTTCTGGATGGCGATCCGGCCGACGGGCTGGTAGCTCGTCACCCGGGTGCCCTGGGTGGCGTCCCAGTCGATCAGGGTGCCGGTCGCGGGGGCGTTGATCGAGATCTGGTTGCCGTCGATCTGGGCGTTGTCGGTGGTGACGTAGCTGCGGGCGTCGACGACGTAGGAGACGACGAAGGCCAGGGCGATGACGAGCACCAAGCCGCCGATGACGAACAGCCGGATCCTGGTGGCCCGCTTCAGCGGCCGCCGGCCCGGTGGCTCGGCGGTCGGTGTCTCGGCATCGGTCGGTGTCTCGGCATCGGTCGGTGTCTCAGGGTCGGTCGGTGTCTCGGGGTCGGTCGGTGTGTCGGGGTCGGTCGGCGCCTCGACCGCTCCGGTCGGCGCCTCCTCGTGGTCCGACACCGCCGGATGCCGCAGGGTCTCGTCGGCGGGGTCCCGCGTCGTGGTCTGGTCGCTCATCGTCTTGATCCCTTCGTCGCCGTCGGCGAGGTCAGTTGGCGCCGTCGGGGAGCACGACGCGCTGTCCCTCGGTCAGGCCGGAGAGCACCTCGGTGCGGTCACTGCCCACGGCACCGACCTCGATCGGCACGGTCTGCTGGGTGCCGTCGTCGTTCAGCAGCACGACCGTGCTCGTCGTGCCCTGCTGGTGGATGGCGCTGTTGGGCACGCTCAAGCACGTTGGCCCGCTGCTGGGTGATGATCGTCCCCCGGCCCGTCTGGCCGTCTTTGAGCTTGTCGTTCGGCTCGGACAGAGCGACGGTCGCGAGATAGCTGACCGCTCCCGAGCTGACGGTGCTGGAGGGGGCCACCGAGAGGACGGTGCCCGCCAGCTGAGCATCCGGGACGGCATCGGCCTGCACGGTGACCTTCAGGCCGGGCCGGACGGTCGCGGCATCGGACTGCTCGAGCGGCAGCACCAGCTGGACCTTCTCGACGTCGGACAGCACCATGAACTGGGTGCCGCCCGGCCGACTCGCGCCGGTGGTGCCGGTCGCCGCCGTCGAGCCGGGGATGGCCGCCCTCGACCCGGGGGCCTGAGCCGTCGTCCCGGTGCTGGCGGTCACGTACTCGCCCTTGCTGCCGTTGACCACCGTGATGGTGCCGTCGCTCGGCGCGACCAGGACGGTGTCGTCGACGGCCTTCTGCGCGGTGTCCACCCCAGCCTGGGCGGCGTCGACGAGCGCCTGCTGCTGATCGAGTCCGTGCGGTCGGTCGGCCGAGCTCGAGCTCAGCCCGTTCTGGGCCGCGACGACGGCCTGCTCGGCGTTGGCGACCTGAAGCCGCCCCGCGGCAGCGTCGACCTTCTTCTTCTCCTTCGCTGCGACCACGGCGGTCTCGTCCGCCACCACCCGCTGTTCGGCGGCGGTCACCGCCGCCTGCGCGGTGATCACCTGGGTGCAGGCGGTGGTCGAGCCGGTGCTCGGGGTGCTGCCGAGCTGGCTGTTGAGCTGAGCGAGCGTCTGCGCAGCCCCGGCGGAGTCACCGGCCTGAATCTGCTGCAGCGCCCGCTGAGCCAGCGCGTCCGCGCCACTGTCAGCTGTCGCGGTGGCGGCTGTCGCGGCCCGACACAGGGCCTTCAGCGTCTTCAGGGCATCGGCTGCCTGGTCCTTGGCATCCTCGTCGGTGCGGAGCTGGGCCTTGGCCCGCGAGATCGCCGCCTTGTCGGCCCTGGCGGTTGCCGCCGCCTGCTCCTTGGTGGCGCCGACGACGGTTCGCGCTTGTGCGACGGTGTTCTCGGCGCCACTCACCGTGGTTGCCGCCGCGAGCCTCTCCAGACCGGCCTGCTGGGCGCTCAGGTTCGCCTCGGCCTGCTCCAGGGCGTGCTCGGCCTGCCTGCTGTCGACCTTGGCCAGCACGTCACCGGTCTCGACGTGATCGCCCACCTTCACCTTGACCGAGGTGAGCCTGCCACCGGTGGCGAAGCCGAGGTTCTCGCTGCGGACAGCAGCGAACGAGCCGCTCCCGGAGACTCCAGCCGTGACGTCGGCCCGGCTGACCGTCGCCGTCCGGGCCACAGCCGGGGTCTGGGGCCCCGAGCACGCCGCCAGGGCGACGAGCATGACCGCCGGCCCCACCACGGCGACGCAAAGGCTCGGCCGAGCACCTCGAAGCGACATCAACACCCCTAAAAAGAATGATCGTTCGGTAGGAGCATAGTCAGACGATAGGGTTCTGTCGTGCCGAAGGTCACCGATGCCCACCGACAGGCGCGACGGGACCAGATCGCCGACGCCGCCGTCCGCGTGCTGGTGCGCAACGGCATCTCCGACACCTCGATCGCCCAGATCTCGACCGAGTGCGGGCTGTCGATCGGAGCGATCTACGGGAACTTCGAGAACAAGGCCGACCTCGCCCGCTACATCGCCACACGGTTGTTCGACTGGCGGATCCTCGAGCTCGACGCGCTGACCGACAACGGCACGGTGGTCACGCCCACCGATCTGCTGACCGCGCTGCTGGCGTCGATCTCGGAGGCGAACCGGCCGGCGCCGTCGGTGATCCTGCAGTTCTGGAGCAAGGCCAGCGTCGACGCCGACCTGCGTGAGGTGCTGGCCGAGCAGGTCGGACGGCTCTGCGCCAGTGCCCAGCGTGCCCTGCGGCCGTGGGCGGACGCGGAGACCGGCGGGTCGGGCGGTGCCGAGCTCGCCCTGCGGACGGCCCAGACCTGCATGATCATGAGCCAGGGCTTCCTGGCCAACCGGGCCCTGTTCGGCTGGCTGGACGCCGAGGAGTTCCTGGTTGCCGCGACCGTGGCCTTCGGCACGCCCGACCCCACCACACCCGGCTGACGCACTCCTCCGGTGCCTCACGCGGGCGGTGCATCACCTGCGTGGTGGCAGCGAGGAGTGCGTCAGCGGGTACAGGGGCAACCAGCCGGCGGTCAGCGCAGCCGCAGGGTGGAGTGGAACGGCACCGGGCCCGTCACGTGCTGGGCAACCACTCCTCGATCGCCGCGATCACGACCGGGTCCTGCGGCTCGGTCCGGGGACGGAACCGCTTGACCCCACCGCTCGGGCTGACCAGGAACTTCTCGAAGTTCCAGGTCACCCGACCGGCCTTGCCGTCGGCGTCGGGCGTCTCCTTCAGCTCCTGGTAGAGCGGGTGCGCCTTCTTGCCGTTGACCTTCACCTTCTCCGACATCGGGAAGGTGACCCCCCAGGTGAGGGAGCAGTAGTCGGCGATGTCGGACTCCGAGCCGAGCTCCTGCAGGAACTGGTTGCTCGGGAACCCGAGCACCGTGAAACCGCGCTCGCCGTACGTCTGCTGGAGGGCCTCCAGCTGCTCGTACTGCGGGGTCAGTCCGCAGCGGGACGCGACGTTGACCACCAGGGCGAGCCGGCCCTGGCTCAGCGCCCCGAAGGTCGTGTCCTCACCGGTGATCGTGGTGACGGGGATGTCGGCCAGTGCCATGGGTGCTTCCTTCTCTGTCGGTAGGTCGACTCCACCGTAGGCGCGGTGACTCCGGACGGAAGACGTGTGGTCCACGCGCCTCGCCGCGAGCGCGTCGAGTGATCTGTGAGAACGTTAACCTCACCAGCGACCAGGAGCGACCCAGATGAGTGACGAGCGCACGGACGCGCGACAGGCGATCGCGGACGGCCGGACCGCACTCGGCATCGAGCTCGGGTCGACCCGGATCAAGGCCGTCCTGATCGGACCCGATCACGCACCGCTGGCCACCGGGGGCCACGGCTGGGAGAACCAGTTCGTCGACCGACGCTGGACCTACTCCCTGGACGCCGTCTGGGACGGGATCCAGCAGAGCTACGCCGCCCTGGTCGCCGACGTCCGTGACCGGCACGCCGTGGACCTGACCACGGTGGGCGCTCTCGGCGTCTCGGCGATGATGCACGGCTATCTCGCCTTCGACCGCGACGGCGAGCTGCTCACCCCCTTCCGGACCTGGCGCAACACGAGCACCGGACCCGCGGTGGAGGCGCTCAGCGAGGCCTTCGGCCACAACATCCCGCACCGCTGGAGCATCGCCCACCTCTACCAGGCGGTCCTCGACGCCGAGCAGCACGTCGGCGCCGTCGCGCACCTGACCACGCTGGCCGGGTACGTGCACTGGCAGCTGACCGGCGAGCGGGTGCTCGGGGTCGGCGACGCGAGCGGCATGTTCCCGATCGACACGGCCACCGGCACCTACGACGCCGCCATGATCGCCACCTTCGACGATCTGGTCGCCGATCGGGACCTGCCGTGGCGGGTGGCCGACCTGCTGCCGGAGGTCCGGAACGCCGGGGCCGCCGCCGGTGAGCTGACCGAGGCCGGTGCCCGGCGGCTGGATCGCGGCGGCGCCCTGCGCGCCGGTGCACCACTCTGCCCGCCCGAGGGCGATGCCGGCACCGGCATGGTGGCCACCGACTCTGTCGCGCCCCGCACCGGCAACGTCAGCGCCGGCACCAGCATCTTCGCCATGGTCGTGCTGGAGCAGCCCCTCGGCCGGGTGCACCACGAGCTCGACCTGGTCACCACCCCCGCCGGCGACCCGGTCGCGATGGTGCACTGCAACAACGGCGCCAGCGAGCTGAACGCGTGGGTGGGTCTGTTCGCGGAGTTCGCCCGGGCGATCGGAGCCGACGCCGACACCTCGATGGTGTTCGAGACCCTGTTCCGCGCCAGCCTGTGGGGCGAGCCGGACGGCGGGGGTCTGCTGGCCTACAACTACCTCTCCGGTGAGCCGATCACGGGCCTCGAGGAAGGCAGGCCCCTGTTCCTCCGCACGCCGGACAGCACGTTCGACCTGGCCACCTTCATCCGCAGCCAGCTGTTCGCGGCCCTGGCCACGCTGCGGATCGGGATGGACGTGCTGACCGAGGACGAGGGCGTACGACTGGACACGATGTTCGCCCACGGTGGCCTGTTCGCCACCAAGGGCGTGGCCCAGAAGTATCTCGCCGCGGCGATCGACACCCCGGTGTCGGTCGGCGACACCGCCTCCGAGGGTGGCGCCTGGGGCATCGCCGTGCTGGCCGCCTACCTCGCCCGTCGCGCGCCGGAGCAGACCCTCGCCGACTACCTGTCGAGCGAGGTGTTCGCCGACACCGACCTGATCACCGTGCAGCCCGATGCCGGCGACGTCGCCGGCTTCGATGCCTACATGCAGCGCTATCTGGCGGCCCTGCCCGTGCAGCGGGCGGCCGTCGAGTGCAGCTGACCTGACAGACTCCGTCCCTGCTGACCCTGACAGACTCCGTCCATGCTCATTGATCTTCAGGACAGGGTCGTCGTCATCACCGGCGCCGGCCGAGGTATCGGGCGGGCCATCGCAGAATCCTTTCTGCAGGAGCGATCGCAGGTGATCGCGATCGACGTCAGCACCGAGGCGCTGACCTGGTTCGAGGAGGCCCGGGACGCTGCGGGACTCGACGGGGCCGCCTGTGCGTGCGACGTGCGCGACACCTCGTCGGTGAACGCCGTGGTGACCGGGATCGCCGAGCGGTTCGGCCGGATCGACGTGCTGATCAACAACGCCGGCGTGATGGGCGAAGGTCTCGTCTCCGAGATCGACGACGAGACCTGGGACCGCTGCTTCGACGTCAACGTCGGCGGCGTGTTCCGGATGTGCCGTGCCGTCGCCCCGATCATGAAGAGCCGGCGCTCGGGCCGCATCATCAACGCCGCCTCGTTCGCCGCGATCGTGCCCAGCATCGGCAGCGCGGCGTACGCGGCGTCCAAGGCCGCCGTGGTGCAGCTGACCCGCACCCTGGCCGGCGAGCTCGGTCCCTGGAACATCACCGCCAACGCCTACGCCCCCGGGATGATCCCGAGCGGCATCAACACGTTCGCGGAGATGGACCCGGCCGACCAGGGCCGGTTGCTCGACACCCTGACCCTGCGGCGGTGGGGCGAGGCCGCCGAGGTCGCCGACCTGATCCGCTTCCTGGCCAGCGACGCCTCCCGCTACATCACCGGCACCCTGGTCGACGTCAGCGGCGGGAAGCTGGCCACCCAGCTGCCCCAGCGGGGGTACGAGATCGCCGGGCTCGAAGGATGAGCGAGCTCACGTCGTCCCCCCGGGCGGACGGTCGGGTGCTCTGGGTGACCGGGGCCGGCAGCGGCATGGGGCGGGCCGCGGCGGTCGCCGCCGCGGACGGCCGGCGGATCGCGCTGACCGGCCGCCGAGCCGAGCCGCTCGCGGAGACCGCCGCCCTGGTCGAGCGAGCCGGCGGTGAGGCCCTCGTGCTGCCCCTGGATGCGCGCGACGGCGCGGCCGTCGCCGAGGCCCACGACCGGATCACCGCCACCTGGGGAGGCGTGGACGACCTGGTCCTCTCCGCCGGCCTGAACACCCCGCAGCGCGCCTGGGCCGACCAGTCGATCGGTGAGCTGGAGGCGGTGATCGCGACCAACCTCACCGCGGTCGCCCGTGTCGTCGACGCGGTGCTGCCGGACCTGCGGAGCCGAGGGGGCGGCCAGGTGGTGGTCGTGTCGTCGTACGCGGGTTGGCGGTACTCCCCGTACGCCGGCGTGGCCTACAGCGCGAGCAAGACCGCGCTGGCCTCGCTCTGCCAGACCCTCAACGCCCAGGAGGCCGACCACGGCGTCCGGGCCTGTCACCTCTGCCCCGGTGACGTCGACACCGACTTCCTGGAGCACCGTCCCGTCGTGCCCGGAGCCGAGTCCCGGGCGGTGATGCTCACCGCCGAGGACATCGGTCGCGCGGTGCTCTTCGTGCTGGAGTCACCGGCCCACGTGCGGATCGACGAGCTGGTGATCAGCCCGCTGTCCCAGCACTGAGGCTCTTCGGGGTCCGGGTCGTCGGGGTTTGGGACGTCGCCGGGCGGGGTAGGCGTTCCTCGACGGGTTCGATCACGGTCCCGCACCGACGAGAGACGTCCCGATGTACTTGCACACCGAGCTGTTGATCAACGACATCGCCGTCGACGAGCCGGATCCCGCCGCCGCCAATGCCCTCCAGGAGGGTCTGGGTGGTCAGTTCGGCGAGATGCGGACGATGATGCAGTACCTGTTCCAGAGCATCAACTTCCGGGGCGACCCGGCCAGCAAGCCGTACAAGGATCTGCTGCAGGGTGTCGGCACCGAGGAGATCAGTCACGTCGAGCTGATCGGCACCACGATCGCCCGACTGCTGGACGGATCGCCGGAGTACCAGGGCAAGAAGACCGACTCGGTCGACGAGCCCGGCGCCGGCGGGGCCACCCCGCTGAAGATCGCGCTGGACACCGGCAACATCCACCACTTCCTGGTGGGCGCCCAAGGCGCACTGCCGGTCGACGCCGTCGGCAACCCCTGGTCGGGGTCGTACGTGTACAACAGCGGCAACCTGGTCCTCGACCTGCTCTACAACCTGATGCTGGAGTCGACGGGTCGGCTGCAGAAGTGCCGGATCTACGAGATGACGAGCAACTCGGCGGCCCGCTCGACCATCGCCTACCTGATCGTCCGCGACCAGGCGCACGAGAACGCCTTCGCCAAGGCGCTGGAGTCCCTGGGCGTCAACTGGGGCAGCGTGCTGCCGATCCCCAAGACCAACGCGGAGAAGTTCCCGGAGGTGAAGAAGCTGCTGGACAAGGGCTTGCAGAGCATCCAGTACACCTTCTCCGCCGATGACCGGAGCCAGGCCGCGAAGCTCTACCGAGGTGCCTCGCCGTCCAACGACGGGACCGAGCTGAGCACCGCCATCATGCCGGACGGGGTGCCGATCACCATCGCCCCGGAACGTCGCGAGGAGTTCTCGCCGGGCCTGGACGCCGAGCTGCTGAGTCTGATCCAGGCCACCGCCGAGATCGAGATCAAGAGCGCTGACGCGCCCGGAGCGTGAGCCTCGGGGCTCGCAGCTGGTGAGCCGTTCGGCTCAGAGCAGCTCGGCGAGCAGCCCGGCGGCCCGGGCCGCGCCGTCGGTCTCGACCGGGCGCGAGGTCACGGGTGCCGCGAGCACGTCCACCAGCGCGGCGACCAGAGCATCGGGGTCGCCGGCCCGCTCGTAGTCGAGGCGCACGCCGGCGCGGTAGCGCTCCAGCCGTGCCGGGACGTGGAAGTTCTGCTCGAAGTGATGGCGGAGCGGGACGTAGAGGAACGGGCGAGCGGCGGCCGTCAGCTCCATGCAGGTGCTGAGGCCGCCCTGCACGATGGCCACGTCGCAGGCCGCGACGAGGTCGACGAGATCGGCGCGGTAGCCGAGCACGTCGGCCCCGTCCGGTCGCGGCAGCCGACCCGGATCGATCCGCGGACCGGCGACGACGACGAAACGCAGTCCGGGCGCCACCCGCCGCGCCAGCGGCACGGCGGCGAGCACCCGGCGGAGCAGCGCCTCCCCCACGCCGGAGCCGCCGACCGCGACCAGACAGACCTGCTCGTCCGAGCGGTAGCCGTACGCGGCTCGCAGGCGGGCCCGGTCGTCGGGCGTCGGAGCCGGGCGGTCGGTGACGTACCCGGCGAAGTCGAAGTTGCGCTCGGTCCAGGACCGGATCTCGGGCAGGCCGGGACCGAACGCCCCCGCGACGATGTCGTCGGGCTGTCCGACGAAGATCGACCGGTCCCGCAGTCGTCGGAGCCGGGACCGTTGCTCGAGCATCTCCGCGTTGTAGTCGGCGGTCAGGGCAGCCTCGGCAGCACCGCCGTCGGGCATCGGCAGCCAGCCGACGAAGTCGGTGAACCACGCGTACGCGAACCGCTTCCGCTCCGGGTTCTCGTGCAGGAAGTGGTCGACGTCCCACGCCTCGTCACCGACCACGAGGTCGTAGCCGCCTTCGGCCACGACGTCGTCGAAGACCATGAAGTTGTCGATCAGGATGTCGTCCATCCGGCGGATGGCCTGGAAGGCGTGCAGGTCGTGGTCCAGCGCCTCCGCCTCGATGTGGGCGGACTCGTTGGCCAGCCAACCGGAGGCGGGATGGATCCGTTCCCCGGCGTCGGCGAGCACCCGGGTGACCGGGTCCTGCGCCAGCCAGTCGATCTCGATCTCCGGGTGCCTGGTGCGCAGCTCCCGAGCGATCGCGAGGTCGCGGCGGGCGTGCCCCAACCCGATCGGCGAGCTCAGGTAGAGCACCCGCTGGCGACGCGAGCCGGACCTGGTCCAGGTGCGGAGCGCGGGTCGCGGCAGCACCCGTTCCACCAGCGCCCGGATCTCGGTGTTGACCAGCACGGGCTCGCGGGCGGGCGGGCCGTGACCGACGCCCTCGAGCTCGATCAGATCACCCCCGGTGAGCTCGGCCAGCTGCCGCGCGGTGCCGATCGGGCGGATCCGGTCGTCGAGGCCGTGCATGATCACGACCGGGCAGCGGACCCTTCGCAAACCGATTCTATCGAGGGGCAGACCGCGTCGATCGAGGGGCAGACCGCCCCGTCGCAGCCGAGCCGGCCGTCGGTGCACGCGATCACGATCTCGGGATCGGCCTCCAGGGCCCACCCGGTCAGGTCCTCGATCTGCTTGGTGGAGTGGGGCTCCGGGAAGAACTGGGTCATGAAGAACTCGACGAAGTCCGGGTAGCCGCCGCGCCGCCAGTAGTCCCGGTTGTAGCTCGCCCAACCCGGCGGTGGCGTCGTAGACCCGGTCCCAGGCGTAGACCTCACGCTCGGGGTGGGCGGACCCCAGTCCGCAGGCCGGGGCGATGGCGAACAGGCCCGCCACCCGCTCAGGATGACGAGCCGCCGCATGCAAGGCGTAGGTGACCCCGCAGGAGAGCCCCACCAGGACGGCGACGTCCACGCCGACGGCATCCAGGACCGCGATCGCGTCCTCACCGAACTCGTCGTCGGCATAGCACCTCGCCTCGGTCGGCCGGTCGGACCTGCCGCAGCCGCGACCGTCGAAGGTGATCACGTCGAAGTGCCGCGACAGATAGCCGATCTGGGCCTTCCAGACCCGTGAGTCGACGATCGACCAGGTGGGCATCAACAGCACCGTCGGCCGATCCGGGGCACGCCCCACACTGCCGTAGCGCGACCACGCCAGCCGGACGCCGTCGCGGACCGCCCAACCCTCGGCATCCGGCTCCCGGGCGCGGCCGGGTCGGCGGCCCTGCGTCGGGACCGCCGCCCTCGTCGCCGTCTTCGTCACTTGCGCACCTCGAACACATTGTTGAACGGGGTGCTGGCCACCGTCGAGAACCTGGTGAACCCGGCCGCCACGGTCACGTCGCGGATCCGGGCCGGACCGGCCTGGGTGCCCAGCGCGAGACCCGGGCTCTGGGACAGCGACGCCGGTGTGCAGAGGAGCGTGGAGAACCCGTAGTAGGCCCGGCCGACCGGGTTCAGGTTGTCCTCGACGTGGTCCCCGGCGATCGGCTCGACGACCATCCAGGTCCCGTCCGCGTCCAGGGCGTCGAAGACCCGCCGCGCCGCGCCGACCGGATCACCCATGTCGTGCAGGGCGTCGAAGGTGGTCACCAGATCGAAGCCGCGGCCGGAGAACCCCGTCGCGGGGGCCACCTCGAAGGTGATCCGGTCCGCGACGCCGGCCGCCGCGGCCCGTTGCCGCGCGGTCTCGATCGAGGCCCGGTGGTAGTCCGAGCCGTGGAGCTCCGACGCCGGGAACGCCGACGCCATCAGCACGGTCGACGCGCCGAAGCCACAGCCGATGTCGGCCACCCGCCCCCCGCGGCGGAGCTTCTCGACCACGCCGTCCAACGCCGGCAGCCACGCGTCCACCAGATGGGCCAGATAGCTCGGTCGGAAGAACCGCTCGCAGCCCTCGTGCACGTCGCTGTTGTGATCGTGCCAACCCAGACCGTCTCCGCTGCGGGCCAGCTCGATGATCCGGGCGGAGTCACGGACGGTGCCGATGGCGATCTGGAAGAGCCCGGGCAGGAACGCCGGGCTCGATTCGTCGGTCAGCGCGATCGCATACTCCGGGCACAGTGCGTACGTGCCCGACGCGGGCTCGTAGGTCAGGTACTGGCCGGCGGCCTGAGCGTTCAGCCACTCCCGTGCGTACGCGTCACCGGTCGAGGTGCGCTCCGCCAGCTCGGAGGCGCCGATCGGCCCGTGCTCGGCGAGGACGCGGTAGTAGCCCAGCTGGTCACCCATCACCACCAGAGCGGCGTTGAGGGTGGCGCCGACCTCGTCCACCGCACGGAAGACGAAGGCCATCAGCTTGTCGTGGTCGATGGTCACGGAGGGGGTCTGCTCGTCGACGGTCATCTCGGTGGTCCTGTTCTCGATGCGCGGCGGTGTTGCCGCTCGATCCAGCGTCGGTCCGGCCGGGGCGACCGCGCATCAGGTGGGGCTCCTGGTGGTGTGGCCCCGGGCTCCTGGTGATGTACTCCGGGGCCCCCGGCGCCCTCCTGGGGTGAGGGGTCGCGGACGGGGCGTCAACCGGCCGTACGGGATAGATTCGTCGGGGCGAGCTGGGGCAGACGGTGATCTGGGGAGCACACGGGGATGTTGGTCGGGCGTGACGCGGAGCAGCACCTGCTCGACGCCCTGTTGGCGGGTGCCCGGCTGGGCCAGAGCGGCGTGCTGCTCGTCAGCGGTGAGGCAGGGATCGGCAAGACCGCCCTGCTGGACCGCGTCCGGACCGGCGCGGAGGACATCGGCGTGCTCGGTGTCACCGGCACCGAGGCCGAACGGGACCTGCCGTTCGCCGGGCTCGCTCAGCTGCTCCGCCTCACCCGGGCAGACCTCAGCCGGCTGCCACCACCCCAGGCGGAGGCCCTCGGGGTCGCTCTCGCGTTGACCCCGGGTGACACCGCGGACCGGTTCGCCGTCGGCGCCGGACTGCTGACCCTGCTGACCCAGCGGAGCGAGGAGCGGCCGCTCTGTCTGATCATCGACGACGCGCACCTGCTGGATCCGCCCTCCCAGGACGCGGTGCTCTTCGTCGCCCGGAGGCTGCTCGCCGACGCCATCGCGGTGATCGTCGCCTTCCGCGAGGGTGAACCGTGCCGCTTGGCGGGGGCCGGGTTCGCTCAGCTGTCGCTGACCGGCATCGATCCCGAGGCGACCGGTGTCCTGGTCCGAGCCGAGCTGGGCGAGTCCGCCCCCCGGCTGCTGGTGGACCAGGTCGTCGCCCTCTCGGTCGGGAACCCCCTGGCCATCCGCGAGCTGATCGCCGATCCCGGCGCGCTGACCGGCTCGCCGGCCGACTTCCCCCGACCGCTGTCGGTGTCCTTGAGCCAGGTGTACGCCCGCCGCGCGGCCGAGCTGGACCCGGATGCGCTGACGGCAGCCCGCTGTGCGGCGGTCGCCGGCCAGGAGCTGGCGGTGGTCACCCGGGCGTGCGCCGACCTCGAGGTCGACGTCGCATCCCTCGACCGGGCGGAGGCCATGGGGTTGCTCGAGGTCCGAGCCGACGAGGTGCGGTTCCGCCACCCCCTCGTCCGCTCGGCGCTCTACGCCACGGCCACGGCGGCCGACCGCCGCCGGTTGCACGCCGCCGCCGCCCGCGCCTTGGACGACCACGACGACGACCGGCACGCCTGGCACCTCAGCGAAGCGGTGCTCGGACCCGACGAGCCGACGGCGGCCGCGATGGAGCGCGTCGCCCGGCGTTCGGCGGACCGAGCCGCGTACGCCGTCGCGGCCAACGGTGCCGTACGAGCCGCTGCCCTCTCCCCGACCACCCCCGAGCAGGCTCGTCGACTGTTGGCGGCCGGCACCTGGGCGTGGCTGGGTGGCGGCACCGACGAGGCCCGGCGGCACCTCCTGCGGGCTGCCGAGCTGAGCCGGTCCCCCACCGTCCGGGCCCGCGCCCAGCACCTGCTCGGGGTGATCGCCGCACGGACCGGGTCGGTCGAGGAGGCCCGGGACATCCTGCTCGGGGCCGCCGCGGTCGACGCGGGGACGGCGGACGCGCTGGCGAGCCTGGCCGAGGCGGTGGACGTCTGCTTCCTGCTGGGCGACGCCTCGGCTGCGGTCACCGTGGCCGAGCAGATCGAGAGGCTGCTCCCGGAGGCCGACGACGCGGCCCGGGCCCGCGGGTCGATCGCCGCCGGATGCGCCCGGATCCTCGCGGGCCAGGACGGCAGCGGACAGATCGAGGCCGGGCTCGAACGCCTCCGGACGGCCGCCGACGGCGACACCGAACCCACCCTGGCCGGCTGGGAGGTGATCGGTCGGTTGTTCCTCCGCGACTCCCGGTCCGCCCACGACCAGCTGACGGCCGCGGTGAGTGACCGGCGGGGACGCTCGGCGATCGGCGAGCTGCCCCACCTGCTGTTCCACCTCGCTCGCGACGCGGCGGCCAGCGACCGGTGGGACCGGGCGGAGGCCGACTACGGCGAGGCGGTCGCCCTGGCCCGCGAGCTGGGCCAGAGCACCGAGCTCACGGCGGCAGTGGCCGGCCTGGCCTGGCTGGAGGCTCGTCGCGGCCGGGTCGAGTCGGCGACCGCGTACGCCACCGAAGCGCTCGAGCTGTCCGCGCGGCACCGGGTCCACGTGATGGAGATCTGGGCGAGGTCGGCCCGGGCCGACCTCGCGTACGGGCTCGGCGACGTGGCGGAGGCACTGCGTCGCTACCTGGAGATCGAGGCCCGGCTCGGCGAGCTGGGGCTGCGCGACGTCGACCTGTCACCGGTCCCCGAGATCATCGAGTGCCAGCTCCACCTGGGCCAGGACGACGAGGTCCAGGCCCTGGCGGCGGACTTCACCCGGCGGGCCGAGGTCAAGGGCCAGCCGTGGGCGCTGGCCCGAGCCGCGCGCAGCACCGCGCTGCTGGCGGCGGACGCCGACCTGGACGCGGCGTTCGCCTCGGCGTTGGCCCTGCACGACGCGACCGCCGACGGGTTCGAGCGCGCTCGGACCCAGCTCGCGTACGGTGCCCGGCTGCGCCGCGGGCGGCGGCGGGTCGATGCCCGCGCCGTCCTCCGGCCGGCCCTGGACACCTTCGTCCGGCTGGGCGCCGAGCCGTGGGCCGATGCGGCGGCCGACGAGCTGGCCGCGACCGGAGCCTCCGTGGTCCGGCCGGACCGGAGCCCGACCTCCGGGCTGACTCCCCGAGAGCTGCAGATCGCGATGCTGCTGACCGAGGGGCGGACCACCCGCGAGGCAGCGAGCGCACTCTTCCTCAGCCCGAAGACGGTGGAGTACCACCTGCGCAACATCTACACCAAGCTCGACATCAGCTCGCGCGCCGAGCTGGCCGAGCAGCTCGACCGGAGCTGATCGGTCTCCCCGTCGTCGACGGTGATCAGTCGTCGCGGAGCGGTCGCGCTGGTTGGCGGTGACTCGTCGGAATGGCCGCGGCGTTGAACAGCTCCTCGAGGTCGCGCTCTTCCTGCGACCGGTTGACCAGCACCGCCCGCGCCTCGAGGCCGCTGGTGCCGAGGCCTTCCAGATAATGCTCGTACAGGTGCTCCTGGCACGACATCGTGTACCGGACCCCGCGCACGATCCGGTGCACGAGCGCGACCACGACGGCCGGGAACCGATGATCGATGCGCTCAGGGGCGCCTCCGGACGGATCGTCCGTCAATCTCCACTGGCTCATGTCTTCTCGACTCCTCCGCCGTAGCGTCGCTACGGCCGCCGCGGCCTCGTGGTCTTGTCTCGCTCCTTCGACGGTGACACGGAGCCGTACCCGACGGCAGGTGCGACGGTCGATGATCGTCGGGCCCAAGGTCGCGATCTGCCGGACGACGACCCCGCGCCGAGACCCTCGGGTCAGCGCGGAACGCGTGCGACGACAGCGAGCCAGGGCGAACCGTCGACGTAGGCGTCACCGGCCAGCGTGGACCACAGCCGCTCGATCATGAAGCCGGCGCGGGCCAGGCTGTCGCTGATCATCGCCGGCGTGTAGGCCTGCTTCCACATCCGGTAGGTCGTCACATGGTCGTCGATCACGACATACCGATCACAGCCCAGGTTCTCCGGGCAGTCCAGGTGATCGGTCAGGAGCACGTACGCACCCGGGCGCCAGAGTCCGCCCTGGGTGAGCGCCCACCTGTTCCCGGGTCGGGGGGCCGGTGCGGCCGGGGTGGTGACGTCGAAGACGAGCGCTCCGCCGGGCCGCAGCGCCCGCCGGATCGTGGCCAGCACAGTGGCGAGGGTCGCGGCGTCGAGCGTGCCGAACTCGCCGTACGACTGGAGCACGAGGTCGAAGCCGGCGTCGTCGGCCACCTCACGGAAGTCCTGTCGGCGGTAGTCGATCGTCAGGCCCCGGCGAGCGGCGGACTCGCGCGCATGCGTCAGCGACGACGTCGAGACGTCGATGCCGGTGACGGCGGCACCGGCAACGGCCAGCCGCTCCGCGATCAGACCGGGGCCGCAGCCGAGGTCGAGCACGCGTCGACCTGGTCCGGTGAGCCCGTGCCGGTCGAGGGCGGCGACGCAGCGATCGAGATCGCTGGATGGCCGACTGGCCGCGTCGTCACCCTGATCCAGGTGCGCGATGAGCAGCTGACGGGCGATGTAGTCGTCGTCCCAGAACGGTGCGTCGCTGGGCTGGAAGGGCAGTGGCCGCCGCAGCGCAGCGTGGAGATCCGACCAGGACCGAGCCGGGCCGCCACCGGAAGGGCGAACCATCACCCGACGAGGGCCTGGCGGGTGAGCGTCAGGGCCGCCACCACGGCCGCAGCGGGAGATCCACCCCGCCGCCGCGCTCGTCGGTCTTGACCGCGAGCACCTGGTGCAGCTGGACGACGTTGCGCTCGAACCCGAGACGTGATCCCGCCATGTACAGACCCCAGACGCGCGCGGTGCCCAGCCCGACCTCGGCGACCGCTTCGTCCCAGTGGGTGACGAGGTTGGCGCACCAGTCACGCAGGGTCCGGACGTAGTGCGGACGCAGGTTCTCCTCGTGCAGCACCTCCAGCCCGGCGTTCTGGGCTTCGGCGATGATCCGACCGGACCCGATCAGCTCGCCGTCGGGGAACACGTAGCGGTCGATGAAGCCACCGATCTTGGAACCGGGTCGGTTGTCCGGCCGGGTGATGCAGTGGTTGAGCAGCAGTCCTCCGACCCGGACCTTCGAGCGCAGGAAGCGGAAGTAGGCCGGGTAGTTGGCGATGCCGATGTGCTCGGTCAGCCCGATCGAGGACACGGCGTCGAACTCCGTCTCGCCGATCTCGCGATAGTCACCGTGCCGCACCTCGGCCAGATCCGACAGCCCCTCGTCGGCGATCGCCCGTTGCGCCCAGGCCGCCTGCTCGGCGGACAAGGTGATGCCGACGACGCGCACACCGCGGCGGGCGGCATAGCGCACCATGCTCCCCCATCCGCAGCCGACGTCGAGCAGCCGGTCGCCGGCGGAGAGCCGGAGCTTGTCGAACACCAACCGGTACTTGTTGTCCTGCGCCTCCTCCAGCGTCGCGTCCTCGTCGGGGTAGCAAGCGCAGGTATAGGTCATGGACGGTCCGAGCACCCACTCGTAGAAGGTGTTGGAGACGTCGTAGTGGTGGTGGATGGACTCGGCGTCGCGGGTGCGGCTGTGGCGCAGACCCTGCACGGTGCGGCGCCACCGGGGCAGCACCTCCTGGGGCGGCGGGGCGATGGGCACCAGGTGCTCGACGCCGATGGAGCGGACGATGTCGGCCAGCACCCGCGCCGACGGGCGGGTGACCTCGATCCGGTCGTTGAGCGCCCGGAGCAGCTCGTACGGGTCCCCGGGGTGCACCCCGCGGGGTTCCAGGTCTCCCGCCACGTAGGCCCGGACCAGCCCGAGCTCGCCCGGCGCGGTCGCCAGGTAGGTGGTGCCCCGCGGTGTCACCAGGTCGAACCCGAGGGCGTCCTCCGGCCCGGTCGAGCTGCCGTCGTACGCGCTGAAGTGCAAGGGATCCCGGGTGGGGATCACCGTCTCCAGGACCTGGGCCAGGGACATCTTGGCCGGTGTCGCTCTGGCCGCCACGTCTTCCTTGAACGCCGTCATCGTCGTTGCACCGCCTTTGCGTAGAGGTCGAGGAATCGAGCATCGGGATCGTAGTTCTGTTTCACGCTCCGGTAGTCGCCGGCTCCGTAGAGTCGGTCGAACTCGTCCGGGGTGTAGTAGGCATCGGAGTACAGGGACTTGAGCCCGTCGAGCTCGCGGACCTTCCGCTCGATCCGCCGGTTGGTCTCGCCCTGCTCCGATCCGCCGGGGACGGTGGACCAGAAGCCGAGGTTGACGTAGGTGTGGTCGGCCCGCATCGGATACAGGGTCCACCGGTCCCGCTGCCGCACCGGACACAACCAGATCGGCTGGATCGGCACGTCCGCCAGGAACCAGTCCAGGAACTCCCCGCACCGCTCGATCGGCACCTCGACGTCCTGGACGACGCGTTCGCGCGGTGGGCGTCCGTGGAGCTTCTCGAGCCGGTCGACGATCCGCAGGCGCTGCTCGTGGGCCAGCAGCTTCCAGTAGAAGCTGCTGCGCCGATACCGTCGGGGCCACCAGCGCCGCAGCCACGGGTGCTGGGCGCCGAACGCCGCCGAGCACCAGAACCAGTCGGTGTCCCATCGCCAGAGGTAGTCGTGGACGGTGAGCCGATCCTCGATGATCCCGCGGTCGTGCTGGATCGAGCGGTAGTAGATGTCCTGCCCGGTGTAGTCGCTGACCGGTCCGGCCACGTCCGTGCCGACCCCGAGGCAGAGATAGCTCTCCTCGGCGCTGAACACCACGCCATCGAGGTAGTCGACCCGCACGCCGTCCAGGCTGCCGTCGGCGACGACGGCGTTCATGGCCTCGACCAGGTCACTCGAGGAGTGGTAGCGGACGTGTCGCAGCGCGACGAAGGGATGGACGGGCTCCAGGGCGATCCGCAGCCGCACCGCGTAGCCGAGGGTGCCGTAGGAGTTGGGGAACGCGCGAAACAGGTCGGCGTGCTGGAGCGGCGAGGCGGTGATCACCTCGCCGGCGCCGGTCAGGATGTCCAGCTCCAGCACGGACTCGTGCGGCATCCCGTTGCGGAAGGACGCCGACTCGATGCCGAGGCCGCTGACCGCCCCGCCGAGCGTGATCGTCTTCAGCTGCGGGACCACCAGCGGGGACAGCCCGTACGGCAGCGTCGCCGCGACGAGGTCCTCGTAGGTGCACATGCCGGCCACCTCGGCCGTCCTCGCCACGGGATCCACCGAGATCACACCGGTCAGACCCGACGTGTCCAACCCGGGAGCCGTGTTCTTCACCCGGGACCGGAACAGGTTCGAGGTCCGCTTGGCCAGGCGCACCGAGGCGCCCGCAGGAATCGCCCGGTAGCTGGCCAGCAGCCGCTCGACGCCTGCCGCGTGCACGGCACTCGGGACCCCCGACGAAAGAGCCATGGCTCCACGCTAGACCTGTCGAGCGGGACCGAGACGACCGCCGCCATCGGTGGAACGGTGGCGTACGGCGACGGGGACCCGGTGGGCGGTTCCTCGTGATCGGTCGGGTCCGTGGGGGCGCCCCGATCGCCCGAGCGGGCGTTGGAGTCGGGTTGGAGCGGACTGAGAGTCGTGCCGAGCACGATGGCGTACAGCAGCCGGCCGCACCGGCACCCATCCCAAGGAGCTCGTCATGACCCCCCTCGAGATCGCCGCGATCCTCGCCCTGACCGCCTGGGCGGTCTACCGACAGACCGTCGTCGCCGAGGTCACGCTGTCCCCGGCTCGTTTCAGGATGGCCGCCATCTACGCCGTGGTCGGTCTGCTGGTCGGCGGCTTCGACCTCCCCCACGGCTGGGCCGGCTGGGCCATGATCGCGACCGGGCTCGCCCTCAGCGTCGTCGTCGGACTGGTTCGCGGGCGGTACACCAGGATCTGGGCCGCCGACGGCAGGCTCTGGCGCCAGGGCACCGCCCTCACCGTCGGGCTGTTCCTCGGCTTGATCGCCGCCAAGTTCGCCCTGGGCACCCTCGCCTTCGTCTGGGCCATCGACGACGGCGCCGGTTTCGGCGAGGTGCTGATCATGATCGCCGTGATGATCGCCGTCCAGGCTGAGATCGTCCGCGGTCGTGCCCTGGCTCTGGTGCCCGTCGCCGAGCGGCTCGGCACGGTCTCGTCCGCGGACTGAGCTGCCGGGGCCGGGGCGCGTCAGGTGCCCCCGGCGTCAGGGGGAGCTCGTGCCGACGGCGGGGCGGGCGGGTGGCCGGGTGAACAGGATGACGAGGCTCACCAGCAGCACCCAGACCGGGAAGACCAGCTGGGTCCACTTGTGCTCACCGGCGGCCAGCATGAGGACGAGCGCCACGGCGTAACCGATCAGGGACACCCAGCGAGGAAGGGCCGCGGTACGCAGTCCCAGGGTGCTGACGGAGAGGGTGAAGACCGCAGCCATGCGCATCGCGTAGACCGAGATGATGGCTTGGGTCGAGCTGCGGCCGTAGGCCCAGAGCTCGACGTTGACATCGGGCCCGGCCAGCATCTCCAGGAGGCTGGTGGAGGTGACCGCGCCGACGAACAGCATGGCCAGGAAGAGCAGTCCGCTGCCGAGGAAGACGGTGGAGAACAGCCGGTCCTCGACCACACCGATCTGCTCGCGGATGACCCCGATGAACCAGAGGAAGGCGATGCCGGCGAACGGGACGAGCTGGAGACTGATGTGGATCAGCGTCCGCCGGGGTGGGTCGGACCGGAGGATCTCCAGGCTCCAGTCGCTCAACGCGAGCCGCAGCATGATCAGAGCGGTCATCAGCAGGACGGCGAAGACGATGCCGGCGACGGCCGCGGCACGGCGACTGCGCCAGAACGCCGCGGTCACCACCGAACGGCTCCCGGACGGGCTCCGACCCGGCTCGCTCACTGGACGGCGGAGGTGAGGCGCATGACGTTGTCGAGCCAGCGTTGCGACAACGCCCGCTTGCTCCACTCCGCCAACGTCAGCTCCTTCGACACCGCCCGATACCCGTCCTCGACCTCCCGCATCTGGGCCACGAACTCCGCCCCCGTCACCATCATCGACACCTCGAAATCCAGATTGAACGACCGAATGTCCATGTTCGACGACCCGATCACCGCCGTATGGTCATCCACCGAGAAATGCTTCGCATGCAACACCGCCGGATACGGGTACTGGAAGATCCGCACCCCCGCCTCCAACAAGAACCGGTAATAGGAGTTCTGCGCATGCGACACCATGAACTGCTCACCCCGCTCACTCACGAACAGCTCCACCGCCACCCCCCGCTGCGCCGCCGTCGTGATCGCATACAACAACGAGTCATCCGGCACGAAATACGGACTGGTGATCGACAACCGGTGCTGCGCCCCGTAGATCAACGTGTTGAACAGCCGCAGGTTGTTCTCATCCGGAAACCCCGGACCACTCGGCACGATCTGACAGGTCAACGCACCGTGGTCCTCACCGAACGCCACCGGCTGCACCCAGTCCACGAGCCGCTCACTGGTCTCGATGAACCAATCCGAGGCGAACACCAGGTTCAGGGTCTGCACCACCGGACCCTCGACCCGGGTGGTCAGCTCATGCCAGTGCCGGCCCGCCGCCTCATGCTTCTTGTTGTGATAACTGGAATCGATCATGTTCTGCGACCCGACAAAACCCGTGCGGCCGTCGACCACCACGATCTTGCGGTGGTTCCGCAGATCAGGCCGCCGCCACTCCCCCTTCAACGGCTGGATCGGCAGCATCGGCCGCCACTCGATCCCCGCCCGGTCGAACGTGGCCAACAGCTCCTTGTGCCCGGGCAGCCCGAACGTCGACATGTGATCGAACAACACCCGAACCTTCACCCCCCGCCCCGCCACCTCCAACAAGGCCGCGAAGAACGGTTCCGACGTCGAGTCCCGACACATCATGAAGTACTCCACGTGCACGAACCGCTCCGCCGTCAACACCAGATCAGCCTTCGCCCGGATCGACTCCTGATAGTCACCGAACAAGACCGCCGTGTTGTTCTGCGTGCTCGGCAACCAACCCAGCCGCCGGTTCAACGCCATCGCCGAGTCCAACCACTCCGGCCGCTCCGGCGACGCCGGCAACGCCGGCACCGTCGCCAACCCCGACCGGATCAACTCCCCCGCCACCCGCTGCTCCTCCCGCCGCTTCCGCGGCACAAAAGGACTCCCCAACAACAGAAACAACAACAACCCGATCCCCGGCAGAAAGAAGATCAACAACAACCACGCCATCGCCGACGACGGCCGCCGCCGCTCCGGCACCAACCCCAACACCACCACATTCACCACCAACAACACCCCATACGTCACCACCGTCCAGATCACCGGCCCGACCCTCCAGCCCGTGTCGTCATGAGTGCTCCCCTCGCCGGTTTCTCCCGTGGTCCTGGTCCTTCAGGGTCGATGATTCTGCGCATCGTGGGGGATGTCGTCATACAGAACGGGTGAGACCCGGGTCGGGCGCAGACCGCCCGAGTGGGGTGGCGGGACGCACTTCATCCGATCTGGATGATGCAGGCAGGAAGATCTTCATCGAGGCTGGGCCCCACACGTCGGACCGATCCGAGAGTAGGTCGCCTTGGAGTACACGGAAGTGCTGCGGCGGCTGGCCATCAACGACGAGCACGTCATCGAGGACAACGCCGCGGATCTCGAGTTCGTGAGACTCGACCCGAAGACGCTCGCCCTGGTCCGCCTCGCCGCACTCGTCGCGGTCGGCGGCACTGTCCCCTCCTACGGCGCGGCGACCGACGCCGCGATCGGGGCCGGCGCGACAGCGGCTGAGACCGTCGGGGTCCTGGTAGGGGTCATCGCCGTGGTGGGGACTCCGAGCGTCGTCGCGGCGGCGCCGCGGCTGGCGATGTCCCTCGGCTACGACGTCGACGAAGCGCTGGAGCACCAGTCCGGTTGGTGACCCCGGGCGTTGTCGTATCACGCGTTATGGGTGATGCGCCCGCCCCGCCGACGGGGTTGGATCGGGCATGTCAGGCCCGAGAGCCGCCGGCGACGGCTCCAGCTCCTCGGGCGCACACCGGGTGGACCAGAAGGGTCCGCTCACGAGATTCCCCTACGAGAAAGGCCCCGCCGATGAGCTTCTGGGACTTCTTCCTGCTGATGATCTGGACCTACGTCTTCATCGCCTACCTGTTTCTGCTGTTCCACATCATCGGAGACATCTTCCGCGACAAGGACCTCGGCGGGGTGGCCAAGGCCGCCTGGCTCATCGGTCTGATCGTGTTCCCGTTCCTGCTCGCCCTCGTCTACCTGATCGTGCGGGGCCGGGGGATGGCCGAGCGTCAGGCGGCCAGGGTCAGTCAGGCTCGAGCCGACACCGACCAGTACATCAAGTCCGTGGCGAGCACCTCCAGCCCGGCCGACCAGATCGCCTCGGCCAAGGCGCTCCAGGACAGCGGATCGATCACCCAGGCCGAGTTCGACCAGCTGAAGGCCAAGGCGCTGGCCTGACCAACCGCATCCCGCGGTGCCTGCACACCCTCTTTCCCACCCACACCGAACAACGAAAGGCACTCACTGTGAGTACAGACCTCGACGAGACGGGCCCGATCGACTACCTGGTGGTCGAGTTCCCCGGCAACCGGATGACCGGTGAAGGGTTCCCGCTCCTGGTCGACCTCGTCGACCGAGGCATCATCCGCATCCTCGACCTCGTGTTCGCCACCCGCGAGACCGACGGCACGGTCACGGTCATCGACATCTCCGACTTCGACGGTGACGGTGAGCTCGACCTGGCCGTCTTCCAGGGCGCCTCCTCCGGACTGCTCGGATCGGACGACATCGACGAGGCCACGTCCATCCTGGAGCCCGGGAGCTCCGCCGGCATCCTCGTCTACGAGAACGTGTGGGCGGGCCCGTTCGCCGCCGCGCTGCGACGCGGCGGCGCCCAGCTCGTGGCCAGCGGTCGCATCCCGGTGCAGGCCATCCTCGCCTCGCTGGACGCGGCCGAGGCCGAGGCCGAGGCCTCCACCCCCGTCTGAGCGCCACCCCTCACCCGTACACCTCCATCGAAAGGTTCATCCCATGCCAGGTCTTCTTCGCGGGGTCGCCCGCACCGCAGTCGTCGCCGGAACCGCCACCGCCGTCTCCGGACGGGTGTCTCGACGCCAGCAGGGGCGGTGGGCCGCCAAGGAAGAAGCCGCCGCCGCCGAGGCTGCACCCGAGCCGGCACCCCAGCCTCAGTACGCGCCCGAGCCGCAGTACCAGGAGGAGGCGCCGGCCGCCCCCAGCACCGACGACAAGCTGGCCCAGCTCAAGCAGCTGGGTGAGCTCAGGGACGCCGGGGTGCTGACCGACTCGGAGTTCGAAGCACAGAAGGGAAAGATCCTCTACTCCTGACGCCTGACCCGCCGCGCCGGGCTCAGCCGCCGAGGAGGCCCACCGTCGTCGCCCGGTCGACCGCGGCGCTGCGGGAGGACACCCCGAGCTTGCGGTAGATCGACCCCACTTCCGTGGCCACGGTGTTGCGGGACAGGAACAGCCGCTCGCCGATCTCGCGGAAGCTGAGGTGGGTCTGCAGGTACGGCAGGAGGCGGAGCTCTGCGGGGGTGAGGGGCGGTCCCGCCGAGCTGCTCGCGGCCACATCGGTCGCGAGCAGCGCCCGCAGGGCGGAGACCTCGTCGACCAGACCGCCGAGATCCGGACGACGGGCCAGGATGTCGTCGATCTCGGCCAGCAGATGACGCGCGGTCGGTTGGTCTCCGATCGCGGCGTACACGGTCGCCAGCTGCAGCCGGACGCGGACGGCGACGTGCGGCAGAACGAACGTGCACGCGGGCCGGGCGCGCATGGCTCTGGCGAGCTGGCGCTCGGCAGCCGGCCGGTCGGCCCGCTGGACGCCGAGTCGCGCTGCCGCGGCGAAGGCGAGTGCGCTCATCGCGTAGTCGTCCAGGCGGCACGCCTCGACCAGGTCCAGCGCCACCTGCAGGTGCTCCGCCGCCGCGACCCATCGACCACTGTCCATGGCCAGCACAGCGAGCTCGGCGTTGCTGTGCACGACGGTGTCGTAGCTGCCGGTCGCGGTGCCGGCGGCCGCGGTCTCCAGGAAGAGCGCCGACGCCTTGTCGCGGTCGCCGAGGAGCAGCTGCGCCTCGGCGGACAGGATCAGGGCGGTGGCCCGGGAGGGGCTCCACGCCGGCTCGGCCGCCACGGCGACGCCGGCGTCGGCTGCCATCCGGTCGGGCCCCGACGGGCACAGGGCGGCCCGTAACATCGCCCACGCCGACTCGAACGGCGCGGAGCCGTCCGTGGGTCGGACGTCGAACGTCGCGGTCTCCAGGAAAGCCGCCCACCGCTGCGCTTCGGCCGTCTGTCCCGTCAGCACCGCGATCCAACCGGCCAGCACCGCCAGGGGCGGAAAGCTCTCGACGGCGGAGCGGCCCAGCGCCGCCAACCACCGCTGCACGGTCTGGATCTGACCCGCCTGATAGGTCGGCAGGATCAGCGCCGTCACCAGGTAGACGCACCGTTCTCGTTGGGTCGTGTCCAGCAGGTGCTCCAGCGCCAGCGCCGGAGAGCCATTGGCCTCGTACCAGTCGGCGGCTCGGAGCCGCAGGCCCTCGACCAGCTCCGGCTCGACCCGCTGGAGCTCGGCCGACAGGAACTCGCGGAAGAGGGCGTGGTAGCGGAACCAGCCGCGCCTGCGGTCGAGAGGAACCAGGAACAGGCTGGTCGCCTCCAGCTGCCGTAGCTGCGCCTGGGAACCCGGCTGCTCCAGAACCGCGTCGCACAGCGGGGCGGACACCTGATCGAGCACCGCAGTGCGCCGCAGGAAGCGTTGAACGGTGTCGGGCAGCTGCGCCAGAGACTCTCGGTAGAGGTAGTCGGCGACGTACCGGTCGTCGCCGGTGATCATCGGGGCTCCCCCGCCCTGGTCCTTGGCGATGAGCGCGGCGAGATACAACCCGACCGGCCACCCCTCGGTGCGCTCGGTCACCGCCGCGGCGAGCTCCGGGGTGAGGTCGACGTCGGCCTGGTCGAAGATGCGGAGCGCCGCGGACGAGTCGAAGGCCAGGTCGCGGGAGCCGAGCTCCACGACGTCACCCGTCCCCCTCAGGTGAGCCAGATGGGGTTGCTCCGACCGACTCGCCGCCACCACCTGGGAGCCGTGCGGAACTCCCGAGAGGACCACGCTCAAGATGTCGTGACAGGCCGGCGACCGGAGCGCATGCAGGTCGTCGATCATCATCACGAACGGCTCCGGACTGGCGCGGAGCGCGGCGGCCAGACGAGGGGCGGCCCGGCCCAGCGACGAGATGCCGAGCCCTCGCACGTCCGCGACCAGCTCGGCGAGGTCAGGGGAGGTCCCCGCGTACGCCGACGCCATGACCGACAGCAGCGCAGCCGGGTCGTCGTCGTACCGGTCGAGCGACACCCAGGCGACCCGTCGGGTCTCCGCCCCGGCCCACTGCGCGAGCAGGGTCGACTTGCCGTACCCGGCGGGCGCGGTGATGCCGACGACCCGGCAGCCGCTCGCGCGAGCCCGGACGATCAGGTTCTCGCGACTGACCGATCCTGTCCGGACGGGCGGCACCGCCAGCTTCGCCTCGAGCAGCAGAGCGTCCAGGACCCCGGCCGAGGTGGTTGCCGCAGGTTCCGTCCCGGCCACGGCTTCGCCGGGATCGTCTGTCACCCGCTGGAGTCTAGAGGGGAGCGAGCAGCCGACGACTCGACCCCGCCGGGGTCGAGTCGCCGGTCGCTGTCAGTCCCGTCGGTCTCTGCGGTCGTCGCGTCGGTCGTCGCGTCGGTCGCCGCGGCGCCTCACGCCGTGGGCCACGACCGCGGCGGTTCCGACCGTGGCGGCCGTGCGCGCGACCGGTGCTGGTCCGATCACTCCGGCGCGGCGCATGCGTCGTCTGGCTAGGGGCATGTCGAGCTCCTCGGGTTAGGTGGTCGCCGGCTCGGCGAGCGCGGCGTCGTCATCGGTCTCGTCCAGCTCGATGGCTGCGAGCATCGCCTGGATCGGGATGCGACCGCTGGCCACGAGCTGGCCGCCGGAGCGACGGACCGCGGAGCCGAACGGGGCGGCCCAGGTGTTCTCCCAGACCAGCACGGCCGCGGAGCTGCCCGGCTCGATCGCCGCGGCCACGGAGGCCACGTCCTCTTCGCTCAGCAGCATGGCCAGCTCGGCCTCGTGGGAGCGGAGCTCACCGATCTCGCTGTCGTCCAGATCGGAGAGCTCGAAGGCCTCGATGGAGCCATCGGCATCCTTCTTGAGGATGAGCAGATCGAGGACGCGCACCAGACCACGCTCGACCAGGTCGCTCAGAGCCGGGGCGATCTCGCCGTTGAACCGGCTGCCCGGGAACTCCACCACGATCCAGTCGACCGGCCCGAGCTCGTCGATCTCGCTCTCCCCTACTTGATCTTCATCCACCTGACCGTCTCCTTCGGTGTCGGTGTGCTCGCATCGATCGTCCGGCTCGACACCGGCCGTCATCGGAGCACCTGGAATGAGCATCCATCCGGGCCTGTCGAGGTGACATCACCCACATGGGATGAAGTCCGGCGCACGGACCGTGAGGCCCGGACGGTCCGATGTCGGCTCGGCCCGCATGGTCTGCACAGCAGGGGTTTCGGACGGTCGCCCGACCGGCGAACGGCCGCTCGGGCCTTCACTCAGACTGGGTGATGACCACCGGATCGGGCCCGCACTAGTTTCGGCAGCACGACGCGACCTCTTCGGCGAGTCGTCCGACTGGAGGAACACCATGAGTCCCGACCGCCATGCGCGCACCATGCTGCCGATCCCGGACCGTCCCTCGCCAGGTCTGACGACCTACGACGCGAAGGACCCGGACACGACGTTTCCCCCGATCGAGCCGCTGGTCCCCCCGGCCGGCGCACCGAACGTGGTGATCGTGCTGCTGGACGACGTCGGCTTCGGCGCGGCCAGCACCTTCGGCGGGCCGTGCCGCACGCCCACGGCGGATCGGCTGGCGGCCGGTGGTCTCAGGTACAACCGGTTCCACACCACCGCGCTGTGTGCCCCGACCCGGGCCGCGTTGCTGTCGGGCCGCAACCACCACTCGGTGGGCATGGGCAGCATCACCGAGACCGCGACCTCGGCTCCGGGCAACAGCTCGCTGCGGCCGAACACCAAGGCGCCGCTGGCGATGACCCTGAAGCTCAACGGCTACTCGACCGCCCAGTTCGGGAAGTGCCACGAGGTGCCGGTCTGGCAGTCGTCGCCGATGGGGCCGTTCGACTCCTGGCCCTCCGGTGGCGGTGGGTTCGAGACGTTCTACGGCTTCATCGGTGGCGAGAACAACCAGTGGGACCCGGCGCTGTACGACGGCACCACCCCCGTCGAGCCGCCCGCGACGCCGGAACAGGGCTATCACCTGACCGAGGACCTGACGGACCGGGCGGTCGGGTGGGTGCGCCAGCAGAAGGCGCTGATGCCCGACAAGCCCTTCTTCGTCTACTTCGCTCCCGGCGCCACGCACGCCCCGCACCACGTCCCCGTGGAGTGGGCCGACAAGTACAAGGGGGCCTTCGACGACGGGTGGGACGTCCAGCGGGAACGGACCTTCGCCCGCCAGCAGGAGCTCGGGGTGATCCCGGCGGATGCCCAGCTGACCCCCAGGCACGACGAGATCACCGCCTGGGACGACATGCCGGATGAGCTGAAGCCGGTGCTGGCCCGTCAGATGGAGGTGTACGCGGGGTTCCTCGAGCACACCGACCACCACGTCGGTCGGCTGGTCGACGCCATCGAGGACCTCGGCATCCTCGACAACACGATCATCTACTACATCGTCGGTGACAACGGGGCGTCGGCCGAGGGCACCATGAACGGCGCCTTCAACGAGATGGCGAACTTCAACGGCATGGCCGCGCTGGAGACTCCGGAGTTCCTGCTCAGCAAGATCGACGAGCTCGGTACGCCGTCCTCCTACAACCACTACTCGGTCGGGTGGGCGTGGGCGATGTGCACCCCGTTCCAGTGGACCAAGCAGGTCGCGTCCCACTGGGGCGGGACCCGCAACGGCACGATCGTGCACTGGCCGAGCGGGATCGAGGAGCAGGGCGGTCTGCGGTCGCAGTTCACGCACGTGATCGACGTCGCCCCGACGATCCTGGAGGCGGCCGGCCTGCCCGAGCCGACGATGGTCAACGGTGTGCAGCAGTCGCCCATGGAGGGGCGCAGCATGCTCTACACCTTCAACGGAAGAGAAGATCAGGAACGCCATGATCTGCAGTACTTCGAGATGTTCGCCAACCGCGGCATCTACCACCGCGGGTGGAGCGCCGTCACCAAGCACCGGACGCCCTGGGTCATGACCGGCGGAGGGCTCCCTGCGTTCGACGACGACGTCTGGGAGCTGTACGACGGGAGCAGCGACTACAGCCAGGCCCATGACCTGTCCGCGGAGCATCCCGAGATGCTGGCCAAGCTGCAGCGTCTGTGGCTGATCGAGGCCGGGAAGCACAACGTGCTGCCGCTCGACGATCGCGGCGCCGAACGACTCGAACCGTCGTTGGCCGGACGGCCGACCCTCATCCACGGGAAGTCCCAGCAGTTCTTCCCCGGCATGGGTCGACTGTCGGAGAACAGCGTGCTCAGCATCAAGAACAAGTCGTTCTCGGTGACCGCCGAGGTGACCATCCCCGACAGCGGGGCGAGCGGAGTGATCATCGCGCAGGGTGGCCGCTTCGGCGGTTGGGCGCTCTACGCCCGCGACGGAAGGGCGAAGTTCGTCTACAACGTCCTCGGCATCCACGAGTTCGCCACGGAGGCGGACCGGCCGATCCCCCCCGGCACCCACCAGGTGCGGATGGAGTTCGGTTACGACGGTGGTGGCCTGGCCAAGGGCGGTGACGTGACGCTGTACTACGACGGCGACCCGGTCGCCACCGGGCGCGTCGCCCTCACCCAGGCGATGATCTTCTCCGCCGACGAGACCACCGACATCGGCTACGAGTCCGGCACCACCGTGACGTCCGACTACACAGCCGCCGACAGCCGGTTCACGGGCAAGATCACCTGGGTGCAGCTCGATCTCGGTGACGACGACCACGACCACTTCATCGACCCGGACGAGCGGCTGCGGGTCGCGATGGCCAGGCAGTGAGGGTGGGCCGGTGAGGGTCTACCGGGTCACAGCGTGAGGCGGCTGACCCACAGGTCCTCGACCGGCCACCGGCTGGCCCACTCCGCGGTGGCGATGTCGTAGTAGGCGGGGGTGTTCGCGCCGTCGGGGGCGTAGAGCTCGTGCAGGGCCTCGACGGCGAAGCCGCTGGTGCGCAGGATCTGGATCCACGCGCCGTGACTGGGGTGGTACTCGACGCCGCCACCCGGCCACTCCACCCGCGGCGCCCGATTCTGCGGCCGGAGCAGGCGGTCGCCGGCGTGCCCGCCACTGTCCGGCACGCACAGGGCCACCTGGACGCTGTTGGTCAGGAAGACCAGCCGGCCTCCGGGCCGCAGCAGCCGGGCGGCCTCCGGGACCCAGCGCTGCGGGTCGCACCAGACGCAGGCTCCGTACTCACTGACGACGAGGTCGAAGGACCGGTCCGGGAGCGGTACGGCTGTCGCGTCGGCCTCGACCAGCGGGAAGCTGAGCCCGAAGTGATCTTGACAGCGACGGGCGGTGACCAGCTGGGCCGGGGTCAGGTCGACACCGACCGGCCGCGCGCCGAGCCTGGCCAGCCCCGCCGAGAAGAAGGCCGTGCCGCAGCCGAGCTCGACCACGTCGAGCCCGGCGACGTCACCGAGCGCCTGCAGCCGCCGCTCGGTGTTGCCGAACAGCCCCCACACGAGCTCGTCCGCGGACCAGGCAGCGATGGCTTCGGCGTCGGTGAACTGCTCATTCACCAGCGTCCAGAGCGCGCGATTGACCGCCAGCTCCTCCCCGAGATCGGCCGGGACCGCCAGGTCCTCTCCCAGAGAGGTGGGTCCCGCCCGTCCTGGCTCCGGCGGGCGGGGGTCGGAACCGGGCGATGGCTCGTTCATGACGTCTCCTGTCGTCGCGATCTCTGGGTCTGGCTGACGAACCTCCGCAGGGCCGGCTCCGGGTGCCGAATGTCATCGTGCCCGTGAGTCCGATCGGTGGCGTACAGACCTGCGAGGGGGCGGGCGCTCAGCCCGTGGACGACGACGCTGAGGAGCACGGTGAGACCGATGGCACCGACCACCTCCTCGACCGGGCCCTCGACGCCGTGCAGGTCCTCCAGGGCGATCAGGGCGAACACGACAGAGGCCAACCCCCGCGGTCCGAACCAGCCGATGAAGACCATCGTGGCCCGGTCGACGTCGGTGCCGAGCAGCGAGACCGCGACCGGCAGCATCCGGATGAGGGTCAGGCTGAGCACCGCGTACAGCAGGCCGAGCCAGGTCCACTCCGTGGCCAGGGCGGGCACGATCAAGGCGCCGAAGACGAACCACGAGATCATCGACGCGAGGCCACAGGTCTGCTCCACGTAGTAGACCTCCTTCTCCCCTCCCCGGCCGGCGAAGGTGCCGTAGGCGCTTCCACCGATGAAGGCCGCGACGAAGCCGTTCGCATCCAGCAGCACCGCCAGCAGGTAGGCGATCAGCGCCAGCGCCAGCACCGCCGGACCGGCGAACTCGTCCGAGCTCCACCCACGGCGCCGGGCGATGCGGAGCACGGCCCCGCCCCCTCCGCCGACCACCACGCCGACGAGGAGGCCCAGCAGGAGGCCGATCAGAGCCCGCGCGGAGCTCTCGTGGCCCAGACCGGCCGCGGCCGCGATACCGGCCAACGCGAGCATGACCACCGGGGTCGCGATGCCGTCGTTCAGACCGCTCTCCACGTTCAGAGTTCGCCGAACCCGTCGGGGGACACGACGATCTGCCATCACGGCAGCCCCGAGGGCCGCATCGGTGGGGGCCAGAGCGGCCCCCAGCAGCAGCGCGTACCACGGACCCACCCCGAGGAGGGTGGCGGCGGCCACCGTGCCCAGGGCGATCGTCAGGGGCAGGCCCAGCCCCAGCAGTCGCAGGTAGCGTGCCAGGTCGGTGCGGAGTTCGGCGATCCGGACTCGGGACGCATCGGCGAACAGCACCCACACCAAGGTGACCTCGGCGATGATCTTGACCACGTGCGGGTCCCAGCCCAGCTCCGCCAGCTGCAGCCCCTGAGCCATCAGGACCCCGGTCGTCACGAAGAAGATCGGGGTCGAGATGGCGGCCGCCCGTGCGGAGAACACGCTCCAGACGAACACCGCGACCAAGATCAGACACAGCGCGCTGAGACTCACGACACCCCCTCCAGTTCCGGTCGGTCAGGACGAGCGGCGCGTCATCGGGCCGGTGGCGTGCGGCCGCCCGGACCGGCTGCGTTCTGGCTGCAGCGCATGCATCCTCCCCTCGTACGAGGCACAGTGTCGTCGTCCGTGAGTCCGAGGGCATCACCCGCAACGCATGAGCGCCGGCGGTCACCGCCGCCGATCTCACGCACACTGCATGACGACAGGGCGTGGGAACGGGACCACACTCGTGACAACGCCCCTCGATCCGCCGCACCGTAGGACGACCATGATCGGCTCCAGCCCACCGCTGCCTTCCCGTCCTCGGCACGCCTGGACCCTCGTGCTCCCGATGGTGCTGCGGTTGATCCTGTCGGTGACCCTGCTGCTCGTGGCCTACTACGCGATCCCCACGGGCAGCACCCGCAACGGCACGGACCTGCCCTGGCTGCTGCTGGACCTGAGCGTCTTCGCGGTTCTGGTGGGGGCGCAGATACCTCTGATCGTGAAGTCGCGTCACCCGATCCTGCGGGCGGTCGAAGCACTGGGGGTGCTGGTGCCCGTCTACCTGCTGATCTTCGCGCGGGTCTACCTGACCAACTCGATCGGCGATCCCGCGGCCTTCACCACAGAGCTCGATCAGACCTCCGCGCTCTACTTCACGGTCACGGTCTTCGCCACGGTCGGGTTCGGCGACATCGTCGCGCAGAGCAACCAGATGATGCTCTTGGTGACGGCGCAGATGCTGCTCAACCTGGCGATCCTCGGCTTGATGATCAGACTTCTCACCGGTGCGGCTCAGCGTGGCGTCGCGAGACGTCGGGCGCCGACGGATCCCGACGATTCGGACGCCCCACAGAGCTGACGCTCCGCGGTCCGGTTGACCGGAGACATCCGTCGGCGACCACAGGCGAAGGGACGGCCGCCGCCCTCGGGACGAGGTCGGCGGCTGTGGTTCCGGTGTGTGATCTGACGTCATCATGACTTACGTGAGGCGACAGACGGGGCGGCGTGGCCGGCACCTCCTCCGGGTGGCCCGCCTCAGCCCTCGAGATCCCGCTCCAGCAGGTCGACCGGGGCCCACGGACGAGTCGGATCTGCCGGGACCTTGAAGGTACGGATCTGGTACGGGCCGAAGTCGGCCTCCAGGACGCGATCCACCACGGGGAGGGCGATCCGGGCGTGGGCCTGCTCCCCGCGGGTCTCCACGGCTCGGACGATCAGGTCGGCTCCGGTCGGATCACCCTCCGGAGGATCCTCGCTCCCCTTGACCGCGGTGATCATCACCGATCCAGCGCCGTCATCGACGAAGGACGCGACGCGCGGCAACGGGCCCGGGTGCGACGACTCCTGCATCGCTCGCACGGGGGCGAGCAGCAGCCGCGCCCGTCGGATCGGATCGGCCGTGCGCCAGTCTCCCCCGTGCGGAACGAGCTCGTAGCTGAACCGCTGGGTACCGAGGTCCTGATGGCTGTAGATCCCGTCGGGATCGAGCAGCCGGGGATCGTGCCAGGAGTAGACCGGGCTGCGTACCGCGGTGACCCCGATACTCGGTCGATCACCCGGCGAGGTGTCGAAGCCGTGCTTGCCGGTGATGATCACCGTCAACCCCGCCGGTGCACCTTCCACCACACCGGTCAGGTCGACCCAGGACTGCGCCGGCTCCTCGGCTCCGTCGACGGGACGGGACAGGGTGCCGAACGGGATCTCGTAGGTGGCCTGCGGAGCGGTCAGGGAGGTCGGGAACCGCAGCTTGAGCAGGTGTCGCGGCTCGCGCCAGTCCAGGGTGGCGTCGATGCGTACGGCCGCGTCGTGGGGACCGAGGGAGATCTCCTCGATCAACGTCGAGGACCGCCAGCGTCGCTCCACCCGGATCCGCCCCCGCAAGGGGCCGCTGTCGATGACCCGGATCCGCTCCACCGCCATCGCCACCCCCGGCCAGGCGTACGACACGACCCGGTGACCCCAGGTGTCGGTCGGGTCCGCGCAGATCTGGGTGTGCAGGTTGGGCGTGGCCCCGACCACCACGTCGACGCCGGTGCGACGGTTTCGCAGCGTCGTGAGCCATCCGGTGGTGGCGTCGATCACCACCTCCAGGTCCTGGTTGGCCAGACGCAGCGGCCCGACCTCCAGGTCGGAGTCGACCGGCTGCGGCGCCGCCCCAGGACGCAGCCGGTACACCCGGTAGCCCAAGCCCGGCAGCTCACCCCGGAACGCGACGGCACCGCGGCTCTGATCACCGGTCGCGACCACCGAACGCGTCGGCTGGGAGAGCACCGCACGTCCTTCATCGTCGACGACGTGCACCCCGGTCGGCTCGGCGTTGTAGTGCATCACCACATCGGCCGCCACCGGCCACGGGTGGGTGTTGAACACGACCAGCGGCTGGCTGTCGTCCTCGTACGGGATGTCGATCCGGCGGGCGATCATGTTGTGGGCCCTGGTGGTGATCCGCTTGGCGATCGCCACCGCCTCGCCGAGCTGGTCACGGGCGTCGTCGTACGACGGCTCGATCGCCGATCCCGGCAGCACGTCGTGGAACTGGTTGAACAGCACCTGCTTCCAGGCGGCCTCGAGCCGCTCCCGAGGGTAGGCATCGGGCGCGGCCGCGGTCCGGGGGGCCCCGACGGTCAGCGACACCGCCCACCGTTCGGCCGCCAGCACCGCAGCCTGCGCCCGCTGCTGCCAGGCCTTGATCCCCGAGTGCGCCGAGTAGCAGCCCGGCGCGTGATGCTGCAGGTCGTCGCGCCGGACAGGAAGCTCGCGCCCGGACGCGATCTGGGCGAGAACCGCGTCCAGGTAGTCGCGTGGGCTGGAGAGCGTCAGCCGACCGAAGGACCCCATCCGGTCGAACCGGTGGATCGAGTCGAGGTTCGCCCGGGTGGGACCGCCGCCGTGGTTGCCGACCCCGTAGAACACCATGATCATCTCCCCGGTGTCCCGGGCGGCGGCGATCGCCTTCTCCAGCTGTCCGTCGACCGGACCGGCACCACTGCCGTACTCGTTGGGGATCCGGTACGCCAGCACGCGACTGCCGTCGGGGGCCTCCCACCAGAACGTCGACGATTCGAGATCGCCCTCGTGCGGCCCCGGGCGCAGGAAGATGTAGCTGTCCATGCCTTGCCCGCGCAGGATCTGCGGCAGCATCGCGTTGTGTCCGAACGGGTCGGCATTCATCCCGACCGTGGCCATCCGGGAGAACCGCGACTGCAGGTAACGCTGGCCGTAGAGACCTTGCCGGACGAAGCTCTCCGCGCCGGGCATGTTGCAGTCGGGTTCAACCCACCAACCGCCCACGTGCACCCACCGCCCTTCGACCACCCGGGCCGTGATCTCGGCGAACAGCTCGGGATCGGACTCCTCGACCCACGACAGCAGCACGATCTGGTCGCAGGTGAACACGAAGTCGGGAACCTCGTTCATCCGGTCGAGCGCCGATCGGAACGTGGCCCGTGCTTCCTGGTAGCCCTCCTGCCACGGCCACAGCCAGACCGGATCCAGGTGAGCGTGACCGACGAGGTGCACAGTCCGATCAGCGGTGGCCACCGGCCGCGCTCCGGACGCTCCCTGGAGGGGCGGCACCGGCGTGCCCGCCGGCGCGTTCGACATCGGGGCCGGCTCCTGGGCTGACGACATCGTCCTCCGCTCGTTCGCTGCGCCTGCACCGTGAGGCATGATCGGCACGACCCTAACGCCATAACTCCGGTGAGCCGGATCCAGATGAGGAGGCGAACATGCGTCCCCAGCTGCTGCCGCCGAACGTGATCGACCACTTCTACGACGGAGGGCGGCTGCTGGCCGCGCTGCGCGGGGTCCAGCTGCCGTCGAGCAAGCGGCCCGAGGAGTGGCTCGCGGCGACCGTTCATCGCGCCGACGATCCCACGGTCGGTTCCAGCCGACTCTTCGACGGCACTCCGTTCGCCGATGCCGTGGCCGCCGACCGCGTGGGCTGGACGGGGTCGGCGATCGGCGCGCCAGGCGCGGGAGCCGCGGACACTGGCCTGCTGGTCAAGCTCCTCGACGCCGGTCAGCGGCTGCCCGTCCACGTCCACCCCACCCGCGAGTTCGCTCGGGCCCACCTGCGCTCCTGCTACGGCAAGAGCGAGGCCTGGTACGTCCTCGCGGTCGAGGGTGACGACCCGGCGGTCTGGGTCGGTTGGCGCGACGATGTCGATCCCGCCGAGCTCGCGGCGAGTATCGACGCACAGGACTCGGCCTGGATGCTCGCCCGGCTCAACAAGATCACCGTCCGACCCGGTGACGGCATCCTGGTGCCGGCCGGTGAGCCGCACGCCACGGGTGCCGGAGTCTTCGTGGTCGAGGTGCAGGAACCGACCGACTTCTCGATCCTCCTCGAGTGGTCGGTGACGAGCGCGACCCGCGACGAGTCGCACCTCGGTCTCGGCTTCGACCTGGCCCGGCGTGCCGTCGAGCATCGCGCCACCACCGCCACCGGGCTGTCCGTCCTACGGCACCACGTCGAAGTCGGTGCTCGGTCCGACGCCCTGCTGCGCGCCCTGCCCTCGGCCGCGGATCCCTTCTTCCGCATCGACATCGCGGCACCCATCGGCGAACCGGTCACGGTCGACCCCGGTTTCGCCGTCGTGATCGTGCTCGACGGTGACGGCGTGCTGGGCTGGACCAGGTTCGCTGCCGAGCAGCTGGTGCCGATCACTCGCGGGCAGGCGTGGGCGGTGCCCGCCGGCATCGGCGCCTGGACGATCGACGGCGACGTCCGGGCGATCGTATGCCGACCGTCGGCGGACTGGCCGGACATCTCGTGAACGCACCACCGAAGCCCTAGGAGGATCCTTGTCCAGCGTCCGTGAGCTGCCCGTCGACTACGACGAGCGCGTGTACGCCGGGGTTCTCGGCAAGATCATCGGCGTCTACCTGGGTCGACCGTTCGAGGGCTGGACCTACGACCGGATCCTGCGGGACCTCGGCGAGATCACGGGGTACGTCAACCATCGGACCGATCTACCGCTGAACAACCACCTGCTGGTCGTCACCGACGACGACATCAGCGGCACCCTGGTCTTCCCGCGGGTGCTGGACGACGTCCCGAGCGACGGGTCACTGGATCCGCGCGCGGTGGCACGGACCTGGCTGAACGAGCTGGTCCCCGAGCGGACGGTCCTGTGGTGGGGCGGTCTGGGGAACTCGACCGAGCACACCGCGTACCTGCGCCTGCGAGCCGGGGTCGAGGCTCCCCTGTCGGGTTCGGCCGAGCTGAACGGGAAGGTGGTCTCCGAGCAGGTCGGCGCCCAGATCTTCTGCGAGGGCTTCGCCATGACCTGTCCGGCGGATCCGACCCGGGCGGCGGACCTGGCCGAGGCTGCGGCCAGCGTGAGTCATGACGGGGAGGCGTTGCAAGCGGCTCGGATGGTCGCGGCCATGGTCGCGGCGGCGTTCGTCGCCCCCGACGTCGAGACGGTGCTCGACGAAGGGTTCGGAGAGGTCGCACCGGACTGCTTGATCGCCGAGGTCATCCGCGACGTCCGTGGCTGGTCAGCCATCGGGGACTGGCACGCGACCCGCGCCAGGATCGCCGAGCGCTACGGCTACGACAGGTACGGCGGCAACTGCCATGTCGTCCCGAACCACGCCGTGGTGATCGCCGCGGTCGCCCACAGCGGCGGCGACTTCGGCCGCGCCATGACGGTGGTCAACACCTGTGGCTGGGACACCGACTCCAATGCCGGCGACGTGGGTTCGGTGATGGGTGTCTTCGCCGGCCTGGCCGGTCTGACCCAGGGTGTCGACTACCGCGAACCGCTCGCGGATCGGCTCTACCTGCCCACGGCGGAACCGGGCGGCGTCATCACGGATGCGGCCCGGGAGGCGTTGCGTCTCAGCGGGCACGGGCGGGCCCGCTCCGGATCGACGCCGACGGTGCCCAAGGACGGCGCCCGGTTCCACTTCACCTTCCCCGGATCCGTTCAGGGCTTCGGGATCTGGGACCGAGGTGGTGACGGCGATGTCGTCCAGGTGCCCGGGCCGGATGGCCTGGGCCGGCTGTCCATCCGCACCCGCAGGCCGGGTTCTCTGGACGTCTCGACACCGACGTTCATCCCGCCGGAAGCCTGGAACATGCCGGGCTATGGCTTGATGGCGTCACCGACCCTGTACCCGGGTCAGACGGTGCGGGCCGTGATCGAGGTGCCACCGGGTGCCGCACCGGTCGTGGCTCGGTTGCTGATCATGGCGGCGGATGCGACAGAGCTCGGTGACGTGCTGCAGCGGCTGACCGGGCCCGCCACTGCCGTGGCGCCGGGCACGCGCGGCGAGCTGTCGTGGACCGTACCCGACCTCGATGGGCAACCGGTGACGTTCGTCGGCGTCACGGTGGACGCCGACGTCGCAGGCAGCGAGGTGCTGATCGACCGGCTGGGCTGGTCGGGTGAACCGACTGTCACCCTCACGCGCCCATCACGCGGGGGCGCCAGGTGGCAGCGAGCCTGGGTCGATGCCGTCGACCGACGCGACCACGCCGCCGAACCGTACCGGCTGATCCAGGACGCCGGGCTGGGGCAGATGATCCAGGGAACCCGCGAGTGGCGGGACTACCGGGTCTCGGCGGACGTGACGCCTCACCTGGCCGACGCCGTAGGTCTCGCCGCACGCGTCCAGGGGCTGGAGCGCAGCTACCTCCTCGAGCTGGTCGACCGCCAGCGGGTGCGGTTGGTGAAGCGCTGGCACGGCGAGACCGAGCTGGCCGGCAGCCCGCTCACCTGGGAGTACGGCACGACCTACGACCTGGCCCTGGAGGTCCGCGGTCCGGTCATCCGCGGGTGGGTGGACGGGCGACTCGTCGCCGACGTCATCGACGAGGACGTCCGGCTGAGAGACGGCTCTGTCGCGCTGACTGTCCGAAACGGCCGAACCGCGACCTCCGCGGTGTCGGTGAGCCCGGCGGGCTGAGCTCGGAGAGGATGTGCTGCAGCCAGACGTGCATTCGACCCCCAGCCTCAGACGACCGCGAAGGTCATCGCGACCAGCGCGGCCCCGGCGCCTACCTTGACGGCTCGGGCCGGGACAACACATGTGATCATGGCGGATGACTCCAGCCGAGCCCCGAGTCGTCTTCGCCGGTGAGAACCCGTTGATCATGCTCTACCGCCCGGGCGGCGAGGACCTGGTGGCGGTGGCGAGCCTGTGGTCCGCGCGCTACACCGAGCACGGATCCGGCACGTCGCTGCTGGTCTGGACCGACCCGGGAGCGGCTGCCCCGGGGCCAATGAGCGCGGCGATCTGCACCGACAACCCACCACTGGCGCGCTGGCTCTGGACGACGTTCAACCGCCGGTGGGAGCCGCTCCTCGGACACGGCCTGGAGCGGGCAGATCCCCGCCCGTCCCGCTTCACGGAGTCCCGGAGCGACCACCAGCACCTGGTGCTGTGCAGCTCCCCCGGACTGACCGTCGAGCTGGTCTGGCAACGCCCGCAGCCCTGCGTCTGGACCGAGACCACCCCGTACGAGTACCGGACGACCGCCGCGATCGTGCCGTGCCTGGACGCCAGCATCATCGTCAACGGGACGGCGGTGATCGGTGAGGTCAGGCCGCACGGGGACGTGTTCGCCAGCTCGGCTGTGCTGGCGTTCTGCGAGACCTGGTTGAGCACTTCGTGATCGAGCGCTGACGCCCGCGATCGCCGGCTCGAACCACCGCCGCCCGTCGTTCACCCGTACGGGTGTGACGGCGCCGGGCCGAGCGGAACTACGGTCAGGCATGGCCGAACCTGTCCGTGCCGGCAACGACGTCGTCGCCGGAACCTACACCTGCACCTGCTGTGGATACCCGTTGGACTCAGGGACGGGAAGGGCCCTTCCCCGGTGCCCGTCCTGCCACAACGGGTACTGGCAGGGCCACCCCCGCAGGGAGTCCGACGACGACGCCTGGCACCGCACGGTGGGGGCGCACGATCCGGACAGCTGGTGATCAGAGGGGTCGATCGAAAGGGGTGCGGATTGTCGAGACGAGGTCGGGACCTCGCACCCGGTCAGATGCTGGTGGAGCATAGGAGATTCGAACTCCTGACCTCTTCCATGCCATGGAAGCGCGCTACCAACTGCGCCAATGCCCCGCTGTGCTCTCAGATCCCGGATCGATCCGGCTCCGAGCGCCCGATGAACAATACAGGCTCACCCGCGTCGAGGTGAAATCGAGCCGACCCGATCGAGGAAGGTCAGGCGGTCTTCGACGTGCCGGCCGACCGCTTCTGCCACCACTGGTACGCCAGCGTGACGAGGATGGCGCCGACGACCGAGCCGATGATGCCGCTCGGCCGCAGGTTGAGTCCGTCGCCGGTCAGCAGGCTGATCAGCAGACCTCCGACGAAGGAGCCGATCAGTCCCGTCACCAGGGCCATCGTCCAGTTGATCTTCCAGCCCGAGCGGCCGAGGATGAGCTGGGCGATGGCACCGGCCATCAGGCCGAAGACGATGAGTCCGAGGATGAGCACGCGAGCATCCTAGAGCCAGCGAGCCGTGCCGCCGGGCTCACACGCCCAGGTCGTCCTCGACGTAGCGGCGGCGTCCCGCGAACACGCCGGCCACCGCCTGCGGGACGAGCAGCACGAGCAACAGCGCGAGCGGCAGGTGCCAGCCACCCGTCGCGCCGTAGAGAGCGCCGACCACGATCGGGCCGGGGATGGAGATCAGGTAGCCCACACTCTGTCCGAACGACGACAGACCCACAGTCCCGGCCGCGGACCGGGTCCGGAGCCCGATCAGGGCGAGGGCCAGCGGGAAGACACCCTGGGAGATGCCCAGCACGATCACCCAGAGCCAGGGCACGGTGGTCGGCATGATCCACAGCCCCAGATAGCCGATGAAGCCCAGACCGGTCAGCGCGACGGCGACGCCGCCCTGGCTCCGCATCCGCGCCGCGAGCGTCGGCACCAGGAACGACGTCGGCACGCCCACGGCGGGAATCAGCGCGAGGAGCACCCCGGCGTACGTGGCCGACAGTCCCGCGTCGCGGTAGATCTGCGGCACCCAGCCCATGGTCACGTACGCCTGCGTCGACTGCAGCCCGAACAGGACCGCCACCGCCCACGCCGTACGGCTGCGGGTCATCCGCAGCCCACCGCTGCTCGCGCCGGCCGGACGCCCCCCGGCCCGCTGCCGGATCCAACGGGCCACGCCCATCCAGACCACCATCGCCACCAGGGCGGGGATCGCCCAGAACGCGAGCCCGTAGCGCCAGTCGCCACCGAGGGCGGTCGTCAGCGGCACCGTGACCGCGGCCGCGGTCGCCGCACCGAGGGTGAGACCCATCGAGTAGACGCCGGTGACCATCCCGACCCGCTGCGGAAAGGCCCGCCGCACCACGACCGGCATCATGATGTTGGCGACCCCGATCCCGCCGAGGGCCACGCAGCTGACCAGCACGAACGTCGCCGTCCCCGGCATGAAAGGCCGCAGCGCCAACCCGATCGCCACGGCGGCCAGCGAGAGCCAGATCAGGCGGCTCGGGAACGACCTGGCCACCAGCCGCGGGGCCAGTGAACCGAAGGCCACGAAGCACGCGGCCGGCAACGCGGTCAGCAGACCCGCCACCACGCCGCCCATGCCGAGCCCGGTCCGGATCTCCTCCAGCAGCGGCCCGACACTGGTCACCGCGGGCCGCAGGTTGAAAGCGGCCAGGACCAGCGCCACCAGGATCACGGCCCCGGCGAACGGCGTGAGTGTGAGAGGTGTGCCCTCCCGGGGCGGCTCTTCCCGGGGTGCCCCCTTCTGGGGCGGCTGTTCCTGGGGCGCCCCCTCCTGGGGGGACGACTCGGGAGCCTCAGCCCCGCTCACAGTCGCGGTGCGGTGACGTTGTACTCGGTGATCCGCCAGTAGTCGCCGGTGCGGTGTCGCTCGACGGAGATCCAACCGCAGTTGTCCAGCCCGCTCAGCCGCTTCCAGGTCTCCGCCGGGAAACCGACGAGGCGGCAGACGCCCGCCCGGGCGGCCAGGCCGTGCATCACCACGACCACGGTGGAGCCGTCCGGAGCGGCCAGGCCGATCTCGTCGAGCGCGGCGCCGGCCCGCTCCCCCACCTCGGCCACCGTCTCACCGGTGGCCGATCGGCGGACGTCCTCACCGGCCAGGTAGGCGCGCTTGAGGTCGTCGTCGACCCGGTCGAGCATCTCCTCGATCGTCAGCCCCTCCCAGGTGCCGACGTGGATCTCCCGCAGCCGTTCGTCGGTGTGCACCGGCAGACCGCACCGTGCGGCCAGAGGGGCGGCCGTCTGACGGGCCCGGGAGAGGTCGCTGGAGTGGATCTCCGTCGGCGCCAGCTCGGCCAGCAGCTCGGCGGCTCGCTCGGCCTGCGCCCGCCCGCGCTCGTCCAGGCCGATGTCGGCCTGGCCCTGGAAGCGGCCGGTGGCGTTCCACGCCGTCCGACCGTGCCGCAGCACGATCAGCTGGGCGGCGGTCAACGCCGGTTGTCCACGAGCAACGGGATCCGGGGGCAGTCGTGCCAGAGGCGCTCGAGGGCGTACAGGCGGCGTTCGTCGTCGTGCTGCACGTGCACCACGACATCCAGGTAGTCCAGCAGCACCCAGCGCTGCTCGCGGTCGCCCTCCCGCCGGGCGGGCTTGGCATCCAGCGCCCGCAGCGCCTCCTCGATGCCGTCGACGACGGCTCCGACCTGCCGTTCGTTGGTGGCGGTGACGACGAGGAAGACGTCGGTGATGGCCAGCTGCTCGGAGACGTCGAAGGCGACGAGATCGGTGCCGAGCTTGTCGGCGGCGGCCGCGGCGGCGGCCTGGGTGAGCTGCAGGGCGTGATCGGTGGCGGTCAAGGAACTCTCTTCTGTTCGTACGGTCGTGTCGGTGCGGTCGTCGTGCGGGTGCACGTGCCGGGCGGTCAGGGCAGGTAGAGCCCGCGCTTGGCGATGTACTGCACGATGCCATCCGGCACCAGATACCAGATCGGCTGGCGAGCGGTCACCCGCTCCCGGCATCCCGTGGACGAGATGGCCAGCGCCGGCACCTCCATCAGGGTAATGCGCTCCGGCGGAAGCTCGGCGATCGCGGGCGAGTGGAGCTCCACTCCCGGACGGGTGCAGCCGACGAAGTGAGCCAGGTCGAACAGGGTCTGCACGTCCCGCCAGGTCAGGATCTGAGCCAGGGCGTCGGCACCGGTGATGAAGAACAGGTCGACGTCGTCCCCCCGCTCCTCGCGCAGGTCACGCAGGGTGTCGACCGTGTACGTGGGTCCGCCGCGGTCGATGTCCACCCGGCTGACGCTGAAGCGGGGGTTCGAGGCCGTGGCGATCACCGTCATCAGATAGCGGTCCTCGGCCGCTGACACCCGCTTGTTCGACTTCTGCCAGGACTCCCCGGTGGGGACGAAGACGACCTCGTCGAGGGCGTACCGACTGGCCACCTCGCTGGCGGCGACCAGGTGGCCGTGGTGGATCGGGTCGAAGGTGCCACCCATCACGCCCAGGCGATGGCGGTGACCCGGGCGTGCCGCGGGGTCACGCGCCAGGCCGAGCGTCGCGCGGGGCTCCCGGACGGCCGCAGAGATGTCGGTCACGATTCAGCTGTGCGGGCGGCCCTTGCCGATCGAGTAGGTCACGAGCAGCAGGATCACCAGGACGGCGAAGGCGATGATGCCGAAGCCCCAGGCCGGGATCGGGATCTCACGGTGGGCCTCCGCCTCCAGCAGTGTCAGACCGAAGTTCACCTCGCACCTCTCCGTGAGCTCGTCGTACGGCGAGTACGTGACCACCGGACGGGACTGTTTCCTGGCCGCAGCCTAGCGGCTCAGCGCACCTGACCGTCGCCGACCACCACGTACTTGGTCGAGGTCATCTCCGGCAGCCCCATCGGGCCGCGGGCGTGCAGCTTCTGGGTGGAGATGCCGATCTCTGCGCCGAAGCCGAACTCACCGCCGTCGACGAACCGGCTGGAGGCATTGACCAGCACCGCCGCCGCGTCAACCTCGGCCGTGAAGCGCTGCGCCGCGCGCTGCGACTCGGTGATGATCGTCTCACTGTGGCCCGTGCTGTAGCGCCGGATGTGCGCCAGCGCGCCGTCGAGGTCGTCGACCACCGCAGCGGCCAGGTCGAGGGACAGGTACTCGTCGGCGAAGTCCGCCTCGGTCGCCGGCTTCACCTCGCCGTACGCGGCCGTGCGGTCGTCACCGTGCACCGTCACGCCGGCCTCGCCCAGGGCGGTCAGCGCCCGGGGCAGGAACTCCGCGGCGGCGTCGGCATGCACCAGCAGCGTCTCCACGGCGTTGCAGACCGAGGGCCGCTGGGTCTTGGCGTTCAGCAGGATCGCCAGGGCCATGTCCTGGTCGGCCGAGGCGTCGACGTACAGGTGGCAGTTGCCCACCCCGGTCTCGATCACCGGCACCAGGCTGTTGCGGACGACCGCCTCGATCAGACCGCCGCCGCCGCGGGGGATCAGGACGTCCACCAACCCGCGGGCCGCCATCAGCTCCGCGGTCACCTCGCGGGGCCCGGGGATCAGCTGGATCGCGTCGACCGGCAGGTCGGCGTCGGCCAGTCCGTGGCGGAGGGCCTCGACGATCGCGGCGTTCGAGTCGGCGGCCGAGGAGGATCCGCGCAGCAGGGCGGCGTTGCCGGACTTGAGGCAGATCCCGCCGGCGTCGGCCGTCACGTTGGGGCGCGCCTCGTAGATGATGCCGACCACACCGAACGGGACCCGCACCTGGCGTACCTGCACGCCGTTGGCGTTGGTCCAGCCGCGGACCACGTCGCCGACCGGGTCGGGCAGACCGGCGAGGTCCCGCAGGCCCTGCACCATCCCGGCGATCCGGTCGGGGGTGAGCCGCAGCCGGTCGATGAGAGAAGCGCTGGTTCCGTTGGCCTCGGCCCGAGCGACGTCGACGGCGTTCGCGTCCAGCACCGCGGTCTCGGCCTTGTCCAGGGCGTCGGCCATGCGCTGCAGCCCGGCGTCCTTGGCGGCCCGCGGGGCACCGGCCAGCGTTCTGGCCGCCTCGCGCGCTCGAACGGCCTGCTCGGTGACACTCACGACGTCTCTCCTCGGCTCTGCCTGCGTGCGTGCGTGCAGATCTACCTGTGTAGGTGCAGATCATCTCCCTGCGTAGGTGCAGATCTACCTGTGTAGGTGCAGAAATCTAGTCCGGAAGATACGGCGGTGCGACCCCCCAGCCCCAGCGCGGGACGGGTGCGTCCGGGACGACGGCGGCCCCGGGCGCGGAGTTGGCCAGGGCGATCCGGGTCCCCCACTCGAGGTAACCGACCAGCGCCGCCCGGAACTCGGGGTCGTCCGGCAGACCGGCATCGTCGGCCGCGAGACTCATCAGGGAGGCGAACCGGTGCCGCTGCTCCGCGGTGATACCGAGGCCGACGTGCTTGTGCACCATGCGCGGATACCCGCCCAGCTCGTCGGTGTAGCGGGTCGGACCGCCGAAGACCTCGCTCCACCACGCGATCACGTGGTCACGGTGCTCGGCAGTCACCGCGCCGCCGAACAACGGCGCGAGGAGCTCATCGCCTTCCACCCGGTCGTAGAAGGCGTTGATCATCCGCGCCAGCGCCTCCTGGCCGCCGGCCCAGTCGTACAACGAGGGGCGACCCTCTTCACCCGGGAGGCTGCTCACACGAGCAGTGTAAGCATGTAATCGCCGCCTGGAAATGCCTCAGGCGGACATCAGGGCGAGCCGGGCGCGCACGACGCCCCGTCGGCGCAGGAGGGCCCAGAGCAGGTTCAGCCCCATCAACACACCCATCGTGGAGGCCACCATGGTGATCGACTGCTCACCGACCAGCAGCGCCCAGGAGAACCAGAGCGCCTGGTTGACCCAGTTCAACGCCAGGAAGGGCAGCGAGACACCGCTGATGCGCGGCGCCACGACCAGCTCCTGGAACTGCAGCATCTGGGCGATCACCGAGGGCAGACCGGCGGCGATCGCGAACACCACCGGCCCGTAGGTGACGTCGAGACCCAGGGTGGTCAGGCCCAGCACCAGGCTGGGGGCGTAGGTGGCGACCCAGCCGAGCGCCCGGTCGCGGCGCAGCTGGTTCAAGATGATGAGACTGCAGACCATGAACATCAGGTTGGGCAACCAGATGTTGGTGTGCCCGGCCACGAAGCCGTGACCGGTCCAGGCCACGTTGGCGGCCAGGGTGAGACGCCAGGCGGTGAGCGAGATGCCCGCGGTGGTGCGGTTGCGGACGAGCTTGACGACCTGGGGGATGGCGACAGTGGCGGCGAGGGCGGCGGCGAGCCAGCCCAGAGCGGCGACGAACACGGCGGATCGATCTTTCTGCGGTCGCGCAGCTGCAACCGCGGGCGTACGAGGTGAGGGAGGGGCCGGCGGCGGTGCCGAGCGAGCGCCGTCCGTTCGAGTGCGTCGCGGTGCGGTCGAGGACAACTCTAGGGCCGATGTGACCGTACGACAAAATCGATTCAGAAGGGCCTAGCCTGCACGGCAGCTGAGGCCTACAGCCCGCGGGACTCCATCACCGAGAACACCTCGTCCAGGATGTCCTCGGAGTCGGCTCCCGCTCGGCGGCCCGCCTCGTAGACCTCGGCGACACGCCCCTCCACCTCGCGATACCGGCGCTGGTAGGCCTCCTGGTCGGGGCGCCAGTAGCCCACGATGTCGAAGTGCTGCGAGCGCCACTTCAGCTCGTGGCGGAAGTACCGGCGGACGTCGCGGGCACAGGCCGCCTCACCGGCCATCCACACGTAGCCCTGGCCGGGCGGCAGCTCGATCGTGCGCACTGCCGCACTGAGCGGGCTGGGAATCGTCGCCGGAGACGGGTTGTAGGCCCAGCAGACCTTGAGGTCGGCCGGCGAGGTCGGCTGGAACGTCGCGGCCTCGTTGGGGGCTTCGAACACGGCGTGCGCATGCTGGTGGGGCGACAGGCTCTCCAGGATCCGGCACGCGGCGGGGATGCCGGTCTGATCGGCCAGGATCAGCACCCAGTCGGCGTCGCTGTTCACCCCCCGGCCGTGCGGCTGCGAGATCAGCAGCTGGTCGCCGGGTCGCACGCTCTCCGCCCACCGCGTCGCCACACCGTGCTCGTGAACCACGACATCCACCGTGACCCGGTGCAGCTCGGCGTCCCAGCGGCGCACGCTGTACCACCGGGGGGACGGCTGCGGATTGGCGAAGTGGAACTGCTGACCGTGCTTGACCGGCAGCTCGACGTGTTGCTGCGGCTGCGGCGGGACCATCAGCCGCAACCACTCGTCGGGGGCACCCGAGGAGCGGTAGTCCGCCAGACCGTCGCCACCGAGGACGATCCGCCGCATCACCGACGAGAGGCTCGTCACCTCGGTCACCTCGGCCCGGAAATAGGCCTCCGGCAGCGCCGTCATCTCGGCATCTGTCCCTTCGTCGCCGTTGACCAGTTAGGTGACCCTAAGTGGATTGAGTCCCCCATCTTCGCACAGATCACGACGTCTCGAGGCACTCGTCGCCCGAGCCTCAGGAATTTCTCACCCGTTGCGTAGGAATCTGACTCACCACAGGCGCGGCGGCAGGATCTCCTCGTGCTCGAGCAGCCACCGCTTCGTCTCCAGCCCCTGACCGGGGGGTCCGCCGGAGTAGCCGCCCAGACCGTCGCCGGCCAGCACCCGGTGACAGCCGATGACGATCGGTGCCGGGTTGGCGCCCATCACCGAGCCGATGGCCCGCGGCGGCAGTCCCGTGCCACTGAGGACGGCCAGCTCGCCGTACGTGATCGCCCGGCCGTACGGGACGTCCTCCTGCAAGGTGACCAGCACCTGCCGGGTGACCGGCTCGAGCCCGTCGAGATCCACGGGCACCTCGAACCGGCGACGACGCCCGGCGAAGTACTCCTCGAGCTCGCGGACCGCCCGCTCCAGCACGCTGCCGTGCTCGGGCACGTCGACGGTCGGCTCGACGGCTGACCAGGACAGCCGCCGCACCCTCTCGCTGTCGGCGACGACCACGATCCGCCCGACCGGGGTCTCCAGGGCCGCCCGCGCCACCCGAACCTCCGAGCTCACCGGACCGCTTCCACCACCAGGTCGGGATCGGCGACGCCCACCGTGCCGGCGGCTATCTCCTCGGCCCAGTGACAGGCGACCCGGCGCCCCTCCCCCAGCGCGGGAATCACTCGCAGCTCGGGCACCTCGGTGTCGCAGCGGGTCGGTTGCCGGTAGGGGCAGCGGGTGTGGAAGCGGCAGCCGCTCGGCGGGTTCGCCGGGCTCGGCAGGTCGCCGCGCAGCAGGATCCGCTCCCGGTGGTCCTCCACCTCCGGATCGGGGATCGGGATGGCCGACATGAGCGCGATCGTGTACGGGTGCAGGGGACGCTCGTACAGGTCGTCGCTGGGCGCCTCCTCCACCAGCCGCCCGAGATACATCACCCCGACGGTGTCGCTGATGTGGCGGACGACGGCCAGGTCGTGCGCGATCACCAGGTAGGTCAGCCCCAGCATCTCCTGCAGGTCCTCCAGCAGGTTGATCACCTGGGCCTGCACGGAGACGTCGAGCGCGCTGACGGGCTCGTCCGCGATCACCAGGTCGGGGTTGAGCACCATGGCCCGGGCGATGCCGATCCGCTGCCGCTGCCCACCGGAGAACTCGTGCGGGTAGCGGGAGAGCGCCGACCGGGGCAGGCCGACCACCTCCAGCATGGCGGCGGCCTTGGCCAGGTGCGCCTTCGCCGCGTCGGGCCCGTACTCCTCGGTGTCCTGTGTCGACAGGCCGTGCACGCTCAGCGGCTCGACCAGCAGACTCTCCACCGACTGCCGCGGGTTGAGGCTGGACAGCGGGTCCTGGAACACCATCTGCATCCGTCGGCGCAGCCGGCGCAGCGGCTCGGGCTTGAGCGAGCCCACGTCGACGCCGTCGAAGATCACCGAGCCGGCGGTCGGCTCCTCGAGCCGGAGCAACGCCCGCCCCAGGGTGGACTTGCCGCAGCCGGACTCCCCCACCAGCCCGTACGTCTGCCCGCGCGCCACCGTCAGGTCGACGCCGTCGACAGCTCGGACCTGACCGACTGTGCGGTCGAAGACGATGCCCTGCTTGATCGGGAAGTGCACCTGCAGACCGGTGACCTGCAGCAGGGCCGTGCCGTCGCCGCTCACCGGTCCACCCTCTCCGCTTCAGCCGGTTCATCGGGTTCCGGTTCCCCAGGTCCATCCGGCGTCGTCCCGGGCAGCGGGGCCGGGTGGACGCAGCGCATCCGGTGATCACCGGGACCGTCGACCAGCAGCGCCAGGTCCGGCGTCGCGCAGGCGTCGTCGGCATGATCACAGCGCGGGGCGAAGGCGCAGGCCTTCGACCAGGAGATGACGTCGCGCGGGGTGCCCCGGATCGGTCGCAGCGGCTCACCCGCGCGGGCTGTCCAGCCGGGGGATGCGAGGCCAGCAGGCCTTCGGTGTAGCGGTGTCGCGGATGGGCGAACAGCTCCCGTCGGCTGGCGGACTCGACGATCCGCCCGCTGTACATCACGTTGACGAAGTCGCACAGCCCGGCCACCACCCCGAGGTCGTGGGTGATCATGATCATGGCCGTGTCCAGGTCGGCCACCAGCTCCTTCAGCAGCTCGAGCACCTGCGCCTGGATGGTCACGTCGAGCGCGGTGGTCGGCTCGTCGCAGATCAGCAGCGCGGGCTTGCAGGCCAGCGCGATCGCGATCAGCGCCCGTTGCCGCATCCCGCCGGACATCTGGTGGGGGTACTCCTTGAGCCGGCGGCGCGGGTCCGGGATGCCGCAGCGTCGGAGCAGCTCGGCGGCCTCCGCCTTGGCCTCGCCCCGGGACACGTCGGAGTGGCGCAGCAGCACCTCGGTCACCTGGACGCCGATCGGCACCACCGGGTTCAGCGAGCTCATCGGGTCCTGGAAGACCATGGCGATCTCGCGACCGCGCAGGTCGTTCAGCGTCTTGGCCCCGGCGCCCAGCAGGTCCGGCCGCGGTAGCGGATCTGACCGCTGACCTGCACGCCGCGGCTGGGCAGCAGGCCCATCACCGCCAGCGAGGTGACCGACTTGCCGCTGCCGCACTCCCCGACGATGCCGACCACCTGCCCCGGGCGCACCTCGAAGGAGACCCCGTCCACGGCGTGCACGGGTCGCGATCCCTTGCGGGCGAAGGTGACGCGTCAGGTTGTCGACCTCGAGCAGGTTCTCGTCCCGGTTCGCCGCCGGCTCGGGGTCGGCCTCGGATCAGGGTCGTCGTCAGCTCATCATCGCCTCGACTTCGGGTCCAGGGCCTCGCGCAGCGCCTCGCCGAACAGGGTGAAGCCCAGGGCGGTGACCGCCATGCAGATGCCGGGCAGGATCGCCAGCCGCGGGTCGGTCTGCAGCCGGTCCTGGGCCTTGACCAGCATCCGGCCCCACTCGGCGACGGCCGGGTCGGGCTGCCCGAGCCCGAGGTACGACAGCGCGGCCACCTCGATGATGGCGGTGGCCAGCACCAGGGTGGCCTGGACGATCAGCGGACCGAGGGAGTTGGGCAGCACGTGGCTCATCACGATCCGGCGTTGGCGCAGCCCCAGCGAGGAGGCCGCCAGCACGTAGTCCTGGCCGCGCTGACCCAGCATCGAGCCGCGCAGCAGCCGGGCGAAGATCGGCACCTGGGCGACGCCGATGGCGATCATGATCGCCCAGCGGGTTCCGGCCGAGGACGGCGGCGATGCTGACGGCGAGCAGCAGCGAGGGGATCGACAGCAGGATGTCGACGAAGCGCATCACCCCGGTGTCCCACCAGCCGCCGAGCCCGCCGGCGAGGACGCCGAGCAGCGCCCCGCCGATGCAGGCCGATCATGGTCGAGACGATGCCGATGACCAGCGTCTGCCGGGCGCCGTAGATCAGCTGGGTGAGCAGGTCGGAGCCGAAGGGGTCCAGCCCGAGCGGGTGCTCGGGAGACGGCCCCGGCACCGAGCTCGGGGTGACCTGGTCGATCCACTCGCTCGTCGCCGGCTCGTACGGGGCCAGCAGCGGGGCGAAGACCGCGATCAGCACGAGCATCGCCACGATGGCGGCGCCGATGATCGCCGACGGGTTGCGCCGGAGGCGGCGGAACGCACCGCGCCAGAGACTGGTGCCGCGTTCGTCCTCGAACGGCTTGCCCAGCAAACCTTCGGTGATGGCGCCCTGGGTCGCGTCCAATGCGGTCATCGACAGATCACCTCGTCCTCAGTCGGGGATCGATGACGCCGTACGCCAGGTCGACCAGCAGGTTCACCACGGCGTAGATGACCGCGATGAACAAGATGAAGCCCTGCAGCACGGCGAAGTCCAGGCTGCTGATCGCGGCGAACAGGTAGGAGCCGATGCCGTTGATCGCGAACACCGACTCGGTCAGCACCGCCCCGGCCAGCAGCGCGCCGGTCTGCAGGCCGATCACGGTGATCACCGGCAGCAGCGCGTTGCGCAGCACGTGCCGGCGGGTGATCACGCCCTGGGAGAGTCCCTTGGCGTTGGCCGTGCGGACGTAGTCCTCGTTGAGCACGTCGACCACCGAGGCCCGGGTCATCCGGACGATGATCGCCAACGGGATGGAGCCCAGCGCGATGGCCGGCAGGATCAGGTGCAGGACCGCGTCCCAGGACGCGTCCCACTCCCGGGTCAGCAGCCCGTCCAGCACGTAGAAGTTGGTGATGTGGGTGGCGTCGATCCGTGGATCCTGGCGACCCGAGGACGGCAGCACGGCCAGCACCCCGAGCGCTCCGGGCAGGCCGACCGCGAAGACCAGCTTGAGCAGGTACGCCAGCACGAACACCGGGATCACCACCCCGGCCAGCGAGGTGCCGACCGCGAAGGTGTCCAGCCAGCCACCGGCCCGCTTGGCGGCCCAGTAGCCGAGCGGGATCCCCACCACCACGGCGAAGATCAGCGCCGCGATGGCCAGCTCCAGGGTGGCCGGGAAGCGTTCGAGGAAGGTCTCCAGCACGGGCTCACCGGTCCGCGGGGAGTTGCCGAAGTTGCCCTGCAGCAGCTGCGAGGCGTAGATCAGGAACTGCTGGAGCAGCGGCTGGTCGAAGCCGTACTGGGCGTTGACCGAGGCGATGGACTCCGGGGTGGCCTTCTCGCCCAGCAGGGCCCGGGCCGGGTCCCCCGGCAGCGCGCGCACCCAGATGAAGAGCAGCACGACCAGCCCCAGCAGCACCGGGATCATCAGCAGGATGCGCCGGACGACGAATCTGAGCACAGCTGCCCTCCTCCTCAGGCGTCGGGGAATCGAGACGAGTCGACACGGTGCGGGGCGACACCTCAGCCGAGGTGCCGCCCCGCCGCGTCAGATGATCACGTCAGCGAGTGACGGTGACGTTGTTCCAGACCTCGTCCTGCACCGGGCTGGCGACGTAGCCCTCCACGCCCTTGGCGAAAGCCAGCGACGGGGCGGGGTGGGCCAGCGGGATGCCCGGGACGTACTCGGCGATCTGGGCGTTGATCTTCTCGTACGCCGGCACCTGCTCGTCCCGGGTCGGCAGCTCACGTGCGGCCGAGAGGGCGCTGAACAGCTCGGGGTTGTCGAAGCCCCACTCGGCGGACTTGCCGCCGAAGAAGACGCCGACGAAGTTGTCCGGGTCGTTGTAGTCACCCGTCCAGCCGAGCAGGTGGATGTCGTGCTTGTCGGTCCCGGCGTCGCCCTGGATCATGTCCAGGTAGTCCGGGCTCCACTTGGCCGCCACCGGGGTGACCTTGATCCCGGCCTTCTCCAGCTGGGACTTGATCACCGCGAAGGTGTCCTCCGGCGAGGGCATGTACGGCCGGGAGACGCCCGTCGGGTAGGCGAACTTGAGCTCGAGGTTCTCCTGCCCGGCCTCCTTGAGGAGCTTCTTGGCCTCCGCGACGTCGTAGGCGGGATCCTGGATCGAGTCGTTGTAGCCCTCCACCAGGTTGGGCATGAACTCCTTGGCGGGCACCGATCCCTCGGGCAGCGAGGACTTGACCACGGCGGCCTTGTCGATCGCGTGAGCGATGGCCTCGCGCACCTTGACGTCCTGCAGCGCCTTGTTCTTCTGGTTCATGCCCAGGTACAAGATGTTGAAGGCCGGCCGGTTCTGGATCTGGAAGCCGGCGTCCTTCAGCGGCTGCACGTCCGCGGGACCGACCAGGTCGTAGCCGTCGATGTTGCCGGCCTGCAGCTCCTGGGTGCGCGCCTTCGGGTCGGAGATGGTCCGGACGATCACCTTCTCGACCTTGGCCTTCTCGCCCCAGTAGCTGTCGTTGCGCTTCAGCGTGACCTGCTGGTCCCGCTCCCACTTCTCGAACACGAACGGGCCGGTGCCGGTGGGGTGCTCGGTCGCGTACGCGGAGAACCGCGGGTCTTCCTCGGTGCCCTGGGTGTCGTCGGCGTTGTACTTCTTGAGCGCCGTCGGGCTCTGCATCGAGAACGCCGGCAGGGTCATCGCCTGGACGAAGGCGGCGAACGGCTTCGTCAGCTTGACGGTGGCCTCGGTGGCGCTGCCGGCCGTGCAGCTGTCGTAGATGCCGCCGGTCTTGCCGGTCTTGTAGCCCCGGAACAGCTTCCCGTAGTAGTAGGAGATGTTCTCGGACTGGTTCACCCCGGTCCAGTTGTACCAACGGTCGAAGTTGGCGCAGACGGCCTCGCCGTTGAAGTCGGTGCCGTCGGAGAACTTGACTCCCTCGCGCAGCGTGAAGGTGTAGGACTTGCCGTCCTCGGAGGCCTTCCACTCCGTCGCGAGCAGCGGCTCCAGCTCGGTGGTGCCGGGCTTGGTGCTCACCAGGCCCTCGAACTGCTGGCGGGCGATGCGGAAGGTCTCGCCGTCGCTGGCCATCGCCGGATCGAGCATCACCGGGTCGGACGACGCGGCGAAGACGAAGTCGCCGCCACCCTGCTCGGTGGTGGTGGAGCCGGTCTCACGCTGACTCTGGGCGCAGGAGGCCAGGCTTCCGGCCAGGGCGAGCGCTGCGATGGCAGCGATCCCCCGACGCAAGATTGTTGTGTTTCGCACGCGGTTCACCTCGTGTCTTGGCGGGCCCCGGACCGATGGGCAAAGGTCTACGCGCCCGGGCGGCTGACGAACGAAAAGTGACCCTAGCCCAGATGTACGCCGTAAGACACATCGCGCGCAGAGTTGCAACAGATTGGTTACCCGCCGGTAGCGCCGGGCTCAGTGGTCGTTCGAGCCCGGGTCCATCACGACGAGGGCGTCCTTGTGCACCACCGTACGGTCATAGCCGCTGCCGCGCTCGGCGGCGATCTGGCGGGTGGTCTTGCCCAGCAGCGCGGGGATCTCGTCGGCGTCGAAGTTGACCAGCCCGCGGGCCACCACGTGCCCCTGGAGATCGACCAGGTCGACGGCCTCGCCGGCGGTGAACCGGCCGCGGACATCGGTCACCCCGGCCGGCAGCAGGGAGGCGTTGCGGGTGACCACGGCCCGTACGGCGCCGTCGTCCAGCACCAGCTCGCCGCGGGCGTCGGAGGCGTGCCGGAGCCACAGCAACCGGGTGGGTCGACGCTTGCCGGTGGGGTGGAAGACCGTGCCGACGGGCTGACCGCCCACGGCCTCCGACGACCTGCGCGGCCGAGGTCAGCACGGTCGGGATCCCTGCCGAGGTGGCGATCCGGGCCGCATCCACCTTGGTGATCATGCCGCCGGTGCCGACCGCGGTGCCGCGGCTGGAGATGTCGACGTCGACGAGGTCCTCGTCCGCGTACACGTCGGTGATGCGGCGGGAACCGGGCAGCCTCGGGTGCCCGGTGTAGAGGGCGTCGACGTCGCTGAGCAGGATCAACGCGTCCGCGTGCACCAGGTGCGCGACCAGGGCGGCCAGTCTGTCGTTGTCGCCGAAGCGGATCTCGTGGGTGGCCACCGTGTCGTTCTCGTTCACGATCGGCATCACGCCCAGCTCGAGCAGCCGGCCGAACGTGCGGTACGCGTTGCGGTAGTGCCCCCGGCGGGTCACGTCGTCCACGGTGAGCAGCACCTGGCCGACCTCGATCCCGTGGGTGGCGAACCGTTGGGTGTAGTGGCCCATCAGCAGCCCCTGTCCCACCGACGCCGCGGCCTGCTGGGTGGCCAGATCCTGGGGCCGGGTCTTCAGCCGCAGTGGTGACAGCCCGGCGGCGATCGCCCCCGAGGAGACGAGAACGATCTCGCGGCCGGCCCCCCGGGCGACAGCCAGCGTGTCGACGAGCTGCTGGATCCGGCCCGGGTCGATCCCACCGGTCTCGGTGGTCAGCGAGGAGGAGCCGATCTTGACCACGATCCGGTGCGCGCCGGCGATCTCCGCCCGCGCGACCCCCGACTTCGCGTGTGTTGCAGCACCAGCGGAGTCGCTAACCACTGACTTCGCGTGTGTTGCAGCACCAGCGGAGTCGCTAACCACTGACTTCGCGTGTGTTGCAGCACCAGCGGAGTCCGGGTCATGAGCCACGGAGTGGGGATCGAGACTCGCGGAGTCAGTCGTCATCGGACCAGTCGTCGGTGAACGGGATGCCGTCCTCGTCGTCGGAGTGGTAGGCGAGGTCCTTCTCCCGCCGACGGATCGCGGCCGGCCGCTCCTCGCTGAAGCGCTGGTCCTCCCCACGTCGGCTGAGGATCTCGGCACCGATGTCGATCTGCGGTCGGAAGTCGAAGACCACAGCGTCCTCGCCGCCGATGGCCACCCCGTCACCGGCCTGGGCGCCGAGCTGCAGCAGCTTGTCCTCGATGCCGATCCGGTTCAGCCGGTCGGCCAGGTAGCCCACCGCCTCGGGGTTGCCGAAGTCGGTCTGCCGCACCCAGCGCTCGGGCTTGGCGCCCTGCACCCGCCAGAGCTCGTTCTCGCGTCGGATGGTGAACTCGTCGCCCCCGCGCACCGGGGTGGGACGCAGCACGATCCGGGCCGGCGGGGGCGGCGGCAGGGCGGCCCGCCGCTGGGCGACGATCTCGGCCATGGCGAAGATCAGACCCTGCAGCCCGGCACCGGACTTGGTGGAGATCTCGAACACCCGCAGGCCGCGGGCCTCGAGCTCGGGCCGCGCGATCTCGGCCAGCTCGCCGCCGTCGGGCACGTCGATCTTGTTCAGCGCGACCAGCCGGGGCCGGTCCTCCAACCCGCCGTGAGCGGTCAGCTCGGCCTCGATCACGTCCAGGTCGCTCACCGGGTCACGACCCGGCTCGAAGGTGGCGCAGTCGAGCACGTGCACGATCGCGGCGCACCGCTCGATGTGCCGGAGGAAGTCGTGGCCCAGACCCCGACCCTCGGAGGCGCCCTCGATCAGTCCCGGCACATCGGCCACGGAGTAGGTCGTCTCGCCCGCGACCACCACCCCGAGGTTCGGGATCAGCGTGGTGAACGGGTAGTCGGCGATCTTGGGTCGGGCCCGGGAGATGGCGGCGACCAGCGAGGACTTGCCGGCACTCGGGAAGCCGACCAGACCAACGTCGGCCACCACCTTCAGCTCGAGGGTGACCGTACGGGTGTCGCCCTCCTCGCCCAGCAGGGCGAAGCCGGGCGCCTTGCGCGAGGACGAGGCCAGAGCCGCGTTCCCGAGTCCGCCCCGGCCGCCGGCGGCGACCACCACCTCGGTGCCGTGACCGGTCAGGTCGGCCAGCACTTCACCGGTGTCGGCGTCGCTGACCACGGTGCCGTCGGGCACGGCGAGCACGATGTCCTCGCCGTTGGCCCCGTTGGCGTGATCGCCCTTGCCGGGGATGCCGTTGTCGGCGCGCCGGTGCGACTGGCGGTGGAAGTCCACCAGGGTGGTCAGTCCGGTGTCGACCTTCAAGATCACCGACCCGCCGTGACCGCCGTTGCCGCCGTCGGGCCCGCCCAGCGGCTTGAACTTCTCGCGGTGCACCGAGGCGCAGCCGTGACCGCCGTTGCCGCCGTAGACGTGCAGCGTCACCCGATCGACGAAGCTGGGAATCGCCACGGGTGGGCCTCTGCTCTCTCGTCCGTGAAAACGTGACAGAGGGTGGCCCAGATCGGGGCCACCCTCTGCGTAGGTGTGTGGTCGGTCAGCGACCGGTTGGTGCGAACCTAGGCCGAGACGGCTTCGGCCGGCAGGATGTTGACGACCCGGCGACCGCGGCGGGTGCCGAAGTCGACCTTGCCCTCGACCAGAGCGAACAGCGTGTCGTCGCCACCGCGACCGACACCATCACCCGGGTGGAAGTGGGTGCCGCGCTGGCGGACGATGATCTCGCCGGCGTTGACCTGCTGGCCGCCGAACCGCTTCACGCCGAGCCGCTGGGAGTTGGAGTCCCGACCGTTGCGGGTCGAGGACGCGCCTTTTTTGTGTGCCATCTCAGTGCTTCCTAGCTCTCGATCCCGGTGACCTTGACCTGGGTGTACCGCTGGCGATGACCCTGACGCCTGCGGTAGCCGGTCTTGTTCTTGAACTTGACGATCCGGATCTTCGGACCCTTCGTCTCGGCCAGGACCTCCGCGGTGACCTTCGCACCGGCGAGGCCGGCTGCGTCGGAGGTGACGGCGTCGCCGTCGACCACCAGCAGCGGGACCAGCTCGACGCTGTCTCCCGGCTTCTCGTTCCGCCGGTCGACCTCGAGGACATCACCGACGGCGACCTTGTGCTGCCGGCCGCCACTGCGCACGATCGCGTACACGCCTGACCCACTCTTTCGTTTACGACTGGTTGCATCGGTGGCCAGAGGAACACTCACCTGGACGCACCTGAGGGGCGCGCCAGAGCGCACACCGAGGATCAAATCTACCTGGGCACGCCAGACGGGTCAAACGAGCACCCGGACGACGTGCGTCGCCCACACTACCTCCAGGCCCGCGGCCCTCTACGCTCACTTGCGTGCTCCCCCACATCACGGCCACCGCCTACCTGACCCCGCTGCGCGAGGGCGGCTCGCTGCCGGGGCTGCTGGAGGCCGACGACCTGGGCACGTACGTGGTCAAGTTCACCGGTGCCGGCCAGGGCCCTCGCGCGCTGGTCGCCGAGATCGTGGTCGGTCGGCTCGGCCAGGAGCTCGGGGTGCGGGTCCCCGACCTGGCCCTGATCGACGTCGATCCCGAGATCGGTCGGCGCGAGCCGGATCAGGAGGTCCAGGACCTGGTCAGCGCCAGTGCCGGGCTGAACCTGGCGATGGACTTCCTGCCCGGGTCCATCGGCTACGACCGCAGCTTCGAGGTTCCGGCCGCCGACACGTCCGCGGTGGTCTGGCTCGATGCCTACGTGGCCAACGTCGACCGGAGCAGGCGCAACACCAACCTGCTGATCTGGCACCGTGCCCTGTGGGCGATCGACCACGGCGCCTGCCTGCGCTTCCACCACTCCTGGGGTGATCCCGCCCGGTTCGCCGAGTCCGCCTACGACTACGGCGACCACGTGCTCGGCGGCCTCGGTCGCCCCCGGGACGTGCACGACGCGCTGAGCGCGAGGGTCACCCCGGAGCTGCTGGCCGCGATCCTGGCCGACGTACCGGATGTCTGGCTGGCGCCGGACGCCACCCGGCCGGATCCCCAGGCTCCGCCGGACGCGACGGCGGCCCGAGAACGCTACGTCGAGTTCCTGCTGGCCCGGCTGTCGGCCGCCGAGCGGTGGCTGCCGTGACCCGGCACCGGCGGGAGGCGTTCCAGTACGCCGTGCTGCGCGCAGTGCCCCGGGTCGACCGTGGCGAGTTCATCAACGTCGGGGTGATCCTCTACTGCCAGGCGATGGACTTCCTGCGGGCCGCGGTCACCGTCGACGACGTACGGCTGCGGGTGCTGGCCGCCGACGTCGACACCGACGCCGTCCGGATCGCGGCCGAGGCCGTCGTCCGTGCCTGTCACGAGCCGATCGGCACCGCCCGGGAGAACACCGGGCTGGCCACCAGGTTCGGGATGCTGACCGCCCCGCGGTCCACGGTCGTCCAGCCGTCGCCGGTGCACGCCGGTGTCACCCACAACCCGGAGCGCACCCTGGTCGACCTGATGTCCCGCCTGGTCGGCCCGCCCCGCTCCTCCTAGCCCGACTTCTGCACCGCTTTCCACATCTCACGTGGGTTTCGCTCCAGAATCGGCGGCCGTCAGCGGTGGGCGGGAGCCGGATCCTCCGCTTCGGCCGCGGCCAGCAGCTCGCTGCGGTGGGACAGCGTGGTCCGGACCCGGCCGTGCGAGCGACCCAGCTCGACCTCGGCGGCGTCGATCCGGTGCCAGCCGTCGATGCCGAGCGGCTCGATGCCCCGCTCCGCCAGGAGGGCGGTCAGCGCCCCGACCCGCCCCTGCGGCACCAGGGCACCGTCGTGGACGTCGTGCAGCAGCGAGGCCACCGTCTCCACGGCGTCGGACTTGTTGGTCCCGATGACGCCCGTGGGGCCCCGCTTGACCCAGCCCGTGACGTACTCGTCGACGGAGAAGCCCCCGTCGCGGATCACCCGACCCTCGGCGTGCGGCACCCGACCCGTGCCCGTGTCGTGCGGCACGCCCGGCAACGGCTCACCGCGATAGCCGACCGAGCGGACCACCAGCTGGGCGGGGATCACCCGGTGCTCGCCGCGGCCCACCACCCCGCCGTCGGCGGTCAGCATCGTCCGCTCCACCTCGACCCCGGCGACCCGGTCATCACCGATGATCCGGACCGGTCGGGTCCAGAAGTGCAGGTGCACGCGCCGTGACGCCGACCCGTGGGGACGCTCCGCCCACTCCCTGAGCACCACCAGGTTGCGGGCCGCGACCTTGTCCCGGCCGACCACGGCCAGGCTCGACTCGTCGAGCACCAGGTCGAGGGGATCCACCCGCAGGTCGAGATCGGGGATCTGGCCCAGCTCGCGGAGCTCCTTGGTGGTGAAGGCCGTGTACGCGGGCCCGCGCCGACCGAGCACGTGCACGTCGCTCACCTGCTTGTGGTCGAGGGAGTCCAGCACCTCGTCGGCCATGTCGGTGTCGGCCAGCTCCTCGGCGTGCTTGGCCAGGATGCGGGCCACGTCCAGCGCGACGTTGCCCACCCCCACCACGACGGCTGCAGTGGTCGTGGCGACCAGCTCGGTGAACTGCTCCTGCTCCAGCCGCGTCGGTCTGGCGTCTCCGAGCGGCGCGGTGGCCAGCGGCGGATGATGCGGCGCACCCGATCCGTCGGCGTCGGGATGCACGTCGGGGTGCCCGCAGTACCAGGCGACGAACTCGGCCGCCGCCACGCTGCCGGTCAGGTCCTCACCGTCGATGTCGAGTCGCTTGTCGCTGCCGGCCCCGAAGGCGTAGATCACCGCGTCGACGCTGCCCCGGAGCTCGTCGGCGGTCAGGTCCTCACCGATCGTCACGTCGCCGAAGAAGCGCACGCCGGTCTTCTCCAGGGTCCGCTCCAAGGTGTTGCGGACGGAGCGGATCGACGGGTGGTCGGGGGCGACCCCGTAGCGGACCAGGCCGAACGGCACCGGCAGCCGATCGAGCACGGTGACGTCCACCGCGACGTCACTCTGCTGGGTCAGCGCCTCGGCGGCGTAGATGCCGGACGGGCCGGCGCCGACGACCGCCACCACCAGCGGTGGCGCAGCGTCGGGCGTGGCGCGGGTCGGTGGAGGGGAACCTGCTCCGTCGTGGGGCACGCTCTCAACCTAGCCGGGCGGTCGTCGCTTCTCGGTCGGGACCGGCCGGTCGCTACCGGCCGGCCCTTGCCTGGTTGACTCAACTGGATCGACCCAGCCGGATCGACCCAGCCGGATCGACCCAGCCGGATCGACTCAGCCGGATCGACTCAGCCGGCGGAAGCCGGCTCGTCAGCAGTCTGTTCCGCCGGAGAGGGCTCGGTGTGGCCCTCGGACCCACCGGATCCCTCCTCGGTCCGGGGCGCGGGCGGGCTCGGCACGGGTGGCTTCGCGTTGCCGTTGGAGGAACGGTCGCCGCGGCCACGTCCACGACCACCGCCGCCGTTGCCACCACCACGATGGTCACGCGAACCGCCGTCGGGCTGCTTCTGGGTCTCGACCGGCACGTCGGAGATCTCGTACCCGCGGCCGTGACAGACCTCGCACTCGGTGGTGAACGCCTCGAGCAGACCGGTGCCGATCTTCTTCCGCGTCATCTGCACCAGCCCGAGGCTCGTCACCTCGGCGACCTGGTGCCGGGTCCGGTCACGGCCCAGGCACTCGACCAGCCGGCGCAGCAGCAGCTCGCGGTTGCTGGGCAGCACCATGTCGATGAAGTCGATCACGATGATGCCGCCGATGTCGCGCAGCCGGAGCTGGCGGACGATCTCCTCGGCGGCTTCCAGGTTGTTGCTGGTCACCGTGGCCTCGAGGTTGCCGCCGCTGCCGGTGAACTTGCCGGTGTTCACGTCGATCACCGTCATGGCCTCGGTGCGGTCGATGATCAGGGAGCCGCCCGAGGGCAGGAACACCTTGCGCTCGAGAGCCTTGGAGATCTGCTCGTCCAGCCGGTACTTGGCGAAGAGGTCGCCGTCGGCCTCGGCGTCCCAGCGACTGAGTCGCTCGTGCAGGTGCGGGGCGACGTGCTCGACGTAGGCGTCGACGGCCTCGTACGAGTCCGTACCCGATCCGTTGCCCTGGATGATCAGCTCGGCGAAGTCCTCGGTGAAGAGGTCACGCACGATCCGTACGGTCAGGTCGGGCTCGCCGTACATGAGCTTCGGAGCGCTGCCGGCCTTGACCTTGCGCTCGATGTCCTCCCACTGAGCCTTCAGCCGGTTGACGTCGCGGATCAGCTCGTCCTCGCTGGCACCCTCGGCCGCGGTCCGGACGATGACGCTCGCCGACTCGGGCACGAGGTCGCTCAGCACGGACTTGAGCCGCTTGCGCTCGTTGTCCGGCAGCTTGCGCGAGATGCCCGACAGGTGGCCACCCGGGGCGTACACGATGTAGCGACCGGGCAGCGTGACGTGGCTCGTCAGTCGGGCACCCTTGGCCCCGACCGGGTCCTTGGTGACCTGGACGAGCACGGTCTGGCCCGACTTGAGGACGTTCTCCACCTTGCGCTGCTGACCGTTCGCGCCGAACGCGTCCCAGTCGACCTCACCGGCGTAGAGCACGGCGTTCCGGCCCCGACCGATGTCGATGAAGGCGGCCTCCATGGACGGGAGCACGTTCTGCACCCGGCCCAGGTAGACGTTGCCGATCAGCGAGGCGGCCGACTCCCGGTCCACGTAGTGCTCGACCAGGATGTCGTTCTCGAGCACCGCGATCTGGGAGAGCTCGTCGCGCTGCCGGACGACCATCTTGCGGACCACCGACTCCCGGCGGGCCAGGAACTCGGCCTCGGACAGGATCGGCGCCCGGCGACGGCCGGCCTCGCGGCCCTCGCGGCGGCGCTGCCGCTTGGCCTCCATCCGGGTGGAGCCCTGGATGCCCGTGACCTCCTCGGCGGCCTTCTGCCGAGAGCGCGGCTCGCGAACCCGGACGACGACCTCGGCCGGGTCGTCGGCCGACGGCGCGCTGTCCTCGCCGCGACGGCGGCGACGACGACGGCGGCGGCGCTGTCCGTCTTCGCCGGAGTCGTCGGTGTCGTCGTCGGAGGCGGTGTCGCCGGTCGGATCGGCGTCGCCGGACCTGTTCGATCGGGAGGACCGGTCGGCCCCTGCGGACTTCTCCTCGCCCTCGGACCCGGCGGCGTCGGAGCTGTCCTCGGCGGGCTTCCGGTCGCCGGCGGCGGTCGGTGCACCAGCAGCACCCGGGCCGTCGGTCGAATCCTCACCGTCGCTGCCGTCACCGCGCGCCCCGGCTTCGTCGTCGCTGCCACCCCGGCGACGACGACGCCCACCGCGCCGACGACGCCGTCGTCGAGGCGATCCGGTCTCGTCGCTGTCGTCGGCGCTGGACTCGTCGGCGTCGGCGTCGTCGTCCGAGTCCTCGTCGTCGTCCTCGTCGCTCACCTGGTCGTCGCTCACCTGGTCGGTGGTCGCCTCGTCGGTGGTCGCCTCGTCAGCGGGCTCCTCGTCAGCGATCACCCCGTCCACGGGGTCGTCGTCGGTGGAGACGTCGGCCTCCGGCTGGGCCTCGGCGGCCATGACCGGTTCGACCGCCACCTGGTCGTCATCGACGTCGGGGCCGTCGACGGACGGCTGCTGGGCGTCGCTCGCGTCCGAGTCACGCGCGTCGGTGGCCTCGGCGACCGGCTCGTCCGCCGGAACGTCGGCCGTGAGTGCGGTCGGGGCCAGCTCGGCGGTCAGCGCCGTACGGATCTCGTCGAGGGCGTCCGCCGCGGGAAGCGCGGGCTGGTCGCCGCGACCGTCGTCCGCCGGAGGCTCGGGGGCGGCCGCCGCCTTCTTGGTCGCTCGCTTGCGCGGGGTGCGAGTCGTGCCGTCTTCGGCAGCGACCTTCTTGGCGGCCCGCTTACGGGCCGTCTTCTTGGCCGGTGCCGGCTGGTCTCCGGCGGTGTCAGCCGCCGCCTGGTCGCCCGCCGCCTGCGGTGACGCCGCATCGGGGACCTGTGCGTCGGTGGCCAGTGCGTCGGGGGCCAGTGCGTCGGGGGTCGAGTCGGGAGCAGCAGCATCGTGTCCCGGGGGCGCCTGGTCGGGCGCCGGGGTCGGTTCCGCCGTCATCGCGGGAGCGGCCGCCGGCGACGGATCGCTCGGCGCGGGCTCGGGGGTCACCGAGGGCGGGCCGGCCTGGCGGGTGGCGGCGCGCCGGCGACGGCGGGGCGGGGCGCCGCCGGTGCTCGGGTCGGTGGCGGACTGTGTCGCTGGGTCGTTCACGTCGGGCTCGTGGTCGAGCATCCGGACTCCTTCAGGTGCGCAGATGCACCTCATGTCGGTTGTGACGGCGGTCGGACCGCGTCACAGAAGCCTGTGGCGTCGATGGCCAGGCGCCGATCTCCCGCGGTCAGGCGAGCCGTGATCCGGCCTGCGCGTCGCGGTGGAGATGGCACCCGCAGCTTCCGCGAGCTGTCACCTCGTGGAGCGGGAAGTCATCGACTCGAGGCGCGGGCGCACCTCGTCCGGGGCCCATTGTCCCACACCGGGGACCTCTACCCCCAGCACGGCTCACAAGGGCGCGGCGATGGCCCCGGTGGACTCCTCGAGGGTGCCCTGGACGAGCCGGGTCAACAGGGGCGGGAGCGTCGGCCGCCACCCGGGATCGACCTCTGCCAGAGCGGCCAGCAGGTCATCCGGGCGGACCAGCGGCACCTGGTGCGCGATGGTGGCGACCAGGTGGTCCGGCTCCGCTCGCAGGTCACGGACGGCTCCCCGGGCGTCGAACGTCCGCAGACCCGACTTCGTCATCCGTGACACCTCGACGGCGTCGCGCCCCAGGAAGGTCGCGACGGCCCGCTCGGCGACCGTCGGCTCGACCCCGACCACGTCGATCCGCCACCGCGAGCCGGTGAGCCGGTCCGCGAGGGTGTCGCCGGGCGAGACCTGGGCGGCGACGATGTCCAGGCCCAGCGGCAGCGCTGCGTCCAGATCGGCCCGCACCCGCTCGGGGTCGCACGCGACGGTCAGTCCGATCTCCAGGAACTCCGCCTCGCTGGCGGCTCCGGTCGGCGCGGCGTTGGCGTACGAGATGCGAGGGTGCGGAGAGAACCCGGACGAGTACGCCATCGGCACCCCGGCTCGGCGCAGCGCGCGCTCGAAGGCCCGGCTGAAGTCGCGGTGGCTGGTGAACCGGGCCCGGCCGCGACGGGCGTACCGGAGCCGCAGCCACTGCACAGGGGGCGCGTGCTGTTCCGGCTGGGTCCTGGGTGACACGCGGGGAGGCTACAACGGGATGTTCCCGCGACTTACTTCGGTAGAACATTGCTTGACGGCAATATTGCTCTTGCTGCATACTAGCGACATGGCCACCAGCTTGTTCGAGGTCGTCGCCGAGCCGCATCGGCGTCGGATCCTGGACGCTCTGCGCGACGGTGACCGGTCGGTCACCGAGCTGGTCGACCTGCTGGGTCTGGCGCAGCCGACGGTGTCGAAGCACCTCAAGACGCTCCGGGAAGCGCAGCTCGTGGTGGTCCGACCGGAGGCTCAGCGCCGCTGGTACCGGCTGGCCCCCGAGCCGCTGCGCGAGCTCGACCACTGGCTCGAGCCCTATCGAGCAGCCTGGGATCGCCGACTCGACGCGCTCGGCGAGCGCCTGGAACGGATGAAGGAGAACGATGACTGACCACGAGCAGATCGCGACCGTGTCCCGGGTGGCCGACGCCGCCGCCCGGGGGGAGCTGATCCACGAGGGTGAGCGGCCCGGCCTGCGCTACGTCCGCCACTATCGACACCCGGTCGAGCGGGTCTGGCGAGCGCTCACCGAGTCCGATCAGCTGCGCCACTGGATGCCCTGCGACATCGTCGGCGAACGGGCGGCGGGCGCCGCGATCACGCTCCCGTTCTGGCCCGGTCACGTGGCGAAGTACGACATCGACGAGCCGACGCTGACCGGCCGGATCGAGCTCTGGGACCCCCCGCGGCGCTTCGTCTGGACCTGGGGCGGCGATCTGCTGATCTTCGAGCTGACCGCGACGGCCGACGGCACCGAGCTGGTCTTCACCACCTGGCCGGAGGATCCGGATCCGGCCGGCCTCGCCAGCTCCGCCGGTGGCTACCACCTCTGCCTCGCCGAGCTCACGCTGCTGCTGGACACCGGCTCGGCGCCGCCGATGACCGAGGTCGACGAGGTCGCCTTCCGGTTGAGCGAGGACTACCGGGTTCGACTCGGCCCGGCCTGACGGTCCGCGCCGCAGCGGTTGGACTTCCTACGGCGTCCCTGTCACCCAGAAGACAGCTCCGGCAGGTATCGACGGCGGCTCCGGCGCGCTCTCTCCCCCTCGGAAATCAGCACCCGATGCTCCGAGCATGCCGACCGGCGCCGGGCGAACCCCGAGACGGGTGCGACTCCTGACCTGTCTGCCTTCCGAAGGGATCACGACCGTGACCATCGACCTCACCACGAGCCGATCGCTCGCCACCACCGCGTACGGCCGCGCCGCGCACCGACTCGCTGCCGGCGCCGGTTTCGGCGTCCAGCTGCCCGGCGACCCCGGCTACGACACCGCCCGACTGGCGTGGAACCGAGCGGTGGACCAGCGTCCGGCGGCCGTGGCCGCACCCGGGTCCGCTCACGACGTGTCCCGGCTGGTCCGGCTCGCCGGTGAGCACGGGCTCCGGGTGGCTCCGCAGTCGACCGGACACAACGCCGGGCCCCTGGCCCAGCGCGGCCTGGACGACGTCGTGGTGGCCTGCATGTCCGCCCTGAACGAGGTCAGCATCGACCCCGTTCGGCGAGTCGCCCGGGTCGGCGGCGGCGTGCTCTGGGACCCGGCGGTCACGGCGGCGGCCGCGCACGGGCTGGCCGCCCTGCACGGCTCCTCCCCCGACGTCGGCGTCGCCGGCTACAGCCTCGGTGGCGGACTGGGCTGGTACGGCCGCGCGCTCGGCCTGGCCGCCAACCACGTCACCGCCGCCGAGGTCGTGGTCGGCGACGGCACCATCGTGCGCACCGATGCCGAGCACGACCCCGAGCTGCTCTGGGCCCTGCGTGGCGGTGGTGGCAGCTTCGGCGTGGTCACCGCCCTGGAGTTCTCGCTGTTCGACATCCCCACCGCGTACGCCGGCATGATGATCTTCGACATCGGTCGCGCCGAGCAGGTGCTGCGGTGCTGGGCGCCGCTGGGCCGCGGCGGCGCCGGAGGAGGTCACCACCTCGTTCCGGATCCTCCACCTGCCGCCGCTGCCGGAGCTGCCCCCCTTCCTCAGCGGGCGGTCCGTGGTTGTCATCGACGGGGCGGTGCTGTCCACCGACGACGCCGCGGATCGGATCCTCGGCGAGCTCCGGGCCCTGCGCCCGGAGATCGACACCTTCCTGCGGGTCCCGGCCGCGGCGCTCACCCGGCTGCACATGGATCCCGAGGGCGGTGTCGCCTCCGTGGGTGGCGCGACCATGATCACCGCTCTGCCGGACACCGCGATCGAGGCGTTCCTCGACGCGGCGGCGGACCGGTCGGCGACGTCGTTGATGGTGGCCGAGCTCCGTCAGCTCGGCGGCGCGCTGGCCCGTCCCGCGGCCGGCGGTGGCGCGGTCTCCCACTTCGACGGCCAGTTCCTGGCCTTCGGCACGGGCATGGTGAGCGGGCCGGCGCAGGCACTGCAGGTCGGTGCCGACGTGGCGGCCTACACCGGAGCGCTCGCTCCCTGGACCGGCGGGCGGACCTACCTCAACTTCGCCGAGGACGCGGTGGACCCGCGCCAGGGCTACGACGAGGTGACCTGGCGACAGCTGGCCGGCATCCGCTCGGCCGTCGACCCGACCGGCATCTTCGCGGCCAACCACCCGGTGCCCCGGCTCTACGAGGACGGTCGCTCGACCTGCTGACGGCCAGCTGACGCCTCCTCTCGCTCCCCCACACCCCCTTGGCTACCGGGCGTGCGCGGGTGAGAGGGGGCGTCAGCGAGGTCGGTGGTTCAGCCGTAGAGCTTCTCGGCGTACGAGGGCCCGTAGTAGGCGGTCAGCTCCTCCAGGCTGGACTCGTTGGCCTCGAGTGTCTTGGCGATCACCGGGCGCGGCGGCAACGGGTCCGTCCAGGTGTCGGGCCGCCAGAGCGCCGAGCGCAGGAACGCCTTCGCGCAGTGGTGGAAGACCTCCTCCACCTCGACCACCAGCGCCAGGATCGGCCGGTGGCCCTTGACGACCATGGCATCGAAGAAGGCCGCCTCGCGGACGAGTCGTGCGCGCCCGTTGACCCGCAGGGTGTCGCTCCGGCCGGGGATCAGGAAGATCAGGCCGACGTGCGGGTTGGCCAGCACGTTGTGGTAGCCGTCGACCCGCCGGTTGCCGGGGCGCTCGGCGATGGCGATCGTGTGGTCGTCGAGCACGTACGCGAGCTGACCCGCCGGGTCACCCTTCGGCGACACGTCGCAACGCCCGTCGGCGTCGCTGGTGGCCATCAGGCAGAACGGGGAGGCGGCCAGCCACTCCTGATCCAGCTCGTGCAGGGCGGGACGCACCTTGTCCCGGGCCCGCTGGTTGGGTTCGCCGACGAGGGCGATGAGCTCGGCGTCACTGGTGATCTCGTCCACGGGTCCAGCCTCGCTCACTCTCGCCGGTCGACCAAACGGATTGCCGCGGTTGTCAGACCGGGGAGATGGGCAGCAGCTGACGGCCCGTCGGTCCGATCTGGATCTCGGTCCCGAGGTCGGGACACACCCCGCAGTCGAAGCACGGGGTCCAGCGGCAGTCCTCGACCTCGGTCTCGTCGAGGGCGTCCTCCCAGTCCTGCCACAGCCAGTCCTTGTCCAGGCCCGAATCGAGGTGGTCCCAGGGCAGCACCTCGTCGAAGGAGCGCTCGCGCACCGTGTACCAGTCGACGTCCACCCCTGTGCCCGCGAACGCCTCGGTGGCGCAGCGCATCCAGCGGTCGAAGCTGAAGTGCTCGCTCCAGCCGTCGAAGCGCCCGCCGTCGCGCCACACCGCCTCGATCACCTTGCCGACCCGCCGGTCACCCCGGGACAGCAGTCCCTCGACCATGCCGGGTTTGCCGTCGTGGTAGCGGAAACCGATGGCCTTGCCGAACTGGCGGTCGGCCCGCACGGTGTCGCGGAGCAGCTTCAGCCGTCGGTCGATGGTGTCGGCGTCGCACTGCGCGGCCCACTGGAACGGGGTGTGCGGCTTGGGCACGAAGCCCCCGATGCTCACCGTGCAACGGATGTCGCGCTTGCCGCTGGCCTCCCGGCCGGTGGCGATCACCTTGCGGGCCAGGTCGGCGATGCCGAGCACGTCCTCGTCGGTCTCGGTCGGCAGACCGCACATGAAGTAGAGCTTGACCTGCCGCCAGCCGTTCGCGAACGCCGCGGCGACCGTACGGATCAGGTCCTCCTCGCTGACCATCTTGTTGATCACCTTGCGCAGCCGCTCGGAGCCACCTTCGGGCGCGAAGGTCAGACCGGAGCGGCGACCGTTGCGGGACAGCTCGTTGGCCAGGTCGATGTTGAACGCATCCACCCGCGTGCTGGGCAGGGACAGCGAGACATTCGTTCCCTCGTAGCGATCGGCGAGCTGCTGGGTGATCGGGGCGATCTCGGAGTGGTCGGCGCTGGACAGGCTGAGCAGGCCGACCTCCTCCAGACCGGTGGCCTCGATGCCGCCCTGCACCATCGCACCGATCGTCTCGATGCTCCGCTCCCGCACCGGCCTGGTGATCATGCCCGCCTGGCAGAACCGGCAGCCGCGGGTGCAGCCACGGAAGATCTCCACCGAGTAGCGCTCGTGCACCGTCTCGGCCAGCGGCACCAGCGGCTTCTTCGGGTACGGCCACGAGTCGAGGTCCATCACGGTGTGCTTGACCACCCGCTCCGGCACCCCCGGCCGGTTGGGGGTCACCGAGGCCAGGGCACCGTCAAGTCCGTACGAGACGTCGTAGAACTTGGGCACGTAGACCCCGCCGGTCTCGGCCAGCCGGAGCAGCAGCCCGTCCCGGCCGCCCGGTCGGCCCTCGCTCTTCCACTCCCGGATGACCGCGGAGATGGCCAGGGCGATCTCCTCACCGTCACCCAGCACCGCGGCGTCGACGAAGTCGGCGACGGGCTCGGGGTTGAAGGCGGCGTGACCACCGGCCAGCACGATCGGCTCGTCCTCGCCGCGGTCCACCGCGTGCAGGGCCATCCCGGCCAGGTCGATCGCGTTCAGCAGGTTGGTGTAGCCCAGCTCGGTGGCGAAGCTCACGCCGAGCACGTCGAAGTCGGCCACCGGACGGTGGTTGTCCAGGGTGAACTGCGGGATGCCCTGCTCCCGCATCAGCTTCTCCAGATCGGCCCAGACCGCGTACGTCCGCTCGGCCAGGATCCAGTCCCGCTCGTTGAGCACCTCGTACAGGATGGCCACGCCCTGGTTGGGCAGACCCACCTCGTACGCGTCCGGGTACATCAGGCACCAGCGGACCTCGGCGGAGTCCCAGTCCTTGACGACGCTGTTGAGCTCGCCACCGACGTACTGGATCGGCTTGCTGACACTGGCCAGCAGCGGCTCCAGCCGTTCGAACAGGGACCTGGAGCCCGAGGACGCCGTGCCCGGGGAGGGTGGTGCGGTGGTGGTCACCGGGCCAGCCTAAGACCCCGGGTCCTCAGATCTCGCGGTCGCTCGGGCGACCGGCACGGCTGACCGGCCGCAGGGGTGAGCGGATGACCAGCACCGACTCCACCGGTTCGTCGGAGATCGCGGCGTAGCCATGGGCGACGTCGCTCAGCCACTCCGCGGTCTCCCCCGCCCCGACCTCGACCTCCTCGCCGACCCTCCCCACCCGAGCGCGACCCTGGGTGAGCAGCAGGTGCTCGACGACTCCCGGGCCGTGGGCCACCGACCGGTGGCGGGCACCCGGGTCCAGGGCCAGTCGGTAGATCTCGACGGTCGCGCCCCCCGACTCGCGAACGTCGAGCAGCAGGGCCTCCACTCCCGGCGAGGTGACCCGAGCCCCCGACCGACCCGCGAGCAGGGACGACAGCGGCAGCTCGAGCGCCCCGGCCAGGGCGTACAGGGTGGACAGCGTCGGGTTGCGGACCCCGTTCTCGACCTCGGACAGGGAGCCCTTGCCGATCCCCGCGGCCTCGGCGAGGGCCCCGACCGAGAGACCGCGCTCCCGCCGGGCCCCGCGCAGCCGCTCCCCCACCAGCCTCGCCAGATCCTCCACGAGACTCACTGTAGGCCTGGTGTTCTGTAAACAGAACAGGCGCCGCTAGGGTTCTGTTCCGTGGACCACGTGTCACGGCCGGTGATCGCCGGGATCGTCGCCGCCCTGGTCGGCTTCACCAGCTCCTTCGCCGTCGTGCTGGCCGGACTGCGGGCGGTCGGCGCGACCCCGGCCCAGGCCGCCTCCGGACTGCTTGTGCTCAGCCTCGCGCAGGGACTGGGCATCCTCTGGCTCACGCTGCGGCACCGGACTCCGCTGATCCTCGCGTGGTCGACACCGGGAGCGGCCATGCTGGCCACCACCGGGGCGGTGGCCGGCGGCTGGTCCGCCGCGGTCGGCGCCTTCCTGCTGGTCGGGGTGCTGATCCTGATCACCGGGCTCTGGCCCGCCCTGGGCCGCCTGGTCGCCGCGATCCCGACCCCGTTGGCGCAGGCGATGCTTGCCGGCGTCGTCCTGTCCCTCTGCCTCGCGCCGGTGCACGGCCTGGCGGCGGAGCCGTGGGCGGTGGCTCCGATCCTGATCGGCTGGCTGCTGGCCACCCGGTTCGTCCCCCGCTGGGCGGTGCCCATCGCCTTCGCCATCGCCCTGGTGGTCATCGGGATCGGGGCGGGGGGCGACCTGGGCGCGGCGCTGGTAGCGCCGTCGCTGACCTGGACGATGCCGACGTTGACGTGGGCGGCCGTGCTCGGCCTCGCGATCCCGCTCTACCTGGTGACCATGGCCAGCCAGAACGTGCCGGGAGCCGCGGTCATCTCCTCGTACGGCTACCGGGTGCCCTGGCGGGAGTCGATGACCGTCACCGGCCTCGGCACCCTGGCCGGGGCGACCTTCGGCGGCCACGCGGTCAACCTGGCCGCCATCACGGCGTCGATGACCGCCAACCCCGACGTGCACCCCGATCCGGCCCGACGCTGGGTGGCCGCGCACGCCGCGGGCTGGACCTACCTGGTGCTGGGGATCATCTCGGCGCCGCTGACGGCCTTCGTCAGCCTGGCTCCACCGGATGTGGTCGGCACGGTGGCCGGTCTGGCCCTGCTCGGCACCCTCGCCGCGTCCCTGGTCGGCGCCATGACCGGCGCCGAGAGACGTGAGGCGGTGTCCATCACCTTCGTGGTGGCGGCCTCGGGCACGGTGATCGGGGGCGTCGGAGCGGCGTTCTGGGCGCTGCTGGCCGGTCTGGTCGTCCGCGCCGTGCTCAGCCGGCCACCGGGCGTCGGCCCAGCACCGACAGCGGCGCGCCGATCAGTCTGAGGAGCCGCGCTCCTGCGCGTCGTCCTCGTCCTCGTCCCCGGTCACCAGCTGGAAGCCCGCCGCGGCCAGGTCGTCGGCCAGGTCGTCCACGGTGAGCAGGTCCTCGCGCACCTGCCCGGTGCGGTACGCCGTACGGCTGACCATGTGCGCCGCGACCGGCGCCGTCAGCAGCTGCAGGATCGCGACCAGCAGCAGGATGCCCAGCGCCTGGACGTTCTGCAGCGAGAACGCGACGCCGGTGACGACGCACAGCAGCCCGAGGGTCTGGGGCTTGGTCGCTGCGTGCATCCGGGTGAGCACGTCGGGGAAGCGCACCAGCCCGACCGAGGCTGCGAAACAGAGCATCGCCCCGAGCAGCAGGAACACGGCGCCGATGATGTCCAGGACGGGGTTCACGTGCCCTCCTTGCTGCGTTCGGACTTGGTCGGCGGGGACGACGGCACGTCCCACTTCTTGGCCTTGTCCCGGTCGGCCACGAACCGGGCCATGCTGAGCGAACCGGCGAAGCCGAGCAGGGAGAGCACGAGCATGATCGGGATCGTGGTCGTGTGGTGGTTGATGGAGGCCTCCATCGCCAGGGCGGCGATCACCACCGCCACCACCACGTCGGCCGCCACCACGCGGTCCAGGGTGGAGGGACCGCGCGACATCCGGATCAGGGTCATCACCATCGCGCCGCCGAGGAAGAAGACACCGATCATGATGATCACGTTCGCGACGCTCATGAGCTGAGCCTCTCGGCCGCCAGGGTCGCCACCTCGTCGTCCGAGCCGAAGGACCGGACGACCCGCTCCTCCGCCTCCAGCACCTTCCGCCGGGCGGTGGTGATGTCCTCGTCGGAGCGGACATCCATGATGTGCAGGTAGACGACGCTCTCCTGCCGACGCGCCTCCATCACCAGGCTGCCCGGCACCAGCGAGACCAGCTCGGAGGTGAGGGTCAGGTAGAGGTCGGAGTGCGTCCGCAGATCCACTCGGACGACGGCGTTGCGCATCGTGTGGCCGAAGTGGAAGGCCTGGGCCGCGACCACGAAGCTGGACCGGACCAGATCGAACAGCAGGATGGCGATCAGCTTCGTGTGCGGCCAGAGCCGGAACCGTCCGTGGAAGTCGATGGGCGGCAGCGGGAAGACCCAGGTGATCAGCAGACCGAGCAGGAAGCCCGACACCAGGTTGGCCAGGGACAGGTGGCCCCACAGCAGCACCCAGATCACCGCTGTCATGATCGACATCCGCAGCTGCGGGCGGCGGCGCGCCAGCGTTGGCCGCTCCTCACCGGTCGCACCGGGTGCCTGAGCTGTCGCTTCGGGCTCGGTGGCGTCGCTACTCATCGCACTCCTGGGGGCAGCACGGCCTGCACATAGGGCAGCCCGCTGAGCATGTCGGCCGCGGCCCGATCGGCGTAGGCGTAGAGCGGTCCCGCGACGAAGGTGATGCCGACCCCGACCAGGACCAGGAAGCCGGTGGTCACGACCATCCCGCGCGGCAGCACCACGGAGCGGCGGCGCACCACGAGCGGGTTGCCGGAGGGCGTGCCGTCGGGCACCCCGCGCCAGAAGGCGCGGTTCCAGACCTTGGCCATGGCGTACAGGGTCAGCAGGCTGGTCAGCACCCCACCCACCACGAGGGCGTACGCGAGCACCCCGCCGTACGCGACGCCGGCCTCCAGCAACCCGATCTTGCCGATGAACCCGGACAGCGGCGGGATGCCGGCCAGGTTCATCGCCGGCACGAAGAACAGCACGCCCAGCACCGGCGAGAGGGCGGCCAGCCCTCCGAGGTCGTTCAAGGACGTGCTGCCGCCCCGGCGCTCGATCAGCCCGGTGACCAGGAACAGGGTGGTCTGGATGGTGATGTGGTGGGCGGTGTAGAAGATCGCACCCGCGAAGCCGGCCTCGCTGGCCAGCGCCACCCCGAAGATCATGTAGCCGATGTGGCTGACCAGGGTGAAGGACAGCATCCGCTTGATCTCGGCCTGCGCGATCGCTCCGAGGATGCCGATGATCATGGTCGCCAGCGCGGCCCACATCAGCAGGTCGGACAGCGGCGAGTCGGGGAACAGCAGGGTCTGGGTCCGGATGATCGCGTAGACACCGACCTTGGTGAGCAGACCGGCGAACACCGCGGTCACCGGCGCCGGCGCCGTCGGGTAGGAGTCCGGCAGCCAGGCCGACAGCGGGAAGACCGCCGCCTTGATCGAGAACACCGTGAGCAGCACGAGCTGCAGCACCAGCTGGACGTCGGGGGCCAGCGCGGGCAGCCGCAACGACAGCTGGGCCAGGTTGACGGTGCCGCAGGCGGCGTAGACGGCGGCGATCGCGATCAGGAAGAGCAGCGAGGAGAGCACACTGACCAGCACGTACGTGGTGCCGGCACGGATCCGCTCGCCGGTGCCACCGAGGGTGAGCAACACGTACGACGCGAACAGCAGGATCTCGAACCCGACGAACAGGTTGAACAGGTCACCGGCCAGGAACGCGTTGGAGACGCCGGCGGCCAGCACCAGGAACGTCGGGTGGTAGATGGACACCGGCGTCTCGCGCTTGCGCTCCTCGACGTCCTGGCCCATCGAGAACACCAGGACCGTGAAGGTGACGAGCGAGGACACCAGGAGCATCAGGGACGACAACCGGTCGGCGACCAGGGCGACCCCCAGGGGCTCCGGCCAGGCACCCACCCAGAGCACGATCGGGCCGTGCCGATCGGTCAGCACCACCAGGGACGCGGCGACCACGACGACCAGCAGCAGCACCGTGGTGGACAGGGCGCGCTGGGCCCGCGGGTGACGACCGAGGATCAGCGCCAGTCCGGCGCCCAGCAGCGGGAGCAGGACGGGCAGCGGCAGCAGGTTGTTCACGAGCCGGTCCCCCCTTCCCCGCGTCCGATGATCTCGTCGGTGGCCTCCTCGGCCGCGTCCCGCAGCTCGTCGTCGTCGGCGCTCCCGCGACGCTCGTCCCCTGAGCCCCGTGACCCCGCTGAGCCCCCCGACCCTTCGGAGCTCCCCGAGCCTTCCGCGTCCTCCGATCCTTCCGAGCCCTCCTGGGCAGGATCGGGATCGGAGTCGTCCTCGGACGGCAGCGACCGGTCGTCCTCGTCGAAGGAGGCCGAGGCCCGGTCCGCTTCGGCGAGCTGGACGATCTGGCGGTCCTCCACGTCGTCGGCCACCTCGTCGTGGCCGTTGAGCTGGAAGCTGCGGTAGGCCATGGTCAGCAGGAAGGCGGTCAGCCCCAGGGTGATCACGATGGCGGTCAGCACCATCGCCTGCGGCAGCGGGTCGGAGATGTCCCGGCCGCGGTCGGTGCCGATGAACGGTGCCCCGCCCGGCTCGCCCGAGGCGATCAGGAAGAGCAGGTTCACGCCGTTGCCGGCGAGCAGCACGCCGACCAGGATGCGGGTCAGTGACCGCTCCATCATCAGGTAGACCCCGGCGGTGATCAGCACCCCGGAGACGATCATCAGCGTCAGGCTCGAGCTCATGAGCGCAGCCTCTCGGGAGCGAGAAGCGGTCGCGGACGACCTGCTGACTGGGCTCGAGCACAGTCGTGTCGTCCGCGAGCGCGTACGAGCGAGTGAGAATCCGCGGAGCTCATGAGCACGGAGCGCGGAGCGCGACCTTCGAACAGAGAGCTCATGGGCGCTGCCCTCCCGATGGCCGGTTCGAGATCGGGCTCATCGCATCCCCGCCCTCAGGGCCGCGGCCCGGGCGCGCGGGGTGGAGGTCTGCGGGGACGGGGTGCGGTCCTCCTCCTCGTGCTGGTCGATCCCGGAGCCGAGGCTGCGGGCCAGGTCGAGCATCACCCCGATCACCACCAGGTAGACCCCGATGTCGAAGACCAGCGAGGAGACGACGTGGAGCTCGCCCATCAGCGTCACCGTGCCCCAGGGGGTCGGCAGATAGCTGAAGTAGGGGGCGTTGACCACGATGTCGAAGCTCTGACCGATCCTGCCCCCCACGAGCACCGGCGCGAGCGAGCTGAGCCCGGCGGTCAGCAGACCGACCCCGAGCACCCGGCCGGCGTCGACAGGGGCGGCCTCGTCCAGCTCGTGCCGACCACCGGCCAGATAGCGGATCGTCAGGGCGAGCCCGGCGATCAGTCCGCCGGCGAAGCCGCCGCCGGGGTTGTTGTGGCCGCTGAACAGGAAGAAGAGCGAGGTCAAGATCATCACCGGGAACAGCAGCCGGGTGATCACCTCGAAGATGATCGAGCGCTTCATCGGCGACAGCCGCTCGGTGCCCCGCAGCCACGTCATCCGGCCCTGGGTGCTGTTGGCCTGGACCGGGGTCTCCGGGCGGCGGAAGCTGCGGCGACGCGGGCGGCCGGCACCGCGGGGGGGCTCGAGCTCGGTGTAGCGGCGCCGGATGAAGATCAGGCTGGCGACCCCCGTGGCGGCGACCACCAGCACCGAGATCTCCCCGAGGGTGTCCCAGGAGCGGATGTCGACCAGGGTGACGTTGACGATGTTCTTGCCGTAGCCGAACGTGTACGCCGCCTCGTAGAACGCCTCGGAGACCGGCGTGGCCACCCGGGCGCCGGCCGCGAGGTAGACCGTGGCGACCACGGTGAAGGCGACCATGATCGCGATCACCAGGCGCCACCAGCGGGAGGAGTGCAGGGGTCGGTCGGTGAAGTACTTGGGGAGCTTGCGCAGCACCAGGACGAAGACCACCAGGGTCACCGTCTCCACCAGGACCTGGGTCAGCGCCAGGTCCGGGGCACCGTGCAGCAGGAACATCAGGGCCGCGCCGTAGCCGGTGACCCCGACCAGGATGACCGCCTTGAGCCGCCCCCGGGAGCTGGCCGCCAGCACGGCGGCGACGATCATCGTCGCCCCGACCAGCACCTGTCCTGGGGTGTCCCAGAGACGCAGTGATGCTGGGCCAGAACGGCAACGTCAGCAGCACCGAGCCGGGGAGCACGACCAGCACCAGCATGATGGTGCCGAGGTAGATCGGCAGCGACCCCCGCTGGGTGACGGCGGTCACCTCCACCGCGGAGCGGTCGATCCCCCGCATGAGTGACTGGTAGACCTCCTCGGCCTCCGGGGTCCGGGGGAAGGTGGCCTGCACCCGGCCGATCCAGCGGCGGCGGACGAACAGCAGCGCACCGACGGACAGGGCGAGGACCGACATCGCGAGCGGCGCGGTCAGACCGTGCCACAACGCGATGCCGTGGCTCGGCTCACCGACCTCGGCGGTGTCGGCCAGGGGTTCCAGCACCAGGGTCAGCGCCGGGCCGACGAAGCCGCCGACCAGTGACGCCGCCGCCAGGATGACCGGGGCGAGACCGAAGCCGAAGGGCTCCCGGGTGACCGGGGTCGCCGCCACTCCCTCCTTGGTGCCGAACGCCCCCCACAGGAAGCGCAACGTGTACGCGACGGTCAGCGCCGATCCGGCGACCAGCGCTCCGGTCAGCAGGAACGCCGGCAGCGGCGGGATGCCGGTCTGGTCGCCGCCGGGCTGCAGCAGGTAGACCAGGGACTCGAAGGCCGCCTCCTTGGCCGTGAAGCCGATCAGCGGCGGCACCGCGGCCATCGACGCGGCGGCCAGCGCGGCCGCCGCCGCCACCACCGGCAGCCGCTTGGCCACCCCGGACAGCTTGCGGATGTCCCGGGTCCCGGTGGAGCGGTCGACGATGCCGACCACCAGGAACAGGGCCGCCTTGAACAGGGCGTGGGAGATGATCATGGCGACGCCGGCCATCATCGCCGAGCGGGTGCCGAGGCCGCACATGGCCATCAGGAAACCGAGCTGGCTGACGGTTCCGTACGCCAGCAGCAGCTTGATGTCGTACTGCCGAAGAGCGCGCCAGGCGCCGATGATCATCGTCATCGCACCGAGGGTGAGCACCACCGGGCGCCAGCCCGGCAGGTCGGCGAAGACGGGCGCGAGCAGGGCGACCAGGTAGACCCCGGCCTTGACCATGGCGGCGGCGTGCAGGTAGGCGCTGACCGGAGTCGGTGCGGCCATCGCCCCGGGCAGCCAGAAGTGGAACGGGACCTGCGCGGACTTGGTCAGGGCCCCCACCAGCAGCAGCAGGATCGCCACGACGGCCACCGTGCCGGTGCCGAGCAGGTCCGGATCGGCCATCACCGCCGACACCGAGAACGTCCCGGCGGTGACGCCGATCATCACGATGCCGACCAACATGGCCAGGCCGCCGAACGTGGTCACCATCAGGGCCGTCAGCGCGGCTCGCCGGTTCGCACCGCGGGTCGGGTTGTGACCGACCAGCAGGTAGGAGAAGACCGTGGTCAGCTCCCAGAACACGTACAGCAGGATCAGGTCGTCGGCGGTGACCAGTCCGAACATGGCGCCGGCGAACGCGACCAGCAGACCACCGGTGCGGGCCGGGACGTCGGAGCCGCTGAAGTACCACCGGCAGTAGAACAGCACCAGCGCACCGATGCCGGTGACCAGCAGCGCGAGCACCCACTGCAGGGTGCCGAGCCGGTAGGCCAGGTCGACCCCGAGCGTCGGGATCCACTCCGAGCGCTGGATCACCGCACCCCCGGGGACGACGATCCAGGCCTGGGCGACCAGCCAGCCGAACGCCATCGCCGGGACCGCGGCGAGCACGAAGAAGGCTCGCGCGCGCAGCACCCGCACCAGCAGCGGCGCGAAGCACGCCACCACGAAGTGCACGGCGATGAGGAGGGTCACGTCGGCCTCTCGTCGTCGGGGGTGCGGGCGGGGGGCTCGGTGGTGAGGTCACGACCCTATCGGAGGTCGGCAACCCGACCCGCCTGCTGGATGGTCGCTCCGCTGCCGTCGCGGGCGTGCTCGCACCCGGGTTGCCGGGGCACCGACCGTACCGGCAGGCTGGCGGCATGAATGCAGATGTGGTCCGCGAGACCGTCGACCAGCGTTTCCCCGGAGCCGACAGCGCTCCCACCGGCAACGAGTTCGTCATCTTCAGCAAGCCGGAGCTCGGTCGCCTGTCGGCGGAGGACACGGTCAGGGTCTGGGACCTGTTCGCCTCGACCCTCGACTCGTACGGGGTGCGCGTGCACCGCACCCGGATCCTCACCGGGGCCGAGCTGGAGAGCACGGGGGTGATGGCCGAGCACTACGGCGTCATCAACAAGATCTCCCGGCTGGGCCGCTCCGCCCTCACCGAGGCGGCCGAGCAGGCCCTGGTCGAGCAGTACGCGAGCGAGCTCGACGCCGGCGCGCAGGTGCTGGGCGGGCACCAGTTCCTGGACTCCTTCCCGGGCTTCGGTCCCTACTCGCTCGGTGTGCTCTTCGCCAACCTGTCGGTGGGCCGGCTCGGTCCGGGCACGTACGCGGGCATGGTGACGGTGGACGGGCAGCCGATCGTCATCCTGAACGGCTTCCACCCGCGGCAGCTGAGCTTCTTCACCGCCGACGACACCGTGTGCGCGTTCCTGCACGGCAGCAGCGACACGGCCTGGGAGTCACTGCGCAACGACTTGATCGGCACCACCGACCCGGCCAAGGCGGACGCCGGCTCGATCCGAGGCACCCTGTTCGCCGACCCAGCTGGATTCGGTCTGGCGACCGTGTCGTCCAACTTCAACGGGGTGCACATGTCGGCCGGGCCGCTGGAGGGCCTGGTGGAGCTTGCCCGGTTCTTCGGGGGCTCGGTCGCGGACTACTCCTTCGCCGCGGCGCTGGCGGCGGCCGGGGTGTCGAGCGACGGCATCACCGCGCTGGCCGAGAACCCCACCCTGGCAGCCGACGGTGAGCGGGGATCGGCCTTCGACCTGACCGAGGGTGTCGACGCCGAGCCGGCCGCCACGATGCTGGCCGGAGCCGAGCCCGCCGCCTGACGCTCAGGCCTACGCGTCCCCGGGTCGCCGGGGTCTCGAACATTCCGTCAGTCGACGGCTTCTCGTGCGCCAGATGTCGCTGGACGTCGAACATTCCGTCACTCGACGGCTTCTTCGTGCGCCAGATGCCGCTGGACGTCGAACATTCCGTCACTCGACGGCATCTTCCGCGCCAGGTGTCACTGCTCTCGAACATTCCGTCAGTCGACGGCTTCTTCGTGCGCCAGGTGTCGCTGGACGTCGAACATTCCGTCACTCGACGGCATCTTCCGTCCCCGGCGCCTGTCGTACGACCTGCCCCCGACAGCGTCCAGCAGCGCGCGTCAGGTCGACCGGGCGGCCGCCTGTGCCTCCAGCCGGCGACCGAGCACGAAGCTCAGCACCCAGAGACCGGCGAACATGCCGCCGACCACCCACATGGCCGGTGTGAGCAGGCCGAGCAGGATCCCCACCGGCTGCGTGACCCAGCCGACGAGGTAGCCGATCGGCTTCCGCATCAGGCCCGACGCGACGAGAGCGAGCAGGGCCGCCACACCGCCACCCACGGCGGCGGCCGCCGGGGCCACCCCGGACACCAGGATCATCACCGGGACGGCCAAACCGAAGACGACGACCTCGAAGAGCAGCACGGTCAGCAGCACCACCCGCATCGGGTTGCCGGGCGGCAGCGCGTACCTCATCGCCCGGCACTCCCGTCCGGACCCGGGGAGTCCGGCCCCTGCTGGTCGGCGTCCCACTCCTGGTAGCGACTCGCGTCCTCATCCGGGTCGTCGGCGAAGGGGTCGTCGGCGAACGGGTCCTCGTCGGCGTCGTCGTCGGGGGCGAGCGACTCGCCCACCACCGCCACACCGGTGAGCTCGGCATCGACCAGGTCCTCGTCGACCGGGGCGTCGTCGTCGAGGTCGTCCACGCCGGAGGCCTCCGGCGTCCAGTCGTCATCGGGATCGGCGGCCTTCTGGGCGGCGGCGTCATCGGCCGCCTGCTGACGGACGAGCAGCGTCCGAGCCTCGCCGACCAGCACCACCGATCCGGTCACCAGCACGCCGGAACCGCCCAGGTCGTCGGCCTCGGCCAGCGTCACCGCGGTCTCGATGGCGTCGTCCAGACGTGGCGCGACCGTCACCCGGTCGGCGCCGAACACCCCCGCCGCCAGCTCGCCGAGCTCGTCGGCCGGCATCCCCCGGCTCGTCGAGGCCACCTGGGTGACGACGATCTGCTGCATCACCTCGGACCAGACCTCGAGCATGCCGCGGACGTCCTTGTCCCCCATCGCGGCGATCACGCCGACCAGGGGGGTGAAGGCGAAGGCCTCGGTGACGGTGTCGGCGGCCGCTCGAGCCCCGTGCGGGTTGTGCGCGGCGTCCAGGACCACCGTCGGCGAACGGCGTACGACCTCCATCCGGCCGGGCATGGTGACCCCGGCGAAGCCTTCCCGGACGACCTCGGGGGCCAGGGCCTTCATGCCGAGGAACGCCTCGGCCGCGGCCAGGGCCTGCGCGGCGTTGGCGGCCTGGTGCGCCCCGTAGAGCGGGAGGAAGATCTCGTCGACCGGGCCCTCGGCCGCCATCAGCCGCAGGAGCTGGCCGCCGACGGCGGGGACCCGTTCCAGGACGCCGAACTCGATCCCCTCCCGCTGCACCAGCGCACCCACCTCGGCGCTGCGTTCCAGCAGGACGTGGGCGGCTTCGGCCGACTGCCCGGCGAGGACGGCCAGGGCACCCGGCTTGATGATGCCTGCCTTCTCGGTCGCGATCTCGGCGACGGTCGAGCCGAGCAGGTGGGTGTGGTCGAGGTCGATCGGGGTGATCACGGCGACGTCGCCGTCGGCCACGTTGGTCGCGTCCCAGGTCCCGCCGAGTCCGACCTCGACCACGGCCACGTCGACCGGGGCATCGGCGAACGCCGCGTACGCCATCGCGGTGATGATCTCGAAGAAGGTCATCGCGACACCGTCGATCTGCTGGGCGTCGACCAGCTCCACGTACGGGGAGATCTCGCGGAACACGTCGTCGAAGCGGTCCTGCGAGAGCGGCTCACCGTTGATCGCGATCCGCTCCGTCACCGACGTCACGTGCGGGCTGGAGAACCGCCCGGTACGCAGTCCGTTGGCCCGCAACAGGCCCTCGATCATGGCGGCGGTGCTGCCCTTGCCGTTGGTGCCGGTGACGTGGATGACCGGGTAGGCGCGCTGGGGGTCGCCGAGCAGCTCGGTCAGGGCGGTGATCCGGCCCAGGCTGGGCGCGACCCGGTGCTCGGGCCAGCGGCTGGTCAGGGCGGCGGCGATCTCGGCGTGCGAGGCGCCCTCGGACGGGATGGGAGTGTGCGACATGGCCCCCCGAGTCTAGGCTGCGGCGACCGCCCCGATCCGCTCCGGCGCGTCGTCGTCGCAGTCGGCGAAGAAGCCCCCGACCACGTCCTCCAGGTGCGCCACCGACGCGGCCGCGAACAGCACCGGCTGGTAGGCGGTGATGTCGTAGTGCTGGGTGGCCATCGCCGTGAGCTCGAGCGGGCGGATCTCCATCTCGGCGAACTCGTCGATCTCGCCGTAGCTGGAGCAGATCCCGGCCCCGTACGCCTTGAGCTCGTCACCGTCGTACATCACCCCGAACTCCATGGTGAACCAGAAGACGTCGGCGATCACCTGGACGGTCTCGTCCCGCTCCGCCCGGGCGACCGCGGCCCCGGCGGCCCGGGTGATCTCGGCGAACCGCGGGCTGGCCAGCTGGTTCCCGTGCCCGAGCACCTCGTGGATGACGTCGGGTTCGGGCGTGTAGAGCGGCTGCGACGGGTGCCGGACGTACTGGGTGGAGTGGAAGACCCGGTCCCCGAGCGAGGAGTAGAACTCGCGCAGCTCGACCAGACCGGGAGCGGCCACGTAGCGGAAACCGGTCAGCGACTGCAGGACGGACGAGACCTCGTCCAGCTGGGGTATCCGCTCGGTCGGCAGCCCCAGGCGCTCCTTGGCTGCCAGGTACTCCGGGTGGGCACGGCGTCGGTGCTTCTCGGTCAGCTCGGCGCTGACCTGACGCCAGATCGCGGTCTCGCCGTCGGTGTAGTCGATCCGCGGCAGCGGCTCCCCGGGGCGCCAGGCGACGGCGCGGGCGGCGATGGCGTTGCGACGGGCGCGGTAGTCGGCGTCGTGGAACCCGGGGTGATCGGCGCCCAGGTGCACCTCGACGGAGCCGTCGTCGTGGTGGGACACCGGTGAGTAGAGCTGCGCCTCCTCGAACACCTGCGACCTCCTCGTCGTCGAGCGCTGCCGAGACCACCAGCACACCACCCCACCGCCGCTCCGCGACACCCGTCCCCACGCCGCTGAGCAACTTTTGTGCTGAATCCACGAAAGAGTCGTGTTATCGGCACAAAATGCCTGGTGGGGGCGGGTGGCGTGAAACGGGTTCGTGGGGTTCGGGCCCGGCTCCCTAGAATCTCCCTCATGCCTGCCACCCCTGCTGCCCCGAGTCTCGACGCGCCCACCACCGGTGCGCGCGTCGTACCGGACAAGCCGGCCCTGGAGGGTCTGGAGGACAAGTGGTCGGCCAGCTGGAAGGCCGACGACACGTACGCGTTCGTGCGGCCCGACGGTGATCCGGCGCAGAACCGCAGCAAGGTGTTCAGCATCGACACCCCGCCGCCGACGGTGTCCGGGTCGCTGCACGTCGGACACGTGTTCTCCTACACCCACACCGACCTGATCGCCCGCTACCAGCGGATGCGCGGGCAGCACGTGTTCTACCCGATCGGCTGGGACGACAACGGCCTGCCCACGGAGCGCCGGGTGCAGAACTACTACGGCGTGCGCTGCGACCCGAGCGTGGCCTACGACCCCGACTTCTCCCCGCCCGCCAAGCCGGACCCCAAGCGTCAGCTGCCGATCAGCCGCCGCAACTTCGTGGAGCTGTGCCACGAGCTCACCCACATCGACGAGACCACGTTCGAGGACCTGTGGCGCCGCGTGGGTCTCTCGGTGAACTGGGGTGGGCTCTACACCACCATCTCGGACGAGTCCGTGCGCGTGTCCCAGCTCGCGTTCCTCCGCAACCTGGCCCGCGACGAGGCGTACCTGTCCGAGGCCCCGACCATGTGGGACGTGACCTTCCAGACCGCGGTGGCCCAGGCCGAGCTGGAGGCCCGCGACTACCCCGGCGCCTACCACAAGGTGGCTTTCACCAGGTCCGACGGCGGTCAGGCGGTGATCGAGACCACCCGTCCCGAGCTGATCGCGGCCTGCGTGGCCCTGATCGCCCACCCCGATGACGAGCGGTACGCCGACCTGGTCGGCCAGACCGTGACCAGCCCGGTGTTCGGGGTCGAGATCCCGGTGGTGACGCACGAGCTGGCCGAGCCGGACAAGGGGTCCGGTCTGGTGATGTGCTGCACGTTCGGCGACCTGACCGACGTGACCTGGTGGCGCGAGCTGCAGCTGCCGGCCCGGGTCATCATCGGCCGGGACGGACGCATCCTGCGCGACCAGCCCGCCTGGATCACCGACACCACCCGGTGGACCGAGCTGGCCGGCAAGACCACCTTCAGTGCTCGCGAGCTGATGGTCGGCTGGCTCCGCGAGTCCGGCGACCTGCTCGCCGACCCCACCCCCACCCAGCGCAAGGCGAACTTCTACGAGAAGGGCGACAAGCCGCTGGAGATCGTCTCGACCCGCCAGTGGTACATCCGCAACGGTGGTCGGGACACCGAGATCAAGGCGCAGATGCTCACCCGGGGCGCGGAGCTCGCCTGGGTGCCCGAGCACATGAAGTACCGCTACGACAACTGGGTGGGTGGCCTGAACGGTGACTGGCTGATCTCCCGCCAGCGCTTCTTCGGCGTGCCCTTCCCGGTCTGGTATCCCCTCGACGCCGAGGGCGAGCCCGTCTACGCGACCCCCCTGACCCCGACCGAGGCCGAGCTGCCGGTGGACCCGAGCTCGGCCGTGCCGGACGGGTACGCCGAGGAGCAGCGCGGCGTGCCGGGCGGCTTCATGGCCGACCCCGACGTGATGGACACCTGGGCGACGTCCTCGCTCAGCCCGCAGATCGTCTGCGGCTGGGAGCGGGACCCGGACCTGTTCGCGCTGACGTTCCCGATGGACCTGAACACGCACGCCCACGAGATCATCCGCACCTGGCTGTTCTCCCGGGTGGTGCGGGCGCACTACGAGAACCACTCACTGCCCTGGACCCGGTCCATGATCAGCGGCTTCGTGATGGATCCCGACCGCAAGAAGATGTCGAAGTCCCAGGGCAACGTGGTGGTGCCGACCGACGTGCTCGAGCGGTACGGCTCGGATGCGGTGCGCTGGCGGGCGGCCCGGGCCCGACCCGGGATGGACTCGCCCTTCGACGAGAAGGAGATGAAGGTCGGCCGGCGGCTGGCGATGAAGGTGCTGAACGCCTCCAAGTTCGTCCTCGGCTTCCCCGGCGATCCGGCGGCCGCCTCGCTCAGCCAAGTCACCGAGCCCCTGGACCGGGCCCTGCTGGCCGGACTGGAGCGCGTCATCGTCGAGGCCACCGCGGCCTTCGACGCGTACGACTACACCGGAGCGCTGGACGCGACCGAGCGGTTCTTCTGGGCCTTCTGCGACGACTACCTGGAGACGGTGAAGGAGCGGGCGTACGGCGCCGGCGACGGCGCCACCTCCGCCCAGGCCGCGCTGGCCATCGCCTTGCGGGCGGTGCTGCGGCTGCTCGCGCCGATCATGCCGTACGTGACCGAGGAGGTGTGGTCCTGGTGGCAGGACGGCTCGATCCACACCGCCGCCTGGCCCACGCCGGAGGAGGTGGCGGTCGACGGCGACGCGTTGCTGCTGGAGGACCTGGCCACCGCCCTGGCCGCGGTGCGCGGGGCGAAGTCCCAGGCCAAGGTCTCGATGCGGACCGAGGTGGCTCGCGCCGAGTTCACCGGTGCCGCCGAGGTGCTGGACCGGTTGAAGGAGATCGAGCGGGACCTGCGCGCCGTGGGTCGGTTGACCGGAGAGGTCCAGTGGGGCGCCGCCGACGTGCCGCTGACCGTGGACGTGGCGCTGGCCGAGACGTCAGCATGAGTGGTCGCGTCCGCGACGACGGCGCCTGATCCGGGGGAGACGACATGCGGATAGCCCTGGCCCAGCTCGTCTCGGGCCCCGACCCCCTGGTCAACCTCGACCAGGTGGCCACGCGTCGCCGCGCGGGCCGCCGAGCAGGGAGCCGAGCTGCTGCTCTGTCCCGAGGCCACCATGCGGTGCTTCGGGCTTCCCCTGGGCGAGATCGCCGAACCGGCCGACGGCGCCTGGGCCACCCGGCTGACCGAGATCGCGGCCGCGCACGGACTCGTGATCGCGGCTGGGATGTTCACCCCGGCCGCCGACGGCCGGGTGCGCAACACGCTGCGGGTCGTCGGACCCGGGGTCGACGCCGGCTACGACAAGATCCACCTCTACGACGCGTACGGTTTCGCCGAGTCCGACACCGTCGCTCCAGGGACCGAGCCGCTGGTGCTGGAGATCGGCGGCGTCGCCGTCGGCTTCGCCATCTGCTACGACGTCCGCTTCCCCGAGCTGTTCACCACCCTGGCCGACCGGGGCGCCCGGCTGATCTGCCTGCCCGCGTCCTGGGGCGCCGGCCCGACCAAGCTCGAGCAGTGGCAGGTGCTGGTGCAGGCCCGTGCGCTGGACAGCACCTGCTTCGTCGCCGCGGTGGACCAGGCTGACCCGACCACGATCGGCCTCCCCACTCGCGGCAGCGCCCCGACCGGGATCGGCCACTCCCTGGTGGTCTCCCCCGGCGGTCAGGTGGTCGGCTCGCTCGCCGCCGAGCCGGGTCTGCTGGTGGTGGACATCGACGTGGACGAGGTCGACGCCGTCCGGCGGTCCATCCCGGTGCTGGCCAACCGTCGTCTCTAGCCCGTTCTCCGGTCTCCGGTCCGGTCGGTCCGCCCCGGACGCAGATCGAGCCGGTCCAGCTCGCCGGCCAGCAGCTCGATCTCGGTGATCCGGCCGTCCTCCACGGTGAAGCCGAAGACCGCCTTGACCTCACCGCGCAGCGACCACTGGGCGGCCGCGTAACCGTCCAGCAGCGCGGGGCGGGCGGCCTTGGCCCGGCCGTTGTAGAACTGCGCCACCTCGTCGGCGCCGCGCAGCATCGCCGGTGAGCCCATGGCCACCGCGACCGGGTCGGCGGAGACGACGGCAGCGGGGTGCAGCAGCTCCAGCAACCGCTCGAAGTGACCGTTCCGGGACGCGTCCAGGAAGGCCGCGACCACCTCGGCGTGCCGACGGCGATCCACCTCCTCGGCCGCCTCCTGGCCCCGCACCCGGCGGCGACCGCGGCTGGCCAGCTGCCGGCAGGCGGTGCTGCTCCGGCCCAGGGTCGGGGCGATCTCCTCGAACGAGAGGCCGAACAGGTCGTGCAGGCAGAAGGCCAGCCGCTCGGCCGGCGCCAGGGTGTCCAGCACGACCAGCAGCGCCCGTCCGACCGCATCGGCACGTTCGGCCTCCTCGGCGGGGTCCAGCGGCTGGACGTCCCGGACACCGGTGGCCGCCGCCGTGGTCGGGTCGGCGCCGAGATCCTCCCGCCGGGACGCGCGGGACCGGAGCTGGTCCAGGCAGATCCGCGACACGACCGTGGTGAGCCAGCCGGGCAGGTTCTCCACCGCGGTCACGTCGCTGCGCTGCAGCCGCAGCCACGTCTCCTGGACGGCGTCGTCGGCCTCGTGAGCCGAGCCGAGCAGCCGGAAGGCCACCGCGCGCAGGTGGCTGCGGCGGCTCTCGAAGACGGTGGTGAGCTCCTCGATCGACACGTCCTCACTCATGGCTGTCACATTCTCCTCGTCTGCTCCGTCACCCAGATGACGTACCCGTGGTCGCGATCGTGACCACCGTCCACCGAACGGAGTGCCCGATGAGCCCCACCTTCCACAGCCCCACCTTCCGGAGCCTGGTCGTCCCGGTGTCCGACCTGGAGACCGCCAAGGCGGTCTACACCGCGCTGCTCGGCGCCCCGCACACCGACACCCCGTACTACGTCGGCTTCGCCGCCGGTGGCTTCGAGGTCTCCCTCGCGCCCGGCGACCCCGCCGGCGGACCGGTCGCGTACGCCGACGTGGACGATCTCGACGCCGCCCGCGAGGCGCTGCTCGCGGCGGGCGCCACCGAGCGCGACGCCCCACGGAAGATCGCTCCGGAGGCGCGGGTGTGCGTGCTCACCGACACCGACGGCAACCCGATCGGGCTCCGCGGTCGGTGAACCGGTCATCGACCCGTCAGGCGTCCTGGCGGGCGGGCCGGGAGTCCTGCAGGGCGGCGGCCAGGGTCACGGCGTCGTAAGCGCCTTGGTGGCGCCGCCCGTTGACGTAGAAGGTGGGGGTGCCGTGCACCTCGGAGGCCTCGGCGTCGATCGCGTCGTCGTCGACCCGGTTCTCGTACCGCCGCGTCCGCAGGTCCTCCTCGAACCGCTCGACATCCAACCCGATGGCCATCGCGTACGCCCGCAAGTCGTCGGGTTCCAGCGCGTCCTGATGCCCGAACAGCTCACCGGCCATCTCCCAGAAGCGGTCCTGAGCCGCCGCCGCCTCGCTGGCCAGGGCCGCCGATCGGGCGTGCGGGTGGACGTGCTCGAGCGGGAGGTGCCGGAAGACGTAGCGCAGGTCATCGCCCAGGCGGTTCCGGAGCTCGGCGATCGATCCCGTCGCCTTGGAGCAGAAGGGGCACTCGAAGTCGCCGTACTCGACCAGGGTCAGCGGCGCATCGACCCGGCCGCGGATGTGGTCCCGGTCGGCATCGACCGGGCGCAGCAGCTGGACGGGCGGTCCGCTGAGCGCGGCATCGGCGCGGCCGAGGTAGAAGATGCCGGCACCGAGCCCGGCAGCGATCAGCGAGGCGGCGAACACCCCGATCCGAGCCTGATCCTGCAGGGCCGGGTCCTCGAGCGCCAGGTCGACGATGAACAACGAGATCGTGAAGCCGATGCCGGCCAGTGCCGCGCCGCCGCCCAGCTGCTTGTGGGTCAGCCCCGGTGGCAGCTCGGCCCAGGGGGTCCGGGCCGCCAGCACCGCACCGAGCAGCACCCCGAGGAGCTTGCCGAGCACCAGACCCACGACCACGCCCCAGGTGAGCCGCGAGGTCATCGCCGCCGCGAGCGCCTCCCCGGACAGGGACACGCCGGCGTTCGCCAGAGCGAACAGCGGCAACACGACCAACGCGATGAACGGCCGCAGCAGCACCTGCAGGCGCTCGTTCATCGCCACGGAACCGCTGATCTGTCGCCGGGCCAGCCGTTCGGACTCCGCGCTGGGACTCTGCCGGAAGGCCCGGGTGACCACCTCGACCCGTTCCACGGCTTCCCGCTTCGGGGGGTAGACGGGCAGGATCAGCGCGATCGCGACCCCGGCCAGCGTCGCGTGCACCCCGGACTGGAAGACCGCGACCCAGGTCAGCACACCCACGGCGAGGTAGATGCTGTCCCGCCGGACCCGGAGCCAGCGCAGCAGGCCGACCAGAGCCAGACCCAGCAGGCCGAGGGCCAGCCAACCCCACGACAGCGAGTCGGTGTAGAAGAGCGCGATGATGGTCAACGCCCCGATGTCGTCGGCCACCGCCAGCGTGACGAGGAAGAGCCGGAGCCGGGTGCCCGGCTTGGGACCCACCAGGGCCAGCAGCGCGAGCACGAACGCGGTGTCGGTGGACACCACGACACCCCAGGCGTGGGCGGCCACCGTGCCGGCGTTGATCAGCAGGAAGATGACAGCGGGGACGGCCAGGCCGGCGATCGCCGCGACGATCGGGACCGCGGCTCGGCGGCGGTCGGTGAGCTCCCCGATGGTGAGCTCTCGCTTGACCTCCAGTCCGACGGCGAAGAAGAACAGGGCCATCAGCCCGTCGTTGACCCAGTGCTTGAGGTCGAGGACCAGCTCGTACGGTCCGACCAGCACCCCGGCCTCGACGTGCCAGAACGTGTCGTACGTGGCGCCGATCGGCGAGTTCACCCAGATGATGGCGAGCAGCGTGGCCGCGACCAGCACGGCGGCCGAGGAGACGGCGTTGTCGGCGACGCCGGCCAGAGCGCCGGTGATCCGCTGGGCAGCGGTCTCACCGCGGTCGCGCGCCCGGGGCAGGAATCCGACGGTGTCGGTGGTGACCGCCGTGCTGTCGGGGTCGCCGCCGCCGTCGCGCGGTGTGCTCTCAGATCGCTGGTCGGTCTCCGACACCTGGGCATGGCTCCTCTCGCGGTTCGCGCGGGGCCGTCACCGTCGACGAGCCGACGCAACCACTAGGCCGACTTCTCGCGGCGCTCCCGCTTGGCGAACTTGTCCCGGGGCACCAGGGTCGGCAGCACCGACTCCTTCACGACCTCGGCATTGATGATCACCTGCGCGACGTCGTCGCGGCTGGGCACGTCGTACATGATGTTGAGCAGGACCTCTTCGAGGATCGCTCGCAGTCCGCGGGCTCCGGTCCCCCGCAACAGGGCGAGATCCGCGATCGCCTCGATGGCGTCCGGGGTGAACTCGAGGTCGACGCCGTCGAGGTCGAACAGCTTCTTGAACTGCTTGATCAGCGCGTTGCGCGGCTCGATCAGGATCCTGATCAAGGCGTCCCGGTCCAGCGGCATGACCGAGGCGATCATGGGCAGCCGCCCGATGAACTCCGGGATCAGACCGAACTTGACCAGATCCTCCGGCCGCACGTCGTGGAACGGGTCGTCGGAAGGGTCCTTGCGGCTCTCGAGGTCGTTGTTGAAACCGAGCGGACGCTTGCCGACACGCGAGGAGATGATGTGGTCGAGCCCGGCGAAGGCCCCACCCACGATGAACAGCACGTTGGTGGTGTCGATCTGGATGAAGTCCTGGTGCGGGTGCTTGCGTCCACCCTGCGGCGGCACCGACGCCGACGTGCCCTCCAGGATCTTCAGCAGGGCCTGCTGCACGCCCTCACCCGAGACGTCGCGGGTGATCGACGGGTTCTCGCTCTTGCGCGCGATCTTGTCGACCTCGTCGATGTAGATGATGCCCGTCTCGGCCTTCTTGACGTCGAAGTCGGCGGCCTGGATGAGCTTCAACAGGATGTTCTCGACATCCTCGCCGACGTAGCCGGCCTCGGTCAGAGCGGTCGCGTCCGCGATGGCGAAGGGGACGTTGAGCATCTTGGCCAGGGTCTGCGCCAGATAGGTCTTGCCGCAGCCGGTCGGGCCGATCAGCAGGATGTTGGACTTGCTCAGCTCGACGCCGTCGTCCTCGGAGCGTCGGGAGGGGTTGGCCGCCTGAGCCTGCACCCGCTTGTAGTGGTTGTAGACGGCGACGGCGAGCGCCTTCTTGGCGCCGGTCTGACCGATCACGTAGGTGTCGAGGAACGAGCGGATCTGCTGCGGCTTGGGCAGGTCCTCGAGCAGACCCACCTCGGTGCCCTCGGAGAACTCCTCCTCGATGATCTCGTTGCAGAGATCGATGCACTCGTCGCAGATGTAGACGCCGGGTCCGGCGATGAGCTTCTTGACCTGCTTCTGGCTCTTTCCGCAGAACGAGCACTTGAGCAGATCGCCGCTCTCTCCGATTCGGGCCACGCCCCGCCTCCTCTTCCTCCGGTCCGAGCTTCGTTGCGCGAACCCTCACGATAACGGCCAGCACCCCCACCGACCAGGAACCGGTCGGGGTGCCGAGAGCCCGACCGTCGAAGCGGCGGTCGGGCCGGGTGCATCAGGCGGGAACGGCCTTGAGCGAGGTCAGGACCCCGTCGATGATCCCGTACTCGAGGGCCTGCTCGGCCGTCAGGTACTTGTCGCGCTCGATGTCGTGACTGACTTCCTCGGTGCTCTTGCCGGTGTCGGTGGCGAGCATGTCCTCCATCAGCGACCGGATCCGCAGGATCTCCCGAGCCTGGATCTCGATGTCGGAGGACTGGCCGTAGCCGCCCTCGGTCGCGGGCTGGTGGATCAGGATCCGGCTGTTCGGCAGAGCGAGGCGCTTGCCCTTGGTGCCGGCAGCCAGGATCACCGCGGCCGCCGAGGCGGCCTGTCCGAGGCAGACCGTCCGGACGTCCGGCTTGATGTAGCGCATCGTGTCGTAGATCGCCGTCAGCGCGGTGAAGGAACCGCCCGGGGAGTTGATGTAGATCTCGATGTCGCGGTCGGCGTCCATCTGCTGCAGGCACAGCAGCTGAGCCATCACGGCGTTGGCGATCTCGTCGCTGATCGGCGTGCCCAGGAAGATGATCCGGTCCTCGAACAGCTTCGTGTACGGGTCGATCCGGCGCATGCCGTACGACGTGCGCTCTTCCCACTGCGGGATGTAGTAGTCCATGGTCGGGGCGAACTGACGGTCCTGCAGCATCGGCGCGGAGCGGTGTCCGTTGGATGTCGGCGCGGAACGCGGGGTGTCGAACGTGCTCATGTGGTCAGATCCCTTTACTGGTTCGGCGCTTCGTCGGAACGGATCTGCGCCGCCGCCGTGAACACGTGGTCGATGAGCCCGTAGCTCTTGGCCTGCTCGGCGGTGAACCAGCGGTCACGATCGGAGTCGGACTCGATCTGCTCCAGCGTCTGGCCTGTGTGCTCGGCGATCAGGCGCTGCATCGTCGCCTTGATGTGCAGGGACTGCTCGGCCTGGATCCTGATGTCGCTGGCGGTGCCGCCCAGGCCACCGGACGGCTGGTGCATCATGATCCGGCTGTTGGGCAGCGCATACCGCTTGCCCTTGGTGCCGGCGCAGAGCAGGAACTGCCCCATCGAGGCCGCGAGGCCCATGGCCACGGTGGCGACGTCGTTGGAGATCCAGTTCATGGTGTCGTAGATCGCCATGCCGGAGTCGACCGATCCGCCGGGCGAGTTGATGTAGAGGTAGATGTCCTTCTCCGGCTCCTCGGCGTTCAGCAACAGCATCTGCGCGCAGATGGCGTTGGCGTTCTCGTCGCGGACCTCGGAACCCAGGAAGATGATCCGGTTCTGCAGCAGTGACTGGTAGACGTTGTCGTCGAGGCCGATGCCGCCCTGTCGACCGGCGGCGCGTGGGCTCAGGCCCGGCAGCGACCCGTTCGGATGGAGTGCGTTCACGGGAGCGAACCTACCCCGCACCTCTGCGTGGGCCGAGAGATTTCCCGTCGTGTTCGCTGTCGGCGCACAGTCGCCTGCTCGATCTGACGACCGAGTAGCCGGCTTCTAGGGCGGTGCAGCGAGGGCGAGCCCTGAGAGCGGGCAGCTGAGCGCGAGCGGCCGGATCGCCCGCCGGTGTGCTGAGGAAGAGGGAGGAGAGGCGTACTTTCCTCTCCGAGCGACGACGAAGTAGCCGGGTTCGAGGGCGGTCCAGCGAGTGCGGGCACAACTGAACGATGGTCAGGGCTGGATCGGTGAATCCAGTCCTGACCATCGGGTCAGTGGCTCTGTGTTCCCCGAGCGTCGTTCCCCCGAACTGCGATCTCGTAGAGCCTCACGCTCCGACGAGGCCCGGGAGACTCTCCCCTGACCCGGCTCTCCGAACCCGTGCCGTCGTGGCGTGAGACACATCTTGTCCAGCGAACCTCGCGCCGACCTTGGGGAAAGATCCAGAAAACCTCAGGATTTGCCCAGGACCGGCAACGGCAAGGGCCCGAGGGGTGTTCCCCTCGGGCCCTTGGCCTGCTGTGTGTGGAGCGACGTGTCAGGCCTTGGTCTCGTCGTCTGCCTCAGTGGCGTCGTCTGCCTCGGTGGCGTCGTCTGCCTCGGTGCTCTCCGGCGCTTCGGTCACGACGTCGGCGGACACGTCCACGGTCCCCTCGACCTCGCCGGCACCGGCCGGGTCTCCCAGACTGCCATCGGGCTGGATCCGGGCCAGCTCGACCACGTCACCGTTGCTGTCGGTCACGGTTGCGGCTTCGACGATGGCGGCCAGCGCCTTGCCGCGACGGATCTCCAGCATGTACTCGTCGATGTGGTGCGGGTGCTCCTGCATGTGGGCGATGATCTGCTGCGGAGCCGTGCCCTCCTGCTGAGCACGCTGGAAGATGTGCTGGGTGAGGTCGTTCTGGTCGACCGACACCTCGATCTGCTCAGCGGTCTTGTCGAGCACCAGCTGGGCCTTCAGGGCGTCCGCCGACCGCTTCTCGACACCGGCCCAGAAGCTCTCGGCGTCCTCGGCCTCTCCGGTCTCGGCGAGGTACTCGTCGAGATCGATGCCGGCCCCGTCGAGCTGGGACTGGATCTGGCTCTTGCGCGTCTCGACCTCAGCGCTGATCACGTTCTCCGGCAGCTCGATCTCGAGCTCGGCGAGCAGGTTCTCCAGCACGGCGTCGCGAGCCCTGGCCGCCTGGTCGAGCCGCCCCGTGTTCGCCAGCCGACCGGCGACGTCGTCGCGCAGCTCGTCCAGGGTGTCGAACTCGGAAGCGGTCTGGGCGAACTCGTCGTCGAGCTCGGGCAGCTCCTGCTCCTGCACCTGGGACACGGTGACGCGGATGTCCGCCTCTTCACCCTTCTGCGGGCCCCCGACCAGGGTCGAGGCGAAGTCGGCGGACTCGCCGGCGGACAGACCCGTCACGGCCTCGTCCAGCCCGTCGAGCATGCCGCTGGTGCCGATCTCGTACTCCAGGCCCTCAGCCGTGGCGTCGGGCAGCGTCTCCCCGTCCTTGGTGGCGACCAGGTCGATGGTGACGACGTCACCGGTGGCGGCCGGCCGCTCGACCACGGACTTGGAGCCGAACCGCTGGCGCAGACCCGTCAGCTGAGCCTCGATCTGCTCGTCGGTGACCTCGATCGCGTCGACGGTCGCGGACAGGGTGGAGAAGTCCGGCAGGTCGAACTCGGGGCGGACGTCGACCTCGGCGGTGAACTCGATCAGGTCACCGTCCTCCAGCTTGGTCACCTCGACCTCGGGCTGAGCCAGCGGGTTGAGGCTGTTCTCGGCCACGGCCTCGCCGTAGAGCCTGGGCAGCGCGTCGTTCAGCGCCTCCTGGATGATCGCCCCGCGGCCGAACCGCTGGTCGATCACCATCGGCGGGACCTTGCCCTTGCGGAAGCCGGGGATGTTCACCGACTTGGCGATCTCGCGGTACGCCTTGTCCAGGCTGGGCTTGAGGTCGTCGAACGACACCTCGACGGTGAGCTTGACCCGGGTGGGGCTCAGCCGGTCGACACTGCTGGGCACGCTAGAGACTCCTGAGATGGGATCGAAGGCGGCTCGGTCCATCTGGACCGCGCACGCTCGGAAAGGGCTCGCACGCGAGCCCGGGCAATCCTACGGTCGGCCCGAAATCGGGCCAAATCGCCCAACCGCGTCACGGCGGAGACGGTGCCCGAGGAGGGCTTGGAGCGGGTGACGAGAATCGAACTCGCATGACCAGCTTGGAAGGCTGGGGCTCTACCATTGAGCTACACCCGCAGTGGGACCGCTGGGTCAGAAGGTACCCGATCGGACCGGCGGATCTCGTCGGGGCGACAGGACTCGAACCTGCGGTCTCCTGCTCCCAAAGCAGGCGCGCTAGCCACTACGCTACGCCCCGCACGCCGTCCCGAGCCGGCCGAACCGGGTGATCGCGACGAGATGCCCGACGAGTGTACGGGCTGGCCGCGGCTCCGCCAACTGGCGCCATCAGGCCGCCCGGCCACCGTCAGCTCTCGTCAGAGTCGGCGTGGTGCCGAGTGACCGTCGGCCAGCTGGGCACGCAGCTCGACCGTGGCCGAGTGCCCGGGGTCGGGCAGGCGGGTCGCGAGGGTGAACACCGCCGGTCCTACGGCGGAGCCGGATCGGTCGGATCCTGCCGCCTCACCGCTGATCGGCAGCGGCACGAAGAAGACCCCCCAGCTGGTCGGTGTGGTGCCCGTGTCGAGCACCTCCCGGTGGAAGTGGAAGTGGTTGGAGAACTGGAGCCCGGCGTAGTCCTCGGCCCGTTCGACGTCGAAGGTCAACGTCGCCGCTGTCCGGGCTCCCGCGCCCGACTCCAGGTCGGCCTGCTGCCAGACCTGCGACGGCGCCAGCCGCCGGTCTGCTATCCGGTCCATGTCGCCGTGCAGGCTGGAGGCACGTTCTCCCATCGCCGCATCGGCTTTCCTGCGGTCGGCCGGCCACCCCATCGCCCAGCGTTCGGCCGCGGTCATGGGTCCTGACTCGGGCACGGCGGAGGGCGCAACCAGGGTGCTGAAGCCGCGGGAGATGACCTCGGTGAAGGTGAACCCGTTGTCCCGGAGTCCTCGCAGGGCCTCCACCACGCCCTCCTGGCCGGCGATGGCGTGGTAGGACTCCACGACCAGCACGTCGAAGTGGCGCCGGCCACCGACCTCGGCCGCCGTCAGGTCGTTGCTGTGTCGGTTCAGGACGACGACTCTGCCGCCGAACCGCCGGACGCGCCGACCCGCTTCCCTCGCCACCCAGGCAGTCGCCTCGATCGACACCACCAGCTCGGCCCCGGCCTCTGCGGCGATCCGGGTGAACACCGCCGTCGGCCCAGGTCCGATCTCCAGCACGGTCTTGCCTCGCACGGTGGCCTCGATGTCCCGGCGGTAGGCACGTACGCGGGCCCGGTCACTCAGCATGACCTGGTAGAGGGCCCAGTCGAACCCGACCGCTCGCCGCGCCGGCGTCGGGTGGCGCGCCAGGTAGCGGCTCTGGTCGTAGCAGGTGTAGCGAGCCCCTCGGACGTAGACCCGGCCGAAGACCCAGCCGAGGCCGCGGTGGAGGAGGTGCGCTGACGACTGGACGCTCGCGACGGGCGCCGTCACTCCCCCGTCTCGCCGTCGAACGCCTCCCGGAGCAGATCGGCGTGTCCGTTGTGGCGGGCGTACTCCTCGATCAGGTGGACGAGGATCCACCGCAGGCTGGGCGCACGGCCGTCGTCCCAGGGACGCGCGGCCAGCTGGTCGAGACCCCCGGCGGCCGACGCGGCGAGCAGGTCGCGTCGGGACTGGTCCACCGCAGCCGTCCACAGTGCGCGGAGCTCGTCCGGGCTGTCGTCCGCGGCGGTCCGCCACTCCCAGTCCGGGTCGGCCTCCCAGTCGACCTCGGACCAGGGCGACACCGGCGAGCGACCCAGCAGCCGGTACCCGAACCAGTTCTCCTCCACGTAGGCGAGGTGCTTGAGGATCCCGCCCAAGGTCATCGAGGACTCGCCCACTCTGCTGGACAGACCGGCGGCGTCGAGACCACGGGTCTTCCAGGCCAACGTGTCCCGGTGGAACTCGAGGAAGCCGATCAGGGTCGACGCCTCGCTTCCGTCCAGCGGCGGCTCGGCACGGCCCTGCTCGTCGATGTCAGCCATGCCTCACCGTACGACCCGCCGGACGTGGGTCACCGCCCACTCGGCCCCGAGCCGACGCATGACCGAACGGCCAGGGTGCGGCAGTTCGCACCCACGCGCCAGGTCTTGACCCAGCCGCCTCACTCCCCCGTGGAGTCCCGCGCCCCGGCCCACAGGTCCACGCCGGAGTCGACCGCGTGCGCGTCGATGGCGGCCAGCTCGTCGTCGGAGAAGTCGAGCTTGGCCGCCGCCGCGACGTTGTCCTCGAGCTGCTGCACGCTGCTGGCACCGATCAACGTCGAGGTCATGGTGGACCGCCGCAGCACCCAGGCGAGCGCGAGCTGGGCCAGGGTCTGGCCACGTCCCCGGGCGATGTCGTTCAGCGCCCGGATCCGAGCGAGGTTGTCGTCGTTGATCATCTGGGTGGACAGCGACTTCCCGGCGGCCGCGCGCGAGTCGGCGGGGATCCCGTCCAGATAGCGGTCGGTGAGCAGTCCCTGCGCAAGCGCGGTGAAGGCGATGCAGCCGATCCCCTCCCGATCGAGCACATCCAGCAGATCCGTCTCGATCCAGCGGTTGAACATCGAGTACGACGGCTGGTGGATGACCAGCGGCGTGCCGAGGTCACGCAGGATCGCCGCGGCGCGCGCCGTGTGCTCGCCGGAGTAGGAGGAGACCCCGACATACAGCGCCTTGCCTGCCCGCACGATGGAGTCCAGGGCCCCCATCGTCTCCTCCAGCGGCGTGTCGGGGTCCGGGCGGTGGTGGTAGAAGATGTCGACGTAGTCCACGCCCAGGCGCCGGAGCGACTGGTCAAGGCTGGCGGTCAGGTACTTTCGGGAGCCCAGGTTCCCGTACGGTCCGGGCCACATGTCCCAGCCGGCCTTGGTGGAGATCACCAGCTCGTCGCGGTAGCCCGCGAAGTCCTCGGCGAGGATCCTTCCCACGTTGCTCTCGGCCGAGCCGTACGGCGGTCCGTAGTTGTTGGCCAGGTCGAAGTGGGTGACACCGAGGTCGAAGGCCCGGCGCATGATGGCTCGCTGGGTCTCGATCGGCTTGTCGTCCCCGAAGTTGTGCCAGAACCCCAGGGACACGGCGGGCAGCTGGAGCCCGGACCGCCCGCAGCGGCGGTAGGGCTGGACGTCGTAGCGGTCGTCGGCGGCGTGGAAGGACATGGCTGGGACCCTAGTGGTTGCCACCGACGGCGGAGCGCGACGCCTGCTCCGCCCGGCGTCACTCCCCCAGCACGCGGACGTCCCAGGCGCCGAGCTCGACTCGGTCGGCGACCGGGGCCTCCTCACTCAGCAGATCGGTCAGCGCGCGGGGCAGGGCAACCTCCACCCGGTCCCAGCTCCAGTTGTGCACGACGTGCACCCGCCGGCCCGCCCGGTTGGTCGCCGAGTGGACGGTGACCGAGTCCGGCAGCCCATCCCAGCGGGCGTCGGGGGCCAGCCAACGGGCCAGGTCGGCACCGAAGGCGGCGTCGGGCACGGTGCCGACCGTGGTGATCCGGCCCTCTCCGTGCGCCTGGCTGACCACCGCGGGGAACCGACCGAAGTGCCGGTGCCGGTAGCCGACCAGCACCTCAGCACCCTCGACGATCAGCCCGTCGACCCACCGGGTCGCGCCGGCGTCGTCGGACAGCGTGAACGCGGTGCTCTCCGCCACCAGCGGCAGCGTCTCGTTGAGGTTGGAGAACTCCTGGTAGCGGACTCCCGCCGCATCGGACAGCCGTGCCGGTTTGACCTCGGTCCGGGCCCGGCCCTCCTCGTCGCCGTACGCGGTCCGTGGCCCGAGCACCAGGTGCCCGCCGGCGGCGGCGTAGGCCCGCAGCCAGTCGAGCAGGTCGTTGTCGGCGACCAGCAGACCCGGCACGATCAGCACCGGCAGCTCAGCGGCCAGCTCGGCGGGATCCCGCAGAGCCTCACCGTCGGCGCCGACCAGCTGCTCGTCGTGCAGCACCCGGGTCGGCACCCCGGCGGCGAAGGCGCCGCGGTAGAACGCGTCGTAGATCGCGTGGTAGGACCGTCGGTCCATGTCCGTGACGTCGGACGGGCCGGCTGCCCCGGCGGAGGGGAAGCTGGCCTGAAAGGCCAGCCCCCACTTGGCCCGGCTCGAGTAGAGCAGACCGACCCTGGCGTCCGGTGTCAGACCGACGACCGCCGATCCGGCGACCTGGAAGTCACGGCCGAGCCGGGCCAGCTCCTCGTACACCCGGCCCGGTTGTTGATCATGGGGCAGGATGCCGATCCAGTACGTCTCGGTGCCGAAGTGGTTGGTGTGCCAGTGCCAGTACTCGATCATCTCCGCGCCCCGGGCGACGAAGGCCCAGGCGGCCTGGCGCCACTGCCCGTCGTACGCCGGGAAGTTCACCGAGGGACCCCCGATGGCACCCGCGTTCGTCTCGGTGACCAGGAACGGGGCCTGCTTGGAGGCGAACATCCGGTCGGCCGAGGCGAACAGGCTCCAGGCCCCCGAGGTGGTCCAGCCCTGTGGGGCGGCGGCGCGGTCCGGCACCCCGAGCGCGTCCTGCATCGCGTAGTAGGGGTTCCCGGCAGTGACGTCCAGGGCCTTGGTCAGGTCGGCGTCGTCCACCGTCGGTCGCTCGTAGGCGATGCAGGTCGTGACGAACTGGTCGGCACGGGCGTACTCGCGGACGATGCCGGCCTGCCAGGCGATGAACTCGGTGGTCAGCCGGGCCTGGAAGCGACGCCAGGCGAGGTCGTACTGCGGCTGGTAGTTGCCGTCCGGGGTCCACAGGTCCGCCCAGGTGCTGAGCCGGTGCGACCAGTAGACCAGCCCCCACGCCTCGTTCAGGGTCTCCACGTCGCCGTAGGTCTGGCGCAGCTCGTCGACGAAGCGCTGGAAGACGCCGTGGTTGTGGAACACCAGCAGGCCGGGTTCGTTGTCGACCTGGTAGCCGATCACCGCGGGGTGGTCGGCGTACCGCGCGGCGATCTTGCGGATCACCCGCTCGGCGTGGAAGCGGAAGGCGGGATGGGTGTAGTCGATCTCCTGCCGCCCGCCCCACGGCATCGAGACGCCGGTCGCGGTCTCGGCGGCGATCTCGGGGTAGCGCCGGGCCAACCAGGGTGGCGCGGCGTAGGTGGGCGTGCCGAGGACGACCTTGATCCCCCGCTCGTGCGCGCCATCGAGGACCGGCTGCAGCCAGTCCAGGTCGAAGCGCCCCTCCTCGGGCTCCCACGTGGTCCAGACTGACTCCCCGACGCGGATCACGGAGAACCCGGCGTCGACCATCAGATCCAGGTCGGTCTTCAGCCGAGGGCTCGGCTGGTACTCGTGATAGTAAGCGGCACCGAACAGCACCTGGGTGCGTGGCGTGTCCATCGACGGGAGTCCTTTCGGGTCAGGCCTTGACGCCACCGGTGGCGAGACCGGACTGCCAGTAGCGCTGGAGGAAGATGAAGGCGGCGATCATCGGGAGGATCGACACGAGGGCACCGGTGATCACGGTGGAGAACATCGCCTGCGCCCCCGAGCCTGCGGCAGCGGTCTGCTGCCAGAGCGAGAGCCCCACGGTCAACGGGAACTTGTCTGCGGAGTTGAGCATGATCAGCGGCAGGAAGTAGTTGTTCCAGGTCGCCACCAGCGAGAACAGCAGGACGGTGATGGTGCCGGGGATCAGGAGCCGGAAGGCGATGCTGAAGAAGATCCGCAGCTCGCCCACGCCATCCACCCGGCCGGACTCGATCAGGGAGCTGTCCACCGCGTCCGCGGCGTAGACCCGCATCAGGAAGACCCCGAAAGGGCTCACCAGCGAGGGGATGATGATCGAGGCGTAGGTGTCGGTCAGACCGGCCCGGGCGAAGATCAGGTACGTCGGGATGGCCAGCGCCGTGGTGGGCACCATGATCGATCCGAGGATGATCGAGAACATCGCGATGCTGCCCGGGAACTTGTACTTCGCGAAGGCGTAGCCTGCCGCCGTCGCGAGGAAGGCCGCCCCGACGCCGCTGATGATCGCGTAGATGAGAGAGTTCGCCATCCACCGCAGGTAGATGCCGTCCTGGGCGGTGAACAGGGCCTTCAGGTTGGCGACCAGGTTGAAGTCGGCGAACCAGAGCCCGAAGGAGCTGAACAGGTCGTCGTTGGACTTGGTCGAGGCCACCACCAGCCAGAACAGCGGCAGCAGGAAGTAGGCGGCCAGCAGCAGGCAGACGATGGTCAGCAACCAGCTCGTCCGCGGTTTGGCCGGCTTGCGCCAGTGGGACGCCTCGTCAGTCGTCTGGGTCGTCAGAGTGTCAACCACGAGACCTGCGCTCCCTTCGATTGGCGCTGAGCTGGAAGATGTAGGACAGCAGGGCGATCACGAAGCCGAGCAGGAAGGACAGGGCGGCGGCGTAGGTGGTGTCCTGGTTGACGAAGGCGATGTTGTAGGCATAGAGGTTCGGTGACCAGTCGGTGCCGATCACGGTCGGGGCGAGGAAGCCCATCAGCCGTGGTTCGTTGAACAGCTGGAAGCTCCCGATGATGGAGAAGATGATGGTGAGCATGATCGCTGGACGGATGGCCGGGATCTTGATGGACAACGCGATCCGCGCCTCGCTCGCCCCGTCGACCCGCGCGGCCTCGTACAGCTCGGGCGGGACGGAGCGCAGACCGGCGTACATGATGATCATGTTGTAGCCGATGAACTCCCAGTTGACGATGTTCACGATCGAGAAGAACATCCCCCGCTCGGAGAGGAAGGCCGGCGGCGGCGCGCCGAACCAGGCGGCGACCTGGGCGAAGGGACCGAAGTCCGGCCCGTACAGGTAGCCCCACATCAACGCGGCGATCACCCCGGGAACGGCGTACGGCATGTAGACCGCCATCCGGGTGAACTTGGCCAGCTTCAGCAACCCGCTGTCCAGCGCCAGCGCGATGAACAGGGCCAGGATCAGCATGATGGGCACCTGGACGACCAGGAACAGCGCCATCCGCCCGACACCGGACAAGAAGCTGGGATCGGTGAGAGCCCGTGCGTAGTTCTCGAAGCCGGCGAACGACACCCCGCCGATCAGCCGCTTCTTGAACAGGGACAGGTAGCCGGCGTAGACGAGCGGGACGATGACCATCGCGATGAAGATCACGAAGAACGGGATGGTGAGAGCGTAGGCGGCGCCCCACTGGCGCCGTTGGGTGGTGGTGGCCCTGCGCCGGGGTGGCCGGGCAGCTGCTGCCGCGGCTGCCGACACGGTCCCCTCGCCGGTCGCGGTGGTGGACATGGCAGACCTTTCCTCGGGTGTCGCCGGATCCGTGCCCGCCGTCGAGGACGGGCACGGGTCCAGCGGGATCAGGCGACGGTGAAGCCCTGGTCCTTGGCGTACTTGGCGCAGTTGTCCTGCCACTTCTGCAGACCGGCTACCGCATCGGTCTTGTCGGCGAACGCCTTGCCCATCGTCTCGTTGAACTGCGTGTACACGTAGTCCATGAACGGCAGCCAGCCGAAGTCGGTGCTGACGGTCTTGGAGATCCCGGCGAACAGCTCGTTGACCTTCTGGCCGCCGTAGAACTTCGACTCCTGGCCGGTGAACGCCGGGTCCTCCAGGATCTGGTTCGTGGCCGGGAACAGGTACTGCTTGGTGGCGAACGTCAGCGTGGACTCCTTGTTGGTGTTGATCCACAGGGCCAGCTGCGAGGCGGCGATCGGGTTCTTGCTCGACTTCAGGACCGCGTCGGTCGAACCGCCCCAGTTGGCCGACACCGGCGCGCCGGTTCCCCACTGCGGAAGCTCGGAGGCCCGCCACTTCCCCGAGGTCTTGCCGGCGGTGCCCTGCAGGAAGACCGGCCCCCACGCGGCGGCGGGCCAGGAGGCGTACTTGCCGCTGGCCAGTCCCTGGTACCACTGGTCGGTGAAGTCCGTGTCGACCGATGCCGCTCCGGAGGTGACCAGGTCGCCCCAGTACTTCGCCACCTGCTTGCCCTGGTCGCTGGCCAGGTCGACGGTCACCGACTGCTGGCCGTCGAACTTGAAGGGACGAGCACCGAGCTGCCACATGTAGGCGATGACCTGACCGGCCTGGCTCGGGGCCACGTTGACCAGGTAGCTCTTCGGGTTCTTGGTCCGGTAGGTGTCGGCGGCGGCAGCGAAGTCGTCCCAGGTCTTGGGCGGCTGGACGCCGGCGGCGGAGAGCAGGTCGTCGCGGTAGAGCAGACCCATCGGGCCGGTGTCCTGCGGCACGCCCCAGAAGCCGTTGTTGGCGTTGACCTGACCCCAGACCCACTCCGGGAACTGGGAGGCGATGTCGGCCGGGGCGTACGGCGTCAGGTCGAGCAGAGAGCCGTCGCCCAAGGTGAAGGACGGGATGAACTGGAACTCCATCTGGGCGACATCCGGTCCACCTTGTCCGGCTTGGATCGCCGTGCGGAGCTTCTGGTAGTGCGGGGCGCCCTGGCCGACGTTGACGACGTCGACCTTGATCTTCGGGTAGGCCTTCATGAACATGTCGACCTGGTTCTTGATGTCGGGCACCCAGGTCCAGAACGTCAGCGTGGTCTCGGTGTCCATGGCCTTGTCGATGTCGGCCTGCGGGATCTGCGAGGCCGAGGCCGAGGCCTGCGGAGTGCCGCCGGAGCCGGAGTCACTGCCGCTGCAGGCGGCGAGCAGCCAGGCGCTGGTGGCGACCCCGGCGGTACCGATGAGGAACTTGCGTCGATCGAACTGAGTAGACATCGCTGTCCTTCCTGATGAGGGAGATGGAGGTGTGAGGAACGATGGCGGGCGGCGGCGGAGCCGCGCTTCGGGCACGGGATCGCGGTCAGGGGTCGCCGGGGCGGTACCGATCCGCGGGTGCGGGGCCGGTGGACGAACGCAGCACGAGCCGGCTGCACAGCTCGATCGGCTCGGCAGCCGGGTCGGCACCCTCGATCATCGCGACCAGCTCGCTCAGGATCCGCTCGGCCGCCCCGTCGGCGTCGATCGCCACGGTGCTGAGGGGGACCATCTGGAACTCCGCCTCGGGCACGTCGTCGTAGCCGAAGACCGAGACGTCGTCGGGCACCCGGCGGCCGGCCTCAGCCAGCGCCCGCAGCACCCCCATGGCCATGTGGTCGTTGGCCACGAAGATCGCGGTCACCTCGTGCCGGGCCGCCAGCCGGCGACCGAGGCGGTAGCCCGCCCGAGCGCTCCAGTCGCCGAACAGGACACGCGGCACCGGCGCCTCGGAGGCCGCGAGCGCGCTCTGCCACCCCTGGCGGCGCTTCTCGGCCGCGTCCCAGTCGCGGGGGCCGGCGATGTGGAACACGGTCCGGTGACCCAGCCCGAGCAGGTAGGTGGTGGCTTCGTGTGCCGAGGCCGCCTGATCGACGTCCACCACGGTCTGCCGCGTCAGCCCCGCGATCCGGCCGGCGCTGGTGATGATCGGCAGATCGGCGAGCAGGCCTACGTCGAACTGGGCCAGGTGACTGGGCACCTCGACGACCAGGCCCTCCACGCCGCGGTCCAGCAGGCTCTCGACCCCCTCAGCGACCGAGGCCGGGTCGAGGTCCGGCACGGTGGCCAGGGCGACGGTGTAGCCGTGTCGACGGGCCGCCTGGTCGACGCTGAACAGCCGGCGGGCCGGCCCGTTCAGGGATGCGCCCACCACGAGCATGCCGATGGCGTGGGTCCGCTGACGGGCCAGCGCCCGGGCCGCCACGTTGGGTCGGTAGCCCAGCTCCTCGATCACCGCGTTGACCTTGTCGCGCACGTCCGGCCGCACGTGCGGGGCGTTGTTGACCACCCGCGACACCGTCTTCTGGGAGACGCCGGCGCGTCGGGCCACGTCGACCATGACCACGCCTCGCGAGGCCGATCGCACCGCGCCCATGCGGTGACTCCCTTCGACGTTGACTGCGTAGTCAGACCAACTGACTACGCAGTCAACAATGTGAACGTTCAGGTGTCAAGAGGTGAAGGTCGCTTCTCTGTGAGCTCGTCGCAGATGCGGTGCCTACGGGGCCTTTCGGGCCGGCCGGCGCCCGATGGGTCCCTGCCTCAGCCGGGCGAGCGGGCGTCGTCCGGCAGCGGCGGGTGACCCGGCGGGTGCGGCACCGGACCGTGGAGCAGCGGATCGTCGGTCTGCTCCATCCAGGTCCGTAGCCGCGTCCGCAGGTCGGCCAGCACGTCGGCGTACGCCGGGTCGTCGACCAGGTTGACCCGCTCGAGGGGGTCGAGCACCAGGTCGTGCAACCGCTCGCCCGCCACTGGGCGGTCAGCCCAACCCGCGTCGATCCAGAGGTTCTTGCTGGCCGAGTCGTCCACGTTGGCCAGCCGGGGGCGGTGCCAGTCGGAGAAGTCACGCAGGTAGGACCAGCGTCGGCCGCGCACGCAGCGCTGCGGTTGGTAGCTGACGTGGTATGTCGACTCGCTGAACACCACCTCGTTCACCTCGCGGCCGTCCCGCACGACCGGGAGCAGCGACCGGCCTTGCAGCCACCTCGGAGGCTCGATCCCGAGCAGGTCGCAGAAGGTCGGGAACAGGTCGATCTGCGAGACCAGGGACTCACACCGTCGGCCACCCTCGAAGCCGCCGGGACCGCGCATGATCAACAAGACCCCGGTGCCCGCGTCGGTCAGCGTGCCCTTCATGCCGGGCAGGGCCACCCCGTGGTCGGTGGTGATCACCACCAGGGTCTGCTCCCGCAGACCCGCCGCGTCGATGGCGTCCAGGATCTGCCCGTACGCGTCGTCGGCCACCGCCGCCGCGGCACGGAAGCTGGCGATGTCGGACCGCGTCTCCGCCGTCGAGGGCAGGCCGGCAGGTGGCGCGACATAGCGGTCGTCCTCGCCCGGGTAGCCGAAGGTGCCACCGCCGTCGGGCATCGTGTGGGTCTCGAACAGCCCCACCGACAAGAAGAACGGCTGGTCGTGGCCCCGCCCGAGGAAGTCCAGCACCCCACCCAGCAGCTCACCGGCTCGCGGTCCGGTGCTGTCCAGCAGCTCCGCGTACCCGAGCTCGGAGGGGATCAGCGGATCGATGACGTGCTGCTGACCGACCATGGCCGTGTGGTAGCCCGCGGCCGCGAGGGTGTGCGCCAGGTGCTGTCGCGGCTCGCTCAACCCGAAACCCCAGTGAGCCAGGCCCATCATGCCGGCACTGTGCGGCGCCTGCCCGGTCAGCAGCGCGGCCCGGCTCGGCGAGCACGTCGGTGCGGCGGAGTGGGCCGCGCCGAACAGCACCCCCTCCTCGGCGAACCGCTGCAGCCGGGGAGTCGGCACCGGTGCACCGTACGGCTGCACGAAGCGCCCGGTGTCGTGGGTGTGCAGGTAGACGATGTTCGGCCGCGCCACCGCCGGCTCCCCGGTCTCTGCGGTCACGACTGCTGCGAGCTCCGGGCGATCGTCGGCGAGACCTTGTCCGCCCGCGTCCGAGACGCCTTCCGCTCCTCCTCGGGCACCACCGAGGTCGAGAGCACCACCATCGAGTGGGGCTGGACGGAGTGCTTCGTCCGGGCCCGCCAGGGCTTGGCGTCGACCGGGTCCACGGCCCCGGTGTGGGTGTCGAGCCGGACCGTCCAGTTGCTGCCGAACGCCTTGCCCGGGAGGGTGAAGCTGATCGGCTCCATCCACGCGTTGAACAGCAGCAGGAAGTGGTCGTCGGTGATGCTGCGGCCCATGCTGTCGGTCTCGGGGATGGCGTCGCCGTTGAGGAAGACCATCAGGCTGCGGACGAAGCCGGAGTTCCAGTCGCCGTCGTCCATCTCGTGGCCGTCGGTGCGGAACCACTCGATGTCCCCCAGCTCGCTCTTGCCACCGTGCCGGGCGTCGCCGGCGAAGAACCGTCGACGACGGAACACCGGGTGCTTGCGCCGCAGGGCGATCGCCCCCGAGGTGTAGTCGAGCAGGTCCTTCTGGTCCGCGTCGAGATCCCAGTCCACCCAGGAGATCTCGTTGTCCTGGGCGTACACGTTGTTGTTGCCGCCCTGGGTGCGACCCAGCTCGTCACCGTGCGCCAGCATCGGGACGCCCTGGCTCAGCATCAGCGTGGTGATGAAGTTGCGTTGCTGCCGCAGCCGCATCGCGTTGATCTTGGCGTCGTCCGTCGGACCCTCCACGCCACAGTTCCAGGATCGGTTGTGGCTCTCGCCGTCGTTGCCGTTCTCCCCGTTGGCCTGGTTGTGCTTCTCGTTGTAGGACACCAGATCCCGCAGCGTGAAGCCGTCGTGGGCGATGACGAAGTTGATCGAGGCGGTGGGGCGTCGATCGGAGTGGTTGTAGAGGTCCGACGACCCGGTCAGGCGGGAGGCGAACTCGCCCAGGCTGGCCGGCTCACCGCGCCAGAAGTCGCGGACGGTGTCGCGGTACTTGCCGTTCCACTCCGTCCACAGGGGCGGGAAGTTGCCGACCTGGTAGCCACCGTCGCCGAGGTCCCACGGCTCCGCGATCAGCTTGACCTGGGAGATGACCGGGTCCTGCTGGATGATGTCGAAGAACGCCGACAGCTTGTCGACCTCGTGGAACTGCCGGGCCAAGGTGGCGGCCAGGTCGAAGCGGAAGCCGTCGACGTGCATCTCCTGCACCCAGTAGCGCAGCGAGTCCATGATCAGCTGCAGCACGTGCGGGCTGCGCATCAGCAGGCTGTTGCCGGTGCCGGTGGTGTCGTAGTAGTGCGACTTGTCCGCATCGACCAGCCGGTAGTACATGGCGTTGTCGATGCCGCGGAAGGCGATGGTCGGACCCATCTGGTTTCCTTCGGCGGTGTGGTTGTAGACCACGTCCAAGATCACTTCGATGTCGGCGTCATGCAGCGCCTTGACCATGGCCTTGAACTCGGTCACCTGCTGACCGCGGGTGCCGGACCCGGCGTACGCGTTGTGCGGGGCCAGGAACCCGATCGTGTTGTAGCCCCAGTAGTTGGTCAGGCCCTTCTCGACCAGGTGGGGGTCATTGACGAACTGGTGCACCGGCAGCAGCTCGACCGCCGTCACGCCGAGATCCTTCAGGTGCTCGATGATCACCGGGTGGCCGATGGCGGCGTAGGTGCCGCGGACGTCGTCGGGAACCCCCGGGTGGGTCATGGACAGACCCTTGACGTGCATCTCGTAGATCACCGACTCGTGGTACTCGTGCAACGGCGGGCGATCGTGACCCCAGTCGAAGTACGGGTTCACGACCACCGAGAGCATCGTGTGGTCCTTGGAGTCGTCCTCGTTGAACTGGTTCGGATCCCCGAACCGGTAGGAGTAGAGCGACTCGTCGCCGTCGACCATGCCGTCGATGGCCTTGGCGTACGGGTCCAGCAGCAGCTTGGACGGGTTGCAGCGCCGCCCGTTCTTGGGGTCGTACGGGCCGTGCACCCGGTAGCCGTAGCGCTGGCCGGGCTGCACACCGGACAGGTACGCGTGCCAGACGTAGCCGTCGACCTCGGTCAGCTCGATCCGGGTCTCGTTGAGATCATCGTCGAGCAGGCAGAGCTCGACCCGCTGCGCCGCCTCGGAGAACAGCGCGAAGTTGACCCCGCTCCCGTCGAAGGTCGCGCCCAGGGGGTAGGGCTTTCCCGGCCAGCTGTGCATCAGGTCGTTCCTCTCGTCTGTCGAACGAGTCATTGTTACCCGGTGGCCACCATGCCGCGAAACGGAGCAGCCGAAGATATCAGTGACTACCCATCACGGGATATCAGTGACTACCCATCACGGCGTCAACCTCACATCCCCACTCCGACCACCGGTCAGAATGGTGCGGTGCGCTCCCAGCCGTCCGTGCTGCACCTCGACCTCGACGCGTTCTTCGCCGCGGTGGAGCAGCGCGACAAGCCCTCGTTGCGCGGCAAGGCGGTGGTCGTCGGCGGCACGGGCCAGCGTGGTGTGGTGGCCACGGCGTCGTACGAGGCCCGCCGGTTCGGCGTCCGGTCGGCGATGCCGGCCCACGAGGCGCGCCGCCGGGCACCGCACGCCGCCTTCCTGACCGGCCGGTTCGAGGCCTACCGCGAGGCCAGCCGCCAGGTGATGGCCATCCTGCGGGAGCTGTCCCCGGCGGTGGAGCCCCTGTCGCTGGACGAGGCCTTCGTCGACCTGGCCCAGTCGAGTCGACCGATCGAGCTCAGTGACCCCGGACTGCGGCTGCTGGTCGCCGACCTCAAGTCGGCGGTGGCGACGGCCACAGGTGGTCTGACCGCCTCGGTCGGCATCGGCAGCTCCAAGTTCATCGCCAAGCTGGCCACCGAGCTCGGCAAACCCGATGGGCTGGTCGTGGTCGCCCCGGGCTCGGAGGTGCCGCTGATCGAACCGCTGGCCGTCAGCGTCATCCCGGGGGTGGGACCGGTCACGCTGGAGAAGCTGCATCGGATCGGGGTTCGCACGGTCGCCGACCTGCAACAGGTCTCGACGCTCGAGCTGAGCCAGATCCTGGGCAAGGCACACGCTCAGGGCCTGGCCGAGCTGGCGTACGCCCGCGACGACCGACCGGTGGAGCCCGAGCGCGAGACGAAGTCCATCTCGGTCGAGGACACGTTCGAAGCCGACCTGGTCGACCGGGACACGCTGACCGTGATCTGTGCGCGCGACGCCCGCCAGGTCGCCGCTCGGCTGCGAGCGGCAGGACTGTTCGCCCGGACGGTGACCTTGAAGATCCGTCGGCACGACTTCTCCGTCCAGACCCGCTCGACGACCCTGCGCTCACCGACCGACTCCCCCGACGCCATCTCACGTCTGGCGCACGGGCTGCTGGACGGGATCGACCTGACCGGCGGCATCCGGTTGCTCGGGGTGGGTGTCGCCGGTCTGACCGAGACGCTGCAGGACCACCTCTTCGACCTGGACGAGTCCGAGACGACCCGCGGGGGCGCAGACGCCGCGGGTGCGGAGGTGACCGACACGGCCGACACCGCCGACAGTGTGGAGGAGCCGGGGACGGTGGCCGAGCTCACCGGCCGTCACGCCCGCCGCTGGTCGCCGGGCGTGGACGTCGAGCACACCGAGCACGGTCGCGGTTGGGTGTGGGGTGCCGGGCTCGGGCGGGTCACCGTACGGTTCGAGACCTGGCAGACCGGGCCGGGACCCGTGCGCACGTTCGCCGACGACGATCCGGACCTGCGGCGGGCCGAACCGCTCGCCTACCTCCCCGACGACACCGGGTCGCCCGCGGCGGCCGCCACCAACCCGCGGAACAGCCCGTAGTCGTCCCCGTACTCGGGGTGCCACTGGACGGCCAGCCAGAAGGGACGCTCGGGGTCCTCGATGGCTTCGATCGTGCCGTCCGCGGCGTGGGCGGTCACCTCGAAGCCCGGCGACCGGACGACCGCCTGGTGGTGGGCGCAGTTGACCTGGGACTCCTCACCGATCAGCCGCCGCACCAAGGATCCCGGCGTGGTCTGGATGGGTGTCCAGCCGAACGCACCCGGGGCCGGCGCGTGCTCGGAGTGGCCGACGACGTCGGGCAGGTGCTGCTCGAGGCTGCCCCCGGCCCGAACGGCCATCAGCTGCATGCCCCGGCAGATCCCCAGCACCGGCCGTCGGCTCGCGTCGGCGGCGTCCAGCAGGGACCACTCCCAGGCGTCGCGGTCGGGTCGCCAGGACTGGGTCCGCGGATGCGGGGTGGCCCCGTAGCGGGCCGGCTCCACGTCGGCGCCGCCGGCGATGATCAGCGCGTCCAGCCGGGCCACCACCTCCACGGCTCCGAGGTTCTGCGGGGGCAGCAGCACCGCCACCCCGCCGGCGGCCTCGACCGAGCGGGCGTAGGTCGCGTGCAGCAGATCGGCCGAGCTGTTCCAGGCACCGAACCGTGCCTGCTCCCGGTAGGTGGTGATCCCGATCAGCGGTCTGGGTGGGTGGGCAGGTGACCCCGTCATGGCCGCATTCTGGGGCATGGGCGCTCAGTCGGCGATCGTGCCCGGTTCCAGGCGGGAGCCGCGAGGCACCTGAGCACCGGGCTCGATCCGGCACCCGGGGCCGACCAGGGCCAGCCGTTCGGCCTCCAGGATCTCCTGCGGGTTGCCGGTGCCGACCTTGGCGCCGGTGCCGATCTCGGTGCCGCGATCGACGATCGCCCAGTCCACCGTCGCCCCACTGCGTACGGTCACGTCGGCGAAGATCACGCTGTCGCGCACCTGGCCGCCGGCTTCGACCACGACGCCCGGGCCGAGCACGCTGGTGCGGACCGAGCCGTGGATCTCGCAGCCGTCCGCGATCATGCTGTCGGACACCGAGCTCCCTCGATGCAGTCGCGCGGGCGCCCGCCGCTCCACGGTGGTGGTGATCGGCCAGTCGGCCGAGAACGGGGACACGTCTCCGGCCAGCAGCTCTCGGTGGGCGGCCAGATAGGCCTCGGGCCGACCGAGATCACGCCAGTAGCCGATCAGCGGGAACCCGTACACGTGGCCGCGCTCGATCATGGCCGGCAGCAGGTGCTCGCCGAAGTCACCCAGCGCGCTGCCGTCCTCCGGCTCGTTCTCCGTGACCTCGGTCGCCGCCACCGACAGGGCTCGGTGGAGCTGCTCCAGCACCTCGGTCAGGGCCACCGGGTCGTAGACGAAGACCTCGGTGGCCACCGTCGTGGCCGCGGGGTCGCCGGGCTTGTAGTCGACCCGGTGAACCCTGCCGTCGTCGTCGACGCTCATCACCGCGTGGTGCGAGGCGTCGCCGATCGGCACCTCGGTCGTCACCACGGTGCACTCGGCCCCTCGACGGAGGTGCTCGGCCACGACCTCGGCGTAGTCGAGGCGGTAGACGTGGTCCGCGCTCAGCACCAGCACGGCGTCCGCGCCGTGCCGCCGGATCGCGTCACGGTTGCTCAACAGCTCTTCGGCGTTGCCGCTGACGGACCCCGTCTCGGACGGCGGTCCGGCTTGTTCGGGCACGATCACCCGGAAGCCGCCGTGGTGGCGGTCCAGGTCCCAGGGCTTGCCGTTGGCCATCACGTCGGTCAGTCGCTGCGCGAGGTACTGCACCGACACCCACACGTCGCTGATGCCCGAGTTCGCCAGGTTGGACAAGGGGATGTCGATCAGCCGGAACGATCCGGCGAACGGCAGGGCCGGCTTCGGCGTCTCCCGGGTCAGCACATCCATCCGGCTGCCGGCTCCACCGGCCTGCAACAGGGCCAGAACACGCGGGACGCGGACGGGCGGATCTTGGGGTCGGGGATTCACTCGGCTCCTCGGTCGATGGTCACCCAGTGTGCCTACCCCTTTCCAGCTCGGTCCGATCGCCTACCGTGGCGGTCATGTCCGCGTGGGTGGGTGTGCTGGAGTTCGACCTGCTGCTGGGCGACATCTCCTCGCTCAAGCAGAAGCGGTCCGTGGTGCGACCGTTGATCGCGGAGCTGAAGCGGGCGTACGCCGTCAGCGTCGCCGAGGTCTCCCACCAGAACCTGCACCGGCGCGCCGGCGTCGCAGTGGCGGTGGTCGCCGGTGATCCCGCTCACGTCACCGAGGTGCTGGACACCATCGAGCGCCAGGTGAGTGGACACCCGGAGCTGGTCCTGGTCAGCACCCGTCGACGGTTGCGCGGTCCGGAGGACTGACTCGGCGGGCGGCTGCGTACCGGCTGCGACTCCAGGCGCCGAACGGTCAGCCGGCGGGCACCGGGCGTACCGGATGCGACTCCAGAGCGCCAAACGGTCAGCCGGCGGGCACCGGGCGTACCGGCTGCGACTCCAGAGCGCCAAACGGGCACCCCAGCAGGCAACCGCGTACCGGCTGCGACTCCACGGCGCCAAACGGTCAGCCGGGCGGGCACCGCGCGTACCGGCTGCGACTCCAGGACGCCAAACGGGGAGCCCGTCGCCTGCGCGTCGCGTACCGGCCGGTAGGTGCTCGGCCCAGTAGCATGAGGCCAGGATCGGCCCCAACCCGGGGTCGTAGCCGAAGTCCCCCGACAGCGAAGGCCAGCCGGACGTCCGCGATGAAGATCTCCTTGTGTACGACCTGCATGGGCCGCGCGCATCATCTGAAGCAGACCCTGCCGCGCAACCTGGCGGACAGCGTCGACTGGTCCCGTCCGGACGCGGTGGAGTTCGTGGTGCTGGACTACAGCAGCCCCGACGACCTCGCGGAGTGGATCACCACCGACCCCGAGCTGCGCCCGTATCTCGAGGCGGGCATCCTGAAGTTCGCCCGCTCGCAGGGCCACACCAGCTTCCGGCACAGCCACGCCAAGAACATGGCCCACGCCCTGGCCACCGGCGACTACGTCTGCAACGTGGATGCCGACAACTTCCTGGGGTTCGGGTTCGTGCACTACCTGCGAGCCGTCTTCCGCCGTCGACCCAACGCCATCGTCGCCACCAATCGCCTGGACACCCGCCTCAACCTCGGTGTGCACAAGGGATCGATGGGCCGGATCGCCATGTCCAAGGCCAACTTCGACCTGCTGGGCGGTTATGACGAGAGCGCCCGGTTCACGGGGTGGTCGGGTGAGGACTCCGACCTGCTGATCCGGGCGGTACGGATGTTCATGCGGCTGGTCTTCATCCGCGAGCGACGCTTCCTGCGGGTCGTCCAGCACTCCGATCTGGATCGCGTGGTGCTGACGGGTTGCGAGGACACCGCGGCGAACATCGCCACGATCGAGTCCCTCGACGGCACGGCGATGCGACCGATCCTGAAGTACGTGGTCGGGCGGGCGGTGGCGCCGCGGATCGCCAACCGGGGCACGCCCACCGGGGTCGGCACCGTGCAGTGGCACGGTCGGCGCAGCGCCTGAGATCGGTGCCGGCGGCCGGTCTCTGAGCCGGCGCCCGGACACAGGGCGAGCGCCTGAGATTCAGTGCGAGCGGCCGATCGAGGCCAGCACCCGCCACACCGCGTCGGCGATCGCCTGCGGTTCATCCATCATCACCAGGTGCCGCGACTGCGGCAGCACCGTCTGCCGCCCGCCGAGCAGGTTCGTCAGCTCGCGCTGACTGGCGACCCAGGTGTCCCCGCCACTGCGGCGCGCCGTGATCACCTCGACCGGGAGGTCCGACGGCCAGCGGGCGGCGACTCTCACCCGCGCCAGGTCCTGCGCCTGGCGGCGATAGGCCGCCGACTCCGCGATGACACTGGCGACGGCGTCGGCCCGGGCGTAGGTGGTGAACGACCGCGCGTCCATCGGATCCAGCAGCCGTCGCCGGCTCTGGGCGGTGACGGTGAGCCGGTCGATGACCGGACCGAGCGCCGCCAGCGGCGGGATCCCGGCCAGCCACCGCGCTCCCCTCGCCGTCGCCAGCCAGGCGCCCTCGCCCACGGGCCGGCGCGGAGCCATCTCGATGCTGCCGTCGACCAGCACGAGACCGGCCACGAGCTCGGGGCGCCGCCTGATCGCGGCCTCGGCGTGGAAGGAGGCCATAGAGTGGGCGACGAAGACACCGCCCGGGTGCGCCTCCGCCAGCTCCACGAGCGTCGCCGTCTCCTCGGCCAGTGTCGGCAGGTGGTCCGGCCAGGGGGTGCCCCCCAGGCCCGGTCGGTCCAACCGGACCAGCTCGTGGCCGATGAGCAACCGGGCGACAGGATCCCAGGCGTAGGACGGCATCCCACAGCCGCTGATCAAGATCACCGGCGGGCCGCTGCCCGGCTCGAGGACCACGTTGACCGTTCGGTCCCCCAGCCGCTCCTGGTGCTCCTCCGGGACCTCAGCCATGGCGCGGCACCAGAGCCAACCAGGCGGCGGCCGGATCGACTCGACCGGGGACGTCCCCGGTCGACGGTCGCGCCCCGGCGGCCGGACCCGTCAGGCGGTCCACCAGCTCCAGGGTCAGTCGATGGGCGAGCAGGCTCGGCGCCGTTCCCCAGGAGCGGGTGAGGGCGACGAGTGCCGGTTCGGCCGACTCCTGTTCGGGGAGCATCCGGAGCACCGCGACCAGGTGGGCCGTCTCGGCCGCCGGCGGCGGGACGAGCAGCCGCCCCGGGAGCCCTCCACCCAGCGCCGCCCCGAGCCTGCGGACGAGGGGGAGCAGACGTTGTCCGGCCGGATGGCCTGCGGGCAGCAACGGTGCCACGGCGAGCAGCAGCTCCAGCTCCGCCGACCGATCGGCGACGTCATCGGTGGGGGGAAGCCGCTCCAGGCACTCGACGGCCCGGTGGAGCAGGAGAGCCAGCCGCGGCTGGCCGTTGGTGCCGCCGACGGCCAGCACGCTACGCAGCACGGCCAGCCCCAGCCCGGGCGGCGGCGGACCGGCATCGGTGAGCAGCAGGTCCTGCCGGTCCAGGGCGGCGGCCAAGCCGTCCTCGTCGCCGGTACGACCGTGCTCGCCGAGCAGGTACAGCACCGCCAGCGGATCCGGGGTTCCCACACCCTCACGGACCGCCTCGTCGATCAGCCGGACGGTCAGCCGGTCGAGAGCGTCGGCGGCCTGCTCCCCGTCCTCGACGTCACCGGCCCCCACCGCAGCTTGCAGGACGAGCGCGTCGGGCAGCGTCTCGAGAGCGACGATCCCCGCCGGTGTCCGCGGACCGGCCATCACCTCGGCCGCCCACCGCGCGATCTGCTCATCCGGCGGTCGTACCCAGGCCAGATCGAGGCGTACGTCACCCTCGGCCGACCTGAGCTCGACCCGGTACCGGCCGGGCTCGAGGGCGTACACCTCCCGACCCGCCTGCTCCGCCTCGTCGACCACCGTCACCCCGACATCGGCTGGCGAGACCAGGGCGGCGTCCGGGTCGGCGGGCAGCAGCACCGACTCCCCGACCTCGTACGTGGTCCGATCGACCAGGACGTCGCGTCCCGGCCCGGCCACCACCGACCGAGGGGTGGCGAACAGCTCCCATCGGAGCTGGGTGACATAGCGCTGGCCGGCCGCCAGGCGCAGCGGACCGAGCTCCAGCGCCTCGGCGGTGACGTGGTCGATCGCTCCGGCCGTGAGCCGGGCGGCGAGCACGGGACCCTCACCGTCCGCCGGTTGGACGGCCCAGCACAGGCGCGACCCCGCCGCCTGCGCACTCACCCGGTGTGCCACCGCCGGCTCGACGACCAACGAGACCCGGTCCAGCACGATGCCCTCGGAGCCGGTGTTCACGATCAGCACCCTGGTCGTCCAGCCGGTGCTGAAGCCGTGCCGCACCGTGAGCTCCAGATCAACGGCGGAGAGCCGTACGGCGATCTCGTCGACGTCGGTCTCCACCGTCCGTGCGGCCCAGCTCAGATCGGCACCGTCGCGTCGGCAGGTGCCGATGTCGACGCACGCGAGGTAGGCGCGATCGGGGTGTCGCCGCGGCGCGACCGAGGTGAGCCGCCCCGTCGAGTCCGCTTCGATCAGGAGCTGACCGGCGTCGACCTTCATCCGCGTCGCTGACAGCGTCCGCACCAGAACAGGTTACGGCCGGCCAGCACCTCCGTACGGATCCGACTGCCGCAGACGAAGCACGCCTGACCGCCGCGGCGGTAGACGTACACCTCACCGCCGTGGTCGTCGACCCGGGGCGGACGGCCCATGGCCTCGGGCGAGTGCTCGTCCCGGACGGTGTCGATCCGGCCGTCGCGCACCCCGATCGGCATCAGCGTGACGAGATCCGACCAGATCGCCCTCCAGCTGCGTCTGGTCAGCAGCTTGCCGGGTCGGTGCGGGTCGATCCGGTTGCGATAGAGCACCTCGGCCCGATAGACGTTGCCGACGCCGGACAGCACCGACTGATCCATCAGCAGGGCCGCGATCGGGCGACCCGATCGGTGCAGGCGTGACCAGGCCAGCTCGGGATCGGCGTAGGTCCGGAGCGGATCGGGACCCAGGGTCGCCACCACGGCGGCCACCTCCTCAGGGGTCCGCACCGCACACAGCTGCGGCCCGCGGAGATCGGCCACCGCACCGTCGGTGGCGATCCGCACCCGTACCTCCCCGCGGACGGCGGTGGGTGGGGTGATGTCCAGCGAGCCGATCAGGCCCAGGTGGATGTGCAGGATGCGGTCGGAGTCGAAGTCGCAGAACAGCTGCTTGCCGTGTGCCGCTGCGTCGACCATCACGGAGTCGTCGAGCTCGGCGGCCGAGGCGGCGAACCGGCCCTGCGGGCTGCTCACCCGGACCCGGCGGCCCGCGAAGCTGTGATTCAGCTCACCAGCGAGCCGGTGCAGCGTGTGACCTTCGGGCATGTCACAGATTCAGGAGGTCGGAGGCCATAGGCTGATCACTATGACAGGTGCTCCTGCTCGTGGTGTCGACGCACGCGAGCTCTGGCCCCGCGACTTCGGTCGCGACGGTGTGTCCGGACTCCTCACCCTCGACCGGGCGATGCGGGCACGGGACGTGTCCCACCCCGACGACGAGGACGAGCGGATGGCCCTCGACGTGCTCGAGAAGCTCCTGGCCCGAGTCGACGGACGCAGGTAAGAACTCGCCAGCATCTGTGTGCGAGCGGAGCGAGCACCGAGGGTTTGTTACCGCTGGGACTCGTACGCGGTCAGCAGATCGATCCGGCGCTGGTGGCGGGGGTCCCCGCTGAACGGTGTCTCCAGGAAGAGCTCCACGAAGTGGGTCGCCACCTCCTGGGTGTGCATCCGGCCACCGATGGAGATCACGTTCGCGTCGTTGTGCTGACGTCCGAGTGTCGCTGTCTGCTCGCTCCAGGCGAGCGCGCAGCGGACGCCGTCCACCTTGTTGGCCGCGATCGCCTCGCCGTTCCCGGAGCCGCCGATGACGATGCCGAGCGAGCCGGGATCGGCCACCACGGCCTCCGCGGCGGGCAGGCAGAAGGTGGGGTAGTCGTCCTGGGCGTCGTAGGCGGCTGCGCCGTGGTCGACGACCTCGTACCCCTTCGTCGTCAACGCGGCGACGAGGTGCTGCTTGAGCTCGAAGCCGGCGTGGTCGCTGCCGATGTGTACGCGCATGGGAGCACTATCCCAGCCCACCTACTGTGGTGAGGTGTCAGGTCGCGCCGGCTCCCCGGACCGTCCGGGCGAGTCGCTGCCCGTCACCCGGCGGGGACTGCTCGGTCTCGGTCTGACGGCGGCCGTCGCCGGCGTGGCCGGCTGCAGTCCCGGCGACTCGGTGCTTCCCGACCCACCCGGCTTCGGTCGCGAGCGACCGACCTGCGTGTCCCGCTCCTCACTCCCCCGCTACGGTCGGCTGGCCGGGCTGCCGCTGGTCTACGAGGTGAACCGCCGCCGCAGCGAGTTCGCGATCGACGAGGCGTTCGCCGGCCAGCTCGAGGCCTGGCTCAGCGACCTGGCGGAGCTCACCGGCTGGCGGCTGAGCCAGATCCGGACGTACGGGACCTGGACGAACGGCGGGTCGGAGTGCTCCTCGTGGCACAACGCCGGCCGTGCCTTCGACCTGGCCCGGCTGCGGTTGGACGACGACACCGACATCTCCTGCCGGTACGACCTCTGGCGCGACGCGTCGGGCCGTGAGCTGGCCGACCGCCGGCGCGCCTACTGGGCGGTGGCGGCATCGGCGCACCAGCACTTCGCGTACGTGCTGACGTACCTCTACGACGCGCAGCACCACAACCACATCCACGTGGACAACGGGCGGTCGGGCTCGGAGCCGTCGACCTTCAGCAGCCGCTCACCCGCGCAGGTACAGGCGGTCCAGGGCATCCTCACCCATCTGTGGGACGCACCGGTGGAGGTGACGGGCCGCTGGGACGCTCCCACCCGGGACGCGACGGAGGGAGTGCTCCGAGACCTCGGGGTCGGCGACGACCTGACCGATCAGACGACCTGGGCGGGGTTCCTGACCGCCGGCGTCAGACGAGGGGCCGAGCCGGCGTGAGCGTCGCACGGGGAGTGCGGCCTTTTCTGGCCCGAACCCCCCCGGTTCTGACAGGCTCAGGTGAAGATCGGTCCCTGCGTCCTGGTCCGCTTCAGCTCGTAGAAGCCCTCGAAGCCGGCCAGCGTGACCACCGAGTCGAACAGGCGTCCCGCCGCCTCGCCGGTCGGTCGGGGGGTGATGACCGGCCCGAAGAACGCGACGCCGCCGACGTGGATGACCGGCGTGCCCACGTCCATCCCGACCGGGTCCATGCCCGCGTGGTGGGACTTCCGCAGGGCGTCGTCGTTGGCGTCGGTGTCGCCCCTGTCGGCGAAGGCGACCGGCACGCTCACGTCGGACAGGGCCGCTTCCAGGGTCGCCCGGTTCCGGTCCTGCTTGCCGTTGTGGAACCGGAGGCCGATCGCGGTGTAGAACTCGCGCAGCTTGTCCGAGCCGTACTCCTCCTCGACCGCCAGCGCGACCCGCACCGGGGCGAAGTTGGCCTGCAGGGCGGCCCGACGCTCTTCGGTCAGGTCCTTGTCCTCGTTCAGCAGCGAGAGGCTCATCACATGGAAGACGGTGGTCACCGGGCGCACCTTCTCGACCTCGAGCATCCAGCGGGAGGTGAGCCAGGCCCAGGGGCAAGCGGGATCGAACCAGAAGTCGACGGTGTCGCTGGTCGCGGTCGGTACGAGATGTTGAGTCACTTACCCACCCTATGCAACAGTCAGGGCACCCTCTACCGCCCCGCCGGTCCTGGGTCGTGACAAGATCCCCCTCATGTTTCCCGACAACCTGACCCGGGCGGAGACCAGGGCCCGGGCCGAGCTGATCCGCACGCACCGCTATGCGATCGAGATCGACCTGAGCGGTCGGGGTGTCGAGGACCCCGAGCGGTTGTTCCGGAGCGACACGACCATCACGTTCGACGCCACCGCCGACGGCGAGCTGCACGTGGACCTGATCGCCGACCACGTCCAGGCCGTCAGTCTCGACGGGGCCGAGCTGGACCCGACGTCCTTCGCCGACTCCCGCTTCCCGCTCACGGTGAGTGCGGGGCCGCATGTCGTCAGGGTGCTGGCGCACTGCCGCTACAGCCGCACCGGTGAGGGCCTGCACCGCTTCGTCGACCCGGCGGACAAGGCCACCTATCTCTACACCCAGTTCGAGCCGGCGGACGCCCGCCGGATGTTCGCGAACTTCGAGCAGCCGGATCTGAAGGCGGAGTTCGCGATCAGCGCCATCGCACCGCAGGACTGGACGGTGGTCAGCAACGGCGCCCTGCAGTCGGTCGAACCCCTGGGTGACGGCAACGCCCGGTTCACCTTCGCCGAGACCAAGCCGGTCTCCACCTATCTGACGGCCCTGGTGGCCGGCGAGTACGCCCGGGTCGACCGCGTCCTGAAGACCCCGAGCGGCGAGGTGCCGGCCGCGCTGTACTGCCGCCGTTCGCTGTCCGAGCACCTGGACGCCGACCGCATCTGGGATGTCACCGAGAAGGGCTTCGGTGTCTTCGAGCGACACTTCGCCCAGCCCTACCCGTTCGGCAAGTACGACCAGGTGTTCGTCCCCGAGTACAACGGCGGCGCGATGGAGAACGTCGGCTGCGTGACCCTGCGCGATGAGTACGTGTTCCGCAGCCGGGCCACCCCCGCCTCGTACCAGGTCCGCGACGACACGATCCTGCACGAGCTGTCGCACATGTGGTTCGGCGACCTGGTGACCATGCGGTGGTGGGACGACCTGTGGCTGAAGGAGTCCTTCGCCACCTGGGCCTCCAACTTCGCGCTGAGCCAGATCGTCGACGACCCGGAGCTGGCTTGGGCATCCTTCACGAACGGGTTCAAGACCTGGGCGTACCGGCAGGACCAGCTGCCCTCCACCCACCCGGTCGCCGCGGACATGGTCGACCTCGAGGCCGTCGAGCAGAACTTCGACGGCATCACCTACTCCAAGGGCGCCTCGGTGCTGGTCCAGCTGGTGGCCTTCGTCGGCCAGGAGGAGTTCGTCGCCGGCTGCCGCCAGTACTTCCAACGGCACGCGTACGGCAACACCTCGCTGTCCGATCTGCTGGCCGCCCTGCACGCCGCCTCCGGGCGGGACCTCTCGGGCTGGTCCGCGCAGTGGCTGGAGACCACCGGGGTGAACACCCTGCAGCCGGAGATCACGCTGGACGAGGACGGCACCATCACCGCCTTCGCCATCCGGCAGAGCGCCACCCCCGACCATCCGACGCTGCGGGCCCACCGGATCGCCGTCGGGCTGTACAGCGCCCGCCCGGGCGACCCTTCCGACGGCGCCCGCCCCGGCGACCCTTCCGACGGCGCCCGCCCCGGCGACCCTTCCGACGGCGCCCGCCCCGGCGACCCTTCCGACGGCGCCCGCCCCGGCGACGCGTCCGACGGCGACGGCTCCGGGTCGCTGATCCGGGTCGGGCGGGTCGAGACCGACATCGCCGGCGAGCTGACCGAGATCCCCGAGCTGGTCGGGCTGAAGCAACCGGATCTGCTGCTCGTCAACGACGACGACCTCACGTACGCGAAGATCCGGCTCGACCCGAGATCGCTGCGGACCGTGGTCGGCCGACTGGCCTCGCTGCAGAGCGCCCTGGCTCGGGCGGTGTGCTGGTCGGCGACCTGGGACCTGTGCCGTGACGGCGAGCTGCCGGCCTCCGACTACGTCGAGCTGGTGCTGTCGACGGTGGCCGTCGAGTCGGACCCGGTCGCCGTCCGTACGGTGCTCGGGCAGGCCGCGAGCGCGGCTCGGCACTACACCCCGCCGGCCCGGCGGGCCGAGGTCCTGCTGCGCTGGCAGGACGGGATCTCGGCGCTGATGGACGCGGCGGCGCCCGGGTCAGACCTCCAGCTGGCCCTCGCCAAGGCCTTCCCGAGCGCCGCCGAGGACTCCCGCGGCGCCGACCGGCTGGCCGGCTGGCTGACCGGGGACGGCGTACCCGACGGGGTCGAGATCGACCACGACCTGCGCTGGTCCTGCGTGCTCAACCTGGCCCGGCTGGGCCGCCTCGACGAAGCCGCCATCGACGCCGAGGCCGACCGCGACAACACCGTGACCGGCGCCGAGCAGGCGGCCGCGGCGAAGGCGGCCCGTCCGACCGCGGAAGCCAAGGCCGAGGCCTGGCGGCTGGCCACCGAGGCCGACGACGTCCCCAACGGGACGCAGCGGGCGATCACCCTGGCCTTCTGGCAGCGAGGGCAGGACGAGGTGCTGGCTCCGTACGTCGAGAAGTACCTGATGGCTGCCGGTGAGATCTCGCGCGGTGAGGGTGACTGGCCGACCAAGGGGTACGCCCTGCGGGAGAACGTCCTGCGCTACCTGTTCCCGGTCCCGGAAAAGCTCGCTCCGTTCATCGAGCGACTGGACGACTGGCTCGCCGACGGGACCCTCGTGGACTCGGTCCGGCGCCCCATCCTGGAGGGACGCGACAATGCAGCCAGAGCTTTGCGTTGTCAGGGTTAGTCGTCGTCGTCGTCGAGCCGAGCGTCAGCGAGGCACGACCCCCGTCGTGAGCGGCCGCGCAGCGGAGCGCGACTCTGTCTGGACCGATGAGCGAGCAGACGCGCTTTTGGTCTGCCAGCGAGGAGGGAAGTCAGAGTCTGAGCGCGTAGCGGAGCAGCGAATGACGACTATGCGTGCAGGGTTGTCGGGTGGTGTGCCGCTTCGCCGAGCTGCTGGATGCCGCGAACGAGACCGCCGACCAGGTCACCGGCCAGGAAGGACGAGGTCATCGTCGCCACCGCGAGACGGCAGGCCGTGTCGTCCAGGAACTGCCGGATGCTCTCGCCGGTGACGATCTCCAAGGCTCGGGCGGCCGGGTCGCAGAGCACCAGCACCGATCGATCGGGGCTCGACAGGCGGCTGTGCAGCGCCAGCGCGTGCTCGCGGGGACTGTCGCCCGCCGGCCCGACGTAGGCGTCGAAGTCCAGCCCGCTGACACGCGCGGCGGTGGCCACGGCAGCGTCGACCCGACGACGGCCGGTGAGGCTCAGACCGTCACCAGCGAGCACTGGTACCGCCGGTGTCCGCGTCCGAGCGGGGCTTCGCCTCGATCCCGGCCGGCACCTCACCGGAAGCCTGCTCGACGCCGGGGGCACCGACGAACGCGGTGTTCGGGTTCACCACCGGGCCGAACTTGTTCAGCTCGTGGGTCGAGCCGAGGTAGGAGGCCGCGGCGATCAGCAGTCCCAGCACGAGAGGGACGCCGAACAGCAGCAGGAGGAAGTGAAGAGGTGACGGATTCGGCACCGCCGGCCAACCCGATAGCGTTTCCAGGGGCACTAGCATGCTCTGCAGTCCGCTCACCCCCCATACGGTAGCGGCACCGATCAGATCGTCGCACTCGCCACGAGCTCGGACCGGGGTGCAGACCCGGGCCGAGCCCTCACAGGAGGACACTGCGTGTCAGACGCCACCGAAGGTGGACACTCCGTGTCGGGGCCGTCGCCCGACCGAGCGACCCCCACGCGTGAGCCCGTGACCCAGGACGGCGCGGTCCGCGACCCGATCGTCACCGACCCCGCCGACGTCCGCGTCGTGATGGACGCCGACCAGATCTCACGCGCCTGCGCCCGGATGGCCCACCAGATCCTGGAGGCGAACCGGGGCGCCGCGGACCTGATGCTGCTCGGCATCCCGACCCGCGGGGTCAACCTCGCCCACCGGCTGGCCGCGGCGATGGCCGAGGTGGAGGGGGTCGAGATCCCGACCGGGGCGCTGGACATCACCATGTACCGCGACGACCTCCGTCGCCATCCCACCCGGGCCGTGGGACGCACCCATCTCCCCCGTGGCATCGACGACGCGGTCGTGGTGCTGGTCGACGACGTGCTGTACTCCGGCCGTACGGTCCGGGCGGCTCTGGACGCCCTCGGCGACATCGGCCGACCGCGGGTGGTCCGGCTGGCCGTGCTGGTCGATCGTGGGCATCGCCAGCTGCCGATCCGTGCGGACCACGTCGGCAAGAACCTGCCCACCGCGGCCTCGGAGCGCGTCCGGGTCCGGCTCGACGAGGTCGACGGGGTGACCGACGTGACCATCTCGCGGCCCGCGGACGGCTCCCCCGGCTCGGGACCGGACACCACCATCGACGAGCACGGAGATCCCGCCTGATGCGCCACCTGCTGTCCGCCGGCGACCTGAGCCTGGGCGAGGTCACCGAGATCCTCGACCTCGCGGAGGAGATGTCGGCCGTCCAGGACCGACCGGTCAAGAAGCTGCCCGCCCTGCGCGGCCGGACCGTCGTCAACCTGTTCTTCGAGGACTCCACCCGGACCCGCTCGTCCTTCGAGATCGCCGGCAAGTGGCTCTCCGCCGACGTGATCAACGTGTCGGCCAAGGGCTCCTCGGTGTCCAAGGGCGAGTCCCTGCGCGACACGGTGATGACCGTCGCGGCGATGGGCGTGGATGCTCTGGTGATCCGCCACATGGCTTCCGGCGCGCCCTGGCAGGTCACCGGCTGGGTCGACGCGCACGTCCTGAACGCCGGAGACGGGACCCACGAGCACCCGACCCAGGCGCTGCTGGACGCCTTCACGATGCGCCGCCACTTCCGCGCGCTGGACGGCGGGGACCTGCGCGGGCGTACGGTCGCGATCGTCGGTGACGTCACCCACTCCCGGGTCGCCCGCAGCAACGTGCTGCTGCTGCAGACGCTGGGCGCGAAGGTGGTGCTGGTCGCGCCGCCCACCCTGCTGCCGTCCGGGGTCGGCTCCTGGCCGGTCTCCGTCAGCCACGACCTCGACGCGGTGCTGCCGGCCGTCGACGCCGTGATGATGCTGCGGGTGCAGCGCGAGCGGATGAGCGGCGGCTACTTCCCCACCCCCCGGGAGTACACGATCGGCTACGGCCTGACCCGCAGCCGCCTGGCGGCCCTGCGCCCCGGCACGCCGATCTGCCATCCCGGTCCGATGAACCGTGGCCTGGAGATCTCCGCCGAGGCCGCCGATGCGGCGTCGTCGCTGGTGCTGAACCAGGTCGCCGCGGGGGTTGCCGTGCGGATGGCGGTGCTCTACGAGCTGCTGGGTGGGGCCGACGAGATGCCGTTGACACGCGTACGGGAGGGGGCCGCATGAGCGGGCTGATGATCACCGGAGCCGATCTGGTCGGGACCGGGGCGGGCGACCTCTACCTCCGCGACGGCGTGTTCGCCGACCCGTCCGAGGCGGACGCCGACGTCGAGCGCGTCGACGCCGACGGCCTGGTCGCCCTGCCCGGGCTGGTCGACCTGCACACGCACTTGCGCGAACCGGGACGGGAGGACGCCGAGACGGTCGCGACCGGCACCCGGGCGGCCGCCCGCGGGGGCTTCACCGCGGTGCTGGCCATGGCGAACACGAACCCGGTGACCGACACCGCCGAGGCCGCCGAGCACCTGTGGTCGCTCGGCCGGCGCGACGGTGCGGCCGAGGTGATCCCGGTGGGCGCGGTGAGCAAGGGCCTGGCGGGCAGCGAGCTGGCCGAGCTGGGGCTGATGGCCCGCTCTTCGGCGGGCGTCCGGATGTTCTCCGACGACGGCCACTGCGTCGCCGACGCGCGGTTGATGCGGCGGGCGCTGGAGTACGTCCGCGCCTTCGACGGCGTCATCGCCCAGCACGCCCAGGACCCACGGCTGGCCGGCGCCGACGCCTGCTGCCACGAGGGCGAGCTGTCCGGCCGGCTCGGGTTGCCGGGGTGGCCACCGGCAGCGGAGGCGACGATCGTGGCCCGGGACGCCGAGCTCGCGGCGCTCACCGGTTCGCGGGTGCACGTCTGCCACGTCTCCAGCGCCGAGACCGTCGACGTGCTGCGGTGGGCTCAGGCGCGTGGCATCGACATCACCGCCGAGGTCACGCCACACCACCTCATGCTGACCACCGACGAGCTGAGGTCCTACGACCCGACGTACAAGGTGAATCCTCCGCTGCGGCCGGACGAGCACGTGGCCGCCCTGCGGGAGGCCCTCGCCGACGGCACGATCGCGGCCGTGGGCACCGACCACGCGCCGCACGCCCGGCACGACAAGGAGCACGCCTTCGTGGACGCCTCCCCCGGCATGCTCGGCCTGGAGACCGCCCTGGCTGTGGTGGTCGAGACGATGGTCACCACAGGTCGGCTGGACTGGGCAGGGGTGGCCGAGCGGATGTCGTACGCGCCGGCCCGGATCGCCCGCCTCGCCGGACAGGGCCGACCGCTGCAGCTCGGGGAGCCCGCCAACCTGGTCCTGGTGGATCCGAGCGCCCGCGCGGTCGTCGACGGGGCCGCGTCGGCCTCGCTGTCGCGGAACAACCCGTGGCACGGGCGGGACCTGCCGGATCCGGTGGCGATGACCGTGTGGGCCGGCCGGGTGACGTACCGCCGCGGATACGAGGACCTGACAGTGCCGGACTGGTTCCCCCATGACCTGGCCGAAGCCCTCGTGTTCGGACCGACCCGGATCCTCCTGGTCGTCCTGCTGTCCATCCTGGGGCGCTGGCTCCTGCACCGCTTCATCGACCGCGCCGTTCTACGTGCCGTCGGTCGGCCCGCCAGGTGGCGGGCCACGTTGGCGTTGGAAGCGGCCTCGGGACTGCCGTCGGAACGCCGGAACCAACGGATCCGGGCGCTGGGCTCGCTGGGCAAGAGCCTGGTCACGGTCGCGGTGCTGCTGGTCGCCCTCGTCATGGTGCTGGCCGAGCTGGGCTTCAACGTCACCACCATCGTGGCCGGCACCTCGGTGGTCGCCGCCGCGGTCGCCTTCGGCACCCAGAGCATCATCAAGGACCTGCTGGCCGGGATCTTCATGCTGGTGGAGGACCAGCTCGGGGTCGGGGACTACGTGGACATGCAGCTCGCCTCGGGCACCGTGGAGGAGATCGGTCTGCGGGTGACCCAGCTGCGCGCCGACGACGGGACCGCCTGGTACGTCCGCAACGGTGAGGTGCTGCGCCTGGCCAACTACAGCAAGGGCGGGCCGGACCGACCGGGCCCGGCGATGCAGAACCTGGCCGTGCGGATGGTGGAACCGGAGCCGGCTCCCGAGTCCGACCCCTCGTCGGCCCTCGATCCCGGCGACCGCTCCGACCCACCCACCTCGCCCCAGAATCGCTGACGCCCCCTGTCGCGGGCGCGCGCCTCCTCGGCGAGGTGGGCGCGACGCAGGCGGAAGGGGGCGTCGGCAGATCTGGCTACGGCAACCTCACTCCACCAGGGTGGCGTCCAACGTGATGGTGGTGCCGGTGAGTGCCTGGGAGACCGGGCAGTTCTTCTTCGCGCCCTCGGCCGCCTCGGCGAACTGCTCGGCGGTGAGGCCCGGGACAGCAGCCTTGACGGTCAGCTTGATGCCGGTGATCCCCTGGCCGGGCTGGAAGGTCACGTCGGCCGTGGTGTCGACCGTGGTCGGCGGGGTCCCGGCGCCGGCGAGACCGTGGGACAGCGCCATCGAGAAGCAGGTCGAGTGCGCGGCCGCGATGAGCTCCTCCGGGCTGGTCTTGCCGTTGGCGGCCTCCGCACGGGAGGGCCAGCTCACGTCGAAGGTGGCCAGACCCGAGGAGGCGAGCTCGACGGTGCCGGAGCCCTCCATCAGCGAGCCCTCCCAGTGGGCGTTGGCGGTGCGGACAGTGGCCATGTGCGTTACTCCTCAGGTCGTGGATCCGGAAAACCTCGACCATCCTGCCAGCGGTCCGAAACCGGCCGGCGAGCCGGGGTGCGCTGCGAGTGGGAGACAATGGAGGCATCATGTCGACCTCAGCCGTGCCCACGTTCTACGACGCCGTCGGCGGATACGCGACCTTCGAGAAGCTCGTCCACCGCTTCTACGCCGGGGTGGCGGGAGACCCGCCGCTGCGTGCGCTCTACCCCGAGGACGACCTCGGCCCGGCCGAGGAGCGCTTCCGCCTGTTCCTGATCCAGTACTGGGGGGGCCCGACCACTTACAGCGACGAGCGTGGCCACCCGAGGCTGCGGATGCGGCACGCACCCTTCGAGGTGACCCCGACCCAGCGGGACCGCTGGCTGCACCACATGCGCGACGCGGTCGACTCGCTCGACCACCTCACCGATGAGCAGCGCGCCGAGCTGTGGTCGTACATGGAGCGGTCGGCACACTTCATGGTGAACACCCTCGACGAGTCAGATCCCGGACCGCGACCCGGTCTGCAGATCGGCTGATCGGGCCGACCAGTCTCTTCGGTGAAGGATCCGGCGCGCAGTCGCGCCGAAAGTTACCCACAAGCCGGAGGCGGGCACGAGCGGTGTCCACAGCCGATCGCCGAGCCCGTCCGAAACGGCACCGGCGTCCGCAGTGTGGTGGTGTGCACCGCCAACTCGATCCCTCGCCCGCACTCCTCGCCCTGGCCGCCGCCCAGGCCGGCGTGCTGTCCGCCGGGCAGGCGCTCGGTCACGGGCTGACCCGCTCGAGCACCAGCCGACTGGTCGACCGAGGTGCCTGGCAGCGGCTGACTCCCGGGATCTTCCTGTTGGGGGTGGGTGAGCCGACCTGGTCGGCGACCGCCTGGGCCGGGACGCTGCTCGGTGGGGACGGATCGCGCCTCGGGTACGCCGCCGCCGGGCACCTGTGGGGTCTGGTCGAGGAACCACCGCGCTCGATCTCGGTCCTGGTGCCCTCCACTCGGGTGCTCGAGCCGCGGGGGTGCTGGCGCTTCCTGCGGGAGCGACCCGGCAACCGGTCGGCACGGAGTCCGGGCGACCCGCCGCGCACCACTGTGGAGGACACCGTGCTCGACCTGTGCGCCGACGCGACACCGCGGGAGCTGGTGGGTCTGGTGACCACGGCCATCCAGACCCGTCGCACGAACGCCCGGCGCCTGCTCACCCGGGCCGGCGAGCGGGAGCGGCTGCGCCATCGACGGCTGTTGCAGGAGGTGCTCGGTGACGTGGCGATCGGCGCCGAATCCGCCTTGGAGGTGCGCTACCTCCGCGACGTCGAACGCCGCCACCAGCTCCCCCGGCCCGCCGTCAGCACCGGAGCGTCCAGCACGGGGCGGTGCGGGATCTTCGCTACGACGCCTACGCCCTGCTCATCGAGCTCGACGGCCGCACGCACATCGCCGGTCGCTTCCGCGACATGCACCGCGACAACGCTGCACTGCTGGACGGCGAGGTGACCCTGCGCTACGGCTGGACGGACGTCACCGAGCTGCCCTGCCAGGTCGCCCGGGAGGTTGCGGGAGTCCTGACGCAGCGCGGCTGGCCGGGCGTGCTCACTCGATGCCCCTGGTGCGACCACGTTGTGTGAAGGATCCGGCGCGCAGTCGCGCCGGATCCTTCACGCAAGACTCCGCCTCAGGGGATGAGCGACACCTTCACCGACTCCGTGCCGCTGCCGACCAGGTCGAGGCCGCGCTGGAACTCGGCCAGGGGCAGCTGGTGGGTGCAGATGTCGTCCATCGGCAAGATCCCCGACTCGAGCATCCGGACCGCCGCGGGCCAGGTGTGCGGGCCCAGGTGGGCTCCGAGCACGTCGAGCTCCTTGTCGTCGCTGATGATCGACCAGTCGACGCTCACGTCGCTGCCGAAGACGCTGTACTCCACGTACGTGCCCTGCTTGCGCAGCAGGTTCAGACCCTGCCCGACGGCCGAGGGGTGGCCGGTCCCCTCGAGGTAGACGTCCGCCCCGTACCCGCCGGTCTGGTCCATGATCGCGGCCACGGCGTCGGTCTCGCCGATGTTGATCGCCTCGTCGGCGCCGCAGCGCAGCGCCAGAGCCAGCTTGTCGGGTGCGAGGTCGAGAGCGATGATCCTGGCCGGGAACCGGGCCTTGGCGCCGGCGATCATGCCCAGCCCGATCGGACCGCAGCCGGCCACCACCACGACGTCGTCGAAGGTCGGGTTGGCTCGCTCGACCGCGTGCAGGGCGCAGGACAGCGGCTCCACGAAGGCCGCCTGGGCCGGTGGCAGGTCGGCGCTGATCTTGTGCACCAGCGCACCCGCCGGGAAGATCATGTAGCCCGCCATCGCTCCAGGCGTACTGCGCTTGAAGCCGTAGATCGCATGGGGGGCACACATGTGGTACTGCCCGCGCAGACAGTAGCGACACTCCCAGCAGGGCACGATCTGCTCACTGGTGACGCGGTCACCGACCGCCACGCCCCAGCGCTGCGCCGCGGCCCCGTCCAGGGCGACGACGCGGCCGACGAACTCGTGTCCAGGCGTCACCGGGGTCTCGACGTAGGCCTGTCGCTGCTCGTCGCCCCAGAACTTGGTGGCCCCGTGATAGCACTTCAGGTCGCTGGCGCAGATGCCGACGGCTTCGACGCGGACCAGCGCCTCACCCGGACCGGGCACCGGCACGGGCACCTCCGCCAGCCGGTAGTCCTCGGGGCCGTGGCAGACGACGGCCTGCATCGTGTCGGGAATCTCGGTCATGGGTGCCCTCCAGCAGATGAACGTGCACATCGGTGCGATCACTCGAACCCTAGCCCGACCGTCGTTCGGGGTCAGCGGGGCGTGAGCCGCTCCAGGGCTGCCCTCTGGTCCTCGGTCAGCGGCTGCTGGCCCACCAGGATGGTGCGGGCCTGGGCGAACACCGTGCCGGTGTCGGGGTCGTCGATCTGGGCGGCCAGCCGGATCGAGCGGTTCCCGACCGCGGTGACCACCGTGTTGACCCGGTACGGCTCGACCCGGAAGTCCAGCGGGCGGCGGTAGTCCAGGTCCTGGCGGACCACCACCCAGACGTCGTCGGCGGACGGCGAGTCGCGCTCGAGCCAGCGCAGCGCCTGAGCCATCAGGGCGACCCGCGCCTCCTGGATGTAGTCGTAGTACTTCACGTTGTTCGCGTGGCCGTAGGAGTCGAGGTCGGACCAGCGCACCTGCAGCGGGTAGTCGTGGCCACCCGCCGACCAGGTCTGCTTCGGCAGATCGCGCAGCGGCTCGTGGTCCGGCTCGAGCCCGGCGGCGAAGACCGCGCGCTCCTCGGCGGTCAGCCGCCGCAGCCCTCCCCCGGCGAGGTCGTACGGTGCGCCGGTCGTCCGCGCCCGGATCGCCACCTCGTCGCCGTCGCGAACCTCGTACCCGATCATGAACCGGCTCCCCCCGACCGAGTGCACCCACAGGTCGATGGCCAGCCCGCGATCGTGGAACAGCACCGGGCGCAGGTACTCGATCTGGTGCTGGACCACCAGCACCCCGGTGTCGAGGAGCCGGTGCATCACCGGCGGCCCGGTCAGCAGGAAGTCGACGCGCGCCTCCTGCAGGTAGTCGACGAAGGCGGCGTTGTTGACGTGCGCCTGGGCGTCCATGTCACCCCAGCGCATCGGACAGACGTAACGGTGCACCACGACCACCATCCCTATCAGTCCGGTCGGCCGATCAGTAGGGTCCTGGCATGACGACATCCAGAGTTGCTGTGGTCACCGGAGCCGCCCGCGGGATCGGCGCCGCGATCGCCCGTCGCCTGGCCCGGCAGGGAGTCGCCGTCGCCGCCGTCGACCTGGACACCGAGGGCAGCGCCCGGACCGCCAACGCCATCCTCGAGACCGGCGGTCGGGCGATCGCCGTGGGCGCCGACGTGACGGACGAGACCGCCGCCGGTCGTGCGGTCGAGCGGGCCGCCGCCGAGCTCGGTCCGGTCACCGTGCTGGTCAACAACGCGGGCATCATCCGGGACAACCTGCTGTTCAAGATGAGCACCGACGACTGGGACGCGGTGATGGGCGTCCACCTCCGCGGCGCCTTCCTCATGACCCGCGCCGCCCAGGCCCACATGATCGAGGCCAAGTGGGGACGGATCGTGAACCTGTCGTCCACCTCGGCGCTGGGCAACCGGGGACAGGCCAACTACGCCGCGGCCAAGGCCGGGCTCCAGGGTTTCACCAAGACCCTCGCCCTGGAGCTCGGCAAGTTCGGGGTGACCGCCAACGCCATCGCCCCCGGCTTCATCGACACCGAGATGACTCAGGCCACAGCCGATCGTCTCGGGGTCGATTTCGACGACTGGAAGACCGCGGCCAGCCGGGAGATTCCCGTCGGCCGGGTCGGCACGCCCGACGACATCGCCGCCGTGGCCGCGTTCCTGTGCAGCGAGGACGCCGGCTACGTCTCCGGGCAGGTCATCTACGTGGCCGGCGGCCCGAAAGCCTGACCTCGGCGCACTCGCTCGGGTTGGTGCTTCCTGCACCGGTTGGAGCTGGTGCGAGAAGCAGGATCCCGAGCGAGAAGCACCTCCGGCTTCAGTCGTCGTAGAGCGCGTTCAGGGCCGCGGCGTGCTTCTCCTCGACCGCCTTGCGCCGGATCTTGAGGCTCGGGGTGACCTCGCCGGAGTCGATGCTGAACTCCTGCGGCAGGATCTCGAACCTCTTGATCGTCTCCCAGCGCTCGAGCTTGCGGTTGGCCTGGGCCACGTGACCCTCGATCAGGTCCCTGACGGCGGCGGAAGAGGCGAGCGCAGCCAGGTCGCCGGACTCCTGACCGTTCTCCTGGGCCCACTCCTGGATCGCCTCGGGGTCGAGCGTGATGAGCGCACTGATGTACTTGCGGCCCTCGCCGTGCACCAGCACCTGTGACACGTACGGGCTGGCGGCCTTGACCGCGGCCTCGACCTTCTGCGGCGCCACGTACTTGCCACCGGAGGTCTTGATCAGGTCCTTCTTGCGGTCGGTGATCCGCAGGTAGCCATGATCATCCAGCTCACCGATGTCCCCGGTGGAGAACCAGCCCTCGGCGCTCAGCACCTCGCGGGTGGCCTCCTCGTTGCCGTGGTAGCCCCGCATCACACCGTCGCCCCGGACCAGGATCTCGCCGTCTGCGGCGATCTGGGTCTCCGTGCCGGGCACCGCCGGACCGACGGTCCCGAACCGGGTGGCCCGCGGGTTGTTCACGAACGTCGCCGCACTCGTCTCGGTCAGGCCGTAGCCCTCCAGCACGAGCAGATCGGCCGCGTAGAACCACTCCTGCACCTCGCGGCTCAGCGCCGCTGACCCGGAGACGAAGAACTTGATGTTGCCGCCCATCCGCTCCTTGAGCTTGCTGAACACCAGCTTGTCCGCCAGCGCGTACTGGATGCCCAGCAGACCGGCCGGCTGGTGACCCTCCAGGCGTCCCGGGATCGTCTTGTGTCCCACGGTGAACGCCCAGTCGAAGATCTTGCCCTTGACCCCTGACTGCGCGCCGGTCATCACCTTGGCCCGGACCTTCTCGAAGATCCGCGGGGCGCCGGCCATGAACGTCGGCTTGACCACGCCGAGGTTGTCCACGATCTTCTCGATGGTGCCGTCCACGGCCGTGGTGAAGCCGATCTTCACCTGGATGGCGATCAGCGCCTTGCCGAAGACGTGCGACAGCGGCAGCCAGAGGTACTGCACGTCGTCGGGGCTGATGATGTCGTACGCCTCGATCGCCGCACCCTCGTACGTCCAGGCCGACTGCGCCAGTCGGACGCCCTTCGGACGGCCCGTGGTGCCGGAGGTGTAGATCAGCGTCGCGAGCGTGTCGGGACCCGTGCCCGCGATGGCGTCGTCGACCGCGCTCGGGTGCTCGGCGAGGTAGGCCCGGCCGAGGTCGCGGAACTCCGACCAGGTCAGCACCAGCGGGTGGTCGGCCTTGCCCGAGAACTGCACGATCTTGATCACCGACAGCTCGTCGAGGTGGTCGACGACCTTGGCCACCTGGACGTCGTCCTCGGCGAACACGACCTTGGACTGGGAGTCACGCAGGATGAAGGCGACGTCCTCGTGCTGGGTCGTCGGGTAGACGGTGGTCGTCGCCCCGCCCGCGCTCATGATGCCCAGGTCGGCCAGGATCCACTCGATCCGGGTGCCGGAGGCGATCGCCACCCGGTCCTCGGTCTGCAGACCCAGGGACAGCAGGGCGGCGGCGACCTCGTCGGCCGCCGCCTTCGTCTCGGTCCAGGTGAGCGACACCCACCGCTCGGCGTCGAGGTAGCGGAACGCCTCCCGCGGTCCGGATTCCTCAGCCCTGACCTGCAGCATCGCCCCCACGCTCGGGGGACGGTTGGCGAGCAGCTCTTCCTGCTGCGCGAGGGGCATCATCGTCGAGGTCACCTTCGGTCATCGGGAGGGGCCGGCACCGACCGGCGCAGGTGACGTGCAGCCTAGTCAACCCGAGCCGATCCGCGCCGCAGGATGGGAGGTATTCTCGCCGTCCTCTCAGACCTGACGGCTACGGACTCCGGCCTCCACCGGCTAGCTGAGCCGCTGGAGGATGATCGCCATCCCCTGCCCGCCGCCGACGCACATCGTCTCCAGTCCGAGCTCGACGTCATGGCGCTGCATCGCGTTCAGCAGGGTGGTCATGATCCGCGCTCCGGTCGAGCCGAACGGGTGTCCGAGGGCGATGGCCCCGCCGTGCACGTTCAGTCGGTCCTCGTCCAGCCCGAGCGCACGTGCCGAGGCGATCACCTGGGCGGCGAACGCCTCGTTGATCTCCACCAGCCCGATGTCGGCGAGGGACAGCCCGGCCTGGCGCAGGGCCCGGCGGGTGGCCTCGACCGGTCCGACGCCCATGATCTCCGGGCTCAGACCCGTGGCGGCCGACGTCACGATCCGGGCCAGTGGAGTGAGTCCCAGCTCGGCCGCCCGGGCGCCGCTCATGATCACCACGGCGGCGGCGCCGTCGTTCAGGGGGCAGCAGTTGCCGGCGGTGACGGTGCCCTCGGCCCGGAACACCGGGCGCAGCGAGGAGACGGCGGCCAGGGTCGTGCCGGGTCGCGGTCCGTCGTCGGTGGCGACGACGGTCCCGTCGGCCAGGGTGACCGGGGCGATCTCGTCGGTGAACACACCGGCAGCGATCGCCCGCTCGGCGAGGTTCTGCGAGCGGACCCCGAAGGCGTCCTGGTCGGCCCGGCTGATGTCGTACGCGGTCGCCACGTTCTCCGCGGTCTGCCCCATGGCGATGTAGATGTCGGGGAGCTCGCCGTCGAGCCGCGGGTCGTGCCAGCGCTCGTTGGTCTCGACGGTGCGCGCGGTACGGGCTCCGGCCGCGGCGAAAAGGGGGTTCTGGGTGTCGTCCGGATCGACGCCGGCGGAGCCGAAGCCGCGGTAGCGGGACACGCACTCGACGCCCGCGGACACGAAGGCATCACCCTCGCCGGCCCAGATGGCGTGGCTGGCCATCCGCGCGGTCTGCACGCTGGACGCACAGAACCGGTTGATGGTGGCGGCGGGCACGGTGTCCAGGCCGAGCTGGACCGCGACCCGGCGGGCCAGGTTGCCGCCGTGCTCGTCCCGCGGCTCGGCGCAGCCGAGATAGAGGTCGTCCAGGGAGGCCGGGTCGAACCCGGGGATCTTCGCCAGCGCCGCCTCGATCACCCCGGCGGCCAGGTCGTCGGGTCGTACGCCGGCCAGCGAGCCCTTGACCGCCCGGCCGATCGGCGTCCGCGCCGTGGCGACGATGACGGCGTCCCGGTCACCGGGCCGCCGATCGAAGCCGGTGTGGTCGCGACCGACCTCAGAGACCCAGGTCACGAGCGAAGCCTCTCGGGAGTGCAGGAGTCCGCGTCTGATGAGCACAGCCGGGCGACATGCCCACTCAGCCGATGCAGAGCCGTGTCGCACGGAAACGCGACGAACGAGCGAGACACTGCGGAGCTCGTGACCACCGAGCGCGAAGCGCGATCAGAGTCCGAGGTCACGGCCGATCAGCTCCTTCATGATCTCGTTGGAGCCGGCCCAGATCCGGGTCACCCGAGCGTCGGCCCAGGCCCGGGCGACGCGGTACTCGTTCATGTAGCCGTAGCCACCCCAGAGCTGCACGCAGGCATCCAGCACCGAGTTCTGCACCTCGGCGGTCCACCACTTCGCCTTGGCGGCGTCGACCGCCGTGAGGGTTCCGGCGAGCTGCTGCATGATGCAGGCGTCGATGAAGGCCTGGGTCACCTCGCACCGGGTGACCAGCTCGGCCAGGGTGTGCTTGTTCACCTGGAAGGAGCCGATCGGCTGACCGAACGCCTGCCGCTCCTTCGCGTACGCGAGGGTCTCGTCCAGGATCTGCCGAGCGTGCGCGAGGTTGCTCACCGCGGCACCGATGCGCTCGGTGACCAGCCGCTCCATCATGTAGATGAAGCCCCGGTCGATCTCGCCGATCACGTTGGTCGCGGGGACGCGGACGTCGGCGAAGAACAGCTCCGCCGTGTCGGACTCCGGCTGCCCGACCTTGTCGAGCTTGCGACCGCGCTCGAAGCCAGGCATCCCGGTCTCGACGGCGAACAAGGTGATGCCGTGGGACCGCTTCTCGGGGCTGGTCCGGGCGGCGACCACCACGAGGTCGGCGGAGTAGCCGTTGGTGATGAAGGTCTTGGAGCCGTTGAGGATCCAGTCGTCGCCCTGCTTCACGGCGGTGGTCTTCAGGTTGGCGAGATCGGAGCCGCCGGACGGCTCGGTCATCGCGATGGCCGTGACCAGCTCACCGGTGCAGAACTTCGGCAGCCAGCGGCGCTTCTGCTCCTCGGTGCCCAGATCCACCAGGTACGGGGCGACGCAGTCGGCGTGGATGCCGACGCAGGAGGAGTAGGCGAACGCGAACTTGGACAGCTCCTCGGCCAGCACCATCGCGAACCGGGGGTCGTCGACCCCGGCACCGCCGTACTCGGCCGGGATGTTCAGCCCGAGCAGGTCCTGCTTGCCCAGCTCCAGCCAGAGCTCACGACCGAACTCGTGGTTCGCGATGTGCTTTTCCTGGTTGGGCCGCAGCTGTCGCTCCACGAAGGTGCGGCAGGTCTCCCGGAAGGCCTCGTGGTCGGAGTCGAAGATGGTGCGCAACATTGCGTGAACCCCCACTGCGTCGATGCTCGGCTACACCTATGTTACTCGCCAGTAGCCAGCACGGAACAGCGCCGGGTGAGCGGTGGGGGCGGCGGCGTGCCGATCCGCGGGCAGGATGGCACGGCACCGTGGTGCGGGTGGCCGAGACTCCCGATCTCCTCAGCCACCCGCCCCTGTCGGTGGTCAGGCCTTGACGGCCTCGATGGCGAGGGTGATGTCGACCTTGTCGCCGATCAGCAGCTTGCCGCCGTCGAGCGGCACGTTGAAGGTGACGTTGAAGTCCTTGCGGTCGATCGAGGTGTGCGCCTCGGCCCCGAGCCGGGTCGCGCCGTACGCGTCCACGGCGACACCGAGGAACTCGGCGGCCAGCTCGACCGGCTTGGTGATGCCGTTGATCGTCAGGTCGCCGGCGATGACGTAACCGTCGCCGCCCTCGCGGATGCTCCGGCTCACGAAGGCGAGGGTGCCGCCGTGGCTCGGATCGAAGAAGTCCGCCGACTTGAGGTGGCCGTCGCGCTGGGCGTTGTTGGTGCTGATCGAGGAGGACACGATCGTGACCTCGACGCTCGAGTCGACCGGGTCGGCGGAGGTGGTCGTGATGGTGCCGGAGAAGTCGGCGAACGTACCCTTGACCTTGCTCATCAGGTGACGGACGCTGAAGCCCACCTCCGAGTGCGAGGGGTCGATGGACCAGGTGCCGGTGACGAGCTCGGTGGTTTCGATCTGCTGGGTCATGAGGAGTCTCCTTGGAGGACGAGTAGTTGATGTTTCAATTACTGACCTCAGTCTAGCAGATCTAGTTGAAACGTCAACCACTCTGATAGAGTGTCTCCATGAGTACGCGGTGGTTGACGGCAGACCAGCAGCAGGTCTGGCGGACCTACCTGCTCGGGGCGGCACGCTTGAACGAGCGCCTGGAAGCGGACCTGCAGCGTGCCGGGCTCGATCTGCCGGAGTACGAGATCCTCGTCACCCTGGAGGAGTCGCCCGATCGTCGCCGCCGGATGTCCGAGCTGGCCGACGCCGTGCACCAGTCTCGCTCGCGACTGACCCACACCATCGCCCGGATGGAGAAGTCCGGGCTGGTCGTGCGGACGACCTGTCCAACGGATCGACGCGGGGTCTGGGCCGAGCTGACCGACGGCGGCTTCGAGGTCCTCGCGGGAGCCGCTCCGGGACATGTGGCCGCGGTGCGTCGCAACCTGGTCGATGCCGTCGCACCGGAGGACTGGGAGGCCCTCGGCCGGGTGTTCACGGCGGTCCTCGCCGTGCCGGCGGACGACGCCCCGCAGGCCTGATCTGCTCACGTAGCATCGGGGTCGACCATGCCGACCTCACTCGCCATCTCCGCTCCGGCGGCTGACCTCTCGCACGCGTTGCGCCGTCGGGGTCTGGCTGACGTCCTCGACACCACGAAGCTCACCCGCGCCCTCTACTCCTCCGACGCCTCGGTGTACCGGGTGGTGCCGTTGGCAGTCGCTCGGCCGCGGACGGTCGAGGAGCTGGTGTCGGTGCTGGACGTGGCTCGGTCGCTCGGGATGCCGGTCACCACCCGCGGGGCGGGGACCTCGTGCGCCGGCAACGCGGTCGGTCCCGGTCTGGTGGTCGACGTCGCGCGGCACCTCAACACGATCCATCGGGTCGACGCCGGCGAGCGGCTGGCCGTCGTCGACCCCGGTGTGGTGCAGGCATCCCTGCAGCGGGAGGCCGCTCCGTACGGGCTGCGGTTCGGGCCCGATCCGTCCACCCACACCCGCTGCACCATCGGCGGCATGATCGGCAACAACGCCTGCGGGCCGCGGGCGCTGGGCTACGGCCGGACGGCCGACAACGTGGTCGCCCTGGAGGTGGTCACCGGCTCCGGCGAGCGGCTGACGCTGGACACCCGGACGCCGGTCGACGTCGACGCGTCGGCCACGCTGCACGCCCTGCAGTCGGTCGTCTCGGCCAACCTGGGCACCATCAGGACCGAGTTCGGCACGTTCGGCCGCCAGGTGTCGGGCTACAGCCTGGAGCACCTGCTGCCGGAGAAGAAGTTCGATGTGGCCCGGTTCCTGGCCGGCACCGAGGGAACCTGTGCGGTGATCACCCAGGCGACCGTACGGCTGGTGGCCGACGCCCCGTACAAGATCATGATCGCGCTCGGCTACGGCTCGATGCCCGAGGCCGCTGACGCCACCCCCGTCCTGCTGGGCTTCCGCCCGACCGCCATCGAGGGTCTGGACCGCCGCATCGTCGACGTGGTCCGCCGGACCCGGGGTGAGGGTGCGGTGCCACCGCTGCCCCGCGGCGACGGCTGGGTGTTCGTCGAGCTGGTCGGCGACGAGCCGGGCGAGCTCAGGTCCCGGGCCGGCGCGCTGCTCGCCGCGTCCGGCTGTCTCGACGGTGAGGTGGTCGACGACCCGACCCAGGCCCTGGCGCTGTGGAAGATCCGCGAGGACGGCGCCGGTCTGGCCGGCGTCTCGCTGGCCGACCCCGCCTACCCGGGGTGGGAGGACGCGGCGGTCCCACCGGAGAAGCTCGGTGCGTACCTGCGCGACTTCGACGCGCTGCTCGACACGCATGGACTCCACGGTTTGCCGTACGGGCACTTCGGGGACGGGTGCGTGCACGTGCGGATCGACTTCCCGTTGACCTCGGCCGGCGGCGCCGCCCGCTACCGCTCCTTCGTGGAGGAAGCGGCCCGGCTGGTCGCCGGCTACGGGGGGTCGATGTCGGGCGAGCACGGCGACGGGCGGGCCAGGTCCGCGCTGCTGCCGGCGATGTACTCCCCCGCCGCCATCTCCCTGTTCGGCGAGGTGAAGGCCGCCTTCGATCCGGACAACCTGCTGAATCCGGGCGTCCTCGTCGATCCCCGACCGGTCGACGCCGATCTCCGGGCGGCGGCCCTGGTGGGGCGGACGGCCGATCGCTTCTCCGCCGAGGTGCACAAGTGCTCCGGGGTGGGCAAGTGCCTGGCCGACAGCACCGGCAGCCTCGGCGTGATGTGCCCGTCGTACCAGGCCACGCGCAATGAGAAGGACTCCACCCGGGGACGTGCCCGGGTGCTGCAGGAGATGGTCAACGGCGAGCTCGTCCAGCTGGGTTGGAAGTCGCCGGCGGTCCACTCCGCCCTCGATCTGTGCCTGTCCTGCAAGGGGTGCGCCCGGGACTGCCCCACCGGGATCGACATGGCGGCCTACAAGTCGGAGGTGCTGGACCACACGTACGCCGGCAAGCTGCGTCCCCGCTCGCACTACGCGCTCGGCTGGCTCCCCCGCTGGGGCCGGCTGATCACCCGGTCCGCCGCACTGGCGTCGCTGGTGAACCTGACGATGGGTCTGCCGGGACTGCGTCGGCTCGTGAAGTGGAGTGCCGGGGTCGACCAGCGGCGGCAGCTGCCGAAGTTCGCCGATCGACCGGCCCGGAGTCGCGTGCCGCTCCTCCCCGCGGGGGACGGTCGGCCGGTGCTGGTCTGGGTGGACTCCTTCTCCGACTGCTTCACCGGCGGCGGGGTCGAGGCCGTCGTCGACGTGCTGCGCTCAGCCGGCTACACGCCGCAGTTCCTGGACCGGACCGCGTGCTGCGGGCTGACCTGGATCAGCACCGGTCAGCGCGAGGGTGCGCGCCGGCAGCTGCGGCAGAGCCTGGACGTCCTGCACCCGTACGTGACCGCGGGCGTCCCGATCGTCGGGCTGGAGCCGTCCTGCACCGCGGTCTGGCGCAGCGACGCCCCCGAGCTGCTGCCCGACGAGCCACGGGTGGCCGAGGTGGCCGCCGGTGTCCTCACCCTGGCCGAGCTCCTGGCCCGTACGCCGGACTGGTCGCCGCCCGACCTGTCAGCGGTCGAGATCGTGGCCCAGCCGCACTGCCACCATGCCGCCGTGCTCGGCTGGCAGGCCGACGCGCAGCTGCTGAAGGCCTCCGGGGCGACGGTGACCACCCTGGGCGGCTGCTGCGGGCTGGCCGGGAACTTCGGGGTGGAGAAGGGGCACTACGACGTGTCGGTGAAGGTGGCCGAGCACGACCTGCTGCCCGCCGTCGAAGCGCACCCGGACGCGATCGTGCTGGCCGACGGCTTCTCCTGTCGCACGCAGCTGGCCGAGCTGGCGGGCACGACGGCCATCACGCTGGCCGAGCTGCTGGCTCGGCACGGGTCTGCTCCTGCGCCGGCTCCCGCAGAGCAGGTCCAGCTCAATCCCTGATGATCCGGTCAGGGCCCAGCGCTCTCGAACGGGCTCGACAGGCCCCGGGCGCGTGGCTGTCAGACCTCGGTGTCGCCCGGCGTCGCCTCGTGGTGACGCCGACCGGCCGTGCGCTCGTCCTGCTTGAGGCGAGCCTCGTACAGGTGCCGTCGACCGTCGGCGAGCTCGTCCCGGGCCTGCTTCTCCAGCGCGCGGAACTGTGACCAGTAGGTGTCGTCGTACTCCTCGACGATCTGGAACGTCCAGCGCCCGGCCAGCACGTTGCGGCCGATGAGCTCGCGCTCGAGGCGGTCGGCGGGGCCATCGTGCCCGGCCTCCCGGAGGGACGTGATCGCCTCGCCCAGCTGGATGTCGGCGGATCCGGTGAGCTGGTGGAACGAGTAGAGATGGCCACGGGCGCGCTCGCAGGTCTCCAGCGCCTCCGACAGCTTCCCGAGAGCCTCGACGGTGGCGTCATCGACCCCTGCCGGTGTCCGGTGATCGGGATCCGGCAGATCGGTCGTCGGGACGTCGGCCATCGATGTCTCCTGCTTCTGGCGGGCTGGTGTCAGCGGGTCAGGCGGCGGTGGGTGGCGCGGTGCGGACGAGCGGCCTCGGCACCCAGCCGGGACAGCTTGTTCGCCTCGTAGTCGGCGAAGTTGCCCTCGAACCAGAACCACTGGGCCTGGTCCTCGTCGTCGCCCTCCCAGGCCAGGATGTGGGTGGCCACCCGGTCCAGGAACCAGCGATCGTGGGAGATCACCACCGCGCAACCCGGGAAGTCGAGCAGGGCATCTTCCAGGGACTGCAGCGTCTCCACGTCCAGGTCGTTGGTCGGCTCGTCCAGCAGCAGCAGGTTGCCGCCCATCTTCAGGGTCAGCGCGAGGTTCAGCCGGTTCCGCTCACCACCGGACAGCACTCCGGACGGCTTCTGCTGGTCCGGCCCCTTGAAACCGAAGGAGGCCACGTACGCCCGGGACGGCACCTCGAAGCTGGCGACCTTGATGTAGTCCAGGCCGTCGGACACCAGCTCCCAGACGTTCTTCTTCGGATCGAGACCGGATCGGCTCTGGTCGACGTAGGAGAACTTCACCGTGTCGCCGAGCTTGAGCGACCCGGCGTCCGGGGTCTCCTCGCCGATGATCATCCGGAACAGGGTCGACTTGCCGACGCCGTTGGGGCCCACCACACCGACGATGCCGGCTCGCGGCAGGTTGAAGCTCAGCCCGTCGAACAGCAGCCGGTCGCCGAAGCCCTTGACCAGCTTGGTGACGTCGAGCACGTTGCTGCCCAGGCGGGGGCCGGCCGGGATGTTGATCTCCTCGAAGTCCAGCTTGCGGTTGCGCTCGGCCTCGGCCGCCATCTCCTCGTACCGGGCCAGGCGGGCCTTGCTCTTGGCCTGCCGGGCCTTCGGGTTCGAGCGCGCCCACTCCAGCTCGCGCTCGAGGATCTTGGCCCGCTTGGCGTCGCGCTTGCCCTCGACCTGCAAGCGGGACTGCTTCGTCTCCAGGTAGGTCGAGTAGTTGCCCTCGTACGGGTGCGTGCGGCCGCGGTCGAGCTCGAGGATCCACTCGGCCACGTTGTCGAGGAAGTACCGGTCGTGCGTGACGGCCAGCACCGCTCCGGCGTACGCCTTGAGGTGACCCTCGAGCCAGTGCACCGACTCGGCGTCCAGGTGGTTGGTCGGCTCGTCGAGCAGCAGCAGATCGGGCTGCTGCAACAGCAGCTTGCAGAGCGCGACCCGACGACGCTCGCCTCCGGAGAGGATGTCGACCGGCGTGTCCGGCGGCGGACAGCGCAGGGCGTCCATCGCCTGCTCGAGCTGGGAGTCGATGTCCCAGGCGTTGCGGTTGTCGAGCTCGGTCTGCACGTCGCCCATCTCGGCCATCAGGGCGTCGAAGTCGGCGTCGGGCTCGGCCATGGCCAGGCCCAGCTCGTCCATCCGCGTCTGCAGCGCCTTGATGTCGGCGACCGCCTCCTCGACGTTCTCCAGCACCGTCTTGCCCTCGGTCAGCGGCGGCTCCTGCAGCAGGATGCCGACCGTGGCGTCCTTGGCCAGCATGGCGTCGCCGTTGCTCGGCTTCACCAGTCCCGCCATCAGCTTCAGCAGGGTCGACTTGCCGGTGCCGTTGGGACCGACGACGCCGATCTTGGCGCCGGGGTAGAACGACAGCGTCACGTTGTCCAGCACGACCTTGTCCCCGAGGGACTTGCGGACGTTGTGCATCGAGTAGACGAACTCAGGCATACCTTCGAAGACCTTCACGTTGAGGGGGCGCCGGGGACCTCACCGGCGCCCACCAACCTATCGGGACCGGGGACGTATCCCAACACCGCGCCTGACGCGGCGCTCCCGACGAGACGTGATCTTGGAGTCGACCAGGTTCACTTCAACCCTGGTCGAGCGCCTCAGTCGGCCGTGCGCTGGCGTCGCCGCCGCCAGGCGAGTCAGGCCGCCGACCAAGATGACGAACAAGGCGGAGACACGGGATGCAAGACGGTCAGCACGCCCTCGGCGCCCAGCCCCAAGGCGCAGCGCGAGGATTCCCAGGACGAAGCCGCCGTACAGGTACACCGCCGTCTGACACCGATCGAGGAGTCGATCCTGTCGATTGCGAGCGCACCGCCCTCGCCTGTCAGCGGTGTGCACGTCGCTCATCAGATCCTCCCTCGGCTATTGCGGCAGCATAGTGAGGATCTGCTGCTGCGCGGTGGCCGGCCCGATCAGCCGCCGCATGACGTACACCGCATTGTCCGAGCTGAGATCCCGAAGCACGGCGATCCATGCTGAGCCCATCTCCATGAGTCCGGCTGCCATCAGGCCGATCGGAGCGAATGGACCTGTCCTGGTGGCGAGGAACCCTATGAGCGATTCCGCCCACTTGCAGGGTCAGCCGATGATGGCGCTGTGTTGCAGGAGTTGAGGTGGGCGTTCCACTGACCGTGTCCCAGAGACTCGAACTTGTCCTGTCCCGTGCAGCGAGGCACCGCATCGGCTGACGCTCGGGCTCCGGATGGCTTCCTGTCGCCGAGGTACTTCTTGACGTAGGACCGAACGATCTTGCGTTCCTTCTTGCTGATGTTCTTGATGGACTTGCCCGACCACAGCCAGCTCGCAGCGAACTGGCGTCGGACGGTGGTCTGGCCCTTGTCCCACTTGTTCGCCAGCTTGTAGTCGAGCACCTTGCGTTTCGGCCCGGTCGCGTGCTCGTTGATCGACTGGCCCGCCTTGAGCTGTTTGGCAACCTTGTCACCGACGAGCCGATACGGATCGCCCTTCACCACACGGCGGGGGGTCGGCGGTGTGCTGCTGTCGTCGGCGTCGGCCGGAGGTGGGAACAGACCAAGAGCACCGACGAGGGCCAGGACCGCGGCCGCGGCGGTGAGCACTCTGGTCAGCGGGTTTCCGCGGCGACCCGACCGCCGGCCGACGCACTCCGGACTACGCGACACGGCTGACGACACCGTCGTCGTCGATGCGCTCGTCGCCCTCCTCGTCGGTCGGCTCGGCCATCGAGGCGACCTCCGCGTCCTCCAGCCCGGCTCCGACCGGCTGCGACTCGACCCGACCGATGACCTCGCCGAGGCTGAGATCGCGGTCCTCGACCGCCTCCTCGGTCCTCGCCCGGAAGAAGGTGGCCGTCCCACGGGTGAGGTCGTGACCGACGGCGGTGGCCTCCAGCGTGAGCCGCTCGTAGGTGACACCCTCCTTGGTCCACACGTTGGTCCGCAGCCGACCGGCGACCAGCACCGGCTGGCCCTTGTGGATGCTCGCCTTGACGTTCTCAGCCAGGGTCCGGAAGCAGGTGACGGTGATCCAGGTCGTCGCGGCGTCGGCCCACTCCCCGTTGCGCCGCACCCGCGGCGTGTGCGCCAGTCGGAAGCTGGCGATCGGCACCCCGTTGTTGCGGAACTCGACCGTTCCCCCGACGTTCCCGGTCAGCTGCACGTACGCGTCCATGTCCTCGTCCCTCCTGCGGCCCGGACCACCCGGTGCTCTGACTACACACAAAGGACGCGGAGGCAGTTTCGTACGGGGTGCCCGCCGATCTGTGGACAGCGCTCGGGGTGGCGTACGGCCTGTGGACAAGTGGCCGTCGGTCGCGGAGGTCAGGCGGAGCGCTGCTCCGCCGCGCTGACGGTCTGGGACAACAGGACGGCGATGGTCATGGGCCCCACGCCTCCAGGAACGGGCGTGATCAGGCTCGCCCGCTCCGCCGCGGCGTCAAAGGCGACGTCCCCGACGTTGCCCGGGTTGTAGCCGGCGTCGATCACCACCGCTCCGGGCTTGATCCAGTCACCCCGGATCAGCTCGGGCCGGCCGACGGCCGCGACCACGATGTCGGCCTCGGACACGAACTGGGACAGGCCGCGGGTCTTGGAGTGGCAGATGGTGACGGTGGCGTCGCGGCCCAGCAGCAGCATCGCGGCGGGCTTGCCGAGGATGGGACTGCGACCGATCACCACCACGTGCTTGCCGGCGATGGGCACCTCGTACGCGTCCAGCAGCGCGACGATGCCGGCCGGCGTGCAGGCCGCGAACGTCTCCTCGTGGCCGTTCGCCATGTCCAGGAAGGCGTTGGCGGTGACGCCGTCCACGTCCTTGCCCCGGCTGATCGCGTCGAACACCGCGCGCTCGTCGATGTGCGCCGGCATCGGGTGCTGTACCAGGATCCCGTCCACGCTCTCGTCTGCGACCAGCTCGTCGACGGCCTCCACCACCTGGGCGGTGGTGCTCTCCGCGGGCAGATCGCGCCGCAACGAGTCGATGCCGACCTGGCGACAGCGGTTCACCTTCATCTTCACGTACGTGTGCGAGGCGAGGTCGTCGCCGACGAGCACGGTCGCGAGCCGCGGCGTCCGGCCGGTGGTCTCGCGATAGGCGCTGACCCGAGTACGGGTGTCGTCCAGGGATCGCCTCGCGACGGCAGCGCCGTCCATCAGGGCAGCAGGCATTCCGGGTGTGCTCCTCCGTCAGAGGAGCACCCAGGCGGGCGATGCTCTCGAGTCGTGCTTCCCGGTGGTTCCCCACCTACGCCAGTCGCGGCGACAGCGTACGACAGGTGAACTTCTGGAGCGAAAACCACGTCAGATGTGGATAGCGGTACAAAAGTCGCGCAGGGGTCAGCGGGCGGTGGCGCGGGTCAGCGCGTCCCGGGCGCGGGCGTAGCGGTCGAGCTCGGCGCGGACCGGCTGGACCACCAGGTCGGCGGTGACGGCGCTGACCGAACGACGCAGGGCCGCCCGGGCGGCTCGTTCCCGCCGTGATGCCCCGACGACCACCCCGATCCGGCTGAGGCCGGCGAGCAGCAGCCCGGCCAGGGCCCCGCCGAGCACCAGCACGGTCGGCGCAGGCAGCCGTCCCCAGGTCACCGGGGGAAACGGGGGCAGCTGCAGGTAGGCGAGCACGAAGGACGCCGCCAGCCACACCAGCCCGGCGACCACAGCCGCGAGCAGTATCCACTGCAGCACCCGCACCACCTGCCACCAGCGGCGACGCCGGTCCAGGTCGAGATCGGTCCGGGCCACCGCCCGGTCCAGCGCATCGGGCAGCCGCGACTCCTCCGAGCGGGCCGCGACCTTCACCGCATCCGTCCAGCCGCGGTTCAGACCGACCGACGCCTCGCCCGCCAGATCCCGTACGGCGGTGTCGACCCGCGCCTGCTGCACCCCGGATCGGGTGGGCAGCGAGCTCCGTCCCACCCCGGTCGGGTCGATCTCCTTCGGCTGACCCTTACCCGCGGTCAGCCGGTCCAGGTGCAGCCGACGCAGCGGGTCCGGTTTGAGTCTCCCGATCCACGCCACCACCGGCCAACCGGTCGCCGCCGCACCGCGGACCCGCCAGGCATCCCGGACCGCGTCACCGACCACCCGCGCACCCGCGGCTTCGGCCATCGCCGTGTTCATCGTCTCGAGACTGCGCCGGGTCAGCTCGGGGGTCTCCGCGTCACCCGACGCCGCCAGCAGCCGGTCGGCGGCGGTGGACACGTCGGCCGCCAGCCGTCGGGCGGCGGCGAGCTTGTCCGCCACGCGGGCGGCGATCAGCTCTTTCAGCGCCGGCAGCCCCTCGCCGGTGTCGGCCGAGGCGGCCCGGATCACCGTCTTCTGCAGCCCCTCCGAGTCGAGCAGCCGGCGGAGGTCCGCCAGACAGGCCTCGCGCTGAGCGGCGGTCAGGCGATCCACCTGGTTGAGCACCACCACCATCACCGGTGCGTGCTCGACCAGCGGCAGAAGATAGCGCTCGTGCAGCAGGGCGTCCGCATACTTCTGGGGGTCGACCACCCAGACCATCACGTCGACCAGCTGCACCAACCGGTCCACCTGCAGCTGGTTGGCCTTCTCCGTCGAGTCGTGGTCGGGCAGGTCCAGCAGCACCAGCCCGTCCAGCACCGGTTCCTTCGGTTCGGTGCCGTTCCCGCTCGCCCCGGCGCCCGCCAGAGCATGTCGTCGCGGCACCTGCAGCCAGTCCAGCAGGTCCTCGGTCGGCTCGTCGCCCCAGGTGACCGCCAACGGCTCCGAGGTGGTGGGGCGGGTGACCCCGACCCGGGCCAGGTCGGTGCTCGACAGGGCGTTGAAGAGGGAGGACTTGCCCGATCCCGTGGCTCCGGCCAGGGCGACCACTGTCGAGGATCCGGAGAAGGCGAGTCGGCGGTCGACCTGGTGGGCGACCCGCTCGGCTTCGGCGACCGCCTCGTCCGGCACCCGCCCCCGGCACGCCTCCGCCGCCTCCGCCAGCGCCCGGACGCGGTCCGCCAGCCCGGTCGTCTCGTCCGGCCGCGTCCGCCGTCCGAAGATCGCCATCAGCGCAGCCCGCCCGGCTCTTCGGTCTCCTCGACCAGCTCGGCGTCCACGATGTCGCGGCCGTCAGCACCCAGCAGTTGTCCCGGCTCGTACGGGACCTGGCGCACCCTGGGCGGCTCGATCGCGGGCGGCGGTCCCGGCAGGGCCGCAGCGGAGGTCGTGGTGGCTGCAGTCGTCCCAGCCGTCGCCGCCGACGCCGTCCCCGGCGCAGCATCGGTGGAGGCCAGCTCGCGCTCGACCCCGTCGACCGCCGCGCGCAGGCGACTGGACAGCTCCGGATCCCCCACCGCCTCGTCGAGCAGTCGGTGGTAGCGCAACAGCTCGTCTGACATCAGTGCGGCCACCCGGGAGTCGAGCTCCTCCTTGGCGGTGGTGGCCAGCCGGCGTACGGCCTGGTCGCCGAACACGGCCTCCAGCACGCGTTGGGCTATCACGGTGGTGCCGCCGGCGATGCCGACCTCGGCTCCGGTGATGCCGCCGGTCTGCGCGAAGACGACGATCATCAACGCGGCACCGACGCCGTTCACGCCGAGCGCCATGAACCGGGCTCGGGAGCGCTTCGCCATCCCGACGTCGGCGACCAGGTCCAGGACCGCCCCCTGCCAGTCCCGGATCGCCCGGGCCGACCGGTCGGCGAAGTCCGGGGAGGCGCGGGTCAGGTCCTGCCCGCTGCGGCCGAGCAGCTGCCGGCCCGCGGCGTTGGCCTGCCAGGACGCGTCCGCCCGCTCGGCCGCGGCATCGGCCTCGCTGCGCAGCAGCGCCTCCAGTCCCGAGCTGACTGCCACCTTGAGATCGCCGACCCCGGCCGGCTCACCCTTGAAGGCGGCGGTGATCCGGTCCCGCAACGAGCTGATCTTCTGCTCCATGGCCCGGAAGAACTCGCCGGTGCCGACGAACTCCTGCCATCGCGCCAGCACCTCACCGCGCAGCAGCGTGCCGTCGGCGGTCTGCACCCCGACCGTACGCACCGCTTCGGCGTACGCGCTGTCGACCTCGGCCCGCAGCTGGTCGAGGGTGGCGGCCTGCTCGTCCAGCGCCCGCGCGACCTCGGGCGTGCGGCGGGCGACCGCGGCGATGGCACCGTCCAGGGTCTGGTGCACGACGGCGGACCGGCTGGCCTGATCGGCGGCCAACCGGGCCAACCAGCTCCGGATCGGCTGGATGGCGGCGGTTGGCAGCAGCCCCTCGGAATCGACGTCGGTCTCCGGCACGGCGAACAGCGGGGACCGCCCGAGGCCGCGCTCGCCCATCAGCCGACCGAGATGGGCGGGCACCTCGGCCATCGCCCGCGGCGGGATCCGGTCCAGCACGACCGCGACGGCGGCACTGCGATCGGCGGCCGCCAGCAGGAAGTCCCACGGCACGGCGTCGGCGTAGCGGGCCGCCGAGGTGACGAACAGCCACAGATCGGCGGCGGCCAGGAGCTGGGCGGCGAGCTTGCGGTTGTCGGCGACCACGGAGTCGATGTCGGGTGCGTCCAAGATGGCCAGCCCGGGCGGGATGCCGTCGTCGACCACCAGCTGCAGGGACCTCGTGTCGTTGCTGGCGCCCGAGGAGCGGGCCAGGCCGGGCAGCACCCGGGCGCTGGTGAACCAGCTCGCGTCGCTGCTGTGGTGCACCAGCACCGGCGACCGGGTGGTCGGCCGGATGACCCCCGGGGCGGTCACCCGTCGACCTACCAACGAGTTCACCAGGGTCGACTTGCCCGCGCCGGTGGAGCCGCCCACGACAGCCAGCAGGGGCGCGTCGATGGTCGCCAGCCGGGGCAGCACGTAGTCGTCGAGCTGCCGCACCAGGTCGGCCGCGGCCGACCGCTGCTCCGCTGTTCCCGGCAGGTCGATCGACAGACGGACCCCGGTGAGGGTGTCGCGGAGGCCGATCAGGGCGGTCTCCAGCCCGGTCTCGCGACCCGCCATCACACCCTCCCCTCCCGACGTGCGCTCCTGCGAACGTGACTGTGGACCGACAACGGCCGGTCCACGGGAGGTGGTCAGCTCACTGACCGGGTGGCTTCCAGGTGGGGTCGACCTCGGAGTACTGGGTAGCAGTCTGCCCCAAGGGTGCCGCCGCACCCGGGTGGGTCTGGGTGGGTGGCGCGGGGTAGTTGCCACCGAGGCCGGCCGGACCGGGGAAGCTCGCCGGTGCGTACGCGGGTGTGGCGTCGACGGATCGGCGGCGCCGGAAGCTCGGGTAGGCCGCCCGCCCGGTCGGCGAGATGACGGCCAGGGGCCGCAACCCGTACACCTTGTGGAGCAGCAGCTTCTCCCGCTCCAGGCCGGCCCTGTCCACCAACCCCCGCGTCATGGCGTCCCGCAGGTACGCCAGCTCCGTGACGGCCCGCTGCAGCCGGATGGTAGCCAGCAGGACGTCGGGTCCGGCGAAGACGCCGTGCCACAGGGCCCGGCCGCGGGTCCGGAGTCGCGACAGCGGCACCGGATCATCCTCGGACAGCCAGCCCAGGCGGACGTAGTCCCCGAGCCGGGACCGGATCAGCTTGCCCTCGCGGAGCACCTGGCGGACGGTGAAGACGATGACGACGACCACCAGCGGCAGCGCGACCAGCAGATACATCAGCAGCAGGTTCGTACCCTGCAGCAGCGAGGCCGTGGCGTTGAAGGTCATGTGCAGGAAGGCCGCGGCCGCGTAGCCCGCCAGCGGCGCCACCACCCGGACCACCTTGCTCTTGGAGCGCAGACCGATGGCCAGGCCGATGCCGGTCATGGCGGTGAACAGCGGGTGGCCGAAGAAGGTCATCACCCCGCGCAGCATGAACAGGCTCTGCAGCGCCTCCAGGGGAGGGACCTCGCCGAAGGTCCGCGACGCGTACCGGTACGCGCGGCCGTAGTAGAGGATGTTCTCGACGAACGCGAACGCGGCGCCGGACAGGCCGGCCAGCACGATGCCGCTGACGCGGCTGACCCACTGGTAGCGCATCAGGATCGCCAGCCAGAACAGGATCGTGCCCTTCGAAGCCTCCTCCACCCAGGGGGCGACGAAGATCGCGGCGCGAGCCCCGGTGGCGGGATCGCCGTCGCCGATGATGCTGAGCTGGGAGGCGGCCCAGGTGTTCACCTGAGCCGAGATGTAGGTGGCCACGCAGGCGCCCCAGCCGAACGTCATCAACCAGACCCAGAACCGCTGCGGGCGGTAGCGGTCGGCCCACAGGAAGAGCAGCGTGAGCGGGATCGCGGTGACGGCGGCGTACTTCGCGGCGATCGGCACGGCCTCGGTGCCCAGTCCGGGGACCGTGCCTCCGGGGACCTCCTGGTCCGGGACCACCTGCTGGTAGAGCAGGACCAGCATCGTCGCGTACACCAGCAGCATGACGACCGTCAGCCAGACCAGCGGCGAACGGAGGATGCGCCTCGGGATCGGCTCGGCCGGATCCGGCTCGGCAGGGATGTTGTTGCGGCGGCGTGCCCGGCGCGCGGCGAGGGCCGGATCGACCGGCTTCGGCGGCTTCCGCTGACGCTTGTCCGGCTTCGCCGGGAGCACACCGGAAGAGGTGGGCGACGGGTCCTCGCGCTGAGCAGGGCTCGCGGTGGTCGCCGACATGCGGGCCAGCGTACCTGCGCCCGGGAGCCGTTTCCGGGTCGTGACCGTGCGCCCGTCGCCGTTCCTGATGCTCCTGCCTCAGCGAGGCGTGGCGCGTCCGGGGATGGCGTCCCGGTCTGCGGCGTCCCGGGTCAGCGGATGGCGTCGTCCAGGAACGGCGTCACCACAGCCAGGAACTCACCGGGGCGATCGCCGTGCACGGTGTGGGTGGTGTCGAGGGAGACGAAGGCACCGCGTGGGATGAGGTGCGCCAGCTCGGCCAGACGATCCTGGGGCATGTACGACCGGGCACCGCCGACCACCAGGGTGCGGGCCCGGATGTCGCGGGCGAAGTCCCACCAGGACGGGTCGGGATCGTTGCGCCAGGTCCGCAGCGCGGCCACCGCGCGCCAGTCGCAGGTCTCCCCCGGCTCGGCGCCGGTCGGGATCTCCCGCGGTGGGTCGGCCGGGAGCGGCGGCGGCATGTCCTCCAGCACCAGTGCTCGCACCCGGTCCGGGTGGGTTGCGGCCAGCAGGTAGCCGACCACGGCGCCCATCGAGTGAGCGACCACCGCGGCCGCGAGGACACCCAGGGCGTCCATCGCCTCCAGCACGTCGTCGCGCAGGTCGGACAGCTCGTACGATCTCGCCCAGTCGCTCTGACCGTGCCCGCGGGCGTCCAGGGCGATCACCCGGAACCGTCGGCCGAGACCCGGCGCGACAAGTGACCAGTCGTCGGCGTCGGAGCCGAGCCCGTGCAGCAGCACGGCCACCGGCCCGTCGGCCCGACCCCATTCCCGATATCCCAGCGTGAGGCCGCCGGAGGTGGTCAGCTGACTGCGTACGACGGCGGGCGCGACGCTCATGGCGGCAGGCTATCGGCACCGCCGCGCAACTATGATGCCGATCCCAGCCCCTGTAGCTCAGCGGATAGAGCAGGAGCCTTCTAATCTCTTGGTCGCAGGTTCGATTCCTGCCGGGGGCGCTGGTCGTCGTCACTCGCTGTTCCGCTGCGCGCCGTCTCGCGACGGGCACACTCGCTGGCGCTCGCTCGACAACGGCCCTTCGCACGTTCAGGGCAGGTTCTCTAGAGGCGGGGGCGGACGACCGTCTGACGCCCCCGAGCCACAACCGGTACGCGCAAAGCGGGACCGGACGACCGTTTGACGCCCCCGAGCCACAACCGGTACGCACCCACGCGGGACCTGCGACCGTTTGACGCCTCCGAGCCACAACCGGTACGCGCAAGCCCACACCCGGCGACCGTTCGACGCCCCCGAGCCATAACCGGTACGCGCGAGGCGGGGCAGGACGACCGTCTGACGCCCCCGAGCCACAATCGGTACGCCCGACGTCCGGCCCCACGAACACCCGGGAGCACCCTCGCACCCGCTCACGGCAGGTTCGCTCGGGCAGGGACGGCGTGAGTGGCGTGGCACGATAGGCGCGCTATGCACCCGGACCCCTCAGACTCGTTCAGCTGGCGGCAGGTGGCGGTGCCGGTGTACGGGCCGACGCTGTTGGTCTCGATCGGGGCGGGAGCGATCCTGCCGCTGGTCGCGTTGTCGGCCCGCGATCTCGGGGCCAGCGTCGGGATCGCGGCGTTGGTGGTGGCGATGCTGGGCATCGGTCAGCTGGTCGGAGACCTGCCGGCCGGGGCGCTGGCGGCCCGGATCGGCGAGCGGCGGGCACTGATCATCGCCTGCCTGATCGACGTCGTGGCCCTCGTCGGAGCGTTCCTGGCGCCGACCGTGCTGGCCCTGTCGGTGGCGGTCTTCGTCGCCGGACTCGCGAATGCGGTCTTCAGCCTCGCCCGACAGGCGTATCTGACGGCGGTCGTGCCGATGAGGATCCGGGCCCGGGCGATGTCCACGCTGGGCGGCATCTTCCGGATCGGCAGCTTCATCGGGCCGTTCGTCGGCGCGATCATCGTCCTCCGCATCGACATCGCGAGCGCGTACGTCTTCGCCGCCGTGATGAGTCTGGCCGCCGCCGGGCTGGCCGCCCTGCTGCCGGACCTGCCCACCCCGCCGGAGCGCCACAGCTCCGGCGACACAGCACCCGCGCGGATCACCGTCTTCTCCGTCCTGGCCCGACACCGCAAGGTGCTGCTCACGCTCGGCACCGGCGTCCTGGTGCTGTCGGCGGCACGGTCGACCCGGCAGGTGATCGTGCCGCTGTGGGCGCAGGCTCAGGGCATCGACGCCGCCACCACCAGCGTGATCTTCGGCATCTCCGCCGGAGTGGACATGCTGCTCTTCTTCCCGGGCGGTCTGATCATGGACCGGTACGGACGCGGGGCCGTCGCCATCCCGGCGATGATCACGCTCGGGGTCGGCTTCGTGCTGCTGCCGCTGACCCACACCGCCCTCACCGTCGGACTGGTGGCCTGCCTGATGGGCCTGGGCAACGGCATCTCCTCCGGGGTGGTGCTGACCCTCGGCGCCGACGCCGCCCCCGTCCAGGGCCGGGCGCAGTTCCTGGGCGGCTGGAGGTTGTGCGCCGACCTCGGGAACGCCCTCGGACCACTGGCCATCGGGGCCATCACGGCCGTCGCCACCCTCGGCCTGGCCACCGTCGTGATGGGGGTGATCACGTGGCTCGGATCCGGCTGGCTGGCGCGCTACATACCCGTAAGGTTGCGCGAGTGAGCGATGAACTCGTGTGGATCGACTGTGAGATGACCGGACTCGATCTCATCGCCGACGCGTTGGTCGAGGTCGCCGTGCTGGTCACCGACGCCGAGCTCAACGTGCTGGGCGAGGGCGTCGACGTGGTGATCAAGCCCTCCGACGAGGCCCTGGCCCAGATGGGTGACTTCGTCCGGAACATGCACACCACCTCGGGTCTGCTGGACGTGCTGGCCGCCGGCACCACGATGGGCGACGCCGAGGAGCAGGTGCTGGCCTACGTCAAGGAGCACGTGCCCGAAGCGCGCAAGGCCCCGCTGGCCGGCAACACCATCGGCACCGACCGCGCCTTCCTGGCCCGTGACATGCCGGCTCTCGAGGGGCACGTGCACTACCGGAACGTGGACGTCTCCTCATTCAAGGAGCTGGCCCGCCGCTGGTATCCCCGCATCTACTTCCACACGCCCGCCAAGACCGGCAACCACCGCGCCCTGGCCGACATCCGGGAGTCGATCGAGGAGATGCGCTACTACCGCGAGGCGCTGTTCGTGCCGCCGCCCGGTCCCGACACCGCGACCTGCAAGGCGATCGCCGCGCGGCACCAGGGCACGCTGACCCCGCAGACGCCGGCGGTCGAGGTGACCGACGAGGAAACCCCCGTCACGGCGAACTGATTTCAGCGGAGGCGGTCGCGACCGCTATGCTTCACGCTGCTGTCGACGCCACTGGCGTACGAGCATGGTGGGTGTAGCTCAGTTGGTAGAGCTCCTGGTTGTGGTCCAGGTGGCCGCGGGTTCGAGTCCCGTCACTCACCCCAACGTCGTCGCAGGGCCCGGACTGAGGAGTCCGGGCCCTGTGACGTTCTGCGACCTTGCCGCAGCAGCCGTCAGCGATCGGGCCGAGGTCCCACGTCCCGGCTGCCGCCGTCCGTAGACTCGGCGGCGCCGGATCGACGACGCTGACCGGGACGTACGCCTCGCCGTCCGCCGACCACCACGGGAGCTGACCATCACCGAACTGACGACCACCAAGAGGTCTGCGACGGCCAGCATCCGGCTGGCGGTCGCCACCGGCGCCGGCCGGCTGGCGGCGACCGCCTCGAAGCTGCTGGGTCGAGGATCGGGCACGGCGATCAAGGGCGCCGTCATGTTGAAGATCGACCCGCGGGCCCTGCCGCACCTGCTGGTCGGCAAGCACCTGGCCATGGTGTCGGGCACCAACGGCAAGACCACGACCACCCACTTCCTGGCCGCGGCGATCCGCGCCGGGCTCGATCCCACGGGCGAGCGGGTGGTGCACAACGCCGACGGCGCCAACCTGCACGGCGGCATCACCGCCGCCCTGTCCACCAAGCCGAAGGCGACCTGGGCCATCATCGAGACCGACGAGCGGGTCGTCGCCGACATGATCAGGCTCGGCCGACCCGAGGTCCTCGTGCTGCTGAACTTCTCCCGCGACCAGCTCGACCGCCACCACGAGATCAAGGCCCTCGGGCGGTCCTGGCGCGACGCCCTGACCGCCGCGGGCGCACAGGGTCCGGTGGTGGTCGCCAACGCCGACGAGCCGCTGGTGGTGTGGGCCGCACGGTCCGCTCGTCAGGTGATCTGGGTGGACACCGCCACCACCTGGACCCAGGACGCCTCGCTCTGCCCGGAGTGCGGCGCGCTGCTGCTCCGCACCCAGCCCGACGAGACCGGCGGCCACGGTGGTCACTGGCACTGCTCCAACTGCGACCTGGCCCAGCCGGACGCGACCTACCGGGTGGTCGACGGTCGGATCATCGATCCCACGGGCGTCGTGCTCGATCCGCGGCTGCAGGTCCCGGGGGGCTTCAACATCAGCAACGCGGCCTGCGCGCTGGCCGCGGCCGTCCAGCTCGGAGTGCCCAGCGAGACGGCGATGGCCGGGATGCGTACGGTGACCGCCCCCGCAGGTCGCTTCGCCACCGCCCGGTTCGGCGACACCACCGCCCGGCTGCTGCTGGCCAAGAACCCGGCCGGCTGGGCCGAGGCGTTGCCGCTGGCCCAGACCAGCGAGGTGGTGCTGGCCATCGACTCCGCCGCCGCCGACGGGCGCGACGTGTCCTGGCTGTGGGACGTGGACTACGAGCAGCTGGCCGGCCGGACGGTGATCGCCACCGGGCCGCGGGCCCAGGACCTCGCCGTGCGGCTCGCGTACGCGGGCGTGGAGCACCGGTGCGAACCGGACCTGGCGCGGGCGTTGGCCGATCACCGCGAGCCGGTGGACGTGATCGCGACGTACACACCGTTCCAGCGACTGCGCAAGATGGGCGGGGTCTGATCATGGGCGCACCGGTCGAGATCGTGCTGGTCTACCAGTCGCTGCTGGGCATCTACGGCGACCGCGGCAACGCCACGGTGCTGGCCAAGCGGCTGCAGTGGCGCGGCTACGACACCACCCTCACCGTGGTCGAGCCCGGCGACGCGCTGCCCGACAGCGGTCAGGTCTACCTGCTCGGCGGCGGCGAGGACGCGGCCCAGATCTCCGCAGTGAACGCGCTGCGGGCCGACGGCGGACTGCACCGGGCGGTCGATCGGGGCGCCGCCGTGTTCGCCGTCTGCGCCGGCTACCAGATCGTCGGCTACAGCTTCACCGTCGGCGAGCGGGACGAGGTGATCGAGGGCCTCGGGCTGCTCGACGTGACGACCACCCGGGGCCCGGTCCGGGCGGTCGGGGAGATCCTGACCCGCTGGCACGGCCGGGAGGGCGAGGACGCGCTGCTCACCGGGTTCGAGAACCACGGCGGCTACACCACGCTCGGTCCTTCGGCGACCCCGCTGGCCCGGGTGGAGGTCGGCGTGGGAAACGCGGCCGACGGGACCGAGGGCGCGATCGACGGCTCGGTGATCGGCACCTATCCCCACGGTCCGGTGCTGGCGCGCAACCCGGCGCTGGCCGACCACGTCCTGCAGCTGGCCCTCGGCGAGGAGCTGGCTCCGCTTCACCGCCCGGAGATCGACGAGCTGCGCCGGCAGCGGTTGGCCGCGGTGCTCAAGCGCAACAGCTGAGAGCCCGGACACGGCCCCCACCGACCTACGCTGGGAGGGTGCCGCGTCGCAGCTGCAGACCCGCCCTCGTGGGCTTCGCTCTGGTCGCGGCCGTCGACCTGGTGGCCGAGCTCGCCGGTTGGCCTCCGGTCGAGCTGGTCTGCCGACTCCTGCTGATGCCCCTGCTGGCCTGGTCATGCTGGACCGCCGCGGCCCGCCGAGGCCGCCTGGTGATCTTGGTCGTGGTCGCTCTCGGCTTCTCCTGGCTGGGTGACCTGAGCGACGCCGTGCTGATCAAGATCGGCTTCTTCCTGGTGGCCCAGATCGTCTACATCGTGGCCTTCCGGCCGTACTGGCGACGCAGTCTGATCACCCGCCCCACGTTGCTGATCGCGTACGGGATCGCGCTGGCCGGACTGATCGGCGTGGTCGCCGCCGCGGCCGGTCCGCTCGCCGGGCCGGTCGCCGTCTACGGCGCCAGTCTGGCCGTGATGGCGGTGCTGGCCACCGGGGTCAGCCGGCTGACGGGGATCGGCGGTGCGCTGTTCCTGGTCTCCGACATCGTTCTCGCCGTGGAGCTCTTCGTGGCACCCGGCGCGATCCCGTACGCGCTGTTCGCCAACATGGCGCTCTATCTGCCGGCCCAGCTGATGATCACCCTCGGGGTGCAGGAGCGGGTCGCGGTGGAGGTCGGGTCGGCGCCAGTCGACCGGGTAGCGTGACGATCATGCAGACCCGCACCCTCGGACCCTTCACCGTCTCCGCCATCGGCCTCGGCGGCATGCCGATGTCGATGAACAACGACAAGGTCTACCCCGACGAGTCCGACGCTATCGCGACCGTCCACGCCGCCCTGGACGCCGGGGTCACGTTCATCGACACGGCCGACATCTACGCGCCGTCGTGGGACACCATGGGCCACAACGAGCTGCTGATCGGCAAGGCTCTGAAGACCTACGGCGGCAGTCTCGACGGAGTGGTCGTCGGCACCAAGGGCGGCATCACTCGTGGCGAGGGTGAGACCTGGGGCCGGGACGGCTCGCTGGCCTATCTCCGTTCGGCGGTGCAGAAGTCGCTGCGCAACCTGGGGGTCGACCAGATCGATCTCTACCAGTGGCACCGCCCCGACCGCTGGCAGGTCTACGGCGAGGTCATCGGCCACTTCAAGACCTTGCAGGACGAGGGTCTGATCAAGGCGATCGGCATCTCCAACGCCAACGTGGAGGAGATCCAGGTCGCCGTCGACGTGCTCGGCGAGGGTGGCCTGGCGAGCGTGCAGAACGAGTTCTCGCCGAGGTTCCGCTGCAGCACCGACACGCTGAGCTTCTGCGGGGAGCACGGGGTGGCCTTCCTGCCCTGGAGTCCGCTGGGTGGCACCGGCGGCGGCGGACGCGAGGTCGGCGAGCGGTTCGAGACCTTCGGGGCGATCGCCGCCGACCACGGCGTCAGCCCGCAGCAGGTCGTGCTGGCCTGGGAGCTGGCGCTGGGTGATCACGTCATCCCCATCCCCGGCGCGCGTCGACCCGCCTCCATCACCGACTCTGCCCAGGCCGCGCACCTGGTCCTCAGCGCCGAGGAGATCGAACGCTGCTCGGCCACCCCCGGCACCCACTGACCGCCGATGCCCGAGTCCTCGCGGATCGGCGGTCATGCGGCGGCGCGCGACGTGGTCATCGTCGGCGGTGGCCACAACGGCCTGGTGGCCGCCGCCTACCTGGCTCGCGCCGGCCTGTCCGTCGTCGTGCTGGAGGCGGGTGACCGGTTCGGCGGCGCGGTGGCGAGCGCCCAGATCTTCGACGGGGTCGAGATCACCCTGTCCCGCTTCTCCTACCTCGTCTCCCTGCTGCCGCAGGAGATCATCGACGATCTCGGGCTGGACCTCGAGCTCCGATCCCGCCAGATCGCCTCGTACACCCCGGTCGGCGAGGGCGGCCTGCTGATCGAGCGGCGACCGGGCGAGCTGACGAGGGACTCGTTCGCGGCCGGCCCGGGCCTGACGGCATACGCGGCGTTCCAGGCCCTGGAAGCCGACCTGCATCGCTTCGCCGCCGCGGTGTCCCCGACTCTGACCGCTCCCCTGCCCCGGGCCCGCGACCTGCGCGAAGCCGTCGGCGAGGACCTGTGGCGCGACCTGGTGCAGCGGCCGATCGGAGAGCTGATCGAGCGGACGGTCGACGACGACACCGTCCGCGGCGTGCTGCTGACCGACGCCCTGATCGGCACCTTCGCCGGCGCGCACTCCACCGAGCTGGCTCAGAACCGGTGTTTCCTCTACCACGTGGTCGGCAACGGCACCGGCGAGTGGAAGGTGCCGGTCGGCGGCATGGGCACGGTGGCGGCGGCGCTGCAGACGGCGGCCTCGTCCGCCGGCGCCGAGCTGCGGACCGGCGCCGAGGTCGTGGGGCTCGTCCCCGATGACGGCAGGGTGACCGTGCGGCTGGCCGATGGTGAGGAGATCATCACGACCACGGTGCTGGCCAACTGCGCCCCGGTGACCCTGGCCGGGCTGCTGGGCGCGCCCGGACCTCGACCCGAGGGTGCTCAGGTCAAGATCAACATCGTGCTCCGGCGGCTGCCGGCGTTCCGCTCCGGGATCGACCCCGAGACCGGGTTCGCCGGCACGCTGCACCTGCACCAGGCGTACGCCGAGCTCGAGCAGGCGTACGCCACGGCGAGCGCCGGCCGGATCCCCGATCCCCTGCCCTGCGAGAGCTACTGCCACTCGCTGACCGATCCGTCCATCGTCGCGCCCGAGCTGCGCGCACAGGGTTTCCACACGCTGACGATCTTCGGCCTGCACACCCCGGCCCGGCTGTTCGACCATGATCACGACGTCGTACGCGAGCGGGTCCTCCAGGCGGCGCTCGTCTCGCTGCAGTCGGTGCTTGCCGAGCCGCTGACCGACTGCATCGCCCGCGATGCTCACGGCCAGCTCTGCATCGAGGTGATGACCCCGCAGGACGTCGAGCGCGAGGCGCGGCTTCCGGGCGGCCAGATCTTCCACGGTGACCTGAGCTGGCCCTGGCTGGCCGACGATGAAGAGCCGACGACCCCGGCCGAGCGCTGGGGCGTGGCGACCGGGCACCCGGCGATCCTGCTGTGCGGGTCGGGCGCCCGCCGTGGTGGTGCTGTCAGCGGTCTGGGCGGCCACAACGCCGCCATGGCGGTGCTGGAGTCGGCCGGTACGGCCACGGCGAACGGCTCGGCCGTGCCACAGTGACCTCCCCTGTGATCCCGCTCACCAGCCGACCCCGCCGACGGCCTCGATTAGCGACAGGGTGATCGCTTTGCTAGTGTTTCTCCTCGCGCGCCGCTAGCTCAATTGGCAGAGCAGCTGACTCTTAATCAGCGGGTTGGGGGTTCGATTCCCTCGCGGCGCACCATATGGCCTAGTCGGAGGCCGGAAGTTCGAGTACACGGCGGACGGCCCGTAAGCCCGGAACCCATGCTTTACCCATGCTTTTGGTCTTCGACAGCCCTGCGAAGTGCGGCCTCGATCGGCCTGGACCGCCCGGGGGTTACGGATCTTTCGTCCCATGTAGACGTCCTGAGTCATGGACGGTCGGGCGTGGCCGAGCTGGTCGGCGATCTCACGGGCTGAGAACTCGTCGGAGTCCAGGAGCGTGGCCATCGTCTTGCGGAAGTTGTGCGAGGTGATCCAGGCGAGCGCTTTCTCTCCGCGGGCATCGCGGATCCCGCGGCGGGTGTTCGCCGGGTCGCGGAAGCCCCCGAGGGCGTCAGGGAAGACCGGTAGGTCGAGCCGGCCGCTCGTGGCGAACCGACGTCGGAGCACCGCCAGGACAGTCAGCGGTAGTCCGAGGACTCGCTCCCCTGCCGATGACTTCGTCGGCTTACGCAACAGACCCTGGCCCTTGACCCTGATGATGGTGTGGGTGATCTCGACCTCGCCACCGACGAGGTCGACCTGGTCCCACACCACGGCCAGGGCTTCGCCTATACGGACGCCCGTGGCGATCATGAAGAGTGTGAGATCGGGCAGATCCCGCCGCCGGGCTGTGTCGTCAGTGGACAGCTGACGCAACCAGTCGGCGATCTCGGGCCCAGATAGCGCACGAGGTGTCTTCTTGACCCTGACCTCAATGCGTTCGACCTCGCGGATCGGATTGATCATGACTGCGCCGTACCGGACGGCCAGGTTCATCACACTCGAGATAACGCTGCGACAGCTCTTCGCCGTTGGTGGGCCCACGTCCTTCTTGATCTTCCCAATGACCTTGTCGACGAGTGGCGTTGTCAGCTCCCCGAGCCGGATCTCGCCGATAGCGGGCAGCACGTGGCTGTCGAGGTGTCGTCGATAGGTGTCGAGGGAGCCGGGCGAGCGGCGGCCATCGTCAACCATGCCGGCGAACTTCTCCATCCATAGTGCCGCTGCCTCCGAGAACCGGTGCGTCGCTGTGAGCTCACCGGATCGACCTTTGTCCGATCGCTCCTTCAGTTTCTGGCGCAACTTGTTCGATGCATCCGTAGGGGTGCGGCCGTAAGACTCAACTTGACGCGTCTGCCCATCAAAGTCGCGGTACTGGGCCATCGCGCGGTGGCGTCGGGGTCTCCCGCGCTCGTCGAGCGCGTCGACGCACGTGCGGATCTTTCCCCAGGTGCCGAGTGGGAGCGGCGGTCGAGGCACAGCAGCTTCTAGGCCACGCCAGCCAGCGAATCAAGCCAACTCATCACGTCAGCTTGTCGGTAGCGGATGTATCGCCCGACACGCAGGCTCTTGGGTCCGTAGCCGGTGCAGCGCCATTTGTACAGAGTCGCTATTGGCACGGCGAGGTATGCGGACACGTCATCGACGCTCCATAGCCGGTCGTCGGCATGTGCAGGAATCGCCACCAGAATGTCTCCCTCTGGGTAGTCCCATTGTTTCATATTGCGGAGTTTATGGCTACTACGGTTATGTAGCCTGGTCCGCCCGGGACGCTAGCCAGATCTCGATGGCTTCGCGTCGGTAGCGGACGTGGTGGCCGATGCGGTAACCGGGTGGCCCTTCTCCGCGGCTGCGCCATCCGTACAGGGTGGTGACTGTTCGGTACTCGAACACGACCAGGTCAGCCAGACGCTGACGAGTCGGCGGCGGACTGTCGACGCGAGACGATTGATGCTCCATGGGTGACCTCCTCGAACTGGTCTGCTCAAGGTCAGCGTGACCTTTTCATCGTTCAAGGTCGAGCATCATCGGTAACTGTGGATAACTCCACCGCACTTCCCGGACACTTGTGGACATCTCGACCGTCCCGAATGTCCCTCAGATGAGATAACCTGAGTTAGTGACCAATCAGCGTCTGCTCGGAGCGCTGCTGAACGCCGGCATGACCGCGGCCGCCCTCGCCGACGCGGTGCAGGTCGATCCGAAGAGCGTGACCCGCTGGCTGGCCGAAGACCGCATCCCTCACCCGCCAACTCGGCAGAAGGTGGCAGCGGCTCTTCAGCAGCAGGAGACGTTCTTGTGGCCCGAGCTGCTGCCCGATTCCGACGGGTGCGTTGCCGGACTTGTCGACATCGAGCGGGTGTGGCCGACCCGAAGCTCGATTCCCAGTGAGACCTGGCATGCCCTGTTCTCCAAGGTGACGGAGGCGCCGGATATCCTCGTGTACGCCGGAGCCTTCTTGATCGAGGCACTTGATCTCGCTGACGTCCTGGCCTGGAAGGCGGCCAAAGGAACCCGGATCCGGGTTCTGGTCGCCGATCCGCACAGCCCAGCAATGAGCCCTTCGGGCCGCCGAGCTCTCCCTTGATTGGCTGCCCCAAAGATGCCAGAGCACACTGGACTACCTCCGCCGAGTCGACGGCATCAGCCTCCGCCCGCATGGCGCCAGCCACTACGCAAGTCTGTTCCGCTTCGACGACCTGCTCCTGGCGAACACCCACGCATACGGCATCTGGGCCTGCCATTCACCGGTCCTCCAAGTGCATAGGTCAAGCTCGGCCAAACTCTTCGACTTCTACACCACCTCCTTCGATCGCACTTGGCACAGTTGTGAACCAACACTCTCCATCGGGGCACCTGCGCCTAGGTCCGCTCATATGGGTTAGCTATTGACCGATGCCGACGCCCAGATCGCAGCCGTGAGTAGCGTCTTGCCACGGGGACGGATCTACATACCGCTAACTTGCTGTGACCAGGCCAAACAGCCGAGAATCGCCGTTCCAGGCATCGGATAGGCCTACTAGCCACGAGCGCTCAGCTCAGACGTGCCCGCGCCACCCGGAGAACACCAGCTGGGTTGGTCACCGCCTGCCAAAGGGTGCGTGATCTGCCCTCGACGCCACTCCTGATGCAACAGCTGTGCATCGGATTGATCGCACTCGGCCCCACTTGTGGCCATCGGTTTGGTCGGCAAGCATGAGCGTCAACAATATTCGGCCACTGTTCGGAGGATCAATGGAGACCGCACCGATTGCCGCATGGACGCTGCAGAATGAGATACCGATTCCAGAGGATGTCGCACAACTCCTGGTGGAGGGCGAGACTCCCGTTGCAGCCTTCAAGACGTTCCGAGACTCTGCGATCTTCACCGACAGGCGTCTGATTGTTCGTGATGCCCAGGGGATGACCGGCAAGAAGATCGAAATGTACTCGCTCCCCTACGGCGCCATCAACATGTGGTCAAGCGAGAACGCCGGCAGGCTGGACTTTAATTCCGAGATGGAGCTGTGGACCCGCGCCGGACACATCAAGATCAAGCTCGCCAAGGGCGCCGACATCCGTCGGCTGGACACGCTGATCGCCTGGGCAGTCCTCGGAAACCACTGAGCACCGTTGAGATCGTCGACCAGATCGATAAGAGTGCCGGAGGACCGTAGGGCGTCGTTTAACACCGGATCCCACTCAGTCCTCACGACAGGCGAGCCTAGAGGCCGGTGCAGTCCGGTGCAGTCTGTCCGGTGCAGTCCCGTGCCATTGTATCGAACATGCGTTCTATAGTGCTGCCATGGCCAGCCGCCCCGACCGCAACCGGATGCTGTCGGCTGCGATCTTCGGAACCGCTCGCAAGCTGGCAGTCGACGCCGGCTCGATCGCCGAAGCCAAGCAGACCCTTCAGGAGCTCGCAGATGGCCGCCACGACCTGATGGGACAGGAGGCCGGCCTGATGGCTGGGTACTGGTCCGTTGCCGTCCACCGCACGCACCCGGTCGACCTGCTGGCGGCTGGTCTACTCGTCGTGTCCGGCCCCGTCGACCTCGACCTGGTTGCGAAGTGGGTCGAGATCGGCCGGCAGCGTGGATCAGCCCCGAAGTACAGCGCACGCTAGTTCTGAGTGAGATCTGGTGGGTGGCGCCCAGAGGATTCGAACTGCCGACCCCCTCGTTGCGAAGGATTCTCAACCGCATCCGGACAGGACCCTAAGGCGTGAATGTTGTGCATCGACGGGCGTCCGAGGTGCCGACATGCATCCGCCGGGCACTCCACGGGCACAGGTTAGAGCGCCGTTTTGATCCTGGCACGAATCCGGCTGGGCACCGTTCAGGGTGGCGCGCAGTGGCGGCGTGATGGCACGCGATGACATCTTGATGCTCGAGTTCATGTGTGTGTAGATGTGCTCCAGCTCAGGTAGAGGCCCAGCACCAAGGCCAGCTCCTCGCAACCGCCTGCTGCTTGTCTTCGGTCACCTGAACCGTCGAGCCGAGATCGACTGGGTCTGTGGCCCTGATCCCGCATTGTGATCAGCAGGCCCAGGAGCGCAGCAGGGGTAGACCGCGGTCGATGAAGTCCAGGTAGTCATCGGCGGTGTTGTAGGCGTGCGCGGTCAGCCGCAGGTAGCCGGCTCCGTCGAAGGCGGTGAAGGACGTCCGGAAGCCGACGGTCATCATTCGGTCCCGTAGCTCAGCCGAACCGAGCCGATCCGGCCCCAGCCGCGCAGGTAGCCGGACCAGCCGGATGGGGCCTGCGGGCATCCCGACCTCGGCTGTCGTGGGCTCGTCGAACACCTCGGCCATGGCCTCAGCGATTGCCCGTTGCGCCCAGCCGGCGAGGGACGTGGCGTGGTCACGTATCCGATCCCAGCCGAGTTCAGCCTCCAGGTGATCCAGCGCCACCGGCGCTGCCAGCCAACCGGTCAGGTCCTCGGTGGCCTGATGGTCGAACCGTTGCGGGAACGGCAGACCGCTGCCCCAGGAGTTGATCAAGGGCTCGACCTCATCGGACACTGCAGGGTGCGCCGCCAGCACCGCCGTGCCGCGCGGTGTGCAGGCGTACTTGTGCAGGTTCCCCACCCAGAAGTCGGCGTCGGCGTCGGCAATGGCGTTCGCGATCATCATCGGGACGTGCGCTGCATCGACGATGGTACGGATGTTCCGCTCACGCGCGGCGGCGCAGAGCTGCTTGACCGGCATCAGTCGGGCCGTCGGTGAGGTCAGATGGTCGACGACCATCAGAGTCGTACGGTCACCTACCGCCGACTTGTCTAGGTCCCACGAGATCGTGTGCGGTTTGCCTAGTGTCTCGTGTGCTGCTGGTCGGTCTGACTCGTGAATCGCCTGCCGCCTTCTTGGTTGGCTCTCCCGGGGTTTGTCGAGCCGGCCGGCAGCACGGCCGTGGACTGACTCAACAGAGGACTGACCGGATGCGGAACTTCAAAGTCGGCGTGTCGTCCACGGTTCCCCCCTGCTGTCGGACGAAGGGTCGCAGAACATGGTCATCATCGGGGTGGATCCGCACAAGAGCGTGCATGTTGCCAGCGCCGTGGATCCGGCAACGAACCGTCGGATAGACACGATCAAGGCGGAGGCCTCACTCGCTGGTTACCGCCGGTTGTTGCGCTGGGCTGACAAGCTCGGCGAGCGTCGCTGGGCGATCGAGAACGCGCGTGGGCTGGGGCGCCACCTTGCCCAGTGGCTCGTCGCTCGTGACGAAGTCGTCGATGACGTGCCGTCGACCGCGACCGCCCGAGTCCGAGAACTCTCTCGTGGCGGACGGCGCAAGAACGACGTCATCGATGCCGCAGCGGCAGCCAGCGTGGCCGCGCTGCAGGGCGATGCCAACCAGGTGGAGCCCGAGGACCTGACCACGGTGCTGGCCCTGCTCGACGAGCGACGCACCAACGTGATCGTGCAGCGGACCCGACTGGTGAACCAGCTGCACGCCTTGCTGCGGGACTTGGTGCCTGGTGGGGGTCCGAAGGACCTGACTGCCACCACCGCATCGAGGCTGCTGACCAGCGTGCGACCGACTGGTCCAGTCGAGACCGCTCGCAAGGACCTGGCCCGGGACTTGGTGGTGGAGATCAGGGCGGCCGATCAGCGCGTCCGAACGCTCACGGCTCAGATAGCTGAAGCCGTGTCGAGCACGGGCACTCGACTCCTCGAGGTCGACGGCGTGGGTCCGGTCGTCGCCGCGAAGCTGCTGGGTCGCAGCCGCCATGCGTCCCGGTTCGCCACTGCCGCCTCGTTCGCCAGCTACTGCGGAGTTGCACCCATCGAGGTGGCCAGCGCAGACCGAGCCCGGCATCGGCTTCCCCGCGGCGGCGATCGGCAGTTGAACCTCGCCTTGCACATCATCGCGTTGACCCAGGTCCGCATGCGTCACAGCACCGGACGCGCCTACTACGACACCAAGATCGCCTCCGGGAAGTCACACAACGAGGCGATGCGTTGCCTGAAACGGCGGTTGGCCGATCACGTGTGGCGGCTGATGGTTCGCGACGAGCGGACCCAGACAGCGGGCCCGGGAGGACATTCGGGGGCGTCTCTGCAGTCCAGCGCGGCTGGCTCAACCCCGACCGCCAGCTCTTCGGACAAGTCACTTCCCGAGCCCGCCGAGTACAACTCTACGACCCAGAGATCAGTGGCTTGACAAACACAGAGGAACCCCGGCGTGTCCGGAGACTTTCTAGTTTGAGACTCCAGCGGTTGCTGGGGTCTGGTGGTGAGCGTAGTAGGTGGCCTCTGCCTCGACGGGCGTGAGGTCGTCGCAGTACTCGAACGGTCGGCGGTGGCTCCTCTCTGTGTCAAGCGCCCTGCGCGGCTCGGGTCTTAGCGGTAGCCGATCAGGTCGCCGCCGAAGCCGGTCTTGCGCGAACCGCTGATATCGATGATCTCGTGGTCATCGCCTATGTCGGCTTACTCGACAGTCCCGATCCGGAGGATCTCTGCCCGACACGACTCCTCGAGAGGTGTCGAAGAGGCCTGACTGTCTGGGTATGGGAACAAGGAACGCAGGAGCAGAAGATTCCGATGATGGCCTGGCTTCGCGGCTGATGTCAGCGTCACCGTGGGGGAACTTCGGAGTCCCGGGCTCGAGATCACACCTCCCTTGCAGTCACCTAGTGGTGTGTCTCGCAAATAGATTGCTGTTAATTTCGTAGGATGAGAGCATGGCCCGCCCACCCGCTCCTGCCTTGCCGATGACTGCTGCTCAGCGTGAGGTGCTGGAGAAGGTTGCTCGATCCTCCACAGCCGCTCATCGGGAGGTGGTCCGAGCCCAGGTGCTGCTCGACGCCGCCGAGGGGACGGCGAATGCTGAGATCGCGCGACGTCATCCAGTCAGCGTGATCACCGTGCGGGCCTGGCGGGCGGCGTTCCAGACCGACGGCCTCACGGGCTGGGGGAAGGTGAAGGAGGGCCGCGGCCGCAAACCGTCGATCAGTGAGGACACGATCGCTGAGATCGTGGAACTGACCACCAAGACAACACCCGCTGGCGCCACGCACTGGTCAGTCCGGACGATGGCCGCCCGGGTCGGAGTCAGCCCGGCCACAGTGCAACGGGTCTGGTCCGAGCTGGGCCTGAAGCCGCACCGGGTCGACACGTTCAAGATCAGCAACGACCCACGGTTCACCGAGAAGCTCGTCGACGTCGTCGGCTTGTACCTGGACCCGCCGGACAAGGCGATCGTGTTGTGCATGGACGAGAAGTCCTCCATCCAGGCCCTGGACCGCACCCAGGCGTCGTTGCCGCTGACCCCCGGCCGGGCCGCGACGATGACCCACGACTACAAGCGCAACGGCACCACGACCTTGTTCGCGGCGTTGGACGTGCTCACCGGCGCGATCATCGGGCAGTGCCTGCCCCGACACCGCCACGAGGAGTTCCTGACGTTCCTCAAGACCATCGACCACGAAGTTCCTCCCCACCTCCAGATCCATCTGATCTTGGACAACTACGCCACCCACAAGCACCCCAACGTGCAGGCCTGGCTCAAGCGGCACAAGCGGTTCCACCTGCACTTCACCCCCACCTCCTCATCGTGGCTGAACCAGGTCGAGCGCTGGTTCCGCGACCTCACCGACAAGAACCTGCGCCGCGGCATCTTCGCCAGCGTCCCCGACCTGATCGCCAGCATCCAGACCTACATCGACACGAACAACGCCGACCCGGAACCCTACGTATGGACAGCTACCGCCGAGTCCATCCTCGCCAAGATCGAACGCGCCCGAAACGCACTCAACCAAACAGCAACCCAAAACTGAGACGGACCCACTAGGGCGTGTCTGACAAAGCTTTCGTAGCGGCTTGGGCTGAGATGGTGACGTGCATGATCGTCATGATCTGACCGATGAGCAGTGGGCCCGGTTGGAGCCGTTTCTTCCGGTTGAGCGCACGGGTCGCCAGGGGCGGCCCTGGACCCCGCATCGTCGGGTCGTGAACGCCATTCTGTGGCGGACCAGGACCGGGGCTCCATGGCGTGATGTCCCTACGACGTACGGGTCGTGGCAGACCGTCTACGGCCGCCACCGGACCTGGTCGAGGGACGGGACCTGGGACCGGGCGCTCCGCGGTCTGCAACGCGGCAGCGACGGTGATGACTCCGAGTGGGTGGTCTCGGTCGACTCGACGAGCGTGCGTGCCCATCACCACGCTGCGGGTGCACGCAAGACAGCACCGGTGGATGTGAGCGCGGAACGGCTGGCGGTGGCGTTCGTCGACAACCAGCAGGAGGTCGTCGTGGCCGACGGGGAGCTCACAGGGGGCAGCATCGAATTACAAGAATTTGCCGTCTAAGCAGGGAGATCGAGGCTTCCGGGAGGCGCTGGGCAGGTCTCGGGGCGGGTTAACCACCAAGATCCATCTCGCTGCCGACCAACGCTGTCGGCCGATCGCTGTCCTCACCAGCGAGGGTCAACGGCATGACTCGATCGCCTTCGAGACCGTGCTCGGCCTGGTCGGTGTCGATCGGCTCGGGGCCGGGTAGGCCCAGGACTCGTCCGGACTGGGTGCTGGCCGACAAGGCGTACTCGTCGAAGGCGAACCGGGACTACCTGGCCAAACGCGGGATCAAGGCGGCAATCCCGGTCAAGGAAGACCAGGCCAACGGTCGTCGCCGAAAGGGCTCTGCTGGTGGTCGGCCGCCGAACTTCGACACTCAGCGCTACCGGGACCGCAACACCGTAGAACGAGCGGTGAACAAGCTCCGCGGCTGCCGAGCAACAGCCACCCGCTACGAGAAGCGCAACTACATGTACCTCGGAACCATCGCCGTCACCAGCATCTGGATCTGGCTCCGAAACCCCACCGCATCGACATTGTCAGACACGCCCTAGTCCTGCCAGCGGTCGTATGCATAGATGCGCCAGCTGGTGCCGTCGAGGATCAGGTAAGTGACCAGCGTCAGCCCGGTGTCGTAGTGCAGGAAGACCGCGACCTTGTCCTCACCGAACTCGGCCGGCTCGATGCTGTCGAACGCGCCGTCGGGCACGTTCGCGAGAGCGACCGTGGCGAGTTGATCTTTAACTCTGTCGGTCACGAACGGCGCCAAGCTGGCCCCCGCCACGCGGCGGCGTTCTTGCCTTTGGTGGTGGTGAAAGCCTTCCCGAACCCGGTGGCGACAGGCACCCAGGCACGGCGGGCCTCGTCGGTCTGGCTGTAGGGGGTGGCGCCAGGGCTGGCATCATGAGCTTCGACCTCGCTGGACGGGAGCGGGCTAGGCCCGCCCTCGGCGGGATCGGTCCCCTCGGCGGCGGGGCTGGTGGCTGGCGCAGCTGTGGTTCCGGTCTGAGGAGCCGACGTGGCCGGTGGGTTGGCGGTGCTGGTGCCGGTCGACGGCCGTTGCAGCAGGACCACGGCCAGCACCACGGCGAAGGATAGGGCCAGGGCTCCCAGTGCCCACGTGACGGTTCTCGGGTTCACGGGGTGACTCCGTTCTTGGCCAGGACCGGCATCGGGTTGACCGGGTTGCCGTTGATGCGGATCTCGTAGTGCAGATGGGGACCGCTGCTGTTGCCGGTGCTGCCGGAACGACCAATGACCTGACCGGCTGCGACCTCCTGGCCGACCCGAACGTTACGGATCGAGAGGTGGGCGTAGTAGACGGCGATCGCGGGGTTGGCCTTGTCCCGGACCACGATGTAGCGGCCGTAGCTGCCGTTGAGGTCCTTGCTGACCTCGACAGTGCCGGTGTTGGTGCTGCGGACCGCTGCCCCGACGCCGACCTCGAAGTCCTGCCCGGTGTGCGGAAGACCCGACGCGGACACGTAGCAAGCCCACGCACAGCCGACCACGTAGCCACCCGCGAGGGGTGTGGTCCAGTGCCCGGCCGCCACTCCCCTACTCTCATCGCCGCTGGCCCCCTCGTCGTTCTGGAAGCCGGTGCCGGCGTTGCCGTAGACGGTGACGTGGACGTGGTTGCGGTGCAGGAGGAGTCGTTGACCGAGCTGGTGTAGCCGGGGCTGTAGGCGCGCCAACCTTCACGGTCGCGGGCGATACTCCAGATCTTGGCGTCGAAGATCACGTACTGCACACCCAACGTTTTCTGGTTGTCGTGCAGCCAGTGAGCGACCTGCCAGCCGAACGCCGTGCCCTCTGCCGTCTGATAGTTGGGGATCATGAGGTCGACCGCCCGCCCGGACGGATGGTCGGGCAGCGGATCGGGGTGTACCCCGCCGAAGTCGGTCAAGCTCGGGAACGTCGCTTTGATGCACCGCAGCACCAGCAGAGCATCCGGCGTCAGACCCTTCTCCGCCGGCAGGCCGGTCGCCGGGCACTCCCCCGGCCCGGTCGGCTGGTCCGTGCCACAGGATCGATCTGCTGCGGGTGCTGGCGCCTGGTTGCTGAGCTGCTCGACGACGGCCTTGGCTGTGGCCTCCCACTTCGTGTACGCACCCGGGAACCCTGAGCGCTGCACCGCCTGGCTCGCGGCGGCGATCGACATCGTCTGCCAGCCGGTGATGTCGGTCAAACCCGGGTTGTGGGTGTGGGCGGCAACACCATAGAACGCCCGCGCAGACAGGCTCGGGTCCCGGATCTGCGCCACCGTCCCCCACCCGGTGGAGGGCCGCTGCTGGAACGGGCCCTGGGAGTCGCGGTCACCGTAGGCGAGATTCCTCAACTCCGATTCCCGCAGGGCGGTCGCAACCGCGACCATCCAGCCGAACGTCGGGATGCCGGCCCTTTTGCCTTCGGCGATGATGGTCGCCGCATTGGCGACCTGCTCACCCCGCAACGTCATCGACTGCCCCGCCCTCGTCGACGGGACGGTGATCGTGTCGGGCACCGAACCAACCTGGGACGCGGTGTCGGTCGACAGGGTGGCGGAGGCGGTGCGGGATCGGTTGGTGTACTGCACCAGCACGGCCCGGTGGTCGCTGCCGTAATGGTCGAGGATCTGCTGCCGGACCGGGCCGACGGTGCGGCTGGTGGAGAAGATCCCGTCGATCAGCCGGTCCCCGTGGGTGCCATCCCGTGGGTAGCCGAGCACCCGCCAGTTCGAGTACAACCCGAACCTGGGCAGAGTTGTGTAGGGGAAGCCGGCGGCACGGACGCGGGCGTCTTTGCGAGCGTCGATGTTCCAGTCCGAGCCGATCAGGAACGGGATCTGCCCATTCCGACCCAGCTGCTCCGAGAGTTGGCCGGCGGCCAGGATCTGCTTCTTCGCATAGGCGACCCGTCGCGGGCCCTGCCGGTCGGTGCGGCCCTTCGACTCGATGCCGGGCACCAGGTGATGAGAGGCGGCGATGAACACCGCCCCGGTCGTCACGTCTTGCAGCTGGGCCCATTGGATCCATTTCGGCCCGATCGACGCCCCGGCCGCCGACCCGGGCTCGATCCTCACGACGCCGAACTCCTTCACCCGCCCCTGCGCCAACAACCGGTACTTGTTGGTCCGCCATGCCACCGGGGTCGCCGTGTTGCCATCCGACATCGACCAACCCGCCGCACGCAGCTGCCGGGCCACTGTCCCCCGGTGGGGGGACTGCAGCTCCTGCACCGCGATCACATCCGCCCCGGCCGCTGCTATGGCGTGCAGCCCGGCCACGATCCGTCTGGTGCTGTTCGATTTCAACACGTTCCAGGTCCCCATCCGCACGGTCAGAGCGGCACCGGCAGCACCAGCCGGCAACGGCACCGAGGTGTCAGCGCCCGTAGCGGTGGACGTCGTGGTCGCGCAGCTGGTGTTCTGCTGCTGCCACGACGCCACCACGAGCAACCCGGGCACCGCGAGGACGAGCGCCAACACGACGACCAGCGGAGCACCGAACCGCGACACGGACAGCACCTCGCTGCTCAGATCTCCGGACGCTGGTCAGCGACCCCATGGGTGTGGGTGCCGCGGGGGTGGCTACGCACCCGCCATCGGCGCTGTGCTGCCCGGTACCGACCAGATGGCTGCGCCCTGACGGATCTGTCCACACGCAGTTGCGTGTTGCCTCGCTTCATGTCTAGCAACTGTAGTTATCGACACGGCCATGTTGCAATTCTGCTGTAGTGGAGAGTGGAAGGCGAGGCCCGCTCTGGGACTACTTGTCGGGGTCGGCGTCAAGTCCTTCCAGGACGCGGATCTGGTCGAGGATGGCTTGCAGGTGGGTGAGTCCGCGGGGGCTGACGCCTTGTGCGCGTTGCATCAGGTGTTTGATCTGGTCGTTCTGCAGCGCGGTCAGGGTGTCGAGGTTGGCGTTGATGGTGTCTTCGGTGGTGCTGTCGAAGAAATAGCTGTACGGGACCCCGAACAGCTCGGCCAGGGCGGCGAGCAGTCGGGCGGACGGGTTGTCGCGACGGTTGGCGCGCAGGTGCGACAGGTGCACCCCGGACACGGTGATGCCGTACTTCTCGAGCGCTTGCGCGGCGGTGTCGTTGGAGTAGTGCCCGGACCGTCCCGGGCCTGGCGCGGTGGCGAACAGATGGTTGAGCTTGTCAGCCAACCCGGGAATCCCCTCACCCGACGCCATCCCACCCCCACACGTTGACCCTGGTCTGGTTCCTCTGGTTAGCCCAGCGGGTCTCAGCATGGCACACCCATGACGGGTTTGACCCCACGAATCTGTCCACAAGTTGTCCACACCTGTGGGATTCTGTCCGACCACGTGCTATAACTGTGGTTATCAGTTGAATGTCGAGTAGCTACCGCAGGAGCGTGAGTGATGGTGGAGAACAGCACGGCACGGGCGACAGTCGGGTACGGCGCCGGTCCGGTCTCGGTCCAGCTGACCCGCGGACGGCCACTCGTCGAGACATCTATCGAGTCGGACCCCAGCGGGGTGGTGCTGGCGCCGCCGCGGCCAGCGCGGGACCGCCATGCCTACGACCGGCTCGCGTTGAAGCATTGGCCGCGCGGGCATCGGGTGCTGGTCAGCTCGCTGACCGGGGGGACCGGCCGGACCACCGTCGCTGCCCTGCTGGCGGCCACCCTGGCCGGCCTGCCGTTCGCGCACATCTGGCCACCCGCCCTCCTCGTCGACACCACGCGCACACGGTCTCCCCACGATCACACAGATGAGGCCGCCGAGATGACCACCGAACATCGGAATGACGACCTGGGGAGTCTGCTGGGCGTTCGGTCGCCCCTGCAGGTACAGACCACATCGTCGGGGATCGCCGTCCTGCGGGCCAACAGCAATGAGCGACCGGTTCTCGGCCGGCAGCTGTGCACCGCCGTGAGCATCGTGCAGGACTGCTTCGCTCCGGTGATCATCGACGCCCGGTGCGAACCACCCAGCACCACGCGGTGGACGCGAGGCGTCCCGGCCGGGTTCTCGGTGGTGCTGGTGGTCCGTCCCGACGAGTACAGCCTCACCGACGCCGCGCAGACCCTGGTGTGGCTGCACGACCAGCACCTCGTCAGTAAGCAGCAGGTGACGGTGGTCGTCAATCACGGCGCCGGCCCACCGACCGGGCGGACCCGGACGGCGGCGGCCGCCCTGGCTGTCCGCTGCCACGGCCTGCACCACCTCCCCTCGGACCCACGACTCGGCCCCGGCCCGACTCCGCCAACCGCCCGGCCGGTCCCGGCGCGGCTGCGGCTCCGGCTGGCGCAGATCTGCCTCGACATCTGGCACACCAGCCAAACCCCCACCCAACCTCCCGACCCGCATACGGTCGACCACCCGCAGGAGAACCCGTGACCACCCCCCGCATCAGCCTCCGCCTCGCCGCCGGCCTCACCAGTGCCCTCCTCATAGCGGCAACACCGAGCAGTGCGTGGGCCCAGCCCTCCAAAGCTCCGAAGAACGTGGTGGAGGGCCCGGACCTTGCCGCCGGCGCCCGCAACGCCCCCGGTGCGGCCGCGATCAACGACCTGATCGACACCATCGGCTTCTACGCCATCATCGCCTGCCTGGTCGGGCTGCTGCTGTCCGGGCTGATCTTGGTCATCGGACCCAGGATCGGGTTCGACCGGGCCAGCACCGTCGGCAAGGTCGGCATCTTCGCCTCCCTCGGTGGTGCCTTCCTGATCGGCATCTCCGCCACCCTGGTGAACTTCTTCTACAACGCCGGCGCCTGAGATGACCCGAAGGGAACCCCATGCCGCAGCTAAGCCGCACCCAGAAGATCCTCCTGGTGGTGGTCGCCCTGCTCGCCGTCGCCGTCATCGCCACCGTGTCCTACCGACTCGGCCAAGACACCCCCACAACCAGCCCGTCGCCCACCGGCGCCCCGACGACAACACCCTCCGGGTCCTCGCCATCCCCAGCACCGGGATCGCCGTCGACTGGATCCTCCACCTCTGGGCTGCCGCAGGGCCCCGCTCGAGCTGGTGAAGGAGGCCACATGACCGGACCCGCCGGACTCCCCCTCGGCTACGACCACACCGAAACCGGAGCCGTCGAAGCAGCCACCAACTACCTGACCTGGATGACATCACTCCGCATCAAAGACAAGACCACCGCCGACGCTATGGCTACTGCCACCGCCGCCGACGAGAAGACCCGCAACGCGATGATCGAATCCTTCGACCTCTTGCGGACCGGTCTCGATGACGTGACCGTCGCGCAGTCGGAGCCTGCCCGTGGGGCCTATGCCATTGCAGACTACGAGCCGTCCGCGGCGTCCATTTACGTCTGGAGTCCGGACATCACCACCGACTCCGGCGACACCACGACGGCGTGGGGTATCTCCGAGGTCCGCGTCGTCTGGGCCAAGGACGATTGGAAGATCTCGGAGGCACTCGTTGCGCGGGCGGGGGCTGCGGCGGTTGAGCCGTCAGATCCAACCGGCAACCCAAGCAGTGCTGAGAAGCAATCAATCCTGGCACGGACGCCTGCCGATCCTGGAGAGATCGAAGACTCGGCGGACCAACAGTGGTTCGAGTACGCCAATGCCCCGCACTAAGCGATCGGTCCTCCGGATCATCTTCGGAGCAGCGATCCTCGGCCTACTCATGGCGGGCTCGGCCTCGGCCCCAGCGACGGCTGAGCCCACGACTCCGGAACGACGACAGATCGCAGAGGATGTTGCGAAGTCGGTCTGTCGCACTGTTCCGAACATTCCGCGGCTCCCTGGTCTCGTCGATCCCAATCAGCTCTGTGCGTCCGTGGTGGTCGAGAATATCGACCCAGATGGCAAGAACGCCGGCATGCAGGCAGCATGCATGGCAGCGCTGCCGACGGTCGCCAAGTACCTCGCGAAGGAATGCGCCAAAGCACTCGATCAGCTTCTTGACCCTGCACGCGCGGTTTTCTTGGAGCGGGTGGTGCCTGCGGTGCAGCAGCTGGCGTGTGTGGCATCGGCACCAGCGGCGTTTGACTGTTTGGCGCAGCAGGTGCATGTCTGGTTGAAGCAGTCGATCGTGTCGTTGTGGCAGGGCCTGGTCGGAGTATTGACCGCCGACACTCAGGCGATCAAGATCATCGACGGCTGGCGGAACGCCGGGATGGTGTCGCTGTATCAGGATGTCGGCAGCCTGGCCGCTCTGGTCCTGCTGGGACTGATGATCACCTCGTTGATCATCTCGATCGTCCGGTTCGACTTCCGCCATTTCGGCTCCACCTTGTTGGGGGTGGTGATGTGGGGGATCTTCTGGGCGTCCGGGGTGACGATCGCGGTGTTGTTGATCAAGGCCTCCGACGGCGCCGCCCGCTGGCTCGCCGGCACCACCGACTCCTCCGGCCGAACGGATCTGGACCGGGCGGGCGCGGAGTTCGGCAGCTGGGTCGACTACATCACCGGCGCCCCCGCCTCCGGAATGACGGCAGCGACGCCGTCCTACCAAACCGGGTCGATGACCGGCCTGCTGGTGTGCGTGTTGTTGGTGGTGGCGATCGTGGTCGCGATCGTGACGTTGTTGATGCGCAACATCGCCTTTGTTGCTGCTGGTCGCGTCATTGCCGTTGACCCTGGCCGGCAGCGCCGGCCCAGCGATCACCCGCTCCTGGCTGAACGCGGCGATCCGGCTGTTTGTGGCGCTGCTGCTGGCCAAGCCTTTGATCGTGATCGCGGTCCGCTTGGGCGCCACCATGGTCGTGGTCCCCCGCAGTGGTGAGCCACAAGCCACGTTCATTGATGCTCTGCTGGGGGTGGCGATCATTCTGTTGGCCGGATTATTGCCAGGGGTGATCTACCGGTTCTCCGGCGGGTTGATGACCACCCAGGCCGGCTCGGCACCCCGCGCGTCGGGCGGGTTCAGTGAACAGTCGGGGCATGCTGCCACCTCGGCCGCGGACTCGGCACGGGCGCTCGCGCAGATGAATGCCATGCCACCCCTCCGCGTGAAACCCGGCACCGGCGGTGGTGCCAGCATTGGCGCTGGCGGGTCCGGTCTGCGGGCGGTGCCAGCCGCAGCCGGCGCTGTCGGGGCCGCCGTAGGGCCCGCGTCTGTGGTCGGGGGTGCGGTGGAGTCGGGCGGTCGTTGGCTGGCCGGGCAGGCCGCCACCGCTGGCGGTGTCCTCGGCGATGTCGAGGCCCCCCGGGTGCCGGCGCCACCGGTCCCCCGTCATGGCCGCTACGGCACTCCCGCTCCAGGTGGTGCGCCGGACCCTGCTCCCGCATTGCCGGCCCCGGACCGCCCCGGACATTCCGGCGGCGAGGGATCGGTGACCATCACGATCACACCGGATACACCTGGCGACCGGCAGCGTCCCCAGTTACCGGATCCGGCGCCGCCGTTGGTGATCACTGGCCAGGTCGACAAGGACACGCCACCGTCAGCGCTTCCGACCCCACCGAGGGCGTTGCCGCCAGCCGAGGGCGATCGGTCATGAATGAATCCACTGCGTCGAAGGAGCTGTTGTGAGTGTGCCGCGGGTGCGGTTCGGGCCGCGGGAGTCCCGTGGCTGGCTGCTCGGCATGACCACCGCCCAGCTCGCCTTGGGCGTTGTGGCGCTGTTCACGCTCACCCGGATCCTGGACGTGGCCGCCGGCCGCAAATATCGATTCCTGGTGCTGGCTCGCCCCGACGTCGACCTCGACGACGTCCCGGTACTGCGTCAAGCAGTCGCCGCGACCTCCGGGAAAGCGGCCAAGCCGCAGGGCCAGGGCGTCAAGGACACGGCCCGCCGCGCCGAGTCCCTGCTAACACAGGTGTCCCACGCCGCCCGCGCTGCCCGGCTCCTGCCCGTCAACCAGATCGAGCCCGCGCACGCGAAGCTACTCGCCGAAGACCTCGCCGAGGTGGTCGCCGGCCTCGCCACCCTGGCCGCCGACCTCATCCGCCGCTCACGCCAGCACACCCCCACCGCCCGCCCCGACTAGGACTCCCAGTCGACCCTCCAGCTGGCCACCACCCAGCCCTCCGGCAGGAAGCATGCACGCGACGGGCAGGATCAGATCGAGCCCGACCCGCTCGGCGACCTCAATCTTGCCGGGCGCGAACTTCGCTGAGGAGAGCAGCATGCAGTTGGCGCAATACTCAGGCGCCACACAGGATCAGATCGATGCGCCCGAAGGTCTCAAGCAGTGGTTGCCGACGGGTCGCTGGGGTGCGGGGCGAGGGGCGTGGTCTGCACCTCCAGCCAGGCGGCCATCGGCAGCGACGCCAGGATCGCGTGCATCTCGGCAGTGTCCTGGGCCTGCCACAGACCCAGCGCTCGGCCCTCGCCCGGCAGCCTCCAAAGCCGCCGAAGGTGTCCCAGGAGGGCCAGCTGACGCGCCCGCTGGGCCTCGCGCGCCGTGGTGGCATCCACAGTCTCGGCCGGTGTGCCTGCGGGGATGGCGAGGGCGAACGCGGTCAGGAACTCGCTGCACCCAACCTCCGGCGCGAGTGACCCAACGTGTCGGATCGAGCGGGCTGGGTCATTCGGGTGAGGTGCCAGCGGTGTCGCCTCGTCGGTGCGCCACACCCTCAGCGGCATCGAGGCCAGGTCTTGCTCGAGCGCGGCGTCGTCGGCGGCTGCGAAAAGACCGAGCGTGCGCCACTCGCCCGGCCGCAGCGGCGGACGCCACAGGCGCAGCAGGTGCCCCTGGTCGGCCAGCTCACGTGAACGAGCAGCCTCGCGGGTCCGCATGACATCAACCGCTGCCTGTGAGGTCCCCTCCGGGACGCGGGTGGTCATCGTCAGGAGATACTCCACGGTGAAACCTCCTTTTGGCAGCTCCCGGAGAGTGATGCGGACGTCCCCGCGGTCGCTGTCCACATCCTGATCAACACGGGCCCCTGACCGGCGCGATCTTCGACATCGACCTTGGTCAGCAGTTCTCCGGTGACCCCCGAGACCGAGTACGGCTTGGGTCTTACAGCGACGAGTGTTCCTGTTGGTAGGTCTCGGTGTTGCACACGGACGCGACCGAGACCACATCAAGAACCTGGCCGAGGAGATTTTGCACGCAGTTCTCGCAGGCCCATACCGGAAATGCGACCGCCGGCCCGGACAGGGCCCGGCCCAGACCTGCGAGGCGATCGAGGACGTAAGCGGCCGGCCGGAGCCGACACGAGGCGCACAATGGCGGCTCGACAGGCTCCTCGCTCATGTGGGCAGCCCCGCACCCGACTGCTCGGCTACCAGGTAGTCGGCGTACCAGTCTGGCCAGTTCTCGTCCGCCTCGCCAGTGCGCTTCTCATGCTCGCCGTGCGCTGCCGCTGCCCGTCGAAGCCCGCCCGCCAGGTCCTGGCTGGAGGTGAAGCTGGTCGTGGCGGCATCGGTCCGTCCGGGCAGCCGGGACGTGATCTCCTGCAACAGCCAGCCGTTGCCGTCTGGGTCGCTGAACGTTGCGAAGGACCCATAGCTGGCTTGGTCCGGGGCGCGTCCGCTGACCCGCCCGCTGCCGCCAGCGGGCTGGAACTGGGCTCCTGGCGACCCTGGGTGGAAGACGTCGCTGATCCCGACACCAAGACCGGCCAGCTCCTCGCGCGCAGCCTCGATGTCAGAGACGATGAGGTACAGGCCCTGGGCGGTGCCGATCTCGGCTGAGGTGATGTTCGACCCGAACTGGACCGAACACTCTGACCCGGGCGGGGTGAACTGAACGACCCGGAAGCCGTTGTCGAAACCAAAGTCGGCGTCAAGCCGCCACCGAAGGCCCTGATAAAACGCTTTCGCACGGTCTACGTCAGAGACAGGAATGACCACCGCCTCCAGCTTCAGATCTGCTGTCCCGGCGCTTGCCGCAGCATTCGCGTCAATCTCGACGTCATCAGCCGTACCCATCGCAGCCTGCTTTCCGGTCTGTGACGACGGTAGCGCCTTCACGGGCGGGGCGCCACGGTCACAGCCTCACCCAGCCCATCCCCCACCGCCGGCATGGTTCGGTCGGTGCGGTCCGAGCGCTGCCGCGCAGGATGCCCGGATGGCGTAGCGCACACCAAGCGGCGGGCCGCGTCTGTCGATTCACGGCCGCACCTATCTCGGGAACGCAGCAGGGTGCACACTCGCGGTACGGGAGGTGCTTGGCCCATGTCTGAGAAGAGCGCCCGACTCGTGTCGGTCAACGTCGGCTTGCCACGCAACGTCGAGTGGCAGGGTCGGACCGTCTTCACCGGGATCTGGAAGGAGCCGGTCCAGGGCTCGCGTCTGGTCCGACGGCTGAACGTCGAGGGCGATGGACAAGGTGATCGAGGCGGGCACGGGGGCGAGCAGCGTGCCGTCTTCGTCTACCAGCTCGACTCATATCGCCATTGGCGCGAGCAGCTGCACCGCGACGACTTCGTCTTCGGTCAATTCGGTGAGAACTTCACCGTCGACGGGCTCGGCGATGACGAGGTGTGCATCGGCGACAGATACCGAATCGGCTCCGCCTTGTTCGAGGTCACCCAACCACGGACGACGTGTTATCGGGTCGGCATCCGGATGCGCGAGCCTCGCATGGCCGCGCTGCTCACCGGGCAGGGCCGACCCGGCTTCTACTTCCGAGTCCTCCAGGAAGGTGTGGTCCAGCCCGGAGCCGACATCGTCAAAGTCGCGACCGGGCCTGGGCGGATGACGATTGCGTCCATCAACGCCTTGCTGTACCTGGAGCGCCGACCCAGCATCGGGCTGCTGGAACGGGCGCTGCGTATCCCCGCGCTCAGCCCCGGCTGGCGAACGTCGTTTCGGGCGATGCTCGAGCAGCGGCGCAAGGGAGCCGCCGACGGTGGGAACACGGGCCTGACGTACCTGGGGCCCCCGCCGGCGTGGCCGGGGTACCGGAACCTACGGGTGGTCGCAAAACGTTTCGAGACCGCCACCGTGGTCTCACTGGAGCTCGACGCCGAGGACGGCACACCGCTGCCGAGCGCGCTTCCGGGCCAATTCGTCACCCTCAGACTCGAGCCCGCCGACGGCGAACCGCCGCTCGTACGCAGCTACTCCCTCTCCGGATCCTCTACCGACCTGCACTACCGGATCAGCGTTAAGGTCGAACCGCACGGAGCGACCGGCCGATATCTTCGCACCGCGGTCGACGTCGGAGACCGCATCAAGGTCGCAGCACCGCGCGGAAAGTTCACCCTCGCCGAGGGGACCCTCGCCGTCACGTTGGTGAGCGCAGGAATCGGCGTCACACCCGTGCTGGCCATCCTGCACGCACTACATGACAGCAACTCGACGCGGGACATCTGGTGGCTCCACGCAGCCCGCAACAGTGCCGAGCACGCCTTCGCCGAGGAGGTGCGGTCGCTGCTCGCCACAATGCCCACCGCACGCAGCCGCGTGTGGTACAGCCGACCGGGCACCGACGATCGCCCCGGGACCGACTACGACGAATCCGGACACATCAGCGCCTCAGGAATCGTCGCGTCCGGGGCAGCATTGAACGGGGATTTCTACCTCTGCGGGCCAGCCGGATTCCTGACGACGATCCAGACCAGCCTCGACACGCTGGGGGTGCCGAACTCCCACGTGCACAGCGAGGCATTCAGCGCCATCGCTCCCATCACGCCCGGGGTCGTCCCACACACGGTCCCGCCACCGCACACACCCGAAGGTGCAGCAGGGACTGGCCCACTCGTCTCGTTTGTCCGGACCGGCTTGAACGTCCGCTGGAACAGCGCGTACGGCAGCGTCCTCGAGCTCGCCGAAGCATGCGACGTACCCGTTCGCTGGTCCTGCCGCACAGGCGTATGCCACACCTGCGAAACCGCACTCCTCGACGGCACAGTCACCTACACCCCAGACCCCCTCGAGCCCGCCGCGACCGGCAACCTCCTGATCTGCTGCTCCCAACCCGACACCGACCTCACCGTCGATCTCTAGCCAGGCAAACTCAACCGCCTCCACAACACGGTCGAGAACTTGACCGTTAAGCCGCCATATGTCCGAATCGGCCGCGCTGACCCAGCGATAGCGGCGCAGCTACCGAACTCGCAGTTGTTCCACGATGAGCGCTCGGGCGGCTTTTCCCTCCGGGGTCGGTGTGAGCGGGTAGACGTGGGGCAAGCCGGCGCCCTCGTGGTAGTCCACCTCGACACCGGCCATGGCTGCTCGCTCGACCAGCAGCCGGGCGTCTGGGGTTGAGGATGTCGCGGGTGCCGCTGAACACGGTCAGCGGGCCCAGACCAGCCAGGTCGGCGGAGAGGGGGCTGACCCGGGGGTCGGTGACAGCAAGGCTTCCCCGCCAGGACTCGACGAAGACACGCAGCCCCTCGCGGCGCAGCCACGGGTCGGTGGGCTCGACACTGTCGATCGCAGGGTTGGTGAGCGACAGGTCCAGAGCGGGCGCAATCAGCACCGTTTGCGGCAGCCTGATCTGGAAGCGGTCACGCAGCACCACAGCAGCGGATAGGGCGATCTGGCCTCCTGCGGAGTCGCCTGCCAGACAGGTGCTGCCGGTCCCGGTCAGGGTGTGGACCAGGCTCGCGACTACTGAGACAACGTTCTCGGCGGTCCCGAACGGCACCAGCGGGTAGATCGGGAGGACCACCCTCCTTCCCGCCTCGGCGGCGATCTGACAGGCCAAGTGCCAATGCTGCCGCACGATCTCGTCGACCCAGCCGCCGCCGTGGAGGTAGACGACACTCCCCCGGCTTTGACCGTGCGCGGAGGTGAGCGTGTACACCGGCCAGCCCATCCGTTCCTCCACCACGGTGGTCACGTCGCCCCGCAGGCCGCGTGGCGGCCGATGCCGAGGGGCCGGGCGCTGGATTGCTGAAGGTGCCTGCTGGCCCGTCCGGGACTGCTGTACATCCAGCTGGCCCGCGATACCCGGAGATAGCCGCAGACAAGCCGGCAGGCAAGGCTGGGCACAGTCGACTCCTCTGGGCTCACACTGACGGTGGCGTCTCCCGACCGAGGCGACGCGTGGACACCCTCGGAAGTCTGATCCTGTCACCCCGATCTTGCCTCGTCGCCGATGAACGACGGTTGTGGCACCGCGCACCCTGCGCTCGACACCCACCTCAACATTCGGCTTCACCTACGAGGATGCGGCGTCGCTGCGACGGCCCACGACTCGCCGGGCATGATCATGCCCGATGGTCCGCCCGAACGCGCAAGCGAAGCCCCGGTCATCGTGGACACAATGAAGGGACACTGCTCGAGCCGAGACCAGGAATGCCATGACCAAGAGCTACGTGGACGCGGACTATCTCCGTGTTGCCGGTGAGCAGCTTGCCGGGGTGAAACAACGAAGCTATGCGCTCATGGAGCTGCCTGATCCGGCGGAGGTCATCGACATCGGTTGTGGGTCCGGCTGGGACACGATGCCGCTGGCAGAGTTGGTTGGCGCCAACGGACAGGTCCACGGAGTAGACACCGATCCGGACATGATCGCGCTTGCCGATCGCCGGGCCCGCGAGCGTCACATCTCGAACGTCACCCATCGAGTCGCCGATGCCATGGCACTGCCGTTCGACGTAGCGACCTTCGACGCTTCTCGGTGCGAACGCCTGTTCCAGCACCTCCGCGACCCGGCGCCTGCACTGTCGGAGATGATCCGAGTAACCAAGCCTGGTGGACGTGTTGTGGTCGTCGACACCGACTGGGGAACTCTGTCGTTCGACTCCCTGGAGGATGATGTCGAACGGCGACTCGCGCGGGTGCGGACCGAGCACCTGCTCCCGAATGGGTACTCCGGACGTCGGCTACACCGGCTGTTTGTGGAGTCAGGGCTGCACGATGTTCATCTCGAGGTCGTGCCGGTCTGGTCAACGGACTATCAGCTCGCCCATGACATGACCTTTCTCGATGCCACACAGCAGCTCGCACTGCAGCAAGGCATCGTTGCGACCGACGAACTCGATCGCTGGCAGGCGGGCATGGACACCGCATCCGCCAACGGGACCTTCTTTGTGAGCGTGAGCGTTGTGCTCGCGGCCGGGACGGCCAGCCCACACCGGTAGCTTGTGGGTACCGAGCATCGTGCGGTGACGAGGGTCACTGGACCCTCGCTCGCCCGCGAAGGTCGCGACCATGACCGACGGCCGCACGTATGCACCGCTTGCCTGGAATGAGCGGTCAACCTGACCGCGATTCATCGTCATGGAGCACAAGGCAGCAAGATCAAGCCTCGCCCGTTCGCGACTGCTGAGTTCAAGGCCGAGATCGTCGTAAGGTGCCTGACCCCGGACCCGATCTTCTCCACCTGATCATTGCGCTGCCGCGTCCCTAACGGTCAATTGCGGCCAGCTTGACACGCTGAAATGATGGAACCTCGGCACGCCCAGTGGAGGAGGCGCTGCGGGGCTGCCACACCCTGTCCGTCAGAATCAACAAGGGCAGCCGTACATTATCGGAACGCCCATCCCCATCCGACAGCATCTCGACGAAGGCATTGGTTTCTGAGGAGGACGGATTGGAGAATCAGCGAGACGCTGTTCTCACCGCAGCCCATGAGTTCACGGTCCAACTCGCCGAGGTTGACCGGGCCCTGAGGCGCAGTAGCACTACGATCCCAAACCTAGCGACCAAGATGGCTGTGGCCGACGCATTCTGGTCTTTCCTGGGGGTCGTCGACGACTACGACCGCCGCCACCCGCTTGGCGATATGGCCCTCCGAGCCGAGTGCCGGGCGATCATCGGAGGCTGGCTGTACCGGGGCCGCTTCTGGAACCGCTCCTACCAGAAGCCGCACGGCTTCGCCGGCGACTACCGAATCATCGAATGGATGTACGACCTCGAGCATGATCCGTGCGACGATCCCACTCAGCCGGGCCTCCTCAACTGCCTCGACTACGTCTACAGCACCGTACATAGCGTGCAGAGCGTGTGGGAACGACGCCATTGGTTCGCCGCTCGTCTGCGCGAAGAGCATGACCGGCGCGGAGGGGCATTGCGCGTGCTGGACTTAGCGTGCGGCGGAACCCGATACACCCACGACTACCTCACCTCACTTGCAGACGCCAGCGGCGTGGAGATAACGCTGGTAGATCAAGACGCCGCCGCCATCGCGTTCTGCCGATCGGCAGTCTTGACCCCATGGCTAGGGCACCTGAAGACGCTGTCGCTACCGATCAGCCACCTCAACACGGAGTTACCTGACGCGGCCTTCGACATAGTCATCTCGACCGGCCTTTTCGACTACCTCAACAAGGAAGCCTCCAGTCAGCTCCTGGCACACATGGTTCGGCTGACCGCGCCCGATGGCCTCCTCGCCATCTCCAACTTCCACCCTGACGATCCCTCGAAGAACGCGAAAGACTGGCTAACCGATTGGCCGTTGATGTACAAGGACGAGCCAACACTCAAGGCGCTATTCCCCAACCATGTGTCGGCCAGCACGCAGCGCTCAACCAACGGCTCACTCGTTCTGGCCTGGGCGCGGGTCAACGAGACCGAAACGCTGCCGCGTCAATAGTGGTCATCGCCATTGAACACATTGGAGTTCAGGTCCAGGCGGTCGGGTCGTGAGGTCAGTCAACGGCGGGGGATGCGGTCAGTATCACCGACCGAGCGCTCGCGCTGGCGGTGCCGGCCAAACCTGACCGCGACCGGCGACCTGGTCGCCGCCGCGGTCCGGCCAGGGACCCACCTGAAGGCTGGCGACGGAGCTTGGTGACAGACCCCCCATACCGGGTAGCCTGAGTCGACCGCGCGGACCTCAGGAAGGGGCCCCAGCAGTCGGATGGGAAAGCAAGTCGTGGACGATCAAGAGTTCGAGGCCCGGTTGCGGACGCTCGACCAGCGTCAGGAGCAGTTCCTCAACCGACTCGACGCATTGGATCAGCGCGACACCGCGCTCCTGCAACGACTCGAGAGGCTCAACGATCGCCTCGATCTACTCGCTGGGCAGTCCGGCCAGATCGCCGACGAACTCGTCGACCATAAGCGTGACCCCGACGCTCACAACTGACAACTGCACACCCAGCTGGCGGACTCATCACACCCCGACGCCGCCCCAGATTGGTCGCAACGCCGGAACGAATACCGATCCTCCAGCCGCTGTCTAGACGTCGGGGGGCCCTGTCCGGTCGGCCGACATCTGACGCCAGCCCTCCGCGAGTTCGCGCGCGGTTCGACGGGCGCTCGAAGTCAGATCACGATCAGCCGCAGAATGAACAGCCACGGATGCGGCGGACGGAAGCCGTAGACCACCAAGATGCCGCCGTGTCCCTCGGTCGCCGTCCACTGATCGGTGCTCGGGTCGTAACTGCACGACGGTCCGTCTGGATCCTCGAGAAGACGCCGCACCCGCTCGTCGACCAGCGCCTGGAGCGGTTCCGCCTGGGCAAAGTACTGCCTCGCTCGCGACCTCCTCAGCCCACCGCGCGAGGTAAGCCATCACCGTCCGTTCGCGGCGAGCCATTCCCGCGGCGACGCCCAACCCACGTCTTCTCCCGCCTCAAGGCGCCGAACGAGATCCCGCTCCTCCTCGGTAGGCGGGTTCAACCGTAGATAGGCGACCCCCCCACCAGCGGGTCAGAACCTGTTCGGCTTCCGACACGTCCAGCGATGGCGCCCATATGTCACCGTCGCACGCCTCGGCCCGTCGTGTCGATCAGCGTGACATGCACGTCCACGACAGGGTCGCGGCGAACGGGTCGAACTTGTCGGCGCCTACCGAAGGCATCCGGTCGACTCGGCTGTCGAGGGCGACTGCCGGGTCGTCGGTGATCGCGTCGTCGGTGGCGACCCGGTCGTGATCAGTAACGATTAGGACGGTTACGCCGAGGCGTTGTCGTGGATCGCGGACCACGCGCCCGGCCCCCAGATCGTGGTCGGGCTGGAAGGCACCCGCAGCAACGGGATCGGGCTGGCCCGGGCGATCCGGGCCTGCCGGGCTGGTGGTGGTCGAGGTGGAGCGGCCCAAGCGAGCCGATCGGCGGCGTGGCAAGTCCGACCCAATCGACGCGCACCTCGCTGCGCTACAGACGCTTCGGCTCGACGCCGACCGGCTGCCTACCCCTCGGGCCGACGGCGAGGAGAGGCACTGAGGATCCTCCTGGTGCCGGCTCGTCGGGACGTCACCGTGGGTGTACCAGGATGGGAGTCCGGCCGGTCGGCATCAGGGTGATCGCAGCGTGGACCGGGATGTCACGCAACGGGGTGGTGACCACATAGGACTGCAAGATCGTCGCCACAGTGATCATCACCTCGGTCAGGGCGATCGGCATGCCGATGCAGGCACGAGCGCCAGAACCAAAGGGGAGGTACGCGCAGCGATGCCCCCCAGGGTGCCGGCCTTCGGCCAGGTCGAACCGGGCGGGATCGAATCGCTCCGGACCTGACCAGGTCCGCGCTGAGTGGTGAGTGCCCCAGATGGAGAGCTCGACCCAGGTGTCCGCGGGGATCTGGTAGCCGCCGAGGAGCTGGTCGCCGCAAGAGCTTCGGCCCATTCCGTGGGCGGCCGGGAAGAGGCGCAAGGTCTCGCGTACGGTCCGTTCCGTCCACGGCATCCGGAGGAGGTCGTCGGCCGTCGGCGACCGGCCGTCGAGCACCGCGTCGGCCTCATCGCGGAGCCGTTGCCAGTCGGGGTGGAGTGCCAGGAGAAGGAGCGTGCAACTCAGTGCGACCGACGTCGTGTCGTGCCCAGCGAGGAGGAACAGCATCGCCTGGTCGGCGACCTCGGTAGCACTGAGCCGGTCGGCCCCGTTCGCCGCGTCACGCGCGGCCAACAGCAGACCGAGCATGTCCACGGTCTGCGCGCCCGAGGTACTCCAGGCGACAGGCTCGGCAGCCGACACCGAGTCGGTCCAGGGTCGCCGTCGGGAGATCAGCTCGTCGACGATCGCCCTGGTTCGCCGCAGCCCTCGCTGCAGGCGGCGATTCCCCGGTGTGGGTAGGTAGGTCGGCAGCGGGTGCGGCGAGGTGGCTCGCCGCAGCAGCTGGTCGTTCACACGCCGGAAACGGACCAACAGATCGGCCGCGGCCGACATGTCAGCCCCGAACAGTATTCGGCCACTCACCCGGGAGGCCATTGTGATCATCTCCGGATAGGTGTCTAGCGGATCTCTGCGCTCGACCGTTGGTCGCCAACGTTCGACGAGCCGCTGCGCCTCCTCGGCCATGACGGGGCGTACATCGTCGTCACATGGCGGCGGGTGAACACCGACGCCAGAAGACGACGCTGTCGATGCCAGCCGTCGTCTTCGCTGGTCAAGACGTTGACGCCGAGCGCCTGCCGCAGTTCTCGATAACCGGGGTGGTTCTTGCGGAACCGCTGCGGGTTGCTGAGCACTTCCTCGATCAGCGCCGGCGAGGTGACACTGATGATCGTCAGTCGCCACCCCGGCGGTCCGGCCACGATTCGGGCGAGGCCACCGACCTCACGGTCTGCTCGAACCATGGTGCCGAGGTAGTTCCGCCGCAGCTCCCAGAGCGCACCCACGACCGGCCAGCCGGTCAGCGTCGGCGGCTCGAGACCCGCGGGAGCGGTGGCCACCACTCGATGCTAAGCCGTGTCTGACAGACACGATTCGGCGGGGTTTGGGAGCCAGACCCCCAGTTCCACAAAAAAAGCCGGATTCTAGGCTCTCCTGACGCTTCCGTGGGTGGTGGGCGCGCCTGGAAGGTGAGCACGCCGTTCTCTGCAGAGGTTTCTGAGCTGTCGAGGAACAGAAACCAGTGAGCGGAGAACGGCGTGCGGAACGCCAGCCTGTGGCGTGGGGTGTTGGGGGTTGAGAAAGCGGTCGTCGAGGAGCTGGACTTCGACCCTGTCGAGCGGGTCCTGATCGCTCATGTGCGACCGAGACGGCACGCGAGCCGACGGTGCGGGCTGTGCCGGCAACGATCATCGCGGTATGACCACGGTGAGGGTCGACGGCGATGGCGGGGCCTGGACCTGGGCACCGTCCCGGTCTGGCTGGAGGCCGAGGCACCCCGAGTTCGATGCGTCACGCACGGGGTCATCGTGGCGGCGGTGCCGTGGGCCCGGCACCGTGCGGGTCACACCCGCGGCTTGGACGAGCAGGTCGCCTGGTTGGCGACACAGTGCTCCAAGACAGCGATAACGCAGGTGATGCGGATTGCCTGGCGAACCGTCGGGGCGATCATCACCCGGGTGTGGGCTGACATCGACGCCGCCCAGGATCGGTTCGCCGGTTTGCGTCGGCTCGGGATTGATGAGATCTCCTCCAAGCGTCACGCAAGTACCTCACGGTCGTGGTCGACCATGATTCGGGTCGGCTGGTGTGGGCGAAGCCGGGACGCGACAACCGTCAGCGGAGACATCGGGCGACCCTGGCCTCGTTCTTCGACCAGCTGGGACCGGAGCGGGCCGCGTTGATCGGCCATGTCTCCGCTGACGGTGCGGAGTGGATCTCCACCGTGGTGGCGAAACGGTGCCCGCAGGCGGTCCGTTGCGCCAGTCGTGACGTGGGCCACCGAAGCAGTGGACGGTCTGTCGGCAGGCCTGGAACGCTGCCCGTGGCGCGGTCACTCGTCGCCGGGCGGGACGGTCGACCGGTCACGCCAAAGCGCCGAAAGGAGCCCGGTATGCGTTGTGGAAGAACCCGGAGAACCTGACCGGCCGTCAGCAGGCGAAGCTGGCCTGGATCGCCAAGACCAACCCCAGGCTGCACCGGGCCTACCTGCTGAAGGACGGACTCCGGTTGGTTTTCAGTCTCGACCCCGCCGAGGCACCCGCAGCGTTGGACCGGCAGATCGGCGTGAGGAACTAGACAGTGGCCCGATGTCTCTCGGGAATGCTTTGGCAACTGCAGCGATGCGGTTCGTCACATGCAGTCTTTGGAATATGTGTTCGCAGTGCGTGCGGACGGTACCCTCGGAAAGGCCCAACTTAGAAGCGATTTGACGGTTCGTGTTGCCGGCGGCGATCATGCGTATCAGGTCCCATTGCCTCGGCGTGAGGTCGATGCCGCCAGCCTCACGTCGCTGAACGGTAGCGTGCAGCGTCGCGAGGCGCGGCTGAATGAGACTCAGCAGAAGACAGTCGCGCTCAGTGAAGTCTCGTCCGCTGAATCGCCAGAGGAGCAGCCGATGGTGTAGCTGGCCGTCCGGCGGAAGAGCAACGGTGATCTCGCCATGGACGCCGAGCATTCGCATGAATTCGCCGTAGGGCGTTCTGCTCCACAACGGCCAATCGGGCTCGGCGAGCATGCGACGCGCCGAGGTGTAGTCGCCGGTGCGCGGCCAATAGTCGCACAAACCGCTCCAGTACAGACCCCAGAAGGAACTCTGTACCTCATCACTTGGGAAGTCGTCACCGTCCGCACCGCTCAACGTCGCCTGGTGGCGATGCACCGTCCTGTTCCCGGTGTCGTGCGACTCATACGTGGCAGCATCGGCGCCGACAAGGTCCATCAGCCCAGTCAACAGCGACCACGGGAGCGGGCCACCCGGCTCGTCGACCTGTGCTGGATCGGTGACATCGAGCAGACGTCGGAGGTCCTTCGTGGTAACGCTGAGGTCACCCATCCGGCACCTCCAGCCAGCCCGTTCGATCATAGCCGATCAAGAGCATCCGCGACATACGACGAACGTCGGATGTCGCAATTGGCGCGGGCGAGTGAATAGTTGGTAGTTGTGCACCGCGCTGCACACGCCAGATCGGAGTGTCATGATGACGAGTCAGTCCATCCCGCCTGTCCCCTCAGGACGCGCGGGCGCACACCGCCAATCGGCGTGCCTACGCGGTGCAGCCACTCACGACGCTAGCCAGCACGGAAGCCCGCGGCGAGCGCGGACGAGGCTCAGAACACGTCAGCATGTTCGGCCCGGGAAGTCCCACGTGCGGCCGCAATATCGACGTCCGCGCTTTCCACAGAATAGGGGGTGTCACTGATATCCAACATCTTTCGGTTTGATCAAGAAGGGTTTCACAATTCTCCCCCAGTCCCTTAGCTGTTTGTGACGTTGTCTGAACAGCTTCGGTCAGATTAGCCGTACGGAGGTAGTCATGTTCGGAAAGAATGCGATGGTTGTTACGCTCGCAACGGCGGCACTATTGCTGGGCGCGGCCACGGTGGCAAACGCGGATCCAGGAGTCGGGTTTACCAGCGTCCTGATCGGGCGTGGGCAGACCGATCAGTCCTTCAAGATCCATCAGCGAAAAGGCAACGACGTCGTCACGGTGCAGAACACGGAGGCTCCCGGCGGCTCCTCCGGTTGGCACTCGCATCCAGGCACCGTGGTGTTGGTCGTGCAGTCCGGTGAATTCACCCTTTTCAGCGAACCGGTCAAGGGCGGCAAATGCCGCGTCCACACCTACAGCGCCGGACAAGTGTATCTGGAACAACCCGGAGATGAAGAGAACGGCATCAACTACGGCACGGCCCCGGCTGTACTGGCGGTGACATTCTTCAACGTGCCCCACGGCGACAGCACCCGCATCGAGCGGACCGACCCCGGCAACTGCCCGGAGTAAACCCTAATCGTGCCGGGCAACTGCGTCAGCAGCGTTTATCGCCGAGGGCAGATCGTGAGTCCACCAATCTGGAAGCCTTCTGCGCAATTCCATTCGACAGCAATCTTGACCTGTGTATCCAACGTCGTCTTCGAGATCGGAACCCAGGTCTCGTCGATGATCAACCACCCCGATGTCGGCTCGCTCAGGCAGCCCAGGTTCTCTCGAAAGCTTGGACTGGAAACATGTGCGGTCGTGTATCGAGCGCGCTGCAGGAACAATGGTGAGGGGTAGCGACAAGCCGTTGGATTTCGGATGAAGTAGGTCCACTGCCCGATCGTCAAATAAGTCACCGGAACCCGTTACGTGCGACGAGGTCCTCCACGGACGTCGCTTCGATCTCTCGTTCCCAGGTCATCTGCGGTTCTGGGGATGACCCGTTCTGACGGACATGTGATCAGGCGGCCAGGGTAGCCGTGTGATGTAGGTGGTTCTCGTACTGGACGGGAGTCATCATCTGGATCGAGGAGTGACGTCGGAGTCGGTTGAACCGCTCCTCGATCCAGCGGCCGACCCCGGCTGCTGCGTCGGTCTTGGTGGCCCAGACATGGCGGTTGCAGAACTCGGTCTTCAGAGTGGACCAGAAGGGCTCGGTGGCGGTTCCGTCCGCTCCGAGATTCCCCTCAGGTGTGGCTAACGAGGGCGGGTCTCCTTCGAGGCTGGTGGTCTCTGACCACGCACCAGCTGTTCCAAGGAGACCCGGTTCTCATGAGCACACGGGAGGACGACGTGGACATCCACGCCCTTGCCCCTCAGGGCTGGACGATCACGTCTTGCGGGCCCTGCCGACATGGCGGGCGATCGCGGCCACCGGGTTCGGGTCGTCGTATCAGACGTTAACGCGGCAGATCCGGGCCCGCCAGCTCCGCCCAGTCTGTGCTACTGCGGGCGGGCGACGGAGCGGGCGAACGCGGACGCGGTCATCCCGCATCCGGCCGGTGAGGAGACCCAGTGGGACTGGCTGGACCTGCCCGACCCCCCCAGGCTCGTGCCGGTGGGGGGCAGCCGAGAGGACCAACAGCTTGTCCCGTACGCCGTGGTCGACCCTGGCGGCACAAGAACAGCCCGCCTCGCCGAAGCGGGACGGGCTGCTGCTGGTTGGTGCGGTGACTCAGAAGACGGTCAGGTTGCCGCTGGTGACGTCCGCGTCGATGGTGGGGAGGGGCTCCTCGTTTACGAACACCGCGATCTGGTCGCCGTTGGCGCCGGACGTGCTCACGTCCTTGACCACGCCGACGAAGTGGCCGGAGCCGCCGTTGTAGACAGCGCTGGCATCGGTGATGACGCCACGGAAGGTGACGGTGTTGCCATTCTTCACAACCGTGCCCGGCGTGACCGTGCCGTGCAGGTACGAGCCGAGGCTGTTCGTGTAGTCGAGCGTGCCGCCGGTCTTGTCGTTGGCGCTGAACGTGGTGGTCCCGGTGACGATCCCGAGGTCGGCGTAGCTGAGGTCCACGCGGTTCAGACGCCCGGCGGCACTTGCGTTGAAGGACGCGGGCGCCTCGTCGGGTTCAACATCTCGCATAGCCCTCAACGCGGCCAGGTCGTGCCGTGCGACCAGGTCGGCGGACATGGCGTTTAGCCGAGGCTCCTCGTCTTCACCGCCATCCCCCCGCGGCCACCGGGCGAAGCTCTGGTTCACCAACCCGCTCGAGAGTCCGCCGCTAGGACCTCAGCCGCTCGAGCCAGCGATGGTCCGGCACCAGTTCCGACAGGACAGCTTCCAGCCAGTCGCGCCTCTCTTCGGTCAAGAACTGTAATGTCGCCTCGAAGTCGAGGTCGTCCTTCGCTCGACGATTGGTTGCCTTGTACGTCAGCACGATCTCTGGTTTGAGATACAAGATCCCGTCCCCATCACGCCAGGTCACCTCCTCGACTGGAGCGATGTGTTCGGGCAGCCGCCTATTGCTCCACAGCCCGTCGACATCGGGTGTCAACGGGATGTCGACGATCCACGGCGAGCGCGCATCGGCCCGCAGCCACAGCTGGCTTTGCGGCTCGTCCACCGTCATCCACCGATCCCCGAGGGGATGGAGGACCCCGCCGACGTTGTTCCAGACGTGCCAACGGCCGGCCATGAACTCGACGAACGCAGCCACGTCGCAGACCAGGATCGAAATGTCGGTGTCTTCGTGTTCTCGGCGGAAGCCTGTCGCAGCTTCGATAGCCCATCCGCCCACGACCCACCAGGGGTGCTTGAAGCCCACCATTTCCGCAGCGAAGGCGGTGGGTTCCATAGGCGCCCACGCGCCGTAGAGCGCCAGGAAAGCATCTTCGTCGGCTTGCTCCTCAGCGCTGCGTCGCAGCCGGACTCGATCCACCACGATCGCAAACTCTAGGGTGCCGATCCGCGACTGGGCGAGGTTGTGGCGTCGGTACACGGTCACTGGCTAATGCGTCCGTCCCGCTCGGCGGTCCCATACTGACTCCTAGTCGGAACCGGCGCGCATCCTCCCGCGCAGTCCTGGGGAGTTCGAGGGCGGGGCGCGAATCGACGAGCACCGAGCACCGAGCACCGAGCACCGAGCACCGAGCACCGAGCTGGACGATAGCCAGGGTTTGCCTCCCAGCCGCTCCTTGCCGTAGCCGCCAAGCCAGCAGAGGCTGGGGATGGGGTCCCGGCTCCGAGTCGACCACGACGTCTCGTCGGCGTGGACCTCAGGAGGGTCCATCGGTCGGCGCATCGTCTGGAACTGCTGCAAGCCGCTCGTCGATGGCGGTCGCTATCGGTGCGGGTGGTGCATGGTGAGACGGCCGATGTTGTTGGCGTCGAGTTCGGTGAACCAGAGTTGGCCGTCTGGGCCGACGGTAAGGCCGCGCGGGCCGCTTTGGGGGGTGGGGATGTCGTACTCGCGGATGACACCACGAGTGGTGATGTGGCCAAGCCGGTTGCCGTCGAGCTCGGTGAACCAGATTTGGCGATGTGGACCGAGGGCGATCACGCTGGGGAAGCTGCCCGGGTGAGGAAGTGGAAACTCGGTGATCTTGCCCCGCGGGGTGATCCGGCCCACCCGGTTGCCATCGGTCTCGACAAACCAGAGATTGCGGTCAGGGCCGCTGATGATGGTATTCGGCGAACTGTCCGGGTTGGGCAGCGGGAACTCGGTGAAGACGCCTTGAGGGGTCATGCGGCCGATCGCATTCCCGGCCAGCTCGGTGAACCAGAGGTTGCCGTCGGGTCCGGTCACGATGTCGGCGGGCCGGACGCCCGAGCGGGGCAGCGTGAACTCGTGGGTGACGGTCCCGTCGTAGGTCATCCGACCGATCCGGTTGCCGGTCGCCTCCCGTTCGGTGAACCAAAGTGCGCCGTCGGGTCCGACGGTGATGAAGGCGGGGAAGCTGTCCGGGTGGGGAAGGACGAACTCTGTCAGGACACCGTCGTAGGTCAGCCGCCCGATGCGGTTGGCGCTGTACTCGGTGAACCAGAGGTTGCCGTCGGGCGCGGCCAGAATGTCGAGCGGGCGCGCGTCCGGGTTGGGCAGGGCGTACTCGGTCACATGCCTGTCTACCGTCATTCGCCCGATCCGGCTGGGCGTCGCAAAGACCTCGGTGAACCACAGTGCGCAGTCCCGTCCCAGCGTGATCACTAGCGGGGTGCTGGTCGGCTGGGGCAGTGGGGACTCTTCGATGCTCCAACGATGCGCGTCCGTCGTGACCGTTGAGTCAGCCGGCCTGCCGGGGCTGTGAGGAGTGGACCGGCCCGGCTGACACTTACTGCGGGTCCCATGGGAGGTGTCGGCCTTCGCGGCGACGACCGGAGCCGCGGCGAGTGTCCAAGCACAGACGAGTACGGCTACCAGCCGGATCAGTCGGACCTGCCATCTGCGGGCCCGCCTCGAGTTCGACATCGCCGGATCCCCTTCTTGAGAAGTTCTCGTCAGCATGACGAGGCTGACTACGAGCGACCAGGGATCGCTAGTGGCGGGGTTGCCAGGCGGCGGCGTACTGGCCGCCTCCGGACTGCAGAGCGGGGCGCTGGTCGCTGCCGTCGACGGCGGCCGTCCACACTTCGCGGCGGGTGGGCAGCAGACGTAGGAACGCCAGCCGGCGACCATCGGGGGACCAGGTCGGCGCGAAGTCATCAGCTGCACCGGTGATCACGGCGCGTTGGTGGCTGCCGTCCGCGCGCATGAGGTAGATGTCGTCTGCGTCACCGATCCGGGCGGCGTAGGCGATGTGTCGTCCGTCTGGTGACCAGTCGGGCAGTTGGTCCTTGGGCTTGCTGTCGGTGGTCAGCTGGCGTTCCCGCCCGCTGCGGAGGTCTCGAACCCAGACTTGTCCGTTGTCGGCAAGGGACTCCCCGCGCAGGAAGACGAGGCGGCGCCCATCGGGTGACCATGCGGCATTGTCTTCCGACAGGTTGGGCGTGGTGGTGAGGGGCCGCGGGTTGCGGCCGTCGACTCCAATGGTCCACAGATCAGTCGAGCCGTTCGCGGTCACCAACGTGAAGACCAACTGGTGGCCGGCGGGTGAGAAGTCGGGGAAGGTGGCGTACCCGTCGAGCCGTGTGACCTGCCGCTGGTGGCGACCATCGGTGCGCATCACCCAGATCTCCAGGCGCCGTTCCGGGGTGACGGTCCCCTTGCACCAAGCGATCCACCGGCCGTCAGGGGAGTAAGCGGCGCAGGCATCGAATTGATCGTCGTTGGTCAGCCTGCGGGGTCGTGTGCCGTCGGCTCGTACGGTGTAGAGGTCGGGTGCAGTTGCCGCCTTTCCGACATTGTCAGCGAAAGCCAGCCGGCCGTTTTTCCCCGGATAGGTGGCATCTGCAACCGGCGTGCTGGCCAGTGCCGCGGTCATGGTGAGCACCAAACCCGCGACGACGAGCCGGAGAAGATGGTTTGTTCGGTGGCTGAGGTTCATGACTCCCTCTCATCGTCAGGTGACGGTCAGGCTTCGGGCCTCCCGCTAGGTCTATCGGGTCAGGTGCGCGACGGCATCGGGAAGTCGCGTCGAAAATTAGTGCGCCGGAAGCCTTAGATCAGTCGGGCCGTGGCCTCAAATCAGGTGCTGGTGAGGCCTAGCCGCTCGGCAATGGCTGCCGCCTGTACTCGGTTGGTCGCGTGGAGCTTGCGGAGGATCGCGGTGACGTGGACGCTGGCCGTCTTGGGGCTCATGTAGAGGCGGGAGCCGATCTCGGCGTTGGTGAGACCTTCGGTGAGCAGCCGCAGGACGTCCAGCTCCCGGCTGGTCAGCCCCAGCGCCGGCGGCGCTGTTGGCATCTGGGTCGACATCTCCGGTGGTGCCGATGGTGGTTGCAGAGTCACGCGTGCCAGCCGCGCCAGTTGGGTGATGGCGTCGGTCAGGGGCACGTGCTGGTCGCTGCGCTGGCGCGCGGCTTGTAGGGCGGAGGCCGCCGATCCGCGGTGTCCGTCGTGCAGCAGGGCCTGCGCGGCGCGCCAGTATGCGTAGCCCGCGCGGTGCGGCCGGTTCAATGTGTCCCACTCCCTGAGCGACTGCCAGCCACAGCTCTGGCTGGTTGTCGCCTTGGCAGCGGTTGAGTTCGGCGGCCCACTCACGGCCTTCGACCGTGGCGGTGATGAAGTATCGATGCTCGGCGAACGGGTCCCGGGTGCAGATCGGCGCGAACAGTCTCCAGCTGCCCCGCAAACCTCTGACCGGTGCGGGCTTGGGTGTCGTCTCGGCGCGCACGTGCGTCCTCAACCAGGTCGGCGCTGGCCCACATGGCCGTGGTCAGGAGGCGCGCCGCCCAGCCGTCCGGGGCGACACCGGCCATGCCTTCGACCGCGAGTTGGGCGATGCCCACGGCAGCTCGCGGGTCGCTCCCCCACAGCGCCACCTCAAGCCGTAGCTGGGCCAGTTCGCTCTTCTCCTCAAACGACAGCGGCCGGGACCGGCTCAGGATCTGGTTCACACGGTCGGTCGCCGCCCCGATCCGACCGGTGTAAAGGTCAGCCCAGCAGCGCTGCACGTGCATCAACCAGGTCGCCGGTTCCACCGCTTGGTCGGTGGTCAGCGGCTCCACGATCCGGCGGAACTGAGCAATCTGCCCCCGGCCACGTAACGCCTCGCCGGCGATGCACAAGACCCCCACAGCCATGTACGTACCCGCCAGCCCATTCTCCTGCAGCCGATCCCAGACGGCGAGCCCCTCGGTCGCCGCCTCCTCCAAGTGGTTCAGCTTCAGGTCGCTGTCGGTCTCGGCCAGGGCCAAACGCACCACCGTCTGCAGGTCCGCATCCGGTTCCATCCGCCGCCGCGCTTCCGCCAGGGTCGCGAGACCCGATTCGACCTCTCCGCCCGACAGCAGCGCCTGGGCGAGCGTCGCCAGCGCCATCACGACGTTGCTTCCCAAGGCTTCCGCGACATCCACGGCGAGCCGCAGGTACGGCAACCCCTCGGCCGGTCTGCCCTGAGCACTGTGCAACCAGTACAAGATGATCAAGGCTTCGACCTGCTCCGCTGACGGGGCAGCTCCGCGAACTCGTCCACGGCCGCCTGCAGCTCGGTCAGACCCTGTTCCAAGGTGCGGTCGGGACTGTGAACCCCTGCCGTACCGGTCATCAGCGTCGCGTGCAGGTGGTGCTGCCCGTGCCGAACGGCGGCGCGCTTCCCGCGTTCGGCATAATCCAAGAAGCGGTCCGCTGATCCGGCGCGGCCGGCGGCCCGAAACCCCCGCAGGGCCAGGGCCGCGACCTGCTCGTCGTCGTACTCTTCGGCGAGATCGACGGCCCGCGACCAGTGCCGGGAAGCTTCGGCGTACCCCCTGACCTGGTCGCAGTACTCAGCCGCTGTGATCCGTACCGGCAGCTCCTCACGCTCTCGCCCGGCCCGACGTAGATGGTGGGCCGCCTCAGCAGCAAGGGAGCGAATCGGCCCGGTCCAGCAGCAGGCCCGCAACCGCTGCGTGCAGTTCGGCCCGCTCGCCGGCGAACATTGCGGCTTCGATCGCTTCACCGAGCAGGGCGTGGCGCAAGGTGCACAAGCCGTCCCCAGTCAGCCGGGCCAACGCGGCACCGACCAGCTCACGGAGAGCGTCCCGCACCCGATCCGCATCATGTCCGGTCACGGTGGTGAGCTCATCGTCCGACAGGGGGCGCCCAGCAACCGCCAGCACCCGGAGAACGTCGTGGGCCGCAGGGGTGGTGGCGGCTGCTCGGCTACGCAGCAGCTCGGCAAGCTCGTCGGACAGCATCGTCACCTCGCCCGAGGCCAAGAGCTGCTCGACGAAGAACGGGTTGCCCTCGCCCCGCCCGACCAGTGCGGCGATCTGGTCGGCGCTCAACGGATCCGGTGCCACCGAGGCCGCCATCGCCGCGACTTCGCTGCGGCGTGAGCGGGGGCAGGTGGATCTGTTGCCACCGGCCGGCCGAGACCAGTGCTGCCGACCAGACCGCGGCCGCACCGTCGTTCGAGATGTCCCCGGGGCGGGACGTCACGACGACAGGCACCGATCCGGTGCCATGTTGGGCCGACACGTAGGTCAAGAAGTCGCGGGTCGTGCCGTCGGACCAGTGCAGGTCCTCGATGATGATCAACAAAGGCCGCCGCTGGTGGACCGCCCTCCAGCACTGCAGCACGGCAGAAAACAGACGCTGCCTCGGCCCCTCCTCGGCAGCTGTCCCTGTCGACGGCGACGTCAGCTCCGGCACCAGCCGGGCGACGTCGCCTCGAACGTACGGGGGACAGTCCTGCAAGCAGTCCTCCAGCAGGGCGCCGCCCTCGACGAGATGCAGCTGCCGCAACCCGTCCACCACCGGCAACAGCGGCAGCTGCTCGGTCAACGGCAGACACGACGCCGACACCGCCAGCCAACCATCGGCGTCGAACTCGGCCGCACATTCCGCGGCGAGCCGGGTCTTGCCGATGCCGGCATCGCCGACCACCAAAGTCGTCGATCCGCTGCGAATGCCCGCACGGAGCACACCCAGCTGCGCTGTGCGGCCGGTGAACGCACTGATCCCACGCACGCCACCAGACCAGCAACACCCGGCGCGCGCGTCAAGCCCCAAGCTCCGACAGACGGAGGCCGTCCGAGGCGGACGGGTCGACACTCGCCACCATCTGATGCCGGGAACGATGCCGGCATCATGATCACAGTCGTCCGACGAAGACTGCCGGGTCATGCGCGCCTGCGTCGATAGCAAGGGTGAAGACCACGTCGTCACCGCTGCCGGCCGGCAGGGCGAAGCGAGCCGGTACGGATCGGAGTACCCGCCGATGGCGATCAGCTGCACGCTGCCACTGTCGTCGGGACCCGGCGGGGTCAGGTACCGCACCGCCGGAAGCCGGTAGCGGCCATACCGCAAGTCACCACTGATCCAAGCCTCGAACGTGTCCGCCGAGTTGTTCCGGACGACGACGGTCAGCTCGACCACCGCAACCCCGAGTCGGCGCCCGGTCCACACCTCGATGACCTCGACCTCGATGCCGTCGGTGTAGGGATACACCTCGGCGAAACCGGGCGGTCGCCGCCCCACGTCAGACGAATTCGCCCGCGGCGCGAAGCGACTCGCACGCGTGCAGCGGCCCAGTGAGGAGCAGCAACACCAGCAAGATCAACAGCCGCAACACCGGACGCAGCGAGATCACCGCCATGATCGTCTGCCTCCTGGTCGTCGACCCTGCCGGCTGGCGACATACTCTCGTCGGCTGCCCGCCCAACGCACTGAACACATCCTCAACCACCCCTCCCACCTCAAGATCTGGCAACACCAGCGTCATCCAGGGCGCGCATGGATACATCGGGCAACTGCGCCGACTCCGGTGTGTCAGCTCCTTAGGTCGCGACTCAGGCGACACTTCAACACCCAGTGGGCCCGCAACACTAGGTCGCCAAAGCCGTCCATGAACGTCTCGCAATCGGCCTCTGTCAACACCTTGAAGCGGTCATTGTCCGTCGGCTGCCCTATGACAGCACCTGTGGTGCACGCCCAGATCACTCCCGCACTGAGACACCCACCGGATCACTACCAACGTCTTCGCAAGACGCCCCTGATTGAGATCCGTTCCCGGGCAGGTCGTACGACGATCGGGCTCAACCTGAGGATGACCGGCGCTATCTACCGTTCGATCTCGCGCTGACCGGACGGTCAGCGGTCTGAGCGTGGCCTGCTTGTGGTGATCCCTGAGCCAGCGGTCACGGCATAGATTCGGGACGTGGCTGACGGCGACATCTGGACGAACCAACGGTGGGCAATCCGTCGGCCCACCCCAACCCTGACGCGCGGTCACGTCGTCATCGTGGACTCCGACCCGACCCAGAAGTTCGATCTCCATGCTGCCGAGCAGCTGCTCGCGGCCTACCGCCACACGAGATCCATCTTGTGGTCGGTGCTGGGCGCTCGCGGGTTCAACGTGAGCTTCCCCCTGCGCTGGCACCCAGACCAGGACAGCATCGGCGAACCGAGTCCTCGCGACGATGCCCGCCAGGTGTTCCACGTGTTCGGGCGCGCAGCCAGCGACGACGTGTCGCCGATCAGGGTCCTTGCCCAACCGGCCCACGAACGCCCATCGATGGTGACCGATCACCACCTCGAAGCAACGCTTCGAGAAGCGTGGGGCTCTCCGGTTGAGGTGCGACCGCTGCCTCCCCATGCGTCAGCTGAATGCGACGGCTGCGAAACCCCTGCGACCCTGCAACAGGAGATCTGGCGTGCCGACGGGGTCCGTGTCCTCCGTCCTCACGGACAAGTCACCGAAGCGCAAGCTCTCGTGCTGCCCGTCCGGCATGTCATCAGCGCCGGTGACCTCACCGCCGACGAGGTGGTGTCCATCGCCAGCCGGCTCAGCGAACTCCAGACCTACTTCGCCAGACGGAGCGGCTCCAGCGGACTGAGCTGCTTCACCAACGACGGCGCGACCGCACGCCAAGAGACACCGCACGTCCACATCCACGTCTTTGGGCGAGCCCATAGCGAGCCAGCCAACCCGTTCCAGGTTCTTACTGGACGGCTGGGCGCCCCGTCGACCGTCCCAAACAGCGCTCGCTGATCCGACGGCTTGCGGGCGCCCCTCGTCTTGAGCACGAGCGGACTCAGCAAGCCAAACTGCACGGAAGCATGGTCGGTGGCGAGCCTTCGAGGCAGAGTGACGTCATGGATGTCGACGCGCCGGTCTTGCTCACCGCCAACGCTTGGGAGCCCAGATGATTCAGGTCGACCTGCCGGACGGCCCAGCCCTCCCACTTGTCCGGGGCCTAGCGGCATGTCTGTCGTCGGTTACCGAGGTGGCCAGTTGCTGCGCTGCCTGCCGTCGACGACTTGACGGTGCCGCACGCCCTCGCCGCATGGAAGAGCTGGCTCGCCGGCCGTGATTTCGGCATGGTCCCGATCGCCGAGCCCAGGTCCTTCCAGTGGGCCGGCTGGTGGATCGCCATCGTGAACGACACCGACAGCCGGCTCGCTGCCGGCTCCGAAGGCCAGGTTGCCGTGTTGGCGTTCGGGACCCCACCCGGGGTCGTCCTCAGCCCGCAAGACCCGACACTGCTCGGACGTGCCACCGCCGACCTCGACATCAGCAGCGCCTACGCGGTGGCCTCCCTCGACCCCGTGCTGCCACCACCGCAACGAGGCGCCGAGTTGGCCGGTGTGGTGGAGCTGCTCGCCGTCGCACCGCGGGTCGAAGCGCCGATGCAGCTGATCGACGCAGGCCCGCGCCCTAGCCGGCCGTGGCCTCCAGGGTGACCGCTACGCCGACGGCACCGGCACCTTCAGCCCCCGCGGCGCACACCGGCCCGGGTACGAGCTCACCTTGATCGCAGCGGAAGTGGTGGAAGACCTCACCGCCCGCGACGCCCGCCTCGACTTCGCCAGCACCCGACGCAACGTCTTGACCCGCGGCATCGACGTCAACGCCCTGGTCGGCCGCGACTTCTTCATCGGCGACGTCCACTGCCGTGGGCTGCGCCTGGCCGAGCCGTGCGCGCACCTCGAGCGGCTCCAAGGTCCGGGTCTGCTCCGACCCCTCATCCACCGCGGTGGCCTCCGCGTCGACATCCTCACCGACGGCGACATCACAGTGGGCAGCACGATCAGCACCACACCTCCCCGCTAGCCCGCGTCCCCCGTTCCTCCACTCCGAGCACCTCGCGGGACTGTGACATCGTGCCCAGATGATCGAGTTCGACGTACCGGTGGTCCAAGCCCCGATGGCAGGAGGGCCGTCGACGCCCGCCCTTGCCGCTGCCGTGTCCAACGCCGGCGGACTCGGGTTCCTGGCTGCCGGGTACAAGACCCCGGAAGCTGTCGCGCACGGAGATCGCCGCCACCCGCGAACTCACCCAGCAGCCGTTCGGCGTCAACGTGTTCGCCCCGCCGAACGGCCCAGCCGATCCCGCCATCGTGCAGCGTTTCGCCGACCGCCTCCGCGACCAGGCGGCGGATCTCGGCGTCCAGCTCGGCGATCCGCGGTTCGACGACGACCACTACCAGCAGAAAGTGGACCTGCTCACCCAGGAGAGGGTGCCGGTGGTCTCGTTCACCTTCGGCTGCCCCACCCCAGTGGTGGTCCAGCAGCTGCAAACGGTAGGGACGTCGGTGTGGGTGACCGTCACCGACCCACAGGAGGCCCTCCTGGCCGCCGACGCCGGCGTGGACGCACTCGTCGTCCAAGGGATCGAGGCGGGCGGGCACCGCGGCTCCTTCGACGATGCCGACACTCACGAGGACTACGGCCTACTCGCCCTGCTCAGCCTGACCAGAGCCCAGGTCGACCTTCCCCTCATTGCTGCCGGCGGCATCGCCACCGGCCCCGCCCTGGCAGGTGTCCTCGCGGCAGGAGCCTCAGCCGCGGCGCTCGGCACCGCCTTCCTCCGCTGCCCCGAGGCAGGCACCAGCGGCGCCCACCGCGACGCAGTCACCCAGCCGCGACACACCGGCCTGACCCGCGCCTTCTCCGGCCGCCTCGCCCGCGGACTGGTCAACACCTTCCAGGCCGACCACACCGCGGCCGCGCCGATCGCCTACCCCGAGCTGCACCACCTCACCACCCCGCTACGCGCCCACGCCCGCACCCACGGCGACGCCGAGCAGATCAACCTCTGGGCCGGCCAAGCCCACGAGCTGGCCAGGGCTGTACCAGCCGGACAACTGGTGAACGACCTGATGCGCGATGCCACCACCGCACTGGAACGACTCACCAAGCGGCTTCTCGCCGCTACCGTTACTCGGTGATCAGCTCGCCAGTGACAGAAGGGCCGGTGCGTGAGGTGAATCAGTGGTAGCGCTGCAGCTGCTCGGCTGGGCCGGCTCGGCCCTGCTGGTCTTCTCAGTGCTGCAGACCCGCATCTTGCGCTTGCGCATCTTCGGCGGAGTCGCGTCGGCGGTACTGGTGATCTTCAACGCGGCGATCGCGGTCTGGCCGATGGTGGCAATGAACGTCGTGCTGACCGCGATCAACGTCTTCTACATCGTCCGGCTCCTGCGCACACGCCACGATCCTGAAACCTTCGACGTCGTCGAGATCTCTCCGCAAGAAAAATACGTGAGATACCTGCTGAACCAGTTCGCCGCCGACATCCAGCGTTTCAATCCCGGCTTCTCCGCCGACAACGCCGCACGAGCCGACCATGGATTCCTCGTCCTTCGAGGAGCAGAGACAGTTGGTCTGGTCCTGGCCCGAGACGCCGGCGACGCCACCGCCCACATCGACCTGGACTACGTGGTGCCGCGGTATCAAGGTTTCACTCTCGGGGAGTTCGTCTACCGCTCCGACGGTCCCCTGGCCACGCTTGGATACCACCGAGCCGTCGCACCCCAGGGGATGAAGAACGCAGGTGACTACCTGACCGATGTCGGCTTCCGCCACGAAGGTGACGACATGGTTCGCGACCTGGTCTAGAACGATCGAGCAGGCGCCCCGAATCTGACCTGATCGACCACCTCGATCGCGCAGTTGCTCGACATCACCGGTGGACGGTCGGCATGCGAACACGAGTGCAAACCACGGGCGCTCGCCTGCGGATGTGATGCTGGCCTGGTGCAACTGGACCAGGACGTGGCGACGGTCCTGCGGACGTTCTGGGGCATGCAGCAACCGGCCGCAGCCTCCAGGCACCAGACCAGCCGCAGCAGGACGGTGTGGCGGATCTCCATCGAGACCGGTGACCTGTCGGTCAAGGTCGACCATCATCCGCATGCCTCCGTCGTCGGCGGCGTCAGCGTCCAGGAACACGTGGCGACGCATAGACCCGGGCTTGCGCCGCAACCTGTACCTACCGTCAACGGCGACCTAGCCGCCATTGTGCGTGGTCGCCGGTTCACGGTCAGCGAATGGATCAGCGGGAGACAGCCGATCGCTGAGCCGAGGACCTGGGCGTGGATCGGTGCAGCCGCTGCCGCACTGCATGGGCTGCCCGCGGCGGCCCGGGACTTCGCCGTGCCGCTGCATCTGGTGGGTGAGGAGTTGCAGCGTCAACCAGGGTGGCCAGCAGGTCTGGTACGCGAGGTCGTCGACCGTCTCCGCCTTGGCGGTGCTCCGAGTGCAGTGGTCCATGGTCAGCTGAACCTCGCGAATGTGATCCAGCGGCTTGACGGAGGGGTTGCGGTGCTGGACTGGGACGAGGCGGGCACCGGGCTGTCTGCGATCGACTTGGGCTACCCGCTGATCTGTGAGTTCCTCACTGAGGACCTGATCTGGCACGGCGAACTGGCAGAAGCTTCTTCCGTGGCTATCAAGAGGCCGCTACGACGCCGCTTCCCGTTACGGATGGCGTCGTAGCGATAGGGCTCTTGTTCAGTCTGCGATCAGCCATGTTCGCCAACCAAGACGCGCGCTGGAAGCGGGTCCGACACGCCATCGAGCACGAGGCGGAGATCCGGCAAGCCATCGGCTGGTGACCCAGGCCGACATGCGTAGCCTCGTTTCCGCAGGAGGGTCCCCTTGTGCGGCGCCCAAGCACACCAGGGCTCAACACCGAGCGATGCGGGCCGCCGGTGCGCTCAGCCGACTGTGAGTGCGCGGAACACGTCCCGGAGCCACCGTGCGTCGGCGAGGGCGTGATGGCCCTCGCCAGAATGCGCGGGAAGGCGCGTATCGACCGACTCGAGCGGTATGCCGGCGAGCTCGACCAAGAGAGCGACGTCGTACGCGGTGTAGCGCCAACCGTCCGGTACTCGCTCTTCCACGGGGAACAACTGAGCCATCGCCAGCCAGTCGTACGGTGCACCACCCCACGCCCAGAACCGCGGCACAGCTGATCCGACGAAGTTCACCAACGCGTCCTTCATCTCCGCCCTGGACATCCAGGCGGGATGGTCTCGCCGCTCCAACAGGGGCAGGACAGTGGACCGAACGAAGTCGTTGGCGCCTGAGTCATCGAACTCGGTCGAGATGGCGTAGAACTCTCGACCGTCCGCCGCGACCAAGCCCAAGCTGATCAGCTCGATCGCCCGATCCAGCTCGATGAATTCCGTATCGAGGAAGAAGTCGACCTGCTCGCCCCCATCCATCCACCGCACCCGACGATCCTGCCCGAAATGTGTCCCCGCGGCATCGTTGGTCAGCGGCGTACGGGAAAACGTCAGCTTCGCGTAGAACGGTCCGCCTGCGGTGAGTCAGGTGGTCGTGTTGCCATCGAGCACGTGCAGCGCCTGGCGGACTGCGGCGACGTTACTGGCGGCACCGTTTGGGTCATCAATGCCCAACGTGATGGGCGATGTGTCCGATGAGCTGAACGGCGAGCGTGGTCGCCAGCTGCCGCTGCAGGTCGTTGCCGTCGCTGGCCGGGCTGTAGCCATAGCCCTGCAGGACGGGTTGCAGATCTTCCCAGCCGAATGCGGTCGCCACGTACGCAAGCTCGCCGATGCGTGAGCCGGCGTGCCACATTCCCCAGTCGATCAGCCAGGTTCCTGACCAACGCAACATTGAGGCGGGTACGAGGGGCACCCGTCAGGCTTCTGGGCCGGGTGGTCGCCTCCCTTCAGGTCAGCGCCACTGGTCCCCGCGGGCACGCACGTAGCTGCGCCACACGTATCGCCAGGGGATGACTGCCAGGATGACCAGGACCAGGGAGCAGTTGTACACGTTCGTGGTCGTCAGGGCGTCCAGGGAGCCGGTGATCGCTTTCGGCAGGGCCACCAGCGACAGCCACAGCAGCTTCCAGATTGCCTCGAAAAGCAAGATCGGGAGCAGCTTGATCGGGTACCGCAAACCCAGGAAGGCCAGCAGCGACATGGCCGTGAGGAGGCAGAGTGTTGCCCCGTCGTAGAACGGCAGAGAGGCGGCATGGAGAAGGAGGGGCCATTTCACGAGGGCCAGTCCGACCCCCATCAGTAGGAACCCGGCCCGCATCAGGTTCAGCCGAGTCGGGGACAGGCCGGGGTCCGCGGCGGTTGGTGCCGCTGGCGGGACAGTGGGTGTGACGGTGGACATGGACGTCTCCTCTTGGGATGTGGGACTTGCAGTGGTCGTGTCGGGGCGTCGCCGGGTGGCGACAGGCTGGCTCCCGTTCTTGAGGGTCCTGATGGCGATGGCGAGTGCCGCACTCTGATGGGTGTGGCCGGTGCTTCGCCGGTGGGTGATCTAGACGGTGCTGTGCTCACGCACCGGGGGTGGAGTGGTGGCCAAGGTCCTGTAGCGGCATCGAGATCTGACGCACGCACCCGGCGAAGGACACCGCGGCCGGCTGAGACCCGCCGCCCCCGCGTGGTTCTGTCGACACAGGTGGGACTGCGTCGATCAACGATCTT
>CAWCDP010000011.1:0-209547 GCA_963794405.1 uncultured Actinomycetota bacterium
GCCGCAGGGGGGCGGTACGTGGTCGACTCGGTGCCACCGCCCGAGGCGCCGGCGGAGGTGCTGGACGAGGCCCGGCGGATGGAGATCACCTGGCCGAGCTCGCGGAGAAGGCTGGGACGACGCAGGGGGAGCACACCTACGACGTCGAGCTGGGGCGGAGTCTCGGTGCCGATGAGGGCCCTGCCCGGTCGGCTGGATCATCGCCAAGCGGCTGAGCCATCAGTGGATGATCCGCGACAGCCGCGCCAACCGGCTGCTGAAGGCGCGGTTCGGGTCGACGCTGGGGTGAGGTGATCGCCACCAAGCCGGCGACCACCCACGTCTCCCGAGCCCGCGGGTTCACCCACGGAGAAGGACTTCGCACGCTGCGTCCTGAGTTCGCCGTTCCGGACCGATGGCTTGCGTCGCTACCGCGGGGTCACCTGCTTCGCCCGCAAGCGCGCGCGGCTCGGGGACTACTGGTTGCCCGACACCTTCCGCAATCCCAAGATGCGCGTGCTCAGCCACCGGCTGCTGCACAGTGCCAGCCCTTCGCTGGCCCGGGCCGCGGGCGAGCAGGAGGAGCCGAGCCGAACGCTGGACGGGCCCTTCTTCTACCTCGACTCGGAGTACTTCAGCCACTTCGGGCACATCCTCACCGACGTCGTGTCGAACACCTGGGGCTGGCAGCTGGCCAAGGAGCAGGTGCCGGAGCTTCGGCCTCTCCTCACGCTGCGTGCCGACCAGACAGCGATCCCCGAGTTCCAGCGGCAGATCTTCGCCGCCCTGGACATCGACCCCGACACCGTCGAGTACGTGCGGCCAGGGGCCGGTGTGCAGGTCGAGGAGCTGTACGGCTGCACACCGGACTGGGCCATGCCGCGCTACTGCGCGCCGGAGCTGGCCGACGTGTGGCAGCGGATCCGAGCCGGGTGCCTGAACCACGAGCTGACGCAGACGCCGGAGCTGATCTTCATCAGCTCGTCGACCGCGCGAGATCCGCACCTGCCTGAACGCCGAGGAGGTGGAGGAGTTCTTCGCGCGGCTGGGCTTCACCATCGTCTACCCCGAGGACCTGCCCTTCGGGGATCAGATCGCCACGTTCGCCAACGCCCGGGTCATCGCCGGGTTCGCCGGCAGCGGCATGTTCAGCACGATGTTCGCGCCGGACGCGACCGTGCTGGTCCTGACCGGCGACAGCTACACCGCCCTCAACGAGTACCTGATCAAGTCACTGGTGGGTGGCGACATCCACTATTTCTGGTCGCCGGCGTTGCTGCGACACCCGGCAGGGGGCTGGACCTGGGAGGCCTTCCGCTCGAACTTCGTGTTCGACCTGGAGCGCTTCGGACCCGAGATCACCGAGGTGGTGAGCGGCGCCACCGCCTGACCGCGACCCCGGCGGCAGCGGTTCAGTCAACCACGCCGAGCCAGCGCGACCACGTGGCCGGCTCGGGGTCGGTCTCGAGCCGCCGACCATCGCAGGCCGTAACCGCCACGGCCCCACTCAGGCTGCTGGTCCAGACGACCGATCGGGCCGTCTCGAGGTCGTCCGTAGGTAAGGGGGCTGATCTCGACGGCAACCTCCGTCGCCGAGCTCGTCCAGCAGCGCTCGCCGGGTCACCCCCGGCAGCACGTGCTCGCCGGCGGGCGGCGTCCGCCAGACACCGTCGGCACCCTGCACGAACAGGTTGCCCCGACTCGTCTCGGCCACCCGACCCGAAGGGTCGAGGAAGTAGGGGAGGGCCGGCGCGGTCTGCTCCTCGGCAGCCTGGAGCTCGGTGCGGTCCGCCCACTTGTGCCGCCACGACACCGCACTCCGGGTCGCCAACGCGAGCGAGCACGTCTCCAGCCGCGGTCCGAGAGGCCGGGAGGTGACAGACACGTCGAGACGCCGGCGCCCAGTCGGCGCGACGTGCACACGGATCGCCGAGCGCGGAGTAGCGCCGGCGGGCGTACCCGCCGCCTCGACGACCCGGGCGACCAGGTTCGACGGCAGCTCCCGGCCGTACAGCTCGCGGACCGAACGGGCGAGTCGCGCCAGATGGTCGGCCAGCCGGAGGGGTCGGCCGTGCTGGGCGAGGATGGTCTCGAACACCCCCTGGGCGAGCAGACCGGGGGGAATCTCGGCGGCCCGATCATCCAGGCCGTCGACAAGCCGCGAGCCCGCGGCGCGCGCCAGCGGCTCGGCCTTGTGCAGGCACTCCTGCCACTCCCGGACCGGCACGCTGTCCACGGTGATGCCGCCACCGACGCCGAGCTCGACCCGCCCGCCCGACGCCTCGAAGGTGCGGATCAGCACGCTCAGCTCGGCCCGACCGTCGCCCGTGATCAGACCGGCGGCACCGGTGTACGCCCCTCGCTGGTGAGGCTCCTCGCCAGCGATCGCGCGGACGGCGCTCGACTTCGGTGCGCCGGTCACCGAACCGGGCGGAAAGGTCGCCGCCAGCAGGTCCGCCGGCCCCACCCCGTCGGCCAGCTCCCCGGTCACCGTCGACACCAGGTGCCACACCCCCGGATGCGGCTGGATCTCCAGCAGACCGGTCACCGTCACACTGCCCGGCGCGCAGACCCGTGAGAGGTCGTTGCGCATCAGGTCGGTGATCATGATGTTCTCGGCGGCGTCCTTGGCCGACGACCGCAGCAGCGAACCGTCGGGATCGTCGCTGCGCTTGGTGGTTCCCTTGATCGGCGACGTGGTCACCCGACCATCGACGACGGTCAGGAAGCGTTCCGGGCTGAGACTGACCAGGGTCGTGTCGGAATCAGTCGGCAGGTGGGCTCCGTAGGCTGGACGAGTCGAGATGGTCGTCCGTACGAACAGCTCCAGGGGATCCACCCACAGCTCGCCCGTCAACCGCGTGCACAGGTTCAGCTGGTAGACCTCGCCGGCCCGGATCCTGCCGATCACCCGCTCGACCCCGGCCAGATGATCATCCGCGGCGGCCGGGATCCCGGCGACGGGGGACAGCGGCCCGATCGCGGGTCCGGCTCCCCGCCGCGCGCTGGCCGCCCTGTCGACAGGGCCACCAGCCGAGAGCGCCGACCGCGCCCGGGCGACAGCGGCCGCCATCGCGTCCTCTCGACCAACCAGCCCAAGACTCTCGAACGCCCAGCTCCCGTCGGCGCGGCGCCGCAGCACCGCATCGCAGAAGGCGAGCCAGGACGTCCCTGGGTCGTAGCCCAGCACGGTGAACCAGCCACCGCCGATCGCGTCCGCCTCAGGATTCCGACCCGGCTCCGTCTGGGGCCAGGTCCGCAGTGGCGTCCAGCAGTCCGCGGCCGCCAGACCCCGCAGCTCCACCAGCGGCTCGACGCCGATGATCACCTCGCTGTCCAGCCACGAGCCCCACAGGACGATCGGATCGCTGCCACGCCCGTAGGCCGTGATCACCGCCGCCGGTTCCGCCACCGAGGGATCCGCCGACAGCTCGACCACGTACGGCCGCCCCCGAGCTTCATTGACCCGGTCGATCGCCGTACGGATCCGGTCGAGCTCAGCCGCGTCGGCCAAGATCAACTCGGTCCGGCGAGACTGGCCATGACCCGTTCGGCACTGCCGCCCAGGCCGTACCTCTCGGTCAGGGCCGCGAAACCCTTCGGATCGGCCGGTGCCGCCGGCAGCCGGAGATCATCGGGGGTGACCCCGAGATCGATGTCGGTGGCCACGGCCACGACCGTCGGCGCGACCGCCAGGTAGTCGATGGCCTTGCCCAGCTTGGACCGGACGCCGCCGCTGATCGTGGTGTCCGGACTGCTCGCCGCGGCGAGGATCTCGTCCAGCCCACCGTAGGAGTTGATCAACGACGCGGCCGTCTTCTCGCCGATCCCGGCCACCCCGGGCAGCCCGTCCGAGGCATCCCCGCGCATCACGGCGAAGTCCACGTAGTGCGCCGCCGGGATGTCGTACTTGGCCCGCACCCAGGCGTCGTCGACCCGCTCGTGCTTGCCGACGCCACGGGCGATGTAGAGCACCCGGACCTCGCGCGCGTCGTCGACCACCTGGAACAGGTCCCGGTCACCGGTCACCACGTCGACCGGCATCGAGGCCGTGGCGGCGAGCGTGCCGATCACGTCGTCGGCCTCGTACCCGTCATGGCCGACGATGGCCAGTCCCAGCGCGTTCAGCACGTCGATGATCACCGGCACCTGGACCGCTAGATCGTCCGGTGCCGTCTCGCCGGCGGTGCCGGACGACGACGCCATCTCCTCGACAGAGCTCTCGCCGGCCCCGGCGACCCGGTGCGCCTTGTAGCTGGGGATCAGCTCGACGCGCCAGTCCGGCCGCCAGTCGTTGTCCCAGCAGCAGGCCAGGTGGGTCGGTCGGTACGTGTCCACCAGGCGGGCGATGAAGTCCAACAGGCCGCGAACGGCGTTGACCGGCGTCCCGTCGGGCGCCCGGAAGCTGTCGGGCACCCCGAAGAAGGCTCGGAAGTAGAGCGACGCCGTATCAAGAAGCAGCAATCTTTGCGATCCCACGGGGAGATCCTGGCACGATACGTGCCATGGAGCCCTTGGACCGCCGCATTCTCTCGCTGCTGGCGCGCGACGGCCGGATGTCCTACACCGACATCGGCAAGGAGACGGGCCTCTCGACCTCGGCCGCGCAGCAGCGCGTGCGGCGGCTCGAGCAGCGTGGTGTCATCAAGGGCTACCGGGCCGTGCTCGACCCCGCTCAGCTCGGTCAGCTGGTCACCGCGTTCGTGGCGATCAAGCCGTTCGACCCCAGCCAGGCCGACGACGCGCCGGACCGGTTGCAGCACATCGAGGAGATCATCTCCTGCTACTCGGTCGCCGGCGAGCCGAGCTATCTGCTGAAGGTCCAGGTCCCGACCATGGCGGCCCTGGAGTCCCTGTTGGCCCGGATCCGCGCCGAGGCGAAGTGCTCCACGCACACCACCACGGTGCTCTCGACGGCGTACGAGAACCGCCCGGAGATCTCCCAGACCTGATCCCGACGGGTTCAGCGCCGGGGGACGATCCTCCGTACGCCCCGCCGCAGCGAGTCGGCGAGCCGGTAGGTGCGAGACCCCTTCAACCGGGAGACCGCCTGCTCGGCCCGTTGCGTCTTCGCCCTGCTCTTCTGGAGCGATCGACGAAGCTCGTCCACCTGCTTCGCCTGCGCATCCACAGTGGTCTGCAGCAGATCTCGTGCGGCGACCGCCTCGTCGAGCTGGTGGTGGAGTCGACGCCCGAGCTGGGTGTGCCAGAGCGGCGTGTCGCGCGTCTTGCGCAACGTCGTGGCTGCGTCGGACACGGCATCCGGTCCGACGTGGTTGGTGGTCACAGCCACCTGGAACTCAGCCTCGTGCTCGAGGAAGCGGTCGAGGGCCGCAGCATCCATGGGGACTTCCGCCAGCTCGGCGATCTGCAAACAGAGGTCACCGATCGTCCGAGCGGGAGACCAGGTCTCCGGCGTCGTGGTGCGACCCAGATTGACCGCCAGCCAGAAGAGCCCTCTTGCGATGACCTCGTTGATCGGAGCGTGGTCGTGGAACTCGCTGTCGATCAGCTGGAGCTGGCCGTCGTCGCTGATGATGACGTTCGACGGGAGGGCGTCGAGCGGCACGGTGTCATGGGTGGCGGCCACTCGAACGAGCTCGATCCAGCGGCGCAGAAGCTGTTGCCGACCACTGTCGTCGGCGCTGGAGAACGCGTCCAGGAACGACGACCCGGCAACGTAGCTCCACGATCTGACGCCCTCGGTGATGAGTGGGCCGGGATCGGGGCTGTAAGCCCGATCGAGGCGGATCTCGTCGTTCTTCAGCGACACGGTGGTGCTCGCCACGTACTCGCGCCGTCGGTTGATGGAGAAGTACTTCGCCAGCCGGTCATCCGGCCAGAGGCCAGAGGGATCCTCAGTGCTCCCGATCACCAAGAACGAGTTCGCGAAGTGCGCCGCGAGACCATCGCGAACCAACTCCTTCCAGACCCGCTCTTCGCTGGCCAGGTGCACCCTCTTGGTGCCGGCATAGCGGCTCGGGAACGACGGCAGGTTCTCCAGCAGGTCCGGCGCAGTGGCGTAGAGCCGCTCGGTATCGAGGACGACCCGTGTGTGCTTGTAGTCAGGGAACACTCCGAACAGTCGTGGCGAGAAGTCGCAGGCGGTCATCATGTCCAGCAGCGCGGTCGAGCTGAACGTGCGGGCTGGACCCAGGCGCGGATAGTCCTCGACCGAGTGGAAGATCCGCCCGCTGTGGTCCTCACCGGTGCCCGTGAGGTACTTGACTCCGAGCTTGTTCTCGATCGCCAGCACGAGGCAGCCACCGGGTCGGAGGCGCGTACGGCACTCGCGGAGAAAGCCAAGATATGGTTCGGGCTCCGCTTCCCCGCCGCCGACGTACTCCAGGACCCCCACGACGATCACCAGGTCGTAGACCGGGTCGGGCGGAACGTCCTCGAAGTTGCCACAGAACACCTTGACGTTGCCGAGATCGCGCGTGCGCTCGCGCGCCACCCGTGCCCGGGGGAGAACAGGTTCGAGCGCGTCGATCTGCGCACCGGTCTCTCCCAGATAGCGGGTGATCGGTCCGCAGCCTGCACCGACCTCCAGCACATTCGAGTCAGCCGAGATCTGGAGGGCCCTCAGCACGTTGGCTCGGGCCGGGTGGGTGTGGTACTGCTCCGCCCAACCCTTGGCGACCTCGAGCATCTCGGTGCTGTCGGAGCTGACGTCGGCAGCTGCTTTCACCATCTCCCAGAGCCGCTCTTCCGCCCCGTCGCGGTAGGGGATGTCCGGGTCCTGACGCAGCAGACGCACCCCATCGCGGACCTCGTGGACACCTGAGCGCAGCACAGTCGTGATCACGCCGACACCCTAGTGCTGCGGCCTCTTCGCCAGAGATCATTCCGCCGGTGTGGTTCGAGGTACTTTCGGCCCACGTACGACTCGTTCCCGGCCAGCACAGCGACAATGACGTCATGCCCGACTTCGAGGATGGCGATCTTCTCCTGTGCTCGGGCCGGATAGCGACGGGCCATCGATCAGAAGCCAGCTCCCTCTACCTCAGGAACAGGCAGATCCTCGCGGTCGGCGGGGCTGAGCTCGATGTCATGGTCGGATCCGACATCGCCCGTCTCGACCTGAACGGTCGACTCGTGACTCCCGCTTTCGTCGATGCGCACGTCCACAGCGTGCAGACCGGGCTGCTCGAGGTCGGTCTCGATCTGCACGACTGTCGGAGTCGGGCGGAGCTGCTGGACGCGGTCGCCGGCCGGCTGGCGGTCGGCGGCGTGACAGTGCTGTTCGGGCAGGGCTGGGACGAGCGGGCTTGGCCGGATCCACGACCACCGACGCGAGCCGAGCTGGACCGGGCGGGCGGAGCGTCGGTTCCGGTCTACCTCGCCCGGGTCGACGTCCACTCGGCCGTCGTGTCGTCGGGTCTGGCCGACCGGGTTCCGGGGCTGTCGACGGAGGTGGGCTTCCGGGCCGACGGGTTGCTCAGCCAGGACGCGCACCACCGGTGCCGGGTAGCAGTCAACGAGCTGTTCTCCGACGCCGACCGCCGAGGCGCCGCCCGGGCAGCACTGCGGAGGGCGGCCGCGCTGGGGGTGGGCACGCTGCACGAGCTGGGTGGCCCGCACCTGGGACCGTACGAGGATCTGGAGCGGGTCGTCTCGGCGGGGGCCGAGCAGGGGCAGCACGTGGTCACCTACTGGGGTGAGCGGGCCACACCGTCGCTGATCGCTCAGGTGACGGCGGACGGTGTCCGTGGCCTGGCGGGGGACCTGTGCGTGGACGGCGCGATCGGCTCGCGAACCGCCTGGTTGAACGAGCCGTACGCCGACGACACCGGGACGGGTGCCCGCTATCTGACCGTGGAGGAGATCACCGACCACCTGACCCTGTGCACCCGGGCCGGCCTGTCGGGTGGCTTCCACTGCATCGGTGACGCCGCGGTCACCGCCGCGGTGGCCGGTCTGGTGCAGGTCGCGGACCGTCTCGGGGTCGACGCGGTGCGTCGGGCGCGCCATCGGCTCGAGCACGTCGAGCTGGTCACCGACGAGCAGATCGCGACCCTGGCCCGACTCGGCGTGGCCGGCAGCGTGCAACCGGCGTTCGACGCAGCCTGGGGTCGCTCGGGGGAGCTGTACGAGCAACGCCTCGGTTCCCGGCGGGCGGCGACCATGAACCCGCTGGCCGACTGGCACCGGTCAGGGGGAGTGGTCGCCTACGGCACCGACGCTCCGGTGACCCCGCTCGCGGGCTGGGCCATGGTGGCCGACGCCGTCCGGCACTCCCGGCCCGACCAGCGGGTCACGCTCGGGGAGGCGTTCGCGGCGGCGACTCGCGGCGGGCACCTGGCTGCCGGTGACGTCGATGCGGGACTTCTGGTTCCGGGGCAGCGCGCGCACCTGGCGGTGTGGGACGCCGAGCCCGGGTCGCTCGATCCGGGCACCGGACTGCCGGACCTGGCCGGCGGTGCGCCGTTCCCGACGCTCGCCGCGCTGCTCGTCGACGGCCGGGTGGTGCTCGACCGTCGCGGGCTGCTCCCGGGTCCACCCGACCGCGCGTGACTTCGCGGCGGGATCTGGTGCTGGGCTAGGCGTGGTCGGCGTTCGTTGTCGACTCGGTGGCAGGATCCGGGGTCGGTCAGACGATCGGTGCCGACGGAGTCGGAGCACGCTCGACCACCGCGCCGGCCAACCGCGCCACCCTGATCGCGTTCAACCGGTCCCGCACATCGAGTTTCCGGTAGGCGTGCTGCAGGTGCTTCTCGACCGTCCGCGGCGAGCAGGCCAGTCGACGCGCGGTCTGCCGGGCACTGAGCCCGTCGCTCAGCAGCTGCAGCACGGCGAGCTCGCGACCGGTCAGACCGAGCTCGGCCGCCGGGATGCCGCCTCCGGATCGGCAACCACCCAGGATCTGGGCCTGGCGGTCGAGGGTCACCAGCGAGCGCTGCACGTAGCCCGCCATCGCCAGGTCGTCGTCGTCGAAGTCGCGTCCGCCGCGGGCCACGACGAAGGAGTTCGCGGATCTGCTGTCGCGGTGGTAGTAGAGCATCATCTGCTCTTCGAGTCCCAGCTTCGCCAGGGGGTCCATCAGGATCGACCGGCGACTCCGGGGGACCAAGGCGCTCGGCACCCGGGCACAGGACTGCGGCGCAGTGGTCGGGTCCCGGTCGTACCAAGCGGTCAGCGGGTGGCAGTCCCGGTACTGCCCGTCCAGGAACTCGGCGAGGGTCTCGGCGTGCTGTTCCATGACGTTGGGTCCGTCGAACCTCATCTCAGTGATGACCTGCCCCAGCTGGTGGTACCAGCTGCAGTGGTTCAGGTCGAACGCCGACCCCAACCGACTCAGCACTCGATCCACCGGCACCTCGGTCAGCGGTTCGCGCAGCCAGGCCAGGACGTCGTCAAGCCAGTCGACCACGCGCTGCTGGTCCGCCACGACGGCCTCCGCCCTCGCCCGCGCACACCGCCCTGTGCACGTCCGTGGCCAGGATTCAACCGCACTTCAACCAGTTGCGCATCAACTCAGACGCGAAGTCGCCCGCCGCGGGTGGCCGCTCCGACGCCGACCAGCAGCAGGCAGCCGGCGACGAGCAGGACGTCCAGGCTGCGCCGTGGGCCTCCGGTCGAGGCCAGGTCACCGTGCTCGGTGCCGCAGACACCGGCGACGGCGCTACCGCTGCCGGCGCTGATCTGCCACCCGATCGGCTCCTCCACGAATCGGGTCGTGGCCAGCCACGTCACGGTCGAGCCCGACGGCAGGGGGAGCTGCTTCGTCTTCCCCCCTCCGATCCGGATCGCCTTCCACGGTCCGTCGTCGACCCTGTACCTCACGTCGTACGCCGTCCAGGTCCCCTGATCGCGCAGCGACAGCCCCTCGCACGTCGACGTCACCCGCAGGCAGGTCGGCACCTCGATGAAGACCCGGTCGTACGCCAGCTCGTTCTCGTCGGTGAAGAAGTGGAGGTCGTAGGAGCTGGGTGGCAGGTGCAGCTGCAGGTGCTCACCGCGGCCGACCGGGCCTGAGCTGACGAGCTCGTGGAAGTCGAACGCCTTGTACCGGGCAGGGCGACCCCCGGGCGGGGTGAGCCACAAGTCGACAGCTGCGGTGGACTGCGGGCTGGCGGCGCAGGTCACCTGCCCGCGGGTCATCGTGTCGCCGCAGTGCGACCCGACGTCGACCTGCCAGTCCTCGCCACCGAACGAGCTGGGCTGGTCTGCGCTGAACCAGCGGGACGCTGCCCAGCCGGCGACCTCCCGCAAGGTGGACACGGTGCGGGTCTCACCGGGCGCCAGGGTGATCGTGCGTCCGTCGTCGACGGCTGGGTCGTCGCTGCCGTCATCGTCCCCGGCTTCGTACCGGATCGCGAGCGCAGGGTTGTCCAGCGGGTTGGTGAAGGTCATCGTTCGGCACCCGCCCACCGCGGTGACGCATCGCAGGACCTCGAAGTCCTGCTCGTCGACGGCCACCGTCTCACCGGCCCGGTAGTAGGCGAGGCGGTAGACGCCCAGGGGCAGCTCGTCGAAGAGGTCGGAACCGGTGACCCAGTCCTCGTCGTCGTCGACGTAGGTGAAGGAGCCGCGCATGGTCTCCCTGCCGTCTCTGCTGAGGGTCCAGTCGTACCTCTGGCCGTCGGCGCCGCCGTCGACGCCACCGTGCTGCACCTGGGCTCAGCCGCCGCAAGAGGTCCCAGACCGACGCTCAGCACGGCGCCGAGCACGATGGTCAGCGGGGCGAGCGACCAGGGTCTACGCACCGCCGACCGCGCATCGGACGCGTCGCGGAGCGACGCTGGTGATCTGCTGGGCGACCCCGTCGGCCTCCTCGACGGTCAGGGCCGCCTCCGCGGTGGTGAACACGCCCAGCGGCTCGCCGAAGTAGGCACAGCGCACCGGCAGCAACGGGTACGACCTGAGCTCGGGCCCGAAGTCCGCGAACAGACGACGAGTGGGCAGGGTCTCGGCGTAGCCCTGCTCGCCCTGCAGGACAACCACCCGCCCGTGCTCGTCGAGCAGCCGCGCGAAGACGGGAGAGCCGGGACCACTGGTGCGCGGGTTGATGCGGCCCTCCGGTGCCGGGTCGACGACTAGCACCATCCGCTCGGCCAACGCTGGGTCGTTGCTGACCAGAGCTCGGTAGCTCCAACCCTCCACGAGCAGCGGAGCGTCCCGCAGCGCTGGATGGTCCAGTGCGACGGCCAGGTCCCGCCAGCGCTGTCCGAGGTGCCCGTCGGCCGTACGGATCCAGAGCTGGGTCGGCAGCCCGAGCAGCACCAGCGTCGCGAGCAGCCCCAGACCAACGGCCCGCCGCCACGCCCACAGGGAGCTGAGGCTCACCGCAGCACCGATGGAGATCGCCGGGAGACAGAACGTCCAGTAGCGAGCCACCAGTCCCGGACCACCGCCGATCAGCTGCAGCAGACAGAGCGTGACCGGCGGTAGCAGCAGCCAGCCACTGATCAGGATGGCGAACGATCGGAGGTCGGCGGCCCGCCACGCTCGTACGACTCCGGCCAGCGTGAGCAGCAGCACGAGCAACGCGAAGACCGGAGCCAGGGGTGGGGCGAGGACGGCGGCAGGCAGCCGGAGGGTTTCCTCGACGAGGTTGGCCGGTGTCAGGGGCGGCGGATCGATCTGGCCGATGGCCCGCTCGCCCACGAACAGCAGGAACGGGCTGATCAACAGCACGCCCGCAGCGGAACAACCGCCAACCGCCAGCAGCTCGGTCCGCCGGTTTCGCTGCGGCTGCAGGGCAGTGGTGGCCACCAGGACCGGCACCAGCAGCAAGGCGTACGGCTGGGTCAGGCCGAGTCCGGCGACCAAGGCGGTGCAGGCGATCCGGCGCGGCCACCTGTCGAGCCCGCCGGCCCAGCACCAGACGAGGGCCACCGCCAGCAGCACGCTGAGGGCGTAGGGGCGGACGTCGTGGGCGTAGCGTGAGGTGGCCGGCAGCGCGAGCATCACCAGCCCGGCCGCGATCGCGCCCGGTCGTCCCAGCCACCGGTGGGCCGTGGCCGCCGTGAGGGTGACCGCGGAGGCCATGGCAAGCACCGAGCTGAGCCGCATCCACCACGACGCCGTCGAGGGCACCGCGAGGACGTTGACCAGCAGGTAGTACGGCTGCAGCGCCGGGTCGTACGTGCTGGTCTGCCACACCTCGCTCAGGGACCGGCGGGCGACCATGATCGTTGCGGCCTCGTCACCGGACCAGGCGGGCACCCAGGACCCGGCGAAGAGGAGGCCGAATGACGTCACCCACAGGGTGGCGAGCAGCTCGCGGGTCGGCCGCTCCTGGTCAGGACGTGGCGCTGCCGTGGTGGTGATCATGTCCGCCGCCGACGGCTCCCCAGGCCATGTGTCCCTCCCCGTGGTGCGATTGACCCGCCGCTGACATCGTCGGCGAGGACCTGGAGCGTCCGCTATGCGCAGAACTACGTAGGCTCCGACACCATGGCGCACACCGCACTCATCACCGGGGTAGGTCGACTGCGTGGGATCGGAGCCGGCATCGCGGCCGGTCTGGCCGAGGACGGCTGGGACCTCGTGCTGTCCTACTGGCAGCCCTACGACGGACGTCTCGGACTCGACGGCAGCCCGGACGATCCCGACCAGCTGGCCACGACCCTCCGCGCCACCGGCCGCCGGGTCGAGCTGCTCGAAGCGGATCTGGAGGATCCCGAGCAGGCGGCCAGTGTGGTCGAACGGGCCGCCGAGCTGATCGGCCCGCTCGACGCGCTGGTGATGTCGCACTGCGAGAGCGTCGACTCCGGCGTGCTCGACACCACCGTCGAGAGCTTCGACCGGCACTACGCGGTGAACGTCCGCGCGACCTGGCTGCTGACCGCTGCCTTCGCCCGCCAGCTGCCCGCCACCGGCGGCAGCGTGATCGCCCTGACCAGCGACCACACCGTCGGCAACCTCCCGTACGGGTCGACCAAGGGCGCCCTGGACCGGCTGGTCCTGGCTGCCGCCCACGAGCTCGGCGACCGTGGCCTGCGCGCGAACGTGATCAACCCCGGACCGGTCGACACCGGTTGGATGGATGACGCCATCCGCGCCAGCGGACTCGCCGCCCAACCCCTCGGCCGCCTCGGCACCCCCACCGACGTCGCCAACCTGGTCCGCTTCCTCCTGAGTGACCAGGGCGGCTGGATCAACGGCCAGCTCCTCTACAGCAACGGAGGCTTCCCGAAAGGCCATCTCCCCGTGTAGGAGGGCGTCGCGATGGGGGTCTGGGGTGGGTCTCGGGACGACCATCCGCCCTCGCGAGCTCGGGCTCCCGCCAGACCCGTCCAGGTCCCTTCGACCCACCCCAGACCCCCATCGCTTGCCTTCTCGCTCCGGGTTCGGCCCTTGCTCCTGTGACTGGCACTGGGCGCCCGGACACGCACGTCGAGAGCAGAGCGGTGGGGGTGGGTGGGTGCGTCGAGGGCCGTGGACGGGTCTGGCGGGAGCCCGAGCCTGCGAGGGCGGATGGTTGGCCCGAGACCTCCCACCCACCCCCACCGCGGACCGGACCACCGCCGCACGACCGCGTTCATTGACAGATCGCCCTGGAACACCCCGGTAAGATCTCGGGGTGTCCACCGCCAGTGCCGATGTGCTCCAACCGGCGGCGGTCGACACCACTGACCGCTTCGACTGGCGTCACAACCGCTGGCTGCGGGGGCTGGCGGCCGTGCTGGCGGGGGTGCTCACCGGGCTCGCCTGGCAGCCGTACGGACTCTGGCCTCTTCTTCTCCTGGGCATTCCCGCGATCACCCTGCTCGTCCGCGACGGCGATCTCCTCCGGCCGCGCCGGTCGGCGTTCGGGGTCGGTTATCTGTACGGGTTGGGCCTGCTGGGCGTCTCGATCAGCTGGATCCACGTGCTCGGCAGCTGGATCGCCGTCCTCCTGATCGCCTTCGAGGCCCTGTTCTTCGGGCTGCTCGGACTCACCCTGCACCTGACCGCGGCGCTGCGCTGGTGGCCCCTGGCCGCAGCGCTGTGCTGGTCGTTGATCGAGTTCCTCTACTCCCGGCTCCCGTTCGGCGGCTTCGGCTGGGTCCGGCTCGCGTACGCCGCTGTGGACACCCCGCTGGCCGGGTTCCTGCCGGTGATCGGGGTGGCCGGTGTCTCGTTCTGCGTCGCGCTCGTCGCCCAGAGCGTCGCGTACGCGGTCGTGCTGCTGGCGAGCCATCGCCACGATCCGGCCGCTCGTCGTCGGCTGATCCCGGTCGGGGTCGGGATCGTCGTGCTGGTCCTGCTCGGCGCCGGCCTGCGTCACGTCCCGCTGACCAGCTCGGCGACCGACGGCTCGGTGAAGGTCGGGATCGTGCAGGGCAACGTGCCGGGGCGGGGGATCGAGGCCCTCGGCCGGATGCGGTCGGTCACCAACAACCACCTGAGCGAGACCATCAACCTGATGGTGAAGGCGCGACTCGGTCTCGCCCCGATGCCGGACTTCATCCTGTGGCCGGAGAACTCGACCGACATCGACCCCACGCTCGACCCCGTCACCGGGCGTACGGTGCAGGCCGCGGCCACGCTCGCCGATCGCCCGATCCTGGTCGGGGCGGTGATGGAGGGGCCCGGCCCCGACGAGCGGCAGACCGCGGCCCTGTGGTGGGACCCGGTCGCCGGCATCCTCGCCCGCTACAACAAGCAGAACCTGGTGCCGTTCGGTGAGTGGATCCCGTTCCGCACCCAGCTGCTGCCGCTGATCCCGATCCTGAAGGAGGTCGGCGCCCAGTCCGTGGCCGGCACCACCCCGGGGGTGCTGACGGTCCCGCTGGGCGGCCGCACCATCAAGGTCGGCGACATCATCTGCTTCGAGCTGGCCTACGACTCGACGATCTACTCCACCCTGCGCGGCGGCGCGCAGGTGCTGGTGGTGCAGAGCAACAACGCCACCTACGGGGGCACCGGGCAGATCGAGCAGCAGTTCGCGATCACCCGGGCTCGGGCGATGGAGAGCCGACGGGAGATCGCGGTGGCCACCACCAACAGCGTCTCGGGCTTCATCGACGCCGACGGTCGGGTGGTCCAGCGGACGAGTGAGTTCACCGCCGCGTCACTGGTGGTCGACATGCCTCTCCGCAGCGGACTCACGCCCGCGGTGCTGGTCGCGCCGTGGGTGGATCGGGGGCTCGCCCTGGGCGGTCTGCTGGCCCTGTTCCTGGGACTGGCCGCGTACGCCCGCCGGGCTCGCCGACAGACGGCGACAGCTCCGGTGCGGCAGGATGAGACGTCCTGGTCGACCGACCGGGGCACGGCGGACCCGGAGGCAGCAGGCAGATGAGCGACGATCTCGGTCGTGTGTTGGTGGTCATCCCGACCTACGACGAGCGGGAGAACATCGACATGATCACCTCCCGGCTGCGGTCCGCCGTGCCGGACGCCCACATCCTGATCGCCGACGACAACTCACCCGACGGCACCGGCCGGCGGGCCGACGAGCTGGCGGCCGCCGACGACCACATCCACGTCCTGCACCGGCTCGGCAAGGAGGGTCTCGGCGCGGCCTACCTGGCCGGCTTCGGCTGGGGGCTCGAACGCGGCTACGGCGTGCTGGTCGAGCACGATGCGGACGGGTCGCACCAGCCCGAGCAGCTGCCCCTGCTGCTGGACGCGCTGCAGGATGCGGACATGGTCAAGGGCTCGCGCTGGGTGCCCGGAGGCAAGGTCGTCAACTGGCCCAAGTCGCGCGAGATCCTGTCCCGCGGGGGCAGTCTGTGGACGCGGATGATGCTCGGGGTGCCGCTGCGCGACGCCACCGGTGGCTTCAACGCCTTCCGGGCTGCCACCCTGCGTGGCATCAAGTTCGACGAGATCGCCTCGGCCGGCTACTGCTTCCAGATCGACCTGGGCTGGCGCGCCCTCAAGGCCGGCTACCGGGTCGTCGAGGTGCCGATCACCTTTGTCGAGCGGGAGTACGGTCAGTCCAAGATGAGCCAGAAGATCGTCGCCGAGGCCCTCGTCCGCACGACCTGGTGGGGTGTCAAGCACCGTGCCCGACAGCTGCGCGGGCTCGCGAGCACGAAGCGTCGCGAGCTGGTCTGACCGTGTCCGACCCGGAGCTTCAGCGACGCGGCGGCGGCGGGTGGATCCTGTCGGTCCTGCTGGTGGTGATGGTGGCTCTGCCCTTCCTGGAGATCTACCTGATCGTGCAGGTCGGCCAGCTGATCGGTGTCTGGTGGACCCTCGCCATCCTGGTCGGCGAGGCGCTGCTCGGCGCCTGGCTGATGCGCCGGGAAGGAACCCGGGCATGGAAGGAGCTGAACGAGACCTTCGCCAGCGGGAAGGTGCCGAGCGGTGAGCTGGCCGACACGGCCCTGATCCTGGTCGGCGGCGTGCTGCTGGTGGTGCCGGGCTTCATCACCGACGTCTTCGGGCTGCTGTTCCTGCTGCCCTTCACCCGGCCGCTGGCCCGCAAGGTCCTGGCCTACGGGATGGCCCGCCGGATGAGCCGGCTGGGGGTGTCGACCGTCTACCTGCGCCAGGGCGGCACCGTGATCGAGGGCGAGACGGTGCCTGACCCCTCGAACCCACCGAGTGAGGGCCCCGTGATCATCGCCGGCGAGATCGAGGACGGTCCGACTCAGCGCTAGTCAGGTCACAGCGGCCTCGGCACGCGACGTCGTACGGGCGGTGGCACAGCGCTCCGAACAGACGTGTGGCACCCGATCTGATCAGATCAGGTGCCACATCGACGCACGGGCCAGTTCCTCGGAGCCGGCCTTGCTGCCTCAGGCGCTCTTACGACCGCGATTCGCGGACGCGTAGTTCGGACCCAGCTCACCGGAGCGGAGGAGATCCAGGCGCTCGGCCAGCAGATCCTCCAGCTCGGCGATGCTGCGGCGCTCCCGGAGCATGTCCCAGTGCGTACGCACCGGCTTCTCCTCCTTGGCCTCCGCCCGGACGCCGTCGGAACGCAGCGACTCGCCGCCGCACCGTGGGCACTCCCACACCGCCGGCGTCTCCGCCTCCGCGGCGAACATCAGCGTGAAGTGGTGCTGACGAGGGCAGTCGAAGCCGACCTCGCGCCGCGCCGCGAACTCGACACCTGCCTCGTCCTCGAAGCTCTTCGCACCGAGACCGGTGCCTCGCAAAGAACGATCTGCCATGTCTGCCTCCCGTACCGCTGGTCAACCTGTGTGGTTTCTTTCCCCGAGAGGTTCAACTATCGATGCATCCCGAATGTTCCGGTTCAGGCTAGCGAAGATCGACGGTCTCCGTCGCGCGACGGTCCGGAGCACGTACGAAGGCCATGCAGACCCCGCCGCCCAGCAGCACGACGGCGATCCCCACGATACCCATCCGGTCGCTGGCGAACGCGCCGCTGAACAGGGCGAACAGACCCGGCGCCAGGAACGACACCGCCCGGCCCGTGGTCGCGTACAGACCGAAGAGCTGGCCCTCCTGGCCGGGCCGGGCGAGCTGGGCCAGGAACGACCGCGAGCTCGCCTGTGCCGGTCCGACCCACAGGCACAGGGCGAGCCCGAAGATCCAGAACATCGTCGACCCCGACGCGAAGAGCAGCACGGTGGCGGAGACGACCAGACCGCCGAGGGAGACCAGGATGATGGTCTTGGGTCCGATCCGGTCCTCGACCAGACCGCCCACGAAGGCGCCCACGGCCGCCACCACGTTGGCCGCCACACCGAAGATGACGACGCCGGACGCGCTCAGTCCGTAGACGGAGACCGCGAGCACCGCCCCGAAGCTGAACACCGCCGCGAGCCCGTCGCGGTAGATCGCACTGGCCAGCAGGAACCAGACGACGTGGCGATCGGTGCGGAACAGGATCCGCACGTCGCGGATCAGCTTCTTGTACGAGTCGAGGTAGCTCAGCGGAGTCGCCTGGCTGGCCGGCACCTCCGGCACGGTCAGCAGGACCGGGATCGCGAAGATCCCGAACCAGACGGCGACCACGATGGCCAGCACCCGATAGCGGAGCCCTTCCGCGTCCGTCACCCCGAAGAGCCCGACCTCGGGGGAGATGAAGAGCAGGTACGCGCCCAGCAGCACCACGATGCCGCCCAGGTAGCCGCTGCCCCAGCCGAAGCCGGAGATCCGGCCGATGTTCGCGGGGGTGGAGATCTGGTGCAGCATCGCGTTGTAGGAGACGTAGGCGAACTCCATGAACACCGAGCCGGCCGCCATCAGGACCAGGCCCAGCCACAGATAGGCCGGGGCGTCCTTCACGAAGAACAGGCCGAGGGTGCTCGCGATCACCAGGGCGGTGAACAGCGCGAGGCTGGCCCGTCGCCGTCCCCCTTCGTCGGCCCGCTGCCCGGTCACCGGGGCCAGCACGGCGATCAGCACACCCGCCGCGGCCGTGGAGATGCCCAGCCAGGTGGCACCGGACAGTCCCAGGGCGGCGTCCGGGCCGCCGACAGTGTTGGTCAGGTAGGGCGCGAACACGAAGCTGACCACGATCGTCGAGTACGCCGACGAGCCCCAGTCCCACATCGCCCAGGACACGACCGCTCGCCGCGGATTCCTCGGCCGGACCGACCCGCTGACGGGGAGCCCCGACGTGCTCACGGGGAGTCCTCGGCGGGGCGATGCTCGGTCCATCGGCCGTGACGTTGCAGCACGGTCTTGAGCGTGTCAGGTCGATCGGTGAAGATCCCGTCGACACCCGCATCGAGCAACCGCTCGATCTGCACCTCGTCGTCGACGGTCCAGATGTGCACGTGCTTGCCGTGGCGATGGACGGTGCGCACGAGCCGCTCGGTGAGGATCCTCAGGTCGCGGCCGAAGACGCGTTGGTCGGACGGGATCTGCAGCGCCGGGGCGGGCGAGTCGAGAGCGGCGGTCAGCCAGGGGCCGAAGCGGTTGATCGCGATGCCCGCGGCCGACGCCGACGAGGCCGTCCGCGGGCCGACCAGCCGCCGGAGCCGGTGCAGCCGGCGGATCCCGAACGAGCTGACGCACACCCGTTCGTACGCGTCGTGCTCGGCGATCGTCCGGGCCAGCACCTCCACCGCGGCGGAGGACTTGGCGTCGATGTTGAAGCGTGCGTCGGGGAAGGCCTCGAACAGCTCGGCGAGCCGGGGGATCGGATCCTGCCCGCCGATCCGGGCGCGCGCCACGACGTCGTACGGCAGGGCGGCGATCCGTCCGGTGGCGTCGGTGACCCGGTCGAGCGCGTTGTCGTGGAAGGCGATCAGCACCCCGTCCGCGGTCAGGTGGACGTCGGTCTCCAGGTAGCGGTAGCCGAGCGCGACCGCCTGGGCGAAGGCGTGCCGGCTGTTCTCCCGGTGCAGGTTGGGTGGGTAGAGGGCGCCGCCGCGGTGAGCGAGGGCGAGGAAGTCGGTGTCGAAGTAGGCGTACGCATCCGCGCGCATGCCGTCATTCCAGCATGCCGTCGGCGGGCGGCTAACCCGCCTGGACTCCCGGCAGGTGCTCGAGCAGGCTCGCGCCGACAGCGGGCATCCAGAAAGGGGGACCGAGAACGAGGAGGTAGGTGTAGGCGAAGCCCGCGCAGACCGCGAAGAAGATGATCCAGAACACGATCTGGCGACTGGTCGGCCAGCCCCGGAACCTCTTGATCTCGGCCTTGAACCGCTGCCGCAGACGGTAGGCCCACTCGAACTCGCTGGACCAGATGGCCAACCCGAGCAGCACCAGCGGGATGCCGCCGGGACCCGGCAGCGGGCCGGTCACGATACCCAGACAGATCAGCAGGAGCCCGGCGAAGCCGACGCCGACCCGGTAGATGCGCAGCTGGTGCGGGTTCTGCCGGATCCGGCGTCGCCAGGCCCAGCGGTCCTCGTCGGGTTCGATCAGGACGTGGTGGTGTTGGTGGTGCTTCTCCGTGTCGGCCGAGCCGTCCGCGCCATCGACCGGGGACTCCGCATCGAGCCCGGGGGAGGCGTCGGGGGGTTCGGGTTCGGCGGGCGTCGCGGTCACCGGCGACGTGGGGATCCGGTGCGCGGCCCTGCCAGCAGCGTGCCGCGGGTGCCCTGCGCTGAGACCGGCGCCGCTACGCACATCGCGGCTGCTCCTGTCCTCGACGCCGGCCGACATGGGCACAACTCTAAGGGGACGGGTCAAGCCCTGGGAGTGGCCCCGATCACACGCCGCGCACGGTCGGAATCCGCCCGTCCGTCGGTGACGCTGGTGCCACAATGACGCCCGTGACGACGATCCTGTCCATCCAGTCCTCGGTCGCGTACGGCCACGTCGGCAACAGCGCGGCGACGTTCCCGCTGATGAGGATGGGGGTCGAGGTCTACCCGGTGCTCACGGTGCACTTCTCCAACCACACCGGGTACGGCGAGTGGCGCGGCCCGTTGCTGGCGGCCGACGACGTGGCCGAGGTGATCACCGGGATCGACGAACGGGGCGCGCTGGAGCGGGTCGACGCCGTGCTGTCGGGCTACCAGGGCGGCGCGGACGTCGGCGCGGTGATCCTCGACGCGGTCGCCCTGGTGAAGCGGCGGAATCCGGCGGCCCTCTACTGCTGTGACCCGGTGATGGGCGACGTGGGCCGCGGGTTCTTCGTCCGGCCCGGGATCCCCGAGCTGATGCGCGACACCGTGGTGCCGGCGGCTCAGATCATCACCCCCAACCAGTTCGAGCTGGAGTTCCTGACCGGGCGGACCGCCTCCACCGTGGACGAGGTGCTCGCGGCGGCGGATGCGGCCCGGGCGATGGGGCCGGAGACCGTGCTGGTCACCTCGGTGGTGCACGCCGGCGCGGTCGAGGGGACCATCGACATGATCGCGGTGACCGGGGACGGCGCCTGGTCGGTGACCACCCCGCTGCTGCCGCGCACCTTCACCGGCGCCGGTGACCTGACCGCGGCCACCTTCCTGGCCCACCTGCTGCGTACCGGCTCGGTGGCCGAGGCCGTCGCGAGGACGGCAGCGGTGGTCTACGGGGTGCTGCGGATCACCGTCGACTCGGGCCTGTCGGAGCTGCAGCTGGTGGCTGCCCAGGACGAGATCGCGGCGCCCAGTCGCACGTTCGAGGCCGTACGGCTGCGCTGACGCCGAGCGCGATCGGCGATCCGGCGCCAGACGCAGCCGCTCGAGTTCCACCCACCTGCTCGGGGTGCACCCTCGAGCGGATGAGCGGACCCGAGCGGATCACAGCCAGACGGTGGTCGCGGGCCGGGACTCAGTCCCGGAACACCTCGATGTTCGCGCCGAGCGCGTTCAGCCGGTTGGCCAGGTCCTCGTAGCCGCGGTTGATCACGTAGACGTCGCGCAGCACGGACTCGCCGCGGGCGGCGAGCATGCAGATCAGGATGCAGACGGCCGGGCCGCAGCGCCGGCGGGCAGACGACCTGCTGGCCGCGCCAACGGGTCGGGCCCTCGACGATGATCCGGTGCGGGTCGAGCAGCTGCACGTGGGCGCCGAGCCGGTTGAGCTCGGTCAGGTAGATGGCCCGGTTCTCGTACACCCAGTCGTGGATGACCGTCTTGCCCTCGGCGGTGGCCGCGATCACGGCGAAGAACGGCAGGTTGTCGATGTTCAGCCCGGGGAAGGGCATCGGGTGGATCTTGTCGATCGGCGACGCGCAGCCGCGACGGGCGCACCGTGAGGTCGACGAGTCGGGTGTGCCCGTTCGCGGCGACGTACTCCTCGCCGAGGGTGAAGTCGAGTCCCATCTCCTCCAGGATCGCCAGCTCGATCTCCAGGAACTCGATCGGAGCCCGCTGGATCGTCGACCTCGGACTGGGTCACGATCGCCGCCGTGATCAGGCTCATCGCCTCGATCGGGTCCTCCGACGGCGCGAACTCGACGTCGGTGTTGATCCGCTCGACGCCGCGGATCCGCAGCGTGGTGGTGCCGATGCCGTCGATCTCCACGCCGAGACGGGTGAGGAAGACGCAGAGGTCCTGGACCATGTAGTTCGGGCTGGCGTTGCGCAGCACGGTCACGCCGGGGGAGAGGGCCGCGGCGAGCAGCGCGTTCTCGGTGACGGTGTCGCCGCGCTCGGTCAGGGTGATCGGCCGCTCCGGCTCCACGGCCGGGTCCACCGTGCAGCAGGTAGAAGCCGTCGGTGGCGGCGACGTCCAGGCCGAAGCGGCGCAGCACCTGCAGGTGCGGCTCGATGGTCCGGGCGCCGAGGTCGCAGCCGCCGGCGTACGGGAGCTGGAAGTTGGCGTAGGAGTGCAGCAGCGGGCCGAGGAACATGATCACCGAGCGGGTCCGGCGGGCGGCCTCGACGTCCATGCCCTCGAGGTCGAGCTCGTGCGGCCGGATCGAGCTCGAGGTCGGCGCCGTCGTTCAGCCAGCGGGCCTGCACGCCGATGCTGGTCAGCACCTCGAGGATCCGGTTGACCTCCTCGATCCGGGCGATGCCGCGGATGACCGTACGGCCGCGGTTCAGCAGGCTGGCGCAGAGCAGAGCGACGGCCGCGTTCTTGGAGGAGCGGACCTCGATGGTGCCGTTCAGCTTCGCCCCGCCGCGCACCCGCAGGTGCTACCGGACCGGTCGGGCCGACCGAGATGAGGGGGGAGTCGAGCGCGGCCGCGATGCGGTTGACCATCTCGAGACTGAGGTTCTGGTTGCCGGCCTCGATCCGGTGCACGGCGCTCTGACTGGTGCCGAGCACGCTCGCGAGCTGGGTCTGCGTGAGGCCGCGGTGCTTGCGCGCATCCTGATAAGGGCGCCGATCCGGTCCAGTGAAGTATCCGTCACATGATCGACCGTAACTCATATGTGAGATATTTCTGGTATTCGGGGCGTGTCGCGTCTTCCACACACCGGCCGGTGACAGGCCTCGTACCCGCTTCCCTAGAGTAACGCCCATGAGTGACCACTACGACGTCGTCGTGCTCGGTGCCGGTCCCGGCGGCTACGTCGCCGCCGTCCGCGCCGCACAGCTCGGCCTGAAGACCGCGATCATCGAGCTGAAGTACTGGGGCGGGGTCTGCAACAACGTCGGGTGCATCCCGACGAAGTCGCTGCTGCGCAACGCCGAGGTCGCGCACCTCTTCACCCACGAGGCGAAGACCTTCGGGATCAGCGGCGACGTCAGCTTCGACTTCGGCGTCGCGTACAAGCGCAGCCGGACGGTGGCCGACCGGATGGCCAAGGGCGTGCACTTCCTGATGAAGAAGAACAAGGTCACCGAGATCGACGGGTGGGGCACGTTCAAGGACGCGAAGTCGATCAGCGTCGAGGGGCCGAAGGGCACCACCGAGGTCACCTTCGACAACTGCATCATCTCGGTCGGCGCCACCACGCGGCTGCTGCCGGGAACCTCGCTCAGCGACCGCGTGGTCACCTACGAGGAGCAGATCATGACCGAGGAGCTGCCGGAGTCGATCATCATCGCCGGCTCCGGGGCGATCGGCGTCGAGTTCGCGTACGTGCTGGCCAACTACGGCGTCGACGTCACCATCGTCGAGTTCCTGGACCGGATGGTCCCGCTGGAGGATCCGGAGATCAGTGCCGAGCTGGCCAAGGCCGTACAAGAAGCTCGGCGTGAAGGTCCTCACCGGCACCAAGGTGGAGTCGATCGACGACACCGGCGACAAGGTCAAGGTGACGGTGTCGCCCGCGAAGGGCGACGGCAAGCCCGGCGTGCTGGAGGCCGACAAGGTCATGCAGGCGATCGGCTTCGCGCCGCGGACCCAGGGCTACGGCCTGGAGAACACCGGGGTGGAGCTGACCGAGCGCGGCGCAATCGACATCGACGACTACATGCGCACCAACGTGCCCGGCATCTACGCCATCGGGGACTGCACCGGGAAGCTGCTGCTCGCGCACACCGCCGAGGCGCAGGGCGTGGTCGCCTCCGAGACCATCGCGGGCGCCGAGACCATGCCGATGAACTACGACATGATCCCGCGGGCGACCTACTGTCAGCCGCAGATCGGCTCGTTCGGCTACACCGAGCAGCAGGCCAAGGACAAGGGCTACGAGATCAAGACCGCGAAGTTCCCGTTCACCGCGAACGGCAAGGCGCACGGACTGGGGGAGGCGACCGGCTTCGTCAAGCTGGTGGCGGACGCCAAGTACGGCGAGATCCTCGGTCTGCACATGATCGGCCCGGAGGTGACCGAGCTGCTGCCGGAGCTGGTGCTGGCCCAGCAGTGGGATCTCACCGCCGAGGAGGTCGCTCGCACCGTGCACGCGCACCCGACGCTGTCGGAGGCCCTCAAGGAGGTCGCGCACGGCATCAGCGGCCACATGATCAACATGTGACCCGGCGGGCCGTCGAGGTGCTCGGCGGTCCGGGGCCGGAGGTGTCGAACATTCCGTCAGTCGACGGCTTTCACGGCAGCCGGCGGCCAGTGGTGTCGAACATTCCGTCAGTCGACGGCTTTTTCAGCAGCCGGTGCCTTCCCCGAATCGAGGATCAGCTCGTCTCGCGCGCCACGAACGTCGTGGGCAGCAGGTCGAGACGTTCGGGGTCATCTCCGGCCAGCAGGGCCAGCAGCAGCTCGGCCATCCGGCGCCCCATCAGCTCCGACGGTTGGGACACGGTGGACAGCCGGGGGTGCAGCGACGTGGCGACCGGGCTGTCGTCGTAGCCGACTACCGCGACGTCGCCGGGCACGGACCGGCCGGCCTCGGCCAGCACCGCCAGGGCGCCGCGGGCCATCAGGTCGTTGGCCACGAACACGGCGTCGAGGTCGGGCCAGTCGGCCAGCAGGGTGCGCATGCCCGTGGCGCCACCGTCCTCGGTGAAGTCCCCGACGGCCAGCGCGTCGGTGTCCAGGCCGGCGGTCTGCAGACCCTGTTGCCAGCCCGTACGCCGATCGACCGCGGCGAGCATGTCGCCGGGACCCGTGATGGTCGCGATCCGCCGGCGCCCGGAGTGAACGAGGTGCTCGACCGCCGAGCGGGCACCGTGCACGTTGTCGATGTCGACGTAGTGGCAGGACGCGAGGTCGGCCAGTGACGGCCGGCCGCCGAACACCACCGGCATGATGTCGCACAGATCGGCCAGGTCCCGGTCGGCCGCGTGGTGGGAGACCACGAACGCGCCGTCGACGTTGCCGCCCCGCAGATAGCGACGGGTCTTGCGGCTCGGGTCGGAGCTCGAGACCAGCAGGTTGAGGATGTAGTCGCTGTCCTCCATCCGCTCGGTGATGCCCTGCACCACCGAGGCGAAGAACGGGTCGTTGAAGAACGTCATCACCCGTTCGGGCACGAGCAGGGCGATCGCGTACGTCTGCCGGCTGGCCAGGGACCGGGCGGCTCGGTTGGGCACGTAGTTCAGGCGCTCGATCGCGGCGTTGACGGCCTCGACCACCGCCGGCCGCACCTTCGGGGACCCGTTCACGACCCGGGAGACGGTGGACCGGCTGACCCCCGATTCCGCCGCGACCAGCTCCAGGGTGGGAGCACCCGAGACCCGGGCACGGGGGAGGGTGATCTCGGTGTCGATCGCTGTCTTGTCGTCCTGATCCGTCACGGTCGTCGCCGCCTCCTGCACAGGCATGGGTTCTACCTCTGTCCTACCTCAGCGGCGACGTCGGCGTGATCGAGGCTGCGGGCGGCGATGATGTCGGCGTACTCCCAACCGGACGCCTTGACCGTACGCCGCTGGGTCTCGTAGTCGACGTGCACGATGCCGAAGCGCTTCGCGTAGCCCCAGGCCCACTCGAAGTTGTCCATCAGGGACCAGTAGAAGTAGCCCTTCACCGGTACGCCCTCGGCGACCGCCCGATGGACGGCGTCGAGGTGGGCGCGCAGGTAGCCGACGCGGTCGTCGTCCTGCACGCTGCCGTCGGCGGCGACCCGGTCGGCGAAGGCCACGCCGTTCTCGGTCACGTAGAGATCCGTGCCCGCGGGTCCGGCGTACTCCGCGTGCACGCGGTGCAGCAGCTGCCGCAGGCCGTCGGGGGAGATCACCCAGCCCATGTCCGTGCGCGGGACGTCCTGCTCGACCGGGTAGACGTCATGGACCGCGGGGAACGGCGAGCCGGTCACCCGGTCGGTCGGCGCTTCGGTGGCGGTGACCGGTCCTGTCGGCGTACCGCTGACGACGGCGTCCTGGTAGTAGTTCACGCCCAGCACGTCGATGGGCGTCGAGATGATCTCCAGGTCGCCGTCCCGGATCACCTCCTCGAGCCCCAGACCGGCGACGTCGGCGAGCACATCGGCCGGGTAGCGGCCGCGGAAGATCGGGTCGAGGAAGATCCGGTTGGTCTGTCCGTCCAGCTGGCGTGCGGCCTCGAGGTCGGGTTCAGCCTGAGGGTCGGCCGGGCGGTACGGGGTGAGGTTGAGGGTGAGGCCGAGACTCAGGTTCTCGTCGGCCGAGCGCAGCTGCTGCACGACCAGACCGTGCCCGAGCATCAGATGATGGGCCGCGGCGAGACTCTGGGCCGGGTCCTGGATGCCGGGGGCGTGAGCGCCGGCCGCGTAGCCGAGGAAGGCCGAGCACCACGGCTCGTTCAGGGTGGTCCACACCCGGACCCGGTCACCCAGGCGGTCGTGGACCAGGTGGGCGTAGTCGGCGAACCGGTAGGCGGTGTCGCGGTTGGCCCAGCCGCCGGCCTCCTGCAGGGTCTGCGGGAGATCCCAGTGGTAGAGCGTGAGCCACGGCAGGATGTCGTGCTCGAGCAGCTCGTCGACCAGCTTCGCGTAGAAGTCGAGACCCTTGGGGTTGGCCGCTCTGGCGTCCGGCTGCACGCGGGCCCACGACGTGGAGAAGCGATAGCTCTGCAGACCGAGCGCGGCCATCAGCGCCACGTCGTCGCCGTAGCGGTGGTAGTGGTCGCAGGCGACGGACCCGTCGTCGCCGTTGATCACGGCGCCGTCGAGGCGGCAGAACACGTCCCAGATCGAGTCGGTGCGCCCGTCGGTGTGCCCTCCCTCGATCTGGAAGGCCGCCGTGGCCGCCCCGAAGAGGAAGCCATCGTCGAATCGGCGCTCGGCCATCAGCACTCCTGGTGTTCGTCCTCGAACCTGAAGCTCCCGGGTGAGAGCGCTCTCACCGTAGGAGGGGGCTCACAGCGCTGTCAATGCTGGTCGTCACTCGCTGCTCACTCCCGCGCACCCCGTCGCGAGCGGCCGCGAACGAAGCGCCGACTCTGTGTGGACTGAGGAGAGCGCAGACAACGCATCACCGTCTGCGCACGACGAGGGAACACAGAGTCCTCAGCGCGCAGTGAGTAGCGAGTGACGAAAACACAGCTTAGGAGCTGACGTACTCCTGAAGCCGGTCGCGCTCGAACTGCAGGGTGGTGATGGTCGACTTGACCACGTCACCGATGCTGATGATGCCGCTCAGGTGTCCGTCCGGGTCGACCACGGGCAGATGGCGGATGCGGTGGTCGGTCATGGTGGACATCAGTGACTCGACCGAGTCCTCCGGGTGGCAGGTGTGCACCACCTCGGTCATCACAGAAGCGACCGAGGCCGACAGCACGTCGGCATCGGCGGCCAGGTGGCGGACGACATCACGTTCGGACACGATGCCGGCCATGGTGACGCCGTCGGTGGACACGATGACGGCGCCGAGGTTGTGCTCTCGCAGGAGAGCCACCAGGTCACGTACCGAGGAGTCCGGGGCGATCACCACCACCGCGGTTCCCTTGGTCTGGAGAATGTCGCGGATACGCATGACAGACCTCCTTCAGCCCTGTGGAAAGGCTATCGGTCCGGGACCCGCCTGAACAGGGCGCGCACATCTTGTGACGCCTGGGTCAGAATGGCGGCCATGGCCACCTACCTCACCGGCAACGCCACCGCCGACGCCCTCCTCGACTCGGATCTGAACGCCCTCCTGATCGGCATGCTGCTGGACCAGCAGGTGCCGATGGAGAAGGCGTTCAGCGGTCCCGCGGTGATCGCGGAGCGGATGGGTGGCACCTTCGACGTCGCAGCGATCGCCGCCATGGACGAGGAGGAGTTCGTCGCGCTGTGTGCGGCCAAGCCGGCCATCCACCGCTACCCCGGGTCGATGGGCAAGCGCGTGCACCAGCTGTGCAAGGTGCTGGTGGAGGAGTTCGACGGGAGTGCGGAGAACGTCTGGGTCGACGCTTCCAGTGGCGACGAGGTGTGGGAGGCGGTCCGGTCCCTGCCCGGATTCGGCGACGAGAAGGCGGCCATCTTCACCGCTCTCCTGGGCAAGCAGCGCGGGGTCACCCCGCTCGGCTGGCGGGACTCGTCGGCCCCGTACGGGGAGGACGGCGTGTTCCGCTCGGTCGCCGACATCGTCGACGACGACTCCCTGCAGAAGGTGCGGGAGACCAAGCGGGTGCTGAAGCTGGCGCGGAAGGCGGCTGCTGCGGAGCGCACCGACTGAGCCGCAGCGGCACGGCATCGTGCCGTCGGGCTCAGGCGGTCAACGACCACCACGGTGCGACGGGTCGCTGCTCCCCGACCTGGTCGTTCCAGGCGTCGACGAGCCGGCCCACCGCCCGCACGGCGACATCGGTCGGCTGGGTGTACGGCAGCCGCAGGTGGCGTTCGCCACCGCCGCCGACGAAGAACCGTGGACCGGGGGTGATCAGCGCGCCGTGCCGCTCGGCGGCCATCGCCAACCGGGTCGACGACTCGGTCGGCAGCTCGGCCCACAGCACCAGTCCGCCGGGCGGACTCGGCACCCGCCAGTCCGGCAGACGGTCGGCGAGATCGGCGAGGAGGCGGTCCCGTTGCGTCAGCAACCGCAGCCGTTGCTCGGCCAGCAGGGGCTCGGGATCGCTCAGGATGTCGGCCAGCACCAGCTGCTCGAAGACCGGGGAAGCCAGGTCGAGGATGGCCCGCTGCTCGACGAGTGACCGGACGAGGTCGCGGGGAGCCCGGATCCACCCGATCCGCAGTCCACCCCAGTAGGCCTTGCTGGCCGAACCGATCGTGATGGCGTCGGCAGCCGTCGCCGCGAACGGCCGCTCGACCGGACCCTCCAGCCGCAGCTCGGAGGTCGTCTCGTCGATCACGGGGAGGACACCGTGCCGCTGCAGCAGACGCGCGGTGAGGGCCCGCCGGTCGCCGGACATCAGTCGGCCCGTGGGGTTGTGGTAATCGGGGATCAGGTAGGCCAGGCGGGGCGCCGACTGGCGCAGCACCACGTCGAGCCGATCGTGGTCCCAGCCGTCGTCGGTCAGCGGCCAGGGCACCCCTCGACCACCCGCGCGCTGGATCGCGTCCACCGCGCCGGGATAGGTCGGCGACTCGCAGACCACCCGGTCTCCGGTGGTCAGCACCGCCCGGAGAACCACATTGAGGGCGGCGACGGCGCCGGAGGTGACGACGATCTGGTCCGGTCGGGTCGGCAGCCCCCGGGCCTCGTACCGGTCGGCGATCCGGGCGCGGAGCTCGGGGAGACCCTCGGGGAGGTAGCCGGGACCCGCGAGCAACGGGCCCATCCGCTCCACGGACCGACCGAACGCGGCGGCCACCTGGCTCGGGGCGGGACCGGCCGCGAAGGTCAGACCGACCACGCCCTGCGGCACCGGCGAGGCGACCATCGTGGTGGGGAGTGCCACCAGGCCCGTGGTGACATAGCCGGAGCCGCGGCGCGCCTCGACGAAGCCGGCGTCCCGCAGTCTGGCGTACGCCGCCGCGACCGTCGTCCGGCTCAGACCCAGCCCGTCGGCCAGGGCCCGTTCGCTGGGGAGCCGGGTGCTGGCCGCCAGTCGGCCGTCGACGAGGAGCATCCGGACCCGAGCGGCCAGATCCTCGTACCGGGGGTGGGTCAGGGGTTGGGCACCGAGCAGCCGGGCGAGCTGTTGTGCGGTCACCCTCGTCGCGATCACAGGCCAATTCTGCGGTCGATCGGGCCACTTTGACCAGACTTGCGCGTGGGAAGAGGCCACTTCCTCCGAAGTGGTCCTGGTTCTGTCCGTTCGCCCCAGACATGCTTCACAGGTGAGCACGACGACGGAACGCAGCGCCCTGACCAGCCTCGGCCCACTGGACCAGCTGCGGGCCGGCCGCCTCGGGCGTCGGCTGCCGCAGCTGCTCGGCGGGCTGATCCTCTACGGCCTGTCGATGGCCATGCTGGTGCGAGCCGATCTCGGTCTGGACCCCTGGGACGTCCTGCACCAGGGTCTCAGCCACTACCTCCCCCTGAGCTTCGGCGCGGTGACCATCGTGGTCGGCGCCGTCGTGCTGCTGCTGTGGATCCCGCTCCGGCAGAAGCCGGGCCTCGGCACCGTCAGCAACGTCGTGGTGGTCGGGGTCGCCGCCGACGTCGGTCTGTGGCTGATCCCTGCACCCGACCAGCTGGCCGGACGGATCGTGATGATGGTCAGCGCCGTCGTGCTGAACGGACTGGCGGGCGCCATCTACATCGGCAGCCAGCTCGGTCCGGGTCCGCGCGACGGGCTGATGACCGGACTGGCCGCCCGCACCGGTCGCAGCCTCCGCTTGGTGCGGATCGGCATCGAGCTCACAGTGCTGGTGATCGGGGTGCTGCTGGGCGGCACCATCGGGATCGGCACCGTCCTCTACGCCCTGGCCATCGGGCACCTGGTGCAGTTCTTCCTGCAGTACGTCGTGGTCGAGTTGCCGGAGGTCCGCTGCACCAGTTCCTGATCGATCGGGTCGCAACCGTTGACGGCGGGTGTACCGCGTAGTCGGATGGGCCCGTGCCCTCTGTCGAGCTCGCGAGCCGTCGCGGTTATCAGGTCCTGGTCAGCGTCGGGTTGGTGAGCTACGGCATCGTCCACCTGGTCCTGGCCTGGATCTCCGCCCGGGTGGCGCTGGGTGGTGGGGGAGGTGAAGCGTCCAGCACCGGTGCGTTGCAGGAGCTCGGGCAGCAGCCGTTCGGACTGCTGCTGCTCTGGGTGATGGCTGTCGGGTTGCTGGCTCTGGTGCTCTGGCAGGGCTTGGAGGTCGTGGGCGGCAAGCCGGGCGCCGACGCCAAGGACCAGCTCAAGAACCGGGGCCGAGCGGCGGGCAGGGCTGTGGTCTACCTGGTCCTCGGACTGACGGCGGCGCGGATCGCCTCCGGCGCGGGTTCGAGCTCGGGGTCGGGCCAAGCCGAGCAGACCCTGACGGCTCGGTTGCTGAGCGTCCCGTTCGGGCGCGTCCTGGTCGTCATGGTCGGGGCCGCCGTCCTCGCGGTGGGTGTGAGCCAGATCGTCAAAGGCATCCGTCGGAAGTTCGTCACCAGAGACCTGGCCGGTGGCGTCGCGCCGTGGGTGACCAAGCTGGGGACGGTCGGCTGGGTCGCCAAGGGCATCGCGCTCTGCCTGATCGGGGTGCTGTTCGCCTGGGCCGCGGTCAAGCACGATCCGAAGAAGGCCGGGGGGATGGACGCAGCTCTGGGCACTCTGCGTGACCAGCCGTTCGGGACCGTGCTGCTGCTGGCCATGGCTGTCGGCTTCGCCGCCTTCGGTGTCTACTGCTTCTTCTGGGCGAAGAACGCCAAGAGCTGAGCTGGCGAGAAGACACTGTCGGCGGGTGCTGGTTGGCTGCACCTATGGGACGCAACAGCCGACGACGCCGAGCCGCCAAGCAGAAGGACCGAGCTTCGCGGGGACCGACGCCGTCCCGAGCGGCGGCGTCGGAGCCGGCACCGCCCCGACCGACGGGGGCAGGGCCGGTGTCGGAGCTGGAGGCCGGCGCGCATCTGGACCGTCTCCTCTTCTGGGTGCTGACCAAGACCAGCCCGAGCAGCTTCTCCCGGCTGGTGGAACGCGACTTGAGCGGCTTGTCGGGGGACCAGCTCGCTCGACTGGATGAGGTGGTCAGCGCGCGTCTGCTCACCGCTGCCGGTCGCCAGTGGGAGCGGGGCTGGCAGCCCCGCGATCTGCTGCACGTCGCCGGTCGGATCGACCGCTGGGCGGCCGGGCTGGCTGCGGACGTCGCCGTCGAGCAGATCCGCCGATCCGATCGTGGTCAGCTCGCGCCGCCGGCCTGGCGCCAGCAGCTCGAGGCCGCAGCCGAGCGGGCTCGTTCGGCCGACATCGGCCTCTGGTCCACCCGGTCCGACTGGCGGGCGGTCGATCGCCTGGTGATGGCCGGTACCCCGGTGCTCGCGGCCTGGACGAGCGCGATCCGGCTGCTGGCGCGGCTGGACGATCTGCCACCGCTGGCCCGCACGCTGCCACCGCCCTCCGCCTGGCGAGCCGAAGCACCCTCGACCTCGCACGGCCCACCCCCGGCATCGGCGGCGCCACGAGCGGCGGCCTCACGTCGAGGACCTGGACCGAACCGGGACAAGGTGCTGTCCACGATCCGTGCGCTGCTGGCCAAGGCCGAGTCCACCGAGTTCGCGGCGGAAGCCGAAGCCCTGTCCGCCAAGGCGCAGGCCATGATGACCCGACACGCGATCGACGAGGCGTTGCTGCACGCGGACGACGAGGACTCCATCGAGGTGGTCAGTCGACGGGTGCTGATCGACAGCCCCTATCCGACGGAGAAGGTCCATCTGCTGTCCGCCGTCGGTCGGGCGAACCGGACACGCGTGGTGTGGATGGACGAGCTGGCCATGGCCACCATGGTGGGCACCCCTGTCGACGTCGACCAGGTCGAGCTGCTGTTCGTGTCGTTGCTGATCCAGTCCACCCGGGCGATGGCGGAGGCGGGCACGGCGCGCCCCGGGTCGTTCGACCGATCGCCGCGCTTCCGGCGGTCGTTCCTGATGGCGTACGCCGTCCGGATCGGCGAACGGCTGAGTGCCGCCGACGCGGAGACGACGGCGTCGTACGGGTCGGAGCTGGTGCCGGTCCTGCGCCGGCAGGAGGAGGTGGTCGACGCGGTGTACGAGCGGCTCTTCCCCCACACCCGCGAGACCTCGGCGACCCGGACCTACGACCGGCGTGGCTGGGACGCCGGTCGCGAGGCCGCCGATCGAGCCAGCTTCGTGGCGGGCCGCCTCGCCGGATGACGAGACGGCCCGGTCAGCCAAGCGTCAGGGCACCCGGTCGAACACGTCCGGATCCGGTCCGGTCCGCTCGTCCTTGTTCAGCGCGCTGATGGACGCGATGTCGGCGTCGGTCAGCTCGAAGTCGAACAGGGCGAAGTTCTCCCTGACGCGCGACTCCGTCACCGACTTCGGGAAGATGATGTCGCCCCGCTGCACGTGCCAGCGCAGGGTGACCTGGGCCGGGGTGCGTCCGACCCGCTCGGCGATCGTGACGATGGCGGGGTCGTCGAGGACACCGCCCTGGGCGATCGGCGACCAGGCTTCGGTGGCGATCCCGTGCTCGGCGCCGTAGGCCCGCACGGTCTCGTTGGTCAGGTAGGGATGGACCTCGATCTGGTTCACCGCCGGCACCACCGTGCACTCGGCCGCCAGCCGGTTCAGGTGGGTGGTCTGGAAGTTGGACACTCCGACGGCTCGTGCCTTGCCACTGGCGTAGATCTCCTCCATCGCCTTCCAGGTCTCCACGTAGTCCGACACCGTGGGCAGCGGCCAGTGCACCAGGAACAGGTCGACGTAGCCGATGTCGAGGGTGCTGAGGGTCTCCGCGAAGGCTGCGAGAGCGTCGTCGTGCCCGTGTGCCCCGTTGTTGAGCTTGCTGGTGACGAAGATCTCCGCCCGGTCGATGCCGGAGGCGCGGACGGCTTCCCCGACGCCGGCCTCGTTGCCGTACATCTCGGCGGTGTCGATGTGGCGGTAGCCGACCTCGAGGGCCAGCGCCGTCGCGTCCTTGGTCTGATCGGGCGGGATCTGGAAGACCCCGAAGCCGAGCTGGGGGATGGTGACCCCGTTGTTGAGAGTGATGTCGGGTGGTGATGCCATGAGGAGGCGTAGTCCTTTCTCCGGTACGTTTACCTCTTAAAGCCGCAAGGGGTTTTTCAGCGCCGAATCCCGGTTCTCCCGAGCCGACAGCCGCTTCCGGCCAGCATTCGACAGTACGCCACGCTCCCCGCACGGCGCTGTCCGCCTCCCGAAGGGGGAACCATGGGTACCCGACGTCTCAGCCTCGGCTGCACCTTCGTCCAGTGGTCTCAGGTGCCCGTGCACGCCGTGTTCCAGGTGGAGCCGGTGCTCGACCAGATCGCCATCATCAAGGACGAGGAGTGGCTGTTCGAGCCTTCCATCCAGACCGCGGTCTACCGCGATCTCTACGGCAACCGGTGTCGTCGGCTGATGCTGCCGGCGGGTCGCTCGGAGATCACCTTCCGGGCCACGGCCGAGGTGCCGGACGCGACGGAGGAGGTCGACCTCGACGCGCCGGAGATCCCGCCGCACGAGCTGCCCGACGACGTGATGATCTACACGCTGCCGAGCCGCTTCTGCCTGCCCGACGTGCTGGCCACCGAAGCGTGGTCGCGCTTCGGCAAGGTCACGCCGGGCTACGGACGCGTCCAGGCGATCTGCGACTACGTCAACCAGCACCTGACCTTCCAGTACGGCAGCACGACGGCCTGGAGCACGGCCGCCGACGTGCACGCCTCGGGCTACGGCGTCTGTCGCGACTTCACCCACCTCGCCGTGTCCCTGTGCCGGGCGATGAACATCCCGGCCCGGTACGTGTTCGGCTACCTGCCGGAGATCGACGTCGACATCAAGCCGTCCCCGATGGACTTCGCCGCCTGGATGCAGGTGTGGCTCGGTGACCGTTGGTACACCTTCGACCCTCGCAACAACATGCCGCGCAAGGGACGGGTGCTGATCGGGGTCGGTCGCGATGCCGCGGACGTGGCGATGAGCACCGCCTTCGGGGCGCCGTGGCTCGAGTCCATGGTCGTGGTCGCCGAGGAGATCCCCGCCGGCTGAGCGGACCGAGCGCACCCCGGCACCGGACGCGCGCTCCGCCTACAGCCAGCCCTTGCGGCGGAACACGGTGAACAGGATCAGGGCCAGGACGAGCATCATCGCGAGGGCCATCGGGTAGCCGTACCGCCAGTCCAGCTCGGGCATGTGGGTGAAGTTCATGCCGTAGATGCCGCCGATCAGCGACGGGGCGAACAGGATGGCGGCCCAGGACGAGACCCGCTTCATCTGGTCACCCTGCTCGAGGCTGGTCTGGGTGAGCAGCCGAGTCTCCTCGCTCTGCCGCTGGGCGGTGAGCGTGGCGTCCACGCTCAGCGCGTTCTGCAGCAGGGTGCGGAAGGTGTCGACCTGGTCGACGATCCTCAGGACGTGATCCTGGACGTCGCGCAGGTTGCGCTGCAGCTCGATGTCCACCCGGTACTTCTCGAAACCGCGGGCCAGGTTGTCCATCATCGCCACCAACGGCTTCACCGCCCGCTGGAAGTCCATCACCTCGCTCATCAGGAGGTAGATCCGCTGGGAGACGTCGGGGTCGCCGTCGAACAGCTGCTTCTCGATCTCGTCGATGTCGACCTCCAGCCCGGCCACGACGGGGGAGTAGTCGTCCACGACCTGGTCGATGATGCTGTAGAGGATCGCCTCCGGACCCTGCATCAGCAGCCCCGGGTGCTTCTCCAGCCGCAGCCGCACGCGCGCCAGGTCGGGCCGCTCGGCGTGTCGGATGGTGACCACGAAGTCCGGACCGGTGATCACGTGCAGCTCGCCGAACTCGACCTCCTCCTCGGCGTCGAGGTAGCGGGCCGGCCGCAGCACGGTGAACAAGGTGGTGCCGTAGCGCTCCAGCTTGGGTCGCTGGTGGGCGACGATCGCGTCCTCGACCATCAGGTAGTGCAGGTCGAACTCGTGCGCCACCGACTGGATCATGCTGTCGCTGGGGCGGTACAGACCGATCCAGGCCAGCCCGTCGCGACGCTTCTGCAGGTCGTAGGTCTGTTCCAGGGTCGGCGGCGAGTCGACCCGGTACCCGTCGACGTAGACGGCGTTGTCCACCACCCCTGGCTTCGGCACGGGGATCAGCCTCGCACAGCCGGGCGAACGGTCGACGGCACGAAACCAGGCCGGAACAGGTAGGACGTCACCAAGGTGGCCAGCACCACGAACAGCACCCCGCAGAAGATGTGCAGACCGACCACCTCGGACCGGGCGAGAAGGAGCTGGAGCGTCTCGACCAGCAGCAGGATCGCCCCGGCCAGCACCGGCCAGCGCGGTCCGCCGTCTCGCCGGTAGACGACTGCGGTGATGAGCACGACGACGGTCAGGGTGAGCAGCGCGTACGCGTTCGCACCGTGCAGCGGTTTGAGAGCCTCTTGGCCACCCAGGAAGCCGGCGGCCAGACCGGCCTGGCCGATGGCCAGGCTCATCAGCACTGTCGCTTCGATCTGCAGGGCCACGAGAGGGCGGGGTCGACGAGCGTTCGAGGTCGCCATGGGGTCATTGTGCCCCCGGCTCGCCGGACGGCAGAGTGGGGTCATGACCGCCTTGCCGGGTGCCGAGGACGCGCCGCTGCCGTCCACCGCCGGCCTGGTCGTACGGCTGCGGGCGGCGGGCTGCGTCTTCGCCGAGGAGGAGGCCGCGCTGCTGGTCGAGGCGGCCGCGGGGGACTCCTCCGTCCTCGAGCGGCTCGTGACGTCTCGGGTGGCCGGCGAGCCGCTGGAACAGCTGCTGGGCTGGGTGGCGTTCGGTGGCCGGCGGGTCCGGGTCGGGCCGGGCGTGTTCGTGCCCCGGGTGCGCACCGAGCTCCTGGCGGAGCAGGCGCTCGCGCGGATGACCGAGGCTGCGCTGGTGGTCGAGCTGTGCTGTGGCGTGGCGGCGGTGGCGGCGCTGCTGCAGGCCGACCGACGGGTCGGCGAGCTGTACGCCGCCGACATCGACCCGGTGGCCGTCGGCTACGCCCGCCGCAACCTCAGTGAGCCGGCGGTGGCGCTGGTCGGAGACCTCTACGAGCCGCTGCCCGGACGACTGCGCGGGCGGGTGGACCTGCTCGTCGCGAACGCGCCGTACGTGCCGACGGAGGCGATCGCCCTGATGCCCCGGGAGGCTCGTGATCATGAACCCGAGGTGGCGCTGGACGGCGGCGGCGACGGGGTCGACGTCCAGCGGCGGATCATCGCGGAGGCGCCGGATTGGCTGCGGGTCGGGGGATCTCTGCTGATCGAGACCGGGCGCGAGCAGTCGGTGGTCACGGCGGGGGAGATGCGAGCCGTCGGGCTGGAGGTCGAGGTGGTGGTCGACGACGAGCGGGACGCGACCGTGGTGGTCGGCACCCGCCCCGAGCACTCGTGAATCGCGCCACCACTTGGCGAACCAGCGCCACTGGCGCCAGAATGGCGCCATGACCTGGTGCCGTGACCAGTCCCGCTGATCAGCGGCTGCGTGAGCTGGCCCTGCTGCGCCGTGTCCGGGACCGGATCGACCGGGAGTACGCCAGTCCGTTGGACGTCGAGGCGCTGGCCCGCGGCGTGCACCTGTCGGCGGGCCATCTCAGCCGTCAGTTCAAGCTGGCCTACGGTGAGCCGCCGTACAGCTATCTGATGACCCGTCGGATCGAACGGGCGATGGCGCTGCTGCGGCGGGGCGATCTGAGTGTCACCGAGGTGTGCTTCGCGGTGGGCTGCCAGTCGCTGGGCACCTTCACCACCCGCTTCACCGAGCTGGTCGGAGTGTCGCCGGGGGCCTACCGACAGCAGCAGCTGGACGCAGCGCCCGGGATGCCGCCGTGCGTGGAGAAGCAGGTGACCCGACCGATCAGGAATCGAGAAGGACGAGCGGGGACGTCGACGCTAGCGTGACGGCATGGACATCAGCATTCACTCGAGCTTCCTGCCGCACGACGATCCCGAGGCGTCGCTGGCCTTCTACCGTGACGTCCTCGGCTTCGAGGTCCGCCTCGACGTCGGCTACGGGGGGATGCGGTGGATCACCGTCGGCCCGGTCGGTCAGCCCAGCACCGCCATCGTGCTGCACCCGCCGGCCGTGGACCCCGGCATCACCGACGAGGAGCGCCGGACGATCGTCGAGATGATGGCCAAGGGCACCTACGGTGGGGTCAACCTGGCCACCTCCGACCTCGACGACACCTTCGACCGGCTCCAGGCCGGCGGCGTCGAGGTGGTCCAGGAGCCGATCGACCAGCCGTACGGGGTGCGCGACTGCGCCGTCCGCGACCCCGCCGGCAACCTGATCCGCATCCAGCAGCTGGGCGCCCAGGGAGCCTGAGATGAACACGACCAGGGGCCGGTCGGCGGCACCGGGGCGGGGGAGCCGCGGCCACGACGTGATCCGCGTCGTCGGAGCCCGGGTCAACAACCTCAAGGACATCAGCGTCGAGATCGGCAAGCGGGAGCTGACCGTCTTCACCGGGGTGTCCGGTTCCGGGAAGAGCTCGCTGGTCTTCGGCACGATCGCGGCGGAGTCGCAGCGGTTGATCAACGAGACCTACAGCGCCTTCGTGCAGGGATTCATGCCCACCCAGGCCCGACCCGATGTCGACGTCCTGGAAGGTCTGACGACCGCGATCATCGTCGACCAGGAGCGGATGGGGTCGGACCCGCGGTCCACGGTCGGCACCGCGACCGACACCAACGCGATGCTGCGGATCCTGTTCAGCCGTCTGGGCACCCCCCACATCGGTTCGCCGCAGGCCTTCTCCTTCAACGTCGCCTCGATCAGCGGGGCGGGCGCGGTCACCACGAAGCGAGCCGGTCAGACGATCAAGGAACGGCGGACGTTCAGCATCACCGGGGGCATGTGTCCCCGCTGCGAGGGTCGGGGCTCGGTGACCGACATCGACCTCACCGCCCTGTACGACGACAGCCTGTCGCTCAACGAGGGCGCCCTCACCATTCCCGGGTACAGCATGGAGGGCTGGTACGGCCGCATCTTCCGCGGCTGCGGGTTCTTCGATCCGGACAAGCCGATCCGTCGCTACACCAAGCGCGAGCTGCAGGACCTGCTGTACAAGGAGCCGACCAAGATCACGGTCGACGGCATCAACCTGACGTTCACCGGGATCATCCCGGCGATCCAGAAGTCCTTCCTGGCCAAGGACGTGGATGCGATGCAGCCGCACATCCGAGCGTTCGTGGAACGGGCGGTGACCTTCGCGACCTGCCCCGAGTGCGACGGCACCCGGCTCACCGCGGAGGCTCGGTCGTCCAAGATCGGGACGGTCAGCATCGCCGACGCCTGCGCGATGCAGATCAGCGATCTTGCTGCCTGGGTGGGGGATCTGGACGACCCGTCGGTGGCGCCCCTGGTCGGACGGCTCCGGCACACCCTCGACTCGTTCGTGCAGATCGGTCTGGGTTATCTGAGTCTGGACCGACCGGCCGGCACGCTGTCGGGGGGCGAGGCCCAGCGGACGAAGATGATCCGCCATCTCGGCTCCAGCCTCACCGACGTCACGTACGTCTTCGACGAACCCACGATCGGCCTGCACCCGCACGACATCCAGCGGATGAACGAGCTGCTGCTGCAGCTGCGGGACAAGGGGAACACGGTGCTCGTGGTGGAGCACAAGCCGGAGACCATCGTGATCGGTGATCATGTCGTCGACCTCGGACCCGGCGCCGGTGCGGCCGGTGGCGAGGTCGTGTTCGAAGGCACCGTCGACGGGCTGCGGTCCAGCGACACGTTGACGGGACGGCACCTCGACGACCGGGCGAGCGTGAAGCCATCGGTCCGCGCCTCGTCGGGCGCGCTGGAGATCAGGGGAGCGAGCACCCACAACCTGCGTGATGTGGACGTCGACATCCCTCGCGGGGTGCTGACGGTGATCACCGGGGTCGCCGGCTCGGGCAAGAGCTCGCTGATCACCGGGTCGGTGGCCGGCCGGGACGGGGTGATCTCGGTCGACCAGGGATCGATCAGGGGGTCGCGCCGCAGCAACCCGGCGACGTACACGGGCCTGCTGGATCCCATCCGCAAGGCGTTCGCCAAGGCGAACGGCGTGAAGCCGGCACTGTTCAGCGCCAACTCCGAGGGTGCCTGCCCCAACTGCAACGGCGCGGGGGTGATCTACACCGACCTCGGCATCATGGCCGGGGTCGCCACCACGTGCGAGGTCTGCGACGGCAAGCGGTTCGACGCGCTCGTGCTCGAATACACCTTCGGCGGCAAGGACATCAGCCAGGTGCTGGCGATGTCGGTGGCCGAGGCCCAGGAGTTCTTCGGCGACGGAGACGCACGGACACCGGCCGCGCACAGGATCCTCGAGCGACTGGCTGACGTCGGCCTGGGCTACCTCACGATCGGTCAGCCGTTGACCACCCTGTCCGGCGGCGAACGCCAGCGCCTCAAGCTGGCCACGCAGATGGGCGGCAAGGCTGACGTGTACGTCCTGGACGAGCCGACGTCGGGTCTCCACCTGGCCGACGTGGCACAGCTGCTGAGCCTGCTCGATCGTCTCGTCGACGCCGGCACCACGGTGATCGTGATCGAGCACCACCAGGCGGTGATGGCCCATGCCGACTGGATCATCGATCTCGGCCCGGGGGCCGGTCACGACGGCGGCCGGATCGTCTTCGAAGGGACACCCGCCGACCTGGTGGCGTCGAAGGCGACGCTGACCGGCGAGCACCTGGCGGCGTACGTGGGCGGCTGAGCGAGCCGGCTGATGTCACGGTGGGACGGTCGGCAGGCCGGGCGCTAATATAGCCACATCAGCCACGTCTGAGGTGGCGACAGGAGGTTCGACCATGGACATCGGAGTTCGGGATCTGCGCGACGGCCTCAGCCGGCATCTGGCGTCCGTCCGTGAGGGGCACACGATCACCGTGACCGACCATGGGCGACCCGTCGCCCGGATCATTCCGGTCGGCCGTCCCACGATGCTGGAGCAGCTGATAGCGGAAGGCAAAGTGACGCCCGCGACGCAGCGGAAGACGAAGCGTCCCGAGCCCGTCAGCACTGGAGCCACGGTCAGCGACCTCGTGGACCACCAGCGCCGGTGATCGTCTACCTCGACACCTCGGCCCTCGTGCCGCTGCTGATCGCCGAGCCGACATCGCCGGCCTGCGGGGAGTTGTGGGACGGCGCCGACAGCATCGTCAGCACGCGACTGGCGTACATCGAGGCCGTCGCGGCGATGGCCATGGCGGAGCGGATGGGCAGGATCTCTGCGACCGAGGTCGGCGACGGATCAGCGGTCCTGGACGAGCTGTGGCAGATGGTCGACGTGATCGAGCTGGACCGGACACTGATGTCCGAAGCCGCCAGACTGGCGGTCCGGCACGGACTGCGTGCCTATGACGCAACGCACTGCGCCGCCGCCGTCGAGGTGAACGACGTCGAGCTGGTCGCCGCATCTGGCGATCAGCGACTGATCGCCGCCTGGCGCGACGAGGGGCTCGCGGTTCGGGACATTCGAGCCTGACAAAGTGGCATGTCTTCGGTGGTGGTAGTTGTCCGATAAGCGACATTATGTCAACTAGTCAGGATAGGGCGCTCCCTCGTCCTGCGAGTGTTGCCTCCCCCCTCGAGACTCCCGCTCCAATCCCGCCATGAGCACCCCGACGCGTACTTGCGGCCGCGGGGTCGCCGGAACACCGACGCCTTCCAGCATGACATCGGCGACGACTAGAATCCGGAGATGGGCAAGGTCTCGGCGTACGTGAGACATCGCTTGCTGGCCGACGTCCTCAGCCTCCTGGGAGGCTGGCCTGATCCACCTCGAAAGCGCCGCATCCAGGAGATCGAGCCACGGGCGACGCCCCCGGAACCAATCCAGGACGGGTGGCCGCTGATCGAGGACGTCAGACCCTCGGCCGGGTCGCACGTCGACCCCGAGCGCTGATCGACCCCGAGCGCCTCCGTCCCACCCCCGCCGTGGTCAGTCAGCCTGCTCGTCGAGCGTCCTGTCGCCAGCGACGCCCTGGGCCCGACGGCCCTGACACGCTGGACCCCTGACGGGGTCTGCGCTCCCCCGCAAGCTTGACGGCCTGGCGACCGCTCATCCGACCATGATCAACTCAGTTGATGGGGACGCCACCGACTGCCAGCCCCGAGCCGCCAATGGTTCAGGCACGGCACCGTCTTGGTGTTCTGAACGTCTAGACCGCGACCATCTGGCGGACAACGTCGAGCGCGGCGAGGCAGTCTCCAAGGATGGCCGCCGCCGACCGATCAGCTTCGGTCACAGAGCGCGGAGCCCGAGCGTGCCCCATCGGGCACCGAGTCGGCCCGTTCGGGCACGCCTTTCCCAGGGGCGGAACCTTAGGCTCGAAGGGGCGGAGTCTGACTGCGTTGGCACGATCCGCTGGGAAGGATCGGCCGATGGCTCGCGATCGGGAGCTGCCCTCGGACCGCGCAGGCGCCAAGCCGGCCCGCCGCCGGAGTTCACGGCCACCCAAGCGGCCCGTCGCCCGCAGCGTCCTGGACGGCCCGAAGCCGCCCGCAGAGAGCCTGATCGCCCTGCAGCGGGCGGCGGGCAATCGCGCCGTCCTCACGCTGGTGTCCCAGCATCGTTCCGTGCAGCGCGACATCGTCGTGACGGGCATGGACACCGAGATCAGGCCGCTCCCCCCGGCGGCCAGGCCACCCTCCGACATCGATCTCGGGTTCAACGCGCTGGACATCGCCCATCGCCTGATCGAAGCCATCGACCAGTCCCAGCTGAAGATGCTGAGCAAGGGAGATCCGGGGTTCGTGGCGGGCGTCGTGCCCCTCGCCCGGCAGATCAACTTCGAGGTCGTGCACCAGCAGCTGAGCGGACTGACCACGAGCCAGGTGCAGGAGGTCGAGGCGCGCTATCTGCAGTACGAGCACCGGCCGCTTCAGGTCGACCTGTTCGGCCGCGGGGCGAGCGGTGCCCCGCCCAACCTGTCGAACGAACAGATCATGCGGCTGCGCGCGCTGTTCGCCGGCACGCGGGCGGAGCTCGGTCAAGATCCGGAGGCGGCCAGTCAACACCAGCGCGAGGCCGACGCGTACGAGCTGCGAGGACTGCTCAAGGGCACGCCGAAGGGCGCCGAGCTCGCCCGGGTGATGGTGTTGCTGAGGCGGCCGGCCGAGGAGGGCCAGCTGCTCGAGCGGTTCTACGACGGCAACTGGAACTTGCGGGCCGACCTGCTGCGGCTGGGCTATGTCGAGGGTGTCCGGGCGATGATGCTGTTGTCCGGGTCGACGGTCGCCGCCGACGCGTTCGCGATCATCAACCATCGGCTCGAGATCACCAAGATCGACAAGCAGCTGGCCGAGCTCGACCCACCGGATCCGAGCGCGACGGATCTGATCGTCTTCGCGCTCAAGGCCGGCTTGAGCACCGGACTCGTGGCCGCCTATGCCACGTCGGTCAAAGCCTTGAAGGACCTGCGACGTACGCACGCCGACGCCATCGAGCAGATCGTCAGGATGACCGCCGACGAGGCGCGTGCAGAGGCCGAAGCCGGCGGACAGGACGTGCTCGGGGTCGAGCAGGCGATCCGTGGCCGGGTGACCTCGGTCCTCGGCGGCGACGACACCGCCGAGCGGGCCGTCGGGGGCACCCAGGCCAAGCTGATCAACGCGATCGGTCGGGTGGATCACGCGAAGCAGGCGGCCGCCGAGCTCCGCAAGCTGGACGAACGTGGCCAGCTGACCACCGATGTGCTGGCGCAGGTGCTCCGGAACCTCCGCCAGCAGGCCGAGAACGAGGTGCTGCGGCTCTACCCCGACGCCACCCGCGACGAGCTGGCCGAGCACACCCACCAGCTGTCCGACCAGTGGTTCATCCACCTCCGGACGACCTGGGACGCCGCCGTCGTGGGATCGGGTCGGACCTTCAGCCAGGTGCTGGATCGGGGCAGTCAGGCCGACGTCGACTACAAACGCACCCTGTACATGGCGTCGGGTCAGCTGTCCGACGTCGACGAGCTCGTGCTGGCGCTGCGCGGCGACCGCAAGGACCTCGAGACCGTCAAACGCGTGCTGCGCAACAAGACCCGGGAGCAGATCGACGAGCTCAAGCGACAGTACAAGATCAAGACGACGACCGCCGACAACAAGTGGGGCGGCTCCCTCGACGAGGACCTCCTCGGGTTCTCCCCCTCCGAAGGCAAGGCGAAAGGCACCGACCGGCTGCTGGTCGAGGACTACCTGAGTCGCCCGTATGCCGAAGGAGGCAAGGAGGAAGTCGACTACATCGTCCGCCGAGCCGAACGAGAGTACTCGTACACGATCGACAACCGCGGCGCCACCGGATGGTGGCGTGATCACTGGGGCAACGAGGCCCGGTCCCTGCTCGACGCCACGCTGCGGGAGGTGCGAGAGAAGCGCATCCAGTACTACACATTGACCAAGAACGGCACCGATCGGAGCGCGATGCACTCCCGCGAGGCGGTGCTGCTGATCCGCGATCTGCACCTGGCGCGGGCCACCATCCGAGGCGACCGGGCCGGCTACGAGAAGGCCACGGCCGAGCTCCGGGCGACCTTCCAGTCGATCGCGTCGTTCGTGCTGCAGGCCGTGCTGACCGCTGTGCTCTCTCCCGCGGCGGCGGCGTTGTTCCGTGGCATCAGCGCGGCCGCGGCCGCCACCCGGTACGGGATCTGGCTGAGGAACACCGTCGTCACGCTGTCGAGCACCATCGCGGCGAACAAGGCGGTCTACGGGAACGCGTACAACCGGGAGATGTTCTACGCCGACCTGCGCGGCGGGCTGTCGGGGGCCATCGGCTCGGCCGCCGTGGGGCGCCTGGTCGACCCGATCGCCGGTCGGCTGCAGGCCCGGCTCGGCAAGGAGATGACCGGCGAGTTCATCGAGGGCGTGAAGACGTACGGCGGCTTACAGGCCACTGCCGCGCTGGAGGGGCAAGGTCTGGTCAGCTTCGACACGTTCGCCCGCGAGCACTTCCTGAACAAGGTCGGCGACAAGATCACGCACACCACGGCCACCGGGTTGGAGAAAGCCGGATACCGGGAGGGCGGTCCGCACCGGCAGCAGGACGAGCAGGAGCCCACGCACACGCAGGAGAAGGAGCAGCATCCTCACCAGACAAAGGACAATGCGACCGACACCGACACCTCGGCGAACAGGGAGAAGAGGTCAACCGTGGACGACTCCGACGCCGAATACGAGCCACCACCGGTGCCGATGACGCTTCCGACGGACCTCGACCGTCCCGCGCCGTCGACCAAGACCGCCACGAAGAAGACCCACGTGCCGGAGCCGGTGGCGCCGAAGCCGTCAGAGTCCACGTCGGAGTCCGAGTCCGCGGAGCCGATCGGCTGCTTCGTCGCCGGCACCACCGTGCTGACCCCGAAGGGCCTACGCCCGATCGAGACGATCGTGACCGGCGACCTGGTGGCAGCCACCGACCCGGTCAGCGGTGAGCAGTCGATCGTGCCCGTGATCGCGGTGATGACCTACCCGGACCGAGCGGTGCTGCGGCTGGAGTGGGTCGGCGGTGGGGTGCAGTGCACGAGCCAGCACCCCTTCTGGGTCGACGGGCACGGCTGGCTGACCGCCGGCGAGCTAGAGGTCGGGATGTCGCTGCACGACCGTCACGGTGCGGATCGACCGCTGACGGTTGTCGAGGGACCGGGAGCGACGGACACGGTCCACAACCTCTCGGTCGCCGGACCGCACACCTACCACGTCACCGACGTGGGCGTGCTCGTGCACAACAAGCCCCGACTGGCGACGCCGCTGCCGCCCTTGGTCGAGGCGAACCGGGCCGGGCTGGAACAGCGCGTCATCGGCATCCGCGAGCGGGCGCAACGCATCCTCGACCAGGCGCGCGCGATCCCGGACAACCGGCCGGAAGGCGCCGACCTGGCGGCTCGCGCCGAGGACCTGCACGAGCGCTTCGAACAACTGCAGGACGACCTGAACGACACCCCGGAACAGATCGACGGCGTCCACCGGCCGGCGACGAACCAGGCGGAGGCGATGCTGGGGAACCTGCAGAGCGAGGTGAACGCGGCGTACGTACCGGCTCCGACAGGCACCGAGTGGGCGCAGATCGACGCATACGACGCTGGCGTCGCCCAGCTCCGGGCCGCTTTGGACGCGGGGAACGTGGCCGCCCAAGCCGCCGCGCAGCAGCAGCTCGACCAGATCGAGCAGCTGGCGTTCGACTCCTTGAACGTTGAGGGCTCGGACACCCCGCGGCTGTGGGACCACCTGGAGACCATGATCAACCAACGCGGTCAGATGGAGCGCGGCGAGGCCTACCCGCTGTTCGGGCAGGCGCTGCCGTGTCAGGCCTCCGCGGCCTCCGCAGGACTGCGCGGGCTTACCTACCGCCAGATCGAGGCCCAGCTCGGCATCCCCGTACGCGACCCGAAGAGCGCATCGCCGGGAGAGGACGGCCGAGTCCGGCTGGTCTGGACGTTCCCCGACCGGAGCACGCTGCACGTGGACATCCCGGGGCGTGACACCGTGTCAAGCTCGTGGCAGATCAGCCGGGAGGCGCACATCGGTATCAACGCCGCTCCGCCGAACCAGGCGATCCACCTGTCCACGGACGGCATCGCTGTGCCCGACCGCTCCGCGCCGGCGCATCTGCCCATCGGCTCGGACGACCTGCTGAACGCACGACGGCAGGGCGTCATGACGCCGGTCAACGAGCTGGACGCCGCCGGACACTGAGCCCGGACTGCTCGCCGCAGTACACCGGCAGCAGGACCGGTCCTCTGGCTCCGCGCTCACGCCGCAAACTGCGCATCCGAGACCGCCTGACCTGGGAGCCGCCGAACCCAGACAAATGTCAGAGGCGCCACGCGCGGTCCCGCACTAGCGTCGATGGTTGACAAGACCTTCCAGGGGCACGCGATCGGATAGGCCGTCTCTGTGTTCTGCCTCTGCAGTCGCGGCCCTCTGCACCGGCCGGCGTGGCCCGGACGACACATCCGTACCTGGACGAAGGAGCTCCATCGTGGTTCGACTGTTGTTGGTCGCCAACAAGACACTGGCCAGCGGAGAGGTGTCGGAGTTCGTTCGCGACCGGATCGCAAAAGGAGAGGACTGCCAGTTCACCCTGCTCGTCCCCGCCACCCCTCAAGACCGTGGGGCGGGGGCACGTCTCGTGCACGGGATGGCCGGGGTGAGCGAGGCGAGGTGGCAGCCCAGCAACGGTGTGGACCCAGGCTCGGCCGAAAGCGACTGGGAGTTCGCGCGCGGCCGGATGGAGTTCGGGCTGGGCGTTCTGCGGGAGCTGGGTGCGCACGTGGACGGTGAGGTCGGCGATGCCAACCCTGCCAGAGCAATCGCCGACATCCTGCAGCACCGGAAGTATGACGAGGTGGTGCTGTCCACGCTGCCGAAGGGCGTCTCGCGCTGGCTCGGGCTGGACATCCCGCACCAGGTCCAACGGCGGTTCCATGTCCCGGTGACGGTGATCAGCGTTCAGGCATCCTCAGTCAAGTGACGTCGACCCGGCGCCGCTGTGGTTGGGTCCCGGTGGTTCACGGTCACGCCAGTTCCTTCCTCCTCCGGCCGGCCCTCGGCTGAACGAGATCAGCAAGTCCGCGGAACCTCGAGGTGTGGTCTCGAAGCTGCATCCACATGACCGGCCCGCGGGCTTTCCACGTCAGGCAGAAGGAGAAGCGATGAAAGCAGCAGTGGTCGAACAGATCGGCGAGCCCCTCGTCATCCACTCGGACTGGCCGGACCCGAAATGCGAGTCCTCCGACGTGGTTCTGAGGGTCGAGGCGAATGGCATGTGCCTCACCGACTACCACGTCTGGCAGGGCGGGTGGCCTTGGGTCGGCATCCAGCCTTCCGCGCCCTTCGTGCTCGGTCACGAGTACTGCGGAGTGATCGAGGAGGTCGGCGCCGATGTGCGCGGCTTCCGAACCGGCGACCGTGTCGTCGCGCCCGTCAACCACAGCTGCGGCACCTGTGAACAGTGTCAGGCTGGACATCAGAGCGCATGCCTGGACGTTCGATTTCCGATGTTCCATTACAGCGGGGGCCACGGTCAGTACGCCAAGGTCTCGCGCGCGGACGTCAATCTCGTGCCACTACCGGAGTCCATCTCCTTCGTCGATGCCGCCAGCATGGGCTGCCGCTTTGCGACCGCTTGGCACGGAGTGGTCGATCAGGCCAGGGTGACGGCAGGTGAATGGGTCGCGGTCTTCGGCTGCGGCGGTGTCGGGCTGGCGGCAGTCCACATCGCGAACGCACTCGGCGCGAACGTGATAGCGGTTTCGCGGACCCAATCGAAACTGGATCTGGCATCTGAGCTCGGCGCGGTCGCCACCGTTGATGCATCCGGAGAGGATGTGGCTGGTCGGGTCGCCGAGCTGACCAGCGGTGGCGCACACGTGACCGTGGACGCGCTCGGCGACGAGCAGACGGCAATCCCGGCGCTGTACAGCTTACGGACGCGTGGGCGTCATCTGCGCCTGGGCACTTCCAGCAAGGAGCAGGGCGGCCATATCAGGCTGCCCGTCGACCTGCTTCTGTTCAAAGAGCTGGAGATCATCGGCTCGCTCGGAATGCCGGCGGCCCGCTTCCCGGCCATGCTCGGAATGGTCCAATCCGGGAAGATCCAGCCAGGAAGGCTTGTTCAGGGCACCGTCAGCATCGAGGAGGCTGCTGACCTGCTCGCAGGCATGGGGACGTCGAGCCCTTCGGGCATGCTGGTGATCAACCAGTGGTGAGCCGCATCAGGTGTCACCCGGCCTGCGCAAGATCGCCTCGTGACCGTCAGGGTGGGGCGTGAGATCAGCCGGCCAGCAGCGCCGCGCCGCGGGGTCTCTGTGACGCGCTGTGCGTCGTCACAGCCACCCTTTGCGTTTGAAGATGATGAAGAGGAGCGAGGCGAAGGTGATGATGATCATGGTTGAGGCGACGAAGCCGCTCGTCGTGTCAAAGCCGGGGTAGGGAACATTCTGACCGAAGAACCCGGTGACCGCGGTGGGTACGGCGACGATCGCGACCCAGGCGGTGATCCGGCGCATGTCCTCGTTTTGCTGGACTCCGGTCGAAGCTGACTTTTCGGCGGCAATGGTCAGATGCGTCGAGGTCCGGGTCTGGTAGAAGTCGATGACGCCGTGCAGGAATTCCCGCTGCCCGTCGGCCATCGTCTTGATGACGTCGAACTGATCTGCGATGTCGGCGAACAGCGGCGGGGCGGCATCCGGCAGGAACCGGACGAGGCGGGCCATCCGCCCGTACGTTGCGCTGCTGTGCGTGGCGATGGTGCGGACCGCGAGGAGCACGTACCAGGCCTGGAAGAGTTCTTCCAAGAACGCTTCCGGGTCCTCAAGATCCTCACCGACCATGACCCGCTGTTCCAACAGTCCCGATTGTTTCGCGAGGTCGGCGATCAAGTCGGACTCGCGTCGGATCATGGCCGAGACGAGACCATACGACAACTCGAACGGCGAACTTGGGCGCAGTTGTTTGCCTTCGAGCCGGCGGATCACGGTGTTGGTGTCGATGAAGGCAACCTCTGGCGCCACGGCTGGATTGAGTGGCCCGTGGACGGTGACCAGGTAGTTCGGGCCGACGAACTGGTCGAGCTCGACATAGTGGACGTGGCCGCGTTGGCCGAGCTTCGGTGCGTGGAGAACGGAGAACACGTACTCGGGGTAGATGTGAACCTTGGACACGTGGTTGCGCTCGGTGCAGTCCCGCACGGCGATCGGGTGGAAGCCAAAGACACCCGACAAGACGTCGACGGCCTGCTGATCACAGATCGGGATGTCCACCCAGACGACCGCGTCCCGGCGTTGGAGTAACCGCGGAAGGTCCTCGATCTCGTGCCGCTCGAGCCCTCCCTCACAGACCAGCCGCACATCCATCGGCTCACCACCCGTCCCGATTTGGGGTACGCGCATCCTGACCCGAGCGGTGCCGCGCCCGTCTCAACAGCTCAAGGCATACCACGACGCGCCTCGGGGCGACGTGTCGTCGCGTGGGGATCGAGGGTCGGCAGCCGAGGATGACCCGGCGGTTCCCGGGTCCGGGCCACTACTCAACCCCCGCGTTGACTCATCCAAAAGGCCGGCCGTCATGATGAACGAGGCGCAAAGTGCGCCCAACGGACCAATGGGTGTCGGCAGCTGCAGTTCGTTGCGCACTATGGTCGGTGGATGTTCGATCGCACCTCGAAACCAATCGCGGTTCGCCTGAGTTGCGACGACCTGGTGGAATTCCCGATTGAGATGCTGGTGGACGGCCATTTCGGCTACGTGCCCCCCGATTGGCTGCCGCTCAGCGATGGTCTGATCGCGGACTTGCGCGCCTATCAGACGCTCTGGGAGCAATTGCCGCTGCCGGAGGATGACCTGGACCAAGAGGAGATCGATGACGAGGGGAACCGGGAACTCGAGGAGGATCTCGACGACCAGGTCGACGACGATCTGGAGTTCGAAAAGCTCTGGCGGCTGACCTTGCAGCTCCAAGCGGCAGCCGACAGCGACCCAGGCCTGGCCCGCCGCCTCGCCGAAGAGACCGAGACCCGAGCCGCCGATCTCGACGAGACCGAACGGCGGGTCCTGCTCCCCCGGCTCGCCACCGCCATCTCCGGGTTCGACCTGCCGTGGGCTCGTACCCTCGTGCAGGAGGCCATGACTCTGGTTCGCCGGATCGACTACCCCTATGACCGGGCACGGGCGCTCGCCGACCTTATCGGCGTGGTGGCCGGGTTCGACCCTGGCGAGGCCGAGGCGCTTGCCCGCGACATATCCGACCCGGAGGATCGCGACCGGGCAATGATTGCCGCCATCAACCCTGAGATGAGCAGAGCAGCGCCTGACCGGGCCGAATCGCTGGCACGCAGCATCTCTCATCCGCAGTTGCGAGCCTGGGCGCTGGCCAGGCTCGCCGATAGCAATGAAGTTCCGGTCTTTCCCGAGTGGACGGAGGTGTTGCTTGCAAGACTGCGTGCCGAGCTGGGCCCGGACTACCTAGTCCGAGCGGCATGAGGGTGCTGCAGGAACACCACCGTGATGGGCGCACGCGGTGCGGACCGCTGAGCGTCGGCATCAAGTATTCGGGCCGAGGATCGGCCGACGGTTCGACCCATGTGGGCCGCTCGGCTCACATGCAAGGCGACATCGGACGTGGACTTTAGTCTTGTTCATACAAGGAGAACATCCCGGAGGTTCCGACATCCCGGACAAAGTCCGAGGCCACCGGGTGCCTCGGAAGCAGCCGCCGCCGAGATTCTGGCAATCTTCGGCGATGTGGTCACCGAATACGGGATCACCGGTGCGGGCGCCGTCGACGCCGCCCGTTCGTCCGTAGTGTGCTGCACGGCTTCGGCAGCCTGGAACTGGGCGGCCGATTCGGACTGCCCAGTCAGCCGACGCCAGCTTCCGACGTCTCGTCCACGCCACCAACCGGGCACTCAGCAACTGGTGAGCCCCGCACCGATCTGCTCGACATCGAGGATGTGCTCAGGTCACCTGGCTGGGCTTAGGCTCATGGCCAGCGTTTCCGCGCTACGGCCTTTCTCGTCTCAGCGGACTCGGCCCGCAGGGCGAGCGCGTGCACGCCCCCGGCGAGCACTACCGGCAGGAAGTTCTGTGGAATGAGCAGGGAATGACGGGTGCGTTGCTGGGGACCAAGCTGTACGTCCCCCAGTTGCGGCGGGGATCGGTGGGACGCCCCCGCCTGATGAGGCGGATGGAGGCCGGATCCGAGGCAAGACTGACGCTCATCTCGGCCCCGGCCGGGTTCGGCAAGACGACGGTGCTGGCGGCGTGGCTGCACGAGGCAGCCGCCGGGCACCGCTCCGTGGCCTGGCTCTCCCTGGATGCCGCGGATAATGAACCCACCCCGTTCTGGACCTACGTGGCGACCGCACTGGACAGGGCAGTGCCGGGCGTCGGCACGAGAGCGCTGGATGCCCTCGCAGCTTCCCCAGCGCCCACCGACTCAATCCTCACGACGCTGCTGAACGATTTGGCCGCCGCGCCGGGTGAGATATGGCTGGTGCTGGACGACTACCACCTGGTCGGCAGTCAGGAGATCAACGAGGGTGTGGCCTTTCTCCTCGATCATCTTCCGGACCAGGCGCACGTCGTGATCAGTACCCGGGCCGACCCTGATCTGCCGCTGGCACGCTGGCGGGTACGTGGGGAGCTGGTCGAGATCCGGGCTACCGACCTGCGCTTCACCTCTGCTGAAGCCACCGCGTACCTCACCGCGGTGGCCGGCCTGGACCTTGCGGCGGCGGACATCGACGCCCTGGAGGAACGGACCGAGGGGTGGATCGCGGCGTTGCAGCTGGCGGCGCTGTCGCTCCAGGGACGGGCGGACCCCAGCGGCTTCATTGCCCGTTTCGCCGGCGACGACCGCTACATCGTCGACTACCTGATCGAGGAGGTGTTGCGGCACCAGACCGACGCGGTACGCCGCTTCCTGTTGCAGTCCGCGGTGCTTGACCAGCTGACCGGGCCGCTGTGTGACGCGGTCACCGGCGGCGACGACGGGAGCGAGATGCTCATCGCGTTGGAACGGGCAAACCTGTTCGTCGTCGCCCTGGACGACCGGCGGGAGTGGTACCGCTACCACCATCTGTTCGCCGACGTGCTGCGGGCACGGCTGCTCAGTGAGCAGCCGGACCAGGTGGCACTCCTGCACCTGCGAGCCAGCGAGTGGTACGAGGAACACGACCTGGCCGAGCCGGCGGTCCGGCACGCACTCGCCGGACGAGACTTCGACCGGGCGGCGCATCTGATCGAGCTGGCGGCGGCCCAGATCCGACGTCAGCGGCAGGAGGCGATGATGTACGGCTGGCTGCAGGCCCTGCCCGACGACGCGGTGCGCCGCCGGCCCGTACTGAGTGTCTTCTACGGATCCATGCTGATGGCCTCAGGGGACCTGGACGGGGTCGAGCCCCGACTCGACGACGCCGAACGCGCGCTGGCGTCGGTCCCCCACGGTGCGGCGCTGCCCTGGGCCGAGACCGCCGACCTCGCGACCCTGCCGTCCACCATCGCGATGTACCGGGCCGCGCTGGCCCAGGCCCGAGGCGATGCGGCCGGCACGGCCGAACACGCCCGGCGTGCCCTGGACCTGGCCGGCCCGAACGACCATCTGGCGCGCGGCGGTGCCGCTGGATTCCTCGGCTTCGCCGCCTGGGCCGGGGGCGACGTGTCGACTGCGCTGAAAACGTTCACCCAGGCGGTGGCCAGCCTGCACGCCGCCGGCAGCCTCGTCGACGCCCTGACCGGCACCGTCGTCCTCGGTGACCTGTGGATCGCGGCCGGCCGGCCGAGCAAGGCCCGCCGACTCTGCGCGCAAGCTCTACGGGAGGCCGAAGCCCACGGCCCACCGATGGCGCGAGCAACCGCTGAGCTGCATGTGGGGTTGAGCGAGCTGGACGTCGAGGCGGGCGACCTCGACAGCGCCCGTCAACACCTCGAAGCCGCCGCGGCTCTCGCAGACCGCGGTGGCATGAACGAGGGACGCTACCGTTGGTTCATCGCGCGAGGCCTGCTCGCCAGAGCCGACGGTGAACTGGAGGAGGCCGTTGCGCTCCTCGACCGGGCGGCCGGGCTCTACCGGCCCGGGTTCTTCCCAGACGTGCGTCCCATCCCGGCACTCAAGGCGCGGATCTGGATCGCGCAGGGCCACCTGGCCAACGCCGGCGACTGGGCCAGGGATCGCGGTGTATCCGTCACCGACGACGTCAGCTATCTGCAGGAGTTCGACCACCTCACCCTTGTGCGTCTGCTCCTGGCGCGGCAGCGGACCAATGTGGACCACGACGCGGCCGACCGGGCGGGTGGCCTCCTGGACCGGCTGCGCCGGGCCGCCGAACCCTCGGGACGCGCCGGGAGTCTGCTAGAGATCGGCGTGCTGCGGGCCCTGGTCCACGAGGCGCGCGGCTTCCGTGGAGACGCCCTGGATTGCCTGGCTCAGGCGTTGACCGAGGCGCCCGAACCGGAGAACCATGTTCGGCTCTTCCTGGACGAGGGCGCCCCCATGGCCAACCTTCTGCGCCATGCCCGGCGCAACAGCATCGTCGGCGACCACCCCCAACGGCTGCTCAGCCGGATCACGTCTGCCGCTGCCGGGCCACCCGACCCGGGCGCGACCGCTGACGCGCTGAGCGAGCGGGAGCTGCAGGTCCTGCGCCTGCTCGACAGCGAGCTGACCGGGCCAGAGATCGCCCGCAAGCTGTTCGTCTCCCGCAACACGCTCAGCAGCCACACCAAGCACATTTTCACCAAACTCGGCGTCACCAGCAGACGGGCCGCGGTGCTCCGGGCCCGCGAACGCGGCCTGCTGTAGTCGGCCCCGCCGCGGGCGAATCACCCTCTCAATCACATCATCGGGTGACGCCTCGTCACCTCGCCGGTTCCTACGTTGAGTCCAAGAGCGGCGCTGTGCCGCAGAACTCAACACCAGGGAGCACGAGATGGCCATCACCACCAGCACACTCACGAAAGCCGCAGCCGTTGCCGCGATGACCGGCGGCCTGCTGTTCATCGCCGTGCAGATCAAGCACCCCCTCCTCGACGCCCCCTTCACCACCACGACCGAGTACGCGGTCCGGGAGACCGCGAAGATCTTCATGGCCGTCTCCTCGCTCATCGGCATCACCGGGATCTACCTGCGGCAGGTCCAAAAGATCGGAGTGCTCGGCCTGATCGGCTACGTCATCCTCGCCGTCGGCTACCTCACCATCTTGTGCATCCAGGTCATCGGCGTGTTCGTCCTGCCGGACCTAGCCGGCAGTCAGCCCGGCTACGTCAACGACGTCCTCGCTGTCGCCACCAGTGGCACACCCGTCGGCGACGTCAGCCAGATGCAAACCCTGAACAACATCGCCATCACCTACATCGTCGGCGGTGTCGTCTTCGGGATCGCGCTCTTCCGGGCCGGAGTCCTCGCCCGGTGGGCCGCAGTGCTCATGTCCATCGGCGCTGTCGCGACCGTCGCCACGTTCCAGCTGCCTGAGCTCACCCAACGGCTGTTCGCCCTTCCCGCCGGCGTCGCCCTGATCGGCCTCGGCTACTCCCTGTGGCGCGACCAGCGCACCACGACGAGACTGCAACATCCGGTCGGCTCCCCGCTCGACCCAGCCGGCGCCAAATGACCGTCCAGCCTGCCGCCACCGGGTCGAGCCGATCAGACCGACAGGGGCAACCAGACCGACAGGGCCGACCAGACCGACAGGGCCGGTCGGGGCAGTGGGTGCCGTTCGCGCTGGTCGCCCTCGTCGTCATCCCGGCCCTCTTCGGCACACTGCGACTCATCGGGTTGGGCGGCGGCCCGCAGCTGATGCCCGCAGACCCGCGGATGGCCGCCTCTCCTGTGCCGGTGATCGTGCACATCGTGAGCGCCGTCGGGTACGCCGTCCTCGGTGCGTTCCAGTTTTGCGCCTCGCTGCGGCGCCGTCGGCCGGGCTGGCATCGGGTAGCCGGGCGGGTTCTGGTGGTCCTCGGCTTGACGGTCGCGGTCTCGGCGCTGTGGATGACCCTGTTCTATCCCCGCCAGCCGGCCACCGGCGTGCTCGCATTCCTGTTTCGACTCGCGTTCGGGTCGGGCCTCGCCGCCTCCCTCGTCCTCGGCGTCACCGCGATCCGTCACGGCGACGTCATGCGCCATCGGGCCTGGATGACGCGCGCCTACGCCCTGGCCCTCGGTGCCGGCACCCAGGTGTTCACCAAGGGCATCGGACCCGCAGTCTTCGGCACCAGCCAGCTCACACTCGACCTGAGCCTTGGCGCGGCATGGGTCATCAACCTGGCCGTCGCCGAATACGTCATCCGCCAACCCGCCCGCCGCCGGACCGACACATCCACCGAGAGGGCGACCGCGAAGGTCGGGTCGTGATGCCCAACGCACCTGGGCGACAAGTCCCCTCCGGCTACCGGCTGCGCGTCAACGGGCACCTCGACCACCACTGGGCGTCCTGGTTCGGCGACCTCACCCTGACCCACGAGGACGACGGGACCACCAGCCTGACCGGTGCCATCGCGGACCAGTCGCAGCTGCACGGTCTGCTCGCCAAGATCCGAGACCTCGGCGTCACGCTGATCTCCGTGGAGGTCGTTGACCCGACGACGGCCGAACAGGCAGCACCACCCACCCGAGAGACGACGTGATGTTGACATCACCGGCTCGCCGAGCCACCCCTGATCACCTCCCGAGCCGGCTGTTCTCGCTGATCGACCCCGTCCGCTGGGGGATACCGGTGCAGCTGGGGTGACGGCGCGTCCTGCAGCCGGGTCGTTGGCGCTGGCTCCGAGCCATCGCCTGGCTGGTGTTCGTGTTCTTCCTGACCGCCGCCGCGTTCGGCTTCCCGCTGCAGGCGGCGCCGACCAGCTCCCACCCGGCAACGGGTCCCTGCAATTCGCCGGACTCGTCGTCGCCTGCACCGCCGCCCTCGGCAGCTACGCCCTCGCCGTCCGGTCGGCGAGGGCCGCGGGGCAGCCGAGCTCGCCCCCCCCCGCCGGCCCTGCCCGGCCTCACCGTCGGGGCGGCGCTGGGCCTGACGATCATGGCGGTTCTCGTACCCCCAGATCCTGCCCGGCGGGCTCGCTGTGATGGGGATTCGCGGCCGCCGCGTTGATCGCCACGGGTGTCGTGGTCCCCATGCTGGAGCCGGCGAGCCTGACCAACTTCGTCGGGTATGCGGTCTGTTGCGGCTGGCTGCTGATCATCGCCGTGATCTTGATCCGCACGCCCCAGGCGGCACCGGCGGCGAGCTGAGGTCCGACCGGTCGCGTGCCGACAGAACCGGCCGACTTCCTTCGCCGGCGCCGCGATGCAGTGCAGACCGAGCACGCAGGTCTGCCGCGCACGCAGCGCCGCCCGACCAGCGGCCCGCGGTGCGAGGAGGAGGTCGCCTCCTTGTGCCACATGTCGACCCACTACTCCGCCCGCCTCTAGCGCGAGCTTGGGGCTCACGTCGGTCGGGATATCTCAGGAACTGCAGTAGTTCGCGGCGCGAACGCAGGAAGTCTGGTCTCTGGCTGCAGCGGTGGAGGCGATCATCTGTACGGATGGCTCCGGTCAACGACAATTTGCCGTCCCGTCTCCCCTAAACTCGTGCAGGCTAACGAATGTGACCGACAAGCCGACCTAAGTCGCGGGTGCCGATGCCGGGCATTCATTTCAGTACGACGGCGAGTGTGAGGGCGACGAAGAAGATCGATTGGGCGCTGTGCACGATGATTCCGATGAGGGCGCTGCGGTATCTCTTCGATGGGTAGGCGAGGATGAAGGTGTCGAGCAGAGCCTGTGGAATCACCCACGGCACGTGCAGGTGGTAGAGCGCGAACAGGATTCCGTTGGCGGCCCAGTCCCACCGGCCGAATTGTTTGTTCATGCGTGGCAGCAGCAGTCCGCGGAACAGGAGTTCCTCGCCGAGCACGGTGTTGAAGATCTGCAGCAGCACGATGACGGCCAGCCAGGTCCAGTTGTGCGACAGGAAGGCCTGACCGGAGTCTGATCCGAGGAACAGGCCCATGTCGCGGGTTCCTGGTGTGGGCAGGGTGGGCAGCAGTTCCTCGACGGCGAGGGCGGCGATGAGTGGGATCACGATGAGCCACAGTCGTCCTCCGCGGCGTCCCGTCTTGGGGCTGCGCGGGGCGTGCAGCCATAGCGCGTCCGTCACGGTCGACCAGCGGAGTGTTCCTTGCTCGCGGTGGACGAGGATCACGACGAGCGCGAACTGCCAGACCAAGCCAGCGAGCAGCGCCAAGATCAGGGCGCGCGGCAGTGCCGTTGGCCCGTCCAGGACGGTGGCTAGTCGCGGCGCGACCAGCCACACGAGTGCGGCCATGGGGAGGGCGGCGGTGGCCCAGGTTCCCAGGATGCGGGCCAGGCTGTACTGGCGGATCGCTTCGGGTTCGACGGTGAGGGCCGGCTGATGGTGGGTGGCAGTCATGGTGACGTCTCCTTCGTTGGGATCTGAGGCAAACGGCAGGTTGCGTGGGGCTCTCGCTCGGGGGTGTGGGTGCCCGGACGTTCAGTGGGCCCGGAGGAAGAGGAGCAACACGATCAGGTCGGTGGCGTTGAGGACGACGTGGGCGACGATGCCGATGCGGACGTCCCCGGTCCGCACCGCGACGTAGGCCAGGGGCAGGATCGCGAGCGTCCGGGTCGGTATCAGCCAGGGTGACCAGAGATGGTAGGCGGCGAACAGGCCGACGTGCGCCGGGGTCCGCCACGGACCCAGCCGGCGGGGCATCCGCGGCAGCAGGAACCCGCGGAAGTACATCTCTTCGACCACCGGTGCGACGAGCACGGTGCCGGTCAGGAGCAATGCGGTCGTGATCACCAGTGCCTGGGTGGGGTACTGGCCGTCGGCGCCGAGCTGGATGGTCCACGCTTGCGGCCACCACCCGAACAGTCGGGTCCTGATCAACTCGGTGAGCGGTGCCGTGAGCGCGAACGCGGCAGCCGCCAACGCGACCTCCAGTACGGCCCACCCGAGCATTCGCGGTAACGGCAGCCGGGTGTGGAGCACCACCGCGGGCTCGGCCGGTCGCCGATGGCGGTGCACCGTGAGAATCCCGAGCTGCACGGCAGGTACGACGAGCAGCCCCACCCCGGCCAGCGCGGTCACCGAGGGCAGACCGAGTGCGGCTGCGACCGGGACCAGAGCGACATAGCCGAGCAACGCGACGACACCCGGAACCAGGTGCAGCAGCACACTTGTTGGCGGCCGGTGGGCTGCCGCCTGGCCCACCGGGGCAGGCAGCACCGCTGTCACGGCGTCATCCCCAGAACCGTACGCTGGTCGGCCTCGGACGCCGGTGTGATCGCCGGGGCGTAACCGTCAGCCGGCGACAACCCCCGCCAGCTCCGGTAGCCGACGACCGCGAGGGTCAGCACCATCAGGGCAGGCACCATCTGCCAGCCGCCGGGAACGATCACCATCGCACCGGCCGCGTTGATGGAGGCATGCATCAGACCGGCGGCCAGGGTGCTGCCGCCGGTGTCGACGAGCAGGGTGCCGATCAGGTAGCGCTGGAACGGTGCCGCGACCAGCAGCACACCCCAGGTGAGCAGGGCGTCGCGCCAGCCGGTGCCTTGCCAGCCCTGATTCTCGAACGCCAGCGGGAGATGGATCAGGAAGAACGGCACCGCGGTCAGCAGCGAACCGACCAGGAGCCCGTGCCTCGCCATCAGCCGGCCCTGGACGAAGCCGCCCCACACCGTCTCCTCCCACAGGTTGCCGGTGACCGCCCCGAGAACGAGGAACAACAGGTAGGTGACGCCGACCGTGGCCCAGCCGTCGACAGGGCGGTGCAGGGTTCCGGTGGCCACCGCAACGCCTGTGGTCAGCAGCGGCATGGCCCCGACCAGCAGCAGGTAGTGCCAGCCCAGCCGCCAGCGGAGCAGCCCCGCAAACAGCTGCCGGACGCCGCGACGTCGGTCAGTGGCCCAGGTGATCGCCGCGGCCAGACCGAGCAGGACGACGAGCTCGGCCAGCTTGGCCGGCATCAGGTCGACCCCGGCCAACGCCGACGCCATCTGGGTGAGCCAGACAAAGCCGATGGCCGTCCCCAGGAGCAGCAGGATCGGGTGCGTGACCGCGGCCCGCTGAAACCAGCCACGCGGAACCGGGTCGGTGCCCGACTCAGAGCTGGTCGGGACCGTAGGTGGAGTGCTCATGACCTCACCCTGGTCGCGACGACCTGTCGCTGTCGTCGCCTGCCAAGTGGAACCGCGAGACGACGGCTAGCCCACCGCGGCGTAGGCCATGCGGCCGATGCCGGCAGCGCCGTTCGGTGGCAAAGTTGTGGCTATGCGCCGTCCGCAGCCGAACCCTGGCGATCGGATGGTGAGCAGCCGCTGGGTTGCCGTCCGCGAACCGGTGCTCGACACGACAGGTGCGGTGCTGCTGTGGACGGCGATGGCGGTCGACCTCGCCACGCGACCGCTCGCCGCCGGCCAGTCGGCGTCAACTCCGGCCGCCTACCTGTGGGCGATGCTCATCACCGGCCCGTTCGCGGCGCATCGCCGGTTCCCGGTGTTCGCCATCGCCGTCTCCGATCTGGGTCTGCTCGGGTACTCGCTGGCCCGCTACAGCGCGTTCCCGGGATATGCGACGTTCGCGCTGGTGTTCGCGGTCGCGCTGCACGCCGGCCGGCGGCCCGCGTTCGCGGTGTATCTCGCCGGCGCGGCCGGACTGGTAGGGGCGCTGTCACTGCAGCCGGCAGGTGTAGCGACCGCGTCGTCGTGGATCAGCACACTGCTCACCGTGACGGTGGCCTGGCTGGCCGGGGAGAACCTGAAGAGCCGCCGCGCCCGACGCCAGCACGAGCTCGACGAGGCCCACCGCCGGGCCGAGCAGCGGGTCGAGGAGGCCCGCCGCCTCATCCAACAGCAGGCCGAGGAGGAACGCCGGGCGGTCGCGGCGGAGCGGCTCCGGATCGCCCGCGACCTGCACGACGTCGTCGCCCACTCCATGAGCGTCATCGCCGTCCAGGCCGGGGTGGCGCATCACGTCATCGAGGAGCGACCCGAGGTGGCCCGCGCCACGCTCAGCAGCATCGAGGTCACCGCCCGTGAAGGGCTGGTCGAGATGCGTCGGATGCTCGGCGTGCTCCGGTCCGAAGACGACGCCACGGCCAATGCGCCCACCACACCGACCGAGGGCCTGCGCGACATCGACCGGCTCCTGTCCCACTTCCGCGCCGCCGGACTCCAACTCGACGTCAGCGCATCCGGCCACGCCGCAGACCTCTCGCCCGCGCTTGACATCTCGGCCTACCGGATCATCCAGGAAGGCCTCACCAACGTGCTGCGCCACGGCGGACCCATGGCCAACGTGGACATTCAACGATCACCCAGCCAGCTGCGGATCGACATCCGTGACGATGGTCGCCCACCCGGTTCCGCGTCGGCCACCCCAGGGTCAGGCCACGGTCTCGCCGGGATCCGTGAGCGGGCGGCACTGTTCGACGGAACCGTCACAGCCGGACCCGTGTCCGGCGGCGGTTTCCGGCTCACAGTGCAGCTGCCGATCGACGCTCGCGTGGAGACCCGGTGATCCGCGTCGCCGTGGTCGACGACCAGGCTCTGGTCCGCGCCGGCTTCGAGATGCTGCTCGACTCCGCACCCGACCTGGACGTGGTCGGCAGCGCCGCCGACGGGGCAGCGGCCATCGATCTCGTCGTCGCGACCCAACCCGACGTCGTGTTGATGGACATCCGTATGCCGGTGATGGACGGCCTCGAGGCCACCCGCCGCATCCTTGCCGATCACCGATGCGCCCAGGTGCACGTCCTCATGCTGACCACCTTCGACCTGGACGAGTACGTGTACGCAGCGCTGCGTGCTGGCGCCAGCGGGTTCCTGCTGAAAGACACCCCGCCAGCCGACCTGCTCGCTGGCGTACGCCTCATCGCCGCGGGCGAAGCCCTGCTCTCCCCCAGCATCACCCGGCACCTGATCGAATCGTTCCTCCAGCGACCAACCGAGTCCGAGCTGTCGGACGCATCCAGTCTGCAAGTCCTGACCGACCGAGAACGCGACGTTCTCACCCTGGTCGCCAAAGGACTGTCCAACGCCGAGATCGGCGCCCACCTGTACATCAGCCCTGCCACCGTCAAAACCCACATCGCGCGCATCCTCACCAAGATCGACGCCCGCGACCGAGCACAGCTGATCATCATCGCCTACGAAACCAGGCTCATCCGCCCAGGCGGCACCTGACCAGAACACATCCGTCCCCGACACAGCGACATGAATCCGCGCTTAGACGCGTCCATCAGGCCGCACCACGTCCCCACTGTCGTCATACTCCGATCGGGACCGCCGGGCTGCACGGCTTTTCGAGCGCAGGCGGCATTCGGCCGCTAGCTTAACTACTTCGACCTGAAAAAAAGGGCTCTCCTGACGCTTCCGTGGCTGGTGGGCGCGCCTGAAACGTGAGCACGCCGTTCTCTGCATAGGTTTCTGAGCTGTCGAGGAACAGGAACCAGTGAGCGGAGAACGGCGTGCGGAACGCCAGCCTATGGCGTGGGGTGTTGGGGGTTGAGAAGGCGGTCGTCGAGGAGCTGGACTTCGACCCTGTCGAGCGGGTCCTGATCGCTCAATGTGTCACCGAGACGGCACGCGAGCCGGCGGTGCGGGCTGTGCCGGCAACGAGCTTCGCGGTATGACCACGGTGAGGGTCGACGGCGATGGCGGGGCCTGGACCTGGGCACCGTCCCGGTCTGGCTGGAGGCAGAGGCACCCGAGTTCGATGCGTCACGCACGGGGTCACCGTGGCGGCGGTGCCGTGGGCCCGGCACGGTGCGGGTCACACCCGCGGCTTGGACGAGCAGGTCGCCTGGTTGGCGACACAGTGCTCCAAGACAGCGATCACGCAGGTGATGCGGATTGCCTGGCGAACCGTCGGGGCGATCATCACCCGGGTGTGGGCTGACATCGACGCCGCCCAGGATCGGTTCGCCGGTTTGCGTCGGCTCGGGATTGATGAGATCTCCTCCAAGCGTCACCACAAGTACCTCACGGTCGTGATCGACCATGATTCGGGTCGGCTGGTGTGGGCGAAGCCGGGACGGGACAACCGTCAGCGGAGACATGGGGCGACCCTTGCCTCGTTCTTCGACCAGCTGGGCCCGGAGCGGTCCGCGCTGATCACCCAGGTCTCCGCTGACGGTGCGGAGTGAATCTCCACCGTGGTGGCGAAACAGTGCCCGCAGGCGGTCCGTTGCGCCGATCCGTTCCATGTCGTGCAGTGGGCCACCGAAGCAGTGGACGAGGTCCGTCGGCAGGCCTGGAATCTCGCCCGCGGCGCGGTCACTCGTCGCCGGGTGGGACGGTCGACCGGTCACGCCTCGCGGCGCGGTCACTCGTCGCCGGGCGGGACGGTCGACCGGTCACGCCAAAGCGCTGAAAGGAGCCCGGCGTGCGTTGTGGAAGAACCCGGAGAACCTGACCGGCCGGCAGCAGGCGAAGCTGGCCTGGATCGCCATGACCAACCTAGGCTGCACCGGGCCTACCAGTTGAAGGAAGGACTCCGGTTGGTTTTCAGTCTCGACCCCGCCGAGGCACCCGCAGCGTTGGACCGGTGGATCGGCTGGGCTCGCCGCTGCCGCATCGAAGCGTTCGTTCAGCTGCAACGACGGATCGTGAAACACCGGGCCACGATCCTGGCCGCCGTCGAACATGGCCTGTCCAACGGCAGGATCGAATCGGTCAACACCAAGACCCGACTGCTCACCCGGATCGCCTTCGGATTCAACTCACCAGACGCCTTGATCGCCCTCGCCATGCTCACCCTCGGCGGCCACCCACCCGTACTTCCCGGCCGGGCATGACCCACGGACCAGTCAGGAGAGCCGGATAAGGGTCTTACGGGCACGTTCGCTCGGATACGGTTTCAGTGTGGATCTTCCGGATTATTGGATGCCGAGGCCGGGTCCGGCGCCCGACGCCGCGACCCGCGCCGAGTTCGATCGAGTGCTCGACCAGGCCGTGCTGGCCGGAGCCGAGGAGTTCATCGACTATCGAATGGCTGCGCCGAAGTGGCAGTTCCTCTGCCATGCCGCGGATCGGGGAGGCCATGTATTGCATGGCACCGGCAATCCAGACATCGCGATGTTCGAGCCGCGGCAGTCCAACGACGTCGACGACTTCGGCAATCGTCGTGCCGTTTACGCGGCGAGCGACGGGCTGTGGCCGATGTACTTTGCGATCTTGGATCGCGATCGGTACGACATGGGCCTGACCAACGCTTGTATCCAGCCGGTCGGCGCGGGAGGGTCGTACTACTTCTTCTCGATCTCCCAATCTGCGCTCGACCAGCAGCCCTGGCGGGACGGGGTCGTCTATCTGCTGCCTGCCGACACCTTCGAGACCCAGACTTCGGTCATGGACGGTGACCAGGAGATCCGGATTGCCCAAGTGGCCAGTCTGGCTCCCGTGCGACCGGCGGCGAAGCTGTGGATAGGGCCCCGGGATTTTCCGTTCCTTCAGGCGATCCGCGGTCACGACAACGACGTGCTCCTCGCTCGGGCAGCGGCTGACCCGGCCGGATTCCCCTGGATCAACCCCTCGGACTGACCCGGGCTCGACCCCGACATCGGTGGCGAGCCGAGTTGGGCTTCTTCGGCCAGCGGCAGTCGACCGCAATTGCGGGTACCGGCACTACCACCCGGAGCAGCTCGAGACGGGTGAACCGAGACGTCTGAGGTGCCGAGCTCAGCCCACAAGTGGAGACTGATTTCCACTGGATGACCTGCATGGGAATCCGGGTGTGCTGGCATCCACCGTTTTCGGAGCCGCGACTGCGCAGGCTACGACCACAGGCGCCCAAAAAATGAGGAGGCGGTACGCGAGGTGGAGACTCTCAATGGTTGGAAGTGGTCGTCCATCCCACCACCGGCGAGAAGAAGCTGTTCCAGGCCGACACTCAGCAGGACCTGGACAGACAGATCGCAGCGTGGGTCCGGCTGCAGAACCTGCCGGCCGAACCCAGGTCACGCGAGCCCGACCGAACACCGTCATCTGGAGACCTTTCGCGGAAGTCGGACTTCCGAGGGAGCCGCCGGCCCAGTTGGCTGCGCGCACCGACCATCGACATCGGCCGCCGCGCTCGAGGAACCCGCCCCACTTCTGTCCAAACGGGCCGACGACCGATCGACAGCTGAACGCGACAGCTCGAGCTACCCAAGCTGGGGCGTAGGCCCGGGTTTGTCCAAGATGCCCGCCGGGCCAGCGGCGCCTCGAGTTGCCCGCATGGTTCTGGCGATAGGGCGCCTTCGAACGCACGGCCTGCCCGGCCCGTCGACGAGCACGGGTGACATGCCGGCTACCGCACCTGCTTCACCACCGCCGCCGACCTCGCCGCCCGCTGCCACCGGGCCGCGATCGAAGGACGCTGGGCCACCACCATGCGGTTCTACGCCGGACCGACCCTGCTCGCCATCGACGAGCTCGGCTACCTGCCGCTACCGGCCGAGGCTGCCTCCGCCCTGTTCCAGGTCGTGTCCCAGCGCTACCTGAGAACCTCGATCGTGATCACCACGAATCGGCCCGTCGGATCCTGGGGCGACATCCTCGGCGACGACCACCGTCGCCGCCGCCATGTCGGACCGGCTCCTCCACCGCAGTGTGGTGATCAACCTCCACGGCGACTCCTACCGCCTCCGCGATCACCACGCCCGCTGCCAGGACTTCGCCGGATCACCACCGGCATCCGCCAACCACTACGCTGCACAATGCCTCCGGGTGGGGAATTTCGATGAGCACAACCGGGGAAGTTCACTGAGCGCGGTCACTCGGCGCGTCATCGCGACCCTGTCGGCCAAGGGTCGTTGAGGCCACCGTGTCTGCGACCAGGGGCTCAGCCACCCGGTCCGGGAAGTCACCCTGCAGGCCGCCGCCGACGCGATCACCGTGCTCTGGGACGCGGCGGCGGCCGATCTGTACGAGGCCGGCTGGCAGCTCCTGCTCGGTCAGCGCTGACCCAGCTCACGCTCCCCGTTCGGGCAGCGCTTCTTGTTCGACACGAGTTGGGCCCGCTCATCGCCGACCCCGGCGGCGGGGTGTCGATGCGCCGGGAGCCGGTGCACCGTGTGTCGGAAACTGAGTACTCGGTGAGCCAAGTGCCGTCACGGGCGCGGGCGGTCCACTGGAGTCGGGCTGCCGGGTTGGCCGCGGCCATCCAGTCGGTGCTGGTTTCGATCCGCAGTGGCCGAGGAACTAAGTGAGGATGTCGGCCATCTCCTCGGCGGTGACCGGGTTCGCCCACACGTAGGTCCGCGTCATCCACTGTCAACCGGCCTGCCGCCCAGTATCGGCAGCACCGCCGAAACCTCGACGCGTGATCCGTGGGGATCTGAACCACGACGATGCGTGCGGACCGCAGCTCGTCGAAGGCCTCATTTCAGACTCCGTCCCGGACACTGTCACGCCGCACAGCCTGGGGGCGGGTCGGCGAGAATGGGCATATGGACGAGTCGTTGCCGGACCGTGAACTGCTGCCGGCTGGCTATGCGGAGACACTCGAAGCCATCAAAGCCGAGGTGCGGTCCGCGCGAATCCGGGTCGCCCGGACCGCGAACACGCAGATGATCGAGCTGTACTGGCGCCTGGGCCGGCTCATTGTCGAGCGGCAGCTGCAGGAGGGTCGGCGCACCCGGGTCATCGCCCGGCTCGCGGCGGACCTGCAAACCGAGTTCCCCGACGTGCGCGGGTTCAGCGCCGGCAATCTCGACTACATGCGACGGTTCGCCACGGCATGGCCGGAGTCCTCTTCCCTACAGGTCGTAGGGAAGTTGGGTTGGGGACAGATCCAGACCCTGCTCGACCGAGTCGACAACCGAGCGGACCGCGACTGGTACGCCACCAGATCATCAGCTTTCGGCTGGTCCCGCAACACCCTCGTCCACCACATCAGCACCCAGCTCAAGCTCCGCACCGGGAGCGCACCCGACAACTTCACCACCACCCTGCCGGCCGCCGACTCCGACGCGGTCCGCGAACTCGTCCATGACCCAGTCCGGCTGGACTTTCTGACCCTCGACCCCGGCTTCAGCGAACGCCAGCTCGAGGACGCCCTCGTCGCTCACCTCACCCATCTGATCGCCGAACTCGGGCATGGTTTCGCGTTCGTCGGTCGCCAAGTCCCGCTCCGCGTGGGCGACCGTGAACTCTTTGTCGACCTGCTCTTCTACCACCTCGGTCTCCGCCGCTTCATCGTGTTCGAGCTAAAGATCGGCGAAGCCGACAGCCGCGACATCGGCCAACTCGCGACCTACGTCGAGGTCGTCGACGAACAACTCCGCCAACACGACCGCAGCGATGAAGCCACGATTGGCATCCTCCTCGCAGCCGCCCGCGACGAAATCTTCATCCAATACGCCCTTCGAGCCAGCACAGCCCCCATGGCGGTCCTCACCTACACCACTGAGAACGATCTTCCCGACGCCGTACGCCCAGCCCTACCATCCACAGCCGACCTCACCCGCCTGGTCCGCAGCGTCCAACACGAACAAACCTGACCCGCGTTGGCGGGCGGCCAGCCTCCAGCCCAAGTCCAGATCCGATAAGCCGCGATATGTCTGGTGAGCGGTATCCTCCGAACCGCTATTGGCTCAAATGCCTGCGGTGTCGATGGGCTTGCTACCGACGAGGTGTCGCTACAACTGGTTTGCGTCGGTGTGAGCGGCGAGCCAGCCACGGAGGAGGTCGGTGAACCGGTCGGGATGTTCCAGGCTCGGTAGGTGGGCCGCATCCGGCCAATCGATTCGCTGCGCCTGGCGGATCCCGACGGTGAGGTGATCGGCGGCATCCTTGGTCGTCTCCAGGTCGTGCCCGCCGAGCAGGATGAGCGTCGGCGCTGTGATCTCTTCCAGCCGTTCCAAGGCGGGCGGCGTCATCTCGACCCGCTCCGCATCGCCCAGGATCGCGTCGATCTCGAACGCCCGCCGCTGCATCTGGCGCACCGCGGCGACCACGCCGGGGGCCACGTCGGTCTCGGTCCGGCCGGGACCGACCACCCAGGCGCGAATATTCGCTTCGACCGCTGCGTCCAGATCGGCTGCCTCCAAGCGCCGCGTTCTCCTCCTGAGCGAAGGCCACCAGGTCCTCCGTCCGGTTCGCGAGCAGGCTGCCACCGGGTGGGCACAGACACAACGACGCCACCCGCTCCGGGGCGGTCAGCGCGACCTCGACCGCGATCCCCGCCCCTAGGGAGGCCCCGACCAGATGAACCTGCCCCATCCTGGCCTCGTCCATCGTCGCCATCACATCCTCCACCTCCGACAGGGGACCAGTCGGCGCACGATCAGAAGACCCGAACCCACGCAGATCCAACCGGGCCACATCCCAGGTGGCGGCCAGCGCCTCCCACTGCGGGTCCCACATCCGACGATCCGCCACCCCCGCGTGGAGGAACAACACCGGCACCCCACCGTGGGGCGACAAGCAGTCGTAGGCGATGCCCGACGAGGTGACCGGCACAAATCTCCTCAAAGGCCCTCATGGTGCGCTGATCCTGCTGATGCAGCCCCGGGAAACCCGTCGACTCTGAATGGACGGAAACCATTGTGCGCCGCGCATCCTCGACCGATACCACCGCCCCGGTCGCACCGGCGGCCACTTGCTCGGTCGACCCTCCTCCGCCGCCCCCCTCGGTTGGAGGCCCAAGCCATGCGCGACAGGACACACCTTCTCCGCCGGTCCCTCCCACCGTTCCGGCCACCACCCGCGGAACGACTGCCGCCCGCCGCCAAAGAACTGACGAGCGACGAGTGCGAGCTCGCTAGCTGCGAGGCCGGCGCGAAGTTTGAGTGAGGCCAAGTCGTCAAGCGACCCACGGATCAGGAGGTCATCAGCAAGTCGCCTGACACGCCGAACTACATGACAGCGACGGCCTCCTGAGGTCTGGGATGGCGACGCGTACCGAGGACGTGGTCAGGGGCCCGGGTCGCGGGGTGCGGTCGGCTCGCCATCGGAACCGCGCTGCCAGGGCGGCGCGCTCTGGGTGGGTTCGTCCGCGATCGCCTGCTCCGGTGTCTCGATGGGTTGCGTGTGTTCCTGGGGCAAGGCCCAGCGCAGATAGCTCTGCTCGGCGACCGGGAGGGTGGCAAAGAGCATCTCCGTACCGATGACGCCGATGACGCCGGCTCGGTCCAGCGGCTCGTAGACGTCGTTCTTCACACGGGCCAGACCCAGCTTGATGTGCCGATCGGCGAGTTCACGGCCGAGCTCGCGGAGACCGTCGGCCGCGGTGATGTCGATCTCGACGTTGGCCTCGACGTTCAGCACGAACCACCGCACCGGCGCGTCCGGGTAAGCCGCGTTCTCGATGTCGATGAGTTTGTCGACCCGCTCGCGAAGATCGCCTATGTTGACGAAGAACAGCGGCGCGTCGTAGCGATAGAACATGCAGCCGGGGATGGTCCGTGCGTCGGAGTAGTCGGCCACGTCGTGCATGCCGGCGACGCCCGGCGCCCGCCCCAAGACTCCCTCGTGCGGGCGCGCCAGTCGGAACAGCATCTCCAGCAGACTCAGGGCGATGGCCAGTACGACGCCCTGCAGGATGCCAATCACCACGGTACCGACCAGGGTGACGACGGCCAGGATGAACTCCCGGCGGCGGAACCGCCACAGCCGACGGAACTCACGGATGGACACGAGCTTGCCCGCCGCGTAGAAGACCACCGCCCCCAGGGCCGCCCACGGCAGCGGCGCCATGAGCGGACCAGCGAAGAACAGCACCGCGATGATGCATAACGCGGCCACCAGCGAATAGACCTGGCTGCGAGCGCCACCGGCGATCGCCAGGGCCGTGCGCGACCCGGACGCGGAGACCGGGTAGCCGCTGAAGATGCCGACCATCGCGTGCACCCCGGCCATCGCGACGAGCTCCGCCTGCGGATCGGGCCGAAGGTCGGCGGCGGTTTCCCCCTCGGCCGGGGCGAGCGGGAAGCCTCGGGCGATGAGCATGATGTCGCTGTAGCCGACGATCGTGATTCCGAGGCCGGCGAGCACAAGCATCGTGACATCCTCGAACGTCACATCGGGCAAGCCCGGCAGGGGGAGTCCCGACGGGACCTCGCCGACCAGCGCGACCCCTTGTGAGCCCAGATCGAACACGAGCGAGGCGATGGTGGCGAGCACCACTGCGATGAGCGGCGCGGGCAGCGCCGGGGCCAGCAAGCGCAGGAGCAGGATGACAGCGAGTGTGCTCGCAGCGACGGCGATCGTGAGCCAGTCGGAACTCGTCGCGACGCCGAGGAAGCCACGCAGGTCCTCGATGATCGTGCCACCCTCGAAGGAGGTCCCCGTGACCTTGCCGAACTGCCCGACGACCATCAGCACGGCGCCACCGGCCAGGTAGCCGACGAGCAGGGGGGTGGACAAGAGCTCGGCGATGATTCCGGCCCGCAGCAACCGAGCGAGCAGTGCCCAACCAGCGACGATGAGCGCAAGCGTGGCACTCAAGGCAACGGCGCGGTCAGGATTCTGCGCGGCCAGTGGGGCGATGGCCGCACCGGTCATCAGGGCGATCGTGGACTCGGGGCCGGAGGACACGATGCGCGAGCTGCCCAACACGAAATAGCCGACGATCGCCGCCAGCGCCGCCCAGAGGCTCGCTACCGGCGGCACGTTGACGATCGCCGAGTACGCCATCACCTGCGGGATCAGGTACGCCGCCACGGCGACCCCAGCGATGCTGTCCGCACGGAGCGAGGGCAACGAGTACTTCCGTGCAAGGTGGTTCAGGCCGGGCGTGAGTCCACGCAGCACCGAGCGAAGCCGTAGCTGAGGCTTCTTCTCGAGTTCGTAGTCGATGGCCGGACGAGGGCGCAGATGTGCTGGGATGGGCACCTGCTCATCGGCTGCCAGGTTCCTGGCCGTGTGCCGTTTCTTCGCCACCACGCGTCCTTTGGGGTGTTGCCTCATCAACCGGTGTCCCAGCAGGGACCCGGACGCCAGCATGAGTCCAACTCAGGACCCTACCGATCGGTTCGATCGCCCGCTCCTGGCTGGGAGCGGTTCCAGACCACGTTGCCTGCTTTCTGCTGCATTTCCGGTGGACCTTGGAAGATCTCCGGGACGCCCTCAGGTAGGCAGCGAACCTCTGATCGATGGTGAGGGTCTCGGTCGGTCCGTCACAGACCCTTCCGTGATCGACTACCACACCCTGCTGGATCGACACCCATCGCCGCACCCCGCCCGCTCGACGTCCTCGGCGTCAAGTCAGCCCCGCCGCGGCTGCCTGAGCGTGATCACGAGCGCTTGATCGGCGTCGGTTTCCGATCCCCGGGAGTGGTTGGTTCGGACCATCGAGTCATAGAACTGGACACTGACGAGTCGCTACTGATCGTCTCGTCCGCTGCGAGCAACGTCATCGACTCGGACCGTCGACCACGTGGTCAGGTGCGCTTCCAAAGCAGCCAGCTGTGCCTCGATCCGAGCAAGACGCGCATCCAGTCGCTGCTCCAGTGTTTCAGCTGCTGCTTCGAATGCCATCTCCTCCTCGCGAGCGACTCTCAGGGCCACCATAAGCGTGACGATTGCCGCCACGGCACCGATGACTGCGACTCCGGCCACCATCACACCGGCGGCAATCAGACGACCCGTCGTTGTTACGGGAACGTGGTCGCCGTAGCCGACCGTCGTCAAGGTGGTGAGCGACCACCACAGGGCATCGCCCCAGGAGCGGATGGTGCTATCGGGCCGTTGTCCCTCGACCAGCCACAGCGCGGTGCCGCCACCGACGACGACAAGGCTGGCGAAGCCGGTAACAACCACAGCGAGCCAGAGCACTACGGTCCAGGTCAATTGTTGCTTCCGCGGCATAGCACCGTGATCCTCTCTCGCTGGACGGGTCGACGGTAGCTGGTGTCAACCCGTACGCATGCAGCCCGAACGCATCCAGACCAAGCGTCCCCTTCGGTCGGTGGCCTAGGACTTTAGGAGCCTCGCCTGTGAGGGTGACGAAGAATCCGATCGCAGCTGGCAGGTCGCAGACGGCCACAACAATCGACGAGTCTCCTGGCGGGTGTTCGACGACGAAGATTGCCGATCCTGGCTTCGAATCCCCGCCAGCCGGCGATATCAGGGCAGGCGGTGAGGCGCTTCGCTCCACGGCTCGTCGTCGAACGTTGGCGTGGCGATGATCTCTTCCTCCGCGTCCACGCTCGGCTCGGGTTCGGGATGCCCGGGACGCTCAATCCCGTGCTGCCGGCGGGCCTCCCGTATCCCCTGGGCGACGTTGTGCCAGAGGTGATCCTCACCTAACTGCCCGCGAAGCCCGGAATGCTCGAGGACGGTCCGCACGGGCCACCGTACCCGTACGAGATAGAGGTCGACGTTGCGCTCGGCGAGCTGCTCCCGCAGCTCGGACAACATGTCGGCGCTGGTCGTTTCCAGCTGGTCGGTCGACTCCAGGTTCAGGATCAGCGCCTTGGTGTCCGGTGCCGCATCGACCGCCTGGAGGATCGCCTCCTGGACCGCGGCGGCGTTGACCCAGAACAGCGACACATCGACCCGGAGAACGAGAATGCCGGGGATGGTGACGCGCTCCGGATGTTGCCGCACGCCACCCCAGGCCGCTTTCTCGCCCGGGATCTTGCCAAGCACCTCCACGTCCACCCGACTTGACCGGTACACCATCCAGAGAATGGACTGCCCGATGGCAATCGCCAGACCGAGCATGGGTCCGGCGATGAGCACGGCACCGGCGGCCACCACGGCAGCGATGCCGTCGCTCCGGCGGACCTTGATGTAGCGGCGAACGGCGGTTAGGTCCAGGAGTCCCCACACGGCGTTGATCACGATGGCGCTCAGGACGGCCTTGGGCAGGATGGACAGCGCCGGCGCGATGAGGAGGATCGCGGCGATGGCGATGGCGGCGGCCGAGAGGCCGCTGACCTGCGACGTGCCGCCGGCCCGATCTACGGCGGCGGTCTTGGACAGGCTACCGGCGACTCCCAGTCCGCCGAACAGGCCCGAGGCAAGATTGGCGCCGCCGGCGGCGATGAGTTCCTGGTCGGTGTCCAGCCGGTAGCCACCCTTGGTGGCATACAGTCGTCCGGCACTCAAACCTTCGGCAAGACCGACCACCGCGATGGCGGCCCCGGCGAGGGCTACGGCGACCCACTGCGTCAGTGGCACCACCGGGATCATGGGGGCGGGCAACCCTTTCGGCACGGCACCGACGACGGCAACGCCCTGAGCGGGGAGGTCGAGCCAATGCGATGCGGCGAGCCCAAGGGCGAGCACGACCAGCGCCCACGGCACCCGCGGTAACAGGCGAGACCCGATGAACAGCACCGCGAGTGCGCTGACACCCACAGTGACCGTTCGCGGGTCGACTTGGTCGATATTGAGTGCCAAGCCTGATATTCGGTGCAAGACGTCGCCCGGGGAGACGGGGATGCCGAGCAGGTTGGGTAGCTCACCGATGATCACGAGGATGGTGAGGCCGAAGACGAAACCGGTGACGATGGGCTTGGACAGGAACTCCGCGACCCAGCCGACCCTGAGTAACCCGGCGAGAGCAAGCACGGCGCCCGCGGCCAGGGCGATGGCCGAGGTGTAGGTGACCGCCTCGGCAACGTTGGCTGGATGCATGCTCGCGACCAGCGTCGCGGACAAGACCGAGACGGTGGATACGGGTCCGACCATCAACTGTGGCGAGGAGCCGAGTGCGGCGTAGACCAGGAGGGCGATCGGGACGGCGTACAGGCCCACCTGAACTGGCACCCCGGCGATGGCCGCGTACCCGAGGGACTGCGGGACCGCGAGGGCGGCGACGACCACACCGGCCACGATGTCGGGACGCAGACGTGCCCGCTTGTACAGGGGCAGCCAGGTCACGATGGGGAGGTGGCGATGCAGCCCTCGACGAATCCTCCGCCCGACCGATGGATTCATCGGACCGGGCCCGGGCCGTCCAGCCGGGCCCGAACGGATTCGGCGAGCATCTGTTTGGGTGAGACTTCTGGCGCGCCGCCATTGGCGGTGATCGTGTGTGTCATGAGTACGCGAATCCCACCTCCCGCACGAGCGGACCTGCACCCACGCTGATTCGGGGCCCATAGCGGGAAGCCGATCCAAGGTGAACAACAGGCCAACAATACTGGTCATTGTGCAAACAGTGCCGGCGGGGTTGTCTGGCCACCCTGTCGGCTCCACGCGCGGAGCCGCCACAAGGCGCTGGTCCGACCGACCATCCGTTCGATGCCGGCCACCTGCCGAGGATCCCCACTGGCGGAGGCGTTCCGCGCGCACCCGGACTACCAGATCATCACCAGCTTCCCGGGTCTGGCCGACATCAGCGGCGCGATCGTGCTGGCCGAAATCGGCGATGACCGGAACCGGTTCGTCGATGATCGGTGCCCGCAGGCGTTCGCCGGTTCAGCCCCGATCACCCGGGCCTCCGGCAAGTCCCGCCACGTGACGCGGCGACGAACCAAGAACAACCGACTCACCGCCATCGGCTACTCCTGGGCCTTCACCGCAGCCGCTCGGTCCTCGCTGACCCGCGACCACTACCTACGACGGCGTGACCGCGGCGACGGGCATCCAGCCGCACTCCGGTAGGCGTCCTCGTCCTTGACCTTCCACTTCGGCCGGGCCGAGCGCAAACCAGTCCTGTGCATCACCCCGGCCTTGCCCGCACCCGACCCGCCGCCGGTCAGCCGGGACCCGTCGATGGGCAGCCGGAACGGTTGACCGTCCTCGGTGACGCCCAGCTCGACCCATTCGAACTGCGGTAGCGCATCCACGGACGGGATCGAGGCATAGAACGCCTGCGCCAGCGGGTCGCCGAACAAGAACCGGACCGTGCACCGGTGTAGACGTCGTTCGGCACGATCGGATCTGACGGGAGTCGACCGCGACCCGGAGCCGTTCCGACGCATCGACCACGTGGTCGACGGTTTGCCCGAGCATCAACCGGACCGTGTCCTAGGTCCGGCTCCTCCACCGCACCCGGTGCAGCGTCGGCACCCGGAAAGTGGGGCCAAATCAAACCGTCACACCGGGGCCAAATCAGACTGTCACGGCCAGACCTGCGCGGCGCCGGTCGGATCGAGGACACGGCGACAGACCGGGCACAATCTGCACTGCGAAATTCGGCTCCGTCGGATCAAGGCGGCGCTGCGCGCAGCCGCCGTGTCCTCGCTGCACTACGGGCCGCTGCGCGGCGATCGACGGCGACCTGTCACGAGTTAGCCTGCCGCTTTCATCGCGGGGTTGTGCTGAGCTGGTGTTGATCATGAGAAAGGTGCCCCTGACCAGGCAGAATGGATCTTGCTAAGGGATCTGTTCGACCAGGGTGAGGAGCACCTTTCAGGTGAAGAAGAATACCGGGGCGTATCCACGTGTCCACCTCGACACCACCGACAACGCCGCGGTCGGTCAGGCTGGCGGAGTGGTGCTGGTCGAGACGATCCGCGCCAGCGGTCTCGACACCGCCCTGTCGGCGGCGCTGCGGCCCTGGCGTAAACCGCTCGCCGTCCACGATCCGGCCAAGACGCTGCTCGACCTCGCGGTCGGATTGGCCATCGGCGGGGACTGCCTGGCCGATGTGAACCTGCTCCGAGCCGAACCCGGCGTCTACGGTTCGGTGGCGTCGGATCCGACGGGTGTCGCGGCTAGTCGACGCCCTCGCCGACGATGTGGACCGGGCCTTGTCGGCGAGGCCGCCCGGGCCGCTGCGAGGACCCGGGTGTGGGCCTTGGCCGGCGATCGGGCACCCGACCACGGCCGGTCGGAGACAACACCGGTGATCATCGACCTGGACGCCACGCTCGTCACGGCGCACTCGGACAAGGAAGACGCCCGTCCGACGTTCAAACGTGGCTACGGCTTCCATCCGCTGTGCGCCTTCATCGACCACGGGGCGGCCGGCGCCGGCGAACCGGTGCACCTGCTGCTGCGGCCCGGCAATGCGGGCTCCAACACCGCAGCCGATCACATCGCCGTCACCCGCAAAGCCCTGCAGCAACTCCCCGGATACTCACCCGGAGTACGGCCAGGCAGAAGGGTGTTGATCCGCACCGACGGTGCCGGCGCCACCCACGCTTTCCTGGACTGGCTGAACCAACGCCGGTTGTCCTACTCGATCGGGTTCACCCTCGGCGACATCACCGAACAGCTCGCGGTCATGCCGGCGCAGGCGTGGACACCGGCCTACACCGCTGACCGCCAGGTCCGCGACGGCGCCTGGGTGGCTGAGCTGACCGGGCTGCTCGACCTCACCAGCTGGCCGGCGGGGATGCGGGTGATCGTCCGCAAAGAACGGCCGCATCCCGGTGCCCAACCGCGCCTGACCGACGCTGACGGGCACCGGATCACCGCCTTCGTCACCAACACCACGACCGGGCAGCTGCCCGACCTGGAGCTGCGGCATCGTCAACGTGCCCGGGCCGAGGACCGGATCCGCAACGCCAAGGACACCGGGCTGACCAACCTGCCGCTGCACCGCTTCGCCGGCAACCAGATCTGGTGCGCGATCGTGGTCATGGCCAGCGAACTCCTCGCCTGGACCCAGCTCCTCGCGTTCACCGACCACGAAGCACGCCGGTGGGAGCCGAAGAGACTCCGGCTCCGGATCTTCACCGTCCCAGCCACCCTCGCCAGGACACACCGGCAGGTCCTGCTCCACCTCAACCAGAACGCACCCTGGGCTGCCCTGCTCAACAAGGCGGTCCACCGACTCCGACTCCTCGCCGAACCAGGCTGACCACCGCACCGGCCGACCCTTCAACCAGAACACCCCCGGGACGTGGACCCGGAGCCCACCGGAGCCATCCGGCGGACTGTCACACCCATCCGCGGCAATCAGACCCACACAGCCGGCGAGCTGCCGGAACCATGATCAACAAGCCCACGACGAAAGATCGAGGTTAGAGCCAGTACCGTTCAGTTAGTGGGTGAGAATTCGGAAGGTGGTGGGGTCCTCGGGTTGGGGCCAGTCGGCGTGGTGGGCGCGTTTGACCTGCCATTTCGGCATCTTGCGTTTGATCACTCTCGGTGAGGCGCGGTTGCGGCGGGCCGGGTTGAGCCGGTCGAGAAGTCGTCGCAGGAAGAGCAGCCAGGGACGTTGAGCTGTCGGGTCAGGGGGGAAAATCGCCCGCGTGGGCGATGGTGGCCCGGGCGATCCGCAGCGCAGCGATGAAGCTGGTCCGGTCGGGGTCGTGGCCGGCGTGAACGGCGGCCTCGGCCATCAATGAGCGGATCGCGTAGTGGCAGCACAGGTGTCCCCAGACCTCCTGCAGCACCAGGTCCGGCGACTTCGAGCGCAGCACCATGCGGGGTCCGCGTTGATGGGTTTTCAGCTCGTCGAAGGCGAGCTCGATCTCCCAGCGACGCTGGTACGCGGCAGCCAGCTCGGCCGCGGTCGCCTCGGCCGGGTCGAGGATGGTGGTGAACAGCCGGTAGCTCGGATGCTCGCGGCCGTCCTCGACCGTGTAGTCGATCACCCGGACCATCATTGTCGACTTGGCCCGTTCCGCGGCCCCGGTCGATCGGCGCAGCTCGGCCAGCCAGGACCCGTCCGGCAGATCTTCCAGGTGGCTCGGCAGGGGACCTGCCCGGTCGGTACGGATCCGCCACAACAGGTCCGCCCCGGTCTCAGATGCCTTGCGCCACAACGCATACGAGAACGCGCCCCGATCCGCGAGCAGCAGCATTCCCGGCTGCACCTTGGGCAGCAGCTGTTCCATCATGGTCGGCTCGCCCGTGGTCAGGGGCCCCACTACAGCGGCGAAGATGGCGTGGGTGCCGCACTCGGCCAAGGCGACCACCCGGGCCTGCGGGAACGCGGACTGTTCACCCTTGTTCACCCCGGGCCGGCCGAAGAACGCCTCGTTCTCCGCGGTGTCGGCCAGATCCAGACAGGTCCCATCGACCGCGACCAGCCGGCGACCAGCCACCCATCCCGGCGCTGTCTCCCCTGCCGTCGGCGCCGTCGCGATCGGGTGGGCGACCCGCTCGAACAACGCCTGCAACGGCTTCGCCCCAAGCCGGGCCCGGGCCTGGAAGATCGCCGACTTGCTCGGCAACACGTACTCCTGCTCCCAGCCCGACGCCCACGCCAGCCCGTCGCTCAGCTGGGACAGCACATCCTCATAGGAGCCGTCGGAGTACAGCGCCATACCGATCGCGAAGTACGCCATCACCCGCGCCGGCAGACTCCGCGACCGCACTTGCGTGCGACCCGCCTCAGCGATCACCTCATCAACCAGCCCCGGCGGGAACACCCGCGTCAACACCCCCACCGACACCAAATCCGACAACCGACGATCAGACTCCGGCTTCACCCACCCAGCACGTGGCATGCACCCAAACTACACCGATGTAGTCTTAACTGAACGGTATTGAGGTTAGAGCAGGTTAGAGCAGGTTAGAGCTGGTGCCTTAGAGCAGCAGCCGCCGCCTGGATCTGGGTGCGCCGCATCAATCGACTCGCACAGGAAGAACCTCCTCTCCGTGCTCGATGCGATCCATGGACACCGAACCGCGACGTGGCGTAGATTCGCGCAGTCGATCGAGGTAGATCGCGACTAGGAGTGGTGATGACAATGGCCATGGAGAACGACCTCCACAAACTCAAGGGCATCGGCCCCAAGCACACCGAAATGCTTGAGAGCATCGGTGTGGACTCGATCAAGGAGTTGAGTCACCGCAATCCGGCGTCGCTAACGAAAATGATCGCCGAAAGGCACGGCAGCGTAGTCGGTCTGTCGGAGGCGCAGGTCGCAGGCTGGATCCAAGAAGCGAAGGCTTTGCAGCAGTAGCCGCTGAACCGCCAAACCGTGCTGGCAGGTCGCCGGCACGACAGACTTCATCACCCCACAGACCGATTCAGGCGAATGCCACTGACAACGCCTGACCGCCCTAGTTGCCCCGCGACAGAGTGCCCGGGATACGACGGTGACCAGGTGGTGGCATGATCCCTCTCCCGTGCAGCCATGACACCCGACGAGCCGGACATAGCCGCGCCTCGCCCTCCCACCGGAAGTCATTACCTTTCCGGCCAAATTAACGAGTGGAGTGACATCTGTCTGCTAGCGTCACGATTGCACGCGAGCCGCCACATCGACCGCTGCGCGACCTGACTCATGGAGGAGGCCAACTTTGAAGGGCTTTAAAGACTTCATCATGCGAGGCAACCTCATCGAGTTGGCCGTCGCCTTCATCATGGGTCTTGCATTCGCCGCGGTCGTCAAGGCTTTCACTGACCTGTTGATGGACATCATCGGACGCATCTTCGGGGTGCCGAACTTCAGTGGGGCGATTGTTTTCGGCATCAGCCTGGGGGCATTCCTCTCCGCGCTAGTCAGCTTCTTGCTGACCGCAACCGTGGTGTATTTCGGCATCGTGCTGCCATACAACAGGCTTTCTGAACTGCGCAAGAAGGACGAACCCGAGGTCGCGGCCTCTGCCGAGGACTTGCTTGGTGAAATCCGTGACCTGCTCAGGGAGCAGAGTGGGCGGGGGTCCGGCGGCGGGCCGCTGGCCTCGTGATGGCCTGTTGAGCCCGCGCGATCGGCTGCTCAATGTCCCGCTCCGGAACGACTGAGACCAACAGCACGGTCGCGGCGGCGTGGCGTGCGTCGTCGAACTGACCGGCTCTCACGCTGGCTCCCGTCAGCAGGGCCCTCACGGCGTGGTACTTGGTGTTCGGCTTGATGGATCCGACCCCGATCTCCCTAACGACGAGCGAACGCCGCACTTGTCCCGCCGTCCACCGCCCAAGATTCAGAGCGTCGACCGGCTCTCGTCTGTTTGCAAACCATCGCAAAGTACCGGCGGGCCGTTCGAGCGACGCGACGTCGGTCGGTGCTGTCAAGGGTTAGGTGCTGGTGGTGTCGGCGAGGTCGATGACGACCGTGGCCCGGTTCCCTGCGGCGATCACGGGTTCCAGTGCACCGCCGGCGACGGCACCGAGCTGAATGAGGCCGGGCGGCGGTACCGTCTGACCAAGATCGTCGTAGAAGATCGCGACCTGGTCGGTGCCGGGCACGTAGTAGATCCCGCCGAGGGCTGGGTCGGTGACCGGCTGGGCACCACGGGTGTCGATCCTGGCGGGCAGCAGGCCCAACTTTGCCTGGCCCATCGGATCGCGAAGGTTGACCGTCACTGTGGCCCCTACTCGCTGAACGGTCGGCTTGTGGGGCGGGAGGGTCCGTGCTCGGGTTGGTGGCACGCGTCGGGCAGATCAGGCGGGATTCGCCTCGATGCGGTCGAGGAAGGTGGTGAGGACGTCGCGGTAGCGGTCCGGCTCCTCGACCGGCGCAAAGTGGGCACTGTTCTCGAACACCTCCCACTCCGCGCCGCGGATACCGGCGACCAACGGGCTGACCACCGCCTCCGACATCTCGTCATACTGGCCGGAGGTGACCAGCACGGGCAGGGCGAGTTCACCGAGCCGTTCGGTCACGTCCCAATCCTTGAGGTTCCCGGTCACCTTCCACTCCGGCCCTTGCATGGTGGCATACACGTCTTCGCTGAGGTTGTTGGCGGAGCGCATCACATGGTCCGGCCACGGGAGGTCGAGACGGCATATCCAGCGGGTGTAGTACGCCATGGCGGCCTCATCGTATGCCTCGTCGTCGGTCGTTCCGGCCGTCTCGTGCTCGTCGAGGGTCCGTTGCACCTCGGCGGGCAGCGACTCCTTCAGTCTGCAGGTTGCGGTGGCAAAGGCCGGCACGCTCGCGCAGGTGCTGGCCAGCACCAAACTTTCCAGCCCCGAAGGTTGACCCAGGGCGTACGCCAACGCCAGCCACCCGCCCCACGAGTGGCCGAGAAGGTGGAACCGATCTAGGGCAAGGGCGTCACGGACGGCGCCGATCTCCTCGACGAAGGTGTCCATGACCCACAAAGCGCTGTCGTCAGGATGGTCCGACTTGCCGCAACCCAGCTGGTCGTAGAAAACGACCGGGCGCCCCGTCTCAGCCAGGATCCCCAGATCCTCCAGATAGTCATGCGGGAGGCCGGGACCGCCATGGAGGACGAGCAGGGGCAGCCTCCGGCCCGCAGCGGACGGGTCGCCCAGCATCTGGTACCACGTTCGGTAGCCACGGAACAGCACAGTTCCCTCGAACACCGCCACCATTGATCGCCACCCCCCGTTCTCAGTCACCTCATCAACGCGTAAACATCCAGCACATGTCAACGGCTCAGGTCGCCTCGCAGCGAGCCGAATGGCTCACCTGGGTTGGACCGTCGGCCAATCTTTGGCTCGGATACTCGGTTGCTGACCGCTCAGCGGTCCGCCACTGGGTGCGCCGCATCACGGTGGTGTGCCGGCGGTGGCACTGTTATGTCGCCCGGACTGTGTAGTCCGGGCCCAGCTCGGCACGCAGTCGTGCCAGCAATACCTCGGTCCACTCGGGAAAGCCTTCGACTACGGTGCTATCGGCCAGCTTGGCCAGCGCCGAGGCTCGCAGCTGCGGATGAGAGATGCTGCTGGCCAGCGATTCGGCTCGGTCAGGCTCGGCTCTGCTCATCTCATTGAGGGCGGCCATGATCGCCCGGTCGCAATCCTCCGGGTCGGATATATCGCGGGCAAGCGCCTCGGCCTGGCCGCGGTCGAACCCGGCCACCGCGCCGATCAGATCGGCGAGCGCCCGTGCCCGGTCGTCGGGGTATTCCATCCGACGAACCAGAGTCATGGCCTGCTGCGCGAGGGTCCGGGCCCACGGCAGGTCGAACCGGGAAATGGCGGCGGCGAGCCGGACGAGCAGGACCCGCCGTTCGGACTCGTCGAGATCGGCGGCTCGGGTCTCGGTCTGTTCGGCGAGGCGTCGGGCCAGGCCTGGGTCGCTGTCGGCTGCCGCCTGGAGCTGCCTGGTCAGCCGCCAAAGCTTTTCGAACTCCAGATCGTCGTCGTCCTCGTCGTCCTCGTCGTCGAGATCCTCCTCAAGGTCGAGGTTCCCCTTGTCGTCGAGGTCGTCACCGTCGTCAATCTTCTCGTCGTCGAGGTCTTCCTCCGGCAGCGGCACTTGCTCCCAGAGCGTCTGATAGGCGCGTAAGTCCGCGATCAGGCCAGCGCTGAGCGGCAACCAGTCGGGGGGGCACGTAGCCGAAATGGCCGTCCACCTGCATCTCAATCGGGAAGTCCACCAGGTCGTCGCAACTTAGGTGAACCGCGATCGGTTTCGAGGTGCGATCGAACATGCACCGACCATAGTGCTCAACGAAAAGCAGCTGCTCACACGCATGGGTCCTTTGCGGGTACCCCTTGACCTCGCTCAACGGACGGCTGGCCAGGATCAGCCCGTAACCGCCAGCGGGTCGCTTGCTGAAACCGAAGCATCGGGACCGGGATCACGGGTCATCTGGGGGCGGTCGATCGTGCGTCACCATGGTCGCCATGGACTCCAAGATCCAGGTGCCGGACGTGGCCGAGGTCTGTGATGCCCAGCGCCGAGCTGTCCAGCGAGTTCGCAACCCGCGCTTCTGGCCCCCGGGTCATCAGTCGGTGGAGGATGAACATGGCGAGGTGTGGGTGAAGCTCGAACGGTATTCGGCCTGAAGTCACACCGCAGCACGGAAGTCTCAGTGACGGGTCCGACGAGGAGGTCGGCCGATGAAGCATCGATAGCCGTTCGCGGCTAGGTGCGAGTCTTCGCATTGCCACCACCAGCGAGATTGCGTCCTTGTCTGCGGTCGGCAAGCGAGGATTCGGAGCCCATCACAGGAAGGGGTTCTTACCAAATGGACACCTGCAAGCTGCCAATGGAGATAGTCAGGACTAGCTCGTGAGAGACCATCCAAACTGCTCACCGACGGGAACCTGAGGGAACTCCTCGGCAGCCAAGATCTGATCCTTGGCTGCGGTAAGTCCGTCAGCGGAACCGTGAATGAGGTGCACGATGCCGAAGCGGGCGTACTCGTCGAGGCCGCCGTAGTTTGGCGCACCAACCACCAAGGTCGGGTAGCTGTCAGCCCTGACAGGTGCGAGCACGGACAAGGCAGAACCGAACAGAGCCTCGTCGTAGTCGAATCCCTTGATGCCGCGAGTGACCTGGCTGAACTGCCGAGAGTGGGCTGGAGTCAGTCCCGTCGCCGTGCCATAGATGACCTGCACCGCCCCGGACGCCCATCCCGGTTTGAGAGCCTCAGGCACGCTGATGACAAGATCGTCCGCTGTCCCCCGGCCGAAATCCGCTACCACCAGCGAGGCACCGAAGGACGGGCTCTCCTCAGGCTGATCATCGCGAGGACCCCGCGTCCCTACGTCATACTCCGTCCATTGCTGGTTGCCGCGGGCCGTCAGCCCATCGCTGGTGCCGTAGAGGACGTGAACGGCGCCGGCGCCGCCGGTGTCGACAGAGTTCCAGCCGGGACTGCCGATAGCCAAGTCGAGGTGGTCGCCACCGGTGAACCGGCCAACGGCAAGGGCGTCGCCGAACAACGCGGTATCGGTGGGGTAGCCGCGGATCCCGTTTCGACCCGGGGTCCAGTGCTGCACGCCCGCGGCTGTCGGACCCGTCCTGCCGCCGGGGAGCACATACACCGACCCTGCCCCGAGGACATCGCTCACGCGGTCAGAGGATGCGCCGATGACGAGCTCACTGTGACGGTCGCCGTCGAAGTCGCCCACGGCTACCGCGCTGCCGAATTTGTCGTCACGCTCGGCCCGGCCCGGTATCCCCTCCGTGGCCTGATCCCAGAGTTGGTGGCCCTCGACGGTCACGCCGTCTGATCCGCCGAAGAGAACGAGCACAGCACCGCTCCCGTTCCGGTCGGGGATCCCGATCACCAGGTCGTCATGACTGCTGCGGCCGAGATCGCCGACGGTCAGGGCCCAACCGAACCGGTCGCCCTTCTTGGCTGACCCGGGCAGCCCAGAACTGTCCAGACTCCACTGTTGGACTCGAGCCCGGGTCAGGCCGGCAGCCGAGCCGTAGAGCAACTGGAGACTGCCGCCGCTGACGGCGTTGTCGTGCGGATCAGACACGACCAGGTCGGAGAACCCATCCCCGTCGAAGTCGCCATGCGCTAAGGCGACACCGAAGCTGCTGCGGCCCGGGGGGCCGCCGAGATCTGCCTGCGACCACTGCTGGCTCGCCGCTGGCTTGAACCCGTCAGGCGTCCCGTACAGCACCTGCACCAGCCCGTAGCCGGCACCGTCGATGTCGCCAGGGATCCGCATCTGCTTGGCCACTGCCAGATCACCGTAACCGTCACCATTGAAGTCGGCCCGCGGGCCCATCTCAGCCGAGCCCGTCTTGGCTGGCCGCGGACCTTGCGCCGGTACGGCCAGCACCGGATGCCGCTGCGAGGACGTCGACGGCGGAGAGGTCGATGCAGACAGCGAGGTCGACGGCGACTGCTGCGCAGGAGTCGAGCTCGACGACTCGACTCGTGTCTTTGGCGGGTCCGGTTGCGCCGAACAGGCGATGACCACGCAGCAACCGGCCAGTGCACCCGTCCACCGCCGAACCCGCAGCGACCCGAACCGCCTCATCACTTCACCCTCGATGGCCTGGAACTCCCTTCGCTGGGAGTCGTCTTGCTCAGCGTAGGGCCCGCCGTCCCAGTCACGGTGGCGCCAGATCTGGTCGAGTTATTCGAGAGACCGAGGACCACCGGATCGGTGGTGGTGAAGAACGCGTGGTCACACGTCGAACAGCCCGTCCTGCCCGGCAGGGCGATTCCTCTCAGCGCGGAAGCCAGGGATGCGGGTCACGATCAACCGACCGGGCACCTGATCCTTCGACTGAGCGCGAACGCAGTGAACGCGATCCCAGCAAGGACGGCCCGAGAGATCCACTGCGCCAGAGGTCTCGTCGAAGACGGCATCGGTCTACTCGAACCATCGGCGACGCATCATCAGGATCGAGGCGATCCCAGCTTTGACCGGTTTTCCACCAGGTGGCGACGACACCGCGGCGCCGCCGCCGAGGGCGGCGTGGACCGGGGTGTCGGTCAAAGAACGCCGACTCCATCCGTACCAACAGCGCCATGTCAGCTGCAGGGCGCGTGGCCACACCGGCCAGCATCAGCCAAGCCCATCCAAAACACACATCTTCCCTGACACCGGGGCACGCGCCGGAGATGGAAACGGCACGAAAAGTCCGCCCGACTCGCCACTAACCTCTGCTAGCGGACCAAAGCGAAAGCTGGACCTCCCGTCCACCAACCCGAACGAAGGTCGGGCATGAACGGCTGGAAGGTTGTGGTGACTTACAGTGACTGTCCCCCATCCCCGGTGGCAGCGCGCTTGACGAGGAGAGGATGACGGTGACGGCTCGACAGAACGCCCCGATCTACCGCCCGCCCGTCGGACCGATTCAGGGATGGGTCGACGAGTCGGTCCGGCGAGCGACGGGAATCCCGTACGCGACCGCCGAGCGATTTCGTGCTCCCCATGCTGTTCCAGACTGGACGGAGGCTTATGCCGCGACGACATGGTCGCCCGCCTGTCCGCAGAACAGAAGCCAACTGATCGACTACATGTGCGGTGGCGACGGCCTGGACAACCTGGGCCAGGACGAGCACTGCCAACGCCTGTCGATCACCATGCCCATGGACGCGCGGCCAGATGAGCGGCTTCCGGTGATGGTGTGGATCCACGGCGGCTCCTACGTCACTGGCGCGGGCGACTCCTCGCTCACCGACCCGGCTGGTCTGGTGGCCGAACAGCGGGTCGTTGCGGTCGCTGTCACCTACCGGCTCGGCTTGTTCGGCTATCTCGGCGACAACGATCGGCCGGCAAACCTCGGGCTCCTCGATCAACGAGAAGCATTTCGTTGGGTGCGACGCAACATCGCGGCGTTCTCAGGCGACCCGGACAACATCACCGCCTTCGGTGAGTCGGCCGGCGCCGATGCTCTAGTGCACTTGACGGCCTCAGCGACCGGGGAGCACCTGTTCCGGCGGGCCATCATTCAGAGCGCTCCGCTGGGCATCCGCACCGGACGCCGACGAATGACCGCGGCGATGATCCGCGGCGCCCGCAACCTCGCTGCCGAAATGTCGGCAGCAGAAATCCTGACCCGCCAACAACGCGTGCTTCGCGCATCAGCGCGGTTCGGCCTACGAGGAGGCATGCCGTTCGGCGTCCAATATGGGCGGCCGCCACTTCCCCCGGAAGATCAGGTCGAGAGCGCTTTGGACAAGGCCGCCGGCATTCCTGTACTGATCGGTACCAACACCGACGAGACCTCCTTCTTCATCTCCACCGTTCCACTGATCGCCGCGTTGAGCCGGTGGCCACTTGTCGGCCAGGCTCTCACCCGAGCGATCGTTCGGCGCACCACCGCGGCGGTCTACGGTGCAGCCACCGACCAGTTCGCTCGACGACATGCCCAAGCCGGAGGCACCGCCCACCGCTACCTGCTGACCTGGTCCGCCGCCGGGAACCGTTTCGGCAGCACGCACGGCATCGACGTTGCGCTCCTCTTCGGCACCGAAGAGTTCTGGAGTGATGCGGCCATGCTCGCCGGTGCCAGCTGGGAGGAGATTGAACAGGCGGGCTCGGCCGTCCGAGCGCTGTGGGCGGACTTCGCCCGAGGCATCGCTCTACCCGAGCATCTCGAGATCCCCGGTGTACTCACCCTCGACAGACTTGGTCCCGATCAAGGACCGTAGACACCGTCGCAAGGAACCAGTCGAAGCGGGCTGACCGTGGACGCGCATGCGGAGACGATCGACCTCACCTCGCGGATCATCGGCCGCATCTTGTTCGGTGCCGACATGAGCACCGCCATCCCTCAGATCACGAAGTTCAAGTCAGTCAACGACGAGCTCCTCCGCCGCGGGCTGGCACCCCATGCCGTGCCGACGTGGATCCCCGACCCGGGCAAACCGCCAGCTGGCTCACGGCTTGGCCGAGCTCCGCCATGTCGTTGCCGACATCATCACCGCGCGGCGGAACAGACCAGCTGGACTCAACCAGACCGACGACATGCTCGGGCTGCTGCTGACGCAATGCCACGACGACGGACACCGACGACACAGTCCGATAGGCCGCCATATGCCACTCATAGTCGGGGCTACGCCAGTTCATTGACGTTTCAGTCCCCCCATGACGGGCTGCGGCTCGGCCTGCCTGAAGTGCAAACTCGGAGGTCAAACTCAGTTGATTTCTTTTTAGGCAGCGTCGCAGTGCAAATGCTCTGAGTCTGGGGTGATCACCCCAGTTTGTTTCAGATTGCCCAGTCGGGTACTTACAAGGCATGCCCGAGCGGGTCTCCGGAGACTTGGTTGGGCTAGGTCTGGTGGTTCAAACCCGAGCCGTCAGACCGGCCTTCGGGTTATGGCTTCCCGCGGTGCCGGGGGTAGGGCACCGCGGATGGTGCCGGTCTCGACCAGTTCGGTGGCGACCTGGTGAAGTTTGCGGTTGCTGTTCTGGCTGATCCGGGTGAGGAGCAGGAACGCCCGATCGGCGGTGATCCGGTAGCGCTCCATCAACATTCCTTTGGCCTGTCCGATCAGGTCCCGGTTGATGAGGGCGCGGGCGGCGTCAGTCTGTTTGCGGGTGCTGATGTAGGCGACCGCGGCGTGCGCGGCAACCAGCAGACCTACCTGTTCGGACTCGTCGGTGAACGCCCCCGGGGTGCGGGAGAACAGGTTCAGGGCGCCGAGATCGTCGCCCTCGACGTACAGCTGCAGCGCCAGCATGCTGCCCGCACCCAGCTCCGCGGCTCGAGCGGCAAACAGGGGCCAACGTTGCTCGGTCGTCATGTCAGGGATGCGGACGGTCTGGTGCTGGTAGGCGGCGTCCAGGCACGGTCCTTGCTGGACCTCTTCCTGGATGGCGTCGACCAGGCGGGGGAAGTCGCAGGTCGGCGCTTCGGAGATGATGCGCCGTCGGCCGAAGACGACACTGATCGACCCTTCCTCGGCGCCGGGGATGATCGCCACCGCGGCGGCCACGATCGCTCTGAGCACCGCGTCGGGGTCGTCGTGTTCCTCCAGCTCACGGGCCAGCGTGGCCAGTGTTTCGGCGACCTCGTCGACCACGGCGGTCCCGGTGTCGGAGGTGGAGGGCTGCCCCCGCCCACCCGTGCCTGCTCGACCCTGCGTCATCTCATTCACCCCCGCTCTCCGTGTGGAACCCCACTGGTTCCGCTGATGCTACGGCGATCTGTCCATCCAGCCGAGCACTGATCGACCTGTGGTGTTCACCGGAAGCGACACGGCCTTGACCAGCCCCGCCTGCGGGACCCGCGGCACTACCTACCGTGCCCGGAGCACAGACAGTTGCCGGCCGGTAGCAGTGTCGGCCAGTCCGTAGGGGGAAACAATGAAGGCAGGTGATCGGCCATACCGATATCGGTGGGTCGCCCGGTTCGCCGATCCAACAGCGTCGCCGATGAACCGCACCCGGTGCAGCGCCGCTCATAGATCGACCACACTGAAGCTACGGGCGCTGATCGGCCGGTCGGTCACGCGCACCAGGAGCAGACGTTCGGACAGCAGCGTCTGCGGCCGGGAGGCTCCGGGTCGCATCAACTTTGGTGCCAGACCAGGACCCTCCCGGCGGCTTTTCGCTATAATCGACCCGGTTGAGGACACAGCCAGCGCTGCTCATCTGCGCACCAAGTTCCCAGTTCCGGAGGGACGTCGTGACCTCTTCCCCCACCACCACTACCGCCCCTGCCCCGGTACCGCCGTATCGCGGTGCCAGCGGCCAGATCAGTCCGGCCAGCAACGGCAGGAGACGCCGAGTCCATCGGCGACCCGGGCCACGGTGAGGTGCTGCACCACCAGGCCCTCCAGGGCCCAGCGCAGCCCGCGGCGGGACAGCTTCGCCCGCGGCTCCGCCGCCCGGCTGGTGTCTTGCCGCCACACGTGCGCGCACTCGGCGCAGCGGTAGCGGCGGACCGTGACATGCAGAGTGGTGGGTCGCCAGCCGAACGGCTCGTGTGCCAACTGCCGGATGACAGTGCCGCGCGAGACGCCCTGGCAGCCGCAGCGGTGGCACCAGTCGTCCGCCTCGACGACCCGACAAGCCAACACCGCACGATCGTGTTCGAGGCGTTGGCCGGTCACGACGAGCCCGAGCTCGTCCAGGCGGCAGAACAGGGTCAGGTCAGGGCTGCCGAAACCGGCATCAGGGGTAGCGTCAGTCACCGTCGAGGTCTTCCGGATGGTCAGTGTGAGAACTTCCATCCTCGGGAGACCTCGACCCTTACCCAGCCAACGACGCGCTGACCTCTACACCCTCAATCGCGAAGAGCCTCATTACGGCTTGGGCGGCTTCGACCATGTGCCCTCCATTGGCTGTGTGGCAACCGGCCGCGTCCGCGGCGGGCAGGATCCCCATTCATCCATTGACGACGCTTGCCGCTCGACCGACTGGCTCACAAGCCCGTTGGTGGCACGCACACGGTGCGAGCGATCAAGCGGGAGCCGTAGCCCTCCACATAGGTCCCGGCGCTACCTCCAGGAGTGTTGAACATGGTGACCTGACGGACGGTCCCATACGTGCCGGAGTTGTTGGGTCCCCAGATCACGCCTCCGGATAGAGCCGTGTAGCCGGAAAAGCAGGTTGCCGTGGTGTGTGGAAACGTCCCGAAGTCAGTCGGTGGCTTCGGCGCGTCAACGCTGGGAGACTCGCTTCGGTAGGAGCCGGTCAGTGCCGCGCACTGCGTGGTCACGACCAGCCGGTCCACTGTGGCTGGGCCCTGCATCACACTGTTGAACTCCCAGCCGGTGCCGTCAGACGTCACGCTGTTGATGTTCATGAAGCCGTACGGCGCGTACCGGTTGTCCGGGCCAAGAGCGTAGGCACCACCGCCGAAGGCTCTGGTCCCCGACGGACAGGTCACGATGGCGTGGCGCGCGGGAAAGGTGTTGGGCGGCAGGACGACCTGTCGCGAGACTGCACCGGTCAACCGTGCCGCCGGCGCGCAGCCGGCCGTGACGTTGAGGTACTTGGGTCCGCCGGCGTAGTCGGCGGTGCCCTGACCGGTGACCAGCACTGCGGTGTTGTTCGCCAAATTGGGCGAGGTCCGGCTGTCCCGGATTGGGGAGAGACTTCCCAGTACGCCATGGTCCGCACCTGCTGAGACGACGAAGGTGCCGGCCGGGCACGCGACGGTGCCGAGCAGGAAGTCGGCGTGGCCCGGCAACTGTTCGACAGTGCGCGTGACGTACTGGATCGGAACCGGGGTTGCCGCCTCGGCCGGGGTGGCTGTGGTGGACCCTCCGACGACAGCTCCGGCGGTCAACGCGGTCGCTGCTATGGCGATGCGCAGAATGTTCATGGGATCTCCTTCAGGACGCGGGTGATGGAAGGGTCAGTTGATCGGACGATGTACCGGCTGAAGGGGCACTCCTGACAAGGGATCCGACGTCTCGGATCGACGAATCAGCACGATCGGTCGTGCTTTTAAAAGTACGACCGATCGTGCTAATTTGTCAACATGCTTTCGTCTGCGGCTGCACTTGGACGCCCGAAGCGCCGGCCACGAGCGGACGGCGAGCGCACCCGGAGCGCGATCCTGCGTGCCGCCGCATCGCTGGCAACTGTTGACGGGCTCGAAGGTCTCTCAATAGGGACGCTCGCCGCGGCGATCGGCATCAGCAAGAGCGGCTTGTATGCACATTTCGGCTCGAAGGAGGAACTTCAACTGGCCACGGTGGCCGAAGCCGAGCGGATCCTCACCGACGAGGTCCTTCAGCCGGCGCTGGCGGCCCCTCCGGGACTTGGCCAGCTGGCTGCGGCGTGCGAGGCGTTCTTCAGCTACGTGGAGCGCCGCGTCTTCCCTGGTGGGTGCTTCTTCGCAGCCACCTCGATGGAGATGGGCACGCGCCCCGGACCGGTCAAGGATCGAATAGCTGGAATCCAGTCCGACTTCACCGAACTGTTGCGTTCCTTCGCCGCCACCGCTATGGAACAACATGAACTGGCCGCCGACGAGAACCCAAGCTGGCTGGCCTTCGAACTGCACTCCATCCTGCTGGGCGCTGACACCAAGTTCGTCCTCTACGACGATCCCGCCGTCCTGAACGTCGCCCGTCAGGTCATCAACCGGCGTCTAGGCTCGTCGATCTCGACGCAAGCTGAACGCCCGATGTCGAGCACAGCGAGCTCGTGACTTTCGCGGTACGGAGACATCCATCAGGGCCCACGCCCGAGGTGGACAGAGCAGCGTCAGCCGTGGCACCCCGGGAGCCCAGGCTCAGCTCACCGCGAGGTCACCATTTGGGTCGTGCGGGGGCCGTAAAATGCGCATCCCGCAATCAGCCTGCATCGTCCCAAGTCAGGGACACTCTTCCGGAAGGGTGCCGGCGCCACTGTCTGCAGGTCAGCTCAGATGTGGCTCGCGACACTCCCAGTGGAGACGCTTAGCCCAAGAATGCGTCACCTTGCAGCAGATGAAATCGGCCCTCTCTATTACTGGTAACGGCACCTATTCGAGAGAGGCGAAAGCTCCGACCGACGAGTAGACGTCGACCGCCCCTTCGGCTTCAGGTGGCTTTGTCAGGCGTGCCGGCACCACCGCGCTGGATCGCGCGGTACACCGTCGCGCGGCTGACGGAGAACAGCTCGGCCAGTTCGCACGTTGAATGCTCGCCACCTTGCCAGAGCTTGACGAGGTGCGCTTCCTGAGTGGGCTTGAGCTTGGGCGGCTTCCCGCGCAGCCTGCCCTTGGCCTTCGCGACGGCGAGTCCTTCGCGGGTGCGTGCCCGGGCGAGGGCGGCCTCGAACTCGGCGATCAGCGACAGCACGGTGAACAGCAACCGGCCAATCGGATCGGTGGGGTCGTGGACCGAGCCGCCGACGTTGAGCCGGACGCCTCGGTCGGCGAGGGCTTCGCGGGCTCCGGGGCGTTCACGGTTCGTACCGGTCAGGCCGTGGTCGACGTAGACCCGCTTCTCCTCGACGCCGAGGGCGGCGAGGCCAGCCCGTTGGGATGCCAGGTCCTGATTGACGGTGGAGACTCGCGCATAGCCGATCAGGAGTTGAGTCGCAGATCCCATTCTCACATGAACCCCTTTGACCGGGCATTTTCCCGTGCGGGTCTTACGAGAATCCGGCTGAGCCTAGGTGCAGTGCGGTTCTGCTCAGCGGGCCTGTTGTCGGAGGACGGACGGCATATGACGCCGCTTTCGGGGTGGACTCTGTGTTCTCGTGGCCGAACGACCTCGTTCGGCTGGATGAGGTCGTGCCCATGTCCGGTGTGGCGGATGCTTGTCACCGGTAAGGGTCTGCGATGTCGCGGAGCTTGGTAAGGGCGTCTCGAAGGCAGGGTCCCAGTTCAGGGCCGAGGTGATTCATCCATTCCTGCTCGACACCGATCACCACCTCCCGTGCCCGGTTCGACGCGGTATGCCCCTTCTCGGTGAAGCGGATGAGCCGCGCGCGGCCGTCGACCGGATCCGGGACCTGCTCCACGAGTCCCTCCCTAGCCAGGGCCGCGACCAGCAGACTCGCGGTCTGCTTGGTGACCTGCGCCTGCTCAGCAAGATCGGTGAGCCGGGACCCCTCCTCGGCGATCCGTTGCGCGATCCTGGCTTGCGCCTCGGTCACATTGAAGCCGGCATCACGCATCGCGGCGATGACTCGGTCGTTCATTGCCCGGTAGGCGATGAACATCAGTGTGGCGAGATCCATGAATCCCCTTGACAGTAGTCAGCGTTGCTGACCATTATGGTCAGCAACGCTGACCATTGTAGGACTGCCGAGATGAAAACTCCTCCCGTTCGTGTGGTCCAAGCCGCTAACGCCGCTCGGACGATGCTGCAGGCCGTCGTACGGCGGATGGTGCCGCCGGAGGTGGCCCTGCTGGAGCTGGCCTCTGGATTCATGGCGACCCAGGCTGTCTACGCCGCAGCCCGACTCGGTGTCGCCGACGCGCTGGCCAGTGGCCCGCTGTCGGCGGACGCTGTCGCCGCCAAGATCGGCTCACCTACCGACACCACTTACCGGTTGCTGCGCGCGTGCGCGGCCTTCGGGATCTTCCGCGAAGGGTCGACCGGATGCTTCGAGCTGACCACCATGGGGATGCGGCTGCGCTCGGGGACGCACGAATCGATGCTGCCCGTCATCTTGATGCTCGGTCACCCGAGCTACCAGGGAACGTGGGGCCAGCTCGCCAAGGTGGTCCAGACCGGTCAGCCGGGCGCTGAAGGCGTACTCGGACAGAACCTGTGGGACTACCTCGATGCTGATCGCGAGTTCGCCGCCACGTTCGACGACGCGATGACCCGGTTGTCGGCCCTGGACTGGCCGTCTGTCGACGCGGCGTACGACTTCACCACCTTCTCAACCATCGTCGACATTGGCGGCGGTCAGGGGCAGCTCCTTTCCCTGGTCCTCCAGGCAGCAACGTCAGCCAGAGGGGTGCTGTTGGAGCGCCCGGCGCTCGTGCGGAAAGCCGAAGACCACCTGCGTGAGGCGGGGGTTCTGTCGCGGTGCCGGGTCGAATCAGGGTCGTTCTTCGAGACTGCCCCCTCCGACGGTGATCTCTACCTGATGCGGCGAGTCATCCACGACTTCTCCGACGAGCAGGCGGCAGCGATCCTGAGCAATGTCCGCGATCACATGCCGAGCGGCGCGACCCTGCTCCTGCTGGAGAGCGTGGTCCCGCCGGGCAACACTTCACATTTCGCCAAGTCCCTCGACCTCGACATGATGGTTTTCGTCGACGGTCGGGAGCGCACCGAACGGGAGTTCGTCGCGCTGCTCGCCCGGGTGGGGTTGCCGGTGACCCGGGTCGTCCCGACGATCTCCACCCTCTCGCTCATCGAAGCCGTTGCTGGCAGGAAGCCGTGAATATTGTCGCGCAGTTGTGCACCGGCCTCTCGGCCATGATGCTCCTTGCCGTCTTTCCGCTCGAGGCCTTTCTCATTGATCGCCCTTGGGTTCAAAGGTTCCTCAACGTCCAGCCCGACGGCATCCGCAACGTTCACCTGTGGTCGTTCTGCATCGGCGCCCGCAACGCCCTCGCGGCAGTAGGTGCGCTCACCGGGCTTTGGATCGTCAACTTCGGCGACGAGTCGACCGGAACCATCATCGTGGTCCTCAGCACCATCTACATGCTGCTCGCGTCACTCTTCATGGGCGTCGCCGACCTACTCGGGTACTGGCTGCCGCGCAAAGGCAGCATCAAAGGAACCGCCGCGTCGTCGGTCCTGCCAGCGATCGCGTTGATCGCCATCGCCGTCACCACCTAGCACCGAAAGGACCCTCATGTCAGTCACTACCGAGTCCGGCGCCAAGTCACTACCGAGTCCGGCGCCAAGGCACACTTCTCGATCACCAATCACGTCGGACACGCACTGGGCGTGCTTATATCCGCCGGCAACGTGCTCGTCTGGATCTCCCCAGGAGCTCGGGAGGGAGACGGCTACAACGGCAACATCTGGATCGCCTTCGTCGGCTTCGGGGCCATCGGCGTCGTCGCTCTCATCGCCTCGTGGGTCACCCGGGCGAGCGCCCCACGCCGCATCGGGGTCGGCGCCTTGGTACTCGTAGGCGTGGCGAGTCTCGGGGTCCTCTTCGTCCCGGACATTGGCATCCCCGGTCGCATCGCCAACTCGGTGGGCGCCCTCCTGCAGTTCGGGGCAGCCGCGCTGATCCTGCTACCCACACACAAGGGCCGCTAGACGTCACCGCGTGACTGCAGCGCCGAGCCAACCATTCCCGTCTGACGTTGCTCATAGGACGGGCGTATTGCGACACGGAACGGCTGTGCTTGTCTTGAGACGTGGGATCCGCGTCGCTCTCCTCAGAGTTGGTGATCGAACTGCTGACCCCGTCGAACTGGCCAGCGTTCACCGATCTGCTCGATCAGGGCGGACCGGCGGGGCGATGCTGGTGCGTCGCGCCGATGGGTATCGATTACCGCCACCGCCCCTCGGCCACCAATCGCGCCACCATGCGGAGAGTCGTGAAGGCCGGTCCGCCGCCCGGGCTGCTGGCGACGCGCGACGAGTTGGCTGTGGGGTGGTGTCGTGTCACTCCGCGAGAGGCTGTTCCGGGTCTGGATCGACCCTTCCGGACTCGACGCGTCGACGAAGTCGCCGTGTGGTCGATCAGCTGCTTCTACATCCGCAAGGGGCATCGCCGGACCGGGATCATGACCGCGCTGAGTAAGGCCGCCGTTGACTACGCGCGCGCCGGAGGGGCGCCCGCACTCGAGGCCTACCCTCTCGACAGTGCGGTGTCACCCAGCGCCACGGCGAGCGGGTACCTATCGACTTTCATCAGGCTCGGATTCGCCGAGATTGCTCGCCGATCACCTGAACGGCCCATCATGCGCATCGAACTCACCGGCAATCGCCAGTGAGGGGTCCCCTTACGAAGTCCACGAAGTTCAGCGCGGGCTGAGCCGATTCGGCTGCAGCCCTGCTTCGTCGGACGGTTCCATGAGTCCCTCGGGCGTGGTTGCCTTGTTGTGTTGCCCGAGGTGCGGGAGGTTGCAGGATGCGATTTGGCGTGGCGTTGCCGAACGTTGCGGAGTTGGCCGAGCGAAGCGCGTTGATTCAGGTGGCTGAGGTGGCGGAGGATCTCGGCTACCACTCGCTGTGGACCTCAGATCACCTGCTCATTCCGCCGGAGGAGGTGAACTTGCCGGCCGGTCTGGACCGGCTGGATTGTTGCGAAGCGTTGACGACATTGGCGTTCCTGGCGCCGCTGACACAGCGGATCCTGCTGGGCACATCGGTGGTGGTTGCGCCGCTGCGTGAGCCGATTCTGCTGGCCAAGCAGGCAGCGACCGTTCACGAGCTCAGCGGTGGCCGGCTACTGCTCGGGCTGGGCGTCGGTTGGCTGGAGGCGGAGTACCGCATGATCGGCGTGGACTTCAGCGCTCGAGGGGCCCGAGCTGACCAGATGCTCGCGACGCTTGGAGATTTGCTGGTCGTGTACGAGGCGCCGACCAACGAGGCCGCTGACCTGTCCAGCGTTCCAGCGGCTAGCCCGGCCCGTGCGTTCTCGCCACGGGTTACCAGCGACGTTCCAGTGTTGATCGGAGGTAACAGCGACCCGGCCCTGCGGCGAGCGGTCCGATACGGGGCAGGCTGGCACGGGGTGTGGCTGGAGCCCGAGGAGGTTGCCGCCGCCATCGCGACGATCCGGTCGCAGTCACCTCGTCCGGGCTTCGAGATCAGTTTACGGATCGACTTGGACCTCGATGCCGACGCTGCGTCTGAATCCGTTGGGCTACGCGGTTCGCCGACTGCTGTTGCCGCCAAGACAGCGGCCTACGAGAGGGCTGGTGTCCAGCATCTGATCATCGATCTGATGAACCGCGACGACCATAGAGTCCCCGCGCTGCAGGTGATCCTGGATCAAATCGAGCAGTTCGCCAGGCTCGCCGGGTTGCCAACCGATAGCAACGCCCCGAACTGATATGGAGTGACCGTTTGTCAAGGGCATGGCGAGGCGCCGCCGGGATGGGTTCGCGGCGGCGCCGAGCCGGGACCGCGACACGACCCACTCACTCTTCACCTCCCAGGTGTCGCATCAGATGAGAGAATCATTCATCTGACGAGAGTGGCAGCATCGTGCCAGGTCACAGCAAGGTCGAGGAAGACCCTCGGCAGCACCAGCTGCCACTTCACCTCGGCGAGGCGGAATGAGCGCCTAGCCAGAGCCACATATCACCTGGGTCAGAGTCTTCTCACCCGATGCAATTCGTTCTGTATTAGTGACGATAATGAACAGAATCGATACTAACAATCGCTAGGGTGGGGTCATGCCCGACCAGCTGCAGCCGACCACCGCCGACGCGATCGACCTGGCCGCCGACGCAGCCGCTCAGCGACGACGAGGCCCGCTACGTCCAGGCCGCCCGGGCGGCGAACACGCTCCGCGGCTACCGGTCGGACTGGCGCGAGTTCACCAGCTGGTGCGCCGAGCACACGGCCTCGAGGCGCTGCCGGCGACAGCCGCGGCGATCACCGGCTACCTGACCGACCTGGCCGGGCACGGCGCCAAGGTCGGCACCATGAGCCGGCGGCTGTCGGCGATCCGGTTCGCCCACCGGCTCCGCGACCTGCCCGACCCGACCGAGAACGCCCGCGTCGTCGCCGTCTGGGAAGGCATCCGCCGCACCCACACCACCCGACCCGAGCAGGCCACCCCGCTGATGCCACCCCAGCTGTGGGACGTCCTCGACGCCTGCCCCACCACCAAGACCTGGAAGGACAAGGAACCGACCGGCCGAGCCGAACCTGGCCGGCCTCCGGGACCGGGCGCTGATCCTGGTCGGGTTCGTCGCCGCGCTGCGCCGCAGCGAGCTCGTCGCCCTCGACGTCGACCGACCTCGCCGAGCACCCCAACGGTCTGGTCATCCAGCTCGCCCGGTCCAAGACCAACCAGCGCGGCGACATCGACGAGATCGTCGTCCTCCCCCGCGGCACCCTCCCCCGCCGCTGCCCCGTCACCGCCCTCCAGACCTGGCTCGACGCCGCCGGCATCACCGACGGGCCCCTGTTCCGGGCCGTCAGCAAAGGCAACCGCGCCCTCGACCGGCGGCTCACCGCCGGCGTCGGTCAACACCATCGTCCAGACCGCCGTCGATCCGCGCCGGGCTGGTCGAACGCCGGCGCGGACGGCGGCTACTCCGCCCACAGCCTCCGCGCCGGGTTCGTCACCTACGCCCACGCCCGCGGCGCCTCCGACCGCGCCATCGCCCACCAGACCCGGCACCGGTCCCTGCACACCGTCGGCACCTACATCCGCGTCGACACCGCCTGGGACGACAACGCCGCCACCGCGCTGGGGCTGTAGAAGGAGTTGCGTCTACACCTGGCGCCTATGTCCATGGGTTCGCCAGGTCGTGCGATCCGCGCTTGCCTACACGGCCACCTGATTACTGACGGCCTCCACCTCGCCAGGGAGGATGACCGACCCGATTGCATCGCCTCGGCTTGCTCGAAAGAGGTTCCGAGGATCGTCCGCGCCGACAATGTGGCTGTGTCAAGTTCAGTTGGCCCCGGCGTGACGGTTTGATTTGGCCCCGGGGCTCACTGTGTCTGAGCGGATCGGCTGGCTCTGGCGTGGGCGAGGCGGTAACTGGTGGTGCCGGTCTCGATGATGTGGCCGTTGAAGGTGAGGCGGTCGACGATGGCGGCGCAGAGTCGGGGGTCGGTGAACGTCTTCGTCCAGCCGGAGAACGGTTCGTTGGAGGCGATCGCGATGCTGTTCTTCTCTTCACGCTCGGTGAGGACTTCGAACAGCAGTGGCTCTCCTCAGGGTTCTGTGGGTAATTTGATCTTGATACCGGCGCAGCAGAGGTAGATCATGGCGGCGAGTGCGTCGGGTCCGTGGTAGCCGTAACCGCGGCGTTGGATGGCTCTGATCTTGGTGTTGGTGCCCTCGCTGCGTCCGTTGGACAGACCCCGGGTGATACTGGCGATGATGCTGTCGAAGACGCGGGCGACTTTGTCGGCCAGGACCATCATCGAGGGAATGTGTGATCGTCGGGCCCGTCGGATCCATTGGGTCAGGTAGTCGGCGGCGTGGCGTGGTTCCACGATCCGGTAGAGGTCTCGGAGTTCCTCTTTCAGGGTCCAGGCGCAAAACAGCTCGGCTCGTTCGCGGCGGAGCACAGCCAGGATCGTGCGGTGCTGGCGGGTCAGCTTCTCGTGGGCGTAGCGGAGCACGGTGCGGGTTTGGCGCCAGGCCTGGGTTCCGTTGGTGGCACGGAATCGGTCTTTCAGCTCCGCGACCCGGGCGTTGGCGAGGGTTCTGTCGACGGCTTCGTTGGCCCAGGCGATGACGTGGAAGCCGTCCATGCAGATCGCTGCGTCGGGGGCGTGGGACTCGGTCGCGGAGATGTAGGCGACGGAGGCGTCCATGGTGACCGCCTCCAGCGTCGCGGTCCGGTCGGGACCGAGGTGGTCGTAGAACTGGTGGAGGGTCGCTGCGGAGCGGCCCTGGCCGACCCACACCACCTTGCCGCTGTCGTGGTCGACGACCACGGTCAGGTACTTGTGGCCGCGACGGTAGGAGATCTCATCGACACCGATCCGGTAGAGCCCGTTCAGTCGGGAGTCGTCGAGGTGGTCGGCCACGACCCGGGCCAGGATCGTGGTGACGCTCTCCCAGGAGGTGCGGAGGAACCGGGCCAGGCCGGTCTTGTCCATCCGCTGCGCGAGCCAGGCCACGACGTCTTCGAAGTCCCGGCTGAACCGTGACCGGGGCCGGGCCCAGGACACGTCCTCGGTGACGACTCGCCGACAGACCGGGCACCAGATCCGGGCCAGCTTCGCTCGTAGCCAGACCCGGACGGTGGCCAGGTCGAGGTGTCGCCAGGTCCGGCTGGTCCAGTCGTAGCGGCCGGTGGTGGTGAACCCGCACGGGCACCGGTGGACCCGTCGGCGTGGGACGAGGTCGACGACCAGTCCGTCGTCGGACCACTCGACGGCGCCGATGGTGGCCCCGGCCAGGCCCAGGACACGGTTGAATAGGGTGGTGACGCGCACGCGTGACGCCTCTCGATGGGGTTGGTTGTCTCAGCAACACCGAACCTAGACCGGCCTCACGCGTGCGCGTCACTTCCACGTTCAAGACACGCTGAAACTCAACCACACAAGCGGAAACGTCACTCCGGCCAGGCCCTCAGCACCCACAAAAGCCCGAGGAGAGCCACAGCAGTTCGGCCCCGCGGCGGTCGAGTTGGAGGTAGCCGAGCTCGTCGAGCAGGAGCAGATCGACGCGTCCGTAGCGGTTGACCAGGCGGGAGAGCGCGGAGATCAGAAGTGAACTCCTCCAAGTCCACGGGCCGACCACACCCACGGCCAATCGGCGGTGAACCGCTGGAACCGTCGAAGGGCCAACAGGCGGCCGGCGATGATCTCGGTGCGCAGGCCACGCGAGCGCTGCTGTTACCTTTGACGGAGAGAGCAGATGCGTCCCCGGTGTCGTGGGAACTCATGTGGCATCGGCGCTGTCCCCCTTGGACTTCCGGTTCGTGTGTCGCCCCGGGGCGGGCAGTGTCAGCGAGTGGGTTCCGCGACCGAGATGATGTTGCCCTCGGTGTCGACGAGCTGGGCGATTCGGATGCGTTCGCCAGGCCGTTCGCTGGGTGGGTCGGCGACGCGGCCGCCACGTGAGACGGCGGTTTCCGAGGCCGCGTCGAGGTCGTCGACCTCGAAGCCCAGACCGGTGTCGCGATCACCGCCAGTCCGGCCCGGGTGGAGCGCCACGGTCGCGCCTGCCACGACCAGTTCGCTCCAGTACGGGGTGTGCAAGGAGACGGTTGCAGCGAAGGCGTCAACGTAGAAATGCAAGGCGCGATCCATGTCGACCACCATCAACATGAAGTATGTCCTGCGTACTGTTGTGGGCACGTTCTGACGCTACGCCAACACACAACGTCAGCTGGAGCAAATCCACGTCAGCCTGCGAGAAATCACCGACCCATACGCCTGACGTCGACCCGCAGGGTCCAGCAGCGAGGCGACATCGGCCGACCAGAGTCCGCCGCATCGCCTTGCCCCTGACGCCAAAGCCCAAAGGCTCCAGGAGAGCAACCAGATCCGACCGGTTGGACAGACACGCGCCAGCTCTCCCCCGCCACCGCAAACGACACCCACTCTTGATCATCGCTGTCCGATAGGCGGCCCTAATGTCTGCGAATGGGCCCGTCGCAAACGGCGTCTTGGTGGATCATGACGAGCGCAGAGAGGCGGATCTCCGCGCCGAGCCGTTTCGTCGGATGACGGCAACCGCAGCCAAGCGGCGATCCCGGCCGAGCAAGGTTCAAGCAGTCTTCTTGACCGTGACCTCAAGGCGTTCGAGCTCTCGGAATGGGTTGATCGTGAACTGCGCCACTCCGGGCGGCCAGGTTCATGACGCAAAAAGACAACGCTCCGACAACTGGTCGCCGTAGGCGGACCCACGTCCTTCTTGATCTTTCCAATCACCTTGTTGACCAGTGGGTCGTCCGCTCGCAGTTACGTCCGTAGTCGTGGCGTCGCGTGCCTGGCGTGATCTTATTCGGCAACACATGGGCGAGCAGCCTCTGTGCGGATGGCCGGGTTCACCAATTGTGAACTCCGAGGAGTTTCAGCGGCTTCGGGCGTGGGAGCGGTGGAGGAGGCTGATGCCTAGGGCCAGCAGCCCGGCGGCCAGGGCGAGCAGCAACGCCGACGGACCGCCGGTGTTCGCCAGACTCGTGCCGTCGCCCGACGCTGGATCGGCTTCGGCTGTCGGAGGGTTGGATGCCGGCTCCGTAGCGACGGTTGGGGTCGGGAACGGGGTGTCTGTCGGCTGGGGTGTCGTCGTTGCTCCATCGCACGACGGCCGGGGTACGACGGTTCCGGGATCGGTGGTCAGACACACGTCGATGCCGGATCTGCTGTTAGTGATGCTTTGGGCGCCGCGGGCCGTGCCCCAGCCGTATGGGTCGCTCAGCAGCGCCTGGTCGGCCAGGTTCACCCACGTGTCGGCGTAGAACTCAGGCTGCAACTGGCCGGCAGCCGGCACCGGCGGGGGGCCCTGGGACCGGCAGGGGCCGAAGCCGACGTCGAACGGAGGGATGACACCGATGACGAAGGGGAAATTGATCGGCAGATCGGCGATCGTCCACCGGCCATCGTCTCCGGTGACTGTCTGACCGACCGGACCGCTCGGCCCGAGAGCGAAGATGCAGGCCTGACTGATCGGCACCGGCCCCCCTGACACAACGAGGCCGGAGAGGGTGGTGGTCGGGACAGCGCATCGGATTGGCAGCTCGCCGGGAGCGAGGCAGGCCACGATGTCGGTGCTGCCGGGATCCACTTGGGTCGCGCCGGCAGGGGGGACGGCGGTAACGGGATTGGTATCGACGAATGGCTGATTCTCATACCAAGACGGCAGATACTCGCTCGCGACGACCGTCGTCGCACAGTTGAAGTCGGCCACCACGTAAAACGCCAAGCTGACTGGGCCATCGACATCGTCGGTCTGGAACGTCCACCTGCCGTCGTCTCCGACATTGGTGGAGTTCATCTGTGCAGAGGCGGCTGTGCGGTATCCGACACAGGAGCTGCGAATCGGGGCGCCGTTTCGTGCGTCTCGGAGCACCCCTGAGGTCGTCGTCACCGCGAGCGTCCCGACAGTCTCCTCGGCTGCATCCGGCGTCACCGACGATGATGTCGTGGGTGCGGAGGAGCCGCTTGTTGGCGACGCGGTGCCAGTGGAGATGCTCGGCTCGACCGACTCGATAGCCGGCTCGTCGGAGACGCTGACGACGCAGTTGCCGACGGTCTAGAGGTCGCAACGGTGGGCTCAGCCGACGTGGGCCCAGCCGATGCCGCACCGGCCGACGTGGGAGCGGCGGATGTGCTGGTGTTCGGTACAGAGACCGGAGTCGCGCCAGGGTCCGCGCTCGCGACGTGCGGCAGCATGATCAGGGCGGTCGACACCATGGTCAACGTGGTGGCCACGATGATCTGCTCGCGGTTCCGGGTCGCCATACCGAGCCTTCCTCGATCCGAACCTAGCCGGACGCGAACCCCGCAGTCGCACCGAGATGCTAGCAGCCAGCACGCGGCCACCGGCCGCGCAGATCGTCGCAGACCGCGGTCAGAACCGAAGTGCCAGGTCCCGCTCGACCTTGGCGGCGGCGGCGCCGCGCAGGGCCGCTTCGAACCCGCCTGGGTTCTGCACCTACACATCTGGTCGGCGAAGCGGAGGTCAGCGCAGCAGCAGGATCTGGTAGGCAGGCCAGGGATGGCGCAGGCGCCGAGGGTGCGGCACGGACCAGATGACGACGAAGATCAGCAGGCAGGCGGTGAGAGCGACGGCGGGCGCGGAGACACTGGCGGGCAAACGGAGCTGGGCGCGTATGGCGCCAAGGGCTCCAGTCCTGGCTTTGGGTGAACAGAGTGTGGGCGGCGTCGACGGCAAGGTTGGCGACGACGCCGACGGCGGTGATGCCGGTCAGAGTGCCGGTGATGGGTCGGTTGTTCCGCCGCTGATCGGCATAAGGGGCCGCCGAGCAGCACGAAGAGGAACCAGGGCACGAACGTCACCAGGTGACCAGCGGTAGACGCCTGTCGATGTCGACGCGGCCGAGCTTGATCACTTCAGTGTCCCAGGATGGCGGTCAGATCGGGCCCGAAGAAGATGAACGACGCTCGCCGCTGCGGCCCCGGCCGGCGTTGTCCCAGGGCGGACCTCGGCCGCCAAATCGAGGCCGGTCAGATGGCGAGCAGGTGAACCCGCGACACCACCCCACAGCCAACTCGTCGCGCATCGCCAGCAGCCCGGGCGGCGGACCGGCCTTCACGACTCTCCGCATGGTGGCGCGATTGGTGGCCGAGGGGCGGTGGCGGTAATCGATACCCATCGGCGCGACGCACCAGCATCGCCCCGCCGGTCCGCCCTGATCGAGCAGATCGGTGAACGCTGGCCAGTTCGACGGGGTCAGCAGTTCGATCACCAACTCTGAGGAGAGCGACGCGGATCCCACGTCTCAAGACAAGCACAGCCGTTCCGTGTCGCAATACGACCGTCGAGCGGGAACGGCGGTCATGCCCGCAAGCGCGACCCGTGACATGGGTTGAGATGCCCATTCCAAGGGGGTGCGCTTGGATGGTGTTGATGGCGTCTGAGAGCCTGATGGCCATCCACCGACGACATCGCGGGGATCCGATCGCTGTATGGCACGCGCACGCGTAACCGTTGGAGCAATATCGACACGACCGTCGAGGGCGAGGGTCCGTTGCGCACGTATTCGTGGTTGCCCTGGTGGCCGCTGTTGTGGAGCTCAGCAGGGCCGGATTGCATCGGTAGGACCTTCTTGTCCGGTTCAGCGCCTGGATCTAGGACTTCTCCCAACACACAGCCCGGCGGTGGATTCGGGCGGGTGCAAGAAGAACCCGATCATGTCGGTGACCTTCGCGACCAACTCGCTGTCGGTGGAGAACTCGAACGTCGTCGCAGTTGGGCCTCAAACACCTCCACCACAGGGGAGTTTCCTTTGCCTGTGCGCGCAAGGCTCAGCAGGACCTGGGTCCACCGGGTGTCCGTGTGCTTGCTGGAGTCGGCTGCGCTCTGCGCAAGATTGTCGATAGCGGTGTCCGATGTCGAGAAGTATCGCCACCACCCGCGTGATGGGCTCTGGCGGCTACCACGGGGACAGCTCGGAGCTGGGCTGGGTGCAGCTTCATCGCGGGCTGTCCGTCGGACGCTGGCAGCTGGTGCGGATCGTGGCGTGTCGAACTACTCAGGAATAGTCTGACCAAAGGCTGATATGGAGGCAGCATGAAACTTAATCGGCTATGCAGGATGGAATTGCGGTACAGCGGGGACTTCCACCTCGCCCGCCCGTACGGGAACGAGGCCGGCACTGGCTGGGGCATCGGCGACGGGCTGGTGACCGGCGAGCGCTTGGCCGGCACAACCCACTGGTCGAACCAGCCCACACGGCGGGGTGACGGAGCGATGCTTCCGAACGCCCGGGGAATCATCGCGACACCGGACGATGCCGAAGTCCTCTTCGACCTTACAGGTCGCACCGTCTTCATCGAGCGCGACGGCGAGCAGGTAGGACGGCAGCAGCTTACAGTCCTGTTCGAGAGTGAGCACGCTCAATACGCCTGGCTGAACAACACCGTCTGCGTCGGCGATGGAGTCATCGATCCAGTAGCACTGACGGCTCGAATCGATGTCTTCAGCCTAACCAGCGAGCTCTAGCCTCGATGTTCCGTCTCGACCCTTGTTGATCTTGGTGGCGGGTTCGGGCGGCTGTTGTGGGTGGTGTCGGGTGTTTGGGCGTGGCTCGTCGGCGGCGCTGTGGTCGCCGGTTCTCCTGGGTCCTTGGTCGTGGGGTAGGCGGGGCCCGGGTTCAGGGGGCGTGGAGCCGGTTCCAGCCGTGCCTGATGAGGTGGGCCCAGGGCCAGTCAGTGGGGAGTTAGCTCGGCATTCACGCCATGCACACGACTGTGCGACTGACCGGGATCGACATCCTTAAGATCGAGCACGGGCAGGTGGTCGAACGCTGGGGCGAAGCCAACGGTCTGGAGATGATGCAACAACTTGGGGCGACCTGATCCGGAATTGCCGGCCCGCAGCGAAGTCAGTCCACCAGGGCATAAGGTGCATCGCAGCCGGCTAGGCCTAGCACGCCGCTCCCAACGAGGGAGTGTCGCCCGAGTCCCTGCACCGAAGCAACTAAGCAAGAGCCAGCACCACAGCGAAGGGTCAAGCGTGGCTCGGGTTCTGTGCACCGGTGCGGCCGAGCGCAGCCCGGGGTGGGCGTCGCTGAGCCCGTCGGATGCTACTTTTCCGGCAGGACGTGCGCGTCGGGACCCGGGTAGGTCAGCCCTTCGTGACCGTCGGTCCACCGCACCACGTACGGCGGCGTCCCGTCTTGGCCACGTACCTCGACGATCTCTCCCTCACGCGACTGAGTACCGATCTTCTTGCCCTCGACTATCAGGTGGTCGCCCTTGTTGGCGTGCATGTTCGAACCTCCTGTAGAACGTCTCTCCCCCACTGTGCTCCGCGACGCCGCTGCGGGCAACAGGTCAGCGCTGCGTCGCTTCGACATCCCGCTTCTGGATCTTGCGTTTCCCTGACGCCGCCCAGGTACGCCAGCGGCCGCGTCGTCGTCTGACCGGACGGGCGGCGCGGAAGTCATGCTGGGGTGACGCGGCCCGATCAGTCATCGGTGGGTGATGCCGTGCCCGGGCCGCTCGAGGTTGGGAACTGGTGCTCCGGGTCTGGTGACCGGTGACCTGCCTGGTAGGGCGAACGTGACGGCCGCGGTGGGGGGCAGCCGGTAGGTGTACTCGAAGCCGTCGATCGGCCATGGCACCTCGGCGGTCGCGGAGCCGGCGTTGTAGTAGCCGCCGACCCAGGTGCCATCGGGGAGCCGTCCGTCGGCTGGCACGAGCCCGCCGCCCGGCGGGCCCGGATCGGCTGATCCGGTGACAGTTCGCAGGTTGAGCTCGTGGATCGACCAGGAGCTGCTTGAGGTCGCCCCACTGACCAGACGCAGATGCCGGGTCGTGGTCGGGGGAAGGGCGATCACCATCTCCCCGGTCAGGCTCGGCCGTCCCGGCCCGATCGCGATACTGGTCCAGGTCCGTCCGTCGTCGGAGACCTGAACGGTGTAGCGGCGAAGGAAGTCCCCGATGCTGGGTCCAACGTCCAGCACGATCTCTGAGAATCCCTGCGGACTGCCGAGGTCAACGCTGACGCTCATGCCGACGCTTTGGCCTGTTCCGCTGCTCCAGCGGGTGCCGCGGTTCCCGTCGATCATGTTGATGAGTGGTTGCCCCGGCACCTCCGGAACCGACGACGACACCTTCCAGCCTGATCGCGGCACGGTGCTGGTTGGACCCGGCCGGTCGAGCACCGCTCCGTAGGGCAGCGAGTACGCCAGCCACCGGTTGTCCACCTTGACCTGGGCGAGGGCGCCGACCACTTCGGGACCGACGCTGGCCGTCAGCCGTCCGCTCGGCGTTCCCCCTGGTCCTGGGCCGTAATCGAGATCGACCCAGCCGAGGTCGGTGACAGGCTTCAACTTTAGGGGCGACGTCCACCGGTAGGTTGCCGCGGCTCCAGCGGCCAAGGTGGCCGCGAAGTGCCGGTCGCCGATCTGGACATCGAACGCCAGCGGCCGGCCAGTTGCGTTGTGCGCGATCAGCACCGACGAACCGTCCGGATTGGTGAAGGCGACATTCCTCAGCCCCGGTCCGCCCCTCTTCTGATTGGTGGTCGGATGCTGCGACGAGGCGATCCGGACCGCTCCCGGCTGCACGAACTTGCTGGCGTGGCCGAGGGCCCAGTAGTCGAGCTCCTTGGTCACGGTGCCGTCACTGTGCACGGTGACCACACCGCGGCAGTTGGTGCAGCCACCGATGAACGGGCCATGGTCAGCATCCAAGGCCAGGTTCCACAGCACCACCGACTGCCCCCAGTTACGTGGCACCCCGATCACTGAGGCCATCGTCAGCCCGAACGGGTCGCCGATCAGGCGCTGCCAGTCACCGCCGGAACACTCGGTCTGGAACGCCTGCGCGTGCGGGTAGTTGTTGTGTGAGACGGACTGGGCGACGACGTCACCGGCGTAGCAGTGCCAAGCGGTCCCGGCCACATGCGGGGCCACCCGACTGTCGGAGTACATCGCCTCCGGGTAGTCGGTGATGTCCCAGTTGTGGTCATAGCCGAGGATTCTGGTGTCATCGAGCCCGGCCCGCTGCAGCGTGGGAGCGAGGTGGCCGGCGATGAACGTGCCCGCCTGGTCCGGAAACACGCGCATGCCGGGATAGTCGACCGGCTCATACAGCGGCTCGTTCTGCATCGAGACGTAGTGGGTGGGGATCCCGGCGTCGTGATAGGCCTTGATGAAGTGGGCGAAGTAGTCGGCGTAGGCCTGATGGTAGGCCGGCAGCAGGGACCCGGTGATCAGCGAGTCGCTGTCCTTCATCCAGCCGGGTGCGCTCCACGGGGTGGCCATCAACGCCATTCTCGGGTTCAGCCGGAGCGCCTCCCGCAGCCGGGGCAGGATGTAGGCCTGATCGTGCCCGATGCTGAAATCCGACAGGTCCGGATCGGTCTGCCCCGCCGGTTGATCGTCGTAGGAGTACGCCTGTCCGACAGCGAAGTCAGACGCCCCCATCGGCTGGCGGAGCATCGACAGCCCGATCCCCTCGGTCGGGGAGAACAGCTCCCGCATCGTCTGCCGGCGGACCCGCGGCGACAGCCCGCGAGACAACACGTACGCCGACGAATCGGTCATCGACGCACCGAATCCGACCATCGTCTGATACCGGCGAGTGGGATCAACGATGATCGTGGCACCCGGTGCACCGGCCCCGCCGCGCCACCGGATCCTGGGAGCCGGGTCGAGCCGCTGGCTGGTGGCCAGATCGGTAACCCAGCTGTCCACCCCCCTGCTCCAACCACGCGCAGCTTTGGCAGGGGCAGCCACCACGGCAAGACTGAGCCCCAGGGCCAAACTGATGCACAGGCTCAGCACACGGCGAGAGGTATGTCGACTGGTCACGAATGCCTCACTATCGTCGCGAACAAGGCCGCCATAAGGCCGTCCTCGGCGATCCTGTCACCGCGCACCACAGGTGTCCACGGCAAACGGTCCCTCACGGCGGCGCGGTGGCTTCAAACCCACCCGAGGCGCCGCCGACCACGTTGTTCCGATGGGCCTTACCCCCGGTGCTTGGACACAGGGTGGGGTTATGCCGCTACCGGGAGCGTAGCGGCGGTCGTGGTTTCGTAGGTGATCGGGGACTGGTAGCGGCACCAGGAGTGTCGGCGGCGGGTGTTGTAGCGGACCAGCCACCGGAAGACCTGGCGGCGGCAGACAGCTTCGTCGGGCCAGCAGGTGAGGTCTTGCAGGACCTCGCGTTTCAGCGTCGCGTTGAACGCTTCGGCGAGGCTGTTGTCGGCGCTGGTCCCGACCGCACCCATCGACTGGATGACTCCGAGATCGGCGCAGAGGCGGGCGTAGGCGGCCGAGGTGTAGACCGAGCCGTGGTCGGAGTGGAAGATCGCCCCGGCCAGACTCCCGCGGGTCGCCCGGGCCGCGATGAGCGCGTCTTCGACCAGCTCGGTGCGCATGTGGTCAGCGACGGCCCACCCGACGAGTCGGCGGGAGTAGCAGTCGATCACCGTGGCCAGATACAGGTTCTCCCCGTCGGACAGGGGCAGATAGGTGATGTCGCCGACGTAACGCTGATTCGGCCCCGGGGCGGTGAAGTCCCGTTTCAGCAGGTCGGGCACCTTCTGGTCACTGGGTTCGGGGATCGTGGTGCGGACTCTGCGGCGGCGTCGGTAGCCGACGATGCCGTGCTCCCGCATCACCCGGGCGACCCGTTTGTGGTTGACCCGTCCCTCAGCTGGGGCGCCGTCGTTGAGCTCGGCGGTGATCCGCGGCGCCCCGCAGGTGTTGTCGGTGTCGTGAACAGTACGGATCCGTGCGGCGAGCTGCGCATCGTCGACGGCCCGCTGCTGACGTGCCGGGATTCCTTTCAGCCAGGCGTAGAACGACGAGCGACCGATCTCGACGAGCTCACACAACCGCTTCACCTCGAAGGTGTCTTGGTGGTCGGCGACGAACTGGAAGCGGTTCACCAGCCCGTCTCCCCGGCGAAATACTTGGCCGCCCGGCGCAGGATCTCGCGTTCGGTGACCAGCTTGGTGGTCTCGGCCTCGAGCTCGTTCACCCGGGCCTGGAGCCGGGACACCTCCTGCTCCGGGGTCTCCGACGCACCGACCGTGTCCGGCGGGGCGGTGGGTCTGAGCGGGCTGCGGGTCAATGTGCCGTCCGCGGCGGTCTTCTTGCCGGTCCCGAACGCATCGAGCCAATGCCGCAGGGTGCCGCGCTCGATCCCGAGGTCGTCGGCGATGCCACGCACCGTCGCCCCCGGAGTGGACTCGTACAAGTCGACGGCCTGCCGACGGAACTCATCGGAATAGTTCTTGCGGGCCATGGTTCTGGATCATCTCGCTTCCCCAGCAACATCTGCTGGATTCGGCGTGTCCAAGAACCAGGGTCAGGGCCCGACCTTCGCGCCAGCGTGGGCGCCCTTGTCGGTCGGCACGCTCAGCAGCTGGCCTGCGAGGTTCAGCAGACCGGCCTTGGCCGCGAGCCGCAGGACCGGAACCTGCTGTCTGCGCTCGCCCATCGCGACCGCACGCCGATCCCGGTCCGGGCGGCCGTGTGCCCAGTCCTCTGGCTGGTGTCGCGTCGGCCGCCCGGGGAGGACGGTCAGAACCAGTTGAGCACGGCGTGGACTCCGGTGAAGCCCGCGTCGGCGAAGCCTGGCCAGGCATCGGTGATGGTCTGCGGGTAGGTGGCGTCTCCCGAGGTGTCGACTCGGTCGGCGACGATGTCGTAGCGCAGGTACTGTCCGGCTTTGAAGAAATAGGCCTTGCCGTTGCCCCAGTTGATGCCGGCGTCGATGCCGGTACCGAAGCCGGCGTCGGTCATTCCCGGCCAGTTGTCGCCGATTCTTCTCGGGTAGTCGGGGTCGACGTGGTCGGTGAAGATGTCGTATCGCAGGTACTCGTCTCGGAAGAAGAAGTACGCCTTGCCGTTTGCCCAGTTGACGACGTCGTCGATTCCGGTGGTCCAGCCGGCCTCGGCGAATCCGGGCCAGTTGCCCGCCAGAGGTTTGGGGTACCCGTCGGCCACATGATCGTCAGTCATGTCGTAGCGGAGGTACTGACTGCCTTTGAAGAAGTACGCTCGACCGTTTCCCCAGTTCACTGCAGCGTCGAGGTCGGATGCGAAGCCGGCCTCCGCCATACCGGGCCAGTTCTCGGCGATCGGCAGGGGGTAGCCCGGGTCAACGCGGTCCGCGGCGACGTCGTAGCGGAGGTATTGGTCGTTGAAGAAGAAGAAGACTTTGCACATGGTTCAGCTCAGCAACTCGGCCAGCAGACCGGGATCGGGCACGATCGCGTTCGGCCCGGGTCGGTATCCGGGCTGGGCGACCTGCAGGTTGTGACAGCCGCCGTCGGGATCGGTGAACAGCACCGACCGCACCGGTCCGATGTCATCGACACGGCCGGATGTGGCCCCCGCGTCGACCAGGCGGAGGACGCCAGCGGCGAACTGGTCCTCGTCATCGGCGAGGAAGGCCAGGTGATCGACCCGTCCCCGGCGGCCGATCAGGTCGTCGGGCAGACCCGAGTTGTAGCCGGGAATCTCGAAAACAAGGAGACTGAGACTTCGGCCGGCGCTGTCAGCGAAGGCGCCGACCCTGCGGAACGGCGCGCCTTCGTGTTCGTCGATGGTGACCAAACGCAAGCCGACGACGTCTTCGTAAAATCGTCGGAATCGGTCCAGGTCCGTGGTGATCACCGCAGCGTGGCCGAGCCGCACCTGCACCGACCGCGAGACTTCTGTGGTCGTCATGTGTTCCTCCTTCGTTGTCTTGGATGAACTCAGCCTGACCGGCCTCGCCGTGAGGCACATCCGTGAAATCACGGAACTATCGCCGACCCGGCAGGGCGACTAGCGTCGGATCCGTGTCCACGCGGACTGTGCCCATCGGCCGGACGGCCGAGCTGGATGCCGTGCGGCGCGCCCTCGCAACCAGTAGTCGGTGCACCATCACCGGACCCGGTGGCGTAGGCAAAACCACCATCGCGACCGTCGTCGCCAGTGACCAGGAACCCACCGTGTGGATCGATGCGGCTGCCTTTGCGAGCTGCGACGCCCTGTACGCGCAGGTAGCGGAGGCGCTGGGTGTGGGCATGACAGCCAGCGAGCCGGCGGCCCAGGTCTGCCGTGACACGGTCGAGCAGTGGTCAGGCCTGGTCGTTCTTGACGCAGTCGAACACCTGGCTGGGGAGCTCGGCGACGAGGTCGGCAGGTGGGCGGTGTCCCCCGCTGGCGGCAGACTGCTGATCACCAGCCGCCGCCCCCTGACGGCCCAGGTGCTGCCGGTCGTCAGGCTCACTCCGCTGCCCATCACAGCGCGGACGCCGGAGTCAACGCCAGCCGGTCAGCTCCTCATGCGGCAGATCGAGGCACGTGGCGGTGACACGCAACCATTACGGTCCGAGCCGGGATTGATGCACCGTCTGCTTGACCTCACCGGTGGGCTACCGCTCGCCATCGAGCTCCTTGCTGAGCAGGTCGCCCGGCTGGGTGCCCACCTCGCGGTGACGCAACCGGCCGTGGCGGGGGACGCCGTGCTCGACAGCGTGACAAGATCACTGGCTCTGCTGCCCACCCAGGACGCATCGCTGTTCCACCGACTTGGGTTGAGCGTCGGTGAACTGTCGCCGGACGACCTGTCGATGTTCAGCGACCGCCCTTCCGGAGAGGTGCTCGCCAGCGCCGAACGTCTGCTAGACATCGGCCTGCTACGCACCCAAGGGCGAGCGCTCGGCATCCTGACCCCTCTTCGGGACAGCGCCCTGCACCTTCTGCGCACCGCCGGCCACTACGACCACGCCCTGGGATCGGTCGTGCGGCGGGCTATCTCCTCGCTCGACCAGGACCGCGAATCGCATCGCGCAGGGCCGCCGCTCGACCTGCTGGTGCACCTCGCCCGACTCGCCGCCGCTGCTCCGACCCAGCAAGCCGAAGCCATGAAGCTGGTCGAACAGCTCCAGGAACCCCTGTACCGCAGGATGCGTCTGCGCGAGGCGCTCAGCCTTCTCCAGACGGTGTTCGACAACTCGGACCTGGAACATGCAGATCCACGTCGAAGCACCCGGTTGGCGATCCGGGCCGCTCGGGCGGCGTCGGAGTCGGACACCATCGCCCGCGCCGAGTCCTGGCTCGATCGAGCCAAACGATCGGTCGCGCAGGTCGACGACCTCTCGCTGCAGTGCCGGATCTGGTCGCTACAGGCCGGCTTCTGCCTCGATGCAGGGCGGCTCGCCGAAGCCACGATCGCCCTCCGACGGGCCCGCACCCTCGCACAGGAGGCCGGTGACCAACCAGCCCTGCACCACGTCGCCCATCTCACAGCGGAGTGTGCTCTATCGACCGGTGACCTGGACGAGGCCGAAACCGTAGCCCAACAAGCGTTCCTAGCCAGCCAGCACGGCAACCCGGCCGAGGCGCTGGTGCTCCGCACCACTCTCGGGTGGTGCCTGGTCGAACGTGGCCGCGTCGCGGAGGCCGGCGCTCACGCCCGCCGGCTCCGCCACGACATCGCGATCTGGATGGGTCACGACTCCGAGATCGGCGTAGACGCGGAGCTGATCACCATCGCCGCCGATCCCACGTCCCCGGCAACAGCCGCCCCGCTGAGCGAGGACGCGCCATGGTGGATGCGCCTGCATCAACGGATCCGGTTGGCAGCCCGGTTACCCATCGCCGCCCACTGGCCCGAGGTGATGAAGACCGCGGCCGACGTGGTCGTCCTGTCCGATCTGGTGCCCATCGCGAGCGCCCGAATCGCCGCCAACACCCTCCTCGGCGACGCCGCACTCGAGAGCGGCGACCAGCACCAAGCCGGCACTGCGTACCTCTCCGCTTTGCGCGATGCCGTCCGGGGTCCGTACCGCCTCAGAGCCGCCGACGCGCTCGACGGCATAGCCACCCTGCTGTCCCGGACGGGCCGCCAGCCATTAGCCCGAGACACCGCGGACACCGCCGCCGCGATCCGCGACCGCTGCGGCGCCCACCCCTGGCCCAGACCCTCCCTCCAGGAAAGGATCACCGGCTCTCGATCAGCGCCTGCTGGATGGCTGCGCGACGGTATCCCCACAGTCCAGGCAGTCGACGCCCTCGCTCAGCACGTTCTGAGACCATCACCCCGAAAGCCCATCGACTCGCTCACCCGAACCGAGCAACTGGTTGCCCACCTCGTCGCAGAAGGACGGTCCAACCAGGAGATCGCACAAGAGCTCACCATCTCCCGGCGGACTGTCGAAAGCCACCTGACGCATGCCTACCTCAAACTAGGGATCAAGTCCCGAACCCAACTCGCAGCTCACGTCCGGCAAACCTGATCAGGATGCCGTTGTGGTGAGGGCGATGCCGCCGGTGGCGGCGGGCACGGTGCCTGACCGACACCCTCGAGCTGGAGCTCCAAGAGGCGCTGTGGCAGTTCACCGAGGCGATTGACGGCCTTGTGGAGGGCTGTCGCGACCTCACTACCACATGACGTCGTCGGGCCGGCCCGTCCTCCTTCCGCCGGCTCGGTCCTCACTCACCAGCGTCCGGGGGGCGTTCGCGACTGCAGCAGATGAACACGCCGGGGGCGGTCTCGCTCTCGCCGGTCAAGCCGTGACGGCAGGCCCGCGTCCGAGAGCGGTCCCGATGCCGACCGCTCACCTCGGTCGAGCTGGCCCAGGTATCGGCGTCAGGCCAGGTCGAGCTGGACGAGCTCGCCGCGGGAGGTGATCCCGGCCTTGGCGAAGATGTTGCGCAGATGGAAGGCGACGGTCCTGGGAGAGATCCAGCACTGCGCGGCGACGTCTTTGTTGGACAGACCCGAGCTGACCAGTCGGGCGATCTGCAGCTCTGTCGGGGTGAGATTGACCAGCGTGGATGGGTCGCGTCTGCGGGCGGTTTCCCCGGAGGCCCGAAGCTCCTGGCTGGACCGTCCGATCAGGGACGCGGCGCGCAGGTCCTGGAAGGTCTCGACGGCCTCGCGCAGGTGCTGCCGGGCGTCGACCCGCCGCTGGCTGCGGCGCAGCCACTCACCGTAAGCGAGCTGGGCCCGCGCCGCGTCGACCGGCCGACCGGCGCTCACATGGTGCGCCAGCGACGTTCGGAAGTGGGTGTCGGCGTCGGCCTGGTCAGCGGTCAGCGCACGGCCGAACGCCACGGTGGCGAGCGCCCATGGCCTGCTGGTGGCGTCGGCGAAACGCGCGAGTTCGTCGGTCCAACCACGAGCGGCCGCCAGATCGCCGGCGCGGACCGCTGCCTCGATGCGGTCGGCGGCGGACATTCTGGCGAGAACCGGCAACCGGAACCTGGCGTAGTGGTGCAGTGCGCCGACGTGGTCGCCGGAACCGGCGGCACGCAGTCCCTTGGCCCACCGGGTCAGGTCGTGGACGGGGTCGGTCAGGATCCCGAGCGGGTACGTCGTCGCCAGCTCCTCGAGCCGGGCCAGGTGCTGGTCGTGGTCGTGGGTTTGCAGGGCGGCAACCACCGCGAGCCAGGCGACGGGCGGGGCCGTCATCGCCGGCTGGCCGATGCCCTGGCCCAGGGCGATGGCCTCCTCGGCACTGGTGCGCACTCCGACGAGGTCGCCGGCCACATACTGGCCGAAGCAGAGCCGTTGCAGGCAGTAGATGACGGCGGTCACGGCACCGGCCTCCCGCGCCCGTGCGAGCGCGTAGCCGTAGAAATGCTGCTGCGCCTGGTCGGCGCCCAGTTGCAGGGCCGCGTTGGCGAGATTCCACAGCACGTCCCGGTCGTCGACCCGCTCGCCGAGCTGCAGCGCACGATCCAACGCAGCCGTCGCGGCCGACCAGTCGCCCTCAGACACCTGCGTCATTGCGACCAGCAGATGACGGAGGCACCGCGTCTTCGGCGGATCGCCGGCACCGGTCGCGACGAGGGCATCGGTCACCAGCAACGGCGTACCGCTGTCGGCGCCGAAGGTCCGCATGACAGCCGCAGCGACGCCGATATCGAGGGCCCTGCCCGGATCGGATGGGTAGACCGCCTCGGCGGCCTCCACGAAGAGTCGGTGCGCCTGCGAAGCCGAACCCAGGTTGACGTCGATGTGACCTTGCAGGCGTGCCACGTCAGCCAGCAGCAGAGGGTCGGTCGCCGCCTCCCGGACTTTAGACAGCAGCGTCCGCGCCTCGCCGGCCCGGCCGCCAGCCCAGGCACTCCGAGCGGCCGCGAACGTGAGCTCGGTGCGCTTGGCCGGGTCGTCACACAGCGCCGCAGCGCGTTCGTACGCGGCGAGCGCGGCGGCGTGCCCGCCCCGTCGCTGGGCCCGGGTGCCGGCCAGCTCCAGGGCACCCACCACCACCGGGTCCGATCCTTCGGCAGCGGACGCACGGTGCCAGGCCTCCCGGTCGGGATCGCCGTGACCGGACAGCGCCTCCGCGAGGACCCGGTGCGCCTGCCGCCTCTGGGCTCCGGTCGCGGCCTGGTAGACCGCCGAGCGGACCAAGGGGTGACGAAGCGACAACGACGTCGTGGTCTCGACGAGCAGCCCCGAGTCCACGGCCGCCTGCAGGTCGGCGTCGACCAGGCCCAGAGCGGCTGCGGCCCGTCGCACCACGTCGGGCGCGCCGCTGTCGTCCGCCGCCGCGAGCAGCAACATCGTCTGCCCCGATGGCGGCAAGCCGCGACTCCGGTCGAGGAAGGCCTGCTCGAGGCGAGAGGTCAGGTGGAGCTGGGCGGGCAGGGACTCCACACCAGTGAGCTGGTCGGGTGTCAGCTCGGCGGGGAGCTCGAGCAGCGCCAGCGGGTTGCCGCGGGTCTCGGTGATGATCCTGTGCAGGACGTCGGTCCCGGTCGCGGCGCCAAGTCGTGCCCGGAGCAGGGTGCGGGATGCGTCCGGTTCGAGACCGGTGACGGTCAGCTCGGGAAGGCCGTGCACGTCGAACGTCCCCCAGGCGCCGTCCCGGGCGGCGAAGACCAGGGCCACCCGGTCCGCCCCGAGTCGGCGGGCACAGAAGAGAAGCGCTTCGGCCGTGGCCGCATCCAGCCAGTGCGCGTCATCAACGACGCACAGCACCAGGTTCTCCTCCGCCGCGGAAGTGAGGACCGACAGCGTGGCCACCCCCACCAGGAACGGCTCGACCGAGACGCCCTCCTCCTCACCGAAGGCGACCCGCAGGGCCCGCGCCTGCGGTTCGGGCAGGTCACTGCGGAGTCGGGTGACGGATCGCAGCAGCCGGTGCAGCGCCGCGAACGCCAGCGGCGCCTCGACCTCCAGACCCTGGGTGCGGAGCACGGTGGCGTCGCCGGCACCGGCCACGAGCTCGTCGAGGAGCGCCGACTTGCCGATACCGGGCTCGCCGCGAACGACCAGGATTCCCGCAGACCCTTCGCGGGCCCCCGCGACAAGTCCTTCCAGGAGCTGCCGCTCCGATTCGCGACCGACCATCACCCGAGGAAACGTACACCGGCCCGTACGCCGCAACGGGGGTCGAACCCCGGCCGTTTGACCGGGGCGACCAGGGCCGCCCGTCGTGAGACTTCACCACATGAACAACACCCACGACCACGTTGCCGACGACGTGACATCAGGCGAGGGGCGGCGACGCCAGATCGGGATTCTCCTCTTCGACGGGGTCGAGGAGCTGGACGCCGTCGGCCCCTGGGAGGTGCTGTCCACCTGGACCAAGCAGCATCCCGAGGACGGCTGGGACACGTTCTGCCTCTCCTGCGACGGCCGGCCCGTCCACAGCGCCAAGACCCTGGTGCTCGGCGCGCACCACTCGATCGACGACGCCCCCATCATGGACGTGCTTGTTCACCCCGGTGGCCCCGGCACCAGGCTGATGCTGCGCGACCGCGGCCATCTCGACTGGGTCCGACGGCAGCGCGCCACGGTTCCGTTGATGACGTCGGTCGGCACCGGCAGCCTGGTCTATGCCGCCGCCGGGTTGCTGGTAGGCCGCCGGGCGACCACGCACTGGGCCTCGCTGAACATGCTCTCCGAGCTGGACCCCACCGTCATCACCGACGTCAGCTCACGTTTCGTCGACGACGGCGACCTGATCACCAGCGCCGGGGTCAGCGCCGGCATTGACATGGCGCTGCACCTCGTGGCCCGGCTCACCGATGTCGAGCACGCGCGGGAGGTCCGTCGCGACATCCAGTACCACCCCAGCAACCCATCTGAAAAGCACCCACCAAGCAAGGAGAATTCGTCATGACCACCACCCCCCAATCCGAGAAGCAGCCCGACCCGCAAGGAGTCCCAGTCATGACCAGCACCCTCACCCAATCCACGATGCGCGCGATCCTGCACCATCGCTACGGCACCGCCGAGGTCCTCCAGCTCGGCCAAGTCCCCCGCCCGGCGATCGGCGACCGCGACGTGCTCGTCGAGGTCCACGCCGCCGGGCTGGACCGTGGCACCGAACACCTGATCACCGGCAAGCCCTACGCCATGCGGCTCGCGTTCGGCATGACACGCCCGAGAAACCCGGTCCCCGGCCGCGACGTCGCCGGTACCGTCATCGACATCGGCGCGGCGGTCAACCGGTTCGCTGTCGGTGACGAGGTCTACGGCGTCGCTCCCGGATCGTTCGCTGAGTACGCGGTTGCCCGGGACTCCCAGCTCGCCCTCAAGCCCACCAACCTCTCCTTCGCCCAAGCTGCCGTCGTGCCCGTGTCGGCCGCCACCGCGCTGCGCGCCCTCGTCGACGTCGGTCGCGTCCAGGCCGGCCAGTCCGTCCTGGTGATCGGTGCCTCCGGCGGCGTCGGAACCTACGCCGTCCAGCTCGCCAAGGCCTTCGGGGCCGAGGTCACCGGCGTCTGCAGCACGGCGAAAACGGACCTGGTCACCTCGCTCGGAGCCGACCAGGTCATCGACTACACCCGCAACGACTTCGCCGACGGAACCCACCGGTACGACCTCATCCTCGACATCGCCGGCAACCCCTCCCTGAAGCGGCTCCGGCGAGCCCTCCGCCCCCGAGGAACCGCCGTGTTCGTCGGGGGCGAGAACGCCGGCGTGATCACCGGCATGGGACGCCAGCTGCGGGGCGTGCTGCTGTCGGTCTTCCTCCGGCAGCGCCTCGCCCTCCTGGTCGCCCAAGAGCGCGGCAGCGACTACGACCGCCTCACCAGTCTCATCGAGGCCGGCCAGCTCGTCCCCAGCATCGACTCCACCTACCCGCTCGAGGACGCGCCGCTCGCCGTCCGCCAGCTCGAAGCGGGACACGTCCGCGGCAAGGTCGCGATCACCATCGACCGTTAGCAGACGACCTCCCGCCAGCCGCAGCATCCTCTGCCCGGCGCAGGATCTGCATCGCCATCACGGGCAAACCTCGACCAGTGCGTTCCCGCCCCTACCAAAGATGGAGCCTCCCATGATTCACCGTCGCGTCTTTTCGCCACCAGGGAGCAGGTCCGGTAAACTGTCCCTGCTCCGTCGCCTGGCTCATCTCGCGCTCGCTGTCGCACTCAGCAGCATCACCTTGATCGCCGTCCTCCTCGGCGGAGTCGCCAGAGCGAGCATCCACGCCAGCCCACCGGCCCCTGAAGGGCAGATCCCCGCCGGCCGCCCCAGCTCTGACGGTCCGATCGTCGTCGCCGTCGTCCTCGGCCGATCCGGAACCGATGACGCCGACGCCCTTGCGCCGTACGAGGTCTTCGCCACGTCGACGAAGTTCTCCGTCTACACCGTCGCGGCCACCTCCGCCCCCGCCACGATGAACGGCGGCCTCCACGTCGTCCCCACCTACACCTTCGCCGACATCGCCTCCGGCGCGGCGCGCCAACCCGACCTCGTGGTCGTTCCCGCGGTCAACGACCCGGCGGGGAAGCAGGAGGCCGAGCTCCGCGCCTGGATCGTGCGGCAAGCCGACGCCGGAGCGCGCATCCTCAGCATCTGCGCCGGCTCGAGAGTCCTCGCCGCTACCGGACTGCTCGACGGGCGTCGGGCGACCTCGCATTGGTCCCGCATCGCCCCCCTCAAGAAGTCGAACCCCCGCGTGAACTGGGTGGCCGGCCAGCGTTACGTCGAGGACGGCAACATCACCACCTCCGCCGCGATCTCCTCCGGCATCCCGGCCTCGCTGCACCTGATGCAGGAGCTGGCTGGCACGGCGGAGGCGGCCAAGGTCGCCCAGCAGGTTCGGTACCCGGGTTGGACGATCGGCGGCCCAACCGAGATACCCATCCAGCACTTCTCCTCCGACGATGTCGGCGTCGGGCTCGGCGCCGTTCTTCCGTGGTTCCAGCCCACCCTGGCCGTTGGCGTCGCCGACGGTGTCTACAGAGATCGACCTCTCAGCGCTCACCGACGTCTACAGCTACGCCTCAGCCGCGCACGTGGTCCCCGTCGCCACCGGGTCCAGCATCACCACCGCCCACGGCGTCGTCCTCCTCACCACCCCCGCCGCCTCCTTCCGGCTGCCGGCCCACCGGCTGGTGCTGCCCGGGGCCCACTCCGACAGCGAGATGACGCCCGCGCTCCGCGAACTGGCCGCACGCCAACGGCTTCCCGTCACTGCCCTGGGCCAGGGCAACATGCCTCGGTTTCGATGCCGCTCTCACCGACCTGGCGTTCAGCTCGGGCACAGCCATCAGCTGGTCCACGGCGAAAATGATGGATTACCCGACCCGCCCTGTCGCGCAGACCAATGCCTACCCCGCCGTCAGAGCACCCCTGCTGCTCGTGGTCGCCATCGTCGTGGCCGCAGCCGTCGGGATGACCCCCACCATCATCCGGGTCCTTCGCCGGCGGCACCGCAACCGTCAGGCCACCTAGGACGACGGCCCACCAATCCAGCTCGGGGCAGGCCGCCACCTGCCTCGCGGGGGTCGACCCTCCGGCATGCCACAGGGGCTTGCGACCCGGAGAACCAGCCAGCGCGAGAGCCTGTGGTGGGGCGCCGGCAGTCTCAGGCACACATCACACCTGGCTCTTTGACCGGCGCGAGCAGCACCTGCCGGGAGGAGAGTCGTCGGTAGGCGATCTCGCCACGTAGCAGCAGCAAAGGGAGCCAGCATGTCAACGACAACGAGAACGACAGCCCCACACAGCCACCTGCAGTCACCCCCGCGGTCGCAGGCCGCTCGGAGCAAGATCGCTTTGATCGTCGCAGGCTCGATGGCTGCCGGGCTGGTGGCTGCCGCGCTCCTGGTCATCGCTCCGCTGGCTCCGGCCGAGGAGCACAGCCTCACCGGGATGGTTCTGCTCGGATGTGCACTCGGCTGGGCGTTGTTGGCCGTGCTGTCTGTCCGGTTCAGCGACCAGCCGCAACGCTGGGCGACCGCGCCAGCCGTGTTCCTGGCGGCCGTCGGTGTCGCTTCATTCAACGGGTCCACGGCGGTGCAGGACGTGCTCGGATGGACCTGGCCACCGGCATTGATCATGCTCGTGGTCTGGATGCTCCCCCGGGTCCGACGACAGCCAGGCAGTCGGGTGGCACGGTGGCTGCTGTACGCGGTTCTTGCCGTGTTGGCGATCGCCGCGGTGGGTGGCGGGTACGAGACAGTCCGGGAGTCCCTCGACGCGAGGGCCTACCCGCCGCCCGGCCAGCTGGTCGACATCGGCGGGCACCGGCTCCACCTGCACTGCACCGGCTCAGGGAGCCCGACCGTCGTCCTGGAACCAGGTCAGGGTGGGGTCTCCTCTGATCTCGCCTGGATTGCGCCGGCGGTCGCCCGCCACACCACAGTCTGCGTCTACGACCGGGCCGGTCGAGGCTGGAGCGACGCCACCCACAGAACACAAGACGGTGACCAGATCGCCGCCGACCTGCACACGCTGCTCGACCGCGCGCACATTCCCGGGCCCTACGTGCTGGCCGGCCACTCCTTCGGCGGCCTCTACGTCCAAAGCTTCGCCGCGCAGTTCCCGGACCAGGTCGCCGGCCTGGTGCTCCTCGACTCCACCGCCCCCAAGCCCGGCCCGATCCTGCCGACCCGCACCGCCGACAACGTCTTCGGTCGCGTCGCCGCCCTCGTGCCGGCCATCGCTCACCTCGGCGCCGGCCGGCTGATCGCCCAAGCCTCCTACAACGATCTTCCGCCACGCGTACGGGACGAGGCACGCGCGAACGCGTCGCTGGCGCGCAACCTCGGCAGCTTCATCGACGAGTTCGTCGAAGCCAACACCGCGATGCAGCAGGCCGCCGCCCTGACCAACCTCCACGGCAAGCCGCTGATCGTCCTCACCGCCGACACCGGTAACGACGCCGGGTGGCAACAGAAACAGGACCACATGGCCGCACTGTCCACCAACAGCCTCCACCGGGTCGCCCCCGCCACCACCCACGACTCCATGGTCAGCGACCCAGCCGACTCCGCCGCAGCCAGCCAGGCCATCCACGACGTCGTCGAAGCGGTACGCACAGGCCGACTGCTGCGCTGACGCGCGGGTGCTGTTCAAGTCCACTACAGGTGACGCCTTCTACTGCCAGCCAGGCATTTGAGTGCGCACGAGAAGTGCGGCGTCGAGGGCGTGGTTGAGCGTCGATGGCGCGGTTGATCCGTTCGGCCGCACCCACCTCTCACCGCTGCCGGTCGTGGACAGTCTGGCCGAGCAGTACGGGCAGATTCGCCGTTGGAACCGTGAGGACGAGAACCGTCGTATCGATGACCGGATCGCGAAGGCCGGTTCTAGACTCGCGGAGGTGCATATCGGCGTGCTGGGTCGACTCGAGGTTCTGCGCGATGGCTCGGCGATCGACCTCGGTCCCCGCAAGCAACGGGCGGTGCTTGCGGCATTGGCACTGCACTGGGGTGAGGTCGTCTCGCTGGACCGGCTGGTGGACCTGCTGTGGGGTGGGGAGCCGCCCGCCGCAGCGGCGGCGTCGATCCATGGATATGTGGCAGCGCTTCGGCGTGTCCTCGACCCTGAACGAGCGGCGCGCAGCGCAGGGACGGTGCTGCTGAGCGCGCCGCCCGGCTACCGCTTGCATCTGCCGGAGCTGGCCCTGGATGCAGCCAGATTCGCCGCTGGGGCGAACAGCGTGCATCGTCTGGCCCGGCGCGCTCGCGTCGGTGGAGCGGACCACGACCTGGGCGCCGGTTCGGCCGCGCATACCCTCTCGTACGTGACCGGCGGCGACTGGCGTGACGGTGGGTTTCGGCAGCGCCGTCCCTCCGCCGAGACCCTCGACTGGGTCTGCGCAGCGATGGGTCGGGGCAGTCGGATCGTCGGCTGTCGCCGGATGACCGGTGGCGTCAGCTCCGCCGTTCATCGCGTGACGGTCGAACGCAGCGGCGTGCGCACTGTCGTCGTTCTGCGCCAGTACCCGCTCGGGCTCGCCCTGGAGAAGACCATGGAGACCGAGATCGCCAACCTCCGTCTGGTGGCCGGAAGCGGCATCCCCGTCCCGAGCGTCCTCGCCGCCGATACCGCCGGTACGGCGACGGGAGGCACTCCATCGCTGTTGATGACGCGGTTGCCGGGTCAGGTGCATCTCAGCCCCGCCGAACCTCGGTCGTGGATCCACACCATCGCGGAGCTCGCCGGACGGGTGCACGATCTCGATCTGCGCGCCGAGACCTTCAGGCCGTGGACGGACTCGTGGATCGCCCCACGCGACGGTTTCCAGGTGCCGGTCGGAGCCCGGAAGGCGGCGGTGTGGAAAGCAGCATTCGCCGTGATGGCGGAATCGCCGCCGGTGGACACGCCCGTCTTCCTGCACGGTGATTTCCTGCCGGTCAACCTGTTGTGGTCGAGAGGGAAGATCACGGGGCTGACCGACTGGAACAGCATCCACCGGGGCGCACGCGCGATCGATGTCGGGCACTGCCGCCGGTACATGGCGGCGCTCCACTCGACTGAGTGGTCGGAGCAGCTTCGGGCGTCCTACGAGTCGATCACCGGCGTCTCCCTCGATCCGTGGTGGGACCTGTATGCGCTGCTGCATCACGACGACAACCAACGGAAGTGGATCCGCCAGCAGGTCGCCGGGCGCCGCCCCGTCGATCTGACCGCCATGACCGCCCGGGTCGAAGGAGCTGTCGAGACAACGCTTCGACGGCTGGGATGACCACCCGTCGCGGACCTCGACGGATCAGTCAGCGTCGGAGTAGCGGCTGACACAGCGGACATCGAGGGCGAACTCGACGGGGAACGAGCCGAACAACAGCTGCCCGGCACGGTCTGCCGATGCCCGTACGGCATCGATGACTGCGTCGGCCAGCTCGACCGGAGTCTCGACGATCACCTCGTCGTGCAGGAAGTAGACGAGTCGGGCGGATCGGCCGGCGGACTCACCGAGAGCGTGCAAGCGGCGGCGGAGATCGGCCAGCCAACACAACGCCCACTCCGCGGCCGTCCCCTGGACGACGAAGTTGCGGGTGAACCTGCCCCACTGCAACGCCTGGGCTCGGGCTCGGCGCCGCTCCCCCGGGTCCGCCTCCGGCAGCACAGCCCACCGCTGCGCCTCCCACCACGCCTCAGGAGCCGCGGGCGAGGACCGTCCCAGCCAGGTCGTCACCACCCGCCCGGCCTCTCCGGCCCGGGCTGCCGCCTCCACCCAGCCCGTGGCCACCGGGAAGCTCCGTACGAGCCGCGGCATCAACCGGCCGGCCTCCCCCGACGTCGCTCCGTACAACGCACCCAGCATCGCCACCTTCGCTCGGCTGCGGGTGTCGACCACACCGTCGTCGACCAGGGCCTGATACAGATCGCCTCGTCGGGTCGCGGCCGCCATCGCCTCATCCTGTGACATCGCCGCGAGCACTCGCGGCTCGAGCTGAGCGGCGTCGGCCACGACGAGAACCTGGCCCGGTTCGGCCACCACGGCACCGCGGATCTGCTTGGGCAGCTGCAGTGCACCACCGCCCCGTGCGGCCCACCGCCCGGTCACCACGCCGCTGGGCACGTAACCGGGCCGGAACCGGCCGGCCGTCACCCAGGTCGACAACCACGACCAGCCGTTCGCTCCGAACAGACGGGCCAGCTTCTTGTACTCCAGCAGCGGCGCGATCGCGGGATGGTCGACCGTCGACAGCTCACCCTGCCTGGTGGAGCTCACCGCGATCCCGGCCGACTGCAGGCTCTGGAGCAGGTCCGGGCCCGAGTCCGGGTTCAGGTTCGGCGCCCCCAAGGCGGCTCGGAGATGCTCGACCAGGCCTTCCATGGCGAGCGGTCGGACCCCGGCCGGCGGCTGGGGCCCGAGCAGTCTCGTCAACAACGCCCGGTGCGTGTCAGCGTCGAACGGCAGCCCCGCATGGGTCAGCTCGACCCCGGCCAGGGCCCCGGCAGACTCAGCTGCCAACAGCAGCCGCAACCGAGCCGGATGCGAGGACCCGTGGATCGCCTCCTGCTGACGTCGATGCTCGGCAGCGACCTCGTCCAGACCGATCACGTCCTCCTCGCCGGCGAGGTCCAGCAGCGTGGGAGCCGCGTCATCGGCCGGCCCCGGTCTCATCGACCACTGATCGGAACCTTCGGCCGCGAAGGAGGAGTCGACGTAGGAGGAGCGGGCCAGGATGGCGTGACACAGACGCAGATCCTGAACCCGAGCCACACGGACACCCGCTGACAGCAACGCCGGATACAGACCGGTGGTGTCCGCCCACACCCAGCGGATGTCTTCCTGCAGTCGAGACCGGACATGCTCGGCGAACTCGGAGCCGGTGAGACTGCGCACCTGACCGAGCCGCGCACGTGTGTCGAGATCGCTGACCTCGACACCGTCTCCGACGGCAGCGGCCACGACATCCACCCGGCAAACCTAGACCGCGGCCCCGACAGCAGAAGGATCGCGCAGCGTCGTCGAGGAAGACGCTGCCCTCCTGCTGCCAGGGCGGCGGCTCCTGGCTTCAGTGCAGTTTCGTGCCGGTGACGGTCAGCGCACCTTCTTGATCGGCAGGACGACGATGGCTCCGAGGAGGGCGGCTCCGCCGGCGACGTAGAGCAGCAGGTCGTAGTTGGAGTTGGTGGCGCTGGCGATGCCGAGCAGCACGGCGCCGACGATCGGGGCCAGGGTCTGCGGCAGGGCGTTGGCGATGTTGAACACGCCGAGGTCCTTGCCGGCCTCGTCGGGGTTGGGCAGCACGTCGACGACCAGGGCGAGGTCGACTCCGACGTAGATGCCGAACGCCAGACCCAGCAGGGCCTCCACCGCGTAGAACTGCCCGACGGTGCCGACGTGGGCCAGCAGGACGGTGCCGATGGCGAAGATCAGGGTGGAGCCGGCGACCAGGAACTTGCGGCGGCCGGTGAGATCGGAGATCTTGCCGGCGAGGAACCCGGCGGCGACCAGGGCGAGGGTGTAGATGAGGACGCCGGTGCTGATGATGCCGGGTGCGGCCTCCTTGGAGATGCCGAGCTCGGACTGAACGAACAGCAGCCGGAAGGTGGTGAACATGAACGTGGCCAGGGTGATCAGGAACCGGGACCACCAGGCGAGGGCGAAGTCGGGGTACTTCAGCGGGTTCACCCAGAACGTCTGCACCCACTGCCGGGCGCTCATCCGGGACGGCTTGCGGGTGAGCTTCTGGTCGGGCAGCACGAAGGCGTAGACCAGCATCGCGCCGATCGCGAGGACCGCGGGGGCCACGAACAGGATGACCAGCTGGGTGGCGAAGGCCTGCGCCACGTAGACCCCGCCGAGCACGCCGACGTTCTGTGCGATACCCAGGAGAGCGGCGACCTGCCCGCGCTGGATCTTCGGCACCTGGTCGGCGATGGTGGCGATGAAGGGGGCCAGGGCGGCGTTCGCGCCGAACTGGGCGAGGAACCAGCCCAGGGTCACCAGCGGGATGGTGGGGGCGAGCGCGATCACCAGGAAGGCGAGCGTCATCACGATCGTGCCGCCGACGATCCAGGGGCGGCGGCGACCGAACCGGGAGGTGGTGCGGTCCGACAGCCGGCCGAAGAGGACGTTGCCGATCACCGCGGCCAGGGCGCCGAGGCTGTAGACGGTGGCGATGGCGGCGGGCGCGTCGACGTCGGAGACCAGGGTCTGGACCTTGACGGTCATGCCGATCACGGCCGGACCGAGCAAGGCGATGAAGAACACCAGCTGCGCCAGCACCAGGGCGGCGATGTACTTGTTGCTGACCTTCTCGGTGGGTTCGGCGAACAGGTGGTCGCTGTTGTCGAGGTCGAGACCGACCGCGGCCTCCTCGGTCGGTGGCAGCTCCCCGTACGAGGTACCTGATGTGCTCATTCCCGCTCCTTTGCTGAATCGCGTCACTGACGCGCGTAAGTCCGACCGACTCTAAGGTCTGCCGAGCGGGCCTGGCAAGCGGGAGGATCGCAACGTGTCGAGCGACACAGAGTCGCCCCTCGGCTGACGACAGCTGATCACCCGATGTCAGGCAGGTGATGCTGCGTCGGCTGCGAGGTTCCGAGGGTTGATGCTGGGGAGGTTGACAACAGTCACCAGCCGGATCAGGATCCGATCAACAACGTACTGAGGGAGATCGCACATGCCTGACGATGCACCACTCGACCTCTACATCGCGGCGTACGACGATCCGGCGGCGGCCCAGCAGGACTGGGACGCCGTCAAACAGCTGGAGAGAGGCAAGATCGTCTCGGTCGAGGCCCTGGTCCTGGTCAACCGGGACGACGACGGGAAGATCCACATCAAGGATGACGCCCACAGCGTGGGTGCCGGCGCAGTCGTCGGAGGAGTGGCCGGGGCGATCGTCGGCCTGATCTTCCCGCCCGCCCTCTTGGCCTCTGCCGCGATCGGGGCCGGTGTCGGAGCGGGAGCCGGGGCCACGGTGAAGCAGCTCGAGAAGCGTCAGGTCAAGGCCGACATCGAGAACACGCTGCCACCGGGAACCTCGGGCATCGTGGTCCTCCTCGAGGAGCGCTGGGTGTCCGAGATCGAGGCCGCCCTGACCCACTCGGTCACGTCAGAGAAGCACCACGCGCACGACGCCGGGTGATCCGGTCCTCCAGACCGAACGCGCGCTCCCCCAGCACACCTGAGGCTCACCTCAGCCCCTGAGTCAGCAACAGGGTTCGTTCGACCTGGCCAGCAGGCGAAGACCGGAGATCATCCAGAGTGGGTGAGGCCGACGGAGGGAGCCGCGGCCAGACTGGGTGTCAGTGCCCGGGAGGAGAGCCGCGTGCGGTACGGCCTGCCTCGTGCGGGCTCCGGGCAAGGCTGACACGACTGGCATCTGAGGAGACACGCAGTGGGATTTCGAGATCGCAGACACCACGACGACGGGCCGGTCGTCCAGCGCTACCAGATGCGGGAGAAGCTGCTGAGCATCGGCGACGACTTCTGGATCGAGAACGACTCCGGACAACGCGTCTACAAGGTCGACGGCAAGGCGTTGCGGGTGAGGGACACCTTCGAGCTGAAGGATGCGTCAGGGGCCGATGTCGCCAAGATCCAGGAACGCAAGCTGAGGGTGCGGGACTCGATGAAGATCGAGTCGGCGACCGGCAACGCCACGGTGAAGAAGGCGCTCGTCGGCATCCGGGACCGCTTCGCGATCGACGTCGACGGCGGCCCGATCTGAAGGCGCACGGCAACATCGTCGATCACGAGTACAAGATCGAACAAGACGGTGAGCTGGTGGCGGAGGTGTCGAGGAAGTGGTTCCGCGTCCGCGACACGTACGGCGTCGAGATCCAGCCCGGCCACGACGCCGGCCTGATCCTGGCGATCACTGTCTGCATCGACGCCATGGCCGGGGACTGACCTGTGAACCCGCGGCTGCCGCCTGTCCGTAGGGAGGATGCGAGATGTCGTACGTAACAACCCGTTCGGGCGGCAGCGACCCGCTGACCAAAGCCATCTCGGGCTTCCTGGCCGTCGTCGCCGTCATCGGCTGGCTGCTGGCCTTCGCCTACGCGATCTGGTGGCTCATCGTCTACTGGGCCCCGATCTGAGGGCTCTCCCGGCTGACGGCGTGTCCGACGCGGTGCTACCGCTGTCAGGGTCAGGTCCTTGGCGACCGAGGTCGGGGTCTTCGGCGTAGACGCGTTGGGCGTAGCGCTCGAGTGCCGCCGCGCAGCGCACGACGGCGTCTTCGGCGGTTCCTCGCTTCGCCGATCCCAGGACGTCTCGATGGCGAACCTTCGCCAGCCAGTTGACGAGCTTGGTGTGATCGACCTCGTTCTCCTCGAGCTCGGCGAAGCTGAAGTGCTCGGCATCGAACTCCTTGTCGATCCCGGCCAGGAAGTCCTCACACTTGTCGATGATCTCGTCATACTCATCATCTCGGGCAGCACGGAACTTCGCTGCGACATCCGACCCGCCTCCGAGCAGCGTGCTGCGCAGCAGGACCGCCGATCCAGCCATCTGGATGATCTCGTGTCGGAGCTTTCGGAGCGCTCGCTCTGCCGAGGCCCCGGCCGGGAGGGCCGCCGCCGAGCTCTGCAGGTAGATGGCGCCGAGCCCTTTGAGCCGCCGCCACACCGAGACCCGCAGCCGAGACGGCTCAGTGGGAACCTTGTAGATCAGGATCAACCACTCGTCCGCGTTGCTGCCGCCGTCGTCGTCGACCACGGCCTCCGGGCCGGCGTCCGGATCAGGCTGGTCGGGTGGCACGCCACAAGCTCAGCGGAAGCAGGATCGCGATGGCGGCCGGCACGATCCACCAGGCCGGTGCTCGGAGAAGTGGCCACCACACCGGTGATGATCAAGGCGATGACGATCCCGGCGGCCACCGTCCAGTCATCGCCGATGACGAAGTCGTACCAGAACGCCCCGAAAGCCTTCAGTCGGGACGTCATCGCGCCACACCCAACCCGGGCGTGCCGTCGGCGGCGGGTTGGCTCAGCCGCTGTCGACGCAGCCAGACGATGATCAACAGTCCGTACGCGGCAACGGCCGGTGCCAGGACCAACAGGGCCGCATCTGCTCCCGGCCAGGTGCCTCCGACGCCTTCGACGGCCCAGAAGGCGCCGAACGAGGTCAGCATCACCCCGACAACGAACTTCATGCCGTTCTCCGGAACCCGAGCCAACGGAGCCCGGACCACCACGCCGACCCCGGCGACCAGAACCACCGCGGCCACAGCAGCGGCCGCCGCCAGAGGAACACGGTGGGCGTTGGCACCGAAGGTGAGCACGATGAAGACCACCTCCAGTCCCTCCAGCAGCACCGCCTTGAACGACAGGGTGAAGGCGTACCAGTCGCTGACCGCCCCTCGTCGTTGCTTGCTCGCCGACTGGGCAGCGGCGACCTGGGTCGCGAAGATGGCCGTCTCGTCGTGCAGAGCCTTGTACCCGCTCGCCCGCAGGATCGACTTGCGCAGCCACTGGAGCCCGAACACGAGCAGCAACCCACCCACACCGACGCGCAGGTACGCCAGCGGGATCACCGAGATCGCGGGTCCGAGGACGATCACCACCACCACCAACGCGGTCAGGCCGCAACCGACCCCCAGGAGGGTGGAGCGCCACTCCCGGGTGGTGCCGGCCGCCAACACGATCGTGGTCGCCTCGACCGCTTCCACCAGGCACGCCAAGAACACCGCTACGAACAGCGCAGTCCCGCCCATCCGTGACCTCCGACCGCAACAAGCTCGTTCCCGGCATCTCCGCAGGTAATGTAACCGTTGTTACATCCTGCAGGCAACCGATCCTGCGCACAGGATCGTCTCAGGTACGAGGTCCCATCCTTGGGTGCGCGGCCTGTCCGACGGCGGCCCGGAAGGTGTTGACGATGTCAGAGATCACGACCAGCAGCGTGGTGCCCGGGACCGTGGCGGTCCCGGGGTCCGCCACGCCGGCAACGAGGTTGCGATCGATGAGTGTCGGCGCGGTCGGCTGGATGGGATTCTTCGCGATGGCTGTGTGGATGTCGCGTTCCGGTGAACCCACTGCTCTCGACAACACGGTCCTGGCGGCCATGGTCGCGGTGCGCACGACCGTCCTCGATGCTGCGGCGACCGCCTTGACCGACCTCGGCTCCTTCCGTGTGGTGGCCGTTGTCACCGTGGTCATCGCCGGGATCCTGCTGTGGCGGACTCGGAACCTCCTGCTGCCGCTGACGCTGGTGATCACCATGGTGGAGACGAGCTCGATCGTGTACCTGACGAAGGAGATCGTCGGCCGCGCCCGTCCCCCGATCGCCTTCGTGGTCGGACCGCCCGCTACAGACCCGTCCTTCCCCTCTGGGCACACCACCAGCGGTTCAGTGGTCTGGGTGCTGGGGGCGCTGCTGGTGGCCTCCACCCTGACCCACCGGTGGGCCAGACGGTTGGTCACTGCGGTCGGGGTCGCGCTGGCCATCATCATCGGCCTGACACGCGCCTACCTGGGCTACCACTGGGCCACCGACGTGCTCGGTGGGTGGCTTCTCGCCGCAGGAATCTGTGCGACGGCGATCTACCTGGCGATCAGGCTGCGTCCCCACGCCGACTCGCTGACCTTGAGCCGCAGGGATCCGTTCTCTGACACGTCCGTGGTCGACGCGACGTCGCGACAGTCCGCGGGACATCGCGGCATCGTGCGGACCACGGACACGTCGGCTCCCTAGGCCCCGGGCTGATCCGGTGACGGAGCTCGTCTGTCGATTCGTGCTCGGCGGATGGTGAGAAACAATCGATGGGCCGTGATGAGCAGGACGAGCCATGCTGCGCCGACGAGCCACCCGAAGACGACGTCGGTGAGCCAGTGGTGGCCGAGGAACACCCGGCTCAAACCCATCGCCACCGCCCAGACGACAGCGCAGCTGACCGCGATCACCCGGGCCCACAGGGTGCGGAGCCGGCGGACCACGAGATAGGCGACGACGCCGGCGATGACGGTGCTGTTCAGAGCATGGCCGGACGGGAACGAGAACGCGTACTCGTAGGGTGGCACCGCCTCCGACAGTGGTGGCCTGGCGCGGCCCACGATGGCTTTGCCGACGGTTGTCATGGTCAGCGATCCGGCCACGGCCAGCAGCATCAAGATCAGCGGGGTCCGGGAGCGCCACCGCCAGACCAACACGATCGTGATCAGCGACGCGATGATGGTCATGCCGACCGCGCCACCGAGGTGGGTGAACCCCGTCGCCCACCAGGTGTTGGTCGGAGTACGGAGCGCGATGGCTTCATCGAGGACGGGTTGGTCGACGCCGGCGATCCCGTCCTGCTCCGTGACGGCGTCGTAGACCGCCGCCCCGGCCGTCGTGAGCGCCAGCAGCAGGATCAGACCGATTCCGGCGGTGAGATACAGCACCGTGTGAGCCGACACGTTCGCGGCCAGCTTGCTGACCGACCCGACCAGAGCCCTGCCGGCCCGGCTCGGCCATCGGGTCAGATCGCGGCGGCCGATGTGCTCCTCGCCTGTGGTGTCGTCGCTCAGCTTCACCCTGTGGACACTAATGTCGGCGCCGGGCGAAGGGCCACCCGACCGTTGTCGGGGACACCTCAGGACGGGCCGGCTTGACCAGAAGACCCATCTGCCCGCCCTCTCAGGTTGAACTCACCTTCGGAACGGGAGGCTGGAGCCGAAGCGCAGTTACGGTCACCGACGACAGGACTGGGGATGAAGGGCGAACTCGACCACAGCCGATCGGCGCAGCCAGGGCTGCACGACCGAGCAGCTCGGCTGCTGGTAGCGATCTATGCGGCGGGGACGGGACTGTCGGTGCTGCTGTGGCTGTCCACTCGATGGTCGGCCCGGCACGGGACCTGGCTGGAGCTGGCGTTCGGTGTGATCAACATCCCCCTCTCGCACTCGCTGGTGTCGGTGGTGGTGCTCGCCTTGATCACACGGGCTCTGATCGGCCGCAAACGCGCCGGGTTGGTCGCCGTCGCCGGCTTCCAGGTGCTCGGCATGTACCTCGGCGTCGTCGCGGCCGCGCGCCTCAGCACTGCTCCCACGCCGGGGCCCTGGGTCGCTCGACAGCTGTTCGGGAGAACCCTCGACGTCGTCTCCCTGCTGGTAGGGGCCCTCGTCCTGGTCGGGTTGTGGCGGCTGCGACGCGACTTTCCGGGTCACCTGCGGCGCGGGTCGTGGTGGCGCCTGGCCGCGGTCTCTGCGGCTGGACTCACGCTCACCGTCTCTGTCACCTGGGTGCTGTTGACTCTCACGGAGACCCTCCCGGCCGGATCGCAGTGGCAGCAGCTGCTGGGCGTGCTGGAACGCAGCGTCGGCGATGTCGATGCCGAGACCGCCCGCGACCTGACCGGCGTCGTGCCCTGGCTGCCCGAGCTGACCTCGATCCTGCTCAGCGCCACCGTTCTCGCTGCCGTCGCGGTCTTCCTCCGCTCCGCCGCCTTGCCGACCGCCTGGTCGGGCGACCGGGAGGTCGGGCTGCGTCGCCTGCTCGCCGCCGACCCGCAGCCGGACTCGCTGGGCTACTTCGCCACCCGCCGCGACAAGGACTCGATCTTTTCCCGTGACGGGCGAGCCGCGGTCACCTACCGGGTCCGGCACGGTGTTTCGCTGGCATCCGGCGATCCGGTCGGCGACCCGGCCGCCTGGCCGGCCGCCGTCGCCGCCTGGAAGGACGAAGCCCGCTACTACGGCTGGACTCCTGCCGTCGTGGCCGCCAGCGAGGGTGGGGCCCGCTGCTATGCCGCCGCCGGGCTGAGTGTCCTCGGGCTGGGCGACGAAGCGATCCTTCCTGCGGATCGCTTCGCCGTGAACAGCGTCGGTCTGACCAGCGTCCGCCAGGCGGTACGCCGTGCGGAGCGCAGCGGGATCACCGTCACCGTGCGGCGGCAGGACCAGATCAGCGATGACGAGCTCACCGCCATCGGCGCCGCCGCCGACGCCTGGCGCGGCGGCGAACCCGACCGTGGTTACTCCATGGCCCTCAACCGGTTCGCCGACCCCGCCGACGTCAACACCGTCTACGCGGTGGCGCACGATCACACCGGCGACGCTGCGGGCGTCCTGAGCTTGGTGCCCTGGGGCCGTCACGGCCTGTCGCTGGATGTGATGCGCCGTCGGCCCGACGCCCCGAACGGCACGACGGAGGCCATGGTGACCGCCGTGATGGGTGCCGCCGCCGGGTTGGGGATCAGCCAGGTGTCGTTGAACTTCTGCATGTTCCGCCACGTCTACGCCGATGCCGAGGGGATCGGCGCCGGCTCGGTGACCCGGTTCAACTACTCCGTGCTCGGCATGCTCGACCGGTTCTGGCAGTTCCAGCGCCTGTACCGGGCCAACCAGAAGTACCAGCCGCAGTGGCGTCCACGCTATCTGTGCTTCGATGGCCGGATCGCGCTCCCTCAGGTGATCTTCGCCGTCGCCGCCGCCGAAGGCTTTCTCCCCCGGTTTCCCACACGCCATCGCCACACAGGCCCTCAGCTGAGCGACGAGCACCTCGACCAGCTGCACGAGCTGGACACCGCGCCGCCGCCCGAGCCGAGCCGCCGGCTGCCTGACCGCTCCGACCAGACCCGCCAACGCCTGCGCCGGCTTCCCGCGCTGGAGGCCGCCGGGCAGCCGCCCTACCCGATCGGACTGCCCGAACCCACCCATCAGCTGGGCGACCTCGAGCGCTGCGACGACCCAGCCGGCCACCCGGAGCCGATCCGGGTGGCCGGACGGATCCGAAGCATCCGAGACCATGGCGGCGCCGTCTTCGCCACCCTCGTCGACGGCTCAGCCTCGGTTCAGGTGCTTCTGGAACGGGATCGGCTCGGATCCCGACCTGTCCGCACCTTCGCCCGCCTCCTCGACCGCGGGGACCTGATTCTCATCGATGGCCACCGGGGCCGATCACGGACCGGTACGCCGACGCTGTTCGTCGAGCGATGGCGGCTCGCAGCGAAGGCCCTGCACCCCGTGCCGTTCGCTCACTTCAGCGACCCGGAGACGCGGCTTCGGCAACGCTCCACCGACCTCCTCGTCCACCCCGACCAAGCACTCCTCCTGCGGCAGCGCAGCACCGCCGTCCGCGCGCTGCGCGCGACCTTGGAGACCGAGGGTTTCCTGGAGGTCGAGACGCCGATCCTGCACACCGTCCACGGCGGTGCCACTGCTCGACCGTTCACGACCTTCATCAACGCCTACGGTGTCGATCTGACCCTGCGGATCGCGCCAGAGCTCTACCTCAAGCGGCTCCTGGTCGGTGGGCTCGGGCCGCTGTTCGAGCTCGGCCGCAACTTCCGGAACGAGGGAGCCGACGCCACCCACAACCCCGAGTTCACCTCCCTCGAGGCCTACCTCCCGTACGCCGACTACACCACCATGCGCCACCTCACCGTACGGCTGATCACGGCGGCCGCCATCGCCGTCCACGGGCGACCCATCCTGCCGCTCGTGCACCGTGACGGTGCCACGAGACCCTTCGACCTGACGCGGGAGTGGGCCGTCGTCCCGATGATGGACGCCGTCAGCGCCGCCCTCCACCACCATGTCGACCTGGACACCGACATCCGGCACCTGGTGGACCACGCCCACCGTCACGGCGTGGCTGTCCGACCGGGCATGGGTCGCGGTGCCATCCTCGAGCAGCTCTACGCCGACCTCGTCGAACGGGTCACGATCGAGCCCACCTTCTTCACCGACTTCCCGGCCGAGACGTCGCCGCTCACCGGGCCGCACCGAAGCCACCCCGGCCTGGTCGAACGGTGGGATCTGGTGATCGGCGCCATGGAGATCGGCACCGCCTACTCCGAGCTCACCGACCCGGTCGAGCAGCGTCGCCGACTGATCGAACAGTCCCGTCAGGCCGCCGCCGGCGATCCTGCGGCCATGGTGGTCGACGAGGACTTCCTCCACGCTCTCGAAACGGGTATGCCACCCTCGGGCGGGCTCGGTCTCGGCGTCGACCGGATCGTCATGCTCTTGACAGGCGGGAACATCCGGTCCGTGCTCACCTTCCCCTTCGTCCGTCCCCGCTAGACGGCCGGACACGGGGTCTCGGACCGTCAACCAGCACCCCGGCAGGTCGATGTGTGCCGGGGTGCTACGCGGTGGCGGTGATCTTGACGTGGTCGATGGCGAAGGTCGCCGGGAACTCGGTCCTGTCGTCGGGATCACCGGGATAGGAGCCACCCACGGCCAGGTTGAAGATCAGGTACATGGGCTCGGCGGGCACGTGCTTCCCGGTGAGGTGCCAGACCCGTCGGCCGTCGATCAGGTAGTCCAGCCGGCCGGGTGTCCAGTCGAGGCGGAAGTCGTGCCAGCCCTTCGAGAAGTCGACCCCGGGGACGGTGACGGTCTTGCCCGGCGACGCCGCGTTCCGCTTGCTCGGGTGGAGGTGCAGGATCGCCTCGCTGGGGTCGTTCCCGAGGATCTCCATGACGTCGATCTCGGGTCGAGAATCCTGACTGGCCGGCAGCAGCCACATGGCCGACCACAGTCCGCGACCCGTGGGCACCCGTAGCCGCGCGTCGACCGTCCCGTACGTGAAGGCCAGCTTGGCCTTGTCCCCGTCCTTCGCCGGGCCAGTGGTGACCATGCCCGATCGGAACGGGTACGTCGTGCCGTCCGAGGCCCGCTGATCGCCCCGCTCCGCCACCAGCTCCAGGGCACCACCGCTGACGCGGACACCCTCGGGTCGATACCACTGGAGCTCGTTGTTCGACGTGATGGTGCACCCGTGGTCGTCCCACCAGTAGCAGGTGGTCCACACCGATCCATCGAGGCGGGATCCACCGAAGTCCTCGTCGAGCAGGACCCCGGGCGTCGGTGCGGTGCTCACCGGGGCACTCGGACCCTGCGACAGCGTTGACGACGGTGGCGGCGACAGGGATGGCGGCGCCGGAGCGGGCTGTCCGCAGGCAGCGAGCAGAAACAGCGTGCTCAGCAGCAGCGCCGCCGCTGCCGAGCGCCGGCGGCCGTCGCCACGGCCGCTTGCTCGTGCACCTCGGCCGTCCGATTCTCCGGAAGACGCAGGGTCTAAAGGGACGGCTCCTGGGAGATACCGACAGGTGGTCACACCGAACGATTCGGAGCCGCCGATGTCATGGATTGCCACGCATCGAACTGGGTGCCGATCCTGGTGCCGGAGTCGCTCAGATCCGTCTCGGACGACAAGCGGCCGGCTCAGGCTCCACACAGGCGGCTGTTGAGAGCCTGGCCGCCATCTGCTTCCGACCGATGAGGCCACGCTGATGATGATCGACCGCCGCTCCGCACGAGCTCTCTTCTCCAACGCCGTGCCGGCCGGTGACGAGCGAGACGTCCTCATCGACCAGATGCAGGACTACTTGGACGACTGGCTCGTCTACCGGGCCGGCCACGTCATCACCCGCGGCGATGCCGCCGCGCTGGCTTGTGACGCCGAGATGGTCCGGACTCACCGCCCCTTGATCATCGAGGTGCTGAGTGCTGAGGACGTCAACGGACTGCACGAGCGTGGCTTCCACACCGACGACGGGAGCTACATCGGCCTCGATGCACCGCAGATCGCCTGCAGCGCCCACCAGGATCTGGTGGCCTGGCCGTGCCCCGCCATCCAGTCCCTGGTCACGTCCATCGACGGCCCCTCCCCCGCCTGACCTCACCCTCGGCCCGACGCTGCGGTTCCCCCCGTCGGGCGGCCCATGCTGACGAGCCTGCGAGTCAGGCGGGGGGAAGGCTTTCCTTGATCAGGTTGACGATCAGGATGACGGCGATCCCGATCGTCGCGGCCACCGTCACCCCGTCCGTCGACGTGTCGCTGCCAGCTGCCGTCTCGGCAACGCCCGCCATGACGCTGGAGAAGAGGTGAGTGAACATGAAGCGGCTCCTCTGAAAGAGCTGGTGGGCGTCTGGGATCCGGGTGGTAGCTGGATGCAGCTTCGCGGTGTCAGCCCTGCCCGCCGAGCCCGGACAGGTGATGTTCGACGCACGAAGACATCCTGAGGATCTCAAGATGGGCCTGAGGGCGGGCTGAGGGACCATTCGCGATAGGTAGCCCGGACAGGACCGGGCAGATAGAGGACCCCCTCTCCAGCGGCACTCACCACGAACAGGTGGCCCTGCGCCGAATGGCTGTCAGCTCGTTTCCTGATTGCCATGTGTCGACGCCTCAATTGCCAGTGACAATCACGAGCACGGATTCTTCACAAGGCTTGCTCGTGCGTCAGAAAACGGTGCGCAGCGAATTCGCGCACCACCATCTGCGTCGAATTCTCGGGTCGAATCGGCGACGATGACCGAGATCACGCGACGAACGTCAGGATGTCGACGAGGTCCCCGGGGCACCTGCCGCGGGGACCTCGGTCGAGATGGCTGTCTAGATGCCGTCGTAGGTGTTGAGCGTGCGGATCAGGGTGGTCAGGTTGGCCGCGCACTCTGCCTGGGTGGCGGGTGTAGCGCGCAGGGATGTCAGCACCCCGTCGATCTGACCGTCAAGGGTGTGCCAGGCGGCCGGGTCGCGGGGCTTGAGTCCGGCCTCGGCGCTGTCCCAGGCCACCTCGAGGTCCTTGACCTTGGCGGTGGCTGCGGGCAGGTCGTTCGCCGCCACCTTGGCCTGGACGTCCGTGGAGATGGTGGTGAAGCGGCTGACGTCGCCGAGCGCTGTGGTCGGGTGGACGCGTTGGCTGCCCGCCGGCTGGGTCGCGCCGGTCGCATTCTGGGTGGTGGCTGCCTGGACGGTGCTGAGTCCGAGGCCCGCGACGAGGACGGCGACAGCCCCCGCTGCGGCCCAGATGATGTCGCGGCGACGGCCGCCGTGGGGTCCAGCACCCTTGACCGCGACGCCGTGGCGGTTCACGAGGAGCTGCTCCCGGGTGACCAGGATGACGATGATGGCCAGGAAGATCGCGCTCGTGAGGCTGGCGCCCAGGCCGAGGCCGCCGAGGCTCTGATCCTGGGTGAGCAGATCGCCGAGGGAGGCGCCGAGGGGCCGCGTCAAGATGTAGGCGATCCAGAAGGTCACCACGCTGCTCGCGCCGAGCCGGCTGGCCAGCCAGGTCAGGGCGAACAGACCGCCGAACAGGAACACTCCGTTGCGGAACCCGAGGCTGAGCGCTTCGGTCGCGAGATCGCCGGCGGCCGTGCCGAGGGCGAAGGTGACCAGGATCGCCGCCCAGTAGAAGCCCTCGCGGCGGGGCGTGTCGATGGAGGTGATGGCCAGCGTGTGTTCCTGGCGGTGCCAGATGGTGAAGACCAGGGCGAGGAGAACGGCGAACACGGCGGTGCTCAGGTAGAGACTGACGCCGAGGGTGTCGGTGAAGAAGTCGGTGATCTGGGTGCCGACGATGCTGACCAGCACGACGCACAGCCAGTAGATCCAGGGTGTGTAGCGGTGGGTGCGGAGCTGGATGGTGAGGGCCACCGCGAGAACGACGAGCATCGAGACATCGGTGATGCCGGGACCCAGACCGACGTTGACGGCAAGGTAGTCGGAGAACGTCTCTCCGACAGTGGTTGAGAGGATCTTGATCACCCAGAATGTTGCGGTGATCGCCGGCACTTTCGTGAGCCAGTCGTGACGGGTCATGGGCGTGTTCTCCGTGATGGCCATATCTTCTTCCTGTTGGCATTTCCGGCTTCCCCGGGCTGAATACCCAGTCAAATCTGCGGGCTCGAAGGTTGTCAAAAGCCTGAACTCAGCATCCCCACAGGAGTGCAATTCGGCACCGGGTCAGTGCACCGGCGCGGGATTCATCACAGCAGAATTCAGGAGGTGACGCCTCGCCAGTCAGCGAGTGGCGACGTGCTGACCGAGACACTCCCCGACACGCGCGTCACTCGTCCTCAGCGGCGCCTCAGCAGGAAACCCACACGATGCCTGTGTCGGCGCGTTCTCGGGCGCTGTGGACGCACCCGAACTGAGGAGTGAGATGCCCACGTGGGCGATGACGGGCTCGCCGCCCGTCCTGGGTCGGCGCTGGTGGCTGTCGTCACTGGTAGGCGTCGCCGTGGCGGCGTTCCTGATACGTCTCCTCCCCGTCCTGTGGGGCGGGGGCCTCTACGGGCGAGGCAACTACGACGACGGCGTCTACTTCGCCACTGCCACCGGCCTGGTGCACGGGCTGCTTCCGTACCGCGACGTGCTGCTGCTGCACCCGCCCGGCATCGTGCTGGCCCTGGCCCCCTTTGCGGCGTTGGCCGGCGTTGTCGGCGATCCGACGGCGCTGGCGATCGCCCGAGTCGGGTTCATGCTGCTGGGCGCGCTGAACGCCGTGCTGGTGGGGGTTGCCCTGCGCCGACTGGGGCTGGCGGCGGCCCTGGTGGGAGGACTGGTCTACGCCGTCTACTTTCCCGTCGTCTACGTGGAACACACCACTCTGCTGGAAACTCTGGCCACGACCTGCCTGCTCGGCGCCGTCGGACTGGCCGGCGGTGCCGCGTACGACCGGTCGCGGGTCTTCACTCGGCTGATGCTGGCCGGTGTTCTCCTGGGCGTCTCCTCAGCGACCAAGATCTGGGGCGTGGTGCCCGCAGCGGCAGTCGTCGCGTGGGTGATGGTCACACTCGGCTGGAGGCGGGCCGTGACCACCGCCGCCGGTGTCAGCCTGGGAGCGACGATCATCTGCCTGCCCTTCTTCGCGGCGGCTCCGCGCCAGATGTGGGACCTGGTGGTCGCCTCGCAGCTCGGCCGACCCACGGCGGCGGCGAGCTTGGCCCAGCGGGCCTGGACGATCAGTGGACTGTCGCCGTTCGGCAGCACTCCGATCCGGTGGTGGCTCGCACTGGCGGCAGCGGCGCTGGTGGTCTGCTGCGTGGCGGCGTGGGCCTCGCCGATCGGACGGCTGAGCGTGTTCGTGCTGGCCGCCACACTGGTCCTGCTGTGCATCACGCCGACCTGGTTCCTGCACTATGCGGCCGCGGCGGGTGGGCCGTTGGCGCTGGTCATCGGCGCCGCCGCCGCTCGGGTGGCACAACGACGCAGGCCACTGGTCGCGCTGCTCGCGGCGTGCTTGATCGTGGGCGTGCTCGGCACGTCCGCACGTGCCGATCTGAGACTGCCGTTCGGCAAGCCGTTCCCCACCGCGGAGCTGTCGGCGGCGGTGACGGCTTCCCGGGGGTGCGTCACCACCGACGACCCCACCAGCCTGATCGAGCTCGACGTGCTGTCCCGCAATCTCGACCGCAGCTGTCTGCTGGTCGCCGACCTCGGCGGCTACAGCTACTACATGCAGCCGGACCGGTCGGTGTTCGTCCCGCGTCGCGAGAACCAGCCCTGGCAGGCGGCGGCCATCCAGTACCTACGGAGTGGGCACCTCATGATCGGCCTCCGCTTCACCCGGACCAGCGGGTTCAGCGAAGCCAGCGCCGCCACTGTCCGATCCTGGCCGGTCGTGGCCAGGTCCGGCAGAGTGATAATCCGCCGACCCGTCGGCGGTTCGAGCACGGCTGTCCGGCTGCCTCCGCTCGAGCCAGGAGTCGACGGGTGACACGGTCCGGCCGTCCTCAGAAACCCGTGGACGCGTCTCAGCCTGGCTCAGCGTCGAGCCGGTACCCCAGCCCGCGGACCGTGTGGAGCGTCGAGGTGCCGAACGGTACGTCGATCTTGCGCCTGAGGTACCCGATGTAGACCTCGACGATGTTGTCGCTCCCCTCATAGGCGGAGTCCCAGACGTTGTCGAGGATCTCGGCCTTGCTGACGACATCTCCGGCGTTGCGCATCAGGAAATGCAGGAGCCCGTACTCCCGGGCGGTCAGCATGATCGATTCGCCGCGGCGTTCGACCGACCGTCGAGATGGATCCAGCACGAGGGTTCCCACGGTGACCAGCACCGGCCGCACCGGTGCGCCCCGGCGGATCAGCGCCCGCAGTCGGGCGATCAGGATCATGAAGCTGAACGGCTTGGTGAGGTAGTCGTCAGCGCCGAGGTCGAAGGCGTCGGTCTGGTCGTACTCGCCGTCCTTCGCTGTGAGCATCAGGACCGGAGCCCAGACCTTGCGGGCGCGGAGCTGCTTCAACACGTCGTAGCCGTTGAGCCCCGGCAGCATGATGTCGAGGACGATCGCGTCATAGCTGTTCTCGGTGGCGGCCCACAGTCCGACCGTGCCGTCGTCGACGATGTCGACCTCGAACCCTTCGGCCTGCAGGCCTTCCTTGACCACCGCAGCCAGCCGGTGCTCGTCCTCCACCAACAAGACCTTCACCGGTGTCTCCGCGTTCGACCGTTCACCTGGTCATTGTCCGCCGCTTCACCTGAGCCCGAACTGAGCGCCCCGGGTGGCGGTCACCCGGCCTCACCTCAGGAACCGCGTGACAGGCTGAAGGCGCGACGGTCGTCCGGGCCGTCGTCGTGCCGCCGTCGGCTACGGTGCAGGGGCTGCGTACCGACAGCTTCGGCGGCGCCTGCAGCGATCACCCGGACGGCAGGATGGTCGCAGCGGCAGGTTGATCACCGCGGAGACGACAAGGCAGCCGGTACGGCAGTTCGGCAGGAGTCGGTACGAAGATGGCAGCGCGGTGACCAGACCCACCCACCAGGACGGTCTCGACGTCACACACCGGGAGACGGCGACACTCACCGGCGAACGGCTCCTGCGCGTGTTCGGTGCCGGCGACAGGATCGGAGTTCGCGGCCGATCTGTCCTGGTTGCCGTCGCCGTCGTCCTCGTCGCCCTTCTCATCGGCGGCACAGCCCTGATCTTCACGCTCGAAGCCGGTGTCGAGCAGACCGCCCAGGCGAACGCGGAGGCCCGCGCCGCCGAGGTGGTCGCGCTGCTCAGCACGGGGGGCCTGACAGCCACCGAGGAGGCGATCAGCGGACGGACGCGCACCAACTCCGTGGTTCAGGTCCTCGACGCCGACGGCACGGTGATCCAGGCCTCCAGCAGCGATGTCGCCCACCACCCACTGTCCTCCCAGCGTCCGGCTGTCGGCGACTACACCTCTGCCGAGGTCGACATCGACATCGAGCACGGCGCTGGTGGCGAGTGGAAGGTCGCGACCACCGCCATGGAGCTCCACGACACCGTCTACTACGTGCAGGCAGCGGTTCCCATCGGGGTGCAGCGGGCCACCATCCAGACCGTGGCCCTGTTCCTGGTGGCCGGCACGCCGCTGCTGCTCGGAGCGGTCGCTGTTGCCGTCTGGATGCTCGTCGGACGAGCCCTGCGCTCGGTCGAGCGGATTCGGACCACCGTGGCCGACATCGACTCCCAGCGGTTGACTCAGCGGGTCACCGTTCCTCGGACTCGCGACGAGATCGCTGCGCTTGCCACCACCATGAACACCATGCTCGACCGGCTGGAGGCCTCCGACCGCGCCCAGCGCGCCTTCGTCTCCGACGCCAGCCACGAGCTGCGCAGCCCACTGGCCACGTTGACCACGGCCGGCGAGCTGGCGGTGACCGCCAGCCCTGATCGCCAGGCCGCCCTCCTCGCCACCATGAACACCGAGGCCGCTCGGCTCAGCGGTCTGGTCGAGAACTTGATGACCCTCGCTCGCGCCGACGCCCAGGACCTCGCCATCCACCACGTCGACATCGACCTCGACGACCTCCTCGCCGAGGAGGCACACCGGCTGCGCCTGACCGGCGCCGTGGGAGTCCGCCTCGACATCACGCCTGCCCGTGTGGTCGGCGACCAGCAGCGCCTCCAGCAGGCCCTCCGCAACGTCGTGGACAACGCCGCCCGACACGCCCGGACCGGCGTCCGGCTGACCCTCACCACGACACCGACGGAGGCGGTGCTCTGGATCGACAACGATGGTCCGCCCGTGCCCGAGGGCGATCGGGACCGCATCTTCGAACGCTTCGTGCGGCTGGATGAGGCACGCACCCGCGACCACGGCGGCAGCGGCCTCGGTCTGGCGATCACCCGCGCGACCATGCAGGCTCACCACGGCGATGCCGCAGTGGTCGACGGACCGGCAGGATGGTGCCGCTTCGAGCTCCGACTCCCCCGCGTGACCCAGATCGATCTCCCCGTCCAGACGCCTCTGCCTCGCTGACCAGAGTCCGCTGCACTGTCCTCAGGTTCAGCACAGCCAGTGCGCCCGATGATCTGACCATGATCATCCATGGTCAGCGGGGCGCCGCGAGGTCAGCTCGGTCCGGGGCAGCCGGACCAGCCGGACGAGATCTGCGGTGACCCCCCTCGCGATCATGCTGGCCGTCGCCGCGGCCGTCACGTTCGGCGTCGCTGCGGTCAACCAGCACCGGGCCGTCCAGACCCTCGTGGCTCCTCGACGCCGGCAGATGGCGATCCACCAGATCGGGACGCTCGTCACCGATGGGGCCTGGCTGCGGGGATTCGGGCTGATGGTGCTGGGCACCGCGTTCCACGTCACTGCGCTCACCCTGGCCCCCATCAGCGTCACCCAGCCGATCAACGTCCTGGCGGTGCCGACGACCATCATCGTCGTGGCGATGATCACGCGCCGCCGCCCGGCGCGCTCGGTGATCCTCGCGGCCGGTGCCGTCGTTCTCGGCGTCGCCGGGATCGTCTCGTCCCTCACCGATGCCTCAGCGGGCGACCTGCCCACCCCCGTCCTGCTCGCGGCCGTCGCCGTCGCCGTGGCCGCAGTCACTCTCACCTGCCACCTCGGCGCGCGACACCTCGTCCGCTCGACCAGTCGGCTGCCGCGCTGGTTGGCGCCGGTGCTGTTGAGCATCGCCGGGGCGATCAACTTCGGCGTCACGTCCTCCACCTTCCGGCTGCTCGCCCAAGATCTCCGTCACTCCCAACCGTTGCCGCTCGGCGTCACGGTCGCCCTCGCCTGCTTCGTCCCGATCGGCCTCGCCGTGGGCGCATGGTCGATCCAGCAGGCGTATGCCTCTGGCGCTGCACCGGCGGTCACCGCCACCAGCGCGATCACCGACCCGGTCGTCGCACTGGTCATCGGCATGGTCGTGCTCGGCGAGACACCACACATCACGGTGGACCGGCTGCTCGTCCTGACCGTCGCCGCCGCCCTCGCCGCTGCCGGGGTCATCTGGCTCGCGCGCGTCGATGACGACGCCGGGGCCCACGCCGAGGACACCCGACGAGCAGTGGTTCCCTGCCTCACCGCCATCTCACTCTCGACAGATCACGAAGGACCCTCATGCGCATCCTGCTCGCCGCTGACCAGTATCCGGAGTTCCACAACGGGGCCGGGGCCTCGACCGAGCGCCTCGCCGGCGGATTCGTCCGCCGAGGTCACGAGGTGACGCTGGCCTACCCCTCCGTCGCGGGATCGCGCTCCAGCGGCATGCGGTCCGGTGTGCACGACGAGCGGCTGACCTCGGTCACCCTCCCCCGCGGTCAGGGCGTACGGGTGTGCCCTCCGATGCGCGCCGCGCGTGAGGCGGCCGCCATCGTCCGTGCTGGATCCTTCGACGTGGTCCATGTTCAGTCGCACCTGCCGGTGGGGCGCGCTGTTCTGGCGGCGGCTCGACGCTCGGGGATCCCCGTCGTGGCCACCAACCACTTCATGCCGGAGAACCTGCTGCCTCACGTGCCGGCGCCCGACGTCATCCGTCGACGGCTCGGAGCCTGGGCCTGGCGGGACCTCGCCCGCGTGTTCGGTGGAGCCGACCTCGTCACCACCCCGACGGCCCGAGCGGCCGAGCTGCTGTCCGAGCGCGCCGGGCTCGACGCCACGGTCGTGTCCAACGGCATCGACCTCGAGCTGCATGCGCCCCGAACCGGTGACACCGCCGGATCGGATGATCCATTCGTGCTCTTCGTCGGCCGCCTCGAGCAGGAGAAGCGGGTCGAGGATCTGCTTCGCGCGTTCGCCGCTGTCCCGGCCGACGTCCGCTCCCGCTTGGTCTACGTCGGCACCGGCAGCCGTCTACCGGTGCTGCGTCGCCTCGCCACGGACCTGGGGGTTGCCGATAGCGTCGAGTTCTGGGGCAATGTGAGCGATGAGCGGCTTCGACGTGCCTACGCCGACTGCGCCGTCTTCTCCGCGCCGGGGATCGCCGAGCTGCAGAGTCTGGTGACCCTGGAAGCGATCGCCTGCGGTGCCCCCGTCGTGGCCGCCGACGCCGTTGCGCTGCCGCACCTGGTGCACCACGGCCGCAACGGCTACCGATATCCCACCGATCAGCCGCAGCAGCTGACGGTCCATCTCAGCAACCTGCTCACCAGTCCTGCGCTGCGACATCGGATGAGCGCGGCGAGTCGCCGCATCGCCCAGACCCATGACATCACCATCACCCTCGACACCTTCCTCGCCCTCTACGAGCGCCTCGTCGAGGCTGCAGGCACGAGGACGTCACGGCCTGCCGAGCCGGCACTCGCCGCCTAGACGATATGTACCCGTTGCCGAAGCGACCGCACGGGCAGATCAGCTCGCGCCGTCCGCCTCGTACTCAGGGTGGTCCTTGCCCGACACGATCACGTTGTTGTTGCTGTCCAGGGTGATCACGCCTTCGGCGTTGTCCAGTGCTCGCTGCTTCTTGCCCACCGCCTTGCCGAGACCGCCCAGGGCCGGATCGATCGCCTTCTCCAGCTTCCCCTTCAGGGTCACGGCGAAGTTCGCCCGACCGGCGACCTCGATGGCGGCGTGCTTGGCCTCGTGCTCGCGGATCCGGGCGGCGAGCGCTCGACAGGCAGCGAGCTCCGCGGCCGCCTCCGGCTTGGAGATCGGCCCGGTGGCGTCGGCCTGCACGGTCGGCACCAGCACCGTCACGTTCCAGATCAGGTGGGCACCGCTCACGCGGCCGGACGCATCGACCTCGGGGGTGAACGACGTCGGCGAGACGGTGCACCGTCCCCCGTCGCCGCCGAACTTGGCCTGCACGGCGTTGACGAAGTCGAAGGCGTTGTTGCGGACGACGATGGGCACCTCGGAGGTGCTGACGTTGACCTTGTCGCTGAAGGTCCCCACCGCCGGGGCCGGGGCCGTGTCGAGCGGCTCTGCGGTGTCTGCGCCGAGCCCATCCAGCTCGTCTCGCTGGAGGCTCACCGGCGCGACCCGGTCGGTCATCCGCCGGAGGAACAGGTCCGTCGCCCGGTTGCCGGCGCTTCGCTGCAGGCCGAGGATCGATCCGAAGGCGCCGCCGGCGGAGCGAGCTGCCGGCGGGGCGCCGGGCGACCTCGTCTCGGCCTGGTGCTCGGTCGGGTGGTCGTGCTCCATCCGGTCACCCTACGACGGTCGGTCGGCGTCGTCTCCGGCTGTTCTCCGGCCGTCCATCGCACGCAGGGCAGCGCCGATATCAGCCGACGGACAGGGTCCAAGGGCCGTCGCAGGAGATCAGCAGCACCAGGAGATCGGTGCCCTCGGGCGGCTGCACCGTGACCGTGTCCTTCTCATCCTCGGAGATCACCCAGCGCACCTCGTACTCGTCCTCGCCCCGAGATCGGCTGAATGTCTTGACGAACGCCTCCGGGGGGCAGCGCAGCGTCATGGGCTCGTTCGTCCGGACCCGGACGAAGGCGGTGTCCCGAGCGGTGACGTCGGAGGTGCGGACAGGCAGCGCGTCGAAGGGCGTCAGCACGACGGTCCAGGCGGCCGCTTTCGCCGGCTTCACCAGCAGGCTGTTGCGCGGTCCCGGGTCGACGTAGTCGACCACATCGTCGCGGCTCGTCGGCGGCGCGATCGGGCCGCCGCCGAGTGGATGCGGGCGCGCGACGTCCACCAACCAGGTCGGGTCCGAGCAGGTCGGGCAGGAGAACTGCACCCGGGTGGGATTCCCGGGGAGGCGGGCATAGCGCAGTTCGCTGCTGCCGCGGCCCTCGATGGTGAGTCCCGCCGCCGGAAGCTGCCCCAGCGAGCGGACCGGGAACTCCTTACCCGGCTTCGGGGTGTCGGACGGGTTGCTCGGTGTGGGAGGCGGAGCGAATCCGGTCTGGCGCGGCACAGGTCTCGGGTCGGCCCCGTCGTTCCGGGAGTGGTTCGACGTCAACCAGGCCGCGCCCACCAGACACACCGCCAGCAGCACGACGATCAGGTCGGTGATCGTCGGTCGGCGCTGCGTGCTCATCGTGGTGATGCTAGACGAGACACCGGCCACGGCACCGTCGAGCGCAGCAGCCAGACGAGACGGTGCCGGAGCGGGCGTCTGGACCCCTGAGGTCCGGAGAAGCAGCGACAGATCCCGCGGCGCGGGTCGATGTGAGTCGTCCACCCGACGCCGTTGTCTAGAGTGTCGGAGGACCCGTCCACCACGGGTCGGAGCTCGCCAGGAGGCCAGCGGTGTTCAGCGTCGTGGGAGTGTTCGCCCTCGTCCTGATCGCGACCGCGGTCCCCGCCACCGCCCGGCGTGTGCTGGGAGTCCCGGTCGGCTGGCCGCGCTCGGTCGTGGTGGGACTGCTGATGGGAGTCGCCACGGCCGCCGCGCTGCCCTGGCTGCAGTCCCGGATCGGCATCTTGAACCCGCGGGGGGCCGGGGCCGACCTGGTCGTCCTCTCGGTCATCTACATGCTCGTGATGGCCTGGTCGTTCCTCCTCGGGATCGCCCTGCTGGTGCTGCTGGAGCTGATCATCCCGACGGGGAGTGTCGGCACACCCATCAGCTGGGTACGCGGCCTGCGGGAGCAGAATCGCAGGACCCGGCGCTACCTCGACGTGCTGAGCATCGCCGCCCGTCACGGACTCGGCGGCTTCCTCCGACGGTCTCGGGACCCGGACCAGACGATGGCGGAGCACCGGGGGTCCTTCACGGCCCGCGCACTGCGGTCCGCCCTGAACGACGGCGGGGTCACCTTCATCAAGATCGGTCAGATGCTGTCCAGCCGGCCCGACATCGTCGGACCGACGTTCGCGCGCGAGCTGAGCAGTCTGCAGACCGATTCGTCCCCGCTGCCCTGGTCCGAGCTGGAGCCGGTGGTGCGCGCCGCCCTCCCCCGCCCGACGGAGGAGGTGTTCGCCGCCATCGACGTCGAACCGCTCGCCGTCGCCTCCGTCGCGCAGGTGCACGGCGCGCGGCTTCTGACGGGCGAGGAGGTGGTGCTCAAGATCCAGAAACCCCTCGCTCGCGCGCAGGTGAGCGCCGACCTGGACATCGCCTCCCGACTCGCCCAGCGACTGGAGAACTCGACCGCGTGGGCGAGCTCGATCGGCGTCGTCTCCATCGTGGAGGGGTTTGCGGCGTCCCTGCGCGACGAGCTGGACTATCTCGTCGAGGCGGACAACATGCTGGCCGTGGCTGCGAGTCGCGGCGAGAAAGAAGGTCCTCGGGTGCCGGCCGTGTACACCGAGTTCTCCAACAGCACCGTGCTGGTGCTGGAGCGGCTCGACGGCGTCCCGCTGGGGGCTGCGGGCGAGCAGCTGGCGGCTCTTTCCGACAGCAAGCGGCATGAGCTGTCCAACCTGCTGCTCAGGAGCGTTCTCGACCAGGTGCTGGTCGGGGGTGTCTTCCACTCCGACCTGCATCCGGGAAACGTCCTCCTGAGCCCCGGTGGGGAGCTGCAGCTGCTCGACTTCGGGTCGGTCGGCCGGTTGGACAACGGGTCTCGTGCAGCGCTCACCACGCTGTTGATGGCCGTGGACCGGTCCTCGGCGATGGTCGCCACCGACGCCTTGATGGATCTCCTCGAGCCACCCGAGGAGCCCGTCGACCACCGACGACTGGAGCGTGAGGTCGGTGAGCTCCTGCTCCGCTTCCGAACCGGCACCAGCAACTCGGCCGGCGCTGTTCACGGCTCTGTTCGGGCTGTTCAGCCATTACCGGTTCCGGGTCCCGCCGCAGGTGGCCGCCGGACTCCGCACGCTGGCGACCCTGGAAGGCACCCTGCGGGTCCTCGAGCCGTCTGTCGAGCTGCTTCCCCGCGCCCGGGAGCAGGGGCAGATGATCTTCAAGGACACCCAGTCGCTGAGCTCCTTGCGGGAGGCGATCGACGACGAGCTGCTCAGCCTGGTCCCCCTGATCCGGCGGCTGCCCCGACGCATCAACAAGATCACCGAGGACCTGGAGCTCGGACGCACCAGCCTGAATCTCCGCTTGCTCGGTGATGCTCGCGACCGCTCCTTCCTCCTCGCGGTCACCCAGCAGATCGTCGTGTCGATCCTGGCTGCGGCGGCGACCCTGGCTGCCGTCGTGCTGCTGGTCGCCCCCGGCAGCCCTCTGCTGGCGCCGGCCATCGGGCTGTATCCGATCATGGGCTTCTGCCTGCTGTTCATCGGCTTCGTCCTGGCGCTGCGAGCACTCGTCCTGAGCTTCCGCCGCGAGTGGTCGATCTAGTGGTCGAGACCATAGGTTCGCAACCAGGAGTGGCAGCCCCGTGACCGATCGCCGCAGTCTCCCCGCCCGGCTCATCGGTCCGGGCGCTCTCCTGCTCCTGGGGGTCGTGCTGGCCTCAGCCATCGTCCTGTTCCGGACCGACGGACCCGCCGCGTCCGTGACCACAGCAGCGACACCGACCCGGTCGACACCGACCCGGTCGACGCCGGCCCCATCGACGCCGGCCCCATCGACGCCGGCCCGGTCGACGCCGAGCTCCGATTCGGTCCGCCCGGTCGGGTCCCTCCGGCTGATCGGCTTCGGCGACTCCGTGATGGCCGGCACCGGCTGCGACTGTGACGACTTCCTGACCCAGACCGCCGACCAGCTGCGATCCCGCACCGGACGCAAAGTCGACACCGTGAACAACAGCGCGAACGGCGAGACTGCCGCCGACGTGCTCGATGAGCTGCGCAGCGACGACTCCTACACGGCGGAGATCGAGCAGGCCGACGTGATCGTGGTCACCATCGGGGCCAACGACCTCGGCCCGGCTCTGAACTCGTGGGACGACAGTGGCTGCGACCGAAGCTGCTACCACCCGCAGGTGGCGACGATGGGCGACCGACTGCGCGCCATCCTCACCCTCGTCGGCCGCCACGAGAAGCCTGGTGCAGTGGTCCTGGTGACGAACTACTGGAACGTGTTCGAGGACGGCGACATCGGGTCTGAGGACTACGGTGAAGGCTACCTCTCCTGGAGCGATCAGGTGACCCGCGACGCCAACGCGGCGATCTGTCAGACAGCACGGCAGGCCGCTGCCACCTGCGTCGATCTCTACGAGCCGTTCAAGGGCGCGGACGGCGCACACGACCCGACGCCGCTGCTCGCCGACGACGGGGACCACCCCGACGAAGCCGGCACCACCCTCATCGCCACGCTCTTGGTGACCGACGTCCGACGGCTCCTCCCCGAGCGCTGAGCGCGCGCTCTCGAGCAGTGCCGGGACCGCACCGTCGAGAGCTCCCCGATCCGACCGAGGGCACGAGTCAAGCGGTCGGCGGATACCCGATCACGAGCCGTCCGAGGCGGCCGGCCTCAGTCGGCCGCGGCGCTCGTCCTCCTCGTGCCAGATGGTGCGATGCTCGGCCCAGGTCCGCCAGTGCGCGGCCAGCTCGGGGGTTTCGAGGATCGGTGCGAGGTCGCGGTCTTCGCCGTAGTAGATGCGGTTGATCGTCGCGGCCGTGACGCCGTGCGTCGGGGCTGGATCGAGGAGGACGAGGTCCCCGGTCCGCAGCTCCCCCTCCCTCAGCACCCGCAGCAGGACGCCGGGGCGTCTCGACTTCGCGGCTCGACGGGGGAAGCTCGGGTCCTGCATGCGCAGACCCAGCTTCCAGCACGGAGTCCGCGGCTCGGTGACCTGGAGCACCGCGGACCCCACCTGCCACGTCTGCCCGATGACGGCGTTGGTGAGGTCGATCCCGGTCGTGGTCAGGTTCTCCCCGAACATCCCGTCCGGGACGGCCCGGCCGAGCTCGCCCTCCCACCAGTCCTCGTCCTCGCGGGCGTACGCGTAGATCGCCTTGTCCGAGCCGCCATGGCTCTTCCGGTCGGCTTGCTCGTCGCCCTCGAGGTGATCGGCCCGGACCGCGACGGGTCCCGTCACGGGTTCCTTGAAGATGCTGGTCTCCAGCTCCCGGCCCAGCCACGTGTACGTACGCGGTCGACCGACGTGCACGGAAAGGATCTGTGGATCGCGGTCGGCACCTGGCTCCACCCTGCCACCCCCTGAGGCTGCCTCGACCCGGCGGACGCTCGCACGACGTCGACCGGCAGCGGCCACCCGAGGCGACCCGTGCGCAGGATGCCACACCCCTCCGCCGACTCGGGCCACAGGGCTCCTGCGTAGGGTGCGCGTACCGGCGACTGATGACTCTCACCGCACCCGCGGTCAGGAAGGTTGATCATGAACCGCAACCCCGCGCCGTCGTCGCCCACCCGCTCACCCTTCGCCCCGACGCGTCGTCGCTTCCTCCAGGTCAGCGGGCTGGGCCTCGGGGCCGCAGCCCTGGGGCTCGGAGCCACCGCCTGCGGCACCGCGCAGACCGGGAGCACCAGCGACGACAGCACGGCCCAGGGCCGCGCCGGTGCCGCAGGGGACACGCTCTTCGTCTTCGTCGCGTCCGGGGTGCCGACCAACTTCAACCCGCTGGGTGCCTCACCGGCCTGGCCCACGGCGCCCGGCCAGAGCCAGCTCATCTACGAGACCCTGCTGCGCTTCAACCTGCTCGATGGCAGCTTGCAGCCGGGGCTGGCCAAGGAGCTGCAAGAGCCCGAACCCGGCGTCCTGGTCGTGCCGCTGCAGGACGGAACCCGCTGGAGCGACGGGACCGAGCTGACCGCCGATGACGTCGTCTTCACCTTCGAGCTGGCCTCGAAGGTCGCGCTGAGCTACTCGAACGTCTGGACCTACCTCGAGTCGGTGGAGGCGGTCGACCCCCGCACAGTGCGCTTCACCATCAAGAAGAAGCCGTTCAACCCGGGATCGGTCAAGGACTCCATCGCCGGCAACGTCATCGTGCCGAAACACGTCTGGGAGTCGGTGGACACGGAGAAGCTCCTGAAGGAGACCAACCTCGAGCCGGTCGGCAGCGGACCCTTCACCTTGGAGCGCTACGACCAGACCCAGATCAACCTCGCCCGCTTCGACGACTACTGGGGCAAGGACGTCTTCGGCACACCGGCGATGACCACGATCAACCACCCGATCTTCAAGTCGAACAACGATTCTGACCTCAAGCTGGAGAGCGGCGAGCTGGACGCGGCCCAGACGTTCACCTCCCAGATCTGGAAGATGTGGGAGAAGGGCGCCCCGGTCGGCACCTGGCTGAAGGAGAAGCCCTACTACCTCCCGGGAAACCTCCCGCTGCTCGAGATCAACGCGCACGTGAAGGGCCTGGACCGGGCCGGGGTCAGACGAGCCATCGCCCACTGCATCGACTACGCGGTGATCGCCGCCACCGCGATGTCGGACTACTCCGATCCGGCTCAGGCCAGCCTGATCCTGCCCTCCGGGGCGGAGAGCAAGTACGTCGACCAGGCCGCGGTGGACGCGAAGGGATGGACCCACGACCCTGACAAGGCGATCGACATCCTGGAGAACGAGCTCAAGTGCACCAAGGGGTCCGACGGCATCTACGTGCTGCCCGACGGCACCCGGCTCGGGCCGTGGAAGGCGATCACGCCGACCGGCTGGACCGACTGGAACACCGCACTCGAGATCGTGGCCAGATCCTGCAAGTCGGTCGGCATCGACGTGATCACCGAGTTCCCGCAGGCGCCCCAGGTCACCACCGCCATCCAGAACGGCGACTTCGAGCTGGCGTGCTGGAACGCCTCGGGAGTCAGCATCGCGAGTCCGTGGACACGGTTCCGCGACGTGCTCGACGACCGCGGGGTGGCGCCGATCGGGAAGACCGCCTTCGCGAACTTCACCCGGTTCTCCCACCCCGACGTGGCGGGCCTGCTGGATGCGGTCGGCTCGGCGGGCTCCGACGACGAGCTGAAGACGATCTACGCCGAGCTGGACAGCATCTACCGCGAGGGCATCCCGGTGATCCCGTTGATGTATCGGCCCAACGAGTTCTACGAGTACAACGCGTCGAACTGGACCAACTTCCCCGACGAGAAGAACCCGTACGCCCCTCCCGGTTGGACCGGCGCCTCGATCGGCTGGATCTTCGGGCTCAAACGCGTAGGTGGCTGACGGCCGCGTGGCGACAGTTCGGCGCGGCGGGCAGGATGGTCGGGTGAGCACCGGCGACGTCGTGGAGGTGGACACCGGCACCCTGGCGGGGACGGTGCGGGGCCGGGTCCGGATCTGGCTCGGTGTGCCGTACGCGGAACCGCCGGTCGGGCGGCTCCGCTTCACCGGGCCCGCCCGAGTGCGGCCCTGGCGCGGTGTCCGTCCCGCCACCCTGATCGGCGGAGCCGCCCAGCAGCCGACCCCGGTGCGGGCGGCCACCCGCGGCCTGGGCACGCCGAGCGAGGACTGCCTCTACCTCAACGTGTTCGCGCCCACCGAGCCGGCACCGCCGCGCCCCGTCCTGGTCTGGATCCACGGTGGGGCCTACACGAGTGGCAGCGGCGCCCTCTACGACGGATCGGAGCTGGCGGCCTCCGGTGATGTCATCGTGGTCACCGTCAACTACCGGTTGGGCGTCTTCGGCTTCGTCGACCTCGCCGCCGTGACCGACGCCGACATCCCGTCCAATCTCGGTCTGCGTGACCAGATCGCCGCGCTGGAGTGGATCCGCGACAACATCACGGCGTTCGGTGGCGATCCCGAGCGGGTGACGGTGGTCGGCGAGTCCGCCGGGTCGGTGTCGGTCTCGTTGCTGATGACGGCACCGAGCACCCGCGGCCTGTTCCGCGGAGCGATCATGGAGAGCGGCTCGTACAGCCTCATCCACGGCTCACGGGTGCGCCTCGAGGTCGCTCGCCGGTACGCCCACGAGCTCGGTCTGGGCCCGCGGGACGGCGACAGGTTGTGGGAGGTGCCGGCAGCTCGCCTGCTCGCCGCGCAGCAGGCCGTCCGCAAGGCGGTGCCGGGCACCACCCCGGCCGCGCCGTGGTTCGACGGCGATCTCCTACCGGACTCGTTGGCCGCGGCCCACGCAGCGGTCCGGCCGGAGGTGGCACTGCTCGCCGGTCACAACCGCGACGAGGTGACGCTGTTCCAGCTGCTGCCGGGGGAGATCATGCCCACCACGCGGGAGTCGCTGACCCGGCGACTGCGCAGTGCCCTGGCACCGGCGCAGGCGGAGGCGGTGATCGCTGCGTATCCAGACACCCGACGCGGCCTCCGGGCGTTGGGGACCGACCTGAACTTCGCCATTCCCACCCAGCACTTCGCGGAGCGACACCGGGCGGCGGGAGGCCCGACCTGGTTCTACCGGTTCGACGCGGCGGTCCCCCTGATCGGAGCCACGCACGCCGCCGAGCTGCCCTACCTGTGGGACTGGTCCGGTCCCGTGGCCTCGATCATCCGGGGCCGCCTCACGCCGGAGCGTCGCGCACTCGGTCGCCGGATGAGGGACCACTGGACGGCGTTCGTCCGTGACGGCCGACCCGGCCCCGACTGGCCCCCGTTCGAGCCGGCCGGTCGCTCCACCAAGATCTTCGCTCCCGCCGGAGATCACGTCGCCTCCGATCCGAATCCACGGCGTGAGGTCTGGCAAGGGGTCGACGTGATGCCGCGTGGCTGATGTCGGTCCGGCCGACGGCGACCGGATCGAGCACACGGACGTGCTGGTGGTCGGCGCCGGTCTCTCCGGGATCGGAGCCGCCTGCCGGCTGCGCCGCTCGTGCCCGGACAAGAGCGTGATCATCCTCGAAGCCCGCGATCGGATCGGCGGCACCTGGGACCTGTTCCGCTATCCCGGGGTCCGCTCCGACTCCGACATGTTCACGCTGGGGTACGAGTTCCGGCCCTGGCGGTCCACCACGGCCATCGCCGACGGGTCCTCGATCCTGGCGTACGTGACCGAGACCGCGCGCGAGTTCGGCGTCGACCGGCAGATCCGCTTCGGTCACCGGGTCGTCCGGGCCGAATGGAGCAGCGAGACGTCGCGGTGGACGGTCACCGCGGATCGGGCCGGCCTCGGCACGGTGAGGATGACCTGCTCGTTCCTGTATGCCTGCTCGGGGTACTACCGCTACGACGAGGGCTATCGACCCGCCTTCGCGGGCGAAGCGGACTTCGCCGGTGCGATCGTGCACCCCCAGCACTGGCGAGAAGATCTCGATGTCGACGGCCGGCGGGTCGTGGTGATCGGCAGTGGCGCCACCGCCGTCACCCTGGTTCCGGCCCTGACCGCGCAGGGTGCCCACGTGACCATGCTCCAGCGCTCCCCCTCCTACATCGCCACCGTGCCGTCGATCGACGAGACCGCCGTGCGGCTGCTGCGCCGGTGGCCGGCGTCGCTCACGTATCTGCTGGTGCGCTGGAAGTACGTGCTGAGCAGCATGATCATCTTCCGCCTGAGCCGCCGCCGGCCGGAGAGGATGAAGGCGCTCCTGCGGCGGGCCGCGACGGCCCGGCTGCCGGCCGGGTTCGATGCCGACACCCATCTGACCCCGACGTACGAGCCGTGGGACCAGCGACTCTGTGCCACACCCGACGGCGACCTGTTCCGGGCGATCCGCGACGGGTCCGCCGACATCGTGACCGACGGCATCGACCGTTTCACTCCCGGCGGGCTCCGACTGACCTCGGGACGGCAGCTCGACGCCGACGTGATCATCACGGCCACCGGACTGAACCTGTTGGCCATCGGCGGGATGGACCTGGTCGTCGACGGCGTGCCGGTCGACCCCGCCGGAACCGTGGCCTACAAGGGCATGATGATGTCGGGTGTGCCGAACTTCTGCCTCACGCTCGGTTACACCAACGCCTCCTGGACCCTCAAGGCCGACCTGGTCGCGCGGTACGTCTGTCGACTGCTCCGCCATCTCGACCGTCGGGGATATCGCAGCGCCACACCGGTAGCGCCCGGCTTCGACCCGTCGCAGCTGGCGCCGTTGATCGACCTCCGGTCCGGCTACGTCCGCCGGGGTGCCCAGCGGTTGCCCAAGCAGGGTCCGAAGACACCCTGGCGCCTGCACCAGAACTATCTCCGAGATCTCTGGATGCTGCGTTGGGGTCCGCTGACCGACGGGCTCAGATTCGATCGGCGGGGTCGGGATCGGAGAGGGAGAAAACCATGATCGACTACCAGTTCGCTGACGGAACCGCCCTGGTCACCGGGGCCGCGAGCGGCATCGGTGAGGCACTTGCCCACGCCCTGGCGGTGCGCGGAAGTCATCTCGTGCTGCTGGACCGCTCAGCGGGCCGGTTGTCGGCGGTGGCTGCTGACGTCCGGCATCGGCATCCGTCGCTGCGCGTCGACACCGTCGTCGCGGACCTGGGCGACCATCAGGCCACCATCGAGCTGGGCCGACAGCTGGCGCATGAGCACCCCGAGCTCACGCTGGTGATCAACAACGCCGGGGTGGCGCTGGCCGGTTCGTTCACCGAGCTGACCCTGGAGGAGTTCGACTGGTTGATGGAGATCAACTTCCGCGCCGTCCTCACCCTGAGCCACGCGCTGGTCCCTGTGCTGCTGCAGAATCCGGGATCTCATCTGGTCAACGTGTCCAGCGTCTTCGGTCTCATCGCTCCACCCGGTCAGACGGCGTACGTGACCAGCAAGTTCGCCGTCCGGGGGTTGACCGAGTCACTGCGGGCGGAGCTGCTGGGGCGGGTGGGGGTCACCTGCGTCCACCCGGGGGGCATCGACACCCGGATCGCCGTCGACGCCCGGGTGAGTGAGGGCGCCGACCCGGCCGAGATCGAGCATGGCCTGTCGGTGATCTCGGGGCTGCTGCGGATCCCGGCTTCCGTGGCGGCCGAGCGCATTCTGGACGGCGTCGGTCGTCGGCGGCCCCGGGTGCTGATCGGTCTGAGTGCTCGGCTGCCCGATCTCCTTGCCCGGATAGCCCCCGGGACGAACGCTCGGCTGCTCTCCACCCTCCTGGGTGCGGGGCGGCGTCACGTCAACCGTGCTCGTCGGCTCAGCGAGGACCGCGGGAGTAGAGCAACCGGTTCGGCGTCCCCCGACGATCACCACGGATGACACCCGTCGTGGCGTTGTCGATGATCCACGTGCGAACCTGCTGCGGTGAGGCCTTCGGGTGCGCGGACAGGTACAGGGCGGCGACCCCGCTGGCGATGGGTGCCGCCCACGAGGTGGCGGCCTGGTCGCTCTTGGCCAGACGGTTCGGGCTGAGCTCGGCAGAGACCACCGAGGTGACTCCAGCGGCCGGGGCGTACAGGTCGACGCAGCGCCCGTAGTTCAGTCCCGCATCGCCGTCGGACTTGGTCGAGCCGGTCACCGTGATCACCGACGGCAGCCCGGCCGGGGCGTGGCCGCAGGCGTTCACGCCGCCGTTGCCGGCCGAGCCGAAGACCGTCAGTCCGGCAGCGATGAGTCGCCCGACCGCCGCGTCCAGCTCCGGCTGGTGGCCGTCGGTGTTGAGCGAGAGGTTGACGACGGCGGGCTTGTGAGCGTTCGCTGCCACCCAGTCGATCGCTCGGACCACCCGCTTGATCATCTGCCGCTGGCTGGCGGACGAGCCGCCCTCGCAGCCGTACGAGGAGCCGACGACGACGATCTTCGCCTTCTTGGCCACCCCCGTCCGGCGACCGCCGACCAGTCCGGCCACGAACATCCCGTGGTTGATGCCGTCCTCCAGCACACAGGGTTCGCCGAGATCCAGACCGACCGAAGCCCGACCACCGAACTCGGCGTTGCTGGTGTCGAAGAGCCCGTCGACGACGTAGACGGTCACGCCCTCGCCCTGGCCCCGGGTCCGGTAGATCCGGTCGAAGGGCAGCTTGCGCTGATCGATCCGGTCCAGGGCCCAGCGCGGGTTCACCTGGACGGTCACCGGCGTCGTGGAGGTGGCTGTGGTCCTGGGCGGTGCCGTGGCCGTGGGCGTGGGCGGTGCCGTGGCCGTGGGCGGTGCCGTGGCCGAGGGCGGTGCCGTGGCCGAGGGAGAGGTCACCGCCGGTGAGGTCGACGCGGAGGTGGTCACCGCCGGTGAGGTCGACGCGGTGGCGGTCGCCACCGGTGGACCCGGCGAGAGGTCCGCTCCGGGGACCTGCCCAACGGCGCATCCGGCCACGGCGATGAGGCAGGCCAGCACCGCGGCTGCGAGGACTCCCCGGCACCTGCTCATGATCACGCTCCACACAGTAGGCCGACGGCTCGGTGGGGCCGGCTGGCGACACGTCGCAGCTGTCTCCTCCCAAGAGGACCGATCGTGCGCGCCGATACCTACGGCGCCCGCACCCCTGACCACTGACCCCTGATCGCGGTTCTCGGCCCCCGTCGTCTCTGCCACTTGTTTTTTACAAGTGGCTACGCCAGGATGAGCACTGGAGGGCCGAAGGGCTCGCACCCCGACGCCGTCCACCCGGCGCCGTCCGAACCTTGTGGAGGAGACCACGATGACCGCGATGTTCGTCAACCTGCCGGTGACCGACCTGGAACGCGCGAAGGCGTTCTACACGGCGATCGGCTTCACCATCAACCCGACCTTCACCGACCACAACGCCGCCTGCGTCGTCGTCGAGGAGGACCACAGCTACTTCATGATCTTGGTGCGCGAGTACTTCCAGACCTTCACCGACCTGCCGCTGGGTGACCCGGCAGTGAACCCGTCGGTGTCGACCGCCATCTTCTTCGACACCCGGGAAGCCGTCGACGTGGCCGTCGCCGACGGACTCGCCGCCGGCGGCGCGGAAGCGCACCCGGCGACCGACTACGGCTTCATGTACCAGCGCCAGCTGACCGACCCGGACGGCAACATCCTCGAGTTCGGTTACATGGACCCGATCGCCGCCGAGCAGGGTCCCGAGGCCTTCGCGAACCAGCAGGGCTGAGGTCGGTGGTCGCCCGCGACTACGGGCAGTACTGCGGCGTCACGCGGGCCCTGGAGCTCGTCGGCGAACGCTGGGCCATGCTCATCGTCCGCGACCTGCTCGTCGGACCGCGCCGCTACGGAGAGCTGGCCGCGGGACTTCCCCGCATCCCGAGCAACATCCTGGCGGCACGGCTCAAGGAGCTGCAGGCGGCCGGGGTCCTCCGCCGGGTGCCGCACTCACGCGTCATCGTCTACGAGCTGACTCCGTACGGTCGCGAGCTGGAGCCCGTGGTGCTGGCCCTCGGCGCCTGGGGCTTCAAGGCCCTCGGCGATCCGCGGGCGGAGCAGATCATCACCCCGGACTCGATGACCATCTCCCTGCGCACGGCCTTCCGGCCCGAGGTGGCGGCAGAGCTGCCGGCGACCGCCTATGCGGCGCGCGTCGGTCCGGCCGAGCTGTTCATCCGAGTGGACGGCGCGACGCTCGACCTGGCACGCGGGGACGGACCCGCCGACCTGGCCTTCGCCGCGGGTCCGGGCATCCACCGGCTGATCTCCGGCGAGCTCGGACCGGCGCGAGCCATCGCCACCGGCGTGGTCGAGGTGCTGCGTGGTCGCAGCGACCTCCTCGACCGTTTCGCAACCACCTTCCACCTCGCCGCCTGATCACGAACGAGGCGGAGAGGGCGTCGACTCGGCCGGGGAGGTCCCTGGCCCGGACCGTCAGGGGAGTGCTAGCGCCAGGTCTCGATGTGGTGGATGTCCTGCAGGAGGTCGTCCCGAGTGGGATAGAGAGCGCGTGGCCGGACAGGCGTTTCCGTGACCTCGGGACCGTAGACGACGTACTCCGAGGTCTCGACGAAGATCGTGGTGCCGAACCCGCCGTGGCTGTCGGCGGTCGCCGTCACGCGGGTCCTCGGCGTCGACGGCAGCCACTCGAAACGGTCACCCTCCTCGGGCAGACCGGCACGATCGGATCGCCAGCCCCTGCTCACCAAGATGGCGTACAGATCGTCGTCCTTGCCCCCGTCGCCGGAGAATGACTCAGTGATGCGGTCCTCCATGACCCCATCTTGATCCAGACGTTTACGTTGTACAAGCCGGCCCACCGAGGAGCTCTTCGCGAGCCTTCGGCTGCACATCTGCTTCGGCGATGAGCAGGTTATGCATCGCAGTCTCCGGGGCACGGCTGCCGCCGTCGCAGCTCGATCCGGTCGACCTGGTGCGTCCGGAAGCGACCCTGCCGCCCTACTGGACGGCGGAGGTGAGGCGCATGACGTTGTCGAGCCAGCGTTGCGACAACGCCCGCTTGCTCCACTCCGCCAACGTCAGCTCCTTCGACACCGCCCGATACCCGTCCTCGACCTCCCGCATCTGGGCCACGAACTCCGCCCCCGTCACCATCATCGACACCTCGAAATCCAGATTGAACGACCGAATGTCCATGTTCGACGACCCGATCACCGCCGTATGGCCATCCACCGAGAAATGCTTCGCATGCAACACCGCCGGATACGGGTACTGGAAGATCCGCACCCCCGCCTCCAACAAGAACCGGTAATAGGAGTTCTGCGCATGCGACACCATGAACTGCTCACCCCGCTCACTCACGAACAGCTCCACCGCCACCCCCCGCTGCGCCGCCGTCGTGATCGCATACAACAACGAGTCATCCGGCACGAAATACGGACTGGTGATCGACAACCGGTGCTGCGCCCCGTAGATCAACGTGTTGAACAGCCGCAGGTTGTTCTCATCCGGAAACCCCGGACCACTCGGCACGATCTGACAGGTCAACGCACCGTGGTCCTCACCGAACGCCACCGGCTGCACCCAGTCCACGAGCCGCTCACTGGTCTCGATGAACCAATCCGAGGCGAACACCAGGTTCAGGGTCTGCACCACCGGACCCTCGACCCGGGTGGTCAGCTCATGCCAGTGCCGGCCCGCCGCCTCATGCTTCTTGTTGTGATAACTGGAATCGATCATGTTCTGCGACCCGACAAAACCCGTGCGGCCGTCGACCACCACGATCTTGCGGTGGTTCCGCAGATCCGGCCGCCGCCACTCCCCCTTCAACGGCTGGATCGGCAGCATCGGCCGCCACTCGATCCCCGCCCGGTCGAACGTGGCCAACAGCTCCTTGTGCCCGGGCAGCCCGAACGTCGACATGTGATCGAACAACACCCGAACCTTCACCCCCCGCCCCGCCACCTCCAACAAGGCCGCGAAGAACGGTTCCGACGTCGAGTCCCGACACATCATGAAGTACTCCACGTGCACGAACCGCTCCGCCGTCAACACCAGATCAGCCTTCGCCCGGATCGACTCCTGATAGTCACCGAACAAGACCGCCGTGTTGTTCTGCGTGCTCGGCAACCAACCCAGCCGCCGGTTCAACGCCATCGCCGAGTCCAACCACTCCGGCCGCTCCGGCGACGCCGGCAACGCCGGCACCGTCGCCAACCCCGACCGGATCAACTCCCCCGCCACCCGCTGCTCCTCCCGCCGCTTCCGCGGCACAAAAGGACTCCCCAACAACAGAAACAACAACAACCCGATCCCCGGCAGAAAGAAGATCAACAACAACCACGCCATCGCCGACGACGGCGCCGCCGCTCCGGCACCAACCCCAACACCACCACATTCACCACCAACAACACCCCATACGTCACCACCGTCCAGATCACCGGCCCGACCCTCCCTCGGTGTCCGGAACCGCCGCGACCGGGTCCGCCAGCGGCGGCTCGGTGCCGGCCGGCGGGGGCTCGGTGACGGTTGGCGGGGGCTCGGGCGTCTCGACGTCGCCAGAGCTGGAGAGCAGCGGCGTCAACCACCGTCGGTCCTCATCGACGTCGATGAACAGGGCCTTCACGAACAGGCTGGCGGGCACGGCGAGCAGGGCGCCGACACCGCCCAGGATCGACGTCCAGATCAACAGCGAGAGGAAGCTCAACGTGCCCGACAGCCCCACCGTGTTGCCGACCACCCGGGGCTGGATGACGCTCTGCAGGACGACGTTGAGCACGGTGTAGATGACGACCACAGCGATCGCGGTCTCGGGACCGTGATCCAGCAGGGCGATGATCGTCGGCGGCAGCAGCCCGATGACGAAACCGACGTTGGGGATGTAGTTGGTGACGAACGCGAGCAGTCCCCAGAGCCAGGCGTAGCGGATGTCGAGGATAGTCAACGCCACCACGTCGCACAGGGCGACACCGGCGCCGAAGATGGTGGCGACGGCCAGATACTGCCGGCTACCCCGGGCGAACAGCACGAACGCCTCGGCCAGGCGGCGACCGGCCGGCGAGATGCGGGCCAGGTTGGCGGCGAACGCGGCCGCGTCGGTCACGGTGAAGAACAGCAGCAGAACCAGGAACGCGATGCTGCTGAGGATCCCGGCGACGCCCCCGAGGAGTGCCGACGCCAGCCCGATCAGCTTCCCCGGGTCGGCGGCCGACTTGATCGCATCGAGCTGACCCTGCGTGGCCCCGGCAGCCTGGAGCTTGTCGCCGAAATTCGCCACGGCGGCCTGGAACTGCGGCTTGAACTCCTCCAGCAGCCCGGCGAGCTGGACGCCGGACAGCACCAGGATCACGATCAGTCCGACCACGATCAGATACACCGCCACGAGACTCAGGACGGTGCCCACCCAGGCCGGCAGGCCGTGGCGGGTGGGCAGTCTCCGCAAGGGCTGCACCGTGATCGACAGCACGAGGGCCAGGAAGACCGGCGCCACCACGCCCGCGAAGGCTCGCAGCCCGAGCGCGGCCAGCAGGACGGCGGCCACTTCGATCGCGAGCAACAGACCCCGCGACAGCACCGGTGGCGGCGCAGGTTCAGGTCCGCGCGCGGCAGGTCCGCCGGCAGTGGTTTCGACGACTGTCGACATGGTGAGCTCAGACCCCCTGGACGGCGTCGATCCGCCCGCCCTCGACGGCCTGGACGAACCCTTGGTAGTCGCGGTCGTTCTGGTCGGCGTAACGCGCTGAGAACTCCGTGATCGCCCGGTCGAACGCGTCGTCGTCGCCGACGTAGGCGGCCAGAGCGACCGGATCACCGGAGCGGGCATGGGCGTGCGCGAGGGTCCAGCCGCACATCCGGGCGTACATCGTCAGCGCGATCGGTGTCATCGTCTCCACCACCGCCGACGCCTTCATGTCGCGCAGCTGCCGCCAGTAGAAGTACCGGTCGTCCTGCACACCCTTCGTCCAGCCGAGGAAGATGTCCGAGGCCGACTGCATCAGCCGCTGACCCTCCACGACGCGTTGTCCGGGGTTGGTGAACCGGCTCTTCGGCAGCTGATCCTCCAGCACCGACCGGGTCGCCTCCTTGACCTGCAGGAACAGCGGGTCGCCGGTGTCGCGACCCTCCAGCAGCACCATGAACGCCCGGGTGCCGACACTGCCGACACCGACCACCTTGCGAGCCACGTCGACGATGCGGAACTTCTCCAGCAGCAGCCGTCGGTCCCCGCTCAGGGTCGACTTGTAGCTGCGGAACTGATCTTCCACCACCTCGCGCATCTGCTCGGCGGAGTGACCCCAGGCCCCGTCGAGCTCGCGCAGCGGCACCACCACGGGTGGGGCGCTGGCGATCCGATACCGCCCGTCGACCACCTCGGCGAACCGCGAGAGCGCTTGCAGACTGTCCCGGGTGTGGGCCTTGCGCAGCGCCTTGGCCACCGCCGCGGCCCGTTCGGCCAGCTGGGCAGCCTCGGTCTTGCTGACCTTCGCCCCCTTGCCGTCATCCTTTTTCTTGCCCGGCTTGGCCTTGGCCGTCGAGGACGTGATCTGCTTCTGGGCCTCGCGCAAGGCTTCCTGGAGGTCCGCCTCGGACATGCGGGCGTACCAGACCTTCAGGGTGTTCATCTCGGCGAACTCGGCCATCGCCGTCCGGTACGCCCGCGCCGCCTCCATCGTCACGGCCCGCGTCGACTTCGACGGGAACCCGTTGTTGCGCGCGGCGATCGTGAAGCTGGCCGCCATCCGCTTCACGTCGTACTCGAACGGTCCCGGCAGCGTCTCGTCGAAGTCGTTCAACCCGAACAGCAGCTGGCGCTCCGGCGAGGCGAACCCCCCGAAGTTCGACAGGTGGGCATCCCCACAGAGCTGCACGGTCAGGCCGGCCGTCGGCGTGCCGGCGAGATCCGCGGCCATGATCTTGGCCGCACCGCGGTAGAACGTGAACGGCGAGACCATCATCCGGCCGTGCCGGACCGGAACCAGATCCGCCTCGCGCGTTCGGTTCTGCTCGACCAGCAGCTCCACCGGGTCGGGCCGGTCGACTGCCTTCTCCCAGTCCCCGTGCGACGCCAGCGGCACCCGCTCCCCCGCCTCGGCGCCGAGGCGTGCTCGCTTCTCCACGCCCGACGGGGACGGCTCGATCTGAGTGGTCATGGACTTCCTTCCGTAGGCATTCGGGCCGACATCGTGATCCTCCAGCGCGAAGGGCCGGGCTGTCCTCATGCAGAGCGGGTGAAAGACCGAGGAGGCCGACGGCTGGGTCCGAGCGGTTTCACCCGTTTCGCATGATGGGTGAACCCGCGTCGACTGCCATGCTGTGCCCCGCGGGCAGGGGGTGCGAGTCCCCACCCCGCTGGTCACCGAGACGAGGAGCACGTCATGAGCAGCCAGCGACGACGCAAGGAGCTGGGCACCGGTCTCGTCGAGCGGTGGACGACTGTCGACGGCGTCAAGGTCCTCTACCGCGAGTCCGTCGTACCGCCGAACGGGCGGGTGATGATGCATCTGCACGGGTTCGGGCTGTCGGGCCGCTACCTGCTGCCGACCGCCGAACGACTTGCCGGGGACTTCCACACCCTCGTTCCCGACCTTCCCGGCTTCGGCCGCAGCGGCCGGTCGACGACCCCCCTCGACGTCCCCGATCTCGCCCACGCCGCGGCCCGGTTCCTCGATGACCGCGGCATCGAGTCCGTGACCCTGGTCGGGAACTCGATGGGCTGTCCGGTGATCTGCGAGTTCGGGCACCTCTATCCCGAACGACTCGAGCGCGCCATCCTGGTGGCACCGGCCGGCGGCCTGCACAACCAGCCCCTGCACCGAGCGGTCCGGCAGCTGGCCCGGGACGGGGTCCGAGAGCCCACCCGGCTGATGACCGTGGCCGTTCCCGACTACATACGCTTCGGCGTTCCCAGCACGTTCAAGATGTTCCGGGCGCTGACCCAGTACCCCTCGCTCGAGCGGCTGCTCGACCTCAAGGTCCCGACGCTGGCCGTGCTCGGTGACCGGGATCCGTTGATGCCGACACCCGCCCGGGTCGCGTACGTGGCCAGCCAGACCGACACCCACGTGCTCCTGGTGGTGATCGAAGGTGCTGCGCACGCCATCAACTTCAGCCACCCCGGGGAGCTGGCCCACGTCATCCGCCTCTTCATGGCCGATCAGCCCATCGTCGACGACCCCGACTCGCCCGGGCACGCCCGCAGCCACGAGATCCACCGCGGCGCCCACCATCCACCCGCCGTGGACCCGTGAGGTCCGTCAGCCGGGTCGGTGGGTCGGTGATCCTCCCTCCGTCGCCACCTGGAACGATCTTCCTGCCAGCGAACGCCCGACACCGATCCGAAGGAGGCCGGCCATGGCCGTGCCCGAGAAGCTGACCTGGCGGTTGTACGTGGCCGCCGTCGGCGGCGTGACCACGATCATCACCCAGCGGTTGCTCACCCTGGGCTGGAAGGCGGTCACCGGCGAGGCGCCGCCGGAACCCGGCGACTCGAAGGCGTCCTGGGCCGGCGCGCTCACCTGGGCGGTGGCCAGTGGGATCGGTCTGGGGATGTCCAGGTTGTTCGCCCGGCAGCTGGCCGAGAAGGCTCTCCACCACTTCCGCGACTGACCCCGGGGCTCCGGGACACCCGAGGAAGCGCACCGTTCGCTGCGTCAGGACCTCTGGTCGGGCGAGCGACCGCTGCGCTCAGCGGCACGGGTCAGATGACTGGCCCCGCTGACGAGGGCCCGCCGCCACGGAGCCACGCCTTCGATCTCGATCTCGAGGGAGAAGCTGAGCACCGTGCGGATCAACACGATGATGCCGAGGGTGATCACGTTCTCCAGCGTCGGTGCCACGGCAACGGTACGGACGAGGTCCGCGGCGACCAGCACCTCGAGGCCGAGCAGGATGGCCCCACCGAAGGCCTGCCGCAGCACGCGATAGGCCTCAGCGGCGTCGCGGAACCGGATCATCGACCGAAGAGCCAGGCCGGTCGCCACCAGGAGCCCGACGACGAGGATCAGCGCCCCGATGATCTCGAAGAACTCGGCGACGTGCTCCATCGACTCCGTGAGGGTCGATCCCGTCATCTGCTGCGCCTCCGAGTCTCCGGCCGCGGGGTGGGGCCTGCCGGAGCGACCGGGGAGGGTCGCTCCCGGGTACCTCCGATGCTGCCATCGTGCCGGGCCCGGAACCACCCGGCATCACGCAGATCGCATGAACAGGCCGCCCCCCGCAGCCCGGTCGTTCACCCTCTCATCGAGCCCCTCCTGGAGTCCGCCGCGGCGGTGCGTGGATGGCGGTCACGCGATTCGGGTGATGCGGGCTCCCGCGGCAACGGTGCATGCTCGATCCGGGCAGTCGGGACGAGCGGCGATCGGCGAGGTCGGCGAGGTCTCGTTGCTGCAGCGCAAGGAGGCGATCCGATGAACGGCGTGCTCGACGTGGCGGTGTTCGTGCTCGTGGCCCTTGTCCTCGTGGCGCTGCTGCGGTGGGCGCTGGCTCGGCCCGCCCGTCCCCGGACACCTACGTCGGCGCACGGGTCGGAGAAGGGGACGACGGGGTCACGGGCCACGTCGTCGGACCCCGCCGGCTGCGCACGCCACCGCTGGTCACCGCCGCGGGCCCGGCTGCTGCTCACCGGGAACGGCATCCGGGATGCCGGGCAGCGGATCCGCTTCTGCCTCGACTGCACCGCCGAGAAGACCGACGACGGTCGCCGGCAGGAGCCCTGACGGCGAGGACACGGTCAGCGTGCGGTGTAGCCCCCGTCGACGGGCAGCGAGACACCGGTGATCATCGATGCCCCGTCGCCGAGCAGGAAGACGATCGGTGCGGCGATCTCCGGTTCGGTGGCCCAGCGACCCAGCGGCATCTGCTCCAGGAACGGGCCCTGGATGTCGTCTCGACCCCAGTACCACGCCGACATGGGAGTCATCACCACGGTCGGATTCACTCCGTTCACCCGGATCCCGTACGGCCCGAGCTCAAGCGCGGAGACCCGGGTGATGTTGTCCAGCGCGGCCTTGGACGACCCGTACGAGATGTGGCCGCGCAGCGCGACCAGGCTGGCCTGGCTGGAGACGTTGACGATCGACCCGCCGCGCCCGAGTCGGATCATCGACCGCGACGTGTACTTGATCACCAGCAGCGCACCCCGGGCGTTGGTCGCGACGACCTTGTCGAAGACGTCGATGTCGGTGTCCATCGGGGTGGCGATCTCCCCGCCGAACCCACCGCAGTTCACCACACCGTAGACGTCGAGGGACTCCAGGGCATCACGAACACTGTCCTCCGAGGTGAGATCGAACGGCAGCACGGCGGCACCGGTCTCGGCGTGGAGAGCCTGCAGCGCCTCCTCGGACCGCCCGGCGGCGATGACGTCGGCGCCGGCGGCGATGAGCTGGCGCACGGTCTCGCCGCCGATGCCCCCACTGGCTCCGGTCACCAGGACCGTCCGACCGTTGAAGTCACTCATGATCACTCCTCCTCATCGGCCGGGAGGATGCCGTCCCGCTCGGCTCGAGCCACGATCTTGCGGACGTTCTCCAGCCGCCCGCAGTCGGCATCGAGCTGGGCCGCCCGCTCCTCGGCGAAAGCCAGGCCGAGGTCGGCCTTCACCTTGTCGGACACGTCCTGGCGAGCCGGGTTGAGGATGGTCAGCTCCTCCTCGGTCAGGTGGTGGTTCACCCGACCGGCCAGCTCCTCCACCGCGTCGTCGAATGCCTGGGTGTCGGTGCCGCGCAGCTCCAGCAGGGCCAGCAGCGCCTCGTTGCCCTCAGCGTGCTCCTCCTTCCCGTGCTCTTCCTCGTGCGCGTCGATCGCGTCCTTCGTCCGCAGCACCGGGTAGACGCACTTCTCCTCGGCTTCCGCGTGGGCCACGTGCAGGGCCGCGAAGGCCCGGCGGACGGCGTCCCGGTCGGTGCTGCTGTCCCGCAGCTGACGCAGCAGCGTCTCGAATCGCCGGTGATCCTCCAGGATCAGCTCGACGACGTCCCCGGCGACGGGCCGTCCCAGATCAAGCGGAGTCGATGTCATGGCGTCACCGTACGCGGTCGAGATCGCCCCGGAACACCTCCTGAAGTCAGTGTTGCTGAGTACCGGTACTCAGTGCTACTGTCTACCGGTAGTCAGCACCACTGAATAGCAAGAGGAGGTGAGCGCCATGGGCAACCAGATGACGGAGATGCTCAAGGGCACGCTCGAGGGGATCGTGCTGGCGAACCTGGCCGCGCGCCCCGCCTACGGCTACGAGATCACCGCCCAGCTGCGGGAGGAGGGCTTCTCCGACCTCGTCGAGGGAACCATCTACGCCGTGCTCGTGCGGATCGAGCAGAAGGGCTTCGTCGACGTGGACAAGGTCCCGTCCGAGAAAGGTCCACCGCGCAAGGTGTACTCGCTCAACCCGCGCGGTCGCGACCAGCTCGCAGAGTTCTGGAGGACGTGGAGCTTCCTCGCCGAACGCATCGAACAGCTCCACGTCGCATCGTCACAAGGAGAGAACTGACATGACCGCCAAGTGGATCGAGACCCTCACCGGCTCGCTCGAGCAGAAGAAGCAGTACAAGCTCTACAAGGCGCGACTCGAGGCGCTGCCCGAACCGTACGCCGCCACGGCCAAGGCGTTCCAGCGCTACTTCATGTACTACGGCGCCGTCTCCGACGGCGACACGATGGTCACGATGTTGAACGACTTCGCCGATCTCTGGGAGGGCGCTGTCGCCGATGGCACCTCGGTCCGCGCGATCGTCGGCGACGACCCGGTCGAGTTCGCCGAGGCCTTCGTCCAGTCCTACAACGGCAAGCAGTGGATCGACAAGGAGCGCGCCCGCCTGATCACGGCGATCGAGGACGCGGAGCGAAAGGCCGGACGATGACCACCCAGACCGCGATCCGGGTGCAGGACCTGGAGAAGTCGTTCGGTGATCAGCACGTGCTGCGGGGCGTCTCCTTCGAGGTGCCGACCGGCAGCATCTTCGCGCTGCTCGGGTCCAACGGAGCCGGCAAGACCACTCTGGTACGGATCCTCGCCACCTTGTCCAAGGCCGACGGGGGCAGCGCCACCGTGCACGGCCTCGACGTCGCCGGCCGGCCCGACGACGTGCGTGACGCGATCAGCCTCACCGGCCAGTTCGCCGCGGTGGACGAGGTGCTGACCGGACGGGAGAACCTCGTCCTGGTGGCGAGGCTGCGCCACCTGCCTCACCCGGCCACGATCGCGGACGACCTGCTCGACCGGTTCTCCCTCACCGACGCGGGCAACCGACGCGCCGCGACCTACTCCGGCGGCATGAGACGCCGACTCGACATCGCGATGAGCCTCATCGGCTCACCGCCGGTCATCTTCCTGGACGAGCCCACCACCGGTCTGGATCCTCAGGCGAGGATCGAGGTGTGGCAGACGGTGAAGGACCTGGCCCGCGCCGGCACGACCGTCCTGCTCACCACCCAGCACCTGGACGAGGCCGAGCAGCTCGCCGACCGCATCGCCATCCTGCACCACGGAACGATCATCCAGAGCGGCACGCTCGCCGAGCTCAAGCGGCTGCTGCCCCCGTCCGAGGTCGAGTACGTCGAGAAGCAGCCGTCGCTCGAAGACGTCTTCCTCGCCCTCGTGGGTGCACGGCCGGATCCCAGGACCATCCCGGCCGCCGAGGACCAGACCGCCGACGGCGGCACCGACTCGGGGCGGGGGGAACCGAGATGACCAGCCACGTGCTCGGCGACACCGCGGTGCTCACCGATCGCTCGCTGCGACACATCCTCCGCAGCCCGGACACCATCCTCACCACAGCGGTCACCCCGATCGCCTTGATGCTCATGTTCACCTACGTCTTCGGCGGGGCCATCGACACCGGAAACGACGAACCGTACGTCGACTACATGCTCCCCGGCATCTTGCTGATCACGATCGCGTCCGGCGTCGCCTACACGGCGTACCGGTTGTTCCTGGACCTTCAGGGCGGCATCTTCGAGCGCTTCCAGTCGATGCCGATCGCCAGGTCGAGCGTGCTCTGGGCCCACGTCCTCACGTCACTGGTGGCGAACCTCGTCTCGATCGCCGTGGTCATCGGGGTGGCCGTGATCATGGGATTCCGCACCGGTGCCTCGCTGGCCGCCTGGTCGGCAGCCGCCGCCATCCTGGTCCTCTTCACGGTCGCCCTCACCTGGATCGCCGTCATCGCAGGGCTCTCGGCCAAGACCGTGGAGGGGGCGAGCGCGTTCAGCTACCCGCTGATCTTCCTGCCATTCGTCAGCTCGGCCTTCGTCCCGACGGACTCGATGCCCGCTCCGGTCGCCTGGTTCGCGGAGAACCAACCGGTCACCGCCGTCGTGGACACCCTGCGGGCGCTCTTCGCCGGGCAACCCGTCGGGGGTGACATCTGGATCGCCCTCGCCTGGCTGCTCGCCCTCATGATCATCGCCCAGGCGATCGCCATCGCCGTCTACCGCCGCAAGATCAGCTGACGGTCGAGACCCGCGGAAAAGATGTGGACCGGGTCCCCCGACCCCTCGTACGGTGGGTCACGACCGGATCACGCCGGTCCAGAACCCGACAGGTGGCAGACAGATGCGAGCAGCGCACGCGTTCAGGCCCTGCTACCACCATCTGAAGAGGTTCTCGCGTGCACACACGCTCACTCAACCTGGGCATCCTCGCCCACGTCGACGCCGGTAAGACCACCCTCACCGAACAGCTCCTGCACCTCGCCGGGGTCGTCGACGAGCTCGGTTCGGTCGATGCCGGCACCACCCAGACCGACACGCTGACGCTGGAACGTCGTCGCGGCATCACCATCAAGGCCGCGGTCGTCGCGTTCCCGCTCGACGGCGCGACAGTCAACGTCCTCGACACCCCTGGCCACCCCGACTTCATCGCCGAGGTCGAGCGGGTGCTCGGCGTCCTCGACGGTGCCGTGCTGGTGCTCTCCGCGGTGGAGGGTGTCCAACCGCAGACCCGGATCCTGATGCGAGCACTGCAGCGGCTGTCCGTTCCCACGTTGCTGTTCCTCAACAAGATCGACCGCGCCGGCGCCGACGTCGACGCCACCCTCGCAGCCGTACGACGACGACTCACCCCGCACGTCCTGTCGATGGGTCACGTCGACGGTGCCGGCTCCCGGGACGCGGCGTTCACCGCGTACGGCCCCGACGACGGAGCCTTCCAGGAGCTGGAGACGGCCGCGCTCGCCGAGCACGACGACGCGCTCCTGGCCACCTACGTGGAATCGGGCACCGGGTCGAGCACGCGGCTGCGGACCGAGCTGGCGGCGCAGACCCGCGCCTGCCTGCTGCATCCCGCCTACGCCGGCTCGGCCGCGACCGGAGCCGGAGTCGCCGACCTGGTGGCCGGGATCGCGACCCTGCTGCCCACCACCGAACCGGCGGTCGGCGGACAGCCGTCGGGCCAGGTGTTCAAGATCGAACGGGGTGGGGCCGGCGAGAAGATCGTCTACGTACGGATGTTCTCGGGCGCCCTGCGTGCTCGGACCCGGCTCGACCTCCCGCAGGGGCGGGTCGGCAAGGTGGCTGGGCTGAGGTTGTTCGACCACGGTCGCTGGGTGCGGACCGACACCGTCGGCGCCGGGCAGATCGGTCGGCTGACCGGGCTGTCCCAGGCCCGCGTCGGTGACGGCTTCGGTGACCGGCTGGTCGACGAGCGGCACTTCGCCCCGCCCTCGCTGGAGGCCTCGGTGTTCGCGGTCCGACCCGAGCAGGGCACGGACCTGCGCGTCGCCCTGGCCGAGCTCTCCGACGCGGACCCGCTGATCGCCGCCCGCTCCGATGACGACGGGGTGGCCGTGGTGTCGCTCTACGGTCGGGTCCAGCAGGAGGTCATCGCCACCACCCTTGCCGAGGAGTACGGGATCGAGGTGGAGTTCGCGGACGCCAGTGTGCTGCACGTCGAGCGCCCTCGCCGCGGCGCAACCGCTCTGGAGCGGCTCAACACCGACACCAATCCGTACCACGCGACGATCGGACTCAGGTTCGAGCCGGGCCCACCCGGCTCTGGTGTCCGGTTCGTGACCGCGGCGGCCGCGCGTGACATGCCGCTGTACCTGTTCAAGAACGCGACCGCCTTCTCGGCCGCGGTGGAGCGCCACGTCGTCGACACGCTCGAGCGCGGCCTGTACGGCTGGCAGGTCACCGACTGCGTGGTGACCCTGACCGACTGCGGGTACAGCGTCGCGGACGGTCCCCCGTCGCGGCGCGGCCCGACCAGCACGTCCTACGACTACCGCCAGCTGGTCCCGATCGTGCTGCGCCAGGCGCTGCGACGCGCGGGCACGGTGGTCTGCGAGCCGGTGCTCCGGGTGCTGATCGAGATCCCGAACGACGCCACGTCGGCGGTCCAGCGGGTCGTCACCCGGTGGGGTGCCGAGGTGGTGGCGCAGACGACGGGTGAGGACCTGACCCAGGTCGAGGTGCGCCTGGTCTCCACCCGCCTGCACGAGCTCCAGCTGCAGCTACCCGACCTCACCGGCGGTGAGGGAGTCCTGGAGGCCCGCTTCGACACCTTCGAACCCGTCCACGGCGGACCACCCGTGCGACGGGGGCACTCCCAGGGACGGACAGCCGTCGGGGCGACCGCGACTCCGGCGCGGTGACGACCGGCTAACGACGGCTCAGCGACTCGGCGCGCTGCACCAGACCGGCGATCCGCTCCACCACGACAAGCCACAGCGGCTCGGGGAGCTCGTGGCCCACACCCTGCAGGACCAGGAGCTCCGCGCCCGGGATCGCCGCGGCCGTGGCCCGTCCTCCGCTCACCCCGATCAGGGCGTCCGCGTCACCGTGGACGATCAGCGACGGCAGATCGAGTCGACGCAGATCCTCCGTACGGTCCGGAGTCGTCAGGCAGGCCTGCAGCTGACGGGCGAAGCCCGCGGGGTCGTAGGCGCGGTCGAAGGCCCGGCCCGCCCGCAACCGCAGCTCCGCCGCCGGCATCGGATACGACGGCGACCCCGTGACGCGATTGGCCACCACCGCCCCCTCGAGCACGCCCTCGCGCGTCTGGGCCGCCGGTGCCATCAGCACCGCGATCGCGGCCTCGCTGGCCTCCCCCACCGACGGGTCGCCGGTGGTCGACATGATCGAGGTCAGGCTGGCGACCCGGTCGGGATGCCTGATCGCCAGCAGCTGGACGATCATCCCGCCCATCGACACGCCGACCACGTGGGCCGATCTGAGACCGAGGGCGTCCAGCAGACCGGCCGCGTCGTCCGCCAGATCGGCCAGCGCGTACGCAGGCTCGGCCGAGGGCGCTCCGAGGTGGGTGGACAGTCCGGCGTCCCGGTTGTCGAACCGGATCACGTACAGGCCACGGTTGACCAGCGCCTGACAGAAGCCGTCCTCCCAGCTGATCAGCTGGGCCCCCAGGCCCGCGACCAGCAGCACCGGTGGGTCGGCCGGGTCGCCTCCCGTGGTGTAGGCGAGCTCGACCTGGCCGACTGTCACGCGCTGCACGTCCGTCTCGATCATCACGGACCCAGGGTAGTGACCGCCGGCGGACCCGCGTCGGCGGGAAATCACCTGTGACACGAACCTGCAGGTCACGGGGCGCCTACGCTGTGGGATGTCTGTGCTGAACAGATGCGACGCAGAGGAGACGCTGGTGGTCCGGAAGTACCTGGCGCAGACGGCTGCCGCCGCCGCGGTCACAGCGGCCCTGGGCAGCGTAGCCAGCCGCGACACCTCCAGCGTCTGGTTCCGCACACTGCGCAAGCCGGCCATCCAGCCTCCGGCGGCGGTGTTCCCCGTGGTGTGGACCGTGCTGTACTCCGACATCGCGGTGACCTCGGCCGTGGCGTTGGATCGGCTCGAGGGTGAGGAGGCCGAGGCCTACCGAAGGGCGCTGGCGGCGAACCTCGTTCTCAACGCCTCCTGGAGCTGGGTGTTCTTCAAAGCCCATCGACTCTTCCCGGCCATCCTCGTCGCCGGCGCGCTGTCGGCCAGCAGCTGGGACCTGGTCGCCAGGACGCTCCGCGGCGACGAGCGAGCAGGCTGGGCACTGCTCCCCTACGCCGGCTGGTGCAGCTTCGCCACGGTGCTGACGAGCGCGATCTGGTGGCGTAACCGCTGAAGCAGCCGTGTCGGTCGCGATCAGCTGATCAGTGGCGTCGCAGAGGGTCGAAAGGTCTGAGGTGCTCGGTCGGCGTGCCCGTCACCATCATCTGGGCGAGGAGTCGGCCGGTCACCGGACCGTGAGTGATGCCCCACATGCCGTGGCCACCTGCGACACAGACCCGTGGGCTCCCGGTGGCTCCGATGAGTGGCAGGCCGTCCACCGTGCACGGACGGGAGCCCACCCATTCGTCCTGGCGGTCAGCCAGGTCGATGCCGTTCAGCAGCGGACGGGCGGCGTCGGCGATCGCCTGCACGCGGCGGCGATCCAAGGGGGCATCGGGTTCACGAAACTCCATCATGCCGGCGATACGCAGCCGGTCCCCGATCGGCGTGCAGGCGACCCGCTGTGCGGGGAGGTACACCGGGCTCTCCGGCACTCGGTCGATGGCGACCGAGAACGAGTACCCTCGGCCGGCTTGAACGACGTTCCGCACCCCGAACGGGCGGGCCAGCTCGCCGAGCCAGGCGCCGGTCGCGACGACCGCCATATCGAACTGCTCGACCGAGCCTTCGGCGGTGGTGACGACCACCCCGGAACCGATGTCTTGAAGACGGGAGACCGTCGCCCCGTCGATGATCTTGCCGCCACGGTCGCTCACCGAATCGGCGATTGCGTGGACGTAGCGTCCGGGGTCGACGAACCGTTGATCCCTGAGCAAGATGGCAGCACCGATCTCTTCCGACAGATGCGGTTCGATCGTGCGGGCCTGGTCGCCGGTGAGCGCCTCGAACTCGACGTCCTGGCCGGCCGCGTGGATGTGCTGGATCTCCTCCAGCAACGTCTTGCGCTCTGCCTCGGTGCGGTACGCCGCGAGGAAGGACCCGGCATCGCGGGTGTCGGCGGGGACCCCGCCCCGCTCGAGCAGGTCGAAGCTCTCCAAGGACAGGTCATTGAGCGGGGCCAGGTGCCCCATCGCAGATCTCCACGCCCTCGTCGTCGAATGACGGACGAAGCCGGTGAGGAACCGGAGAAGTGCCGGCTTGACGCTCGGCGGCACATAGACCGGGGAGGAGGGTGAGAAAGCTGCCCGCAACCCGTACCTGAGGACGGCCGGCTCCGGCAGAGGTGTCGCAACCCCGGGGGTCAGCCAGCCCGCGTTCCCCCAGGATGAGCCCGCCGCCACCCCTGTCCGGTCCAGGACCGTGACCTGGACTCCGTGCTCCTGCAGGAACCAGGCGGTGGACAGGCCCACCATTCCGGCGCCGATGACGACGACTCGGTCGGGGACGGGGTGGGTGGCAGCAGTCATGTCCATCTTCTTTTTCCTCGGTGTGTGTACGACCGCCATGGGATCGAGGTCGGGTGGCGGTCAACGATCGTTTGGCCGGTCCGCCATCGGTCAGATGTGGTACTGCATGAAGGCCAAGATCATCGCGCTGCCGGTGAAGCAGACAACGCCTTCGGGTGCACCGAGGAGTCCGCAGATGGCGACCATCGCCACGCAGACGCCCATCCCGACCTCCAGCACCCATGCCTTCGATGACGCCTCCGGGTCGGCGGGCTCAGCAGGGGTGCCCGTGGGCTCGGCAGGGTCATCGGCGGGACTTGCAGGGGCGTCGGCGGCGTAGTACTGCCGTTCCAGGTCCTCGAACAGCCGCCGTTCTCGTTGCGTCAACATGACGTCATCCTTGATCCGTGTTCTTGCAGCCTGGCTGACTCGTGCTGAGGAGGAGCACGCCGATGGTCAGGCAGACGAAGGCGGGTCCGGGGATGCCGAGCCGGAGGAAGAGCAGGGTGAGCGCGACGCAAGCTCCGGCCTTGAGGGAGAGGAACAGCTGCTCACGCTCGGCCGCGAGATCGACCCGTTCTGCGTCGTCCAGGCTCGAGTGATCGTGTGTCTGTTGTCGACGAGATCGTCGGTCGATCACAGTGGTGTCGGTGGTGGTCATGGAGATCCTTCGTGTCGCAAGGGCAGACGGGGTCTGCCGGTACACCGGTCTGCCCCTCGATGACCCACGGTCTGCGACCTGCCGGATGGCGGTCTGAGACGTGGGTCGGCGGGTTACGCCAAGGCGATGGAGGGCCGTCGAATGTTCTCTAGGACGAGGATGCCCCGGCCGCCCGGCCGGCCGGTCCAGCGATGGGCCAGCTGCCGTGGGCTGCCGGGGAGGGCTTGCGGATCCGGCGTGACTCGGTGCGCGCCTGGCACGGGGTGCAGGATCGGCTGGTGGGTAGCACCTCGAGACGTTCGATGGGGATGGGCTGGTGGCAACGCTCACAGATGCCGTAGCTGCCGTCATCGAGGCGGCCCAGCGCAGCATGGATCTCCTGCAGTGCAGCCTCGGCCGCGGTGAAGAGAGACCGGGCTACCTGCAGCCGGATGTCGTCTCCTGCGGCCAGCGCCTCGGTTGCGTCGACCTCCACCTCCTCGATCTGCTCGATACGGAAGCTGCGCTGCAGCTCCAGCTCGGTCCGCACAGCAGTCAGCTGCGAGACGGCTGGCGTGGGCATGCCAGGGGTGTCAGTGAGTTCGAGTGTCATGGTGCGCTCCTTGGGATGTCGCGAGAGCAGGCCCGACAGCAGTTGGCGGTCGTGCTGCTGCGCAGGGCAGCGGTGGGTGGGTGACGGCTGAGCCGCCGCTAACGGGGGGACGACATCGGGGCCGGCATCACAGCGCTGGCCTGCTGATGGCACGGTCCCGGGTGACGATGGGGGCGCCAGCAGACGCGTCCGCTGGCCAGATGGGTGAAACCGCACCGTCCGGCCTCGGCAGCGACGATGTCGATGCTGACGTTGTGGAGGTCCAGCCGTGCTCGCGGGGCTTGCTGCCTGGGCATCGGGCACCTCCTGTTGTCGGGCGGCGCTTGCTGGCCGCTGATGTATCAATTGTCCCGGGCATCGCCGCTGCCCGAAAGAGCCACCGTCGGTCATCATTGATGCAGTGTGGTTGCCGAACGTCGGCAAACAGCGAGGGTTGGTCCGATGGAGAGGTATCCGGTGGCGCGTGACCGCGGGAAACACCCGATCGACGACGGTGGTGCGGATCGGGTGGCGCAGGTGGCAGGGGCGGCCCGAACTGCTGGCGAGGCGGGCGTGTCAGTCCAGCTGCTGGGCGAGTACCTCCAGATCCTGTTCGACGCTGCTACCGAGGGCCGGCGGCCCCAACCATCCCAGCTCACCGCTCTTCGACAGCTGGGTGAGCGAACGGCCGCCGCCGGCGTCGACGCCGACCAAGCAGTGGACTTGTACCTGTCGGCAGCGTGGCGCTTGTGGCGTGCGATGCCCGCCACCGTGGGACATGCTGCCGGAGGCACGAAGGCGGCGGCCGAGACGATGCTGCGGGTGGTGAACGAGGCGGTCGATGTGCTGATCGACGGTCACCAGGCTGCCCGGCGTGCCATGATCCGTCAGGAGGAGTCTGTCCGTCGGGAGTTCATCGACGATCTTCTGCGCGGCGACGCCGACGTCGCTCGTCTGGTTCAGCGGGCACAGCCGTTCGGGCTCGATCTCAGTCGGGGCCACGAGGTTCTCCTGGCGGAACCGTCGTCGTCATCTCCGCATCAGCTGGACCGGACGGCCGGCCCGATCGAGCGCGCCGTGGTCGATCGCTACGGAGACCGTGAGGTCCTCGTCGCCACCAAGGACACCTTCCTCGTTGTCATCCTGCCCGGGGATTCGGGCGGTTCGGGCACCGGCATCACCACGGCCGGCACGAGGCGTCTGCCGGCGGTCGACTTCCTCCGCACCCAGCTCGGCCGACACACCGCTGACCACCATTGGCAGGTGGCCTCCGGTGGGCCCCATCCCGGCGCGTACGGCATCGCCCACTCCTACGAGCAGGCGCGGGAGGCACTGAGGCTCGCCCGTCGACTCGATCTCGACGCCGCCACGATCCAACCACGAGACCTGCTTCTCTATCGGGTGATCGGCCGCGACCAGGCGGCGCTGGAGGACCTCGTGCACGGGGTTCTGACGCCTCTCGTCCGCGCCCGCGGTGGAGCGGCACCGTTGCTGAGAACATTGGAGACGTACTACCTGACGGGGGCCGTAGCCACCGAGACCGCGCGCCGCCTTCATGTTTCCGTTCGGACCGTCACCTACCGCCTGGCCAGGGTCGAGACCCTCACCGGATGCAACCCGACCGACCCAGCCGACAGTCTCGGCTTGCAGATCGCTGTCCTCGGTGCCCGCCTGCTCGACTGGCCCACCAGCGAGTCCGCCGCCGACGAAGACGTGGCCACCCGGCGGTAGGTGCCGAACGGGTCTTTCGCCGTCGACGGTGTCATCGCCAAGCAGATGATCATCGACTCCGTGCGCCACGGAGACGATCGGCGGCATCGAACCCGGTGCGTGCCGCCACTTTCACAGCCGATCGCTAGCAACCGCGCATGCTCCTCACGGAGACTCGCGCTTCTCTCATAAGGACTTCCCAAGCCCTACAAAGGAGTGCAATGGGTATTCCGGACGGTTCGACGTCTCCACCCACGAATGTCCACGCCCTCAGGCCGGACAGGACCGCGGGTCCAGTGCTGATCAAGCCAGGATCCGCCGCGCCAGGCGTCGCGCCGTCGGTTCGGCACCACCCACCCGCCGCTCCGGCCCCGACCGAACTGGCCGGGCGCGTACTGGTGGTCGACGACGACGCAGCACTCGCCGAGATGCTGTCTCTGGTGTTGCGCAACGAAGGACTGGACCCCATCTGGTGCGCTCACGGGGACTCGGCACTGGCTACCTACCGCGATACCCGCCCCGACCTGGTCCTGCTGGATCTGATGCTCCCGGGCAAGGACGGCATGACCATCTGCCGCGAGATCCGCTCCGAGTCGGTGGTCCCGATCGTCATGTTGACCGCCAGATCCGACACCACCGACGTCGTCGCAGGGCTGGACGCCGGCGCCGACGACTACCTGGCCAAACCGTTCAAAGCCAGAGAGCTGATCGCCCGGATCAGGAGTCGGCTACGGCACCCACCTGCGACCAACCACGACGTCGTGCGGGTCGGCGACCTCGTGATCGACGTCGCCGCACACACCGTCAAACGCAACGACACAACGATTCACCTGACGCGGCTCGAGTTCGACCTGCTCCTGACCCTCGCTCGGCAGCCCTCGCAGGCCTTCAGCCGCCCCATGCTCCTCGAACAGGTCTGGCACTTCCGCTATCCCGGCGACACCCGGCTCGTCAACGTCCACATCCAGCGTCTCCGGTCCAAGATCGAACGGGACCGCACGCAGCCCGAGATCGTGATGACCGTTTACGGCATCGGCTACAAAGCGGTGGAGCCAGGCGACGGCCGGCTGACTCGTCGACCTCAGCCCATCTGATCGGGCCAGCCGTCCGCTGACGGGGCGGGCCCGAGCAGCGCTGTGGAACGATGCTGACGTGGACAATCGCGAGCGGATGGACGCCGGACTCATCTACGACCCGACGGATACTGCCCTGTCGGAGCAGCAGACCGACGCCCTCGAGCTGCTGTACGACTTCAACGCGACCCGGCCGTCCCAGTCGGCCGAGCGGTCCGAGCTGCTGCAGCGCATGTTCGCGTCCGCCGGCGCCGGCTGCTACATCGAACCTCCCCTGCACGCCAACTGGGGAGGTCGCCACGTCCATCTCGGCGCCCACGTGTACGCCAACTTCAACCTCACACTGGTCGACGACGGGCCGATCCACATCGGCGACAACGTCATGTTCGGACCGAACGTCGTGATCACCACCGCGGGACACCCCGTGCTGCCGGAGCTGCGGGTCCGCTCCGCCCAGTTCAACCTCCCGGTGAGCATCGGCGACAACGTCTGGATCGGGTCCGGCGTGCAGATCATGCCCGGTGTCACCATCGGCGCCAACACCGTCATCGGCGCCGGGAGCACCGTGACCCGGGATCTGCCGGCCGATGTCGTGGCGGTCGGCACCCCCTGCCGCATCGTGCGTCAGATCGGCGAGCACGACCGGACCTACTTCTGGCGCGACAGGGAGTTCGACCTGCCGGTGGATGAGCTGATCGCCCGGTTCGCCTGACGGTCGGCACCGAACCCCCCGATGCTCGGTCGGAGCCCATTCTTCGTACCGCTAGCTCACTGACCACTCCCCGCCCAGACCATCCGACGACTGTTCCCCACCCTCCGACTGACGGATGCTGCCGTTGACAACTTCAACGTCTCTTGCCTCCGACACCAGGCACAGACGCGACTTGCTTCATCCAGGCTGCGATCTGGACTGCGTCGAGGTCGTCCACCGATTCGAGCTCCACACCTCGTGTCGATCTGCCCATCCCGACCGGAGTGACCGGCGGTGTCGGTTCGAGCGCCGCGCCGTTGATGAACATGAGCTTGACGTGGCCAGCGAAGCCGCCGGAGCTGAAGCACCACCCGTCGCCGACGCCGTAGTACGCCATGCCCCACTTCACGGAACGCTTGAGGTCAGGCAGCGTGGTGGCTGCTAGCGCATCGACGGCTTCGGCGATGCCGCGCTGCGGTTGAGGGAGGCTGGCGATGTAGGCGAGGACTGGTGCATCGCCGACCGCGGCTTTCGCGGGGCTTGCCCTGCCCGTCATGGCTTCTGGCAGTGTTGTGGCGTCGCTTCCCGGTCCAGATGAGCGCGCGGCCGAATTCGTGCGGTTTGGTCTCGTCGCGAGGGCTGGAACTCATGACTGCTCCTGAGTCGAGGCGGCTGGGCTTCCCAGCTCTTCAGACGAACGAGACCACCTGAACTCATCGGTCTGGTCGACAGTTGGTGGAATCCCTTGATTGACGACCGTCGATCGAGAACGCCACAGAGTCACACGGGCGCACGAGGACTGTCGCCCCCAGCCTGGTCCAGCCAGTGGTTCACCTCGGCAATGGCGGAGCCGAAGGCTGCTTCGAGGTCGACGGCGTCGATGTCGATGACGGTGAGCACAGCCAGATAGGGCGGTGATGCTGGCTGTCGGAGGTCTTTCAGCGCATCCCGAGATCCATTCGTGAGTCAGGTCGCGCTCTTCGATCCGTTCCAGGACTGGACGGCTTGGTGCAACGCAGCGTCGGTTTCCCCCGGATAGGGGTAGGGCGCGTTGTGAGAACCGGGAAGCACTCTGCAGGGCGCGGAGGCGAGGTCGGAGAGGTGTTGCGCCCAGGATGGTGGCGCGAGTCGATCGTGTTCGCCGGTGAGGACGAGAATGGGTGTGGCGAGCTTGGTGATGGTGTCTTCTGGCTGGTCGTCGAGGGCTGTGCGGAGGAAGCGGACGAAGTCGACGCCTCCGCTGGCCAGATATGACGGTGCGACGACGCCGATCTCGCCGAACGGCTCTCGTCGCAGCGCGGCCGGGACCCGCCGGAGGAGCGCACGAAACGTCCGAGCCGCAGGGTCGAAGGTGGGTCCGGCGATGACCACGCCGGCGACACGGTCAGGTACCAGCAGCGCGGTTGCCAGGACCGACTGGGCGCCGGTGGAGTGGCCGAACAGGATGACCTTCTCCCGGTCGGTGGTCTCCAGCCACCGCGCCGTCGCCACGGCGACCCCGGTCAGTGTGGACGGGCATGCTCGGGCCCGCCCTGCCCGCCACCCGGGCAGATCCAGCACGGTGGCCTGGGTCCAGGCCGAGATCTCTCGCGTCAGCGGTGCCAGGTATCCGGGTGCTCCCATGCCGGGCAGCAGAACCACCTCAGGGAGATCGTGGCGGCGGCCGGTCGACAGCGACCGGACCGGCCTCTCCTCGACCATGGTGGTGGTGGGTGTGAACCCGTAGTCTCCGTGCCGCAGGGACCATCGCTGACGCCACGCGGCGACCCGGGCGGCGGCTGGTGCCACACCTGTTCGGGTCGGCGCTTCGTCTGTTCCGGTCGGCGACGGTGTCGACGACGGCTCCAACGCGGCAGGGTCTGCAGCAGGCACGTGGACGGTGAGCGCGGCCGGCACGATTTCTGCGACCATCCGGGTGCATCTCCCGATGACGTCACCGTCGAGCTGATAGTTGTCTGATCCGTCGATCGTGATCTTGACGGTCGTGCCGGTCCACTGGTCGACCTGGTCGTCCTTCTTGGGGCGGCGGGTGGCCAGACGCACGCCGAGATGCAGCCAGTGCCGGAGCCGGTGTGGGGAGGCGATGTAGACGTCGAGCATGCCGTCGTCGGGGCGGGCGCCAGGGATCAGCGTGATGTTGCCCTGCAGGTCGGAGACGTTCCCGATGGCGCACAGCATGGCCCGACGCCGCTTCGGGCGGTGGTCATCGACCTGCACCGTCATATCGACCGGCAGCCGACCGAGGGCCTTGGCCGCGGCGAGGAAGTACGCGGCGGATCCGACCTTGGCCTTCAGGTCGTCGTCGACCTCGTCCATGATCATCGCGTCGACACCGATCCCGGCGATGACGGCGAAGTGCTCGACCTCACGATCATCGACAGTGATCTTGATCAAGTCGATGGTGCGTGGCTTCCCGGTCACCGCCACCTCGACGGCTGCAGCCTCCTGGAGCGGCACGTCCAGGTTCCGGGCCAGCAGGTTCGCGGTACCGGCCGGGATCAGGCCCATCGGTATCCCGGTACCGGCCAGGCCGTCGGCGACGATACGGATGGTTCCGTCCCCGCCCGCACCGATCACCAGGTCAACGCCCGCTGCCACGGCCTCCGCCGTCATGGCGCGGCCCGGGTCTTCTGCGGTCGTCTCCAACCACAACGTGTCCACCCAGCCATCTCGGTCCAGCGCATCGGTGACCAGCTGGTGAAAGGAGTCACTGATCTTGATCGGGTTGAACACCACAGCGCAACGCCGACCTCCACGTGCGTTCATGCATTCACCTCCGCACGGATGGCTCCGTCTAGAGAGCAGAAGGACACGGGTCGCACGATGGTGGCGTCCGTGATGCTGATCGGGCCACGGTCGGCACCACGCTGATGTGGGCCGCGTTGATGCTTCATGTCGATCCTCGGAGCCGGGCCCCGATCGTTGGACGGCCGGGCTGTCATGGTCGCGTGCTGTTCAGCGCCAGTGCTGTCGGTGTCATACCCCCCAGGTTCACAGCCAAGCACCGGTTTCACCCTCGTGTTGTGATGTTCGATGTCTCGCTGAGGGGGCGGGGCTCAAGATCCGGACTGCGGTCGTGAGTTGTAGCGTGGTGGCACTCACGAGGGAGGCCACCGATGTCTGTGACCCAGAGCGGCTGTGACGTAGCGACGGCCCGTGAACAGCTGTACAGCGACGGCATCACCGCCCTTCGTGGTGCGTTCTCCCCGCAGTGGGCCGCGAGGATGCGCCAGGACATCGAGGTCGCGTTCGCGGACGCCCGCTTGCGTGAGGGCGGAGCAGTGGGGCGCGGGCCGAACCGCTATTACGTCGAGATCCATCCCGAGCAGTTGAGCGGGTTCATCGAGCTGATCAGCCATCCCTGGGTGCGGGGGGTGTGTGAGGAGATTCTCGGCCCGGACTACCTCATCGTCGAGCTCGGCTTCGATGTCCCGTTGCCGGGCGCGAGGAACCAGCCCTGGCACCGCGACTTTCCCTCACCACCGGAGACCTACCGTGACCACCGGCTCACATCGCTGGCTTTCAACCTGACCGCCGTGGACACAGTGCCTGAGATGGGACCGTTCGAGATCGCTCTGGGCACACAGTGGGAAGACGGCTTGGACTTCGACCATCAGATGTTCCCCGACCGCAGCACCTGGTCCCGTTACCACGAGCGCGCAGTTCGTAAGCTGCCCAGGGCCGGCGACATCTCGGCCCGGTCAGCGCTGGCTCTGCACCGCGGAACGGAGAACGTCTCTGCCGAGTCGCGGCCGGTGCTGGTGCTGGGCGTCGACGCTCCGGGGGCCGGCCATGATGAGCTGCATGACCCGCAGGTGACTCGGAAGTTCTACGACTCGGTGCCGAACGACATGCGGCGACACCTCTTGTGCCGTGTGGTCGAGGAGCTGGTGCCGATCGTGCAGATGCACACCATCGAAGGACTGGTGATGGGGGCGCCATGACGAGACTGACCTTGGGCCGGCCTCCTCTATGCTTCTGAGCTGAGGCGGAACGGATCAGAAGGCGACAGGTGGCCGCGTGCCCCATCTTCGGCGGGACGCTGTCTCTCGGTCGGCTGTGGAGAACAGAACCCCACCGGGAAAGCTCCCGATGGGGTCCTGTTTGAGTGGTGACTACGCGTTGTAGCGCTCACGGCTGCCGGACTTGGCCAGGCCGCGGCTGATCATGTAGCCGATGGTCAGCAGGGTGACGTAGAGCCAGGCGCTGGCTGCGCCGAAACCCTGGCCGTCGTCGCCGTTGTCGGTGACCGCGGCAGCGACGAGGACGCCGACGACTGCCAGCACGTAGACGATCAGCTCGGTGGTCTTGAGGGCCGACTTGGTCTCGGTGGTCAAGCGCGCACCCTCGGTGTCGTAGCTGACCGGCTGAGTTGCGGTGGGTGAGGTGGACAATGAAGCTCCTGATGTACGGATGATGACTGCCAGAGGCGCCACCACCACATGAGCAGCAAGCGCACACCCGGGCGGGGATCACCATCGAGCCCCTCAGACGGTGACGGCTCCTCCGTCGAGGACCTGAGTGGCAGCACAGGCAACCGTGTTCCCCTGACGCGGCAGCGGGTCCTGGCCACCGCGCTGCAACTGGTCGACGCCGAAGGTCTGGACGCCCTCACTCGACGCCGACTCGCCCGCGAGCTCGGCCGCGACGTGATGACCTTGTATCGGTACGCACCCGATCAGGCGGCCCTGCTCGACGGGATCGTCGAGCTCGTGCTCGACGAGCTCGAACTGCCCGAGGAGGGGCAGGACTGGCAGACCCAGCTGCGGCGCAGTGCGCACAACTTCCGCCGGCTGGCTCTTGCCCATCCTCACGTGGTGAACCTGTTGTTGACCCGGCCCGTGGCCACGGCGTTCGGTCTCCGCCCGCCCGCCACGCTGCGCCCGTTGGAGCACTTCCTCGAGCTGCTGACCACCGCCGGCTCTCCCGCAGCCGACGCCCTGCGGATCCACCGCGCCTACGTCGGGTTCCTCTACGGCCACCTCCTCGCCGAGCTGCAGGACACGATCGTGAACCCCGACGAGACCGACGACCTGTTGCGCCTCGGGCTCCACCAGCTCCCACCACGTCAGTTCCCTATCTTGCGGAGTCTGGCCTCCGATCTCGCCGACTACCACGGAGAACGCGAGCTCGACCACGGCCTCGACATGCTCGTCGCCGGGATCACCGCTACGCACGCGGCGGCACCGCCGTCTGACGGGGCCGCGATGACCGCACCAACAGAAAGCCCACTGCCGCCGGCTTGAGGTACCATCACGGCCCCTCGACGCCTGTCCTGTACGGCGCGGGGATACTCCCCGCGTCGAGGTCGACGAGAGCATGATCAGGGGTGTGAATCGAACGAGCCGGACACCGCGTCGCGGATGCAGGAGCAGATCGACCTGCTCTGTGAGCAGCTTGCCGCCATCCGCCTCCACCTGGAGGCGCTCGGAGACCGCGCCGACGCCACCGCCGCCGCGCCGATGCCGGCGATACGCGTGAACGTGTTGCCAGGGACCGCGCCGACGCCAGTGACACCCGCCAGGACAGCGCCGACGCCAGCGATGCCCGGGAGGTGACTGCGACCAGCCGGGTCGACGCCATCGAGGCGCTCGCGACGAAGGACAGTCTCCGGATCGATGATCTCGAAGCGCACGTCGACATCGACCGTCAGATGATCCTGGAGCTGCATGAGGCGGGTGTGCTTCGACAGGACCAGGTCGAGGAGCTGCAGACTGCATTGTGCACGTCACGAATGATCGGTCAGGCCATCGGGATCATCATGACCCGACGCTTCGTCACCCAGGACGAAGCATTCACGTTGTTGCGACGGGCCAGTAACAACACCAATCGGAAGCTCCGGGAGATCGCCGAAGACATCGTCGCGACCGGAGACGCTGCCGCGCTGGGTAACCGAAGTCCGACGTCGCGATCGGAAGGCGGGTGAGTCTTGGACCATAGTCCGGGCCGCAGGGGCTTGATCTTGAGCAGGTGCTCGCGATCGCCGTCTACCGCCGTCGTAGCAAGCGGTTCGCCGCGTTCTGGAATCCATCGGCTGATGCTGTCGACCGGCAACGAGATCACTTCATGTCTCTGCGTCGGGACAAGGACACCTTGTTCGCTGTTGCTGAGGTCGCCGATCGGGTACAGGGCTTCGGCATCGCGAGAGGTGCCGTCGGGTCGACGAGCCCGGTGGCACCACCGTCTGGACGACGACTTCACCGACGCTGCGTCCAGAGTGGCCAGAGGTCGGCCGCTGCTCCTCGATCGAGCGCGCGCATGGGCGGCCGACCATGGAGCTGCCCAGCTGGTCGTGGTGACCGCTGGACGCGACGACGCGAAGCGGGCAGTCCTCCACGCCGGTGACCTCACCGCGGCGTCTGAATGGTGGGTGGGAGCTGTCTCCCGCACCAACTGAGGGTGCGCTGCAAAGGCCGATGTCTTCTGACCCATCGTACGAGACGATCACCACCTCGCCTGGAGGACCGTCCTGTAAAGCAGGCTGGGCGGCCTTGCCGGCGGTTCCGCATCACCGTGAGTGCGAGTGTGTGCTCATGAGTTCTCGGAGAGCTGTGTGACTGACGGTGCCGGCGAGAGCCCTTCTGATCTGGTCCTCTCCGACGGCAAGGTGGTGCTGCGGTCATGGACTCGTGAGGATGCGCGGTTCTTGGTCGAGGCGAGCGCCGACCCGGCCATCCGTGAGTTCAACGGGGAGCATGATCGGCAGGGGCGGCCAGCGCCGTCGCCGTCGACCGCCCAGGCTCGGGCGACGATCGCCGAGTTCAGGGAGCACCTGGAAGTTTTCGCGGTCAGCGGCATACCTGACGGCGTCGTCTTCCTCATCCAGGACGCCGAGAGCGGTGAACCGGTTGGTTGCTGCGGAGTGGACAGCTGGACCGGTGAGGACGTGGCGCAGATCGGCTACTGGCTCGTACCTGGCGGACGAGGACGCGGCTACGCCACTCGAGCGGTCGTGCTGCTCACCACATGGTTGTTCGGGCTGGGAGCAGCGCGAGTGTTCCTCACGGTCGTAGCCGGCAACGAGAGTTCAGCGGCGGTGGCACGTCGGGCCGGCTTCGTCTACGAAGGAACGATGCGGTCGCATGCTGTTTGGCAAGGGCGCCGCCGTGACGTCATGTGGTTCGCGGTACTGCCATCGGAGTGGCGAAGCCGCCCTCCGAGCTGAACGGTCCAGACGTTGACCGATGTGGCAATTCATCGGTGATCCAGACAGTCCGCTGGCCGACCCTCCTGGGGACAGCCGGAGGGCATGACGGCGTGGCTGTCAGGCCGCCGGCTGGACCTGCAGATCTGCGTTGGCGGGCCCACACACGGGGCAGCGAGACATTCCCGCGACGACCCGCCAGTTCGTTCCGGGTTCGCCGCAGGCGGCCGAGCCGTCGAGGATCAGATGAGTCACTCGACCGCGTTCATGGACTCGCCAGCGCGGTGGAAGCACTGACCCCCACGTCAGATACAGCGGCACCCCGATGATCACCAACCCGATCACATCCAACACCGCCACGATCAGACCGAACACCGTGGTCACCAGCCAGTACTTACGGACACGCCGACCGAAACTGACCAGACCATCAGTGGCGGTGTGCGCTGACGTAGGTCATCCGCTCAGTTACCCGCCGACCTGCGTCGTCACACGTCTCGCATCGGATGCATGGTCAGTGAACGCGCCGGATGCTCCTTGATACGGGTCCTCGATCCCGGACGCGGCGCGGAGCAGAGTCCACAGTCCTGGACGACTCGCCTGGCGAAGGGCCAGGACATCATCCCTTCAGATCAGGGGACGACGCGGTTCCTGGCCGCCCGTTCGACGACGATCTGATGGAGATCGGTCTCGCCGGCGCACTGTTTGACCGGCGAGACCTGAAGACGCCGGTCAACCTAGGATCTCCAGCCCCTCTCCCGGCAGTGTCGGTCGCGCAAGCCCGCCAGGTCACCAGATCGAGCTCGACCATGCTGCGCGGGTATACGCGAGGTGCCAGGGCTGACATAGTGAGGGGTGAGTCAAACAGCGGCTCGTGTGGTTCTGTGCGCCCAAGGGGGGCCGAGGCTGGCGGAAGCTGAGGGCTGTGATGGCTGCTGAGAGGGAGAAGGGACCGGTGAGTTCGCCCGGTTCGTCCACGGGCCCGAACCGAGGATGCTCGGATCAGCGGCGTGGAACTGGTGGTGGAGCTGGTCGACGGTTGTGACCATGCCGGGGTGACGATGGCGTCGCGGGACCGGGTCTGGGGTGCGGCGACCACCGACCAGGTCGTCGCTGACGGCGACGCGCTGCAGTACGAGCTGGGTGAGGGGCCGTGTCTGGACGCGGTCCGGTTCAAGCACACCGAGATCAGTCACGAGCTGGCCGGTGACCGGCGGTGGCCCCGGTGGGGGCTGCGGATGGTGTCGGAGTACGGCGTGCACGGCATGGTGTCGCTGCTGCTCGGCACCGACCAGGACACGATCGGGGCGTCGAACCTGTACGGGGACGAACCGACCTGGACCAGTGACGCGATCGCAGTCGCGACATGCTGGCCGACCAGCTCGCGGTTGCGGTCGCGGACGGCCGTGAGATCGACCACCGGGGCAAGGCGATGGCGGGGCGGACGGTCATCGGGCAGGCCCAAGGGATTCTGATGGAACGGTTCGCGGTCGATGCCGACCAGGCGTTCGCGTATCTGCGCCGGGTCTCCCAGGACACCAACCGCAAGCTCGTCGACCTCGCCCAGGACCTGGTCGCCAACCGTTGCCTTCCCAGCGACGATCAGCGGAACACCCGTGCGGGCAGACGCACCGCCGGCGGGGCCGAGGCTCGGTGACGCAAGTGTCCGGGCGTGGCTTTCATCGCTCTGGCTACGCCACCGGGGACGCGGCAGAGGGTCACGACTACCTCCGTCCGCTCTACAGCGATTCGACGTCACTTATCACGGAACCACCGACGTGTTAGTACGCAGTGATGTGCCGCAGTTCGGGGCGGCGGCGATCAGCTGACTCCGGCATACGATGGCCGTCACCATGTTCCCGAGGGACGGGTTGGGCTGGCCCGGGATCTTCCAGATCCGGTATCCCACCTTGAAGATCGAGGTCGGCCACCGCGATTTCCGGCTCGGCGCCGGCGACGCCATCGCCGTTCGCCAGCACGAGCCGTACCGAGCCGCCTGGAACACTTGGACGCCGACGGCACCATGCGCGACACCGGCCATGATCACGGCCGTGGCCGCTGTGATCACCGGCAGGACGAGTCCGGTGACGATCGATCGCCACCGCGGTGTCACCGCGGCGGCCGCCCACTGGCATCAGACCGTCACGCTGGTTCAACGCGTCGCGTTGGCCAACGCGGCCCACACCAACGGCGCCCTGCTGGCCGATGACCTGTCCCGTCTGTTGACCACCACCGCCTTGACCTGCTTCCGCAACGGCACCATGACCGACGCCATTCTCCCACCGACCCGCACGTCACCGGCATCGCTGCGCCGAGCGATCGCCTACATCGACGCCAACCTCGACACACCCATCCGTCTGGCCGACCTCGCAGCGGCTGCCCGGGTCAGCCCGCGCGCGTTGAACGTCACGTTCAACCGCTACCACGGCCTCTCACCGATCGGCTACGTCCACCGGGCCCGCCTCGACCGCGCCCACCACGACCTGAGATCAGCCCAACCCGGTGACGGGGAGTCCGTGACCGGGATCGCCGCCCGTGGGGCTTCTCCAGCCTGCCCCGGTTCGGCGTCTAGTACCGAAGGGTCTACGGCCAACCACCCAGCCACACCCTGAGAAAGACGTGACATGACGAGTCCCACGACCGAGCAGGGGGGACCGCTCTGCGGCGTTGTCGTAGCTGCGCGCAGACTCAGTTGACCAGGGCTGAGATGCCGAAGGCGATGGCGAGGAACGGCACCAGTCGGCCGAGAAGGACGGTGAGGCCGAACGGGATGACGGGGATCGGTGTAGCCGGAACGGCGAGGGTGACCGCATAGAGCGGCGGTACGTAGGCGCAGGAGGACAAGAACACGATCGGCAGGCCCCACCGTTCATGACTCAGGAGGGCCAGCATCTTGTCGGACCAGCCACGCAGTCTTGTCAGAAGCTTGCCGGCCGGTTTCCGCGGGCGGCGTTCGTTGAAGCGCTTGGCCAGGCGGGAGTCGCCGCCACGGCGCAGGAGCACGACCATGCCGACCTTGCCGATCGCCTGCCCGACCGCACATCCCACTGCCGTGGTGACCTCTTGAGCCAGTCCGCCGATCTGTGCGGCAGCGATGAAGACCTCACAGCTGAACACCGGGATCACCGAAGACAGCACACCGAACGCCACTGAGACCACCAGCTCGAGCACCAACGTCCAGCTCATGTGGCCACCACGACACGCTCATCCCCCCGACCGGGACCTGTTGGGGGCTGACCCGGTGGCGAGCGCCGTACCGGCAGCCAACCGGCTGAGGTGGCCACACTGTGCCCGAACCGAGCGCACCCGGTGGGATCTCCTGCTCGCCCGAACACGTCCCGTCGTCGGGATCGCTGGTCGACGGAGAGCGGGACAACGATCAGACGGCACGGGTACGACCCGACCACCGACCGGCCGCTGTCGATTCGACCGGGACCAGCTCCTCGCCGACCGGCCATGCGTGCCGTGAGCACTGCCGATGTGGCGGTGCACCTTTCGGCTGTGCTGGTCGACCACCCACGTCACTGTATGGGTCGGGTAGGAGCTGCTGGGGCACGGGCCGTCCCCACTCGGTCCGCGGCGCGGGCCGAGACTGAGACCCAGGCTGGACCTCGGAGAGCATGACGGGATGCGATTCGCACGAAGCGGCCTGATCACGCCCGATTCGGGTCCAAGCACCCGCTCAGCCTGATCATCGTGGTGGTCAGCCGTCACTGCGCCATCTCACCACCCTGTATCGCACCACCGACGCGGACCCGCTTGGATGTGAAGGGGCAGACAGATCAGGGAAGGATCGCCATGGAACATCAACCCGACACGGGTCGAGGTGGCTCAGCTGACGAGGTGACCACTGGTCGCACAACGGATCCAGCCAAGGGGTCGGGCGGCCACCCGACAGCGACCAGGGTCGATGGGCCGAGCTGGGCCGACGGGCGAGATCTCGTGGTGTACGTCGTCGCTCCAGCGCTGATCCTGTGGGGTCTGATCACAGGACTGGGCCTTCTCATCGTCGGGCCTCTCGCCGCGCCGTTGACCGCCGAGGACGCCATGAATCAGTGGGTCGCTGCGCGCCGCAGCGCCACGTGGAACGCGGTCACAGCGACCACGTCGTACCTGGGCAGCACCACGATGGTCGTCGCCGGAGGATTGCTGATCTTCGGACTGGTCTGGTGGCGGATGCGGGACTGGCGGCTGGCGCTGACGCCGGTGATCGCCGTCGTGCTGCAGCTCTGCATCTATCTGGGGGTCACCGCGATCATCCGACGGGAACGGCCGTCGGTGGACAGGCTCGAGAACCTGCTGCCGATGAGCAGCTATCCCAGCGGTCACGTCGGCGCGTCGGTCGCCCTCTACCTCAGCCTGATCCTGATCTGTCGACGCATCCAGCGGGCCGCCCTGCGTCGGACGCTCACGGCGGTCGCCGTCGTGGTGCCGGTCATGGTCGCTGTCGGCCGCTTCTATCGCGGTATGCACCATTTGAGCGACATCCTCGCCGGCGCCATCATCGGGTCGAGCTGCGCCTTGCTCGCGCACAACTGGTACCTCCACCGAACCGCCCGTCCGCCGCGGTAGCGGGCCCGTCTCACTCCGCGAGCAGGTCCTCGAAGCAGCTGCCTTCCGGCAGCCCACCGCCCAAGAGGCTCGGGCCCTGCCTCATCGGCGCTCGGGTCGCCGCACCGCTTCCGTCTCCCGCCCTTCAGCACTGCTCCGGCGATGACGGGCCGGCCGTCGGGTCGGCGCCTCTGCCGTCAGTCCATGCTCGAGGAGGACGAGCAGCACGAAGATGCCCACGATGACGAAGTACACCCCGCCGATGGCCTCGAAGACCTCGTCCAATCCCCACACGACCAGCGGCATGTTACGACCGTAACACGGGCTACTCTCGGCACGTGTCGACGCAAGAAGGCTGGCTACTGATCGCCATGACCAGCGGTCCGCAGGACAGCCTCCGGGTCCGCGTCTGGCGAGAACTGCGGCGACTCGGTGCCGTCTATCTCCACAACTCAGTGTGCCTGCTTCCCGCCGACCCCGCTGTCGCCGCGGCCGTCGAGGACCTCGCCCGCCGCGTCGGAGACGGCGGGGGTCGGGCCCGGATCATCCGCACCCGACTCGTCGACCCCGACGAAGAAGCCCAGGTCACCGCCGAGCAACAAGCCGACCGTGACCGCGAGTACGGCGAAGTCATCGAACGCAGCGCCCAGTTCGTGGACGAGATCCACCACGAGATCGACCGCGACAACGCCACCTACACCGAGGTCGAAGAATCCGAAGCCGACCTGGCCAGATTCGAGCGCTGGCTCACCTCCATCAAATCCCGTGACTACTTCGCCGCGCCGCGTCGATCCGAGGCCGAAGCGGCCCTTGCGAGCTGCCGCCGACTGCTGATCACCTTCGAGACCGCGGCGATGGCCGCCGACACCCGCCCCGACGAACCCCACCCCACCTCCGGGTCGTGAGGGACGAACCTCGACCAACGCTCATCACACCAGAGATCCCGCTCTCGAGCTGACCGTCATCTGTGGTGCGTGAGAACTCTCCCGAGCCTCCTGACTGCGAGCGCTCGTCAGCTCGGTGGGCTGCTCCACGGGACGGACTCGCCGAGCTCAGCAGCCGCCTGCTCGAGCAGCCGCTGGTGCTCGAGTCCGACCGGCACCCCGTGGGCCCGGTAGTCCGACTCGGCCTCCGCCTCGGGGCCGCCCGGCAGGTAGCTCTTCGCCGCACCCGGGATCGGCGTCAGCGTACGGACCGCTCGGGCGTACGCATCCATCTCCGTCTTGAACTGCACGGGATCTGTGAACAGGTCGATGCGCAGCGCGATCACCATCGACCCCTGGTTCGCTCCGGGCCAGCGACGCCGAGCCTGTCCGGGATCGAGGGGAACGCCGGCCAGCAGCCCGCCCCAGCTCTGGCAGACCATGCCCAGGCCGATGCTGCGATGGACCAGCCCGGGCGCGAGCTCGGCCAGCAGGTCTCGCGACGAGTCCTCGTAGAGGTCGTGCATGGCGCCGAAGTCCAGGACCAGGGCGGGCTCGTCGGCGGTGGGTGCACTGAACGACATCGGTGAGCCCCCGGCGGCCGCGTACACCGGGTCGCCCGGGTGCAGGTCGAGCTGATGGCCGGAGGTGACGAAGCTGAGCAGATCGTGCTCGAGGGTGAGCCGGGAGTAGAGCCCCGCCGCCCCGAAGTGTCCGTGGTTGCGCGTGACCAGGACGGCGATCCCGGCGTCCTCGGCCTTCGTGATCAGCTGCCGGGTTCCGACGTAGGCAGGGAAGTAGCCCAGACCACCGTCACCGTCGACCAGCAGACTGGTCGGGGTCTCCCGGACCACCTCGGGCCGAGGATCGGGATTGAGGGTCCCGTCGCGCAGCAACCGCACGTAGGTCGCCAGCTGACCGGTCCCGTGACTGACCACCCCCCGCAGATCGTTGGCGGACAGCAGATCGGCCAGCAGCTCAGCGCGATCGGACGACAGCCCGGCGGCCAGTCCCAGCCGTACGGCCAGGTCGCGCAACGCGTCGGCCGGCACCCGCCGGAACGTCTCCGGTGGGATGTTCATGTGCGCGTCTTCGGTGCCTGAGTCACAGTCGCGAGTCTCGCAGACACTCCAGAGCCGTCGAGCGTGCACGCGTCCCGAGTGGTCGGCGCCCTCCGCCGCCGCGCCGTCGTCGCGTACCGTCGCGGTCATGGCGCTGATGATCGCGACCCACCGGACCGTCGTCCCGGGCCGAGATGCCGCGCCGTAACCGCGTGAACCCGTGGGGCGACCTGCAGGCGGTCGCCGACCGCGGTCACTTCACCGGCAACCGCGGGTGCCTCGTCGACGATCGCGAACGGGTCGTCCGCCATCACGCGGGGACGCTGTGGATCACCTGCGCGCTCCGCCATCGCGACCACCGCTCGCCCCTGGCCGCGCCACGACACTGGACACCGCTGTTCTTCCTGGACGACGCGGTGGGGCTGGCGGCGGGCCATCGTCCCTGCGCGTCGTGTCGACGCGAGGCATATCGCCGCTATCGGGACGCGGTCAGCGCCTCGTTGGGAGCCTCGGCCCCACTGCGCTCGACCGAGCTCGACGCACGGCTGAACGCCGAGCGGCTTCGTCGTGGTCAGGGCCTGGATCGGGCCGCGGACCGGCACGTCTGGCAAGCGCCCTTCCGCGACCTACCCGACGGCACGGTCGTGGTCGGCGACGAACGCACGCCGTTGCTCGTCCGGGGTGACGAGGTCCGACCCTTCACGTTCGCCGGCTGGGGTGAGCCGTCGGCCCGCCCGTCCTCGGGCATGGCGACAGTGCTCACCCCGCCCACCTCCTACGCGGCCCTGGTCTTCGGCTTCGAGCCGTGGCTGGCGGTCTGATCCGGCCGCGTCGAGGTCACAGGCGGCTGAGCAACCGCCGCAGCGGCGCCTCGATCATCGGCAGGTCGGCGGCCGCGCCGGTCAGTCGCAGGTAGGCGCCGACGGGCAGCCGCGCCATCACCGGCGACCGCCGGTTCTCCATCAGCAGGGCGAATTCCGGCGTCGGCCGGTCGATGTAGCGCGGCACCCGCTCGAACCACCGGGCGCTGCGTCGCGCCACGCGCTGGACGCCGCGCAGATGCTCCCGCCGGCTCTCGTCGTAGCGGCTCAGGGCCGTGTCCAGATCGGGCGCCTCGGCCAGCGCGTCCGCCAGGGCCATGGCGTCCTCCATGGCGAGTCTGGTGCCGGAGCCGATCGTGAAGTGGGTGGTGTGGGCCGCATCGCCGAGCAGCACGACGTTGCCGACCCGCCACCGGCGGTTCCGGACCTCGACGAACTCGGTCCAGGGGTGACCGTCGAACGGACTGGCGCGCAGCTGCAGGCGGTGACCGTCGAGAGAGTCGGCGAACAGCTCTTCGAGTCGTCGGACCGTACCGGCGGCCGTCAGGGTGGCGAACCCGAGACCGGACCAGGTCTCCGGGAGTCGTCTCGACGACGAAGGTGCTGGCCCCGTCCGCATAGCCGTAGGCGTGTCCCCACAGCCATCCGGCCGGCGTGTCGACGAAGGGGAAGGTGAAGGAGGTGAACTCCTTGTCGGTGCCCAGCCAGATGAACTTGTTGCGCCCCCGGACCCGGTGTGTGCCGAAGCTGCTCCGCTGCCGGAGCCCGCTGTTCACCCCGTCCCCCGCGACCACCAGGTCCGCGCCCAGTGTGTCCGGACTGTCGGTGAAGGTCCCCTGGCGGAAGGTCGCGCCGGCTCCTTCGGCCTGCGACCCGAGGAGCTCGAGGAGCCGTCGACGCCCCATGCTGTAGCCGTACGAGGGCAGGCGGACGTCCTCGGCTCCCCTCATCGACACGATCTGGTCGTTCCAGCGGTACGCCTCCCGCCGGACCGCCTCCGCGGTCTGCGGATCGTGGCTGTCGAGAGCCTTCAGCAGCCCGTCCCAGAAGACCACTCCCCAACCGAAGCTCTCCGCCGGTGTCCGTTGCTCCAGCACGGTCACCTGGTGGCCCGCCCGGCCGGCGAGGATCGCGAACATCAGACCGGCGGGCCCGCCGCCGACGCAGGTGATCTTCATCAGCGTGAGCCCACCGTCTTGGTCGAGGCCGTCTTGGTCGAGGCCGTCTTGGTCGAGGCCGTCGTGGTCGAGGCCGTCTCGGTCGAGGTGGGCCGGCCGGGACGTGAGATCGCCCGCACCGCCCACTGCTGCGTCGAGGTCTGGGTCCGACGGACGAGCGAGACCGAGGGCTTCTCGATCCGCAGGTCGACGACCTCGCGGGCCGTGGCTCCGAGCGAGCGCTTGTAGCTCAGCAGACTCGCCGTCTCGCCCGACTGCCCCAGATCGAAGTAGCGGCAACCGGCCGCGGCGGCGTCGGCCAGGGCCCGCGCCTGCACCAGGTTGTTGGCGCAGACCGGGCCGGCGAGCTCCTTGATGCTGTAGCTGCGCCACCCGATCGCGTGCTGGCCGTGGACCAGGGTGATGCAGCTCGCCACGGGGCGGCCTTCGTGCCAGGCGACGAAGACGCGACACTTCGAGCCCATCTCGGCGGCCACGGCGTCGAACTTGCGACGAGGCTCCTGGCGCAAGGCGGAGTAGCGGGCCAGGGATCCCGGCATGCCCGAGCGCGGCAGCCACCGCTCCACCCAGCTCAGGTAGAGGCTGTAGAAGACCGGGATGAGCCGGCCGGTCGTGTCGCACTCCACCTCGACCCCGGCCCGCTCGGCCTTGCGGACGTTGTACCTCGCGCTGCGGCTGAAGCCACGCCCGTACACCTCGTCCCAACCGTTGCTGAGATCGATCACGTCCACCCGACGCGGCTCGGCGGAGGCGCCGCTGGTCAGCCCCGCGCTCCACTGCTCGGCGGTGTGGTGCCCGCCGCCGAGTCGCGTGCTCACGGCTCGGCCGCGTAGGTCCCGCACCACCAGCCGTACGTCACTGGGTCGCAGACCGTCCGTGGCCAGCAGGCTGCCGTGGCCGAAGCCACCGGGGAAGTCCGCCAGCAGCGGGAACCCGGGGAGTGAGCGCTGCTGCACCAGCGGCAGGACCAGCCGGCGCCCCTCAGGAAGGATGTAGAGCCGGCTGGCGTCCCGGCCGCCGGTGCCGGACAGCACCGCGGCGAAGTACTCGGGCGTCTGCAGCGCGGTCGCGCCGGGGTCACTGGCCAGGACCGCGTCCCAGGCCGCACGGGGAGCCGGGCTGACGACCGACACCCGGGGGTCGGCGACCGCGCGCGCGTGGGCGGTGGATTCCAACATCGGCAGCTCCTGTGTTCTCGATGACCTCGTCGACGACGCGACCGATCTCGCTTCGTCCACTCATTCGGAGCCGGAGGCGGCCCGGATTGGTGAATTCTCAGAGAGCTGCCGAGCCATCTGGATGCGATCGCCGTTGACGACCCTCCCGGATCGGCAGCGGCCGAGGCCGATCTCTCGTACGCTGGCGATCGTCGGGTCCACGCCGTTGTCAGGACGCGCGCGACGGCCCGACGATCAACGGCGCAGGGAGTGCGTCGTCGTCTCGGGGGGGACCACATGATCATCACGCACGCCATCTCCGGCCCGGCCGGAACCGCCATCCTGCTGCTCGCGGCGCTCGGGCTGCTCGTCGGGATCGTCGTCTGGGCGGTGCGGGCGAGAACCCGCAGCACCCGGAACCTCGTACCCGACGCCGTGCCGCTGTGGTGGGACCAGCTCCCCGCTGCGGGCACCCCGGCCGGCCAGCACAGCTCACCGACCCATGGGTGACTGAGTTCTCGCGTCCGACCGACCTGCCGGCCTGGAGTGTTTCAGGCCGGTAGGTGTCGGCCGATCAGGCTCAGATCGGCCGGGCTGAAGCGGCCGGGCTGAGTGTTGGCCTGGTGCCAGTACGGATACAGCAGCGGCGCCTGGCTGACCGTGTCCAGGCGTTCGATCTCCTCGGCCGTCAGCGTCAGCTCGGCTGCCGCCAGGTTGTCGAGCAGCTGCTCCTCGGTGCGGGCACCGATGATCACCGACGTCACGGCGGGTTTGGCCAGCGTGTACGCCAGGGCCACCTGCGCCGCCGAGACGCCGTGCTCCTGTCCGATCGCGATCAGCACCTCGACGGTGTCGTAGAGGCGCTCCTCGTGGTCGACCGGAGGCTCCGTCCAGCCCTGGAACCGCCTGGTCCCCTCCGGTGCGTCCTGCCCGCGCCGGTACTTGCCGGACAGCAGCCCGCCCGCCAGAGGGCTCCACACCAACACGCCGAGGCCCTCCTCCACCGCGATGGGGATGAGCTCGTTCTCGGCATCGCGCGCCTGCAGCGAGTAGTAGATCTGTTGGCTGACGTAGGACTCCCAGCCCCGCAGGTCGGAGATCCACAGGGACTTCATCAGCTGGCGGGCGGTGTAGTTGGAGCACCCGATGTAGCGCACCTTGCCCGACTGCACCAGGGCGTCCAGCGCCGAGAGCGTCTCCTCCTGCGGCGTCAGGCCGTCCCACTCGTGCACCTGGTACAGGTCGATGTAGTCGGTGCCGAGCCGCCGCAGGCTGTCCTCGACCCCGCGGATGATGTGGTGCCTGGAGAGTCCGTCGTCGTTCGGCCCCTCCCCCATCGCCCCACGCACCTTGGTGGCCAGCAGCACGTCCTCGCGGTCCGCTCCCAGCGCCTGCCCCAGGATCTCCTCCGACAGACCGTCGGAGTAGATGTCGGCGGTGTCGATCAGGTTCACCCCGGCCTCGCGACACAGATCGATCTGCCGACGAGCATCCTCCACCCCGAGATGGCCGACCGGGCTCGCCCAACCGGTGCCGCCGAACCCCATCGTCCCCAAGGTGATGGTCGAGACCCTCAGACCGGACCTGCCCAGCTGCCTGTACTGCATCCGCGTGCTCCTTCGTCGTCGCGAGTCCATCGTCGTCGCGAGTCCCTCGACTCACCCCGCCCTGTATAGCGTCCTGGTCTGACCATCGCCGGGTTGGGGCGGCCGGCGGCGATCCGTTGCGCCTACGCTGACGCCATGTACTCCAACCTGAGCCTCGCTGCCCTCGGTCTCTCCGCAGACTTCCCGACGACGGTGGAGCTCGCGGTCGAGCACGGATTCGGCGGAGTCGATCCCGACGTCGGGTATCTGGCCGGGCTGGGCGACCAGAGCGCGATCCGGGAGGCCGCGGCCGCCCTGTCCGAGCGAGGCTTGCGGTGGGGCATCGCGGGGCTGCCGGTGGATCTGACGGCGCCGGCGGCCGAGTTCACGGCACAGATCGCGGCCATGTCGGCCACGCTGGACGTGCTGTCGGCGGCCGGGGTGCCCTCGGTGGGCACCTGGGTGCGGCCGATGCACGACGACCTGACGTACCGCCGCAACTGGGTGCTGCACGTCAGCCGCCTCGCGCTGGTGGCGGAGGTGCTGGCCGATGCGGGCCTGCGTCTGGGACTGGAGTACGTCGGCCCGAAGACCTTCTGGTCCACCGAGCGGTTCCCGTTCGTGCACTCGCTGGCCGAGGTCCGCGAGCTGATCGCCGAGACCGGCGCCGCCAACGTCGGGGTCATCCTCGACTCCTTCCACTGGTACACCGCCGGCGAGACGTCGGCCGACCTCGTCGGCCTCCGCGATGCCGACATCGTCTCGGTGGACCTGAACGACGCTCCGGAGGATCGGGAGCGCGACCAGCAGCTGGACCTCGACCGACGGCTCCCCGCCTCGACCGGTGTCATCGACCTGGCCGGGTTCGTCAGCGGTCTGCACGCCGCCGGCTACACGGGTCCGGTCAAGGTCGAGCCGTTCCTGGCCTCGCTGGCCGAGCAGCCGATCGACGACGTGCTCGCCGACGTGTCGAGGCGGCTCGACGCCGCCATCGGCTGACCGTCGTCGGGCTGGCCGCCGTCGGCTGGCCACCCGGGCGCCGTTCACGCGCATCCGGCGGCCCTGAGGAACGGACCCAGGGCCGACGGGCTCAGGTGTAGCGGTGGCTCTTCTCGGTGTGACCCGCCGGCCGCGTGCAGGTGCGGCCGTTCATGGACTTGTGCCCGCAGGACGTGGTCTGCCCCGGCTTGGCAGCGGACGGGGCGACGTCGGCGGTCTGTGTCGACGGGGCAGCGGACGCCCGCGGAGCCTCGACCGGTGCGGCCGCCGGGGCGGGTGGCGTCGCCGTTCCGGAGGCCTCGCGCCGGGTCGGGCCACTGGCACGGTTACGGGCGTACTTGGCCTCGCGCATCGCCCGCTGGGCGTCGGCCTTGCTCATCGTCGGATCACCTCGCAGAGGGTACGCCCCGACTCCGACACCGAGTGCCCGACGGCCACCCGGCTCAGGCTTGCGGGGCGGGTGTCGCCCGGTTCAGGACGTGGCTGAGCTGATCGGTGGTGGCCGGGTCGCGGAAGCGACTGAGCCGGTGCGACCCGTCGCAGAGTGGCTTGAGCCGGGACCGACCGCAGCGGCAGAGGGCGACGACCCGTCGGGAATGGTCCACCGAGTCGCCGTCGGCGCTCAGCAGGTCGACCGGGCCGCGGACGAGCAGCGGGCCGTCCGGGCACACGGTGATGCTGACGCCGCTCCCGACTCGCTCCCGCTCGTCGACATCCCGCTCGCGCGCTCCCGAATCGTCACTCACGACGCGACTCCGGGGCAGACCCCGACCGGGTGCCGCAGACTCGACACCCCGGCTCCCCAGCAGTCGAAGACGTGGCGGGCGAAGGCGGCGTCGGCATAGGCGGCACAGCGCGCGCCGAAGACGATGTCATCGGCCAGCGCCGGCTCGTCCAGAGCCAGCCCGCCGGCCAGATCGTGCAGCGCGATCTGGTCGTGGACGGAGTCAGCCACCACGTGCTCGTCGAAGAACAGGGCAGCATCCTCGCCGCCCCCGAGCCGGCGATGCCCACGGGCGTACCGGCTGTTCGGCACCGACGACGTCATCTCGAACATGGCGAGGTGGCCGACCAGCGCCCCACGCCAACGTCGGTGCAGCCCGAACAACGAGATCAGGTTCGTCGCCATCAGGGTGACGCCGGGTACGTGATCGAGGTAGTGGCCGTAGGTGTCGTGCAGATCCCAGTCCACCAGCAGCGACCGGAAGAGCTGGGCATGCATCGCCGGCAGCGCGCCGCCGCCGTACTCGTCGGCCTGGATGGTGACCATCGCGCCCTTGACCGAACCGCTCAGCCGCGGCACCGCCCAGGTGTGTGGATCGGCCTCCTTGAGGTGGTAGATCGACCGGTGGACGAGGAACTCACCGAACTGGCACGACGACGCCTCCCGCATCAAGAACTTGGACAGGGACGGCTCGTCGTCGGCCGAGGCCATCGTGTTGAGCGCCGCCTGAACGGCCTCACGACCCGTCGAGAACCGCTGCCCGGGGCAGGGCGGTTCGCCCAGCTCGTTGCGCAACCCGTCGAGCAGCTGCTGCTCCCATCCGCGACGCGCCGACAAGAGGCCGGGGTGCCATTCCCAGCCGTCGTCCACGCCGGCCAGTCCGCGATAGTGCTGTTCATAGCTCACCCACAGAGCGAGCTGCAGATCATCGTCGGTGGGGGCCTCGGCAGGGCTGCCCGTCCAGCGGAGACGTTCGAGGTCGACGTCGGCCGCGGGGTCACCGGACAGCAGGTCGATCAGGGCCGCGGACACGGGCCCGCGCGGTGCCGGCAGCGGCACCGGGGCGTCGAAAGACGATCTCCGAGCCCCCGGCGGTGGGCTCGCAGACAGCGGCACGTCGCCGTGGTGGACACGATCCATCGGCGTCCGGGACGGTCGATCGAGCGACACGACTCCCGACGGCGCGATGGTGACGTTCGGCACCGGGGCTCGTCGGGTCCGGGCAGTGGTTTCGGCCATATCCAGCTCCTCGGGGTCGATCCGGGAGCGGCTGCCTTCTGAACCGCTGTGCACACTCTGTGACTGACCTTGTTCTCTGTCGAGCCGACCGGCGGATGCGTCGGCGTCTTCGACAATCACCTTCTTGCGCGGTGGAACGGAGCCGCGGAGACACTCGGCCCCCGAAGGCCCCTACCAGGATACGCGCGATCTCGGTCACCGGGGTGTTCGTGTGCTGAGACTGCCTCTCGAGCGTGTCGAACGCGGCGTCGGCCAGGTCGATCACCCGGCGGCCATGGTGGTCCTTTCCGTCGGCGATCTCGGCCGCTGTCGGACCGTCAGCCCTGCGCCCGGTCCGGCAGAAGTGCGGTCGCCGGGAATAGATCGTCACGCCGACGAGTTCTCCCCGAACATCTGAGACTGAGACCTTCGACGTGGAAGGAGTCGTCGCCACCGGTAAGGAAGCTCGTCATGTCGTTCATCTCCACCCTCCGTTCGCTCCGTCAGAACCGTCGATCCGTCGACCGCGCCCTCGCTGCGGCTTCGACCAGCAGGATGCGGCATGAGCTCGTTCTGGCCGCCACCGTGAAGGCCGGCAACCCGCCGCGACTCTGAGTCGTCGACGGTGACTCTGAGCTGACCCGCAGAGTGTCTCTGAGCCCGTACTGAGCCACGCCTGTCTCACAACGGCGGCGGGTTCAGGCCGCTGCGGCGCAGCTCGATGCCCGCCAGTGCGCGGATCACCTCCCGGTCCCCTCGCCGCCACGCCGCAACGGGGTCGTCGCTGATGGCGGCGATGACGTGCATCGGTTGCCCCACCATCGCCCGCAGCGCGAACAGGTCGAGATCGGCGTCGGCATCGAGGAACTGCTGAGCCGCCCGCGCTCGGAGGAAGAACCGGATCCGCGCCGGCAACCAGACCACGAGCAGCAGGACGACCGGTATCAAGAACACCAGCCAGCCGAGCAGGGCTGCGGCTCGCTCCACCGCGGCCACCTGGTCGTCGGCCGCGTCGATGATGCCCTGCAGTGATCCGACGGCACCGTCGAACGGCTTCCGCAGCTCGGTGCCGATCCCCGGGACGCGGCCGGCCTGTTGTGAGGCTTCACCCATCTGACCAGCGAGCTGGCGAGCAGCGTCTCCGGAGCGGCGCGCCGGCGTGGCGATCGCGTCGAGGGTCCGTTCGGTCGCTCGCCCCACGAACCACCACAGCACCACCCAGGCCGCCACGAACAGGTCAGTGGTCAGCTGCGCGAGCATGCGGGCCCGGCGCTGCGCGTAGAAGCCGGCGATGACGGTCATGATCACCGACCCTACGACCCGCTCGCTGCCGGCGACGCTGCGATGGTGACACTCATCGGCCGCGACGTCAGCGTGGTCGACCGAACGACGACCCGTGATCGCCGGTGTCATCGCGACCGGGCATGGGGCGCGGGGTCAGGGGACGAGGGCGATCTTGCCGGAGCGGCCGGCGTCGGCCAGCTGATAGGCCGCCTCGGCGTCGTCGAGCGGGAACGTGTCGGTGACGATGACCTCGGGATGCAGGTTCCAGTACGGCAGCCGGTTCACCAGCTCCCGCATGTGCTCGAGGCTGGTCACCCAGGAGCCGATGATGGTGATCGACGGGTGGATCAAGGTGGGGCTGACGTCGGGGACGGTCATCCCGTTGCCCTCCCCCACCAGCACGACCCGACCGAGCTCACGGACCAGCGCGATGGCGGAGCCGCGGCCCGGTTCACTGCCGGAGCAGTCGATCGCCACGTCGGCGCCGCCGCCGAGCGCCTCCCGAGCCGCGTCCACTTCACCCGGGGCGAACGCGGCGTCGACGGCGCCGAGCTCCAGCGCGAGCTCGCGGCGCTCGGGACTGGGATCCAGCCCGACCCGAGGGACGGCGCCGAGCTTGCCGCCGACCAGGCCGGCGGCCAGCCCGACCGGTCCGAGCCCGACCACCGCGAGAGCGTCGCGGCCGCTGGTGTTGGCCCGCAGCAGACCCTCGTACGCGGTGCCGAAACCGCAGGCGACGCAGGCGCCGTCGAGGAAGGTGACGAACTCGGGCAGCACGATGCAGTCCCGCTCCTCGGCCAGGATCAGATCGCCGTGACCACCGTCGCGCTGCCACCCGTACGCCGCCCGGCGTGGGGAGGAGCAGCTGATCTGATACCCGCGGACGCAGGAGTCGCACTGACCGCAACCGCTGATGTGGTAGACGCAGACCCGGTCGCCGACCGACAACCGGACCGCGCCGTCACCGACGGCGACGACCTCCCCGGCGGGCTCGTGACCGGCCACCACACCCTGGTACATCTCCGCCGGATCGCCCTGGAGGTGCTCACGGTAGATGGCCCGGATGTCGGAACCGCAGATCGTCGAGGCCTTCATCGCCAGCAGCACCTGGCCCGGACCCGGCTGCGGATCGGGCAGCTCGCGGATCTCGGTGCTGGAGTCGCCGGGAAGGAACACGCCACGCATAGAAAGCTCCGATCATCGGGTCTGGCGACCGCTGTGCTTCGTGAGTGATCTCACCGGCGCCAGTGACCCAGGAGATTACGCGGGGCCGACCATCAGAACAGACACGCGGACTGCCCCTGTGTCGCCGCGAGGTGTTCGGGGTATGTCCACGCCGTGATGAGCATCCTCAGCAGGACCCTTGACGCCGTGGCCGACCGGATCGAGCGCGCCACCGAGCTCGACGCGGTCGCCGACCCGGTGGCCGAGAGCGCCGATCGGGTGCTGGGCTCGGGACAACTGACCGATCTCCTCAGTGGCACACCGATCGGGCATCCGGCGCATCCCCTGATGGTCACCGTCCCGATCGGCGCCTGGACGTCGTCGCTGTTCCTCGATCTGATCCGTCAGCCGAGAGCGGCCGATGCGCTGGTCGGTCTCGGCGTGCTGACGGCGCTTCCCGCGGCGCTCGCCGGCGTCAGCGACTGGCGGCACACCGACGGCGCCGAGCGCCGCGTGGGCCTGGTGCACGCGATCGCCAACGACATCGGCGTGATCGCCTTCGCGTCCGGTTGGTTCGCCCGCCGCGCCGGACAGCGCGATGTCGGGATCGTGCTCTCGCTGGCCGGTGCCACCGCGATCGGCGTCGGTGGCTGGTTGGGTGGCCACCTCTCCTACGCCATGGGCGTCGGGGTGGACACCACCGCTTTCCAGCACGGCGAGCACGACTGGACCTACCTCTGTCAGGAGAGCGACGTCGTAGCCGGCGAGCTGCATGCCGCGGACCTCGCCGGGATCCCGGTGGTGCTCACGCGTACGGAGGGTCGGATCGCCGCCCTCGCCGACCGCTGCACCCACCGTGGCGCTCCCCTGCACGAGGGTCAGCTCGTCGACGGCTGCGTGGTGTGTCCATGGCATGACAGCGTCTTCGCCCTCGACGGCTCGGTCGTCAAAGGCCCGGCTACCCGTCCTCAGAGCCGCTTCGAGGTCAGGACCGACGACGGACAGGTGCTGGCTCGTCGCGTCGAGGAGCCGCGGTCGCTCCGTACCGAACCCGTGGGCGTCTGAGATCCGTCGTGACTGCCGGTTGGTCGGCGACCGCGCCCAGGTTGGCGTACCCGCGTCGGAACCGCACGCTCGGCTCTGATCTCGGCGAGGCAGGTCCTGCGAACGCGCACCGTACGGTGGAGGGATGACCCAGACCGAACCAGCTGACACTCCCGACCGCGACAGGGTGGACGAGCGGGCACACCTGCTGCCCGAGGAGCTCGCCGTCGGCAGCGCCGACCCGCAGGAACAGGCAGCGGTGATCTTGGAGGAGTCCGCCGCGCGCACCGAGGATCCCGACGGGAGCCAGGAGCAGTCGACCCAGGTGCCCTGAGAACCTCGGCTGATCGACCGGCTACCCGACCCCGGGTCGGCTGCAGAGCTCTTGACGGCACTCGGTCGAGGGGTCTACTGGACATGTTGACCCCCATCAACCGCCCCGGAACCTGACCGCCGCCTCTCGTACCGTGGTCGATGTCGGAGCCAGGATCCACTCGGCTCCCCTGCCTGGCCAGGATCTGCCATGTCTCTCTCGATCGACCACATCCTCACGCGAGCTGTTGTGCAGCTCGCCGCCGACCCCACGGCACCGGACCCCGGCATCCTCGACGCTGCCGTCCTGGACCCTCTCGTCGAGGCGCTCATGATCAGCGGCGATGCTTCGGAGCGGGCTCAGGTGATCTGCGCAGTGCTCGAGGAGATGTTCTCCGCCGTGACCTGGCTGCAGACGCAGGGCGCCGGCCCGATGGAGTCAGCCAGTCTGCGACTCGTCCTGAACGCCGCCTACGACCACAGCTGCCGCGTGTCGGTGTCCCGCGTCGGTCCGCCGGCTGCAACTGCGTCCGAGTCGGACCACCGATGAACTGGCGCGATCACGCGGCCTGCCGGCACAGTGACCCGGAGACCTTCTTCCCCCTCGGCGATCGACAGCGAGCAGCCGCACAGCTCATCTGCGAGGGCTGTCCCGTGCAGGACGCCTGCGCGGCTTTCGCGGACCGGGTCGGCATCGGCGACGGCATCTGGGGTGGTCGGGACACGAGCGAGCGTCGCACCCCGAGAAGTTCCCGCTCGAGGGGTGGGCAGGTGGTGATCATGACCCGTTCCGTTCGCAGCGGCGACCGGCGACGGTGACGTCGCCCGGCCGAGCAGCATCGCTCCAGACGGCGTACGGCAGATGTCGAGCTAAAGCGTCGCGGTGAAGGGGTCGAAGTCCTCGGCCACCAAGGGGATCGGACCGACCCGGCTGTCGACGTGCACGACCTTGTTCTCGGTGACGGCCTCCTCGATCGCCACCAGGGTGTCGAGCACGTGGAAACCGAGCTCACCCGAGGCCAGTGGCGTGGCACCGGTCCGGGACGCCCGAGCCAGGTCGAGCACACCGAGCCCCCGCCCGGCATGGGCACCGGTGATCTTCACCGTCTCCCACTCCGGATCTCCTTCGAGGGCGGCCAGAGCGGGAGCCCTCGTGATCTTGACGTCGCCGGTGAAGAGGTTCGGATCCGGGATGATCATGGTCCCCTCTGTGCCGGTGACCTCTACGTAGCCCATCCGGGTCAGCGGTGAGTCGAAGCTGAACACGCTCTGGCTGACTCCGCCGTCGACGAAGCTCGTCAGCGCCGCCACGTGGGTGGGAACGGAGACGTCGAACTCGGTCCCGGCGCGATCCCCCGCCTGCACGGTGCGGGTGGCACGGCTCCTCGATCCGACGGCGGCGACACTGCGCACGGATCCGAACAGCTGCACGAGCGCGGTCAGGTAGTAGGGGCCGATGTCGAACAACGGTCCAGCGCCTCGGGAGAAGAGGAACGCCGGGCTCGGGTGGAAGATGTCGGGGCCGATGTACTCCATCACGGTCTGGGCCGAGAGCGGTTCGCCGATGTCGCCGCGGGCGATGGCTCGACGGGCGCTCTGCATCCCCGGGCCGAGGACCGTGTCGGGAGCCACGCCGACCAGCAGACCGGCCGCATCGGCCTGAGCCAGGAGATCCCGCCCACCGGCCCGATCCACACTGATCGGCTTCTCGGTCCACACGTTCTTCCCTGCGGCGATCACCTTGGCGGCGACCTCGGCGTGCACGGCCGGGATGGTCAGGTTGACCACCACCTCGACGTCGGGGTGGGTCATCACGTCGTCGGGAGTGCCCCACCGGGGAACTCCGTGCTGCTCGGCCCGAGCCCTGGCGAGGTCGACATTCAGGTCACCGAGGATGATCACCTCGATGTCGGGGAACGTGGACAGGTTCTCCAGGTAGGTGTTGCTGATCATGCCGGTGCCGATGAAGCCGACACCAACAGGTCCAGATCGTGTCATCAGAGGGTCCTTCGAGTCGTCGCGGTGACCTGCTGATCACCGAGCGGTCAGTGGGTGGGTGCTGACGAGGGCAGGCGGTCGCCTGGACTCGCCTGGATCGGCGGTGGCGCGGTCGCAGGCCCGAACACGGCATCGCAGCTCCGACCGGAGCCGGCGCGTGGCCGTCTGCGCGCTCATCGGATCCCGTCCCCAGCCGCACTCCGGGCAGCCTCCAGGTGGCGACGGATACCCTCCACGGCGAGGTCGTGATCAGCCGCGGAGGAGAGCCCGGAGACAGTCAGGGCCGCGACCACCCCCACCCCGCGGACGCGGAGGGGAACCGACCCCCCGGTGACGGCGTAGTCGGCACCGAGCCAGCCGATGGCCGCAGGGTCGACACCCGCCGCCGAGAGGCGGGCGTCGACCAGAGCACTGCTCGACTCCATCCGCAGCACCACGGCGGCCTTGCGGGCGATCCAGCTGTCCTGATCCGGGGTGATCCCCGGAAGCGCCGCCCGGAAGAGGATCAGACCCGGCCGCCGGATGTCGATCCCCACCGCGTGGCCGGCCGCCTGAGCGAGCTCGACCAGGCGTACCCCGAGCGCCCAGGCATCCGCGTGGTCGAACGAGTCCAGCACGAGCTCGCCTTCCTGCTGGTGGAGCCTGGCGACGAGATCGGTGGGGTCCTGGGCCATGGTGCTGTCCTCTCGAGAAGGGTCACGATCCTGGGTGTGTGCCGGGGAAGACCTGGTCCGACGGCGTTGCCATGTGCCGTTGATACGCATCACTGATACGCATCAGTTGTGCGTATAAGTGAAGGTAGGGCATATTCGACGCCATGGCAACCCCGCCGCGGGACCGACCCGCTCAGCTCCGCGCCCCGGTCAAGCGACCGACAGCCACCGACGTGGCCCGACGCGCCGGGGTCTCGCAGGCGACCGTGAGCTACGTGATCAACGACAACCCCAAGCAGGTCATCCCCGAGGCCACCCGACAACGGGTGCTCACGGCGGCGGCCGAGCTCGGCTACACGCCGTCGGCGGCGGCGAGGATGCTGGTCAGCGGGCGTTCCGACGTGGTCCTGCTGCTGCTGCCGGACTGGCCCATCGGACTCGGCGTCGCCAGTCTGCTGGACGAGCTGTCCCAGGCCTTCGCCCGGCACGACCTGACCTTCGTCATCCACCCACGGGTGACGGACCGCCCGGTGACCGAGCTGTGGAAGTCGATCACTCCGGCCGCGGTCCTGGCGTACGAGACGTTCGACGAGCCGGACCTGATGGCGATCAACCGGAGCGGGGCCGAGTTCCTGCTGCTCTCGTCCCTCGATCACAGAGACCGGTGGGACCAGTCCTTGAAGCACACCGGGAGGATCCAGGTCGAGCACCTCGCGCGGGCCGGCCACCGCCACCTCGGGTACGCCTGGCCCGACGACGACCGTGTGCTGTTCTTCGCCGAGAACCGGCTCGAGGGCGTGCGCGCGGCATGCGCCGACCTTGGTCTGCCCGATCCGCGCGTGACGACGGTCCCACTCACCGTCGACGGAGCGGTGGCCGCGATCAGCGGCTGGCGGGTGCAGGAGCCCGCCGTCACCGGGATCTGCGCCTTCAACGACGAGGTCGCCCTCGCCGTCCTGGCCGGCGCCCGGCGGCTCGGGCTCGCGATCCCGGACGATCTGGCGGTGATCGGCGTCGACGACATCCCGGCCGCAGCCTTGGCCGCACCCCCGCTCACCACCGTGGCCGGCGACGTCACCGCCACCGCCCTGGACGTCGTCGACGCGGTCCTGGCCAAGCTGGCCGGTCGGCCGCGGGCGCAGCGAGCCTCTCGCTCGAGCGCCGGCGGGGTGGTCGCCAGAGTGTCCGCCTGACACCGGGTCGGACGGACCCGGACACCCGAGGACGGAGACCATGATCATCCAGTTCGACAACCCACTGCCCTCCGGCGGACTGGCCTACCAGCCCGCGTGACGTCGCAGAGAACCATGGGCGGATCTTGACGGCCGCCCGAAGGGCAGGTCTAGGGTGACCGCGTCGACCCCTGTGCTGTGGCGAAAGGATGACCACGTGTCCCGGATCCGAACGCTTCGCACGGTCTCCCTCCTTCTCGGTGTGCTCCTCATGATCAGCATCGGGCCACCCGCGGCCCGAGCGGCCGGACCGGAGCAGATCACCAACGGCACGTTCGACAACGGATTGGTCGGCTGGACGGCCTACCCGACCAGCGCGGTGATCAACGGCCGAGGCTGCGTCGACGTGCCGGCCGGGACCGGTGCGTACGGTGCGGCCATCTCCCAGCAGGTCGCGTTGCAGGCGGGAGAGACGTACGAGCTCAGCTTCGACATCTCCAGCGCACCGAGCACCAACGGCTACGTGCGCGTGGTGATCCAGTCCGGGCCGGACCTCAACTACACCCAGTTCCTGACCGCGCAGAAGTTCGAGATCGCGAGCACGGGCACCGCCAAGTCGTTCACCTTCACGGCGTCGGCGGACTACCCGAGCGCCGATGTGCTGTTCCAGCAGGATGTCAGCAACGACGTCGGCTACCAGCTGTGCCTGGACAACGTCTCGCTCACCGGCGGGGCTGCGCCCGAGGTCTACCAGCCGAACACGGGTCCGCGGGTGCGGGTGAACCAGGTGGGCTACCTCCCCGATGGACCCAAGCACGCGACGCTGGTCACCGAGGCCACCACCCCGCTCCCCTGGTCGCTGAAGAACGCGGCGGGACGTACGGTCCGCACAGGGCGCACCGACCCTGCCGGAGTCGACCCGAGCTCTGGGCTGAACGTGGCCACGATCTCCTTCGACGACGTCCGACGATCCGGCACCGGCTACACCTTGATCGCCGGCGGCGAGACGTCCTATCCGTTCACCATCGGGTCGGACATCTACGCGAGCCTGCGGACCGACGCCAAGACGCTCTTCTACACCCAGCGCAGCGGCACCCCGATCCTCGATGCGCTGGTTCCCGGGTACGGACGCGCGGCGGGACACGTCGGCGTGGATCCCAACCAGGGCGACACGGCAGCGGTCTGCCTGCCGCTCACCGACGACGCGCAGAAGCTGTACGAGCGGCCGTGGACCTGCTCCGGTCCGCGCGATGTCGCCGGGGGTTGGTACGACGCGGGCGATCACGGCAAGTACGTGGTGAACGGCGGCATCGCTGTCGCGCAGCTGATGCAGGAGTACGAGCGCACACTGACCGCGCCCACCGGGAGTCGGAGGGCGCTGCGGGACGGCACCCTGGCCATCCCTGAGAGCGACAACGGCGTGCCCGACCTCCTGGACGAGGTGCGCTGGGAGCTCGAGTGGATGCTGACGATGCAGGTGCCGGCCGGTGAACGCTACGCCGGGTTGGCCTACCACAAGGTGGCCGACGCCAACTGGACCGGACTGCCCCTCGACCCGGCCGCCGACCCCCAGGCGCGCTACCTGTTCCGGCCGTCCACCGCGGCCGCCCTGAATCTCGCCGCGGCGGCGGCCCAAGGGGCGCGGCTCTTCGAGCGGTACGACCGCCGGTTCGCCGCCCGCCTGCTCCGGGCGTCCACCACCGCGTACGCCGCGGCCGAGCGCACCCCGGACCTGTACGCCCCGGCGCCGGACGCGACGCTGGATCCCAACCCGGGCAGCGGTCCCTACGATGACGACGACGTCAGCGACGAGTTCTACTGGGCGGCGGCCGAGCTCTACCTGACGACCGGAGCCCGCACCTACCGCAGCGACGTGCTCGAATCACCGCACCACACGGGCCCGGTCTTCGATGCCGGCAGGTTCAGCTGGAACGAGGTGGCCGCCCTCGGACGTCTCGACCTGGCCACCGTCGGAAACCGGCTGCCCGACCGCGACCGGGTGATCCGATCCGTGATCAACGCCGCAGACGGCTATCTGGCCAACGAGAAGCGGCACCCGTTCGGTAGCCCGTACGCCCCCACCGACGGCAACTACGCCTG
>CAWCDP010000012.1:0-371689 GCA_963794405.1 uncultured Actinomycetota bacterium
GGTGATGCTGGTCGGTTGGTGGGTTCGGACGGAATGGATGGGGTGGTGAAGCCCTTGACGATCAGCCAGATACCGGGTGGCATGGTTGCCGACGGGTTCTGCATGATGGTTCTCCTGGTGTGCCCTGCGAGGCGGGATCCGATGCGACGTCCCCTTGGGGTTGGGCGGTGCCCTGCGCGGGCGCATGGCGGCCGTCTCAGACGGTGATGACGAGCTTTCCCCGCGCACGACCGTTATGGGACGCCGGATCGCGGTGGCTGCCTCACTGAGCGGGTAGACCCGGTCGATCACCGGGCGGATCTTGCCGCTGTCAACCAGCTCGGTGAGTGTCTGCAGATCGTCCGCCTTGGTGGTCCCCATGACCATTCGGAGGCTCTGCTTCACGAACGGTGACCAGGCGACCGCTCGCAGCGAGCGGGCCAACGCCGCGCCGATCATCCGGCCGCCGCCCTCGCCGCCGACGAGGACCAGCCTGCCGCCAGGGGTGAGGCAGCGTCGCAGCTGGCGCGAGGGTCCGGTCGCCGCCCGTGTCCAGAACCAGGTCGTACCGCTCCCCGCTGTCGGTGACCTCTCGGCGGTGTAGTCGACCACATGGTCGGCGCCGACCGAGCGACCAGGTCCATCTTCGCGGTGCTGCACACGCCGGTCACCTCGGCACCGAGACGCCTTGGCGATCTGCACGGCGAGCAGGCCCACCCCACCCGAGGCGCCGATAATCAGGACTCGCTCCCCGCTGCGATCTCGCCGGTGTCCCGCAGCGCCTGCAACGCGGTACAGCCGACGTGGGGACGGCGGCCGCCTGCTCGAAGTCAGGCTCGCCGGCTTGGCGGCCAGCGTCTCCACCCGGGCGGTGGCGTATCGGCGAACGCGCCGTCGCAGACCCCGTAGACGTCGTCGCCCGGTCGGAAGCGGGTCACTTCGCGACCCACCGCTTCGACCGTTCCGGCGACGTCCATGCCCCGGACCCGCGCCTTGGGTCCGCGGAAGCCAAAGCCCATGATCCGCATCAGGTACGGCTGTCCGGTCATCACGTGCCAGTCGCCGATGTGCACCCCAGCCGCCCGGACGCCCACCAGCACGTCGTCCGGGCCGACCGCCGGGACGGCGATCTGCGCAGCTCGCAGCTGGTCCGCCCCACCGTAGGCGTCCTGGACGATGGCCGCATCACCGAGGCGCTTGCCGGTCAACGGGATGGCTGCCGCCGCGGTCGTCAGCGGATGGTCCATGCGCTCTCCCGAGAAGATGGGCGCGACTCTTTACCGCACTTAGTACGAGACTGTATCGTACAATGTACAGAAATGCTAGGGCTGAGGAAGAGGACATGTCGAAGACCACCAAGACTCCGAAGGAACGTCCTCAACTGAGCCGGGAACGCATCCTGGCGGGCGCCGTTGCCGTCGCCGACCAAGGCGGAGTCGACGCGTTGACGATCCGCTCCCTCGCCGCCCACCTCGGCGTGAAACCGATGTCGCTCTACTACTACGTCGCGAACAAGAGCGAGATCCTCGACGCCATCGTCGACGGCATCTTCAACGAGATCAGCCTCCCCACCGTCGACGGCGACTGGCGCGCCGAAATCCATCTCCGAGCCACCTCCGCCCGACACGTCCTGCGGCGCCACTCCTGGGTCATCGGCCTCCTGGAATCCCGCACCTCCCCCGGCCCCGCCACCCTGCGACACCACGACGCCATGCTCGGAACCCTGCGCGGCGCCGGGTTCTCCATCCGATGACCGCCCACGCCTACGCCCTCATCGACAGCTACGTCTACGGGTTCGCGCTGCAGGAGGCCGCCCTCCCCTTCGACGGCCCCGAAACCGTCACCGAGGTGGCGGTGCCGATGATGGACCAGTTCGCCAGCGGGCAGTACCCCCATCTCGTCGAACTGGCCACCGAACACATCCTCCAGCCCGGCTACGACTTCGGCGACGAGTTCGACTTCGGGCTCGACCTCATCCTCGACGCCCTCAGCACCTCCCTCACCGACCATGATCGCCTCCTGATGTCATGACCGGCTGACCGACGGCCCTCGCTCCGCTGACGTCGCCATGCCGCAGTGGCGGATCCGGGGACAGATCCAGCCGCAGGTAGCGCGGAAAGGTCACGATCGTGCCTGACGATCCAACGATCGTCCGACGAGAACGGGGCCTCCCGGATGAACACTCGCATCGCAGCGTTTCGGTGCAGAAGAGGGCCATCAGGGGAACTCGCCGTCGTCGACGGATTGTCGCTAGAGATCGAGGTCGCCGGTCAGCAGCTCCGACACGGTCGGGTCCGCTTGCTTTGGTCTCCGCAGCGACGTACGCGGGTTCAGCGGACGCTACTGTGCCGGTATGCAAGCCGCGGTCCAGACCAAGTACGGCTCACCCGACGTGGTGCGGGTCGTCGAGGTGGACAAGCCGACCATCGGCGACGCCGAGGTACTCGTCCAGGTTCATGCCACCACGGTGAACCGGACCGACTGCGCGTGCCGGGCGGCCAAGCCCTTCTTCATGAGATTGTTCACCGGGCTGATCAGGCCGCGGGCCACGATCTTGGGCAACGAGTTCGCCGGGATGGTCACGGAGGTCGGCAGTGGCGTCTCGGCGTTCTCGGTCGGCGATAAGGTGTTCGGCTACAACGAGGGCCCGTTCGGTGCCCACGCCCAGTACCTGGCGGTCCCGGCCGACGGTTCGCTGACGACGATGCCGGCAAACCTGACCTACGTGGAGGCTGCACCCAGCACCGAGGGCTCCCACTACGCCCTCGCCCACATCAAGGGCGCCAAGATCACCGCAGGCCAGGACGTCCTCGTCTACGGCGCAACGGGAGCGATCGGTTCGGCAGCGGTCCAGCTGCTGAAGAGTCTCGGCGTCACCGTGACCGCGGTCTGCGCCACCGCCAACCTGGACCTGGTCAAGGGCTTGGGCGCTGACCGGGTGATCGACTACACCACCACCGACTTCACCAAGGACGACCAGACCTACGATGTGGTCCTGGACGCGGTCGGCAAAAGCTCCTTCGGCCAGTGCCGGCCGCTGTTGAAACCAGCCGGGATCTACATTTCCTCCGAGCTGGGCCCCTATGCCCAGAATCCTTTCCTCGCCCTCATCGCTCCGCTTCAGCGGGGACAGAAGGTCATGTTCCCCATCCCGAAGCATGATCAACAGATGATCCGCTACTTCCGGGATCTGATCGACTCCGGCCAGTTCAAGCCGATGATCGACCGAACCTATCCGCTGGACCAGATCGTCGACGCCTACCGCTACGTCGAGACCGGCCAGAAGGTCGGCAACGTCGTCATCACGGTCGACCATTCCCACTCACTCTGATCGGTCCGCACGCCCGCAACCCGGGCCAAGTGAGACCTGAAAGTCACGCCCAGTTGCACGGCCCGCCGTGAGCTCGTGATCTTGCGATGTTGAATGCCGCGCCCATACAGTGGCTACGCCCCTCGTCGGGTTCGCCTTTGACACGTCACCGCGGTGGTCAGCAGTCAGGCAGGTCGGCAACCTCGCTGCTGCGGTCGGCGCGACGGTCCTGGTCAGCATGTGACTGCGCCATACATGATGCCTGATACGGAACATGATGGCGGCCAGGATGGCCTAGGAGAACCAGTGTCCGGCCTGAGCGCTGGGATGGGTCTGTCCTCTCTCAACGACGGCGAGACAACTTGGTTGGTGGCGGTGCGCAGGCCTGGAGTCCAGGTGCGGCGGTCGGCTGATCCCACTCTCCTGACGCCCGCGTCTGCGGCTCATACCGCTCGGCGTGCTTCGGATCCGTGCAGCCGAACGCCCTTGATGAGGAGCCAGAAGATCAGCACGGCTTCGCCGACGAAGCTGAACCGGGAGATCTCCAGCGCGTAGCCAGACACCAGCACGGATCCGATCTCGTCGACCAGGTATCCGAGCCCCGCCAAGACGAGCAGGACGCCGAGAATCCGCGGCGCGAAGCCCGACCGATAGACCAGGTAGCCGATGAGCGCGAGGTGCACGCCGAAGAGGGCGTAGCTGGCGTCCCAGATGGTGTGGAACTGGCCAACGGCCCGCAAGGCCTCGTCGGCATCGCCGAGCAGCGCCAATGCGCTGACCAGCTGGCTGATCGCCACCAGGAAGACTGTCGCATAGGCGATCCGGAACACGGCGGCCATGATCGCGACGCTCCGGTTGACGGATTCGAACACCGCCAACAGGGCGCAGGCCACGACGATATCGAGAACGACGACCACCATCAGGCCGGCGATGCCCGAGCGAAACAGTGCCTCGGAGTCGATGAGGTTCTGCGCGGTTCTGGCGGCGTCTCCTGGGGTGACGAGAACCTCGACGACGCCGAAGTTGGCGAGGCCGGCGAGGACGGCCAGCAGCAGGAGGGCAATTCCGCCGATGAGGCTCGCCGTGCGTGGGGACCAGGCGGGGCGGCTGGGCGGGGTCGCGTTCGCCTGACCGCTGTGGAGGGGGTCGGCGTTCGGCGTCGCGTCGGGGGCGTGGCGGTCGCGGTCGAGGCCTGCAGGTGTCGTGGGCGCCAGCTTGGGTGTGGACATGATGCTCCTTGGTCTTTCGGTTGGATGTGCCTGTAGGTAGACCGTGCCCGTCCGCGGTTGGGTGGTAGTGGAAGGCCGGTGGAGTCACGGTTGAACCCTCGGGTCCCGCCCAGCCCCGCATGGCGAGGTCGGGTGCCGCTGTCGGCGATCTGTCCCCGTGGTGCGTGGCGAAGATTCGCTGACGGGCGGGGGATGATGGAGGGAAGGTCATGTCCTAGGGCGGGAGCAGCCCGTGGTTCTGATCCGTCTTCTCGGGGGCGTCAGCGCCACCCGACGGTGGCAGGCCGGTCGACATCGGCCCGGCGAAGTGTCAGACGGTGCTCGCGGTGCTTGCGCTCGCGGCCGGTTCTGCCGTTCCGGTGCCGCGTCTGATCGACCTGGTGTGGGGTGAGCAGCCACCTCGGACCGCCGAGAAGACGCTGCAGTCGTACGTGGTCCGTCTCCGCAAAGGCCTCGGCGCCGCCGCGATCGTCCGGGTCGGCGCCGCGTACCGGCTTGATCTGTCCGCCGGAGTCGATTGACGTGGTCCGCTTCCAGCAGCACCTCGCTTCCGGCAACATCGAAGCGGCGCTGGCGGAGTGGAGCGGCAGCACCGCTGGCGGGGCTCGAGGGCCACGGCCTCACACCGACGGTGGACGGGCTGGTGGAGCAGTGGTTGGCCGCGGTGGAGATCGACCTCGAGCGCCGGCTCCAGACCGACCCAGCCTCGACCATCGGCCCGCTGACCGAGCTGACCGCGAGCCATCCCTTCCGGAAGAGCCTGTGGTCGCTGTTGATGACCGCGTTGTACCGGGTCGGTCGGCAGGCCGACGCGCTCGAGGCGTACCGCAAGGCACGTCATCTGCTCGTCGAGCAGCTCGGCGTCGAACCCGGTCCACGGCTGCGCGAGCTGGAGTCCCTCATTCTCGGCCAGGACGAGCAGCTGCGCGGCGCCGAGACGTCCGCGGACCTGACGTCAGCTCGTCCCACCGGGACGGTGACGTTCGGCTTCTGCGAGGTGGAAGACTCGGCGCTCTTGTGGGCGACGCACCGCGAAGAAGATGGCGGCCGCAGTGGCCCAGCTCGATGTGCTCGTGCGGGCTGCGGTGGACCGTCACCGCGGGTACGTCTTCGCTACCGGCTGGTGAGACGTTCGGGGCGGCGTTCCATCGAGCCGACGACGCCGCGGCGTGGGCCAGGGAGCTGCAGCTGGAGGTGAGCGACCGAACCGTGGCCCGGAGGTGTCGAGCTGGGTCTGCGGATCGGGATCCACACCGGCGAGACCGAGGAACGGGCGGGCAGCTATTTCGGCGCGGCCGTCAACACCGCAGCCCGCATCGCCGCCGCCGGGCATGGCCGTCAGATCCTGGTGTCGGAGGTGACCGCTGGACTGCTCGACCGAAGCGATGTGCTCGATCTCGGGACGCTACCGGCTCGACGGGGAGGCTCTCCGCGGTTCGCATCCTGCAGCTCGACGAGGGCCGGCATCCGCGATCTGCGCACGGAGGACCTGCGTCGGGGCAACCTCCCGCTCCGACTCGATCGGCTCCTCGGCCGGGAGGACGAGCTCGGCACGCATCCGCCAGGCTCTCACGCAGTCGCCCGTCGTCACTTTGGTCGGGCCCGGAGGCATCGGCAAGACCCGGCTCGCGCTCGGCGGCTGGGCATGTCCGACATCGACGTGCCGGTGGGGTCTGGCTCGTCGAGCTGGCGCAGCATCGCCTCATCCGAGCGACGTACCCCGTGCCGTGGCCGACGTCCTGGACGTCAAGGAGAGCCCCGGCCGCAGCCTGACCCAGTCGGTGATCACGGCACTGCAGTCACGCTCGGCCCTTCTCGTGCTGGACAACTGCGAACACGTCATCGACGGCGCGGCCGAACTGATCCAAGCCATCGCCCAGGGATGCCCGGACGTCCAGGTGCTCGCCACGTCTCGGGAAGCGCTCGGCGTCAGCGGCGAACAGATCATCCTGCGTCGGGCCGCTCGACCCCGCAGCGGTCGGGAGTGGAGTTGTTCGTCGAACGCGCGCACGCGCTCTCGACGACCTTCGATGCTGCCGGCCTCGCGAGACGACGTCGAGCGAGATCTGCCGCCGCCTCGACGGCATTCCGCTGGCCATCGAGCTGGCGGCGGCCCGGACACAGAACACTCGCGCCCTCGGATCTGCTGGACCGGCTGGACCAACGTCTCGACCTCCTGACCGGCGGCAGGCGAACCAGCCCGGAGCGGCACCGGACACTTCGGGCGACCATCCAGTGGTCCTACGACCTGCTCGCGCCCGCCCAGCAGAGGCTCTTCCAACGACTGTCGGTGTTCGCCGGCCCCTTCGACCGTGCCGAGCGCCGGCAGCGTGGTCGCTGACGAGACTCTCGACCGCGGCGAGGTCGACGACCTGCTCGAGGACCTGGTCGAGAAGTCGATGGTCACCGTCGAGTCCGGCCCGTTCGGCTCGGCTATTCCGGCTGCTGGAAACCATCGCGCGAGTACGCTGCCGAGCAGACTCGCGGAATGCCGGCTCGCCCGACCGGATGGCCGAGCGACACGCGCAATGGTGCCTCGACGCGGTCACCGACATCCACCAGCTGCTCGTCGGCCCGGCCGAGATCGAAGGAGTCGCCCGCCTCGGCCAGCTCTGGCCCAACCTCCGAGCCGCCTTCGACTGGGCCTGCACACCCGGCAGCCGGCAGCTGGCGGCCGCGCTCGTGCGCCCCGTGGCGGCCGAGCTCAACCTGCGCCAGCAGGTCGAGATCCGCGACTGGGCGGAGCGGATCCTGGCCATCACGCCCGCCGACCGATGAGGAACAGATTGCCTACTGGCTCGCGTGCGCGACCTACGGCTACAAGCAGAACGGCGACCATGCACGCGTACGAGCGCCTCATCCACCGCTACGGCCAAGCCCGACCACCCGCTGCTCCGCTACACCCGCGCCTACCTCTACGACGACGGCGAAGCGCTCCGCGAGTATGCCCCCGAGGCCGTGGCCTGGCTCCGCAGCCACGGCGAGGACGACGCCGCCGTGCACGCGGAGATCGGCGGCGTGGCCTCCGCGCTGATGAGCACCGGGCATTTCGCCGAGCTCGACGCGTTCGTCTCCGCCTTGGTAGACCGCTACCGCAGCCAGGGCCCGCCCACCCTGCTGTACGTGACACTGGCCATGCTGGGCTACTCCGCCCTGTTCCAAGGCAGACCCGACGACGCCGAGCGGCTGTTCGACGAGTGCCGCCAGCGTCGAGGTCCCCGCCCGAACCAGCTCCGTCAACGAGCCGGCCTCACGCACGAGCGGCCTTCCGGCGCGGCGACCAAGCACAAGCATTCCGGATACTCCGCTCCTACGTGCAGAAGCTGCTCGAAACCGACTACACCGACCTTGCCAGGAACGCAGCCATCGAGTTCATCAACATGATGACCGCACTCGGCCGCGCCGCCGAAGCCGAACACATACGGAGCTACCTCCTCAACACCGGCGACTTCGGAAGCCGCGCAGCCCGCGACATCGTGGCCGACGCCTCCCACAAGATCATCAGCAGCGGAGAACCAGCCCCGCACCAGGTTCACACTCCCGCGCGCGATCTGGATGCCCGGCAAGCGCTCGAGTACATGCGCGACACATTCGACGAGCTCGCCAGACAGACATAGGGCTTCTCGGCCGACGTGACAGGCGCTGCGACCGCCAGCCGTTCGAGGAAGAGCTGAACGGCCGGTTCTATTGCGAGGTTGGTTGACGTCGCCGTGGCAGCGGTGGCGGGCGAAGGCGGCGGATCGCTTCGGCGACCGTTCCGACGTCGGGGGGCGAGGCTGAGGGGGGAGATGGCATCCAGCAGCTGCACTGCTGGGTTGGATCCTGTGTGTCGTGGGACATGCAGCGGATACCGAATCCAGAGTGGCACCGGGGGCTGCCGAAGAGGACCGGACCGACTACCGGCGCTGCACGTTCGGCCCCGACCCGGCGCTCCTGGTGACGATCACGGATTGGCCTCCCCCGGTGTCCACCTCCACGCACGAACTAGCGCAACCTGAACCTCGAAGGTGTGAGGGTTCTCTCGCGACGGTCTCTCAGGGTGTGCTCCGCATGACGGTCCCCTCTGATACTCGACTGCTTCCCAGGTCTGGGGCATACGCACCGCATTGGTAGGTCAGCCGCCGAGTTGGGTTCGCGGACGAGTGGCGGGTGGTTCTGGCACAGGGTTAGCCCTGGGGTGATGGCAGGGCTGGCCTGCTGACCTCGGGGCCTTCTTCGCGGGAGCCTGGACGCATGCCGAAAGAGCCGATGATGAGCCCAAAGATTCCTGTTGAGCCAGAGGGCCTGCCGTCAGCGCGACGTGCCATGGAGGCCCGCCGTGCCGGGGTGAGAGTTTGCGTGGTGGGGGCCTCGGGCAAGCTCGGTCGGTACATGGTCCAGCATGCACTGGACCGGGGCTATCAGGTGGTCGCCGTGTGTCGGGAGACCAGCACGGTCAAATTGGAAAGGTTCTCGGGCCGGATCACGATCATTCCGGGTGCAACGGATGATGGCAGAGTGATCGAGCGGGCGGTCGCGGGCTGCGATGCCGTCCTCACCGTGTTGGTGCCGCGGGGGGTCCACCACTACGCCTCGGGAACCGCGCAGGCGGTGCTCGACCATGCTCGTCCCGGGGCCCGCTTGGTGTTCTCGTGCGGCCAGCACATCACCCGTGACGGCCGAGACGTCTACACCTGGAAGGTCAAGGCACTGGTCAGCGTGGTGGGACGCCTGGCGCGCCTCGTCCGTCTCGTCGACCTCGACGACCAGGTCGAGGCGTGCCGTCGGGTCTTCGAAAGTCGAACACAGTGGACCGTGGTACGAGGCAGCGACCTCGAGGAAGGTGAAGCCCAGGGTCTGCCGGTGTGGAGCCGACACGTGGGCGACCCGATCCTGGCCAGCAACCGCACCCGGCGGGTGGACTTCGCCAGGTTCATGGTGGAGGCCATCGACAACGACGAGCTGGTTCATGAGGCGCCGGCGATCGTCGGCTGCCTGACCCCTTCGGCACTCGCCCACCCCGCCAACCCCTCGCCGGCACCCTCAGCAACACATCCACGCATCCGAGGCAGCTGACCGCTGCACAGCACCGACGACTCAACCCTGCTCACCGGGACCTGCACCACTCCGGCCCCTCGTTGCCCATTCGACCCCGCGCGATCACACCGTGAGAGCGCACACCCACTTAGGAGTTTGCGATGTCCACTCTTCGTCCGCCGATTGTTGATGCTTCGACCCTGCAGCAGGAGGCCGCGCGGACCTCCAGCAGACGGACCGCGGTGTTCGTGGGGCTGCTTTTCCTCACCGCGACCGCCGCGTTCATCTTCGCCGAGGCGTTCACGTCCAGGGTGCTGAGCCAGCCGAACTTCCTGGTCGCGGCATCGTCGCAGACGTTCGCCTTGGCGACCGCCGCGGTCCTGCTGCTGGCCCAGTTCGGGGTGGTCGGCATCGCCGTTCTCCTGTTCCCGCTGCTGAAACGCCACGGCGAGGCGTTGGCGTTGGGCCACGTCGCTTTCCGGATCACCGAGCTGGCTGCGACCCTGGTTTTTCTCGCGGTCCCCCTGCTGTCGATCGAACTCGGCGCAGGCCTAGCCGACGGCACCGTCGACCGTGCCGCCTCGACCACCCTCGGTGCGCTGCTGCAGGCCCAGCACAGCGTGGCCATTCTGCTGATCTACCTGGCTACCGCTGCGGCAGGCATCTGTATGACCACCCTGTTGTTCCGATCGAGGCTCATTCCGCGGTGGCTCGCGATCCTCGGCCTCATCACCTACCCGACCTTGCTGATGGGCACCATCCTCGACATCTTCAACGTGGTCAACGTGACCCACGGCATCGGCCTCCTCGCTCTCATCCCGGGCGCCGTGTTCGAGTTCGTTCTCCCCGTCTGGCTCCTGGTCAAAGGGTTCAGGTTCCACGACCACGACTGACCGCACCGGTCCCGCACCGAAGGGAGCACGATCATGGACTGGATCGACCGCCCGGCGATGGCCGGCAGGTCGGTGCTGGTCACCGGCGCCACGCCCGGCACCGGACGGGCGCCCGCGCCGGGACTGACCAGTCTGGGCGCTCAGCTCGCCATGGTGCGCCAGGACCGGGCGCGCACCCACCAGGTGGCCGGTGAGGTCAGCGCCGCCGGCGGCGGGAGCGTCGAGACGTTTGCCGCGGACCTGTCAGGCCAGGCTCAGATGCGGCACCGGCTGCCGACCTCGAGCAGGTGTCGTGGCGCTACGTCGCCCCACGGTCAGATCGCGCGGTCTGCCCACTGCAGCCACTACCCGTGCGTCGCGGCTGGGCTCTGGGAGGCGAGCGCGGACCTGGCCGCGGCACCCCGTGCCTGACGTCGACGGACCGGTGTCCCCGCTCTCCTCTGTTCCCGGTGTGGACGGCTCCCCAGCACCAGCCGCCGGCCCGACACGTCAGCGGTGGGCTGCGCGGAACCGGGTCCTCATCGTCGACGACCACGGGCCGTTCCGGTCGATCGCTGGTCAGCTGCTGACGGCGGACGGGTTCGTCGTCGTGGGTGAGGCAGCCGACGGGGCAGCGGCGATTCGCGTCTGCGCGCAGCTGCACCCCGACATCGTCGTGTTGGACGTGCAGCTTCCCGATCTGGACGGCTTTGCCGTCGCCGCCTTGCTCACCACACGGGCCGCTGCGCCCGTGGTGGTGCTGGTGTCCAGCCGATCCCGGGCCGACTACGGATCCAGAATCGTGGAGTGCGGCGCCCGCGGCTACCTGGCCAAAGCAGAACTCAGCGGACGCGCACTGCGCCGTCTGCTGTCGTCCGCGCAGCCGACACCGCCAGAACTGTGACTGCCCGACAGGACTGATTCTCGACCTGCCGTCACTCCTGCCACGCTCCGGTCGATCATCGTCGCCCGCCCAACGGGTGACCGGCGGTGCTGCGGGTGGGACGCTCGGGGGGTGAAGGTGATGGTCGCCGACGATGCGGTGTTGTTCCGCGAAGGCCTGTCCCGGGTGCTGGCCGACGCCGGGTTCGAGGTGACCGCCCAGGTGTCCGACGGGCCGACCCTGCTGCACCGGGTAGCTGAGGACCCGCCCGAGGTGTGCGTCGTCGACATCCGGATGCCCCCGACCCACACCACCGAGGGGCTCGATACGGCAGCACGGCTCCGTGGGAGTCATCCGGGCGTCGGCGTCCTGGTCCTCTCTGCCCACAGTGAACCGGACTTCGCCCTCGCCCTGATCGAGGAGCGTGCCCGGGGGGCCGGGTATCTGCTCAAGGAACGAGTCGCCGACCTCAGCGAATTCACCGATGCCGTGCGACGGGTGGCCAGGGGCGGACTGGTGATCGATCCGTCGGTGGTGGCTGAGCTGGTCGGGCGCCGGCGGACCCGCAACCCACTCGACGCGTTGACCGACCGGGAACGTGACGTGCTGTCAGTGATGGCGCAGGGCCGATCGAACCAGGCCATCTGTGACCAGCTCCACCTGAGCCCGAAGACCGTGGAGGCCTATGTCCGCGCCGTGTTCACCAAGCTGGGCCTGCACCAAGGCGCCGACGACAATCGTCGCGTTCTCGCCGTCCTCGCCTTCCTGCGCGGCTAGGCCAAAGCGGAGCGATATCTGGTGCACCGACTGCGTCGTCACCCTCCGGTCGTCGTCCGACAGGGCAGCTCCGCTGTCACCGTGGTCCCGGCCCCGGGCGGACTGGACACCGTGAGACGGCCGTCGAGTGCCTCCACGCGGTCGGCGAGTCCGCAAAGTCCTGAGCCGCCAGCAGGGTCGGCCCCGCCCACACCGTCGTCGCTGACCTGGATCCTGACGCCGACATCGGTGCGCAGCAGACTCACCGTCACCGTCGACGCCTGCGCGTACTTGATCACGTTGGCCAGCGCTTCGGACGCGACGAAGTAGGCCGCGAACGCGACCGGCTCGGGTAGCCGAGGCCCCGGCTGGACCGACACGGTAGTGGGGACCTCCGCCCGCCGGGCCAGTCCTTCCAACGCAATGTCCAGCCCTTGGTCCAGTGCAGCCGGATGGATGCCCCGGGCGAGCTCACGGAGCTCCTCCAGCGACTGCGCCAGCTCCTCGCTCGCCGAGGTCACCAGCCGCATCGCATCGGAGGGATCGGCACGGATCTGGCGACCGATGACGGACAGCTGCAACGCGAGGGTGACCAGCCGCTGTTGGGCGCCGTCATGCAGGTTGCGTTCGATCCGTCGCCGTTCCGCGTCTCCGGCAGCGATGACCCGTTCCCTGGACGCCCGCACCTCCGCGAGTCGAACCTCAGCCTCGGCATGCAGCTGCTGAGCCTCCATCGCCACCGCAGCCGCACCGCTCACCGCCTCCACCAGCTCAGGGTCATCGTCAAGGGACCTGTCGTAGACCAACACGGCGACCACCTCACCGTCGCGTTTCACCGGCACCGTTGACCGGTCACCGTTAGCAGGCAGCATGACCGGCCGGTGGTCGGCGTCGACAAAAGAAGGACCGCCCGGCACCGGGTAGGCGACCATCAGCGCCGGATCACCCAACGCCCTGGCCAGGGCGGCCCGCAAGTCGGCCGGCTGTATCGCCTGCATCCCCCGGAGCAGCTCGACCAGACCGCCGCGGGCCAGACGGGACCGCAGAAGCCCGACCAGGAAGGCCACCGGGACCACGAGCACTGAGAAAGCGAGGATCCAGAAGACGGCTTGCGGGAGGCGAATCCCGACCAGACCTGCACTCAGCACCACCATGAAGAACAGCAGCCACGCACTTCCCGCCACACTGGGCAGCAGGGCACGCCGCCCAGGGCCCGACGCCCTCACCCATCGGCTGGCGACGACCCCGGCGACGGCGACAGCAAGAGGCAGGTCCAGCGCGCGGTAGACGGTGTCGACCGTCCTGGCGATCTCCGCATCGGGCCGGATCATCAAAAGATTGCCGTCGTCGGCGGCGAACATCAACGCCAGCGGCGTCGTCACGAGCAGATGGACCCCGACGACACCCACCAGGACCCGGTCCATCCCCGTCCGGAGCCGTCCACCGCTGAGGAAGGTCAACACGATGACGACGAGCAGGATCAGCCACACATTCCGTAGCAGCAACCCCGCTGTGCGCAGGAGCGGCGAGTCGGACTGAACAAGCAGCGGTGAGGCCAGGAACGCGAGGCCTGTCGCGGTCATCAAGCGTCCGCTGTGGTTGTCGGGCCGCCGCCGCCAGGCCACCAGACCACAGCCCGCGAACAGGCCACCGACGATCCGAAACACCACCAGCACGGCCGGGAACGGTGCGACCGGGCCGTTCCGGAAGAACTCGGCGATCACCCACGTCTCGGCCGTGATGAACACGGCCCACGCCACGATCCAGAAGAGGGGCTGCCGCACCGTGGCAGTGAAGAAGCGATGCGCCGAACCAGCGGTGCGGAAGTCAGATGGAACAGCCTCGTTCACCGTCACCGCGCACGGCCCATCATCGCCAGGCTCCTCGACCCAGAGCCGCCGACCGCGGGAACGACCTGGCCGCCGCTAGGTACATGCGATCCTATCCCCCACCCTCTGCCACCCCTCGGGTCTTGGCCTAACTCGTCGCCTTGGCTTGCCCGTGGTCCGCCCCGGTTCAGGTCACGGTGTGTGCGCGGTCGGAGCGGGTCGTGGGGTTCTGACGCCTTTGATGAGCAGGTACAGCAGCAGGGAGACCTCGCTCAGAATCTCCAAGGGAACGAACACCGCGGCGGATATGTGAGCGGCACCGGGTGCCAGGAACTGCAGCAACGCATCGGCCATGTAGCAGACGGTGCCGAGCATGAGCACCAGCGCCAGGGGTCGCGGGAACAGGCGGGACCGGTAGCCGAGCAGCCCGAGTGTGAACAGCCACAGCCACGACAGCTGGGCGATCAGGTAGCCGTAGTGCTGTATGTCCATCAGCAGCAACGCCATGCCCTGGGATCCGGCGGGGCCGAACGCGGCCGTGTACGCGGGTGTGGTGGCCACGAGCAGCGCGCCGAGCTGGTGGACCATGTTGAGGCTGGCAATGCTGGCCGAGAAGACGACGAAGATCACCATCGCCCTGGCCAGGTACGTCCCGGCGTGAGCGAAAAGCCTGTGCAGCACCAGGGCGAGACACAGCCAGACCAGTGCTTGGAGCAGGTCGGCGGCGAAGCTCAGACGCACCAGGGACGCGTTGGCGATCAGGTTCGCTGTCGTGGTCGCTGCGTCTCCCGGCGCGTAGACGCGGACGCGGATGACTTGGGCGAAGGCACCGAAGATGGCGATCACCAGGTACAGCAGTCCGGCCTTTCGGGCCTGCGTTGTTGATCAGTTGGGCGAGCACGATCGGGATCCGGGGGGTGCAGGTAGTGCAGCCATTTCTCTGGGTTTCTGGTGATGCCGCCGCCCAGCACGAACAGCTTGGGCCAGACCAGACCCTCCAGGTCCTCGAGGTGATCATGGCCACCACCCGATGCCGGTGCCGAGGGTGACGATCACGACGACGCCATCGTCACGTCGCTGAAGGCAAGCACCTGTGCGCAGTCACCGCAGACGTACTGGGCGTGGACGGGTCCGCCGCAGCCGGAGTGACGCAGGACGCGCGGCGGACCCTCGGGCCGCGGGTAGTGACGGTCGCCCCACCACATGAGCTGTGCGAGGACGGGCAGCAGGTCCTCCCCCTTGTCTGTGAGGTGGTACTCGAACCGCGGCGGGTTGTCCTGATAGGCGGTGCGCACCAGGACGCCTTCGTCGACGAGGGTGCGCAACCGCACGGTGAGGACGGTGCGCGTCACCCCGAGACTCTCGACGATCTCCTCGAACCGGTGCCGGCCGAGCATGACGTCGCGAACGACGAGGAGCGTCCATCGCTCACCAACGATCTCGAGGGCGCGGGAGACGGAGCACACCTGGTTCTGGTAGTCGCGACCGAGCACGCCCTCATGGTAGACGGTCAGTAGCGTCACGCGACCAACTGTCGTATGGTCCGTTGCATGACGCTACCCACCTCCGTCGCGCCATCGCTCGCCTCGCCGCGGGTGCGTTCGGTGATGGCCGTGACCGCGGCGGGCGTCTTCATGAGCATGCTCGACGTCACCATCGTCAACATCGCCTTCGGCGACCTCTTGCGCGACTTCAGCGCCGTGTCGCTCTCGATGCTGTCCTGGGTCGTCAACGCGTACGGCATCGCGTTCGCTGCCGGACTTCTTCCCGCCGGGCGGCTTGCCGACCGGCTGGGACACCGTACGGTCTTCGTCGGTGGCGTCACCCTCTTCGGAGTGTCCTCCCTAGCCTGCGGGCTCGCGCCCGGACCGGCCTGGCTCGTGCTCGCGCGGATCAGCCAGGCGCTCGGGGCGGCGGGCTTGGTTCCCAGCGGCCAGGCAGCGCTGCTGAGCGTCGTCCCCCTCCAACGTCGTGGCCGAGCCCTGGCCCTGATCGGGTCCACCGGAGCGGTGGCTGCCGCGACGGGTCCGGCTCTCGGCGGGGCGCTCGTCGGCGCCTTCGGGTGGCGGTCGGTGTTCCTCCTCAACGTCCCCGTGACCGCGCCGGTGGTGATCGCGGCGCTCCGGGTGCTGCCGGCAGGAGATCGGCGGGCGAGCAGCGGCACGGGACCCGCCCTGGTCTCGGCCCTGCTTGCCGTGGGGGTCCTCGGACTCGCCGTGGCCGTCGTCCAGTCCGGCGATTGGGGGTGGCACGATCCTCGCACCCTCGTTGCAGGACTCCTCGGCCTCGCCCTCGTGATCACCGTCGTTGCGCTGAACATGCGGGGAACGAGGTACGCCCTGCTCGAGGGGTCTTTCCCGCAGGGGCCGGTGTGGGTCGGGAACGCCGCGAGCTTCGCCTTCGCCATGGGCTTCTTCGCCCTCCTGCTGGCCAACGCACTCTTCCTCACCCGGCTCTTCGACGACGTCATCACCGCCGGGCTGGCCCTCACCCCGGGCGCGGTGACGGCCGCCTCCGTCGCCACCGTCGGCGGTCGGGTCGTCGACCGCTCCGGAGCCCGGCGCGTGGCGGTGACCGGGGGCATCCTGTTCGCCGCGGGGTGTCTGTTCCTCGCGACCCGGGCGGCCGGTGGCACCTACCTCGCCGACGTCCTGCCCGGCATGCTCCTCACCGGTGCCGGCATCGGGCTGTGCCTTCCGGCGCTGGGCACGGCAGCCGTCGCCGGTGTCCCCCGGCACCAGTACGCCACCGCCAGCGCGCTGAACGCCTGCATGCGCCAGCTCGGGGGCGTCCTCGGCATCGCCCTCCTGCTCAGCGCCTTCGCTGCCCGCGAGCGCACCCCGTCGTCGTTCACCGCGGCCTGGGTCGCGATGGCCGGTGCGGGCCTCCTGGCCGCGGCCTGCGCCTCGATCCTCCCGGGGCGACGCCCCGACCATCCGCCTACCGTCCAGGAGCACTCGTGAGCAGCACCCGAACAGACTTCAACCAGCGCTACGGACCGACGGCTCTCGTCACCGGGGCATCGTCCGGTATCGGACGCGCCGTCGCCGTCGAGCTCGCCCACCGGGGTCTCGACCTGGTCCTCGTCGCGCGCCGGACCGACACCCTCGAAGGCCTCGCCGACCGGCTACGCGCCGAGGCGGGGATAGCCGTCGAGATCGTCGGGCTTGACCTCGCGACCGAGGACGCCGCCGAGCAGCTGCTCACGCGAACCGCCGGGGTCGACGTCGGCCTGTACGTCGCCGCGGCGGGGTTCGGCACCGCCGGCGACTTCGTCGACGGTGACCTCACTCGTGAGGTGCAGATGCTGCGGGTCAACGCCGAGGTCGTCCTGACGACCACCCACGGCTTCGCCCGGCGCATGGCTGCCCGAGGCCGCGGCGGGATCGTGCTGTTCAGTTCCGTCCTCGCCTTCCAGGGCGTCCCCCGCTCGGCGAACTACGCGGCGACCAAGGCCTACGTCCAGACGCTGGCCGAGGGCCTGGCAGTCGAGCTGGCCCCGCGCGGCGTCGACGTCCTCGCCACCGCGCCCGGACCGGTCGCGACCGGATTCGCCCAGGAGGCGGGCATGACCATGGGTCGTACGCTCAGCCCCGAGGTCGTGGCCACCGCCACCCTGAACGCCCTCGGGCGACGCCGCACCGTGGCACCCGGCAACCTCTCACGGGTGCTTCTCGGTTCCATGGCGCCCCTCCCCCGACGGGCCCGGACAGCGCTCATGGCGCGCATCATGGCGCGCATGACGGCAGACGCCCGCACCCGATCGGGTCCGGTCCCTTCCGGTCCGATGAGTGTCCCGTGAGTTGGCGAGAGGTTCCCCTGGCCTGTGAGGCCTTGTCAGAGCGGTGTTCGAGATACCATGATCATCTTCGACCGGGCCGCCGAGAAGCAGCGGGTTGGGGGTTCGATTCCCTGGCAGTGCACCAAACGGCCTCCAAGGCGATCAAGACACTCCGGTCGGTGTCCTCGCGAGCCGGTTCTCGCGGCAGGCTGTCCCCTGTGACACTGCCGACAATGCAGCGAGGCCACGCTCCGCGTTGCCAAGGTGCGCCACCCAGATCGGGTGATGACGATGTCGTCACCCCCTTGCGATCCTGCTCAGTGACCGTCGAGCCGACCTTGCGTTGCATGGTCGTCCGCGCGACCGTGAACTCGGTCGAACTCTGGAAGGTGATTGCCCAGTGGTCTCACCATCAGGTCTCGCGTACCGGCCCGTCGGCTTGGTGAGCAGCATGGCTGCTGGCGCCATCGCCACGGCGATCTTCAAGGCGATCTGGCGCAAGGTCGCACATGAGGAACACATGCCGACTGCGTTGGACAAGGACTACTCGCTCAGCGAGATGCTGATCGCCGCTACCTTGCAGGGAGCGATCTTTGCCCTTGTCAAGGCTTCAGTAGATCGCGGCGGGGCCCATGTCTTCCAGCGGATCACGGGTACGTGGCCAGGTCGATGACACTCGTACCGATTGCGCAGCGGGTAGGCGGTCGGTCATTACAAATTTCTCCGGATATCGAACCGTTACGGCTGTTGTTCTTGACAACCGTGCCAGCGCTGAGAAGTCTGTTGAGGGTCGGCCGAAGGCGAGCTTGACATAGTCAGTCACTGAGTGGCCCATGACGCAATCCGGCATCATTCCACGGAGGGTGCGATGACACCTGGATCCCATGTCGGAGCGGGGTCGGTATCGCGCCGCTCACTTCTGCGCGGCGCGCTCGGCGCCGCCGCGGGTCTGTCCCTGGCGGGAGGCATCTCGGGCTGCGGCAGCCCACTGGCCGCCGGGCTGGTCGGCTCGGAGCTCTCGCCCGGCACGTTGACCTACTGGAATCTTTTCGGCGGCGGCGACGGCGTCCGGATGCAGACCATGGAGTCGACGTACGCCGAGCAGCAGGGAGGACCCGACTCGCTCCAAGCGGCAACGTTCACCTGGGGGAACCCGTACTACACCAAGGTCACCCTGGCCACCATCGGCGATGCTCCCCCGGACGTCGCGGTCTCCCACCTGACGCGGGCGAAGAACCTGGCACGGGCCGGACTGCTCACCGAGATCACCGAGGACATGCTGGGCCTGGTCGGCTTGTCGGCGTCCGACTTCAATGCGACCGCCTGGAAGAACCAGCAGGTCGACGGCGCGTTCTTCGCCATCCCCCTCGACACCCACCCGTTCGTCCTCTACTACAACACCGCCGTGTGCGACAAGGCAGGACTGCTGAATTCCGACGGCAGCCTGAAGGAGATCAAGGGCACCCAGGGTTGGGAGGACGCCCTGAAGGCCGCGAAGGGAGTGACCGGGGCGTACGGGGCCTCGGTGGCCACGGTCGGCGACACGTCCACCAGCTGGCGCTGGTTCCAGACGCTCTACTCCCAGCGAGACGGCAACACGCCCTGGCTCGCGGACGGCGGCCAGCAGCTGACGTACAACGAGGAGCTGACTCTCGACACGTTGCACTGGATCCAGAAGCTGACCGCCGACGGACTGATGCCGACGACGACCGACTACGCCGGCTCGCAGACCATGATGTTCACCGGTCAGTCCGGCTTCTACCTGCAGGGCGAGTGGGAGATCACCACGGCGGAGAGCATCGAGGGGCTCGAGTTCGGCATGGTCCCGATCCCGACGATCTACGACACCCAGGCCGAGCAGGCCGACTCGCACACCTTCGTGCTACCGGCGATGCAGCGCAGCGAGGATCAGACGCTGCGGGCGATGACCTTCGTCAAGTCGATGCTGGAACAGAGCCTGACCTGGGCCGAGGGCGGTCACATCCCCTCCTACCTGCCCACGTTCGACAGTGCCGAGTACAAGGCGCTCGAGCCCCAGTCCAACTACGCTGCCGCGGCCGACACCGCGGTCTACGACGCCGAGGCGTGGTACTCCGGGTCGGGTTCGACGTTCGAGGTGGTCGTCGGCGCCCAGATCGGACTGGTCCAGCAAGGTCTGGCCACTCCCGAGGAGGCGCTGGCCAAGATGCGAGCGCAGCTGACGACGTATGCCGACACCCCGAGCCCGCTGACATGACGCCCGCTGACACGACCTGCCAGGCGATTTTCCTCGAGGGATCCGCTCGTCGAAAGGAGCAGCGCTGATGTCAGCGCAGACGCTGGCCCCGGGCGCCACCCCGACGGTCACTCAGCCGGGGTCGAGCCAGGCCCCTCACGATGCCCGCACCGCCTGGCTGTTCATCGCGCCGTTCGGTGTCTTCTTCGTCGCCTTCTTGATCTGGCCGGTCGTGTACATGCTCATCACGAGCATGTTCGACACGACCCTGGTCCAACCCGGCTTCGGAAACTTCGTCGGCTTCGGCAACTACGCGGAGATGCTCGGCCGGGAGGACTTCTGGGAGGCGCTGTGGCACACCATCCAGTTCACCCTCTACACGGTGCCGCCGCTGGTAATCCTGGCCTTCGTCTTCGCCGTGCTGGTCAACCGCGTGGCACGAGGGCAGTGGTTCTTCCGGCTCGCCTTCTTCGTCCCGTTCATCCTGCCATCGGCCGCGATCGCGCTGATCTGGAACTTCATCTACACCCCGACGACGGGCCTGTGGAACTCGTTCCAGACGCTGCTCGGGGTCGACTCCCCCAACCCGGTGCTGGGCACGCCGCACCTGGCCATGATCGGGATAGCCATCACCACGATCTGGTGGACCATCGGGTTCAACTTCGTGCTCTACCTAGCGGGCCTGCAAGACATCCCCCGCGAGCTGTACGAGGCCGCATCCGTCGACGGCGCCAGTCCGTGGCAGCAGATCCGGTCCATCACGATCCCCATGCTCAGCCGCACCACGACGCTGGTCGTCCTGCTGCAGATCATCGCCAGTCTGAAGATCTTCGATCAGGTGTATCTGATGACCGCGGGCGGCCCAGGCACCTCGACCCAGGTCCTGCTGGGTCTGGTGACCAACACCGCGTTCACCGACTACCGCGTGGGTGCGGCCTCGGCGGCGTCGGTACTGCTGTTCGTGGTGATCTTGCTGGTCACCTTGGTCCGCCAGCTCATCGAACGTGCCCAGGAACGGAGGGCGGCCTGAGATGACGAGCCAGACCGAGAACACCGCGACTGCCGACCGGTCCCGCCGCGGCTCCACCGGAGTGTCGGCCGCCGCTCCGGCCGCCGTCAACCCCAACGCTGGGGGCCGCAGCACGGGCCGCGCCTTCTCGATCGTCACATCCCTTGTGCTGCTCGTCTGTGCCGCGCTCTGGCTGGTGCCGAGCCTGTGGTCGGTCAAGACCTCGTTCACACCCAACGAGGTCTCTGCCCTGGGCGCGGGTCCGACGCTCACTGACTGGAACCTCACCCTCTCCTCCTACGCCACGATCCTGTCCGGCGGCGACATCTGGAACTGGTACCTGGCCAGCGCGATCACCTCGGTGGTCACGGTGATCCTGACCGTGATCTTCGCCTCGATGGCCGCCTACGCCCTCTCCCGCCTGAGATTCCGGGGGCGCCGACTCGTCTTCGGCCTGATCGTCGGCGGCATCATGATCCCGCCGCAGGTACTGATCGTTCCCGTGTTCCAGGAGCTCAACGCCATCGGTCTGCTCAACACCTACTGGGCGGTGATCCTGCCCCAGGTACCTGCGGTGATCGCCCTGTTCGTGTTCAAGCAGTTCTTCGACGGCCTACCCCGCGACTTCGAGGAAGCCGCCAGGATCGACGGTGCGAGCTTCTGGACGATCTATCGCACGATCGTGCTCCCGCTCTCCCGGCCGGTGGTGGCCGCCATGGCGATCGTCACCTTCGTCGGGGTGTGGAACAACCTGATCTTGCCACTGTTCGTGCTGTCCAACCCGGATCTCATGACGATCCCGGTCGGCCTCGCCACTGTCCAGGGCTCCTTCGGTCAGCGGGTATCCGACATCCAGGCGTCGTCGATCCTCGGCGCGCTCCCGCTGGTGATCTTGTTCCTGCTCTTCCAGCGCCAGATCGTGGAAGGCTTCGCCGGCAGCGGACTGAAGGGCTGAGTCTCAGGTCCAGAAGACAGTGGATTCCAGGACCCGTTGTCGCGACTCACCGACGCCCGAGGACGTCCCGGTGACCTCGCAACGGCGATGTCGGTCAGGGGCTAGATTGACACTCGGCGGAGCACGTGACGGGGAATGCACGGCTCGTCGGGCGCAGGTCGAGGGATCGGATCGAGTGGCTTGGGGGAACAGCCGGCTGTGAACGTTGTCTGGGGACTGGTGATCGTGGTCGGGGTCACCACGATCTCGGTGTCCGCCATGCTCCTGGTCCGGCGACGCGCCCCGGCGGGAAGCTACTTCACCAACGGTGACCGCGCCTCGGGGGTCTTCGGAGTCCTGGCGAACGGACTCGCTCTGGTTCTGGGCTTCATGATCTTCCTCGCCTTCGCGTCCTACGACGATGCTCGTTCGGGAGCCCAGACCGAGGCGACCCTCGTGGCACAACAGGTGCAGACCGCCCAGTTCCTCCCGGCGGGGGTCAGGGCCGAGCTCACCGGTGAACTGATCTGCTACGGGCGCTCCGTCGCGGGAGCCGAGTGGGAGGCAGTCGATGCGGGCAGGCTCACCGACGCCATCAACCCGTGGGGGGCGGAGATGTTCCACACCATCAAGACCGTCACACCGACCACGCCGGTCGAGCAGTCGGCCTACGACCGCTGGATGGACCAGACAGGTAACCGACAGCAGGCGCGAGACGACCGCCTCCACGGCGCGGACGGCATCATCCCGCTCCCCGTCTGGGTCGTCCTGTTCCTCATCTGCGGCCTGATCCTCGGCTATGTGCTGTTCTTCGCCGACCCCGACGAAGGCGCCGTCCCCCAGAGCATGCTGATGGGCAGCGTCAGCATGATCATCACACTGCTGATGCTCCTTCTCATCTTCTTCCACCATCCGCTCGGATACGGGCTGGGCACGCTGCAGCCCACCGCCATGCAGCGATCCCTGAACCTCATCCAAGCCGAGATCGAGGTGGCGGGACTGCACGTCGACCCTCCCTGCGACGCACAAGGCCGAGCGTTCTGACATCTCGACCAGGTCGACTCTCGACTCTCTCGAGTCCGGCACGGCGCCTGGCTTCACGAAGACCACTCCGGCCTCGGCGCCGCCGCAGTCAATCCCCACGAGCACGCAACCTCCGCCGGCGGCCCTGCGTAGACCGGGTGTCCGCATTCGACCAAGGAGGTTCGCAATGTCCGTCACCCGCAAGGCCGTCCTGGCCGCCGCCGCTGCACTCGCCCTGAGCGCCAGCATGATCGCGGCTCCCACGCCCGCCGACGCCCACACCTACACCAAGGAGGGCACCGTCTCGGCCAAGGAGGCCGGCAGGCTGTTCAAGCAGGCGTTCAAGCAGAGGTGCCTGACGGTGCACGAGGCCCAGCACATCGTGCACGGCAGCGGCTACGAGAACTGGTCCGACGACGACCTCACCCTGGTCTTCTCCGGCACCAGGGGGAGCGGCATCGCCTCGGTCGACCTGTCCATCGACGGCGACGGCTGCACCTCCGTCGTCACCGCGTACAAGAGCTGAGACCGTGCGCCCGGCCTGCCCGTCACCGGACGGGCGGGCCGGCTCGATCTCAGCCGCTGACCGCGGCTGCGAGCTGCGCCAAGGAGGTCTCCAGCTCGTCCTTGCCCACCAGCGGGAACGTGATCTTCTTCAGCAGCTGCTTGTCGGTCACCGACGACCAGTCGTAGGTGAGGGTCACGTCGGTCTGCTCCGGGCCGGCGGGGGTCAGCTCGTAGACCCACTCCCAGCCCGGCGGCTCCTCACCGGCCGGCGCGGTCTTCCAGGCCAGCAGCTGGTTCGGCTGGAAGCCCGTGACGTGGTTGTCGGTCTGGTACTCCCCGCCCATGTGGTCGCCCACCATGTTCATCCGGAAGCTGTCACCGACGGCGCTGATGCGCTGGGGGTGGTCGGCCGACCGCAGGAAGCCGGAGCCATCGAACTCGGCGTGCCGGTCGGGGTTGGTCAGCAGGTCGAACAGCTGCGCCGGAGCGACGTCGATGCTGCGCTGCACGGTGATGGAGGTGTCGTCAGTCATGCTTGCCAACGTACACAGCGCTTTACAACGTACACAGCGGCGTACGCACACGGAGTGCAAGACTGCGGCGGTGGGTCGACCGGAGGGGTTCTCGTACGAGCAGCGGGGCCGGGAGGTGGTCATCTCCCACCACGGCCGGCGAGCGACCACGCTCCGAGGTGAGTCCGCCACCGACTTCCTGACCGACGTCGAGCGCGGCGACGCCCAGGAGCTGATGGCCCGACTGACCGGCAACTACCGCCGGGGGAACGAGCGGGACGCCCGCCGCCACCCGCGGAACGGCCAGCGCTGACCGGGTCGAACCACTCGGTCTGTTGCGTGAGAACGTTCACGGAGTAGGTTGAAACGATGCACTTTCGTTATCTCGGCAACTCGGGACTCAAGATCTCGGAAATCACCTACGGCAACTGGCTGACCCACGGCTCGCAGCTGGAGAACGAGCAGGCCACGGCCTGCGTCCACGCCGCCCTCGACGCCGGCATCAGCACCTTCGACACGGCCGACGTCTACGCCAACACCAAGGCCGAGACGGTCCTCGGCGAGGCACTGAAGGGCCAGCGGCGCGAGTCGCTGGAGATCTTCACCAAGGTCTTCGGTCCGACCGGACCCAAGGGTCACAATGATCTCGGTCTCTCCCGCAAGCACATCATGGAGTCGGCCACCGCCTCCCTGCAGCGGCTGCAGACCGACTACATCGACCTGTACCAGGCCCACCGGTACGACTACGAGACGCCGCTGGAAGAGACCATGCAGGCGTTCGCCGACCTGGTCCGCCAGGGCAAGGTCCTCTACGTCGGGGTCAGCGAGTGGACTGCCGACCAGCTCCGGGACGGCGCCGCCCTGGCCAAGGACCTCGGCTTCCAGCTGATCTCCAACCAGCCGCAGTACTCCGCGCTCTGGCGGGTCATCGAGGCCGAGGTGGTCCCCACCAGCCGCGAGCTCGGGATCTCCCAGGTCGTCTGGTCCCCCATCGCCCAGGGCGTCCTCACCGGCAAGTACGTGCCGGGACAGGACCTGCCCGAGGGGTCCCGCGCCACCGACGACAAGGGTGGGTCCGACATGATCGCCCGCTGGATGCGCGATGACGTGCTCGAGCGGGTGCAGCAGCTCAAGCCGCTGGCCGCCGACTCCGGTCTGTCGATGGCCGCGCTGGCAGTGGCCTGGGTGCTGCAGAACGACAACGTGGCCACCGCGATCATCGGCGCCTCGCGCCCCGAGCAGGTGCACGACAACGTCGCCGCGGCCGGGGTCACCCTGCCGGCCGAGCTGCTGAGCAAGATCGACGAGGTGCTCGATCCGGTGATCGAGCGCGATCCGGCGCGCACGCTGGAGAGCTCGCCGAAGACCCGCGAGGGCTGATCCCCGGTTCCGCCGCTGAACGCCCTCTTTCGCTACGTCGCGCCCCCTCGCCGAGGGAGCGTGAGCGAGTGAGAGGGGGCGTCAGCACGTTCTGGGGGGCTAACCTGCTGGCCGTGGCGTCCTACCTCGTGCCGGCGCGCGGGGCGACCGCGGAGATCGAGGTGAAGCGGTCCCGGTTCCGGTGTCGGATCGCCCGGGTCGACTCCGAGGAGGCGGCTCGAGCGGTGATCGCCGACGAGCGCCGGGCGTACGGCACGGCGGGACACCACTGCTCCGCCTTCGTCCTCGGCCCGACCGCCGCGATCCTGCGCAGCAACGACGACGGTGAACCGTCGGGCACCGCGGGGCCACCCATCCTCGACGCGCTCCGCGGCGAGGATCTGAGCGACGTGGTGGCAGTGGTCTCCCGCTGGTTCGGCGGCACCCTGCTCGGCACCGGTGGGCTCGTGCAGGCGTACGGGGACGCCACCCGAGCGGCGCTGCTGCTGGCCGGAACCACGACCCGTCGGTTGCGCCTTCGGCTCGAGGTGTCTGTCGACTTCGCCACGTCGGGCCGTCTCGAGGACCAGCTCCGCCGGATCGGCGACCCGGTCGAGGTGGACTACACCAGCGGTACGCCCACGATCCGGGTCGCGGTCCGACCGGCGGACCGGGGTGCCGCCGACGCCACCATCCTGGCGGCCACGAACGGCTCGGCGTCGATCGTCGAGCTGCCGTCGATCTGGGTCGACGACCGTTAGCGTCGGGCGGCCACCGGCCGGGACGTCAGCGGCGTCGGGCGGCCACCGGCCGGGTCGATGTCGCCGGCGCGGCAGTCACAGGTAGAGCCCGGTCTGGCCGTCGGACAGACCCTCGGTCGCCACGGCGTGCAGATCGCGCTCGCGCAGCAGGACGTAGTCCTTGCCGCGGACCTCGACCTCGGCACGGTCGTCCGGATCGAACAGCACCCGGTCGCCCACCTTCACGCTGCGGACGTTGGAGCCGGCGGCCACCACGGACGCCCAGCCGAGGCGCTTGCCGATGGCCACCGTCGCCGGGATGACGATCCCACCGCCGCTGCGGCGCTCCCCACTCTCCCCGTCGGTCGAGACCAGGACCCGGTCGTGCAGCATCCGGATCGGCAGCTCGTCCGAGCCGTCGGTGCTCGGGGACATGCTCAGCTCCCGCCGCGGCGCACCAGTCCGCGCACGATGGTCAAGAACACCAGTCCGCCCACCACGGCGCCGGCCGCCGCCAGGACGCGATTGGTCCGCAGATCGCCCCGCGCGTTGAAGATCAGGGCCTTGGCTGCGTCCACCTCGTTGCCGACGAACTGCTTCACGCCGTCGATCTGACGCTGCTTGATGCGGTTCGGGTGGACCTGGTCCACGAGCTCCTCGGCGGAGTGGGCCAGCCGAAACCGAGCCGCGGCCAGGTCGGCTTCGATCTGCTCGGGCGTCCTGGTGGTGGGCTGGGTGCTGTCGTTCGGGGCCACGTCTCTCCTCGTGATCTGGGTCGACTCAGCCTAGTGCCGAGCTGTGTTCGACAGCCGCTCGCCTCGCGCGAGGGGCCGTTGCCGTGCAGTGCCGAAGGAGGGACTCGAACCCTCACACCCGAAGGCACAGGAACCTAAATCCTGCGTGTCTGCCAATTCCACCACTCCGGCTAGGTCAGTGGACCACCGCTCTAGATCTTGAGGTCGCGCTTCAGCTTGTCGACATGGCCGGTGGCCTTGACGTTGTACTGCGCGACATCGATCGTGCCGGTGCCGTCCGGGGCGACGTCGACCACGAAGGTGGAGCGGATGACGCCCTCGATCAGCTTGCCGTAGAGCATCTTGGTGCCGTACGCCCCGTACGCGTTCAGGACCTCTTTGTCGGGATCGGCGAGCAGCGGAAACGCCACCGACTCGGCGGCCTTGAACTGCGCGAGCTTGTCGGGGCTGTCCGGGGAGATGCCGACGACCGCGAGTCCCGCGGAGTCGAGATCCCCCACGGCAGCGGTGAAGTCGACGGCCTGCGTGGTGCAGCCCGGAGTCATCGCCGCGGGGTAGAAGTACACGATCACCTTGCCGCCGGCGTAGTCGGCCAGCGAGATCTGCTGGCCATCGGCGTCGGTGAGGGTGAAGGCGGGGGCTGTGTCGCCGGGGCCCAGTCGATCGGTCATGATCGCCACCTTATCCAGCCGGTCCCACACGGACCTGCGGCGCTCGCCGGTCGGGAGCGCCGCCCCCGCCGGCGGTGCCGGGTCGGCGCGAACGCGACGAGAGCACAGGAACCTTCGCGGCTCCTGTGCTCTCGTGCGATCCCGTGGCCGGAGCCGTCAGGGTCAGTCGTTGGCAGGCTTCGCGGTGCCGATGTTGGGGTTGTTGCCGACGCCCTCGTCGAGCCTCACCTTCGCGCCGGTGATCACCGCGTACGTCGCACCGGCGATCGCGGCACCGATGATCGGGGCCAGGAAGAACAGCCACACCTGGGCCAGGGCGGCACCGCCACCGAACCAGGCCACCCCGAGGGAGCGGGCCGGGTTGACCGAGGTGTTGGTGACCGGGATGGACACCAGGTGGATCAAGGTCAGGCCCAGGCCGATGGCGATCGGGGCGAAACCCTTCGGGGCCCGGTCGTCGGTGGCACCCAGGATGATGTAGAGGAAGACCGCGGTCAGCACGACCTCGATCAGGAAGCAGGCCAGCAGCGAGTAGCCGCCCGGCGAGCGATCGCCGTAGCCGTTGGTGGCGAATCCGCTCGCCACGGCGTTGAAACCGGGCTTGCCGTTGGCGATCACCAGGAGCACCGCGCCCGCCGCCGTGGCAGCCACGAGCTGGGTGACGATGTAGGGCAGCAGCAGCTTCGGGTCGAACCGCTTGGCGATGGCCAGGCCGATGGAGACAGCCGGGTTGAAGTGACCGCCGGAGACGTGCCCGAAGGCGAAGGCGCCGGTCAGGACGGTGAGACCGAAGGCCAGGGCGACACCGAGGAACCCGATGCCGAGCTGGATCGGGTTGGCGTCACCGCTGAGGAACGTGGCGGCCAGCACGGCGGCTCCACAACCGCCGAAGACCAGCCAGAAGGTGCCGAGAGCCTCGGCGCCGAGCTTGGCGCTCAGTGGGATCTCTTTCATGGGTACTGATCTCCTTGAAGCAGGTCCACCCACCGCGGACCGTTCGGCAGCAGGCTACGGTCCGGCTTCGTAACAATGCGGCGCACACTCCGCAATGGACCGCCCTAATCTGATTGTCGCCTGAATGTGATGAAAGAGAAACCGTTGTGCTCGTCCCGATCGGTCTCCTGCCAGTCGGAGCCGATGGTGGGGAAGAGCACGTCGCCGACTGGTTCCGCCTCCACCGCGGTGATCTCCAAGGTGTCGAGTCGGTCCCAGGAGGAGGCATAGATCTGTCCGCCGCCGGCCACGAAGATCTTGGCCGGCGTCAGCGCGTACGCCCGGTCGAAGGCCGCGTCCGGATCGAGGGCGACGAGAACCCCGCCGGCCCGCCACGTCTGGTCACGCGTGACCACGATGGTGGTGCGGCCCGGCAGCGCACGACCGATCGAGTCGTACGTCTTCCGCCCCATGATCAGCACGTGCCCCATGGTGATCGCCTTGAAGCGGGCCCAGTCCTCCGGGATCCGCCACGGGATGTCGTTGCCGGCCCCGATCACCCCGTTGCGGGCGACCGCGGCGATGCCGATCACCTCCGGTCGGCGCCCGCCGCTCGACGGCTGCTCGCCCATCCCCGTCAGACCGCGATCGGGGCCTTGATGCCCGGGTGGGGGTCGTAGCCCTCGAAGGCGATGTGCTCGAGGCCGAAGCCGTCGATGTCGGTGACACCGGGATCCAGGCGCAACGTGGGCAGCGGACGGGGCTCGCGAGCCAGCTGCCGGCGGGCCTGGTCGAGGTGATTCAGGTAGAGATGGGCGTCGCCGAGGGTGTGGACGAAGTCGCCGACCGCGAGATCGCAGACCTGCGCGACCAGGTGGGTCAACAGGGCGTACGAGGCGATGTTGAACGGGACGCCGAGGAAGATGTCGGCGGAACGCTGATAGAGCTGGCAGGACAGCCGACCCCGCCGGTCCGCACTGTCCGGCGGGGCCGGTGCCACGTAGAACTGGAACATGGTGTGGCACGGTGGCAGCGCCATCTGCTCGAGATCGCCGACGTTCCAGGCGCTGACCAGGTGGCGACGCGAGTCCGGGTTGGTCTTCAGACCGTGGATCACGGCCGCGATCTGGTCGACGTGACGCTCGTCCGGCGTCGGCCAGGAGCGCCACTGGTAGCCGTAGATCGGGCCCAGCTCGCCGGAGTCATCGGCCCACTCGTCCCAGATCGTCACCCCCTGCTCGTGCAGCCACTTCACGTTGGTCGATCCCTGGAGGAACCAGAGCAGCTCCGCGACGACCGAGCGGACGTGCACCTTCTTGGTGGTGAGCAGCGGGAAACCCTCGGTCAGGTCGAAGCGGAGCTGGTGGCCGAACACGCTGAGGGTTCCGGTCCCCGTCCGGTCGGACTTCTCCACGCCGTGGTCGATGACGTGCTGCAGCAGATCGAGGTAGGTCCTCACGCGTTCTCCTCCTGGTGCGCCTCGCGGCGTGTCCCGCCGGTGGTCTCGCCGGCCGCCAACCGGCCGTGCAGATCGATCAGGATCGCCCGGACCGCCCGGCCCCGGTGGCTGATGGCGTCCTTGTCCGCGGGAACGAGCTCGGCGGTGGTCTGCTCGTAGCCGTCGGGCACGAACAGCGGGTCGTAGCCGAAGCCATTGTCCCCCCTGGGCGCGGCCAGCAGGCGACCTTCGACCACGCCGTGTCGGACGACCTCGGAACCGTCAGGAGTCACCATGGCCATGGCGCAGACGAACCGGGCCGTACGGTGCGGATCGGGGACGTCGTCGAGCTGACGCAGCAGCAGCGCGTTGTTGGCGGCGTCGGAGGAGCCCGCGCCCGCCCACCGGGCCGACCGCACCCCGGGCATCCCGTTGAGTCGATCCACCGCGATCCCGGAGTCGTCGGCCAGCGCGATCCGACCGGTCCGCGCGACCGCCTCACGGGCCTTGATCAGCGCGTTCCCCTCGAAGGTCGTCTCCGTCTCGGCCGGCTCCGGATAGCCGGGCAGGTCGTCCAGCCCCAGGACGCTCACCTCGAGACCGGCGGCGCCGACCAGCCGCCGCAGCTCGGCGAGCTTCTTGGCGTTGTGGGTGGCCAGCACCACCTCGACGAGGCTCATCGGCGTCCTCGGCTCACGCGGAGAGCGCGGCCTGCTGGAGGCGGGTCAGCTCTGCGCAACCGGCGGTGCCGAGGTCCAGCAGCCGGTCGAGCGTCGCCCGGTCGAACGGTCGACCCTCGGCCGTGCCCTGCACCTCGATGAACTCCCCCGTCCCGCTCATCACCACGTTCATGTCGGTGTCGGCCCCGGCGTCCTCGGTGTAGCAGAGGTCCAGCATCGGCGTGCCCGCGACGATGCCCACCGAGATCGCGGCCACCGAGTCGGTCAGCGGCTCTCCCGCGAGCAGGTTGCGCCGGCGCAGCCACTCCACCGCGTCGTGCAGCGCGACGTACGCCCCGGTGATCGACGCGGTGCGGGTCCCACCGTCGGCCTGCAGCACGTCGCAGTCCAGCACGATCGTGTTCTCGCCGAGGGCCTTGTAGTCGATCACCGCTCGCAGGCTGCGGCCGATCAGCCGGCTGATCTCGTGGGTGCGGCCACCGATCCGACCCTTCACCGACTCGCGGTCCGAGCGCGTGTTCGTGGCCCGGGGCAGCATCGCGTACTCGCTGGTCACCCACCCCAGACCCGAGCCCTTGCGCCACCGCGGCACTCCCGGGGTGACGCTGGCGGCCACCAGCACCCGGGTGGACCCGAACTCGACCAGCACGGACCCCTCGGCCTGCTCGAGCCAGCCTCGGGTGAAGCGCACCGGCCGGAGCTGGTCGTCCTGTCGGCCGTCGGCCCGGCCCGTCGCCGCGGCTGCGGTGGTCGTCTGATCTGCTGTGGTCACAGCTCGCAACCTTAGGCGCTGCCGCCCACAGTGCCGCTCCACGGACTCCGCTCAGGGGCGCTCACGACGGTTGCCTACGGTCCAGCGCACGCCGGCGGCGGCGAGCTCGACCGGCCGGCCCGTCACGGCCCGGGCCTCGGCCCGGACGCGCTCCGGGTCGTGCCAGGGCGGGATGTGGGTCAGCACCAGGACCCCGGCGCCCGACGCCTCCGCGATCTCGGCGGCCTGGGCACCCGTCAGATGGAGATCGGGAGGGTTGTCGGGCCCGGTCACGAAGGCCGCCTCCGACAGCAGCAGGTCCACGCCGCGCGCCAGGTCGACCAGGGCGGGGGTGGGCCCGGTGTCGCCGGTGTAGACCAGGCTGCCCCCGTCGGGGGTGTTCTCGGTGATCCGGAGGGCGTACGCCTCCACCGGGTGGGCGACCCTGGCCGTGAGCACCGTGAACGGACCGACGGTCTGCTCCCCGGCCCAGCTGCGGTGCTCGAACCACTCGTCGATGGACGGCCCCGGCTCGGCGCTCTCGGCGACCTCGTACGCGCGTCGCAGCCGTTCGGGGGTGCCATCGGGTCCGTAGACCGGGATCCGGCGCCATGGCGCGGTCGGCGCGTAGCGGCCGGCGACGTAGAGCCCGCACAGGTCCAGGCAGTGGTCCGGGTGCAGGTGGCTGAGGGCCACGGCGTCCAGGTCGGCCGGGTCGAGATAGCGGTAGAGCGCGCCGAAGGAACCCGGTCCCAGATCGAGCAGCAAGGAGAAGGTGCGGCCCTCCCACGGCGCCTGCACCAGATAGCTGGAGGCCGGGGAGCCCGGACCCGAGACCGAGCCGCTGGCTCCGACGATCGTGAGCTGCACCCTGAGGACTCTAGGTGTGCGCGGGGTCCGGGCCGGATCAGGGTCGCGGGGTGGCGGCGAACTGGTCCACCGAGGAGATCAATTCCCCACCCATCAGCCGGTGCCCGATGCCGGCGAACGCGTCCGGGTGACCCGTCGTCCAGAACCGGTGGGTCGCCTCCCGCGGCTGGTCGTGCCCCAGACCACGGCGGGTGAGCGTGGCGTACACGTCCTTGGCGCACTCGTCGGCGCTGGACACGAGGGTGACGCGGTCGCCGAGGACGTAGGACAGGACGCCGGCGAGCAGCGGGTAGTGGGTGCAGCCCAGGATCAAGGTGTCGATGCCGGCCACGCGCAGGGGCTCCAGGTACTCCTCGGCACAGGCCAGCAGCTCGGGCCCGCCGGTGATACCGGCCTCGACGAAGCCGACGAAGCGTGGGCAGGCCTGGGTCAGCAGCTCGACGTGCGGGGCGGCGGTGAACGCGTCGTCGTAGGCCTGGGAGGTGGCGGTCGCCGTGGTGCAGATGACGCCGACCCGGCCGGAGCGGGTCGCCGCCACGGCCCGACGGACCGCCGGCATGATCACCTCGACGACGGGCACGTCATAGCGTTCGCGGGCGTCGCGGAGCACGGCGGCGCTGGCCGAGTTGCAGGCGATGACGAGCATCTTGACGTCCTGGCCGACCAGGTGGTCCAGGCACTCCAGGGCGAACTCGCGGACGTCGGCGATCGGCTGGTCCCCGTACGGGGCCCTGGCGGTGTCGCCCAGGTAGACCACGTCCTCGTACGGCAGCTGGTCGATCACCGCGCGGGCGACGGTCAGCCCGCCGAAGCCGGAGTCGAAGATGCCGATCGGCGCGGCCGCGGGCCGGGCTGCTGGCTGGGTCACGGCGGGCCAGCCTACGCAACTGTCGGACGGGGATGGCAGGCTGACCGTGCCATCGACGAGGAGGCGCTACTCATGACCCTGGATCTGACCCAACCCGCCGAGCAGATCGCCATCCTGGTCGCCGGTGTGACCGACGACCAGCTGGACGATCCGACACCCTGCCCGGAGATGACGGTGGGCACGCTGCTGGCTCATCTCGCCACCCTGGCGCAGGCCTTCACCGACGCGGCAGCGAAGGTGACGGGACCGACGACCAGCACCCCGCCGACCCAGAGCGTGCCGGTCCTGCCCGATGACTGGCGGGCGGTGATCCCGGCCCGGCTGGACGCGCTGGTCGCCGCCTGGCAGCAGCCGACAGCCTGGGAGGGCGAGACCACCGCGGGCGGAGTGACGATGCCGGCCACCGACATGGGTTATGTGGCCAACAACGAGCTGGTGCTGCACGGCTGGGACCTGTCGTCCGCGACCGACCAGCCGTTCGCGGTGTCCGAGCCCAACCTGGACGCGTCCTGGGTGATGGTCTTCAACACCCCCGACGACCCGGCCGCCCGGGGTGGGTTGTTCGGTCCGCGGCTGCCCGTCGCCGAGAGCGCTCCACTGCTGGACCGGGTGCTGGCCGGCGCCGGTCGCGACCCGTACTGGTCGCCGGAGGTCTGAGGCTTCAGGCCTGACAGATGCCGGCGCCGCGACGTCGGTGCCGTGCGCGGCAGGACCGCGTGCTCGACTCCCCCGCCCCGCCCTGACGTGCCGCTAGGATCGCCGAGGGTTGATCGTCACGGCATCGGGATGGCAGATGGGGCATCGGCACAGCGGGAACGGACGATCCGGGCCTCCCGGCCGCGGGTGGCGGCCGGTCTCCGCGGTCGCGATCGTCACGACGTTGTTCCTCCTGCTGGTCACGGCCTGTGCGTCACCCGCAGCCGATGGCCCCGGACCCGAGGCGACGTCGGCGCCGTCGACCCTGAGCACGTCCCGCCCCAGCGACGCGTCCCCGGCAGAACAGGCTTCCAGCCCGGCCACCCCGGACGAGGGATCAGCCACCCCGGACCGGACGCCCGCCGGCGAGGATCAGACGTCGCCTCGCCCCACCGGAGCGTCAGGCGACCCGAAGCCAGGCAGCACACCGTCGGAGTCGATCCGGCACGTGGTGGCCATCTCGGTCGACGGCCTCAACCCCCGAGCGCTCACCGTGCTCGGACCCTCCGGCGCCCCGACGTTCCACCGGCTCATGCGGGAGGGCGCCTCCACCCTGGACGCCCGGACCGAGCGCGAGCAGACCCGCACGCTGCCCAACCACACCGGGATGCTCACCGGGCGGCGCATCGACGATCGGCTGGGCGGGCACGGGGTCACGTTCAACCAGGATGCGCCCGGCCGGACCGTGCACCGGGCGGCCGGTGAGTACGTCTCCAGCGTGTTCGACGTCGTCCACGACCACGGCGGCACGACCGCGCTGTTCGCCACCAAGACGAAGTTCGCCCTCTTCGAGCGCACCTGGGACACCGACGGGGGACCTGATCGCGTCGGAGTAGATGACGGCACGGACAAGATCGACGAGGTCGTCGTCGACACCGACGACGGGAGCATGGTCGCGAAGCTGGACACCTATCTCGCGGACCGACCCGGCGAGTTCGTGTTCGTGCACATCGCCCTGCCCGACGAGGCCGGGCACAAGGACGGGTTCATGAGCGACAGCTACCTGGCGGCTGTCCGGACGACCGACGAGCTGCTGGGGAGTGTGCTGGACACGATCTCCGGTCGACCGGCGCTACGCCGGGAGACGGTCGTCCTCCTCACCGCCGACCACGGAGGTGACGGCGGCTCCCACTCCGACCAGAGCAAGATCGCCAACTACCAGATCCCGTTCATGGCCTGGGGGCCCGGTGTGCCCGCCGGACGTGATCTGTACAGCCTGAACCCCGACCGGCGCGACCCGGGCACGGATCGCACCACGTACGAAGGTCCCCAGCCCATCCGGAACGGCGAGCTCGCGAACCTCGCCACGGACGTCCTCCGGCTGCCGAAGGTCCCCGGCTCGGAGTTCGATGCCGACCAGGACCTGGTGATCTTCGGGTCCTGACGACTGTCGGAGGGCGACTAGGCCCAGACCTGGCCGTCCAGGAAGTCCTCGGCGGAATCCAGGTCGGCGGTGTAGGCGCCGGTGGAGAGGTACTTCCAACCGGCGTCGCAGATGATCAAAACGATGTCGGCGGTCTGCCCCGCCTTGGCCGCCCGCACGCCCTGGGCCAGCGCGGCGTGCACGATCGCCCCGCTGGACAGGCCGGCGAAGATGCCTTCGCGGTCCAGCAGCTCGCGGACCCGGCGGACCGCGTCACGGGAGCCGACCGAGAAGCGCGAGTCGACGTACTGCGGGTCGTAGAGCTCGGGCACGAAGCCCTCGTCGATGTTGCGCAGCCCGTAGACCAGCTCCCCGTACCGGGGTTCGGCGGCGATGATCTTGACCTCGGGCTTGATCTCGCGGAAGTAGCGGCCGATGCCCATCAGGGTGCCGGTGGTGCCCAGCCCGGCCACCACGTGGGTCACCTCGGGCAGGTCGGCGGCGATCTCGGGCCCGGTGGTCAGGTAGTGCGCCTCGGCGTTGGCCGGGTTGCCGTACTGGTAGAGCATCACCCAGTCGGGGTGCTCGGCCGCGAGCTTCTTGGCCACGGCCACGGCCTCGTTGGATCCGCCCGCGGCGGACGAGGAGACGATCTCCGCGCCCCACATGGCCAGGATCTGCCGGCGCTCGACCGAGGTGTTCTCCGGCATCACGCAGATCAGGCGGTACCCCGCGAGCTTCGCGGCCATGGCCAAGGAGATGCCGGTGTTGCCGCTGGTCGGTTCCAGGATGGTCGCGCCGGGACGCAGCGTCCCGTCGGCCTCGGCCTGCTTGATCATGGCCAGCGCCGCGCGGTCCTTGATCGAACCGGTGGGGTTGCGGTCCTCGAGCTTGGCCCAGAGCCGTACGCCCTCGGCCGGTGAGAGCCGTGGGAGCCCGATGAGCGGGGTGTGGCCGACCGAGTCGGCCAGGGAGTCGTAGCGCACGCGTCAGCGATGCCGGGTGACGAGCGTCAGCCGCCGGCGACGGCGGGCAGCACGACCACGACGTCACCGTCGGCGGTCGGGGCCTCGAGTCCCCCGGTGAACCGGACGTCCTCGTCGTTGACGTAGACGTTGACGAAGCGACGCAGCGCGGCCTCGTCGACCAGCCGGGCCTTCAGACCGGGGTAGCGACCCTCGACGTCGTCGATCACCTGCGCGAGAGTGGACCCGTCGCCCTGGACGGCCTTCTCACCCTGGGTGTAGGTCCGCAGGATCGTGGGGATCCTCACTTCAACGGCCACGTTCGTCGTCTCCTCGGTAGTCCGCCGGCCCTGGTCCAGAGCCGGTGGTTCGATCTGTCGCGTTACTGGTGGGACAACCGCCGCGGCGGCGGTCGTTATTCCGACCCGGCCGGATCGGCGCCGGTGATCTCGATCTCCTCTTCGGTGACCACCCCGTCCACGATCCGGTACGACCGCACCTCCGCCGGCCCGTCGTCAGCACCCGTCTCGGCCACCGACGCCAGCAGGTAGTGCGCCTGCGGTTCGGCCGCGTAGGAGATGTCGGTCCGCGAGGGGTACGCCTCGGTCGAGGTGTGCGAGTGGTACACGACGACGATCTCTTCGTCGTTGCTGTCCATCTCCTTGTAGAGCGCGAGCTGCTCGGCCGGGTCGAACCGGAAGAAGGTCGGCGATCGGTCCGCGTTGGTCATCGGGACCAGCCGCTCGGCCCGGTCCGATCCCTCCGGACCCGCGATGATCCCGCACGCCTCGTCCGGAAAATCACGCCGAGCGTGGGCGACGATGGCGTCCACGTACGCCTGGGAGATCCGCAACACGCCCGCCAGCGTAGGGCGGCAGGCCAAGGGCTGAGACACCCGCCCAGACTCCGGAAGGACCACATCTCCCCACCCGACTCCGCTCGGTTCAAACCCCAACGCAGTTCACAAGCCCCACTGCGCGTGTGTTGCAACACCAGCGAATCATAAGCTCGACTCCGCGTGTGCTGCAACACCAGCGAAGCTCACAAGCCCGACTCCGCGTGTGTTGCAACACCAGCGAAGTTCACGAGCCCGACTCCGCGAGCTCGACTCCGCGTGTGTTGCAACACCAGCGAAGTCGGGGTCGGGTCTCCGGAGCACTGGCGGACGGAAGCACAGAGTCCAGAGGCGCGGCGCCAGCGCGACCAGACTCTACAGCGCGGCGATCAGGGTCTCCTGGGCGAAGCCGAGCCAGTCGTAGACGCTGACCATGAACATCCGCGGGTCGTCGTCGGGGAGGTTCGAGAGCTCTTCGGCGGATTCGGCGTCGGTGATGCCCAGCCGGGTGGCGACGGCGATCCGGACGCTGGTCAGGGTGCGGAGCCAGGCCTGCACCTCATCCGCCGGGATGCGCAGATCGACAGCACCCAGATCGGTCCCGGCGAGGCGGTCGAGCACGACCTGCGCGTCGGACACCTTCTTGGTCTTCAGCTCGCGCTCGGTGAACCGGCGGAAGTCGGAGGAGGCAGCGGCGTCGTGCGGGTAGGCGTTCGGGAACAGACGCTGCAGGACGGGGTCCTCGTGGGTCTCCGGCTGGTCGGGGTCGCTGGCCAGATCCTGGGCCCACAGCTCGAAGGGGTCGTCGGTCTGCGGCTGCGCGTACGACTCGGGCTCGCCGTCACTGATCATCTCGACCAGCTGGCTGACCAGGGAGGACAGCAGCTCCACCTCGTACGGGCTGAGGTTGGTGACCGCTGCCCCGCTCTTGCGACGGAACTTCTTCACCGGCCCCCACTCACTGCTCGGCCTTGTCGAGCGTCGCCCACAGGCCGAACTCGTGCATCGCGGTCACATCGCGTTCCATCTCCTCGCGGGACCCGCTGGAGACCACGGCCCGACCGTCGTTGTGCACCTGCAGCATCAGCTTGTGCGCCTTGGACTTGCCGTACTTGAAGTAGGTGACGAAGACGTGCGTCACGTACGACATCAGGTTCACCGGGTCGTCCCAGACGATCGTCACCCAGGGGATGTCGAGGAGGTTGTCCTCCAGGGGTCGCTCCGCGACAGCGGTGCTTCCGGCGAGCGTCACCTGCCCGCCCTCGGTCTCGGGCATACCCACCATTGTCGCAAACTCCTGTGGCGGGACCGACCCGCCACCGGTCCGCGCGCCACGGACGGGTCTAGGTTCACCTCTGTGAGTCTCTCCAGCCAGTGGGGTCCGAGCGAGATCCCCACCACCGCCCTGCTGACCGACCACTACGAGCTCACCATGCTGCGCGCGGCGCTGCTGGCGGGCACCGCCAACCGGCACAGCGTGTTCGAGCTGTTCGGACGGCGGCTGCCGCCGGGCCGCCGCTACGGCGTGGTCTGCGGGGTGGGTCGGGCCCTCCGTGCACTGCGGGCCTTCCGGTTCGATGAGGAGTCGCTGCGGTTCCTTCTCGACACCGACGTCGTCGACGGCCCCACCGCCGACTGGCTGGGCGACTTCCGGTTCTCCGGCGACATCTGGGGCTATCCAGAGGGTGAGGTGTACGTCCCGGGGTCGCCCCTGCTGATCGTGGACAGCACGTTCGCCGAGGGCGTGGTGCTGGAGACGGTGCTGCTCAGCATCTACAACCACGACTCGGCGATCGCCTCGGCCGCCTCCCGGATGACCGCGATGGCCGGTGACCGTCCGTGCATCGAGATGGGGTCCCGGCGGACGCAGGAGCTGTCGGCGGTCGCCGCCGCCCGGGCCGCCTACATCGCCGGCTTCGAGGCCACGTCCAACCTGGAGGCCGGCCGGCGCTACCGCGTGCCGACCCGGGGCACGTCCGCCCACTCCTTCACCCTGCTGCACGGCGACGAGTCCCAGGCCTTCCGGGCGCAGATCGCCGCGCTCGGTGAGGACACCACGCTGCTGGTCGACACCTACGACGTGATGAACGCCGTACGGCTGGGTGTCGAGCTCACCGGCGGCCGCCTCGGGGCCGTCCGGCTGGACTCCGGCGACCTCGCCCTGCTGGCCACCCAGGTGCGCCAGCTGCTGGACTCCCTGAGCGCCGCCCACACCAGGATCATCGTCACCTCCGACCTGGACGAGTGGAACATCGCCGCGCTGTCCGGCGCGCCCGTCGACGGCTACGGGGTGGGCACCGCCCTGGTCACCGGCAGCGGGCACCCCACGTGCGGCTTCGTCTACAAGCTGGTCGCCCGGGCCGACTCCGACGAGCCGGGCGCTCCGCTGGTGTCGGTGGCCAAGAAGAGCACCGACAAGGTCAGCGTGGGTGGTCGCAAGTACGCCCTGCGCCGGCTGGACGACGCCGGGGTGGCCGAGCTCGAGCTGATCGGCATCGGCTCACCACCCACCGGCGACCACAACGACCGCGACCTGCTGGTGCAGCTGGTGAGCAGCGGCGAGATCGTCGGCGAGGAGCCGTTGGAGGCCGCCCGTGTGCGGCATCTCCGGTCCCGCTCGGAGCTGCCGCTCGAGGCACTCAAGATGTCGCGCGGTGAGCCCGTGATTGCGACCGCGTACCTGGACGAGCGCGGGCAGCTCGACAACCCGTACGCGCCGAAGGTCTGACGGCGAACGGATTCTGCCGGGCCGATGTGACGGTCGCCACATCGGCGTAGAGTCCGCTCCCGGGACAACTCGCACCGGGGGGTAGAGGTGGACGTCGCAGATCTGGTCCGACAGCACTACGGCGGTGAGGACCTGGAGGCCGGGATCCTCGCCGCGCTGGCCGGCGGCGGGGTCGACGTCGACCACCTCGGCGTCGACGACCTCAGCGCGGTCGATCAGCTGCACGCCGGCTTCTCCGACGCCACCCGGTACCTGCTGAGTCGGTTGGCCCTGAGCCCCGAGAGCAGGCTGCTGGACGTCGGCTGCGGCATCGGAGGGCCCGCCCGACTCGCCGCCGCCGAGTCCGGATGCACGGTGACCGGGGTGGATCTCTCCCCCGACTTCGTCGCCACGGCCACCTCCCTGACGGCGCTGGTCGGGCTGAGCGATCGGGTCGACTTCCGGGTGGCCGCCGGGGAGGACCTGGGGGTGGGCCGCGGCACCTACGACGCCGCGATGATGGTGCACGTCGGCATGAACATCCCCGACAAAGCCGCCGTGTTCACCGACGTCCGGCGGGCGTTGCGCGACGGCGGCACCTTCGCGGTGTTCGAGCAGATGCGCGTCGGCCACGGCGACCTGCCCTATCCCCTGCCCTGGGCCGAGGACGGCCGGACGTCCTTCGTCGCCGCTCCGGAGGACTACGTCCGCGACCTGGAGTCGGCCGGCTTCGCGGTGATCGAGACCGAGGACCGCACGGCTCAGACCGCCGGGCCGCCGGCCCCCTCGGGTGATCCCGGCCGGCCGCGGCTCAGTCCGACGGCGGTCTTCGGACCGCGCTTCGGGGAGCGGATCGGCAACAACATCGCCGCTACCCGCGCGGGTCTGCTCGCCCCGGTCCTGATCCTGGCCAGGGGCGTCTAGCGGTCACGGCCGGAGGTTCGCCGGGCGGAGGTTCGTCGGACCTGCTACCGGCCGCGACCTACGGTGTGTCCATGACGACATCGGCTACCCGCACGGACCGCTGGTCCACCGACACCATTCCCTCCCAGGCCGGCCGCACGGTGATCATCACCGGGGCGACCAGCGGCATCGGTTTCGCGGCCGCGAAGGTGCTCACCGACAGGGGCGCTCGCGTGGTGCTGGCCGTGCGCAACGAGGCCAAGGGAGCCGACGCCGTGGCGCGTCTCGGCGGTCTGGCCGAGGTCCGTCAGCTCGATCTCGCCGACCTCGGCTCCGTCCGCGCGTTCGCCGAGGGCTGGGACGGACCGATCGACGTGCTGATCAACAACGCCGGAGTGATGGCGGTGCCGCTGGGCCGCACCGCCGAGGGTTTCGAGCTCCAGCTCGGCACCAACCACCTCGGGCACTTCGCTCTCACCAACCTGCTCCTGCCGCAGGTGAGCGACCGGGTCGTCGTGGTCAGCAGCGCCGCCCACCGGATGGGCCGGATCGACTTCGACGACCTCAACTGGGACCGGCGGCCGTACAAGCAGTGGGCCGCGTACGGGCAGTCGAAGCTGGCCAACCTGCTCTTCCTGCTGGAGCTGGAGCGACGACTGACCGCCGCGCGCTCGACCGTACGGGCCACGGCGGCGCACCCCGGCTATGCCCGGACCAACCTGCAGGGCCACAGCGGCAACGCCTGGGCCGATCGCGCCACCATGGTCGTCACCAAGGTGATCGGCCAGCCGGCCTCGCACGGTGCCTGGCCGACGCTGTTCGCAGCGACCGAGGACCTGCCCGGTGGCTCGTACGTCGGCCCGGGCTTCGGCGAGATCCGGGGGCTGCCCAAGCTGGTCGGGCGCACGCCCGAGGCCAGCGATCCCGAGGTGGCCAAGCGACTGTGGACGGTCTCGGAGGAGCTGACCGGAGTGCGCTTCCCGCTCTGAGCACACGTCGCACAGCTCCCAGGCGTTCGCACAGCATGCAGGATGTGCGGGAACGTCGCAGGTGTGCGAACGCAGACCTGCCCGGCTCCGGCGGGAGCTTCACCGGCGCAGGGCGCGATCCCAGCTGCCCGCATAGCGTCCGTCGTCGCTGGCCAGCCCTCCCGGGCCCAGCTCGAGCGGCCGGAAGGTGTCCACCATCACCGCGAGCTCGTCGAAGTAGTGCTTGCCGATCGAAGCCTCGGCGGCCCCCGGCTGCGGCCCGTGGCTGTGCCCACCGGGGTGCAGCGTGATGGACCCGATGGCGATCCCGGACCCCTTGCGGGCCTCGTAGTCCCCGCCGCAGTAGAACATCACCTCGTCGGAGTCGACGTTGGAGTGGTAGTAGGGCACCGGGATCGCGAGCGGGTGGTAGTCGACCTTGCGGGGCACGAAGTTGCAGATCACGAAGTTGCTGCCCTCGAACACCTGGTGCACCGGCGGCGGCTGGTGCACCCGCCCGGTGATCGGCTCGAAGTCGTCGACGTTGAACGTGTACGGGTACAGGCAGCCGTCCCAGCCGACCACGTCGAACGGATGGGTGCTGGCCACCACGACGGACCCGACGATGCCGCTGGGTCCGCGGCCCCGGTGCTTGGTGTAGATCTCCACGTCCGTGCCCTCGACCACGAGCGGCTCGGTCGGCCCGTGCAGGTCCCGTTCGCAGTAGGGACTGTGCTCGAGCAGCTGGCCGTACTTCGACAGATAGCGCTTGGGCGGCCCGATGTGGGAGCTGGCCTCGATCGCGTACGCCTTGACCTCACCGTCCGGCAGCCAGCGGTGCACGGTGGCCCGCGGCAGGACCACGTAGTCGCGGTCGCGGAAGGTCAACGCGCCGAACACGGTCTCCACCGTGCCGGAGCCGGACTCGATGTAGACGCACTCGTCGCCGGTCGCGTTGCGGTAGAGCGGTGAGGGCGCCGAACCGACCACGTAGCTGATCCGGACGTCGGCGTTGCCGAGCACCAGCACCCGACCGGTCACCAGGTCGATTCCGGCCGGATCGGTCCCGGCGAACAGGTCCGGGAGCCGCAGGTGCAGGGGCCGCAACGGGTGGTTGGCCACCGTGGTCAGGTCCGGCAGGGCCCAGTCCCGGGCGCCGCTCATGGCGGAGGGGATGCCCCGGTGGTAGAGCAGCGAGGAGTCCGAGGAGAAGCCTTCCTCGCCCATCAGCTCCTCGGCGTAGAGCGTCCCATCGAGCTGGCGGAAGACGGTGTGACGCTTCGGCGGGATCTCCCCCACGCTGCGGTAGAAGGCCATGCGCCTCACAGTAGCCGCGGTGGTCCCGGGCAGCGAGGGATCCGCAGCCGGACCCCCGATGACAGAGGATGTGGGGCGTGTCGCCACCAGAACCCGTCCCGGACGCCGCCGTTCGCGTCCCGCCACGGGACCTGCAGCGGATCCTGCTCTCCTACCTCTGCGTGGCGTACGCCCTGCTGAGTGGGCTGCCGGTCCTGATCGGTGGCTGGTTCGCGGCCAGCCGGTGCACAGGCGAGGGATTCCGCTGCCTGGGCTGGTTCGTGTACGCGATGCTGTTCGCCGCCGTGGTGGCTGCTGCGACACTGCCGTTGTGGATGCGCGGGCACCGGCTCGGGACCTGGTGTTCCGCCCTCACCGTCGCCTTCGTGGCCGCGCCGCTGATCCTCGGGGACGGCAGTGTGAACGCCGGCACCGCGTTCCTCGGCCCGGGTCTGGCCGCCTGGGTGAGCGAGCCGCGGACGCCCGCCCCCGCGGGTCCGCTTGCTCCCTCCGAGCCGACGCCCTCCCTCGCCCGCCACTGGGTGCCGCGCGTCGTCGCCGTCGTCGTGCTGGTGATCGTCATCCCGCTGCTGGGCCGGGTGATCTGAGGACGCCTCCCTCAGCCGGCGTCCAGCTCCCGCCGCACCGTCGGCGGCGCCACCGTACGGAACGCCTCGGTGACGATCGCGGCCAGCTCGACGTCGTCGACGGTGCGCAGGTGGACGCCGAGCCAGCCGCGGTGCCCGACGTAGGGCGGTCGGAAGAACCGCTCCGGGTCGGTCTCCACCACCTCCGCCTGGACGCCGTCGGGGGCGGCGCACCAGATGGCCAGCCGGCCGTCCTGGTGGTGGTCGTCGAGGAACATCACGAAGCACTTCTTGTCCCGGATGAAGAAGGCCGGTCCGCCGTGACTGGGTCGCTCGGAGGTCTGGGGCAGGGCCAGGCAGGCCGACCGCAGCCGGGCGAGCTGCTCCTCGGCGTCGGCGGCGGTGTGGTCGCCCGCCTCGCGGTGGGGAACCGTCGGTGGCACGGGCCTATTGTGCAGGCGTGGACCCCCTGGATGCACTGTTCGCCGGCCTGCTCGACGATGCCGCGGTGTTCCCGCCCGGGAATGCGAGCGTGCCCGATGCCGTACGCCTGCACCGCGAGCACCGTGCCTCGTGGTTCGCGCCGCTGATCGGACCGCTGGTGGTGCCGGACACGGAGCTGGTCGAGGTGTCCCGGTCCGTGACCGCCACCGGTGATGGAGCCGGGTGAGGACCTGGCGGTCAGCGTGGTGATCGGCGGCGGTGCCGGCGGACTGGTCGCCCTGGGCCGCCGCGAGCTACCCGGAGTCGCGATCGTGGCCGCCGAGATCGGCCTGCGCGACCTGGACGACCTGGCCGGCAACGCCGGCCGGGTGGTGGCTGCCGCGGGCGAGCTCGATCCCGATGAGGTCACCGTGTTCGTCGAGCTGCCCTACGGCCCCGGCTGGGTCGGTGCCGTCGAGGTGATCGAGGCCGCCGGTCTGCACGGCAAGATCCGGACCGGGGGCCTGGAGCCGGACGCCTTCCCGACCGCCGGCCGGCTGGCGGAGCAGCTGTCCGTGCTGATCGAGGCCGATCTGCCGTTCAAGGCCACCGCCGGCCTGCACCGGGCCTGGCCGAACCAGGTCACCGACGCGCAGGGCCGGACCCTGCACCACCACGGCTTCCTCACCCTGATGATGGCCATCGAGGCCCTGATCGACGGCGCCGGCACCGAGGCCGCCGTCGATCTCCTGCAGCTGGACGACCCCGGACGGCTCTACACGGCGATGCAGGGTTGGGACCTGGCCGCCGCGACGCGGGTCCGCCGCCGGTTCCACAGCTTCGGCTGCTGCGGCGTCACCGAACCGGTGGACGACCTGGTCGCCCTCGGTCTGCTGGAGTCCCCGCAGGAGGGTCGATGACCTGGTTCACGGTGACGCCCGGGGCACCCTTCGGGACCGAGGAGCTGCCGTACGGGATCTTCTCCACCCCGGACTCCCCGGGATCGTCGGATGGGAGGCGGCGGGTCGGTGTCGCGGTCGGCGACCGCGTCCTCGATCTGGCGGCCGTGGCCGGGGCGGCCGGGCTGGACGCCGAGGTGTTCGAGCAAGCCAGTCTGAACGCCTTGATGAGTCTGGGGTCGAACGCCTGGGCGGAGGGTCGACAGCTGCTGCAGGCGCTGCTGGCCGACGAGTCCGGCCGGGACGTGGTCGAGCCCCACCTGCTCCCCCTGGACGCCGTCACGATGCACCTGCCGATCGAGGTGGCCGACTACGTCGACTTCTACGCCAGCGAGCACCACGCCGCCAACGTGGGCGCGATCTTCCGCCCCGGTGGTCCGCCGCTGACCCCGAACTGGAAGCACCAGCCGATCGGCTACCACGGCCGGGCCGGCACGGTGGTGCCCACCGGGACCCCGGTGGTCAGACCGAACGGCCAGCGCAAGGCCCCCGACGACGACGCGCCGACCTTCGGACCCAGCCGCCGGTTGGACATCGAGGCCGAGCTGGGCTTCGTGGTCGGGGTGGGTTCGCGACAGGGCACGGCGGTCGGGGTGGACGCCTTCGCCGACCACGTGTTCGGCGTCGTCGTGCTCAACGACTGGTCGGCCCGCGACCTGCAGGCGTGGGAGTACGTGCCCCTCGGTCCGTTCCTGGGCAAGAGCTTCGCCACCTCCATCTCGGCCTGGGTGCTGCCGCTGGCCGCGCTGGAACCGGCCCGTCGACCGCTGCCGACGCAGGACCCACCGCTGCTGGACTACCTGCGGGGCGACCTGAGTGGCTACGCCATCGACGTCGAGGTCTGGGTGAACGGCTACCTGATCAGCACCTGCCCGTACGCCGCCATGTACTACTCCCCCGCCCAGATGGTCGCCCACCTGACCAGCAACGGCGCCTCCCTGCGGACCGGAGACCTGCTCGGATCGGGCACCATCTCCGGCCCGGCGTTCGACCAGCGCGGCTCGCTGCTGGAGCTGACCTGGAACGGCTCACAACCGCTCCTGCTGGGCTCGGAGGAGCGGACGTTCCTGGCCGACGGGGACGAGGTGGTCCTGCGGGCGCACGCACCGGGGGCGAACGGCGTCCTCTCCCTGGGGGAGGTGGCCGGCGTCATCGAACCGGCGCCGGCGGCTAGCGGATCTTGACCACCTGGGTCTTCGAGGCCAGGTCGTGCAGCGCCTGCCGTTTCGGGTTCCAGAGCGGCATCAAGACGTCGATGATCCGGATCACGAAGAGCGCCGCCTGGACGTTGGGGACGGTCCAGAACAGGGCACGGATGGTCACCGTCGACCAACCCAGACGCTCCGTGCTCCGACCGTGGTCGACCGGGACCACCCGCAGACCGACGACGAGCTTGCCGGGGGTCGCGGACCGCCAGCGCAGGAACAGGATGATGTACAGGGTGTGGACCACGAGGCCCACGAGCAGCAGGATCAGCTGGTCGTTGCCACTCAACAGAGCCGAGACGTCCGGCTGCGGCGGCATCGGCCGGCCCTGCTGCGCCGCCTGCATGGTGGCCTGGAAGTAGTCACCCAGGGCGGTCGCGAGCCGGAGGTAGATCGGCAGCAGCAACAACGTGGTGGCCACACCGATGATGAGCCCGTCGATCACGACGGCCAGCGCCCGCCACCACCAGCCCGCCAGCGGCACCCCGTCCGCGGTGGTCGGCACCGGCTTGCCCGCGTACGCGTTCGGGTAGGGAGCCGGCACCTGCCCGTACGGGTTCTGCTGCGGTGCCTGCCCGTACGGGTTCTGCTGCGGTGCCTGCCCGTAGGGGTTCTGCTGCGGTGCCTGCCCGTACGGCTGCCCCGGGTACGGCGTCTGGCCGGGCCCCTGAACCGGGTGAGGGGGTGCCGCGCTCTCGTTCGGGCGGGTGGTGCGCGACCACTGCCAGCCGTCCCAGTAGCGCTCGTTGGCCCGGTTGACCGGATCGGCGTACCAGCCACTGGGGGCGGCGTGGCGGCCCGGCGGAGCCGGGGGCGAACCTACGGGGATCTCAGACGACACGACCCCAATTTAGTGGGTGGGGAAGGGGTTCAGAGATTGCCGCGGCGTTCCTGCTCGCGCTCGATGGCCTGGAAGAGCGCCTTGAAGTTGCCCTTGCCGAAGCCGAGGGAGCCGTGCCGCTCGATCAGCTCGAAGAACACCGTGGGCCGGTCCCCGATCGGTCGGGTGAAGATCTGCAGCAGGTAGCCGTCCTCGTCCCGGTCGACCAGGATCCCGCGTTCCTGCAGGGCCTCGATCGGCACCCGCACCTCACCGATCCGCCGCCGCAGCTCGGGGTCGGTGTAGTAGGAGTCGGGGGTGGCCAGGAACTCCACGCCGGCGGCCCGCAGCCGGTCCACCGCGGCCACGATGTCCTCGGTGGCCAGGGCCAGGTGCTGGGCGCCGGGGCCGTCGTAGAACTCCAGGAACTCGTCGATCTGGCTCTTCCTCGCCGCGATCGCCGGCTCGTTCAGGGGGAACTTGACCCGGTGGTTGCCGCTGGCCACCACCTTGCTCATCAGCGCCGAGTAGTCGGTGGCGATGTCGTCGCCGATGAACTCGGCCATGTTCGTGAAGCCCATCACCCGGTGGTAGAAGTCCACCCACTCGTCCATCCGGCCGAGCTCGACGTTGCCGACCACGTGGTCCAGCGCGACGAAGACCGGCGTCCGCCCGTCCGCCTGCGGGTCGCTGCAGGCCACGAACCCCGGCAGGTAGGGGCCGGTGTAGCGCGACCGGTCGACCAGGGTGTGCACGGTGTCGCCGTACGCGGCCAGGGTCGCGGTGCGGACGGTGCCGTGCTCATCGGTCACGTCGTGCGGCTCGGTCAGCACCCGCGCACCGACCTTCCGGGCGTGGGCGACGCAGACGTCCACATCGGGGACCTCGAGGCTGATGTCGGACACGCCGTCACCGTGCCGGCGGTGGTGGTCCAGCAGCGGGCTGTCCGGTGCGACGCCGCCGGTGATCACGAACCGGCAGCCGCCGGAGGTCAGCACGTACGCCTTGTGGTCCCGCTGCCCCGTCTCCGGTCCGGCGTAGGCGACCAGCCGCATCCCGTACGCGGTCCGGTAGTGCAGGGCGGTCTGGGTGGCGTTGCCCACCACCCACACCACGGCGTCCCAGCCGGTCACCGGGAACGGATCGCCGGAGGCGTCGTACTCCACCAGCCCGACCAGCTGGCGCAGCTGCTCGGCATCCAGGTGGGCGAGCTTCTCCTCGTTGGTCAGCACGGCATCGGTGAGGACATCAGTCATACTGAGGATCATGCGAAGAGGTGACAATCTGCGCAATCAACCTCTGACGCGTTGGACAACCTGACCATCCACGCGTGACCGTGACCGGAGCCGGAGGGACACCATGACCACTGAGACACCCGTCACACTCGATCGTCTCGACCGGGAGATCGTCGCCCTCTTCGCCGCCGAGCCGCGGATCGGTGTGCTGGAGGCGAGTCGCCGGCTGCGTGTCGCCCGCGGCACGGTGCAGGCCCGGCTCGACCGGCTGGAGCGCACCGGGGTGGTCACCGGCTGGGGTCCGGACATCTCCCCCACCGCGATCGGCTACGGCGTGACCGCCTTCGTCACCATCCAGATCGCCCAGCACTCGGGTCGCGAGGCACTCATCCGACGGCTGCAGGCGATCCCCGAGGTGCTCGAGTGCTGGACCATCACCGGCAGCGGCGATCTCTGGTGCCGGATCGTGGCGCACAGCAACGCCGACCTGCAGCGGGTGATCGACCTGATGGTCAGCGAGGACCGCGTGGTCCGGTCCTCCACGCTGATCGGCCTGTCCGAGGCGATCCCCTACCGGACGGGACCTCTCGTCGCCGCGGCGCAGGCCCCGGGCCCGGCATGACCGTCCCCACCACGCCGGGTCCGACCATGATCGGCCCCTATCCCGTCTCCCGCCGGCTCGGGGCGGGCGCGTTCGCGACCGTCTGGCTGGGGCGGGACACCGACCTCGGCGTCGAGGTGGCGATCAAGGTGCTGGCGGACAACTGGGCGGCCGACCCAGCCATCCGGGAGCGCTTCCTGACCGAGGCGAAGTTCCTGCGCCGGATCCGCGACCGGCGGGTCGTGCACGTCTACGACATCGGCACCCTCGACGACGGCCGCCCCTACTTCGTCATGGACCACCTCGACGCGGGCTCCCTGGAGGTTCTCCGACGCTCCGGAGTCGCCCCGGCGGAGGCACTGCGGCTCTGCGCCGAGGCCGCTCGCGGACTCGAGGTGCTGCACGGCCACCACCTCGTGCACCGAGACGTCACCCCGGGCAACCTGCTGCTCACCAGCCGGTCCGACGGCTCCTTGGCAGTGGTGGTCGCCGACCTGGGGGTGGCGCGGTCGGTCCTGGACTCCTCGGTGGGCGCGATGGTCGTCGGCACGCCGTCCTACATGGCTCCCGAGCAGGCGGGCGGTGGCGCGGTCGACCACCGGGCCGACGTCTACGCGCTGTGCGCGGTGGCGTACGCGCTGCTGACCGGCGGGCCGCCGTTCCCGGTGCTGACGATGGCCGACCTGACCCACCGGCCGGCCGAGCTCGAGCCGCCGCCGCTCGCCGGGCGGCTCGGGGCGCCGGCCAGCCTGGACGGGCTGTTCCGGTCGGGCCTGGCCACCGACCCGCACCGCCGTCCGCCGAGCGCCGCTGTGCTCGCGGAGGCCTTCGAACGGCTGGCCGAGGACCTTGACGGCAAGCCGCCGCTGTCGAGAGAACCAAGCGGCGCACTCACGTGGCAGGTACGCCACGAAGCTGCGCCGGTGGTTCCCGCCCCGCCCCCGAGTCCGCCGGCCACCACGCCGACCGTCCGATCCTCGACGTTCTACGTCGCGATGACGGTGCTGGCGGTCCTGGTCTTCGCCGCGTTCCTGGGGATCGTCATCGCGGTCAGCCTCTAGGCGTCCTGCACTCTCACGCCAGGGTCAGGCGCCCTTCCTGCGGGTGATCGCCCAGTGCCGGATGTGGTCGATGCGCTGCTGCAGCTCGTCGGCACCGGCCACCGCCGTGGGGGGGCCGCCGCAGGCGGTGCGCAGCTCGGCGTGGATCACCCCGTGGGGGATGTCGGTGCGGTGGTGCCAGGCGGCGACCAGACCGTTGAGCTCCTTGCGCAGGTCGCGCAGCACCTGGTGCGTGCTCGGCTCGGCCCGCTCGGGACGAGGCGCGCGGCTGGCGTGGTCGGCCTGGCGACGGCGGAGCAGGTCCTTGACCTGATCGGGCTCCAGCAGTCCCGGCAGACCGAGGTAGTCCTGCTCCTCGGCGCTGCCCGACTGCGTGGTGAGACCGAAGTCGGCGCCGTCGAAGACCACCCGGTCGAAGTCGGCCTCGCTGCCCAGGGCGGCGAAGGTGCCCTCCGGCAGATCCGCCTCGGTCTCGGTGAGCTCGGCCGCGGCCAGCAGCGCCGCCTCGTCCGGGTCGCTGCGCGGGGCGAGGACGTGGTCGCGCTCCCGCTCCATCTCGGCGGCGAAGCTGAGCAGCAGCGGCACGCTGGGCACGAACACCGACGCGGTCTCGCCGCGGGCGCGGGCCCGGACGAAGCGGCCGACGGCCTGGGCGAAGAACAGCGGGGTCGAGGTGGTGGTGGCGTAGACCCCGACCGCCAGCCGGGGCACGTCCACCCCCTCCGACACCATCCGCACCGCCACCATCCAGCGCTGGTCGCCCTCGGCGAAGGAGGTGATCTTCTTGCCCGACCCGGTGTCGTCGCTGAGCACCACCGTCGGCTTCTGCCCGGTGATGGCCTTGAGCAGGTCCGCGTACGCCCGCGCGCTCGTCTGGTCGGTGGCGATCACCAGACCACCGGCGTCGGGCATGTGGCTGCGCACCTCGGTGAGCCGGGTGTCGGCGGCCTGCAGCACCGCGGAGATCCAGGAGCCGTGCGGGTCCAGCGCCGTCCGCAGCGCCTGCGCGGCCAGGTCCTTGGTCATCGGTCCACCGAGCCGGGCGTTGACCTCGTCGCCGGCGCTGGTCCGCCACTGCATCTCGCCCGAGTAGGCCATGAACAGCACCGGCCGGACGATGTTGTCGGCCAGCGCCTCCGCGTAGCCGTACGTGAAGTCGGCGACCGACCGCAGTCCCCCGTCGCCCATCGGCTCGTAGCGGACGAACGGGATCGGGTTGGTGTCGGAGCGGAACGGCGTCCCGGTCAGCATCAGCCGGCGGGTCGCGGGATCGAACGCCTCGCGCACCGACTCCCCCCAGGACATCGCGTCGCCGGCGTGGTGGATCTCGTCCAGCACGACCAGGGTCTTGAAGCCCTCGACCCGGATCCGCAGGGCCAGCGGGTTGGCAGCCACGCCCGCGTACGTCAGCGCGATGCCGTTGAAGTCCTTGGCCGCCTTGCCCTGCCGGACGCCGAACTGCGGGTCGATGGCGATGCCCACCCGACCGGCCGCTTCCGCCCACTGCGTCTTCAGGTGCTCGGTCGGCGCCACGATCACGATCCGGTCCACCACCCGCTTGGCCAGCAGGTTGGCGGCCACGGTCAGGGCGAAGGACGTCTTCCCGGCGCCCGGTGTGGCGACGGCCAGGAAGTCCTTCTTCGGGTCGTCGAAGTAGGCGTGCAGGGCGGCGGTCTGCCAGGCGCGGAGCTTGGTCGCGGTGCCCCAGGCGGCCCGGTCCGGGAAGGCCGGCGGCAGTCCCGTGACCGCGAGATCTGTTGCGTCGAACGACGGCTGGGGCCTACTCACCGGGGCGAGTGTAGTCGCGGGACGGGCGGGTTCCGGTGCCTCGCCACGCCGCCGTCGTCGTTCCTCACGCGGCCGCGGAGTCGTTGCGCACAGGACCGATCCGCAGCGAGCTGGCGGTCGCCGCCAGCCCGACCACGATCATCGCGGCGAGCAGGGCTCCGAAGGTCAGCGACAGGTTCCCGGTGTCGTGCAGCGCGGCGAAGATCGACCCGGTCAGGCCCACGAAGAGACCTGAACCCAGGGCGTCGCCGACGTTCAGTGACGCGCCGTTGCGTCCCTGGTCGCCCGCCGGGGTGAGGGTCATCACGGCCAGGCCGGTGCTGGCGGTGGCCAGTCCCATGCCGAAGCCGGCGAACAGCCAGCCGACGCCCACCATCCCGAACCACAGCCCGGGCAGCAGGGCCGCCACCAGGCAGACCGCGATCCCGAGCGTGACGGACAAGGTGCCGTACGTGATGAGCCGGTCGCGACGGACCAGCAACCAGGACTGCGACTGCAGCCAGGAGGCGGTGGTCCAGCCGATGGCTCCCACGGTCAGCATCGCCCCCGCCACCACGAGCGGGACGTGGCGCTGCTCGACCAGCATCAGCGGCAGGAACGCCTCGGAACCGAAGAACGCGCCGGGCAGCAGCGCGCGTACCCAGATCACCGCCGTCAGACCGGGTCGCCAGCGCAGGAAGCCCGGGGGCATCAGCCGGGGCAGGGACAACCCGAGGCCGACCACTCCAGCGGCGAACAGCGCGACCGCGACCAGGTCCAGCCGTTGGCCGGCGAGCTGGATCGCGGCCGCGGCCAGGGACACGACGCCCGCGGCCCACAACGGAGCCGGCTTCTGCCGGTCGGAGTCGGCTCGTTCGGGCGGCGGAGTGAAGTTCCTGATCAGGGTGAGCAGGGTCGGCGCGGAGACGATCGCGCCGAACGCGACCAGCGGCAGCACCGCGAAGAAGACCCAGTGCCAGCTCAGGGTCTCGGTCAGCCAGGCCGAGATCGGCGGGCCGACGAAGGCGGGCAGCACCCAGGCGGTCGAGATGTAGGTGAACATCCGCGGCCGCTGCCGCGCGTCGAAGGCGTGCGCGATCAGCACGAACGCTGCGGTGTTCATCACCCCGCTGCCCAGGCCCTGGACCAGTCGCCCCCCGACCAGCTGCAGCATGTGCTCGGCCGTGCCGGCCACGACCAGGCCGACCGCGAAGATCGCCATGCCGGCGAACAGCGGTTTGGCCGGACCGATCCGATCGCTCAGCCGTCCGGCGACCACGGTGGCGAACAGCATGCCGATGACGAAGGCTGAGAAAGCCCAGGCGTAGTACTCGAACCCGTTCAGGTCGCGAGCCGCCACCGGCATCGCGGTGGCCACGGCGATGGACTCGAAGGCGATCGCCACCACCGTGGTGCAGATGCCGATGGCCAGCGCACGGCGTGAGACGGGTGCGCCCTCGGCGGGAGCCGTCGGCGTCGGCTCGGACTGGTCGGTGGACATCCGGCCCATCCCACCACTCTCGAAGCGAGTTGTCGCATCGAGGGTCCCGGCCGACGACCGGCGGGGACGACACCGGCAGAACAGGTACAACTCCGCCGGAGTGGCTACCGCGGACGGGCGCGGCTTCCTAGACTGGCGGGGTGACCCAGCAGCAGCTCAGCCCCGGTGCGGAGACGATCCTCGACGAGCGGACCGAGTTCCGCGTGGACGACGGCGACCACGAGCGGTTCTCGCACTACGTGCCCAAGGACAAGCTCACCGAGGCGATGGTGATGGGTACGCCGGTCGTCGCGCTGTGCGGCAAGGTCTGGGTGCCCAGTCGCGACCCCCAGCGGTTCCCCGTCTGCCCGGAGTGCAAGGACATCTGGGACGGCCTGCCCGCCAACGGCAAAGGCGGGAAGGGCGGCAAGGGCGGCGATGGCAAAGGTGGAGACGGTGGCGGCGACGGCGGCCAGGGCGACGCCTGAGTCTCAGCAGAACGAGCCGTACACCTGTCGGGCGACCGCGTTGCCCTTCGGTGGCTCGACCGCGCAGTTGATCGTGCCGACCGTCGGGTCTGCCTCGGCGGTGAACCGCCAGCGCTGCTCCTGACCCGAGCAGTCGACGATCACGTCGGCGGTGAGCAGCCCGGACGCGTTGTAGACCACGTACGTCCCGGTGGCGTTGTACGGGCGCTTGTTGGCGTCGCTGCCCGCGTCGGGCGCCTCCGGCCGGCTGAGCAGGACCGTGTTCTTCGACGAGCCCTCGATCAGGTCGGCGATCTTCTTCGCCGTCGCCTCGTCGTCGATGGTGGTGACGGCGTCGGGAGCGGTGAGGAGGGGCGGGCTGAACTCCGTCTGCTCCCTGGTGCCCGGCGTCAGGTTGCGTCCGTCGGAGACGAGAGTGACCACCTCCGTCGTCCGCCGTGGCTCCACCGTGGAGCGCTCGACCCGGATCGGCGTGACGCCGGTGCAGGACACCTGGGCCACGCTGGGGGTGCCGGTGCCGCCCGGTGTCGCCGGCCCAGCGGGGGTGGCTGACCCTCCCGGACTGGCTGATCCGGAGGGACTGACGTCGGGACTTTCGGTGCCCGACCCGCTCGGCGACGCCGTACCCGAAGCGGTGGCCGTGGGGCCGGTCGGCAGCATCGGCGGGTCGCTCCGTCCGCACGCCACCAGGGTCAGGACGGCGATGACGACGGGCAGGGCGGCGATCCGGAGGGGGCGCCCGCTGCGTCGACGATCCGTGGCGGTCGGCATACTGCGGAGCCTAGGACCCGTGGCACCGAGGTTGTGGTGCGGGTCACAGAAACCGAGGGGGCGAGACCCGCTGATGACCGACCACGTGCTCTATCTGCTGCGCCACGCCAAGTCCTCCTGGAACGAGCCGCTCCGCGACCACGAGCGTCCCCTGGACGATCGCGGTCTCCGGGATGCGCGGGCCGCCGGTCGGCTGCTGGCTGCGCAGGGCTGGCGTCCGGATCTGGTGCTGTGCTCGACCGCCGTACGGACCCGCGAGACCTGGCGTCACGCCGTCGGTTCCGGCGCGGACGCGGGAGAGGTGCGCTACGTCGACGCGATCTACGAGGGGTCGGCGACGCGTCTGCTCGGCCTGGTGCAGGCCACCGAGGAGAGCGTCGGCAGCCTGATGCTGATCGGTCACGGACCCGGACTGCCCGGACTGGCGGAGGGTCTCGGCGCCCGGCCGGAGCCGCGGGCCGCCTGGGCCCGGCTGGACACCAAGTACCCCACCGCGGGACTCGCCGTGCTCCATCTGTCCGGCCCGTGGGCCGCCGCGACCCCCGGCGAGGCCGAGCTGGTCGCTTTCGAGGTCCCCCGCGGCTGACCGGTGCGTCGAACTCAGCTCGACCTGGGAGAAAAGGGTCCGACACGCCGCACCGCGCCCAGGTCGAGCTGCGGATGACGCAGCTGGCTACCGGTCACGTCGTGCGCCGAGCGCCTCGCGCACGATCCGCACCACGTAGTCGGGCTCGCGGGTCAGCATCAACCAGGTGAAGCGGACGATGAGCCACCCGTCGAGCACCAGAGCGTTCTGCCGCGCTCGATCGCTCTCGAAGACGTCGGGTTGACAGTGGTAGGTCCGGCCGTCGATCTCAGCCGCGATCCGCTCCCGGTCGAACCCGACGTCCAGGAAGTAGGTCGAGCCCGACACGACGACCTTGCGGTTGGCGACCCACCCGGCGATACCGTGCACGCGGAAGACGCGATGAGCCAGACGCTCCGCCTGCGACCACGGCTCGGCGCGGGAGTCCAGGAGCACCTGACGGCGGTCGACGTTACCGGCCCGCTGCGGTGTTGCCCGTAGAGCGTCGTACAGGGAATCCAGCGTGACCTGCCGGCTGTGGAGTGCGACGTCGATCGGTTCGGTGAACTGCGGTGTGGCCAGCTCCAGTGCCGTCAGGGCGGGGGTCGTCAGGCGTACCGGCCCGGCCCGCATCACCAGCTCGGCGGGAATCCGTCGGCGGGTGAAAGCGAAGCCGGGTTGGGGTCGGTGCTGCGTCGTCGAGGCAACGTTGAGTGTCGAGGGCAGAGCGATCTTCGGCCAGAAGGTCAGCTTGGCCGCCCCGTGGCTCTGCACCACGGCGTCCGGGTCCCAGCGGCAGATCGCTGCCATCCTGACCGCCGGGTCATCGGCTCGGCTGCGATCGGCGTACACGCCGGGCAGCACGCGAACGAGGCGGCCCTGGGAGCATCCTCGGGTCAGCGCGTCGTGCAGGTCCGGGTGCTCTCGTCGGAGCACGAGGTGGTCCTGCGTCAGCAGGTGGTCGATCTGACTGTCGGGTCGCACATCTGCACTCTGTGGACGCCAGGGTGTTTTCGACCGCCCCGCTCCCGGATCTGTGGACAGGCATCGGCGTCGCGCCGAGCTGTGGACAACCGTGACGTGCGTCGAACTCAGCTCGACCTGGGAGAAAGAGGTCCGACACGCCGCGCTACGCCCAGGTCGAGCTGCGGATGACGCAGCTGGCTAGTCCAACGGGGCCATGTCGACGCTGACCTTCATGGTCGACTTCTTCGCCTCGGTGAAGATCACGCCCTTGACCGGGGTGACGTCGGCGTAGTCGCGGCCCCAGGCCACCGTGGCGTGGGACGCGTCGATCAGTCGGTTGTTGGTGGGATCCAGGTACATCCAGCCGTTGCCGGGGATCCAGCAGCCCACCCAGGCGTGGGACGCGTCAGCGCCCACCAGGCGCGGCTTGCCCGGCGGCGGGCGGGTGGCCAGGTATCCGCTGACATACCGCCCGGCCAGACCCAGGCTGCGCAGGCCGGAGACCATGAAGTGGGTGAAGTCCTGGCAGACGCCGGTCATGTTCTCCAGCAGCTCGGCCACCCGGGTGGAGACCGTGGTCGACCCGGACTTGTACGTGAAGTCGGCGTAGACCCGGTGCATCAGCTCGGTGACCGCCTCCCCCACCGGCCGGCCGGCGGTGAAGGACTGCTCGGCGTACTCCCGGATCCCCGGAGGGATGTCCACCATGGTCGAGGCGAAGACGAAGTCGATCGCCCGCCACGCCTCGGGGTCCCGCTCGGCCAGGGTGCCCGGCACCAGCGGCCGCGCCTGTTCCCAGGGCCGACCCAGAGCCTCGGCGTCGTAGACCGGCGGGTGGATCTCGACGTCCGAGGTCGCGGTCACCACGAGCTCGGTGTGCGGCTCGGTGACGTGGAAGTAGGACTTGGTGTTGCCGTACAGGTCGACGTGCCGATAGAGGTCCGACGCTCCCGGGTCCACGCTCACCTCGTGACTCAGGCACCGCTGCCAGTCGAGGTCGCGTGGACGCAGGTGGAACTGCCCGTAGCTGCCGGTGACGTCGTCGTCGTAGGTGTACGTGGTGATGTGGCGCACCCGGTACCTCATCCGCGCCACACCTCCGGTGTGAGACTTCACTGCCGGCCCCCCACCGAGTTGCCCCACATCGGCTGCGGCATCGGCGGCAGCTGCTGGTACTGGTCGCGGATCGCCTCGGACAGGTTGCGGAGCTGGGTGGTCACGCCCTCCAGGAACACACCCAGGGCGGCGCGTCCGCTGGACGAGGGACCCTCCGCCGAGCCCAGCAGCTCGGGCAGATCGACCTGCCGCAGGTTGTGCGCCAGCGCATCGGCGAGCCGGAGCGGACGGGCCGTGGGGGAAGCGTTCGGGATGGCCCGCAGGTCGCCCAGAATCCGCTCCACCTGGTAGGCGACCGAGCGGGGGTTGCGGACGTCGGACACCAGCAATTCCACCGCTGCCTCCACCCGATCGCGCCCGCGGTAGCGCCGGCGGAAGGTGACGATCGACTCCGACGCGGTCAGCACGGCCTCGACCACCATCCGCTCGGTGTCCCACGGCCGCTCGACGCAGACGGTGGCCTGCAGCAGCGACAGCACCTGCAGGGCCCGCTCCAGGCCACGGCCCGTGTCGAGCATGTACCAGCCGGCGTCGCGGACCATGTTCTCGCTGACGATGCCGGCCAGGGCCAGCAGCCCGGACAGGATCCGCTCGCTGGCGTCGGTCAGCTGCAACCCCTGGTCGTACGGGTTGGCAGTCAGCGCCGCGGAGGCGCGCTCGATGTCGGCGAGCACCATCCAGACGTCGTCGGACAGCTGGTCGCGGACCCCCTGGGCGGCCAGCGACAGCGCGCTCAGCGACTGTGCCGCGGTCCCCGACCGGTGCCGCTCCAGCAGCAGCGCCCGGAACTCCGGCATCATCGCTCGACCCTTGGTGAGGAAGCCGGGATAGGTGGTGGACACCCTGGTGACCGCCTGCAGCAGCACCTCCAGCGTCCGGTCGGCGGTCAGGTCCATGTCGGTCTCGATGGCGACCGTACGGGTCGCGAGGATGAGCCGGAGCAGGTCCTCGGCGCGCTCGGCGTACCGGCCGAACCAGAACAGGTCGGCCAGCACGCGCGGCACCATCGCCGCGGTGGCCGCGTCCACCGGGGCCGCGAGGTGCTCGGACTCCCCGCGGACCCGGACCCCCGTCGGGCGCCCCGCGAGGATCGGGTGCTCGCTGACCACCCAGACGTCCTTGGCGATCCCCCCGCCGGGGGCGGTGACCAGGGCACCACGCGACTCGTCGGTGTCGTCGCTGACCCGGGCCAGCCCGCCGAGCATGGCCGTGTACGACGCCCCGTCCCGGACGGCGAACGAGCGCAGCACCACGTTCCGGGGCACCAGCTGGTCGTCGTCGGTGGTCGGCGCCGAGGACAGGTTGAGCACCTGCTGACCGACGTAGCGGTGCGGGTTGGCCCTGATCATGGCCAGCACCTGCTCCCGCTGCTGCCGGGACAGTGCGTGCGCTCGCACGCTGCGGCCACGACCCCGGCTGGTGGGGCGGATGACCAGGTCGTCGAGGTGCTCGGTGACGTAGCGGAGCCCGTCGGGATCCCCGCACCACCAGGTCTGCACCGACGGCAGCCGCAGCGGCTGTCCGAGCAGTCGCTCACAGAGATCGGGCAGGTACGGCATGAAGGCCGGGTTCTCCACGATCCCGGAGCCGATGGTGTTGACCACGCTGACCGTGCCCTGCCGGACGCACTCGACCAGACCCGCGACGCCGAGCCGCGACCCCGGCCTCAGCTCCAGCGGGTCGGTCCAGATCGAGTCGACCCGCCGGAGGATGACGTCGACCTCCTCCAGCTTGCCCAGCACCCGCATCCAGACCCGGCCGTCGCGGACGGTGAGGTCGCGGCCCTCGACCAACGGGAAGCCGAGCAGGGAGGCCAGGAAGGCCTGGTCGAAGGCGGTCTCGGACAGCGTGCCCGGGCTGAGCACGACCACCCGCGGGTTCTCCACCCGCGCGGGCGCAGAGTCGACCAGGGCGGTCCGCATGGCCTGGAAGAACGGGGTCAGCCGATGCAGGTGCGCCGCGTGGTAGACCTCCGGCATCACCCGGGAGACGACTCGGCGGTTCTGCATCGCGTAGCCGGCGCCCGACGGCGCCTGCGTCCGGTCCGACATCACCTTCCACTGGCCGTCGGCATCCCGGCCGAGGTCGACGGCGACCATGAACAGGGACGGGCTGACGATGTCGGTGCCGACCAGGGTGCGCAGGTACTCGTCGTGGTCCAGCACCGCCGGCACCGGCAGGTGCCGACCGGCCAGCAGCTTCTGAGCCCCGTAGAGGTCGGCCACGATCGCGTCCAGCAGCTCGGAGCGCTGCACCACCCCGGCCTCCAGCGCCGACCACTCGCGCTCCTGCAGCACCAGCGGCAGCGGGTCCAGCCGCCAGGGCACCTGCTCGGCCAGCGGTGCCGGCTTCTCCGGACGACCCGGCGGCGTGAGCCTGGTGTCGGCGAAGGTGACCGAGGACGCCGGACCCGGGGTGTAGGTGACACCGTCGTCCTCCAGCAGCCGGGCGACCTCCCACTGCGCGCGCCGCAGATCCGCGCCGGCGTAGGACCGCAGGCCCTCGGCCAGTCCGGTCCAGGCCTCGCGGACGTTGCCGCGGGGACCGGCGAACTCGTCGTAGGTCGGCACCCCGACCGCGAACATGTCGGGCTGGACCTTGCGCGCCAGATAGCGCTCGAGGACCGTCATCCACGACCCCAGCGCCGGGGCGTACGCCGCCGCAGGTCGAGGGTCAGCGGGTAGTCGTCGGCGTCGCTGCCCCGTCGGGCCGCGCGCTCGGCGATGGCGTCGATGTCGATCACGCCGGTGGTGTGGCCACTCGCCTCGAACCGGCGGGAGCGACGGGCCTCCGCCTCCTTGGCGTTGACCGGCGGGTGGTCGTACGAGCGTCCACCCGGGTGGACGACGTGGTAGGTGGCCCCACCGAGCGAGAGCCGGTTGCCGAGGTCGACCACGTCGAAGACCAACGGGGTGTCGATCTCCAGCGTCGGGTGCAGGGCCGACCACGGCTTCCACGCCTTGTAGCGGACGCCCGCCACGTACGTTCCCGGGGTCCCGGTCGACTGCAGCGGCACCGGCCGGCCGTTGCAGGTGACGGCGTACCGGCTGGTGTCGAGGCCGGTGAGGAGCACCTGCACCCGTTCCACCGAGGAGTCCACGTAGCGCGCGGTCCCGCCGGAGCTGGACTCCTCGCCGAGGACGTTCCACGGCTCGATCGCCGACCGCAGCTCCAGGGTCGCGTCACCGATCTGGCTGAAGCCGATGCGCGGGAAGCGGAACTCCAGGTACGGGTCGAACCAGGCGAGGTCGATGTCGATGTGGTGCCGCCGCAGGTCGGCGACGATGTCGGCCAGGTCGCCGGCCACGAAGTGCGGCAACAGGAACCGCTCGTGCAGCCGGGTGCCCCAGCGGATCAACGGCGCCCGGTACGGCTCCACGGCCGAACGGGCCAGGATCGAGCGGACCAGCAGCGCCTGGACGAGCGCCATGTCCGGGTGCGGCGGCATCTCGAACCCGCGCAGCTCCAGCAGACCGAGCCGACCGCGGGAGGAGTCCGGGCTGTACATCTTGTCGATGCAGAACTCGGCCCGGTGGGTGTTGCCGGTGATGTCGGTGAGCAGGTGCCGCAGCGCCCGGTCCACCGCCCAGGGCCGGTGGTCCCACTTCTCGTCCGGCCGGTCGACCAGCCGCTCGACCTCGGCGAAGGCGATCTCCAGCTCGTACAGGGTCTCCGGCCGCCCCTCGTCCACCCGGGGCGCCTGCGAGGTGGGGCCGACGAACCGACCCGAGAACAGGTACGACAGCGACGGGTGGTGCTGCCAGTAGGTGAGCATGCTGACCAGCAGATCGGGCCGCTGCAGCAGGGGCGACTTGGACGGCTCGGAGCCGCCGAGGGTGATGTGGTTGCCGCCGCCGGTGCCGCTGTGCCGGCCGTCGAGACCGAAGGTCTCGGTCCCCAGCCGGCACTGGCGGGCGGTCTCGTACAGGTGCGCGGTCAGCTCGGCGAACTCGGTCCAGCTCGACGTCGGGTGGACGTTGACCTCGATCACGCCCGGGTCCGGGGTGACCATCAGCACCTTGGCCCGGGCATCCGGCGGCGGTCCGTAGCCCTCGAAGACGACCGGTACGCCGACCTCGCGGACCACCTCGTCGAGCAGCCCGATGAGCTCGGCGAACTTCTCCAGCTTCTCCAGCGGAGGCAGGTACAGGTGGACGATCCCGTCCCGGGCCTCGATCACCAGGGCCGTTCGCGACGGGGTCTCGTCGGGGTCGACGACGACCGCTTCCGGCGTCCCGGCATTGAGCTCGGCGCCGGAGGAGGTGTAGTCCTCTTCGCCCTCGAACTCCGGGTCCTTCCAGTTCACCGAGGACAGCGGCATCCGCGCCCCGGCCGGTGAGTCACCGGGCAGCAGCACCAGACGCCCACGGCGGAACCGCCAGCGGGCACTGGCCCAGCCGTTGCCCCACCAGGCGGGCGTCAGGGGCAGGGCCCAGGCGGACGGGACCGACAGGTCGGCGTCCAGCGCCGACACCAGGGCCGGCTCGATGCCGATCGGGTCGTCGCCGGCCGACGGCTTCGGACCCTCGGGGAGCCCGACCTCGCCGGCGAGTGCGGCGAAGGGGTCCTCGTAGCAGGCCTGCAGCGCCTCGTCCGGCAGTCCGAACCGGGACGTGACCAGCCGGGCGATCTGCTCGGCGGCCGCGGCGGCGTTCTCGTCCGCCCCGTTCTCACCAGCACTGCTGGGATCGAACGGGTCGGCCAACAGCGCCGGATCGGTCCACAGCGGCTCGCCGTCGGTCCGCCAGATCAGCCCGATCTGCCAGCGTGGCAGGGGTTCACCCGGGTACCACTTGCCCTGGCTGCGCTGGATCAGACCGCCGGGCGCGACGTCGGCGAACAGCCGGACGGCGAGGTCGTTGGCCAGTCGACGCTTCTCCGGTCCGTCGGCCGCGACGGTCCACTGCGGGGAGGTCATGTCGTCGATGGAGACGAAGGTCGGTTCACCGCCCATGGTCAGGTCCAGACCGAGGTCGTCCAGGATCTTGTCGACCGAGACGCCCACCTCCTGGATGTGGGCCACCTGCTCCGGGGTGTACGGCTTGGTCACCCGCGGGTCCTCGTGGAACCGGCTGACGGTGTTGTGGAACGCGAACTCGACCTGGGTCGGCTCGGTGGCCCCGCTGATCGGCGAGGCGTGGCTGGGGTGGGGCGTGGCGGCGAGCGGGATGTGGCCTTCGCCGGCGAACAGCGCCGAGGTCGGGTCGAGCCCGATCCACCCGGCACCGGGGACGAACACCTCGGCCCAGGCGTGCAGGTCGGTGAAGTCCTCCTTGGGACCGCCCGGTCCCTCCAGCGGCTCGGAGTCCGAGGTGAGCTGGACCAGGTAGCCGGAGACGAAGCGGGCCGCCAGCCCGAAGTGCCGCAGGGCCGCCACCAGCAGCCAGGCCGAGTCACGGCACGAGCCGATCGCCCGGGTCAGCGTCTCGTCCGGCGTCTGGACCCCCTGCTCCATCCGGACCGAGTAGCCGACGGCTCCGTACACCGCGGCGTTCAGGGCGACCAGGAAGTCCACGATCGGCATGGGGGCGACCGTGCCGTCGGGTCCGGGCTTGCCGATCGGCAGCGCATCCAGCCAGCCGGTCAGCACCGGGCCGAGACCCAGTCCCGGGGCGTCCTCCACCGGCGCCAGGTAGGCCTCGAGATCGGCGCGCAGACCCCTCGCGTACGAGAACGGGAAGGTCTCCGCGTACTCCTCGACGAAGAAGTCGAACGGGTTGATGACCTCCAGATCGGCCACCAGCCCGACCGTGATGTCCAGCTCGTCCGCCTTCTCCGGGAAGACCACCCGGGCCAGGTAGTTGCCGAACGGGTCTTGCTGCCAGTTGATGAAGTGCGTGGCCGGCGAGATGCTCAGCGAGTACGCCTCGATCGGCGTCCGCGTGTGCGGCGCGGGCCGCAGCCGGATGACGTGCGGCCCGATGTCGATCGGCCTGTCGAACCGGTACGTCGTCCGGTGCTCCAACGCGACCTTGATGCTCATGCGTGCTCTCCCTCAGGACGGACACTGCGGTGAGTCAACTGACAACTTGCACCGGATCGCGCGCCGTCGAGCGGAGGACGAACGCAGCAACACTCTTTTCCGTTGCTGCGCGAGGACGACGTCGACGGGTTCGAGCGCGATCCGCGGCGGAGCGGAGCGGAGCCATCAACTCAGTACCGGTAGTGGTCCGGCTTGTACGGGCCCTCCACCGGCACACCCAGGTAGCCGGCCTGGGTCTCGGTCAGCTCCGTCAGCCGCACGCCGAGCGCGTCCAGGTGCAACCGGGCCACCGCCTCGTCGAGGTGCTTGGGCAGCGTGTAGACCCCGACCGGGTACTCCTCGGTCTTGGTGAAGAGCTCGATCTGGGCCAGCACCTGGTTGGTGAAGGAGTTGCTCATCACGAAGCTGGGGTGGCCGGTGGCGTTGCCGAGGTTCATCAGCCGACCCTCGGAGAGCACCAGGATGGTGTGCGCGGCGTCGGTGCCGGCCTCGAAGGTCCAGAGGTCGACCTGCGGCTTGATGTTCGTCCGCTGGACGCCCGGCGTCTTGGCCAGCCCGGCCATGTCGATCTCGTTGTCGAAGTGACCGATGTTGGCGACGATCGCCTGGTGCTTCATCCGGCTCATCTGGTCGGCCGAGATGACGTTGAAGCAGCCGGTGGCGGTGACGTAGATGTCGGCGATCGGCAGGGCGTCCTCGAGGGTGAGCACCTGGTAGCCATCCATCGCGGCCTGCAGCGCGCAGATCGGGTCGACCTCGGTGATCACCACGCGGGCACCCTGGCCGCGGAGCGACTCCGCGCAGCCCTTGCCGACGTCGCCGTACCCGCAAACGACCGCGACCTTGCCGCCGATGAGCACGTCGGTGGCCCGGTTCAGACCGTCGATCAGCGAGTGGCGACAGCCGTACTTGTTGTCGAACTTGGACTTGGTGACCGAGTCGTTGACGTTGATCGCCGGGAACAGCAGCGCCTGGGAGCGGTGCATCTCGTAGAGCCGGTGAACACCGGTGGTGGTCTCCTCCGTCACGCCCTTGAGCTCGTTGGCGACGGCGGTCCAGTCGTAGCCCTCGTCGATCGTCCGCTTCAGCAGCTTGAGGATGACCTGGAACTCCTCCGGGTCCTCCTCGGTCGGCTCGGGGACCTCGCCGGCCTTGAGGAACTCGACGCCCTTGTGAACCAGCAGGGTCGCGTCGCCGCCGTCGTCGAGGATCATGTTCGCCAGCTCGTCGCCGGGCCAGGTGAGGATCTGCTCGGTGCACCACCAGTACTCCTCGAGGGTCTCGCCCTTCCAGGCGAAGACCGGGACACCGGCGGGAGCGTCCGGGGTGCCGTCGCGTCCGACGACGATCGCCGCGGCGGCGTGGTCCTGGGTGGAGAAGATGTTGCAGCTCGCCCAGCGCACCTCGGCTCCGAGGTCGACCAGGGTCTCGATCAGCACGGCGGTCTGCACGGTCATGTGGAGCGAGCCGGCGATCCGGGCACCGGCCAGTGGCTTGGACTCCCCGAACTGGGAGCGCATGGCCATCAGGCCCGGCATCTCGTGCTCGGCGAGGGTGATCTCCTTGCGGCCGAACTCCGCCAGGCCCAGGTCGGCCACCTTGTAGTCGGTCGCGGACAGGGCTGTGGACGTCGTCATGCCAGGAAGCCTAAAGCGCCAGCCGCCCGAGGATCAAAGACGACGCGGGTCTGGGACGGCGGATCTGGCGCCGGGGCGGCCCGTGGTGTTCCGGATCACCAGGCTGGGCGGGACCAGGAGTGGCTCGGTGGGGCTGCGATCGGTCGCGGTGCGGTTGGCGACGGCGCGGTCGGTGGCGGTGCGGTCGGCGGGGCGGATCCGGGCAAGCGCCCGCGTGACCGCTCCCTCGGCCAGGGTCGCGGTGTCCTGCCCGATGGTGGTCAACCGGGTCCAGGAGGCGTGCGCCAGGCGGCTGTCGTCGTAGCCGATCAGGGACACCTCGCCGGGGACCCGTACGCCGGCGTCCCGGACCGTCTGGAGGAAGCCAATCGCGCACTGGTCGTTGAAGGCGCACACAGCCGTGGGGGGTTCGGCCAGAACATTCTCTGCGGAGCGCTCGGCCAGGAAGGCCTGCGCGGCGCTGACGCCGTCGGCCTCGCTCAGACCGCCCGGAGCGAGCCGAGCACGGTCGGAGAGCCCGGCCTCCTCCATGGTCCGCCGGAAGCCTCGACGTCGCTCGGCGGCCCCGGGCGCCCGCCCGCCGTCCAGATGCAGGATCGTGCGATGTCCCAGCGACAGCAGGTGCTCGGTCGCCAGCCGAGCACCGAGCTCGTCGTCGGTCCGGACCACCTCGACCCCGGCCGCCGTCACCGACCGGGCCAGGACCACGACCGGGATCCGCGACCCGTACGCCCGCAGCTTCGACGCACTGAGGGTCGGACCGAGCACGAGCACGGCGTCGCAGCGCAGGTCGAGGAGCTCCGAGATCGCCTGCTGCTCGGAGCGCTGCTGGGTGACCCCGCTGAGGACGATCTCGAGCCCGTGCTCGGCGGCGGCGGCGTACAGCGGCGCGATCAGGTCCGCGTGGAACTCGTTTCCGACCCCGAACGCGACCCCGAGCAGGTTGGTGCGCTTGCTGCCCAGCAGGCTCGCCCGCCGGTCGGGTCTGAAGCCCAGCTCCGCGGCAGCACGCCGCACCCGCTCACGATTTCTCGGGCTCGCCCCGGGAAGGTCGCGGAACACGATGGAGACGAGGGCGCGGGACACCCCGGCCCGGGTGGCGACGTCCTCCATGGTCGGTGGTCGGCCGGGCTCGGCCGTCGGCGCCTCCGTGGGCGGGCCTGCGCCCCGCTCCACCTGGTCCATGGGGCCGAGGGTAGGACGTGGGGCTCTTCGCCGGCCGAGTGGATCGCCGAGAAGGAGGACCGGACACGGGAGCGGGCCCCCGTACGTGTCCGGACCTCCTTCTCGAACTGCCTCTTGACTTTGTCCGGACATCTGCGGAGACTTAGAGCGCTCTAGGGTCCGGGACAAAGGTGGAGGAGCAGCAGATGACAGCGAGTGTCGGGATCGGACTCATCGGAGCCGGACGGATCGGCGCCTCCCACGCCCGGGTGATCGCCCAGCGGGTGCCCGGGGCGCGCCTGGTCGCGGTGGCAGATCCCCGCCCCGGCGCCGCGGCCAGCCTCACCTCCGAGCTGGGCGGGACCCCGTACGAGAGCCCGACCGCCCTGGTGGCCGACGCGGGAGTCGAGGCCGTGGTGATCGCGGCCGCCTCGGTGGTGCACGCGGAGCTGGTCGAGCTGGCCACTGCGGCCGGCAAGCCGGTGTTCTGTGAGAAGCCGATGGGCATGGACCTCACCGAGGTGGACCGGGCGATCACCGCGGCCGCTCGGGCCGGCGTCGCCCTGCAGGTCGGCTTCAACCGACGCTTCGACCGGGGCTTCCAGGATGCTCACGACGCGGTGCTCGACGGCCGGATCGGCGACGTCCAGCTGCTCCGCTCGCTGACCAGGGACCCCGGTCTGGCGAACCCCGGCGCCGTACCGCCCTGGACGATCTTCACCCAGACCCTCATCCACGACTTCGACACCCTCAACTGGCTCAACCCCGGGGCCGAGCCGGTCGAGGTCTACGCGACCGCCGGAGCGCTGATCGCCCCCGAGTTCGCCCCCTCAGGTCTACTGGACACTGCGGTCGTCGTGATCACCTACGACAACGGGGCCCGGGGGGTCGCCGAGGCGAGCTTCTCGGCCGCTTACGGCTACGACGTCCGCGGAGAGGTGTTCGGGTCCGAGGGCATGGTGACCGTCGGCGACGGGGCCCGGTCCAGTGCGCGGCTGTTCACCGCGTCCGGAGCGTCCCACGACACCGTCCGCAGCGACACCGAGCTGCTGCTGAGCGCCTACACCGGGGAGTTCGTCGAGTTCACCGCGGCGGTCCGCGAAGGTCGTACGCCCTCGGTCACCGGCACCGACGCCCACCGGGCGCTGGCGATCGCCATGGCCTGCATCGCGTCGGTCCGGGCCCACGCCCCCGCGCCCGTGAGCGGGCGGCCCGTCGCCGCTTGGGCGGGCGCGGGCGCCGGCGGCGCGCGATGAGCGCGTACAGCCTGTCGGTCTGCGCGGAGATGGTGTTCACCGATCTGCCGCTGATCGAGCGGGTCGAGCGGATCCACGCGGCCGGGTTCGGGGTGGAGATCTGGGACTGGAGCACCAAGGACGTCGATGCCCTGGTCGCCACCGGGGCCAGGTTCACCTCGATGACCGGCTACCTCAGCGGCACCCTGACCGACCCCGAGGGCGCCGACGAGCTGCTCGCCACCGCCGCTCAGGCCATCCCGGTCGCCCGCCGCCTCGGCATCACCACCCTCAACCTGCACGGCACCGGGCTGGGCGAGGGCGGGCTCCCGGTCCGTCCGGTCGAGGTGGTCACCGGTCCGATGTGGCTGGCCGCCGCGGCCACCCTGCGCCGGGTCGCGGCCCTGGGCGAGCGCGAGGGCGTCACCTTCGTGCTGGAGAACCTGAACACCGCGGTCGACCACCCCGGCACGCCGTTCGCCCGAGCCGCCGACTGCCTGGCCCTGGTGGAGGCGGTGGACAGCCCGAACATGAAGCTGATGCTGGACCTCTATCACGCCCAGATCGGCGAAGGGAACCTGATCGAGCTGATCCGCCGCTGCGGCGACGCCATCGGGGAGATCCAGGTCGCCGACGTGCCGGGCCGCTGCGAGCCCGGCACCGGAGAGATCAACTACCCCGCGATCGCCCGGGTGCTGGACGAGCTCGGCTACGCCGGCGTGGTCGGTCTGGAGGCGTTCGCGTCGTCGGACTCCTACCTCGCCCTGGAGCGGTTCCGTACGGCATTCACGGTCTGACGCTGGGCCGACGGGGCCCGGCAATTCCCGTCCGTGGATGGAAAATGCGGGCCTGGGGCGACGGGACCCGGCAATTCCCGTCCATGGATGGAAAATGCTGGCCCGAGCCGACGGGAACGCAGCAACACCCGTCCATGGATGGAAAATGCGAGCCCGGGCCGACCGGGGACCCGGCAATTCCCGTCCATGGATGGAAATTGCCAGCCCCGGCCGCACCGCACCCCCGGCCCGAAACGCCTCAGCCCAGCAGGCGGCTCCGCTGCTGCTCGCCCATCTCGCCGTACGGGTAGTCGGCGGCACCCAGGTCGCTGGCCACGTCGAGCGCCGCGGTCTCCTCCAGCGTCAGGTGCAGGTCGGCCGCCTCGAGGTTGGCGCGGAGCTGCTCGACCGTCCGGGCGCCCAGGATGGTCGAGGTGACGCCCGGCCGATCCGTGACCCAGGCCAGCGCTGCGGCGGCCATCGAGACCCCACGTCCCTCGGCCACCTCGGTGAGCGCGTCGATGATCCGCCAGGTCCGATCGGTGCCCCGCCGGTCCCAGGCCTCCATCCCCCGGTCGGGGTTGTCGCCCAGCCGCGTGTCGCCGCTCGGCTGCTGGCCGCGCCGGTACTTGCCCGACAGGTAGCCGCCCCCCAACGGGCTCCATGGCAGCAGACCGAGCCCGGCGTCCTGGGCGGCGGGCACGATCTCCCACTCGATCTCGCGCACGATCAGGCTGTACTGCGGCTGCAGCGTGACCGGACGGGAAGCGCCCAGCGCGATGGCGGTGTCGACGATCTTGGTCAGCTGCCAGCCGGTGAAGTTCGACAGCCCCCAGTAGCCGATCTTGCCGGCCCGGACGAAGTCGTCGAGAGTGCGGACGGTCTCCTCCAGCGGGGTCCACGGGTCGTACGCGTGCACCTGGTAGAGGTCGACCCGATCGACCCCGAGCCGACGCAGGGAGTCGTCCAGCGCCCGGGTGAGGTGGCGTCGGGACAGACCCAGCCCGTTGGGCTCGCCGGCCGTGCCGAAGCGGCCCTTGGTCGCCAGGACGACCCGATCGGTCACCTCGTCCGGCCGGTCGGCGAACCAGCGCCCGATGATCTGCTCCGAGACCCCGGCGGAGTAGACGTCGGCGGTGTCGACGAGGGTGCCGCCCGCCTCGAGGAAGGTGTCGAGCAGCGCGTGCGAGGTCGCCTCGTCGGACTCGGCGCCGAAGGTCATGGTGCCCAGGCAGAGGTTGGAGACGGCGCAGCCACTGCGCCCGAGAGTTCGGTAATCCATCCCCCGTTCCTACCCGTCGCCGCCGACGTCGAAACAGCAGGTATCGGAATCGGGCCGTCGAGTGTCCTCTGGATTGGCACCTATCGGGGGCGCCGCCTGTCCAACGGAAGGGGCATCCATGCCTACCTCGAAGTCCGGGTCGTCATCGCGCCGCAGTGGCGGCTCGGCCCGCAAGCGCGGCACCTCCGCCGCAGCCTCGCCGGAGTGGGATCCGGTCATCCGCGGCGCCGCCGGGATCATCCCCGGCGAGGTTCTGCTCACTCTGCAGCCCGACGCCGCCGACAGCATGACCTCCTCGGTCCCGCTGCACCCGGCCGGTGTCTTCGGCGCCGCCGACAACCTGGGTGTCGACGACCTCGACGGTGTGCTCGCCGAGCTGGGCGCGCACGACATCACCCGACTGGCTCCCTCCCCCGTCGGCATCGCCGGTGTGCTGGCCGCCGACGGCGAGGATCTCGGTCGGCTGGACGGCCCGAGCCACATCCTGAGCCGGACGTTCCGGGTGCGGATCTCGTCCGGGTCCGACGTCGAGGAAGCGGTCGCCCGTCTCGCTCAGGTCGACTCGGTCGAGCTGGCCGAGCCGAACCGCTGGCGCGAGACCATGATCACCCCGAACGACCCGCAGTTCGGCAACCAGTGGGGCCTGACCAAGATCAACGCCCCGGCCGCCTGGGACATCAGCACCGGCTCGGGATCCGTGGTGGTCGGCATCGTCGACAGCGGTTGCGACCTCGATCATCCCGAGCTCGCCCCGCTGCTGGTCAACGGCTACGACATGGTCGACCTCGGGACCAACCCGACCCCGCCGGCGGGCTGGCGGTTCGAGGGCGACTTCTCCGGCCGGGATGCGATCCCGGAGGACGAGGTCGGTCACGGCACGCACGTGGCCGGCACCATCGCCGCACTGTCGAACAACGGCGTGCAGGTGGCCGGCGTGGGCTGGCAGACCAAGATCATGCCGGTCAAGGCGCTCACCCGGATGGTCCGGATCAGCGACGGCCGGGTCTCCGGGGTCGGCTCCTCCGCCGATGTCGCCGCGGCGGTCCGCTGGGCCGCCGACCACGGTGCGCACGTGATCAACATGAGCCTCGGCGCCGACGCGGCGACGAGCGTGGAGAGCAGTGCGATCGCGTACGCCATCGGCAAGGGCGTCGTCGTGGTCGCCGCCATGGGCAACGACGGGACCTCCAACCCGTCCTACCCGGCGGCCTATCCCGGCGTCGTCGCGGTCGGCGCGATCGACAGCGCGGACAAGCGGGCGTCCTTCTCCCAGACCGGCTCCCACATCAGCCTGGTCGCTCCCGGGGTGGGGATCCTGTCCACCTACCTGGCCGGCGGCACGACGACCATGTCGGGCACCTCGATGGCCACCCCGCACGTGGCCGGTGTCGCCGCGCTGATCAAGGCCGTGAAGCCCAGTGCCACCGGAGCCGAGATCGCCGACATCCTGCGGGACACGGCTCGTCCGCTCAAGGACGCCGCCGCCGACCCGGTGCCGAACAACGCGTACGGTCACGGCTGTCTGGACGCCCAGGCGGCGCTGGTCAAAGCCCGCGGACCGGTGATCAACCCGACGATCACCATCCACCTCCGGACCCCGATCATCGCCTGCCCGCCGAAGACCCTGGTGATCAACCAGTGCCCGCCGCACTCGCTGTTCCAGCCGTTCTGCCCGCCCAAGACGATCAAGATCAACGAGTGCGGGCTGCTGATCACCAAGATCCCCGCGATCTGCCCACCGGTGACCATCACCCGCCCGCCGACCCTGCCGCCGACCACCTTCCCGCCGACCACCTTCCGGACGGCGCCGACCCGACCGGTGAACCCGGGGGCGGCGGCGGGCTACGACCCGTACGGGGTGCTCGGCGAGCAGTCCTCGGGCGACGACGGCGGTGCAGCGGCGACCTACCAGGCGGGCTACGAGGCCGGGTACGCCGCAGCGGTGGCCGAGCTCGGCGAGGCGATGGCCGCGACCGGCGGGGAGAGTGCGACCGGCGCGGAGGGTGCGGGTGGCGCGGGCGAGGACGTCCAGGCAGGTCCGGGGGACGTCTACCGGCCCTACCCGCGGTCCTTGCTCTACTACTGCCCACGGACCGTCACCGAGCCGTCCTGCTTCGTGCTGAAGACTGTTCAGCCGTGGCGGTGCGGACCGTTCACCATCGGCACGCCGTGGTGCCCGGTCGAGATCCCCACCTGGCGGCGACCGATCACGACCACGCCGTACGTCCAGCCGGGTCCGGCCGGTTACGGCGAGGAATGGGGTTACGACCCGTACGGCCAGAGCCCCTTCCAGGGCTGAGTCGATGCCGACGCACGCGGCCGCACCCTCGGGTGCGGCCGCACCCCCTGCCACCCAGCACGCACCGAGCCCCGAACGGTCGGCCCCCGTGGCCGCCCTGCTCGAGGTGGGGGTGCTGGATGAGATCGGCGCGGCCCGGGTCCGGGTCGAGGACATCTCACGCGCCCACCCTGTCTGGCGGGTCGTGCTGGCCGACGGTCGCCGGCTGGTGGTCAAGGCCGGCATCGGGCACGGCGGACCGGACCTGGCCGTCGAGTGCCTGGTCTACCGGATGACGTGGTGGTGCGAACCGCTGGCCGCCGCCCTGCCCACGCCGCTGGTCGTCGACGAGGATCGCCAGCTGCTGGTCCTCGCCGACGTCGGCGGTACGAACGGAACCGCCGACGTCGGCGGTACGAACGGAACCGCCGACGTCGATGCGGACGGAACCGGCTCGTTGGCCCAGCAGGTGGGGTTCCCCGCGCTGTTGGTCGCCGGGCGAGCCGCTCCGCCGGACGGGAGCTCGATCGTCGCTCCGACCACGGCCCGCGCCCTGGGCCGGACCGTCGGCGCCCTGCACCGGGCCACGGCAGGCTTCCCGCTGCCGTCGGCCCCTCCCCCGCTGGTGCTCGGGCTCGTCGGCCGCACCGACCGGGCGGCCGACCGCGGGGCCCTCAGCACTGCGGTGCGCAGCACCCTGGCCGCTCTGGACAGTCGGTCCGCGGTCACCACGGCCGTGGCCGAGCTCCGGCGACCGGTGGCCGGCTGCCTGGTCAACCACGACCTCAAGTGGGACAACGTCGTGCTGACCGGGCCGGCGCGGCAACCAGTCCTGGTGGACTGGGAGCTGGCCGGACTCGGCGACCCCGCCTGGGACCTCGGTTGCCTGCTGGCCGAGCACCTCGTCCGGCGACCCCGGCTGGATGACGCCGGACGGGCGCTCCTCGACGGCTACCGGGACGGCGCCCGCCTCCGCGCCGACATCGTCTCCACCTTCGCCCGGCGCGTCGTCCTGGCCACCGGTCTGCGGATCGTCCAGCTGGCTCTCGAGGTGGCCTACACCCCGTACGCCGGGGACGGCGATGCCGTGGCCCGGTTGACCGAGCGGGCCGAAGCCGTGCTGGCCACCGCCACCCCGATGACCGAGGAGGTCCTCCGATGCCTCTGCTGAGCTCACCCGGCGACGTCGGGGCGGTCGAAGCGTCCCCCGCCCGAGCGACTCGAGCCCTGGCCGATGTCCGGCACGCGCTCTCCCTCATCGCCGGAGACACCCAGGCGCGTCGGCTGCTGAGCGGGACCGCCGCGGAACCGGATCCGGACGGCGCGTTGGCGGGCTGGCTCTACGGTCGCTGGTGGTGCGGGCCCGGGGTCACCGGCGATCCGACACCCGCGAGCCCGGCCGCCGCCGCCCGGGGCGGCGCCCGGCTCGAGGCCGCCCGACGGACTTCCGCGCCGACGTCGACCGGCTGGCTGGTGCTGGCGGCGTCGGGCGAGGTGCTGGTCGCCGCCCGCCGCGACGGCCGGCTCCGTACCGTCGTCGACGCCGTGGTCGGGTCGTCTCGCCCCGGCCGCCCCCCGCGCCCGGGTGACCTGGTCACCCTGCAGCACGGCAGCTCCGGTCTCGACCCGTCGGGGGCCTGGTGGTGGGCGCACGCGGGGCGGGCCGACGACCTGGCCGAGGTCGCGCTCGACCGGTGGTACGTGCACGCGCGGGACCTCGCGAGTGCGAGTGCCGTCGTGCCGCTGCTGCTGGCGGTGGCCGCCGAGGCGGACTGTCCGCTGTCGCTGAAGTGCCCACCCGTCGAGTCGGGTTACGGTCGCCGCGACGCCCTGGTCGCCTACCTGCCGCGGGGGTTCGCCCGCCGGGCCGAGACCGCCCTGCGGCGGCGGGGCGACCCGCTCGGGACTCTCCTCGAGCCCGACGTCCCGCCCTGCACCCGACAGCTGCTGCCGGGCGTGGCCCAGGCGGAGGATCCCGGCGTCCCGGACAGCGACCCAGCAGGCACCGACGCAGCACGATCCGAGGCCGGGGTCAGCTACGGCCAGCTGCGCTGCAGCCAGGTGGCCGCGCTGGCGGCGCGCCTCGCCGGACGGTCGCCCTCCGACCGGTCGCTCGCGGCGGCGCTGGCGGAGCTCGGGATGGATCCGGACGCGATCGAGAAGGTGCACCCGTGAGCGAGAGCGAGCAGTTCTTCGACAGCGAGTACGCCGCTGCGGCCCGCCACCTCGCGGAGCGCCTGGCATCACTGGCCACACCCGGCCCCGACGGGGCGTCGGTGTGGTCCGGTGACGACGTCGACCCGGCGCGCTCGACCGAGCAGCACGTCGTCCTCACCCACGGCCGCCTCGACGACGGGCTGCTGACCGGACGGACCGGGATCGCGACGGCGCTCGCCGCCTGCGCCCGGCTGCCCGGCGGGCGCGCCGAGTGGGCCGACCTGGCCCGACGGGCGGTGGCCTCGGCGGTCCGGATCGCTCATGACGCCTTGGACGCCCCCGACGCCTTGGACGCACCGCCGGCCGGCGGGATGAGCTGGTCGAGCGGCTGGCTCGGCACCGCGCGGGCTGCCGGCCTGGTGGGGCGCTGGACCGGCGACGGCGCGCTGGTCGAGGCCGGCCGCCGCCTGGCCGGCCGGGCCGTCCAGGCCCTCGCCCGCACGCCCGCGCTCTGCCCGGACTATCCCGACCTGCTCGACGGCTGGGCCGGGCACCTGACCGCGGTGCTGGCCGCCGACCTCGCTCCAGGTCTCGAACCGACCCGCCGCGAGGCGGCTGTTGCTCTGCTCGAGCGACTGCTGCCGTACGCCCTCGACGACCCGAGGATTCCGGGCGGCCCGGTCGGCTGGCCGATGGCCGGGGTCGGGCCGGCGGTGATCGGCCTGGCCCACGGCGGTTCGGGCATCTCGGTCGCTCTCGCTGCCGCCCGTGCGGCCGGTCTGCCGGCGGATGGCCAGTGGGCGGACGGCCCGGGGGCGGCGCTGATCACGCGCACCCTGCAGTGGGAGGACGGCCACTTCCGCCCCGAGCGCGGTGGGTGGCCCGACCTGCGGTCCGACGCCGATGTGCCGGGTCTCGCCTGGTGCCACGGCGCACCGGGCGTGGGCATCGCCGCTGCCTATCGCGTGCTCGCCGGATCCCCGGCCGGCGCCGAGCTCACCTTCGCCCGTGCGAGCCGGATGGCGCTCGCGTACGGGCAGCCGACCGGATCCGTGCCCTTCGACGGCACCCTCTGCCACGGTCTGGCCGGGTTGGTGGAGCTGCACCTGCTCGGCGCCGAGGCCTGGCCGGCCGCCGCCCGAGAGCACCTGACGACCGCGCGGACACTGGCCCGGCACCTGACGCGGGCGGGCGGACCGAATCCGACCTGGGTCTGTGGTGTCCGGGGCGGACGGACCCCGAACGTGCTCACCGGCCTGGCCGGGGTCGCGTACACGCTGGCGCGTTGTCACGACCCGGGGCTGGCGCCCAGCCTGGCCCACCCGGGTCTGCCGTCCGCGACTCCCGATCGAGCTCTTCCGTACCCGGCCGGCTAGGACGACCATGGCACCATGTCGACCCGCGTCCTCGTCACCCTGGAGTCCGGCGCCAGCCCCGAGCAGGTGGCCGAAGCCCTGACCGCCCTGGGCGCGACGGAGGTCCGGCCACCGCAGCCCGAGCTGCCGGACGTCTGCATCGCCACGGTCGACGAGCTGCAGCACTCCCCGGCCGCGTGGGCGACTGAGGCCGGACGGCTCCCGGGCGTGGCGAGCGCCGAGGTCGACCAGCTCCGTTGGAGCATGTGACCCCGGCCCCGGACTTTCAGCCGGCGACGGCCCTCAGCAGGCGACCGGCGATCGCCGTGGCCCGAGGGATCAGTGGGCGGGCGCGCCCGGGCGGTCCGGACGCGGTGCCGGCACGTAGTCCTCGTGGTAGATGTCGGGCTCCAGGTAGAGCGCGGTGACCATCGGCTCGGCCGCCCGGACCGCCACCTCGGCGGCATCGATGGTGTCAGCGACGGCCTGGCCCGTCGCGGCCGCGCTGACCCCGATCTTGGCGGCCACCAGGATCTCCTCCGGTCCGAGGTGCAGCGTCTTCATGTGGATGACCCGCTCGACGCCGTCGACTCCGGACAGGGCTGTCTCGATCCGACCGATGGCCTCCGGGGTCGCGGACTCACCGAGCAGCAGGCTCTTGGTCTCGATGGCCAAGGTGATGGCCACGGCGACGAGCAGCAGGCCGATCATGGCCGTGCCGATCACGTCGAAGATCCCGTTGTGGGTGATCAGGGTGAGCCCCACGCCGAACAGCGCGAACAGCAGCCCGAGCAACGCAGCGAAGTCCTCCAGCAGCACCACCGGCAGCTCGGGCGCCTTGGCCGCTTTGATGAACCTCGCCCACGACTGCCGGCCCTTGGTCTTGGACGACTCCTTGATCGCGGTGCGGAAGGAGAAGGACTCGGCCACGATGGCCACTCCCAGCACCAGCAGGGGTACCCACCACCAGGAGCTCTCGAGCAGGCTGTCCGGGTGTCCGGAACGGATGCTCTCGTACTTGTGGAACGCCTCGTAGAGCGCGAACAGGCCGCCGACGGAGAACAGCACGATCGAGACGATGAAGGCGTAGATGTAGCGATCCCGGCCGAAACCGAAGGGGTGTTCCGGCGTCGCCACCCGCTGGGACCGCTTGCCGCCGATCAGCAGCAGCGCCTGGTTGCCCGAGTCGGCGACGGAGTGGATCGCCTCGGCCAGCATCGAGGATGCTCCGGTCAGCGCCCACGCCGCGAACTTCGTCACGGCGATGAACAGGTTCGCGGTCAGCGCGGCGACGACAGCCCTGGTCCCGCCCTCGGTGCTCACGCAGTCCTCACCTCGTTGCTCACGCTGGCCCCATGTCGTTGCTCACGAGGGGATTCTGTCAGCCCGGCCCCGGGATGGCGCTCGCGACCCGACCGTCAGCTGGCCAGATACTTACCGAGCCCGACGGCCAGGTAGATCGCGGTGTACATGCCGGTCTGCAGCAGCGCCGCGTACCGCTCGACGTCGGAGCCGCTGGCGTGCTGGATGACGCAGACCCGGATGTCGTTGCGTTCGGCGGTGGCCTTCAACCGGGCCTCGGCGGTGCGGATCGGCGACTCCGGGTTGCCGTCGTCCAGGATCACCAGGGCCGGGCGCCGGTCGGCCGAGACCGCGTCCTCGAAGGGATCGGCGAACGGGTCGCGCGGTCCGGCCGACTCCAGCACCGGGATCAGCGCGTCGGCGTCGGCGGCGAGGGCGGCCCGTCCGCTCGCGGCGCGCAGGGCCTCGGCGACCCGGCGGCTGGCCCGGGCCGCCAGCACCGAGCCACCCCAGACCAGCGGCTGCACCTCGGCCAGCCCGGTGGCCAGGTCCTTGGCCGGGTTCTCGGCGACGTCGGTGAAGGGCGAGCAGTCCGTGGCGACCTGGTCCATGGCGTCGGCCACCTGCCACGGGTCGACCTCCGGCCCGAGCTGCATCCGGTGCAGGGCGGCCAGCGAGACGATGGCCGCAGCCAGCGGGTCGGCGGTCGCGGTGGGCAGCAGGATGGTGGAGCTCGACCCGGCGTGATCGGCGATGGTCGAGGCGGGCGGACACGCGATCAGCAGCCGCGCCCCGCGGCGTACGGCCTCGTGCACCGTGGCCACCAGGGCCGGCGAGCTCGCCTCGCTGGCCATCACCACCACGAGGTCGAGGGCGCCGACCCAGCCGGGCAGTCCGTACGCGGGCCAGGCGACGAACGGGACCGGACAGACCGGCTCCAGCATCGCCCGGATGAACCGCGCCTCGCTGCCGGCCGCGATCACCGCACGCGGGCGGTCCAGCTGACCGATCTGCAGCAGTGGGTCTTCAGCCTCGCCGATCTCGCGTCGCAGCCGCGCACCGGCTTCGGCGAGCCGGCGCAGCCCGACGTCGGCGCTGCGCAGCGCCTGCTGGTCCTCGAGCCAGGAGTCGTCGAACATCGCTCAGGAACGCTCGTCGCCGTCCGCGGCCGACCTGCCGGTCGCCGGTCCCGCGGCCGAGCCGTTCGTCTCCGCCGGGGCGCTCGCCGCCGACGAGGTCGATCCGCTGACCGTGGACGCCGCGCCGCCGGCCGCCGAGACCGACGACTCGGCCGGGCTGGCCGAGGCGGCGGAGGAGGCCGACCCCAGGGGCAGGTCCGGTCCCGGGCGGCGTGCCTCGTCGATCAGCAGCACCGGGATCCCCTGCCGCACCGGGTAGGCCAGACCGCAGTCGGCCGCCAGGCAGACCAGCTCGTCGCGGTCGTGGTCGACGGCCAGGGAGCCGTGACAGTTGGGACACGCCAAGATGTCGAGCAGCTCGGGTGCCAGGTCGATGGCCATGCGGTCTCCTGGTTCGTGGGGATCCTCGATCGTTCTCGTTGCCGGCGTGCGGAGTCCCCGGTGGGTGAGGATCGCGTGCGGACCCTCCAGTTCTACCGCACGATCACGCGCGGATGATCCTCAAGGCCTCGTCGCGCAGCGCGTCGACCTGCTCGGTGGTCGGGGCCTCGACGTTCAGTCGCAGCAGCGGCTCGGTGTTGCTGGGCCGGACGTTCACCCACCAGTCGTCGCCGTTGAGGGTGAGCCCGTCCTCCCGGTCCGCTCGCGCCCGGTCGGCGAACTGCTCCTCCAGGGCGGCCAGGATCGGCTCGACCTCGGCGACGGTGGAGTTGATCTCGCCCGAGGCGGCGAACAGGCTGTACTGCTCGACGAGGCGGGACAGCGGCTCCTGCGTCTCGCCGACCGCGGCCAGCACGTGCAGGGCCGCCAGCATCCCGGTGTCGGCGCCCCAGAAGTCGCGGAAGTAGAAGTGGGCCGAGTGCTCCCCGCCGAAGACCGCGTCGTGCTCGGCCATGGCCGCCTTGACGAAGGTGTGCCCGACCCGGGTGATCACGGTCCGACCGCCGGCTGCGGCCACCAGCCGAGGCACCGAGTGCGAGGTGATCTTGTTGATCACGATGGTGCCGCCGGGATCGCGGGCCAGCTCTCGCACGGCGATCAACCCGGTGATCGCCGACGGCGAGACGACCTCGCCCCGCTCGTCGATCACGAAGCAGCGATCGGCGTCGCCGTCGAAGACCACCGCCAGATCCGCGCCGTGCTCGAGCACGGCGGCCTGCGCGTCCACCAGGTTGGCCGGCTCCAGCGGGTTGGGCGGGTGGTTCGGGAAGCTGCCGTCCGGGTCGAGGTAGAGACCGACGATCTCCAGGTTCTGCCCGGCCAGCACGGCCGGCGTGGTCAGCCCGCCCATCCCGTTGCCGGCGTCCACGACCACCTTGAGCCGACGGATGCCGGACAGGTCGACCAGCGACAGCAGGTGCTCCGCGTACGCACCGAGCAGGTCCCGCTCGGTCCGGGTTCCCGGCCGGACGGGGGGCGCGCCGGTGTCGCGGGGGATGCCGGCCAGGGCGTGGTCGCGGATGGCCACCAGCTCCGCCGGCTCGACCGGCTGCGCCCCCGGGTGGCAGAACTTGATGCCGTTGTAGCTGCCGGGATTGTGGCTGGCGGTGAACATCGCACCGGGCAGCCCGAGCGAGCCCGAGGCGAACCACAGGCCGTCGGTGCTGGCCAGACCGATGTCGACCACGTCGGCACCCCGGCTCAGCACCCCGGCGGTGAACGCGGCGGAGAGCTCCGGGCTGGTGGTGCGCATGTCGCGACCGACGACCAGCGCTCCCGATCCGGAGATCTCGAAGACGTCGGCGGCGGCGACCCCGATGGCGTAGGCGCCGTCGGCGTCCCACTCGGGATCGGGACCGGTGGCGACGCCCCGGATGTCATTGGCCTTGAAGATGCGTGCGTGGATCATCGTCCGCCGATCCTAAGCGGCCGCGGCGGGGCTCAGGCGTCCGGATCGGCCAAGACGGTGAGATGACCGCGGCGACCGAGCTCGACGATGCCCGGGCGCTGCACGCTGGTGCGCGTTTCGGCGGGACCGGTGGACACCGGTTGGTCGTAGGAGAACCCGACCTCGCGGACCGCGTCGGCGAGGGCCAGCAGGTCGTCGACGTCGGGCTCCGGCTCGCCTGATGTCTCCAGCCGGATCACCTCCCAGCCCCGTGGGGCGGACAGGTTCTGTGCATGCTGCTGGCACAGGTCGTACCCGTGCGGCTCGTTGCGGGCCGCCAACGGCCCGAGGACGGCGGTGGAGTCGACGTAGACGTAGGTCAGCGTCGCGACTGCGGCGCCCGGGCAGCCTGATCGCGAACAACGCCGTGACACCACGGCCGAGACGCTACCCGCGGACTAGAGTGCACGCCATGTCGACTCGCCGCAGGGACCGGCACCAGCGCGGTCTGCGCGGGCCGCTCGCCCTGCCCAACCCGTACGGCAGCCCGGCCCGGCCCCCACGTCCGGCCGGACGTGCGGACTTCTTCGACGACTCGGTGCACGCGGCCGTCGACCGGATCGCGATGATCTGCCCGGAAGCGCTGGTCGGGATCACCTTCGGCATCGAGGACGTGCCGGCCCTGCCGCCGTCCTGGGCGGGTGACCGGGTGCCGCTGGCCGTGGCCGTCGAGGCCGACACCGAGAGGATGGCGCAGGTGGTCGTCTACCGTCGCCCGCTCGAGCACCGGGCCGCGAGCCGTCGGGGACTGCGGATCCTGGTCCACCGCACGATCGTCGAGCAGCTGTCCGCCCTCACCGGTCGCCCGGTCAGCGACTTCGACAGTCTGTAGGCCCCTGCCTCAGCGCCCGACGGACGGGTCGAACTCCACCTGCGGGGCCCGCCCGGCCACGTCGGGTGAGGTGACCGGAACCGTGGCCACCCCGGCGATGCCGCCCGAGGTGGCCAGGAACGTGACGCCACCGACGACCGATGCGCCGGCCGGGACCGACACCACCAGGTAGGCGGCCTCCCCCACATCGAGGCGGCGGGTGGCGGTCGCGTGCGGGACCAGCAGCACGTCGTCGTCGTCGATCTTGACGCCGTCGTAGCCGTACGCCTCGAAGGTGAGGGCGACGTCGTCGTCGCCGCCGTTGCTCAGCACCAGCTCGGCCTCGGTCTTGTCCAGGTGGACCAGCGGCACGACGCCGGTCCGCACGATCGGCGCGGTGGCGGACTGGATGGCCAGATCGGGCAGTGCGTCGGTGCCGATCGCCTCCGAGAGCACCGAGCCCGTGACCGGTTGGTCGCTGCTCAGCTGGATCGCCGCGGCGGCACCGGCCAGTCCCGCGGCCACCGAGATCTCAGCCGTGCTCTCCGCCGGCACCTCGAGGGTCTCGGCGCCGGCCGGGGCGAAGGCTCCGTCCACCCCGAGCACGTTCACCGTGACGGTGGCGCGATCGGATCCGGGGTTGGCCACCACCAGGTTCCGCGTGCCGGCGCCCTCCGGTATCCCCGGGATGACGACCGACCGGGCCGGGGCGACCGCCGAGAGCTGCCAGTCGGCGCCGGTCGGTGCGAAGTCCACGCTGCGGCGGGCCAGGGCGACCGCCGACACGCGACCCGTGGCGGCCCGCACGGAGACGCTGAGCGGACCTTCGACGGTGACCAGGGTGTCCAGCGAGACCGTACGGCTGCTGCCGGCGTCGATGACCAGACCGGAGCTGCCCGGCACCACCACGAGACCGTTGCGTCCGTAGAACCGCAGATCCACCTCGGCCGGCCCGGCGTCGGGATTGGTCAGCACGAGATCGGTCCGGTACGCGGCGGTGGCGCCGACCCCGACGAACCAGTGCTCGGTGGCGGGAGCGCCGCAGGTGGCCGCCATCAGCCCCGACTGCTCACCCTTGGTGGCGCGGCTGGTGACCATCCCGCTGCCGGCGGTGGCCATCACCCCCTCACCGGTCAGCACCACGGGAGTGTCGGGAGCCGGTTGCTGGTCGCCGAAACCCTGCTTGTCGACCTTCAGCAGGGGTGCGCTGGCGCCGATCGCGGTGGCCGTCAGGGTCCCCTCCCGACCCGGTGCCTTGCGCACGGCGACCGCCGAGATGGTCGCGGTGGCGTCGGCCGCCGGTGAGGTGGTGCAGACGGTCGTGGTGCGGCCGACGAGGGGCGACTGCGTCGCTGTGAACGGGGGCGGTTCGGGCGGGACGAGACTCCCGCCGACCGCCACCACGGCAACGGCCAGCACGGCAACGCCCACGGTCAGCACCCGGCGAAGGGGGCCGGCCGGGGCGCGGCGGGTGGCGGCGCTCATTGGGCTCGACCTCCCACGAACGCCGCGCGCCGGGCAGTGCGAACGGGATCGCGCACCTCCGGTCGGCGGATGCCCGGGGCGGCCAGCACCAGACCGACCATGACCACGATGCCCTGTCCGACGAGGAGCCAGGGTGTCGGTGAGGCGAGGTGGAACGACACCGTGCCGCCCGCGGCGGGCAGCCGGAAGGCCTGCTGCCAGCCGTCAGTCGCCGGCGTCAGCCGGACGCCGTCGGTCTCGGCGCGCCACCGTGGGTCGGACGCCTCGCCGAGACCGAGCTGCCGCTCGGCGCCGCCCGGCGCGACCACTGGCGGCAACGTGCCCACGGCGGTGACCTGGTCGCCCTCGGTCACGGTGACCCGGGTGACCGGTGGCTGCAGCTGCCAGACGGTGGTCGTCTCGCTGCCACTGGCCGTCCCCAGGGCCGGTGTGTTGTCGATCCGCGCGATCTCCTCGGTGGTCGCGCCATCCACCCAGACGTAGCCGATACCCAGGCTGCGCAGCTGTGGAGCGATGTCGGAGTCGGCCGTGCCGGCCACCAGCCGCTGGACCAGGTCAGCGACCTCGGCGGGAGCGGAGGGCGAGCCACCGAAGGCGAATCCGCGGTCGGCGTCGCCGAGCCGGAGCTGGTCGTCGAAGATGACCGAGTAGCGCGCCGAACCGGCCGGGCCGCCCCCGGATCGCAGGTCGCCCCCGGATCGCAGGTCAATCGCGAGCACCCGGACGCCGGCGTCGGAGAGCATCGCGTTCTGCAGGTACGGCGGCAGCGCGTCCAGCCGCTGTCGATCGATCGGACCGCTCGCGCCGGCCCAGATCCACCAGCCGGCCGCGCCCAGCACGGTCACCACGACCAGCAGACCCGCGACCACGCTGGTGGGCTGCTGCCAGCCGAAGCTGCGATCGCGCAGCTCGGCCGCGAGCCCGTCGACCCCGGCCGCTCCGGCCAGCACCAGCGCGCCGAAGGCGATCAGCAGGTACGCCCCCGTCCACGGACGGATCTCGGCGCCGGTGGGCGGCACTGCGACGACCAGTCGGCTCAGCAGCACCGCCCCGAGCACCCCCGTCACGGCGGCCACCCAGGAACCGACGACGACAGCACTCCGGGGCCGGCGGAACAGCCCGGCGACCGACACCACCCAGATGACCCCGAACACGATCGCGCCGAGCCAGAGCGGCGGCAGACCCGGTCCGACCTCGCGCCCGACCAGCAGCCCCCAGACCGCCGGCGCGTCACCGGCCGCCAGCAGGGCGGCGTCGGGGCCGGCGAACAGCCGACCCGGGTAGGCGACCAGAGCGGGCCACCACGGCGCCCAGACGAGCAGAGGCAGACCGACGGCCAGACCCACCCGGCCGACCTTGCGCGGCGACCGCCGCAGCCAGATCGCCCCGACCACGCCGAGGACGATCGCCACCAGGATGAGCGAGGGCTCGAACGCCGTCAGTCCGACGAGCACCACCCCGGCGCCCCAGCCCCCCCGCCACGCCTCGGGAGCGCGGGGGCGGCGCTGCACCAGACCGCGCAGGGCCAGCACGAGCAGCGGCAGCAGGACCGCGACCACGCTCAGGGTCAGGCGGCCCTGGTTGGTGCCCCCGAGCAGGACCGGCAGCAGCGCGTACGTGACGGCTGCGCAGATCCGCACCCGCCGGTCGTCGACGGTGGCGCGGAGGAGCGGGTAGACGGCGAGGTAGGCCAACGGCACGATCCCCAGCAGCAGCGTCGAGACGAGCCACTCCGGCTGTCCGGCCAGGACGGTCGAGCCGAGCGCCATCAACGCCAGCCACGGCGGCGGGGCCACACCCGGGGCGCCGGGGATCGGGCTGGCGGCCTCGGACCAGAGCGCACCGAGCCGGTCGGGTGCCGGCAGCAGCGCGGGCGCGTCCAGGTGACCGAGGCCGAACAGGGAACGGGCGGCGACCAGGCTGGCCAGCAGGAGCAGGAAGCCCACGATCACCACCGGTGCGAGCAACGGGTGGTTGGAGCGGTCCTCGCGGACGGTGGAGAAGTCGTCACCGGTCAGCTCGTCCAGCGTCGCCGCGTCGCTGTCGCCGGCCAGCTCGCGGTAGCGGTCGGACACCGTGCCCGTGAGGGACTCGACCGCGAGACGAACGCTCGACCACCACGGCGGTCGGAGTCCGGCGATCAGGCGGGCACTGTCGCGGTCGGTGCGACTGCTGCTGAGCCGGCGGCGGTACGCCCGGATCCGGCGGGGGTGGCTGAACAGCCAGCCGAGGGTGGCGATCTCGTCGCCGGCACGGCGCGGGGCCTTCCCGAGCAGGTAGCCCACGGCCCGGAGCAGGCAGTCCAGCGCGAGCCGCAGCCAGGTGAACGGCAGCCGCCAGGTCGGGGCGTGGCCGGTGATCAGGAGCAGACCGAGCTGCTGGTCGACCCGGTCGGGGTGCTGGCCGCCGGCCCCCCGGGGTCGCAGGCCGGCACGACCCACCTGCCGGTGCACCATCTCCGCGCGGGGGGTGGTGACGACCCGCAGACCACGTGCCGTCGCCCGCCATCCCAGCTCGACCCCGTCCCGGAAGCAGGCGACGTCGGGATCCAGGCCGCTCAAATCCCGCCAGTCGGTGAGTCGGACGAGCATGCCGCAGGTCGAGACACCGAGATGCTGCTTCGGCTGGTCGCGCTGGCCCTGGTCGATCTCGCCGAGGTCCAGCCCGAGGTCGCGACGACCCGTCCGGGCGATGCTGACCCCGACCTCGCTGAGCTGGTGCCCGGCGCCGTGCCGCCGTCGTGGGAAGACGAGCTTGGGTCCGGTGATGTCGACGGCCGGGTCCGTGACCACGTGGCCCAGCAGCTGCTGCAGTGTGTCGGCGGCCGGGACGGCGTCGTCGTGCAGCAGCCACAACCAGTGGTCGGTCGTGGCGGGGACCTCGGGCTCGGCAGCCAACCCGGCGGCGACGCCCGCCCCGAAGCCGCCCTGGGGTGGGCCGGTGACGACCGCGTCGAGGAGGCCGCGACGCTCGGCCCGTTCGAGCAGCTCCAGGGTCTTGTCGGTGCTGCCGTTGTCCACCGCGATCAGCCGGGTCGGCTTGTGGGTCAGGCGGGACAGACCGGCGAGAGTCTCGGGCAGCCAGGCCTCGGCGTCCAGGGTGACCAGGACCGCTGTGACGGTGCAGCCGGAGAGGTCGGGCGTCTCGGCGGTGTCGTGGCGATCGGCCAACCAGGCCCAGCGATCGGCCTCGTCCTCCGTCCGCGGCACACGCAGGTCGTCCCAGCTGTCGGCCGCTGGTGGCCGGTGCGGGCGCTCCTCACTCACGTCGTCGTCCATGAGTGTCGGGAGAACCTCGCGAGAGTCGTACGGCAGGTGGCGCGGCCCCGCACAGGGCGCAAGGCGTCGACCACTGTATGCGAACTCGCAGGGAGTGCCGCATCGGCGACCGACCTGTCGCTCGGTCGCCGTTCCCGGCGGACGGCTGGGGAGGGCCGTCTGCTGAGCGGGGTCCTAGACCGCGCGCTTCTTCAGCTTGCGCCGCTCGCGCTCCGACAGGCCGCCCCAGATGCCGAACCGCTCGTCGTGGCCGAGTGCGTACTCCAGGCACTCCGAACGCACGTCACACGACAGGCAGACCTTCTTCGCCTCCCGGGTCGAGCCGCCCTTCTCGGGGAAGAAGGCCTCCGGATCCGTCTGTGCGCACAGGGCTCGTTCCTGCCAGCTCAGCGCGCCTTCGTCGACCTCAGCCTCTTCGTGCTCCATGTGTTGCCTCCTCGACCCCGGGGTTCAATGCCTGCCGAGGGGTTCGCGGCCCCACGGCGATCATGCGTCGACCGAACGACCTCGCCCGACGCTCCCGAGGCGTCGGTGGTGGTGTTCAGCGAACAACATGGGTGAAATTACACGCCCGTAAATGCACCCAAGTCAAGGCCGAGTTTGGTATTGGGCCGGTTTGCTCCCCCGGGCCCCATGCGATAAGGGCCGCTATTTGCTGCGGCTGGCGTACGTTCTGCGGACGCTCAGCGCAGGTCGTCGTCGTCCGCGGCGGCGGGGGCCGGGGCGGGCCGGGGCCGGGGCCGGGGCCGTCGGCGGATCCACGGACTCCACCGCGTCCGGTGGAGCCGGCGCCCAGTGGCCGCTCGTCACGGCACCCGAGGTCCCCCCCGGATCCGACCACGACAGCCCGGGGCGGCCCTGAGCCGCATCGTCGGCCGTCAGCCAGACGGCCCCGGTCGCCTCGTCGGCCTGCCAGGCGGCCGGCAGCCGAGCGGGTGCCGCGATCACTGCTGGTACGTCGTCAGTGGCGGAGACCACCGGCCGGGGCGCCACGGCCTGACGGCGTGCCGCAGCGGCTCGGCGCAGGGCCGCCACGACCGCGACGAGTGCCGTCACCGGCACCACGAGCCGGAGCAGACCCTCGAGCGCCAGGAGCACGAACCCGGCGTCGGGGGTGGGCCACACGATCAGGGCGACCACGTTCGAGCCGCTCAACAGCAGCCAGCCCAGCACGGTCAGTCCGACGACCACCACTCCGGCGATCGCGATGGCCCAGGCGTGCGGACTCGCCGCTGAGCGGTCACCGATCCGGGGGCCGTCGTCGGCCTGGGGATCGTCGGCGGTCCGGGGATCGTCGGCGGCCCGGCGGTCGTCGGCGGGGAGTCCGAGGCGGACCGGGGTCGCGCACCAGAGCACCGCACCCGCCGCCGTGAGGAGCAGCAGGTCGTCCCCACCCGGGAGGGAGCCGAACAGGCCGCCCGCGGCGCCCGCGGCGAGGGCCAGCAGGAAGCTGACCGCGCGGAGGACGAGCATGAGTGCGAGCGCGATCAGCAGCACGACCGCTAGTGGTTCACGCCACCGGTGCCAGGGCTGCATGCGGGTCACCCTAGTGCGGAGCCTCCCCCGCCGAGCACGCAGAACGCGGGGTGCCGAGCGCGTGGAACACTGGCGCCGTGCAGGTGGTGGTGCTGGCCGGTGGTGTCGGGGGTTCGCGGTTCGTCGCGGGAGTGCGCGCGGCCTATCCGGAGGCGGACGTGACGGTGATCGTCAACACGGCCGACGACGTCACCCTGCACGGCCTGCGCATCTGCCCCGACCTGGACACCATGACGTACACGCTGGGCGGCGGGATCGACGCCGACCGCGGCTGGGGACGGGCGGGCGAGAGCTGGCGGGTCAAGGAGGAGCTGGCGGCGTACGGGTCGGAGCCCACCTGGTTCGGCCTCGGTGACCTGGACCTGGCGACCCACCTCGTCCGGACGCAGCTGCTGGCCTCCGGCGTGCCGCTGTCGGAGGTCACCCGCCGGATCACCGCGCGCTGGCTGCGGCACGATCCGTTGCTCACCCTGCTGCCGATGACCGACGACGTGGTCGAGACCGAGGTGGCGATCGCCGACCCCGGGTCTCCCGACGGCCGTCGGTGGCTGCACTTCCAGGAGTACTGGGTGCGGCTGCGTGCCGTGCCGGACGCCCTGGCCATCCGGCGCACGGGCATCGAGCACGCCCGTCCGGCACCCGGGGTGACCGAGGCCGTCGCCGCCGCCGATCTGGTTCTGGTCGCACCCAGCAACCCGGTCGTCTCGATCGGTCCGATCCTCGAGATCCCCGGCCTCCGGGCGGCCCTGGTCGCCACTGCCGCTCCGGTGATCGGCTTCGCCGGCATCCTCGGCGGCGCGCCCGTGCTGGGCATGGCCCATCGGTTGCTGCCGTCCATCGGCGTGGCCGTCGACGCGGCAGCGGTCGGACGCCACTACGGCGCGCGGGCGGCCGAGGGCGTGCTCGACCTGTGGGTGATGGACACCGCCGACGCCGACAGCGCCGCCAGGCTCGAGGCGGACGGCCTGCCTGTCGCCGTCACCGGACTCCTGATGAGCACACCCGACGCGACCGCGGAGTTCCTGCGACTCGCCGTCAAAGCCCTGCCGCGCAGTCTGTGATGGTGCAGCTGTTCGCGCCGAGCGGTCTCGGTGAGGTCACCACCGCCACCGACCTGGTCACCGAGATCCTGCGGATGACGCAGACCGAGCCCGGACCGCTGCGACCCGGCGACATCGTGGTGGTCACCTCCAAGATCATCAGCAAGGCCGAGGGCCGGTACGCCGACGCCGCCGACCGCGAGACCGTGATCTCCAGCGCCACCCGCTCGGTCGTCGCCCAGCGCGGCCCGATGCGGATCGTCCGGACCCACGCGGGGCTGACGCTGGCCGCGGCCGGGGTCGACAACTCCAACGTCGAGTCCGGCCGGATCCTGCTGCTGCCCGTCGACCCGGACGCCTCCGCCGAACGGCTGGCCGCCGGGCTGGCCGCGGCCGTCGGAGGCGACGTCGGCGTGATCATCTCCGACACCGCGGGTCGACCCTGGCGCCTCGGTCAGACCGACCACGCGATCGGGGCGGCCAGGGTCCGGGTGCTCGCGCCCTACGCGGGACAGGTGGACGACTACGGCAACGAGCTCGCGGTCACCACGATGGCCCTGGCCGACGAGCTGGCCGCCGCCGCCGACCTGGTCAAGGGCAAGCTCGCCGGCCGTCCGGTCGCCGTCCTGCGCGGGCTGCCGGACCTGGTCGGCCCCCAGCCCGCCGAGGCCACCGGGGCGGCCTCGATCGTGCGGACCGGTCGCGAGGACCTGTTCAGCCACGGCTCCCGCGAGGCCGTGCTGGCCGCGCTGTGTCGGGCGCTCGGGGTGCCGGAGGCGTACGCGGAGCTGGTCGGCGTCGACCCCGAGAGCGTCGCGGAAGTGCTGCTCGCCCGGGGTTCGCTGCCCGATGACTCGGCGGCCCTGGTCCGTCGGCTGCTCGACGTCGCTCAGCACCTGGGCGGATCCGACAGCACCGGAACACCTGCCCCGCCGGGATAGACTCCCGGATTCGTCCGTTCGTCGAGGGTCTGCACCTCACCCGAGCACCCGAGGAGACCCCGTGGCCACGGAGCCCGCCAAGACCTCCGGCGGCAATCGCCGGCAGAAGCTGGCCGCCCTGGAGAACCAGCAGAAGTCCGCGCAGCGTCGCCGTACGGCCGGGCTGCTGGTTCTCTGCGTGGTCCTGGCGGCGGCCCTGCTGTCCTACCCGATCTACCTGGTCGTCAAGGACAGCCAGGCCAGCAGCGCCGCGCTGGTCGACCTCGGCGTGGCGTCCGATGCGGCCGGCTGCGACCCCGCCGCGACGCACCCGGCCTCCGGCAACCAGAACCACGTCGCCGACGGCACCAAGGTGACCTACGACCGGACGCCCCCGGACTCGGGCCCGCACTACGCCTCCCCCGCGCCGTTCACGAAGCGGTTCTACACCGCCGAGGACCGGCCCGCCGTGGAGACCCTCGTGCACAACCTCGAGCACGGCTACACCGTCGTCTGGTATCGCGACAGCGCCCCGCAGGCGGACAAGGACGCCCTGGCGGCGATCGCGAAGACGTTCACCGCCGAGGACTACGACCCGAACCAGAAGTTCATCGCCGCGCCCTGGACCGAGGCCGACGGCGCCGGCTTCCCCGACGGCAAGAACGTGGTGCTGACCCGCTGGACCGCCGACCCGGGCAACCCGGCCGACACCACGCTGCAGAAGGGCGTCCGTCAGCCCTGCACCGCGGTCAGCGGCGCGGCCATCGAGTCGTTCATGCAGACCTACCCGTCGACCAGCTCACCGGAGCCCAACGGCGCCTGAGGTCACGCGGAACCGGCCTCGATCAGGCGTACGAGGTCCCCAGCTGGTCGACGACCGCCGCGACGAGCTCCTTGACCCGCTCGGACTCCCCCAACGGGGCCACGACGGTGATCTGATCGGTCTGCACCATCACGGTGTCGGTCATCCCGATCACCGCCAGCAGACGGCCGTCGGCGCACTCGTTCAGCACCAGGTTGTCCCGTGAGCCGATCACCACGGCGGTGCCGCTGACGGCGTTGCCCTGCTCGTCCCACGGCAGCTGACGGCGCAGTGACGGGTAGCCGCCGACGTCGTGCCAGACGATCGGCAGCTGGACCGCGACCACATGAGCATCGGTGCGGCCCTGGGAGGCCGGTTCCATCACGGCGTAGTCGACGCTGATCTTGGCGAGCTTCGGGTAGATCTCGGTCAGCCGGTCGGGCTGGGCGGCCAGCTCGGTGACGAGTCGGTGGGTGTCCGGCAGCAGCTGGCGGAGCTGGTCGAGCACCGTCGCCGCCCGCCAGACGAACATGCCGGCGTTCCACCAGTAGGCACCCGAGTCCAGGTAGCCCTCGGCGGTCGACCGGTCGGGCTTCTCCTTGAACGCGAGCACCCGCCGCACGTCCGGGTGTCCGGGCAGGGCCTCGCCCTGGTGCAGGTAGCCGTAGCCGGTGTGCGCGGTGGAGGGCACCACGCCGAAGGTGACCAGCGCGGTCGGGTCGGCCTCGGCCACCTCGAAGCCCTCCCGCAACGCGTCCTGGAACGCGGCCGTGGGCCGCATCACGTGGTCGGAGGCGACGACGGCCATCACGGCATCGGGGTCACGTTCGGCCAGCACGGCCGCCGTCCAGGCGATGGCGTTCATCGAGTCGCGACCCTCGGGCTCGCCCAGGATGTTGCCCGGATCGAGCTCGGGCAGCTCGGCGGCCACCACGTGGGCGTAGTCCGCGCCGGTGCACACCCAGACCTGCTCGGGCTCCACCACGCCCTCCAACCGCTCGTACGCGAGCCGGAGCAGACTCTGACCACCGAGGACGCGGAGCAGCTGCTTGGGCATGTCCCGACGCGACAGCGGCCACAGGCGCTTCCCGGAACCACCGGCCATGATGAGCACGTGACGCATCGCCACAGGCTAGTGGGTCGGCCACCAGCACGCGCGGCCCTACGATCACCGTCATGCAGTTGATCTCCGAGCGCCTCCGGCGGAGGACCGCGACGGCCGGCGCCGACCCGTTGGTCACCTACTACGACCTCGGTACGGGCGAGCGGACCGAGCTATCGGGCGTCACCGTGTCGAACTGGGTGGACAAGGCCTGCCACCTGCTGGCCGACGAGTACGGCCTCGACCTCGGCGACGCGGTGCTGCTGGATGTCGCGCGCACGCACCCCGGCCACTGGGTGACGATCTGCCTCGAGCTCGCGTGCTGGTCGCTCGGCGTCACCGTCGCGGTCGACCGCGAGGGAGACGACGACGCGGGGGTGCGGCTGGTCATCGCCGGTCCCCTGTATCCGACGGCCGCCGAGCACGCGAGCGACCTCGGTGCCGACCTGCTGGCCTGCAGTCTGCACCCGCTGGGTCTGCCGTTCGCCGAGCGACTGCCCGAGGGGGTCGCCGACTTCTCGCTGGAGGTCCGGGGGCAGCCGGATCAGTACGCGGCCATCCCCGTTCCGGGCGACGAGGTGGCCTGGCGCTCGGCCGAGGCCACGCTGTCCCAGGTCGACCTCGCCGTGTCCCAGGAGTCGACCCAGCGACGACTGCTCCGCCCATCGACGCCGTGGGCCACCGCGCGGGACGGCATCGTGGCGGCGCTGATCGGCGGCGGCTCGGTGGTGGTGGTCGTCGGCGACGACGAGGCGGCGCTGGAGAGGATCCGCGAGACGGAGAACATCGAGGGCGAGATCGGCTGATTCGCCTGGTCGGAGGTTCATCGTGTTGCTACGATGCGACAAAGAGCGGTACAAAGTCGGCCGGAGGTGATGGACGTGCGGTGGGTCTGGCTGCCGATGTTCAGCGGCATCGTCGTGCTCGTCGTCCTCCTGATCAGCCTGCGACCGGGATTCCGACACAGGCACAGCGCCCGGTGGATCCGCGATCAGGGCGCGCCGATCACCCCCGACCTGAGAGCCGAGGTGGAGACGACGCGTTGGAGGCAGCACATCGGTAGCCTGACCGGGGCAGCTGTCGGACTGGCTGTCGCCGTTCCGCTGATCCGGCGGGTCAGCTTCGACGACGACCGAAGCCTGTTCCTCAGCATGGTCGCGCTCTTCGTGCCGATCGTGCTGATGACTGTCGGCAGCAACGTCAGTAGCCTGATGAGTGCTCTGCAGGACGTGGGAGGAACGGTGAGAGTCGCGCAGTCCTGGGCTCCTCGGATGAGCGACTTCGGGGACCGTGCAGGCCTGGTGACTGTGCGGATCACCACCCTCACTCTCCTGGGGGCCGCCGTCGCCGCAGTTCGGTTGCCTTCCTGGCAGGGGTTCGGATTCGACGACGACCAGTCGGGTTATGCCTGGTGCATCCTCGTCGGGCTGGTGGTGGTCTGGACGACCAGCGAGCTGATGACGCGACGACTGGTCGCACAGCCTCAACCGAGTGGCGACGCCACCACGCTGTTCTGGCGGAGTGCCATACGCGGCGAACGCGTCACCGAGGTGTTCATGCTGCCAGCCAGTCTTGGTCTGCTGATCCTGACGCTGATCAGCCTCACCCTGCCGCGTACCCGCGGTCCGGCTGACGAGGTGATGTGGGATCTGCTGATGGGGTTGATGGTCGTCATTCCCATCCTCGGGATCATCAGCAATCAGCTGCTCAACCGTGGGCCTTCCGGCCCGCATCGGGAGGCGGCTCTGCAAGCCGCCCGCCGGGCGCACGAGACCGTCTGATGCTCGTCGTCGACACTTCCTCGCCGGTCCCCCCGTTCGAGCAGCTCCGGCAGCAGCTGGTCACGCAGATCGACGCGGGCGAGCTGCCCCCGGGGACCCAGCTTCCGACGGTCCGTCGGCTCGCCGGCGACCTGGGGATCGCCCCGAACACCGTCGCCCGGACCTACCGAGAGCTCGAGCAAACCGGTCTGGTCCGCACGGCGGGCCGCCGCGGCACCGTGGTGGCCGAGCCCTCGGTCGATGTCGGTGAGGATGCCCGCCGCTCGGCGGGCGACTTCGTCCAGCGGATGCGCGCTCTCGGTCTGAACCCCACCGAGACCGTCCAGCTGGTCCGTCAGGCCCTCGGTAGCTGACCGCTCGACGAAGACGGGTGATCGGCAGATGCAGACCGAGGTGGAGATCGGCGCCTGGGAGCACGAGTGCTGGGGCCCGGCGTACGGACGCAACCAGGTCGTCGAGACCACCTGCCTGGTCCAGCCGGGTGACGACGGCGCCTCCAGTTACGTCGAGACCCACCACGACCTCGGCACCGACCACCCCACCGTCACCCTCCGGGGTCGAGTCGCCGACATCGCGATCCGGCACCTCGACGGTTCGGTCGATCACCTCCAGCGGGTGCCCAGCGGCACGGCTCTGCGCGGCTTCGACGAGGCGGATGACGGCCACCTGGAGAAATCGTGGACCGAGCTGTCGGTGATCAACGACTCGAACGACTTCCGCCTGACGATCGCCCACTGATCCCTCGATCGCCACCGGAGCTCTTGATCCCACACCGGAGCTCTTGATCCCACCGGAGCTCACGGTGGTTGGGGTGGTCGGCTGGTGTAGCGGTGGCCGGTGGGGGTGGTGGTGATGACGGTGTGGGTGTCGGGGTCGGCGAGGCGGATGGTCCAGCCGGGCATCTCGCGGACGTAGTTGCCGCGTTCGCAGACGCCGCGTCCGTTGGTGGGGGTGGTGGGTCCGCCGTCGTGGTGGCGGTGGAGGTGGTCGAGGTGGCGGATCGGGGCATCGCAGTAGGGGTCGCGGCAGGTCCAGTCCCGCCAGCGGATCAGCTCGGCGAGCCAGCCGGTGAACCGGCGCCGGCGACGGTCGAGATCAACGACCTGCTGGCCGCCGTCGGTGGTGGGGCGGGTGAACAGCCGCCGCCACCACACCCGGGCCTGGGTGTTGGTGATCAGCTCACGAGCCAGGCCGGCGGGTAGGCAGCCCCAGCCGGGGATCTCGGCCGGGGTGGGGTCGTTCGGGTCGAGCAACGCGGCGAGCGGCAGCTGGATCCCGACCTCGACACCGACATTCTCGGCGGTGGCTTGGCCGGTGAGGCGGGCGACGAGGGTGTCGGCCATGATCTGGCCTTTGGACCGGGTGTCACCGTCGGCTTTGCGGGCGGTGGCGGCGGCTTGGAGGGCGGCGAGGCAGGCGACGCCTTGTTCGACGGGGAGGAGTCCGGTCAGCAGGCTCATGGTGTCCGGGGCGGGTCGCAGCGTGACCCGCCGGTCGCCGCGGGCCTTCCCAGCCCGGGCCATCGCGGCGTGGGGGTCGGCGGCGTAGGCGAGGCGTTGCGCGCAGGCGGCGGCATCCTTGGTGCTCATCCGTTCAAGATGCCGGGCGGTCAGGGCAGTGTCGACGGCCGTGCGGGTGGTCCGGTCGAGGTGGGACAGCTTCTCGGTGACGCACCGCACCGTCCAGCCGGACACGTCGCCCCGGCTCAGCAACGTGAGGGTGTGGGGCAGGTCGAGGACGAGGTCGCGGGCGGTGTGGAGACGTCGGGTCCCTTCGGCGGGTGAGATGTGGCTGGCCAACGCGATCTGGTCGGCGATCCCGCGGCCGATCGCCCGCGGATGCACCCCGGTCGCAATCTGCTCGGCGGTCTGCGCTTGCGCGAACGCGACCATCTCGACCGCCTTCGCGGCTTCCAGCGACGCCTGCAGCCGCTCCAGGGTGGCGATCCGATCGATCCGGGTGGCGTCGGCGACCAGACCATCCTTGGTGAACCCGACCGGGTTGTCGACGCCGCCGGGGTCGGGGATCAGGCGACTGTGACCAGGTCAGCATCTCCTCCAGCCGGGCCAGCACCGCATCGGGCACGGCCGGAACGGCCGCCTCGATCACCGGTGCTGCAGACATACCTCCACGCTAAACCGCACCACTGACAATCCTTCGAACAGGAGTTCGAACGCAGCTGGCTATCGGGCCACACTCCTAGCGGGTCGATGGCTACCGCTCACCGACGTGACCGAATCCGCGGCCAGCATCCTGATCACCTGGGCTGGTCGACCTCGTCGGCCCGGAGGCCGCCTCGGCGACCCACACCGGCGCCCATACTGACGACGTGACCACCGCACGTCGTCCACCGCGTACGCCGTCACGGGTGCGGCACGTCCTCGGCGCGGTGTTCGGCTGGTTCGTGATCCCTGCGATCGCGGCGCTGCTGCTGATCGCAGTCCTGCCACAGCTCGGCGTGACAGTACGCGTAGCACTCAGCGACGGCGAGTCCGGCACCTTCACCGCCGTGCAGCGGTCCTGCGTCAGTCATGGCCGCAACGGACAGCAGTGTCAATGGCGCGGTCGGTTCGTCGCCGACACCGGCATGTCCCGCGAACCGGTGTACCTCGATGGCGATCCACGCGGGTGGCAGCCCGGCACAACGGTCCGGTCCACCTGGCTGCCCGACCAACCGAGCACCGTCTACCGCCACGCCGACCCGCGGCCCCTGCTGCTGGTCATCGGGCTCAGCCTGGTCGCAGCGACTGCCCTGCTGGCCTGGGCGGTCGCGGCGTTGTACCGCTTCACAGGTCGGCGTACGCCCTCGTGGATCACCGGCGTGCACGCCGCCTGTGGCTGGCCACCACTGTCACCTCGAGCGGATCACGCCGGCTGACCCTGCTTCCTCGAACCGCTCTCTCTCCCACCAGGTCGACCGGTGCGGTCCAGTTGAAGCAGCCCTGGCGGTCGTGTTGGACTGGCTCGCGGGTCGGCTTTCGATCCGGGTGCCACGAGAGGGTCGGGAGCGGTGAGCAGACGGTTCGAGGAGCTGGCGTGGGAGCCGACCCCGATCGGGGAGGTGAGTCTGCGACGTCGCCAGGACCTGAGCACCGGCAAGGACATCTTCGAGGTCAAGCTCGGCGATGAGTACCTGATGTCCAGCCTGTTCACGGTCGCAGAGATCGCCCTGGCGGACCTCGCGCTCGGTCGGCTGGAGCGTCGGGGGCACCCGGTCGACGGCTGGGACGTGGTGGTCGGCGGTCTCGGTCTGGGCTACACGGCGCACGCGGTGATGGCCGACGACCGGGTACGACAGCTGGTCGTCGTCGACGCCCTGGCGCCGGTGATCAGCTGGCACCGTCAGGAGCTGGTTCCGCTCGGTCGGGTGCTGACCACCGATCCGCGGTGCCGGTTGGAGCTCGGCGACTTCTTCACGATGTCTCGGGAACTCGGCTTCGATCCAACCACCCCCGACCGCCGGTTCGATGCGGTGCTGGTCGACATCGACCACTCACCGCGCCATCAGCTCGGGGCGGACAATGCCGACTTCTACGCAGTCGCCGGCGTCCGTCGGTTGGCGACGCGACTGACCCCCGGCGGCGTCTTCGGCCTCTGGTCCAACGACCCGCCCGACCAGGAGTACCTCGACGTGCTGAGCCTGGTGTTCGCGGACGTGACCGCGGAGATCATCGCCTTCCCCAACCCGCTGCAGCAACGTCCGGCGACGAACACGATCTACCTGGCGAGCGGCACCGGCGACGGCTCGCCAGCTCCCTAGGTGCACCCGGCTGTCCCTCGAAGCCGCCCGTTGCCGGGGTGCAGGGCGCGGGTCTGATCTGTCTCCAGCGTTCACCGGCGACGCGGGCCCACTGTCATCACGAACATGCCGCGATCGTTCCAGTTCACCACCACCTTGACGGTTGTGGTCGCGTTGCTCATCACCACTTCACGATCCGATGGTGGCATCTGCACCTCCCAGCCCGCCTGCTGCGCTCTGAAGCGGTAGTGCTCCATCACGCTTGCTTGCGGCAGTCCACTGTTGAACCGGGCGACGCACCGACCCCACTCGTGCTCGAACTCGGGCGACTCGGAGTGACCCGGTACCGGCCCCAGCTCGGAGGCGGCCGAGAGCCGGTCCGGCGGGCAGATCGCGCCAGTCAGGAGTTGGTCGCCGTTGTAGCAAGCCAGCATCAAACCGAAGGAGATCACCGGCATGGCCAAGGCAAGCGCGGGGCGTTTCACCGCGGTGAGGACGGCCAAGGCCAAGAAGACGACGCCCTGCACCAGGTTGACCACATACAACAAACCGAACCAGCCCAGGCCCATGCCCAGGTAGATCAACACCAGCACCGATTGCACCAGGATGGCCACACCAGCGAGCACTCGGAGAGCGAGACGGCGCCATCGGCGGCTCGTCCCCGACGGAGGCGTCTCTTCCGCATCCAGTGAGAAGCCCCGCGGCGTTCGATGCAGATCCCTCACCAGGCCCCCTAGCCCAACGCCAGCCGGGGTGCCGGACTCGCGCCACCACTTGTCACGGCTGGGCTGCTGCTCCAGCACCGGCCGACCTGCCGCCTTCTCTGCAGGCTACGCCCGTCAAGCCCACGCCTGTAGGGGGTGCTCGAGCTCAGCTTCCTGCGACGGAACCCTGGGCCGCGCAGCCCACTTCGAATCTGATGGTCGACCGCCGTGTGGGACGCGCGCAGGACCACCCTCCTGCGAAGCAGGCAGTGGCCCGACCCTTCAGTGACCGAGCGTCGGGTTGTGCTGCGCTTGGATATTCGATTATTCGCTGGCCCGCTTGATTCGGCATCCGTTGACACCCGGACGTGGCGGGGAAACACTGGGATGCGGGGGTTGCCATGTCTTGGAATGTGAAGGGCAGTTACGTCGAGACGTGCTCATGTGAGTTGATGTGCCCATGCAATCTCTCTCTTGATCATGGTGCGACCTACGACTATTGCCGGGTCACTCTGGTCTTCAACATCCGCGAAGGCGCTGTCGAAGGTACCGATGTTGCGGGCTGCAAGATCGCGCTGATCGCTGACACACCAAAGGTGATGACCGAGGGCAACTGGCGCGTTGGGGTGTTCATCGACGACGACGCCAGCGAGGACCAGTTCGAAAGGCTCGTTCAGGTGTTCAGCGGCCAGCTGGGAGGGCCGATGGCCGGCCTGGCTCCTCTGATAGGAGAGATGTTGGGCGTTGAACGGGCCACTATCGTCATCGAGGAAGAAGGGCTGCGGCACAGCGTACGTGTCGGCGGCATGATCGACTTCGAGATCGAAGACATCGTGCCGTTCGGGGTCGAGACCGGTGAGCCGGTGCGCTTCTCCGGCATGTTCCACCCGGCCGGGTCCGATCTGACCATGGCGGAGGCGAGACGATCCCGCATCAACGCCTTCGGCATCGCATACGAGGGGAGGTCCGGACTGTCGAAGTCGGGCTTCTCCTGGGCTGCTTGACTTTGCTTGAACCCATGAGCCGCGCTGAGGAGGCACCGACTGCCCGCAGCTCGGGTCTTCAGCCGGCCTACGCGGCCACCCGGGCTCGCCTGGGGCTGGTCGCAGTTCTCCTTGTCCTTGCTGCCGTTGGCTGGTGGTGGAGCCTGCGACAGATGGCGGGGATGGGCAGCGGGCCGTGGTCGAGTCTGGGCACGTTCGGCTGGTTCATCAGCGTGTGGATCGTGATGATGGCGGCGATGATGTTCCCCTCGGTCGCCCCCACCGTCGCGTTGTACTCCAAGATGAGCCGTGAGCCTCTGACAACGGCCTTCTTCGTCGCGGGGTACCTTCTCACCTGGACCGCGGCGGGGGTCGTCGCCTTCGTCATTGCATTGCTCGGACATGCCCTCGTCGGTGACGTGAGCTGGGATGGTGTCGGGCGGTTCCTGACGGGTGCGACGCTGTTGGTTGCGGCGGTCTACGAGCTCACACCGCTGAAGCATGTCTGCCTGAGCAAGTGTCGCAGTCCCCTCGGCATGCTGCTCGGATCGTGGCGTGACGGGCGGTTCGGGGCACTCCGCATGGGCACGAAGAACGGTGCCTGGTGCGTCGGGTGCTGTTGGGCGCTGATGGCCTCCCTGTTCGCTCTAGGCTTCATGAGCCCTCTCTGGATGGTGCTCGTCGCCGCCCTGATCGCGATCGAGAAGACGCTTCCCTGGCGACGGATGGCAACCTACGGAGTCACAGTCGTGCTGGTCGTGCTCGGTGTTCTCGTACTCGTGTCACCCGACGTACTGGCAAGCTTCACGATGCCGATGTAACGCTCACACCCCCTCAGGTGGTCTCAGCTTCACTACCTAGGGGTGTCGCTCGGCTCGTTGGGGACGTGATGGCACCGGCCCGTTTAGATGGCAGAAGACCGGAAGGGCGGCTCGGGGAGTTCTGTTCGTCCCTCGCCCTACCGTGCGTGGTGTCCGAAGTGTCCCTCAGTGCCCGGAGTCCACCATGTTCACGACCGCAACCAAAGCCCCCGCACGGGAGCCCGTCGCGATCACCGATCAGCGCCGTCTCGGGGTCGCCGCGCTGAGTGCGGTCGCCATCGTCGTCGGGCTGGCGGTCTGGTTCTTGGCCACAAAGATGAGCTACGGCGGCGACAACACCGGCGCGATGGTGGGCATTCTCGTTGCCAGCGTCGGTCTGACGTTCTTCTTCCCAGCGTTGCAGACCTACCTGCTCGCGCGGGGTGACCGACCGACCCGACCATCGTCATGATCAGCTCGGCCACCCCGACGCGCCTGGCTCAGCTGTTCTGGGGGAATCCCAGGTTCAGTCCGCCGTGGCTGGGATCCAGCCAGCGGGAGGTGACGACCTTGCCCCGGGTGAAGAAGTGGACGCCTTCCATGCCGTGGGCGTGGGAGTCGCCGAACAGGGAGGACTTCCAGCCGCCGAAGGAGTAGTAGGCCATCGGCACCGGGACCGGCACGTTGATGCCGATCATGCCGACCTTGACCTCGTTCTGGAACTGCCGGGCAGCGCCGCCGTCGTTGGTGAAGATCGCGGTCCCGTTGCCGTACGGGTTGTCGTTGATCAGCTGCACCCCGTCGGCGTAGGAGTCGACCCGGACCACCGACAGCACCGGACCGAAGATCTCGTCGGTGTAGATGCTCATGTCGGTGGTCACGTGGTCGAACAGCGTCGGGCCGACGAAGAAGCCCTCCCCGTCCGCGTCGACCTGCGGGGTGCGGCCGTCGACGACCAACGTCGCCCCCGCGGCTTCACCGGCGTCGACGTAGCCGGCCACCCGGTCACGGGAGACGGCGGTGACCAGGGGGCCCATGTCGCAGCCGCGGGTGCCGTCGCCGGTCTTCAGGGTGAGCGCCCGCTCCTTGATCTTGGCCACCAGCTCGTCGCCGATCTCCCCGACCGCCAAAACGGCGGAGATCGCCATGCACCGCTCCCCGGCCGAGCCGAACCCGGCGTTGATGGCCTGGTCGGCGGCGAGGTCGAGGTCGGCGTCGGGCAGCACCAGCATGTGGTTCTTGGCGCCGCCGAGGGCCTGGACCCGCTTGCCGTGTGAGGTGCCGGTCTCGTAGACGTACTTGGCGATCGGGGTCGAGCCGACGAAGGAGATGGACTGGACGTCGGGGTGGGTGAGGAGCCCGTCCACGGCGACCTTGTCGCCGTTGAGGACGTTGAAGACACCGTCGGGCAGACCGGCTTCCTTCCACAGCTCCGCCATCCACAGCGCCGCGGTCGGCACCTTCTCCGACGGCTTCAAGACCACGGTGTTGCCGGCGGCGATGGCGATCGGGAAGAACCACATCGGCACCATGGCCGGGAAGTTGAACGGGGAGATGATCCCGACCACGCCGAGCGGCTGGCGGACCGAGTGCACGTCGACCTTGGTCGAGGCGTTCTCGGTGAACGCCCCCTTGACCAGGTGCGGGATGCCGCACGCGAACTCCACGACCTCCTGGCCGCGGGAGACCTCACCGAGGGCGTCGGAGAGGACCTTGCCGTGCTCGGAGGTGATGATCGCCGCGAGCTCGCCCTTGCGGGCGTTCAGCAGCTCCCGGAACGCGAACAGCACCTGTGCTCGCTTGGCCAGCGAGGTGTCCCGCCACGCCGGGTACGCGGCGGCCGCCGCAGCCACCACGGTGTTCACGTCGGCCTCGGAGGCCAGCGCGAGCTGCGCGGTCACCTCCCCGGTCGCCGGGTTGGTCACGTCCGAGAAGCGACCACTCGTGCCTTCGAGGATCCCGCCGTCGGCCCAGTGCTGAAGCGTCGTTGCCATGATGAGTTGTCCTTGTCCTGTGAGGAATCAGAGAGAGGTGGGTGAGAGGGAGAGCGTCACCGCACGGCCCCCATGTTGATCGAGCCCATGTCGATGGACACAGGGCTACAGGAGGAGAGGTAGGTCTTGGTGCGCTTGGCGATGGGCAGCGGCACGTCGGGGGCGCACGGGTAGAGGTCGTGCTCGATGATGCCTTTGATCTCACGGCCCAGGCCGGCCAGCGCCTCCAGCACCGGCGGCATGTCCGGCAGCCCCAGCGGCGGCTCGATCATGGCGCCCATCTTCACCGCGGCCGGGAAGGAGAGGTCCTCCGCCAGGACCTTCGCCACGACTCCGGGGTCGACCTGCTTGAGGTGGACGTAGCCGATCCGCTCGGGGTAGCGGGTGATCAGGTCGACGCAGTCACCGCCGTAGTAGGCCACGTGGCCGGTGTCCAGGCACAGGTTGACGTAGTCGGGGTTCGTGGCCTCGAGGAACCGCTCGATCTCGGGCTGGTAGCCGACGTGGCTGTCGGCGTGCGAGTGGAACTGCACGTGCAGCCCGTACTCGTCGAGGATCCGTCGTCCGAGCTCGTCGTGACCGGACGTCAGCAAGCCCCACTGCTCGTCGGTCAGGCTGCGCTCCTCCTTCGGCTCACCCGTCTTGTGGTCACGCCAGACATCCGGGATCACCACGATGTGCTCACCACCCACGGCCTGGGTCAGGGCGGCCACGTCGGTGACCTGCTTCCAGACGTCGTCCCACGATCCCGGCTGGTGCAGGTGGGAGAACACCGTCCCCGCCAGCACCGACAGGTGGTGCGCCTCCAGCGTCTCCTTCAGCTCGTTCGGGTCGCTGGGCAGATAGCCGTACGGCCCGAGCTCGATCGCCTCATACCCGGCTTCGACGACCTCAGCCAGGAAACGCTCCGCCGGCACCTGCTCGGGGTCGCTGGGAAACCAGACCCCCCAGGAGTCCGGGGCGGTACCGATCTTGAGGGTGGAAGTCACGTGCTGCCTCTCTGCTGCGCTGCTGGGGTGATGGGTGTCGTCGAGCGGTCTGTCACGCCGTCGGCGTGAGGAACGCCTTCTGCTCGGTCTTCTTCTGCTGGTAGAACTCGCTGGCCCGCTGGGTCGACGCCAGAGTCGAGGTCGCGCTGACCGGCACGTCCCACCACGACTGCGAGCTCGGGGCGTCGAGCAGCGGATCGGTCTCCACGTAGATCACGATCGGAGCCTCGGATGCCTTGGCGAACTTGATCGCCTCGGCGAACTCCGCCCTCGTCGTGGTCTTGATCACCTCGAGCCCGAAGCTGGCCGCGTTCGCGGCCAGATCGATCGGCAGCAGCTCCCCGTCCAACCGACCGCTGGCCGCGTTCCGCTTCCGGTACGACGTCCCGAACCGCTGCGAACCCAGGGATTCCGACAACGACCCGATCGAGGCGAAGCCATGGTTCTGGACCAGCACCGTGATGATCTTGATGTCTTCCTGCACCGCGGTGGCGAGCTCGGTGGCCATCATCAGATACGAGCCGTCGCCGACCATCACGAACACGTCCCGGTCCGGACAGGCCAGCCGCACGCCGAGACCACCAGCCACCTCATACCCCATGCACGAGTAGCCGTACTCGACGTGGTACCCCTTCGGATCCCTGGTCCGCCACAGCTTGTGCAGATCACCCGGCATCGAACCAGCCGCACAGACGACCACATCACGCGGGTCGGACAGCTCGTTGACCAGACCGATCACCGAGTTCTGCGACAGCAACCCGGCGGCAGGCTCCTCCTCCGCATACGCCGCCGTCACCGCCGCATCCCACGCCGCATCCAGCTCCGCATACCGGGCCGCGTACGCCTCATCGACCCGGAAACCCTCCAGCAGCCCGGTCAGCGCGGTCAACGCCTCCCGGGCGTCGGCCTGCACCGCCAGCCCGGAATGCTTCACCGCATCGATCGGGGCCACGTTGATGTTGACGAACCGCACCCCCGGATGCTGGAACGCGGTCCGGCTGGCGGTGGTGAAATCCTCATACCGGGTGCCGATGCCGATCACCACATCCGCCTCGGCGGCGACCGCGTTCGACGCTGTGCTGCCGGTCGAGCCGATAGCCCCCAGACACTGCGGATGGTCGAACAGCAACGTGCCCTTGCCGGCCTGGGTCTGACCGACCGGGATCCCGGTCGCCGCGACCAACGCCGCCAAAGCGTCGGTGGCGCCGGCATAATGCACCCCGCCGCCGGCCACGATCAACGGCCGCTGCGCCGAACGGATGATCTCCGCCGCCCGGGCGATCACCGCCGTCTCCGGCAGCGGCCGGGACACGTGCCAGACCCGCTTCGCGAACAGCTCGACCGGCCAGTCGTGCGCCTGCGCCTGCACGTCCTGCGGGAAGCAGACCGTGACCGCCCCCGTCTCAGCCGGATCGGTCAGCACCCGCATCGCCGACAACAGCGCGGCCGGCAGCTGCTCGGGCCGCCAGATGCGGTCGAAGTACTTGCTCACCGGCCGGAACGCGTCGTTCACGGTCACATCACCGGCGTACGGGAGCTCCAGCTCCTGCAACAACGGCGACGCCGCCCGATCGGCGAACGTGTCCGCCGGCAACAACAACACCGGGACCCGGTTGATCGTCGCCAACGCCGCACCGGTCACCATGTTCGTCGCCCCCGGACCCACCGAGGAGCTGACCGCGTACGTCTGCAACCGGTTCCGCATCCGGGCGAACGCCACCGCCGAATGCACCATCGCCTGCTCGTTACGACCCAACACGTACGGCAACGCACCCGGCTCATCGATCTCAGCCTGCAACAGCGCCTGACCCAGACCGGCCACGTTGCCGTGCCCGAAGATGCCGAAACACCCCTCGAAGAACTTGTACTCCACACCATCGGACTCGCTGTACTGCTGGCTCAAGAACTTCACCGTCGCCTGAGCGACGGTGAGGTGCAGCACTCCGGGGGTGGCCGAGGGGGTATCCCCCTCGGAGAACACAGTACCCATGATCAGGAATCCTCTGTCATCAGTCGCGGGTCGACCGGCTGGTCGGCCCAGGTGCCCCGCACCCACGTCTGGTCGGGGTGGTCGGAGATCTTCCAGGCCCGTTCCCCGCCGTTCGGGTTCGGTGGGCCGGCCATCACGTTCAGGTAGTACATGTCGTAGCCGGGAGCGGCGACGCAGGGACCGTGCCAGCCGTACGGCACCAGCACCGCGTCGCGATCATGGACCTCTTCGCAGATGTCGATGTCGTGTCCCGGCGAGGAGGACGTGCGCATGAAGCCCAGTCCGGGTTCGCCATTGGGGCCGGCGGCGATCTCGAAGTAGTAGATCTCCTCCAGCTCCGACTCGGTCTCGCTGGTCTCGTCGTGCTTGTGCGCGGGGTAGGAGGACCAGTTGCCACCGGGAGTGATCACCTCGCAGGCGATGATCGCCCCGGCGGCCAGCGCCTGCGGCGTGCCGAAGTTGCGCACCTGGCGGCTGGACTGCCCCGCCCCGCGCAGCTCGACCGGGACCTCGGCGACCGGTCCGTAGTGGGCCGGCAGCGCCGCGTCGCTGACCGCGCCGCACAAGGCGTACCGTCCGCCGTCGCTCGATCGCAGGGCCGCGTCGGTTCCGGCGGGAAGGTAGGCGATGTCGGTCGGCCCGGCGAACACGTCGGCGCGGCCGTCCAGCGTGAAGGTCTCCCGCACGGTGCTCACGGTCGCACCGCCGGACAGCGGCACGACGATGATCTCCTCACCCTGGCAGGAGAAACGGTGCTCGGCCCCGGCAGCCAGGGTGATCACGCGCAGGCTGGAGTAGCCCCAGCCGGCCGAGGCCGGAGTGATCTCCAGATCGTACGGTCCGGCCGTCGCGGTCCCGGCAGGCAGGAAGTGCTCACTCATCAGCGCACCAGCGAGACGGCGGTGTCGACGGCCTTGGCCACGTCGTCGTCGGCCGGGTAGAGCATGGTGCGCCCGACCACCAGGCCACGGACCGACGGCAGGGCGAGCGCCGCCTGCCAGGCGGCGTAGGTGTCGTCGGCGTCGCCGTCGGGATCGCCGCCCAGCAGCAGCGTCGGCAGCGTGGTCGCCGCCATCACCCGCTCCATCTCGGCCACCACCGGCAGCTTCATCCAGGTGTACGCACTGGAGGCCCCCAGACCCGAGGCGATCGCGATCGACTTGATCACCGCGTCGGGACTGAGGTCGTTGACCACCGCGCTCCCCACCCGGCTGGACATGAAGGGCTCCACCATCGCGATCCGGCCGGCCCGGTTGAGATCGGTCACGGCCCGGGCGCACATCTCGAGGGTCGCGACGGTCGCGGGGTCGGCGAGGTCGATCCGGGTCAGCATCTTGGCCCCGTCGAAGCGGGACTCGATGGTCCCGCGCACGTCGTAGCCGGTGGCCCGGTCGTCCAGCTCGAAGGCCGAGCCCTGCAGACCACCACGGTTGATCGAGGAGAAGACGAGCTTGCCCTCCAGCGCTCCCAGCAGCAGCAGGTCCTCGGCGATGTCGGCCGTGGCCAGCAGACCGTCCACACCCGGCCGGGCGAGGGCCGTGACCAGGCGGTCCAGCAGGTCGCCCCGGTCGGCCATCGCCGTCGGGTTGCCGGACGCGCCCAGGGCGCCACGGGCCGGGTGATCACAGGCGACGATCATCAGCCGGCCGTCGCTGCCGGCGATGCTGCGGCGACGTCGCGCGGCGAGCAGCGCACCGACCCGCTCGGGCTCGTAGAACCGCACGTCGCCGATCTCGGCGACCGAGGAGACGAACCGGTGGGCGTCGGAGGACGCGGTCGGGTAGTCCGACGGGAGGGTCTGGGTCATGAGCGGAGCCTCTCGGGAGTGCAGGAGCGCGGAGCGCGACCATCGGGCCCGGTCATGACGAGGCTCCGGCCGGCTGCACGTGCACGGCGCTCGCGTCGTCGAACCGGGCGTTGGGGTCGCCCCCGGCGAGCAGGGTCTCGATCTCCTCCGAGGTCGGCATGGCGGTGGAGCACTCCAGCCGGGACGCGACGATGGCGCCCGCGGCGTTGGCCCGGGCCAGCACCTTCTCCAGCGGCCAGCCGGCCAGCAGACCGTGACACAGCGAGCCACCGAAGGAGTCTCCGGCTCCCAGCCCGTTCAGGGGCTGGATCATGATCGGGGGCGAGACGACCCGCTCGGTGCGGGTCTTGGCCAGCACACCCTTGGGCCCCTGCTTGACGATGGCGAGCTCGACCCCGGCATCCAGGAGCGCGTCGGCCGCCTTCTCCGGATCGGTCTCCCCCACCGCCACCTCGCACTCCTCGCGGTTCCCGACGGCCACTGTCACGTACGGCAGCGCCTTGCGCACCTGCTCGCCGGCCGCCTCGGGCGTGGCCCAGAACATCGGTCGGTAGTCCAGGTCCAGAGCGGTGATCGGCTTCCGGGCGCGCGCCTCCAGCACGGCGAAGTGCGCAGAACGACTGGGCTCCTCGCTGAAGCCGGTGACCGACAGCCACATCAGCTCGGTGGCCCGGACGGCGTCGAAATCGATGTCGTGGGCACTGACCTGCAGGTCGGGTGCGGTGGGCTTGCGGTAGAACCAGAGCGGGAAGTCGTCCGGCGGGAAGATCTCGCAGAACGTGACCGGGGTGGCGTACTCGTGGTTGGTGACCACGTGAGCGTCGTCGACCCCGAGATCGGTCAGTGCGCGGCGGACGAAGCGGCCGAACGGGTCGTTGCCGACGCCGGTGATGATGCCGGTGCGGCGACCGAGACGGGCCGCGGCGACCGCGACGTTGGCGGTGGTGCCGCCGAGGTACTTGCCGAAGGACGTGACGTCCTCGAGGCCGACCCCGATCTGCTGCGGGTAGATGTCCACACCGCTGCGACCGAAGGTGAGCACCTCCAAGGTCGATGACGGGGACTGAGCGGAGCTGCTCATCACTCTCCTTCGAGGGGTGCGGGCCGGCGCTGAGCCCACTGCGGACGACGGTAGTAGCGGGTCGGGTCGATCGTCAAGATTTGTACAGACAAATTATCATTCCCCTGGATCCGACTCACAGGTCGCCCTCGAGGAACTGAGCACGACCGAGCCCGAAGGACCAGTCCTCCCGGCCGTTGGCCACCACCGACACGATGAGATCGGTCGGACGGACCCCGCACTCGGCCTCCAGCCGCTTCGCCAGCTGCTCGTACGCCGCCCGCTTCTGCTCGACCGTGCGTCCCTGCTGCACGATCTGGATGACGACCACTCCATCGGTGCGCTCGAAACCGAGCCCGGTGTCCTCGGCGATGATCTGTCCGACCGGGTGCTCGGTGATGATCTGGTAGCGGTCCCCCGGCGGCGCGGCGAACACGTCGAGCATGACGCCCTGGACGACGTCGGCGATGGTACGCAGCTCGGCGGGCGTCCGACCCTGCTGGACGTCGATGCGAACAAGGGGCATGGAGGAGACCTCGACTCTCGGGAGGACTCCAGCATACTTTGTCAGGACATAATGTCAATGCGTCCGGGGCGGAGTGCAGATCGGGGTGGAACTTTCCGTCATTCGACGGCTTCCGCGGGTCGTCGCCGCCCCCGATCCCGAACATTCCGTCATTCGACGGCTTCCGCAGCTCCTCGGCGCCCGCGCTCCCGAACTTTCCGTCATTCGACGGCTTCCGCAGCTCGTCGCCGCCCCCGATCCCGAACATTCCGTCATTCGACGGCTTCTGCAGCCGAAGACCGGCCGGATCAGGCTGCCGATGGCCGACCCGGGTAGCACCGGCCCCATTCAGGCGACAATCGACGCCTCCTGTGGCGCTGACCTCGGTCGACGAGCGCGGTCCGTACGCGCTCGACCGTTGCCGCTGGCTCGTCATAGACATCCTCACTCACCAACACGATGAACAGCCAGCCCTCGCGTTCGAGCTCCTCCCGCCGGAGGAGGTCCGAGCGGCGTTGAGACGCGTTCAGGTGATGACGGCCGTCGTACTCGATCACGATCTTGTCCCCGACGTAGCTGAGGTCCAACCGACGACGCCAGTCACCGTTGGGGTAGCGGAGGACGTGGTTGGTGGTCGGCTCGGGCAGCCCGGACAGCACGATGAGCATCCGTACCCGGGACTCCATGGGCGAGTTCACTCCTGTACGGACCAGGCGTGCCGCGCGGCGCGCGAGCCGGCACCATCGGCCGGTCCACAGGTCAGCTGCCGTGACAAGATCCATCGGAGACAACGCGCCTGCAGTCACCAACGAGTCGCCCGCGACCACCAGATCGACCAGGTTCGGGCGTGTGGACGCGAGTTCCAAGAACGCCCGCGTCGGTGGGCTGACGGTCACTCCGTGCCGCCGTCGAGGCGTGAGGGCCGGGTCGGCCACGTGCGCCACGACACCGCGCCGTTCGGACCGCGTTGACCTGATCGGCGAGCTGAGGTGGATGTCGGAGGTCGGTGGCGTCCACCCACCCCACAGCAGCACGGCCGTGTGGTGGCTGGCATAGGAGCCAGCCGGGGCGACGAGCAGCGCAGCTCGGGCCCGAACTGCGACGGTGATCTCGACGTCCGCGGCGACGTAGATGCCGTGGAAGATGCGTCGGAACCGGTGACCGGCCAGGTCGCTGTCGGCCAGACCGGACAAGAGGGCCTCCTTCCTGGTGAACGGTCTGCGAGTGTTCAAGGCCTTCGGCGCCTGGGTCGTCATGTCTTGAGCGTCGAGGCTCCGAGGCGGCTGTGGATGGCTGAGGTGTCTGCCGTTCTGCGAAGGTGTCTGCCGTTCGGCGAAGGTGTCGACCGATGCCCCTCCTTGTTGTCCGGCCCGGCACGGGTGTTGCCCGAACCCCGACGCAGCGCCTGCAGGCCCGATCGACCGCCAGGAAGATTCCGTCGGTTGACGGAGGTTTGCGACGTCCTCCCCGACGGAGCGGGGGCTTTCCGTCGAATGACGGAAAGTTCCAACGCCTGCACCCAGGCGCCCCCAGGAAGCCGTCGACTGACGGAAAGTTCGACACCGGGGAAAGCTCGACACCAGGCGAAAGTCGACACCAGGGAAAGCCCGACACCAGGGCACAGTCCGACACCAGGCACAGTTCGACATCCGACCGGCACACACCTGACCCGCCGACCGTGGGGAACCGGTCAGCGGCGGCCGACCAGGAACCCGCTGCCCCAGGCCAGGTGGGTGGCCGCGATGACGGCCGGCAGCCAGCGTCGAGCCTCGGCCGGCAGGGTCTGCGGCGCGGTCGAGGTCGCGTACGCCACGAAGGCCCCGTAGACCGCCGGGGCCAGGATCCCGAGCTGGAGGAGACGCGAGCCGGTGGCGCGGCCGACGAGCGCACCGCCGGTGCCGACCGCGATGGCCACGACGGCCGCCGGCGGCGCCAGATAGCGCACGCTGGCGGTGTCGGGGTGCCGGCGGACGACCTCACGGCGCCACTTGCCGGTGTCGTACATCTGCTTGATCAGAGCCTTGAGCGTCGATCGCGGACGGTAGGTCACCCGCAGCTCGGGCGAGAACCACACCAGCCGCCCCGACTGGCGCAGCCGGTAGTTCAGCTCCCAGTCCTGGGCCCGGAACATGGTCTCGTCGAAGCCCCCGACGGCCTTGAGCTCGGTCTTGTCGAAGACCCCGAGGAAGACGGTGTCCGCAGGTCCGGGCGGCACGTCCCCCTGGTGGAAGGCCGCACCGCCGAGCCCGTACCGGCTGGTGTAGACGAAGGCGACCGCCTGCTCGAACGGCGTCCGCCCGCGTGCCTCCATCACCCCGCCGACGTTGGCCGCGCCGGTCTCGGCCAGCAGCTCCACGGCCCGGGCGATGTAGCGCTCGCCCAGCTCGCCGTGGCCGTCGACCCGGACGAGGATGTCGTGCCGGGCGGTGGCGATGGCGAGGTTGAGCGCGTGCGGCGTACGCCCCGCGGGGTTGTCGACGATGGTCAGGCGGGCGTCGGCGGCGGCCAGGTCCTCGGCGATCTCGTGGGTCCGATCGGTGCACGGCCCGATGGCCATGATCAGCTCGAGATCCCCCGGGTAGTTCTGCTCGAGCACCCCGGCGACGGCGGCACGCAGGTGCTGCTCCTCGTTGAGGATCGGCATCACCACGCTCACACCGGGCCAGGCACGTCCTGAGTTCTGAGCAGGCGAGTCCACGGCAGTCAGCTCGCGGCGCAGACCGACCCGAGGTCCTCGGTCTGCTGGCCCGGCTTGAGCGTGGCGGTCGACTTCTTGCTCTTCTTGGTGCTCGAGGCACTCGGCGACGGGGAGGAGGATCCCGGGTTCGCAGCGGCGACGGTGGTCGGCTGATCGGTCGCGGTGGGCGCGGGGCTCGGGTTGTCCTTGGCCTCGGCCTTGGCGATCTTGGTCGCCACCATCTTGTGCATCTTGCCGAAGTCGGGGCTGCCCGGGTAGATCACCGGCGGCACGAACGCCACGCTGGAGATCGGCTTCTCCTTGGCCTTCAGGGCGAGCTCCATCAACGTGTCGATCTTGCGCGGTGGGATGTCGGTCTCGACGATCTCCTTGCCGGCCGAGGCGATCTGGTTGAAGTTCGTCAGCACCGTCACCGGGTCCAGCTGCTTCAGCATCGCCGTCATCACGCACTTCTGCCGGGCCATCCGGTCGTAGTCGGAAGAGTCCGACCGCGAGCGAGCGAACCACAGCGCCGAGCGACCATCGAGCAGCTGGTTCTTGCCCTTGTCCACGTAGCCGTAGAGCTTGGCGTGGCCACCGCCGATCGGGATCTTCCGGTTGACGTCGATCCGGATGCCGCCCACCGCGTCGACCAGCGCCTCGAAGCCCTTCATGTCGACCATGGCGTAGTAGTTGATCTTGAGGCCGATGGCGCCTTCGACGGCTTCCTTGGTGGCCTGCACGCCGGGGTCCTTGACGCTGTCGGGGTAGATGCCCGGGTGCGTGCTGGCGTAGGTGTAGACCGCGTTCAGCATGCAGGAGTGGTCCTTGCAGCCGTAGCCCTTCGGGAACTTCTTGTGCATCGGCGAGGTCTCGGGGAAGGGCACGTCCTCCATGTTGCGCGGCAGGCTGATCAGCACCGTACGGCCCGTCTCGGCATCGATGCTGGCCACGGTCAGGCTGTCGGGACGCAGACCGGTCCGACCCTTCCCGGCGTCCCCGCCGAGCAGCAGGATGTTGTAGCGACCGGCCTGGGCCTTGGTCTCGCCACCACCGGCGAACACCGACGTCATCAGACTGCGCTGGGACGAGACGATCGAGGCCGAGGCGACCAGGCCGCCGACGACGACCAGCACCAGCACGCCGCTCATCGCCGCGAAGCCGAGCCGGTGTCGACGGGCCAGCTCGGGCGGCCGGGACAGCCGCCAGGCGTCGATGAAGAGCAGTCCCCAGCCGATGCCGAGAGCGACCAGCCCGATCTGCAGCACGAGCAGCACCGTGGAGCTGGTGAACAGCCCGACGACGGCCGAGCGCCAGACGAGCGCCCCCACACCGACCACGAGGAGCAGGGTCCACAGCGTGACCCAGGTCCAGATGGCGATCCGGCCCACGGTCTTGTTGCCGGCGGCCAGCTGGGCCGACCCCGGCAGCACCAACGTCATGCCGAGGTAGCTCAGAGCACGCCGCAGCTTCACCCGCTCGCTGCGCTGCTGGGAGGTCCGCAGCGAGGGTGGCGGCAGGTGCGAGGAAGCCGGCTCATCCACTCCGGGGTCGGACACGTGGAGCCTCTCGTCGGTCGGGGAAGGTCGTCGGGCGAAGAACTTCCGCCAGTATGGGCGCCGCAGGCGGACCCTCCGGGCGCGCCACGCCGGGGCCGGACGGGTTCACCGCGGGTACCCTCGACGACATGTCACCGAGTCCCGACGACGACCTGGACTGGTTGTACGGTCGCGACGATCGCCGCCCCGCGGAGCCGGAGCCGACGCAGGTGCTACCTCCCGAGGCGCTCGCCGGCGGACGTCCGATGGCCACCGGCCAGGGGCCGCAGGGCCGCCCGGCCGACACCTCCCAGCAGCCGTACGGACCCCCGACGCAGGCCTACGCTCAGCCGCTCTCGTACGGCCAGCAGCCCTCGTACGGGCAGCAGTCGCCGTACGGCCAGCAGGTGCGACCGCAGCCGGCTCCGCCTCCCCAGGGACCACCCGGCGCGCCGCCCCGCGGACCGCAGCCCCCGCCCCCCGGCGGCGGAGCGCCGAAGCCGACCAAGCGCAAGCGTCCGGTCCGTCGGGTCCTCACCGTCCTCGCCGCGCTGCTCGCGGCGCTGCTGGTCTGGCTGATCGCGGTGCCCGTCTACGCCTGGAGCCGGATCGACCGCGTCGACGACGTTCCCGCTGGCGACCGCCCGGCCAACCAGCCCGGCACCACCTTCCTGCTGGTCGGCTCGGACTCCCGGGAAGGCCTGACCAAGGCCCAGAAGAAGAAGCTGGGCACCGGCAGCACGGCCGGTCAGCGGACGGACACGATCATGATCTTGTCCATCCCACCCGGCGGGCAGCCCGCGCTGATCTCGATCCCCCGCGACTCCTACGTCCCCATCCCCGGCAACGGAACCAACAAGATCAACGCCGCGTACGCGTTCGGTGGTCCCGAGCTGCTGGTGGCCACGGTCGAGCAGAACACGGGGCTCCGGATCGACGCGTACACCGAGATCGGCTTCGGCGGCTTCGTGACCGTGATCGACGCCCTCGGGGGGATCGAGATGTGCCTGCCGAAGGCGATCAAGGACAAGGACTCCCACCTGAACCTGAAGAAGGGTTGTCAGACCCTGTCGGGCACCAACGCCCTCGGCTACGTCCGGATGCGCAAGGCCGACCCGCTCGGGGATCTCGGACGGGTGCAACGGCAGCGGCAGATGCTGGCCGCGATCGCCAAGGAAGCGGCGTCGCCACTGACGGTGGTCAACCCGGTGCGCTACTGGAACCTGTCGACCGCAACCGCCGACGCAGTCAGCATCGGCGACGACACCACCTTTTTCGAGATGGCGAAGATGGCCAACGCGATGCGCAAGGTCTCGAGCGGCGGGGGCTTCACCCTCACCGTGCCGGTCGCGAACCCCGGCGCCTCGACCCCGGTCGGATCAGCGGTGCTGTGGGACGAGGAGCAGGCCAAGGCGATGTTCGCCGAGGTGGCGCGCGGAGACACCAGCGGCCTGAAGAAGTACGCCAAGTAACGGGCTCAGTCGCGGTAGTGGGCCCACTCGCGACGACAGCGCGCGTTCACCGGCCACGTCGTCGCTCTTCGTGAAGGCGAAAATGCGTTGTCTTCACTCATCACTCCTGCGCACTCCGGCGCGCTCTCCTCCCGCTCTCAGTCGATGATGTGCCTCAGGTACTGCTGCGGAGCGTGCAGGAACCGGCGGTAGTGGTCGACCACGCTCAGGCCCTCCCAGGAGATCGGGGTGATCCCGTCGGCGTCCAGCTGCAGCAGGGTCGCGCCCGGGATCGCCGCCAGCACAGGTGAGTGGGTGGCTATCAGCACCTGCGCCCGTGGGTCGCGGGCCAGCTCGGCCAGCAGACCGACCAGCACCAGCAGGCTCTCGAAGGACAGGCCGGCCTCCGGCTCGTCCAGGACGAAGAAGCCCTCGGTGGCGAACCGCCGGCTCATCAGCATGGCCAGCAACGACTCACCGTGGCTGAGCTCGTGGAAGATGGGGTCGTCTCGCCCAGGGTTGTCCTCCAGGTAGCTGAACAACCCGTGCATCGTCTCGGCCCGCAGGAAGTAGCCCCAGCGCGCCCCGCCCGCGCCCCGGGTGAGCTGCAGGTGGTCGGCGAGCGGGGACTCCGAGGCCCTGGTCGCGTGCCGGGCGCCGGTCGAGCCGCCCTCCGCCGACAACCCGTACGCCATCGCCACCCCCTCGACGATGGTGGACTTCCCGGCGCCGTTCTCCCCCACCAGGATGGTGAGCCCGGAGAGGTCGAGCCCGTCGTCGAGCAGCTGACGCACGGGGGGCAGGGTCGCCGGCCACCGGTCGCGCCGCAGTGGGTGGGACGGGTGCTCCGCGATGCGGCGGACGGGGTGCTGGTCCAACCAGTCTTCCGCCGGCGGCTGCCGTGCTCTCACCGGGTCGATGCTAGGCGGCACCACCCCCACGCGAGAGCGGGACCGGTCAGACCTTCGGTAGACCCGCCAGCAGCTGCCGGGCCATCACGATCCGCTGCACCTGGTTCGTGCCCTCGTAGATCTGGGTGATCTTGGCGTCGCGCATCATCCGCTCGACCGGGTAGTCCTTCGTGTAGCCGTAGCCGCCGAGCAGCTGGACCGCATCGGTGGTGATCTCCATCGCCACGTCGGAGGCGAAGCACTTGGCGGCCGCGCCGAAGTAGGTGAGATCGGCGTCGCCGCGCTCGGACTTGGCCGCTGCCACGTAGGTGAGCTGACGGGCCGCCTCGAGCTTCATGCCCATGTCGGCGAGCATGAACTGCAGGCCCTGGAACTCCGCGATCGCCTTGCCGAACTGCTGACGCTGCTTCACGTAGCCCAGGGCGTAGTCGAGTGCGCCCTGGGCGATGCCCACCGCCTGGGCGGCGATGGTGACCCGGGTGTGGTCCAGCGTTTTCATGGCCGTGGCGAAGCCGGTGCCCTCGCCGCCGACCAGCCGGTCGCCCGGGATCCGGACGTTGTCGAAGTAGACCTCCCGGGTCGGTGACCCCTTGATCCCCAGCTTCTTCTCCGGTGCACCGAAGGACACGCCCTCGTCGGTCTTCTCCACCACGAAGGCACTGATGCCCTTCGAGCGTTGGGCGGGATCGGTGACCGCGAAGACGGTGTAGAGGTCGGAGACACCGGCGTTGGTGATCCAGCGCTTGGTGCCGTTCAGCACCCAGTCGTCGCCGTCGCGGACCGCCCGGGTCGTCATGCTCACAGCGTCCGACCCCGCCTCGGGCTCCGACAGGCAGTAGGAGGCCATCGCGTCGCCGGTGGCCAGGGCGGGCAGGTAGCGCTGCTTGAGCTCGGCGGAGCCCGTCAGCAACCAAGGCAGCGAGGCCAGCTTGTTGACCGCCGGGATCAGCGACGACGACGCGCAGGCACGGGCGATCTCCTCGATCACGATGACCACGGCCAGGGCGTCGGCCCCGACCCCGCCGTACTCCTCGGGCACGTGCGGGGCGTGGAAGTCCGCCGCCCGCAGCGCCTCGAAGGACGCCTTGGGGAACTCCCCCAGCTCATCGGCCTCGGCCGCGTGCGGAGCCACCTTCTCGTCGCACACCTCCCGGACCGCAGCCCGGAACGCCTGGTGCTCCTCGGTGGGGGTGTAGATCTCGTCGAACGCGCTCACGCTGCCACGATAGACCCGGACCCTACTGGTGAGTAACAAGTGCGGCAGCGCCTCTTTCCGACGTCGCTGGTGCTGCCACACACGCGGAGTTGCGGAGGTGGCCACCTTGTCCGCACTTAACCGGTCAAGTAGCCTCGGTCTGCGTGACGACTCCTCCCCTCGCCAGCTCCCTGCGCCGCACCTCGTTGGACTCCGCCGACTCCTCGGCCGGAGTGGCGTGGCAGCTGTCGCCGCTGACCGACGTGCCGGCTGAGTGGAGCGCGGCGGGCGCGGCCCCGATCCCCGCAACCGTTCCCGGTGAGGTGTACGCGGACCTGCTGGCCGGCGGTCTGATCCCCGACCCCTTCGACGGGGACAACGAGGACCAGCTGCACTGGATCGGCTCGACCGACTGGTCGTACGAGACGTCCTTCACGTTCGCCGACGCCGGCGAGCGGCGCCACGACCTCGTTTTCGCCGGGCTGGACACGCTGGCGACGGTGGTGCTCAACGGCGTCGAGATCGGTCGCACCGCCAACCAGCACCGCAGCTATCGCTTCGACGTCACCGGCGCGCTCCGCGACGGCGAGAACGCGTTGCAGGTGCGCTTCGAGGGACCCGTCACCGGCGCTCAGCGGCTCTCCGCCGAGCTCGGCGATCGACCGCGGGCGTACGCGCACCCGTTCAACGCGATCCGCAAGATGGCCGCCGGCTACGGCTGGGACTGGGGACCCGACCTCGCCGGCGTCGGCATCTGGAAGTCGGTCGGGATCGAGTCGTGGAGCGGTGTCCGGCTGAGCTCGGTCCGTCCTCTGGCCCTGGTCGAGGGCACATCCGGTCGGCTGGAGACCCACGTCGAGCTGGAGTGGGCCGACGACGCCGACAGCCCGGCCGAGGTCACCGTCACGGTCGCCGGCCAGGTCATGACGGCGAGCGCCCAGCCCGGTCAGACCGCTGTCGTGCTCGAGCAGACCGTCCCCGACGTCGAGCTGTGGTGGCCCCGGGGCCACGGCGCCCAGCACCGCTACGACGTGAGCGTCGAGGTGGCGGGCCAGTCCTACGCCGCCGCCGTCGGTTTCCGCACCGCCGAGCTGGTCACCACCCCGGACATCTACGGCACCGGCTTCTCCCTGGTGGTCAACGGCACGCCGATCTACGTCCGCGGCTTCAACTGGATCCCCGACGACGCGCTGCTCACCCGGCTCACCCCGAACACCTACCGCGCCTCGATCGAGGAAGCCATCGCCGCCGGGGCCAACCTGCTGCGGATCTGGGGCGGTGGCATCTACGAGAGCGACGACTTCTACGACGTCTGCGACGAGCTCGGGATCCTGGTCTGGCAGGACTTCCTGTTCGCCTGCGCCGCCTACAGCGAGGAGGAGCCGCTTCGCGGCGAGGTGATCGCGGAGGCGCGCGAGGCGGTCACCCGGCTCGCGTCCCGCCCCAGCCTGGTCGTCTGGAACGGCAACAACGAGAACATCTGGGGCTACGTGGAGTGGGGCTGGCGACAGCAGCTGGCCGGCCGCAGCTGGGGCGACGGGTACTACACGGAGGTGCTGCCCGCGATCGTGGCCGAGCTGGACCCGCGGACGCCGTACTCGCCGGGCAGCCCGTTCTCCTACGCCGACTACCACCACCCCAACGACCCGCGCAGCGGCACGATGCACATCTGGGACGTCTGGAACCAGCTCGACTACACCCACTACCGCGACTACCCGGCCCGCTTCGTGTCCGAGTTCGGCTTCCAGGGTCCGGCCGCCTGGTCGACGCTGTTCTCCGTCGTCCATGATCAGCCGGCCGACCCGTACGGCCAGCAGATGCTCGTCCACCAGAAGGCCCACCTGGGGAACCTCAAGCTGGAAAAGGGTCTGGGTGACCACCTGCCGGCGTGGCGATCGGCTCCCACCGCCGACATGGACGACTGGCACTGGCTCACCTCGCTCAACCAGGCCCGCGCGGTGGCGTACGGGATCGAGCACTTCCGCAGCCTCTACCCACGCAACACCGGCGCGATCGTCTGGCAGCTGAACGACAACTGGCCGGTCGTCTCCTGGGCGGCCGTCGACCATGCGGGCATCCGCAAGCCGTTGTGGCACGCGCTGAAGCGGGTGTACGCCGACCGGCTGCTCACCTTCCAGCCCCGGTCGGACGAGACCGGGACCGACGTGCCGACCCTGGTCGCCCACAACGACTCCGCCTCCGTCTGGGACGGCGAGCTGGTGATCAGCCGGCGCGGGACCGGAGTCGGGACGCCCCTGCTGGCCGAGCAGCGGCTGCCGCTGCACCTGGACGCACGTTCGGCGATCACGGTGGCACTGGACGCCGACATCGTGACCGCCGACGACTCGACCGGTGAGTTCCTGGTGGCCACGGTCGCCGGCGAGGCCCCGGCGACCGCGTACGGCTACCTGGTGGAAGACACCGCCCTGCGGCTCGTCGGACCGGACGAGGCGTACGAGGTGGACGTCCGGCCGGTCGAGGGTGGCTACGAGGTCCGCCTCATCGCGAAGGCGCTGGTCAAGGACGCGGCCCTGTTCCCCGACCGTCTCGACGCTGCGGCCCGGGTCGACTCGGGACTGGTCACCCTGGCCGCCGGAAACACCCACGCCTTCACCGTCACCGGGCCCGAACTGGACGAGGTCGCCCTGACCGTCCGTCCGGTGCTGCGCAGCGTCAACGACCTGCGCTGACCGGCGCCGGCCGTACTCGAGAACGACAGAACCCCCGAGCGTTCGGCTCGGGGGTTCTGTGCGTCGGGATCAGACCGTGGCGGCCAGCGGGTCCCAGTCGGCCGGCAGCGGCTCGGACGGCTGCACGGTGCTCTGCACGGCGACCACCTCACCCGACTCCGAGGCCTCCGCGATGGAGACCATGATGTCGAGCACGTGGTACGCCAGCGCACCGGTGGCCCGGTGCGGCCGGTCCTCGCGGATGGCCCGGGCGATGTCCAGCGCCCCGGTGCCGCGCTGCGACTTGGCCTTCGTCGACTCCAGCGGCTCCCAGTCCTGACCGTCCGGCCGGCGCAGCCGGATGTCCCCGTCGAACATGTTGGGATCGGGGATCTCCAGCGACGCGTCGGTGCCGGTCACCTCGAGCAGGATCCGTGGCACCGCTGAATCGAAGCTGAGCACCATGGTCAGCACCTGGCCGCCCTCGAACCGGACCAGCGCGGTGGTCTGGCTGGGCACGGTGACGTCGAACTCCTCGCCGGCCTTGGGACCGGCGTGGATCTTCCGGCGCTCACGGGCCTTGGAGCCCACGGCGGCCACCGACTCGACCGGACCGAACATCTGCACCGCGGCGGTGAAGTAGTACGGGCCGATGTCGAACAGCGGGCCCGCTCCCTCCTGGAACAGGAAGGCGGGGTTCGGGTGCCACAGGTCCGGACCGGGCTGCTGCATCAGGAAGAGCGCGCTCAGCGGACGGCCGATGGCCCCGCCGGCCAGCACGGCGTTGACCGCCTGCAGACCCGAGCCCAGGAAGGTGTCCGGCGCGCAGCCGACCCGTAGGCCGGCCGCCTCGGCGGCCTCCAGCAGCTCCTTGCCGCTCTCCCGGGTCAGCCCCAGCGGCTTCTCGCTCCACACGTGCTTGCCGGCGGCGATGGCGCTGCCGCAGACCTCGGTGTGCGCCGCGGGCGGGGTCAGGTTGATGACCAGCTCGACGTCGGGGTGGTTCAGCACCACGTCGTTCGCGCCGTGCAGGGCGACGCCGTACTCGGCCGCCTTCGCCGCCGCGATCTCCGGGATGATGTCGGCGATCGCCAGCAGCTCGACGTCGGCGAACGACGTGAGGTTCTCGATGTAGGTCCCGCTGATCACGCCCGCGCCGATGATGCCGACGCCGACGGGTCCCTTGCCGGCCATCAGCGAGCACCCCCCACCAGGAACTCGCGGCTGGCGCCGACGGCCTCGACGAGGTCACCCTCGGAGTCGTCGAGCTCCACCACGAACAGCGCTGCGGGAGCAGCCGCCATGTAGTCGTGCACAGGCACGGAACCCGAGCCCACGGCCACCTGCTTCTTGTTGTCCAACGATCCGTCTCCGTCCTTGATGTGCAGCGCGACGACCCGTTCGCCGAGCTTCTCCAGCAGTGCGGGGACATCGGCACCGCCGACGTACGCCCAGTAGGTGTCGACTTCCAGCACCACGCCCGGATCGAGCTGCGCGGCCAGCACCTCGAGCCCGTGCTGTCCGTCGATCCGAGAGGTCAGCTCGTACTGGTGATTGTGGTAGCCGACGGTCAGACCGTACTCGGCGGCCTTGGCGGCCGCGGCGTTGAGGTCGGCGGCGACACCGGCGATGCCCTCGGCGGTCTCCCACGCGGTCCGGGGGCTGGACGGCGCGATGACGGTCTTGACGCCCAGCTCCCGGGCCGCGGCGAAGATCGCGTCCTGGTCGTCGGCAGCCAGCAGACCCATGTGCGTGGTCGGCGCCGTCAGACCGTGCGCGCTGAGCCCGGTCTTGAGATCGTCGAAGAAGCTGGTGAAGGCGAAGGGCTCGACCTGCGTGTAACCGAAGGCGGCGATCTTCGCCAGGGTGCCGTCGAAGTCCTCGGCGAGCGCCCCACGCACGGTGTAGAGCTGGACCGACAGCTGGTCAGGGTTGAGCATGTGTCTCCTCGTACGGAGCCGGGGATCCGGCTCGTGATGTTCGTGGACGAGCTCCACCCTTTCACCAAACATCCGTTCAGGAAAGGCGGGGACGCCCCGGTGTCGGGCATATCGCAAAACCGGTTCAGTCGCTAGTCTCTGTCCACCATGCCCCGTGTCACCATCAATGACATCGCCCGGCAGGCCGGTGTGTCCAAGGGTGCGGTCTCGTACGCCCTGAACGGTCGGCCCGGCGTCTCGGACAAGACGCGGACCAAGATCTTGGAGGTGGCCCAGGAGCTGGGCTGGGCTCCCAACCGAACCGCCCGGATGCTGTCGGGCTCGCGCACCGAGACCTTCGGGCTGGTGCTGGCCAGAGACCCACGGACGCTGGGCTTCGAGCCGTTCTACATGGAGTTCGTGGCCGGGCTGCAGAGTGAGCTCTCCCGGCGCGGGTATGCGCTGCTGCTCCAGCTGACGGCGACGTCGTCCGACGAGCTGGAGCTCTACCCGCGGTGGTGGTCCGAGCAGCGGGTCGATGCCGTCGTCGTCGTCGACGTCCGCGTCGGCGACACCCGCGTCGCGGCGCTCGAGGAGCTCGGGCTCCCGGCGGTGTTCGTCGGCGACCCTTCCGTCACCGGGGGCTTCACGACGGTGTGGACCGACGACGCGACGGCCATGGCCTCCGCTGTCGGTCGTCTGGTCGAGCTGGGTCATCGTCGCTTCGGCCGGGTGGCGGGCACGCCGGGTCTCAGCCACACGCGGGTGCGTGACCTCGCCTTCCGGCAAGCGGTGGCCGCCGAAGGCCTGTCCGGCGAGATCGTGCACGCCGACTTCTCGGATGCCGCCGGTGGACACGCGACCCGAGAGCTGTGGCACCGAGCGGAGCCACCGACGGCGATCGTGTTCGACAACGACCTGATGGCCATCGCCGGTCTGTCCGCGCTGACCGAGCTGGGGGTCTCGGTGCCGCAGGAGGTCAGCCTGCTGGCGTGGGACGACTCGGCCCTCTGCACCATCACGCACCCGATGATGTCCGCCCTGAGCCACGACGTGATGGCCTTCGGTGCGCACGTCGGTCGACGGACCTTCGCGCTGCTCGAGGGCGCCGAGCCGGCCGCCCACCTCGACTCCACACCCGTGCTGGTGGAGCGGGAGAGCACCGCGACGGCACCCGGCTGAGATCAGCCGGTCGCCTCGCTCGCGCCGGCGGTGCCGTTCGGAGCGGCCGAGGCCAGCAGCTCGCGCGTCAGGAACACCCCGCCCGCCGTGGCCACCGGAAAGACCACCACGGCGACGAACGGGATCGCGAGCAGCAGGAAGCACGGGACCGAGAAGCCCAGCACCCGCCAACGACGGCGCTGCATCGCGGCTCGACGCTCGGCCAGCCGCGGGATGCCGCGCCGTTCGAAGCTCGGGCCGACCAGCTCGAAGCAGAGCATCCACCCGCCGAAGCACGCGGCGACGACGGGGATCACGGTCTGACCCACCACCGGGATGAACTGGGCGAGGAACAGCGGCAGCGCGGCGGCCACCGAGATCGCGATCAGACCGACCGACTGCCGCAGTGCCCGGGGCAGCGAGCTGCGCCAGGACTCGTCGTGGTCGGGCAGTCCACCGGAGAGCTCGGCATCGACCGCCTCGCTGATCTTGTCGTAGATCGGCGCCCCGAAGGCCATCGTCAGGGTGCTGAAGGAGATGATCATGACCAGCAAGGTGGCGCCGAGCACCCCGGCACCTGCCAGCACCTGCACCGCCGTGCGGGCGGCCTCGGCCCAGCCGTCGGCGAACGGGGTGATGGCGTCGGCGATCACGCTCAGCTCGGTGACGAGCAGCACGAACAGCACCGCGAAGATCACGGACATGATGAACGGCGGCACCGCTCCCAACCAGAACAGCCTCGGGCGCTGAGCCAGGAACCGCAGTCCCTTCAGCAACAGGGCGGCCCCGCCCACGCCCTCGGTGATCAACGACGCCACGACTCAGACGCCTCGAGATGCGTCGCGGACCTTGGCACCCTTGGCCTCGGCCGTCGCTCGCAGCTCGCCGGCGAACGTCACCAACCGCTCGGTGAGCGCCGGGTCGCCGGTGGCCAGGATCCGGGCGGCGAGCAGCCCGGCGTTCCGCGCGTTGCCGATCGCCACGGTCGCCACCGGCACGCCGCTGGGCATCTGCACGATCGACAGCAAGGAGTCCATGCCGTCCAGGTACTTCAGCGGCACCGGCACACCGATCACGGGCAGCGGGGTCAACGCCGCCAGCATGCCCGGCAGGTGGGCGGCACCCCCGGCCCCGGCGATGATCACCTCGATGCCCCGGGTGTGGGCGTCGCGGCCGTAGCGGAGCATCGCCTCCGGCATCCGGTGGGCGGAGACGACATCGGCCTCGTACGCGATCTCGAACTCGGCCAGCGCCTCCCCGGCGGCGCTCATCACCGGCCAGTCCGAGTCCGAGCCCATCACGATGCCGACGCGCGCCCTGTCGGCTGCGGCTCTCTTGTCAGCCCCACTCGTGTCGCCTGCTGCGCTCATACGTCTTCTCCCATCAGATAGCCCGCGGCGTGCCGGGCCCGCTTGCGGACGTCGTCGAGGTCGCGACCGTACGTGGTCACGTGGCCGACCTTGCGGCCCGGCTTGACCTCCTTGCCGTACAGCTGGACGCGCAGCCGTCGGTCCCGGGCGAAGCAGTGCAGCAGCGCCGAGGGCAGGTCGCTCACCGAGCCGCCGAGAACGTTCGCCATCACCGTGTACGGCTCGCGCGCCGCCGGGTCGCCCAGCGGCAGGTCGACCACGGCGCGGAGGTGGTTCTCGAACTGCGAGGTGTGGGCACCGTCGATGCTCCAGTGGCCGGTGTTGTGCGGGCGCATGGCGAGCTCGTTGACCACCACGGAGCCGTCCTGGCGTTCCATCAGCTCGACGGCGAGGAGTCCGACCACACCGAGCTCGTGGGCGATGCCGAGCGCCAGCTGCTGGATCTGGACCGCTCGGTCGTCCTCCAGACCCGGGGCCGGTGTGGTCGTCTCCACGCAGACTCCGTTGCGCTGCACGGATTCCGAGACCGGGTAGGCCACCGCCTGAGCCGACGGGGAGCGCACCACCAGGGCACTCAGCTCGCGCCGGAAGTCGATGAACTCCTCCGCGATCACCGCGACGCCGGCAGTCAGGTCCGCGAACGGCTGGTCGGCCTCGGCGGCTGAGTCGAGCTTCCAAACCCCCTTGCCGTCGTAGCCACCCCGGGAGGTCTTGGCGATCACCGGCCAGCCGATGTCGTCGCCGAACGCGATCAGCGCGGCCGCATCCGGCACCACCCGGTAGGTCGGGCAGGGAGCGCCCAGCGCACTCAACCGGTCGCGCATCACGGCCTTGTCCTGGGCGTGCACGAGAGCCTCCGGCCCCGGCCGCACCGCGACACCGGCGTCCACCAGCTCGTGCAGCAGGTTCGTCGGCACGTGCTCGTGGTCGAACGTGATCACGTCGCAGCCGGCGGCGAAGGCCTTCACGGTGGTCGGGTCGGTGTAGTCGCCGACGGTCACGTCGTGGACGACGGTGGCCGCCGAGGTGTCCGGGCCCTCGGCCAGCAGCCGCAGCCGCAGCCCCAGGCCGGTGGCGGCCTCGTCCATCATCCGGGCGAGCTGGCCGCCGCCGATCACGCCGACCACGAACGGTCGCTGAGAGTCCGATGTCACTCGCCGAAGGATATGGGCGAGACGGCTCTCGGCGGAAACCTGGCCGTCCTGGGGGCGACGACCTCCTCGACGGGCTGCTGCCGCCGGCTAGACCTCCACCACGCGCAGCACCGCTGGGAGGGGACCGCCCTCGTCGCGGACGGCCACCGCATACCGGCGACCGTCGTCGCCGAAGGTCCCGCTCAGGTCGCCGCCGGCGACAACCCTCTCCCAGTGGGCCAACCACAGGTCCGGGTCGACGCCGGCCGGCGTCGACGCGGCCAGCCGGAACCAGTCGAGGGACACCGGTCCGCCGATGACGGCCATCGATCGCGGCTCGGGGATCAGCTGACGCCGGGTCCGGCTCCGGAGGTAGGCGCGCAGCTCATCAGCAGCAGCGACGTACCCCAGCACGCGACCGGCGCGACTGGTGTCGAGCAGGACCCGAGCCGTCTCGTCCGGTCCGGACAGGAGCCCGAGGGACTCCAGTGTGTCGAGCAGCAGGATCCGTTTGATCTTCGCTGACGCGAGCGACGGCAGCGTGTCGGCGAGCTCCAGCGCGTCGACGATGACGGCCTGCTCCTCCAGATAGACGGCGAGGTCACGATCGAGGCGAGTCGGCTCGGTGCTGCTGCCACCGATGCCGAAGGCGGCGTACAAGTCATCCGGGGGCAGCTCAGGTGCCGGCGCCAGGGGTGCGGTCGGGCCGGAACGGAGCTGGTCCAGTCGGGCGATGAGCTGCACCAGCACCGGTCGTGGGACCAGGACGGCATCACTGCCGGTGGAGACGAGGTAGGTGTTGGTCAGCACTGGTGATCCGGCGAAGGTGGACCAGCGTCGCGCCTCGCCGACCATCGAGGCGATGGCAGTGTCGGGCACGAACCTGGCCTGCACCGGGGCGCCGAGAAGATCGGTGCCGGCGACCGGCTCGCTGCGAGCGAGACGTTCCTCCAGACCCTGTCCGATCGTGGCACCGCCCTCGGGTGCGCCCAGGGTGCCGGAGACCGCGGCGTTGACCAGGCGTACCAGCGGTGACACGGCGGCGACGTCGTCGGCGAGGATCGTGTCGCCGTTCTCACCGACCAGCGGGAACGCCAGTCCCTCGACCGTCAGGGATCTCACGGCCATTGCGCATACACCGTCGTCACGACGCCGTCCTTGACGTGGAGCATCACGCCGACACCCCCCACGGAGAGCGGGATGTCGGCCTTCGGGACACCCTTCCACCTCGTGGCGGGCAGCTTGGCCAGCTCGTCGTCGACGGCCTTGAGGAACGCGGGCAGGTTGTCGATGGCCGTCTTGGGCAGGAAGCCTGTGCCGCCCGCGCCAGGTCCCGTGGCGAGCTGCCAACCGGGCGGGTTCGCCGTGCCCGGAAAGGGCGGTGGCTCGCCGCCACCGGTCCAGCGGTACTGCTCGTAGGCGGTGACGATGAAGCCGGCGCCGCTCTTCTGGCCCATCATCCGCAAACCGTAGCCGTTGCCGGAGTTCGCCACCCACGAGAGCAGGGTGGCCTGGTCGTGGCCGCCGCCGATCCCCTTGGTCAGGAAGTCCCCCGCCCTGGTCGCTTCCGGTAGAGCGAGATGCTGCACCAGCGACGGGTTGGTCGCCAGACCGGACCCCGCCGGGATCCCGACCCCGCCGAACGCCTGGAAGGTGGTCTGTCGACCGGCACGTTCGCGCAGCGCCTCGACGAACTTCACGGCCTCGGGGAAGTCGGCGTACTGCTCCAGCACGGCCAGCTTGGCCCCGAGGTTCGTCGAGTCCTCCAAGCCCATGTACGAGATCAGCTTCTTGGCCGATGCCTCGAGCGCCGCCTTCTTCGACCCACTCGCGGTGCGGAGGGCCCGTTGGAGATCGAACAGCTCGACCGCAGCGGCATGGTCGTGCGCGGTGGCCCGGGGCGAGCCACCGGACAGGATCGGCGGTTCCTGGGTGAACACGGCCGGCCGCATCTGAGCGTCGATGTCGGCCTGGCTGGCCGGGTTCGTCCGGATGATCCGGGACATCTCATCGAGCTCGTGCCCGACGACGAAACGCACGAAGTCCGGTTCCAGCTGCGGGTCGATGTCGATGGTGCCGGTCCAGTCGCCGCCTGCAGTCGACTTGCTCAAGCGGACCCGTCCAGGACCGGCCAGGCTGCCACCTCCCGCTGTCGGATGGGCATCGGTCGACATGGCGGTGCTCTTGACCCGGACGACCTTCACGGTGACCTTGGTGGCGACCCCCGGGCCGGCGCCGGCCATCGGGGCAGGCGCCGGAACGTTGAGCTCGTACGTCAAGGGCGCACCGGCCACCTCCGTGAACGTGGTGCCCTTCACCGCCCACCCCTCGGTCGCGGGTGCCTTGGCGAGCACCTCCTTCTTGATCACATCGGCGAGCTTCGCGTCCGTCATCAGCATCTCCCGCTTGCCGTACACGTCGGGTCCACGGACACCCCCGACGGCCTCGGCGCCGGCCGCGCGGAGCCGCAGGTTCAACCGGCTCTCGGCGCCCTGTCCCAGCTCGGCACCCACCTGCTCGGCGGCCGACCGGAGCGTGGCCGCCTTCGCCTCGGCCGGCTGCGACGCCAGCGGCGAACCGTCGATCGGCACGAACTCGAGATCGACCACCCCGTCGAGTCCGGGCGGGTGAGTCACCTTGACCTGGACACCGCGCCCGGTCAGCTTCTGCTGGGCTCGGGCCACCGCTGCGTCCACGAGCTCCTTCCGGGCGGCCACCAGCGCCTGCCGGGCCACCGTCGCGTCCCCGCCCAGCTGGGGCAGGATCTCGCTCGTCCAGCGGTCCATCGTGAGTGCACCCTCGCCGTCGAGAACCGCCCGCGCCCGGTCGATGGTGGCTCGGTCGAGTGCGGCGGGAGCCGGGGCCGGCTCGGGCGGGGCACCCGGCTGCGGCGGCTTCGCGCCCGGCTTCGAGCCGAACAGCGAGAGCCTGATCAGCTGGATGGCTCCGCCGGTCACGGCCCCTGACGTGCCGGCCCGCAGGCCGTCGGCCAGCGTGGACTTCAGCCCTTCCACGAAGCCGTACTTCCAGGTGTCCCCGCGAGAGGCTGCGTCGACCAGACCGCCGGCGGCACCACTGCCCGCGCCCTCCAGCGTCCCCTTCATCACCCCCAGGCCGACCGTGCTGAACTCCTTGGCGGCCACCTGCTCGGCGACCTGGATGGTGCCGGTGCGCACCGCCTCCTTGTAGGCCGGCGAGAGCGCCGACATGATCGGCGACGGAAGCAACGCACCGGTCGCGCCACTGACCGTACCGACCGCGAAGGCCCGCGCCGCTTCGGCACCGGTGACCCGTTCCCCCTTGACCATCCAGACCGCGGCGACGCTCGCGACTCCTTGAGCGAGGGCGGCACGGGCCACCATGCCGGCCACCACCGGACCGGCCGCACCGCCGGTCGCCACGGTGGCCAACAGCCCCAGCACCGCACCGATCACCTGCACGGCGACGGCATCCAGCTCGTCCCGGACGCGGATGAAGGCGGCGAGCGCGTCCTCGGCGCTCTTCGCCTTGGGGGCCAGGGTGCGCCGCTCCTCATCGGTCAGGTGGTCGGGGTCCTTGGCCTTTCCGAGGGCCACATCGAGTTCGCGGGCCTCGTCGTCGAACGCGTACGCGGCGGCCGAGGTGCCGGCCAGACCGAGTCCCGACGTCGCTTCGGTGTCGAACTTCCGCTTCATCCACTCGGCGCGAGCCTTGATGTCGTCACGCGGTTGGACCAGAGGCTCTATCCGCGGCCAGGCATCCATCTGCTGAAGAGCCTTCAGCAGCAGGTGGTCGGACCGGATGGTCGTCCGGGCCGCGTCGTCGACGTCGGGGCGGGCCAGGATGGCGAGCACGGCATCCTCGCTGCGCAGCGTGGTCGCGGCCAGATCCAGCCGCTGGAGGACCGTGCCGTTGACGATCAGGTCGCCCCACACGACGCCCCGCTTGCCCTCCTGGGTGAACGCCTTGTAGAAGGCGCCGCCGGTGTTCTTCCACTCCGCCGCGAACGAGGCGTTGACGTCCTGGCGCTCCATCGCCGCCTTGAGCACCTCGTTGGTGTCGTCGACGGTGAGTCCCAGCTGAACCAGCCGGGAATCCATGTCGCCCTTGTCTTCCAGGATCGCGGCGATCTTCTTCTTGTCGGCGTCGGTGATCACCAGCTCGCCGTCGATCCAGGTCTTGATCTCGCCACCCTCGCTCCACTCCTTGCGGAGCGGTTCGAGCTGGCCACCCTTGCGGGCGTCCTCCAGCGCCGACCAGATCTCCTTCATGCTCGTGCCCACGCCCTCGCAGGCGAACTGGATCCGCTTCTTCGCTGTGTAGTCGCCGCTGAGGATCAGCCGGGCCTTCGCGTAGTCGTCGCTCTTCACCCCGAGCTCTGCTTCGAGGATGGGGATCAGATCTCGTTTGTAGGTGGCCTTGTAGTCGGCCTCGATGGTCGGTTTGGTGCCGGGACCGGTGTTCGAGGCAGCTTTGGTGAGGGCGGCCATGAGGGACCCGGCGAGCGCGTGGACGGACCTGATCGCGATGTGGATCTCGTCAGCGGCCCGCAGCTCACCGAACGCCAGCAAGGCCATGAACTTCGCCCGCTCGGGCTCGTCGTCGGCCTCCTCCTCGAGGAATCCCGCGATCCGGTTCTGGGTGCCGTCGGCCAGGGTGCCGTCCTTGGTGTAGGCGTTCTTGTAGGCGGTGGGTCCGGCGCTGCCGTAGGAGTCGGAGAACTCACCACTGGTCTTGGCCAGGTCCTGCCGGACCAGCGGGAGCAGCCGCCACAGCGTCTCCTTGTCCGTGCCGGCACCGATGCCGGCGAAGAACAGCTTGTCCGCCAGCCGCAGGCTGGGGCCGAACCGGAGGTAGCTGTAGACGCGCGCACCGTCGGCATCGCTCATCCCGGCCGCGCTGACCGCGGCGGCCACGGTCGTTCCCGGCTTCAGGAACTCCAGCGCCTTGCCGACCGCATCGTAGCGACCGGCGGCGGCCATGCAGGCCCGGAGCACTTCGTCACGCTTCTCGTTGCTGCGCTCGGACCCGAAGGCGTTGATCAGCCTCGCTGCCCGACCCGCGGCGTCCTCCGGCCTCGGCACCTCCTGCCGCTGAACCGTCGTCAGCCGGCCGGCGATCGCGGCATTGCCGGCGGCGCGCTGCAGGGCCACCACCTCGGCCGGGGTCCAGGCTCCGGTGACCACCGCTTCCCGCTGGGCAGGCAGCGGGCGCACCGGCGGCGATCTCCGACGCCGCACTGGAGGGGAAGGCTCGGCCTCGTGCACCGGACCACCTCCCGTCAGGGCCTTCTGCTTGCCGTACGCCCGAGCCAACTCGATCTTGTCCGTGTCGTCGACTCGACGAAAGCGTGGGTCGACAACTCTGCGCGAAAGGGCAGGACCTGGCAGGGCTCGGGCCCATCGACGAGCTGGGGCACGGGCACGGTGGAGGCTCACGACTGACGGTTACGCTGCGGCGTGGCAACTCCGGTCGGTCTGGCGTCGGGCCTCGTGGTGGCGGGTGTCGGCCTGATCGCCACCTGCTACGGCCTGGCCCGGTTCGCCTACGGCCTCTACGCCCCGCGGTTCGCCGACGAGTTCGCCTTCACGCCCACCACCACGGGGCTGATCGCGGCGGGCAGCTACGTCGGCTACTGCCTGGCCATCGGACTCAGCATGATCGCCACCGCGCGGTGGGGTCCGCGGCGAGTGGCCGTGGCCGCCGGGGTGGTCGCCGCCGTCGGGATGGCGATCGTCGCGGCCTCGCCGTCGGCGGTGGTCCTGGCGGTCGGGGTGCTGATCGCGGGCTCGAGCACCGGCAGCGCCTCACCGCCCCTCGCCGCCGCCGTGGCCCGCTCGGTCGCCGAACGATCACGGGACACCGCCCAGACCGTGGTGAACGCCGGCACCGGTGTGGGGGTGCTCGTGTCCGGGCCGGTGGCGCTGCTGCTGGCCGATCAGTGGCGTACCGCCTGGGCGCTGTTCGCCACAGCCGCCGTGGTGGTCACGGTCTGCGTGGCCCGCGCGGTCCCGAGCGGTGGTCGCGCCGACCCGGAGCGGACGGCCGAGCGAGGCCGTCCCACGGGTCTCGGTCGGCTGCTGGTGGCGGCGACGGCGATGGGTCTGGCCAGCATCGCGGTGTGGACGTTCGGCCAGGACCTGGTGTCGGCGGCGAACCCCACGACCAGCTGGGCGGCACCGGCGACCTGGACCGTGATCGGCGCCGCCGGGGTGGTCGGTGCCTTCTCGGGTCCACTCGTGACTGGCCTGGGGCTGGCCCGGGCCTGGACCGTGGTGATGCTGCTGCTCGCCGTGGGTGTCGCCGGATTGGGCGCCGGCGCCGGCAACGCAGCCCTGGCGCTCCTGGCCGGGGCCGTCTTCGGTGCGTCCTACATCGCCCTGACGGGGGTGGTCCTGGTCTGGGCGACCCGGCTCTACCCCCGCCGAGCCTCGTTCGGCGTCGGGCTGGCCTTCTTCATGATCGCGATCGGCCAGGCCGTCGGCGCCCCCCTGGTCGGGTTGGTGGCGGACCGCACCAGCATCGCCGTCACCTTCTACGGCTGCGCGGTCGTGGCGCTCGTCGGGTCGCTGCTCACCGTGCCGCGTCTCCGCCTACCCACGCCGTGAGCGACCACGCCTTGGTCGCCCCGGACGGCAGCACCTGGTGCGTGCCGTCCGCCACCCCGTCGAGCACGGAGAGCGGATACCCGGTGCAGGGTTCCAGGACCAGGACGTCGAGACCGCGCCACCCGCCACCGTACGAGGCGAAGGTCCAGCAGGACGGCAGGTCCGCGGCATCCCACTCCAGGGTGAGCCCGGTGCCGGCCCTCGGATGCTCCACGCCGCAGCGACCCTCCTCCAGCGAGGTGACGATGAGGAACTCGCAGATCCCCCCGTCGGCGGTGTCCGGCAGCCTCCGGAAGTCGTGCTCCACCCCGTCGACCACCGCCGTCGGCCAGGTGAACGAGCCGCCCGTCGGTCGGACCCGGGGCACGCCGAACTCGTGCACCAGGACGTCGCGGGCGGCCAGGGCCACGGTGGTGTCGCGCTGGAGCCGGACGGCGATGTGGGACTTCCACAGGAACGGCAGGTCCCGCCGCCCCTCGTTGGTGACGCGGTAGTCGGTGCGCAGGTCCGGGCCGCTGCCGAGGGCCAGGCGCTTGGTCACCGACGTGGCCGAGATCGGCCCCCGTACGGTGAGCTCGACGGCGACCTCGTCGGCACCCTCGACGAGATCGGTGATCGTCCAGGGCAGCGACCAGAGCTCACCGTGGTCGGGCATCGCCTCGCCGGCCAGGACCTCGGGTTCGTCGTTCGGGAACAGCTCGTCCCAGCCCCCGAGGAACACGTCGTCGTAGCCGGAACCGAACGGGACCGGTCGGACGGGCACCCGCTCGTTGCGCCACAGGAGCTCGACATCGGCCGCCTTGTCGACCAGGCTGATGATCTTGCCGCCCAGACCGGGCAGCATCACGGCCCGCAGTCGGCGGTTCTCCAGCACGACCGTGGGCTGCCCGGCCAGCGACCACTCGAGGCTGAGTCTCGGCGAGCGATCAGCCGACACGCAGCCGCTCCAGGACATCGAGGTCGACCTCGACCCCCAGGCCGGGCCGATCGAGTGGCACCCGGACCCTTCCGTCGACGAAGGTGATCTCCCGGCGCACGAGATCGCGGGCGATCGGCGAGGTCGACACCGTGTGCTCGATCAGGCCGCCGTTGGGGATGGTCGCCGCGAAGTGGGTCGAGGCGGCCACCAGCACGCCGCTCTTGAACGCGTGCGGCACCACCCGGCGATGCCGCTGCTGCGCCAGCCAGGCGAGGCGGCGACCCTGGGTCAGTCCTCCGCAGCGGGCGAGATCGGGCTGGATCAGGTCGACCCCGCCCTCGTCGATCAACCGCTCGAACGCGGCGTAGTCGCTCTCGGCCTCACCGCCGGCGATGGTCAGCGAGCTGCGGTCGGACAGCGCCCTGTACCCGACCAGGTTGTCCGGCGCCACCGGCTCCTCCAACCAGCCGATGGCGTGGCTCTCCAGCATCGCCGCCATCCGCAGCGCGGTCTTGGTGTCCCACACCTGACCGGCATCGATCATGATCTCGACGTCGTCCCCGGCCGCGCGACGGATCTCGCGCACCAAGGACTCGTTGAACGCGAGGTCCTGACCGATCGGACCCCAACCGAACTTGATCTTGCGATAGCCGCGCTCGGCGTAGCGCACGGCCTCCTTCGCCGCCAGGGCAGGCGTCTCCGGCATCACCAGGCTCGCGTACGCGTCCAGCCACTCCGAGCGCGCTCCACCGAGCAGCCGCGCGACCGGCAGGCCGAGGATCTTGCCCGCCAGGTCCCAGAGCGCGATGTCCACGCCGCTGATCGCGTGCATGGTCGCCCCGCCGGAGAAGTAGCGGCTGCCCGTCACCATCGCGTGCCAGCAGACCTCGATGTCCAACGGGTTGCGACCGAGCAGGATCGAGCGGAGACCGCGGGCGATCAGGTGCGAGGGCTCTGCCTCCACCACGGCCTTGGCCACCACCGGCGCGGAGTCGACCTCGCCGACCCCGACGGTGCCGTCGCTGGCGGTCACGAAGATCAACAGCGTGTCCTGGGTGCCGTCACACCGCTCTGCGTCGATCTCGTCCAGCCGACAGAACACGGCCTGCACGTCCGTGATCGTCAGGTCGGACGTCCGTCGGTCCGAGCTCACAGGGCACCTCGCTGGGAATGTGGCCGGGAACCTGGCCGGGACGCGGATCGTGACGGTGCCGCGTCGTCCGCGGGAACCGGCTCGGGAGCCAGCACCCGCTCCCCCAGCTCCTCGCTGACGATCTGGCGGACGACAGCGGCCTGGGCGATCAGCTCCTCCGGCGAGGTCCGGCTGGACACCGCACTGATGCTGAGGGCGCCGGCCGGGATGCTCGGGGAGTCGAGGAACAAGGGGAAGGCGATGCAGACGATCCCGACGTCGTTCTCCTGCAGGTCCATGGCGAAGCCGCGTGCCCGACCCTCGCGGAACGCGGCATCGAGCTGCGCGGCCGTGGTGAGGGTGTGGGCCGTCTTGGCCGACAACGGGCCGTGCTGGGCGACGTAGTCCTGCACGGATGCGAGATCGCGCAACCGGTGCATCAACAACGCCTTGCCCAGACCGGTCCGGTACGCCGGGTTGCCGCCGCCGATCACCGAGCTCATCTGGAACGTCTTGCGGGTCGGCGAGACCTTGGCCTGGTAGACGATGTCCGCCCCGACCAGGACGCCGTAGTGGGTGGTCTCCCCGGTCGCGTCGGCCAACCGGCGCAGGACCGGCTCGACGGTCGAGCTGGACTGCTGGCTCTCGTGGTAGCCGAACACGAGCTGGAGCAGGTCGAAGCCCAGGTGATAGACGCCGTCGGCGTCCTGCCGCGCGAAGCCGCTGTCCACCAGCGCCGCGAGAGCCCTGTGCACACTGGACTTCGGGGCCTCGACCGCCGCCGCCACCTCCCCGAGCCGGGCGCCCGCCGGTCGCTCGCCCAGGCAGCGCAGGATGGCCAGCACCCGGGCGGAGCCCGTCAACCCGCCGTCCGACATCGTCCACCACCCGCCGATACGCATCCGTTGCGCGAGGTACTTGACCTCCTCGATTGCTGTCGTACGATAACACCATCCCACCCAGAGGAAAGGTGTTCCGATAATCGGAACACGTCGGTGGCACAGAACGGGAGTCATGGCGACACTCACGTCGACATCGCGGTCGGCCCCGGCCGCACAGGACCCGCCGCGGCGTCGCGGCACCCTGGCCCGGCGGCAGGCCATCTGGTGCTACGTCTTCATCGCGCCGGCGATCCTCGGTCTGCTGCTGTTCTCCCTCGGTCCGATGATCGCGTCCCTGTGGCTCAGCTTCACCTCCTACGACCTGCTCAGCTCACCGGAGTGGGTCGGCGCCGACAACTACACGAACCTGGTGGCCGACCCCCTGTTCCGCAAGTCACTCAGCGTGACGCTGATCTACGGGTTGGTGGCCGTGCCCTGCACGATGATCATCGCCCTGGTGCTCGCGATCATGCTGAACGCCAAGATCCCCGCCCTGCCGTTCTTCCGGTCCGCCTACTACCTGCCCAGCGTCATCAGCGGGGTGGCTGTCGCGACGCTGTGGAAGTGGATGTTCAACGGCGAGTACGGCCTGATCAACGCCGGTCTGGCCCGGATCGGCATCGCGGGCCCGGCGTGGTTGACCGATGAGCAGTGGGCGCTGCGGGCACTGATCTTCATGAGCCTGTGGGGTTTCGGCGCCACCATGCTGATCTACCTGGCCGGGCTGCAGGGCGTTCCGAAGGAGCTCTACGAGGCCGCTCAGGTCGACGGCGCCAGCCGCTTCCGCCAGCACCTGCACGTCACCGTGCCGATCCTGTCACCGGTCACCTTCTTCAACCTGATCATGGGCATCATCGCCAGCCTGCAGGTGTTCGCCGAACCGTTCGTGCTGACCAAGGGCGGACCGAACAACTCCACCCTGCTGCTGTCGGTGTACCTCTACCAGAACGCCTTCCAGTACCTCAAGATGGGCTACGCCTCCGCCATCGCCTGGGTGACCTTCGCCATCATCTTGGTGTTCACCCTGCTGGTCTTCCGGTCGATGCCCATGTGGGTGCACAGCGAGGCCGGTGAGGAGCGGTGAGCACCGCCGTCCGCCCGTTCCGGGCGAGCAAGAACCGTCCGCGGATGACCCTCGGCTCCTGGCTGCTGACCATCGCGCTGTCCATCGGCTGTCTCCTCGTCCTGATGCCCGTGGTCTGGATGGTGCTCACCTCCCTCAAGGCCCCGGACCAGGTGTTCGTGATGCCGCCCATCTGGATCTTCCAGCCCCAGTGGGGCAACTACCCCGAGGTCCTGCAGCTGGTGCCGTTCCAGCGGTACATCCTCAACACCGCGACCATCGTCGGTCTGGTCACCGTCGGGACGCTGCTCAGCTGCTCGTTCTGCGCGTACGGGTTCGCCCGGCTGAAGGCACCCGGCCGCAACGCCATCTTCCTGGTCCTGATGGCGACGCTGATGCTGCCCACCACTGTCACCCTGGTCCCGACCTACATCGTGTTCAACCACCTCGGTTGGCTGAACACGTTCAAGCCGCTGATCCTGCCCGCGTTCTTCGGCTCCGCCTTCTTCATCTTCTTGTTCCGGCAGTTCTTCCTGGGCATCCCCAAGGAGCTGGAGGAGGCGGCCCGGATCGACGGCGCCGGCTACCTCCGGATCTGGTGGACGATCTTCCTGCCGTTGTCCTGGCCGGTGATCGCCACCGTGTCGGTGTTCACGTTCGTGTCGGCCTACAACGACTTCTTCGGACCGGTCATCTACCTGTCCGACGAGTCCAAGTACACGATCGCGGTGGCGCTGTCCTACTTCAGCGGCTCACCCCGGATCGGACCCCAGACCCATCTCCTGATGGCGGCCACCACCATCGCCGCCCTGCCCTCGATCGTCGTCTTCCTGCTCGCCCAGCGCTACTTCATCAAGGGGATCGCCGTCAGCGGCGTCAGCAAGTAGCCCGTCCAGCTCGACCAGCACTCGAAGTTCCGACCAGCACCCACAGTTCCGACCAGCACCCAACGAAGGGGAAACAGCCACCATGGTCAATCCGAGCCCGTTCCGTCACCTCCCGGTCAGTCGCCGCACCCTCCTCGGCGGGCTGCTCGGTGCGTCGGCCCTGACCCTGGCCGGCTGCTCGGGCAGCGACGAGCCGGCCGCCCAGGCACCCGCACCGAGCAGCACCGAGATCGTCGGCCGCACCGATCTGGAGGTGCTGGCCTGGACCAACGGACCGACGATCGACGACAACTTCAAGAAGCGCGTCGCCCAGTTCAACACCGAGATGGCCGGGAAGTTCACCGCCAAGATCAACTTCCTGCCCTACGACCAGTACTGGCAGAAGATCCAGCTGCAGTACGCCGCCAACAAGCCGTTCGACATCTACTACTGGGACGTGCAGGCGTACGCCCACTTCAAGAAGGGCCTGATCTTCGACCAGCAGCCGGCGATCGACGCCACGGAGATGGTGGACGACACCAAGTACCCGGTCAAGCTCTACGACCCGTGGAAGTTCGACGGCAGCAACCTCTACTGCGTGCCGGAGAACATCCAGTCGATGGCCCTGTTCTACAACAAGACGCACTTCGACGCCGCCGGCCTCGACTACCCCGACGCCACCTGGACCTGGGACAAGGTGGTGGAGACGGCGCCGAAGCTGACCAAGAAGAACGGCAGCAAGGTCAGCCAGTGGGGGCTGGACATCGGCGACCTCGGGGTCTGGTGGGGCATCCAGACGCTGGCCTGGGCCGCCGGCACCGCCTTCGTGGACAAGCCTCTGGAGCCGACCGCCTTCCAGATGACCGACCCCAAGGTGGTCGAGGCGATGACGTTCGTCCAGGACCTGATGTGGAACAAGCACGTGGCCCCGCGACCGGAGGAACGCGCGGCGGTCAGCGAGAACAACGGCGGCTTCTCCTCGGGCGCCTACTCGATGATGCCCGGTGGCACCTGGAACATCGCGTCCTACCAGCAGATGAAGGACGACTGGGCGATGGCTCCGTTGCCGCTCTACCAGGGCAACAGCACCGCCCCGTACTGGCTGGGTGGCTGGGTCGTACCGGCGAAGTCGGGAGCCATCTCCGCCGCCCAGGCCTTCGCGCTGTGGAGTGCCACCACCTTCCAGTCGACGATGGCGAAGAACCACGACTGGATCCCGCTGCAGAACGCGGCCCGGGGCTCCACGGAGATGCTGGACGGCATGCCCGAGGGCTTCACCCAGGCCATGGAGAACCTGCCGAACGCCCGGATCGGCGACATCTACACCGGCAACATGCAGCAGATCTTCAACGAGGTGTTCGGACCCAACTTCGACCAGCTGTTCAACAACAAGATGACGCCGGCCGACGCTGCCCAGAAGATGCAGGACGGCGCCACCAAGCTGTTGACCTGATGCGCGCCCTGGTCCTCGCCGAGGTCGGCCGCTTCGAGCTCGTCGATCTCCCGGACCCACAACCAGGAGCGGGTGAGGTGCGGGTGCGCGTCACCCAGTCGGGGATCTGCGGGTCCGAGCTCGGCGGGTTTCGGGGGACCGACGGGCTCCGGCATCCCGGGTTGGTGTTCGGCCACGAGCTGATCGGGCTCGTGGACTCCTACGGACCCGGGGTGCCACCCGCCCAGCAGCTGGAGCCCGGCTCCGTGGTCACGGTCAATCCCCTGTGGTCGTGCGGTCGCTGCCCCATCTGCCGCTCGGGACGACCGAACGTGTGCCCGCACCGGCGGTTGCTGGGCGCTCACGTCAACGGCAGCAACGCCGAGCTCGTGGTCGTCGACGCCGGGTCCCTGCACCCGCTCCGAGGCGGCTCGGGTGCGGCGATCCTGGCCGAGCCCACCGCCTGTGCGCTCCGCGCTGTCGGCCGGACGGCGGTCGCCGGCGGCGGGTCGGCGCTGGTGCTCGGGGCCGGGCCGATCGGTCTGCTGCTGCTGGAGGTTCTGCGACGAAAGGGTGTCGAGGTGCTGCTGTTCACCGAGCGGATGGACGGTCGGGTGCCGGCCGGGCGAGCCAGCGGGGGCGTCCGGCTGCCCGACGGCGACCCCGACCTGCTGGACCTGGTGCGACAACGCACCGGGGGGCACGGTGTCGACGTGGTGTTCGACGCGGTCGGCAGCAGCCAGACGCGACAGAGCGCGGTGCAGGCGGTCCGCGCCGGCGGCGACGTCTGCCTGGTCGGGCTGCACGCCGGCGAGTCCATGCTGCCGGTGCGTGATCTGATCCGTCGCGAGGTCGCGTGCGTCACCAGCTTCGCCTACACACCGCAGGACTTCAGCGACGCGGTAGCTCTCCTGCAGTCCGGTGAGATCGAGTTCCACGGCGAGATCGTGCACGCCGGACTGGAGGCCGGCCAGTCCTGGTACGAGCGGCTGGTGGCCGGTCACTCCGCCGGGAAGATCGTGCTGCAACCGAGTCCGGTCCCCGCGGGGGCGGTTCGGTGACCGACGCCTATCGCCTCCTGGTGGCCGACTCCGACGCTCCCCCGGCGCTCGTCCGAGCCACCGGCACGGCCACCACCTGGGCGACGACGATCACCGGCCCGACGGAGCCCGGTGGCTCTGCGCCCGACCTGATGACCATCGTGCTGCCGACGGCCACCCGCGCCCTGTCCGGCTTCACCAGCTCGTGGGGGTTGGAGTTCGAGCCGCAGTCGCTGCCCGCCGGCGAGTCGGTCGTCTGGGAGGTCACCAGCGGTCGCTCGAGCAACGGCGCACTGCCCTGGTTGGCCGCCGAGACCGACAGCGGGGTCGTCGTCGTCACCGTCCACTGGAGCGGGAACTGGCGCTTCGTCGTCACCCCGGACGCCGACGGCACGCAGATCGCGGTCGGGCTCCATCCGGACGGGCAGCTGATGATCCTGGCCGACGGCGAGCAGCTCCGGCTGCCCGAGGTCAGTGTCGCCACCGGCGAGACGACGGCCGACGCCGCGGCGGCACTGGCGCTGCTGCTGTCCGAGCAGGTGCCCGCTTCGGCGGTCGGGCTGCTGACCGAGTGGAACCACTGGTGGCCGTACGAGGACGCCGAGATCGACGAGGCGACCTTCCTGGCCGAGGCGTCCGCCGCGGCCGACCTGGGGCTCGAGGTGGCGGTGCTGGACGCGGGCTGGTTCGGCCGGGCCGAGGCCAGCAGCGACTGGGTGGCCGAACGGGGCGACTGGGACCGGGTGAACACGGCCCGGTTCCCGCACGGCCTGGCCTGGCTGGCCGAGCAGACCCGACAGAGAGGCATCGACTTCGGCCTGTGGATCGAGGCGGAGGCCGTGGGAGGTGGGGCGGCGGTCGCCGTCGAGCACCCGGAGATCCTGGCGCAGGACGCCGGATCGTCGCTCGGCTACGTGTGCCTGGGATCTCCCGCCGGCCGGACCCACGTGCACGACCACGTCGCGCGGCTGATCGGTGAGACCGGCGCCCGCTGGATCAAGTGGGACTTCAACCTCGACCCCGGCGCCGGCTGTCGGCGCGGTGATCACGGACACACCCCCGACGACGGGCTGCTGAGGCACTACCTCGGCCTGTACGCCGTGCTGGACCGGCTCCGGGCGGCTCACCCGCACACCGTGTTCGAGGCGTGCGCGTCGGGCGGCCTGCGGATCGATGCCGGCCTCGCCGCGCACGTGGACGGCTTCTTCCTGTCCGACCCCGACTGGACCGAGCACCACCTCACCTGCCTGTGGGGCGCGGCCCGAATGCTCCCCCCGCGGCAGCTGCTGCACTGGCCACAGAGCGAGTGGCGCGGCGAGCACCGGTTCCAGAAGGTCGACTACTCCGGCACCCTCCTCACGCCGGACCAGTTCGACACCAAGATCAGGGCCGCGATGCTGCACCGGTTCGGCATCTCGATCCGACTGACCCAGCTGCGGCCCGACCTGCGCGAACGACTGCGTCGGCACCTTCGGGTGTACGAGGAGTCCGTTCGCCCCCTGCTGGTCGACGGCACCCTCCGGCCCCTGACGGATCAGCCGCTGCGCGAGGAGAAGGGACACCGGCAGCCGGCCTACCAGCTGACCTCGGGCGAGGAGCACGTCCTCGCGGCGTTCCTGCTGCCACCGCAGTGGTCCTGGCAGCCGGTGCGACCGACCGGTCTGGATCCGGTCGCCCGGTACGCGGTGCGGGACCTGGACTCCGGCCGGGAAGTCGCCGTCGCGACCGGGGCCGTGCTGCAGTCGGACGGACTGCCCACACCGCTCGGGTCCGCCACCTCGGCCTGGTGGTCGATCCGGCGGCTCGAGTGATCACCCGGACCCGGTCGGCCCTCTCAGGTCGGGTACGGATAGCAGCGGGCCGTCGCCCCGCCGTCCACGGTGACCGCCTCGCCGTTGACGAAGGACGCCTCGTCGGACAGCAGGAAGGCCACCACGCGGGCCACCTCCACCGGCTCGATCAGACGGCGGATGGGATGCAGATCGGCGTACTCCTCGAGCAACGCCGCCGGATCATCCGCCGCGTCCAGGAAGCTCTGGGTCAGTGGCGTCCGCACCGCGCCGGGCCGGACGGCGGTGCAGCGGATGCCGTGCGGCCCCTCCTCGACGGCGAGCTGCCGGGTCAGGGCGTCGATGCCGCCCTTGGTCGCGGCGTACACGAAGGACTCCGGAAAGCCCACCAGTGCGTGGATGCTGGACATGTTCACGATCGCGCCGCCGCGGCCACGCATCGCCTCGGTGGCCACGGCGCAGCCCAGCAGGGTGCCGACCAGGTTGACTCCGACGATGGCGTGCAGGTCGGCCTCGTCCAGCGCCCGGGCCGTGGTCGGCCGCTCGATGCCGGCGTTGTTCACCCAGCCGGTGAGTCGCCCCCGCCGCAGCGCCTCCTCCCGGGCCCGTTCCAGATCGGCTCGCCGGGTGACGTCGCCGGGCACCGGCGTGAACCGCTCCCCCAGCTCGGTGCCCAACAGCTCCAGAGCGTCGCCGTCGCGGTCGAGACCGACGACCCTCCAGCCACGTTCGACCAGCACCCGGGCGATGGCCTCCCCGATGCCCTTGGCCGAGCCGGTGACCACCGCCACCTCATCGCGTGCGTCCACCCGTCCAACGTAGTGCCAGCACCAGGACCCCGGAGCCGTTCGTGACCACCGTGCCCCTTGATCTCGTTCTGAGCCATGCCGTCGCGGACGGCGAGGCAGCCGGCTTCGCCCGCCTCACCACGACTCTCGCTGATCATGGACCGACGGGCACCGCGCTGGCCGAGCTCCGCCTGCCCGGGCGCAGCGTCGAGGTCGAGTGGCTGCACCCGTTCTCCTGGGACCACGCCGATCGCGGGGTGGTCACGGCGACCCGGCGGGTGGCAGCCGGCCAGAGCCTGTGCCTGCACGCAGGCCCGTACGGCACCGCGGACGCCGCCGCCCACCGTGACGGTGTGGCGATGGAGTTCCCCCTCACCGGAGACGGGCACCGCTATCGCCCCGACGCCGTGCTGCCGCCGCAGCCGGACGATGATCACCAGGACACCGCTGCCTGGCTGGTCGCCCGGGTGGGCGACCGGTGCGTGTCCCTGGCCTGGGAGTACAGCGGCCACCTGGTGATGAGCGTCGAGGTCGTGGCCGACCAGGTGGTGATCAGCACGGCGCTCCCGAGCGACACCTTCGCTCCCGCCCCGCAGAGCCGGTCCGGGCCCGGGCCCATCGGCTGGTTGCGGGTCGGACCCGGGGGTCTCGACGACGGGGCGGCCGCGTTGCGACAGCTGATCATCGAGGAGATGATCACGTCCCCCGACCTCTCCGACCTCCCGGGACAGCCCGGTTTCCCCTGCCTGGTGGCGAACTCCTGGGGTGTGCAGGAGGACACCTCGACCACGAGGATCCTGGCCATGATGGACGCCACCGCCGGCGTGGGGGCTGAGGTGTTCGTCGTCGACAAGGGCTGGGAGCGCTCGGTCGGCGACTGGCACGCCAACGAGCGCTTCCCGTCGGGGCTGCTGACCCTCTCCCAGGAGGCCCGCCGGCGGGGCATGGGCTTCGGGGTCTGGTGCGGCTGGGGGAACGCGGATCCCCGCTCCCCGGTCGCCCTGCAGCACCCCGACTGGCTGGCGACGTGGCGCGGGCACATCCCGGTGCTCAGCTTCGACAACCACGGTCTCTGTCTGGGACACGAACCGGCCCGGGACTGGGTGCTGGCCGAGCTGACCCGGATGGTCGACGAGTTCGGACTGACCTGGCTGCTGCACGACTTCGAGACCATCGCCCGCTGCGACTCCGGCCGCCACACCCACGATCCCGGAGCCGGCGAGCACGCCGCCGAGGCGGCGTTCCACCACGTCCTCCGCACCCTCGCCGGCCGCTTTCCCACCCTGGTGCTCGAGAACTGCTGGAACGGCGTACGCCCCCTGGACCTGGCCATGATCAGGAGCCACCACACCACGATCACCGAGGACCACTGCCGGACGCACCCCAACAGCCTGGCGAAGGTCGGCCTCGGCCGCTATCTTCCGCTGGACTGGCAGAGCGCCTACATGGGCGCCGACGACCTGCCGGCCCGGGCACGGATCGCCCCGTACGTGATCGGCGGCCCGTGGGTGCTGATGGACGACCCGCAGACGTGGAGCGAGCAGACCCGATCGGAGCTCGCCCGCGCCGTCGAGGTGTTCAAGGCGTGGCGGTCGGAGCTGCGGACGGCCGTCATCACCAGACCCGCCACCACGCCGCCCCAGGTCGACACGGTGCTCGCCACCCTGCGCGACGGACGCGCTCTGCTGGCGATCAGCGCCCCACCCGGGGTGCGTCAGGTCGAGCTCGATCCCGGCTTCCTCGGGGCTTACGTGCTGCGGGACGAGTGGACCGGAACCGTCTGCGTGACCGACCTCGACGGCGCACCCTGGCTGATCGACGTCGACCCCGCCGGCGACGGTCTGCTGCTCGCTCTCCTCCCTCGGTGATCAGGGAGTCCCGCGTTCAGCGCACGCCCGGCCTCGGGCTGACGAGAGAGCGGCTCACCAGCAGGTGAAGCCGCCGTCGACCAGCAGGTCCACGCCCGTGCAGAAGGCGGCGGCGTCACTGAGCAGGAAGATCGCCGGACCGACGATCTCGTCGACACCCGCCATCCGACCCAGCGGCGTCTCGGCTTCGAAGGTCCTCACCTGGTCGGCCACCTCCGGTCGGGTGTTCATCGGCGTCGCCGTGTAGCCAGGGCTGATCGCGTTCACCCGGATCCGCCGGTCGGCCCACTCCATGGCCAGGCTCTTGGTGAGGTGCACGACGCCGGCCTTGGCGGCGTTGTAGTGCGCCTGCAATAGACCCCGGTTGACGATGGATCCCGACATCGAGGCGATGTTGACGATCGCGCCGCCGCCGTTGCGCAGCATCGCCCGACCCTCCGCCTGGCAGGACAGGAACACCCCGGTCAGGTCGACGTCGACGACCCGCTGCCACTGCGCAAGCGACATGTCCTCGGCCGGTGCCGCGTTCGCGATCCCGGCGCTGTTCACGGCCAGCGACAACGGACCCAGCTCGACCTCGGCCCGGCGAACGGCCTCGATCAGCGAGTCCGGGTCGGTCACATCGGCCGGTACGGCGATCGCGCGAGCACCGAGCGCCGTGACGTCGGCCACCACCGCCTCGAGGGCCTGGCCCGGAAGGTCGACACAGGTCACCGCCGCCCCCGAGCCGGCGATCCCCAGAGCGATCCCCCGTCCGATCCCGCTGGCCGCGCCGGTGACCAGCGCGGTCCGGCCGTCGAGCCGGAAGTCCGGCGCGCCGGTGCGGTCCTGGGTGCCTGTCGGCTTCGGGGTGCTCATCGTGTCGCCAGCTCCCGAGCCGCCGAGGCGATGCCGGTCGCCGACATGCCGTAGCGGTCGAGCAGATAGCCGGCTGAGCCGGTGGGAGCGAACTCGGGCACGCCGAGGATGGTCATCCGGACAGGATGGTGCTGGACGACCGTCTCGGCGACCGCTCCCCCCAGACCGCCGGCGGTGGTCGACTCCTCGGCGGTCACGATCCCGCCGGTCTCGCGAGCCGCCATGACCACGGCGTCGACGTCCAGCGGCTTCACGGTCGGCATCGAGATCACCCGGGCGGAGATGCCCTCGGTGGCCAGCTGCTCGGACGCGGCGATCGCGCGCCAGAGAACCGTGCCGTTGCTGATGATCGTGACGTCGTCACCCTCGCGCATCGTGTGCGCCCTGCCCGGGACGAACGCGTAGTCGGCGTCGTGCACCTCCGGGACCGCCATCCGGGAGACGCGGATGAACGCCGGGCCCTCGGTGGCCGCCGCCCAGCGCATCGCCGCCGCCGTCTCGATCGGCGAGGCCGGCACCACGATGATCATGTTGTCGATCGCCCGCAGCCAGGCGATGTCCTCGATCGAGTGGTGGGTCGGCCCGAGCTCCCCGTACGCCATCCCGGGGCTCATGCCACACAGCTTGACGTTGCGGTCGGAGTAGGCGACGTCCGCCTTGATCTGCTCCAGAGCGCGTCCGGTCAGGAAGCAGGAGGCGGCCGACACGAACGGGATGCGGCCCCCGTTGGCCAGACCGGCGGCGACCCCGACCATGTCCTGCTCGGCGATGCCGACGTTGATCAGCCGGTCGGGGAACGCCTTCTTGAAGGCGTCCAGCTTGGACGAGCCGACTGAGTCGTTGACCACCCCGACGATGCGGTGATCCTTCTCGGCGAGGTCGGCCAGGGTCGCGACGTAGGCATCGCGACAGTCGAAGCGCGGCTGGTCGGCGATGGAGGCCGGAGTTGTCGTGGTGATCATGACGGGATTCCTCTCAGACGCCGGCAGCCGCGGGTGCGAGCTCGTCGAGCGCCTGCTCGAGCTGCGCCGCGGAGGGCACCTTGTGGTGCCAGGCCACGTTGTTGCTCATGAAGGAGATCGGATGCCCCTTGTGGGTGTGCGCGATCACGAAGGTCGGCTTGCCGGGACGGAACGGGACCGAGGACAGCACGTCGAGCAGCTCGCCGTGATCATGCCCGTTCACCTCGACCACCGCGAAGCCGAAGGCAGCGGCCTTCTGGTCCAGCGGGTCGAGGTCGTTGGTCTCGCGGGTGGTCGCCCCCTGCTGCAGCCGGTTGCGGTCCACGATCACCGTCAGCGCGTCCAGCTCGTACTGGCTGGCCGCCATCATCGCCTCCCAGTTGGAACCCTCCTGCAGCTCACCGTCGCCGGTGAGCACGTACGTCCGGCGGGGGGAAACGTCGAGCTTGGCCGAGATGGCGTGGCCCACCGCGATCGGCAGCCCGTGCCCCAACGGTCCGGTGTTGGCCTCCACCCCGGGGACCTTGGTCCGGTTGGGGTGCCCGTTCAACCGGGAGAGCGGCTTGAGGAAGGTGGCGAGCTCGGCCACCTCGAGGAAGCCGAAGGCCGCGAGGGTCGTGTAGAGCGCACCGGCCACATGTCCCTTGGAGAGGATGAAGCGGTCGCGTTCCGGATCGTCCACGGTCTCGGGCGTGATGTTCAGCACCGCCCCGTAGAGGGTGGCCAGCACGTCGATGGCGGAGAAGTCGCCGCCGATGTGACCCGCCCCGGCGTGGTGGACGAGCTTCGCGTCCTGGATCCGGATCTGCCGGGCGGCCTCGGCCAGGTGAGCCACCTGGTCGCCCCGGGTGGCGTACGGCGCCAACCGACCGATCACCGGCATGGTGGCGTGCTCGGCGGCGAGGGCGGTCATCAGTCGTCCTCCCCCACCATCGAGCTCAGCAGCACCCTCTGCACCAGCCTCTGGGCCGCCAGCGCGTCGTGGTCGGCCTGCGCAGCGGCCAGGGCGTCCTCGTCGAGCGCATCCAGCGCCCGGTGGATGGCCTTGAGGAAGGTGATGGCCTGCTTGGCCGCCTGCACCGAGTCCTCCCGGAACGGGAACTGGTCGAGCTGCCAGACGCCCTGCCAGTTGTTCCGGCGCAGGGTGTGGAAGAACTCGAAGGTTTCCACCAGGTGCACCGAGCCGACCACCATGTCGTCGTCCCAGCCGCGGAAGTTGTCGTTCACGTCGATCGCGAACAGCTTCCCGTGGTCGATGCAGAGCTGTGCTGCGTCGGCCGGCGTCTCCAACCCGTACAGGGAATGACCGAAGTCGAGCAGCACCCCCAGGTTGTCGCAGCCGGTCTGCTGGATGGCCAGCAGGGTGCGGGCGGCATTCGGGAAGATGATCTTGTTGCGGGGCTCGCGCGGCTTGTACTCGATCACGAACTTCATGTCCGGGTGCGCGTTGCAGAGCTCCCGCAGGGCGTCGACGGCCAGGTTCCACACGTCGTGGTAGTTCACCTGGAACGGGTAGTCCCAGCCGTCCTGACCGAACCAGAGCTTGACGTAGTCGCAGCCCAGCTCCTCGGCCAGCTCCGCCGCCTCGTGCAGCAGGGCGAGGGCCTGCGCCCGGACGGCAGAGTCGGGGTTGGTGATCGACCCTTTGATGTAGTCCTTGTTGTAGATCTCCGGCGTGATGGCGATCGCCCGCAGGTGGTTGCGAGCGAGGGCCTCCCGTACGTCGTCGAGGGTCCCGTCGAAGCCGGCGAACGGCCAGTTCAGGTCGACCACCGACAGGTCGCCGACCGCACCCGCCCTGTCGATCTGCTCGATCAGACCGACGGGGTCGCCGTAGCCCTCGGTCGCGTAGCGGTCCACGTAGGTGGCGAAGTGCCAGATGCCGGCACCGAAGACAGGCAGAGCGGTCATGGTCGTCCTCTCGGGACAGCGATCAGCGAAGGGAGACAGGAGGTTTGCCGGCGCCGAACCGGCGAAGCTTGGCGAACATGTCCTCGAGCAGGAACCGGACGTCGACCGACTCGCAGACCTGCATCGGGTGACCGGAGCCAGGGACGTAGTGGCCTTCGGCGCCGAACCGTGGGGCAGGCACGGTCCGGAACGCACCGCTCTGTGGGTTCAGCAGCAACGAGACGGCCGGTGAGTCGCCCAGAGAGCGGGACTCGATCGGACCGGGATGATAGGTGGCGTTCCACTCCTTGAGCTGGCGGATCAGGTAGTCGGCCAACGCGCTGGTGCCGCCGATCTTCTCCTCCAGCTCGGCGTAGGAGACCGACACCAGCGGGTAGACGGTGCGCGGCACCTGCCACAGGGTGATGCTCGAGTCGAACACGACGTTGGCAGCCGCGATGTCGTTGGAGAGGTTGAACTCCATGCTCCGGCGCAGACCGAGCTCGCCGTGTCCCTCACCCCCGATCCAGATCACCGTGACCGGCCGATCGACGATCGCTGGATCGAGCAGGATCGCCGACGCCATGTCCGTCAACGGACCCAGGAACGCGACGTACAGCCGGTCGTCGGCTGTCGCCAGCAGGCTCTCGGCGATGATCAACCGGGCGCCGGGTGAGTCCGTGGGAGTGCGCTCGTCCGCGATCGGGACGGCCGCCCCGTCGGCCACGGTCACCTGTCCGGTCATGCTCATCAGCTCGAGCAGCAGCTCGACCTCGTGACGCGAGTCGATCATGCTCTGGTCGCTGCGCCAGGTGCCGAAGTGCGCCGGCACGATACCGCGCACGTCCAGACTCGGCGAGAGCAGAGCGTGCACGATGGCGTACTGGTCGTCGCCCTCGTTCTTGGCGTCGGTGTTGATGATGGCGCGTCGGTGCGTGACCACGTACGAGAGCCTTCCAGAGAGATTGCATATCTATTCGATGCTGCATATTCTCTCACCACCGGCCGTGCGTCAAGCGATAGCGTCCGTCCCGTCCGGAAGGAGTCACCGATGACCCAGATCCTGGCCATCGACCAGGGCACCACCAACAGCAAGGCGGTGCTGGTCGACGTCGGCGGTGTGGTCTGCGCTGTCGGCTCCGCCCCGGTCGGGGTGAGTCACCCGCGACCCGGCTGGGTCGAGCAGGACGCCGAGGTGCTCTGGACCAGCGTGCTGAGAGCGATCGAGCGGTGCCTGACGTCGGTCGACCGGTCGGGCCTCGACCTGGCCGCGGTGGCCCTGTCCACCCAGCGCGAGTCGGTGGTCGCCTGGGACCGGCGCACGGGACGTCCCCTGGGTCCGGTGATCGGGTGGCAGGACGTCCGGACCGCGGCGTGGTGTCGCGACCGGATGGGAGCGGATGCCGACGAGCTGGTCCGCAACCGGACCGGACTGCGGATCGACGCGATGTTCTCCGCCCCCAAGATCGGCTGGCTGTTGCGCGAGTCCGCGTCCGGCCTGGATCCGGGTGACGTCTGCGTGGGCACCGTGGACTCCTGGCTGATCTGGCGACTGACCGCCGGCGCCCGACACGTGACCGAGGCCGGCAACGCGTCGCGCACCCTCCTGTACGACGTCGTCGATCTCGCCTGGTCCCCCGCGCTGCTCGAGCTGTTCGACGTCCCGGCCGCCGTGCTGCCCGAGGTCCTGCGCTCCGATGGCGACTTCGGTGTGTGCCGTTCGGTGCCGGGGATCCCGGACGGGGTGCCGATCACCACCGTGCTGGCGGACTCGCACGCCGCCCTGTTCGGCCACGGCTGCACCGAGGTGGGCACGGCCAAGGCGACGTACGGCACGGGCACCTCGGTGATGACCCCGACAGCCGTCTTCATGGCCGGCTCCTCGGGGGTCCCGTCCACCTTGGCCTGGCTCACCGACACCCCGGTGTACGCCCGCGAGGGCAACATCCTGTCCTCCGGAGCGACCCTCGCCTGGGCGGCCAGGCTGCTCGGCGGGAGCGTGCCGGACCTGCTCGCCCTGGCCGCGACGGTCGAGGATGCCGGGGCCGTCACGCTCGTCCCGGCCTTCACCGGGCTCGGCGCCCCGCACTGGGACCGCGAGGTGCGCGGGGCGATCACCCAGCTCGATCCGGACACGGACCCGGCGCGGCTGGCCCGGGCCGCTGTCGACGCGGTCGCCCACCAGGTCTGCGACATCGTGGAGGTCATCGACGATGAGTCGCCGACCCCCCTCGCGAGCCTCCGGGCCGACGGCGGCATGACCGCGTCGCCCCTGGTGATGCAGACCCAGGCAGACCTGCTCGGTCGACCGGTCGAGGTGGCCGACGTGCCCGAGGTGTCAGCCCTCGGTGCCGCCGCCCTGGCCCGCGGTCGGATCGGTGACGCCGGGAGGCGTCCACTGCTCACGGCAGCGTCGACCCCACGGCCGCCGGGCCGGGTGTTCGCCCCCGCGATCGACGACCGGACCCGTGCCGTACGTCGTGATCGCTGGCAGGAGCAGGTCCGATGGCTCCGCTCGGCGCCCGGATCAGCCGTCGGCGCCGGATAGGGTCGAGCTCTCGTGAGGAGAGGGGTGGCAACGGTGGCGCAGCCGGTGGGCGTGGCCCGGGTCTCCACCGACGGTCAGGTGCGGCTGATGACCAAGATCGCCCACCTCTACCACGAGCAGGGACTGCGACAGAGTGAGATCGCCGGCAGCCTGCACATCTCCCAGGCCAAGGTCTCCCGCCTGTTGAAGCGGGCCGGCGAAGTCGGCATCGTCCGGACGGTCGTGGTCGTCTCCCAGGGCGTGCACACCGATCTCGAGCAGGCTCTGGAGGATCGGTACGGACTGCTGGAAGCGGTGATCGCCGACGTCGACGGGGACGAGGCGGCGATCCTGGCCGGTCTGGGATCGGCGGGCGCCAGCTATCTGGAGGCGACGCTGAGCGGCGGCGAGCGGATCGGCGTCTCGTCGTGGAGTCAGACACTGCTCTCGGTGGTCGACCGGCTGCGCCCGTTGCGCACCTCCGGTGCCGACCAGGTCGTGCAGCTGGGCGGCGGTCTCGGCGTCGCCGCAGCTCAGGCCCAGGCCAACCGGCTGCTGTCGGAGCTGGCCGGTCTGATCGGCGCCGCCCCGACCTTCGTGCCCGCCCCCGGTCTGGTCGGAGACGCCACGGTCCGGGAGAGCCTGCTCGCCGACCAGGCGATGCAGAGCGTCGCCGCCGAGTGGCAGCACCTCACCATGGCCCTGGTCGGCATCGGCAGCCTGCAGCCCTCCGAGCTCCTGCAGGCCAGCGGCAACGCCATCGCCCCCGCCGACGAGGCGACCCTGCTGCGGCAGGGCGCGGTCGGTGACGTCGGCAACCGCTACTTCGACCTCACCGGCCACCTGGTCCACAGCGATCTCGACGCTCGCGTCGTCGGCATCGACCCAACCACCTTCCGGGCCGTCCCGCGAAGGGTCGGCCTGGCCGGTGGCGCGCGCAAGCACGTAGCGATCCGGGCGGCGATCGCCGGCAGCTGGGTCAACGTGCTCGTCACCGACCTGGCCACCGCTCGCGCCCTGCTGGCGGCCGCGTGACCGCCCCACCCCGAGCGGACGGTCCGCTGCAGCGGCTCTGGGACAACGTCTCCCACCTGGGCCCCGAGGCGATCCGGTTCGGCGTCGTCGGGCTGACCGGCGTCGCCCTGCAATTCGTGGTGTTCAACGTGCTGCGCTACGCCGGGCCCGGTGGCCAGGGCATCCTGGCGGCCAAGCCGATCACCGCCCAGGTGATCGCGATCGGCGCCGCCACGGTGGTCACCTACCTGGGGAACCGCTACTGGACGTACCAGCACCGAGCCAAGGGCAGTCCGTGGCGCGAGCTGCCGATCTTCCTGCTCCTGAACGGGATCGCCATCGCCATCGGCGCCGCGTGCCTGGCCCTGTCGCACTACGTCCTGGGTCTCACCTCACCAGTGGCGGACAACCTGTCCGGCAACGTGATCGGCCTGGGTCTGGGCACCCTGTTCCGGTTCTGGTCCTACCGCAAGTTCGTGTTCACCGGGGAGTCCCCGCCCGAGCGGCCGGCGGCGAGGACGTCCTAGCTCGCGCTTGCCGCGTCCAGCTCACCCTGACTGCGCAGGATGCAGAACTCGTTGCCTTCCGGATCGGCCAGCACGACCCAGCCACGACCGTCGGGCAGCCGCCGGTCATCGACTGCGGTGGCGCCGAGACCGAGCAGGCGGGCCAGCTCCTCGTCGCGGCTCCCGTCGGCCGGTCGCAGATCCAGGTGCAGCCGGTTCTTCACCTGCTTGGCGTCGGGCACCTCGATGAACAGCAGCCGGTTCACCCCGTCCGCGGAGAAGATCATGCACTCCTCGTGCCCAGGCTCGTTGGGGTCCTCCGGGTCCTCGGCGTAGCCGAGGACCTGCGACCACCAGACCGACTGCGCGTACGCATCGCGGGCGTCGACGGTGAGATGACTGAGGAGGCTGACCATCGCCTCAGGATCGCACGGGGCCGTGGATCAGCTCGGTCATCGTGACGTGCACGTCCTCGACGTCCGGCACGTCGTCCAGCACGACCGGGCCGGCGTCGGCGGCGGTCTGCACGCGCAGCGTGCCGCAGCCGAGCATCCGATCGGAGAGACTGCGCTGGAAGGTGACGTCGTTGACCCGGGCCAGGGGGAGGTTGCTGCCGGACTTGTTGAGGATGCCGGTCCGGGTGATCAGCCGGTAGTTCGTCAGCGTGTACGTCGTCGTCCGCCAGCGCAGGAACGGGATGAGGGTCCACCAGGTCGCCAGCACGCCGGCCACGATCGCCACGGCGAACTGCCCGACCGGACGGAAGTCGTACGGGATGAGCGCCGCCCCGACGCCCAGGATGGCGCCACAGGCGACCAGCCCGGCGGCCGGCCAGAACAGGACCTTGCCGTGGGTGTGCATGTGCATGAGGACGCGCTCGTCTGCGCCCAGCAGCTTGGCCGACAACCCCACCGCTCCATGCTGACACAACCGGGCAATGACGGCGTCGGACCGCAGGCCGACCCGGGAAGCCCCGGATCAGACCCTGGCCGGGTTTCGGTGGGCGGTCAGCGGAGGTGGGTGACGTCGCCGGCGGCGAAGGTCTGGACCCCGGTGGTCGTGCGCACCTGGAGGCGACCCGAGGCGTCGACCCCGACCGCGTCCCCCGTCACGGACGAGCCGTCGGCCTTGAGCACCCGGACCGGGCGACCGAGGGTGTCGGAGCGGGCGACGTAGTCGGCCGCCAGCTCGTCGTCCAACCCGCCCTCCCAGCGGTGGAAGAGCAGCGCGAGGGCGGCCAGCACGGTGGCCATGATCTCCGCCCGGACGAACCGCTCCCCCGGCCGCAGCACCGCGAGCGAGGTCGCCGTGGGCACCGGCAGCTCGTCGGCGGTGAGATGCACGTTGATGCCCAGCCCGAGCACGCACGCCGGACCCCCTGGGCCGTCGAGGCGTTCGGCCAGGATCCCGCAGACCTTGGCACCGTCGACCAGCACGTCGTTGGGCCACTTGAGCACGGCCGGCACACCGGCGATCGCCCGCAGGCTGTCGGCCACGGCCAGACCGGCCAGCAGCGGGAGCCACGTCCAGCTCGCCGGGTCCCGCTCCGGCCGCAGCAGGACCGACATCGCGACCGAGCTGCCGGCAGGTGCGGTCCAGACGCGGCCCAGACGACCCCGTCCGGCCACCTGGTGATCGGTGGCCAGCACCAGTCCGGCCGGCTCCCCGGCCCGCGCCCGCTCGGCCAGATCGGCGTTGGTCGAGCCGGTCTGCGCCACCACCTCGACCGTTCGCCACAACCGGTCCGCGTCCCTCAGCTCGGCCTGCAGCGCTCCGGTGTCGAGCGGGTCCGCGTACGTCACCGGCTCACCGTAGTGCGCGGCGGAATAGGGTGCGCGGCGGGAATAGGGTGCGGGGCTATGGACGACGTCGACCTCCACACGACCGCGGGGAAGCTCGCCGATCTGCGACGGCGGGTCGACGAAGCGGTGCACGCCGGCTCTGCGGCGGCCGTGGAACGCCAGCACGCGCGCGGCAAGCAGACGGCCCGGGAGCGGATCGCGATGCTGCTCGACGAGGGCTCCTTCATCGAGCTGGACGAGTTCGCCCGGCATCGCTCGACGGCGTTCGGGATGGAGAAGAAGCGGCCGTACGGGGACGGCGTGGTCACCGGCTTCGGCACCATCGACGACCGGCCCGTCTGCGTGTTCAGCCAGGACGTCACGGTCTTCGGCGGCAGCCTCGGGCAGGTGTACGGGGAGAAGATCGTCAAGATCATCGACTTCGCCCTCAAGACCGGCTGCCCGTTGATCGGGATCAACGAGGGTGGCGGCGCGCGGATCCAGGAAGGTGTGGTCTCCCTCGGCCTGTACGGGGAGATCTTCCGGCGCAACACCCATGCCTCCGGGGTGATCCCGCAGATCTCGTTGATCATGGGCGCGGCCGCCGGCGGACACGTCTACTCCCCCGCCCTGACCGACTTCGTGGTGATGGTCGACCAGACCTCGCAGATGTTCATCACCGGACCGGACGTGATCAAGACCGTCACCGGCGAGGACGTGACGATGGAGGAGCTCGGGGGCGGCCGGACCCACAACACCCGTTCGGGCAACTCGCACTACCTGGCCACCGACGAGCAGGACGCCATCGACTACGTGCGCGCGCTGCTCTCGTACCTGCCTCAGAACAACCTCGAGGACCCACCGGTCTTCGAGACGTCCGGTGCGCTGGAGGCGGGCGAGGACGACCTCGCCCTCGACACCGTCATCCCCGACGCTCCGAACCAGCCGTACGACATGCACGAGGTGATCACCGCGGTGCTCGACGACGGCGAGTTCTGCGAGGTGCACAGCCTGTTCGCCCCCAACATCGTGGTGGGCTTCGGCCGGGTCGACGGTCGCAGCGTCGGCGTGGTGGCGAACCAGCCGCTGCACTTCGCCGGCTGCCTGGACATCGACGCGGCGGAGAAGGCGGCCCGCTTCGTGCGCACCTGCGACGCCTTCAACATCGCTGTGATCACCTTCGTGGACGTGCCCGGCTTCCTGCCCGGAACCGATCAGGAGTGGAACGGGATCATCCGACGCGGCGCGAAGCTGATCTACGCCTACGCCGAGGCCACCGTCCCGCTCGTCACGGTGATCACCCGCAAGGCCTACGGCGGCGCCTACGACGTGATGGGCTCCAAGCACCTCGGGGCGGACGTCAACCTCGCCTGGCCGACCGCGCAGATCGCGGTGATGGGCGCCCAGGGTGCGGTCAACATCCTGTACCGCAAGGAGCTGGCCGATCATGACGACCCCGACTCCCGTCGCGCCGAGCTGATCACCGCCTACGATGACGAGCTCGCCAACCCCTATCTGGCCGCCGAGCGGGGCTACGTCGACGCGGTGATCATGCCGCACGAGACCCGGGCCGAGATCACCCGCGCCCTGCGTCTGCTGAAGACCAAGCGGGAGACGCTGCCGCCCAAGAAGCACGGGAACATCCCGCTGTGACCGACCCCGCCATCCCTGACCCGCCCCCGGTCGTCGAGATCGTCCGGGGCGGGCCCACTGCCGAGGAGGTGGCCGCCCTGGTCATCGCCCTCCAGCTGGCTCGCCGGGCCAGGGAACCCTCCCCCTCCCCGGCCGCCGGATCGGTTCCCAGCGGCGACGGCTGGACGTCTCGCCGGCGCGGACTGCGGACGTCCCTGCGGCCGGGACGGGACGCCTGGCGCCTCTCCGGCCGAAGCTGACCTGAGTAGGGTGCTGGCAGCGGCCCAGCGTGTGGGCCCAGCGACGAAAGGCCCGACGATGAGCTCGATCGACGACATCCTCGCCAACATCCCGATCAACTCACTGGCCGATCAGCTCGGCGTGGACCCGGCGACGGCCGAGTCGGCGGTCCGGGAGGCGCTGCCGGCCCTGGTCGGTGGCATGCAGGCCAACGCGGCCGATCCCCAGGGTGCCGCCTCACTGGCCGGCGCCGTGGAAAACCACTCGCCGAAGCTGGTCGACGGCGGCGTCAACCTCGACGACATCGACACCGGCGACGGGGAGAAGATCGTCAGTCACGTGTTCGGCCAGAACACCGATGCGGTCGCCCAGACCCTGGGTGGCAACCTCGGCGGCAACTCCGACCTGATCCAGAAGCTGCTGCCGATCCTGGCGCCGATCGTGCTGTCCTACCTGTCGCAGCGGATGCGCGGCGGCGCCACCCAGGCCGATCCCGCCGGAGGCGGACTGAACGACCTGCTCGGATCCATCCTCGGCGGCCTGAGCGGCGGACAGGGTCAGAACCAGGGCGGCGGCGGGATCATGGACGTGCTGGGCGGCCTGCTCGGCGGCGGTAGGCGCTGAGAACAGTCTTTGAGTGAAGGATCCGGCGCGCAGTCGCGCCGGATCCTTCACCTAAGTCGGAGCCGGCGGCCTAGAGCTGCAGCCACACCGCTTCGTCCACCCCGAGCGTCCCGGACGCCGCATCGCCCGAGGCGACCAGGACCTGGGCGTCGGCGGGTAGCGCGAACGAATCGGGGCCGAAGTTGACCACGCACCGGAAGCCCGGCTCCCGGGTGAAGGACAGCACCCCCGGCTGGACGTCGTCGTCCCAGGTCAGGGTCCCGTCGCCCAGCGCCGGGTGCCGTCGCCGTGCGGCCAACGCCGCCCTGTAGTGGTTCAGGTGGCTGGTCGGATCGCCGTCCTGCGTCTCCGCGGTGAGGCCGGCCCAGCTCGCGGGCTGCGGCAGCCAGGGCGGGTTGTCGGCGGAGCCGAACCCAAGAGGCGCCTCAGAGCCCGACCACGGGATCGGCACCCGGCAGCCGTCCCGGCCGCGGACCTTGTGCCCGGACCGCTCCCAGATCGGATCCCGCAGCAGGTCCTCCGGGATGTCCTCCACCTCCTCCAGACCGAGCTCGTCACCCTGGTAGACGTAGGCGCCACCGGGCAGGGCCAGCTCCAGCAGCACCGCCGCCCGGGCCCGCCGACGACCCAGCTCCACGTCGGTGACGGACTCCGGCACCGAACCCACCCCGGCGAAGGAGTCGAGGTCCATCCCGTCCGCGGTGAACCGGGCCCCGGTGATCGCCCGGCCGTAGCGGGTGACCACCCGGGTCGTGTCGTGATTGGCCAGCACCCAGGTGGGTGGTGCACCGACGGCGCCGGTGGCCTGCAGCGTCAGGTCGATCACGTTGCGCTGAGACTCCGCCGACCACTCACACATCAGCGCGTCGAAGTTGAACGTGCTGTGCAGCTCGTCGTCGCGGACGTACTTGGCCAGCTCCGACGCCGGCGTCACCCAGGCCTCGGACACGAAGACCCGGGCTCCGAGCTCACTGTCGGCGTAGGAGTCGGCCACGGTGCGCCAGCGGCGCAGGATGTCGTGCACGTGCGGCTGGTTCATGTACGGGCTGCCGGTGAGCGTGCCCACCACCGGCTTGCCGGTGTCGGGATCGACCTCGAGGTCGGGAAGTCCCGGAGCCTTGGCCATCGAGTTGGCCACGTCGATCCGGAACCCGTCGACCCCGCGGTCGAACCAGAAGCGCAGGATCGCGTCGAACTCCTCGACGACCGCCGGGTTCTCCCAGTTCCAGTCGGGCTGCTTGATGTCGAACAGGTGCAGGTACCACTGACCGGGCGTGCCGTCGGCGTCGATCGTCCGCTCCCAGGCCCCGCCGCCGAACATGGCCGGCCAGTTGTTGGGCGGCTCGGTCCCGTCCGGACCGACGCCGTCGCGGAACAGGTAGAGGTCGCGCTCGGGCGACCCGGGCTGCGCCGCCAGCGCCGCCTGGAACCACTGGTGCTCGTCGCTGCTGTGGTTGGGCACCAGGTCGATCAGCACCCGCAGCCCCAGCTCGTGCGCCCGGGCCACGAAGGTGTCGGCCTGCTCCAGGGTGCCGAACTCCGGCAGGATCCCGCGGTAGTCGCTGACGTCGTAGCCACCGTCGGCCAGCGGGGAGGGATACCAGGGGCTGACCCAGACGGCATCGACGCCGAGGTCGGCCAGGTGATCGAGCTTGTCGATGATGCCCTGCACGTCGCCGGTGCCGTCGCCGTCGGCATCCGCGAAGGAGCGCGGGTAGACCTGGTAGACGACGGCGCTGCGCCACCACTGGGAATCATCGTTGAGAGGCATCTGCCTAACCTAGTGCGATGAGCGTGCCGAGCCTCGTCCTCGCCTCCGCCTCCCCGGCCCGGCTCGCCACCTTGCGCGCCGCGGGTCTGTCACCCGCGGTGGAGGTGTCGGGTGTCGACGAGGACACCATCCACGAGGAGAGCGTTCCCGAGCTGGTGGCCGCCCTGGCGCGCGCCAAGGCCGAGGCGGTCGCGGAGCGCCGTGCGCCGGAGGGAACCGCGGGCACCCGCCTCGAGGTGATCATCGGGTGCGACTCACTGCTCGAGCTGGACGGGGTCGGCTTCGGCAAGCCGGTCGACGCGGCTGACGCGGTCCGTCGCTGGCACCTGATGCGCGGGCGGTCCGGGGTCCTGCACACCGGCCACCATCTCGTACGCCTGCCCGGCGGCGACTCCCGTACGGCGACCGCCTCGACCACCGTCCACTTCGCCGACCTCGACGACGCCGAGATCGCCGCGTACGTGGCCACCGGCGAACCACTGCTGGTCGCCGGGGCCTTCACCATCGACGGCCTCGGTGGCCCCTACGTCGAGCGGATCGAGGGTGACCACCACAACGTGGTCGGCATCAGCCTGCCGTTGGTGCGCCGGCTGCTGGCCGACCTCGGGGTTGCCTGGAATCAGCTGCGCGTTGCCTCTGGCTGATCCGAGCCTGTCCGTCCGAGAACCTGCCGCACTCCCGGTTCGCCTCGTGAGGTCAGGCCGGACGGAGCACGATCGCCGAGGTCGCTCCGGTGCCGGTGAAGGCGCCCGACCAGCCGTTGCCGTCGAAGGTCATCGCCTGGCCGGCGTCGGCGCGGGCCTCGATGATGAAACCCTGACGCGGCAGAGTGTCCCGCAGGTATCCCTCGACGGTCTGTGGACTCGGCCCCGCCAGCACGATGGTCACGACGTTGGGCTGGTCCACGGCGGTCGAGATGACCGAGTCCCGGGGAAGGGAGAACGCGTCGAGTGGCCCGTTGTCGAAGCCGAGCTGGCGCAGGGTGAGACCGGCGGGGGTGGCGCTCTGGCTCGGTGTGTCCGCGGAGGGAGACCCGGGCGACGCACCCGATGTGCTGGGCTCGGCGCTCGCCGACGTCGTCGTCGTCGGAGTCGCCACGGGCGAGGGGTCACCGGCTCCGTCCGCGGCCCCGCACCCGCCGAAGCACGCGGCGGCCACCGTGGACACCAGAGCCACGGCGACCATCCGCCACCGACCAGTCGCCATGGCAGCCAACTTAGCCGGACCACGGTGACCTGATCATGAACCGGGCGCCAGCAGTCCGGCACCGCTGACCACGAGGCGTACGAGCGCCTCCAAGGTGGCGTGCGGATCCAGATCGCTGCTGTCCAGCAAGGCGGTGCCAGGGTGCTGGAGCCGACTCGTGGGCCGGAGGTCGGCGACCAGATGGGCGGGGTCTCGGTCCGGCTGCCCCGCGCAGCGAGCCAGGATCACGTCCTCCCGCACCAGCAACGTGACGTGATGAACGGCCAGGTCGCGTCCGAGGGCAGCGACGACCGGGGCCGTGTCGTGGGGATCGAAGATGCTGTTGCCGGTCAGGATGACGGTGCGCCAACCGTGCGCGACCAGGGACCGCGTCCAGGCAACAGCCTGTTCCATCACCATGGCGTTGCGAGCATCGCTGTACTCGAGCTCCCACAGCGGGTCGATCGCCTGGTAGAGCGAGTCGAGATCGATGGCGGCCGCGGGGTGTCCCCACGCAGACTGCATGGCGGCGTGCCCGAGGCGGCAGAGCGTCGTCTTCCCGGACCCCGAGGTGCCCGCGAGCAGGATGCAGCGGGGGGCCGGACCTGCGCTCCGGGTCCTCGGAGGTACCCCGTCGTCCATCGCCACGAACCGCACGGTCATGACGCGCGACTCTAGACCGCCGCCCATCGAGAAGAAGGCGAGAGCGTCCCCGTGCCGGCTCGGACCTGACGCGCGGGGGTGGCCCGGGCCGCTAGTGGTTGCGACCGGAAGTTCGTCAAGGGCGTCCGGTGTCCGGGTGCGTAGCTCGCCAGGCCGACGAGGGAGGAGCGGAGCGAAGCGACTTCCGGCCCTTGCGGCGAGCAATGTAGGGATGCCGAGTCGCATCGCGACCGAGGAGAACGCAGCGAGGTGCGAGCCTGGGCGCCGGACACCCAGACGAACCTCCGGCCGTGACCACTAGCCTCATCCTCGATGTCCGAGACCCTCGAGCGACCGGTGAGCCGGCTGCCCGCCCCCATCCGCGCGCTGCGCCCCCGCCAGTGGGTGAAGAACTTCCTCGTCGTCCTGGCCCCGCTGGCCGGCGGCGTCTTGTTCCGACCCGCGGTGCTGACCGGGGTCGCTCTGGCCTTCGTCGCCTTCTGCCTGGTCAGCTCCGCGGTCTACCTGCTCAACGACATCCGCGACGTCGACGAGGACCGCCTCCACCCGCGGAAGCGCTTCCGGCCCATCGCCGCCGGCGAGCTCAGTGTCCCGGTGGCCGCCGTGATGGCGATCGTGCTCGGCCTGGGTGGCCTGACCCTCGGGTATCTCGTCGACGTGGCGCTGGCCATCACCCTCGGCGTCTACGTCGTCATCCAGATCCTCTACTCCACCGTGCTCAAGCACCTGCCGGTGATCGATCTCGCGGTCGTCTCCAGCGGGTTTCTGCTGCGGGCGATCGCCGGCGGTGTCGCGGTCAGCGTGCCGCTCAGCCAGTGGTTCCTGCTGGTGGCGGCCTTCGGGTCGCTGTTCATGGTGGCCGGCAAGCGCTACTCCGAGCTGGTCTCGGTCGGCGCCGAGGCCGGCACCCGCAAGTCGCTGGACCGCTACTCGACGTCGTACCTGCGCTTCGTCTGGGTGCTGGCCGCCGTCCTCGTCGTCACCTTCTACAGCCTGTGGGCCTTCGAGAACCGCCTCAACCCGCCCCTCGGCGTACCGTGGACAGCGATCTCGATCGCCCCGTTCACCCTCGGCATGCTGCAGTATGCGCTGGAGGTGGACGCCGGACAGGCGGGAGAGCCCGAAGACGTCGTGCTGCACGATCGCGTGCTGCAGGGATTGGGAGTGATCTGGTTGGCCACCATCTCGATTGCGGTGTTCGCGTGAGCAGCCGGTCCGAGGATCCCGGGACGAGCATCCAGCCGTCGCCGGCGGTGGAGAGCCAGCTCCAGGTCCCCCAGCAGCTGGTCGAGCTGCACGGCTGGGGTCGGGCCGCCGGCAGCCGCTCCCACCTCGCCCGGATCGACACCATCGCCGGCGCCGTCTCCGCCCTGCGCAACTCCGGCGACCGCGGCGTGGTCCCTCGTGGGCTCGGCCGCTCGTACGGGGACGCGGCCCAGAACGCCGGCGGCACCACCCTCGACCTGACCCGGCTGAACAAGATCCTGCAGGTCGACGCCGAGGGTGACGCGCCGACGGTGAGCGTGCAGTCCGGGGTGAGCATCGACGCCTTGATGAAGGCGCTGCTGCCCTTCGGGCTGTGGGTTCCGGTGCTCCCGGGCACCCGCCAGGTGACGGTCGGGGGCGCGATCGCCGCCGACGTGCACGGCAAGAACCACCACACCCAGGGCAGCTTCGGCAACCACGTACGGGATCTGGACCTGCTCACCGCCGACGGTGAGATCAGCACGATCGGACCGGACGGTGACGATCCCGAGCTGTTCTGGGCGACCGTCGGCGGGATGGGCCTCACCGGGGTCATCCTGCGCGCCACGGTCGCGGTCCAGCGGACCGAGACCGCCTACTTCACGGTGGACACGCAGCGGTGCGCCGACCTGGACGAGCTGATGGCCACCATGACCGAGGGGGATGAGAACTACACCTACTCGGTGGCCTGGTTCGACGCCGTCACCCGCGGCAAGCACCTCGGTCGCGCGGTGCTCACCCGGGGCAACAAGGCGAACGTCTCCGACCTGCCGGCCAAGCTGCGCCTGGAGCCGCTGCGGTTCACCGCACCCTCGTTCGGCACCATCCCCGAGGTCTTCCCCAACCGGATGGTCAACGTGGCCACCGCCAAGGCGTTCAGCGCGATGTGGTTCCGCAAGGCGCCGAAGCACCGGGTGGGCGAGGTGCAGAACATCACCACCTTCTTCCACCCGCTGGACATCGTGGCCGAGTGGAATCGCGTGTACGGGCCGAACGGGTTCCTGCAGTACCAGTTCGTCGTCCCCTTCGCCGCACACGAGACGTTCCGTCGGTGCGTGGAGATGATCGTCACCTCCGGGCACCTGTCCTGCCTCAACGTGCTCAAGCGGTTCGGACCCGGCAACGCGGCCCCGCTGTCGTTCCCGATGCCCGGCTGGACGCTGACCGTCGACCTGCCCATCGAGGACGGTCTGGACCGCCTCTGCTCCGCTCTCGATGAGCAGGTCGTGGCGGCCGGTGGTCGGTGCTACCTGGCCAAGGACTCCCGGTTGGACGCGACGACCTTCCGCCAGATGTATCCCCGGCTCGAGGACTTCCTCGCCGTCCGGCGGCGGGTCGATCCGGGCCGGCTCTTCACCTCCGACCTGTCGCGCCGGCTCGCCCTGTGACCCTCCGGCACACTTCGCTCCTCACTCCCGAGAGGCTCCACCCATGATCGTGTTCGACTGTCGCGCTCCGCTCTCCGCGATCATGGGCTCCGCGCGGTCTCGCTCGTTCGTTCGCGATTCCGAACGACGAAAAGCGTGTCGCTCGCAATCGCTCCTCACTCCCGAGAGGCTCCACCCATGATCGATGCCGTCGGCAACCCCCAGTCCCTGCTGCTGCTCGGCGGCACCTCCGACATCGCACTGGCGATCGCCCGCCGGTACGCCATCGGGCGCCGCCTGCGGGTGGTGCTCGCTGCTCGCCCGACCCCACGTCGTACGGAGTCCGCCGCCGAGCTGGCGGCCCTGGGCTGCGAGGTGACCGAGGTGGACCTGGAGGCCCGCGACCCCGCGTCGCACGCGGCGACCATCGACGCGGCGTTCGCTGACGGCGACATCGACATCGCCGTGGTGGCCTTCGGTCTGCTCGGGGACGCCGAGCGGGCCTGGACCGATCCGGCCGAGGCGCTGGAGCTGATCGAGGTCAACTACACCGCCCCGGTGCACCTGGGCGTGCTGCTGGCCAACCGGCTGCGAGCCCAGGGTCACGGCAAGATCGTGGCCCTGTCCAGCGTGGCCGGCGAGCGGGTCCGCCGGTCCAACTTCGTCTACGGCTCGACCAAGGCCGGTCTGGACGGGTTCTTCCTCGGCCTCGGCGAGGCGCTGCGCGACAGCGGCGTCGGGGTGCTGGTGGTGCGTCCCGGTTTCGTCCGCTCCAAGATGACCGAGGGTCTGGACGAGGCCCCGCTGGCGGTGACCCCCGAGGACGTGGCCGACGCCGTGGTGTCCGGGGTGAAGCACCGCAAGGAGCTGATCTGGGTGCCGGCGGCGATGCGACCGGTCATGTCGGGTCTGCGGCACGTGCCCCGGCCGCTGTTCCGCAAGCTGCCGCTGTAGGCCCCACCCGACATCTAGGATCGGGCCATGGTTCTCGAGGTGGCGATCATCGACGTGACGGACGCGGACGGGTTCGAGGCGGCCTACCGCGGGGCCCGTGAGCAGCTGACCAGCACCGACGGCTGCCGGTCGGTCCGGATGACCCGCGGGATCGAGACCCCGAAGCGGTTCGTGCTGATGGTCGAGTGGGACTCGGTCGAGGCGCACGAGAAGAACTTCCGCGAGACCGAGCGGTTCAAGGCCTGGCGCTCGGCGATCGGTCCCTACTTCGCCGAGCCCCCGCGGGTGGAGCACTTCTCCGACGTCGACTGAGCCCGTGACCGCGGACCTCGGTGCGCTCGTCGACGCGCTCCCCGACGGCTGGTCCGAGGTCGCCTACGCCGGGAGGCGCTACGGTCTGACCAAGATCACCCACGGGAGCGGGCGCAGCCTCAGCGTCTACGCCGAGCAGCTCGGCGGCACCGACGTGGTCAGCGCGAACGTCTACCGCACCGCGTCCGGCGACGTGCTCAGGCCCTGCGAGATGCCGCCGCAGAAGGTGCTCGACTTCTTGCGCGAGGCGTACCTGGTGACAGACTGAGGAAGTCGCAGTCGCCCCCACCGCCGACCTCAGCTCGGGCCGACGCCCAGCCTCTCCAGGATCTCGGTGACCTCATCCTCCAGGGACTGGTCGACTCCGACCACCACGGCGTTCTCGTCGGGCTCGAGCGGCTCGAGGGTCGCGAGCTGGGAGTCCAGCAGGCTCAGCGGCATGTAGTGGCCGGACCGCTTGGACATCTGCGCCGCGATCTCCTCACGGCTGCCGGCCAGGTGCACGAAGATCACCCCCGGCCCCCGCAACCGGTCCCGATAGACCCGACGCAACGCCGAGCAGGTGATGATCCCCGATGTCCCCGACGCGGTGTGGCTCGAGATCCAGGCGCCGACCCTGTCCAGCCAGGGCCAGCGATCGTCGTCGGTGAGCGGCGTACCCGCCCTCATCTTCTCGACGTTCGCCACGGGGTGGAGATCGTCGCCCTCGGCCAGCTCCCAGTCGAGCCGATCGGCCAGCATCCCCGCGACCGTCGACTTGCCGGTGCCGGACACCCCCATCACCACCAGCACCGTGGCCGGGTGGGCCGCCGTCGTCTGCTCCGCCATGGGGCCTCACGGTAGCGGCTGCCGGCCTCACTCCACCGGCAGGCCCATCCCCCGCGCGATCAGCAGACGCTGGATCTCCGACGTCCCCTCACCGATCTCCAGCACCTTGGCGTCACGGTAGAAACGCGCCACCGGGTACTCCTCCATGAAGCCGTACCCGCCGAACACCTGAGTGGCCAGCCGAGTGGCGGTCACGGCCGACTCGGACGTGTAGAGCTTGGCGATCGCCGCGGCGCGCTTCAGCTCGCCCGGGTCGGCGTCGGGACCCTCGACCTGGTCGTCCTTGAGCTGAGCCGCCGCGTACACCAGCAGACCGGCCGTGTGCGTCATCACGTCCAGGTCGGCGATCATGAAGGCGATCGCCTGCTTGCGGCCGATAGGGCCCCCGAAGGAGGACCGCTCCAGTGCGTAGTCGCGCGCCAGGTCGCGGCACGCGCGGATGCAGCCCAGCGCCAGCGCGGCGATCGCGATCCGTCCGTCGTCCAAGGTGGACAGGAACTGCGCGTAGCCCCGCCCCCGCACCCCCAGCAGATGATCTTCGGGTACGCGGACGTCCTCCAAGATCACCGGGTGGGTGTCGGAGGCGTGCCAGCCGAGCTTGTCGTACGCAGGTCCGACCGTGAGACCGGGCGTGCCGGCCGGGACCATGATCGTGGACAGCTCCGGCCGGCCGTCGTCGCGGCGTCCGGTGACGGCGGTCACGGTGATCACCGAGGTGATCGCGGTGCCCGAGTTGGTGATGAACTGCTTGCTGCCGTTGATCACCCACGTCCCGTCGACCAGGTCGGCGCGGGTCCTGGTGGCCGAGGCGTCCGAACCGGCTTCGGCCTCGGTGAGCCCGAACGCCGCCAAGGTGCGTCCGGCCAGCAGGTCGGGCAGCCAACGCCGCTTCTGCTCCGGCGTGCCGAACCGGGCGATCGGGTTGGCTCCCAGCCCCAGCCCGGCCTCCAGGGTGATGCCGAGGGACTGGTCGACGCGACCGATCTCCTCGATGGCGATGCAGAGGCTGGTGAAGTCGCCGGCGCCGCCGTGCTCCTCCGGTCCGCCGAGCCCGAACAGCCCGAGCTCGCCCATCTGCCGAACGGCTTCCAGCGGCAGGCCGCCCGCGGCGTTCCAGTCGGCCACGTACGGCGCCAGCCTCTTCGCGGCGAACTCGGCCACCACCTGACGGAAGTCCTCGTGCTCCTCGCTGAGCCGGTAGGCGCCCGCCACGTCAGCCCAGCTCGAGGGACGACGCGGCGTCGCCCTGCCCGGTGACGTCCCAGAGGTGGTGGATCACGTCGTGCAGGAAGTACTGGCACAGGGTCACGACCGTGAACTGCGACCCGTTCGACCTGACACCGCGCCGGTCGAGCTGGTCGGGTCGCAACGAACGGACCCGGGCGATGAACGTGAGCGCCGCGGCCTCGAGCTCATCGGCGACGACCTCCGGGTCCTGCTCGCCGTAGCGCTGCTCCCGGGCGGTGGCGTCCTGGTCCCAGTTCGCGAAGGTCGGCACGTCCTCGGTCAGCATCGACTCCAGGCGCTGGTCGAACAGCAGGTGGACGTCGCGGACATGGGCGGCGTACTCCAGCGGGGACCAGACAGTGGCTTCCGGCCGGGTGGCGACCGCCGGGCTCGACCGCAGGATCGCGACCCACTCCTCGGCCGCCACGAAGGCCCGTTCGGGCACCTCGGCGATCGAGACCTCGCCCGCAGCGAGACCGCACTGCTCGCAGCGGCGGCTCAGGGTCCAGGTCCAGTCCTTGCTGTCCGGCTCCGGTTCCACGTTCGCCAGGCTACCGCTCCTCCTCGACCGACGAACTGGGCTCCCGGCACCCCTTGCGCCACGCCGTACGGGAGGAGTAGACATCTCCTACGCACCTCTTCGGAGATGCGGATCGGACGCCAGGACGAGGTTCACACCGGAGGGGAAACCCGACGGCGGCACAGCCTGACGCTGCGGCGGAACCGCACGTCCCGACCGATCGGCACGAACCGTCAGGATTCGAGCCACACGTGGGGCCTCGGGAGACTCATACTCCCCCGAGGCCCCACACCCTTTTCCGCCGTCTCCGCTGACACAATGGCGAGATGCCCGTCGACCTGAACGCCGACCTCGGAGAGTCCTTCGGGCACTGGCGTCTGGGTGACGACGACGCGATGCTGTCCATGATCACCAGTGCGAACGTGGCCTGCGGTTTCCACGCCGGCGATCCGGCCACCCTGCGCCGGACCTGCCGGTCCGCGGTCGAACGCGGCGTCGTGATCGGAGCCCAGGTCGGCTATCCGGACCTGGTCGGATTCGGCCGACGGTTCCTGGACATCGACCCGGATGATCTTTCTGCCGCGGTGGTCTACCAGATCGGGGCGCTGGACGCGTTGGCCCGCTCGGTCGGTGGCTCCGTGGCCTACGTGAAGCCCCACGGTGCCCTCTACAACGCGATCGTCGACCACGAGGCGCAGGCGACCGCGGTGGTCGACGCGGTCGTGTCCCTCGACGATCGGCTGCCGCTGCTCGGTCTCCCCGGAGCCGTCGTGCTGGACATCGCGGCCCGACGCGGGCTGCGGACCGTCACCGAGTACTTCATCGACCGGAACTACACAGCCGACGGCCGGCTGGTGGACCGGCGCCGCCCGGACGCCCTGATCACCGACGTCGACCTGGCCGCCGAGCGCGCGGTCGACGCCGCCCGCTCCGGGGTCGCCGACTCGCTGTGCCTGCACGGGGACTCCACCGAGGCCGTGGCCATGGCCGCGAAGGTCCGCGAGGCGCTGGTCGACGCCGGGATCGACCTGGTGCCGTTCGTCGGGTCGAGCGGATGAGCCGGCGGCTGCTGCCGTACGGGGAACGCGGGCTGCTGCTCGAGTGCGAGGACCTGACCGAGACCGTCGGGGTGCTCCGGGCCCTGCAGCAGCTCGACCTCCCCGAGGTGACCGAGATCGTGCCGGGAGCGCGGACCATCTTCCTGCACTCGACACAGCCGCTGAGCCGTCGGCGTCGCAGCGAGCTGCTCGCGCTGGCACCGGTCGGGCCGGATCCGGCCGAGGTCGACGAGGTGGTGATCGGCGTCCACTACGACGGCGCGGACCTGGCCGAGGTGGCCGAGCTGGTCGACCTGTCCGTCGACGAGGTGATCGCGGCGCACACCGGGCAGGCGTGGACGGTCGGGTTCTGCGGCTTCGCGCCCGGCTTCGGCTATCTGCACGGGGAGAACGAGCGGCTGCGGGTCCCCCGCCGCGCGGATCCGCGGACCTCCGTCCCGGCCGGGGCGGTCGGCTTGGCCGACGTCTGGTCGGGCATCTACCCCCGGCGGGGACCCGGGGGCTGGCAGCTGATCGGGCGCACGTCCCGGACGCTGTGGGACCCGGAGCGGACCCCGCCGGCCCTGCTGCGGCCCGGCACCGTCGTCCGCTTCGCCGACGAGGGCGGCTGAGGTGCTCGTCGTCGACCGTACGGGGGCGCAGGCGCTCGTCCAGGACCTGGGTCGGCGCGGCCACGCGCACCTGGGCGTCTCCCGCTCGGGAGCGGCCGACCGGGCGGCGCTCCGGCTGGCGAACCGGCTGGTCGGCAACGCCGAGGATGCGGCCGCCGTCGAGTGCCTGCTCGGTGGCCTGGCGGTGACGGCCGGCTCGCTGCACTGGGTGGCGGTCACCGGAGCACCGACCGACGTGCTGGTGGACGGCACCCCGGTGGGCTCGCACACCTCACTGCCGCTGCGCCCCGGGCAGACCCTGGCGATCGAGGCACCGCCGCGGGGGCTGCGCAGCTATCTGGCCGTCCGCGGCGGCCTGCTGGTTCCGGCGACGCTGGGCAGCCGTTCGACCGACCTGCTGTCCGGACTGGGCCCGGGGCCGTTGCAGGCAGGGACGGAGCTGGCCGTCGGCACCCCGCTCCTCCCCCTGCCGGACATCGACCACGCGCCGGTCGCGCCCCCGCGGACGACCTTGCAGGTGCTGCCGGGACCACGCCGCGACTGGTTCACCGACGACGCCTGGCGGGCGCTGCTGACCACCGCCTGGCAGGTGTCGAGCGACGTCGACCGGGTCGCCGTGCGGCTCGTTGGCGCCGAGCTCGAGCGGTGCGAGACCGCGGAGCTGCCCTCGGAGGCGATGGTGCGCGGCGCCCTCCAGGTGCCGCCGTCCGGACGACCGCTGATCTTCGGACCCGACCACCCGGTCACCGGCGGCTACCCGGTGATCGCCGTGCTGAGCGATCGCGACGCCGACCACGCGGGCCAGCTGCGACCCGGCCAGACGGTGCGGTTCAGCCTGTCCTCGTAGCGCACCCCGGTCACCTCGCGCGCGGTGGAGTGAGCACTATGCTCCCCCCGTGCCCACCAGCCAGGCGACCATCACGAAGGTGCTCGTCGCCAACCGGGGAGAGATCGCGGTCCGGGTGATCCGAGCCGCGGCCGACGCCGGGATCGGCAGCGTCGCCGTCTACGCCGACCCGGACGCCGACGGACTGTTCGTCCGGCTGGCCGACGAGGCGTACGCCTTGGGCGGAGCGACGCCGGCCGACAGCTACCTGAACATCGCCAGGATCCTGTCCGTGGCGCAGCGATCCGGCGCCGACGCGGTCCATCCCGGGTACGGGTTCCTGGCCGAGAACGCCACCTTCGCCCGGGCGGTGATCGACGCCGGCCTGATCTGGATCGGTCCGCCGCCCTCGGCCATCGAGGCGCTGGGCGACAAGGTGAAGGCCCGCCACATCGCCGAGAAGGTGGGCGCACCTCTCGTCCCGGGCACGCGCGAACCGGTGGCCGACGCCGAGGAGGTCATCGCGTTCGCCACCGAGCACGGGCTGCCGATTGCGATCAAGGCGGCGTACGGGGGCGGTGGCCGTGGACTGAAGGTCGCCCGCGAGCTGGCCGAGATCCCCGATCTCTTCGCCTCCGCCACTCGGGAGGCGGTCAGCGCGTTCGGCCGCGGGGAGTGTTTCGTCGAGCGCTACCTGGACCGCCCGCGCCACGTCGAGACGCAGTGCCTGGCCGACACCCAGGGCCACGTCGTGGTGATCTCCACCCGGGACTGCTCGCTGCAGCGCCGGCACCAGAAGCTCGTCGAGGAGGCGCCCGCACCGTTCCTGTCGCAGGACCAGGTCGATCGCCTCTACGCCGCGTCCAAGGCGATCCTGAGCGAGGCCGGGTACGTGGGCGCGGGGACGTGTGAGTACCTGGTGGGTCAGGACGGCACCATCTCCTTCCTCGAGGTGAACACCCGCCTCCAGGTCGAGCACCCCGTCTCGGAGGAGGTGTCCGGCCTCGACCTGGTCCGGGAGATGTTCCGGATCGCCGAGGGGGAACCGCTCGGCTACGACGACCCGGAGCCACGCGGCCACTCGATCGAGTTCCGCATCAACGCCGAGGACCCCGGCCGGACCTTCCTCCCGGCGCCGGGGGCCTTGACCGCCTGGCAGCCCCCCGGCGGCCCGGGTGTCCGCGTGGACGAGGGCTATCTGGCCGGGATGACCGTGCCGGGCGTCTTCGACTCCCTGATCGCCAAGATCATCGTCAGCGGGGCCGATCGTGCGGAGGCGATCGCGCGGTCCCGGCGAGCGCTGGCCGAGCTCGTCGTCGAGGGCATGCCGACGGTGGTGCCGTTCCACCGGGCGGTCCTCGCCGACCCAGCCTTCACCGCCCCCGACGGCCGCTTCGCGGTGCACACCCGCTGGATCGAGACCGAGTTCACCGGCGAGATCCGCCCGTACGACGGTCCGACCGAAGCGACGCCCGACCCGGAGGCGAAGACCCGACTGGTCGTCGAGGTCGACGGGAAGCGGCTGGAGGTGGTCCTGCCGGCCGACTTCGGCGGGTCCTCCCCGAACGGCGGCGCCCGGACGGCGGCCAGGAAGCCGGTCCGCCGGCCGGGTGGTCGGGCCGCCGAGTCCGGACCGCCCGGCGACGCTCTGACGTCGCCGATGCAGGGCACCATCGTCAAGGTCGCCGTCACCGAGGGCGACACGGTCGCGGCGGGCGATCTGGTCGTCGTGCTCGAGGCGATGAAGATGGAGCAGCCGCTGACCGCGCACCGGGCGGGCGTCATCACCGGCCTCGCCGCCGAGGCGGGCGCCACCGTGACCAGCGGCTCGGTGCTGTGCACGATCGTGCAGGCGTGACCGCGTGGGCTCGATCATCGACGCGTGACCGCGAGGGGCTCGATCATCGACGCGTGACCAGGGCGGGTTATTACTGGCCGGCGAAGGAAAACCGAGGCCCCAAAAACTGAGTAAGAAAGGCCTGGCGTGGCCCGATGTCCTGATAAGGCGGGAGAGACTGGAGCCCATGACTGAAGTGCTGGTCCTCCTCATCGTCGCCGCCGTGGTCGGCGGGACGCTGCTGTACCGTCGCAAGGCGGTCCGGCAGCGGGAGAACGAGCAGCAGGTCGAGCTCGAGAACCAGCTCTCCACCTCGAAGCGGGCCGCCGACGAGGACGTGACCAAGTTCGGTGAAGAGCTCCAGCGGCTGGACACCGACGTGGCCGGCCATCCTCTCGACGAGCCGATGCAGCAGGACTACCAGCGCGCGCTGGACGCCTACGAGAACGCCAAGATGTCGCTGGACCAGGTGCGGGTGCCCGATGAGATCAGGCACGTCACCGAGATCCTCGAGGACGGGCGCTACGCCATCGCCTGCGTCAAGGCCCGGGTGAACAACCAGCCGCTGCCGGCCAAGCGCCCGCCGTGCTTCTTCAACCCCGCCCACGGACCCTCGTCGCAGGACGTCGACTGGGCCCCTCCGGGCGGAGCCGCTCGGGCGGTGCCGGCCTGTCCGGCCGACGCCGAGCGCGTGCTGGCCGGAGCCGACCCCTACATCCGTACGGTGCAGGTCGGCGCCCAGCGGGTGCCCTACTGGCAGGGCGGTCAGGCGTACGCGCCGTGGGCCCAGGGCTACTACAGCCGCTGGAACGGCAGCGACCTGCTGACCGGCGCGCTGATCGGCAGCTTCCTGTTCGGTGGTGGCGGCAACATGTTCGCCGGCGTCGGCGAGGGCATCGGTGACATCGGCGAAGGCATCGGTGAGGGGATCGGCGGCCTGGGTGAGGGCCTGGGCGACATGTTCGGCGGCCTCTTCGACTGAGGTTCGTCACTCGCTGCTCGCGACGGGCTCGCTTCGCTCGGAGGCGCTTGAGCTGGGATGTCAGTCGCGCAACGCGTCGACCAGCGGCACCAGGGTCTCCGCGCACCCACCGTCGATCTTGACCGTGGCCAGCGGGTCACCGCGCGTGACACCCCGGTTCACGATCACCACCGTGCGTCCCTGCTTCGCCAGGTGGCGCACGAACCGCAGCCCCGACATGACCGTCAGCGACGATCCGAGGACGACGAGCACCTCGCCCGCGTCCACGAGGTCGTAGGCGAACTTCACCCGGTCCTTGGGCACCGACTCGCCGAAGAAGACGACATCGGGTTTCAGCCGGCCACCGCAGGCCGAGCAGTCGGCCAGGACGAAGTCGTGCCACTCCTGCACCACCGCGTCGCCGTCCGGACGCAGCTCGGCGTGCTCCGCCGGCGGCCGGCCCTCGAGTCCGGGGTTCAGGTCGGTCAACCGCTGCTGCACCTCAGCCCGCCGCGTCCGGTCCCCGCAGTCCAGGCAGACGACCCAGGCGATCTCGCCGTGGAGGTTGACCACCGTCCGGCTGCCGGCCCGGCTGTGCAGACCGTCGACGTTCTGGGTGACCACGCCCATCAAGCCGGCCGACTCCAGGTCCACCAGGGCGCGATGCGCCTCATTGGGGTGCGCCTGTCCCATCCGGGCCCAGCCCAGGTACGACCGGGCCCAGTAGCGCTGCTGGGCCGACGTGGAGCGCACGAACTCGGCGTACTGCATCGGGGTGGCCCGGATCGAGGTCGGGCCCCGGTAGTCGGGGATGCCGCTGTCGGTCGACGCGCCGGCGCCGGTGAGCGCGGTCCAGGTGCGGTCCTGGAGCAGCTCGGCCAGCCGGCCGGTCGCCTCGGGACCCTCGGGCCACTCCACCGGGCCCGCTCCGATCGGATCGACCTCGATCGGGCCCGTCTCCACCGTCATGCGGCCTCCTGGTCGGGGTCGTCCAGATCAACGTGTGAGTCGAGGGGCCGAGACGCCCCGCTATCTCACACGTTGATTCTGCTCGATCCTCGCAAGGACCCGGGCCGAGCCGTCACCCGCGACCTGGCTCGGGTCAGGTCGCCAGGAAACCGAGCAGATGCTCGTTGACCTCGTCGGCGTGGGTCCACAGCAGGCCGTGCGGCGCCCCTTCGATCTCGGCGTAGGTGGCGTCGGGCAGCAGCTCGGCGAACTTCCGGCCCGTCTTGTCGATCGGCAGGATGTGGTCGGCGGTGCCGTGCACGATCAGCGTCGGCACGGTGATCGAGTCGATGTCGGCGCGGAAGTCGGTCGGCCAGGTCAGCGGGGCGGCCGCGGCGGCGTACGCACCGCTGGCGGCGGCGACGTTCCAGCTGTTGCGGACCGCGTCCTCGCTGATCCGACTGCCCAGGTTCTCGTCCAGGTTGTAGAAGTCGGAGAAGAACCCGGAGAAGTAGGCGTACCGGTCCTTCAGCACGCTGTCGGAGATGCCCTGGAAGAACTCGGGCGGGCCGGCACCGTCGGGGTGCTCCTCGGTGATCAGCAGGTACGGCTCCAGGGAGGCGAGGAAGGCCGCCTTGGCGACCCGGTCGCTGCCGTAGCGGGACAGGTAGCGGGCCACCTCCCCGGTGCCCATGGAGAAGCCGACCAGCACCACGTCGGTCAGGTCGAGCACGTCCAGGACGGTGGCCAGGTCGGCGGCGAAGGTGTCGTAGTCGTACCCGACCGATGGCTTGGAGGAGGCACCGAAGCCGCGCCGGTCGTAGGTGATCACCCGGTAGCCGGCCTGCAGCAGGGCGTGCGTCTGCTTCTCCCACGACGCCCCGTCGAGGGGGAAGCCGTGGATCAGGACGACCGGCTGACCGCTGCCCTGGTCGTTGTAGGCGAGGTCGATGTCGGCGCTGTTCTCTTGGCCGACGGTGATGAATCCCATGTCACTCCTTGGGTACGAGGTCGTTGCCGTGCAGGTGGAGCTGGCGGGCCGCTTCGGCCAGCGAGCCCGAGACGGACGGGTAGACGGTGAACGAGTTGGCCACCTGGTCGACGGTGAGCCGCTGCGAGACGGCGATGGCCAGCGGGTAGATCAGCTCGCTGGCCCGAGGGGCGACCACCACGCCGCCGACCACGATGCCGGTCACCGGCAGGCAGAAGACCTTGACGAAGCCGTCCCGCAGACCCTGCATCTTGGCCCGGGCGTTGCCCTGCAGGGCGAGCTTGACGGTCGCGACCTTCGGCACCGCGACGTCGGCCTGCGTCTGGCTCATGCCCACGGTCGCGATCTCGGGAGCGGTGAACACGTTGCTGGAGACGATCTTCAGGTCCAGCGGGCCCACCGCGTCGCCGAGGGCGTGCCACATGGCGATCCGACCCTGCATGGCGGCCACCGAGGCCAGCATCAGCACCCCGGTGCAGTCTCCCGCCGCGTAGACCCCGCGGGCCGAGGTCCGCGAGACCTTGTCGGCGACGATGAAACCGCCCCGGTCGAGGGTGACCCCCGCTTCCTCGAGGCCCATGTCGGCGGTGTTGGGGATCGAGCCGACCGCCAGCAGGCAGTGCGAGCCGACGATCTCCCGTCCGTCGTTCAGCCGGACGACCACCCGGTCGCCGTCCCGGATCACGGACTCGGCTCGGCACTTCGACAGCACCGTCAGACCGCGGCGCTGGAAGACGTCCTCGAGCACCTGGGCGGCGTCGGCGTCCTCCCCCGGCAGCACCCGGTCCCGGGAGGAGACCAGCACGACCTCCGCCCCCAGGGCGTCGTAGGCGCTGGCGAACTCCGCCCCGGTCACGCCGGAGCCGACCACGATCAGCTTCTCGGGCAGCTCGTCGAGGGCATAGACCTGCGTCCAGGTGAGGATCCGCTCGCCGTCGGGCTGGGAGTCGGGCAGCACCCGCGGGTGCGCTCCGGTGGCGATCAGGATGACGTCGGCGTCCAGGGTGACCTCGCCGTCGGCGGTCTCGGCGATCACCCGCTCCTTGCCCTCGAGTCGACCGCGACCGAGCACGATCCGGACCCCCTGGTCGGTGAGCCGGCGGTTGATGTCGTCCGACTGACGGGCGGCCAGCTCGAGGACACGTCGGTTCACCGCGGCCAGGTCGACGTGGACCGCGGTCTCGGCGTCCAGCGCGTCCTTGCCGCCGAACCTGATACCGAGCTCGGTCGACTCCGCCACCCCGGTCATCACCTCCGCGGTGGCGATCAGGGTCTTGGACGGCACGCAGTCGGTGAGCACGGCCGATCCACCCAGACCATCGGTGTCGACCAGCGTCACCTCGCCTCCGAGCTGGCTGGCGACGAGCGCTGCCTCGTAGCCGCCGGGGCCTCCGCCGATGATGACGACACGGGTGGTCACGCGCGGCATTCTTCCACGAGGCCTTCGCGGTCCCGCGCTCCGCACAGCTGGTTCGGTAGCCTCGTCGCCGTGCAGTACGCCGCGTACGGGAGCAATCTCGATCCTGACCAGATGACGTCGCGCTGTCCGCACTCCCCTCTCCGGAGCACGGGGTGGCTCACCGGCTGGCGGCTCACGTTCGGCGGGGACGGCTGGGACGGCTCGCTGCCGACGGTGGTCGAGGACCCCGGGTCCCAGGTCTTCGTCGCGCTGTACGACGTCACCGAGGCCGACGTGACGACCCTGGACAGCTGGGAGAGCGCCGACTCCGGCCTCTACCGCAAGGTCCGCGTTCGGGTCGCGACCCTGGACGGCGAGCTCACGGCCTGGGTCTACGTGCTGAACGACTTCGAGGGCGGCCTCCCCAGCGCCCGGACACTGGGGATCCTGGCCGACGCCGCCGAGGTGGCTGGCGCTCCGGCGGACTACGTGACCGAGCTGCGGTCGCGTTCCTGCGCCAGCGGTTGGTGACGCCGGACGAGCGGCGGACGCGCTCGGCTGACTAGAGTGCGGGAATGCCGTCCGACCCGGATCCGAAGACGACCGCTGCGCTCGCCGCCCAGACCGTGCTGGAACGCCTCGGGGTGAGCAGGATCGACCTGGCCATGGTGCTGGGCTCTGGTTGGTCCGCGGCCGCCGACGATCTGGGCGAGAAGATCGGCGAGCTCGCCCTGGCCGATCTGCCGGGGTTCTCCGCCCCGGCCGTCGCCGGGCACGGTGGCGCCCTGCGGGTCGTCAGCACCCCCGCCGGCAAGACCGCCGGGATCTTCACAGGGCGGACGCACTACTACGAGGGCCGCGGGGTCGACGCCGTCGTGCACGGCGTGCGGACCGCAGCGGCGGCCGGCGCCGAGACGGTCGTGCTGACCAACGGCTGCGGTGGTCTGAACCGCGACTGGACCCCCGGCACCCCGGTGTTGATCAAGGACCACATCAACCTGACCGGGGCCAGCCCACTGCGCGGCGCCACGTTCATCGACCTGACCGAGGCCTACTCCGCTCGGCTCCGCGATCTTGCCCGCGACGTCGACCCGGAGCTGCCGGAGGGCGTCTACGTGCAGTTCCGCGGGCCGGCGTACGAGACCCCGGCCGAGGTCAGGATGGCCGGCGTGCTCGGCGGTGATCTGGTGGGGATGTCCACCACGCTGGAGACTGTCGCCGCCCGGGAGGCCGGGCTGGAGGTGCTCGGTATCTCCCTGGTCACCAACCTGGCCGCCGGCATCTCCCCCACCCCGCTCAGCCACGGTGAGGTGATCGAGGCCGGGCAACAGGCGGCTCCGAAGCTCCGCAGCCTTCTCGCCGGGCTGGCGGCGCGCCTGTGAGCGAGCTCCCCGCCGGGTCGTTCGAGCCGGGGAGCAAGCTCCCATCCAGGTCGCTCGAGCCGGGGAGCAAGCTCCCCGGCCGGCTGGCCGCAGCGGCCGACGCCTGGTCCGCCCAGGATCCCGATCCGGACACGCGGGGCGAGCTGGCGAGTCTGCTGGACCAGGTGAGCGCCGGGTCGAGTGAGTCCCTCGACGAGCTCGCCGACGCCTTCCGCGGTCGCCTGCAGTTCGGCACCGCCGGGTTGCGGGGAGCCATCGGGGCCGGGCCGAACCGGATGAACCGGGTCGTCGTCGGTCAGGCCGCGGCGGGTCTCGCGGCGTATCTGCGGGACCAGGGGCTGGCCGGTGGTTCGGTGATCATCGGCCACGACGCCCGCCACAAGTCCGACGTGTTCGCCCGCGACACCGCCGAGATCTTCGCCGGTGCGGGTTTCCGCGCCCTGCTGGTGCCGGTGCCGACTCCCACGCCGGTGGTCGCGTTCGGCATCCGGCACTTCGGCTGCATCGCCGGTGTCGTGGTCACGGCCTCCCACAACCCGCCGCAGGACAACGGCTACAAGGTCTACCTCGGCGACGGCTCGCAGATCGTGCCGCCGGCCGACGGCGAGATCGCCGCGCACATCGACCGGGTGGCCGAGCGCGATCTGTCCGACGTGCCGCGCGATGGCGACTACGTCGAGCTGGGTGAGGAGCTGGTGGAGGCCTACCTCGACCGGGTCACCTCGCTTGTCCCGGCCGAGGCGCCCAGGGATCTTCGCTGGGTCTACACCCCGTTGCACGGCGTCGGTGGACGGGTGGTCGCCGAGGCCGTGGCCCGGGCCGGGTTCACCGGGGCCGAGGTGGTGCCCGAGCAGGCGGAGCCCGACCCCGACTTCCCCACGGTCGGCTTCCCCAACCCGGAGGAACCGGGTGCGATCGACCTGGCCCTCGCCCTGGCCGAACGGACCGGCGCCGACCTGGTGGTGGCCAACGATCCGGATGCCGACCGCTGCGCGATCGCCGCCCCCGTCGACGGCAGCTGGCGGATGCTGCGGGGCGACGAGCTCGGCGCCCTGCTCGGAGACGACGCCCTGCGCCGCGGGGTCGAGGGGACGTACGCGTGCTCGATCGTCTCCAGCTCGCTGCTCGCCTCGATGGCCGCCGCCCACGGGCAGCCGTTCACGGCGACGCTGACCGGGTTCAAGTGGATCGGCCGGGTTCCCGGCCTCGCCTTCGGCTACGAGGAGGCGATCGGCTACTGCGTCGACCCCGAGGCCGTGCCCGACAAGGACGGCATCTCGGCGTTGATCCGGGTCCTGACCCTGGCGGCCGGCCTGGAGGCCGAGGGCCGCACGGTGGCCGACCGCCTGGACGAGATCGCCACCACGTACGGGGTGTTCGAGAACGATCAGCTGTCCGTACGGGTCGAGGACCTGTCCCTGATCACGGCCGCCATGAGCCGACTCCGGTCGCGACCGCCGGCCACCCTGATCGGCCAGCCGGTGCAGGTGATCGACCTCGCTGACGGAAGCGACGAGCTGCCGCCGACCGACGGGGTGCTGCTCGCGGGCGCCCGGGTCACCGTGGTGGTCCGACCGTCCGGCACCGAACCCAAGCTGAAGTGCTATCTCGAGGCACGGGTGCCCCTGGCCGAGGCGGTGGACCTGGCCACAGACCGGGCGCGGGCGCGCGGGTTGCTGACCGACCTGCGGCGGGAGATGTCCAGCGCGCTGGGGCTGTGATCCGGGTTGTGATCAGGCGGCCTGCTGCTGTGCTCGGGTGGACTGTCGCCCGCCGGCGATAGCGTCTCTTCGTGGCCACTCCCCTCCCGCCCGAGTCCGAGCGGTTCGAGCCCGGCTCGCTGGCCGACTGGCACGACTGGCTCGCCGGGCACCACGCCGACACGACCGGGATCTGGCTGGTCACGCCGCGCAGACGACCTCCAGAGAACGACCTGACCTATGACGAGTGCGTGCGCGAGGCGCTGTGCTGGGGGTGGATCGACGGGCAGGTCAAGGCCCTCGACGAGACGCGCAACCTGCAGCGCTGGACGCCGCGCAGCTCACGCAGCGGGTGGTCGCGGACCAACCAGGTCCGGATCGCCGAGCTCGAGCCGACCGGGCGCATCCAGCCCGCCGGCTGGGCCGTCATCGAGGCCGCCAAGGCGTCGGGGATGTGGAACCTGTTCGACGACGCGGAGAACCTGGTCGAGTCACCGGCCCTGGCCGCCGCGCTCGACGCGGTGCCGGCGGCTCGCGCGGCGTGGGACCGCTTCCCGCCCGGCGCCCGCAAGCAGGGTCTCGCCCAGATCGCCCTGGCGAAGCAGGAGAGCACCAAGGCCAAGCGGATCGCGCTGATCGTCGACAGGGCGGCCCGGGGCGAGAGACCCTGACGTCAGTTGACGTGTTTACCGCGAAAATTCGCGCCAGCCACCTCTTGAACGCTACGATCTTCGGTATCGAAGTTTCCGGGGCGTCGCAAGGCTGCTCGCCCCCGACGAGGAGGTGCCCGATGGCCGAACGCGTACAGATCAGTCCCGACGAGGTCCACGAGTCATTGGCGGCCCACGTGCTGACCGATGGCATGAAGCTGGTGCTGGACCTCCAGCAGAGCCGTGGTTCACGGATCGTCGACGCCCGCTCCGGGGTGCGCTACCTCGACATGTACACGTTCTTCGCCTCCGCCCCGCTCGGGCTGAACCCGGCCGGCATCGTCGACGATCCCGCGTTCATGACCGAGCTCGGCCGGGTCGCGGCGAACAAGCCGGCGAACCCGGACATGTACACGACCGAGTACGCGGAGTTCGTCGAGACGTTCACCCGTGTGGTCGGCGATCCCGCACTCCCCCACCTGTTCTTCGTCGAGGGTGGTGCGCTGGCGGTCGAGAACGCCCTCAAGATCGCGTTCGACTGGAAGAGCCGCCAGAACGAGGCCGCCGGCCGCTCGCCCGAGCTCGGCACCAAGATCATGCACCTGACCCGGGCCTTCCACGGCCGCAGCGGCTACACCATGTCGCTGACCAACACGGAGCCGATCAAGACGGCGCGCTTCCCGAAGTTCGACTGGCCGCGGATCGACGTGCCGGCGATCACGTTCCCCCTCGAGGATCACCTCGCCGAGATCGAGGCGGCCGAGGATCACGCGTACGCGCAGGCGAAAGCCGCCTTCGAGGCGCATCCGCACGACATCGCGGCGTTCATCGCCGAGCCGATCCAGGGCGAGGGCGGCGACAACCACATCCGGGCTGAGTTCTTCCAGCGGATGGCGCAGCTGGCCCATGATCACGACGCGCTGATGATCTTCGACGAGGTGCAGACCGGGATGGGCACCACCGGCACCGCGTGGGCGTACCAGCAGCTGGGGGTGCGGCCCGACATCGTCGCCTTCTCCAAGAAGGCCCAGCTCGGCGGCGTGATGGCCGGCGGTCGGGTGGACGAGGTGGCCGACAACGTGTTCGCCGTCTCGGGTCGGATCAACTCCACCTGGGGTGGCGGTCTGGTGGACATGGTCCGCTCCCGCCGCATCCTGGAGATCGTCGAGACCGAGGGCCTGATCGAGGCGGCGGTGGCCAAGGGCGCCCGATTCCTCGCCGGTCTGCAGGCCGTCGCCGACGCCCACCCCGACCAGGTCGGCAACGCCCGCGGTCGCGGGCTGTTCCTGGCCGTCGACCTGCCGGACCGAGCGGTCCGCGACCAGGTCGTCACCGACCTGCACGACCACGAGCACGTGATCGTGCTGTCCTGCGGTGAGCGGTCGATCCGCTTCCGTCCGGCACTGTCGGTGAGCAACGATGAGATCGATGAAGCCGTCTCCGCTCTGACGCGCTCCGTCGACCGCGTCCTCACCCGGCACACCGTGCCGACCATCACCCCTCAGGAGAGCAGCAAGTGAGCACCATCCGTACGGTCACGTCCGTCGTCGACGGTCAGCCGATCAGCGGTTCGACCACTGTCACCAGCACCAACCCGTCGCGACCCGGCGACGTCGTCGCCGAGGTCGGCCTGGCCGACGCGGCGGTCTTCCTCGACGCCACCGAGTCGGCGAAGAAGGCGCAGGCCGGCTGGGCGGCTGTCCCGGCTCCGGTGCGGGGACGCGCGATCGCCCACATCGGTCGACTGATCGAGGCCAACGCCGAGACCCTGGCCCGGATCGTCACCGCCGAGATCGGCAAGCCGTACGCCGAGGCGCTGGGTGAGGTGCGCGAGATCGTCGACACCTGCGACTTCTTCCTGGGCGAGGGTCGGCGCCTGTACGGGCAGACGGTGCCCAGCGAGATGCCGGACAAGCAGCTGTTCACCCACCGCAAGCCGGTCGGCACGATGGCGATCATCACCGCGGGCAACTTCCCGGTGGCCGTGCCGTCCTGGTACATCGTGCCCGCCCTGCTCGCCGGGAACACGGTGGTCTGGAAGCCGGCGGAGTACGCCGCCGCGAGTGCCGCGGCGCTGCACGAGCTGTTCGTGCGGGGAGGTGGACTGCCGGACGGCGTGCTGAACATCGTGCACGCCGACGGTGCGGCGACCTTCGCCGGACTGGAGACGGCGCTGGAGGCGGGGTTCGTCGACAAGGTGGGCTTCACCGGATCGTCCGCCGTCGGCCGGGAGATCGGCGCCCTCACCGGGCGCCACCTGCAGACGGCGTGCCTGGAGCTGGGCGGCAAGAACCCGCTGGTCGTCACTCCGAGCGCCGATCTCGACCTCGCCGTCGAGGGTGCGCTGTTCTCGGGCTTCGGCACCGGCGGTCAGCGCTGCACCAGCCTGGGCACGGTGATCGTGCACGAGTCGGTGCACGACGAGTTCCTGAGCCGGTTCAACGCAGCGGTCTCGGCCGCCCGGGTGGGCGACCCGACCCAGGACGTGCTGATGGGTCCGATGCTGGACGCGAAGTTCGCCGACCGGTACGAGGAGTACCTCGACTGGATCCAGCCGCACCACAGCGCACAGGCCGCCACCGGCCGGATCAGCGAGAACAACCCGCGGCACGGCTTCGTCGGGGACGTGGGCGAGGGGCTGTTCTACCACCCGGTGGTGGTCGATGGTGTCCGCCGGGGTGACCGGCTGTTCGAGGAGGAGACGTTCGGCCCGATCGTCGGGGTGACCACGTACCGGTCGCTGGCCGACGCGATCGAGCTGGCCAACGCCCCCGGGTACGGGCTGTCGTCGGCCATCTACACCACCGATCCGCAGGAGGCGTTCGCCTTCCGGGACGGGATCGGGGCCGGCATGGTGTCGATCAACAACTCGACCTCGGGCGCCGAGGCGCACCTGCCGTTCGGTGGCAACGGGAAGTCCGGCAACGGTTCGCGGCAGTCGGGCATCTGGGTGCTCGACCAGGTCACCCGCTGGCAGTCGGTCAACTGGGACTTCTCCGGCCGGTTGCAGAAGGCGCAGATGGACGTGGTCGAGCTCGCCCCTGACCTGCACTTCCGGCTCGACGGCTGATCGCCTGCCCTGATGATGCTGGCTGACGAGCACTGATGGCCGCCACCCCCGACGAGGCCTTGGACGCGCAGCTTCGCGACGCGGTCGCCGAGCTGTCGGGCCCGGCGGCCGCCTCGGCGACCCCGGCGTCCGGCACCTCGGCAGCTGGCACCTCGGGGGCGGCCTGGTGGTGGGGCCTGTACGACGCTCAGCTGCGCAGCCGCGAGCTCGATCTCGCTGCCCGACGGCTGCAGCGGCAGGGCCACGGCTTCTACACCATCTCCTCGGCCGGCCACGAAGCCAACGCCCTGGTCGCGCTGGCGCTGCGGCCGAGTGACCCGGCCCTGCTGCACTACCGGTCCGGCGGCTTCTACTGCGGCCGGGCGTCGCAGGTGCCCGGCTCCACGCCCGTACGCGACGTCCTGCAGGGGCTGCTCGGGGCCGCGGACGAGCCCATGGCCGGCGGACGGCACAAGGTGTTCGGGCACGGCGATCTCGCGATCATCCCGCAGACGTCCACGATCGCCTCCCACCTGCCGCGAGCGGTCGGCCTGGCGCTCTCGCTGTCGAGGGCGCAGCGCCTGGGAGTGCCGTCGGAGTGGCCGGTGGACAGCGTCGTGGTGTGCTCGTTCGGCGATGCCTCGGCCAACCACTCCACCGCTGCGGGCGCCGTCACCAGCGCGCTCAACGCCTCCTTCCGGGGGCTGCCGGTTCCGCTGCTGCTCGTCTGTGAGGACAACGGTCTGGGCATCTCGGTGCCCACCCCGACCGGCTGGATCGAGCACGCGTACGGTTCCCGACCCGGTCTGACCTACGTGTCCGCGGACGGCGCCGACCCGGCGACCGCGCGCCCCGCCATCGAGCGCGCCGTGGCGGTGGCCCGCGAGCGCCGGACACCGGTGTTCCTGCACCTGCGCACCGTCCGCTATCTCGGCCACGCGGGCAGTGACGTCGAGATCTCCTACCGCGCGCCGTCGGCCGTGGAGGACGAGCTCACGGCCGATCCGATCCTCGGCACGGCGCGCGTCCTGCGAGCGCAGGGAGCGAGCGCGGCCGACCTGATCGCTCACATCGACGCCGCGCGGGACGAGGTCGAGGACACGATCGCCGAGCTGGCCGGGGCGCAGCTGCTGCGGTCCGGCGCCGAGGTGATGGCACCCCTCTCGCCTCGGAGGCCCGGGGCAGTGGCGCGGGAAGTGGTCCGGTTGACGCCGACCCAGGACGAGCGCCCCCGCCGCACGCTCGCCGAGTCGATCAACGCCACCCTGGCCGAGCTGCTCGAAACAGACCAGCGTGTGACCGTGTTCGGCGAGGACGTCGCCACCAAGGGTGGCGTCTACGGCGTCACCCGTGGTCTGGCCCGTCGGTTCGGTCGGGCGCGGGTGTTCGACACCATCCTCGACGAGCAGGCGATCCTCGGTCTCGGTCTGGGAGCGGGGCTCGCCGGTCTGCTGCCGATCCCGGAGATCCAGTACCTGGCCTACCTGCACAACGCCGAGGACCAGCTGCGCGGTGAGGCGGCGTCGCTGTCGTTCTTCTCCCAGGGCCGCTACCGCAACCCGCTGGTCGTGCGGGTCGCCGGGCTGGCGTACCAGAAGGGATTCGGGGGGCACTTCCACAACGACAACGCCGTCGGCGTGCTCCGTGACATCCCGGGTCTGGTGGTGGCCTGCCCGAGCCGCGGCGACGATGCGGCCGCGCTGCTGCGCACCTGCGTGGCCGCCGCGACGACCGACGGAACCGTGTCGGTGGTGCTGGAGCCGATCGCTCTCTACCACTCCCGCGATCTGCACGCTCCCGGCGACGAGGGCTGGCTGAGTGTCGACGACGGTGGGCATGCTCCGATCGGCCGGGCCCGCGGTCACGGACCGGCAGCTGCCGACCTGACCATGATCAGCTTCGGCAACGGGGTCCCGATGAGCCTGCGGGTGGCTGAGCGCCTTCGCCACCGGGGCATCACCGCGCGGGTGTGCGATCTGCGCTGGCTCGCCCCGCTGCCGCTCGAGGACGTGCTCGTGGAGGCCCAGCTGACCGGCCGGGTGCTCGTGGTGGACGAGACCCGGCATGATGGCGGTGTCGGCGAGGGCATCGTCACCGGGCTGGTCGAGCAGGGCTTCACCGGACCGCTCCGTCGGGTGTCGAGTCTGAACTCCTTCGTACCGTTGGGAACCGCCGCTCAGCACGTGCTGCTCGGTGAGCACGACATCGAGAAGGCTGCCGAGCAGGTGGCCGGAATGGATCGCAGATGACCGGAACCGCCCCCCTGGACCTGCTGAAGGTCGACCACCTGCTGTCCGCCGACGAGCGCGACATCGCCGACACCGTCCGTGATTTCGTCGACCAGCGGGTGAAGCCGTTCGTGGCCGACTGGTACGAGCGCGGCGACATCGATCTCGGCATCGTCAAGGAGGCCGGCTCTCTCGGTCTGCTCGGCATGCACCTGGAGGGCTACGGCTGCGCCGGCACCAACGCGACGTCGTACGGGCTCGCCTGTCTGGAGCTGGAGGCCGGGGACTCCGGTGTCCGCAGTCTGGTTTCGGTGCAGGGATCCCTGGCCATGTTCGCGCTCTGGCGCTGGGGCACCGAGGACCAGAAGCAGACCTGGCTGCCGGACATGGCCGCTGGGGAGAAGATCGGCTGCTTCGGTCTGACCGAGGCCGACTTCGGCTCCAACCCGGCCGGCATGCGGACCGTCGCCCGCCGCGACGGGGACGACTGGGTGCTCAACGGCACCAAGATGTGGATCACCAACGGGTCGGTCGCCGACGTCGCCGTCGTGTGGGCCAGGGCCGAGGCCGACGGTGATCACCCCGCCGGCATCCGCGGCTTCGTGGTGCCGACCGACACCCCTGGATTCTCCGCTCCCAAGATCACCAAGAAGCTGTCGCTGCGCGCGTCCATCACCTCCGAGCTGGTGCTCGAGGACGTCCGGCTGCCGGCGGACGCGATCTTCCCCCAGGTGGTCGGGCTCAAGGGACCCCTGTCCTGCTTGAACGAAGCCCGGTTCGGCATCGTGTTCGGGGCCCTGGGGGCGGCGCGGGACTGCCTGGAGACGACGATCGACTACGCCGGCACCCGCGAGGTCTTCGACCGTCCGCTGTCCTCGTTCCAGCTGACCCAGGCCAAGCTGGCGGACATGACCCTCGAGCTGCAGAAGGGCTTCCTGCTCGCCCTGCACCTGGGCCGGTTGAAGGATGATCATCGCCTCGACCCACGACAGGTGAGCCTGGGCAAGCTCAACAACGTGCGGGAGTCGTTGGCCATCGCCCGCGAGTGCCGGACGATCCTGGGCGCGAACGGGGTGACGCTGGAGTATCCGGTGCTGCGGCACGCCAACAACCTCGAGTCGGTGCTCACCTACGAAGGCACCTCCGAGGTCCACCAGCTGGTGATCGGTCAGGCCCTCACCGGGGTGGCCGCCTTCACCTGAGGATTGCCACTTCCCGAGTCTGGAACCGCCCGGATCACAAGACCCCGCGGTCGTGCGCGCGTCGGCCTTTCCCCTGATTCGTCGGACGGAGGTGTTGCTGACCGGTTCCGGGGCAACCACGGAACCTGATCCGGTAAAGCTGTTCAACCCGCATGACCGCCTCCCTCCACCCCGCACTCAAACCCCGCGAGCACGAGCGTGCCAGACCCATGCTGGCGCATCCTCTGTCAGGATCGCCAGTAGTCGTTCGCCGCTGCGATCGTCTGGAACTCGATGGCGACCACCTGCGATGCGGCGATGAGACTGTCTGGGCTGGTGGAGTAGGCGGGACGACCGCCCTTCAGCACATCGAGATCCGGCTGGAGGTTGTGGATGCTGTGGCGCGCCAGGGTGAACGCCAGGGCGCGGCCCTCATCTGCTGTCGCGGTGATCAGGGTGCCGCCGGGCACCAGCACCAGCTCACTGTCGGGAACACGATTCATGACTGCCTCCGGGTTGGCGTGACACGTGCACGAACGCTAGGCCGGAGGTCTCGTTCTTCTCCTCAGTCGAACGACTGCATCCGGCCACGTCTGCACAGGTTGAGCGATGTTGAGTCGGACGACTGATGCCGCGGGCCGGACGCCGGCGCATCGTGGCAGGAGACCTGTCCTCGACTCGAAGGTGCATCGCTATGACTGCCACCGGCCACCCGGTCCTGTTCATCCACGGTCTGTGGCTCCACGCCAGCTCCTGGAACCCTTGGCTCGACGCCTTCGCCGAGGCCGGCTTCGAGCCCACCGCGCCGGGGTGGCCCGGCGAACCCGACACCGTCGAGGCAGCCCGTCAGCACCCCGAGGCGGTCGCCGGAGTCGGCATCGAGGAGGTGGCGGCGCACTATCGGGCGCTGATCGACAAGCTGGACACCCGACCGATCCTGGTCGGACACTCCTTCGGCGGGATGATCGCCGAGAAGCTGCTGGGCGACGACTACGGATCTGCAGCGATTGCGATCGATGCCGCCCAGATCAAGGGGGTCCTGCCGCTGCCCTTGTCGTCGCTGCGCGCCACCTTGCCGGTGTTCAAGAACCCAGCCAACAGAGAGCGCGCCGTCTCCCTGACGGCAGTGGAGTTCCGCTACAGCTTCGGCAACGCCGTATCGGCGGAGGAATCCGACGAGCTGCACGAGCGCTGGACGATCCCCTCGCCCGGCAAGCCTCTCTTCCAGGCGGCGGCCGCGAACCTGTCACCGCACTCACCGGCCAAGGTCGACACCGACAACAGCAGCCGAGGTCCCCTGCTGTTGATCATGGGCGGGCAGGACCACACCGTCCCCGAGGCGATCACCCAGGCCACCTTGAAGCAGTACCGGCACTCCACCGCTGTCACCGACCTGATCGAGCTCGCCGACCGCGGCCACTCCCTGACCATCGACGGAGGCTGGCGGCAGGTCGCCGACACCTGCCTCACCTGGCTGAACGGCCAGCAGCTGGTTCCCACGGGCCAGCCGGCCGCCGGGAAGGCATGAGCCGATGCCGACAACTGGAGCATCCACCGTGCTGCAGCTTGGGGAGGCCACGATGATGGCCCTGCGTGCCCACGTGCGGGGTGGTCCGGAGGTGTTGGTCTACGAGTCCGCGCCGGTGCCGATACCGGCGTCGGACGAGGTCCTGGTCGAGGTGCATGCTGCGGCGATCACCTTCGCTGAGCTGGGCTGGGCCGAGACGTGGCAGCGTGACGGCCACGACCGGACGCCGATCGTGCCCTCCCATGAGGTCTCCGGCGTGATCGTCGGGGTCGGCGACCAGGTGGACGACCTGCAGGAGGGTGAGGAGGTATACGGGCTGATCCGGTTCGACCGTGACGGCGCCGCCGCCGAGTACGTCGCCGTGCCGGCGGCCGATCTGGCCCGTAAACCTGCGAACGTCTCCCACACAGTCGCGGCGGCCGTCCCGCTGGCCGCCCTCACCGCGTGGCAGGCGTGGTTCGACCATGCAGTCCTCCGTCCGGGCGAGAACGTCCTCGTCCACGGAGGCGCGGGCGGTGTCGGGGCGTTCGCCGTCCAGCTGGCCAGCGCCGCCGGTGCGCACGTGACGGCCACCGCGCGCGGCAGTGACCTCTCTTTGGTGCAGCGTCTCGGCGCGGAGAAGGTCATCGACTACGAAGGCGCCAGCTGGATGACCCAGGGCCCCACCTACGACGTCGTCCTCGACACCGTCGGTGGCCGCACTCTGCACGAGTCGTTCACGGTGCTCAGACGCGGCGGGCGACTCATCACCCTGCAGGCACCACCCTCGCCGGAGCGAGCTTCCTACTTCGACGTGCAGGCGACGTTCTTCGTGGTCACCCCCAACCCAGCACAGCTCGCGTCGCTCGCCGAGCGTGTCGACTCCGGTGACCTCCAGGTGCTGATCGCCGCCACCTACCCGCTGGCCGACGGCCGCGCCGCCTTCGAGAGTGCGACGAGCCTGCAGCGCTCACCCGGCAAAACCGTCGTCGTCGTCCGCCCCTGAAGTCACCTCTGCCGCCGCCCCCGGCTCCTGACACCCGCGCACATCTTGCCACGACCCCCGGCCCAGCGAGGTCGACCTTGATCAGAGCGTCCGCACGCTCGAGGGGCTGACGCACCGTGATGTGCACGGTCGGTCAGGCGTTCGTCGCCTGATCGGCGTAGCCGGGTGCCGCCAAGGCGGCCGCGAGCTGCGCACGGTGGGTCACGCCGAGCTTGGGAAATATGCGATAGAGGTGGGAGCCCACAGTGCGGTGAGACAGGAAAAGCCGCTCCGCGATCTCCCGGTTCGACAGGCCCTGGCCGGCCAGCTGAGCGACGTGCAGCTCCTGCGGCGACAACAGCGCCCACGCCTTCGGCCGGTAGATGTCGCTGCTCTCTCCCGCCGCTCGCAGCTCGCTGCGGGCCCGTTCGGCCCACGGCCTCATCGACAGGGCATCCGCGAGCTCGCGGGCGGCCCGCAGCTGATCGCGAGACTCGACGACTCGCCCCTGGCGGCGCAGCCACTGTCCGTGCAGCAGCAGCATCCGCGCCCGGTAGGTCGGCCACCGCCGCACCGTGCCCTCCAGGCCCGCATGGAAGCAGCGCTCGATCTCTTCGTCATCGGAGGCGAGGAAGGGCGCAGCGTAGGACTCGGCCATGCGCCGCCACGGCGTACTGAACTTCTCCGTGCTGAGATCGGCGATGATCGCACGGACTGTGTCCAGCCGGCCGGCGTGGTAACTGGCCTCGGCCAGGTCACCGAGACTCCAGGCCGACTGCAGGGGATGGTACGACGGGTCGCTAGGGTCGAACGTCCGCTGGAGTGCTGACACGGCCGCGTCGTACCGACCCTGCGCGATCTCCTGGACTCCCCTGGTCAGCTGGATCCCGGTGAGCACATCCTGGGCGCCGCCGGAGACGGCTACTCGCTCGGCGTCCTGCAGGAGCTCCGCGGCCTCGGGCTCACCCCGCAGACCGGCGATCATCGCCTGACCGACGATCGCGCCGGACACCCGTTGACGGTCACCGATGTCACGGGCCAGTCGAACGCCCTCGTCGGCCGCTTGGATGGCCTCTGGCCAGTTCGCCAGCGTGATCTCGGTCCAGCTGTGGATCGCCTGCAGCCGGGCGATCGAGCGGAGCCTGCCCTGTCGGCGGTAGGTGTCGATCAAGGTTCTCTGAAGGGCCGCCAGATCGGGGTCGGCGTCGACCACGAACGCCGCGCCGACCAGGAGATCGGCGTGAGCGCCGAGCCGCGTGGGATCCAGTCGAGCGACGACGTCGGCGACCTGCTGAGCGTGTGGCAGCGGATCGAGCGCGGCGAGCATGGCCAGGGCTCGGACGTCCCCGTCGTCAAGGAGGCCGACGACCCGCTCAGCCACCTCCAGCGCCCGCGTCCCGCTGAACGAGAAGCTCGCCCGGTTGAGCTGGCCACCCGCGGCCAGGATCAGCGCCACGGCCAGATCCAGGTCTCCGGCGTCGGCCGCGACACTGGCATGGCCAGCGAGCTGCTCGATCCACGTGGCGCTGTGGGCTTGGGGGTCGAGCGAGTTCTGCAACAGAGCCAGCCGTGCGGTGTCGTGCCTCGTCAAAGCGCCGTGGTCGACGCGCGCCGCCAGAGTCTCGGCCCTGTCGAGGCGGCCGACCTCGATGGCCGCCTCGGCCGCGAGCACGAGGCGTCGGGACCGCTCGGTCTCGGTGGCGCTGAGCCGAGCGGCCGCCTCGAGGGCTCGAAGCAGAACGGCTGCGTTGCCTTGGGCCAGAGATCGGTTGGCAACTGCCTCCAGGGCGGTCGCTGCTTCCTCGTCAGGACCGATGACCGATGCTGCCAGGTGCCAGGCGGCACGATCTGAGGTGGCCGGCACCACCGTAGCCAAGGCAGCGTGCACCGCCCGCGCATCCTCCAGGCTCGCGGCGCCGACCACTGCCGAACGCACCAGCGGATGACGGAAACCGAGCACAGATCCGCTGAGCGACACAGCTCCCGTCGCCGCGACCCGTTCGACCGTCGCGAACGGCACCGGATCGGAAGTCAACCTGTCGGCTGCCTCCACGATCTCGGAAACCTGACCATTGTCGTGCAGCGCCGCGACGAGCAGCACCGTGCGAGCCTGGTCGTCGAGACCGGCGAACTGGGCGGCGAACGCACGCTGGAGCCGATCGGACAGCCTCTGCTGTGGACCCACGCCCGCCCCACCGAGGTCCGGTGGAAGTTCGAGGACAGCGAGTGGGTTGCCCTGCGCGATCTCCAGGATCGAGGAGCGATCGGTCTGGTCGAGGAGTGGTCGGGCTGTCGCGAGCAGAGCACCGGCTGCGGCGTCGGCGAGTGCCAGCACCTCGAGCTGCGGCAGAGCCGAATCGGTCAGGGGCGACCGATAGCCAGTCCGCAGGGAGATCAGCATGGCCACCGGGTCGGCTTCCAGTCGTCTGGCCGCGAACGCGAGCACCCGCGCGGTCGACCCGTCCATCCAGTGCGCGTCGTCGACGACCACAAGGAGGCCCCGCTCACCGCCGATCTCGCTGAGCAGCTCCATGGTGGCCAGAGCGACAAGATAGACGTCGGGCGGTTCCGCCGTCCCCATCCCGAACGCAGCCTCGAGGGCGCTGCGTTGGCGCGGACGCAACACGGCCAGCCGATGTCGATAGGGCCAGAACAGCTGCTGGAGGGCGGCGTACGGGAGATGCGACTCGAACTCAGACCCCAGCGCGGTCACCACCGGCACATCGCGAGCGGCCGCAAAGGCTACGGCTGCTTCCGTCAGCGCCGTCTTGCCGATGCCGGGGTCCCCGACGAGGACGAGCGCCCCGCCCCGATCAGGTAGCCCACGCACCAGACCCTGCACCCGCGACACTTCCGCCACCCGACCGACCAGCGTGACAACCACCCCCCGAACGCATCGCCCCGCTGCCGAACCTGGACCACGCCGAGGCTACCGACTTCGAGACCCGGTTGATCCCCAGCCCCACTGCAGCAGCTCTGTCCGTACCGCCCGATCGCCACCCGACGTGAGGTGCGCGGCTACCCCATCCCTCGGGGAAGATCGAGCATGCGCGACTTCGGACCGTGGGAGTTCCAGCTGACGCTGTTGCGTCGGATGGAGGACTTCCAACCACACCTGGTGAAGACCGCGCTGACGGAGATGAGCGCGACCCGCGCCCAGCAGCGCGCCGCCCACCACCGGTGGCAGCAGCTGCAACGCTCCGCCCGCTTCGACCACGGGATCACCGGGATCCGTGCGGCTCTCGGTCCGCCGGAGTCCGACGCGGAGCGCGACACCGCCTACGGGTCAATCCGAGAGCAGCGGTGGCGGTTGCCGTACCTGTGGCCCGAGCTGCGCTGGTGCGTGCTCAGCGGACTCGGTGGGACCGTGTTGCAGAGCGAGCTCGTCCGCCTGCGATCCCGAGAGCCCACGTTGCCGTCCGCCGCCTCACCGCCCGCACCCTGGTCGCTGGTGGTCGCGGACACGGCGGCGCATCTCGCCCACCACCGGGACGACACGATCACCAGCCGTACGGTGCTCTGGTTGCCGTCGGCGGAGGGAACCCCTCTGCGACTCACCTTCGCCTGGGGCCTGCTCCAGGAGTGCGTCCCAGCCGACCCACCGCCCGGAGCCGATGAGGCCGCCCGGAGCCGATGAGGCCGCCCGGAGCCGATGAGGCGGTGCTACCGCCCCGGTGACGCGTCCTCACGCCCGTCCGATGACCTCGCGAGCGATCGCTGCCGGTGAGAGATCATCGGTGGCCACCGCGAAGTCCTCCAGCCCGATCCCCTCGAGCAGCTCGGCGAACGCGACACTCCGCTCCCCGTACGCCTTCAGCTCGGCCCGGACCTCCGCCGACAGCTCGCTTCCCCGGGTGCGTTCCTCCACCTCCCGGCGGAGCACGATCCGAGCCCGCACGGTGTCTGCCCGTGCCGTCAACCGGCAGAAGGTGAACCCTGCTTCGGGAATCGCGCGGACGAACCGGTCGCGGTCGGCCTCGGTCACCACGATGCCCGAGACGACGAGCAGGCGTGCCCCGGCCGCAGCGAACCCAGTCCAGGTCGCGCCCAGGTTGCGCGCCACGAGCGCGGCCAGGTCGTCGGGGGCCGGACTGCAGAAGCCCAGGTAGTCCGTGTCGACGTAGGCCGTCGGGTGGCCGGCGGCGGCCAACGACGAGTAGATCTCCCAACCGACGGCGGACTTGCCGACGGCGTCGGCTCCGTACAGCCAGAGCACCTCCGCCGCCCCGCTGCCCCGCCCCCCGGTGGTGGCCGGCTGACCGGTCACCACGCCTCCAGCAACTCGGCGACCAGCTTCCCGACAGCGTCGACCTCGATCAGGAAGCCGTCGTGCCCGTGGTCGGAGGGGATCACCACGAGCGGGTCAGCGGTGCGGATGCCGGCGGCGAGTCGCTCGCTCTCGGCCATCGGATAGAGCCGGTCCGAGTCGATGCCTGCCACCACCGTACGGGCGGTCACGCGGCCCAGCGCCGCGTCCACCCCACCGCGACCACGACCGACGTCGTGGCTGTTCATGGCCTCGGTCAAGGTCACGTAGGAGCCCGGGTCGAACCGGCCGATCAGCTTGTTCCCCTGATGATCGAGATAGCTCTCGACCGCGTACCGGCCGCCGTCGGGCACCGACTCCCCCACCTGGTCGGCCCGACCGAAGCGCAGGGCCAGCTCGTCGGCCGACCGGTAGGTGATGTGGGCGATCCGGCGGGCCACCGCCAGACCCGCGACCGGTCCGGGATCGCCGCCGGTCCGGGGGAAGTCCCCACCGGCCCACGCGGGATCCGCGGTGATCGCGCGCACCTGCGCATGGCACCAGGCGATCTGGTCGGCCGACGCCGCCGCCGTGGTGGCCAGCAGCATCAGCCGCTCGACCCGTTCCGGTGCCGTGACCGCCCACTCGACCGCCCGCATGCCGCCCGCCGAACCGCCCAGCACCAGGGCCCAGCGGTCCAGACCGAGCTGGTCGGCCAGGGCGACCTCGGCGGTCACCTGGTCCCGGGTGGTCAGGCGCGGGAACCGCGAACCCCAGACCCGGCCGTCCGGCGCCGTCGACGCCGGTCCGGTCGAGCCCTGGCAGCCGCCCAGGATGTTCGGTGCGACGACGAACCAGCGATCGGTGTCCAGCGCCTGCCCTGGTCCGATCAGGTGTCCCCACCAGCCGGGGGTGGGATGGCCCGGGCCGGCCGGACCGACCACGTGGCTGTCGCCGGTCAGGGCGTGCAGCACCAGCACCGCGTTGTCCCGCGCCGGCGACAGCTCGCCCCAGGTCTCGTACGCCAGCCGGACCCCGGGCAGCGCACCGTCGGCCCAGGGCGTGGTCGACCACTCCAGCGGCAGTGACCCGAGGTCGGCGAACTGACGCCCGCCGACCGGGTCACCGGGCTGCCAAGCGGGGATCAGGCCTCCTTGGCGGCCCGGAACCCGGCGTCCAGGTCGGCGAGGATGTCGTCGATGTTCTCGATCCCGACCGCCAGCCGGACCAGGCCCGGGAGTCACGCCGGTCGAGCGCTGCTCGGCCTCGCTCAGCTGGCTGTGCGTGGTCGAGGCCGGGTGGATGACCAGCGAGCGCACGTCGCCGATGTTGGCCACGTGGCTGTGCAGCTCGAGGGCGTTGACGAACCGCTTGCCGGCCTCCAGGCCGCCGGCGATCTCGAAGGCCAGCACGGCGCCGGCTCCCTTCGGCGCGTACTTCTGGCCGAGCTCGTACCACCTGCTGGAGGACAGGCCGGCGTACGCGACGCTCTCCACCTCGTCGCGACCGGACAGCCACTCGGCCACCCGGGTCGCGTTGGCGACGTGCCGCTCCATCCGCAGGCTCAGGGTCTCGATGCCCTGGGCCAGCAGGAAGGAGTTGAACGGGGACGCGGCGGGTCCCAGGTCGCGGAGCAGCTGCACCCGCGCCTTGAGGATGAACGCCAGGTTCGCGCCGAGCGCGCTGCCCACGCCGAGGTCCGGGGCGTAGCGCAGCCCGTGGTAGCTGGGGTCCGGCTCGTTGAACTGCGGGAACCTCTCCGGGTCCGCGGCGTAGTCGAACCGGCCGGCGTCGATGATCGCGCCGCCGATCGCGGTGCCGTGGCCGCCCAGGTACTTGGTCGTCGAGTGCACCACCACGTCCGCACCCCACTCCAGGGGCCGGATCAGGTACGGCGTCGCCACGGTGTTGTCGACGATCAGCGGCACGCCGACCTCGTGGGCCAGGTTCGCCACGTTCTCGATGTCGAGGATGTCCTGCTTGGGGTTGGAGATCGTCTCGCCGAAGAACGCCTTGGTGTTGGGCCGCACCGCCGAGCGCCAGGACTCGAGGTCGTCGGGGTCGTCGACGAAAGAGACCTCGATGCCCATCTTGGGGAACGTGTAGTGCAGCAGGTTGTAGGTGCCGCCGTAGAGGCTCGGGCTGGCCACGATGTGCCCGCCGGTCTCGGCCACGTTCATCAGGGCCAGCAGCTCGGCGGACTGCCCGGACGCCGTCAGCAACCCGCCCACGCCACCCTCCAGCGACGCGAGCCGCTTCTCCACCACGTCGGAGGTCGGGTTCATGATCCGGGTGTAGATGTTGCCGAACTCCTTCAGAGCGAAGAGGTTCGCGGCGTGGTCGGTGTCGTTGAACACGTACGACGTGGTCTGGTAGATCGGCAGCGCCCGGGCCCCGGTGGCCGGATCCGGCTCCTGGCCGGCATGGATCTGACGGGTCTCGAAGGACCAACTCTGGCTCATGTCCTGAAACGTAGCCCGACGACGGGCGCAATGCCCAGTGTCTCAGTAGACAACCCGATCCGGTCGTGCGACGTACGAATGAGGGAACCGCGGAGGCTGTGCGATCGGGGCGGGCTGCCTAAGATCGACCGCATGACATCGACGGTCCCCCTGCCGGCCCACCTGGAGGACGCCGTCCGGAGCGAGACCTCGCTGCGCCGGTTCCTCGAGGGGCTGCCCGGGGTCGATCCGGTCGGGGTCGAGCAGCGGGCGGCGGGGCTGGCCACCCGCTCGATCAAGAAGGCGTCCAAGCTCGCCGCCATCGACCTGGCCATCTCGATGGTCGACCTGACCACGCTGGAAGGCGCCGACACCACGGGCAAGGTGCGCAACCTGTGCCGCAAGGCGATGCTGCCGGACCCGGAGTTCCCCGACGTGCCGCGGACCGCTGCCGTCTGCGTCTACCCCGATCTGGCCGCCACCGCCGTCGAGATGGTGCGCGGCAGCGGGGTCAAGGTGGCAGCCGTGGCCACCGCCTTCCCCTCGGGGCGTTCCAGCGTCGAGGTGAAGCTCGCCGACGTGCGGCTGGCGGTGCAGGCCGGCGCCGACGAGATCGACATGGTGATCGACCGGGGCGCCTACCTGGCCGGCCGCTACGGCGTGGTCTTCGACCAGATCCAGCAGGTCAAGGCTGCCTGCGGCGACGCCCGGCTCAAGGTGATCCTGGAGACCGGCGAGCTGGCCACCTACGACAACGTCCGCCGGGCCTCCTGGCTGGCCCTGCTGGCCGGTGGCGACTTCATCAAGACCTCCACCGGCAAGGTCGCACCCGCCGCGACGCTGCCGGTCACCCACGTGATGCTGCAGGCCGTTCGGGACTGGCGGGATCAGACCGGGCAGCAGCGCGCGGTGAAGCCGGCCGGCGGCATCAAGACCACCAAGGACGCGATCCGCTACCTGGTGGCGGTGCACGAGGTCGCCGGCCCCGAGTGGCTGGATCCGTACTGGTTCCGCTTCGGCGCCTCCTCGGTGCTGAACGACCTGCTGATGCAGCGCCGCAGCCAGCTGTCCGGGCACTACTCGGGCTCCGACTACGTGACAGTCGACTGATGCACTGCTACGCAGAGACGGATTGAGGATCATGGCACGGACTAGGAAGGATCATGGACTGGGAGTACGCCCCCGCGCCGGAGTCGGCGGCCATCGGCGCCATCAAGGACCGCTATCTGCCCTTCATCGACGGCACGTTCGTCGAAGGGGGCGGGGAGGACCTGACCACCGTGAGCCCGGGCACCGCCGAGCAGCTGTCGACGGTCTCGACCGTGAACGACGCCGACGTCGACCGTGCGGTGACCGCCGCCCGGCGCGCGTACGACGACGTCTGGGGTCCGATGTCGGGCGCCGAGCGCGGCAAGTACCTGTTCCGGATCGCCCGCGGCATCGCCGAGCGGGCCCGCGAGCTGGCCGTGGTGGAGACCCTCGACAACGGCAAGCCGATCAAGGAGACCCGCGACGTCGACGTGCCCACCGCGGCGCAGCACTTCTTCTACCACGCGGGCTGGGCCGACAAGCTGCAGCACCTGGGCCTCGGTGCCGACCCGCAGCCGCTCGGGGTGGCCGGCCAGGTCATCCCCTGGAACTTCCCGCTGCTGATGGCCGCCTGGAAGATCGCGCCCGCGCTGGCCGCCGGCAACACGGTGGTGATCAAGCCGGCCGAGACCACACCGCTGTCGATCCTGGTGCTGGCAGAGATCATCGCCGATGCCGACCTGCCGCCGGGTGTGGTCAACATCGTGCCGGGCGCCGGCGACGTCGGCTCGACCCTGGTCAACCACCCCGGGCTGGACAAGGTCGCCTTCACCGGCTCGACCGGGGTGGGCCGCTCGATCCAGCAGAGTCTGGCCGGCACCGGCCGCAAGCTCACCCTGGAGCTGGGCGGCAAGGGTGCGAACATCGTGTTCGCCGACGCCGCGCTGGACCAGGCCGTCGAGGGGATCGTCAACGGGATCTTCTTCAACGCCGGGCAGGTCTGCTGCGCGGGCTCCCGGCTGCTGGTGCAGGAGTCGATCGCCGACGAGCTGCTGACCAAGCTCCGGGCCCGGGTCGAGACCCTGCGGGTGGGCGATCCGATGGACAAGAACACCGACGTCGGGGCGATCAACTCCGCCCGCCAGCTGGAGCGGATCACCAGCCTCACCCAGGCCGGTCGGGACGAGGGCGCTGAGGTGTGGTCGTCGTCCTGCCCGCTGCCCGAGCGCGGCTGGTACTTCCCGCCGACCTTGATCACCGCCGCCAGCTCGTCGATGCGGGTGGCCCGGGAGGAGATCTTCGGACCGGTCCTCACCGTGCTGACCTTCCGCACCCCCGACGAGGCTCTGGCCAAGGCCAACAACACCCCGTACGGGCTGTCCGCCGGGGTGTGGACCGAGAAGGGCTCGCGGGCGATGGGGATGGCCGCCGGTCTGCGGGCCGGGGTCGTCTGGGACAACACCTTCAACCGGTTCGACCCGACGGCCTCCTTCGGCGGCTACGGCGAGTCCGGCTTCGGCCGGGAGGGTGGGCCGTCCGGGATGGCGGCCTACCTGGACACCGACGACGAGCCGATGATCACCGCAGCCACCCGCCGGGAGAGGAAGGGGCGTCGATGAGTCACCTGGCCGTGCCGAAGACGTACAAGCTCTATCTCGGGGGGAAGTTCCCCCGTTCGGAGTCCGGTCGCACCTACCCGCTGCGCGATGCCGACGGCCGGCTGCTGGCCAACGCCGCGCAGGCCTCGCGCAAGGACGCCCGGGACGCCGTGGTCGCCGCCCGCAAGGGTTTCGCCGCCTGGTCCGGGGCGACGCCCTACAACCGCGGTCAGGTGATCTACCGGATCGCGGAGATGCTGGACGGTCGCCGGGCCGAGTTCGTCGACCTGCTGACCCGGGGCGGCAGCACTCCGGCGGCGGCCGGGGCCGAGGTCGATGCCGCCGTGGACCGGCTGGTGCACTACGCGGGCTGGACCGACAAGCTGCCCGCCGTCTTCGGGTCGAGCAACCCGATCTCGGGTCCCTACTTCTCCTACTCCGCACCCGAGCCCACCGGGGTGGTCGCGGCCCTCGCTCCCACCGGCGCGCCGCTGCTCGGTCTGGTCTCGGTGATCGGCCCGATCATCGCCGGCGGCAACGCCTGCGTGGTGGTCGCGGCCGAGGCCGACGCGTACGTCGCGGTCACGTTCGGGGAGGTGCTGGCCACCTCCGACGTGCCCGGGGGCGTGGTGAACCTGCTCACCGGGTCGAGCGCGGAGATCGCGCCGCACCTGGCCGCGCACGCCGACGTGGACGCTCTGGACCTGACCGGGGCGGACGCCGAGCTGGGCGACGAGCTGGAGCGGGCCGCCGCGGGGACCATCAAGCGGGTCCACCGACCCAAGGGCAGCCCCGACTTCGCCGCCGCCCCGGGCACCGGCCGGCTGCGGGCGTTCCTGGAGATCAAGACCGTCTGGCACCCGACCGGCGCCCTGTCGCTCGCGGGCGGCTCCGCCTACTGATGGCGTCGGGTTCATCGGACCGCGCTCCGGACTCCCACCGGGCGCGGGTCATCCTGCTCGCCGGACCCTCCGGCAGCGGCAAGTCCCGGGTGGCCGCGCTGGCGTCCTGCCCGCAGCTGCGGTTGGACGACTTCTACCTCGACCTGGACCACCCGGGACTCCCCCGCACGCTCGGGATCGTCGACTGGGACGACATCGCCAGCTGGGACGCCGACGGCGCCATGACCGCGATCGTCGCGCTGTGCACGTCCGGCGAGGCGAGGGTTCCGACGTACGACATCGCCCTCAGCCGTCGCACCGGCCGGCACGCGCTGGATCTGGAGGGGGCGCGCTGTTTCGTGGCCGAAGGGCTGTTCGCCGCCGACCTGGTCGCCGCCTGCCGTCGGGCGGGAGTGCTGGGTGATGCCCTCTACCTGGACCGACCCCGGTTGCTGACCATGCTGCTCCGGTTCGCCCGCGACGTGCGCGAGCACCGCAAGCCGGTCGGGGTGCTGCTCCGGCGCGGCCTGGCGCTCTACCGGGCGGAGCCGGCCATCCGGACGCGGGCGCTGGCCCTCGGCTGCCGATCGGTCAGCCTGCGGGAAGCTCTCCGCGTGGTCGAGCAGAGGATGCACACTAGGTCCTCGTGAGTGACCTGACCGGATCGAAGGGGCTGCGGATCGCCTACCAGGGCGAGCCCGGCGCCAACTCCCACATCGTCTGCGTGCAGCACTACCCCGACGCGGAGGCGCTGCCCTGCGCCTCGTTCGAGGACGTGTTCGCGGCGGTCGACACCGGCGCGGCGGATCTGGCCCTGATCCCGATCGACAACTCGATCGCCGGTCGGGTGGCCGACATCCACCACTTCCTCCCCGGTTCGGGGCTGCACATCATCGCCGAGCACTTCCTGCGGATCCGGTTCCACCTGATGGGGGTCCCCGGCACCACCCTGGAGACGATCAAGACGGTGCACAGCCACGTGCACGCCCTCGGGCAGTGCCGCAAGATCATCGCCGAGCACCACTGGCGGCCGCTGATCGCCGGCGACACCGCGGGCGCCGCCCGCGAGATCGTCGAGGCCAACGACATCACCCAGGCCTCGATCTCCCCGCCCTTGGCCGCCGAGATCTACGGGCTGGAGGTGCTGGCCCGCGACATCGAGGACGAGGAGCACAACACCACCCGGTTCGTGCTGCTGTCGCCGGAGTTCGTGCAGGCCCCCGCCGGCAACGGCCCGGTGGTGACCTCGTTCATCTTCAACGTCCGCAACCTGCCGGCCGCCCTCTACAAGGCCCTCGGCGGCTTCGCCACCAACGGCGTGAACATGACCAAGCTGGAGTCGTACATGGTGGACGGCCAGTTCACCGCCACCCAGTTCCTGGCCGAGGTCGACGGCCACCCCGACGACCTCGGGTTGAGTCGAGCCCTGGAGGAGCTGGCCTTCTTCACCACCGAGGTGAAGGTGCTGGGCGTCTACCCGGCGGACCCGTTCCGGCTGTCCTGACCGACCTCTCGGTCAAGTCGATCTCCCGGTAGGGCGACCCTCTCGGTCAAACGACGTCGAGTCAGGGCGCCATGATCACGAAGGTCGCGGCGGCCGTCGCCGGCAACCGGTAGTCGTAGCCGAAGCCGGTCACCGGCCAGGGCACGCTCTGGGTCCGCCGACCGTCGTTGTAGTAGCCGACCACCCGCGAGCCGTCGGCCAGGGTGGCGCTGTCGCGGATCAGGTCACGGCCGACCGGAGCTGGCGCGGTGGACAGGTCGGAGTGCCGCAGGTTCAGCTCGGCGATCGACCACCAGCTGCCGGAGCTGGTCCCGCTGGAGATGCGCACGTAGCGGGCCGTCGTCGCGGGCAGCGCGATGATCATCTCGCCGGTCCGCCCCGGCCCGCGGGCGACCGAGCGCCAGCTCGCCCCGTCGTCGGACACCTGGACCACGTAGGAGCGCAGGTAGTCGCCGATGCTCTTGCCGACGTCCAGCGACAGCTCGCTGAACGTCTGGGCTCGACCGAGATCGACGGTCAGGCTCATGTCGTCGGCCTGCCCCTCCCCGGAGCTCCACCGGGTCGCCGGGTCCCCATCGAGCAGATGCGACAGCGGGTCGTCGGCGACGGGAGTGACACCAGCAGCCGTCACCTTCCAGCCCGACCTGTCCAGGGTGGTGGCGGTCCCGGAACGGCGCAGCTCCGCCCCGTACGGCAGCGCGTAGGCCAGCCAGCGATCGCCGAGCTTCACCTGGCTCATCGCGGCGATCACCTCGGGCCCGACGCTGGCCGTCAGCCGACCGCTCGGGGTGCCGGCCGGGCCGCGGCCGTAGTCCAGGTCCACCCAGCCCAGGTCACCGGCCGCAGCCAGCCGGTCCGGCGCCCGGAACCGGTAGGACGCCGCGGCCCCCGGGGCCAGCGTCGTGCTCACGTGCCGGTCGCCCACCGCGAGCTCCACGGACTGGGCCTGATGACCCTGGTTGTGCGCGACCACGACCAGTGAGCCGTCCCGGTTGCGGTAGGCCACGTTGCTCACCGGCGATCCGGCCGGCTGCGAGGAACCGATCCGGACGGCGCCAGGAGCGACGAACCGGCTGGCGTGGGCCAGCGCCCAGTACTCCAGGTTCTTGGTCACGGCACCTGTCTCGGTGTTCACCGTGACCACCCCGCGGCAGGTCGTGCAGCCACCGATGAACGGTCCGTTGTCCTGGTCCAGGGCGAGATTCCACAAGATCACCGACTGACCCCAGTTCCTCGGCACGCCGATGACGGAGTCCATGGTGAGGTCGAACGCCTCGTCGGGTGTCCCCTGCCACTCCCCACCCGAGCACTCGGTCAGGAACGCCTGGGCGTGCGGGTAGTTGTTGTGCGACACCGACTGCGCGGTCACCTGACCGCCGTAGCAGTGCCAGGCCGTGCCCGGCACGTAGCGGGCCGCGCTTCGGTCGGAGTAGATCGCCTCCGGGTAGTCGGTCACGTCCCAGTTGTGGTCGTACGCCAGGATCGTGGTGTCGTGCAGACCCGCCCGGTCCAGCGCCGGCCCGAGCTGACGCCCCAGGAACCTCGCCGCCTGGTCCGGCATCACCCCCATGCCCGGGTAGTCCTCCGGCTCGTAGAGCGGCTCGTTCTGCAGCGACACGAAGTCGGTGGGGATGCCGGCCTTCGCGTACGCACGCACGAACTTCACGAAGTACTGCGCGTAGGTCTTCTCGTACTTCTCCTTCAGCGACCCGGTGACCAGCGAGTCGCTGTCCTTCATCCAGCCGGGCGCACTCCACGGGCTGGCCATGAAGCTCAGCCGCGGGTTGAGGACGTACGCCTCCTTCAGTCGCGGCAGGATGTAGGCCCGGTCGTGGGCGACGCTGAAGTCGGACAGGTCGCGGTCGGTCTGGCCTGCCGGTTGGTCGTCGTAGGAGTAGGCCTTGGCCACCGCGAAGTCCGAGGCCCCCATCGGCTGGCGGAGCATCGACAGACCGATGCCGTCGGTGGTGGAGAACAGGTCGGTCATGACCGACCTGCGGGCCTTGGCCGGCAGCTGGGACAGCACGTAGGCCGAGGAGTCGGTCATCGAGGCACCGAAGCCGGTCATGGTCTGGTAGCGCCGGGTCGGATCGACCACGATCGACTCCGGGTCGCCCGCGCCGCGCTGCCAGCGCAGCGTGGGCTGACGCTCCAGGCGCTGATCGGTGCTCAGGTCAGTGACCCAGGAGTCGACGCCGCCGCTCCAGCCGAGCGATGGGGGTGCGGCCGAGACCGACGCGGGGAGCGCTGTGAGCACCAGGACGGCGGCCAGCCCTGAACCGATGAGACCGAGAGCCTTGCGGTGACGTGCCATGGATCCTCGCTTCGTTGCGTGACCGGCTTCGCCCCCCGACGATGATCCACCGTACGGCCCCCGTAACCAGGCGTGGACGGCGACGCGGCGCCACCAGTGCTGGGTGGCGTGACGGCCGGGCCACCCGGCGCTACGCTGAGCGAGGCTCGGGGGCCGTACGAATGTGGGAGATCTCGTCATGCGCGCAGGAACCGTCCGCACCGTTCTCGTCGTCCTGGTCGCGGCCGCCGTGGCCCTCGGGTCGTGGCTGGCGCCGCCGACCGCCGACGCCGCCACTCCGAGGCTCACCGTCACCCGCGTGGTGGGCAACCTGGCGGTGCCCTGGGACGTCACCTGGGTGGGCTCTGTGATGCTGTTCGACCAGCGCGCCGGCGGGGTCTGGTCGAAGCGCGGCTCGGCCGCACCACGCCGCGTGTCGCTGCCCCTGCCGAGGATCTTCGCGCAGAGCGAGTCCGGCATGCTGGGCATGGTCGCCGACCCGAAAGCGTCGACGAACAAGTACTTCTACACCTGCATGGCCGTGGCCAACAGCAACGGCAGCGCCAAGGACGTCGAGGTCTGGAAGTGGCGCCTGACCTCCGACACCAGGGCCGTCAAGGTGAAGGTGCTGGTCAGCGGCATCCCGTTGACGTCCGGTCGGCACTCCGGCTGCCGGCTGCGGTTCCGGTCGGCCACGATGCTCTACGTCGGCACCGGCGACGCGGCGGTCGGCACGAATCCCCAGAACCTCGCCTCCCTCGGTGGCAAGGTGCTGCGGCTCCGCAGCGACGGCACGATCCCGACGTCGAACCCGTTCTACAAGCGTGGTGGCAACGCGAAGCTGGTGTGGACCTACGGTCACCGCAACGTCCAGGGTCTGGCCTTCCGCGCGAGCAACGACCAGCTGTGGACCGCTGAGCACGGACCCAGCCGGGATGACGAGGTGAACCGGATCCTGAAGGGCCGCAACTACGGCTGGTCGCCGACGCCCGGCTACAACGAGTCGCGCTCGATGACGGACAAGCGACGTTATCCGAAGGCGTACTCGGCCAAGTGGCGCTCGGGCTCGCCGACGGTGGCCACCAGCGGGGCCACGTTCGTGACCGGATCCAGCTGGCAGTCCTGGAACGGCAAGCTCTTCGTGGCCAAGCTCAAGGGCAAGGGCGTCATGGTGATGAACGTGACGGCTTCCGGCAAGACCACCCGGATCGCGAACACCCTGTCCGGCTACGGCCGGATCCGGACGGTCCAGCAGGGTCCCGACGGAGCTCTCTACTTCACGACCTCGAACGGGAGCGGCGACGCGATCTACAAGGTGACCGCACGTCGGTGACTCCGCTCAGGCGTCGGCGGCGGTGAGCGCCAGCGCCTCCTCGACCGGCGCCTCTTCGCGGTGCCGGTCGATGACGGCGAGGTGGTCTCGACCGCCCCAGAGGATCCCGGCGGCGATCAGCAGACCGGCGCAGCCGATCCAGTAGGGGGCGCCGTAGCCCAGCGAGCCGGCGATCACCCCCGCCAGCGCCGGTGCGGCGGCACCGCCGACGAAGCGCACCCCGCTGTAGGTGGAGGAGGCCACGGCCCGCGGCAGGTCGGTGGCCTGCATCACCGACTCGGTGAGCACCGTGTTCATCACGCCGAGGAAGAGGCCGCCCACCACGATGCCGACGACCAGGACGGGCAGGCTGTCCACGTTGAGCGCCAGCACCGCCATCACCACCGCCAGCGCAGCGAGCACGGCGTAGAGCGTGCGGCGGCGACCGAAGCGCCGGGTCAGCACCGGAGCGACGAAGACCGACGTGATCGCCAGGGCGAGGCCCCAGCCGCAGAAGATCAGCCCGAGCTCGTGGGCGCCGAAGGTGGTGATGCCGGCGGCGTGCGCCGCTGCCTCCAGCGGGAAGGGACTCCAGGCGAGCAGGCTGAAGAAGCCGAAGTTGTAGAAGAGGGCGGCCAGCGCCAGGGTGAGCAGCGCCGGGCGCTGGAGGGCCCGGAAGGTGGCGGTCAGGGCCACCGGCTCCGGCTTGGTGGTCTCCTTGCCGAGCAGGACCGTCAGCGCGACCAGGCCGATCGCCATCAGCACCGCGGTGCCGAAGAACGGCCCCCGCCAGGAGATGCTGCCCAGCGCGCCACCGAGCAGCGGACCGACGGCGATGCCCAGACCGAGGGCAGCTTCGTACAAGATCACGGCGCTGTCCGCACCACCGCTGGCCGCGCCGACGATGGTGGCCAGCGCGGTGGAGATGAACAGGGCGTTACCCAGGCCCCACCCGGCCCGGAAGCCGATGATCATGCCGACGCTGTCGGAGGCACCGGCGAGTGCGGCGAAGATCACGATCAGGGCCAGGCCCACCAGCAGGGTCCGCTTGGCTCCGATCCGGCTGGACACGAAGCTGGTGAAGAACATCGCCAGCCCGGTGACCAGCAGGTAGCTGGTGAACAACAGCATGGTCTGGGCCGGGGTCGCACCCAGGTCCGCGCTGATGGCCGGCAGGATCGGGTCGACCAAGCCGATGCCCATGAACGCGATCACGCAGGCGAAGGCGACGGCCCAGACGGCCTTCGGCTGCTTGAGCAGGGACGGCGAGGAGCTGTGGTGCGACGACAAGGGATGGCCTCCGACGAACATTTACTTAGTTGGACTATGTAAATGCTAGCACGGTACCCAGGGCAGTCCAGCCTGACAGTCCAGCCGGGCTCCAGTCGACGCAGGGTGGCGGCGTTTCCCGGCCGTGGTCGGACAACGCGGGTGCCGAGCCCGTACGCAGCAGCGCACGCCGACCGTGGTCGGACAACGCAGGCCGCCGTGCCCGTCCGTTGGTGTGAGGTTCAGGTCAGGCGAGCGAAGTCCGGCCCGGTCTCGCCCAGCTTCTCGTCCAGCTTGGCGAACAGCGGGGTCGGCTTGCTCAGCGGACGGCCGGCCTCGATCGGGACGGACTCCCAGCGGGCCTGCTCGCCGGCGTAGTTCCCCATCAGCACCGGGTAGTCCGGGCCGCCCTCCTCCGAGACCGTACGGATCTCCGGCTGCGCCGCCCAGACCCCGTCACCGCCGAGCGCCTCGTGCACTTTCTGCGCGGCATGCGGCAGAAAGGGCGTGAGCAGCGTGTTGGCGTCGGAGACGACCTGGAGTGCCGTGTGCAGCACGGTGTCGCGGCGCGCCACGTCGTCCTTGAGCTTCCACGGCTCGCTGTCGGAGATGTACTTGTTGGCCGAGCCGACCACCTTCATCGCCTCGCCGATGGCCTGCTTGAACCGGCTCCGGCGCAGCAGCGTGCCGATGGAGTCGAAAGCCTCCCGGGAGGCCGCCATCAGGGCGTGGTCGACGTCGCGCAGGTCCAGGGCCTCGGGGATGGCGCCGACGTTCTTGTGGGCCATCGAGACCGAGCGGTTGACCAGGTTGCCCCACTCGTTGGCCAGCTCGAAGTTGTTGCGGCGCACGAATTCGTCCCAGGTGAAGTCGCTGTCCTGGTTCTCCGGTCCCGCAACTGCGATGAAGTAGCGCAGGGCGTCCGGCCCGAACTCCTTCAGGAAGTCGCCGACGTAGATCACCTGGCCGCGCGAGGTGGAGAACTTCGAGCCGCTCATGGTCAGGAACTCACTCGAGACGACCTCGTCCGGCAGCCGCAGCTCCCCCAGCGGTCCGACCTGTCCGCCGTGGTCACCCTGACCGTTGTGACCGAGCAGCATGCCCGGCCAGATCACCGAGTGGAAGACGATGTTGTCCTTGCCCATGAAGTAGTAGCTGAGGGCCTCGGGATCTTCCCACCACTTCCGCCACGCTTCCGGATCACCGGTGCGTCGGGCCCACTCGACCGAGGCCGAGAGGTAGCCGATCACTGCGTCGAACCAGACGTACAGCCGCTTCATCGGCTGGTCGGACCAGCCGTCGAGCGGGATGGGCACCCCCCAGTCGAGGTCTCGGGTGATGGCGCGCGGCTTGAGGTCGTCGAGCAGGTTCTGGCTGAACTTGAGCACGTTGGGACGCCAGTCGGTGCGCGAGGACAGCCAGCTGCCCAACGATCCGGCCAGTGCCGGAAGGTCCAGGAAGAAGTGCTCGGTCTCCACGAACTTCGGGGTCTCGCCGTTGATCCGGCTGCGCGGGTTGATCAGGTCGACCGGGTCGAGCTGGTTGCCGCAGTTGTCGCACTGGTCGCCGCGCGCGCCGTCGTACCCGCAGATCGGGCAGGTGCCCTCGATGTAACGGTCCGGGAGGGTGCGCCCGGTGGACGGCGAGACCGCCCCCTTGGTCACCTTCGGGACCACGTAGCCGTTGTCGTACAGGCCCTTGAAGACCTGCTGCGTCACCGCGTAGTGGTTCTTGGTGATGGTGCGGGTGAACAGGTCGTACGACAGCCCGAGGCCCTGAAGATCACCGGCGATCACCCGGTTGTACTTGTCGGCGGTCTCGCGGGTGGTGAGGCCCTCACGCTCGGCCTGCACCAGGATCGGGGTGCCGTGCTCATCGGTGCCCGAGACCATCAGCACGTCGTGGCCGCTCATCCGCATGAACCGGGAGAAGACGTCGGAGGGGACACCGAAACCGGAGACGTGACCGATGTGACGCGGGCCGTTGGCGTACGGCCACGCGACAGCGGTCAGGATGCGCGAGCTCATGGTGTCCACCCTAGTGCGGACGCCCGGGGTGACCGACCGCGTTTCCGACCAGTGCACCGACGCTGCTCCAGCTCAGGCGGGCTTGACCGCCTGCAGCGTGTACGTCAGAGGCATCCGGTCCGGCCGGTCGGGCAGCCGGAACTCCCCGTCCTCGCCCGCCCGCATGTCCGGCATGGCCTGCCACGGCACGCTGCGGTGCTCCTCGAACCCGGTGATCGTCAGACCGGCGGCCAGCACCGCCGACAGGATCTCGCCGATGCCGTGGTTCCACTGCGCCGAACGGGTGTGGGCGAACTCGGTCTCGGTGCTGACGTAGGTGCCCGGCTCGTCCCAGGTGGTCGGCTCGGTGCGCTCGAAGTAGGGGAAGTCGATCACCAGCGATCCGTCCATCCGGTCCTGGTCGACCGCCCAGAGCACCGGATGACCCTCCCGGATGAAGAACCGCCCACCGGGCTTCAGCAAGTCGGCGACCACCCGGGCCCAGCGGGCCACGTCGGGGAGCCAGCACAGCACCCCGATCCCGGTGTAGACGACGTCGTACGCCTCGGCCCCGAGCACCTCGACCGCGTCGTAGACGTCGGCGACGTGGTAGTCGATCTCCGCCCCGGTCGCGGCCGCCAGGGCACGCGCCTGCTCGATCGACGCGGCGGAGAAGTCGAGTCCGGTCATCGTCGCGCCGAGTCGAGCCAGCGACAACGTGTCCGTGCCGATGTGACACTGCAGGTGGGCTCCCCGCAGGCCGCTCAAGTCCCCCAGGCGCGGCCTGTCGAAGGCCACCACGTCGGACAGGTACGCCGGATCAGCGACATGGCGCTCCACGCCGTAGTCGGGGGAAGCCGCGTGCGCCGGGGCCCGCTCGTCCCACATGGCCCGGTTCAGGGCAAGATACTCATCCACGAGACGACCCTAAGACGCCTTCCGGTTGCGGGCCAGGCCTGTCCAGAGCGCGCAGCGAACAGCGAGTGACGACTCACAGCAGCGGCGAGACCAGCCGCGAGACACCCTCCTTGAGGGCCCAGCTGTAGCGGTTGCCGAAGGCCTTCGAGCGATCGAAGGGGGTGCACAGGGTCAGGTCGTCGAGATAGACGTCGCGGAGGCGGCTGCCGAGGTCGGCGTCGTAGAAGAACGCGTTCACCTCGAAGTTCAGGCGGAAGCTGCGGTAGTCCATGTTGGCCGTGCCGACCGAGCCCATCTCGTGGTCGACCAGCACGGTCTTGGCGTGCAGGAAGCCGTTGCGGTAGATGAAGATCCGCGCCCCGGCGTCGGCGAGCTCGTCGGCGTAGCTCAACGTCGCCGGGTAGACGAGCAGATGATCGGGCTTGTCCGGGATCATCAGTCGCACGTCCAGGCCGGAGCGAGCGGCGATCTTGAGCGCGTCGAGCACGGCGAAGTCCGGCATGAAGTACGGCGACTGGATCCAGACCGACCGCTGCGCGGAGTCGATCATCTTGATGTAGCCGAACTTGATCCGCTCCCACTCCGAGTCCGGACCGCTGGCAGCGATCTGCAGCGCCACAGTCCCCGGGGCCTGGGCCGGCTCGATGAAGTAGCCGTCCCGCCAGGTGACCCGATCGGCCGGCGCGGCTGCGGCGTTCCAGTCGGTCAGCAACCGTTGCTGGATGGACGACACAGCAGTCCCCCTCACCCGCAGGTGGGTGTCGCGCCAGTAGCCGAACTTGGGGTTCTCCCCCAGGTACTCATCCCCCACGTTGAACCCGCCGATGTAGCCGATCCGGCCGTCGATCACCGCCAGCTTGCGGTGGGTCCGGTTGTTCACCCGGAAGTTGATCAACGGCACCCGGCTCTTGAAGAACACCGCCACCTTCCCGCCGGCGGCGCGGAGCTCGGCGGTGTCGGTCTTGGAGATGGTCCGCCCGCCGAGCGCGTCCCAGAACAGCAGCACCTCCACCCCGGCCCGGGCGCGGTCGGTGAGGGCGGCGATGATCCGCCGGCCCAGCTTGTCGCCCCGGAAGATGTAGTAGTAGACGTGCACGTGGTCGGTGGCGGCGTAGATGTCGGCGATCAGCCGGTCGAACTTCTCCCGCCCGTCGTGGAACACCTCGACGGAGTTGTCCTCACTCAGCCGCGCGCCGCCGTCGCTGACCAGCAGCTCGACCACCGGCGAGTTGCGCCGCGCGGCGTCGTTGCTGAGCACCAGGGTCCCGGTGACCAGGGCCCTGCTCTGCTCGCTGGCCAGCTCGGCGTAGTCGATGCCGGAGCCCTCGAGCTTGGCGAAGATCTTGTCCTTGGTCAGTCGCCGGCCGACGAACACCCAGAGCAGGAACCCGAACAGGGGAACGAAGAACATCACCAGGATCCAGGCCCACAACGAGCTCGGCTCACGCCGCTCGCGGAACATCGTGAAGATCGCCAGCACGATGTTGACCAGCAGGATCAACGTGATCACGGTCGTCGCGATCGACGCCGCATCGCCGAAGAGGGCCTCCCGCGTCACTCCGTCGGCTCGTTCATCCAGTGGCGCCCAAGGCGGCGAAACCGGGCTTGATCACATCCTCGATCAGGCGCAGTCGGACGTCGAACGGGTAGAACGCGCTCTTGGCGGCGTTGATCGTGAACCACCGCACGTCGTCCAGGGTGTAGTCGAAGTTCTCGCACAACAACGCGAACTCCCGCGACAGGGTGGTCCGGCTCATCAGCTGGTTGTCGCTGTTGACGGTGACCCGGAACCGGAGCTGACGCAGCAGACCGATGGGGTGCTCGGCGATCGAGGTCGCCGCTCCGGTGTGCACGTTGGACGACGGGCACATCTCCAGCGGGATCCGCTGGTCCCGGATGTAGGCGGCCAGATCACCCAGCTTGGGCTTTCCGTCCGGTCCGAGGGTGATGTCGTCGATGATCCGCACCCCGTGACCGAGCCGGTTGGCACCGCAGATCTGCACCGCCTCCCAGATCGACGGCAGACCGAAGGCCTCGCCCGCGTGGATGGTGAAGAAGGCGTTGTTGCGCTTGAGGTAGTCGAAGGCGTCCAGATAGCGGGTGGGTGGGTAGCCGGCTTCGGCGCCGGCGATGTCGAAGCCGGCGACGCCCTGATCGCGGTAGTCGATCGCCAGATTCGCGATCTCCCGGGACGGTCGGTTGTGACGCATCGCCGTGAGCAGCTGGCGGACCACGATCGGGTGCCCGGCCGACGCTGCCGCGGCCATTCCCTCGTCGAGCCCGTCCCGGACGGCTTCCACCGCCTGCGCCGGGGTGAGACCGCCCTCGACGTGCTGCTCCGGCGCCCACCGGGTCTCCCCGTACACGACACCGTCGGCGGCCAGGTCCTCGACGAACTCACGGGCGACCCGCCGCAGGTTGTCGGCGCTCTGCATCACCGCGACCGTGTGCACGAAGGTCGACAGGTAGCGCTCCAGCGGACCCGAGCTCGCCGCATCGTGGATCCAGGCGGCCAACCCGTCGGCCTCGGTCACCGGCAGCTCGTGCCCGACCTCGCCGGACAGGTCGATGATCGTCTGGGGCCGCAGGCCGCCGTCCAGATGATCATGCAGGGAGACCTTCGGGGCGGCCCTGATCACGTCCGGGCTCACACTCATCGGCTCTCCTTCCGTACGTGCTCCAGGTCGTCTCCGCCGAAGGCGAGCGGCAGCACTTCCTCCATCCGCCGGATGCCCTTCGGTGTGTCGACCAACAGGTTGGGTCCGCCATGCTCCCACAGCAGCTGTCGGCAGCGTCCGCACGGCATCAGCCGCTCACCCAGGGCGTTGCTGCAGGTGAAGGCCACCAGCCGCCCGCCACCGCCGGCGTGGAGCGCCGACACCAGGCCGCACTCCGCACACAGGGTCACCCCGTACGCGGCGTTCTCGACGTTGCAGCCGACGATGATCCGGCCGTCGTCGACGATCGCGGCGGCGCCGACCGGGAACGAGGAGTACGGCGCGTACGCGCGCTTGGTGATCGCCCGCGCCACCTTGCGGAGGCCCTCCCAGTCGATCGGCGGTGTCGCGGTCATCTCAGCTCTTCTCGTACGGGATGCCGTCCGCGGCCGGTGCCCGCACCCGCCCGACGAGACCGGCGACGGCGATGATCGTCGCCACGTACGGCAGGATCAGCAGGAACTGGCTCGGCATCGGTGTGCTCAGGGTCTGCAGCTGGGAAGCCATCTGGGTGACGAAGCCGAAGAACAGCGCCATCAGCGCGGCCAACCCGGGGTGCCACCGGCCCATGATCAACGCCGCCAGGGCGATGAACCCGTTGCCGACGGTGAACTCCTTGCTGAAGGAGCCGGTCGAGGCCAGGGTGAAGAAGGAGCCGCCGAGTCCGGCCAGCAGGCCGCCGGCGAGCACCGCCGACCAGCGGATGCCCCGGACGCTGATGCCCACCGTGTCGGCGGCCTCGGGGTGCTCGCCGACCGAGCGGACCCGCAGCCCCCAGGACGTCTTGAACAGGACCAGCCAGACCACCAGCACGGCGAGTCCGGCGAGGTAGGCCAGGATGTTCTGGTTGAACAGCACCTTGCCGAAGAACGGGATGTCGGACAGCAGGGGGATCGGGATCGACTCGAGAACCGGGGCGTTGTTGTACTCCGCCGAGGCGGGTTGGACGAGCTGGTCGAACAGGAACCCGGTGACGCCGACCGCCAGCAGGTTCAGCACGACCCCGAGCACCACCTGGTTGACCAGGTAGTTGATCGAGAACAGGGCCAGCAGTGCGCCCATCACCACGCCGGCGATCATGGCGGCCAGCAGCGCCATGGGCACCGACTGGGTGACGCTGCCGACCACGGCCGCGGCGAAGGCCGAGGCCAGGAACTGGCCCTCGATCGACACGTTCACCACACCGGCCCGCTCACAGAGGACTCCGCAGAGTGCTCCGAAGACCAGCGGCGTGGCCAGCGACAGGGTGCCGGCGAACTGGTTGCTGACCGGGAACGGCAGATCCCGGCCCGCAGCGGCCCAGGTCAGGAACCCGACGACCAGGGCCAAGCCGGCGATCGCGCCGGCGATGGCGGGCCAGTGCCCGGCCATCCGACCGGACAGGAACCCGACCGCGGCGGCCAGCAGCAGCAGCGCGCAGGCCAGCACGGTGACCACTCCGGGCAGCGAGACGGTCGGCAGCTGCACCTCGTCGAAGGCGTCGGACAGGGCGAACCGGGCCATTCCGGTGGTGGACGGCAGCAAGACCAGCAGCAGCACCCCGACCACGCCGATCAGCACCCCGGTGGAGAGCCGTTGACGCCGCTTCTCGCCGGACTCGATGTACTGCATCTCGGCGGGCCGGTCGGTGCCGGGTGCGGCGGTGCCGGAGCGGTCGCCGGCGGGTGCGTCGGTGCTCGGTTCGGGGCGGCTCACGCCAGGCCTCCCTCGGTCGTCGGTCCCACGGGTCGGATCTTGCGGGCGTGGACGAACGGGATGATCTTGGCGATCAGCGCGGGCGCCGCGACGAACAGCACGATCAGGGCCTGCAGCACGGTGGTCAGGGTCAGCGGGGTCTGGGCGACGCTCTGCATCGCCAGACCCCCGGCGTGCAGCGCACCGAACAGCAGTCCGGCGAGCACCGTGCCCACCGGCTTGGACCGACCCAGCAGGGCGACGGTGATCGCGTCGAAGCCGATCGAACCCACGATGCCGGCCGACAACGGGACCGGCACCCCCGACGCGCTCGGCCCGAGGGCCGCCTGCACACCCGCCAGTCCGGCCAGCGCCCCCGCCAGCGTCATGGTGATGATGGTGGTCCTGCCCACGCTCATCCCGGCCGTGGCCGCCGCGTGCGGGTTGGCGCCGACCGCCTTGATGGCGAAGCCGATGGTGGACCGGTCGAGAACCCACCAGACCGCCGCGGCCGCGATCAGCGCGACCACGAAACCGAGGTGCAGCTGACTACCGGTCAATCTCGGGAAGGTCGCGTTCCAGTCGATGATCGGTGAGATCGGATCGGTCCGCCCCGGCCGCTGGAACGCCGCGGTCGTGAGGAAGTAGGCGAGCAGACCGGCGGCGATGTAGTTCATCATGATCGTCACGATCACCTCGTGGGCGCCGGTGCGAGCCTTGAGCCAGCCGACGATGCCACCCCAGATGCCACCGCCGACGATCCCCGCGGCGATCGCCACCAGCAGGTGCAGCACGGGCGGCAGGTGCAGGGTGAAGCCCACGTAGGCGGCCAGGATCGCACCCCAGATCGCCTGTCCCTGGGCACCGATGTTGAACAGACCGGCCCGGAACGCGAGCCCGACACCGAGGCCGGCACAGATCAGCGGCGCGGCCTGCGCCGTGGTCTCGGTGATCGCCTGCCAGCTCCCGAGCGAGCCGGCGATCAGCGCACCGTACGCGCTGCTGACCTTGTCCCAGCTGGCGGTCAAGGCGTCGGCGGGTCGGGCGAAGAAGTAGCCGAAGGTCGAGCGGACCTCGGTGTCGGAGACGATCATCAAGATCGCGCCCACGATGAACGCCAGCACGATCGCCGCCACGGTGGTGATCACGTCGGTCCACGGAATCTGCCGCCTGCGCGAGCTCCGCCGGGTCTCGCCCGCACCGGCTCCGGAAGGGTTCGCGCTCGCTCCGGCTCCGGATGACGTGGCGTCACTCATGTCCCACCCCCTCCTCGAAGGTCGCGTCTTCTTCGGCGGCCGTCACCACCGACGCGGCCGCGAAGGCCTCCTCGGTCGGCACGCCGGCCATCATCAGCCCGAGCACCTCGCGGGAGGTGTCGGGCGGCACGATGCCGACCAGGCGACCGCGGTACATCACCGCGACGCGGTCCGCGAGCGCGACCACCTCGTCCAGCTCGGTGGAGACGATCACCACGGCCGTGCCGCGATCACGCTCGGCCACCAGCCGACCGTGCAGGAACTCGATCGCGCCCACGTCGACCCCCCGGGTCGGCTGGCTGGCGATCAGCGCCGACAGCGGTCGGGACAGCTCGCGGGCCAGCACGACCTTCTGCTGGTTGCCTCCGGACAGCGAGGTCACCGGCGCATCGACCGACTGCGTACGGATGTCGAACTCGGCCACCCTGTCCTCGGCGTTGCGACGGATCGCGGCCAGGTCGAGTGCCGGCCCCTTCGCGTACGGAGGCTCGTCGAAGCGGTTCAGGACCAGGTTCTCCGCCACCGAGAAGGAGCCGACGAAACCATCGTGCTTGCGGTCCTCGGGCACGTAGCCCAGGCCGTCGGCGATGCTCTGCTTCGGGATGTGCTTGGTGATCGACCGGCCGTCGAGGGTCACCGTCCCCTGGCTGATCGGCACCAGCCCGAGCAGCGCCTCGACGAGCTCGGTCTGCCCGTTGCCCTGCACGCCGGCGATGCAGACGATCTCCCCACCGGACACCTCCAGGTCGAGCCCGTCCACCACCAGCGCACCGGCGGAGTTGGCGACCGAGATGCCGTCCAGCACCAGCCGCGGGCTCTCGCTGCGGCGGGGGGGCCCCTTGTCCACCAGCAGGTTGACCGCGCGTCCCACCATCAGCTCGGCCAGCTGGCCCTCGGAGTCACTGGGCTGGGCGGTGCCGACCACCTTGCCCCGACGGATCACGGTGATCTTGTCGGCGATGGCGCGGACCTCGCGCAGCTTGTGGGTGATGAAGACGATGGCCTTGCCCTCGTCCCGCAGGGAACGCATCACCGTGATCAGCTCGTCGATCTCCTGCGGCGTGAGCACGGCGGTCGGCTCGTCGAAGATGAGGTAGGTGGCGTCGTTGGCCAGCGCCTTCAAGATCTCCACCCGCTGCTGGATGCCCACGGGCAGGTCCTCGACCAGGGCGTCCGGGTCGACGGACAGCCGGTAGCGGTCCGACAGCTCGCGGACCGTCTTCCTGGCCTGGCGCATGTTGAGCACACCGCCGGTGGTCTGCTCCCGCCCCAGGATCAGGTTCTCGGCCACGGAGAAGACCTCGACCAGCATGAAGTGCTGGTGCACCATGCCGATCCCGGCGGCCATCGCCTCCTTGGGTGTGCGGGAGGTGTGCGGCCGGCCGTCGATGGTGATCTGACCCTCGTCGGGCTGGAGCATCCCGTACAGGACGTTCATCAGGGTCGACTTGCCGGCACCGTTCTCCCCCAGCAGGCAGTGGATCTCCCCCGGTCGGATGTCGAGGTCGATGTGGTCGTTGGCGACCAGTGATCCGAAGCGCTTGGTGATCCCACGAAGCCGCAGTCCATCAGTGCCTGGTTCGGTGGTCGGCTCACGAGTCGTCGACCGACTCTCGGAACCGCGCGGATCGTCTCCGGTCACGAGTGGAGCCTCTCAGGAGTGAGGAGTCTTCCGGTGCGACACGCCTTTCCTTCGTACCGGAACACGATCGAACGAGTGAGACTCCGCGGAGCGCGTGACCGCGGAGCGCGCAGCGCGACCATTCAACACTGCGACGAAGGGAGACCCGGGCGGGTCTCCCTTCGTCGGTCGGGGCGATCAGGAGGTCGGCTGGGACTTCGACTCGATCTTGATCTTGCCGGAGATGATGTCGGCCTTGAGCGCATCGAGCTCGGTCTTCATCTCGGCCGGGACCTTGGCGTCGAAGTCGTGGAACGGCGAGAGCCCGGTGCCCTCGTTCTCGAGCGTCCCGACGAAGGGGTCACTGGAGAACGATCCGTCCTTGGCGGCCTTGATCGTGTCGAACACCGCGACGTCCATGCCCTTGTAGACGCTGGTCATGATGTTGGCGCAGTAGTTCGGGGCGCTGACGCAGCCGTCGGTGTCGACCCAGATGGCGTTCACCTTGCCGTTGCTGGCCTTGGCCGTCTGCAGCGCGCCCTCACCGGCCGGACCGGCCACCGGGAAGATGATGTCCGCGCCCTGGCTGGTCAGGCCCTGGGCCGCCCGGCCACCGCCCTTGACGTCCTCGAACGGCTTGTCCGACTGCACGAAGGTGCCGTCCTGCTTCTCGGCGTTCCAGCCGAGGACCGAGACGTTCTTGCCCTTCTGCTGGTTGTAGTACTGCACGCCCTGGGCGAAGCCGTCCATGAAGATCGTCACGGTGGGGATGTTGAGCCCACCGAAGGTGCCGACCTTGTCGGTCTTGGTCGATCCCGCGGCGAAGTAGCCGGCCAGGAAGCTGGACTGGGCGGTGTTGAACACCAGCGGCTTCAGGTTGGTCACGCCGGCGAACTTCGGGTCGTTGGAGTCCACGATGGCGAACTTGATGTCGGGGTTCTTCTTGGCCGCGGCCAGGGTGTCGTCGGCCAGCAGGAAGCCGACGGTCACGATGATGTTGCACTTGGCATCGACCATCGACTGGATGTTCTTGGCGAAGTCGGCGGTGGTGGCGGACTCGACCTCGCCGGTCGGGATGCTCAGCTGCTCCTTGGCGTCGGTGAGTCCCTTGTACGACGTCTGGTTGAACGACTTGTCGTCGAAGCCACCCGAGTCGGACACCATGCAGGCCTTGAAATCGCCCGTCGCGGCGCTGGCGGAACCACTCGGCGCGGCTGACGAGCCGCTGCCTTCGGTGCCCGGCGCCTGCGCACAACCAGCGAGGGTCAGCGTCGTCGCGGCAGCGACGGCGCACAACCCCAGGAGCGTCTTCTTCACTCATGCCTCCTCGGCAAGATGGAACGAAACAATCTGTTGTCCGGTGGACCCGCGACCGTACGCATCGTCGGTCGGGCTCTGATTCTCACAGACTCTAACCGGACCCTCAGGGATTGCTGCGAATCCAGGTAACGATCTGGGAAAACTGTGCAGCGGACCCGGGTCTCTCGCAAAGATCCACCAATTGGTTCAGTCGGCGGCTCAGTCGACAGGTTCGCTCGGTCTGCTCGCCACCGCGGCCAGCGTCGCGACACCGACCCGGATGCACTCCTCGTCCACGTCGAAGGTGGGCTGGTGGATGTCGGCGGCCGACGTCTGACCGACCCGACGCACGCCCAACCGGGCCATTGCTCCGGGCACCTGACGCAGCATCCAGGCGAAGTCCTCGCCGCCGAGGGACTGATCGGTGGCGGTCACCGCCTGCGGGCCGAACACCCCGACGGCCGCCCTGCTCAGCTGGTCGACCCCGAGCTGGTGGTTGACGGCCGGCGGCACGCCGGCGGTCACGGAGACCTCCACCCCCACCCCGAAGGGTCGGACGATCTGGTCGATCAGCTCGGGGATCAGCTGCTGGCCCGTCCGCCAGCCGTTCTCGTCCAGCGCGCGCAGGGTGCCCTCGATCACGCCGACCTGGGGGATGGCGTTGGCCGCCGACCCGGCGTGGATGCGGCCCCACATCATCGACAGCCCGCTGCGCGGATCGACCCGTCGGGACAGCAGCAGCTGGGTCTGGGTGGCCAGTGCCCCGAGCGCTCCCACCAGGTCGGCTGTCAGGTGCGGACGCGAGGTGTGACCACCGGTTCCGGTCAACGTGACGGTGACCTGGTCGACCGCCGAGGTGATGGGACCGACCCGCAGCGCGATCCGGCCGACGTCGGTGCGGGGATCGCAGTGCAGCGCGTACACCTCGCCGACCCCGTCCAGCACGCCGCAGGAGATCGCGTCGACCGCGCCCCCCGGGCTGGTCTCCTCGGCCGGCTGGAAGATCAGTCGGACGCCGCGATGCAGCTGCCCCGCTTCGCGCAGCCGAGCCAGGACCAGCCCGGCCCCGAGCACGATCGTGGTGTGCACGTCGTGTCCACAGGCGTGGCACGCCCCGTCGGTGACGGACCGGTAGGGCACGTTCTTGCCGTCCTGGATCGGCAGGGCATCCAGGTCGGCGCGCAGACCGACGAGGTCGTCGAGCGGTCCGCCTCCGTCGGGGACGATGTCGCAGACCGCCCCGGTGCCGACCCTCAGGACCTCTGCGTGCAGCCCCGACCGGGCGAGCGTGTCGACCACCAGCTGAGTGGTGCGGTACTCCTCGTGGCCCACCTCCGGGTGGGCGTGGATGTCGCGGCGCAGGGCGACCAGGTCGTCGTACCGGCGATCGGCCTCCTGCCTGATCAGCTCGAGCCGGGAGCTCGTGGACGTCTGCACCTGCACCTGGTCAGTTTGTCACTCCGCCGACAGACTTTCCGCCGAGACGCTGAGGCGTGGGCAGGTCAGAGAAGGCTAGGCTCGCCTTATCTGGCGTTGAACTCGACGAAGGGTCACTCGTGGGCTACTACTCCGACTACTACCGCGCCTGCGTCCGCGAGGTGGTCGCGTTGACCCCGAACATGATCCGGATCGTCTTCGGCGGGGAGGACCTCCGCCGGTTCGTCAGCAGCGGGGACCCCGACGAGCGGCTGGTGGTGGTGCTGCCACGGGCCGGCGAGCGCGAGGCACGGATGCCCGTACGCCAGGACGACGGCACCCTCGACTACCCCGCCGACGACGAGCCGGAGATGCGCAGCTACACGGTGCGTCGGGTCGATGCGGACTCCGGGGAGCTGGTGATCGACTTCGTGCGTCACCCGGGCGGGACCGCCGCCACCTGGGCGACCCAGGCCCGCGCCGGCGACGTCGTGTATCTCAGCCCGGCCCGCGGCTGGTACTCCCCGCCGGCGGATGCCACCTGGCAGCTGCTGATGGCCGACATGACCGCCCTGCCCGCGCTGGGCCGGATCCTGGAGGAGCTGCCGGCGGAGCATCGCGCCGTGGTGCTGGCCGAGGTGACCGAACCCTCCGACACCCAGCGGATCGAGAGCTCCGCCGAGACCGCCTGCACCTGGTTGGCGGGCAGTGGCAACGGGCACGGACCCAGCCGACTGCTCGAGGCGCTGCGGGAGATCCAGCTGCCCGAGGGACCGGGCTACGTCTGGTTCGGCGGCGAGGCGGCTGAGTCGCGAGCGGTGCGCAAGTACCTCCGGCACGAGCTCGGTTGGGCGACCGAGCGGTTCACCGTCATCGGCTACTGGCGGGCGGACAAGGAGCGGTGGATGGCGCGGTACGACGAGGTCGGCGAGAGCCTGGAGAAGCTCTACGAGAGCGCTGTCGCGTCGGGTCTGTCCGAGGGGGACGCCCTGGAGGTCTACGAAGAGGCGCTCGAGAGAGCCGGACTGTAGCGACAGGCTTCACTCCGGCAGAATTCAGCTCAACGCTTCAGAACTGGACGCGCCCGACGGCCGTGCGGGGCCTCAGGCGGCGGACAGCGCCACCAGTCCGACCGAGCCCAGCGCCACCAGCCAGCTGGCGAAGCTGCCGACCAGGAAGTACTCGGTGATGTCGCTGGCGCCGCCGTACCCGGGGTCACCGGCACGCGGCACCCGGAGCTCGGGGAAGCGCAGGAGGGACTTCGCGGCGACGACGATCGCTGCGCCGGTCAGGCTGCCGCCCACGCCGAGACCGAGGATCAGCAGTCGTTCCATCGGACCGAGCACGCGTCCACCGCGCAGGGTCTTCTCGTTGTCACTCGCCGGCACGCCGACGAGGTCGAGGAGCAGTCGCACGATCACGTTCGCGGTCGAGATCTGCACGAGGAGAGCGGCGAGGACGAGCAGCACCCGCTCGGCGGGCAGGTGTCCGAGCCCGGACCGCGCGAGGCCGGAGACGAGGGCGTCCGCGCCGCCGGCCGCCGGTCCGGCCAGCACCAGCGCCAGGATCCCGACCGCGAGCGAGGTGTAGGCGAGGACCGCGGCGATCGTGGGCGTGAGGCGCGCCAGCAGGTGGGGCGTCGAGATCCGGCCGAAGCGCGCAGCGGCGACACCCGAGCCCGCGATCCAGCCGGCGATCCCGACGGCGGCGATGATCCAGGCCACCCAACCCACGCCACTCGGACGGACGGCGACGGCGATCAGGAGGGAGAACGCCGCGCCGGCCGCCGCCACGCCGAGCAGCACCGCCAACCGGAACCGCAGACACGACCGGACCAGGTCCAGCCCTCCCACCAGCACCAGCCACAGGGCCAGTGCGGTCACGACGCGAGGTCCGACGGGGAAGCGATCATGCGCTGAGCATCCCGGACGGCACTGACACCCTTGGCGAACGCCTGGGAGACGGCGGAGTCGCTGATCCCCTCCTCCGCCGCGATCTGGTGCTGGCCGGCTCCCTCGAGCGAGCGCCGCAGCATCCGGAGCGAGCGGTCGTTGAGCCGGTCCACCAGGGCGTCCCGGGTGACCAGGAAGGCGTTCACCAGCTCGGCCGGGCCCGCTGCCCCGACCGCGAAGCGGTCGTCGTACGCGGTGCGTCGGCTGCGGGCCGACGGCTCGCCGAGCACGTCGAGGGCGGCCCGCGCACTCCACCACGCCTCGCCGTCCTGGAGCATCGGCGTCCGGTGGGCGTCGAAGACGTCACGCTCCCCCACGCCGATGCCGCACCGCGCATCCATCGGCGCGGGCAGGTTCGACCGGATCAGCAGCGTGGCCAGCGTGGCTCGACCGAGGTCGGCGTACACCCCTTGGAACTCGTCCCCGACCGTCGTCTCGAGCCGGTCCACCGGCGGGACCGCCGCGCTGGTCGCTCGCAGCGCGGCCTCCAGACCGGCCTGCACCGCCGAGCGCGCACCCGACGTCCGCGACCCGACCAGGTCGCCGATCACCGCGAAGACCACCATGGGTGAAGTCTATACCTTCACTTCATTCAGATGAAGATCATTGCTTAACCGATGCTGGCCAGCCCGGTAGCCCACAACCTGTCGATCGGGATGACGCGATCCAGGATGGTGCAGGCGACCCGGTGGCCCGACAGCAGTGCCGCCGTGACGGTCGCGGGGTCATCGGTCCAGGTGGCCTCGCCGGCGAGGTGCAGCACGCCGCCGCCGATCGGGGTGGCCAGCACGTCGTGGTCCTCGGGGGTCGATCCCACGGTCATGTACGCGTACGAGCCCAGCGCGTACGGGTCGTCCTGCCAACGCGTGCGGTGCACACCCACGGGCTCCTCGACGGCGTGCCCGTAGAGCCGCCGGAGCTCGGCGAGGACGGACCCGACCACTCGGTCGTCGTCCCAGGTGCGCGTCTCCCGAGCGCACGGACCGGCCGCGAAGGTCAGCAGCGTCGGCTCCCCGTGCAGCGGGGTGAGGTCGTACCAGGAGTGCCACCAGTCGCCATGGCGACCCTGCTGCCGGATGGCGTACACGTCAGCGTCCCAGAACCGCCGGGGGAACCTCAGGATGATCTTCTCGAACGCGTTCATCTCGAGCCGCTGCACGGCGCCGGCCACCGGCTCGGGCAGAGCCGGCTCGATCACGAGGTCCGACGACTTCAGCACCCCGATCGGCACGGTCACGACGGCGCGGTCCGCGCTGAAGTCGGCCCCGTCGCCCCGATCCGCCCCGTCGCCCTGATCCGCCCCGTCGCCCCGGTCCGCCCCGTCGACCGTGACCGTCACGCCGTCGGCGGACCAGCGCACGCGCCGGACGACGTGCTCGAGGCGGACCTCGATCCCGGCGGCCAGGTGGTCGGCGAGCCGGTCGTAGCCGTCGGGGAAGACGACCTCGTCGCCGTCGACCGCGTCGTCGTCCAGTCCGTGGGCATCGAGGTCGCCGATCCAGACGCCGTACTGCTCCTCGGTGCGATGGCGGAGGTACTCCCGCACCCGCTCCGCCCGCTCGACGTCCCATCCTTGCTGCGTCAGGGTCTCCTCCACCACGTCGGCGTACGAGCTGCCCGGGGTCGAGGCGGCGACGGTGCGGGCCAGTGCCTCGTCGAACAGGTGCAGGTCTGCGGCGAAGGCCCGGACCGCCTCGTCACCCAGCCGCCGGCCAGCCGGGTCGTAGTAGGCGATCGGGCGACTGTCCGGCTGGTAGGCGCCCACGGTGAACTCCATGGTCGGCATCCCGAACGCACGAGCCGTCTCGGCCAGCGGGCTGTCGTCGATGCCGTGGATCCACGAGGCACCGAGATCGGTGACGCGGCCGTCGGTGCGGTCGGTCCAGGTGCGTCCGCCGATCCGGTCGCGGGCCTCCAGGACAAGCACCCGCTGCCCCGCGCCGACCAGCAGCCGGGCCGCCGTCAGGCCCGACACCCCGGCGCCGACCACGATGGTGTCGTACCGGCTCACGGCCATCTCCTCACTCGGTGCTCCGGCGCGTCGGTCAGAACCGCTCCGTCGGGTGATAGGTCCCCCACACGTCCCGGAGAGCGTCGCACACCTCACCGACGGTGGCCCGGGTCGCCAGTGCCTGCCGCAGGGGCACCAGGACGTTGGCGGTGCCGGCGGCCGCGGACCGGACCGCGGCGAGCGCGGACTCCACCGCCGCCTGGTCCCGCTCGGCCCGGAGCCGGGCCAGCCTCTCGGCCTGGGTCGCCTCGATGGCCGGGTCGACCCGCAGCGGCTCGTAGGGCTCCTCCTCGGCCAGCTGGTAGCGGTTCACTCCCACCACCACCCGCTCGCCGCTGTCCACCCCGAGAGCGACGTCGTACGCCGACCGCTCGATCTCGCTCTTCTGGAAGCCCTCCTCGATGGCCGCCACCGCCCCGCCGCGCTCGGCGACCTCGCTCATCAGCCGCTCGATCTCGGTCTGCAGGTCGTCGGTCAGCGACTCGACCACGTACGAGCCGGCGAACGGGTCGACGGTGGCTGCCACGTCGGTCTCGTACGCCAGCACCTGCTGGGTGCGCAGGGCCAACCGGGCGGACTTCTGGGTGGGCAGGGCGATGGCCTCGTCGAAGGAGTTCGTGTGCAGGGACTGGGTGCCGCCGAGCACCGCGGCCAGCGCCTGCACGGTGACGCGGACGAGATTCACCTCGGGCTGCTGGGCGGTGAGCTGCACACCGGCGGTCTGGGTGTGGAAGCGCAGCATGGCCGACCTCGGGTTCTGGGCGCCGAAGCGCTCGGTCATGATCTGGGCCCAGATCCGCCGGGCCGCGCGGAACTTGGCCACCTCCTCCAGCAGCGTCGTGCGGGAGACGAAGAAGAAGGAGAGCCGCGGGCCGACGTCGTCCACGGCCAGCCCGGCCGCCAGGGCAGCCTCCACGTACGCGATCCCGTCCGCCAACGTGAACGCGACCTCCTGCGCCGGTGTCGCCCCGGCCTCGGCCATGTGGTAGCCGGAGATGGAGATGGTGTTCCACCGCGGGGTGTGTTCGCGGCACCAGGCGAAGGTGTCGCTGACCAGGCGCAACGACGGTGCGGGCGGGTAGATGTAGGTGCCTCGGGCGATGTACTCCTTGAGGACGTCGTTCTGGATGGTGCCGGTCAGCACCGCCGGGTCGACCCCCTGCTCCTCAGCCACCAGCGTGTAGAGGAGCAGCAGCACCGCTGCCGGTGCGTTGATGGTCATCGAGGTGGAGACCTCGTCCAACGGGATCCCGGCGAACAGGGTCCGCATGTCGTCGATCGAGTCGATGGCCACTCCCACCTTGCCGACCTCGCCGCCGGCCAGGGTCGCGTCGGAGTCCATGCCCATCTGGGTGGGCAGGTCGAAGGCGACCGACAGTCCCGTCGTGCCGTGCGCGATCAGCTCCAGGTAACGAGCGTTGGACTCGGCCGCGGTGCCGAAGCCGGCGTACTGGCGCATCGTCCAGGGCCGGGTCGTGTACATCGACGGGTAGACCCCCCGCGTGTACGGAAACTCCCCGGGTGCGCCGAGCGCGGTGACGGGATCGAAGCCGTCCAGCGCCTCCGGCCCGTAGACCGGCGCGAACGGGGTGCCCGATTCGGTCTGACCTCGCATCGTCGTCCTTCCCGTCGCCACCGTGCGAACTGATCCCGGCGGCAGACTCAGCTGCCCCGCGGGTCGATGAGAGCATTCTCACCGCCGGCTCATCTGCACCGGTACGAGCCTCGGGCATGCTTGCGGGATGACCGCCGACCGCACCGGGCTCGTTGCCGGCCCACCGGATCGGCCGCGCCCGCGACCGCTGCCCTGGCGACCCCTCTCGGTCCGGGCCCGCATCCTCACCGCCGTCCTGGTGACCACCGCGCTCGGCATGCTCGGGGCGGGCGGCGTCTCCTACCTGATCGCGCGGGAGCAGACCCTCGACAACATCCGCAGCTCCCTGCTGCAGGAGAACGAGGAGATCAACACCGTGGCTTCCCTGGCCGGCCGCGGCGAGACCGGCCGCATCATCTCCGGTCCCGGCGACGTGCTCTGGCTGGCCATCAAGAGCTCGGTCCCCGACCCCGACGAGGCGATCATCGGTCTGGTGAACTCCCAAGTCGAGTGGGTGCCCAACTCCGAGGAGCCGAGTCAGAAGTCCCTCGAGGACGACCCCGAGCTGATCACCGCCGCGGCGGCCGTGCGCCCCGGCCAGCCGGTGACGATGCAGCGGATCTCGACCGCGGGTCACCCCGACATCGCCTTCCTGTCCGTCCCCGTCCAGGTGAAGGGCTCACCCGACCTGGGGCACTACGTGGCCGCGGTCGACGTCAGGCTCGCCTTCCAACCGATCATCCGCACCCACCTGACGTACGCCGCCGTCGCCCTGGTGGCCCTGGTGGCGATCGGCATCGTCGGCTACCAGGTGGCCGGCAAGCTGCTGTCGCCGCTGCGATCGCTCCGTCGCACGGCCCAGCGGATCACCGAGACCGACCTGAGCGAGCGGATCCCGGTCGACCAGCTGGCCGGCGACGAGGTCGGCGACCTCGGTCGGACGATGAACTCCATGCTGGACCGGCTGTCGGCGTCCTTCGACAACCAGCGCCGCTTGCTGGACGACGCCGGCCACGAGCTCAAGACCCCGATCACCATCGTCCGCGGCCACCTGGAGCTGATCGATCCGCACGACCCGGACGACGTGACCGAGACCCGCGACCTGGCCATCGACGAGCTCGATCGGATGCGCCGGCTGGTGGACGAGATCTTGATTCTCGCCAAGGCCCGTCGACCCGACTTCGTCCAGCCGGAGCCGGTGGTGGTGGCCGATCTGCTCGCCGGGGTGCTGGACAAGGTGATCGCCCTGGACGACCGGCACTGGCTGATCGAGGCCACCAGCAACGAGGTCGTGACCCTCGACCCGCAGCGGATCACCCAGGCCCTGATCCAGCTCGTGGCCAACGCGCTCAAGTTCACCCGGCCGGGTTCGGTGATCGCTCTCGGTGGTCGGATCTATGGTCCCGAGGTGCGACTGTGGGTGCGAGACGAGGGCACCGGGATCGCCTCCGAGGACCGGGGCCGGATCTTCGAGCGGTTCGGGCGCGGTTCCGATCCGACCGGTACGCAGGCGCCGGGCCCGGACGACGGTGCCGGACTCGGGTTGGCCATCGTGGACGCGATCGCGGTGGCCCACCACGGTCGCGTCGCACTGTCGACCGAGGTCGGGGTGGGTTCGACCTTCACCCTGTGCCTGCCCCGCTCCGGCCGACCGGCCGACACAGGTTCCGAATCGGATCCGACGGAGCACGGTTCCGACCCGGCGGAGAACGGCTCGGCGATGCCGCTGCGACTCCCCACCGCCACCCACGAGCCGACGGACCGTACGAGTGCTGACCCGACGAGCAGGGAGACCGTGACGTGGCCGCCATCTTGATCGCCGAGGACGAGCCGCGGATCGCCGCGTTCGTCGAGAAGGGGCTGCGCGCCGCCGGTCTGTCCACCACCGTCGCCCGGACCGGGCCGGACGCCCTGGACTACGCCTGCACCAACGAGTTCGATCTCATGGTGCTGGACATCGGCCTGCCCGGGATGGACGGGTTCGCCGTGCTCGAGGCCCTCCGCGGCCAGGGTTCGACGATGCCGGTGATCATCCTGACCGCGCGGGACTCGGTCACCGACACGGTGGCCGGCCTCGAGGGCGGCGCCGACGACTACATGGCCAAGCCGTTCCGGTTCGAGGAGCTCCTGGCCAGGGTCCGGATCCGGCTGCGGGACACCGCACCGGCCCAGACGGTGGTGCTGAGTCACGGGGAGCTGAGCCTCGACCTGCGGACGCGGGTGGTGGCGGTCGACGGCCGTCCAGTCGAGCTGTCGGCCCGGGAGTTCACCTTGATGGAGACGTTCCTGCGCCATCCCAATCAGGTGCTCAGTCGCGAGCAGCTGCTGTCCCGCGTCTGGGGCTACGACTTCGACCCGGGATCCAACGTGGTCGACGTGTACGTGCGCTACCTGCGGAACAAGATCGGCAGCGACCGGATCGCGACCGTGCGCGGAGCCGGCTACCGACTCTCGGTCTGAGCCCGTCGCTCCCCCGCCGAGCGCTTCCGAGCGGGTGGTCGGTGCTCAGCCCGGGGTGTCGGGCGACTTCGGCGACTTGGGTGACGTCGGACTGATCGGGCTGACGGCCGAGACGGTCTTCTTGCCGGTCGGTTCGTCCGACGCCGTCGGCATGATCGCCGGCTTGGCCTTGGCTTCGGCCGGGCCGAGGACGAGGCGGTCGGGGTGGCCGAGGCGGTCGGGGCGGCCGTCGGAGTCACCCGCTCAGCCCTCGCCCGGTTCGCCGCCTCGGCGTCGATCACCAGGCCCCTCTGCTCGGGCCCGGCGTCCGCCGTCGGCGACGCGTACACGGCCACCACCGGCGTGATCACCAGCGCCGCGGCACCGCCGGCCACGACCCACTTCGTCCTCGTCAGCATGACCCCAGCACACCCGAGCTCGATGAGGCGGCGGGGAGACGACGATGAGAGTGCTCTCATCTGTGGCCGGCGAGGGCGGGTCGATCTTCCCCCCACGGACGGACGTCAGGCATGCGAGAGATGCCGGCCGACTGGGGGCAATATCCATCCAGGGATGACAATCCGCGTACAGGGGCGGCCGACTGCGCGCAAATTCCATCCACGGACGACAATTCCGCGTACGAGGGCGGCCGCCGCGCGCAAAATCCATCCACGGACGACAATTCCGCGTACGAGGGCGGCCGCCGCACGCAAGAATCCATCCACGGGTGCTGATTCCGCGTACGAAGCTGGGCGCCACGCGCAAAATCAATCCACGGACGACAATTCCCCGTACGAAGCCGGGCGGCAGCGTGCAGAATCCATCCACGGACGGCAATTCCGCCTACGAGTCCGGCCGCCGCACGCAATTTCCATCCACGGACGGGAATTACTCGTACACGTCCTGCTCGGTCTCGGCCTCCCAGGAAAACTCATGCCCCGGACGGCCGGCGGCCAGATACGACCAGCACCCGGCGGCCCGCATCCCGACCTCAGCCGAGCACCCGCCTCAGCCGCACCCCACCCGGCCGGCTCCGCATTCATCCAGCGCTGCGGACGAGGCGCTCGGCGGCGTCCACGATCTGCTCGGTCTCGGCCTCCCAGCGAGGTTCCTGGCCCCGGTACGGCCCGGTGGCCAGGGAGACGACCACGCCGGCGGCCCGCAGCCGCAGCTCCACCGGGTCGACCCGTGCATCGAAGACCGGCATCCAGGTGCGGACGAGCTGGCTCACCCGAGCGGCCTGCACCGTGCTCATCCGCTGCACCGTCGACAGGTGGGCGATCAGACAGGCCAGGTCGTCGGCCCGCCGACCCGGACCGACGGTGTCGATGTCGAGCAACCCGGTGACCCGCCCGTCGGCCACGAACAGCTGTCCCTCGTGGAAGTCGCCGTGGGTCGGCTCGCTGCCGGGCTCCACCGCGGCCAGTCCGCTCCTGACCTGCTCGACGAGCCACAGCAGCCGGGTCTCCAGCGTCGGCAGGGCGGCGGCCACCATCGCCGCGTACTGGTCGATGGCGTCGGTCCAGGGGTTGCGACGCGGCAGGGTCGCGACCTCGCGAGGCATCGCGTCCAGCAGACCGACCAGCTGCTCGGCGGTGCAGGGCGGCTCGGGATCGAAGATCGCCTGGGCGAGGGGCCGGCCGGGCAGCTGCGGCAGCACCAGCAGGCAGTCGTCGGTCGCCGCCGCGACCTGCGGGGCCGGCAGTCCCGCGCCCAGCAGGAGCTGATGGCGGCGCAGCGTCGGCTCGAACAGCTTCTGGCGCAGCACCTTGATGTAGAACACCGCCCGACGACCGCCGAGCGGCACCGTGGCGCGGAGCACCGCCCGCCGCCGCGGTCGGTAGCCGATCATCTCCAGCTCGACCTGGTCGGCCTCGAGCAGCTCGGGCGTGATCTCGTACGCGTGCAGCAGGGCGGCGACCTGCTCGGGGTAGGCAGCTCGCACCAACCCGGGCAGGTCGGGGTCGCGGGGATAGAGCCAGACCGCCACCTCCCGCAACCCGTCCGCGAAGATGACCGCCCGTTCGTCGGTCTCGGTCCGCCCACCGGCACGGACGCTGGCACCCAGCAGCTCGTTGCGGCGCCCGAACGGCCAGTCGACGACAGCCGTGTAGGTCGCCGTGGTCGAGCGCTGAGGGTGTGCATCGACGTGATCGAGCTGCCAGGTCACCAGCGTGCCGCCACCGTGGTCGACCGCGGCACGCAGCAGCTCCTCGACATCGGTCGAGGTCAACAGCACGGACCCGTCGGGATCGGGGTTCACGGTGAGGGCTCCTGTGCCGTCGGCTCGGATCTCGGTCGGGCACGATCCTCGCACGGCGCAGCCCTGTTGCCGGTGAGCCGACGGCCGGGATGCCCGGTGACCGCAAGCCATGGCGGTCAGGCCGACCCTGGAGGCATCAGACCGGACCCCGGATGTATCAGGCCGGCCCTGGATGTATCAGGCCGGGACCAGCACACTCATCGAAGAGACATGAGCCCGAACCCGAGGTCGTCAGGACAGCAGCACCCGCAGCCGGCGCCCGACCGGTCCGACGAAGGGAGACCTCCGGTGCCCGAGAAGCTGGAGGACGGACTGGCGACCCGCGCCGGCCGTCTGTTCGCGGCCTACCGCGACGGCGACGAGGCGGTGATGGCCGACCTGGTCCGGACCCTCACCCCGATTCTCTGGCACACCGTCCGGGCCGTCCGGTTGGACACCGCGGCCGCCGAGGACGTGCTGCAGACCGTCTGGCTGACCCTGGTCCGCAAGGCCGACACGATCAGCGAGCCCCAGGCCGTGCTCCAGTGGATGATCGTCACGACCCGGCGCGAGGCCTGGCGAGTGGCCAAGGCCGCCAGCCGGGTCAGGCCCGAGGACTTCGACTCCGCCATCGGGCAGGACCAGACCCCCAGCGATGAGTCGGTCGAGGACGATGTCGTGGCCGCCGACTCCCAGACCCGGTTGTGGCAGCACATCCAGACGCTGCCCCAGCGCTGCCAGACCCTGCTGCGGGTGATCGCGTTCGCCGACCGCCCCGACTACGCCGAGCTGGCCCGATCGCTCGGCATGCCGCAGGGCAGCATCGGACCCACGCGCGGGCGCTGCCTGGCCAAGCTCCGCATCGTCCTGGCCGCCGATCCCGCCTGGGAGGCACGATGAACACCCAGCGACCACCACAGCCCCGACCGGGACGGCGACGAGATCTCCGCCGACCCGGAGCTCGCTGCTGGCGGCCGAGCCGCTCAGCGAGGCGGACTACGCGCTGCTCGACTCGCTCCAGGCCCTCTATGACGAGATCGACCCCGTGCCCGACGGTCTGGTGGAGCGGATCCAGTTCGAGATCACCCTGGACGCGCTGCACGCCGAGGTCGCCACGCTGACCCAGCTGGACCTGGCCGGCAGCGGCGCCCGCAGCGCCTCGACCGAGTCCGTCCGGACGATCACCTTCACCGCGGAGACCGTGACCACGATGGTGACGATCAGCCCGCAGACCGACGGCGGCGTACGGGTGGACGGCTGGGTGGCGCCCGGCGGCGGGCTGCTGGTGGAGGTGCTGCTGGCCGAGGGCGGGGCCAGACGCACCCGTACCGACGACGACGGTCGCTTCGTGATGGAGGATCTGCCGGCCGGACTGGCCAAGTTCGCCCTGCACACCACCGACGCGGTCGGCTCGCCGCACACAGTGGTCAGCCCGACGATCGAGCTCTAGGCCGGCCCGGTCGTGAGACCGTCGCGGTAGAACGGTTGCGAGTCCGTCGCTGGAGAACGGTTGTCAGACCGTCGCGGTAGACCTGTTCGCATGGAGCGACCTCGCCTGCAGCTGACCTCGATCACCGTCGGCACCGACGATCCGCACGGCCTGGCGGAGTTCTATCGCGAGCTGCTGGGCTGGCAGGTGACGGGTGACGATCCTCCGGACGGCGACGACCCCGGCTGGGCCCAGCTCAAGCCCCCGGAGGGAGGCACCGGCCCGACCCTGAACTTCGAGGGCGAGCGGAGGTTCGCTCGGCCGGTGTGGCCGTCCACCGAGGGCGGGCAGAACGCGACCCAGCACCTCGACATCTGGGTCCAGGACCTCGACGCCGCCACCGCCTGGGCGGTCTCGGTCGGCGCCGTGCTCGCCGAGTTCCAGCCGCAGGACGACGTCCGGGTGCTCTTCGACCCGAGCGGGCACCCGTTCTGCCTCTTCCTGTGACCCGACCGGCGACCGGGCCTCAGCGAGCGGGCAGCAGACCCACCTTGGCGTACACGTCGGCCACGGTCTTGGCGGCGACGTCACGGGCCCGCGCGGCGCCGTCGGCCAGGATCGACTCCAGCTCGCCGCGCTCCCCCAGCAGCTGCAGGGTGCGCTCGCGGAACGGTGTCGCGAAGGCGCTCACCGCCTCGGCCACGGCGCCCTTGAGGTCCCCGTACCCGCGGCCCTCGAAGTCGCCCACCAGCTGCTCGACAGAGGTGTCGGTGAGTGCCGACAGGATCGTCAACAGGTTCGAGACCCCCGGCTTGGCCGCTTCGTCGAAGCTGATCGTGCGCTCGGAGTCCGTGACCGCGGACTTGACCTTCTTGACGTTGACCCGGGGCTCGTCGAGCAGGTTGATCAGCCCCGCCTGCGAGGTGGCCGACTTGCTCATCTTGGCCGTCGGATCGGCGAGGTCCTGGATCTTGCCGACCGCCCGGATGATGTGCGGCTCCGGGACGGTGAACGTCTCGCCGTAGCGGGCGTTGAAACGCACGGCCAGGTCCCTGGTCAGCTCCAGGTGCTGGCGCTGGTCCTCTCCGACCGGCACCTTGTCGGCCTGGTAGAGCAGGATGTCGGCGGCCATCAGGATCGGGTACGTGAACAGCCCCACGTTGGCGGCGTCGGCGCCGGCCTTGGCCGCCTTGTCCTTGAACTGGGTCATCCGGTTGGCCTGGCCGAAGCCCGTCAGGCAGCTGAGCACCCAGGCGAGCTGGGTGTGCTCGGGCACGTGCGACTGGATGAACACCACCGACCGCTGCGGGTCGATGCCCGCGGCCAGCAGCTGGGCGGCCCCGAGCAGGGTCTGCTCCCGACGCAGCGCCGGATCCTGGTCCAGGGTCAGCGCGTGCAGGTCGGCGATGCCGTAGAAGGCCTCGAACTCGTCCTGCATCGGCACCCACTGCCGCAGCGCCCCCAGGTAGTTGCCCAGGTGCAGCGAGTCGGAGGTCGACTGGGCCAGGGAGAGCGCGCGGGGACGGTGGGTGTCGGAGGCCATGGCCGTCATTGTTCCACGCGGTCGTCAGCGGTCAGCCGGGTTTCTGGTCACCGGCCGGCGCATCGGCCGTCGTCGGACCGGGGTGGGCGACCGTGGTGTCCGGCACCCGCTTGACGTCCAGCCGGGCGGCCCGGCGCCCGTCCAGCTCGGTCACCTTCAGCTCCAGCCGTACGGTCTCGTCGTCGTCCTCGCCCGGCTGCAGGGCGTCCACCTCGACGGTCGCCTGGAGGGTCGGCAGCTGGCCGCGGGCGGCCATGAAGAACCCGGCGACGGTGTCGTAGGGCCCCTCGGCCAGCTCGAAGCCGGTCTGCTCGGAGAAGTCGTCCAGGGTGCTCAGTCCGTCGACCTCGATCGTGTCGGGACGCGCCTGCTGGGGGGCGACCACCACGTCGTACTCGTCGGTGATGTCGCCGACCAGCTCCTCGACCAGGTCCTCCATGGTGACGATGCCCGCGGTGCCGCCGTACTCGTCCAGCACGATGGCCAGGTGGCAGCTCTCCCGGCGCATGTCCGACAGCGCCCGCAGCACCCGGACGGTGTCGGGCAGGCTGACCACCGGCCGGACCAGATCCGACACCGGGGTGGACCGGTTGCTCACCTCGGGATCGAGCAGGTCCCGGACGTGCACGAAGCCGATGATGTCGTCGGCGGAGTCACCCATCACCGGGTAGCGCGAGTGCGGGGCCTGCAGCACCTCCCGGACGGCCTTGTACGCCGGCATGTCGCCGGGCAGGAAGTCGACCTCGGTCCGCGGCAGCATCACCTCCCGCAGGCCCCGGGCCCCGGCGTCGAAGACGTCGTCGACGATGCGCCGCTCCTCGTCACCCAGCGTGGAGGAGCCGCTGACCAGGGCGCGGATCTCCTCGTCGGTGACCTCCTCCCGGCCCGCGTTGGGATCCCCGCCGAGGATCCGGACCACGACGTCGGTGGACACCCCGAGCAGCCAGATCACCGGGCGGGCCAGCTTGGCGATGAAGTCCACGAACGGCGCCAGCGCCATCGCGAACGCCTCCGAGCGCTGCAGGGCCAGCCGCTTGGCGGTGAGCTCGCCGAGCACGATCGAGACGTAGCTGATGATCGCGGTGACGATCACCAGGGCGATGCTGTCGGCGAACGTGGCGGGCAGTCCTGGGAACCAGCCCTGCAGGGCGGGGCTGAGAGCGGCGGCCAGGGTCGCGCCACCGAAGGCCGCCGAGAGGAAGCCGGCCAGCGTGACGCCGATCTGCACCGCCGACAGGAAGCGGTTGGGGTTCTCGCTCAGCCGGGCGACGGTCCGTCCCCGGGTCCCGCGGTGGGCCAGCTGCTTGACCTGGCTGTCGCGCAGCGAGACCAGGGCCATCTCGGCCCCGGCGAACACCCCGCCGACGCAGATGAACAGCAGGATGAGGGCGGCGTTGAGGACCAGCTCCGAGGTCATCGTCGGACGGTCGGGGTGCCGAAGGCGGGAGCAGTCACCCCCGTAATCGTAGTGAACTCTCCGGGCGGGTCCGCTTGGATGGACTCGTGAGCGCCCCCGGCACGTTCCCCGATGCGGTCCCCGTCCTGGTCGACCCCGAGGCCGGGGTTCTGCTGCGGGCCCACCGCGACGCCGACGTCCCGGGCATCATCGAGCAGTGCCGGGACCCCGAGTCGATCCGCTGGACCACGGTGCCCACCCCGCCGGGCGGCTACGGCGAGACGGAGGCCCGGGCCTTCCTGGACAGGATCCCGTTCGGCTGGGAGCACGGGGGCCCCTACGTCTGGGCGATCGAGCTGGTGGGAAGGGAGGGGCAGGAGCCGCTGCCCTTCGCCGGCAGCATCGACCTGCACCCACGCGACCCCGACGTCTTCTCCGTCGGCTTCGGCTTGCACCCGGCGGCCCGGGGGCGCCGGGTGATGACGGCGGCTCTGCGCCTGGTCCGCGACCACGCTTTCGACGCCCTCGACGCCTCGGCGATCCGCTGGCAGGCGGTGGTCGGCAACTGGGGATCTCGGCGTACGGCCGCAGCCGCCGGCTTCCGCTTCGACGGGACGGTCCGTTGCCTGCTGTCCCACCGCGGGGAGCTGCTCGACGGCTGGCACGCCACGATGACGGCTGAGGACACCAGGATCGACCTCTCCTGGCCGCCCCCACCCGCGCTGGTCGGCGAGCGGATCACGCTGCGACCGTTCACCGACGCCGATCAGGGTCGGATCGTCGAGGCCTGTTCGGATCCCACCACGGCGTACTGGCTCGTCTCCCTCGCCCAGCCGTACGGTGCCGGCGACGCCGTCGACTACCTGGAGGGGGTCCGCGAGATGGCGGCCCGCCGGACCGGCTGGGCCTGGTGCGTCGCCGACGACGGAGACCGGTGCCTGGCGGCGGTCAGCCTGGAGGGCTTCGGCGGCTACGCCCGACGACTCGAGATCGGCTACTGGGCGCACCCCGACGCGCGGGGTCGGGGCGTGGTCGCCGAGGCGGTCCGCACCGTGACCGCCCACGTCGCGTCGCGCGACCTGGCCGACTCGGTGATCATCCGCGTCGCCGCCGGGAACACGGCGTCCCGACGCGTCGCCGAGGCGGCGGGTTACGTCCACACCGGGGTGCAGCCGGCCAGCGAGCCGATCGGCGACGGCACGCTGGACGATCTGCTCCTCTACACACGTGGTGGGTAGAAGCCCGTCAGCCCTTCAGGGCCCCTGCCGCGATGTCGGCGATGAAGTGGCGGGAGCCCATGAAGGTGACGATGCCGAGGAACGCCCGACCGCCCCGGATGTCCCCCGTGGTGGCCCTAAGGCGCCGTGAGCGTTCACGTACCGCCGCGAGCAGATCATCGGCGCCCAGCGCTCTCAACTCCCCGATCCCGATCTGAGCTCCGATCGTCCTTGTGCACAACGACAGAAGCGACGGTTGCGCCATTGACCGCTCCCGGTTCGCCGTCTAAGGTCGGGACTTGATAGTGAACGTTCACGACGCGCCGGCGCTCGACCGGCCGAAGGGAAGCTGCTGCCATGTCGACGACGACCGTGCCACCCGTCCGCTGGGCGATCCTCGGGCCGGGCTCGATCGCCCGCCGGTTCGTGTCCCAGCTGCCCTCCTGCCCCGGCGCCGCGCTGGTGGCGATCGGCAGCTCGGATCCCGACCGAGCCGCCCGGTTCGCGGCCGAGCAGGTGCCGGATCTGACGGTGCGCACAGGCACCTACGACGAGATCCTGGCCGATGCGGACGTCGATGCGGTCTACCTGTCCACCGTGCACACCACGCACCCGCAGCTGGCGATCGCCGCCCTCGAAGCCGGCAAGCACGTCCTCTGCGAGAAGCCCCTGGCGGCCAACCACGCGTCGGTGATGGCCGTGGCCGAGGTGGCCCGCCGCACGGGTCGGGTGCTGCTGGAGGCGTACATGTACCGCTTCCACCCGCAGACCCGCACGGTGCTGGAGCTGATCGCCGAGGGCGCGGTCGGCGACGTGCTGCACGTGGACGCCTCCTTCGCCTTCCGGGCCGGTGAACGGTCCGGCCGGTTGTTCGATCCGGCCACGGCCGGGGGCGGCATCCTCGACGTCGGCGGCTACCCGGTCTCGTACGCCCGGGCGATCATGGGTGCGGCGACCGGACAGCCGGTGCTGGAGCCGACCACTGTCACCGGACGCGGGACCCTCGGTCCGACCGGGATCGACGAGTGGGCGGTGGCGGACCTGACCTTCCCGGGCGGCCTCAGCGCGAGCGTGCGGACCGGCGTCAAGATGAGCGACCCGACCACCGTCACGGTCCACGGCTCGCGTGGCACCTTGCACCTGAGCGATCCGTGGACCCTCGGCACCGAGCAGCGGATCCTGATCACCACGGTCGACGGCGAGCAGGTGATCGAGTTCAGTGGCGACCAGCCGTACGGGCTGGAGGCAGCGGGCCTGGCCCGGGCCGCCGCGGGCGACGGTGTGGTGAGCGAGATGAGCCTGGTCGACTCGCTCGGCAACGCCGCCGTGCTCGACACCTGGCGGGAGCAGATCGGGCTGCGCTACCCCTTCGAGGCCGACGACAGCGCCATCCCGACCGTCTCCGGACAGCCCCTGCAGGTCCGGGCCGACGCCGTGATGCCGTACGGCAAGATCGACGGCCTCGACCTCCCGGTGTCCCGGCTGGTGATGGGCTGCGACAACCAGCAGACGCTGGCGCACGCGTCGGCGATGTTCGACCACTTCTTCGCCGCCGGCGGCAACGCGTTCGACACCGGTTACATCTACGGTGGCGGCCTGCAGGAGCGACTGCTCGGACGGTGGATCGCGAACCGAGGAATCCGTGACCAGGTGGCGATCCTGGTCAAGGGCGCGCACACCCCGCACTGCGATCCCGACTCGATCACCAGCCAGCTGACCGAGTCGCTGGCCCGGCTGGGCACCGACTACGCCGACCTCTACCTGATGCACCGGGACAACGTCGAGATCGGCGTCGAGGAGTTCATCGACGTCCTCGACGCGGAGGTCCGCCGCGGACGGATCAAGGTCTTCGGCGGCTCCAACTGGACCCCGGCGCGGATCGACGAGGCCAACGCGTACGCGGAGCGGACCGGCAAGCACGGCTTCTCGGTGCTGAGCAACCACTTCGGGCTGGCGGAGGCGTACGACGTGCCCTGGGCCGGCTGCGAGCACGTGACCGACGCCGCGTCCAAGCAGTGGCTGACCGAGCGGCAGATCCCGTTGTTCCCCTGGTCCTCGCAGGCGCGCGGCTTCTTCACCGGGCGGGCGCGACCCGACGACCGGAGCGACGCCGAGCTGGTCCGCTGCTACTACAGCGACGACAACTTCGAGCGGCTCCGCCGGGCAGGAGAGCTCGGCGACACCCTGGGCGTGGCGCCGACGGCGATCGCGCTCGCGTACGTGCTGCACCAGCCGTTCGCGACCTTCCCGCTGTTCGGTCCGCGCACCATCGCCGAGACGGCCTCGTCGATGGCCGGTCTGAGCGTCGAGCTGAGCCCGGAGCAGGTGAGCTGGCTCGACCTGCGTGACGGCGCGGGGTCGCTGAGCCGATCTCTAGGGTGAGGGCATGCAGCGGGCGGCCACCATCCACGACGTCGCGGCGGCGGCGGGGGTGTCGCGGCAGACGGTGACCCGGGCGATGAATGCCATGCCCGGGATCAGCGTCGACACCCGTCGACGCGTGCTCGAGGCCGCTCGAGACCTGCACTACCGCCCCTCGCGCTTCGGCCGCGGCCTGGTCAAGGCCGACCACCGGATGCTCGGACTGGTGCTGGACGACCTGACCAACCCGTTCTACCCCCAGCTCGCCTCGGCCGTCACCGGCGCGGCCGGGCGTGCGGGCTGGAACGTCGTGCTGACCGACACCACGCACGCGAGTGATCGCCAAGCCCTGCTGGCCGACCTGTCCCACCAGGTCGACGCCGTCATCGGCTACCTCTGGCTCGACCCCGAGACGCAGGCCGGTCTCTTCGCCGGCGTCCCGGTCGTGGAGATCGATCCGACCCGACGTCAGCCCCTCAACGGGGCGGTGACCTTCGATCTGCGGCCGGCCATGCGCGACCTCGTACGCCACCTGGTCTCGCGAGGAGTGCGGCGGCCGCTGATGGTCGACCAGGCCGCCACCGGCGACCGCTCGGGCCGGGCCAAGGTCTTCGCGTCCGAGCTCGATCGACGCGGGCTCGGCTGCGACCACGTCGCCGTCGCCACCGGGTCCACAGCTGGTGATCTCGCCGCCATCGGGGCCGCGCTCGACGCCCATCCGGGGGCCGACGCGGTGCTGGTCTACAACGACCTGCTGGCCTTGGGGGTGCTCGGGGCCCTGCGGGACCGCGGCCGCCGTGTCCCCGAGGACGTCCGCGTCGCCGGGATCGACGGACTCAGCATCGGTGAGCTGGTGGCACCCCGGCTGACCACGTTGGCCCTCGACATGGCCGACGTCGGTCGGCTGGCCACCGAGCTGGTGCTGGGCATGCGCGCGGGCGAGCTGCCGCTGTCCGGCACCGAGGTGCGGCGCAAGGTCCGGCACCGCCTGCTGCTGCGCGACTCGGCCTGACCCCGCCACGCGCTGCACCGACGACCGGTGCCGCGGATGAGAGGGTGGGGCGGTGACTTTGCGGGTGAGTGTCATCGGCACCGGGTATCTCGGCGCCACCCACGCGGCGGGCATGGCCGAGGTCGGGCACCACGTGGTCGGCATCGACGTCGACCCGACGCGGATCGCCGTGCTGGCCGAGGGCCGCTCCCCCATCTTCGAGGACGGTCTGGAACCGCTGCTGGCCCGGCACACCCGCAGCGGTCGGCTGCGGTTCACCACCGACTACCGGGTCATCGCGGACTGGGCCGACGTGCACTTCCTGGCCCTGGGCACTCCGGCCGGTCCCGGCGGCGCCGCCGATCTGAGCCAGCTGGAAGCGGCCATCGACAGCCTGGCGCCGCTGCTCACCCGACCGACCCTGGTGGTCGGCAAGTCCACGGTCCCCGTCGGCACGGCGCTGCAGCTGCAGGAGCGGCTGCGCGCGCTGGCCCCGGCCGGTGACGACGTCGAGATCGCCTGGAACCCCGAGTTCCTGCGCGAGGGCTTCGCCGTCGAGGACACCCTCCGCCCGGACCGTCTCGTGTTCGGGGTCCAGAGCGCACGCGCCCTGGAGGTGCTGGAGCAGGTGTACGCCATCCCGCTCACCGAGGCGACGCCCGTGGTCCGCTGCGACCTGGCGACCGCGGAGCTGATCAAGACCGCGGCGAACGCCTTCCTGGCCACCAAGATCAGCTTCATCAACTCGATGGCTCAGATGTGTCAGGCCGCCGGGGGCGACGTGGTGCTGCTGGCCGACGCCCTCGGCTACGACAAGCGGATCGGTCGGGAGTTCCTGAACGCCGGGCTCGGCTTCGGCGGCGGCTGCCTGCCCAAGGACATCCGGGCCCTGGCCGTCCGCGCCGAGGAGCTGGAGGTCGGCGTGCTGGCCCAGCTGATCGAAGCGGTGGAAGCGATCAACTCGGGCCAGCGGGCCGAGCTGGCCGAGCTGGCCGTCGAGCAGCTGGGCGGCGACGTCACCGGCGTACGGATCGCCGTCCTCGGCGCCTCCTTCAAGCCAGGCACCGACGACACCCGCAACTCCCCCGCGCTGACCGTGGCCGACCAGCTCCACGCCGCCGGCGCGCAGGTGGTGATCTACGACCCGCAGGCCAGGCTCCCGGCCCGGGACAACTTCACCCAGGTCGGCAGCGTCGACGAGGCCGTGACCGGTGCCGAGATCGTGCTGCACCTGACCGAGTGGCCGGAGTTCCGCTACCTCGATCCGGAGGCTCTCGGCGCGCTGGCCAAGAACAAGATCATCATCGACGGCCGGCTGAAGCTGCACGCGCCCACCTGGGCCGACGCCGGCTGGAAAGTCGTCCAGATCGGCCGCGCCGCCACCCTCTGACGCCGGAGCCCGCTGCCGGCGTACGGGGTGCGGCCGACCTGGCGTACCGGACGTGACTCCGGGGCGCCAAACGAACCGTCCGCGCCCCGCCCGACGTACCGGCTGTGACTCCAGGGCGCCAAACGGGCCGGGACCGAGCATGACCCGCGTACCGGCTGTGACTCAAGGGCGCCAAACGGGCCGGGACCGAGCATGACCCGCGTACCGGCTGTGACTCCGAGGCGCCAAACGACCGGCCGACCCCCGCCCGCGTACCGGACGTGACTCCGCGGCGCCAAACGAACCGTCCGCGCCCCGCCCGACCTACCGGACTGTGACTCCAGGACGTCAAACGGCCAGCCCGCCCCCGACCACCCCCGCCCTCTACCACACAGGCAGGGGCGGGGTCGGACCTCAGAGCTCCGCGAGGGCCGCGTTCAGGGTGGCCGACGGCCGCATCACGGCCTCGGCCAGCTGATCATCGGGACGGTAGTAGCCGCCGATGTCGACCGGTGACCCCTGCACGGCCAGCAGCTCGTCGGTGATCACCTTCTCCTGCTCCCGCAGCTTCGTCGCCAGGGCGCCGAAGTCGGCGGCCAGCTCGGCGTCCTCGGTCTGGGCGGCCAGCTCCTCGGCCCAGAAGAGCGCCAGGTAGAAGTGCGAACCGCGGTTGTCGATCGAGCCCACCCGGCGGGCCGGGGACTTGTTCTCGTCCAGGAACGTCCCGGTCGCCCGGTCGAGGGTGTCGGCCAGCACCTGCGCGCGCTGGTTGCCGGTGGTCTGGGCCAGGTGCTCCAACGACACGGCCAGGGCCAGGAACTCACCCAGGCTGTCCCAGCGCAGGTAGTTCTCCTTGACCAGCTGCTGCACGTGCTTGGGCGCCGAGCCACCGGCGCCGGTCTCGAACAGACCGCCCCCGTTGATCAACGGCACCACCGACAGCATCTTGGCCGACGTGCCCAGCTCCAGGATCGGGAACAGGTCGGTCAGGTAGTCACGCAGCACGTTGCCGGTCACCGAGATCGTGTCCTCGCCGCGGCGGATCCGCTCCAGCGAGAAGGCGATCGCGTCGGTCGGCTTCTTGATCGAGATGTCCAGACCGTCGGTGTCGTGCTCGGGCAGGTACGCCTCCACCTTGGCGATCAGCCGAGCGTCGTGGGCGCGGTCGGCGTCCAGCCAGAACACCGTGGGGACTCCGGTGGCCCGGGCCCGGGTGACGGCCAGCTTGACCCAGTCGCGGACGGCGATGTCGCGGGTCTGGCACATCCGCCAGATGTCGCCGGCCGTCACCGCGGTGCTCAGCACCACGGTCCCGTCGGCGGCGACCACCTGCACCGTGCCGGAGGTCGCGATCTCGAAGGTCTTGTCATGCGAGCCGTACTCTTCGGCGGCCTGGGCCATCAGCCCGACGTTGGGCACCGAGCCCATGGTCGTGGGGTCGTACGCGCCGTGCGCCCGGCAGTCGTCGATGACGACCTGGTAGATGCCGGCGTAGGAGGAGTCCGGGATGACCGCCAGCGTGTCGTGCTCGGCGCCGTCCGGACCCCACATGTGTCCCGACGTCCTGATCATGGCGGGCATGGACGCATCGACGATGACGTCACTGGGCACGTGCAGGTTGGTGATTCCCCGGTCGGAGTCGACCATGGCCAGTTCCGGGCCGGCGGCCAGACCGCGGTCGATGGCGGCCTTGATCTCGGCCCCTTCCGGCAGCGCGTCCAGACCGGCCAGGATGCTGCCCAGACCGTTGTTGGGGCTCAGACCGGCGGCGGCCAGGGTGTCGCCGTAGCGCTCGAACACCTCGGGCAGGAACGCGCGGACCACGTGGCCGAAGATGATCGGGTCCGACACCTTCATCATGGTGGCCTTGAGGTGCACCGAGAACAGCACGCCCTCGTCCTGGGCCCGGCGGATCTGCTCGTCGAGGAAGGTCCGCAGCTCGGCGACCCGCATTGCCGTCGCGTCCAGGACGTCACCATCCCGGACGGTCACGGAGTCCTTGAGCACCGTGGTCGCACCGTCGCCGCCGACCAGCTCGATCCGCACCGTGGTGTCGGTGTGAGCGACCGTCGACGTCTCCTGGGACCGGAAGTCGTCGGCGGTCATGTGGGCGACGTTGGTCTTGGAGTCGCTGCTCCAGGCGCCCATGGAGTGCGGGTGCTTGCGTGCGTAGTTCTTGACCGACAACGGCGCCCGGCGGTCGGAGTTCCCCTCCCGCAGGACGGGGTTGACCGCTGAGCCCTTGACCTTGTCGTAGCGGGCGCGGACGGACCTGTCCTCGTCGCTCTGCGGGTCGTCGGGATAGTCGGGCAGGTCGAAGCCCTGCTGCTGGAGCTCGCGGATCGCGGCCTTGAGCTGCGGGATCGACGCGGACACGTTCGGCAGCTTGATGATGTTCGCCTCGGGCGACTTCGCCAGCTCACCGAGCTCGGCCAACGCATCGGCGACCTGCTGGTCCTCGCGCAGCCGCTCGGGGAACAGGGCCAGGATGCGACCGGCCAGCGAGATGTCACGACTCTCCACGTCGACGCCGGCCTTGGCGGCGTACGCGGCGATCACCGGCAGCAGGGAGTACGTCGCCAGCAGCGGCGCCTCGTCGGTTCGGGTGTAGACGATCCGGGCGGACGGCTGGACCATGCGGCAACTCCTCGGGTCAGGTTTCTTGACGTCAAGATATCGCGGGTGGAGCCGACGGGCTCACCGGTCCCACCGGGTCAGTCTGCCCGAGGGAGGTCGGGGGCGTACACCAGGTCGACGCGCTCCCAGGGCCGCTGGGTCGCCGCGTACGCCTCTTCCATCGGGATCCAGTCACTCGCCCACCGCTCGGCCAGGGCGGGACCGTCGCGGTCGGCGATCCGGGTCCGACGGACCGCCGCGGGCACCTCGACCCAGACGGTGAAGTCCCAGGGCACGGGCAGTCGGGCGTCGGTGGCGGAGACGCCCTCGACCACCACCGGGACCCCCACCGGCACCCGGTGCCACTCGGCGCCGACGTCGGCGGCGAAGTCCCAGCGCTGATAGTGACCCGGACGACCGGCCAGCAGCGGCTCCACCACCTGGCGGACGAACCGCTCCCGGTCCCAGCCCGGCAGGTCGCGGCGGGCGAAGTCGTCGTTGTGGATCACCACGGCGCCGGGGAGAGCGGCGGCGATCCGGGCGGCGAGGGTGGTCTTGCCGGCCGCGCCGAACCCGTCGATCCCGACCCAGCGGGTACCCGTTCGACCGGACAGCGCCGACGTCACGGCGGCCACCGGATCGGTCCCGGACATCGACGACCTCCCCCACCGCTGCCGACCTCACCGTGCCGGGACCGGCCAGACCTTGCTAGCGTCACCCTACGAGAGCCGGTCACCGGCGACAGTCGATGAGTCTCGAGGAGATCGCGTGAGCACACCCGTCAAGGTCGCCGTCACCGGAGCCGCCGGCCAGATCGGCTACAGCCTGCTGTTCCGGATCGCCAGCGGATCGCTGCTCGGACCGGACACCCCGGTCGAGCTGCGGCTGCTGGAGATCACCCCGGCCCTCAAGGCCCTGGAAGGGGTGGTGATGGAGCTGGACGACTGCGCGTTCCCGCTGCTCTCCGGCGTGCAGATCGGCGACGACCCGAACGTCGTCTTCGACGGGGTCAACATCGCGTTGCTCGTCGGCGCCCGGCCGCGGAGCAAGGGGATGGAGCGGGGCGACCTGCTGGAGGCCAACGGGGCGATCTTCAAGCCCCAGGGCGCGGCCCTCAACGCGCACGCCGCAGACGACATCAAGGTCCTGGTCACCGGCAACCCGGCCAACACCAACGCGCTGATCGCCAAGAGCAACGCTCCCGACATCCCGGCCGAGCGGTTCAACGCCTTGACCCGCCTCGATCACAACCGCGCCCTGGCCCAGCTCGCGGCCAAGACGGGCACCACGGTCAACGACATCAAGCACCTGACCATCTGGGGCAACCACTCCGCCACCCAGTACCCCGACATCTTCCACGCGGAGGTGAACGGGCAGAACGCGGCCGAGCTCGTCGACGACCAGGCCTGGCTGGAGTCCACCTTCATCCCCACCGTGCAGCAGCGCGGCGCCGCGATCATCGAGGCCCGGGGGGCCAGCTCGGCGGCCAGCGCCGCGAACGCGACGGTGGACCACATGCGCGACTGGGTGCTCGGCAGCGCCGACGGCGACTGGGTGTCGATGTCGGTGCCCTCCGACGGGTCGTACGGGATCGCCGAGGGGATCATCACCAGCTTCCCGTGCACCACCTCCGGTGGCTCCTACAGCATCGTCCAGGACCTGGAGATCAACGACTTCTCCCGGGGCAAGATCGACGCCAGCGTCGCCGAGCTGCAGGAGGAGCGCGAGGCGGTCCGCTCGCTGGGCCTGGTCGACTGACCCCGTCGCCGGGATCGGTGACCGATTCACCTGGCGCACGACCCGCAAGAGCACCCCGGTTAGGGAACACTGGGGGGCATGACTGAGAGCGGAGCGGGCCAGCGCGACGACCGGGACCCGCAGTCCGGCCACGGCGGCGGGTCCGGCGACGACTACACCCCTTCCGCCTCGTGGGAGACCGCCCGCGGCAGCAGCTGGGAGAACACGACACCGTACGAGAGCCCGTGGGCAGCCCCCGGATCGTCGGCCACCGCCGCGTCCGGGGCGTCGGCGGTCGACCGGCCGGACGAGGACGGGCCGTGGCCGACCTATCCCGAACCCGGACCGGCGAACCACGAGCAGCCCCAGCAGTACCCGACCGGCTACGGTCAGCCCCCGGCGTACGGCACCCAGTCCGGCTACGGCCAGCCGGCGTACGGGACCGAACCCGGTCACGGGCAGCCGGCGAGCTACCCGACGCCGGAGCAGAGCGGCTACCCGGCGCAACCGGCGTACGGTCAGCAGCCGACCTACGGCCAGCAGCCGGCGTACGGGGTGAATCCCTATCAGCAGCCCGGCTACGGCTACCTCCCCCCCAACCACCCGCAGGCGACGACCGCTCTGATCCTGGGCATCGTCGGACTGGCGCTCTGCCCCTTCGTCGGCATCGCCGGCTTCGTCATGGGCGGCCGGGTCCGCCGCGAGATCGACGCCTCGCCCGGTCAGTGGGGCGGGCGAGGCGTCGCCACCGCCGGTTGGGTCCTCGGCATCATCTCGATCGTGTACGCGGCTCTGGTCCTGGTCTACGTCGTCGTCATCGGCGTGGTCGCCGTCTCCAGCAGCTGAGCGCATCCCGTCATCGCCACCCACCACCCGAGGAGAGAACGACCATGAGCGACACCAACCCGAACACCTCCCCCGACCCGAACCGTCCGGTCGGACCCCACCAGCCCTGGGACCCGAACCAGCCGTCCGATCCGGCCCAGCCCTCCGATCAGCCTCAGTCCTACGGGTCCGCCCCGTCGTACGGATCGAGCCAGTCCGACGCGACCCAGTCCTATGACCCGACCCAGTCCTACGGCCCGACGCAGTCGTACGGCTCAGCCCAGTCCTATGGCTCGGCCCAGTCCTACGGCTCGGCTCCGGAAGTCCAGGGTGGCTACCAGCAGCCGAGCTACCCGCCGGCACCGCAGCAGGGCTACGTCGTCTCCCAGCAGTACGGTGCGCTGCCCGAGCACCCCCAGGGAACCACCATCCTGGTGCTCGGCATCGTCGGGCTGTTCGTGACGATCTGCGCGCCGATCGCGTGGTACATGGGGAGCAAGGCGCAGAAGGAGATCGCCGCCAGCGGCATGCACTACTCCAACGAGCAGAACATCAACATCGGCAAGATCATGGGCATGGTGCTCACCATCCTGGCGATCCTCGGGATCGTGATCGCGGTGATCTTCATCATCATCGCCATCGTGGCCGGCGTCGCGAGCGGATCCTGAGGCGACGGGGCGGGACCGTCTCATGACGCCCCGCTTCGATGACGACCTGATCGCGCTGCGACGTCGGCTGCACCAGGTGCCCGAGATCGGTCTCCAGCTGCCGCAGACGCAGGCCATCGTGCTCGAGGCTCTCGCCGGATCTGGTCTGGAGATCTCCACGGGCACCTCGCTGACGTCGGTGGTGGCGGTGCTGCGCGGAACCTCGGACGATCACACCGGCCGGGTCGTGCTGCTGCGCGGAGACATGGATGCTCTGCCGGTGACCGAGAACAGTGGTGAGTCGTTCGCCGCCACCGGTGACGCGATGCACGCGTGCGGTCATGACCTGCACACCGCTGGGCTGGTCGGTGCCGCCCGTCTCCTCGGCGAGCGACGGGCCGAGCTGCGCGGCGACGTGGTCTTCATGTTCCAGCCCGGCGAAGAGGGCTGGGACGGGGCCGGGGCGATGATCGAGGAGAGCGTGCTCGACGCGGCCGGACGCCGGGCGGACGCGGCGTACGGGCTGCACGTGTTCGCCAACATGCTTCCGCTGGGTGTGGTCAGCAGCCGACCGGGGCCGCTGATGGCGGCCTCGTCCGGTCTGTACGTGACGGTGCGGGGCGCCGGCGGGCACGGCTCACGGCCGCACGCGGCGAACGACCCGGTCGTGGTGGCGGCCGAGATCGTGACCGCGCTGCAGACGCTGGTGACCCGCCGGTTCGACCTGTTCGACCCGGTGGTGATCACCGTCGGCACGTTCCAGGCGGGCACCCGGCGCAACATCATCCCCGAGACCGCGGTCTTCGAGGCGACCGTACGGACGTTGTCGGAGGTCCAGCTGGTCGAGGTGGAGAAGGCATCGGTGCGCCTGTGCGAGCAGATCGCCGACGCCCACGGGCTGCCGGGCGGAGGTCAGGTTCGAGCGCGAGTACCCGGAGACGGTCAACGACCCCGACGCCACCGCCTTCGCCCTGGGGGTCGCCGCTGATCTGTTCGGGGCCGAACGGGTGCACCCGCTGGCCAACCCGGTGATGGGCTCGGAGGACTTCAGCCGCGTCCTGGCCGAGGTGCCGGGCTGCTACCTGTTCGTCGGCGCCTGCCCCGGAGATCCGGACAGCGCACCGGGCAACCACGCGCCGGGCGCCCGGTTCGACGACAGCGTGCTCGGCGACTGCGCCCGGCTGCTGGCGGAGCTGGCGCTGCGAGACCTCACCGCGGGCTGAATCCCTCGTGGGATTCAGGCCTCGGCGGCGCCCTGCTGGTAGATGCCGAGCCGGTTGCCGTCGGGGTCGGTGAAAACGGCCCAGCGTTCACCCTCGGTGTGGATGTCGGCGGCGTCGACGCGCCCGCCGGCGCCTTCGATGGCGGCCACCGTCGCGTGCAGATCGTCCACCATGATGTGCACCTCGAGATTGCCCGCCCCGGCCACCGGGCGATCACGGACCCAGGTGCCGGACACCTGGCCGGTCGAGTCGTCGAAGGACAGGCCACCCTCCCCGTCGGTCCGCAGCGTCCAGTCGAAGACGTCTCGATAGAACTCCCCAGATCTCTCCGGATCTGTGCTGGGCATGAAGATGTAGCAGATCTTGCCGTGCTTGACGTCGACCATCTGAGTCCTCTCCTCGATTGGCACCCTCACTGTGTCAGAGTCACCGAGGGGCCACCACGGCGGAGGATCTCGGCGACCACGCGCTCGGGTCATGGATGGTGGCTGCCGGCTGCCGTCGACCGGGGCACCCACCGCACCACCTCTCAGAGTGCCCCTCTCAGAGTGCTCGGGTGTAGTCCATGACGGGATATCCGTAGAAGCCCAACGACTCGTACAGGCGTCGCGCCGAGGCATGGAACGGGTCGCCGCCGGTCCCGACGTGGACCACGGTGACACCCCGTTGGGTCAGCCGGTCCATGGCCGCTCGGCAGACCGCCGTACCCACCCCTCGACGACGGGCGTCAGGGTGCACGGCGACCATCTGCAGGCGGCCGGATCCGTCCGGGTTCACCTGCCAGCCCACGTAGCCCAGCGGTGACCCGTCGCCTTCGGTCTCCTCGGCGAGCACGATGAACCTGTTGCCCTCGGGGTCATGGAAGGTGGGCACTTCTCGGCGGTAGTCGTCAGCCCACGTTCCGTGGTCGTGAGCGAACACGGCGGGATCGAGCAGCGCGGGCAGGTCGATCTCGAACAGGGGGCGGAACGCCTCGATCGTCAGGTCGATCAAAGCGGGCAGATCATCTGGTTGGAAGTCTCGGATGTGCATGTGTCTGGTCTTCTCTCGGTGCGCAACGGATGACGCACGGCCGGATGCCGAGCGGCGACGTCTGCAGCCCGCTGGGGGCCGCGCACTCAGCGGCGGGTACGGCCGGCGGCGAAGTTGAGGCAGCTCACGTGGCGACGGTACCGGACCGCCACCTCGACCACCTCCACCGCCACCACGACGGCGGACCCACCACCCCACCGGCCACCGCTACGTCAAGCCGACCACCCGAGCCACCGTGAGGCTGTCAGGTAGGGGCTCTCCCCGGCAGTCGAAGGAGCTCCGCTCCTCGAGCGGGCACGGTGAGCGGTTCAGGAGTGACCCTGCGGTCGTCGCGCCAGAGCGTGAAGGTCAGCGGATACGGCGCCACGTTGAGGAGGTGCACCAGCTCTGCCCCGGTCGCGGGATCAGCCATCGCCGCAATCACCAGACCCGGGTCGCCGGCATCCGTACGCCATCGCGGGCAGACCCCGAGGCGACCCAGCAGCGCGGCGTAGACGGGCAGGTCGGCCGGGTAGTCGCAGGCCAGGACGATGGCGCGGCCCTCCCCCGCCCGGACGTCGACGGCACAGGGATGCCCGCCGTTGATCTCGTGAGCCAGCGGTTCCGCCAGGTGCCCAGGAGCTGGGAGATCCCGATCGGGTACGTGAGTCCGCGTCCCCCACCCGTGCCGTGGATGTTGATCAGCAGCGGCACCCCGGTGATGCCCCGCGCACGGGCGAAGCCGGTCAGGGTGTCGACGTACCGGCGGAAGTCGTGTCGGCAGAAGCGCATCAGGTCCTCGGCCACCACGGGGCCGGACGAACGCGGCGGTCGCTGCAGGTAGGCCAGGGCGTGCTCCGGCACGAGCTGCGGATGGCGATCGACCCGCCCGGTGACGGCGAGCCAGTCGGCGAAGTCGGCGGCGACCCGGGGGTTGAGCACCGGCGAGTTCGAGACCCAGGCGAGCATGCCGATCTCGTTGTCGAGCTGGACACCGATGATCGGGCCACCGTCGGGTTGCAGGCGGCCGGCCAGCACCGGCAGGACCGCGTCGTACCAGCGCTCGACCTCGGCCAGGAACGCCGGGGACAGGTAGTCGAGATCGGCCGTCGGCAGCGGTCGCCCGTCCCAGGTCGTGGCCCCGAGTCCCGACAGGTGCTGCAGCCGGTGCGGCAGTCCCTCGTGCTGGAGCTCAGCCATCACGTACGGCCCGGGCCGGGCGATGACGTAGAGCCCCAGCTCGTGGGCGAGATCGCAGAAGGCACCGAGGTCACGCCAGTCGGCGGTCGTCCCGGTGACGTCGATCGTGCCGTCCGGCAGCTCGTGGACGACCCAGGGGACGTACGTCGCCACCGCCTGCGCCCCTGCGGCACGCAGGTCGAGCAGGCGTGACCGCCAGTCCCGACGGGAGAGCCGGAAGTAGTGCACCTCGCCGCTGAACAGCACACGGGGCCGCTCGTCGATGATCCACTGACGCTGCCGGAGCTCGATCATCCAGCCGACCCTACGGTCCGTGCCGAGGGGTCAGGACTCACTCGGGCGCGTGGCAGACCGCTTCCACGTTGTTGCCGTCGGGGTCGCGGACGAAGGCGCCGTAGTAGGTGTCGTGGTACTCCGGCCACAGTCGGGGCTCGTGCAGCACCTCCGCGCCGAGGGCGGTGGCCGCAGCGAAGAAGGCGCGCACGGCGGCCCGATCGGGCGCGGTGAAGGCGATGTGCGACTCCCGGAAACCGTCGCCGGAGTTGAAGGCGCCGACCCAGAAGTCGGGGTGACCCGCGGTGCCGAAGCCGATGGCGACGCCGAAGTCCATCTGCCGGGTGAACCCGAGCGGGGCGAGGGTCGCGTCGTAGAACGCGGCGCTGGCGGCCAGGTCGGCGCACTGGATACCGAAGTGATCGATCATGTGGGGATCCTCTCAGCCCGGTCCGACACTCACCGGTCTCGCGCAACCGATCGACGGTTCCGACCGGTGAGAGCTTCCTCCGGTCTGCTCCGCAGCACCCGGTCCAACCGCCAGCACGCCGAGGCCAGCCCGGCGAAGAGCAGCGCCATCGCACCACAGGTCAGCGCCACCGCGGCGACGCCCCGGGCGCCGACGTCCAGGAACGGGTACGGGTACCACCCCGTCAGGGCCCCGACGACCAGGGTGTAGGCCAGCCAGCCGATCGGCCAGGCCAGCGACCAGGCGACCGTAAGGGCCTCGATCCGGGGCCGTGGACCGAAGACCAGCCAGCCGACGAGCGCGAGCGCCGGCGTGGCCACGTGCACCAGGACGTCGCCGACCGCCTCCACGCCGGTCAACGTCGACAGGGGCCGCAGCAGGAACCAGTGCACCAGGCCGGTGATCACGATCATCACCAGACCGCTGAGCCGCAGCACCCGCCAACGGCGTCCGTCGTGCCCGGGATCGGTGATCAGCGGCAGCAGGCAGATGATCACCAGCAGGTTGGACTGGATGGTGAAGTAGCTGACGAAGCGCCACAGCCGGATCCCCAGGGCCGCCGGTGGGTCGGTGCCGATGGCTGACGTCCCGGCGAGGACGACGAGCAGCTGGATGGCCACCCCGACCACCGAGACTGCGACGGTGGCGATCGCCCACCCGCGAGCGGCAGGCGATCACCGGACGGAACCGACAGCGCTGCGCACCGGGCCGGCGGCCGCGCTCGTGCCCAGCCGGGTGAGCACCCGGAGCACCGTCCGCACGGCCGGGGTGTCGGCCACGCCTTCGCGGACCAGCGCGTAGATCGAGCGGACCGGAGTCGGGCTCGTCACCGACACGGCGACCACACCCGCGGGGAGCTGCCTCGCCCCCAGCGTCGGCAGCACCGTCACCCCGATCCCGGCGGCCACGAACGCCATCGCCGTCGGGTAGTCGTGCGCCTCGACGTGGAACGGGGGGCTGAAACCGGCCGCGTGGCAGGCCTCGATGAGGTTCCGTCGACACCATCCCCGGGCGAAGTCGTTGTCGACCCAGCGCTCAGTGGCCAGGTCGACGAGATCGATCTGCTGTCGCTCCGCCAGCGGGTGCCCGGCCGGCAGCACCGCCACGTACGGGTCGTCGAGCAGGTGACGAGCCAGCAGACCCGGACGGCGGATCGCCCCCTGCTCCACGGCGATCTGGAGATCGGGGCGCTCGGCCGGATCCGTCGGCACGTCCTCGCGCAGCGCGAGATCCAGCCGGACGGAGGGGAACTCCGCCATCATCGTCGACACCACGGCCGGCATCCAGGCCGAGCCGACCGAGGCGAAGTAGGCGATCGACAGCGAGCCGGTCCGGCCGGCGCGGAGGTCGCCGACCACGGACTCCACCTCACCCAGTCTCGACAGCACGCCGTCGATCTCCAGCGCGAGCGCGCGACCGGCCGCGGTCGGCTCGATCCCCCGACCCACCCGTGAGATCAGTGCCAGACCCGTCTCGCGCTGCAACGCGGTCACGTGCTGGCTCACCGCCGAGGGCGTGTAGCCGAGGTTGTTGGCGGCGGCCTGGATGGAGCCGCTGGCCACGACGGAGCGGAACACCCGCAGACGATGCACGTCGAGCATGGTTGGACACTACAGTCAGACTGAAGATTCGTGAAGATACCGTTGCTTGTGCTTACGTCTTGAGCACGCCAGGCTGGAGGCCATGAGCTCGGATCTCGCCGTCGACAGCCCCACCCCCGCCGCTCGGCTTGCGGACCGCAGCTGGTTGCCGCTGGCCGCAGCCGCCGTCACGATGGTGCTCTGGGCCTCGGCCTTCGTCGTCATCCGGGCGCTCAGCGGCGCCCTCGATCCCGGCCCGCTGGCCCTCGGGCGACTGCTGGTCGGCTCGCTCGTGCTGACCGGTGTCGCCCTGCTCCGACCGGGTCGCGGCCCGCTCCGGATTCCGCACGGTCGCCCACTGGTGCTGATCATCGCGTACGGAGTGCTCTGGTTCGGCGTCTACACCATCGCGGTCAACGCGGCGGGGCGCTATCTCGACGCCGGCACCAGTGCCATGATCGTCAACCTCGCGCCGGTGATCGTCGCCGTCCTCGCCGGCCTCTTCCTGGGCGAAGGATTCCCCCGACAGCTGATGATCGGGCTCCTGATCGCCTTCGCCGGCGTGGTGATCATCGCCTCCGCCTCCCGCACGGGACAGGTCGACCCGCGAGGCGTCGCCCTCGCGCTGGCCGCCGCCGGCCTGTACGCGATCGGTGTGCTGCTGCAGAAGCAGGCGCTGGCCAGCGTCGACCCGGTCACCGTCACCTGGCTCGGCGCGCTCGCCGGGACCGTGGCGACGCTGCCTTTCCTCGGCCCCCTGGTCGCCCAGCTGCGGGCCGAGCCGTGGACCGTCACGGCCGGCGTGGTCTACCTGGGGATCTTCCCGACGGCCATCGCGTTCCTGCTGTGGAGCTATGCCCTCGCCCGCACCAGTGCCGGGCGGATGGCTGCGTCGTCGTACGTGGTGCCGGGCATCGCGGTGCTGCTGTCCTGGTGGTTCCTGGCAGAGGTCCCGGCGCCCATCGCGCTGCTCGGCGGCGCCGTCTCGCTCGTGGGCGTCGCGTTGACCAGGCTCCCGTCAGGCCGGGGACACCGGTCCCGCCCGACACCGAGCTGAGCCCGGCGCCGATTCGCGGTCGCTGCGGACGCCAGCTGCGGAGCGGCCAGGAGAAGTCGGAGCCAGCGGGCGGGCACGGGCGCAGGACAGGCAGGTTCGGGGTCGTCCGACGGGGGGACGCCTCGCACCGTAGGTCGCTCGATCGATCCCGCCGGCGAACGATATATTTTCGCCATCGATCGATGATGATCATCTCCAGGGCGGGGGCCTGACGGAGAAGGAGACCCCGTGGAACGTCTTGCCGGCGAGACAGCACCCCGGCCGACCACGCCGGCTCGCGTCCGTCGAGCCCGCATCGGGCCCGAGGCCACCATGCGTGGTTGGGCGTCCGGTCTCGAGCCGATGACCACCGAGAACAGCTGGTCCCGCACCTGGTCGCATCTCGGCATCCTCACCTCGATCACCGCTCTCGTCATCTACCTCACCTGGCGGATCGGCTTCACCCTCCCGCCCACCGGCTGGAACGTGATCGCCGCCTGGCTGTTGATCGCGTTCGAAGCCTTCCCCCTCATCGGACTGGTCGTCCGAGCGGTCACTCTCTGGGATCTCGACACGTTGGCACCTGCCCCGGTGACGACGGTCTCACCCGGGCACCGGTGCGCCGTGTTCATCCCCACCTACAACGAACCGGTGGAGGTGATCGCGCCGACCATCGCGGCGGCCTGCGCCCTGGAGCCGGCGCACCAGACCTGGGTGCTGGACGACGGCGACCGACCCTGGGTGGCCGACCTCTGCGCGGCGCTCGGCGCCCGTTACGTGCGCCGGCCCGAGCACACCCATGCCAAGGCCGGCAACATGAACCACGCGCTGGAGCTGATGGCGCGGGAGATCGAAGAAGGCGCCGAAGCCGTCGACGTGATCGCCGTGCTGGACTGCGACCACGTGCCGCTGCCCCGCTTCCTGTCGGCGACCCTCGGCTGGTTCGACGACCCGGCTGTCGCCCTGGTCCAGGCGCCCCAGACCTACTACAACTCGGGCGCCTTCGACGACGACGGCGACACCGGCGAGCAGGGCATGTTCTTCCACGTCCTGCTGCCGGCGCGCAACCACGACGGCGCGGGGCCGTTCTGGTGCGGATCCACCTCGCTGATCAGGCTGACGGCCCTCCAGGAGGTCGGTGGCATCTCCACCGCCACCATCGTGGAGGACATGCACACCACCCTCGCGCTCATCCGATCCGGGTGGAAGACGGCCTACCACCACCAGGTGCTCGCCCTGGGCCTCGCCCCGGAGACCCCCGAGCAGTATCTGCTGCAGCGCCGCCGCTGGGGCATGGGATCGATGCAGGTGCTGGTGCGCGAACGGCTCTGGGCCGCCAAGCGGTGGCTGTCCTGGCGCAACTTCTACGAGTACCTGACCGGCACCCTGTGGTGGCTGGAGGGGGTGGGCACGGTGGCGGCCTTCCTCATCCCGGCGGCCATCCTGGTCAGCGGGGCCCAGGTCTCCACCGCTCCCCCGGCCGTCTTCGCGGTGGTCTTCGCGGTGATGTTCACCGTCCGTCTCTGGGGGTCGCGCCAGCTCTACCGCGAGCACCTGCACTGGCCGACCGCGTTCGCGCTGCGGATCCTCCGCGTGCCCGTTGGCCTCTCCTGCCTGTGGTGGCTGCTCACCCGTCGCTCGCTGGAGTTCCAGGTGACACCGAAGTCGGGCGCCGACGAGCGGTTGCGCGGGCGGGCCCCGCGCGTGCTCTGGGCGCTGATCTGGTTCATGGCGGCCGTGCTGCTGTACGCGCTCCTCGGCCTCACCGGAGCCGTTCCCTGGCACTCCGACCCCGCATCGACGGCCGCCTCCGGTGTCTGGCTGCTGCTGGCCTGTCTCGTCCTCGTCCTCGGCACCCGGCGGATCCAGTCCGAGGAGTACGCCACGTCCCGCCGCAACTCGTACCGCTTCGCCGTCCAGGCCGCCGTCACCATCGGCGACGTCGACGGAGAGCTGGTGGACATCTCCACCGGCGGGGCCGCGGTCCGCCTGCCCAAGGGCGCGATCTCGGCGTCCTCGGAGGTGGAGCTCGCTCTCCCCGGGTCCGCTCCGGTCGTCCTGCAGACGGTGCGGGTCGTCTCGGACCCCGGCGCCGCCTCCGACGTCGTCTCCCTCCGGATCCGGTACGGCGACTGGGCGGCGTACCGGACGCTGTCGCTGTGGCTCTTCCACACACCGTCCGGGGTCGTGACCGGTCTCCCGGCGGGGGCTCCGGCCGTCGCTGCGGAGCGGATCGGCACCACCCGACGAGTTGCGACGTTGCAGCGGCAGTTCGGATGACCGGCTCACCGAGCACCGTGACCACGTTCCCGCGCGGCCACTTCCCGACCCGCTGGCCCACGCTCTGGCTGTGGTACCTCCTCGCCGGTCTGGGTCTGGTGGCCGCCTACTACCTGCTGCCCGACGGGCTCGTCCGCAGCAGCGTCTACGCGGCGATCGGCTTCTCGGCGGCGGCCGCCGTTCTCGTCGGGGCGCGGATCCACGGGCCGAGTCGGACCCTGCCCTGGCAGCTGATGGCGGTGGGCCTGTTCCTCTGGGCCGTGGCGGACTCCGTCGGCGCCGTCCTCGCCGATGTGCTGCAGATCGACGAGTTCCCCTCCCTCGCGGATCTCTTCTACCTTCTCGGCTACCCGGTGGTGGCCGTCGGCATCTGGCTGCTGATCCGCGGCCGGACCCGCGACGACTGGGCGGGCGCCCTGGACTCCGCCATCCTGACGGTCTCGCTGGGCGTTCTCTCCTGGGTGCTGCTGGCCCGACCGACGATCACCACCTTCGCGAGCTCGCCACCGGCGGCGGCCGTCGCCCTCGCCTACCCGCTCGCCGACATCGTGCTGGCCGGGCTGTTGATCAGGCTGGTCACCACGCCTGGCGGACGGACCAGCTCGTTCCGCCTGCTGGTCGCCGCCCTGATGCTGCTCATCGCCGCCGACACCGCCTCGTCGAGCCTGCGGATGCTCACCTTCGACAGCACGGACCCGATCGACATCGGCTGGCTGCTGTCCTACCTGGCCTGGGGCGCCGCCGCCCTGCACCCGTCCATGGTGTCGCTCACGGCGGCCGCGCCGGACACCGAGACCACCTTCAGCCGGCGTCGACTCGCCACGCTCACCGGAGCCGTCCTGGTCGCGCCCGCCATCCTGGCCATCCAGACCCTGCTCGGGGTGGAGCCGAGCATCTGGGCGATCGTGTTCGGATCGGTCGCGGTGTTCGCCCTCGTGATGGCCAGGATGAACCTGTCCATCGTCCAGATCCAGGCTGCCAACGCCGAGCGCGCAGCGGCCCAGGCGGAGCTCAGTCACCAGGCCGCGCACGACTCCCTGACGGGACTGGCGAACCGCGCCCAAGCCATGCGGCTGATCACCGCTGCGCTCAGTCGGGCCCAGCGCAGCGGTGCCATCATCGGTCTGCTGTTCATCGACCTCGACGGCTTCAAGCAGGTCAACGACACCCTCGGGCACCGTGCCGGCGACGAGGTGCTGCAGGTCGCGGCGACGCGGATGAAGGAGGCCGTCCGGCCCGGCGACGTCGTGTCCCGCCTCGGTGGGGACGAGTTCGTCGTCCTGCTCGAGCCGCTGGATGAGCAGGCGTCCGCGGTGGGTGTCGCGGAACGGCTCATCGACGCCGTCGGAGCGCCGATGCTGCTCCGCGACGGGCACGAGGCCCGCATCGGAGCGAGCGTGGGCGTGGCGATCAGCCAGGACGCCGGCACCGACGCCGACCTCCTGCTGTCGGAGGCGGATCTGGCGGTCTACCGCGCCAAGAAGGCCGGCCGGGGCCGGGTCGAGGTCTTCGACCAGGACCTGCAGCAGACCCTGCAGCGGCGCGCCGACCTCGAAGCGGCGCTGACCGCCGCGATCCGGTCCGACAGCGTCACGCTGGAGATCGAACCCGTCGTCGAGCTGATCACCGGTGAGCCCGCCGGTTTCGAGGTCCGGTTCGGCGGCACCGCCCAGGTCGTGAGGGATCGCAGCACGCTGCTGAGCGAGGTCGGCCGGAGCCCGGTCGTGCTGGACCTCGACACCTGGTCCCTCCGCCGGGCCGCCGCCTGGCTGGCGGCCCAGGGCCCCACGACCGATGGCCTCTACATCGCCGTTCCCCTCACCGTCCGCCACCTGATGCTCGAGCGGTGCCTGCGCGACGTCGACAGGGCGTTGGCCGACGCCGGCCTCGCCGCCGAGCGGCTGGTGCTGCTGGTGTCCTCCGCCGAGATCACCGAGGACCTGCGGCTGGTGGCCAACCTGGAGACGCTGCACCGCCGGGGCGTACGGATCTGCCTGGACGGCTTCGGCGGTGGCGCCGGGCCGACCAGTCAGTGGCTGGCGCTGCCGGTCTCCGTGGTGCGACTGGACCCGACCATGCACCCGCCGGTCCAGTACCCGTCGTCCGGACGGCCCAGCGGACCCACGATGCTGCGGCTGACGGCGGAGACCGCTCGTGCCTTCGGCTACAGCGTCATCGTCCCCGCCCTCGACGACGCCGAGAGCCTCGCGATGGCCGTGGGAGCGGGCTGCGAGTTCGGTCAAGGAGCGGCGGTCCTCGACCTGCTGTCCGACGACCGCGTACCGCACGGGTCGCTCGGCTGAGCCGACCCGCCCAGGGTTCCGTCAGGCTCGAGAGATCCGTCAGGGCCCCGAGGGATCCGTCAGGGACCGCTCCCGGATCTCAGCCGGGGCGGCCCGGCACCGCGATCGACAAGGCGATGATCGCGATCCCGCCCAGCGTCAGCACGGTGATGTCGAAGGGCCGGCTGCGCACCTGGAGCAGTCCCGCGTCCCGGCCGGGCAGGGCGCCGCGGATCACCGCCCCGATGAGCAGCGAGGTGCCGATGACCAGGCCACCCAGACGCCAGGTCTGCGCACCGAGGACCGCGATCACCAGACCGATCACCACCCCGACCAGCACCACCAGCAGCGGCCACAGCCGGGTGCTGCGGCTCGCCGGTCCCGCGTCCCGAGAGGCCATCGCGGCGGCCGCGCCTAGGCCCGGGCCGCAGCGGCGGCCTCGGCCCGCTCGACCACGTTGGTGAGCAGCATGGCGCGCGTCATCGGACCGACCCCACCCGGCACCGGGGCCACCCAGGAGGCGACCTCGCGCACCGACGGATCCAGGTCGCCGGCCAGTCCCGCGTCGGTCCTGGTGATGCCGACGTCGACGCAGACCGCGCCGGGCTTGACCATGTCGCCGGTGACCAACCCGGGGCGGCCGGCCGCGGCGACCACGATGTCCGCGGTCCGGGTGTGGGCGGCCACGTCGACCGTGCCCGTGTGGCACAGCGTGACGGTGGCGTTCTCGCTCTTGCGGGTGAGCAGCAGACCCAGTGGTCGACCGACGGTGGTGCCGCGGCCGATGACGCAGACCTCGGCACCGCTCAGCGGGATCCCGTTGCGGCGCAGCAGCTCCACGATGCCGCGAGGCGTGCACGGCAGCGGCGCCGGCTCGCCCAGCACCAGCTTGCCGAGATTGACCGGGTGCAGGCCGTCGGCGTCCTTGCTCGGGTCGACCAGCCCGAGAGCGCGGTTGTCGTCCAGGTCGCCGGGCAGAGGCAGCTGCACGATGTAGCCGGTGCAGGCGGGATCGGCGTTCAGCCGGGCGATCTCGGCCTCCAGCTCGGACTCACTCACCGAGGCCGGCAGCTCGACCTGGAGCGAGGCGATGCCCACCTGGGCGCAGTCGCGGTGCTTGCCCGCGACGTAGGCCTTGCTCCCCGGGTCGTCCCCGACCAGCACGGTGCCCAGACCTGGCGTGATGCCCTGGGCGACCAGCGCCCGGACCCGCTCGGTCAGGTCGGCCTTGATGGTGGCGGCCAGGGCCTTGCCGTCCAGAAGCTGTGCCGTCATGTCGTGTCCGTCCTGTTCGCGGTCGCGCGGGGTCAGTGGTAGAAGTGCCGGGCGCCGGTCAGGTACATGGTGACCCCGGCGGCCTTGGCCGCCTCGATCACCTCGGCATCGCGGACCGAGCCACCGGGCTGGACGATGGCGGAGACGCCGGCGTCGATCAGGATCTGCGGGCCGTCGGCGAACGGGAAGAACGCGTCGGAGGCGGCCACCGAGCCGGTGGCCCGCTCACCGGCTCGCTCGACCGCGAGCCGGCAGGAGTCGACCCGGTTGACCTGACCCATGCCGACCCCGACCGAGGCGCCGTCGCGGGCGAGCAGGATGGCGTTGGACTTGACCGCTCGGCAGGCCCGCCAGGCGAACTCCAGGTCCGCCAGCACCTCCGGCGCGGCCGGCTCCCCGGAGACCAGCTCCCAGTGGGCGGCGGAGTCGTGCTCGGCGTCGACGGTGTCGACGGCCTGCATCAGCATCCCGCCGGAGATCCCGCGGGTCTCGATGCCGCCCCGGTCTGCCGCGTCGACGACCAGGATGCGGATGTTCTTCTTGGCCTGCAGCACCTCGACGGCGCCGTCCTCGTACGCCGGTGCCGCGATCACCTCGGTGAACACCTCCGCGACCTGCTGGGCCATCGCGACGCTGACCGGGCGGTTGGTGGCGATCACCCCGCCGAAGGCAGAGACGGGGTCACAGGCGTGCGCCCGGGCGTGTGCCTCGGCGATGTCGGACCCGACCGCGATCCCACACGGGTTGGCGTGCTTGATGATGGCCACGGCCGGCGCGTCGAAGTCGTACGCGGCCCGGCGGGCGGCGTCGGTGTCGACGTAGTTGTTGTAGGACATCTCCTTGCCGTGCAGCTGCTCCGCCGTCGCCAGACCGCCCGGGAAGGCCCCGTCGACGTAGAGCGCCGCCCGCTGGTGGGGGTTCTCGCCGTACCGCAGCACGGCGGCCTTGTCCCAGCTGCCGCCGACCCAGCGCGGGAAGCCGCTGCCGTCGCTGGTGTCGGTCACCACGTTGCCCATCCAGGACGCGACCGCGATGTCGTACGTCGCCGTGTGCACGAACGCCTCCGCGGCCAGTGCCTGGCGCTCGGCCAGGCTGAACCCGCCGTGGGCGAGGGCGGCCTGCAGCTGCCCGTACTGGTCCGGCGAGGTGACCACGGCCACCGAGGCGTGGTTCTTGGCCGCGCCGCGGACCATCGACGGGCCCCCGATGTCGATCTGCTCGATCGTCTCGTCCTGTCCGGCGCCCGCCATCACCGTGTCCACGAAGGGATAGAGGTTGGAGACCAGCAGGTCGAACGCCGCGATCCCCAGCTCCGCCAGCTGGTCCCGATGGGACTCGAGCCGCGTGTCGGCCAGCAGCCCGGCGTGCACGAACGGGTGCAGGGTCTTGACCCGACCGTCCAGGCACTCGGGGAAGCCGGTCAGCTGCTCGACCTGCGTCACCGGCACGCCGGCCTCCGCGAGCGTGCGGGCGGTCGAACCGGTGGAGACGATCTCGACACCGGACCCGGCCAGGGCCAGGCCGACCTCGACCAGACCGGTCTTGTCGTAGACCGACACCAGCGCGCGCTTGATCGGTCGCCGGTCGTTCTCTGTCGTGCTCATGCTGTCCCGTCTGTCACTGATCTGAGGTGGTGGTCATCGGAGGTTCGTCACTGGCTGTTCGTCATTGCTCTGGGGAACTGGTCGGATCAGGTCCAGCGCACCCGGCGGTCGTCGACCTGCCAGCTGCGCGTGGCCAACCGGTGGGTGGTGTCCACCAGCAGGCGTCGCTCGACGACCTTGATCCGCTCGTGCAGGCTCGCCACGGTGTCGTCGTCGGCCACCTCCACCGCCGCCTGGTCCAGGATCGTCCCGGTGTCGACGCCGGAGTCTACGAGGAACACGCTCGCGCCGGTCACCTTCACCCCGTACGCGAGCGCGTCCCGCGGTCCGTGCATGCCGGGGAAGGACGGCAGCAGCGCCGGGTGGGTGTTGATCACCCGGCCGCCGAAGCGCTCCAGGAACACCGGACCCAGCAGCTTCATGAACCCGGCGCTGATCACCAGGTCGGGCTCGTGGGCCGCCACCAGCTCGGTCAGCTCCGCGTCCCAGGCACCCCGGTCGCTGCCCTTGGCGTACGGGTGCGCGAACGTCGGGACCCCGTACGCCTCCGCGCGGTCCAGCCCCTGGATGCCCTGACGGTCGGCGCCCACCGCCACGACGCGGGCCCCGTACGCGGGATCGGAGCACGCCTCGAGCAGCGCCTGCAGCAGGGTCCCGGAACCGGAGACCAGCACGACCAGACGCGCAGGACCGGTGGGGGTGGGGGGCACGGCGCCACCCTACCGAGCCGGGAACGGCGAGCTCGCCTCAGCCGATCCGCTGGGTCGGTTCGTCCGCGCCTTCGTCTTCACTCGGGTCCGCGGTGGTGACGCCGTCGGAGCGCGGGCCGCGACGGCGACGGGTGATCGGTGCGGTCAGCTCGGCCCCGTCCTCGACGCCGTCGTCGGCAGCTGCGCCGTCGTCTGCTGCGCTGGCGTCTGCAGCCGCGCCGTCGTCGGCGACGGCGTGTGCGGCGGCGTCTGCGGCGTCCGGCTCCGCGTCGTTCACGTCCCGATCGGCCCTCGCCGGACGGCGGCGTCGCCACAGTCCGAGCAGCAGGCCGCAGACCGCCCCCGACAGGCCCATCGTGGAGGTGGCCATCACCAGCACCGGCACGAGCTCCGGCCCGAGACCGGCGAGCAGGTCGCTGCCCAGGTCACCGCTGGTCAACCAGGCGACACCGGTGAAGGCGGCGCCGGCGAGCACCCCGGACAGGCCTCCCACCAGGGTGGTCTCGTCGAACCGGGCGGTGGGCCGGGCCAGGACGACGAGGGTCGCGGCCACGGCACCTGCGGCGACTCCGAGCGCCAGCCACCAGAGGTGCGACACCCCGCCCGGACCGACGTCGGGGACGGCGGAGAGCATCGGGATCGCCGGCAGGGCACCGAGCTCGGTGGCCGCCGGCGAGACGATCGAGCCGTTGCCGAGGGTGAAGCCAGGACCGATCGCATAGCTGGCGGCCCAGACGACGGCGTTCGGCGCGTACGCCAGCTGACCGACCAGCAGGGCGATGTTGCCGATGACTCCCGCGTCGAGGGCCGTGAGCAGCGTCGTCATCCGCTCGAGGTTGAGGGCGAGTCCGGTGGCCAGCACCGCCGCGCCGCCCGCGACCATCAGCAGCAACGCCGCGGCCACGGCCCGGGGCAGTGCCCGGGACCATTCCGGCCAGGTGTCGGTCGGCCAGCTGCCGCGCACGCGGCAGCAACCCCAGGCGGCGGCCGCCGCGACGACCACGAGCATCACCGTGCCACCCCGGAGCGCCGCCATCGGACCACCCACCAGCAGACCCACCGCCAGCAGGGGCACGAGGTAGCCGAGGGTCGTGACGATGCACACCATCGGTGTCACCGTCGGCGAGTCAGCGCTCCCGAAACGTGCCGCGTACCCGGCGGTGCGGGAGACGAGCCAGGCCACCAGCAGCGTGACACCCCAGGGAATGAGGGTGAGCGAGACCGCACCGATGGTCGCGCCGCCCCCGTTGGCGAGCAGCCACAACCGGGTGCCCACGGTCAGCGCCTGAGCGAGGGTGCCGGGCTCGGCGGCGAGCCAGCCGGCCACCACGAGGCCCGTCACGAGGACCCAGCCGGAGAGCGCACTGAGGAGCCCGGCGCCGGCCGCCAGAGCGAGCCAGGCCACGGTCGGGAGCTCGGTGGAGGCGTCGGCGCCGACCACGACGGTCGGCTCGGTCGCGGCGAGATCGATGTCGCCGCGGTTCCGGCGCGGTGACAGCAGGGAAGCCATAGCGGTCCCCATGCTCGCCCAGAGTGCTGCCAGGCCCGGCCCGGACACGCCCACGCCGGGTAAAGTCATCATGTTTGTGCTGCGTCGGCGGACGTGCAGCGGTCGGCTGAGGACCACGTCGTCCCGCTCGTTCTCGTCGACCGGCCACGTCCAGAAGCAGGAGAAAGACCGACGATGTCTGACGAGCCCGAGTCGTACCGACCTCGCCGCGCCTGGCGCGAAGAGCCGTCGTCCGAGGCGACCCCCGACGACGGTTCGACCGGGGGTGGTCCGACCGACGACGGTCCGACCGACGACGGTCCGACCGACGACGGTTCGACCGGGGGTGGTCCGACCGCGGGTGGTCCGACCGAGAGCAACGTGCCGGACGAGGGAGTGCCTGCCGGGCAGGCGAACGAGGCAGCCGAACCGGTGGCCGAGCCCGACCCGGCGACGGATGCGGAGACCGCGACAGATCCGGGGACGACCGGTCCGCCGACTGCGAGCCGGACTGAGGCGCCGGTCGATCCCGAGGACGTACCCCCTCCCCTGTACCGGGACGATTCGACGGCGGTCCGCTCCCCTCGCTCCGGCGACGACGCGGACGCGGCCTCGGACCGTGACCTCAGCGACGAGACGACCATCTTGAGCCGGGCCCGGGAGCGCAAGCGCAGCCGAGCCGATCTCGATCCCGACGCCACGACGCTGCTGCCGCGCACCGCTGGCGGCGGCCGGGTCCCCCAGCGCGACGACGATGTCGAGGACGACGACCTGGAGTCCGATCCCTCCGCCGACCGTCGCCGGCTGCTGCTGATGATCGGCGCGGTCGCCGTGGTGGTGGTCCTCGGCCTGGTGGGCGGCTACGCCATCATCAAGACCACGGGGCAGCCGATCGCCGCACCCGGCCCCTCGACCAGCGCCGGCCCGACCGATCCCGGGGCGACGCCGAGCGTGGACGCCTCGGACCCGGGCACGGCCCTGATCACCGACGACCTGATGCTCTCCGCGGCCCAGGCGGAGACCATCGACAAGAAGCGCACCTGGAAGGTCGCCCTGACCCAGCGCGGCACGACCGAGGACTCGCCCCACCACCCCGCCTGCCTGGCCACCGACGCCACCGAGGGGGCGCCGCCGCCCCAGCAGACGGTGCTGCGCCTGTTGAGCAGCACCGGCCCCGACTCGCCGGCGGCACTGCACCAGGCGACGTCTTACAGCAGTCCGGAGGAGGCCGCGCAGGCGTACGCCTTCGCCGCCCGCTCCCTGGGCGACTGCTCGATGACAGGCGGCTGGATCTACCAGGGTCATCTCATCGGCGGCGTCGGCGACCAGGCGGTCGGCGTGACGATCCAGGTGCTGGACTCCTCGACCACCGAGTACCGGACCGTCGTGCTGGCTCGCACCGGACGGATCGTCGACGTGATCGACGTCGCCAAGCCCGGTAAGGCCGTCACGGCCAAGCGGGTCGCCGACGTCGCCGGTTCGGTGGTGGACACCCAGTGCCGCGCCGCCGGTGGCGCCTGTTCCGACCAGCCGGAGGCCCAGGACGGGCCCCCTCCGTTGGGCGGCGACCAACCAGGGTTCCTGGCCTCGGGCGACCTGCCGCCGATCGGCCCCGAGCAGACCCGCTGGGCGGGCACCACGCCGGGTGAGCCCGACCCCGATCTGCTGCGCGGCAGCGGGTGCGAGACGGTCGACTGGTCCAAGGTCGAGGCGGAGTCACGCAGCCACCGCACGTATCTGCTCTCCGACAGCAGCAGCCGCTTCGGGCTGGACGAGGTGATCATCACGACCGCGAACGACAAGGCCGCCACGAAGCTGGCCGAGAAGATCCATGCCGGCTGGAAGAGCTGCAGCGAGCGCCAGCTCACCGCCACCGTCGCCGCGGTCTCCGACATCTCCGGTCCCGGCGCGAAGAGCGTCGACGTCAAGGGGTGGGCGACCGAGGTGTCCCAGAAGGCCAACGACAAGACCACGAAGTACCGCGTGGGCGTCGTGACCGCCGGCCCGAAGGTCACCTTCCTCTTCCTGAACCCGCTCGAGAATCTCGATCTCACTTCCGACCAGTTCCAGGTGATCACCCTGCGCAGCGGTCAGCGCGCGAGCCAGGTCAACTGACCCACCCGCATGCACTTCGCCGACGTCGAAAGTGTTCTCGACGCGCTCGAGTCGCAGCGGGTGCGCTACTGGGTGGCCGGCGGCTGGGGTGTGGCTGCCCTGGCGGGTGTCCAGACGCGACCCCATCGAGACCTCGACCTGGCCGTCGACGCCGACACCCTGCCGGCCTGCCTGCGAGCTCTCGAGTCGCTCGGCTACGTGCGCGAGACCGACTGGCTTCCCGTACGAGTCGAGTACGCGGGCTGCGGGGAGCGCTGGGTGGACGTTCATCCGGTGACCTTCGACGACGCGGGTCACGGCCAGCAGGACGACCTGGACGGTGGGCACTTCGACTACCCGCCGGGAGCGTTCGGCGTCGGTCGCCTCGAGAACCGAGCGATCCCCTGCCTGTCAGTGGCGCAGCAACGCGCGTTCCACCTGGGCTACGAGCGGCGTCCGCAGGATCTCCACGACCTTCGTGTGCTGGCCGCAGTCGACGAGTAGCCCGCCGATCGGCCGTCGCGCGGTGCCGGCGACCGCCTGACGCCCCCAAGCCACAACCCGTACGCCGCCGGGCCGGTCTGAGCGACCGCCAGACGCCCCCGAGCCACAACCGGTACGCACGCCCCGCCCCACCGACCCGGACCACGCCCCCGAGCCACAACCGGTACGCACAAGACCTGGTCCGACGACCGCCTGACGCCCCCGAGCCACGAACGGTCGCCCTGTTCGCCTCGGTCCCCCTGTTCGCCCGGTGGGTGCGGCTGACGGAGGGATGCGGCAGGGTGACGGCGTGCACTTCATCGGTATCGACCTCGCCTGGGGCGACAGGCAGCCCACCGGCCTCGCGGTCCTCGACGACGACGCACGGCTGCTGCACGTGAGCGCGGTGCGCACCGATGACGAGATCGCGGCCGGGTTGGCGGCTTACGTCGAGGGAGACTGCCTCGCTGCCATCGACGCTCCGATCGTGGTCACCAACCCGACCGGGTCGCGACCCGCGGAACAGCAGCTCAGCAGGGACTTCCGCCGCTATGACGCCGGCACGCACCCGTCCAACACCGGGAAGCCCGAGTTCGCCAACGGCACCCGGGCGGCCCGGCTGGCCAGGAGGCTCGGCCTGGACATCGATCCACGATCGGGTCGACGGCGCCGGGCCATCGAGGTCTACCCGCACCCGGCCACGATCGTGCTGTTCCAGCTGCCCAAGATCCTGCGCTACAAGGCCAAACCCGGACGCGATGTCGATCTGCTGCGCGCCGAGCTGCTCAGGCTGATGACTCTCGTGGCCGGCGTGGTCACGACCGACGAGACCTGGACCGGGCTGCGCGACCAGGTCGAGAACGCCACCCGCAAGAGCGAGCTGCGTCGCGTCGAGGACCAGGTGGACGCCGTGCTCTGCGCCTACCTCGCCCACTTCACCCACCACCGTCCCGAGCTCGTGACCCGGTACGGCGACCAGGAGACGGGGTGCATCGTCACCCCGACGCTGGGTGTCGAGGTCGTCCCGCCCCAGGTCGAGGTCGCGCGGGGTGCGGTCCGGGAGTACGCCGCACGGCACAGCGAGCTGACCGTCGCCGGACAGGAGGCGGTCGCCCTCGTGCAGGGACTGCTCGACGAGGCCGGTATCAACTACCTGTCCGTGACGGGTCGCACGAAGTCTGTTCCGTCGTTCGCCGAGAAGGCGGCGCGCACCAAGGCGGGTACCCCGCTCTACACAGACCCGGCGAGCCAGATCACCGACCTGCTGGGTGTCCGCGTGATCACCTACGTCCGCGACGACGTCGACGCCGTGGCCGATGTGCTGGCCGAGCAGGTCCTCGTGCACGACGATCGGGACTGGGGTCTCCAGACCGCGAACGAGGGCCGCTTCGGCTACGCGAGTCGGCACCTGATGATCGGACTCGATCCGACCCGGGAGGACCTTCCCGCGTTCGCCCACCTGCGCGGGCACCGGGCGCAGGTGCAGGTGCGGACGGTGCTGCAGCATGCCTGGGCCGAGTTCGAGCACGACATCCGCTACAAGGGCACAGTGCCGGCCGAGCACGTCGGCGAGTTCGACCGCCGTTTCACCCTCGCCGCCGGACTGCTCGAGCTGGCCGACCGCGAGTTCTCCGAGATCCGCGAGCGCCTCCGCGGCGCCGAGCTCGACGTCACCGTGCCGCGGGAGGACGACGACCCCCGCTTCGACACGCGCGAGCTGGCGGCGTACCTGGCCGGGCAGTACTCGGAGGCGGGTTGGTCGCGCACCGATCACTACAGCTGGATCAGCGATCTGCTGCTCGAGCTCGGCATCACCTCTCTCGTCGAGCTGGGCGACGTCCTGCGCGAGGCCGACGAGGCGACCATCGCCGCGCGGATGGACTACCGGCATCCACCGGGTGCTGTCCGCCGGCTCGACGACGCGCTGCTCTGGGTCTTCGGCGAGCGCTACGTCGGGCTGCACCAGAACGCCCAGCGCGCCGCACTGCTCCAGCACCGCCTCGAGCGGCTGCGCGGAGACCCTGCCTGACCGACGCGACCCGGCACGACGTCCCTCGCGACGACCGCGCCCCGGCCTCTCCTCAGTGCACGCGCCCCAGACGCACCAGCGCCAGCAGCAGGGCACCGAGTGACTCGTTGTCGGTGATCTCGCCCGCCGCGATCATTCCCAGCAGCTCGGGGATCGGCACCGTACGGACGCCGGTGATGCCCTCGGACTCCTGCTCCGCGCCGCCGACCGGGTGCAGCCCGGTGGCCAGCACGACCCGCCCGGGAGCGTCGGCCACCCCGTTCAGCGACTGGACCTGACCGAGATCGGTCAACGAGCGAGCGGCCAGGCCGGTCTCCTCCCGCAGCTCCCGTCCGGCGGCGGCCAGGCTCTCCTCGCCGTCGGTGCCACCGGCCGGCACCTCCCAGGACGGCCCGCCGAGGGAGTAGCGGTCGACCTCGACGAGCACGATCTCGCCCGCCTCGGTCACCGGTACGACGAACACGGCCGGGGACCGGACCTCGACGACGCCGTACACACCCGGTTCGCCGTCCGGCCGCAGCACGGCGTCCTCGCGGACCCGGATCCACGGGTTCTCGTACATGACCCGGGACCCGAGCGTCTCCCAACCCATCCCACTCACCTCTCGTCGACCTCCAAGAACTGCTGACGCCCCCTTCCGCCACCCGCCGGCCCTCTGCAGGGGTGCGCGAGCGAGTGGAAGGGGGCGTCAGCGGGATCAGCGCGGTGTGCGCCTCCCTCGATCTCAGCCCTTCGTCATCAGCTCGCGCATCAGCTCGGCCGTCTCGCTCGGTGTCTTGCCGACCTTCACGCCGGCGGCCTCCAGGGCCTCCTGCTTGGCCGCAGCGGTGCCGGACGAGCCGGACACGATGGCACCGGCGTGGCCCATGGTCTTGCCCTCCGGAGCGGTGAACCCGGCGACGTAGCCGACCACCGGCTTGGTCACGTTGGCCTTGATGTACTCGGCGGCGCGCTCCTCGGCGTCGCCGCCGATCTCACCGATCATCACGATCGCGTCGGTGTCCGGGTCGTCCTGGAACGCCTGCAGGGCGTCGATGTGGGTGGTGCCGATGACCGGGTCGCCACCGATGCCGACGGCGGAGGAGAAGCCGATGTCGCGCAGCTCGTACATCATCTGGTACGTCAAGGTGCCCGACTTGGACACCAGACCGATCCGGCCGGCCTTGGTGATGTCGGCCGGGATGATGCCCGCGTTGGCCTGTCCGGGCGAGATCAGACCGGGGCAGTTCGGCCCGATCAGCCGCGTCTTCGAGCCCTGGGACAGGGCGAAGAACTCGGCGCTGTCCTTGACCGGGACACCCTCGGTGATGACCACGGCCAGGGGGATCTCGGCGGTGATCGCCTCGACCACCGCACCCTTGGTGAACTTGGCCGGCACGAAGATCACCGTGACGTTCGCCCCGGTGGCCTCGATGGCCTCGCCGACCGAGTTGAACACGGGCACCGAGCCCTGCTCGAACTCGACCTGCTGGCCGCCCTTGCCGGGGGTCACGCCGCCGACGATGTTGGTGCCGGAGGTGAGCATCCGCTGGGTGTGCTTGCGGCCCTCCGAGCCGGTCATGCCCTGGACGATGACCTTGGAGTCGTTGTTCAGAAAGATCGCCATGTCAGTCCGCCCTTCAGCCTGCAGCCAGCTCGGCGGCCCGGCGGGCCGCTCCGTCCATCGTGTCCACTTGCTCCAGCCCCGGCAGGGCTGCGTCGGTCAGGATCTGCCGTCCCAGCTCCGCGTTGTTGCCGTCGAGCCGGACGACCAGCGGGACGTCCACGTGCTCGTCCTTGGCCCCCAGCAGCTCGAAGGCCTGGACGATGCCGTTGGCCACCGCGTCGCACGCGGTGATGCCGCCGAACACGTTGACGAAGACGCTCTTCACCTGCTCGTCGCTGATGATGATCTCCAGGCCGTTGGCCATCACCTCGGCGCTGGCGCCGCCACCGATGTCGAGGAAGTTGGCGGGCTTGGGTGCGCCGGCGAACTCCTCCCCCGCGTACGCCACCACGTCCAGCGTGCTCATCACCAGGCCCGCACCGTTGCCGATGATGCCGACGCTGCCGTCGAGCTTGACGTAGTTGAGGCCCTTGGCCTTGGCCGCCGCCTCCAGCGGGTCCTCCGCCGACTTGTCGGCCAGCTCGGCGTGGTCGGCGTGCCGGAACTCGGCGTTCTCGTCCAGCGACACCTTGCCGTCCAGGGCCACGATCCTGCCCTCGGCCGTCTTCACCAGCGGGTTGACCTCCACCAGGGTGGCGTCCTCGCCCTCGTACACCTTGCCCAGCAGCTGCAGCACGCGGGCGATCTCCACCGCGTCGTCTCCGTCGAATCCGGCGGCGGCGACGATCTCGTCGGCCTTGGCCTGGTCGATGCCGACGTTCGGGTCGACCGGGACCCTGGCCAACGCCTCCGGGCGCTCGACCGCGAGCTGCTCGATCTCCATGCCGCCCTCCTTGGAGCACATGGCGAGGTAGCTGCGGTTCGCACGGTCGAGCAGCAGGGAGAAGTAGTACTCCTCGGCGATGTTCGCCCCCTCGGCGATCATCACCTTCTGCACCACGTGACCCTTGATGTCGAGGCCGAGGATCTCGCCGGCCTTGGCGGCCGCCTCCTCCGGGGACCTGGCGACCTTGACGCCGCCCGCCTTGCCGCGACCCCCGGTCTTGACCTGTGCCTTGACCACCACGACCGGGCTGCCGATCTCGGCGGCCGCGGCCGACGCCTCCTCCGGGGTGACGGCGGTGATACCGCGCAGAACGGGGACCCCGTGCTTCTCGAAGACGTCTCTCGCCTGGTACTCGTACAGATCCACTCTGTCCTCCATGTCCGTGTCCGCCCCGCGCAACCCGTTCCAGGGCGCGGCAAGAGGGCGTCGTCGCTGGCGTTCGGGCCTGAGCCTAGTGGTTGCGACCGGGCGACCGTCGTGGGTGTCCGGCGTCCAGGTGCGTAGCTCGCGACCGGAAGAGTCCGCCTGCTGCGTCACCGCGACAGGGCATCGCAGACGCGCGGCGGGCAACGCATGCGCCCCGCCCCGACCGCTATCGGGCCGCGCCACCCACGTTCTGCTGCACCCAGGCGACGATGTCGGCCATGGTCGCACCGGGGGTGAAGACGTGCGCGACCCCCATGGCTGCCAGCTCCGCACGATCGGCCTCCGGGATGATGCCGCCGCCGAAGACCACGATGTCGGAGGCATCCGCCTCGGCGAGCTGGTCGACCACGCGACGGAACAGCGTCAGATGGGCCCCGGAGAGCACCGAGAGGCCGACGGCGTCGGCGTCCTCGGCGAGCGCTGTCGCGACGATCTGCTCAGGGGTCTGGTGGAGGCCGGTGTAGATGACCTCCATACCTGCGTCCCGCAGGGCCCGCGCGACGACCTTGGCGCCTCGGTCATGGCCGTCGAGGCCGGGCTTGGCCACCACGATCCTCAGGCGGCGCGCGCCGACCGGAGGCACCGCGTCTGAAGCGGACGGTCCTGTCCCGGCGTCGATTGCCACGCGGCGAGCATATCGACCCGCACGCGCAGGTGAGAGGTAACCTTCCTCCGTGCTCGGATCCGCCATCGGAGGCATTTCACGCGTCCTGACGCGTGATGTCCCCCGAGTGGCCACCGGGATGGCCCGGGAGGCGGGGTGGGTCACCGCCCATCTGATGACCTACCCCCTGGGACTCCTCGCCGAGACGAGCGCCAAACCCGATCGCCACGACCTGCGTGGCCTCAGCCCCCACCAGCGGGGCCTGGTTCACTTCGCCGTCGACGCGGCGGCCACACCGATCCTGCTGGTCCACGGCATCGTCGACAACCACACCATCTTCTCCCCGCTGGAGCGAGCGTTGCGCCGGCGCGGGTTCAGCGACCTGTCCTCGTTCGACTACGGCGTGCTGACCAGTGACGTCCGGACGACGGCTCAGGACCTGGCCATCGCGATCGAGAAGCTGACCGCGGAGTCGGGTTACGAGAAGGTGCACGTGATCGGCCACAGCCTCGGCGGTCTCATCACCCGCTACTACGTCCAGCGGATGGGTGGTCACGAACGTGTGCACACGGTCGTCACCCTCGGCACGCCGCATCAGGGCACGGCGCTGGCCCGGGCCGGCTCCGTGCTGCCCCTCATCCGCCAGCTGCGCCCGGACTCCGACGTGATCGCCGAGCTCAGCCAGCCGGCCCCTGACTGCGACACCCGCTTCATCGCGTTCCACAGCGACCTGGACCAGCTGATCGTCCCCGGTCGGAACGCCCGGATCGAGCACCCCGACCTCCGGGTCCGCAACGTCGCCGTCCACGGCATCGGCCACATGTCGCTGACCAACGACCGCGGCATCGCCTTCCAGATCGCCGCCGCACTCGCCCAGCTCGACGACCGCGCCGAGTTCGACCCCCACGAGAGCACCGTGGCGGGCTCGCTCCTCGACTGACACCCGGTCTCGTACGAGCGACGGAAGATGTTGCCCGGAAACCGCCTGAGTCCGGCTCCGGACCTGCGCGTGAGCCACATCGCCGGGTATCGTGACTATCGCGCCGGTTTGCGTGGTCCTCGGGGGTGGACCGATGGTTTGAGCTTTGGTTATCAGTCCGTTATCTTCGTCACAGCCCCGGAGTCGGGCTCAGGCGCTACCACGACGGATCGATGACGACCCAGGACGCGTGCGCCGACACGACCGGGACCGTATCGAGCCGCCGCATCAGAGCCATCGAGCCGGTGGTCGACAACGAGGGGAGCGAGCCGAGTGGCGTCGCAGCGAGCCGAGCACCGCGGCTGGCTGTCCCATGGGCTGGCGGCCCTGGCCATCTCTGCCCTCGGGCTCGCCGTGGCCGGTTCGGTCTCCCTCACCACCAGCGCCCAGCCGCTCGCGACCACCGCGCCGCCCGCCAGCGCCCCGATCACCGGCACGACTCTCGCCCAGACAGCCCTCCCCGGAACGGCAGTTCCCGGGTCGGGGATGCGCGGGTCGGGCATGAGCGGTTCGACCGAGGCCGAGGCGGCCGCAGCCGACCCCAGCCTGGTCGCCTTCACCCGTCCCGAGGCGGTCGGGGACACCTCGCGCAGCGTCCGGCTCCAGGCCGCCGTGGTGAAGGAGCGCGCCGCACAGCGCGCCGAGGACCTCGCGAAATCCGCCGAGCTGACGACCCAGGCCGCGCGGGAAGCCGGCGGCGCCGCACGGAGCCAGGAGCTCGCCACCAGCGAGCGCGCCACCCGGCAGGCAGCGGTCAAGATCGCCCAGGAGCGCCTGGCGGCCGCCATCCGCAAGCGGGTGGCCGCCGAGACCGAGCGTCAGAGCCTCGAGAACACCGACACCACAGCCCCCAGCACCACCACCACACCGGGCATCGACCTGACGACCACCGTCCCGGCCGGGGGCGGGAGCGCCTCCCCGGTCCCCGGCGCGGTCATCGGTGCGCACTTCGGGCAGTACGGCTCCTGGTCCCGCTATCACACCGGCCTCGACTTCCGCGCCAGCTACGGCACCCCCATCAAGGCGGTGGCCGATGGTGTCGTGGTGTTCGCAGGGAACAGCGGAGACTGGGCCGGCAACCACATCGCCATCCGTCATGCCGGTGGCGTGACCTCCATGTCCTCGCACATGTCCTCGATGGCCGTCAGCTCCGGGCAGTCCGTCAAGGCCGGTCAGACCATCGGCTACGTGGGCAGCACCGGCCGCTCCTTCGGCCCGCACCTCCACTTCGAGCTCTACCCGGTCGGGGCCAAGTACGGCGACGTCTACCGAGCGGTCAACCCCGTGCCGTGGTTGCGGACCATCGGCGTCAACGTCAACTGAGCCAGACCCCTGGGCCGACCTCCGGGTCCGTCGCGCGCTGACGCGACGTCCGGCGCGCCTACCAGACACCTGGGTCACCAGCTCGCGCGTCTCGGGATCGGTGTGCCGCCCGGTGTCCGACAACCGGTTGAATGAGCCCGCTCAACGGACGAATTCCCTGGTGGAGACCTGGCTCACAGACTTCGAGAGACCTTCATCACAAACCCCGCCCAAGACCGGTGACCACCGTGTCAACTGGTACGGCGTGACTTTGGACGCGTGTTATCAATCCGTTATGGTCGATGAAAGTTCACCGATCCGGCCTCTGCCGGAGGACTTCACCGGCTGAATCCGACGTGTCGCGACCAGGGATTCCGGCCTCATGTGAGACCTGACCTGTCGTCGATCGAGGAGTTCCAGCCGTGCCCCGAACACAGTCCCAGCGCGCCCTCGCGCGCCGTGCCGTTGCCCAGGATGACCGATGGCCCGAGGCCGTACGCCGGCGTAGCGGGGTCGTCAACGCCGGCTTGGCCGCACTCGCCGTGTCCGTTCTCGGGTTCGGTGTCGCTGCCTCCGCGATGACCCCGAGCTCGGCCCAGGGCACCCAGCCGACCTCGGCCACCACGCCGGTGATCACCACGGTGGCTCCAGGAGTGAAGCAGCCGTCGGTCTTCCAGCGCGACGCCAGCACCATCAGCCGCTCCAACTTCCGGTCCGCCCTGACCGAGGGTCAGAAGTCCGACGCTCTCGACGCCCTGGCCCTGTCCGAGGCCGCGGAGAAGGCGGCCGAGCCGGTCCAGGTCGACGAGCAGGCTGTCGAAGGCCGGGCGGCACTGCTGGCCAAGGAGTCCCGCGCCGCGACGAAGCAGGCCGACAAGCTCGAGAAGAAGAAGGAAGCGGCGAAGAAGGCGGCCAAGAAGAAGGCCGAGGCCGCCAAGAAGGCTCTCGGCGTCGCCACCATGCCGGTCAAGTCGTACAGCATCGCCGCCCGCTTCGGTGACGTCGGTGCCTGGGCCCGGTATCACACCGGTTTCGACTTCTCCGCTCCGATCGGCACCCCCATCTACGCCCCCACCGCCGGTGTGGTGGTCCACGCCGGCAGCGGCGGCAAGGCCGCCGGCTGGGCCGGCAACTACGTGGTGATCAAGCACGCCGACGGCACCCAGACCCTGTACGCGCACATGTCCTCCATCTCGGTGCAGTCCGGCACCCGGGTGATCGGCGGCACCCGTCTCGGCCAGGTCGGTCAGACCGGGCGCGCTTTCGGCCCGCACCTCCACTTCGAGGTCTATCCCGCCGGCGCCGAGCCGGGCGACGTCTACAGCGCGGTGAATCCCCAGCCCTGGCTGAACAAGCTCGGCCTCAAGCCGTAGGCACCCGAGAGTCCTCCGCTGAACGCGTCACCGGATCCGGCCCTGGTCCGGGCAGCCCTGGTCGCGGCCACCGGGCGCGAGCCGACCAGCGTCCGGCAGGTCCCCGGTTCGGTCGCCAACGTCGACTTCGTGGCCGACCTGGCCGGTGCGTCGGCGGTGGTGCTGAAGACCGGACCGGCCGCCGAGATCGCCGCCGAGGCCTGGGCCTGTCGGCGCCTCACCGCCCGCGGGTTCCCCGTGCCGACGGTGGTGGCGGCTGACGTCCACGGCGGCGCGCTCGGACGGCCGTATCTGGTTCTCGAGTTCGTCGAGGGTGCGGCCAGCGAGGAGCCCCGGGTCGCGCACGAGGCGGGCGGCTGGTGCCGACGCCTGCACACCGACGAGCTGCCGGGGTGGGGACCGCTCGTGCCCGACACCGACGACTCCGCCCACGGGCGCTACGACTCACCCTGCCGAGCCGTCATGGCCGAGCTCGATGTGGTGCCCGACCTGGTCGCCGCGGGTGTCCTCGACCGGTCACTGGCCGACGCGGCCACGGCCCTGGTCCGGGTGGAGGCGGTGCTGGCGCCCGCCGAGCCCGGGGTCCTGCTGCACCACGACCTGAAGCCGGCGCACCTGTTCGGGCGCTCCGACGGAGGCCCGATGCGGCTCTCGTCGGTGATCGACTGGGGCGACGCCTGGGTCGGCGACCCGTTGGCCGACCTCGCCCGTCTGTCGATGAGCGGTCCGGTCGTCACGGGCGCGTTCCTCGACGGCTACGGCCTCGAGCTGACCGACGACGTCGCGGACACCCTGGCCCGTCATCGCCTGCTCTGGAACCTGAGCGCGCTGAGCTACGAGTTCCGCGCGGGTGGTGACTGGTTCGACGCCTACCGCGACCGGGTGCGCGACGACGTCGACCGCCTGACCGCCTGAGCGAGTGCTCGCGCCGCTAGAGCTTCTCGATCGGCGCGTGCCGAACAGCCAATCGCTTGGTCCCGTGCGACCCGAAGTCGACGTCGGCCCGCGGGTCCTCGGCCGAGCCGGAGGTGGCGATCACCGTGCCGAGCCCGAAGCTCGTGTGCAGCACCTTGTCCCCCGCCGCCAACGAGGGAATCGCCTTCGCCCCGCGCCGTCCGGAGCCGAACGCGGGTGAACCGCCGTCGCCGCCACCCGTCGGACGCCGTCGCCAACCGGTCTGGCTGGAGGCGGAGGTGTTCCGCCAGCTCGTCGTGGCCGACGCCAGCCGCCGCCAGTCGACCAGCCGATCGGGGATCTCGGCCAGGAAGCGGCTCGGTGGGTTGTGCTGCGGGGCTCCCCAGGCCGACCGGACCACGGCGCGGGTCAGGTAGAGACGCTGACGCGCCCGGGTGATCCCGACGTACGCCAGCCGACGCTCCTCCTCCAGCTCCTTGTCGTCCTTGGCCGCGAGCGAGCGCTGATGCGGGAAGACCGCGTCCTCGAGCCCGGTCAGGAACACGGTGTCGAATTCCAGGCCCTTGGCCGTGTGCAGGGTCATCAGCGTCACGACACCGGCCGACTCGCCCTGGTCGGGGATCTGATCGGAGTCGGCGACCAGGGCGACCCGCTCCAGGAAGGCCCCCAGCGACGGATCGGGTTGGGGTGCACCGGCGGCCAGACTGAGCGCGCCCTCGTCCTCGGACGACACAGGTGGGGCCAGCTCGCCGGTCTGCGGGTCGACACCGGTGAGCTGGGCCAGCTCGGCCAGCTCCTCGGTGGTCAGCCCGGCCAGGTCCTCGGCGCTGAGGTCGAAGTCGCCGGGCCCGACCGGCGTCGCCTCCGCGACGAACTCCCGGGCCACGCCGATCAGCTCCTGGAGGTTCTCCAACCGGGTCTCATCCTGAGGGTCCTCGGAGGTGCTCAGCTCGTGCAGGTAGCCGGACTTCTCCAACACGCTGAGCAGGATCTGGTCGGCCGGCTTGCCCGCGGCCACCATCGCCTCGTGCTCGTCCATGAACGCGGCGAACTCGGTGAGCAGCCGGGCCGACCGGCTCGCCAGCCCGTCGATCTCGTGCACCCTGCGCAACGCGTCACCGAAGCTGATCCGCTCGCGGGCCGCCAGGTCGGCCACCGCGCCCTCCGCCTTGTCACCGATGCCCCGCTTGGGCACGTTCAGGATCCGCCGCAACGACACGTCGTCGGCCCGGTTGGCGATGGCCCGCAGATAGCCGATGGAGTCCCGGATCTCGCGCCGCTCGTAGAAGCGCACCCCGCCGACCACCTTGTAGGGCATGCCGACCCGGATGAACACCTCTTCGAAGGCCCGGGACTGCGCGTTGGTGCGGTAGAACACGGCCACGTCGCCGTAGCGGATGCTCTGCTCGTCCCGGAGCTTGTCGATCTCTCCAGCCACGAACTGGGCCTCGTCGTGCTCGCTGTCGGCCACGTAGCCGGTGATCAGGGCGCCGTCGCCCGCATCGGACCACAGGCTCTTCGGCTTGCGGCCCTCGTTCTGCACGATCACCGCGTTGGCGGCGTTGAGGATGGTCTGGGTGGAGCGGTAGTTCTGTTCCAGCAGGATCGTGCGCGCCCCCGGGAAGTCCGACTCGAAGTCGAGGATGTTGCGGATCGTCGCGCCGCGGAAGGCGTAGATCGACTGGTCCGAGTCACCCACCACCATCAGCTCGGGCGGTTCGGTGGCCAGCTCGCCCGGCGGCGGCTCGACGTCGGCCGAGCAGAGCTCCCGGATGAGGACGTACTGGGCGTGGTTGGTGTCCTGGTACTCGTCGACCAGGACGTGCCGGAACCGCCGTCGATACTGCTCGCGCAGCTCCGGGAACGCCTGCAGCAGGTGCACGGTGGTCATGATGATGTCGTCGAAGTCGAGCGCGTTGGCGGCCGCCAGGCGGCGCTGGTAGTCCGCGTACGCCGCCGCGTTGCTCCGCTCGATGTCGGTCTCCGCGCGAGCCGCCGCGGTCTCGTGGTCGACCAGCTCGTTCTTGTTCGTCGAGACCCAGCTCATCACCGCCCGGACGGGGAACTTCTTCGGGTCCAGCTCGAGGTCGGTCAAGACGAGCTGCATCAGCCGCTTGGAGTCGGCGTCGTCGTAGATCGAGAAGGTCCGCGAGAGCCCGAACCGGTTGATCTCGCTGCGCAGGATCCGGACGCAGGCGGAGTGGAAGGTCGAGATCCACATCAGCTTGGCGCGGTTGCCGATCAGGTCGGCGACGCGGTGCCGCATCTCGGCCGCCGCCTTGTTGGTGAAGGTGATGGCCAGCACCGAGCCGGGGTGGACCTTGCGCTCCCCCACCAGATAGGCGATCCGACGGGTCAGCACCCGCGTCTTGCCCGACCCGGCGCCCGCCACCACGAGCACCGGTGCGCCTTCGTGCAGCACCGCCTCCCGCTGCGACGGGTTCAGTCCGGCGAGCAGATCGATCTTCGGCGGACGGGCGCTGCGACGGGGGCGGCGAGGCGCTTCAGGATCGGCTTCGGCCGAGGTGCCGGCGTCCGGGCTCAACAGGGCCTCCCAGGTCAGCTCGTCGGTGGTCGACGGACGACCGTGGGCAGATTCGTGCTGTGGTGCGGCTGTCATCTCGGGACCACCCTAGACGTCGGCGCCCACGCCTAAGATCGACGGCATGGGGTGGCGGCGGATCAAGTTGGGGACGGTCGTGAAACAGGCGGTGCTGGCCGTCGCCGCCGTGCAGGGGGCGACCTTGCTCGCTCTGATGGCCATCGACCAGCGGCGCAAGCGCAACCGGGCGGCGGCGGTGTTCCCGCGGGTGCCGCCACGTTCGGTCACCGCCGGTGGTTCCGAGGTCACCGTTTACACCTACGGCGAAGACCTCTACTACGACATGCTCGGCGCCATCCGGCAGGCCAGGTCACAGGTGTTCTTCGAGACCTTCATCTGGAAGAGCGACACGATCGGGGAGTCGTTCAAGCGGGCCCTTGTCGATGCGGCCGAGCGGGGGGTGGAGGTCTACGTCGCGTACGACGGCTTCGCCAACCTGGTCGTCCCGCCGGCGTTCTACGACCTGCCCCCGACGATCAAGGTGCGCCGGCACCCCGTGGTCGCCAGCCCGTTCCGGCTGTTCCGCAACTCCGGCCGGGACCACCGCAAGCTCCTCGTGGTCGACCACGACGTCGCCTTCGTCGGCGGCTACAACGTCGGCTCGCTGTATGCGACCGACTGGCGCGACACCCACGCCCGGCTGACCGGGGACATCGTCTGGGACATGCGAAACGCGTTCATCGACTACTGGAACCTGTTCACCGGGACCGGACGGCCGGCGTTGCCGGACTCCGGCAGCGATCACTGGCAGTCCGAGATCCGGGTCCACCGGAACCTGCCGCGGCTGCTGGTCTACCCGATCCGCAACATGTACCTCGACGCGATCGACCGCGCGTCCCGGCACATCTACCTGACCCACGCCTACCTGATCCCCGACGCCGACATGCTGGGCGCCCTGATGCGGGCCGCCCGACGCGGGGTCGACGTCCGGATCATCGTGCCGGCCGAGTCCAACCACATCGTCGCCGACTGGCTGTCGCGGGGCTTCTACGGTCAGCTGCTGCGCAGCGGGGTGCGGCTGCTGCTCTACCAGGGCGCGATGGTGCACGCCAAGACGGCCACCATCGACGGCCAGTGGTCGACCATCGGCACGGCCAACATCGACCGGATCAGCCTGCTCGGCAACTACGAGATCAACATCGAGGTGTTCAATCCCGACGTCGCCCGGCAGCTCGAGGAGATCTTCGCCGTCGACTCCTCCAACACCGTCGAGCTGACCGAGGCCGGCTGGAAGAGCCGGCACGCGATGGTCAAGTTCTCCGAGACCGTGCTGGCACCCCTGCGGCCCCTGCTCTAGGCGTCGCGCCCACCCTGTTGCGCATCGCCGGTCCATCCGCGAGACTTGTGGTCAGACCACACGGTCTGACCACATCGCGCACACGTGCTCCCGGAGGGACGATGAGCGACCAGCGCGCCTGGCAGGTCGTCCTCGGCCGGATCGAGAGCGATCTGGCCAGCGGTGTCCTGAAGCCCGGCGACCACCTGGTCCCCGAACGCGCCCTGGCCGCCGAGCTCGGCGTCGGCCGGTCGAGTGTCCGCGAGGCCGTCCGCGTTCTCGAGGTGCTCGGGCTGCTCCGCACCCAGACCGGGTCCGGACCGAGTTCCGGCGCGGTCATCACGTCCGCGCCGAGCGACGGCATGTCGGTGCTGATGCGGCTGCAGGTCGCCGCCCAGGGCTTCCGGGTCGACGACGTGGTGCGGACCCGGCTGCTGCTGGAGACGGCCGTGATCGGTGAGCTCGCCCAGTCCGACCTCCCGGACCTCACCGAAGCCGAAGCCCTCCTCGCCGCGATGGAGGACGGCGCGCAGACCAGCGAGGAGTTCCTCGCTCTGGATGCGCAGTTCCACCTCGCTCTCGCCGCCGCCGCCGGCAACCAGGTGGTGCTGGCCACCATGGCCGGTCTGCGCACCTCGATCGAGGGCTACGTCCGGACCGGAGCCGCCCAGCTGAGCGCCTGGTCGCCCGTCGCGGCCCGACTGCGCGCCGAGCATCGCGCGATCGTGGCGTCGGTGCGTGCCCACGACCCGGAGACCGCCCGCCGGCGGGTGCACGAGCACATCACCGGCTACTACGCCGAGACCTTCCCCACTCGACGATCCACCCCCTCGAAGGAGAGCTGACATGGTCGAACGCCACCTGCCGAAGCCGCGAGACCTCGCGCCGCTGATGCAGTTCAAGAAGCCCGAGCTGAGCGCCAAGAAGCGGCGGTTGGACAAGGCGCTGACCGTGGCGGATCTGCGCGCGATCGCGAAGCGGCGTACGCCCAAGGCCGCCTTCGACTACACCGAGGGCGCCGCGGAGGGTGAGATCTCGCTCGCCCGCGCCCGTCAGGCGTTCGAGGACATCGAGTTCCATCCCTCGATCCTGCGGGACGTCTCGCGGGTGGACACGTCCCGCCAGGTGCTCGGCGGCCCGGTGGCCCTGCCGTTCGGCATCGCGCCGACCGGTTTCACCCGGATGATGCAGAGCGAGGGCGAGCTCGCCGGTGCCGCCGCCGCCGGTGCAGCAGGGATCCCGTTCTCGCTGTCGACCATGGGCACCTCCTCCATCGAGGACGTCCAGGCGGCTAACCCGAACGGTCGCAACTGGTTCCAGCTCTACATGTGGAAGGACCGGGACCGCTCGATGGCCCTGGTCGACCGGGCCGCCCGGGCCGGCTTCGACACCCTGCTGGTCACCGTCGACGTGCCCGTGGCAGGCGCCCGACTGCGGGACAAGCGGAACGGCATGTCCATCCCGCCCGCCCTGACCCCGGGGACCGTCATCAACGCCATCCCCCGCCCGGCCTGGTGGATCAACTTCCTGACCACCGAGCCCCTGGCCTTCGCCAGCCTGGACCGCTGGAGCGGCACGGTCGCCGAGCTGCTGGACACCATGTTCGATCCCACGGTGGACTTCGAGGACCTTCGCTGGATCAAGGAGCAGTGGCCCGGCAAGGTCGTGGTCAAGGGTGTCCAGAACGTCGCCGACGCCCGACGGCTGGCCGAGCTTGGGGTGGACGGCATCGTCTTGTCCAACCACGGCGGTCGCCAGCTGGACCGCGCACCGATCCCTTTCCACCTGCTGCCCGAGGTGGTGCGTGAGGTCGGCGACGACCTCGAGGTGCACCTGGACACCGGGATCATGTCCGGGGCTGACATCGTCGCCGCCGTCGCCCTCGGCGCGCGGTTCACCCTGGTCGGCCGGGCCTACCTGTACGGCCTGATGGCGGGCGGCCGGGACGGCGTCGACCGCGTCATCGACATCCTCCGCAGCGAGATCGAGCGGACCATGCGGTTGCTCGGCGTGGTGTCGCTGGACGAGCTCGAGCCGGCGCACGTCACCCAGCTCGCCCGCCTGGAGCCGCGTCCTCGCTGAGTCCGGGTACGACGAACGGGCCGGTCCCCGAAGGAACCGGCCCGTTCGTCGTACGCGGAGGACGGTGGTCAGGCGTTGACCGAGGACTTCGCCTCGACGCCGGTGTCGGCCCCGGCCTCGGCCCGCTTCCTGGCCCGAGCGGCGGCCACGTACAGACCGGCGAGGGTGACCAGCAGGATCGCACCGTAGACCCACCAGCGGGTGTCGGCCGGCACGTCGAAGCTCTTCAACAGGGTGCGGGAGTTGCTCAGCAGGATCAGTCCGCCGATGGCCACCCCCAGCAGGTGGGTGGGGGCGTAGCGGACCAGCACCGCCGCGAGCGGGGCGGCGATCAGACCGCCGGCGAGCAGGGCCAGGGCGAAGCCCCAGTTGATGCCGGCGGCACCCAGTCCGACCAGGAAGCCGAGGCTCGCCGCCGCGGACACCGCGAACTCGCTGGTGTCGACCGAGCCGATCACCTTCCGGGGCTCCAGGCGACCGTCCGCCAGCAGCGCCGGGGTCGCGACCGGGCCCCAGCCGCCGCCACCGGTGGCGTCGATGAAACCGGCGAACAGACCGAGCGGCGCGAGGAACTTCAAGCTGATGGCCTTCTTGAACTTCGGCGGGGCGAAGCCGATGACGAACCGGGCCAGCACGTAGGCACCGAGCAGCGCGAGGATCGCGGCCATGATCGGCGCCGCCGCCTCGGTGGACAACGAGGAGAGGACTGTCGCACCCAGGAAGGCGCCGATCGCGCCGGGCCCGGCGATCCGGGTGACGACCCGCCAGTCGACGTTCTTCAGCTTCCAGTGGGACAGACCCGAGGCGAGGTTGGTGCCCAGCTCGGAGAAGTGCACCGACGCCGAGGCGGCCGCGGGAGTGAGCCCGGCCAGGATCAGCAGCGAGCTCGAGGTGACGCCGTAGCCCATCCCGAGACTGCCGTCGACCAGCTGGGCGACGAACCCGACCAGGGCCAAGATGATCAGCTTGCGCATGGAAGGTCTTTCTCCGAGGTCCCGATCAGAACCCTAGTAGTTATCTAGGAATTAGTTGGAACTGTAACACCGCTCGCATGGGGGTGAGCAGACCAGATCTCAGAGAATGGACGACACGCTCATGATGTGAGAAAGGTTCCCGTACGACCGGACTCGGCACGAGCACCGTTCGACGGCTGGACGCTGAGGCTCAGACCCAGGCGTTCGGGTTGGCGACCAGCGCCGACACCGTGTCCGGAAGCGTCCCGGACGCCACGTGAGCGAGAGTCACGCTCTCCAGGATCGCGCGCTCGGAGGCGCGCAGGGCGATCCAGACCTCTTGCAGCGAAGCAGCCGCACCCTCGTACTCCAGGTGCTCCGGTCGGCTGCCCCGGACGTTGGCCAGCTCGCCGTCGAGGGCTCGGATCACGTCGGCGATGCTGATCTCGGTGGCCGGGCGGGCCAGTCGATAGCCACCGTCGGGCCCTCGCTGGCTGCGCAGCAGACCGCCGCGACGAAGCTCACCGAGAATGCTCTCGAGATACTTGTTGGGGATCTTCTGGGCTCCGGAGAGCTGCTCCACCGTCCGGGGTGCATTGGCCGCTGCCAGCTCGGCGACGGCACGCAATGCGTAGTCGACTCGCGCGGACAGCCTCATGGGGTGACTGTAGTGGCAATTGCGCACGGAGTGGCCCGCTGCGGCGACGCGACGGCGCCGGCCTAACCCCAGAACACCGCGATGCAGGCGTTGACCAGCGTCAACCCCGTGATCAGACCCCACAGCCCCTTGGGGATGGACTGGAACTTCCGGTTCTTCGCCACCAGCAGTACGACGATCGCGGTCACGGCCAGCTTCACGCCGAGCTTGGCGTGGTCGACGGGTTCGGCCGGGTCCGGGGCGAGCTCGAGGAGCAGCGCGAGCGCGAGCCCGCTGGCCAGCTGGGTCCAGGCCCCGATCAGCATGGTGCGACTCACGTCGGGGGCCACCGAACGGAACTGCACCAGGCAGCCACCCAGCAGGGCGGCGAAGCCGATCAGGTGCACCAACGTCAGGAGCTGGAAGACCAGGTGCATGCCCGTGAGGATAGTGACTCCTGGTGCGGCTGAGGCGTATGTGCATCGGCACGTCGCCGGGCGGGTGCCGCGATTCCGCGGCGGGCCCCCCTACGGTGCTGCCATGGGCATCATCGGCTGGATCCTGATCGGACTCATCATGGGCGCGCTGGCCAAGGCCGCGCTCAATCGCAAGGGCGGCAGCTGGGTCGGCTCGCTGCTGATCGGCGTGGTCGGCGCGCTGGTCGGCGGCTTCCTCGGCAGCATCGCCTTCAACCGCGGCATCAGCAGCTTCTGGTCCCCCTGGACCTGGTTGCTGGCCTTCGTCGGCAGCGTCATCGTGCTCGCCGTCTGGAGCGCGATCTCCGGTCGCTCCCCCAAGCGCTGACCCATGTCCCACCGGCTCCGGGGGGGTTGTCCGCCACCGCCCGGGCCGCCGCGCTTTTCGGACCAGCCGGTCCCTAGACCAACCGACGGTCGGTCGCCCAGCGGGTCAGCTGGTGCCGGTTCGACAGCTGGAGCTTGCGGAGCACGCTGCTCACGTGCGTCTCCACGGTCTTGATGGAGATGAACAGCTCCCGAGCGACCTCCTTGTACGCGTACCCACGGGCGATCAGCCGGAGCACCTCGCGCTCGCGCTGGGACAGCCGGTCCAGATCCTCGTCGATCGTCGCCACGTCGATGGCTCCCGAGAACGCGTCGAGCACGAAGCCGGCCAGTCGGGGCGAGAACACGGCATCACCCTCCGACACCCGCCGGATCGCGTCGATCAGCTCGTCACCGTTGATCGACTTGGTGACGTAGCCCCGTGCGCCGCCCCGGATCACCCCGATCACGTCCTCGGCCGCGTCGGAGACCGACAGGGCCAGGAACTTCTGGTCGGGGTCGACCAGATGCACCCGGCGCAGCACCTCGACGCCGCCGCCCCCGGGCAGGTGCACGTCGAGCAGCACCACGTCGGGATGGGTCTCCGCGATCACGGCGACCGCGCTGTCGACGTCGGCGGCCTCACCCACGACGGCCACCCGCTGGCCGATCTCGGTCTTCACCCCGCTGCGGAACATGGCGTGGTCGTCGACCACGACCACCCGGGTCCCCGCTGTCGTGCCGACGGGTCCGCCGCCGGGCGGTGTCGCGCCGGGTCGTCCCGGCGCGTTGCCGGTCGACCGCCCCGGAGTGGTCTCGGTGTGCCGCCCCGAGATCGCCGGCGGTGGCGGCGGCATCGCCCCCGGGCGGGGGGCCGTCCCGCCGGCGGGGCGGTCGGGCTGCTGGCCACGGAATTCGGTCATGAGTGGAGCCTCTCGGGAGTGCAGGAGCGAAGCTGGGCGACACGCTCGACCAGGAACTCGGTCATCGGTTGATCTCCAGTCGCACTTCGGTTCCGTCGCCCGGCGCGGTGCGGATCGTCGCCGATCCACCGTGCCTGGCCATTCTGTCGATGATGCTGTGCTTCACGCCGAGCCGGTCGTCGTCGACCCCGTCGAGGTCGAAGCCCGCCCCGCGATCGCGGACGAACACCTCGACCCGATCCTCGTCCACTTCGGCGTACACGTCGATCTTGCTCGCCCCCGAGTGCTTGGCCGCATTCACCAGGGCCTCCCGGGCGGCCCGGACCAGCGCCACCAGCGGCTCGGTCAGGTCGCAGTCACCGACCGCGACGACCTCGACCGGGACGCCCCGCTCGTCCTCCACCTCGGCCGCCGCCGTGGTCAGCGCGGCCTTGAGGGTCTTGTCCGAGTTCTCCTCGCCGTACAACCAGGAGCGCAGCTCCCGCTCCTGGCGCCGGGCGAGCCGCTGGACGGCTTTGGGGTCATCGGCCGAGCGCTGGATCAGCGCCAGGGTCTGCAGCACGGAGTCGTGCAGATGGGCGGCCATGTCGGCCCGGGCATCCGCCCTGACCTTCTCGGCCCGCGCCTCGCTCAGCGCCGTACGCGACCGGTAGAGCCACGGCGCGAGCACGACCGCCAGTCCGGCGAGGGCGAGCACGGTCATCGCCATCACCTCCGGCAGCTCCTGGATCAGGTTCTGCTGAGCCACCACCATGCCGAACGCAGCCCCCACCAGCGCCAAGCCCACGACCACCCGCAGCACCGCCGGCCAGCCGCCCCGAGCCACGAAGGGCGCCAACCAGACCCGGCCACCGCCCTCGGCCCGCCACCTGCGCTGCTGGCTCGTGTCGGCCTGCCGCCACACCAGCGCCGCCCCCGCGCAGGCGAAGGCCACCGGCCAGAAGAGGTGCTGGCTGAGACCCCAGCCGGTGGTCTGCACCAGCCACAGCAGCCCCGTGGCGAGGGCGGCCAGGGCGAGCAGGGTGCCCCAGTCGATCCGTCGCTTCGGCTTCGTCGCCGTCCGCAGACCGTGACGGCTCGCGGCCTCGAGCCCGGGGGTGGAGTCCTCGGGTTCCGGCGGCAGCAGCAACCACAGGGCCCCGTACGCGATCGCGCCGAGGAACTGGACCAGCAGCAGGCCGACGAATCCGATCCGGATCACCATCACGGGCCAGCCGAGGTGCCGCGCCAGTCCGGTGCAGACGCCGCCGAGGATCGCGCCCTCGGCCACCCGGGTCGCCCGGGGTCGGGGCGGCTTCGCGTCGTCACCGGGTCCCGCGGCGAGCTCCGGGGGCACTCCGGGTGTCGACGACGTGGCCCCGAGGGCGGGCGGGTCGGAGGCGTCCGGTCGGCGCTGCGCTCCGAAGTCGGTGGTGGACATGATCCCCACAGCCTCACACTCCGCGAGCCCCCAGACCAGCAGGGTGACCCCCGAACGCACCCCCAAGTGCCGCCGTGCGCGTCGACCGTCGGGGTCGTCGTGCGGGTCGTCGGTGATGATCGGGACGAGTGGGGGTCGTCCCTGATGGATCGCGAGGCCTCGCCGGAGAGGATGGGCGACATGAGTTCGGTGTGGTCGATCCGGCGGAGCGCCGCCGACAAGAAGCTGGCCGGCGTCTGCGGTGGCGTCGCCCGGCACTGGAACGTGGACCCCGTCCTCGTCCGGGTCGGCTGGGCGCTGCTCGCCCTCAGCGGTGGCGTGGGCGTCGTGTTGTACGCCGCCGCGTGGCTGCTGGTTCCCGCCGACGGTGCCACCAGCTCATCGATGGACGACCTCACCAAGGGCGCCACCCGGGGCTGGCCGCGCGAGGCCTGGGTCGCCATCGTGGCCATCGCCTGCCTGATCACCTTCGGGATCTTCAGCTCCACCACCACGATCGGCTTCGGTCCCGCCGTGGTGCTCGCCCTGATCTGGTACTTCGGCTACTACAAGACCCAGGTGAAGAAGTCAGCTCCACCGCCGCCGAGCGCGCTGACCGGGCAGCCGATGACACCGACCCCGCCGGCCGGCGCGGAGCCGTTCCGCTACCCCGGACCGCCCACCCCCTTCACCGAGGCGGCGGAAGCGTGGCGCCAGCGGGTCGAGGACATGCGGCGCAGCTCCGGGACGGCCCCGTCGGCCCCGGCCGGCCCGACGAGTGCTGCGTTCAGCGCCCCGACGGCTCCTCCGACGAGCGCACCGAGTTGGTCCCCCTCACCCACGCCCCCCGCCCAGGGGGCTCCGGGGACTCAGGCTCCGGCGACTCAGGCCCCGGGGGGCTCGGGGCCGGCCTGGCAGACGTACCCGGTGACCGCCGGTCCCTCGACCGTGCAGGACCCGGTGAGCCCGGAGGTGCTGGAAGCGGCCGACCACGCCGACTTCCTGGCCACCGCCGACCCGGTCGGTCTGTACACCGAGGAGGCCCCCCGCCAGGCCGCGGCCGCTCCCAGCCGGCGGACCCAGGCGCACTCGCTCTCGGCCCGGCGGCTCCGCCTCGCCTCGGTGGTCGTACTCGGCCTGGTGCTGCTCGGCCTCGCCATCGCCGATGCCCTCGGTGTGCCGATCACGCCGTTGATCTACGCCGCCGCGGCGCTGCTGGTGGTCGGGTTGACCCTGATCGCGGCGACCTGGCTCGGCCGGGCCCGCGGCATCCTGCCGGTCGGTCTGCTGCTGCTGGTGGCCGTTCTCGGTCTGTCGGTCGCCGTGCCGGCGAGCCACTTCGTCCACCAGGTCGGCTACACCAGCGTCGCCCAGCTCCCGGTCGAGCCGGTGACGGTCGATCGGGGGGTGCTCCGCGTCGACCTGAGCGGACTCGACGTGACGCAGGACGCGACGTTCGGGGCCGACCTCGGCACCGGCGCGGTCCAGATCCTCGCCCCACCGAACACGAACCTCGTGCTCGACTACTCCGTGGGCAACGGGGTGGTGCTCGACAACGACAAGACCATCGTCAGCGGGGAGAACCTGCACGGGAGCTCGCCGCTCACCCGTTCGGTCGCTTCCGAACCCACCCTGACGCTGCACGTCGAGCTCGACCAGGGCATCGTGGCGGTGAAGCGATGAAGCGCCGTGACACCGTCGCGCTGATCTTCGGTTTGCTGCTCACCGGCGTCGCCCTGGCGTCGCTCTGGTTCGCGATCGCCGGGACGCTGGACTGGGACGTGCTGAAGCTGGCGATGCCCATCGGGCTGGTCGTCGTCGGCATCGCCGGACTCAGCGTCTCCCGCACCGGCGACTGACCGCTGCCCCACCCACTCCACGTCCCACCGGCACCACGACAGAGAGGCCTCTCATGAGCACCCCGTACCCACCCGCCCCGCGACGCCTGATGCGCGACCCCAGCAGGAAGCTCGTCGGAGGTGTCTGCTCCGGCCTGGCCAAGTACCTGAACATGGACGTCAACCTGGTCCGGATCCTCGCGGTGGTCATCACGCTGTTCACCGGGATCCCGATCGTGCTTTACCTGATCGCCCTGTTCGTCCTGCCCGAGGAGGGAGCGACCCCGCCGCCGCCGCCGTACGTGAACGGTCCTCAGCCGAACGCCTACGACGCCGGGTTCCCCGGTCCCTCCACCCAGCAGCCGTACGGGGCCCCGGCCCAGCCGCCGGTGGACCACGTCTGGGGTCCGGGTGGTGCACCGTGGGAGCAGCCGCAGCCGCAGCCGCAGACCGCAGCTCAGCCGACCGGCTACGACACCGCGCCAGCCGCCCCGGAGCCGTCGTCGGGCAACCCGGAGCCGTCGTCGGGCACCCCGGAGCCGTCGTCGACGGAGCCGGAGCCGGAGCCCCTATCGGCCACTTCGGAGCCCTTGTCGACGGAGCCGGAGCCCTCCTCGACGGAGCCGGACGCGAACAAGAAGGCCTGACCCGTACGCACCGACGGCCGCCGGGTCACTCCCACTCGATGGTGCCCGGCGGCTTGCTGGTGATGTCGACCACGACCCGGTTCACCTCGCGGACCTCGTTGGTGATCCGGGTGCTTATCCGCTCCAGCAGGTCGTAGGGCAGCCGGCCCCAGTCCGCGGTCATGGCGTCCTCGCTGGTCACCGGGCGCAGCACCACGGGATGGCCGTACGTGCGGCCGTCGCCCTGCACCCCGACGGAGCGCACGTCGGCCAGCAGCACGACGGGGAACTGCCAGATGTCCCGGTCCAGGCCGGCCGCGGTCAGCTCGGCTCGGGCGATGGCGTCCGCGTCCCGCAGGATGGCCAGCCGGTCCGCGGTGACCTCGCCGATGATGCGGATGGCCAGCCCGGGCCCCGGGAACGGCTGCCGCCACACCATCGCCGCGGGCAGACCCAGCTGCTCGCCGACCGCGCGGACCTCGTCCTTGAACAGGGTGCGCAGCGGCTCGACCAGCCCGAACTGCAGGTCATCGGGCAGTCCGCCCACGTTGTGGTGGCTCTTGATGTTGGCCGCGCCCTCGCCGCCCCCGGACTCCACCACGTCGGGGTAGAGGGTGCCCTGGACCAGCCAGTCGACCGCTCCGGACTCCCCCACGATCTCGCGGGCGGCCCGCTCGAAGGAGCGGATGAACTCGCGGCCGATGATCTTCCGCTTGGTCTCGGGGTCGGTGACGCCGGCCAGGGCGTCCAGGAACTGCTCGGCGGCGTCGACCACCTTGAGGGCCACGCCGGTCTCCGCCACGAAGTCCCGCTCGACCTGCTCGGCCTCACCCTGGCGCAGCAGCCCGTGGTCCACGAAGACACAGGTGAGCTGACTGCCGACCGCCTTCTGCACCAGGGCCGCCGCCACGGCGGAGTCGACCCCGCCCGACAGCCCGCAGATCACATGGGAGTCACCGACCTGCTCCCGGATCACCGCGATCGAGTCGTCGACGATGTTGGCGGCGGTCCAGTCCGGGGTGCAGCCTGCGATGTCGTACAGGAACCGCTCGAGCACCTGCTGGCCCGCCTGGGAGTGCAGCACCTCGGGGTGCCACTGGACCCCGGCGAGTCCGGCATCGACGTTCTCGAAGGCCGCGATCGGGGCGCCGGCGGTGCTGGCCAGCGCGGTGAAGCCGGCCGGGGACGCGGCCACGGAGTCACCGTGGCTCATCCACACGTCCAGGCTGGCGGGCAGGTCGGCGAGCAGCGTGCCGCCGGCCCCGATGGTGGCCTGGGTGCGGCCGAACTCGCTGATCCCGGTCTTGGCGACCTCACCGCCCAACGCCCGGGCCATGGCCTGGAACCCGTAGCAGATGCCGAAGGCCGGCAGCCCGGCGGTGAACAGCCGGGGGTCGACCTGTGGCGCCCCGTCGGCGTACACCGACTGCGGGCCGCCGGACAGGATGATCGCCTTCGGTCGCTTGGCCACGATCTCGGCCACGCTCGCCGTGTGGGGCAGGATCTCGGAGTAGACCCGGGCCTCGCGGACCCGGCGGGCGATCAGCTGGGCGTACTGAGCGCCGAAGTCGATCACCACAACCAGGTCGTGTCGACGCTCCATCTCCGCCTCGGTCACCGCTGTCGTCCCTTCGCCTGCCCGATGAGGGGCCCGAGTCTAGTGGCTTGTCGCCCCTGTTCCTTGGGGAATCGCGACGTTCAGGTGCGTGCATCGCAAGGCCGACGAGGAAGGGATACCGAGTCGTATCACGACCGAGGAGAACGCAGCGAGGTGCGTGCCTGGGCGTCGCGAAACCCAAGAGACAGGGGCGACACGCCACGAGGCAGCGGACCGCCAGTCCCCTGCGCTCGGTGGTTGGACGGTGATGGTTGGATGGCGGTGAGCTCGATCGAACAACGTGAGGAGATCCATGGCGGACATGGCGAAGATGGCGTACCAGCCGATCGGTCTGGCGGTGAGCCTCGCGTCCGCGGCGGTCGCCGGCCGAGTGGTCGGCGTCATCTGGAAGAAGCTGGCCGACGAGGACGAGATCCCCGACGCCCTGGATTCGCAGTACTCGGTGGGCAAGGTGCTGGCTGCTGCGTTGATCCAGGCCGCTGTGTTCGCCGTCGTGCAGGTCCTGGTCAACCGGGGCGGCGCCAAGGCGTTCCAGCGCGTCACCGGCGCCTGGCCGGGCAACTGAGGCTCCCGACCCCGCCTCGAAACACCTCCGGCACCTGATCCTCGCGGATCGGGTGCCGGCTCTGTGTTTCCTGGAGAACCAGGTCAGCCGAGGCCCCGCTTGGCGACGTCCGCCCGGACCGCCCTCAGCGTCGAGTTCTTGGCCTTGATCGTCGTCTTCGCGTTCGATGCCGCACCCGAGACCGGGCCGCTCAGCGCGTAGACCTTGCGGTCGTCCGGCAGCGGGCTGGTGGTGCACCGGGTGTCCCGGGCCGGCAGCGTCGGCTGCGCCGAGAACAGGAACGTGTCGCCGATCCGCTCCAGGCACGTCGACGGTCCGTCGATGTAGAGGCCGTGCTGACCCTCGTTGTCCACACTCACCATCATCGTCTTGCTCGCCACCCGGCGGTGCGCGGCCAGGGCCCCCTCGTACGCGGTGGCCGGGTCACCCTCGGACTGGAACATCAGCATCTTGGCCTGTGGTTTGGCCAGGTCGATGGTGCGGGTCTGCGGCTTGAACTTCCAGTACGCGCAGAGCGGGACGGTGTTCAGGTAGCCGGTGAACGGGTACTTCTTGGCGTCCTTGTCGGCCCGCTTGAGCAGCTGGGTCAGGTTGCCCGGAGTGACGCTGTCGTTGCAGCGCACGATGGTGCCGGCCAGGTCGACCGACACCAGAGCGGACCCCTTGACCTTCGCGGCGGTGCGCTGGACCAGGAACGGCGCCTTGGTCATCGGGGCCTTGATCCGCTTCTGCAGGGTCTGACGGTACTTTCCGGACGACGGCTTCCGGACGAAGTCGGAGGAGGCATCCACGACGTATCCCGCGCTCGCGAACCCCTCGTCGGAGTAGATCAGGCTGGCCACGATGTAGTCGAGGTCCTCGGGGCCCATCACCGGGGTCTTGCCCTTCTTGAGGGCCTTCTTCGCCTGGGTCGCCAGCTTCTTGCGGGTCGACTCGTACTTCTTCTTCACCGACTTGGCGCTCTTGCCGAGACCGTAGTCGGCGTTGTGCCGGGCCAGGTACGGGAAGAGCATCTTGTCCCGACGACGCTGGAACGACATCGAGTCGAGGGTCTGGTTGACGTACATGCTCGAGGTCCACTGCATGTTCGAGTCCAGGATGAACCGGCCGACCCGGCCCGGGTACGTGTCCGCGTACCAGGCGCCCAGCCAGGTGCCGTAGGAGTAGCCGACGTAGTTCAGCACCGGGTAGCTCTTGCCCTTGTTCTTGGCCAGCAGCTCGCGGAGGAAGTCGAGGTCCCAGACGGTCTGCTGGGTGTTGATGTAGCGGGCGAGTGGCTGGCTGGCGCAGGCCTCACCGAACAGCTTGGCCTCGGCGATCTCCATCGCGTGGGTCGCCCGGTTGCGCACCCGGCGATCGGCGACCTTCGGCAGCTTGCTGAGCTTGGCCGTCGTGGTCAGGCACTTCACGTTGGTGCTGGCCCCGAAGCCGCGCGGGTCGAAGCCGAGCAGGTCGTACTGGCGCAGTCGGGGCTTGCCTCCCTGACCGGTGACATCGGGCATCGACAGAGCCTCGGTGAGCATCCGGCCCGCTGCCCCCGGTCCGCCGGGATTGCTCGTCAACAGACCCTTGGACTGACCCGAGGCCGCGAGGTAGGCGATCGCGATCGTTATGTCGTTGGTGCCGAACGTGGGATGTTGCCAGTCCCTGGGCACCTTGACCATCGCGCATTGCGACTCGAAGTCACCTGCGCAATCCGTCCAGTCGATCCTCTGGCTCAGATACTCCGCGGGGATGGCCGGCACGTTGGGCTCGACGGCCTCGGCGGCCGGGGTCAGCATCGGCACGGGGGCGAGTACTGCCACCGACGACGCCACCAGCACCGCTATCCAACGACCGAACCGACGCGGCATAGAGCTACTCCTCGAGGATCTTCGCGCACTCGCCAGAACGTGAGGCGCCTAAGCAGTGTGACTGCTGGTTCTCGTTCGACCAAACTTCTCGCGAGAAATCACGGCGTACGAGAGATCTTCACGCGCGACCCAGGGCCTTGAGCACCCGGAGCGCTCCGGTCAACCCGGTGACGAAGGCCTCGGGCGACAGCCCGAAGCTGGGGGCGAGCGGGATCACCGACTGGGTGCCGATGGCCTGGGTCTCGACGAAGCGCAAGAGACCCTCGGGTCCCTGTCGACGACCGAGCCCCGAGGCCTTCATGCCACCCATCGGGGCGTCGATGCTGCCGAAGGTGGCGCCGTACGCCTCGTTGACGTTCACGGTGCCACAGCGCAGCCGTGCGGCCACCCGGCGCCCGCGGGCCGGGTCGGTGGTCCAGACGCTGGCGTTCAGGCCGTAGGCGGAGTCGTTCGCCCGCTCGATCGCTTCCTCCTCGTCGCGGACGCGGTAGATGCTGACCACCGGTCCGAACGTCTCCCCGGCGTAGCAGTCCATCTCCGCCGTCACGCCGGTCAGCACCGTGGGCTCGTAGAAGAGCGGTCCCAGATCCGGCCGCCGGCGACCGCCGGTGAGCACCTGGGCGCCCTTGCTGCGAGCGTCCTCGACGTGAGCATCGACCAGCGCGATCTGGGCGTCTCCGACCAGGCTGCCCATCTCCTGCTCGTAGTCGAGCGAGCGTCCCAGCCGCAGCGCCCTGGTCTTGGCCACGAAGGCGCTGGTGAAGGAGTCGTGCAGGGAATCGGCCACGTAGATCCGCTCGATCGACACGCACAGCTGTCCGGCGTTGCCGAAGGAGCCGCGGACGGCACCGGCGGCAGCGGCCTCGACGTCGGCGTCGTCCAGCACCAGCAGCGGGTTCTTCCCGCCCAGCTCCAGCGAGCAGCCGATCAACAGCTCGGCACACTGCCGGGCCACGACCCGGCCGGTCGCGGTCGAGCCGGTGAAGCAGAGGTAGTCCACCTGCGAGATCAGCTCGGGACCGACCTGGTCGCCTGCTCCGTAGACCACCTGCCACAGGTCGTCCGGCAGGCCGACCTCGCGCAGCAGGTCGACGGCGGCCAGGGCCACGTACGGCGTCTGCAGGTCCGGCTTGAGCACGACCGCGTTCCCGGCCACCAGGGCGGCCAGACCGTCCGAGATCGTCGGGCTCAGCGGGTAGTTCCAGGGCGAGATGATGCCGACCAGCCCCAGCGGCACGTGTCGCTGGTCGATCCGGGTGAGCAGCGGGATCATCCCGCTCCCCCGTCGCTCGTGCAGCACCTGGCGGGCGACCCGGGCGTAGTAGCGCGCGGTCAGCGCGAGGTGGACGACCTCCTCCATCGCGGTCAACCGGGCCTTGCCGCCTTCGTACTGCAGCAGGTCGGCGAGCTCCTCCCGCCGGTCGAGCACCGCGTCGTGGAAGTCGAGCAGCACCCGCTCCCGCTCGACCAGGGGGCGGGCGGCCCAGGCGACCTGCGCGGCCCGGGCCCGGGCCACCGCCACCGCGACGTCGGCCGGGGTGGAGGTCGCCAGCTCGACCACCAGGTCGTCCTCGTACGCCGACCGCCACGGCCGGGTCGGTCCGGTGGCGGCCAGCCGCGAGGCCAGTCGCCGACCGTCCCAGGGCAGCGGATCGGTGGCCACGGAGCTGACGGTCGACATGCGGCGAGCCTAGTGCTCACGGCCGGAGGTTCGTCGGGAGCAGCACGAGAGCGACAGGACCGTTAAGTTCCCTCCATGGACGCGGACGTCATCGTCATCGGGGCCGGGCTCTCCGGCCTGGTCGCCACCCGTGAGCTGGCCGAGGCGGGCCGCTCGGTCCTGGTGGTGGACGGTGAACCCTTGCAGTCGCTGGGCGGGCAGGCCTTCTGGTCGTTCGGCGGGCTGTTCCTGGTCGACTCCCCCGAGCAACGTCGCCTCCGGGTCCGGGACTCGGTGGAGCTGGCGCTGGCCGACTGGCTGGGCAGCGCCGCGTTCGACCGTCCGGAGGACCACTGGCCGCGCCGTTGGGCGGAGGCCTACGTGCACTTCGCCGCGGGCGAGAAGCGGTCCTGGTTGCACGGCTTGGGTGTGCGCTGGTTCCCCCTCGTCCAGTGGGCCGAGCGTGGCGGCTACACGGTGCCGGGCCATGGCAACTCCGTCCCGCGCTTCCACGTCACGTGGGGCACCGGTCCCGGCATCGTGCAGCCGTTCGCCGACGCGGTGCTGGCCTCCCACCGGGTACGCATCCGCAGTCGCCACAAAGTCAGCAGCATCGAGGTCGGTGCCGACGGGGTCCGGGTGCACGGGTCGGTGCTGGAGCCCAGCGAGGCCCCGCGTGGGGTCGCCGGGCCGAGCTCGGCGGTGGGTGAGTTCTCGTTCGCCGCGCACGCGGTGGTGATCGCCGGCGGAGGCATCGGCGGGAACGCCGACCTGGTTCGGCAGAACTGGCCGCGGGGGCACGGGGAGCCGCCGCGGTCCATGATCGCCGGCGTCCCGGACTACGTCGACGGCTCGATGATCGAGGTCGCCACCCGGGCGGGTGGGCGGGTGATCAACCCCGACCGGATGTGGCACTACCCGGAGGGGGTCCTGAACCACGCGCCGCTCTGGACCCACCACGGCATCCGGATCCTGCCGGGGCCGTCCGGGCTGTGGTTGGACGCGCGCGGCCGACGCCTGCCCGCGCCGCTGTTCCCGGGCTTCGACGCCCTGGGCGCGCTCCGCCACATCACGGCGAGCGGTCACGACCACTCCTGGTTCGTGCTCGACGTCGAGACCGCGAGCAAGGAGTTCGCCCTCTCCGGCTCCGAGCAGAACGCGGACCTGACCGGCAAGGACCTCCGGCTGCTGGCCGGTCGACTGCGACCCGGACCCACGCCCGAGCTGCAGGCCTTCCTGGACCGCGGCGCGGACTTCCTGACCGCGACCACCACCGACGAGCTCGCGGCGAAGATGAACCAGCTGGTCGGCGAGCACCTGGTCGAGGCCGGTGCGCTCCGAGAGCTGATCGAGGCCCGCGACCAGCAGGTGCGCTCCGGCCTGGGCAAGGACCCGCAGGTGGTGGCCACCGCGGCCGCTCGCCGGTTCGTGGTGGACAAGCTGATGCGGGTCGCGGCTCCGCACCCGTATCTCGATCAGGACCACCCGGGCGAGGGCCGGGCCGGGACCGGCGGGCCGCTGGTAGCGGTCCGGCTGCACGTGCTGACCCGCAAGACCCTCGGTGGGTTGGAGACCGACCTGGACGGCCAGGTGCTGCGGGCCGACGCCACGCCGTTGACCGGGGTGTACGCGGTCGGCGAGGCCGCCGGCTTCGGAGGCGGCGGCATGCACGGCTACCGAGCGCTGGAGGGCACTTTCCTGGGCGGCTGCATCTTCAGCGGACGAACCGCCGGGCGGGCCCTCGCCGCGGCCCTGGCCGACTGACCGCAACGAACGAGGACAACACCACTCAGCCGCGCGAGGCCTGGAGCGTCTCGTGGTGGCGCACGACCTCGGCCACCACGAACGTGAGGAACTTCTCGGCGAACTCGGGGTCGAGCTTCGCCTCGGTGGCCAGCGAGCGGAGTCGGGCGATCTGCTGAGCCTCCCGGTTCGGGTCGGCCGGCGGCAGCCCGTACTCGGCCTTGAGGTGACCGACCTGCTGGGTGATCTTGAAGCGCTCGGCCAGCAGGTGGATCAGGGCGGCGTCCATGTTGTCGATGCTCCCCCGCAGCCGCAGCAGCTCGGCGGAGACGGCGGCATCCACCGCTCGCGCATCGGCGTCTTCGGGACTCGTGCCCGACCCATCACTCATGGCCGAGGAGCCTAGTGCTCACGGCAACCACCGATCGGTCGAGGTCGCGACGGCCGGCGTTACATCGACAGAACGATGCTCGGAACCTCGACCGGACGATTCCTTCGTGTGACGTTGCGAACACGTCGGGGTCACATTCGCGGCCGGCAAGGCGACCATCGTGGACCGGACCAGGTCCCACGATGGTCTGATACCAGTTCAGCACACCAGTTGGGGCCGTTCGGCCTCCGGGGCGGCCGTTGTGACGCAGCCGACCGGGAACCACGCTCCCTCGGCACTGGTCCGGTCGACCAGACCAGCCAACGTCCTCGAGGACAGCGACTGACAACGTTGTCAGAATTCGTCATCCTGCGTTCACCGAGCGGTCGTCGGCGGCCCGAGCGGCGGGCCCTGAAGACCCGTACAGTTGTGTCCATCGAAGAGATCGAGGTCCTCCACCAGGAGCTTCCAAGATCATCATCGACACTCATCTCGATGAGTGACGGCGCCACCTAGGAGCGCCGGAGAACGGGACGGTCCGCACGTATGAGGCGCGGACACCCCGCCGTGGCAGAGCTGCCGCACCGTCGAGTCGAACCCGAACCGCACCGCTGACGGTGACCTTCTTGATCTTGCCCGGATCAGGTCGGACCCACTCCAGCGTCGATCTCCAACGTGATCGAGCGCGTTCACCGGTTATCGCCCGATGTCCCACGAACACCGAATAGTGGAGAGTTGCACTATGGCCCGTCCGGCCCACGACTACGCACGAGTCGACAAACACGTGCCCGTCACCCGCAGAGCGGAGACGGCAGACCCGTACTCGCCCGTGATGATCTTGCTCAGCTTGATCGCCACCCTGGGCATCCTGTTCTACGCGCAGTTCCTGCTCAAACCGAGCAACCGGGGTGACCTGCTCCCCTACGCGCTGGTCATCGTCGCCGAGGTGATCTTGGTGACCCACGCCCTGCTGTCCATGTGGACGATCCTGTCCGGCCGCAAGAGCCCGCGGGAGTTCTCCTTCCACGAGTCCAAGCGCCTGCTGTTCGACAAGAAGGCGATCAAGGCGGCCGGGCTGACCGACAGCCCCGAGCTCTGGCCCGTCCTGCTGGACGGCAAGAAGATCGCCGTCGACGTGTTCATCACCGTCTACGGCGAGGACGTCGACAAGATCCGGGCCACCGCGACCGCCGCCATGGCGATCAAGGGCAAGCACCGCACCTGGATCCTGGACGACGGTCGCTCCGACGAGGTGAAGGCTCTGGCCGACGAGCTCGGCTGCTACTACATCCGCCGGCTCAGCTCCAACGGCGCCAAGGCAGGGAACATCAACCACGCCCTGTCGATCGCCAAGGGTGACTTCTTCTGCGTCTTCGACGCCGACTTCGTGCCGAAGCCGGAGTTCCTGGTGGAGACCGTCCCGTTCTTCGTCAACTCCAACGTCGCCTTCGTGCAGACCCCGCAGACCTACGGAAACCTGGTCAACCTGGTCTCCCGCGGCGCCGGCTACATGCAGGCTGTCTTCTACAAGTTCGTCCAGCCCGGTCGAAACCACTTCAACGCCGCGTTCTGCGTCGGCACGAACGTGATCTACCGGCGGGCCGCGGTGAACGACGTGGGCGGCATCTACACCGACTCCAAGTCCGAGGACGTCTGGACCTCCCTGATGCTGCACGAGCGGGGCTGGAAGACGATCTACATCCCGAAGACCCTCGCCATCGGCGACGCACCCGAGACCATCGAGGCCTACACCAAGCAGCAGCTGCGCTGGGCCACCGGCGGCTTCGAGATCCTGCTGTCGCACAACCCGCTGAGCCCGAAGCGCAAGCTCACCATGGACCAGCGGATCATGTACCTGGTCACCGCGACGCACTACCTCACCGGGATCGCTCCGGGCATCCTGCTGGTGGTGCCGGCCCTGGAGATCTTCTTCGATCTCCGCCCCGTGAACCTCGACATCACCTGGCAGACCTGGTTGCTCTTCTACGCCGGCTTCTACGTGATGCAGATCGTGCTGGCCTTCTACACGCTCGGCTCGTTCCGCTGGGAGGTGCTGATGCTGGCCGCGGTGTCCTTCCCGATCTACATCAGTGCGCTCTGGAACGCGATCGCCAAGAAGGAGCAGAAGTGGCACGTGACCGGCAGCAAGGCGAAAGCCCAGTCACCGTTCAACTTCATGATCCCGCAGGTCCTGGTGTTCGTCTTCCTGGTCTTCACCTCGATCGTGTCCATCTGGCGTGACCTCGGCAACAGCCAGCTCAGCCTGGCCACCGCCTGGAACGTCACGAACACCTTCATCCTCGGTGCCTTCATGATCGTGGCGCTGAAGGAGAACTGGCAGATCAACCACCCGCCGAAGAACCTGGTGCCCGACCCGGTCGAGCACCTGGTCGACGACGAGCCGGTGGCTCGCCGGACGACGATCATCGTCCCGCCGGAACTGGCCGAGGAGCTCGGTGCCCCCGAGCTCGCCACCACCGACAACTCGCCCAACGGCTCCCACAACGACAACGAACCCGTGCTCGCCGACGCCAAGAGCGCGCAGCACGACAGCAATGCGAAAGAGGTAGCAGCGAAATGACCTGGACCAACAGACTCCGCCTGTTCGGAGGGATCCTCGGCATCCTCATCGTCGTCGCCGCCCTCACCCTCGTGTTCAACCAGCGCCAGACCAAGGTGACCAGCCTCGACGCCACGGTCGCCACCGACACCTACGACGTGGGTGCGGCCTACGGCGGCACCGTCATCAAGCAGTTCGTCAAGGAGGGCGACGTCGTCGCCAAGGGTGACAAGCTGTTCACCATCCAGAGCGTGCCGCTCCAGCAGGATCTCTCCAACGGCCTGAAGCTCAGCGACAACGAGGCCTACGACGTGGACGCCAAGGCGGGCACGCTCACCTACAAGGCCACCGTGGCCGGCCAGGTGACCTCGCTCAAGGCCAAGCTCGGCAACGCGCTCGGCACCGGCGCCCCGTTCGCCTCCATCTCGGTGGTCGGCAGCGAGTTCGTCGACGCCAAGTACCTGCTGTCACCGCGGGACTACGACCGCGTGGTCGAGGGTTCGACGGTGGACATCCTGCTGCCGAACAACCAGATCGTGACCGGGACCGTCTCCACCATCGAGGTGGCCACCGAGAACGCCAAGGCTCTGACCGAGGTCCGCGTCGACAGCAAGGAGCTGTCCGACGCCAGCCTGGACAACCTGACCAAGAACGGCACCCCGGTGATCGCCACCCTGCAGCTCCGCGACGACGGCCCGCTGGCCGGGGTCAACGACCAGGTGTTCGACTTCCTGCGACAGATCGGGCTCAAGTAGCCCAGGATCGATCCTCGGCACCGAGTCGAGGAGCGATCACCTCCCGGTTGCGTCCGGGACACAGCTTGACGGTGCGGCCGGGCCCGCCTCCTCACCGACGTGAGGCGGGTCCGACCGCGCACCGACTGACTACTGAAGGGACGTGACGTTGCCCAGCATCTGGCGAAGCAAAGGTCCGTCGAACGACATCCAGCACTCCACCCGCCCCCTGGGCGCCCGGCTCAGTCGGCGCTCCCTGCTCGGCGGACTGGCGGCCACCACGGTGGCTGTCGGTCTGGCCGGCTGCGGTCTGAACTCCGCCGGCCAGCCCGGCGCCGGCGGCTCCGGCAGCTCCGGCCCGACCGGAACCGGTGGCAAGGTCTTCACCAAGGCCCAGATCGATCCGTTGCTGGCCGACATCGTGAAGAAGACCCCGAAGGAGCTGCCGATCACCCGGCTGGCCGACGGGCTCATCCCGCCGACCAACCGCTGGTTCTCCGGTCTGGCCTTCGGCGACAAGGCGCAGCCGGTCTTCCCCATCCCGTTGAGCTTCGGGCTCACCGACGCCGGCTTCGCCTTCGGGTTGCCGACGATGACCACGAGCGAGAAGTCCATCCTGGGTGGCTACAAGCCCGAGATGGACATGGCCTTCGGGGCGAAGAAGGCGCGGGTCAGCGCGTACGACACGTTGACCGTCACCCTCGACCACCTCGACGCCTCGGATGCCGTCATCGGCAAGACGACGATCGTGCAGGGCTCGCCCTACGTCCGCTTCACCGCCGAGACCGCCACCGAGATCACCGCGCCGCTGCCCAACACGGCGTCCGGTGACTTCTGGACCACGCTGGCCGGCGAGACCACGTACGGACTCGTGGTCACCGACGGCGACGTCGCGGACAAGAAGATCTCGCTGAAGAAGGGCGGCTCGGCCGTCTGGTTCGTGGTGCCGACCGATGGCACCGCCGAGAAGCTCGCGAAGTTCGCCGGCAACCACGTCACCGGGAGCTCGGTGACCTACAGCCTCGACGGCGACGTGGTCACCACCACGCTGACGTACGCGGCCGACGGCGGCACCGTCTTCGCCATCCGGCCGCACCAGGCCAAGGGTCTCGACAAGAGCATCAGCACCGACCTCGGCACCTACCCGAGCATCTACGGCACCCTGAAGGTGGCGTCCGGCAACGAGCTCACCTACACGGTGCCGCTGTCGAAGCCGACGTCCGCGCTCGACGTGAGCGGGCTGAGCAAGGGTGAGAAGTCCGAGCTCGGCGATCAGGTCGCCAAGGACATCGCCGCGACCAAGGAGTGGCCGGCCGACACCTACTTCGGCGGCAAGAAGCTCTACCGGGCGGCGATGCTCTTCCAGCTCGCCCAGCAGCTGGAGCTCACCGAGCCGGCCAAGACCATGGGTGACGCTCTCACCGAGCAGCTCACCAAGTGGACCGAGCCCAAGGGTGCCGACACCCGCAGCGAGTTCTGCTTCGTCTACGACGAGCAGGCGAAGGGCATCGTCGGTCTGACGCCCTCGTTCGGCTCCGACGAGTTCAACGACCACCACTTCCACTACGGCTACTTCCTGTACGCCGCGGGCGTCCTCACCCAGGACAACCCGGAGCTGGCCAAGAAGCTGCAGCCGGTGATGGACCTGGTGGCGGCCGACATCGGCTCGAACGCGAGCAACGGCTCGTTCCCCGACCGCCGCGTGTTCGACGTCTACGCCGGTCACTCGTGGGCCTCGGGCACCTCCCCGTTCGCCGACGGGAACAACCAGGAGTCGAGCTCGGAGGCCATCACGGCCTGGACCGGGCTGGCGAAGTGGGCGAAGAGCTCCGGCAACGACGCCCTCGAGGCCGAGGCCATCTGGATGCTCTCCACCGAGGCGCAGGCCGGGTTGGACTACTGGACCAACTTCGACAACGCCGAGCCGATCTACTCCGGTTACGGGCACAAGATCGTCACGCTCAACTGGGGCGGCAAGCGCGACTACGCCACCTGGTTCTCCCCGGAGCCGGCCGCGATGCTCGGCATCCTGGTCATCCCGATGAGCCCGGCCTCCACCTACCTCGGTGGGGACCCGGACCGGATCACGGCCAACGTGGCGGAGGCCACCGGCGGGAAGTTCGACCAGAAGTTCGGTGACTTCCTGCTCATGTACGCCGCCCTCGCGGGCGACGACCAGCGCAAGACCGCCCTGGACAAGGCGCGGACACTGGCCGACGAGTGGATCGACGACGGCAACAGCCGGGCCTATCTGCTCGCCTGGTTGATGACCGTCAAGAGCTAGGGGCGGATCTCGCCACAGACTGCGGGGGCGGTCGGGTAGTCCACCACCTTCGCGCAAGACCTGTCCGTCGCTGCATTCGGTAAGTGGCGGTCAGGAACGGGCAGCAGGTCCGGTCTCATCACAGGTGAGACCGGACCTGCGTTGGTCTACCGCCCGTAAGAACGGTAGCGGGCCCAGTCCATCACAACCGGCGGGTCATCTTCCAGTGGGTGACACCGACACGACCCCGGCCGAGCGTCAGTTGACCGTGACGACCGTGCCCTGTCCGTTCGGGTACTCGATCCAGCCCACGTACGGCACCGCGTCCGGCAGTCCCGACCAGGCGGCGGTCAGCGCGATCGGTGTTCCCGCCGTGGCTCGGTCTGCGTCGGCTCGACGGTGAAGCGCCCCCACGCTGCCGGACGCCTGGACCAGCCCGGTCTGAGGCAGTGAAGACGTCGTCGCCGTGGTGCCCGGCGCGTTGCCGGCGTTGGCGACCTGAAGGCGCGTAGTCCCTGGGCACCCGGCGACGTGCTGGCCGAGTCGGAGGACGACGGCTTCGCCACCACGAAGGACTCGTTCGACGAGGGTCCGGTCGACTGCCCGATCAGGCCGGGCCACGCGCGTTCGCGTCGTATGGTAGACGTAGAGGTCGAGGTTGGCGCCGGTGTCCGACGAGTCGGACGGTGAAGCGGGCCGCCTTGGTGCCCGGCGTGGGAATCGGATCCGCGTAGGCGAAGCTGCTGGTCTCGCGTGAGCGACCCTGTCCGCGGGCTGCCGTGGCCAGCCCGCTGGCTGACGGCGAGTGAAGGTCCCGGACTCGACCCGAGGTCACGGAGAACCGCACCCGCCCGACGATCCGGCGCCGGCAACCCGGGCCGGAGCCTCCAGCGCTCGTGGGGTGACGGCCAGCGGGATGCGCACGCTGCCGCGCTGCCCCTTCCAGGTCAAGAAACCAGTGGCGGCCTTGTCGAAGCTCGCCGTGGTCGGCGTGAACGTGACCTGGAACGTACGGGTTTGACCGGCGTTCCGGAAGTCCAGCACCGACGGGCTGACCTCGACGTCGACACCCTGGAGGTGGGCGCTGACCCGGTAGCGTCCGGCCGTCACGGCAGTCACCCGGCGGGTCACGGTCTGCGGCCCCACCAGCCGTCCGATGGCGATGGACGGTGCGTTGTAGTCACTCGGGTCGATCGGCTTGGTCTGGGTACCCGTATCCAGGCCGAGACCTTCGAGGTAGCCCAGCCAGTCCCGCTGAGACGCCGGGTAGACCAGCCCGGGGCTGAACATCCGGTCCGGCACGACCCGGCCGGCACCCTGGGCGAACGGATCGCTCACCCGATGTCCGGACCCGTCGACCAGATCGGCGGCGGTCGTCATCAGGGCCGACTTGATCTTCATCGGCGACCAGGTCGGTCGCACCCCCGCCCCGAACCACAGCGCCGCAAGACCGGCCACCTGGGGCGCCGACTCGGACGTGCCGGAGAGGAACCCGAAGTTCTGGCCGTCGTGCCTGGCCGGAGACGTGGCGCCGAGGATCGACACCCCGGGCGCGACCAGGTCGGGTTTGAGGGTGTCACCGCCGGTGCCGAGGGAGGGTCCCCGGGAGGAGAACGTGGCGATCTGCGGGTACGCGAGGTCGGTCGACGTCTCATTGCCCTCGGTGAGGGTGGCCGTGGCGCCGGCGGTGGCCGCATAGGCCTGGATCTCGGCGGAGGCCGGTGGGTCGACGTGGACCGTCGGCACGCTGTGCAGGTCGGCGTCCAGGGTGTTCGGGGTCAGGTTGGCGAGCACCATGCCGACGCCGCCGGCCCGCTCGACCTCGGCCGACTTCACGATCCGGTCCACCACCCCACGGGCGCAGACCACGATCGTGCCGCCGGCCTTGGCCGGGTCGAGGCTGTTGGGGGCGCACGCCGCCGCATTCGCCGCGGTCTGCCCGCCGGCCACCACGGCAGCACCGTTGACGAGCGGCGCGGGACCGACCGTCTCGTCGACGGAGGTCGAGATGCCGGCGTACGCCTGGCCGTTGCCCAGCGTCACCGTGCCGTAGTAGGGCGCGATCGTATGCGCTCCGACGGTGGTCACCCAGGGCGAGGTGCTCTGCACCGTCGAGGGGGCGGGACCGGAGTTGCCGGCGGAGGTGGAGACGAAGATGCCGGCCGACGCCGCAGCGAGGAAGGCGAGCTGGACCGGGGAGGTCGGGTCGTCGGCGGAGCTGATCGAGAAGTTGATCACGTCGACGCCGTCGCTGATCGCCGCGTCGATAGCGGCCAGCACGTCGGAGTCATAGGCACCAGAGTCCTGCGGTTTCTTCGCCTGCCACACCGCCTTGTAGGAGGCGATCTTCGCCGCTGGGGCGACACCGGAGATCCGGCCGAAGTCGCGCTCGTCCACCACGGCCCGGACTCCGTGGTTGCCGGCGGCGATCGAGGCGGTGTGACTGCCGTGCCCCTCCCCGTCGCGCGGGGAGACCACGTCATCCCGTTCGGCGGCCGGCACCTTGGCCAGCCAGGTGTCACCGAAGTAGCGCGCACCGACCAGCTTGGTGTTGCAGTCCTCGACGGTGAAGTCCTGACCGGCCTGGCAGGTGCCGGTGAAGGTGCCACCGTCGGACTTGGTCATGGTGATGGTGTCGCCGGAGCGCGTCGGCACGAACGGCATCCCGCCATGCCTCTTCCGCGACGAGGTCCGGAGGGGGTCGCCGGCGAAGGACGCGCTCTCCGGCCAGATGCCGGTGTCGATCACCCCGACGACCACACCGCGGCCGGCGTCGTCGGAACCGCCCAGCTTCGACCAGACACCGTCGGGACCGGACAGGCCGAGGAAGTCGACCGACTTCTTGTCGTCCGGGAGCCGGCGCAGCGTGTTCCGGTGCACCGACAGGACGCCGTCGGTGCGGGCCAGGGTGGACGCCTGCTCACCGGTGATCTCCGCGGTGAAGGCGTTCAGCCCCACCTCGTACCGCTCGTCCGGGGCCGATCCGATCCGAGCGGCGACCGTGTCCTGGCGCTTGCGCAGGTAGGAGCGGTAGCGCTTCGCGTCCGCGCTGTCGACGTCCACGTCCTCGCCCTCGGCCGGCTGGGTGGCGTCATAGCCGCTCACCCCACCGTCATAGGCGGCGATCGGCGCATCGGCCAGGGTGACGATGTAGTCGCTCTCCGTGCTCGCCGCGGTCGGCAGCGGTAGCTCCGGATCGCCGGTGGGGTCCGCCGACGCCAGGGGGCTCAGCCCGATCGTGAGCACTGCGCACAGCATGCAGGCGAGCGCGATCGCGCTCCGCCGGCAGCGAACTGGGGTCGCTGAAGACATATGGGTTCCTTCGCCGGTGACTCTGCGACCCCGTTCCCCCCGATACCCCCGGCGGCGCCCCAGTGGCCCCGACAGTAACAGTGAACGTTCTGCGGCGTCACCCGTACGAAAAAGCCGGAGGCCGACGGCTCACGCAACAGATGCGTGTCGGTCGACCCCCGGCTCGAGCCCGGCGCGGATCAGTTGACGGTGACGATCGTCCCGCTGCCGTCCGGGTACTCGATCCAACCCAGGTAGGGCGTAGCGGCCTGCAGGCCCGACCAGCTGGCCGTCAGGGCGATCGGCTGGCCGATCGTGGCCCTCGGGTTGGCCGGCGAGACCGCGAAGTTACCCAGCCCGGCCCCGGTGCTCACCGAGGCTCCGCGGAAGGTGTACGGGGTGGAGGAGGTCCCCGGTGCGTTGGCGAAGCCGACGACCAGCCCCATGTACTGACCGGCGGTGGGCGCCTTCAGCACCACTGTCTCGTTCGCCGACCCGGTGGTCGACTGGCCGACCAACACATAGGAGCCGCCGACGGGCCGGTAGTAGACGTACAGATCGAGATCGGCCGCGGTGTTCGGTGTGCGCACGGTGAACTGGGCCACCTTGGCGTTCGCCGGCACGGTCACCGGGTGCTGGTTCTGCCCGCCCACGGAGATCGTGCGGCCCTGGGCAGTACCCTCGGCCAGCCCGGAGGCGGTGATCGGGAACGATCCGGCCACCCCCGGAGTCACGGAGAACTTGATCCTGCCGGACGCGCCGGAGCCGGACACCGCGGCGGGAGCGTCGACCACCTTCGGGGTGACCACCAGCGGGATGCGGACTGTTGTGCCCGCACCCTTCCACGTCAGGAAGCCGCTCGCCGCCTGGTCGAACTCCGCGGTCTTGTTGGTGAAGGTGACCCGGAAGGTCCGGGTCTCCCCCGCCGCGTTGAACGACAGGATGGACGGGCTCACCGACACGTTCACGCCGGGGATGCTCGCCGTCGCCCGGTAGAGACCCGGCTTCACGGCGGTGACCCGGCGGGTCACGGTCTGGGTCTTCAGCAACGACCCGATGGCGATCGACGGGGTGTTGTAGTTGCTCGGGTCGATGGCCTTGACGCCGGTGCCGGTGTCGTAGCCGAGGCCCTCCAGGTAGCCGAGCCAGTCGGCGTCGCCGGAGGGGTAGACCAGGCCCGGGTCGGTCATCTTGTCCGGTTGCACCTGACCGGCGCCCTGGACGTACGGGTCGGTGACCTTGTTCCCGTCCTTGTCGACCAGGTTGGCCGCCGTGGTCATCAGCGCCGACTTGACCTTCATCGGTGACCACTTCGGCTTGACGCCGGCCCCGAACCACAGGGCGGCCAGACCGGCCACGTGCGGGGCGGCCATCGACGTACCGGAGAGGAAGTCGAAGTCGCGCCCGGCGTTGCTCGGCGGGGCCACGGCCGCGAGGATCGCGACCCCCGGTGCGGTCAGGTCCGGCTTCAACGTGTCCCCGCCGGTGCCGGTCGAAGGTCCGCGAGAGGAGAACCCGGCGATCTGCGGGTACGGGATGCTGGTGGAGCTCTGGTTGCCCTGGGTCAGGGTCGCCGTTGCTCCGGCCGTGGCCGCATAGGTCTTGATGGCGGCCGACGCCGGCGGGTTGACGTGCACGGTCGGGATGGTGTGCAGGTCTCCGTCCAGCGAGTTGTCGGTCGGGTTGGCGAGCACCATGCCGATACCGCCGGCCCGCTTGACCTCGGCGGACTTGGCGACCCGGTCGTAGGTGCCGCGATCGCAGACCACGATCTTGCCCGCCGTCTTGGCCGGGTCGAGGCTGTTGGGTCCGCACAGGGTGGCCACCGCTGCCGTGGAGGCGGCAGCGACCAGGGCCGCGGAGTTGGCCAGGGGGGCGGGGCCGACCGCGGTGGTCACCGAGGTGGAGATGCCGGCGTACTTCTGCCCGTTGCCCAGGCTGACGGTGCCGTAGTACGGGCCGACCGTGTTGGCACCGACCGTGGTGACCCACGGCGAGGTGTGAGCCAGGGTGGAGGCTCCTGGGCCGGAGTTGCCGGCCGAGGCGGAGACGAAGATCCCGGCCGACGCGGCGGACAGGAACATCAGCTCGACCGGGTCGGTCGGGTCGTCGCTGCCGCTGATCGAGTAGTTGATCACGTCGACGCCGTCGGTGATCGCGGCCTCGATGCCCTTGAGGATGTCGGTGGTCTGCCCGCCCGACTGGTCCGGGTCCTTGGCCTCCCACAGCACCTTGTAGGCCGCGATCTTGGCTGCGGGTGCGACCCCGGAGATCTTGCCGAAATCGCGACCGTCGACGACGGCCTGGACGCCGTTGTTGCCGGCCGCGGTCGAGGCCGTGTGGCTGCCGTGACCCCCACCGTCCCGCGGCGAGACGAACTCGCTGTCGGCCCGGCCGGCGGCGGGGACTCCGGCCAACCAGGCGTCACCGAAGTAGCGGGCCCCGACGATCTTGGTGCTGCAGTCGCTGCGCGTGAACTGCACCCCGGTCTGGCAGACGCCTTCGAAGGTGCCGCCGTCGGACTTGGTCATGATGACGTTCTTGCCGGACCGGTAGGGCACGAACTTGCCGCTGGGTGCTGTCTTCAAGGCGTCACCGGCGAAGGAGGCGCTCTCGGGCCAGATGCCGGTGTCCAGCACGCCGACCACGACGCCGCGACCGGCCTTGGCCGTGCCGCCCAGCTTCGACCACACACCGTTGTTTCCGGACAGCTTCAGGTAGTCGACGGAGTTCCGGTCGTCGGTGGCCTGCCGCAGCGTGTTCTTGGTGACCGACAGGACGCCGTCGGTGGTCGCCAGGGTCTTGGCCTGGGAGGGGGTGAGCTTGGCGGTGAAGCCGGTCAGCCCGATCTCGAACCGGGTCCTCGGCTTGGCCCCCACCCGAGCGGCCACCTTGTCCTGCTGGCCGCGCAGGTACGAGCGGTAGCGCTTCGCCTTGGTGCTGGACACGTCGACCCGGCGGCCGGAGGCTGGTCGGGTCGCCGCGAAGCCCTTGAGGTCACCGTCGTACGCCGCCACCGGGGCCGAGGCCAGGCTGACGATGTAGTCGCCGGGTGTGGTGGCCAGCGCCGGCAGGGAGACGGGGGGCGCGGTGGTCGGGTCGGCCGAGGCCAGGGGCATCAGGCTGAGCGTCAGGGCACCCGAGACGAGGACGGCGAGTCCCGCCGACACACGCCGCAGACGTCGAGAAGCGCGGGAAGAGGTCGCCATGACCATGAATTTTCCTCCGAAGGAACCTGAAAGACGCGATGGTCTTTCGTCAGCCAACCCTCACCTAGGGGCGCAAGTAGGCTTGACAGTAACAGCGGGTCGACAGGCCGTCGATAGCCAGCCGATGAATATTGCGAAGGATGTCCTCGTGCGCATTCGTGCAGGTTTGATAATGACCTTCGGCGTGCTGCTGGCCGCATCTGCCTGCAGCGGGGGCGGCCCGGATCCGGTCGCGTCACCGTCCGCGCCGGGCACTCCCGCCTCCTCCCCCGCGTCTCCGGCCCCGTCCGGATCGCCCACTGGGACGCCCACCGGCAGTCCGGGTGGGCCGTCGCAGCTGACGATCGTGGTCGACGACGGGTCCGGCAGCACGTCGACCTGGAGCCTGACCTGTGACCCCACCGGTGGCGACCATCCCGACGCCGAGCAGGCGTGCGCGGCGATCGAGGGACATCGCTCGGCGCTGAACCCCGTGCCCAAGGACAGGATGTGCGCTCAGGTCTACGGCGGACCGCAGAAGGCCACCGTCACCGGCACCTGGCGCGGGGAGCAGATCTTCGCCGCCCTCTCGCGGACGAACGCCTGCGAGACCGCCCGCTGGGACGCGCTCGTGCCGCTGGTGCCGTCCGGCGGCCGGTAGCCGTCGCGCAAGGGCGTCTGCGATCGCCTTCGGGTCGAGAACTCAGCGATCGGCCGAGGGCTCAGCGATCGGCCGCCGCCCCGCGCAGGTTGCGGCTGATCTGTCGAGACCTCTCGGCGTCGTCCCAGCCCAGCTCGGTGGCCATCAGCTCCGCGACACCGGCCGCCGCCTCGGCGCCGCCGTCCCAGGTCTCCATCGCGATCCGGGTCCGCCGGGTGAGCACGTCCTCCAGCTGGGTCGCACCCTCGTGCACGACGGCGAACCAGACCTCGACGCCGAGATAGTCCTCGGCGCCGGGCAGCGGCCGGCCGAGCTCCGGCCGCCGCCGGATCGCCTCGATCAGCGCCTCGGTCTCGGATCCGTACCGCCGGAGCAGGTGCTCGAGCACCACCACCGGCACCCCCGCCCGGCGGGCCAGCAGATGCCGCTGGTTCCAGCGCGCGGTGAAACCGTCCGCCCCCAGCAGGGGCACCCTCGTGGTCGTCGACGTCGGGTGCAGACCGCCGAGCTGGGCGACGGCCGCGTCGACCGCTCGCTCGGCGTCGCCGCGGTAGCCGGCCAGCCCGCTCCCCCTGACCAGCACCAGCCCCGGACCGGGCACCTGCACGGTCGGTGCGCGGTCACCGTCGGGCCCCAGCGGGGCCGGACCGGCGAAGGTGCTCTCCACGGCATCGGCGGCGATCGGCCGGGCCAGCTGGTCGTTGAGGGCGGCCAGGAGCCGGCCGGGCTCCGACCAGGCCGCCGTCGTGCCCACGATCCAGTGCCGACCCCAGGGCACCACGTAGACGACGCGGTCGTCCTCGCGCAGCACCAGACCCGTCGACGACCGGAGCCGACCACGGGGAAGCACCAGGTGGACGGACGACGGCGGTGGGACCGAGCTCGGTGGCCTGGTCCCCGCGCCCGGCATCAGGTCCGACACCTCGGTGCCGGCGGCCAGCACCACCACCCGGGCGCGGACCGTCACGGGACCCCGAGCGGGGTCGTCCAGCACCGCCCCGGTCACCCGCCCGACCCCGTCGAGGACCTCCCCACCCCCGGGTGCGGCCTCGGTCAGCAGCCGGCGCACCGGTGTCCGAGCCGCAGCCAGCGTTCCGTACGCCATCGCCGTCCGCACCACGGCGATCGTCAGCCGGGCGTCGTCGACCTGCGCCTCGTACAGCTGGACGGCCCCGGTCACCCGGTCCATCGCCACCGCCGGGGCGAGTCGCGGCACGGCCCGTCGCGGCAGCTGCCGGTGCCCGGGCAGCACCCCGGGTTGGCGGATGGAGAAGGCCGCGGCGTCGTACAGGCTCAGGCCCGCGCCCACGGCGAGGCGTTCGACCAGACCTCCGGTGAGCGGCACCAGCAGCGGGACCCGGCGGACGAGGTGGGGTGCCGTGCGGTCCAGCAGCAGATCGCGCTCGCGCCGGAGCGCGGCGACGGCGGGCACACCGATCCGACGAAGGTCGACCAGTCCGCCGTGCACCAGGGTGCTGCTGCGCCCGGACCTTCCCCCACCCCAGTCCCCCGCGTCGACCAGAGCGACCCGGAGGCCACGGGTGACCGCGTCCAGCGCGACGCCCGCGCCGACGATCCCACCTCCGACGACGAGCACGTCCAGCTCGGCGGCGGCCAGGTCGCTCGCGGTGATCCGGCTCGCCGGGGGTGTCGTTGCGGTCACAGGCGGATCCTCTCGGGGTGGCCGGACGCCCATCCAGTCAGCCGACGATGACCTCGACCCGCTGGAACTCCTTGACCTCGGTGTAGCCGGTGGTGGCCATCGCCTTGCGCAGCGCGCCGATCAGGTTCATCGTGCCGTCGGGCACCGTCGAGGGTCCGCGCAGGATCTGCTCGAGGCTGCCGACCACGTCGAACGCGACCCGCTCGCCCCGGGGCAGCGTCGCGTGCCAGGCCTCCGGGCCCCAGTGGTAGCCCCGTCCGGGGGCCTCGGCGGCCTTGGCCAGCGGTGAGCCGACCATGACCGCGTCCGCACCGCAGGCGATCGCCTTGGCGATGTCACCGGAGCGACCGACCGAGCCGTCGGCGATCACGTGCACGTAGCGGCCGCCGGACTCGTCCAGGTAGTCGCGCCGGGCCGCCGCGACGTCGGAGACCGCCGAGGCCATCGGCACGGCCACCCCCAGCACGTCCCGGGTGGTGTGCGCGGCGCCACCGCCGAAGCCGACCAGCACCCCGGCCGCGCCCGTCCGCATCAGGTGCAGGGCGGCCTGGTAGGTCGCGCAGCCGCCGACGATGACCGGGCACGTCGAGGGCGTAGATGAACTGCTTGAGATTGAGCGGCTCGACCTTGCCGGCGACGTGCTCGGCCGAGACCGTGGTGCCGCGGATGACGAAGAAGTCGACGCCGGACGCGACCACCGCGCCCGCGTACGCCTGGGTGTTCTGCGGCGACAGGGCGCCCGCCGCGGGAACGCCCGCGCTGCGGACCTCGGCGACCCGCTGACCGATCAGCTCCTCCTTGATCGGCTCGGCGTAGACCTCCTGCATCCGCCGGGTCGCAGAAGCCGGGTCGTCGATGGCGGCGATCTCCTCCAGCAGCGGCTCGGGGTTCTCGTACCGGGTCCAGAGCCCTTCGAGGTTCAGCACCCCCAGACCGCCGAGCCGGCCCATCTCGATCGCGGTGGCCGGTGACATCACCGAGTCCATCGGCGCCGCGATCAGCGGGAAGTCGAAGGTGAACGCGTCGATCCGCCAGGTCAGGTTGACCTGCTCCTCGCCGCGCGTGCGGCGGGAGGGGACGATCGCGATGTCGTCGAACGCGAACGCCTGCTGGGCCCGCTTGCTGCGGCCGATCTCGAACATGGGGAGTTCCTTGCTGACAGCACCGTACGACGACCCTGTCTGGTTGCTCGGGGGAAAACTCGGTCGGGTTGCTCGGGGAAAGGGGACGAGGCGCGAACGCCTAGCCGGCGTAGTTGGGGGCTTCGACGGTCATCTGGATGTCGTGGGGGTGTGACTCCCGGAGACCGGCCGAGGTGATCCGGACGAAGCTGCCGCGCTCGTGCAGCTCGCGGATGGTGGCGGCCCCGGTGTAGAACATCGACTGCCGCAGCCCGCCGATGAGCTGGTACGCCACCGCGGCCAGCGGACCGCGGAAGGGCACCTGGCCCTCGATGCCCTCGGCGATCAGGTTCGAGTCGTTGGTGACGTCACCCTGGAAGTAGCGGTCCTTGGAGAACGAGGCGTTGCGCCCGCGGGAGGCCATCGCTCCGAGCGACCCCATCCCCCGGTACGCCTTGAACTGCTTGCCGTTCAGGAAGATCAGGTCACCGGGGCTCTCCTCGCACCCGGCCAGCAGCGAGCCGAGCATCACCGTGTCCGCGCCGGCCACCAGGGCCTTGGCGATGTCGCCGGAGTACTGCAGGCCACCGTCGCCGATCAGCGGGACACCGGCCGGACGACAGGCCCGGGACGCGTTGTGGATGGCGGTCACCTGCGGGACGCCGACGCCGGCGACCACCCGCGTGGTGCAGATCGAGCCCGGCCCGACGCCCACCTTGACGCCGTCGACCCCGGCATCGACCAGGGCCTTCGCGCCCGCGTACGTGGCCACGTTGCCGCCGACGACGTCGACGTCGCGGCAGGCGGCCTCGGCCTTGAGCCGGCGGACCATGTCGACCACGCCGTGGGAGTGGCCGTGCGCGGTGTCCACGACCAGCAGGTCGACGCCCTCCTCGACCAGGGCCATCGCCCGCTTCCACGAGTCGCCGAAGAAGCCGACCGCCGCACCCACCCGGAGCCGGCCCTGCTCGTCCTTGGTGGCCAGCGGGTACTGGTCGGACTTGACGAAGTCCTTGAGGGTGATCAGACCCTTGAGCCGTCCCTGGGCGTCGACCAGCGGCAGCTTCTCGATCTTGTGCCGGGCGAGCAGCGCCATGGCGTCCTCGGGGGCGATCCCCACCGAGCCGGTGACCAGGGGCATCTTGGTCATCACGTCGCCGACCAGGCGGCTGGGATCGGTCTCGAAGCGCATGTCGCGGTTGGTGACGATGCCGAGCAGGGTCAGGTCCCGATCGACGACCGGCACCCCGGAGATCCGGTAGCGGCCGCACATCGCGTCGGCCTCACCGATCGTGGCTTCGGGGGAGATCGTGATCGGCTCGTCGATCATGCCGGCCTCGGAGCGCTTCACGATGTCGACCTGGTGCGCCTGGTCCTCGATGGACAGGTTGCGGTGGATCACCCCGAGACCGCCCTGGCGGGCGATCGCGACAGCCATCCGCGCCTCGGTCACCGTGTCCATCGGGGAGGAGATCAGCGGGATCTTCACCGAGATCCGCTTGGACACCGGCGTGCTGGTGTCCACCTCGGACGGGATGATGTCGCTCTGGTTGGGCTGCAGCAGCACGTCGTCGAAGGTGAGACCCATCGTCGCGAACGGCTGCGGCACGCCCGCGGGTGTCAGATCGCCCATGGAGTGCGACACGTGTTCCCTCTCTTGCCGTACGGATCCCCGGGACACGTCTGCGGCCCGGCTACCGGTCAAAGACTATCCGGGCGGAGCCGTACGGGCGTACCTGATCGAAGGGTGGCCGACGAGAGTTCCGCTGCTCGGAGTGGGCGACGCTGATCGGCTTCGTCCGTGCACCGGCCCGTACGGAGTCGTCGGGAGCGACCGTCCGTGACTCCAGGGCGCCAAACGGACCGGCCAGGGCGGCTCGAAGCGACCGTCGGTGACTCCAGGGCGCCAAACGGACCGCCACCAGGTCAGGCGGTCAGCAGACCCCGTCGACGGAGCAGCGGCTCGATCCGGGGCGGACGACCGCGGAAGGCCTCGAAGTAGCCCATCTCGTCCCCGCTGCCGCCGCGGCTGAGCAGCTCGGCCCGGAACACGTCGCCGGCTTCGCGCAGGCTGTCGCGGTGCTCGGCGAACCACTCGACGGTGTCGGCGTCGAGGATCTCGCTCCAGATGTAGGAGTAGTAGCCGGCTGCGTAGCCGGACGAGAAGATGTGGTTGAAGTAGCGGCTCCGGTAGCGCGGCGGGATGGTGGCCACGTCGAGCCCCACCTCTCCCAGCACCCGGGCCTCGAAGGCGTCGATGTCGCGGACGGCCTCGTCCACCTCGGCTTCGGTCAGCCGGTGCCAGGCGAGGTCCAGCCAGGTCGCGGCCAGGAAGCTGATCGTCTCCCGCGCCTGGTCCGCGCCGCGACCGCCCTGCAGGCCGGCGATGTGCTCGGGGGGCAGCGGCTCTCCGGTCTCGAGGTGCCGGGCGTAGTGCGCGAGGATCGCGGGATCGGTCCCCCACATCTCGTTGACCTGCGACGGGTACTCGACGAAGTCCCGGGACACCGCGGTGCCGGCCAGCCGGGGATAGGTGACCGACGACAGCAGACCGTGCAGCGCGTGACCGAACTCGTGGAACAGGGTGCGGATCTCGTCCATGCTCAGCAGCGTCGGCTGACCGGCCGGCGGCTTGGCCAGGTTGAGGTTGTTCACCACCACCGGAAGCTGCTCCAGCAGCCTGTTCTGGGCGACGAACGACTCCATCCACGCGCCGCCCTGCTTGCCGGGTCGGGTGTAGAAGTCGCCGAGGAACAGACCGACGGGAGCGCCCGAGGAGTCGATCACCTCGTAGACCACGACGTCGGGGTGGTAGCCGATGAGGTCATCGCGCCGGCGGAACGTCAGACCGTAGACCGCCCCGGCAGCCCCGAAGACTCCCTCCTCCACGGTCCGGGTCAGCTCGAAGTACGGCCGCAGGACCGCGGCGTCCGGTGCACCGGCTCGGCTGTCATCGTCTCCTCCGGCATCGACGTCGACCCGCTGGGCGTAGTAGGCCCAGTCGTGGGCACCGAAGTCTCGCTCGCCGGTGTCGGCGACCAACGCCTCGGTCAGCCGGGCCTGATCGCGATGGGCGTTCTCGACGGCAGCCGGGATCAGCTGCTGCAGGGTCGCGTCGAGCCGCGCGTTGGAACCCACCGTACGGTCGGCGAGCACGTAGTCGCTGTGGGTCGGGTAGCCGAGCAGCACCGCCCGGCGGGCGCGGGCCACCACCATCCGGCGCACGATGTCGCTGGTGTCGGTGTCGACGTCGGAACCTCGCCCGACGGACGCGGCGAGCACCCGCCGGCGGAGGTCGCGGCTGCGGAGGGAGGTCAGCACCGGCTGGTGGGTGGGCAGGATGAGCTCGATCAGGTAGCCGTCGAGGCCGCGCTGCGTCGCCGTCTCCGCGGCCGCGGCGATGGCGTCGTCGCTGAGTCCGTCCAGCTCGGCGACGTCGCTCACGTGCACGGCCGCACCCTTCGCGGCGGCGAGCAGCCGGACACCGAACTCGGCCGACAGCGTGGCCAGCTCTGCGTTGAGCTCGCGCAGCCGGTCCTGGTCGGCTTCGTCGAGGGCGGCGCCGGCCCGGACGAAGTCGAGGTGGTAGCGCTCCAGGAGCTTCGTCGACTCCGCATCCAGACCCAGCTCGTCGCGCGCGGCGTACAGCTCGTCGATCCGCGCGAACAGGGCGCGATCCAGGGTGATCGCGTCGGCGTGCGCCGAGAGCCGGGGTGCGTACTCCGTCTCGATCGCCTGCAGCTCGGGGTTGGTGTCGGCCGAGGTCAGGCACCAGAACACCCGGCGTACGCGGTCGAGTGTGCGACCGGAGCGCTCCAGCGCGACGATCGTGTTCGCGAACGTGGCCGGTGCGTCGCTGTCGGCGATCGCTCGGATCTCGTCCAGCTGCTCGGCCATCCCCGCGTCCAACCCCGGACGGAAGTGCTCGATGTTGATGTCGGCGAAGGGCGGCAGCTCGTACGGCAGGTCGCTGGCGGTGAAGAACGGGTTGCTCACCGCGCGAGCCTAGTGGGCGGCGCCCCGGACGCAGACACGGACGGCAGCCCGGTGAGGGGCTGCCGTCCGTGGGGGAAGGAACGCTGCGAGGTCAGTCGTCGTAGCGGTTCTGGTCCTCCCAGCGATCTTCCTGCCGGTCGCCGGCGTACCTCTGCTTGACGACGTCGGCGCCGGAGCCACCGCTGACCGTGTCCTTGGCCGTACCGCCCTCGACCAGGTCGCGACCGGAGTTGCCGTAGAGCCTGTCCCGGCCGCTCTCGCCCTCGAGGTGGTCGTTGCCGGAGCCGCCCTTGATGTGGTCCCGGCCGGAGCCGCCCTCGAGGTCGTCGTGGCCGCTGCCGCCGTCGATCCAGTCGTTGCCCGAGCCGCCGTCGACCTCGTCGTTGCCGGCGCCCGCGCAGATCACGTCGTTGCCGCCGTTCCCGTCGATCTCGTCGTGGCCACCCAGGGCGACGATGACGTCGCGGCCGCTGGTGCCCTCGATGTCGTTGTTGCCGTTGGTGCCGACGATGGTGGCCTTGTAGCCGTTGCAGGTGTAGCTCGCCGCTTCCGCGGTCGGGGCGGCGAGGGCGGTCAGGCCGAGACCCAGACCGAGGGCGGCGGGGACGACGGCCCAGCGGGTGAAGCGACGGGCGGTGGTGGTGATGGTCATGCCGAACTCCTCTGCGTGGAGAACGGGCCGGGTGCCCGTCTGAGGAAGATTCCATCGGCCACGGATGAGACGCGGATGACGCCTTGATGAGGGACGCCTCATCTACGTGAGGGTTCCCTCATCGGGGCGGCTCGGTCGTCGAGAAGGAGCAGACGCACGTGCGACGCCACCTCTGGGGTGTCCTTCCGGCCTCCGGCCCTCTGGTCTGGCCTCTGGCCTCGGATATCCCGTCAACCGACGGCATTCACCGCGTCCGCGAGGGGTGTTGTCGAACATTCCGTCGGTCGACGGCATCTTCCGCCCCCGGAGCCGCGGCGCACCGAACATTCCGTCAGTCGACGGCATCTTCCGCCCCCGGAGCCGCGGCGCACCGAACATTCCGTCAGTCGACGGCATCTTCCGCACCCGCAGCGGGGTGACGTGCAACATTCCGTCAGTCGACGGCAATCGCGGGCGGCTCGCTCACAGGCGCCGCGTTCACGTACACCGTCGTGGTCGGTCCGAGCGCCACCGCCGTCGAGAAGGAGGAGACGCACCTCCGGCGCCGCCCACCGGTTGTGTCCACTCCTTCTCGGTCCGCTGGATCACGTCCGGGACGACCCACCAGCACTACCCGCACCTGCACCAGACCGGCCCCACCCGCACCCGAGCGCCGACAGACAGGCCCAATCCGCGGCGCCCTCGCACCAACATCCCCGGAACGACCTCGACAACGCCACAGGGCCCTCCCCCCGAAGGGGAAGGGCCCTGTGTGTGTCCAGCAGAGAGGCAGGTCAGTGCGAGTGACCGTGACCGGCAGCAGCCGGCTCCTCCTCCTCGGGCTTCTCCACCACGAGGGTCTCCGTGGTGAGCAGCAGCGAGGCGATGGACGCCGCGTTGGCCAGCGCCGACCGAGTCACCTTGACCGGGTCGAGGACGCCGGCACCGAGCAGGTCGCCGTACTCGCCGGTCGCCGCGTTGAAGCCGTTGCCCGGCGTCATCTCGGCCACCTTGGAGGTGACGACGTAGCCCTGGTAGCCACCGTTCTCGGCGATCCAGCGGAGCGGCTCGGCGAGCGAGCGACGGACGATGCCGACGCCGACCTTCTCATCGCCGGTCAGTCCGAGGTCGCCGTCGAGAGCGGCACCCGCGTGGATGATGGCGGAACCGCCACCGGCCACGATGCCCTCCTCGATCGCAGCGCGGGTCGCGGACACAGCGTCCTCGATCCGGTGCTTCTTCTCCTTGAGCTCGACCTCGGTGGCCGCGCCGACCTTGATCACGCAGACGCCACCGGCGAGCTTGGCGACCCGCTCCTGGAGCTTCTCGCGATCCCAGTCGGAGTCGGTCCGCTCGATCTCGGCCTGCAGCTGCGCGACGCGGGACTTGACCTCGTCGCTCTCGCCGGCGCCGTCGACGATGGTGGTGTTGTCCTTCGTCACCACGATGCGACGGGCACGACCCAGGGACTCCAGGCCGATCTGGTCGAGCTTGAGGCCGACCTCGGGCGCGACGACCGTGCCACCGGTCAGGATGGCGATGTCCTCGAGCATGGCCTTGCGCCGGTCACCGAACGCCGGGGCCTTGACCGCGACGGAGGTGAAGGTGCCGCGGATCTTGTTCACCACGAGGGTGGACAGCGCCTCGCCGTCGACGTCCTCGGCCACGATGAACAAGGTGCCGGACGCGCCGATGACCTTCTCCAGCAGCGGGAGCAGCTCGTTCATCGAGCTGATCTTGCCGGAGTTGATCAGGATGTACGGGTCGTCGAGGACGGCCTCCATCCGCTCGGGATCGGTGACGAAGTAGGGCGACAGGTAGCCCTTGTCGAACTGCATGCCCTCGGTGAACTCGAGCTCGGTGCCGAAGGTGTTCGACTCGTCGACGGTGATGACGCCGTCCTTGCCGACCTTGTCGAACGCATCAGCGATCAGGGTGCCGATCTCGGCGTCCCGGGCGGAGATGGTGGCCACGTGGGACATGTCCTCGGTGGTCTCCACGTCCCGGGCGATCTCGCGCAGACGATCGACGACGGCGGTCACCGCAGCGTCGATGCCCCGCTTGAGGCCGATCGGGTTGGCACCGGAGGCGACGGCCTTGAGGCCCTCGTGCACCAGCGCCTGGGCCAGCACCGTCGCGGTGGTGGTGCCGTCACCGGCGACGTCGTTCGTCTTGGTGGCGACCTCCTTCGCGAGCTGCGCGCCGAGGTTCTCGTAGGGATCGTCGAGCTCGACCTCACGGGCGACGGTCACGCCGTCGTTGGTGATGGTGGGGGCACCCCACTTCTTGTCGAGCACCACGTAACGGCCCTTCGGGCCGAGGGTGACCTTCACGGTGTTGGCGAGGATGTCGACGCCACGCTCGAGCGAGCGGCGCGCCTCCTCGTCGAACTGAAGGATCTTTGCCATGTGTTTCGTTCCTTACTTGGTGACGGTTGAGGGTGCCAGCGTCACTTGGTGACGACCGCGAGGATGTCGCGAGCGTTCAGCAGCAGCAGGTCCTGGCCGTCGTACTTGACCTCGGTGCCGCCGTACTTGCTGAAGATCACGACGTCGTCGACGGACACGTCGAGCGGGACCCGGTTGCCGTTGTCGTCGATCCGCCCGGGACCGGTGGCGAGCACCTTGCCCTCCTGCGGCTTCTCCTTGGCGGTGTCGGGGATGACCAGGCCGGACTTGGTGGTCTGCTCGGCCTCGAGCGGCTGGACGAGGATGCGATCCTCGAGCGGCTTGATCGTGGTAGACACGTTCAAACCCCTTTCAGTTGGAGTGCGTGGGTGCGAGTACGTTCGGTCGCTGCGTCGTCGCGGGTGCCGCCTCGACCGGGTTGGCACACTCCATGGGAGAGTGCCAAAACGACATTAGCACTCACCTCTGGGGAGTGCCAGCACCAACCTGTGAACCTCAGAAGAGCTTGCGAATCTGATGGTCCAACTCAGAAGAGCTTGCGAATCTGCTGGTCAGGTCAGAAGAGCTTGCGAATCTGCTCGTTGAGCGCCAGCACCGCCATGAAGCCGAAGAACAGCGTCGACCAGATCAGCGCGGCCACCCGATAGCTGCGGACCCTGATGCTGGCCGGCAGGGCCTTCCGGTTCATCACCAGCAGCAGGATCGAGTACATGAACATCATCACCCCGGCCGTGCAGCCGGAGATGACCAGCAGCACCAGGGGCTGGTCCAGCCCGGCCAGCAGGATGGCGATGCCGATCCCGACGATCGCCAGCACCAGGTAGGTGTAGAGCCGGCTCTCGGTGATCTCCCGGTCCCGCAGGTAGGTCGACTTCAGCACGTCCGCCATCAGCCGGGTGGTGTAGTCGACGATGCCGACCGCTGCGGCGAACAGCGAGAACGCACCGATCCCCCAGAACAGCACCGCGAACCATTCGCCGACCGTCTCGGCCAGCACCTGGCCCTCGGTCTGCAGGAAGCTGATGTTGTTGGCCACGTCGTCGCGGCCGTACAGGGTCGCCACGGCCAGCAGGGAGGTCGCGGTGATGGTCAGGATGGTGATGAGCACGAAGGTCGCGAGCTGCTCCACGTTGGCGAACCGCCACCACCGCCGCCAGCGGTCCCGGTTCTCCGGGGTGTCGGGGAACACGTACGCCCCGACGAAGCGGGCCGCGTGCTTCTCGCCGGTGATCGGGCTGACCAGGCTGGGCACGTGGATCCCCATGCCGAAGCCCTTGTCCCGGATCCAGTTGCTCTGGCAGAGGTTCTGTCCGCCGCCGGCACCCGCGTAGGCGATGGCGCCCATCATCAGCGCGAAGCCCAGCTCGGCGGGGAACTGCCCGAAGCTGGTCACCGCCCGGGGCAGCTCGGCCCAGGTGTCCCCCTTGACCACGAGGGCGAGGGCGACGATGAAGAAGCCGCCGATCAGGATCACCTTGACGGTGATCAGCCGCTCCAGCGCCACGTAGATGCGGGGAGCCAGCGTCAGGATGAGCGCCACCACGACCAGGATGGCGATGGCGATCCAGCGGATGGAGCCGCCGAAGATGTAGGACAGCATCGCCGCCGAGCTCGTGGCCCAGCCCGGCCACAGGTTGGCGAAGTAGGCCATGATCGCGAAGACCAGGCCCCAGTGGCGTCCGAGCCGGTTGAACCCGGTGAGGGCGGTCTCCCCCGTGGCCAGCGTGTAGCGCTCGATCTCCATGTTGAGGAACCACTGGGTCATCACGCCCACGACCGCGCCCCAGAGGAAGACGAGCCCGACCTGGCTGGCGATGTAGGGCCAGAGGATGAACTCGCCGGAGGCGAGGCCCACGCCGGCCCCCACGATGCCGGGACCGATGATCTTCAGCCAACCTGACGGCGGCTCCGGGAGATCGGCCACCTTGGGCGGCCCCAGGTGCTTGGTGCCGAGACGGAAGCCGGTCTCGGCCGGGTCCACGTCGAGGGTCTTGTCGATCGAGATGTCACTGGACATGCGCACGCCTCTCTGCGTGTGGCCGTCGAGTTAACACCGTAAACGCACGAACCGGTGGCTGGGAACCCCGACGCGCGGTCCACCCGTCCGATGTCAGAGGTGGGCCGACCCACGGTGTGCGTCGGCTGCGATGACCGTCAGCTGCGGTGGCGCACCCGGGTCAGGGCCTCCTGCGCGACCCAGTGGCGGCTGGAGTCGGGGGCCGTGATCTGGCAGACCAGGGTGTTGTCGATCACCGACGTGGCCCGGATCACCGAGACGTGCGACGGCGGGATCTTGCGACCGTCGTCGAGGGCGATCGGGGCGGCCGGCCGGACGGGCGTGCCGACGGCCAGTGGCTTCGGCTTGAGCAGCCACATGATGATCAGCAGGATCGGTCCGAGGAGGATGCCCAGGACCAGGAACAGCCGGTCGTCGTAGCCCTTGCGCCGCGCGTCCCAGGCCGCCGCGATGCCGGCGGCCACATAGAGCGCGACCAGGAGGGCGTCGGTCACGAGCTCAGCTGCCCATGATCAGGCAGCTGCCGCTGGCGGTCGCGACGACGGCACCGGCGGCGTCGCGGACGTCACCGTCGACGAACGCCACCCGCCGTCCCGGCTTGGTCACGTGCCCGTGCGCGACCAGGGTCCCGCTGGCCGGGGTGACCGCGCGGAGGTAGCTGACCTTGAGCTCGATCGAGGTGTAGCCGACCCCGGCCGGCAGCTGGCTGTGGACGGCGCAGGCCAGGGCGGAGTCGAGGAGCGTGCAGACCAGACCGCCGTGGACGACGCCGATCGGGTTGTAGTGGGACTCGTCCGGCGGGCAGGTGAACCACGCCTCGCCGTCGTCGATCCTGGACAGGGTGAAGCCCAGGGTCTGCGCGATCGGCGGTGGGGGCAGCCGGCCCTCGAGCATGGCGGTCAGGTAGTCCCGTCCGGAGAGGCTCCGTCCCGCCCCCGCCCCGACGGCCGGATCGTGCCAGGTCACCTCACGGCGTCGCTCCTCGCCCCACTCGGCGGGCACGACTGGTCGCTCGTCAGGCATGGTCGCGAGCCTACTGACTCACCTGCGGGTGGGCGCGAAGAGCGTGTGAGTCCGCGGGCCAGACGCACCCCGGACTCACACGCTGTCTGGTCGATCGGTGCGCAGACGGCGCACGACCAGCATCACCGTGGCCTCGACCGTGCGGGTGAGGACCACGGTGGCCGCCGCGCTCCCCCGCAGCTTCAGCCGCTTGCGCAGCACCGCGGGGTCGAGGTCGAGACCCCGCTTCTTGATCTCCAGGGTCCCGATCCCCCGCTCGCGGACCCAGTGCCGCAGCGCCTGCTCGGTGTACGGGTGCACCTCGAGCACCTCGAACGCGGTCGCGAACGGCGTCGGCCGGGCGTGGTCGGCGGTCAGGTAGGCGAGATCGGGGTGCAGCCGCCAGGCGTCCAGCTCGGCTCCCACCTGGTCGAGACCGCCGGCCCGGGTCACCGCGCCGGCGGCCTCGTAGAGCACGGCGCCGACCGGACCGGACGGCAGGGTCGGCGCCCCCGGGTCGACGACCAGACGATCGTCGGGCAGCAGCAACGCCGCTCGCCCGTCGGCCAGCGACCCGGGCCCGGACCAGAGACCGACCTCCACCGTGTCGCCCCGCTCGCCCACCCACTCCGCCTCGACGGCGGCCGGGATGACTCGGTGCGGCAGACCGGGGCCGAGCTTCACCCCGGTCACCCGGTCGCCCGCCAGGAGGGCCTCGACGAACGTCCAGGGCGGGCTCAGGTCCTCCATCCGCCAGCTGCGTCCACGGCTGGTCCGTCGCGCCGGGTCGGCGTACGCCGCCACACCCGGACCCAGCAGCAGCGGCGCCAGCTCGACCGCGTCGCCCACCAGGACCTCGGCCCGGTCCCCCAGGTTGGCCTGCGCGATCGACGCGGTCTCCGGGTCGGCCTCCACGGCGACCACCTCGAGGCCGGCGTCCAGCAGAGCCAGCGCGTCCGTGCCCAGGCCACAGCCCAGGTCGACCACCCGGCGTACGCCCGTCGCCACGAACCGGGACGCGTGGTGCGCGGCGACGGCGGCGCGGCTGGCCTGCTCCAGTCCGGCCCGGGTCAGCAGCAGCTCGTCGGCCCGGTCGCCCAGCTTGGACCGGGCCGCCCGCCGCAGCGCGATCTGGGTCAGCGCGGCCGCGGCCAGCTCGGGCGGGAACTGCGACCGCAGGGCGGTCGCCGCGGCCAGACTGTCCGGGTCCGTCCGTGCCGCTGCCGCCGCCAGCGCCTCCCGACCGACCGGGGTGGCCAGCGGGTGGGTCGGCGGTGGCGCCCCGGTCACAGGCAGATGCGGTCGACCGGCAGCCGCGAGTCCGCTCCGATGTCGGGTGGAGAGGGGGCCCAGCCGGCGGTCACCACGGCGGCGCCCAGAGCCGCGATCATCGCGCCGTTGTCCGTGCAGAGCGCGGGTGGGGGTGTGCGCAGCCGTACGCCGGCGGCCGCCGACCGCTCGGCGAGCAGCTCGCGCAACCGGCGATTGGCCGCCACACCACCACCGATCAGCAGGTCCGTGGCGCCGGTGGCCTGACAGGCGTCGATCGCCTTGGCGCTGAGCACGTCGCAGACGGCCTCCTGGAAGCTGGCGGCCACGTCGGCGGTCGGCACCGTACGGCCTTCGGCCTCGGCCGTCTCCACGTAGCGGGCGACGGCGGTCTTGAGACCGGAGAAGGAGAAGTCGAAGCGATGCCGCTCGAGGTCGCGGCGGCTGGTCAGGCCGCGCGGGAAGGCGATCGCCGTGGGATCGCCGTCGGCGGCGGCGCGGTCGATGTGCGGACCGCCGGGATAGGGCAACGACAGCAGCCTGGCCACCTTGTCGTACGCCTCCCCTGCGGCGTCGTCGATGGTGCTGCCGAGCTCGGTGATGGAGCGGGCCACGTCGTCGACCTGCAGCAGCGAGGTGTGGCCGCCCGAGACCAGCAGCGCCAGGCACGGTTGCGGCAGCGGGCCGTGCTCGACCAGGTCGACGGCGACGTGGCCGGCGAGGTGGTTCACCCCGTACAGCGGCTTGTCCAGCGCATAGGCGAGGGCCTTGGCCGCCGCCAGACCCACCACCAGAGCGCCCATCAGACCGGGGCCGGCGGTGACGGCGATGCCGTCGATCTGCGACAGGTCGATGTCCGCGGTCTGCTGGGCCCGGCGCAGGGTCGGCAGCAGCGCCTCCAGGTGCGCGCGACTCGCGACCTCGGGCACGACGCCGCCGAAGCGCACGTGCTCGGCCACGCTGGAGGCCACCTCGTTGGCCAGCAGCTCGGTGCCGCGGACCACACCGACTCCGGTCTCGTCGCAGGACGACTCGATCCCCAGGATCAGCGGGCCGCTCATCAGGCGCTCTCTTTCGTCTGTGGGTCGGCGGTGTCGGGCGGGGTCCAGGCGGGGAGGTCCCACAGCCGCAGGATGAGCGCGTGCCGACCCGGACCGTAGTAGTCGTCGCGCGCGGTCAGCTGCTCGAAGCCGAGCCACTGGTACAGGGCGATGGCAGGGTCGTTGTCCCAGGCCACCTCGAGCATCACCGAGCGGGCGCCGGCGTGCCGGACCGCGGTCAGCCCCGCTGCGACCAGCGCCGCACCGACGCCTTGCCGGCGATGGCGGGGCGAGACCACCAGCCGGTGCAGATCGGCGACATCGCCGACCGTCTGCAGAGCGATCACCCCGACGGGGACGTGCCTCCGGGCCAACAGGGTGGTGCGCCCGTCGCCCAGCAGCTCACCCTGCCAGCTGCGATCGCTCCACTGCTCGTTCGGCGTGAACCCGGCGGTCTCCAGACCCAAGATCTGGGGCAGGTCGTCGAGCCGGGCGGCCGCGATGCTGATCTCGGGGCCGGCCGCGGTCACCGTCGACCCCGGCGGACCAGCACCGACTTGCGTCGACCCGGCTCGGCCGCGTCGGGACGGCGCAGGTAGAGGGGCTCGACCCCGGCGTCGGCCAACAGCGGTCCGGCGGTGGCCAAGATGGCCGGATCCAGAGCGTCGGGACCGCCGGCGACCTCGAGCCGGTCCGGGTAGAGCAGGGTGGCCGGACCGATGGTGGGCAGCCGCGGAACATCCTCCGCCGCGTTCACCGACGGCCCTTCGAGTCGGCTGCCGTCGACGGCGTACCGGGCCCAGTAGACCTCTTTGCGTCGGGCGTCGGTGGCCACCACGAACTCCCCGTCGGGGTGTGCGGCGGCGAACTGGGCCGCGATCACGTCGAGCGAGCAGATGCCGCGCAGGCGGGCCCCGGCGATCTCGGCCAGCACCCGGGCGGTGACGATGCCGACCCGCAGGCCCGTGTACGGCCCCGGGCCGAGCCCGACGACGACGTCGCTCAGCTCCGTCGGGGCGACAGCCGCCTCACGGCACACCTGGCGGACCAGTGGGGTGAGCTGTTCGGCATGAGCCATCCGGTCGGCGACCTGACCGATGCCGACCAGCTCGCCGTCGACGGCCAGACCCACGCAGACGACGGTGGAGGTGTCGATGCCGAGCACGACGGAGCGGCGGTCAGCCACGGTGACTCCCGACCTTCAGGCTGCTCAGGTCGACGTCGGACCACCGCTCCCCCACCGGGCGCAGGACGACCAGGCGACCGTCGATGTCGTCGCCGCCGACGGCGTGGACCGACCGGCGGATGTCGATCTCCAGCCGGTGGTCGGCGAGACCCTCGGCCAGCCCCGCGCCCCACTCGACCACCGTGACGGCCGAGGCCGCGGTCGCGTCCAGATCGAGGTCGTCCAGCTCCTCGGCACTGCCGAGCCGATAGGCGTCGACGTGCACCAGGGCCGGTCGCTCCGCCCGCGAGGGGTGGATGCGGGAGAGCACGAAGGTCGGGGAGATGACAGCACCTTCGCTGTCCAGGCCCCGACCGATGCCCTGGGTCAGGGTCGTCTTGCCCGCTCCCAGATCACCGGACGCGATCACCAGGTCGCCGGGTCGCAGCAGCTCGGCGAGCCGAGCACCCAGGTCCTGCATCAGCTCCGCGGTCGGCACCTCGACGGCCACCGGGAGCGACCGGGACAGCACGACGCCATTGGGTGCGAGCCGGTCCACCGCGAACCCACGGTGCTGCCAGAAGGCGATGAGCTCGGTGAACTCCTCCCGGGCGAAGAGCTCCGCGGTGCCGAAGCCGAGCTCGGCGGCATGGTCCAGGGCCGCGTCGACCATCGCGGTGGCGATGCCGTGCCGCTGGAAGTGCGGGTGGACCGACACGCGGTGCCAGCTCACCACCCCTGGGCGGTCGGCGACCGGGTGCAGCAGGATCGAGCCGGCGGGGGCACCGTCCACCGTGGCGTAGATCCCGCCGCCTGCGGCGAGCTGGGCCCGGATCGAGGCGGGTGTCTCCTGGACGGCGGTGGAGGGCGGGTCCAGCGGGGGGCGGGCCCCGAACGCCGTGTGGATGACGTCGACCATCCCCGGCGCGTCGGCGTCGGTCGCCACCGACACCACCAGGTCGGCCACGGAGATGTTCACCGACGGAAGGCTAGTCGTCTCGACCGAGGATCCGATCGAGTGTCCGCGCGGGCCGCTGCCACCCTGACGGGCAGCTCAGGACCCTCGGAGCAGCGTGCGGCCGTCGTCGGTGATCACCCAGAACGGATTGTGCGCGATCTCCCAGGGATGTCCGTCCGGATCGACGAAGATCCCCGAGTAGCCACCCCAGAAGGTCTTCGCACCCGGGCGGCCGATCGTGGCCCCGGCCTGCTCGGCGGCGGTCAGCACGGCGTCGACCTCGGCCGGGTCGCGGACGTTCTGGGCCAGAGTCACTCCACCCCAACCGCCTGAGTCGACGACTGCCGAGTCCTCAGCGAGCTCGCTCCGCCCCCAGAGCGCGACGACGACGCCGCCCGTCTGGAAGAAGGTGACGCCGTCGGCGTCTCGGTTCGGCTGCCACCCCAGCGCCTCGTAGAACCGGGTCGCCCGTTCCAGATCGGCCACCCCCAACGTCACCAGACTCAGTCGCTGCTCCATGCGGCTTGACGTTAACGGGGCCCGCCGACAAACAGTGCGAAGTCAGACCTGATCCCCCATTCACGCACTGACGCCCCCTCCGTGGAGGGGGCGTCAATGGTGGAACGAAGCGTCAGCGGAGGGTTCTCAGACCCTCAGCCCGGGCCGGTCGAACTCAGTAGCGCGGACGGCGACCGGCGGAGCCGCCGCGGAAGCTCCCGCGGCCACGGTTGCCCTGACCGGGATGCCGCTTGGCCGCCCGAGCCGGCGGGGCGACCAGCTTCTCGAACTCCTGCTGGGACACCGCCGGGCCGCTGGGGACCCGGGACCCGGTGGCGGCCACCACGAGGGTGTCGCCGGGCTCGGCGTTCAGGGGCACGGTCTGGACGCCGGCCTGGCGGGTGAGGCGCTCGACCTCGCGACGCTGGTGCGGCAGGGCCAGGGTCACCACGACACCGGTCTCGCCGGCCCGAGCCGTACGACCGGCGCGGTGCAGGTAGTCCTTCGGACCGGCCGGCGGGTCAACCTGGAGAACCAGACCGATCTCGTCGACGTGGATCCCGCGGGCCGCGACGTCGGTGGCCACCAGGACCGGCAGTCGCCCGTCCTTGAAGGCTGCCAGCATCCGAGCCCTGGCTCCCTGGGTCAGTCCGCCGTGCAGCGCACCGGCGAGCACGCCCGCCTCGCGGAGCTGCTCGGCGACCCGGTTGGCGCCGAGCTGGGTGCGGACGAAGATCACCGTACGGCCATCACGGCCGGCGATCTCGGCGGTGACGGTGGCCTTGTCGGCGGGCCGGACGAGGAGCACGTGGTGCTCCATCGAGTCGACGCTGGCTCGGCCCGAGTCGACCTCGTGGGTGACCGGCTCGACCAGATAGCGCTTGACCAGACGGTTGACGGCCCCGTCGAGGGTGGCCGAGAACAACAGCCGCTGTCCCCCGGCCGGCACCGTGTCGAGGATCTGGGTGACGGCGGGCATGAAGCCGAGGTCGGCCATGTGGTCGGCCTCGTCCAGCACGACGACCTCGACCCGGGTGAGGTCGGCCGCACCCTGGTCCATCAGGTCGATCAGGCGACCGGGCGTGGCCACGACGATGTCGACACCCCGCTCGAAGGCCTTGAGCTGCGGACCGTACGGCATCCCGCCGGCGACCAGCGTGAGGCTGAGGCCCTGGATCCGGGCCAGCGGAGCCAGCACGTCGGCCACCTGGAGCGCCAGCTCGCGGGTCGGCACCAGCACCAGGGCCCGGGCACAGCCGGCGGGGGCGTTGGAACCGGACAGCGTGGTGATCATCGGCAGACCGAAGCCGAGCGTCTTGCCCGAGCCGGTCTGACCGCGCCCGAGGACATCTCGACCCGTGAGGGCGTCGGGGATGGTCGCGGCCTGGATCGGGAACGGCTGGGTGATGCCACCGGCGTGCAGCGCCGAGACCAGGGCCTTGGGCAGACCGAGCTCGGCGAAGCCGCCGGAGGTCGGCAGCGCTGTGGTCGACTCGGGAGCGGTCGACGCGTCCTGCGACGGTGCTTCCCAGCTCATCTGATCCGACTCGGGAGCCGAGGACTCGCCACGCGAGCGGTCCGGACGATCCGAGCGGTCGTACCGCGGGCGGTCGTCGAAGCGACGATCCTGCTGGCGCGACCGGTCGGCGGCTGAGGACGCGGACGGTCATCCCGACGCGGACGATCACTGCCCGAGCGGTCGTACGACGGACGATCCGAACGCGACCGGTCATAGGACGGACGGTCGTTGCTCGAACGGTCGTAGGACGGACGGTCATCCCGACGCGGACGATCACTGCCCGAGCGGTCGTACGACGGACGATCCGAACGCGACCGGTCGTAGGACGGACGGTCGTCCCGGCGATCGAACGAGCGCGAGCGGTCGTCACGACCGCGGTCGCTGGTCGGCCGGTCCGAGCGGTAGCCGTTGGCTGACTGGTCCGACCGGTAGCCGTTGGAAGGCCGATCCGAGCGGTCGTTGCGCGGGCGATCGTTCCGGTCGGTGCGCTCGTAGCGGGGGCGGTCGTCACGGTCGTAGCGGGGACGGTCATCGCGACGGTCGTGGCCGCGGCCCTCGTTGCGGTTGTCGCCTGCGCGACCCTGGGTACGCGGGGAGTCGGAGCGGGGGTCCTCGTACTGGCGGCCCGAGCTGCGACGCGGCGGGCGGTTGGACTCGCGACGCTCGGCCGCGGACCAGCGCTGCTTGGGGGTGCCGTCGGCCTTCACGCTCTTGGCCTTCTTGCCCTTGCTGGGGGTCGACTTGGAGTTGTGGGCGCGCGAAGACGCACCCGAGGTCTTGCCGGACATCTCGGTCTCACTTCTGGCCCTGGAGCGGGCTGGTTGGTAGGCACGTCAACGGCCATGGACTTCACAACCAGCTGGGCGGGAGACGAACCTTCGGTGCCGTCATCGGCACACTTACGGCCCGGACAAGCAGATCACCGACCCGGGAGACCTCTATGGTATCAGGATTTCTCTTCCGCCCCCGCCGACGCGGAGGCTGTGGTAGGGCTCACACGGCCGGGCGCCGCGGCGTCCGACCACCCGCGGCTCACCCCTCACGACGTCCACTCCGCCGCCGCGCAGCGACCAGCAGCACTCCCCCGGCACCGAGCAGACCGAGACCGGCCAGAAGGGAGCCCAGGCCCACGGTCGAGCCCGTGGACGCCAGTGAACCGCCGCCGTCGTCCTCGGTGTCATCCGGGTTGCCGGTGGTGGGGTCCGGGTCGTCGGTGGTGGGGTCCGGGTTCGGCGTGGGTGAGGCGGTCTGCGGCGCGCTCACCGCGATCTCCACGGTCAGCCCCGGACCGGTTCCGCCGTCCTTGTCGGTGGCGGTGAAGGTGGCGGCGAAGACACCGGCCGTCGCGTACGTGTGCGTCACCGGCGGGTCGGCGGGGCCGACCGTGCTCGTGACCGGCGATCCGTCGCCCCAGTCGACCGCGTAGGTGAAGAGCGCTGCCAGGTCCGCCGACGAGGGATCGTCAGCACCCACCTTGATCGTGAAGGGTTGGCGGACTGTTGCTGCGCGCGAACCGGTGAGGATCGACTCCGGTGGCGAGTTGGTCACTGTGAGCTCACCCTCGACCGGTGCGCTGACGACGTCGTCGAGAGTCACCCGGAGGGTGATCGCGCGCGGCACCGCCGGCGTCAGACCGTCGTCGATGCCCAGGTCCTGCAGCTGCGCCCAGCTGACCGTCGGGTTCGCGCCGGTGGCGTCGGCGTTGCCGTCGCCGTCGAGGTCCCACCCGTACGTGACACCCTCGGTCGTGCCGGCGCCTGCCTGCAGGGTCAGTGAGCCGCCCTCGGCGACCGTGTACGGCCCGCCGGCGTCGGCCACCGGTCGGACGCCGTGCCCGTCGCGGCCCTCGCTGGCCGCGTAGGTGGCGTCGCCGGAGTAGGACGCGGTGATCGTGTGGGCGCCGGGATCGAGGGTGTTGACCGAGAAGCTCGCCGTGCCGTCGGCAGCCACGGGCACCGGCGCGCCCGGCGGGCCACCGTCGATGGCGAAGGTGACCGTTCCCGACGCCACCGGCCCCGCGGCCGAGGTGATCGACGCGGTGAAGGTGACGGACTGGTTCGGGTCGGACGGATCGGGCGCCGAGCTCACCGACGTGGTCGTCACGATCTTGTCGACCTGCTGGGTGATCACGTTCGACGTGCTGGTCGCGTACCGCGTGGTGGCCAGGAACACCGCCGTGATCGCGTGACTACCCGCGGTCAGCGTGGCGGTCGAGTAGGTGGCGCGTCCTCCGGCGTCGAGCGGAACCGGCGTCCCCAGATCCGAGCCGCCGTTGCGGAACTGCACGGAGCCCGACGGCGTACCCCCACCGTCCGACGTCACCGTGGCGGTGAAGGTGACGCTCTGACCGACCGACGACGGGTTCACCGAGGGATCGAGCGTGGTCGTGGTGGGGATCAGCCCGACGACCTGGTCGAGAGCGTCGGAGGTGCTCACGGCGTACTGCGGGGACTCGACGAACCTGGCCGTGATCGGGTGCGTCCCGTCCGCCAGCGTCGCCGTCGCGTACGTGGCCGTGCCGTCGGCTCCCAGCGGCTGCGGGTCCCCGAGCGGCGTGCCGCCGTCGCTGAACTGCACCGATCCGGTGGTCAGCGGCGCTCCGGCCACCGTCACCGTCGCCGTGAAGGTGACCTCGTCACCCACCCGGGAGGGGTTGAGGGAGGACTCGAGGGCCGTGGCGGTCACGATCTTGTCGACTACCTGGTTGAGGTTGTCGGCGCTGGTCGCCAGGGTGGTGGTGCCGCTGAACTCAGCGGTGATGAGGTGGGTGCCGGCCGTCAGCGCTCCGTTCGTCAGCGTCACCTGGCCCGACGCGGGGAGGGGGACGGCGGCTCCGGCGGGGCTCCCGTCGACGGCGAACTGCACCGATCCCGCCGTGACCGGTTCGCCTCCCGAGGTGACTGTCGCGGTGAAGGTCACCGACTCCCCGACGTCCGACGGGTTGATCGACGAGGTCAGGTCGGTTCTGGTCAGCGCCTTGTCCACCACCTGGGTGAGATCGCCGTCGCTCTCGGCGAGTGTGGCCGTGCCGCTGTAGGCCGCGGTGATCGCGTGCGTGCCCACGCTCAGTGTGCTGGTCGTCAGCGACGCCACTCCGGAACCGTCGACCGGCACCGGGGCGCCGAGCGGGGTGCCGCCGTCGGTGAACTGCACGGTTCCCGTCGTGACGGGGTCGCCGCCTGCGGCGACCGTCGCCCGCAACGTCACCGAGTCCCCGAAGGTCGACGGGTTGAGTGTGGAGGTGACGGCCGTCGTCGTCGGGCTCTGCGAGGTGATCGTCAAACACCAACCCCGCTGATGGAGCCGGCATCGCCGATGGCGTCGTCGACCACCCAGAGGCTCCAGGTGCCGTTGGCGGTAGCTCCGTCGAAGGTGGACAGCGTGGTGGCGTTGCTCAGGGTCGGGGCGGGCGCCGGGAAGGCGTCGATCTGGTCGCCGGGATCCGCATCGGTCGGGCGGAAGGTGCCGCTGGTCAGCGGGGTCGGTGCCCCGCCGGCCGCCTCGTCGTCGAAGACCAGATCGAGGTCGGAGACCGCGTCCTGGCCGCCGGAGTCACTGAGCAGGATCACGTTCTTCGCGGCCGGCTGGGCCGGACAGCAAGATGTCGAGGTCGAGGTTCGGTGTGCGAGACACCCTTGAGGGCGGTAGTCACCTTGGTGACCTGGCCGGAGAGGCCGGTGACGAAGATGTTCGAGGAGTACGGCACCGCCTGGCCCCGGTTGGGGGGCACGATCGCTCCGGAATTGCAGAACGTGGTATCGGTGACGACTGTCGCATTGTCGACGCGTTGCGACACGGAACCGTTGCTGGTCAAGAACCCGGTGATCCCGCTGTACGTGGCCTGGATCGTGTGGGTCCCCTCGGTCAGAGACGCTGTCGAATACGTCGCCACTCCCGCGGCGTCGACCGGCCGCGGGCTACCGATGTTGGTCCCTCCGTCGGCGAACTGCACAGTCCCCCCGGCCGGCACCGGACTGCCCCCGGAGCTGACGGTCGCGGTGAAGGTGACGGTCTGGCCCGTGGTCGAGGTGCTGTCCGATGAGGTCACCACCGTCTCAGTGCTCGCCGCCTCCGTCTCGGTGGTCACCGAGATGCTCCAGCCGCCCGCCATCGACCCCACGTCCCCAGGGCCGTCGTCGACGACGTACAGCGACCAGGTGCCGTTCGGGTTGATGCCGGTGAAGGCTCCGGCCAACGTGGTCTGGTTCGACGGAGTGGGTGCTGGCGCCGGGAAGGCGTCCGCCACGTTGCCCGGGTTCTCGTTGGTCGGACGGTAGGTGCCCGACGGGACATCCAACTGCGCCGGCACCCGGCCGTCGGCCCCATCGTCGAACGTCAGCGTGGCATCGCCAGCCGTGACCTGCTGGGTGTTCGTGTCACCCACGTCGGAGAGGATCAGCAGGTTCGCCCCGCCGGGAGCCACCACCATCGCGTCGATGTCGTTGAAGGCGGTATGCGTCACACCGGCCAGAGTGACCGTCACCTTGGTGACCGCGCCGGCCATGCCGGACACGGAGACGGTGGACGGGTACGGGCTAGCCGACTCCCCGCTGGCCGGTCGAGCCGGTCGCGGGGACGGCGATCGAGGTCGTGTTGCTGACCGTCGTCGGACCGTCGGCTGACGCGCGTACGGGAAGTCCGAGCACCATCCCGCAACTGAGCAGGATCGTCAGGACGATGGGCAGCAACGGAGAGCGACGGGGAGCGCGCGAAGGGCTGCGTCGGCTCATCGCAGCCACCCGCCCTCTCCCACCACCACACCCAATTCGGGTCTAGCGGATATTAATCTCCGAACGGCAGACTATGGCCCGCTCCGGTCGCTTGACCAGAGCTCAGCCCCACTCTTCTCAGGAGCGCCGCATGTCCGAGCCCTTTCTCGGTGAGATCCGCAACTTCGGCTTCAACTTCGCCCCCCGAGGATGGGCGCAGTGTCAAGGACAGACGATGTCGATCCAGCAGAACAGCGCCCTCTTCTCGCTGCTCGGCACCATGTACGGCGGCAACGGCCAGACGACCTTCGGACTGCCCGACCTGCGCGGCCGCTCGGTGATCAGCGTCGGGCAGGGGAACGGGTTGGCCCCGCGGACCCAGGGGGAGCTCGGCGGGGTGGAGCAGGTGACGCTGACCGCCCAGCAGGTCGCCCCGCACACGCACGGCGTGACGGCGTCGTCGCAGGGAGGCAGCAAGAGCCCGGCCGGTTCGGTCCCTGCCTACAACGCCGACGCGGCTCCGTACGGTGCTGGCACGGACCTGACCATGAGCCCGTCGATGATCAAGCCGAACGCCGGCGGCCAGCCGCACGACAACATGCCGCCGTACCTGGTGATGAACTACTGCATCGCGCTCGAGGGCATCTTCCCGTCCCGCCCCTGAGCACGAGGCCGGTCAGGCGAGGTTGCGGCGGACCCGGGTGATCAGGTCCGCCAGCACCTCGTTGAAGGTCTCGTGGTGCTCGATGATCCCCATGTGACCGCAGTCGGGCAGCCGGCGGACGTCGGCCCCGGGGAGCAGCTCGATGATCTTGTCGGTGTGCCTGATCGGGGTGATCGCGTCGTCCTCGCCCCCGATCACGGCCGTCTCGACGGTCGCCAGCACGCTGAAGGCGTCGTACTCGTCCAGCTCCGCGAAGGCCGGGTAGAAGTCGCTGATCACCGACATCGGCGTCTGCCCGAGCATCTGGTTCATGAACTCGACGTAGCTCGGCGGCACGTCGGAGCCGTACGAGCCCTTCTTGGTGAAGACGAAGCTGAGGTCCGATCCCGCGGTCCGACCGCGCTCGACCACCTCGGGGATCCGGTTGAGGGCGGCCATCGTCGGTTGCGCGATCCGACCGAACGTCCGCCCCGGCAGGCCGCGGATCGGTGAGTAGTCGGCCATCTCGCCGGCCGCGGTGGAGAACAGCGCGACCCCGCGGATCCGGGTGCCGAACAGCTCGGGGTTGGTGAGCGCCAGGTGCATGATCGTCATGCCGCCCATCGAGTGCCCGACGAGCACGACCGGTCCCTCACCGACCACCTCGTCCAGGACCTGCAGCAGGTCCTCGGCCAGCTGCGGCACCCGGCACAGCTCCCCCGCCGACCGGCTCGAGCGACCGTGGGACCGCTGGTCGTAGAGCACGATCCTGATCTTGTTGCGGAAGTGCTTCCGCTGGAAGTGCCAGCAGTCCAGGCTCAGGGCATAGCCGTGCACCAGCACCAGGGTCAGCTCGTCCCCCGGCCCGGCGGGCGACGCTCCACCGTCGGCGGGCAGCTCATCCACCTCGGTGTGCAGCCGTACGCCATCGGGCGTGACCACCTCGGGTCCGCTCGAGCGAAGGGTGAAGAACGGCTCGTCGTCGGCGTCGTCGCGTTCGGCGTGCAGTCGCTTGGAGACGATCCGCCGCTCCAGCTCGAGACCGAGCGCGATGCCACCACCGGCCAGGGCCAGCACGCTGGCCGCCAGACCGAACGCCCCGGCCCGCTTCCGGGCCGGAGTGGCGGCCTGAGCGACGGCCACCCGGGAGACCGCGCGCTGGGCGGCGGTCGTCGCGGCTGCCGCAGAACCGGAGTTCCTGGGGCGGACGGTCTTCGCTGCGGCCGTCGCCGTGCGGATCGGGGGGAGCTTCGGCTCAGCCACGATCACGTCCCTCTCCACGGTGGTAGATCCGGGGCACCCGGGCACCGATCCGGGTGACGATCTCATAGCCGATGGTGCCGCACCACCCGGCCCAGTCCGCTGCTGTCGGCTCGCCGTGATCACCGGGTCCGAACAGCGTGACCTCCTGGCCGACCTCGGCGTGCACGTCGGCGTCGCCGAGCTCGATCACGAACTGGTCCATGCAGATCCGGCCGCGGACGGCGGCGCGTCCCTCCCGCCAGCTGACCTCAGCGCTGTTGCCGGCGTGCCGCGGGATCCCGTCGCCGTAGCCGAGCGGCACCAGGCCGAGGGTGGTGGGTGCCGTCGCGTGCCAGGTGTGGCCGTACGAGACACCGGCGCCGGCGTCCACGCGCTTGACTCCTGCGAGCTGCGCCCGCAACCGCATCACCGGGCGGAGGGTCACCCCGGCGAGGGCGGCGACACCGGTGTCGGGATCGATCCCGTACGCGGCGATGCCGATCCGGACCAGGTCGTAGTGCGCCTGCGGCAGCAGCAGGGCCCCCGCCGAGTTGCTGAGGTGACGCAGGGTCGGGGTCAGCCCGACCTCGAGAGCGACCTGGTACGCGGCCTCGAACGCCACCTGCTGGTCGGCGACCGACGAGGCGCCCGGCTCGTCGGCGGCGGCCAGGTGCGACCAGACCCCGACGACCTCCAGCGCACCGAGCTGCTCGGCGTGCCGGGCGGCTCGACAGACCGCCGGCCAGTCCCCGACGGTCGCCCCGTTGCGCGACAGTCCGGTGTCGATCTTGAGGTGGACGCGTGCCCGCCGTTCGGCGACCCCTGCTGAGACGACGATCCGAGCGATCTGCTCCTCCGACTGGGCGGAGATGTCCACGTCCGCGGCGATCAGCGGTCCGAGATCGGACTCCGGTCCGTACAACCAGGCCAGCAGCCGTCCCTGATCCCCGGCCCCGCGCAGTGCCAGTGCCTCCTCGGGCGTGGCCACCCCGAGCCAGTCGGCACCGGCTTCGCGGGCCACGCGGGCACACTCGACCATCCCGTGTCCGTACGCGTCCGCCTTGACCACCACCATCACCGCCGCGGGGGCGACGTGCGCCCGGAGCGACTCGATGTTGGCCACGAAGGCGTCCAGGTCGATCAGGGCCGACGCGGTCCGCGGGTCGATCGCCGGACTCACTCCACTCGCCCGATCCGACCCAGCTCCCCGATGACGACCGCGCAGCGCCGGGCCAGCTCCTGCGGCGGCAGCGGTCCTGGGAAGCGGGCCGCGGCCATGGCTTGCACCGAAGCCGCGAGCACCGCTGCGTTCCGGGCGCCCACCCCCGCCGCCAGCACGGCGGCGCACAGACCACCGAGGACGTCGCCGGACCCGGCTTGGCCGGTCCACGCCGGTCCGGGCACCGCCACGTCGACCGTGTCGGTGGCCGGGGTCGCCACCAGCTGGGTCGCGCCCTTCAGCAGCACCGTGGCTCCGGTACGGTCCGCCCCGGCCCGGACGGCGGTCACCGGGTCGGCGGTCACCTCGCCACGCTCACAGCCCAGCAGCCGGGCCAGCTCCCCGGCGTGCGGGGTCAGCAGGGTCGTGCCGGGCACCTGGTCGGGCAGGTGCCGCAGGCCGTCGGCGTCGATCACCACCGGCACCCCCGAGTCGATCAGCCGGGTGATCACCTCGTCGCCGTCGTCCCGGTCGCCCCAGCCGGACCCGGCCAGCCAGGACTGCACCCGGCCCTCACCGAAGACGACGTTCGGCAGCTCGCGTCCGATGATCTCCGCCGACGCCCGCGCGCCGAGGTAGCGGACCATTCCGGCGCCCCCGTGGACCGTGCCGAGCGTCGACAGCACGCCGGCCCCCGGGTAGGCGTCGGAGCCGGTGTCGACACCCACCACCCCGCGGGCGTACTTGTCACTGGTCGGTCCGGGGACCGGCCAGTGACCAGCGACGTCGTCCGGCTCCCAGGCGGCCAGTGCCGGAGCCGTGCCGGTCGGGTCGAGGCCGATGTCGATCAGCTCGAGCTGCCCCGATCGGCTCGCTGCCGGCTCGATCAGGTGACAGGGCTTGTACGCCCCGAAGGTGACGGTCCGGGTGGCGCGGATCGACCCGCTCGGCGCCTGCCCCGTGTCGGTCTCCACACCGGACGGCAGGTCGACCGCGACGATCGGGATGGACCGCTCGGCGGCCGCGGCCAGCAGCGCGGCCAACCGGTCGGGCAATCCCGGCCGTCCGCCGATGCCGAGCACGCCGTCCAGGATCAGATCGATCCCGATCAGTTCGCGATCACCGAAGGCGTCGCCGTCCACCAGTCGTCCCCCGGCGGCCAGCAGCGACGCCAGGCCCGCCTCGTGTGGCCGGCCGAGAGTGCGGACGGCGGTCACCGCGCAACCCCGGCGAGCCAGCCGCTGCCCGGCGTACAGCGCGTCGCCACCGTTGTTCCCCGGCCCGACCAAGATCACCACCCGGGCGCCGTACACGGTCCCCCGGGTGCGGGCGAGCAGATCGGCGGACCGGACCGCGAGTCCGTGGGCGGCACGCTGCATCAGCGCGTCGTCGCCGACCACCGACATCGCGGCTTCTTCCAGAGCACGGATCTGAGCAACCGTGTACGCGTATCGCACGCCTAGCCCTCGCAGACGACCATCGCCGACGCGATGCCGGCGTCGTGGGACAGGGACAGGTGGACGGTCCTGACCCCGAGGGCGCGGGCGCGGTCCTCGACCGTGCCGATGATCACGAAGTACGGTCTCCCGCCGGCGTCGGTCTGCACCTCCGCATCGTGCCACGCCATGCCCGCGGGAGCGCCGAGTGCCTTGGCCAGCGCTTCCTTGGCCGCGAAGCGGGCCGCCAGGGAGGCGACCGACAGCTCCGACTCCAGTGGTGTGAACAGGCGCTGCACCATCCGGGGTGTGCGCTCGATCGCCTCGGCGAAGCGCCGTACGTCGCACACGTCGACGCCGATCCCGACGATCATCGCCGGACCCCGGCGAACCTGGCGACTCCGGCCGGCCCGGCGACCATGATCACACCGGTCCCGATCATGAGCCGCAGGTGATCATGGTCGCAGCGCAGCCACGGCCCCGGACGGCGACCGCGCCGATCACTCGACCGTGACGGACTTGGCCAGGTTGCGCGGCTGGTCGACGTCGTGACCCTTGCGCGTGGCGAGCTCGCAGGCGAACACCTGCAGCGGCACGATCGCCACCAGCGGCTGCAGCAGTGTCGGCACCTTGGGCAGGGTGATGACCACATCCGCGTACGGCGTCACGTCGTCCCCCTCCTCGGCCAGCACGATGGTCCGCGCTCCCCGGGCCCGTATCTCCTGGATGTTGGAGACCACCTTGTCGTGCACGAGGTCACGGCCCTGGGGCGGCATCACGACGAACACCGGCAGCTGGTCCTCGATCAACGCGATCGGACCGTGCTTGAGCTCACCGGCCGCGAAGCCCTCGGCGTGGATGTAGGCCAGCTCCTTGAGCTTGAGGGCCCCCTCGAGTGCCACCGGGTAACCCACGTGCCGACCGAGGAACAGCACCGACGGCGCGTCGGCGAAGTCGGCGGCCAGGCTGAGCACCCCGTCCAGGTCGGCCAGCTGCCGCTCGATGGCCGCCGGGATCTTCTCCAGCTCCTCGATCAGTGCGGCGATCTCGTCACCGAACTTGGTTCCGCGGACCTGGGCCAGATAGAGCCCGAGCAGGTAGCAGGCCACCAGCTGGGTCAGGAACCCCTTGGTCGAGGCCACCCCGATCTCCGGGCCGGCATGGGTGTAGATCACCGCGTCGGACTCGCGCGGGATGGTCGAGCCGTTGGTGTTGCAGATGGCCAGCACCTTGGCCTTCTGCTCGCGGGCGTGTCGGATGGCCATCAACGTGTCGGCCGTCTCGCCCGACTGCGAGATGCTGACGACCAGGGTCGTCGGCCCGACGATCGGGTCGCGGTAGCGGAACTCGCTGGCCAGCTCCACCTCACAGGGGATCCGGGTCCAGTGCTCGATCGCGTACTTCGCGACCATGCCCGCGTAGAAGGACGTACCACAGGCGATGACGATGATCTTGTCGACCGCGCGGAGCTCCTCCGGGGCGATCCGGATCTCATCCAGCCGCAGCGCACCGGCCGCATCGTGGCGACCCAGCAGCGTGTCGGCGACCGCCTTCGGCTGGTCGTGGATCTCCTTGCGCATGAACCAGTCGAAGCCGCCCTTCTCCGCAGCCGACAGGTCCCAGTCCACGTGGAACGGATGGACTTCGGCCGGCTGGCCGTCGAAGGTGATCACCTCGACGGCGGTCGGGGTGATGGTGACGACCTGGTCCTGGCCGAGCTCGATCGCCTCCCGGGTGTGCTCGATGAAGGCGGAGACGTCGGAGGCCAGGAAGTTCTCCCCGTCACCGACCCCCACCACCAGCGGTGAGTTCCGACGTGCGGCCACCACGGTGTCGGGCTGCTGGGTGTCGACGGCCACCAGGGTGAAGGCGCCTTCGAGCCGCAGGCAGACGGCTCGCAGCGCCTCGGTCAGGCCGGCGCCCTTCTCGACCTCCAGCCCGAGCAGCTGGGAGGCGATCTCGGTGTCGGTCTGGGAGACGGGGGTGATGCCGGCGTCGGCGAGCTCGGCGCGCAAAAGAGCGAAGTTCTCGATGATGCCGTTGTGCACGAGGGCGACCCGCCCGTTCGCGGAGGCGTGCGGGTGGGCGTTGACGTCGGTCGGCCCGCCGTGGGTCGCCCAGCGGGTGTGGCCGATGGCCAGACCGGTGACCGGGAGCGGGTTGTCGGACAGCTCTTTCTCCAGGTTGGCGAGCTTGCCGGCGCGCTTGGCCAGCCGGAGCTCACCGTCGGCCACGGCGCAGACGCCCGCCGAGTCGTAGCCCCGGTACTCCAGCCGGCGAAGTCCGTCCACCACGACGTCGACCGCCGACTTGGGGCCTGCGTACCCGACGATTCCACACATGGCGAACACTGTACGGGCTGAGCGGCGGCCGATCCGGGTTCTCGACAGCCTGGTCGAGGTGGGTGTACGACTCCCCGGTCCGGGCCGACAGCGCGGCGCCGCGTGGGTGAACAGATAGTGTGACCGGCGTGACAGCAGGCCACCTGGGGCACGTCGCCGGGCCGTACCTCGAACGGCGGCGGGCCGACTGGGCGGAGCTGGCCGCCACCGCGCCGATGACGTTGGATGCGGCCACCCTCGAACGCCTGCGCGGACTCAGCGACCCCACCAGTCTGACCGACGTGCGCGAGGTCTACCTGCCGCTGACCGGGCTGCTCAGCCGCTACGTCCTGTACACCGGCGAGCTGCACGCCGCCACCAACGGGTTCCTCCAGCTGACCGCGGCCCGGACCCCGTTCGTGATCGGGGTCGCCGGCTCCGTGGCGGTGGGCAAGTCCACCACCGCGCGGTTGCTCCGCGAGCTGCTGGCCGCCTGGCCCGAGCACCCGAGGGTCGAGCTGGTGACCACCGACGGCTTCCTGTTCCCCAACGCCGAGCTCGAGCGGCGGGGCCTGATGCACCGCAAGGGCTTCCCGGAGTCGTACGACCGGCGCGCCCTGCTCCGCTTCGTGATGGACGTGAAGTCGGGGGCGGAGGTGGTCAGCGCCCCCGTCTACAGCCACCTGGTCTACGACATCGTGCCCGGGGCGCAGGTCAGGGTGCAGCGGCCCGACATCTTGATCGTCGAGGGACTCAACGTCCTGCAGCCCGCTCGGGTGCGCGCCGACGGCACCACCGGGACTCGCGGTGAGCGACTTCTTCGACTTCTCCGTCTACGTCGACGCCGATCCGTCCGACGTCCGCAGCTGGTACGTGTCCAGGTTCCTCTCGCTGCGGGAGACCGCCTTCCGCGATCCGCGCTCGTACTTCTCCCGGTTCGCGGAGCTGACTGCCGCGGAGGCCGTGGCCCGGGCCGAATCGCTGTGGGACACCATCAACGGACCGAATCTGGCGACCAACATCCTGCCGACCCGCGGTCGCGCTACCACCATCCTGCGCAAGGGGCCCGACCACCGGGTGGAGTGGGTCCGGATCCGCAAGGTCTGACGCGGCACGCGGTGGGCCCGCAGCACCGGAACCCCGCCCGTGGATGGACATGGCGATCGCGGGCGAGCGGGGTGTATCAGGGCGGGCCAGTCGCACTCTTGTCCATCGAGTTCGCTCACCCGGGGCCGGCCAGAAGTTGCGCAGCCGACCGATGCGATGCGGGGCGCACTCGCGCAACGCCAGGATTCACGACGGTGGGATGCGGCCCGGCGATGGGGGCTGTGCCGCATCCCACCGGCCGGGGGGCACGTGGATCCCCACGGGGGAATCGGTAGCCGAGCGTGTCGGGGGACTCGGCGGAGCGCCGCAGTGAACGTCGATGGGACCGGTCACTTTCCCGAGTGACCGGTCCCGACGCACGTGGGATCGCGGGACGGTCGCGGACCACCTGCGCGAAGGGCCCTACTCTCGCAGCCATGAGCAATCCCTCTTACGGCCGGCAGCCCTTCGACATCAGCGCGGCGGGCGCCATCAAGCTCGGTTTCTTCGCCGCCCTGGGCGCCACCCTGTTCAGCCTCATCCTGACCGTGGTCGCCGGGGTGATCGGCGTCGTTATCGCCCTCATCTTCGGCACCAGCCTGTTCGCCCTGCTCAACAACTGACCGGGCCCACCAAGCCGACTTGGCTCGGGTTCAAACCCCAGCGAAGTCAGCATCTGGGCGCCCCACCACGAACTCCGCTCGGGTTCACACCCCAGCGAAGTCGGGATCTGGGCGAGGGTCAGAGGGCGAGGCGCTCGCGGACGACCTCGGCGAGGCGCTGGGCGATCTCGTCGGCCCGATCGAGGGTCTCCGCCTCGACCATCACGCGGACCAGGGACTCTGTGCCGGACGGACGCAGGAGGACCCGTCCGGTTCGCCCGAGACTCGTCGAGGCGGCCTCCACCGCGGCGGCGAGTGCGGGATCGGTGTCGGCGCGCGCCTTGTCCACGCCGGGCACGTTCACCAGCACCTGAGGCAGACGGACCATCACCGAGGCGAGATCCGCCAGTGACCGGCCGGTCTCGGCCATCCGACTCATCAGGTGCAGGCCGGTCAGCACGCCATCACCGGTGGTGGCGTACTTCAACAGCACCACGTGGCCGGACTGCTCACCACCCAGGGAGAACCCGTTCGCGTGCATGGACTCGAGGACGTAGCGGTCACCCACCCTGGTCTGCTCGACGGTGATCCCGGCGGCCTCCATCGCCCGGAAGAAGCCCAGGTTGCTCATCACGGTGGCCACCACGGTGTCCTTGGCGAGCTGCCCGGATTCCTTCAGCGCGCCGGCGAGGACCGCCAGGACCTGGTCGCCGTCCACCGTCCGGCCGGACGCATCGACCGCCAGGCAGCGATCGGCGTCGCCGTCCAACGCGATACCGAGATCGGCCCCGTTGTCGATGACCGCCGAGCGCAGGGCGTCCATGTGGGTCGACCCGGCGTTGAGGTTGATGTTGGTGCCGTCCGGCTCCGCGTGGATCCGGATGACTCTCGCGCCCTGGGACTCGAAGGCGGCGGGACCCGTCTGGAACGCCGCACCGTTGGCGCAGTCGACGACGACGGTGATGCCCTCGAGGCTGACCGGCTGCTCGAGGCTGCCCACGAGATGGGCGATGTAGGACTCTCCGAGCGCGGGATCCTCACGCACCCGGCCGACGGCGGCACCGGTGGGTCGGGCCCACCGCTCGCCGAGTCGGCCCTCGATCGCATCCTCGAGAGCGTCGTCGAGCTTGGTGCCTCCGCGGGCGAAGAACTTGATGCCGTTGTCGGGCATCGGGTTGTGGCTGGCCGACAGCATCACGCCGAAGTCGGCGCCGGTCGAGGCGGTCAGATAGGCCACGCCGGGGGTGGGCAGAACCCCGAGTCGGATGACGTCGACCCCCGCGCTGGCCAGGCCGGCGACCACGGCGGCCTCGAGGAACTCCCCCGAGGCCCGCGGATCACGACCCACCACCGCGAACGGGCGGTGACCGCTGAACTCGCCGGCTTCGGACAGCACGCGAGCCGCCGCCAGGGCGAGATCGAGCGCGAGCTCGGGGGTCAGGACCTCGTTGGCGACCCCCCGGACACCGTCCGTGCCGAACAGGCGACCCATGCCGAGAACTCGCCCGCGATCAGCGCTTGCTGTACTGGGGAGCCTTGCGGGCCTTCTTCAGGCCGGCCTTCTTGCGCTCCTTGATCCGCGCGTCGCGGGTCAGCATGCCGGCCTTCTTCAGCGCGGGGCGGCTGGCTTCGGCGTCGACGGCGTTCAGGGCCCGGGCGATACCGAGGCGCAACGCGCCGGCCTGGCCGGTGACCCCGCCACCGTGGATCCGGGCGATGACGTCGTAGGAGCCCGGGACCGCAGCGGTCGAGAAGGGCTCGGAGACGATCTGCTGGTGCACCTTGTTGGGGAAGTAGTCGTCCAGGGTGCGACCGTTGATGGTCCACTGGCCGCTACCGGGCGCGATCCGCACGCGAGCCACGGCCTCCTTGCGACGGCCGGTGGCACCGGCGGGCGCCACCACGGCCGGGCGACCGGTCGCGCCGGGACCCTGCTGGGCGTTGGCCTCGGACCGGTAGGCGATCTCGCGGTCGCCCTCGGTGAAGGGGACGACCTCGTCTTCGACGATCTCGGTAACGGTGTCAGACACGAATGCGATTCCTTGCTTGAGTCACGGGGTCGAGCGGGCGATCTGGGAGATCGGGCTACTGGGCGATCTGGGTGATGGCGTACGGCTTGGGCTGCTGGGCACTGTGCGGGTGCTCCGGGCCCGAGTACACCTTCAGCTTCTTGATGAGCTTCCGGCTCAGCTTGTTCTTCGGCAGCATGCCCCAGACCGCGAGCTCGACCGCCTTGCGCGGGTCGTTGTCGAGCAGCTCGCCGTAGCTGACCGACTTCAGACCACCCGGGCGACCGGAGTGGCGGTAGGCCAGCTTGTCGCTCCGCTTGTTGCCCGTCAGAGCGATCTTCGAGGCGTTGACGATGACGACGAAGTCGCCGCCGTCCATGTGCGGCGCGTAGGTCGGCTTGTGCTTGCCACGCAGCAGCGTCGCCGCGGTGACCGCCAGACGACCGAGGACGATGTCGTCGGCGTCGATGACGATCCAGTCACGAGTGAGGTCACCCGGCTTGGGGCTGTACGTAGACACGGTCGTTGACCAGCTTCCATGAGATGTGCGAAATCTGATGCGCGCCCGAGCCCGTACGGCAACCGCCGCGGGCGTGCGTAGGCACAACAGCGACCAAGATTACTCGCCCGTATCGGCTGGGTCAAAACGTCGCCGCACGGCCCTTCCCGGGAGCGCCCCGCAGCCTATCCGGGTTCGGCGAACGGCGGTCCGTGTGTGCGGGGTCACCCGCTCCCGGCTGGCCGACGCAACTTGGGCCCGCGTAAGTTACCGCCATGACGGATACGCTCAGCATCCGCGATAACCGGACCGGCCGCGACTACGAGCTCGCGATCACCGACGGAACCATTCGCGCCGCCGATCTGAAGCAGATCACCGCCGGCGAGGAAGATCCCGGCATCGCCACCTACGACCCCGGCTTCGTGAACACGGCATCGTGTCGCAGCGCCATCACCTACATCGACGGCGACAAGGGCATCCTCGAATACCGGGGCTACCCGATCGACCAGCTGGCCGAGCACTCCAGCTTCCTCGAAGTGGCCTACCTCCTGCTGCACGGGGAGCTCCCCACCCAGCCGCAGCTGGACCAGTGGACCCACGACGTCACCTACCACACGTTCCTGCACGAGAACTGCAAGCAGTTCATCGAAGGCTTCCGCTACGACGCCCACCCGATGGGCATGCTGATGGCCTCGGTCAGCGCCCTGTCCACCTTCTACCCCGACGCCGGCACCATCGCCGACCCGGCTGTGCGCCAGGCGCAGATCACCCGGCTGATCGCGAAGATGCCGACACTCGGCGCCTTCGTCTACCGGCACCAGCAGGGCAAGCCGTACGTCTACCCCGACAACCGGCTCTCCTACTCGGCCAACTTCTTGGCCATGCTGTTCAAGATGAGCGAGCCCACCTACCAGGCCGATCCCCGCCTGGTGAAGGCGCTCGAGGTGCTGTTCATCCTGCACGCCGACCACGAGCAGAACTGCTCGACCAACGCGGTGCGCTCGGTCGGCTCGTCCCAGGTGGATCCCTACTCGGCGGTCGCGGCCGGCGTGGGCGCCCTCTACGGGCCCCTGCACGGTGGCGCCAACGAGGCCGTGCTGCGGATGCTGCGGCGGATCGGCAGCACCGACAACATCCCCGGTTTCATCGAGGGGGTGAAGGCGGGCAAGGAGAAGCTGATGGGCTTCGGCCACCGGGTCTACAAGAACTTCGACCCGCGCGCCACCATCATCAAGAAGGCCTGCGACGACGTCTTCGAGGTGACCGGGGTCAACCCGCTGCTGGCCATCGCCAAGGAGCTGGAGAAGATCGCGCTCGAGGACGAGTACTTCATCAAGCGCAAGCTCTACCCCAACGTCGACTTCTACTCCGGGCTGATCTACGAGGCGCTGGAGTTCCCGCCGGAGATGTTCACCGTGCTGTTCGCCATCGGCCGTACGCCGGGCTGGCTGGCGCAGTGGTCGGAGCTGGTCCAGGACAAGGACCAGAAGATCGCCCGACCGAAGCAGATCTACACGGGGGCGCGCAACCGCGACTTCGTGCCCATGCACCGCCGCTGAGAGCAGGCCTGCCGTGAGTGTCGTCAACGTCGAAGTGAGATCTCCCCTCTCCCCCGCCGAGGTGTTGACGGTGCTCACGGACTTCAGCGAACGCCGGGCCGAGGCCTGGCCGGGCGTCGATCTCGCGCACCTTGTCGTGCACGAGACCGGCGCCGACTTCGCCGAGGTGACCGAGGGCAACGCGACCACCTGGGAGCGCGAACGCTACGAGTGGGACGCTGCCTCGGGCACCGTCACGGCGCGGACGCTGGACTCGAACGTCTGGGCCGACGGCAGCCGTTGGGACTATCGGATCACCCCGGTGGAGGGTGGCTCCCTCGTCGGGGTCCGGCTCGAGCGGCACGGAAAGAACGTCAAGGGGAAGCTGATCGGGGCGCTGCTGCCCGTGGTGGGCAAGAAGGTCGTCACGGCCAGCCTGGCCAGTGCGCTGAAGATCTCCTGACCCACCTCGTCCGGCTGACCCGCCTCGTCCGGCTGAGCCGCCCCGATCGAGTGGTCGGGGTCGCTCAGCGGACCCGTTGCACCCGACCCTCGTCCCAGACCGGCTCGTCGGCCTCGTACACCCCACCGTCGGAGCCGAAGACCAGATAGCGGTCGAACGAGCGCGCGAACCAGCGATCGTGGGTCACCGCGACCACCGTGCCCTCGAACAGCGACAGGCCGTGCTCCAGCGCCTCGGCGGAGGAGATGTCCAGGTTGTCGGTCGGCTCGTCGAGCAGCAGCAAGGTGGCTCCGGAGAGCTCCAGCAGCAGGATCTGCATCCGCGCCTGCTGACCGCCGGACAGCTGCTCGAACCGCTGCTCGGCTGCGTGCGCCAGCTCGTAGCGGTCAAGTCGCCGGGCCGCCTGCTCCTGCCCCATCCCGTCCCGGTGCTCGTCCCCGCGGTGCAGGATCTCGAGCAGCGTCCGACCGGTCAGCTCGGGATGGTGATGGGTCTGGGCGAACCACCCCGGTCGTACGCGGGCGCCGAGCTTGGCCGAGCCCGTGTGCGCGACCGGGGCCACCTCCAGTGACTCGACCGGGCGGTGCTCGATGTCGGGATCGGAGCCGCCGCGGGCGAGCAGGCGGAGGAAGTGCGACTTGCCGGAGCCGTTGGAGCCGAGCACGGCCACCCGGTCACCGAACCAGATCTCGGCGTCGAAGGGCTTCATCAGGCCGGTCAGCTCCAGGTCGGTGACCACGATGGCCCGCTTCCCCGTGCGCCCGCCGCGCAGCCTCATCGACACCTGCTGCTCGCGGGGCACCTCCTGCGGCGGTCCTGCCTCCTCGAACTTCGCCAACCGGGTGCAGGCCGCCTGGTAGCGACCGGCCATCCCGTCGTTGTAGGTGGCCTTGATCTTGAGACTCTGGACCAGCGCCTTCAGCTGCGCGTGCTTCTCGTCCCAGCGGCGACGCAGCTCGGCGAACCGGGCGAAGCGGTCCTCCCGGGCCGCCCCGAACGTCGCGTACCCGCCGCCGTGCACCCAGAGCGTGTTGCCGACCGCACCCAGCTCCAGCGCGGCGATCCGGGTCGCGGCCTCGGCCAGCAGCTCCCGGTCGTGGCTGACCAGCAGCACCGTCTTCGGCGTGGACTGCAGCTGCTGCTCGAGCCAGCGCTTGCCCGGGACGTCGAGGTAGTTGTCCGGCTCGTCGAGCAGCAGCACCTCGTCCGGTCCGCGGAGCAGAGCCTCGAGGGCGAGGCGCTTCTGCTCACCACCGGAGAGGGTCGACAGCTCGCGCCACTTCGCCCGCTCGAAGCCGACCCCCAGCGCCGCGACGCAGCAGGTGTCGAAGGTGACCTCGGCAAGGTAGCCACCGGCGTCGGCGTAGTCGGCGAGCGCCTGGGCGTACGCCAGCTGGATCGGCTCGGTGTCGTCGCTCATCAGCTCCAGCTCGAGCCGGTCGACCGCGGTCACCGCGTCCCGCAGCCGCGGCGGGCTGAGGGAGAAGAGCAGGTCCCGGACGGTGGTGTGGTCGCGGATGCTGCCGATGAACTGGCGCATCACCCCCAAACCGCCACTGCGCGAGATCGTCCCGTCACTGGGCTGCAGATCTCCCGCGATGATCTTCAGCAGGGTCGTCTTGCCGGCGCCGTTGGGTCCGACCAGGGCCACCACCGCGCCGTCACCCACGCGGAAGGAGACCTCGTCGAGCAGCATCCGGCCGTCGGGGAGCGCATAGGACACACCACTCAGATCCACGTGCCCCATGCCGGAACTCTAGCCGGGGGCGGCCGTGCCGCTCACCGTGTTTTCCTCGGTGCAGCAGGCCCGGCGGGTCCCGATCAGGCAGCCATCAGCATGGCCAGGGCGGCGGTGTCCACGTTGCCCTGCGGGTCGACGCCCACCTTGTTCACCAGCTGGGTGACGTTGCCGTCGACGTCGGCCTCCACCCAGGCGGCCCGGTGCTCCAGACCGAGGTGGGGCAAGCCGGGGAGGAACACGCAGCCGGAGGCGACGTCGTAGTCCGGAACGGAGGAGAAGGTGCTCGACGGCGGGTGCAGCACCACCAGACCGGGCGGCTGCGGGTGCGCGAACTGCCCGGGGGTCAGGGGATGATCACCCAGCAGCGAGCCCTCGGCCACCACCAGCCCCACGGCCCCGGCCTGTGGCTGTTCGGGGACCTCCTCGCGGACCCGGAAGACCGTGCTCATCGGCAGCAGTCCCGGCACGGCCGCCATCCGGACGGCGAGGACGAGGAACTTCGCCCACTCCACCGTGTCCTGCGGCCAGCGCCCGATCAGCAGGAACCCGTAGAGGGCGCCCTTCGACTGCAGCGGCGCCACCTCGATCGATGACCGGAAACCATCCATGATGACCTCCCCACTCATCCCAGCAGGTCCCCGGATGAGACCGGGTCCCCTCATGCTCCACATCGGGTCGCTGATGCACAAGAGGACGAGGGTGCTCGGAGTAATACCGTGACGAGACCGAAACACCCGATGTCAGACCGATCACAAGCCGATGCCGGCAACCACTCCGATTCTCAGCGGTTCCGCGTCAGAATGGCTGCATGCCCACTCGACCCTGGCTGCGGTGGCTCGTGCCGTTCGCCGCCGTCCTCGCCATCGCCGCGACCACCCTCGTCGCCGGAAACGCCTCCGCCGACGAGAAGCTGCCGCCGCGCAGCGCCGAGCAGCTGCTCGTGGACCTGCAGCAGGCGAAGCCGGACGGGTTCTCCGGCACCGTGCAGCAGTCCGCCGACCTGGGCATCCCGGCGCTGCCCGACATGGGCGCGCAGGGTGCCGACTTCTCCTCGCTCATCTCCGGTACGCACACCCTGCGGGTCGCCTACGCCGGTGCCGACAAGTCGAAGGTCGCCCTGCTGGGCGACCTCTCGGAGAGCTCGGTGACCCGCAACGGCTCCGACGTCTGGACCTGGTCCAGCAGCGACAACAAGGTCACCCACGCCACCGTCGACCAGTCCTCGGGTCCGGCGGGCAGCCAGACTCCGGCCGATGCGCCCAAGACCCCGCAGGAGGCCGCGGCGCGCTTCCTGGCCGCGGTCGGACCGACCACCGACGTCGCCGTCGCCACGGACACCACCGTGGCCGGGCGGCCCGCGTACGAGATCGTGCTGACCCCCAAGCAGACCGGTTCGCTGCTCAGCAGCGTCCGGATCGCCGTCGACGGGACCGAGCACGTGGCCCTGCGGGTGCAGGTGTTCGCGGGTGGCGGCGCCGAGCCGGTCGCCGCCATCGGCTTCACCAAGGTCGACTTCGCCACCCCGGCCGACTCCGTCTTCGCCTTCACCCCGCCCAAGGGTGCCGAGGTCACCGAGATCAAGCCCGACGACCACGCCGACCAGGGCAAGACCGCGGCGGACGCCGAGAAGCCGAAGGTCGTCGGCGAGGGCTGGACCACCGTCGTGGTCGGCAAGCTGCCCGCCGGCGGCACCCCCGACGCGACGCCCGATGCTCAGGGCGGCCAGGGCCCCGACGTGCAGGCGTACGTGGCTAAGCTGCCCAAGGTCTCCGGCAGCTGGGGATCGGGTCGGCTGCTGGCCGGCAGCGCCTTCTCCGTGGTGATCACCGACGACGGTCGGGTCGCGGCCGGCGCCGTCGGACCCAAGCTGCTCTACGACGCCCTCGGGTGAGCCGGTCCGACCCGTCGGCACCGGTGATCGCTGCGACCACCATGGAGGCTGACCGCTCGGCACCGGTCCGGACGCGTCAGCTGACCAAGCGCTTCGGCCGGCAGGTCGCGGTGGACGCCGTGGATCTGGCCGTCCCGGCCGGAGCGGTGTACGGGTTCCTGGGACCCAACGGCTCCGGCAAGACCACCACCATCCGGATGCTGCTCGGCCTGATCCGACCCACGTCCGGGGACGTCGAGGTGCTGGGTTCGGCGATGGCCGGTGACGGTCGCAGTGACGTGTCCGTGCTGCGCCGGGTCGGCGCGCTGGTCGAGGGGCCGGCCTTCCACCCGTACCTGTCCGGTCGGGCGAACCTGCGGCGACTCGAGGCCGCGGACCCGTACGCCGACGCCCGCAGCAGCCACCACCGGGTGGATGCCGCCCTGGATCGGGTGGGCCTGCTGCCGGCGGCCCGGAAGCGCTACCGCGCCTACTCCCTCGGCATGCGTCAGCGCCTCGCGATCGCCAGCGCGCTGCTGGTGCCCCGCGACCTGCTGGTGCTCGACGAACCGACCAACGGACTCGACCCGCAGGGCACCCGCGAGGTCCGTCACCTGGTCTCCGAGCTCGCCGCCGACGGCACCACCGTGCTGGTCTCCAGCCACCTGCTGAGCGAGGTCGAGCAGATGTGCTCCCACGTCGGTGTCATGTACGCCGGGCGGCTGGTCGCGCAGCAGACGCTGGCTGAGCTGCACTCCGGCGCCACCACCCTCGTACGCCTGCGCACGTCAGCAGCCGGTGCCCACGGGGCCGCGGCTGCTCTGACCGCCCTCGGGCTCACCAGCGCCCAGACCGCGACCGCCGCCGACGAGGCCACCACCGTGACCGCGGAGCTCGGCGGGATCGACCTGGCCCGGGTGGTGCCGGCCCTGGTCGCGGCCGACGTGCCGGTGCTCGGCTTCGACGTCGTGTCGGCCAGCCTCGAGGACGTGTTCGTGGCCCTCACCGGGGAGGGGTTCGAGGTCAGTGGCTGAGTCCGAGGTCCTGCACAGCCCGACGTCCACGGCGCCGACGACGACCGCCCGCTGGCTGCCGGCCCGGTTCCTCGGCTCCGAGCTCGGGCTCATCTTCCGGCGTCGACGCAACATCGCCGGGCTGGCCGTGCTCGCCGTCGTGCCGATCATCCTGGCCGTGGCCGTCAAGACCGCCGGTGGCGGCGGCGGGGGCCCCGACTTCGTCGACGCGATCGTCGGCAACGGGCTGTTCGTCGCGTTCGCGGCCCTGACCCTGGAGCTGCCGTTGTTCCTGCCGCTGGCGGTGGCCACCATCGCCGGCGACTCCGTGGCCGGCGAGGCCAACATCGGCACGCTGCGCTACCTGCTGACGGTGCCGGCCGGTCGGACCCGACTGCTGGTGGTCAAGTACGCGGCGATCGTGATCTTCTCCTTCGCCGCCGCCGCCTTGGTGGCCCTGGTCGGCAGCGTGATCGGGCTGGCCCTGTTCGGCGGTGGCGAGATGGTCCTGCTCTCCGGCAGCACCGCGTCCTTCGCCGACGCGGTGGGTCGTCTGGTGCTGAGTGTCGCGTACGTGGGCTGCGGGCTGAGTGCCCTGGGCGCGATCGGCCTCTTCGTGTCCACGCTCACCGAGCAGCCGATCGGGGCGACGGTAGCGGTGGTGCTGATCAACCTGATGATGATCATCTGCGACGCGGTCGAGCAGCTGTCCTGGCTGCACCCGTGGCTGCTGACCCACTGGTGGACGGCTTTCGGTGATCTGCTGCGCGACCCGATCGCCACCGCGGGGATCGAGCGGGGCCTGCTGACCTTCGGGGCGTACGCGGTGGTGTTCTGGCTGCTGGCCTGGGCCCGGTTCACCACCAAGGACGTCACCAGCTGACGCGAGGGCTCTTCGGCGCACCGGGAACCTCGGCGGTAAATTGTTCACCCGAAAAGTCTTGACCTCGACAGATTCTGTCGCTTAGGTGAGCAGGGTCACAGCGCGGCCACAGCCGGCGCTTCCTCACCTACCTCCCCCCGAGAGGCACCATGAGACCCTCCCCCACCCGACGCGTCGCCACCGCGGCGATCGCCGTGCTGAGCGCCGGCGCGCTGTCCGCCGGTGTCCTCGCCGCACCCGCCGAGGCGGCTCCGGACCCGACCACCAGGCTGGCCGAGCGGCTGGTCCGACAGACCAATGTCGGCGACACCAACCGGCACCTGATCGCCCTGCAGCGCATCTCGGACCGCAACGGTGGCAACCGCGCCGCGCCGGACGGCGAGAGCGCCACGGCCCCCGGCTACGACGAGAGCGTCGAGTACGTCGCCGGGCAGCTGCGTCGGGCCGGCTTCATCGTCCGTACGCCGGAGTTCTCCTACCCGGTCGAGGTCGAGCTGGCCGCCTCGATCACCGTGGGCGGGACTGCGTACCGGATCGACAAGATGACTTACAGCCCGGACACCCCGGCGGGCGGCATCACCGGTCCGATCCGCGCGGCGGCCGACGTGCCCGGGGACGCGACCCCCGGCTGTGAAGCCACCGACTTCGCCGGCCAGGACTTCACCGGCAGCGTCGCGCTCGTCCGGCGGGGAGGCTGCAACTTCTCGGTGAAGACGGCGAACGCTGCGGCGGCCGGCGCCGTCGCCACCGTCGTGGCCAACAACGTGGCCGGTCCGCTGACCAACGTGACCCTCGGCGCCGCGGGCAACTGGGTGCCGACGGGTGGCGTGAGCCAGGCCGACGGGACGACCCTCTTCGGTCTCGCCGGCCAAGCCGCCACCGTGGAGATGCGGTACGAGAAGCAGACCCGGACCAGCAACAACATCATCGCCGAGACCCGCACGGGCAAACGGGACAACGTGGTGATGGCCGGTGCGCACCTCGACGCCGTGTACGCCGGGATCAACGACAACGGCAGCGGGTCGGCGGCCCTGCTCGACGTGGCGGTCAAGCTCGGCGGCTCACCGAACGTCAACAACAAGGTGCGCTTCGCCTGGTGGGGTGCCGAGGAGCTCGGTCTCATCGGGTCCACCCAGTGGGTGAAGAGCCAGACCCCCGAGCAGCAGCTCGACATCGCGCTCTACCTGAACTTCGACATGGTGGGCTCGCCCAACGCGGCGTACTTCGTCTACGACGGCGACGACTCCGACGCCACCGGTGCCAAAGCGGGGCCGTACGGTTCGGCGCAGATCGAGAAGACGTTCACCGACTTCTTCACCGACCGGCTGGGCGTGGAGACCGAGGGGACCGACTTCTCCGGTCGTTCCGACTACGGCGAGTTCATCGCCAGGGGCATTCCGGCCGGTGGTCTGTTCACCGGCGCCGAGGGGATCAAGACCGCGGCCCAGGTGGCCAAGTGGGGCGGCACGGCAGGCATCGCCTACGACCCCTGCTACCACGCCGTCTGCGACAACCTGGGCAACGTCGACCGGGTGGCGCTGGACCGCAACCTGGACGCCATGGCCTGGTCGGTCGGGGTCTACGCCTACTCCACCGAGGACGTCAACGGTGTGCCCCCGCGGGCGCAGCGGCTGAAGCTCCGGTCGGCGGCGAAGAACACGATGAAGCTGGCCCGGGGCTACGTGCCCAGCACCGAGGTGGCCTGACCCGCAGGCAGCCACGCGCTTCACCGCCCACCGGCCCGTCACGCACGTCGTGGCGGGCCGGTGGCGTGTCCCCCCAGCACCGACTGGGCGCGGGCGAGCGGCCTGGGTAGGGTCTGGCCGTGACCGAGCCGACCCACCACCCCGGGCGCGCGCCACGGGTGCAGCGGGAGGTCACCTCCTTCGTCCGCCGCAGCACCCGGATGCGGCCGGTGCACCTGCGGGCCTGGGAGCGGTTGCGGCACGCGTACGTGATCGAGGTGCCGCACCGAGCGACCAGCACCTCCATCGCCCCGGGCCATCCCCTCGATGTCGCTGCCGCCTTCGGTCGCACGGCGCCGCTGGTCGTCGAGATCGGCCCGGGCACGGGCGAGTCCCTGGTGGCGATGGCCGCCGCCCGCCCCGAGGCCGACGTGCTGGCCTTCGAGGTCTATCTGCCGGGCGTCGCGCGGGCCATCGGTCGGCTGCACGAGGCCGAGGTCACCAACGTGCGGCTGCTCCAGTCCGACGCCGTGGACGGGCTGACGCACCTGCTCGGCCCGGCCAGCGTGCAGGAGCTCTGGACCTTCTTCCCCGACCCCTGGCCCAAGGTGAAGCACCACAAGCGGCGCCTGGTGGACCGCGCGTTCGCCGACCTGGTGGCCAGCCGGCTGCGTCCGGGTGGTTCCTGGCGACTCGCCACCGACTGGTCGGACTACGCCACCCAGATGCGCGCCGTGCTCGATCCCCACCCCGCGCTGGTCAACGCCGCAACCGGCCCCAGCGGTTGGGCCGAGCGGCTCGCGGACCGGCCGCTGACGCGGTTCGAGCAGCGCGGGATCGACGCGGGCCGCACCGTCCGCGACCTGCACTACCGGCGCCGATGAGCACGTCCGCTCCCGAGACCGCCGACGCGCCCGGAGCCGTGCGGTGGCGGCTCGACGTCCGCTACGACGGCACTGACTTCTCCGGCTGGGCGAGCCAGCGCGACCGCCGCACGGTGCAGGGTGACCTCGAGCTCTGGCTGGGTCGGGTGCTGTCCCTGCCGGACCCACCGCGGCTGGTGTGCGCCGGCCGGACCGACGCCGGCGTGCACGCCCGCGGACAGGTCGTGCACGTCGACCTCGCCGCCGACGTCCTCCTCGACAGCTCGGCGGCTGCTCGGCCGGCTCCGCCGAGCCCTCCCCCGGGACCTCGCCGTGACGACGATCCGGCGTGCGCCGGCCGGGTTCGACGCCCGGTTCGCGGCGATCTGGCGGCGCTACTGCTACCGGATCGCTGACGAGAGCACCGTCCCCGACCCGCTGCGGCGCCGGGAGACGACGACGATCCCCCGGCCGCTGGACGTCGAGCGGCTGAACGACGCCGCCCGGACGCTCCTCGGGCTGCGCGACTTCGGCGCCTTCTGCAAGCGTCGGGAGGGGGCCACGACGGTCCGGACCCTGCTCGAGCTCGCCGGTCATCGCGAGTCGGACGGGCGGATCGAGATCACCGTACGGGCTGACGCCTTCTGCCACTCCATGGTGCGGTGCCTGGTCGGTGCCCTGGTCGAGGTCGGCACCGGACGCCGGACGGTGGACTGGCTGACCACGCTGACCGCCGCCGCCGTGCGGGACAGCGAGGTGCCGGTGCTGCCGGCGCACGGGCTCACCCTGGAGGAGGTCGGCTACCCGCCCGACGACCAGCTGGCGGAGCGGTCGGCTGCCGCCCGGACCCTGCGCACCCTGCCGGCGCCGAGCGAGGACACGGCGACGGACCCCGATCCGACGACGCTCCTGGAGACGCCGTGACCGAGCACTACTTCAGCGACACCCCGTCCGGTCCGGAGCGCCGCCGCGAGATCACCATCGAGCTCTTCGGCCGTGGCGTCACCGTCGAGACGGCCAACGGTGTCTTCGCCGGTGACGGCCTGGACCGCGGCACCGCCGTCCTGCTGCGGGAGGTGCCGCCGCCGACCGGATCGCCGCGGATCCTCGACCTCGGGTGCGGCTGGGGCCCGATCACCCTCGGCCTGGCTCTGACCTGCCCCGGGGCGGTGATCGACGCCGTCGACGTGAACGACCGTGCCCTGGCGCTCTGTCGCGACAACGCCGACCGACTGGGGCTGGGCAGCCGGGTACGGGTCCACCGTGCCGAGCAGGTCCTCGCGGAGACCACCTACGACGAGCTCTGGTCGAACCCGCCCATCCGGATCGGCAAGGCGGCGCTGCACGAGCTGCTGCTCACCTGGCTGGCGCGGCTCGCGCCGACCGGGGTCGCCCATCTGGTGATCGGCAAGAACTTCGGGGCCGACACGCTCGCCGGGTGGTTGGTCGAGCAGGGTTTCACCTGTGTGCGGACCGCCACGGCCAAGGGGTTCCGGGTGCTGGAGGTCCGTCCCGGCCGGTGAGGACCCGGGCGCCGACGGGCGCAGCAGTCAGCGCGCCGACACCTCCGACAGCACCTCCGGCCACCGCCGATCCAGCACGGCGCCGCCGCGGACGACGCCCTGCCACAGCACCAGCGCGCCGATCGCGACACCGACGACCAGGCCGAGCCAGCTCAGCCAGCCCACCCAGAACGAGGCGATCACCAGCGCGACGGCCGGCGCGGCCAGGACGAGGCTCGCAGCACTGGTCACGCCGAACGCGGCCAGGGAGGGCAGACCGCCGCTGGTCCCCTTCTGGAAGGGGTTCGCCCCCGGTGGGGGCGCCGGCCACTGCCACAGGGTGCCGACGAACGCCCCGACACCGACGCTGACCATGGTCAGCGTGAGACCGGTCGTGACGACCGGCAGCCAGGCCGACCACTCCCCGGACAGACCCAGCCCGATCACCGTCAGCACCACCACGACCGGCACGAACACGGTGAGGGTCGACAGCACCCGGCCCAGTCGGTCCTCGACGCCACGCACTCCCGAGCTCGCGTGCAACCAGATCGCGCTGCCGTCGTAGCTGAGATCCTGCGCCATGCTCGAGCCGATCAGCCAGCACAGCAGCAGCGGCGCGAACGCGGCGATCAGCGGCTCGCCGTCGGGGTTCGCCACCTGGGCCACCATCAAGATCACCGGGCCGATCAGGAAGCCCGCGATCCCTGCCACATAACGAGGATCACGCCGCCAGTAGCGCAATGTCCGGGCCGCCACCCCGCCGACCGGGCTCGCGGGGTAGAGCCGGTCCGCCAGTCCGCCGGGGCGCCTGCGACCGGCCCCGCGCGCGGCTTCCAGCGGCTCGGTCAGGCGCTGGTCGAGGAAGTGCCCCCAGACCAGCCAGAGCCAGACCACGAAGCCGACGGACAGCAGCAGCCGGACGGCGGCGAGCAGCCAAAGGCCCTCGGCGACGTCGGCCGGCACCGCCCAGGCCCAGCCGAACGGCGTCCAGCTCGCCACGGTCGCGGCGTCACCCAGCAGAGTCCTGAACCGGTCGACGCCTTGGCCCAGCAGGGTGCCCAGCAGGTTCGCCCCGACCCCGAACACCAGACCCAGGCCGGCCAGTCCGACGAAGGCGAAGTCGCGGAACCGGCGAGAGCTGAGCACCGCCGCGAAGGCCGCCGTCCCGGCCCGGGAGAGGAGGAAGCAGGTGGCCACACCGATCGGGATGATCACCACGGTGGCCAGGAAGGGAGCCACCGCCCGGGACCAGCTCGCCAGCAGTCCCGACGCCACCAGCACGGTCGCGACCCCGGTGCTGCTGACCAGGCCCGAGACCAGCAGCCCGGGCATGATCTCCCGGGCTCGCACCGGCAGCAGGGCGAACCGGGACGGGTCCAGGGTCTCGTCGATGCCGAACACCAGCAGCGACAGCAGCAGCCAGCCGGCGGTCAGGACCGCGAACGCCAGCACGGTCACGTCGGCGGTCAGGGCCACCGACGACCAGCGCAGGGCGACCAACCCGGTCACGGCCATCGCGACGACACCGAGCGCGTAGACGATGCCGATGATCAGTCCGACCGTCCGCCAGACGCTGCGCCGCAGGGCGTTGCGGAGCAGGCTCAGCTTGAGCCGGACGAGGATCGCAACCACGCCAACGCCTCCTCTCCCGCCGCGGTGTAGCCGACCAGCTCGAGGAAGCGGTGCTGCAGGCTGCCCTCACCGCGGACGTCGTCGAGACTCCCAGCGGCGAGCACCCGGCCCCCGGCGACCACGGCCAGCTCGTCGCACAGGCTCTCGACCAGCTCCATCACGTGGCTGGACAGCACCACCGTGCCACCGCTGGCCACATAGCCCCGCAGGATCGCTCGGATGTGCTCACCGGACACCGGGTCGACCGACTCGAACGGCTCATCCAGGATCAGCAACCGTGGGGCGTGGATGAGGGCGCAGGCCAGACCGATCTTCTTGGTCATGCCCGCCGAGTACTCCACCACCAGCGTGTTCGCGTCGTCGGCCAGACCGAGGGCCTGCAGCAGCTCCACCGAACGGGTCGCGATGTCGGCCGGCGGAACCCGGCGGAGCAACCCGACGTAGCGCAGCAGCTCGGTCCCGGTCAGCCGGTCGAACAGGCGCATCCCGTCGGGCAGCATCCCGATCAGGGCCTTGGCCCCCGCCGGGTCGCTCCAGACGTCACGACCGAGGATCTCCGCGCGACCGGCGTCGGGCCGCAGCAGACCGGTCGCCATCGACAGCGTGGTGGTCTTCCCGGCCCCGTTGGGGCCGACGAGTCCGAACAGGCACCCTGGCCGTACCGTCAGGTGCAGGTCGTCGACCGCGACCTTGGCACCGAAGCGCTTGACCAGGCCGGTCAACGCCAGCGCCGGCGGTCGCGCCACGGGGTTTTCGATCATGCCCACAGTCAACACGGTCGCCCTGGTAATTCCTTGCCGAGACAAGAACCTATGAGGTTCGTCATTGACTTGGATCACATTCTCTCGTTACGTTGACTCAACGCTGAGAGCGCTCCCACGGTCTCGGTTCCCCCCTCCCCCATCCACCCGCGTAACCAGTCTTCATCCCCGAGGAGACTCCCCATGGCAACGCTGCCGACCCCGCCCTCGAGCGACCCCGCAACCGGGTCCTCACCCGCCCCCGACGCCCTGCTCGCTCCCGCTCCCCCCGGGCCGCAGGCACCCACTCCCTCCGGACGCCCACGGCGTCATCGCTCCCGGCTGACGGCCTCCCTGATCGCCCTCAGTCTCGCCGCCGGAACCCTGGTGGCCGGCACTGTCACCCGGCCGGCCGAGGCCGCGGTCACCAGCGTCGGCGCGGGGTCCTACACCACGACCCTGCCGGCCGGGAAGAACCTGCCCACCGGCTGTGGTGACATCTCGACCAACCCCCGCGGCGCGCTGACCGCCAACGCGCCGAAGGGCCCGGTCCCCACCAACGACTGGTGGTCCTCGATCCTGTTCAAGAAGACCGACTGCGCGTTCGGCGAGCCCCTGTTCGCCCACCCCGCGGCGTACGACACCTATCCCGGCGGGCTCGGCATCTCCTACACCGACAAGCCGACCATCACGGGCACCGCGACCGGCGTCGGTGAGTACAAGTTCAGCTACACCCGCGACCTGCTGGTCGGCGTCGCCGGTCTCAACGCCGGCCGGGTGCAGGTGGACGACTGGTCGGACTGGACCGTCAGCCCGGCCTGGGTCGACGGCAACCGCACGCTCAAGGCGACCATCGGGCACGGACTGCCGCTCTCCTACTTCGACGTCACCGGTGGTGGCAGCGCCCAGATCAGCACCGACGGCCCGCCGAAGGTGTGGGCGAACACCGGTTCCATGATCGGCCTGAGCATCCGTGATCATGACTACGTCGCGTACGCCCCGACCGGGGCGAGCTGGGTGGTCAACGGGTCCTCGATCACCTCGACGCTGGGCGGCAAGGACTACTTCTCCGTCGCGGTGCTGCCCACCAAGGCGACCGACAGCGACAGCACCCGGACGACCCTGGCGACCTCGTACGGGCGCTACGCCCACGCGCACGTCACCGGGACCAAGATCAGCTACAACTACTCCGCGAGCACCGGCAAGGTGAACAGCACCTACACCTTCACCACCGACGCCAAGGAGGGCAGCGAGACCAAGACCGTCGTCTCGCTCTACCCGCACCAGTGGAAGGACCTGGTCGGCGGCTCGCCGATCAGCCAGACCTACGTCTCGCCTCGGGGGCAGATGAAGAACCTGGTCGGGGTGTCCAGCTTCGCCACCTCGATGACCTACCACGGGATCCTGCCGGAGCTGCCGGCCGTCGCCACCTCCACCGGTGCCGACAAGGCGACCCTGGTCAACTACCTCAACCAGGTCGCCGACGACCCGGCCGGGGAGCAGAAGCCCGACACGTACTGGGCCGGCAAGGGTCTCGGCCGTTCGGCCCGGATCGCCGAGATCGCTGACCTGGTGGGCGAGACGGCCACCCGCGACAAGGCACTGACGGCGATGAAGAGGACGCTGGAGAACTGGCTGACGGCCTCCGCCGGCGAGAACGACCACCTCTTCTACTACGACCAGAACTGGGGGACCCTGATCGGCTACGAAGCCAGCTACGGGTCCGACCAGGAGCTGAACGATCACCACTTCCACTACGGCTACTTCATCGCGGCAGCGGCCACGGTGGCCAAGTTCGATCCGAACTGGGCCAAGAGCAGCCAGTACGGCGGCATGATCGACCTGTTGATCCGTGACGCCAACAACTACGACCGCGACGACAACCGCTTCCCGTACCTGCGGGACTTCGACATCTACGCCGGCCACGACTGGGCCTCCGGGCACGGTGCCTTCGCCTCCGGCAACAACCAGGAGTCCAGCTCGGAAGGCATGAACTTCGCGGGAGCCCTGATCCAGTGGGGCCAGGCCACCGGCAACACCGCCGTCCGTGACGCCGGCATCTACATCTACACGACCCAGGCCGCGGCGATCGCCGACTACTGGTTCGACGTCGACAACGACATCTTCCCGGAGTCGTTCCAGCACAGCACGGTCGGCATGGTGTGGGGTGACGGCGGCGCGTACGCCACCTGGTTCACCGCCGATCCCGAGAAGATCCAGGGCATCAACCAGCTGCCGATCACCGGCAGCCACCTCTACCTGGGTCTGCACCCGGCCTACAACAAGATCAACTACGACGAGGTGGTCCGCAACCGCGGTGGTGAACCCACCGTGTGGCAGGACATCCTGTGGGAGTTCCTCGCGCTCGGGGATCCGGATCTCGCGCTGAGCAAGTTCAAGGCGAACCCGAATTTCACCTCCGAGGAGGGTGAGTCCAAGGCCCACACGTTCCACTGGATCCGCAACCTCGCGGCCCTGGGCAACGTGGACTCCGGCATCACCGCGGACAACCCGCTGGCCGCGGCATTCACCAAGAACGGGCAGCGCAGCTACGTGGTGGCGAACATCTCCTCCGCCGCGCTGACCGTGACCTTCTCCAACGGCACCAAGGTGACCGCGCCGGCCGGCAAGACCGTGGTCACCGGCGCGATCACCTGGAGTGGTGGCAACGCCTCGGCGACCCCGGGAACCGACCCCACCACGCCGACCCCGACGCCCACCCCGACTCCCACGCCGACCCCGACTCCCACTCCGACGCCGACGCCGGATCCCACGACGCCGAATCCGTCCCCGACACCGACGGCACCGACCCAGCCGGGCCGGTACTTCCTGAACGGTGACGGCAAGCTGCGCACCACCGCCGGCGCTGCCGGCACGGTCCAGCTGGCGGCGGCGAACTGCCAGTGCGACGGCACACCGGACAAGGCCAAGGTGTTCACGGCCACCAAGGTGACCAGGACCTGGACCGGAGGGGCCGCCGCGTTCGATCTCGCCGTCGACGCGGGGACCTCCGTCGGTAGCGGGAGTCAGGTCCGGATCTCCTACGACCTGACCGGCAACGGCTCGTTCGACCGGGTGGAGACCTACCGGTACTTCGCCACCGACCCGGTTCCCGGCAACGAGCACTACACCCAGGACCGGCAGCTGCTCAGCGCGACCGGCACGATGGGCCCGCTGAGTCGAGGCACGATCAAGATCGAGGTGTGGAACGCGATCGGCAACCAGCCGACCACCCTGGGCGTCGGATCGCTGTCCCGACTGGACCTGCCCCTGCGGTGACAACCTCGCTCGGCCCACCCGAAGGGCTGAGCGGAATCCACAGCACCCACCGGTTCCGCCGGTGGGTGCTGTGCGTTCGGGGCCCTACCGAGGCGACCGTCTGTGACTCGGCGGCGTGAGGCGGTGCGCCCACCCGCGTACCCGGGCGACCGTCTGTGACTTCCGGGCGTGAGACGGTGCGCCCACCCGCGTGACCCGGGCCGACCGTCTCGCGACTCCCGGGCGCCAAACGGCCCGCCCACCCGCGTACCCGGACGACCGTCTGTGACTCCAGGGCGCCGAACGGTTCCACCGCACGCGTACCCGGGTGACCGTCTCTGACTCCACGGCGACAAAAGGTCACCAGGCGGATTCGTCGAGACCGCCACCGACTGGATGACCGCCCGACCCGCTACCAGACCGCCGGACTAGGATCGACAGCGATTCCGAACAGATCTACAACGAGGAGAGCAATGGCTGAGTACGTCCTGCCCGATCTGCCCTACGACTACGGAGCACTGGCGCCGCACATCTCCGGCGAGATCATGGAGCTTCACCACGACAAGCACCACGCGGCCTACGTCAAGGGCGTCAACACCGCCCTCGAGCAGCTGGCCGATGCGCGCGAGAAGGACTCGTTCGGCAGCCTGGTCGGCCTCGAGAAGACCCTCGCCTTCCACCTGGGTGGCCACATCAACCACTCGGTGTTCTGGCCGAACCTGTCCCCCGACGGCGGCGACAAGCCGGTCGGCGACCTGGCGGCAGCCATCGACGAGTACTTCGGCAGCTTCGACAAGTTCCGGGCGCACTTCGAGGCGAACGCCAACGCCATCCAGGGCTCCGGCTGGTCGATCCTCGTCTGGGACGCCCTCGGGCAGCGCCTGAACATCGTGCAGCTCTACGACCAGCAGGCCAACGTGCCGCTCGGCCAGGTCCCCATCGTGCTGCTGGACATGTGGGAGCACGCCTTCTACCTGCAGTACAAGAACGTCAAGGCCGACTACGTGAAGGCCTGGTGGAACGTGGTCAACTGGGCGGACGCCCAGACCCGCTTCACCGCGGCAGTCGCGCGGACTCCGGGACTGCTCACTCCCTGAGGTCACGCCGAGACCAGACGGCAGCCACGCTGCTGTGCACGCGGCGTCCGCCCACCCGGGCGGACGCCGCGTCGTCGTTCCGGGTTCCGATGACCGCGGCGCACCTGACGTCGGGAGCTTCCGACCGAGAGCGCACACTGGGCCACCGGTGAGCGACTGTGGGCCCCGCGGGACCACGACGAGTGCGAGGCACGTATCAGTCGGCGTCGACGCGTTGTCCAGATGGGTGTGACCGCGTCCTGCCGTGCCCGCACCGGCACGAGACTTCCCCACGCCGCCGAGCCGGCGGCGGTGCGACCTCTGGACGCCTACCGGACCACGGTGGGCGTGCGGCGGTCCACTCGGACCGCCCCGTCGTCCGTCGTCAGGAACCAGGCCTGTCCGGCGCCCAGCACCCTTCCCGGGGCGGGCTCGCCCGCCGGTGCATCGTCAGTGGTCGGGTCCAGGATGACCACTGTGTTCTCGTCGACCGCGATCCCCGAGGTGGCGAGTCCCGCCGCGACCGCCGCGACCAGCCGGGAGAGGGTCCCCCACTGGCTGGTGTGCACCTCGACCGTCGACGAGATCAGTCCGAGTCCGTCGACGACGGTGATCTCGTCGAGGTCCTCGGCGTTGTCCTCGTGCGTCACCGGCGTGGTCTCGATCCGCCAACCGCCGAGCAGGGCCCGTGCCGGGGCGACCATCGCGCCCGCCGAGAACCCTGCGTACGGCAGACCGTCGGCCACCGCCGCCGCGATGTCGACCGCGTGCGGCTGGAGCACCCGGTGATAGGCCGGCGTCAGCCCGCCGCCGACGACCAACCCGTCCAGACCCGCCCACCAACGTGCGTCGGGGACGGCGAGGGTCAGCTCGCCGGTCAGCTCCGCGGTCGCCGACACCACCTCGACCGGGCGACTGCGTTCGAGAGCCTGGCGGAACCAGTCCACCCCTGCGTCCAGGTCCTCACGTTCGGCCACCACCACGACACCGATCCGGGGTACGTCTCGACCCGACGCCACTGCTCGCTGCGCGCACTCCGCCGCGAAGCCGCCGTAGATGTTCGCCGCCGCGTCGAGGTCCCTGCCGCCACCCACCAGATGAACGCTCATGGGTCCTGGAGCGTAGTGGTCATGGCCGGTGGCTCGTCGAGCCGTCATGCGCTCGAGCTCGCACCAGGACACCGGACACCCCGGACGAGCTCCTGGTCGCCACCACCAGTCCGGTCGGGGGCTCGTTGATGGCGCGGGCCGACGGCCGACGATCAGGCCCGCGCGCCGCGGGTGAGCGGACCGCTGTGGTGATCGGGGCGAGCATGGCCGGCTTGTTGGCAGCCGCGGCCCTGGCCGGGTGCGGCTGGACAGTGCAGGTGCTGGACCGTGACGTGCTGCCGGACGACGCCCGCCACCGCCGCGGGGTGCCGCAGGACCGGCAGGCCCACATCCTGCTGCATCGGGGGATGTTGGCCATCGAGGAGCTGGTGCCCGGGTTCCGGGGCGCCCTGTTGGCCCGGGACGCCGTGCCGTTCGACACCGGCGCGATGCCCTGGCTCGGCGAGCACGGTTGGCTCGACAACGGCGTTCCCGGTTGGGAGATCGTGTCGGCGACCAGGCCACTGATGGACGTGGTGACCAGAGAGCTGGTCGCGGCGCTGCCCGGTGTGTCGATCATGGCTGAGACCAGGGTGGACGGGCTCCGCCGCGGCACGGACGGATGGCTGGTGTCGATCGGGCCCGCCGACGAGGACGGGCATGATCACGTGCTCGCGGCCTCGCTCGTGGTCGATGCGTCGGGCCGGGGCTCCCGGCTCGATCGCTGGCTGCCGGATCTCGGCGGTGGTGACGTCGAGGAGATCGATGCACGCGTCGGCTACGCCGGACGCGTGTACCAGCAGCGGGGCGCGCTCCCGCTGCGATCCGGCGTGATGGTGCTCGGCCGGGTCGACGACGGTGTCTCCGGGCTCGCCCTGCCGGTGGAGGAAGGCCGCTGGATGATCTCGGCCTCCGGGGTGGGCGGCCGGCGGCCACCGCGCGAGGAGGCAGGTTTTGTGGATTTCCTCCACGCACTGCGCGACCCGGCCATCGCGGACCTGATCGACTGCCTCGAACCGGTCACCGACGTCGCCGTGCATCGACAGACAGCCAATCGTCGCCACAGCTGGGGTCTGCGCCGCGGCTGGCCGGCCGGGCTGCTGGTGGTGGGTGATGCCCTGTGCTGCCTCAACCCGATCTACGGCCAGGGCATCACGGTCGCAGCGCTCCAGGCGGAGGCGCTCGGACGGTGGCTCTCGGCGGGCCGCGCGGCGGACCGGCAGCTGCAGCGTCGGCTGCGCTCGATCACTGACCTGCCGTGGTCGATCGCCACCACCAGCGACCTCCGATTCTCCGAAGCCGCCGCACGGCCGTCCATCGGTCAGCGTCTGGTGATCGGTTTCACTGCTCGGATGGCACGACTCGCCGCTGCCGGGAACGAGCGCGCCACCCGTGCTCTCAGCGACGTCTACCACCTGGTGTCGTCCCCGGCAGCGTTTCTGCACCCAGCTCTCCTGCTCGCTGCCGGGCGCCCCCTGCCGACGACTCGACTGCCCCGCCCGGCCGTGCTCGACGAGCTCAGTCAGGCTCGCCAGAAGCAGCCACCGGCGGCCCCAGCAGGCGCTTGACGTCGTCCAGCGTGTCGGCCTCGGACGCCGTCTTGTCGGGCCGGTAGCGGAGCACGCGGGCGAACCGCAGCGTGACCCCACCCGGATACCGGGTCGACTGCTGCAGCCCGTCGCAGGCGACCTCCACCACCGTGGTCGGCTGCACGTGGACGGTGTGGCGATCGCGACGGGTGGCGATCGCCGAGAAGTGCTCGGTCTGCCAGCGGAGCAGCTCGTCGGTCATCCCCTTGAAGGTCTTGCCGAGCATGATCGGCTGCCCGTTCGAGGAGTCGCGGGCCGCGAGGTGGATGTTCGACAGCCAGCCCTCCCGCCGGCCGTACCCCCACTCCACCCCGATGACGATCAGGTCAAGGGTGTGCCGCGGCTTCACCTTGATCCAGGACGCCTGCCGCCGGCCGGCGGAATAGCCCGCGTCGGGCTGCTTCACCACCACGCCTTCGAACCCACGGGCAACCGCCGAGTCGAACACGTCGGTGAGCTCGTCGACCGTCGCGACGGTGGTGCGCTCCACCCTGAGCTCGGGCGGCAGCAACCGCTCCAGCTCGGCGGCACGCTCGGTGAGTCCCACGTCGAGCAGGGTGCGTCCGTCCGCGTGCAGCACGTCGAAGAAGAACACCCGCAGCCCGGGGCCGTCGGTGTCGGTTTTTTGGCGTTGGTGTCGTGGGTGGCGGTGCGCGAGGCCACCAGCTGAAAGGACTCCGGCCGGCCGTCGGCGCGCAGCGCCAGCACCTCCCCGTCGAGCACCAGGTCGTCGGCGCCGATGGTCCGCACGGCAGCGACGATCTCGGGAAGTCGGACGGTGATCTCGTCCAGCGAGCGGGTGAAGATGCGCACCTCGTCGCCCCGGCGATGGACCTGCACCCGGATGCCGTCCAGCTTGACGTCGACGATCGCGGGCAGACCCGACTTGGCCGCGGCGGTCTCCGGTCCGGTCGCGCTGGCCGCCAGCATCGGCTGGATCGGCCGTCCCGACCCTCAGCCCCACCCCGGCCAGCGCCTCGGCTCCGCCGGTCACCAGCAGGTTCGCGGCTTCGGTGGTGGAGGAGAGCAGCATGGCCGCTCGACGCACCACCGCCGGATCCACGTCGTAGGCCCGCGCCATCCCTTCCTGCACGAGCGCATCCATCGCCCCCTGGCGGAGGTCGCCGAGCACCAGCCCGCGCAGGAACGCCTGCTCCCGTTCGGTGGCGCGACCGAACAGCTCCGCGGCGAGCGCGCTCCGGCGGCTCGTGGATCCGGGTCCGGCCTCGGCGGCCATCGCCGCGAAGGTCGCGTCCGCCTCGCGCAGGGTGAGTGACGGCTCGGGCGCCGGGGACGGCAGCTCGGCCAGCCCGCGCCAGCCCAGGCCGGTCCGTCGCTGGAGCAGCGATCCGGCGAGGTAGCTGACGGCGATCTGCAGGTCCCCGGGTCCGGCCTCGGCCAGCACCTCCGCCAGGAGCTCGCGCTTGGCGTTCCTCGAGCGGGTGGCAGCGACGGCGGTCCAGGTCTCGGCGAGTCGATCCAGCAGCACTCCGCCATCCTCACCCGAGGCACCGACAGCCGCTCGATCAGCGGTACGAGGGTCACGCTCGTCGCCGTACGGCTGGTCCTCCGACGGGCTCCGGGCACGGACTTGCGGGCCCGAGAGACGTACGGAACCCCCGCTGAAGGTCACGATTGAGTACCAACCGCTGCTGGCGCAGATCTTGCCGCCGGGAAGGCTGGCGCCCACGTCGAAGTGGTATACGCTCCCCCGTGTAGGAGCGCTCTCACAAGGAGCGCTCGCAACGATGCGGTTACTAAATGGACGTTAGGCATTGACACCGAACCGGTTAAGTGGTGTGTTGTCACCTGAACGTTCGTTGAGAGTGGGGGACGCGATGCCGCAGACCACGGGGATACTCCGCCGTGCCTGTTTCGCCACCCTCCCTTCCGGGTCCGTCCCGGCTCACAGTTCGCCTGTGCAGCGTCAGGCTGTGCAGCACCCGACGGCTCATCTTCACGCCGGGGGAACCCGCATCACCCCTCGTCGTCCTGCGGTCGCCCACCCACCAGTGGTGACACCGCACGGAACGACCCGTCCTCCGCGCGAGGACATCCGCAGTTCGGCCGTCGGCCGAGTCATCCACGGATCGGCCGTCGGCCGTGACGACAGTTGCACCATGCGTTCCAAGGAAGGAAGCAATGAACGACCAGAATGATCTCGACCTCACCGGTGGGGACCTCAAGGCGGCAGTGACGGGCTGGACCCCGAACCGCCGCCGGTTCCTCTCGGTCGCCGGCCTCGCGGTCGGCGGTGCCGTGGTGGGCACCACGGCCGCCGGCTGTGGCACCGCTCAGACCGGCAACAGCACCGGTGGCGGCGACTCCGCCAAGGGCCGGGCCGGCGCCGCCGGCGAGACCCTCTTCATCGCCGGGTTCCAGTGGGGACCGCCCACCAACTTCAACCCGTTCGGCGCCAACCCCGCGTGGCCCACGGGCGGCGGTCAGAGCCAGCTGATCTACGAGTCGCTGCTCCGGTTCAACCTGCTGGACGGATCGCTGGTCGGTGGTCTCGCCAAGGAGGTGCAGCAGCCCGATCAGAGCACGATCGTGCTGCCGCTGCAGGACGGCACCAAGTGGTCCGACGGCAGCGAGCTCACCGCCGAGGACGTGGCCTTCACGTTCGACCTGGCCAAGCAGACCGCGCTGTCGTTCTCGACGATCTGGAACTACGTCGACAGCATCGAGGCCACCGACGCCCGCCACCGATCACGATCAAGCTCAAGAACGATCCGTACAACCCGGGCTTCGTCAAGAACGTGCTGGCGACCACCCTGATCGTGCCCAAGGCCGTGTGGAGCAAGATCGCCCCGGACAAGATCACCGCCGACACGAACCTGGCGCCGATCGGCTCCGGTCCGTACAAGCTCGACAAGGCCGACCAGACCCAGGTCAGCCTGACGCGGGACGACGCCTACTGGGGCAAGGGGGTCTTCGGCACGCCGGCGATGACCGCCATCAACCACCCGATCTTCAAGAGCAACAACGACGGTGACCTGAAGCTGGAGAGCGGCGAGATCGACGTCTCCCAGCAGTTCACCGCCCAGATCTGGAAGATGTGGGAGGACAAGGGGGCCCCGGTCGGCACCTGGCTGAAGGACAAGCCCTACTACGTGCCGGGCAACATCCCGCTGATCATCTTCAACCTGACCAAGAAGGGCCTGGACAACCCGAAGGTCCGCCAGGCGATCGCCTACTCGATCGACTACGCGAACATCGCCAGCACCGCCATGTCGGACTACTCCGCGCCGGCCAACGCCTCCCTGATCATCCCGACCGGCTACGAGTCGAAGTTCTACGACTCCGCGGCGGTCGAGTCCGAGGGCTGGAAGTACGACAAGAACAAGGCCGTCGAGATCCTCGAGGGCGACCTCAAGGCCAAGAAGGGCTCCGACGGCATCTACGTGCTGCCCGACGGCACCAAGCTGGGCGGCTGGAAGGTCATCTGCCCGACGGGTTGGACCGACTGGAACACGGCGCTGGAGATCGTGGCCAAGTCCGCTCAGGCGGTGGGCATCGGCATCACGACCGAGTTCCCGCAGGCCCCGACCTGGACCCAGAAGATGCAGAACGGCGACTTCGACATCGTCATGAACGGCTACTCCGGCGTCAGCCCGGCCAGCCCGTGGATCCGGTTCCGTGACGCCCTGGACGACCGCGGGGTCGCCCCCATCGGCAAGCGGGCCGACTGGAACTACGGTCGGTTCAAGAACTCCGAGGTCTCGGCCCTGGTCGACGCTGCGGCCGGCGCCAAGAGCGACGACGAGGCCAAGACCGCCTACGCGTCGCTGGACAAGATCTACCGCGAGGAGATCCCCTGCGTCCCGTTGATGTACCGTCCGCTGGAGTTCTACGAGTTCAACACGTCGAACTGGGAGGGCTTCCCGACCGAGACCGATCCCACGGCCCCGCCGCAGTTCTCCGGCGCCGGCATCGGTTGGTTGTTCAAGCTCAAGCGCGTCGGCGGCTGAGCGTACTGATCCCCTAGAGGCGGAGGCACCCACAATGAACCTGGCGCGCTACTTCTTGCGCAAGATCGGCTGGTACCTGGTCGTGTTCGTCGCGGCCATGCTGATCATCTTCATCATGCCCCGCATGATCCCGGGCAATCCGGTCGACGCTCTCGTCGCCCAGATGACCCGGGGCGGTGGGGCGAGTGGAGACGCGGTCAAGGCGATCTACGAGAACTACATGCGAGAGTTCGGACTCGACCAGCCGATGTGGAAGCAGTTCTTGACCTTCGTGGGCAACGTGCTGCAGGGAGACCTCGGCACGTCGTTCGCGCAGTATCCGGCGTCAGTCAACACGTTGATCGCTCAGGCGCTGCCCTGGAGCATCGCGCTCCAGCTGCCGGCGATCATCGTCGGCTGGGTCGTCGGGAACATCGTGGGTGCCATCGCCGCCTTCAAGGGAGGCTGGTTCGACCGTGGGGGGTTCCTCACGTCGCTCTTCCTCTCCTCCATCCCGGCCTACTGCCTGGCGATCATCCTGCTCTTCGTGTTCGCCGTGACGCTGGGAATGTTCCCGGTGGGTGGCGCCTACTCGTTCGGCCTGTCGCCGGAGTTCTCGCTGGCCTTCTTCGGTGATGCGATCACCTACTTCTGGCTGCCGTTCTGGTCCATCGTGCTGGTCTTCATCGGCGGCCAGGCCGTCGGGATGCGGTCCATGGCGATCTACGAGAACGGTTCGGACTACGTCAACTACGGCCGCGGACTGGGTCTGCGGGACCAGACCACGGTGCGCTACATCTTCCGCAACGCGATGCTGCCGCAGATCACCGGTCTGGCCCTGGCCATCTCCGGCATGATCGCGGGTGCCCTGATCATCGAGCTGGTCTTCTCCTACCCCGGCCTGGGCACGCTGCTGTTCGGTGCGATCGGCACGAACGACTACCCGGTGATCCAAGCCATCGTGCTGATCATCACGCTGGCCGTCCTGCTGGCCAACTTCCTGGTCGATCTCACGTACGGCCTCATCGACCCCCGTATCCGGGCTGCACAGAGCGGAGACCGCTGATGAAATCGGTCAATTTCTCTCCTAGGTTCTACGTCGCGGCGGTGATGCTGGCGGTGATCCTGCTGATCGCCATCTTCGGACCGCTGATCGTGCAGACCGACCCGAACGCCACCGTCGGCGGCCTCTACGACAAGCCCGCCGGGTGGGGTCCGCTGTTGCTCGGCACCGACAACGAGGGCCAGAGCGTGATCGCCAACCTGGTCTACGGCACCCGCACCTCGTTGATCGTCGGCCTGATCGCCGGCACCATCGCCACCGTGATCGGGTTGGCCGTCGGGCTCATCGCCGGCTTCAAGGGCGGGCTGGTCGACAACATCCTCTCCAGCGTGACCAACATCTTCCTGGTCATCCCGGTGATCATCGTGATCATCCTGATCAGCGTCGCGCTCGACAATCGCAGCATCTTCGTCCTCTCCCTCGTGATCGGCATCTGCTCCTGGCCCTGGCTCGCTCGTGCCGTGCGGGCCCAGACCGTCAGCGTGCGAACCCGGGAACACATCGACGTCGCCATGATGTCGGGCGCGAACTTCTGGTCCATCCTGGTCCGCGACGTGCTGCCGTACCTGCTGTCGTACGTGGTGATGGCCTTCGTCCTGCAGGTGTCCGGGGCGATCCTGTTCGAGGCGACCCTGAGCATGCTCGGGCTCGGCCCGAGCGGGGCGGTGAGCCTCGGCGTGATGCTCTACTGGGCGATCGCGTGGGGCTCCGTCCGCACCGGCGCCTGGTGGGCCTTCGTCCCGCCGACCGTGATGCTGACGATGATCTCGTTCTCGCTGCTGCTGCTGCAGTCCAGCCTGGACGAGCTGTTCAACCCGCGGCTGCGGCGCGGCAAGATGAAGCGCAAGCCGGGCACCGGCTCGAAGTACGAGCTCCCGGCCGCCGAAGGTCCGTCCCCGTCGCTCAGCGCCGGAGGGGTCATCGAGGGTCCGGCACCGATCCAAGACAACAAGGTGGTACGGGACTGATGGCGGAACTGCTCAACGCCCAGAACATCCGCGGCGTCTACTACACCCCCACGGGCGGTGAGGTCGTCGGTGTCGACAACGTCTCGATCCAGATGGCCGAGGGCGACGTGGTCGGTCTGGCCGGCGAGTCCGGCAGTGGCAAGTCCACCCTGGGCGCGATCATCTCGCTGACCGCGCGCGACCCCCTGGTGGTCGAGCACGGGACGCTGGCGATCGACGGCAAGGCGCAGGACCTCTCCAACATGGCCGGCATCCCCCGGACCTGGCGAGGCGCGGTCGTGTCCATGCTCCCCCAGGGAGCGATGAACTCGGTCAGCCCGACCATGAAGGTCCGAGACCTGGTCTTCGACGTCATGCGGGCCCACGACGGCAAGATCAAGAAGGACGAGGCGCTGGACCGCGCTCGGGACCGGCTGGTCACCCTGGGCCTGCCCACTCGGGCACTGGACGCGTATCCCCACCAGCTGTCCGGGGGTATGAAGCAGCGGGTCGTCACCATCATCAGCACCCTGCTGAACCCGCGGCTGCTGGTCGCCGACGAGCCGACCTCGGCGCTGGACGTGTCCTCGCAGAAGGCGCTGATCGAGATGCTGCTGGAGATGCTGGAGAAGGAGATCATGTCCGGCGTCATCTTCGTCACCCACGACCTGCCGGTGCTGCGGACCGTGGCCAACCGGATCGCCGTCATGTACCAGGGCAGGGTCGTGGAGTCCGGGCCGACCGCGGTGATGGTGGAGGACCCGGAGCACCCGTACACACGAGCGCTGCTGAGCTCGGTCCTGACCCCGGAGCCGAAGTACGCCAAGATCAGGATCGAGGGCATGCGGGCCTTCGACAGAGAGTTGTTCGAGGCTCCGGAGGTGAAGCACTGATGGACGGGATCTTCACGGCTCAGAATCTGACCAAGACGTTCGGGAGCGGCAAGACCGCGGTCACTGCCGTCAACGACGTCTCGTTCGCCCTGCAGAAGGGCCAGATCACCACGATCGTGGGTGAGAGCGGATCGGGGAAGTCGACCATCGCGCGGATGGTGCTCGGACTGCTGCCGATCACCTCGGGCACCCTGACCTTCCAGGGCAAGGACGTCACCAACCCGAAAGGCAATGACCGGGCGAAGTACTGGCGGGACGTGCAGGCGGTGTTCCAGGACCCGTTCTCGGCGTTCAACCAGTTCTTCACCGTGAAGACGCTGCTCTACCGCTCGATGCGGCTGCTGAACGAGAGCGTCGGCCAGGACCGGCTGGAGGAGGCCCTCGGTCACGTCGGGATGGATCTGTCGGTGCTGGACCGCTACCCCCACCAGCTGTCGGGTGGTCAGCGACAGCGGGTGATGATCGCCCGGGCCCTGATGCTGCGGCCGACGCTGCTGGTGGCCGACGAGGCCACGGCCATGCTCGACGCGTCGTTGCGGGTGAACATCCTCAACGTGCTCACCGACCTGCGGGACGAGCTGGACATGACCGTGCTGTTCATCACCCACGACATCGGCCAGGCGTGCTACGTCGCCGATCAGGTGCTGGTGATGGAGCACGGGGTGATGGTCGAGCAGGGCACCGTGGACAAGGTGATCTTCCATCCCGAGCACGACTACACCAAGAAGCTGGTGGCCGACGTGCCGAAGCTGCACGAGGAGATCGAGCTCAACGTCGGCGATCACGAGGCGGCGGCGATCGCGACCTGGCCTGACGCGCCTCCGCCGACGCACAGACGGCCCCGTCCCTCGGCTGGGACGGGGCCGTCTGCGTTGTCGCGATCGGGTGTGGGCGGCCGCTCTCAGCGCAGAGTGTCGATGTCGATCACGAAGCGGTAGCGGACGTCGGAGGCGAGCACCCGCTCGTACGCCTCGTTGATGGCGTCGGCGGAGATCACCTCGACGTCGGAGGCGATCTCGTGCTCGGCACAGAAGTCGAGCATCTCCTGGGTCTCGCGGATGCTCCCGATGCCCGAGCCGGCGAACGAGCGGCGGTTGCCGAAGAGCGCGAACACCTGGATGGGCAGCGGCTCGGGCGGCGCACCCACGTTGACCATGGTGCCGTTGAGAGCGAGCAGACCGAGGAAGGCGTTGATGTCGATCGGTGCGCTGACGGTGTTGACGATCAGGTCGAAGCTGTTCTTCAGCTCCTCGAAGGTGTCGGCGTCGCTGGTCGCGTGATAGTGCTTCGCGCCCAGCCGGAAGCCGTCCTCCTGCTTGCGGAGCGACTGGGACAGGACGGTGACCTCGGCCCCCAGCGCGTGGGCGATCTTGACCGCCATGTGCCCGAGACCGCCGAGCCCCACGACGGCCACCCGGGAGCCCGGACCGACCTTCCAGTGGGTCAGGGGCGAGTAGGTGGTGATGCCCGCGCACAGCAGCGGGGCCGCGGCCTCGTACGGGATGGCCTCGGGCACCCGGAGCACGAAGTCCTCGTCGACGACGACGTGGGTGGAGTAACCGCCCTGGGTGATCGTGCCGTCGCGGTCGGTGGACGCGTACGTTCCCACGTTGCCCCGCAGGCAGTACTGCTCCTCCCCCGCCAGGCAGTTCGCGCACTCGCGGCACGAGTTGACCATGCAGCCCACCCCGACGCGATCACCGACGGAGTGACGCGTCACGTCGGCGCCGATCTCGGCGACCTCGCCGACGATCTCGTGACCGACCGTGAGGGGATACGGCACGTCGCCCCACTCCCCCCGCACCGTGTGGATGTCGGAGTGGCAGATGCCTGCGTAGCGGATCGCGATGAGCACGTCCTTGGCGCCGACGTCGCGGCGCTCGATCGTGGTCGGCACGAGGGGTTCGGTGGCGGACGGAGCGGCATAGGCGTTGACGGTGAGCACGGGTCTCCTCGGTGAAGCAGTCTGGGTCGGCTCCATGCTAGGTCGCCCGGACCGCCCTCCCACCCGCTCAGGGGTGCCCTGTCAGGGCACCCCGGCCCGACCCGAGCCACACGCCGTCGTCGAGCGGTCACCGAGAGAGCAAGGCGCGCACCTGCCGTCGACCTCCGTGCGCGAACAGGGCACGGACGACGACACGGCGCCCACCCCGAGGGATGGACGCCGTGTCGGCAGATCGCGTACGCGGTCGGTTCAGGCCTTGCTGGCCCCGGCCTCTTCGGCCGAGGAGTCGTCACTCGGGGTCTCCTGGTCGGAGACCGCCTCGTCACGCTGCTCGGTGCCCTCGACCAGCTCCGTGGCCGGAGCCTCGTCAGCGCTGCTCGGCGACGCCGGGCTGTCGGCGCTCTCCGGGCTGTCCGGGGAGGCCGGGCTCGCCTCGGAGACCGGCGCCGTGGCCGCCGCGGCAGCCGGAGCCGCCGACGACGTCCGGGCGGCGACCGGCTCGGTGACGAGCTCGATCAGCGCCATCGGCGCGTTGTCGCCCTTGCGCGGACCCACCTTGGTGATGCGGGTGTAGCCACCCGGGCGGCCCTCGAAGGTCGGGGCGATCTCGGTGAACAGCACGTGCACCACACCCTTGTCCCGCACGGTCTTGAGCACCTCGCGGCGGGCGTGGATGTCTCCGCGCTTCGCCTTGGTGATCAGCTTCTCCGCGACGGGACGCAGCCGCTTGGCCTTGGCCTCGGTGGTCACGATCTTGCCGTGCTCGAACAGCTGGCTGGCCAGATTCGCCAGGATGATCCGCTCGTGAGCGGGGCTGCCGCCCAGGCGCGCGCCCTTGGCCGGTGTAGGCATCTCAGTTCTCCGTTTTCTTCTTCATGATCAACTCGTCACAGGTCGCCCGCGGAGCGAGCTCCAGCCCGTGCGGCGAGCACTGTCAAATTCTCTCGTCGCGTGAGCGGAGCGAGCTCCAGCCCGTGCGGCGAGCACTGTCAGTACTGCTCGGTCTCGGTGAAGTCGGCTTCTTCTTCTTCGTCGAGATCGTCGTAGCGACCGATCGCGCTCAGCGGGTCGAAGCCGGGTGCGCTGTCCTTGAGCGACAGGCCCATCTCGTGCAGCTTCAGCTTGACCTCGTCGATCGACTTGGAGCCGAAGTTGCGGATGTCGAGCAGGTCCTGCTCGCTGCGCGAGACCAGCTCGGACACCGTGTGGATGCCCTCGCGCTTGAGGCAGTTGTAGGACCGGACGGTCAGGTTCAGGTCCTCGACCGGCAGGGCCAGGTCGGCGGCCAGCTGCTCGTCGATCGGCGACGGGCCGATCTCGATGCCCTCGGCCTCGACGTTCAGCTCGCGGGCCAGACCGAACAGCTCGACGAGGGTCCGTCCGGCCGACGCCACGGCATCCCGCGGCCGGATGGCCGGCTTGGACTCGACGTCCAGGATCAGCTTGTCGAAGTCGGTGCGCTGCTCGACACGGGTGGCCTCGACCTTGTAGGTCACCTTGAGCACCGGCGAGTAGATCGAGTCGACCGGGATCCGGCCGATCTCGGCGTCGATGGTCTTGTTCTGCACGGCGGAGACGTAGCCACGGCCACGCTCGACCACCAGCTCCATCTCGACCTTGCCGTTCTCGTTCAGGGTGGCGATGTGCAGGTCGGGGTTGTGCACCTCGACGCCGGCGGGCGGTGCGATGTCGGCAGCGGTCACCGGGCCGGCGCCGGCCTTGCGCAGGTACATCGTGACGGGCTCGTCCTCCTCGGAGGAGACGACGAGGGCCTTGAGGTTCAAGATGATCTCGGTGACGTCCTCGACGACGCCCTCGATGGTCGAGAACTCGTGCAGGTTGCCGTCGATCTTGATGCTGGTCACGGCCGCGCCCGGGATGGACGACAGCAGGGTGCGACGCAGCGAGTTGCCGAGGGTGTAGCCGAAGCCGGGCTCCAGCGGCTCGATGACGAACCGGGAGCGGAAGTCCGACAGGACCTCCTCGGACAGCGACGGGCGCTGAGCGATCAACATGGTTGTTCTTCTTCCCCTGCAAGAACCTCTATTTGAACTTGCAGAACCTGGGCCCATCCGGGGTCCAGGGGTGGAGCCTCCCCGACCTGTCGGACGCGGTGGCGGCGCTGGCCACCACGGCGCCGACAGCTCGGCGGAGTGGAGCGTTACTTCGAGTAGAGCTCGACGATCAGCTGCTCCTGGACGTCGATCACGATCTGCTCGCGGGTGGGGAGCGAGTGGATCAGGATCCGCATCCGGTTGGGCAGCGCCGTCATCCAGGCCGGCACGTCGCGCTCGCCGTGGGTCTCACGAGCCACCACCAGCGGCGTCAGGTTCAGCGACTTCTCCTTGACGTCGATGACGTCGTGGGCGCTGACCCGGTACGACGGGATGTTCACCTTCTGGCCGTTGACCACGAAGTGACCGTGGACGACCAGCTGGCGGGCCTGACGACGGGTCCGGGCGAAGCCCGAACGGTAGACCACGTTGTCGAGGCGCGACTCCAGGATCTGCAGCAGGCTGTCGCCCGTCTTGCCCTGGCTCTTGTTGGCCTCGACGTAGTAGCGGCGGAACTGCTTCTCCAGCACGCCGTACGCGAAGCGGGCCTTCTGCTTCTCGCGGAGCTGGAGCGAGTACTCCGACTCCTTGGTGCGGCCGCGGCCGTGGACGCCGGGCGGGTAGGGGCGGCGCTCGAACGCCGAGTCGCCACCGACCAGGTCAACACCCAGCCGACGCGACTTCTTGGTCATGGGACCGGTATAGCGAGCCATGTTCTCTTAGTCCTGTTCGTTTTCGGGTCAGACGCGGCGGCGCTTGGGAGGGCGGCAGCCGTTGTGGGGGACGGGGGTGACATCGGAGATCGCACCGACCTCGAGGCCGACGGCCCCGAGCGAGCGGATGGCGGTCTCGCGGCCCGAGCCCGGACCCTTCACGAACACGTCGACCCGCTTCATCCCGTGCTCCATGGCCCGACGACCGGCGGCCTCGGCGGCCATCTGCGCGGCGAACGGGGTGGACTTGCGCGAGCCCTTGAAGCCGACGGTGCCGGCCGAGGCCCACGCGATCACGGCGCCCGTGGGGTCGGTGATCGAGATGACGGTGTTGTTGAACGTGCTCTTGATGTGCGCCTGACCGGCGACGACGTTCTTCTTCTCCTTGCGCCGGACCTTCTTGGCGCCGGTGTTGCGGCCTGCTGTAGCCATGTGTGCCTAACTCTCCTGGATCTCTACTCGCACAAGCCCGCTCAGCGGGCTTTCTTCTTGCCGGCGACGGGCTTGCGCGCGCCCTTGCGACCGCGGGCGTTCGTCCGCGTCCGCTGACCGCGGACGGGCAGACCACTGCGGTGACGACGGCCCTGGTACGAGCCGATCTCGACCTTGCGACGGATGTCGGCGGCCACCTCGCGGCGCAGATCACCCTCGGTCTGGTAGTTGGCCTCGATCCAGTCGCGGAGGGCGACGAGCTGGTCGTCGTTCAGCTGGTGGACGCGGGTGTCGCCACTGATCTCGGTGGCGGCGAGAGTTTCCAGGGCACGGGTGTGGCCGATGCCGTAGATGTAGGTGAGAGCGATCTCCAGACGCTTGTCGCGCGGGAGATCGACCCCGATGAGACGTGCCATCAGGCGGTACTGCCTTTCGAGTGACGTACGGGCTCGGGACTGCCGAGGATCCGACGCGGAGGTGTCTGGCGTGATGCGTCCCCATACCTGTCCGCCCGATTCCGCGGGCGGCGGGGCCCCGGCCTCCGACCGGGGGTGGACCCGGGCTCCCTCTCCGAGGAGAAGGTGACCCGGGGTGCTATCACGTTGCTGGGATATTCAGTTGTGGCAGGTTGCCGGTGACCTGAGGCGAACCCCGGCGAGCTTCAGAGCCTCAGCCCTGACGCTGCTTGTGCCGCGGGTTCTCGCAGATCACCATCACGCGACCGTGCCGGCGAATGACCTTGCACTTGTCGCAGATCTTCTTCACGCTCGGCTGGACCTTCATCGAGCTACTTTCTGTCGGCATCGAGCGCGCTGCTGCGAGCTCGAGGTGCTGGTGGACGAAACGGGACGCTCTACTACTTGTGGCGGTAGACGATGCGACCCCGGGTGAGGTCGTAGGCGGAGAGCTCGACGACCACTCGGTCCGACGGGAGGATGCGGATGTAGTGCTGCCGCATCTTGCCACTGATGGTGGCCAGCACCTTGTGCCCGTTGGCCAGCTCGACCCGGAACATCGCGTTGGGCAGAGCCTCGACGACGGTCCCCTCGAGCTCGAGTGCTCCTTCTTTCTTCGCCATGAACTCACTAACTATCGACAACATGCGGAAACGGACCACCGAGAAGGTGGCCGACGGGTAATAGTAGTTCAAACGCCCTACCGACCCAAATTGACGGTGTTGTCGTCACT
>CAWCDP010000013.1:0-103052 GCA_963794405.1 uncultured Actinomycetota bacterium
CTGCTTGACCTTGAGGGCTGTCTTCGCCATCTATCTCACTTCTCCCGAATCAGTTCTTGCGCGCGGCCCAGGCGGGGCCCTTGGCCTTCGCCTTGGCCGGCTTCGGGTTGTCGTTGAACGGGAAGCCCAGGTGCTTCAGCAGCGCCCGGCCCTCGTCGTCGTTGCTCGCCGTGGTGACCACGGTGATGTCCATGCCCCGGCTGCGATCGATCTTGTCCTGATCGATCTCGTGGAACATGACCTGCTCGCTGAGCCCGAAGGTGTAGTTGCCCAGCCCGTCGAACTGGTGGCTGTTCAACCCACGGAAGTCACGGATGCGCGGCAGCGCCAGGGCCAGCAGCCGGTCCAGGAACTCCCACATCCGGTCACCGCGGAGGGTGACGTGGGCACCGATCGGCATCCCCTCCCGCAGCTTGAACTGCGCGATGGACTTGCGGGACCGCGTGACCTGCGGCTTCTGACCGGTGATGGTGGTCAGGTCCTTGACGGCACCGTCGATCAGCTTCGAGTCGCGGGCCGCCTCGCCCACACCCATGTTCACCACGATCTTGGTCAGACCGGGGATCTGCATGACGTTGGCGAAACCGAACTCCTGGTGGAGCGCCGGAGCGATCTCGTCACGGTAGCGCTGCTTCAGGCGCGGCACCGCACGGGTCTCGCCCTGGACCTCGTTCTCGGTGGTCGTGGCGGTCATCAGATCTCCTCTCCGGTCGCGCGAGCGATCCGGATGCTGCGGTGGCCCTTGTACTCAGAGCCGTCGGGACGCCGCTTGGTCGCCTCGACGCGGTTGTAGCCGACCCGGGTCACCACGTCCTCGCCGTCGCTGTTCTTCACGAGCAGCTGGACGTTCGAGACGTGGATGGGGGCCTCGGAGGAGACGATCCCGCCCTTGGTCTGCCGTCCCTGCGGCTGGGCCGAGGTGTCCTTCAGGTGACGCTTCACGATGTTCACACCGGAAACGGTCACCCGCTGGGCCTCGGGGTGCACGGCGAGGATCTCGCCGACCAGGCCCTTGTCCTTGCCGGCGATGACCTTGACCCGGTCACCCTTGATCACGTGCAGCTTGTTCTTCGTCATTCAGATCACCTCCGGGGCGAGCGAGATGATGCGCATGAAGCGCTTCTCGCGCAGCTCGCGGCCGACCGGACCGAAGATGCGGGTCCCACGGGGCTCGCCGTCGGTCTTCAAGATCACCGCAGCGTTCTCGTCGAACTTGATGTACGAGCCGTCGGCACGCCGACGCTCCTTGACCGTGCGGACGATGACGGCCTTGACGACCTCGCCCTTCTTCACGTTCCCGCCGGGGATCGCGTCCTTGACGGTGGCGACGATGACGTCGCCGATGCCGGCGTAGCGGCGACCGGAGCCGCCGAGCACCCGGATGCAAAGGATCTCCTTCGCCCCGGTGTTGTCGGCGACTTTGAGCCGCGACTCCTGCTGGATCATCTGTTATCTCCTGGTTGTCCCACCGGTTCCCGGTCTCCCGGGCCTTGCGAGAACTCGTGTGTTCAACCCCGACTTGTCTGACCCCGTGGGCGCCTCGGCGACCACGGAGTCTCACGACTCGGAGCTCCTACTTGGCCTTCTCGAGGATCTCGATGAGGCGCCAGCGCTTGGTGGCGGACAGCGGACGGGTCTCCATGATCCGGACCCGGTCGCCGGCGCCGGCGCTGTTGCTCTCGTCGTGGGCCTTGAGCCGGCTCGTCTGACGGAGCACCTTGCCGTACAGGCGGTGCTTCACCCGGTCCTCGACGGCGACGACGATGGTCTTGTCCATCTTGTCGCTCACCACGTAGCCCTCGCGGACCTTGCGGCGACCCCGCTCCGCGGCGGTCGCCTCAGCGGCGCCGTCGACCTCGACGGTCTCGTTCACGTTCTCACTCATCTCAGGCCTCTACCTTCTCCGCCGAGGTGTCCTCAGCGGCGTCCGGGTCGTCCACGATGCCCAGGGTGCGTTCCTGGATGACCGTGTAGATCCGGGCGATGTCCTTGCGTACCTCACGGAGCCGACCGTGCGACTCCAGCTGCCCGGTGGCGGACTGGAAGCGGAGCGAGAACAGCTCCTCCTTCAGCTCGCTCACCTTGCTGTTGAGCTCGGCGCGGTTGAGGCCGCGCAGCTCAGCTGCGGTGGCGCTCTTAGCCATCAGTAGTCTCCTGCTTCACGCTTGATGAACCGTGCCTTCATCGGCAGCTTGTGGATCGCGAGGCGCATCGCCTCACGGGCGACGTCCTCGGTCACGCCGGACAACTCGAAGAGCACCCGTCCCGGCTTGATGTTCGCGATCCACCACTCCGGGGAACCCTTGCCGGAACCCATCCGGGTCTCGGCCGGCTTCTTGGTCAGCGGACGGTCGGGGTAGACGTTGATCCACACCTTGCCGCCACGCTTCATGTGCCGGGTCATCGCGATACGAGCGGACTCGATCTGCCGGTTGGTCAGGTAGGAGGCCTCGACGGCCTGGATACCGAACTCACCGAAAGCGAGCTTGGTGCCACCCTTGGCCGCACCGGTCCGCTTCGGGTGGTGCTGCTTGCGGAACTTCACCCTGCGGGGAACCAACATGACTCAGGCCTCCTGTCCTGCGGTCTCGGTGGGGGCCGTCGGCTCCGCGGCCGGAGCCGCGGTCTCAGCCGCACCCTCGGCGCGACGACGACCGCCGCGCTCGGGCCGGTCACCACGGGTCGGGCGATCGCCGCGGCCGGGACGACCCGGCCGGTTGCGACCACCGGCGGCGCTGCGAGCGGCCTTCTGAGCTGCCCGCTCCGCCCGGGACCCGGCGACGTCACCCTTGTAGATCCAGACCTTCACGCCGATCCGGCCGAAGGTCGTGCGGGCCTCGAAGAAGCCGTAGTCGATGTCCGCGCGCAGCGTGTGCAGCGGCACCCGACCCTCGCGGTAGAACTCCGACCGGCTCATCTCGGCGCCGCCGAGACGACCCGAGCACTGGATCCGGATGCCCTGGGCACCGGCCCGCATGGCGCTCTGCTGCGCCTTGCGCATGGCCCGACGGAACTGCACGCGGGAGGCGAGCTGCTCGGCCACACCCTGGGCCACCAGCTGAGCGTCGACCTCGGGGTTCTTCACCTCGAGGATGTTCAGCTGGACCTGCTTGCCGGTGAGCTTCTCCAGCTCGCCGCGGACGCGCTCGGCCTCGGCGCCGTTGCGACCGATGACGATGCCCGGACGTGCGGTGTAGATGTCCACCCGCACCCGATCCCGGGTCCGCTCGATCTCGACGCTGGAGATGCCGGCGCGCTCGAGGTTCTTCGTCAGCATCCGACGGATCTTGACGTCCTCGCCCACGTAGGCGCTGTACAGCTTGTCGGCGTACCAGCGACTGCGGTGGTCGGTGGTGATGCCGAGACGGAAGCCGTTCGGGTTGATCTTCTGGCCCATGGCTCAGGCCTCCTTGTTGGTCTGCGGCTCGACGACGACGGTGATGTGGCTCGACCGCTTGAGGATCCGGCTGGCCGAACCCTTGGCGCGCGGACGGATCCGGCGCATGGTCATGCCCTCGTCGACGTACGCCTGCGAGACGTACAGGTCGGTGCGCTTCAGGTTGTCGGTGTGCTCGGCGTTGGCGACGGCACTGGCCAGCACCTTGTACACCGGGTCGCTCGCGGCCTGCGGCGCGAACTTCAACGTCGACAACGCGTCGTCCACACCCATCCCGCGGACCAGGTCGACCACACGACGGGCCTTGGTCGGGCTGACCCGGACCTGGCGCGCGATGGCGTACGACCCGGCGCGGTCGCCGAGCAGCGCCTGGCGGCGGCTGGGACGTGAGTCCTTGCTCATGTGTTTCTGATTCCTTCTCTGCGGCTGCCCCCGCGTCAGCGGCGGCGCGACTTCCGGTCGTCCTTCTCGTGACCCCGGAAGGTACGAGTCGGGGCGAACTCACCGAGCTTGTGGCCGACCATGGAGTCGGTGACGAAGACCGGCACGTGCTTGCGACCGTCGTGCACCGCGATGGTGTGACCGATCATGTCGGGCACGATCATCGAGCGGCGCGACCAGGTCTTGATCACGTTCTTGGTGCCCTTGGCGTTCTGTACGTCCACCTTCTTGGCGAGGTGGTCGTCGACGAACGGGCCCTTCTTCAGGCTGCGTGGCATCTCTTCTGTGCTCCTGCTCAGCGCTTCTTGCCGGACTTGCGGCGACGGACGATCAGGCGACTGCTCGCCTTGTTCTTGTCACGGGTCCGGCCCTCGGGCTTACCCCACGGCGACACCGGGTGGCGACCGCCCGAGGTCTTGCCCTCACCACCACCGTGCGGGTGGTCGATCGGGTTCATGGCCACACCACGGACGGTCGGGCGCTTGCCCTTCCAGCGGTTGCGGCCGGCCTTGCCCCAGTTGATGTTGGACTGCTCGGCGTTGCCGACCTCGCCGACGGTGGCCCGGCAGCGGACGTCGACCAGACGCATCTCACCGGACGGCATCCGCAGCGTGGCGTGCGTGCCCTCGCGGGCCACCAGCTGGATCGAGGCCCCGGCGGACCGGGCGAGCTTCGCGCCACCGCCGGGACGCAGCTCCACGGCGTGCACCGTGGTGCCGACCGGGATGTTGCGCAGCGGCAGGTTGTTGCCCGCCTTGATGTCGGCACCTTCGCCGGCCTCGACGGCCGAGCCCTGACGCAGACCCTGCGGCGCGATGATGTAGCGCTTCTCGCCGTCGGCGTAGTGCAACAAGGCGATCCGAGCCGTGCGGTTCGGGTCGTACTCGATGTGCGCGACCTTGGCCGGCACGCCGTCCTTGTCGTAGCGCTTGAAGTCCACCAGCCGGTACGCCTGCTTGTGACCGCCGCCGACGTGCCGGTTGGTGATCTTGCCGGAGTTGTTCCGGCCACCGGTCTTCGGACTCGGGACGAGCAGAGACTTCTCCGGAGTGGACCGGGTCAGCTCGACGAAGTCGGCAACGCTGCTGCCGCGACGGCCCGGCGTTGTCGGCTTGTACTTACGGATACCCATGAGGTCAGATTCCTTTACTGCGTTCGGAGCCCGGTCAGCCGACCGGTCCGGAGAAGATGTCGATGCGCTCGCCGTCGGCCACGCTCACGATGGCCCGCTTGGTGTCGGGGCGCTTGCCCCAACCCGCACGCGTCCGCCGCTTCTTGCCCTGGCGGTTGATCGTGTTCACACCGGTCACCTTGACCTTGAAGATCGACTCGACGGCGATCTTGATCTCGGTCTTGTTGGCGTCGGTGGCCACCAGGAACGTGTACTTGTTCTCGTCCAGGAGCGAGTAGCTCTTCTCGCTCACCACGGGGGCGAGCAAGATGTCGCGGTGGTCCCGGATCTTCAGCGCGTTGCTCATCGCAGCTCCTCCCCATCGTTCTCGGACTCGATCGCCTCGGACTCGGTGGCGACGGACTTCGCGGCCTTGCCCTTGGTCGGGCCGGCCACGTAGGTGCTCAGCGCGGACGCGGTGAACACGATGTCGTCGTTGACCAGCACGTCGTACGCGTTCAGCTGGTCGACGGTGATCACGTGCAGCGCCGCGGCGTTGCGCAGGCTGATCCAGGCGAGGTCCTCGTCCCGGTGCAGCACGACCAGGGTCTTGGTGGTGATCTTGTCCCCACCCAGCGCCTTGGCGACCAGCGACAACGCGGTCCTGGTGGACGGCACGTCACCGATCGTCAGATCGGCGACCACGTGCACCCGACCGTCGCGGGCCCGGTCCGAGAGCGCTCCGCGCAGAGCGGCCGCGATCATCTTCTTGGGGGTCCGCTGGGCGTAGCCACGCGGCGTCGGCCCGTGCACGATGCCGCCACCGGCGTACTGCGGTGCACGGATCGAGCCCTGCCGGGCGCGACCGGTGCCCTTCTGGCGGTACGGCTTGGCGCCGCCACCGGAGACCTCGGAACGGGTCTTCACCGAGTGGGTGCCCTGCCGTGCCGCGGCCAGCTGGGCCACCACGACCTGGTGGATCAGCGGGATGTTGGCGGTGACGTCGAACAGGTGCGCCGGCAGCTCGACCGAGCTGCTGGTGCCGCCGTCGGCGTCGATGACATCGACCTGGCGCGAGGCGCCGGTCTCGGTGACGGAAGCTGTCTCGCTCATGCCACGTCTCCCTTCTTGGCGGCGCTGCGCAGCACGACCAGACCACCCTTGTTGCCGGGGATGGCTCCCTTGACCAGGATCAGGCCGCGCTCGGCGTCGATGCTGTGCACGGTCAGGTTCTGCACGGTGACGCGGTCATGGCCCATCCGGCCGGCCATCTTGAGGCCCTTGAACACGCGACCGGGGGTCGCGCAGCCGCCGATGGAACCGGGCGAACGGTGCTTGCGGTGCACACCGTGGCTGGCCCGCAGACCGTGGAAGCCGTGGCGCTTCATGACACCGGCGGTGCCCTTGCCCTTGCTCACACCGGTGACGTCGACGACCTCGGCCGCCTCGAACACGTCGGCCAGGAGCTCCTGGCCCAGCGTGTACTCGCTGGCGTCGTTGGTCCGCAGCTCGACCAGGTGCTTGCGCGGGGTCACGTCCGCCTTGGCGAAGTGCCCGGCGTCAGGCTTGGTCACCTGCTTGGCCTTGACCGCACCGAAACCGAGCTGCACGGCGGAGTAGCCGTTCGCCTCGGGCGTGCGGACCTGGGTGACGACGCACGGACCGGCCTGGATCACCGTCACCGGGATCACGCGGTTGTTCTCGTCCCAGAGCTGGGTCATGCCGAGCTTGGTGCCCAGCAGACCTTTCACCTTCTTGTTCTCGCTCATTGTCTCTTCAAACCTCAGAGCTTGATCTCGATGTCGACGCCGGCGGGCAGATCCAGCCGCATCAGCGAGTCGACGGTCTTCGGGGTGGGGTCGATGATGTCGATCAGACGCTTGTGCGTCCGCATCTCGAAGTGCTCCCGGCTGTCCTTGTACTTGTGCGGAGAACGGATGACGCAGTACACGTTCTTCTCCGTCGGCAGCGGCACCGGACCGGCCACGCGAGCACCCGTACGGGTCACCGTGTCGACGATCTTGCGCGCCGACGAGTCGATGACCTCATGGTCATAGGCTTTGAGCCTGATGCGGATCTTTTGTCCCGCCACAGTTCGTCCTTCTCTCGTAACTACCGGTATGTCCGACCCCCGAGGTCGGGCGTGTCGCGCCGACCGGACGCAGTCAGGTCCGAGTCCTGCTTGCAAGGGGCTGTCGCCTGAGGCCCTCGACCGGGTGGCCGATGGACCAGACGAAGGAGGTCTCGCGGTGCGGTGCGACCGCTGAGCTGGCTGGACGATCTCTTGCGATCTCGCCCGTCCTACCCAGGGCACACCCCGGCGACCTCCGTCGGAGCAACCTGACGATTCTTTCACCAGACGCGCGCCAGAGCAAATCGAGCACGATGGGCTCCGGAGCGCTGTTGTCCGGCTGCCCACCATAGTCGCCGAGGGCAAGGATCCAACCCCCGCTCCGCATCGAGATGCCGTCGGCGCCGACGCCGCGCCGGTCAGCGGGAGGAGCGGAGCTGCCAGCGGACGTCTCGGCCGAACGACCAGCACAGGGCCGCGAGCGACAGTGCCAGCAGGACCGGTGACAGCGCCGGCGCGACGTCGGAGACGCCGACCAGGTCCATCCCCAGCACAGCCAACAAGGTGACCGCCTGCGCGACCGCCACCACCTTGCGCGAGTAGCGGAACGGCAACGGGGTCGCCAGCGCAGCCCGGAGACGGCGAGGAGCCGTCCGGCCGGCGGCCACGTACGCGTATCGGAGGCCACCGATCGCCACCACCCACCAGCCGGCCAGGTCGAGTGCCGGCACCGTCAGACTCAGCGCGAGCAGCAGTGCCGCGTCCGTCTCCATGTCGAACCGCGCCCCGAAGGCCGAGGTCTCGCCGCGGGCCCGAGCCACCTTGCCGTCCACCCCGTCGAGGACGAGGCAGCAGGTGCCGACCAGGACCATCGCGAGCAGGCCCGCCTCGCTGGAGCGGCCCGCCAGGACCTCCAGCGTCAGGCCGACCACCCAGCTGGTGCCGACCACGCGGGCGAGGGTGACGAGATTGGCCGCCCCGAAGGTGCGCCGGTTCCAGTAGATGAGGATGACGGCCGCGCCCCCGAGATAACCCAGCGAGGCACCCAGCACGGCCAGCGGCATCAGCAGTCCCGCTCCCCCGGCAGCAGCCAGGCCCGCTCCCTCCACGAACGCCCCCGTGGCCAACGGACGCCAGGGGCGCTGCGTGACGACGGACACGGGACGATCCTAGGAACCAGCGGGAGGCGAGTCGAAGAGGCTCTCGGCGGTGCCCAACCCGGGGCGCCCCGACAGAACGAGCTAGCCCAACCAGCCGTTGTCGGTCGCGATCCGCACCGCTTCGGCGCGGCCGCCGGCCCCGAGCTTGCCCATCGCCGACGAGAGGTGGTTCCGGACGGTGCCCTCGGAGAGGAACAGACACCCGGCGATCGCACTGGTCGAGGCCCCGGACGACGCCGCGCCCAGAACCTCCGTCTCGCGAGCCGTCAGCGGCGAGGCGCCGATGGAGAGACTCGCGGCCGCGAGCGAGGGGTCGACCACGCGCAGCCCCTGGTGGACCCGCCGGATGCCGTCGATCAGCTGTTCGGCGGGCGCGTCCTTCACCATGTACCCGACCGCGCCGGCTTCCATCGCCCGGCGCAGGTAGCCGGGCCGGCCGAAGGTGGTCAGGATGATCACCCGGGTGCCGGGGTGCGCGGCCATGATGGTCGCGCAGGCGTCGATCCCGTCCGCGTCGCTGCCCTCCGGCGAGGGCATCTGGACGTCGAGCAGGACCACCTCGGGCGCCACCCGGTCGACCTGGCGAACCGTCTCGGCGACGTCGCCCGCCTGTCCGACGACCCTGATGTCGGCCTCCAGCTGGAGGAGCGCGGTGAACGCCTGGCGGATCATCGCCTGGTCGTCGGCGAGCAGCACGGTGATCACGGGGCAGCCACCGCCGGATGCCGCGCACCGGTCTCCCGGCTCGTCGCCGCTGTTGCCGCCAGCGCCGACGCCGAGAAGTCGGCGCGCACGACGGTGCCGCCGTCCTCGCCGGCCCCCACCTGCAGCGTTCCCCCGGCGTCCTCCACCCGCTGGCGCAGACCGACCAGACCGGACCCGGACCGGACCCCGGACGGCAGCCCGCGGCCGTCATCACGGACCTGCACGGCGCTCGACTCCACGACGATCGCGCAGACATCGGCGCGGCTGTGCCGGACCACGTTGGTGACGGCCTCGCGGACCACGTAGCCCATCAGCTCGCTCAGACCGTCGCGCAGCGGAGGCAGCGCCGAAGGCATCCGCGACTCGATCCCGGCCGCCAGCAGCACCGAGCGGGCGCTGGCGATCTCGGTCGCCAACCGCACTTCGTGCATGCCGGACGCGGTGGTGCGGACATCGGCCAGGGCCTGTCGCGACACCTGCTCGATCTCGGCGATCTGGGCCTTGGCCGCCGCGGGGTCGAGGTCCACCAGCCGGGCCGCGAGCCCGGCCTTGATCGAGATGGCCGTCAGGGAGTGTCCGAGGATGTCGTGCAGATCCCGTCCGATCCGCTCGCGCTCGGCCGCGACGCTGAGGGTGGCGACCCGCTGCTCGGCCCGCTGTGCTCGGCCCTGCGCCGCCCCCGCCTCCATCCCGGCGCCCGTGGCCAGCCCCATCCCCGCAGCCACGACGCTGATGTAGACGGCCGTCTCCCCGCCGCCGAACGGGATGGTCGCCGCGATCAGCAACCCCAGGACCACCACGGCGATCCGCGACTGTCGCCACGGCAGCAGGGTCGCCATCATGATCGCCACGTACGCCCCGTAACCGACCAGCGACCAGCCCCACGTCGGGTAGCTGAGGAGGAGGACGCCCACGTAGCCGCCGATGTAGAGCCACCGGGTCCGCAGCGAGCAGTCGGCGACCCAGGCCGTGGCCAGGTAGCCGACGGCGATGACCACCACGAGCAGGATCCGCCAGGCCAGCTCGGCCGGGGAGGGGTCGTCGTCGGGGATGGCGACGATGGCGAAGAGCAGGAAGACCAGGCCGAACGCGTAGATCCACACCTTGTTCTGCACCGCGCGGCGCAGGGTGAACGGCGCCGCCGCGTCGGCTCCGTGGTGACGAGCCGGCGCAGCAGCCGCGTCGTCGCAGCCGACGTCGGATCGGGTCCAGAAGATAGACCGGATGGTCCGTCGCTCCGGCGTGCGTGTCACCCCTGCCGACATCGGACCACTCCCTCCCCCCTGGTGGTGCGGGCTCATCGCTTGCTGCTGGCCGTGGCGCGCCGGAAACCCAGTGCTCCGAGCACCGTAAGTCCGACACCCCAGGCGAGCAACACCAGCACCCCGGTCCACGGGAAGGCCGTGTCCGGCAGCATCGGCCAGCGGCCGAGCTCGGCCAGCCAGTACGACGGCAGCGCCTGCGCGAGGGCCTGGGCGACCGGCGGCATCATCTCGGTGGGCAGCCACAGACCCCCGAGCATGGCCAGCAGCAGCAGCACCAGCGTGGTGACCCCGCCGACAGCTTCGGCCTTGACCCAGAGCCCGATCACGATCCCGAGGATCGCCAGCGGGATCAGGGCCAGCCACATCAGCACCAGCGACGTCGACCAGACCGACACCGGCAGCCGTACGCCTCCGATCAGGAAGCCAGCGCCGAACACCAGCAGCAGCGACGGGAGCACCAGCGCCATGATCACGCCCGCCTTGGCCAGCAGGAAGGCCCGGGGCTGGAGGGTGGTCACGCTGAGCTGCCGGAACCACCCCGATCGACGCTCCGTGGCCAGCTGGGCGCCACCGCTCATCGCCGCGCCCAGCGCACCGTACGCGGCCATCGAGACCATGATCATGGCCGACACCAGGCCGGCATCCGGCCCCGCTCCGGCCGTGAACGTCTGGCTGAACACCACGTAGAGCACCAGCGGCAGTCCGACCGCGAAGACCACGAAGGCGAAGTTCTTGATCGTCAGGAAGGTGCTGTGCACGGCGTAGTGGACCGGTGCGGGCCAGCGCGGCGATCGACGACGACTGGCAGTGGCGGTGGTGTCGGTGGTGGCGGTGGTGGTGATCATGTGCGGTCCTCGGGCTGGTCGTGGGTCAGGGCGAGGAAGGCGTCCTCGAGGCTCGCGGACACCACCTCGATCTCGGCGGCGGCCGGGTGCTGGGTGACCAACGCGCGCAGAGTCGCGTCGGAGTCGGTGGTGCGCAACAGCAGGCGGCCACCGCTCCGCTCACCGTCGATGACGGCCGGCAGAGCGGTCAGCTCGGCGAGGCTGACACCTCGATCGGCCAACGTGACTGTGCGATCCGCGACCCGGCTCTTGATCATCGACGGGGTCCCGTCGGCGATCAGCCGACCGCGAGCCAGCACCACGATGCGGTCAGCTTCCGCGTCGGCCTCGTTCAGGTAGTGCGTCGCGAACAGCACCGTCCGGCCGTCGGCGATGAAGTCCCGCATCGACGCCCAGAAGGCCCGTCGGATCTCCACGTCCATGCCGACAGTGGGCTCGTCCAGGATCAGCAGCTGCGGGTCCGCCATGATCGCGAGCGCGTACCGGAGACGCTGGGCCTGGCCACCGGACAGCTTCTCGGTCTTGGCCTTCAGGAACGACCCGAGGTCGGCCCGTTCGATCACCTCGGTCAGCGACAGCGGGTGGGCGTGCAGGCCCTGCATCAGCCGCAGCACGTCGTGGACGGAGGCCTCGTGGAGCAGGGCGCCCGCCTGCAGCATCACCCCGACCAGTCCCTGCGCGACGGCCCGGTGCGGGGACCGGCCGAAAACGGCGACGTGTCCGCGGTCCGGCTCGGTCAAGCCGGTGATCATCTCGGTGGTGGTGGACTTGCCCGCACCGTTCGGCCCGAGGACCGCGACGATCTCGCCGGGCGCGATGGCCAGGTCGAGCCCATCGACCGCCCGGACCGCTCCGTAGGACTTGTGCAGACCCTCGAGCAGGACGGCCGGCTCTCCGGTGTCAACCGGCCTGGTGGACGTGGTGGTCGGCGCGTCGCTGACGAGGGTGGGGAGGTGCATGGGTACGACTCTGGTCCAGCCGTGGGGTCCATACCTCGGCCGAGCGTCATCACCTGACCGTGACAGGTGTCATCGGGTGTCGCGGGCCTAATTGATGGGCCCGCTCGCGACGGCGGCGCGCATTCACCGACGACGTCGTCGCTCTTCACGAAGGCAAAAAGCGCGCCTCCGCTCATCGCTCCTCCGCACGCCGGGCGCACCGCCTTCCCGCTCGCGGGCCTGCTGATGGGCCCGCTCGCGACGGCGGCGCGCATTCACCGACGACGTCGTCGCTCTTCACGAAGGCAAAAAGCGCGCCTCCGCTCATCGCTCCTCCGCACGCCGGGCGCACCGCCTTCCCGCTCGCGGGCCTAGGGTGACCCCGTGACGATCACCGCGGGTGTGGCCGCCGGCCACCCGGCCACCGCCCAGGCCGGTGGCGACATCCTCGCCGCGGGTGGATCCGCGGCCGACGCCGCGGCCGCGATGGTGCTGACCAGCTGCGCGGCGGAGACCCTGTTCACCGGGCTGGGTGGCGGCGGTTTCGCCATCCACTACGAGGCCGCCACCGGTCAGACGCGCTGCCTGGACTTCTTCGTCTCGATCCCCGGCCTGGGCGGACGTGCGCCGGGGCGGGGGCAGCCGATCGAGGTCGTCTTCGTCGGGCAGGCGATCCCGTACGAGATCGGCCCCCCGACAGTCGCGGTACCCGGCATCCCCGCCGGCGTCCTGCACCTGTGGCGGCGCTGGGGCCGACTGCCGTGGACCGAGGTGGTGGCCCCCGGCCGGACCGCCTCGCTCGGCTCGGTGTTCCCGAGCACCCACGCCGACCTGCTGCCCAAGGTGTCCCCCGCCTTCCACGTGTCGGACGGGATCGCGGTCTACAGCCGCCCCGACGGCAGCACCTTGCAGGCCGGCGACCTGGTCGCCCATCCCGCCCACCCGCAGGCGTACGACCTGCTGGCCGCCGAGCCGGAGGCCTTCTACCGGGGCGAGTACGCGAAGGCCGTGCTGGACGTCCTCGGCGACACCTCGGCCATGGACGCCGCCGACCTCGAGGCGTACCGGGTCATCGAGAGCAAGCCGCGTCGCGTCGGCGTGCACGGTTTCGGCGTGCTGGCCCGGGGCGACGACCTCGACGACGTGCTCGGCACCATGCAGGCCGCCGCGGCCACCATGCCCGGCGATCCGCTCACCTCGCCCACCGCCGCCCGGGCCCTGGTGCACGCCCTGCGGGCGCCGGACCGGCGGGCCGAGACCACCAACCTGGTGGCGGCCGACGCCGAGGGCAACGTGTGTGCGGTGACCACCAGCCTGGGCCTGGGGTCGGGGGTCTGGGTGCCCGATTTCGGCGTCCACCTGAACTCGATGCTCGGCGAGGGCGAGCTGGTCCGCGACGGAGTCGCCCCGGGGATGCGGATGGGCTCGATGATGTCGCCGATGCTGGCCATCGACCCGAGCGGGCGCCCCGTGGTGGCGGCCGGCGCCGCGGGCGGCAGCCGGATCCGTTCGGCGCTGGTGCAGTGCATGCTCCGGATGCTGGAGCACACCCCACCGCAGGCCGCGATCGACGCTCCGCGCCTGAATGCGGTGCCCGGCGCCGTACGGCTGGAGCCCGGCTTCTCCGACGAGGTCTTGCGAGCGCTCGAGGCCGACGGCGACGAGGTCTCGGTGGCCGACACGCCGGATCCGTACTTCGGTGGGGTGTCGGCGCTCAGCTGGCTCGGCGGGGGTGCCGATCCGCGGCGTTCCGGGCACGTCGAGCTGCATCTGGCCGCTGATCTGCCGGACCGTCCGACGCCCCCGGCGCCTCCTCCCCGGGTGGGTGACGGCTAGCCTGCCGTGGTGACGCCCCCCTCCTCCACGTACCGGCTGCAGATCCGCAAGAGCTTCACCCTGGACGACGCCGCTGCGGAGGTCGGCTATCTGCGCGATCTCGGCGTCGGGGCGGTCTACCTGTCACCGATCCTGCAGTCCACCACGGGATCCGACCACGGGTACGACACCACCGATCCCCTCCGGATCGACGCCGACCGGGGCGGCGAGCAGGGCTGGTCCGCGTTGCTGGCGGCGGCCGCGGACGCCGGTCTGCAGGTCGTGGTCGACATCGTGCCCAACCACCTCGGCATCAGCGCGGCACGGGAGAACCCGTACTGGTGGGACGTGCTCCAGCACGGGAAGGCGTCGGCGTACGCGGACTGGTTCGACATCGACTGGAGCCGACCGATCACCGTCCCCGTGCTGGGTGACGACGCGGTGCTGTCCGTCGACGACGGCGAGCTGACCTACTACGAGCACCGCTTCCCGCTCGCGCCGGGGACCTGGAGCCCGGGCGACCACCCGAGCGCCGTGCACGAGCGTCAGCACTACCGGCTGGTGCACCACTCGCGCGGCGACGAGGAGCTGAGCTACCGACGGTTCTTCGTGGTCACCACTCTGGCCGGGGTCCGACAGGAGGATCCGGCGGTGTTCGAAGCCACCCACCGACGGATCGCCACCATGATCAGCGAAGGCGTGGCGGGGCTGCGGGTCGATCATCCCGACGGTTTGGTGGATCCCGGTGAGTACCAGGAGCGGCTCGCGGACCTCGCCCCCGACGCCTGGATCACAGTGGAGAAGATCCTCGAGCCGGGCGAGCAGCTGCCGGACTGGCCGGTCGCCGGCACCACCGGTTATGACGCGATGCGCGAGGTGAACGGGGTGTTCGTCGACGTCGCGGGCGAAGCAGCGGCGACGGAGCGTTATCAGCGTCTGACCGGCGACCTGCTGACCAGCGCCGAGCAGGTCGAGCGGGGCAAGCGGATGATCGTCGAGAAGCTCCTGGTCGCCGAGATCGAGCGGATCGCGGCCCTGGCGCCCGACGTCGACGATGCCGGCGCTGCAGTCGCCGAGGTGGCGGTCGCCTTCGCGGTCTACCGGTCCTATCTCCCCGACGGGGTCGCCGACCTGGACAGGGCCCTGGTGCTGGCCGAGCAACGGCGACCCGAGCTGGCCCCCGCGCTCGCCGCCCTGTCGCCGCGGTTGCACGACGCGTCCGACGAGCTGGCGCGGCGGTTCCAGCAGCTCAGCGGTGCGACCATGGCGAAGGGCACCGAGGACACCGCCTTCTACCGGTACGCGCGGTTCATCGCGCTCAACGAGGTCGGCGCCGACGCCGGTGAGTTCGGCATCGGCCTGGAGGACTTCCACGCTCTGCAGCGGGTACGCCAGCAGCGGCAGCCGCTGTCCATGACGTCGCTGTCCACCCACGACACCAAGCGCGGCGAGGACGTGCGGGCCCGACTCGCGGTGCTCGCCGAGGTGGGCGAGGAGTGGGAGCGGTTCGCCGACGAGTTCCTGGTGCGCTCGCAGATCCCCGACCGTGCCTTCGCTTACTTCCTGGCCCAGACGCTGGTCGGGGTGGGGCCGGTCGACGAGCGGGAGCGGCTGCACGCGTACGCGGAGAAGGCGATGCGGGAGGCGAGCCAGGCGACGAGCTGGACGGCGGTCGACGAGGCGTACGAGAGCACCGTCCAGGCCGCGATCGACCTCGCGTACGACGACGCCGGCCTGCGGGACGCCTGGCAGCGACTGCTGGCGCTGGTCGAGCAGCCCGGCCGGTCCAACGCCCTCGGCCAGAAGCTGATCCAGCTGACGATGCCGGGCATCCCGGACGTCTACCAGGGCACCGAGCTGTGGGAGGACTCGCTGGTCGACCCCGACAACCGGCGGCCGGTGGACTTCAACCGGCGGCGGGAGCTGCTCGCGTCGCTGACGACCACTCCCCCGGTCGATAGCTCGGGGGCCGCGAAGCTGTGGGTCACGACCATCGCCCTGCGCCTGCGCCGCGGCCGGCCGGAGCTGTTCACCGCCTACACCCCGGTTCCGGTGACGGGACCGGCGGCGGGCCACGCGATCGCGTACGACCGGGGAGGTGCCCTGACCGTCGCCACCCGCCTGCCGATCGGGCTCGCCCGCTCCGGCGGCTGGGGTGACACGGTGCTGGCGCTGGACGGCACCTGGACGGATCAGCTGACGGGCCGCCCGTACGCCGGCCCGGTCCCCCTGGCCGACCTCCTCACCCACCTCCCCGTCGCCCTCCTCACCCGCTGACCTCCCTCTTCACCCGCTGACCCCCACCCGACTCCGCTGGTGTTGCAGCACCCGCGCAGTCGGGTCAGGACGCACGGCACGTGCCGATCTCAACTTCGCTGGTGTTGCAACACCAGCGAAGTTGAGGATGGGTCGAGCCGCCGTGAGTTATCCACAGGTGGCGCAGTTGTCCACACGCAATGCTGGTCACACCAGCCCGACGTGTGGTGGCGTCTGGTCATGGACGACATCACCTCGACCGGTGCGCTGATCGCGCAGGGCCTCAGTCACGCCGACCTCCGAGAGCTTTCGCGGTCCGGCACCTTGACGCCGATCCGTCGGGGTGCCTATCAGCTCGGACCAGTCGATCCTGATGAGGACGATCCCGGCGGCTACCTGGCCCACCGACGTCAGATCGACGCCAACCTCCTTCAGTGCGGCGCAGATGCTGTGCTGTGCCACGGGTCCGCAGCGGTGGTGCATGGCCTTCCCATCTGGCGACACGCCATCACCCAAGTTCATGTCATGCGTGACGGCAACTCCGGTGGCCAGCGACGGGCTCACGTGTACGACCACCGGACGCCACTCTCAGCGGATGACATCGTTCAGGTCGAGGATCTTGTCGTGACGTCGCTGGCTCGCACGGTGGCCGACCTGGGAAGGTCGCTTCCCCTCATGGAGAGCGTGCCGGTCGGTGACCAAGCTCTTCGTCTCGGGCTGAAGCCGCACGAGCTTCAGCGCACGCTGGGGTCCATGAAGCGCTGGCCCGGGGTGTGCAACGCGCGTCGGATGGCCGACTTCCTCGACATCCGTAGCGAGAGCGCGGGCGAATCCGCGAGCCGCGTGCGCATCGTGCAGGACGGGATTCCGGCTCCGGAGCTCCAACGCGTCATCCTCGACGAGGACGGGATCTTCGTGGCGCGCGTCGACTTCGCCTGGGAGGACCGCCGTACGGTCGGCGAATTCGACGGGGCCGTCAAGTACGGGGCGCTGTTGAAGCCTGGCCAGCGGGTGGCCGACGTCATCGAGGCCCAAGATCACCGCGAGGACGCCATCCGGCGTGCCGGGTGGGAGGTTGCCCGTTGGGGGTGGCCGCAGCTGGGTGAGCCCGGGGAGATCGCCGCGCGGATCAACAGAGCCTTCCGACGCGCACGCGACCGTCCTCCGCACGTCGGCCCGACGATACGGCCGGCGCTCTTCTGACTCCGCTGGTGTTGCAACACACGCGGAGTTCGGAAGCAGCCCACCCCCGAGCAACTCCGCTGGTGCTGCAACACACGCGGAGTCGGTGGGTGGGGATGCGACAGGGCCCCGCACCTAGCGGTGCGGGGCCCTGTCGTTGGTTCAGGCTGGTGCCTGGTCAGACCTCGATCACGTGAGGATCGCACGAGCGGAGCTCGTCACTTCAAGATCGTAACGAGCGGAGCTCGTCACTTGAGGATCTTGGTGACCCGGCCGGCGCCGACGGTACGGCCGCCCTCGCGGATGGCGAACTTCAGCTCCTCCTCCATGGCGATCGGCTGGATCAGCGACACGGACATGTCCGTGTTGTCGCCCGGCATCACCATGTCGGTGCCCTCGGGGAGGTTCACCACGCCCGTCACGTCCGTGGTACGGAAGTAGAACTGCGGGCGGTAGTTGTTGAAGAACGGCGTGTGACGGCCGCCCTCCTCCTTGGAGAGGATGTAGACGCGAGCCTCGAACTCGGTGTGCGGGGTGGTCGTGCCCGGCTTGATCACGACCATGCCGCGCTCGACGTCCTCGCGCTTGGTGCCACGGAGCAGCAGGCCGACGTTCTCGCCCGCCTGGCCCTCGTCGAGCAGCTTGCGGAACATCTCCACACCGGTCACGGTGGTGGTCTGCTTGACCTCGCGGATGCCGATGATGTCGACGGTCTCGTTGACCTTGACGATGCCGCGCTCGATGCGACCCGTGATCACGGTGCCACGACCGGTGATGGTGAAGACGTCCTCCACCGGCATCAGGAACGGCTTGTCGATCTCACGGACGGGCTGCGGGATGTGGCTGTCGACAGCATCCATCAGCTCGATGATCGACTCGGCCCACTTCGCGTCGCCGTTCAGCGCCGGGAAGGCCGCGACCTTGACGACCGGGATGTCGTCGCCGTCGTACTCGTACTCGCTGAGCAGCTCGCGGACCTCGAGCTCGACGAGCTCCAGGATCTCCTCGTCGTCGACCATGTCGCACTTGTTCAGGGCGACGACGATGGCCGGCACGCCGACCTGACGGGCCAGCAGCACGTGCTCGCGGGTCTGCGGCATCGGGCCGTCGGTGGCCGCGACGACGAGGATCGCCCCGTCCATCTGAGCCGCACCGGTGATCATGTTCTTGATGTAGTCGGCGTGACCCGGGCAGTCGACGTGCGCGTAGTGACGCGCCTCGGTCTGGTACTCGACGTGCGCGATGGAGATGGTGATACCGCGCTGACGCTCCTCGGGCGCCTTGTCGATCTGATCGAAGGCCGAGGCCTCGTTCAGGTCCGGGTACTTGTCGTGCAGCACCTTGGTGATCGCCGCGGTCAGCGTGGTCTTGCCGTGGTCGATGTGCCCGATGGTGCCGATGTTGACGTGCGGCTTAGTCCGCTGGAACTTGGCCTTGGCCACTGAGGCTCCTTCTAGCTGGTTCGCCACGCTTTTCTGCGGGGCGCTTCGTGTGGGTAATGACGTTTTCGGCCAGGTTTTGGTCCGGCCTAAGTGTTTCCGACGATCCGTTCTAGGTCAAACGGTTCGTCGGGGTCCTGTGGGACCGCGATCACTCGCCGCGGGCCTTCTGGATGATCTCGTCGGAGATGGACTTCGGGGTCTCCGCGTAGGAGTGGAACTCCATCGAGTAGTTCGCCTGACCGGAGGTCTTCGACCGCAGGTCACCGACGTAGCCGAACATCTCCGACAGCGGCACCAGGGCCTCGATCAGCTTGTTGCCGTGCTGATCGTTCATCGCCTGGATCTGGCCGCGCCGCGCGTTCAGGTCACCGATGACCGTGCCGAGATAGTCCTCGGGGGTGATCACCTCGACCGCCATCACCGGCTCCAGCAGAGCCGGATCGGCTCGCCGAGCAGCCTCCTTGAAGACCATCGAGCCGGCGATCCGGAAGGCGAGCTCGGAGGAGTCGACGTCGTGGTACGCGCCGTCGGTCAGCGTCACCTTGATGTCCTCGACCGGGTACCCGGCCAGCACGCCGAACTGCATGGCGTCCTGAACGCCCTCGTCCACCGCCGGGATGTACTCCCGCGGGATCCGGCCACCGGTCACCGCGTTGACGAACTCGTAACCCGAGCCCGCCTCCTGCGGCTCCAGCTTGATGATCACGCGGGCGTACTGACCCGAGCCACCGGACTGCTTCTTGTGGGTGTACTCGACCTTCTCCACCACGCGGCGGAGGGTCTCGCGGTACGCCACCTGCGGCTTGCCGATGTTGGCCTCGACCCGGAACTCGCGCTTCATCCGGTCGATCAGCACCTCCAGGTGCAGCTCGCCCATGCCGGCGATGATCGTCTGACCGGTCTCGTCGTCGGTGTGGACCCGGAACGTCGGGTCCTCCTCGGCGAGACGCTGGATGGCGACACCCAGCTTCTCCTGGTCGGACTTGGTCTTCGGCTCGATCGCCTGCTCGATCACCGGTGCCGGGAAGTCCATCGACTCCAGCACGACCGGGTTGCCCTGGTCGGACAGCGTCTCGCCCGTGGTGGTGTCCTTGAGACCCATCACGGCGACGATCTGACCGGCGCCGACGCTGGCGATCTCCTCACGCTTGTTGGCGTGCATCTGGTAGATCTTGCCGATCCGCTCCTTGCGGCCCTTGGTGCTGTTCAGCACCGTGGAACCGGCCTCGAGCTTGCCCGAGTAGAGGCGGATGTAGGTCAGCCGGCCCAGGTGCGGGTCAGCGGCGATCTTGAAGGCCAGTGCGGAGAACGGGTCGTTCGCATCCGGGTGACGCTCGATCTTGACCGACTCGTCGCCCGGCTTGAAGCCGTCGATGGCGGGCACGTCGACCGGCGACGGCAGGTACGCGATGACGGCGTCCAGCAGCGGCTGCACGCCCTTGTTCTTGAACGCGCTGCCACAGAGCACGGCGGTGATCCGGCTGGACAGCACGGCACGTCGGATGGCCTTGGCCAACAGCTCGGGATCGACGGAGTCCTCGTCGGTGAGGTAGGCCTCCATCAGGTCGTCGTCGTAGTCGGCGACGAGCTCGACCAGCTCGTGGTGGGCCGCCTGGGCCCGCTCGAGCATGTCCGCGGGGATCTCCTCGACGGCGTAGTCCTCGCCGATCGTCGTCTCACCGCGCCAGGTGAGGGCGCGCATCTTGACCAGGTCGACCACACCGAGGAATCCGCCCTCGGAACCGATCGGCAGCTGCAGCACGGCCGGGATCGCGTTCAGCCGGTTCTTGATCGTCTCGACACAGAAGTCGAAGCTCGCACCCGTACGGTCGAGCTTGTTGACGAAGCAGATCCGCGGCACCTTGTAGCGGTCGGCCTGACGCCACACCGTCTGGGACTGCGGCTCGACGCCCGCCACGCCGTCGAACACCGCGACCGCGCCGTCGAGGACGCGGAGCGAGCGCTCCACCTCGACGGTGAAGTCGACGTGCCCGGGGGTGTCGATGATGTTGATCTGGTGGTCTTTCCAGTGACAGGTCGTCGCGGCGGACGTGATCGTGATGCCGCGCTCCTGCTCCTGCTCCATCCAGTCCATCGTGGCCGCACCCTCGTGCACTTCACCGATCTTGTAGTTGATACCGGTGTAGAACAGGATGCGCTCGGTGGTGGTGGTCTTGCCCGCGTCGATGTGGGCCATGATCCCGATGTTGCGGACATGGGTCAGGTCGGTCTTGATGTCGACAGCCATGGTGTGGCTTCAACCTCTCCTCAGTGGATCTGTGCGGGCGATCTGCTGGGCCGGGCGATCGTGGTGCGACCACCCGGCGGAACAGCGACCTACCAGCGGTAGTGGGCGAAGGCCTTGTTGGCTTCGGCCATCTTGTGGGTGTCCTCGCGACGCTTCACCGCGGCCCCCAGGCCGTTCGACGCGTCGAGGATCTCGTTCATCAGTCGCTCGGACATGGTCTTCTCGCGCCGCAGCCGCGCGAAGTGGACCAGCCAACGCATCGACAAGGTGGTGGCACGAGCCGGCTTCACCTCGATCGGGACCTGGTAGGTCGCACCGCCCACGCGGCGGCTCTTGACCTCCAGGGACGGCTTGACGTTGTCCAGTGCCCGCTTGAGGGTCTGGACCGGGTCGATGCCGGTCTTGGTGCGGGTGCCCTCCATGGCGGAGTACACGATGCCCTGGGCGATGGTCTTCTTGCCGTCCAGCAGGATCTTGCTGACCAGCTGGCTGACCAGCGGCGACCCGTAGACGGGATCGACCATCACCGGGCGCTTCGGTGCGGGGCCCTTGCGAGGCATTACTTCTCCTTCTTGGCGCCGTAGCGGCTACGGGCCTGCTTGCGGTTCTTGACACCCTGGGTGTCGAGCGAACCGCGGATGATCTTGTAGCGAACACCCGGCAGGTCCTTCACGCGGCCGCCGCGGACGAGCACCATCGAGTGCTCCTGCAGGTTGTGGCCGACGCCGGGGATGTACGCAGTGACCTCGACGGAGGACGACAGGCGAACACGGGCGACCTTGCGCAACGCCGAGTTGGGCTTCTTCGGCGTGGTCGTGTACACCCGGGTGCACACGCCGCGGCGCTGGGGCGAACCCTTGAGCGCGGGCGTCTTGTTCTTGCTCACCTTGTCGGTGCGGCCCTTGCGGACCAGCTGCTGAATCGTGGGCACCGCTTACTGTCTCTTTCTGCTGCGTGGATGGGGTCGTGGACCGGCCGACTTCTGCTGGTCCACAAGTGCGACACCACCGCAGAGCCCGAAACGAACGGGGCGACATGGGGGCACGCACCAGAGCCGGGCAAGCCCGGACACAAGCGCCTAGGTTATCTCGTCGGACGCATAGGGTCAAAAGCGGCGAGTGGTCCCGCACACCAGTGATCGAGCCTACCCGTACGGCAAAGCCCTCCCCGTACGCCGAAGAGCAGAGCGGCGACCAAAGATGTGCGGCAGGCTAAGGCGCCCGGCACGGAATGGGGCGACGCCCGGATCGGTTGTCCCTGACGTGACTCGTCTCTCCGTCCTGGACCTCGTACCCGTCCGCACCGACCAGACCACCGCCGACGCCATCGCCGCTTCGGTGTCGCTGGCCCGGACCGCCGACGAGCTGGGCTTCACCCGCTACTGGGTCGCCGAGCACCACAACATGCCCGCCGTCGCCGCGACCAACCCACCCGTGCTGATCGCGATCCTGGCGGCGGCCACCGCTCGCATCCGGCTGGGCTCGGGTGGGGTGATGCTGCCCAACCACGCCCCGCTGGTGATCGCGGAGCAGTTCGCCCTGCTCGAGGCGGCGTACCCGGATCGGATCGACCTCGGGGTCGGTCGGGCGCCGGGTTCGGACCCGGTGACCAGTCACATGCTCCGGGCGGGTCGCCAGGACCAGGTGGACACCTTCGCCGACGACCTGTCGGTGCTGTCGCTGATGATGCAGCCCGAGGGCGTGCAGCTCTCACTGGGCGGGCGCTCCTACCCTCTGGCCGCCACTCCCTCCGCCAGGACCGCCCCCAGGGTCTGGCTGCTCGGCTCCTCGATGTACTCGGCCGATCTCGCCGCGTCGCTCGGTCTGCCGTACGTGTTCGCCCACCACTTCGGTGGCGAGCAGACGCTCACCGCCCTGCAGCGCTACCGCCGTCAGTTCCAGCCGTCGCCGGAGACCCCCGAGCCCACCACCATCGCCGTGGTCAACGCGGCGGTGGCCGACACCCAGCAGGAGGCGGACCGGCTGAGCCTGGCCCAGCGCCGTTCGATGTGGCGGCTGCGCAGCGGCCAGACGCTCGCTCCGCAGGAGCTGGTCGAGGACGCCGAGGCCGATCCACTGCCCGAGGCCGCTCAGCAGGCCGCTGACGACTTCGCCCGGAGCTGGTTCGTCGGTACGCCCGAGTCGGTGGCCGCCGGGGTGTCCGCCCTGGCCGCGGAGTTCGGCACCGACGAGGTGATGATCTCCCCCATCACCGGCGCCTACCGCGGCACCCCCGCCGACGCCAGCCCGGCCCGCGAAGAGACCTTGCGTCTCCTGGCCAAAGAGCTCTGTTAGTCCTCACTCGCTGCTCTCTGCGCGCCGGTTGGCTCTGCCTTCCCTCGGCGCTCGCAGACGAAAAGCGTGTCTGCTCGCTTCTCAGTCCAGGCAGAGCCGGGCGCTCCGCTCGCCGCCGCTCGCGAGGTAGCTCGCTCGCTGCGCTCACTCGGGGCTACCGGGCAGCAGTGATTTCGGCGTAGGTGGCGTCGTCCAGCTCGACCTCGGCCGCGGCCAGGTTCTCCTCCAGATGGTCGATCGAGCCCGTGCCCGGGATGGGCAGCATGGCCGGTGAGCGGCGCAGCAACCAGGCCAGCGCGATCTGACCGGGGGTCGCTCCGAGGCGCTCCGCCGCCGCGGCGACCGGACCGCCCGGCGCCGCCAGCTCGCCGGCCGAGATCGGTGCCCACGGGATGAAGCCGATGCCGTGGGCCGTGCAGTGGTCGAGCACGTCCTCCGACGAGTCGTCGGTGAGGTTGTAGCGGTTCTGCACCGTCGCCACGGTGAAGTGCCGGCCGGCTTCCTCGATGTCGGCCACGCTGACGTTCGACAAGCCGAGGGCCGCCACCTTGCCCTCGCTCTGCAGCTCGGCCAGCACGCCGTACGACTCGGCGGCCGGGACCTGTGGGTCGAGGCGATGCAGCTGGAGGAGGTCGAGCCGCTCCGTCTTCAGCTTGCGCAGGGCCAGCTCGGTCTGCTGCCGCAGGTACTCCGGTCGGCCCACCGGACGCCAGATGCCCGGGCCGGGGCGGACCAGACCCACCTTGGTGGCGATCCGCAGTCCCTGCGGATAGGGGTGCAGCGCCTCCGCGAGGATCTCCTCGCTGACGTTGGGTCCGTACGAGTCGGCCGTGTCGATGAAGTCCACACCGAGCTCGACGGCCCGCCGGGCGACGCTGACGGCCACGGCCCGGTCGGCCGGCTCACCCCAGATGCCGGGTCCGGTGAGGCGCATCGCGCCGAAGCCGAGACGGTGGACGGGGCCGAGGTCCTTGACCTCGAAGGTGCCGCTGCTGAGGGCGGGAGTCGCTGACGTCATGGCGGCGACAACCCATGACCGGCGGCCGCTATTCCAGGTCCGGGCCGCCGACAGCGTGCTCGTGCGCGGCCCGACGGCTGGTCTCCAGGTGCGCGTGCGCCAGGGCAGCGGCCCGGTCACCGTCGCGCTCGCACAGGGCACGGTGGAGCGCGGCGTGCTCCACCGCCATCGTCACCAGGTCGCTGTGCTGGCCCAACAGCCACCGCATCCGGCTCCGGGTGCTCGCGTACAGCTCGCTCAGCAGCCGGTTGCCTGCCATCGCCACCACGGTTTCGTGGAAGTCGGCGCCCGCCCGGCGGGCCGACGGGGCATCACCCGCTCCGGCGAACTGCTCCTCGGTCGCCAGGTGCGCGGCCAGCATCGCCAGCTGGTCGGCGCTCCCCCGGTCCGCCGCCCGCCGGAACGCCAGCGTCTCCAGCGCCGACCGCACCTCGATCAGCTCGTCGATGTCGGCGGCGGAGAAGGTGCGAACGACCGCCCAGGTCCGCGGCCGGGGCGTGACCAGCCCTTCGCCCACGAGCACCCGCAGCGCATCGCGGACCGGGATCCGGCTGACCGCCAGCTCGGCAGCGATGTCCCGCTCCACCAGCCGGGACCCGGGTGCGCGCCGGCCTTCGACGATCTGGTCGCGCAGGACGGCGGCCACACGCTCGGCCTCCGGCGCGAACGTCGTCCGTGCTTCGGTGGTCATGGGCGCTAGCCTCTCGTCCCGTCGGCTTGTCCGAGAAATGGTATACCATTTGCGCGTGCCTCGACCTCGACTGTCCCTCGGCGCCGCCCTGACGCTCGCGGCGCTGGCCACGGCGTCGTGTGCCTCGGCCGGAGTGAGCTCGGCCGAGCGGGAGACACCGCCCTCACCCGCCGCCTCCGCCGGTGCCCCTGTCCCGGGCGCCTCCCTTCCGGGAGCCTCGAGCACCGCCACCCCCGCGCCCACGGCGGCTCCCCGTCCCGACCAGACTCCCCGTCCCGACCAGACTCCGAGGACACCGATGACCCGCGCCGACGCCACCGAGGCCCTGTTCGCAGCGGCCGCCGACGGGGATCTCCCGGCCGCCCGACGGGCTCTCCGCGACAAGGCGGACCTCGAGGCCCGGAACGACGACCGGCAGACCCCGCTGATCGTGGCCACCAAGGCCCGGCAGACGAAGGTGGCCGTGCTGCTGCTCGAGGCCGGTGCCGACCCCGACGCCAAGGACGCGCTGCAGGACTCCGCCTTCCTGTACGCCGGCGCCGAGGGCTACGACGAGATCCTCCGGGCCACGCTGCGCCACGGGGCGAACGTGAAGAGCACCAACCGGTTCGGCGGCACGGCCCTGATCCCGGCCAGCGAGCACGGACACACCACGACGGTGCGGATCCTGATCAACGCGGGTGTTCCCCTCGACCACGTGAACGATCTGGGCTGGACCGCGATGCTCGAGGCGATCGTCCTCAACGACGGCTCGGCCGACCAGGTGGACGTGGTGCGGCAGCTGATCGGGGCCGGGGCGGACACCTCGATCCGCGACAAGGACGGCCGCACGCCGCGGTCGTTGGCCGCAGCCCGGGGCTACGACGAGATCGTCGACCTGATCGACGACGCGCAGGAGATCCGGGACCGCGGTCGGCGCCTGATCACCGCGGCCCGCGCCGGTGACGACGACCTGGTCGAGAAGCTGCTCGACCAGCACGCGTCGATCGCCGCGCGGGACCGCACGCAGGCGACCGCCCTGATCGCGGCGGCGTACGGGAACCATCTGGCGATCGTCGACCGCCTGCTGCGGGCCGGCGCCGACCCGAACGCCAAGGACGAGACGGTCCAGAGTGCCTACCTGATCGCCACCAGCGAGGTCGGCGACGATCCCCGTCTGCTCCGAGCGACCCTGAAGCACGGCGCCGACGTCCGCAGTCTGGACAGCTGGAAGGGAACCGGGTTGATCCGCGCCGCCGACCGCGGGTTCGACAAGATCATCGACGTGCTGCTGCAGACCGACGTCGACATCGACCACGTCAACCGGATCGGCTACACCGCACTGCACGAGGCCGTCATCCTGGGCGACGGTGGACCGTCGCATCAGCGCACCGTGGCCGCCCTGGTCGCCGGAGGCGTCGACCGCTCGATCGAGGATCCGAACGGCGACACGGCCCTCGACGTGGCCCGGGCGCGCGGCTACACCCGGATCGTCGACCTGCTGAGCTGAGTCGGCGTCCCTCGGCCGCGACGTCCCTGGGCCGCGACGGGTCAGCGGGCTGCGGCGATCTCCGCGCGGGTCTCGGGATCCAGGTCCTCGCCTGCCGCCGACAGCGTCGGCAGCAGGTCCCGCTCGGTGGTGAAGGCACGGAACATCAGGCTCACTGTCACGTCGTGCTGGGGCCGGTGGACGACCCGGATCGGGTCCCCACCCTGGACCGTCCCCGGCGTGATCACCGCCAGGTAGGCCCCCGGGCGGGCGTCCGCGGTGAAGGTCTTCAACCAGCCCCTCTCCCCGGTCCAGCCCCGGAAGGTGGAGCAGGGGATCCGGGCGGAGGTGACCTGGAGCACGACCTCGTCGCCGATCTGCCAGCGTTCGCCGATGCGTGCCTCGTTGACCTCGAGGTCGACAGTGGTCAGGTTCTCGCCGAAGAACCCGTTCGAGATCTCCCGACCGAGTCGGGCGGCCCACCGATCCAGGTCCTCGCGCTGGAAGGCGTACACGGCCTGACCGTCGCCCCCGTGATGGGCCACGTCCCCGATGAAGTCACCGACCACGCCGCTGCCCAGACCGCCGTGCTTGGGCCCGGGAGCCCGGAGCTGCACCGGACCGGTCTGCGGCTCCTTCCCGATGCCGGTGGACCTGGTCTCCTTGTACGGGTTGGGCTGCGGACGGCCCAGGTTGATCGAGCTGAGATGCGGCACCGGAGGAGCCTAAGCGACCCGGCCCGGTCCGCGCATCGGAAATCCGGCTGAACCCGTGCGGCCGGTGGGGCAGGATCGTGGCGTGCGACCGCGCGGACGAGTCATCGTGATCACCGGAGCCATGGCGGCCGGCAAGTCCACCGTGGCCGAGCTGCTGGCTCGTCGGCTGCCCGCGTCGGTGCACATCCGCGGCGACGTGTTCCGCAAGATGGTGGTCAACGGGCGGGTGGACATGGCCCCCGACGCCGGGGCCGAGGCGATGGCGCAGCTGCACCTGAGGTACGCCCTGGCCGGGCACACCGCCGACGCGTACGCGGCCGCCGGTTTCGACGCCATCGTGCAGGACGTGATCATCGGGGCCGAGCTGGCCGGGTTCGTGCAGCGGATCCAGACCCCCGATCGCTATCTGGTCGTGCTGTCACCGAGCGTCAGCGCCCTGGAGTGGCGCGAGCGCGGTCGGGCCAAGGAGGGCTACACCCACTTCTCCCCCGGGGTGCTGGACGAGGTGCTGCGCCGCGAGACCGCGCAGATCGGTCACTGGTTGGACTCCTCGGCCCAGACCCCCGACGAGACGGTGGACGAGATCCTGGCCAACCTCGACCGCGCCCGCGTGTAGGACGGGGCGGTCGACCCCGCAACCCCTGGGTCGGACTCAGTGGGTGGCGATGGCTCGATAGTGGCCACGCAGGAACGGCTCCGGCTCCGTGTCCCCGGTCGCGGTGTCGATGGCGTACCGGAGGTCGTCGCCGTCGAGGCCGAACCGGTGCACGGCCGTGCCCCGCTCGGTGGTCTTGCTCAGCACCAGCTCACCGTCGCGCCAGCCTCCCGTGGCCGGGACGGGTGGGTACGCGTAGGAGTCGAACAACCACCAGGACACCCGGGAGTCGTCCACCAGGAAGACCCCGTGGGCGAGGAACTCCGATCCGTCGTCGCGGACCTGCCGGTAGTCGTTGACCACGGCCACGCCGCCGATCTCGGCCCGGAAGCTCAGGGCGGCCCGAGCAGTTCCGGCCCTCCCCCAGGGCGAGGCGGACAGCTCCTCCGACCCCTGCCAGTGACCGAACAGCGGCGCGAACACCTCGAGCACTCCCACGGACTCCACGCTAGCCCCGCCCCGCCGCCCAGCCTCCCCGCCACCCAGCCGATCTTTTGTACCGAAATCCACACTCCACGTGGATAGCGGTACAAAAGTCGCGCGATAGAGGGCCCGGAGACGACGAAGCGGCCGGGGCCCGCAGGCCCCGACCGCTTCGACGATCAGCTCAGACGATCAGTCCGCACTCAGCGGTAGTCGCCGAGGTCGAACTCCTCCAGCGGCACGGCCGCACCGGAACCGCCACCGAAGTCGTAGTCGAACTGGTCGTAACCGACCATCGAGTACGCCTGCGCGCGCGCTTCCGCGGTCGGCTCGACCCGGATGTTGCGGTACCGCTCCAGGCCGGTGCCGGCCGGGATCAGCTTGCCCAGGATCACGTTCTCCTTCAGACCCCGCAGGCTGTCGGACTTGCCGTGGATGGCCGCGTCCGTCAACACCTTGGTGGTCTCCTGGAACGACGCCGCCGACAGCCACGACTCGGTGGCCAGCGACGCCTTGGTGATCCCCATCAGCACCGGACGACCGGAGGCGGCGGTGCCACCCTCGGCCACGACCTGGCGGTTGGCTGCCTCGTACGACAGCCGGTCGACCAGGTCACCGGCGAGCAGGTTGGAGTCGCCCGACTCGATCACCGTCACCCGGCGCAGCATCTGCCGGATGATGATCTCGATGTGCTTGTCGTGGATCGGCGCACCCTGCGTCCGGTAGACGGCCTGGACCTCTTCCACCAGGTGCTCCTGCACCTTGCGGACACCCAGCACCCGGAGCACGTCCTGCGGATCCGGGGTGCCGGCGGTCAGCTGCTGACCGGCGATCACCCGATCGCCGTCCTCCACCAGCAGACGGGCACGGCGGCTGACGGTGAACTCCGCCGGCTCCGAGCCGTCGTCGGGGGTGACGATGATCTTCTTCAGGCGATCCGAGTCCTCGAGCGCCACGCGACCCGCGGCCTCGGAGATCGGCGCCTTGCCCTTGGGCTGACGCGCCTCGAACAGCTCCTGCACACGCGGCAGACCCTGCGTGATGTCGTCACCGGCCACACCACCGGTGTGGAAGGTCCGCATCGTCAGCTGGGTGCCGGGCTCGCCGATCGACTGAGCCGCGACGATGCCGACGGCCTCGCCGACGTCGACCAGCTTGCCGGTGGCCAGCGACCGCCCGTAGCACATGGCACAGGTCCCGGTGACCGCCTCGCAGGTGAGCACGCTGCGCACCTTGACCTGGCGGACGCCGGCGTCGACCAGCAGACCGATGTTCACGTCACCCAGGTCGACCCCGGCGGCGAGCAGGACCTCACCGTCGGCCCCGACCACGTCGGTGGCCAGAGTGCGGGCGTAGACGGCCGTCTCCACCCAGTCGTGCAGCGCCAGCGCGCCGTCGTCGCCCTCGGCGATGATCTTGGTCAGGCCACGCTCGGTGCCGCAGTCCTCCTCACGGATGATCACGTCCTGCGCCACGTCGACCAGACGACGGGTCAGGTAGCCCGAGTCGGCCGTCCGCAGCGCGGTGTCGGCCTGCCCCTTACGACCACCGTGGGTGGAGATGAAGTACTCCAGCACGGACAGACCCTCGCGGAAGTTCGACTTGATCGGCCGCGCGATGATCTCGCCCTTCGGGTTCACCACCAGGCCTCGCATGGCGGCGATCTGGCGCATCTGCACCATGTTCCCGCGAGCCCCGGAGTGGACCATCATGTAGATCGGGTTGTTCTTGGAGAAGTTGGCCTCCATCGCCGCCCCGAGCCGGCTGGTCGCGTCCGTCCAGATCTCGATGAGCTCCTGACGCCGCTCGTCCTCGGTGATCAGACCGCGCTCGTACTGCTTGTCGATCTTGGCGGCCCGGTCCTCGTACACGCTGAGGATCTGCGGCCTTGTCGGCCGGGGTGCTGACGTCGCCGATGGAGACGGTGACCCCGGACCGGGTGGCCCAGTGGAAGCCCAGGTCCTTCAGGGCGTCCAGCGTGTGCGCGACGTCGACCTTGGGGTAGCGCTCGGCCAGGTCGTTGACGATCTGACCCAGCTGCTTCTTGCCCACCTCGTAGTCGGCGTACGGGTAGTCGGCCGGCAGCGCCTCGTTGAACAGGGCGCGACCCAGCGTGGTCTCGAGCAGGATGGTCCCGTTCGGGGCCAGCTCGAAACCGGCCGGCGGCACGATGTCGGTCAGCCGCAGCTTGATCTTGGCCTGCGGGCTCAGCTCGCCACGGTCGAAGGCCATCAGGGCCTCCGCGACCGAGCCGAACAGCCGACCCTCACCTGCGGTGTCGTCGTTCTGCATCGTCAGGTAGTACATCCCGATGATCATGTCCTGGGTGGGCATGGTCACCGGCCGGCCGTCGGCCGGCTTGAGGATGTTGTTGGTCGACAGCATCAGGATCCGGGCCTCGGCCTGCGCCTCCGCACTCAGCGGCAGGTGCACGGCCATCTGGTCACCGTCGAAGTCCGCGTTGAACGCGGTGCAGACGAGCGGGTGGATCTGGATGGCCTTGCCCTCGATGAGCTGCGGCTCGAACGCCTGGATGCCCAACCGGTGCAGGGTGGGCGCCCGGTTCAGCAGCACCGGGTGCTCGGCGATGACCTCTTCCAGGACGTCCCAGACGACCGGGCGCTGACGCTCGACCATCCGCTTGGCGGACTTGATGTTCTGGGCGTGGTTGAGGTCGTCCAGCCGCTTCATCACGAACGGCTTGAACAGCTCCAGCGCCATCGCCTTGGGCAGACCGCACTGGTGCAGCTTGAGCTGCGGGCCGACCACGATGACCGAACGGCCGGAGTAGTCGACGCGCTTGCCGAGCAGGTTCTGACGGAACCGGCCCTGCTTGCCCTTGAGCATGTCCGAGATCGACTTCAGCGGACGGTTGCCCGGACCGGTGACCGGTCGGCCGCGACGGCCGTTGTCGAACAGCGAGTCGACGGCCTCCTGCAGCATCCGCTTCTCGTTGTTCACGATGATCTCGGGCGCACCGAGGTCGAGCAGTCGCTTCAGCCGGTTGTTCCGGTTGATCACGCGCCGGTAGAGGTCGTTCAGGTCCGAGGTCGCGAACCGGCCACCGTCGAGCTGCACCATCGGGCGCAGGTCGGGCGGGATCACCGGGACGCACTCCAGCACCATGCCGACGGGTGAGTTCTTGGTGGTCAGGAACGCCGAGACGACCTTGAGCCGCTTCAGGGCACGGGTCTTGCGCTGCCCCTTGCCGGTCTGGATGGTCTCCTTCAGCGAGATGGCCTCGGCCTCCAGGTCGAAGGACTCCAGCCGCTTCTTGATCGCGTCCGCACCCATCGAGCCGGCGAAGTACTTGCCGAACCGGTTCTTCATCTCCCGGTAGAGCACCTCGTCGCCCTCGAGGTCTTGGACCTTGAGGTTCTTGAAGCGGTTCCACACGGCGTCGAGCCGGTCGAGCTCGCGCTGAGCCCGGTCGCGCAGCTGCTTGGCCTCACGCTCGGCGCCCTCGCGGACCTTGCGCTTGGCGTCGGCCTTGGCACCCTCGGCCTCCAGGGCCGCGGTGTCCTCTTCCAGCTTCTTCATCCGGGTGCCGATGTCGGAGTCCCGACGACCCTCGAGCTGCTTGCGCTCGACGTCGATCTTGGCCTCGAGCGAGGACAGGTCGCGGTGGCGCGCCTCGTCGTCGACGGAGGTGATCATGTACGCCGCGAAGTAGATGACCTTCTCCAGGTCCTTCGGGGCGATGTCGAGCAGGTAGCCGAGCCGGCTGGGCACACCCTTGAAGTACCAGATGTGGGTGACGGGCGCGGCCAGCTCGATGTGGCCCATCCGCTCGCGGCGGACCTTGGAGCGGGTGACCTCGACGCCACACCGCTCGCAGATGATGCCCTTGAAGCGCACCCGCTTGTACTTGCCGCAGTAGCACTCCCAGTCCCGGGTGGGACCGAAGATCTTCTCGCAGAACAGACCGTCACGCTCGGGCTTGAGCGTGCGGTAGTTGATGGTCTCCGGCTTCTTGACCTCACCGTGCGACCACTGACGGATCTCATCTGCCGTGGCCAGGCCGATGCGGATCTCGTCGAAGAAGTTCACGTCGAGCACTTGTTGTCTCTTCTCTTTAGTAACTCGTTTGTTGCCTGTGATGCTTTTGTGGACTGAACTCCCGCCGGACTCCGCTCCACCCCCGTTTCCGGGGGTCTGGGGGCGGAGCCCCCAGCGGGGGGTGGTCGGGGGGCGTGCCCCCCGACCGTTCAGACTTCTTCGACGCCGCCGAGCGACTCACCGGGCCGGCGGGAGAGGTCGATGCCGAACTCCTCGCTGGCGCGGTAGTTGTCGTCGTCGGAGTCCCGCAGCTCGACCTCGGTGCCGTCGGAGGACAGCACCTCCACGTTCAGGCAGAGCGACTTCATCTCCTTGACCAGCACCTTGAACGACTCGGGGATGCCGGGCTCGGGGATGTTCTCGCCCTTGACGATGGCCTCGTAGACCTTCACGCGGCCGTGGATGTCGTCGGACTTGATGGTGAGCAGCTCCTGCAGGGCCCAGGCGGCGCCGTACGCCTCGAGTGCCCAGACCTCCATCTCGCCGAACCGCTGGCCACCGAACTGCGCCTTACCACCCAGCGGCTGCTGGGTGATCATCGAGTACGGACCGGTGGAGCGGGCGTGGATCTTGTCGTCCACCAGGTGGTGCAGCTTCAGCATGTAGATGTAGCCGACGCCGACCGGCTTCGGGAACGGCTCACCGGAGCGGCCGTCGAACAGCCGTGCCTTGCCGTCGCCGTCGACCAGCTGGACACCGTCCCGGTTCGGCAGCGTGTTGCCGAGCAGGCCGGTGATCTCGGCCTCGGTCGCGCCGTCGAACACGGGCGTGGCGAGCCGCTGGTCACCCTCGACGTGGCCGAGGTTGATGCCGCGCAGACGCTCGGCCCAGTCGCCCTCGACACCGTCGAGGTCCCAACCGGTCTTGGCGACCCACCCGAGGTGGGTCTCCAGCACCTGACCGACGTTCATCCGGCTCGGCACACCGAGCGGGTTGAGCACGATGTCGACGGGGGTCCCGTCCTCCAGGAACGGCATGTCCTCGATCGGCAGGATCTTGGAGATGACGCCCTTGTTGCCGTGTCGACCGGCCAGCTTGTCACCGTTGGAGATCTTCCGCTTCTGGGCCACGTAGACGCGGACCAGCTGGTTGACGCCGGGAGCGAGCTCGTCGTCGGAGTCACGGTCGAAGACGCGGACACCGATGACGGTGCCGGACTCACCGTGGGGCACCTTCAGCGAGGTGTCGCGGACCTCCCGCGCCTTCTCACCGAAGATCGCCCGCAGCAGCCGCTCCTCCGGGGTGAGCTCGGTCTCGCCCTTGGGCGTGACCTTGCCGACCAGGATGTCGCCGGTCGAGACCTCTGCACCGATGCGGATGATGCCGCGCTCGTCGAGGTCGGCCAGCATCTCCTCGGAGACGTTCGGGATGTCCCGGGTGATCTCCTCGGCGCCCAGCTTGGTGTCACGGGCGTCGACCTCGTGCTCCTCGATGTGGATCGAGGTGAGGACGTCGTCCTGCACGAGGCGCTGCGACAGGATGATCGCGTCCTCGTAGTTGTGACCCTCCCAGGGCATGAAGGCGACCAGCAGGTTGCGGCCGAGCGCCATCTCCGCGCCGTCGGTGCAGGGACCGTCGGCGAGCGGCGTGCCCTTCTCGACCCGCTGCCCGACCGAGACCAGCGGACGCTGGTTGATGCAGGTGCCCTGGTTGGAGCGACGGAACTTCGCCAGCCGGTACGTCTTGTAGGTGGCGTCGTCCTGGGCCACGTCGATCAGGTCGGCGCTGACGGAGGTCACCACGCCCGGATCGGTCGCGGTGGTCACGTCGCCGGCGTCGACAGCGCCGCGGTACTCCATGCCGGTGCCCACGAACGGGGAATCGGACCGGAGCAGCGGGACGGCCTGCCGCTGCATGTTCGAGCCCATCAGCGCGCGCGACGCGTCGTCGTGCTCGAGGAACGGGATCATGGCGGTGGCCACCGACACCATCTGGCGCGGCGACACGTCCATGTAGGCCACCTCGGAGGCTGGGACCTCGTCGGTCTCGCCGTGCCGCTTGCGGACCAGCACCCGCTCGGTGGCGAAGGTGCCGTCCTCGGTCAGCTTGGCGTTGGCCTGCGCGATGACGTACCGGTCCTCCTCGTCGGCGGTCAGGTAGTCGACGTCGTCGGTGACCCGACCCTCGACCACCCGGCGGTACGGCGTCTCCACGAAGCCGAACGCGTTGACCCGGGCGAAGGACGCGAGCGAGCCGATCAGGCCGATGTTCGGGCCTTCCGGGGTCTCGATCGGGCACATCCGGCCGTAGTGGGAGGTGTGCACGTCGCGCACCTCCATGCCGGCGCGGTCACGGGACAGACCGCCCGGGCCGAGGGCGGAGAGCCGCCGCTTGTGCGTCAGGCCGGCGACCGGGTTGGTCTGGTCCATGAACTGGCTGAGCTGGCTGGTGCCGAAGAACTCCTTCAGCGCCGCCACCACGGGCCGGATGTTGATCAAGGTCTGCGGCGTGATCGCCTCGACGTCCTGGGTCGTCATCCGGTCGCGCACCACGCGCTCCATCCGGCCGAGACCGGTGCGCAGCTGGTTCTGGATCAGCTCGCCCACGGTCCGCAGCCGACGGTTGCCGAAGTGGTCGATGTCGTCCTCTTCGACGATCAGCTCGCCGCGCGGGGCCTCCAGGGTCTCGCGACCCTCGTGCAGCGCCACCACGAAGCGGATGGCCGCGACGATGTCCTCGATCGTCAGGACCTGCTTGTCGAAGGGCTCGTCCAGGCCCAGCTTCTTGTTGATCTTGTAACGACCGACCTTGGCCAGGTCGTAGCGCTTCGGGTTGAAGAAGTAGTTCTCCAGCAGCGCCTGCGCGGCCTCGCGGGTCGGCGGTTCTCCCGGACGCAGCTTGCGGTAGATGTCGAGGAGCGCCTCGTCCTGTGTGGAGGTGTGGTCCTTCTCCAGGGTGAGTCGCATCGACTCGTACTCGCCGAACTCCTCCAGGATCTGGGCGTCGGTCCAGCCCAGGGCCTTGAGCAGCACGGTCACGTTCTGCTTGCGCTTGCGGTCGAGACGGACGCCGACCATGTCGCGCTTGTCGATCTCGAACTCCAGCCACGCACCCCGCGACGGGATCATCTTGCAGGTGAAGATGTCCTTGTCGGAGGTCTTGTCGGTGGTCTGCTCGAAGTAGACACCGGGCGAGCGGACGAGCTGGGAGACCACGACACGCTCGGTGCCGTTGATCACGAAGGTTCCCTTGTCGGTCATCAGCGGGAAGTCGCCCATGAAGACCGTCTGGCTCTTGATCTCGCCGGTCTCGTTGTTCATGAACTCGGCGGTGACGAACAGGGGGGCGGCGTACGTGACGTCGCGGTCCTTGCACTCGTCGACGGAGTTCTTGGGTGGCTCGAAGCGGTGGTCGCGGAAGGAGAGCGACATGGTGCCGGAGAAGTCCTCGATCGGCGAGATCTCTTCGAAGATCTCCTCGAGACCGGACTTGGTGTTGACGTCGGTGCGGCCATCCGCCAGGGCCAGCTCGACCCGGTCACGCCAGGCGGCGTTCCCGACGAGCCAGTCGAAGGAATCGATCTGCAGATCCAGGAGGTCCGGGACCTCCATGGGCTCCGCGATCTTGGCGAAGGAGATACGACCGGTGGTGGAAACAGCGGGGCTATCGAGGGCAGTGCGCGAGGCGGCCAACAGTGGGTCCTTCCGAGACTCGCAGTATCTGGTTGTGGCTCTGCGCATGACAAACGGCCCGTGTCAAGTAGAAACGGGTCGTCGAAATGGCGAGGGCAAACCCCAATAGTACGCGGAAGGACGTGCGAAGTCAAGGACTCGACGCACGGCGGAGCAGAACAGACAAATCACTTGTCGCTCGGAACGGAAGCATACTCGTCATCCGGTCGTTGACAAGGAGGGATGACCCGAGGCGCGTCGCCGATTCGATCGGTCATCGGCACATCTGGATACGGTGAGAGCGCGCCCCCCGAGCCGGCGGGCGACCGCCGGAACCTCTTCGACAGATAGGTCATCGATGCAACGCATCTGCGAGCTCATCCACGTCCGCCCCGAGACCATCGCCGAGTACGAGCGGATCCATGCCGACGTCTGGCCGAGCGTGCTCGAACGGCTGGCGGCCTCCCACGTCACCAACTACTCCATCCACCTCCGGCGGCCGGAGAACCTGCTGATCGCCTACTACGAGTACACCGGTGACGATCTGGCCGCGGACAAGGCCGCGATCGCCGCCGATCCGGAGACCCAGCGCTGGTGGCAGATCACCGATCCGATGCAGCAGCCGCTGGACACCGTGGTCGAGGGTGAGTGGTGGGCGCCGACCGTCGAGGTCTTCCACCTCGCCTGACTCCCCCACCGACTTCGCTGGTGCTGCAACACCAGCGAAGTCGGGATCGGACCGGTCGGACGCGCCGGTGAACGGCGAAAGGGCGCGGGATCCTGGTCGGATCCCGCGCCCTTCGCGTGTGTTCGGCGTGACCGCCGAACGGTGGAGCTACTTGACGGTCACCGAAGCGCCGGCGCCCTCGAGGGCCTCCTTGGCCTTGGCGGCGGCCTCCTTGGTCACCTTCTCCAGGACGGCCTTGGGGGCGGCCTCGACCAGCTCCTTGGCCTCCTTGAGACCGAGGCTGGTGAGGGTGCGCACCTCCTTGATGACCTGGATCTTCTTGTCGCCGGCCGCCTCGAGGATGACGTCGACCTCGTCGCTCTCCTCCTCGACCGGAGCGGCGTCGCCGCCACCACCGGTGGCAGCCGCGGCCACGGCGACCGGAGCGGCCGCGGTGACGTTGAAGGTGTCCTCGAACTGCTTCACGAACTCGCTGAGCTCGATCAGCGTCAGCTCCTTGAAGGCGTCCAGGAGCTCGTCAGTGCTGAGCTTCGCCATGATTGGCGTTCCTTTCGTTCTGTTCTGCAGCAGTGCTGCGGACTACTGGTCCGCGGCGGCGTCAGCCGCCTCGGGGGTGGGCTCTGCAGCGGGTGCTGCTGACTCGTTCGCCTCCGCGGCGTTCTCGTCTGACGCGGTCGCCTCGGCGGCGATCTCGTCGTTGGTGGGCTCCTGGCTCTGCTCTGCCTCCGGTGCTGTGCCAGCACCGGCGATGAGCGACGGGTTCTCCTCGGCTGCCTTCTCCAGAGCCGCGAACACACGCGCGGCCTGGGACAGCGGAGCAGCGACGAGCGAGATGGCCTGCTGCAGGACTCCCTGCATGCCACCGGCGACCTTGGCGAGGAGAACCTCGCGGGACTCCAGGTCGGCCAGCTTCTTCACTTCGTCGGCGGACAGGGACTTGCCGTCCAGTACGCCACCCTTGATGACCAGAAGCGGGTTCTGCCGGGCGAAGTCACGCAGACCCTTCGCGACGGTGACCGGGTCACCCTCGATGAAGGCGATCGCCGTCGGGCCGACGAGGTGTTCCTCGACGCCCTCGACTCCGGCCTCACGGGCCGCGATCGTGGTCAGCGTGTTCTTCGACACGGCGTAGGTGGCATCGTCACCGAGAGAGCGCCGCAGTTCCTTCAGCGCCTTCACGGTGAGTCCGCGGTACTCGGTCAGCACAGCGCCCTGCGAGCTGGAGAACTTCTCCGCCAGCTCGGTGACCGCGGCTGCCTTGTCCGGCCTCGCCATACGTGTCCTCCACAACGTTCCGACTTCTGACGCGCTACGGGTGCAGCGCTTCCGCGTCGCGCTGATCTGGTCGGGCCCCAGAAACAAGAGAGCCCCGGTGCGCAGGGCACACGGGGCGGCTTCGAGGATCTCGCCGAGCTCCTGGAGCTCGGACATCTCGTCGAGGACGATCATGTTCACCTGCGCGGGCCATCCCGTTCGGGAAGTCTTCGAACCGAGCCAGGCTCGGTCGACCAGCGGTCTTCGGTAGACGTCATCGTACGCGATCGACGGAGTGCACCCAAATCACTGGAGAGCGGCCCTCCGACGGGCGTCGACGACCGGACTGATACCCACACCGAGATTATTCCGGGCGTCTCCGACCCCGAAGGTCACGAGTCGGTATCCGCCACCCGAAGTTTCCTGAGCATTGGCACAGAATGTCTCGACTTGATAACGTGCGCCAGCCAGCTGTGGAGCCGAGCTGTCAGGGTCCGGTCCGACAAGACTGCAAGGGGAACCATGTCCACCATCGTCCAGCGCGTCGCCTCCGGTGTCGCCGTCCTGGCCCTGGCCTTCGCCACCGTCGCCGGCACGGAGCTGCCGGCGGGAGCCGACACGGCCCAGCCGGCGACACCGATCTCGGTGCTGCCCCAGGGCGGCTCCGCTGCCCTCACCGTCGACGCCCTGAACGTCCAAGCCGCCCCCGCCCGGGTGAGCCCGGACGTGGCGGTAGAAGAAGAAGAAGAAGAAGTCCTCCAAGGGCGCCAAGGCCCTCGCCTTCGCGAAGCGTCAGCTCGGGGATCGCTATCGCTACGGCGGCACCGGACCCAGTGCCTGGGACTGCTCGGGCCTCACCCGGGGAGCCTGGAAGCACGCCGGCAAGAAGATCCCTCGCACCTCCCAGGGCCAGTCGCGCTACGGCAAGAAGATCACGAAGTCACAGCTCAAGAAGGGCGATCTCGTCTTCTTCTACTCGGGCAAGAGCCACGTCGGCATCTACGCCGGCAAGGGCAGGGTCATCCACGCCTCCCGACCGGGCAAGCCGGTCGCCTCCATCAAGATGACGTACATGCCGTACGCGGGAGCCCGTCGCCCCGCCTGACCCAGAACTAGGTGGCGGCGCCCCCCAGAACATGCCGCCACCCGGATCGCGAGCGTCGTCCCGACCTGCCCCCCATCTTGGCCGGGACGACGCTCGTTCGACGTCACCGACCGCGCACTCCCCCGATGACGCGACGAAGACAGGTGATCCCCAGGCCTGTTGACGTGACCTAGGCTGCGACCTCGTGACCGACCCCGAGCTGCCCGCCGGCATCAGAGCCGCCACGCCCGACGACGTGACCGCGATCCTCGAGCTGATCGGTGACCTCGCCGACTACGAGCACGCGAGGGACCAGGTCAAGACCACTCCCGATCAGCTGCGTGCCGCACTCTTCGATCCGTCGCCGGCGGTGTTCGCCCTGGTGGCCGAGACCGGGCACGAGATCTCCGGGTTCGCCCTCTACTTCCTGAACTTCTCGACCTGGGAGGGCGTCCACGGGATCTACCTCGAGGACCTGTACGTCCGTCCGGCCGCACGCGGCACCGGGCTGGGCAGAGCGCTGCTGACGGCGCTGGCGTCGATCGCGGTGGCCCGCGGCTACGCCCGGGTCGAGTGGTCGGTGCTGGACTGGAACACCCCGTCGATCGACTTCTACCGCCGGCTGGGGGCGGTCGCGATGGACGAGTGGACGGGCTTCCGGCTCACGGGTGAGGCACTCGCGGCCGTCGGTGACGGGAAGGCTGTCGGGGCTACTCCGCGAAGCGACTGAGCGCGATGGTGCCGCCGATGGCGAGCAGGAACCCGGCCGCCGCCAGGACCTCCCGTCCGGGGATGAAGCTGTCGCCGAACAGGAGCAGTCCGAGCACCGACGGCACGATCACCTCGATCACGAAGGTGATGGCGGCGACCACGGTGACCTTGCCGCGCTGCAGTGCCACCCCGAAGAAGCCGACGGCGATCGCCCCGTACACGATGATCGCGTAGAGCAACGGGTTCGTCAGCAGGCCGAGGTCGATGGCGTCGGATCCCATGGCCCGGGCCGCGATCGCGACGCCGCTGAAGCCCAGGCCGGCCGCGATGGCGCACAGGATGACCGAGCCGCGGCCGGACAGCCGGTAGCCCACGAGTCCCAGCACCAGCGGAACGGCCGCCCCGACCAGGACCGCGATGGTGACCGTGCTGTCGGTGTCCGTGGCCGCCTCCGCGGCCGCGCTCAGGCTGAGCAGCACCAGGCCGATCCCGAGGACGCCGAGTGCCCCCCAGTCCTTCACGCCGAGCTTCTCGCCCCGCAATGCAGCGATGATCGCCGTCACGCCCACGCTGGCCGCGACGATCGACTCGACCAGGAACAGCGGCAGCTCGCGCAGAGCGACGACGTTGCCCAGGAAGCCGACCCCGTCCAGGGCCAGTCCTGCGAGATACGGGATCTGGGTGACGATGCCGACCACCCCGCCCACACCGGTGGCCGTGGCTGCGCGGCGGGCACCGACCGACTGCAGAACGGTCGCCACCCCGTAGGCCAGGCACGCGACGATCGCGGCGATCCAGCTCAACCAGAGCACGATCGAGGTCCTGGGCTACGGGGTGGTCCGTGCAGCCTTGCTAGTGAAGGAAGCTCACTCGGCGTCGGGCTTGACCCTGTTCGGGTCGACCGGGATGCCCGGGCCCATCGTGGTGGAGATGGTGGCCTTCTTCAGGTAGCGACCCTTGGAGGCGCTCGGCTTCAACCGCAGCACTTCGTCCAGTGCCGCGAAGTAGTTCTGCGACAGCTGCTCGGTGCTGAAGGACGCCTTGCCCACGATGAAGTGGAGGTTGGCGTGCCGGTCGACGCGGAACTCGATCTTGCCGCCCTTGATGTCGGTCACGGCCTTGGCCACGTCGACGGTCACGGTGCCGGTCTTCGGGTTCGGCATCAGACCACGCGGGCCGAGCACGCGACCGAGGCGCCCGACCTTGCCCATCAGGTCGGGGGTGGCCACGACGGCGTCGAAGTCCAGGTAGCCGCCGAGCACCTTCTCGATCAGGTCGTCGGAACCGACCTCGTCGGCCCCGGCCGCCTCGGCGGCCGCCGCCCGGTCACCGGTGGCGAAGACGACGACCTTGGCCGTCTTGCCGGTGCCGTTGGGCAGGTTCACCGTGCCGCGGACCATCTGGTCCGCCTTGCGCGGGTCGACACCCAGCCGGAAGGACACGTCGACGGTCTCGTCGAACTTCGCCTTGGTGCCACCCTTGGCCAGCGCCAGGGCCTCCTGCGGGGAGTACAGCGTCTCCTCGTCGATGCTCTCGGCTGCGGACCGGTAGTTCTTGCTGCGCTTCATGCTGCTGGTTCCTTTCACCAGTTCTGGTCTGACGGACCGCGCACGGCCCTCCCAGTGTTCGATTGCTCGCTAGCGCTCGCTAGCGATTTCTGCTGTCGGCTCGAAGAGCCGTTTCACTCGACCGACACCGATCTCCGCGCCGCCGAAGTGCAGGAGCGCCAGATGAAACACGCTCTTCGTTTCAGCTGGAGCGACGAACGAGGCGGGTTCGAGCGGAGATCGCCGACGGAGCGGAGCGAAGTCAGTTGGATACCGTGACGCCCATGGAGCGGGCGGTGCCCTCCACGATCTTCATGGCGGCGTCGACGTCGTTGGCGTTCAGGTCGGGGAGCTTGGTGGTGGCGATCTCGCGCACCTGGTCCCGGGTGATCTTGCCGACCTTGTTGGTCTGCGGCACACCCGATCCCTTCTGGATCCCGGCGGCCTTCTTGATGAGCTCCGCGGCCGGCGGGGTCTTGGTGATGAAGGTGAACGTACGGTCCTCGTAGATGGTGATCTCGACGGGGATGACGTTGCCACGCATGGGTTCGGTGGCCGCGTTGTAGGCCTTGCAGAACTCCATGATGTTCACACCGTGCGGACCGAGCGCCGTACCGACCGGAGGGGCCGGGGTGGCGGCGCCGGCGTTCAGCGCCACCTTGACGAGGGCTGCGACCTTCTTCTTGGGAGGCATTGCGTGTGGGTCCTTCTGTGGTTCGCGCCGGGCATCCCGGCGGGTGTGCGGTGGTCGGGCTGGGCTGCCCAACCGGTCAATGGTACGTGAAACCGGCGGGTGCTTGCTCCGCGGCGGTCAGACCTTCTGGATCTGGCGGAAGGTCAGGTCGACCGGGGTCTCGCGGCCGAGGATCTCCACCAGCGCCTTGAGTCGCTGGGCGTTGGCGTTGATCTCGGTGATCGTGGCGTGCACGCCGGCGAACGGACCGTCGACGACCATCACGGAGTCACCGGCGGAGAAGTCGGCGACCTCGACCTTCTTCTTGCGCCGGTTCGGGCTGTCCGAGCCAGCGGTGGCCGCGGCGGCCACCGACGGCGCCAGCATCTTCTCGACCTCGTCGAGGCTGAGCGGCACCGGCTGGTTGGAGTGTCCGACGAAGCCGGTCACCGACGGGGTGTGCCGGACGGTGGACCAGGACTCGTCGGTGAGGTCCATCCGGACCAGCACGTAGCCCGGGAGCACGGTCCGCTGGATCTGCTTGCGCTGACCGTTGCGGATCTCGGTGACCTCTTCGGTGGGGACCACGATCTCGAAGATGAAGTCCTCCATGTTGAGCGAGGACACCCGGTTCTCGAGGTTCTGCAGCACCCGGTTCTCCATCCCGGAGTAGGTGTGCACCACGTACCAGTCGCCGAACTTGCTGTGCAGCTCCTCGTGGAACTTCTCCAGCGCCTCGTCGGCGGGGTCGACCTCGTCGGAGTCCTCGGACTCGTCGTCCTCTTCCTCGTCCTCGGGCTCGGAGGCGCCGAGATCGAGGTCGATGTCGTCCTCGGTCGGCCTCCGGCTCGGCACCGCCGAAGTCGAGGTTGATGTCGAGTCGTCGGAGGGCGCGGGGGTGAAGTCGGACCCGAGGTCGATGTCGAAGTCGTCGTCGCTGCCGGCCTCAGAGCCGGTGTCGGTCGAGCTCGGCTCTTCGACCGGGGTCACCGAGTCCTCCGACTCATCAGCCGCGGGCCGCGACGGTTCGTCGAAAAGGTCTCGGGCACGTGTGTTTCTCCAGTACTTGCTAGGGATGGGGCAGGTGGTCAGCCGAAGATCCGGAAGACCGCTTGCCGATGCCCAGGTCGAGCAGGCTGACGAACGCGATGATGAACAGGACGAAGACCAGCACGACCACGAAGTAGTTGGCCGAGCTGCGGACCGGTGGGATAGACGACCTTGCGCAGCTCGCCCACCGACTGCTGCACGAAGGTGACCGGGGTGGTCCGCTGGTGCTCCGCAGCGTCCTGCTTCTGCTTCGGGGTGGCCTTGTCCTTCTTCGTCCGCCGAGCTGCCCTCGGCGACGCTCGACCTTGCTGCTCCGCGAGCGACGTCGGCTGCCACCGACCGGGCTCAGCTCGCGGTCGTCGTCGGACGACGACTCGAGCGTCGTCGGCCTCCAGATCGACGATCCTCCGGCTCGCCGGGGGTGGCAGAGGTGTCCGGCTCGTCCGCCGGGTCCACCTTGTCGCGGTCTGCCACGTCTTCGCCCTTCTACGGTCGTCGTCTTCACCTGCCCTCCGGGGCGTCGAGGACGCCCCGGACGGGCGGATCTGCAGGGCAAGAGGGACTTGAACCCCCAACCTTCGGTTTTGGAGACCGATGCTCTGCCAGTTGAGCTATTGCCCTCCGGTGCCTGAGCCCGGCTCAGCGCGGCCCCTCCAACCTACCGGCTGGTCGAGGGCGCACCACAGCTGGGTGACCTGCACCAAGAGCCAGAGTGTAGTCGGCTCCGGGGCGACCGTCGAACCGGAACGGACCGGCCGCGGGTTCCGACGACTCCGGCACGCGTCAGTCGCGGGCCAGCCGCTGCTCCGCGGCGGCCAGCAGGACGCAGGTGCACAGGCCCTCGATCGCGGCCGCCACGTCGTCGGGCGAGCGGGAACGTCGGGGCGATCCGGATGTTGCGGTCGCGCGGGTCCTTGCCGTACGGGAAGGCGGCGCCGGCGCCGGTCATCGCGATGCCCGCCTCCTTGGCCAGGGCGACGACCCGGGTCGCAGAGCCGTCGGGGACGTCGAGGCTGATGAAGTAGCCGCCCTCGGGCTCGGTCCAGGTCGCCACCGCGTGGCCGGCGAGCCGTTCCTCGAGGATCTCCTCGACCTGCTGGAACTTGGGCTCGATGATGGCCCGGTGCTTGCGCATCAGCTCGCGCACGCCGTCGGCGCTGCCGCAGGTAGCGGGCGTGCCGCAGGTGGTTGACCTTGTCGGGGCCGATCGTCCGCTTGCCCAGGTGCTTGAGGTACCAGGCCACGTTGGCCGGGGAGCCGGCGAAGAACGAGACCCCGGCGCCGGCGAAGGTGATCTTCGAGGTGGAGGCGAAGACGAACACCCGGTTCGGGTTGCCGGCCTCGGCCGCCAGACCGAGCACGTCCAGTGCGGGGTGCTCGGCGTCGGTGAGGTGGTGGACGGCGTACGCGTTGTCCCAGAAGATCCGGAAGTCCGCCGCGGCGGTCGGCATCGAGACCAGCGCGCGGGTGACCTCCTCGGTGTAGACGGCACCGGTCGGGTTGGCGTAGGTCGGGCACGATCCAGATGCCCCGCACGCTCGAGTCGTTCGCCACCCGCTCGCGGACCGCGTCCAGATCGGGACCGTCGGGGCCGAGCGCGACCGGCTCCATCTCGATGCCGAACTGCTCGCACAGCGCGAAGTGCCGGTCGTAGCCGGGCGACCGGGCAGAGGAACTTGATCGGCTCCTCGCACCCAGGGCGGGCGGAGTCGACAGTGCCCTTGAGCAGCGAGAACACCAGCGTGTCGTGCATGATGCCCAGGCTGGCGTTGTCGCCCGCGACCAGCTGGGCGACCGGCACGTTGAGCAGCTCGGCGAAGATCTCCCGGATCTCGGGCAGCCCCTGGCCGCCGCCGTAGTTGCGGCAGTCGGTGCCGTCGGCGGCCTTGTACTCGCCCTCCCCCGGCAGGGTCAGCAGCGCGTTCGAGAGGTCCAGCTGGGCCGGGGCCGGCTTGCCACGGGTGAGGTCGAGCTTCAGTCCCTGGGCCGCCAGAGCGGCGTACGCGGTGGTCTGCTCGCCGTGCAGGGCGGCGAGAGCGTCGGGACTGAGATCGGACAGGCTCATGGCGGGTTCCTCGATCGGTGGGGCGGTTCTGGCCGTCTCGGAGTCTAGGGCCAGGCCCGCGGGGCCCGGCGTCCCCATCCGTACTGCCCTCGTGGGTGCAGTAGCGAGTGACCGTTGTGAGTGACCCGTCGCGAGCGGAAGCGCAGGTTTCGTGAGCGGGAAGCGGATGCGCCCGGTGAACGGAGGAGAGATGAAGGACGGCAACGCTTTTCCGCCGTCTTCATCTCGACGACGAAGCCGGTGAAAGCGCGTTCGCGTCGCGAACGGAACCCAGTTCAAAGAGCGCGGCCAGGCGCGACCCCCCGCACTCCGACCGCGCCCCACTCGCTGAACGCGACACCTCCCCAGACCTGGGAGGATCAAGTCACCGTGCCGACTCCGCATGGCGGCTGTCCGACAGTTCCGATGAACGAGTAAGGCGAGCCTAACCTACTCTGAATTTCCTCGTCAACACCCGCCTCGCATTCTTCTCGGGAGCGAAGCTGCTGCGCGATGTGGCGTACGCCACTAACGTCGGTCCATGACCTCCAACTCCAACATCGCCTGTTGGCTGAGCGACCGCGCCGCCTCGGACCCGTCACTGCCCGCCATCAAGCAGGGCGAGCACATCCTCACCTACGCCGCCCTCGACGCGGCGGCCGCGCGCTGCGCCACCCTGCTCGCCGACCGCGGGGTGACCGCGGGCGACCGGGTCGCCCTGATCATGCCCAACGTGGCCTACTTCCCGATCGCCTACTACGCGATCCTGCGGCTGGGCGCGGTGGTGGTGCCGATGAACCCCCTGCTCAAGGCCGGCGAGGTCTCGTACGCCTGGAACGACGCCGGCGTACGGGTCGCTGTGGTGTTCGCGATGTTCGCCGAGGAGGCGGCCAAGGCGGCCGCCGTCACCGGCACCGACGTGCTCGTGGTCAGCCCCGGTGAGTTCGAGCAGACCCTGGCCGCGGCGGCCGCCCACGACGGCCCGGTCGTCCGCGCGGGCGACGACACCGCGGTCATCCTCTACACCTCCGGCACCACGGGCTCACCGAAGGGAGCCGAGCTCACCCACGACAACCTCGGCAGCAACGTCCGCACCGACCTGGCCACCCTGATGCCGATGGCGCCGGGCGACGTCGTGTTCGGCGGCCTGCCGTTGTTCCACTCCTTCGGGCAGACCTGCGGGCTGAACGCCGCGATCGCCGGCGGCGCCTGCCTCACTCTGCTGCCGAAGTTCGACGGGGAGGAGGCGCTGCGGATCGTGGCCGAGGACAGGGTCACCGTGTTCCTCGGGGTCCCGACCATGTACATGGCGCTGCTCGCGGTGCCCGACCCCGGCCGGTTCGACACCAGCCGGCTGAAGGTGGCCGCCTCGGGTGGGGCGTCGCTCCCCGTCGAGGTCCTGTACGAGGTGCAGCGGCGGTTCGGGTTCCAGCTGCTGGAGGGATACGGGTTGTCGGAGACCTCACCGATCGCCTCCTTCAACCACCCGGACCGGCCCGTGAAACCCGGCTCGGTGGGCATCCCGATCCGCGGCGTCGAGTTCCAGCTCTGGGGTCCCGACGACACGGAGGTGGCCGCGGGCGAGGTGGGCGAGATCGTCATCCGGGGCGAGAACGTGATGAAGGGCTACTGGAACAAGCCCGAGGCCACCGCCGAGGCGATGCGCGGGGACTGGTTCCACAGCGGTGACCTGGCGACCCGGGACGAGGACGGCTTCTACTTCATCGTCGACCGGAAGAAGGACATGATCATCCGCAACGGGATGAACGTGTATCCCCGGGAGGTGGAGGAGATCCTCTACACCCACCCGGCGGTGGCCGAGGCAGCCGTGTTCGGGGTGCCGGATGCCCTGCACGGCGAGGAGATCGCCTGCCTGGTCACGCTGAAGGAGGGGGCCGAGGCCACCGCGGACGAGATCCGCGACTTCGTGTCCAGCAAGATCGCGGCCTACAAGTACCCACGGATCGTGCGGTTCGGCGCCCTGCCCAAGGGTCCGACCGGCAAGATCTTGAAGCGGGAGATCAAGATCGACGCCTGAGGCCAGGTGCTTGCCGCTGGAGACCTGACGAGCCTCCGGCCGTGAGTGCTAGCGGCGCAGCACCGCCACCGCGCTGTGCGGCGCGAGCGTCACGGTGCCGTCTCCGAGGGAGGACTCCCCCACCGTCAGGAGCTCCTCACCGACGCCGTCGACGGCGACCTGCACCTCGCTCCCTCGGAAGTTGACCACCAGGGCCACGGCGCCGCGCTCGACCAGCAGCCAGCCCTCGTCGTCGTTCGAGGTGGCCGTGCCCTCGTCGAACTGGGGATCGCAGAGGTCGGGATGCGTACGACGCAACCGGATCAGCCGCTTGTTCAGCTCCAGCAGCTCCGCGTGCACGGGTCCGTCGAGCTCGTCCCAGTCGAGCTTGGACCGTTCGAAGGTCGCCGCGTCCTGGGGATCGGGCACCTGGGACAGATCCCAGTCCATCTGGGCGAACTCCTCCCGGCGTCCGGTGGCCACCCTCTCGGCCAGCTCCGGTTCGGGATGGTCGGTGAAGAACTGCCAGGGGGTGGAGGCGCCCCACTCCTCGCCCATGAAGATCATCGGCGTGAACGGGCTGAGCAGCGTGACGAAGGCGGCGAGGCCCAGCTGCTGGGCGCTGATCTTGCCGGACAGTCGCTGGCCGTCGGCCCGGTTGCCGATCTGGTCGTGGTTGTCGGAGCAGACGACCAGCCGCCAGGTGGGCGTCCGCAGGGTGTCGATCTTGTGCCCGTGGGCCCGGCCGCGGAAGCTGGAATGCGTACCGTCGTGGAAGAAGCCGTTCTCGAACACCTTGCCCAGGGCGTCGAGGGAGTCGAAGTCGGCGTAGTAGCCGGTCGTGTCGCCGGTCAGGCTGACGTAGAGAGCGTGGTGGAAGTCGTCGCTCCACTGGCCGGTCAGGCCGTAGCCGCCGCCGTCGCGGGTGGTGATCAGTCGCGGGTTGTTCAGGTCCGACTCAGCGATCAGCGACAGCGGCCGGTTGAGGAACGCCGACAGCGCCGCCACCTCGACGGCCAGCTCCTCCAGCAGGTGCGTGGCCCGGGTGTCGGAGAGGGCGTGCACGGCATCCAGCCGCAGCCCGTCCACGTGGTACTCCCGCAGCCACATCAAGGCGTTGTCGATGATGTAGCGGCGGACCTCGTCGGAGTTCTCGCCGTCCAGGTTGAGGGCCTCACCCCAGGTGTTGGACGGGCCGTCGGCGATGTAGGGACCGAACTCGGGCAGGTAGTTGCCACTGGGACCGAGGTGGTTGTAGACGACGTCCTGGATGACACCCAGCCCGCGCCGGTGGCAGGCGTCGACGAAGGCCTGGTACGCGGCCGGGCCGCCGTACTCCTCCTGGACCGCTCCCCACAGCACCCCGTCGTAGCCCCACCCGTGGCGGCCGTTGAACGCGTTGACCGGCATCACCTCGACCAGCGTGATGCCCAGCTCCACCAGGTGGTCGAGCCGCTCGATCGCCGCGAGGAGCGTGCCCTCAGGGGTGAACGTGCCCACGTGCAGCTCGTAGACGATGCCCCCGGGCAGCTGGCGGCCGGTCCAGAGCTGGTCGGACCAGGCGTACGCGTCGGGGTCGAAGGTGCGCGACAGACCGTGCACCCCGTGCGGAGCCCGCCGGGCCCGCGGATCGGGCAGCACGGTCTCGCTGCCGTCGATCCGGTAGCCGTAGTCCAGGGGTCGCTCGGCCGACGGCTCGGCCAGACCACCGACCGGACGCCAGAAGCCGTCGCCGTCGGTCTCCATCGCCACGCGGCGCTCGTCGCCGCCGGCCGGGTCGACGAGCAGCAGCTCCACCTGCTCGGCGGTCGGGGCCCAGAGGGCGAACGGGTCGTTCTTCACAGGGTGCACTCCACGAGGACGGGTTCTTCGACGAGGATGACGCCGAACCGCTGTTCGACCCCGGCCCGGATCTCGCGAGCGAGATCGAGCAGGTCGGCGGCGGAGGCGTCACCTCGGTTGGTCAGGGCGAGCGTGTGCTTGGAGGACAACGCTGCCCTGCCGTTCCCGTACCCCTTTTCGAAGCCCGCATGCTGGATCAACCACGCCGCACTGGTTTTCACCAGCTCCCCCGGCCCCGGGTAGCGGGGCGCATCGGCCGGCAGCCGGGCCGCGGCGTCGGGGTCCAGCAGCGGGTTGGTGAAGAACGAGCCGGCGCTCCAGGTGTCCGGGTCGCTCTCGTCGAGCACCATGCCCTTGCCGGCCCGCAGCTCGAGCACGGCCCGCCGTACGTCGGCCGCCGGCACCCGCTTCCCCACCGGCACCCCCAGCGTCGCGGCCAGCTCGGCGTACCGGATCGGCGCGGAGAGCGAGCCGAGGGTGAACTGGAAGGTCACCTCGAGCACCAGATAGCGCCCGGGCTCGGCCTTGAAGCGTGAGGTGCGGTAGCCGAAGCCGCAGTCGGCGAGCGAGAACGTGGCCTGGCGCCCGGTCGTCCGGTCGACGGTGCGGACCCGCGCGATGGTCTGAGAGACGTCGCTGCCGTACGCGCCGACGTTCTGGATCGGCGTCGCGCCGACCAGCCCGGGGATGCCGGACAGGGCCTCGATGCCGCTCCACTCCTGCTCGACCGCGGTGGCCACGAGGGTGTCCCAGTCCTCGCCCGCGGCCACTGTCACGGTCGCTCCGCTGCAGTCCGAGACGTCGGCGGTGATGCCGCGGGTCGCGACCTTGACGACGGTCCCGGGGAAACCTTCGTCGGCGATCAGCACGTTGGAGCCCCCACCGAGAACCAGCAGCGGCTCGCCGGCCGCATCGGCCGCTCGCACCGTCTCGACCAGCTCGGCCTCGGTCTCGGCGACCACGATCGTCCGGGCCGGACCACCCACGCGCAGGGTGGTGAGGTCGGCGAGCCGATCAGCGGTCGGCTCGGACACGGCTTCCGGCGCGGTCGTCAGCGTCAGTGAGGTGATGTCGCAGGACTCGCCGGGGGTCACCGAGAGGTCGGTGATCACGGCGGGGGGAAGCGGCCGGCTCACCGAGGTCACTCCGCGAGATCGACGACGGCCCGAGCCGCCCCGAGCACCTTGACGTCCCCGCTGACGGCCTCGAGGGCGATGGTCACCAGAGCGTCCTCGATGGCCTCCACCACGCCGCCGAAGACCAGCTCGGTGCCGTCGGCGTCGTCCGGCACCACCACCGGCTTGGTGAACCGGACGAAGTAGGACCGGACCCGGGCCGGATCGCCGACCCAGTCGGTCACCACCCGGAGCGCGGTGCCCATGGTGAGCATGCCGTGCCCGATCACCCCGGGCAGCCCGACCTGGGCCGCGTAGAAGCTCGAGTAGTGGATCGGGTTGAAGTCGGTCGAGGCCCCCGCGTAGCGGACCAGGGTCTCCCGGGTGACGTGCACGGTCAGGCTCGGCAACCGCGTGCCGACAGTGATCCGGGACAGGTCGATGGCGCTCATGCGTCCGCCTCATGGGAGTGGAAGAAGGTCGCCTCGGCGGTGCAGATCAGCTCACCGTCGAGCGTCTCCACCTCGACCGAGGAGGAGATGATGTCGGCGGCGCCCCGGTTGCGCACCTTGTCGATGGTCAGCGTCGCGTGCACCCGGTCGCCCGCCCGCAGGGGACGGCGGTAGGTGAAGCGCTGGTCGCCGTGCACGATCCGACGCAGGGCGAGACCGAGCTCCGGATCGTCGAACATCGACTCCCACGCGGCGGAGGAGATCACCGCGACGAAGGTCGGTGGAGCGATCGGCTGCTCGCCGGTGTAGGCGGGGTTGTCGTCACCGAGAGCGCGCGCGAACTCGGCGATCTTGGCGGCCGACACCTCGTACGCGGGGGTCGGCGGATAGCGACGACCGGCGTGGTCGGCGGTGATGGTCATGAACGGAGCCTCTCGGGAGTGCAGGAGCGTTTCCGCACGACGACCGAAGTCCGTCGTACGGATCTCGGTGCGACCACCAGGTAGGGCATGGCCTAACGCTAACGGAGGGGATCCTCGGCACCCAGCGCCGCGTGGTACCGCTCCGACACCACTGGCGCCAGCAACGTGCCCAGGGGATCCGCCATCCGCCAGCCGGCCTCCGCGACGGCGGGCGCGATGCCGTCCAGCAGCAGCCCGGGGGCGACGAACAGCGGCACGACGGTGCCGGGGCCCTCGGCCGTGGCCATCAGCTCGACCAGCACGTCGTTCGCCCGCGGCTCGGTCGTCCCGAAGCCGGCGCGGACCGGCGTACCGCGCTGGATCGCCAGGCGATCGGCCAGCTCGGCGACCGCCGCGTTGGCGTCGGGCCGGGATGATCCGACCGCGTAGACCAGGATCGGCTCCGTCTCGGTCGTACCGGCGGCCCTCAGCCGCTCGGCGACCACCGCGGCGACGTCGTCCCCGGTGCCCAGGATCGGGGCCAGCAGCAGCTCGACCCCCGACGTCTCGGCGGCGCGAGCCACGGCCTCGGGGACGTCGATCCGGGCGTGGAACGCGTCGGTGAAGAGCAGCGGCACCACCACCGCCCGAGGGACACCCGCCAGGGCGAGGTCGCTCGCCACGGCCGCCAGGTCGGGATCGGTCAGATCCAGGTACGCCGCCCGGGTCTGCGCGCGGGCCAGGGGCGACGCGGCGGCCAGCACCGCGTCGATCCCCGCGGCCACCCGCGGGTGGCGGCTGCCGTGGGCGAGACCGATCAGCACGGGACGCGGTCCGGGCAGCACAGAACGAGCCGCCGAGGGACTCGGCGGCTCGTCAGCGGATCGCAGTCGGCGATCAGCGGGTCTCGCGGTGGGTGGTGTGCGTGTGGCAGCGCGGGCAGAACTTCTTCAGCTCGAGCCGGTCGGGATCGTTCCGCCGGTTCTTCTTGGTGATGTAGTTCCGCTCCTTGCACACGGTGCAGGCCATGGTGGTCTTGGGGCGCACATCCGTGGACTTGGCCATCGTCGTTTCCTTCGGTCTGAGAGTGGATCGTGGTAGCGGGAGCGGGACTTGAACCCGCGACACAGCGATTATGAGCCGCTTGCTCTACCGCCTGAGCTATCCCGCCGCAGAACCCTGCTGACATGACGCACCCGCCGTGTCCAGTGTGCCCGCTCGATCAAGGCCCCTCGGGACCCGTCTCGACCGCTCACACCGCCGACGCGCGGTGGCGCCGGAACCTGACTCCGAGCCCCCATGCGGAATCGAACCGCAGACCTTCTCCTTACCATGGAGACGCTCTACCTACTGAGCTATAGGGGCACTCGTGCACGCCGATCCCCCGGCGCGCCGACGAGGAAGAATACAGGCCGGGGCGCTCGCACGCGAATCGATCGTCGCGGGCGATCTCACCCGAACACGGTGACGCGCTGGACGGTGGCCGGTGGGAAGGTGTGGCCATGTCGACCGAACCACCCGTTGACCTGCAGGCCCGCGTGGCCGCCCTGGAAGCCGAGAACGCGGCTCTTCGGTCCGAACCGGCCGCCGGCACCCGCACCACCCGGCGTCGCTCCCGAACGGTGATAGCAGTCGTGCTCATCCTGCTCGGGGTCCTGCTGGCGCCGGTCGCCGTCGTCACCGGCTGGGCGAAGTGGACGCTGACCGACACGGATCGTTTCGTCGCGACCTACGCGCCCCTGTCGGACAGTCCGGAGGTGCAGGCGTACGTGGTGGACCAGGCCATGGCCGCCGTCGATGCCAAGGTCGACCTCGGCCGGCTGACCCAGGAGCTCGTCGACGGACTGATCGCGCTCGGTACCGGCCCGCGCGCCACCACGGCGCTGCAGACCCTCCAGGCCACGGCGACGGACGGACTGCGGTCGATGATCCGTGACGGCGTGACCGAGTTCGTCGCCTCCGACCAGTTCGACACCGCCTGGGCCGAGGCGTTGCGGATCGGCCACACCCAGCTGATCGGCACGCTCACCAACGACCCTGCGGCGGTGGCCACGATCGGTGCGGACGGCTCGATCGGCATCCCGCTCGGACCGATCGTGGAACGGGTCAAGGCCACTCTGGTGGCGCGTGGCATCACGGTCGCCGGGCGGATCCCTCCGGTGGACCGGACGATCGTGCTGGTGCAGTCGAGTCAGCTGCCGACGGTGCAGCTCGCGTACGGGATCACGGTCGCCGTCGGCACCTGGCTGCCCTGGCTCGTGCTGGTGCTGCTGGTCGGCGGGGTCCTGGTCGCCAACCGGCGGTCGAGGGCCCTGTTGTGGGCGGCCGGTGGTTTCGCGTTCGCGATGACGCTGCTGGCGATCGGGTTCGCGGTCGGCCGGATCGCCCTGGTCGCCGCGGTGCCGGCGAACGTGCTGCCCGGCTCGGTCAGCAGCCTGTTCTACGACACCGCCACCGACGGCATGCGCTCGACAGCGGCCGCGGCCGCCGTGCTCGGGCTCGCGGTCGTCCTGGTGGGCTGGCTGGCGGGGCCGTTCCGGACACCGACCCGCCTGCGGGGCGCGTACGCGTCGGGCGTCTCCGCCCTGCGCGACGCCGCCGACCAGCGCGGGCTCGGCACCGGCGCGGTCGGCACCTGGGTGCACCGTCGCCGCTCGCTGGTCTTCGGTCTGATCGCGGTGGTGGCAGGCATCGTGGTGATGCTGACCAAGCCGCTGACGATCTCGGTCGTGGGGTGGACGGCCTTCTGGGTAGCGGTCGCGGTGGTGGTCGTGACGTTGGTGGAGCGTCCCGAGCGGGTGGCGCTCGCCGCCGACCCGTCAGGCTCAGGACCGCCGGCAGTCCCCGAGGCTCGAGGCTCGGTCGACGTGCACTAGTGGAACGGTCACCCGGTCCGCGTGCGTCGACCGGATGACGCTGCCGAGCCGGCAACGGTCACCCGCACGCGTGCGTCGTGACCGGATGACGCCCCCGAGCCAGCAACGGTCCACCCAGACCGCGGAAGCGGCCGGCGCCCAGGGATCGGGGTCAGGGGCCAGGTGTCGGATCGGGGGCAGGCGGTCGGCCGCCCGCCTCCGGTGGACCCGACGGGGGCACGTACGGGCCATAGGTGGGCTGGTCCTCGAGTCGCCGACCGGCGGCGCGCGAGCGCCGGATCACGACCAGCAGCCCGGCGAAGCTGACGATCCCCACGACCGCCCGGACCGGCCAGAGGTCGGTGCCGTCCCAGACCGCGTGCAGAACCACGCTGAGGGCGAAGGCTGCGATGAACAGACCGACGGCCCGACCCCGTCGCCGGGCCGACGGGATCCGCCAGAGCGCGGCCGTGGTGACGCCGGTCCAGGCCACGTGGCCGGCCGGGGCGAGCAGGGCGCGCAGCAGCAGCGTCTGGTCGAGATCGGCGATCGAGCGACTCTGCAGCAGCGCGGAGAACCCGTACCCCATCGTCTCCAGGGTGGCGAAGCCCATCCCGGAGGCGATCCCGATGATCACCCCGGCGGCCGGGTCACGGCGCCGGGCGACGATCAGGATGATCAGCGGCACGACCAGCTTCGCCGACTCCTCGATCAGCCCGACCATGATCATCGGTACGGTCCCGAGCCGTTGCAGGGTGTCGTACTCCAGCGTCCCGGCGGCGACCGTGCCGATCACCCCGCCGGCCCCCGCCACGGCCGCGATCACACCGGCACCGACCGGCGGGCGCCCCGGCCCGGAGGCGGCGTACACCAGCACCGAGGCCGGGACGACGGCAGATCCCAGCAGGAGCAGGGACGGCACGTAGAGCGGGTTCTGGGTGGCGACCAGGGTGCGGAGCACGATCAGGTACGCCGCCACCCCGCCGAGCAGGACGAGCAGCCAGGCCCAGCGCACCGTGAACGGGCGCCGGACGACCCCCTGGTCGTACGCGGTCATCGGCTGTCCCCTCCGTGCTGGTCGACTCAGCAGGAGACGATCATGCCGTTGACGGTTCCGGCGCCGGACCCGGGTGCGCCGTCTGGACGTCTCCGACCCGGGAGCTCCGACGGGCGGCGGCGAGCACCGAGGCGCCGATGGCCAGCACCGTCCAGATCGACAGCACCAGACAGGCGGTCACCAGGCTGCCGTGACCACCGAGCAGCAGCTCGGCGGCACCGCTGACGAACTGCGGCAGGGGAAGCACCCCGTTCAGCGTCTGGATCGCGGCCGGCGCGGTCTCGATCGGCATCAGGCCCCCCAGGGCCGCCGCCTCGACGAGCGCGAACGCCAGGCTGACCAGGCGACCGAGCCCGCCGAACACGCTGACCAGCGCCTGGTTGGTGGCGGCGAAGGCGAGGGTGCCGAGACCGGTGAACAGCACCAGCCCCAGCGGCGAGGCGATCGGCACCTTCGCCACGGCCACCAGGCCGAGCAGCAGCGCCGCCTGCACCAGTCCGACCAGCACGACCGGAGCCAGGCCGAACAGGACCCGGCGGGCCGGCGAGGCCTGCGCCCAGGAGAGCCCGACCGGCACCGGGGGTCGGGTCAGCAGCATCATCAGCGTGCCGATCCAGAGGGCGATCCCCAGGACGACGGGCACCAGACCGGCGGCCACGGTGCTGGGGTTGTCGGCGCTGGCCTTGACGGTCACCGGGGTCGTGACCACGGTGTCCAGCTGCTTGCGCTGGTCGTCGGTGTAGCTGGGCACCTGCTTGGCGCCGCTGGTCAGCCCGGAAGCCAGCTGGTCCGCGCCATCGGCCAGCTGGTCGGCACCGTCGGCGAGCTGATGGGCGCCCGAGTCGAGCTTGATGGTGCCGCTGGACAGCTGATCGGCGGCGACCGCCATCTCCTGCACACCGGACTCGGTCTTCACCACGCCGTCGGCGACGCTGCGCGTCCCCGTGGCCACCTCGATCGCACCGGAGGACAGGGAGCTCGCGGCCCGATCGAGCTGGGTGGCGCCGTCGCTCACGTCGTCGGCGCCGGAGGCGACCTTCTTGGCGGCCGGGCTCAGCTTGGTGAGCCCGTCGTCGAGGCGGGTGGTGGCCCGGTCGAGGCCTGCCGCTCCCTTGTCGATCACCTTCCCGCGGTCGACCTGGACGCCGACGAGTCGGTCCAGCGCGGATGCCACCTTGGACTCGATCCCGACTCGCCGAGCCAGGTCGTCGACCCGGGCGCAGTAGTCCCGCGGGGTGGCGGGTGGACAGTCCCGGGCGATCCGGTCGGCGCGGTCGGCCACGTCCGAGGCGCCCCTGGCGTGCAGTCCGGCCAGCTTGTCGGTGCGGTCCAGCCCGGTGATCTGCCGCCCCGTCGCGGTCGCCAGGTCATCTGCGCCCTTCGCCGTCCCGCCGGCCAGCCTGGCCAGGTCGGAGACACCCTTGGCCACGTCGTCGGCGCCGGCGGAGGTCTTGCCGGCCCCGGACGCGAGCTTGTCGGCCGCCGAAGCCAGCTCCCGGCTACCGGACGCGACCTGCGCCGCCCCGGTGGCGGCGTCCTCGGCCCCGGAGGCCAGCGTCTGCGTACCGGACAGCAACGACTTCGTGCCGCTGTCCAGACTGGCCGCGCCGTCGGCGACCTGGTCGGCGGAGTCGGCCAGGGAGTGACTGGAGCTGGCCAGGTCGTGGGCTGAGCTGGCCAGGGAGTCGGCGCTCTTGGCCGAGCTGGTCAGGTTCTTGTTGATGGTGGTCAGGTTCTTGAGCATGGCGTCGACGTAGTTGTCGGTGACCTGGTCACCCAGCGTCCGTGCGGCCTGGTTGACCGACACCTGGGCCAGGGCGGCCACCGCCGCGCTGGCGGCGTCATCGCTGACGAGCTTCAGCTGGGCCTGTTTCGGATCGGTTCCCGACGTGGAGGTGACGTTGGCGGAGAAGTCCTTCGGGATGGTCAGCACGCCGTAGTAGGTGCCGTCCCGCAGTCCCGTCGCGGCGTCGTCCTGATCGACCAGCTGCCACGACAGCGGCGTCTCGTCGGCGGTGTCCGGGGAGCTCAGGGCGGCGGCCAGCTGACGTCCGGCCGCGATCGTCTTCGCGTCCGAGCCGGTGCCCTGGGTCACCGGGTCGTCCAGGTTGACGATGGCCAGCGGCACGGCCGGGCCGCTGTTCTGGTGACCCTGCACCGTCCACAGCACGATGCCGGCGGCGATGGCGGTCAGGATGACGGCGACCATCGGCACCAACCACCGCGGCACGGGCTCGTGGGCCTTGGGCCTACTGTCCGGTGAGCTCATGGGTCTGCTTCCTGGTCTCGGTGTCGTCGTCGGGTCCGGCCGTCTCCGGATCGCCCGGTGCGGTTCGGTCGGGGTCCGGGTCGCGCCGGTCGGGATCGGGCCGGTCAGGTTCGGGCCGGTCGGGCGTGCCGTCGTCGGCCTCGTCGGCTGGAACGGGAGCCTCGGCCGTGGGATCCGCGACTGCCGCCGGAGCGGGGTCGGCCGCGGTCGGATCGGGGGCGTCCGCCGGCGCAGGGTCAGCCGGGGCGACCGTCTCCGAGCCGGGGACGGGCGACGTCGGCGCGGCGGCCAGCGCCGTCACCGTCGACCCGACCAGCAGCACGGTCGTGCCGGTGTCGTGCACCAGCTCGGCACAGACCCCGGCGAACCAGGACAGCGAGCCCGGGTCGAGATCCCGATCCGGCTCGGCGACCACGATCAGCTCCGGCGACTGCACAGCGGCGGCACTCAGGGTGACGAGGAGCCGTTCGAGCGTGGTGAGGTCGCCCATCCGGCGGTCCGCCAGTCGTGGCCCCCCGGTTCCCGCCTGCAGCGGAGACAGCCAGTTCTCGGCCTGGTCGAGGGCCCGGCCGGTGGTCCGGCGCGACGGCCAGGGCTTGTCGGACTGCGCGACCAGCAGGGTCGAGACGTAGCGCCGCACGTCGACGGCGTCATCGTCGCGACTGGGCAGCGGCACCACCCGTACGGACTTGCGGACGGCGCCGGCCTCCTCCGGGAGGACCCGGCCGAGCACGGCCAGGTGTCCGCCCACCGGCTTGCGCCACCCACCCAGCGTCCAGACCAGCGCCGCCCGTACCGCAGGATCGGGATGGTCGTAGCTGACAGTGGTCTGCCGGGCCACCGACAGGTCGACGGGCACCGGACCGTCGTCGGTGGCGATGGCGGCGGCCTCCGCCCGGATCGCCACGGCACCGTTGGTCTCTTCCCACGCGACCTGCTCGACGTGACGGACCAGGGCGGAGCCTTCGACGTCGATGTGCGGCAGCGCCTTGTCCAGTCGCTTCGGCATCCACCACGCCTTGGCCCCGAGCAGCGCCAGGACCGCGGGCACCAGGGTCATCCGCACCAGGAAGGCGTCGACGAACACCCCGACCGCCAGTCCGAGGGCGATCGGCTTGATCGTCGAGCTGCCGTGCGGGATGAAGGCGGCGAACACCGAGATCATGATCACCGCGGCGGCCGTGACCACCCGGGCGCTGGAGATGAACCCGGTCCGGATGGCGTGCCGAGCCCGTTGCGGTGGAGAGGGATCCCGGCCGTGGACGTAGTCCTCCCGGATCGCGGAGACCAGGAACACCTCGTAGTCCATCGCGAGACCGAAGAGCACGCCCATCAAGATGATCGGCAGGAAGCTGACCAGCGGTCCGATCTCGGTGATGCCGAGGGGTCCGGCCCCCCAGCCCCAGATGAAGGCGGCGGTCACCGTGCCGAGGGCGGCGGCGATGGAGAGCAGGTAGCCCAGCGCGGCCTTGATCGGGACCGCGATCGAGCGGAACACGACCATCAGCAGGATCAGCGCGAGACCGACCACGACGAGACCGAAAGGCACCAGGGCCCCGCTCAGCCGGGTGTTCACGTCGATCGCGACGGCCGTCTGGCCGGTGACGGTGATGTCGGAGATCTTCAGCTTGGTCTGCCAGGCCGGTGCCTCGGCCCGGATCCGGCCGACCAGCTCCGTCGTCCTCGGATCGCTCTGCGCCCACTGCGGGACCACCCGGACGAGTCCGAGATCGGCGGTCTCGTTGGGGGTCTGCTTGGTGATGGCCACGACGCCGGGGATCTTGGCGATGTCGTCGGCCAGGTCGGAGACCGTGCCCTTCGGATCGGTGCTGGTGATGATGTCGGCGGTGACCAGCAGCGGGGCGTTGTAGCCGGGACCGAACTCGGTGGCGACCAGGTCGAAGGTGGTCCGCTGGGGGGATCCCACCTCGGCGCTGCCGTTGTCGGGCAGGGCCAGCGCCAGGTCCTTGAGCGGGATGGCCAGCACCCCGATGATCAGCAGAACCGCCACCACGGTGACCGCCGGCACGCGGGTGGCGACGGCCACCCACCGGGCGCCCATGGTGCGACCGGCGGCGGCCCGGTCGAGCAGCTTGACCGGGTGCGAGTTCGGCTTGGGCCGGAGCCGGTTGCCGCAGATCGCCAACAGGGCCGGCAGCAGCGTGAGCGCCGCACACACCGCCACCGCCACTCCGCCGGCCGCGGCGACCCCCATCGTGGTGAGGAAGGGGATGTTGGCCACCGCGAGCCCGCAGAGAGCGATGATCACCGTCGTGCCGGCGAACACCACGGCCGACCCGGCGGTGGCCGACGACTGGGCCAGCGACTCCTCGACCCCCATCCCCTGGGCCAGCTGGCGACGGTGCCGGGTGACGATGAACAGGCCGTAGTCGATGCCGACGGCGAGCCCGATCATCAACGCCAGCGTGGGTGTGGTGGTCGAGATGGTGGCCACCGACGCGATGCTCAAGATCGTGGACATGGTGATGCCCACGCCGAGACCGGCCGTGATCAGGGGCAGCCCGGCGGCGATCAGCGAGCCGAAGGTGATCGAGAGCACGATGAAGGCGACGAACACCCCGATCAGGTCGGTCAGCCCCACACCGGCTCCGGTGGAGGTGTACATGTCGCCGCCGAGCGTGGTCGTGTAGCCGGCACCGGCCGCCGTCTTGGCCGCCTTCTCGACCTCGGTGATCGTGGTCGGGCTCAGATCGGTCACCGACACGTCGAACTGGATCTGCGACTGGGCGAACTTCTTGTCCGCCGAGATCGTGCCCACGGCTCCGGAGGCGAACGGGTCGTCGACGCCGCTGACGTGCTTGACCTTCTCGATCGCCTTGATCTGGTCCTCGATGGGGGCCTGGTGGTCGGTGATCGGGCCGGAGGTCGACTCGAAGACCAGCTGGCCCGTCGTCCCGGAGGCCTGTGGGAAGCGCTCGTCCAGGGTGTCGATGCCGTGTTGGGACTCGGTGCCGGGGATCGTGTAGTCGTTCACCAGCGCGCCCTTGGCGAAGCTGGTGACGCCGAAGCAGACACCCACCAGCAGCACCCAGACGAGCAGCGCGCGCCACCGGTGACGGGCGACCGCATGCCCGAGGGCGTACAGGAACGTCGACATGGTTGTACCCCCTGATGACGCACCCGCCGTGCCTCGCTGGCCTGCCACCCAATCGGCTGCGCCTGACGGAACCCCCTCCGGCAACCTGACGATCCGCTGACGACGCTGTGCGCGACGTGTCCCCCGGCCGGCAGTGGAACACTGTCGCCGTGACGGCACCCGGTGGGCATGTGCTCGTGGTGGATGATGACGACGGCATCCGGGAGATGCTGCAGTCGTCGCTGTCGTTCGCCGGGTTCCGGGTCACCACCGCCCCGGACGCGCAGACCGCTCTCACCCTGTTCGGCACCGACGACCCCGACGCGATCGTGCTCGACGTGATGTTGCCGGGGATCGACGGCTTCGACTTCCTCCAGCTGCTGCGGCACCGTGGCGAGACCCTGCCGGTGCTGTTCCTGTCCGCGCGGGACACCGTGGAGGACCGTGTCCGGGGTCTGCGCCTGGGCGCCGACGACTACCTGACCAAGCCGTTCAGCGTGGTGGAGGTGACCGTACGGCTGGAGGGGCTGTTGCGACGGAGCCGGCTGGAGCGCGATCTCGCGCACGCCACCTCCGCGCGCGGGGCGGGCGGCATCCTCCGCTGTGGCGACCTGGAGGTCGACGAGGACCGGCACCTGACCCGTCGCGGCGATCGAGGCATCGACCTGTCCCCCACCGAGTTCAGGCTCCTGGTCTATCTCCTGCTGCACCAGGGTCGGGTCCTCTCCAAGGCCCAGATCCTCGACCAGCTGTGGCAGTACGACTTCGGTGGCGACAGCAACGTGGTCGAGCGGTTCGTCTCCAACCTCCGGCGCAAGATCGACCTCGATCCCCCGCCGCTGATCCACACGGTGCGCGGTTTCGGCTACACGATCCGGGCGCCGGAGGAGTCGGCATGACCGCCTCGGCGAGCCACCCCGGTCGACGCCGGTGGAGCACCCGCACCCGACTGGTCGTGACGCTGGCGGTCACCGTGACGGTGATCCTCACCATCACCACGACCGTCTCCATCCTCTACATGCGCTCCTACGTCCGGGACCGGATCGACGATCGCCTGCTGGGCACCTCGCAACGGATCCGCGCCTCCCTGGTCGGGCTGGGCAGCGTCCAGCTGGGGGCCTCGACGGTCGAGAACATGGCGCGACCCGAGGGTGCCGCGGTGGTCTTCGAACGCGACGGCCGGTCGGCGCTGATCGCCAACACCGATCCCTCGACGGCGGCGCGGTTGATCGAGGCCGGGCTGGACGACGGTCAGCCGCACCGGGTCCCCGACCGACCGGCGATGACGGTCATCCGTCTCGATGTGACGGGTTCGGGGCTGTCGGTGATCGGCTCCGGTGGCGAGGTCCTGGTGCCCGACGGGTTGGTGATCGGCTTCGACACCGGACCGAGTCTGGCCACCGTCCAACGCCTGATCCTGGTGGCAGCGGCCGGCGTGCTGGCCGCGATCCTCGCCCTGGTGGCGGCCACGGTCGTCATCGTCAGGCGCAGTCTCCGGCCGCTGAAGGTGATGTCGGAACGCGCGCACGCGTTCGCCGAGGGCGACCGCACGGTCCGGCTGCCGGTCCCCGACGACGATCCCGACATGCACCGGTTGGCGGTCGCGGTCAACGAGGCCTTCGACGTCCAGGAGACCGCGGAGGGGCGCCTCCGGTCGTTCGTGGCGGATGCCTCCCACGAGCTCCGTACGCCGCTCACCACCGCCACCGGCTGGATCGAGCTCTATCTGCAGGGCGGGCTCGCCGACGAGACCCGGCGCGACCACGCCATGGAGCGGGCGATGACCCAGCTCGGCCGGATGCGGGTGCTGATCGACGAGCTGGCGCTGCTGGCCAGGCTGGATCGGACCCGTCCGCTGGACCTGGACCCGATCGACCTGACCGCCCTGGCCACCGAGGTCCTGGACGACGCCCGGGTGATCAACCCGGACCGTCGGTTCTCGCTGCACGCGGCCGGTCCGGCGACGCTGCTGGGCGATGCGCCGAAGCTGCAGCAGGTGCTGCAGAACCTGCTCGGCAACGCGGTCCAGCACACCCCGGCCGGCACGCCGGTCGAGGTGACCGTCCGACCGGCCCGGCCGGACGGCAGTGGGACGGGCGCCGCGGGCGGTGGCGTGCACACGCTGCTCGTCACCGACCACGGCCCGGGGATCCCGGCCGCGGACCAGGAGCACGTCTTCACCCGGTTCTGGCGGGGCGACACCAGCCGGACCCGGCACACGGGCGGCGCCGGTCTGGGTCTGGCGATCGTGTCCTCCATCGTCTCCGCGCACGGCGGCACCTCCGACGTGATCAGCCAGGTCGGTCAGGGCACGACGATCCGGGTCCGGCTGCCGGCTCGCAGGGTGGAGCGTGACCACACCCCCGGCTGAGGGCTGGTCAGCGGGGCGCCGGCCCGGTCAGCGCCGGCTCCTGCCGCGCGATCCACTCGAGGGTGAGGTCGGCGACCTCGCGCCAGCCGGCGTCCATGGTGAGGGAGTGGCCCCGGCCCTCGAGCTCCTGGTACTCGGTGAGCGACGGGTTGTCGGCGTACAGCTTGTGGACCGCCTCGGTGACCGCACGGGGGACGGTGTGGTCCTCGGTGCCGGAGAGCAGCAACAGCGGTCCGCGGATCGCGTGATGGGAGTCGACCGCGGCCGGCGAGTCCTTGACGAAGTTGGCCGTGGCGTCCTCGAACAGGGGCCGACCCGGTCCGGGGATCGTCCACCGCGCGAACAGGGCGTCGGACTCCTCCTCGGTCAAGGTGTTGCCGAAGCTGTAGTGGAACTGCTTCGAGGTCAACGACACGGTCCGCTTCCGGTTGGCCGGGTTGCCCAGGACCGGGAGCCCCGACCTGAGCTGGGAGAACGGCAGCACCTTGACCCCTTTGATCGGCGCCGGGTCGATCGCCACCGCCGCGGCGGCGTAGCCGTTGGCCAGGAGCTCCTGGGCGATCAGGCCGCCGAAGGAGTGTCCGACCACGATCGGCTTGACCGGCATGGCGTCGATCAGGTCTGCGTAGTGCCGGCAGATGGCCTCGATGCCCACCCCGTCGAGCGGGCTCGGGTCGTCCCGGGTCGCCTGGACGGTCGGGCCGTCGCCGGGCCAGCCGGGCGCCGACGTGGAGTAGCCCTCGGCCTCGAAGAGCTCCTGCCACGGCTGCCAGGCGCTCGCGTGGATCCAGAGGCCGTGGATGAACAGCACGGGGTACGGGTGGTTGCTGACAGGTTGGGACATGGTGACCTCCGAGTCGGTGCCACGCGGCGGTGGCGGGTCTGACGGGTGGGTGGTGGGCCGCGAGTGGGGTGGCGGACCTGAGCAGCCGGATCTGAGGGATCTCATGGGACCAGCCGGAACAGCTGGATCTAGAGGGTGGGGACCAGTCCCCCGTCGATGGCGAAGTCGGCCCCGGTGACGTTGGCGCTGCGGTCGCTGGCCAGCAGGAGGACGAGGTCGGCGATCTCCTCGGGCCGGGTGAACCGGCCGGTGACCGCTCCCGCGGCCGCCTGGGCGGCCACCTCGGCCGGATCGCCCCCGCCGGCCTCGGCCACCGCCCGGGCCACGCCGTGCTCCCCCAACCAGAGGCTGGTCTCCACCGGGCCGGGGCTGATCGTGTTGACCCGGATCCCCGCCGGACCGACCTCCTTCGACAGGGACTTGCTGAGGTTGGTCAGGGCCGCCTTGGCGGCCGAGTAGTCGATCACCAGGGGGTCCGGGAGGTAGGCGTTCACCGAGCTGATGGTGACGATGCTGCCGCCACCGCGGCGGGTCATCTCCGGCAGCGCCGCCCGGATGGTGCGGACCGCGGCCATCAGGGTGAGGGTGAGGGACGCCTCCCAGGCCTCGTCGGTGACGCTGGCGAAGCCGCCGGGGCGAGGCGTGACGGCGCCCGCGTTGTTCACCAGGACGTCCACCCCACCCAGCGCGCGCGCCCGGTCGATCAGCGCGAGCGGTCCGGCCGGTTCGGCGAGATCGGCGGCGACGAAGACGACCCGCCCCTCGTCGACCAGCGCGGGCAGGTCGGGCCCGGCGGAGCGGGCCCCGGCGACGACGGTGACCCCCTCGGCGACGAGGGCCCGGGTCACCGCGAGACCGATGCCTCGGCTGGCCCCGGTCACCACCGCGATCTTGTCGCGCAGGTTCAGCTCCATGGTGGCTCCGCCCGTGTCGTCATCGCTGCTCCCTCGAGATCTCGGTGCCGGTCGGCATGACGAGCCAACACCGTCCCGGTCCGGGGTGTCCAAGGCCTGCCGGGCAGGGATCGATAACCGTCAGGCATCGATCGGGTCTCCGGGCGCGGCCACTAGCGTGATCCCCGAGGAGGGCCGATGGACTTCGATCTACGCCTGATCAGGTACTTCGTCGCGGTCGCCGACGAGCTGCACTTCGGCCGGGCGGCGGCCAGGCTGTACATCAGCCAACCCGCGCTGTCCAAGCAGATCCGCAGGCTCGAAGCCACCGTCGGCGAGCCGCTGCTGGTCCGCGACAGCCGGCACGTCCGCCTCACGCCGCGCGGCCTCGACTTCCTCGACGGTGCCCGTCGGCTGTTGACCGTCGCCGAGGGGATGAGCCGTCCGCGCGACCCGAACGTCGTACGCCTCGCGCACATCTTCGAGCTGACCACCAGCCGGGACGTGGCCGACGCCTTCGCGGCGGCCAACCCGACCGTCGAGGTGGTCGAGCGCTCGATGGACAGCGCCCGTCAGCTGACGGCGCTCCTGGCCAACCACCTGGACGTGGCCATCCTGCGGGTGACCCGTCGGATGGTGGCCGAGCACCCGACCGGGTGGCAGCACCGCCTGCTCCGACTCGAGCCGCTGCTGCTGGTCGGCCGGCCCACCGATCCCCACCGGGAGACCGTGTCCCTCCGCGAGCGCCCGGTCACGGTGTTCGCCGACACCCCGGGATCCGGCATGTACAACGTGCACGGCGAGTACGTCAGCGCGTTCGAGCAGGACACCGGGATCACCCTGCGCTGGCTGGGCAACCCGGGCACCTTCAACAACTGCCTGGCCGCGGTGATGCGGTCGCCGGAGGCCGCCTTCCTCCTCGACTTCAGCAGCTACACCGAGCGTTACGCCGAGGTCGGCCTGCCGGTCCACCGGCCGCTGGAGCACCAGCCCCTCTACCCCTGGTCCATCGCCTGGCGGGACGAGCAGCTCAGCGAACCGGTCGCCGAGGTCGTGCGGACGGCACTCGCCCTGGCCCGCCGGCGCGGCTGGACCTCCGCGCCGGTCGGAGCCGCGCCCCCCTGGCTGCCACCTGACGATCCCTCGAACCGTGGCCCCGGACGTGCCGACTGATCGGGCGTGCGCTCCTTCATCGAGCTCGTGGATTGAACTCATCGGTAGAGTCGGTGGCTCGCCCCGCCACGCCGAAGGAACTTCGACATGACCATCACCCCGCTCGTCTGGGGCGTCACCATCGCCATCATCATCGCCCTGCTGGCGATCGACCTGGTGGTGGCCGCGCTCAAACCCCACCGGGTCGGCTTCAAGGAGGCGGCCGGCTGGTCGATCTTCTACATCGGCGTGGCCATCGGGTTCGGGGTCTGGTTCACCTCCGCCTTCGGCAGCGAGCTGGGCATCCAGTACTTCGCCGGCTACCTGGTCGAGAAGAGCCTGTCGGTCGACAACCTCTTCGTCTTCGTGATCATCATGACCACGTTCGCGGTGCCCGAGAAGCACCAGCACAAGGTGCTCACCTTCGGCATCGTGCTCGCGCTGATCATGCGCGCGATCTTCATCGCCCTGGGCGCGACCCTGTTGTCGCTGTTCTCGGTGGTGTTCCTGCTGTTCGGGCTGCTGCTGATCTTCACCGCGATCCAGCTGTTCCGGCACCGGGACGAGGATCCCGACATCGAGGACAACGTCGTGGTGAAGGGCGCGCGCCGGCTGCTGCCGGTCACCGACGACTACGTCGAGGGCAAGCTGGTCACCAGGGTCGACGGCCGCAGGATGGTGACCCCGCTGTTCCTGGTGCTGATCGCGATCGGCAGCATCGACCTGCTGTTCGCGCTCGACTCGATCCCGGCGGTGTTCGGGGTGACCAGTGAGCCGTTCATCGTCTTCACGGCCAACGCGTTCGCGCTGCTGGGCCTGCGGGCGTTGTTCTTCCTGGTCCAGGGTCTGCTGGATCGCCTGGTCTACCTGAGCACCGGGTTGTCGATCATCCTGGCCTTCATCGGCGTGAAGCTGATCCTGCACTGGCTGCACGTCGACATCAACCCGGCCGTGCCGGAGATCCCCACCCTGTTCAGCCTGGGCGTGATCCTGGTCGTGCTCGCGGTGACCACCGTCGCCAGCCTGATCAAGACCCGGAACGACCCCACCGCCAAGGCGCACGCCGGGTCGATCCGCGCCCACAAGCCCAAGACCCGGACCTCCGAGAGCTCCGGCGAGCTTCGCTGACCGGATCGACACGGCAACGGCCGGCCACCCCTGCGGGCGGCCGGCCGTTGGCGTAGCTGCGGCTCTCCTCGGCGATCAGGCCAGTCTCTCCGCCAGGGTCGAGTGGCTGCGACGGCGGGTGATCGCGGTGGCGACCACGACGGCGACCAGACCGATCACCACGGCCACCGTCAGCACCGGCTGCCCGGCCTGGCTGGTGCCCACGATCGCGCCGACCAGACCCCAGCAGACGGCGGCCGCGTACGAGAGCAGGCCACCGGACCAGGTCAGGATGATCAAGGTGGTGCCGAGCGCGCCCGCCAGGGTCGCGATCTGGGCGGCGATGCCGATCGTGCCGGTGATCGGCGCACCGGCACCGGCGAAGGCGGTGGTGAGGTTCAGCCAGGTGGCCACACTGAGCCAGCCGGTGTAGAGGCCGACGGTCCACCACAACAGGGCCCGCCCGAGCACGGGCCAGGTGGCGATCCGGGTCCGCTCCGCGAGGACGATGCGCATCGTCCAGATCAGCGTGGCCAGCATGATCACGATGATCACCAGGGTCGACCAGACCGGCTCGAGCTCGGCCGCCAGGATCCAGGCGGAGAACCCGATGAAGACGATCAGCAGCGGCTTGGCCAGCCGGTCGATCAGATCGGCGTCGGCGTGCTTGCGGCGCAGCGCGAGGAAGATCGCCAGACCCACGCTGACGACCTCGATCACCCCCCAGATGGAGAAGGCCCAACCGGCCGGGGTGAGCGGGGGCTCACCGGCGCGGTTGGCGCTGGTGAACGACCCACCGTAGAGGGCGCTGAAGATCGGCGAGACGAACTGCCCGAAGGCGAAGAACAGCATCGCCAGTATCAGCGGCCGGGTGCCGGTGCGTTCCTGGGTGGCGGTGGTCACGAGATCTCCTGAGTGTCGGTACGTGTGATGTCGGTACGGTGCGGTGTCGGTGACGGCGGCGTCGACGCGCTCGTTCTGGGTGGTGCCGTCGGGGTGATCGCGCCGGACGGCGTAGACGGTCCAGCCCCGGCCCGCCCGGCGGGCCTTGCGCTGCAGGAAGAACCAGGCCAGTCGGTTGGTCGCGGTGATGCGTCGACGACCGTGGTCCGCCTCGCCGCCGGTGATCTCGGTGGCGACCCCGGTGACGGCGGGACCCTTGACCTCGCCGCGCAACGTGCTGGCCGCCACGGTCACCGTCGCCGTGTGCCGGAGCCGCTTGACCTTGCCGGCGCCCGGGTCGGTCATGAAGTAGAGCGTCGGGCCGTCGATCCCGTAGCCGACCGGCGTGGGCACGGATCGGCCGTCCCGGCGGTACGTCGTCAACATCACCGCCCGCTGACCGCGGACGGGAGCCCAGGGGTCGGGAGTGCTTCGGACCGTCATGAAAATCAACCCTCTTGATGTTTCGGCAACTTAACCACCTGGGTCCTACTATAGGCGCTGTGGACGACGTGACAAGCGGGCCGCCGGGGCGGTGGCAGGTGGAGCCGGAGACGATGGCGCTCCGCGTCCTGCAGACGGCGATGACCGACGCCGCGGCGGCGATGGCCCGCCGGATGCGGCTGGGCCCGACCGACATGGCCGCGATGACCCATCTGGCGTCGGCACGTCAACCGGTCGGCCCCAGCTGGCTGAGTGCCCGCCTGGGCCTCACCCCGGCCGCGGCCACCGAGCTGGTCGACCGACTGGAGAAGGTCGGTCACCTCGCCCGCGAGCGTGACCGCAGTGACCGCCGGCGGGTCAACCTGATCCCGACGGCCGCCACGCTGATCGAGGTGAACGACCACCTCCGCCCGCTGCTCGACGCGATCGACTCCGTCGCCGAGGAGTTCACCGATGAGGAGCGGTCCGCCATCCGCCGCTTCCTGGCCGAGGTGAGCGCGATCTACGACGACTTCTCGGCGGGGGCCTGAGTCCCGTCACCGGTGCGATGTCGCGGCGATGAACGGACCTCCGGTTCTGGGCACCAGTGGTTGCGGCCGGAAGTTCGTCAACGGACTCCGGTGTTCAGGTGCGTGCATCGCCAGGCCGACGAGGGAGGGATGCCGAGTCGCATCGCGACCGAGGAGAACGCAGCGAGGTGCGTGCCTGGGCGCCGGAGACCCCGACGAACTTCCGGTCGTGACCACTAGACGATCGGGTAGGCCACGAAGGCGTACCGGCTGCTGTCCGGCGCCCAGCTGTTCACGTTGAGGGTTCCCTGACCCCCGAACAGCTGGTGGCGCTGGAGCGGGGTCGTCCAGTCCTCGGTCGCCACCAGGCGCACCTCGACCTCGAGGTCCGCCGGATGGCCGAGCGTGCCGGCCGGGAAGGTGATGTAGGTGGCCCACCGGCCGTCGGGCGACAGGTGCGGGAACCAGTCGACCGTGTCGCTGGTCGCCAGCCGCTCCACCTCCGCCTGAGGGTCGTCGAAGCCGTCGTCGCGGACCCGCGCGAGCTGGGCGTGACCCGGCTCGTCGGTGAACACCTCGGTGTTCAGGTGGATCCACGCTCCGTCGGGTGACCACTCGGGGCCGTCGATGTGGCCGTCGCCGGTGTCCACCACCGTCGTCGAACCGTGCGGTTCCATGATCGCCAGCCGCCCCGGGTCGCTGAAGTCCGCCAGCCGGACGTACGCGAGCCGGCGACCGTCCGGTGACACCCCGTGCAGGAAGTGCCAGACCCCCTCGTCGGTGGTGACCTTCTCGACGGGCCCACCCTGCAGCGCGGCCCGGTAGATGTGACCGTCGTTGGCCGACAGGTAGATGTGCAGCCCGTCCGGGTCGAGCACGTGGTCGTTGTTGATCGGCGGCAGCGCGGTGTGCGCGACCTCGGCCAGCGCACCACCGTCGACCGGCAGTCGCCACAGCACTCCGTTGCCGTTCAGGTAGAGCGCCGACCCGTCGAGCGACCAGTTGGCCGCCTCCAGCAGCAGCTCGTCGGTGTCCAGCAGGAGCTCGGGCACCGGGTGGCTGGGCCCGGCGACCCAGACCTGGCTGCGCTGACCGGGACGAAGTGTTCGGTAGGGCAAGGGATCTCCCAGCATCGGGTCTGTCGGTGGGAGTGCGACCCTATCCGGCCCGGGGCAGGTCGTCGGCTCGGCCATGGCCGGGAGTCCCCTGTCGACGGGGCGCCGCCCTGCGGGTGCCGCTCGGGACTACTCCGGGGAGTCCGGACTCCTCACCTGCCGGCCAGCCGGGTCGGGACCGCTGTCTCGACGGCCATCCAGTCGATCCAGGACGCTGTACCGAGGATCGGGGTCACATGCGACGAGAGCCGCGACGACTCGGCGCGACAGCGCGCACAGATGACCGACGTGTGTCGTCCCGGAGCGGTCCACGAGCTGGCCGATGGCTGAACTCGAGACGGAAGGGCTCGGTGTGGGTCCGCTGGTCGTTCTCACGTCGCCCTCACGTCGCCCTCGATGATGCTGGTGGCGCCGGCCGCTCGCAGCTCGGCATCGTCGAGGTGGCTGCGGATGCCGTCGACGAGCTCGGCGTCGCCGAGGGGGACGGTGACGGTCACCCGTGCCGCGCGATCGGTGGTGAGCTGCGAGTGGATGGCGTCTGCCATGCTCTGCCGTGCGCCGGGCGGGAGATGTCCTGCAGCCACGTGGACTGCCACGCAGACAGCGCCGTCGTCATCCGGCGTCGTGATCGTCGCCTCGGCCAGGACGTCGCCCGCGGTGGCGATGCTGATGTGTCGGTCGTCGGACATCGTGGTCTCCGTCGTCGTTACGTGTGGTTGGCGACCTGGTTCCGAGAGGGTGCGGCCGCCGTGGATGGCCCTGACTCGCGGCCCCCACCGGGAGCGGGTGGGGTCCGTGGCCGCGGGGCTCGTGGGGAGGAGCTCCGCGGCCACGGGCTCGCTGTCCTGGGCTAGCCCAAGACACCGAGCAGCTGGTTCAGCACTCCGACCAGCTGGTTCAAGATGCCGTTCAGGCCCGACGTGCCGTCGAGCAAGCCGGCTACCGCACACAGGAGATTGCCCAGCAGGTTGCCGGGACCGCCCTGAGCGGTGATGTTCAGCTTCACGGTGTCCAGGTGGACCTTCAGGCCGAGCAGGTTGAGATCGAGCGGGCCGAGGACCAGGTCGAGGATCTGGCAGCTGGGCACCGCCTGCGCGGCGAGACGGTTCGGGGCGGCCTGAGCGGCAGCCTTCCCGACCGGGGCGGTGGCGACAGGCATCGCGATCCGCTTGCTGCCGGCGTGGATCTTGCCCTTGGCGTCGGTGACTGTCCCGATGAAGCGGCCGACGGCGACGAGCTTGCCGTTGCGCTTGGCGAACTTCTCGATGTTGATGATGCCGTCCACGGCGCCGGTGCCGTCCTGCAGCGTTCCGGTGACAGCGCCACTGAGCGCACTGGGTGTGGCGGACCTCAGGGCGGACGCCGTGGGGGTCTTCTCCTTGGGCTCGGCGTGCGCTACGGCGGAGACACCGGCCGTGAGGGCCAATGTGGTGGCCACGGCGACCGTGGCCGACATGATCGTGCGCCACAGGCCGCGTGGCCTACCTGTAGGGGTGTGCTGTGTCATCGACGACTGCCTTTCCTTCTGGTTTGTACTTCCTTGGACTCCGGTGCGTCGGCTCGAGCATGGTGAGGCGTCGACGTGACGGAGATCGAGTGGACCGTCCGCTGCTGAAACGGCTTGCGGACACGGGCATGACGCGACCTCGGCTGACGATCGCCGGCCGAATCCCACGGCGCTACGACGCCGGCGAAGGCTCACCCGACCCTGGTGCGCCGTCCGTCAGCTCCCGTGCCGCGTCATGCTCACCCGGTGAAGCACTCCGTCGTGGGAAACACACCCGCCGGTCTCGTCATCCACTGGCGTGGGCCGAAGGAGCCGCATGGACCTGAGCCGGTTGACAGACTTCTGCCGGAGCGTCGACCGTCCGGTCACCTCGGGCCCACGGACACGGCGCGGCGCGCTCTCTCACGGGCAGACCTCTTGACCATTCGTCATGGTCGGACGTCCTGATCGTCTCGTCATCATGGCCATCAACGCGGACTGGTTGCCTGGGATCTCCTGCGGCTCCTCCACCGTTCGTACGGCACGAAACCTGCCATCAGGCTCGTGCTGGCCCCCACCCACCCCTGGGGGTGGTTGCCAGCGGGGGCTCAACCGTGGTTTGGTCGGTGGGGGACGGGGTCCACACGCAACCGCACGTCCACCCAAGAGGTGCGTCCATAGCTACGGGGGCAGGATCGCTGAGTCGGAAGACGGATACGCCAGCCAGGCCGATATCGGGGCCTTGCTGTCGGTGGTCCGTCGGGTGGTCGCCGGTCGGGTGAAGGACACCGTGGTGGTCGACGACCTGGTGCAGGAAACACTCACCCGTGTTCTCGGTGCGAGCAGTCGGCTGGATCCCGCGATGCTCGAGCCTTATGCCATCACCACCGCCCGCAACCTGGTGGCATCGATGTGGAAGAGCCAGGACCTCGAACGCCGCCATCGCCACCGCGTCGTCGATCTCGACCCGGGCACCGAGCCGGTCGACGACCTGCTGCGCGAGCAGGACCGTTCGACGGTGGCGACGGCTCTGGCGCGGCTGCCGGAACGCGACCGGTCCGCCCTGATGGCGCACGAGGTGAACGGGCAGGACACCCGGTCGCTGGCGGCCGAGCTGGGGGTGTCCTCCGGCGCCGTGGCCGCGCACCTGAACCGTGCCCGCGCGCGGCTGCGGGTGGAGTACCTCCTCGCCGATCGCGCCGAACCGCCGACAGACCGGTGCCGAGCGGTGCTGCTGGCCATCTCCGGCGGAGATCGTCGGCGCCAGCGGGAGGTCGACGCGGCGGCGCATCTGGTGCAGTGCGAGCTCTGCGCGGAGCTCTCTGAGCCGTTGATCCAGCGCGCTCAGAGCCCCGACCACGACGTCCGGGTGCCGATCCGGGCCGACGCCGATATCGTCACAGCCCGTCGGGAGGTGCGTCGGCTGGCGATCGAGACCGGGTTCAGTCGCACCGACGCGGTGGTGCTGGCCACCGCGGTGTCCGAGATCGCCCGCAACATCGTCCGGTTCGCCGGCACGGGGAACATGCTCATCCAGCTCGTCGACGAGCCCAGGGCCGGTATCCGCGTCCTGGCTCGGGACAACGGTCCGGGCATCGCCGACGTGAATCAAGCGCTGGCCGACGGCTACAGCACCTATCGAGGGCTCGGCCTGGGACTGCCCGGAGCCCGACGACTGACCGACGACTTCAGCATCGTGTCCGAGCTGGGCCACGGAACCACCGTGATCATGACCAAATGGCGAAAGGAATGATGATCAGATGAACGACGACCCCGTACCGGCCGGCTCCTACGTCGACGACCAGCTGCTGCCGCAGCTGGTGGCGCACCTCCGGGAGAAGCGCGGCCGGCTCCGTCAGGAGTGGGCCGCCCGCATCCAGGGGGCGCACCTGCTCGAAGCCATGACCCAGCAGGAGATGGCGACCGAGACCACCTCGGTCTACGACAACTACGTCGAGGTGCTCGAGACCGGAAGCGTCGAGGCCCTGCAGCACTACGCCCGCGACCTGTCCGAGCGCATCATCCCCCGCGGCGTCGAGACCCACGAGGTGGTCGGCATCGTCCTGCTGCTGCGCGACGTCCTCGCCCGGTCGCTGTTCGAGAAGTACCAGCAGGACATGCCGACGCTCTACCGGGTGCTGGACGCCTACGAGCCTGCCGCCAACCGGATCGCCAACACCGTGGCCGTCAGCTTCGTCGAAGAGCGCGAACGGGTCATCCGGCAACAGCAGGACTCGATCCGGGAGCTGTCCACCCCCGTGCTTCCGGTCCGCGAGCGCCTCCTCATCCTGCCCATCATCGGCGTGCTGGACACCGAGCGGGCCCGGCAGCTGACCGAGCAGCTCCTCAGAGGAATCCGCACCCACCGCGCCCGGGTGGTGGTCATCGACATCACCGGCGCCCCAGCCGTCGACGCAGCCGTCGCCAACCACCTGGTGCGTACCGTGGACGCGTCCCGCCTCATGGGGGCCAGCGTGATCATCACCGGGCTGTCGCCGGAGATCGCGCAGACCCTGGTCACCATCGGTGTGGACCTCAGCAAGATGAACACGATCGGTGATCTTCAGGGAGGATTGGAGGAGGCTGAGCGGCTGCTCGGCTACGTTGTCAGCCGTCAGGAGGGATCGACAAGCTAGTGGACACCGGGCCGGCGCTGGTCTCGATCCTGCGGCAGGGAGGGCACCTGATCGCATCGGTGCACACTGCCCTCGACGACTCCCAGATGGCCCGGTTCCAGGCCGACCTCATCCAGCAGATCGGCCAGCACCGCTCGCGTGGCGTGATCATCGACGTCGCCGCCCTGGACGTCCTCGACTCGTTCGCTTCACGCACCCTGCAGACCATCGCCGAGATCGCGCGGCTCCGCGGTGCGGAGACCGTCATCGTCGGGATCCAACCCGAAGTCGCGTACGCCATGGTGGAGCTGGGCATGGACCCCGAGGCACTGACGACAGCGCTCGATCTCGAAGAGGGTCTGCTGCACCTCGAACGTCACAGCCGCCGCCACCCACCGACCACTCCGCGCTCGAACCGATGACCGTCACCGACCTCGACCAGCTCCGCCGCAGCTATCGAGCGGCCTTCCTGCACTGCCTCACGGCCACCGACGAACGCGCCCTGCTCACCGGTTACGACATCGGACGGGCCGCCGTGGCCTCCCGGCTCAGTCTCCTCGACGTCGCCCAGACGCACCACCAGCTGTTGATCGAGGTCCTTCGGACAAGTGCACCGGACGAGCTGGAGCAGATCGCCCAATCAGCCTCCGACTTCCTCGTCGAGGTCCTGGCCGCCTTCGACATGGCCCAGCAGGTACGCCAGGGGCGCCCGGCCCCAGCAGCACACGGGGCGTCACCGCGCGCCCGTCGTGATCAGTGAGGTCGACGTCCACCTGCGGCGGTAGGCTCCCGCCCACCCACCTTCGGGATCGCCTAGGGTGCGGACATGTGGCAACGGCAGCCGATCAGCTTCAGCTTCTCCCTGCTCGGGTCGGACGGCATGCTCGACCAGATGATGACCGTGCAGTACCGGGCGAAGACCACGGCCGTGCCCACGATCCGCTACCAGGCGCTGGACGAACGCGGTCAACCACTCACTGACGTGAGCGTGCGCTCTTGCTACGACACGGACCGCGGCGAGCTGGCCCTCACGCCGGGTGAGAACACCGATCTCCTCTACCTGCGCGGCGACAGTGCCCATCTCACCGCAGACGTGACGGCCGAGGTCGTCGACCTTCGACCGCAGCCACGACGAGAGAATCCCGTCACCCAGGTGGTCCAGCTCGACGACCAGGGCAACGAGCTGCCGTCGGGAAGTGGCTTCCACCACCTCGCCGTTCTGAACCCGTGGTCGGCGGAAGCCTGGTGTCGCGTCGTCGCCGTCGCTCTCGACAGCCCACAGACCGGTCCGCAAGGGGCACTCGAGGTGGTGCCGATGACCCCCGAACCCGTCGTCGTGGCCGGCCGGTCCCAGATTCCGCTGATGCCGCCGCCAGATGCCTATGCGGCGATCAGTCGACACTTCGGGACCTCGTTCGTCACCGTCAAGGCCTACCCGGCGGCAGACTGATCGGAGGCGGCAGCCCCGAGTCCTCAGCTCTCAGCCCTCGATGACCTTGCCGGGGTTGAGGATCCCGTACGGATCGAGCGCGCGTCGGACCGATCGGTGCAGCTCGGCCACCGCCGGGGAGATCTCTCGGGCCAGTCCGGCGCGCTTCAACAGGCCCACTCCGTGCTCTCCGGTGACCGTGCCGCCGACGGCCAGCGCCTCGGTGAGGATCTCCTCGAACGCTTCCTGGGCACGGATCCGGGCCGGCTCATCACCCGGCGGCGTGATCAACAACGGGTGCAGGTTGCCGTCGCCGGCGTGGGCGATGTTGGCGATCAGCACGTCGTACCTCTCACCGATCTCCTCGATCCGGGCGAGCATCGCCGGCACCTGGGTGATGGGTACGCAGACGTCCTCGGTCAGCACCGGTCCCAGCCGTTCCACGGCCGGGTAGGCGAGCCGTCGGGCGGCGAACAGCGCGTCGGCCTCGTCGGGGTCGCTCGACCGGGCCGCCCAGGTCGCGCCGCTGCCCTCGAAGCAGGCCAGCACGCTGTCGGCCTCGCCCTCCCCCGCCGCACCCGGCGCGTCCAGCCGCGCCAGCAGGATGGCGGCCGAGTCGGCCTCGAGACCGAGGTGCTTCCAGTCGTTGACCGCCGTCAGACAGTGCCGGTCCAACAGCTCCAGCGCCGACGGCACGACACCGGCCCTCGCAACCGCGGCCACCGCCTCGCCGGCGGCGACCAGGGTGTCGAAGAACCCCACCACCGTGTGCTGCGGCGCCTGGGCCGGACGCAGCCGGACGGTGATCTCGGTGATCAGTCCGAGGGTGCCCTCCGAGCCGACCAGCAGCCCGGCCAGGTCGTAGCCGGCGACGCCTTTGGCGGTCCGCCGCCCCAGCCGTACGAGCTCGCCGGTGCCGGTGACCACCTCGAGGCCGAGCACGTAGTCGCGGGTGACGCCGTACTTCACACAGCACACGCCGCCCGCGTTGGTGGCGACGTTGCCGCCGATCGTCGACCACGGCGAGCTGGCGGGATCGGGCGGATACCAGAGGCCGTGGTCTGCGACCGCGGCCCGCAGGTCGTCGTTGACGACTCCGGGCTGGACGACCGCGAGTCGCTCGACCGGGTCGATCGAGGCGATGGCGCTCATCCGCTCGAAGCCGATGATCACCGAGCCGTCGATCGCGTTCGCTCCTCCGGACAGCCCGGTCCCGGCCCCGCGCGGCACGATCGGCACCCGGCGATCGACGCACCAGCGCACCACAGCCTGGGTCTCGGCCGCAGTGACCGGGCGGACGACGGCGAGCGGGATCCCGTACGGAGCCCACTCCGCCTCGTCGTGGCTGTAGCGGAGCATCGAGTCGGGCTCGGTGAGCACGTCGGCGGCCGGCAGGCTCGCGACCTCGTCACTCGACAGCAGCTGGGCCATGGTTCTCCTTCGCTCGGCAGAGCTCGCGATCTGCGGTCGCTGGGTGAGCGACACCGCAGTGCTGAGACCAGTCGGCTCGAGATGCCGTTGGACCACCCGTTCTACACCGCCGAGCTGCGGGCCCGGAACCTGGAAGACCTGCTGGCCGTCGAGCGCGACTCGCCACCCACCTAGTCGTCCGCAACTCCACTGCCGCCCCCGCTCCTCACCCCCGCCCCGCCAGACCCTCCGAACCCAACTCCGCTGGTGCTGCAACACCAGCGAAGTCCAGATCCTGACCGCCCACCCAACTCCGCTGGTGCTGCACCACCAGCGAAGTCGGAGGGGGCGCGGCACTCGGGCGTGACATGGGATGGTCCGCGCGATATATTCCACCTGAACTATTCGATCCGAACTACCTGAGGTGGTCCTCGATGCCGTCCTCCGGCGCGACCCTCACGCCGCTGACGCTGGCCGCACTCGCCCTGCTCGCCGAGCGGCCGATGCATCCGTACGAGATGTATCAGCTGTCCCTGCAGCGGCGGGATCACCGCCTGGTCAAGATCCGGCCGGGCACGCTCTACCACGCCGTGCGCCGGCTGGGCGAGAGCGGTCTGGTCGCGGCACTCGGCACCGAGCGGGAGGGCAACCGGCCCGAGCGCACCACGTACGAGATCACCGATGCCGGCCGTGACCAGCTGACGACCGACATCGCCCAGATGCTGGCCGAGGTGGCTGACGAGTACCCGGTCTTCCCCTTCGCCCTCGGCGAGGCGCACAACCTCCCCGACGACGAGGTCGTACGGCTGCTGTCCACGCGGCACTCGGCCCTGCGGGAGACCATCGGCGAGATCGAGGCCGGCATCGCCCTGGTCCGCGGCAAGGAGCTGCCGTGGGCCTACTGGCTCCAGCTCGAGTACCTGCACACCGTCCTCACCGCTCAGGCCGGCTGGCTGGAGAGCGCCATCACCGACGTGGGTTCCGGTCGCTTCGCCGTCCCCGCAACCTTCCACTCGCTCGAAAGAGAAGACACCCCGTGAACGAGACCATCTCCAAACCGTGGCCGGCCCTGTGGGCCCTGGTCCTCGGCTTCTTCATGATCCTGGTCGACTCGACCATCGTGTCGGTCGCCAACCCGGCCATCCTGCGTGACCTGGACGCCGACATCACCTCGGTGATCTGGGTGACCAGCGGCTACCTGCTCGCGTACGCCGTCCCGCTGCTGATCACCGGCCGCCTCGGCGACCGCTTCGGACCCAAGCGGATCTACATGATCGGGCTGGTCGTCTTCACCGCCGCCTCGGCCTGGTGCGGGTTCGCCGGTGACATCACCACGCTGGTGGCCGCGCGGGTCGTCCAGGGTCTCGGTGCCGCCCTGATGACCCCGCAGACGATGGCCGTGATCACCCGGATCTTCCCGCCCAACAAGCGCGGTGCCGCCATGGGTCTGTGGGGTTCCGTCGCCGGCATCGCCACCCTGGTCGGCCCGATCCTCGGTGGCGTCCTGGTCGACAACCTCGGCTGGGAGTGGATCTTCTTCGTCAACGTGCCGGTCGGTGTGGTCGCCCTGGTGCTCGCCTGGCGGTTGGTGCCCGACCTGGAGACGCACGCCCACAGCTTCGACTGGCTCGGGGTCGTGCTGAGCGCGACCGGCCTCTTCCTGGTGATCTTCGGCATCCAGGAGGGTTCGACCTACGACTGGGGCACCATCACGGGGCCGATCACGGTCTGGGGGCTGATCATCGCCGGCATCGTCGTGCTCATCGGGTTCGTGGTGTGGCAGCGCTTCAACCCCAAGGAGCCGCTGCTGCCCCTCGGCCTGTTCAAGGACCGCAACTTCGCTCTCGCCAACATCGCGATCGCGCTGGTCGGGCTCGCCATCACCGCGATGCCGCTGCCGATCAGCTTCTACTACCAGGTGGCGCGCGGGATGCTGCCCACGCAGTCGGCCCTGATGCTGGCGCCGATGGCCGTGGCCACGTTGATCATGGCGCCGATCGTCGGTCGCCTGACCGACCGGGTGAACCCGAAGTGGGTGGCCGTCTGTGGCTTCTCGGTCGCCGCCGCGTCCCTGCTCTGGCTGTCGTCGCTGATGGATCCGGACACCGCGCTGTGGAAGCTGCTCATCCCGGCCGCGTTCCTCGGCATCGGCCTGTCCGGCGTCTGGTCGCCGCTGGCCGCCACCGCCACCCGCAACCTGCCGATGGCCCAGGCCGGTGCGGGATCCGGGGTCTACAACATGACCCGGCAGGTGGGCGCCGTGCTCGGCAGCGCTGCCATCGCCGCCCTCATCAACGCGCGGCTGGCTGTCGAGCTGCCCGGCTTCGAGACCGGCATGGCCCGGGAGGCGGCCGGCGCGACGCTGCCTCCCGCAGCCCAGGCCGGCTTCAGCTCCGCCATGGCCCAGTCGCTCCTGCTGCCGGCGGTGGTGATCGCCCTCGGCGTGGTCGTCGTCGCCTTCTTCGCCAAGCCGGCGCAGACCGTCGCCTGGGGCGAGCCGGCTCAGCAGCGGGACCCCGCGCTCGTGGTGGAGTGAGGCTGGAGTCCGAATCGCGCGTCTGAGTTGGCTTTCGGGCTGTTTGTGGCTCGGGTGCGCCATCCGGTCGCCGTAAGGTCCGCGTAATAGGCCACCTCGACCGAGCGGTCGAGACTGAGGCATGCCCCGCAGCGCCACCCCGGTACGGCCGCCCTGGTGGCCGACGTTCACCAGCAGCGTCCGCTCCACGGCGCTGACGGCCCGCCTCGGGCGCCTCCTCGGCATCGCCTTCGGCGTCTGCTTCCTGACCGGTCTGCTGAGCGCTCTGCAGTATCAGCCGCTGTCGTGGCTGCCCTGGCCGGCGAGTCCGCCGTGGCTCTACCGGATCACCCAGGGACTGCACGTGGCGACCGGCACGGCGTGCCTGCCGCTGATCATGATCAAGCTCTGGTCGGTCTACCCGAACCTGTTCCGCTTCCCGCCACTCCGCTCGCTCACGCACGCCCTGGAGCGAGGCTCGATCGCGGTGCTGGTCGCGGCCGCCCTCGTGCAGCTGGTGACGGGGTTCTTCAACACCCTCAACTGGTATCCGTTCGGCTGGGACTTCGTGCTGGTCCACCACTACCTGGCGTACGTGGTCATCGGCGCCATGCTGCTGCACGTCGGGATCAAGCTGCCCGACATCGTGTACGGGTTGCGGGCGCGACTGGCCGACGCCGACGTGCTGACCGAGATCCCGTGGGACGAGAACCCGGTCTCGCACAGCAACGCCGGCGAGGTGCCCCCACCGGCCACGCCGGGCATCAGCCGACGGGGCGTGTTGGCCGCGACGGGCATCGGGGTCGGCCTCGTGGTCGCCACATCGGTGGGTCAGACGGTGACCCCGCTGGAACCGATCGGGCTGCTGGCGGTCCGCCGATGGCGCCAGGGTCCGCAGCAGGTGCCGGTCAACCGCACCGCCGAGCAGGCGGCGATCGCCGCCACCGCGACCGCCGCGGACTGGGCGCTGCGGGTGGACGGACCGCGACCGTACGTGATCACCCTCGACGACCTGGCCCGCGCCACGCTCACCGAGGACCGGCTGCCGATCAACTGCGTCGAGGGCTGGAGCGTCGGCGCGACCTGGCGCGGCCTCAGTCTGCTCGAGCTGGTGATCCGCGCCGGCGGCACCGCCGACTCCACGGTCCGGGTCGAGTCACTCGAACAGGACTGGGCGTTCAACGCCTCGGAGATCAGCGGGCCTCAGCTCGGCCGGGCGCTGCTCGCGACCCACCTGAACGGCGAACGCCTGGACCTCGACCACGGCTACCCGTTGCGCCTGATCGCCCCGAACCGGGCCGGGGTGCTGAACACGAAGTGGCTGGCTCGAGTGGAGGTGCGCGGATGAAGGTCGACGTGATGCTGGTGGGTCGGGTCGTCGCGATCGGCAGCGGGGTGGTCTTGGCCGCGTACGGTGCGGTCCGGCTGCTCACCGACGTGCCGGGCGCGAGTCTGCTGCGGCTGGCCGTCTGGCTGGCGGGAGCCGTGGTGCTCAGCGACCTGGTGATCTCGCCGCTGGTCGTCGCCGTCGGGGTCGCCCTGCGTCGCTGGTTGCCGGATCGTGGCCGTCGCTATCTGCAGGCGTTCTTGATCATGGCCGCGATGATCACCCTGGTGGCCGCCCCGATGATCTATCGCCAGGGCAGCGCACCGCCGGAGAAGGCGCTGCTGAACCAGGACTTCGGACTCAACCTGGCGATCCTGCTCGGACTGGCCGCGTTGCTCAGCCTGCTCGGCTACGCCCTCGATCGGAGGCGCTCTCGGGCGGCCCGAACCGCCCAGAGCTGAAACCTCCGATACTCGTCAAGGGCGCAAGTCGAGCGCGCCGTACCATCGTCAGGCAGACCACCAGCAGCGCACCACCATAGGCCGCCGCCTGGACGCCCGTCGAGTGGTCGAAGACGAAGGCCACGTACGCCGCCACCCAGACCGCCAGCCACTCCCACCGCCGGCTCATGATCACCAGCACGACCAGCGGCAGGGCGTACCAGGGGTAGACCGGGGTGGCCACCAGCAGACTGGAGCCGAACAACCAGCAGCAGGTGACGGGCACCGGGTCGCGGCCGGACCGGACGAAGGCCAGCACCGCCAGAGCCGCGGCGATCCCCAGCGCGGCGACCGGCCGCGCCTCCTCCGGCAGCCAGCTCAGCAACGCGAACCGGCCACCGGAGTCGTAGCCCTCCTCCGCCAGATAGCCCGGCAGATACCCCAGCACGAGCGTGCCGACCACCAGCACGTGCGGGACGTAGCCGACCACCGTGAGGGCCACTGCCGTGAGGCTCGTCCGCCAGCGGCCCCGCCGCAGCAGGACGGGCACGAGCAGCAACGGCACCAGCTTGAGCGAAGCGGCCAGACCCAGGAACAGGCCGGCCCACCAGAGCCGCCGGCTGACCGTGCACCAGACGACGCCGAGCACGGCCAGCGCCACCAGGGCGTCGAGATGGCCGCCGTTGGCGGCTTCGATCATGACCAGCGGGTTGGCTCCGTAGAGGAGCGCGGATCCCCGCCGCCGCGGGCCGAGGTAGCGGGCCAGCAGCACGGTGGTGATCACCACCGCCGACCCGGCCACGACCCGCAGACCCGCCAGACCGAGCCAGCTCGGCACGAGCAGGGCGACAGCGGTGAACAGGGCCTGCGCCCCCGGCGGGTAGATCGTGTGCACGCCGGGCCGGTTGATCATGGGCGCTCGCCCGGGCGGGAACAGCTGGGCGTCCCGCAGGAAGGTCAGCGCCGGGTCGAGCGGGACGAAACGGTACGGGTCGATGCCGGCGAGCTGGACCCGGCCGTCCCAGACGTAGCGGTAGATGTCGTCGCTGGTCAGCGGGAAGACGAGCAGCCCGGTCGCCTGGACCGCCACCGTGATCATCAGCACCGCCGGCAGGGACACCGTCCGCAGGTCACGCCGGACCCACCACCCCAGGGCGCCGAACACGAGCTGCCGCCGCCAGCAGGTGCCAGCCCCAGCGGACGTGCGCGGCCAGCGAGAAGACCAGCGCGATGTCGGCGACCACCATGATCACTGCGGCGGCGACCAACCTCTTCCTGGACGACGGCGAGCTCGGCAGCGCTGGCCTCGGCACGGGGCCGGCGACCCCGGTCATGAGGCGGTGCGGAGCGCGACGAAGCTGCGGCGATCGGCCTCCCACACCTCGGTGACGATCAGGTCGAGGGCGGCCGCGACGCCCGTCAGACGTCGTATCCCGATGGCCGCCCAGGGCACCGGAGCGGACCGGCAGCCCGGGCGACTCAGCACCACCTCGTACGTCTCGTCCCGCTCCGGCTCGGTGTCGATCTCGCCGATGATCAAGCCGCCGCCACCCACGATCTGACGACAGCGCCGCAGCAACGCGGGCACGTCACCGCCGATGCCGATGTTGCCGTCGAGCAGCAGGGCGGTCCCCCACCGGCCCTCCCCCGCGAGCGGCAGCGCCAGGTCCCGTCGCAGCACCTGCCCGCCCGCCCGGCGACCCACCGCCACGGCGACGGCCGAGATGTCGATGCCGAGGGCGGCCCGCCCGGAACGCTGCAGGGCTGCGACCATCCGACCGGGTCCGCAGCCGATGTCGAGGACGGGCGCCTCGCAGCGGGCCACCACCATCTGGTCGACCTCGTCCGCCGGTCGGCTCCAGCGACCCAGGTCGACCTCGAGCGTCGCCCCGCCCGCCCGGCCGGAGACCTTGTGCACCGCCACGTCCGCACCGCCGTAGAGGTCGTCGAACAACCGGTCCGTCGGCTGTCGGGGACGGGCCCCGACCAGCTCGCGGTGCCGGCGGGAGAAGGTGAGCTCGGGCCACCGGTCGGCCACGCTGTCGGCGTCCGCGGGCACGTCGACATCGCGCAGCGGTGGGAGCAGCGCGACCGACAACCCGAGGTCGATCAGCCGACCGAGCTGGGCTGCTCCGGTGCGCTCGGTGGACATCTCGATGCCGGCGAACACGTCCACCGGATCCACCACCGCGCGCAAACCGATCGCCCAGAAGCCGCCGTCCTCGCTCAACCCCAGGACCGCGTCGGCTCCGCCCCAGGACGACTCCAGCAGCTCCCGGGTCACCTGTGGGGTGTCCATCCCGATCAACAGCACCCGGCCGCTGGTGGTGGCGGCGCTCGCAGCCGTGTCGGTGAAAGCGGCGGCCAGTCGCTGGGCCAGATCCCCCGCGGCCTGCGGCACCACCTCCAAGCCGTCCGCCCAGCCGGTCGGGTCGCCCTCGAACACCAGCACCCGCCGCCGGATCCGGCTGGCGCGGACAGCGGCGAGGGTGTCGCTCAGGGCGGCCGCGGCCAGCGACGCCGTCTCGCCCGGGGTGAAGGCGGCCTGCAGCCGGGTCTTGGCCCGCCCCGGCAACGGCTGCTTGGCCAGCACCAGCACGGTATCGGCGCTGGTCGACCGGGAGGTCGGGGCAGATCCCGCCGCCACGGCGGTCAGCCGACCGGACGGGTCAGGGCCACCGACATGTCCCGGACCGCCTGCAGGATCCCGCGCGGGGTGCCGGTGACCTTGGACCGCCCACTCCGTACGCGGTAGTCGACCGGCACCTCACCGATCCGCCACCCGGCGTCCGCCGCCTTGACGACGGTCTCCGCCGGATAGCCCGAGCGTCGATCCTGCAGGTCGAGACCCAGCAGCGCCGCCCGCCGCGCTGCCCGCACCGGCCCGAGGTCGTGCAGCCGGACCCCGGTCCGGGCGGCCAGCCGTGCCGCCAGGGCTCGGTTGGCCACTCGGAGGTGCCAGGGCTGGGCGCCGCGCTGGACCGGCCGGCGGGCCCCGATCGCCAGGTCGAGGCGGCCCTCGCGGACGGGCTCCAGGACCCGGTCCAGCTGTGCCGGGTCGAGGGAGCCGTCGGCGTCCATCACCACGACGATGTCGGCGCGCGCGGCGAGCAGACCGGCCTGGCAGGCGGCCCCGTAACCCCGCTGCGGCACGTCGATGACCCTGGCCGCATGGTCTCGCGCGATCTGCGCGGACCTGTCGGTGGAACCGTTGTCGGCCAGGATCACCGCGATCCCCGAAGGCACCCGGGGCAGCAGCCAGGCCAGTCCGGTCGCCTCGTCCAGGCAGGGCAGCACCAGCTCGACCTCGGGTGGGGTGTCCATCCCCCGACGGTAGGGCGGTCGGGGCCCCGGGTGAGCCGGCCCGACGCTTTCGGTTCGCTTACGGCCGGCCGGGCGGGGCGGCACCGCTCCTGGGCCGCGGCCTAGAGTCGACCATCATGTCCGGGCGGATCCTGGTCGTCGAGGACGACCCCACGATGGCCGAGGTGCTCGTGGCGTACCTGCGGCGCGCCGGCTACCGCACCGAGTCGACCGGGGACGGCAACGAGGCCCTGCTGCTCTGGCAGCGGACCCGGCCGGACGTGGTGATCTTGGACCTGATGCTGCCCGGCACCTCCGGTCTGGAGCTGTTGCGACGCCGCCGCAGCGACGCCGACCAGGCGGCGGTGATCATCCTGTCCGCCCGCGGCGAGGAGGAGGACCGGCTGATCGGGCTGGAGACCGGCGCCGACGACTACGTGGTCAAGCCCTTCTCACCCCGCGAGGTGGTGCTCCGGGTCGAAGCACTGCTGCGGCGGGCGGAGCGGCTGTCGGGCGCGGCCCTGTTGAACCGTCGTCTGCAGGTCGGGGCCCTGGTGGTCGACCTGGGACCGCGCCGGGCGACGTACGAGAACCGCGAGCTCTCCCTGACCACACGGGAGTTCGACCTGCTCGCCTTCCTCGCCGCGCACCCCGGGGAGACCTTCAGCAAAGCCGAGCTGCTGCAGCGGGTGTGGGGCTGGGAGTTCGGCGACAACTCCACGGTGACCGTGCACGTCCGCCGGCTGCGCGAGAAGCTGGAGGAGGATCCCTCCGATCCGCAGCTGGTCTTGACGGTGGGTCGCTCGGGCTACCGGATCGTGGGAGAGGACGAGGATCGATGACCGACTTCGTGATCATCATCGGGCTCACGCTCGGCGCCTGCCTGGTCGTCGGGGTCCTCGGTGCCGTGGCCATGCACCGGTTGCGCGGCCGGTCCCTGCGCTACCAGCTGATCATCGCCACGCTGCTGCCGGTGGCGGCGGTCAGTGCCACCGTGATCGTCAACGTCTGGCTGATGTTCCTGTCCCCGCACGACTCGACGGTGATCATGATCGCGTTGCTGGTCTCCGTGCTGGTGGCCGCCTTCGGCAACGTCCTGGTGATGCGACGGGTCGGCCGCGGGTCGGCCGAGCTGGGGGTGGCGCTCGCCCGGATGCGGGCGGACTCGACCGGCACCCCCGCCGCCACGACCGCTGTGGCCCCACCGACGCAACCCCCGGCGGAGCTGCCGGCCGAGCTCGCCGTGGTGGTCGCCGACCTGGAGGAGACCCGCCGGCTGCTGGCCGAGACCCGCCGTCGCGAGCAGGCCGCCGAGGACGCTCGCCGTGAGCTCGTCCGCTTCATGTCCCATGACCTGCGGACCCCGTTGGCGGGGCTGCGCGCGCTGACCGAGGGTCTGGAGGACGGCGTGGTGCACGACGTCCCGCGGGCGCTGGAGCACATGCGCGCCACGATCACCCGGATGACCCACCTGGTCGATGACCTCTTCGAGCTGTCCCGTGTGCAAGGGTCCCGGCCGGCTCGGTCGACCACCCTGGTCTCCCTGTCGGAGCTGATCGTCGACGTCTCCTCCGAGTCGTCCGCGTTGGCCCGCAGTCGCGGCGTCACCCTCGACGTGCAGGTGCCCGACGACGACCGGCTCGCCGTCACCGGCTCCGCGGACGACCTGGGCCGAGCCGTCTCCAACCTGGTGGCCAACGCCGTCCGGCACACCGGCACGGACCAGGTGGTCCGGCTGCACGGTCACCGGGCCGACGACGGCCACATCCGGGTCGAGGTGAGCGACGGCTGCGGCGGGATCCCCGAGGAGAGCCTGGACCGCGTGTTCGACGTGGGCTGGCGGGGCAACGGTGCCCGGACGGGCGACGGGGGTGCGGGTCTGGGGCTGGCCATCGCCCGTGGCGTGGTGGAGTCGCACGCCGGCCGGATCGACGTCGCCAACATCGAGGGCGGCTGCCGGTTCGCCGTGGAGCTCCCGGTGCCGGAGTCGCCCGCTCGGGACGAGCGCACCAACACGCCGGAGCTGCCCGCATGAGGGTGCTGGTGACATGAGGGTGCTGGTGACCGGTGCGGCCGGTTTCATCGGCCGGGCGGTGAGCGCCCGGCTCCGCGCCGACGGCGACGAGGTCGTGGAGTTCGACCGCGCCCTCGGGGCGGCAGACGACATCACCGACCTGGCTCGTGTCCGGGCGGCGGCCGACGGCTGCGACGCGCTGGTGCACCTCGCCGCCAAGGTGGGTCTCGGGGTCGGTCTCAGCGACATCGACGACTACGCCCGACACAACAGCCTCGGCACCGCCGTGGTGCTGCGGGCCGGCGCGGAGGCCGGCGTCCGGCGACTGGTCTTCGCCTCGTCCATGGTGGTCTACGGCGAGGGCGCGTACGCGTGCCGCCGCCACGGTTCGGCCCGTCCGCCGGCGCGTCGGATCGAGGACCTCGCCCGTGGCGACTTCGAGGTGCGCTGTCCGCACTGCGGGGACGATCTGGAGCCGGAGCTGATCAGTGAGGACGCCCCGTTGGACCCGCGCAACGCCTACGCGGCGACCAAGGTCCACGGCGAGCACCTCGCCGCGACCTGGGCCCGCGAGTCCGGCGGGGTCGCGGTGGCCCTGAGATTCCACAACGTGTACGGACCGGGCCTGCCGCTCGGCACCCCGTACGCCGGCGTGGCCGCTCTGTTCGCCTCGCGGCTGGTGGCCGGCGAAGCAGCGCGGGTCTTCGAGGACGGTCGGCAGCGGCGCGACTTCGTCCACGTCGACGACGTCGCCCGGGCCGTGTGCACCGCCGCGCGAGCACCAGTGCGCCCGGGTCTGACCTGTCTGAACATCGGTTCCGGCCGGGTCACCACCATCGGCGAGGTGGCCGCCGCACTGACAGACGCCGTGGGCGGACAGCCACCGGTGATCACCGGCGACTTCCGGCTCGGTGACGTCCGGCACGTGACCGCGGACTCCACGGCGGCCCGCCGCGTCCTGGGCTGGAGTGCCGTGATCCCGTTGCGGGAAGGGGTTGCCGATCTGATCCCTAGGGTCGCGCCTGAGCCCGTACGGGACGACCGTTCCTGACTCGGGGGCGCCATCCGGCGGTCGCGTACGCGGACGGGGGGTGACCGTTTCTGACTCGGCGTTGCCATCCGGTCACCACACTGGCGGGCAGGCCGACCGTTCCTGACTCCAGGGCGCCAACCGGTCACCACGCACGCGGGCCAGGCCGACCCGTCGTCGACTCCCCAGCCACATCCGGCCGTACGGCGCCGATGAGTTCCGTCGATCGGCAAGGTCCACCCGGATGACCAACCGAAAGGACTGCGATGCGCCCCGTCGTGCTCTACACCCTGCTCTCGCTGGACGGCGTCGCGGAGTCGCCCGACCAGTTCGTCTTCGACTGGGACGATCGGCTCGACGCCAACCTGGCCGACGTGATCGCCGACCAGGACGCCGTGCTGCTCGGGCACAAGATGTACGACGAGTGGTCGTCCTACTGGCCGACGTCCGACGTCGAGCCTTTCGCGTCGTTCATCAACGGCGTGCACAAGTACGTGGTCAGCTCCAGCGAGCCGGAGGGCGACTGGGGACCGCGCACGGTGATCACCGACGGCGTGGAGAACGCCATCGCCGCCCTGAAGCAGACCGACGGCGGCGCCATCGGCGTGCACGGGAGCATCGCGTTGGCGCAGTCGCTGCTGCGCGCGGGTCTGGTCGACGAGCTGCGACTGGCGATCGCGCCGGCCACGGTCGGCTCGGGCCGTCGACTGTTCGAGCACGACGAGCTGCGCCGCTGGGACCTCGTCACCTCCGATGCCTCACCGTCCGGCGAGCTGCTCCTGCACTATCGCCGGCGGACAGACTGAGTCGAGCGGGTGGTTGCCCTGACGCCCCCACCCGCCCGACCCTACGATGATCCGGCTACAGGCCGAGGGGGCCCGTCCCTCACCGGATCAAGGGACCACCATTCCTAGGGGGCGAACAGAATTCCTGCCGGCCGAGTCGTCGGGCTGGCGTCCCTACTGGTCAGGGCGCGGATGCCGCGACCTAGGCGTACCGCCGCCGATAGGCGGCCAGCGTCGCCGTGAGGTCGTCGGCGGGTCGCAGACCCAGAGCCACCGCGCGGGCACCGTCCACCCGGGTCGGCCAGGTCGCCACGATGGCCTGGATCGCCGGGTCCGGGGCGACCGTCACCGAGCCCAGCTCGCCGGTGGACTCCGCGCCCCGAAGGACCTCGAGCATCTCCGCGAAGCTGGCCGAGATCCCCGGGAACGTCACGGTCCGGCGACCCTGGAGGGAAGCACCCGGCAGCTCGTGCAAGGTGATCAGGTTGTCGATCACCGACTCCACACTGGCCACGGCCATCACCGTCTCGACCGGGAGCGGGAGCCGGTAGTCCGTTCCGGCCAACGGCTCCCGGAAGATCGCACTCGCCGCCGACGACGCGGCGGCGTTCGGGGCGCCCGGCCGGATGATCACCGTGGGCAACCGCGCCGCACGACCATCCAGATAGCCCTTGCGGCTGTAGTCGTTGATCATCAGCTCGAGCATCGCCTTGGTCATCCCGTACGTCGTCGCCGGCTGCACCAGCGAGTCGTCGGACACGGGATCGCCACTGGCCGGGCCGAACACGGCCAACGAGCTGGTCGTGGTCAGGCGTACGGGGTGGAGGTGGGCGCGGCAGGCCTCCAGCAGGTGCCGGGCGCCGTCCAGGTTGACCCGCAGCGCGAGATCGAAGTCCCGCTCCCCCATCCCGCTGACCACCGAGGCCAGGTGGAACACCGCCACCGGACCGTCGCCGAGCAGGGCCGCGGCCACGGCGGCGTCGGAGATGTCGCCCCCGACCGCCTGGGCCCCCGCCGACACCGAGGTCAGCCGGGCCACGCTCTCCGGCTGGTCGAAGAGCACGATGTCCTCGATCGGTTCCCGCTCACCGTCAGCCCCGACGAGCGATCCCTGCTCCCGCAGCGCTTCTGCCAACCGGGAGCCCAGGAAGCCGGCTCCGCCGGTGATCACGATCCTCATGAGGTCGGGATGTTCTGCTCGATGTCGGCCAGCCAGACGGCGGCGTTGCCGTCCGAGGGCGCGCGCCAGTCGCCGCGAGGGCTGAGGGAGCCACCGTGGGAGACCTTCGGCCCGTTGGGCATCGCGGACCGCTTGAACTGCGCGAAGCCGAAGAACCGCTTGACGAACACGACGAGCCACTCGCGGATGGCCGGAACGTCGTACGCGCGCCGGCGCTCGGGCGGGAAGGCCGGCGGCCAGCTGCCGCCGTCGACGTCGCGCCAGGCGTGATGGGCCAGGAACGCGATCTTGGACGGCCGGAACCCGAAGCGCAGGGTGTAGAAGAGGTTGAAGTCCTGCAGCTCGTACGGCCCCACCGACTTCTCCGTGCTCTGCGGCACCTCACCGGGCTTGACCGGGATCAGCTCGGGAGAGATCTCGGTGTTCAAGATCGACAACAGCGTCATCTCGGTGTCCCCTCGGAACGTGTTGAGCCCGCTGGCCCAACGGATCAGGTGCTGGATCAGGGTCTTGGGCACGCCGCCGTTGACGTTGTAGTGCGACATCTGGTCCCCGACGCCGTACGTGCACCAGCCCAGCGCCAGCTCCGACAGGTCCCCGGTGCCGAGCACGATCGCGCCCTGGTGGTTGGCCAGCCGGAACAGGTAGTCCGTCCGCAGACCGGCCTGCACGTTCTCGAAGGTGACGTCGTAGACCTCCTCGCCCCGACCGAAGGGATGATCGAGGTCCTTGAGCATCTGGGTGGCCGTCGGCCGGATGTCGAGCTCGTGGGCACTGATGCCCAACGACGTCATCAGCCGCCAGGCGTTGGACTTGGTCGCATCGCCGGTGGCGAAGCCGGGCATCGTGTAGCCGAGGATGTTGGTCCGTGGCAGGCCCAGCAGGTCCATCGCACGGGCGGCCACGATCAGCGCGTGGCTCGAGTCGAGACCGCCCGAGACCCCGATCACGACCTTCTCGGTGTGGATCGCCCGCAGCCGCTGGGCCAGACCGTCCACCTGGATGTTGTAGGCCTCGTAGCAGTCCTGGGCGAGACGCTCGGGATCGGCGGGCACGAAGGGGAAACGCTCGACGACCCGTCGCAGACCAAGATCATCATCGGGCGGCGCGAGGGCGAACTCCACGGTGCGGTAGTCCGCCGCGGAGATCGCTACCCGGCGGTTGTCCTCGAAGGTTCCCTGCCGGGCCCTCTCCTGGCGGAGCAGGTCGAGGTCGACATCGGCGATCGTCAGCTGCGGGTCCTCCTCGAACCGCGCCCCCTGCGCCAGCTCCACACCGTTCTCGAAGATGCTGGTCTGCCCGTCCCAGGACAGGTCGGTGGTCGACTCCCCCTGACCGGCGGCCGCGTACAGGTAGGCGGCGAGGCAGCGCATCGACTGCGTACGGCACAGGACACTGCGGGTGTCGGAGCGACCGATGGTGATCGGGCTGCCGGAGAGGTTGGCCAGCACGGTTGCGCCGGCCAGGGCGAGACCGCTGGAGGGCGGCACCGGGACGAACATGTCCTCGCAGATCTCCACCCCCACCGTCAGCCCCCGGACGTCGGTCGCCTCGAAGAGAAGATCGGTGCCGAAGGGAGCCCGCTGGCCGGCGACGGTGATCTCCAGCCCCGTGATCCCGTGACCGGAGGCGAACTGCCGCCGTTCGTAGAACTCCCGGTACGTGGGCAGATGCATCTTGGGGACGACACCGAGCACCCGGCCCCGATGGATCACCACGGCCGTATTGAACAACCGGGCCTGATGCCGCAGGGGGGCACCGACGATGATCACCGGCAGCAGGTCGGTGCTGGCCTCGACGATGTCGGCGAGACCGACGAGAACCGCGTCCAGCAGGGCGTCCTGGCCGAGCAGGTCCTCGACCGCGTACCCGCTGAGGGTGAGCTCGGGCAGCACCGCCACCGCGACCCCCTCGGCGGACAGCCGGCGGGCGACGTCGATCACGCTCGCGGCGTTGCGGGCCGGGTCGGCGACGTAGACGTCGGTGGTGCAGGCCGCCACCCGAGCGAAACCCTGGGCGTACAGCGACGCGAAGCTCATGGCTTCATCCTGCCCGACAGGCGTCAGGCGTCGTCGGCCTCGTCCGGATCGGGCTTCTCCGCGCCGTCGGTGCTGTCGGCGAACGCCGGCAGATCACCTGCTCCCGTCGCGTCCTCACCGATCGCGTCGGTGTCGGCGACCCGCCGAACCGCCTCATGGGCGTCATCGATCGCTGCCTGCGACTTCTCCAGCATCGTGCCCTCCGCCTCCACGCCCTCCTCATCAGCTGGCGTGGCGTCGGTCGACGTCTCCTCGGTGGTCGCGTCGGTCGAGGCCTCGTCGGGCGCAGCGTCGGTCGTGGTGGGCTCGTCGTCGGGGGTCATCTGGTCACACTAGCCCGCGGTCCGACGGTCCGATCGGCCGCGTGGCAGGCTCGACGGGTGCGCGTCGTCGTGGTGTCCGATACCCATGCCCCCCGGTTCTGGAAGGGCTGCCCACCCGCCGTGGCGGCCCGATTGGAGGGGGCCGACCTGATCCTGCACGCCGGTGACGTGTGCACGCCGGACGTCCTCGACGAGCTGGCCGCCTTCGCCCCCGTACGCGTCGTGCTGGGCAACAACGACGGACCCGAGGTGGCCGCCTGGGGCGCGCCGGAGACCCTCGAGCTCGATCTCGACGGGCTCCGCGTCGCCATGATCCACGACGCCGGCCCCAAGGACGGGCGGCTGGCCCGGATGCACCGCCGCTTCCCGACCGCCCAGCTGGTGGTCTTCGGCCACTCCCACATCCCGCTGGACCAGTCCGACGAGCACCTGCAGATCCTCAACCCCGGCTCCCCCACCGACAAGCGACGTCAGCCCCACCGGACGTTGGCCGAGCTGGTCATCACCGACGGCCGCCTCACCAGCGCCCGCATCCTCGACCTCCCCTAACCACCCCGACTTCTGCACCGCTATCCACACCTGACGTGGGTTTCGCTCCTAAAGGTCGCGAGGTCGCCCGCGGCACCCACTCCCACTAGGCCTTTTGTGCCGTTTCTACGAATAGTTGTCGAGAACGGCACAAAAGTCGGGATGGGGTCAGCCGGCGAGGCCCGAGGTGAGCGTCCGAGTCAGCAGACCCGCCGCCTCGTGCCAGGTGCGGGTCCCCCCAGCGACGACCAGGTGGGCGGCGAAGAGCGAGGTCCAGACGAAGGTGCCGATCCAGTCAGGCGGCAGGTCCCGGGCCAGCGAGCCGTCGGTGTAGCCGCGGCTGACCATCTCCTCGAGGGGGTCGGACTCGCCTGCCCAGTTGTCCGGGTCGACCAGCGCATTGTCAGCGAAAGCGCCACTCACGTCGCGATCGTCGGCGCCGTTCCCCTGTTCCTGACGGCGGCCCTGGCCTTCACCTACGACCCGCTGATCGGGGAGGTGACGGCTGGGGCCAAGTACGCGCACAACGCGGTGATGGTGGCGATCGTGCTGATCGCCCTCCTCGTCGCCATCCTGCGCCGGCATCCTGCATCCGTGGGGAATATCGTCACCGATGTCGGTGACGATGTTCCCCTCGCGCGCTGACATGGCCGGCTGGTCGAACCAAGCGGGCCATCAGCGTCGTTCGGCGCCGCACGTACCCTCGGTCGGTGACTGTCACCACCCCCGCGATCGCCCTCGAGAGCCGCTTCGCGACCGAGCTGAGCGGGCTGGCCATCCCGTGGCGGGCAGCGGAGGTGGGGAATCCGCAGCTGCTGGTGCTCGACGACGAGCTCGCGACCGAGCTCGGTCTCGACCCCGCCTGGCTGCGCACCCCCGAAGGTCTGGACCTGCTGACCGGCAACCGGGTCCCGGACGGGGCGACCCCGGTCGCGCAGGCGTACGCAGGGCATCAGTTCGGCGGCTACAACCCCCGCCTCGGCGACGGTCGGGCGCTGCTGCTCGGCGAGCTGCGCGATGCCGACGGTCGGCTGTGCGACCTGCACCTGAAGGGATCGGGGCCGACGCCGTTCTCCCGTGGCGGTGACGGGTTCGCCGCCGTGGGACCGATGCTCCGCGAGTACGTGATCAGCACGGCGATGCACGCCCTGGGCATCCCCACCACCCGCTCGCTGGCCGTGGTGGCCACCGGCCGCGGTGTGCAGCGCGAGACGCTCGTCCCCGGCGCTCTGCTGGCGCGGGTGGCGAGCAGCCACCTGCGGGTCGGCTCCTTCCAGTACGCCCGCGCGACCGGCGACCTGGACCTGCTCCGCCGGCTGGCCGACGTCGCCATCGACCGGCATCATCCCGCCGCCCGGGAGGCCGACAACCCTTATCTGGCGCTGTTCTCCGCCGTGGTGGACGCGCAGGCCGCGCTGCTCGCGCAGTGGATGCTGGTCGGCTTCGTGCACGGGGTGATGAACACCGACAACATGACGATCTCCGGCGAGACGATCGACTACGGACCGTGCGCGTTCCTGGACGCCTTCGACCCGACAGCGGTCTTCAGCTCCATCGACCACGGTGGCCGGTACGCCTACGGCCAGCAGCCCGTGGTCGCGGAGTGGAACCTGGCCCGGCTGGCCGAACCCCTGCTGCCGGTGTTCGCGGCCGAACAACCGGAGGCCATCGCGCTGGCCGAGGAGGCACTGCTGGCCTTCCGGTCGCGCTACAGCGCCGCCTGGACGGCCGGCATGTGGGCCAAGCTCGGACTCGCCGACGACGTCGACCCGGACCGCGCGGGCAGGCTGCTCGACGATCTCGTCCGACTGATGCAGACCGAGCGGGTCGACCTGACGTCGTTCTTCCGCGACCTGGCGCGGGCGCGACGCGGCGACGCCGATCGGCTGCAGGGACAGGTGAGTGATCACGAGACGCTGGCCGGCTGGCTGTCGCGCTGGCTCGATCTCGGACCGGACGCCGACGCCATGGACCGGGTCAACCCGCTCTACATCCCCCGCAACCACCTGGTCGAGGATGCCCTCGACGCGGCCACCTTCGAGGACCTCGCGCCGCTGACCCGACTGCTGGAGGTGCTGCGGGATCCCTACACGGAGCGGCCGGGGCAGGAGCACTACACCGAACCGGCGCCGTCGGACTCCGCGCCGTACCGGACCTTCTGCGGCACCTGAGCGTCGACCCTCGACCGACCACCTCGTCAGCGCAGCTGGCGGGTGACCTGCTCGGCCTGATCCTGCGACAGCTCGCGGGTGCGCGCGCACCAGGTGCAGACGTCGGCATACCGGGTGCCGACGGAGAACAGCGGGATGAAGAACAGCGTGAACCGGCGGCGGTGCCGCAGCACCCGGTGCGCGCCCTCGTTGCCGCAGGTCTCGCAGACGTAGCGGACGACGCCGAGCACGTCCTCGGACACGCTGAAGCCGAAGATCACCAGCATGGTCAGCCCTCCCTTCGACGTCCGGTTCGGTGAGAACGCCGTACCTTCCGTTGTACCCGACGCGTCCCAACCGGCCGCCCCCTCCTGGACAGCGACCTCCGCCCTGGGTACCACTGTCGAGCTGTTGAGGACCGTCGACAGAGCCCCGACGCGGGAGTACCGTCGAAGGCGAGTTCTCGGGGACGGAGTCGATGATGACCGCAAATGCCGACACCCAGGCGCTGCTGGAGGACCCGGTCGCGGTGGGGCTGCTGGCCTCCTCCGTGCCGGCCCGGCTGGCCTACATTTGGTTCGACGGGACACCACGCGTGGTGCCCATCTGGTTCCACTGGGACGGTGTCGCCCTCACGCTGGGGTGCCCGATCAAGGCGCCGAAGATCAGTGCGCTCGAGGCCAACCCCGCGGTGGCCATCACCATCGACTCCGCCACCTTCCCCTACCACGCGCTGTTCCTCCGCGGATCGGCCGAGGTGACACGAGAGGACGACGTGACCGAGGAGTACGCGCAGTCCGCCGAACGCTACTTCGGCGCCGATCAGGGTCGCGCCTGGGCCGACTCGCTCCGCGGCAAGCCGATGGCCCGGATCCGGATCGTGCCGACCTGGGTCAACATCCTCGACTTCGAGACGCGGTTCCCGAGCGCTCTGTCGGCCTGACGATCGCCTTCAGCGCAGATGCTCGGTCAGCAGCCGGCCGAGCGCCGTGATGCCGGCGACGAGCCGCTCGTCCGGGACCCCGGAGAAGCTGACCCGGGCGTGATGGGGCTGGTGGTGGACGGGGAAGAAGGTCGCCCCCGGCACGTACGCGATCTTCGCCTCCGGTAGCAACGTGTCGGCCATGAACGCTCCGGCGTCGAAGCCGCTCGGGAACGTCAGCCAGACGAACAGCCCACCGTCGGGGTGGGTGAACTCGACCCCGTCCGGGAACGTTTCCCCCATGGTGGCCAGCATCAGATCGCGCTTGCGCCGGTAGACCGGGAGGGCTCGGGCGATGTGCGCGTCGATGTCGTACCGGGCGAGATACGCCGAGGTGGCGGCCATGTTCAGGGTGCTGTTCTGGGTGTCGGCGGCCAGCTTGAGCAGCGCGATGCGTTCCAGGATGTCCGGGCTCGCGGTGGCCCAGCCCAGCCGCAGACCCGGGGCGAGGATCTTGGAGAAGCTGCCGAGGTGCAGCACCCTCCCCTCCGTGTCCAGACTCCTCAACGTGGGCAGGGACTCGCCCTCGTAGCGCAACGGCCGGTAGGGCGTGTCCTCCAGGACGAGCACCCCGTACGCGTTCGCCAGCTCGATCAGCCGGCGGCGGCGCGGCAGGCTCAGCGTGACCCCCGTCGGGTTGGCGAAGTCGGGCACCACGTAGATCATCTTCGTGTCCGGGTTCGCGTCGAGCACCTCGGCGAGGTGGTCGGTGTCCATCCCGTCGGCGTCGGAGCGCACCGGTGCATAGCGCGGCTCGGTCGGCGCGAAGGCGATCAGTGCCCCCAGGAACGTGGGATCCTCGGTGATGATCACGTCGCCGGTGTTGATCATCAGCTTGGCGGCCAGATCGAGTCCCTGCTGACCGCCCTGGATGATCAGCACGTCGTCGGCGTCCGCCGGCATGCCGTCCCTCCTCAGGCGTTCGGCCACCTGGGCCCGGAGCTGCGGCAGCCCGTTGGAGGCCGTGTACTGCAGGGCCGCGGCATGAGCGGGCGTGAGCAGCTCCGCGTAGACCTGGGCCAGCTCGTCGATCGGGAAGTGCGCCGGGTCGGGGTAGCCACCGCCGAAGGAGATGATCTCCGGATCGGTGCCGAGCCGGAGCAGCTCGCGGATGGCCGACGGCCGTACCCGGTCCATCCGGGTGGCGTAGCGGAGGGCGCGCTCGGCGGTCACGAGAAGGTCAGCTTGCTGTCCCGGCCGTCGCGCAGGGCCGCGACGTGCTCGTCGACGTTCAGGTGGTCGAACAGCGACTCACCGGCCTCGATCGCCCGCCGCAGCGCGGTTTCTCGCTGCTGGATGACCTCGGCCCCGTCGAGGGCCTGCCACAGCTCGTCCTCGCTGCCCACCACGATGCCGTCGTCGTCACCCAGCACCACGTCGCCGGGCCGGACGGTCACGTCGCCGATCACGATCGGCACCTGGGTCACCGGCAGCGCCCGCGCCGGGCAGGCCGACGGCGCCACCCCGCGGGCGAACACGGGCAGGTTCAGGCCCGCGAGGATGCGGCTGTCGCGGCAGCGGCCGTCGATGACCAGGCCCGCGACACCCCGCCGGAGGGCCTCGGTGGCGAACAGCTCACCGGCCACCGCGTGGTCGGGGTGGCCGGCGATGACGAGGACGTCACCGGGCCCGGACTGCGCCAACCCCGCCAGCACCGGCATCAGATCCTCCCGCGCGTCGACCGTCAGAGCCCGACCGAGCAGCCGTACGCCGGCACGGACCGGGCGCAGCGCCGCCGGCAGCACCCGCAGCGACGGCCCGGCCGCGTCCTTCAGGGAGGTGGTGTCGATGGCGGCGAGGCGCTCGAGCAGCGCAGCGGAGTCGGTGGAGGGCATAGACGACAATATCCGCTGGGCTGTCCGCGTCCGGGTGGACCGGCCGACGAACCGCATGACCTGGAGGTCAGTCATGGGCACCATCTCCGTGCACGAGTTCATCGCCGTCGACGGGGTGTACGAGAACCCCGCCTGGACGGCGCCGTTCGGCTTCGATCCCGCGATGGGCGAGACGCTGGCGAGCATCACCGGGGCGGCCGAGGCCATCCTGCTGGGCCGGACCACGTACGAGATGTTCGCCCCGGCCTGGTCGTCACGCACCGCCGAGGACGACCCGGGGGCGCCGTTCTTCAACGACACCACCAAGTACGTCGTCGGCACCCATGAACCGGCCGTGGAATGGGGGCCGCTGGTCCGGCTCGGCGGCTACGAAGCGGCCGCGATCCAGCGGCTCAAGGACGAGGTGGATGGGGTCATCTACGTGTCCGGCAGCGGCACCCTGGTCCGGGCGATGATCGCCGACGGCCTGGTCGACGACCTGCACCTGTTCGTCTACCCGGTCGCTGTCGGCGCGGGACAGCGGCTCTGGGCCGACGGCGTCGACACCACCTCGCTCCGGTTGAAGGACCACCACGTGTACGACAACGGCGTGGTGCACCTGGACTACGGTCCCGCCTAGATCGACCAGGACCGGGTTCGACGTCGCCGGCAGCCGCCAGCCCCGATCAGATACACCCCTGAGGGTGTAACGCCTCAGGGTCGGGCTCCGTAGGCTCGAGGCATGGCCGACTGCGCTCCCGCCGGAACACGAGCGGCTCTCGCCTGCGCCGGACAGCCTCTGCGGTGGACCCGTCGTCGTTCGGCTCGCCATGACGAAGTCTGACCTACCCGCGGGCCCGGACTGGTCGAAGAGGATCCGCCACGCCGCCATCGGACTCGGCTGTGTCTGGTTGCTCTTCGGTGCGGGGGTCGGCATCTACTACGGGGCGACGGGCCGATCCGATGACGTCGTCCGAGGCGTCCTGGCGATGCTTCTCGGCGCGGCCACGGCAACTGTCGCTCTGCTGTCGGGCCGGCACCGTTGGCGATGATCAGCACCACACAGGGGGCCTGAGGGACGACCCCGTTGGCCTCAGTCTTTCGGCAGCCGGTCCAGCAGATCGTTCTCGGCCTCCTGCCAGCGCACCACCCGCTTGCGGACCTTGGCGATGTCGCGCTCCGACAGGGCTTCCGCCGCCTCCGGGGTGATCCGGTAGACGTCGACCGGACCGCCCACACTCGGTGAGGTGGTCCGCAGCGCGTCGAGCACGCGCACCGCGATCAGCACGCCATGGTCGACGTCCCGCTCGGTCATCGAGAAGTGCGCCAGCAGCGCCCCTGCCTGCTGAGCCATGGCGGAACCGCTGCCGATGGCGTGGAAGCCCACCTCCTCGTACCGGCCGATCAGCCCGTGCGGGTCGATGTCGACGATGAACGGGATGTCGCCGGCGTAACCGGCCACCAGCACGTACGTCGCCGGCGTGGACCCGCCCTGCTTCTCGCCCGGCACCTCGGCGATGAAGCTGTCGTAGTGGTGCCGCAGCAGCGGGACGACGATCTCCTGCACCTCACGGCTGACGTCTTCGCTGCCGACCAGGATGCCCGGCGCCTTCTCGTCGAAGACCTTCTCCACCTCGGTCAGCACGGCCCGGGCGCCGCTGCCACCCCAGGCCCCGTGGTCGCCGAACGGATGCAGCTTCTGCGACGGATAGCTGAGTCCGCGGGCGCTGTCGGTGATCTGGGAATCGGCAGCGAGGACGAGTCCGTCCGCGCAGCGAAGGGCGAGTACGACGGTCATGAGGGCCTCCTTTGGCTGACCGCCGACGCTACCGGTCGCCTCGACAGACGGCTCAGCGGATCCCGCTGCGGGCGAACCCCTGGATGAAGTAGCGCTGGAAGACCAGGAAGATCAGCACCATCGGCGCGACGTTGAGCAGCGCGAAGGCCATCGTGCCGCCGTAGTCGGAGCCGAACTGCCCTTGCAGGTAGAGCAGACCGATCGGCAGGGTGAACAGCTCGTTCTGCTTCAGGGCGATCAGCGGCCAGGCGAAGTCGTTCCAGGACTGCAACAGGCTCATGAAGAACAGCACCGCGAGCAGCGGCTTGGACAGCGGCAGCACGATCCGGGTGAAGACCGACCAGTTCCCCGCCCCGTCCAGCCGGGCCGCCTCGATCAGGTCGCGCGGGATGGCCAGGATGAACTGCCGGGCCAGGAAGATGCCGAAGGCCGACGCGGCGGACGGCAGGATGACCGCCCAGTAGCTGCCGTAGAGACCCATGCCGGTGACCAGCCCGAACAGCGCGACCATGATCACCTGCACCGGCAGCATCATGGTGGACAGGGTGAGCAGGAACAGCACGGTGGAGCCGCGGAACCGCAGGTGGGCGAAGGCGTAGCCGGCCATCAGGTTCACCGTGACGGTGAGCAGCGACACGGTCAGCGAGATGGCCACCGAGTTGCCGAACCAGGTGAGCACCGGGAACGACGCGAAGACCCGCTCGAAGTTGTCGAGGGTGAGCTCCCGGGGCCACAGGCGGAGGGTGCCGCCCAGCAGCTCGGCCCGGGAGGAGAGGGCCACCACGACCATCCAGTAGAGCGGGAACAGCAGCACCGCGCACATGCCGATCGCCAGCACGAGACGCAGAGCCACGCCGGCACGATGCCGACGACGGCGGGTACGCAGGCGGGTGCGGTCCGGTGAGGTGGGTGGTGGGCTCGAGGGGGCGGGGGCCGGAGTGTCCACGGCGACGCGCTGGGTCATCCGACCAGATCCCTCGTTCGGCTGATCCGCCACTGCACGGCGGTGAAGGCGAGCATGATCAGCAACAGCACCAGGCCGATCGCGGCGGCGTACCCCTGGTCACGGGTCACGAACCCGTTGTCGTACGCGTACGTGACCAGCACCGAGGTGGCGTTCTCCGGGCCGCCGCCGGTCATCACGAACACCAGGTCGAACACCTGGAAGGAGTAGATCACGTTCATGATCAACAGGAAGAACGACGACGGACCCACCAACGGTACGGTCAGGTGGCGGAACAGCTGCCAGGTGCTCGCCCCGTCCAGCCGGCCTGCCTCGTAGACGTCGGGACTGACCCCCTGCAGACCGGCCAGGTAGATCAGCATGTTGAAGCCGACCCGCCACCACAGGGTGACCAGCACCACCGAGGCGAACGCGGCCGCTCCCCCGGACTGCCAGCTGACCCCCGCCAGACCGATCGAGCGGAACAGCAGGTTGATCAGTCCGCTGTTCTCGTCGAAGATCAACAGCCCCATCAGCGCGGTGGCCACCCCGGAGATCGCCATCGGCACGATCACCGCGGACCTGAACGCCGCCCGCGCGGGCAGCACCGAGTTCAGCAGCACGGCCGCCAGAAGTCCCAGCCCCATGGAGATCGGGGTGACCAGGACGGTGAACAGCACCGTGTTCGCAGCGGACCGCCAGAACAGCGGGTCCTGCACGAGGCGGACGTAGTTGTCCGCCCCCACGAAGGACCCCGAACCGAACCCGTCGGTCTTCTGCAGGCTGATCACGACCGTGCCGACCAGCGGCACGAACACGAACAGCCCGAGCAGGAGCAGGTTCGGGCTGAGGAACGCGTACGCGGCCACGGACTCCCGGGTCCGGGCTGCGGACAGCGATCGTACGCTCACCGCGCCGCCCTCACGAGGCGGTGGCGGCGGCGATGCCGTCGGACAGGCCCTTCACCGTGGTGTCGACGTCCTGCCCACCGACGAAGGCCTGCTCCAGCTGGTCCTTCAGCACGGTGATGATCTTGGACATGTTGGGCGAGGCGACCTGGCTGGAGTCCTGCGCCTTGACCGTCGACGCCTGCCCGATGAAGATCGGCGACAGCTCCGGCCGGACGGCGAACTCGATGCCCTTCTCGACCAGGTCCGCACGGGTCGGCAGCAGCGAGGAGGAGGCACAGAAGTCGCGCATCGGCCCTTCGGTGGTGACGAAGTCGAGGAACTTGGCGGCCAGCTCCGGTTTGGCTGTCGCCTTGGTGGCCACCAGCGCGTTGCCGCCGAAGTCGCCGGCGGAGCGGACCTTGCGGGGCGAGAAGGTCGCACCCCACTCGAAGTCCAGGGTGGACTCGGCGTCGGGGATCAGGAAGGCGCCACCGAAGGTCATCACGGCCGTCTGGGCATACCAGGTGTCGGCGGCGTAGGTCGTCGACTTCACCGAGTTGTTCTTCGGCACGAAGTTCTCGGCAAAGAAGCTGGAGGTGAACTCAACCGCCTGGCGGCCGGCGTCGGAGTCGATGGCCGGCGCGATCAGGTCCTCGGCCAGGAAGCGACCGTCGGCCTCGAACAGCCAGCTCAGCCAGCGGGTCACGCCGTTGCCCTGCCAGTTGTAGGCGAACGGGTACTTGCTGCTCGGCAGGCTCTTGCGCAGGGTGGTGGCGAGCTGGGCGAACTCCTCCCAGGTCCACGCCTCCTCCAGGGTGGTCGGCACGCTCTTCACCCCGGCCGCGTCGAGCGCGTCCTTGTTGTAGAGGATCACCGAGGTGTCGGTGTGGTGCGGCACCCCATACGGCTTCCCGCCGCCCTGCACGGCCGCCCACGCCTGCGGGGTGAACCGGTCGGCGAAGTCGCCGGGCAGGTGGCTGCTGAGGTCGAGCAGCTGGTCGCGGCCGGCGTACGCGCCGAAGGTGTAGTAGGGCACCCGGAACACGTCGGGCGGATTGCCGGCCTGCAGCTGCGCGTCGATGTTGGTGAACATCTGCTCGTACGGGACCGCGTTCAGCGTCACCGTGGAGCCGGGGTTGGCCGCCTGGAAGCCGTCGATGGCCTTCGTGAAGCCGGCCAGCTCGCTGTCGGTGCCCCAGGTAGTGAAGGTCAGCGCGCCACCCTCGGCGTCGCTGCCGGCGTCGGAGCCGGCCGTGGAGAAGCCGCCACAGGCCGCCAGGGCGGGTGTGGCCGCCGCCGCGGCCGAGGCCGCGAGGAAGTGTCGTCGGGTGAGTGTCATGTCATCCTCTGCCGTTTACGAGATAAACCTGAGCCTTGGTACTTCCTGAGAGGAGGCTGGGTCGGATGCAGGGGTCGATCCGGTGGGGGGACGTCGGGGCGAGACCACGATGATCACCCGCCCGCTGGCCCGCCGAAATGACTCGACTCCCGGGAAGGCTCGGGTCTACCGTCGGACCTGACGCAGGGAGAGTCACGTGGACGTCGCCGGCACCGCCACCCACCTCGATGAGCTCGGGATCGAGACCTGGACCGATCTCGTCCGGTGCTTGCTCGACGACGACCGCGCCGAGGTGCTCGAGCACCATCACGAGCCGATCTTCATCGGCGTCGGCACGGGTACGCAGCTCTACCGGGTCACCGGCTCCGCCAGCGTCGGCAGGAGTGCCCCGCAGGTCTGGTCGCTGGTGATCAAGGTGTTCACCACCGAGCACTTCGACTTCCAGTCGGTGAGCGAGGACCCCTCGGCGTGGGACTACTGGAAGCGGGAGTGGTTGGCCTACCAGGCACCCTGGTTCACCGAGCTGACCGGTCCATTGGTCCCTCCGCGCTGCTTGGGCGCCGGCGAGATCCGTGGCGCCGCGGGGCCCGTGGCCTGGATCGCGTTGGAGGATCTGGGCGACGTCCCCCACCAGTGGCCACTCGCAGACTTCGGCGAGGTGGCGCACGCGCTCGGTGTCTTCGGTGGCCGGTACCTCACCGGCTCCGCGCCGCCCTCCGACCCGTGGCTGTCCGACCACTGGCTGACCGGCTGGACCGACCAGGCGCGCCAGACGATCGGCGTGCTTTCCGCCGCCGCCCAGCATCCTGACGCGGGTCGGATCTACCCGATCGAGGTCGGCTCCGCGTTCTCCGCACTCTGGGAGAACCGGCAGACCGTGTACGCGGCCCTGGACGAGCTACCGACGACCTTCACCCACAACGACGTCTTCCCGCGGAACCTGCGCCGCGTGCCGGACGGGACAGCGATGCGGAACGTGGCCTTCGACTGGGCCTACTGCGGGACGGCTCCGCTCGGCGCCGAGCTGGCGCCGCTGATCGGAGCGACGATGGCGTTCCTCGGCAGCCCGCCCGGTGAGTGGGATGACCTCGAGCGACTCTGTCTCGCCGAGTACGTCCGCGGGCTGCGCGAGGAGGGTTGGGAAGGATCGGCCGAGGAGGTCCGTCTCGGGTACGCGGCGTCGCTGGTTCTGCGGTTCGGCCTAGGTCCTTTGACACCGATCCTCGGACTCACCACGTCCACCGAGAACCGCCACCTCGTCCCGCTGGCGTTCGGGTGCTCGTTCGAGGAGTTCGTGGCGAACGGGGCCTCGATGACCAGGTTCCAGTGTGAGCGGATCCGCGAGGTGACCACGACGTTGGGGATCTG
>CAWCDP010000014.1:0-115167 GCA_963794405.1 uncultured Actinomycetota bacterium
GGAGGCGCCGACGGTGACCGGCGGCTCGGCCGACCACGGGAACGTGATCCACAGGTCGGTCTCCCGCCAGGAGTGGTCGGGATGGATCACCGTCCGAGGCTTGGTGTAGAGCACTGCCGAACGGACCGAGGCGGCGTGCGGCGTCAGCAGCTCCATCACCAGGGCGAGCGTCCGACCGCTGTCGGCCACGTCGTCCACCACCAGCAGGTTCTTGCCGGCCAGCGCCGCGGTGTCGAGCAGCGGCTCGAGCACCACCGGGGCCGGCAGCGTCTCCTCGACGTCGGTGTAGAACTCCACGTTCAGCGTGCCCGCCGCCTTCGTCCCGAGCGCGTACGCCAGCGCTCCGGCCGGCAGCAGCCCGCCGCGGGCCACGGCGATCACGATGTCGGTACGGAAGCCGCTGGCGGCGATCTCGGACGCCAGTGCCCGACTCGCGACCCCGAAGTCGGACCAGGTCAGCACCTCGCGCTCGTCAGCCATCCCCGCAACCTAAGTGGCCGACCCACTCCACCCGTACGCGGGTCCGCGCGGTTCCCCGTGCACGCGCCGCGTGACGGACGGCGTGGTGTCGGCGGATAGGGCGCCTCCCTGCGTAGCGTGGGCGCCAGCATCGCCCTCGAAGAAAGACTCGACATGACCGCTTTCATCCAGGTCCTCCGCGACATCACTCTCCTGCTGATCCGTCTGGGCCTCGGCGGACTGATGATCTGGCACGGACTCACCCGGTGGCTGTTCACCACCGACGGGGTGCCGAAGTACATCGAGTACCTCACCCAGTTCTCCGTGCCGTACCCGGTCTACGCCGGCTGGGGGGTCACGATCCTCGAGCTGGTCGGTGGCATCTTCCTCGTCCTCGGCGCGCTGACCCCGCTGGTCGCGTTGCTGGCGCTGGTGCAGCAGGTCCTGCTGATCTCCTACACGAACTACTGGCGGGGTCCGGACCTCGTCGATCCGGCCGGTGTCTACGCCGGTGGCTGGGAGTACAACGTGACGCTGGCCCTGCTGGCGCTGACGCTGCTCTGCTTCGGCCCGGGTCGGGTGGCCATCGACCGGTTGTTCCGTCGGCCGAAGAACACCGAGGTCGAGGACGACGTGGCCACCGGCTCGTCGACCACCGGCACCTCGTCCATGGTGAGCGCCTCCTCCTCCTGGTGACGCCCGCCCCTTAGAACACACCCCGGACCACCGGCTCGACGACCACCACCTGGTCGATCGGGCCGGTGGTTCGTCGTTCGGGGGGTCTTCACAGGTGTGTCACAGTGAAGACACAGTTCTCACGGAGGTGTCACCCCGACGATGGACAGCATGAGCCCCACGCAGACCTCTCCCGCTCCGCTCACCCGGCCCGACGGGACTCCGATCCGGATCCTGGCGGTCGACGACGAGAGCAGCCTCACCGAGCTGCTGTCGATGGCCATGCGGTACGAGGGCTGGCAGGTCTCCACCGCGGCGTCCGGCATCGAGGCGGTCAAGGCGGCGCGTGAGGTGCGTCCGGACGCGATCGTGCTCGACATGATGCTGCCCGACTTCGACGGCCTCGAGGTGATGCGCCGGGTCCGGTCCGAGGACCCCGACGTGCCGGTCATCTTCCTGACCGCCAAGGACGCCGTCTCCGACCGGATCAACGGGCTCACCGCCGGTGGCGACGACTACGTGACCAAGCCGTTCAGCCTGGAGGAGGTGATCGCCCGCCTGCGCGCCCTGCTGCGGCGCAGCGGAGCGGCGACCGGCCGGAGCGAGTCGCTGCTCGTCGTCGGCGACCTGACGCTGGACGAGGACAGCCACGAGGTGAGCCGCGCCGGTGACCCCATCCAGCTGACCGCTACCGAGTTCGAGCTGCTCCGCTACCTGATGCGGAACCCGCGGCGGGTGCTGAGCAAGGCCCAGATCCTCGATCGGGTCTGGAACTACGACTTCGGGGGCCAGGCGAACGTCGTGGAGCTCTACATCTCCTACCTGCGCAAGAAGATCGACGCCAACCGGGCGCCGATGATCCACACCATGCGAGGTGCCGGGTACGTGCTCCGCCCGGCGACGTGATGTCGTCACCCCCAGACACCCTCGACGCCTCTCCAGCCGCCGCCGGCGGGCGCGGCACGCTCGCGCGTCAGCTGGTGCTGCGGGTCGTCGGTCTGGTGGCCGTGATCGCGGTCCTGCTGTGCCTGTTCACCGCGCTGGCCACCCGTACGCTGCTGACCAGCCAGCTGGACGACCAGCTGGTGGGCGCCAAGAGCCGCGCGATGCGGGGTGCGCCCAGCCCCTCGGGCGATGACGGCAGCCCCCCGGAGGGCATCCAGACCCTCGGCCAGACAGTCGGCACCCTGATGCTGATCTCGATCGACGGGATCGAGCCCAAGGCGATCGTGCTCAAGGACGACGGGCAACGCACCAAGCCGACCTGGACCAACGACGCGACGGCCGGCCAGCTCGCCGCCGAGTCCGTGGTCGGTCGGGCCACGACCATCGACCTGCCCGAGCTCGGGCGCTACCGCGTCGTCAGCTGGACCGGCTACAACGGTGGCGTCACGTACGCGGTGGGCCTTCCTCTCGCCGAGGTCGATGCGTCCCTGGCGAACCTCATCGCCGTGGAGATCGTGCTGTCCATCCTCGCGGTGGGAGCCGCCGCGTTGATCGGCCGGTCGCTGGTGGAACGCAGCCTGCGGCCCCTGAACCGGGTCGCGGCCACGGCGCAGCTGGTGTCGCAGCTGCCCCTGGACCGCGGCGAGGTGGCTCTCGCCGTCCGGGTGCCGCCGGCCGACACCCATCCCGACTCGGAGGTCGGCCGGGTCGGCCTCGCGCTCAACCGGATGCTCAACAACGTCGAAGAGGCGCTCGCGGCCCGGCAGGCGAGCGAGACCAAGGTCCGCCAGTTCGTGGCCGACGCGTCGCACGAGCTGCGCAACCCGCTGGCCGCCATCCGGGGGTACGCGGAGCTCACCAAGCGCAGCGGCGAGTCGATCCCGCCGGACGCGGCGTACGCGATGTCACGGGTGGAGTCGGAGGCCGATCGGATGTCGCGCCTCGTCGAGGACCTGCTGCTGCTGGCCCGGCTGGACGCCGACCAGGCCCTGGACATCCGGCCCACCGACCTGAACGCGCTGCTGATCGACGCCCTCAGCGACGGCCGGGCGGCCGGGCCCGACCACTCCTGGGCGCTGTCGCTGCCCGACGAGCTGGTCACCGTGCCGGCCGACCAGTTCCGCCTGCACCAGGTGGTCGCGAACCTGCTCGCCAACGCCCGCACCCACACGCCGGCGGGTACGCGGGTGGAGGCGTCACTGACCACCGTCGGAGATCGCGCCGTGATCACCGTCTCCGACGACGGCCCCGGCATCGCCCCCGAGATCGTGGACCGGGTCTTCGAGCGCTTCACCCGGGCCGACACCAGCCGGGTGCGCGCCGCCGGCGCGGCCCGAGGTGCCAGCACCGGCCTCGGCCTGGCCATCGTCTCCGCCGTGGTCGAGGCCCACCACGGAACCGTTGCCGTGCAGAGCCGCCCGGGCGAGACCCGGTTCGTCGTCAGCCTGCCGCTGGCGGGGACCACCGCACCGACCCCCGACCCGGACTGATCCATGCGCCCGCTCGCGACGGCGACGCGCAGTCACCGACTACGTCGTCTTCCCGCTCACGAGCCTCAGACCTCCTGAGTCGCGAACTGGGTCTCGTAGAGCTCGGCGTAGCGACCGCCGGCAGCCAGCAGATCCCCGTGCCGGCCCCTCTCCACCACCCGGCCGTCCTCGATCACCAGGATCAGGTCCGCAGCGCGGATGGTCGACAGCCGGTGCGCGATCACCACCGCCGTCCGCCCCTCCAGCGCCTCGCCGAGAGCGGCCTGGACCGCTGCCTCCGAGGTCGAGTCCAGATGGGCGGTCGCCTCGTCGAGGATGACCACCCGCGGGTGGGCCAGCAGCAGCCGGGCGATGGTCAGCCGCTGCCGTTCGCCGCCGGACAGCCGGTACCCTCGCTCCCCCACCACCGTGTCGAGTCCGTCCGGCAGCGAGGCGATCAAGCCGTCCAGCCGGGCCCGGCGCAGCGCGTCCCACAGGTCGGCCTCGGTGGCCGTCGGCCCGGCCAGCAGCAGGTTCTCCCGGACCGACTCGTGGAACAGGTGGCCGTCCTGAGTCACCATGCCCACCGCCCGGCGCAGATCGGCGAAGCTCAGCTCGCGGACGTCGACACCACCGAGCCGCACGCTGCCCTCGTCCACGTCGTAGAGCCGGGCGAGCAGCTGGGCCATCGTCGACTTCCCCGCCCCCGAGGAACCGACCAGGGCGACCATCTGCCCGGCGCCCACCTCGAAGCTGACGTCGTGGATCACGTCGACACCACCTCGGGTGTCCAGCACCGCGACCTCTTCCAGCGAAGCCAACGAGACCTTCTCCGCCGACGGGTAGGCGAAGGTGACGTCGTCGAAGCGGACCGAGAGCGGACCGTCGGGCAGATTCTCGGGACGCTCGGGTTCGGTGATCAACGGCTTCAGGTCCAAGATCTCGAAGACCCGCTCGAAGCTGACCAGCGCACTCATCACCTCGACGCGGGCGGAGGCCAGCCCGATCATCGGGGCGTACAGGCGGGTGATCAGCAGCGCGAGCGTGACGACGGAGCCGGCGGTCAGGCTGCCCTGCAGCGCGTACCAGCCACCCAGACCGTAGACCAGCGCGAGGGCGAGCGCGGAGACCAGGGTGAGCGCGGTGATGAAGACCGTCTGCACCATGGCGCTCCGGACGCCGATGTCGCGAACCCGGCGGGCCCGGAGCGCGAACTCGCCGGACTCCCGCTCGGGGCGACCGAACAGCTTGACCAGGGTCGCCCCCGGCGCGGAGAAGCGCTCGGTCATCTGGTTGCCCATCACCGCGTTGTGGTTGGCCGCCTCCAGCTGGAGCTGGGCCAGCCGGCGTCCCATCCGCCGGGCCGGGACCACGAAGATGGGCAGCAGCACCAGCGCCAGCAGCGTGATCTGCCAGGACAGCGCGACCATCACCGCCAGCGCGAGGACGAGGGCGACGACGTTGCTGACCACCCCGGACAGCGTCTCGGAGAAGGCCCGCTGGGCGCCGATCACGTCGTTGTTCAGGCGACTCACCAGGGCGCCGGTCCGGGTCCTGGTGAAGAACGCCACCGGCATCGACAGCACGTGGTCGAAGACGGCCCGGCGCAGGTCGAGGATCAGGTCCTCGCCGAGCCGGGCGGACAGCCAGCGCTGCAGCAGACCGAGCCCGGCCGCCAGGATGGCGATGACCCCGATCGCGATCGCGATCGTCAGCACCTGGGCGAACGGGGCGCCGGCGAAGATCAGGTTGACCACCCGACCGGCCAGCACGGGGGTGGCCACGGCCAGGAAGGCACCGACCACGCTGAGCACCAGGAAGCCGACCAGGGGCCCGGTGTGCGGCCGGGCGAACACCATGATGCGTCTGACGGTGGCCCGGCTGAACGGCCGGCGATCCTGCTGGGCCGTCCGGATGTGGTAGAGCGAGCTCCAGGCCGCAGACTCCATGCTCATCGGTGAGACCCTGCCGTTAGGAGGCGTGAGCGGGGTGCGCAGTCGAAGGCGGTCATCCCCACACCGTAGGTCGGCGTTCTGACAACATGCGGTCAGCATGCAACCTCGAGTGCACTCGAGGTCAAGGTCGCCGCCGACAGTGTCCGGGGCGACCCGTAGTCTCGAGATCGTGGCGGCGTCGGACGGACGGATCGAGCTCGAGGTCGGCGACCGGGTGGTGAGGATCAGCAACCCGGACCGGGTCTACTTCTCCGCCCGGGGCGAGACCAAGCTCGACCTGGCCCGCTACTACCTGTCGGTCGCCGACGGCATCGTCAACGCGCTCTACCACCGACCGTGCATGCTGCACCGTTTCCCGGACGGGGTCGACGGGGAGAAGGTGCACCAGAAGCGGCTGCCCCGAGGGGCACCCGAGTGGATCGAGACCGTCCGCGTGCTGTTCCCCCGCTATCAGCGCTACGCCGACGAGCTGTGCGTCAGCCATCCCGCCGACGTGATCTGGGCGGTGCAGATGTCCACCGTGGAGTTCCATCCCTGGAACTCCCGTCGCGACGACACCGAGAAACCCGACGAGTGGCGGATCGACCTCGATCCGATGCCGGAGGCGAGCTACGACGACGTCCGGCGGGTCGCCGCCCTGGTCGAGGAGGTGCTGGCCGAGCTCGGCGCCGTCGGGTACCCGAAGACGTCCGGCGGCAAGGGTCTGCACATCTACGTCCGCATCCCGCCCGTGCACGGCTTCGCCGACGTCCGGCGGGCGGCCTGGGCGTTCGCCCGTGAGGTGGAGCGACGGTCCGACGGGCTGGTGGACCTCACCTGGTGGCGCAAGGACCGCGACCCCGCCAGCATCTTCGTGGACTACAACCAGAACGCGCGGGACCACACGATCGCCAGTGCGTACTCGGTGCGCGGCACGCCCATGGGCCTGGTGTCCACTCCGGTCCGGTGGGACGAGATCGCCGACGCCGATCCCCGCGACTTCAGCATCGCCACGGTCCCCGCCCGGTTCGCCGAACTCGGCGATCTGCACGCCGACATCGACGACCACCCGTACGCGCTGGACACGCTGCTGGAGTGGGCCGAGCGCGACGAGCGGTCCGGCAAGGCTCCGGCGGACCCCTCCGACTGAGGGGCGGTCGTCACCGCAGCCGGATCCTCGCCCACGATTGACCAGCAGAGCGCTCAGGACGCGACACCGCCCCGCCGGCCGAGGGCCGACGGGGCGGGACTGCGATCAGACCGTCAGGCCAGGCCCTTGGCCTTGAGCCACTCGGCCGCGACCTGGTTCGGATCCTGGTTGTCAGCGTCCACGGCCTTGTTCAGAGCGGTCAGCTCCTCGGTGGTGAGGGCCTTCTGGACGGCGTTGATCGCGTCCACGGCGGCCGTGTCGGACGCCACGTCCGCCCGGATCAGCGGCACCACGTTCTGCGGCAGGATCATCGACTGCGGATCCGCCAGCTTGACGTAGCCGTTGTCCGGGATCGCCGCCTCGGTGGTGAAGAAGCTGGCCACCTGGATCTTGTTGTCGTTCAGGTCCTTCACCTTCACCGCGGGCGACGCGTACGGCTTGAACTGCTTGAAGGTCGCGCCGTAGATCTTCTCCAGCCCGGGCGGCCCGTACGCGCGGTCCTGCAGCTCGGCGGGTCCCCCGAGGACGGAGGTCGACGAGATCTTCTTGAGGTCGTCCAGGGAGGTGATCCCCTTCTCCTGCGAGGTCTGCTTGGTGACCACGTAGACGTCCTGGTCCTGAGCCTGCGACGGCTCCAGGATCTTGAGGTCGGAGCCGACCGCCTTCGGCAGCGCCGCGGCGATCTCCGCCTCGGTCGTCGCCGTGGCCTGGGGGTCGAAGTAGAGCAGCAGGTTGCCGGTGTACTCCGGCACCACCGAGATGGAGTTGTCCTGCAGCGCCTTGATGTAGACCTCGCGGGAGCCGATCCCCGGCTTCGTGGAGGCGTCGACACCCTTCGCCTTCATCGCCTGCGCGTAGAGCTCGCCGAGGATCTGGCTCTCAGTGAAGTCCGCCGAGCCGACGATGACCTTGCCGCCGCCGCCCCCGCTGCTCGGAGAGCCGGAGCTCTCGGCCAGCGGGTCTGAGCCACCGCCGCCGCAGGCGGCCAGGGCGAGGGCGGCGACACCGATGCCGGCCACGACCAACGTGCGGCGGCCCCGTCCGAGGATTCGCTGCGTGAAACTCATGAGGTGCACTCCGTATCTGGCGCCCCTGGAGGCGACTATGAGGTCGGTATTCCCGAGCAAGCCTAGGTGGAAGCGGCGAACGCCAGCTCGGCGGCACGGCCCGGACTGGTGCGACGGGCCGCCAGCCAGCCGATGAGACCGAGCAGCAGATCCAGCACGATGGCCAGTGCGGCGACCAGCACCGCGCCCGCGAACATCTGCGAGTAGTTGGCGGTGGCCTGCCCGCTGATCAGCAGCCGGCCGAGCCCGCCGGCGGAGACGAACGCCGCGATGGTGGCGGTGGCCACAACCTGCAGCGTCGCGCTGCGCAGCCCGGAGATGACCAGCGGCAGGGCCAGCGGCCACTCGACCTTGCTGATGATCTGGTTGCCGGTCATGCCCAGAGCCCGCGCGGCGTGCACCGCCCCGGGATCGGCACCGCTGATCCCGGCCGCCGTCGCGGTCAGGATCGGCGGCAGCGCGAGGATGGCGAGGACCCCGACGACCGGACCGATGCCCGTGCTGAGCAGGGTCACCACGAGCACCAGCAGGCCCAGGCTGGGGACGGCCCGAGCCGCGTTGCTGAGACCGATCCCCACGAAGCGACCGCGTCCGGTGTGTCCGATCAGGATCCCGAACGGGATGCCGATCACTGCGGCCGCGAGCACGGCCAGAGCGGTGTAGGCCAGGTGCTGGCCCAGCAGGATCAGGATGCCGGCGTCGGGGTTGGTCCAGTTGGCCGGGTCCAGCAGGTACTCCCAGATCATGCGGTCCTCCCACCCCGGGCCCAGGGCAGGGCGCCGCGTTGGATCAGCAGGATGATCGAGTCGAAGACCAGCGCCAGCAGCAGGCTGAGCACCAGGCCGACCAGGATCGGGGTCAGGAACCCGCTGTTGAGGCCACGGGTGAACAGCTCACCGAGCGCCCCGGTGCCGATCACCGCCCCCACGCTCACCAGAGCGATGTTGGAGACGGTGACCACCCGCAGACCGGCGAAGATCACCGGCATGGCCAGTGGCAGCTCGACCCGGAAGAGACGGCGCAACCGGCCGTAGCCGACCGCGGCCGCCGAGGCGTTCACCGAGGACGGCACCGACCGGAGCCCGTCGACCACGCTGCGGACCAGCAGGGCCACCGAGTAGACCGTCAGGGCGGCGGCGATGTTGACCGGGTTCAAGATCTTGGTCCCGAGGACCACCGGCATCACCACGAACAGGGCCAGCGACGGGATGGCGTAGACCACACCCAGGACCGCCAACAGGAAGTTGGCGAAGCGGCCGGTGCGGAAGACCAGGTAGCCGAGCGGGATCGCGATGACGATCGCCGCCAGCACCGGGACGATCGACAAGATCACGTGCTCCACCAGCAGCTGGCCGATCATGGCCGCATTGCGCTGGATCCAGTTCCAGTCGATCATCGCGGCGGCTCATGATCATCGGTGGCGGGCCGGTCGACCGGTGGCATCGGCTCGGCCGAGGTGCCGTCGCTGTCCTCATCGACCCACGCGTGCTCGGTCGGTGCGCTGTCATCCTCGCGGAGGCCGTCGCCATAGGGATCCTCGACGACCGACGCGGGCTCGGACGGTGCCGTGTCATCGAGCGGTGGCTCGGTGAACACAGGCGCGGCGGCTTCGTCGCGTTCGAGCTGCGCGTCGTACGCGGTGGACATCGACTCGTCGGCGACCGGCGGGAACTGCGAGCCGTACGGATCGGCGTCCAGCGGGAACTGCGAACCGTGAGGATCGGCGTCCGCCTGAACCGCCGGGTTCTGCTCCTCGCCCCAACCCTGCTCCGGCACCTGGGCGGCCTCCGGTTCGGGAGAAGACACGGGTTCCGGAGACCACTGCTCGACCTCGGGAGATGGCCCCTCCGAGTGGTCGACCGCGGCTTCGCTCCAGGGCTCGCTCAGGCCCGGATCCCCTTGCTCCGACAACGGCCCGGCGATGCGGGTGGCGTCCGGGTCCTCGTCCTCCGGCCAGGCCGCCGCCCCTGCGGTCCCCACGGCGGCCACCGGGGCGACGCTCTCGACGGCGGGGACGCCTCGGACGGAGGTGGCTTCGGGATCCTCGACCGGCACGTCCGCAGACGTGGTCGGTGCGACCTCCACCGCAGCCGGCTCGTCGTGCGCCCGGACGGCGATCGACTCGGCGATCTGCGCCCGGGCCTGGGTGACCTGCCGCAGGATCATGTCGGCGTCGACCACCCCGGCATACCGGCGGGAGTCTCCGGTCACGGCCACGGCCAGACCGACCGGTGAGGTCAAGGTGGCATCCAGGGCCGTACGCAGAGAGTCGATCTCGGGGTCGAAGGTCGCGCCGAGGGCCAGCACGGAGCCGGGACGGGCGGGGTCTGACCAGCCGATCGGACGGGCGTCGCCATCGACCACCAGGACCGGAGCGTCGCCACCGGTGTAGCCGGCCTCCCGGACCACCTGCACATCACCGAGACCCAGACCCGACGCCGGCTGGAAGGACAGCGAGCGATAGCCGCGGTCCTTGCCCACGAAGCCCTCGACGAAGGCGTCGGCCGGCTCATCCAGCAGCTGCTGGGGGGTCCCCACCTGGGCGAGCTTGCCGCCCACCCGCAGGATCGCGACCTGATCGCCGAGCTTGATCGCCTCGTCGATGTCGTGGGTGATCATGATGATCGTCTTGCTGAGCTCCCGCTGGAGGCCGAGGAAGAACTCGTGCAGCTCCCCCCGGACCACCGGGTCGACGGCGGAGAACGGCTCGTCCATCAACAGCACCAGGGGATCGGCCGCCAACGCACGAGCCACGCCCACGCGCTGCTGCTGCCCACCGGAGAGCTGAGCCGGATACCGGCCTCCCAGCTTCCGGTCGAGACCGACGCTGCCGAGCAGCTCGACGGCCCGCTTGCGCGACTTCTGCTTGTCCCAACGCTGCAGATCGGGAACCGTCGCGATGTTCTCCAGCACCGTCCGGTGCGGGAACAGCCCGCCGCTCTGGATCACGTAGCCCATCTGCCGGCGCAGGGCCGTCTTGCGTCGGGACTTCACCGGCTTCCCGTCCCAGGTGATCTTGCCCTTGGTGGGTTCCAGCATGCGGTTGACCATCCGCAGCGAGGTCGTCTTGCCGCAACCCGATGGGCCGACGATCACGGTGATCTGATCCGACGGGATCGTCAGGCTCAGGTTGTCGACGGCCGTCGTCCCGTCCCGGAAGGTCTTGGAGACTGACTCGAACTCGATCACGCGAAACCCCTGCTACCTCGTCCTGGTAGGCCTCGACCCTCCTGCGGGTCGCGACCACGACTGGCCGGTCGCCCGCGCCGCCGACCAGATCGACCCTAGACGCCGTGTCCGACGCCATCCGTTAGGCGCTGCGGCGTGGCCCCACTTCCCTCGCGCCCACCTCGTCGACTGCTGAGAATTATGACGTCAGAACTCTTGCGAATGACGCCACTATGACGTCATAGTGGAGTCATGGACCTATCTCCCTATCTCGAAACCGTCCGGCAAGGCGTCACGAGTGCCGCCGCGCTCGGCGACGACAGCACCCGGCAGACCGCGGAGCGCCTCGGCGGAGCCGTGGAGGCCAGCACCCGACTCGCTCTGATCCGCGCCCTCTCCGACGCCGCCGCTCAGATCAGCGCCGAGACGGCTCCGACGTCGGTGGAGCTGCGGATGAGCGGACCGGATCCGGAGCTGGTGGTGCTCGTGCCGGCCCCCAGTCCCGAGCCCACGCTGCTGCTGCCCGACGACTTCCCCCCGTACCCCGCCGACAGCACGCCGGACGCGGCGCCGGCGCTCGACGAGCCGGGTGCGAGCGACGACGACGAGTCGACCGCCCGGATCAGCCTGCGGCTGCCCGCCTCGGTCAAGGCGAAGGTGGACGAGAAGGCCGACCTGGACGGCATCTCCACCAACGCGTGGCTGCTGCGGGCCGTGATGGTCGCCCTCGACGACCGCCCCAGCCCTCCGCCGCCACCCAGCCGGCCGGTCCCCCCGACCGAGAGCGGTCCGTTCGGGCCGTACGGGGTGTTCGGGCCGAACGGACCGTTCGGCGCGGGCGGCATGTTCGGTGGTCGCGGCCGACATCCCGGCGACGGACGCGGCGCCGAACCGGTGCGGCGGGGCACCGTGCAGGGGTGGGTCCGATGACGGCCCGGACCTTCGACGCCACCGGGGTCCGCGCGATCGTGATCGAGAACCTGAGCCGAGGCTCGGTCAACATCGAGCCCGGTCCGCGGGACGACCTGGTGGAAGGCACGGTCACGGCGGACGAGGAGCTGCTGGAGCAGGCGAGCATCCGGCACGAAGCGGATACGCTGCGGATCTGGTTCCCCGACCACCTGTTCCGGAACCAGACAGCGCACATCCGCATCGGGGTGCCCGCCGGCACGGCGCTGACCGCCCGGACCGGATCGGCGGACGTGACGGCCACCGCCCCGCTCGGCCGGTGCCGACTCACCACCGGCTCCGGCGACATCAGCCTCAGCGCAGCCACCGACCTCGATGTCACCTCGGGGTCGGGCTCGGTGTCGGTCGGGGTCCTGGGTGGCAGTGCCGCCCGGATCACCAGCGGCTCCGGCGACCTCGTGATCGGCGAGGCACGGTGCGCGCTCACGGCCAAGTCGGGCTCGGGCGACCTGCTGGTCCGCTCGTTGACCGCTGCCGACCTGCGCGCCTCGTCCGGCTCGGGCGACATCTCCGTGCCGTCGACCAGCGGCTCGGTCGATCTGCGCACCGCCTCCGGCTCGCTGACGATCGGCATCGCCGACGGTCTGACGGCCTGGCTGGACCTGAGCTCGACCAGCGGTGCCGTCCGGGTGGCGATGGACGCCTGCAACGAGCCGGTGGCGGGCGAACCGTTCGTGAGCGTCCGGGCCCGGACCGCGTCCGGGGAGATAGCGGTCTACCGAGCCGCCTGAGCGGACCGGCGCGGTCAGATCTGCGAGCGGTGGAAGTTCACGTGCGAGCGGCTCGGCGTCGGCCCCCGCTGCCCTTGGTAGTGCGATCCGTAGAAGGCCGAGCCGTACGGGTGCTCCGCCGGGGAGGACAGCCGGAAGAAGCAGAGCTGGCCGATCTTCATCCCCGGCCAGAGCTTGATCGGCAGCGTGGCGACGTTGGAGAGCTCGAGGGTGACGTGGCCGCTGAAGCCCGGGTCGATGAAGCCGGCCGTGGCGTGGGTGAGCAGACCGAGGCGGCCCAGAGAGGACTTGCCCTCCACCCGGGCGGCCACGTCGTCGGGCAGCGTCACCACCTCGTAGATGGAGCCGAGCGCGAACTCGCCGGGGTGCAGGATGAACGGTTCGTCCGGCTTCACGTCGATGGGTCGGGTCAGCTCGGACTGGTCCTCGGCGGGATCGATGTGCGGGTACCGGTGGTTCTCGAACACCCGGAAGAAGCGGTCCAGTCGGACGTCGATGCTGGACGGCTGCACGAGGCCCGGATCGTAGGGCTCCAGGCCGATGCGGCCGCGGTCGATCTCGGCCTTGATGTCGCGGTCGGACAGCAGCATGGCTGTGACCCTAGTGGGTGAGGGTCTGGCTCGTGCTACGGCTGACCGGGGCGGTGGACCTCGAGCCAGTGGTCACCGAAGGAGATCACCGAGCCACCGGGCACGTCCACCAGGTCGCCGGGCGGGCAGGGCCGCTGTCCGCCGTCGGGTGCGGTGATCATGGTCCCGTTGGTGGAGCCGCGGTCCATCACGTAGAGCCCGCTGACGTCGACGCCCACGGCGAGGTGGGACTTGGACACCGTACGGGTCTCGTCGGACACCTTGATCAGGGTCGCGTCCTCCTCGCCGACGCGAGGCTGCGGGTTGCGACCGAGCAGGACGAGCCCGTCGACGGCGACGTTCCGACCGTCGTCCAGGCGCAGCATCCACTCGGCCTCGACCACCGGCTCCTCTGCCGCGTCGTCTCCCGCATCGGACCCGTGGGAAGCGTCCTCGCCGGGGTCGGCGTCCTCGGGCCGGTCCGTCGGCGCCGGGGCATCGGTCGCCGGTCCGCCGACGGCAGCCTGCTCGCCGGCCTCCGTGTCCGCGACCACCACGGTCTCTTCGGCCTCGCTGCTGTCGCGGGCCTCGGCGGGGCCCGCGAGCACGGTCTTCTTCGCCGGTGGAGCGGACGACGAGGTCTTGGCGGCCTTCGCCGCGGGCGCCGGGGCAGCGGCGGCGGCCTTGGGCGCCGCGGGCCGAGCCACGGCCTGCTTCGGCCGGGGTGGCGCCAGCGGTCGTTCCTTGATCACCACGGCATTGGCCGCGAGGTCGTGCCAACCCTGTCGACGCGGGTGCCGGCTCAGCACGACCAGCATGGCGATGAGACCGACCACGGTGATGGTCAGCCCGGCGAACACGAGCCAGCGGATCAGCACGCGGCCCCAGCCCAGCGGGCGGCCGTCGCTGAGACCGACGATCTGGAGGCTGTCCAGTCGCATGCCCGGGCCAGCGGCCCGACGGGCACGCTGCGCCCACACCAGACCCGCCCAGCCGAGCGCGAGGACCAGACACAGGACGACGACCAGGATCGAGCCTTTCAGAGCGAAGGCGAACAGCGCCGCCAGCCCGACGAGCAGCCAGACCGGGCCGACCTCGACGAGCGCGGCCAGCAATCTCGGGCCTGTCGCACCGGCGAGGACGCCGGGGGGCAGGCCGGTCGACGTACGCGAGCTGGGCATGAGGCCCCCTCCTCACCTGGGTGGGTTGTGAACCAGAACCCTACCCAGCGACGGCGTCCGCCGGGCGCACCGGGCGCACCTGGGTCGCGAGTCCCGCGATGCTCGTGGTCCAGGGTGCTGATCGGCGGGACGTCAGCTGCCGGGTCGGGGCGGACCGTCGACCAGCACGTTGACCCCGTCACCGAGCTCGACCACGGTTCCCACGACGACCGCGTACGGTTCGCCGGGCTGCAGCTGGAGTCGTTCGACCCCTGGGCCGGGCCGCACGATCAGGGTGCCGTTGGTCGAGTGCAGGTCGGTCAACCGGATCTCCCAGTCGTCCGGGCTGACCAGCAGGTGCGTACGGCTGATGTCTTGACCCGGGCTCGGCACTCGCATCAGCTCCGGCACCTCGGCGAGGTCGTCCCGCAGCACGGGCGCGCGGCCCACCAGGATCGGTCGGTCGATCCGGACGCTCGAGCCGTCCGGGGAACGCAGCACGCCGAGCACGGGCCGGGGCACCAGCTGCGTGGTCTGCGGCGGGACCGGTGCGCTGCACAGCCCACACCGCTGGGCGTAGGGAGGATTCGGGTGACCGGAGAGACAGATCGCGGCCTGGACGAGGGGGCCGGTGTGCTGGCCCCGCGAGCCGGCCTCCCGCTCGGGCGCCTGCTGGCCGGGTGGGACAGCCATCAGTGCGGTGTCCCCGTTCTCCATCTCGAACCGGTCCGGGTCCACCGCCTCCGAGGCGGTGGGTGGAGAAGTCCGCCGGGTCAGACCCTCACCCAGTGGGGAGTCGGGGTCATCCTCGGCGGCCACCGGCGCGACCACTGGTGGAGTCGGGACCGGGACCGGGGCGGGGGGCAGCGGCGGCATCGCCGAGGAGGGTGACGGCGGCGGCACGGCGACAGGAGGCCGGCGCACCGGCGGCCAGAGGGCCCCGGCCGCGATCGGGTCGTCCTCGGAGGACTCCAACGGCGTCGCGTCCCCGGCACGGGTGTCCCGAGCCGGCCAGTCGGCGATCTCGTCGGGTGGGATGGTGTGCTCGAACGAGATCGCCTGCGGCGAGATCACGACGGCACCCTCACCGGCCTCGATCCGGATCGCCCCGGCCCGCACCGCACCCACCACCAGCGGCAACCCGCGGGTGCCCACGGGTCCGGCCCCCAGGTCGATCTCGAGCTGTTCGGTGGCGGCCAGACCGACCTCACGCCAGGTCAGCATGCCGGCACCGTCGGCGACGACCTCGGCGGTGGCGGGGTCGACCAGCCGGACGTTGCCGCGCACCAGGGAACGCATCCCGTCGGCCGACCAGAAGAGGGCGACGAGATCGGGACTCTGGTCCGGCCCGACGGCCGCCAGTGCCGTCACGAGCTCCCCCATGGAGGCGCTGCCGACGACCTTCTCCCACAACTCGGTCAGGTCGATCGAGGTCGTCGCGTCGAGCACCACGAGGCTCGAAGGGCCCATCAGCACCGGCCAGCGTCCGGGCACGTGACTGGCGCGCCAGCCGGCGACGTTGCTGCTCATCGGATCCTCATCTCGTGCTGTGGTGTCCCAGCCGGTGACGATACCGCTCCGCTCGAGAGCCTCGGGTCGATCGCTCGAGGGCCTCAGGTCAGGGCAGCCTGCTCCTCGGTCTCCATCTGCTCGTTGAACACCCGCTTGGAGCTCTGCCACCCGTCCTCGTTCAGGCCGGTGCGCCAGTAGCCGGAGATCGACACCAGGCTGCGATCGTGGCGGTGGTCGACGAACAGGAACCGTCGCAGGTCCTTCACGAGCTCGGCGTTGCCGTGCACGAACACCTGCGCGCCGGCGTCCGGGACCCAGGTCTCCCGAACCGCCGCGGACAGCGGCGCGCCGTACGCAGCCGAGCCACGGTGCACCCAGGTCAGCCGGGTGCGACTGGTCTCCCGCAGGGCGATGTGGTGATCAGCGTCGGCGACCTCCACGAACACCTCCGCGGACGCGTCGTCGGGCAGCACCTCCAGCGCGGCCGCGATCGCCGGCAGGGCGGCCTCGTCACCGACCAGGAGGTGGGTGACCGCCGTCGGGTCGGGGGCGTAACCGCCGCCGGGTCCCTGGAAGCCGATGGACTCCCCCGGCTCGACGTTCGCGGCCCAGGGACCGGCGAGACCGGCGTCGCCGTGGACCACGAAGTCGATGGCGAGCTCCCCGATGGCGCGATCGAGGGAGCGGATGGTGTAGGTCCGGGTGACCGGCCACTCCTCCGCCGGGCGCTCGGCCCGGATCCGCTCCGGGTCGAACGGCCAGCGGTAATCGGCCCCCGCCGGGGCGAACAGCAGCTTCACGTAGTTGTCGGTGAAGGTCAGCTCGGGGAGCGCCGTCACGTCGTCGCCGACGAGGACCACCCGCACCATCCCCGGAGTGAGCCACTCCTTGCGGAGAACTGTCGCGGACCGGGTCGGACGGGACGAGCGGGAACGATCAGCCATGTCAGGAAGGGTACCCTTACTTCCTGAGCCTGGGCTGTGACCGGTCGTTCACGGACGATCGGCCGGTGGTTGCCAGGGTGTCAGCCAGTCGGTCGCCGGCCAGCCCTCGGCCCCAGCCATCAGCTCGTACATCGTGGCCCCGTCGAGGTGCTCGCGGACGATGTCGGCGTGGCCCGCGTGGCGCGCCAGCTCCTCCATCACGTGCAGCAGGATCCAGCGGGCCGAGTATCCGTCGGTGTTCTGTGGATACCACGGGGCCTCGGGCAGCTGCACCGCGACCTCCAGACTGGGCAGGGACCGCACGACCTCCTCGGTGCGCGCCGCCACCGCCGCCTGCAGAGCCAGCAGCGAAGCCAGGGTCTCGTCATCGGCGACCACGAAGTCCGAGCCGTACTCCTCCTCCGTCTTCTCCGCCGACGCGCCGTCCAGGATGTCGATCCAGCCGCGCTCGGTGAGCGCGGCGTGCTTGAGCAGCCCACCCACGGACAGGGAGCTCGCCGGGGCGGCCGCCCGCCGGATCTGCTCCTCGGTCAGCCCGTACGCCGCGAAGCGCAGCCCGTCGCGCTGCTGGGTCAGGTAGAGCAGGAGACCGTCGGTCTCGTTGTCGAACGGCGGTGGGTTGCCGGGCATGAGTGGCCTCCTGGGGTGGTCGCGCTGTCGGAGCTCACTCTGGCGGAAGGCACCGACAGTGCTCGGTCGCCGGGTCGTACGCAGATCCGGCGTCTCGCCCTCTAGACCACCGCCGCCCGGACACTCAGCACGTCGGGGAGGTGGCGGGCGATCTCGGACCAGGAGTCGCCGTCATCGGTGCTGCTCCACACCGAGCCGTCCCGGGCGCCGACGTACAGGCCGGTGCGCTCGGCGTTGTCGGCCGACATCGCGTCGCGCATGACCGCGGCATAGAACTCGTCGGGCAGGCCACGGCTGGAGGCCGTCCACGACCTGCCGGCATCGGTGGAGCGCCAGACCCGCGCCTCGCCGCCGGGCGGGATCCGGGCGCCGTCAGCGATCAAGGGGAACACGTAGACGGTCTCCGGGTCGTGGGGGTGCACCACGATCGGGAAACCGAAGTCGGCCGGCAGCCCCTCGGCGATCGAGGTCCAGGTGGTGCCGCCGTCGTCGGAGCGGTAGACGCCGTGGTGGTTCTGGGCGTACATCAGCTCGGGCCGGTCGGGATGGCAGGCCACCTTGTGCACGCACTGACCGAACTCCGGCCACGGGTCGGGGAAGAAGTAGGCCTTGATGCCGGTGTTGTGCGGACTCCACGACCGCCCGCCGTCCTCGGTGCGGTAGACCCCGCCGGTGGACATGGCCACCGTGACCCGATCGCGGTCGGCCGGGTCCGGCACGATCGTGTGGATGGCCTGGCCGCCGAAACCCGCGCCCCACTCGGGGCGGTGCGGGTGGTCCCACAGCGAGCGGACGAGCTCGAAGGACTCGCCCCGGTCCTCGGAGCGGAACAGCGCGGACGGCTGCGTGCCCGCCCAGACCACGTCCGGGTCTGCGGGACTGGGCTGGATCTGCCAGACCCGCTCCACGCTGGCCCCCAGATCGGAGGGGAAGCGCACCGCGGCTCCCTGGGTCTCCGTCCAGGTCCGTCCCAGGTCGTCGGACCGGTAGATCCCGGGACCCCAGTGCTCACTGTGTCCGCTGACGAACACCCGCGGGCTCGGCTGACGGGTGTCGATGCAGGTGGCGTAGATGCCCTCCATCAGGAACTCCGGCTTGCCGAACTCCCAGCGTTCCCGACGCTCGTCGCTGCGTCCGATCCACAGGCCCTTCTTCGTCCCGACCAGCAGCACTGCCTCCGACATCGCGACCTCCGCGCCTCGGTGTTCGTCTCCCGTCCATCTTCGAAAGCCGCGATCGTCGCGTCAACCCCGCAGCCCGCCGGACCGGGCGCCCCCCGTTCACCTTCCGTTGGCCCACCGGGTCGATACTGGCTCCGTGATCATCCGGGAGAACTTCCGTGAGTACCTCGACCTCCTGCTCCGAGAAGGCTTCACCGTCAGTCACGACGACCACGGGTCCGACCCGGACCTGATCGATCCCGGCGGCGACCCGGTCGAGACCTGGCGGGAGGACTACCCGTACGACGAGCGGATGGATCGCGACGTCTACGACCGTGAGAAGTACGCGCTGCAGATCGAGCTGCTGAAGCTGCAGTACTGGCTGCAGGACACCGGCGGCAAGGTGGTGGTCCTGTTCGAGGGCCGCGACGCTGCCGGCAAGGGCGGCACGATCAAGCGGTTCATGGAGCACCTCAACCCGCGCGCCGCGCGAACCGTGGCGCTGAACAAGCCGAGCGAGACCGAACGCGGGCAGTGGTACTTCCACCGCTACATCACCCACCTCCCCACCGCCGGGGAGATCGTCCTGTTCGACCGGTCCTGGTACAACCGGGCCGGCGTCGAGCGGGTGATGGGCTTCTGCACCGACCAGCAGTACGAGCAGTTCCTCAACCAGGCGCCGCTGTTCGAGTCGATGCTGGTGGAGAGCGGTTTCTTCCTGACCAAGTTCTGGTTCTCGGTGACCCAGTCCGAGCAGCGCACCCGGTTCGCCATCCGGCAGATCGACCCGGTGCGCCGCTGGAAGCTGTCGCCGATGGACCTGAAGTCCCTGGACAAGTGGGAGGCCTACGGTCAGGCGAAAGAAGCGATGGTGCTGCGGACCGACACCGACGAGGCGCCCTGGACCTCGATCAAGAGCAACGACAAGAAGCGCGCCAGGATCAACGCGATGCGGTTCTTCCTGAATCAGTTCGACTACGAGGGCAAGGACACCGCGGTCGTCTACCCTCCCGACCCCCTGATCGTCCAACGCAGCATCAACTCCATCGTCGACTGACCTCGGTTGACGCGACTCCGATCCGGGCCGGCTGCGGCTGACCGGACTGCGCCGCTTTCCCGTGAAGTCCTGCCGGGGCGAGGACCTCGACGCCGCCCGGGTGGAGCCGTGGGGTCTCGCCGGCGACCGCCGCTGGATGGTGGTCGACGGGGCCGGCGAGATGGTGACGGCGCGCGAGGCCAACGCCCTGGTGCTGATCACTCCGGAGATCACCGAGCGCGGGCTGCGGCTCCGCTCACCCGGAGTCCGCGACCTGGCCGTCGACCGACCGGAGTCCGGGCCGTTGGTGGAGGTGACGATCTGGGACGACCGGGTCCCGGCCCGACTGGCCGACACCGGCGCCGGTGACTGGTTCTCCGAGGTCATCGGCCGTCCGCTCCGGCTCGTGCACCTCGACGACCCCCGTCAGCGGCCGGTCGATCCGGACGTGGCCGCGCCGGGCGACGTGGTCTCCTTCGCCGACGGCTTCCCGGTGCTGCTGGCCTCCGAGGAGTCCCTGGCCCAGCTGAACGCCTGGATCGCCGAGGGACCACGCGCCGCCGACGGACCGCTCCCGATGACCCGGTTCCGACCCAACTTGGTCGTCGCCGGAGCGCCGGCGTTCGCCGAGGACGGCTGGCGCCGGATCCGGGTGGGCGAGGTCGAGTTCCGGGTGCTGACGCCCTGCATCCGCTGCGTGCTGACCACCATCGACCCCGACACCGCGGTGCGCACCAAGGAGCCGCTGGTCAGCCTGGCGAGGCACCGACGGTTCGGTCAGAAGCTGCTGTTCGCGATGAACCTGGTGCCGGAGGCGCCGTACGGGTCGGGGGTGCCGGAGGCGCCGTACGGGTCGGGGGTGCCGGAGGCGCCGTACGGGTCGGGGGTGCCGGAGGCGCCGTACCGGTCGGGGGTGCCGGACGCGCCGCTTGGATCGGGGGTGCAGGTGGATCCGTACGGGTCGGTTCGGGTGGGCGACCCGGTCGAGGTGCTCGAGACCCGCTAGCCACCTGGCATTCGGCGGCTCAGACCAGGGCGGGAAGGTGCTCCCGCGCCCACGCGTACGAGATCTCGTGCGACTCCCGTTTCGTCGACGTGCTCGGGTGGTCGACCTCGATCATCACGTCACCGTCGTAGTCGGACGGCAGCGCGGCCAGGATCCCCGGGATGTCGAGGACACCAAGACCAGGCTCGGCCCACAGCCGCCCCGAGTCCGACTGCTCGCGGTAGGTGGCCGCCCCCGCCCGACCGTCCAGGAAGTCGCCGAAGACGTCCTTCAGATGCAGGGCCCCGATCCGGTCGGCGTACCGGATGATGAGGGTGGCGGGATCGACACCGGCCCAGCGGAGGTGCCCGGTGTCGGGGCCGATACCGATCAGGTCGGGTCCGAGGTCGTCCAGCAGGGCACTGATCTCCCGCTCCGTCTCGAACACCCCGCCGACGTGGGAGTGGTGCAGTGGCCGCAGGCCCTCGCTTCCCAGCACCTGGCAGATCACGCCGCAGTTCTCGATCGCCAGGTTGAGCCGGCTCCGGCTGAAGTCCGCGCCCACGGCCGGCCGCTCCATCCGGGCCGGCACCGCGACCGAGGAGATCATGGTGCGATCCAGTCCGAGGGCGACCTGGGTGCCCGCGAACTGCTTGGCTCGTTCGGTCTCTGCAGCGATGTCGACGGTCTCGTCGAAGGCGGAGCTGAACAGGCTGACCGAGGGAGACAACCCGTAGCCGTCGAGCCAGGCCAGATAGGACCCGGCGCTCATGCCCTCGGGGACGTCGGCCTTGACGGCGGTGAACCCGATCGCGGACAGCTCGGCGAAGGCCGCGTCCAGCACGGGCTGCGTGCGTCCCACCTTCGCCCAGTACTGGATCGGGTTCACCGCCAGACGCTTCATGTCAGGCACCCTCGCTCAGGCGCACCGGACGTCCGGTCCGAGCGGACTCGTAGACCCCGGTGATGATCGCGATGGCCTGTCGGTTGGTCTCCAGATCCACCCGGAGCTCTTCGTCACCGTCCAGGGCGGCCAGGAAGTTCTCGTACTGCCGGCGATGGGCGACCGGACCGAGCCGGCCCGGATCGGCGCCCGCACTCAGGGTCGCCCCCGATGCCTCGGGGAAGTCCTCGATCTGGTTGATCAGCTGGTCGGAGGACCCGTACGCCCGCTCGTCCGCCGTCGTCGTGGTCGGCGTCCGGTGGATGAAGCTCAGCACGTCGCTGTCGATGATCACCGAGCCCTTGTCGCCGTGCACCTGCAGCCGGGCACTCATCCCCGGGTAGGCGGCGGTGGTGGCGTGCAGCACACCCAACGCACCGCTGGCGAACCGCACCACCCCGACGGCCACGTCCTCGACCTCGATCCGCTCGTGCGCCAGGGTGCCGGTGTAGGCGAACACCTCGACCGGACGGCCCATCGTGGCCACCAGCAGGTCGATGGTGTGCACACCCTGGTTCATCAGCGCACCACCGCCGTCGAGCTCCCAGGTGCCGCGCCAGTCACCGGAGTCGTAGTAGGTCTGACCGCGCCACCAGTCGATCGAGGCGATGCCGCTGGTCAGTCGACCGAGCTCACCCGCGGCGATGGCCGCGACGGTGACCTCGGTGGCAGGATCGAAGCGGTGTTGGGAGATGACGGTGACCAGCCGCCCCGATGCCTGCTGTGCGGCGATGATCTCGTCGGTCCGCTCGACGGTGATCTCCGCCGGCTTCTCGATGATCACGTCCTTACCCGCTCGCAGGGCCTCGATGGCGAGCCCGCCGTGCGTACCGGTCGGCGTGCAGACCACCACGATGTCGACAGCGGTCCCGTCGATCGCCTCGGTCAGACTCGCGTACGGGGTACCGCCATGGGCGTCGATGATCTGCTGTGCCCGTTCGGCGTGCGGGTCCACCACCGCGACCAGCTCGAGCCGTTCGGCCAGCTGGGTCAGCACCTGACCGTGGTGTCGACCGATGACACCCGCGCCCACGAGCGCCACCCGGCGACGGGGCTTCTGCGCAGCGCTCATGCGTAGGCGATCCCTTCACTGCGGAGGATGTCGGTGAAGGCGGCGTGGGCCTGGATCCACAGATCGGCGCCGGAGAAACCGCCCAAGGCGTTCTGCGTGCCCAGGTGCGGCTCGAGGGAGAAGAAGCCGTCGAAGCCGTCCTCGCGCAGGGCGCGGACCGTCTCGCGCACCTCGCCGTCACCCGCCCCGGCCACCACGACCGAGGAGTCGGTGGACAGGGCGTCCTTGATCTGGATGTAGACGGTGTGCGGTCGCAGATCGGCGTAGCCCTCGGTGAAGGGCTTCACGCCGCACTGGACGAAGTTCGCCGGATCCCAAGCCAGCTTCAGGTTCGGGGAGTCCACGGCCGTCACGATGTCGAGACAGCGGCGCGGGATGTCACCGAAGATGTCCTTCTCGTTCTCGTGCACCGCGATGATCCCGGCCTGCTCGGCGACGTCGGCGATGGCCCGCATCCGGGTGATCACCTCGTCGCGGTGGTCGTCGGGGTCGTCACCTTCGGGGATGAAGAAGGAGAACAGCCGGAGGTACGGCGCCCGGAGCAGCTGGGCGACCTCCACGGCGTGGCGCATCCGCTCCAGGTGCGGAGCGAAGTCGTCGGTGATGGCGATCTTGCCGATCGGCGACCCGATGCTGGAGACCTGCAGCCCGTGCTCGGCGAGCAGCCGCTGGACCTCGGCCAGCTGGTCGGCATCGAGGTCGAGGACGTTCGTCCCCCACGCGCTCCTGAGCTCGATGTACTTGAGGCCGAGGCTGGTCACGACCTGGCACTGGGTGGCGAAGTCCTTGTCGATCTCGTCAGAGAAGCCGGAGAGGGTCCACATAGTCGGGCGTCAGTCCTTTGCTGGTGGGGGATCACCGCTATTCAGTCACCCACCGTCCCCGCAGCGGTAGGTGTTGCCGCAAGTTGTCGAGCAGTTCCGACGTACCGGACCGAACTGCGGAAAAGCGTCCCCGACTGCGCCGGAGCGGCCGCAACACGCCGACGAGGGCTGCAACCGGGGTCACCTTTCCGCGCAGCTCACGATTCCCACAGCCCCCGGGGACAGCGCTTCGTCCGCAGCGACGCCCGGAACTCGACGTAGCAGCCGCAGTCCAGGCAGGTGTGGGTGGCCAGGCGGGAGCAACCTGCACACGCTCGCAGGCGGGTGTCCCGGACGTCGTCGGCCGCCAGGTCGGCCTCGTAGCGCAGCTGGGCGATCACCTCGGCGTGCACGCGCTCGGGGGTGAGCGCCTCGGTCGGGCCGCAGCCGCGGCAGGGACGGCGCGCGGTCGCGGCACTCATGATCAGGCCACGGTCCCGCGGACGGTGACGAAGGAGTGCGCCGGGATGGTCACGCGCACGACGTCGCCGTCGGCCACCAGCTCCAGCGGCTGCGGGGCCACCGACTCCCGATGCTCGACGTCGTTGCAGGTGTCGACGCGGTCGGCGGTCAGCACCAGCGCGCTGGGGTCGGTGAGCCGGCCGCCCCGCAGATCGAGCGTCAGCTCGACCGACCCGGCGAGGTCCAGGTTGGAGATCGACACGAGCGCGGTACCGTCCTTGCTGCTGGCCGACAGCGAGAGCGTCGGCACCTCCTCCGCGGCCACCTGGCGTACGAGATCGGACGCGAGCAGGTGCGCGTCCAGCCGCTTCGCGTCCTGGTGACCGGCGTTCATCGCGAACACGTGGTACGTCGGAGTGAGCACCAGCGCACCCGAGTCCGGATCGGTCAGGATCATCGCCTGCAGGACGTTGACGGTCTGGGCGATGTTGGCCATCACCAGCCGCTCGGCGGCGGCGTGGAAGACGTCGAAGTGCACCGAGGCGACCAACGCGTCCCGCAGGGTGTTCTGCTGGTACAGGAATCCAGGGTTCGTGCCCGGCTCCACGTCCCACCAGGTGCCCCACTCGTCCAGGACCAACCCGACGAGGCGATCCGGGTCGTAGGAGTCCATCACGCTCGCGTGGGCACGCAGGATCGGCTCGATCCGTCGAGCGGCCGCCATGGTGCGCCAGTAGTCGTCGTCGTCGAAGACGGTGGCCGAGCCCTTGCTCTCCCAGGGTCCTGCCGTCGTGTAGTAGTGGAGCGAGATCCCCTGGAACACCCCCGGCCGGGCCAGCGGCGTGCCGAACGGCGTGAGCGCCTCCATCAGAGCCCGGGTCCAGGTCACGTCGTCGTCGTGGGCACCGGCGGCGATCCGGTAGACGTGGTTGCCACCGTGATCGCGGACGTAGGTGCTGTACTGCCGGGCCAGATCCGCGTACGCCTCTCCGCGCATGTTGCCGCCGCAGCCCCACGGCTCGTTCCCGATGCCGAAGAACGGCACCCGCCACGGCTCGTCGCGACCGTGCTCGCGCCGCAGCGAAGCCATCGGTGAGTCGTCGGCCCGCGTCAGGTACTCGATCCACTCGCTCATCTCGGCGACGGTGCCGGACCCGACGTTGCCGTTGACGTACGGCTGGGCGTCCAGCAGCTCGCACAGGGCCAGGAACTCGTGGGTGCCGAAGGAGTTGTCCTCGACCACGTCGCCCCAGTGGGAGTTGACCATCCGCGGTCGCTGATCGCGCGGGCCGATCCCATCACGCCAGTGGTAGTCGTCGGCGAAGCACCCGCCGGGCCAGCGCAGGTTGGGAATCCGGAGCGCCCGAAGCGCCTCCACCACGTCGAGGCGGATCCCGCCCTCGTTGGGGATCTCACTGTCCTCACCCACCCAGAAGCCACCGTAGATGCAGCGACCGAGGTGCTCGGCGAAGTGGCCGTACAGGTGCCGGCTGATGACCGGGCCGGGGAGGTCGAGGTTGATGATGGCGCGCGCCGTAGACATTGCTACATCGTTGTACTTTACGATGTGAACGTCAACACGCGGCCCAGCCGACGATCAGCTCCGGTACGGCGACCGCCGAGCGGTCCGGTGCACGTAGAGCACGCCGGTGCGTCCGTCGTCCAGCGGGTACGGACCCGACCTCGGGTTGCAGGCGCACTCCCCGAACTCGTCCTCGGCGTGGACACGGTCCCGGATCGGGGTGAGGTGGGCGACCATCCCGTTGCGATAGCTGGAGATCTGGAACCAGCCCGCCGGGATGGACTCGGCGCGACGCCGCGACAGCGGCACGATCGCCCCCAACAGGCACAGCAGCAGGACGAACGCGGTCAGCACGGTCAGCTCGACCGGTGGCGTGGGAGGGGCATGAGCAACGGTACGAAGACGTCGCCTCCCATCCCAAACCGGCGGAACGTGTTTTGCACCACAGGGTCGGCGGGGCCCGCTCGGCCTTCGGTTGCCACGAGCCCGACCGGCGCTCGATCGCCGCTGGTGCCCGAATCTCAGCCGTCTTGAGGGTCTTCCAGATAGACCAGTCCGTTCCCGTCGGGGTCAGCGAAGTGAAACATCGCCGGCACACCGTCCCAGCGCAGCACCTCCGTGTTGTGCATCTCGACGCCCTCGGTGGCGGCGACCCGCGCGTAGGCCTCATCGGCATCGGTGGTGCCGATGCGGATCGCGATCGGCAGCGGCGTGTCCTTCGGCAGCAGCACCAACCCGACCTGAGAACCCGGAGGCACGACCTCGGCCATCCGAGCTCCCGGCCAGGCCTCAGCGTCGTAGCGCAGCTCGCAACCCAGCACGTCGATGTAGAACTTCAGGGCCGCGTCGAGGTCAGCGACAGGTACCGACACGCTGAGCACTCTCGTTGTCTTTGCCATGTCCGTAGGACTCGAATCGACACCGGAAATCATCGGTCGAGAGGCCCCCTGAAGCTATCCGACGCCGTAGATTCTCGCTGGGTGCACGAGCACGGCGGCTCGTCGTTCGGACCGCATGGTCGCGTCGTAGGTGTCCCAGTCATCGTGGGTGCCCCCGGCGGCGACGAAGATCTTGCGCAGGAGGAGTCGTAGGTCCTCCGCGTCGACGCCGTCCTTGGGGTCGTCCGGGCCGATCACATCGCAACGACCGTCCACGCAGACCCAGCTCCACTCCGAGCGCCAGAGTGCGGAGACGGCCGGGTTGGCGCGCAGGGCTCGCAGCTTGACCTTGCCGTTCGTCACGAACCCGACGACCGTCTCGCCGGTGAGCGGATGGTCGAGGACCCCTGCGTTGACCAGCGACGAGTGTGGCGTGCCGTCCGGACGAACCACACTCACAGAGCAGAGGCCGTGATCCCGCATGACCATCGAACGGACCGAATCGATGCTGTGCTTCATGGCTGCTCAGTCTGTCAGGGGGCGATCCGGTTCGGCACCTGCTCCGCCGCTCGGTCGCCGGACCTCGGGTCGGTTCGCTGCACGTGCCCCCGCATGACGATCCGTCACTTTTGCGGCTACCCACGGTGGACTGCTGAGCGCCATGAGCGCGGTGTGTGACCAAGTCGGTGGCCAGGGACTACTTCCTGCCAGCCGTGTATTGCACAATCGGGCTTGTCGTCACTCAGCAGGCGATGAACGGCAGCACTGATGTCTCGAGGGGGGGTGGACATGGAGGGATTGGTCCGGGGATCCGCTGTCGCGTCGATCACCGGGGGGTTGCTGCTGATCGCGAGCTCGGTCTACCGGTCGACGCTTCCCCGCGGATGCATCGACGAGGAGTGCTTGACACAACCGGAGCGCGGTGACACCTCGCTCGGCATGTTGCTGGCTTCGGCAGCGGCACTGCTGCTGGTGGCTGCGGGGATCGGGCTGATCGGTCAGCTGCAGCGCAGCAGACGGCTTGGGCGCCTCGGCGTGGTCGGCGTCGTTCTTGTCGCCTTGGGCCTGGTGTCGCTGGCGGGCGGCGGCGTGGCCACGGCGATGTACGGCTCGGACTTCGAGGCCATGCCTGCCTTCGTTCTCCCGGGCGTCGTGCTCGTTGCGCTGGGCATGGTGGTGCTCGCGATCACGCTGCTCCGATCTCGGTATCTGCCGGCGTGGGCTTCGGCGCCGTTGTTGGTGGGTAGCGCTCTGCTTCTCCTGGTCAACGAGCAGACAGCGAGGGTGCTGTTCGCCGTTCCCTTCGGTCTGAGCTGGATCGTCGTGGGTCTGGCTGAGTGGCGCCTTGCCCGGCATGCCGAGACGCTTCCCCCGTCGGGTTCCTGAGCCAGACGGTGGCGGCCGTGGTCGCGGCTGCTGACGAGTCGGCTCTCGACCATCCAGATCAGGACGAGCGGACCAGGGCAACAAGACTCTCGACCGACGAATCGCGGTCCGCCAGCGAGGGATCGGGGGTCACTCTTCGGCTTCCTGATCGACACCACGTCATAGGAGGTGCCGAGCTCGGCTTGCAATCGGTGCGTCAGTACTGCTCAGGCGTGTGAGCGGCTCTCGGCGGGATCAGTGGGCTGACGGGCGGCGTCTGTCGATGCTCGACCTTGTGGACGTGCTCCGTCTCCGTCTCCGTCCCTGTCTCTGGCCGGGCTCAGGCCGTGGTGGATCAAGGTCAGTGTCCGGTCGGCGGTCCGATGGTGAGAGTTCCCGTTCTCCACGGCGCTGCAGGCGGCTTGGAGGAGGCCGGCGAGGAGCCGGGCGGTGAGCGACGGGTCGGGGAGATCCAGCTCGTGCAAGGCCTCGAGGAGTGGGCGGTAGTGCTGTTGGTGAAGCTCGCTGACCCGCTGGCGGCACTCGTGTGGGAGGTCGGCGCGGGCGAGCGCGGCGGCTGGACGATGCAGTCCCTCGTGAGCCAGCCGTAACTCGGTGCGCACGAAGGTGTCGATCCGGGCAGCGGGCTGTTCGACCCCTCGGAGTGCTTCCGCGGTGGCTTGGTCGGCCGCGGAGAAAGCGTCTTCGACGATGCTGGCGAGCAGCGCAGCACTGGAGGGAAAGTACTGGTAGAAACTGGGTCGAGACAGCCCGGCGCGGGCGGTGACCGCAGCTGGGGTGACAGCGTCGGCGCCCTGCTCGACCAACGTCTCGACCGCTGCCTCGAGCAAGGCGGCCCGTTGTCGGGCGCGATGCTCGGCTACGGTCGGGGCACTGATCTTGGGCATGGCGGATCCTCTCGATCAGCGGGAGATTACCGGCGGCGGCAAGGTGTTGCTGATGTCTTCCACGGTGTCGAAGATCTCGATGTCGTTCGTCATGCCCTCCGACGCCGTCTCGTGTGCTCTGGCAAACGACTCAGACTTGGTCCACGCCGTGAAGTCGCTCTGCGCCCGAAAATCCATCACCGAGAGATACACGCCCGACTTCTTCTTCAGCCGCAGCAGTCGCGACCCGGTGAGACCCTCCACGCCCGAGAGCGTGTCTCGCATGCTCGCCGCGAACTCCTGCTCGAACCGGCCCGCGTCCTCCGCGGGCACCGTGATCCTGTTCATCACCGTGTACATCTGGACCTCCTCATCTCGACAGCCGCCGGCGATCTTGCTGACGGTAGTGTCAACATACCAGATTTGCTGACAGCACTGTCAACATCTGTTCGCCCCGGTTGGGAGCCCCGGCTGAGCGCGCACCGACGCGTTTCTCACCCGCTCTTCGCCGTGCTGTCGCCGTTGCCGTTCGCTGCGCGCTCCGACGAGCAGGGTGACTAGGGTGGCCGAATGGGGGCTCCGACGGCGGCGACCCGGACGTCAAGCCGGTCACGATCTACGACGTGGCCGAGGCGGCAGGGGTGGCGGCGTCGACGGTCTCCCGGGCACTGTCCAAGCCGGGGCGGGTCAGCTTCCGGACGGCCGAGCACGTACGCGCCGGTGGCCGCTCGCCTCGGCTACCGCACCGAGGAGACCGAGCGCGATGCGCGTACCGACACCTCCTTGATCGCGATGGTGGTCGCTGACATCACCAACCCGGTCTTCTACGGCATGATCCGCGGCGCGGAACGCGCCGCGCGGCACGGTGGCTGCACGATGGTGCTGGCCGAGAGCCAGGAGTCCGCCGTGGCCGAGCAGGAGGCGCTGGAGCGCATCGTGCCGGCGGTCGACGCCGTGGTGCTCGCCTCCTCCCGGATGTCCGACGCCGCCATCCGCACCCTGGCCAAGGCCACCCGGGTGGTCGTCCTGAACCGACTGGTCGACCAGGTGCCCTCGGTGGCCGCGGACACGATCGGCGCGGTCCGGTTCGCCGCCGAGCACCTGCTCGATCGGGGTCATTCCTCGCTCACCTACCTGGCGGGACCGGAGGCGTCCTGGTCCGACGGCATGCGCTGGCGCGGGGTGCTGGAGGCGGGTCAGCAGCTGGACCTCAAGGTGCGGCGGATCGGCCCGTTCCGACCCACGATCGCCGGCGGCCGCGAGGCGGCGGCCGAGTGGTCGTCCTCGCCCGGCTCGGCGGTGATCGCCTACAACGACCTGCTCGCCATCGGTTTCCAGCAGGGCGTCTCCGAGGCCGGGCTCACTGTGCCCGACGACGTCAGCGTGATCGGCTTCGACAACATCCGGGACGGTGAGCTGGTCACCCCCGGTCTGACCACCATCGCCTCACCCTTGGCCAGCCTCGGCTCCGCGGCGGTCCAGCACCTGCTGCGCCCCCGTCACGCCGAGCCCACCGAGTCCGCTCCCCTGCTGCTGCCCAGCCGGCTGGTGGTCCGCGGCTCGACCGGCCCCGCGCGCTGACCGGAACCCGCGATCCGGCAACTCCCGGCAACCACTGGGTGCGGCCACGAGGGGTCCGCCACGATGAACGCGTGACCACCTCGCCGCTCCACCTGCATCCCGACCGACTGTTCCCGCCCGACCCCGGAGTCCGGAAGCTGGCGGCCGATCTCTACGAGCAGGTGCAGGGACTGCCGATCATCTCCCCGCACGGGCACGTGCCGGCCGAGTGGCTGGCCGACGACATCGCCTTCGCCGACCCGACCTCGTTGTTGATCACCCCCGATCACTACGTCACCCGGCTGCTGCACGGCCACGGCGTCGATCTCGGCGACCTGGGAGTCGCCCGGGACGTCCTTCGACGCCGAGGAGTCGCGCCGGGCCTTCCGGATCCTGTGTGAGCACTGGAACGTCTACCGCGGCACCCCGGTCCGCTTCTGGCTGGACGCCCAGCTCGCCGACATCTTCGGAATCACCGTCCGCCCCAGCGCGGCCACCGCCGACGCCATCTACGACCAGATCGCCGACCGGCTTCCCCGACCGGAGTTCCGGGCCCGCGCGCTGTTCGAGCGGTTCGGCATCGAGGTGCTCGCCACCACCGACGACCCCTGCGACGATCTGGCCGCCCACCGGCGGCTGGCCGAGGACCCCACCTGGACGGCCCGGGTGGTGCCGACCTTCCGCCCCGACCGCTACCTCGAGCCCGGTCTGGCGACCTGGAACGACGACGTGGACCGGTTGGCCGAGACCTCCGGCATCGAGACCGGTGAGTACGACGGGTGGCTCGCGGCCATGGCGGCCCGGCGGGCGCACTTCATCGCCCACGGCGCGGTGTCGGCGGACCACAGCCACCTCGACGTGCGGACCGACCCGTTGGAGACGGCCGAGGCCGAACACCTCTACACCCTGGCCCGCAAGGGCGAGATCGGCCCCGGCGAGGCGACCGCACTGCGCCGGCACCTGCTGTTCCAGATGGGGTTGATGTCGGCCGAGGACGGGCTGGTGATGACCCTCCACCCAGCCGTCCGGCGCAACCACCACACCCCCAGCGCGCAGGCGTACGGCACCGACATCGGCACCGACATCCCGGTGGCGGTGGAGTTCACCGATGCCCTGCAGCCGCTGCTGAGCACCGTGGGCACGCACCCCGGCTTCCAGCTGGTGCTGTTCACCCTGGACGAGACGACGTTCTCCCGCGAGATCGCACCGCTGGCCGGCTTCTACCCGAGCGTGTTCGCCGGAGCACCCTGGTGGTTCCTGGACGCCCCCGAGGCGATCCTGCGCTACCGCGCCGCCGTCACCGAGACGGCAGGTTTCGCCAAGACGTCCGGCTTCATCGACGACACGCGAGCCTTCTGCTCGATCCCCGCCCGGCACGACATGTCGCGACGGCTCGACGCCTCCTTCGTGGCCCGGTTGGTCGCCGATCACCGGCTGGACGAGGACGAGGCGTACGAGGTCGTGCACGAGCTGGTGGACACCAACCCCCGACGGGCGTTCAAGCTGTGAACACCGCGACCACGACGACCGACACCCTGCCCCGGCTGTCGCGATCCCTGCCGGGCACCCCGGCCGCCGCGCCGGTCCGCATCGTGCACCTCGGACTCGGCAACTTCCACCGGGCCCACCAGGCCTGGTACACCGCCCACGCCGGCGACGGTGCCGACTGGGGCATCGCGGCGTTCACCGGCCGTCGCCCGGACGCGGCGGAGGCCCTCGCGCCGCAAGACGGCCTGTCCACCTTGATCACCCGCGCGTCCGACGGTGACACCTTCGAGCTGATCGGGTCGTTGTCAGCGGTCCACGGCGCCGGCGACCACGACGCGTACCTGGACTACCTGCGCCGTCCCGAAGTCTCCGTGGTGACCATCACCGTGACGGAGCAGGCATATCTGGCCGACCCGTCCCGTCAGCTGCGGCACACGGATGCGGTGACGGCCGACATCGCTGCCCTGCAAGGTGATCCGGCAGCCACCGTGACCACCCTCCCCGGCCGGTTGGTCGCCGGGCTGGCTGCCCGCCGGGCCGCCGGTGCGGGACCCGTCACCGTCTTGTCCTGCGACAACCTGCCCGAGAACGGCGAGGTGGCCGCCTCGGTCGTCACCCAGCTCGCCCAGGCCGTCGACCCGGCGCTGGCCGAGTGGATCGGTGAGCACGTGGACTTCGCGTCGTCGATGGTCGACCGGATCACGCCGACGACGACGGACGACGACCGCGCGCTGGTGACCGCCGAGTGCGGCTACGTCGACGCGTCGCCGGTGGCCACCGAGCCCTTCCACGAGTGGGTGATGACCGGCCGGTTCCCCGCCGGGCGACCCCGCTGGGAGGACGCCGGCGCCAGGATCGTCGACGACGTCACCCCGTTCGAGCAGCGCAAGCTCTGGCTGCTGAACGGCTCGCACTCCCTCCTCGCGTACGCCGGCAGCATCCGCGGCCACGCCTCCATCGACGAGGCCATCGCCGACCCCGCGTGCCGAGCGTGGGTGGAGGCCCTGTGGGACGAGGCCGCGCCCCACCTGCCGCTGCCCGCCGACGACGTCGCGGCCTACCGCGCCGCCCTGCTCGACCGGTACGCCAACCCGCGGATCCGGCACCGGCTGGCCCAGATCGTGGCCGACGGGTCCACCAAGATCATCGTCCGGACGGTGCCGGTGATCCGGGCCGAGCGGGCGTCCGGACGGGTGCCGCTGGGCTGCGCCACCGTGGTGGCCGCCTGGATCCTGCATCTGCGCGGTCGTGGTGCGCCGCTGAGCGACCCCGGCGCCGAGCCGTATCTCGCCCTGGTCGGCGCGGACGACGAGACCGCCGTACGGTCGGTGCTGGATGCTCTCGGCCCGGCCGGCGGGGTTGCCGCGGGACTCGGCAGCGACGACGATCTGGTGTCAGCGGTCCTCGGCCAGCTGGCCGCGGTGGTCGAGTTCGAGGCTGATCGATGACGGCGAGAGGTGACCTGAGATGAGCGACGAGGCGTACGGGACCGAGCCCGGCGATCCCGACCGTGCGCGCACGATCGGCGGAGTCGGCGCCAGGCTGAGCGAGGAGGAGGTGGCCGCCTTCGTCGAAGAGTCCTTCGCCGCCGCCGACCTCGACGACAAGCGCATCTGCCTCGTGGTCCCCGACGGGACCCGCAGCTGCCCGCTGCCGGTGATCTTGACCGCGGTGCACCGAGCCCTGGCCGGTCGGGCCAAGGAGGTGACCGTGCTGATCGCGCTCGGCACCCACCAGGCCATGTCCGAGCAGGCGCTCGGTGCCCATCTCGGCTACGCCGTCGGCGAGCTGGAGCAGACCTATCCCGGCTGGGAGGTGGTCAACCACGAGTCCTGGCTGCCGGAGACCTTCAGCACCCTGGGCGTGATCGGCCGGGAGCGGATGGGTGAGCTCACCGGTGGGCTGATGACCGATCTCGACGTCACCGTCCGGATCAACCGGCGGGTGGCCGAGGCCGACGTGGCCATCGTGGTCGGGCCGGTGTTCCCGCACGAGGTCGTCGGCTTCTCGGGCGGCAACAAGTACTTCTTCCCCGGGGTGTCCGGGCCCGAGCTGATCGACGTGTCGCACTGGGTGGGCGCCTTGATCACCAGCGCGGAGATGATCGGCACCCGGGGCGTCACGCCGGTCCGAGCCCTGGTCAACGAGGCCGCGTCCTTGATCCCGGCCGAGCGCCTCGCGCTCTGCCTGGTCGTGCAGTCCGGCTCCGACACCCTGCACGCCGCAGCCTTCGGCATCCCGGAGGACGCCTGGGCCGCGTGCGCAGCGATCTCCGCCGAGACCCACGTCAGCTACCTCGACCGGTCCTACCGGCGGGTGCTCTCGATCATGCCCACGAAGTACGAGGACATCTGGACCGCGGCCAAGGGCTTCTACAAGCTCGAGCCGATCGTGGCCGACGGCGGCGAGGTGATCATCTACGCCCCGCACATCACCCAGGTCTCGGTGATGCACCCGCAGATCAGCGAGATCGGCTACCACAACCGCGACTACTTCCTGGGGCAGTGGGACCGGTTCGTGGACCGTCCCTGGGGCGACCTCGCCCACTCCACCCACCTGCGCGGCCAGGGCACCTGGGACCCCGAGAACGGCGAGCGCAACCGGGTGGCGGTCACGCTGGCCACCGGCATCCCGCGCGAGGTCGTCGAGGCGGTCAGCCTCGGCTACCTGGATCCCGTCGAGGTGGACGTCGCCGCGTACGAGGCCGATCCGGACACGTTCGTCGAGCCCCACGCCGGCGAGGTCCTCTACCGGTTGCGGGCCGGGGCCGGCGGCTCCGGTTCCGGCGAGGCCGACGGGCGCGAGGTGCCCGCTGACGGAGGAGACGGATGAGCACGCCCTACCCGCTGGACGCCTACCCGGCCGCCGGCGACGGACCGCGACCGGCGGTGCTGGTGCTCCCCGGCGGGGGCTACCAGACGCTCGCCGACCACGAGGGCCACGACTACGCGCGGTGGCTGAGCGGTCTCGGTCTGCACGCGTTCGTGCTGCACTACCCGGTCGCGCCCGCCCGGCACCCGGAACCCGTCACGGCTGCGGCGTGGGCGCTCGACCACGTACGCCACGGTGATCACGGACTGTCCGTCGACCCGGAAGCGGTGGGGGTCATCGGCTCCTCGGCCGGCGGCCACCTGGCCGCCAGCCTGTGCGTGGGGCTCGGCGGGCCGAAGACGCCGCGACCCGCCTTCGCGATCTTGTGCTATCCGGTGATCTCCTTCCTCCGCGAGGCCCACGAGGGCTCGGCGGCGAACCTGATCGGCCCGGAGCCCAGCCCGGATGCGCGCGCCGCGCTGTCCCTGGAGCGGCTGGTCGACCCGCAGGTCCCACCCACCTTCCTGTGGTCGACCGCCGACGACGAGGCCGTCCCGGTGGGCAACACCCTCCGCTACGCGAAAGCGCTCACCGAGCAGGGCGTGCCGACCGAGCTGCTGGTCCTGCCGCACGGCCGGCACGGTCTCGGTCTGGCTCCGGACGAACCCGCCGTGGCCGGCTGGAGCCGGCTGTGTGAAGAGTGGCTGCAGCGCGGCGGTTGGACCGAACCGCGTGAGGGTACGCCTGCGTGACCTCACGATCGCGGCTCAACCGGCCGCTGGCCCTGCTCGTCGCGGGCACCTTCTTCATGGAGATCCTGGACGGGACCATCCTGTCCACGGCGGCACCCTCGATCGCTGAGGATCTCGGGGTCGCACCCGTCGACATCAACACCGCGATGACCGGCTACCTGATCGCCCTGGCGGCCGGCATCCCCGTGAGCGGCTGGCTCACCGAGCGGTTCGGCGGACGGCGCATCCTGGCGGTGGCCATCGCGGTCTTCACCCTAGCCTCGATCGCCTGCGCCGCCAGCTCGAGCCTGCCCATCCTGGTGGCGATGCGGATCGTGCAGGGTTTCGGGGGCGCCCTGATGGTCCCGGTCGGGCGTCTGGTGGTGCTCCGCGAGACGAGCAAGGCCGACATGCTCGACGCCATCGCCTACCTCACCTGGCCGGCTCTGCTCGCTCCGGTGATCGCCCCGACCCTGGGTGGCTGGATCGTCACCGTGGCGACCTGGCACTGGATCTTCTTGATCAACGTGCCCCTCGGGGTGCTGGCCTTCGTGATCACGCTGCGGGTGGTGCCGTCGACCCGGGCGGCGGACCCGCCACCCCTGGACTGGTTGGGTTTCGCGCTGTGCGGGACCAGCCTGGCCGCCTTCATGATCTTCATCGAGCTGCTGCAGCCCCAGGGTGGTCTGGATCGTGCGGCCGTGCTGGTGAGCGGCCTGTGCGGCGCCGCCCTGATCGCTGTCACGGCCTGGTGGTTGCGCCGGGCCCGGCACCCGATCCTGCGGTTCGACGCGCTGCGGGTGCACACCTTCGCGGTCAGCAACCTCGGCGGCGGTCTCTACCGGCTGGTGATCAGCGCGGTGCCGTTCCTGGTGCCCCTGCTGCTGCAGGTCGGCTTCGGCTTCTCCCCCGTCCTGTCCGGGACGATGCTGCTCCTGCTGTTCCTGGGCAACGTGGCGATCAAGCCGGCCACCAGCCCGCTCATCCGACGGTTCGGCTTCCGCTGGGTGCTGATCGGCAGCGTCGCCGCCGGCGCGGTGGTGATCGCCGTGCTCGGCCTGGTGCAGGCCACCACGTCCCTGGTGGTCCTCGGTGGGCTGCTGCTGCTCAGCGGGGTGTTCCGCTCGATCGGCTTCAGTGCCTACAACTCACTGCAGTTCGCCGACATCGCCGGCACCAGCATGACCGGAGCCAACACCTTGTCCGCGACGCTGCAGCAGCTGGCGGGCGGTCTCGGGGTGGCGGTCGGGGCCCTGCTGCTGCGCACCGGCGAGCACCTGGTCCCGAGCTCCTCGGGAACCGCCGCGTACGCGTACGCGTTCGGTGGGCTGGCCGTGATCATGATCATCCCGCTGGTCCAGGCCTGGCGGCTGGATCCCTCGTCCGGATCAGAGCTCGCGGTCCGTCGCTGATCGCGGGAGCAGCGGGTCAGCGCCAGACCCGACGGACCGCCTCGACCTGCGCGGCGGGATCCAGGTGATCCACGTCGATGACGTGGTCGTAGAGGAACGCGTCCGCGGGCTGCTGCCGGTGCAGGAGCTCGAACTCCTCCTCGGTCAGATGGACCGGTCGCTGAGTGGCACGACGACGCGCCTCACCCAGCGAGATCCGAAGGTGGACGATCAGCACCGAGGGCAGCCGAGCCCGGTAGAGCTCGACGGTCGACGGCGTGACCACATCAGCGAGCACGACCTCGATCCTGTGGCTCCGAAAGCGACCCGCGAGGTCGCAGGCGTTCTCGACACCGATGATCTGCTGGGACGAGCCGGCCTCGCCGGCCCACGGGGCGGCGTGACCGGCGACGACGAGCTGCCGGATGTCGTCCACGTCGATGACGGCAGCCAGCGGCAGGGCACCGGCCAGAACCCGAGCCGTGGTGCTCTTCCCTGCGGCGGGTGGTCCGGTGAGCAGGAGCGGTCGCACCGCTTCACTCTCGCACGACCTGGCCGTGACCCGGGTCATTCCCGGTGACAAGCTCCGGCTGTGACCGGCACCTGGAGTCGGACCCTGGCGCCGTGGGCCGGATCACCGACTGAGCGCGTACACCTGCTCGATGATCTCCAGCGCCTTGATGCCCTCGGCCGGATCGATCCAGAAGGGCTTGCCGGCCGCCGCCTGGGCGTGGAAGTCAGCGATCAGCAGCTCGTGCGAGACGCCCCAGTAGGAGCGGCCACCGGACTCCGCCCGTCGTTCGGGCACCACGTCGACCCGACCGTCGGCCCAGCTGATCGTCAGGTCCCCGCGGATCGAGAGCTGGGCGTTCTCGGTGGCGATGTCGATGCCGACCGGGAAGTCCACAGCCGCGGTGTTGGTGGCGAAGCAGACCGAGCGGACACCCCCGGGATGGTCGAGGATCAGCTGCGCGGAGTCCTCGACGTCGATCACGTCGTCGAGCAGGTAGGTGCCCGCGCGGCCGCCCACCGCCGTCACGTCACCGAGGAACCACTGCAGCAGGTCGATGGTGTGGATGGCCTGGTTGATCAAGGTCCCGCCACCGCTGCGGGCTCGCTGGCCGCGCCACGGCCGAGCCTGGTAGTAGGCCGGGCTGCGGTGCCAGGCCACCGTCGCGAAGGCTCCCCGGACCTCGCCGAGCTCGCCGGAGGCCAGCAGCTCGCGGACGGCGAGCGAGGTCGCGTTGTACCGGTTCTGGAAGCAGATGCCGACGGTGGCGTCGGGGTGGTCGACCGACCAGCGCACCAGCCGCTCGGCGTCGGCGACGGTGGCCGCCACCGGTTTCTCCGACAGCACCGCGATCCCGGCTTCGAGGCAGGCGATGGCGGGATCGACGTGCTGGTCGTGCGGGGTGCTGATCTGCACCACCTCCGGGCGGACGGCCTCGATCATCGCCTGCAGGTCGGTGAAGCCGGGAACGCCGTAGCGATCTCCGACGGTACGGGCGACCTCGGCGTCGACGTCGCAGACCGCGACGAGCTCGCTCCCGTCGATCCGGCCGATGGCCTCCAGATGCACCACCGAGACGTCTCCGCACCCGATCACAGCAGCCCTGACCACCCGACACCTCCGTCGCTCCCGGCCGGCGCTCTGGCCGCCGGCTCCTGACTGCGATGCTCGCAGTCCCCGACCGACCGGGCGATGAGGTTGCCAGAGGTTGCCACGCCCCGGCCTCGCCCGTGAGCGGCGGTTAGGGTGGCAGACGTGACCGATCTCGCCGTACCGGCAATGACGCTGACCGCCGCGACCCGGAGCGTCGCCGACGACCTGGTCGGGGTCCGGCGGCTCGGAGTCGCCTTCTCCGGCGGCGTCGACTCCGCTGTCCTGCTGGCCCTCGCCGCCCGGGTGCTCGGCCCCGACCAGGTGGTTGCGGTGCTCGGCGTCTCCCCCAGCCTGGCGGCCGCGGAGCGGCGGGGCGCCCACACGGTGGCCCGCCAGATCGGGGTCGAGGTCGTCGAGGTCGAGACCGCCGAGGGGGACCGGGCCGCCTACCGCGCGAACGGGCCGGATCGCTGCTACCACTGCAAGGACGAGCTGTTCGCCACCATCGACGCGGGCATCGCCGGTTCCCTCGGGCTCGACGCGATCGCGTACGGAGAGAACGCCGACGACGTCCGTCGAACCGACCGTCCCGGGGCCAGGGCGGCGACCGAGCACGACGTCCGTCGGCCGCTGGCGACGGCCGGACTGACCAAGGCCGACGTCCGCGCGTTCGCCCGGGAGCTCGGGCTGACGGTCGCGGACAAGCCGGCATCTCCGTGCCTGGCCTCCCGGATCCCGCACTTCGAGGAAGTCACCCCCGAGAAGCTGAGCCAGATCGACCGGGCCGAGGAGGCCCTGCGCGATCTCGGTCTGGGAGATCTGCGGGTACGTCACCACGGTGACATCGCCCGGCTCGAGCTGACGGTCGACGACGTCGCCCGGATCGCGGTGGACCCGCTGCGCAGCGACGTCCTCAGCGCGGTGCGGGGTGCCGGCTTCCGCTACGTGACGCTGGACCTGGCCGGGATGCAGTCCGGCGCGTTCACGCTGCCGCTGGTCGCGGTCCGTCATGGCTGAGCGCACCGATCCGGCCGGACCGGCCGCCGGGGACCTGGACCAGATCGCCCAGCTCGATCTCGGACGCCTCGAGCGGCGTGGCTACCCGGAGGCCGTCTTCTGCGAGGGCAAGACAGCCGACCAGGTGGCCCGGATCGCCACCGCCCTGGCCGACCAGTCCCAGGTCTCGCTCTTCACCAGGGTCCGCGACGAGCACGTCCGAGCCCTCCAGACGGTGCTGCCGGACGCCGCGTACGACGAGGCCGCCCGCCTGGTCGCCTGGCCGGCCACCCCACCTGAGTCGACCGGGGGCACGGTGCTGGTGCTGGCCGCCGGCACCTCCGATCTCCCGGTCGCCCGCGAGGCGCTGCTGACCGCGCGCTACCTGGGCCGGAACGCCGAGCTGGTCGTCGACGTCGGCGTGGCCGGACTCCACCGGATCCTGGCCCAGGTGCCGCGGCTGCGCGCAGCCAAGGCGATCGTGGTCGCCGCCGGCATGGACGGTGCGCTGCCCAGCGTGGTCGCCGGCCTGGTGGCGGCACCGGTGGTCGCCGTGCCCACCTCGGTGGGCTACGGGGCCGCGTTCGAGGGTCTGGCCGCCCTGCTCACGATGCTCAACGCGTGCGCACCCGGCGTGGCCGTGGTCAACATCGACAACGGGTACGGCGCCGGTCACCTGGCCGCCCAGATCGCCGCCCCGTGAGCCGGGACACCTCCCCCGCGAGCGACGGTCGTCACGCCTGGATCGACGCCTCGGCGGGCATCGCCGGTGACATGCTCCTCGGGGCCCTGGTCGACGCGGGCGCGGACCTGGCGCTGGTGCAGGGCTGCGTGGACGCCGTGGTCCCGGATTCCGTCCGCCTCACCGCCACCGATGTCACCCGAGCCGGGCAACGGGCCACCAAGATCGACGTCGAGGTGATCACCGAGGACCTGCCCCACCGCCGCTGGGCGTCGATCCGCGACAGTCTCACCGCAGCGGCCATCCCGGAGCCCGTACGGGTTCGCGCGCTCGCCACGTTCGCCCGGCTGGCCGAGGCCGAGTCGCGCGCCCACGGCATCCCCACCGACGAGGTGCACTTCCACGAGGTGGGTGCCCTGGACTCGATCGCCGACGTGGTCGGCGTCGCGGCCGCTCTCGACGACCTCGGGGTGACCAGCCTGAGTGCGGGCTCGGTGGCCGTGGGCTCCGGACGGGTCCGCGCCGCCCACGGTGACCTGCCGGTGCCCGTTCCGGCGGTCGTCCGGTTGTCGACCGGCTGGCGGGTGCACGCCGGCGGGACCGGCGAGCTGACCACGCCGACCGGGATGGCCCTGGTGGCCGCCCTGGCGCTGCGGTGCGAGGAGCTGCCGTCGATGATCGTGACCGCCAGCGGAGCCGGTGCTGGGACCAAGGACTTCCCCCGACGGCCGAACATCACGCGGGTGCTGCTCGGCGAGATCCGGCCGGCGGTCGACCCGGCGCCCCCGTCCGACGGCGAGTCCGAGTCGTTGATGATCATGGAAGCCAACGTGGACGACCTGGATCCGCGGCTGTGGCCCGGTGTCCTGGACCGGCTGCTGCACAGCGGGGCCAACGACGCCTGGCTGGTCCCGATCGTGATGAAGAAGGGGCGTCCCGCCCACGTCCTCACCGCGCTCTGCCGGCCCGAGCTCGTGCCGGGTCTGCGGGCGGTGATCATGGAACACACCAGCACCCTGGGCGTGCGCCAGCACCCGGTGGACCGGGCAGCGCTGTCCCGTGGCTGGACCCGGGTGGAGGTGGACGGCCACCCCGTACGGATCAAGGTCGGTCACGACGCGACGGGGATCCGCCAGATCAATCCCGAGTTCGACGACGTGGCCCGGGTCGCCCACGAGACCGGTCTCGCCGAACGGGACGTGCTGGATCGGGCCCGCTCCGCCGCGCGGTCCCGAGGACTGGCGACCGGGGCCGACGTCCCCGCGGAGCTGGATTCACCACCCATCGCCTGACCGCCGGGTACCCTTCCCGAAACTCCTTCATCGCCGCCGTACGGGCCGGTCTGGAAGCCGAGGAGGATGCCGCCCGGTGGATGATCGGCGCCTTCGCGCACCATCTGGGGGCGGCGCTGGCCAACGTCGTGAACATGATCAACCCGCGCCGGATCGTCCTGTGCGGCTGGACGGTGAACTATCTCGGGCCGTGGCTGCTCGAGCCGACCCGGGCCCGGATGGTCTCCGAGTCGATCGCCGGCTCCGTGGCCGACGTCGACCTCGTGCTGACCGCGATCCCCGACCGTCCGGTGGCGCTCGGGATGGCGACCCTGGCCCTGCAGAGGTTCCTGGAACGCATCGGCCTGCCCAGCCGTCCGGGGGGGCGCCCCCTCGGAGCGGCCCCGAGTCGCTGATCTTGGTATCGTGGTCCCCTCGGGACCACCTCGGGGACGACAAAGGTGCGTCAACATGTTCCACTCCCTCCACCCGCTCGCGCGGGATCCCAGCGCCGTACGCCTGCTGGAGCACAATCTGCTGGACATCGAGGAGACCCTCGGCGCCGACTCGTTCACCCTGGACGCCGACGAGGTGACCTTCCGGCGACGCGCCCGCGGCACCAGCCCGGCCGCTCACCTGGCGAGGACGGATCGGTGACTGGCTCGTCCGGGACGGGGAGGCGCACTGGCGGATCGCCAGCGACCAGCCCGCCACTCTCGATCAGCCGGTTCGCGAACGAACCTGAGTCGCTCGCCCCGTCCGCGGGGCGGGGTCCTCGGCCGCCGGGCGCACTTGGCCCGAGTGGTCACTATGGAGGGCGCCGACGACCGCGACCGGTCGCGCGCGACGAGGAGGCAAGAGTGGACGCCATCGTGGTGGGGATCATCGCCGTGCTGATCGGGGCACTCCTGTGCTTTCGCGGCTACGTCACGATGCGCTTGATCATCAGCCTGTTCGGGGCGTTCGTCGGGTTCCTGCTCGGCGCCGGTCTGGTCGCCGGCATGACCGACAGCGGCTTCGGTCAGCTGGCCCTGAGCTGGCTCGTCGGGCTCGTGGGCGCGGTGCTGTTCGGTGTGCTCGCCTACTTCTCCTACCAGGTGGCGGTCGTGATCGGCATGGCCGGGATCGGCTTCGCCATCGGGACCGCCGTGATGGCCGCCGTCGGAGTCGGCTCCCAGGTGGCGACCGTGGTCGTCGGGCTGGTGGCCGGCGCGCTGCTCGCCGTGATCGCCATCGCCACGGATCTGCCCGCGGTCATCCTCGTGGTCCTGACCGCGCTGGCCGGGGCCAGCGTGACTGTCACCGGCGTGATGGTGATCGCCGGGTCCATCGGGCTCAACCGGATGACCGTGGAAGGCGTCAGCGCCGAGATGAGCCGCGGCTGGTGGTGGTACGTCCTGTACGGCGGGCTGGCCCTCCTCGGGATCGTCGCCCAGCTGCGCGCTCGACCCGGTGGACCTCGGACCATGCGTCAGCAGTGGGGTTCCCCGGTGCCGGCCGGCGCCACCGCCCGGTGAGAGCGGCAGGACCGAAGCGGTGACCGAGACCGCGCCGTCCCTGCACCTCGACCTGCGGCCCGGCGAGTGGTGGTGGGGTGGCGCGGTCACCGACGGGCTGGCGATGCCGTTCGGCGACCGACCCCACCGCCGGGACCTGGCGGTGAACGCGGGGTTCCTCGACCACCCCGACGACGGAGCCAACCAGTCGGCTCCGCTGCTCGTCTCCAGCGCCGGCCGGTATCTCTGGTCCGAGCGCCCGTTCACCTTCGCCTTCGACGGGGCCGGGGGCCTGGACGTGGTCGGGACGGGTGTCGTCGTGGGGCAGGCCGAGGGCTCGTTGGCCTCCGCCCACCGGGCGGCGTTCCGGCCGGTACTTCCCTGCATCGGGCGCCATGCCGGCCGAGCAGATGTTCACCGCACCGCAGTACAACACCTGGATGGAGATGCCGTACCGGCCGACCCAGGAGGCGGTGCTCGCCTACGCCCGGGGCATCCTCGACGCAGGCTTCCCGCCCGGTCTCCTGATGATCGACGATCGCTGGTCGCGGGACTACGGCGCGTGGCAGTTCGACGGCGCCGCGTTCCCCGATCCGGCGGCCATGATCGAGCAGCTGCACGCCTGGGGCTTCCCGGTCATGGTCTGGCTGGTGCCGTTCCTCAGTCCGGACGGGGACAGCTTCCGTCAGGCCGTACGCCAGGGGTGGCTGATCACCGGACCGGACGGCGAGCCGGTGATCCGCCGGTGGTGGAACGGCTACAGCGCGGTGCCCGATCTGAGTGACCCGGCGCGCGTTGGACTGGCTGCGCGGCGAGCTGCGGCAGCTGCAGGGCCTCGGCGTCGACGGCTTCAAGTTCGACGCCGGCGACCTGCGCGACTACCGGGTCGACGACGCGACCCGTGCGGGTGACGGTCCCACCGGACAGTGCGAGGCGTGGGCGCGCCTCGCCGCCGAGTACGCCTTCAACGAGCTGCGGGCCTGCTGGAAGATGGGCGGCCGAGCCGCTCGCCCAGCGCCTGCACGACAAACCGTGCCGCTGGGGCGCTGCGGGTCTGGGGTCGCTCATCCCCGAGTCGATCGCCCAGGGCCTGATCGGTGCCGTCTTCAACTGCCCGGACATGATCGGCGGCGGCGACGTCGCGTACGTGCTCGAGGACGCGACGGTCGACCAGGAGCTGTTCGTCCGGTTCGCCCAGTGCTCGGCACTGTTCCCGATGATGCAGTTCTCGATGGCGCCCTGGCGGGTGCTCGACGCCGAGCACCTGAGCGCCGTCCGGGCCGCGGTCGAGGTCCGTCGGTCGTTGCTGCCCGAGATCATGGCGCTGGTCCGCCGGGCCGCCGACACCGGCGAGCCGATCCTGCGTCCGCTGGCCTACCACCACGCCGGTTTCGAGGCCGTCCAGGATCAGTTCCTGCTCGGCGAGGACCTGCTGGTCGCGCCGGTGCTGGAGGCCGGTGCGACCTCGAGGACGGTGCGGCTGCCGCCCGGTCGCTGGTGCGCCACCGACGGCACCACGATCACCGGACCAGGCGACGTCGCGGTCCCGGTGACCCTGGCGTCGCTGCCCTGGTGGCGCCGGGTCGGCTGACCGATCGCCGGCTCACCGCCTCAGGACCAGAGCCAGCCCCGGGTCAGGATCAGGTTCACCACGATCAGGGCGGCCAGCAGCCCGTAGCCGGCGGCGGGATGCCGCGGCAGCGCGGGCGCCTCGGCCGCCTCGACCTGCCCGCTGCGGAACATCATCGACATCGGCGCGTAGACACCGACCGCGACGGCGCCGGCCATCACCGTGACCACGTGGTCCATCCCGATGGAGGGGCTGACCACCACGTACAGCGCCATCAGCAGCACCAGACCGATCGTGCCGAAGAGCCAGGGCCAGACCGAGATGGCTCGGCGGTCGGTGACCGACGAGCTCAGCTCGATGACCGGGTCGGCGAACAGCCGGGCGGTCAGGAAGAGTCCGCCGATGCCGACAGCTGTCGCCCCGAAGAACGCCCAGGTGGGTAGTCCCCACAGGGTGAAGGCCTGCGCGGTGTCGCCGGCCGGGGCCATCCCGGCGATCAGGAAGTAGCCGAAGCCCTCCTGCAGGCTGGCGAACACCGTCCACAACCACACCAACCGCCAGTAGGGCCGCTGCCGGAACGGGTGCACGATCCGGTCGACGGCATAGAGCGCGAAACCGCTCACGATGCTGAACACCGGTCCGGTGATGGCGGTCAGCGCCGCGTCGGCGGCGGCCGGCTCAGGCTGGTACGAGACCGCGTACGGCAGCTGGACGACGGCGTAGCCGAGGGCGGCGCCGGCGAACGCGTGGCTCGCCTCGTGCAACAGGATCATGATCGTCGCACCGGTCACGAAGGCCACGGTGCCGAGGCGGATCAGGGTCCCTCGTTCGGCCGGCTGGGCCACACGATTCATGTCGTCAGTGTTGCAGACCGTGAGCCAGAGTGCACTGAATCATGCGGCACCGGCGTCGGCCAGCACCCCGGCCACGTACGCTTCGGCAGCCCCGCCGAGTCCGTCGCGCACCTCGGCGAGAGCCGCGACCAGCCGTGGGACCGGCCAGTCAGCGGGCAGCAGCTCGAGCGGCAGCTGCGGGATGCCCACGAAGGAGTGGTACGCCGGCAGCGCCAGCCAGACGTAGCGGCGCAGGGCGTCAGGTCCGCGAGTGATGACGGCCGCCGACCGCGTCGCCTCGAGCAGCCGGGCGATCAGCGCCTCGGTGGTGGTGGCCACCGCCGGCAGCGACCAGGCCTCGATCGCGGCCCGCCGGGCATCCTCCGGGCTCATCCGCAGACTCACCGGGTAGATGGAGGTCCTGTCGGGTAGCTCGGCGACGACCTCGGCCAACGCGGGCCAGCCGTCCCAAGCCGCGACCATGAGTCCGGGCCGCAGCGGTGCGTAACCGGCGAGCCGCGCCGCGTGGCGCAGCCGGTCCCGATGAGAGCGCAGCTCCTCCGGCACCGAGAACAACAGGCCGTGGAACTCCCCCGTCCACGACGGCGACGGAGGCGCAGCCACCCGATCGGGGTTGCCGACCGCTTTCGCTCGGGTGAAGGCTGAGCCCACCAGACCGGCTAGCTCGTAGTCGGTGCTTCGGCCGCGTCGGTGTCCGACCACGGCTCCTTCGCGGCGCAGTCGGGCCAGCACACTGCGGGCCGCGCTCTCGCTGGCTCCGACGTCGACGAGGAGCCGGACCAGCACCGTGCCCGGAAGCCGTGATCGCAGGGCGACGCCGAACAGGAACGGCACCACCGACACCAGTCGCGGTCCGTTGTCAGCGTCGAGCACGCAGCAAATCTAGTGTCAGGCGGGAGGGCGGGCCGGGCCACCCGGGCACGACAAAGGGGTCCCTCGTGGCCCCCTTCGGTCACGAAGAACCCCTTGTCGTCAGGACTTACCGGGCGTAGCTCTCCGACAGGCGACGGCCGTCGGCCTGGGAGAACACGTGCACGTGCTCCGGGTCGATCTTGAGCCGGATCGTGGATCCGCGCTCCGGTGGGTTCCGGGACGAGATGCGAGCGGTGATCTGCTGCGCGGTCAGCTTGTCCTCATCGGCCAAGCCGGCCACGGTGCCGTAGACGAACGCGTCCGCGCCGAGCTCCTCGACCACGGCGACGTCGATGCCGATGCCGTCCGTGCCCTCGCCGAGCGAGAAGTTCTCGGGCCGGATGCCCAGGACGAGGCGCTTCTCGTTCGCCGCCTTGCCGAGCACCTCACGCGGGACGCCGACGACGTAGTCGCCGATGTGGATGCCGTCCTCGGCGACGTCACCTTCCATCAAGTTCATGGCGGGGGAGCCGATGAACCCGGCCACGAACAGGTTCTTCGGGCTGTCGTACAGGTTCAGCGGGGTGTCGCACTGCTGGAGGACGCCGTCCTTCATCACCGCGACCCGGTCGCCCATGGTCATGGCCTCGACCTGGTCGTGGGTCACGTACACGGTGGTGACCCCCAGCCGGGTCTGCAGGGCCGCGATCTGGGTGCGGGTCGAGACCCGCAGCTTCGCGTCCAGGTTCGACAACGGCTCGTCCATCAAGAACACCTGCGGGGACCGCACGATCGCCCGGCCCATCGCGACCCGCTGCCGCTGACCACCGGACAAAGCCTTGGGCTTGCGGTTGAGGAAGTCCTCCAGGCCGAGCAGACGCGCCGCTTCCTGGACCCGCTGCTGCCGCTCCGTCTTCGGCACACCGGCCATCTTCAACGCGAAGCCCATGTTGTCGCCCACGGTCATGTGCGGATACAGGGCGTAGTTCTGGAACACCATCGCGATGTCGCGGTCCTTGGGCGGCAGGTCGGTGACGTCACGGTCACCGATGAAGATGCTGCCGGCGTTGATCTCCTCCAGGCCTGCGAGCATCCGCAGCGAGGTCGACTTCCCACAACCCGACGGTCCGACCAGGACCATGAACTCGCCATCGCCGATGTCGAGGTTGAGCTTGTCCACGGAGGGGTGATCCGCTCCGGGGTAGACGCGAGTAGCGTCCTTGAAACTGACTGTGGCCACGCCACACTTCCTTTCCACGGGCAGGTACGTGCCCGACGATCCCTAGTGGAGGGGGCAGGGCCACACTCCCACGTCAGGGGGGTGTCCACAAGGACTCCGCGGCACAACGGCAGGTCCGATGAGCAACGGCGCAGCGTCGCGGAGGGGTGTTCTGGCGGTACACCTCTCGACAGGGACTCCCCCGGAGCGCGCCGGTCCGGTTGGCTGAGACCATGCCCAACCGCCGAGATCCCGATCCCCGCACGACGGACGCCCAGGTCGTCGAGATGCCCCATCTCGGCTACTGCCCGGACTGCGAGTTCCTCGGCGACCAGGCGGACGTCGACCACGATCACGGTGACCCGAAGCCCGCGCTGCTGTCGGCGGCCCTGGTCGCGACCGTCGTGTTCTTGACCGCGATCGCTCCCCTGGCGACCGACATGTACGTGCCGGCGTTCCCGCAGGTCGCCGCCGATCTCTCGGCGTCGGCGACGCAGGTGCAGCTCACCCTCACCACCTTCTTCGTGGGGATGGCGCTCGGCCAGCTGATCGGCGGCCCGATCTCGGACCAGCGCGGGCGGCGACGGCTGTTGATCATCGCGGTCGCGGTGATGGCCGTCGCCTCGGTGGTGTGTGCGCTCGCCCCGTCCATCGGGGTGATGATGTTGGCGCGTTTCGCCCAGGGCTTCGCCGGTGGCTGGGCGATGGTGATCGGGCGGGCCGTGATCGTCGATCTGGCCACCGGCGCCCAGCTGGTCCGGGTACTCAACGTGATCGCCGCCGTCGGAGGCATCGCCCCCATCGTCGGGCCCCTCATCGGAGCGGTCATCCTGCAGCTGTCGGGCTGGCGCGTCTCGTTCTGGACCGTCGCCGGCCTCGGCGTGGCGATGATCGTCGCCGTCGCGATCGCCGTGCCGGAGACGCTGCCACCCGAGCGCCGGCACGGCGGGGGTCTGCAGACCTTCGCCACAGCGGCGCGAGAGGTGCTGCGCAACCGCAGCTACGTCGGTTACCTCGTCGTCTCGGGCTCGGCCATGGGCGCGCTCTTCGCGTACGTCGCCACGTCCGCCTTCGTGCTGCAGTCGATGAACGGGCTGTCGCCGATCGCGTACTCGATCGACTTCGCCGCCAACGCGGCCGGCATGACCATCGCCGCCCTCGTGGCCGCCCGTCTGGCCGGACGGGTCGCCACCCGCAAGGTCATCCTGGTCGGCCAGATCGCCGCCCTGGCCGCCGGCGTCGGGATGGTGATCGGCGCTCTCTGGTTCGACACGCCCCTGCTCGTGGCGATCGTCTGCTTCTTCGTCCTGATGACCGCCCAGGGACTCATCGGTCCGAACGGTGGCGCGCTCGCGTCCGCCGAGGTCCCCGAGCACCCGGGCACCGGGTCGGCGCTGCTCGGTTTCGTCCAGTGGGTCGCGGCCGGCACCATCGCCCCGATCGCCGGCCTCGGGGGCGAGGACACCGCTGTGCCGATGGCTCTGCTGATGATCGCCGGGGCGGCCGTTTCCATGATCGGACTGCTGGTGCTGGCCCGACCGCGACCATGATCGACTCATCGCCGGATCGAGTGGTCAGCCATCCGTACTGTGCACACCTGTCACATCAGTCAATTCCCCTACAGGCTTGACAATTCATGGACTGAGACTCTTGTCGTCGAACGTGTGTTCGAGTAAACTGGAGCCATGATCGAGACCCCCACCGACCAGCCCGCAGCACCCCCGCTGCAGGCCGCGGTGGACTCCCTCGACGTCGCCGTCGAGCACCTGATCAAGCTCGTCGACGACGGCGCCCTCACCGACCTCGGCGCTTTTGGATTGGTGGACACTTTGCAGACGCTGGAACGGGTCCGCAACAAGCTGCCCGTGCTGGACCGGGCCATGATCCAGTACGGCACCGAGCAAGGCGTCGCCGCCGCCCTGTCCGAACGGACCATGCTCCGTGTCCTCACCACCGGACTGCGCCTCTCGGTCGGGGAAGCGTCCCGCCGCGTCAAAGCCGCCGAACACCTCGCCGACCGGACCAGCCTGACCGGGGAACCCCTGACCCCGATCCGCCCCCACCTCGCCGCCGCCCAACGCGACGGAACCCTCACCCCCGAACAGGTCACCCTGATCGACACCGCGCTCCGCAAGGTGAAGCACTGCGACCCCGCCGCCGTCGACGCCGGCGAACTCCTCCTCGTCCAACAAGCGGGCCGACTCGGCTATCAGGACCTGAGCCAGGTCGCAGCCCGACTCGTCGACGCCATCGACCCCGACGGCGTCGCCCCCGCCGACGAGGCCGAACACCGGCTCCGCCGGTTCTTCCACCTCAAACACCGCAAAGACGGGTCCTGGGCCGGAGACTTCCGCCTCACCCCCGACGTCGGACAGAAACTCGCCGCCCTCCTCGGCCCCCTCACCACACCCCACACCACGACGTTCCAGACCGACGCCGAGTGTGCCGGGGATACGTCCGCCAGGAAGCATGTGGTTCCCGACGAACGCACCCACGGGCAACGCCGACACGACGCCCTGGCCGCGGTCCTCGACGCCGCCCTCCGCACCGACGACCTCCCCGCATCCGGCGGCACCCCGACCACCCTGCTGCTCACCATGTCCTGGGAAGACTTCCTCAACGACCACGGCATCGGCCGCTACGCCGACGGCACCCTGATCTCCTCCCGGGAAGCCCGACGGCTCGCCGACCAAGCCGACATCGCGTTCTGCTTCACCAACGCAAAAGGCGCGATTCTCGACCTCTACCGCAGCCGACGGATCGCCAGCCCCGCCCAGACCCTCGCGTTGATCGCCCGCGACGCCGGCTGCTCCTTTCCCGGCTGTGATGTCGCCCCGCAATGGTGCGAACGCCACCACGTGATCGCCTGGTACGACGGCGGCCACACCAACCTTGCGAACTTGACCCTGGTCTGCGGGTACCACCACCACCAGTTCGCCCAACGCGGCTGGCAATGCCGGATCAACACCGACGGGCTCCCCGTCTGGATTCCACCGAAATGGGTGGACCGACAGCAACGTCCGATCCTGAACGCCCGCATCACCATCAACAACTGGAAACCCGGCCAGCCCCTCGACCTCGAACAACCCCTCTTCGACGACCCACCCGATCCCCCACCACCCCGCTGACCACGATCACGCTTCCAAGATCACGCTCCGAAGATCAGCAGAGAAACCGGCACCGACGACCGCCAGGATCACGCCTGCGGCGGTTGTCGCACGCCCACAGTGATGACGTCAGGCCGTTGCTCGCACGGGCCGATAGCGCAGGACGACCGCACCCGACCGGAAGTCCTGGCGCTCCACGAGCTCGAGCTGGATGCGCTCGCGGAGACCGGCGAACAACGTCGGCCCGTGCCCGGCGAGAACCGGCTGCACCACGAACGCGTACTCGTCGATCAGGCCGAGATCCGCCAGCGCCAGGGGGAGCGTCACCCCGCCCACCGACAGGCCCTCGCCCGGTTCGTCCTTGAGCCGCTGAACCGCTTCCCCCAGGTCGCCGCGCACGAGCTCGGCATTCCAGTCGGCCCTATCCAGCGAGCTCGACACGACGTACTTCATCTTCCGGTCGATGGCCTCGGCGAAGGGGATCTCCCACTCATCCATCCAGTCGGGCCACGGGCCCGTGGCCGGCCTCCGCCACGCCGACTCCATCATCTCGTACGTCACCCGACCGAAGAGCATCGCGTCGGATCGTTCCATCTCGGCGGTCCAGAAGCTCATCGACTCCTCGTCGGGTGGGATCCCCGCCTCGTGATGGCAGCAGCCGTCGAGTGTGACGTTGATCGAGTAGCGAAGTGGTCGCATGTCGCTCTCCTTTGATAGACGCACCGGACCGTACTCAGACTGTTGTCGGCGTCAGTTCTCATCGGGCGCGAGCAGATTCCGGGAGTCGCTGCGCGCCGAGAGTGGTTGGAGCGGACGACGGGAATCGAACCGTATTCTCAGCTCGGAAAATGGCACTGAGCGATCGTCCCCGCCTCTGCCGCATTGCCCTGTGGGTCCGGGAACGATTGCGTGATACTGACATCGTGTCGGAAGCAAGGGACGGTGTGCATGACGCCAAGTGCGGCAGAGTCATCGCGAGCGACAACGGCCGAGATGTCGTCTGCGACCTGCCCAAGGGCCACCCCGACTCGAAACCGTGCACGCCCTCAGAAGAAGACCTGAAGGCCATCAATCGCGGAGTCATCAAGAACTTTCGCGCCACCGGAGCGGTGGACGGCTTCGATCGGGACTCGCTGGTCTTGATCACCACGCTGGGGGCGAGGACAGGACGGCCCCACACGACACCGGTGGCCTGCTACCCCGACCACGACAGGCTGCTGATTGTCGCGAGCAACCTGGCCGCAGACAGACACCCCCACTGGTACCTGAACTTGATCGCGAACCCGATGGTCACCATCGAGACAGGCACGGAAACCTATCGCGGTGTGGCGACGCCACTGGGCGGCGAGGATCGAGACGCCGCCTGGAGCAGGCTCCTGGCGCAAGGACCGCATCTCGTCGACCACCAGGCCAGTACAGCCCGCAAGCTCCCGGTTGTTGCGATCACCAGGACGGAGTCGGTGTTTAGCCTGGAGACCTAACTGAGTTTCGGTCTGCCGGGAAGGACTTCGCTCCGCTGAGAATCGGGCACGTTGAAGGCGCCGCGACTGACTAGCGTCGATGTTCGATTTCAGCTGTGGCTGCGCAACGTGCGTACGACCAAGGCTCCGGCTGTGGAGCGGACGACGGGAATCGAACCCGCATTCTCAGCTTGGGAAGCTGATGTTCTGCCATTGAACTACGTCCGCGCGGCGTCGCCCGAGAGGTCCCAGAGACTGCGCGCGGAGCAGTCTAGCCGAACTTCCAAAGGTCCCGCGCACCCCGGAATCCGGGTGGCCGGCTGCCAGAATGGCGCCCGTGGACTCGCTGCTGACGCTCACCCGGGACATCGACGACACCTGTCGTCTGACGGGTGAGTTCACCCTGCGGTCGGGCCAGGTGGTGACGGAGTACTTCGACAAGTACCTGTTCGAGTCGCAGCCTGCGCTCCTGCGACGCGTGGCCGAGGCGATGGTCCCGCTCCTGCCGCCGGAGGCGGATCTGCTCGGGGGACTCGAACTCGGTGGGGTGCCCATCGCCACGATGGTCAGCGCCCTGACCGGCACGCCGGCGCTGTTCGTCCGGAAGCAGGCCAAGACGTACGGCACCTGCCGGCTCGCCGAAGGCGCCGACGTCTCGGGCCGGACGGTTGTGCTGATCGAGGACGTGATCACCACCGGCGGCGCGGTCCGCGCGGCCGCAGTCGCCCTGCGGGAGCGGGGAGCCCTGGTGACGACCGTGGTCTGCGCCATCGACCGGAGTCCGGCGGGGACCCGTCCTCTCGATGACGCCGCCGTCGACGTACGGGCGGTGCTCACGCGGGCCGACCTTGATCGGGCCCGCTTTTCGTCGTCGTCCTGAATTCCGCCATGCGGTAGTCCGGACGCTCTCAGCGGAAACCGGGTCTTGACCGAGCCCACTTCTGCGTGGTGTGCTTCTCCCACTCCGAGCCTCGGAGCACCTGGATCAGCAGACAGGTCAACCACTGAGCTGGCACCCAATGTCGTGGGGAGCCGCTCTGGGCCCACCCACCCGAGCTAGACGGAGTTGGTGGCATGGAACGCACCTGGTTCAAGAACCCCCTGGCCGTGTTCACGGCGACGGCCGAGGACGCGACCGGCGGCGTGGTGGTCGAGGGAGCCGAGATCGTCGAGGTCGTGCCCGCGGGCGGCGCGCCGGTCCACGGCCATGATCAGGTCTTCGACGCCGCCCGGCACGTGGTGCTGCCCGGCCTGATCAACACCCACCACCACTTCTACCAGACCCTCACCCGGGCCTGGGCTCCCGTGGTGAACACTCCCCTGTTCCCCTGGCTCACCAACCTGTACCCGGTCTGGGCGCGACTGACGCCCCGCGACCTGGAGCTGGCCACCACCGTGGCCCTGGCCGAGCTGCTGCTGTCCGGCTGCACCACGGCGGCCGATCACCACTACCTGTTCCCGGCCGGGATGGACACCGCGATCGACGTCCAGGTCGAGGTCGCGCGCCGGATGGGGGTCCGGGTGCTGCTGACCCGCGGCTCGATGACGCTGGGCGAACGGGACGGCGGACTGCCGCCCCAGAGCACCGTGCAGGACCCGGAGGTGATCCTGGCCGACTCCGAGCGCCTGATCACGACCTACCACGAGCGCGGACCGGGAGCCATGGTCCAGATCGGGCTCGCTCCCTGCTCGCCCTTCTCGGTCACGCAGGAGATCATGCGCGACAGCGCCGCCCTGGCCGAGCGCTACGACGTACGCCTGCACACCCACCTGGCCGAGACCATCGACGAGGAGGACTTCTGCCGGGAGATGTTCGGGATGCGTACGGTCGACTACCTGGACAGCGTCGGCTGGTTGTCGTCACGGACCTGGCTGGGTCACGGCATCCACTTCGACGACGCCGAGATCGCCCGTCTCGGTGCCGCCGGCACCGGTGTCGCGCACTGCCCGAGCTCGAACATGCGGCTGGCCTCGGGCATCGCGCGGACCGTCGACCTGGAGGCCGCCGGCGTACCCGTGGGGATCGGGGTGGACGGCTCGGCTTCCAACGACGCCAGCAACATGATCTTGGAAGCCCGCCAGGCCCTCTACCTGCAACGACTTCGCTACGGCGCCGAGCAGGTCACCCCGGAGCGTGCGCTCGGCTGGGCGACGGCCGGCTCCGCCCGGGTGCTCGGACGCGATGACGTCGGCACGATCGCAGTCGGGCAGCAGGCCGACCTCGCCCTCTTCACCCTCGACGATCTCCGCTTCTCCGGCAGCCACGACCCGCTCTCCGCCCTGCTGCTCTGCGGCGCCGACCGCGCCGACCGGGTGATGGTCGCGGGTGAGTGGCGCGTCGTCGACGGCGCGGTCGTCGGACTCGACCTGCCCGAGCTGATCACCGCCCACCGCGCCGCCGCCGCCCGGCTCGTCGGCTCCACCCGCTGAACCGACTCCGCCGCCACACAGGGAAAGACGCGACCCGAGGACGAGAGACTGCCCGTCGGCAGCACCATCGCGTACGGGCTCCAGCCCGTACTCACCATGTACGGCGGGATCATCGCGCCGCCGTTGATCATCGGACCGGGCGCCGGAGTCTGACCGTCGGTGAGATCGTCGGCACCAAGGTGGACCGCAGGCGGATCGCCAACGGCCTGCGCGCCGACATGGCCTCGAGCCCCGTGTCCCCCGTGTTCGGCTCGGTCATTCAGAGCTCCTTCGCCCAGAACGTCGGACTGGTGGCCATCACCAAGATCAAGACGAGCACGATCCCGCAGCCGGCGGCCACCACGTAGCCACTCTTCCTGGGCCTCCTCCCGATCCTCGGCCGCCTGGTCGTCGGCGGTCGGCTGATCGACGCCGATGGCAACGAGGTCCCGGTCAGCAGCCGGACGGAGGGCTCGGCGCACTAGCATCGGGCCCATGCCCATCGCCCTCGGTCAGGTGGTCGTGGACTGCCTCGACGCCGAAAAGCTCGCCACGTTCTGGTCCCGGCTGCTGGGTCAGCCCCTCGCCGAGGGGGCCAGCCAGTTCTGGGCGATGATCCCCGCCCCGGCGGACAAGAGCCTGCCACCGCTGATGTTCCTGCAGGTCGAGAGCCCCACGCCGGGCAAGAACAAGTGGCACCTCGACCTGTTCGCCGACGACCCGGCGGCCGAGATCGAGCGCGCGATCGGGCTCGGGGCGAGCCGGCAGGGCGACTACGACGAGTTCGACACGGTCTGGACCACGCTGGCGGATCCGGAGGGCAACCTCTTCGACGTGGCCGCTCCCCACTGACCGATCAGGGTCCACCCCCGATTCCTCCCGTGTCCGCCCCTGACCGGGGCCGTTCGCCCTCGGACGGAGCGCCGCTGCGGACGTAGGTTGGACACCATGGCTGACAGCTCCACCGAGCCCACCGGCGTGGGTCCCATCGCGGGTGGCAACCTGCGCGCCTCCGACAGCGACCGGGACCGGGTCGCCACGGTGCTGAGCACGGCGTACGCCGAGGGTCGGATCACGAAGGACGAGCACGACGAGCGGCTGGATCAGGTGATGCGGGCCCGGACGTTCGACGAGCTGCTCCCGATCACCAACGATCTCGTCCCGCTCCCGGTCAGCACGCCGGCAGCTGTCCCCCAGCCGGTGGCCGCGGCCACGACCTTCACCGTGGACACCTCGCGGGACTCCGGCGGCGATCAGCTCATCGCCGTCTTCGGCGGTGCCAACCGGAAGGGCCGCTGGCGGGTGCCGAAGCAGTCCACCGCCATCGCGCTGTTCGGCGGGGTCGAGATCGACCTGACCGAGGCCATCTTCGAGAGCACCGAGATCGAGATCACCGGGTTCTGGTGCTTCGGCGGCATGGAGATCAAGGCCCCGGCCGGGATCGAGGTCCGCGACCGTACGGCGGGGATCTTCGGCGGCACCGACATCAAGGGACTCGGCGACCCGATCCCCGGCGCACCGGTGCTCACCATCAAGGGCGCCACGTTGTTCGGCGGTGTATCAGTGACCGGCCCCGTGCCATCGAAGAAGAGGCGGAAGAAGCACGACTTCCACTGACCCACCCGACCGAGCAGCAGAAGGGAACCGATGACCCCCGGCAGCTTTCGCGCCTCCGACACCGACCGTGACCAGGTCGCCGAGGTGCTGAACACCGCGTACGCGGAGGGGCGCCTCACCCTCGACGAGCACCAGGAACGGACCCAGGCAGCGCTCGAGGCGAAGACCTTCGACGACCTGACCGACCTGACCGCTGACCTCGTGCCGCTGCAGTCCCTGCCGGTGCACGCCCCGGCCGGTCGGCAGCTGGTCGTCCGAGACGGCGCCAACCCGGACTCGGACAAGATGTCGACGGTGATGTCGACCGTCAAGCGGGAGGGCAGCTGGCGGATCCGGGCCCACAGCGTGGTGAACAACCTGATGGGCGACATCAAGCTCGACCTGACCCAGGCCACCTTCGACGCTCCCGTCGTCGAGCTCACCGGCACCCAGCTGATGGGCAGCATGCTGCTGCGGGTGCCGCCGGGCGTGACGATCGTGAACGAGGTCACCAACGTGATGGGCGAAACGTCCGTCAAGGACATCGGGGAGCCCGATCCGCGCATGCCCACCATCGTGTTGAAGGGCACCAACATCATGAGCGACATCAAGGTGCGGGGCCCCAAGAAGCTGTCGCGTTGGCGCAGGGCCCTACTCTGACTGCCTGATGGATGATCTCTTCGCTCCGCCCGCATACGACTGGAAGCGTCTCGCCCCGGGCTTCTTGCAGCTGAGACGGCTCGGCGACGCCATCTTCTGGCTGATCCTCTACTCGATCCCGGCCGTCCTGGTGCTGATCTTCAGCGACCTGTGGTGGCTGTCGGTGCTGCTCTGGGTCGCGGCCCTGGTGACGATCGGGCTGCGGTTCCACTTCCTCCGCCGATCGTGTGGCTCCTGGGGCTACGTCGAGCGCGAGGACGATCTCTACATCTCCCATGGCGTGTGGTGGCGGACGCTGACGGCCGTGCCGTATGGCCGGATGCAGCTGGTCGAGGTCGAGTCGGGACCGCTGGAGCGCCTGTTCCACCTCGCGTCGGTGACCCTGAAGACCGCCAGTCCGGGCACCGACGCCCGGATCCCGGGCCTGGACCCGATCGAGGCGGCTCGGTTGCGCGACCAGCTCACCCAGCTGGGCGAGGCGCACGCCTCCGGTCTATGAGCGAGGCGACTCCCCCGGAAGCCCCCGTCCAGCCGAGACAGGCACCCGACGCCGGCCCCGGAGCGGTCAAGCAGACCGAGCGCCCGCACCCGCTGACCCCGCTGATCCGGGGCTGGGTGGTGCTGCTGGCGATCGTGGTCGGCTTCGGTCGCGAGTTCATCCCCGACGGCTCCGGTCAGGAGCCGGGCATCGTCGGTCTGGGCCTGCGCTGGATCCTGCTCGGGATCCTCGCCATCGTGGTGCTCGCCGCCGCCGCCGGCTTGGCGTCCTGGTACTTCACCCGCTACGTGATCGACGACGACGAGCTCCGGATCGAGACGGGCGCGATCTTCAAGAACTCCAAGCGGGTGCCGTTCGAGCGCGTCCAGTCCGTCGACATCATCCAGCAGTTCGCCGCCCGGATCTTCGGTCTCGCCGAGCTGCGGATCGAGGTGGGTGCCGGCGACTCGACGATCAAGCTGCGCTACCTCAGCCGGCAGCAGGCCTCGTCCCTGCGGGACTACCTGCTTCGCCGCGCGCACGGTGACCGGGTGCGGATCGGTGAGCCTCAGGTCGGGCCGGCGAGCGTTCTCACCGATCTGTCCGTCGCGGACCAGGCCCTGGTGACCGTGCCACCGCAGCGCATCGTCGTCGGCTTCCTGCTGTCGAGCGAGTTCCTGTTCTCGGCCGCGCTCCTCCTGGTGGCTCTGATCGTCACAGCCGGTTTCGACGTGATGGCCTTCGCCCTGGCCGGGCTGATCCCGCTGGCCATCGGGCTCTTCTCGATGATCAGTCGCCGGGTCTTCCAGATGTTCAACTTCACCCTGGCGCAGTCGGCTCGTGGGGTCCGGGTCACCCGTGGCCTGTTCAACCTCACCAGCCAGTCGGTGCCGGTCAACCGGATCCAGGGCATCCGGGTCATCCAGCCCATCCTGTGGCGGCGGCTCGGCTGGTACCGGATCGACGTCAACGTGCTCGGCTACGGCAGCAGCGAGGGCGGCGACAACGACACCTCCGCCACCAGCGTGCTGGTCCCGGTCGCCGACTCCCGCGACGTCGAGATCACGCTGGCCCGGATCCTGCCCGGCCTCGATCTGACGCAGGTCGAGCTGCACGCGGCGCCCCGGCGGGCGAAGTGGCTACGGCCGTACGACTTCTGGACCCTGCGCTACGGCACCGACGACCGGGTGGTGATCACCGAGCACGGCTGGCTCACCCACGTCCGCAACCTCGTGCCGCACGCCAAGACCCAGTCCGTGCGTCTCAGCCAGGGTCCGCTGCAACGCCGGCTCGGCCTGGCCGACGTCTACTTCGACATCACCCGCGGCCCGGTGACCCCGATCGCGCACCAGCTGGACGCCGCCGCCGCCCGCGAGCTGACCCTGTCCCAGCTGGACCGGGCACGGGTCGCGCGGGCCGCCGATCGCCGGAGACCACCGCTCGACCTGACCGATCCGGCCACCGACGACCACGGGCGGCGGGCGGTGCTGGAGCGGTTCGGGGTCGGTGACCGCGACCTGATCGGCAGCGGTGGTGAGTCGCAGGTCTACGGTCTGGGCGCCGACCGGGTGCTCCGGATCTACCGCTCCGGGCACGAGGCGCCGGCTGCGCTGATCGCCCAGCTCCGTCCCCTCTACGCCGGCTGGAGCGGCCGGCGGATCGGGTTGGAGCTCCCGTCCATCCTCGACAGCGGCGACATCGGTGGCCGCTGGTTCAGCGTCGACCGGCGGATGACCGGCGGCAGCCTGTCCGTCTGGCTGGGCGGAGCGGAGGTCCGCGTCCGCCGGCAGGCCCTGCTCGGCTACCTCGACGCGGCCGGCCGGATGCAGCAGCTGCCCGCACCGGTGGCCGGTCACGCTCGGCTGCTCGGCGACGACGCCCCGCGCTCGTTCGACACCCTGGCCGCCCTGCTCACCGACCAGCTGCTCAGGGTCCTGCCGCGGAGCCAGGCTCGCCTCGAACAGGACGTGCCCGGAATCACCGGAGTCTGGGACGAGCTGCAGGACTGGCTGACGAACCGTCGGGGTGACCCGCGCCTGGTGCACGGCGACTTCTGCCCGGCCAACACCTACGTCGCGGTGCGTCCGGACGGGACCCCGGTGATCACCGGGGTCGGCGACTTCAGCCCGCACACCCTGCACGCGGACCCGACGATGGACATCGCGGGTGCTGTGATGTTCCTCGAGCTGGAGTCCTATGCCGGCGCCGTCGACGACGCCGACTGGTTGGCCGGACAGGCGTACGAGCGGTTCGGGCCCGACCTGCAGCAGGCGCTGGTCATGTACCGCCGCTACAACGGGTTCTACTTCTCCGACTCCCACGCGTTCGACCCGACCCTGTACGCGTGGTGCCTGCGCCAGCTCACCCGCTGATCGCGTACCCGGGTCGGGGACGGTCCCGCGCCCACCGCTGCAGCCGGTCCAGCGTCGCGTTGATCGATCTGGCGTTCCTGCGCTTGGCCCTCATCAGGGCGAGGACCAGCGGTGCCCGCGAGCCGGTGGTGTCGAACTGCTCGGTCACCCTGGTGTGCTGCTCATCGAGGGGGTCCAGCAGATAGCGCCAGACGTGGCCGCCGAAGTGCCGCCAGGCGATCCTGGTCGGCTCGTCGAACTCGACGACCTCGTTCAAGATCTTGTACGGCAGCCCGATCCGCATCTGCATCCCGAACTTCGCCCCGGCCGAGAGCCGCTCCGGTGTCCGTTCCTGCACCCCGCGAACGCTGCCGGAGCCGTCGAACTCGCTGTGTCGACGGGGCGTGGCCAGCAGGTCGAAGATCTCGGCGGCGGGGGCGGCGACCGTACGGGTGGCGGAGATGATGGCGGAGCTCATGGACCCAGTGTCGCCGAGGGGCGTCGCGCTCCGGCCGGGGTGTCGGCCGGAAACGGCCCGTGGATAGGCTGCCGGACATGACTGAGTCCCCCGCTGTGGCAGCCCACGGCCGTCCCGTCCTCGGCATCGACATCGGCGGCAGTGGCATCAAGGGCGCCCCCGTCGACCTGACCACCGGGCTGTTCGCCAAGGACCGGTTGCGGATCGACACACCGGCCAAGTCGACCCCGGCCAACGTGGCGAAGGTCGTCGCGGAGATCGTCGAGCAGTTCGCCGACGACATCGGCGACGGTCCCATCGGCGTCACCATCCCCGCTGTGGTGACCCACGGGCAGACCCGCTCGGCGGCCAACATCGACCACTCCTGGATCGACGCTCCGGCCGAGAAGGTCTTCGAGGACGTGCTGCAGCGCGACATCTACCTGATGAACGACGCCGATGCCGCCGGTGTGGCCGAGGTGCACTACGGGGCGGCCAAGGACCATCCCGGTCTGGTGCTGGTGACCACCCTCGGCACCGGCATCGGCAGTGCGCTCATCTACCGCGGGGTGCTGGTGCCCAACTCCGAGCTGGGCCACCTCGAGATCGACGGCAAGGACGCCGAGAAGGAGGCCGCGGCCAGCGCGAAGGAGAACCTTGGACTCTCCTACAGCGAGTACGTGCCCCGGCTCCAGCGCTACTACGAGCGGCTCGAGGCCCTGTTCTGGCCGGACCTGATCGTGGTCGGTGGCGGCGTCAGCAAGAAGTCGGAGAAGTTCCTGCCCAAGCTGAAGCTGAAGTCCGAGATCGTGCCGGCCAAGCTGTTGAACACCGCCGGCATCGTCGGTGCCGCCTGGCTCGCGGCCGACCGCCTGGTGCACCCCGACCCGCTGCACTGACCTGGGGGCGTCCGGCGCGGCCCGGCCGCGCCGAAGCCCGCTGCGCCGGGCTCACATGCGGTCGGGGGCCTCGATGCCGAGCAGGTCGAGGCCGTCGGCCAGCACCTTCTTGGTCAGCGTGCAGAGCGCGAGCCGGGAGGCCCGGACCTCACCGTCGGACTTGAGCACCGGGCACTGCTCGTAGAACACCGACAGCGCTCCGGCCACCTCGTAGAGGTACGTGCACAGCCGGTGCGGCTGCAACGTGTCGGCCACCTCGGTGACCACGTCGCCGAAGCGGGTGAGCAGCAGCGCCAGCGACTGCTCGGCCGCCTCGTCCAGCACCGCGATCTTCTCCTCGACGACCAGACCCTCGGCCTCGGCCCGGCGCAGCACCTGGGCCAGTCGGGCGTGGGCGTACTGCAGGTAGGGCCCGGTGTTGCCGGTGGTCTGCACCATCCGGTCGATGTCGAACACGTAGTCCTTGTTCAACCCGTTGGACAAGTCGGCGTACTTGATCGCCGCCAGGGCGATCGGCGGCGCCGCGTGCTCCTCGGCCATGTCGAGCAGATCGGCCAGCAGCATGGCCTTGCCCTCACGGGTCTTGTACGGCTTGCCGTCCGGCCCGAGCACCATGCCGTAGCCGACGTGCTGGGCGACCACGTCCTCGGGCAGCCAGCCGGCCAGCCGGCAGACCGCGAACACCTGGGCGAAGTGGTCGCCCTGCCGGGCGTCGGTGACGTAGATGATCCGGTCGGCGTGCAGGTCCCGCACCCGGTGCCGGACAGCGGCGAGGTCGGTGATCGAGTAGCCGTAGCCGCCGTCGGACTTGCGCACGATCATCGGGGCGTTGAAGCCCTCGACGAAGACGACCAACGCACCCTGGTCGACCACGGCGGTGCCCTTGGCCTCGAGCTCGGCGGCCACCGAGGCCAGGGCGTCGTTGTAGATCGACTCGCCCGCCAGGTGCTCGTCGGTCAGCTTGACGTTCAGCCGGTCGTACGCGGCGTTGAAGCCGGTCAGCGAGATGTCGATCAGGTCCCGCCAGATGGCCCGGGTCTGCTCGTCGCCGGACTGCAGGGCGACCACCCGCTGCCGCGCGCGGTCGGCGAACTCGGCGTCCTCGCGGAACCGGAACGACCCGCGCTTGTAGAGGTCCTCGGCCTCGGGCAGGGTCAGGGTCGAGGCGTCCAGGCCGTCCTCCAGCACCTGCTCGACCAGCATCCCGAACTGCGTGCCCCAGTCGCCGATGTGGTTCTGCGGCAGCACCCGGTGCCCGACCGCGGTCAGGACCCGGTTGAAGCAGTCCCCGATGATGGTCGTCCGCAGGTGCCCGACGTGCATCTGCTTGGCCACGTTGGGCGCGGAGTAGTCGATCACCACGGTCTTCGGCTCGGTCACCGTGACCACGCCGACGCCCGGCTCGGCCAGCTGGTCGGTGACGGCCCGGGCCAGCACGTCGGAGCGCAGCCGGAAGTTGATGAAGCCGGGACCGGCGATCTCCAGCGGCTCACACAGGTCGGACACGTCCAGCTCGTCGACGATCCCCTGCGCCACCTGACGCGGCGGGCGGCCCTGGGACTTCGCCAACCGCAGCGCCACGTTGCTCTGGAAGTGCCCGAACTGGGGCTTGGTGGCGGGGCGCAGCTCGGGGTCGATCCCGGCGACGGACTGCACCCGGGCGCTCAACTCGTACGGCAAGGAAGACACGAGGCCCAAGTATCCCACGTTGAATGGGTCCGCTCGCGACGGAGACACGCGTTCACCGACGACGTCGTCACTCGTCACGACGACAAAAAGCGCGTCGCCGCTCCTCACTCCTCCGCCCGTCGGGCGCGTCTCCTTCCCGCTCACGGACCTAGGATCTTCCCCATGCCCCAGCCGACTCAGCCGTTGCTGCACGATCTCGTCACGGTGTGTGCGGCACCCACCCAGGTGCTGTCGGGACGGGACGGCGCGATCCGTTCCGAGATCGACGGCCGCGCCACGGCCCACGGCCTCTTCCACGCCGACCTGCGGGTGCTGAGCGGCTGGTCCCTCGTCATCGGCGGCAGCACGCCCGCGCACCTGGCCACCGACCTCGGTGAGGCCGGCGAGGCACGCTTCACCTACCTCGCCGACGCCGTGGCCGGCGAGGGCGTCGACCGGATGCTCCGGCTGGACCTGACCCGCACCGTCACACCGGGGATGCTCGCCGAGGCGCTGGTGCTCACCTCCGAGCTCGCCACAACGGTCACCACCGAGGTCCGGATCGAGCTGACCAGCGACCTGACGCCGATGGAGGCGATCAAGGTCGGACGACACGGCGAGCCGGTCCGGTTCACCGACGACCCCAGTGGCGAGACCGTCACCTTCGGCAGCTCCGAGGTGACCGCCCGCCTGCACGCGCCGGTCGCCGAGATCACCCGCAGCGAGGACGAGACCCGGTTGGTGCTGACCTGGCTGGTGACGATCCCGGCCGGCGGGGTGATGGAGCTCGACTGGCTGACGGGAGTGACCGACAGCGGAGCGGTCGTCGTCCCGGCCCGGGGACCGGGTCTGGCGGCCGACACCATCACCGACCGGCTCACCGGTCGCCGATCGGGCGCGGATCCTCGGCTGGCACCCTGGCTGCGGCAGTCCCTGCACGACCTCAACGGACTGCGGATGGCCACCACCGAGGCGCCGGACGACCCGTTCTTCGCCGCCGGCTCGCCGTGGTACTTCACCCTCTTCGGCCGGGACAGCCTGTGGACGTCCCGGCTGCTGCTGCCGGTCGACGTCCGCCAGGCCGGAGGGACGCTGCGGGCCCTGGGCCGGCTGGCCGGCACCGAGGTCGACGTGGCCACCGCCCAGGAGCCGGGCAAGATCATGCACGAGCTGCGGCGCGGGACGTACGCCTTCAACGAGACCTCGCTGCCGCCTCTCTACTACGGCACGATCGACGCCACCCCGCTGTGGATCTGCCTGCTGCACGACGCGTGGCGCGCCGGTCTGGCCGAGGCCCAGGTCAGTGCCCTGCTGCCGCTGCTCGAGGGTGCCCTGCACTGGCTCGTGACGTACGGCGATGCCGACGGTGACGGCTTCCTCGAGTACATCGACGCCAGCGGGCACGGCCTGGCCAACCAGGGGTGGAAGGACTCCGGCGACTCGGTCCGCTTCGCCGACGGACGGATCGCCGAGGGGCCGGTCGCGCTCTGCGAGGTCCAGGGGTACGCGTACGAGGCCGCGATCGGCGGTGCCGCCCTGCTGGACGCCTTCGGCCGCCCCGGCGGCGACGCCTACCGCGCCTGGGCCGCGGCCCTGGCCGAGAAGTTCCGGGCGGCTTTCTGGTGCGGGGAGGCCGACGAGCGGTATCCGGCGCTGGCCCTGGACGGCGCCAAGCAACAGGTCGACTCGGTCACCAGCAACATCGGGCACCTGCTGGGCACCGGTCTGCTCGACGCGGAGGAGGAGCTGCTGGTCGCCCGGCGGGTGGTGGCGGCGGACCTCGACTCCGGACTCGGGCTGCGGACCATGTCCGACCGCGACGGCGGCTACAGCCCGCTCAGCTATCACTGCGGCTCGGTCTGGCCGCACGACACGGCCATCGTCATCGCCGGTCTGGTGCGCGCGGGCCACGCGGATCTCGCGAGTGGCCTGGCCGAAGGGCTGCTGAGGGCCTCCCTCGCTTTCGACCGCCGGCTGCCCGAGCTGTGGTCCGGCGAGGGACGGGCGGTGCCGTATCCGGCCGCCTGCCGCCCGCAGGCGTGGTCGGCCGCCGCCGCGGTCGTGGTCGCGTCCTGGGCCGCCGGACGCCGTCAGGGCACCTGACCGAGCCGGTCCGTGCTCGCGGCCGGCGTGAACAGTCGGTGACGCAACCGAATCGAGATGGCGACTCGTCGCGTCGAACCCCGGCTACGGCCCGGAGCGTGCCGATAATGACGGGGTCATCGCACCTGTCCCGAAAGAGTTCGTCGTGCCTCTCCAGCCAGTGGGCATCGCGTCGTGATCATCCGTCGCGCCGTCCTGATGCTCGTCCTGATCCTCTTCGCCTCCATCACCATCGGGGTGATCGTGGGTCTGGACTCGTCAGCCCGGAGCGCGATCGTCGGACAGCTCGTCAGGTCCCCGTCGGCGGTGCCGCCCCCGGCGGAGGAGACCACCTCGGGTCCGCCGAAGAAGGTCGCCACCCCGAAGCCGCGGGCCACCGTGGCGACGCCGACCACCGCGCCGACGCCGACCACCGCACCGACGGCGACACCCACCCCCAAGGTGACCGCACCGGCGAAGCCCACCGCGAGCGCCAGACCGACGACGCCCGCGAAGCCGCAGCCCAAGCCGACCCCGAGCAAGCCGAAGTCGACCAGCGGCTCCAAGCCGACGGTCCCGGCGAAGTCGTCGGGCGGCAGCAAGTACCTGAAGGGTCCGTTGAAGAAGGGTTCCGGGGGGACCGTCTACCTCACCTTCGACGACGGCCCCAGCCCGTACACCGCCTCGATCCTGCACATCCTCGACCGGACCGGATCGACAGCGACGTTCTTCCACCTCGGCGTGAACGAGGCGGGGTTCCCGCACGCCGACACCAGCATCCGGGCGCAGGGCAGCAAGGTGGCCAACCACTCCTACGACCACCCGGACCTGACCACACGCACGGCCGCCCAGCTGAAGTGGCAGATCAAGCACGGCCCCGACGCCAAGTGCTTCCGCCCCCCGTACGGAGCCACCAACGCCGCCGTCCGCAAGGCGATCGGCACGGCCGGAATGCGTGAGGTGCTGTGGAGCGTCGACACCCTCGACTGGACGAAGCCGGGGGTCACGACGCTGGCCAAGACCGGGCGACTGAAAGCCATCGGCAACGGCACCATCGTCTTGATGCACGACGGGGGTGGCGACCGCACCCAGACGGTCGCGGCCCTGCCGCGGGTGATCGCCGACCTGCACGCCCGGGGCTACCAGGTCCGCGCCCTGCCGTACTGCTGACGGCTCGGGTACTCGAGGAACCCGCCGATGACCGACCCGATGGTGTACTGCGCGTTCCGCGGCTTCCGGTAGTCGAAGACGCGTGTGCTCGACAGCGACGGCTTGATCAGCACCGACACGTCGTCGACGGAGTTGGAGCGGCTCGACTGAAGGGCGATCTCGCAGGTCAGCGGCGGGTTCACCCCGCTGGACTAGAGTCTCCGAGTGCCAGAAGGTCACACCCTGCACCGGCTGGCCCTCCAGCAGACCGCTGCGTTCGGCGATCGGGTGGTCGCGGTGAGCAGCCCGCAGGGACGGTTCGCCGACGGGGCCGCGCTGCTCGACGGGCGCCGACTGCTGCGGGTGACCGCCTACGGCAAGCACCTGTTCCAGCACTACGAGGGTCACCTGGTCACCCACGTCCACCTCGGGCTGTACGGGAAGTTCGTCTCCGGCACCAGCGAGCCACCCCCGCCACGCGGGGCCCTGCGGATGCGACTGGAGACCGCCGAGCCGGATCTGCCGATCCGCTGGACGGACCTCCGCGGCGCCATCACGTGCGAGGTGCTGCCCGATCCCCGGGGCGTCAAGGCGGTCGTCGCCGGGCTCGGGCGGACCCGCTGCGCCGGAACCCCGATCACGGTGCTCGTGCGTTCGAGCGCCTGCACCGCTCGAAGGTGGCGGTCGGTGCGCAGCTGATGGATCAGGCTCGGATCGCCGGCATCGGCAACGTCTACCGCGCCGAGATCCTGTTCCGGCACCGGATCAGCCCGTTCCGTCCTGGCACCGAGCTGACACCGCAGGAGTGGGACCGGCTCTGGCCCGATCTGGTGACCCTGATGAGAGCCGGGGTGCGGAGCGGGCGCATCATCACCACCGATCCGGGTGACCGACCGGCCGGCCGGGTCCGTCGCGAGACCTCCCACTACGTCTACCGGCGCGATGGCCTGCCCTGCCGACGCTGCGGGACAGCGGTCAGCCGGACCGAGATGGTGGGTCGCAACCTGTTCTGGTGCGCCGCGTGCCAACCGGCCTGAGATCAGCTCCGGACCAGCCGAAAGCCGCGGCGCCGGGTCACCGCTCCGGTTGGCAGCGCGGGCACCAGTAGCTGCGACGCTCCTGGCCGACCGGACCGAACTCCTCCGTCCGGATCGACGTCCCGCAGCGACGACACGGTTGGCCGGGGCGCTCGAACACGTACGTCCGGCGGCCCGGGCGCAGGTCGCCGGTGGTCGACTGCTCGGCCCGGACCTTGTTGGCGTTGATCAGCAGGTGGGCGCGCTTGACCACCCGGGCCAGGGTCGCCACCGCGGACACCGGGGTGCGGGGGTGCAGGCCCTGGAGGAACAGCAGCTCCGAGCGGTAGAGCGTGCCGAGACCAGCCAGGTTCCGCTGGTCGAGCAGTGCCTCACCGATCGAGGTGTCCGGTTGGGCGCGGAGCCGCCGCAGCGCCTCGTCGGCGTCCCAGTCCGGACCGAGCAGATCCGGGCCCAGGTGCCCGACGACCTCGTCCTCGTCCGCGGTCGGCAGCAGCTCGACCACCGGAAGTCGATAGCCGACCGCGTCGGTGTCGGCGGTGCCCAAGACGGCCCGGATCTCGTGATCGGGACCGCCGGTCCACCGTCGGCCGCTCGGATAGGTCCGCCAGGCCCCCTCCATCCGGAAGTGGGTGTGCAGCGTCCACCCGTTGTCGAACCGGAAGAGCTGGTGCTTGCCCCGGGAGGTCACGTCGAGCACCGTCACCCCGGCCAGGTCGGTGGTCGCCAGACTCGGCACCCGGAACTCGGTCCGGGTCAGCCGCTCGCCGGCGAGCAGCCCGTGCAGCCGTCGACAGGCCCGCCAGACGGTGTCACCCTCCGGCATCGCCAGACCTTGCGTCGCTCCGTCCGCCGAGAGCTCGGAGCATCACCAGCACCCAGGTCCGCCAGGGACGCCACGCCTCGGCCAGCTGCTCGAGCTCGGCCGCGTCCATCCGACGACCGTACGACGCCTCCAGGTGCTTCAGCACCTGGGGCTCGACCGCCAGCACGTCGGTCAACCCACAGCCCCGCACCATGATCAGGGTGCTGTAGAAGGGACCGATGCCGGGCAGCCGCTGCAGCTCCGTCTTGGCCGCCTCCACCGGCAGAGCCGTCAGCCGCGCGACGTCGAGATCACCTCGCTGCGCGGCTTCGGCGATCGCGTGCAGCCGGGGGATCCGGTCCGCCGGCAATCCCGCCAGCTCCTCGACCTCCCGCAGCCGCGTCGGCGTCGGCACGACCGGGACGTCCTGACCGGCCACGGAGAGGACCGTGCCGTAAGCCTCGGCGAGCCGCTGCCGGAGCACGATCCCCTGGCCACGTGGACGTCGGGCGCTGACGATCGACCAGACGGCCGCCTCGTACGGGGAGTAGAAGTTCGCGGGCCGGAAGCCGGGTGCACGGGCGAAGACGGGCGCCAGCATCGGATCGGACCGACAGAGATCGGCGTACGCCGCGCCGTCCTGGTCAGCCGACACCACCCGAGCGGCCTGACGGGCGACGACCGCGGGGTCGACCGCCGGGCCGACCTGCTGCTCGATGTCGATCGCGAGCTCGTCGCCCTCCTGCCGAACCGCGACCCCGACCTGGCTCGCGTAGTCCGAGTCCACGCAGAACCCCAACCGCATCACCCCGTCGAAGCTGTCCTCGTCGCGGTGCCCGAAACCCATCAGGGCCACTTCGCGCAGGTCGTAGGGCCCACTCAGTGACACCCGGATCGTCGGCAGCTCCATGCCCTGAAGGCTGACAGCAGCCACTGACAGTCCCGGCCGTCCACGGTCGGCGCTTCCGAGGGGCCGACTTAGGATCGTCGCGTGCCCTCCCCCTTGGCGATCGGTGCCGGTGTGCTCGGCGCCGGCGCCCTCGGGGCCGTCTCGGCGGTGGGCACCTCGATCGCGATCGTCCGCGGTGCCGCGGCCGGGCACCTCTACCCGCTCGACCAGGTGCCGTCCGCACCGGTGGCGTTGGTCCTCGGCGCCCAGGTCTACCCGAGCGGCACGCCGTCGCGGTTCCTGCGGGCGCGGCTGGACCTGGCCCTGCTGCTCCTGCAGCGCGGCACCGTCGATCGCCTGCTGCTGTCCGGGGACGCGCGGGCCCCGGAGTACGACGAGCCGGCGGCCATGCGGGCCCACCTGCTCGCCGCCGGTGCGGCGGACGACCGGCTGGTCCTCGACCCCGCGGGGTTGGACACGTACGACTCCTGCGTCCGGGCCCGCGACGTGTACGGAGTGCACCGCGTCGTGATGGTGACGCAGACCTACCACCTGCCGCGGGCCGTGGGCACGGCGCGACTGGTCGGACTTGACGCCGTCGGGGTCGGCGACCGGACGGTCCGCCTGACCGAGGACGGCGAATCGCTCAACGAACCCTGGGCCCGCGGTTGGGTGCGCGATCAGGTGGCCTGCGTGAAGACGCTCTGGGACGTGGGCACCCACCGTCGCCCCGCCCTGCCCGCCACGGCCTGACGCCCGGGCGGCGCGGGGCGGATCGAGAAGGAGCAGACCCACCTCGTACGCCCCGGTGCGCGTGCGTCCGCTCCTTCTGGGCGACATCAGACGCTGGCCAGCAGCCTCCGCAGCAGCTTGATCGGGTGATCGACCGCCGGCTGCGACCCGGGGGCGGGCCAGACCAGCAGCTGGCGCAGCTGGAACGCCAGCTCCACGATGGTCAGGCGCCGGTCGAGCTGCGGCACCCGGAGCGAAGGCAGCTCCGCCACCAGACTCGCCAGCAGCTGCGCGTGCGCCGGACTCCCCTCGTCGCCGGCCAGGGCGTTGTCCCGCACCGGCACCAGATCCGTCCAAGCCGGCGCCCAGCGCACCCACTCCAGATCCAGCAGACCGGTGACCTGCTCACCGTCCCACCAGACGTTGTCCAGATGCAGGTCGCCGTGGGTGATCACGTCGGCCGGGTCGTCCAGGCGAGGCAGCAGATCCGCGTGGTCGATCAGCCAAGCCCAGGACTCCTCGACCACCGCTCGGTGCTCGCCGGCACGGTCGGCGGCCGGCCGGACCAGATGGCGTACGCGCTCGAGGGGCAGCGGCAGGATGCTGCGCCCGATGATCGTCGACGGGTCGTCGCTGGGCGGCGGCGGGCCGAGAAGGGCCGCCACCTCAGCCGGTGGGTGCCAGGCGTGCAGTACCCCGAGCGGGCCGGCGACATCAGCCAACGCCTGCTCCCGCTGCCCCGGATCGAGCTCGAGCCAGACGGCCCGCAGCGTGGTTCCCGCCAGCCGGCGACTGAGCATCCACGTGAGCGGCTCCCCGCCGACCGCATCTCCGTCGAGCGCCTCCCCGCCGACCGTCTCGTCGAGCGTCAGGGCGCCCGAGGCCAGCACCGAGGGATAGCCCACCTCGTGCGGCAGCACCCGGCCGACCGCCGCCTCCCGGAGCAGGCGCTCGCGGTCCCCGATCCAGCAGACCCGCAGCACCGCGTCCCCGGCGGACGCCGACCGGACGTACCAGGCGTCGTTGGAGTGGGAGGTCACCAGCTCGGGCTCGCCGACCAGATCGAGGTCGGCACCTCGGACGAGCGCCTCGAACCGGGCGCGGGCAGCCTCCATGGCGGTCACCTTAGCGAGCGGTCATCGGACGCTTGCGATATATCGGTAGCATGTGTAATCATGTAATCACACATACAGAGAGAGTCTCTGTTGATGGAAGGAGTGATCGTCGTGAAGACGAACGCATTCTCAGATCAGCCCGAGGTCGGACCTCGGGGACACCGCCGCTTCCGTGGCGGCGAAGAGTTCGGTGGACACCCGCGCGGACGCGGGATGGGCCCCGACGAGACCGGCGAGGACGGTGCTCGCGGAGGTCGTGGCGGGCGCGGCCCCCGCGGTGAAGGACGGGGTCGCGGACGCGGCGGCCGTCACGGGTTCGGACGTCCGGGCGGTTGGCAGAACGCCGATCTGCCCGCGGCCGATGACGCCCGGTCCTGGTTCGAGGGACGGCTGCCGGAGGGGTGGTTCTCCTCGGTCGAGGTGACTGCCGATCGCGAGGAGATCGTGGTGTTCGGCACGCTGACCGGTGAGGCCACCGACTCCGCTCAGGCCGAGGGGCGCATCTCCCGCTTCCGCGAGGAGACCCGCGAGACCCGGATGCAGATCGCCGAGGAGGCGCAGGCCCGCTACGGCCGCAAGGTCTCCTGGGGCGCCCGCTCCGGTGAGGTGGGCGAGCTGTTCACCCACTTGTCGGTGCCGGTGATGACCCGCCTGCGGCAGCCCGAGCGCCAGGTGCTCGACACCCTGGTCGACGCGGGCGTGGCCCGGTCCCGCTCCGAGGCCCTCGCCTGGGCCGTCACCCTGGTCGGCGAGCACACCGAGAGCTGGCTCTCCGGACTCCGCGAGGCCATGTCCGAGGTCGACAAGCTCCGCTCCCAGGGCCCGGAGCTCTGAGCGCTAGCGCGCCGTCCGAGAGGACACCCGGTCAGAGCACGATGTGATGGGTCCGCCGGTGGTCGGCGAGGATCGTGTCGATCACCCGGGCCGTGCGCAGGGCCGACTCGCCGGTGCTCAGCGGCTCGGCCTCTCCGCGCAGAGCGGCCATCACGTTGGCGATCAACGGCTCCTGGACGACGGGCGGGTACGGGGCGTCGATCTCGATCGTGCCGGCGGCGGTGGTGAGGCGCAGCGGCTCGGTGCCGAAGGCGGACAGCCGCAGGGTGCCGGCGTCCCCGATGAGCTCGACCAGGTCGCAGGTCTCGGCCGCCTCGTAGTCCCAGAGCCCGACCCCGAGCACGTCGCCGAAGCGGAACCGGGCCACCACCCGCGTCTCCGCCGCCGGCCCCTCGGGGCCGGTCGCGGCCCCCGAGACGTCGGTGGCCGGGCCGAGCAGGAAGTCGAGCCAGTCGAGCGTGTGCGAGGCGGTGTCGACGAAGTGGCCGCCCCCGGAGAGCCGCGGGTCGAGCCGCCAGGGCAGCGGTCCGCTCGGGTCGTCCGCCGGTCGCTGGTGGCGGACGACGGCGGAGCGGACCGTGCCGATCCGGCCGGAGCGGACCAGGTCGACGGCGGTGGCGAAGCGGGGCATGGCGCGGCGGTAGTAGGCGACGAACAACGGGACCCCGGCGCGGGCACAGGCAGCGATCATCTGCTCGCACTCGGCCGCCGTACGGGCCATCGGCTTCTCCACGTAGACAGGCTTCCCGGCCGCCGCGGCTCGCACCGTGTAGTCGAGATGGCTGTCCGGCGGCGTGGCCACGTAGACCGCATCGACGTGCGCGTCGGCGAGCAGCTCGTCGGCGTCGACGTACCACCGCGGTACGCCGAACCGGCGGGCGAAGTCCGCCGCCCGCTCCGGGTCCCGGCGCATCACCGCCACCAGCGCGGAGCCCGGCACCGTCTGGAAGGCGCGGCCGCTCTTGCGCTCGACGACGTCCCCGACGCCGATCACGCCCCACCTGATCACGCGCCCGGGGTCCACGACTCGTGCGCTCCGGCTGTACGCGGGACGGCCGCTCAGCCGCGCTGCGCGCGGTAGTAGCGGATCAGACCCTGGGTCGACGGGTCCTGATCGGCCAGCGCCGCCTCGTCGCCACCGACCGCCGGGGTCACCTTCAGCGCGAGCTGCTTGCCGAGCTCGACGCCCCACTGGTCGAAGCTGTCGATCCCCCACACGATGCCCTGGGTGAAGGTGATGTGCTCATACAGCGCGATCAGCTGCCCGACCACCGACGGGGTCAGCGCCGGAGCCATGATCGAGGTGGTCGGCCGGTTCCCGGAGAACACCCGGGCCGGCACGATCTCCTCCGCGGTCCCCTCGGCGCGGACCTCCTCGGCGGTCTTGCCGAAGGCCAGCGCCGCGGTCTGGGCGAAGAAGTTGGCCAGGAACAGCTCGTGCACGTCCGTGCCGCCGTCCTCCAGCGGATAGGCCGGCTGGGCCACGGCGATGAAGTCGGCCGGGATGAGCTGGGTGCCCTGGTGGATCAGCTGGTAGAACGCGTGCTGGCCGTTGGTGCCGGGCTCGCCCCAGAACACCTCACCGGTGTCGGTGGTCACCGGCGAGCCGTCCCAGCGGACGCTCTTGCCGTTGGACTCCATGGTCAGCTGCTGCAGGTAGGCGGGGAATCGGTGCAGCAGCTGCGCGTACGGGAGCACGGCGTGCGTCGCGGCACCGAAGAAGTTGCGGTACCAGACGTTCAGCAACCCCATCAGCGCCGGCACGTTGGACGCGATCGGCTTCTCGGCGAAGTGCCGGTCGATGGTGTGGAAGCCGGCCAGGAAGTCGGCGAAGCTCTCCCGGCCCAGGGCCACCACCAGACGAGGTGCCGATGGCGGAGTCCACCGAGTAGCGGCCGCCCACCCAGTCCCAGAACCCGAACGCGTTGGCCGGGTCGATGCCGAAGTCGGCGACCTTGTCCAGCGCGGTGGAGACGGCGACGAAGTGCTTGGCGATCGCCTCGGACTCGTCGCTCTCGGCATCGCCGATCGCGCCGGTGCGCTTCAGGGCGTGCAGCAGCCAGGACCGGGCCAACCGGGCGTTGGTCAGCGTCTCCAGGGTGGTGAACGTCTTGGAGGCCACGATGAACAAGGTGGTCTCGGGGTCGAGGTCGGCGGTCTTCTGCGCGACGTCGGTCGGGTCGATGTTGGAGACGAAGCGGGCGGTCAGCCCCTTCTGCACGTACGGCTGCAGGGCCTCGTAGACCATCACCGGCCCGAGGTCGGACCCACCGATGCCGATGTTCACCACGGTGGCGATCGGCTTCCCGGTGACGCCCTTCCAGTCCCCGCTGCGCACCCGGTCGGCGAAGCCGTAGACCTTCTCCAGCACCTCGTGCACCTCGGGCACCACGTTGGTGCCGTCCACCACGACCTCGGCGTCGTCGGGGTCCCGCAGCGCGGTGTGCAGCACGGCCCGACCCTCGGTGACGTTGATCTTCTCGCCGGCGAACATGGCGTCCCGACGCTCGGCCAGACCCACCTGCTCGGCCAGCTCGACAAGGGCGGTCAGCACGGCGTCGTCGATCAGGTTCTTGGACAGATCGACGTGCAGGTCACCGGCCGTGAGGGTGAAGGCCTCCGCCCGGGCCGGGTCGGCGGCGAACCAGCCGCGCAGATCGGGCTCCAGTCCGGCCTTCAGGCCGGTCAGCGTGCGCCAAGCGGCGGTGGTGGTGGCGTCGACGGGTGCACTCATGGCCCCGACACTAGCGAGCACGGTTCACCCGACCCCCCTAGGGTGCAGACCATGGACGCACGGTTGCAGCGCGCGCAGCCCGAGGCCGGGACGCCGTACGCCGGCGGGGAGTCGGAGTTCCGTACGGACCTGGAGCGGATCCGGTTCGCCCAGTCGTTCTCCCGCCTGGCGGAGGTGACCCAGGTGATCCCCGCCGGCGCCACCGGCGGGGTGGTGCACAACCGACTCACGCACTCCATCAAGGTCACCGCTGTCGCCCGGGCGATCGCGGTCCGGCTGCTGCGGATCTGCGATCCGGACCTGCTGCGGGCCCTCGGAGGTCTGGACCACGTCGTGGTGCAGGCCGCGGCCAACGCGCACGATCTCGGGCACCCGCCCTTCGGTCACCTCGGCGAGCGGGTGCTGGACCAGCTGCTGCGTGACCGGTTCGGGCTGGCCGACGGCTTCGAGGGCAACGCCCAGACGTTCCGGATCCTCACCGAGCTGGAGGTGCACGGTCCCGGCGACGAGGGGCTCAACCTCACCGCGGCCAGTCGAGCGGGGGTGCTGAAGTATCCCTGGGGCCGGTTCGTGGTCCCCGATCCGCATCCGTCGACCTGGCCGGAGCCACCGCGCGGGGCCGGCTTCGGTCACAGCGGGCCGGGCTCGGGGAAGTTCTCCGCCTACACCCTGGACCTGGACGAGATGACGGCCGCGCTGTCGGCCTTCCCGGACCTGCCGCCGGGCCGCCAGACGCTGGAGTGCTCGATCATGGACCTGGCCGACGACATCGCCTACTCGCTGCACGACGTCGAGGACTTCCACCGCTCCGGGGTGCTGCAGTTCTCCCCCGTCTCCGGCGAGTTCCGCTCCTGGGTGGCCGAGCGGCGCGCCCTGGCCGCGATGAGTGACTCGGAGCTGCTCCTGATGGGTCGCTGGCCGGGCGCCGGCCTGGAGCAGCTGCGGCGACGGCTGATCGACAAGGACGACTGGACCTTCGACGAGGAGACGTTCGCCGACGCCGTCACGATCATCGGGGACGAGTTCGTCGACGGGGTGCTCGCGGCGCCGTACGACGGGTCGATGATGGCGGACCGGGCCATCTCCGGCTTCGTCTCGCGCTGGATCGACCACTTCATCGCCTCGGTGGTCCTGCAGCGCGACCCGCCGGTGCGGTCGGCGTACGTGACCCTGTCACCCGAGTCGTGGCACGAGGTGTCGGTGCTGAAGTTCGTGCACCAGTACTTCATCCTCGACCGTCCCGACCTGGCCATGTTCCAGCGCGGCCAGACCCGCACCATCGAGGCGCTGGTGATCGGCTTCGACGACTGGCTGTCCGACCGGCTGGACGCCCCGAAGGCGCCGCGGCGACTGATCGACCTGGTGCGGATCGCCACCGAGGGCTACGAGCGGGTCACCGCCGCACATCCCGACTGGTTCCCCGACGCCCTGTCCTCCTCGGCGCCGGCCCGGATGGGGCGCGGTCGCGGCATCGCCGACTTCGTCAGCAGCCTGACCGACCAGCAGGCCGTCGCCTTCGCCGAACGGCTCGGCGGCGCCCGCGAGCTGCTCTGGACCACCGGCGTGTGAGCGACCCGACAGGACCTAGGTCTACAGACGCCGAGGCAGCCCGAGCCGCCAGCATGGAACCCAGAGAATGGGGGTCCGCTGATGTCTGCTGCACTCCGGGGCGCGATCGCCGCCACGGTTCTCGGTCTGACGCTCTCGCTCGGGGCGTGCGGCGGCCGCCGACGCTCCCGCGGGCGCACCATCCGAGCCCGCCGACTGCGCCGGTCGCACGGCCCCGCCGGTCAGCCCCGGCTCGTCCCCGCCGGACACACTGGTGTCGCCGTCGGCACTTCCCCAGGGAATCGTGACTCGTCCTCCTTCGGGGTGGGCGACTGGTCCGCGCGCGTCGTCACCCGGGTCTCGCCGCTGCTGGTGCTGCTCGACGGCACGGGCGGGGCGGGGTCATCCGCGGCTCGCGCGTACGAGAAGGTGAAGGTCGGTGACCGTGTGATCGTCCAGATCACCAAGACCGACGGTCGCTTCGAAGCCACCCTGGTGCACGTGTCCACCAAGCTCTAGCCGAGCAGCCTGGAACGGCAGGGCTGGAACGAGCAGGGCGCCCGTACGCGTTGAGCCCGTGTGCGTGAGGTGCTGAGCCAGATCTGGGAGCGGGCGACCGCCACCCAGCCGGCCCCGGAGCCGGCCGCCGTGGTGGCCGTCGCCCTGGTCGCGCTCGCCCTGGTGGTCCTCCCCCGAGCCTGGACGCTCACCCGGCACCTGGTGACCATCAGCCACGAGGGCGGCCACGCTCTGGTGGCCGTGCTCACCGGCCGGCGGCTGATGGGCATCCGGCTGCACGCCGACACCTCGGGTGTCACGCTCTCCCGCGGTCGGTCCACGGGTCCGGGCATGGTCGCCATGCTCGCCGCCGGGTACCTGGCCCCGCGGTCGCCGGCCTGGGCGCCGCCCTGCTGCTGGCGTCGGGCCACAGCCTCGCGCTGCTCTGGCTGGCGGTCGGCTGGCTGTCGCTGATGCTGCTGCAGATCAGGAACGCGTACGGGCTGCTGGTGCTCGCTGGTCTGTGGCGTCGGTGCGGCCCTGGCCAGCTGGTATCTCGCCGGCACCACGCTCTCGCTGCTCGCCTACCTGCTGACCTGGCTGCTGCTCCTGGCGGCGCCGAAGCCGGTGCTCGAGCTGATGCGGCAGCGACGGAAGCAGAGTCGACAACGACGCAGGCAGGCGCGCGGCTCGGACGTCGACCAGCTCACCCGCCTCACCCGGGTGCCCGCCCTGATCTGGGAGGTGCTGTTCCTGCTGGCCAACCTGGCCGGTCTCGCCGTCGGCGTGATCGTGCTCCTCCCGTCGGTGGTGGACGCGTTGACGTCTGCTTGACTGACGGCACAGCGATCGCTGGACCGCCAGCGCCGGTGGAGGAGAAAGTGAGTGGGCATGTTCGACGTCGATGACATCCGCGACTGGCGAGGGCTCCCCGTGGTCGACAAGGACGGCGGCAAGATCGGCAAGCTCGAGGCCGTCTACTTCGACACCGCCACCGAGGAGCCGACCTTCGCCACCGTGAAGGTCGGCCTGCCGGGCGGGGGCCGACTGGTCTTCGTCCCGCTCGCCGGCGCTCGGGTGTCGCCGCAGAGCCTCCGGGTGATGACCGACAAGAAGCTGGCCAAGGAAGCGCCCTCGATCGGCACCGACGGTGAGCTCGAGGCCGCGGGCGAGCCGGGGATCTACAGCCACTACGGACTGGACTACCAGGTCGGGGCGAACGGTGAGCGCCGCCTCGGGCGACGCTGAGCACGGTGCTCGCCGGTCCCGACCAGCTGGCCGCCCGGGCGCGGCGTCTGATCCGACCGGGCGCTCGTACGCTGCTGGGCCTCACCGGGAGTCCCGGGGCCGGGAAGACGACGCTCGCGATCGCGCTGGTGGCCCGGGTGAACGCCGAGGTCGGGGCCGGCACCGCCGTCCACCTGCCGATGGACGGCTTCCACCTGGCCAACGCCACCCTCGACGCCCTCGGCCGGCACGACCGCAAGGGAGCGCTGGACACCTTCGACGGCTGGGGTTTCGTCGGACTGCTCCGGAGGCTGAGGGAGGAGATCGACCACCCGGTGTACGCACCGAGCTTCCACCGCACCGTCGACGAACCGGTCGCCGGCGCGATCGCCGTCCCCTCGGAGGCCGAGCTGGTGGTGGTGGAGGGCAACTACCTGCTGGTCGACAGCAGCCCCTGGGACCAGGTCAAGCCGCTGCTCGCCGAGTCCTGGTTCTGTGTGACGCCGGCCGAGCAGCGCCTGCTGCGCCTGGTGGACCGGCACGAGCGGCACGGCCGCACGCCGCAGGACGCTACCGCGTGGGCGACCGAGGTCGACGGGGCCAATGCCCGACTGATCGACTCCACCCGCGATCGGGCCGACGTCCTGGTGTCGGGCACGGCCCCCCTGGTCTGAGAGGCAGGACTGGTCTGAGAGGCAGGACCGGTCTCAGAGGCAGGACCTCCAGAGACGACAAGAGCCCCCGTCGTCGTTGACGGGAGCTCGATGGTGCGTGATGCGCCGGCTGGATCGGCCGGGTTCGACTCAGAAGTTCGGGCTGATCCCGGACCGCTGGGCGGCCATGATGATCTCATCCCGCATCGACCTGGTCGGTGCATCGGCGATGGCCCGCTCGAGGGCCCGGCGGTTACGGCGGACCTTGCTGCGCGAGCGGAGCGAGGACACGAACGACATTCTGATCATTCCTTCGGTGTGGTGAACTACTTCCTGTTCGAAACCTTCGGTTTCGAATCAATGGTAGTAGCGCACCCGCGCCGCGATCTATTCCCGACGTGAGATCTCGACCACAGCCGTCGGCCCAGGAGTCAGGCGGCTTGCCCGTAGCGGCGGTCGGTGAGGGTGACACCCGCCCGCTCGAGATCTGCCTCGACCCGGAACCGCTCGATCTCGCGATCCAGTCCGGTCAGCTCGGTGTCCAGCTCGTGCTCGATGTCGAGCATCGAGCAGATCTGCATCAGCACCCGGTCGTAGGCCATCCGGTTGCCGAGCTGGTGCGCCGCGGAGCGGTGCTCGTCGGTGCTGACCGCGAGCCGCAGTCGCCGCAGGTCGGTGACCAGGCGTTCCAACGGGGCGCCCTGCTGGCGACGGAGGGCCCGGAGATTCTGGCGTCGCTCGGCTCTGCGACCCAGTCGACTCTTCATCGCCTGGAGCTGCTCGTCCCAGCGTCCGGCCAGAGCGTCGTAGGCGACCACGAACCCGATCGGGACGAGCACGATGATGGACACGGCGATCATGCCGAGAACCACCTGGTACGCATCCGCCATACCAGCACACTAGGTGTGCGTCCTGACCTTCACAAGAGCGCGCCGATCGCCGCGAGCAGCCGCGCACCCGACCGCAGCCTCAGGCGGTCGCGGACCGCGGCGTCAGTAGACCGAGACGTGCACGTGGTCGTAGTGGTTCGCGGTGGCCGAGCCGCGATCCGACATGCCCCGCCAGCCCTCACCGGAGCGCTGCACGGTCCAGATCTTCTGCGAGTAGATGACCTCGCTGACGCCCAGCTTGGACGCGTTGGCCCGCAGCCAGTTGGCCAACCGCCAGCCGGCGGACGAGTCGGAGATCATGTTGTCGACGGCCTGACCGCTGCCGTGGAAGTCGTTGCCGCCCCGACGACCCCCGAAGGAGGTCACCTCCGGGAAGGCGGCGCAGACCGCGCGGTAGACCTTGACGCCGTTGGCCACCAGACCGGACTCGATGCCGCTGCTCTTGCTGCAGGGGGCGTTCGAGATCCCCGCGGTGCCGGACGGCTTCTTCTTGCTCAGGTAGTCGTCGGTGACCCAACGACCCTTGCCGTCCACGACCACCAGCCGGTATCCCTTGCGGACCGTCTCGGTGACCTTGAGCTTCTTCGCCTCGTCGACGATGTCGACGGACTCGGCGTCCTTGGTGGGCTCCTTCCGGAGCTTCACCGCCGCCGTCGTGTAGCGGGACCCGATCACGCTGTCCGCGAGCTCCGTCGCCTTCTTCTCAGCCGCCTTCTTCTCAGCGGCCCTGGCCTCCTTCTTCGCGGCCTTCGCCTCGGCGGCCGCGTCTGCGGCGGCCCGCTCCCGGGCCGACTCCACCATGGCTGCCTTCTCGTCCGCGGCGCTCAACGAGGGACGGGTCTCGCTCCGGGTGCCGCGGTCGGCCTTGGCCGCTCGGGCGGACTCGACCGGGGACGAAGGCACGGCCTGGACCGACGGTGTGGCCTGGACCGACGGCAGCACGGACGCGCTCGAGTCCAGCGGCACGGCCTGCAGCGAACCGACGCTGCTGGGCCAGGCGGTGACGGCGACCGTGGTGATCAGCGCGCCGGCGGCGACGGCCGGACCGGCCACCCGGGCCAGCCGGACGGCGATCGGCGCCGGCACAGCCCGACGGGGTCGTACACGCACGGTCAATCCTCCGAGATCAATTCGTTATCAAAGACGAGCAAGGGAAACACAGGTCACCGAGGGGACTCAAATCGAGAGATGTTCGTCACAGGGCTACGTTGGAGCCCATTTCCAGGTCGCGAATTCCTATCCCCGGGAGCAGTAATGAGTGAGTACGACGCCATCGTCATCGGGGCCGGACAGGCCGGACCGGGGGTGGCTGCGGCCCTGGCCGGCGACGGACAGCGCACCCTGCTGGTCGAGATGGAGCAGGTCGGCGGCACCTGCCTGAACCACGGCTGCCGACCGACCAAGGCCCTGCGCGCCAGTGCGGTCATCGCCCACCAGGCCCGCCGGGCCGGCGAGTACGGCGTCCGCACCGGCGAGGTCACCGTGGACTTCCCGGTCGCCATCCAGCGGGTCCACACCATGATCGACGGGATGCGGCAGAGCCTCCGCGACTGGCTCGACGGGGTCGAGGGCTTGGAGCTGGTCGCCGGCAGCGCGACCCTGGTCGGTGATCCCGAGGGCCGCGCGCACCAGGTCACGGTGGGCGGCGAGACCCACAGCACCGGCAAGGTCTACCTCGACGTCGGTGGGCGGGCGGCGGTGCCCTCGATCGAGGGTCTGGACCAGGTCGACCACCTGACCGAGGTGGAGCTGCTGCAGCTGACCGAGCTGCCGAGCCACCTGATCGTGGTCGGCGGCGGCTACATCGGTCTCGAGTTCGGGCAGATGTTCCGGCGGTTCGGAGCGGAGGTGACGATCCTGGCCGGCGGTGGCATCGCCGCCCGCGAGGACGCCGACGTCGTCGACGCCCTGACCGAGATCCTGACCGGGGAGGGCGTCAGCCTGCGCAACACCCGGCCGGAGCGGGTCGCCCGCACCGACGAGGGCATCCGGGTCGAGCTGGCCGACGGGAGCGAGCCGGTGACCGGGTCGCACCTGCTGGTGGCCACGGGCCGGCACAGCAACCTCGACCTGCTGGGACCCGACCACGGGCTGGAGACCGACGAGCGGGGCTTCGTGACCATCGGACCCCGGTTCGAGACCTCGCTGCCCGGTGTCTGGGCGCTGGGCGACGTCAACGGTCACGGCGCGTTCACCCACACCGCGTACCAGGACAGCCAGATCCTGCTCAGCCCGCCGCGGACGGTGACCGACCGGGTGACCACGTACGCGATGTTCACCGACCCGCCGCTGGGACGGGTGGGGATGAGCCTGGCCCAGGCGAAGGCGTCGGGACGCACCGTCCTCAAGGCCGAGGTGGCGATGGCGTCGGTCAGCCGGGCCCAGCTGGAGAGCGAGACGAACGGGTTGATGCGGGTGCTGGTCGACGGGGACACCGAGGAGATCCTGGGGGCGACCATCCTCGGGCTGCAGGCCGATGACGTGGTGCAGATCGTCGGTCTCGCCATCCAGGCGGGTATCGGCTACCCGACGCTGCGGGATGTGCTGCCGATCCACCCGACGGTCGCGGAGTTCCTCCCCTCCATCCTGGGTTCGCTGACCCCGGTGGAGTGACCGGGCGGCCGTCGGGCTGACCGACTAACCTCGGCGGGTGCAGTCGAGGGGGCAGGAGACCACCACCACCGGCCCCCACCTCGGGGACGGGTTGGGTGCCTACGTCCGGCTGCTGCGCCACGGCCCCGCCGGGCTGCCCTTCCTCGCCGCCTTCATCGCGCGGCTGCCGATGTCGATGGCACCGCTCGGCATCCTGCTGCTGATCGAGCAGGACCGGGGGGCGTACGCCCTCGCTGGTCTGGTGACCGGCGCGTACGCCCTCGGATCCGCCGCGGGCACCCCGCTGTGGGGGCGGCTGATGGACCGCTTCGGGCAGGTGCCGGTGCTGCTCCCCACCTCACTCGGCAGCGCCGCCCTGCTGGTGACCCTCGCCGTGACCACCGTCGGCGGGGCGCCGACGGCCGTCCTGCTGGCCTGTTCGGCGGCGGCCGGACTGACCTATCCGCCGGTCGGCCCGGCGATCCGGGCGGCCTACCGGATCATCCTTCCCGACCCGGCCGCGCGACGGGTCGCCTTCGCCCTGGACGCCACCTCGGTGGAGCTCCTGTTCGTCGGTGGTCCCCTGCTCCTGTCGGTGCTGCTGGCCCTCACCCCGCCGATGGCGCCGCTGCTGGTCACCGCCGGTTTCATGACGGTCGGCGGGGTGGCCTACTGCCGCACCGGCGCGCCGCGGCGGTGGCGCCCCGGCGCGGCGGAGCTGACCGGGTCACCCGGTCACCACGACGGCCGCCGGACGGCGATCACCGCTCCCGGGGTCGCGGCCGTGCTGGCGGTGATGCTGGCGCTGAGCATCGGCTTCGGTCAGCTGGACACCTCGATGGCCGCGACGGCCGGCGAGCGGCTGGGCGGCACCGACCGGGTGGGACTCCTGTTCGCCGCCATCGCGGGTGGCAGCACGATCGGCGGACTCGCCTTCGGGTCCCGCCGCTGGCCCATCGACGAGCGCCGGGCGGTCGCCGTCCTGCTGGCCCTCTTCGCCGCCTTCCTGACCGCGATGGCGATCCTGGTCCACTTCCCGGACTCACCGTTGTGGCTGATGTTCCCGCTGCTCTTCCTCACCGGCTGCACCATCGCCCCGACGCTGATCATGCAGCAGTCGCTGCTCGACCACCTGGCCCCGGCCCATCGGCTCAACGAGGCCCAGGCGTTCCTGTCGGCGGCCACCACGACCGGCGGCGCGGCGGGCACCGCGATCGCGGGTTTCGTCATCGATGGTTGGGGGCTGACCGCCGCCTTCGCCGGGGCCGCCGCCGGTGCGGCCCTGGCGGCCGGCATCGCCCTGGCCAGCCAGTCCCACTGGCGAGCGGCCACCGAGAGCTAGACCCGTGGTTCCGAGAGCGGCCGCCCTCACCCGCCGGCGCCGGGGGCACGGGGACTGCGCTGGTAGCTGGACACGTACGGGTCGTCGCGGACCCAGAACCGCCACGGCACGTCGGCGGCCCGGCTGACGCCGACCCGAGGGCCGGTCGCCACCGCGGTGACGGGGTGCACGTCCAGCACCAGCCGGACGGGACCGTCCCCGAACACGTCCGCGCCCCCGTCGGCCAGGGTGAGTCCGAGCGCCTGCGTGAGCCGACCGGGCCCACGGGCGAGATCGCGGTCGCGCACCCGGGGTCCCCGTCGCGACCGGGCGAGGTCCAGCCCCTCGACCACCTCGCCGGCCCGGACCAGCACCCCGGACGCGGTGCCGTCAGCACCGCAGACGATGTTCGCGGCGTGGTGCATGCCGTAGGAGAAGTAGACGTAGAGATGGCCCGGTGGTCCGAACATGACGGCGCTGCGCGGGGTGCGTCCCCGGTACGCGTGGGAGGCCGGGTCCCGAGCACCGGCGTACGCCTCCACCTCGGTGATCCGCACGGTCACGCCACCGTGCGCCAGGGTCGCGCCGAGGATGGTCGGGGCGACCAGCTCGACGGCCCCGGCCAGGCGCACCCGCGGATCGGGTCGGGACGGATCGGTCAGGGCCGCAGCACCTGCACGACGCCGGCCGACCCGTCCACCCGGACCCGATCGCCGTCGCGGATCACCCCGGTCGCCGTGCCGCAGCCGACGACGGCCGGGATACCGAGCTCGCGGGCGACGATCGCCGCGTGCGACAGCGGCGCCCCGACGTCGGTGACCACGGCTGCCGCACGGGGGAAGAGCGGTGTCCAGCCCACGTTGGTGACGTTGGTGACCAGCACCTCGCCGGGCTGCAGCCGAGCCCCGTCGGCGGCGGTCAGGATCACCCGGGCGGTGCCCTCCACCACACCGGCGGAACCGGAGAACCCGGTCACCGTGGCCGCGGCGTCGTCCGCGTCGGAACCCGCCGGGGCGGCAGTCCCGCGCGGATCCACCCGGTTCGCGGGGTCCGCCGCCCACGCGGCCGGGTCGAACCGGCCCCGGATCAGCCCGGGCAGCGGGGGCAGGGCGGCGTAGCCGGCGTGCACGCGCCGGCGGCGGGTGATCTCGTCGCGATCGAGCACGTCGCCTGTCAGCGCCTCGAGGATCTCGCCCAGCTCGAGGAAGAAGATGTCCTCGCCCAACCCCGTCAGCTCGCCCGCCCGGAGCGCGAAGGCCCGCAGCACCCAGAAGTAGCGGATCACCTCGCTGCGAGCGTGCTCCCGGTTGCGGGCGATCCGACCCCACTGCCTGACCTGACGGCGTACCAGCCAGGCCTGCAGCGGGAACCGGTGATCGAGCCGGATCCAGGCCAGCTCCCGGATCTGGGCCTGCTTCTCCTGCTTGAGCGCCAGCTCCGCGGCGACCGCCGGGCTGCGGTGTGCGCGCTGGTCGGCCAACCAGACCGGGTCCTCGCCCGAGCGGGGCCGGGAGATCTCGAACTCGTGCGGTCCGCGGTGGCCGTACCGCTGGTTGAAGCCCGCCTCGTCGATCCGGCCGGCGTCGAGCTGGTCGAGGCCCTTGAGCAGGTCCAGGCTGGCCAGCTGGTCCCGACCGCCGCCCAGATCGGCGATGACCGCGTTGGCCCCCGCCGGTCCGACCATCTCCTCCAGTCGCTTGCGGGTGGTGACGAAGGAGGCACCACTGCTGCGGGTGGCCGCCGACAGCATCTTGCTGACCCGGTGGAACTCCGGCTCCAGGGTCGAGGTCCACAGTGCGGCCAGGGTCTACGGAGTCGTCGACCTCGGCGATCTCCCGCCGGCGCCGGAGGCACAGGGCCGGATGGGTCGCCAGGTAGTCGTCGAGCTTGCGCACGTCCCGGTGCGCCTCGGAGAGCACGTGCAGCGCGACCGGGACGACCGACCGCATGACCTTGGCCCAGCTCGCCGGCACGGGCGGGATCTCGACGTCGTCGGGCAGGTGGCCGAACACCTCCTCGGTCAGAGCGCGGAAGTTGCGCTCGTTGACCCCGACGATCCCGCTCAGGGTCTTCATCACGCTGACGTTCAGGTAGATGTGCCCGCCGATCCGGCCGTACCCGACGTACGGCGGGATCGAGGCCGTGGCCATCGCGTCGTTGAGGAAGACCTGGACCATCGACCAGGTGGCCGGGGTCATCACGTCGGGGATCGCCTCCCCGACGTTGGTGTTGGTCCACAGGAAGTCGCCCCGGTAGCTGTCGTTCCACGGGTCGGCCCGCCGTCCGGTCGTCACCGGTCGGGCCTGCAGGATGAACAGCTCGGCGTCGGTACGGCACCACTCGACGTCCACCGGCTGCTGGAAGACAGCCTCGATCCGTCGACCGAGGCGGGCCAGCCGGAGCGCCTGGGCCTTGCCGAGGCTGGGTCGGTGGCGCAGCTTCTCCGGCACCGGGGCCAGGGCGGTGCCACCGGTCGACCGCACCGTCATCACGTTCTTGGCCCCGGTGCGCTGCTTGCTCACCCGCCCCGTGCGTCGATCGACCACGATCGTGTCGGGTGTGACGTCGCCACCCACCAGCGCCTCCCCCAGCCCCCAGGCCGAGTTGATGGTGATGGCGCTGTCCAGGCCGCTCACGGGGTCGACGGTGAACATCACCCCGGACGCCTGCGCGTTGACCATCCGCTGCACGACCACCGCGACGGCCACGTCTGCGGCCGTACCCTGACGTGCCCGGTAGACCAGCGCCCGGCCCGACCAGGCCGACGCCCAGCAGCGCCGGACGGCGTCCACCAGCGCAGCGGTGTCGCCGATGTCGAGGAAGCTCTCCTGCTGGCCCGCGAACGACCCGGAGGGCAGGTCCTCCGCGGTGGCGGAGGACCGGACCGCGACCCGTCCGTAGCCGAGCGCCGCATAGCCCTCGCGCAGCTGGTTGACCACGCTGGAGGGCAGGTCACCCGCCTCGAAGCCGGTGGTGATGATGCCCGACACCCGCTCGGCGGCGGCGACGTCGCGATGGTCGAGGCGGCGGGTCAGCTCGGTGATCACCGGAGCGAGACCGTTGGCGCTGAGGAACGCGGCGTACGCGTCGGTGGTCAGGCAGAACCCGTCCGGCACGTTGAAGCCGGCCTCGGTGAGCCGGACCAGGGACGCGCCCTTGCCACCGAGCACGGCCACGTCGCCGCCCGGCCGGCTGAGCGGGTGGACGAAGCTCGTGTGCACCGTCACGGTCATGCTCGTCCCTCCACAGTGACCCCGAACCCGCTGTCCGCGCTCGCCATGGGCTCACCCTATGGCCGAGCGTCGAAGGATCGGACCCGGCTCCGGCTGCCTCAGGAACCGGTCAGCAGCGTGACGACGATGGCCAGCACGAACAGCGCAGTCAGCGCCAGGACGACGACCAGACTGGCCACCACGCAGCCCGAGGTGCGCGGGCGGACCATGGCGACCGGAACACCGGTGGTCAGGTTGGTCACCGACTCGAGCGGCACCACACCGGAGAGGGGCAGCGGAGCGGGAGCCTGGATCAGATCCCCCTCGGCCACCATCCCCTGGAGCTGCCGGCCGCGCATCTCCACCTGCAGCGCCGGCAGGGTGTTGCCGTCCGGTCCGCGACGGTGCAGCCGGTACGACAGGATCACCTGCGTCACGGTGTTCTCACCGCCACCCTCGTTGCGGACGCTGACCGCGTACGCGATCCCCAGCCGGGGATCGGTGGCCGTGGACAGCTCGGCCGCGGACGGCTCACGGCCTGGGTACTCGGGGAGCTGGGGTCCGGTCATGACGGCATTCTCACCGCTGGCGGGCTCATCGCCGAGACGTCGGCCCGTCGATCCGCACGGCGGGCGCCACCCCGATCACCCGCCGCTGGGCGATCCGGTTCACCACCGAGGAGAGGGCGTAGTAGTAGCCGTACGAGATGACGAGGGTGTGCAGCAGGCCGAGTCGGAACCGACGGGCAGAGGTGAGGACCTCGTTGCCCCTGTCCCAGAGCACCGGTCCACTGGCCACCAGCCGGCGCAGCAGGTCGACCTCGTCGCCACCCTGGGTGAGACGGGTGTCGTAACCCGGGAAGCCCTCCCGGCGGAACGCCACGTTGGTGGCGGTGAGGTGGGACGGCCGCCCCCGCAGCCGTGCCGACGCGGTCACCAGCCCGAAGCCGATCGTCGGGAACACCCGTCCCCACCAGGGGGCATCCGCATAGCGGCAGGGTCCGGCGATCGCCACCGCGTCCGGACGGGACCGCAGACCGGCGTCGATCCGACGGAGCCAGTCGGGCGGGTGGGTGGTGTCGGCATCGGTGGAGACCACGAACTCGCCGCGGGCGGCGTCGACCCCGGCCTGCCGGGCATCACAGACCCCTCGGCGCGGCTCGTCCACCACCCGCGCGCCGTACGAGCGGGCGATCGCCGGGGTGTCGTCGTCGCTGCCGTTGTCCACCACGATGATCTCGAAGTCGGCGCCCCCCAGATCCTGTCCGCACAACGAGGCCAGGGCGGCGGGGAGGGTCGCAGCCTCGTTGTAAGCCGGCACCACCACCGAGAACCTCATCGCTGCGCCAGCTCGCGCGCAGCGGGCGGGCGGGCGGTCGAGAGGGGACGTCGCGGCACGGCCAGCAGCAGCGCGCCTCCGGCCAGGGCCACGATCGCCAGAGCGGCGAACACCGGCCCGAAGGCGGATCCGGCCGAGGCCGAGTCCGAGAGCCGTGTGGTGATCATGCCGCCGGCGAAGGCCGCGCCGAGCAGCACGCCGATCTCCCGGGTGAAGCCGTTCATGGCGGTGGCCGCGCCGACCCGGTCGCTGTCCACCGCGTTCTGCACCATGACCACCAGGACCTCCCAGGCACAGCCGATGCCCAGGCCCAGGAGGGCCAAACCGATGCCGACCCCCGCCAGAGCGGGCTCCGAACCGAGCACCGCGAGCCAGGTGAGAGCCATCGCCGCGAGGCCGGCGCCGATGATCGGGAACGGGCGGTGCACCCCGGTGCGCGCGACCACCTGGGCCGAGATCAGGGTGCCGATCGCGAGCCCTCCCGCCAGCGTCAGCATCCACCACCCCGCGGTCACCGGGCTGAGGCCGAGTCCGAGCTGGAGATAGGTCGGCAGGTAGCCGACCACACCGAACAACGCGGCTCCCAGCACCAGACCCGCCACGGCGACCACCCCGAACGTCCGCGACCGGAACAGCCCGACCGGCAGCAGGTCGCCCGCCCGCCACCGCCGGATCTCGGCGCCGGCCGGCCGGCGCGGCAGCAGCCACCAGCCCGCGACCAGGGCGAGCCCACCCACCGGGAGGTTGATCCAGAACGTCCAGCGCCAGCCCGGCCCCTCGGCCAGCCAGCCGCCGAGCAGCGGGCCGCCGATGGCCGCGGCCCCGAACACCGCGCCGATCAGACTCATCACCGGCGCCCGGTCCCGGACCGGGATGACGTCGGCGACGGCCGCCTGCACAAGCACCAACATGCCGCCCGCTCCGAGTCCCTGGATCACCCGAGCCAGGATCAGCACCGACATGCCCGTCGCCAGGGCGCCGACCAGGGAGCCGACCACGATCAGCCCGAGGGCGGTCAGGATCACCGGCCGCCGCCCCCACCTGTCGCCGAGCGCGCCGTAGAGCGGCAGCACCGCGGTCGCGGCCAGCAGGTACGCCGTGTTGACCCACATCAGGTCGCCGACCCCGTCCAGCTCCTCGACCATGGTCGGCAGGGCGGCCGCCACCATCGACTGGTCCAGCTCCGAGAGCAGCAGACCCGCCATCAGGGCGATCAGCAGCGGGGCCAGACGACGGTCCGGCAGCAGCCGTCGGCCGCCGGTGCGCCGCTCATCCCTACGCCTCGGCTCAGCCATACGCCTCGACCCCGAGTAGCCGGTCGACGGTCGTGAAGCCGAAGCCCCGGCGACGGAGCCGGTCGATGATCGGGCCGACCGACGCGGCGCTGCGGCCCCGGAAGCCACCTCGCGACTCCCGACCGTCGTGCACGATGATCATCGCTCCCGGTGCGGCGGCGCGGACGGCCCCGGCCACGAAGCTCTCGACCGACGGCTGGAACACCTCCAGCGGGTGCACGAACGTGCCCGACACGACCTGCGCACCGGTGCGGCTGATGCCCCGCAGGACCCAGGGCCAGTGGCAGAGCCACGGGGGGCGGTACAGCCGGGGCGACACGCCGGCGATCTGGGCGAGCGCGAGCCGGCCCAGGGTGACCTCGGCCCGCTGGTCGAGGTCGCGCAGGTAGCTGCCGAGCTCGTGGGTCATGCTGTGGTTACCCAGCACGTGGCCCTCGTCGACGACCCGGCGGGTGACGTCGGGGTGACGCTGGGCGCAGCGACCGACCTGGAAGAAGGTCCCCGGCACGCCCCGGTCGGCCAGCGTGTCCAAGATCATCGAGGTCCACGGCTCGTTGGGGCCGTCGTCGAAGGTCAGGGCGACGACCCGCTCGGACGTCGGACCCTCGTACGGGAAGCGCCCGAACAGCTGCGACCGGGACCCGAACCCGAGGCGCAACCCGGCGACCACCGCAGCCGAGACGGCCAGGGTGCCCACGGCGGGCAGGGGTGCGCTCATGCAGGTGGTTCAGCCCGCCACGACGTCGCGGATGCGGCCGACCGCCTCGGTCAGCACCTGCGGGGCGGTGGCGAAGTTGAGCCGGACGTGCCCGGCCCCGCCCGGTCCGAAGTCCCGACCGTTGTTCACCGCCACCTTCCCGCGGGTCAGCAGCACCTCGGCCGGGTCCTCACCCAGCCCGAGGCGTCGGCAGTCCAACCACGCCAGATAGGTCGCCTCGGGCGGCTGCCAGCCGATCTCCGGCAGCTCGGAGGTCAGCAGGGAGCCGAGCTGCGTACGGTTCCTGGCCAGGCCGTGGAGGTGCGCGGCCAGCCAGTCCCGGCCCTCGCTCAGGGCGACCGCGTGGGCCAGCACCCCCACGGAGCTGGCGCTGTGGTCCAGCGTCGCGGGCAGTCCGGCGGTGATCTCGTCCACCACCGCGGGTCCGGGCACGATCAGCGCCGCCTTGAGTCCCGGCAGGTTGAAGGCCTTGGAGGCCGAGTGGACCGCGTACGCCCGTTCGGCCCCGGCGATCGACAGGAACGGCGTGAAGGTCGCCCCGGGGTGGACCAGGGGCGCGTGGATCTCGTCGACGACGACACGGACGCCGTGCTCGGCGGCCAGCCCGGCGAGCCGTTCGAGCTCGTCGCGCCGGTGGGCGACGCCGGTCGGGTTGTGGGGGTTGCAGAGCGCCAGGACGGGCGTCGACCCCTCAGCCCGGAGGGCGGCGAAGCCGGACGCCAGCCTGTCGAGGTCCAGACGTCCGGCCGCGGTCAGCCCGACGTGGCGCACCGGCAGCCCGGTGATCGCACCGAGGTCGAGGAAGGGTGGGTAGACCGGTGTGGTCAGCACCAGCACGCCGTCGGACGGGGCGACCAGCCGCACCACGTTGGCCATCCCGGTCATCACGTCGGCGGTGTGGCGAACGGTGTCGGGGTCCAGTGACCAGCCCCAGACGTCGCGGGCGAACGAGGACAGGGCCTCTGGGTAGGCGCGCCCCCACGGGTAGCCCACCTCACCCCGTCGGACGGCGGCGACGACCGCGTCGCGGACCGGCTCGGCCAGCTCGGTGTCCATCTCGGCGACCCAGAGCGGCAGCACGTCCGGCGGGTACGCCTGCCACTTCAGCGTCTGCCGCCCCACCAGGTCGGCCGGGGTGAAGCGTTCGAACGGGTTGTCCACGCCGCCCAGTCTGCGACACTGGCGCAGTGTCACCTGACCCCCGTCGCTGTGCCGTGATCTTCAACCCCGTCAAAGTCAGTGCGGAGTTCCGCGACCACGCCACGACCGCGCTGGACGCCGCCGGCTGGACCGACGTGCTCTGGCTGGAGACCAGCGAGGACGATCCCGGTCAGGGCCGCACCGCCGAGGCGCTGGAGGCGAAGGTCGACCGGGTGATCGTGGCCGGCGGCGACGGCACGGTCCGCGCGGTGGCCGAGGCGCTGTCCGGATCCGGCACCCCGCTGGGCATCGTGCCGGCCGGGACAGCCAACCTGCTCGACTACAACCTCGGGCTGCCCCGCACCGAGGCGCCCGCGATCGAGGTCGCCGCCGCCGGCACCACCCGCGACATCGACCTGGTCGAGATCACCGTCGACGGCGGCCGGAGTCAGCGCTTCGCGGTGATGGCCGGGGCCGGGCTGGACGCGATGATCATGGACGAGGTGAGCAGCGACCTGAAGAAGAAGATCGGCACCGCGGCCTACTTCCTCGCGGCCGGCAAGGCCCTGGGCCGGCTGCCGATGTCGGTGCGGGTGAAGGTCGACGACCAGCCGATCAAGCACCACAAGGCGATGATGGTGCTGATCGGCAACGTCGGCGGCATCCCGCCGAACATCGACCTCATCCCCGGCGCGGCGTACGACGACGGACTGCTCGACGTGATGGTGGCCTCGCCCCGCCGGCTCCGGGACTGGTTCAAGATCATCGGCCGGATGATCATCCGGCGGCAGCGCAAGGACGACGCCCTCGAGCTGCGGCGCGGGAAGCGGGTCGACGTCGTGCTCAAGGGGTCGGAGACCTACCAGCTCGACGGCGACGTCGAGGGAGAGTTCACCCGGCTGCGGGCCGAGGTCCTCCCGGGTGCTCTGCGGGTCGTCGTCTCGTCGCCCGACGCGGGCTAGGCCCGGCTAGGTGCGCATCACCGCGACGCGTTCGATCAGATCCTCCAGGGCGGCCTCGAACTCGGTCTCGAAGCCACCCTCCCGGAGCTCGGCGGACATCTCCGAGATGATCGGGTAGGACGACAGGTCGTCGCTCTCGATGAAGGCGAGATTGACCTTCTCGGTGATCGTCGGGTCCTCCAGGGTCCCGGCCTCGAGCAGCAGCGAGCCGAGCAGGAACGTCGCGAACGAGCGGTAGACCGCGATGCTGACCTGCGGCGAGAAGCCGTAGTCCCGCAGCCCCTGCAAGAACGACTCGACCCACCGCAGACTGCGCAGCGGAGGTCGCAGCCAGGGAGCGGACGGTGGCCGGGTCGCCACCAGGGGGAAGATCCGCGGGTGCGTGACGGCGAGGGTGCGGACCGCGTGCGCCTGCATCTGCAGGTACTCCTGCCAGCTGGTGGCGAGTCCGCCGGCGTGGGTGGACTCGTACAGCTCGTCCATCACCACTTCCACCACCCCGTCCAGCAGCTGCTCGCGGCCGGGCACGTAACGGTAGAGAGCCATCGCCTCGACTCCCAGGTGGGCACCGAGGCGGCGCATCGTGAGCTTGCCCAACCCGTTGACGTCGATGAACTCGACACCGGCCCGCAGGATGCGCATCTGGTCGAGCGGCCGTCGTGGAGCAGGGGGCGGCGCGGTGTCGACCAGCACCCCGGTCTCTTCTGTCCCGGAAGGGTTCTCGGTCTCGTCCATTCCACTTCTCTCGCGCTCGGCTGACGTCGCGTCCCCGGGTTCGCAGCCAGTGCGAGGAGACGTCGACGATCGGTGTGAGGACCCCGGTCCGCCGGTCGGGTATTTACAATGTAAACTGAAGTGGCTACGCTAGGGAAGTCCATGGTCCACAGTTCTTCTCTACGCATGGTAGTGAGAATGGGCCAACCGGAGGAGAGGTTCTCGACATGAGTGGTTTCGACAAGGCCAAGGCCAAGGCGGAAGAGCTGAAGGGTCAGGCCAAGGAGAAGGTTGGCGACGCGACCGACAACGAGCGTCTCCAGGGCGAGGGTATGGCCGATCAGGCCTCCGGCAAGGCCAAGCAGGCCGGTGCCGACATCAAGCAGGCCGGCGAGGACATCACCCGCTAGCCAGACCCCAAGAACCGAGCGACGAGCGTCGCTCCCCCAACGTGGCCCACCTGTTCCCGCCGGTCAGGTGGGCCGCACCATGTCCGGGTGCCGAGAACCCACGGTCCGCGCCGATAGGCTGAACGGAGCGGCGGGTGACTGGCACCGGCGGCGCGATTCGGTGGAGGAAACGCACGATGGCGAAGACCGTGATCACGTTCGGCACATTCGACGTGTTGCACGTGGGTCATGTCCGGGTCCTGAACCGGGCCGCCGAATACGGTGACCGGCTCGTGGTGGGGGTGTCTTCGGACGCCCTCAACTTCTCCAAGAAGGGCCGCAACCCGGTGTTCTCCCAGGACGAGCGGGTCGAGCTGATCTCCAACATGAAGGTCGTCGACGAGGTCTTCGTCGAGGAGAGCCTCGATCTGAAGCGTGACTACATCACCACCCACGGGGCGGACATCCTGGTGATGGGAGACGACTGGGCCGGCAAGTTCGACTGGGTCTCCGACGTGTGCGAGGTGGTCTACCTGCCCCGCACCCCGTCGGTGTCGACGACGGCCATCATCGAGCACATCGTCACCACCCGGCCGGCCGCGGGAGCCTGATCTGGCTCTCCTGCTGGATCTGACCCCGCTGCGGGCGGTCCCCGCCTTCCGGCGTCTGTGGGCCGGCCTCAGCCTGTCCAACCTCGGCACCCAGCTCAGCGTCGTCGCGGTCGGTCTGCAGATCTACGACATCACCAGATCCACCTTCTCGGTCGGGCTGCTCGGCATCTTCGCGCTGGTGCCGCTGGTCCTGCTCGGTCTGTACGGCGGAGCGCTCGTCGACGCGTACGACCGGCGCCGGGTCGCCCTGTTCTCGGCTCTCGGGTTGTGGGTGGTGGTGCTCGGCCTCGTCGCCCAGGCGCTCCTGGGGATGGAGTCGGTCGGCCTGCTCTACGGTCTGGTGGCCCTGCAGTCCGCCGGGTTCGCCATCAACAACCCGGCCCGGACCGCGATCATCCCGCGACTGGTGGAACCGCAGCTGCTGCCGGCCGCCAACGTGCTGCAGACCGTCGCCTGGAACATCGCCCTCACCGTCGGACCGCTGATCGCCGCCCTGCTGGTCGCCGGACCCGGTTTCGCGGCGGCGTACGCCGTCGACGCCGTGCTGTTCACGGCCGCGCTCTGGGCGCTGTGGCGGTTGCCGGACCTGCCCCCGATCGTCGGACCGGACGACAAGCGGCTGCAGCTGGGACTGTCGGCAGTGGTCGACGGCTTCCGCTATCTGGCCACCCGCCCGAACGTCCGGATGACCTTCGTGGTGGATCTGATCGCCATGATCACCGCCATGCCCCGGGTCCTGTTCCCGGCCGTCGGCGTCCTGTTCCTGGGTGGTGGCGCGTTCACCACCGGTGTGCTCAGCGCGGCCTTCGCCGCGGGTGCCGTGCTGGCCGGGCTGTTCTCCGGCGGTCTGGTCCGGGTGGTGCACCAGGGGCGGGTGATCGTCGCCGCGATCGTGGCCTTCGGCCTCGCGGTGGCCGGCTTCGGGGCGGTGCTGCTCCTCACCGGGGCCAGCCAGCCGCCCGCCGTGCTCTGGGTCCCGCTGGTGCTGGCCGGGCTGTTCCTGGCGCTCGCCGGCGGCTCGGACGCCGTCAGCTCGGTCTTCCGGCAGACCATCCTGCAGTCGGCCACCCCGGACGACATGCGCGGCCGCCTGCAGGGCATCTTCATCGTCGTGGTGGCCGGTGGACCGCGACTCGGCGACCTGGTCCTGGGCACGGCGGCCACCTGGACGGCGGAGAGCTGGGCCGCGCTCGGCGGCGGGCTGCTCTGCGCCGTGCTGGTCGTCGCGGCCGCCTCCGCCCAGCGCGGGTTCTGGGCCTACGACGCCCGTCACCCGCAACCGTGACGGAATCACGCGAGAGGTGGATGCGTTAAGTTCGTCGTTGGCATTCCCGGCCCGCACCCGCGTGGGCCCCGACGGAGGGCGTACACCGCACCGATGACCGAGACCCCGGCACCGTACGCGGAGACGATCCCCCAGCGCCGGATCAGGATCCCCGATCTCCAGCAGGCCAAGCGCCGCGGCGAGCGCTGGGCCATGCTGACCAGCTACGACACCTACACGGCCGCTCTGTTCGAGCGGTCGGGGGTCTGGGCGCTGCTGGTCGGCGACTCGGCCGCGAACACCGTGTACGGCTACGACTCGACGCTCCCCATCACCGTCGACGAGCTGATCCCACTGGCCCGGGCCGTGGTCCGCAGCACGCACCGGGCCCTCGTGGTCGCCGACCTGCCGTTCGGTTCGTACGAGGAGGGCCCGCACCAGGCGCTGGCGACCGCCACCCGGTTCATGAAGGAGGCCGGCAGCCACGCGGTCAAGCTCGAGGGTGGCGTCCGGGTCGTCGAGCAGATCCGCAAGCTCGTGTCCGCCGGCATCCCGGTGATGGGTCACATCGGCTTCACCCCGCAGAGCGAGCACGCCCTCGGCGGCTACCGGGTCCAGGGTCGCGGGGATGCGGCCGACGAGGTGCTGGCCGACGCCCACGCCGTCGCCGAGGCAGGTGCCTTCGCCATCGTGCTGGAGATGGTGCCGGTCGAGGTCGCCCGGCGCGTCACCGCCGAGGTCGACGTCCCCACGGTGGGGATCGGCGCCGGTTCCGACTGCGACGCCCAGGTGCTGGTCTGGCAGGACATGCTCGGACTGCGCACCGGCAAGCTGCCGCGGTTCGTCCGCCGGTACGCCGATCTCGACGCCGTGATGGGCGAGGCGGTGGGCCGCTACGTCGAGGACGTACGCACCGGTGCGTTCCCGGCGGAGGAGCACACCTTCAGCGGGGGCTGGTCGTGAGGGTGGCGACCAGCGTCGCCGAGCTGGAGCTCCGTCGCACCGGACCGACCGGCGGCGCCACTCCGCCCCACGTGGCCTTCGTGCCCACGATGGGTGCCCTGCACGAGGGCCACCTCTCCCTGGTGAAGCTGGCGCGGGGGGTCGCGGACGTGGTGATCATGAGCATCTTCGTCAACCCGCTGCAGTTCGGCCCCAACGAGGACTACGCGCGCTATCCCCGCACCCTCGACGTCGACCTGGCCAAGGCCGAGGCGGCCGGGGTCGACATCGTGTTCACCCCCAGCGTGGCCGAGATCTACCCGGCGGGCCGGCAGATCAGCATCGACGCCGGACCCATCGGCGACGTGCTGGAGGGTGCTGCCAGACCGGGGCACTTCGACGGGGTGCTGACGGTGGTCCTCAAGCTCTTGAACATCGTCCGGCCGGACATCGCGGTCTTCGGGCGCAAGGACGCGCAGCAGCTGGCCTGCATCCGACGGATGGTCCTCGACCTCAACCTGGACACCGACATCGTGGGGGCGCCGATCGTCCGCGAGCCCGACGGGCTGGCCATGTCGAGTCGGAACCGCTTCCTCAGCCCGGCCGAGCGCACCTCGGCCCTCAGCCTGCACGCCGCCCTGCGTGCCGCGGAGCTGGAGTCCACTCCGGCCGATGCCCTGGCGGCGGCCGAGCGGGTGCTGGCCGAGCCGGTCACCACGGGCGAGATCGAGCTCGACTACGTGACCGTCGTGAACGGCGCCACGATGACCGCCGTGCCGGCCGACTTCCGTGGTCCGGCGCTGGCGATGGTCGCCGCCACGGTCGGCACCACGCGGCTGATCGACAACGTCGAGCTCACGCTCGGGGCCCCCACCGACGAACCCGGGGCGGGACCGGCGCGGCGTCCGGACGCGGACTGACCGTGGACCTGGAGTCGGCGGTCGAGGAGCTGTACGCCGGCTCACCCGATGACTTCATCGAGCACCGCAAGGAGCTCGTGGTGCAGGCCAGGGCCGCCAAGGACCGCGCCCTGGTGACCGCACTCGGCAAGCTCCGTCGGCCGACCCGCTCGGCCTGGTTGGTCAACCTGTACGCCCGCGAGGCTCCCGAGGAGCTGCAGGCGCTGCTCGAGCTCGGTGAGGCCCTGCAGGCCGCGCAGCAGCAGCTGTCGGGGCCCGACCTGCGCCGCCTGTCTGCCGACCGCGGCAAGACGCTGGCCGCCGCCACCCGCCGCGCCGTCACCCTCGGACGGGACCACGGCTACGACGCTCCGGAAGCCGCCCGGTCGGAGGTGTCGCAGACGCTGCAGGCGGCGCTGGCCGATCCGGAGGTGGCGTCCCAGGTGCGGGCCGGGCGGGTGACCCAGGCGCACACGTACGGCGGCTTCGGCTTCGACGCGTCCACAGCGCTCGCTCCGTCGAGGGACCGCGCTCCGGTGCAGGAGTCCGACGGCGTCAAGAGCGAAAGCGATACGGGCGGCTCGGACGATGAGCGCGCCGAGGCGGAGAAGCGCGCCGAGGCCGAGGCCGAGGAGCGGCGAGCCGAGGCGAAGCGAGAGGTGGAACGGGCCGAGGCCGAGCTCGGAGCGGCCGCCGAGGCCGCCGACGAGGCGACCGAGCGGGCGGATCAGCTGGCCGATCGGGTGGAGGAGCTGCGCACCGAGCTCGAGCGGGCCGAAGCCGCCGAGGCGGAGGCCCGGAGCGTCGCCCGCGCCGCCCGCCGCCGCGTGCCGGAGCTGGAGGACGCTGTGCGGTCGGCCCGGAAATCGCTCGAAGCGCTCTGACGACGCCGAGCGGACTCCCGATCAGCTCCCGAGGGTCATCCGCGGGGTCTCTCCGAACCGCTCTCGGTAGGCGGCGGCGAATCGTCCCAGGTGCGTGAACCCCCACTGCCGGGCGATCCGGGCGACGGTCCCCCGGGTGCCGGGCTCGGCGGCCAGCAGCTCCTCCCGCACCGCCACGAGGCGGACGGTGCGCAGCTGTTCGAGCGGCGTCGTGCCCAGGTGCCGGCGGAACCCGGCCTGCAGGGTCCTGGGGCTCACCCGGGCCGCCACGGCGATGTCGAGGAGCGCGATGTCACGGTGGGCGTTGTCGTCGATGTAGGTCAAGGCTCGGCGCAGCCAGGACTCCGCCCCCAGCGGGTGACGCTCCGCACGGGGTGCCGGACGGCCTGGGAACGCTTCCAGCAGAGCCGCGACCAACAGCCGCTTCGCCTCCCGGTGGACGAGCGGACCCGCGGCGGCCTGCTCCTGACAGAGCGGCCGGATGACCGACGCCGCCGTCCGCCAGAACCGGTCCGCCTGGGCGGTCCCGATGGGCTGGCTCAGACGCAGGTCGGCCACCACCCCATCGTGGCCGGTGAGGTCCTGGGCGAGGGTGGAGAGCTCGTACTTGTCGAAGGTGACCGCGTTGATGCTGAGGTCCCGCCACTCGATCGCCAGCCGGTCGTGCGCGGGGAGCAGGCCGGTGAGGCCGGCGCTCAGCCGCAGGTCCCCGCGGCCGTTGCTCGCGGCATAGCGGCCGCGGGTGACCTTCAACACGACCACGCGGTCCCGGGACTGCTCGGACGTCAGGCTCGTGTCCGCCGTGTGCCGGAGACCGCTGATCGCCATCGAGCCGAGCGCCGCGCGACCACTGACGAACCGGAACTCGCCCCGGTCCCCCGAGAGCCGCGCCCGATGGTCGAAGTAGACCTGTCGCATCCAGTCGTGAGCGATCGCCGGGTCACGGGTCGTGCAACCGTCGGACCAGGGTGTGCGGACGTCGGCGTCGCGGGTCTGCGCATTCATCTTGTCGTCACAATAATAGGCGGGCTGTCCATTTCGGCCGCAGGCCCCGGTCCGAGCCCCGTGTTCGTCCGCTGGACGCAGACTGTCCGGATTGCGTCCGTCGAGGGGGGACGACCATTGCCGCCGGGGTCACGGAGCGGTTGAGTGGGCGGTGCGACGGCGCGCCCGGCGAGCCGACTCGCCACCTGATCAGGGCGGGGGCATGCGGAAAACCCCCGAGTTCGGTGTGTCCCCGCCCTCCGGTCAGACTGATCTTCGTGCGCACGGTCGGGGTCGAGGAAGAGCTGCTGCTGGTGGACCCGGAGACCGGGGCGCCGGTCGCCGTGGCCGGATCGGTGCTGGCCGGCGCCGATGGCCTGGAGGCGGAGCTGCAGCAGCAGCAGATCGAGATCGGCACCCAGCCGTGCCGGACCCTGACCGAGCTCGCCGGTCAGCTGAGGCACTGGCGGACCGAGGCGGCCACCGCCGCCGAGCGGGCCGGGGCTCGCATCGTGGCGACCGGCACCTCCCCCCTGCCCGTGGTGCCCGAGCTGACCGTCGAGCCCCGCTACCGGGCGATGGTGGAGACGTACGGGTTGACCACCGCCGAGCAGCTGACCTGCGGGTGCCACGTGCACGTCGGGGTGGAGTCCGACGACGAAGGTGTGGCCGTGCTCGACCGGATCCGGGTCTGGTTGCCGGTGATCTTGGCCCTGACGGTGAACTCGCCCTTCTGGCAGGGCGTCGACAGCGGCTACGCGAGCTTCCGGTCCCAGGCCTGGACCCGGCTGCCGACGGCCGGACCCACCGGCGTGTTCGGGTCGGCGAAGCGCTATCACGCCGAGGTGGACCGGCTGCTGCGGACAGGAGTCGCGCTGGATCTCGGGATGATCTACTTCGACGCCCGCCTCTCGCACCACCTGCCGACGGTGGAGATCCGGATCGCGGACGTGTGCCTGCACCGCGACGATGCGCTGCTGGTGGCCGCGCTGGTCAGAGGTTTGGTGGAGACCGCCGTACGCGACTGGCGCGACGGCACGGCGGCGCCGGCCGTGGACACGTCGCTGCTGCGGCTGGCGACCTGGCGGGCCGGTCGGTCGGGCCTCGAGGGCGACCTGCTCGATCCGGTCACCGGCACCCCGGTGCCCGCTCGACAGGTGCTGGCGGAGCTCGTCCGGCACGTCGACGACGCCCTCGGCGCCGACGGCCCGGTGGTGGCCGATCTGCTGGAGGCCGTGCTGCGCCGAGGCACCGGTTCGGTGCATCAGCGACGATGGGTGGGAGAGAACCACAATCTGGGAGCGATGGTGCTCCGGATGGCCGAGCTCACCACGAGCTGATCCCCGAGGAGAACCATGACCCGAGTACTGGTGACCGGCGCGTCCGGCTTCGTCGGCTCCCACCTCAGCCGGGCGCTGGAGGATGCCGGCCACGAGGTGGTCGCCATGACCCGGCACCCGGACGACTACGAGGGTCCGGGTCGAGCCGTCTACGGCGACGTGTCCGAGCCGGAGTCGCTGCGTACGGCGCTGGAGGGCACGGAGGCGGCCTACTACCTGGTGCACGGGTTGGAGAACGACGACTTCGTCCAACGCGACGCCGATGCGGCGCGGGCGTTCAGCGCCGCTGCCGCCGGGGCCGGCCTCGAGCGCATCATCTACCTGGGCGGCCTGGGGAGCGAGGACGACGACCTCTCCGACCACCTCAAGTCGCGCCGCGAGGTCGAGCACCTGCTGGCCGCCGACGGGGTGCCGGTGACCGTGCTGCGCGCGGCCATCGTGATCGGTGACCAGGGCATCTCCTGGGAGATGACCCGGCAGCTGGTCAAGCACCTGCCCGCCATGGTCGGCCCGCGCTGGGTGATGACGAAGACCCAGCCGATCGCCCTGGACGACGTCGTCCGGTACCTGGTGGGGGTGCTGGAGCCCGTCGAGGCCAAGGGCCGGACCTTCGAGGTGGGCGGGCCGGACGTGCTGACGTACGCGGAGATGATGCAGCTGGTCGCCCGGAACCACTTCGGTCGACCCCTGCCGATCCTGATCGTCCCGCTGCTCACCCCGCGGCTGTCGTCCCACTGGCTGTCGTTGGTGACCGACGTCGACACCGCCACCGCCCGCAACCTGGTCGACTCCATGAGCAACGAGGTGGTGGTCAGCGACCACTCGATCCGCGACGTGGTGCCGGGCGAGCCGATCAGCTACGACGAGGCCGTCGGCCGCGCTCTGGCGGCGCGCAAGGCCCGGTTGGAGCGGGAGGCGCAGCAGGCCCAGGACGCGCAGGGGGCCCGGAAGGCTCACACGTGAACGACGCCCCTTCCCCCGTCGAGCCGCTGCCGCGGACGCGGTCGCGGTCGCGGTGGGCCAGTCGGGCCGCCAAGGTGGTCCGACCCGTGTTCGTCGACCGGGTCGAGCGTGACCACCGACAGTCCGACGCGGAGTTCCGTCGGCGCCGGGTCGTCGTCGCGGCCACCCTCGTCGTGGGCGCGACCCTGCTCGGTCTGTCGTTCTCCACCGAACCCGGCGAGCCCGCGTTCTACCCGCTGACCATCGGCCTGGCCGCGACCTGGGCGCTCGGCAGCCTGATCTCGGGACCGCTGCACCTGGGCCACATCGAGTTCCGCGGCGTGCTCCGACGGCCGATCCTCGCGCCGATCGCGGTGGGCCTGCTGCTCGCCGGGGTGTTCGTGCTCGGCGCGCTGGTCTTCCGCGAGGTCCCGTTCCTGACCGGTCTGACCGAGGACGTGATCGGCTACGCCCGTTACGGCATCCTCCCGGTCGTGGTGGTCATCACGATCATGAACGGGATCGCCGAGGAGCTGTTCTTCCGGGGGGCGCTGTTCGCCGGCATCGGCGTGCGACACCCGGTGATCATCTCCACGGTCCTCTACACCCTGGCCACCATCGGGTCCGGCAACCTCGTGCTCGTCTTCGCCGCGGCACTGCTGGGCACCGTGGTCGGTCTGGAGCGCCGGGCCAGTGGCGGCGTGCTGGGTCCGATACTCACCCACGTGACGTGGTCGACGGCAATGCTTTTCCTGCTGCCGTTGATCTTCCCCGGATGAGGTCGGACGGGGTACGTTGCTTTTGTTCGACCTTCGAGATCTCGATCTCGACTGACTGTGTGGTCCGGCCCGGCGAAGCTCGTAAGCCCGCTCCCAGGTCCCCCGATCAGGCCTAGCCCCGGCCGAGCTACCCGGCACCGGGCCGGATCACCTCACGCGGACTTCTTCGCCGCGGCCTTCTTGGCGGGGGGCTTCGTCGCCGTCTTCTTGGCGGGAGCCTTCTTGGCCGTCTTCTTGGCAGGGGCCTTCTTGGCAGGGGCCCTCTTGGCCGCCGACTTCTTCGTCGTCGACGCGGCGCGCTTCGACCGGTTTTCCTCGACACTGCGTCGCAGGGCCTCCATCAGGTCGACGACCTGGCCGCCCTCGGGCTCGCCGGCCTCGTCGTCACCGAAGGTCGCCGCCGTGTCCAGCGCGTCGCCCTGCTCCAGCTTGGCGGCGATCAGCTCACGCAGCTGCGCCTGGTAGTCGTCGGAGAACTTCTCCGGCGCGAAGTCCGCACTCATGTTCTCCACCAGCGAGGACGCCATCTCGGCCTCCTTGGCCGACACCCGTACGTCCTCCTGCACGCTCGGGAAATCCGCCTCGCGCACCTCGTCGTCCCAGAGCAGCGACTGCAGCATCAACACCTTGTCGCGGACTCGCAGCGCACCCAGCCGGGTCTTCTGCCGCAACGAGAACTGCACGATCGCGGTCCGGTCGGTGTCGGCCAGCGCCCGGCGCAGCAACGCGTACGCCTTGACCGCCGTCTTGTCCGGTTCGAGGAAGTAGCTTCGGTCGAACATGATCGGGTCGACCTGGGCGGAGGGGACGAACTCGACCACCTCGATCTCCCGGCTCCGCTCCTCCGGCAGCGACTTCAGGTCATCCTCGGTCAGCACGACGGTGGTGTTGCCGTCGTCGTACGCCTTGTCGATGTGGGCGTAGTCGACCACCTTGCCGCAGACCTCGCACCGGCGCTGGTAGCGGATCCGACCGCCGTCGGCGTCGTGCACCTGATGCAGGCTGAGATCGTGGTCCTCGGTCGCGCTGTAGAGCCTGACCGGCACGTTGACCAGCCCGAAGCTGATCGCACCTTTCCAGATCGATCGCATGAGGACACCGTAAACGAGCACGTGGCGTACGTGGTTCTGCGCATTGCGAGGCTTCGTCCCGTATCTGAGGCTTTAGTTCGCCCCTCGATCTTGGAGTCGCCATGCCTCTCTCGGCCACCTCGACCACCCCCACGAACCACTGTCGTCCGCGACGACTGCTAGCGACGATCCTGTCGGTCGTCGGCGCTCTGATCCTGGCCACCCTGGTCGTGCCGGCTCAGGCCGATCCGCCCGAGGACCCGGTGGCCGACCCAGGACGGTCGGTCGTCCTACCCCGGCTGATGGCCCGGGCGACGATGCCGGGACTGCCCGGCTTCTCCGCGGCGGTGGCGAACGGCGACGGAACCTTCTGGACGGTGCCGGCCGACGGCCTCGGCGGCCAGGCGACGCCGAGCGAGGACCTGCTGCGGCTCCAGCTGATCCGACCGCACTGGGAACGCGCCGGCGGCGCCGCCGGAAGCGTGCGGGTGCTGCGGGAGATCATGCTGGCCGACCCGTACGGGGAGATCCCGTTCGCGATCGCGCAGGAGGCCACTCGCGCGCGGCGACTCACCGCCGCCGACTTCGACCCCGAGTCCCTTCAGCGGATGCCGGACGGCACCTTCTGGATCGGTGAGGAGATCGGTCCGTATCTCCTCCACGTCGATGCCCGAGGCCGGGTGCTCGAGCCTCCGGCACCGTCCCCTGAGGACGCCCAGGCGAGCGGAGGCATCGCAGCCCTGGCGAGCTCGCGAAAGGGCCGCTACCTCTATCCGATCCTGGAGAAGGCGTCGGTCGGCGAGGAGGAAGGTCGGCGCAGGATCATCTCGCAGTTCGACACGCGGCGCGGTCGCTACACGGGACGCACCTGGGGCTACCGGGTGGACACCGACGCCAACCAGGTGGTCGACGCTCAGCTGGTCGGTCGGCGTCGGCTGCTGGTCCTCGAGCGCGACGAGCACGAGGGTGAGGCGGCGGTCACCAAGCGCGTCTACCGGATCGACCTCGATCGGACCGACCGCTCCGGCGCAGTGGCGAAGAAGCTCGTCGTGGATCTGCTCAAGATCGACAACCCCTCGCGTCTGGCCGACGGTGACGGCTGGGGAACCGGTGACCCGTTCAGCTTCGGGCTGCGGTCGGTGGAGACGCTCGTGCCGCTGCCCAACGGGAACCTGATGCTGGCCGGCGACAGCGGTCTCGCCGGGTCGGCCCGACGCCCCGGGACACCGGATGCTGCCGAGCTCATCATCGTCGACCCGGACGCCACCGTGACCGCCGCGGAGGCCGAGGGGACGGTGATCGCCCATCGCGGCGCCAGCGGGTACCGCCCCGAGCACACGCTGGCGTCGTACGCACTGGCCATCCGACAGTGCGCGGATGTGATCGAGCCCGATGTCGTGCTGACCAAGGACAACGTTCCCGTCGCGCGTCACGAGAACGAGATCGGCGGCACCACGGACGTGGCGACCCATCCCGAGTTCGCCAACCGGCGGGTCAGGAAGGTCATCGACGGGGAGTCGATCCGGGGCTGGTTCACCGAGGACTTCACGCTCACGGAGCTGCGTACGCTACGCACCAAAGAGCGCATCCCCGACGTGCGACCGGCGAACACGGCCTTCAACGGGAAGTACCCGATCCCCACCCTCGCGGAGGTGCTCGACCTCGCCCGCCACTCGAGGACCTGCAGCGGCCGCCCCGTCGGGGTCACGCCGGAGACCAAGCACCCCACCTACTTCGCCGCCATCGGTCTTCCGATGGAGGCACCGCTGCTGAATGCTCTGACCGCGGCCGACCTCAACCACCGGCGCTCCCCGGTGGTCATCCAGAGCTTCGAGGTCGGCAACCTGCGGCGACTGAACGAGCTGACACCGGTCGGGCTCTCCCAGCTCGTCAACTGCAGCGGCCGGCCCTACGACCTCGAAGCCGCCGGCGATCCGCGCACCTACGCCACCATGGCCACGGCGGCGGGCCTGGTCGAGATCGCCGAGTACGCGGACGCGGTCGGGCTCTGCAAGAACCTGATGATCCCCCGCACCAGTCAGGGCTACCTGCGACAACCCACCGCGGCCATCTCCGACGCTCACACCGCCGGACTCACCGTCATCGGGTGGACTTTCCGACGGGAGAACAGCTTCCTGCCGGCCGACTTCAGGGTCGGTACGGATCCCGCCGCGGCGGGCGACCTGCAGGGAGAGATCCGCACCTTCCTCGCGGCCGGCATGGATGGGTACTTCACCGACAACCCCGACATCGGTTCAGAGCTCGAGCTGGACGTGACCTGACCTGAGCCGGCCTCACGTCCGAGAGCCCGGACCCAGCTGGAGCCCCGGGCCCCCGGCGCGATCCGCCGCGTTCCGGCGCAGCCGCCAGATTTCGCGAGCCGCTGTCACGCGGTCCTCGGTGCGCTCGGGACTCAGGCCGACGAGCTCGCAGCCGCACTCGACGCTGCCGAGGTCGTGGTCGAGGACATGCGAACAGCCTGCGCGAGGACCTGAGCAGACTGTCGGAGCCCTCCTTTAGAATCGTCTACATGTTCGATAGTGGTCAGCCGGGTGGTGCCGGGACGGGTGGTGCGAGGTCCGGTGGGGGCCGCACCCCGGGCCGGGTCCTGGCCGACCGGATCGTGGCCCGCGACGCCCGGATCCGGACCGAGGAGCTCGGCACCGTCCTCGACCTGCAGGCCTGGCTGCAGCTGCACAGTGTCGATCCGACCGATCCGGTCGCCAAGGGGGTCGCGGGCGGTGCCGGCCGCCGGGCCGGCTCGGACGGGACCCCGCTGGTGGATGAGTTCGCGGTCCGGGAGTACGCCGCACTGCGGCACCAGTCGGAGCCGACCGCGCGGGCGTTCCTGATCGACGTCGCCGATCTGGAACACCGGTTCCCCCGGCTGTGGGCGGCGGTGCAGGCCCTGTGGCTGCCGGTCTGGCAGGCCCGCAAGATCGTCGCCGCCTGCCGTGACCTGTCCCAGGCCGCCGCCGCCCTGGTGGATGTGGAGATGGCGGCGATCGTGGCCGGTCTGCCGTGGAGCCGGATCCTGACCCGGCTGGCCGCGGCGATCATGACCGCCGACCCCGCTTTGGCCGAGCAGAAACGAGCCCAGGCCAAGCAGGCCCGGTTCGTGCGGCTGTGCCGCTCCGAAGACGGCATCAACACCATGATCGTCCGCGCCGACCAGGGTGATCTGGTCATGGTCTACGCCCTCGTCGACCGTCTCGCCGACATCCTGGCCCTGGAGGGCAGCACCGAGCCCGCCGATCAACGCCGGGCCACCGCCTTCGGGCTCCTCGCCCAACCCGCGATGGTCCTGCAGCTGCTGCTCCGCCACGCTGGCGACGCCACCTCCCCCGCGAGCAGTCCGAGCCCAGACAGCCCGCCACCGAGCAGCCCCGCACCGAGCAGTCCCGCGGGCGGCCCCATGGCCGACGACCCGACCCCGACTCCCGGGACCGGCGACCGGGACCGGGACCGGGACGAGCACAGCACGGGTGAAGGTGCCGCGGTCGTCACCGGCGAGCAGGAATCGACACCTGGACCAGCGCCGGACCACGCCTCCGAGCCGGCACCACCTGACCTGACTCGCGGAACCGCCGCCCTGGACCGACCGACGACTACGACGAACCACCCGACCCGGCACCGGTCGACCACCCGAACATCCCCGACTACTGGCAACAACGCCTCACGACCCCGCCCCACCCCCGAACCACCCTTGCCCGGCTGGGTGATCGAACCCGACCCGAACAGTCCCGATCCTCCCGACGGGTCAGGACTCCACCTCGACCTGCCCGGACTCGCTGACCTGCTCACCCAGCAGGGACTCCGTCGCCGCCCGACCCCGGGTCGTGCTCAACGTCCACCTCACCGACCAGACCCTGGCCACCGGCACCGGAGTCGTCCGCACCGACCACCCCGACCTGGGCCCCCTCCTCGCCACCCAGCTCCGCGAGTTCCTGAACACCCACACCTGCCACATCACCGTGCGACCGGTCCTGGACCTCGACCACATCCCGTCCGTCGACGCCTACGAGATCCCCCACCGGATCCGCGACGCCGTCCGCACCCGCCACATCGCCTCCGTCTTCCCCTACTCCAGCGCCACCGCCACCAACCTGGACCTCGACCACACCCACCCCTACCGGTGGGACGGCACCCCCGGCCAGACCGGCCCAGCGAATCTCGGACCCCTCACCCGCGGCGAACACAACGCCAAAACCCACGGACTCTGGACCGTCACCGCACCCCACCCCGGCGTGTTCCTCTGGCGGGCACCCCACGGCCACTGGTTCCTCTCCACCAACCACGGCACCCAACACCTCGGACCCCTCCCCGACCCCGGAGACCCCGCCAACACCGCACACCCGACCACCGGACATCCCGCCATCGAGCTCGCCACGCATCACAGCCACTAACCTCCACCGGGTGCGTCTGCCCTCATCGATCCACCACCGGCTGTCCCCGAGATCGTCGGCCTCGGCGGGACTCTCCAGCCTCCAGGAGACCGACCGTGACAGATGATCATGAACGGATCCGACTCGTCCGCCACGCGGTGCGAGTGGTGCCCATCAGCCCGACGGGTCAGGTGCTGCTGCTGCAGTGCGTCAGACCCGGAGCGCCGGACGCCCCCTTCTGGGTCACCATCGGTGGCGGCATCGAGTCGGGCGAGAGCGAGCGAGCTGCAGCCGTACGGGAGCTGTGGGAAGAGACCGGGATCCGCGTGGACCCGAACGACCTCCGAGGTCCACTGGCCACCGAGTCCGTGGAGTTCGCCTGGGCGCACTACGACATCGAGCAGCACCAGTCCTACTACGTCGTCGACGTCGAGGACACGCCCGTGACCTTCGCTCACCTGGAGGAAGTCGAGATCGAGACGACCGTCGGCTACCGGTGGTGGAAGCTCGTCGAGCTGCGCCGCACGGACGAGCACGTGCTGTCCAACCAGCTGGCGATCATCGAGACGATCTTCGCCGATCATGGTGTTCACGCCCGCACGAGGCTGATCTAGGGTCACAGACATGGCCTCCTCGGGCAGCGAGCAGAGCGTGACCGTCGACGGTCACGTGATCAAGCTGACCAACCTCGACAAGGTCCTCTACCCCGCCGCCGGCACCACCAAGGCCGACGTGATCGGCTACTACGCCGAGATCGCCCCGATCATGCTGCCGCACCTGGTCGACCGGCCGGCCACCCGCAAGCGCTGGCCGAACGGGATGGGCGACGGCGACAGCCCGCCGACCGTCTTCTTCAACAAGGATCTGGCCAAGGGCACCCCGGACTGGGTCCGGCGCTTCAAGATCGCCCACCGTGATCACGACAACCACTACCCCGCCGTCAACGACGTGGCCACGCTGACCTGGTTGGGGCAGCTCGCCGCGTTGGAGATCCACGTTCCGCAGTGGCGGTTCGGGGCGAACGGGCAACCGCGCAACCCCGACCGGCTGGTCCTCGACCTCGATCCCGGCGAGGGCGTCAGCCTGGCCGAGTGCGCCGAGGTCGCACGCTGGGCCAACGAGATCCTCACCGACATCGGTCACGCGCCCGTACCGGTGACCAGCGGCAGCAAGGGCATCCACCTCTACGCAGCGCTGGACGGCAGCCTGAACTCCGAGCAGGCCACCGACGTCGCCCGGGAGCTCGCCCGTGCCCTCGAGGCCGACCACCCGGACACGGTCACCGCCACGATGAAGCGGGCCCTGCGGGACGGCAAGGTGTTCATCGACTGGAGTCAGAACAACGGCGCCAAGACCACTGTCTCGCCCTACTCGCTGCGCGGTCGACGGCGCCCCACCGTGGCGGCGCCGCGCAGCTGGGCGGAGCTGGCCGACCCCGGGCTCGGCCAGCTCGAGTACACCGAGGTGCTGGAACGGATCCGGACCACCCCCGACCCGCTGGCCCACCTGGCCGGCGCAACCGGCGCTGTCTCCCCCGGTCCTTCCGACCGGTTGACCACCTACCGGAGCATGCGCGATCCGGCCAAGACCCCTGAGCCGGTGCCGGCCACACCCCCGTCGGGGGGATCCGGCGACACCTTCGTCATCCAGGAGCACCACGCCCGGCGACTGCACTACGACTTCCGCCTCGAGCACGACGGTGTCCTGGTCAGCTGGGCCGTTCCCAAGGGTCCACCGACCGACACCGGGGACAACCGCCTCGCCGTCCAGACCGAGGACCACCCGCTGGAGTACGCCACCTTCGCCGGCTCCATCCCGAAAGGCGAGTACGGCGGCGGCGACGTCGCGATCTGGGACTCCGGCACGTACGAGCTGCACAAGTGGCGCGACGGCAAGGAGGTCATCGTCACCCTGCACGGACAGCCGAACGGTGGTCTCGGTGGTGCGCAACGGTCGTACGCCCTCATCCACACCGGGAGCGGCAGCGGCCAGCCGGAGAAGAACTGGCTGATCCACCTGATGACGGAGAAACCCGCGTACGGCGGGCGGCCCGTCGCGTTCCCCGAGGAGGTGGCCCCGATGCTGGCCACGCCGGCCACCCCGGCCGAGATCGAGGGCAGCCAGGACGAGTACGCGTACGAGATGAAGTGGGACGGCGTCCGCTCGGTCGTCTACCTGGCCGGCGGGCAGGTCCGGTTGGTCAGTCGCCGCGGCCGTGACGACACTCCCGCCTACCCGGACGTGGTCGAGGCCCTGCGCGCCGTCGAGGTGGACACGGCCGTCCTGGACGGCGAGATCGTGGTCACCGACGAGACCGGGCGGCCCCGCTTCGGACTGCTGCAGAACCGGATCAACCTCACCCGACCCGCCGACATCCAACGGTCGGCGGCCACCTGGCCGGCCCAGCTGATGGTGTTCGACATCCTCGAGCTGAACGGGCGCTCACTGGTCCGGGAGCCGTACGAGCGACGCCGTGAGCTGCTGGCCGCGACCATCCCCGGCGTCATCGGCGGCCGGGTCCAGGTGCCGCCGGTCTTCGACGGCGACCTCCACGCCGCGCTCGACACCAGCACCGCCCTCGATCTCGAGGGCATCGTGGCCAAGCGACTCGGTTCGGTCTACCAGCCAGGGCGACGGGGGCGGACCTGGTTGAAGATCAAGCTGCAGCACAGCCAGGAGGTGGTGATCGGCGGTTGGCGGCCGGGGCAGGGCCGCCGCGACGGCGGCATCGGGTCCTTGCTGCTGGGCGTGCCGACCGAGGCGGGACTGCTCTACGTGGGCCGGGTCGGCTCCGGTCTCAGCGGCCGCCAGCTGAGCGAGATGGAGCGGCTGCTCACCCCGCTGGCCCGTCGGGACACCCCGCTCGTCGAGGTCCCCCGGGAGGACGCGCGGGACGCGCACTGGGTCGACCCCGAGCTCGTGGGCGAAGTCACCTACAGCGAGCTGACCGGGCCCGGGAGGCTGCGGCACCCGGTGTGGAAGGGGCTGCGGACCGACAAGACGCCCGACGAGGTCGTCTGGGAAGGCGTCAGCCGGGAGAGCTGACCGAACCCAGCCGGAGGCCGCGATGGGCCGCCAGCCGCTCGGCCTGCTCACCGATCGCCGTCCTCGTCACCGCCTCGGGCTGCCAGACCTCCACCTCGAGATCCAGGTTCTTTCCCTTGGCCCGCGGTCGCCAGCTCCCGACGATCTCCCCGTCGGCCAGCAGCGGACCCGGCCGACCGAGCACCGGCCACAGCTGCTTGCGGTGAGCGGGATCGGGCACCAGCAGGTCGCGGTCCTTGCCCTGGACCAGCAGGTCGTAGGGGCCGAGCAGCCGCACCACCGGCTCCGCCTCCCGCAGCTCGCCGATCAGCCACTTCTTCCTGCCCTCGACCCGGACCTCGACCGCGTCGTCGGGCCAGTACGGCTTGATGACGGTTGCGGTGGTGTCCAGGAACCCGGCGACGTCGGCCGGGGTGGCCGGTCCCAGCAGCCGCAGGTACGCCCGGATGACCTGCAGCTGGGGTGGCGCGGATTCGGGGCGGGCGGCGATCCCGGCCGGCCGACGAGGCCAGCCCGGGATGCGCCGGAGCATCGGTGGCGACGTGCCGGGTTCCAGCTCGAGCCCGCCGAAGAGCGCGGCCAGCCGGAACAGGGACTCGGGCACGTGGTGGGCCTGACAGGGACGGCACCAGGCGCTGTATGCCGCCGGCAGCTCGGCGCTGAGTCTGGTCGACAGCTCACCCTTGACCATCGAGGTGGTGACCAGGGTCCGCTGGGCCTTGGCGACCACGGCGATCGCCTCGCTCACGCCCACACCGATCGCGGCCACCCGGTCGGCCGCACCCAGCAGCCGCCTGGTCGCGTCGGGCTCGCCGAACGGGGAGACCGCGGTCATCACGTCGACCAGCTCGGCTCGCCGGTAGTAGTGCGGTGACACCCGCAGACTCCAGACCAGCGAGAGCTCATCGGCAGCGACCAGCGCGGACGGCGAGGCCACCGGCACCCCCCGATTGGCCAGGGCCCAGCTCGCGCCGTCGCGTCCGGAGTCCTGGACGCCGAGATCCAGGATCGCCGCGTCCGTCACCGGACGCCCGGACGAGGGCGCCCGATCGAGCTGCTGGGCAGCGATGCGGTGAGCGATGACCTGGTCGCGAGTGAGGTCCATCTCCCTATCGTGGATCACGGCTGTGACACCGGGACCACCCCGACAGAGGTAGCCTCACCCCTCGTGAGTTCCCGGCAGCCAGGAGGCAGACGATGATCGGATCTGGGGCCGCCCGCCCGCCCTTCCCGGTCACCCTGGACAACTGGCAGTCGGCGGGTCAGCTGAACTGGACCTTCCAGCACATGGCCGAGATCTTTCCCACCGTCGCGATCTCTCGCGGTTCGGCGCCGGCGCCGAGCCTGCCGCGGATCGCGTACGAGCCCGACGCCCTGCCGGTGCAGACCGCTGACGGCGAGACCATCTCGCTGCACGCCGTGATGGCCGGGACCGACACCGACGGTTGGCTGGTCCTGCGGGACCACCCGAGCTGGGGTGCGCAGGTGTTCGTCGAGCGCTACCCGGGCGGGATGGATCCGGCGACACGGCACCTGCTGATGTCGGTGAGCAAGTCGGTCGTCGGCATCACCGTCGGCGCCCTGGTCGGCCAGGAGGTGATCGAGACCGACGCCCCGCTCACGCACTACGTCCCGGCCCTGTACGACTCCGGCTACGCCGGCGCGACCGTACGCAATCTGCTGGACATGCGCTCGGGCATCCGCTTCTCCGAGGACTACCTGGACCCGATGGCCGAGGTGCGGGTGCTGGAGCAGGCCTTCGGCTGGGCGCCGAAGCTGAACCCCGAGGTCCCCGACACGCTGCGCGACTTCCTCGTCGGTCTGCGCCAGGACGGGCCGCACGGCGGACCGTTCGACTACCGCAGCTGCGAGACCGACGTGCTGGGCTGGGTGATCGAGGCGGCCACCGGACGCCGCTTCGCCGACGTCGCCTCCGAGCTGGTCTGGTCCCGGATCGGGGCGGAGTTCGACGCCGACATCGGCGTCGACGCCGAGGGCAGCGGGATGTTCGACGGAGGCATGTCCGCCACCCTGGGCGACCTGGCCAGGTTCGGCCTGATGATCTTGCGGAACGGCACGTCGCTGACCGGTGATCAGGTGGTGCCGTCCTGGTGGATCGAGGACAGCTTCACCGGCGGCCCCGACTCGTTGCGTGCGTTCGCCGACTCGCCCGGCGACAACCGGATGCCCGGCGGCTTCTACCGCAACCAGTTCTGGATCCCCGACGCGCAGCGTCCCGTGCTGCTCTGCCTGGGGATCCACGGTCAGATGATCTACGTCAACCGGGGCGCGGGCGTGGTCGCCGCGAAGCTGTCGAGCTGGCCGACCCCGCAGAACGCCTGGAAGCTGTTCGCCACGGTGGCCGCCTTCGACGCGGTCAGCGCCGACCTCGCCGGAGCCCCACCCGCCGGGTGAGCCTGACAGGCATGATCATCGGTGGCGCCGGGCCATTGACCGGCACCACCCGCGTTGACACGATGAGGCCTACTCTCAAGCCGTTGAGGAGGCGCTCGAACATGCCCGCACACCCGCTCGACCCACTCTCGGAGGACGAGTTCCGGGCCACCGCAGCCATTCTGCGTCGTGACCGGGGTGTGTCGCAGGAGTGGCGTTTCGCCTCGATCGAGCTGGCCGAGCCCGCCAAGGCGGCTGTGAAGGCGTGGTCCACGGGGGACCCGGTGCCCCGCCGGTCCTTGTCGGTGCTCTGGGAGAAGGCCACCAACAACACCTACGAAGCCGTGGTCGACCTGGTCGACGACAGCGTCGTCTCCTGGACCCACGTGCCCGGCGTCTGCCCGAACTTCACCGTGGACGAGTACCACGACATCGACCACGCCCTGCACGAGCACGCGGAGGTGCTCGCCGCACTGACCGCCCGCGGGATCACCGATCCCTCGCTGGTGCTGTTCGACGTGTGGACGTACGGCCAGCAGGTGATGCCCGAGCAGTGGCGCGACCGGCGCCTCGGCTGGTGCGACATCTGGGTGCGGGCCACCCCCACCGGCAACCCGTACGCCCACCCGGTGTCGGGTCTCAAGATCATCGTGGACATGAACAGCCTCGAGGTGCTCGACATCGAGGACCACCACGACTTCGGGTTCCCCGACGTGTCCGGGCGAGTACGACCCCCGGCTCACCGGGATCGCCCCCCGCACCGACCTCAAGCCGCTGGAGATCACCCAGCCCGAGGGGGTCTCGTTCACCCTCGACGGCAACGAGCTGCGGTGGCAGAACTGGACCATGCGGCTGGGCTTCAACTTCCGTGAAGGTCCGGTGATCAACCAGGTCACCTTCGACGACCCGATCTCCGGCCAGACGCGCGACGTGGCCTACCGGATGTCGTTCGCGGAGATGGTGGTGCCCTACCGCGACCCAGGCTTCGACCACTACCGCCGCACCGCCTACGACATCGGCGAGTGGGGTCTGGGCTACATGACCACCTCGCTGGAGCTCGGCTGCGACTGCCTGGGCGAGATCGTCTACGTCGACGCCGTGATCCCCGACTCCCAGGGCGAGCCGCAGGTCATCCCGCAGGCGATCTGCCTGCACGAGGAGGACAACGCGGTGCTGTGGAAGCACGTCGACGCCGAGACCGGCGCCGAGGTGCGCCGGATGCGGCGCATGGTCGTCTCGGTCCACGCGACCGTGGCCAACTACGAGTACCTGATCTACTGGCGTTTCTACACCGACGGAAACATCGAGTGCGAGGTCCGCGCCACCGGTCTGATGGTCACGACCCCGCTGGAGAAGGACCAGGACACCTCGCCGTACGGGACGATGGTCGACACCCGGACGTACGCGCCGTTCCACCAGCACTTCCTGGTGGCCAAGCTCGATCTCGACATCGACGGTGAGGACAACACCGTGGTCGAGGTCGACGCGGTCGCTCCCCCGATCTCGCCGGAGAACCCGTACGGTCTCGCGCTGACCACCCAGGCCACCACGATCGCCTCGGAGAGCGACGCCGCCCGGGACTTCAAGTGGGAGACCCAGCGGGCGTGGAAGGTGATGAACGCCAGCAAGAAGAACCGGCACGGCACCAACACCGCCTACAAGCTGGTGCCGGGAGCAGCCATCCCACCGCTGCTGGATCCTGAGTCCGCGGTGATCAAGCGGGCACCCGTGGTCGGGCACACGCTCTGGGTGACCGCACAGGACGACCGGGAGCGTTGGCCGGCCGGGGACTACCCGACCCAGTCCGACGGCGGCGCCGGCAGCGGACCGGAGCCGCACCAGCAAGGCATCGCGCGCTGGATCGCCGACGACGCCCCGCTGGTCGGCACCGATGTCGTGCTCTGGTACGTGTTCGGCATCCACCACATCACCCGGGTGGAGGACTGGCCGATGATGCCGGTCGACACCATCTCGTTCTGGCTGAAGCCGTTCGGGTTCTTCGACGCCAACCCGTCGCTGGACGCCCCGGCGACGAGCACCGCGGGCGGGGCCCATTGCCACCCGGACCACCACGCGTCATGATCATCGGCAGAGTCCGGCCCCACGTCGGCGAACGGTCCTGAGGAGAATCCGCATGTCGGACAAGCAGGTGTTCGCCAACATCATCGACGGCGAGGAGCGCCCGGCGGCCTCGCAAGCCGTGCTGGACATCATCAACCCCTCGACCGGTGAGGTCTACGCGACCTCTCCCAACTCCGAGAGCGCCGACGTCGACGCGGCCTGTCAGGCCGCCGGGCGGGCGTTCGAGAAGTACCGGTGGTCCACCCCGGGCGAGCGCCAGCGCTATCTGCTGAAGCTGGCCGACGTGATCGAGGCCCACGCCGAGGAGCTGGCCGGGATCGAGTGCGAGAACACCGGCAAGCCGCTCTCGCTGACCATGTCCGAGGAGATCCCTCCGATGGTCGACCAGATCCGCTTCTTCGCCGGAGCCGCACGGATCTTGGAAGGCAAGTCCGGCGGTGAGTACATGAAGGGCTTCACCTCCTACGTCCGGCGCGAGCCCCGCGGTCCGGTCGCCCAGGTGGCGCCCTGGAACTACCCGATGATGATGTCGGTCTGGAAGTTCGCCCCCGCCCTGGCGGCCGGCAACACGGTGGTGCTCAAGCCCTCGGACACCACTCCCGCCTCGTCGGCCTGGATGGTGAAGAAGATGCAGGACATCTTCCCGAAAGGCGTCTGCAACCTGGTCTGCGGTGATCGTGACACCGGTGCCGCGCTGACCCGGCACAAGATCCCGCAGATGGTCTCCATCACCGGCTCGACCCGCGCGGGGATCGCGGTGGCGACGGCGGCGGCCGCCGACGTGAAGGTGGCGCACCTCGAGCTGGGCGGCAAGGCACCGGTGGTCGTCTTCGCCGACGCCGATCTGGCCTCGGCCGTCGAGGGGATCACGCTGGGCGGCTTCTTCAACGGCGGCCAGGACTGCACGGCGGCGACCCGGGTGCTCGTGCAGGCCGGCGTCTACGACGATTTCGTGGCCGAGCTGGCCAAGGCCGCACAGCAGGTGCGGACCGGCTGGGATCCAGCCGACGAGGACCTCCTCTACGGTCCGATCAACAACGCGAACCAGCTGCAGCACGTGGCCGGTCTGGTCGAACGCGCTCCCGCTCACGCCCGCGTCGTGGCCGGCGGCCGACGGGTCGGTGATCGCGGCTACTTCTACCAGGCGACGGTGGTCGCCGATCTCGAGCAGTCCGACGAGCTGATCCGGACCGAGGTCTTCGGCCCGGTGATCACCGTGCAGCGGTTCACCGACGAGGACGACGCGGTCACCAAGGCCAACGACTCGGAGTACGGGCTGGCGTCGTCGGTCTGGACCTCGAACACCACGACGGCGGTCAGGATGTCGGCCCGGCTCGACTTCGGCTGCGTCTGGATCAACACCCACATCCCGCTCCAGGCAGAGATGCCGCACGGTGGGTTCAAGCACTCCGGCTACGGCAAGGACCTGTCGATGTACGGCATGGAGGACTACACCCGGATCAAGCACGTCATGGAGTACCACGGGTACGAGGGTTAACCAGGACTCTCGGACACCCCCGGCGGAAGGGTTTGGCAGATGGCAGACAAGGGACTGAAGGCGAACTCCG
>CAWCDP010000015.1:0-455277 GCA_963794405.1 uncultured Actinomycetota bacterium
GGGGTGAACCGCCCCGGCATGTCCGGAGACTCCGTTCCTTGGGAAGGATGGAGTCATGTCAGGGAGTACGTCGAAGAGGTACCCGGCCGAGCTGCGTGAGCGGGCGGTCCGTATGGTCACCGAGATCCGGCCTGATCACGAGTCGGACTGGGCCGCGATGACCCAGGTCGCAGAACTGCTGGGTGTTGGGACGCCGGAGACGATCCGGAAGTGGTGCCGCCAGGCCGAGGTCGATGCCGGTCAGCGACCCGGTATGACGACCGAGGAGTCGGCCGAGCTGAAGCGGTTGAAGCGGGAGAACGCCGAATTGAAGCGGGCCAACGCGATCCTCAAGTCCGCATCGGTTTTCTTCGCGTCAATGCCATCGTGAGGGGTGCCTGACCGGAGTTCGCTCGTTTCTTCGCTGCCCCGGCTTGTCGGCTCTTCGCTGGCGGGCTCGTGGCTTGTCGTCCGTTGTGCGGCTCTGGTCAGGTGCCCATGTCCCTGCTCGGCCAGTGGCTTGATAGGAGCCTGCTGCGTATCGCTGATGCGCTTGATTGAGGCGTGCCCTGGCGAACAGGTGCATGGGCGTCCACGCACCCGGACCTGGAAGGACAGCTCTCATGATCACGATCGGCGCTGACTCACACAAGCGCACCCACACCCTGGTCGCTGTCGACGATGTCGGCCGTCGTCTCGACGAGAAGACGGTGCGGACCAACAGCGACGGCCACCTCGATCTGCTGGCCTGGTCTCGCCGCCTCGCCGAGAAGGACGGCCCGGCTACCCAGGTGTTGTTCGCCTTGGAGGACTGCCGCCACCTCACCCGTCGGTTGGAGGCCGATCTGCTGGCCGGCGGTGGCCGCGTGGTGCGGGTCCCGACCCGTCTGATGGCCGAGGCGCGGAAGGTCAGCCGGGAACGGGGAAAGTCTGACCCGATCGACGCGCAGGCCGTCGCCTTGGCCGCGCTGCGTCACCCCGGCCTCCCGGTCGCCGAGCTCGAGGGCCCGGCCCGGGAGGTCAAGCTGTTGTCGGATCACCGCCGTGACCTGGTCATGCAACGCACGAGGATCTGCTGCCAGGTGCGGTGGTTCTTGCACGAACTCGACCCCGACCTTGACGTGGTCTCGCGTGGACTGCGGCGACAGTCGCTGGTGGGCGAGCTACTGGCCGAGCTCGACCGGTTCGACGGCGTGGTCGCCCGGCTCACCCGCGAGCTGCTCGAACGCTGCCGGGACTTGACCCAGCAGATCACTGCCCTCGAGCACGAGCTGCGTGACCTGGTCCGCGTGCTCGCACCCACGCTGCTGACCATTCCCGGGTGCGGGGTGCTCTCGGCCGCGCTCATCATCGGCGAGACCGCGGGTGTCCACCGGTTCCGGGACAAAGACGCCTTCGCCCGATTCACTGGCACCGCACCCGTGCCGGTCTGGTCGGGGTCGAGCAAGGGCAAGGTCCGGCTCAACCGCGGCGGCAACCGGGCGATGAACTACGCCCTCCACATGATCGCGGTCACCCAGGCCCGCGGGATCGGACCGGGCCGGGCATACCTGGACAAGCAGACCGGCCGCGGCAAGGACCGCGTCGCCGCGCTGAGGCTGCTCCGTCGGCGACTGTCAGATGTCGTGTTCGCCAGCCTGCGAACCGACAACGCCACCAAGGCCGAGCTCGACGACACCCTCCCCACCCCGGCCTTTGCCGCTGCTGCTTGACATAGGAGCAACGCCGAACTCGACCGGCCACAGCGCTGATCGTGGCAGTACATCGACGAGCACGTCGCGGGGCCGCACGGCGAGGGCGGTCTGCGATGGGGTGTCGAGTCGATCTGCGCCCAGCTCACCGAGCTGGGCGCCAAGATCGCCCCCGCGACCTACTACGAGCACCGCGGACCGGCAGGCCGACCGCGCGCGAGGTGCGTGACGAGGAGCTGAAGCCGAGGATCGTCCGCGGTCCACGCGGCGAACTACGGCGTCTACGGCGCCCGGAAGGTGTGGCTGACCTTGAACCGCGAGCGGCCGGCCGATGCGCCGCCGATCGCGCGCTGCACCGTGGAGCGGCTGATGGGCGAGCTCGGCCTGGCCGGCGCGGTGCGCGGGAAGGTCAAGCGGACCACGATCAGCGACCCGAAGGCCCCGAAGCCGCTGGACCTGGTCGGCCGGAACTTCTCTCCGCTGGCACCGGACCGCCTCTGGGTGGCCGACTTCACCTACTGCTCGACGTGGTCGGGCTGGTGCTACACCGCGTTCGTCATCGACGCCTACGCCCGCCGGATCCTGGGCTGGTCGGTGGCGACCACGATGACCAGCCAGCTGGTCGTCGACGCCGTCGAGCAGGCGATCTGGACCCGGCGGCCGGGAGGGCAAGGACCTGACCGGTCTGATCGCGCACCATGACCACGGCGTGCAGTACATGTCGGTGGCCTACTCCGAGCGGCTCGACGCTGCCGGGATCAAGCCCTCGACCGGGGCCGTGGGCTCGTCCTACGACAACGCCCTGGCCGAGTCCATCATCGGCCTCTACAAGACCGAACTGATCAAGAAACAGCGGCCGTGGAAGAGCTTCGACGACCTCGAGATCGCCACCGCCGAATGGGTCGACTGGTTCAACCGTCGCCGACCCTTCGAGTACTGCGGGGACCTCACGCCGGTCGAAGCAGAGACCGCTCACTACGCTCACCACCAGGCCCCAGCAACCGCTGGAGTCTCAAACTAGAAAGTCTCCGGACTCGCCGGGGCGGTTCACGGGTTTGGTGCGCACCTTCTTGATTGGGAGGGTGGCAGTCATGCCGAAGCGCGTGACCCGAGGATCACCGTTGCGGCACCGCCGTGGTGCAGTGGGCTTGCCCGGGCAGGCCCCGACACTCTGATCTCGACTCTCCGCACGCGTTGAAAGACGTGGCCGCCTACCAGCTGGTGACGGATGTGCTCGACCGGGAAGGTTGGGTGGACACGTTGTGTTTGGAGACGTCCGCCGAGGACCCGGGCCGCGGGATGACTCACCCAGGGGATGAGCAACGCTGAGGTCGCAGCCCGTCCAGGTGGGTGCGGCGCCGTAGGCCTTTCGCAACCTGGGCACAAAATGATGCCGATGGGCCCGGCGCCGGCGATGAGGATTGACGAGCCGGGCGTGACGCCGGCTTTCCGCATCGTCGGGATGCCCTCCGATACCGGCTCCAGCAAGGCAGCTTCGTCGGTGATCGTGTCGGGTACCGGATGGGCGAATTCGGGGCGGATGGTGGCGAACTCAGCGAAGGCACCGTCGATCGGAGGGCCGATTGGAGCCTACGATTCGTCGTCGAACACGGTATCTCCCTCGATATCGGCGAGATCGAGACAGATGAGGTGCGTGGAGACGCTTGGCGGCCAGTCCTCGAGGAGATCGACAGCCTCCGCGAGGTCCTCCTGGCGTTCTGGAATATGGCCGACGCCGGTGACAACAACCTCGGTGCGCGAGTGGCTGCCGGCGCCCCCACCGTCGACGCTCAGGGTGATCGGGCGGCCCGGTGCGTATTGGCAGATCTCGTTGTATTCGGGCACCCGGAAAACAACCTGATCGGCGGCGGCTGCGTAGCCGACGACGGTTGATCGAGGGCCGCGACCCGTGAGGTGACCTAACCGTCCTAGGCTGCGTTTCCTGAGCCAGGCACGGCACTCAGCGGGCCCAAGGCGACGACCCCTCGGTGACGCTGGGGGCAACGATCGGTCCACGGGTGACATGACGATGACCTGACTTCCTGGATGCTGGACGGAGGGATATCAGAAGGTCGACGGCCCCTCCGAATGCCCTCAGATCAGCCATGGTGGTAGGCCCTGGCGCTGACCGTCTCCCGATGATCTTGGACGGTCGATCCGGACTTGCTGCCAGCAAGGCGGGAGCCATATCGGCTTGTGGACGTGTCAGCGCGCGGCTGACCCGAGTCTGATCTCAGCCCAGGACGCGCCAGTTCTCGACGGGCTGCCCGCCGCGACGCTGCACATGCAGTCGCGTTGTCCGACTCCCAGCTGCGTGGCGGCGCACCAGCGGACACCGACGCGGTCGTGCGCTGACAACGGGTGCGCGCAGGCCGGGCAGCGATCCAGTGTCGGATCCTGGTCGGTGCGGAATTCGGTGGAGAGATCGGTCATGCTCTGGTCCTTGTGCCCTCGCCTGGCTGGGCACTACCACCAGGCAACGTCGGCTGGCTGCCGGCGGACATCTACCGTGGTGAAACCCACTGTACGCCGCTCCCCCGCCCACCGATCAGCGGCACCGCAACGAGGTCACGACCAGCAGGGCAGCGACCGCAGGAACTCCACTCGGTCGGCGATCTCGAAGTCAGAGTCGCGCTCGGAACCGACGCTGTACTGGATCCGCAAGCGCAGGGAGACAGGCGAGCCGGGACAGGCTGCTGGAGCCTTCCCATCGACGAGCGACCCCAGTGAGCCACCGGCGGAGTGTCGGAGCCCATCAAGACCCGATGCCACCACCGCCGAGACCCCACCGGGCACCGTCGAGCATGGCGGCATGGTGGTCACGCAGATAGCCACCTCGTCGTTCTTCCCGTCGCCAGGGGTGACCCTCCACGTCCTCCGCGGACTTGTCGCAAGTCAAACCGGAGTGGGATGGCTCAATCGGACTGCCCGGTAGCGAGTGCGTACAGCAGTCTGTCCAACTGATCTTCCTGGACAGCGGTCAAATCCTCGGACCGACCCTGCGCTTCAATCCAGGCGAGCAACCGCCGCTTCGCCCGGCAGTCATCGAGGACACGTTGCGGAGACCAATAGTCGATGAAATCCTCCTCTGCCTCAGACAACCCAGAATCCGAAGGAAGAGACACCCACCCGCGATGACGAGACGAGATCGGCTGCGCGACGACCGCCGCCTTCCCCAAACGGTCGAGCTCGACACTCACGAGGTCGTGGAGAGCGGTACGCGCACCGGTGTGTCCAACTGCCGAGTCCGGATTTGAAAGATTGTCGCGACACATGTGCTCTCACGTCCTTAGATATCTGCGCACTCACCCCTCGCTTGGTGGCACCTCGCCACCGCAGAGCGGTCCGTCGAAAGTCGCCTCGCACGGCCAGATCACCGCGAGCATCCGCTGTCGAAAGGTGCCGCCCAATCAAATCCCCGATTCGACGCGGGCGGAACCCCCGATCATCATCGTCACACACGATCACCAACCTGCACATACGGTGCAAACCAACCCTCGACACCACGTCGTGGCCGATCCTCGACCGCCTCAACGTCGGCGATGAACTCAGGGAGCATGCGCCATTACTCACGACATCGTCCATTATCGTCAGCAATACAGCACGAGTTGCATCGCCTTCCGGCGACGCCAGAAGACCCGACGGCGACAGGGAGAAGGTGTGTCAATCGCCGTGTGAGGAAGGTTCACCAACCATCATGACGGGGGCCGCAGCGGGTCTGTCAGGTCATGACGCGAAAGCGCCCACATTGATGGTGGGCGCCGCCCCATCGAAGAAAGGACATGGCCATGGTGACTCGAGAGTCGACGGCCCATCCTGAACGCCGGGACGGGGTGCCGGGTGAGCAGGCCGAGAAGCCGACCGAGATACCGGCCCAGGGTTGGCTTCAGGTCGCCAAGCGCGGCTGGTCGGAGGCCAAGACCGATCAGGTTCCCCTCCTGGGGGCCGGGGTGGCCTTCTTCGGCTTCCTGGCGATCTTTCCGGCGCTGATCGCCCTGGTCACCTTGTACGGGCTGTTCGCCGACCCGGCCACCATCGCTGACCAGGTGAACTCCCTCAACGCCCTGCCCGCCGAGGTGCGGCAGCTGATCGTCGATCAGATCAACAACCAAAGCCGTGCCGCACTGGGCTGGAGCGCCATCCTCGCGATCGCCGTCGCCCTGTTCAGCGCGTCCGGTGGGGTGAACAACCTGATGACCGCGATCAACGTGGCCTATGACGAGGACGACCAGCGGAACCCAGTGAAGAAGCGGCTCATCGCGTTGGGTCTGACATTGGCCGCCATCGTGTTCATCGCTGTGATGTTGGGTCTGGTCGCGGTCGTGCCCGCCCTGCTGCAGGGGATCTTCGGGGACAGTCCGATCATCCGCTTCATGCTGTCGGTGGCCCGGTGGGTGCTGGTCGCGGTGTTGGTCACCGCCGCACTGGCTCTGCTCTACCGGATCGCGCCGGACCGTGACGCACCGAAGATGCGGTGGGTGTCGGTCGGAGCCGCCCTGGCCACGGTGCTGTGGCTGGTGGCCTCGATCGGCTTCTCCATCTATGTGTCCACCGTCGCCCTCATGATCATCCTGTGTGCCGGCTGGTACCGCGTGCGGGCCCGTCGGCCGCTCCGATCGCGGGCGAGGTCCGGTGTTCGCCCCCTCCACATGATCATCGACCTGCCCCCCGCGGCTCGCCGGCCGGTCCACGGCCTTCGGTCGGCCGCGCCGGGGTGGCCGGCGGCTGGGTGGTCCTCACCGACCCGGTCGGGATGGTCTTCTGCGTGACCGGCAACGCCCCGGACTGATCAGCGGGCAGGGTCGGAGGTGGCGATCCCGGCGCGTCGGGCGGCATCGAGCAGCACCCCGGCCGCCACCTCGAGTCCCTCGATCCGACCCAGGGACACGTCCTCGTGCTCGATGTTCACCCACATGTCGGGATCGACCGCGGCGAGAGCCGACAGCCAGGTCGACCAGTAGACCGCGTCGTGTCCGCGACCGAGGGCGACGAAGTCCCACGCGGCGTCCTTCGGCCACTCGTTGGCCCACTCGTCGCCACCCAGGTTGGTGCGGTTCTCGTCGGGCCCCAGCCGGCGGAAGCGGTTGTCCAGCACGCCGTACACCGCGGCCGCAGGGTTGATCCGCACGTCCTTGGCCGCCGCGTGCACGGTGAGGGATCCGAGGTCCTGCACGACGGCGACCGGGTCCATCCACTGCCAGAACAGGTGCGAGGCGTCCAGCTCGACACCGATGTGCGTGGCGCCCGTGCGCTCGACCAGCTCGCGGATGCCGGCCGGGTTGAACACCAGGTTCTGCGGGTGCAGCTCCAGAGCCACCATCACGCCCAGGTCCGCGGCCTCCCGGTCGACCTCCCGCCAGAACTGCTCGGCCACCCTCCACTGGTGGTCCAGCACGTCCAGCGCCGCAGAGTTCCAGGCGTTGACGATCCAGTTGGGCCGCGTGGCGCCGGGCTCACCGCCCGGCAGACCCGACATGGTCACCACCCGGGTCTGACCGAGCCGGTGCGCCAGGCGGACGCTGCGCCGGATGTCGTCGGCGTGCCGTTCGCCGATCGCCCGGTCGGGGTGCAGCGGGTTGCCGTTGCAGTTCAGTCCGGCGATCTCGACCCCGGTGCCCTCGAACTGGCCGAGGAAGTCGTCCCGGGCCGTGTCGGAGGTCAGGATGTCGTCGAAGGCGGGCAGGTGGGTGGCCGGCAGGAACCCGCCGGAGTTGAGCTCGATCCCCGCCAGACCCAGCCCGCCGATCACCTCCAGGGCCTCGGGCAGCGAGCGGTCGTGCAGAACCGCGTTGTAGACGCCGAACTTCATGCGGAGATCTCCTCGACTCGGCTGAAGCGCTGGGCGGGGACGGTGACGGCGGCGCCGCGCCGGGCGGCGCTGTCGGCGACGGCCGCGAGGATCTCCATGTTGTGGACGCCCTCGGAGAACGAGGCGCAGCGGGGCAGGGACGACTGCTCGTCCAGACCGGCGACCTCTTCCAGGAAGGCCCGCGCCTGGTAGACGAAGCCTTCGTTCTGACCGAGACCGACGCCGGGTGCATCCATGGCCAGACCGCCGGCGACGTACGGGTGGTCGGGACCGATGATCACCCGCCGGTAGCCGTTGGTGCCCGCGGCGCTGCCGTCGTTCAGCATCAGCCCGAACTCGGCCGGTCGCTCCTGGGCCCACCGGGCGGCGCCCCGGTCGCCGAACACCTCCAGCTCCAGCCCGTTGGGGTGCCCGGCGGCCACCCGTGAGACCTGGACGACGCCGGCTCCGCCTCCCGCGAAGGAGGCGCTGAACGCGGCGTAGTCGTCGTTCTCGACCGTCTCGTAGGTCTTGGAGACCTCGACCTTGCCGTGGCCCACGACAGCTCCCAGCGCCACCGGCCGCTCGGTGATGGCAGTGAGGAAGCGCCCGCCACTCACCTCGGTGATGTCGCCGGCCAGGAACTCCGCCAGGTACGCCGTGTGGCTGCCGATGTCGGCCAGGGCACCCGATCCCGGCGCACCCTTGTAGCGCCAGGCCATCGGACCCTGCGGATCGGCGGCGTAGTCGCACCAGTAGCGCGCATCCACGTGCAGGACGTTGCCCAGGGAGCCGTTCCGAACCAGCTCACGCAGGGCTGCCACCCCGGGCGCCCGGCGGTAGGTGAAGCCGATCCGGGCCACCGTGTCGGCGGCGTCGGCGGCGGCCACCATCGACCGGGCGTCGTCGAGGCTGTCGCTCAAGGGCTTCTCACACAGCACGTGCTTGCCGGCCGCCAGCAGTCCCACGACCATCTCCCGGTGCAGCCGGTTGGCCACCACGACGCTGACCACGTCGATGCTCGGGTCGTCGGCCAAGGCCTGCCAGGACGTGTCGCTGCGTTCGTAACCGAAGCGCCGGGCGGCCAGGTCGCCCCGCTCGGGGCTGACGTCGGCGATCGAGACATACCGCAGCGGCGGCAGCGTCGAGGCGTAGAGCGTCGGAGCGGTGCGGTAGGCGGCGGCATGCGCCCGACCGGCCATGCCCGCCCCGATGACGGCGACGCCGAGAGTCATCGGTGGTCTCCTTCCGTGATGTGCGTCACTAGAGCGGTCTAGCAACCGATGACAACGCTAGGACCAGGCGCCCGACATCGTCAAGACATGGACCCGCGCCGCGGTGCCCCGGTGCTGTCGCGGACCCGCAGCTCGGGCTCCAGGACGATCTCCCGGTCGGCCACCCGCCGCCCGTTCACTCGGTCGACGATCCGCTGGACAGCCAGTCGGGCCAGCTCGGCCGGTCGCTGGACGACGCTGGTCAACCCGACCAGGGACAACGCCGCCGCCTCGCTGTCGTCCCAGCCGACCACCGAGACGTCATCGGGCACGGCCAGACCCTGCTGAGCCAGCACCCCCATCACCGCGGCCGCGGTGTCGTCGTTGTAGGCGATCACCGCGGTGGGTGGCCCCTCACCCTCCAGCAGCTGCCGTGCCGCCCGCTGCCCGTCGACCTGGGCCTGGCCGCCCGGCACCACCCCGGCCGAGTCGGCGAGACCGTGCCGGTGCATGGCTGCGACGAAGGCGGCTCGACGGGACGCGCCGATGAGGGTGTCTCCGCCGTCGAGATGGGTGATCCGGCGATGCCCCAGCCCCACCAGGTGATCCACGGCCACCGTCATCCCCCGGGTGTCGGAGGTGCGGACCACGTCGACCCCGGGGTGGTCGACGTGCCAGCCGACGACCACCACCGGCAGCCGACCGGCCAGCAGCGGCGCCGCCGTCGGCGGCCCGAGCATGATCAGACCGTCGAAGCGGAAGTCCTCCAGCGACTCCGCCGCCGTGGCCTCGTCCCGGCCGCGGGTGACCGGGCTGAGGATCAGGGTGTAGCCGTGTTCCGCCGCGGCGGCGTAGAGACCCTCCAGCAGGTCGAAGTGGAAGGCCCCCACGCCCACGCCGAACATGACGCCGATCAGGTTCGAGGACCGACCGGCCAGTGACCGGGCGCGGGCATCGCGGCGGTAGCCCAGCTCCCGGGCCACCGCCAGCACCCGTTCGCGGGTGGCCGCGCTCGCCCCCGGGGCATCGCGCATGACGATCGACACCAGAGCCCGCGAGACACCGGCCCGCTCGGCCACGTCGTCCAGGGTCACCCGCCCCGGGCGGCCGCCACTCACTGGGCGTACAGCTGCAGCTCGCTGCCGAACCGGTCAGCGATCATCACCAGCCGGTCGAGATCGGGATCGCGCAGGATGATCATGCCGTCGGAGATGAGGGTGGCGCGCCAGTCCCGCCGGTGGGCGCCGACCGGCAGCAGATCCAGCACGCAGACACTGTCCCCGTGCTCGGCGAGCAGCCGGTCCAGACCGTCGACGCGGGTGATGTGCCCCGATCCCCTGGCCCGCTTGAAGATGCTGACGGCGTTGTACGGTCGGGCGATCAGGTTCGGCGTGGCCGGTGATCACCGCCGAGGCCCAGGTGCGGAAGAGGTCCGCGTCGCAGGCGTAGTTCATCACGTCGACCGTGCGGGCCCCCGGGGGCCGGGCGCCGATCTCACCGAACACCACCTCACCATCGGCCTTGCGATACCACTCCATGTGGGTGAAGCCGGCCGTGAACCCCAGGGCCGCGATCACCTGGTGCCCCATCTCGATGCCGTCGGCCAGCTCGGACCGACCGAGATCACGCAGTGCGATGGTCTGCGGGCTGATCCACTCGTGCGACCGGGCCTGCAGCGGACGCGGCCGATACCAGGAGACGTTCTCGTACAGGATGTCGCCGGCCCCGCAGATGGTGTCGTAGGTGAACTCCTCCGCCTCGATGAACTCCTCCACGCTGACCGTCTCCACGTGGCCGATCATCGGCAGCACGTTCTCGAGCTCGGCCAGGGAGTCGACCCGGTAGGTGTCGGCCGAGCCGGCGCCGGCGATCGGCTTGATGATCAGCGGGTAGCCGATCTGCTCGGCCGCGGCGTAGATGCCGGCGAACGTGGCGGTGCTCGCATGTCGCGGCGTCCGGATCCCGGCGCCGTCCAGCACCTGCTTCATCAGCTCCTTGTCGCGGAACGGCAGCGTCTCGGCGACCGTCATGCCGGGCAGCCCCAGCTCTTCCCGGATCCGGGCCGCCAGCACCATGTACGGCTCCCACAGGCACTCCACCTGGTCGATCCGGGCGTGCCGGGTCAGTCCTCGCAGGGCGGCCAGGACCGCGTCCTCGTCGGCCAGCGACACGTGCTCGTAGTGCGCCAGGGCCGCCCGCGCCTCGCTCGGCAGCACGTCGACCGGCTGGTCGCCGACACCGATCACCGTGGCCCCGACCTCGGCCAGCGCGCGGGTGAAGTAGGCCATCTCCAGCGGGAAGCCCGGGGACAGCATCACGACGTTGGGCATCAGCGGTTCCCCCTCATCACCGGCCGGCTGATCATCACCGGACGGCCGGCCGTCACTGGCCCTCGATCAGCTCGACCCGGGCGGTGGCCACGATCCGGGCCAGGGCGTCCTCGACCACCGCGGTGTCGGGGTGCCGCACGGTGATGAAGCCCTCCCCCTCGTACGAGCTGTTGGCCGGGGTCCCGGGCGCCGGCAGCCGCGAGTCGACCACCAGGTGACCGATCTCGGACTGCAGCTGGTCGATGCCGTGCACCGCACGGACCTGACCGTGACCCATCCCCCGCAGGTACGCGGTGCCGGAGGCGTAGCGCCGCTCCGGCGGGACGAAGGTGCCCTTGATCACCAGCTCCGCCCAGGCGGCGTAGAAGTCGATGTCGTGGCTGAAGCCGATCATGGACGCGAGCTGGGCCCCGGGCGGTCGAGCGCCGACCTCCGAGATCGCCACCGAGCCGTCCGGCCGCTCGAACCACTCCATGTGGGAGAAGGCGTCCCGGACGCCGAGGGCCCGGAGGGCGGCCGGACCGATGGAGCGGATGGCGCCGTACTCCGGACCTGATACGTCGCGCGGCAGCAGCACGGTCCACTGCACCCACGGGGTCCGCAGCACCTCCAGCGGCGGCGGACGGTAGTCCGAGATCGACGCCCAGAGCGTCTCCCCGCCCAGGGTGACGGAGTCGAACGTGTGCTCGCGGCCGGTCAGGAACTCCTCCAGCAACCACACCTCGCCCGCATCCTGCTGGGCGGCGGTCAGCCAGGAGTCGAAGTCGGCTGCCGAGTCGAGTCGGAAGGTGGCCTTCGCCCCCGCCCCGTCCGGTGGCTTCGCCACCATCGGGTAGCCGACGAGGTCGCGGAACGCCAGGGCCTCCTCCGTCCGGCGCACCAGCTGGTGACGCGCACACGGCACCCCGGCGGCGGTCAGCACGGTCTTCATCTGCGACTTGTCGCGCACGTTGGTCGCCACCCCGGCCGACATGCCCTCGATGCCCAACGCGTCCCGGGCCTGGGCCAACGGCACCTGGAGCTGCTCCAGCGCGCCGATCAGCCGCTCGATCGGCCCCAGCTGATGGGACAGTCCGCGGACCGCGTCGACGATCTGCTGCGGATCCAGGGCGTCGGCCACCTGCCAGTGCCCGGCGAGGGCCTCCTTCAGCTCCGGCGAGAGATGCTCCGACGACGAGGTGGTGATCACCGCCAGCCGGACGTCCGGAAGCCGGGCCGCCGACAGCACGAACCGCGACGTGGCCTCCAGCAGATACGGTGCGACGAACGCGGCGACGACCATGGTCGAGAAACTACCGGCACGGCTCCGGGGATCGCCAGGGGTGGGATGAAAGAGTCTCCCCATGGCCCAGACACCGACGTCGACCGCACCGCTGAACTCACCCGGCCGGGTCATCACGGCGAGCATGGTCGGCACCACCATCGAGTTCTACGACTTCTACGTCTACGCCACAGCGGCGGTGCTCGTCTTCCCCCAGCTGTTCTTCAAGACCGGCAACCCGACGACCGCCCTGCTCGCGTCGTTCGCTGTCTTCGGCGCGGCCATGGTGGCCCGCCCGATCGGTGCGATCTTCTTCGGCCACCTGGGTGACCGGCGGGGACGCAAGACCACGCTGGTGATCAGCCTGCTGGTGATGGGCATCGCGACCTTCCTGATCGGCTGTCTGCCGACGTACTCCTCGGTCGGCGTGCTGGCCCCGTTCCTGCTTCTGGTGCTGCGGCTCACCCAGGGCTTCGCGCTCGGCGGCGAGTGGTCCGGCGCAGCCCTGGTGGCCACCGAGAACGCGCCGGCCGGGAAGCGGGCCTGGTACGGCACCTTCCCCCAGCTGGGAGCGCCGCTCGGCTTCATCATCGCCAACGGCATCTTCCTGATCATCAACTTCGCCCTGCCGCACCCCGACGGACCGGCCCAGCGCTCCGAGGCGTTCCTGGCCTGGGGCTGGCGGGTGCCCTTCCTGTTCTCGGCCGTGATGGTCATCGTCGGGCTGTGGGTGCGGCTCAAGCTGGTCGAGTCGGAGACGTTCCGAGAGGCCGAGAAGAAGGGGGCGATCCGCAAGCTGCCGCTGTCGACGACCTTCCGCTACAACTGGCGCGAGGTCATCCTGGGCACCTTCATCATGCTGGCCACGTACGTGCTCTTCTACCTGATGTCCAGCTTCACGCTGACGTACGGGACCGCGAAGACCGACGCCACCCCGGGTGGTCTGGGGTTCAGCTACACCGACTTCGTGCTGATGCAGATCATCGGCGTGGTGTTCTTCGGTCTGTTCACCCTCATCTCGGGCCCGGTGGCCGACATGATCGGACGTCGCCGGCTGCTGATCTGGACGACGGTCGCGATCATCGTCTTCGGCCTCAGCTTCCAGCTGTTCCTGCAGCCCCGCGGCGATCTGGCCTTCACCGGCGCCCTCACCCAGGCCTTCCTGATCTTCGGCTTCATGCTGATGGGCACCACCTTCGGGCCGATGGGAGCACTGCTGCCCGAGCTCTTCCCGACCAACGTGCGCTACACCGGTTCGGCCATCGCCTACAACGTGGCCAGCATCCTCGGTGCCGCCGTCGCACCGCTCATCGCGGTGGCCCTGTGGGCGAGCACGGGTGGCGAGGTCTGGCCGGTGGGGGTCTACCTGGCCGGCGCCGGGGTGCTGACCCTGATCGCGCTGCTGCTGAGCAAGGAGACCAAGGACGTCGACTACACGGCCGTCGCCGCCGACGACGACGGGGCGCGACGATCAGACGCCGACCGCGTCCCACGTGTGAGCTCGTCGTCCCGCTCAGGCGAGCCGCAGCACCCGCGCGGTCGGTCCGGACACCGTCGGTGTCAGGCGCAGCACGCGCTCGGTGGCATCGACGTCCTGCTCCCAGGACACCAGCGACCGCGGGTACACCGTCTCCACTTCTGAACCCTCGATCGCGGCGGGCAGCTGCAGGCTGACCTCCTCGTGGGCACCCTTCCCCGGGAACCAGACGTACAGGTACGTGGCCGCCGGCGCTCTCAGCCCCAGCACGACCACGTCGTCCAGGCTGGTCGGCAGACCCAGCGGCCAGAACGGAACGGACTCGGCCAGGTCGGCCCGCAGGCCCTCGTACGCCAGCACGCCCTCTCGCACCAGCGCGAGCTCGTCGGCGCTCATCCGGTTGAGGTGGCCGGACAGGTAGAGCCGACCGGCCAGCCCGGTGACGAGGCAGAAGGCGATCTCCTCGGGCGGCATGCCCGGTTGCGGGTACGCCCAGTTGCCCGCCTGCTCCGGCGTCAGCGAAGCCGGCGCGGCCGCGGCGATCGGCGCATAGAGGGACGGGTCCATCTGGTCCGAGGTGGACTGCAGCTCGAGCAGCGACAGCAGCGCGTAGTCCATCCGCATCGCCCCGGACGAGCAGTTCTCGATCAGCAGGTCGGGATGGCGGTCCCGGACACCGGTCAACCAGTCGAGCTGAGCCCGGTTCTGCTGCAGCAGCCCGTCGCCGACACTGAACGCGTCCCGGTCGGTGCCGGGGCCGGGCGTGACGTTGTAGTCGAACTTGAAGAACCGGACACCGTAGCCGTCGACCAGGCGGTCCACGACCTCGTCCAGGTGGGCGCGGGCGGCAGGGTGGCGCAGATCGAGGAAGTAGCGCTCCTGCTCGACGATCCGGCGTCCGTAGCGCTGCAGGAAGGCCTCCTCCGGCAGCCGTGCGGCGGCCGGGTGACCTCACTCCGATCACCTCCGGCTCGACCCAGAGGCCGGGCAGCATGCCGCGATCACGGATGTGGTCGAGCACCCGTTGCAGGCCGCCGTCCGGGAAGCGGGTGGTCGAGGGCTGCCAGTCCCCCACGCTCGGCCACCAGTGTCCGCCGTCGTCGTACCAGCCGGCGTCGATGCAGAAGTACTCCGCCCCGGCCTCGGCGGCCGCGTCGATCAGGGGAAGCAGCTTCTCGGTGGTCGGATCGCCCATCAGCGCGTTCATGTAGTCGTTGAGGATCACCGGCAGATCAGGGCGGACGAGCGGACGCCGGATGGCGCGGCGATGCGCGGTGAGGGCGGCGATCGCCCCCTGCCAACCGTCCCGCGACACGGCGACCGAGGCGGGCACGGTCGTGAACTCCGCACCCGGGCCGAGCTCGATCGTCCAGTGGTGATCGACGTCGTTGGGTCCGCCGGCGATCACCGCGACCTCGTCCACCCCCATCCAGCGACCGTCGACCTCCCAGCGCCAGGCCCCGTTGTGCTCGACCTGCCAGGCCAGCGCGCGTCCGGTGGCGGTGTTGTCGATCATGGCGGTGGGCAGGATCTGGCCGGTCGACCAGGTCGAGGTGCTGACCGCCGCGCGGTAGGTGCGCGACTCGATGCTCCAGTCCGGAGGCGCGATCCGACCCAGGCCCTCGTCGTCCCGCAGCTGCACGCTGCTCCAACGGCTCTCCGCACACCAGCTGTTCTGCGCGGAGTGCAGCACCAGGTCGTCCAGGCTCTCACCGTCGTCGAGCAGGCAGCCCAGGGCCAGCGAGCTGATCATCTGCACGATCTGCTCGTCGTCGGAGGTGTTCCGTACCGTGCTGTGGGCCTGCAGGGCGGGCACCTCGGCGTACGCGGTCAGGGTCGTGGTCGTCTCCAGACCGGTCAGCTCGTCGCGCTGCACGATGATCAAGCGGATCTTCTGGTCGTCCACGACCGTGCGATGGGAGACGTGACGCAGCCGCTCACCGACTCCCGTGCTGGTGAAGCGCGTGTTGTTGAGGCTGCGGCCGTCGCCGAGCACCAGCAGCTCCACCAGAGGTTGGCGGGCCGGCGTCGTCCGCTCCCGCCCCGCGACGTCCAGGCTGTCGATCGTCACCGGTCGGTCGCCGCCGATACCGATCACGACACTGATCTGCGTGTTACCCCAGCGGATGCTCGTCATGAGCGAAGAACCTAGCGTCGCGCCGACGGGGGAGCCGAAACCACTCCTCCGAGTCGACCAGCGAGTGCGGCTCGATGCCGTTCGCGAGCCCGCGTGTTCTGTACCGGAAACGGACGTCGACAGGTTAGCCCCTTTCCCGATGCGGTCGGAGTTCGTGACTGCACTTGCATCCCTTTCGTGATGCATGCCTCGACCGAACATTTCAGTTGGGTAACAGAAGTACGAGACCGGATCAAATGGACCCCGACCGCTCTCTAGATTGCGTGACGAATGCCTTTCGGTCACGACGGGGACTTAATGTCCCGCTCGTGGCGGGGGGCGCCGGCGAGAGGGGGCCGCATGAGAGGTCGACGCTGGGCAACCGTGTGCTGCACGTGCTGCGCTGTGCTGCTCACATCCGCCTGCCTCGCTCACCAGCAGGAGACGCCGTCGTCATCGATCGCGACACCCGAAGCGTCGAGGTCGGCCTCACCACCCGAGCTTCCTCCGACTCCGACACCCAGAGCTTCGACTCCGGAGTCGTCCGCGACGAGGAAACCCACCCGCGCCGAGGACTTCGATTCGGCGAACTTCCACCACCCGACCGACATCACCAACGTCTACTTCCCGATGGTGCCGGGCACCACGCTGCGCTGGGAGGGGCACGCCTACGACGACGGCCAGAAGGTGTCCCGAGCCATCGAGTCCACGGTCACCGGCTTGACGAAGGAGATCGCGGGCGTCCAGACCGTCGTGGGGCTGGATCGCGACTTCACAGACGGCAAGGCGGAGGAGGTCGAGCTCACCTTCTACGCCCAGGACGACGACGGGACCGTCTGGTACTTCGGGGAGTACTCCGAGGAGTACGACGACGCCGAGATCGTCAAGTCCCCGCTCTGGCTGGCGGGACTGCAAGGAGCCACGGCGGGCGTCATGATGCAGGCCGCCCCCGGGACCGGCCAACCCGATTACGCCGAGGGGTTGGGCCCCGCAGTGGGTTGGAACGACCGGGCGAAGGTGGACCGGGTAGGGGTCCGGGACTGCGTGCGGACCGGTTGCTACGACGACGTGGTCGTCATCGCCGAGTTCAACGTCGACGAGCCGGGTCTGGCGCAGCTGAAGTCCTACGCGCGGGGCGTGGGCGGCATCCGCACCGCCTACCGCGGGGCAAAGGACACCGAGAGAGAACAGCTGCAGCTGGTCGCTCGACACGAGCTGACCGCGGCACAGCTGAAGGACGTCGAAGACGACGCCCGGGACGAGGAAGACCGCGCCTACCAGCGCAGTCCGCGCGTGTACGGAAAGACGGCACGGATGAAGAGCTGAGCCGCCCCAAGGGGTCTGGCCGGCCGAGGACGACACCGCCGCCGGATGCATGTTCCAGATCTCACCTCCACCGACCGATCGCCGCCCTGATCACCCAGCGCAGCGCCCAAAATCCCACAGCCCGTGGCGAACGGAGTACGACATGTTGCGTTGGATCGTGAGCTCGGGGTTGCGCTTCGGTCGGCTGGCCATCGCTGCCGCCGTCGGGGTGCTCGGTCTCGGTCTCTATCAGCTGCACGATGCGAAGACCGACATCTATCCCGAGTTCGGTTCCACCACCGTCCAGGTGCAGGCGGAGGCCCTCGGGCTCTCGGCGCAGGAGGTGGAGCAGCTGATCACGGTTCCGCTCGAGCAAGATCTTCTGAACGGGATCCCCTGGCTCGCTCACATCCGCTCCAAGTCGATGCCCGGCCTCTCGGCGATCGACCTCGAGTTCGAACCGGGAACCGACCTGTACCAGGCCCGCCAGATGGTGCAGGAGCGCATGACCCAGGCCAAGGCCCTGCCGAACGTGGGCACGCCGCCGGTGATGGTGCAGCCGACCTCCTCGACCAGCCGGGTCGCGATGATCTCGCTGACCTCCGCAAAGGTGTCGACGATGGAGATGTCGGTCCAGGCCCGCTGGCAGATCCGACCCCGCCTGATGAGCATCCCGGGAGTCGCGAACGTCTCCATCTGGGGACAGCGCGACCGCCAGCTGCAGGTCCAGGTCGATCCGGACCGTCTCCGCACCAAGCAGGTGACGCTCACCCAGCTGATCGAGTCGACCGGCAACGCGTTGTGGGTGTCCCCCCTGAGCTTCGTCGAAGCGTCGACCCCCGGCACCGGCGGGTTCGTCGAGACCCCGTCTCAGCGGCTCGGCGTCCAGCACATCCAGCCGATCACCACGGCGCAGCAGCTCGCCGACGTCGCGGTCGAGGGGGCGGATCGACAGCAGCTCACGATCGGCGACGTGGCCACCTTGCACGAGGACCATCAACCCCTGATCGGTGACGCCAGCTTCGACGGCACCTCCGGTCTGATGCTCGTGGTCGAGCGGTTCCCGGGGGCGGACACGGCCCAGGTGACCCGTGACGTCCAGACTGCGCTCGACGCCATGGCCCCCGGTCTGCGCGACATCACCGTCGAGCCGACGGTGTTCCGTCCCGCTGACTACCTCACGACCGCCCTGCGCGACCTCGGCGTGGTCGGCATCGTCGCCCTGGTGGCGCTCGTCGCCGGGCTCGGTGTTGTGCTGTTCTCCTGGCGTGCAGCGGCGATCGCTGCTGTCTCGGTCATGGTCTCCGTGGTCACCGCGGCATGGGTGCTGGAGCTCCGCGGCGAGACCCTCACGACGATGACCCTGGTGGGGATCGCGGCGGCGGTCGCGCTGGTCGTCGACGAGGCCCTGGGCGACGTCGCGGAGATCCGACAGCGCCTGGGCACGACGGGCACCGACGCCGACTCGGCAGCGCCACGGGCGGAGGAGTCGTCGGTGCTCGCCGTCGTGACCGAGGTCGCCGTGACGCGTCGCGGTCCGCTGATCGTCGCGGCGCTGGTCGTCTTGCTGGGCCTGGCCCCGCTGCTGACCGTGGGCGGGCTCGTCGGCACCTTCGCCGGAGCGGCGATGACCAGCTTCGCCCTGGCCCTGGCCGTGTCCCTGCTCGTGGCGCTGGTGGTGACGCCGTCACTCGCCGTGTTCCTGCTGGGCCGCACGGACGCGGTGGCCCGACCGGTCCCGTTGGCCCGCTGGGTGCACCGCGGGTTCGACCGCATCGCCCCCGCCGTGATCATGCGACCGGTGGCGGTGGTCATCGCCTCGGTCGTCCTGGTGGCCGGCGCGGTGGCCGTCGTCGCGGTCGACGGTCCGGGGGATGCTCTGCCGACCCTCCAGGACCGCAGCGTCATCGTCCGGCTGGCGGCCGCCCCCGGCACCTCGCTGGTCGAGATGCAACGAATCAGCGGCCGGGTCGCCGACGAGCTCCGCTCGATCCCCGGCGTGGAGTCGGCCGGCGCGCACGCCGGCCGGGCGATCACCTCCGACGAAGTGGTCGACGTGAACTCCGCCGAGGTCTGGCTGCGGATCGGCGACGACGCCGACTACGCCGCCACCCGAGCAGCGGTGGACTCCGCGGTTCAGGCGTATCCCGGTCTGGCCGCCGGCGCCCAGACCTACGCCGATGACCGGGTGGCCGCCGCGTCCACCGAGCCGGGCGGCGCGACGGCCGGAGAAGAGCTGGTGGTCAGGGTCTACGGCGTGGACTTCGACGCGCTGCGAAACTCCGCCGATGATGTCCGGACGCTGCTGACCACGGTGCCCGGCGTGCTGGCTCCCCGGGTCGAGGTGCAGTCCAGCGCACCCACTGTCGAGATCTCGGTCGACCTGGCGGCCGCCGAACGGCACGGCCTCCGGCCGGGCGACGTCCGGCGGGAGACGAGCACGTTGGTCTCCGGGCTGACCGTCGGCAGCCTGTACGAGGAACAGAAGATCTTCGACGTCGTCGTCTGGGGTGGTCCCGCCACGCGCCAGAGCGTCGTCGGCCTCAGGTCCTTGCTCATCGACACCCCGTCCGGAGGCCACGTGCGTCTCGGGGACGTCGCTCGGGTGCAGATCGCCCCCGATCCGGCGTACGTCAGTCACGACGCGGTCTCGCGCACGCTGGACGTCTACGCCACGGTCGAGGGACGCGACCTCGAATCCGTGTCCGCGGAGGTGACGAGCCGGCTCCGCGGTCTGGCCATGCCGTACGAGTACCGCGCCGAGGTGATCACCGAGGCGGTCGACCGTCAGCACGACCAACGGCAGCTGGTCGGGCTCGCGGTCGTCGCGGCTGCCCTGAGCTTCCTGATCCTGCAGGCGGCGACGGGCAGCTGGCGATCGGCGACAGTGCTCTTCGTCGCCGCGCCGGTGTCCCTGGTGGGCGGTCTGCTGATCGCTCCGGCGATGAACGGCGTGACCGGTGTCGGGGTCCTCGCTGCTCTGGTCACGGTCCTCGCTCTCACCCTCCGACAATCGCTGCTCCTGGTCCGCTCGGCGCGAGGATCGTCCTCTGGCGGGGACGCCCCCGGGCCGCTCGAAGCCGCCCGCACCCTGGCTCCCTCAGTCCTCGGGACCGCACTGGTCGTGGCCGCGGTCTTCGCCGCGCCGGCGGCGCTCGGTCCGCGAGCCGGGCTCGAGATCCTCCACCCGTTCGCGGTCACCCTGCTGTGCGGGCTGGTGACCTCGGTGGTCGTGGTGCTGCTCGTGGTGCCGACCCTGGAGACCGCCGTCTCGACCGGGGCCCGGCGCACCCGTTCCGTTCCTGCAAACCCAGCTCTCGATCCGGAGGTGCCGTGATGCGTACCTGGTCTTGGCGGCCGTGGGTCGCCCCCGCCCTGCTCGTTCCTGTCCTGGTCCTCGGTGGCTGCACCGGTGACGACAGCGCCGATCCCGGAGTGACCTCCGACGCGGCCTCGGTCGAGGTGGTCGCCGAGGGCCAGCCCGCCCGGGTGACGCTGCGCGAGGACGCCGAGGAACGCCTCGGCGTCGAGACCGCCGCGGTCGTCGCCCATCCTGCGGTGGGCGGCGGAAAGGCCACGCTGGAGGTCCCGTACGCCGCCGTGATCTACGACGCCGACGGCGCCGCCTGGGCCTACTCCTCACCGGCGCCTCGGACCTACCTCCGGGTGCCACTGACGATCGCCGCGATCGAGGGCGACACGGTGATCTGCTCGTCCGGGCCGCCGGCCGGCACCGAGGTCGTCACCGTCGGCGCCTCCGAGCTCGTGGGAGCCGAAGCCGGGATCAGCGGTGAGGAGTGATGACCGCTCCACGTCGGACCCTCATGCGGGCGGTGGTGTCGGCGAGCCTGCGCTACCGGTTCCTGGTGGTCGCGTTCGGTGCCCTGGTGATGGGGGTCGGGCTGGTCACACTGCCCTCCACCCGGATCGACGCCTTTCCTGAGTTCGCCCCGCCCCGGGTCGTCATCCAGACCGCGTGCCTCGGGCTGTCGACCTCCGACGTCGAGTCGCTCGTGACGGTCCCGCTGGAGCAGGCGCTCAACGGGGTGGAGGGTCTGGACACCCTGCGCTCCAAGTCCGTGCCCCAGCTGTCGGCCATCGAGCTGATCTTCAAACCCGACGTCGACCTGCTGCACGCGCGCCAGGTCGTTCAGGAGCGGATGACGGCCGTCAGCGCAACCCTGCCGACGTGGGCCGCCCCGCCGGTGATGCTCGCCCCGGTCTCCGCCACCGGTCGGGCGATGCAGATCGGGATGACGTCCAAGGACCACTCCGTGATCCAGATGTCGATGTCGGCGTACTGGACGATCCGGGCCCGGCTGCTCGCCGTGCCGGGCGTCGCCAACGTGGCCCTGTGGGGTGAGCGGCTGCAGATGATGCAGGTCCAGGTCGATCCGCCGAAGATGGCCGCCCACGACGTCGCTCTCGACGAGGTGATGGAGACGACGGCCGACGCCGTCGACTCGGGCCTGTTGAGGTTCTCGACCGGATCCGTGATCGGCACCGGCGGCACCATCGACTCTCCCAACCAGCGCCTGGGCGTCCGCAACGTGCTGCCCATCGTCACGCCGGCCGACCTCGCCCGGGTGCCGCTGCGCTCCGCCGACGCGAAGGGTGGGGCCGTCCAGATCGGCGACGTCGCCACCGTGAAGACCGATCACCAACCGCTGATCGGTGATGCCGTGATCAACGACGGCCCCGGCATCCTGCTGGTCGTCGAGAAGCTGCCCTGGGCCAACACGGTGGAGATGACCCGCGGGGTCGAGGACGCCATCCGCAGCATCGAGCCCGGGATGCCGGGGGTGCAGTTCGACACGACCATCTTCCAGCAGGCCAACTTCATCACCGAGGCCGATCAACAACCTGACCCAGGCCCTGGTTCTCGGGTTCATCCTGGTGATCGTCATCCTGGCCCTGTTCCTCTTCGAGTGGCGGGTCGCGTTGATCAGCGTGCTGACCATCCCGCTGTCGCTGACGGCGACGCTCCTGGTGCTGCACTGGCGCGGGGAGACGATCAACACCATGACCCTCGCCGGCCTGGTCATCGCGCTGGGTGCCGTGGTCGACGACGCCATCATCGACGTCGAGAACATCGTCCGGAGGCTGCGCGAGCACCGTCTCTCCGGTCAGCCGGGGAGCACCGCGTCGGTGATCTTGAACGCCTCCCTCGAGGTGCGGGCACCGATCGTCTACGCGACCTTGATCATCGTCGCGGCGGCCGTCCCGATCTTCCTGCTCCAGGGACTGACCGGCGCGTTCTTCCGCCCGCTGGCACTGTCCTACACCCTGGCGATCGTGGCCTCGCTCGTGGTGGCCATGACCCTCACCCCGGCCCTGTGCCTGTTGCTGCTCCGCGGGGTGCCGGTCGAGAGGCACACCTCACCCGTCGTCCGGGTGCTGCACCGCGGGTACACGGCGCTGCTGTCGAGGATCCTCGGCCGTCCGCGGGCCGTCTACGCCGGCTTCGCGCTGATCACCGTCGTCGGGCTCGCGGTCGCCCCCCTGCTCGGGCAGTCGCTGTTCCCCGCGTTCAAGGAACGGGACTTCCTCATCCACTGGGTGAGCCAGCCGGGCACGTCCGCCGCGGAGATGCAGCGCACCACGATCGCCGTCAGCAAGGAGCTGCGCCAGATCCCGGGGGTCCGCAACTTCGGGGCGCACATCGGCCAGGCGTTCCTCGGCGAGGAGGTGGCCGGGGTGAACCTCGGCGAGAACTGGGTGAGCACCGATCCGTCGCAGGACTACGACGCGACGCTGAGTGCGATCGAAGACGTCAACGACGCCTACCCGGGCCTGTTCCGAGAGACCCAGACCTACCTCGACGAACGCATCGAGGAGGTCATCTCCGGCGGCAAGGAGCCCATCGTCGTCCGGGTCTACGGCGACGACCTCCACGTGCTGCGAGCCAAGGCGGAGGAGATCAACAAGATCCTCGCCGGCATCGACGGTGTCGTGGATCAGCACGTCGACGTGTCGACCGACGTGCCACAGCTGCAGGTGGAGGTGAATCTCCCGGCGGCGGCCCGGTACGGGCTCAAACCCGGCGACGTCCGACGCGCGGCGGCCACCCTCGTGGCCGGCGAGGAGGTCGGCGACATCTTCCGCGACGGCAAGGCCTACGACGTCGCGGTCTGGAGCACCCCACAGACCCGCAACAGCGTGCCGGCCATCGAGAACCTCCTGATCGACACGCCCTCGGGCGGCCGCGTCCGCCTGGCCACCGTGGCCCGGGTGAAGCTGGCTCCGAATCCCAACTCCATCGACCGCGAGGACGGGTCCCGGCGCCTCGACGTCGGCGCCTCCTTCGAGGGCCGTGACCTCGGCTCGGTGGCCCAGGACCTGGCGGTCCAGCTCAAGGGCGTGGAGTTCGCTCGCGGCTACCACGCCGAGGTGCTCGGCGAGTACCAGGAGCGGCAGTCGGCCCAAGCGCACCTGCTCGCCACAGCGGTTCTCGCCGCCGCGGCGATCCTGCTCCTGCTCCAGGCGTCGTTCGGGGCGTGGCGCCCGGCGGTGATCGTCTTCGTCACGCTGCCGATGGCGCTGGTCGGCGGGGTGCTCGCCGCCTTCGTGGGCGGGGGGATCATCTCGCTGGGCTCACTGGTCGGCTTCTTCACCGTCTTCGGGATCGCCGCGCGCAACGGCATCCTCCTGATCAACCACTGCCAGCATCTCGAACGCGTCGAGGGTGAGCCCTTCGGCCGGGACCTCGTGCTGCGGGCTGCGAAGGAGCGACTGGCCCCCATCCTGATGACGTCCCTGGCCACCGGCCTGGCCCTGGTCCCGCTCGTCGTCCTCGGCGACCGTCCGGGCCACGAGATCGAGCACCCGCTCGCCGTCGTCATCCTGGGGGGGTTGTTCACCTCGACGCTGCTGAACCTGTTCGTGCTCCCCTCGCTCTACCTGCGCTTCGGGCGGCGATCTGTGTGAGCGCCGCGCCCGTCGACCCGTTCGTCCGCCTCGACGCGGTGTCGAAGTCGTACGGCGAGGGCGCGGGCCGGCTCGACCTGTTGCGCTCGCTCGACCTGGCTCTGGACCCAGGGTCGACCACGAGCCTGCTCGGCCGGTCGGGTAGCGGCAAGTCCACCCTGCTGTCGCTGATCGCCGGGCTGATGCGACCGGACGCCGGGCGGATCTGGATCGACGGGCAGTCGATCGAGGGGATGGCAGAGGCAGAACGCGCGGGTCTCCGGGCCGACCGGATCGGTATCGTCCTGCAGTCCGACAACCTGATCCCGTTCCTCAGCGCCCTCGAGAACGTGGAGCTGGCCCTGCGGTTCGGGTCCTCGGGGCCGCGGAGGGCGGCGCGAGCCCGGGACCTGCTGGCGGAGCTGGGTCTGGCCACGAGGCTGCACCACCGCCCGCGCGAGCTGTCGGGCGGTGAGGGCCAACGGGTGGCGGTCGCGGTAGCGCTGGCCAACGACCCGGATCTGCTGCTCGCCGACGAGGTCGTCGGGCAGCTGGACTCGGCTACCGCGGCGGACGTTCTCGGGATGATCTTCCGCGCCTCCGCGGACAGGAGGCTGACGGTTCTCTACGTGACCCACGATGAGCAGCTGGCCGGCTGGGCGCAGCGGACCCTGCGGTTGGTCGAGCACAGGGCGGTCGTGGCGTGATGTCGACCGGCTCGATCTCGGTCGAGGACGTGGTGGTGGAACACCGCGTTGCGAGCGGTCGGATCCGGGCGCTGGACGGGGTCTCCTTCACCGTCGAGCAAGGATCGAGCGTGGCGGTCGTCGGCCCCAGCGGCGGTGGCAAGTCCACCCTGCTCGGCATCATCGGCGGGCTCGCTCGGCCCACCACCGGCACCGTGCGGATCGGAGGCCTGGACCTGTCGGCTTCGTCCGAACGCGACCGCTCCGACTTCCGGCGGCGACGGCTCGGATTCGTCTACCAGTCCGACAACCTGTTGCCGTTCCTCACCGTCGTCGAGAACGTCGGTCTGCAGCTCGCCCTCGACGATCTCGCCGGCGAGGCCGACCGGGCCCTCGAGCTCCTCGATCGGCTGGGTCTGCGGGCCGAGGTCGACAACCTCCCCGATCAGCTGTCGGGCGGCCAGCGACAGCGGGTGGCGGTGGCTCGAGCGGTCGTCCACCGCCCGCAGCTGATCCTCGCCGATGAGCCGACCGGCGCCCTGGACGCGACCAACGCGGCCGGGGTCATCGACCTGCTGATGAGCGAGCAACGCGCGATCGGCGCATCCCTCGTGCTGGTCACCCACGACCGAGAGGCCGCGGGCCGGCTGGACCGACAGGTCGAGCTGCGTGATGGGCGGGTTCGATGAGCTGGACGTACGTCTGGCGGGACCTCACCCGGAACCCCCGGCGGAGCCTGTCCGCCCTGGTCGGGATGACGCTCGGGATCGGGTTGTTCTCCAGCGTCCTGTTCTTCGTCGACGGGTCCTCGGCCTCGATGACGGCCCGGGCCATCGCGCCCCTCCCCCTCGACATGCAACGGATCCTCTCCGACCCGCTCGGCAACCAGGTGCAGCTGACGGAGAAGATCGCGCCAGCCCGGCTGCGGGCCGGTGAGAGCGGCCACGTCCAGCTGGCCTTCGCCAACCCCGGCACCCGACCGGCGAACGAGGTCGTGATCCGTGACGAGCCGCCCGCTCCCCTGCGGTACACCGTCGGGTCGACCACCCTCCAGGGAGCGAGGCTGCCCGACCGTGGCGGCGACAGCCCGCTGGCCCAGGGACCGGCCAAGATCGGGCTCAACCTGGGGACGGTGCCGGCCGGGTCCACCGTCCGGATCGGGTACGACGTGGTGGCTGCGGCCGACGTGGCCGCTGTGTCGACGTTGCGGCCGTCGGCGACCTTCTCCACCCGGGAGACCGTCGTCCCGAGGCCGGCGAACGCGTCGGGTCCGGTCAGCCTGGCCGAGCTGACCCGCCGGGTCGCAGCGGTGCCGGGAGTGGCCCGTGCCGACCAGCTCTCCTTCGTCGACGTGGCGTCCGGCTCGCTGTCGGCGGCGAGCCGGTCGACGACAGGGCCGTTGCGGGTCTTCGGCTTCGACGAGAGCTACCTGTCGGCCGACCCCTCGCTGACCCTCGTCGAAGGAAGGTACGAGCAGGGACACGGGCTGCTCAGTGTGGAGGCCGCTCGGGCGCTGCGCGTCGGCGTCGGGGACGTGGTGCACCTCCGCGTACCCGGCCTCGACCACCCCCTACGCGTACCGATCAGCGGCATCACCGACCTCAGCCGAGCCAGGTCGCTCTTCTACAGCCGCCAGGGCCAGCAGCTCGAGCAGTTCGACTACGTGCCGAACAGCCTCGTCGTCGGAACCGAGGTCTTCGGCTCGACGATCGTGCCCGCCTTCCAGGTCGTGGCCACCACCCCGGGGGCGGTGCTGCGCAGCCGGCCCATCACCGAGGTGGACATCCGCCTCGACCGCAGCCCCCTGAACGCCGATCCTGGCACCGCGCTGCTCCAGACCAGGTCGGTCGCCGAGGCCGTCGACGCCATCGCCCAGGGCCAGGACGACCTCGTCGACAACATCTCCAACGCGTTGCAGGTGGCCAGCGCCGATGCCGACACGGCCAAGCGCCTGTTCGTGTTCCTGGGGTTGCCCGGGGCGCTGCTGGCGGCCTTCCTGACCGCGTACGCGGGAGGGGTGCTGGCCAGTGCCCTCCGTCGGGAGCAGGCCCTCCTCCGGATCCGGGGCGCCGACCGGCGCCGGCTGCTCCGGATGCACGCCCTGCGCACCGCGCTGCTGGCCGCGGTCGGATCCGTGCTGGGTGTCGGTCTCGGGTTGGTGTCAGCGGTCGCGGTGCTGCCCGCCGGCGCCCTGGGCAGTGCCTCGGGCCTCAGCGTCGGGGTGTCTGCCCTGCTCGGCGCGAGCGTGGGGTTCGTGGCCGCCGGCGGCGCCCTCTACCTGGCCGGGCGCGGAGCGATCAACCGCGAGATCAGCGACGAGCGGGCCCGATTGGCTTCCCGGCCTCCCTGGTGGCACCGCACCTGGCTGGACGTGGTGCTGCTGCTCGCGGTCGTCGCCGTCGCGTGGCACGCCCGACGGAGCGGAGCTCTGGTGGGCGTCGCCGGATCGGTGTACTACGGCCGGCCGGTGTCGTTGCGGCTGCTGCCGGTGATCGTGCCGATCGGGTTCTGGATCGGCGGCGTGTGGCTGCTCGCCAGGGTGATCGAGCGATGCCTCGCCGGGTTGCCGTTGCCGCGGTCGTCTCCGTTCGGACCACCCGTGCGCGGTCTGCTGGTCCGCAGCGTCCGTCGACGCACCTGGGCCGCGTGCCGGGGAGTGATCATGGTCGGGCTGATCGTCGCACTCGGCACCAGCGTCGTGTCGTTCGGCGCGTCCTACGACGCCGCGAAGGCGGCCGATGCCCGATTCGTGCTCGGCTCCGACCTGCGGGTCACCCCCAGCCCGACGAGCACGCAAGAGCACCCACCGGGCTTCGCGGAGACCGTGGGTCGGGTGCCTGGCGTCCAGACCGCTACCCCGGTCGTCTACGGGCTCTCGAACGCCCTGGTCGAGAGCGAGACCAACGAGGACGCCGGCAACCTGGCCGCGGTGGATCCTGCGGCGTATCCCCTTGTCGCTCCCCTCGCCGACGGCGACTTCGTCGGCCAGTCCGCGGCCGCGGCCATGGCGGCCCTGCAGCGCCAGCCGACCGGAGTCCTCCTCGGGACCGAGCTCGCCGACAACCTCGACGTCGACACCGGTGACTCCGTCACGGTGCTGTTCGCCCGGGGCACGAAGGAGCAGCAGCTGGCCGAGATGCCGGTGATCGGCCTGTTCCAACGACTCCCCGGCTTCCCGCAGGGCGCCAACCTGCTCGTCAACCTCCGGCAGCAGCTGGCGCTGATCCCGTCCACCGACGCCGACTTCTTCCTCGCCGCCACCACTGATACGCGGCCCGGGACGCTGGCCGAGGCCGTCGCCGGCCTGCGCGCAGGTCCGGGAACGACCGACGCCCTGCAGATCGACACCCGGGACACGGTGCTGGACAAAGACCAGTCCAGCCTTGCTGCGCTCAACATCCGGGGTTTGATCGCCCTCGATCGGGCGTATGCGCTGGCGATGGCCGCAGCGGCCGTGGCCGTCTTCGTCTTCGGCCTGCTCCTCCAGCGTCGCCGCGAGTACGTGACACTTCGGGCGCAGGGGATGCGGACCGGCCGGGTGCGCGGTCTCCTCGTGGCCGAGGCCGGGCTGGTCGGCGTGCTCGGGATCGGTGTGGGACTCCTCGTCGGACTCGGCATGGCCTCGTTCCTGGTCAGCGTCCTCACCCCGCTGTTCGTGCTGCGACCCGAGGTGGTGACTCCGGTCCTCGACGTCGGCGCGCTGATCGCGCTCGTCCTGGTGACCTCGTTCCTGTCTTCGCTGGCGGCCACCTCGCTGGTCAGCCGTCTCCCCATGACCGAGCTGCTGCGCGATGAGTAGCACCCGGCCAGCCGTCCATCCGTCGGCGCACCCGTGCTCGGGTGCGCTTCTGAGAAAGGTGTCCGCCATGGCGCGCTCGCGCGGGACCGCTGTGCTCATCGCCGGGCTGATCGTTTCAGCCGCTGCGCTCACCGGCTGCGACGGTGGGTCGCCGAGCCCGCCCGAGGCCACCGAACCGGCATCGAGTACCACGGCTGCTGTGCCGACGGCGACCAGCTCGACGTCCGGCGGCGGCCCGTCGGGGGGGCCGTCCCCCTCGACTCAGGTGACTCCCACATCCCCGCCGACACCACCGCGAGCCAACGCCCAGCCCAAGGACTTCGACGCGCAGAACTTCGGCACGGCCCTGCCCGCCGACCCCAACCAGTACTTCCCGCTGGTCGCCGGCACCCAGACGCTGCGCGACGGCACCATCATCCGGGGCAGCCGGAAGCTGCATCACCGCAGACGGGTCACCGTGACCGACGTGGTCAAGCAGGTGGACGGGGTCCGCACCGTCGCCGTGCTCGACCAGGACATCGACGCAGGCCAGGTTTCCGAGGCGGCCCTCGACTACTACGCCCAGGACCGGACCGGCAACGTCTGGTATCTCGGCTCCTACACCGAGATCTACGAGGGTGGTGAGTTCGTCAACGCCGCCGACGCATGGCTCTCCGGCGAGAACGAGGCCACCGCCGGGATCGCGATGCTGGCCGTTCCGCAGAAAGGCCTGCGCTACGTCGAGGCGCGGATACCGGGCCGCGAGACGATTCACGCCGAAGTGGCCGACGTCGGGAAGCGGAAGTGCGTACCGTTCCAGTGCTTCCCTCAGGCGCTGAGTGTGCTCGAGGACGGCACCGAGCTCAAGTACTACGGGACCGGCGTCGGTGACATCGCCACCGAACCCGAGTACTCCGGCGGCGAGCAGGAGAAGGAGGAGCTGATCAACGTCATCCAGCTGACGCCCGACGGTCTGAGAGAGGCGAGCAAGGAAGCCCTGCGGCTCGACCGGCACGCCCGAACCGCAGCCAAGCGCGTCTTCGGTCGGTCGGCTCCGGCCGTGCGCGTTCGCTGAGGCGGCCCCGGCCGAGCGCGTTCGCTGAGGCGGCGCCGCCCAGCGCCTCAGACCCCCAGGATCAGTCGATCGGTGGGCGCGGCGACGACGTGGCGGGGACTGCCGGGGACCGGGACCCCGTACGCGGTCTCGACGACCTCGACCCGATCCGCGTACGCCGACATGATCACCACGTCAACCCGTTCGCCGTCCTCGCGCTTCAGCACCCAGCGGTCGCCCAGGCAAGCCAGTCCTCGCTCGTCGAGCACCCGGACGGCGTCGGCGGTCGAGCCGGCGGCGGCCAGCGGGTAGCCGAAGAGGGTGCGCGGGACGACGGTGGGCTCGGTGCCGTCCAGGTAACCGGCCAGCTCGCCGTCGCTACCCCGGAAGTGCGGGAGCCAGGTGCTCGGGATCATCGGACCAGTAGAGCCGACCGACCACCAGGATCGCTACGGATTTGCTGACCGGCGGTCAGACCGCGGGCTGCGGGAGGGTGGCGTCCGGGTCGACCGGAGGCTGGGCCCGGAGACGCTTCTTCTCACTGCGTCGCTCGACCAGCGAGTAGAGGACCGGCACCAGCAGCAGGGTCAAGACGGTGGACGACACCAGACCCCCGATCACCACGATGGCCAGTGGCTGCGAGATGAAGGCGCCGCCACCGGTCAGCCCGAGACCCATGGGGATCAGGGCGAAGATCGTCGCCGTCGCGGTCATGATGATCGGCCGCAGGCGCAGCCGGGCGCCGTCGACGATGGCGGTCCGCAGGTCCTCACCCTTCGCGCGGTACTGGTTGATCAGGTCGATCAACACGATCGCGTTCGTGACCACGATGCCGATCAGCATCAGCAGACCGACCATGGCCGGCACTCCCAGGGGGGTGTCGGTGATCAGCAGGCCGGCGATGGCACCGGTGGCCGCGAACGGGATCGCCACCATCAGGATCAGCGGCTGGACGAGGCTGCGGAAGGTGCCGACCATGATCAGGAAGACCAGCGCGATGGCCACCAGCATGGCCAGCCCCAGCTGGGAGAAGGCCTCCTGCTGATCGGTGGCCGCGCCCCCGAGCTCGGCGCTGACGCCGGCGGGGAGGTCGTTGATCCCGGCCAGGGTGGTCGTCACCGTGGCGCTCAACGCACCGAGGTCGGTGGTGTCCGGCGTGGCCGTGATGGTCACCGACGGATCGCCCTTGATCTGGGTGACAGTGGTCGGCGCGAGCACCAGCTTGATGTCGGCCACCCGCTTCACCCGGATGGCTCCGGCGCGCAGATCGGCCAGATCCTGCTGGTCCTCGGCGAGCGCCTTCTGACCGTCGGCGATCGACTTCTGCTCGTCGGTGAGCTCTTGCTGCGTCTGCCGGGAGTCGGCCGTCTCGGACTGCTGGTCGGTGACCTGGGTGATCTGCTCATCCAGCTGATCGACGGCCTTGTCCGACTGCTCGATCCCGGACTCGAGCTGCTTGATCGTCGCCCTCGATCTGGGCGACCGCGCCTGAGGCCCCGGCCAACGATCTGCCACGCCTGGCCAGCTCGTCTGGCCGCGATCAGTCCGACGCGCCAGCTGGCGCCTGGCTCGGCCCGACGGGGGCTGAGCGATCGCCCTGGCGGCAGTGAGTGGCTGCTGGCTCTTGACGGCTGCGTTCGCACTTTTTCAGGCTGCGCTTCGCCGGACCGAGCTCTTGCGCGCCTTGCTCAGCTCGCTGCGCAGATCGGCGCGTGACTTCACCGCATCAGACCGCGAGCTCTTGAGCTTGTCCAGGGAGTCCGCGGTGGCCTTGTCCTGCTTGGCCTGCGCCTCGTCTGCCACCGCCTGCTGGCGGTCACCCAGCGCGTCCTGGCGATCGGACAGCTTGTTGCTGCGCTTCTCCAGGTCGTCGGAGGCCTTCTTCTGGGTCTTGGCCTGCTGGATCTGGCTGACGGGCAGCAGCAGGTTCCCGATGTCGGCGGGGCTCGGGTCGGTCGCGCTCTGCGTACGGACCCAGACCTCGCGCTGCTCGCCGGACAGGGTCACGTCGCCGACCTTCGTGCCACGCAGCGCGTTCGCCACCGCCTGACCGATCTCGGCCTGGGTGAAACCGAGATCCGCAGCCTTCTTGTGGTCGACCTGGACCTCGAGCACCTTGCGCTGCTCGGCCAGGTTGCTGGTCACGTTGGTGAGCCCCGGTACGCCCTCGAGGGCGGCTTGCACCTGCTCGGCACCCTTGCGCAGCGACTCCGCGTTCTCGCCCTTGACCGTCACGCTGATGTCGGTGCTGGTCGAGCCGTTGGCGGCCTGGGTGATGGTGATCTCGCCGGCGGTGTCCCCCAGCTCGGCGAACTCGGACTCCAGCTTCGGCTTGACCACGTCAGCGGTCGCGCCCTCGTTCAGGTTCACGGTGATCTCGGCGGTGTTGGCGCCCGTCCCGGCCACGGCGTAGATGCTGCCGCCGATGGTGGTCAGGTAGTCCTTGACGTCCGGATCGGCCTTCAGCACGGCCTCCACCTTCTCGGCGGCGGCGCTCATGGTGTCCAGCCGGGTGCCGGCCGGCAGCTCCTGCTTGATGGTCAGAGAGCTGTCGTCGCTGACGGATCCGAGGAAGTCGGTCTTCAGCAGCGTCGACGCCCCGAGGGTGCCGACGAAGATCACCAGGGCCATGGCGAGAGTGATCACCGGATGAGCCAGGCCGAAGTTCAGCACCGGCAGATAGCCCTTCTGCAGCCGGGTGACCTTCGTCTCGTCCTCGGTGTGGCCGGTCGTGGTCTCGAGGTCGGTCGACTCGGGGGCCAGGATCCCAGCGGCCGCCGGCGCGGTCCCGGCCGCAACCATCCCCGCGCCTGCGCCTGCCGTCGCCGCGGCGATGGCCTTCTTGCGCTTTCCGCCACGCAGGAACCAGAAGGCGAGGACCGGCACCACGGTCATCGAGACGATCAGCGAGGCGACCAGAGCGATGGCCACGGTGACCGCGAAGGGGCGGAACAGCTCACCCGTGACCCCGGAGACCACGGCCACCGGCAAGAACACCGCCACCGTGGTGGCGGTGGACGCTGTGACGGCGCCGGCCACCTCCTTGACGGAGGCGATGATGTCAGCCGGGGTCAGGGCGGCGTGCCCGGTGTCGCGGCGCTTGATGTTCTCCAGGACCACGATCGAGTCGTCGACCACGCGGCCGACCGCCACCGTGAGGGCAGCCAGGGTGAAGATGTTCAGCGAGAACCCGCCGACCTGCAGTCCGATCATGGCTACCAGCAGCGACAGTGGGATGGAGATGGCGGTGATCACCGTCGAGCGCACCGACATCAGGAAGAGCAGGATCACCAGGACGGCGAAGAAGAGCCCGAGCGCACCTTCGACCGTGAGGTCGTGAATCGACTGCTCGATCAGCGGGGCCTGGTCGAAGACGACGGTGAACGTGGCGTTGTTGCCCATCGTCTTCTGCAGACCGGGGAGTGCGTCCGCCACCGCGTGCGAGATGGCCACGGAGTCGCCGTCGGCCTCCTTGAGCACCGACACACTGAGAGCGGGTCGCCCGTTCGCCCGGGCCAGCGAGGAGGAGGAGATCGACTCGACCTCGACGTCGGCGATCTTGGACAGCGCAACCGGACCGTCGCTGGTCGGGATCGCGAGGGCGTTGACCTGCTTGACCGAGTTGGAGGAGTCACCCACCTGCACGGCCAGCTCGAGGGTCTTGTCGTACGCGGTGCCGGCCGGGACGACGGTCAGCTGGGACTGAACGGTCTGGGTGACGGCCGCGGCGGTCAGATCGCGCTCGGTCAGGTCGTCCGGGCGCAGGGTGATGGTCAGCTGGGTCGTGTCCTCGCCGGTCACCTGGACCTGGCGTACGCCGTTGATAGCCGGTGAGCGCCGGCACGGCGACGTTCTGCACGAGCTCGCCCGAAGCGGCCAGCGGAAGATCGGTCGAGGCCGCCAGCAGCAGCACCGGGATGTCATCGGTGCTGCCGGTGATGACGTCGGTCTTGACGTCGGCGGGCAGGGACTGGGAGGCCGAGTCGACGGCGTTGCGGATGTTGCTGACGAGCTTGTCGTTGTCCAGTCCGTACTCCCAGTTGACGCTGATCGTCGCCTGGCCGTTGGAGGACGTGGACGTGACGTCGGTGACGCCCGAGACACCGCTGACCGCGCGCTCGATCGGGGTCGACACGTTGTCGGCCACGATCTGAGGGGTGGCACCCGGGTAGATCGCGGTGACCACCGCGGTGGGCACCTGGGTGGAGGGCAGCAGCTCCTGCTTGAGCGATCGGGTCGCCAGCACACCGAACACGACGATCGCGATCGAGATCAGGGCGACGATCAGTCGGTTGGCGAGACTGAGCCGGGTCAGAGACGTCACGGGATCACGATACGTCGGATACGACGAATCGTTAGCATCAGCCGTATAGTCAGGGCGTCCAAGGGTTATCCCTGGGCCCGGACGAGGGAGAACGATGACGATCAGCCAGGACGTCGACCGCGCAGCACTGCTGCGCCAGCTCGACGACCTGCACGCCTCCTTCGACCGGCGCGCGCTCTCCACCTGGGCCGAGCCGCTGCTGTCGACGCCGTTGACCATGCAGCAGCTCAAGGTGCTGACTCTCATCGCCGCCGAGCGCGACCGGGCCACCGGACACGACCTGGCCGACGCCCTTCGCGTGTCGGTCGCCACCATGTCGGGTCTGGTCGACAGGTTGGCCGAGCACGGCATGATCCGACGCCGGGATGACCCCGACGACCGGCGGATCCGCCGGCTGTCGGTCACCGATCAGGGCAGCGCGACCCTGCGGGCTCTGATCAGCAGCGGCAACACGATGCCGCCCCAGGTGCTGGACCGACTGGCCGACGCCGACCTGAGAGCTCTTGTGCAGGGCCTGCACGCGCTCGACCGGGTGATGGAGGACCTGAGCCACGAGTGAGGACCTGCCCTCTCGAGCGGCCGCGAACGGAGCGCCCGACTCTGTCAGCAGCGACGAGCGAGCAGACACGTTTTTCCGTCTGCGAGGGAGGAGTGAAGACAGAGTCCCATGGCGCGCAGTGAGCAGCGAGTGAGGAACACACTGTCGGTGGTGAGTGCTTGACTCCGGTCATGCCGTGCTCGAACGACGACTTCTGGGACCTGGTCGACCAGCTGCCGGAGGTGACCCTGGTCGAGGGCCCGACGTACACGGCGCTGAAGGTCCGCGGCAAGGGCTTCGGCTACCACTGGCCGCTGACCTCGACGGCCGGGCTGAAACAGGAGCGGCAGGAACAGATCGCCCTGGTCACCGAGCGGCCCGACGTGTTCGAGACCCAGTTCGTCGCCGGACAGTTCGGCTGGGTCGTGGTGCAGCTCGAGCGGATCGAACCCGCGGAGCTGTCCGAGCTCGTCTTCGAGGCCTGGCGGCTCACCGCCCCGGTGCGCGTCGTGACGGCGTACGGGAGTCAGCCGCCCAGCTTGACCCGGTCGAAACGACCGGATTGACGTGACAAATCGGTGTCGTCAGTTCACTCTGAGTCGGTGTCGCGCTCCTTCCCCCGTCGCTTCTCCGGCTGGCTCGCCGTTCTGCTGCTGACTGCCGGCCTGCTGGTCGGCGGCACCGCGTCGGCGGACGCCGCCACCAGGCCTCCGACCTCGGTGACCCTGACCCCCACCGCCGATCCGGCGCACTCGCAGACGTTCACCTGGCGGATGTCCACGATGCGCAGCGGCCAGGTGGTCCAGCTGAAAGCTCCGAACGGCCAGGTGACCGCCGTGGCAGCCCGCTACAAGCTGACCACCAACGAGAGATTCAGCGGAACGAAGGCGTACGCGTTCACCGCCACGGCCACCCGCCTGGCGGCAGGGACGTCGTACGCGTACCGGATCGTCACGTCCGGTGGCTCGACCGGCTGGACGTCGTTCACGACCGCCCGCGCCGGGCTCGACCGCAGCTGGACGTTCCTGGCCTTCGGCGACACCCAGGTCGGCAACACCGGCGTGCCGGAGGACATCATCGACGCCGCGGTGGCGCGCAACCCCTCCGCTCCCCTGCTGCTGCACGCCGGCGACGTGGTCAACAAGCCCAGCAGCATCACCGAGTGGCGTCAGTTCATGGCCGCGACCTACCCGACCCGGGTCAACAAGAACTGGCTCATCTCGGTCGGCAACCACGAGCAGTGCGTCCTGCTGGCGACGTCCTGCCGCTCCGGAGACGGGGAGGCGTTCCGGTCCTACTACAGCTGGCCCCGCAACGGCTACGTCGGTCAGGGCGACACCTGGTACTACACCGACTACCAGGGGGTCCGGTTCATCGTCCTGGACACCTTCGGTGGCGATCTGGCCGAGCAGTCGGCGTTCCTGGAGACCGCGCTCAGCACGAACCGGCAACGGTGGACGGTCGTCCTCCAGCACGCGGGTCCGTTCGCCTCCCGCAGCGACCGTGACAACGCGCAGTTCCGGTCCGCGTTCCTGCCGCTCTACACCAGGTACAAGGTCGACCTCGTGCTCTCCGGCCACGACCACTCCTACAACCGCGGCTATCTCGGGAACGAGAACACGACCGTGTACGCGGTGTCGGACTCGGGCCCGAAGTTCTACTCCCCGTCCGGTCTGGACTGGACCCGCGCCGGCGCCACCCGGGTGGCCAGCGCGGGCTACACCTCGACGTACCAGCGGGTCACGGTCAGCCAGAACACCCTGGTCTACCAGGCCGTCGTCGGCTACAAGGGCATGGGCTCGACCACGACCAAGAAGGTCGGTGAGGTGCTCGACCAGGTGACCATCAGCAAGAGCGGATCGACCACGACCGTGCGCTGAGCTGTCGGCTCGGCCGTTTACGCTGTAATCATGGCGATCAGCACAGGCGACAAGGTGTCCTGGAACACCTCGCAGGGCAGGACCCACGGCAAGGCCGTCGAGAAGCGGGTGAAGGAGTTCACCTTCGACGGGCAGAAGTTCAAGGCCTCCGAGGACGAGCCCTACTGGATCGTCGAGTCGGAGAAGACCGGCGCGAAGGCCGCCCACAAGGAGTCCACGCTCGACTCCTGACCGCTCACTCGAAGCGGCCTGATCACTCGAAGCGGCTGGGGTCCCCCGCGCCGACCCGGACCACCTCGGCGCTGCCCGAGGAGAAGTCGACCACCGTGGTCGGCACCTCGCCGCAGTCGCCGGAGTCGAGCACCGCGTCCAGGACGTGGTCCAACCGCTCCTTGATCTCCCAGCCCTGGGTCAGCGGGTCCTCGTCCCCGGGCAGCAGCAAGGTGCTCGAGAGCAGCGGCTCACCGATGGCCTCGACCAGCGCCCGCGTCGTCCGGTGGTCCGGGATCCGCACACCGACCGTCCGCTTCTTGGGGTGCAGCATCCGCCGCGGCACCTCGCGCGTCGCCGGCAGGATGAACGTGTACGGCCCGGGCGTCGCGGCGCGCACGGCCCGGAACACGGCCGTGTCCAGCTGCACGAACTGGCCGAGCTGGGCGAAGTCCCGGCAGACCAGGGTGAAGTGGTGGTTCTTGTCCAGGTCCCGGATGCCCCGGATGCGCTCGATGCCGTCCGCGTTGCCCAGCTGGCAGCCCAGCGCGAAGCAGGAGTCGGTCGGGTAGGCGATCAAGGCGTCGTCCCGCAGCAGGTCGACGACCTTCGCGATCGTCCGGGGCTGCGGGTTGTCGGGGTGTACGTCGAAGTAGCGCGCCACGCCCGAAACCCTACCCACGAGGCCCCCGATCCACGGGGGCGCACGCGCGTCGAGGTCGTCTCGTGTGTCGGATAAGTTACGGGCATGGTTTCCAAGGTCGCACTGCTCACCGCCGGGGGCTTCGCCCCGTGCCTGTCCTCGGCCGTCGGCGGGCTGATCGAGCGCTACACCGCGCTCGCCCCCGAGGTCGAGATCATCGCCTACAAGTACGGCTACCAGGGCCTGCTGTCGGGCGACTACCTCACCGTCACCCCCGAGGTCCGCGCCAACGCCGCGATCCTGCACCGCTTCGGCGGCTCCCCCATCGGCAACTCCCGGGTGAAGCTGACCAACGCCGCGGATCTGGTGAAGCGTGGCCTGGTGGCCGAGGGCGTGGACCCGCTCAAGGCGGCCGCCGACCGGCTGACCGCCGACGGCGTCGACGTGCTGCACACCATCGGCGGCGACGACACCAACACCACCGCCGCCGATCTGGCGGCCTACCTGCACGACAACGACTACGAGCTCACCGTGGTGGGGCTGCCCAAGACCATCGACAACGACGTCATCCCGATCAAGCAGTCCCTCGGCGCCTGGACCGCGGCCGAGCAGGGTGCCCGGTTCGCCCAGAACGTCCTCGGTGAGCACAACTCCGGTTCCCGGATGCTGATCGTCCACGAGGTGATGGGACGGCACTGCGGCTGGCTGACCGCGGCCACCGCGCAGGCGTACCGCGAGTGGCTGGACACCCAGGAGTGGGTGCCGGAGATCGGTCTGGGACGGGCCGGCTGGGACGTGCACGGCGTCTACGTGCCCGAGGCCCACTTCGACCTGGCCGCCGAGGCCGACCGGTTGAAGAAGGTGATGGACGAGGTCGGTTCGGTCAACCTGTTCGTCTCCGAGGGTGCCGGTCTGGACAGCATCGTCGCCGAGATCGAGGCCTCCGGTGAGGAGGTCGCCCGCGACCCGTTCGGTCACGTCAAGATCGACAAGATCAACCCCGGCGCCTGGTTCGCCAGCAAGTTCGCCGAGCGGCTCGACGCGGGGAAGGTGATGGTGCAGAAGTCCGGCTACTACTCCCGGGCCGCGGCCGCCAACCAGCGCGACCTGGACCTGATCAGGTCGATGACCGACCTGGCCGTGGACTCCGCCCTCCGCGGCGAGCCCGGGGTCATCGGCCACGACGAGGAGGCCGGCGACGAGCTGCGGGCGATCGAGTTCGCCCGGATCAAGGGCGGCAAGCCGTTCGACATCGACCAGCAGTGGTTCACCGACCTGCTCGCCGGCATCGGTCAGCCGGTCACCGAGCGGGTCGCTGCCCACTGACCCAGGCCGGCGCCAGATGACCTAGGCCGGGGGCCGGCGCCCGAGCACCCGCCGGGCGATCCAGGCCAGGATCGCCCCCAGTCCGAGACCGGTCGCGGCGCCGGTCAGCCAGCCGGCGCCGAGACCGATGCGGACCGAGCGGACGGCCGTCTCCTCGGGCACCATCGGGTGCCCGACCGGGGCCGGCGTCGGCGGGGTCAGCGCGAACCGGACCACCCCCTCGTCCGGTGGCTGGAAGGCCGGCGCGTCCCAGGTGGCGATCCAGGCCGCGAGAATGAGGATCAGCTGCGCGAACAGGTTGAAGAACAGCATCAGGACGATCACGGGCCCGAAGATGGCGGCCGCCGCGTTGCCCGAGAACGCTTCGAACAAGAGCGTGGCGCCGTACTGCAGGATGCCCAGGCCAACGGCGCCGAGCAGCGCGGCGATCATGATGACCCGCCAGCTCTCCCGCTGCCGCGGGATGATCACGTAGATGTAGCAGAAGGTGATCCAGCCCGCGATCAGCGACAGCAGGGGGGCTAGAACCCTGAGCACCACCGACGTCATCCACGTGTCTCCGAACCCCAGCCAGGTCGCGACGTTCCGGGCGAAGGTGGTGGAGATCGTTGCCAGTCCGAAGGTCACCGCGATCGCGATCAGCAGCCCCGCCATCCGCACCAGGTTGATGGCGACCTTGATGGGGTAGAGCTGGAGGTCCGGCTGCGCGTCGAAGTCGGTCCGCCACTGGGCGTCGATCGCGTTGCGCAGATGACCCATCCACGCGGCCGCGCTGTAGAGCCCCGTGACCAGGCCGATCACCCCGATCGACGTGTAGTTCTCGAGGGTGCTGATGACGAACTTCTGGATGTCCGCGAGGATCGTGGGGTCCACGTTCTTGAACTGGGACGTGACCAGCTGGGACACCTGGACGATCAGATCCGGTCGCAGCTCGACCAGGAAGAACCCGACGATGGAGAACGCCACCATCACGACGGGGACAACCGCCAGCACCGAGAAGTAGGCGACACCGGCCCCGAACTGGAAGCCGAACCGGCCGTTGTAGCGCTGGATGGCCCGCTGGATGTGGGCGATCCAACCGATCTGCAGGATCCGCTCGACCCGGGTCTGCGCCCGCTCGGCCCGATCCCGGACCCCCTGAGCCCGGAGCCGGACGTCCTGAGCCCGATCCCGCATGCGTTCCGTGACCGCCACGCCCGCCTCCTTTCGCAGCGTCATCGAGGGAAACCTATCGAACGATCACCGGTGCGGGCTCGGCGACGACCGCGGTGGCGGACGGATTGACACGGTGGGACTCCGCCGTTTGAGTGGAGGCATGACCCTCCTGACGGACGCCGAGATCACCGCCGGTCTGACCACCCTCCCTGGCTGGACCCTGAGCGCGGACAAGACGTCGATCCTCACCTCGATCGAGCTCGTCGACTTCGTCGCCGCCCTGGACCTGGTCAACGTGATCGGGCGGGAGGCCGAGCAACGCCAGCACCACCCCGACATCGACATCCGCTGGAACACGGTGACGCTGGTGCTGTCGACCCACTCCGAGGGTGGCCTGACTCCCGCCGATCTGGCGCTGGCCCGGCGGATCAACGACATCGCCGGGCTGGACGGCAGCTAGCAGCCGAACGCCTCCGGCGGGTCAGTCCTCGAACGCCTCCGGCGGGTCAGTCCTCGAACGCCTCCGGCGGGGGGCAGGTGCAGACCAGGTTGCGATCTCCGAAGGCGCCGTCGATGCGACCCACCGGCGGCCAGTACTTGTCGAAACCCTGAGCCGAGATCGGCCCGGCGTGCAGACCGGCCGGGAACGCGCCCACCCGACGCGGGTAGGGGTGGCTCCAGTCGTCGTCGATGACCTCTGCCTGCGTGTGCGGCGCGTTCACCAGCGGGTTGTCGTCCGCGGGCCAGTCGCCGGACTCCACCGCGGCGATCTCGCGCCGGATGCCGATCATGGCCTCACAGAACCGGTCCAGCTCCTCCAGGTTCTCCGACTCCGTGGGCTCCACCATCAGCGTGCCGGGCACCGGGAAGCTCATGGTCGGGGCGTGGAAGCCGTAGTCGATCAGCCGCTTGGCGACGTCGTCCACGGTCACGCCGCTGGACCGGGTCAGTGGACGCAGGTCGAGGATGCACTCGTGCGCCACCCGCCCGTTGCGACCTGTGTAGAGCACCGGGTAGTGCTCGGTCAGCCGCTGCGCCACGTAGTTCGCGGCGAGCAGCGCGTGCTGGGTCGCGCTGCGCAGACCGTCGGCGCCCATCATCGCGATGTAGGCCCAGCTGATCGCCAGGATGCCGGCCGACCCGTACGGAGCCGCGGAGACGGGACCGGTCTCACCCTGCACCTCGACCAGAGGATGACCCGGCAGGTAGGGCGCCAGGTGCGCGCCGACGGCCACCGGGCCGACCCCGGGTCCGCCGCCGCCGTGCGGGATGCAGAACGTCTTGTGGAGGTTGAGGTGGCTCACGTCCGCGCCGAACCGGCCCGGACGGGCCAGCCCCAACAGGGCGTTCAGGTTGGCCCCGTCGACGTACACCTGGCCGCCGGCGTCGTGCACCAGCGCGCAGAGGTCGGTGATGCCCTCTTCGAACACCCCGTGGGTGGACGGGTAGGTGACCATGATCCCGGCCAGCTGGTCGTGGTGGGTCTCGACCTTGACCTTGAGGTCGTCCAGGTCGACCGAGCCGTCGTGGGTGGCTTTGACCACCACGACCTTCATGCCCGCCATCACCGCCGACGCCGCGTTGGTGCCGTGCGCCGAGGACGGGATGAGGCAGACGGTGCGCTGCTCGGCGCCGTTCGCCCGGTGGTACGCGCGGATGGCCAGCAGCCCGGCCAGCTCGCCCTGGCTGCCGGCGTTCGGCTGGATGGACACCTGCGCGTAGCCGGTCAGCTCGGCCAACCACCCCTCCAGCTCACCGATCAGCGTCGCGTAGCCGGTGGCGGACTCGGCCGGCACGAACGGGTGCAGGTCGGCGAAACCGGGGTAGGAGATCGGCTCCATCTCGGTGGTCGCGTTGAGCTTCATGGTGCAGGAGCCGAGCGGGATCATGCCCCGGTCCAGGGCGAAGTCCCGGTCCGACAGCGCACGCAGGTAGCGCAGCATGGCGGTCTCACTGTGGTGGGTGTTGAACACCGGGTGGGTCAGGTACGCCGACGTACGGCTGCTGTCCCCCAGCCGGGAGACGCCGGCGGCCGTGGCGTCCCCCGTCACCCCGAACGCCGCACGCACCGCGGCGAGGTCGTCGACTCCTGCGTCCTGACCGACGGAGATGCCGACGTGGTCGACGTCGACCAGGCGCAGATGCACCTCGGACTCGCGGGCCGCCCGGACGACCTCGGCCGCCCGGCCCGGCACGCGGGCGAGCACGGTGTCGAAGAAGTGCTCGTGCACCACGTCGACCCCACCGGCAGTCAGGTCCTCGGCCAGCGCCGAGGCCGCCTGGTGCACGGCCGTCGCGATCGCGGCCAGTCCCCGCGGCCCGTGGTACACCGCGTACATGCTCGCGGTGACCGCGAGCAGCACCTGGGCGGTGCAGATGTTGGAGGTCGCCTTCTCGCGACGGATGTGCTGCTCGCGCGTCTGCAGGGCGAGCCGGTACGCCTGCGTGCCGTGCGCATCGCGGGAGACGCCGACCAGCCGACCGGGCAGCGACCGTTCCAGCTTGGCCCGGACGGAGATGAAGCCGGCGTGCGGACCGCCGTAGAACAGCGGCACGCCGAGACGCTGGCTGGAGCCGACAGCGATGTCGGCGCCCCACTCCCCCGGCGGCGTCACCACGGTGAGGACCAGCAGGTCGCAGGCGGCGATCACCTCCGCACCCTTGGCGTGGGCGGCCTCGGCGATCGCCCGCAACTCGTCGGTGGCAGCCAGCCGCCCGCTCGCTCCCGGCGTCTGCACGACCACCGCGAAGACATCGGTCGCCTCGATGGCGGTCAGCAGGTCCCCGTCGGCCACCTGGACGGTCAGCCCCAGCGCCTCGGCCCGGGTCGCGACCACGGCGATCGTCTGCGGCAGCGTGTCGGCGTCGAGCAGCAGCACCGTGCCGGTCTTGGTGGTCCGACGCGCCAGGGTCATGGCCTCGGCGACGGCCGTCGCCTCGTCCAGCAGGCTGGCTCCGGCGATGGGCAGTCCGGTGAGGTCGGCGACCACGGTCTGGAAGTTCAGCAGCGCCTCCAACCGGCCCTGACTGATCTCCGGCTGGTACGGCGTGTACGCCGTGTACCAGGCGGGGTCCTCCAGCACGTTCCGGCGGATCACGGCAGGAGTCACGGTGCCGTGGTAGCCGAGCCCGATCATCGCCCGGCCGGGCCGGTTCTCGGCGGCCAGGCGCCGAAGCCGGGCCAGCGCCTGCGACTCGGTCAGCGGGGGCGGCAGCTGCAGCGGAGTCGTCTCGGTGATGGCCGCCGGCAGCGACTGCGCCACCAGGTCGTCGAGGTCGGCCGCACCGACAGCGGCGAGCATGGTGTCTCGTTCGCGGCTCTGAGGTCCGATGTGGCGGGAGGCGAAGGTCTCCATGGTGTTGGCGGACGTTTCCGTCATGGCAAGCTCCTGTCAGGGACCCCCTCTGTCACCGGACGGTTCCAGAGTTGCCATCGCAGCGAGGTCCGGGTGCCTGAGAGGTTCCGGGGAGTTGCCCCTTCGGCGCCACCTGCGCGTCGTCGAGCCGGATGGTCTCTCCCACGCTGCTTCACCAGCAGCGTTCACCCTACCCAATCGAGTCGGATCAGCCCGCTTCGCGCGCCCGCCGCCGACGCGTCAGCTCGTCCGAGGCCGTGCTGGCCGTGGCCGTCTCGGACTCGGGGGCCTCCGCGCGCTCGGCCGGCAGCTCGAGCAGGGTGCCTTCGATGTCCCGCCAGACCCCGCCCAGCGCGATGCCGAACACGCCCTGGCCGCCACGGAGGAGGTCGATCACCTCGTCGTCGGAGGTGCACTCGAACACCGACACCCCGTCACTCATCAAGGTGACCTCGGTGAGGTCCTCGACGCCGCGGGCCCGCAGGTGCTCGATCGCGGTCCGGATCTGGTTCAGCGAGATGCCCGCGTCGAGCAGGCGCTTGATGACCTTGAGGAGCAGCACGTCACGGAAGCTGTAGAGCCGCTGCGAACCCGAGCCCGAGGCACCCCGGACCTCCGGCGAGACCAGTCCGGTCCGCGCCCAGTAGTCGAGCTGGCGGTAGGTGATGCCGGCCGCGTTGCAGGCGATCGGACCGCGGAAACCGAGGTTGGCCGGCAGCGGGGAGAAGTCACCGTCGAACAGCAGGCCCTGGGCGCCGACCATCGCGTCCGATCCCTCGACCTCGACGTCGTCGCCCGGCCGAGCCTTCGGCATGTCGCTGGTGCCCACGTACGCCTCCATTCACCGAACCCGAACGATGGAATTCCGCTCAGGAGATTTGCTCGCACCGGAGACGCTACGACCGCAGCCGACGCAGGGTCAACGACACGCCGCGAGCGGAGAGCCCCACCGACGAACTCTCAAGTGAGAGTCCAGGGGCAGCATTCGCCGGCCGGCCGCGGTGGAGAACACCTAGGCCTTGGGCTCGTCCCCGGTGACGAAGTCGTCGGGGTTGACCTGGTCGAGGAACTCGCGGAACTTCTCCACCTCGTCCTCCTCCTGCTCCGGCATCTCGATGCCGGCCTCGTCGAGGACCTCCTCGGCGCAGTAGATGTCGGAGCCGACCCGCAGCGCCAGGGCGATCGCGTCGGAGGGTCGGGCACTGATCTCGATCCCGTCCACCAGCAAGACCGCGTAGAAGGTCCCACCGGTGAGCTCGGTGATGCGGATCTCGGTGAGCCGGTGACCCATGGTGGTCAACGTGTCGACCATCAGGTCGTGGGTCATGGGTCGCGGCGGCACGACGCCCTCTTGGGCGTTGGCGATGGCCGAAGCCTCACCGGCCCCGATCCAGATCGGCAGATAACGCACCCCGCCCACCTCGCGGAGCAGCACCATCGGGTTGTTCGATGGCATCTCCACGCGGACGCCGACCACGTCGAGTTCCCGCATGCGTCCACACTACTTCCAGCATTCCGGGCCGCAAGAGCGGGGAGCGGCTACTTCCTCAGCGCTCCAGGCCGCTGCGGACCAGAGCCGCGTGGAAGTTGATCACCAGCGACAGCACCTCGGCGACGACGTCGCCGCGCCCCTCGGAGCGCCGGAGGTACGGCGCGATGGCCTGCTCGACCAGACCGATCTCGCGATCGGCCGCCATCTTGAAGGCGCGCAGGTGGCGGCCGTCCATCCCGTAGTCCGACAGCCGCTTGGCCGCCGTGGCCAGGGTCAGGGCATCGCGGCCGTAGTAGGCCGTCCCCCGTCGGGGCACCACGATGGTGTTCCGTTCGAGCTCCATCAACGCCGACTCGGTCAGGCCGCTGGCCTCCAGCAGGTCCTTGCGCGAGAGCCGCAGCGGCTGCCGGGACGGAGGCACGGGCGGTGCCGGTGGCTGAGCCGGACCCGTGGACGGAGCGTCCCCGGACCCGGTCTCGGTCCCCGGAGCCGTCGACGCCTCGACCGGGGTCGCCCCGGCCGGCAGCGCTCCCGCCCGGCCGGGCGGCGCCTCACCCCGGTCGATCAGGCTGAGGTGCTCGCGGATCACCTTGAGCGGCAGGTAGTGGTCGCGCTGGACGGTGAGCACGTAGCGCAGCCGCTCGATGTCGGACTCCACGTATCGCCGGTAGCCCGACGGCGCCCGTTCGGGCGTGACCAGACCCTCGGTCTCCAGGAAGCGGATCTTGGAGATGGAGATGTCGGGGAAGTCACCCTTCAGGGCGGCCAGCACCTGACCGATGCTGCGCACCTGGTTCCGTGGCAGCTGAGTCGCAGGCACCTGCGGTCGGGCACCGCGCTCGGGAGCCGGGCCGTGGTCGTCGGGGCTGACCGTCATGGAGCGCTCGCCTATCCGCCGCCCTGGGGACTGGCGAAGAAGATGAGTCGGAACTTGCCGATCTGCACCTCGTCGCCGTGCCGCAGCAGGGTGGAGTCCACCAGGTCCTTGTTCACGTACGTCCCGTTCAGGCTGCCGCGATCGGTCAGCACGGTCCCGTCCGGGGTCCTGGTGAAGGTGGCGTGTCGTCGCGAGACCGAGATGTCGTCCAGGAAGATGTCGGAGTCCTGATGCCGACCCGCGGAGACCTGGTCGGTGTTCAGCAGGAAGCGACTGCCGGCGTTGGGTCCCCGCTGCACGATCAGCAGCGCCGACCCGTGGGGCAGCGCGTTGACCGCGGCCTCGTCCTCCGCGGACAGCCCTTCGACGTCGGTCTCGACCACCACGGCCGACACGGTCACCGGCGGGATCGTCCGGGTCGTGTCCCCGGAAGCCGTGTGCGGCGCCGAGGTCGGACTGGACGGCGAAGCCTGGCTGGTCGGGGAGGCGGCGGAGTCGGGTCGCAGCGCCGAGCCGCACTGGCCGCAGAAGTTGCTGCCCTCCGGGTTGTCGTGACCGCAGTTCCTGCAGTAGGGCATGCCCCTCGTCCTCCTCACGGGTGGCGACCCGGCACACCTCGTGCCGGGTTGGATCTCAACGTGTGGTGGAGAGTCTAGGCGGCAACTCTCCCATTCACGGTCAGGCTTCGACTTGCTCCGCGTAGGCGTCGGCGTCCAGGAGGTCGTCGAGATCGGCCTCGGAGGCGATCTCGAGCTCGAACAGCCACCCGTCGCCGTACGGGTCGGCGTTGATGGTCTCGGGGTTGGCCTCCAGCAGCGGGTTCACCCCCGACACCACACCGGTCACCGGGCAGAAGATGTCGGACACGCTCTTGGTCGACTCGAGCTCACCGCAGGCATCCCCCGCGGCCACGTCCTCGCCCACCGATGGCGCCGTCACGAACACGATGTCGCCGAGCTGCTCGGCGGCGTACTCGGTGATCCCGACCCGTACGGTCGTCCCGTTGCCGCTGCGCACCCACTCGTGCTCGATCGTGTACTTCAGGTCTTCGGGATAGTCAGGCACAACGCACTCCAGGAATGGCAGGGACTTGGTCGCGTCGACCGATCAGGTCACCGCGGTGTGGGCGCGGTAGACGCTGGCCGAGCGTACTGATTCTCCGCCGGGCTGTGCAAGGACGTGATCTCGAGGTCGTCGCGCCGTTCGATCGACACCGTGCCGCCGATCCGCGGCCCGGTGATCTCACTGACCAGCCCACCCCGGAAGCGAGCCGCCTCCTCCAGGCTGTGCGGGTCGCCGATCGCCTCCATGGTGATCGGGCGCTGCAGCCGGGTGCCGTCCACGATGAGATCGGTGCCGTCGGTGCCGAACCAGGTCGAGGCGACCACCCGGACCCCGTCGTTGAACTCGATCACCTCGGCACCGGCGTCCCGCATCTCCTGCACGGCGTCCAGCAGCACGCTGGCGGTCACCTTCTTGTCCGGGTCGGAGATCCGCAGGGAGATCCCGGGACCCCGGGCGGGCACCGTGCCGGCCAGGATCGACAGCTCGTCGAGTCGTTGCTGGGACTCCTCCTGCGCGACCCGCCGCGAGTCGGCGCCGCTCTGCAGGTTGGTCTTGGTCTGCTGCAGCTCGCGGCTCTCGCTCTCCAGCCGACGCGACTCCTGTCCCAGTCCGTCCAGGATCTGGATCAGGTCCTCACGACGGGCGTTGGTGTACGCGTCATCGGCCGAGTTGAGCCGGATCTGCAAGGCCCCGCCGATGCCGACGACGCACAGGATGACGGCGGCGATCACCTGTCCGCGCCCGGGGTGGGCCAGCGCCCGCCACAGTCGGCCGGCCCCGGTGAGCGGCCGCGGCTCGGTCTCGGTCTCGCTGGCGCGGCGGGGCTCAGGCATGGAACAGCGCCCGCCGGATGGCTGCGGCGTTGGTGAAGATGCGGATGCCGAGCACGACCACCACGGCGGTCGACAGCTGCGAGCCGACGCCGATCTGGTCCCCCACCCAGACGATCGCAGCGGCGATCAGCACGTTGGAGATGAAGGACGTGACGAAGACACGATCGGAGAAGATGCCTTCCAGGTAGGCGCGGAAGGCGCCGAACAGCGCATCCATCGCCGCCACGATGGCGATCGGCAGATAGGGCTGCAGCACCAGCGGCAGCGTCGGCTCGAGCAGCAGGCCGATGGCGATCCCGATCAGCAGACCGATCAGCGGCAGCATCGGTTCTCCTCTCGCGGCGAGTCGCACCCACGCATCAGACGGGACCCGTCATCGCGACGGTCGGGCATACCGGAGCACCATGCCGGGATCGGCGTCGAGGGTCAACTCATCCACGCCGCTGATCGCGAACGTCATGCCGCGGTTGCGGGACAGGTCGGTCCACCAGGCACCCGCGTCGGTCTGGGCGAACGAGGCCGGCAGGGTCCGCTGGTCGCCGATGGCCTCGATCACGTACGGCCGGGTGAGGGAGCGGTAGTCCACGGTGATGGCTTCCCCGGCCCCGCGGATCGCGGTCAGGGTGGAGAGGCGGTGGCCGTTCACCGAGATCGCCTCCGCGCCGGCCTCCCAGAGCCCGTTGACCAGGATCTGCAGATCGAGATCGAGCACGCGGTCCCGGGCGTCGCTCTGCGAACCGGGGGCGTCGTCCACCGTGACCACCACCCCGCCACCGGTGACCGCCACCGTGCCGACCCCCAGGCCTAGCCGGTCGATCTCGGCCAGCCGCGCCTCGGCCGCCGAGTCACCGCTGGCCGCGGTCGTCCGCAGCCGGTTGATGTCGGCGTCGAGGGCGACCACCTGGGCCCGCTGCTCGTCCTGCGCCGCCTCGGCCGCCGTGATCCGGGCGATCAGCTCCTGCCGCTCGGTCGCGACCAGCGGGGCGCGCTGCGTGGTCTGGACCGCGCCGATCGCGAACAGCGTGCCGGCCAGGATCGTCGCGAGGGTCAGGGCCCAGCGCAGCGGACGTCGTCGCCCCGGAGCGCCGGGCGCCTCGTCGCCGCTCTCACCGCCGCGCCGCCGGCCGGCCACCGCCGCGTAGTCGGGATCAATGGGCTGCTCGGTGATCTGCCGGAGGAGATCCATGCTGGCGTCGGGCCGCCGGGTCACGGGCGGGCGGGCGGTCGGCGCGGTCACGCCGGGACCCGCTCGCTGCTCAGCAGGTCGATGGTCTGCCGGACGTAGAGGATCCCGGCCCACCAGTACAGCCCGGTCCCCCACAGCGCGAACGCCCAGCCGACCACCCGGGCGACCAGAGACAGCGTGCCGTCGCCGGTCCCGAGCAGAACGAGCGGGAAGGCGTAGAGCAGACAGAAGGTGGCGGCCTTGCCCAGGAAGTGCACGGGCAGCGCGGAGTAGCCGCGGGTCTTCAACAGCGGTACGAGCAGCGCGATCATCACGTCTCGGGCCGCCAGCACGACCACCAGCCACCAGGGGACGATGCCGCGGATGGCCAGGCTGCCGATGATGGCCAGGATGTAGAGCCGGTCGGCGACCGGGTCGAGCAGCTGACCGACCCGGGAGCGCTGGTTCCAGGCCCGGGCCAGGTGACCGTCCAGCCAGTCGGTGAAGCCGGCGAACACCAGCACGCCGGTGGCCAGCAGGTCGGCCTGCGGCCCGAGGATCAGCCAGACGACCAGGGGGACACCGAGCAGGCGCAGGAAGCTCAACGCGTTGGGGACGGTCCACACCCGGTCCACGTCGTAGCTCGAGTCCTCCACCGAAACAGGGTAGTTCGCCCACCCAGAGCAGCCGTCAGGACTCGGCCATCTCGAAGCCACGGGCCTGGTCGGCGCCGGAGCGTCGGGTCCGCACCGCCGCGGCCACTGCGTCGTTGTGCAGTCGTCGGGCCAGGACGGCCAGGTCCTGGTGGGCGCGCAGACCCGCCAGCTCGGCACCGGCCAGTCCCCGGCTCAGATCGCTCTCGACCCGCTCCCGGTGCGGCAGGGGGACGCCGGCGGTCGCGGCCGCCAGCGCGGCGACGGCCGCTCGGTGCACCCGGAGCGCCCTCGGGTCGCCGAGGTCGGGTCCGGCCACCTCGATCGCCCGACGGGCCCGGCGGATCAGGGCGTCGTCCAACGCGGTCCAGGTGCGCCCGACCCGGTCCAGCCGGTCGTGGGCCGACGTCCCGGCCACCGCCCCGTACACCTGGGCGACGGCCGGAGCGACCCGCGACCAGTCGTATCGGGTCGTGACCCGACCGGCGACGGGCTGCCGGCGTACGTCGTCACGGATCACCGCGATGACGGCGGCGGCGAGGTCGACCGGATCGCCCCGCCGGAACAGGCCGCCCAGCACCGGATCGTCCGGGCCGCCGAGCAGGTCGACGAAGGCCGGCAGGTCGGAGGCCACCACCTCGGCCCCCGCGGCGAGCGCCTCGAGCACGACGATGCCGAAGCTCTCCCGGGCCACCTGGGGCGCGACGAACACGTCGGTGCGGGCCAGCAGGTCGCGCTTGGTCCCTTCGTCGACGCCACCCAGCACCCGGCAGCCCGCCAGCTCGGCCGCCCTCGCCGGCGGTGTCCCGTGGCCGGCCAGGCACACCTCGACCTCGCCGACCACGGCCCGGATGGCCGGCAGCGCGGCGAGCAGCACCGGCAGCCCCTTGCGCGGCTCGTCGAGCCGGCCGAGGAAGGTGATCCGTGGTCGGACACCACCGCGCCAGCCACCGACCTCGACCGCAGCCGGACCGCCCGACGGGGCGCGGGTGAGGAAGGACGCGCGGTCGAAGCCGTTCGGGATGACGACGGGGTCACGACCCAGGTGGCGGACCACGACATCCCGGGCCGGCTCGGAGACGGCGATGCCGGCGTCGATCTTCTCGATCAGGCGGCGCAGGGCGTCACCGGCGACCTGCATGGTCCGGGAACGGGGGGTGGCGGTGTGGTAGGTCGCCACCACCGGCACCTCGGCGAAGCGCAGCGCCTGCAGGGAGATCGACGGCGTGATCGGCTCGTGCAGGTGGACCAGGTCGAAGCCGCCCTCCCGCAGCCATCGCCGCACCCGACCGGCGGTCACCGGGCCGAAGCTGACCCGGGCGATCGACCCGTTGTAGGGCACCGGCAGAGCCGGACCGGCGGAGGTGAAGTCCAGGTCCGGGTCCGGGGCGGACAGGTCACCGGGGGCGAGCACCGCCGGCTGGTGTCCGAGCGCACGCAGCGCCTCGGCCAAGCCCAGCACGTGGTTCTGGACTCCCCCCGGGCGGTCCAGGGAGTACGGACACACCAGCCCGATCCGCAGCCCGGTCACGACACCGGCTCCGGACGGGCGAAGAACCGCTGCAGCATCGGCCAGTCCTGGGGCTGCCGGCGGATCGTGGTGGCGAAGTGGTCGGCCGTCTGCTGGATCATCGCCTGCAGACCGTCAGTGCCCTCGGCGTGGCTGACCTCGGGTCCGAGGTCGATCACCATCGCGGTGTCGTCGACGAACTGGCAGACGCCGGGGATGAGCGCCGCGCCGGTCCGTCGGGCCAGCAGGGCGGGGCCCGCCGGCATCCGGACGGGGTGCCCGAGCCAGTCGACCACCACCCCGGTGCGGGACAGGTCGCGGTCGCCGATCAGGCACACGGTCCGACCCCTGTGCAGCGCGTCGGCCAATCGGTTCATCACGTCCGGCTCCGTGTGGCCGATCGGCTCCATCCCGAGTCCGCGGCGGAAGGCGAGGAAGTCGGCGTACGCGTCCGGGTCCAGCACCTCGACCACGGTGGTGACCGGGAAGCCGCTCAGGCAGGCCCAGGCCCCGGCGAGATCCCAGTTGCCGCTGTGCGGCAGCACCACGATCGCCCCGGACTCGGCCTGTCGCCGGCGCAGCCGCGGGGCCTCGGGCACCCGCACCCGCGCCACGATCTCGTCGGGTCGCCAGCGCGGCAGGGCCAGCACCTCGGTCAGGGTCCGCAGGTAGGAGCGCAGAGCGGCCGCGACCAGCGGATCGTCGGCCGGTCGCCCGGCGGCCAGGCTCAGGTTGTGCCGGAGGTTCCGCAGGTGCCGGCCGTCCCGGCCAGAGGCGACCCGTGCGCCCAGGGCGATCGGCGCCCGGAGCAGGCGGGGCGGGACCGTCCCGGCCACCTTCCAGCCGGCGTGGTAGACCCCGCGGACGGCCCGGTCCCGCCAACCGGTCACGCCGGTTCCGTCGCCGTTCCCTTGGCCTGGCGGTAGACCGAGCGGCTGCGCTGGACCACCGTGATCAACCCGGCCGCCGCCAGGAACGTCATGGCGATCTCCAGCACGTACGGGACCCCGAGGCCGGCCAGCAGCGCTCCGGCGAGCACGATCAGCAGCCGGTCGGCCCGGGCCGCCAGCCCTCCGTCGGCACGGAAGCCGAGGGACTCGGCGCGGGCCCGGACGTAGGAGGTCAGCTGCCCGAAGACCAGCGCGGCCAGGCTCACCCCGGCCCAGACCGGCTCCTGTCGCTCGTACGCGAAGTAGAGCAGCAACCCGCCGAAGACCGCCCCGTCGCCGAGACGGTCCAGGCTGGAGTCCAGGAACGCACCCCAGAGGGAGGCGGTGCCGCTGAGCTTGGCCATCAGGCCGTCGACCATGTCGGCCAGCACGAAGAGGGTGATCACCACGGTCCCCTGCCACAGCCAGCCCTGCGGGTAGCAGATCAGGGCTGCGACCATCACGGCCAGGGTGCCGATCGCCGTGACCGCGTCCGGCGAGACGCCCCGCCGGTTGAGGAAGAGCGCGAAGGGGGTGAGCAGCCGGGCGGTACCGGCCCGGAATCTCTCCAGCATCAGGCGCTCGCGCCCGTCCAGGCCGACGCCAGCAGATCTCGGGTCTGATCGAGCAGCTGGGGCACAGCCTTGGTCTGGGCCACGACCGGCAGGAAGTTCGCGTCCCCGGTCCAGCGCGGCACCACGTGCTGGTGCAGGTGGGCGGCGATCCCGGCCCCGGCCACCGCCCCCTGGTTGACCCCCAGGTTGAACCCGTCCGGACCGCTGACCGACCGGGTCACCCGCATGGCCTGCTGGGTGAGCGCACCGATCTCGGCCAGCTCCGCAGGTGTCAGGTCCGTCAGGTCGGCCACGTGCCGGTACGGGCACACCAGCAGGTGCCCCGGCGAGTACGGGTAGAGGTTCAGCACCACGTACGCCAGCTCCCCCCGGTGCACGATCAAGGCGTCGCGGTCGCTCCTGGCCGGGATGGTGCAGAACGGGCAGTCGGACGCAGCGGCCGTGGCCGGCTTGTCCTGACCGCCGATGTACGCCATCCGGTGGGGCGTCCACAAACGCTGGAACGCGTCCGGCACGCCCGGCCGCTCCCCCGGGTCCTCGATCTCCACCATCTGCCGCGCCGCGCTGTCAGACCTGGACGCGGTCGCGGATCGCGTCCGTGATGATCGCGATCGCCTCGTCGACGGGGACGCCGTTCTGCTGCCGACCGTCGCGGAAGCGGAACGACACCGCACCCGCCTCGGTGTCCTCGCCACCGGCGATCAGCATGAACGGCACCTTGGACTGCTGGGCGGTCCGGATCTTCTTCTGCATCCGGTCGTCGGAGGTGTCCACCTCGACCCGCACGCCGGCCGCCCGCAGCTTCGCCGCCACCTCGCCGAGGTAGCCGTTGTAGTCGGCGGCCACCGGGATGCCGATCACCTGGACCGGCGACAGCCAGGGCGGGAAGGCGCCGGCGTAGTGCTCGGTGAGCACGCCGACGAACCGCTCGACCGAGCCGAACAGCGCGCGGTGGATCATCACCGGACGCTGCCGGGTGCCGTCGTTCCCGGTGAACTCCAGACCGAACCGCTCCGGCAGCATCAGGTCGACCTGGATGGTCGACAGCTGCCAGGTGCGTCCGATGGCGTCACGGGCCTGGACGGAGATCTTGGGGGCGTAGAACGCGGCGCCGCCCGGATCGAGCACCAGGTCGAGCCCGGACGCGGCAGCGGCCTGCTCCAGCGCGGCCGTCGCCCGCTCCCACTCCTCGTCGGTGCCGATCGACTTCTCCGGGTCCCGGGTGGACAGCTCCAGGTAGAAGTCGTCCAGGCCGTAGTCCTTGAGCAGATCCAGCACGAACTGCAGCAGCGACGTCAGCTCGTCGGCCATCTGGTCGACGGTGCAGAAGATGTGCGCGTCGTCCTGGGTCATGCCCCGGACCCGGGTCAGCCCGTGCACCACGCCCGACATCTCGTACCGGTAGACGGAGCCGAACTCGAACATCCGCAACGGCAGCTCCCGGTAGGAGCGACCGCGGGACCGGAAGATCAGGCAGTGCATCGGGCAGTTCATCGGCTTCAGGTAGTAGTCCTGGCCGGGCTTGCGGACGGCGCCGTCCTCGCCGCGCTCCTCGTCCAGGTGCATCGGCGGGAACATGCCGTCCTTGTAGAAGCCCAGGTGACCGGAGATCTCGAACAGCTCGCCCTTGGTGATGTGCGGGGAGTAGACGAACTCGTAGTCGGCGTCGACGTGGCGCTGCCGGGAGTAGTCCTCCATCGCCTTGCGCAGGATGCCGCCCTTGGGGTGGAAGACCGCGAGCCCGGAGCCGATCTCGTCGGGGAAGGAGAACAGGTCCAGCTCCCGGCCGAGGCGGCGGTGGTCGCGCTTGGCCGCCTCCTCCAGCCGGGTCTGGTACGCCTTGAGCTCGTCCCGGCTCGGCCACGCCGTGCCGTAGAGCCGCTGCAGCTGCGGGTTCGCCTGGTCACCGCGCCAGTAGGCCGCCGAGCTGCGCATCAGCGCGTACGCCGGCAGGTAGCCGGTGTGCGGCACGTGCGGGCCACGGCAGAGGTCCTTCCAGGCGATGCTGCCGTCCCGCTTCACGTTGTCGTAGATGGTCAGCTGACCGGCGCCGACCTCGGCGCTCGCCCCGTCGTCGGCCGTCGCGGACCCCTTGTCGGCGATCAGCTCGAGCTTGTACGGCTCGTGCACCAGCTCGGCGCGGGCCTCGTCGTCGCTGACCTCGCGCCGGACGAACCGCTGCCGGTCCTTCACGATCCGGGTCATCCGCTTCTCGAGGTCCTTGAGGTCCTCGGGGGTGAACGGGGACGCCAGGTCGAAGTCGTAGTAGAAGCCGTCGGTGATCGGCGGACCGATGCCCAGCTTGGCCTCGGGGTGCGCGGCCTGCACGGCCTGCGCGGCGACGTGGGCGGCGGAGTGCCGGAGGATGGCCAGCCCGTCGGGCGAGGCGTTGTCGACCGGCTCGACCACGACCTCGCCGCTCGAGCTCGGCTCGACGGCGTCGAGGAGGGGGCGGCTCAGGTCGCGCAGCTCACCGTTGACCCGGACCGCGACGATCGTCTTGTCGTCGCCGTAGAGATCGAGCCCGGTGGTGGTGTCGGTCACCTGCTGGCCCTCGACCTTCTTGCCAACGACGGTGATCGACATGCTGGACACGCGACGGCGCTCCCTTCGGGGTGGTGGATGGCCGGCCCGGCGGCCGACGCCGGTCGACACCAGGTCGACCGGCGCTCAGCCTAGTCCCCCGGGATCAGCCGAGCCCGTCGATTCTGCGCACCTCGTCCTCGCTCAGGGTGATCGTCGCCCCGGCGGCGTTGCTCTCGATCCGCTCCCGGCGGACCGACTTGGGAATGACCACGTACGCGTGCGCGACGTGCCAGGCCACGATGACCTGAGCCGCGGTGGCGTCGTGCGCCTCGGCGATCTCGGTGAGCACCGGATCGGACAGGTTGCTGGCCTTGAACGGGCTGTAGCCCTCCAGCACCACCCGCCGCTCGGCCAGCCCCTGCGCCACCTCGGCGTCGTAGATGGCGGGGCTCCAGCGGATCTGGTTGACCGCGGGCGTGACCCCGGTCGCGGCGGTCAGCTCGTCGATCTGGGCGAGCGAGTAGTTGCTCACCCCGACGGCGCGGGCCAGCCCGTCCTCGCGGGCCTTGACGACCTCGGCCCACACCTGCGGCGAGGCCTCCTTGTTCGGCGGCCAGTGGATCAGCCACAGGTCGACGTGGTCCAGGCCGAGCTGCTCCAGGCTGGTCTCGATGGTCTGGCGCTCCCGCCCGGCGTGGTCCGGCGGCAGCTTGGTGGTGACGAAGAGGGCGTCCCGGTCCAGACCGGAGGCGGCGATGCCCCGCCCGACCCCGGTCTCGTTGCGGTAGCCGGTGGCGGTGTCGATGTGGCGGTAGCCGAGCTCCAGGGCGTCCGAGACGGCTCCGGTGGCGTCGGCGTCACTGATCTCCCAGGTGCCGAAGCCGAGCAGGGGCATCCGGCCGCCCTCGGCCAGGGCGACCGACGGTTCGGTGTAGTCGTTGGTTGTCATGCCGCTCAGTCAACCCTCTTCTGGCAAACGGTTTCACAGTGGGTGGCTTCGCCGGGCCGGCACGGTTCTCGGGATCCCCGCGTCAGGGATGAGGTGTGTGCGTGATGACGCTGACGACGGCGTCAGCGATCTGTCGATGCCCGGCCGCATTGGGGTGGTCGCCGTCGCTGGCCAGGTAGTGGGTCTCGTCGTAGGTGTAGTCGGGGCCCTTGAACGCCGCTCGCAGGTCGACATAGGCCGATCCGGAGTCCCCGGCCGTCTGCTTGATGACTGCGTTCAGCTGATCGGTGACGGTGGCGGCGGCGTCGACGTAGGCCTGCCCCTGAGCGTCGGCGTACGTGCCGCCGAGCCAGACACTCCAGTAGTCCAACAAGATCACCATGACCGGGCGTCCGCGCCTCAGCTCGTGGACGCGGTCGACGATCTTGATCAGGTTCTGTTCGACCGTGGGCACGCTCGGGGAGTAGCAGGCGACCGAGGTGCCGCAGGAATCGGTGTAGCCGACGTCGTTGGCGCCCACCTCGATCTCGACCACATCGGCCTTCGCGAGATGAGAGATGACCGCGGGGTCGTCGCGCACCTCGCTGAGGACGTCCTCGCTCGTCTGGCCGCCGATCGCGTCGTTCGTCGCGGCCACCTCGTGGCCCGCGATCTGGGTCAGCGAGGAGGCGGTCAGCTCGGGGTAGGGGAGGCAGTCGCAGGCAGATCCGGCCGGTACCGAGTCGCCCAGGGCGACGATGGACGTGGAGACCGGGGCCGGGGATTCTCTGGGAGGCGCGAGATAGGCGCAGCCACTCAACGTCAGCAGCACGATGAACGCGAGGGCGGCCCGCGACCGATGGCGACGTCCCATCATCATCACAGGCTAGCGCGCGCATCGGCGGCCGGGACCGGCCCGCGGGTGGCTCCGGCGACTACCGTCAGCCTCACCCGCTTCCCCACGAGCCACCCAGGAGACCACCATGGCCGTGAGTGCCCGCACCACCACCCGTACGCCCGGTCGGTTCACCGAGGCCGACTGCTCGCTGCCCGACTTCGCCGCCCTGGTCGACCAGCAGACCGACCCGGCCGACTACCCGCACGCGGTCGGCGTGGAGAAGAACGTGCTGGTCTACGACGCCGAAGACCTCCGCCGGGCGATCGCCGGCCCCGACGGCCGGCTCGCGGTGGAGGCCGAGCTGGTCCGGGCCCTGACCACCGGTCCGGGCGTGGTGGCCTTCCACGGCGCCTTCGGTGACCCCGCGGTGGTCGACCGGGCCACCGCGTCCTTCGACGAGATCATCGCCGCCGAGCGCGCCGCCGGTGGAGGTCACAACGACCACTTCGCCAAGGCCGGTGCCAACGACCGGATCTGGAACGCGCTGGAGAAGCTGGCCGTCCGCGACCCGGGCACATTCGTCGACTACTACGGCAACGACATCCTCGCGCTGGTCAGCACCGCCTGGCTCGGACCGGGCTACCAGGTGACCTCCCAGGTCAACGTGGTCCGACCCGGCGGCCAGGCGCAGGACCCGCACCGCGACTACCACCTCGGCTTCCTCTCCAACGAGACCGCGGCCCGCTTCCCCGCTCACGTGCACCTGCTCTCCCCCGTGCTCACCCTGCAGGGCGCCGTCGCGCACTCCGACATGTCGATCGAGTCCGGTCCGACCATGTACCTCCCCTACTCCCACCAGTACGCGCCCGGCTACCTCGCCTGGCGGCTGCCGGAGTTCCGTGAGCTCTTCCAGAGCCGGTACGTCCAGCTCCCGCTGACCAAGGGTGACGCCGTCTTCTTCAACCCCGCGCTGTTCCACGGGGCCGGCACCAACGTGTCCGCCGACGTGCAGCGGATGGCGAACCTGCTGCAGGTGTCCTCGGCGTTCGGCCGGGCCATGGAGACCGTCGACCGGGCCAAGGTGTCGCGGGCGATCTTCCCGGTGCTCAAGGCCCGGCGGGAGGCCGGTGTCGACCACGCCACGCTGGCCGACGCACTGGCCTGCGCCGCCGAGGGCTACCCCTTCCCCAGCAACCTGGATCTCGACGCCAACGTCGACGGCCTCACGCCGAGATCCCAGGCGCAGCTCGTGCAGCAGGGGCTCGACGAGGGCTGGAGCGACGAGCGTCTCGACCAGGAGCTGGCGGCGTACGACGTCCGGCATCGCACGGAGGAGATCTGACGAGTCTGCTAAACGACAAGATCATCTGCTGAGCACGACAGCGTAAGAAGATCGGACTGATCGGCCTGGGCCGTCCGCAGCCAGGATCTTCTCTCCTGGGTTGAGGCTCCGGTTCCCGGCGCCGATCAGCTCTCGTCGAGGATCAGGTCTCGTCGAGGATCAGGCCGCCCAGGTGCCCGAACCTGACGGCCCGCACGCCGCCGGACCAGACATAGCTGAGCAGCTGGTGCTCGCACCCCCGACAGAGCAGCACGAGCCCGTCGCTGTCGAGCTCGACGATCGCCTCCGCCAGGGTCCCGCGCTGCCGGCAGTGCCGGCAGTCGATGAGCGCGTCGGTGAGGTCGCCGGCGAAGATCTCGCTCAGCGGGCCACCGGCGGCGTTGCCGTCCAGCCGTGCGATCCGCGGACCGTCGCTGGGGGAATGGGTTGCGGTCATGATCACAGACCTCCGAAGCGTTCGGTACGGATCCGGTCGGCCCGGTGGCCGCGCCGTACGAGGATGCTCGCCACCGCCTCCACGAAACCGGTCGGTCCACACACGTAGACCAGCGGGTCGACCTCGGGCGGCAGCGCCAGCTCGGCCACCGTCGCGGCATCGATGCGCCCGGCCCGTCGCAGGATTCCTCGGGGAGCCTGCCGGGTGTGGATCCAGTCGAGGGCGAAGGAGCCGTCGACCAGGCCCGTCAGCTCGTCGGCGTAGAGGGCGTCCGCCGACGTCCGGACCGAGTAGAGGAGGCGCATCGACTCGGGGTGCGCCGCCGCGTGGTGGGCGCGGACGATCGACATGAGCGGCACGATCCCTGATCCGCCGGCGATCAGCTGGACGGGCTCCGGTGGGGTCTCGGACCAGACGAAGTAGCGGCCGATCGGCCCGCGCACCTCGACCAGGTCGCCGGCCCGGAGCTCGCGGACGAGGAAGGGAGAGACCTCGCCCGCCGCGTACTCGTCCACGCCCAGCTCGACGAAGCGATCCGGGCCGAAGGAGGCGATGGAGTACGACCGGACCGCCTGGTAGCCGTCGTCGGCCGTCAGCCGCAGATCGAGGTGCTGACCGGGCTGGTTGCCGGGCCAACCCGGCACGTCGAGGACGATGATGCGGGCGTGCTCGGTGGCCGCGGTCACCGAGACCACCGTCCCGACCAGCCAGCCCGAGACCTGTGATCGGGTGCCGGTGGCCATCAGGAGTACCGGTCCTCGGTCCACGGGTCGCCGTACAGGCTGTAGCCGTTGCGTTCCCAGAACCCCGGCTCGTCGCTCACCTGCAGGTGCAGCCCGCTGACCCACTTGGCCGACTTCCAGAAGTAGAGGTGCGGGATGAGCAACCGCGCCGGTCCCCCGTGCTCGGCCCGCAGCGGCCGACCGTCGAACTCGAACGCGATCCACGCCTTGCCCCCGCGCAGATCGGCGAGCGGCACGTTGGTGGTGTAGCCGCCGTAGGAGTGGACCATCGCGTAGAGGGCGCTCGTGTCGACGCCGCCGAGGATGTGGTCGAGCGACACCCCGCGCCAGCGGGTGGCCAGCTTGGACCAGCGCGTCACGCAGTGGATGTCGGTCTCGACCTTGTCGATCGGCAGCGCCATCAGCTCGCGCCAGGTCCAGGCGACCCGCTCGCCGTGCTCGGAGACGAGCTCGAACGACCAGCGGTCGGTGTCGATCCGTGGGGTCGGGCCGGCCGAGAGCACCGGGAAGTCCTCGGTCACGTACTGACCGGGGGGCACACGTTCGTCCGGGTCTCGGCGACGTGACCTGAAGCCACGGGTGACGATCGCCATCCGATCCCTCCTCGCAGGTGGGCTCGGGCACCGGGACCGACGAGCACCTGACCTCAGCCTAGAGGTCAGTCGACCTTGCAGCCGCAGAGCCCGCGCTCGTCGTGCACGTTCGGGAAGCGGCAGGCGAGCGGGATGCCCGGACGCCACTTCGGTGAACGGGCTCGGGGGTGCTTGTAGTTGCCCTTGTCATCGCGGGCGAGGACCTTGACGATGCAGGACGGGCACCACGCCGTCTCGGCGCTCAGCGGCCACTCGGTCGCGAGCGAGTCGGTCGCCGTGTCCTCCTCGACCGCCCGGATCCAGGCCTCATCGACCTCGTCCTCGGTCAGCGCGACCAGCTCGGGCCCGTCCGGCGAGTACTTCTTGATCCGCCGGCAGGTCGCGATGTGCAGCTCCCGCGCAGCGGTCGAGTTCGTCTCGGTGTTGGCGACGACCGGCTCACCGGTCACCCGGTAGACACGGCCCCGGAACAGGGATTCACGATCGATGGTCACGCTGATGTTCACTTCTTCCCGCTGGAAACCGCGTTCCCGCAAGCGGGTGACGAGGTGTCGAGCGACTAAGCCGCCGGGCTTTCGACGGGTTGGCACGCGGGCACTTTCGCCCCTTCGGAGGTAGAGAGGGTGGGCGATACTGGGTTCGAACCAGTGACCTCTTCGGTGTGAACGAAGCGCGCTACCACTGCGCCAATCGCCCCAGCCCCGGAGGGCTCGCCCACCTTATCCCATGGGAGGCGCCGGTTTCACATCCTGAACCGACCCGCCCCGAGCGGCCAGGACTCAGGGATCGACGAGCTCGGTGCTCTTGGCCAGGAACTGCGCAGCGATCTCGGCCGTCCGTGGACCCGGGGCCGGGTAGTCCACGCCGTCCCATCGGGTCACGCCCTGCACGTCCCGCAACGACGAGGTGATGAACACCTCGTCGGCGCCGGCGGCCGCCGCCAGGGTGAAGTCCTCCTCGACGATGTCGCACCACTCGAGCAGCACGTCGCGCGTCACCCCGGCCAGCGGTCCCGAGACCAGCGGCGGGGTGAGGATCCGGTTCCCGAAGACGCAGAAGATGTTGGTCCCGGTCCCCTCGCACACGTCGCCGGCGGTGTTCAGGAAGATCGTCTCCGACGCGTCCCGGGCGTGCGCGTAGGCCAGACCCCGGACGTTCTCCCCGTACGACGTCGACTTCACCCCGGTCAGCGCACCGTGCTCGTTGCGTCGCCAGGGTGCGGTCACGATCGTGACCGCTGCCGCCGGCCGTTCGGTCGGCTCGGCGATGACGACCAGGTTGGGCGGCCCGAAGGCGGCACCCGAGCCGAGCGGGCCCAGACCGCCGGTGTAGGTGATCCGGATCTTGCCGAAGTCCCATGCCTGGTCCGCACACACCGCCTCGATGGCCCTCCGCACGACGGCGTGGTCGGGCGGCGGCAGCTCCAGGGAGGCGGCCGAACGGGTCATCCGGTCGAGGTGCCGCTGGACGGCGAACGGTCCGGCCTCGGTGATCTTCAGCGCCTCGAACACGCCGTCGCCCACCACGAAGCCGTGATCGGTGACCGGCACCGAGGGGGTCTCCTCCGGTCCGTACAGGCGGCCGTCGAACCAGATCGTCCGGGACGGGGACACCGGCGTCGACGCGGGGGCGGAGGGAGCGGCAGTGGTCATGTCGCCGAGCGTAGACCCGTGGCCCGACATGCGACCGGGACGGTTTGGACTCCACCCGTGACCTCGGCTAAGGTTCCTATCCGCGCCTGACTCCGGTCGAGCGCGATGCGGACGTGGCTCAGTTGGTAGAGCATCACCTTGCCAAGGTGAGGGTCGCGGGTTCGAATCCCGTCGTCCGCTCGGAGCGAGTCTCGCCCATCCCTGTGGGGAGCAGTGTTCTCCAGTCCATTCGGAGGGGCCGAGGCTTCTCAGGGTGGAGTGGCCGAGAGGCGAGGCAACGGACTGCAAATCCGTGTACACGGGTTCAAATCCCGTCTCCACCTCGGGCGATTGGCGCAGCGGTAGCGCGCTTCCCTGACACGGAAGAGGTCACTGGTTCGAACCCAGTATCGCCCACCAGCATCACCCCCGAGTCGGACCGACTTTCACGCGTGTGATAGCAACGACCCGAAACTGTGCCGCAGCTCCCGAGGCGTCCAGCCCGGACCCTGCAGACCGGCCTCCGCCACCACCGCCGGAACGCCGACGCACGTTCGCGGCATCCAGTTCGGTGCCAAGCCGGGTACAGAACACCAGAGCCTGGTCGACCCGCGAGGCCCCCGCCTTCACCCGAGCCTCGACCTGCTCCTTCCGATGCTGCCGAAACGCCACAACACAGCGGTCCGGCAACTCCACCGTCCGACGCGACCTGGCCGTCTTCGTGTCACCACCGGCGCACCGACCACCACACCTGCATCGACGGTGGATCACCCTCCAAGTCCAGGTGCCTGCAGGTCAGCGCCCGCAACTCCTCGGTCCGGGCTCCGGTGAACAGCGATACCACCACGTACGCATTCATCGACGTGCCCTCGGCCGCCGCCAACACCGCCCGCGCCTGGTCAAAGGTCAACGCCTTCAACGGCCGGCCCGCCGTGACACGCGGCGCATCACACAGCAACGCGACATTCCGGCGCACCAGATCCCGCGCCTGCGCCCGACAAATTGACTGCCGCAGAATCGACAACAGCCGCGCCACGCTGTCAGTCGACAACACCTGCGCCTTCGCCGCCAACCTGCCGTCGACCTCTTCCGCTGCCCACCTCATCAGCCTCCGCGACCCCAACGCCGGAACGATGTGCTTCTCTGCCAAGATCCTCGATTCGTCACTGTCGACCGATCCCGACCCACCAACCCATGCCGCAGCCACGACTCGACCGCATCGCCCACGGTGTAGCCCCGCTGCTCAGGAGGCAGACCGTCCGCCTGGTCGCGACGCAGCGCCAGGAGCTCGGCCTTCGCCGCCGTCTGCGTCCGCGCACTTACTGCACCGACGCCTCTTGCCTCCCGCGAGAACCCGACGTCGACCACGGCCATCCACCGCAGCGGACGCTCGTTCTAGAACAGCGTCCCCTCACCGATCCTGCGTCGCGTGATCTTGACCATCACCCAGCCTCAACCAACGAGCGGGCAACATAGTCGTCGATCGAAGACGCCGGAACCAGCCGTCGCCGACACTGCGTCACCGTCACCAGCCGCCCCGACCGGATGAGCTCAAGGTGACAGTGCGACTCATCCTCAACATCTCCATCGCCTCTGGCACGCTGAACAACACCGGCGTCACCCGACGAACCTCACCCACAGACATCGATGCCTCCACATCAGCCGACTGCCAGCCTAGAAAGCCGGTCCGCCCCACGAAGTTCACACTTTTCATCTCCGTGTACTTCGGCGTCTGCGCGGCGTACTGTCGAAGCACCGAGGGCTTTTTGTACTCAGGCTCCAGTCTCCGTCGCCCCCGGCGTGCTAGGACCTTCGGGTGGGGTCATCATGATCAAGTCAACCCGGGCGAGTGGCCTGCGGCCACCAAGGGGTCAAGAAGCCCGGACTCAGGGAGCTCTCCACAGAGTAGAGACGACGATCCTGCGAGCGATTCTGGCCGTGCTCGTTGTCAGTTCTGTCATCGCCGGTCCGGTGGCAGCGATGTCTGTTCCCCGAAACCCCGAGCCGGGCACAGACAGGCCACCGGGCCCAACCAGCGTGCAGGTGCGCGGCCGCCAGTTCCCGGTGGATGCCGAGCAGGGCAGGTACTCGATGCTGGGCGACCTCATCGGTCGCTGGACCGTCCGCAGCGCACCCGGATCGGCGGGGTACTCCATTCCCGAAGCACCATGGACCCGGGTACAGACTGGTCAAGAGTGGTTCGTCGGATGCCTCGACCGGAACTACAGCCAGCGGTGCGACACGGACGAGCCCTCCGGTGCGCTGAGCTTCAACTACGCGCTCTGGATGCAATACGATCCGGACTTCGACTGGATGGTCAAGGGCAAATGCCTGCATCTAGTCACCGGCGGGTCGGGAGACTTCACCGGCACTCGCGGGGTGCTGCTGATGTATCCCGGTCCAGCCGGTCGTGGCGAACAGGTCAACAGCATCTACAAGGGCGAGATCGTGCTCAACGCCATTCCAAATGAACGGGCCCTGCAGAACGACACCGAGCCAGCGGGGTCACCGGTCCGGACGCCCGGCTGCTAGCCCCGGGACTCTTGATGGCGCAGTGGCTGACCGGTGCGCTACTCGGGGCCGGCCTGTCGCAGCCGGCCTCGATCGCGACACTGCTAGTCAAATGGAGTCACCGACCTGCTCGACAGACGGGGTCAACCGCATGACCCCGGACGCACCGCAGCATAGAGCGCGCCCGAGGGCCGCCAGGCCAGGGGTTCACACGAAGACTGTCGCCGGACAGAGGGATAGCTGCCGCCGAGGGTCGGACGAGCGAGACGGCACGACCAGCCTGACTGCATGTGACCACGTAGAACTGGAACAGTTGTTAGCGCGCCACCTTCGGGCCCCAGGACTTGGTCAACCCGCGTCGAACCCGTCACTAGAAGACAACATCCACGCCTAGACCCGCCCTCGTTCACGCCCCCGGGGTGTCTTCCCAACTGATCGATCGCGTGGCCGCCAGACCGGCAGCCAATGAAGCCGACTTTGACGGTCTGGATCGTCTCCAGAGGGATAGATTCACGTTCAGCGAAGCCCTCCAGGGCGACTCCCGAGCGACTCGCGATGCGTAGTTCACCGACAGCGTGCCCGCTCAGGGGGATCGCGCACCGATCGGCTCGACGACGACCACATCGAGAACGTGATCTCAGGGTCTACGAGTTGGCGGTGGGTCAGCGGCGGACCGTGCTGATCAAGAAACCCGACGTGAGCCGGCCAATTATGAGCTGATCGGCATGGCCGTAGAGAAGGGGCCGTTGAGGCCGGCGGCACCGACCAGCCGTGGCAGGTTCCAGTGATCAATCCACCCGGCTGACGAGCAGCAGGGACAAACATTCCACGCGACCGAACCCTTCCGCGGCTGCGGCATCGAGAGCAGACTGTGAGGCAACTCACAGCGTCCTATCGGGGAGGACCATGATGTCACGTCGTCGTGCTCGCACAGTCTCACTCGCATCTCTCGCCGCCGCCGCGTTGCTCGGGCTGACTCTGGTCGGCTCGCCACCGGCGCAGGCGGGCGGCGATCACGGGGGCGGGTCGAAGGACCCGACGGTGATCGCCAAGGGCCTGAACAACCCGCGGCAGCTGTCCTTCACCCAGTCGGGTGACCTCCTGGTGGCCGAGGCGGGCTCCGGCGGTAGCGAGCACTGCATCACCGGACCCGAGGGCGGCAGCGTCTGCTTCGGCGCCACCGGCTCGATCACCAAGATCAGCGCCTGGGGCAAGCAGTCCCGGATCATCAGCGGGCTCCCGTCCATCGGCGATGAGGGCACCGGTGAGCGGGCGATCGGGCCGAGCGACGTGGCTGCCGAGGGTAAGGCCATCACGGTGCTGATCGGGCTCGGCCAGGACCCGGCCGTTCGGACGGAGCCCGGCATGCCGTCGTTGGCCAAGCGGATGGGCACCCTGGTGCAGACCACCAAGCACGGCCGACTCCGGACGATTGCGGATGTGTCCGCCTTCGAGGCGGCGAACAACCCGGTGCCGCCGACCGACGCGCCCGACAGTGACCCGGTCGGACTGCTGGTGCAGAAGGGCCACTACGTGGTCGCCGACGCCGGCGGTAACGACGTCGTGACGGTCAGCCGGCGCGGGCGCATCCGGTTGGTCTCCACCTTCGCGACCACGACGCTGGAGTTCCCGCCCGGGTCCGGAAAGCACGTGGATATGCAGGCGGTACCGACCTCGGTAGCGGTCAAGGGCAGGGACGGCGCCTACTACGTCAGCCAGCTCACCGGCTTCCCGTTCCCGAAGGGTGCGGCCAACATCTACCGTGTGGACCCGCGGACCGGCGCCAAGAGCGTCTACGCGGCCGGCCTGACCAACGTGACCGACCTGGCGTTCCGCGGCCACACGCTCTACGCCGTACAGATCTCGTCCGAGGGCCTGCTCGCCGGACCCACCGGCTCCTTGGTGCAGGTCAAGCGGGGCGGCACCACACCCCATGATCACGCGGTAGTCGCCGGTGACCTCTTCGCCCCGTACGGCATCGCAATCAAGGGCAACAGCGCCTACCTGACCACTGGCGCGGTGGCCCCGGGTGCCGGCCAGGTGATCAAGGTCCGGCTGTAGGCGGAACTGACCGAAGGTCTACACCGCTCGCCTCTGGGTCGGGTCGAAGAACGACCCTGAGTCATCGCAAGGTGCGGCTCGATGCGCATGCACCAGAGGTCACTGGTTCGACCCCTCAATCGCCCAGTGCGAAGTCCGCACCCTCCCGGCGTTAGTCGAAGATCGGCTCCGTCGGCTCGCTCACGGCGTCTGAGCGTTGCCATCCCTCGTTCTCCAGCCTGATCGATGCGATTGCCACGGCGTTCGCCGTGGCGTCGAGATCCGGCGCGGTCTCGTACTGCGACACCCAGCACCGGAACAGGGTGTACGTGATCACGAGTTGTCCGACCTCGTTGTGGACCTCGAGGGTCAGGTCCGGGCGCGGACGGACGTCCTTGCCCCGGGTCCCCGGGCCGGGTGCCCATCCCGTGTCCCACGCCCGATTCGCCCACGCGTGGAAGTCGGCGTCGTAGGTGACTCCGCGGGTCAGCACCACCGCCTCGTGGTCCGGCTCGCCGCCCGCGTTCCCACCCGGCTTCTGTCCGGCCCCCTCGCGGTGCCCGACGACCTCGGTCGAGCGCTTCAGGGCACTGACCTCACTCAAGCCGGCTACGGAGTGCCCTTGCCACCTGAGCCGCAACCGGAACTTCGCGTACGGGTCGACGACGGCGTCGGCGCCGCCGTTCGGCATCATGTGTTGTGCGGCTCAGTGTCCGGTGCGGATCTCCGTGACCAGCGTGATCATCCGCCGCCTGATCACGTCCTCGACCTTCGAGACCACCCGCGCCTGCTCGGCCGGGTCCATGTCGGCGGGTAGCTGCTCACCCACCTCGCGGGCCAGCTCGGCGGTGGTCTCCGGCGAGGTCAGCGTGCGCGCGAGATCGTCGGCAGCCGCGACGGGGTGGCCGTTGGTGCGGGAGACGGTCGGACCGGACGGCGCCTCACCGAGCACCGAACGCACCCGAGCGGCCGGGGTCTCGGCCACGCGCCGGGTCAGGGAGTCGGTCGGGCGGCCCAGGGCTCGGTCCACCTCCATGATCAAGCGGGCCGTGTCCACGTCCTCATCGGTCACCACGTGTCCGCTGTCCAGGATCTCAGCCATCCGACCCCTCCCTCCGCACGGTCTGCTCCGCTCCCTCCAGGGTACGCCCGGCCGCCTCGGGTGCATCCCAGTTCACCGCGGCCCAGTGGCGCAACGCCGTGCCGGCCGCCTGCAGCTGCTCGTCGCTCAGGCTGCCGTGCTCCATCAAGCCGCGGATGATGTCGCGGGCCGCCTGCCGCTGCCGGGGGTGCTCGGAGTACAACGCCTCGAGCTGCGCGTTCAACAGGGTCCCGACCTCGGCGGTCTTGCTCGCCCGTCGAGACCACCAGGCCCCGACCAGACCACCGATGATGCCGCCCACAGGCAACGCGATCGCCGTCAGCCAGTCCACCCGGTCACGTTACTGACGGTCCTCGAGAGGTCCGCGGGCCGGTCGAGCAGTGGCACCCCGGCGCACTTGGGTAGGTTCGGCGACTCCGCCCAGCCCGCAGGAGGAACCGATGGGCATCTGGACCGTGCTGCTCGGCACCGCCTTCGGCGGGCTCATCCAGGCCTTCGACCACTGGGGTGGCCCCTCGGGCTGCTCGTGCTGGTCGGCGGCAAGATGCTCTGGGAGGCGGTGTTCAGCCACGAAGAGGTTCCCGCCGGAGAACCCGTGCCCGACGCCAAGGACGGCATCGGTCTGCATGAGCTGCTGGTGCTCGCGGTGGCGACCAGCATCGACGCGCTCGCGGTCGGGATCTCGCTGGCCCTGCTGGAGGTCAACATCTGGCTCACCGCCACCGTCATCGGCGTGATCACGTTCGTGCTCTCCACCGCCGCCGTCTTCATCGGGCACCGGGTCGGCGTACGGTTCCAGCGGCCGGCCGAGGTCATCGGCGGGGTCATCCTGATCGGGATCGGGATCAGCATCCTGATCGAGCACCTGTCGGCCTGACGTCCAGCGGCGCGCGCGGAGACTGACCTTTCACTCCCTCGGTCCGTCGCGGTGCTCCGGCGGCCCGATCCACCTACGCTGTGCGGGTGGCCGGCCCGAGAGACGTCAAGCGGGTCGTGGCACGCCTGCGGCAGGCCTTGCCCCGTCCCGTGCGCTCGGCGCTCTCCCAGGTCTGGGAGCTGATCAGCCGTACGGTCGGCATCTGCATCCGCTATCGCGTCACCGGACTGGCCGCGGAGGGCGCCTTCTTCGCGATCTTGTCCCTGCCACCGCTGATCTTCGGGTTGGTGGGTGCTGTGGGCTTCGTCGCCCAGCGTTACGACGTGGCCACGTTGACGGACCTCCGCGGCCAGGCCCTGGCCCTCAGCGGTCGGGCGCTGACCCCGGACGCGGTGGCCACGATCATCGAGCCGACCCTGGACGACGTGCTCTCCGGCGGCCGCTTCGAGGTCATCTCGGTCGGCTTCCTGCTGGCCCTGTGGTCGGGCTCGCGCTCGCTCAACGTGTTCGTCGACACCATCACGATCATGTACGGCCTCAGCGGGCAGCGTGGTCTGCTGCGGACCCGGGCGCTGTCGTTCGCGCTCTACCTCGTGTTCATGGTGGTCGGCATCATCGTCCTCCCGCTGGTGCTGGCCGGCCCGGGCCTGGTGGACTCCCTGCTGCCGGACCGCCTCTCCGGCCTGGCGCTGCTCTACTGGCCGGTGGTGCTGGTGGGCACCGCCTGCTTCCTGGCCGGGCTCTATCACGTGTCCGTGCCGGTCCGCACCCGCTGGCTGTCGGAGATCCCCGGTGCCGCGCTCACCCTCCTGATCTGGCTGGGTGGCAGTTGGCTTCTCCGGGTCATCCTGGTCGCCTCGGCCGGCTCGACCACCATCTACGGGCCGCTGGCCGCCCCGATCGCCATCCTCATCTGGTTGTTCGTCACCTCGCTGGCCGTCCTCATCGGAGCCGCCTTCAACGCCGCCATCGACTACGTCTGGCCCCGGCTGTCCGGCATCGACCACACCCAGACCGAGTACGCCGACAGCAGCGTCCCCCCGAGCTCGCCGCGCCTCACCGAGGTGCTGGCCGACGAGACCGCCGACAACCCGGTCGAGGCCCGGGCGGAGGCGCGCGAGGCCACCAGCGGCGCCGATCGCCCGAGCTGAGTTCCTCTGCCAGCGCTGCTGTCTCAATAAATGGACACGATTCTCAGCATCTGGAATTTCGGTTTGTTTTCCCGGCCCCGGTGGCAAAGGCTGGCCCCATGCTCCGCGCCTCCCTGCCCTCCCGCCGACTGCTCGTCGGCGCGGTCGGCGTCGGCGGATGGGCTGCTGAGCTGACCGAGCGTCGGTTCGTCGACCTCGGTCGCACCCAGTCGATGATGTGTCCCCCGGCCCCGCGCTGAGCGACCTCCGACACCCTGCCGCCACCCCCGGCGGCACCCCCCGCGACCGAGGATCCCGATGACCCAGACCCCCACCGCCCGCCCCGCACGTACGGCCACCCCGCGCGCCCGCAAGCCACGTGGTGAGGGGCAGTGGGCTCTCGGCTACCGCGAACCGCTGAACCCGAACGAGCAGTCCAAGAAGGACGACAACCCCCTCAACGTCCGGGCCCGGATCGAGAACATCTACGCCAAGGGCGGCTTCGCCAGCATCGACCCTGGCGATCTCCGCGGCCGCTTCCGCTGGTACGGGCTCTACACCCAGCGCAAGCCCGGGATCGACGGCGGCAAGACCGCCACCCTGGAGCCGCACGAGCTGGACGACGAGTACTTCATGCTCCGGGTCCGCATCGACGGCGGCGCCCTGACCAGCGAGCAGCTGCGGGTGATCGGCCAGATCAGCGTCGAGTTCGGGCGCGACACCGCCGACATCACCGACCGGCAGAACGTCCAGCTGCACTGGATCCGGGTCGAGGACGTGCCCGAGATCTGGCGTCGGCTGGAGGCCGTCGGCCTGTCCACCACCGAGGCCTGCGGCGACTGCCCACGGGTCATCCTGGGCTCGCCGGTGGCCGGCATCGCCGCCGACGAGATCATCGACCCGACCGCGGCCATCGCCGACATCGTCGAGCGCTACATCGGTGACCCGCAGTACTCCAACCTGCCGCGGAAGTTCAAGACCGCGATCACCGGTCACCCGCTGCAGGACGTGGTGCCCGAGATCAACGACGTCGCCTTCGTCGGGGTCGACCACCCCGAGCACGGCCCGGGCTTCGACCTGTGGGTCGGCGGCGGTCTGTCGACGAACCCGATGCTCGCGCAGCGTCTCGGCGCGTGGGTGCCGAGCGAGGAGGTCGCCGAGGCGTGGGCGGGCGTCTGCGGCGTCTTCCGGGACTACGGCTACCGCCGGCTGCGGACGCGGGCCCGGATCAAGTTCCTGGTCGCGGACTGGGGCCCGGAGAAGTTCCGTCAGGTGCTGGAGGACGAGTACCTGCACCGCAAGCTCCTCGACGGTCCCGCCCCGCTCACCCCGGAGCGTCCCGGCGACCACGTCGGCGTCAACGAGCAGAAGGACGGCAACTTCTTCGTCGGTCTGTCCCCGATCGCCGGCCGGACCGGTGGCCAGAAGCTGATCGAGCTGGCCGATCTCGCCGAGGCCCACGGCTCGTACCGGCTGCGCACCACGCCGATGCAGAAGATCCTCGTGCTCGACGTGGCCCCCGACCGGGTCGACTCGCTGGTGGCCGGCGCCGAGCAGATCGGGCTGTCGGCCCGTCCGAACGCCTGGCGACGCTCGGTGATGGCGTGCACCGGGATCGAGTTCTGCAAGCTCGCCATCGTCGAGACCAAGGCCCAGGCGGCCCGGGTGGTCGACGAGCTGGAGACCCGGCTGGGCGAGATCGACACCCCCATCACCGTCCACCTCAACGGCTGCCCCAACTCCTGCGCCCGGATCCAGGTCGCCGACATCGGGCTCAAGGGCCAGCTCGTGCCCGGTCCGAACGGTGACCAGGTCGAGGGCTACCAGGTGCACCTGGGTGGCGGACTCGCCCTGGACGCCGGCTTCGGTCGCAAGCTCCGGGGCCACAAGGTCACCGCCGACGAGCTCCCCGACTACGTCGAGCGGGTGGCCAAGAACTTCCTGGCCGACCGCACCGACGGGGAGCGCTTCGCCCAGTGGGTCTCGAGGGCCGATGAGACAGCACTCGTATGAGCCAGCCGTCGGAGTCGGCAGCACCGTCGGGGCACGCCAACCGGCAGGCGGTGCTCTACTGCCCGTACTGCGCGGAGGAGACCCTGTTCCCGCTGGAGGAGGGCGGCTGGGAATGCCGCAGCTGCCTGCGGGCGTTCACCGTGAGGTTCCTGGGGCTGAGACCAGCCCGAGGTCACGGAGAGCAGGCTCAGCCATGACAGCAGTCCACCAGCAGCTCGGCCAGCCCCGACCGGGCGACGACCTCAGCCAGCTCGCCCAGCGGGCCAACGAGGAGCTGGCCGACGCCAGCGCCACCGAGATCCTCACCTGGGCCCACGAGACCTTCGGGTCGGGTCTGGTGCTCACCTCGTCGCTCGCGGACACGGTGATGATCCACCTGGCCGAGCAGGTCGCCCCGGGCATCGACGTGCTGTTCCTCGACACCGGCTACCACTTCGTCGAGACCATCGGCACCCGCGACGCCGTCGCCGCCGTGCACGACGTCAACCTGATCACGCTGACGCCGACCCAGACCGTGGCCGAGCAGGACGCCACCTGGGGCAAGGACCTGTTCTCGGTCAACCCCGACCAGTGCTGCGCGCTGCGCAAGACCGAGCCACTGAACGCCGCTCTGGCCGGCTACACCGCCTGGGCCAGTGGGGTCCGGCGGGCCGACTCGATCGCCCGGGCGAAGACGCCGATCGTCTCCTGGGACCTGCGGCGCAAGATCATCAAGATCGCCCCGATCGCGACCTGGACCGACGACGACGTCGCCGACTACATCGAGACCAACAGCCTGATGGTCAACCCGCTGCTGGAGGACGGCTACCCGTCCATCGGCTGCGAGCCCTGCACGTCGCGGGCCACCGCCGACGACCCCCGCGGCGGGCGGTGGGCCGGACTGGCCAAGACGGAATGCGGTATCCACCTGTGAGCGTCGAGACCCCCACCCTGTCCACCGGGCTGCACCCCGACACCCGTACGGCCACCGCTGCCGCGCCCGGCGGGGCGACGCTGTGGTTCACCGGACTTCCCTCGTCGGGGAAGTCGACCATCGCCCATGCCCTCGCCGACCGGCTGATCGCCGACGGGGTCCGCGTCCAGGTCCTCGACGGCGACGCCGTCCGCCCTCATCTCTCCGCCGGGCTCGGCTTCAGCCGGACCGACCGTGACCTCAACGTCACTCGGATCGGCTGGGTCGCCCGGCTGCTCGCCGGTCACGGTGTCGTCGTCCTGGTGCCGGTGATCGCCCCGTACGCGAGTGCTCGAGCCCAGGTCCGGGACGACCACGCCGCCGCCGGCGTGCCGTTCGCCGAGGTCTTCGTGGCCACCGCGCTGGAGGTCGCCGAGAGCCGCGACGTGAAGGGCCTGTACGCCAGGGCCCGCGCCGGCGAGATCAGCGGGATGACCGGGGTCGACGACCCGTACGAGCACCCCACCACCGCCGAGCTGACCATCGACACCGCCGTCGTGTCCCTGGAGGAGTCGGTCGGGCAGGCGTACGCGCTGCTCACCGGTCTGCTCGAACCCACCGAGGGAGGGATTGCATGACTGACGTGATCCGACCGCTGACCGAGCTCCAGGCTCTGGAGTCGGAGTCCATCCACATCTTCCGGGAGGTGGCCGCCACCTTCCGTACGCCGGTGATGCTCTTCTCCGGCGGCAAGGACTCCGTGGTCATGCTCCACCTGGCCGCCAAGGCGTTCTGGCCGGCACCGATCCCCTTCACGCTCCTGCACGTCGACACCGGGCACAACTTCCCGGAGGTGCTGACCTACCGCGACTGGGCGACCGAGTTCTACGGGGCCACGTTGAAGGCGGCCAAGGTGCAGGACTACATCGACGACGGCCGGCTGCGGGAGCGTCCCGACGGACAGCGCAACCCCTTGCAGACCGTCCCGTTGCTGGACGCCATCACCGAGGGCAAGCACGACGCCGTCTTCGGCGGCGGCCGCCGCGACGAGGAGCGAGCCCGGGCCAAGGAGCGCGTCTTCAGCCTGCGCGACGAGTTCGGCCAGTGGGACCCGCGGAACCAGCGGCCCGAGCTCTGGTCGCTCTACAACGGCCGGCACCTGCCCGGCGAGCACGTCCGGGTGTTTCCGCTGTCCAACTGGACCGAGCTGGACATCTGGGACTACATCGAGGCCGAGAAGATCGAGCTGCCCTCGATCTACTACGCCCACGAGCGCGACGTCGTCGAGCGGGACGCCATGTGGATCGCTGTCACGCCGGTCACCCCCGCCCGTGACGGCGACCTCGTCGAGCGTCGCTCCGTCCGCTACCGCACGGTCGGCGACATGTCCTGCACGGCGGCGGTCCTCTCCGACGCCACCACGGTGGCCGACGTGATCACCGAGGTCGGACTGAGCACCCTGACCGAGCGCGGCGCCACCCGCGCCGACGACCGGCTGAGCGAGGCCGCCATGGAAGATCGCAAGCGAGAAGGGTACTTCTGATGGCTCCCACCTCGACGCCCACGAAGACCGGCGGCCGCACGCTGCTGCGGCTGGCCACTGCGGGCTCCGTCGACGACGGCAAGTCCACCCTGGTCGGCCGGCTGCTCTACGACACCAACTCCGTCCTCACCGACACCCTCGACCACGTCGAGCAGGTCAGCAAGCGCAAGGGTCTGGCCACCGCCGACCTCGCCCTGCTGACCGACGGTCTGCGGGCCGAGCGCGAGCAGGGCATCACGATCGACGTCGCCTACCGCTACTTCGCCACCCCGGCCCGGAAGTTCATCCTGGCCGACTGCCCCGGGCACGTGCAGTACACCCGGAACACCGTCACCGGCTCCTCCACCGCCGACGTGATCCTGCTGCTCGTGGACGCCCGCAACGGCGTCATCGAGCAGACCCGCCGGCACCTGGCGGTGGCCTCGCTGCTCCGGGTGCCGCACGTGGTGCTCGCCGTCAACAAGATCGACCTGGTCGACTACTCCGAGGAGCGGTTCACCGAGATCGCGACCGAGTTCGCGACCCTCGCGCGCAGCCTGAACGTCCGCGACACGCACTGCATCCCGGTGTCGGCCACCGAGGGTGACAACGTGGCGGTCCGGTCGACGCGGATGCCCTGGTACGACGGGCCGACGGTCCTGGGCTACCTCGAGACCGTGGACGCCACCCCGCTCACGACCTTCGCCGAGCTGCGCTTCCCGGTGCAGCAGGTGGTGCGGCCGCAGACGGCCGAGCGCGCCCCCTGGGCCTCCGGCACGCCGGGTCTGACCGCCGACTACCGCGGGTACGCCGGTCAGATCGCCTCGGGCCGGGTCCGGGTCGGCGACGAGATCGTGGTCCTCCCCCGTGGTTCCCACACCACGGTGGTCGCCATCGACACCCCGGACGGACCGCTCGATCTCGCTGTCGCGGGCCAGTCGGTGATCCTGCGGCTGGCCGAGGACATCGACGTGTCCCGCGGCGACCTGATCGCCTCCATCGACGCCCCACCCGCCCCCGTACGCGAGGTGTCGGCGACGGTGTCCTGGCTCGCGGACCGCGAGCTCGAGGTGGGCGCCCGAGTCCTGGTCCAGCACGGCACCTCCCTGACCAAGGGGCTGATCCGCTCCATCGAGGCCAAGCTGGACCTCGGCGGCGACGGGGAGCACCCGGTCTGGGTGGACGCCGACCGCCTGGCCCTGAACGACCTGGCCCGGATCCGGATCGCGTTCGCGAGCCCACTGCCGCTCGACGCCTACAACGAGTACCGCGGCACCGGGGCCTTCATCCTGGTCGACGCCGCGGACGGCTGGACCCTCGGCGCGGGCATGGCCGGTCCCCCGGCCTTCACCGTCGAGCACCGACGGACGCCCGACGAGTTCGACGAGTTCGACACCGAGAGGTTCCCCTCATGACCGCACCCTCGCTCATCCTGGTCGGCTACGGCAGCCGCGACCCACGGGTCGCCCAGGTCAGTCACGACATCCGGGCCGGCGTGCTGGCCATCCGTCCCGAGCTCGACGTGCACATCGCCTACGTCGGCGAGGGTCAGCCGAGCGGTCTGCAGGTGGCGGCCAAGCTCGCCAAGCGGGGCGTCGAGGAAGCTGTCGTCGTGCCCCTGCTGCTCTCCGACGCCTTCCACGCGCACGCGGAGTTCCCGGCGCTGGTCGCGCAGATCGCGGCGACCACATCAGGGTTGAAGCTGGCCGCTTCCCGGCCGATCGGTCCGGAGGCCCAGCTGCTGTCCGTGGTCGACCGTCGGCTGCGCGACTCGCTCCGGGCTCGCCGCGTCGGTGAGCTGGACGGTCTGGTCTTCGCCGCCGTCGGCAGCACCGACGTCCGCAGCAACGCCATCGTGACCCGCCGGGCCAGGCAGTGGGCGACCCACCACCGGCTGCCCTGCGTCACGGCCTTCGGCGCGGTGTCCGGCCCGACGGCGGCCGAGGCGGTTCGCACGCTGCGCAGCCAGGGCCGCCGGCACGTCGCCGTGGGCAGCTGGTTCCTCGCCCCGACCCCGCTCTTCGTCCGCGAGGAGACCGCGGCCCTGGCGGCCGGCGCGGTGGCGGTCTCCGACCCGCTCGGTGGGGGTCCGGAGCTCGCCGAGGTGGTGCTGAGCCGCTACGTGGTGGCGGCGATGGAGCTGGTGGACCTGGAGTCCGAGGTGACCCTGGAGTCCGAGGAGGCGCCGGTCCGGCACCTCAGCGTGGTCGGCGCCTGACCCGCTGAGCCGGTCGTGAACGCACGAGACCCCGGTCACCCGTGAGGGTGACCGGGGTCAGCGCTTGCTGGGGATGATCAGTGGCTGGCCGGACCCACCGTGACGTTGGCGCCCCGGTTGGTCTTCAGGTCGAACAGGGCGTAGGCCGCCACGACCGCGAGGCAGAAGGCGACGATCAGGAAGCCGATGGCCTGGCTGCCGGTGGCGTCCGCCACGAGGCCCTGGACCGGCGGGATCAGTGCGCCACCGAGGATCGCCATCACCAGACCGGCCGCGCCGAACTTCGTGTCGTCGCCGAGACCGTGCAGGGCCACCCCGTAGATGGTCGGGAACATCAGCGACAGCGATGCCGAGATGCAGACGATGGCCAGCAGACCGACGATGTTCTGGCTGAACACACCGATCAGGGCCAGCACCACACCCGTGGTGGCCATGACCATCAGCAGGCGGGTGGGCCGGAACTTGCCCAGCAGCCAGAACATCACGAACCGGGAGATGAGGAACAAGATGAGGCTGGCCTGCAGGAAGTAGCCGGCGGTTCGGGGCGGGTATCCCAGCACCTCTTCGGCGTACAGGATGGTGAACGACCAGGTCGCCACCTGCGCGGCGATGTTGAAGAACTGGGCGACCACACCGAAGCTGTAGTGCCGGTTCTTCATCAGCCGGGGGAAGACGCCCTTCTGAGCGTGCGGATGAGCACCGCCGACCTCGTGCTCGTGCACCTCCAGCGGGTTCTCCATCTTGCTGAAGAAGATCAGGATCCAGATCAGCACCAGAACGGCGGCGATCCCCAGGTACGGGCCGAGCACCAGGGAGAGATCGCGCTCCTGCGAGTCGACCAGCGCCTGCCCGCTCAGCGCGGCCCGGTCCGCGTCACTGGTCAGCCGCGGCAGGATCAGCGCGGTGCCCAGCAGCACGCCGATGTTCGCGCCGACCGGGTTGAACGACTGAGCCAGGTTGAGGCGCCGGGTGCCCGTCTCCTCCGGACCCATGGCGATGACGAACGGGTTGGCCGACGTCTCCAGGATGGACAGCCCGGCGGCCAGCACGAACAGCGCCATCAAGAACACGCCGTAGGTGAGCGTCCAGCTGGCCGGCAGGAACAGGAACCCACCGATAGCGGCCAGGCCCAGACCGGTGAGCACGCCGGTCTTGTAGCCGAACCGCTTGTTGATGAAGGCCGCCGGGATGGCCAGGAGGAAGTACGCGCCGTAGTAGGCGAAGGTGACCAGCGCCGACTGGAAGTTGGTCATGTCGAAGATCTTGCGGAAGACCCCGACCATCACCTCGGAGAGGTTCGCGGCCGAACCCCAGGCGGCGAAGCAGGCCACCAGCAGGATGAACGGGACCTTCAGACTGGGGTAGACGAGAGCGTCGTGGACGGTCTCGAACTCCTCCTTGTGGTGGTCTGTCGTGTCGGAGGTCATGATTGTCCCTTCTTTTCTGCACAGGGGGAGGAACTCTCCACGGTCGTCGCGGGAGTCCGGCGCAGGTCTCGAGGATCGAACTTAGTCTGGAACGGTTTCTCGCGCCAGACCTTGGCCTGCGAGTCAGAGGAAATCAGCGGGGCAGCTTCTCGTGGAACAGATTGAGGTCGGAGGGTCGCCGCAGCAGCGGTTCGAGCTCGCGGTTCCCCCGCTGGTTGTGCTCGGAGGCCATGTGCTCGTCCCAGGCCGCGCGGGAGGCGAACTTCTCGATCATGACCCAGCTGTCGTCGTCGGAGCCCTCCACCAGGTGCATGAAGTCGCAGCCCTCCTCCTGCATCGACGCGGCGCGCATCCGATGCAGCTGGGCCTCGGCCTCGGCGAACTTGTCGGTCTTGGGGTAGATCGTCACCACCAGGAACAGCGGTGCGGTCGTGTCGGGCATGTCTCTTCTCCTCACGCGTCGATCGGGATCACAGGGCCGCGAGGCGCTGCTTCTCCGCTTCGACGTCGAAGTCGGCCTGGGGCCAGGTCAGTCCCAGGGCGCCGAGGTGCTCGTTGATCAAGGCGGCCACGGCCCAGTTGCGGTACCACTTGCGGCCGGCCGGGATGACGAACCACGGGGCTGCGTCAGTGTTGCACCGACCCAACGCGTCGGCGTACGCGGCCTGGTAGTCCGGCCACTTGGCGCGCACGTCGAGGTCGCGGGGGTTGTACTTCCAGTGCTTCGTCGGGTCGGCCAGACGCTCCTGCAACCGGTCCCGCTGATCATCGGGGGTGATGTGCAGATAGCACTTGATCACGACGGTGCCGGCGGCCGCGAGCTTGGCCTCCCAGGTGTTGATCTGCTGGTAGCGGCGCGACCAGACCTGCTTGGTGACCAGCTGGTCGACCCGGGCGATCAGCACGTCCTCGTAGTGGGAGCGGTCGAAGATCCCGATCATGCCCGGACCGGGCAGTCCGTTGGTGATCCGCCAGAGGAACGGGTGACGTCGCTCCTCGGCGGTCGGCGCCTTGAACGAGGTGATCTTGACACCCTGCGGATCGACCAGACCGATGGCTTTGCGGATGATGCCACCCTTGCCGGAGGTGTCCATCCCTTGCAGGATCACCAACAGGTTGCGAGGGCTGTCGGCGGCGCGCCCGTTGGCGAACAGACACTCCTGGCGGTCGGCGAGATCGACGCCCAGCTGATCCATCAGGGCCGGCACATCGTCCTTGTCGGCGCCCGGGAAGCCCGGGGTGGCTCGGCTGTCGAGAGCTTCCAGATCCACCGGTCCGGGCGGCAGCCGCAACGTCTCGATGAGGGTCGGCTGCCGTACCGGCACCAGGTCGACCGCAGCGCTGCTCTTCTTCGACTTCTTCTTGGAGCCCATGGCGGCATTGTGCCGCACGGGGCCCGACACGCCGGGAGGGCGGGCTGCCAGGATGGGGCGGTGCGCGTCCTCCACCCCCTCGACGGCAGGCTGACCGATGCCTTGGCCAGGGATGATCTCGTCGATCTCTATCGCTGGCCGTGGTCGTGCGACACCGCCCGCGTGCGGAGCAACTTCATCGCCACCCTGGACGGGTCGGTGCAGGGGTTGGACGGCCGGTCGGGATCGATCAACACCGAGAGTGATCACGAGGTCTTCGCCCTGCACCGGGCGCTGGCGGACGTGATCTTGGTGGGGGCCGGGACGGTCCGCGACGAGGGCTACCGGGCCGTGGATCTGGAATCCTGGCAGACATCCCTGCGCGCTGCCGAGGGTCTCGCGCCGTTCCCCACCCTGGTCGTGATCAGCGGATCGCTGCGGCTCGACCCGGCGTTCGCCGACCCGCCGTACGAGCACGGTCCGGTGATCGTGATCACCACGGCGGAGCACGACGATGACGCCGTACGACCGTTCCTGGAGCGAGGAGCGCAGGTGCTCCGCTCCCCGGGCGCCACGGTCGGGCTGCGGTGGGTGCTCGACCAGCTGGCGGCGGTCGGACTGACGCGGGTGCTGTGCGAGGGCGGTCCGAGCCTGCACCGCGACCTGATCGCGGACGGACTGCTGGACGAGCTGTCCCTCACGCTGGCGCCCAGCGCCGTCGGCGGTGTCGGTCACCGCTCCACCTCCGGAGCGGCCCTGGCCGAACGGGCGGACTTCGAGCTGGCCTTCGTGCTGCTGGGCGACGACCAGACGCTGTTCACCAGCTATCGGCGGCGACGCTGAGCGACTACGGATCGATCCGGTTGCCCTGCTCGTCCCAGTGCTCGGCGACCTTCTTGCTCGGCTGGACCCGGGGTGGCTCGCCCGGCATCTTCGGATAGTCCGGCGGGAAGTTCAGCTCACCGCCGGGCAGCGTCTCCCACAGGCGCAGGAGCGGCTCGAGCGGGTACGCCTCGTCGTCCATGTCGGCCCACGGGTCACCGTCGGCGAGGTGGTCGGGGACCGTCACCAGGGTGAAGTCTCTCGGATCCTCGACCTCGGCGAGTCGGTCCCAGGTCAGCGGCGTGCTGACCGGTGCCCCCGGCCGCGCCCGGAGCGACCACGCGCTCGCGATCGTCCGGTCGCGGTTGTTCTGGTTGAAGTCGATGAAGATGCGCTGGCCCCGTTCCTCCTTCCACCACGCGGTGGTGACACCCCCGTCGCGACGCTCCAGCTCGCGGCCGAAGCCGATGGCGGCGTGCCGGACGTCCTCGAAGGTGTGGGTCGGTCGGATCCGGACGTAGATGTGCACACCGCGGTTGCCACTCGTCTTCGGGTACCCCCGCAACCCGAGCTCCTCCAGAAGCTCCCGGGCCACACCCGCCACCCGGCGAGCATCGGCGAAGGACGTGCCCGGTTGGGGGTCGAGGTCCAGCCGGAGCTCGTCGGGGTGATCGACGTCGGGTCGCCGGACCGGCCAGGGATGGAAGGTCAGCGCCCCCATCTGCGCGGCCCAGACCAACGACGCCGGCTCGGTCGGACAGAGCTCGGCGGCGGTCCGGCGGCTCGGGAACGTGATGTCGACCGTCTCGACGAAGTCGGGCGCACCCTTGGGCAGACGCTTCTGGTAGAAGCCGTCCGCCTCTCGGTCCTGCGGGCCGGTGGCCAGCCGCATCCCCTCGCGCCACCCGTCCGGCCAGCGCTCCATCGCGGTCGGTCGCTCGCCGATCGCCCGCATCAGCGGTTCGCCCACCGCTGCGAAGTACTGGCAGACGTCGAGCTTGGTGATCGCCGGCGTACGGTCGGTGGGCTCGTAGACCACCCGGTCCGGGCTGCTCACCCGGACCTCGCGCTCCCCCACCGTCACCATCGCTGCCGACGTCTTCGCCATGGAACCCAGCGTGCCGCACCGGGGAACAGGGTTTGACCGAGGGGTGTTGAGTGGTCAGATCACCAGGAGGAAACATGACCGATACGAACCGATCCACCCCCAACCCGGCCGCGACCGTCGGCAAGGTCGTCAAGTCCGAGGCCGAGTGGCGCGCCCAGCTGAGCCCGATGGAGTACAAGGTGCTCCGCGAGGCCGGCACCGAGCGCGCCTTCACCGGTGAGTACACCGACACCACCACCGAGGGCGTCTACCGCTGTCGGGCGTGCAACGCGGAGCTCTTCCGGAGCGACCAGAAGTTCTCCTCGCACTGTGGCTGGCCCTCGTTCTTCGCCCCGTTGGCCGAGGACCGCGTGCGCTACATCGAGGACGGCAGTCTCTTCATGAAGCGGGTGGAGGTCCGCTGCGGCACCTGCGACAGCCACCTCGGCCACGTGTTCTCCGGTGAGGGGTACGACACCCCGACCGACCAGCGCTACTGCATCAACTCGGTGTCGTTGACGCTGGAGGAGAAGGCCTGAGCCGGATCAGCGTCTGGGTGGGGCCACCCGCTGGAACAGCAAGGTGGCCCTGCCAGCGGCCGGCGATCTCGAGATAGCTGGGGGCCAGGCCGATCAGGGTGAAGCCGTTGCCGGCCAGCACCCGTTGCGAGCCGACGTTGTGGACGAGCGTGGCGGCCTGCAGCCGGTGCAGACCGCACGTCCCGTACGCCAGCGCGACCGTGGCGGCCAGGGCGCCAGGAACGCGGGATCCTGCGCGACCAGGGCCGCGAGCTCGGCCACGTCGTCGACTGACACCAGCCGTACGGCGACCTGCGCACTCACCGTCAGGCGTCCATCCGCCGCCGCAGCCACGCCGCGGTCGAGTCCGCTTGGGCCTGTTGGAAGGCCCGCAGGGTCGGCAGACCGGGCACAGCTGGTTGCCGACCGGCATCGGTGAAGAAGGCGCACATGCCGACGAGACCGCCGGTGATCAGCCGCGGATCCACCGTCGGCAGGTGGCGGGCCACCAGAACCTCCGGATCATGGCCGCCGTACAGGTCGACGTTGATCAGGAGGAGGAAGCGGTCCAGCCAGTCCGGCCCGATCATGGCCCAGGGCCAGTCCACGACGACCATCGAGCCGTCGGGGCGGAGCAGCAGGTTGTCCGCTCGGATGTCGCAGTGCACGACCGTCTCGCCCACCAGAAGAGGCAGGGACACGGCGGACAGCTCGACGAGCTCATCGAGGTGGGCCCTGAGCCACGGGTCGAGAGCCGGATCGGGCTGGTCCCGGAGCCGCTCCCACCCGGCGAAGATCGACGACAGACCCTCGGTCACCGGACGCAGCTCGGCGATCGGGCTCGGGGTCAGGTCGGCGGCGAGAGCGGCCAACGACGTCATCGCGCCGTCCACGTGCTCGTCGCTCCACGGGACGGGCGGACACGCGCCGTCGACCTCCTCCATCACCAGCGCGATCCAGCGGCCGTCGTCATACCGTCCGATCGGCCGGGGCACTCGCGGACTCCGGGCCAGCGCATCGAGATAGTCGGCTTCCTGGCGCAGGAGGTCCGGCGAATCCGGGTTCTGGTCCGGGCTGACGGCCTTGACGAACGCCCGTCGTCCGGTGTCGGTGCGGACCCGATCGGCGGTGCCCGGGGAGAAGCCCCCGTTCTGGCTCTCGGCGGCGACCACAGCACCACCGAGGACGTTCTCGATCCCCCGCCGGACATCGTCGGGCAGGTCCGTCCAGCTGATCCTCTGTCCGGTGGCGGGTGGGGCGGTCACACCTCATCGTGACAGGTTCGCGCTTGGCGGACCCGCGAATATCCGGTGGGTCGGGCCGCAGGTGAGGGGCCGTGTGGGCGGCCGACTCTGGGACTCAGAACGGATCCTCGAACAGGCAGAAGGGATGCCCAGCAGGATCCAGGAACACGATCAGCCCGGGATCGTCAGGGTCCTGATGCAGTGACTTCTCGGCTCCCAACGCCACGAGCCGCGCCGCCTGCTGCTCAAGCTCGCCCACCGGCACCAAGAACTCGAAGTGGATCTGCATGTCACCACCCGGCCAAGTCGGCCGCACCCAGCCTTTCGAGCTCGCGGAAGTTGACGGGAATCCCGGCCACCCGCACCGACTGCGAGTAGCCCGGCATGTCGACGCCGCCCAGAGCCTCCCGATAGAAGCGACGCATTGCCTCCGCGTCATCGCAGTCGATAGTGATCACCCCGATCCATGCCGTCTGCGCCGCCAGGTCGGACATTCTTCCGCACAGAGTGAGATCCGCTACTTTCCCACCGCACAACGACATCGCTACCAAGGACTCTGGACGAAGCGGCGGGTTTCGGCTATAATCGTACACATGTTCGATGATCGGTTGGAAGGGGCGCTCGGCAACTCGCGCGCCGTCGCCGATCTGGCAGCCGAGACCGAGAACCAGGTCCGGATGCTCGGCTGCCACAAGCTCCGGGTGGCCGCGGCCTGGGCCGACGCGCACTCCGCGGTCGATCATCCCGACGGCGGCATGCTGACGGAGCGGCTGCTGCCGTTCGGACCAGCCGGCTGCCCACTGGTCGCGGAGACCTGCGCCGCCAGCATGGCTCTCGCCTTCCGCACGTCGGTCCAGTCGGCGAAGAGCTGGATCGGTGACGCCCTCAATCTGCGGCATCGCCTCCCCCGTCTGTGGGAGCGAGTGCTGGCCGGCGAGGTGTACGCCTGGAAGGCCCGAGAGATCGCCGGCGTCACCGCGCACCTCAACGCCTTCACGGCCCGGATCGTCGACAAGCTGCTGCATGACCAGGTCGAGCTCATCGCGTGGACCCGTTTCCTCAAGATCCTCGACGCCACATTGCTGCAGGTCGATCCGGCGACATACGGGGAACGGCAGGCGAAAGCGGCCGCTCAGCGCGATGTCAGAGCGACCCAGTCCAGTGACGGGCTCCGCACTCTCGTCGCCCGGGGCACGAGCGGCGACGTGACCATGTTCCTGGCCCTCGTCGACGCCATCGCTCAGGCGCTGGCCGACGAGGGGGACGAGGCCCCCTACCCGGTGCGCAAGAGCAAGGCGATCGGAATCGCCGCGTATCCGGACCGCGCCCAGGACCTGCTGTCCCGCGGCCGTCATCGTGGGGACTCGGCGAAGGATCCGTGGGAGCAGGTCGAGGCGCACCAGAGCGACCCGACGAATCCCTGGGCCGACGAACTTCCGACAGCGGGTTGGGAGACAGCTCGGCACGGCAACGTGCACCAGCCCGGCCTCGATGAGGAGTGGGAGGTGCCGGCACACGACGATGCCGGCCAGGACGACGACTGCTGGTCCGACGAGCCTCCCGTCGATCCGGCCGATCTCGACTGGTACCTCGGCCGGATTCGCAACAACGAGAACTCCGACGACGAGGCCTCCGACGACGAGGCCTCCGACGACGAACTGCAGACGGAGGGGTCGGAGATGCCGCCCGATCCGGATCCCGAGCCGCAGCAGCGGCCAACGACCAGCGGTCTCGACCTCCGCCCTCGAAACAGCAACCTCGCGAGGTCACGACCGACGGTGCACCTGCACCTGCACGTCAGCGACCAGACCGTCCGCGATGGTCACGGTGTCGTGCGCACGCCGCACGGACCGATCACCGTCGAGCAGCTGCGCCACTTCCTCGGCGACAGCTGCCCGAACATCAAGGTCCATCCCGTCTACGACCCGGCGGAAGCCGCCGCGGTCGACAGCTACGAGATCCCGATCGCCCTGCGCCATGCCCAGGCGATCGTCAACGCCGGTTCGATCTTCCCGTTCAGTCCCGCGACGAGCCGGCTGGATCTCGACCACACGGACGCCTACCGATCCGACGGACCACCTGGCCAGACCGGCATGGCCAACCTCGGACCTCTGACCAGATCCGAGCACCGGGCCAAGACCGTCGGCCACTGGCGGGCTCGACAACCCGATCCGGGTCTCTACGTCTGGCGCTCACCGGAAGGCCAGATCGTGATCACCACCAACCAAGGCACCCTCGTGCTGGGCGGCACTGCCTTCACCCACCACCTCTGGCGGTCCGCAGGCAAGGCGCCGAAGGCTGCGCTGTCGTAGGATCGGCGCAGCGTCGCGTGCGCTGGCGGACTGCGTCAGGCATGGAGGCGCCGAAACCGAAGGGTGTCGACATGACCCTTTCTCCGTCGTCTCTCGCGTGAGCCCGGAAGACACCAGCAGGCTGATCGCCTGGCACCGCGAGCTCGCGGCGGCGCACATCCGGCTCCGGTCCGCGCTCGAGCTGGCGCAGGACTCGCTCGAGAACCCAGGGACGACCGATCCCCAGCTTGCCAGCCGCGACCTGCTGCTCTTCTGCCTCGGATTCTGTGCCGCGCTCGGCGGCCACCATCGCAGCGAGGACGCCCGACTGTTTCCCGAGCTCCACGACCGTCACCCCGAGCTGGACGGGACGATCGCCTACCTGAAGCAGGATCACGCGATGATCGCGCACCTGCTCGGAGAGCTGGAGAGAGTCGTCCAGTCGCAGGCCCCGCCGGCCGAGATCGGCCGGCATCTGGAGGGCGTCGCCGCCGTGATGGAGTCGCACTTCCGGTACGAGGAACGACAGCTGCTCGCGGTGCTGGCCGGCATCGACCTCGATGCCGCGGTCACGGACGTGCTCGGCCCGCTCTGAACGGATCAGGCCGTCGGGTATGGCCTAGGCTCCCCGACCATGGCACAGGTGGTGGTGTGGGCTCGGCGTGAGCAACTGACCGTACGTCGACAAGAGCTGTCGGCCGCGATCCATGGAGCTGTGATGGCAGCCCTGGACTATCCGGCGGACAAGCGCTTCCACCGCTTCGTCGGTCTGGACGCCGAGGACTTCGTCTATCCACCGGACCGGGGCGATGACTACACGATCATCGAGATCTCCCTGTTCTCGGGGCGCAGCGAAGAGGCGAAGCGACGACTGATCACCGAGTTGTTCGAGCGGCTGGAGAACGACGCCGGCACCCCCGCACACAGCGTGGAGATCACGATCACCGAGACGCCTCGCGTCAACTGGGGCATCAGAGGTCAGAATGCTGCCGACCTCAGCCTCGGATATCGCATCGACGTCTGACGGCGGCCGTGCCAACCTGGTCCGATGCCTTCCGCCGAAGAGTTCCTGGCCGCCTACGACGCTCAGCTGCGCACCGAAGCCGCCAGCGCCTCGACCGTCGAACGCCTGGGTCCGCTCTACCTGGCCACCTACCTCGGCGGCCGGGGCTGGATCACGTACGTCGACCTGGCCGGTGCTGATGCGCCGACCATCCGGGGCTGGGTGGGTGAGGCCCTCGCGTACTTCCGTGAGCAGCCGGAGATCACCCGGGTCGAGTGGAAGACACGAGGTCACGATGTCGCGCCCGGCCTGCACGATTCTCTGCTGGAGCACGGTTTCCTGCCGGGCGAGCCGGAGTCGATCATGATCGGTGAAGCCCGGCTGCTCGCCCACGAGGTCCCCCTGCCCGACGGGGTGTCGCTGCGTCGAGTGACCAGTGAGACCGACGTCCGCGCCATGTGCGTGATGGACAGCATCGCCTTCGGCGACGACGACGCGGAGGAGATGACGCAGGCCCTCCTGCACCGTCTCGGCCTGGCCGACGGGATGGAGCTCTGGGTCGCCGAAGCCGACGGCGAGATGATCAGCGCCGGCCGCCTCGAGCCCGTGCCCGGCACCGACTTCGCCGGCCTGTGGGGCGGCGCCACCTTGCCGCAGTGGCGGCGACGCGGCATCTACCGGGCCCTCACCGCCAGGCGCGCCCGCTCGGCTCTGGCGCTCGGCAAGACGTTGCTGCAGAGCGACTCGACGGAGTTCTCCCGCCCGATCCTCGAACGGTCCGGTCTGATCAAGGTGTCGACCACGACCCCGTACGAGTGGCGTCGCTGACCGCGCCGCCCGAAAGCACCGATCACCAGGAGGAGACGATCTCCTGCAGCTCCCGGCGACGGCCGGTGTAGAACGGCAGCTCCTCGCGGGTGTGGCGGCGGGCGGCCGCGGCTCGGAGGGCCCGCATCAGGTCGACGATCCGATGCAGCTCATCTGCTTCGAACGCGAGCAGCCACTCGTAGTCACCGAGCGCGAAGGACGACACCGTGTTGGCGCGCACATCCGGATACGGCCGCGCCATCATGCCGTGCTCGGCGAGCATCGCGCGCCGCTCCTCATCGGGCAGCAGATACCACTCGTACGAGCGCACGAACGGGTAGACGCACAGGTGCGCCTGCGCCTCCTCGCCCGCCATGAACGCCGGCACGTGACCCTTGTTGAACTCGGCCGGACGGTGCAGACCGAGCTGCGACCACACCGGCGTGAGTGACCGCCCGAGGTCGGAGCGGCGCAGGGCGTGGTAGGCGTCCTGCAGGGTCTCCGAGGTCGGGGCGTGCCACCAGACCATCAGGTCCGCGTCGGCCCGCAGCCCGGCCACGTCGTACCAGCCCCGGATCTCCAGGTCGCCGCCCTCGGTCGCCGCCGCCACCGCGCTCAGCGCGCTCTGCGCGGCCTCCTCCGGCGCCCCGCTCACCGGTCCGTCCTGCCGGAACACCGACCACATCGTGTACCGGATCGTGTCGTTGATCTGCCGCGCCTTCATGTACTCACTCCTACCACCGGTCGATCATCATCGGAGCCCAGGTCGGCGGTGATCTTGTTCACGGCCGTCGCCGCCGAGCCGAGGCACGCGGCGATGCCGACCCCGTCGTACGCCGCTCCGCAGACCGCGAGACCGCGACGGCCGCGCCAGCTCCGAGCGCAGCCGGCCGACCAGGTCGGTGTGCCCGACCTCGTACTGCGGCAGCCCGCCGCCCCAGCGCCGCACCGCGCTCTCGACCACCGAGACGCCCGACCAACCGGGCAGCCCCCGCAGCTCCGTCACGGTCCGATCGACCAGCTCGGGGTCGCCGATCTGCAGCAGGCGCTCCTCCCCCAGCCGCCCGACACTGGCCCGGACCGCGTGCACGTCGGCGTCCCAGAGGTCGCTGACCCGCTCCCGCAGCCAGTCCCACTTCATCGAGGAGTGCGTCACCGCCTTGACCGTCGGCAGCTGGCCGGGCGGCACCAGCAGACCCGAGCCGACCGGTCGCACGCCCCGGATCACGAGGGCGACGACCGCCATCGAGGCGTACGGGATCGCCGCGAGCCGCTCGGCCGAACCGACGAGCCCGCTCAGCAGCCGGCCGGTGGCGGCGGCCGGGGTGGCCAGCACCACCGCACGCGTGCTGATCGCCAGCGGGTCCCGCGCTGAGCCGACCGTCAGCCGGTAGCCGTCCGTGGTCGCAACCAGCTCCCGCACCGTCGTCGACGTCTGCACCTGCACACCGCGCACGGCGAGACTGCGGACGAGCGCGTCCACCAGCGCGACGATCCCGCCGTCCAGTCCCCCGAACACCGGACCGTCTCCGGGTCGGCGAAGCTGCGCCGCGTGCCCGCTGAGAGCTCCGCCGCCGCGGACCCTGGCGAACAGGGCCGCGTTGACGGCCTGGAACGACAGCCGACGCGACTGCCCGGCGTAGACGCCGCCCAACAACGGCTCCAGCAGCCGGTCGGTCACCTCCGGTCCGAACCGCTCGTCCAGCAGCACCCCGATCGGCATGTCCTCGGTCAGCGGCGGAGCGGGCAGCGACGGCTCCCGGCGGGCCCGCTCCAGTCCCGCCGGACTGAGCAGACCGGCCAGCGCCTCGAGGTCGGTCGGCACCCCCATCGCCGACGGTGGCAGCTCGACGGCTCGGCCGTCGGCATACACCCGCGGCTTGGCGGCACTCGGGTGCACCAGCAGGTCCCCGAGTCCGAGCTCGGCGATCAGGGCCGGCGCCTCCGGGCGACGGACCAGCACCGACTCCGCCCCACCGTCGACCCGCAGAGCACCGAGCGCGAGGCCGTCGATCTTGCCGCCGAGCCGCGCCGAGCCCTCGAGCAGGAGCACCGACAGCCCGGCCAGCGACAGCCGCCGAGCGGCGGTCAGTCCGGAGATCCCGCCGCCGACCACGACCACATCGGGATCGACGGTCACGGTCACGCCCGCGTCGCCCGACGGATGTCGCGACCCTCCTCGTGCACCAGGTCGACGATCCGCTGCAGCATGGCCGGATCGGTGTCCGGCGGCACGCCGTGACCCAGGTTGAAGACGTGACCGGGAGCGGCGGCGCCGGCCGCGATCACCGCACGGGTCCGCTCGGCCACCACCGGCCAGGGCGCCCCCAGCAGAGCCGGATCGAGGTTGCCCTGCAGCGCGTACCGGTGCCCGAGCCGACGATCGGCCTCGTCCAGCGGGATCCGCCAGTCCACCCCCATGACGTCGGCGCCGGCGGCGGCCATGGGTTGCAGCAGCTCCCCGGTGCCGACCCCGAAGTGGATGCGCGGCACGCCGAGCCGGCCGACCGTCTCCAGCACGTGGGCGGAGTGCGGCTGCACGTACGTCGCGTAGTCGGCCGCACCGAGACTGCCGACCCAGGAGTCGAAGAGCTGGACCGCGCTCGCACCGGCCTCGACCTGAGTGGTCAGGAAGGTCGCCGAGATCTGGGCCAGCCGCTCGCAGAGGTCGTGCCAGACGTCTGGTCGCGACACCATCAGCGCCTTGGTCCGGGCGTAGTCCTTGCTCGGTCCGCCCTCGACCAGATAGCTGGCCAGCGTGAACGGGGCCCCCGCGAAACCGATCAGCGGCCGCTCGCCCAGCTCGGCGACCAGCAGACGGACCGCCTCGCTCACGTACGGGATCTGGTCGCTCGACAGCGGCCGTACCCGCTCCAGGTCGGCCGCCGTCCGGATCGGCTCCGCGATCACCGGGCCGGTGCCGGGCACGATGTCCAGGTCGACCCCGGCCGCCTTCAGCGGCACCATGATGTCGGAGTAGAAGATGGCGGCATCGACGCCGTACCGGCGCACCGGCTGCAGCGTGATCTCGGTGACCAGGTCGGGACGCGCGCAGCTGTCCAACATGGAGATGCCGACCCGCACCTGCTTGTACTCCGGCAGCGACCGCCCGGCCTGCCGCATGAACCAGACGGGCACCCGGTCGTCGTCCTGCCGCTGACGGCAGGCCGCCAGGAACGGGCTGGACTCGGCCCCTCGTGGCGGTTGATCCAGGGGCTTCAGTTGGCGGGGTGACACGTCCCGATCCTTCCACGCGCCGCGCGGCCCTCCTCTCGGCGCGTCGTAGCCGGGTGATGTCGGTGCCGCCGCTTACGCTCATCCAGTGCCAGCCAACTCCGACGTGGCCGCGGCCCCGACCCCCTTCCAGCGGGCCGCCCACGACCTGCTGAATGCCACCTGGCGCCCCGAGCTGTCGGTCGAGGAGATCCCCGCACCGCAGAAGATCGCCCCCTTCGCCGCCGCCGTGAGTGCCGACGTGCTGGTCGGTGGTGAGGACGTCGGCGCGGGTCGACTCGTCCTGCTGCACGACCCTGCCGGCAACGCCGCCTGGCAGGGCACGTTCCGCTGCGTCACCTTCGCCCGGGCCGAGGTCGACCCCGAGATGGTCAGCGACCCGCTGCTGGCCCAGGTCGGCTGGTCCTGGCTGCTCGACGCCCTGGCCGGCCACGGCGCCGAGTTCGTGGCGCCCAGCGGCACTGTCACGTCGGTGTCCAGCGAGTCGTTCGGGGGGATGGCCGACGAGGATCCGAGCGCCGAGGTGGAGGTGCGGGCGTCCTGGACCCCGGTGCTCAACGAGGGCATGGGGCTGTCCGCCCACGTGCAGGCCTGGGGTGAACTACTGTGTACGACGGCGGGCCTGCCCCCGCTGCCGGCCGGGGTGGTCGCCATCCCCGCCCGTCGACACACGCGCAACAGCCCGAATCGAAGCCCACGGAGACGGTGACCGAACCAGTAGCAACGGACGTCCCAGCCGAACCGGAGTCCCCTGAAGCGGGACCACCTGAGCCGGAATCAGAGGCTCGACTCCTGGTGGCTCCCGCCGACGGGACTCCCGAGGTCGCCGAGACCCCCGAGCAGCTGGACGCGACCATCGCGGCCCTGGTCGCCGGCACCGGACCGCTCGCGGTCGACGCTGAGCGCGCGCACGGCTTCCGGTACACGCAGCGGGCCTACCTGCTGCAGCTGCGACGGGCCGGCGCCGGCACCCACCTGATCGACCCGACCGCGTTCGACGGCACCCCGGCGCTGGCCGAGCTGGGTGCGGCACTGGCCGACACCGAGTGGATCATCCACGCGGCGAGCCAGGACCTCCCCTGCCTGTTCGAGGTCGGCATGACCCCAGCCCGCCTCTTCGACACCGAGCTCGCCGCCCGGTTGCTCGACTACCCGCGGGTCGCCCTCGGCACCATGCTCGAGGAGCTGCTCGGCGTCCGACTGCTCAAGGAGCACTCGGCCGCCGACTGGTCCACCCGTCCGCTGCCGGCGGAGTGGCTCACCTACGCCGCGCTGGACGTGGAGCTGCTGGTGGAGCTGCGCGACATCCTGGCCGAGCAGCTGGTGGCCGCGGGCAAGGACGAGTGGGCTGCCGAGGAGTTCGCCGCGCTGGCAGCGGGGGCCGGTGCGCCCACCGAGCCGCGGGCCGACCCGTGGCGTCGCACCTCGGGCATCCACCGGGTGCGGACCCGCCGCGGACTCGCGTACGTGGCCGAGCTCTGGCACATCCGCGACGAGATCGCCCGGGACAGCGACCGGGCGCCGTCCAAGATCCTGCCCGATGTCGCCATCGCGGAGCTGGCCGCCGTGGAGCGACCGGATCGCTCGACCATCTACCGGATCGCCGGCTTCCAGCGACGCCAAGCACGGCGCTACCTGCCGGAGTGGGTGGCCGGGCTGCAGCGGGTGAGCGCCCTCGGGGAGTCCGAGCTGCCGCCCATGCACATCCCGAGCCCGGGACCGCCGCAGCCCCGGCTGTGGGTGACCAAGGACCCGGTCGCCGCCAAGCGGCTCACCCGGGTGCGCGAGGTGCTCACCACCCTGGCCGGCGAGCACGAGCTGCCGGCAGAGAACCTGCTCACCCCGGACTACGTGCGCCGACTCGCCTGGTCACCGCCCGATCCGCTCAGCCCGGAAGCCGTGGACGCCGCCCTGGCCGAGTTCGGTGCCCGGCCCTGGCAGCGGCGTCTCACGGTGCCCGGTCTCAGCGTGGCCCTGGCCGATTGACCCCGCCCTGCTGAGCGCTGTGTCGCTGCTGGTGACGGAAGCGGTGCTTGTGGCCGGTGATCCTGGCGATCACCAGCATCCAGATACCGAACCAGAGGATGAACGGCGCGTGCAGCAGGATCGATCCGGCCACCGCCGCCACCAGCAGCACCGGGAGCAGCCACATCGCGTACGCCCACGGCGGCGGCCCGCCCGCGCGTCCCGGCCCGGGCGGCGTCGGCGCTGTCACGGGCTTCGCCGGCAGGTCGGCGAACAGGGGTGCCAGGTCCGTGCTGAACCGGGCCTGCATGGCCTGGTCGGCGCGGTCGTCGAACTCCTCACGGTTCAGCCGACCGGCGGCGAAGTGGTCACCCAGATCGGACACGGCCTCGTCCCGCTCGGCGTCACCGATGCGGATCGGTGTCGCGGACGCGGCCGGCGCGACGTCGGACCGTCGCGGCGGCGCCTGACCCCACCACAGCTGCAGCGGCGGAGGCGGTCCGTCCTGCTGACCGGAGGGCGGACCGAACTGCCAGCCCGACTGCCAACCCGACTGCCAACCCCTGCTCATCGCCGGTCTCCGTCGGTGCCGGTCTCGTTCTCGGCACCCTCGGCGAGGATCCCGTAAAGCGTCTTGCGCAGCTCGACGATGGCGTCGCGGGCCTCAGCCTGCTGCTCCGGGTTGCCGACCGCCATCACCTGCCACATCGCCGCGGCGACCTGACCGAGCATCGGTCGGAGGTCACCCTCGGCGTCGGTCTCCCCCATGGTCGCCCAGGGTGCCGCCATCTCGTCCGGATGGCTCTCGACGTAGCTGCGACCTTCGTCGGTGAGGGCGTACGCCTTGCGCCCGCCGTCCTCGGTCTGCGCGACCAGACCCTCGTCCTCCAGCTGCTGCAGCGTCGGGTAGATGGAACCGGGGCTGGGCTTCCAGGCCCCACCGGTCCGCTCCGCGATCTCCTGGATCACCTGGTAGCCGTTCCGCGGGGCGTCGGACAGCACCGAGAGGATGGCCGCCCGCACGTCACCGCGGCGAGCCTTCGGTCCGCGCATCCCTCGCGCCCACGGTGGTCCGCCGTGACCCGGTCCGCCGAAACCCGGGCCCCCGAAGCCGGGTCCGAAGCCGCCCCAGGCGGGTCCCGGACCGCGACGGGTCCGGGTCTGGGTCTGGGTCTTGCCGGTCATCTCCGCCCACCGACCCCGCAGGCGCCGCTCGAACTCTGCCCACTCCTGTGCTCGATCACCTGGGGACCGATCAGCCCAGTCACCGCAGCCGAACCCGAATCGGAGCCACGGGGCTCCCATTGCGTACGCACCCATCTCGATCTTCCTTCCCGAGTGTTGCCGATAGTCAACGATATATCGGCAAAAGCCACTTCCCAAGGGTGCGCGAACTTGTTACTCGTGAGTAATATGTGGCCCATGCCTCGTGAGTCCCGCGATGTCGTCTTCGTCGACGGCGTCCGTACCCCGTTCGGAAAGGCAGGGTCGCTCTACAGCGAGACCCGGGCCGACGATCTCGTGGTCAGCTGCATCCGCGCGCTGCTGCGTCGGCACCCTGGGCTGCCGCCCGAGCGGGTGGACGAGGTGGCCATCGCCGCCACCACGCAGATCGGCGACCAGGGCCTGACCATCGGTCGGACGGCGGCCCTGCTGGCCGGGCTGCCCCGCTCGGTCCCGGGGTACGCCATCGACAGGATGTGCGCCGGTGCCATGACCGCGGTCACCACCACCGCGTCCGGGATCGCCTTCGGCGCCTACGACGTGGCCATCGCCGGCGGCGTGGAGCACATGGGCCACCACCCCATGGGTGAGGGCATCGACCCCAACCCGCGGATCGTGGCGGAGAAGATCGTCGACCCGTCGGCGTTGGTGATGGGCTCGACCGCCGAGAACCTGCACGACCGGTTCCCCGGCATCACCCGGGAACGGGCCGACGAGTTCGCCCTGCAGAGCCAGCAGCGGGTGGCTACGGCGTACGCCGGCGGCGTGATCCAGGAGTCGCTGGTCTCGGTGGCCGCCCGGTCCGCCGAGCTGGGCTGGGGCCTGGCCACGGCCGACGAGCCACCCCGGCCGGGCACCACGCTGGACGGCTTGGCGCAGCTGCGGACACCGTTCCGCTCGCACGGCCGGGTCACGGCCGGCAACGCCGCGGGGCTCAACGACGGAGCCACCGCCTGCCTGCTGGCGGCCGAGGACGTGGCCCACGAGCTGGACCTGCCGGTGGCGATGCGCCTGGTGTCCGTACGGGTTCGCCGGCGTTGATCCCGAGGTGATGGGGGTCGGACCGGTGCCGTCCACCGAGCGCGCGCTGCGCAACGCCGGGCTCGGCATCGACGACATCGGCGCCTTCGAGATCAACGAGGCCTTCGCCGTCCAGGTGCTGGCCTTCCTCGACCACTTCGGTCTGGATCCGGCCAGCGAGCGGATCAACCCGTACGGCGGCGCCATCGCCCTGGGCCACCCGCTGGCCAGCTCCGGGGTCCGGCTGATGATCCATCTGGCCCGGCAGTTCCGCGAGCATCCCGAGATCCGTTACGGCCTCACCACCATGTGCATCGGACTGGGCATGGGCGGCACCGTGATCTGGGAGAACCCGCACCACACCGATGCCGCAACGACCGAGGGAGACGACAAGTGAGCGCCCCGCTGATGCCCGAGGACGAGCTCCAGGCCCTGCTCGCCCAGGCCTGCGAGCTGACCCCGGACGAGCGGGTCACGCGTTTCCTCAGCCGCGACATCACGTTGCCGCACACCGGCCGTACGGCGGTGTTGATCACGCTCGACAACGGCGAGGACCACACCAAGCCGAACACCCTCGGCCCGCGGAGCCTGGCTCTCTACAACGACGCGCTGAACGCGGCGCTGGCCCGCGACGACGTCGCTGCGATCGCCATCACCGGCAAGCCGTTCATCCTGGCCGCCGGGGCCGACCTCAAGGCGCTCGGCGGGCTGACCGGTCGGGAGCAGGCCGTCACCATCGCCCGGGTCGGCCACGCGGTGTTCGACAAGCTGCACACCTCACCGGTGCCGACCTTCGCCTTCCTCAACGGGCTGGCCCTCGGCGGGGGTCTGGAGATCGGTCTGCACGCGCACTACCGGACGGTGTCGAGGGCGGCCGCCGGCATCGCCCTGCCGGAGTGCTTCCTCGGTCTGCTGCCCGGTTGGGGCGGCACCTACCTGCTGCCCAACCTGATCGGACCCGACGCCGCGGTCCAGGTGATCATCGAGAACGCGCTGAGCCAGAACAGGATGCTCGTCGGGCCGCAGGTCAGGCAGCTCGGTATCGCCGACGCGATGTTCGACGGGGCTGACTTCCTGGCCGAGTCCCTCGACTGGGCCGGCCGGGTGGTGGCCGGCGAGATCTCCGTCGCCCGGCCCGACGTCGACCGTGGCGAGTCCTGGGATGCGGCAGTCCGGCGGGGCAGGAAGTTCGCGGACCAGAAGACGTCCGGGGCGGCCCCGGCGCCCTACCGGGCGCTCGAGCTGATCGCCGCAGCCAAGACAGCCGAGCGCGCGACCGCGTACGCCGGGGAGGACCAGGGGCTCGCCGACCTGATCATGAGCGAGGAGCTGCGCTCCAGCCTGTACGCCTTCGACCTCGTGCAGCGCCGGGCCAAGAAGCCGGCCGGTGCGCCGGAGTCCTGGCTGGCCCGGCCGATCACCAAGGTCGGTGTCGTCGGAGCCGGGCTGATGGCCGGCCAGCTCGCGCTGCTCTTTCTGCGTCGGCTGGAGGTGCCGGTCATCATCTCCGACCTGGATGCGGAGCGGGTCGACCAAGGGCATCGGGTACGTCCACGCCGAGATCGACAAGCTGCTGGGCAAGCGCCGGATCAGCTCCGACCAGGCCAACCGGTTCAAGGCGCTGATCAGCGGCACCACCGAGCACGCCGACTACGCGGACTGCGACTTCGTGATCGAGGCGGTCTTCGAGGAGCTGGCGGTGAAGAAGGAGGTCTTCGCCTCACTGGAGAAGCACGTGGCCGAGACCTGCGTGCTGGCCACCAACACCTCCTCGTTGTCGGTCTCGGCCATGGCCGCGGAGCTCGCGCACCCGGAGCGGGTCGTTGGCTTCCACTTCTTCAACCCGGTGGCCGTGCTCCCCCTGCTCGAGGTGATCAGGGGAGCAGAGACCGACGACGAGACCACGGCCACCGCCCTCAGCGTCGCGAAGTCACTGAAGAAGAACGCCGTGCTGGTGAAGGACGCGCCGGCGTTCGTGGTCAACCGGCTGCTCATCCGCACCACAGCGGTGATCACCGCCGCCGTCGACGACGGCACCCCGGTCGAGGTCGCCGACGCCGCCCTGCGGCCGCTCGGGCTGCCGATGCCGCCGTTCGTGCTGCTGCAGCTCGTCGGTCCGGCCGTCGCGCTGCACGTCACCGAGACGCTGCATGCGGCCTTCGGCGACCGCTATCCCGTCTCGACGAACCTCGAGGCGCTGGTGGCGGCGCGCCGACCCGGCATCTACGACTTCACCCCCGAGGGCAAGCCGTACGTGTCGGAGGAGACCCGCGCGCTGATGAGCGTGGGCGACTCCCCCAGCACCGCCGAGGAGCTGCGCACCCGGGTGGAGGAAGCCCTGGCCGAGGAGATCGGGCTGATGCTCCGCGAGGGCGTGGTGGCCGCCCCGATGGACATCGACCTGTGTCTCATCCTGGGGGCGGGGTGGCCGTTCCACCTGGGGGGCATCACGCCCTACCTGGACCGGACCGGGGTCTCGGAGCGGGTGCTCGGTCAGCGGTTCCTGCCGAAGGGCATCGCGACGCTGCCGTGACGCAGGGCGAGCGTCAGCGCTCGCCGGGGTAGGTCCCGAACGACCACCGATTGCCCTCGGGATCGACCACAGTGAACTCGCTCGAGCCGTAGTCCTTCTCGGTCAGCGCGGAGACGCCGGCGGGCTCCGCCGTGCTCGACGATCCGTCGGTGCAGGGCGGCCGGATCCGTGCTCACCACGTACGCGGCGGCGGTGCCGGGTTCGGTCGTCCACTCTCCGCCCGGCTTGTGGGAGCCCAGCATCAGCGCGCCGGTGCCCTCGGACCAGTGCAGCTCGGCGTGCGCGACGCGGTCGGTGCCCTCCTCGTCGTAGCGGGCTCGGACGGTGAAACCGAACGCGGCCACGTAGAAGTCGATCAGGGCGGGGGCGTCGTGGGCCTGCAGGGTGAGCCAGACGGTCGGATTGGCGGCGGTCGGATTGGCGGCCCGGGGGTTCTCGGTGGTGGTCATGCAGCCGATCATGCCGCGGGCGGCGCCCCGTGATCTTGGAGATTTCGGAACTCCTCGCGGATCCAGCGGGTCGGCGGCACGCCGATGCGCTCGACGAAGTCACGGGTGAGGTGTGACTGGTCGGCGTAGCCACTGCGCGCCGCCACTCTCGCGAGATCGGCCCGGCCGGTCCGGCCGACCGAGGACCTGATCAGCTCGACCGCCCCCTGGAATCGGATCAGCTGGGCGACGGCCTTGGGCGACTGGCCGACCTCGCGGGTGAACAGGGAGCCCAGGTGGCGTGTGGTCAGACCAACGCGAGCGGCGACCTCGGCGATCGACAGCCGGCCCCCGCTGCTCTGGAGGAGGCTCCAGGCATGTCGCAGCTCACTGCGGACCTCGACGCGATGGTGCCGAGCGAGGGAGCCGGTGAGGTGTCCGCCCAGCAGGTCGAAGGCGTCGGTCCAGCCGCCGCACTCGGTCAGGCGCTGCTGGGCCGTCGTCGACTGCCGGTCGAGGACCTCACGTCCGTCGAACTCGGTGAGACTCAGCTCGGCGGCGGGGAGGCCGAACAACGAGCGGGACGCCAGCGGGTGCACGGCCAGCTGGACGCCGGCCTGCCCTGGACGCTGCCGGACGAAGCTCGAGCGCGTGTGCAGGCCGGCGGCGATGATCGGGAGCGGCGGCGCCGAGGCCAGCGCGTCCCGGTCGCTGGCCGACTCGACGCCGTCGTCGAGACTGAAGATCACCGTGAGCCAGGGCGACGGCAGCCCGTAGTGCACCGGATGCTCGGGTGTCGGCGTGCGGTAGCCGACCGCCGAGACCACCCCCGGCCACGGGTGATCCCGGTGTCGCAGCTCCCAGCTGGTGTCGGTCGAGGCCCCACTCCGCGGAGATGCCGTGGCTACTTCTCCAGGTCGTAGTTCTTCGACATCTCCTGCAGCGTCTCCCCGGTGGCCAGTCGGGACCGCTTGTAGCCGTACAGGAAGTAGAAGCCGAAGCCGAGCACCATCCAGATCACGAACCGGAACCAGGTCTCGATGGACAGGTTCAGGGTGAGCCAGAAGCAGATGGCCGCGGACAGGATCGGCAGCACCGGCACGAACGGCACCTTGAAGGCACGCGGCAGGTCGGGCCGGGACTTGCGCAGCACGATCACCCCGATGGACACCAGGATGAACGCGGTCAGCGTCCCGATGTTCACCATCTCCTCGAGCTTGCCGATCGGCGTCAGCCCGGCGACCAGCATCACCAGCACGCCGATGATGATGGTGATCACGTAGGGGGTCTGGAACTTGGGATGCACCTTGCTCAGCGGGGCCGGCAGCAGGTGATCACGCGACATGGCGAACACCACGCGGCTGGCGCCGATCAGAAGGGTCAGCACCACCGTGGTCAGACCAGCGACAGCACCGGCGGCGATCAGGGTCGCGTACCCGGGATGGCCGAGCTTGGTGAAAGCCGTGGCCAGGGCGGCCGAGGTGTCGATCTGGTCGTACTTCACCATGCCGGTGATCACCAGGGAGACGGCGCCGTAGAGGATCGTGCAGATCACGAGGGAGGCCAGGATGCCGATCGGGAGGTCGCGCTGCGGGTTCTTGGCCTCCTCCGCGGTGGTGGCCACCACGTCGAAGCCGATGTAGGCGAAGAAGACCAGGGCGGCGCCGGCGAAGATGCCGCCGATCCCGTAAGCGCTCGGCTCCCAGCCCAGCACCGCCTGGATCAGGGGCTGGTGGAACCAGGCCACGTCGCTGCTGACCGGCACGCTCGGGGGAATGAACGGGCTGTAGTTGGCCGGGTTGATGAAGCCGATGCCGGCGAAGATCACGAAGAGCACCACGAACAGCTTGACCCCGACCAGCACCATGTTGACCCGCATCGACTCCTTGATGCCGATGGTGACCAGCGTGGCCAGGACGGCGACCAGCAGCATCGCGAGCACGTCGATGCCGCCGCCCGGACCGATGCTGTCGGGCCAGGTGATGCCGATGTTGCCCAGGAACACCACCGCGTACGCGCTCCAGCCCTGCGCGACCACGCTGGCGCCGAGCATCAGCTCGAGCAGCAGGTCCCAGCCGATGATCCAGGCGATGATCTCGCCCAGGCTGGCGTACGAGAACGTGTACGCCGATCCCGACACCGGCACGGTGGACGCGAACTCTGCGTAGCAGAGCGCCGCCAGGCCGCAGGCGACGGCGGAGATCACGAAGCTCAGCGCGATCGACGGGCCGGCGACGGTGCTGGCCGCCCGTCCGGTCAGAGTGAAGATGCCGGCCCCGATGATCACGCCGACGCCGAAGACGGTCAGGTCCAGCGCCGACAGGGTCTTCTTGAGCTTGTAGTCCGGTTCATCGGTGTCCGCGATGGACTGCTCGATGCTCTTGGTGCGCATGACGCTCACGTGCCACTCCGATCGTCAGGGGAAGGTCCAGCCTGAGCCAGTGATCGGCAGCCTAGACCTCACAACCGGGCCGAGTCAGCACCTTGTCCGTGTGTGGCGCGGACGCGGACGACGGCCTCCACGGCATAGCGGGCGATCTCCTGCGGCGTCAGCCCGAGCTGCTCCAGCAGCTCGTCGCGGGTGCCGTGCTCGAGGAACTCCGGAGCGATGCCGAACTCGCGCAGAGGTGTGTCGACGCCGGCGAACCGGAGCTCCTGCGCCAGCCGCGAACCGCAGCCGCCGATCACGTCGTTGTCCTCGATGCTGATCACCAGCTGGTGCTGGGCGGCGAGCTCCAGCAGGGCGGGATTGACCGGCAACGCCCAGACGGGATCGACGACGGTCACGCCGATGCCCTGGTCGGACAGCCGTCGACCGACGGCGACGCCGGTGCCGCACAGCTGGCCGTACGCGACGACGAGCACCTTGGGCTCCTGATCGCTCCGCAGCAGGATGTCGATCCCCCGGTCGCTGTCGATCGCCTCGAGATCGGCGGGGACCTGCTGGTTGGAGTAGCGGATCACGCTGGGGGCGTCGTCGATGGTGAGTGCGGTGGCCAGGGCCTGCCGCAGCCGGGTGCCGTCGCGGGGGGCGGTCAGGTGCAGACCGGGCACGACCTGCACGATCGACATGTCCCACATGCCGTGATGGCTGGCCCCGTCCGGTCCCGTCACGCCGGCCCGGTCGAGGACGAAGGTCACCCCGCAGCTGTGCAGGGCGACGTCCATCAGCAGCTGGTCGAAGGCGCGGTTCAGGAAGGTCGCGTAGACGGCCACCACCGGGTGCATCCCGGCCATCGCCAGCCCGGCCGCCGCGGTGGTGGCGTGCTGCTCGGCGATGCCCACGTCCATCACTCGCTCGGGGAAGGCGGCGGCGAAGCGGTTGAGACCGGTCGGGTGGATCATCGCGGCACTGATGGCGACGACCCGCTCGTCCACGGCGCCCAGCTTGAGGATCTCCTCGGCGAAGACGTCGGTCCACTTCACCGCCCCGGGACCACCGATGGCCACACCGGTCTTGGCGTCGATCCTGCCGACCGCGTGGAAGCGGTCCTCCTCGTGGTTCTCCGCCGCCGAGTAGCCGTTGCCCTTGCGGGTCAGACAGTGCACCAGGACGGGCCCACCGAACTGCTTGGCGTGCCGCAGGGCGCGCTCGACGGCCGCCTCGTCGTGCCCGTCGACCGGGCCCACGTACTTCAGACCGAGGTCGGAGAACATGCCCTGCGGTGCGATCACGTCCTTGAGGCCGCTCTTGATGCCGTGCAGCAGGTCGTACGCGGCCCGCCCGAACAGCGGCGCGCGGTTGACCTGCTTGCGGACCAGCTCGAGCACCTGCTCGTAACGGGGGTTGGTGCGCAGCCCGGACAGGTGCCGGGCGAGACCGCCGACGGTCGGGGTGTAGGAGCGACCGTTGTCGTTGACCAGGATCACCAGCGGCAGGTCGTCGTCGGCCGCGATGTTGTTGAGCGCCTCCCAGGCCATGCCGCCGGTCAGAGCACCGTCGCCGACCAGCGCCACCACGGTGCCGGTCTTCCCCTGCAGCTGCAGCCCGCGCGCGATGCCGGCCGCGTACGACAGCGACGTCGAGGCGTGCGAGCTCTCCACCCAGTCGTGCTCGGACTCCGCCCGGCTCGGGTAGCCGGAGAGCCCACCCTTCTGGCGCAGGGTCGTGAACGCGTCCTGGCGACCCGTCAGCATCTTGTGCACGTAGGTCTGGTGACCGGTGTCGAAGATGATGGGATCGTCAGGAGACTCGAAGACGCGGTGCAGGGCGATGGTCAGCTCGACCACGCCGAGGTTGGGTCCGAGATGCCCGCCGGTCTGGCTGACCTGGTCGATCAGGAAGGCACGGATCTCGGCAGCCAACGACGGCAGCTGGTCGGGACTCAGCCGACGGAGGTCGGAGGGGTCGGCGACAGAATGAAGCAGTCCGTACGGCTCGTGCTCAGAGACGCCGGCCTCGGGCGCGGGGGGCATGAACGCGAGTTTACGTCCAGGGGCCCCCCGGGACGCGCACCCTGGTGAGAGGGATCACAGGCGGGCGATGAACTCCTTTCCACGGAGGGCCTCCTCGACCAGGCCCACCGCGCGACGGACCCGGAGCAGATGGGCCGCCTGCTCCAGCCAGGCTTCCACCGCCGCGGTCACGACATCGTGGGGAACGCTGCGCGGCAGCCCGGTGCGGATCTCGGCCACCCCGTCCTGTGCCGTCGTGCACTGACCGGCCACGAACCGGGCGGCGAACCGCGCCAGCACGACCGGGTGCCGCCGGAGCACCGGGTAGCCGCGGAACTCCGGCGGGCAGCAGTCCAGCAGGAAGGCGGTGGCCGTGCGTTCCCAACCGGGCGCGCCGGGCGGTCGCACCTGGGACGGCCAGCCCGGGGGGACGTACGCCGATTCGCTCATACGTTCGATAGTAGCTCAGACGTCCTACAGTCGTCCACGTGAGTGACGACATCGTCTGCCAGATCGTCCGCGGTGATCTCGACGCGGCCGTCGTGCTGCGCACCGAGGAGGTGGTCGGCTTCCTCGACCACCGACCGCTGTTCAAGGGGCACGTGCTGCTGTCCCCCGTCCGGCACGTCGACACCCTGCTCGACCTGCCGAGCGAGCTGATGACGCCTCTGCTAGCAGCCGCCCAACGCGTCGCCGCCGCGCTGGGCACGGCGCTCGGGGGCCAGGGCACCTTCGTGGCCATGAACAACGTCGTCAGCCAGTCTGTGCCGCACCTGCACGTACACGTCGTGCCCCGGACCAAGGGTGACGGGCTGAAGGGCTTCTTCTGGCCGCGGACCCGTTACGCCGACGGTGAGATGGACGCGTACGCCGACCGCATCCGCAGCGCCCTGGGCCCGACCGTGCCGTAGGTCCAGAACAGCATCAGTCCGGCCGAGACGGTGTCGGTGACGATGTCGGTGGGGACCCACTCCCACGTTCCGCTCCACCACCCCGCCGCAGCACAATGAGGTCCATGGACGCATGGGTGGTCGACCGGCCCGGGCCGTTCGATGATCATCCTCTGCTGCGGATCGAGCGCGACGACCTCGAGCCCGGTCCTGGGCAGGTCCGCGTGCGGATCACCTGCTGCGGCGTCTGCCGTACCGACCTGCACCTCGCCGAGGGCGACCTGCCCCCCAAGCGCGCGCAGGTGACCCCGGGCCATGAGGTCGTCGGGGTGGTCGACGCGCTCGGCGCTGGGGCGACGCGCTTCCGACCCGGCGATCGCGTCGGCGTGGCCTGGCTCGGCCGAACGGACGGCAGCTGCCGGTTCTGTCGCCAAGGCCGGGAGAACCTGTGCCTGCACCCGAGCTTCACCGGCTGGGACGTGGACGGCGGCTACGCCGAGCAGTGTCTGGTCGACGAGGCCTACGCCTACCGGATTCCCGACGGTCTGGCTGACGAGTCGGCCGCTCCCCTGCTCTGCGCCGGGATCATCGGCTACCGCGCCCTTCAGCGCGCCGACGTGCCGGACGGCGGTCGCCTCGGGATCTACGGCTTCGGGGGCAGCGCCCACCTGACTGCCCAGCTCGCCCTGGCCCAGGGTCTCCGGGTACACGTCCTCACGCGAGGAGAGCACAACCAGGCGCTGGCTCGCGAGCTCGGCGTGGACTCGGTCGGCGGGCCGGCCGACGCGCCGCCGGAGCCGCTCGACGGCGCGATCATGTTCGCGCCCGCCGGGGAGCTGGTGCCGGGTGCACTGAGCGCCCTGGACCGCGGCGGCACGCTGGCCATGGCCGGCATCTGGTCCTCCGACATCCCGACGCTGAGCTACGAGAAGACGCTGTTCCAGGAGCGGCGCCTGGTCAGCGTCACGGCCAACACGCGCGACGACGGCGAGACATTCCTGGCGCTCGCGGTCCGCCTGGGCGTCACCGCCACCACCTCCGCGTACCCGCTCGCCGAGGCCAACCACGCCCTGTCCGATCTCAAGCACGGCCGGTTCGGCGGAGCCGCCGTACTGCACGTCTGAGGTCGCGTGCCAGGCTGGGTCGATGCGCATCGACCTCGCACAGGGGCGTGACGCCTTCATCGGCGAGCTCGACCTGCTCCTCGCCCTGGCGGCCGGTCTCGATGATCATCAGCTGCTGGCGGCCTCCCGGTGCCGTGGCTGGACCGTGGCCGACGTCTTGACCCACGTCCACCTCGGGTTGCAGGAGATGCTGCTCGGGATCGTGTCCCCCACCGACGCCGCCCCGACCGTGGACGCCGCCTCCTACTGGTCGCAGGCACCGACCAGCAACGACGAGGCCAGCGGCACCGACCACGTCCGCTATGTGCGGTTGCTGACGTCGGCCTACCAGCAACCGTCCGGGAGCATCCGGCACCTGACCGTGACGGGAAGGACTCTCGTGCGTGCAGCCATCTTGCTCCCGGAGAGCGCCCTCGACTTCCAAGATCACGTGATCTCCACCGGCGACTTCCTCGCCACCTGGGCGGTCGAGCTCGCCGTCCACCACCTCGATCTCGGTGTGGAGCTGATCATCGACGCTCCTGCCGGCGCGGCCCTCGACCTCGCCCGGGCCACCGTCGAGGAGCTGGCCGGCGGGCCGTTCCCGTCGCAGCTGTCCGACCAGGACGTGATCTTGATCGGCACCGGCCGGGTCCCTTCCCCCGCCGACCAGGGTCTGGCCCACCTGAGCATCCCGGCCTTCGGCTGATGCCGGAGCTTCCCGAGGTCGAGCGCGCGCGGTCGGCCATCGAGCAGGCCGCCTTGGGTCGGCGCATCGCCGAGGTGGACGACACCGACACATGGGTCTGCCGACCGCACGCACCCGGCGAGATCGCTGCGGCCCTGCGCGGCCGTACGCTCACCGCCGCCCACCGCCAGGGCAAGTCGATGTGGTGCGAGACCTCGGGGGTGGGCCGGTCCACGACGCCTGGCCCGACGTTGGGCATCCACCTCGGGATGAGTGGCCGGATGGTGATCACCCGGCCCGGCGGTGCGCCCACCGAGGGTGGCGACCGGCTCGCCGGACCGTACGCGAACGCACTCGACGACCCCCGTCGCAATCCCGTCTGGGATCGCTTCACCCTGATCTTCGCCGACTGCGGATCCCTGGCCCTGTTCGACAAGCGACGGCTGGGCCGGGTTCGGATCGACCCCGACCTGAGCCATCTCGGACCCGACGCCCAGCACGTCGAGCGTCCCGAGTTCATCCGTCGCCTCAGCCGCAGCACGGCCCCGGTCAAGGCCCGCCTCCTCGACCAGTCGGTCGTCGCCGGGGTCGGCAACCTGCTGGCCGACGAGACTCTCTGGCAGGCGAAGCTGTCGCCGCGCCGCCCCGCCGACGACCTCACCAGGAACGAGCTCAACCGCCTCTACCGCAGCCTGCAGAAGGCCACCGTGGCCGCCATCGAGCAGGGCGGGGTGCACACCGGCGAGATCATCGAGTTCCGCAAGACCGGTCGGCACTGTCCGCGCTGCGGCACCGAGATGACCGTCGCGACCGTCGGCGGACGCACCACCTGGTGGTGCCCCAAGGAGCAGCGCTGACCGCGAGCGATCAGGACTGATCCGCCGGGTCAGGCGCTGACCGGCTCCCGATTGCCCTCGAAGGTCCGACGACACACCTCGTCCCAAGGGCTTGGCTCGAGTCCGAGCTCGTCCTGCGTACGCGAGGAATCGAGCACGTACGGCCGTTCCCACATGTACGCCAGCTCGGCGATCTCGCGCATCAGCGGGTTGACCAGGGCCAGTCCCCGCAGCACCGGCCGTGGGATGGACCGAACAGCGACCGGGGCGTGGCCGCCGGCGGCGAGCACGTCGGTCAGGGCCTCTCGCTGGCTGCGGGGCGCACCGGTCGGCGCGTGCCAGACCTGGCCCCAGGACTCCGGGCGATCGGCGACGGCCACCAGCGTCCGCGCCATGTCGGCCACGTCGGTCCAGCTGTGCGGCAGGTCGGGCTTGCCGATCACCCAGGCGGCCTTGCCCTTCGTCGCCGTGGCCAGGTGCCGGGTGATGTGACCGTTGCCGCCCACACCCGCGCCCACGTAGTCGGCTCCGCGCACCTCGACCGCCCGCAGCCGGCCGGCCTCGTGCCGGGACTTCGCCTCGGCCCACATGCCCGCCCGCAGCCGGCCCTTGTGGTCGGTCGCCGCATCCGGCTGTCCCGCCACCATCGGCGCGTCCGTCGGACCGTACGGGTAGAGGCAGGACGCCGTCACCAGCGTCGCTCCGGTCCGCTCGGCGGCGGTCAGCAGGCTCTCTGCCAGCGGCGGCCACACGTCCTCCCAGGTGGTGTAGTCGGCCGGGTTGGCGCAGTTGACCAGGGCGGCGGCGCCCTCGCTCATGCGGGTCAGGACGTCGGGGTTCGAGGCGTCGGCGGCCACCGTGTCGATCCCCTGGAGCTCGACGTGGCCCGAGCGGGTCACCAGCCGGACCTGGTCGCCGCGGTCGCGCAACATCTCGGCGGTGTGCCGTCCGACCGGTCCGGCTCCGACGATCACGTAGGTCTTGGTCATCTGGACTCCTTGAAAGTGTGAGCAGTGCTCTCGTTTCCACCAGCATGCGCTCGCGCGATCGTGAAGTCAAGAGCAGTGCTCTCGTTTTGTTGCACTGTCCTCATCTGACTGACAAACTGAGACCCGTGTCCACCCCTCTCGTCAACTCCGCCCCCCTGACCGCCCGCGCCGTCGCCCGCCGGGAGCTGACCGCCGCGATCGTGACCAGCGCCCGCCGCCAGCTCGCCGAGATCGGTCCCGCGCAGCTGTCGGTGCGCGCGGTGGCCCGCGATCTGGGGATGGCGTCGTCGGCGGTCTACCGCTACTTCCCCAGCCGCGACGAGCTGCTGACCGAGCTGCTGGTGGTGCTCTACGGCGAGCTGGCCGACCTGCTCGAAGCAGCAGATGCGGGCTGTGAACGGGCGGACCTGTCCGGTCGGTGGCGCACGTTCGGCGGGACACTGCGGGCCTGGGCGATCGCCGCGCTGCACGAGTACGCGTTCCTGTACGGCTCACCGGTGCCGGGCTACGCCGCCCCGGCGACGACCATCGCGCCGTCCGCGCGGGTCACCGGTGTGCTCATCGGCCTGGCCGCCGACCTCGATCAGGTCGGTCCGCGGACGTCCACCTTCGACGGATTCCGCACCCTCGCCGGTGTCGACCTCTCCGACGAGGCGATCCTGAGCACGGTGACGGCCTGGGGCGGTCTGCTCGGGGCGATCAACCTGGAGCTGTTCGGCCACCTGCACCGCGCCGTGACCGACTACGACGCACACTTCGCGTCGGTGCTGGAACGACTCGACCCGGCGCGTTCATGATCGCGCCGGGTCGAGTTCTGCGTTGCTGGGAAGGAGTTACTTCTTCAGCAGCGACCCCTACTTCTTGAGCAAGGAACGCAGCACGTACTGCATGATGCCGCCGTTGCGGTAGTAGTCGGCCTCACCGGGGGTGTCGATCCGGACCACCGCGTCGAAGCTGACGTCGCCCGCGGTGACCTTGACCGTCTTCGGCGTGGTGCCGTTGTTGAGCTCGGTGACGCCGGTGAACTGGAACGTCTCCTCACCGGTCAGCCCGAGCGACTCGGCGTTCTGACCCTCCGGGTACTGCAGCGGGAGAACCCCCATGCCGATCAGGTTGGACCGGTGGATCCGCTCGTACGACTCCGCGATCACGGCCTTGACCCCGAGCAGCGCCGTGCCCTTGGCGGCCCAGTCGCGGGACGAGCCGGAGCCGTACTCCTTGCCGGCCAGCACGACCAGCGGGATGCCGGCCGCGATGTAGTTCTCCGACGCCTCGTAGACGCTGGTCACCGGTCCACCCTCGACGGTGAAGTCGCGGCTGAACCCGCCCTCGGTGCCGGGAGCCAGCTGGTTGCGCAGCCGGATGTTGGCGAAGGTGCCCCGGATCATCACCTCGTGGTTGCCGCGGCGGGACCCGTAGGAGTTGAAGTCGCGACGCTCGACGCCGTGCTCGGACAGGTACGTGCCCGCCGGGCCGTCGGCCTTGATCGCCCCGGCCGGGGAGATGTGGTCGGTGGTGATCGAGTCGCCGAGCTTCAGCAGCACCCGCGCGTCGGCGATGTCGGTGACCGGCTGCGGGTCGGCCGGCATGCCCTCGAAGTACGGGGGCTTGCGGACGTAGGTGGAGTCGGCGTCCCACTCGAAGGTGTCACCCTCCGGCGTCGGCAGCGACTGCCACTGCTGGTCGCCGGCGAACACGTCGGCGTAGGAGTCGGTGAACATCTCCGCCCCGATGGCCGACGCGACGATCTCGTCGATCTCCGCCTCGGTCGGCCAGATGTCCTTCAGGTACACGGGATTCCCGGACTCGTCAGTGCCCAGCGACTCGGTGGTGATGTCGATGTCCATCGACCCGGCGAGGGCGTAGGCGACCACCAGCGGCGGCGAGGCCAGGTAGTTCATCTTGATGTCGGGGTTGATGCGTCCCTCGAAGTTCCGGTTGCCCGAGAGCACCGAGACGACGGCGAGATCGTTCTCCTGGACCGCCTGGCTCACCTCGGGGATCAGCGGACCGGAGTTGCCGATGCAGGTGGTGCAGCCGTAGCCGACGAGGTTGAAGCCGAGCTTGTCCAGGTAGGGGGTCAGACCGGAGCGGTCGTAGTAGTCGCTGACCACCTTCGACCCCGGGGCCAGGGTGGTCTTGACCCACGGCTTGCGGGTGAGGCCCTTCTCGACCGCCTTCTTGGCCACCAGCGCGGCGCCGATCATCACGCTCGGGTTGGAGGTGTTGGTGCAGGAGGTGATCGCGGCGATGGTGACCGCGCCGTGGTCGATCTCGACCTCGGCGCCGTCCAGCACCAGCGTGGTCTTCTTGGACGGCCGACCGATGTCGGCGGGGACGTCCTCGCCGTACTCGTGCGGCTCGCTGTTGCCGTTGCCACCCGAACCGGTCGGCGAGTCCGAGGCCGGGAACGACTCGGCCACCGACTCGTCGTAGCCGTTCAGGTCGTCGGCGCCGACGTAGTCGCGCAGCGCCTCCCGGAAGCCCTGCTTGGCGTGGGCCAGGATGACGCGGTCCTGCGGGCGCTTCGGGCCGGCGATGCTCGGCACGATGCTCGACAGGTCCAGCTCGAGGTACTCGGAGTAGCGGGGCTCACGATCGTCGTCGTGCCACAGCCCCTGCTCCTTCGCGTACGACTCGACGAGGGCGATCTGGTCCTCGGAGCGGCCGGTGAGGCGGAGGTAGTCGGTGGTCTTGGAGTCGATCGGGAAGACGGCGATGGTCGAGCCGTACTCCGGGCTCATGTTGCCGATGGTGGCGCGGTTGGCCAGCGGCACCTGGGAGACACCGGGCCCGTAGAACTCCACGAACTTGCCGACCACCTTGTGCTGGCGCAGCATCTCGGTGATCGTCAGCACCAGGTCGGTGGCGGTCGCGCCCTCGGGCAGCGCGCCGGACAGCTTGAAGCCGACGACACGCGGGATGAGCATCGAGACGGGCTGGCCGAGCATGGCCGCCTCCGCCTCGATGCCGCCGACGCCCCAGCCGACCACGCCGAGACCGTTGACCATGGTGGTGTGGGAGTCGGTGCCCACGCAGGTGTCCGGGTACGCGTAGGTGACGCCGTCGACGGTGCGCGGGAAGATCACCCGCGCGAGGTGCTCGATGTTGACCTGGTGCACGATCCCGGTGCCGGGCGGCACGACCTTGAAGTCGTCGAAGGCGGTCTGACCCCAGCGGAGGAACTGGTAGCGCTCGCGGTTGCGGCCGTACTCGATCTCGACGTTGCGGACGAACGCGTCGGCGGTGCCGAACACGTCGGCGATCACGGAGTGGTCGATCACCATCTCGGCCGGAGCCAGCGGGTTGATCTTGGCCGGGTCGCCGCCCATGTCGGCCATCGCCTCGCGCATGGTGGCCAGGTCGACCACGCACGGGACGCCGGTGAAGTCCTGCATGATCACCCGGGCCGGGGTGAACTGAATCTCTTTCGACGGTTCTGAATTGGGATCCCAGGCGGCGAGCGCACGGATGTCGTCGGCGGTGATGTTCGCGCCGTCCTCGGTCCGGAGCAGGTTCTCCAGCAGGATCTTCAGGCTGTACGGCAGCGTCTCCTGCCCCTCCACGGCGTCGAGCCGGAAGATCTCGTACGACGCGTCACCGACCTGGAGGGTGGCTTGCGAACCGAAGCTGTTGACACTCATTGCGTCTCCATGGGGGTCGATGGAAAACTATCTTGACGTCAAGATATCACGCGGGTCCTTCAGGTCGCACTCTAGCGATGCAGGATGGCGACCGCTTCCAGGTGGTGGGTCATCGGGAACAGGTCGAACGCGCGGATGCTGGTGGGCCGGTAGCCACCACGAGCGGCGCGAGCCAGGTCCCGGGCCAGAGCGGCCGGATCGCAGGCCACGTACGCGATGGCGCGGGGCCGTCGGGCGACCACCGCGTCGACGACGTCCTTGCCGGCGCCGGTGCGCGGTGGGTCGAGGACCACCAGATCGGTGCGCTTCGGGAGCGTCCGCAGCACCCGCTCCACCTTCCCGGCTGTGAACTTCGCTCCGGGCACGTTGCCGCGGGCGTACGTGATCGCCCGCCGGTCCCACTCGACGCCCCAGGTCCTCACGCCCGCGTCGACCAGGGCGCCGGTGAACAACCCGACCCCGCAGTAGAGGTCGAACGCCCGCTCCCCCGGTTCGGGTCGCAGGCCGTCGATCACCGCCTCGACCAGAGTGTCGGCGGCGCCCGGATGGACCTGCCAGAAGCCGTCGACGGCCAGCCGCCAGTCGCGGCCGGCCGCGTGCTCGGTCACCTCGGTGTCGCCGGGGTCGGCATGCGCGACGGTCGTGAGCTCGACCCCCGGCGGCCAGCTCTGGTCGACCACGCTCGGGGTGGCGGGATGGGCGATCGGGCAGCCCTCGGCGGGGAGCGGTTGGATCTCGTGGCTGCGGTGCTTGCGCAGGCCCGCACTCGCCCTGCTCGTCCACCTGGTAGCGCATCCGGGTCCGCCACCCCAGGCCGTCCTCGGTGCCAGGGGTCTCGACCGGTTCGACCTCGCCGTCCCAGGCGACGCCCGCCAGGCGGTCGAGCTGCTCGGCCAGGACCTGGGTCTTCAGCCGCCGTTGCCCGGCCAGGCTGACGTGCTGGAAGTCGCAGCCCCCGCACTTCCCCGGGCCGGACACCGGGCAGCGGGGGGCCACCCGATCCGGGCTCGGCTCGAGCACGTCGACCGCGTCGGCCCGCCAGAAGCTGTCGTGGGAGGTGTCGGTGACGTTGAGCCTGACCGTCTCACCCGGCAGCGCGTGCCGTACGAACACCACCCGCCCGTCCAGTCGGGCCACGCAGTGCCCGCCGTGCGCGACCGGGCCGACCTCGACCACGGCGCCGGCGGACTCGTGAGGGGTGGTCATCCCGCCACCGTACGCACTTCTCCGTCGTCGAGAAGGAGGTACCGACACGCTCAGCGAGCCATTCACGTGCCCGGACCTCCTTCTCGATCACGCCGGCAGCCCGAGCCACCATCCCGACCTCCAGCGTGGCGAACATCCGGAGTCTCGACTCCCAGGTGCTGCGGACACCCTCCCGCGAGAGGTCGATGGCGGTGCGGACCTGTTTGATGCTGCGTCGGCTGGGGGCACTGGCGATGCTGTGGGCGAGTGTCTCCCGCGTCACGAGCCGAGCGGCCAGGAACGCATCCACGGCCACCACGGCCTCGGTCAGATCGGGAGCCCACCGGGCGAGATCGAAGATCGTGCGCCAGAGCGTCGTCACCGGGATCTCGTGCAACAGCTCGTGTTTCGGCAGTCGAGCACTCTGCCGATAGAAGAGGGCAGCCGTGCTCCGACGACGGGAGCCGGGAGGCAGCAGGATCGGCACGGGCAACGGGGCGAGAGTCAGATGATCGAGGCCGTCGAAAGCGTCGACGCCGTGCACGAACGCGGCGGCCCATCCGGCCACCACCGCGCCGATCGGCAGCACGGCCGTGGCGTCGAGGATGCGCTGGGCTGCGGTCGGGCGGCGGTGCGGCGGTGGTAGCCGCGGGTGCTGCACTCGTACGTCGCCCCGGCGATCGCCCGGCGACTCACGCCCCGAACGCGGAGCTGCTGTCGCGGTCGTGGCGTCCGGGCCATGCTCAGCTCGTCCTCGAACCTGCTCATGCACGGCAGGCTGACACGAGTCGCCAGCCCTTGGAGCGTCGTCCACAGCGTCATCGAGAAGGAGGTCCGGACACGCGTACGCGCACGGAACCGTGCCCGGACCTCCTTCTCGGCGCTCGACCTACCTACGAACCCAGGTAGGAACGGCGCCGGCGCGAGCGGCGGTCGTCGCGGGCGAGGCGCTCCTCGGCCTTGCCGGAGGACTGCAGCAGGTACGGCACCGAGGTGACCATCACGCCGGGCGTGAACAGCAGCCGGGCCTTCAGCCGCAGCGCGCTCTGGTTGTGGAGGATCTGCTCCCACCAGTGACCGACCACGTACTCGGGGATGTAGACCGTGACGACGTCGCGCGGGGAGTCCTTGCGCAGGTTGCGCACGTAGTCGAGGATCGGCCCGGTCACGTCCCGGTACGGCGACGCGATCACCTTGAGCGGGATGTCGATACCGGTGTCGTTCCAGAGCCCCACCAACCGGTCGGTCTCCTCCGGGTCGACGGACACCGTCAAGGCCTCCAGCACGCTGGGACGCGACGCCTTGGCGAAGGCGAGGGCGCGAGCGGTGGGCTTGTGCAGCTTGGAGACCAGCACCACGGCCCGGACCCGGCTGGGCAGCGTCCGCTCCTCGCCCTCGACCAGCGCCGTCTCGGTCGACACCCGGTCGTAGTGCCGCTTGATCGACTTCATCAGCACGAAGAGCACCGCCATGGCGATGATCGCGATGTAGGCGCCCTGGGTGAACTTGGAGAGCAGCACGATGATCAGCACCGTGCCGGTCATGGTCAGCCCGATCCCGTTGATGATCCGCGACCGTTTCATCCGCGCCCGGACAGTCGGCTTCTCCTCGGTCTTCAGCAACCGGGTCCAGTGCCGCAGCATGCCCAGCTGGCTGACGGTGAAGGAGACGAACACCCCGACCACGTAGAGCTGGATGAGCGCGGTCACGTCCGCGCGGAAGGCGATGATCAGGATGATCGCCAGCACCGCCAGGGTGATGATGCCGTTGCTGTACGCCAGCCGATCGCCCCGGGTGTGCAGCTGCCGCGGCAGGTAGCCGTCCCGGGCCAGGATCGAGCCCAGCACCGGAAACCCGTTGAACGCGGTGTTCGCGGCCAGGAACAGGATGAGCATCGTGGCCGCGACCACGAAGTAGAAGCCCGGGGTGAAGTTGGAGAAGATCGCCCGAGACAGCTGCCCGATCGCGGTCTCCTCGACCACGTCGACCCGCTGACCGTTCAGCGTGTAGTGCGAGTACGGCGCATCGATGAGCTTCAGCCCGGTCAGGTTGGCCAGCGTGATGACACCGAGCAGCATGGTGACGGCGATGGTGCCGAGCAGCAGCAGGGTGGTGGCCGCGTTCTTGCTCTTCGGCTTCTTGAACGCCGGCACCCCGTTCGAGATCGCTTCCACCCCGGTCAGAGCGGCCGAACCGGAGGAGAAGGCGCGGGCCAGCAACGCGACCATGGCGAAGCCGGTGAAGGCCGCGTACTTCGGGTCGGCCTCGATCCCGTACTGGGCACTGTGCGCCTGCACGTCGTCGCCGAGCACCAGGATCCGGAACAGGCCGTACACGACCATGCCGATGATGCCGACCATGAAGCAGTAGACGGGGATGGCGAAGACGGCGCCGGACTCGCGCACGCCGCGGAGGTTCAGCGCCATCAGGATCAGCGCCGCGAGCGCGCCGATCCAGGCCTCATGACCGTCGATGAACGGGAAGACCGACTTCGCGTTCTGCACACCCGAGGAGATCGACACGGCCACGGTGAGCACGTAGTCGACCATCAGCGCGCTGGCCACCGTCAGACCCGCGTTGGACCCGAGGTTGGTGGTGGCCACCTCGTAGTCGCCGCCCCCGGAGGGATAGGCGTGCACGTTCTGCCGGTAGGACGCGACGACCACCAACATCACGATCGCGACCAGGATGGCGATCTTCCAGGAGTAGCCGTACGCGACCAGACCGGCGAGGGAGAGGGTCAGCAGGATCTCGTCGGGGGCGTAGGCGACCGACGACAGCGCGTCCGAGGCGAACACCGGCAGCGCGATCCGTTTGGGCAGCAGGGTCTCGCCCAGCTGGGTGCTGCGGAGCCGTCGGCCGATGAGAAGGCGCTTGGCGACCTCGGCTGAGTTCACGTGCGGCACTCTAACCTCTGGCGGCGCGCGTTCCGAGCCGAGACGTCGCCCCTAGACTCAGCCCCGTGCACATCGTGATCATGGGCTGCGGACGCGTGGGCTCGACCCTGGCCCGGAGTCTGGAGAAGCGCGGCCACACGGTGGCCGTCATCGACCAGAACACCGAGGCGTTCCGGCGGCTGGGTCCCGACTTCGACGGTCAGACCATCAAGGGCGTCGGTTTCGACCGCGAGGTGCTGGTCGAGGCCGGAATCGAGCGCGCGCAGGCGTTCGCCGCGGTGTCGAACGGTGACAACTCCAACATCCTCGCCGCCCGGGTGGTGCGCGAGACCTTCGACGTGCACAACGTCGTGGCCCGCATCTACGACCCGGGTCGGGCCGAGGTGTACGAGCGACTGGGCATCCCCACCGTCGCCACCGTCCGCTGGACCGCCGACCAGGTCCTCCGTCGGCTGCTGCCGGCAGGCTCCGAGCCGCAGTGGCGTGACCCGTCCGGGTCGGTCCGGTTGATGGAGGTCCACGTCGACCGCTCGTGGGTCGGCCGCACGGTCGAGCAGATCGAGGCAGCCACCGGCGCCAAGGTGCCCTTCGTCTTCCGCCTCGGATCCGGGGTGGTGCCCAAGCGGGGCACCGTCTTCCAGGACGGCGACCTGATCTACGCCGCGGTCGCGGACGAGCGACTCGCCGACGTGGAAGCCATCCTCGCCGCCCGACCCAAGGAGGTCTGAGACATGCGCGTCGCCATCGCCGGAGCCGGCAACGTCGGCCGTTCGATCGCCAGCGAGCTGCTCGAGAACGGTCACCAGATCCTGCTGATCGACCGGGATCCGCACGCCATCAAGTCCGACTCGGTGCCGGAGGCCGACTGGCTGCTGGCCGACGCGTGCGAGCTCTCGTCGCTGGAGGAGGCCAACATCGACTCCTGCGACGTGGTGATCGCCGCGACAGGCGACGACAAGGCCAACCTGGTCACCTCGCTGCTGGCCAAGACCGAGTTCGGCGTACCCCGCACCGTGGCCCGGGTGAACCACCCGAAGAACGAGTGGCTGTTCAACGACGTCTGGGGCGTCGACGTCGCGGTCTCGACCCCGCGGTTGATGTGCGCGCTGGTCGAGGAGGCCGTCACCGTCGGCGACCTGGTCCGGCTGCTCACCTTCCACGAGGGTGACGCCAACCTGGTGGAGATGACGCTGCCCGACGACAGCCCGCAGGTCGGTGTCCGGATCGGCGACATCCGCTTCCCCGGCGACGTGGTGCTGGTAGCGCTCATCCGCGACGGTCACGCCCAGCCACCTGATGCCGACGGCACCCTGGAGGCGAGCGACGAGCTGCTGTTCGTCACCGCGCAGTCGTACGAGAAGGAGCTGGCCGACATGCTGGCACCGCGCCGCGGCACCGTGGCGGTGGCCGTGACGGCGACCCCCCGGGTCACCCGCTAGCTCGGGCCCATCAAGTGGCTCGGGGCCCGTCGAGGAGCTCGTAGCGCGGGTTGTACATCAGGCGCTCGCCGCGACGGCAGCTGACCCGACCCTCGACGGACAGGGTGCGCCCGGGCTCGATGCCCGGGATCTCGCGCCGGCCCAGCCAGACCAGCCGGGCGGCACCGCTGCCGTCCCGCAGCTCGACCTCGAGGGCGGGGTGCCCGCCGCGGGGGTGGATCGTCACGTTGGACACCGTGCCCCGCAACCGGACCTGCTGACGGTCCTCGCAGGTCCGGATCGGCACCGCGGCTTCCGCCTCGACGGCACGCTGCATCTCCTCGGACTCCAGATCGGCGTCGGAGGTCGCGAGTCGGTGGATGACCCGCTGCAACAGAGAGTTCTTGGCCATAGCACTTCCACTATAGGCACCCGTTGTCAGTTCGTGGTATCGCAGACACCGGCTCGGGTCCGGACCGCTGGGCTCACGACACCTCGGCGTGCGGCGCAGCCGGGTCCTCGGAGACGGGGTGAGGTCGGAAGCGGCGGAACCCGAGCATCAGCACGATTGCCAGGGCGACCCCCAGCGAGACGAACAGCGCGGTCGTGTCGCGTGAGGCGAACCCGCGCCCCACGCCGTAGACGAGCATGAACAACCCGCCGAGCAGGATCCCGTTGGCCATCACGGGATTTCGTCGCTCGAGCAGCAGGCTGCCCCCGAGCAGCAGGACCGCAGCACCCATCGACATCAGCGAGACCTCGCGGCTGTAGCGCTCGGACTGCGCCTGATAGACCTTCTGAGCCGCGCTGATAGCCGCGACCTCGGCATCGGTCGGGTTCTGTTTCATCTCGATGCCACCGAGATCGGGCGGGGTCGGCGGGGGGTCGAAGGTGTGGATGCCGAATCCGATGAACAGCGCCACGATGGCCCCCACGAAGAGGGTGAAGATCATACGGAGCACCTTGCTGTCCACAGGCCGAAGGTAGATCCGCTGGACTGGCCGGCGTCAGGGCCGATGGTCCCCCTGACCACGGTCCCCGGGCCTGATCTACTCCTCGGGCTCGTCGGGACCCGGTTCGACGTCCGGGGGGATGACCAGCGGCAGCAGGTCTCCCGGTGACTTGGCCTCGTCGCCGCGCCGGACTACCACCTCGCGGAAGGCGGTCAGCAGGTCGGCCACGGGCGGGTCCAGATGGTCCTCCAGCGCCGCCTGCCCGTACAGGATCCCGCGGAGCAGCCAGCGGGGGCCCTCGACCACCCACATCCGCGAAGGCTGGTAACCCTGCTCGCCGTCGGGCGTGGTGACCGGCAGCAGCCGACGCAGCTCCACTCCGAACGGGCCCTCGACCAGGGCGGCCGAGCCGCCGGCCTCGGTGGCCGCCTCGACGATCTCCTCCCGCAGCTCGGGCCACAGCCCGCCGCTGCGCGGGGCGGCGTACGCACCCAGCTCCAGCGCCGAGTCGCCTTTGATGAGCATCGCGGAGACGATCTGCTGGGTCTCCTCGGCCACCTGCAGCCGGAGCTCGGCCCCGCCGAACCCGGTGATGATCATGCTGCCGAGGTCGATCCGGGCTCGGCCGGGCAGCGGCTCGATCTCCAGGTCGACCTCGGTCAGGTCCCAGGGACCTGCACCACGCCAGTCGCGGGAGTCGAGGGCGTCGACGTCGATCTCGGTGGACCCAGCCTCCGGAGACCCCTCAGACTCCCCGGCCGGATCGGTCCCGTCGGGATCGGTGCCGTCGGTGCCGTCGAGCTCGGTGTCCTCGGACTCGGTGCTCTCGTCGACCTCGTCGGCGGCGACCTCGTCGTCCTTGCGGCGACGTCGGAAGATCATGACGCACTCACGCTGGTTGCTGCTCCTCGTCGATGGTGGCGCCGGTCAGACCGCCGGTGGACCCGTGACCGCCGACACCTCTGGATCTCCCGACGGTGGCGGTCGAGTCGGGCAATTGTGGCACGGCCACGAACCGGGCCCGGGCGACCCGCTGCACCACCAGCTGGGCGATCCGGTCACCGCGGGAGATCCGTACGGAGGTCTCGGTGTCGGTGTTGACCAGACAGACGAGGATCTCCCCGCGGTAGCCGGCGTCGACCGTGCCGGGGGCGTTCACGATGCTGATCCCGTGCCGGGCCGCGAGCCCGGACCGTGGGTGCACGAAGCCGGCGTACCCCTCGGGCAGGGCGATGGCCACCCCGGTGCCCACCAGTCGTCGCTCCCCCGGTCCCAGCACGAAGGTCTCGGCGGAGACCAGGTCGGCACCGGCGTCGTCGTGATGGGCGTACGCGGGAGCGGCCAGACCCTCGTCGAGGGCGACGAACGCGATCTCCACGTCCACCGACGAATGGTCGCTCACGCGGAGGTCCTCGGGGCCGGGTCGGTCAGGGCCGCGGCGACCGCCTCGGCCAGCCGGGTCGGCTGGCGGGTCGAGACGATCCAGTACGGCACCGGATCCACCGGGTCGTCCAGGGTCAGCTCGACCGCCGTCCGGACGTACGGCCGGAGCACCAGGTGGGCCCGGGCGTCGGCCTCCGGACCGGTCCGCACCGCCGTCGCCGCCGCTTCCAGCCCGCGGACCGCCGAGACGTAGGCGAGGTCGAGCACCGCGCGGCCGACCCTCAGCTCGGTGCCGTCCAGCTGGAGTCGGATCGCGGTTCCGAGGAGCACGCAGGTGACCACGGCCTGGGCCCCGACCAGACCGAGCACGCCGGCCAGGGGGCCGAGGTAGAAGCCGATGGCGACCAGCCAGCTGAGGCTGAACAGGACCGACAGCACCCACCAGCTCGGCGGCGGCCCGACCCACTCCCGGTACGACACGGGCACCAACCTAATCGCTCCCTCTCCTGGTCCTCCGACGCCGGAGTGGCGTCGCGGTACGGTTCCAGCGTGACGGTGTCGACGAAGGTGATCTCGGCGGTGTACCCGGTGGCGGGCGGCCTCGGCGCCGCTCTCACGGCGCGCGCGGTGCTCGACGCCGCCCGGCGGTTCGTGGTCGGGAAGAACAAGACGCCGTCCGGCCGCGGGAGCGGCGGGACGGCGTTGGTGTGGACCGCCCTGAGGTGGACGGTCGCTGGAGCGGTCGGGGTCTACACCGGCAGGAAGCTGGTGCGTTCCGCCCCGGTCCGCTCCGGTGTGTCGGTTCAGCCGGCGCAGTCGTAGCAGTAGGCGTTCCCGTTCGCGCGCTGCTCGGCGATCTGGCTGCGGTGCCGGACCAGGAAGCAGCCGGCGCAGGTGAACTCGTCGGACTGCTGCGGAAGCACCCGGACGGTCAGCTCTTCGTGGGACAGGTCGGCTCCAGGCAGCTCGAACGACTCGGCCGCCTCGGCCTCGTCCTCGTCGACCTTGCCGGAGTTCTTGTCGTTGCGGCGAGTCTTGAGCTCCTCGATGGAGTCCTCGTTGAGCTCTTCCTCGGTCTTGCGGGGGGCGTCGTAATCGGTCGCCATCATTACCTTTCTTGGCGGTGGGCCCCGACATGTCGTCGTGGCCCGCGCGTATGAATACCACACGCGGCAAGCGGGTGTTGCTCTTTCGGCTCGCGCCGCTACAACGCGGGCGGGTCGTGGGTATTCCGCCCGCCTCGCGCTGCTGCTCGCCTACGGCGCTCAGTCGGTGCCTGCCATCGGCAGACGCGTACCCTACAGGGCCACCGACTGCTGGCACAGCGACGGGCGGTCCGGCTGCCGGAGGTTGGGACAGCAGCCCGGCAGACAGGCGAAGCGACCGACTGCAGCGGGCCTTTCGGCGGCACCTGCCACGTCGCCGGTTGCTGCACCGACAGCGGCGAGCGACCCCTCGTCCAGCTCTCCGCGGGCCACCGCGGCGCGTTCGACCAGCAGGTCGACCAGGGCCTCGACGAAGGCGGGGTGGGTGCCCGCCGTCCCCGCCCGGGCGAACGGCAGCCCGAGCTCGCGGGCCGTGGCGGCGGCCTCGGTGTCGAGGTCGAAGATCACCTCCATGTGGTCGGACACGAAGCCGATCGGCACCGTCACGACAGCGCTCTCACCGGCAGCCGTGAGGGCGGTCAGGTGGTCGTTGACGTCCGGCTCCAACCACGGCTGGGTGGGCGGACCGGAGCGTGAGCAGAAGACGAGGTCGTGGTCGTCGGCGATCCCGCGCACGGCGGCCACCCCCCGGGTCACCTCGGCGGCCACGCGCCGGTGCCAGTCGACGTACGCCCCCTCCGTCGATCTCGGCTCCGGTCCCGCGGTCTCGGCCATCGCGGTCGGGATCGAGTGGGTGACGAAGACGAGCCGCGGTCGGATCGCACCACCGTGCTCGGCGACCAGGCCGTCGACCGCGGCCACCGTCGCGTCCACCGACGCGACGACGAAGCCCGGGTGGTCGGCGGCGTGCCGGATGCGGTCCACGTCGATGCCGGTGTCGGCGAACGCGTCGTACAGGTTCTCGCGGTACTGACGGCAGGAGGAGTACGAGGGGTACGCGCTGGTGGTCAGCACCAGCACCCTGCGGTGACCGGCCGCGGCGAGCTCCCGGGCCACGTCGCCGACGTACGGCTCCCAGTTGCGGTTGCCCCAGAAGATCGGCAGCTCGACCCCGCGGCGATCGAGCTCGGACCGGAGCGCGGCCAGCAGGGCCCGGCACTGGTCGTTGATGGGGCTCCGGCCCCCGAACAGGAAGTAGTGCTCGCCCACCTCCGCCAGCCGCTCCCGGGGAATGCCGCGGCCCCTGGTGACGTTCTCCAAAAACGGCACGACGTCCTCGGGACGTTCGGGCCCACCGAACGACAGCAGCAGCACCGCGTCGTAGGGAGCCAGCTCCGGGGCGCCGGAGGCGGCTTCTGAGGTGGCGCCGGAGGCGCCGGCTGGGGTTCTGTCAGTGGCGGGCCCTACCGTTGCCGACACGGCTGCAAGTGATTCAGACACAGCGTGATCTTGCCGCACAGCAGCAAGTCCGCAACGACAGGAGAGTGGCATGGCCGCCGGATTCGGCGCGTATCGGCAGGTGCTCGGCACCCCGGAGACCAGGGCGTTCACCGCCGCCGGGTTCGCAGCGAGACTGCCGATGTCGATGACCGGGCTGGGCATCGTGCTGTTCATCTCCATCACCTCGGGCTCGTACGGTCGGGCGGGTCTGGTCACCGCGGTCGCCACGCTCACCACCGCCGTCGCCGCCCCGGTCTGGGGCCGGTTGATCGACCGGAGCGGTCAGGCCCCGGTGCTGATCGCGGCGACGATCATCTACAACCTGAGCACCGGCGCCCTGATCACCAGCGTGCTGCTCGACGCCCCGTTCGCGGTCACCCTGCTGACCGCGGTCGGCGTGGGACTGGGCTTCTCCTCCGCCGGCGCCGCCGTCCGCGCCCGCTGGAGCCACCGGCTGCGCGGCACCCCGCTGCTGAACACCGCCTTCGCCTGGGAGGCCGTGCTGGACGAGGTGGTCTTCATCGTCGGTCCGGTGCTGGCCACCTTCCTGGCCACCTCGGTGCATCCCGCGCTCGGACTCGCTGCCGGCGGGGTGGTCGGCCTGGTCGGCGCGCTGCTGCTGGCCGCCCAGCGGAGCACCGAGCCGCCGCGGGCGTCGCGGACCGCGCAGCGGACGGCCGCCGGCCGGCTCTCGCCACGACTGCTGGTGCCGATCGTGTTCGCCTGCGCCGCCCTGGGCATGCTCTTCGGGGGCATGGAGGTCGTCATCATCGCCTTCGCCGACGAGGCGGGGGTGCTGCAGTACGCCGGTGTCATCGTGATGGCCTGGGCCGGCGGCTCGCTGATCTCCGGCGTCATCACCGGCACCATCGCCTGGCGCGCCGGTCCCGCCAAGCGCTTCCGGATCGGCGCCGTGCTGCTGGCGCTCTCGCTGCTCCCGCTGCCGTTCGTGGTGCACGTGCTGCCGACCGCCGGCCTGCTGATCCTGAGCGGTCTGTTCATCGCCCCGACGCTGATCGCCTCGGTCGCTGTCACCCAGGCCGCGGTGCCCGCGGAGCGACTGACCGAGGCGCTCGGCTGGACCTCGATGGGGATGGCGGGCGGAGTCGGACTGGGGGCAGCCGCCCTCGGTCAGGTCATCGACACCGGCGGGTCCCAGGCCGGCTTCTACGGGGTGATCGCCGCGGGAGTGGTGCTGATCATCGCCGCCTTGTGCGTCCGGACTCGACCTCCGGTCGAAGCTGTCCGGACTCGAGCCCCGTACGAGGCCGACGTCAGGGCAGATCCCGCAGGTACGCGTCCAGCCGATCCGCTGCCGGCCGAGGCGCAAACCCCGTTGCGGTGATCTTGGCCAGGTCGAGGGCACTGTGCCGGGGCCGGGGGGCGAGGTCCTTGCCGCGCCCGTACTCCTCCGCCGTCACCTCCCCGACCAGGGCCGGATCCTGGCCGCGGCCCGCGTACACGGCCTTGGCCACGTCGGCCCAGCTGGTCACCGGGCCACCGTTGGAGACGTTGTAGGTCCCGTACGGCGCAGCGACGGCGAGCAGGTGGTCGATCGCGGCGACGATCTCGTCGGTGAACGTGAGCCGGCCGAACTGGTCGGCCACCACACTCGGGGCGATGCCGCGGTCGGCCAGGGACGCCATGGTGGCGACGAAGTTCTTCCCGTCCCCGATCACCCAGCTGGTCCGCAGCAGGTAGTGCCGGGGCACCGTCGCCACGACCGCGTCGCCGGCCGCCTTGGTCTGTCCGTAGACGCCGAGCGGTGAGATCGGCTCGCCTTCACTGTGGCTCTCGACGGTGCCGTCGAACACGTAGTCGGACGAGACGTGGACCAGGGTCGTGCGGTGCTCCCGCGCGGCGTGGGCCAGGGCCCCGACCGCCGTCACGTTGGTGGCCCAGGCGTCCCGGCGGCCCTGCTCGGTCTCGGCGGCGTCCACGGCGGTGTAGGCGGCCGCGTTGACCACCACCCCGTAGCCGCTGAAGTCGTACCCGGCCACGGCGGCCTCGTCACTGAGGTCCAGGTCGGCCCGGGTCAGTCCGGTCGCGTCCGGCCAGGCCGCCAGCAGGGCCTGGCCCAGCTGGCCCCCCGCGCCGAGCACCAGCCGGCGGGGCGGCTGCATCGGCGTCACGTCGCTCAGCCGCGGGTGACGGCGGTCGGCCTCGGACAGCTCCGCCCGCTCGAGCGAGATCGGCCAGGCGATCGCCAGGGTCTCGTCGGCCAGGTTGCAGAACGTGTAGGACTCCTTCGCCGCCGGGCTCCAGTGGTCGTTGACCAGGTAGGAGTAGACGGTGTCGTCCTCGAGGGTCTGGAAGGCGTTGCCGACCCCCCGGGGCACGAACACCGCGGTGTCGGGCCCCAGCTCGGCGGTCACCACCCGGCCGAAGCCGGCACCGGGCCGCAGGTCCACCCAGGCACCGAAGACCCGACCGTGGACCACCGAGACGAGCTTGTCCCACGGCTCCGCGTGGATGCCCCGGGTCGCCCCCGTGGCGGTGTTGAACGACACGTTGTTCTGCACCGGCGCGAAGTCGGGCAGCCCGAGAGCGACCATCTTGGCGCGCTGCCAGTTCTCCTTGAACCAGCCGCGGTTGTCGGCTCGGACGTCCAAGCCGATCACCTGCAGACCATCGATGGCGGTCGGGGAGACGCTGAGCTCCGCCACCGTCACTGCCCCTGGGAGGCGTAGGCCGCCTCCGTGGCCGCCTTCTGCGGACGCCACCAGGACTGGTTGTCGCGGTACCAGGCGATCGTGTCCTTCAGTCCGGCGGCGAAGTCGGAGAACCGCGGTGCCCAACCCAGCTCGGTCCGCAGCTTGGTGGAGTCGATGGCGTAGCGCAGATCGTGGCCGGGTCGGTCGGTGACCAGGTCGTAGGCGTCGGCCGGCTGCCCCAGCTCGACCAGGATCGCCTCCACGACCTCCTTGTTGTTCTTCTCCCCGTCCGCGCCGATCAGGTACGTCTCGCCGATCGCACCGGCGTCGATGATCCTCAGCACGGCGGCGCTGTGGTCGTCGGCGTGGATCCAGTCGCGGACGTTCTCGCCGAGGCCGTACAGCTTCGGCCGCCCGCCGTCGAGCACGTTGGTGATCTGGCGGGGGATGAACTTCTCCACGTGCTGGTACGGCCCGTAGTTGTTGGAGCAGTTGCTGATGGTGGCCCGCACCCCGAACGAGCGCACCCAGGCGCGCACCAGCAGGTCCGAGCCGGCCTTGGTCGAGGAGTACGGACTCGACGGGTTGTAGGGGGTCTGCTCGGTGAACCTGGCCGGGTCGTCGAGCTCGAGATCGCCGTACACCTCGTCGGTGGAGATGTGGTGGTAGCGGGTGTCGTGCCTCCGCACCGCCTCCAGCAGCGTGTAGGTGCCGATCAGGTTCGTCTGCAGGAACGGTGACGGATCCCGCAACGAGTTGTCGTTGTGCGACTCAGCGGCGAAGTGCACGACGACGTCGGCCTCGGCGACCAGCCCGTCCACGAGTCCGGCGTCGCAGATGTCGCCGTGGACAAAGGTGAAGCGGTCGTCCGGAAGACCCTCCAGGGAGGCCCGGTTGCCGGCGTACGTGAGCTTGTCGAGCACCGTCACCGAGTGGTCGGTGTGCTCCAGCACATGACGGACGAAGTTCGAGCCGATGAAGCCGGCTCCGCCGGTCACGAGGTAGGCAGGCATGTCGGTGATCCTAGACAGTCGTGAGGGTGGGTCGTTGCTACGCTGCCGCGCAGGACGTCGGCTTGTGCCGGGCCGACGTTACCGGCGGAGATCGTCGATCGGCGGGTGAAACGCCAGATTCGACGGAGGCGGGTGGTGGCGTGTGATTGTCGTGGCCGCGATCCTGGTGGTGGCGACCCTGGTGGTGATGACAGCCGGCTGGGTCAAACCCGTGGTGGCGCTGGGCTCCGCCATCGTCATCGCCGGGCTCCTGGGGATCGCCCCGGCTCGGGACCTGTTCGGTGGCCTGGCCAACGGTGGTGTGATCACCGTCGGGGCCATGCTGGTGATCGCCAAGGGCATCGTGCAGACCGGTGTCGTGTCCCGGGTCACCCGAGCCCTGCTGCTGACGGTGACCAGCGCCCGCCAGGCGTTGCGCCGACTGGCGGCGCCGGTCGGGGTCGCCTCCGGGTTGATGAACACCACGCCGATCGTGGCGATGATGATCCCGGCCAGCAAGCAGCTGGAGCAGACCCGCAACATCCCGGCCCGGGAGGTGATGCTGCCGATCGCCCACCTGACCACTCTCACCGGCTCCATCACGCTGATCGGCACCAGCTCCAACCTGCTGATCGCAGGCATCGCCTCCGGTCGGGGCATCGACATGGGGATGCTGTCGTTCGCCCCGATCGCCCTGCCCGTCGCGCTGGCGGGTCTGGTGGTGATCTACTTCACGGCACCGCGGATGCTGGCCGGTTCCCAGGCGGCCGACATCGCGCCGCTGGACTGGCGGGTGGAGATCCCGATCGGGGAGCATGCGGTGGCCCGCGGTCGGACCGCGGACCGGCTGGGCCTGGCCGTCGCGCGGGACTACCGGCTGTCGGCGGTCAAGCGGGAGGGTGAGTACCTGGCTCCCGACATCGCCATGGAGGCCGGCGACATCCTGATCTTCGCGGCGACCGAGGTCGGCATCAGGGCCCTGTGGGCCAGTCCCCTGTTCGGCCTCTCGCCGCAGCGGTTGTTCGCCGTGTCGGTGAACACCGGTGAGGTCGGCAACCTCAACGACCTCGAGGAGAACGACGACATCGCGGTGATCGCGGCGCGGACGACGGTCTCACTGCGCCGCACCGAGCTGGTGCCGGGCGCGACCTGCTACGTGACCGCCCCCGACGCCGCGACCGTCGAGGCCAGCGAGTTCGTCGCCCTGTGGCAGGACGCGGCGAGTCGTGCCCCCCAGCCGGGCAACACCTGGAAGGCCCTGGCCATCCTGGCCGCCGTCGTGCTGCCCGCCTCCTTCGGCCTGGCGCCGATCGAGTTCCTCGCGGTGGCCGGGGCCCTGGCGATGGTGGTGACCAAGGTGCTGACCCCGCGCTCGGCGGCCCGGGCCCTGGACTGGAACGTGCTGTTCATCCTGGCCGGTTCCGTCGGTCTGGGCGCGATCGTGCTGAGCAGCGGGCTGGCCGACGTGCTCGCCAACGGGATCCGCTACCTGGTGTCGGGCAACTACGTCCTGGTGGTCCTGGTGTTCGGGTTGGTCACCGCGATCTTGACCAACGTGATCTCCAACGCAGCCGCGGCCTCGATCCTCACCCCGGTCGCCATCACCGTCGCGCTCGAGGTGGGTCTGGACCCGGTGATCCTGCTCGCCCTGATCGGCACCTGCATCTCCTTCACCTTCCTCAACCCGTTCAGCCACCAGACCAACCTGATGGTGATCGGACCCATCGGCTACACGAACAAGGAGTTCGCTCTGTTCGGCATCCCGGTGCTGGTCGTGGGCCTCGCCGTCGCCTGCGGCGTCGGCGTGCTCCTCGCCTGACCGCGTCCGCAGGCCCGACGCTTCCGTGGGAGACTCACCTGCCATGCGTGGCATCATCCTGGCCGGCGGCTCCGGCACCCGACTCCACCCGGTCACCCTCGGCATCAGCAAGCAGCTGGTGCCGGTCTACGACAAGCCGATGATCTACTACCCGCTGTCGACCCTGATCTTCGCCGGCATCCGGGACGTGCTGATCATCACCACCCCGCACGATGCCCCGGGGTTCGAGCGGTTGCTGGGCGACGGCTCGCAGTTCGGGATCTCGATCAGCTACGCGCAGCAGCCCTCGCCGGACGGTCTGGCCCAGGCGTTCGTCATCGGCGCCGACTTCATCGGCGACGACAAGGTGGCCCTGGTGCTGGGAGACAACATCTTCTACGGGCCCGGTCTCGGCAGCCAGCTGAAGAAGTTCAGCGGCGTCGACGGCGGCGCGGTCTTCGCCTACTGGGTCGCCGAGCCCAGCGCGTACGGGGTGGTCGAGTTCGACGCCGAGGGCAGGGCGATCTCGCTGGAGGAGAAGCCGGCGGTCCCGAAGTCCAACTACGCCGTCCCGGGCCTCTACTTCTACGACAACGACGTGGTCACCATCGCGCGGGAGCTCGAGCCGTCCCCGCGCGGTGAGTACGAGATCACCGACGTCAACAAGCAGTATCTGGCCGCCGGTCGGTTGCAGGTGGGCGTGCTGCCCCGCGGCACCGCCTGGCTCGACACCGGAACCTTCGACTCGCTCAACGACGCGAACAACTTCGTCCGGACGCTGGAGTCCCGGCAGGGCCTCAAGGTCGGGGCTCCGGAGGAAGCGGCCTGGCGGCAGGGCTTCCTCTCCGACGACGAGCTGCAGAGCCGGGCCACCGCTCTGGCCAAGTCCGGCTACGGGACGTACCTGCTTGACCTGCTGCGGCGCGGACGCGGCTGAGCGTCACAGCGTCGTCCAGGTGATTATCTCCCCTGAACAGATCCATAGACGACAAACCCTTGCCGAAGGCTGAACTTACGCCGTAAGGTCTCTCACTTGTGGGCTGGCTCACAGCCGGCCCACAAGTTCCCCCTCCCCCTCCCCCTCCCCGAAGGGAATGGCATGCGCAGAGCCATCGCCGGGACCCTGGGACTGACCCTCACCGCCGGACTTCTGGTGGCGATGGGATCGACAGCCCAGGCCCAACCTGATGACGGGCACAGCCCGAGCACGAAACCCGCGGCCGCGACCGCCGACAACCTCCCCAACCCGCTGGCCGACAAACAGAACCAGCTGCGGCAGACCGCCATCAGCGACGTGATCTCCGGACGCCGCGACGCCGTCACCAAGAACGGGTCGACGGTCGTCAAGGTCGGCGAGACCGCCGAGCCGCTCAGCGCGGCCCAGCGCGCGAAGGCCCGGGCCGGCAAGCAGGTCACGCAGCAGAAGAAGGACCAGTACGTCGAGCTCCAGCGCGAGAAGACCGACCGCATCTTCGTGGTGCTCGCCGAGTTCGGCAACGACCGGCACCCGAACTACCCCGACCAGGACACCGACCCCGCCACCCCGGGCCCGGCGACCTTCGACGGCCCGTTGCACAACGCGATCCCCGAGCCCGACCGCAGCAAGGACAACTCCACCGTCTGGCAGCCCGACTACAGCGCGGACTACTACCGGAAGCTGTATTTCGGTAAGGGCGCGGGCGTGCAGTCCCTGAAGACCTACTACGAGAAGCAGTCCTCGGGCCGGTACACCGTGAACGGCGAGGTGACCGACTGGGTCAAGGTGAAGTACAACGAGGCCCGGTACGGCCGCAGCAACGGCTACCCCTGCGCCAGCCAGGTCTGCTCCAACACCTGGGCGCTGGTCAGCGACGCGCTCACCCAGTGGGTCGCCGACCAGAAGGCGTCCGGTCGCACCGACGCGCAGATCGCGGCCGATGTGAAGGCGTTCGATCAGTGGGATCGTTACGACTACGACGGCGACGGGAACTTCAACGAGCCCGACGGCTACATCGACCACTTCCAGATCGTGCATGCTGGCGGAGACCAGGCCGACGGTGACCCGTGGCAGGGCGAAGACGCCATCTGGTCGCACCGCTGGTACGCCTACGGGAACCAGGCCGGCGTCACCGGCCCAGCCACCAACAAGCTCGGCGGCACCCAGATCGGCAACACCGGTCTGTGGGTCGGTGACTACACGATCCAGCCAGAGAACGGTGGGTTGTCGGTCTTCGCCCATGAATACGCCCACGATCTCGGCCTGCCGGACCTGTACGACACCAGCGGCGGTGACGACGGCGTGGCGTGGTGGAGCCTGATGTCACAGAGCCGGGCTTCGGCCAAGAACGATGAAGGCATCGGCACGCGTCCGGCCGACCTCGGAGCCTGGGACAAGCTGCAGCTCGGCTGGCTCGACTACGAGATCGCGTTGGCCGGAGACAAGCGCACCTACGCACTCGGCCCGCACGAGTACAACTCGAAGAAGGCGCAGGGTCTGGTGACCGTCCTGCCGAAGAAGGACGTCACCACCGCCCTGGTGCCCCCCGCCGCGGGCACGAAGACGTGGTGGAGCGGAACCGGTGACGACCTGAACAACACCATGTCGCGCAGCGTCACCCTTCCGGCCGGGTCAGCGACGTTGAGCTTCAAGACGAGGTTCGACATCGAGACCGACTACGACTACGCCTACGTGGAGGTGAAGGACGGTGCCAGCTGGGTCACCGTTCCCGCAGCGACTCCCGCCGGACTCACCGATCCCGCCGTCAACAACGGCATCGACGGCACCCGGGCAAACTGGATCGACGCGTCGTTCGATCTCTCGGCGTACGCCGGCAAGACGATCGACCTCCGGGTTCGTTACACCACCGACGGCGGCGCCGCCGGCAACGACCCTGCCCTGACCAACGGGATCTTCATCGACCAGATCGTCCTCACCGCGGGTGGGGCAACCGTCTTCAGCGACGGGGCCGAGACATCGCCGAACGGTTGGACCCTGGACGGATTCAGCAGCGTGGGTGCATCCATCACCCAGCAGTATGACAACTACTACATCGCGTCGAACCGGACCTATACGTCCTACGACAAGTACCTGAAGACCGGCCCGTACAACTTCGGCTGGGCGAACACCCGGCCGGACTGGGTCGAGCACTTCCCGTACCAGAACGGTTTGTTGATCTCCTACTGGGACACCTCCCAGAGCGACAACAACACCAGCGAGCACAACGGTGAGGGCCTGATCCTGCCGATCGACTCGCATCCGGCTCCGATCAACCGGTTGGATGGGCAGGTCTGGCGCAACCGGATTCAGCTCTACGACGCAACGTTCGGCACCCAGAAGGCGGACTCGTTCACCTTGCACTTCAACGGTCGGCCGAGCTACATCCGCGGGCAGAACGCCCAGCCGCTGTTCGACGACACGAAGTCGTACTGGAACGCCAAGACGCCCAGCAAGAGCGTCAAGCTGCCCGGTGCGGGCGTGACGTTGAGGGTGGTCGAGGAGAAGGGCACCTCGATGAAGGTGCGCATCGGCACCAGTGCCGGCGGCCTGCAGGGCGTCGTCACGCGTTGATCCGCTGACCTCGGTCAGCAGCAAGTCAGCAGCAAGAAGTCGTCGGGGTCGGCCCTCAGGGGCCGGCCCCGACCCGCGTCGTCACCGCGCGAGCAACGCCTCAGCCAGGGCCCGACCGGACAGGTATGCCGCCTCCACCCGGGGCTTCTCGGCCCAGCCGTCGCCGCACAGGCCGAGACCGCTCTCGGTCAGTGCGTACGGCTGCGAGCGCGACCCGGACGGCTTCGCGAACGTCCAACGGTGCACGAGGGTGCTCGTCGGCAGCGGAGCGCCGAGGAGGTCGGCCAACGCCCCGGCCAGCTCCGGGCCGGCCGCCTGCGGGTCGTCCAGATGGCGCGCCGCGTACGCGGCTCCGGAGTGGGCGACCAGCACCGGAGCACCGTCGCCGCGTCGCCGTCCGTCGTCGGCCACCCAGTCCAGCACCGGGTGGTCGTTGACGAACAGCCCGTCGAAGTCCCACACCCGCTCCGGCCACCGGGCCGCCAGGGCCAGCACCGGGTCGAACGTCCCGTCCGCCGGCAGCGCGTCGGCCACCTCCGGCGCGAGCAGCCGGCGGGCCTGCGGGTCGGGCATGGCCAGCACCACCGCGTCGGTCGCGGTGTCGTCCACCAGCCACCCGTCGCCGTCGCGCCGGACGGCGCTCACCGGGGTCTCCAGCCGCACCTCCAGCCCCTCGGCCAGGTCCTCCACCAGCGAGCGCAGACCTCGGGCCGCACCCCAGCGCAGCGGGCCGCTCTTCGACTCGCCGCCGGCCACCGCGAAGGTGTCGGTCCAGGGCCGGGCCAGGCCGCGGGCGGCCCAGTCGTCCACCACCGCGGCGAAGGCGTCGTCGGACACGGTCAGATAGGAGGCACCGAGGTCGACGGGCCGGTCGTCGATCCGGCGGCTGGCCATCCGGCCGCCGACCCGCCGTCCGCGCTCCAGCACCACGACCTCGACGCCCGCCTGCAGCAGCGTCCGGGCACAGGCGATCCCGGCCAGACCGGCGCCGACCACTGTCACGCTGCCGTGGCCGCCGCGACCGCCGGTCACCGCCGACCCCGTCGGGCCTGCAGGTAGTCGCTGACCACGTACTCCCCCAGCCGCCCGATGTCGGGGGTGAACACCCGCCCACCGGAACGCCGGGCGATGGCGTCGACGAAGCGGGCCAGGCCCGGGTCCTCGCCCAGCATGAAGGTGTTCAGGGTGGCGCCGTAGCGGGACAGCTCGTCGACCTGGGCGACGGTGGCCCGCAGCGTGGCCGACGTGGTCGGCCACTGGAACTGCGCCTCGCCGTCCTCGGCCAGGTGCGCGGTCGGCTCACCGTCGGTCACCACCAGCACCACCGGCTCGGCGTCCGGGTGCCGGCGCAGGTGCCGGGCCGCCAGCATCAGCGCGTGCTGCAGGTTGGTGCCCTGGATCCAGTCCGGCTCGACCTCGGCCAGCTGCAGCGGGGTCAGCCGCCGGGCGTACCGGTTGAAGCCGATCACCTGCAGCGAGTCCTGCCGGAAGCGGGTCTCGATCAGGTGGTTGAGGGCCAGCGCGGTCTGCTTCATCGGACCCCAGCGACCGTCCTGCACCATCGAGTACGACAGGTCGACGCACAGCGCCACCGCCGCAGTGGTCCGCCGCTCGGTCTCGATCACCTCGAAGTCCTCCACCGCCAGCTGCACGGCTCCACCGGGACCCGGCAGACCGGCGCGACGTATCGCTGGAAGCGATCCTGCAGACCGACGGAGCGCGTTGGCCACCGTCCGGGGCGCGTCCAGCGGGAGCTCGTCGCCGAACTCCCACGGCCGGGTCAGTCCGGTGCGCTCGTCCGCCGATCCCGTACGCCGGTCGTCGTGGTCGCCCCGTCCGGACGCCTCGATCTGGGCGAACACCCGCTTGAGGGCCGTCTGGCCGAGCCGGCGCAGCGACCGGGGGGTGAGCTTGAGGCCGTCGTCGGTGCGGGTCAGATAGCCCTGCCGCTCGAGCTCGCGCTCCAGATCGCGCAGCCCCTGCAGGTCGGCCACGGCGTCGCGACCCAGCCGCTTCTCCAGCAGGTCGACGTCGACGTCGTCGAGGGTCGATCCGGGACTGCTCTGGGACAGCTGCTGGGCCAGCGCCTCGAGATCCGCGAGCTCGGCGACCGCCTCCACCGCCTCGCCGTACCCGAGCGGTTGACCTCCCTGGCCCATCCCCGTCGGTGACGACCGGTCCAGACCCGGTCGCAGCGCGCGCAGGTTGTCCGACAGCTGGGCCATCTCCGAGGCCAGGTCGGCATCGGACAGGGCCTGCTGCATCAGCTGGGCCAGCTGCTCGCGCTGCTCGGGGCTGAGCGAGCTCATCATCCGCTGCGCGGCCGCCTGTCGGCGGGCCAGCGCGTCGATCAGCTCCTCCACGTCCTCGGGCTGCTCGGGGAAGAACTCCCCGTGCTTGTCCATGAAGTCGGCGAAGGCGTCGGTGGTGTCCTCGTTGCGCGCGTGCTTGGCCAGCAGGGTGTTCAGGTCGGCCAGCATGTCCTTGACCCGCTGCATGGCCTCGGGGTCCTGACCCTCCAGCGCCTGCTTCATGCCGGCGAACTGCGCGTCCAGCACCTCGCGCTGCAGCATCTGGGTGATCTGGTCGTAGGTCTGCTTGGCCTCCGGCGAGCGCCACTGGTAGTCACTGAGCGCCCGTACGGCTCCGGCGACGTCGTCGGGGATGGTCTCCAGCTCCATCTCGGCCAGCCGGTGGTCGTCCCCGTCCATCCCGGCCAGCTGCTCCCGCTCGGCGGCCAGCGCCTGGTCGAGAGCGGCCCGGATCTGGTCGAGGGTGCCGCCGAGGTCGCCCCGCTTGCGGGCGGCGGCCCGCAGCTTGCGGAGTCGCTGGGCGAGCTTGTCCAGACCGCCCCGCCCGTCCAGCCCGCGCTGCATCAGCTCCCGCAGCGCGTCCCGGACGGTGCCGGCGGACAGCACGTCCTCGCCGATCTTGTCCAGGGCCGCCCGCAGGTCGTACGGCGGCGCGAGCGGGTCCCGGCCACCGCGCCACGGGCCGTAGCGGAAGCGACCGTGCGGGTCGCCGCCCTCGTACCGTTCAGCGCTCATCGGCCGAGCCTCACCGGGCGCCGTAGACGGTCCGGCCGCCGACGGCGTCCTTGTCGATCCGGCGGGTCAGGTGCAGACCCTCCAGCACGAACTCGGCGGCGGCGGCCACCTCGCCCCGGCTGGCGGAGTCCGCGTAACCGAGGCGGTCGAGGACCTTGGCCAGACCGGTGACGGTGCCGAGCTGGGACAGCAGATCCGCCGCCGGCACGAGATCGCCGGTCTCGACCACCGCACCCTCGGCGAACACGCCGGTGAACCCCGACAGGTCCAGTCCGCCGAGCCGCTCCCGGAAGGTGGTCGCGACGGCCATCCGCAGCAGGTGCTCGAGCACGTCGCGTTCGCGTCCCTCCTCGCCCATCTCGAACTCGACCTTGCCGAGCAGGGTGGGCAGCACCGCCGGCAGGTCGCCGACCCTCGCCACCGCCTCGTGGTCGTCGGTCCGACCGGCGCGGCGCAGCGCCGATCCGGCGACCGCCTCGGCCGCGGCGATGGTGAAGCGGGCCGAGACCCCGGAGCGCTGGTCGACCGACGCTGACTCCCGCAGACCGGCGGTGAAGCGGGCCAGCACCTCGAGCAGGTGGTCACCGACCTCGGCGACCAGCACCGCCTCCTGGCGGATCAGGGACATCTCGTCGGCCAGCTCGGACAGGTAGTGGGTCCGGATCTCGGCGCCGAACCGGTCCTTCAGCGGGGTGATGATGCGACCGCGGTTGGTGTAGTCCTCCGGGTTGGCGGTGGCGACCAGGACCACGTCGAGCGGCAGCCGCAGCGAGTAGCCGCGAACCTGGATGTCGCGCTCCTCCAGCACGTTGAAGAGCGCGACCTGGATCCGCTCGGCCAGGTCGGGCAGCTCGTTCAGCCCGAAGACACCACGGTTGGCCCGCGGCACCAGCCCGTAGTGCACGGTCTCCGGGTCACCGAGGGTGCGACCCTGGGCGACCTTGACGGGGTCGACGTCACCGATCAGGTCACCCACGCTGGTGTCGGGGGTGGCCAGCTTCTCGGTGTAGCGGTCGTCGCGGTGACGCCAGGTGATCGGCAGGTCCTCGCCCAGGTCGGCGGCGAGAGCCACGCAGCGCACGCAGACGGGCTCGTACGGGTCGTCGTGGATCTCGCAGCCGGCGACCTCGGGGCTCCACTCGTCGAGCAGCTGGGTCAGGGTGCGCATCAGCCGGGTCTTGCCCTGGCCGCGCTCGCCCAGCAGGACGAGGTCGTGACCGGCCAGCAGGGCGGTCTCCAGCTCGGGCAGCACGGAGTCGTCGAAGCCGACGATGCCGGGGAAGGCTGTCGCGCCGCTGCGCAGCCTGGTCATCAGGTTGGTCCGGAGCTCTCCCGCGATGGAAGAGGACTCCCAGCCGCTCGCACGGAGCTGGCCCCTGGTCTGGGCCGATGGGGGGGTTGCCGGAGTGGGGTGGGCCGGCGGGCTCGAGGTCATGAGCGGAGACTAGAACTTGCTCACAACAGCCTGCGCCCGCGTCAGCCGGTGACCCCGCCTCAGCTGACCTAGCCTCGCCTGAGATCGCTTGCTCGGGGTGCGCTCCAGCGGAAGTGGATGGCGAGGAAGCGGAGCGTGATGCACAGGGCCGCCGCCGGGATCAGCACCCACTCGCGGAAGACACCCAGCTGCCAGGTCAGCACCACGACGAGCGAGCCGGCCATGGCCGGGATGGCGTACACGTCCTCGCGCAGCACCACCGGTGTCCGGTTGGCGAGGAGGTCCCGCAGCACCCCACCGCCGATGGCGGTGAGCACCCCCATCAGGGCCGCGGGCACCGGGTCGAGACCGTACGCGAGCGCCTTGACGGCGCCGGTCACGCAGAAGAGACCGAGACCCATGGCGTCGAACCAGTCGACGTAGCGCTCGATCCGAGCCAGCTCGGGGTGGAAGCGGAAGGCGACCAGGCCGGCGACCACCGGCACCGCGAAGTAGCGCCAGTCGGTGAAGGACGCCGGCGGGATGTCCCCGATCAGCACGTCGCGCATGATGCCGCCGCCGAGCCCGGTGACGGCGGCGAGCACGATCACCCCGACGATGTCGAACTGGATCCTGATGCCGAGCAGGGCGCCGGAGAGCGCGAAGACGAAGATGCCGACCAGGTCGAGCGCGACCGGTACGACTCCCACCGCCCGCACATTAGGGCATCGGCCCCGACCACGGCGCGCGGTGGCGTCCGAGCTCGCCGCGTACGCCGTGGGCGCCCGCGCAGAGTAGGTTTAGCCGGACACTGCACCGACAGGAGTGGCAAACGACACGGTGCGCTGGCTGCGCGCAAGGACACGGTGCGCGGGCTGCGCGCCGCCTCACGCGGAGGTCCGCCGCGTCGGAGAAGCTGGAGATCGAGATGGAAAGCGCCCTCAGCCCGCGCGAGATCCAGACCCGGATCCGTGCAGGCGAGTCGGTCGAGGACGTCGCACGGCACGCCGGCGTCGACCGGGACCGGGTCGAGCGGTTCGCCGCGCCCGTGATCGCCGAGCGGGAGCACGTGGCGGGACTGGCGATGATGTCGTCGGCGCGGCGCCGCGGCGAGACCTCGGCACACCGCACGCTGCAGGGCGCCCTCAACGAGCGGCTGCGCCAGCGGGGCCTCGACGTCGACACGGTGACCTGGGACTCGTACCGGCTCGATGACGGTCGCTGGTCCGTCACGGCCGGCTACCGCTCGGGCGAGACCGCGCGGCAGGCGGTGTTCTACTTCGATGTCGCCGGACGCTACTCCGTCGCCGGCAACGACGAGGGTCGCTGGGTGCTCGGTGACATCGCCCCCGGCCGCGGTTCCCAGCCGGGCGTCGAGACCGCGACGCCGGGTGAGCCGGGCGACGACACCGAGCCGACCATCGACCTCAGTGACGAGCTGGCTCTGGTCCGGGCGATCCAGGACGTTCCGGTGGCACCCCGGCCCGCCGAGGAGCCGCCGGCCCTGGTCGAGGTCGCCGAGTTCACCGAGGTGGACGTGACCATCGCCGAGGTGGTGCAGTTCCACCGGACGCTGAAGGTCACGCCGACAGCAGACCCGCCGACCGAGGAACCGCCGGCCCAGGAGGCTCCGGACGATGCGGCGGACTCGGGCGGTCTGTCGGTGCTGGACGAGATCTTCTCCGACCAGGAACCGTCGGCCGACACGGTGCCCAGCGACGCCTCGGCCGTACCGGAGCTCGGTCCCCCGCTGCTGTCGGACGCCTGGGAGCCGGCGATCGTGGTGGACTACCCGGTCGAGCCGAGCGAGGACCAGTCCGACGGCGACATCGAGGTGCCGGAGGGCAGCGACGATCCCGGGCGACCGGAACCCGCCGTGGCCGGCCAAGATCGTCGCGACGAGGCCGCGTCGCTGGTGGAGGCGGTGCTGTTCGGGGATCCCCATCCCCTGTCCGAGCCCGAAGCCGAGCCAGAACCCGAGCCCGAGCCGGCCACCCCTGTGGAACGGCCGGAGCCCGCCGAGCCCGAGGAGCAGCTGCTCCCCCTCGACCTGCCGGATCAGCCGACACCCGCGGCCACGCCGAAGCCCGTGCGTCGCAAACGGGCGTCCGTGCCCAGCTGGGACGAGATCGTGTTCGGCGGCCCGAAGGAGAAGTGATCGCGGCTACGGCGTCGGGCCCGTGGCGCGGGGGCGGTTCGGGTCGGTGATCCAGTCGCTCCACGAGCCGGGATAGATCGACGCGGTGCGACCGGTCGACTCGAGGGCCAGCAGCGTGTGGGCGGCGGTGATGCCCGAGCCGCAGTAGAGCACCGGCTCTCCCGGCAGGTCGGCATAGCCCCTGGCGATCTCGGTCGCCCCCTTGAACCGACCGGACGCGGTCAGGTTGGCTGTCGACGGCCGGTTCACGGCGCCGGGGATGTGACCGGCGACCGGGTCGATGGTCTCGTTCTCGCCCGCGTACCGATCGGCGGCGCGTACGTCCACGAGCACCGCGCCGCTTCTCGCCCGAACGAGGGCGGCCACGGTGTCCGCATCGACGACCGGTCGGTGACCGGACTCGACCACGAAGTCACCGGGGGCCGGGACCGGACCGGGTCCGGTCTCGACGGGCAACCCGGCCGCCTGCCAGGCGGCATAACCACCGTCCAGCACGCGTACGTCGGGATGTCCCGCGTCGCTCAGCAGCCACCACAGCCGGGACGCCGCCAGGGAGGTCGCCCCGTCGTAGACCACGACGGGTGTCCCGGCCGAGATGCCGAGCCGCTGCACCGTCTGCTGGAAGAGGTCGGCGTCGGGCAGCGGATGACGACCGCCCACCGGTCTGTGGGTGGTCAGCTCGGCCTCCAGGTCCACGTAGACCGCCCCGGGCAGGTGCCCGGCCTCATAGTCGGGCCGACCGGGTGGCCCGTTCAGCGTCCAGCGGACGTCGACGAGCACGGTCGCGGGGCGGGGGCCCGCCTCGACCACGGCGGCGGCCAGGTCCTCGACCGAGAGCAGCGGGTTCCTCACAGGTCATCGTCCTCTCGTTCGAAGGGCAGTGGCTCGGTCCGGCCCGCGTGCGCCACGGCCCGGGTGACACCCCGGCGGTGGTGATCGCGGCAGAGGACCTCGTACGCGGTCGCCGGCTGGTCCGAGAGCCCGCCGTCGGCGTCGGGCACCGTGTCCCCGACCACGACCTGGGCGCCCTCGGTGACCATCCGCCCGTCGACCGTCCGAGCGTTGTGGGTGGCCCGCTTGCCGCACCAGCACAGTGACCGCACCTGAAGGGTCTCGATCCGATCGGCCAGCTCGACCAGACGCCGCGAGCCGGGGAACAGCAGGGTCCGGAAGTCGGTCAGGATCCCGACCGCGAAGACGTCGACGTCGAGCTCGTCGACGATCCGGGCCAGCTGGTCGATCTGCGCCGGGAGGTAGAACTGGGTCTCGTCGCAGACCAGGTAGTCGATCCGCTCACCGGCCGTCAGCTGCCCCACCAGGTAGTGCCAGAAGTCGAAGTCCGGGGACACCTCCACGGCCGGGCGCTCCAGGCCGAGCCGGGAGGAGATGGTGGCCTCGCCTGCGCGGTCCTGGCTGGTGAACAGCCGACCCAGCCGGCCGGCGACGGACTGGGTGTAGTCGAACTGCAAGGCCAGCGTCGACTTGCCGCAATCCATCGGTCCGGTGAAGAACACGAACTCCGCCATCGGGGCATCGTGCCATCCGGGGTGGGACGCGGGACACTAGCCTTCGGCCATGGGACGCCCGCCGGGTCGAGCACGCGACCGGCCGGTCCTGCTGGCTCTCGTGCTGGCCTCGGCGACGATCCTGGTGGCGGTGGTCCTGCTGCTGCCGACGATCAGCGTGCGGTGGCGTCCGCCGGAGCTGCGGCAGCCGGACGAGTGGCGCTTCAGCCACCGGCTCGAGCCGGTCGACAGGATGACGGTCAGCCGGCGGATCCTGACGCCCGACCACGAGCTCACCATCGTGCGGTCCGACGACGACGTCGCACAGTGCACCGTGGACCTCTCCCGGGGCCCGGCGGACCAGGGGCCGCACGGATCTCGGGTGTGGATCCACGGGTGGCGCGCGAGCTACGTCGACGACCCGTCGCGCGACCCGTCGCTGACCTGGACGTACGCTCCGCGGGCCCGGGCCACGGTGACCTGCACCCGGTCGGCGATCCCGCGGTCGACCCTGCTCGAGGTGGCCAGGGCGGTGCGGTTCGTCGACGCCCGGATCCGGTTGCCATTCACCCTCGACACCCTGCCCGACGGTTACCGGATCTACTCCGTGGACGAGGACACCGGCAGCGGGACCGACGTGGTGAGTCTCGGCCTGCAACCCGTCGACCGAGCCTCGATCCCGTCGGTCGTGATCAGCTACGGCGGGAGCGGCACCGCGTACCGCTGCCTGGAGCCCTCTGCGGGAGCGGCCCAGCGGATCTGCCTCAGCACGCGGTGGTCGGCCGAGGAGGCGCCGGGCGCGTCGGCCGTCGTGCAGCGGTCCCTCGATCGGGTGGCCGAGCGGATCGTGTCCGCGCCGGACCCGACCGATCCGACCACCTGGTTCGACGCGATCGACCTGCCACGCTGATCCGGCGACGTAACCTTCGCTCATGCCTCGCCCGCCCACCGCGCTGCCGGGCTGGCTGGTGCCCGAGCTGGGCCCCACCCTCCGGCTGGCGGCGGCGCTGGCCGGGTCGACCCGCGGCGCGACGGAGCTGGTGGGCGAAGCCCTGGCCCGGGACCGGTCGTGGCCGGCTGCCGAGGACGGACCCGACCCCACCCCGCGGCTGCGGACGGCCGTGGTGCGTACGTTCCTCGGCTCACCGCTCGGTCGGTCGAGACCCCCCGGCTCGGCGGGCGGTCTCGAGGCACTGACCGGCGTCACCCGCACGGCGGTGGTCCTGCGCGATCTGGAGCGGCTGAACACGGGCGAGATCGCCACCACCATGGACCGGCCGGGCAAGCGGATCGCCGGGCAGCTGGCCGCCGTGCCGGCCGGCCGGCACGACGCCGAGATCGCCGAGCTGGCCCTGCTGGCGCCCTCGGTCGAGCAGGTGTCCGAAGGTCTCGCCGCCGCCGCCCGTGCCGTGCGCCGGTCCCGGCGACGGCGTGCGGCCACCCTGGCGGCCCTGGCTCTCGCCGTCGTGGTGGCCCTGGTGCTGCCCACGGTCGTGGTGTCGCACCTGCCCGTGCCGGTGCGCCGGGCCGGCGAGTGGCGCTACAGCCACGAGGTGAAGCTCGCCACCGGCTGGAAGCTGCTGGCCCGCTCGATCGATCCGGAAGTCGAGACCTCGCTGCTGCAGGTGCCCACGGGCGCCGGCGACCCGGCCACCTGCACGGTGAGCGTGTGGGTGGTCGGGGTGCCACCCGATCTGCCGAACTCGCAGGTCGCCTCGGCCGGGGTCCGCGGTCGACCGGCGAAGATCGTCACCCGCCCGGGCGGCACCGTGAACGTCTACTGGGAGTACGCCCCCGGCGCCTGGGCCTCGGTGGACTGCGACGCGCAGGAGCCGCTGCGCCGGGAGGCCATGATCGGCATCGCGGAGGCCGTCCGCTTCCACGACGTCCGCCAGCTGCTGCCGTACACCTTGACGGGGCTTCCCGAGGGCTACCGGATCGCGACGGTCGGCGAGACGTTCACCCCCGCGTACGGGAACGTGGTCTGGGGGCCAACGGTGCTGCTCGAGCCTCCGGCCGACAGCTACTGGGCGGCGGTCATCGTCGGTCCCGACCTGGCGGGTACTGACTTCACCTCACCCGAGACGACAGTGAGCTGTGTCGATCCCGATCGCACCCTCTGCGTGTCCGCGTTCCAGATGGACGACCAGGTCGCGCCGGACCGGGGCATGTCCCGTCGGACGGTGGCGGCGACGATCGCCGAGCTCCGACCGGCCTCGAGCCCGACCGACCGCTCGACCTGGTTCGACGCCACCACCCTGCCCGGCTGACCCTTCGACCGGCCGGCTCAGTCGACGAAGAGCGGCACCGTCATCTCGGCCGGGGTCAGCGAGCCGTGCATCCCGACCAGCGACAGCTCGCGGGGGAACTGGCGGGTCATCACCGCCCAGTCGGTGCGCATGGCCACCAGCACGTGACCCCAGCGTTCCCGCAGCGCGGGGTCGACGGGCCCGAACCAGCCCTCCTCGATCGCCTCGTCCCGGGTCCGCACCCAGGCCAGCTCACCCAGCCGGTCGGCCCAGCGGGCGGCCACCGCCGACGGCGCGTCGTGGTCGACGTACAGCTGGCGGAAGCGTCCCTCGCCGGCCAGCGCGTCGACCCCGGCCATCAGCTCCGGCTCGTCCTCGGCGAGGATCTGGTTCCGCCGGGGGACGTCGACCATGCCGTGATCGCCGGTCACGATCAGCACCACGTCGTCGGCCAGCTCGGCGCGGAGCCGCTCGATCATGGCGTCGATCCGGGACAGGTGCCTCAGCCAGAGCGGTGAGCCGCAGCCCTCCACGTGGCCGGTGTGGTCGAGCTCGCGTTCGTACGCGTAGACCAGCGAGCGCTCGCCCCGCTGCGCGGCCGCCACCGTCAGCTCGATCCGCCGGTCGGTGGCGCGTTCGTCGGCGTACCCGACGAAGGCCGGGCCCCGCAGTCCCGCCTCGGTCAGGCCACTGAACTCGAATCGCTCCAGGGCGATCGAGCTGACCGCGACGCCGGCCTCGACGGCCCGCTCGAACAGCGTCGGCTTGGCCTGGTACGACCGCGCCAGCAGGTCGGACTCCCAGGTCAGGGCGTTCAGGATCTCCCCGGTGGAGGGCACCCGTGAGGTGTAGCCGGCCATCCCGTGCTGTCCCGGCGGCAGACCGGTGCCCAGCGAGGCCAGGCTGGTCACGGTGGTGCTGGGCACCCCCGCGGTGATCGGCTTGCCGTCCCCCAGCAACGAGGCGAGGTAGGGCGCGTCGCGGATCGCGCCGCGCACCAGGTGCCAGCCCAGCCCGTCGACGAGCACGACGACGTACCGCTCGGCGTCGGGCAGCCCCAGCACGTCCTCCCGGCAGCCGGGGACTCGGAGGTGCGCGCCCAGACTCGGCAGCAGGTCGGCGATGGTCGCCGACCCGTAGCGGGGGATGATCACCGGGCGGTGACCCGCTGCAGGGTGGTGGCGAAGCGGACCAGCCGGGCCACCCGGTCCTCCCCGTCGGCGGCCGCACTCATCCGCACGGTCAGGTCGTCACCCGCCATCGTCCCGGTGTAGCCATGGTCGGCGTCGCACTCGGGATCGGCGCAGCCGGCCTGCTCGAGGTCGATCCGGCGCATCGCGCCCCAGCCGACGGACAGCCAGGTCTCCTCGACCCGACCGGCACCGGCCCGGAACTTCTCCGGATCGGCCACCACCCGGGTCAGCACCACGGTGCCGATCTTGCTCAACGCGACCGACTCCGTCGAGGACGCCGCGTAGGAGCCGGTGTTCGGCGGCTCGGCGGGCTGGTCGTCGGTGTGTCCGACGATCAACCGGGACTGGGTCAGAGCGAGCACCGTCACGTGCCGGTGGATCTCGTCGTGGCTGAAGGTCGGCTCGTGGTGCACGACGAAGTCGATCAGGTCCTCCCCCGCCAGGGCCAGGGTGACCGTGTCCTCGACCAGATCCGGGAAATAGCCTTGCGCCTCGATCTCGGACCGCAGGTCTCGCCGCACCGCGTCCAACCTCATGGGAGTAGATCCTGCCATGCCGAACGCGCGTCGCCGCCGCTCCGCTCCCCTCACGGTCGTGCTCGGTTCACAGGACCCGGGCCATCGGGTCGCGCTGGTCGTCGGTGGGCGCGAGCCGGATCGAGGCGCCCAGCACGGCCATGCCGGTCAGCGACGCGACACACGGACTGAGCGCCAGTGCCGCCAGCTGCGGCAGGTCGTCGGCGAGCTGAGCGACCCGGTGCAGCAGGTCCTCCACCGCCGCCACCTTCACCCCCGGGGAGTTCTCCCGGCCGAACAGCAACGGTGCCGCCCGCAGCCCGCGCACCATGCCCGCCGCGTCGACGGTGGTCAGCGGCGGCACCCGGTGCACGACGTCCCCGAGCAGCTCACTGGCCAGCCCGTCCAGACCGAGGGAGATGATCGGCCCGAAGGCCGCGTCCTCCCGCGACCGGACCACCAGCGCCACCCCCGGCGGCGCCATCTTCTGGACCACCGGGGCCGCGGCGGCGATGGCCTGATCGCGGCCGAAGCCGAGTCCCGACACGACGTCGGTGAGGTCCTGCCAGGCGTAGGTCATCTCGTCGGCGTCGTCGAGGTTGCGGTAGACGGCCGCCTGGTCCGGCCTGGCCCGCAGACCCGGCGCCGAGGCCTTGAGGACCACGTTCCACCCGAACGCCTCGGCGGTGGCGATGGCCTCCTCCAGGGTGCGCACCTCGGTCTTGGTGATCAGTGGGATGCCGTACGCGGCGAGCAGCTCGGCCGACTCCTCCTGGGTGAGGGAACGGCCCGCCGGGTGCTGGGCCAGGATCCGGTTGACCAAGCGCTTGGCGGCCAGCTCGTCGATGTCGAGCAGCGGGACCGCACCGGGGTCACGGGCCAGCCAGCCGGCGTACTCGGTGATGGAGCCGAGGGCGCGCACCGCGTCGCCGGGTGAGGAGAAGGTGACCAGCCGGCCCATCCCGTCCGGCTCGTCGCTCGGTGGGATCCGCCCGCGGAAGTCCAGCAGCACGCAGATCAGCGGTTTCTCGGCGTGAGCGGCCAGCGCCTCCAACGCGTCCTCGACGGCATCGTCGCGACCGTAGGGCGACACCGCGGTGCAGATGACGGAGTCGCAGCGGTCGTCCCGGAGGGCTTCGCCGGCAGCGGCGTGGAACTCGTCGGCGCCCGCGTTGGTGGCCAGGATCAGCGGCTCCGGCTTGAGCACGAGTCCGGCCGCCTCGGCGGTGGCCGCCATCTGGCGGGCCAGGGTGGCCGAGTTGGTGACCAGCTGCACCCGCGGACCGGTCGGCAGCGGCTGGCGGGACACCACCCGGGCGGCGTCGATCATGCCCTGCCGGCGGTGGCTGACGATCACCCCGTTCTGCCGGAACAGCGCATCGATCGCCGCCTCCTCGGCGTGCCCGAGACCACCGCGTACGCCGTAGTGGTCGGCCCGGTCGGCCCGCCCCGGCGAGAACACGACGACGGGTTTGCGTCGCGCCAGGCGACGGACGATCCGGGAGAACTTGCGGGGGTTGCCGATCGAGTCGAGCGACAGCAGGCAGACCAGGGTGCTCTCGTCGTCCTCCCAGAACTGCATCACGTCGTTGCCGGTGACGTCGGCGAAGTCGCCGGTGGACAGGAACGAGGACAGGCCGAGGTCATGCTCCAGGGCGTAGTTGAGCAGCGACACCCCGATCGCGGCGGACTGGCAGAACAGACCGACCACGCCTGCTCGCGGCATGGGTGCCGGACTGGCGTTGAGGCCGACCTCGGAGTCGGTGTTGATCAGACCGAGCGCATCGGGACCGACCGCCCGCACGCCGTAGGCGCGGGCCAGGTTGACCACCGTCCTGTTGTCGTGCCCGCCGTCGCCGCCACCGGTGAGCACCACGAGACCGTGGGCTCCCTTGTGGGCCGCGTCGATCACGACCCCGCCCAGCTCGCCCGTGGGGACCGAGACCACGGCCAGGTCGATGGACCCCTCCACCGTGGCGATGGAGCTCGCGCTGGGGACGCCGGAGACCGGGTGGTCATCGGTGCTCACCGCGATCACCTCGCCCCGGAAGCCGCCGCGGACGATGGAGACGACCAGCTCCTGGACCCGGCCGCCCGGACCGAGCAGCACCATCCGCTCCGGCGTCAGCAGCCGACGGATCGACCGGCTCTCGGCCCGGTGCTCGCGGCGCTCCATCACCCCGACCGAGGTGTCGGTGGGCAGGATGGCGAACTCCACCATCAGCACCCCGTCGTCGTAGCCCTTCTGCACCCGGTAGCCGGCGTCGGCGAAGACCTGGGCCATCCGTCGGTTCTGGGGCAGCACCTCGGCCACGAACTTCGTGATCCCCCGCTCCCGGGCAGCCTCGGCCAGGTGCTCCAGGAGCAGCTGGGCGATCCCCCGGCCCTGGTGCGCGTCCTCGACCAGGAAGGCCACCTCGGCCTGGTCGTTCTCGAGCCGGTCGTAGCGGCCGACCCCGATCATCTGCTCCCCGAGGGTGATGATCAGGGCGACCCGGTCGACGTAGTCGACCTGGGTGAAGCGGGCCACGTCCTTGGCGCTGAGTCGCGGGTACGGGGCGAAGAAGCGCAGGTACTTCGACTCAGGCGACACGCGGTCGTAGAACTGCACCAGCAGCTGGGCGTCGTCGGGCCGGATCGGGCGGAGCCGCGCCACGCCGCCGTCGGCCAGCAGGACATCGGCCTCCCACTCGGTGGGGTAGCCGGACGGCACGCTCTCGGGCACGGGGTTCACCCTACGGGTCCTCGGCACCTGGCCGGGAGTGATCTCCGCTGTGGGAGGCTTCGCCCTATGGCAGATCTCGTCGCGGCGATCGACCAGGGCACGACCAGCACCCGGTGCATCCTCTTCGACCGGGCGGGCACCTCGGTCAGCTCCCACCAGATCGAGCACGACCAGATCATGCCCCGGGCGGGCTGGGTCGAGCACGACCCGCTGCAGATCTGGCAGCGCGCGGAGACGGTCGTGCAGCAGTCGATGGCGGCGGGCGGGGTGACCGCCTCCGACATCGCCGCCGTCGGCATCACCAACCAGCGCGAGACCACAGTGGTGTGGGACCGACGCACCGGTCAGCCGTACCACAATGCCGTTGTCTGGCAGGACACCCGGACCGCCCAGCTGGTCGCCGAGCTCGGCCGGGGCGGGCAGGGCGACCTGATCTGCGAGCGGGCCGGCATCCCGCCCGCCACCTACTTCGCCGGCGGCAAGCTGGCCTGGCTGCTCGCTGAGGTGGACGGGCTGCGGGCCGCGGCCGAGTCCGGCGACGCGCTGTTCGGCACCATCGACACCTGGCTGCTGTGGAACCTGACCGGAGGCACTGACGGCGGTCGGCACCTGACCGACGTGACCAACGCCAGCCGGACCATGCTGATGAACCTGGCCGAGCTGCGCTGGGACGACGATCTGCTGGAGCTGTTCGACATCCCCCGGGCGATGCTGCCGGAGATCGTGCCGTCCTCGCACGCCGAGAAGTTCGGCACCACCCGGGCCGCGTTCGGCGGTGAGGTCGTCATCGGCGGGGTGCTGGGCGACCAGCACGCCGCGATGGTCGGCCAGGTGTGCCTGGACGAGGGGGACGCCAAGAACACGTACGGGACCGGCAACTTCCTGCTGATGAACACCGGGACCGAGATCGTCCGCTCCACCCAGGGCCTGCTCAGCACCGTCTGCTACCAGTTCGGTGACGAACCCGCCCGGTACGCCCTGGAGGGCTCGATCGCGGTCACCGGGTCGGCGATCCAGTGGCTGCGCGACCAGCTCGGCATCGTGTCCAGTGCCGCCGAGGCGGCACGACTGGCCGCCACGGTGCCCGACACCGGCGGGCTCTACTTCGTGCCGGCCTTCTCGGGGCTGTTCGCGCCCTACTGGCGGCCGGACGCCCGCGGCGCCATCGTCGGGATGACCCGCTTCCACACCGCCGCCCATCTCGCCCGGGCGACGCTGGAGTCGATCTGCTACTCCAGCTACGACCTGGTCAAGGCGATGGAGGCCGACGCGGGCGTGACGATGACGTCCCTCAAGGTCGACGGCGGGGTCACCGCGAGCGGGCTGACCATGCAGCTGCAGGCCGATGTCCTCGGCATCGACGTCGTCCGACCGGTGGTGCCCGAGACGACCGCCCTCGGTGCCGGGTACGCAGCCGGCCTGGCCGTCGGCGTGTGGGACACCGCTGAGGACTTCCGCGCCAACTGGCACGAGGACCGGCGCTGGATCTCCTCGATCGAGCCGGCGGCTCGCGAGGCCGGCATCCGAGCCTGGCACAAGGCGATCGAGCGCACCCTCAACTGGGTCGACGCCGAGTAGCTGCTCGACAACCACGTGTTCGAGAACGAGGACCGGCGCCTACGCTCGGTCCATCCCTGAACCTCCCGGAGGCGATGTCCTGTGCTCAGTCCCACCACCCCCCTGTCGCCCACCTCCCGGGCCCAGGCCCTGGAGCGGTTGGCGTCCGACGACTTCGACGTGCTGGTGATCGGCGCGGGGGTCACGGGAGCGGGGGCCGCGCTGGATGCGGCGACCCGCGGGTTGAAGGTGGGGCTGGTGGAGGCCCGCGACTATGCGTCGGGCACCTCGAGCCGGTCGACCAAGCTGTTCCACGGCGGCCTGCGCTATCTGGAGCAGTTCGACTTCCGGCTGGTGTTCGAGGCGCTGCAGGAGCGCAAGCTCGCCCTGGAGACGCTGGCCCCGCACCTGGCCAAGCCGGTCCGTTTCATCTACCCCCTGCTGCGCACCGGCTTCGACCGGGCGTACGCGGGTCTGGGCATCGGGGTCTACGACGTGATGGGCGCCGGGCGTGGGGTGCCGAGCCACCTGCGGCACCTGGGCCGGCGCAAGACGATCGAGCTCTTCGGCTCCGGCGACCCGTCGGTCATCCGCGGGTCGATCGCGTTCTACGAGGGGCAGGTGGACGACGCCCGGCACACCATGATGCTGTCGCGGACCGCCGCCCACTTCGGCGCCGCCGTGGCCAGCAGCACCCGGGTGGTCGGCTTCCTGGCCGACCCGAACGGTCCGGCCCGCGGGGCCGGCGGGCGGATCTCGGGGGTGAAGGTGCGTGACCTGGAGTCGGGCCACGAGATCGACGTCCGGGCCCGTACGGTGATCAACGCCGCCGGGGTGTGGATCGACGAGCTCGCCCAGAAGCTGAGCACGACGGGTCTGCAGCCGGCGAAGTCCTTCCGGGTCCGCGCGTCCAAGGGCGTCCACCTCCTCGTGCCCCGGGATCGCATCGACGCCGGTTGCGGGCTGATCACCCGGACCAAGTCGAGTCTGCTGTTCGTCATCCCCTGGCACCAGCACTGGATCATCGGCACCACCGACACCGACTGGGACCTCGATCTCGCCCACCCCGCCGCCAGCAGCGCGGACATCGACTACCTGCTCGGCCAGGTCAACCGGCTGCTCGCTCGGCCGCTCTCCCGCGACGACGTGATGGGGGTGTATGCGGGACTGCGGCCGCTGCTGGCCGGCGAGTCCGACTCCACCTCGAAGCTGTCCCGCGAGCACGCGGTCGCCACCCCGGTGCCGGGGCTGATCACCGTGGCGGGCGGCAAGTACACGACGTACCGGGTGATGGCCGCCGACGCCGTCGACGTGGCCGTCCGGGAGCTGGCCGGCGCCCCCGGTGGAGCATCGGCGGCGGCATCCGCGACGCCTTCGGTCACCGCGCAGGTGCCGCTGCTGGGGGCCGACGGCTACCGCGCGCTGTGGAACACCCGTGCCCGGCTGGCCGGCGAGTCCGGTCTGTCGACCGAGTGGGTGGAGCACCTGCTCAACCGGTACGGCTCGTTGACCGCCGAGCTGTTCGCGCTGATGGCCGACCGTCCCGAGCTCGGGCAGCCGCTGTCGTCGGCGCCGGGTTACCTGGCCGTCGAGGCGCTCTACGCCGCCACCCACGAGGGCGCTCTGCACCTGGACGACATCCTCGCCCGGCGGACCCGGATCTCGATCGAGACCTGGGACCGCGGTGTCGCCGCCGCGTCGGAGGTGGCCGCTCTGGTGGCGCCGGTGCTCGGCTGGGACGAGGCCCAGATCGCTCGGGAGGTCGCGCACTACACCGGCCGGGTGGAGGCCGAACGGGAGTCCCAGGACCAGCCCGACGATCACTCCGCCGATGCCGCCCGACTGGGGGCTCCGGACGTGCGGATGGACGGCCGCAGCTGAGCGAGATCGGCGTCTCCTGAGGTGTCGGGAAGCGGTCGCCGGCAGGTTCCTCAGTTCTCGTACTTCTCAACCACAGCAGGAAAGTCGGACCTCCAAAGCTCTGGATATCGAACGTGTGTTCGGGTAGAATGGGCGCATGTTCGAGGTCGAGTTGGAGGCGGCGCTGGGTGACTCCCGTGCGCTGAGCGACCTCGCCGCGGACGTCGAGCGCGACTCGCGGATCGCGGGCTGTCGCAAGCTGCTGGTGGCCGCGGCCTGGGCGGACGCGCACTCGAGCTGTCGACCATCCCGACGGCGGGCTCCTGGTCGAGAGACTGGTGCAGCCCGGCCCGGTCGGCTGCCCGCCGGTGGCCGAGTTCGCCGCCCAAGGGCTGGTGGGCCCGTTCGACGCCTCCACCCAGTCCGTCCGGTCCTGGATCGCGGACGCGTTGACCATCCGCCACCGACTCCCCCGACTGTGGGAACGCGTGGTCGCCGGCGACGTGCACCACTGGAAAGCCCGACAGATCGCCACCCTCACCGCGCCACCTCGGGGTGGCGGCGGCCGCCGAAGTCGACCAGCAGACGGCCGCCTGGGTGGAGCAGCTGCCGTGGCCGACGTTCCTGAAAACCCTGGACGCCACCATGCTGCAGGTCGACGAATCCACCTACCGGGAACGGGAACGACTCGCCGCAGCGAAACGGGAAGTCCGGGCCACCCCGTCGGAAGCCGGACTGCGCACCCTGATCGCCCGCGGCGAAGCCGGCGACGTGACCATGATGCTGGCGCTCTACCACCGCGTCGCCGAGTGCCTGGCCGACGACGGCGACGAAGACCCGCTGCCGGTGCGGATGTCGAAAGCGATCGGGATCATCGCGAACCCGGCCCGGCTCACCGATCTCCTCGCCCGGCACGCCGACGACCCCGACCCCCACCGGGAGCCGTGGGAGAAGGTCGCCGCCCACCAGGCCGATCCGACCGACCCGTGGGCCGACGACCTCCCGGCCGCAGGGTTGGGAAACCGCCCAGCACGGCAACTACCACCAACCCGGACCAGACGACGACGCGTGGTGGGACACGCCGCGGACCGACGACGAGCAGGACGAGCACCGGCTGGTCGACGGATGCTCGGAGTCCGAGCCCGACCGCGACGACCTCACCTGGTACGAGAGCAACCAGCGACCAACCGACACGGCCGGCACCGACAGCGTCCCCACCCGCGCCGACACCGACGCCGTGCAGCAGTCGTGGCCGTCGGCGTTCCGGTCGCCTGGCTGGCGACCGCTCACCCCGGCCCAGCTGGTTGCGTGCGCCCCGACGGTGGTGATGCACGTCCACCTCACCGACGAGACCCTGCGCCTCAACCACGGCGTCGTCCGCACCGACGACGGGCCCATCACCCTCGAACAGCTGCAACGGTTCCTGGTCCAGCACGAGGCGAACGTGAAGGTCCGACCGGTCACCGACCCCGCTGCCACCGCCGCGGCCGACGCCTACGAGATCCCCCTTCGGCTCCGCCGGGCCATGGCCATCCGCCACCCACGGTCGGTGTTCCCGCACTCCCCGACCAGCCACCGGCTCGACCTCGACCACACGACCCCGTACGACACGAACGGACCACCCGGCCAGACCGGCATGCACAACCTCGGCCCCCTGGCCCGCTGTGAACACCGGGCGAAGACCGTCGGGTCCTGGCGCGCCCGCCAACCCGAACCCGGCACCTACCTGTGGCGATCAGCCGACGGCTGGATCATGATCACCACCAACCAAGGCACCCTCACGCTCGGACACAGCGACTGGGCCGCACAACTGTGGGAGTCGACGGAGCGGGTCTGATCCTGCGTCGTCGAGGCCGTCAGACAAGATGGAGCGGTGCTGACTTCCAACGGGTATGTGCTCGATGAGCACCCCGACCGACTGGGGTGGCTCGAGCCCGTCCCCGAGGTCGAGCGCAGCTCTCGGCCAGACCTGCTGGGTCGGCTCGACCGCGACGGCTACTTGTACTTGCCCGGCTTCCTCGATCCCGCTGTCGTGGAGGACTTTCGCGCCTACTACTTCACTGTGCTGAAGCCAGCCGGCCTCGATCCGAGGCAGCGTCACGACGTTCCCCTGGACCTGGGTCTGCTGCGGCAGATCCTGTTCGACGAGATCGTGCCCGGCTCGCCGTACGAGGCCCTGTGCCGCCACCCGGTGATCGCAGGGTGGTTCGGGTGGCTGCTCGCCGAAGTCGTCCACCTGCACAAGCGCAAGATCATCCGGCACGTTCGACCGGGCGAGGTCGGCGTGGGCACTGCCACCCAGGCTCACTACGACCTCGTCTACCTGCGCGAGGGAACCGACCGCGTCCTGTCGATGTGGATCCCGTTGGGTGACTGCCCCCTCGAGCGGGGCGGCTTGGTCTACCTGCAAGGCAGTCACCATCGCGTACGCCGGGAGGAATCGGAAGGCAGGCTCCAGCGCCCGGCCGCCTCCATCACCGCCGACCTGCCGAAGCTGGCCGACGATCAGGGTGCACGGTGGCTGCGCGCGAACTATCGAGCAGGGGACGTCGTGGTCCACTGCAGTCAGATCATCCACGCTGCCTTGGACAACGTGGACTCCGACGACACGGTGCGGCTCTCCACCGACATCCGCTACCAGCGCACCACTGAGAGCATCGACAAGCGCTGGCAGCAGCACTGGGTCGACACCGATGGCCTCTGAATCACCCGCCGCTGCGGCGACGACCAGTGGCCGCTGTCAAGATCACTGCCTGCCACGCAGTACCGTGTCGAGGACGTGAGGCCGTAGTAGCTGCGGTCCCCGCCCAGCACTACGGAGGTCTCGAGGATGCCGCTGAACTGTCACGTCCGCGCCGCCCGCGACTTCCTGCTGCAGCACCGCACCACGTACGAGGTGGCCTCCGCCGGCTTCCGGTGGCCGGAGCTGCCGGTCTTCAACTTCGCGACCGACTGGTTCGACGGTCTGGCGGCGGAGAACCCGGACGGCATCGCCCTGTGGGTGATCGACGGCGAGCACGAGACCAAGCTGACCTTCGCCGAGCTGTCAGCCCGGTCCATCGCCACCGCCCACCTGCTGGCCGACCTCGGACTGAGGCGGGGCGACCGGCTGCTGATGGTGCTGGGCAACTGCGTGCCCCTGTGGGAGCTGATGCTCGCCGCGATCCGGCTCGGCGCCGTGATCATCCCCGCCACCCCGCAGCTGTCGGCCGCCGACCTGGCGGACCGGGTGGAACGGGGCGAGGCGAAGCTGCTGGTGGCCGCTGGGGCCGAGGCGGACCGCTTCGCGCACCTGTCCCTGCCGCTGGGCAAGGTGGCCGTCTCCGGTCCGGGCGAGGAGGCCGCCGCTCCCGAGGGCTGGATCGACTACCGGCGGGCGTACGAGTTCCTCGGGGCGGATGCGCACCTGCCCGGGGCCAGCAAGGCCGGCGACCTCACCCTGCTCTACTTCACCTCCGGCACCACCGCGCTGCCCAAGCTGGTGCAGCACACGCACGTGTCCTACCCGATCGGGCACCTCTCCACCATGTACTGGATGGGGCTGCAGCCCGGCGACGTGCACCTCAACATCTCCTCCCCCGGGTGGGCCAAGCACGCCTGGAGCAACGTGTTCGCGCCCTGGCTGGCCGGCGCTACCGTGCTCGTCTACACCTACGCCCGCTTCGACCCGGCGGACCTGCTGCGGGTGCTGGAACGTGCCGGTGTGACGACCTTCTGCGCACCGCCGACGGTGTGGCGGATGCTGGTGCAGACCGACCTGGCCTCGGCCCGGCACACCCTGCGGGAGGTGCTGTCGGCCGGCGAGCCGCTCAACCCCGAGGTGATCGAGCAGGTCCGCCACGCCTGGGGACTGACCATCCGGGACGGTTACGGACAGACCGAGACCACCGCGCAGGTCGGCAACCCGCCGGGGGCGGAGGTCCGCACCGGCTCGATGGGCCGCCCGCTGCCCGGCTACCAGGTGGTGCTCGTGGACCCCGCCACCGGCGAGCAGCGGGACGACGAGGGTGAGCTCTGCCTGTCCCTGGAGCCACGCCCGGTGCCGCTGATGACCGGGTACGCGGAACGGGCCGGGGTGCCCGCCGACGAGCTGAACGCCGAAGCGTTCGCCGGCGGCGTCTACCACACCGGCGACGTGGTGGCCCGGGACGCGGACGGCTACCTCACCTTCGTGGGCCGGGCCGACGACGTGTTCAAGGCCAGCGACTACCGGATCAGCCCGTTCGAGCTCGAGTCCGTCCTGATCGAGCACCCGGCGGTGGCCGAGGCCGCCGTGGTGCCCGCGCCGGACGAGCTGCGGCTGGCGGTGCCGAAGGCGTACGTGGTGCTCGCCGCCGGTTTCCCCGCCGACGCGGCGACGGCCCGGTCGATCCTCACCTACTGCCGGGAGCACCTGGCACCGTACAAACGGATCCGACGGCTCGAGTTCACCGACCTGCCGAAGACGATCAGCGGCAAGATCCGGCGGGTCGAGCTGCGCGAGGCGGAAGCGAGTCGCGGCGCCGCGGCCGGGCAGTCGGCCACCGAGTTCCGCGACACCGACCCGACCTAGAGACGAGGACCTGACCATGGCCGATTCGCCCCAGACCGTCGCCGACCTGGTGCGTGCCTACCTGTCGGAGCAGGCGGGCACGATCATCGACGCCGAGCCCCGCCTGCGGGCCCACGAGCCGGTCATCCACACCACCCGGGTCGCCTGCCGGCGACTGCGGAGCACGCTGCGGACGTACGGGGACCTGGTGGACGTCGCTCGCGCCGGGGTGCTGGAGGACGAGCTGGTGTGGTTCGCCGGTCTGCTCGGTGAGGTCCGCGACCTCGAGGTGCTGGAGGCTCGGTTGCTGGCCGACCTGGCCGAGCTGCCCGCCGAGCTCGTGGTCGGGCCGGTGGCGAGTCACATCGAGACCGAGCTGACCACCCGGCGCAAGGTGGCCTGGGACGGCGTCGTGGCGGTTCTGGACGACGACCGCTACCGGCTGCTGCTGGCGGAGCTGCACCGCTGGCGGAGCGACGCCCCCCTCACTCCTGCCGCCGATGAACCCGCGGCCGCCGTGAAGAGGTACGTGAAGCGCGCGAGCAAGAAGCTCGACAAGCGTCTCGATCGGGCGATCGAGGCGCAGCTGACCGGCGACCCCGAGGCCGACGACCTGCTGCACGCGGCCCGCAAGGCCGGCAAGCGGGCGCGCTACGCCGTCGAGCTGGCCGCGCCGGCGCTCGGTAAGAAGGCCGACAAGTTGATCGCCGCCCGCAAGGACCTGCAGGACGTCCTCGGAGAGCACCAGGACAGCATCGTGGCCGCCGCGTTCCTGCGTGAGGAAGGTGTCCGGGTCGGCCTCCGCTCGGGCCACAACGGCTTCACCTACGGCCTCCTGTACGGCCACGAGCGGGCCCGCCGCGCCGCCATCAGCGAGCAGCTGCGGCCCTTCCTCAGCTGAGCCCCTCGCCTCAGCTGAGCTGGGTGACCACCGCGGCGACGCGCTTGGCGCGGGTCTCCGGTCGCTTGGCCTCGACGACGCCCCGCACCTGCTCCTTGCGACGCGAGGGGGTGAGCGCCTCGAAGGCGGCCAGGATGCGTGGGTCGGCCTCGAGCGCCGCCCGGAGGTCGTCGGGCAGCTCGATGACCCGCTCGGCGTCGTCCAGCTCGACGGTGGCCGTGACCGCATCCCCGATCTCCACCCCCAGCTCGGCCCGAGCCGCCTTGGACAGCCCGATCAGGTTCTGACCACCCATCCCCGCCAGCCGCAGCCGAGCCGTACGTTCGCCTATGGTGACCCGGACGGCGGCCCGCTTGCCGCCACCGAGCTCGGTCACCTGGGCCTCCGTGAGCGCGATGGCCGTGGCCGGACCGACCGGTTCCAGGACCGTGGAGATCTGCAGCACCATGCGGTGATGGTGCTCCGGGCCGTGGCGGATGCGCAAGCCGGGCCACGGAGCGGGCAGAATCACCCCGTGGCCCGCCGTACTCCACCGCCCGTCGACGACGACTTCATCGAGAAGATCGTCGACATCGACGTGTCCTCGGAGATGCAGACCAGCTTCCTGGAGTACGCGTACTCCGTCATCTACTCGCGCGCGCTGCCGGACGCCCGGGACGGGTTGAAGCCGGTGCAACGACGGATCCTCTACTCCATGCAGGAGATGGGGGTCCGGCCGGATCGGGGCCACGTGAAGTGCGCCCGCGTGGTCGGTGAGGTGATGGGCAAGTACCACCCGCACGGTGACGGCGCCATCTACGACGCCCTGGTCCGCACCGCTCAGCCGTGGACGATGCGGCTGACCCTGGTCGACGGCCACGGCAACTTCGGCTCCCCCGATGCCGGTCCGGCGGCGATGCGCTACACCGAGTGCCGGATGGCCCCGGCCGCGCTGTCCATGACGGAGGGCCTGGACTCCGACACGGTCGACTTCAAGCCCAACTACGACGGCAAGGACACCGAGCCGACGGTGCTCCCGGCGGCCTTCCCGAACCTGCTCGTGAACGGCGCCGCCGGCATCGCCGTCGGGATGGCGACCAACTGCGCCCCGCACAATTTGATCGAGGTGGTGCAGGCGCTGCGGCACCTGATCAAGCACCCGAACGCCGAGCTGGACACGCTGATGCGGTTCATCCCCGGGCCGGACCTGCCCGGCGGCGGCAAGATCATCGGGCTGGACGGCATCCGGGACGCGTACGCGACCGGCAAGGGCAGCTTCCGGATCCGGGCCACCACCCGGATCGAGCAGGTGCACCCGCGGCGCAAGGGCATCGTGGTCACCGAGCTGCCGTACATGGTCGGTCCGGAGCGGGTGATCGAGCAGATCAAGGTGCTGGTCACCAGCCGCAAGCTGCAGGGCATCGCCGACGTCAAGGACCTCACCGACCTGGCCAACGGCACCCGGCTGGTGATCGAGATCAAGAACGGGTTCAACCCCGAGGCGATCCTCGAGCAGCTCTTCCGCGGGACCAAGCTGGAGGACTCCTTCGCCATCAACTCGGTCGCGCTCGTCGACGGACAGCCCAGAACGCTGTCCCTGAAGGAGATGCTGACGGTCTACCTCGAGCACCGCTACGAGGTGACCCGCCGGCGGACCGAGTTCGAGCGGAGCAAGGCACGCGACCGGCTGCACCTGGTCGAGGGTCTGCTGATCGCCATCCTCGACATCGACGACGTGATCGCGATCATCCGCGGCAGCGACGACACCGCCCACGCCCGGGCGCGGCTGATCGAGGCCTTCGACCTGTCGGAGATCCAGGCCAACTACATCCTGGAGATGCCGCTGCGCCGGCTCACCAAGTACTCCACCATCGAGCTGGAGACCGAACGGGACGCGCTGCAGGCCACCATCGCCGAGCTGACCGAGATCCTGGAGAACCCCGAGCAGCTGCGGACGCTGGTCGGCAACGAGCTCGCCGAGATCGCCAAGCAGCACGGAACCCCGCGTCGCACCATCCTGCTGGCCGCCAGCGGCGTGGCCGCGACGGCCTCTGCGGCACCCCTGGAGATCGCCGACGACCCGTGCTGGGTGCTGCTCTCCTCGGCCGGCCTGCTGGCTCGGACCAACCACGGCGATCCGCTCCCGGCGGGCGGCGAGCGAGCCACCCACGACGTGATCGTCTCCGCGGTGCTCGGCACCGCCCGCGGTGATCTCGGCGTGATCACCTCGGCCGGCCGGTTGATCAAGATCAACGCCCTCGACCTGCCGACGGTCCCGTCGACGGCCAGTGCGCCCCACCTGCAGGGCGGCACCCACGTCTCCGAGCTGATCACCCTCGAGGGCGGCGAGCGGGTGCTCTGCCTGACCACGCTGGCCGAGACCTCCCTCGGGCTGGCCCTGGGCACGGCCCGCGGCGTGGTCAAGCGGGTGAACCCTGAGGTGCTGGGTCGCGACGCCTGGGAGGTGATCCGGCTCGAGCCCGGCGACACCGTGGTCGGTGCGGTCGAGCTGACCAGCGAGTCCGACGAGCTGACCTTCATCACCAACGACGCCCAGCTGCTGCACTTCCCGGCCGCCTCGGTCCGTCCGCAGGGACGATCGGGTGGCGGCATGGCCGGCATGAAGCTGGGGCTCGGGGCGAGCGTGGTGTTCTTCGGGGTGGTGCCGACCGGTCCGGCCGGCGCCGCGGCCGAGGTCGTCACGGTCTCCGGATCGGCCAAGGCCCTCCCGGGCACCGACCCCGGCGCGGTCAAGGTGACGTCGTTCGTCGAGTACCCGGGGAAGGGCCGCGCCACCGGCGGGGTCCGCTGTCACCGCTTCCTCAAGGGCGAGGACACCCTGCTGATCGCCTGGGCGGGCCCGGGTCCAGCGTGGGCGGCGGCGGCCAGTGGGGCGCCGGTGGATCTGCCGACCGCCGACAACCGCCGGGACGGCTCCGGCGTGCCTGCGGGTCAGCCCATCGCCGCGGTCGCCTCACCCCGACACTGACGGGCCGGCAGCACTCAGCTCCCGATGGTGCCGGGCGCGGGGACGTACGGCTGGAAGAAGTCGTTGGCCGGCATGCCCTCCAGCGTCATCACCAGCGCCGGCACGGCGACACCGTCGAGCTGCTCGCGGAGGAGGTCGGCGTGGCCGGCGTGCCGCGCCGTCTCCTCGATCAGGTGCACGAGGAAGTAGCGCAGCTTGGCCGGCTGCGGCTGGAAGAGACCGAACCAGGGTGCCGGTGGGGCCAGGAACTCGGCGTCGGGATCGGCCCCGGCCAGGGCGGCCAGGCAGGCGTCCCGGGCCGCGTCGAACTCCGCCAGCAGTCCCGCCATCGTCTCGGCCGGACCGACGACGAAGCTCTCTGCGTGTGCGGCGAAGGCGGCGGCGTCGATCTCGGAGCGGCCGTCGTCGCTGATCGTGGTGGTTGCCCCGCGCAGACCGTAGGCGGTGTGCTTGACGAGGCCGCCGACCGAGAGCGCGCTCCGGCACGGCGTCGCCCGGGCCTGCTCCTCGGTCAGCCCGAGCGGTGACGCCCGGATCGCGGACAGCTGGACCTCCAGATAGCTCACCAGTCCGGTGATCTCGTCGTGGCGAGCAGGTGCGTACATCGGGTCTCCTCCGGTCGGGTCGACCTCCTGTCTACCGGTCGGCACCGACAGCGGGGTGCTGCGTTGACGCCGTCGTCGGCGCAGGCGATCCTCGGGAGGTGACCAGTGAGCTGAGTGCGTCACGGACCGTCGACCTCGACGTCGACAGTACGTTCGCGCGCGTCCTGCCGATGCCCCTGGAGGAGCTCTTCGTCAGCTGGTACGGACCCCTGCCGCCGATCCGCGGGACCCGGGGACCCCAGCCGTGGCAGACGGCCGGCCAGCGCCGCACAGTGGAGCTGGTGGGCCCGGGCTCGATGGCGGAGACCCTCACCGAGGTGGACCCTCCGCACCAGTTCAGCTACCGGCTGGGCGAGATCCGCGGGCCGATGAAGGGGTTGATCTCCTCGGTCGAGGGTCGCTGGTCCTTCGCGCCGCATGGCTCCGGGACGGCGATCACCTGGTCGTGGAACGTCACCGCGCACCGCGCGACGCAGTGGCTGCTGCCGCTCTTCGGTCGGTTCTGGAGGGGGTACGCCGACCTGGCCCTCCGCCGGCTCGACGAGCTGCTCAGCGGGCCAGGCGGACCGGGAAGCGACTGAGGTCGTAGCCCTGGGACACCGGGTTCCAGTGCACGTGCGGCGGGTGGTCGGCCACGAGATCGCGGGCGAACAGCCGGCTGAGGAAGATCTCGGACTCCATCACCGCGAGCGGGCCACCCGGGCAGCGGTGGTGACCGTCTCCGAAGCTCATCGCCGCCGGCGGGACCGACGGGGGCAGGCTGCGCGCCGGGCAGACCCGGGTGCCGTCCGCGCCGACCACCTCCGGGTCGGCGTTCACCACCCGCAGGCGGACGTCCACCAACGCGCCGGCCTCGATCGTCGTCGTGCCGCCCTCCCCCTCGACCACGTACGGCGTCGTCATGCGGCGGCGGAGATAACCGACCACCGGCTCGACCCGCAGCAGCTCCTCCAGCAGGCGACGGCGCGCCGATCACGTCACCGCTCCGGTAGCGGTCCAGCAGGTCGGCGTCGTCGATCAGGTGCCACGCGGCGGCGACCATCAGCTCGCGGGTCGTGGCCATCCCGGCCGCGGCGTAGGTGATGCACTCGGTCAGGATCTCCAGGTCGCTGAAACCCCGCTCGATCAGCTGGCTGATGATGTCCTCCCCCGGGTGCCGGCGCCGGGCGCGGATGGCGGGCTTCACGTCGGCGCCGTAGAAGTGCGCGGTCCGCGCACCGCCCAGCACCCTCCGTCGCAGCGCGGCCGGGCTCCGGCCGTCGGCCAGCGGGTTGCTGGCGAAGAAGGCGCCGAGGCGACGACTCATACCGCTCACCGACGAGTCGGTCAGCCCGATCACCCGGGCGGCGACCTGCACCGCCATCCGCATGGCGAGCCGGCTCAGATCGGTGGCCCGGTCGGCACGCAGCCGGGCGACCAGCTGATCGGCGAGCTCCTCCATCATCGGTCGATAGCCCTCGATCACCGCGGGGGCGAAGAAGCGAGCCGCGGCGCGGCGCTGCAGCCGGTGCTGCTCACCCTCCAGGTAGAGCACCGGCGGCCGCATCCCACGGGCCCGGAACACCTGGTCGGCCCCGAAGCCGGCCTGCCGGGTCGCGTCGGGTTCGCGCAGGATGCGGCGGGCGAGGTCGAACGAGCGCACCACCCACACGGGCTCGCCGGCTCCCTCGACCAGCTCCAGTGCGGGACCCGACTCCACGCCGGGCGGCGACAGCTTGCGCGCCGGGCACTCCGCGGTCACGGCGCGGGTGTCCGGACCGACACGTGGCGGTTCCGCTCCCCGGCCCGCAGGTCGAGCTCGATCCCACCGGTGAGCCGGACCTCTCCGGCGTCGCCCGGACGACCCTCGACCTCCAGCACCAGCGACTCCCCGGGTGCCAGCACCACGCCCCCGGTCGCGTCCGGCGGCCGGACGGGCCAGGTATCGAGCACGGTGTGGTCATCGGCCCACGCCACCAGGCTGCCGCGTACGCCGGACGGCGCCGAGATCTCGACCGCCTCGGATCCCGCCGCGACCACTCGCAGACCACCGCCGGGGTCCACCTCGAGTCGGACAGCGGCAGTGGCGGCGCCCACCAGGTCGACCATCACCTGCTGCAACACGCTCTCCACGGCCGCCACCGGTTCGCTCGCGTAGCCCGGGATCGTCCACTCCGACTCCTGCCCCTCCGACGGGGTCACGCGCAGGAAGCGCACGACCGATCCCGGCGGGGACGGGGTCGGCTCCTCCGGAGCGCCGAGGACCGAGAGCTTCTTCGCCAGGTCGCGCAGCCGGCGTGCCGCGGGTCGGCCGGCGAAGCAGCCGACCAGGGCCAGCTCGCCGGCCGGAGGCAGCGAGAGCGGCGAACCGAGGAACATCCAGGCCGCCCCGTCGGTGTCGAGGCGCAGCTCGGCGTCGGTGCCCGCCCCGCCGCCGGAGGCGACGTAGCGCACCGCGAAACCGAGCTCAGCAGCAGCCATGGTCGCCATTCAACGCTACGCCGACGCCAGGGTGAAGACGGGCTCCAGCGGGTTCCGGTGCGCATTGATCCAGGTCAGCATGAACGTCACGTGCCGCTGCTGGACCGGACCGGGGAGCCCGGCCGCGGTCATCCCGCCCATCACGCTGTTGGTGTTGGTGTAGCTGTTCGTGCCCGCGGTGTCCGCCGTGGCCGTGGCGTTGGGGTCGGTGGTCGGGTTCGTCCCGACAGTGGCCAGGTAGTGCGCCTGGGACAGCTGGTACTCGTCCGGGCTGCCGATCATGTGCCCGAACTCGTGGATAGCGGCCCGGTTGACGTAGCCCCGGTTGGCGTTGGTGGTGGCGGGATCGTCCACGAACCAGTTCGACATGTTGAGTCCGGGCCAGACGGGCACGCCGGCGTGCGCGGTCACGTTGTGGTGAGGGCTCGAACCGGTGAAGTTCACGTTGAAGATCAGTGGGATGTCGTGGTTGGCGTTGGTGACCTTGTACTGGCGGTTCCAGGCGCCCTCGATGTTGGACTGCCAGATCTGCTTCGACCGGGGCAGGTTGCGGGTGACTGCCGCGCCGGCGCCGGTGACGTTGATCCGGACGGTGCAGATGAGACCGGTGCGCTGGTACTCCAGGTCGAAGCCCGAGGTGGCCGGGAAGACCGTCGGCACGAAGACGCCGGCTCCGTTGGCGACCTGAAGGGTCTCGCTGTAGGCCGCGCCCATGCCGGTCTGCTCGTCCAGCATGCCCAGGTCCAGCATCCGCAGCACGATCCTCTGGTCGGCCTCGGCGGTGAGCAGCCGCATCAGCATCGGCCGGATGCCCGGCAGCGTCTTCGCGGTCGCGAGCTCGGCGTCCGTCAGGCCACGGAAGAGCGTCCGTACAGCGGCGATCGCCGGACCGCCGGCGAGACCGGTGAGCAGCTTCGTGGCGGCCGTGGGCAGCCCCGCCGCGCTGCCGGAGCGCAGCAGCAGCTGGACCCGCCACAGCTCGAAGAACCCGAGCGAGGTGCCGATCCGGTCCTGGAGCGCCTGGTTGCGCTCGACCACCTGACGGTTGGCCGGAGTCGCCGCCGCGATGGCGCTGGCGATCGCGGCGGCCGGGCCGGCGCCGCTCAGCGCGCGGGTGATCTCGTCGCCGAGCGACCCGCCGAGGGCCGCCATGATCGGCGCCACCTGCCCGTCACCCACCGTGCTCAGCACCCGGTCGAACAGGGCCCGGTTCTGCCGCAGGGTCGCCTTGTCGGACGCGCTGGCGGCGGTGATCGTGGTGACCAGCTCGGCGGTCGGCGCGCCCACGCCGAGCAGGAACTCCACCCGCTGGGTCAGCGGTGCCTGCAGGAGATTCAGGGCGCTCAACGCGTCCGGCCGGGTCATCGCGGCGGTGATCCTCCGCACCAGATCATGGTTCGCCCCGACCGGGCGCCGGTGCGCGATGTCAGCGCCGGTGATGGCGGTGATGATCGCGGCCGTGCCGACCGGGGTCCTGGCCAGCTCGGTGGAGATGGTCGCGGTCAGCGAGGCGGCGGCGGCCGACGGGGCGGCGGCGATCGGGACGGCGGCCACGGCCGCCTGAGCCCGGTCGTGCCGGGCCTTGAGGCGCCGCTGCGAGGCCGCGGAGAGGGTCGCGTACGCGGTGCTCAACCGGGTGCCGAGCTCGTGCATCCGGGCGCCGTAGCGACCGACACCCGAATCGCGGCGGTGCTCGATCTCGAAGAGCAGGGACTCGGTGGTCTGCACCGCCAGCGCATCGGCCGAGGTCGGATCGACGGTCCCGGGACGGGACTCCCGGACGGCCCGAGCCGCTTCCCGCATGATCGCCGAGACGGCGACCGAGACGCTGGTCAGAGCCGACGGCCCGACCTGGATCTTCGGTTTGCCCGTCGGCGCGTACCGGTGGGTGGTGGCGTCCTGAGCGAAGCCCGGGAAGGTGACCTTCGCGTCCTCCGCCTGTCCGGCCACGAAGGTGATCCCGCTGATGCTGGCCGCATCCACCCGGCCGCGGGCGGTCAGTGAGTCGCTGATCACGGTGAAGGCGTCCCCGGGCTGACCAGCCACGATGTGCGCCTCGGCGCGGAACGCGGCGCCGTTGGTCAGGGCCGGGATCTGGGCCGAGGCGGCATCGATCCGGGCCTGGGTGCCGAAGGCCAGCGCGGCCCGGATGTGCCAGGCCGAGGCGGGCACGGCGAACGCCCCCGTGATCGCGCCGACCATCCCCGCGTCGTCCAGCGCCGCCTGCCGATCGGTGGCACTCGCGGTGGCGATGACCCGGACGAGGTCGGCTTCGGCGCCTGCGGCGGTGCCGATGATCTGGGTCAGCAGGTCCGCGAGCGAGGCTCGTAGTGCCACCAGCAGGTCGCGCAGCTGTGCCGGGTTGGCGCTCAACGCGGTCCGCAGTCGACCGAGCAGGTCGCGGTCGGCCTTGGCCAGCTCACGGTCCGCGGGGCTCGCGGAGGCCGCCAGCCGAACCGCCGCCGCGCCGTCGGGAGCGCTCGCCCCGGCCACGGTGGCGTTGAGCTGGTCGACGAACGGGGCCCGCAGGGCCGCGAGCATGCGGAGGTTGTCCGCCCGGGAGAGCCGGGCCGCGATCAGGGCCACCGTCGCTCCGTCGGCGAGGACGTCGGCCTTCTGACCGTTCGGGGCGGCGGCCGCGGCCCGCAGCATGGCGGCGGACTCGGCGCCCGCGCCGCGCATGCCGGCGTTGAGGAGCTCGCGCAGCGCAGCCCCGAGTGACGCCAGCGCGACCAGCGAGTCGGCTCGCGGGATCGCCCCCTCGATCCCGGCCAGCAGAGCCGGCTCGGAGAGCACCGCCTGGCGCTGCCCTGCCGGGGCCGCGGCGATCTCGCCCTGGATGCTCCGCAGGCTCGCGGCGGGCGCGCCCGCCGCGCCGGTGGCCGTGGGCAGCCGCTCGGCCAGCGTCGCCTGGAGCGCACGGAGGACGGTCAGTGCGCTGGTGCGGGACAGGTCGACCGGGAGCCGGCGGACGATCCGGGGATCGTGTCGGGCGTTCGGGCGCTCGTTCACCGGATCCTCGCGGATGTGCTTGAGGATCTGGGCGAGCATCTTGGCATCGGTGCGGGCGGCCCCGACGGTGTCGTCGAGCACCCGGTTGATGTCGTCGCTCAGCTTCTCCGGCATGCCGGGCGTCGCGCGCTGCACGGAGGTGCCAGGGGCGGCGGTCCGAGCTTCGAGGAGCCGCTGGACCGCCGCGTTGCCGGCGCTGCGCTGGAGGGCGAGGAGGTCGAGAGCGAGCGGGAGACCACCGGTCTTCGGCACCGCCGGTCGCGGAGGTCTCGGCGGTTTGGTGCGAGCGTGCCCGGGCGACCCCGGGCTCGGACCGGCCTCGCGAATGGCCACGTATCGAGGGTGACGCCCGACGCGGGGTGGCGCCAAGGCCGATCCGGGCAGACACCCGTGCCTGATCAGGCACGGGCACGCAGCAGTCTACGGCCTCAGGCGTCGATGGCGGTGGCGTCCAGCTGGTAGGCGCCGTCCACGATGAAGGTCTTGCGCGGCCCGACGTCGTTGCCCATCAGCATCTCGAAGGTCGTCTCGGCGATCAGCCCGTCGTCCACCGTCATCCGGCGCAGGGTCCGGTGCCGGGGGCTCATCGTCGTGTCGGCCAGCTGGTCGGCGTCCATCTCCCCGAGGCCCTTGTAGCGCTGTGGCTCCTTGAAGTTCAGGTTCCGCTTCGTGAGCTCGGCCGCCTTGCGCTGGTACTCCGCGTCGGAGTAGGTGTAGATGTACTTCTCCATCCCCTTGCGCGGGTTGGTCAGCTCGAACCGGTGCAGCGGCGGGACGGCGGTGAAGATGCGGCCCGCATCGACCAGCGGGCGCATGTAGCGGAAGAACAGGGTGGCCAGCAGGCAGCGGATGTGAGCGCCGTCGGAGTCCGCGTCGGCCATGAAGATGATCTTGCCGTAGCGGGCCGCGTCCAGGTCGAAGGTGCGCCCGGAGCCCGCGCCGACCACCTGGATGATCGAGGCGCACTCGGCGTTCTTGAGCATGTCGCCGACCGAGGCGCGTTGCACGTTGAGGATCTTGCCGCGGATGGGCAGCAGCGCCTGGAACTCCGAGCTGCGGGCCAGCTTCGCCGTTCCCATCGCCGAGTCGCCCTCCACGATGAACAGCTCCGTACGGTCGACGTCGGTGCTGCGGCAGTCGGCCAGCTTGGTCGGCAGGGACGAGGACTCCAGAGCGTTCTTGCGCCGCTGCGTCTCCCGGTGCTGGCGAGCGGCCACCCGGGCGCGGGACGCGCCCACCACCTTCTCCATGGCCGCCCGGGCCTGGGCCTTGGTGGTGCCCTTGGTCGAGGTGAGGAAGGCGGTCAGCTCCCGGTTGACCGCCTTGGCCACCAGGCCTGCCACGGGCGGGGTGCCGAGCACCTCCTTGGTCTGGCCCTCGAACTGCGGTTCCGCCAACCGTACGGTGACGACCGCCGTCATCCCCTCCAGCACGTCGTCCTTGACGACCTCCTCGCCGGCCTTGAGCAGGCGGGTGCCTTCCAGCGCGGCGCTGAACGACTTGGTCAGGGCGCGCTCGAACCCGGCCACGTGGGTGCCGCCCTTGGGGGTGGCGATGATGTTCACGTACGAGCGCGCCGTGGTGTCGTAGCCGGTCCCCCAGCGGACCGCGATGTCGATGTCGAGGTCACGCTCCACGTCGGTCGGGGTCATGTGGCCGGCGTCGTCGAGCATCGGCACGGTCTCGGTGAACCGGTCCTGTCCCTGCAGCCGGACCACCTCGGTGACCGCCTCGTCGGGCGCCAGGAACTCGCAGAACTCGGCGATCCCGCCCTCGTGCAGGAACCGCTCGACCGTCGGCTCGGGACCGCGGGCGTCCGTGACCTCCAGGGCCAGGCCGGGCACCAGGAAGCTGGTCTGCCGGGCGCGGTTGTAGAGGTCGTCCAGGCTGAGCTGCGCATCCTTCAGGAAGATCTGCCGGTCGGGCCAGTAGCGCACCCTGGTGCCGGTCGCCCCCTTCCGGGTCCGGCCGCGCTTGTGGAGTCCGCTGCCCGGGGTGAAGGGGGCCGTCGGGCCGTCGCCGTCGAAGACTCCGGGGGTGCCCCGCCGGAACGACATCGCGTACGTGGTTCCGCCGCGGTCGACCTCGACGTCGAGCCGGCTGGACAGTGCGTTGACCACCGAGGAACCGACGCCGTGCAGACCGCCGGTGGCGTTGTAGGAGCCGCCGCCGAACTTTCCGCCGGCGTGCAGCTTGGTGAACACGACCTCGACACCGGACAGCTTGGTCCGCGGCTCGACGTCGACCGGGATGCCGCGCGCCTGGTCGTGGACGGAGATGCTGCCGTCTCGCGCGAGGGTGATCTTGATCTCACGGCCGAAGCCGCCGAGGGCCTCATCCACGGCGTTGTCGATGATCTCCCACAGGCAGTGCATCAGTCCGCGGGTGTCGGTGGACCCGATGTACATCGCCGGGCGCTTGCGGACCGCCTCCAGACCCTCCAGGACGAGCAGATGACGCGCCTCGTAGTCCCTGCTCTCCAGGCCCGGTTGGTCCGATGGGGCAGGCTTGGTGGTGGGCACGCTGTGAGATTACCGCCGCGGCCCCTCAGGTCCCGTTCGTTACACAAGAGTCATGGACCTGAGATGTGAAAAGGGAACAATCGGAGCCTGGTTGGATGTTGACTAGGCGTACCCGATGATCGGTGGGGCCAGGACGACTGGCTGCGTGTATCGATCGGTGGGTGCGGACACTCCGAACATGCAGCAGCATGGATGAGGAAGAGAGGCCACCATGACCACCACTGTCGTCGAGGGCGCAGCACTGAATGCGTCCGACCGCTGCGATCGCTGCGGCGCGCAGGCCTATGTACGCGTCACCATGGCCAGCGGCTTCGAGCTTCTCTTCTGCGCTCACCACTCGAAAGAGCACGCGGACAAGCTCAAGCAGGTAGCGCTGCAGATCCACGACGAGACCCAGCGCATCACGTAAGCAGCCGAACCGGACATCGAACCGGCCCCTCGTACCCACCCGGTACGAGGGGCCGCTCCGTCTCCGGGTGCTGGTGCTCTTCTCGCTCGGGATCCTGCTCCTCGCACTAGCTCCAACCGGTGCAGGAGGCACAAGCCCGAGCGAGATCAGCCGGCCGGACTTCACCAAGCACCAGTACGTGCCCCGGCCCGGGTGAAGGCGCGGCCCAACCGGTCGGTGATCACGTTTGGGCGCCACAGGTCGTCCCAGGTCCACCGGACCACCTGCCAGCCGTGATCGCGAAGTGCGTCCTCGCGCAACTTCTCGCGGTGCACGGCGTCCTCCACCGTCTCTCCGGGCCGTCGGAGCCTCCCGTACTTGATCCGCCCGTCGAACTCGCCGAGTGTCCTGTGTGCTGGCCACGCGAAGTCGCAGCGTCCGATCAGGGCACCGCGGTCATCGAAGACCTCTAACTGCAGCACGGGCTCGGGCAGCCCAGCCGAGCTGATCCGAATCCGGCTGAAAGACTCCCCGACGCTCTCGCTGCGGCCATCAGCAACGGCAATCGCTCGTCGGGCCTGCCCGGATCCGTGCCAGCGCTGGGCCTGCTCGAGGCACTCGGCCAGATCACCCAGGTCGGCTCCCGCCCTCAGGCTCCCGTCCGCGACCGCCACCGCCTGGTCGTACGGCAGCGTCCGCGCGAGGTCCACCGCCGTACGAGCCAACGAAGTGATGACAAGTCCGTCGGCCACCACGCGATCCTGTTCCCTCAGCGGGGAGCCATGGACCCAGACCACCGGTCGACGCACGCCGCCACCGCGGCGGTCTCGAGTGAGGTGGACATGGTCCACCATGCCGGTGAAGAGCGGCAGTCCCAGCACTGCCGCAGCGGAGCCGTGGCTGATCGCCGCACGCGGGTGCAGTTGCGACACAGTCGCGTCGATCAGGCGGCGGTGTGGCGTTCGTAGATCGTACGGATCGAGGTCAGCGCTTCGCCCCGCACCGTCCGCGACGTACGCGCCACGGCGGATTCGGGCGAGCTCGCCCCTTCGCACCATCCGACGGATCTCGCTGCTGGAGAAGCCCTGTTGGCTCAGGTCACGGGTGAGGAGGAAATCGTCCATAGCCAACCCCAGCCGGTTCGGCAACGCTGACGCCAGCACCGGGCAGGCTTATCGGTGGATATGTGGACAACTTCTCATCATCCACAGCGGCGAATGTGGATCTTGACAGCCTCGGAAAGCACTCTCGCTCGGGTTCCAGCCTTCTGCACTAGTTGGAGCTAGTGCAAGAAGCAGGATCCCGAGCGAGAGGTGTCCCGAGCATCGCTGAACGCGAACCGTGCAGGGGCCGGGCCATGCAGGCGAGCGGTCAGTCCAGGTAGTCGCGCAGGACCTGCGAGCGAGAGGGGTGACGCAGCTTCGACATGGTCTTGGACTCGATCTGGCGGATCCGCTCGCGGGTGACCCCGTAGACCTTGCCGATCTCGTCCAGCGTCTTGGGCTGGCCGTCGGTCAGGCCGAAGCGCATCGAGACCACTCCCGCCTCCCGCTCGGAGAGGGTGTCCAGCACGTCGTGGAGCTGCTCCTGCAGGAGGGTGAAGCTGACCGCGTCGGCGGGCACCACGGCCTCGGAGTCCTCGATCAGGTCACCGAACTCGGAGTCGCCGTCCTCGCCCAGGGGCGTGTGCAGCGAGATCGGCTCCCGGCCGTACTTCTGGACCTCGACGACCTTCTCCGGGGTCATGTCGAGCTCCTTGGCGAGCTCCTCGGGCGTGGGTTCGCGACCCAGGTCCTGCAGCATCTGGCGCTGGACACGGGCCAGCTTGTTGATGACCTCGACCATGTGCACCGGGATGCGGATGGTCCGGGCCTGGTCGGCCATGGCGCGGGTGATGGCCTGCCGGATCCACCAGGTCGCGTACGTGGAGAACTTGTAGCCCTTGGTGTAGTCGAACTTCTCGACCGCCCGGATCAGACCGAGGTTGCCCTCCTGGATCAGGTCCAGGAAGAGCATGCCGCGGCCGGTGTAGCGCTTGGCCAGGGAGACGACCAGTCGGAGGTTGGCCTCCAGCAGGTGGTTCTTGGCCCGCCGTCCGTCCTCGGCGATCCAGTCGAAGTCGTCGCGCTCCTTGGCCGACACCTTGGCGCCGCCGTCGTTGAGCATCTCGTCGGCGAACAGACCGGCTTCGATCCGCTTGGCGAGCTCGACCTCCTGCTCGGCGTTCAGCAGCGCGACCTTGCCGATCTGCTTCAGGTAGTCCTTGACCGGGTCGGCGGTCGCGCCGGCCACCATCACCTGCTGCTCGGGCTCGTCGGCGTCGTCGGCCGCGGACAGGGTGAAGCCCTGATCCTCCTTGAGCTCGCCCTCCAGCTTGGCCTCGACGACCGGCTCGAAGGTGGACTCGTCCACGTCGTCCAGCGTGCGCTTCTTGCCGACCGTGACCACGACCTCGTCACCCTCGACCGCGACGGTCAGGTCCGGCTTGACGTCGCCCTCCACCACGACCTCGAGGTCCTCGACCACCAGGTCGACGGCCTCGGGCTCGAGCTCGGGGGTCGGGTCGCCGGCGGCATCTGCCGCATCCGCCGACTGGTCGGTCGACGAAACCTTCTTCGCCGGCGCCTTCTTGGCGGCGGTCCGCTTGGCCGGTGCCTTCTTGGCGGTCGTCGTCGCCTCTGCCCCGTCACCCGGCGCGTCGGAGTCCACGGCTTTCAACCGGGTGGACGCCTTCTTGGCGGGAGCCTTCTTCGTCGCCGGGGCGCTCACCTGGTGCGCTCGCCCGGTGGCCGCCTCCACGGACGGATCTGACAGATGGACTTCGGAGGGGGGTGTCACAAAGAAACCTCTCGGAAACGTACGAGTCGGGTGGTGCGGGGGTATCAGGGCAGGCAGCGCCCATCGGATGTCAATAGGTGCTCCACCGGACATTCTGGCACGTCGATCAAAGACTTCTCGGATCTGACCGTTCCGCGACGCCGAGGACCGGCCCGTTCGACAGTCGTCGAGGCAGCGCCACGCGACCAGCGCGACCCGACCAGCGGGACGACGCAACCAGTGGAACCGGCGGTCAGTGCTCCTCGGCCTTGACCGCCAGCACGGGGCAGCTGGCGTCCAGCAGCACGCGTTGGGCGTTGCTGCCGAGCAGCAGCTTGCCGACCGGCGAGCGACGGCGCAGGCCGATCACGATGAACTCCGCGTCGGTCCGGTCGGCCGCGGCGATCAGCTCCTCGGCGGGGTCGAGGTTGTCCGTCGGCGCCGCCACCTCGTACGGCACCCCCGACGACACGAGCTCGGAGGTGAGCTCGGCGACCTCGATCTCCGGGGAGGTGTGCACCACGATCAGTCGCGAGCTGCGCAGCTTCGCCTCGGCGATCGCTCGACGCAGGGCCGACCGCCCCTCCGGCTTGGCCGAGTAGCCGACCACGATGACCGATCCGGCATCCAGGGCAGCTGACCCGTTCGCCGCGGTCTGACTGGTCGGTGCGACCTCGCTCATCTGCCGATCTCCCACTCGTGGACGGGTTCGTTGCTGTGCATCAGCTCGAGATAGGTCTTGAGCATGCCGCGCAGAGCCTCTGGTCGAGACGCACCGGCCAGCTCGCGGCGCGACACCTCCGCAGTTTGCCACGTCGCACCGTTGGCCGCACGCAGACAGCGCTGCTCGATCACGTCGAGCAGCCGACCGCTCTCGGTGTCGGAGACACCCCACAGCCGCAGACCGTCGGCCGCCATCGGCAACAGACGGCGGACGACGAGCTCGGCGACCTTCACCTGGCCGATCCGGGGCCAGTACACGTCGGCGTTGATGCCGTTCTTGACCCCCGCCGTGAAGTTCTCGTTGGCGGCCTGGAAGGACATCTGGCTCCAGATCGGGCGGTCGTCGTCGGCCAGGGACCGCACCAGCCCGGCGAAGAAGGCCGCGTTGGCCATCGTGTCGACCACTGTCGGGCCGGCGGGCAGGACCCGGTTCTCCACCCGCAGATGAGGCTTGCCGTCGCTGATGTCGTAGACGGGACGGTTCCAGCGGTAGACGGTCCCGTTGTGCAGCCGCAGCTCGTCCAGCGTCGGCACCCCGCCGTCGTCGAGGACCTGGATCGGGTCCTCGTCGGTGCTGATCGGCAGCAGCGCCGGGAAGTAGCGCGAGTTCTCCTCGAACAGGTCGAAGATCGAGGTGATCCAGCGCTCACCGAACCAGACCCGCGGGCGTACGCCCTGGGTCTTGAGCTCCTCGGCCCGGGTCTCGGTGCTCTGCTCGAACAGCGGGATCCGCGACTCGGCGACCAGCTCCCGCCCGAACAGGTACGGCGAGTTCGCCCCCACGGCGACCTGGATGCCCGCCACCGCCTGAGCCGCGTTCCAGTAGCCGGCGAAGTCGTCCGGGCTCACCTGCAGGTGGACCTGGGTGGAGGTGCAGGCCGCCTCCGGCATGATCGTGTCGGAGATCATCTCCAGCCGCTCGACCCCGTCGATGACGATCTCCAGGTCCTCGCCGCGCGCGGCGAAGATCTGCTGGTCGAGCAGGGAGTAGCGGGGGTTCTCGCTGACGCTGTCCAGGGTCACGTGCTCGGGCATCAGGGTCGGCAGGATGCCGACCATGGCCAGGTGGGTGCCGATCGCCTCGGCCTTGTCGTCCGCGGCGTTCAGCGCCCGCCGGACCGACTCCTCGAACGAGGCGAAGCCACCGTCGGCCAGCCGCCGGGGAGCGACGTTGATCTCGACGTTGAACCGGCCCAGCTCGGTCTGGAACATCGGATCGGCGATGGCGGCCAGCACCTCCGCGTTGCGCATGGCCGGCTCCATCGCGTCGTCGACGAGGTTGAGCTCGATCTCCAGGCCGCTCATCGGACGCTCGAAGTCGAAGTGCGACGCCGTCAGCATCCGGGCGAACGCGTCGAGGCCCCGCCGGACCTTCTCCCGGTGCCGTTTGCGGTCGTCGCGGCTGAACTGCGTGGCATCGACCTCTGCACCCATGCCCGTATCCTGTCGCACTGTCACCGGCGACGGCTACGCTCGGCCATCGTGTCCGAACCTCGTCTGCTCGACCAGTCCGCCGAGACCCCGTCCGGGCCGGCCCCACAGCCCCCGGTCGCCGAGCGCCGAGCGGTGCGCCGGGAGCACCACGGGGACGTCTTCGAGGATCCGTACGAGTGGTTGCGGGACAAGCAGGACGCCGACGTGATCGCCTACCTGGAGGCGGAGAACGCCTACACCGAGACCCGCACCGCGCACCTGTCCGACCTGAGCGAGGCCGTCTTCGGCGAGATCAAGGCCCGCACCCAGGAGACCGACCTGAGCGTGCCGACGTACACGCTGCACACCGATCCCTCGACGGGCGAGAGCACCGCCTACTGGTACTACGTACGCACTCTCGAGGGCTCGGAGTACCCGATCTACTGCCGCACCCCAGCCACCGGCGGACCGGGCACCCCGCCGGACGTCGAGGGGGCGATCGACGGCGAGCAGATCCTGCTGGACGCCAACGCCGCCGCCGAGCGGTGAGGAGTTCTTCTCCCTCGGGGCGTTCACGGTGTCACCGTCGGGACGGCTGCTGGCCTACGCCACCGATGTCACCGGGGACGAGCGGTTCCTGCTCAAGGTCGTGGACCTGGCCACCGGGGAGCACCTCGTCGACGAGATCGCCGACATCGCGTACGGGGTCGCGTGGGCCGGCGAGACGCACCTCTTCTACACCCGCGCCGACGCGGCGTGGCGGCCGTACGTGGTGCTGCGGCACCGGTTGGGCACCGACGTGAGCACCGACGCGGAGGTGCTGACCGAGCCGGACGAGCGCTTCTGGGTCGGCGTCGGCTCCAGCCGGGACGAGGCCTGGATCGTGCTGGGGGTCGGCAGCAAGCTCACCAGCGAGTACTGGCTGCTGTCCGCCGGTGAGCCCGAGGGCTCCCCACGGTTGGTGGCCCCGCGTCGCCAGGGCGTCGAGTACGACATCGAGCCGGCCGGCGACCGCTTGCTGATCGTGCACAACGACGGCGCTCCCGACTTCGAGCTCGCGCAGGCGCCGTTGGACGCCACCAGCCACGAGCAGTGGACACCGGTGCTCCCCCACACCCCCGGCGTCCGGATCACCGGCGTGGCCGCCTACGCCGGGCACGCCGTGGTCTCGCTGCGTCGCGACGGGCTGACGGGGGTGCACGTGCTGCCCCGCTCGAGCTCCGGCGATCTGACCGACGGCCACGACATCGCCTTCGACGAACCGCTGTTCGACGTCTACGCGGTCGGGGGTCCCAACTACGTCACCGACTCGATCCGGATCGGCTTCGAGTCGATGGTCACCCCGGCCACGGTCTTCGACTACGCCCTCGGCTCCGGCGAGCTCACCCCGCGCAAGCAGACGCCGGTGCTCCCGGGGCCGGACGGTCGCGCCTACTCCCCGGACGACTACGTGCAGGAGCGCGGCTGGGCCACCGCCGCCGACGGCACCAGGGTCCCGCTGTCCATCGTCCGGCGCGCCGACGTGCCGCTGGACGGGTCTGCTCCGGGCTTCCTCTACGGCTACGGCTCGTACGAGATCTCGATCGACCCGAGCTTCTCCATCCCCCGGCTGTCGCTGCTGGACCGCGGGTTCGTCTACGCCATCGCCCACATCCGCGGTGGCGGCGAGATGGGCCGGAGCTGGTACGAGAACGGCAAGACCCTCACCAAGCGCAACACCTTCACCGACTTCATCGCGGCCGCGGACTTCCTGGTCGACAACGGCTACACGTCACGGGAGCGGCTGGCCGCGGCCGGGGGCAGCGCCGGCGGGATGCTGATGGGGGCGGTGGCCAACCTGGCCCCCGAGCGGTTCCGGGCCATCCACGCGGCCGTGCCGTTCGTGGACTCCCTGACCACCATCCTCGATCCCGAGCTGCCGCTGACGGTGATCGAGTGGGAGGAGTGGGGCGACCCGCTGCACGACCCCGAGGTGTACGCCTACATGAAGTCGTACACGCCGTACGAGAACGTCACCGCGCAGGCCTACCCGGCCATCCTGGCCACCACCAGCCTGAACGACACCCGGGTCTACTACGTCGAGCCGGCCAAGTGGGTGGCGGCGCTGCGACAGACCGCGACCAACGCCGACGACCGTCCGATCCTGCTCAAGACCGAGATGGTGGCCGGTCACGGTGGGGTCAGCGGCCGCTACAAGGCGTGGCGGGAGAAGGCCTTCGAGTACGCGTGGCTGATCGATCAGGTCGGGGCGGGCTAGCGCTCAACCCGACGGCGAGGATCTTGCCGGCCGGGCCGGCCGAGGGGTCGCCGCCGCCCACCTCATCACCAAACGCGTTGACGGCGACGTAGAGCGTCGGTCCCCCGCCCAGATCACCGACCACGCAGTCGAAGGCCGACTGCGGCAGCTGGACGCGGTCCAGGATCTCGCCGCCCTCGGCGACCCGGACGCAGCACCGGGTGCCGACGTCGGCCAACCAGACCGTGCCGCCCCCATTCCCATCGACACCGTGGGGGTCGATCCCGTCGGGGTGCAGCCCGGGGGTCTCGGCCCAGACCCGGCGATCGGTCAGCTGTCCGTCGGCCCCGATCGCGTACGCGGTCAACCGACTCCCCCACGACTCCGCGACCAGCAGGGTGTGACCGTCGTCGATCGCGGCCATGCCGTTGGGGAACTCCAGGCCCTCGGCGACCCGCTGCACGGTCCCGTCGGGGCGGACCAGCACGACGTAGCCGACCGGGCCGGCCTGCGACGGATCCACCGCACCGCCGTAGGCGAAGCCGATGTTGTTCACGTACGCCGAACCGTCGCCGATGAGCACGATCTCGTTCCAGGGGTGGTCGCCGAAGCCGGCCAGATCGGCGTACGGCGTCGGTTCGTCGGCCCCGGTCGCCAACAGCACCGCCCGGTCGGGGGTCGAGACGAGCAGCGGCCGGAGCCCGTCCGGTGTGCCCAGCAGGTCGAAGCAGAGCGGGAAGCTCGCTCGCCGCGCGACCACCTGAGACGTCAGATCGCGTCCGAACCGGGACACCGTGCCGGCCGCCCAGTCCGCGTACCAGAGAGCGCCGTCGTGCCACCGCAGCGACTCCGGGAAGCCGAGACCGGAGACCAGGACCTCATACCCCTCGAACGTCGTCATGGTGCTCTGACCCCCTGGTCGTGAGATTCTCGTCGGTCCCGGAACACAGGAATTTGCTGCTTCGTTGGGTCCTTTCGACAACGTCCTCGCATCCGCACCCCGGTGCGGCAACGAATCGTTCAGTAACGGGCCAGGGTTGATCTCAGGGTATCTTCAGGGCACTGGAGGAATCCTCCGACCGCCCCCGGACGTTAGACAAGTTGCACAGGCAACGAAAGGGGCCGACGTGGTGGCAACAAGCACACGCAATCGAGTATCTGAAGGCATAGATGGCAAGGACGCGGTGGGCCTCTACCTGGAGGGCATCGCGAAGACTCCGCTGCTGACCGCGGCGGAAGAGGTCGAGCTGGCCAAGACGATCGAGACCGGGCTCTACGCGGAGAAGATCCGTTCGGGCGAGGTCACCTCGGCCGAACGCGGTCGCAGGGCCAAGCGGCCCACCGCCGACGAGCTGGAGTTCCTGATCGAGGACGGTCAGCGCGCGCTGCAGCGGTTCGTCACGGCGAACCTGCGGCTCGTGGTGTCGGTGGCCCGCAAGTACGGGCGGTCCCAGATGCCGCTGCTGGACCTGGTCCAGGAGGGCAACACCGGACTGATCCGGGCGGTCGAGAAGTTCGACTACACCAAGGGCTTCAAGTTCTCCACGTACGGCACCTGGTGGGTCCGGCAGTCGATCAGCCGGGGTATCGCGCAGCAGGGCCGGATCGTTCGGCTGCCGGTGCACGTGGCTGAGCAGGTCAACCAGGTCGGCGCCGTGCGTCGCACCCTGGAGCGCCGGCTGGGTCGTGAGCCGGAGGTCGTCGAGATCGCCGACGAGATGGGCATCGAGGTCGATCGGGTCCTGGACCTGATCCGCTACGGCCGTGAGCACGTCTCGCTGGACGCCCCCGTCGAGGAAGGTGGCGACACCGCCCTCGGTGACCTGATCGCCCGCGAGCCCATGCCGGGTCCGGACGAGGTCTACATGGACGCCGAGGAGCACCAGCGCCTCGAGTCCCTGCTCGACGAGCTGGACGAGCGGTCCGCGGACGTGGTCCGTCGCCGCTACGGTCTGCTCGACGGTCGCCAGGCCAAGCTCGCCGACATCGGCGCGGTCTGGGGCATCACCGCCGAACGGGTCCGCCAGATCGAACGGCACGCCATCGCCAAGCTGCGGAACAAGACGGTTCTCGCCGCCTGATCCGTTCAGCACCTGCACCACGTGGCGAAGCCCGTCCCCGGATTCCGGGGGCGGGCTTCGTCGTGTCTGAGGATTGTTCGCACCGGGCGGGCTCGGGCGACCGTACGTGACTCCCCGGCGGCAAACGGTCGGCACGGCGGCGGTCCGGGGCGAGCCATGCGCCGATAGGTCCGGTTCAGCGCTCGCGCAGCGGGCGGATCAGACCTTCCTGCGCCACCGTGCAGACGAGCGCGCCGTCCTGGAACAGCCGGGCCGTCGACAGTCCCAGCGCCGAGGACGCCGACGGCGAGACCTGGTCGTAGAGCAGCCACTGGTCGGCGCGGAAGGGCCGGTGGAACCACATGGCGTGGTCGATGGAGGCGGCCTGGACGTTCAGGCCGATGATCAGCCCGTGCGGCGTGGTGCTGGCCGAGAGCAGGGTCAGGTCGCTGGCGTACGCGAGGGCGCTCTGGTGCTGGCGCGGGTCGTCGCCCAGCGCTCCGGACGTGCGGATCCAGACCCGAGCGCGGGCCGGGTGCGCCGGATCGACCAGGGCGCCGTCCGGCGGTCGTGAGTCGCCCACGTAGCGGACCTCCAGGGCGCCCCACTCCTGCTCCCACAGCGACGCGGGGCGGCCGGACGCGTGGGACAGCACCTGGCTCAACGTCGGGCAGTCCTCCGGATCGGGCACGTCGTCGGGCACGGTGTCCGCGTGCTCGACCCCCTCCTCCGGCGTGTGGAACGAGGACGAGGCGAAGAAGATGACGGCGCCACCCTGTCGGGCCACGGCCCGCCGCGCCGAGAACGAGCGGCCGTCGCGGATGTTCTCCACGTCGAACACGATCGGCAGGTCGGTGCGCCCCGGGCGGATGAAGTAGCCGTGCATCGAGTGCAGGCGACGGTCCTCCGGCACCGTCCGCGAGGCGGCGACCAGACCCTGGGCCAGCACCTGACCACCGAACACCCGCTGCAGCGCCGTCTCGGTCTGACGTCCGCGGAAGAGCCCGACCTCGATCTCCTCGAGGTCCAGCAGGTCGACGAGCTCGGTCACGGATCCAGGCATGGGTGCGACCCTACCGAGGACCTACCGAGGCGCGATCACTCCTCCGTGCGGTCCCGCTCGGCCAGGAACCGCTCGAACTCGGCCCCGATCTCGTCGGCGCTGGGCACCTGCTGGCTGGCGTCGGCAGCCATCGCGTCGTACTGCTGCTCCAACGTCGCCACCAGCTCCTGCACCTCGGCCGACTGCGCCATCTCGGTGTTGATGTCGGTCAGGTTGGAGGCCGATGCCTCCTCCAGCGCCTCGAGCGGGATGGCCAGACCGGTGGCCTGGCTCAGCTGCCGGGTCAGTGCCAGACCGGCCGCCGGGAACGCGGCCTGGGCCAGGTAGTGCGGCACGTGCGCGGCGAAGCCCATCGCCTTGCGGTCCAGCTGGCCCAGCCGGTACTCCAGCAACCCGGTGAAGCTCGCCGGCACCTCCACCCGGTCGATCCAGCTGCGGTAGCCCTGCACCAGCTCGGGATCGGTGGCGTGGGCGGTCGCGGTGATCGGCCGGCTGTGGGGCACCGCCATCGGGATGCCGTGCAGCGGTGACGGTCAACCGGACGTCGAGCTGCTCGATCAGACCGATCAGGGCCGCCGCCAGCCGCTCCCACTGGACGTCGGGCTCGGGCCCGCTGAACAGCAGGAACACCTCGCCCTGCTCATCGGTCATCTTGAGCAGTCGCAGCTGGAGGTCGGCGTAGGAGCGCCACTGGTTCGTGTCGAAGATCATCGCCGGCCGCCGGCTGCGGTAGTCGTGCAGCTGGTCGTGGTCGAAGACCGCGACCACCTCGGAGTCGAGCTGCTCGATCAGGTTGGCCGTCAGCAACCGGCCGGCCTGCCCGGCGTCGACGAAGCCGTCGAGCTGGTGCACGAGCACCGGACGATGCCCGGCCAGACCAGCCAGGACGTCCTCGTGCACCGTGTAGAGCTCCCGCGGGTCCATCATGGGAACCAACTTACCCAGGCCGGCGAGTGCAGCCGCCCTGGTACGCCGATCGATCGAGGATCAGCCACCGAGGCGACGACGGGCTTCGCTGATGGCGGTCATCGCCCGTTTCTCCGACACGGGCACCTTGGTCCGCAGGTTCTGGGCGAACAGGCTGACCCGCAGCTCCTCCAGCAGCCAGCCGATCGCATCCAGGTCGTCGGGCAGCGGACCGGGAGGGGCGAGGTCACAGGCGGCCGCGTACGCGTCCTCGCAGCGGCCGATCACCTCTGCGCCCCGCGCGTCGCGCGCCGGGCTGGCGAGCAGGGCGCTGAGACGCTGTTCCGCCGCCGACAGGTAGCGCGGCACATCGACCAGGTGCTCGTGCCCGGTGGCGGCGACGAACCCAGCGAAGACCAGGTTGCCGACCTGCTCGGAGACGTCCGCGGCGGCGGCCGGAGCCAGCGCGGCGGCCCGGGGCACCAGGGCCAGCGCCCGCTGCCGCAGCGTGAGCGTCTGCGCGATCACGTGGACGATCGAGCGCATCTGGTCGGCGTTGTCGACCCGTACGGTGTCGCACAGCCGCCGGAACGTCGCCTCGTCCCGGGTGTCCTCGCCGCCGGCCCGCCGGACCAGCTCGCCCACCGACGCCAGCCGGGCGTCGGCCAGCAGGGCCGGCACACTCGCGTACGGGCTGGTGCCCAGGGACAGCTTGTCGGTGTTGCCGAGGTGCGAGATCACCCACTTGGTCGGGTCCGGGGTCTGCAGCTGGACGAGGCGGCGCAGCCCGCGGCGGTGGCCGGTGCGCTGGCGGTCGGCGTTCTCGGTGACGGTCAGGCCGACGGTGCTGCCCTCGTCGACCAACGCGGGGTAGCCGACGACGCGGTGGCCGCCGCGGGACAGCTCGACGGTCGGCGGGATGGTGCCGAACACCCAGTCGGTGGCGCCGGTCCTGGTGTGCTGGGCCGCCGCCCGGGTGAGGGTCTGCTGCACCTTGGGGGCCAGCTCCTCGGCGAGCACGCTCAGGTCCTTGCCCACCGCGACCTCGCCGCGGTCGCCGGTGATCACGAAGGTCACCCGCAGGTGGCCGGGGACCTTGTCCAGGTCGATCTCGGTGGGCTCGACCCGCTCGCCGGTCAGCCCGCGCAGGGCCCGGGTCAGCGCCTGGGACAGCGACTCCTGGCCGTCGCCGGGGGCCGGGTGGTCGGCCAGCCAGCGGAGCACGCGACCGGCGTACTCGGGCGCCGGCACCAGGTTCTTGCGGACCGCCTTGGGCAGCGCGCGGATCATCTCGGTGACCAGCTCCGACCGCATCCCGGGGACCTGCCAGGAGAAGGGGCTGCCGTCCAGCTGGTTCAGCACCGCGAGCGGGATCTCCACGCTCACCCCGTCGCGCGGGTCGCCCGGTGAGAAGCGGTAGCTGACCGCGAGCTCGTGCTCGCCACCTTCGGCGGGGTGCACGGTCCAGTGGTCCGGGAACGCGGCACCGCCGCCGGTCGGGTCGGCGACCACCAGGTCGTCCATGGTCAGGGTCAGCAGATCGGGTTGCTCGGGCCGGGTCAGTCGCCACCACCGGTCGAAGTGGGCCCCGGAGGTGATGTCGGCCGGCACCCGGGCGTCGTAGAAGTCGTAGATCACCTGGTCGTCGACCACCAGGTCGCGGCGCCGGGTCCGCTCCTCCAGCTCGGCGGCCTCTGCCCGCAGCTGCTGGTTGTCCTCGAAGAAGTGGTGCCGGGTCCGCCACTGCCCCTCGACCAGGGCCGCCCGCAGGAAGATCTCCCGCGCCTCGACCGGGTTCACCCGCGCGTACGGGACCTTGCGGCCGGCCACGATCGGCACTCCGAACAGGCTGACCGTCTCCGACGCCATCACGGCGGCCTGGCGGGTGGACCAGTGCGGCTCGGCGTACGTGCGCTTGATCACGTGCGCGCCGACCTCCTCCACCTGGGCGGCGTTGACCGGACCGACCGTCCGCGCCCACAGCCGGGTGGTCTCCACGATCTCGCCGGCCATCACCAGCGGCGGTTGGGTACGGGCCAGCGAGGAGCCGGGGTTGATCGCGAACCGGGTGCCGCGGGCCCCGATGTACTCGCGCAGCGGTGCTCGGCCGCGCGGCTTCCGCTGGCCCTTGGCCGGTTCCTCCTTGATCTCGGCCAGGCCGACCTGGGAGAGCAGACCGGTCAGGATCGCGGTGTGCACCCGCTCGATCGGCGCGGGTGCGGCGTTGCGCTGCAGCTTCAGGTCGCGCGCGATGTCCCGCAGCTGGGCGTGCAGGTCCTGCCACTCCCGGATGCGCAGGAAGTGCAGGTACTCCTGCCGGCACATCCGCCGGAACGCGTTGCCGGACAGGGATCGCTGCTGGCTGCGCAGGTAGTCCCAGAGCCGCAGGTACGCCTGGAAGTCGCTGCCGTCGGGGTCGGGGGTGGCGCTCTTGTCCCCCTGGTCCTTCTTGTCCCGCTGATCCTTGTCGGCCTTCGGCTCCGCACCCTCGTCGCTGCCGGCCATCGGTGCCCAGAACCGTCGGTGCAGGGCGTCGGCCTTGTCCCGCTCCTCGGCCGGCCGCTCGCGCGGATCCTGGATGGACATCCCGGCGACGATGATCATGATCTCGGCCAGGCAGCCGAGCTTCTCACCGGCCAGCAGCATCCGGCCCATCCGCGGGTCGACCGGGATCTGCGCCAGTCTCCGGCCGATGCCGGTCAGTCGTGGCCGCTCGCCGAGGCCGGAGGAGAGCGCCCCCAGCTCGCTGAGCAGCCGCAGACCGTCGTTGATCTGGCTGGAGTCCGGCGCCTCGACGAACGGGAAGGTCGCGATCGCGCCCAGGTCCGCGGCGGTCATCTGCAGGATCACCGAGGCCAGGTTGGTGCGCAGGATCTCCGGCTCGGTGAACTCCGGCCGACCGGCGAAGTCCTCCTCGTCGTACAGGCGGATGCAGACACCGGGCGCCACCCGGCCGCAGCGACCGGCCCGCTGGTTGGCCGAGGCCTGGGAGACCGGCTCGATGGGCAGCCGCTGCACCTTGGTCCGGGCGGAGTAGCGGGACATCCGCGCGGTGCCGGGATCGATGACGTAGCGGATCCCGGGCACGGTCAGCGAGGTCTCGGCCACATTGGTGGCGAGCACGATCCGGCGGCCGGTGTGGGCGCTGAACACCCGGTGCTGCTCGGCGGCCGACAGCCGGGCGTACAGCGGCAGCACCTCCGTCCGCCGCAGGTCCATCGCGGTGATCGCGTCGGCGGCGTCGCGGATCTCCCGCTCGCCGGAACAGAACACCAGGATGTCGCCGTCCCCGACCGCGCTCAGCTCGGTGATCGCCGCGCAGATGCCACCGACCTGATCGGCCTCGCCGTCGGCCAGGATCGGGCGGTAGCGCACCTCGACCGGGTACGTCCGTCCGGAGACCTCGATGATCGGCGCGCTGGTGCCGTCGGCCGCCGCGAAGTGGGCGGCGAACCGGTCGGTGTCGATGGTGGCGGAGGTGATGATGATCTTGAGGTCGGGGCGACGAGGCAGCAGCACCTTGAGGTAGCCCAGCAGGAAGTCGATGTTGAGACTGCGCTCGTGGGCCTCGTCGATGATGATCGTGTCGTAGCGACGAAGATCACGATCATGACCGATCTCGGCCAGCAGCACGCCGTCGGTCATGATCTTGACCCGGGTCTCGGCCGAGGCCTTGCGGGTGAACCGGACCTGGTAGCCGACGAGCTCGCCCAACGGGCTCTTGAGCTCCTCGGCGACCCGCTCGGCCACGCTCCGGGCGGCGATCCGGCGCGGTTGGGTGTGACCGATCGAGGTGCGGCCGAGCTCCAGGCAGATCTTGGGGATCTGGGTGGTCTTGCCGGACCCGGTCTCGCCGGCGATCACCACCACCTGGTGCTCGGCGATGGTCCGGGCGATCTCTTCCCGCCACAGGCTGATCGGCAGCGCCGGGTCGTAGGTGATCGGGTGCGCCAGTCCGGGGACGCGAACAGACGTCACCTCGGCACCGGACATTCCCACCATGCTAGTCGGGTCCCTCGGGCGTCCTGCTCACCCGTTGGTGAGCGACCGGGTCAGGATGTCCGCGATGTCGTCCTCTCCTGGCGTCTTGGCGCAGGTGGCGAGCAGCCGCTGCTGCTTCATGGTGCCCGGCACCAGATCCGGCACGTCGGCGGCGGTGTAGCCGACGCCCCCGATGCCGTTGGGGATGCCGATGTCGCGCATCAGATCCACCAGCACCGCCGGCAGCTGGTCGGCCGGGTCGGACACCCGCTCGGCGGTCGGGTCCAGCAGCGCGGCGACCCGCAGGTGCCGATCGGGGGCTGCCTCGAAGCCGAAGCGGAAGGACTCCGGGGCGGTCAACGACACCGCCATCCCGTGCGGCACCAGCGGCTCCTCCTGCGGGTACCCGGCCGGCCGGAACCCCTTGACCATCCCGGCGATCGGGTACGCGTTGGCGTGGGGCAGGTGGACACCGGCGTTGCCGAAGCCCATCCCGGCGAAGGTGGCGGCCATCATCATGTCCGTCCGCGACTCCCGGTCGCCGACGTGCACGGCGCGCCGGAACGACTTCGCCAGCAGCGACAGCGCCTGCTCCGACCACAGGTCCGAGATCGGGTTGGCGCCGCAGTAGGCGACCCGCTCCTCGGCCGTCTTGTGGTCGAAGTCGGCGTACCACCTGGCCGTGTAGGACTCGGCGGCGTGGCACAGGATGTCCATCCCGGCTGCGGCGGTCACCTCGGGCGGCAGGCTCGTGGTGAACGACGGGTCGATGACGGCCATGGTCGGCCGCAGCCGCCAGTGGCTGATCCCGGTCTTCACCCGCAGCGCGAGCACGTCCAGCACGCAGACGTTGGTGCTCTCGGCGCCGGTGCCGGCGGTGGTGGGCACGGCGAACAGCGGCTTCAGCGTCCCCGGGGGAATTCGGGCCCCGCCGATCGGCGCTTGAGGTAATCTGACAGGTCACCGGGGACGTGGTCAGCAGGTCGACCGCCTTGGCCGTGTCGATCGCACACCCGCCGCCGACGGCCACGAACCCGTCCCAGGGACCCTGCTCGGTGGCGTACGCGACGGCCGCCATGATGCTCTGGTCGGTCGGCTCGACGCGCACCCCCGCGAAGACCTCGCCGGCGATCCCGTACGCGAGCAGCCGGTCCGCGATCCGGTGCGGGATGCCGGTGTCCACCAGCCCGGGATCGGTGAGGATCAGCACCCGCCGGACGCCGTACTGGCTCAGATCGAAACCGATCTCGTCGCTCGCGCCCCAGCCGAACTTCAGCGGCGGCGCGCCCCAGGTGAAGATCGTCTCGTCAGCAGGCACGAGAAGCCTCCGCGGCGGGGGAACGGTGCCTCACAGGATCGGCGCCAACCGGGCGGCGATCCCCCGTGCCCAGCCGTTGATCTCGTCCCGGTCACGGTAGTCGTCGGCGACCGAGCTGCTGGTCACCCAGCGGCGGAACCGGTCATTCGCGCGGGCTGGATCGAGGTTGCCTCCGAACACGACCGGACCGTGTGCCCCCAGCCGGCGGGCCAACCAGCGAATCCGTGGGGACGGTCTGGTCAGACGTCCCTGACCACCGCACGGACCGCTCTGGAACAGCCAGACCGTGCGGGTCCTCAGGACGGCGCGGTGGTCGCGCAGGAACTTGACGGCCTCCGGTCGCCACCGACCCTGGTAGACGGCACTCCCGACCACCACGGCCTGGAAGCCGCTCGGCGACGGGGCCGCGGTGGCGTCGCAGACCACGACCTGCAGACCCGCGCGACGCAGCTCCTCGGCGATCCACTCGGCGATCTCCGCCGTCGACCCCATCACGGAGCCGTAGGTGACGAGAACCTGGCGCATCTGTCGTCCCCTCGGTCAGCGGGGAACGAGCTGGCGACCGGTCACCTGGGCGATCGGGATGGCCACGAACAGGGTCCGCGGACCCTCGGCCCACGGATGCGGTGCGTCACCAGCGCGCAGCCGGGCCAGCTCCTCCTCGGTCAGCAGCTCCGCGGTGCCGGTGACCACCACGCTCCAACCGGCCTCGAGGAAGTCGTCGATGTCGTCGACCTCGAAGGCCACCGCGGTCGTGACCGCTCGGGCTGCGGCACCGTGAGCCAGGGTGCGGAACACGATGCGGTCGTCGGCGAGGACGAAGTTCATCGGCATGATCATCGGTGCTCCCTCGTGCAGGAACCCCAGGCGTCCGACCTTCTTGGCGGCGAGCAGACGGAGCGACTCCGATCGATCCAGGTCCAAGACCTTGGCGCCCCGCGACATCGCCAACCAGTAGTCCTCGTGAGTCGTCATCTGCCTCTCCTCGTGTCGGCTCCAGTCTCGCGGACCGGCCGGGCACGTGCCAGGGACCCCCAGCCCTCGGGACGAGGACCTTGGTCCCGGGACCCCGCGCACAGGGCGCCGCCGCACCCTCCGGCTCATGCGGGCAGGGGCACCTGCCAGACGAAGCGGGTCCCACCCTCGGGTCGGCGCACCGCCTCGGCCCGACCACCGGAGTAGCCGGCCCGGACGGCGGCGTTGCGCAGCCCGTTGCCGCGGTGGCGCTCCTCGCGGATCCCCACTCCGTTGTCCTCGACCTGGACGCGCAGCGTGCTGTCGTCCGGGTCGGCGGTGACGGTCAACGAGACGCGAGACGCCTCGGCGTGCTTGGCCACGTTCGTCAGCGACTCGCGGACCACGGCGAGCAGGTCGGCCCGCAGGTCGTCCGGGACGACGCTGTCCAGCGGACCGACGAAGGTGACCCGGGGATCGGAGCCGAGCATCTCGGAGAGATCGGCGACGACCCCGAACAGCTCGGTCCGCAGGCTTCGGACCTCGCCGCTCGGCTCGTGCTGCAGGGAGAAGATCGTCGACCGGATGTCGACGATGGTCGCGTCCAGGGCGTTGATGTAACCGACCAGCCGGTCGGAGACGGTCTCATCCCCCATCCGCCGGATCATGCTCTGCAGGCCGAGGCCGACGGCGAAGATGCGTTGGATGACGTGATCGTGGAGATCCCGCGCGATCCGGTCGCGGTCGGTGTAGACCGCCAGCCGACGACGGTCGCGCTCGTTGCGGGCGTGGTCGATGGCCAACGACACGTGGCTGGCGAAGGCGACCACCAACTCGCACTCATCGGCGCTGAACGGGTTATCGCGGTGCAGAGCGATCACCCCGAGGGGCGCGTCGTGCACCAGGCAGGTGACGAGCAGCAGGTGTCCCGACGACAGCCCGTACGCCAGCAGATCCGCCCCGCTCAGCTGCACCGGTGGAAGCCCCGGCCGGCAGGCTGTGCCCGATGAGCTCCCCGAGGTCACCCGCGACCGCCTCGACCCCGAGACCCGCTTCCACGTCGTGCGGGTCCGGCTCGCCGGCCCGGTCGGCCCCCTCGGCGACCACGGGCACCTCGGCCGCCTCGGCGAGCCCGGGCAGCGACACCATCACGCCACGACAGCGGCCCGCCTCGAGCGCGGCGCCGGCCACCAGCTCGGCGGCCGGACGGAGATGCGTGCTGAGCTGAGGGACCAGCCGGGCTGCGGCGGCGAGCCACCGCTGCCGGGACTGGGCCTCGTCGAACAAACGGGCGTTCTCGATGGCGACCCCGGCGGCGGCCGCCAGTCCCCGGACCAGTCGCTCGTCGTCGGCGGTGAAGCCGCCGGGCTTCTCGGTCAGGTAGAGGTTGCCGAAAACCTCACCGCGCACACGCACGGGCACCCCGAGCAGGGTGTGCATCGGCGGGTGGTGCGCGGGGAACCCCACGGAAGCTGGATGAGCGGTGAGATCGGTCAGCCGCAGCACCCGGGGATCCTCGACCAGCAACCCGAGCATCCCATGACCCTCCGGCAGCGGACCGATCGTGGCGACCTGCTCGGCGGTCAGACCCACCTGGTGGAAGCTCACCAGCCGCGGACCCGGACTGCTCGCCCACTCGGGTTGCAGCACGCCGAGGGCGCCGTACGCGGCGCCGGTCAGATCACGGGCGCGCGCGACGATCCGGGCGAGCAGGTCGCGCAGCTCGAGGTCGCCGGTCAAGCCCAGCACCGCGTCCAGCAGCGCGCGCGAGACGGGGTCGTCGACCCACCCGCCCTCGGGTCCAGCCGTTCGCTCGCTCATCGTCCTCCTCGTCCCCGATGCCCGGCTCGGCGCCCGGTCGTCGGCGTGCCGGCCGCGTCAGCCACTCGACGTCGCGCCACCTTCCAGCAGATGGGCGGACGCAGGCGAGCCGCCGCCGGCGGGTGCCGGTGGCGGCTCGGAGTGCGCTGCGACCCTCAGCGTGATCGGTCGGTCTCTGCTAGACCAGCCAGGAGTGGTTCTTCACGAAGCTCTGGCTGGCCCACCAGCTGCCCAGCCCCCAGGTCGTCCCCGCGGCAGTGAGGGCGAAGAGGATCAGGGTGACCGCCCCGGTGATGTGATCGTCGAGGATCGGGTTGGTGGTCAGCGGCAGGACGACGGCCCACATCATCACGTACATCACGGTGCCCGCGACGGCGGCGACCTTGAGACCGATGCCGAGGATCAGGGCGAGACCGATGCCGAGCAGGCCGAGCATGAACAGCACGTTGATGAAGCTGTTGCCGGCCAGGGCGTGGTAGAAGCCCGAGAACGGGCCTGTCGAGCTGCTGAGGAATCCCTTGGTGGGGCTGCCGCCGGCGATCCACGCCTTCGCCGCCGGTGTCGCGAAGCCCAGGCCGAAGGTCTTGTCCAGGAAGGCCCACAAGAAGTAGAACCCGAACATGATCCGGAGCACGGCCAGCACCCGGCGGGCGGCGAGACTGCTGACGACCGGCCGATCGGTGGCGGTCGGAGCCGTGGTGCTCGGCTCCTGGGTGAGGTGGCTCATCGTGCACTCCTGAGGTCTGATCTCGGCTGTCTGCCGATACCCTCATCCAACGCCCGTGCGGCGGTCGTCGGCAGGGCCGGAGGTCAGCACCTGGTGGACCGAAGGTCCCGCTCACGTCGGTGACGGGTCAGCCGAGCAGCTTGGCGGCGAGGACGGCCGCCTGCGTCCGACGTTCGAGGCCGAGCTTGGCGAGCAGGCTGGACACGTAGTTCTTCACCGTCTTCTCGGCCAGGAAGAGCCGCTCGCCGATCTGCCGGTTGGTCAGACCCTCGGCGATCAGCACGAGGATCTCCCGCTCACGGTCGGTCAGCCTGGCCAGCTCCGACGGTGCCTCGTCGGCGTGCCGGATGCGGTCCAGCACCCGGGCGGTGACGGCCGGGTCGAGCAGCGACTGGCCGGCGGCGACCCGGCGGACGGCATCCACCAGGTCGGTGCTCCGGATCTGCTTCAGCACGTAGCCCGCTGCGCCGGCCATGATCGCCGCGAACAGCGCCTCGTCGTCGTCGTAGGAGGTCAGGATGATCCCGCTGATGGAGGGATCCCGTGACCGGATCGAGCGGCAGACGTCGATGCCGCTGCCGTCCGGCAGCCTGGCGTCCAGCACGGCGACGTGCGGTCGCAGCGCCGGGATGATCCGCTCCGCCTCCTTGGCCGAGCCGCTCTCCCCCACCACGACCAGGTCGTCCTCGGACTCGAACAGGTCGCGGAGACCGTGGCGGACGATCTCGTGGTCGTCGAGGAGGAAGACCCGGGTGCGACGGTCCTCCTGCGGGGGCTCGCTCATGCTGAGATCACCCGACCGGACACGTGCTCCGGGGTGATCGTGATGAACAGGGTGCGGGACCCGCCGGCCCACGGGAGCGGCTCGTCCCGGTCCCAGTGCCCGGCCAGCTCGTCGGGGTTGCTGGCCGGCTTGGCCGTGCCCCGCACCAGCACGCTCCAGCCGGTGCGTGTGGTCACGTCGAACTCGTCCACCTCGAACGCGACCTGGCGGACGTTCCGGAGCTCGGAGAGAGCACCGTACGGCGAGGTTCGGAAGACGATCACCCCGTCCCTGAGCACGAAGGTCACCGGCAGGATCTGAGGACCTTCAGTGGTGTTCCAGCCGACCCGACCGATCACCTGCGAGCCGACCAGGGTCAGGCACTCGGTCGCGGGGATCGTGGTGAACCGGCGTCGGGGTGCATCCGAGGTGGACATCGCTCAAGCCTCCCGGACCGATCGCTGCCAGGTCCAGTCGCGGATCTCGGGCAGGTCCTCCAGGTGCTCGACGATGTAGGCGTGGTGCCGGTTCAGCTGGGACTGGGCCCACGCCTTGACCGCACTCGCTCCCGGTGGGGTGCGCTGGGCGTTGTTGATCGCGTCCATCATCAGGTGGTAGCGGGACGCCTTGTTCCGCACGACCATGTCGAACGGCGTCGTGGTGGTGCCCTGGTCGATGAAGCCCCGCACGTGGAACCGGTCGGCGTCCGGCCGCCCGTGCACCAGCTGGTGCACCGCCCCGGGGAACCCATGGAACGAGAACACGACGTCGACCCGGTCGGTGAAGAGCTCGCTGAAGAACGTGTCGTCCACCCCGTGCGGGTGGTCCTGGGGCCGCGGCAGCGTCATCAGGTCGACGACGTTGACCACGCGGACCACGAGGTCGGGGAGCATCTGACGCAGCAGCTGGGCGGCGGCCACGGTCTCCATGGTGACCACGTCACCGGCCGAGGCCAGCACGATGTCGGGGTCACGGCTGCCGTCGTCGTTGCCGGCCCAGTCCCAGACGCCGGCTCCGGTCGCGCAGTGGGCGACCGCCTCGTCGATGGAGAGCCACTGCTGCTGCGGCTGCTTGTCGATGACGATCAGGTTGATGTAGCTCTTCGACCGCAGGCAGTGGTCCCAGACCGACAGCAGGGTGTTGGCGTCCGGCGGCAGATAGACCCGGGAGACGTCGCCGCGCTGGGTGATCACGTTCTGGATGAGTCCCGGACCCTGGTGGGAGAACCCGTTGTGGTCGTTGCGCCAGGTGGTCGACGTGAGCAGGATGTTCAGGCTCGGCACCTTGGCCCGCCACGGCAGGTGGTTGGCCTCCTCCAGCCACTTGCCGTGCTGGATGGTCTGGGAGGCGCTGACCATGGCGAACGCCTCGTACGTGGCGAACAGGCCGTGCCGCCCGGTCAGGGTGTAGCCCTCCAACCAGCCGTGGCAGTTGTGCTCGCTGAGCACCTCCATCACCCGGCCGTCGGAGGACAGGGCCACGTCCTCGGGGGTGACGGTCTCCATGAAGGCGCGGTCGGACACCTCGAACACCGCGCCCAGCCGGTTCGAGTTCGTCTCGTCCGGGCAGAACAGGCGGAAGTTGTCGGGGTTGCGGCGGTAGATCTCCGCGGTCATCTCCCCCATCCGCCGGGTCGACTCGACAGCGGTCCCCGGGTCGGTCAGCTCGACCGCGAAGTCGCGGAAGTCGGGCAGGTCGAGATCGGTGGTGAGCAGTCCCCCGTTGGCGTGCGGTGAGGCGCTCATCCTCAGGTCGCCCTCGGGGTTGGCGGCCCGCACCAGCTCGACCGGACGGCCGTCGGCGTCGAACAGCTCCTCGGGCCGGTACGACCTCAACCACTTCTCCAGCACGAGCAGGTGCTCGGGGTTCTCCTTGACGGCCGACAGCGGCACCTGGTGGCTGCGCCAGGTGCCGGTCACCTGGATGCCGTCGACCTGGTCCGGACCGGTCCAGCCCTTGGGTGAGCGCAGGATGATCATCGGCCAGTGGGGTCGGTGCTCGATCCGACCCGCGGCCCGCGCCTCCAGCTGGATCGACCGGATCTTCCCGTACGCCTCCGCGAGCGCCTCGGCGAACCGGTGGTGCATGCCGGGCAGGTCCTCCCCACTCACCTCCAGCACGTCGTAGCCGTGGCCTTCGAGCAGGGAGCGGACCTCGGCGTCCGGCTTGCGACCGAGCACGGTGGGTCCGGCGATCTTCGCGCCGTTGAGGTGCAGGATCGGGAGGACGGCCCCGTCACGGGTCGGGTTGATGAAGGAGATGCCCTTCCAGGACCCCTCCAGCGGACCGGTCTCGGCCTCGCCGTCACCGACCAAGGTGACGGCCAGCAGATCCGGGTTGTCCATCACGGCACCGAAAGCGTGCACGAGGGCGTAGCCGAGCTCGCCCCCCTCGTGGATCGAGCCCGGCGTGGTGACGGACACGTGGCTGGGGATGCCACCCGGCGAGGAGAACTGACGGAACAGCCGCCGGATCCCGTCGCGGTCCTGGGTGATGGCCGGGTAGGTCTCGGTGTAGCTGCCCTCCAGGTAGCCGGCAGCCACCAGCGCCGGACCGCCGTGACCGGGCCCGGTGATGTAGACGCACTCCTGGCCGGTGTGCTTGATCAGCCGGTTGACGTGGGCGTACACGAAGGACAGACCGGGGCTGGTGCCCCAGTGACCGAGCAGCCGCGGCTTGATCTGGTCGGCACTCAGGGCCTCGCTGAGCAGGGGGTTGTCCTTGAGGTAGATCTGACCGATGGTCAGGTAGTTGTTCGCTCGCCACCACGCGTCGATCGACGCGATCTCCTCGGCCGTCGGAGGCGCGAGGACGGTCTGGTCGGTGGTGTCGGACTCGGTGAGACTCATGCATGCTCCTGACGGGGGGCGGGTCGAAGGACCCGCTCAGTTGTCCATCCTGCTGCCCCGGCTGCACCGGGGCACGGGTCTTTGGTCCCACCCGGCACGGTCGGAATCCCTTTCTCTCGTCGGTGTCGGACGGCGATCAGCGTCGCCGCGACTCCAGCATCAGATCTCACCGCTGAAGGTCGTCCGGCCGCCCAGCTTGGCGGCGAGCTCGTCGTCGACGCCGTCGGCCACCTCGGACATGACCTGCACGGCCTGGTGCAGGTGGGCCGGGACGAACGGCTTGGCCGGCACCGAGGTGATGACGAAGACGCGGTCCCGGACGAGCTGGAACTTCACCCACCGCGACTCGATGTTGAGGTCGTTCAGCACCTCGGTGGCCCGGGAGCGACCGCCGGCGACGTCGTGCACGACGGCCGAGAAGAGCACCACGTCCTGGGCGTCCGCGGCGGTCCGCAGGAAGACCAGCGTGGAGCCCACCCGGATGACGATGTCGCCCTCCTCGTCACGGATCGGCGGATGACCGAACGCGGCGGTCATCTCGGTCTCCACCAACGCGTCGAGATGGTCACGGTCGGCGGGCAGGACCGCGATCATCGCGACACCACGTCCGGGAGCTCGGACCGGCTCCAGGCCGTTTGCCCGGCTGGCCGGTCGAGCGTCCAGCAGGGTCCCGGTGGCCACTGTGGTGGCGCCGTCCGGCCCCTCGATGGCCGAGGGCTCGGTCCGGAGGATCTCGGCCAGCTGGTCGGGGTCGAGGAAGACGGGGTGCTGGACGCCGTACACGTCGCGCAGGGCACCGACGACCAGGTCGGCGACGTCCTCGGCCGCGTCCTGGGAGAAGTCGCAGGAGAAGTCCGGACACTCGTCATCAGGTGGTCGCCACCCCGCTCGCTGCAGCGCCGACTCCTGCTCCGCGCTCAGCTGGTAGCTCGGGCCCAGGCTGGGGTTGGCCGCCGCCTCGGCCCGGATCGCCAGCCGAGCCGGACAGGAGAGTCGCACGTACGGCGGGTCCGCGCTGGCCGTGAAGGAGCGGATGGTCAGATCGGCCGACTCGTCGATCATCGAGATGACCTCGGCCAGCCGACCGGTGAACTCGGCCCAGGCCTGGGTCGTGCTCCGGTCGAGATCGAAGTCGTCGATCTCCGCCATCAGCTCCTCACCCCCGCCGATCTCAGCCTCACTCGATGAAACCTACCGAGCGGCCGTCACCGCGTCCGGCGCGGGGTGCGGCCGGGCGCCCGGCGTGGGGTCGGCGCGGGGTCGGCGTCGGGTCGCCCCGGCGGTGGACGAAGTGTCAGGCGAGCAGCGCCGCGATCAGGACGATGGCCGGTACGGCGAGAAGGGTGGACAGGAAGATCGTGTCGCGGGCCAGCACACTGCCCTGGTTGTAGCGGACGGCGATCGTGAACACGTTCTGCGCCGAGGGCAACGCGGCGATCACCGTCACCGCGAACACGTCCGCCGGCTCCAGCCCGACGAGATAGCTGGCGATCAGGAAGGCCACCAGCGGCTGGACGACGTTCTTGAGCAGCACGACCGTGCCGACCTGGATCTTGGGCTCGCCGGCTCCCGGTGGAGGACCGAGCCGCAACGAGACGCCGTACGCCAGCAGCATGCCGGGGACCGCCATGTTGGCGACCAGCTGGAGCGGGTCCCCGATCAGCCGGGGGATCTGCCAGCCGGTGAGGCTCAGCAGCAGGCCGACCAGGGAACCGACCGTGAGCGGGTTGCGGAACGGGCGGCTGAGCATGTACCAGAGCCAGGCCGACCGCGACAGATCACTTGCCTTGGAGGTCGCCAGATCGAGGGCCATCAACCCGGCGGGCTGCAGGATCAGCATCTGGGTGAGCAGCATCGGCACGATCAGCGACGCGTTGCCCAAGGCGTAGGCCGCGATGGGCAGACCGAGGTTGCCGGCGTTCACGTAGGCGGAGCCGAAGGCACCGATGACGGTGACCCCGACCGTCCGCTTCCAGACCAGCCGGGCCAGCAGCACCCAGATCGACGCCGCGACCACCACGCTGCCGATCGAGGCGATCAGGTTGGCCGAGAAGATCTGGCTGACGTCGGTGTCGGCGAGGACGGTGACGATCAGAGCCGGACTGGCGACGAAGAAGGACAGCCGGACCAGCGTCTTCTGGCCGCTCACGTCGAGGATGCGCCACTGGGCGAGAAGGGCACCGAGGCCGATGACGGCGCCGATGGTCACGAAGCCGGCAAGGACGCCGAGCACAGCCCGATCTCCCTCCGTCGCCTCATCCGAGGCTCCATCATCACCGGGCGATCGACGCCCCACCGACCGGTCTCATCGGCACCGACCCGCGGCCTAGAGTGACGTCATCGAGCGACCGCCGCGTCCCGCGGAAGGCACCGATGGAGGAGGCACCCCTTGTCCGGCACCGTCGTTCCGTGGTCGAACGACCCGAACGCCCTGGCCGTGCTGCAGCCCCGCCGCCGCCGTTCCACCCTCACGATCCTCGCCATGGTCGGGCTCGGGGTGGCGTCGCTGCTGGTCGGTGTGCTGCTGCTGGTGGTCGGCGAACCCGTGCCGTTGCTGGTCTCCGCGCTCGCCGCCGCGGTGTCGTTCCCGCTGCTGATCTGGTTCTTCTTCTGGCTGGACCGGTGGGAGCCCGAGCCGACCCGCTACCGCTGGGCGGCACTCGTCTGGGGCGCCAGCGCGGCGGTGCTGATCGGCGCCGGCGCCCAGTTCGTTCTCGCCGCGTTCACCCGCTCCGAGTTCTGGCTGGCGGTGGTGATCGCCCCGCTGACCGAGGAGTTCGCCAAGGGACTGTTCCTGGTGCTGGTCGTCTGGCTGCGACCGGCCCAGCTGCACGGGGTGGTGGACGGCATCGTCTACGCCGGCCTGGCCGGTGTCGGCTTCGCCTTCACCGAGGACGTCCTCTACTACTCCAGCGCACTCACCGACGGCGGTCCGACCGACCTCGCCTCCCTGGTCATCGTGCGGGGTGTCTTCAGCCCGTTCGCCCACTCGTTGTTCACCGCCGCCTTCGGGGTCGGCATCGGCGTGGCCGTGACCGCCCGCTCGCGCGAGACCAGGATCCTGGCGCCGCTGCTGGGCTACCTGGTCGCCGTGCTGCTGCACGCCACCTGGAACGGCAGCACGATGGTCGCCGACGGTCAGGGCTTCCTGATCGCGTACGTGGTGGTGATGCTGCCCGCCCTGGGCGTGCTGGTGGTGCTCGCCACCCGGGCCCGACAGCAGGAGGGCGTCATCGTGCGGCAGGCCCTGGCCGACTGCGCCCGCCGGGGCTGGGTGACGGCCGCTGACGTCGTGCTGGCCGGCAGCCTGTCGGCTCGACGAGTCGCCCGACGCTCGGCGAAGCTGCGTGGCGGTCGTCCGGCCGAGCACCTGATGGAGACCTACCAGAACGAGCTGACGGCCCTCGCGTTCCTGCACCACACGGTGATGACGTCTCCGCCCCCGCCGCCGGAGAGGCTGGCGCTCCAGGTCGGCGACCTGATCATCCGGACCCAGATCCTGCGTCCGTACGCGACCCCGTCGGAGCCGACCGGGCCGATCCCGACCCTCGGCCCGCTCGGTCCTGGCTCGCTCGGTCCTGGCTCGCTCGGTCCGGGACCGACCCGCTAGTCGGCGACGCGTTCGGCCAGCAGGACGGGGATCAGCCGGTCGGTCTTCACCTGGTAGTCGGCGTAGGGCGGGTACGCCGCGACGGCACGGTCCCACCACTCCGCGCGCTCGGCGCCGGACAGCTCGCGGGCCACCGCGTCGAACGGCTCCGGACCGTCCTGCACGACCAGGGCCGTGGGATCGGCCTGGAGGTTGCGGTACCACTGCGGGTGCTGCGGCGCACCGCCCTTGGAGGCGACCAAGGCGTACGCCCCGTCGTGTTCGACCCGCATCAGAGGGGTCTTCCGGAGCTTGCCGGACTTGGCCCCCCTCGTGGTGAACACCGCGATGGGCAGACCGGTGTCCCTCAGTGTGTTCGCCTCTCGACCGCCGGTGCGCTCGTAGGTCTCGACCTGCTCGCGTACCCACTGCTCCGGGCTGGGCTCGTACTCACCTGTCAACGGCATGTACCCGATGGTAGGCGCCGCCCGGACGGACCTCGCCAGATGCCATGCTCGAACCTCGGAGCGGCAGACAGAGAGGGCATCGCCATGCGCGTCGTGGACATCATCGCCGACCTACCGGTGACCGACATCGAAGCAGCCCGGGAGTTCTACACCGGCTATCTCGGGCTCAGCCTGGAGGAGTTCAACCTGGGGTGGGTGGCCCGGTTCACCGATCCCGAGACCGGCGCTCACCTCCAGGTCGTCACCCGCGATGCATCCGCGCCGGCGAACCCGGTCATCTCGGTCAAGGTCGACGACGTCGACGCGGCCTACGCGGAGGCACAGCTCGCCGGGTACGAGATCGTGCACCCGCTCGCGACCGAGGCCTGGGGAGTTCGCCGCTTCTTCGTCCGGGCGCCCGAGGGCAACGTGCTCAACATCGTCCAGCACCACGTGTGATGCCGCCCGGTCACGAGCTCATCGGCCTCGGCCGGACGACGGCGGTGCTACCGAATCGGTCCGAGGGACGGTCCGCGGCGAGCTCGCCGTGGCCCCGGTGGTGGAGCCGGACTAGGTGCGGGGGACGACGGAACGGCCCCGGAGCGAGTCGCTGCTCCAGGGCCGTTCATGGTCGTCGATCAGATGATCAGCTGCAACCGCTGGTCGAGCCGCAGCCCTCGCACACGTAGCAGCTGCCGCTCGGCCGCATCTTGGTGCCGCAGGTGAGGCACAACGGTGCGTCGACGCTGGTCCCGGTGAGTGCCTCGAACAGCTCCGAGGTGGTCCGGGCGCCGGCCGGAGCCGGTGCTACCCCCGCTTTCGCGATGGAGGCCGACGAGCCGGTGTCCGTGTCGACCTGGTCACCGGCATCGCTCTTCAGCGACTCCGACTCGATCTCCTCGATCTCCTCCGCCAGGTACGACCCGGTCTCCACCTGACGGGCCCGCTCGGACGCCGTGTAGATGCCGAGCTCGGCCCGCTCGTCGAAGCTCAGGTGATCCAGCGCCAGCCGGCGGAAGATGTAGTCCATGATCGACTGGGCCATCCGGATGTCCGGGTCGTCGGTCAGACCGGCCGGCTCGAACTTCAGGTTGGTGAACTTCTGCACGTACGTCTCCAGCGGGACGCCGTACTGCAGGGCGATCGAGACCGCGATCGAGAAGGCATCCATCACACCGGCCAGCGTCGAACCCTGCTTGCCCAGCTTGAGGAAGACCTCGCCCAGACCGTCGTCGGGGTAGGAGCCGGAGATCATGTAGCCCTCGGCGCCGCCGACGGAGAACGAGCGGGTCTCGCTCGGCCGTGCCTTCGGCAGCCGCTTGCGGGTCGGCTGGTAGACGACCTTCTCGATCACCGTCGGCTCGGCCGCGGCAACCGCCTCGTCCTTCTTCTCGGCCTTGCCGTCGCTGAGGGGCTGACCCACCTTGCAGTTGTCGCGGTAGACCGCGAGCGCCTTGAGGCCGAGCTTCCACCCCTGCAGGTAGACGTCGGCGATCTCCTCGACGGTCGCCGTCTCCGGCAGGTTGACGGTCTTGGAGATGGCGCCGGACAGGAACGGCTGAGCCGCCGCCATCATCCGCACGTGGCCCATCGGCTTGATGGCCCGCTTGCCCATCGCGGTGTCGAACACCTCGTAGTGCTCGGGCCGCAGTCCGGGGGCGTCGATGACGTGCCCGTTCTCGGCGATGAACTCCACGATGGCCTCGGCCGTCTCGGAGGTGTAGCCGAGCTTCTTCAGCGCCCGCGGGATCGTCTGGTTCACGATCTGCATCGAGCCGCCGCCGACCAGCTTCTTGAACTTCACCAGGGAGAAGTCGGGCTCGATGCCGGTGGTGTCGCAGTCCATCATGAAGCCGATGGTGCCGGTCGGCGCGAGCACGCTGGCCTGCGCGTTGCGGTAGCCGTTGGTCTCACCGAGCTTGACCACGCCGTCCCAGGCGGCGGTGGCCCGCTTGTGCACGTCGGCATCGAGGCTGCCGAAGACCCGCAGCGAGTCGTTGGCCGCCTGGTGCTTGCGCATCACGCGCTTGTGGGCGTCGGCGTTGCGGGCGTACCCGGCGTACGGACCGACGATGGCGGCCAGCTCGGCCGAGCGACGGTAGGAGACGCCGGTCATCAGCGAGGTGATGGCCGCGGCGAACGCCCGCCCACCATCGGAGTCGTACCCGTGGCCGGTGGCCATCAGCAGGGCACCCAGGTTGGCGTAGCCGATGCCCAGCTGACGGTAGTCGCGGGTGGTCTGGCCGATCGACTCGGTCGGGAAGTCGGCGAAGCAGATGGAGATGTCCATCGCGGTGATGATCAGCTCGACAGCCTGCTCGAACCGCTCCGCGTCGAAGCTGTCGTCGTCCCGCAGGAACTTGAGCAGGTTGAGGCTGGCCAGGTTGCAGGAGCTGTTGTCCAGCGACATGTACTCCGAGCACGGGTTCGACGCGGTGATCCGGCCCGTTTCGGGGTTGGTGTGCCAGTCGTTGATCGTGTCGTCGTACTGGATGCCGGGATCGGCGCAGGCCCAGGCGGCCTGGGCGATCTTGCCGAACAGCTCGGTGGCCTGGACGGTCTCGACCACCCGGTTGTCGTTACGGGCCCGCAGGTCGAACGTGCTGTCCTCTTCGACGGCCCGCATGAAGGTGTCACTGACCCGGACCGAGTTGTTCGCGTTCTGGTACTGCACCGAGGTGATGTCGCGGCCACCCAGGTCCATGTCGAAGCCGGCGTCCCGCAGCGCGCGGATCTTGTTCTCCTCGCGCGCCTTGGTCTCGACGAACTCCTCGATGTCGGGGTGGTCGACGTCGAGGACGACCATCTTCGCGGCCCGTCGAGTGGCGCCGCCGGACTTGATCGTCCCGGCGCTGGCGTCCGCGCCGCGCATGAAGGAGACAGGGCCGGACGCGGTGCCGCCGGAGCTCAGCAGCTCCTTCGACGAGCGGATGCGGGACAGGTTGAGCCCGGCGCCCGATCCGCCCTTGAAGATGAAGCCCTCCTCCTTGTACCAGTTGAGGATCGAGTCCATCGAGTCGTCGACGCTGAGGATGAAGCAGGCGCTGACCTGCTGCGGCGACTTGGTGCCGACGTTGAACCAGACGGGTGAGTTGAAGGAGAAGTACTGGTGCAGCAGCATCCAGGTCAGCTCGTGCTCGAACACCTCGGCGGTGTCGCCGTCGACGAAGTAGTCGAAGTCCTCACCGGCCTTGCGGTAGGTCTTCACCACCCGGTCGATGAGCTGTCGCAGGCTGGTCTCCCGGACGTCGGTGCCGAGGGCTCCACGGAAGTACTTGGTGGTCACGATCGTGGAGGCGTTGACGCTCCACGAGCTCGGGAACTCGACGGCCTTCTGCTCGAAGACGACCTCGCCCGTCTTCCAGTTGGTCTGGACGACGTCGCGCCGCTCCCAGGTCACCTCGTCGTACGGATGGACGCCGGGCGTGCTGAAGATGGGTGCGAGGCGCAGCGCGCTGCTGCGGCCCCGTCCCCGCTTCTCGGAGCGGCCGTTGGTGGCGCGGGTGGTCTCGGTCATTGACTGCCTTTCTGACATTCCTGCTGGAGCCGGGACGAGGTCCGCGCGAGCCTTCCCCTGCTGCGCGGTCCCCGTCCCGGGGTCTTGGGTGGGTGAGAGCTGCTGGGGGAACGAGCTCTCGGGTGGTGCTGGTCAGGGCGGGGAGGCCCGACCCGGACTCCGCTTGTGGGGGACGAAGGTGCTGACCCTGCTGTCGCCGACGCGGTCGGGCACCAGGGGCTCGATGCCCAACGGCTCCGACTCCGCGCGCAGCAGCGCGATCTCGGCCTCGAAGTCATCGACCGAGTCGTACTGCCGGTAGACGCTGGCGAAGCGCAGGTAGGCCACCTGGTCGAGGTCGCGCAACGGGCCCAGGATGGCGACCCCGACCTCGTCGGCCGGGATCTCCGGCTGACCCGAGGCGCGGATCGAGTCCTCGACCAGCTGCCCCAGGCGGGCGAGCTGATCCTCGGTCACCGGGCGGCCCTTGCAGGCCTTGCGGACCCCGGACACCGCCTTGTCACGGTTGAAGGGCTCGACCACACCACTGCGCTTGACCACCACCAGCTGCATCTGCTCCGTGGTGGTGAAACGGCGCTCGCAGACCGGGCACTGGCGGCGCCGACGGATGCTGGCTCCCTCGTCGGCCACCCGGGAGTCGAGCACCTTGGAGTCGTTGTGCCGACAGTACGGACAGTGCATCTCGACTCCTCTCGGGCGGGACCTTGGGGACAGATCTGGGGATAGCTTGTGGGTGGAGCTGTGGATCACTGTGGGTAACCGACCACTAACTGTGGACGAAACACACGGTTGTAACTACTAGATGTAGATACCGTACGACTGAGATCCAGTATGCGCAAGGGGTCTGACAGTGTTGTCGTCACTCGCTGCTCCGCTGCGCGCCGGATGCTTCTGACTTCCCTCGTCAACGCGAACGAAAAGCGTGTTCGCGCCTCCTCAGTCCAGTCAGAACCGGGCGCTCCGCTGCGCGGGCGCTCGCAACGGGGTGTCGTCACTCGCTGCTCCGCTGCGCGCCGGATGGTTCTGACTTCCCTCGTCAACGCGAACGAAAAGCGTGTTCGCGCCTCCTCAGTCCAGTCAGAACCGGGCGCTCCGCTGCGCGGGCGCTCGCAACGGGGTGTCGTCACTCGCTGCTCCGCTGCGCGCCGGATGGTTCTGAGTTCCCTCGTCGACCACCGACGAAAAGCGCGTCGGCGCTCTCCTCAGTCCACACAGAACCGGGCGCTCCGCTGCGCGGGCGCTCGCAACGGGGTGTCGTCAGATCAGGTTGCGCAGCACGACGTAGAGGGCCGCCAGCAGCCCCGCTACCGACCACCAGATCGCGGGGCGGACACGGCGGGCGGCTGACGACCAGGTCGCCGGTGGGCGGACCCTGGGTCCACCGAGGGCTTCGACGACCCACAGCGCACCGACCACCACCCCGAGGACGAGACTCACGAAGACCACCGGGTTGAAGGCGAAAGCGCCAGCGACGTCTCCGTGCAACAGGGCCGCGCCGAGGCGGGTGCCGCCGCAGAAGGGGCACTCCCATCCGGTCAGCGCGCGGAACGGGCACGGGAAGCCGATCCCGGTGGTGGCGTAGAGGGTGGCGATGCTCAACCCGAAAGCGGCGTAGCCGACCAACCACCTCAGGCCCCCGACCGCCTCGAACGGGCGTCGTTCTGGAGCTCGGACAGCGGACACCCGCCCATTCTGCCTGTTGTCGGCTCACCGGCGCGCTGCTCTCCCGCTCGCTTAAACTCTCGCGGGTCACCCCAGGGAGGAGCACGGATGAGCAGCAACCCGGACGACTCCCGGTGGAGCGGGTACGACCTCGGGCGGGCCCACCATCCGCCTCAGCCCGGCTATGCGCCCCAGTCCTATTCGCCGGTGCCCTCCCACCCCCCACCACTGATCCACACCGGACAGGTCGCACCACCTGCCAGCGGGTACCCGCACCCGCCGGTCTGGGTGCCTCCGGTGCCCGTATACCCGTACGCTCGCTGGATCCGCCGGGTCGGGGGCTACCTGATCGACTTCGCGCCGGTCTACGTGGCGATGATCCCGTTCTGGATCGGTTACGTGCTCGCCTATCTCCAGCTGATCCAGGTCACGTCCGGGGGGCCGTCCGCGAGCCTGTCCGGCGCGCCGTTCCGAACCGCGCTGGTCTGGATGGCCGTCGGCTTCCTGCTGATGCTGGCCGCGTTCGGGTGGCTGTGGTACAACCGGTGGCTGATCGCCGGGCGGACCGGTCAGTCGATGGGCAAGCGGGTGGTCAAGACCAAGCTGGTCGCGGAGGTCAACGGTCTACCCATCGGGCCGGTGAACGCCTTCCTCCGAGACCTCCTGCACATCCTCGACGGGGCCGCCTACCTCGGTTACCTGTGGCCGCTGTGGGACACGAAGCGCCAGACGTTCTCCGACATGATCATGAAGACCGTCGTCATCGACCACCCGGCGCCGAGTGATCCTGGTCCCCCACCACCGGCCCATGAGGCCCTATCCCTGAACGGACCCACGACATGATCGCTGTCACCGGCGCCACCGGAGCACTCGGATCCCGGGTGAGCAGGCTCCTCGCGGATCGAGGTCACCAGCTGCGGCTGCTCGTCCGCGACGCGGAACGCGCACCCCGGGTGGACGCCGAGATCGCGATCCTCCCCGACTACACCGCCGGGGACGCCGCCCGAGTCGGACTCCTCGGGTGCGACACGATGATGCTGGTCAGTGGCCGCGAGTCGGCCGATCGAGTCAGCGAGCATCGCTCCATGATCGACGCCGCGGTGGCTGCCGGGGTCGAGAAGATCGTCTACATCTCGTTCCAGGGTGCGGCGCCGGACGCGACGTTCACGTTCGCCAGGGACCACTTCCACACCGAGCGGCTGATCACCACCACCGGACTCCGGTCCGTCTTCCTACGGGACTCGCTCTACCAGGCCGCGCTGGCGGGGATGGCGGGGACCGATGGCGTCATCCGCGGGCCGGCAGGTGCGGGCGCCGTGGCCGCGGTCGGTCACGACGACGTCGCTGCCGTCGCCGCCGGTGTGCTCGCCGACGACAGGTGGGACGGGCAGACCCTGGACGTCACCGGCCCGGCCGCGCTCACCCTGACAGAGGTGGCCGCCGAGCTGACGTCGGTCAGCGGTCGGCTGGTGCGCTACCAGGCCGAGTCCGAGGAGGAGGCCTACGCGTCCCGGGCGTCCTACGGTGCGCCGCTCTTCGAAGTCAGGGGCTGGGTCACGTCCTACCAAGCCATCGGTTCAGGCGAGCTGGCCACGGTCACCGACACGGTGGAGCAGGTCACCGGTCGATCGGCCCAGAGCTTCGCTGACTTCCTGAGAGCCCATCCCGACGCCTGGTCCCATCTCGCGCCCAACGGCTCGTCGTAGCGACCGGAAGCCAGAGCTCAGCGAGGCAGACCGGAGGACACGGTGGCCCGATAACCCTCACCGGTCACGGTGATCGCCGTGAGTCCGACCACGGTGAGCGCTGCGACCATGATCATCAGACCCGCCACCAGCAGGACCGCGATCCCCCGGTCGGTCAGCTGCCACGTCGGCTCGGACACCGAGACCGCAGCAGCCTGCGGCTGCGGCACCACGCAGGAGCGGGCTCGTGCCTTATGACGGCTCGGGGCCGCGACGGTGGGCCAGAAGGCTGCCGGACGGAGGGTCGGCGACGCGGCCCGTCCCGATCCTCGACCGGGCCGCTGTGGTCGCAGTCGCCTGTTCGGCAGCGGTCGCACCCTGGCTGCCCGCACGTGGGCGGACGGCTGGACTCCAGCGCGTGCCGCGGCCGTGTCGACGGACTCGTCCACCGCGATCCGGTCCACCAGGAGCTGGGTCATCGCTTCCTCCATCTCGAACGGGCATTCGATAGAACGCTTGTTTGAATTCTTACCTGACACTCAGGCGATTGGCAAGAGCTTTCGAAAAACATCTTGGTCCCGAGTATGAGTCGAGCCACTGACAGTCCCCCTGGATGGCCGGCGACGACCTGTCTCCGGGACTCAAGCACGCAGGTCCGACAGTCGTTCTCGATGTGCCACAGGTCGACGGCCCTCCTGGGCTCCGCACCGGGTCGAGATCATCGACTCATGGCCCACCGCCGACCCGTCGGCCAGGTCAGGGACCGCTATCCACTACCTTTCGGAAACGGCGCTGGATCGCCGCACGACACGCTCGAACAGATGTTTGATTGGCGCCAGAACCTTCTCTAGAGTGCTGTCCATGGCGAACAAGAAAGACGAGCAGCTCCCGACGCCGCAGCGCAAGCGCGGTCGGCCCCGGGCCAGCGAGGTGGCCGCGCAGCTCGGTGAGGCGAGCCCGGTGTCGACGCTGCCCGACGGCCCGGCCGGGGTCGATGGGCTCACCCTGCGCCAGCGACGGATCCTGGAGATGATCAAGGAGACGGTGGAGACCCGCGGCTATCCGCCGAGCATCCGCGAGATGGGGGATGCTGTCGGTCTGGCGTCCTCCTCCAGCGTCGCCCACCAGCTCAAGGTCCTGGAGGGCAAGGGATTCCTGCGCCGCGACCCGAATCGACCACGGGCGCTCGAGGTGCTGCTGCCCGGGGCTAACGAGTCCTCGAAGGTGCGCCCGCTGCATGCCGAGCCGGCAGAGGTCGACGTCGACGACACCGGGATCAACGACGCATATCCCGCGCCCGTGCACGTGCCCATCATCGGCCGGATCGCCGCCGGCGGGCCGATCCTGGCCGAAGAGCGCGTGGAGGACGTGTTCGCCCTTCCCCGCCAGCTGGTCGGCGAGGGCACCGTGTTCATGCTGGAGGTCCGTGGCGACTCCATGATCGACGCGGCCATCTGCGACGGTGACTGGGTGGTCGTGCGGCAGCAGCCGACGGCGATCAACGGCGACATCGTGGCCGCGCTGCTGGACAACGAGGCCACGGTGAAGACCTTCAAGAAGACCGACAAGCAGGTCTGGCTGATGCCGCACAACCCGGCGTACGACCCGATCGACGGCAATCACGCGTCGATCCTGGGCAAGGTCGTGGCGGTGCTGCGCCGGCTGTAGCCCGGGCTCGCTCCACCCCTAGAGCAGGCTGGGTTCCTCGGTCATCATCTGGTTGGTGAAGCGGGCCACGGCTCGGAGCTTGTTCGCCACGTCGAGCGCCGCGACCTTGTAGGCCTCCGACAGCGTCGGGTAGTTGAAGACCGTGTTGACCAGGTAGTCGACGGTGCCACCGCAGCCCATTACCGCCTGGCCGATGTGCACGAGCTCGGTGGCGTTGGTGCCGAAGACGTGGACGCCGAGGATCTCCCGGGTGTCCGCGTGCACGATCAGCTTCAGCATCCCGTACGAGTCGCCGATGATCTGTCCACGGGCCAGCTCGCGGTAGCGGGAGATGCCGACCTCGAAGGGGATGGCGTCCTTGGTCAGCTCGCTCTCGCTGCGGCCGCAGTACGAGATCTCCGGGATGGCGTAGATGCCGATGGGCTGCAGGTGGTGCAGCTCGCTGACCGTCTCCCCGAACGCGTACGCGGCTGCCAGTCTCCCCTGGTCCATCGAGGTGGCGGCCAGCGCCGGGAAGCCGATCACGTCACCGACCGCGTAGATGGTCGGCACCGACGTGGCATAGGTGTCGTCGACCACGAGGCGGCCACGGTTGTCGGCCTCGAGACCGGCCATCGACAGGTTGAGGGCCTCGGTGTTCCCCTGCCTCCCGGCTGAGTACATGACGACCTCGGCGGCGATCCGCTTGCCGGAGGCCAGTGTGGTGACGGTGCCCTGCCCCGAGCTCGCCACCGACTGCACCTCCTCGCCGAAACGGAAGGACATCGACAGGTCTCGGAGGTGGAACTTCAGGGACTCCACGATCTCGGGATCGCAGAAGTCGAGCATCTGGAGCCGCTTCTCCACCAGCGTGACGCGCGTGCCCAGCGCCGCGAAGATCGATGCGTACTCGACCCCGATGACGCCCGCGCCGACCACCACCAGCGAGTCGGGCACCCGCTCGAGAGTGAGGATCTGGTCGGAGTCGAGCACCCGCACCCCGTCGAAGTCGATCGACGAGGGTCGCGCCGGCGTGGTGCCGGTGGCGACCACGATCTTGTCGGCGGTCAGCGTCCTCATCGACGAGAGTCCGTCACCGTCGATCGACAGCGTGTGCGGGTCGAGGAAGGAGGCGCTGCCGGCCATCAGCTCGATGTGGTTGCGCAGCAGCTGGTTGCGGATCACCTCGATCTCGCGCCCGATCACGTGCTGGAGCCGGCTGAGCAGGTCGGAGATGGTGATCTCGTTCTTGACCCGGTAGCTGGCGCCGTACATGTCGCGCTGCTGCATCCCCGTCAGGTAGAGCACGGCCTCGCGCAGGGTCTTGGACGGGATGGTGCCGGTGTTCACGCAGACACCGCCGACCATCTGCTTGCTGTCGACGACGCAGACCCGCTTGCCCAGCTTGGCCGCCATGATGGCCGCCTTCTGACCGCCGGGCCCGGACCCGATCACGGCGAGATCGAAATCGTAGGTGTGCTCCATGTGGGCAGCCTCACACAGGTTTGTTACAGCCGCTACCACTGGTCGATCGCCATCTCGTGACTCTGGTCGCCCGGTCAGGGCACGGGGGCATGTATCCGTTGCCGGCCACAGCTCTCCTCTGTGCAGCATCAGCGCGCATCGCGGTGGCGGGAAGGACACGATGAGTCACGACGACCAGTTCACGGCGACGGGGCCGCCACTCTCCGGCTCCGGCAAGCCGCGCTCGGCCTTCTCGAGTCGCGCGACCGGCATGGTCTACGGCGCGAACGTCCAGGGAGATCGCGCCGGCGTGTACGGCGAGAGCGTCCGCGCGGACACCGGACGCGACAGCGACATCGAGGGTGTGGGGGTCGTCGGAGTGGGCGACAACTTCGGCGTCTACGCCCGCAGCTTTCCGAGCCCCGGCCGTCGAGGGATCGCCGGCCTGTTCGCCCAGCACAATCGAGGCGGGGTCGGTGCCATCGGAGCGGTCATGCGCGGTGGGGTCGGCGTCGTGGGGACGAGCGTCGGGTCGCTGGGGAACCCGCTGGCCACCTTCGCCGACGGGACCGGCCCGGGCGACGGTTCCGGCACCGGAGTCCTCGGCACCAGCGGCAGCGGTAGCGGGGTCCACGGCACCAGCGGCAGCGGCAGCGGGGTCCTCGGCACCAGCGGCAGCGGCAGCGGCGTCTCGGGCGTGAGCGACGACGGCGACGCGGTGGCTGGCCGCAGTCGCAGCGGTCGAGGCGGGCGGTTCGAGTCCGGCCGGACCCGCGGCGGCTCGATCGTGGCGCAGATCGGTCTCGTGCCCCAGCACCTGCCCACCACGCGACCGGTCCGACCGGCGCCGACGATCTGGGACCTGGCGATCCACGAGGTGCTGCCCGCGGAGGGGACCGGCGGCGACCTGCTGGTCACCGAGGGTGACGACGGGACGTGCACCCTGTGGTTCTGCATCAGGTCCAGCAACGACGAGGCGCGGGCGGTCTGGCGTGAGGTGCTGCTCGGTGATCCCGCGACGGCGCGGCCGCTCGACGCCGAGATCGCCTTCGTGGACTGGCTCCGCGTCGGCGACGACCGCGCGATCGGCTCCCTGCACGGCCGCGACGTGACGTTGGTCGGACCGATGGGCACCGGCAGCGCCGTCGACGGGACGTTCCGCGGCTTCGACTCCGACCTCTTCAGCCCACGGATCCCGGGCAGCGACTGCGTCGAGATCGTCGGTCGCGCCGGCCACACGTACGTCCTGACCTTCGACGAACCGGTCAGCGATCTCGTGATGCACCTCGCCTCGCTCGGCTCGGTCATCGAGTTCCCCGCGGGTGTCGCGGTGACGAAGGTGAGCGGGGACGCGGGTCTCTCGGTCAGCGGAAGCACCGTGACCGGGACAGTGGTGCCACCGTCGAGCGACTCGAACGGGACGGTGCGACTGAGCGGTCCGCTCCAGACGGTCACGTTCTCCGTGGTCACCAACGTCGCGGATCCCGAGATCCCGGACGGCATCCTGTTCCAGGTGGGTGTGCCTCGGACGTGAGGGCCGGCCGACCGAGCTCCTGGCCGGATCAGCTGTCCGGGTAGGTGCTGTCGAACGGTCCGCCTCGCTCGAGCGAACGGGTCAGTCGGCTTCGTTCAGGCGCCGTAGCGCCCCGATGGCGGTCTCCCGGTCGCTGGTGGTCCACATCGGCGGCATCGAGGACCGCAGGTACGACCCGTAGCGAGCCGTGACCAGCCGGGGATCGAGCACCGCGACCACACCGCGGTCGCTGACCCGGCGGATCAACCGACCGGAGCCCTGCGCCAGCAGCAGTGCTGCATGACTGGCCGCCACGGCCATGAACCCGTTACCGCCGGCCTCGGCGACCGCCCGTTGCCGGGCCACCGTGAGGGGCTCGTCGGGGCGGGGGAACGGGATCCGGTCGATGATCACCAGCCGACAGGTGGACCCCGGCACGTCGATCCCCTGCCACAGCGACAGGGTGCCGAACAGGGACGTCTCCTCCTCGGCGACGAAGCGCCGGGTCAGCTCCGACAGCTGGGCGTCACCCTGGCAGAGGATCTTCTGCTTCGGCAGCTGCTTGCGGACGTGCACGGCCGCCGCCTCTGCGGCCCGTCGCGACGAGAACAGTCCCAGCGTGCGGCCGCCGGCCGCCCAGACGAGCTCGGCGACCTCTTCCAGCACGGCGTCGCTGATGCCGTCCCGTCCGGGCAGCGGCATCTGGCGGGCAAGGTAGAGGATGCCCTGCGTGCCGTAGGAGAACGGCGATCCGACGTCGATGCCCCGCCACGGCTGCCTGTCGTCGTCCTCCGTCCGCTCCGGCGCCGCCACCCCGTCCGGTACGCGTTCGTCCTCGCGCAGCCCGACCGAGCCGGCCACCCCGGTGAAGTCGCCGCCGAGCTTCAGAGTGGCCGAGGTCAGCACCGTGGTGTGCTCGCCGAACACGCGGGATCGCATCAGGCCGGCCACGGTCAGCGGCGCCACCCGGGCCTCGCGTCCGCTGCGCTCGCGGTCGGCCACCCAGACCACGTCGTGCTCACTGAGCGCGGCCATCCGTTCGGCGACGTCGAAGACCTCCTTGACGGCGGCCGCGGCCTGACGGCACTCGGGCTCGTTCTTGTCCGTCCCGGTCCCCAGGGCGCTCACCACCCGGCGGGTCACCGACCGGACGGCCTCGAAGGCCGCGATGACCGGCGCGTTGGCGTCCTCGACCCGCTCCAGCGGGGTCTCCTCCAGCGCATCGCGCAGCGTGTCGGCCGAGGTCAGCAGCTCGGTGCCGAGATCGTCGTCGTCCAGCCAGCCCAGGGCCCGACGACCCACCCGGTCCACGATCCCCGGGCTCAGCTCGGCCGACGCGGCCCCGGTGACCCGGGCGGTGAGCTCGTGCGCCTCGTCGATCACGACGGCCTGGTGCTCGGGCAGCGCGGTGCCGCCGTGCATGGCGTCGATGGCCAGCAGCGCGTGGTTCGTCACCACCAGCTCGGCCGCCCGGGCCACCTCCCGGGACTTCTCGACGAAGCAGAGGCCGCCCTGCGGGCAGCGCTGCGTGCCCAGACACTCCCGGACCGGGATGGACACCTGCTGCCAGCCCCGGTCGGTGTGGGTGGGGGCGTCGTCACGATCGGCGAGCGCCCCGTCCTCCAGCTGCTCCTCGGCCCACTCGCGCAGAGCCAGCACCTCGGCCCCGAGAGCCGACTCGGGAGCGGCCCGGGGAGACTCCTGGAGGGAGGCCACCAGCTCCGACGCCGGGATCAGGGCCGCCTGGTCGTCGGCGCCGTCGCGCACCTTGAGCAGGCAGGCGTAGTTGGTCCGCCCCTTGAGGATCGCGTGCCTCGGACGGCGCCCCGTGACGGACTCGACGGCATCCAACGCGTGCGGGATGTCCTTGCCTGCCAGCTGGCTCTGCAGCGCCAGCGTCGCCGTCGTGACCACGACCCGATCGAGGTCTCCGCGCGCCAACCGGACGAGCGTGGGCGCCAGGTAGCCGAGGGACTTCCCGGTCCCGGTGCCGGCCTGAGCGAGCACGTGCACGCCGGTGTCGAAGGCGTCACCGACAGCAGCGGCCAGCTCGTGCTGGCCTGGGCGCTCGTGCCCACCGATCTCGGCCACGGCAGCCGCCAGCACGGCCTCGGTCTGCTCGGCGGCCGACGGTCGGCCGGAGCCGGGTCGGCCGGCCGCGCCGGACGCACCCTTCGGAGCGCCGACATCGGACGCGGTCATCAACGAGGCTGCTCTCAGCTGGAGGCGGCGAGCTCGTACGGCGCCAGCTCGCCGGCCAGGTCCGGATGGACCCGGGCGGTCACCAGCGAGCCGTGCTCGGTGTGCTCGAGACTGACCAGCTCGCCGCTGACGTGGATCCGGTTGACCAGGTCCCCGCGCTCGTACGGCAACAGCACCCGCACCTCCCGCTCGGGGTGCGGCAACCGGGACTCGACGACCGCGCGCAGCTCCTCGATCCCCTCGCCGGTGCGGGCCGAGGTGACGACCGCGCCCGGGGCCGCGGTGCGCAGGGTGGTGATGGCCTCCGCACTGGCCTGGTCGCACTTGTTCAGCACCACGAGCTCCGGCACGTCCCCGGCCCCGATGTCGGCCAGCACGCCGCGGACGGCCCTGATCTGTCCGAGCGGGTCCGGGTCGGACGCGTCGACCACGTGCACCAGCAGGTCCGCCTGGGCGGACTCCTCCAAGGTCGAGGAGAACGCCTCGACCAGGTCGTGCGGCAGGTGCCGGACGAAGCCGACGGTGTCGGTCAGGGTGAAGACGCGACCATCGGTGGTCTGGGTGCGTCGGGTGGTCGGGTCCAGGGTGGCGAACAGCGCGTCCTCGACCAGCACCCCGGCTCCGGTGAGCCGGTTCAGCACACTGGACTTGCCGGCGTTGGTGTAGCCGACGATGGCCACCGACGGGACCTGGTGGCGGCGCCGTTCGGCCCGCTTCAGCTGTCGGTTGGCGTCGAGCTCACGCAGGGTGGCCCGCAGCTTCGCGATCCGGCTGTGGATCCGTCGACGGTCGGTCTCCAGCTTCGTCTCGCCGGGACCACGGCCCCCGATGCCGGCTCCACCGCTCGCGCGTCCACCCGCCTGCCGGGAGAGATTGCCACCCCACCCACGGAGCCGCTGCTTGAGGTACTGCAGCTGGGCCAGCTCGACCTGGGCCTGGCCCTCGGCGCTACTTGCGCGTGGGAGGCGAAGATGTCGAGGATCAGCGAGGTCCGGTCGATGACCTTGACCTTGATCTTGTCCTCCAGGTTGCGCAGCTGAGCGGGAGCGAGCTCGCCGTCGCAGATGACCGTGTCGGCGCCGGTGGCGACGACGATCTCCCGCAGCTCCTCCACCTTGCCGCGGCCGATGTAGGTGGCCGGATCGGGGCGCTGGCGACGCTGGACCAGACCCTCGAGGACCTCCGAGCCCGCGGTCTCGGCGAGCAGCTTCAGCTCGGCCATGGCGTTCTCGGCGTCGACCTCGCTGCCGGTGGTCCAGACGCTCACCAGCACCACCCGCTCCAGCAGGAGCCGGCGGTACTCCACCTCGGTGATGTCGGTCAGCTCGGTGGACATGCCGGCTACGCGGCGCAGCGACTGGCGCTCCTCGCGCTCCAGCTGCTCACCGTCGTAGTCGGTGCCCGCGGGCCGCTCGTCGGCCTCGGGCTCGGCGGCGCGATCGGCGGTGTCCGCCGCGAGCGGCTCGTCGGTGTCCGGAGCGGACGCGGGCAGGTACTCGGATTCAGGCAAACTCATCGTGGGACAAGAATCGCACGCACCGCCAACAGTCGGCGAGCCGTTTCCCGGTCGGACCCGGCCTTCGACCCTCAGGAGACCCGGGTCGGTCCGGCGAAGGCGGCGGGCACGAGCAGCTCCCCGCGGGCCACGATCACGGCCGGTCCGGTGAGGAACGTCTCCTCCCCCAGCTCGACCTCGACCGTGCCGCCGGGCACGTCGACCCGGTAGCTCACGGCCCCGCTCGACGGCCCGTCCACCTCGGGCTGCGGCTCGTCGTGGCGAGCGTGCCAGGCGGCGGCCGCGGCCACCGTGCCGGTGCCGCAGGACCGGGTCTCGCCGGAGCCCCGCTCGTAGACCCGCATCGACAGGTGCCGCGGGCCGAGTCTGCTGATGAACTCCGCGTTCACGCCGTACGGGAAGGCGTCCCCGGGCTCCCAGGTGGGCGCGTCGCGCAGGTCGACCGCTGCCGGGTCGGCACAGAAGCTGACGGCGTGCGGGTTGCCCACGTCGACGGGGACCGCGGTGAACTGCCCTCCGTCGGCGGTCCGCACCCGCACGTCCTCGGCGGCGGCGGCGACCTGTGCTGGTCCCATCGCGACCCGGATCCGGCCATCGGGCAGCACCTCGGTGGTGCGCAGTCCGGCCCGGGTGCCGACCGGCACCGTCGGCCCGACGGCGAGTCCCTCGTCCAGCAGGTGGCGGACGAAGACCCGTACGCCGTTGCCGCACATCTCGGCGATCGAGCCGTCGGCGTTGCGGTAGTCCATGAACCAGGCGTCCGGGTCGCCGGACCACTCCGGGATGTGACGGCCCGCGACGGCGCGCAGGATCCCGTCGGCACCGAGACCGGCTCGCCGGTCGCAGATCCAGCGGACCAGGTCGTCGGTCAGCGGCTCGAGCGCGTCGCGATCCACCAGCAGGACGAAGTCGTTCTCCGTCCCGTGGCCCTTCGCGAACGTCCGGCTGCGCACGTCGCTCAGTCTTCCACGCGGGTCAGGGCCACGGCCGCCTCGACCAGGTCCGCTCGGTCGTACGCGAGCCAGGTGATCCGCTGGTCGAGGCGGAACCAGGAGTCCTGCCGCCGGGCGAACCGGCGGGTGGCGACGACCGTACGCCGCCGCGCCTCCGCTTCGTCGACCTCGCCGTCGAGCAGCTCCAGCACCTGCCGGTAGCCGAGGGCCCGCGAGGCCGTCACCCCGTCCCGCAGGCCGCGGGCGACCAGGTCGTCGACCTCCGCCACCAGGCCGGCGGCCCACATCGCGTCGACGCGCTGCTCGATCCGGCCGTCCAGGACCGGACGCTCGAGCGCGAGACCGAGCTGCACCACCCCCGGCAGCAGATACCGCCGCTCGGGCAGCTGTGCAGGGTATGGCTGACCGGTCAGCTCGATGACCTCCAGCGCGCGGACGACCCGGCGACCGTTGGCGGGCTGGATGGCGGCCGCAGCCGCCGGATCGATCCGCGCCAGCCGGGCGTGCAGCGCCGGCGCACCGACCTCCGCGAGCTCGTCCTCCAGCCGCCCCCGGACCACCGGATCCGTGCCCGGGAACACGAAGTCGTCCACGATCGCCCGGATGTAGAGGGCCGATCCGCCCACCACGACCGGGACGACCCCCCGCTCGCGACAGTCGGCGATCGCCGCGCGCGCCCGGGTCTGGAACTGCGCCACCGTGGCCGTCTCGGTCACGTCGAGCACGTCCACCAGGTGGTGCCGGACCCGCCGCCGCTCGTCCGCGGAGGGCTTGGCCGTGCCGATGTCCATCCCGCGGTAGACCAGCATCGAGTCGGCGTTGACGATCTCGGCCGGCCGGCCGGCCGCAGTCAGTCGCTCGGCCAGGGCGATGGCCAGTCCCGACTTGCCCGAGGCGGTCGGTCCGACCACCACGACCGTACGGGCGGTGTCGGGGTCCGCGCCGGGATGTCGGCGCCGCAGGGTAGACATGAGGTCACCGAACCTACCGGCGAGAGGAACCGAGAATGGGCATCTTCGACAAGGCCAAGGACCTGGTCAACGAGCACAACGACAAGGTCGACCAGGGGATCGACAAGGCGGCCGAGGTGATCGACCAGAAGACCGGCGGCCAGCACACCGGGCAGATCAACCAGGGTGCCGAGCAGGCCAAGCAGGCGTTGGACGAGAACGCCGGCGGTCAGCCCCCGGTCTGAGCCGGCGAGCCGACCGAGGCGCCGGGCGAGGCGATCGGTGGGGGCAGCTGCGCGGTGAGCGCGGCTGCCTCGCCGGTCAGCCGCACCAGGGCCGCCGACCGCTGCTCCTCGTCCCGCGCGGTCCGCGCGGTCGCCTCACCGATCTGCTCCCGGAACTGCTGCACCGCGGCGTCCGCCTCGCGCTGGGCCACCCGCCGCTGCTGCAGCTGCTGCCCGACGCCGATCCCGCAGCCCACCGCGACCACCCCGAGCAGCCACGCCCAGGCGCTGCCGACGACCGCCAGAACCAGGGTGGCGACGAGCGCCACCCCGGCAGCCGCGCCCAGCCTGACGAGCCAGGTGGAGGGCACGTGATGGAAGGCCCGCAGCCGGGCCACGCCGGATTCCAGCTCGGCCGGCTCCACCCCGCGCGAGGTCACCAGGATCTCGGCGCCGGCCGCCCGCACCGATTCCTGCGGCGGCGGCGTCCGGGTCGCCGTGATCACCAGCCGCTTGACCACGGCGGCCACGGGACCGGCGACCCAGGACACCAGACGCGCCCTGACCGCGGGTGAGGTCGAGGGAAGCGTCAGAGCCCGACGGACCTCGGTGACGACCGTCGCCGGCTCCTCGCCGGACGACGCCGCCGCCGCCCCGGCCGGGGCCAGGTCCGGCCGCTCGATCCGGGCCCGCAGCTCCCGGGCCCGTTGCAGCAGCGGGGCCTCCCCCGGCAGCCCACGCCCGATCAGCTCGGTGGCCACCAGACGGAGCTCGGCGGCCGGGCTGAGCTCGTTCGCCGGCGGTGCGGCGGAAGGTTCTCGGGGCAGCTGGCCGAGCGGCGTGGCTGCGCGGCCGACGCGAGCCGCATGCTCAGCCCCGACGACCGAGGTGTCGCCGGTCGTCACCAGGGCCTGCAGCCAGGCGATGCCGTCGGCGGGGGATGTCGTGTTCGCCTCCACCCACGCGGCCCAGCCGGCCACCGGCTCCGCCTCCAGCGCCGGTCGCCAGACGGTGGCCAGGTCGTCGCCCGGCTCGCCGAAGACGCCGGTCGCGGCGGCCCGCCAGATCCGCTGCTGGTGCTCGGTCAGCTGGTTGTCGTTGATCAGCACCACGGGCAGCAGGTCGGCCACCGCCGGTCCGTGACCGAGGGCCCCGCAGACGGCGACGATGAACGTGTCCGCCTCCGACGACAGGGCCCGAGCCCGCTCCCCGGCGGCGTGATCGGGGGGTCCCTCCACCAGTGCGATCACCGCGTTCATCGCGTACGGCAGCCAGTAGTCCAGTCCCCGCGCGTCGACCGGGGTGGCCGTCCGCCGGCCGGCCAGGGCGTCGATCGCCTCCATCACCGAGCGACGGACGGCCGCCGGCTCCTCGTACGCGGCCAGCTCCTCCCGGACGTCGCCCAGCTCGACGTACGCGTCGAAGGCGGCCGACAGGGCGTTCAGTCGGGTCTCCAGGGACCCGGACAAGGCGGCGAGCTGGCTGCTCAGCCGATGGGTCTGCGAGCTCGCGCTCGACAGGCGGGCGTGCAGCCCCTCGACCTCGTCCCGCAGGATCCGGTCCCGGCCGCCTTCTCCCGCCAGGAACCACTGCCAGTCATCGGTCATGAGCGAAGCCTCTCGGGAGTGCAGGAGCGATCGGAGACGACACGCTTTTCGTCGTCTCCGATCGCGACGAACGAGCGAGACACCGCGGAGCTCATGACCGCGGAGCGCGGAGCGCGACCATGGATTCCGGTCATGAGCGAAGCCTCTCGGGAGTGCAGGAGCGAGCATGATTGGACCACGGGCCCGGGTCGTCGCTCGGATGATCGCCGTACGACATGAGGCTTGGCTCACCTAACTGCTATCGTCGTTGCGTGGCCGTGCGACCCAAGAAGAAGTGCTGCGAGGACAAGCCTCGGTGCAAGCGGTGTCCGATCCGGCTGCTCGCCGAGGGGAAGCTCGCCCCCGACGACGCGCGTGACCTGTTCGCCAACGCCCGCAACAAGAAGGCCCTGAAGAAGGCCAAGCTCCAGAAGACGGCTGCCAAGCTCGAGTCCGCGGCCTGACGCCGTCGCCGGTGAAGCCGGCTTCGGCGCGCGTAGCATCCGCCGGCATGAGGCGTCGTCGGTGGCCCGCGGCATCGGCGTTGGTGATGGCGGTCCTCTTCGCCACCCAGGCCTGCGGTCCCGGAGCGGACCCGGAGCCGGCCAACCCGCTCGCGGGCAGCATCCTCTGGGTCGATCCCGAGTCGGCCGCCGCCCGGGCCCAGCAGCAGCTGAGGAGTGCGGGCGATCCGACCACGGCCGACGGTCTGACCGCGATCAGCTCTCAGCCGGTCGCCACCTGGCTGGTGGACGACGACCCCGTGCCGTTGACCCGACGCGTCACCCAGACCGCCACGGCGGTCGGTCAGCTGCCCGTCCTCGTCCTCTACCACCGGCCGGGGCGGGACTGCGGTTCCTACTCCGGCGGTGGTGCGGCGGAGCAGTCGAGCTATCTCACCTGGGTCGGCAGCGTCGCCGACGCGATCGGTGACCGGCGCGCGCTGGTCGTCCTGGAGCCGGACGCCATCCCACAGGCGCTGAGCGGGCAGTGCGCTCAGGACGGCAGCCCGGCCGGCACGTACGCCATGCTCGCGTCGGCGGTCGACCTGCTCACCCGGCAGGAGAACACCCTCGTCTACCTCGACGCCGGCCATCCGGGCTGGATCGGCGACACGGGAGCCCTCGCGGGTGCGCTCCGCGACAGCGGGGTGGAGCACGCGGCCGGCTTCAGTCTGAACGTGTCCAACTTCGCCACCACCGCCGACAACCAGGCCTACGGGGACCAGCTGTCGGTGGCCCTGGGCGACAAGCAGTACGTCATCGACGTCTCCCGCAACGGACGTGGCGCGCCGCAGGCGGATCCGTCGAGCATCGACGCCTGGTGCAACCCGCCGGGTGTCGCCCTCGGCGAGAATCCCCGGATCGGGGCCGATCGGGCCCGCGCCGTGGCGTACCTGTGGGTCAAGGAACCGGGCGCCTCCGACGGGAACTGCCGCGACGGCGAGCCGCCGGCCGGACAGTTCTGGCCCGACTACGCCCTCCGGCTGATCCAGCAGCGGCCCTGAGCCCGTCGCCGCCCCGGAGCGGACCCTGTCGGGCACGCCCTCCTCAGGCGGTGGCGCACGCGGCGGCCGGGGGCAGCGGGGCCGGCGCCCCGAGACCCGGCATCCCGAGGCCGACCGAGGTCGCGGCGGTGGGAGCCGCCACCCCGTCCCGACGGGCCTGCCAGGCGTCGCCGCCGCGGGTCCGCCGCAGAGAGAGCAGACCGGCGTCCGCGGTCAGGTGATGCGGCGCGGCGTAGGTGACCACCACCTCGGCGATGTCGCCCGGCCGGGGCCGCCGGGCCTCGTCCTCGGGCACGGCGACGTGCACCAGGCGGTTGTCCTGCGCCCGACCGGACAGGCGGGCCGTGGCGGCGTCCTTGCGGCCCTCCCCGTCGGCGAACATCACCTCGACCGTGCGGCCCACCTGCGCGAGGTTCTCCGCCCAGGAGATCTCCCCGACCAGCTCGACCAGTCGCTCGTAGCGCTCCTGGACGACGGCCTTGGGCACCTGGTCCGGCATCGTCGCCGCGGGCGTACCGGCCCGGATCGAGTACTGGAAGGTGAACGCCGAGGCGAACCGCGACTCCCGGACCACGTCCAGCGTGGCGGCGAAGTCCTCTTCGGTCTCACCGGGGAAGCCGACGATGATGTCGGTGGTGATGGCCGCGTGCGGCATCGCGGCGCGGACGTTCTCGATGATCGACAGGTAGCGGCTGCTGCGATAGGACCGCCGCATCGCCTTGAGCACCCGGTCCGAGCCGGACTGCAGCGGCATGTGCAGCTGTGGCATCACGTTCGGGGTCTCGGCCATCGCCGCGATCACGTCGTCGGTGAAGTCCTTGGGGTGCGGCGAGGTGAACCGGACCCGCTCCAGCCCCTCAACCTGTCCGCAGGCGCGGAGCAGCTTGGCGAACGCCTGCCGGTCGCCGAACTCGACCCCGTACGCGTTCACGTTCTGGCCCAGCAGGGTGATCTCCTGCACGCCCTCGGCGACCAGCGCCTCGACCTCGGCGAGCACGTCGCCGGGCCGACGGTCGGTCTCCCTGCCCCGCAGACTCGGCACGATGCAGAAGGTGCAGGTGTTGTTGCAGCCCACGCTGATCGAGACCCAGGCCGAGTACGCCGAGTCGCGCCGGGTGGGCAGGGTCGAGGGGAACCGCTCCAGCGACTCCGCGATCTCGACCTGGGCCTCCTCGGCGATCCGGGCCCGCTCCAGCAGTACCGGCAGCTGACCGATGTTGTGGGTGCCGAAGACGACGTCGACCCAGGGGGCCCGGTCGAGGATGACTCCCCGGTCCTTCTGGGCCATGCAGCCGCCGACCGCGATCTGCATGCCGGGCTTCGCCTTCTTCACCGGCGCCAGCTGACCCAGGTTGCCGTAGAGCCGGTTGTCGGCGTTCTCCCGGACCGCGCAGGTGTTGAACACCACCACGTCGGCCTGCTCGGCGTCGGTCGCCCTGGCGTAGCCCGCGCCCTCCAGCAGACCGGCCAGCCGCTCGGAGTCGTGCACGTTCATCTGGCACCCGTGGGTGCGGATCTGATAGGTGCGCGCGGCGTGTGTCTCTGTGGTCATGGCGCCACGAAGGATAGTCGCGCACGTCACTAGAGTTCGAGTCATGAGCGCCGTGAACCCGACCGGAGACCAGTACGAGATCGTCGCGGGGACGAGAGTCGCCGTGATCACCGAGGTGGGCGCCACGCTGCGCTCGTACGCGGTCGGGGGCCGCGACGTGGTCCGTGGGTTCGCCGCCGACGAGGTGATCAGCGGGGGACGAGGGCAGCAGCTCCTGCCCTGGCCCAACCGGATCCGCGACGGTCGCTACACGTTCGAGGGCAAGACCCAGCAGCTGTCGCTGTCCGAGCCGGACCGGCACAACGCCATCCACGGCCTGGTCCGGCACGTTCCCTGGCAGCTGGTCTCGCACACCGCCGACCGGGTGGAGCAGCGGGTCAGGGTCTATCCCCAGTCGGGATGGCCGGGCACCATCGAGGCCACGGTGGTCCACACCGTCGGGGACGACGGCGTGGTGACCGAGCTCGGCGTGACCAACATCGGGTCGACTCCGGTGCCCTTCGGCTACGCGGCCCACCCCTATCTGACGGTCGGTGAGGACACGGTCGACGACGTCGTGATCAGCGTCCCGGCGGAGCGCTACCTGGCCGTCGACGACCGGCTGCTGCCCCTCGACCTGATCCTGGTGGAGGGCCGGGACGAGGACCTGCGCACCGCCGAGGTGCTCGGCTCGCGTCGGTTCGACACGGCCCTGGCCGGGCTGACCAGGGGTGCTGACGGGCGCTGGCGGGCCCGGCTGCAGCGCGGTCAGCGCTGGGCCGAGCTCTGGGCCGGCGAGGGTCTGGACTGGATCCAGGTGTTCACCGGCAACGACCGGCGGGACCTGTCCATCGCCCTGGAGCCGATGACCTGCGGACCCAACGCCTTCAACCCGGGCCCGACGCACGACGGCATGATCACCCTCCCGGCGGGTGGGTCGGTGTCGTACCTGTGGGGCATCGACGGGGCCTGATCGAACTCCGCACCGACGGCCAGGAGCGCGGACGAGACGGAATCTTCGGCTGCCGGCCGTGGAAGTAACCGAATCTCAACATCCGCTTCCCACCTCTGCCGCATTATCTCGTCTAGGGTCACCCCATGGCTGAAGCGGCGGAGCCGGTTGACCCGAACGACCCCACCGAAGGACCCTCGGTAGCCCCGAACAGCATCGGGGCGCCGCTGGTCGTGCTCACCGACGTCGACAAGTACTTCGGTGACCTACATGTCTTGCAGCACATCGATCTGACCGTTCACAAGGGCGAGGTCGTGGTCGTCCTGGGCCCGTCCGGCTCGGGCAAGTCGACCCTGTGCCGGGCGATCAACCGGCTGGAGACCATCCAGTCCGGGACGATCACGATCGACGGTCAACCCCTGCCGGAGGAGGGCAAGGCCCTGGCTCACCTGCGCGCCGACGTCGGCATGGTGTTCCAGTCGTTCAACCTCTTCGCCCACAAGACGATCCTCGAGAACGTCACCCTCGGCCCCGTCAAGGTGCGGAAGAAGTCGGCCGCCGAGGCCAAGAAGGCCGGCATGGAGCTGTTGAAGCGCGTCGGCGTGGACAGCCAGGCCGACAAGTACCCGGCGCAGCTCTCCGGTGGCCAGCAGCAGCGCGTCGCGATCGCCCGCGCGCTGGCCATGGACCCGAAGGTGATCTTGTTCGACGAGCCGACCTCGGCCCTGGATCCCGAGATGGTCAACGAGGTGCTGGACGTGATGGTCGGCCTCGCCCGACAGGGCATGACCATGATCGTCGTCACCCACGAGATGGGCTTCGCCCGCAAGGCCGCCAACCGGGTGGTCTTCATGGCCGACGGCCAGATCGTCGAGGAGGCCGATCCGGAGACCTTCTTCACCGCGGCCAAGAGCAACCGCGCCAAGGACTTCTTGAGCAAGATCCTGACCCACTGATCGGTACCCACCGATCTCAGAGCTCAACGACGAGCCCTACCAACGGAGGAACCCATGAAGTTGACCAAGCGGATCCTGGCCATCGGAGCCGGACTCCTGATCGCGCTTCCGCTGGCCGCCTGTGGCGGAAGCAGCGACACCGGCGGCGACCCGGGCGGCGGCGGCAAAGTCGTCATCGGCATCAAGTTCGACCAGCCCGGTCTCGGTCTGAAGGAGGGCGACACCTACACCGGCTTCGACGTCCAGGTCGCCAACTACGTGGCCAAGGACCTCGGCTACACCGAGGTCGAGTTCAAGGAGTCGCCGTCGGCCCAGCGCGAGACGCTGCTGCAGAGCGACCAGGTCAAGATGATCTTCGCCACCTACTCGATCACCGACGACCGCAAGCAGAAGATCTCCTTCGCCGGTCCGTACTTCATCGCCGGCCAGGACCTGCTCGTCAAGGCCGACAACACCGACATCACCGGTCCGGACAGCCTGAACGGCAAGAAGCTGTGCTCGGTCACCGGCTCGACCTCAGCCAAGAAGATCAAGGACAACTACGCCTCGGGCGCGCAGCTGCAGGAGTTCGACACCTACAGCAAGTGCGTCGAGGCCCTGAACGCCGGACAGATCGACGCGGTCACCACCGACAACGTCATCCTGGCCGGCTTCGCCGCCCAGCCGCAGTACCAGGGCAAGCTCAAGGTCGTCGGCAAGCCGTTCTCCGAGGAGCGCTACGGCGTCGGCATCAAGAAGGGCGACACCGACCTCTGCACCAAGATCAACACGGCCCTGGAGAAGATGGTGTCCGACGGCTCGTGGGAGAAGGCGATCGCCGACACGGTCGGCGCCTCGGGGTTCAAGCCCGACGCGGCCACCAACCCGCCCAAGCCGGACGCCTGCAGCTAGTCCGACCGTACGACCTTGCTGATCGGGTCGGGGTGGACGAGACGTCCTCCCCGACCTGATCACGATCCTTGCGCCTGTTGACCGACGAGCCGAAGGTGGGAGCCGATGGACGCTCTGCAGACCTTGCTAGAAGAGTACGACGTCATCGGCGCCTTCTGGATGACGATCAAGCTGACCTTCTTCGGAGCGATCGGCGCCTTCATCATCGGCACCGTCATCGCCATCATGCGGGTGTCCCCGGTCAAGGTCTTCCAGACCTTCGGTCTCGCCTACGTCACCCTGGTCCGCAACACACCCTTGACGCTGCTGGTGTTCGGTTGCGCGTTCGGGCTGGCCATCACCCTCCAGATCAACCTGGCCCCGGAGAACTCCCCGACGTTCATCGTCGACAACAACTTCCGCTGGGGGGTCGTCGCTCTCGCCATCTACCACGCCGCGTTCGTGGCCGAGGCGATCCGCAGCGGCATCAACACGGTGCCCCAGGGTCAGGCCGAGGCCGCTCGCGCGATCGGCCTGCCGTTCCTGGCGACGATCACGACCATCGTGCTGCCTCAGGCCTTCCGCGGGGCGATCGCTCCATTGGGGAACACGTTGATCGCGCTCACCAAGAACACCACAGTGCTGGCCACCATCGGGGTGGCCGAGCCGGCGCTGATGATGCGCAACATGTTCGAGTTCAACATCTCGTTGCTGTACCCGATTTTCATCATCGTCGCCGCCGGGTTCGTGATCTTGACCCTGCCCATGGGACTCTTCTTCACCTGGTGGTCCCGCAAGCTGGCGGTGCAGCGATGAGCGCCGAGACCAGCCTCCTGTTCGACGCTCCTGGCCCCAAGGCCCTGGTCCGGCACCGGATCATCGCCGTCGTCGGTGTCCTGCTGATGCTGGGCCTGCTGTACCTCGTGCTCAAGGGCCTGGCCAATCCTGCCAACGACCAGCTCACGGCGGCGAAGTGGGTGCCCTTCCTCGAGTGGTCCTCCTGGAAGAACTACCTGATCCCGGGTCTGATCGGCACGCTGCAGGCCGCGGCCATCAGTGTGGTGCTCTCGGTCGTGGCCGGTGTCCTGCTCGGCATGGGCCGCCTGTCGCAGCTGGCCCCGGTGCGGATCGTGTGCGGTGTCTTCGTAGAGTTCTTCCGCTCCGTGCCAGTGCTGATCATGATGTTCTTCGCCTACTACTTCGGCCTGTTCACCCTGGGCATCAGCGGCAGCATCCTCCCGCTGTTCGCCGCCGTGGTGGGACTGACGTTCTACAACTCCTGCGTGATCGCCGAGCTGGTCCGCTCCGGTGTCTACTCCCTCCCCCGCGGACAGCGGGAAGCCGGGTACGCGATCGGCCTGACCCCGACCCAGACGCTGTCGACCGTCCTGCTACCCCAGGCCATCACGGCCATGCTGCCCTCGATCGTGAGCCAGCTCGTGGTGATCCTGAAGGACTCGGCCCTGGCCTACAACGTCGCCTATCTCGAGCTGCTGCGGCAGGGTCAGAACCTCGCCGTCTACAAGGGCAACCTGATCCCGACCCTGATCGTGCTGGCGGTGATCTACATCCTCATCAACTGGGCGTTGACCCGGGTGGCCCGGGCCCTGGAGGCGCGCCTGCGCAGCGGCAAGCGCGGCATCAAGCCGGGTCCCATCGAGCTCGGCCCCGACCCCGCCCTGACCGCCGAGGAGGAGGCTCAAGACGCAGCGGCAGGTTCCCGCTGAGCGAGGCCCTGCGTCAGGTCACCGGTCGAGCGCACCGAGCAGTCGGTCCACGTCGTTCTCGTCGGTGTAGGGGGCGAACCCGGCCCGCACAGCACCGTCGTCGCCCAAGCCGAGATGCCGCGACGCTTCGATCGCGTAGAAGCATCCCGCCGGGGCCGTGACGCCCTGGGCGGCGAGTGCCAGGGACACCTCGGCGGCAGCCCGGCCGGGCAGGTCGAACAGCACCGTCGACGTCCGCCGTGTCGCTCGGCTGTAGACCGTCGCCCCCCGGGCCTCCAGCCCCTGCTCCAACCGCGTCCGGAGCACCTGCTCGTGCGCGGCGAATCGGGTGAAGGTGTCACTGAGGCGGGCCGGTCGGCGATCGCCCTCCCCCAGACCCGCCAGGTAGTCCACGGCCGCCGTGGTGCCGGCCAGCAGCTCGTACGGCAGCGTGCCGAGCTCGAAACGCTCCGGCACCACGTCGCTGGACGGCAGCAGCTTGTCCGGTCGAAGTCGGGCCAGCAGTCCGGGCTCGGCGGTCAGCACGCCGAGGTGAGGCCCACAGAACTTGTACGGCGAGCAGACCACCACGTCGGCGCCGAGGCCGATCCGATCCAGTCGTACGTGCGCGGCGAGGTGGACGGCGTCGACCCACAACAGCGCTCCGACCCGGTGGACCGACTCGGCGATCCGGGTGTGGTCGGGGATCGTGCCCAGCAGGTTGCTGGCGCCGGTGACGGCGACCAATCTCGTCCTCGGGGTGAGGAGGGCTTCGAGTTGGCCGACATCGAGCTCGGCGGTGGCGGGATCGAAGTCCACCCACCGTACGGTCGCCCCGACCCGCTCGGCCGCCAGCACCCAGGGTCGGACGTTGCCGTCGTGGTCGAGGCGGGTGACCACCACCTCGTCACCCGGCGCCCACTCGCGAGCCAGGGTTCGGGCGAACTCCAGCGTCAGCTGGGTGGCACTGCGACCGAAGACGATGGTCGTCGGGTCGGCCCCCAGGTAGTCCGCCATCGCCGACCGGGCGTCCAGCACGATCTGCTCGGCGTTGCGCTGAGCCGGGTTGTCAGGGCCACGGTTGGCCAACGGGGCCCTCAACGCTGCAGCGATGGCCTCGATCACCGGGGTCGGGGTCTGGGTGCCGCCCGGGGCGTCGAAGAACGCCAGTCCTGAGGTCAGGGCCGGGAAGTCACGGCGGATGGCCGCGACGTCGGAGGAGGGCGTCAGGGGGTCCGCCGCCGCTCCCGGGCCCCTGCCGCCCGTCGAGCTCACCGAGCGGTCTCGGTGGCGCGGGACTCACGCACCACGACCACCTTGATCTGACCGGGGTAGGTGAGCTCCTCCTCGATCTGCTTGGCGAGGTCGCGGGCCATCACCTGGGCCTCGATGTCGTCGATCTGCTCGGGGGCGACCATCACGCGGATCTCGCGGCCGGCCTGCATGGCGAACACCTTGTCCACCCCGGCGTGAGCCGAGGCGAGACTCTCCAGCTTCTCCAGCCGCTGCACGTACGCCTCGATGCTCTCGCGGCGGGCGCCGGGCCGACTGCCGCTGATCGCGTCGGCGGCCTGCACCAGCACCGCCTCCACGGTGCGCACCTCGACCTCGTTGTGGTGCGCCTCGATCGCGTGCACGATGTCGGGGTTCTCGCCGTACTTCCGCGCGAGATCGGCTCCGATCATGGCGTGGGAGCCCTCGACCTCGTGGGTGAGGGCCTTGCCGATGTCGTGCAGGAAGGCGGCGCGCCGGCACTGTGCGACATCGAGCCCGAGCTCGGCGGCCATCAGGCCGGCGATGTGTCCGGACTCGACCAGGTGCTTGAGGACGTTCTGCCCGTACGACGTCCGGTAGCGCAGGCTGCCGAGGATCGGCACCAAGGCGGGATGCAGGTCGGAGATGCCGACCTCGGCGAGGGCGTCCTCCGCGGCCCGCAGACACTGTTGCTCGATCTGGCCCTTGCTCCGCTCGTGGACTTCCTCGATCCGCGCGGGGTGGATGCGGCCGTCCTTGACCAGCTCGGTCAGGGTCATCCGCGCGGTCTCCCGCCGCACCGGGTCGAAGCAGGACAGCAGCACGGACTCGGGAGTGTCGTCGATCATCACGTTGACCCCGGTGACCTGCTCGAAGGCCCGGATGTTGCGACCCTCGCGACCGATGATCCGGCCCTTCATGTCGTCACCCGGGAGGTGGACAGCGGAGACGACCGATTCCGACGTCTGCTCGGAGGCCACCCGCTGGATCGCGCCGACGACGATCATCTGCGCGCGCGACTCGGCTTGCTTGGTCGCCTCCCGCTCGATGTCGCGAGCCAGGATCACGGCGTGCCGCTTGGCGTCGTGCTCGACGGCAGCCACCAGCTCGGCCTTGGCCTGCTCGCCGGTGAGACCGGCGATGCGCTCCAGCGCGTGCTGGTGGTCCGCTTCGGCCTCGGCCAGCGTCCGACGCTGCGCCTTGAGCTCAGCCTTCACCACGTCGAGATGCCGCGCCTTCTCCTCCAGCGCTCGGCTGTCGGAGTCAAGCCGCTCCTCGCGATCCGCCAGGCGCTGCTCGCGGCGCTCGACCTCGAGTCGTTGGTCGCGCAGCTCGCTGCGGCTCTGCCTGATCTCTTCCTCGACCTCGCGCCGGGTCCCCTCGAGGGCGTGGGCCTGTTCCTCGGCCCTGGTCCGCACCTCGCCGGCGTACGCCTCAGCCTCCGCCCGGATCGCGAGAGCGGCGTCCTCGGCCTCCGCGATCCGCACACTCGCACCCTGATCCACCGGTGCGGCAGCGGCCTGAGCGATCTGACTGGCTGATTTGCTCGTGTAACGCTTGTAAATAAGAAAGCCGATCCCAGCGACGACGGTGACCAGCAGGAAAAGGCCGACAAGCACTGCGATCTCGAAAACACCTAGATTCACCATGGAGAGCACTCCTCTGTTTGCGCGCAGGAAACGCACCTTCAGGAGGCCTTGCGGCAAATGCGAGGAAGCCGCCGCACCTGACCAGATCCTGGTCAGGCCCTTGGCGGCGCCTATGCGGTTGTGGATTCAGCGTGAGCAAGAATGCGAAATGTTCAGATATTTCTCAACCGGGGCTCGGTAACCCCACATGCTTCATCTATTCGTTCAGCTTTGCCGTAAAACCTCGTGACTGCAGGTTAAGGCGCACCCTCGGCGGGGTCAAGCACCACTCCTCGGGGTCAAGCACCACCATCGGCACGCACCTCGGCGAGCACCGTGCTGATGATGCCCGATCCGAAGCCCCGCCTCGCCAGCACGCCGGCCAGGCGCCGGTGCCGAACCACGGGGTCGAGCCCCTGCGTCGCTGCAGCCTTCTTGGCCACCAGAGCCCGCGCCGCCGTCAGCTCGTCCTCGGCATCCACTGACGACAACGCGGCGTCCACGTGGTCGCGATCGACTCCCTTCGACGTCAGCTCGCGACGCAGCGCCGACCGAGACAGGTGCCGACGCTGTTGCCGCGACTCCACCCAGCTCTGGGCGAAGGCCTCGTCGTCGACCAGACCGACCTCCTCCAACCGGTCCAGCACCGTGGTGGCGATCTCTTCGGGAACGTTCTTCTTCTGCAGCGCATCGTCGAGCTCGTGTCGGGTGCGCGCCGAAGCGGTGAGCTTCCGGAGCGCGATGGTGCGTGCCGTCCCCACCGGGTCGGCGTCGGGCTCGGGCTCGGGCTCGGGCTCGATCGCCGTCGACTCGGACCCGCTCAGCCCGAACGAGCGACGGCCGGACCTACGACCGGACGACTCTCTACCGGACGACTTCCCGCCGGACGACCGTCGGCCGGAGCGGCCGTGGCCGGGCGAACTCGACCCCGACGATCCGTAACCCGACCACGTCGAGCTGAACGGCCCCGGCTCGGCAGAACCCTGGGCCGACACCTGTCGGTCGACCGCAGCGCCGTCGGGTCCCGAGGGTCCAGGAGATCCCAAGGGTCCGGCGCTCTCGGCATCGTCGCGAGCGCCTGACCCCTGGCCCCGATCGGCGGTCGGCGCCGACTGTGTCGTGTCGATCTGGGCAGCGGGCTCCACCGGAACCCGCTGCCCCGTCCTCGCCTCGAGCCAGGCGCGTGCCTGGTCCACAGGATCGGAGGTGGGCATGTCGATCAGAACTCGACCTCACCCGTCACGGGGTCCACCCCGGCGGGCACGTCGACCTGCGGGCCGATGTGCATCAGCTCCTTGATCTTCTTCTCCAGCTCGTTGGCCAGGTCGGGGTTGGCGCGAAGGTAGTTGCGCGCGTTCTCCCGGCCCTGACCCAGCTGGTCGGTGTCGTAGGTGAACCAAGCACCCGCCTTGCGGATGATGCCGACCTCGACGCCCAGATCGATCAGGCTGCCCTCGCGGCTGATGCCCTGGCCGTACAGGATGTCGAACTCAGCCTGCTTGAACGGCGGGGCCACCTTGTTCTTGACGACCTTGACCCGGGTCCGGTTGCCGACCATCTCCTGGCCGTCCTTGAGCGTCTCGATCCGGCGCACGTCCAGCCGGATCGAGGAGTAGAACTTCAGTGCCCGACCACCGGTCGTCGTCTCCGGCGAGCCGAACATGACGCCGATCTTCTCCCGCAGCTGGTTGATGAAGATGGCCGTGGTGTTGGCGCCACTCAGCGCGCCGGTCATCTTGCGCAGGGCCTGGCTCATCAGTCGCGCCTGCAGGCCGACGTGGCTGTCGCCCATCTCGCCCTCGATCTCGGCGCGAGGCGTCAGAGCGGCGACGGAGTCGATCACGATCAGGGCCAGGGCGCCCGAACGCACCAGCATGTCGGCGATCTCCAACGCCTGCTCGCCGTTGTCGGGCTGGCTGACCAGCAGGGCGTCGGTGTCGACACCCAGCTTCTCGGCGTAGTCGGGGTCGAGAGCGTGCTCGGCGTCGATGAAGGCGCAGATCCCACCGAGAGCCTGGGCGTTGGCGATGGCGTGCAGAGCCACCGTGGTCTTGCCGCTGGACTCCGGGCCGTAGATCTCGATCACTCGACCGCGCGGCAGACCACCGATGCCCAGCGCCAGATCCAGAGCGATCGACCCGGTCGGGATCACCTCGAGCGGCGACCGCACCTCATCTCCCAGGCGCATCACCGAGCCCTTGCCGTACTGCTTGTCGATCTGAGCGAGCGCTGCGTCGAGCGCCTTGTCCCGGTCTGCTACCGCCACGGTCGTTCCTCTCGTTCACCCCTGTGGGTGGCTTCTTCCTGCATGTGTTGTCGTCCGTCAAGACCCTAAGCACCGCCACTGACATCCGACCGGGGTGCGATCAGATCTGTGGACAGGGCTCGAGGTCGTCTCTCGCCTGTGGATATCGCTGGACCCAATCTAGGCGAACACGTGTTCGAACAACAGGCCGACACGCCGCCCCGGCCGGCGCCCTTGGTGAGCTCGTCGGGCGGGCCCTGGTTCGTGCTCAGTCGGCGTACCGTCCATGACTCCACGGCGCCATCCGGGGTCCTGAGCGGGATGAAGGCGACCGTCTGTGGCTCCACAGCGCCATCCGGGCTGCTCAGTGGGATGAACCCGCCCGTCTCCGACTCGGGGCGCCATCCGGGCTCCCGACCCGCCGCAAAGCCGACCGTCTCCGACTGGCGGGCGACATCCGACAGACAAGGCCGCCTGTCGACTGACTCAGCGCTCCCGGACCGGTAGCTCGAGAGCCGCCCAGACAGCACGCCAGATCTCCTTGGCCGACAGGCCGGCGGCGAGCGCCTGGTCCACGGTGCGACCGTCGAGCTCGGCCAGACTGTGCTCGGCCGACCAGACCCGGCTGTAACCGCGTCCCAGGTGCGTGTCCATCCGCACCCACAGCTCGGTTTCCTTCATTGCCCAACCCGTCCGCTCACCTGCACCGGAGGACGAGACTAGAGGCACCGACCAGAAGTCCCAACCGACTCGGGTCGCAGGGGCCCCGTCGCAGGTGGGTGCCCACGCCGCTCCGCCAACGGCCCAAGGGCGGGGAGAGAACGAGAGACTCGCGCTGGTGAGCGCGGGAAGAACGAGCGAGGACAGCCCTGTCGGCAGCGAGGAGAGCATTGTCAGTAGGGCCAGGCAGGATGTGAGGGTGCCTGTTCAGACCTTGCCGACGCCGGACGCGCTGGCCGCGTTCACGCCGGCGACCGCCACCTGGTTCGCCGAGGTGTTCGCCGCGCCCACGGCCGCCCAGACGGGGGCGTGGCAGGCGATCTCCTCGGGGCAGAACGCCCTGGTGATCGCGCCGACCGGGTCGGGCAAGACGCTGGCAGCGTTCTTGTCGGCCCTCGACACGCTGATCAAGGAGCCGCACCCGCCGGCCAAGCAGCGGTGCCGGGTGCTCTACGTCTCCCCGCTCAAGGCGCTGGCCGTCGACGTCGAGCGCAACCTGCGCGCCCCGCTGGCGGGCATCACCCAGACCGCCCTCCGCCTCGGCCGGACTCCCCCCTCGATCAGCGTCGGTGTGCGCTCGGGAGACACCTCCGCCGGAGATCGCCGCAAGATCGTCAGCCACCCACCGGACATCCTGATCACCACCCCGGAGTCCCTGTTCCTGATGCTCACCTCGGCGGCACGGGACGTCCTCCGGCACGTGCAGACCGTCATCGTCGACGAGGTGCACGCCCTCGCCGGCACCAAGCGGGGCGCCCACCTGGCGCTGTCGATGGAGCGTCTCGACGCACTCGTCGCGGAGCAGGCAGCGAAGGAGGCTGGCGACGACACGCGCCGAGCGCCCATCCAGCGCATCGGCCTCTCGGCCACCGTCCGCCCACCCGAGCGGGTGGCCCGGTATCTCGGCGGCTCGCACCCGGTGACCGTGGTCGCCCCGCCCGCGGCCAAGTCCTGGGACCTGTCGGTGGTCGTGCCGGTCGAGGACATGGGTGATCTGGCGTCGACCGCCTCCGCACCCACAGTGGATCTGGACGCCAACGGGGCGCCGCCACCCCGACCGTCGATCTGGCCCCACGTCGAGAACAAGATCCTCGACCTGATCAGTGCCCACCACTCGACCATCGTCTTCGCCAACTCCCGCCGGCTGGCCGAGCGGCTGACCGCCCATCTCAACGAGCTGCAGGTCGAGCGGGACGAAGAGGCCCGCGCCGACCGGCCCGCCCCCGAGGGAGAGATCGGCACCGACGAGGTCTCGGCCGCGCGGGCACCGACGGGCGGATACCCCCCGCCGGCCGAGATCATGGCCCAGTCGGGATCGAGCGCCGGACATGACGGCAGCTCCGGCACCCGGATCGTCGCCCGGGCGCACCACGGCTCGGTCAGCAAGGAGCAGCGAGCCCAGATCGAGGCGGATCTGAAGTCCGGTCAGCTGCCCTGCGTGGTGGCCACGTCCTCGCTGGAGCTGGGCATCGACATGGGAGCCGTCGACATCGTGGTCCAGGTCGAGGCTCCACCCTCAGTGGCCAGCGGTCTGCAGCGCGTCGGGCGGGCGGGCCACCAGGTGGGCGCCACCTCCAGGGGGGTGTTCTTCCCGAACCACCGTGGTGACCTGATCGAGTCCGCCGTCGTGGTCGAGCGGATGCGAGTGGGAGCCATCGAGGAGGTCGCGACCCTGCGCAATCCCTTGGACGTGCTGGCTCAGCAGATCGTCGCTGTGGTGGCCGCGGCCGGGATCGGCGACCCCGACGGCACGCCGACCGAGATCAAGGCCGACGACGTGTACGCGTTGGTCCGGCGGGCCGACGGCTTCCAGGAGCTGCCGCACAGCGCGTTCGAGGCCACGCTCGACATGCTCAGCGGCCGTTACCCCTCCGAAGACTTCGCCGAGCTCCGTCCCCGCATCGTGTGGCAGCGCGACACCGGTGTGCTGACCGGCCGACCGGGGGCGCAGCGCCTGGCGGTGACCTCGGGCGGCACCATCCCCGACCGCGGTCTGTTCGGTGTCTTCCTGGTCGGCGAGGGATCCGCCTCCGGGAAGCACAACCCCGGCCGGCGGGTCGGCGAGCTGGACGAGGAGATGGTGTACGAGACCCGGGTCGGTGACGTGTTCACCCTCGGGACGACGAGCTGGCGGGTCGAGCAGATCACCCACGACCAGGTGCAGGTGTCCCCGGCGCCGGGCGTGCCGGGCCGGCTGCCGTTCTGGAAGGGCGACTCACCGCCGCGCCCCCTCGAGCTCGGTCGGGCCTTCGGCGCCTTCGTCCGCGAGATCGGGACCCTGGACCACGGGGCGGCGTACGAGCGACTGCGGGGGGCCGGCCTCGACGAGTTCGCGGCCCGCAACCTGCAGAGCTACCTCGCCGAGCAGCACGAGGCAACGGCCGCCCTCCCCACCGACACCACAGTGGTGGTCGAGAGGTTCCGGGACGAGCTGGGCGACTGGCGGGTGTGTCTGCACTCCCCGCTCGGCTCCGGGGTGCTGACGCCCTGGGCGCTGGCGATCGAGCGAGCGGCCCGGGACCGGTACGGGATGGAGGTGCAGGCCACCGCGACCAACGACGGGATCGTGCTGCGCGTGCCCGACACCGAGTCCGAGCCTCCCGGCGCAGACCTTGTGATCGTGGATCCCGAGCAGCTGGAGGCCATCGTCACCGACGAGGTGGGCGGCTCGGCGCTGTTCGCCGCCCGGTTCCGTGAGTGCGCCGCGCGGGCACTGCTTCTCCCCCGCCGCGATCCGCGGTCCCGCTCGCCTCTGTGGCAGCAGCGGATGCGGTCCGCCCAGCTGCTCACCGTCGCCGCGCAGTACCCGGAGTTCCCGATCGTGCTCGAGACGATGCGGGAGTGCCTGACCGACGTGTTCGACCTGGACGGGCTGATCGAGGTCCAGCGCCAGCTCGCCGCCCGAACCCTGCGGCTCGTCGAGGTCGAGACCCGCGAGCCCTCGCCGTTCGCGAAGTCGCTGCTGTTCGGTTACGTGGGCGCCTTCGTCTACGAGGGAGACGTCCCGCTGGCGGAGAAGAAGGCCGCCGCGCTGTCCCTGGACGCCGGGCTGCTGGCGGAGCTGCTGGGCAAGGACGGGCTGCGTCAGCTCCTCGACCCCGAGGTGATCGCGGCGACCGAGGCCGACCTGCAGGGACTGAGCGAGCAGCGTCGCGCCACCACCGCGGAGCAGCTGTTCGACCTGCTGCGCACCGCGGGTCCGTTCACCCCCGCCGAGCTCACCGATCGGGTCGTCGAGCTCGACCTCGATCTCGCCCTGGGCGAGCTGGTCGACGCCCGGCGAGCGGTCCGCCTGCGCATCGCCGGCCAGGAGATGGTCGCGGTGGTGGAGGACGTGCCCCGACTGCGCGACGGACTGGGCGTGCCGGTGCCGCCGGGTGTCGCGGCCGCGTTCGAGAACGACAGCAGCAGTCACCCCATCCAGGATCTGGTGCAGCGTTGGGCGCGCACCCACGGACCGTTCACGATCGCCACGGTCGCCACGCGGTACGGCCTCGGACGGGCAGTGGTCGAAGCGGCGTGCTCCGATCTGGTCCGTGCCGGCACCGTCGTGCGTGGGTCCTTCGTGGACCCCCCGCCGGGAACAGCCGACGTCGACCAGTTCTGCCACACCCAGGTGCTCGCCCTGATCAAGCGCCGCTCGCTGGCCGCCCTCCGCCGCGAGGTCGAGCCGGTGGAGCAGGTGGCGTACGCCAGGTTCCTGGCCGAGTGGCAGGGCGTGGGCTCCCGGTCCCGGGGAACCGACGCCGTCCTCGCCACGCTCGAGCAGCTCGCCGGCTATGCGATGCCGGCCAGCGCGGTGGAGTCGATGATCCTGCCCGCCCGGGTGGAGGACTACCGCCCGGCCATGCTCGACGAGCTGACCACCGCCGGCGAGGTGTTCTGGGTGGGCGACGGCCCGATCGGCGAGCGGGACGGCTGGCTCCGCTTCCACTTGCCCGGCGCCGATCCGCCCCCGGCCCGCGGAGACGTCGAGTCCGCGCAGGCGAGGCAGCTTCTCGAGTCGTTCGCCCCCAGCGGGGCCTACTTCTTCGACGCCCTGCTGCCGACCGATGCCGAGCGCGAGCAGTCCGGCTGGGTGAGCGCGTTGTGGCAGCTGGTCTGGGCCGGACTCGTCAGCAGTGACACCTTCGCCGCCGTCCGCAACCTCACCACCGCCGGCGCCCACAAGACGGTGCGGCGGCCTGCCCCGCGCAGCTACCGCGGCCGACCGCGGATACCGCGTCCGGGACGCGGGGACCGGCCGACGAGGCTCAGCTCGCCGACCACCGTGGGCCGTTGGTCGCTGGTGGACGCGGTCTCCCAGCCTCCGGCGGCGCGTCTGGCGGATGCCATGTTCGCCCAGCTCGACCGCTACGGCGTGGTCACCCGCGGCAGTGTGTTGACCGAAGCGGTCGAGGGCGGGTTCGGTACGGCCTATCGGGCGCTCAGCGCGTTGGAGGAGTCGAGCCAGTGCCGGCGTGGCTACTTCATCGAGGGTCTGGGCGCCGCCCAGTTCGCCTCCACCGGAGCCGTCGACCGACTGCGGTCCGAGCAGACCGAACCGCGGGAAGCCACCGGGCTGGTGCTGGCAGCCTGCGATCCCGCGAACCCGTACGGCGCGGCCCTCCCCTGGCCCGAGCGGGAGGGACACCGTCCGGGTCGCAAGCCCGGTGCCCTGGTCATCCTGGTGAACGGCCGGCTGATCTTCTACGTCGAGCGGGGTGGACGCACGCTGCTGTCCTTCAGCGACGAGCCCGACGTGCTGGCTCCGGCGGCCGAAGCCCTGGCTCGCGCTGTGCGCCTGGGTCAGCTCGGACGGCTGACGGTCGAGCGGGCCGACGGCCAGCACGTGTTCGTGTCGGCGGCGGTGAGCGCGAGCCTGCAGGCCGCCGGGTTCGTCATGACGCCGTCGGGACTGAGGCTGCGACCCACGCCGGGGAGCGCGGACGGAAGAGCCTCGTAGTCCCCGTCCGCCTCAGATCATCGTCAGGCGGCGCGGCCCGGACCTCAGGCGGCAGCCTGCGCCACGGTGTCGTGGATGGTCGGGAGAGCCGCCACCCGCTGGTGCAGCTGCTCGTGGCTGGCCATCTTCTCGCTGACCAAGTTCAAGATCACCGACAGCGGCACGTCGAGGGCCGAGCAGATAGCCGCCAGCAGCTCGCTGGACGCCTCCTTCTGCCCGCGTTCGACCTCGGACAGGTAGCCGAGACTGACCCTCGCGGACTGGGAGACCGCCCGCAGGGTCTTGGCCTGAGCCATCCGCTCCTCGCGCAGCGACTCACCGATGAGCTCACGGACGAGCACCGGCTTCAGCGGAGGAGTAAGTTGCATGCAGAAACTGTACCCAGGCGGTCCGACGGTGACAGGGCTGACCGAGCGTTGGGCGTCGTGTCCCTCAGCGATCGACCGTCGGCGGCGCCGATCGGTCGACCGACGGGGCGCTCGGGAGCACGTCGAGGAGCAGCTGGAGCACGGCTCGCGTGGTCTGGTCACGGATGGCGCCACGGTCACCCGCCAGCGACAGCTCCCGCACCGCGACCCCCTGCAGTCCCGCCGACCCGTCCGAGTCCCGCCGACCCGCCCGGTCCCGCGAAACCGGCAGGCTGTGGACCGGCCACGGCCACGAAGACCTGGCCGACGGGGTGTCCGTCCTGCGGCTCCGGACCGGCCACTCCGGTCGTCGCCAGACCCCAGTCGGCTCCGCACGCAGCCGCCGCCCCGAGGGCCAGCTGCGCCGCCGTGCTCGACGCCACCGGGCCGTCCGAGGCCAGGGTGTCCGCCGAGACGCGCGCCAGCTCGGCCTTGAGCTCCGTCGCGTAGACGATCAGGCCGCCGCGGTAGACCGCCGATGCGCCGGGGACGTCGGTGAGCGTCGCCCCGACCAGGCCGCCGGTCAGCGACTCTGCCGTGGCCAGGGTCTGCGACAGCTGCTTCAGTGCAGTCACCACGGTTGCGGCCAACGCTGTCCGCGACGGTGCCGTGAGACCGTCCGCGGTGGTCATCCGTCGGCGGAGGTGGCCCGCCGGCGCAGCTTCACGGCTTCCCGGATGTAGTCCAGACCGGTCAGCACCGTGACGATGAAGGCCGCGGCCATCACGATGACGGCGAACCAGTGCACCGGACCTGACGTCGGCAGCGGCAGCAGGTAGAGGATCAACGCGACCGACTGCAGCACCGTCTTGATCTTGCCGCCCCGGTTGGCGGCCATCACGCCGTACCGGAGCATCAGGAAACGCATCACCGTGATGCCCCACTCGCGGACGAGGATGATCACGGTGACCCACCACGGCAGCTCGCCGATGATCGACAGTCCGATGAAGGCCATGCCGGTCAGCGCCTTGTCGGCGATCGGGTCGGCGAGCTTGCCGAACTTGGTGACGATGTCGTACCGGCGTGCCAGGTAGCCGTCGACGCTGTCGGTCAGGATGGCGATCGCGAACACCAGCGCCGTGCCGATGCGCCAGCCGGCGTCATCGGGATGGGCCAGCAGCATCCAGGCGAAGACGGGCACCAGGACGCAGCGGAACGCGGTCAAGGCGTTGGGCACGTTCCACGGCGAGCTCTCCGCAGGCTCCGCCGGCTGCCCGGACGACCCGGTCGGCGTGCTCACCGCACCGCCACCGACTCCCGTACGGGATCGAGCACGACTCCCCGCAGATCCACGCCCTCGGTGTCCACGACGGTGACCGCGACCAGGTCACCGATGGACAGACCGTCGGGCGCCAGCTGGGTGACCCCGTCGACCTCGGGTCCCTGGTGGTCCGCCCGGCCGACCGCCACCGGTGAACCGCTGTCGTCGTCGATCTCGTCCACGAGCACGGTCAGCACGCTACCGACTCGTTCCTCGGCGCGCTGGGCGACCAGCTCGTCGGCGAGGTCGGCGATCCGCGTCCGCCGGTCCTCGACCACGTCGAGGGCGAGGTGGTGGTCGAGGCGGACGGCCTCTGTCCCCTCCTCGTCGGAGTAGCCGAAGACCCCGATCGCGTCCATCCGGGCCTCGACGAGGAAGTCGGCCAGCACCTGGACGTCGTCCTCGGTCTCACCCGGGAAGCCCACGATCACGTTGCTCCGGATGCCGGCGTCGGGCACCTGCGCGCGGACCTGGTCGACGAGGGACAGGAACGAGTCGGCGTCGCCGAAGCGTCGCATCCGCCGCAGCACCGGACCGGCCGCGTGCTGGAAGGACAGGTCGAAGTACGGCACCACACCCGGCGTCGTGGCGATGACCTCGATCAGCCCGGGACGCATCTCGGCCGGCTGCAGATAGGTCACCCGGACCCGCTCCAGACCGTCGACGGCAGCCAGCTCGGGCAGCAGCTTCTCCAGCAGACGCAGATCGCCGAGGTCCTTGCCGTAGGAGGAGGAGTTCTCACTGACCAGCAGCACCTCCTTGACCCCGTTCTCGGCGAGCCAGCGGGCCTCCGTGAGCACCTCGGCCGGTGAGCGGGAGAGGTACGCCCCGCGGAAGGCCGGGATGGCGCAGAAGGTGCAGCGTCGGTCGCAACCGGAGGCGAGCTTGAGCGGGGCCCACGGGCTCGCGCTCAGTCGCCGCCGCAGCACCCGCGGGCCGCTGGCCGGCGCGACACCGGCGGGCAGGTCGGGGATGCCGTGCCCCGGCGTGCTCAGGGCGGCGGAGGAGCCGGCCCGGTCGGCGGGCGCCAGCGGCAGCAGCCGGCGACGGTCACGCGGCACGTGGGGGGTGTGGGAGCCTCCGGCGAGAATCGTCTGCAACCGATCGGCCACGTCGGCGTAGTCGTCGAAGCCCAGCACGGCGTCGGCTTCCGGCAGCGACTCGGCGAGCTCGTTGCCGTAGCGCTCGGCCAGGCAGCCGACGGCGACCACCGCCTGGGTACGACCGTCGACCTTCAGATCCGCGGCCGCCAGCAGGGTGTCGATGCTGTCCTTCTTGGCCGACTCCACGAACCCGCAGGTGTTGACCATCACCGCGTCCGCGTCGGAGGGGTCCTCGACGAGCTGGAACCCGCCCAGCTCGAGCCGTGCGGCCAGCTCCTCGGAGTCGACGTCGTTGCGGGCGCAGCCCAGGGAGACGAGATGGACGGTGGTGGATGCAGTCATGACCGCACCAGTATGCCGGACCTCATGCACACCGGAGGTCGCTCGACCTGGCGGCCGGGGCCGGTAGCGTACGGCGCGTGGACGCCTCCCTGACCCGCCGACTGCTCCTGGTGAACGGCCCGAACCTCAATCTGCTCGGCACCCGGGAGCCCGCCGTCTACGGAACGGAAACGCTGGCCGATGCCGAGCGACTGGCCACCGAGACGGCCGCCGCGGCCGGCTGGGAAGTGCGTGCGGTGCAGAGCAACCACGAGGGCGTGCTGATCGACGCGATCCACGCGGCCCGGACCGACTGCGCCGGCATCGTGATCAACCCGGGCGGCCTGACCCACACGTCGGTGGCGCTGCGGGACGCCCTGTCCGGAGTGGACCTGCCGGTGGCGGAGGTGCACCTCAGCAACGTGCACCGCCGCGAGGAGTTCCGCCACCACTCGTACGTGTCCGGGATCGCGGAGCTGGTGATCGCCGGCGCCGGCATCAACGGCTACGCGTACGCCGTCCAGCAGCTGATCGCCGTCCGAGCGACGCTGCGACCACTGACTTCCCGTCGAGCGAGCGCGCTAGCGCGATGCAGACGAGTGATCGCATCGATCAACACAGCATCACCCGGCGCGCAGGTTGTCGACCACTGCGTCGAGATCGTCGGGCTTGACCAGCACCTCGCGGGGCTTGGACCCCTCGGAGGGGCCGACCACGCCACGGGTCTCCAGGATGTCCATCAGCCGTCCGGCCTTGGCGAACCCGACCCGGAGCTTCCGCTGCAGCATCGAGGTCGACCCGAGCTGCAGGGTGACCACCAGCTCGACCGCCTGCAGCACCAGCTCGAGATCGTCGCCGATGTCCTCGGCCACCTTGGACGCCGACTCCACCGGCGCGACCAGGTCCTCGCGGTAGTCCGGCTTCAGCTGCTCGCTGACGTGGTCGACCACGGTCCGGACCTCGGCCTCGGTGACCCAGGCGCCCTGGATCCGGACCGGCTTGCTCTGGCCCATCGGCAGGAACAAGGCGTCACCCTGACCCACCAGCTTCTCAGCGCCGGGCTGGTCGAGGATGACCCGGGAGTCCGTCATCGACGACGTCGCGAACGCCAGGCGGCTGGGCACGTTGGCCTTGATCAGACCGGTGACCACGTCCGTGCTCGGCCGCTGCGTGGCCAGCACCAGGTGGATGCCGGCGGCCCGGGCGAGCTGGGTGATGCGGACGATCGAGTCCTCGACGTCCCGCGGCGCGACCATCATCAGATCGGCCAGCTCGTCGATGATCACCAACAGGTACGGGTACGGCGTCAGCACCCGCTCGGAGCCCTCCAGCGGCTTCACCGAGCCGGCCCGGACGGCCTTGTTGAAGTCGTCGACGTGCCGGAAGCCGTACGCCGCCAGGTCGTCGTAGCGCATGTCCATCTCGCGGACGACCCACTGCAGCGCCTCGGCAGCCTTCTTCGGCTGCGTGATGATCGGGGTGACCAGGTGCGGGATGCCTTCGTACGCGGTCAGCTCCACCCGCTTCGGGTCGACCAGCAGCATCCGCACCTCGTCCGGCGTCGCGCGCATCATGATCGAGGTGATCATGGAGTTCACGAACACCGACTTGCCGGCGCCGGTGGCCCCGGCGACGAGCAGGTGCGGCATCTTGGCCAGGTTGGCCACCACGAAGCCGCCCTCGACGTCCTTGCCCACACCGATGGTCATCGGGTGGTGGTCGTTGCGGGCCTTGTTGGAGCGCAGCACGTCACCGAGGGAGACGACCTCCTTGTCGGTGTTCGGGATCTCGATGCCGATCGCTGACTTGCCGGGGATCGGCGACAGGATCCGGACGTCGGCACTGGCCACCGCGTAGGAGATGTTCTTGCTCAGGGCGGTGACCTTCTCCACCTTCACCGCCGAGCCCAGCTCGACCTCGTAGCGGGTGACCGTCGGACCGCGGGTGTAGCCGGTCACCTTCGCGTCGATCTCGAACTGGTCCAGCACGCCGGTGAGCCGGCCGACCACGGAGTCGCTGGCCTCGGTGCGGGCGCGGTGCACGCTGCCCTGCCGGAGCTGCTCGGAGTCCGGCAGCAGGTACTGCACGTCGCCGGACAGCTGCAGCTGCTCCACCCGCTGCGGGATCGGGGTGTGGGGCGGCGCCTCCAGCTCGGCGTTCTCCCCGTGCACGGTGACGCCGGGCGGCAACCCGGCGGTGGTCTTCTTGGCCTTGCCGCCGCGCTCGGCCGGCGCCGCTCGGTCGACGTCGTCGGTCGGAGCCAGGAAGGCCGAGGCGTCCAGATCGGGCTCGAGGGCGATGCCCTCGCTCGGGTCGAAGTCCTCCAGATCGACGTCGGCGGTCAGCTCGGCCTGCTTGCGGCGGCCACGCTTGGGCCGGTCCTCGATGATCGGCGTCTCGTACGCCTCGTCGCCGCTGTAGTCGCCCTCGATCTCGCCGCGGATGACCAGCGGTCGGCGGAACGGCTCCACCCGGGCCCGGACCCGCTCGGGGATCTGGTGCAGCGGGATGCCGATCACCACCAGGAGTCCGAAGCCGAGCAGCAGGACCAGCAGCGGCACGGCCACGTACGGGGTGAGCAGGTCGGCCAGCAGGCTGGAGGACAGATAGCCAGCGATGCCGCCGGCCTCGCGCAGCGCTGCCGGGTCGTTGGTTCGCGGCAGGCCGTCGGCGATGTTGATCAGCCCGAGCAGACCGAAGGTGATGGCCGCCCAGCCGACGAACTGTCGACCGCCCGGACCGTTGCGCTCGGGGTGCCGCAGAGTCCGCCAGGCCATCAGCAGGAGGAGCAGCGGAGCCGCGTACGCCAGCGTGCCGATCAGGGTGGCGACGCCGACGTGGATCGCCTTGCCCACCGCGCCGGGCAGACCGAACCAGAACTCGGCGGCGATGACGATGGCGCTGCCGATCAGGAACAGGCCCATGCCGTCGCGTCGCAGCGCCGGATCGAGATCGCGGGCGCCGGAGCCGATGGCGCGCGCGGCCGAGCCGACCACGTGGGCCAGGCCCAGCCAGAGGGCGAGCAGTCCCCCGCCGACACGGGACAGCAGGGACGGTCGGTGCTGCCTGGAGCGGCTCCGTGAGGACCCGGCGCGCGAGGAGCCGGAGCGGGACGAACCCGACTTCGACGAACGAGAAGCAGGTGCGCGAGACGGCGCCTTCTTGGCCGGCCCCCGGCTCCCGCTGCTCGCGCGTGCAGTCGTCCCGCCCCGCGGGGCGCCGGAGCGCGCGGGCGTACTGGACTTGGTCTTGCTTCCGGACGACCGCGGCGGCGAACCAGCACCCGTTGAGGTGCTGGCTTTGGCTCGCGACCGCGGTGGGGAAGACACGCGGGTCGCCATGACACGGAGCCTACGGCATCGCCTCATCCGTCACTTGCGTCACGCGCCGGTTCCTGAGTGACGGCTGAGTGACGATCACAGTCACGACTGCGCGGGTGTTGCAGCACCAGCGAAGTCGGGAACCAGGGGCGCCCGGCGGACTCCGCGGGTGGTGCAGCACCAGCGGAGTTGCTCTCGATGGACTCCGCTCGGGTTTGAACCCGAGCGGAGTCGGAGGCAGCGCGAATCAGAGGGGTGGTCAGAGGTGGGGGCGGAGGCGCCAGAGGTGGTCGGTGGGGCCGATGCCGGCACCGAGGGGGAAGCCGGCGGCCACGGCACCGGTGATGTAGGTCTTGGCCGCGCCGACGGCGGTCACCATGTCGTCGCCCAGGCCGAGTCGGCTGGCGATGGCCGACGCCAGCGTGCAGCCGGTGCCGTGGCTGTGCCGGTTGTCCGAGCGGGCCGCCGCATACTCCACCACGGTCCCGTCGGCTCCGAACAGGTGATCCACGGGGTCGCCCTCGGCGTGACCGCCCTTGATCAGCACCCAGGCCGGCCCGTACCCCAGCAGCGTCTCGGCCAGCTCGGCCGGCGCCCCGGATGCCCCGGCCAGCAGCTCGGCCTCGGGCAGGTTGGGGGTGATCACCGTCGCCACCCGCAGCAGCCGGTCCCGGAGGGCGACCACCGCGTCGTCGTCGATCAGCGCATCCCCGTGCTTGCTGGCACAGACCGGGTCGACCACCACCGGCAGCACCCCAGCGGGAAGGCCGGCGAGCAGCTCGGCCACCAGTCGGGTGGTCCCGGCCGTACCGAGCATCCCGGTCTTGATCGCGTCCACCCCGATGTCGTCGACGACGCTGCGGAACTGAGCCTGGACGGCCTCCTCGGGCAGCGGCCACCAGCCCTGCACGCCCAGGGAGTTCTGCGCGGTGACGGCTGTCAGCACGCTCATCCCGTGCACCCCGAAAGCGAGCATGGTCTTGAGGTCGGCCTGGATGCCGGCCCCGCCACCCGAGTCCGATCCGGCCACGGTCAGCACCCGGGCGGTCGGCAGAGCCGTGGTCGGCGGCGGCCCGGCCCGCAGGGGCGTGGTCATCGCGCGCCGCCGAAGTGGTCCCAGCCCGCCGGACCCTCCCAGACCCCCCCGTCCACCAGCACCCCGGCCGTCTCGCCGTCACCGACGGCCCGGGTCCGGCCGACCACCCGCCACCCGTCGGGCACCGCGTCGTGGTCGGGGAAGCAGGCGGCCAGCGCGTGGTCCTCCCCGCCGGTGAGCAGCAGCGCGTACGCGTCCTTGCCTGTCGCCGCGGCCACCGCCTGCAGCACGTCCGGCACCTCGAAGGCCGCCAGATCGAGATCCACCGTGATGCCGGAGGCCTCGGCCAGGTGAGCGAGGTCGGCCAGCAGACCGTCGGAGACGTCGATCATGGCGGTCGCCCCGGCGTCGGCGGCGACGATCCCCTGCCCGTACGGGACCTCGGGCACCCGCTGCGCCTCGACCACCGCCCGCGGTGAGCGGAAGCCGCGCTGCAGCACGGCCATCCCGGCCGCCGCCCAGCCGGTTCGGCCCACCACGGCGACGACCTGGTCCGGCCCGGCCCCCGATCGCCGCACCGGCGTCCGCCCGTCCAGCGCGCCGAACACGGTGACGGCGATCGTCACGTCCCGGGACCGGGTGACGTCGCCGCCGACCAGGACGACGCCGGACCGCTCGCCCTCGGCGCGGAGCCCCTCCGCAAGCTCCAGCGCCCAGGCCAGCGGCAGGTCGCTCGGTGCCGACAGCCCGACGACCACCGCGAACGCGCGGCCGCCCATGGCCTCGATGTCGGCGACGTTGACCGCGACCGCCTTGCGGCCGACCTCGGCGGCGCTCGACCAGTCCCGCCGGAAGTGCACGCCCTCGACCAGCACGTCGACCGAGGTCAGCAACGGACCGTCGACCCGGAGCACCGCGGCGTCGTCGCCGGGACCGAGGAGGATCTCCGGCGAGGTGGGCAGGTCCGCGGTGATCCTGGCGATCAGCGAGAACTCACCGGACTCACCGAGAGTTGGTCCGACAGGGTGGGAACCGACAGACAACGGTTGGGCCTTTCTTGCTCTGCTGGGCTTATGCCGGTCCGGGCGACGCGGTAGGTTGACGGCGACGTTCGTGACAGCGGGCCCGAATCGGAGGAGAAGCATGGTCGTTCAGGCTTACATCTTGGTGCAGACCACTGTCGGCAAGGCAGCCGAGGTCGCTCACGCGATCGGTGCACTCCAAGGTGTCACGCTGGCCGAGGACGTCACCGGACCCTACGACGTGATCGTGCGCGCCGAGGCTTCCAGTGTCGACGAGCTGGGGGCCCTGGTGGTCGCCCAGGTGCAGAACGTGCCCGGCATCACCCGCACGGTCACCTGCCCCGTGGTCCACATCTGAGCATCCTCTTCCGAGGGTCCGTCTCTCGCCGCTGGGCGGTGCTCGGCGCGGGGGTGCTGCTCGCCCTCGTGGTCGGCGGGTGCTCGCGCACGGTGACGATGACCGACCCGACCCCGGCGGCCGGCGTACGCGAGCAGTGTGCCGCGGTGATGGCCGCTCTGCCCACGACGGTGCTCGACCAGCCACGTCGTACGGTCGAACCGGGCGCCCTGTCCGCCGCCTGGGGCGATCCGACCATCACCCTGAAGTGCGGGGTGCCCAAGCCACCGACCCTCGGTGACGCCAGCGAGTGCTTCGAGGTGAACGGGGTCGGCTGGTTCGCCGAGGAGGCCGACGGCGGCTATCTGTTCACCACGATCGGCCGCTCGGCGTACGTCCAGCTCGGGGTGCCCACCGACTACGCCCCGGAGGCCAACGCCCTGGTCGACGTGGCCGAGGCCGTGAAGAAGATCCCGCTCGAACGAGCCTGCGTCTGAGGTCGCGAGACCGTCAGCGCAGGCCGACCGGTCGTTCCAGGGCCAGGCGGAGCAGGCGGTCCACCAGCTCCGGATAGCCCATGCCGCCGGCCGCCCACATCCGCGGGAACATCGAGTGGGCGGTGAAGCCGGGCATGGTGTTGATCTCGTTCACATAGACGCGCCGGTCCCGGGTGACGAACACGTCGACGCGCGCGAGACCCTCGCAGCCGACCGCGTCGAAGGTCCTGATCGCCAGTCGACGCACCTCCTCGGCGATCTCGTCATCCACGTCGGCCGGCACGTCGAGGTCCACCTGCTCCTCGGGGAGGTACTTGGCGTCGAAGTCGTAGAACCCGGACTGCGTGTGCACCCGGATCTCAGCGACCTGGCTGGCCTCCGGAAGCTCGCCGCCCAGGCTGCCGAGCACCCCGCACTCCAGCTCGCGGGCGTCGACGAAGCCTTCCTCGATGATCACCTTGGGGTCGAGCTCCTGGGCGTGCTCGATGGCCGCCACCAGCTCGGCCTCCTCGCTCACCCGCGTGATGCCGAGACTCGATCCGCCCCGAGCGGGTTTGACGTAGAGCGGGTAGTGCAGGGCGGCCACAGCCTCCAGACACGCAGCGCGATCCAGCTCCCAGTCCCGCGGCAGGATCGGCACGAACGGTCCGATCGGCAACCCGGAGGCGGCGAGCACCAGCTTCATGAAGATCTTGTCCATGCCGACGGCGCTGGCCAGCACCCCGGCGCCGACGTAGCGGGTGCCCATCATCTCGAACATGCCCTGGATGGTGCCGTCCTCGCCGAACGGTCCGTGCAGCAGCGCGAACGCCACGTCGAGGGAACCCAGCCGGGCCAGCGCCGAGCTCTGCGGCATCGGGACGAGGTCGGTGTCGTCGGCGTCGTCGCCGGTCACCGCCTCGGCCCGCACGGCAAGGTCGGTGCCGGTGGTGGTGCGCAACCAGATGGCGTCGAGAAGGTCCTCACTGATCTCGGGCAGCACACCGTCGACGATCTGCAGTCGCTCGTGCAGCTCGTCCGGCACCACCACCCACCGACCGGAGCGGGTGATCCCGATGGCCACCACGTCGTAGCGATCGGCGTCGATCGCAGCCAGCACGCTGCCCGCGGTGAGGCAGGAGATGGCGTGCTCACTGCTGCTGCCGCCGAACACGACGGCGACGCGGGGGCGGCGGGTGAGGCTGTCGGTCCTGGAGGCGCTGCCGGTCATCGTGCGCCCTCCGGCAGTGCGGGGATCATCGCGCCCGACCCTACCGGGCGGGCGACCTCCGCCCGGGCAGGCGCGCATGCAGTAGGAAACACTGATCCGGTGACCTCGTCGACGCCTCCTCCCCACGACCCGAACCAGAGCCCGGCAGACCAGAGCCCCGCAGACCAGAGCCCGGCGGACCAGGGCTCCGCCGCTCACGGCTCGGGGCTGCACCCCGCCACGGTGGCCGTCCACGCGGGGCGCCCCACACCCGAGCCCGACGCACCGCTGAACCCTCCGGTCGTGTTCGCGGCGACGTACGTGGGGGTCGAACCCTCCGGTCAGGGGGAACGCGGCTACGGCCGGTACGGGAACCCGACCTGGTCGGCCCTGGAGGAAGCGGTCGGCGCCCTGGAGGGCGGCACCGCGCTGGCGTACGCGAGCGGGATGGCGGCGGCGCACGCCGCGCTGGAGCTGGTCCCGGCGGGCGGCGTGCTGGTGCTGCCGACGCACTGCTACCTCGGCGTGGCCGCCTCCGCCGAGGAGCGCGCCGCCCGCGACGGGCTGCAGCTCCGCCGGGTGGACGTGGCCGACACCGACGAGGTGCTGGCGGCCGCCGACGGCGCGGACCTCGTCTGGTTGGAGTCACCGACGAACCCGATGATGGAGGTCGCCGACCTACCGGCTCTCTGCGGCGCCCTCCGCGGTCGGACCACCACCATCGTGGACAGCACCTTCGCCACTCCCCTGCGCCAGCGTCCGCTCGAGCTGGGTGCCGACCTCGTGCTCCATTCCGGGACGAAGTTCATCTCCGGCCACTCCGATGCTCTGCTGGGACTGCTGATCGGCCGGGACCCGGCCCTGCTGAGCAGGCTGGAGGGCGTGCGCAAGCTGCACGGCGCGGCGCCCGGCACGATGGAGACCTACCTCGTGCTCCGCGGTCTGCGCACCCTGCCCCTGCGCCTGGACGCCTCGGAGGCCAACGCCCAGATCCTCGCCGGACGACTGGCCGCCCACCCGGCCGTGAGCCGGGTGCGCTATCCCGGCCTGCCGGATGATCCCGGGTACGCCGTCGCGACCCGGACCATGAGCGGACCCGGGTCCTTGCTGTCGATCGAGCTGGCGGACGGACCGACCGCCATCGCGTTCGTGGCGGCGCTCGACCTGTGGGTGTTCGCCACCAGTCTCGGTGGGGTCGAGTCGATGCTGGAGCGCCGCCGCCGGTGGGCGTCGGAGCTGGCGACCGTGCCGGAGGGTCTGGTCCGGCTCTCGGTCGGCGTCGAGCACGTCGAGGACCTCTGGGCGGATCTGGCTCAGGCCCTCGCGACCGCGTCGCGCTGACGGGTCACAGCGGCCACGGGGCTGCGCCGACCGGCCAGCGACGTGCGCACCGGCAGCCGGGCCAGCCCGCGGATGAGCGTGCCGGGGCGACGAGCGCCGCGGCCGTCGATCCGCAGATCCGGGAACCGGGCAGTCAGCTCGCGGACCGCGATGGTGGCCTCCAGCTTGGCCAGCGGCTGCCCCACGCAGTAGTGGAGACCGGCCGAGAAGGCGAGGTGGTCCCGACTCGGCCGGTCCAGATCGAACACGTCCGGTCGCTCCACCACCTGCGGATCCCGCCCGGCGCCGCCGATCAGGGTCACCACCACCTGGCCCTGGCTGACCAGCTGCCCGCCGATCTCGATGTCGGCGTGGGCGACGCGGGCGGTGCGCTGCACGGGCGGGTCGAACCGCAGTGTCTCCTCCACGGCCGCATCGACCAGGGTCGGGTCGTCGGCGACCCGCCGCCACAGCTCCGGTCGCTGGAGCAGGGCCAGCACGGTGTTGCCGATCAGGTTCACGGTCGTCTCGAAGCCGGCGATCAGCAGCAGCGTGCACAGCGGCACCATGTCCTCGGCCCTGATCTGCTCGCCGGGCGCCGTCGCCAACCGACTCACGACGTCGTCCCCCGGCTCCGCCCGGCGGGCCTCGATCAGACCGCTGAAGATCCGGTGCAGGCGCCGCTGCGCCTCGAACAGCTCCCGGGCATGGCGGAGCGACTGCAGACCGCCCAGTGCGCTGCCGAACGTCTGTCCGTACCGCTCGAACTCCTCGCTGTCGGCGTCGGGGATGCCGAGCAGCCGGGTGATGACGGCGATCGGCATCGGGGCGGCGTACCCGCCGACCAGATCGAACGAACCGTCGGCCGGCACCGCGTCCAGCAGCTCCCCCACGGTGGCGGCGATCTGCGGGCCGAACCCGGCCACCGCCTTCGGGGAGAAGGTCGGCATCGTGAACCGCCGCAGCCGGGTGTGGTCGGGCGGATCGAGCTCCAGGAACGACAGCTGAGGCGAGCCGACCCGTTGATCGGGTGCCCGCATGTCCACCCCGAAGCGACGGTCCCGCAGCACCTGCTCGCAGATGTCATGGCTCGCCGACGTCCACGGCCCGGCGACCGAGCGGATCAACGGACCGCGCCGGCGTACCTCGTCGTAGATCGGATACGGATCTCGCCGATCGGGTGACCCCAGGTGGAGGCGGCACAACGGATCTCGCCGCAGATGGCCGCCGTACCGGAGCACGGCTCGCTCCTTGGCGAAACCGGCGATGAACCGAACCTGTTCACGCACTGCCATCTTCGTCTCCCGTGACGACGTCTGGACCGACACCGGCCATTGTGCACATGCGGCAGAAGGGGGGCTCCAGCGCGACGGTCAGGACAGGGGAACCGACGTCAGGACAGGGGGTTCTGAGCGGCGGCCGGCCAGCAGGTCCGCGGCGTGCCGGGTCGTCAGGACGGGCAGGTACAGGGTCACCCGCGCCTCGGCTTCGAGGCTCGCCCGCGCCTCGGCCACCACTCGGACGATCGTCTCGCGGGTGTGCACCCCGGCGAACCGCTCGGCCAGCACGTCGACCACTCGGACGAACTGCTGATCCATCCCGGACCCGTCTCGAACCACCTCGTCCTCCTGCCGGCCTGTCGGATGACCTCGAGGATCGTCGTGATCCTCGCGGAGGACAAGGGCGCGGGCCCCGTATTCACCCGGGTGATCTTCGAGCGCTCCCGCCGGCCACCCCGATGCCGAGGCCGTCGTCGCGGGTCCGCCCCGGTCAGTCATGCCGGAGACGTCGGCCAGTGTGGATTCTGTCGTCGCACCTCCAACAGCTCCACCCCCGCGGCGCGCAACGCCTCGATCAAGCCCATCAGCGCAGCCGAGTCGGGCACATCCACCTCGAGGGTCGTGCCCGCCGACACCACGGCCTGGATGCTGCCGAACTGGTCGACGACGCCCTCGGGTATCGCACCGGAGAACCGGACCTCGTAGGTGATCATGACGGCTGCCGCCCGTCCGACCGCCGTCAGACCGACGCTCTGCAACGGCACCGCACGAGACGTTGCGCCAGGACGGCCCCACTCTCGAGCCGAGCCTCGGCCGAGGTGATCTGATCGGTGGCCGACCCGTTCCAGACCGCGGGCCGGAGGAAGTTCGAGAAGTCCATCACAGATGACCTTTGAACGGGTGCGTTGATCCGCACGGTGCGATGCCGCACTCTGTCAGCGGAGTCCCCCGGTCTGCTTCACCCAGCAGGGGTGAGAGATCCGGTCACGTCGCGCCTCACCCACCACGGGTGATCCCCGCCCCCTGCGCGCCTGGCAGCATCTGCCCGACTGCGGGCCGGATGGCTGGCCGCGGGTGGCACCTGCCGGTGGGTGCTGGGACGAGGAGGCGAGAGTGATCGAGGCAGACGTCTCCCCGTCCGCGCACGCGCCGGCGGCCGACGCGGACGGCGAGGGCGTGCCTGCGGGACGGCCGACCCGGATCGCCCGCGGGCTCGGCTGACGGCGGCGGTACGACGTGACAGACCAGAACGGCGCCGCCTCCGCCGATGCCGGGTCCAGCGGAACCGCCGGCGAGGCGTCGCCCGAGTTCGGCCCCAAGGACCGCCGACTCGGGATCCTGCTGGCCATGGCGATGTTCGTGCTGGTGGTCGACACCTCGCTGATGAACGTCTCGATCTCCGCCGTCGTCCGTGATCTCGGGACGACGGTGAGCGGCGTCCAGTCCGCTATCGCTCTCGAGGCGCTCGTCTCCGCCGCCTTCATCCTGATCGGCAGCCGGGTGGGTGACTTCATCGGCCGCAGAAAGGCCTACGTCATCGGGTTGATCGCCTACGGTGTGGGCGCCCTGGCCATGACCCTGGCGCAGTCCTTGCTGGCCGTGGTCGTCTTCTGGGCCATCGTCGGCGGCCTGGGGGCCTCGCTGCTCCTGCCGGCCATGCAGTCACTGATCCACGGCAACTTCACCGGCACCGCCCAGCGGAAGGTCTATGCGCTGGTCGGGGCCGCCGCAGCGATCGCCGCCGCGGTCGGGCCGTTGCTCGGCGGCTTCATCACCACCTTCCTCTCCTGGCGGGTGGGTTTCGCCCTGGAGGCCGTGATCATCGTCGTGGTGCTCCTGGGCATCAGACTCGTGCACGAGGTGGAGTACACGGGTCCGCGTGTGCTCGATGTCGGCGGTGCCGTGCTGTCGGTGCTCGGCATGGGTGGCGTGGTGCTCGGCATCCTCGTCTGGCAGGAGGGCGGCGCGTACGTCGGCGCCCTGGTGGCGGGTGGCCTGGTGGCTCTGGTGCTGCTGGCCCGCTGGCTCGTACGTCGGCGGCGGGCGGGTCGCCCGACCTTGATCAACCCGGATCTGTTCGCTTCGAAGCCCTTCCGGCTGGGCATCTCCAGCCAGATGATGCAGCAGATCGTGCTCGGTGGCCACATGATCGCCCTGCCGATCTACCTCCAGATGGTGTTCGAGTACAACGCGATGCTCGCCGGCCTCTCGATGGCGCCGCTCTCCCTGAGCATGTTCGCCGTGGCCCTGCTGGCGGGCAAGCGTGCCGGTCGACGGCGGCCGAGCGTGATCATCGCGGCGGGCTTCGCCCTGACGACGCTCGGCTCGCTGGTGCTGGTGCCGATCGTCCCCCGCGCCGACTCGGGCTGGTACCTGGTCGTCCCGTTGGTGCTGGCGGGCAGCGGTCTGGGGCTGCTCGTCTCGCAGCTCAACAACTACACGCTGTCACCGATCTCGGAGGAGAGCGTCAGCGAAGCGGCCGGGGTCAACTCGGCGGCCGGATCGTTCGGCCTGTCGTTCGGCCTGGCCTTCGCCGGCGCGATCATGCTGGCCACGATCTCCCTGGTCGCCACGGCTCTGGCCCACGACAGCTCCGCGCTCTCGGTGGCCGACCAGGATCGGGTGGCGTCGGCCGTGGAGCAGGACGCTCAGGTGATGAGTGACACCCAGCTCGTGGAGATCCTGGCCGAGGAACCTGCCGACGTTCAGGCCGAAGTCGTCCGGATCAACGCGGAGGCACGGGATCGAGCCCTGCAGGTGGCTCTGCTGGTGCCGATCCTGGCGGGTGCCGTCGGGTTCGTGAATGCGCTGCGGATGAGACGGCTGCCGGATCCGCAGCCGTCGTCATCGGTCGAGGGGATGGCGTTGGGCTGAGCCACGCGGTCATCGGCGGGGTCGAGGCCGTCGGTCGAACAGGTCACGCGATGCGGTGGGCACAGGGTTCCCGCACCTCGGGCGTGTCGGCGTACCTTCGCACGCGACAAGAGATTGAGTGAGCCGGTGGAACTGATCAGCACGGTCGGTCAGCTGCTGCCGGTGGCCCTGGCGGCAGCACTGAGCACGGTGCCGGTCACCGTGCTGCTGGTGATCATGATGTCGCCCCGCCGTGGGGCGGCGGCAGTTCCCTTCGCGTTGGGATGCGTGGTGGGCACGGCGGTCATCGTGCTGGTGGCATCGGCCGCGGCACAGCTCCTGCCCGAAGCCCGGCCCCGCCAGGCGAAGGAGACTGCCGCTGTCCTCCAGCTCGCCCTGGGCTCAGCCCTGATGGTTTTCGGGATCCGCGTGTGGCGGCGTCGCCACGGATCGGCGGGAGCCCTTCAGCTGCCACGCTGGGCGAGCTCCGCCCTCGACACCGTGGGCGCCTTCCGGGCGTTCGGGTTGGGTGTGGTCATCGAGTTCCGTCCCAAGAGCGCACTGCTGGCCTGCGTCGTGAGCCTCCAGGTCCATGCGGCCGACCGCGACGGTCCCGGCACGGTCATCCTGGTCGTCACCTACGTCCTCGTCGCGACCTCGACGGTGACCGTGCCGGTCCTGCTGACGCTCATCTCGCCGGAGCGGATGGAGCCCCACCTGGCCCGAGCCGCGGACACCCTCGCCGACGACGGCCAGGTGATCAGCGCGATCGTCCTGCTGATGGTCGGCGCCGTGGTGATCGGCGCCGGCCTCCAGGGCCTGGGCTGAGCTCGCCGACCTGGTGGCGCAGTCCACCGGCCCGGATCCTGCATCGCGGTCGCGTCCCCACGTCCTGCCTCGAAGATGAGATGATCCCCCTGGGCCGTGGACCGACGGGCCGTGGACCGACGGGGCGTGCGTCCCGGTGGTCTGCGGGGTTCCGTCTGGTCTTGTGCGAGCGTAGAGTTCTCTCGCCCGCTAAGGGGGCGCGGCAGCGGTCTCGGTCTCGTCGTTGTTTCGAGGAGCCGGGCGGTCGTTGTCCGCTGGAGAAGGTGGGGGTGTGATGGTCCCGCTGGGACGATGGCAACCCCGACACCCCGAAAACCACCCGGGTGCCCGATCGGCCGGGTCGTGAGCAGCACCGTGGAGCGTCCTGAGTCAGGAACGGCCGAGACCGGATCACGCTCCACGGCCGTCGAGTGGGCGCTGTTGGACGAACGCGGTGTGATCGTGGCCGTCAACGACGGCTGGCGGTCCTTCTCGGCCCAGAACGGCGGGGACAGCAGGCGTACAGGTGTCGGCATGTCCTACCTGAGGATCTGCGACGAGGCTCAGGACGCGGTGTCCACGAGGATCGCCGAGGCCGTTCGATCCGCCATCACCGGCGTGCTGCCGGCGCCGATGGGCGTGCGCATCCCGTGCGACGGTCCTGAGGCTCCGACCGCCTTCGACGTGCTGGTGTCCTCGCGCTTCGACGACGACGGCCGGTGCGTGGGAGCAACCGTGACGTTCTCCCCGGTCGAGGACCAGCCCCCCGCCGTCTACACCGTCTCTGACACCAAGCTGCACCCACCGCCGCCCCGGTCGGACTGGCTCGACCGCCCGCGGCTGGAGCAGCGGCTCGGTAACCGGCTCGACCCCCCCGTCCTGCTCGTGGTGGCGCCGGCCGGCTACGGCAAGAGCACCCTGGTGGCCCAGTGGGTCGCGCGTGCGGACCGAGGCCCCGTGGCGTGGGTGCGGCTGGATCCGGCCGACAACGACCCCACCAGACTCTGGGCCCACGTGGCGGCGGCCCTCGAACGAGTGGGCTGCCCGGTGGACGTCAACGTGGCCGAGTACGTGGCCATGAACTCGACAGCCATCGACTCCCGCCTGGTGCCTCGGGTGACCGAGGCCCTGCTCGACTTCGCCCGCCCCCTCACCATCGTTCTCGAGGACTACCACGTGGTCCGCTCGATCGAGTGCGGCCAACAGCTCAGCCTGCTGATCGAGAACCTGCCCCGCCACGTCCATCTGGTGATGGTCTCCCGCTCGGATCCGCAGCTCGGGCTCGGCCGACTGCGGGTCGAAGGTCGACTGGGCGAGATCCGGACCGGTGACCTGGCCTTCACCGCGGAGGAGGCCGAGCTCCTGCTCGGCGCGCAGGGCATCACGTTGTCCGAGCGGGCGCGGAAGGAGCTGATCCAGGTCACGGAAGGGTGGCCCGCGGCCGTCTACCTGGCCGCCCTCTACCTCAAAGGTCGCGACGACCCCGAGGACCTGGTGGCGGGACTCAGCGGTTCCAACCGATTCATCGCCGAGTACCTGAGCGAGGAGGTGCTCAGTCGGCAGACCCCGGAGGTCCGCGGGTTCATCCTCAGCATGTCGGTGTTCGACCGGTTCAACACGTCGCTGGCCGACCACGTCACGCGCAGCCGGTCCTCGGCGCGGTTGCTGCGTGAGCTCGAGCGCACGAACCTGTTCCTGATCCCCTTGCACGGAGGCGACTGGTACCGGTTCCACCACCTGTTCGGCAGCTTCGCCCGGGGCGCCCTGGAGGTCGAGAATCCGGAGCGTGTCGCCGAGCTGCACCGTCGGGGGGCCCAGTGGTTCGCCGGTCGCAACGAGATCGAGCTGGCGGTGCACCACTCGATGGCCGCGGGAGACCTCACGGAGGCAGCCGCGCTGGTGCAGAAGAACTGGATGATCTTCTTCGACGCCGGCCGGTCCGCCACGGTGTCCGCCTGGATGCGGGCCCTGCGCGGCACACCGGCTGATGCCGACGCGTCCGCGACCGTGACCGGAGCGTGGATAGCGGCCCTCACCGGTGACCGCGCGGAGCTGCGGCGGCGCGAGGCGGCGCTCGCCGCGATGACCAGTCAGGACCCGCTGCCCGACGGCACGAGATCCGCCCTGTCCGCGCTGACCCTCATCCGCGGGCTCTTCGGCTTCGCGGGCCCGGACCGGATGCTGGTCGACGCACGGCGGGCGATCGAGCTCGAGCCCGACCCCAGCACGCCCTGGCACGCGACGGCCTCGGCCGCGCTCGGCCACGCCGCCTTCGTCACCGGCGACGTCCCCCTCGCTCGCGCGAAGCTGGGTGAGGCCGCGCGTTCACCGGTCGCGCCCCTCACCGTACGCATCCTGGCGCTGGGGGTCCTGTCCCTGTGCGAAGCCGAGCAGGGCAGCTCCGCGGCGAGTGCCAAGCTGGCGGCCCAGGCCATGGACCTGGTGACGGTGCACGCCATGGACGGGATGCCCCAGGCCCTTCTCGCCTCGACCGCGTACGGTGCGTCGCTGGCTTCCTCCGGCAGGCTGGAAGAAGCGAGATCGGCGCTGGCCGAGGGCCTGCGGTCCCGGCGCCGCGTCCCGGGCCTCAGTCCGTGGCCGCTGATCCACCACCTGATGGTGTCGGCGGCCGTCTCAGCTCAAGCAGGAGACGGCGATCTCGCCGAAGAGCTGCTGGCCGAGGTCGAGGAGCTCACCCCCTGGACCGACGAGTCGATGAGACCGACCCGTTCCAGGATCGCCGTCGTCAGGCAGCAGCTGAACCAGCGGCCGGTGGTGACGGCGCGGAACGGCGCAGCCCTGACACCCCGCGAGCGGGAGATCCTGCACCGCCTCCGAGGCACCCAGACGCTCCGGGAGATCGCGGCCGACCTGTTCGTGTCGCACAACACGGTGAAGACCTTGACGCTGTCGCTCTACCGCAAGCTCGGAGTCCACTCCCGCGCGGAGGTCGTCGCTCTCGCTGACACTCCCCCGCGCCCCTGAAGGCCCACGCCCTGACGGCTCACGCGCCACAGGACGTCGGCGCCGACGAGGACGTGCGACTCGGAGATCTCACCCGGGTGATATCGGCGTCGGAGGATGACAACTCACCCACGGCAACGCCTTAATGGACGCTGAGGAAATAGGCGCGAGAGGTGACACGATGCCGGACGTTCGGTCGAAGCCGGGAGCTGTACCCCCCTCGGTCCACGACATACCAGCACCGGACCGGCGGACGGTTCCGCGACCCCGACTGCTGGCCCAGCTCGACGCGGCCACGAGAGCGACGCGTCTGGTGGTCGTCGCGGCCGAAGCCGGATCCGGCAAGACGTCCCTGGTCAGCTCCTGGCTGCATCAGGTCGGTGCTCGAAGCGAGGTCTGCTGGCGGGATCTGAGCTCGGTGTCCTATCCGGTCGAGGTGCTCGACGCGTTACCCACCGAGGCGGCGGACCTGCGCAGCGCTGACCGGGCCCTGCGGGTGGTGGGCCGCGGGCGAGCGAGCACGGCACGGGCGGGCTCCGTCGCCAACCCCAGTCGCTCGATCATCGTCCTCGACGACTTCCCCGACCAGCCCGCGGAGCCGGTCGCGGCCGCTCTGGACAGACTCGTGCACCGGATCGGCCATCATGTCGGGCTGGTCCTGCTGTGCTCGGGCTCACCGGTGCTGGACCTGCAGCAGCTGGGTGTCGCGGGAGAGTCTCGAGACGTCGCCTCAATAGACCTGGCGCTGAACGAGATGGAGGTCGCTGCCGTCCTGTCCCGCGAGTCGGTCGATCCGACGCCGACCGTCGTCTCGGAGCTGCTCGACCTGACGCACGGTTGGGCGTGGGGGGTGCGCCGGGGTGCCTCGCTGCTGGCCCGAACGACCTCGGTGACCGGCGCCCTGCGGGAGACCGAGCTGGCGATCGCCGACTATCTCCAGCACTCGATCCTGCGGGACGTGCCGGACGCGTCGCTCGAGCTGATCACCGCGACCAGCATGGTCGCCGAGGTGTCGCCCGACATCGCGATCGCCGTCATCGGTGACGAGCGCGGCCTGACCGCCGCGACGGCCGCCCGGACCCGCGGGTTCGTCCGGCTGCAGGCCGACGGGTCCTTCACCGTGCACCCGCTGCTGCGTCGCCATCTGCAGAAGCAGCTCCGTCGACGGCCGGCGTCCGCGCGGCTCGCTCTGCGGCGGGCGTCGGAGTGCACGGCCCAGCGCGGCGACCTCGGAGCGGCGATCTCGATGGCGGTCGACGGGGGCGACTGGAGCTGGGCGGCTGAGGCGCTGATCGAGTCGCTGGCCGTCCCGCGGTTGCTGGTGTCGGCCGATGACCCGCTGCTCGACACGGCGGGAGTGGTCGATCAGCTCGGATCGGCCCAACCGATGCTGGCGGCGGCGGCCGCGCTCAACCGGTCGTGGCCGGAGACGGCCGCGCGGGCGATGGCCGAGGCCAAGGCCCCGCGAACGGGCCGAGATCCTCGCAGCCCAGCCGCCCGGCTGAGCGAGGAGCTGATCGGGATGGCACTGGCGCGGTGGGAGGGTGATCCGGGACCGGGTCTGGCGCACCAGCAGCAGGCGATGGTCCTGCTGGCGCAGCTCTCCCTGGCGCAACGAGTGGCAGCACCCGAGCTGCTGCCGCTGCTGCAGTCCCACGCCGCGGCCTTCGAGGTGATGAACGGGGCGGCCGATCGCGCCAGGGTCGCCCTCGAGCGCGGAGCGCAGGGGTTCGCCGCGAAGCCGGTGCCGAACGGCACGGCCGCCTCGGTCGCCGCTGCGGCATGTGCCGGTCAGCTCGCCTGGCAGGAAGCCGTCGCGGGGGAGCTCACCAGCGCACTCCGTCACGCCTCCGATGTCCTGACGGCCCGTCCGGCCGACGGCCACGAGACCGGCGTCGTCTACGCCCAGCTCGCCACGATCTGGACTCACATCTCTCGCGACGAGCTCGACCAGGCGAGGCAACGCTTCCAAAGCGTCGACCGCCGCCACGCGAGCCCGGAGGACGGGGCGATGCTGCCGGAGCTTGCCGTGGCCACGGCCCTCACCGCCGCACGCCTGGCCGCCGCCGTCGGGCTCGACGGCGTCGGACAGGGGGTCGATCGGTTCTGTCGGACGTCACCCGGTGCCCGCCAGTACGAGCTCCAGCTCCGCCTCATCCGCGCCGAGCTCGAGCTGGACGCGGGCCTGCCGGCGAAGGCTGTCCAGCTGCTCGACGTCGCCACCGAGCCCGGCGCCGAGGTGCACGCCCTACGAGCGCGGGCCTGGATCCAGCTCGCCGACCTGCCCTCGGTCGGTGAGACGCTTCGCCTCCGTCCGGCGGAGGCTGTGGCCCTGCTCCCCCGGCTGCAGCTCGATCTCGCCGAGGCCTGGCTCGCGCGCGCGCGCGGCGATCTCCTGCGGCAGCGGTCCCTGGTCGACCGGGTGCTCCGCACCGCCGGACGCGAGCAACTGCGCGCCCCGATCGCCTGGGCCAAGGCCTGGTTGCTCGAGGTGGTGGGCTCCGACCCTGTGCTGCTGCAACGGCACGGGGCATTCCTGGCGTCCGTTCGCAACATCACGCTCGGACGGCAACGATCCCGCCCCGTGGCCCCACCGGTCTCGGGCCTGACGGTCCGCGAGATCGACATCCTGCAGCGGCTGGGCGCCCTGAGCACCAACGACGAGATCGCGGCCGATCTCTTCCTGTCGCCCAACACCGTCAAGACCCACCTGAAGTCGCTCTACCGCAAGCTCGAGGTGACGCGACGCTCCGATGCGTACCGACGCGGCCGCGCACTCGGTCTGTGCTGAGGCGACCGACCCCTCGAGCAGCGACGTCCCCGGCGCCGACGCCGCTCGTCAGTCCGGATCCGACTGCAGGATCCCGAGGGAGACCACGTAGTCGACCCCGGTGACGGTCGACAGCTGGGCCAGGACGATCCGGAGACCCAGCCGGGAGGCGCGCAGCCTCACCACCGTCGTCCGGGCCACCCGGTGCGACCAGCCCAGGTGGTGCAGCACGGCCGCGCCGAGACGTCCGACGATCCGCACCTCGCAGTACGGTGGGCGCGCCGAAGACAGGTCGGCCAGGCCCGACGCCGGGAGTCGGTCCGGTCGGCTCCCCCCGGCTGACTCGTGGATCTCGCAGGGCGTGATGCCGTAGTCGGACAGGGCGTCCAGCAGCACCTGCAGGTCGTCGGGTCGATGCAGGCGGGTCCACAGGATCGTGCTCGTCCCCGATCCGACAACCTGCGCCGCCGGCTGGCTCAGCCGTATCGCCTCCGACACGTCACCGTCGAGGCCGATCTCGTACAGTCGGTCGGCCTCGGGGCGATCATCGAGATCCAGCGCCATCGCGGTCGCGGCCTCCTTCTCGATCCGTCTGTCCGCGTCGTCGGGGTGTCCACCCGAGCCGACTCACCGTACGTTCCCATCCTCGTCGCCGCACCCGGCGACTGCTTCACCCAGCCGGGGTGAAGAGACCGTTCAGACCGTCGTCGACCGCGCTCGCTGAGGAGTCACCGCGCGATCGACGTCGACCGGCTCCGGAGGTACCGACCGACGCCGACGGATCGCCTTGCTGATCTCCACCACGATCGGCAGCGCGGCCGCCAGCAGCACGCAGACCAACCACTGCAGGGGGCTCAGGCTCGTGGTGAGCAACGCTTGCTGCAAGGTCGGCAGCTGAGTCGCCAGGAACATCATCAGCACCGGGATCATCGCGATCAGCGCCGCCTTGCCGATCGGCGGCTCCAGACCGCTGGTCGGGTCGCGGCGGTTGACGATGGCGTTCATGGCGGTGCCGATGCCCATCACCACGAACGTCATGGTCAGCGAGACCGACGGGCGATCGGTGCTCGGCTCGTCCGGTCCCGCGACCAGCGGCAGCAGTGCGGCCACGAAGAGCACAGCCGCATAGGCGATCCAGGTCAGCACCGCGGTCCGGTTGGTGATGGCCACAGCCGGATCACGCGGCGGCCGGTGCATGACGTCCGGATCGCCGGGATCGACGGCGATGATGGCGACCCCGACCGCGGTGGCGAAGAACAGGAGATAGAGCACCATCGGTGGCGTCAGGGCCACCCCCTCGTTGACGTTCAAGATGGTGGCGGCCAGGAACAGGAAGATCAGGGCGAGCAGCTGGGTCATCTGGTAGCGCACGTAGGAGACGATCTTGTCGTACACCCGCCGGCCGATCTCCACCGCGTGCACGAGGGTGCCGAAGTTGTCGTCGGTCAAGATCATCCGGGCGGCCTGCTTGGTGACCTCGCTGCCGCTGCCCATCGCGACCCCGATGTCGGCCTGCTTGAGCGCCGCCGCGTCGTTGACGGCGTCGCCAGTCATGGCGACGATCAAGCCGTCCTCCTGCATGGTTCGTGCCAGGCGCAGCTTGTCCTCGGGCGACACCCGGCCGAAGACGTGCAGCTCGGGCAGCCGCCGTCGGAGCTCGTCATCGGACATGGCGCGCAGCTCGGCGCCGCTGATCGCTCCCGGACCGAGGCCCAGCGACGCTCCGATGGCCTGGGCGGTGACCGCATGGTCGCCGGTGATCATCCGCACGTCGATGCCGGCGGCCAGCGCGATCGCCACCGCGCTCTTCGCCTCGGCGCGGAGCGGGTCGATGATGCCGACCATCGCCACGAACCCGAGATCGTGGATGAGCGACATCGGATCGCTCGTCATGGTCGTCATCGCGTCGGCGTCGACCAGTCGGAGCGCGAAGGCGAGCACGCGCAGGCCGTCGCGACCCATCCGCTCGTTGGCCGCGTCGATGCCGGCGTGGGCCTCCTCAATGGGCACCTGCGAGCCACTCAGCGGACCGCCGGCCATCGAACAGCGGGCGAGGACCACGTCCGGCGCGCCCTTGACCAGCGCCACGACGTGCTCGGTGCCGTCGAGGGTGATGCGGTGGAAGGTGGCCATGAACTTGTAGTCGGAGTCGAACGGCACCTCGGCGAGCCGCGGGTACGTGCGGCGCGTCTCCTCGACGTCGACCCCGATCTTGGCCGCCAGCACGATCAGGGCCGCCTCGGTGGGATCGCCGATCACCGTGCCGTCGGCGCTCACCACCGCGTCCGTGTCGAGGGACAGACCCAGTGCCAGCCGAGTGAAGTCGGGCACCGGCTGGCCGGCGACCGAGGTGATCGCTCCGGTCGTGCGGTAGCCCTCCCCCGCCACCGAGAACCAGCTCCCGCCGGCGTACAGCGTGGAGACCATCATCTCGTTCAGCGTCAGGGTCCCGGTCTTGTCGGTGTTGATCGCGCTCGTCGCCCCGAGGGTCTCCACGTCGGTCAGGTTCTTCACCACCGCCTTCGCCTCGGCGAGCTGCTTCGCTCCCATGGAGAGCAGGCCCGACACGAAGGCGGGCAGACCCGTCGGCATGGCCGAGATCGCCATCGCGGTGCCGAGCAGCAGCAGGTCCTGCCACGGGATCCCCCGGAGCAGACCGACGACGATGATCACCGCCACGGCGCCCCAGGCGACCAGGCCGAGCACCTTGGTGAGGGTGTCCAGCTCCTTCTGCAGCGGCGACCTGGTCCGCGACACCTTGGTCAGCATCGTGGCGATCTGACCCATCTGGGTCTGCATGCCGGTGGCGGTGACGACCATCGACCCGGTGCCACGCGTCACCGAGGTGTTCTGGAACAGCATGTTGGTCTGGTCGCCCAGCCCCACGTCGCCGGGGTCGAGCGCACGCGAGGTCTTCGGGATGGGCGCGCTCTCGCCGGTCAGCGCCGCCTCCTGGGTCTCCAGGGTGGCCGACCGCAGGATCCGACCGTCGGCCGGCACGATGTCGCCCGCTTCGACCTCGATCAGGTCACCGGGGGCGATCCCGGTCGCAGCGATCAGCTGGACCTGACCGTCGCGCACGACGCGGGCCTGCGGCACCTGCAGCTTGGCGAGGGCGTCGACGCTGGCTCGAGCCTTGAGCTCCTGCCGCGATCCGAGAACCACGTTCAGCAGGATCAGCAGCGCGACGATCACCCCGGTGGACACCTCGCCGATGGCGACGCTGACCACCGTCACCACGATCAGCATCAGGTTCATCGGATCGCGGAGCTGGGCGAGGGCCACCGCCAGCAACGACGGGGGCTTCTCCGCGGCGATCTCGTTCCTGCCGTGCTGCTGGAGGCGCCGCTCGGCTTCGGCCTGCGTGAGGCCGCGCTCGCGGTCGGACCCGAGTCGGTCGATCGCCGCCTCGGCGGTGATCGAGTAGGCGGGAGTCGTCGAGGCGGAGTCAGTGATCGCGCCGTTGGTCATGCCGACCAGTTCCTTTCCGGATGTCGTGTCGGCGTACGGCGCATGGGAGTCAGGCCACCTTGGCCTGCTGGCGACTCGAGACGAGAGCCCAGATCACGAGGACGTCGACGGCGATGACGACGATCGCCCAGAACGGCGCGTACGGCAGCCAGGTGAAGTTGATCAAGGCGGCGATGCCGGCCACGACGATGCCGGCCACCCGCGCCCACCCCTGACCCATCAGGAGGCTGATGCCGATCGCCACCAGGGCGAGACCGATCAGCAGGTGGATCCAGCCCCAGACCGTGAGGTCGAACGCGTACACGTAGTTCGGGAGCACGACGAGGTACTTGTCGTTCACGATCGCCGCAATCGCCTCCAGGGCTTGGAAGGCTCCTCCGACGATCATCATGATGCCTGCGAAGGTGGATACTCCGTGCGCCCACGGCGCCGGCATCTGGTGCTTCGCCGCCGACTGCCTCGCTGGTGACTGCTTTGCTTGTGACATTGGATTTCCTCTCGATCCCAGGCTCTGCGTGATCCTAGTGAGAGCGGCTGATGACGCGATTCACCCTGATCGGGTGAACGCCGTCAGGCGGGTGGTCGGACCGCTCCCGTTCGCCGCGGCGGTTCGACGAGATGTCGGACCGGGAAGTCCGTCGGCGTCTGCGGCCCGGTCGGTGTCTGCGGCACTGTCGGCGTCTGCGGCTCCGTCGACGTCTGCGGGTCCGTCGGTGTCTGAGGCTCCGTCGGCACCGGCGGGTTCGCCGCCAGCCAGGCCACCGCCGGTCGCGCCGTCAACCCGTGCAGGAGCACACTCAGCATGATGGTGAGGCCGATCGCGGCGACCACGTCGTCGACCGGACCCGGGACCTCATGGAGATCCTCGACGGCGATCAGGGCGAACACGACGGACGCCAGCCCTCGCGGCCCGAACCAGCCGAGGAAGATCACCGACCGCCGGTCGACCCTGGATCCCACCAAGGCCAGGGCGACCGGGATCATCCGCACGACAGTCAGACTGACCACCGCATAGAGCAGGAGACGCCAGCTCCAGTCGGCGGCCAGCGTAGGCACCGCCACAGCCCCGAAGAGCAACCAGCAGAGCATCGAGGCGAGTCCGCAGGTCTGCTCCACGTAGTACACCTCGGTCACGCCACCACGTCCCGCACTCACGCCGAAGGCGATCCCGGCCACGAACGCGGCGACGTACCCGTTGGCCAGCAGCAGTGTCGCGACCACGAACGCCAGCAGCGCCAGCACCAGCACCGCCGGCCCGGCGAGAGCCTCCGAGCTCCACCCGCGCCGGTGCGCGATGCGCAGCGAGGTGCCTCCGGCGATCCCGATCGCCAGACCGACCAGTACCCCGATCGGCAATCCCAGCACCGCAGCCGCGGGACCGAAGTCGGAGGGTGCACCGGACTGGAGGACGATCGCGGCCAGCGCCGTGGTCACCACGGGCGTCACGACCCCGTCGTTCAGCCCGCTCTCGACGTTGAGCGTCTGCCGGATCCGGTGGGGAACCCGGCGGTCGGTCATCACCGTGGCCCCCAGGGCAGCGTCGGTCGGGGCCAGGGCCGCCCCCAGCAGAAGGGCGTACCAGGGACTGAGTCCGAGCAGTCCCGCTGCGGCGACGGATCCCAGGACGACCGTCAACGGCAGTCCGATGCCCAGCAGACGGGCGTAGCGGGCGCCGTCGCGGCGCAGTGTCGGGACCCGGACGCGGCTGGCGTCGGCGAAGAGCACCCAGACCAGGGTGACCTCGGCCAGCAGCTTGACGACGTGCGGGTCGGGCACGATCCGCAGGATCTCGGCGCCCTCGGCCAGAGCCAGTCCCACGGCGACGAAGTAGATCGGCGCAGAGATCGACGCCACCCGGTGGGAGACGACAGCCCAGACGAACACCGCTCCCAGCGTGAGGGCCAGGGCGGTCAGGTCCATCCGAGCGCCTCTCCCTCCTGGATGCCCGTGGTGCCGCGTCTCTCGACGTCAGCCCACCGCAACGGTGGCGATGCTGACAGCCGGGCTTGCTTCACCGCTTCACCCGTCACGGGGGATCCCACCCCAGGCAGCCGCTCCCTAGGCTCACCGGGTGAGCGGGAATGACCAGGTCGGCGTCGCGTCCCCGGTGTGGCACTCGCTCGTCCCCGGCATCGCGCTGATCACGACCTACCGACGCGAGTGGTTGGCCAAGGACGTCGTCGCCGGTCTGGTGCTGTCGGCGCTCCTCGTGCCGCAGGGAATGGCCTACGCCGAGCTGGCCGGGCTCCCACCCGTCACCGGGCTCTACACCTCGATCCTCTGCCTGGTGGGCTACGCGATCTTCGGGCCGTCCCGGGTGCTCGTGCTCGGACCCGACTCCGCCCTGGGGTCCATGATCGCGGCCACCACCGCCCCGCTGCTGCTCGCCGACGGCGATCCGGCCCGCGCCGTGGCGCTCGCCTCCCTGCTGTCGGTCTTCGTCGGGATCGTCATGGTGGTCGCCGGTCTGGCCAGGTTCGGCTTCATCGCCGACCTGCTGTCCAAGCCGACGCAGATCGGCTACATGAACGGCCTGGCGCTGACGATCGTGATCAGCCAGCTTCCCAAGCTGCTCGGCTTCTCGGTGGACGCGGACGGGCTGCTGCGCGAGCTCGCGGCTGTGCTGGCGGGTGTCGTCCAGGGTGCGGCCAACATCACGGCAACCGTCATCGGCATCGCTTCCCTGGTCGGGGATCCTGGTGCTGAACAGATGGCTGCCCAAGCTGCCGAGCGTGTTGATCGTCGTCGTGCTGGCCGCGCTGAGCGTCAACCTGCTCGGGCTGACCGAGCAGGGCGTCGACACCATCGGCGTGCTGCCGCAGGGTTTCCCGCCCTTCACCGTGCCGCTCGTGAGGTGGTCCGACATCCCGGCGCTGGCCATCGGCGCCCTCGCCATCGCCGTGGTCGCCCTGGCCGACACCATGTCGACGGCCTCCGCCTTCGCCGCTCGTCGCGGTGAGCAGGTGCACGGGGACCAGGAGATGATCGGCATCGGAGCGGCCAACATCGCCGCCGGCTTCTTCCAGGGCTTCCCGGTCAGCACCAGCGGGTCACGCACCGCGGTGGCCGAGCAGGCCGGATCCAAGTCACAGGTCACCGGTCTCGTCGGGGCCGCGGTGATCACCGTCGTCCTGGTGTTCGCGACCTCGCTGATGCAGTACGTGCCGCAACCCACCCTCGGCGCGATCGTGATCGCGGCGGCGCTGTCGCTGGCCGACATCGGCGGCACCCGCCGCCTCTGGCGGCAACGACGGATGGAGTTCTGGCTGTCGATCATCGCGGTGCTGGGTGTCGCCTTCCTCGGTGTCCTGCCCGGCATCGTGGTGGCGGTGACCCTGTCGATCCTGAACGTGTTCCGTCGCACCTGGTGGCCGCACCAGACCGAGCTCGGCCGGACGGAGGGAACGTCCGGGCTGCACGACGTGCGCCGCCATCCCGATGCGGAGGTGCTGCCGGGGCTGGTGGTCTACCGCTTCGACGCGCCGCTGATCTTCGCCAACGCCCGGATGTTCTCCGAAGCGATCCGTGCGCTCGTCACCGATCGCCGCGAGCTTCGCTGGATCGTGATCGCCGCCGAACCGGTGACCGACGTCGACACGACCGCGGCGGACATGCTCGAGGACCTGGACGGGTGGTTGAACGAACGGGGGGTCTCGTTGGTGTTCGCCGAGCTGAAGGACCCCGTCCGGGAGAAGATCGAGCGCTACGAGCTGACCCGGACGATCGACCCGGCTCACTTCTACCCCACCGTCGACGCCGCCGTGGACGAGTACATCCGGCAGACCGGCGCGACCTGGACGAGCGGCGGGGTGGCGGGATGACCGCGCCACACCGGACAGCGACCTCGCTCGTCCGTCGGATCGCCGCGGTGGTCGCCATGCTGTCCTTGATCATCCTGGTGGTCTTCCTGATCCTCGCAGCCCTGTCGCGGTGGGTCGTGGTCCTGGTGACCGTGCTGTCCGTGTCGGCCTTCGTCGTCGCAGTCTGGTACGTCCTGGCCCGGCGCGGACTGGCCAGAGCGGTCGCCGCCGTGATCGCCGCCGCCTCGATCGCCGTGTTCGTGATCGCCGTGCTGTCCAGCGAGAGCCTCGGGGTGCTGCTGGTCACGCTCGTGCTGGCCGCCGTCTCGATCGGAGCAGCCGGCTACGCGCTGCGCACCAGCGAGCCGGCGGCGCCGCCGGGGTCGGCCCCGCCGGCTCAGCACCCGGTGCTGGTGATGAACCCCCGTTCGGGTGGGGGCAAGGTCGAGCGCTTCGGGCTCGTGGATCGTTGCCGGCAGCTCGGCATCGAACCGATAGTGCTGCGTCCCGGTGACGACCTGCTGCAGCTGGCCGAAGCGGCCGTCGCCGGCGGTGCGGACCTGATCGGCATGGCCGGCGGGGACGGTTCGCAGGCGCTCGTCGCCTCGGTCGCGAGCCGACACGGGATCCCGTTCGTGGTCGTCCCGGCCGGCACCCGGAACCACTTCGCCCTGGATCTGGGCATCGACCGCGACGACGTACCCGGCTCGCTGGAGGCCTTCCGCGACGGCGTCGACACCGTGGTCGACCTGGCCGAGGTCAACGGACGCGTCTTCGTGAACAACGCCGCCATGGGGGTCTACGCGACGATCGTCCAGTCGGCGGACTACCGGGACGCCAAGGTGGCCACCACGGCCGAGATGCTCCCTGACCTGCTCGGCCCGACCGCACCAGCCTCGGATCTGCACTTCACGCTCCCCGGCGGTCAGGACGGCGTGGCCGGCCAGCTGCTGCTCATCTCGAACAACCCCTACCAGCTGCACCAGCTCCGCGGTGGTGGCCGCAGGACGCGAATGGACGCCGGTGTGCTCGGAGCGGCCTCGGTCACCGTGTCCACCGCCGCCGATCTCGAGGCCGTCACCGCGCTCGAGCTGGCCGGGCGGGTGAGTCAGTTCCGCGGGTGGCGGGAGTGGACCGACACGACGATCGAGGTCCGGTCGTCGGGGCCGGTCGAGGTCGGGGTCGACGGAGAGGCTCTCGTCCTCGACCCGCCGCTGCGTTTCGCCAGCCGCCCGGCCGCCCTCACCATCCGGCTCCCCCGCGCCGCCATCACGGCCCGGTCGGCGGCGGCGACCAAGCCGCTGACGGACCGCTCCACCATCGTCGCCCTGTGGCAGATCGCCTTCGACCCCGAGAGAGGACCCCGATGATCGCCCAGCAGACGGTTGCCGAGGCGGCGACCGAGCGACCCCCCGGCCCGACCGTGCTGCGGGAGCTGGGCAGGGCCGACCGTGCCGTCTACCGCGCCGTGGCCGGCTTCTCCACCCCCGCGCTGGATCGACCGCTCCGCCGGGTCTCCGACGCCGCCAACCACTCCAAGCCGTGGTTCGTCGTCGCAGCAGGTCTGGCGGTCCTCGGAGGATCTCGTGGCCGGCTCGCGGCGCTCGCCGGCGTGAGCGCCATCGGCATCACCTCGCTGGTGGTGAACCAACCGATGAAGCTCGCCCGGCGCCGCAAGCGACCCGATCGTCTGGTCCTCGGGGTTCCCGAGTCCCGCTGGGTGCTGATGCCGACGTCGACGTCCTTCCCGTCCGGGCACGCCGCGTCGGCGGCGGCCTTCGCCACGGCTGTCACTCACCTGATGCCGGGCACGCGCTGGCCGCTGGGCGTGGCGGCCACCACTGTCGCCTTCTCCCGGGTCTACACCGGCGTGCACTATCCCGGCGACGTGATCATCGGCGCGGCGGTCGGGACACTGATCGGCGCGGCGACCTCCCGGGCGGCCGCCCGGATCGCCCGTGCGCATGCTGCCCGGATCGCCCGTGCGCGTGCCGAGCGGTCGGTCGGACCGACGGACGCCGCCGAGACACCGGGCCAGCTGTAGGCCCCATCCCTGAGCGGCGCGAGTCAGTCGGTGCCGTTTCGATCGGAGCGCCGGACCATCCGTACGGCCTGGTCCACGTTGCCGTGCAGGTGATCACGGCCGAGAAGATCCAGGAAGCCGTCCCGGCCCAGAACGTCGACCACCGCGGGTTTCACCCGCGCCAGCTCGAGGTCCAGCCCGGCCTGGCGGGCCAGCCTGCCGATCGCCGCCATCTGGGCCGTCCCCTGCGAGTCGATGAAGTTGACGCCGGCGCAGTCCAGCACCAGTCCCCGCAGGTTCTGACGTTCGTGGATCAGGTCCCGGGTGCGATCCTCGACCGCCTCGCAGCTGGCGAAGAAGAGCCCGCCGTCGATGCGCAGCACGGCCACGGTGGGATCCAGCTCGTCCTCGGGGTGCGCCTCGACGTCCCGGTACGCCGTGGTGCCGCGCTGCCGGCCCAGCTCGGGCAGCTGCGGGTGGGTGGTCACAGCGATCAGCCAGAGCAACGAGAGGACGACTCCGACGACGACGCCGGCCAGGACCCCCACCAGCAACGTCGCCACGATGGCGATCAGGGCGATCCAGAAGTCGAACCGTTGCACCCGGGCCAGCCGACGCATCTCGGCGACGTCCATCATGCCCATCACCACTGCCTCGATGATCAAGGCCGCCAGCACCGGCTTCGGCAGTCCCGAGAACAAGGGGGCCAGGAACAACAGCGCCAGCAGGACGGTCACCCCGGAGACGATGGACGCCAGGCCCGTACGGGCGCCCGAGTGGTCGTTCAGCGAGCTGGCCGACAGACTGGTCGACACCGGCATGCCCTGGAACAGCCCGGCACCGGTGTTCGCCAGGGCCTGCGCCACCGACTCCTGGTTGATGTCGATCTGGTAGTCGTGCTTCGCCGCGAAGGCGCGCGCATCGCCGGCGGTCTGGGAGAAGCCGATCAGCAGCAGGGCCACCGCAGCCGTCACGACGGTGCCGGCGTGCTCGACGAGCAGCCCCAGATCCGGGCCGGTCAGCCGAGGCAGACCACTGGGGATGGCGCCGACGACGGCGACGCCGCGCTCCTCGAGCCCGAACGCCCAGTTGGCCAGCAGCCCGCCGACCACGAGCACCAGGGCCCCGGGCACGCCGGGCCGGAGTCGACGCAGACCGAACACCACCAGCAGCGAGGCCGAACCGACCAGCAGCGTCAGGGGGTCGGCCTGGGGCAGCGAGGTGAGCCACGACCACAGCTCGCGCACGGCGTTCGACCCCGAGGCGTCCGTGCCGGTCAGCTTGGGGAGCTCACCGATGACCACGTCGATCGCGGCCCCGAAAAGGAAACCGGTGACCACGGCCCGGGACAGGAAGCGAGCCACCCAGCTCATCCGAGCGAGCGCCACGAGCAAGAACAGGACCCCCGACACGAGGGTGATCCCGGCGACGAAGACGGCGGCCTGGCTCTGGTCGGCGATCCCGGCGGTCAGGACGGCGCTGGCCGCGACCGCGGCCAGACCCGAGCTCGGCCCCATCGAGATCTGCCGGCAGGTGCCGAAGAGGGCGTACAGGATGGCCCCGACCGCGGCTGCGTAGAGTCCGTTCTGCAGGGGGATGCCGGCGATCCCGGCGTACCCGAGGTTCTTCGGGATGATCAACGACGCGACGGCGACCCCGGCGATGAGATCGCCCCGTAGCCACTCCCGTCGATAGCTCCGCAGCACCCCGACGAGCGGGACCAGCGTGCCGACGCGCCGACGCGCCGGATCGGTGCGCCCGAACGCCATCGGCCCTCCTGGTTGTCGGACTCAGCATCTCCAAGCGGTTGGCGCCCGGGCTCACCCGGATCGGGTGGACGCCGGCGCACGGTGTGTGAGCTGTCCGCCCCCTCAGGGAACAGGCTTGCGTGCGAACAGCCGCGGGTTCCGCCGGACGAACTTCCACACGATGTCGACGATGAAGCTCTCCCGGCCGGTCCGGCAGTAGAAGTACCCGAGCAGGGCCACCACCGCGGCGCCGATGGTGTTGACGATCATGTCGATCATCGTGTCGTTCGGTCCGGTCGCCACGACCTGCATGTCCAATCCTGGGATCAGGTTGTCGGCGATGAACTCGTAGATCTCCCAGAAGACACCGAGCGTCACGGCGAACATGAAGCCGAAGATCGCCACCAGGGAGACGCGCATGCCCTCGGGACGGTGGTCGGTGCCGTTGATCAGGAAGACCGCGATGAAGCCGACCAGCCCGAGCAGGCAGCCACTCGTCGTGTGCAGGGCCGTGTCCCACCAGAGGAACCGACCGTAGAAGCCCAGGGAGGTCCCGAGGAAGATCGCGCAGAAGACGAACGCTGCGGCCACCAGCTGGAACTCGGGTGGCACGTCGACGTGCACCCGCTTGAGCCACCGCGGGAGGGCCGTCAGGGCGATCACCAGCACGGTGAGCAACGCATTGGGCCAGTCACGCAGCAGCACGAAGCCGATGACGCCGGCGACCAGCAGCAGCTGGATGACCAGCGTGAGCAGGCGATAGACGCGCTCACGGCCGAGGTCTTCGCCGTGCTCGGGAGGCGGGGACGTGCTCGTGGGCGCTGAGGATTCGGTCATGTCTCCTCGCAGACGGAGAGGGAAGGTCAGACCCGACAGACCCTAGACCCGGCGGGGCGACCGGTCACAGCTGTCGACCACGCGGCGCCGTCTGCCGACGGATTTCACCCGAATCGGGTGGCCGCTGATCGTGATCGGCGGCAGCCCCCGTACGCGGACTCCTCAGCTCGGGGGCCCGGCGCCGGCGGGAGAACCAGCCGCCTGATCGGCGGCGGCCACGGTGCCCGCCACCGGCCGCGAGGTGAAGAGGTTGAGCCCGAGCCGCTCGGAGAGGTACTTCGTGGCGAGCTGACCACGCACGCTGTTCCCGGCCGCGTCCAGGGGAGGTGAGTAGGTCGCCAGGCCGCCCTTGCCCGGTGAGACGGTGACGACTCCGCCGCTGACACCGCTCTTGCCCGGCATCCCGATCTCGTACAACCAGTCCCCTGACAGCTCGTACAGACCGGCAGTGGCCATGGTCGCCAGCACCCGTCGGCACACTCCCGCGCCCACCACGCGCACACCGGTGGTCGGGTTCACCCCACCGTTGGCCAGCGTGGCGGCCATCACGGCGAGATCGTGCACGGTGACCTCGAGCGAGCACTGCCGGGTGTAGACGTCGGTCGCCTCGTCGGGATCGAAGTAGAGCCGCCCGTAGCTGGCCAGCAGATGGGCTATCCCCTGGTTGCGCTGGTTGCTGGCCGACTCCGACGCGTAGACGTCGTCGCTCATCGACAGCTCGCGTCCGGCGAAGCGGGAGAGCCCTTCGCGAGCGCTCCCCCACTTGTCGGCGGCGGTGTCACCGGGAAGGAGACTGGTGGTCGCGATCGCACCCGCGTTGACCAGCGGGTTCATCGTCCGCTCCTCGTTCAGCTCGACGGCCATCAAGGAGTTGAAGGGGAACCCCGTGCTGTTGACGCCCAGGCGCTGCCGCGCCGGCTCGCCGCCGATCGCCTCGCAGACGAGCGCGAAGACGAACGGCTTGGAGACACTCTGGATGGAGAAGCGCCGCTCGACGTCGCCGATCTCGAAGAACCGCCCGCGCGACCCGACCACCGAGATCGCGAACAGCTCGGGCGCCGCCCGGGCCAGGGCGGGGATGTAGTCGGCGACGACACCGCTGTCGAGGGAGCGATAGAGCTCGTAGGCCTCGGTGACCGCACCCCTCACCTCATCGATCTGCGGCAGCTCCCCGGTGGAGACCAGCGAGGACGTCGTCCCCTCCTCGAAGGGGAGCCCCTCGTGCAGCGCGGGCTTGGTCACGCCACACCACCGGCCCGCTCGTCGAGGTGATCACGATCGCTCGGGAGGGCTCGGTCGACCTGCTCGTCGAGGCTGAGCGGCGCACTCGTCACCAGGTCGTGCAGGAACTCGAGCTTGGTGCGCACCGGAGCCGACAGCTGGAAGGGATACAGGTCGCCGAAACCCATCGCCCGGTTGATGCGGTTGAACGCCTGCGACATCCAGTCCCAGTCGCTCAGCAGCCGCTGTACGGACTCCCCGCGATAGGAACCCAGCGGAGCGACGTCGGTGTCGCGCACGTTCGTCGTGGCGTCCAGATGGAGCCCGATCGCTGCGGCGGTCTGCAGGGTGCCGGTGATGTGCAGGTAGTGGGCGAACGTCTCGGCGAAGTCCTCCCACGGGTGCATCGTGGCGTACTCGGAGATGAACGTCCGCTGCCAGCCCTCAGGGGCGCCGAACGCGTAGTGACGTCGGATGGCGTCCCGGTAGCTGGCCCGCTCGTCGCCGAAGAGCTCGCGGCATTGCTGCCACGCCCGTCCGTCGACCAGGAGCACGTTCTGGTAGTAGTGGCCGACCTCGTGACGCAGGTGTCCGAGCATCGTGCGGTACGGCTCGCCGAGCCGCACCCGGAGCGCCTCCCGACGGTCGTCGAGGCTCTCGGCCAGGTCGAGGGTGACGATCCCGTTCGCGTGCCCGATGACGACGCGCTGCCCGTTCGACAGACTCGACAGCAGGTCGAAGCCGAGGCCGCCGTCCTGGACGTCCCAACCCACGATGGGCAACCCGAGATCTCCCAGCTGCAGCACGAGTCTGCGTTTGGCCTCCTCGGTCGTGGCGAACCGCTCCAGCGCGACGGTGTCGTCCGGCTCCGGCCGGCGCCTGGTGAGTCGACACGAGAAGCACCGTCCCGACGGTCCGTCCTCCCGGACGAGCCAGTTGCAGTCCCACCCGCGATTCGAGCAGGTGTACCAGACCACGCCGTCGATGACGGCCTGCGCGTGACGCACGGCGTGGAACTGCCGGTCCAGGACGTGGTAGCCGAGCTCGCCGGCGCAGCTGGGGCAGCGCAGCGCGTCGAGGTAGACGAAGTGCCGACAGTTGGGGCACCGGGGTTGAGGGATCACCATCGCCTTCCTGCCGCCGGGTGGTCACATCCTCACCGGGACTCCCCCGACCTCGCCTCCCCCAGGGAGGGTGAGATGAGCCCTCGGACTAGTACCTCTCGGGCTTCGCCGAACGGGCCATCAGGCTGGCGATCATCTGGGGTGGGGTCTGGGTCCCGTCGATGACGGTCTTGACCGCTTCGACGATGGGCATCTCCACCCCCGCCCGCTGGGCCAACCCCAGGATGGAGGCACAGGACTTCACGCCCTCGGCGACCTGACGGGTCGAGGCCGCGATCTCGGCGACCGTGTGACCCCGGCCGAGCTGTTCCCCGAACGTCCGGTTCCGCGACAGCGGTGAGTTGCAGGTCGCCACCAGGTCGCCGAGCCCGGCCAGACCGGAGAACGTGTACGGATCCGCCCCGAGCGCCACCCCCAGGCGGCTCGACTCGGCCAGACCCCTGGTGATCACGGTCGCCGTCGCGTTCGCGCCGAGACCGAGACCGACAGCCATGCCGACCGCGAGGGCGATCACGTTCTTGGTCGCTCCCCCCAGCTCGCAGCCGACCACGTCGGTGTTGGTGTAGGCCCGGAACCGTGGCGTGTGGCAGATGGCCTGCAGACGTTCGGCCGTGGCCAGCGACGTGCTGGCCACCACGCTGCCCGACGGCTGCCGCTCGGCGATCTCCCGGGCCAGGTTGGGCCCGGTCACCACCGCGACCCGATCCGGCTCGATGTCGGCGACCTGCTCGATGATCTCGCTGACCCGGAGACCGGACCCGAGCTCGATCCCCTTGGCCAGGCTGACGATGACGGCCTCCGCCGGGATCGTCCACGTCTCGAGGTTCGCCCGCAGCGTCTGCGACGGCACGGCCATCACCACGAACTCGGCGCCGTCCATGGCGGCGTGCGGATCGGTGTTCGCCACGATCGAGTCCGGCAGCTCGATGTCGGGGAAGTAGTCCCGGTTGCGGTGCTCGGCGTTGATCAGCTCGGCGACCTCGCTCCGCCGGGCCCACATGGAGACCTGCTGCCCGGCGTCGCTGAGGACGAGGGCGAAAGCCGTTCCCCACGACCCCGAACCCATCACGGCCACTCGGCTGCTCACGTCGGGGGCTTCCTGTCCTCGGGGTGCTCGGGCGCTGGTGGCTGGTTCCGGGAACGACGGGGGTCGTAGAGATCAGGCGGGGCCGGCTGCTGCCTCAGGTCCGCCACCAGCTGGGTGATCGCCGACATGATCCGGTCGGTGGCCGCGGCGACGGCCTGCGGCGTGACGGGCGTCTCCCTGAGATCATCGAGCGGCACCGGCGGGCCGGCGACCAGTCGCAGGGTCTTCCGGGGCAGCAGGTGCGGGAAGTGCAGCTTCTTTCCCCACATGATGTCCTGGGCCCCCCACTGCCCGATCGGGATGACCGGGCAGGCTGTCTGCAGCGCGATCCGCGCAGCACCGGACTTGGCGACCATGGGCCAGAGCTGCTCGTCGAAGGTGACGGTGCCCTCGGGGTAGATGACGACCGTCTTGCCGGCCTCGATGGCGGTGACGGCGGCCTGGAGGGCCTGCACCGCCGAGTTCGTGCCGCGCTCGACGGGGATCTGGCCGCAGGCGGTGATGATCCGACCGATCACCGGCACCCGGAAGAGGCTGGCCTTGCCCAGGAACCGCGGCCAGCGGCCCGCGAACGCCACGTACTGTCCCACCGCGATCGGGTCGACGTTGGAGATGTGATTGGCCACCAGGAGGATGCCCCCGGTGCGCGGGATGTTCTCCTGGCCCCTCCAGTCACGGTGGGTGAGCGGGCGGGCGACGGCGTTGATGATCGAGATCACCGCGATCAGCGCCTTCTCCGCGGGCTCGGTGTTGACCTTGCGCAAGCCGCGAGCCGACGACGACGATCGGTGGCCCCCACCGGGGAGCATCCCGGACTGATCGGTCACCCGCACCTCCATCCGGACGAATTCACCTCACCCTAGAGGATCGTGGCAGCATCTAACGATCATGGACACGATGCCACCACCACAGGTCGGTGACGACGACCTCGCGAGCTCGCTCGATGACGGTGACGACCTCGCGAGCTCGCTCGATGAGCGCGTCGCTGCCGTGGTGGCGCTGAAGACACTACCGGCAGCGAAGTCGCGGATGTCCTCCCTGCCGGACCCGCTGCGGGAGCGGCTCGCCCGCTGCATGGCGCTGGACACGCTCTCCGCGCTAGCCGCCGCAGTGGACGAGGTGCTCGTGGTCAGCGACCAGCCCGATCTCCAGGAGGCACTCCAGCGCGCCGACCTGAAGATCCGCGTCGTCGGCGAACCGATCGACGTCCCACCCGGGGGTGACCTCGCACCCACCGGCGGGTCGCTCAACCGCGCACTGACCCACGGTGACGCCCTGCTGCGAGCGGAGGGCGTCGCGGCCGTGCTGGCCTGCGTCGGGGACCTGCCCGCCCTGCGGCCCGCGTCGGTCCGACGGGTCGTGGCGGCCTCGATCGGTGCGCAGAGATCCTTCCTGGCCGACCACGACAGCGAAGGAACCACCATGCTGATCGCTCATGGAGTGCCCCTCGATCCTCTGTACGGCAGGGAGATCCGGTCCGCTGGTTCGTACGGCTCGGCCGGGCGCCACCGGCGATCGGGCGCCCGAGCCCTGGACCTCGGCGAGCTGCCCGACGCCCGCCGCGACGTCGACACGTTGGACGATCTGCGCTTCGCGTACCGGCTCGGGGTCGGTCCGGCGACCACGTCGCTCGTGGTGCCCCGTCTCGGGACGCTCGGTGGCTACGTTTCCGTGACGGTGCTGGGCCGGGCGGGGTCGACCGTCAGTGTGAACGCCGACGACAGCGGACCCGAATCTGTGCCGGTGCAGACATACGACGGCGACCCGGCACTCTTGGTGCCGGGTCGCCGTCTGCACGCCGTGCGTGTCGCGGGAAGCCTCCGCTGCTGGTCCTGAACCCCGGTACGGGGGTCAGGCCGTTCAGCGCTTGGCGGCCACCTTCTTGGCCGGAGCCTTCTTGGCGGCGGTGGCCTTGGTGGCCGGAGCGGCCTTCTTGGCCGTGGCGGTGGTCTTGGCCGGGGCGGTGGTCTTGGCCGGGGCGGTGGTCTTCGCCGCGGTCGTCTTCTTCGCGGCCGTCGTCTTGGCGGCCGTCGTCTTGGCGGCGGTCGTCTTGGCGGCGGTCGTCTTGGCCGCCGTCTTCGTGGCGGGAGCCTTCGTCGCCGGCGCCTTCTTCGTCGCCGCCGCCTTGGCCGGAGCCGCCTTGGTCGCCGGAGCCTTCGTCGCCGTCTTCTTGGTCGCCGGCGCAGCGGCCTTCGTGGCCGGGGCCTTGACCGCCGCGGCCTTCACCGCGGGAGCCGCGGCTGCCTTGGTGGCGGTCTTCTTGGCCGCCTTCGGCACCTTCTTGGCGCCCGAGACGTACGCCTTGAGATCAGTGCCGGCCCGGAACCGCGGGATCGCCGTGGCCTTGGCCCGCTTGCGCTCGCCGGTCCTCGGATTGCGCACCATCCGGGCCGAACGGTGCACCTTCTCGAAGACACCGAAGCCGGTGATGGTCACCTTCTCGCCGGTGGCGGTCTGGTACGTGATCGTCTGGGTGACGGCATTGAGGGCGCGGGCCGCCTCCGCCTTGTTGCCGTCGAAATGAGTCGACAGCACCTCGATGAACTCAGCCTTGTTCACGGCTTCCCTTCCCTGGGGAGGATGTCAGCAGCCGCAACATACGCCTGCACGGGCCCACGGTAGAGAGTTCTGGCCCCGCAGACAATCACCGAGGCGGCGAGTTTCGCCTGAGAACAACGAAAGTTGCCGCCTCGGTGGTCTACGAGAGGGCTGTCAGCTGGAGCTGGCGACCTTCACCGGCAGGGTTTTCGGCTTGAAGGAGGGCCGGGCCGCCTCGTACGTGTCGATCTCCCCCACGTGCCGCAGGGTCAGACCGATGTCGTCCAGGCCCTCCAGCAGGCGCCAGCGGGTGTAGCCGTCGATCTCGAAGTCGGCGCTGAAACCGTCGGCGGTGACCGTCTGCTCCTGGAGGTCGACCGTCAACGGCTTGTCCGGGTTCTCCTCGATGAAGTTCCACAGCTCCTCGACGATCTTCTGGTCCAGGACGGCCACCAGCAGGCCGGCCTTGCCCGAGTTGCCCCGGAAGATGTCACCGAACCGGGAGCCGATGACGACCCGGAATCCGTAGTTCTGCAAGGCCCAGACAGCATGCTCCCGCGAAGAGCCCGTGCCGAAGTCGGGACCCGGGACCAAGATCGTCGCCCCTGCGTACTGGGGCTGGTTGAGCACGAAGTCGGGGTCGTTGCGCCAGGCGGCGAACAGCCCGTCCTCGAAGCCGGTCTTGGTCACCCGCTTCAGGTAGACGGCCGGGATGATCTGATCGGTGTCCACGTTGCTCCGGCGGAGCGGGAGCGCGGTGCCGGTGTGTGAGCTGAACTTCTCCATGGTGATGGGCTCCTGGGAGGTCGAGGGATCAGAGATCGGAGGGCGAGCTCAGGGTGCCGCGGACGGCGGTGGCCGCCGCGACCAGCGGCGACACCAGGTGGGTTCGACCACCCTTGCCCTGGCGACCCTCGAAGTTGCGGTTGGAGGTCGACGCCGACCGCTCGCCCGGAGCGAGCTGGTCGGGGTTCATGCCCAGACACATGGAGCACCCGGCAGCGCGCCATTCGGCCCCGGCTTCCTTGAACACGATGTCCAGACCCTCGTCCTCGGCCTGCAACCTGACCCGCGCCGAGCCCGGCACGACCAGCATCCGCACGCTGTCGGCGATCGTGTGGCCCTTGATCACAGCCGCCGCGGCTCGCAGGTCCTCGATCCGACCGTTGGTGCAGGATCCCAGGAAGATCGTGTCCACAGCGATGTCGCGCATCGGCGTGCCGGCGGTGAGGTCCATGTACTGCAGCGCCTTGGTGGCAGCGGTGCGATCGGCCTCGTCGGGGAACTCTTCGGGGTCGGGCACCCGTGCGCCGAGCGGCACACCCTGGCCCGGGTTCGTGCCCCAGGTGACGAACGGGGTCAGCTGGGATGCGTCGAGGTCGACCTCGACGTCGAACTCCGCCCCCTCGTCGGTGGTCAGCGTCCGCCAGTACTCCACGGCCGCCTCCCAGTCCTCCCCCTCGGGGGCGTGCGGACGACCCTTCACGTAGGCGAAGGTGGTCTCGTCGGGCGCCATCAGACCCGCTTTGGCACCCCATTCGATGCTCATGTTGCAGATCGTCATCCGGCCCTCCATGGAGAGCGCCCGGATGGCCGACCCGCGGTACTCCACGATGTAGCCCTGACCGCCGCCCGTGCCGACCTTCGCGATCAGGGCCAGCACGATGTCCTTGGACGTCACGCCCGCCGGCAGCTCACCCTCCACGTTGACCGCCATGGTCTTGGGTCGCGCCTGCGGCAGCGTCTGGGTGGCGAGCACGTGCTCGACCTCGGACGTCCCGATGCCGAACGCGATCGAGCCGAACGCACCGTGGGTGGAGGTGTGCGAGTCGCCGCAGACCACCGTCATACCGGGCTGGGTGAGGCCGAGCTGCGGACCGATGATGTGCACGATGCCCTGGTCCAGGTCGCCCAGGCTGTGGATCCGGACGCCGAACTCCTCGGCGTTCTTCCGCAGGGTGTCCACCTGCGTCCGGGACACCGGGTCGGCGATCGGCTGGTCGATGTTCAGCGTCGGCGTGTTGTGGTCCTCGGTGGCCATCGTGAGGTCGGGCCGGCGGACCGGCCTGCCGGCCTGGCGCAGACCGTCGAAGGCCTGTGGGCTGGTCACCTCGTGCACCAGGTGGAGATCGATGTAGAGGAGGTCGGGTTCCCCGGCGGCCGAGTGCACGACATGCGCGTCCCAGATCTTCTCGCTCAACGTCTTCGGCATGGTGCCGTCATCTCCTCGGTGGTTCGTCGTGGCTGGGCCAGGATCGTCTCGTGGACAAGCAGCCTGGGGGTCGTCGCCATGGTCCGCCGAGTCACTGGGGTGTGATTTGCGTTCCAGCATCCGAGACGGCAGTATCAAGGCATGGACAACTCTAGCGGCGTCGGCGTCCTGGACAAAGCCGCTCTCGTGCTCAGTGCACTGGAGACCGGGCCGACCACCCTGGCCGGGCTGGTGTCGGCGACCGGTCTCGCCCGACCCACCGCCCACCGACTCGCCGTCGCGCTGGAGCACCACCGCCTGGTGAGTCGTGACCTGCAGGGCCGCTTCATCCTCGGTCCGCGACTCGGCGAGCTGGCCTCGGCCGCCGGCGAGGACCGGTTGCTGGCGACCGCGGGCCCGGTGCTCGCCCGCCTCCGCGACATCACCGGCGAGTCGGCCCAGATGTTCCGCCGGCAAGGAGATGTGCGCGTCTGCGTGGCCACCGCCGAGCGGATGTCCGGGCTGCGCGACACCGTGCCGGTCGGCACCCAGCTGACCATGAACGCCGGCTCGGCGGCCCAGGTTCTGCTGGCCTGGGAAGAGCCCGAGCGGCTGCAGCGCGGTCTGCGCGGGAGTCGCTACTCCGCGGTGGCGCTGGCGGCCGTACGACGTCGCGGCTGGGCCCACTCGGTGGGTGAGCGGGAAGCCGGCGTCGCGTCGGTGTCGGCTCCGGTGCGCTCCCCCTCGGGGAAGGTGATCGCCGCCGTCAGCGTGTCCGGACCGATCGAGCGCCTGTCACGCCAGCCGGGCCGACTGCACGCACCGGCGGTGATCGCCGCCGCCGAGCGGTTGAGTGAGGTGCTGCGGCGCAACGGCGGGGAGTGACCGGCTCCCGGTCGACGCGCCGGGGCTGAGAGACTGGCCGGGATGAACACCGTCGACCAGATGCACCGTGGGGCCCGGCTCGACCAAGCGATCATGCGCTGGCGCGCCGACTGGGTGACGCGCCACGGCTACCGTCCCGCAGTGATCGCCTACACCGGCTACGGCTCCCCCCGCTGGGTTCGGGTGCTGGCCCGGGTCGTCTACTCCAGACGCGGCGTGATCTTCCGTGGAGATCCGACCGGTTCGCGCGGTTGGCGCTCGTTCATCCTGGTCCCGGTCGCCGACGCCGAGATCGACATCGAGCTCAACGGCGTGCACCACACGGTGCGGGCCGACCACGGGGGCGTCGTCGACGTGGTGGTCGAGCAGGAGATGACCCCGGGTCGACACACGATCACCATGAGCGCCACAGGCTCCCCGCCCGTGTCCGCCGACGTGTTCGTGCTGGGCGACGAGGAGCAGTTCGGGATCATCTCCGACATCGACGACACGGTGATGGTGACCGCCCTCCCGCGGCCCCTCCTGGCCGCGTGGCACACCTTCGTGGTCAACGAGCACGCGCGAGCAGCCACGCCGGGGATGCCTGTGCTGTACGAGCGCCTGTCGGACGCGCACCACGCACCCCCGGTGTTCTACCTGTCGACGGGCGCCTGGAACGTGGCCCCGACGCTGACGCGTTTCCTGTCCAGCAACCTGTATCCGCCGGGCGCGCTGCTGCTGACCGACTGGGGGCCGACCGCGGATCGCTGGTTCCGCAGCGGCAAGGAGCACAAACGGGGCAACCTGCGACGCTGGGCGACCGAGTTCCCGCAGATCAGGTGGCTGCTGTTCGGCGACGACGGCCAGCACGACGAGATGCTGTATCGCGAGTTCGCGGACGCCCACCCCGACCAGGTCGTAGCCGTCTGCATCCGCCAGCTGACCCCCGGTGAGGCGGTGCTGGCCGGCAGCTCGCTGCGGGAGTCGCCGAGGCCGGAGGACAGCCGGGTCCCGTGGCTCTACGCCCACGACGGGGCCGGACTCGCCCAGCAGCTGGAGGAGCTCGGCGTCCTGCCACCCGAACGCAGCCCGCAGAAGAGGGTCTGAACCTTCCTGGAGCTGTGTCCCCCTGCTAGCGCGTCGGGCTGGTCAGCCGGGCGGACACCCGCTTCTGGACCGCGGCGACCTCGCGCGTGCTCTCGGCCAGCAGACTGCGGTTGAGCGGACTGATCTCCGCCAGGCTCACCACATCGCCCGGGGTGCGGCCGGCGATGATCTGGTCGACCTGGTGACGCATCCGGATCCGCTGCAGCAGCACGAAGACCTCCTCCAGCAGCTTGGCGTCCTGCTCGGTGAGCAGGTCGTTGCGCGCCGCACCAGCGAGCCGGGCGGGGGTGGTGGCCGAGGCGATCCCGACGCTCAGTCCGCCCCACCGGGCCAGGTTCACCACCGGGGTCAGGGCGTGCGCCTTCAGGTCGAAGGTCCCCCCGCGACGCGACAGCACCCTCGAGAACGACCGCTGACGGACTCTCGTCGAGAGCGCATCGAGCAGCTGGAGCCGTAGCGCCTCCGGGTGGTCCAGCCACATGCGGCGATAGCCCGACGGAACGGTGTGCAGCGCCGGGTCACCCCAGATCACCCGGCCGTCGACCAGCAGCGAGGACATGATCAGGCCCTGGTCCTCGAGCGGGGCGTCCATCCAGGTCCGGGCGGCACGCAGCCAGGCCGAGCTCGAGCGAGCGAAGCGGCGGGAACCGGCCACTGCGCCGTTGCGGTCCGCCGGCAGGGCGCAGGCATCCAGGATCTGGTGCACCCGGCGGGCGATGTTCAGATAGCGGTCGGCGTCGGGCTCGCCGTCATCCGACCAGGACATCGCCGAGTCGAGGTCGGACGACGGCATGGCTTCCCGCCGCGCGATGCTGCCCAACGTGATCCAGGCACAGCGCGACGGCGGCAGGTCGCCGGCTTCGCCGAGGGCCAGCTCCAGAGCCCGACGGGCCATGCTGTCGATCACCACCGACAGGATCCCGCTGGCCGCGATGGCGTCGGTTCCTCCGCGTACGAGGTCGACGACGAGATCGGTGATGCCGGTCGAGGCACTGATCAGGTCGTCTTCGGTCGTGGACATCGCGATCGCCCGCCGGAGCACGAAACCGCGGCGGGTGGACGCGGCCAGCAGATCGCTGTCCTCGACCACACCGACCACGGTGCCCCGCGCGTTGACGACGGGCATGTGTCGCACCCCGTGCTCGATCATCTCGATCAGCACCGTGGTGACCAGGCGATCATCGGAGACCACTCGGGCCGGGGCACTCATCGCCGAACGCACGGGCTCGGCCACGCTCCGGTCCACGGCGACCACCCTGGTCCGCAGATCACGGTCGGTGAAGATGCCGTACTCGCCGTCGGCCAAGGGAACGAGGACGTAGGAGCTGCCCAGCTCGGTCATCCGCCGCACGGCGTCTCGGACCGAGGTGTCACCCGACACCAGGACCGGGTCGGCGCGCAGGATCTCCCCCACGGGACGTCGACCCAGCACGCCCTCGACACCGACCCGGGGCTGCCGGAGGCCGGCGGAGACCAGGCCGGCGAGGTAGGACGCCCCCGCCGGACGACTGAACACCGGCCGGGCGTGGAGTCCCTGCAGTCGCAGGCAGATGCCGGGCCCGCGCATCCGCGCGGTGAACTGTGGGCTCTCGCCCGTCAGCAGCGAGCTGAAGCCGAAGATCCCGCCGGAGCTCAGTGTCTCCAGCGGCTCCCCCGACACGTCGTCGTCGCCAGCCCACAAGATCACCTGACCCCGGTAGACCACCCAGATCGCCTCGGTCGGCGGGGCCGTGCCGTCGACCACCACCTCATCGTCGGCGAGGTCGAGCACGACGGCCTCGTCGGACAGTCGCTCGAGCTCCTGCACCGGGAGCGAGTCGAAAGGCGCCGTCCGCCTCAGGAAAGCGATGATCTCCTCGGCGTCGATCACCGGTGCTCAGCCGGCTCCTCGATCGCGCCCCCTGACTCCTCGATGAGGGCCGCCGACTCCCTGATCAGATCTGCCGCCCTCTCGGCCATCATCATCACCGTGATGTTGGGGTTGACTGCCGGGAGCTTCGGCATCGCCGAGGCGTCCACGACCCTCAGGCGCTGCACGCCCTTCACCCGGAGGTCGGGGTCCAGTGGTGCCAGCTCGTCCTCCACCGCGCCCATCCGCACGGTCGCCGCCGGGTGGTAGACCGTGTTGTGGGTCTGGTGGATGTACTCCAGCAGGTCCTCGTCGCTGGTCACCTCGGAACCCGGCGCCAGCTCGCGGGCGACCCACTGTGACAGCGGGGGTTGGGCGGCGATCTCCCGGGCCAGCCTGATGCCGGCCAGCATCACCCGCTCGTCATGACCGTCGTCGTCGGTGAAGTAGCGCGGATCGACGCGGGGACGGTCGCGGAAGTCCCGGGACCGCAACCGAACCGTGCCCCGCGATCGTCCCTGGGTCACGTTCGGGGTCAGGCAGAAGCCGTTGTCGGTCGTCGGGTACCCGTGGCGCAGGGTGTTCATGTCGAAGGGCACGCTGCCGTAGTGCATCATCAGGTCCGGTTGGTCCAGCCCCGGCTCGGTGGTGGCGAAGACGCCGATCTCCCACCACTGGGTGGAGCTGGTGACCATCGGGCGCGCGGCCTCCCAGAACACCAGTCCCTCGACGTGGTCGTCCAGGTTCGAACCGACACCCGGCGAGTCCACCCGCAGCGGGACACCCACCTCGGCCAGGTGATCGGCCGGTCCGATGCCGGAGAGCATCAACAGCTTCGGGCTGTCGATCGCGCCGGCCGTGAGGACGACCTCGCGACGGGCGGACACCACGTCCTGGCCGGTGAGGTCGGGCCGCTGGTAGCGCACACCGGTGGCCGTCAGGGTGTCGTCGACCACGATCTCGCTGACCCAGCAGCCTGTCCGGACCTGCAGGTTGGGTCGCGATCCCAGGATCGGGTGCAGGTAGGCGTGCGAGCTGGACATGCGGAGGCCGTCCTCGTCCGCGTTGATCTGGAACCAGCCGGCTCCCTGGCGTACGGTCTCGCCGCGGTTGAAGGCGACCGTGGGGATGCCGACCGCCGCGGCCGAGGCGAGCAGCGCCACACCGCACGGATCCACCGGGGGCACGTCACGCAGCCGTACCGGTCCCCCGTGACCGTGCCGGTCTCCCTCCGCGTCGTTGTTCTCGAGCCTGGTGACGTACGGCAGGGTGCTCGCGGCGTCCCACCCGGTCGCCCCCATCGCGGCCCACTCGTCGAGCCCCTCGGCGGGTGGCCAGAAGGCGATGCAGGAGTTGTGGGACGAGCAGCCGCCGAGCACCTTCGCACGGGCGTGGCGCAGGAAGCTGTTGCCCCGTTCCTGCGGCTCGACCGGGTAGTCCCAGTCGTAGCCCGAGTCGAGCAGGTGCATCCACCGGTTCAGGACCAGGATGGCGTCGTCGCCCACGTCCGACGGACCGGCCTCGAGCAGACAGACCCGGACGGCGGGATCCTCGCTCAGGCGCGCGGCGACGATGCAGCCGGCCGTGCCACCCCCGACGATCACGTAGTCGAACTCGTCGGCGCTCACGCCTGGTTCCCGTCCACCGCTCGCTGCTGATCCCCCGCGGACACGGAACCGGTCGTGGCCGAGGACTCCACCGCGTGCGAGGCGAGGGTCCCGATGCTGTGCCGACCCTTGATCGCGAACCAGAGCAGCCCCGACCCCAGGATCACGCCGATGTAGAGGAAGGCACCCCAGGTGTTGTACCAGGGAGTGCCGTAGACCGCCTCCCGGGGCCAGGCGAGGTTGACCGCCATGCCGATGCCCCAGGCCACGGCGAGGATGTTGACCGGCAGACCCCAGCGACCCAGCGTGAAGTAGCCCTGCGACTGCAGGTCCTTCGGTGGCCACTCGCCCTTCAGGCGCTTCTTCAGCATCGGCGCCGTGACCATCAGGTAGGCCAGGTAGATCATGATGATGGCGATGGACGTCAGCACCGTGAAGATCTGCGGCTGACCCACGTTGATCACCAGGATCAAGATGGCCAGCACCCCGATCACCACAGCCGGGACGACGGGCGTGCGGGTCGTGGGATGCACCCGGGCGAGTCTCTCCCCGAACGGCAGCGCGTTGTCGCGGGCCATGGCGAAGGTCAGCCGGATCGCAGCGGTGTGCACCGCCAGGGAGCAGACGATCACGGCGATCACGATGCAGATCAGGAAGACCGTGCCCAGCGGTCCCCACATGACGGACTCGACGATGTACTGGAGGCTCCCCTGCGGGCTGCCCAGCAGCGGGTCCTGCAGGTCCGGCGCCGCCAGGATGGCGAACAGCAGGATGGCGCCGCCGATCACGAAGGAGGCGAGCAGCGCCCGCAGGATCGCCTTCGGCGCGGTCCGCCGAGGCTCGACCGTCTCCTCGCCCAGCGAGCTGGCCGTGTCGAAGCCGTACATCACGTAGCCGGACGCGAGAGAGGCGATCAGGAAGAGTCCGAGGTAGCTCCCGCTCTCGCCCGTGCCGTAGCCGTTGGTGGAGAAGAACACCTGCGGACCACGGTTGATGTGCAGCGCAAGCAGGACCGCGATCAGCACCGCGGCGATGAGCTCGATGAAGACCCCGGCGCTGTTGATCATGGCCATCAGCCGCACCCCGAGGGCGTTGATCACCGTGGTCACGATGATCATGACGGTGCCGAGCAGCACGGCGTTGGCGGCGAAGGTGGAGCCGCTGCCGTCCCCGATGATCTGGAACCCGGGCCAGATCCGAGGCAGGTTGATCTGCAGGGCCAGCACGACCGCGGACAGCGTGACGATGGACGCCGTCAGCATCAACCAGCCGGCCGACCAGCCCACCACCCGGCTGCCCAGCGTCTTGGCCCAGTTGTAGACCGAGCCGGCCACCGGGTACTTGGCGGCGAGCTCCATGAAGCAGAGCGCGACCATCAGCTGACCGGCGAACACCATCGGCCAGCTCCACAGATAGGCCGGGCCGGCGGTGCCGAAGCCGAAGTAGAAGAGCTGGAAGGTGCCGGTCAGGATGGAGATGTAGCTGACCCCGGCCGCGAAGCTGGCGAACTTGCCGATGCTGCGGTCGAGCGAGGGCTTGTAGCCGAACTGGGCGAGATCGTGGTCGTCGCCCACCCCCGGCGGGGACTCGGGGCCGGTCGCGGACATGTGCTGCCTTCCTGTGGAGGTTCTGGTGGTCCGGGTCCGACGGCCGCCCCTCAGCTCTCGCCGCTGAACCAGCCCTTGGGCGCCGGCGCCGTGTGCTGCCAGATGTGCTTGATCTCCTGGTACTCCGACAGCCCGGTGGGTCCGAGCTCGCGGCCGTTGCCCGACTTCTTGAACCCGCCCCATTCCGCGGCGGCGGTGTAGTAGCCGAAGTCGTTGATCCAGACGGTGCCGTGCCGCAGAGCCCGGGCGACGCGCTCGGCCAGATCCGGGTCCGCCGTCCGGACCCCGGCCGCCAGTCCGTACTCGGTGTCGTTGCCGAGGGCGATCGCCTCCTCGGTGATGGCGAAGCGCTCGACGGTGAGGATCGGGCCGAAGGTCTCCTCCCGGACGATCCGCATGGACCGATCACAGTGGTCGAAGACGGTCGGCAGGAAGAAGTAGCCGCCGGCCAGTCCGGGATCGGTCGGCCGGGTGCCGCCGGTGACCAGCTCGGCACCCTCGGCCCGTCCCAGCTCGACGTAGGCCTCGATCTTGTCCCGGTGGGCCGCTGACACCAGCGGACCGGTCTCGGCCGCCGGGTCGAGGCCGTGGCCGACCGTGATCTTCTCCGCCCGCGCGACCAGGGCCGCGACGAAGTCGTCGGCGATCGACTCGTGCACGATCAACCTGGTGCCGGCCGAGCAGACCTGGCCGGAGTGCAGGAACACCCCGGTGAGCACCTGGTCCACCGAGCTCTCCCACTCGGCGTCGGCGAACACGATGTGCGGGTTCTTCCCGCCCAGCTCGACCGCCACCTTGGTCACGTGGTCGGCGGCGATCCGCGAGATGGTCCGGCCGGTCGCCAACCCGCCGGTGAACGAGATGAAGTCGACCTCGTCGGTGTCGGTCAGAGCCGCTCCCAGGACGGCCCCGCTGCCCTGCACGAGGTTCACCACCCCAGCCGGCACGCCGGCCTCCTCCACCAGCCGGACGAACGCGATCGTGCTCAACGGCGTCACCTCGCTCGGCTTCAGCACCATGGTGCAGCCGGCCGCCAACGCCGGTGCCACCTTCCAGGACATCTGCAGCAGCGGGTAGTTCCAGGGCGCGATCAGCACGCAGACACCGATCGGCTCGTGCGTGACCCGGCTGATCACCTGCGGGTCGCCGACGTCGACCAGTCGATCCGCGGACGAGGACAGCAGACCGGCGTAGTAGCGGAACACCGAGATCACGTCGTCGATGTCGATCCTGCTCTCCACCAACGTCTTGCCGGTGTCGTCGGTCTCGATCCGGGCCAGGGACTCCTTGTCCCGAGCCAGCAGATCGGCGATCCGGTGCAGCAGGGCTACCCGTTCGGCACTCGGAGTCGCCGGCCACGGACCGGAGTCGAAGGCCGCCCGCGCTGCTGCGACCGCTCGAGCGGCATCCGCGGGAGTCGCCTCGTCGACCACGGCGAACACCGTGCCGTCGGCCGGGTTGACGCACTCGCGGACGCCTCCGTCGGCGGAGCGGATCCACCGACCACCGATGAGCAGGGCCGGGTCCTCGGTTCGCGCAGCATCAGCGGACGTGGTCTGCTCTCGCACGACAGCAAACCTCTCGATCACCGATGCGCCTGTCAAGTGGCCGACCGTGGAGGACGACCTCAGCTGCCGAGGCCACTCCTTGTGGCTGCCGGCGAGCCATGCCCGCCGGTAGATGGCCCTTGCCTCACGATCTCCAAGGCGCCGGGTACGGGGTGGAGCTCGGGCGTCGAGTCGCGTCACGTCGCGTACGTCACGGCTCGGCTCGTTTCCGCTGGCTGCCTTACCCCGCCGACAGCGGTGGGTTGCGATACGATTCTGATCAGGTGCGAGCTGTGCTTGAGTTCGGGGCGGCGATGACGTCGAGTGCACTGTCCACGGGGTCGGCGCGTGGTGGGAAGATCTTGGTGTACACGCGCGTCCTGTCCGCGGTGATCGTTCCGTTCCTCGTGCTGGCGTTTGTCGTGCTGTATGTCTTTCCCGACGAGACGGCTCGGTGGTTCGCCTGGCCGATCAAGGCGACGATGACCTCGATGACGCTTGCCTCTGCGTATCTCGGCGGGGTCTACTTCTTCACCCGGGTCGCCCTTCGCGAACGGCGATGGGTTGCCGTCAGCAGCGGCCTCATCGCGGTGACGCTGTTCGCGACGCTGCTCGGCATCGCCACACTCACACACTGGTCGATCTTCAGCCATGACAAGCTGGCGTTCTGGCTGTGGACCGGCCTCTACCTGACGACACCGTTCCTCGTGGCCGGTGGCTGGCTGGCGAATACTCGCTCCGCTGGGCCGGTGGAACCCGACGGGGTCGAGCTCAGTGCCTGGACGGCTCGGGTCGTGGGGCTCGTGGGCCTGCTCGCTCTCGTTCAAGGGGCAGCGCTCTTCCTTGCGCCAGCGACGCTGATTCCACTGTGGCCATGGCCGCTGACGCCGCTCACCGCTCAGGTGATCGGCGCGATCTTCTGTCTCGGCTGCGTCGGACTCTTGATCTGGCGGGATCCGCAGTGGGCCAGGTTGAGGCTGCTGGTCGACGTCTCCATCGTGATGATCGTTGCGATCATGGCCGCGGCTGTCCGGGCTCGCGCCGAGTTCGCCACCGACCGCGCATTGACCTGGCTTCTCGGGGGCGGCTTCGTCGCGGTCCTTGTGGGGGCCGTCTGGCTGCGGTCGGTCATGCGCCAGCGTGCCGGCCGTACGTGACACCCGGCAGCGCCTGACACGGCACCGATCCTTCCGTCATCTCGCGGGCAGGGTGAAGACTGTGCCCCATGCAGCCGCAGAGGCGCCCAGAAACCGGTATCGACGACGTCGTCGAGGCCCTGCAGCGACGACTGGACGAGTTGCCGGCGGGGCTCGACCACCGACGGGCGTTCATCGAAACCTACCAGCGGACCACCCAGGCGGTCGGTGCCGCGGTGGAGGGGAAAACCTTCGAGGATCCGGAATGGGTGACCCGATGGGACGTCGCCTTTGCTGGCCGCTTTCTCGCAGCGCACGACGCCGATCTCGCCGGCAGCGCGGTGCCGCGCCCGTGGCGGCTCGCGTTCTCCGCAGATCCGGGCCTGCCCGTGCTCGTGCACCTCCTGCTCGGTATGAACGCGCACATCAACTACGACCTCCCGCCGGCTCTGCTGGCGGTGATCGAGGACGCAGAGTTCACCGATGCAGTGCTGATGGACCGGCGCCGCCGCGACCACGAACGCATCGACCGGATCCTCGCGTCGCGGGTGGCCGCGGAGGACACCGCGATCGGTGGTCGACGGAGCGTCGTCGATCGACTGCTGAGGCCACTCAACCGGCTCAGCTCGCGCCGCTTCCTGCGCGAGGCCCGGCAGAAGGTGTGGGTCAACCTGGCTCAGCTACAGGGTGCCCGCGTCCAGGGGCAGGCCGCGTACGCGACGCGGCTCGGTGAGCTCGAGCTGCTGTCGGCGGCGAAGATCTCCGACCTGCTCGCGCCCGGACAGGTGCTGCTGCGGTTGGCCGCCACCGGCTTCGGCGTCACGCTCCCGCCGCCGTGACCGAGCAGCCGCCGCCATCGTGCCCGCGGCTGGGGTCGGAGGCGAGGAGGCAGGACCTCCCGCGTAGCGTCGGCGGCGAAGCCAGCAACGTCGAAGACCTGGTGGCTCCGAAGCGCACAGGCGTAGGCTCCGCTCATCATCGAATGGCAAGGGGGCCAGCGTGACGGTCGCAGAGAACAAAGAGCTGGTTCGTCGCTACTTCGACGAGCGATGGAATCACCAGAACTACCACGTGATCGATGAGCTGCTCGACCCGAGTCTGGGCATCGAGGAGACGAAGGCCGGAGTGGCGGCCATGCACGCAGCATTCGCCGACATCACGCTGACCATGGAGGAGCTGATCGGGGAAGGCGACCAGGTAGTCGTCCCCTGGGAGGTGACTGGCACCCATCAGGGTGAGCACCTGGGTGTTGCCCCGAGCGGCGACCAGGTCACATTCCGCGGGCTGGCGCTCCTACGAGTTGTGGATAGCAAGATCGTGAGTGATGTCGCATTCGGAAACGATCTCGAAGTCCTTCTCAACAAGTAGTGCAGGGGCGTGCTGGGGTGGTCAGCACAGTGACCACCGCCGTCGCGGCTCAGGGATCTATGGGGCGATGACGCGGGCCAGCTGGGCCAAGCTGTCGGGAACCAGCCGGTAGTAGGCCCACTTGCCCCGCTGCTCGCGGTTCAGGATCCCCGCCTCCACAAGGATCTTCAGGTGGTGGGACACGGTCGGCTGCGACAACCCGACCGGCTCGGTCAAGTCGCACACGCAGGCCTTCTGGTCTTCGTGGGCGGCGACCAGCGACACCAGCCGCAGCCGGGTCGGGTCGGCCAGCGCCTTCAGCGACGCCGCGAGCGTCTCCGCGGCCGCCGGGGTCAACACCTCACCCACCACCGGGGAGCAGCATGCGGTCAGCACGGGCAGTTCGGTTCTGGAGGCGGTCACGGTCACACATTCACCCTACCTAACGCATTGACATCCGTCGATGTGTTGTGACTACACTCGTCGCATCGATGAACATCTATCTGTTGGGGGATGAGCGGTCATGGCGGAGACGACGGAGGACTTGCGGGAGACCGTGCGGCGACGGTACGCCGAGGCCGCGGTGAAGGTGACCGCGGGCGGCTCGGGTTGCTGCGGAAGTGAGGCGGCGATGACGTTGGAGCCGGCCGAGACGTTCGGCTCCGCCCTCTACGGCCCCACCGACAAAGACACCCTGCCGGTCGCGGCCGTCGCGGCGAGCCTGGGCTGCGGCAATCCGACCGCGGTCGCGGACCTGCACCCGGGCGAGCGGGTCCTCGACCTCGGCTCCGGCGGCGGCATCGACGTGTTGTTGTCCGCGGACCGGGTCGGCCCTGACGGGTTCGCCTACGGGGTCGACATGACCACCGAGATGCTCGACCTGGCGCGGGCGAACGCCGCCGAGGCCGGCGCGACGAATGTCGAGTTCGTGCAGGGCACGATCGAGAACGTCCCGCTGCCCGACGCATCCGTCGATGTGGTGATCTCCAACTGCGTGATCAACCTCAGCGTCGACAAGCCGGCCGTGATCGCGGAGATGTTTCGCGTCCTCACCCCCGGTGGGCGGATCGGGATCAGCGACGTCGTCGCCGAGAACCACCTCACCTCCGTGCAACGCGCCGAGCGCGGTGAGTATGTCGGCTGCATCGCCGGCGCCCTGTCGCGTCAGGAGTACCTCGACGGACTCACCGCCGCCGGGTTCGTCGACGCCACCGTCCGGTTCACGCACCCGGTCGCCGACCAGATGCACTCCGCGATCATCCGCGCCGCCAAGCCCGGCCACACCACGCGGCGACCGCAGCGGCAGAGCTACCGCCAGCAACGCTGCGGAGGCCGCGGCGGTCGAGTGGCAGGGGTGTTGCAGCACCGGCGAGGCGGCCTCCTGCTGCGAGCCGGAGGCGAAGGCCGGTTGCTGCCACACCGATCCGAGCGCGGCCGAGCCGGCTGACCCGCCGGCCAGCTGCGGCTGCCGGTGACCCTGACCCAGCGGGCGGCCGCTGAGGCGGTCGGCACCGGCTTCTTGGTCGCCGCCGTGATCGGCTCCGGCATCGCGGCGTCCCGGCTGTCCCCGGACGATGTCGGTCTGCAGCTGCTGGAGAACAGCTTGGCCACCGGCGTCGTGCTCGCGGCGTTGATCGTGGCCTTGCAGCCGGTCTCAGCGGCGTTCAACCCGGTGATCACCCTGCTCGAACGAGTCCTGGGGGCGATCAGCACCCGGGCGACGATCGTGCTGATCGCTGCTCAGCTGGTGGGCGGCGCCGCCGGCGCGATCGTGGCAAACCTGATGTTCGGTCTGCCGCCCGTGACGGTGTCCGGCCAGGACCGCGGCGGTCCGGGGGTCTGGCTGGCGGAGATCATCGCCACCCTCGGCTTGGTGCTGATCATCTTCGCCGCCCTCCGCGGCGGCCGCGGTCACCACGTCGGCTACCTGGTCGGCGCCTACATCGCCGGCGCCTACTGGTTCACCAGCTCCACCAGCTTCGCCAACCCCGCCGTCACCCTGGCCCGGACCCTGTCCGACACGTTCGCCGGGATCGCCCCGGCCTCCGCGCCACCGTTCCTGATCATGCAGCTCATCGGCGGCGCGCTCGGTCTGGTGCTGATCACCGCGCTCTACCCGCAGCCCGGCCAAGATCACCACCCCTATCCAGAAAGATCACGATGACCACCAAACCGTCTGTGCTGTTCGTCTGCGTCCACAATGCCGGCCGATCCCAGATGGCCGCCGGCTACCTCACCCGCCTCGCCGGCGACCGCATCGAGGTCCGGTCCGCCGGCTCCGAACCCGCCGACCAGATCAACCCCGTCGCCGTCGCTGCCATGGCCGAGGAAGGCATCGACATCACCGCCGAGCAGCCGAAGATCCTCACCACTGACGCCGTCAAAGCCTCAGACGTCGTCATCACCATGGGCTGCGGCGACACCTGCCCTTACTACCCCGGCAAACGCTACGAAGACTGGGTGCTCGACGACCCCGCCGGCCAAGACCTCGACGCCGTCCGACCCATCCGAGACGAGATCCGGTGCCGCGTCGAAGCACTTGTCACTCAGCTCACCTGACAGACGAGCTCAACGGCGCGTGCTCCGCCAGTGACCACTGAGCACTTCCCCGATTGCGGCCGTGTCTCCATCCTGCATGTGGCAGCGTGTCTGCATCCGTGAGGCATGTTGCCGTCGCCGAGCGAGAAGAATTCCCGAGACTGCGGGATGAACCACACCGTTGCGGCTCGAGCTTCGACGTCGAGCCGGACGGCCACGCACCCGTCCTTCACCAGCGAACGGGCGCTCCACCAGCAACACAGCCGCGGCACGTTTCATGTGCTGTGCTCACGTGAGATAGGGCGGCACCCCGAGCAGCTCATCGATAGTGGCGAACCGATAGCCGCGCTCGCGCAGTGTGTCGATCAGGGGTCCGACAGCCGCCACCGTCTGGTCACGGAATCCGCCGCGGGCCTCGACGCCGTCATGAAAGATCAGAATCCCTCCGGGTCGGGCCAACCTGGCCGCCGCCGCCGTGATGCGGCGAGCTGGAGGCTGAAAGACCTCGAGCGGATGCCCGAAACGGCCGGAGACCGGCTGGAGACCGGCAGCACGGATGCTGGCGAGCACCCACGGCCAGTGGCAGAGCCAGGGCGGTCTGTACAAGCCGGGTCGTACGTCGGCAATCGCGGCGAGGCAGTCCTGGCCGCGCTGAATCTCGATTCTCTGTGTGGGCATTGCCATGTAGCGGCTGAACGAGTGACTGTAGCTGTGGTTGCCCAGCGACGTGCCCGGCTTGAACGACGTCGCGGACGGTCGCCGGGAACCGCTCGGCGCAGCGGCCGACCATGAAGAACGTTGCTCGTACGTCCCGCCCCGCCAGAACCGCCAACAGCTGTGACGTGTACGGCTCGTTCGGTCCGTCGTCGAACGTCAGTGCGATCACTGGGTCGCCGGTCTCGCCCTCAAACGGAAAGGGCCCAAAGACCTGCGAGCTCGGCCGGAACGCCGTCACGTACCCCAACCCCGCGACGGCAATGGCCGCCCCGAGGGGCCAGCGCCTCACGGGTGTTTCCAGAACCGAACGAGGCTCTCGACTTCCGCCGACAACACATAACTGGCAAGTCCAGCCCAGAGCGGCACGAACAATGCCCACGCGAGAACTGCCCGCCAGGTCAGGCGCCCAGGCCAGAAAGCCCGCAGAACGGCCGCGCCAGTGCTCCGCACCGCACGGCTGCGTGGACCCGGCCCGGCGTGGACCCGAGAACTGCTTGCGTCGACCGCCTCTCTGTCGCTGCTGAGCGCGGCGTTCTTGTCGGAAGACTGGAGCCATGCCAAGGATCTGCCGCGAGCTGACCCGGTTGAGCAGGTAGGCGAGCAGGTAGAAGGTGAGGAAGGAGATGAAGAAGGTGTACAGCAGGCCTTGCTGCAGCCGCCGCGACGACGTCGTCACGATGTTGGTGCTGTCCCACACGACGCGGCCACGACGCCGAAGTCGCCGCAGCAGATCCAGTTCGTCACCGCCCTGAGTCAGCGTCGAGTCATAATTCGGAAAGGCCGACCGTCGAAAAGCAGTGTTGGTGGCGCTGACATAGAGAACGTGGCCGGTCCACGCGAAGACCCGCTGCACCGCTCCAAAGAGCAACTTGGGGTAGAGGCGGGCCCACCAGGAGGGATTCTCGTACTGGCACGGCCCGGCAACAGCAACGATGCTGTCCGAGCAGCGGAACTGGCGATCGATCCGGGCGAGCCAATCCCTGGGCGGAACCGTGTCCGCATCCGTCGACACGACGATCTCACCGCGTGCCGCGATCGTCCCACGCTGCCGCGCCTGGCAGACCCCTCGCGCCGTTTCCGTGACGACCGTGACTCCGTAGCTCGCCGCGATCTCACCGGTCCTGTCCATGCTGTCGTTGTCCACCACGATGATCTCGTAGGGCTCGGCGAAGTCTTGCTGCAACAGAGCCTGCAGAGCAGGACCGATGTAGGCAGCTTCGTTGTAGGCCGGAACCACGATGGAGAAACGCGGCACCACAGGCGAAGTCATAGTGCTTTCCCCCGCAGGATCAGGGCGGCCGGTTCGACCGCCGCACCACTGCGATGACACCCGCCATGGACCTCGCGAGGTCGGCAGCGCCCTTGCCGAACCACCTCGGCCTCGAAGCCGGCCGTCACATCCAGGGGGCCGGAAGTGGATCGCACCACATCAGGGTCGCATGGGGGTGACGTCGCTGTCATCAATGCGGCACCCAACGCCAGCGGTAGGCATCGCCGATCTGACCCAGCGCATTCGCCTGATCCTTGATCCAGCTGGACCGCCGATCCCGTCATCTGGAGCCAACGCCTCCCAAAGCCCCCCTGACGGGGGCCACAGGTCCGGATTCGTCCAGGTGCCAGGTCACCCACCGACGGTGGAGCACTCGGCGCTCGGGACTTCCGGCCCAGGAGCTGGGCCCTCGTGCCCTACAGACCAGACCATGTCCAGCAGACGATGGAAGTGGCGTCGAAGGTCAACGCAGAAGGGACAGCAATGTCGCACACGTCAGCAACAGCGGGCATGTCGGGTCGGTCGCCGATCGTCGTGGGACTCGACACCTCGGTGCCCTCTCAGGCAGCCTTGCACTGGGCTGCGTCACAGGCTCGGCTGACTGGCCAGGACCTCAAGGTCGTCCACGCTGTCGTTCCCTGGGGGACCTATCTGGCAGCCGGCGGCTACGCCCCGGTGATGCTGCCGTCCGACAGCGTCCAGATCCATCAGCGAGACCTGATCGGGAAGCTCTTCACCGAGGTGGTGCCTGAACCGAACTGGACCTTGGATTTCGTCAGTGACGACCCCGGACCGGCATTGGTCGGGGCCTCCCGATCGGCGTCGATGCTGGTAGTCGGAACGCGTGAGCACACCGGGTGGGGACGAGTGCTGAGCGGGTCGGTGAGCCACTACTGCCTGAGCCATGCCCACTGTCCGGTCGTCGCCGTCCCGGTGGAACAACGACGCGACCCCGCGGACGCTCCGGATGCGTCGGTCGAATCAGGTAGTGCGCCGGTGGGAGCTGACATGACGCCGCCCCCACCCGCCGACAGCCGCTTGGCTGATGCGGCCGTGAGCGAGAGGCCATGACCTCACCCCGCCGGGAAGCCGCCGACCAGCCAGTCGAGCGGCGGGGCTCAGCGAACCTGGAGGAGCTGACACCGGCGACCTGCCGGCAGCTCCTCGCCGAACACACGGTCGGCCGCGTCGGGTTCCACAGCGCCGGCGGGTCGGTCATCATTCCGGTGAACTATCAGATGGTCAACGACGCTGTCGTGTTCCGCACCTCCCCCGCCGGGGTGCTGGCGCAGCTGCGCCGACGCACCTCGGTGGCCTTCGAAGTCGACGACATCGACGAAGCTGGACACCGTGGTTGGAGCGTGCTCGTCTGCGGGTACGCGGAGGTGGTGACCAACGACCACCAGCTGACGCAGCTGTGGCAAACCGGGCCCGTGCCGTGGGCGAGCGGCACCCGAAACCTGTTCGTCGCCATCAGCGCGGAATCGGTGACTGGCCGCCGGCTCCGTGGCCCGTCGACCGACTAGAACGTGTACCTCGTCTATGACGTGTGACCGGGCCCAGCTTTCACTCGGTCATGGCTGTGACGACGGTCCGGGCACAGGCCTCCCAGGTTCTCAATGCGAGCGATGCTCGCCGCAGGCGAGCTACGGTCCGCCAGCGGCGGCGCACGTCGGGATCGGTGAGCCAACTTCGCAAGACCTGAGCCAGCACGCGCGGGTCCGGTGCTACGGCCGCACCAGGACGCACCCCGGCCACCTGACCGAGAGACTCGACCGCCCCGGTGCCGGCGCTGACCACAGCCGGCACGCCCCGCGACAGCGCCTCGGCCACCACCATCGCATAGGTCTCCGACCGTGACGGCAGCACCAACAGGTCGGTCGAGGCCCACACCCGATCCAAGGCGGCGCCGACGAGCGGACCCGTGATGCGCACCCGGTCGGCCAATCCCTGCGCCGCCACCGCTGCCCGAACACTCGAGGTGTATTCAGGCACGACCCGGTCTCCCCCCACCAGCCGCGCCGACCAACCCAGGTCGGTGAGCTGTCCCAGCGCCTCGATCAGTACCAGCTGGTTCTTGGTCGGCGTCACCGACGCCAGCGACAGCAGCCGAGCACCCGTGCCACTCCAAGCGGTCAACGGCGCCGCCGGCACCCCCGGATGCGCCACCACGATGTCGACCTTCGGAAAACGCTGCCGAAGTTCGTCCGCCGCCCACCGGCTGGTGGTGATCACCCGCCGGGCTGCCAGCAGCGCCGCTGACTCCAGCACCTGGTAACGCTCCCGCTCGGCAGGGGGCAGCCCTATCTCGGTGGACAGCAGACTGTGCAGCACGATCGTCCACGGCCGGCCACGCTCACGGGCCGCCACCACCAGATCCGGGACCGCGCAAGCGACGATGCTGTCCACCATCCACCACCGGTCGCCCGCCAACGCCGGAGCGACATCGGCGCGGCGTGACCCCGCGTCGGCCGGCCAGGTACCGCCCACCCGGTGGCGGCACACATCCGCCCCCACGTCGCGCAGTGAACCCGTCAGCTCGTCGTCGTACACGTTGCCCCCAGTCGGCACCGGGCTCGACCAGGTCAAAAAGCCCAGACGAAGCGAACCCCCAGTGCTTGCTGCCACATGGCCATTCTGGGACTGTGCACGACACTCGGATCATCCGAGGTCGTCGGGGACAGGGGTTGGCGGCGGCCCTGGCTGCACGCGGCGGCCGATCGCGCGTCGAGCCGGAAGCTGACCGGGGACCTACAACAGCATCCCGCCGCAGCACCGCCCCGTACACCGCGCACATCGCCCAGGCCCACAGCGGTGTGTTGGTGTCAAGGGCCATCCTGGCAATCGGTACCGAATCCACCCTCACCGCTTAGGCTTGTGATGACCCAACCGCCCCAGCCGATAGACGTTGCCCCCATGGCTTTCACCGTTGCTCGACGCCTCGGCACTGTGGACCAGCCCGCCCAGGTGGATGCCCGACGCCTGGCACGGGTCGGCGTGGCTGCGCCCTCGGCCCGGCGGGCGGGCTCGCAGCGGCCGGCAAGCACAACGATCCGGGGTCTCGTCGTGCTGATGCTGATCACGGTGATGCTGACCTACGGCTGCGCGGTGGACCCGCCGCAGCAGCAGCCGGGCCCCATCGGCAGCGTGCCCGGCGACCCCACCGCCCAGCCGACGGGCGGCACGACAGCCGCAGCCACCGCTGGGACCGACAAGCTGCTGGTGATCATCGAGGAGAACAAGAGCGTCGCCGACGTCGAACAGCACATGCCGGTGCTCGCCGCCGAGAGCGCCCGGTACGGCCATGCCGATCAGTACTACGCCCTCACCCACCCCTCGCTGCCGAACTACCTGGTCATCGCCGGCGGTTCCCTGTTCGGGGTCACCGATGACGAAGGTCCTGAAGTCCACCAGCTGACCGGGCCGTCGGTCTTCGGTCAGCTCCACGCCGCCGGGCACACGGTCAAGACCTACGCCGAGGCCATGGACAGCAACTGCACCACCCACAACCAGGACCGATACGCCGTCCGCCACAACCCGTGGACCTACTTCACCGACAACACCGAGCGCTCGTTGTGCAAGCAGTTCGATGTACCTGCTGGAACAACGACGACCGGCCCGCTCGTCGACGACGTCACCCGTGGCCGGCTGCCCACCTTCAGCCTGGTCATCCCCGACATCTGCAACGACGGCCACGACTGCTCAGCCGCGACAGCCGACCGCTGGCTGAGCCGTTGGCTGCCGATCCTCACAAACGGACCTGACTTCCGGTCCGGCCACCTGACCATCCTGGTCACCTGGGACGAAGACGACAGAACCTCGGGCAACCGCATCGCCTGCGTCGTGATGAACCCGGCCCTCAACGGTCGAACCGTCGCCACCCGCCTCGACCACTACGCGCTCTCCGCCGCCATCAGCGACCTCGGACACCAATCTCCGCTGCGTGATGCCAAGGCGTCACCCGACCTGCTGACAGCCTTCGGCCTTCAATGACCTGCCATCACCCAGACCACTCAGGACGACTCTGACGCGTACGAGCAGTGGTCGCGTGCAGCAGGCAGACGTATTGGTCGTGGAGTGTCCGCTCACGGGTCGACCGGCGACGCGATCTGCACACGGGTCACTCTGCGCGCTCGCACAAGTGTCGATCAGCCTCGTCGGCCACCCACCGATGCGAGCACCGCGTCGGCGTCCCGGGTCTTCATCCGCTGGGTGCTGCGGGCGGCGGAACCGTACTCGACGGTCACCGCGGCCCCGGCGAACGTGTGGTTGTACCAGGCCGTCATGGTCCCGTGACACACGCCGCCGCAGTCCAGACCCTTCAACGGCAGTCCGAGGTTCCTCGCCAGGCGCTTCGACAGAGCCAGGTCCTTCACCTTGTCGGTGTCGACACCGTTCAGCGGTTGGTGCCAGCTGATGACGTACCGCGGCCGGGTGCGGACGAGGAACTGCATGATCACCTTCGTCTCGCGCTCGGAGACCGCGCGGGGCCCGCTGTTGGCCCGCTTCACCCACGAATAGGGGAAGTTGCGGTTCAGGTCCACGTGTCCGTTCACCCACCGCCGGTCCTTCGCCAGGCCGTCGGGGTTGGCCACCGGGATGACCCACAGGTCGATGTCTTTGATCGGCCGGCCCTCCAGCAGCCCGTACGTCACGTACTGCCCGAAGTCCTCCTCGCCGTGCATGGTGGCCATCACCACGACGACCGGCTTGCCCGGCTCGCCGGCTCGGTACGCCGTGATCTTCCGGCCGCTCTGGGAGCGACCGATGACCTCGGAGTGGTGCCAGGTCGGCGTCTTCGTCATCGCCGCCACGGCCTTGGTCAGTGCCCGGTCCGTGGCCCTGGTCATCCGACCGGTCGCCTGGAGGTCGTACCGGCGTTGCAGGGCTTTGACGGCCTTCTTGGTCCGTGAACCGTAGGAGCCGGTGCGGTACTGAGCCCGCAGGTAGCCGGCGTCGACCAACCGCTTCTGCAGGGCCCGTACGGCCTTGCCCCGCTTGCCGGGTTGGGGCAGGGATGCCGCGGCTGCGGACTCGGGACCGCCCCAGCCCAGGCGGTCCGGTGGGGCGACCAGCCCGAGGGCGACGACCAAGGCGGCCGTCAGGGCGGTGACGACGAGCCGTCGGGTCAGACGGTTCATGAAGGATCCTCCGGACGAGACGGGCACGGGCACCGGCCCAGGGAGTATCTCCTGGGCCGGTCGCGTGGTCGGTCGAGGGCCACCGGCCGCGGCGGCCTGCAGGAGCGAGCACCCCACGCCATGGCGCGCAGCGCGCGACTGCCTTACCTTGCCCGAAGGCGCACAACCGTCGCCTACCCCGCGGAACCCGACCTACCGCGACGATCTGACGACGCCGCGACCGGCACTCGGGCGCCGCCGAGCGAAAGGATCAGATCACCATGACCGATCACGTCTACCGGGTGACCGAGATCGTCGGCACCTCCCCCGACGGCGTCGACAGTGCGATCCGCAACGGCATCGCGCGCGCGGCGCAGACGCTGCACGGACTCGACTGGTTCGAGGTGACGACGATCCGCGGTCACCTCGCCGACGGCGAGGTCGCCCACTTCCAGGTCGGGCTCAAGGTGGGGTTCCGGCTCGATGACAACGACCCAGTGAGCTGAGACCTCGGCGGACACCGAGCGCGGTGATCCGCCCCAACTGATCGGTCTGCTCGTGCCGGCGGGTCGCAGGACCCACCCTCGTCTGTGGAGCGCATGGCTGCGAGCATCCGATCATGAGACCGCTCGACGTGCCGGCGATCTCGCCGGCCGCCGGCGGGGTGGTGCTGCGGCCGTTCGCGACCGATGACGTGGCCATGCTCCGCGACCTGGCGACCGACCCGTACGTCCCGCTGATCGGGTCGCTGCCCGCGTACGCGAGCGAGCAGCAGGCGCTGGACTTCATCGAGCGTCAGCACAGCCGGTGGACGACCGGCGTCGGCTACTCCTTCTGCGTCGCCGACCTGACCAGCGGCAGGGCGCTGGGGACAGCCGGGCTGTGGCTCCGCGATCTGGCGCTGGGTCGGGCGACAGCGGGCTACACGGTGGCCCCGAGTGCGCGACGGCGCGGTGTCGCCGGCCGTGCGCTCCAGGCGCTGACCACCTTCGCGTGGACCCTCCCCGAGCTCTTCCGGGTCGAGCTCTACGTCGAGCCGTGGAACCTCGGCTCGCTCCGAACGGCCGAGAGCGCCGGCTACCGGCGGGAAGGGCTGCTGCGCAGTCATCAGCCGATCGGCGGGCGCCGGGCGGACATGGTCCTGCTCGCTTCGCTGCGACCAGGAGCCCGCGACGCGGACACAGCGCTCGATCCCGATTCACCTGATCTGGATGATGCCGGGGCTTCGCTGCCCTGATTCGATCGGACCAGGCGCATCTGGCGTCTGCGTGGTGACGTCGAGAGGGCGAAACATGAACTTCTGGGACTTCTTCTGGCTCCTGATCTGGAGCTTCTTCTTCGTGATGTATCTGATGGTGCTGTTCCAGATCTTCCGGGATCTCTTCCAGGACCCGGAGCTGAGCGGCTTCGCCAAGGTCCTGTGGGTGATCGGGTTGATCGTCATCCCCCTGCTCTTCGCGCTGATCTACGTGATCGCCCGGGGTCGCGGGATGGCCGAGCGGCGGAACAGCGCCATGGCCCAGGCCCAGGCCGAGGCGGACCAGTACATCAGGTCGGTGGCCACCACGAGCCCGGCCGATCAGATCGCTTCGGCGAAGACCCTTCTCGACAACGGCTCCATCAGCGCGACCGAGTTCGAGCAGCTCAAGGCGAAGGCGCTCGCCTGAGCGGCTCGCGGATCAGGTGACCGGCAGCCCTCCGGTCACCGCGATCATCTCGGCGGTGATGTAGCTCGACTCCTGGGACGCGAGGAAGACGTAGGTCGGAGCGACTTCGGCGGGCTGCCCGGCCCGTCCGAGCGGGGTGCTCTCACCATGGCTCTCGGCCCGTTCGACGGGCATCGTCGCCGGGATGAGCGGGGTCCAGATCGGGCCGGGTGCCACCGCGTTGACCCGGATGCCCTTCTCCGCGAGATCGTGGGCGAGAGCCTTGGTGAAGTTGTGGATCCCGGCTTTGCTGGTCGCGTAGTCGAGCAGCTCAGGAGAGGGACTCACGGCCTGCACCGACGAGGTGTTGATGATCGTGGCACCCGGCTCCAGGTGCGGGATCGCCTTCTTGCACAGCCAGAACATGGCGTACAGGTTCGTCTTCATGACCCGGTCGAACTGCTCCGTGCTGATCTCGGCGATGCCTCCCGACTGGGCCATCTGGTACGCGGCGTTGTTGACCAGGATGTCGAGGCCCCCGAGCTCGCTCACCGCCGTGTCGATGATCCGGGCGCAGACGTCCTCGTCCCGGATGTCGCCGGGGCTCTGAACCGCCCTGCGGCCCGCAGCCTCGACCAGCCGTACGGTCTCGTCGGCGTCGGCCTGTTCCGCCTCGAGGTAGCTGAGCACGAGGTCGGCACCCTCCCGGGCGAAAGCCAGGGCGACAGCCCGGCCGATGCCGGAATCGGCACCCGTGATCACGGCCCGCTTGCCGGCGAGCCGATCACTCCCGCGGTAGGTGTCCTCGCCATGATCAGGCTGGTCCGACATCGACTCCGTGAGGCCCGGGTGCGGGATCTGCTCATCCATCTTGTCCGGCTGGTCGTACTGCGCGGTCGGGTCGGTCTGGGTCGTCTGGTCGGGATCGCTCATGCGGAGTGCTTACCCAGGAACGGGGACGGCAATCAGCGCACCTGGTCGGCACTCATGGCAGGGGGCGGGCTGCCGACCGCGATCAGAACGGCCGACAGCCCTTCCCTGCGAACCCGCCGGGCCGGGCCGACGAGCCTGACCTCGTCTGATCACGTCCCGGCGGGACCACCGGCAGTCGCCGTGGCCTCCGGGGGCGGAAGGCGTGGGACTGCACATCAAGCAGTGCAGCGACGGTCGTCGTGACGAAGGGGCTGATCGCCGGCGCACCACTTGGGTCCGGTGCCGATGTCGCGGGTCTGGCTGCGGAGCTGAGCATCCTCATATGACGTCATGACACCCACCGTTCTCACACCGGCCCAGAAACGATCGCAAACACAGTACCGTCGGCCCGGCCCCCGGTCGACGACCACCGATCTGGTTCAGCTCACGAATGTTTCCCTCGGGCGGCCTCGGGTATGAGAGCCATCGGCGTACGTGAGCCGAGGCGGCACTCGCACCCTTCGCGAAGATGAGCAGGTCGCAGAGCCGCTGCCCGGGCTCGACGCACCCCGTCGCCTGGCCATCATCACGATCGGAGTCCTCAGTGAGTGCAGCACCCGTGACCGCAGCGAGTCTCCAGGAGGAGCTCGAGACCACCGACTGGCGAGTGCACGAGACCGGGCGGGTGCAGCACTGGATGGTCGACGGGCTGGCGTACTGCGGCGAGCCCGGGGCCGGTTGGCGAGTCGTGGCCGGGATCCCCTGCTGCGCGGCGTGCGCAGCGTCCCTGAGGGGCGACCCCGGCGACGAGCTGTCGGCACGAGCCGGTACGGAAGCCGGTGAGCAGTCGACGGAGGGCAACGAACCTTTCTGCGGAGAACTGACCTCGGCAACAGACCACGAAGCGAGCCGACGGCGAGGTCGGGCCGGCGTCTCGGCGTCCTTGTCGCGCCCGGCCGCGGGGTTTGAACCCCTCCGATGCGGGGTAACCGCACCGGCGTCAGATGTCGACACCGAAGTCCGTCTGGCATCCACCGCACTTGGCGGTGTGGCTACGAGAGACCACGGAGTGATCTTGTGAATGATCGACTGAAGAAGCTGTCCGACGCCGGCGTCTCGATCTGGCTGGACGATCTGTCGCGCGAGAGGCTGGACTCCGGCAACCTCGTGCGACTCCGCGACGAGAAGTCGGTGGTCGGTGTCACCACGAATCCCACGATCTTCGCTGCCGCGCTGGCCAAGGGCGACGCCTACGACGACCAGATCCGTGAGCTGGCTGCCTCGGGCGCCTCCGTGCACGATGCGATCCGTGCGTTGACCACCGATGATGTCCGGCACGCCTGTGACGTGTTCGCCGAGACGTACAACGCCACCGACGGTGTCGACGGCCGGGTGTCGATCGAGGTCAGCCCCGGTCTCTCCGCGGACACCGCCGGCACCGTCGCGGAAGCCGAGGACCTGTGGAAGACGGTCGACCGGCCCAACACGCTGATCAAGATCCCCGCCACGGAGGCGGGCCTGCCGGCGATCACCACGGTCATCGCCGCCGGCATCAGCGTCAACGTGACCCTCATCTTCGCTCTGGACCGCTACTCGCGGGTCATCGACGCGTACCTCGAGGGGCTGGAGCAGGCCGCCGCCAACGGGCATGATCTCAGCCGGATCCACTCGGTGGCGTCGTTCTTCGTCTCGCGCGTGGACGGCGAGGTGGACCAACGGCTCGATGCCCTCGGCACCGCGGAAGCCGCCGCCCTGAAGGGAAAGGCGGCCATCGCCAACGCCCGCCTGGCCTACGCCGTCTATCAGCGAGCCTTCGACACCGACCGCTGGCGCGACCTCGCCGCCCGCGGAGCGAACAAGCAGCGCCCGCTCTGGGCGTCGACCGGCGTCAAGGATCCCGAACTGCCAGACACCCTCTACGTCGCCGAGCTGGTGGTGGCCGACACCGTCAACACCATGCCGGAGAAGACCATGGACGCCTTCGCGGACCACGGCGAGGTCGCCGGTGACACGGTGGCCGGCACGGAGACCGAAGCACAGCAGGTGATGGATGCGCTCTCTGCTCAGGGCATCGATTTCGCCGACGTGGTCGAGGTGCTCGAAACCGAGGGCGTCGACAAGTTCGTCAAGTCCTGGGACGAGCTGGTCCAGACGGTGCAGGCAGCGCTGGAGGGCGACGACAAGGAAGAGGCCCGTCAGGACGCCTGATCACGGCCGGCGTCGGTGATCACGGCCGACGTCGGTGATCACGGCCGACGTCGGTCAGGTCAGCACCCGGGCGGCCACGCTCGTGTGGATGAGCCGCAGTCGACGCAGCTGGTCGTCGGCGCGGGTGATCAGCTCGCTCACCTGGCTCGTCAGCGGCACCCGGGGACTCGCTGCAGCCAACGCGTACCAGCCCGCTCGTTTGGCCCCGACGGCATCCAGCAACCCCTCGATCTCGATCAGGTCGCTCAGCGGCGAGCGACGGAGCACGTGGCCGTTGGGCTTGAGCCGACCGACGCGTTCGCCCACCTGCAGCGCCACCCCCATCAGCGGATTGGGCCGCACCTGCTGTGATCTCATGATCATCAACAGCCGGTCGCGGTCACCGTTGATCGCCTCGCAGAGCTCGGTCAACTCCGTTCCGTGCGCTGTCTCGCGCTGGTTGTGGGCAGCTCGACGGCAGAGATCGATGCCTGCGCGAGCTGCGGCTTCGTGGTTCTGCAGGAAGATACCTAGCGCTGATGACATGGATGATCAGTACCCGGCAGACGATGACCGAAACCATCGACGACCCCGGACCCACCCAGCCTTCAAGCACGCCTGCGGAGGACCGAGACGGTCAGCGGGAGGGAGCCATCTCGCTCAGCCGACCGGACTGCCGGTGAGCAGGGCCAGGAGGGTCGAAGCTCGATCTCAGCATGAGGAGGCTGCGTCGGATGTGACTCTTGACCGTGCCCAGCGGCAGGTCGAGTCGCTCGGCGATCTGCGTGTGGGTCAGGTCGTCGACGAGTGAGAGGCTCAGCACCTCGCGGGGGGTCTCGGCCAGCTGATCCATCTCCGTGGCCAGCAGCATCCGGATGTCGCTGTCTGCGGCTTCGTCCCGCGCGACGGGCAGCGGATCGCTGTTGAGCGCGTCCGAGATGCGGTTGCGGCGCGCCGTCGCCGCGAAGGTGTCGGCGATCTTGTGCCGGGTGATTCCCATCAACCAGGCCGACAGACTGGCCTGCTCCGGTCGGAAGCGGTCGCGGCTCCGCCGAGCGGCCACGAACACCTGCTGGACGATGTCGTCGACCTCGCAGGTGCCTCCCGCGGTGCGCTGCGCCACCGCGAACACGACGCGTGCGTACCGGCGGTAGATCGTCTCGAAGGCAGCTTCATCACCTGCGCGGAACCTGTCCACGGTGTCCGCGTCGACGCCGGCCCTCACGAGACCACCGCCAGGCTTGCCGGCAGCACGAGCGCCACCGCCGACGGGCGTCGTGGTTCCCCGGAGCGGACGGATCGAGTGAGTCGAGGTCGGGACATGTCACCACAAGGGGTTTCTCTGAGACTGGGAAACTCTGGCGACGTCAGCTGGTGACACCCGCGAGCGGTCGTGCAGACGGCTCTGAGGTCCAGGTCGGCTGGGGAGGCAGCCCCACCAGTTGATCACCTCGACCGACGCAGGGTCAAGAATTTCGGCCCACGAACGTACATCGTAAACAGATCGTGTCATCGTCAGGAATGCTCCTCCGGTCGACACCTCGCGGCCCTCGCGTCGCAGGGCGAGGGGACGCGGTGAGCGCGATCAGGTCCTGCGGCGTATCAGCGCTGCGCAGAGAGTGTCACGATGCCCACCCTGTCTCAGGCGTGCGATCCGACCCTCAGGCGGCGTCCTTAGGATTGTGCGTTGTGAGAGTCCATTGGTTCCGCGTGTTCGATCAGGCACTGCGGTCCTCCGAGGTGATCGCGGTCTGGAAGGTGGTCGAGGACCACCTCGAACGACCGTTGACCCGGGCTGAGCTGACGGCGGCACGCCGAGCCGCCAACCGCTACGCCGCGGCGAGCCGGATCCGGATGGTGCGAGTGCCGGCTCCGGCCGGCAGCGGAGGCGTCCGGACGATCCCTCTCCTCGCCCGCTCCGACGCCGACCTGGGCGACATCGAGCGACTCACGGCGATCGCGTCCGGGAAGATCGCGGCGGGCGCGCACCGCGGGCGACCGACGAAGAGCGCCGGTCAACGGGCCGAGTCTCTGGTGGCCACGGTGACCAAGGCGGCCCGTGGCACTCAGCCGCTCCGTACGGGACGCCTGGATCGTCAACTTGCGACTGCCTTGGCCGATGACCTCGCCGAGGCGCTTCCGGCTCTGCAGGACCTCCAGCGCCGCCTCCGCCTCCGTGGCGACGGTCGGCGATCGTCGATGAAGGTGCCCGAGACCGACGGTTGAACTCAGCCTTTGCGGGGCAAGCTGAACAAGCGCGACGTCATAGACCCGAGAACTGCGTGCGAGACAACTGCGAGTCACGCAGGCCACAGCTGTAACTTCGTTATCTGCTTGGGAAATCTCGACGATCAACCCTTGTTATCGAATCTGTGTTCGAGTAAACTGGATCCATGATCGAGACCCCCACCGACGAGGCAGCCGCGTCCGCGCTGCAGGCCGCGGTGGACTCCCTGGACGTCGCCGTCGAGCACCTGATCAAGCTCGTCGACGACGGCGCCCTCACCGACCTCGGCGCTCTTGGATTGGTGGACACCCTGCAGGACCCTGGAACGGGTCCGCAACAAGCTGCCCGTGCTGGACCGGGCCATGATCGCCTACGGCACCGAGCAAGGCGTCCCCGCCGCCCTGTCCGAACGGACCATGCTCCGTGTCCTCACCACCGCACTCAGGCTCTCGGTCGGGGAAGCGTCCCGCCGCGTCAAAGCCGCCGACCACCTCGCCGACCGGACCAGCCTGACCGGGGAACCCCTGACCCCGATCCGCCCCCACCTCGCCGCCGCCCAACGCGACGGAACCCTCACCCCCGAACAGGTCACCCTGATCGACACCGCGCTCCGCAAGGTCAAGCACTGCGACCCCGCCGCCGTCGACGCCGGCGAACTCCTCCTCGTCCAACAAGCGGGCCGACTCGGCTATCAGGACCTGAGCCAGGTCGCAGCCCGACTGGTCGACGCCATCGACCCCGACGGCGTCGCCCCCGCCGACGAGGCCGAACACCGCCTCCGCCGGTTCTTCCACCTCACACACCGCAAAGACGGCTCCTGGGCCGGAGACTTCCGCCTCACCCCCGACGTCGGACAGAAACTCGCCGCCCTCCTCGGCCCCCTCACCACACCCCACACCACGAAGTTCCAGACCGACGCCGACCCCGGCACCGGGGACACGCCAGCACGAAACACATCGTTGCGGACGAGCGCACCCACGGGCAACGCCGCCACGACGCGTTGGCGACGGTCCTCGACGCCGCCCTCCGCACCGACGACCTCCCCGCCGCCGGCGGCACCCCGACCACGCTGCTGCTCACCATGTCCTGGGAGGACTTCCTCAACGACCACGGCATCGGCCGCTACGCCGACGGCACCCTGATCTCCTCCCGGGAAGCCCGACGGCTCGCCGACCAAGCCGACATCGCGTTCTGCTTCACCAACGCGAAAGGCGCGATTCTCGACCTCTACCGCAGCCGCCGGATCGCCAGCCCCGCCCAGACCCTCGCGTTGATCGCCCGCGACGCCGGCTGCTCCTTTCCCGGCTGTGATGTCGCCCCGCAATGGTGCGAACGCCACCACGTGATCGCCTGGTACGACGGCGGCGACACCAACCTTGCGAACTTGACCCTGGTCTGCGGGTACCACCACCACCAGTTCGCCCAACGCGGCTGGCAATGCCGAATCAACACCGACGGCCTCCCCGTCTGGATCCCACCAAAATGGGTCGACAACAGCAACGCCCGATCCTGAACGCCCGCATCACCATCAACAACTGGCAACCCGGCCAACCCCTCGACCTCGAACAACCCCTCCCCGACGACCCACCCGATCCCCCACCACCACCCAACTGACCAAGATCATTCACTCAGGTTGTCAGTTCATGATCATCGGAAACCGATCAGTGACCGCCGCTGGCCCATGCCTGCGGCGGCTGCTGGCGTGCGACGAGGCGCCACCTACCGGCGGAGTAGGTCCCACAGGATCTGAGGCTCATCCGAGCGGACGCAGTGCCGATGCTCACATGACGCAGCTCATAGCACTGGCCCGCCGACACTCCGCAGCGATGGCGGTCCCTAGGGTGATCATCGTGACGGCACCGGAAGGCGAGGGCGTGGTCGCGCGGCGAACCCGTCACGCGAGCTGGAGTCTGGTCCGCGACGGCGTCACGGTGGCTACCGCAGCGGCGGTCTGCCGGCCCGATCGCCGCTGGTTCGTCTCCGTCGATGCGTGGCAGACCGAGGACACAGCACCACTCGTGCACGCGATGATCGCCGACCTGGGTCCAGAGCTGCACACCCGGATCGCCGGGACGGACGCCGATGGGCTCGAGCTGTGGAGTCGCTTCGGCTTCGTGCCGGAGCGTCGCGAGGTCGAGTTCGTGTTCTCGCCGGACCCGAGCCGGACCGGTCTGGTCGACAACGCCATGCCACCCGAGCTCACGTTGCTCTCCGCGGCGGAGGCGGATGAGGTCGAGCTCCGTCGCCTCGACGATCGCCTCCGCAACGACGCACCCGGCACGGGAGGCTGGGTCAACGACCCGGCCGAGTTCGACGACCTGACCTTCGACGAGGCGCACTTCGACCCGTCCACGCACCTGGTCGCCGTCGACACCGGACGACAGCGATTCGCCGGCCTGGTTCGGATCTGGATCGGTGGCAACCACGCACGACTGGGTCTGATCGGGGTGACACCGCCCTACCGACGGCGTGGTCTGGCTCGGGCGCTACTGGCGCACGCACTCCATCCGGTGCACGAGCGCGGCATCATCGTGGTGACGGCCGAGGCGGACGCGACCGATCGAGCAGGCCTGGCCCTCCTACGAGGACTGGGCAGCGTCGAGACCGGGTCCGCCACCGTCCTCCGGCGCACCTGATCCGAACAGCGCCTGATCCGAACAGCGTCTGATCGTCAGCCCGTCCCGGGGGGCGCGCCGGATCAGTCGCTCAGTTGAAGTCGTTCGGGTGGGATCCCAGCCGGTTGTCGCTGTTCACCGCGGAGATCGCCTGGACCTGATCCGCGGACAGCTCGAAGTCGAACACCTCGAAGTTCTCCCGGATCCGCTGGGGGGTGACCGACTTCGGGAACACGACGCGACCCAGCTGCAGGTGCCAGCGCAGGATCACCTGGGCCGGCGAGCGCCCGACCGACTCCGCGACCGTACGCACGGTCTCGTTGTCGAGGTCAGCCGACAGGCCCAGCGGGCTGTACGCCTCGGTGATGATCCCGAGCTCGTCGTTGACCGCGATGATGTCTTCCTGAGTCAGGGTCGGATGCACCTCGATCTGGTTGACCGCCGGCACCACGGACCCCTCCGCGATAACCCGGCGCAGGTGCTCCTCGGTGAAGTTGGAAACGCCGATCGAACGGGAGAGACCCTCGGCCTGCACCTTCTCCAGTCCCTGCCAGGCGGCGACGTAGTTGTCCCGCGCGGGGGTGGGCCAGTGGATCAGGTAGAGGTCGACGTAGTCGAGCCGCAGCTTGGCGAGACTCTCGGTGGCGGCCCGCACGGCGGCATCCACACCGTGGCTGTCGTTCCAGAGCTTGGTGGTCACGAACAGCTCGTCGCGAGCGATCCCGGAGTCGGCGATAGCGGCCCCGACACCTTCCTCGTTGCCGTAGATCGCAGCGGTGTCGATGTGCCGATAGCCGATATCGAGGGCCTTCGCCACCGAGGCGACGATGTCGTCGGTCGAGACCTGCCAGACACCGAAGCCGAGCTGGGGGATGCGATGGCCGTCGTTCAGGGTCAGTGTCGGCACAGCGGTCATGAGCACTCCTGCATTCGTGGGGGGTAGACCGGCTCTCTCCCGAGACGGCCAGGCGTCAGGGTACCCACTTCGGGCCGGTCCCAACCCGCGTCGGCCACGCTCGATCCGCTTCTCCGCCGGAGTCGGGCGGCGTGGACGGCGGTAGGGTCGAGCGGTGGTCGCCGTCCCCGCTGCGCTCCGCGCCCGCGCGGAAGGCCGGCCGTCGTGGACCGACTGGCTGGCCCGCGCCCCCCGACTCAGTGACGACCTGATCCGGGAATGGGGTCTGCGGGTCGACGGAGCCACGTTGTCGGGCAACTGCGCGATGGTGATCCCGGTGCGGACGGCCGACGACCGGGCCGCGGTCCTGAAGGTCGGCTGGCCGCACTGGGAAGCCGAGACCGAGCACCTGGCACTGCGCGCCTGGCACGGGGACGGCGCCGTCGAGCTGTGGCGGGCCGACCCACATCGCTTCGCCCTGCTGCTGGAGCGAGCCCGGCCCGATCATGATCTCCACGCGCTCGACGTGCTCGAGGCGTGCGAGGTCGTGGCCCGCCTCTACGGCCGCCTGCACCGACCACCGCTTCCCCAACCACGCCGGCTCAGCGACCTCTGCCGAGAATGGGTCGATCGCCTGCCGCCCCTGTACGGAGCCAACCTGATCTCTCGCCGCTTCGTCAGCCAGGGCGAGCGTCTGCTGCGGGACTTCGCCGACGACGCCGCCACCGATGCCGCTCTGATCCACAGTGACCTGCACTTCTTCAACGTGCTCGCCGCGGACCGCGAGCCCTGGCTGGTCATCGATCCCAAGCCGCTGACGGGCGACCCCGCGTACGAGGTCGCCCCCTTGCTCTGGAACCGGTGGGAGGAGGCGATGACCGCAGTCTCGCCGCGCCAGGCCCTGCTCGATCGGATGTTCACCGTGGTCGACGTGGCCGGGCTGGACGAGGACCGGGTGCGGGACTGGATCGTCGTCCGGGAGGTCTGCAACGTGCTGTGGACGTACGAGGAGCACCTCCGCGACGGTGCGGCGATCCAGCAGGACTGGGTGACCGCTGCCACCACCATCCTCAAGGCCGTGCAACGCTGACCCGACCGTGGACGGCCGCCGATCGGGGAAGCCCCCGGCACGCAACACCTAGGATCTCCGCGTGACTCGTATCGCTGTTGCCGCCGATGTCCTGGACCAGGTCCAGTCGCTGATCGAGGAGGACCTCGGTCCCGACGACGACCGGGCGTCCGCGATCCAGTTGATCGACATCGACGGCGACGTCTCCGACGCCGAGGGCGCACTGCGGTGGGGCCTCGACGCCGAGCAGTTCGACGCCTTCCTGGCTCGCGCTCCGAGGCTGCGGTGGCTGCACAGTCCCGGGGCCGGGGTCGAAGGCTGGCCGCTCGACGAGATCGCCGACCGCGGGATCACCTTCACCAATGCCGCGGGGGTGTACGCGATCCCCATCGCGGAGTGGGTGCTGACCAGGATGCTGGAGATCGTCAAGCGGACCGACGAGGTGCGAGCCGCCCAGCGCGAACGCCGTTGGGGCAGCGACTTCCCTGTGGGAGAGCTCTTCGGGAAGACGATCCTGCTGCTCGGAGGTGGTGGGATCGCGCAGGAGGTGATCAACCGCGCAGCCGCGTTCGGGATGCGGATCCTGGTGGCCAACCGGAGCGGACGCCCGGTCCGGCTCGCCGACCGGACGGTCAGCGGCGACGAGTGGCGGCCCCTGCTGGCCGAAGCCGACTTCGTCGTCTCCACCCTGCCGCTGACGGCGGAGACGACCTCGGTCATCGGTGCCGCCGAGCTCGCGCAGCTCGGGCCCACCGCCTGGATGATCAACGTGGGCCGCGGGGGCACGATCGATCAGGATGCGCTCATCGACGCACTCACCGACCACCGGATCGGGGGCGCCGCCCTGGATGTGTTCGAGGTCGAGCCGCTGCCCACGGAGTCACCCCTGTGGGCCTTGGACAACGTGATCATCTCGCCCCACATGTCCGGGGACTCCGGGGCCAGCCAGCGCCGCAGTCTCGAGCGGTTCGCCGAGAACGCGATCAGGTTCACGACGGACGAGCCCCTGCTCAACGTCGTGGACCTGACCGCCGGGTACTGAGTCGCTGCGCGAGCACCTCCTGATCGGCGGTGCGACCGGTCAGCGGCTCGTCGTCTCGAGGGCTACGGGTGCCTGACCCGGTGCGGGCGCAGCCACCACGTCGCGGCGGCGGGCGACGGAGTGCCAGATCACCAGGGTGATCCCGACGGTGGCGATGAAGATGTTCATGATCAGCAGCAGACCGCCGTTGTTCACCGTGTAGTCGTGGTTCACGAGGATCTGGTAGATGTGGCCGCCGGCGGCCCCGTACGCGAAGATCGCCGTCGCGATGACCAGAGCCACCTTGCCGCGGAAGTCGCGATGGCGGCCGAACAACAGGAAAGCCACCACGCGATGCCGAGGCTGGCGAAAGCGAGCTCGAGCTGGAACGGGCTCTGGGCCCAGCCGATGGTCTTGGCCGCGAAGTCGCCGAAGACCGAGTGCATGACGAAGTTGACCGCCTGCGCCACGCCGACGGCCCAGAAGAGGAAGGCACCCAGCAGGCGGCCGCTGATCACGGTGCCGCTGCGGTGGCCGGGATCGCGCAGGATCTGCACCGCACCGACGATGAGTCCGATGACGAAGCAGGTGGTCATGTAGTTGCCGATCAACGCGGCGATCAGGTGGGCGATCATGATGGCTCCTCCGGGTGAGTGGTGGTGGTGACGACCACTCTTTCCACCGCTCCTCCAACTCCACTCCAACGAGCGGCGGTGGTCGCTCCAACCCGTACGGGGAACGGATGGCATGCTCGACACCATGACCGACACCGGCACCCGAGCCACCGAGCTGAAGCGCCTGCACGCCGCCCCCGAGCTGCTCACCGTGATCAACGTCTGGGACGTCATCTCCGCCGAGGTGGTGGCCGATGTCCCCGGAACGACCGCCCTGGCCACCGCCAGCCACTCGATCGCCGCCTCGCGCGGCTATCAGGACGGCGAGAACATCCCCCGCGACGAGATGATCGAGGAGTGCCGGCGGATCGCCGCCGCGGTCGACCTGCCGGTGTCCGCCGATCTCGAAGCCGGCTACGGCGACGCGGCCGAGACCGTCCGTCGGGCCATCGGTGCCGGCATCGTCGGCGCCAACATCGAGGACCAGCTGAAGCCGCTGGCCGAGGCGACCGCCCAGGTCGCGGCGATCATGGCCGCCGCCGAGGCGGAGGGCGTGCCCGACTTCGCTCTCAACGCCCGCACGGATGCCTTCGTCCGGGCCGGTGACCGTGACCCGGCCGAGGTGCTGGCCGACGCCACCGAACGCGCTCGTGCCTACCTGGACGCCGGGGCCCCGGTGGTGTTCGTGCCGGGCAAGCTAGATGAAGCGCAGGTCGCCCATCTGGTCGACGCCCTCGGCCCGCAGCGGCTGACCTTGATCGGCGTCCCCGGCAGCGTCCCGCTGGCCCGGCTGCAGGAGCTCGGCGTCGCCCGCGTCTCGTACGGACCGTTTTCGCAGCGCGTGGCGTTGACCGCCCTGGCGGAGCTCGTGGAGAACGTGCACGCCGGCGGCGGCCTGCCCGCCGGCACGCGTGCCCTGAACTGACAGCACCCGTGCCCTGAACCGACGGCACCCGTGCCCTGAACCGACCGCGACCGTGGGCACGCGCCCGCCGGCCGCCGAGCCGCTCGTCCTACAGTGTTCGGGTGCCCCGTGAACCTCCGTCCGTTCCCTCGCCGGAGGGCGAGGCAGAGGCGGATCGGCTGGCGGCCTCGTGGTTGCTGACCAAGACCGAGCGGGCGAACGCGCAGACCGTGCTGGACGCCGGGCACCCGGGCGACCGGGCGTGGTCGACGGGTAATCACGTCCGCCCGCTGGTGCACGGCGCCACCTACTTCGCCGAGCTCCAGGAACGGATCGAGGAGACCCGGTCCGGGGACCTGCTGCTGTTCACCGACTGGCGCGGCGATCCCGATCAGCAGCTCAGCGACGACCCGAGCTCGACAGTGGTCGAGCTGCTGGGTGCGGCCGACCGGCGCGGCGTCGATGTGCGGGGCCTCATCTGGCGGTCGCACTGGGAGAAGCTGTCGTTCTCCGGCCGGCAGAACCGACAGACCGGTGAGCAGCTCCAGGCGACCGGCGCGGAGGCCCTGCTCGACATGCGGGTGCGGACGGGCGGCTCCCATCACCAGAAGCTCGTGGTCATCCGCTACGCCGGTCGCCCGGACCGTGACATCGCGTTCGTCGGCGGCATCGACCTGTGCCACTCACGGCGCGACGACGCGCGACACCTGGGCGATCCCCAGGCGCTGTCGATGGCCGACGCGTACGGCCCACGCCCGGCCTGGCACGACATCCAGGCGGCGATCAAAGGGCCGGCCGTCCACGACGTGGAGACGGTGTTCCGGGAGCGGTGGCTGGATCCGACACCGCTGAGCCGGAGCCCTTTGCGACAGCTCCGCGATCGGCTGGCGGGCGACGACCTGTCGCCCGATCCGCTGCCGCCCCAGGCGCCTTCCCCACCCCCGGTCCCGGGCGGCACGCACATCGTCCAGCTGTTGCGCACCTATCCCAACCTCCGCCACGGACGCGACTACCCGTTCGCGCGCGGCGGTGAGCGGAGCGTGGCCCGGGGCTACACGAAGGCCCTCGAGCGGGCCGAGCAGCTGATCTACGTGGAGGACCAGTACCTCTGGTCGACCGAGATCGCCGCGACCTTCGCCGACGCCCTCCGCCGCCGACCCGGCCTGCAGGTCATCGCCGTGCTGCCGCACCTGCCCGACCAGTCCGCTCCGCTCTCTCGCATCCCTCAGGAGCTCGGTCGTCACGACGCCGTCACCCAGCTCCTGCGCGCCGGCGGCGAGCGGGTTGCCCTGTACGGGATCGAGAACCACGAGAGCCGGCCCGTCTACGTGCACGCGAAGGTCTGCGTGATCGACGACTGGTGGGCGACGATCGGCTCCGACAACTTCAACCGACGCTCCTGGACCCACGACTCGGAGGTGTCGGCCGTGGTCCTGGACACCAAGGGCGGCGACCACAGCGCGTACGCCCGTCGGCTGCGGCTCACGCTCGGTGCCGAGCACCTGGACCGGCGCCTCGGCCCCGACGCCTTCCCCGGGGATGTCTCCTCGCTCGAGGCCGGCCGTACCCCCGACACCCTGGGCGACGAGCAGCTGCACGAGGTGATGGCCGACTGCCTGGATCCCCACGCCATGTTCGACGCGTTCGCCGCCTCTGCGGCGGCCCTGCAGGAGTGGCACGACAACGGTGGCGTGGGTGATCGACCACCGGGCCGGCTCCGGCCGCTCCGCCGGATCCACCTGTCGCCGCTCACCAGGGCGTGGGCGACTCCCCTCTTCAATACCGTTCACGACCCGGACGGACGTCCCCGGGTGCTGCGCCGACGCCGAACGTACTGACCGCGGACCTCGGGACTTCCTCCCGTCGGCGAGGTTTGAGGATCGAGGGCCGGGGTACAGGCCGGTCCCGATCGCTGCGGGCCAGGTGGACGCCAGCGCTGAGGGCAACGGGTGGCCGTCGGCGCGGCCGGAGAGGGCGCAGGGATCCACGCGCCTGCGGGGGGCGTCGCAGGCCGACGGCCGCCCGTGGACATCAGTCCCGGGCGGGCGGTAGACGTCCCGCGGTCAACAGCTCCTCGGCGACGGCGCCGACCTTGGTGCGGCGGCCCCGGGCCACCCGGCGCAGGCGATTGAAGGCGGTCACCGAGTCGATGTCGCTCTGGGCCATCAGGTAGCCGACGGCCCGTTCGATCACCACTCGGTAGTCCAGGGCGTACTGCAGCTGGCCGGCGAGTTCCCCGGCTGTGTGCGCCCTCAAGGATGCGGTGAGGGTGGTCGCCACGACGTCGCTGTAGCGGGCGATGGCACGCCGTTCGCTGTCGTCCCAGTCGTGGGGCCGATCGAGGTAGGCGTCCAGTGTCCCGACCGGCACGCCACCCATCCGGACCGGGACCCCGATGACGGCGTGGACACCGCGGCCGGTCATCGCCCTGGCCAGAGTCGGCCAACGACTGTCCCGGGTCACATCCGGGCTGTCCACCACCTCGTTGTCCACGAACGCCTTGGTGCACGGTCCTTGCCCCGTCTCGGACTCGAGCTCCTCGAGAGATCGACCGGCGCCGTCACTCGCGGTGACGTAGTGGGTGATGTTCTGCTCGTCAGCGATCATGATGCCGCTGCCGCTGACCCGGAAGACGTCGACGCAGGCGTGCGCGACCTCGTTCAGGGCAGCCACGACTCCGGCACCCGCGGCCTCACCGGCCGCCAGTCGGCGCAGGCTGACGCTCAGCTCCTCGGTGTCGACATGCATCTCGGCCTCCCATCGGAATCGAGCCCCAGCGGTCTCGGCGGGCTCGCCGGTGCAGACGATCATGTCAGAGTCGGGCGGCATCCCGTCGCTCCGAAGAACCATCGCAGACCAACCGAGCCGCCACATCGGCCAGGGTGGCGGCGTCGGTGGGCTGGGCGCGACCGTTACGCGCATCGACCAGCACCCGGGCGATCTCCCGGACCTTGAGGTTGGTGGCTTGGGAGATCCCGACCAGCTGCTGCCAGGCCTCGTCGCTGCCGATTCCGGCCCGCTGGGCGATCAGACCGATCGCTATCCCGATCGTGCGCTGGGACTCCATCGCGAGCTCGAGGTTCCTGACCTTCGCGAGGAGTGCCTCGGTGGGCATGCTGTCGCTACCCGACTCGCGCTCCGCTCCGAGCGCTCCTGTACTGCCGTCGATGCGTGCCACAGACCAACGCCACCTTTCGCGACGCAGATCCGCGGACACAGGGCGGATACCGAAAAGAGAATCGCCCACAGTATAGGTGGCCGCCGGGGATTGCTCCGCCACACCACGCCCTCGGATTGATCGACGGCACCGGGGGTATGCAGGTGCCTGCCGGCCGGTTCAGCAAGGGTCGGGGTCAAGCAGCGGCCCCGGCTCTTGTCTGGCGATCCGACCTCGGGCCTTGTGTTCGCCGCCCAACGGGCTTACGTTGTAAACATCGGACGATCCCTTCCGGATCGACCTCAGGTGGGTCAAACAACGCGCACACCTCCTTCCTCCTCTCGAAGGTGGCGCTCATGACCACGGCTGTGACCCCTGTTTCCCCCTCCACCAGCTCCCCGACCTCTGTCTCCTCGACCACTGACTCGCAGGCTCTAGCGCTCGACCACCTCTGGCTGGCCGACGCCATCGCTCGGCGCTATCGGGGACGCGGAGAGGATCTCGACGATCTCCGCCAGGTCGCCCGGTGCGGTCTGCTCGAGGCCGCCGGTCGGTACGACCCCCGCCAGGGGGCCTTCGCCTCGTTCGCCAGCCCGACGATCAGCGGTGTCATCAAGCGACACTTCCGCGATCACGGCTGGATGGTGCGGCCCCCCCGGCGGACCCAGCAGCTGGCCCTGCAGATCAACCGCCAGTGGTCGGAGGTGGCGCAGCAGGGAGGGAACCTGCCGAGCGAGCAGGATCTCGCTGCGACTCTCGCCGAGTCGGTCTCCGACATCCGGGAGGCCCGGAGCGCCTCGCGGGGATACCAGGGCCTCTCCCTCGACTCGGCGACCATTCCCGACGCTGTCACGGCGACGACCGACCCCGAGTTCGAGCGGTCCGAAGCCAAGTTGATGGTGGCTCAGGCCTGGCGATCACTTGACCGCAGTGAGCAGGAGCTGCTCCTGATGCGCTTCTGGGAAGAGCGGTCCCAGTCCGACATAGCGCAGCGCATCGGCACCAGCCAGATGCAGGTCTCGCGGTTGCTCACCCGAGCGCTGACCCACCTCCGTCAGCTCCTCGACGTCGGATCGTCCACCACCGCGGCCTGAGCTGATGGCCTTCTGACGGTCCGCCCGCCGCCAGATGGCAGCAGCACGGGAGAACCGAGCGGGCTACGGTGGCGCGGTGACCGCGAGTGCCGCACCGACCGCGCCGGACATCCACTGGGGCAGCGCCCGCGCCCGCTGGATCATGGTGGCGACCGTGCTGGGCTCCGGCTTGTCGATGCTCGATTCCACCGTCGTCAACGTGGCCCTGCCGGCGCTGGGCGCCGATCTCGACGCCAGCCTCGGGGACCTGCAGTGGGTGATCAACGGCTACACGCTGTCCCTGGCCGCGTTCATCCTGCTCGGCGGATCTCTCGGTGACCGATTCGGCCGACGGCGGATCTTCGTCGTCGGCGTGGTGTGGTTCGCCCTCGGATCGCTGCTGTGCGGTCTGTCCCCCACCACCGGCTGGCTCATCGCTGCCCGTCTCCTGCAGGGCGTCGGCGGAGCCTTGCTCGTGCCGGGGAGCCTGGCCATCATCTCGGCCACCTTCCACCGCTCCGACCGGGCCCGGGCGATCGGGTCCTGGTCGGCGCTGGCCGGGGTCGCCACAGCGGCCGGACCCCTGCTCGGCGGCTGGATGGTGGAGACCATCGGCTGGCGCTGGGTGTTCCTGATCAACCTGCCGCTGGCCGCTGTCGTGCTGGTGGTGGCCCTGCGGCACGTGCCGGAGACGGCCGACCCCACAGCGCCTCGTTCCTTCGACCTCGCCGGCGCAGCACTCGGAGCGCTCGGGTTGGCGGCCCTGACGTACGCGCTGATCGGCGCCGGTGACGGGTGGACCGCCGACGTGCTCGCCGGCGGGGTCCTCGGCATCGCCGCGCTGGTCGCCTTCGTCCTGGTCGAGCGGCGCGGGCGCCACCCCATGCTGCCGATGGACATCTTCGCCTCCCGGCAGTTCAGCGCCGCGAACGTGGTCACCCTGATGGTCTACGCGGCCTTGGGAGCGATGTTCTTCCTGCTGGTCGTCCAGCTCCAGGTGGTGGCCGGCTTCGACGCGCTCGCGGCCGGCTCGGCCCTGTTGCCGATCACCATCATCATGCTGCTGCTGTCGGGTGCGTCGGGGCAGCTGGCGGAGCGCATCGGACCGCGCCTGCCGATGACCGTCGGGCCGCTGCTGGCCGGCTGCGGGTCGCTGCTCCTGCTGCGGGTGGGCCCGGACGCCTCGTACGCGACCGACGTCCTGCCCGCTGTCGTGGTGATCGGCCTCGGGCTCGCCGCGACCGTGGCACCGTTGACGGCCACCGTGCTCGCCGCCGCGGAGGATCGACACGCGGGCATCGCCAGCGGCGTCAACAACGCCGTCGCCCGCGCCGGGGGTCTGCTCGCCGTGGCGGCGATCCCGGTGCTGGTCGGTCTGACCGGGGACGCCTACGCCGAACCTCTGGTCTTCGACGCGGGGTTCGAGCGGGCCATGATCGTCTGCGCCGTCCTGTTCGCGGCCGGTGGTGTCCTGTCACTGCTCACCATCCGGGCGCCCCTGACCGAGCACCACGACCCGGGGCCCGACGCCCGATCCACCGCCCACGGTCCCGGCCTGCACTGTGGCGTCGGTGCGCCACCTCTGGCCGCAGGGACCCGCGAAGGCTGACGGTCCGCCGACCGGTGGCGTCCCGGCGGATGAGTACGCTCTGTCCTGGCCGCGTCACGTCGATCAGAGGGAGTGGAGGCCGATGGCTGGGCCCGGGACTCTGATCGCCGACCGCTACCGCCTCGTCCGGCAGCTCGGCGCCGGTGGCATGGGCACGGTCTGGGAGGCCCACGACGAGCGCCTTCACCGCCGGGTGGCGGTCAAGCAGCTGCGCCACCAGCCGGGCCTCACCGACGCGGAGTCCGAGGTAGCCGTGCAGCGGGCCATGCGGGAAGCGCGGATCAACGCCCGACTGGAGCATCCGTACGCGGTGTCGGTGTTCGACGTGGTCGAGCACGAGGGCAGCCCGTGCATCGTGATGGAGCTCGTTCCTTCGCTGCCCCTCAGCGCGGTGATGCGTGATCTGGGAGCGCTCGCGCCCGCTGAGGCCGCCCGCACCGGGGCCCAGGTCGCCGCCGCGCTGGCCGTCGCGCACAACTTGGGCATCGTGCACCGCGACGTGAAGCCGGGCAACGTGCTGATCGGGGACGACGGCACGGCCCGCATCTGCGACTTCGGCATCTCCCGGTCCTTCGGTGACACGTCGCTCACCATGACCGGGATGATCACCGGCACCCCGGCCTACCTGGCGCCCGAGGTGGCCCGCGGCGAGTCGGCGACCTTCGCCTCCGACGTCTACTCTCTCGGCGCCACCCTGTACGCCGCCGTCGAGGGCGCACCACCGTTCGGCACCGAGGGCAACGCCATCGCCGTGCTCTACCGGGTCACCGCGGGCGAGCTGCCACCGCCCGAACGGGCCGGTGCGCTCGGTCCCCTGCTGGTGACGATGATGAGCGCCGACGCACAGGACCGACCGTCGATGGCCGAGGCCGCCAGACGCCTGTCCGCCCTGGCCGACGTCGGGACCGCTGCGTACGGGCCCGGTGCGCAGCGAGCCGTCCCTGCCGAGCCGACGCTGCCGCTGCCGGTGGCTCGTCCGCCGGCGCCGGCGGACGTGCCGCCGCCCGGGTCGGAGACGACTCCGCTGATGTCTGCAGCCGCAGCGCCCGGCACCCCTGCACCTCCTCGGGTCGCGGCCGTTGCCCCGGCACCTCCTCAGGTCGCGACCGTCGCCCCTGCACCTCTTCCGGTCGGGCGCACCCCCGATCTCGCCGACCCGTCGGCGGCCGATCCGCCCGGCCCCCGTCACCGACGCCGGGGCCTGATCGTGGTGCTCGTGGCACTGATCGTGCTGGCCGCGGCATCGGTCTGGCTGGTGATGAGGGATCCGGGACAGCCGACCGCAGGCGACGACCCGGGTTCCACGCCGAGCTCCAGCCGCTCCGCTCCGAGCCCGACCGCCCAGACGTCGGGCGCCCCGACGACAGGTGCCCCCACGACAGGAGCGCCCACGACAGGAGCGCCGACGAAAGCCCAGCTGGCCCAGGCCGTCACCGACTACTACGCCCTGCTGCCCGACGACACCGACGCCGGTTGGGAGCTGCTGACTCCGTCCTACCAGCGGCAGACCGGCGGCAAGCGCAGCTACGAGAAGTTCTGGAACGACATCGACACCGTCACGGTGAGCGCTGTCGACGCCACCCTTCCCGACCGTGTGCAGGCCACCATCCGTTACGTGGCCAAGAGCGGCAACCAGACGTCGACCGAACGCCGGTCCTTCCGGCTGGTCCGCTCGGGCGATCTGCTCCTGATCGACCAGTCGTCGGTGGTCTGACCCCGCCGGAACCACGGTGGTCGGCGGGCCACCGGGACCGTGGCGCCCGGCCCCGGAGGCCCGCACAGAATCCGGCGGCTCGGCAAGGCACGCGTCGCGGACGGGTAACTCAGCCGTTTGGTTTCGTGTCGATCGCCGCTGACCGACTGCCGTACGGACCTACGAGCTTCGCCGACGACGACCGCCGCCGATCGACCGCCGCGAAGATGCGCCGGCCGACCCGCTGGATCTGTCCCCCGCTCCTGACGCTAGGACGTGCTCGCCGGCCGCTGCCACACCCTCAGGGGTGGTCTGTTCGAAAGCCGACCCCGACGACCTCGGCGGCAGGGACCGGCTGTCCTACGCTGTGGCCATGACCGCCAGTGCCCCGACCGGTGTCGACCCGGGCTGGCCGACCGATACCCGGGCCCGCACCCTGGCGAGGGACCTGTTCGAGTCGGTGGCTCGGCACCCGCTGGTCTCGGTGCACAACGGTCTGCCCGCGCGGTATCTGGTGGAGGATGTGCCGATCACCGACCCCATCCACCTGATGATCTCCCACGACCAGGGGATCCAGGCGCTGCTGCGGGCCAACGGGATCCGGACCGAGTTCACCCTCACCGACGGCTGGCGGGCCGACGAGGCGTCACGGTCGGCTTTCGTGCTGCTGTGGAACCACATGGTCGCAGTCTGGGCGCAGCCCTGGATGCAGGCCGATGGTGACGAGACAGCCGAGCGGGCCGGGCTTCCTCCCTTCCGCCCTGACCGCGATCCCGACGAGGTCTACGCCGAGGTGGCCGAGCGGCTGGCTCGGGAGCCCATGTATCCCCGCCGGGTGATCGCCGCGGCCGACGTCGCTCGGTTCGCCACCAGCGACGATCCGGCGGACAGTCTGCGGGCGCACGAGGTGCTGGCCGGCGATCCGATGCTCTCCGGTCGTGTGGTGCCGACCTTCAGCCCCGACCGCTATCTCGATCCGGGCCGCCGCGGTTGGCGGACCGATGCGGACCTGCTGGCCGAGGTGACCGGCACCGGCACCGAGGACCTGACCGGCTTCCTCGACGCGCTGCAGGAGCGCCGCAGCTACTTCCTCGCACGCGGGGCGACCGCATCCGAGCACCACAGCAGCGATGTGGCGACCCGGCGACTGTCGACCTCCGAGGCCGAGGCGCTCTACCGGCTGGCTCGCTCGGCCGAGCTGCTGCCCCAGGAGTCCCTGGCCCTCCAGGGCCACCTGCTGTGGGAGACAGGACGGATGGCGGCCGACGACGGCATGGTCCTGGGTCTGTTCCCGCCCGCCGGATTCTCGTCCGGCTCGGGCACCGCGCGCGGAAGCGACGCCGGGGTGGCCGGCCGGGTCGCACCGCTGCTCGCCGACTTCGCCGGCAGTCCCGGCTTCCGGTTGCAGCTGTTCACCATCGACACCTCGTCCTACGTGACCGAGATCCTGCCGCTGGCCGCCGAGTGGCCCGCGCTCGCCGCCGTGCCGCCGACCCGGTTCGCCGACCATCCCGCGGACCTCCGTGCGGTCCGGGTGGCCGCCATCGGAGCCGAGGGCGTCTCCCGGAGCCTCGGCGTCGTGGACGACATGAGTGGACCGTTCGCCATGCCGGCCCGGCACCGGCTCGGGCGTCGGCTGGACGCCGGCGCGTTGGCCGAGCTCGTCTGGCGGGACGGATGAGCGCCGACGACGCGCAGCGGGAGCTGACCGCCGCCGTCACCCGCACGGGTTGAGCCCCTGAACCGGGGCCGTCAGTCGTCCAGGACGAGTCCGTGGCCGTGCTGGTAGCGGTTGCCGTCGGCGTCGGTGTAGACGTAGGGGCGTCCGTTCATGAACCGTTCCTTGTCGTAGCCGGGGACGTCGTTGGGTGAGGCGCAGATCCCGTGCTCGTCGACGGCGATGGCGGCGTTGTCGATCGGGAAGGTGAGGGGCAGCCGACCGGTCGGGGCGAAGGTCCCGACGATCGCGTCGAACACGGTCACGATGCGGGTGTCGAAGCCGGCCAGCAGAGCGTCGGCCAACGGTTCCAGGTTGCCCAGCAGCCACGGCTGCTTCACGTTCAACCCGACCACCATGTGGTCGACGACCGCACGGATCGCGGTGATCTTGGCCAAGGCGATGTTGGTGGCCTCGTGGATGTCGAGGTCCATCAGACCGGTGGCGTGGAAGTAGTCCCCGGTGGACGGGTTCACGAACAGCACGGCGACATCGGCGTGGTGGTAGTCGGTGGTGAACCGGATGTCGGGATGGGCCGCGGCGAGGTCGGCGCGCAGCCGGTCGAGAGTGGCGACGCGCAGGTCGGCTTCGAAGGACTCGACGTAGACGGTGCGACCGGCCAACCGGTCCGGGGTGAGCGGGAGCGTGGCGGCATGGTTCTTCAGCAGCACCACCGACCGGCGGTGCGCGTCCTCGGCGGCCGCGGTGAACTCGGCGTTCGCGACCACCCGATCGGCCTGGTCCGGGTCGACGTAGGGGTTGTCGAACAGCCCGAGAGCGAACATCTCCGCGGTCAGCCGGCGGGCGGCGTCGTCGAGGCGGTCGGTGGTGAACAGCCCCTGCAGGTACGCGGTCCGGACCGAGGCGACGTCGTTGGTGTCGGCGATCAGGTCGGTGCCGGCCATCACCGCCTTGCCGACCCGCTCGGGGACGCTGAGCTCCTCCACCCCCCACGCCATCTTCGACAAGATGCCGGAGTCGGAGTTGACGTAGCCGCGGTGACCCATCGCCCGCAGCAGATCCAGCATCCCCTTGTTGAAGGCGAACCCCACATCCTCGAACTCCGCCAAAGGGGCCTGCGGCATGGCCGACTTCTCCGTCGAGGGGATCGCGTAGTACGGCATCACACTGGAGGTGCCGGCATCGATCGCCGCCTGGAACGGCGGCAGATGATAGTTCTGCAGCGACCCGGGGGTCGGGTAGACGTTGAACTTGCCCTCGGCGTAGTGCGGGTCGAAGCCGTTCTCCCGCGCACCACCACCGGGGAAGTGCTTGGTGGTCATCGCCACCCCGTCCGCGGCCAGACCCTCACGGCCCTGGAACCCGCGGACCACCGCACCGATGGCGGCCGCGTTGAAGCGTCGGGTCCTCACCGAAGGTGCCGCTGCCGCGGAACCAGCGCGGGTCGGTGACCGTGTCGGCCATGTACATGTAGCCCTTCCGCAGACCCGCAGCGACCCACTCCGCCCGGGACTTCACGGCGAAGTCGGCGATCAGCTCCACGTCCCCGGTCGCGGCCAGGCCGAGAGTGCCCGGCCACTGGGTGAAGTCACGGTCGGCCGGGGTGCCGCCCATCTTGAAGCCGCCGAGCTCGTTCTTGGAGTTGGCGGCCACGATCACCGGAATGCCCAAACGGGTGCCCTCGGCGACCTCGTTCATCGCGTTCACCCACGTCGCGATGACCGACCCGGCCGGGGTCTCCCGCATGATGAAGTGCCGCATGTGCAGGCGGGTGATCTGGTCGGTGGTGCCCTCATACGGCAGCCCGGCGCTGTTGTGCGGATCGTTCTTCACCTGATGATGCTGCTCGTCCAACGCACCGTCGTGACTGGTCAGACTCGTGTCCGGCTGGGAGATCCCCATCGTCCGGGCGTTGATCACCATCAGCCCGATCTTCTCCTCCGGCGACATCCGCGCCACCAGATCCGCCGCCCGCTCCGCCGGGCTCAACCGCCAGTCCTCGTACGGATCCAAGACGCCGTTGGCGTTCAAGTCACGAAACTCGAGGCCCTCGACCTCGAGGACGGGCTTGACCCGCGCGCTGATCGCGACCTGCTGCACCATGGGACTGTCCTGCTTCCTGACGATCGGATGTGGGATTCGTGGAGATCGGGCGGGGGCGGCTCAGCGCTCGCGCTCGGGGAACTTCCCCTCGGCGCGGATGCGCTGGTTGAGCTCGGCGAGGTAGCGGTCCTCGTCGAAGTCGAGGGGTACCTCACGTCCGGTCCAGCTCGAGAGGTGGATGGCGTTGGCCAGCCGGACGCCGTTGATGCCCTCGGAACCGGGCGCCAGCAGTGGTGTCCCGTCGAGGATGTTGGCGGCGAAGTTCTCCAGCACACCGGCATGCTGCGCACCCCAGGGCGAGTCGAACTCGATGATCTCCTGCGTGTACATGGTGGTCGGGTCGAGCTCGCCCATGAACAGCTTGCGCACGTCGTCCATGCCCATCGAGTCCGAGAGCTCCCGCTCGTCCTTCACCAGCCGGGTGACGGTGGCGGTCTTCGAGCCGTCGACGACGATCTTGCCCTGGTCGCCGAGGATCTCGAACCGGTCGGTGCCGACCAGGTCGTGGACGGCGGTGACGAAGGTGCCGGTGGCCCCGTTGCCGTAGTCGACGACGGCGGTGACCTCGTCCTCCACGGCGATGTCGCGGCGGAACCCGTACGCGACCTTGGCGTAGACCGACTGCGGGACGCCGCAGATCCACTGCCACAGATCGAGCTGGTGGGGTGCCTGGTTCACCAGCACACCGCCGCCCTCGCCACCCCAGGTGGCCCGCCACGCGGACTGGTCGTAGTAGCCCTGCGGACGCCACCAGGTGGTGATGATCCAGCTGGTGTGACGGATCGCGCCGATCTCGCCGGCGTCGACGATCTCCTTCAGCCGCCGGTACAGCGGGTTGTTGCGCTGGTTGAACATGATGCCGAACGTCAGCTCCGGGTGCTCGGCCGCGTACGCGTTGAGCTCGGCGACCTGCCGGGTGTAGACGCCGGCCGGCTTCTCCACCAGGGCGTGGATGCCGGCCTGCAGCGCGGCGATCCCCATCTCCGGGTGCAGGTAGTGCGGCACGGCCGTGATCACCGCGTCGACGTCGCCGCCGGCCAGCAGCGAGGCGTGGTCGGGGTAGGTGGGGACGCCGTAGAGGTCCGCCGCGGCGGCGCGCTTGGCGGCGTCGGTGTCGGCGACCGCGCCGATCACCATGTTCGGCACCAGACCGTCGGCGATGAACTTCGCGTACATGGAGCCCTGGGCACCGAAGCCGATGATGCCGAGGCGGACCTTGTCCTTCAGCTCAGGCTGCGGCTCGGGGTTCTGCGGGGACTGGGGGTTCTGCGGGGACTGGGGTTTCCGCGGGGATTCGGGAATCTGCTGGTTCACGGGAAAGTCCTTTCGGGTTCAGAAGAGGTCGGCGTAGCCGAGGGACACGAGGTTGTCGTGGGAGCTCTGCAGGCAGTCGTAGGGGTCCCGACCGTACTGTTCGTCCTGCTCGATCAGCAGGTACTCCGCGCCGGAGGCGATGGCCTGGTCGACGATCTCGGTCCACTCCAGGTTGCCCTCGCCGACCTCGGCGAACTGCACCACACCGGTGAAGTCGCGCATGAAGCCGGCGTAGTCGCCGGACTGCAACGCGGCGAACGCGGTCGACGGCAGCTCGCCCACGCGGTAGTCCTTGAGGTGCACGAGGTCCACCAGGCCGGCGTACTTCTGCAGCGTGCGGACCGGGTCCTTGCCGCCGCGCTGCACCCAGTGGACGTCGATCTCCAGGCGCATGGTCGGCGCCTCGGCTCGAATGATGTCGAGGATGGAGGTGCCACCACGCTTCGCGAACTCCAGGTGGTGGTTGTGGTAGTACAGCGTCAGTCCGTCGTCCGCCAGCCGGGCGGCCGCCTCCTCCGCCTGCCGGCAGAACGCCAGCAGCGCCTCGTGGGAGGTCATGGCCGCGAAGGGCATCATGCCGATCCGCAGTCGGGACGCCCCGAGCGCGCGGGCGTCGGCGACGATCTTGGCGTAGTCGTCGACCAGGGAGTCGTTCGGACCGGCCTCGAGACCCGCGGACAGGGCACCGAAGTCCGTACCGAGCTCCTGTCCGGCCCGCCGCATCTCGGCCACGTTCTCCGCCGTCATGGGGATCTGGGACACCTCGACCGCGGCGAAGCCGATGGCCTGCAGGCGGCGGAGGACCTCGTACGGTCCGGACACCTCGACCTGGCTCTTCAGCATCATCATCTGGACGCCGATCCTCGGCATGGTCGCTCCTTCGTCTTGTGGTGGTACGTCGAGTGGTTCGTCAGGGGCTGTTCGCCAGGGTGGGTGGCGCTCAGGCCCTGTGGTCGGGGGTGATGAAGTCGGCGGGGCTCTCGTGGTGCTCCTCGAGCAGGGCGAGCTTGCGGGCCTCGGTCTCGTTGCGGATCTCCTTGAACCGGGTGTCGTTCAGGGGGTACTTGATGAAGATCAACATCGCGATCACGGCGGCGATCGCCGGCAGCAGGCCGATCGTGAACTTGATGGCGATGATCGCGGACTCGGGCTGCACGGGGCTCGGGTTCGACGCGTTGGCGGCGATGTAACCACCGATGGCCAGGGCCCAGGCGCCCAGGGCGCCGCCGATGGACTGGGTGACCTTGCGGGTGAAGGAGAACAACGCGTAGGTCGCGCCCTCGCTGCGCTGGCCGGTCTTCCACTCGCCGTACTCGACGGTGTCGGCCTCCAGACCGAACATCACGGTGTTGATCAAGCTGGCGCCGACACCCTTGATCGCCAGCGTCAGCAGGACGAGCCAGAACATGTTGGCCGGAGCCAAGAACAGACCCACACCGCCGACGACGGTGAACACACCGCAGTACTGGAAGACGTTCTTCTTGCCGAACTTGTCGATGATCGTGGGGATCAGCGGGGTGATCAACAAGGTGATGCCGGTGTTGACCAGGGTGATGATGCCGACCAGACCGATGTTGCCGAGGACGTACTGGGCGTAGAAGGCGGTGGTCCCGCCGACCGCGAACACGCCGATCAGGTAGAAGAAGCTCGAGCCGCACAGGTAGGCCAACGGCTTGTTCGACCGCAGCGTGTTGATGGTCTCCTTGACGCTGATCCGGGGCTGGGTGCGGACGACCGCCTCGCGGCAGGCCCAGGCGGTGAAGAAGAACGCCAGCGAGCCGATCACGATGAACGCCAGCGTGACCTTGGTGAACACACCCTGGACGGCGGCCTGGTAGGCGACCAGGTCCTCCGGGCTCTGGATCAGGGCCTTCTGACCGCGCAGGTCGGAGATGTAGTGACCGACGATGAAGGTGAGGACGACGCCGCCGATGCCGGCACCGAACGCGCGGGCGGCGACCAGCTTGGCCCGTTCGTGGACCGACTGGGTGATCGCTGAGGCCAGCGAGCCGTAGGGGATGTTGACCAGGGAGTAGACCAACCCGAGGATGGCGTAGGTGGCGTAGGCGTAGATCAGCTTCATGCCCTGGTCGAAGCTGGTGGGCACATGGAAGGTCAGGAAGCTCATGAACAGCAGCGGGACAGCGCCGAACATGATGAACGGCCGGAACTTGCCCCAGCGGGTCATGGTGCGATCGACCATCCGGCCGGCGAAGAGATCAGCGAACGCGTCCCACAGCCGCACGACCAGGAACATGGTGCCGACGGCCGCGGCGGAGAGGCCGGCCACGTCGGTGTAGTAGTAGAGCAGGAAGGCCGTGCTCAGGCTGAAGGCCAGGTTGCAGGCGAAGTCACCTGCTCCGTAGCCGATCACCGTCTTGAACGGCAGCCGCTCCATGGAGCGGAGATCTTTCACCGCAGCGGGGTTCGCCATCGAAACTCCTCAGTCGATTGTTCGGCCGCGTCGTCGGCCCGGTGGATGAAGTCAACGGCCTGGGGGCCGGACCGCACCAACACTTGCCACCTGTTGCCAAGTTGCCGATGTTGCCGACGCCGCCGAGGTCAGGACTGACCGGACCAGGGGCCTGTCGATCCGCGCAGCACGAGCCGGGCCGGCAGCAGCACCGGCTCCCGGGTCTCGATCTCCAGGCTGCGGCGGCTGGCGAGATAGGCGACCGCCGTCGTACCGAGACTGACCAGCGGCGCCGCGATCGTGGTCAGACCGGGCTCGACCAGCCCCGCGTCCACGATGTTGTCGAACCCGATCACGCTCACGTCCTGCGGCACCCGCCCGCCTTCGCCGATCACGGTCTGCAGGAAGCCGATCGCCATCAGGTCGTTGTAGGCGATGACCGCCGTGGTCGGCCGCTGACGCCATCGACCGGCGGCGTCAGCGCCGCCGCGGATCGTCGGCAGGAACGGGCCGATCCGCCGGACCTGCAGCTCGAGCTCGTGACCGGCCTCCTTGAGCCCGCGCCACCGCATCCCGTTCGCGTAGGAGGCCTCCGGGCCACCGAGATAGCAGATCGAGGCGTGGCGGAGCCCGATCAGGTGCTCCGTCGCCTTCTTGATGGCCTGAACGTTGTCGCTGACCACCGAGGCGACGCCGCCGACCGTACGGTTGAGCACGACCACCGACTTGCGCTTGGCCAGGGCGCGAATCATCTGGTCCGGCAGCCGTGACGACGCCAGGATGAACCCGTCGACGGTCGCCTCCAGCCTGGCGATCGCACGCTCCTCACCCTCCTGCGACTCCTGCGTCTCCACGATCGCCAGCGTCAGTCCGTGCTGCGACGCCTCCCGCTCGGCGCCGCGGATCATGCCGACGAACACGGGGTTGGCGATGTCGGTCACGATCAGCGCCAGCACCCCGGTGCCGCGGGTGGAGATGGCCAGGTCCATCCGCTCGGAGCGGTAGCCCAGCTCGGCCGCGACCCGACGAACGTGCTCGGCCGTGCGGAAGCTCACCCGTCCGGGCTTCGACAGCGCCCGCGAGACCGTCGACGACGCCACCCCCGCGGCCCGGGCCACGTCGTAGATCGTCGGCTCCGACCGGTCGCCGTCTGCCATGTCAGCCTCCCAGCCCGCAAACTAACAACGTGGCGTCCAGCGCCTCCGCCCGGCCCGGCCGGGCCCGAGCCCTCACGGCCACTGGCCCGGGCGCTTGGGGGTGCACGCCAGCTGGGTGCCCGCGGCCCAGGTCGCGGGCACCCCGCTGGTGTACCTGCTCGATGGCCGGCGGGAGTCCCGGCCGTGAGCGTCAGACCGGCGAGGGAGGGGTGAGGAGGGCGGCCACCTTCGGCAGCACCACCTCGACGGGTGCCGACAGCCCGCACTCCATCGCCAGCCAGCCGTCGTAGCCGATCCTCTCCAGCGCGGCGAGCGTCTCCGGCCAGTCGTAGTGACCGGCTCCGGGTTCGAGCCGGTTGCTGTCACCGAGCTGCACGTGGCCGATCCGGGCTCCGGTGGCCTCGATCGGCCGCACCGATGTCGGACTCCTCGACCGACATGTGGAAGGTGTCGGCGATCACCTGGACGCCCGCCGAGTCGACCTCGTCGACGATCGACGCGGCGTCGGCGAGGGTGTTGACCACGAAGTCCTCGTAGCGGTTCAACGGCTCCAGGTAGACGACCGCTCCGACCGCGACGCCGTGCTCGCCGGCCTCGCGGAGCGCCTCCACCAGGAGTCTCCGGGACTCCGCGGCCGGGCGCGGTGGCGTGAAGGGCGGCAGCTTGGTCGAGAACAGCCCGAAGGCGTGGGGTGACACGACCCCCGTTCCGCCCGCCTCGACGATGGTCGACAACAGCAGCTTCAGCTGGTCGATCGCGTCGCGGCGCCGGTCGCTGTCGAAGTCGCCGATGAAGTGGTCCATGTGCACGACCGCGGTCGGCATCACCACGCCCGCCCGGCGGGCGGCCCGGAGCTCGTCGACGCGACCGGCGAAGATGCCGTCGCCGCGGCCGGACAGCTCGATGCCGTCGAACCCGACCGACGTCACGAACTCGAACTTCTCCTCCAGGCTCTGCCCGGGCAGGGTCCCCTCGGCGGCCGCCAGTCGGAACGTCATGCCCCCACCTCCTCGAAGCTCAGCAGGACCTGCAGGGCCTGCTCCGGGCTCTCGTGCAGCATGGTGAAGGCGGCGCCCGCGTCGGCCAGCGGGTAGGTGTGGGTGATCAGCTCCAGCACCCGGAGCCGCCCCGCGGTCGCCAGGTCCATCGCCGTGCGGGCCAGCCGGTAGCCGTCCCAGCGGTGCTGCAGGGACGGAGCGACCCCGGAGATCTGCGAGCAGACGATGTTCACCCGGTTGTGGTGGAACTCCTCCCCCAGCCGGAGCCCCACGCCGTCACCCTGCATGAACCCGGCCGCGCACACCCGCGAGCTGTACGCCACGGAGCGGACCGCCTCGTGCAGGGCCCGGTAGTTGCCGGTCACCTCCAGGCAGACGTCGGCGCCCCGCCCCGACGTCAGCGCGCGGATCCGTTCGGCCACCTCGCCCTCACCGGCGTCCAGGACGACGTCGGCGCCCAGCTCGGCGGCGAGCTCCCGGCGGGCCGCGATCTGGTCGACGCCGATCACCGTGGCGCCGTTCAGGCGGGCCAGCTGCGCGACGATCTGTCCGGGCACGCCCGAGACCGAAGACCGCGACCGTCTCGCCGACGTGGATGTCGGCGTCCAGCACGACGTTCAGTCCGATGGCCGCGATCTGGGAGAAGATCCCGATCCGCGGATCGACGTCGTGGCCGAGCCGCCGGGCCGCGGCCCTCTCGGCCGGCTGCACCGTGCCGGTGCGGTGCCCCCAGGTCCCCCAGACGCGATCGCCGGGCCGCAGACCGTCGACGCCGTCACCTACCTCGACGACCTCGCCGACCTCCTCGTACCCCCATCCGTCCACCGGGTACGCGAACGAGGTCGAGCCGTCCACGAAGAGCCGCAGCTCCTCGTCCCAGCGCTTCGTCAGATAGGGGTTGCTGCCGCGATAGGCGGTGAGCTCGGTGCCGGCGGAGATGCCGGAGAACAGCGTCTTCAGCCGGACGTCGTCCGGCCCCAGTGGTCGATCCTCATCGGGTACGACCTCGGCGACGCAGGGTGAGGTGAAGCTGACCATGGAACCCATGGCAGAACGCTCCTTCGTGGTGGTGGGTGAGGTGGCGAGAGGTGAGATCGGCAGAGATCGGGCGGACGCGGCAGCATGCTCAGCCCTTGACCGCACCCGAGATGAAGCCTTCGGTGACCTGTCGCTGCAGCAGCACGAACAAGGCGATCACGGGCACGATCGTGATCAAGGTGCCGGCCGCGAGCGGTCCGATGTCGATCGAGCGGCCGCCGGTGAACATGTAGAGACCGGTGGTCAGCGGACGGTAGTCGCCGCTGGGCAGATACAGCAGAGGGATGAGGAAGTTGTTCCAGTTGCCCAGGAAGGTGAAGACGGCCAGGGCGCCCATGCCGGAGGAGACGAGAGGCAGCATCACGCGGAGGAAGATCTGGCCTCCGAGCAGCCGTCGACCCGGGCGGCGTGCTCGAGCTCGCTCGGGCAGGTCGGTGAAGAACGCCCGCATGAAGAAGGTCCCGAACGAGATGCCGGTCGACGCCAGCACCAGGTTGGCCCCGAGCAGCGTGTCGAGCAGACCCATCGACCTGAGCTGGAAGTAGAGCGGGATCATGTAGGTGAAGAACGGCACCAGCAGCCCCAGGACCACGGCGTAGAAGGCGAACGTCCGCCCCGGGAACGGGAGCCGCGCGAACGCGTAGCCGGCCATGGTGGAGACCGCCACCACCAGCACCGTGCTGGGCACCGACAGCAGGATGCTGTTCACCAGGTAGTCGGAGAACCTCCCGACGGTCCAGGCGTCGACGAGGTTGGCCCAGGAGAACGACGTGAACAGCCCGAAGGGGTTGAGCCGCACGTCCTCGGGCGTCTTGAAGGCGGTGGAGACGACCAGCAGTGACGGGGAACAGCGTCAGCAACGCCAGCAGCACCAGGATCAGGTGGCGCAGCCCGACGGCGAGCGTGCGGCGGGCACCGGGGCGTCGGGTGGGCACGGGAGCCGGGCGATCGTCGGTGGCCGCCTCGGCCAGCTCGAAGGAGGGTGGTGGATGGGACACGTCAGGCTCCGGTGTCTTGGAGGGCGAGGCGACGCTGCAGGCGGTTGATCGCCACCGCGAACGGGATGGACAGCACGGTGATCAACAGGGCGAGGGTCGTGCCGTAGCCGATCCGGCTCAGCTGGAACGCCTGCGTGTAGGAGTAGGTGCCCAGCACGTTGGTGGCGTCGGCGGGGCCGCCGCCGGTCATGATGAAGATGATGTCGAAGACGCTGAAGCCACCGACCAGCGTCAGGGTCAGCACCATCAAGAAGACCGGCATGATCTGCGGCAGCAGGATGAACCACAGCCGCTGCGAGGCGTTCGCCCCGTCGATCCGCGAGGCGTCGACCAGCTCGATGTCGACGTTGCGCAGGGCGGACAGGAAGATGATGATCACGAAGCCGCTGTACGCCCAGACAGCCGTGGCCAGCACCGCGTACAGGGCCAGGTCCGGATCGCCCAGCCAACCCCGCACCAGGCTGTCCAGTCCCACCGCCTCGAGCGCCCGGTTCAGCCAGCCACTGACCGGGTCGTAGATCCAGGTCCAGACGATCCCGATCGCGACCCCGGGGAGCACGAACGGCAGGAAGAACGCCAGCCGGTAGATCCCGGCGCCCCGACGGGTGGTCCAGATCAGGACCGAGATCAACAACCCGATGATCATCGGCGCCGCGGTCCCCACGATGATCCAGATGACGTTGTTGCTCAGCGCGTGCCAGGTCTCGGGATCGGTGAACATCTCGATGACGTTGGCCAGCCCCACGAACTCGGGGGTGGGATCGATGCCGTCGAAGTCGACCACCGAGAAGTACAGAGCGCTGATCATCGGGAAGACGAAGAACACGACCACCAGGGCGATGACCGGCAGGGTGAGCAGGATGCCCAGGCGGGCCTGCGCCCGCCTGGTCACCCGCGGGCAGCGTGGAGGTGCGCGCCACCGCCGCTACTTCTTCGACTTCTCGTAGGCGGCCTGCAGCTGGGTGGCGACCTTCTCCGGTGTGGTCTGGTCGGTCAGCAGCCCCTGCATGCCCTTCCACATGGCGTTGTTGAAGGCGTCGGGGGTCAGCACGTCGATGTTGTAGCCGAAGTCGCCGCTGCCGTCGGCGATCTTGGCCGAGTCGTCCAGGATCTGCTTGAACAGCGGGCTGGCCTCGATGCCGGCCGTGTCGACCGGGTAGGCCGGGATGTCCTGCAGCTTCTCCACGGCCCACCGGCCGTGTTCCTCGGTCATGCCGTAGTCGAGGAACTTGATCGCCGCATCGGCGTGCTTGGTGGTCGCGTTCACGAAGGTCCCCGACCCCAGGCCACCGCTGAAGATGCCTGGTCCCTGCGGTGCCGGGAACGGGATGAAGCCGACCCCGAACTTCACGTTGCGCTCGATGTCGAGGGCCAACCAGCTGCCGGTCGGGTTCATCGCGGCCTTGCCGGAGTAGAACAGGGCGTTGCCGTTGTCGTAGGTGACGGCGGTCGGCGAGGGGTTGAGGTAGCCGCCCTTCTGGAAGTCGTGCCAGACGGCCAGGGCGTCGACCACCTCCGGTGAGTCCCACGACTTCTGACCGTTGATCAGCTGGTCCATCGTCTCCGAGCCGACCGCGCTGGACAGCGAGATGCTGAGCAGGTGGCCGCCCTGCCAGCCCTCCTTGTCGCTGACGACCATCGGGATCACGCCGGAGTCCTTGATCTTCCCCATGGCCGCGGTGAGGTCGTCGAGGCTCTGCGGCTGCTCGAGGCCCAGCTGGGTGAAGACGTCCTTGTTGTAGAAGACGCCGACCTCCTCGATCTGACTCGGCACGCCGACGAGCTTGCCGTCGAAGGTGACCCGCTGCTTGGCGAAGTCGTAGATCGGCCAGTCGTTCTCCTCGTACGCCTTCGTCAGGTCGTAGACGAGACCCGCCTTGGCCAACGCACCGGCGAACCCGGGGCCGGTGTCGTAGCCGAAGACGTCGGGACCCTCGCCGGAACGCAGCTGGGTCTGCAGCACGGTCCGTACGTTCTCGGACGGGATGACGTCGAGCTTGACGGTGATCCCGGCGTTCTCGGACTCGAACTTCTTGATGTCGCTCTTGATCAGCTCGAGGTCGGCGGGATCCTCCGGCTGCCCGATCATGTAGCGGATCTCGCTGCGGTCCGGCGGTCTCCTGCGGAGCCTGGGACTGGTCGGTGCCGGGAGCCCCACCGGTGCAGCCGGTGAGGAGCAGAGCCCCCGCCGCGACCAGCGCGGCCAGGGGTCGCCAGGGCGTACGTGTGAACACGATGACTCCTTCGTCGTCGGTCGGGCGGGTCGGCTCCGGCGGGGAGCCCGAGATCCTCCTCACCCGTTGTCTCGCGGGAGGTTCCGAGCGCGTGTCGGTTCGCCGAACCAAGATTTCTAACGTTAGAAGAACTGTGCCCTATGCTCTCCACACTGTCAACGGATCAGGATTCTCCGGACCCGACGGAAAGGAGCAGACCCGTGACCTCGCGCGAAGCCGGCGACCCTCGGCGGCCGGCCCGGATCAAGGACGTCGCCGCTCTGGCCGGGGTCTCGCTGAAGACGGTGACCAACGTCGTCCACCAGCGTCCCTACGTGAAGGACGAGACCCGGGCCCGGGTCCAGGCCGCGATCGAGAAGCTCGACTACCGACCTTCCCTCGCCGGCCGACAGCTGCAGAGCGGCCGCAGCAACATGATCACCCTCGCCGTCCCCCGCATCGACGAGCCCTACCTGGGCGCTCTCGCCCACGAGCTCATCGCCGCCGCCGAGCCGCGCGGCTACACCGTCGTGATGGACGAGACCGGTGGACGCGTCGAGCGCGAGGAGCAGGCGGCGCGCGGCTACCCGGGTCACGGCATCGACGGGGTCATCTACAGCCCGCTCGCGCTCAACCCCCGCCTGCTGGCCGACATGAGCCGCAACACCCCCATGGTGCTGCTCGGCGAGGCGCTGCCGGAGAGCTCCGCCGACTACGTGGCCATCGACAACGCCGCCTCGGCCGGGGAGGTCGTCGACCACCTCGTCGGTCAGGGCCGATCCCGGTTCGTCTTCCTGGGTGGTCAGCCCGACGTCTACCCCGGGGTCGGTGAGCAGCGCGCCCTGGCCGTCGGCCAGCGGCTCGTCGACCACGGACTCGACGCGACGGATCTCGTCGTCACCACCGGCCGGTTCCGCCGCGACGAGGGAGCCCGCCGGGTGCGGGAGAGCCTGTCCCGGCTCCGACGCTGCGACGCTCTCATCTGCGCCAGCGACCTGCTCGCCCTGGGCGCCCTGGCGGCGTTGCGCGAAGCCGGGCTGGTCGTGCCCGACGACATCGCGGTGGTCGGCTGGGACAACATCGACGACGGTGCCTACAGCGAGCCCAGTCTGACCTCGGTCGCCCCGGATCTGCTCGGCCTCGCCGAGAAGGCCGTGGACGCCCTGATCACCAGGATCAACGGCGACCGCTCCGAGAGCCGCAGCTACGTCGTGCCCCACGAGCTGATCGTCCGCCGGTCCAGCAGCGCCCGGAACTGACGTCGGGGGCCGCTCGACGCCGGCCCGCCCACGGTGACGAGGCGGTCAGGGTGCCGGTGTCCCCCGATCGGTGGACAGCGGAGTCGACCGGACGTCACCCGACCGGTCGACTGCCGTCGGGCCGGATCCACGGCAGATTCAGTCCTGTCGGAACGGACGGTCCGGGCCGAGCAGGAAGGAAGACCACCACCATGAGCACCAACACCAACAACCCCAGGGCGCCGCGCCGAAGATCTCCCGCCGCCTCGTGGCCGCGATCGTCGCCGGGGGCGTGGCCATCGCCGGCCTCACCGCGGTCGTCACCATGACCCTGGAGACCCCCGCCGCCCACGCCCAGTCCACCTCGAGCTCCTCGTCCAGCTCGGCCGACCACAGCGGCACCGTCCCACGACGGACACCACCACAGCCACCCCGCGGTGACGCCGTCCCAGTCGACCAAGACCCTGCAGTCGCAGCTGGCCCAGCTGAACTACTACGACGGTCCGATCAGCGGCTACTGGAACGCCGACACCACCAAGGCCGTCGACTACCTCCAGGCGTCGGCCCACCTGCCGGAGACCGGCACCATGAACACCGCCACTCAGGCCGCCCTGGACTACCAGCTCGTCCACGGCGACAACCAGATGGGCAGCTGAGAGGTCTCGTCGCCATCACGCAGCACCAGCCAGCCGGCACGTGCGGCCCATCCCATCCATCGGGGGCGGGCCGCAGCGCTGCGTCGCGCCACCCGACGGGTTGCGCCACACTGACGGCAGGCGCAACAGGGCAGCCACGAGCGGGAGCGTCGGCACGAGCGGGAGAGTCGACGATGAGCAGCAGCAACGGTGGTGTCGGCGGGGCGAGCGGCAGCGGCCGTGCGACCCAGGCCCGGTCGGCGATCCGGGTCGTGGTGGTCGATGACCACCCCTTCTTCCGGGACGGTCTGAGCCGGGGCCTTCGCCAGAGCGGTTACCTGGAGGTCGTCGGCGAGGCCGGGAACGGTCGGGAGGGGCTCGAGCTGATCCGTTCGGAGCGGCCCGACGTCGCGGTGCTCGACTACCAGATGCCCGATCTGGACGGCCTCGACGTGGTGCACGCTCTCGTCCGTGACGCCGTGGCGACCCGGACCCTGATGCTGTCGGCATTGACCGACAGCGCGGTGGTCTTCCGAGCGCTCCAGGAGGGGGCGAACGGCTACCTGTCCAAGGAGGCCAGACGATCCGAGATCGTCGAGGCGGTGATCAGTGTCGCCCAGGGCGGCACGGTCGTCCCACCCGAGCTCGCGGCCGGTCTCGCCGACCAGATCAGGCTCCGCGGGCAGGCCGCCGGTCCGGCCCTGAGCCCGCGGGAGCTCGAGGTGCTGCAGGGCTTCGCCCGAGGGCTGTCGATCCCGGCGCTGGCCGCCGAGCTCTATCTCGGCCCCAGCACGGTGAAGACGCACACCCAGCGGCTGTACGAGAAGCTCGGGGTCTCCGACCGCGCCGCGGCGGTGGCCGAGGCGATGCGGCGAGGACTGCTGGAGTGAGTGTCCCCCAGTCGCTGCTGAGCGAGCACGCCAACCGCGGCGCGAACCTGCGTCGCCTGCTGCGACTCCTGCTGGTGATCTTCCTGGTCGCTGTGTTGATGACCGAACCACCGGCGGCGAACCTCGCGCTGTGCTGGGTGGTGGTCGGCTGCTACCTGGTCTGGAGTCTCGCGATCTACGCGTTGGGCACCGGTGACCGGACCCGCCGTTTCCTCTGGTTGGCGCTGTTCGTCGACGTCGGCGTGCTGACCGCACTCACCTTCCTCACCGACGCGACGGCGGCGGTGTCGTGGACGCCGTACCTGATCATCAACGGCTTCTTCCTGATCCCGGTGATAGCTGCCGCTCAGCTCAGCCCGGCCATCTGCGCGGCAGTGGTCATCCCGACGGTCGTGGTCTACCTGTTCTCCGGGCTGATCACCGGGCGGACCGAGCAGGAGCCGCTCTCCTACACGGTGCTGCGCACGCTGATGCTCGCCACCGTCGGGCTCGGCGCGATCCTGCTGTCCCGGCTCCAGCGCTCGCGGGTGCTGACGATCGCCGGTCTGCTCGCAGACCGCAACGCCCTGCTGTCGGAGATGATCACGATCGAGCAGCGGGAGCAACGCAACCTGGCCGAGGCACTCCATGACGGCGCCCTGCAGTACGTGCTCGGGGCGCGGCAGGAGCTCGATGATCTCGCCGACGGTGACCTGGACGCCGTCCGCCGCGTCGACCTCGCGCTGACCGAGTCCGCTCGCCTGCTGCGCACCAGCGTGGCCCAGCTGCATCCCGCGGTCATCGAGGCGACGGGTCTGCTGCCGGCCCTGCGAGACCTGGTCGAGACCAGTCGGGCCCGCGGTCGGTTCGCTGTGACCTTGACCAGTGACGGCTGGGCTGACGGCGACCGAACCGACGTCGACGAGCTCCTGCTGACCACCGCCCGTGAGCTCCTGGTCAACGTGGCCAAGCACGCCGCCGCCCGCACGGTGCGCGTCGAGCTCAGCCGCGAGCCGGAGTCGGTCCGGCTGCGCGTCACCGACGACGGCCGCGGCCTCGGCGACGTCGACCTCTCCAGCCGTCTCGCCGACGGCCACCTCGGGCTGGCGTCGCGGCGGATCCGGATCGAGGCGGCCGGCGGCAGCCTGTCCCTTCGCCCGGCCGACCCGCACGGCACCGTGGTCGAGGTGGCCCTCCCCCTCTTCGCGACGACTCCTCTGGTCAGGACGTCCCTCGCAGGAGACCGCGTTCAAGGAGCAGCCGATGTTTGGGCCGGGCCGGAACGGGCACCCAAGGATTCGCACAACAGGTGATCGTCGACAGGGAACGGAGCGTCGCATGCGGGTAGTCGTGACAGGAGGGACCGGTCGCGCGGGACAGTGGGTCGTGCGGAACCTGGACCGGGCCGGGCACGAGGTGGTCAACTTCGATCTCGCCGATCGGGTCGACCTGGAGCTCCCCGGAGAGTTCTGTCGGGTGGACCTCACTGACGCGGGCAAGGTCTACGACGCGCTGTTCCAGTTCCGGCCCGAGGGGATCTGCCACCTGGCCGCGAACCCCGCGCCGAGTGGCCAGGCTCAGATCGACGTCTTCGACAACAACGTCCTCTCCGCCCACAACCTGATGCAGGCGGCCGGAGATCTCGGCGTGAGCCGGGTCGTGTACGCCTCGAGCGAGATGGCCACCGGACTGCTGACCGACGGGACGACCCCCGCTCGGATCCCGTTCGACGAGAGTGAGCGCCGCCCCTCGCCGAACGCCTACGCCCTCAGCAAGTACCTCAGTGAGGTGATCGCGGACTCGCTCGCGGTCCGCTACCCGCGAACGGCGTGGGTCGGTCTACGCATCAACAACGTCATCCCGCCCGACGGCTACGACCGCTTCCGGGCCGAGTGGGACGACCCCGCACGCAGCCGGGGGAACTTCTGGAGCTACATCGACGCCCGCGACGTGGGCACCGCCTACCGCGCCGCGCTGGAGGGAAGCAGCAGTGGTCACGAGGTGTGTCTGATCGCCGCCGCCGACACCCGGGCCACCCGGGGACTGCGCTCGCTGATGGCTGAGTTCTATCCCGGGTTCGACGGCTTCGCCGACGACTACGAGGACCCGCGGTCGGCCTTCGACTGCACGAAGATGCACACGCTGTTCGGCTGGACGCCGAGTCACAGCTGGCGCGACGACCAGTGAGCTGAAGCCCCGACGAACGTGACCTCGTCCCCGGGTTGCGGGGAGGGTCGTGTCGGAGCGGCGATCGTGGGATCGCCACCGCCGGACAGTCCGCCCCTAGGCTGAGCTCGTGCAGCTGGAGAACCTCGTCGTGGACGCCGTGGACCCCCAGCGGCTGGGACGGTTCTGGGAGGCGGTGGTCGGCGGCGAGCGCCTGTCCGACGACCCCGCCGGGTTCGAGACCCGCCTCAGCATCGAGGACGGGCCGGTGCTGGACCTCTGCTTCCAGCGGGTCAGCGACCCGCCCCGAGCGACGCCTCGACTGCACCTGGACCTCCAGGGTGGCTCCCGGCAGGCCGAGGAGGTCGATCGGCTGCTCGGACTGGGGGCTCGGCATCTGGACATCGGCCAGGGTGGCGTGCCGTGGGTCGTGCTCGCCGACCCGGAGGGCAATCCCTGCTGCGTGCTGCCGGATCGGGAGGCGTACGCCGGCAGCGGTCCCCTGGCGGCGCTGCCCCTGGACTCGGCCGACCCGGACGAAGACGCCGAGTTCTGGTCCTGGCTGACCGGGTGGGTCGAGGTGCCGGGTGTCGCGCCGCGCTCCCTGCGCCACCCGTCGTTGCGTGGCCCTCTCCTCGAGATGTGCCCCGAGCGCACGCCGAAGGGCCCGACCAAGAACCGGCTGCACCTCGATGTCCGGCTCGAGGTCGGGGAGGATCCGGGCACCTGCGGTGCGGCGATCCTCGAGCGCGGCGGCCGAGAGCTGCACCCGGCGTGGGGTGAGCTGCCGTGGCGGGTGTACGCCGACCCCTCGGGCAACGAGTTCTGCGTGCTGCCTGCTGGGTGACCCGGTCGTCCTTCGCAGCCGACCACGGCCTTGGCAGACTGGAGCGACCATGCCGTCGACCGAGCCGCTGAGATTCGTCGTCAACCGCCACCAGGCGAGCACCCTGCACTTCGATCTGCGCCTCGAGGTGGGCGACGTCCTCGTCTCGTGGGCGGTGCCGAAAGGACCTTCGCTCGATCCGGCCGAGAAACGACTCGCCGTGCTGGTCGATGACCACGATCTCGACCAGCTCGATTACGAAGGTCGTTCGGTGAGCGGGACCGGTCGGATCGACACCAAGATCGTCTGGGACACCGGCACCTACCGACCGGCGGAGCCCCCGGGTCCGGCGCTGGAGCGCGGTCATCTGCGGTTCGTGGTGTCTGGTCACAAGCTCAACGGCGGGTACGCGCTGACCCGCACCCGGATGGGTGGCCACGACCGCAACTGGATCCTGATCAAGCTGAGCGACGCTCACGCCGACCCGGACCGCCACCTGACCCGGGACGAGAACCGGTCGGTGCTCTCGGGCATCACGAACGACGACCTCGCCGGCGGGGTCTGAGGCCCCGCGCAACGACGACGATCAGATCTGCGAACCGGCCAGCCGCGTGGGCCGTACGGTCAGTGGGTCGAGCCGAGACCGATGGGGGCGTTGGTCGGACTGGGCAGTCCGGCGTGCTGGAGAAAGCTCTCCAGCACCAGGGTCGCCATGCCGAGGGTGACCGGGCTCTCCGGGGCCGCGCTCAGCACGAGCTCCACGACGTCGGCCGAGCCCGTGATCGCCTCGGCGGTCATCCGCGCGCGGGTCGGCTCGAGCAGCCACTCACCGAGCTGGATCGCGATCCAGCTCGTCAGCACGATCCGCTGCGGGTTGATCAGATTCACGACGTTGGCCAGGGCTGCGCCCAGGTCGTACGCGAGCCGGTCCAGCACCGCTTCGGCCAGCGGGTCGCGGGCGGACAGCCCACCGGCCAGAGACACGATGAAACCGGCCTGCGACTCGAGCAGCCAAGGGTGGTCCGGGGCCAGCTCGGCGAGGGTGGCGCGGATGCCGGGGACTCCGACGTAGGCCTCGACGCAGCCGCGACGGCCGCACCGACAGAGGCGACCGTCCATGATCAACGTGGTGTGACCCCACTCGCCCGCGTTGTTGGCCGCCCCGCGGATCAGCTGGCCGTCGATCGCGATGCCGGCACCGACGCCGGTGCCGAGGTTGATGGTGACCAGGTTGTCCACCTCGCGGCCGTGGCCGAACCAGAGCTCGGCCACGGTGGTGGCCTTGAGCGGGTTGTCGACGTGGATGGGGAGCGGGAGCCGCTCGGTCAGCAGTCGCTGCACCGGCACGTCCGACCAGCCCCAGCCGGGCGCGAAGACGGAGACCCCGGTCGCGGGCTCGACCTGGCCCGGCATGCTGATCCCCGCGCCGAGCACCGACGTGCCGCTGTGCTGGGCGATCGCCTCGGTCACCACCGTGACGATCTCGTCCAGCACGTCGGCGGGGTCGGCGATCGGGTGCTCGTGGTGGGAGACCCTGGTCAGAGCCGCATCGAAGACGTCGGCGTGGACGTAGGTCTCCGCGACGTCGACGCCGACCAGGAGCCCCCGCAGGTGATCGATCCTGAGCCGCACGCGGGGCCGGCCGCCGTTGGAGTCCTCCCGACCGGCCTCCACCAGCATGCCGATCCCGATGAGCTCGTTGACGATGGTGGCGACGGTGGCGAAGCTCAGACCGGTCAGGGAGGCCAGCTCCTGCCGGGTGGGCATGCCGAGCGTGTAGAGACCGCGGAGCACGGCGAACCGGCTGGCGCTGCGGATGTCGCGCGTGGTGCGCTTCCGGGTCGCGCGCGGCGACATGACACCCCTTTCCGAGTGGCACCGATGCGTGGGCGACTCCCCTGGAGGAGTGGACTCCCCGTCCGCTCCTAGCCCTTCAGTCCCGTCTGGGCGACGCCCTGGACGAGATAGCGCTGCAGGAAGACGAAGACCAGCACCAACGGCAGGATGGAGACGATGGCGGCCGCGAACAGCTGCGGGATGTTGATCGTCTGGGCCGTGATGAAGGTGGACAAGGTGACCTGGACGGTCCACATCGACTGGTCCTGGGCGACGATCAAGGGCCAGAGGAACGCGTTCCACGAGCCGATGAAGGTGATCACCCCGATCGCCGCGAGGAACGCGCCGGAGTTCGGCACCACGATCCGCCAGTAGGTGCGCCAGTAGCCGAGTCCGTCGACGCGGGCCGCCTCCTCGAGCTCCTTCGGGAACGCCAGGAAGTACTGCCGGCAGAGGAAGACGGTGAAGCCGCTGAACAGTCCAGGGATGATGATGCCGCGGAAGTCCGACACCCAGCCCAACGCCGACACGATGATGAAGCTGGGCACGAACGTGACGGCGGCGGGAATCATCAGCGTGGCCAGCACCATGTAGAAGATCGGCCGGGCGAACGGGCTCGGGATCCGAGCCAGGGCGTAGCCGGCCATCGAGCAGACGAGCAGGGTGCCGATGGTGGTGGAGACCGCGATGATGGCCGAGTTGATCATCGAGCTCGCCATCGGTATCTCCGAGCTGGTGAACAGGTCCGTGAAGTTCTGCCACTGCGGCGTCGACGGCCACAGCTTCCAGGGCACCGCGGTGACGTCCTTGCGGGTCGCCAGGGCGTTGCGCATCAGCAGATAGAACGGCAGCAGGAACGCGAACGTCATCACGACCAACACGATCCAGCCGGCCACGTCCGCGATCCGGTCGCCGATCCCCTTGCCTTGGCCGACGACTCGCACACTGGTGCTCTGCATGGCGCTGCCCCCTCAGTCCTCTGCCCGGTCAAAGCCGAAGATCCGGCCCTGGATGACGGTGATGACGGCGATGATCGCGGCCAGGATCAGTGCTCCCGCACTGCCCAGCCCGAAGTTCTGCTGGGTGCCGAGCGCGAGGTTGTAGAGATAGACCAGGGGTGGTCGGGCATACTCCGCGGTGCGGAGCAGGTTGTAGAACTCGTCGAAGGCCTGGTACGCAGCGATCAGGCTGAGCAGGAGAACCGAGACCGACGTCGGCCTGAGCAGCGGGAAGGTGATGTCGCGGAAGATCTTCCAACCGGGCTTGGCGCCGTCGACGTAGGCGGCCTCGTACAGCTCGGGGTTGATGTTCTGCAGGGCGGCCAGGAACAAGATCATGTAGAACCCGGACTGCAGCCAGAGCCTGACCGTGACGATGACGATCCAGTACGTCGGCGGGTCCAGCGTCGACAACCACGCCACCGGCTCGATGCCGAAGACCCGCAGGACCTGGTTGGCCAGACCGTAGCGGACGCCGTTGAAGATCGACATCTTCCAGATCAGCGACGCCACCACATAGGAGCAGGCGGTCGGGATGAAGAACGCCGACCGGAAGAACGCCTTCGCCACCCGCACCCGGTTCACGATCACCGCCATCGCCAGCGACAGCGCGAACGTGATCGGCACGATCAACACCGCGAACACGGTGAATGTGCCCAACGACCCGATGAAGGCGGGATCGGTCAGCATGGTCACGTAGTTGGCGAAGCCGACGAACTCGGTCGGCCGGACGGTCCCCTGGGCGTTGAAGAAGCTGAGGACCGCACTCCACACGATCGGCAGGTAGACGAACATCAGCAGGCCGACCAGGAACGGGGTCACGAACAACCAGAACGCGCCCCGGCCACCCTTGAGTCGGCGGCCGGCGGCGGGTACCTGGTCGGCGATGCGGGCGGCGGCCTCCGCGGTGGTCGGCGCGACCGTGCCGGCCATCAGCCGATCTTCGCGAGCTCAGAGTTGATCTTCTTGACGGCCGCGTTGAGCTCCTTCTCGGGATCGGCGTTCTTGCCGACGATCCGGGTCACCGCGTCCGACAGAGCCGTCTGCATGGCCGGGGTCCACTCGGGGCTGTTCGCGATCCCGTGGTCGGTGTTGAGCTTCACGCTCTCGGCGGCCACTCCTGACTGCAGCTTCTCGGCCTTGGCCGCCAGGCTCTTGCGGGGAGGGATGTGGAACCCGTAGTTCAGGCACCAGTCCTCCTGATCCTCCAGGTTGTCGACCCACAACCACTTGGTGAAGGCCTTGGCCTCGTCGACGTGGGCCGACTTGGCGTTCACGAACGCCTGCCAGCCACCCTTCACCACGGCGGGCTTCCCGTCGGACGCGCTCGCCGCCGGGAAGGGGAAGGCGCCGATGCCGTCGCCACCGAGCGCCTCGGTCATCCCCGGCACCGCCCACATGCCCTGCCACTGCATCGCGCAGAGCCCGTCGTTCAGGGCGGTGGGGTCCCACCAGTCGGTGTCGTTGCCCAGCAGCAGGCTCTTGCTCTGGGCGAGGGTGCGCAGCTTCACCAAGACGTCGGACACCTTCGCGACGTCGAAGCCCACCTTCTTGTCCTCGGTGAGGAAGGTGCCACCGGTGGAGAAGATGGCCGGACCCTGCATGCCGCCCAGGTCGACGTTGGCGGTGTTGCCGGCGAAGAGACCCTTCACATCGCCGGTGGTCAGCTCACCGGCCGCCGCGATCAGGTCGTCGACGGTCGCGATGGCGGTGATGCCCTTGGCGGCCAGCGCTTCCTTGCTGTAATAGATCATCTGCGGGTCGATGATCATCGGCAGCGCGTAGAGCTTGCCGTCGATCGAGCTCGAGACCAGGTCCGAGGGGTCGTAGTCGTCCTTCACGTCGGCGATCAGGTCGTCGAGGGCCACGATCTGGCCGGAGGCCACCAACGAGCGACTCAGATGGCCCTCGAAGGCGTCGGGACCCGAACCCGATGACAGGCCGCTGGTCAGCTTGGCATCGTAGTCCCCGGGGATCCACTGGATCGTGACCTTCGCATCCTTGTAGGAGGCGGCGTACTTCTTGGCCGCCTCCTGCGTGCCCGCCTCTCCGTACTGGTGGTACCACTGCGCCAGCGGCACCGAAGCGGTGGTGCTGCCGCCACCCGCGGTCTGCGAACCGGTCCCGCTGTTCGATCCACAGGCCGCCAACGTGCCCAACGCCGCCGCTCCCAGCGCCCCGCTGAGCAGCCGCCGCCTGGTGAAAGCCGATGCGTTCGCCATCTCTGTCTCCTTTGACACAACGACGCCGAGGGTGGCGACCACTTAGGTCAAGCCTTATTCGACGTCTAAGAATAGGTGTGCGTCGAACCTAGACCCGACATTGTGGGGTGTCAAGGTCCTCCGCCGGCGGCGTCGGATCGGACCGGGATGCATCTCACAGCCACGACGTCGTCCTGGGAGCGCTGCGGTCGCCATACTGGGACGATGCTCCATCGACACCCCGTGTTGAGCCTGCTGACCGGCGGCTACCTCGCCTTCGTCGCCTGGGTGACGCTGACCCCACAGTCCGTGGCGGTCCAGCACATCGCGATCATCTACCGGCTTCTCGGCGCCTTCCACCGGCACGGCTACCTGCTGTCCATCGACGACAGGCGCCTGGAGTTCCTGGCCAACATCGCCCTGTTCGTGCCGGTGGGGATGTTCCTTCTTCTGCTGTTCGGCACGCGCCTGTGGTGGCTCGCACTCGTGGCTTCGCTCGCCCTGACCTCCGCCATCGAGATCGCCCAGCGGAGCATCCCCGGCCGCGTCTCCGACGAGCGGGATCTGCTGGCCAACGGTCTGGGAGCCGTCGTCGGCATCCTGGTGGCGCTCGTCCTGACCGCACCCGCAGCCCTCCGTCGTCGCCGACGCCGCCGGGCGAAGGCCGGCGCGATAGCTGGTCGAGTCGCGGTCGGCTGAGGCTCTCCTCACCCTGGCCGGACGACCCGGAGCTGGACGCAATCGCGGGCCAGGTACGCCGTTCGCCGGCGTTGGGCGATCGGAGCACGGCTATCGCGGTACGAAGCCGATCGTCGTCGGCGAGGACGGGCCTCAGAGGACTCGGCGAGTCACCTCGGGCGGAGTCCACGCTTCCGGGCCGAGCCCGTGCCGAGCGACGAACAGGGATCGGCGTGCGTCCGTCTCCGCCCGCTCGTCCAGCGCCGTCTGCAGGGCGACGACCGCGTGCCGAGCCCGACCCCGGGCAAGAGCCGCGTAGCCGGAGAGTCCCAGCCGCTCGAAGTGCAGCGTCGCGTGGTCCTGGAGCAGGATCGCCTGGTGGTGACACGCGATCTCGCGTTCCTTGGCGGCATCGGCGCGCGCCCAGGCCGCCACGAGACTGGCCGCATCGGACACGCGTTCAATCTAGGGGAACCGGCCCGACCCGCGCCGCCACCCCGAGCCCTTCTTCGGCGACTGTCAGGTCGAGCAACGGGCCCATGACGTCGCTTCGACCTCGCTCCAACGGCTTCGCGAGCCGGGACGCCGACAGGCCCGAGCGGGTCAGGGTGAGTTTCCAGACCACCACCGACCGCCTAGACGGTCGCCCTCCAGCTCCGCCACTGTGCGGTGATCCGGTCCAGGGCATCGTGGTCGAGGCTCATGCCGCCGAAGTTGGCCAGCGTGCTCATCGGCATGTTGCCGATGACGGCGACCAGCTCGTCGGAGAGCACCGCCGCGTGCTGGCCCTGCGCCACCTCCCCCTCGATGAGCTGACGGCCCGTCGGGTCGGCGAACCACTCCTGCAGCGTCGAGTCCCGAGTGAGGGGCTCGCTCAGGTCCGGGGCCTCCACCGCGACGGTCCGGCTCAGCGGCAGGTCCCGGGAGTGCGGGCCGACGGCGACGGTGAACTCACCGGCTTCGACCACCCAGCGGGCGTGGCGCACCGACCAGAAGGAGAAAGCGCGCTGGTCCAGCTCGATCGTCACCCGTTCCGAGGCACCGGCCGCCAGGGCGACCTTGGCGAAGCCCTTGAGCTCGCGATCCGGACGCGCGACGGAGCTCTCGACATCCTGCACATACACCTGGACGACCTCGGCGCCGTCGACGTCACCGGTGTTGGTGACCGTGACCGCGACCGTCGCCCCGAGATCCCCGCCGGCCGCCGATCCGTGGACCGCGACGGACAGGTCCGTCAGGGCGAAGGTGGTGTAGGACAGCCCGAACCCGAACGGGAAGGCCACGGCCTGATCGGCCCGGTCGTAGCCGCGATAGCCGATGAACAGCCCCTCGCCGTACCGGACGATCCCGGAGTCGCCCGGGAAGTTCAGGTACGACGAGTTGTCCTCCAGGCGGAGCGGGATGGTCTCGGCCAGACGACCGGACGGGTTGACCGCCCCGGTGAGCACGTCCGCGATGCCGCCACCGGCGGCCTGGCCGCCGAGCCAGGCCTCCACCAGGGCCTTGGCGTGCGGGGTGACGTCGCCGAGCACCACGGTGGAGCCGTTGGCGAGCACGACGACCACGTTCGGGTTCGCCGCCGCCACCGCCCGCAGGGCCGTCAGCTGGTTGGCCGGCAGGTTCAGGTGGGTGCGGTCGAAGCCTTCCGACTCGTCGGCTCCGGGAAGGCCGATCACCATGATCACGGTGTCCGCGTCGGCGGCGACCTTCGACGCCTCGACCAGCAGCGCCTGGTCGTCGCCCGTACCGTCGAGGTCGTAGCCGGCCGCGAAGGGGACGTCGCCGTAGACGGCCTCGAGCTGGGCCAGCACGGTGTCGAGACGGGTCGGGACGACCTGGGAGGAACCCGCACCCTGGTAGCGCGGGGTGCGGGCGAACTCTCCGATCACCGCGATCGAGGCGTCCGCCGCCAGCGGCAGGACCGCGTCGTCGTTCTTCAGCAGGACCACGGATTCCGCGGCCGCCGACCGGGCCAGCGCGTGGTGGGCGTCGAGGTCGAAGCGTCTCGTCCAGGTCCAGCACCGCCATGCCCCGATCGACCAGCTCGAGCACCGTCCGGACCCGGGCGTCGAGGACCTCCAGCGGCACCTCACCGGCCTCGACCGCCGCGACGACCTGCTCCGGGCTCCGGCCGAGGGCGGGCGGCATCTCCAGGTCGAGTCCGGCCAGCAGGGCCGGGACCCGGTGGTAGACCGCGCCCCAGTCCGAGACGACCAGACCCTCGAAGCCGAACTCCTCGCGCAGCACGGTGGTCAGCAGCCACGGGTTCTCCGACACCGACAGCCCGTTCACCTTGTTGTACGAGCACATCACCGTCCACGGCTGGGATCCGGTGACGACCCGCTCGAACGCCGGGAGGTAGATCTCCCGCAGCGTCCGCTCGTCGACCTGGGCGTCGACGCGGAGCCGATCGGTCTCCTGGTTGTTCGCGGCGAAGTGCTTGACCGACGTGCCGATGCCGCGGGACTGGATGCCGTCGACGATGCCGACCGCCAGCTCTCCCGCCAGGAAGGGGTCTTCGGAGAAGTACTCGAAGTTCCGTCCGCACAGCGGCGAGCGCTTCATGTTGACCCCCGGCCCCAAGATCACCGAGAGGTTCGCGGCACGGGCCTCCTGAGCCAGCGCCTGGCCGATCCGGTGCAGGAGTTCGGGGTTCCAGGTGGAGGCGACGGCGGAGGCGGTCGGGAAGCAGGTCGCCGGCAGAGAACCACCGAGTCCGACGTGATCGGCCTCATTCGGCTGCGCCCGCAGCCCGTGCGGGCCGTCGGAGACCATGATCCGCGGGACACCGAGGCGCTCCACCGCAGCGGTGTGCCAGAAGCCGGAGCCACTGGTCAGCGAGGCCTTCTCGGCCAGGGTCAACTCGGTGAGCAGGTGGTCGATGTCGAGCACGGCGGGTCACTTCACTCTCTTGATCGGGTCACGGCGAGGGAACCGAGCAGCGCCGCACCGGCAGCGACGTCGTCATCGGGCACTCGACGGAGGCAGACAGTGAAGCGCATCAGTTGCGCGTTTCAGTAGAGTAGGGACATGCTGGGGACATGGCAAGGAAAGTGACCGACCTAACGCCGGGCACGCCGCCGGGCCGCAGACCGAGTCGAGTGACGGCGGCAGACGTGGCCGCCCGCGCCGGTGTGTCCCGAGCCACCGTCAGCTACGTCCTCAACGACACCCCCCATCAGGTCATCCCCGAGACGACCCGTGAGCGGGTGCGCGCCGCGGCGGCCGAACTGGGCTACACACCGTCCGTGGCAGCCCGTGCGCTGATGACGGGCCGCTCCGACATCGTCCTCCTGCTGTTGCCCGACTGGCCGATCGGGACCAGTGTCGGACAGCTGCTGGAGAGCCTGTCGGACGTCCTCGGACGCCATGGCCTCACCTTCCTCGCCCACCCCGCCGCCGGCGGTCGACCCCGCGGCGACGTGTGGAAGACGATCACTCCAGCGGCCGTGATCACGTTCGAGGAGCTCGACGCCGCCGAGACCGACCGGCTCCGTGCCGCGGGGATCGAGCTGGCGGTGGCGCTCTTCGACCTCGACCGGCGGTCGGCCCGGGCCATGGACATCCCGGAACAGCGCGCCGGACGGCTGCAGGCCGAGCACCTGGCCGCCTCCGGCCACCGCGCCCTGGGCTACGCCTGGCCAGACGACCCCCGAGTCGTCGCCTTCGCGCAGGCTCGCCTGGAAGGGGTCCGACAGGCGTGCGCCGAGCTCGGTCTCGCCGAGCCGCAGGTCGTTCCCGTCCCCCTCACCCCCGGGGGAGTGACACGGGCGCTGGAGGAGTGGACGACCGCCGGGCCGGCCGTCACCGGGATCTGCGCCTACAACGACGACATCGCCCTCGCCCTCCTGGCCGGAGCCCGCGGACGAGGGCTCGACGTTCCCGACGACCTCGCCGTCATCGGCGTCGACGACATCCCCGCCGCTGCGGTCTCCCTGCCGGCCCTCACCACCATCCGCCTCGACAGCGAGGTCATCGCGGGCTTCATCGCCGACTCCATCGTCCGGCAGCTGGCCGGACGCCCAGTGGGAAGACGCCCCAGCTCCGACGTCCACAGCGTCATCCGACGCGACTCCGCCTGATCGTCGAGGGTGTCCTGACAGCAGTCAAAGGGTGTTCTGACAGCGCTCAAGGGTGTACCGACAGCACTCAAGGGTGTACCGACAGCACTCATGGGTGTACCGACAGCACTCATGGGTGTACCGACAGCACTCATGGGTGTACCGACAGGGAGTCCCAGTTCCCCGGCCGACGGCGTAGCGTCGACGGGGTGGACAACAAGGCCGAGGTGCGGGAGTTCCTGACGAGCCGACGAGCCAAGGTCAGTCCGGAACAGGCCGGTGTGCCGACCGTGGGCACGCGCCGAGTCGCCGGCCTGCGCCGCGGCGAGGTCGCCGGCCTGGCGGGGGTCAGTGTCGAGTACTACGCCAAGCTGGAACGGGGTTCGATCGGCGGCGTCTCGGCCTCCGTGCTGGACGCTCTGGCCCGTGCCCTGCAGCTCGACGACGCCGAACGGTCCCACCTGTTCCATCTGGCCCACGCCGCCGACGGCACCAGTGCCGGCATGCGCCCGCGCCGGCGGGTCGGCAAGCGATGGACACCGCGGCCGGCGCTCACCTGGGTGCTGGACAGCATCACCGCCCCGGCGCTCATCCGCAACGGGCGGATGGACCTGCTCGCCACCAACCGCCTCGGTCGCGCCATGCACGCTGCGGTCTACGAGTCCGCCGACACCGACCAACCCAACTTCGCCCGCTTCACCTTCCTTGATCACGATGCCGCCCAGGACTTCTATCCCCACTGGGATGTGGCCGCCGACACGTGCGTCGCGATCCTCCGCACGGAGGCGGGGCGAGACCCGCACGACAAGGCGCTCCACGATCTGGTGGGTGAGCTGTCGACCCGCAGCAGCGATTTCCGTACCCGCTGGGGCAGTCACGACGTCCGCCTGCACGGCGCCGGGTCGAAGCTGTTCCACCACGCGGTCGTCGGCGACCTGGACCTCGCGTACGAGAGCGTCGACATGATCTCCGATCCCGGACTCACGCTGACCATCTACGCCGCCGAACCGAGCTCTCCGACGGCTCACGCCCTCGACCTGCTGGGGTCCTGGGCCGCCACCGAGACCGTGGACGCGCTGGCCGTCGACAGCTGAACGTCGCCGGTTCTTCCGGGTGTTCGCCGAGCCGATGGATCTCACCGCCCGAGTGGGCCGGCCCGGCTCACTCCCGGTCGGGGTCGGTGAAGGCGTCCTTGGCGACGGTCATGGCACTCATCGCGTTCGGCCAGCCGGTGTAGAACGCGAGCTGCAGGATGGCCACCTTCAGCTCCTCCTCGGTGACGCCGTTCTGGCGGGCGAAGTCGAGGTGGAACCTCAGCTGCTCGGCCCTGCCGAGCGCGGTCAGCGCCGACACCGTGATCAGGCTGCGGTCACGCTTGGCTAGAGGTTGGTCTGCGCCTCGAGGGCGTCGGGGTACCGGCCTCCCTCGATGGCGATCTCGGTCGACAGCTCGTTGAGCCGGTCGAGGTCGGCGTCGCTGAGGACGACGTCGTCGGCCGCCAGGTTCTCCTGCAGCCGATGGAGCTTGGTGGTGCCGGGGATGGGGACGATCCAGGGCTGCTGCGCGAGCAACCAGGCCAGGGCGATCTGGCCGGGTGTGGCGCCGTTGGCCGCGGCGATGGTCTTGACCTCGGCGACGAGAGCCAGGTTGTGGTCGAGGGCCTCCGCCGCGAAGCGCGGGATCCGCGCCCGGAGGTCGTTGTCGGCGAAGCTGGTGGTCGTGTCGATGGTTCCGGTGAGGAAGCCCTTGCCCAGCGGGGAGAACGGCACGAAGCCGATGCCGAGATCGGCGCACACGGCGAGCACGTCCTCTTCTGGCCGGCGCCACCAGAGGTTGTACTCGCTCTGGACCGCCGTCACCGGCTGCACCGCGTGAGCTCGCCGGATCGTGTCGGCGGCCGCCTCGGACAGCCCGTAGTGCCGCACCTTCCCTGCCTCGATCAGGTCCTTGACCGCACCGGCCATGTCCTCGATCGGCACCTCGGGATTCACCCGGTGCTGGTAGTACAGGTCGATGACGTCCAGACCCAGCCGACGCAGTGATCCGTCGACGGCGGCCGGGAGCTGGTCGGGGGTCAGCATCCTGCTCCCCGGCGTACGGGTGTCGGGGTCGATCTCCTGGGCGAACTTGGTGGCGATCACGACCCGGTCGCCGTAGCCGGCCAGGGCTTCCCCGACGAGCTCCTCGTTGGCGTGCGGACCGTAGATCTCGGCGGTGTCGAAGAGCGTGACACCGAGATCGACCGCCTGCCGCAGCAGGTTGATCATCTCCGCCCGATCGGGGTTCCCGCTGTAGCCGCCGGTCATGGTCATGCAGCCCAGACCGATGGCCGACACGGCCAGCCCGCTGGTGCCGAGTTCACGCGTGTCCATCAGATGCTTCTCCTTGGTCGGGGATGGTCCGGCTGGTCATGATCGTGCTCCTGGCGATCGGTCGACGCCGTCGGCCTCGACGCAAGTCAACCGCGTCCTCGACGCGGGGTGGGAGTCCCTGTCGTGAGGGGTACCGGCAGGGACTCCCAGAGAGCACACCGGTCGGGATAACGTCGGTGGCCGTGGACAACCGGAACGAGGTGCGCGACTTCCTCGCCAGCCGCCGCGCCAAGATCACTCCCGAGCAGGTCGGCTTGGACAGCTACGGCGCGCGACGGGTGCCGGGTCTGCGGCGCGCCGAGGTCGCTCAGCTCGCCGGCGTGAGCGTCGAGTACTACACCCGGATGGAGCGAGGCTCTCTCGCCGGAGTCTCCGAGAGCGTTCTTGGCGCACTCGTGCAAGCACTGCAGCTCGACGAGTCCGAACGGGCCTACCTCTTCGATCTGGCGCGAGCGGCGGGTGGTCAGGACCGAGCACGTCAGCAACGCCGTCCGCCCCGGCAGGAGGTGCGACCCAGCGTGCAGCGGCTGCTGGACTCCCTGGACGGGATCCCGGCTTTCGTCCGCAACGGACGGCTCGACGTGCTCGCCTCCAACTGCTTGATGCGCGCCCTCTACCTCGACGCCTTCGACACCACCAAACAGCCCGTGAACCTGGCCCGCTTCGTGTTCCTGGACCCCCGCGCCCACCTGCTGCACCCCGACTGGTCCGCCTCGGCGAACACCAGCGTGTCCATCCTGCGCACCGAGGCCGGCCGGAACCCGTACGACAAGGGCCTCACCGATCTTGTCGGTGAGCTGTCCACCCGAAGCGAGGAGTTCCGCACCCGCTGGGCGGCGCACAACGTCCGCCTGCACCGCTCCGGCACCAAGCACTTCCGCCATCGCGCGGTCGGCGATCTCCACCTGGCCTTCGACGCCCTGGAGCTGCCCGGCGACACCGGCTTGACCCTCACCGCCTACAGTGCCGAGCCCGGCACCCCCGACGCCGACAACCTGACCCTGTTGTCCGCGTGGGCCGCCACCCACCTCGCCGCCGAGCAGGCTTCGCCCAGCAGCTGACCTCAGGCGACGGCGGCGAGCTGCCCTCGGACGATGACATCGTCTCGTCCGCTCGCGTCCTCGCCCTGCTGCACGACCTCCAGGGTCGCGTAGTGATCGAGGTCGATCGACCGGTCGACCGTCCAGACCCCGTACGGCCCATCGAGAACGCCGAGAACGATCCGGTCGGTCTCACCGCCGCGTCGCACCAGGCGCGCCCGACGCAACCCACGGCTGGGCGAGTCCGGGTGCAGCGCCACCTGGAGGATGCGTCGGCCGAGCCGATCGACGGCCAGCACCGCCTCGCCGGACGGGCCGGGCCGCCGGCCGGGCACCGGCGCCAGCGTCGCTCGGAACACGCCGTCATCGTTCGGAGAACCGGACGACCCGGCGAGAGCCGCTTCCATGACTGCGCGCAGGGACAGATCCGGCGATGCGGTCACCGACCCGCCCACAGCGACCTCGAGAGCGAGCTCGTCACGGATGCGGTCCCAGACCGCAGAGTCGGGAACGCTGATCGCGAGGTTCTCGACGCCGCGACCGAGCTCGACCAGGTGCCGGAGCTCCGACAGCTCATCGCGGCAGGACCGGCAGGTCTGCAGGTGCCCATCGTCTTCTGCGGTGCCCACCCGCTCGCCCAGCGCCATCAGGCTCAGGATCTCTGGATCACTGTGCGCCATGAAGCACCGCCACCCTCTGTTGCAACATCAGGAGGCTACGCCGCAGATGGCTCCGGACAAGACCCTCCGGCAACCCCATCTGCTCGGCGATCTGGGCGTGGGTCACGTCGCCATCACCGAGCGCCATCCGCATCACCTCGCGGGGAACCGCCGAGAGATGGGAGATCTCGTCGGCCAGGACGAGCTGGTCGAGCAGGTCCGCAGGCTCCGGTCGATCGGACGCGCGACCGGGTCGCGACCCCGCCTCGTCCGGCGCGGTGAGCGCCTCTCGAGCAGCGGCGATGCGGTCTCGGGCGAGGCCTATCAGCCAGGCCGGCAGCGTGGTCGAGGTCAGATCAGGTGCCGTCCGGGAGGTGAAGGCCGCGATGAAGACCTCCTGCGTGATGGCCTCGGCGGAGGACACTGAGTCCAACGAGCGCATGGCGAGGCTGTAGACGAGGGGGGACCAGCGGGCGTACACCGCGGCCAGCGCGGACTCGTCGCCGGCGACGGAGGTCTCCACGGACGTCGGTGGATCACTTCGCTCCCCCGCCACCGTCGCTCCCTCACCTTCTCGACGCCGTTCGTCCGAATCTCCCGTCAGCCTAAGCCGCCCGGCCCGTTCTTCCCGCAGCGGACTGCGTGGTGACGACGTCGAAGGTGTGGCGCCGGCTGTCGACTCGCCGAGAGCCCCACCAATTCCTGTTAATGTTTGCGCATGCATGCAAATATGCAACCAGCTCCGGTCTGGGGCGATGAGGTTGTCGCGCTGGCCGTCGAGGTCTTGAGCGTCCTGGCTGATCCCACGCGTCTCCAGCTCGCGGGCCTGATGCTGGAGGAGGAGAAGTCGGTGTCCGAGCTCGCCGCTGAGCTGAATCGGCCGGTTCCCGGCATCTCCCAGCACCTGGCCAAGCTGCGGATGGCTCGGCTGGTCACGACGCGCAAGCAGGGCACGTCGGTGTTGTACCGGGTGGAGAACGGCCACGTCCGACAGCTGGTGATCGACACCATCGGCCACGTCGAGCACCTGCTCGAGGACGTGCCGGCACATCACCGGTTCCCTCAGGCGGGCTCGTGACACACGGAGCACGGCAGCAGCAGGGTCGCGGCGAGCACACCGAGTCGGCTGCCGGCGGCGGGGTCAACCCACCACCCGCACCACCCGCACCACCCGCACCACCCGCACCATCATGGCCACGCTCACCACGACCGCGACCACCCGAGAGGCCGGCATGAGCACGGCAACGGTCTGGGAACGAGACTCCGACACGTCGTCTCGGAGCTGACCGGCGCCCACTCCCACGATGCGGCCGACCAGGTCGACACCGCGTTGGAAGCTGACGCGCGCGGCCGTCGGGCGCTGTGGATCAGTCTGGCCGCGCTCACGGCCACGGCGATGCTGCAGGCGCTCGTCGTCGTGTTCACCGGCTCGGTCGCACTGCTGGGCGACACCCTGCACAACGTCGCCGACGCGGCGACCGCGGTGCCGCTGCTGGTGGCGTTCTGGCTGGCCCGACGCCCACCGAACGACCGTTTCACGTACGGCTACGGTCGCGCCGAGGACCTCGCCGGGCTCGTCGTCGTCGCCATGATCGCCCTGTCCAGCGTCGCCGCCGGCTACCAGGCGATTCGTCGCCTCCTCCATCCCGAACCCGTCAGCCACCTGTGGGCCGTCGCCATCGCCGGCCTCATCGGGTTCGCCGGGAACGAGCTCGTCGCGCGTTACCGCATCCGCGTCGGACACCAGATCGGCTCCGCAGCCCTCGTGGCCGACGGACTCCACGCCAGAACCGACGGCTTCACGTCGCTGGCCGTCGTCCTCGGCGCCGGCGGCGTCGCCGTCGGGCTGCCCTGGGCCGACCCGGTCATCGGGCTGCTCATCGCCATCGCCATCCTCGGAGTGCTCCGCTCCGCCCTCGTCCAGGTCGGCGCCCGCCTGCTGGATGCTGTCGATCCCGCGCTCGTCCACCGAGCCCGGGACACCATCCTCGGAGCCGGCGATGTCCTTGCCGTCGACGACCTCCGTCTTCGCTGGATCGGTCACACCCTGCACGCCCAAGCCGACATCACCGTCGCCGCCACCACGCTCGACGCCGGACACCAGATCGCCCACCACGTCGAGGAGCATCTCCTCGACGCCATCCCCCGCCTCACCACCGCCACCATCCACGTCAGCCCGGCAGGCGCGCACACCGCGTAGCCCGGGCTCGGTCCGTCGAGCGGGAGCTCCCCAGCCCGGGCGGTGTGACGTACGTACGTCTTGGATTGTCACACTTGTGACGTAACATCGCGGTGTGCATGTCGACTCCGAGCGCGATCGGTGGCTGGTGATCCTGGCGCGCGTGCCGTCAGATCCGGCTCGTCATCGGATGGGCGTGTGGCGGGAGCTGCGCCGATCGGGCGCCGTGCCGTTGGGTCAAGCGACCTGGGCGGTTCCCGACCTCCCGGCGGCCCGTCCTCTGTTGGACCGGTTGGCCGGGCTGGTGGAGGCGGCCTCCGGATCGTTGCTGGTGCTGGCTGCCCGCGGCGACGGAGATGCCGATGCGGATCGACTGACCCAGCTGTACGTGGAGACCCGGGAGTCGGAGTGGCAGGAGTTCCACGCCGACTGCGCCAAGTACCTCGACGAGCTGGACAAGGAAGAACGGATCGGCAAGTACACGCTCGCGGAGCTGGAGGAAGAGGAGCAGAGCCTCGATCGGCTCCGACGCTGGTTCCGTGAGCTTCGCAGCCGTGACCTCCTCGGCATTCCTGCCTCGATCGACTCCGCGACTGACTTGAAGGTCTGCGAGGAGCGGTTCGCGGTCTACGCCGACCACGTCTACGCCGCTGTGAGCGACCCCGATGCGTAACTGCGAGCTCGGTGTCCACCGACCACGGCGACAGCGACGGCCACCCTGTCCTCGTCCTCGCGGCGGGCTGAGAGGTGTTCAAGCCCCAGAACTGGTTGGACCGGGCCTTCGAGATCGGCATCATCGGCAAAGGCCTGAACGGCTGCCTCGAGCTGATCGGCGGTCTGCTGCTGCTCCTGGCCACCCCGGACCGGATCCATCACCTCGCGGCCGCGATCACTCAGGGAGAGCTGTCCGAGGACCCGCACGACCTGATCGCCACCCATCTGCTGCACACCACGGACGGGCTCACGGGTTCGGCGGTGCTGTTCGGTGCCGTCTATCTGCTCGCTCACGGTCTGGTCAAAGTGGTCCTCGTCGTCGCGTTGCTTCGCAACAAGCTGTGGGCCTACCCGTGGATGATCGGGGTGCTGTCCGTGTTCATCGCGTACCAGCTCTACCGGATCGCCCTGGTCCCGTCCGCTGGACTGGTCGCCCTCACCCTGTTCGATCTCATCATCCTGGCGCTGACCTGGCGGGAGTACAGGGTGCAGCTCGGCCGGCGCTCCGCCGGGTCGGACGAGCCGACGGTGGAGGTCGAGCCGGATGCGACGACCGGAGGCTCGGAATGAGATCCCCGCTCGAGCGACGCGACCAGCCGCGCTTGCCAGCCTCCATGACCGCCGACACGACCGCCGCGCGGACGTGGTCGCCGTGGCGTGCGGTCATCGGTTTCGGTGTGGTCAGCCTCTGCGCCGACATGGTCTACGAGGGTTCCCGCGCGGTCAGTGGCCCCCTGCTCGCCTCGCTCGGGGCATCTGCGGTGCTCGTCGGCTTGGTCACCGGCGCCGGGGAGGCGATGGCACTGGTGCTTCGGCTGTTCTCCGGCTCCTGGGCCGACCGCAGCGGCCGCCACTGGACCCTCACCTTCGCCGGCTATGCCCTGACGGCTGTCTGCGTCCCGGCCCTGGCGGTCACGCCGTTCCTCGCCGGCGCCGGCCTGGCGGTCGCCTGCGTCCTCATCCTGGCCGAACGGACCGGCAAGGCGGTCCGCAGCCCCGCCAAGAGCGCACTGCTCGCCCAGGCCGCGGACGCCGTCGGTCTGGGACGTGGACTCGCCGTCCACAAAGCGCTCGACCAGTCCGGTGCCGTGATCGGGCCACTGCTCGTCGCCGGGATCGCTGCCCTCACCGGCGCCCTCTGGCCCGCGCTGGCCTTCCTGGTGATCCCCGGCGCCGCGTCCCTGGTGATCCTGATCTGGCTGCGCCGCCGGATGGCGGATCCACCTGCCGAACCGGCGGTGACAGCAGCCCCCACCGCGGGCTCGGCCGAGCCGGCGGAGAAGGCCGTTCCCCGTCGGGCCACCGGGCTGCCGACCACGTTCTGGCTGTTCGCCGCCGCCAGCGCCGCCACCACCGCCGGCCTGGTCACCTTCGGTGTCATCTCCTACCACCTGAGCAAGGACGGAATCGTCCCCGTCGCGGCGATCCCGCTCATCTACGCGGCCGCGATGGCCACCGAAGCGATCGCCGCCCTGGCCACCGGATGGCTGTACGACCGCGTCAAGGGTCGCGTTCTGCTCATCCTGCCGCTCCTCGTCGCCGCCGTTCCGGCCCTCGCGTTCGCCGGCGCCCCGGCCGTGGCGATCACCGGTGTGCTGATCTGGGGCACCGCCGTCGGCATCCAGGACTCCACCGTGAAGGCCCTCGTCGCCGACCTCGCCCCCACCACCCGCCGCGCCACCGCCTACGGCATCTTCGCCGCCGTCCAGGGCGGTGCCGCCATCATCGGCGGCGCCCTCGCCGGAGCCCTCTACGAACGATCCACACCCGCCTTGATCGCCGCCGTCTGTTTCACACAGATCATCGCGTTCGCTCTGCTCGTCACCACCCTCCGCCGGCAGCGGACGGCTCAGCCTGGCTGATGGATCGGAGCCGACCGCCCGTCAGTCGGCCGGGACGAGCTCACCCACGGGCACGTCCGCGTCGAGCCGGTTGCCGGCCGGTGCGAGCGGGCAGGCCCAGGCCGGGTCGTAGGCGCACGACGGGTTGTAGCCGAAGTTGAGGTCGATCACCAACGCATTGCCGTCCGGACCGAGATCGGCCCCCTTGACGGTGTCGAGCAGGTAGCGACCGGCGCCGTAGCTGGTGCGCCCGGCCGTCGTGTCGCGGAACGGCAGGAACAGGCCGTTGCCGTACGAGTCGAGCCACCACAGGTCCAGTCGGCCCAGACCGGGCAACGTCACCCGGCCGACCCGGCTGAACGGCACCTCGCCGTCGGTGCCGGTCGGGGGCGTCCAGCTCTGCGGCTCGGCGTTCTCGATCGGCACCACGAAGCGGTACGCCGGGTCGTACGTCGCGTGTCGCAGACTCTGGCCGTCCTGCCGGGCCGACGCCGGGTGGTCCGCGAACATCCGGGTGCGACCCGCCACCCAGATCGCGTGCGCGCGGGCAGGTTCGGGCTCGGCGCGCACCGCGGCATACAGGTCGTGGACGTCCCGACGCCAGGAGGCGATGGCCAGGGCCGTCGGCAGCTCAGTGGTCACTCGGACATCCTGCCCTGCCAGGAGCTGCTGAGGCGCTCTCGGTCCGGCACGCTGAGTGACCGCGCCGAGGCGCCTAGTGTGGCCGACATGAGCGACGCCGACGCCGAACGAAGCGAGACTCTCGTCACGGTCCCGAGGATCCAGGCCTCCGCCGGAGCTCTCCTCCGCGACCGCAAGGGGAAGCTGCTGATCCTCAAGCCGACCTACAAGGGCGGTTGGACGGTGCCCGGCGGGGTGATCGAGATCGGCGAGTCCCCCTGGCAGGCGTGTCGCCGCGAGACCAAGGAGGAATGCGGTCTCGACGTGACCGCCGGCCGGCTGGCGTGCGTGGATTTCCTGCACCCGAAGCCCGGCCGGCCGGGCGGCATGCGCTTCCTGTTCGACTGTGGCGTCTTCGACCGCACGATCCTGGAGACGGTGGTGATCCAGCCGTACGAGATCGCCGAGAGCCGCGTCGTGCCCCTGGCCACAGCACTGCCACTGCTCAGCGGACCGGTCCGTCGTCGCGTCCGCGCCGCCTGCGAGGCCGACCAGGTGCGCTACCTGGAGAACGGCCGCCCGGTGGCAGGAATCACGTCCTGGGACCGGGCGGCTCCACCGCGGAGCTGATCTGCCGTCCCACCCTCGTCCCGCGACGACCTCGGGGGCGGGTGCGTCCCAACGGCCTCTTCTACACCATCTACCTCGACATCCGATCGACCACGACGACCGCGGTCGGCGGCGGCCGCGCCGTCGTCATCCCCGGATCACCCCGCCCACAGCTCATGGCCGTCCGGGTATCCGTCGTCGACGACAACCGACTGCTGTCCGAGGCCGACACGGCCAAGATTCCGGGGCTCAGCGAGGGCGCACCGGGGCGGTTGTCCAGGTCACCAACCGTCAGATCGTCGTCTACTCAGAGCCGCTGCCAGTGCCCTGAGGCGCAGTAGGCCAGACAGTGGCCCGCCTGTGAAGCGACTGGAGTGCACAGGTACTCGACGACCGTCGAGAAAGCCGGGACGGAATACACTTCGTCTCCTTCCTCACCGTCAAGACCGACGTCCGGTCTTCTTCCTGCCCTTGCCCGTCGCTGCCTTCGAGCTCTTCGAAGGCGAAGTCCTGGGCTTGGTCTCGGCCGGCGGCGGGGACCTCTTGAACAGGGCAGTCAATGCATCCCGTGCCTTCGTTGAGAACGCCAGAATGCCAAGAACTGCTACGCCGACCGCACCAGCGATTCCGGTGACGAGTGGCCACTGCGTCTTGAACCAGAAGGAGCCTCGTTCCAACCCTGTTGCTCCGACGCTGACAGGGGTGACGAAACTCGCGGTCGTGGAGATGGTCTGAGACAGCGACGTGTCTTCGACTGCGACCGCCGGCTGCAGCTCGAGCCGGAGTTCCTGATCACGCGGCTCCAGGGCGCTGATGTCCCATGACCACTCGACAACTCCATCGGGAGTGAACTGCCGGGGCATCCACCCTCGTTCGTCGGTGTCGCCGGACGCGACAACCTTCAACGCCGCACCGACCGGCACCAAGCGCGCCGACAGAACGCATTGGACTTTGATCGGCTCTTCCCGCGGATCACCCGCATCAATCACCCGTGTCGCGGGCGCGGGCTGAGCGCGCACATCGACGGCCGCGTTGTAGGACCTCGTTTCCCCGAGCCGCAGCTCGAAGGTCTTCGGGAAGTCCACCTGCCCCACTCGGAACGTCGTCGACCTCCGGCACTCACGAATGAACGCGGCGATCTCGTCATCAGCGCTGGGCGACCGGCTCGGACTCTGCGTTGGCGACGTGGTCGGATCAGTCGTCGCGCTCCCCACGGGCGACGAGGTCGGATACTCCGTGGGTTCCACGTCAGTCGGAACCGGCGTAGCGCTCATGCTGGGCACGACCAGTGGGTCACCTGACCCCGTTCCAAGCAGCTGCGACAGGGCAACCAGGACCAGCGCGACGCCCACGGCCAGGAAGATCGGGAGGAGCCATCTGCGACGCGGTCGCCCGGCTGGGGGCAGGTCAACCACAACGGCCCCCTTGCGTGCGTCTCGCTCAGCCCACGTAGTCGATCAGCTCAGACTTCCTGAGCATATTGCCCCAGCCGTCTTGGAGGTACTGAATCGTCGGGGCGGCGAGAATTTGGCAGCCGGTCGCCGGCCGTCGCCCCGTACGGCGAGGGTGTCGGCCGGCTGACGCACGGCCGTACGCACCTCGATTCGGTCATCGGTCGGCGCCGCCGGTCAGCCCCCACCACCGGGATGTTTCTCGGGCAGGTCTCAGGGTTGTCCGCGGGGTGGGGATGGAGCCGCCCTGCATGTGCTGAGCCAGGCGAGGGTTGACGACTGGAGTCTGACCGTTCCGCACAACCGCGAGACGCGAGACTAGTAGACGACTGGTCTACTAGCGCGCTATGATCAATCCGTGCCCACCACCGAGATCGACACTCGGCGGCACATCCTTGACACCGCTCAGCGGCTGATGGCCCAGAAGGGTTACACCGCGGTCGGTCTCAGCGAGGTGCTCGCGTCCGCCGATGTCCCGAAGGGGTCGTTCTACTACTACTTCCCTTCGAAGGAAGCCTTCGGCGAAGCGCTGATGAAGAGCTACTTCACCGACTATCTCGCGACGATGAAGAGCCTCGCGGGCAACACGGCGATGACCGGCGCGCAGCAGCTCCAGGAATACTGGCAGCGGTTCGCCGACCTACAGTCCTTCGACGACTGCCAGGGCAAGTGCCTGGTCGTGAAGCTCGCCGCCGAAGTCTCCGATCTCTCTGAGCCCATGCGCTTGCAGCTAGTTGCGGGAACCACAGGGATCATCGACCATCTCGAGCGAATGATCAACACCGGAGTGCAGGACGGCTCCCTCACCATCGACACGGACGCACGAACGTTGGCGCAGGAACTCTACGAGTCCTGGCTCGGTGCGAGCATCATCGCGAAGGTCCAGCGCACGCCGGAGGCTCTTCGACGGGTGCAGGCCCTCACCGCAGCGCGCCTGCACTACTGACTTACCCACCCCAGACTGACAGTTCGATCACCGTTCACCCGCAATAGACGACTGGTCTACTAGCAAGGAGTTCATCATGACTGACGGCATCCACTTCCTCGACGCCACGGAGCTCGCGGCTCGCATCCGCTCCGGAGCCCTCACCTCCGTGCAGGTCGTCCAGGCACAGCTGGACCGCATCACGGCGATCGATCCGAAGATCAACGCGATCGTCACCCTCAACGACAAGGCCCTCGTCGAGGCGCAGGCGGCCGACGACGCGATCGCCGACGGCCAGGAGGTCGGTCCGCTGCACGGTGTGCCGTTCACGGTGAAGGACTCCATCGACACCGACGGCATCCTCACGCAGCGCGGCTCGCCGATCTTCCGCGACCGTACCCCGGACGAGGATGCCGTCGCCGTGGCGAGGATGAAGGCCGCCGGAGGCATCCTCCTCGCCAAGACGAACCTGCCCGAGTTCTCCTACTCCACCGAAAGCGTCAACCTGCTCTCCGGCCGCACGAACAACCCGTAGGAACCTCGACCGCACCCCAGGCGGCTCCAGCGGCGGCGAGTCCGCAGCGATCGCCGCTGGGCTGAGTCCGATGGGTCTCGGTACCGACCTGGCGATCTCGGTCCGCGGTCCGGCGTCGCACACCGGCATCGTGGCGATCAAGCCCACCCACGGCCGGATCCCGATGACCGGTGTCTGGCCGCGCGCGCCGCGTCGCGACTGGCACGTCGGCCCGATGGCCCGCACCGTCCGCGACCTCGAGCTCGGCTACGCGATCCTGCGGGGCCCCGACGGTCAGGACGGCTTCGCCGTCACCCCCGCGGAGTTCGACGCCGGCAAGCGGCGACGCCGCCCCCGACCAGCTGCGGGTGGGCTGGTTCACCGACTCGGGGCTCGGTCCGGTCGACCCGGAGGTCGCCGCGCACCGTCCGCGAGGCCGCCGCGGCCCTCGAGGCCGTCGGCGTCCACGTCGAAGAGGTCGACATTCCGACTCTCCACGACGACAACCCGCTGGCGCTGTTCAACAAGCAGCACGTCATGGAGCTCAAGCCTGCGATGGCCGAAGCCACCGCAGGTCACGAGGACGAGATGTTCACGATGTCCACGACCATGCTCGCCACCCCCGACACCTCGATCGAGGAGTACGTGGCAGCCGAGCAGGGCTTCGAGCGGATCCGCGACGCGTACGCCGAGTTCTTCAGCACGTTCGACGCGCTGCTGCTGCCGGTGCTGCCGATTCCCGCCCACGAGCACGACAAGACCGAGTTCGTCATCGACGGGCAGACCGTCGACGCCACCCACATCCAGACCTTCACCGTCCAGTTCAACATCACCGGCATGCCCGCCCTGTCCATGCGGTTCGGCACCAGCTCCGACGGCCTGCCCGATCGGCATCCAGATCGCCGGGCCCTGGCACGCCGAGTCCACCGTCTTCAACGTCGCATCGCCGCTGGAATCTGTCAGTCCCGTGCGCGACCAGCACCCCGTGATCTAGGACAAGACGGACGTGGCACGACCTTGCCGCCGTGAGATCAGATCGAGGGATCGGGCCCGGGACTGGCTGCCGACCCGTCACGACCTCCGGTCGACCGCCCAACATGCTGGGCCGCTGGCTCGTGCGCCTAGGGCGCACTCTGCTGACTGGATCAATAGTTGACGCATATTCGTCGACGAGCCTCCGACCTCGTCGACAAGGCATCGAACCTGGTAGCCCCGACGGGATTCGAACCCGCGCTACCGCCTTGAGAGGGCGGCGTGCTAGGCCGCTACACAACGGGGCCCTAGCTTGACCCGGTCCCCCGACAGCGGGAGATCGGACCGCGGAAGCGTACCAACTCGGTGATCATCCGACGAATCGGCGATCTCCAGCGAAGGTCTGCTTCGCTGGGGTACTAGGACTCGAACCTAGACTAACTGAACCAGAATCAGCCGGGCTGCCAATTACCCCATACCCCATCGTCGGACTGCTCCGACGAATCGTGCCCGTCCCCGGGCACGGGGAGCAATGTTAGTGGATCGGCCACTCACTCTCCAAACGAGCAGGGCTGCGTCCGCCGATCACCGGCCCAGCGACAGGTCCACCCGGGTGCGCGAGCCGCATCCGCCGGGCGATCAGCAGCGCCAGCAGAGCGAAGATCGCGAACCCGCCGAGCTGGACCCCCGAGTCCAGCCAGCCGATGGAGCTGATCCCCCGCACGGTGGCGATGGAGCTGGTCAAGCCGGCGATCACGTACGCACAGATGTTGTTGACCACGTGCGCACCGATGCCCGCCTCCAGACCGCCGGTCCGCCAGACCAGCACGCCGGCCAGCAGCCCGAAGCCCAGCCGGTTGAGGAACAGGGCGGGGTTCTGCACGCCGTGCATCAGGGCGAAGATCACGGCGGAGACGACCACCCCGAAGGCGGGGTGGGCGACCAGGCTGCCCAGCGCCTGCATCAGGTAGCCCCGGAAGAAGATCTCCTCGGCCGCCGCCTGGAGCGGCGAGGTGAGGACGATCACCACCAGGAAGCTCCAGAACCCCGCCTGCGGCCGCACCGAGACCTCGGTCGACCCCAGGGCCAGCGGGATCAGCGTGACCGCGTTCAGCACCACCAGCGCCACGCCCGCGCTGATCAGCAGGTAGCGCCACCGCAGCCGGGGCTGGACGGAGCTGAGCCAGCGGGGTCGGACCTGGTGCACGATCGCCATCAGCACCCAGCAGATCGGGATCAACGTGGCGATGCCGAGGTTGGCCGCGATCATGCCGGCCGGGACCTCGAAGGCCAGGGCACGACGGGCGAAGTCCGCGTACGACTGCCCGCCCCCGACCGCCCCCCAGGAGACGCCGAGCACCACCTGGGTGACCACAGCGGTCATCAGCAGATAGAGCGACAACCCGCAGACCACCCCGAGCATCGAGCGCCACCAGAGGTAGCTCGGTCCGCGCAGGATCTGCGGGTACGGGGCTCCGTCCGGCGGCAGCGCCTCCGGGAGCTGGGGGTCGTAGCGGCGCGGCGCCGCCGCGGCCTCCGGAGAGACCGTCGGCCTGGCCGGAGTGGGTCTGCCTCGAAGAGCCGGGTTGCCGGATCGTCGGTTCTTCCTGGCCACGTCAGCCCTGCGGCAGACCGGCTCGCGCCGCCTCGATCCGGGCCAGCGACGACTCTCGCCCGAGCAGCTCCAGCGACTCGAACAACGGCGGGGAGATCTTCCGTCCCGTGACCGCGACCCGGACCGGCCCGAAGGCCAGCTTCGGCTTCAACCCCAAACCCTCGATCAGGGCCGCCCGCAGTGCGGCCTCGATGGCCGTGTGATCGTACGGCTCCACCGTCCGCAGTGCTTCCGCCGCGGCCTCCAGCACTCCCGCCGCGGTGGCCGGCAGCCTCGCCGCCTCGTCGATCTCCACGTCGGCGTCGGCGGTGAACAGGAACCGGATCAGCTCCACGCCCTCCGACAGGGTGGTCATCCGCTCCTGGATCAGCGGGGCGGCACCGACCAGCAGTGACCACTGCTCCGGCGTCGGCGGCTCGGCCACCAGTCCGGCGCCCACCAGGAACGGCACCAGCTGATCGGCGAGCTCGTCGGTGGACAGCCGTCGGATGTGTGCGGCGTTGATGGCCTCGCACTTCTTGGCGTCGAACTTGGCCGGGTTGGCGTTGACCCGCAGGATGTCGAACACCGACACCATCTCCTCGATGGTGAACACGTCCCGGTCGTCGGCGATCGCCCAGCCCAGCAGGGCCAGGTAGTTCAGCAGCGCCTCGGGCAGATAGCCCTGCTCGCGGTACTCGGCGAGGCCGGAACCCTTGTCCCGCTTGGAGAGCCGGCGGTTCCCGTCCCCGAGCACGGTCGGCAGGTGACCGAACGTCGGCACCCGGCCGCTGCCCACGCCGATCTGGGCGAGCGCCTGGTAGAGCACGATCTGGCGGGGCGTCGAGGGCAGCAGATCCTCCCCGCGGAGCACGTGGGTGATCTCCATCAGCGCGTCGTCGACCGGGTTCACCAGGGTGTAGAGCGGCTCCCCGGTCCCCCGGACCAGGACGTAGTCCGGGACGTTGACGGCCTCGAACGTGATCTCGCCACGGACCAGGTCGTGGAAGGTGATCGGGGCGTCGGGCACCCGCATCCGGACGACGAAGGTCCGCTCCTCGGCCTCGTACGCGGCCACCTGCTCGGCCGTCAGGTCGCGACAGTGGCGGTCGTAGCCGGACGGGGCCCCCTTGGGCCGCTCGGCCTCCCGCGCCTCCAGCTCCTCGCGGGTGCAGAAGCAGCGGTACGCCAGCGCCGATTCCAGCAGCTTGGCGGAGACCTCGGTGTAGATCGGACCGCGCTCGGACTGCACGTACGGCCCGTACGGTCCGCCGACCTGCGGTCCCTCGTCCCAGTCCAGACCGAGCCAGGTCAGGGCGTCCATCAGCCCGCGGTAGGACTCGGCCAGGTTGCGTCCGGCGTCGGTGTCCTCGATCCGCAGCACGAAGGTGCCGCCGTAGTGCCGGGCGAACACCCAGTTGAACAACGCGCTGCGGACGTTGCCCACATGCAGGTTGCCGGTCGGTGAGGGTGGGAACCGGACCCGGACCCGCTCCGGTGACAGGTCTCCGAGCACCGGGTCGGAGCCGGTGCTCGTCGAGGGGGCGGACTCGGGATCGGCTGTGGTGGACAACGTGCTCACTTTCGGATGACGGTGTTGGTCAGCGTGCCGATGCCGTCGACGGTGACCCCGACCTCGTGGCCGGGCAGCAGCTCGCCGACGCCGGCGGGTGTACCGGTCAGGATCACGTCGCCGGGCAGCAGGGTGGTGAACGAGCTGATGTAGACGACCAGCTCGGTGATGTCGCGGATCATCAACGACGTCGAGCCGTGCTGGCGCTGCTCGCCGTCGACGGTGGTGGTGATCATCACGTCGCCCATCTCCGCCACACTCTGGTGGGTGGTGATCCAGGGACCCAGCGGGCAGAACGTGTCGTAGCCCTTGGCCCGGGCCCACTGGCCGTCGGACTTCTGCAGGTCGCGGGCGGTCACGTCGTTGGCGACGGTGTAGCCGAAGATCACCTCGTCCACCCGCTCCGGAGGCACGTCGCGGCAGATCCGGCCGATGACCAGGGCCAGCTCCCCCTCGTACGCCAGCTCCTGCACCGGCTCGGGGTAGATGATCGGCTCGTCCGGCCCGATCACCGAGGTGTTGGGCTTGAAGAACAGCAGCGGGACGGTCGGCACCTCGTTGCCCAGCTCGGCGGCGTGCGCCGCGTAGTTGCGGCCGACCCCGACCACCTTGCTGCGCGGGATGACGGGCGCCAGCAACCGGACCCCCTCCAGCTCGTGCCGCTCCCCGCTCAGCTGGACGGGCATGGAGATCGGGTCACCGGTGAGGGTGGAGATCGTGTCGGGGTGCTTGCCACCGTCGGCGGCCAGCTCGACGACGCCGAACACCGGGTCACCACCGGTGGAGAAACGGGCGATGCGCATCCCGTCACCCTATCCACCCGACGCGGCATACTCGCCCGTATGACCGGAGCGGGCGGTAGGAGCGGGATCGAGCGGGCCGAGCACAGGCACGAGCCGTACGAGGTGGTCGACCTGATCAACGGCAAGCGGCGCGGTGCACGGCTGAGTGACGCGCAGGTGGACTGGGTGATCGACGCCTACACCCGGGGCGCGGTGGCCGACGAGCAGATGTCGGCCCTGGCCATGGCCATCGCCTTCGTCGGGCTCGAGCCCGACGAGCTGCAGCGCTGGACCGACGCGATGATCGCCTCGGGTGAGCGGCTGGACTTCTCCGGGCTGTCCCGGCCGACCTCCGACAAGCACTCCACCGGCGGGGTCGGCGACAAGATCACGCTGCCGCTGGCTCCCCTGGTCGCCGCCTGCGGGGTCGCGGTGCCGCAGCTGTCGGGTCGCGGGCTCGGTCACACCGGCGGCACGCTGGACAAGCTGGAGGCGATCCCCGGTTGGCGGGCGTCGCTCAGCAACGCCGAGATGCTGGCCCAGCTGGAGTCGGTCGGTGCTGTCATCTGCGCGGCCGGCTCGGGGCTGGCCCCGGCCGACAAGAAGCTGTACGCGTTGCGCGACGTCACCGGCACCGTGGAGATCATCCCGCTGATCGCCTCCTCCATCATGAGCAAGAAGATCGCCGAGGGCACCGGCTCGCTCGTGCTGGACGTGAAGGTCGGCACGGGGGCCTTCATGAAGTCCGAGGCCGACGCCCGGGAGCTGGCCGAGACGATGGTCCGGCTGGGCACCCGCGCCGGGGTGACCACCATCGCCCTGCTCACCGACATGAGCACCCCGCTCGGACTGACCGCCGGGAACGCGCTCGAGGTGCGGGAGTCGGTCGAGGTGCTGGCCGGCGGCGGTCCGGCCGACGTGGTCGAGCTGACCCTCGCGCTGGCCCGGGAGATGCTCGCAGCTGCCGGTCGCGGCGACGTGGATCCGGCCGACAAGCTGGCCGACGGCTCGGCCATGGACGTCTGGAAGGCGATGATCCGCGCCCAGGACGGCGACCCGGACGCTCCCCTGCCCACCGCCCGGCACACCGAGACCGTCACCGCCGACGACCGACGGGGTGCTGACGACGCTGGACGCGCTGGCGGTCGGCGTCGCCGCCTGGCGCCTCGGCGCCGGTCGGGCCCGCAAGGAGGATCCGGTCCAGGCCGGGGCCGGGGTCGAGCTGCACGCCAAGCCCGGCGACACCGTACGGGCCGGTCAGCCGCTGCTCACCCTGCACACCGACACCCCGGAACGGTTCGACCGGGCCCAGGAGGCCCTGGTCGGGGCGTACGCGATCGGTGATCGGGCGCCGGAGCGTACGGATGTGGTGCTCGCCCGGATCAGCTGACGTCGAACCGGCGACCTGGGCGCGGGGCCCGGGGCTCGGGCTCGGGGCTCGGGGCTCGGGGCTCGCAATATCCATCCATGGACGCGGATTACGGGCCCCGATGGTCCGTGCCGACGGAAAAGTGGACCACGGACGACATCTCCTCAGCCAGGGCCTCGTCAGTCCGGTCGGTCGGACGCAATTTCCATCCATGGGCGCGGATTCCGGCCCCCGGCGGTCCGTGCCGACGGAAGAGTGGACCACGGACGACATCTCCCGGCCCAGGGCCTCGTCAGTCCGGTCGGTCGGACGCAATTTCCATCCATGGGCGCGGAGTCCGCCCACGATGGTCCGCGCCGACGGAAAAGTGGACCACCGACGACATCTCCTCAGCCAGGGCCTCGTCAGTCCGGTCGGTCAGTCGCAGTTCCATCCATGGACGCGGAGTCCGGGCCCCGACGGTCCGCGCCGACGGAAAACACGACCACGGACGACATCTCCCGGTCCGAGTGGCGACGGCCCAGGCGCAGTGAGCGGCAAGAACCCGCCCGTGGATGGAATTGCCGCACACCACCGGCCGACCAACGCACTCCGACCCGCTCACCTGACCTTCGTGGCCCCTGTCAGCCAACCCGTCAGCTGGGGTCATGGAGACCGCCTGTGACGTGTGGTCCATGCCGGCGATCACCCATCGGTGGACTTGTCCCGTCTCGGGCCGCCGGGGTGGCGCCGAACGTCGGCTGCTTCTGCAGCTGCTCCTGGCCGAACCCGCGCCTAGTAGAGCACCGTGGTCCGCTGGATCCCTGGGCCGCTGAGCCACCCATCACGATGGTGCCGGCCACCTGCCTCTGCTGGGCGTGGGTTCCTACCCGACTCGACGCTCCGCTACTCGCCCGTCCCAGGGCAGAGGCTCAGCCGTGGGCGGCGGCGAGGTGCCCCACGGCCGGCTTGGCCGCCGGCTGGTCGTCGGCGTGCAGCAGTCCGTACAGGTACCCGTCGCTGAGTGCCTCCCAGGAGGCTTCGACGATGTTCTGCCCCACCCCGACGGTGGTCCAGATCTTGCGACCGTTGGTCGTCTGGATGAGCACCCGTACGGTGGCGTCGGTGCCGTGGCCCTGATCCAGGATCCGCACCCGGTAGTCGACCAGGGAGAACCGCTCGACCACCGGGTACGCCGGTGACAGGGCGTTCAGCAGGGCGTGGTCGAGGGCATTGACCGGTCCGTTGCCCTCGCCCACGACCCGCTGGGACTGACCCTTGGCCGTCAGTCGCACCGTGCACTCGGTGTCGGCCTCACCGCCCGCATGGGACTGGGTGAAGACCCGCCAGGAGTGCACCTCGAACAACGTCGGCAGCTGACCGAGCTCGCGACGCAGCAACAGCTCGAAGCTGGCGTCCGCGGACTCGTAGGTGTAGCCGGCTGCCTCCGCTTCCTTCACCTTCTCGGTGATCCTCGCCGCCAGGTCGCGGTCGGAGAGGTCGAACCCGAGTTCGGATCCCTTGATCTGGATGTTCGCTCGGCCTGCCATGTCCGAGACGAGCATCCGCATGTCGTTCCCCACCTCGACCGGGTCGATGTGCTGGTAGAGGTTGGGATCGACCTTGATGGCGCTGGCATGCAGTCCCGCCTTGTGGGCGAACGACGACAGACCAACATAGGGGGCACGAGCGCTCGGTGGAACGTTCGTCACCTCGGCGATCGCATGCGATAACCGCGTCGCCTCTTGCAGTGATCCGGCCGGTAGCAGATCCCAGCCGTACTTGAGTTGGAGGTTGGCCACGACGGTGACCAGGTCGGCGTTGCCGGTCCGCTCGCCGTAGCCGTTGATGGTGCCCTGCACGTGCATGGCTCCGGCGTCGACCGCGGCCAGGGTGTTGGCGACCGCGCAGCCGGTGTCGTTGTGGCAGTGGATGCCCAGCTGGGCCCCGGTGGTGGTGGCCGCACCGACGATCTCGCCGATCCAGGGCGGCAGCATGCCGCCGTTGGTGTCGCACAGAACTACGACCTCAGCGCCGGCCTCGGCCGCGGAGTGCACGACCTCCAGCGCGTACGCAGGGTTGGCCCGGTAGCCGTCGAAGAAGTGCTCGCAGTCGACGATGACCCGCATGCCCTCTGAACGCAGGTGCGAGACGGTGTCGGAGACCATCGCGAGGTTCTCCCGGAGCGTGGTCCGCAGCGCCTGCTCGACATGGCGGTCGTGGGACTTGGCCACGATGCAGGCCACGTCGGCCCGCGAGTCGCGGAGCGCGGCTGTCAGTGGGTCGTCGGCGGCGGCCGTCCCCACCCGCCGGGTGAAACCGAAGGCGGTCAGCGTGGCGTTCTTCAGCGGCACCGCGCCCGAGGCCATCTCGGAGAAGTACGTCGTGTCGCTGGGGTTGGCGCCCGGCCAACCGCCCTCGATGAAGTCCACGCCCAGCTCGTCGAGCAGAGCTGTGATGGCCAGCTTGTCGTTGACCGAGAGGTTCAGGCCCTCCTGCTGGGACCCGTCCCGCAGGGTCGTGTCATACACGTGGAACGGGACCGGCGCTGACCTGACGGGCGTCGACATCTGCTGGGTTCCTCGGATCTGCTCGGGGGTCGGGGTGCATCACGGCAACAAAAAACCTCCCGTACAAGCACAGGAGGTCGGCGCGCTGAAGAGTTTCAGCGCGCTACACGATAATCACCAGGGACGACACGGGAACAGTCCTACAGCATCGACGCGGTCTTGGCCAGCACCTGTCCAGGATCCGAGTCGTGGCGTCGACTGGTTCGTCACGGTCGGCGCCGTCTTCTCGAGGGTGGAACATTCCGTCATTCGACGGCTTGTGGGCTGCCGGGGCCGCCCGGCGTTGAGCATTCCGTCATTCGACGGCTTGTACGGCGACCGCTGCCCACCCGCGCCGAACATTCCGTCATTCGACGGCATCTTCAAGTTCCGGGACCCCGCCCGCCAGGCACCCGCCCGTACGGAACATTCCGTCACTCGACGGCTTCGAGAACCAGCCGACCCTCTCCGCGCAGCACGTGCCGTCGAATGACGGAATGTTCAAGCCCGGGCGCGCGAGGCCGTCCCCCAGAAGCAGCCGAAGAGCGGTCCCGCTGGCGAACCGTTCCCGGCTGAACCCGATCACGCGGAGCCGCGACCACGTCCGACGACGCGGCCCTGAAGGCCACGCCAAACGACGCGGACCTGACGATCACGCCCGACGACGCACGCACGACCACACGAACCTGGCACGCGGGACCGCCGGGCGCTCCAGACGACGGGTCTCAGACGACGACCCTGAGAAGACGCGCCTCAGAACTCGCCGGTCAGACGATCCGCTTCATCCAGGCGTGGGTGTCCTCGGTGCGGCCGTACTGGATGTCCATCAGCGTCTTGCGCAGGGCCGCGGTCACCTCGCCGATCTCGCCGGAGCCGACGACCACGTCGCCCTCCTCGTTGTGCAGCGAGGCGATCGGGGTGATCACCGCGGCCGTGCCACAGGCGAACAGCTCACTGATCCTGCCGCTCAGCAGACCCTCGAGGGTCTCGGCCACGCTGATCCGGCGCTCGACCGGGGTGAGACCCCACTCCGTCGCCAGGGTGAGGATCGAGTCGCGGGTGACCCCCTCCAGGATCGAGCCGTTCAGCTCGGGGGTGATGATCTCGCCGTCTGTGGTGATCAGGTAGACGTTCATGCCCCCCAGCTCCTCCAGCCAGGTGTGCTCGGCGGCGTCGGCGAACATCACCTGGTCGCAGCCGTGCTCCGCGGCCTCCTGCTGGGCGATCAGGCTGGCGGCGTAGTTGCCGCCGCACTTGGCCGCGCCGGTGCCCCCGGGGGCCGCCCGGGTGTAGGTGGTGGAGATCCAGATCTTCACCGGCTTCACCCCGGAGGCGAAGTAGGAGCCGGCCGGGCTGGCGATGCAGCAGTAGGTGACCCGGTGCGCGGCACGCACCCCGAGGAACGCCTCGGAGGCGAACATGAACGGGCGGAGGTAGAGCGACTTCTCGCCCCCCGACGGCACCCAGCTGACGTCCGCGGCGACGAGCGCCTCGATGCTGCCGAGGAAGTCATCCGCCTCCAGCACCGGCAGCGCCAGCCGTCGGGCCGACCGGGCGAAGCGTTCAGCGTTCTGGTCGGCCCGGAACAGCCACACGCTGTCGTCGGGGTGCCGGTAGGCCTTGAGCCCCTCGAAGATCTCCTGGGCGTAGTGCAGCACGGCGGTCGCCGGGTCGATCGCGAACGGTCCGTACGGCACGACCGCCGAGTCGTGCCACCCGTCGGCCAGCGTCCAGGTCGCCACGGCCATGTGGTCGGTGAAGTTGGTTCCGAACCCCGGGTCGTCGAGGATCGCGGCCCGCTCGCTGGTCGAGCGGGGGCGGGGGTTCCTGCGCTGCTCGAACTCCAGCGCCAATCGGTTGGACATGACGGTCACGCTAACGCACCTCCTGAGATGGCCCTGACCTGCTGGTAGGGCGTGGTTACGATGCGCCGGTGACCGCATCGACGAGTTCCCGCCCCATCCAATTGGCCGTGATCGGCGGCGACGGAATCGGACCGGAAGTGGTCGCCGAGGGCCTGAAGGTCCTCGACGCGGTGGTCGGTGAGGGCGTGGTCACCACCACGCACCACGACCTTGGTGCGAGCCACTGGCAGCGCACCGGTGAGGTGCTGCCGGACTCCGTGCTGGCCGAGCTCGCTCAGGCCGACGCGATCCTGCTCGGCGCCGTGGGGGCGGCGCCCGGCGCCACCGACGTGCCCAGCGGGCTGCTCGAGCGAGGGTTGCTGCTGAAGCTGCGGTTCGCCTTCGACCACTACGTGAACCTGCGTCCCAGCCGGCTGTTCCCCGGCTCGGTCACTCCCCTGTCGCCGGAGGTCGCCGCCAAGGGCGAGATCGACTTCGTCGTCGTCCGCGAGGGCACCGAGGGTCTGTACGTGGGCAACGGCGGCGCCGTCCGCGCCGGCACCCCCGCCGAGATCGCCACCGAGGTCAGCATCAACACCGCGTACGGCGTCGAGCGCGTGATCCGGGACGCTTTCGAGCGAGCCACCCGCCGGCGCAACAAGATCACCCTGGTGCACAAGCACAACGTGCTGGTGCACGCCGGCGGCCTGTGGAACCGGCTGTTCACCGAGGTGGCCCGCGAGTACCCGCAGGTCAGCACCGACTACCTGCACGTCGACGCCGCGACCATCTTCCTGGTGCAGGACCCGGCCCGGTTCGACGTCATCGTGACCGACAACCTGTTCGGTGACATCCTCACCGACCTCGCTGCAGCGGTGACCGGTGGCATCGGGTTGGCGGCGAGCGGGAACATCAACCCGTCCGGCGCCTTCCCCTCGATGTTCGAGCCCGTGCACGGCTCCGCTCCCGACATCGCCGGCCAGCAGATCGCCGATCCCACCGCCACCATCCTGTCGGTGGCCCTGCTGCTCGACCACCTCGGCCTGACCGAGGAGGCCGCGCGGGTGGAGAAGGCGGTGTTGGCCGATCTGGCCACCCGTACCGGTCAGCGCCGTACCAGTGAGGTCGGCGACGCGATCGTGACCGGCCTCTAGCCGGGGTCGCCCTCCGCTCGCTGCGAGCGGAGGTGCTGGTTCTGAGACAGGTTGACGTCCCGCCTCGGGGGGCGGTGTCTGCGGTGTCAGGTCAGGACTGGTCGGCGCGAGGCTCAGCGGCCTCGGTGGGTCCCTGAACTACCTGCTCCTGGACGAGAATCGACGGGGTGACCGAGTGCGCGCGGCGCGCCCGACGGCGCGGCTGATCGCCGTTCGTCGGGAGCTGCGGCTTGGCTGCCCAAGCGTCGGGGTACATCTCGTACATGATCGGCATCCTGCGTTCTGTCGAGCGGTTGAATAGGAAAATACTAGGATGTCCGACTATCGGGTGTCCTACATATGGACTTTTCTTCCCACATGCTGGACCGACGGACCGGGTGGTCCGCCTCCGTCACGCACACTGACGAGGTGAGCGCCCCGCCCGAGTTGCCTGCGCTGGTCGTCCGCGCGCTGCGCATGTCCCTGCACCGCGGGTATGTGCAGGCGTCCCGCACCGAGACCGGCCGGCTGCTGGCGACCCTGGCCGCGACCCGGACCGGCACCATCGCCGAATGCGGCACCGGCTGTGGCGTCGGGGCCGCCTGGCTGCGCAGCGGCGCTCCGAAGAGCACGCGGGTGATCACCGCCGAGCTCGATCCCGAGCTCGCCCACGGCGTGATGGACATGTTCGCCGACGACGACATCGACGTGATCCACGCCGACTGGTCCGACCTGGCCCAGCACGGGCCGTTCTCGCTCGTGTTCCTCGATGCCGGCAGCGCCAAGCAGTTCCCGCGCGAGCAGATCGTCGACCTCGTGGCCGAGGGCGGCATGATCGTCCTCGACGACTTCGTCCCCTGCCCCAGCTGGCCACCGCTCGCCGGCGGCCGGGTCGACGTGCTGCGTCAGGACTGGCTGTCCGACGAGCGGTTCATCAGCGTCGACGTGATGGTCGCCGAGGACACGTCGGTGATCATCGCGGTCAAGCGCTGACCTCGTCGTCGGCGTCGGGACCGGCGCAGGATCGGCGCGGCCTCGGCCGGCGGGGACGCCGTCGTCACGTACGCTGATCCGATGGCGCAGGGGCAGAACAAGGCGATGCGGATCAGCATCGGGATCTTGTTGATGACCGGCTTCGTGATGATCTTGTTCGGCCTGATCACCCGCTACGCCGGGACCTGGGGCGTGCCGTACTTCTCCTTCACCTCCGATCGCGGGTCTCCCTGCACCAACCGGCTCACGGGCTACACCTGCGATCCGTTGACGCTCGCCGACGTGCAGTTCTACACCGACGCCGAGCTGCCCGCCGACACGAAGGTGATCAGCGGCAGCTACGTCGCGACCCATGACTACGTGATCAGGGCCAGGCTCGAGGTGCCCGCCGCATCCGCCGCCCCGGCGATGGCCGCTCTGGCCGACGACTTCGGACCGTGCGTGGCCGGCCACCCGGTGCCGATGGAGACCACCCAGCTGACCGCGGTCTGCGTGCTGGCCAACGACGACGCCGTCACCCGCGAGGGCGAGCCGCCGAGCCGGCTGTACGTGATCGGCACCGGCATCCGCACCGACGACGGCACCCGGGTGATCGACATGACCATCCGCTCCCGCTGACCGTCGTCACTCGCTGTTCGCGAGCGCTGCCCCACCGCACAGAACCGCCCCCGACCCGGGGGTCGGAGGCGGTCCGGTGCAGGTGCAACGGTCAGCGGGCGGCGTGACCCTCGACGTAGTCGTCGTCGTGGCTCTTCACCCACGCCATCAGGCCGCGGAGCTGGTGGCCGGTGGCCTCGATCGGGTGCTCTTCGCCCTTCTTGCGGAGCTCCTTGAACTCCGGGGCACCGGCGTCCTGGTCGTCGATGAAGCGCTTCGCGAAGGCACCGCTCTGCACGTCGGCCAGCACGGCCTTCATGTTCTCCTTCACGTGCGCGTCGATCACCCGCGGTCCGGACACGTAGTCGCCGTACTCGGCGGTGTCGGAGACGCTCCAGCGCTGCTTGGCGATGCCGCCCTCGTACATCAGGTCGACGATCAGCTTCAGCTCGTGCAAGCACTCGAAGTAGGCGACCTCGGGCTGGTAGCCGGCCTCGGTCAGGACCTCGAAGCCCGCCTGGACCAGCGCGCTCGCACCGCCGCAGAGGACGGCCTGCTCACCGAACAGGTCGGTCTCGGTCTCCTCGGTGAAGGTGGTCTTGATGCCGCCGGCCCGCAGACCGCCGATCGCCTTGGCGTACGAGAGCGCCAGCGCCCAGGCCTCGCCGGACTCGTCCTTCTCGACGGCGACGATCACCGGCACACCCCGACCCTCGGCGTACTCGCGACGCACCAGGTGACCCGGCCCCTTCGGAGCGACCATGCAGACGTCGACCCCGGCCGGCGCCTCGATGTAGCCGAACCGGATGTTGAAGCCGTGCGCGAAGAAGAGCGCGTCACCCTCTTGGAGGTTGGGCGCGATCTCCTCGGCGTAGAGCTTCCGCTGGTGCTGGTCGGGCGCGAGGATCATGATCAGGTCCGCCTCGGCGGCGGCGTCGGCGACACTGAGCACCCGCAGACCCTCCGCCTCGGCCTTGGCCACCGACGGCGACCCCGGCCGCAGACCGACGCGGACGTCGACGCCCGAGTCCCGCAGCGACAGCGCGTGCGCGTGCCCCTGGGATCCGTAGCCGATGACGGCGACGCTGCGGCCCTGGATCACCGACAGATCGGCGTCGGAGTCGTAGAACATCTCTGCTGGCACTTGGTGGTACTCCTTGTCGGAAAGGGATGGGTCGAACGGGATGGTCGGTGGCTGGGAACGAATGTTCCACAGCTGGGGCCGGGTGGCCTCGATGTCTCAGCCGCCCCGGCGAAGAAGCTCTCAGACGACTCGTACGTGCTTGTAGCGCTCGCCGCGCTGGGTGCGGTCGGTGATCGAGCGGCTGCCCCGCCCGACGGCGACCAGACCGGACTGGACCAGCTCTCGGAGCCCGAACGGCTCCAGCAGCTTGAGCAGGGCGTCCAGCTTCTCGGGACTGCCGGTGGCCTCCACGGTGATCGAGTCGGCCGTCACGTCGACCGCCTTGGCACCGAAGAGCTGGATGATCTCCAGCACCTGGCCGCGCTGGTCGGGCTCGACCCGGACCTTGACCAGGATCAGCTCGCGGCGAACCGCATCCCGCTCGAGCTCGACGATCTTCAGCACCTCGATCAGCTTGTTCAGCTGCTTGGTCAGCTGCTCCAGGACGTGGTCCTCGAGCGTGACCACCAGGGTCATCCGGGACATGTGCGGATACTCGGTGGGCCCGACCGCGAGCGACTCGATGTTGAAGCCCCGCCGGGAGATCAGCGAGGAGACGCGGGCCAGGACGCCCGGCTTGTTCTCGACCAGCACGCTCAACGTGTGCGTGCCGACCGTGCCCGGTGCTGCCGTGCTCACAGCTCCTCACCCTCCCAGCGCGGGGCCATGTCCCGCGCCACCTTGATCTCGTCGTTGCTGGCCCCACCGGCGATCATCGGCCAGACCATCGCGTCCTTGTGCACCACGAACTCCACCACCACCGGGGCGTCGTCGATGGACAGCGCCTTGTCGATCACCGCGTCGACCTCCTCCGGCTGCTCCGCCCGCAGACCGACGCACCCCATCGCCTCGGCCAGCTTCGGGAAGTCGGGGATCCGGTTCGTCTTCAGGTCGGTGTTGGAGTAGCGGCCCTGGTAGAACAGCGTCTGCCACTGCCGCACCATGCCCAGGCTCTGGTTGTTGATCACCGCGATCTTGATCGGGATCCCTTCCAGGGCACAGGTGACGAGCTCCTGGTTGGTCATCTGGAAGCAGCCGTCCCCGTCGATGCCCCACACCACCGAGTCCGGACGACCCACCTTGGCGCCCATGGCCGCGGGGACGCAGTAGCCCATGGTGCCGAGCCCACCGGAGTTGAGCCAGCGACCGGGCAGCTCCCAGGGCAGGAAGTGGGCGGCCCACATCTGGTGCTGCCCCACACCCGAGGCGTAGTAGGCGTCCGGTCCGGTCAGCTCACCGATCCGCTGGATCACGTGCTGCGGGGACAGGCTGCCGTCGTCCGGCAGGTCGTAACCGGTCGGGTAGCGGCGCTTCACGTCGGTCAGGAAGCGGGCCCACTCGGCCACCTCCGGCAGCCGCCCGCCGCTGCGGAGCAGGCTGGTCAGCTCGCCGATGATCTCCTTGGCGTCGCCCACGATCGGCACGTCGGCGGTCCGGTTCTTGGAGATCTCGGCCGGGTCGATGTCGGCGTGGATGACCTTGGCGCCCGGCGCGAAGGTGGTCAGGTCACCGGTCACCCGGTCGTCGAACCGGGCGCCCAGGGCGATCAGCAGATCGCTGCGCTGGAGGGCTCCCACCGCGGCCACGTCGCCGTGCATGCCCGGCATGCCCATGTTCTGCGGGTGGCTGTCGGGGATGCAGCCGAGAGCCATCAGCGTGGTCACCACCGGGATCCCGGTCAGGTCGGCGAGCTCACGCAGCTCGGCGGACGCCCGTGCCTTGAGCACGCCGCCCCCCACGTAGAGCACCGGCCGCTTCGACTCGACGATCAACCGGGCGGCCTCGCGCACCTGCTTGCCGTGCGGCTTGGTCACCGGGCGGTAGCCCGGAAGGTCCAGCTGGGTCGGCCAGATGAACGCCGAGGAGGCCTGCAGCGCGTCCTTGGTGATGTCGACCAGCACCGGTCCGGGCCGACCCGTGCCGGCGATGTGGAACGCCGAGGCGATGGCCTCGGGGATGTCGGCGGGCTTGGTCACCAGGAAGTTGTGCTTGGTGATCGGCATGGTGATGCCGCGGATGTCGGCTTCCTGGAACGCGTCCGTGCCGATGGCCGCTCCCGCCACCTGACCGGTGATGGCCACCAGCGGCACCGAGTCCATGTACGCGTCCGCGATCGGGGTGACCAGGTTGGTCGCGCCCGGACCGGAGGTGGCCATGCAGACGCCGACCTTGCCGGTCACCATCGCGTACCCCTGAGCAGCGTGCCCGGCACCCTGTTCGTGGCGGACGAGGATGTGGCGTACGCGCTCGGAGTCGTAGAGCGGGTCGTAGGCGGGGAGGATCGCGCCGCCCGGGATCCCGAAGACGGTCTCCGCGCCCACCTTCTCGAGCGACTTCACCAGGGACTGGGCGCCGGTCAACTCACCGGCGGTGTCCATGTCGGCCATCTGCCGTACTCCTGTCATTTCCGAACTTGCCAAATGTTACGCCCGTGCTACGCCGAGCCTCCCCGGCCAAGAAAAAACCCCCGCCGCCAGATGGCAGACGAGGGAGCGCGTCGGTGGTGAGCTGAACTCAGCCGACACGCTGGCAAACTACGAGGAGGTACGAGGCACGCACTCGCTCACTGTCGTTCATCGCGAGGGGCCCGTCAATCCGACGGGCCGGGCGTCTTACCATCCGGAAGGACCCTCGGATGCCCTAGTTGTTGGTAGGCGCCGCAGAACCGGGCCCCACAGGTCTACGGGTGGCGGTCACGGCTCGTGCTGGGGGGAGCGGACATCTCCGCCGCCAGGTCCTCCGGTCGCAGGTCCATGGAAGGCGGGATGACGATCTCCGGCTCGACCCCCGAGTGGTCGGGGGCGGAGACGGGAGTCAAGGGGCGGTGGCGACGACGACGCGTGCTCGTGCCTCGGTGGCTTCAAGCCGTGAGCCTCGCGGGCGGCCCGGACGCCTTGGGAGATGCTGTGCCACAGGTGGTCCTCGCCGAGCGCGGCGCGCATCCCCGTGTTGGCGAGCACCGTGCGCACGCGGAACCGGACCCGCACCAGGTAGAGATCGACCGCCCGGGCGCGCAAGCGTTCCCGCAGCATCGCGAGCATGTCGGAGCTGGTGATCTCCAGCTGGTCGGTGCTCTCCAGGTCCAGGATCACCGCCTTCGTGTCGGGGTGGCGGTCGACGATCTCCAGCACGCGCTCCTTGACCCGTGCGGCATTCACCCAGAACAGCGACTCGTTGACCCGGAGCACCAGGATGCCGGCGACGGTGATGCGTTCGGGATGGTTCTGCAGGGCCCCCCAAGCGGCCTTCTCGCCGGGCACCTTGCCCATCACGTCGACGGTGACGCGGCTCGACCGATAGACCAGCCCGAGAATGGCCCAGCTGACCGCGACCAGCAGCCCGATCAACGGCCCGGCGGCCAGCACGCCACCGGCGGCCACCAGGGCAGACAGGAAGTCGATGCGGCGGGATCGGCGGTAGCGGCGCATCGCCGGCAGGTCGACCAGACCCCAGACCGCTTGCACCACGATCGCGCTCAGCACGGCCTTCGGGAGCAGGGAGAGCGTCGGCGCCAGGAAGACGATGGCCAGCATCGACAGGGCTGCCGCACCCAGCCCCGCAACCTGGCTGCGGCCCCCGGCCTGGTCGACTGCCGCTGTCTTCGACAAGCTGCCCGCCACGGAGAGACCGCCCATCAGACCGGAGGCCACGTTGCTGGCGCCGGCGGCGAACAGCTCCTGATCGGTCCGGATCGGATAGTCCCTGCGGACGGCGAACAACCGTGCGGCACTCAGGCCTTCCGCCAGTCCGACGAAGGCCAGCGCGGTCCCGGCGACGACGACGTCGAACAGCCTGTCCAGGGGAACCAGCGGCAAGCGTGGCTGAGGAAGACCGCCCGGAACGGGTCCGACGACCTGCACACCTCGAGCTGCGAGGTCGAAGACGCGAGAGCTGAGCATCCCGGCGATCAGCACGACCAGCGACCACGGCAGTCGGGGGAACAACCACGACCCGAGGAACAAGATCGTCAGGGCCGCTGCAGCAACGCCTGCGGTCAGCAGATCGGCCTGACCCCGGCCGGCGATCAGACCACCGATCCGGCCGACCACATCGCGAGGGCCGACCGGGATACCGAGCAAGCTGGGCAGCTCGCCGAGAATGACCAGCACGGTCAGACCCATCACGAACCCGGTGACGATCGGCTTCGACAGGAACTCCGCGACCCAACCGATCCGAACCAGGGCCGCGAGCATCAGCATGATGCCCGCCCAGAGAGCGGTGGCCGCTGTGAAGACGACTGCCTGGGCCGGGTCGGCGGGGTGGAGCGCCAGGACCAGTGCCCCGGACATGACCGAGACCGTCGACACCGGTCCGACGACGAGCTGGCGTGAGGTGCCGAACACGGCGTACGCGAGCAGAGCGACCGGAACCGCGTACAAGCCGACCTCGACCGGTACGCCCGCGATGGCGGCGTAGCCCAGTGCCTGGGGGACGGCCAAGGCGGCGACCACGCACCCCGCCAGCAGGTCGGGCCGCAGCCGGTGACGGTCGTACTTCGGCAGCCACTCCAGCACCGGGAAGATGGGACGCAGCCTGCGACGCTCGGTCGCCCCCGAGTCCTCATCCGAGGACCCCGTGGCCCTCGATCTCCGCCACGGCGGCGACCCCAGGTAACCGGGTCAGTTCCAGCACGGCCCAGCCGAGCACCACCCTGGCAGGGATCGTGATCACCGCGATGACGGAGACGAGCAGCCAGTCCATGGAGCACTCCCTGTGTCGACCTTGACAGTCGCCATGCTGGTACGCCGCCCTGGCCTGCCTCACGGGCCCTTGGTCTCGACCTGACCCTCCGAAGGTCACCCGTCGGTGGGTCCTCCGCGCCCGGCGGCGCACGGGCGCACCTGACCACGGCCTGCCCCGCGACCGGGTCGGACGGCCAGGTTCGCACCATCGCCGCAGGTGGGGTCGTCGGCCCGACAGGACAGGGACTTCCGGCCCTGCTGCTGCCTCGACGCACGCCGCAGACTGCGTATCAGTAGCTCGATCACCTGACGTTCCGCGACCGCACCGTCCCCGACGATGAGCGCGAGACGTACCGATTCACCGAGGAGCCGTCGTCATGCCCACCGTCGTCCACGCCGAACAGTCCGAGCTGCTGCGCCACGCCCTGTCCCGGGCCAGACTGGCCCCGTCGATCCACAACTCCCAGCCGTGGCGGTTCGCGCTCCGCTCGAACACGATCGAGATCCGCGCGGACGGCGACCGCCGCCTCCGGGTGCTCGACCCGACCGGCCGCCAGCTCATGATCAGCGTGGGCTGCGCTCTGTTCAACGTCCGCGTCGCCCTCGCCGCCGAGCGACGCGAGGTGAGCGTGCATCGGCTACCTGATCCGGGCAAACCCGCGCTGGTCGCCCGTTGCGTGGTCTCTGACCGTACGGCTCCCTGGCACCCCCTGGTCCGTCTCGACCCGGCCATCGATCATCGGCACAGCAACCGTCGCGAGTTCTTCGAGACCCGGGTCACCGAGGAGGTGCAGTGGGAGCTGATGGCCGCGGCCAAGGCCGAGAGCTCGATCCTCGTCCCCGTCACCTCCGACAAGCACCGCCTCGACGTGGCACGTCTGCTGTGGGAGGCCGACGCCCAGCAGACCGACGATCCCGCGTACCGCGCCGAGGTCCGCGAGTGGACGACCAGCATCGCCACCCGCAAAGACGGCATCTCCCCGCAGGCGTATCCGATGAGCAGCGACGACCGCGGCGAGATCCCGCTGCGTGACTTCGGCGTCAAGGTGGGCGGCCACATGGCACCGGTCACCGAATCCGGACGTGACCAGTGCCTGATGATCCTGGGGTCATCCCAGGACACACCACTCGCCTGGCTGCGCGCGGGTGAGGCGCTCGAGCGCCTCTGGCTCGAGGCCACGCGCCTCGACCATGTGATCAGCCTGTTCACCCAGGTGATCGAGGTCGCGGACATCCGGGAGGAGCTGCGCGCCCTTCTCGGGTTGGAGTGTGAGCCTCTGGTGCTGATCCGCGTCGGTCAGGCAGCGCCGAACGCCGCCACCAACCGCCGCGATCTCGACCAGCTGATCGACGAGCAGTAGGCACTCCCCTTCACCTGGTACGCCTCGCCGTGGCCACCCGATGGCTTTCGGGCCGTCGGCCGGTCGAGCTCACCGCCGAGCAGCGGCTCGTCGACGTGGAACGACATCGGTGGCGCAGCGGCTCGTACGTTCACTGCCGGCGCCTCCTCACGCTGCGCTGCCGCTCCTCACGCTGCGCTGCCGCTCCTCGCGGCGGAGCGGTCGGTCCTCTCCGGTTCAGCGTGGTGGGTGGCCGAGGTGGTCGGGTCGGTCTCGCCGGCTGGGCCCGGTACGGCGACCATCGGTGTTCGGCTGTGCGTCAGGCAGTAGTGGCTCACCGAGCCGGGGAACACCCGTCCGAGTCCCACGTGCAGGTGCGTCCCGACCACCAACAGCGCGGCATCCTCTGCCTGTTCGGTCAACAGCGGACCCGGCTCACCGAGGAACAGCTCGAGCCGCCACCCGACCTCCGGGTTCAGCTCGTTCCAGGCGGACTCGATCCTGTGACGGTATCCCTCCGGCAGCTGGGGCTCGTCCTGGAGCGCGACCGTGCCGTTGGTGCCGAACACGACCGGCCGGTGAGGGCGCTGCACGACGTGGACGGCGCGCAGCGGCAGCGTCGTCCGACGGGCCTGGTCGGCGGCCCAGCGCAGTGCGGCCGCTCCCCCAGGGGACAGATCCAGGCCGACGACGATCTCAGACATCATGATCTCCTTTCGATGTCTTCATGATCGGAGCTGCAGTCCGCCGGCGACACGGCCGAAGGTCTCGACGTGTCGGGAACGGGGGTCGACCGCGCGTGGGGGGAGCTGGACGGTCGCCGGAACCGACGTCCATGAGGAAAGGCGAGCCTTCGTGGTCACGGTGGTGGGGATCTGTTTCCCTTGAGGGATGAGCCCAGTCGACCTTCCTCCCGGGGAGCCGCACCGACCGGGGATCGCCGCCCAGCTGAACTGGCTGCGGGCCGGCGTCCTCGGAGCCAACGACGGCATCGTGTCGGTGGCCGCCCTGCTCGTCGGGGTCGCCAGCGCGACGAACAACCTGGCCGCCATCGTGACGGCCGGGGTGGCGGCGGTGGTCGGTGGTGCGGTGTCCATGGCCCTCGGTGAGTACGTGTCGGTGTCCAGCGCCCGCGATCAGCAGTATGCGCTGATCGAGAAGGAGAAGCAGGAGCTGATCGCCGATCCGGAAGCCGAGCTCGATGAGCTGACGGCGCTGTACGTGGAGCAGGGGCTCTCGGACTCCACCGCCCGTCAGGTCGCGCGCGAGCTGACCGCCAACGACGCTCTGGCCGCGCACCTCGATGCGGAGCTCAACATGAGCGCGACCGACATCGCCAGTCCCTGGCATGCGGCCGGCGCGTCGGCGTTGGCCTTCGTCGTCGGCGCTGCCCTTCCCTCGATCGCGATGCTGGTCGCGCCGGCAGATCTCCGGATCATCGTGACGGTGATCGCCACGGTCGTCAGTCTGGCCATCACCGGGGCGACCGCCGCCAGAATCGGAGGCGCCCCGATCCTGCGGGCGACCTCACGGGTGGTCATCGGCGGCGGCCTCGCCCTGGCGGCGACCTATCTCATCGGCATGCTGCTGGGCACCACGAACGTGGTGTGAGGCCGCACCGGCTCCGTCGTGACGCCCTCGGCCGGTCGGACCGATCGTCGACGACGAGCGGGGCGGGATCGGGTCAGGTGTCTGATCGTGTCTGGAGCCAGGCCAGTGCTGCGGCGGCCTCGGAGGGCTCGAAGTGCTTGATCGTCAGACCCGGCCACAGAGCCCCGGCCAGCTCCGACAGGTGGGCGTACCACTCGATGTCGGTGACCAGAGCCACCCAGCGGAAGTGGGTGATCAAGGGCGTCAGCTTCAGGTCCTCCCACATCGCCCTGGGCTTGGGCAATCCGAGGCTGTCGACAACGACCAGGGCCCGGCGCAGCGCCGGCGTCTCGGCCAGCTGCCGCAGGTCGGCACCGGCTCCGGTGAGGTCGGCGACGGTGAACGGGGCCGCCACCGAGATCTCCACGTGATCGGCAGCGCTGCCATCGACGGTGATCATCATCTCAATGTACGCCTCAGTCGCGGCACCCGCGTGGCAGACGGACGACGATGGTGCTCAGCCGACCGCTGGTGGGCTGAGGGTCGGGCTACCGGACCGGCTCCGAGGAGCTGGTCAGGGCGGCTTGAGCGGCGGCGAGCCGGGCGACGGGGATCCGCAGCGGTGAGCAGCTGACGTAGGTCAGCCCGTGCTGGTGACACCAGGCGATCGACGTCGGGTCGCCTCCGTGTTCGCCGCAGACACCGACCTCGAAGCCGCCGCCGCGCTCAGCGGCCGCGGTGACAGCGGCGTCGATCAGTGGGCCCACGCCGTCGGGGTCGATCGAGGTGAACGGGTCGTGGTCGTAGATGCCTGCGCGGAGGTAGTCGAGGAGGAAGCTGGTCTCGGCGTCGTCGCGGCTGAGCCCGTAGGTGGTCTGGGTGAGATCGTTCGTGCCGATCGAGAAGAAGTCGGCGTGCTGAGCGAGACGGGCGGCGGTCAACGCGGCACGTGGCGTCTCGACCATGGTCCCCACCTGGTACGGGATGGTGAGATGGCGTTCACCGAAGACCGCCGTTGCGCCGGCGACGATCAGCTCGCGTGCCTTGATCAGCTCGCCGACGTCGGTGGTCAGCGGCACCATGATCTCCGGCCGTGGTGTGGCCCCGGCCTCGGAGGCGTCACAGGCCGCATGGAAGATCGCCCGAACCTGCATCTGCAGGATCTCCGGGTATCGCAGCGCCAGCCGCACTCCTCGGAGGCCGAGCATCGGGTTGCTCTCCCGCAGCGCTTGCACCCGGCTGAGCAGGTCGTCGTCACTGCGCAGACCGGCGATCAGCTCGTCGATCTGGTCGAGCGACGCCGCCGACGACAGCCGGATCTTGGCGTCAGTGATCCGCCTGGTCAGCTCGTCGACGGTGGGCAGGAACTCGTGCAGAGGCGGGTCGACCAGCCGGATGATCACGGGTCGGCCGTCCATCGCGTGGAACAGACCGAGAAAGTCTGCCCGCTGCAGCGGCTCCAAGGCTGCGAGCGCCTCCCGCCGGTCGGCGGTGCTGCTGCTCATGATCATCTTCTGCATCAGCGGCAGCCGGTCGGTGCCGAAGAACATGTGCTCGGTGCGGCACAGACCGATGCCTTCGGCGCCGTTGCGCCGAGCCCGCGTGGCGTCGGCGGGATTGTCGGCGTTGGCGCGGACGCCGAGGCGGCGGAAGTCGTCAGCCCACGACAGGAGCTGCGCCAGCCAGTCATCGGACAGGTCGGGGACCACCGTGTCGAGGCGACCGGCATACACGTGGCCGGTGCCGCCATCGAGGGAGATCCAGTCGCCCTCCTCGATGACGTGGTCGCCGGCGGTGGCGCGGCGGGCCACGGGGTCGATCTCCAGGCCGGTTGCGCCGACGACGGCAGGGGTGCCGAACTGGCGGGCCACCAAGGCGGCGTGGCTGGTGCGGCCGCCGCGGCTGGTGAGGATGCCTTGGGCGGCGAGCATGCCGTGCACGTCGTCGGGCTTGGTCTCGGCACGCAGCAGGATGACGGCTCGGCCGTCGCCGGCGAGCCGTTGCGCCGTGTCGGGGTCGAACACGGCGGTGCCGACTGCAGCGCCTGGGGAGACGTTGAGCCCGGTGGTGATCACCTGTCCGGCCTGCTCGGCCGCGGTGCGGGCCTGTGTGGTCAGCTGGGGATGGAGGAAGAAGTCGACCTGGTCGCAGCTCACGCGGCGGACCGCGTCGGCGCGGGTGATGAGTCCCTCACCGGCCAGGTCGACGGCGATCCGGACGGCCGCGGCGGCGGTCCGCTTGCCGTCGCGGGTCTGCAGCAGCCACAAGAGGCCGTCTTCGACGGTGAACTCGATGTCCTGCATGTCGCGGTACCGCATCTCCAGCTTCGCGGCGGTTTCGCGGAGCTGCGCATAGGCCTCGGGGAGGACCTGCGCAAGATCGTGGATGGGTCGGGTCGCCCGGGTGCCGGACACGACGTCCTCCCCCTGAGCGTTGACGAGGAAGTCGCCTTCGAGGCCGGGTGCGCCGGTGGCGCCGCTGCGGGTCATCGCCACGCCGGTGGCGGAGCGGTCCCCGAGGTTGCCGAACACCATGGCTTGCACGTTGACGGCGGTGCCCAGGTCGTGCGGGATCTTGGCGGCGGTACGGTAGTCGACGGCGCGCCGCCCGTTCCAGGAGGCGAAGACCGCTTCGACAGCCATCCGCAGCTGCTCGTAGGGGTCGCTGGGGAACTGGGGGGTGATGCGGCGGAATCGGGCGACGACCTCCCGCAGATCCGCAGCGGTCAGGTCGGTGTCGCTGGTCACGCCACGGTCCGTACGCGCTGCGGCCAGCACGTTCTCGTAGAGGTCGTCGCGGATCCCCAGGACGACGGTGCCGAACATCTGGATCAGGCGACGGTAGGAGTCGTAGACGAAGTGCTCGTTGTGACTGAGCGCAATCAGGCCTTTGGCGGTGTCGTCGTTCAACCCCAGGTTGAGGACCGTGTCCATCATGCCCGGCATGGAGAACTTGGCGCCCGAGCGGCACGACACCAGCAGCGGCCGGTTCGGGTCGCCGAATTCCTTGCCGGTGGCCGCCTCCACTGCGCGCAGAGCCTCCCGCACCTGCGGCCACAGCTGTTCGGGCAGGGTGTGTCCCCGTCCCAGGTAGGCCAGGCAGGCTTGGGTGGTGATGGTGAAGCCGGGCGGCACGGGGATGCCCAGTCGGGTCATCTCGGCGAGGTTCGCCCCTTTGCCGCCGAGCAGTCCCCGGACGCTGTCCCAGCCGCCGGCGACGGCGGCCTCGATGTCGTCCAAGCGGTCGAAGGGGTACACCCATGTCACTGTTGTCATGATCTTTGCTCTCTGCCGGCAGTGGTGGGGCCGTGAAGGCCGAGCCGGCGGGCTACCTGGTGGATGGTTCGTCGGTTCAGTGCGTGGGAGGCTGGGTGACCGGCTCGTCCAGCACCTGGTCGAGGGGCCTGCGCCGGGTCGCGACGTTCGGCGCCGCCTGGCCGACGCGGAGGAGCGCCTGCGGCCAGATGTCTGCTCCCAGGACCTGGCCCAGCCGCTGCCGTGTCTGGCGTACCTCCACCGGCTGGGAGAGCAGGCTGACCACCTGGTCCAGACGGGTCGCTTCCAGCCAGAGCCGCTCCAGGGCTTCCCCGGCGCGCAGCCAGTGGAGCGGGTCGTCGGCGCTCGTGCCGATCACCAGCAGGCACTGGTCGAGGCCGGAGTCGAGTACGGGAGGCATGTGTCCCGACAGCCCACTGCCGAAGTCCCGCAACGGGATCTCACCGTGGCGCCCGGTGGCCTGAGGGTACGAGCCGGCGGCTACCCCGTCATCGGGCGTGCTCCGTTCGATCGTCCACTTCCGCAGCTCGGCGAGGTAGTCGGGGTCGGCGTTCTCGATCGCGTCGGCTTCGCGGACCAGGGCGGCGACCTCCCGCCGCTGGTCGAGCCCGGAGACGGGCACCACGGTGGCGTCTTCGGCGGAGGCTGCGGTCGTCAGCTCCCAGAGGACCTCCTCCGAAACGCGGGTGTCGAAGAACTCCCGTCGGTTGCTGCGCCGGAGGTCGATGGCTGCGTCGAGACGGACCAGCGGTGTCCACGGCGCGTTCGGCTCCCCGAGGGTGAGGCGGGCGACCAGATCGGGATCGGATCGCTCAGGGAACCGTTCCACCCGCAGCGCGTGGCGGCCGGCGGCCACCGCCACCCGGGCATTGAACAGGGCACATCCGCAGCTGATCAAGAGCTGTCGGCGGCCGGGATCGAGGACCTGCAGCTGCCGGTCGGGGTCGAGGCGCATCTCCAGACTGTGACGACCGAGCCGGAACCGCCAGGGCTGCGTGTTGTGGATCGACGGCGCCAACGTCGCTCGGGCGGCCGCGTCCCGCAAGATCTCTGTCGTCCCCTGATCATCGGTGATCATCTTCACTCCTCGGCGAGTGGGCTTGTCTGGTGGGAAGATCACCGGTCCTCGTGATCAACTCGGAGAACCTGGGTGCGGTGGCTCGGCGGCCTGACGGTGTCGGCGTACCTGGGCGGGGCGGCTCGTCGGGGTGACCAGGACGGGACAGTGAGCCTCCTCGATGATCCGCCGGGTGACGGGGCCGAGATTGCGGCGGCCGCTGTGCCCTTCGGCGTGCCGCGCCACCACGACCAGCTCATGGCGACGGGACAGGTCGGCCAGGACCGGTTCAGGCTGGCCGGCGAGCACCAGCTCGCGGACGGCCACATCCGGGTAGCGGTCGCGGTAGCCGGCGAGCTGCTCAGCGAGCTGGACGCCGTAGCCGGCTCGGCCGGTCTCCAGCTCACCGTCGTCTGGCGGCACGAGCGTCGGCCCGATCGGTTCCCAGACCATGAGTGCCGTCAGACCCACCCCCCGCCAGGACGCCTCCTCGAAGGCCTCGGCGATGGCGCGTCCGCCGTGGCCGCGCTGGTCCACGCCCACGAGGACGCCGACCTGGTCGCCGGACGGGCCGGGGTCGGGGTCATCGGCGTGCACGATCAGGACCGGGCAGTCGGCGTTGGCGGCGACGAGGGCGGTGGTGGATCCGACCCGCAGTCGGGCCAACGGCCCGAGCCGCCGGCGTTGCAGCACCACCAGACCAGCCGTCGCCGCTTCGTCGAGGAGCGCATCAACTGCGGAGTCGTGGCGGACGCTGGTGTGGATGCGCTGCTGCAGGTCGAGCTGCAGGGTGAGGTGGTCGGCGACCTGGTCGATCTCGGCCAGCGCGGACCGGGGCCGGGGATCGTCGGGATGCGCGGGGGACGGTTCATAGCCGAGACCGACCACCAGCTTGACGTCGACATGACGACGGGCCGCCCACTCCCCCGCTGCCCGCAACGATCGGTCGTGCCCAGCGTCGGGGGCCGTGCTGATCCCGACCACGACCGATCCGGGCCGCAGATCCGGCTCGCTGGGGGCGAGCCCGTCGTGGTGAACGGTGCTGGACATGGTGATCTCCCTCTGCTGCGTTCCGCCACCGGCTCGGGTTGGATGAGCCGCTGTCGACTCTGATGCTCGTCGCAGCGGCTCCCGTCCGGCCACCGTCCTTCGGTCCCTGTCGGAGGTGCCGAACGTCCCGCCGTCCCTCAGACGAGGTGGATGGCGACCTGAGCTGCCTGGCTGGTGTCGGCCGGCGACCGGACGGTGTCGATGGCAGTCCAGGATCCGCGGCCCGTCATCGAGGCAGAAGATGTCGTCGGCGAGCAGGTCACCATGCCCGTCGCGGATGCGGCCCGCCGTCAGCCGCGCCTGAAGCAGCGGGCGGCAGCCCTCGATGTAGTCGCGGACCAGTCCTGTCAGGGCCGACAGGTCCTCAGGGCTGATCAGCTCGGCGTCGGCGGTCAACGCGTCGATGTTCGACATCCAACGGGCCAGCAGGGCGGCCGGGGTGCCATTGGCCTCGATCCGCGGCGTGCGTCGAGCGGTGGCATGGTGGGCGGCCAGGGTGTGGGCGACCGCACGCAGCGCGTCGTCGACCAGTCGCCCGCCGGACACCAGGGTCGACATTCGACGGTCCGCCGGCATCCGATCCATCAGGACCAGCCACTCGCGCACGCGGCCGGCGCCGTCGGAGACGGCCAGCACGTCACGGTATCGGACAAGATGACGAGCTCAGCACCCGGCCGTCCGTGGATCACCCGTTGCCGGATGGTCCCGTCGAACCTCAGCCGGTGTGCTGAGCAGTCAGGGGCGTGAGGAGTGACCACCGTGGCTCACTCAGCGGAGCGGGAATCTCCCAGCAACCACGGGACCAAAAGTCTGACACCGATCCCACCCATCGACCCTGGCACGGTCAGTGCGCCCGGCAGATGATCGGGGAATCCTCGGAGAAGGGACTGGCCATGTGCACGGTGCTGCTCGCCTACGCATCACGGATGGGCGCAACACGGGAGATCGCCGAGGTGCTGGCCGACGAGCTGCGTCAGACCGATCACACCGTCAAGATCATCTCCTGCGCCACGGCCCCGGAGGCCGACGAGTTCGATGCGGTGGTGATCGGCAGCGCCCTCTACAGGGGGCGATGGATGCCCGAAGCCTCCCGCTACCTGCGCCGGCAGGCACCCCGTCTGACCAACCGGCCGACCTTCCTGTTCCAAAGTGGCCCCTGCGACACCGGCCGCGACAGCGCCACCCCCACGGCCGTCCCGCACGCCGTCGGCAGGACCGTCCGCCGTTTCGGACTGCCAGAGCCGATCACCTTCGCCGGGCGGCTCGATCCGACCCGGGCCACGGGCCGGATGTCGCGCTGGATGGCTGACGCGCTGCCCGCCGGAGACTTCCGCGACTGGACCGCCATCCGCGCCTGGGGCTACTCGATCGGCGTCGAGCTGTACGAGTTCCTGGACCGGCGCCCGCAGCCACCCCACGTCCACTGCCAGCCGGTGGGCTTCCACTCACGCTGATCGAGAGACGACATGGACCGCAGCAAGATCCACCCGCGGCGTCACGGCCCGGTGCACCACCGGACCGCCGAGCGACGGCGGTCGAACGCGCTGAGACGGGCGGGCGACCGACCATGTCTCCGATGATGTCCGACGACCCGCAGGCTGGACTGGACCCCACCGACCGCTACCCGGCGGCGGCAACCGCCCCCAGGAGACGCCACAGCTTCGACGACCTCAGCACCGGCCGTTGCTATGAGTTGCTCAGCCAGCACAGCGTGGGACGCATCGCGTGGAGCGCGGCCGACGGGCCGCAGATGTTTCCCCTCAGCTATGCCTGGCTGGACGGGATCATCGTGTTCCGCACCTCCCCCTACGGCATCTTGTCCGAGCTGGTGCAGCGCACCGCCAGTGGTGTTCGAGGTCGACGAGATCCAGGAGGCTCACAGAGTCGGCTGGAGCGTCATCCTCAGGGGCCGCGCCGCCGGCATCGCGTCCCCGGACCAGCTGAGCCGACCTGCCTCGATCAGCCAGGCGATCCCGTGGGCGAGCGGCCATCGCAACCTGGTCATCGCCATCACACCGACCGAGATCACCGGCCGTGCATTCCGTCCCACGTTCCAGGACGCCTTCTCCTGACCCAGCCCTGACGCTCGAACCCCGGACGGCGAGCACGGCGATCAGCCACCGGTCCGAGCCGCGGGACCGCAGGTGGAAGGCAGGACCTAGGTCCTGTCGACGGGCGACCTTCGCCGGTCGCCCGACGCTCCTCACACCACGAGAATCGGTACCGAGGTCACGGACAGAGGAGGGGCGATGACCCGGTCACACCATCAGCGGCCCGCGGCGCCCAGGCCCGGCCGAGCAGCGCCCGAATCCATCCTCGACGTTCGTCGGCCGGCTGGTGTTCCCGACCGGTCACGGTCCACGCTCGGTCATCGTCGAGTGCCATCGAAGCGACGGCGGGTACACCATTCACGTGCCGGAGTTCAACGAGGCCGGCAACTACCTGGTCGATGCGGCGGTGACGTTGACCCCCGCCGGTACGGAGCGCACCCACCCCGCCGAGGTGATCACGGGCCGAAGCCGGCGGCTCGCCGACCGCGAGGTCGACGCGGGCACGACTCAGGCGCTGGAACAGTGGTGCGACGGCATGCCGGCCCACTACTTCCACATCAGTCCCGCCTCGTCCTCGACCCACGGGCGGGGTCACGGCCACCGTCGCGGAAGGCCCCATGACCATCCGGTACATCGAGGCCAGCAGATGAGTACGCCGTGACTGCACGAGCAGACGGCGACAACACCGCGATGGACGACCCAGCGATCACCCGGTCCGACGACCCAGCGATCACCGTCTTCATCCTCGATGACCACGAGATCGTCCGTCGGGGCCTGATCGACCTGCTGCAGGCCCACCCGCGCATGCGGGTGGTCGGCGAGGCAGGCACGGCCACTGATGCGCTGCACCGCATGCCGGCCGTCCGCCCCGACATCGCGCTCTTGGACGTGCGTCTGCCGGACGGATCGGGAGTGGACGTCTGCCGCGACATCCGCAGCCTGCTTCCCGACACCCGCTGCCTGATGCTGACCTCGTTCGACGACGACGACGCCCTCTTCGCCGCCGTGATGGCGGGCGCTTCCGGCTATCTGCTGAAGCAGATCAGGGGCTCCTCCCTGACCGATGCGATCGAGGAGATCGCGGCAGGGCGTTCCCTGATCGACACCGCTCTGACCGAGAGACTCCTGCAGCGGCTCCGGGCTCCGGAGACCACGACGGACGCGCATGAGGCGGCTGACGACCTCACCCCTCGCGAGCACGAGATCCTTCTCCTGATCACCGAGGGCCTGACCAACCGGCAGATCGGCGAGCGGCTGTTCCTGGCGGAGAAGACGGTCAAGCACTACGTGTCGGGGGTGTTGGCCAAGCTCGGGATGCAGCGACGCACGCAGATAGCGGCCTACGGATCCCGGCTCACCCAGCCCGATGGTCCCGTACGTCCTTGAGCATGCCCGGAAGGGCAGTGATCCTCCCGCCGGCTCGATGACGTGCTGCTCCCGACGTCTCAGTCTCGAAGGGCGGCAGTCCAGCGCAGCGTCGTGCCGTCCGGGCCGTGGTTGAGGGTCAACGCACCGCCTCGCAGCACGGCCCGTCGCTGCAGGTTCGCCAGTCCGCTTCGGCGACCATCTGTCACCGGTGCCGTCGAACCGTTGTCGGCGATCTCGATTGCGACGTGGCGGGCCGACGCCGACACCGATGCGTTCACCCGATCGGCATCGGTGTGCTTCGCCACGTTGGTCAGTCCCTCGCGGAGGACAGCCTGCACGTCTTCCAGCACATCTGGCGCAAGGACTGTGTCGACCGGCCCGGCGAAGGTGATCTCTGGTGAGAACCCGAGGACCGGCTCGACGTCGGAGAGCACCTTGAGCAGCACGGCCCGGGCCGTCGAGGCGGTGCCGCCGCGGGGTTCCTGCAGCCCGAAGATGCTGGTGCGGATCTGCCGGATGGTGTCGTCCATGTCCTCCACGGCAGCCTGGAGCCGCGACGCCATGTCCGGGTCGGCGCTGCGAACGGCCGCAGCCTGGACGCTGAGGCCGGTGGCGAACAGCCGCTGGATGACATGGTCGTGGAGGTCCCGCGCGATGCGGTGCCGATCTTCCAGGACCTCGAGCTGACGTCGACTCTCCCGACGATCGGACAGCTCCAGGGCAATGGCGGCGTGGTTGGCAAACGCTTCCGCCATGCGCAGGTCGCCGGTGCTGAACGCCGGCGAGCCGGCCTTGCGTCCGACCACGACTGCGGCCCGGACACCAGCCTCGCCGGTCAGCGGGCAGGCAAGCACCGGCCCGATGTCGAAGGCGGACTGCAGGTGCACGAAGTAGCGCCCGTGGTCGGGGTCCAGACGGAGGGCATTGCCCGAGGTCATCGCCTCTTCGGCGAGCGATCCGGCGGCGGGATAGGTGTAGCCGAGCAAGGCCTGCGTCTGAAGCCCACGAGCGATCTGCACCGTCAGGTCCGTCGCTGTGGCGGCGGGGAAGACGACGGTGACCACATCGGCCGCGGCCAGCCGAAGCACGATGTCGGCGACCCGGGTCAAGATCTCGGTCGCGGTCGTGTCCTGCAGCAGAGCGCGGCTGATCTCGGCTGACGCGCGCAACCACTCCTGTTGGCGACGCGACTCCTCGTACAGCCGGGCATTCTCCACCGCGACCCCCGCCGTAGCGGCAACGGCCTCCACCAGCTCCTCGTCCTCGGCGGTGAACTCAGCCGCGTCGAGCCGATTCGTCAGATACAGGTTCCCGTAGATCTCTCCGCGCGACTGGATCGACACCCCGAGGAACGAGCTCATCGGCGGATGTGACGGCGGGAAGCCCGACGATCGCGGATCCGATCCGATCGAAGCCAGCCGGATGGGCCGCGGATCAGAGATCAGGGCGCCGAGGACACCGCGGCCCGTGGGCAGCGCTCCGATCGCCGCAACGGTGGAGCCGTCCATCCCCGCGTGGATGAACTGCTCGAGCTGGCCGTCGGGACCGATCACTCCCAGTGCTGCATACCGGGCCTGGGCGATGGTACGGGCCGCGTCCACGGCGCGCCGAAGTACAGCAGCCAGGGAGAGCTCGGCCACGATCGACCGGTTCAGGTCCACGAGATGGCGGACGCGGTCCTCCGCGACTCCCTGGACTCTCAACTCCCCCGCCCCCACCGAGCTTGCGGCAGCTGCCTCTCCGATCTTCCGGTCGTTGCCGCGGCTGAAGTCTTGCGTCGCGGCTCGATCTCAGGCTAGGCCCCGCAGGGCACCTTGGGAAGCCCGATGAGCACAGCCGCACCGGCTCGAATCCGCGCCCCAGAAAGGGGTGATGACCCGGCGTCTGCCCCCGAACGCCGGATCACCCGAAGCGTGCAGCACCGCTGCTCAGTCGCGAGCCAGCATCACCTTGAGGGCCCCCGACTCGCCCGCCGTGCTGAACACGTCGTAGGCGTCGGTCATCTCGTGCAGGCCGAAGTGGTGGGTGACGAACCGGGTGGTGTCCAGCTGCCCAGCCGCGACCATGGTGAGCAGGCGGGGCGTGGAGAACGTGTCAACCAGACCGGTCGTGATCGTCACGTTCTTGATCCACAGGCTCTCGAGATGCAATGTCGCTGCAGCGCCGTGCACTCCGATGTTGGCGACGTGGCCGCCTGGTCGCACCAGCCGGGTGCACGTCTCGAACGTCGTGGGTGTGCCGACCGCCTCGAACACCACGTCGGCGCCCAGCCCCGCCGTGAGAGCGGAGATCGCCGCGTCGACCTCCGCGTCGCCGCGACTGGCGTCGACGACGACATCGGCGCCGAACCGCTTCGCCGCTTCCAGCCGGTTGGTCGCCACGTCCACGGCGACGATGTGCGCCGGCGAGAACAGCTGAGCCGTCATGATCGCCGCCAGCCCGATCGGGCCGCTGCCGACCACGACCACCGTGTCGCCGGGACGCACCTGCCCGTTCAGCACCCCGACCTCGTAGGCGGTCGGGGTGATGTCGGACAGCATCAAGGCGGCCTCGTCGGAGACACCGTCGGGGATGGCATGCAAGGAGGTGTCGGCGAACGGGACACGGACGAACTCGGCCTGGGTGCCGTCGACCAGATGGCCGAGGATCCACCCCCCGCCGCCCAGGCACTGGCCGTAGCGGCCCTCCCGGCAGAAGCGGCATCGACCACATCCGCTGATGCACGACACCAGCACCCGGTCACCGACCGCCCAACCAGTCGCCGGACCAGCCTCGACCACGGTGCCCACTGCCTCGTGGCCCAGGATCCTGCCAGGCGTCACCTCGGGCACATCCCCCTTGAGGATGTGCAGGTCCGTCCCGCAGATCGTCGTGGCGTCGACCCGCACGATCGCATCGCGGTCATCGATCGGCACCGGCAACGGCACCTCACGCCAGTGCGCCTGTCCCGGACCGTCGAAGACCAGTCCCTTCATCGTCATCGTGAAACCTCCTGTCGTCCCCAGTCCGCTGACTGTGGTGACTCCAGTTCACTGCGTGACGCCCCTTCGTCGGCAGGGCCGAAGGCCGCACGCTGGGCAACGAAGGACCCGGACAGGCCGGGCGAAGGACCGCCTAGCGAGCGGCGGCGCTGCGGTCGAGCGACTCCTCGGTGAACACCGACAGCCCGAGCTCTGGGCGGTAACCGTGGATCTCCTTGACGTCGAGCCTGATCAGGAACTCGATGATCGCCCGCGAGACGCTCTGCCCCGGCACCAGGACCGGGAACCCGGGCGGGTACGGGACCACGAACGTGGTCGACACCAGCCGCCGGCCGCTGTCCAGCAGCTCGACGGCCTGGGCGAGACGTACGTACTCCTTGTCCTCCTCGGCGTAGCCGGCGTAGAACGCGGTCCGGATGTCGCCGTCCGGCGAGGTGGGCGTGGCCCGGAAGGCGGGGTCGAAGTCACTGAAGTCCGGCAACGCCGGCAGGTTGGTGGTCAACGCCGCGATCTTGTCGTCCTGGAGCTGTCGCTCGGCCCGACTGGCGGCGGCCCGCTCGCGGTCCAGGTCCCGGGCGACCCGCCGGAGAGCGTCCAGCAGGAAGTGCACCGACGACCAGGTGACCCCGATGGTGAAGATCAGCAGCACGCTGTTGATGGAGGTCTTGTTGATCTGGATGCCGAATCGGTTGCTCAGCACGTCCTCGCGGAACTCGTACCCGTTCAGTCCGGTGTGGCCGATGTAGAGGGTCACCCGGGTCGGGTCGAGGACGAACTCGTCGCTCGCCCACGAGGCGTTCCACCGATCGACCTGACTGACGCCGGACGCGGCCTGCGTCGACTGCCGGAACGTGGAGGGGACCAGGTCGGCCTCGTCCAGGATGGTGAACCAACGCTTGAGCAGCCGGTCGGCGTGGACCCGCTGGCGGAACGCGAGCGCCATCTTGTACGCCGACCGCACCATCGCGAAGCCCTCGATGTCGACCTGACGACGGGCCAGGTCCAGCGACGCCATCAGCTGCTGGTTCGGGGAGGTCGAGGTGTGCGTCAGGTACGCCTCACCGAACGCCTCGCGGGTCTGCTTGTTGAAGTCGGCATCCCGGACGTGGATCATCGAGGCCTGCCGCAGGGCCGACAGCGACTTGTGGGTCGAGTGCGTGGAGTAGACCCGGACCCGCGCCCGCACAGGGTCCGGCAGCAACCGGTGGCCGGCCCACTCCGCGCGCGGCACGTCGGCCATCTCGGCGCGCCACCGGGCGTACTCCGCCGCGTAAGCGGGAGTGGCCAGCCGATCCTCCAACCGCTCGGCCGCCACCATCGCGGTCCGCTGCCGCACCCAGGGCACGGCCACGGCGAAGGCGAACCAGGCCTCGTCCCACAGGAAGCAGATGTCGGGCTTGATGGCCAGCACCTCCTCCATCACCCGCTCCGGGTTGTAGACGACCCCGTCGAAGGTGCAGTTGGTGAGCAGCACCATCCGCACCTGGTCGAGCCGTCCGTCCGCCTCGAGATCCAGCAAGGTCTGCTTGATCGTCTCCAGCGGCACCGCGCCGTAGATCGAGTACTCCTCCAGTGGATAGGCGTCCAGGTAGACCGGGTTGGCCCCGGCCAGCATCAGCCCGTAGTGGTGCGACTTGTGGCAGTTGCGGTCGATCAGCACGATGTCGCCCGGCCGGGTCAGGGACTGCACGACGATCTTGTTGGCCGTCGACGTGCCGTTGGTGACGTAGTAGGTCGAGCGGCTGTTCCAGGTGAGCGCCGCCTTGTCCATCGCCGACCGCAACGCCCCGTGGGGATCCAGCAGGGAGTCCAGACCGCCGGAGGTCGAGGACGTCTCGGCCATGAAGATGTTGCGGCCGTAGAACTCCCCCATGTCCCGCAGCGAGCGGGAGTTGAAGATGCTGGCGCCCCGGGCGACCGGCAGCGCATGGAACTGCCCCACCGGCGAGTCCGCGTACGCCCGGAGCGCGTCGAAGAACGGGGTCGTGTAGCGCGACCGGATCCCGGCCAGCACCGTCGAGTGCAGGTCGGTCGCGTCGTTCAGCCGGTAGAACGTCCGGTCGTACAGTCCCGGGGCCTCCTCCGCGCCGGCCACGATCGACTCGTCGGTGAGCAGGTAGAGGTCGATCCGCGGTCGCAGCTCGCGGATCCACTGCCCGCACTCGACCCAGTCGTACGTCCGGTCGGTGGCCACCTCGATCGACTCGACCCCCAGCAGCCCGGTCATGATCGGCAACCGGTCCTTGGACCGCAGGGCGAGGTCGTGCCGCACGATCGCCGTCTGGATCTCCCCGTTGAGGGCGACCGCGGTGATGGCGTCCTCGACGCTGGTCACCCGGAGGATCTCGTACTGGATCTCGTCGCTCGCCCGCCGCAGGGCCCGGAGCGACCCGGCCAGCCCGTCGGGTGAGGTGACGGGCGAGTCGTCGGCCAGCAGCACCGTGTAGAACTGCTGCTGCGACGCGCGGGCGACCAGCTCCTGTTCCTCCAGGGGCGAGGCGTCGTCGAACAGGGCGGCGCGGTCGCCGTACTCCTCCAGCAGGCGGGCGGCCAGGTTGACCTCCCCGGCCAGCTCCACGGTGTCCATCGCGTCGAGGTGCTCGTGCATCTGCAGGAGGCGTTCCTGGCCGGGATAGAGCCAGTAGCGCTCGTAGGCGGCCAACCGCGTCAGCTGCCGCCGGACCCTTCCCTCCTCCAGCTGCGTGTCGAGTCCGGCCCGGTGCACGGCCGCCAGCTGCTGAGTGGCGTCGTCGAGCAGGTGCCACACGTCGAGGCGCTGTGAGGACGGGTTGACCATCGCCGCCAGCGCGGACACGCGGAGCCGACGGGGCGAGCGACTGGGCTGCGGCATCAGGGAATCGGTCTCCTCACACAGGCCGGCGGCGTGAGCCGTCGCACGGACACGCGCATCCTAGGGGCCCGTCAGCTTTCGCCGTCGTCGAGCAGCAGGGCCGCCGAGGTCAGGAAGGGTCGCCCGACGGCCTCGGAGCCGAAGCCGAGCACGTACAGCCCGGTCGACACGCGCTCCAGGAACGCCCAGCGCCAGATGCGCGTGGCGTCGACTCCGGTCCGCTCGGCCAGCAACCCCGCGTACGACTCGACCAGCGGCCGACCGCAATGGAGAACACCGGAGGAGAAGTCGCGCATGGTCACTCCGAGGTCGTACGCCCGATCGGCCACGAAGCCGTCCGGGTCGACGAAACAGTAGCCGGTCTCGGCACCCGCCCGGGGGTGCGGCACGGCCAACGCGTTGCCGGGATGGGCGTCACCGTGGACGACCACCAGCGACTCCGGTGGGGCGTCGGCGAGCAGCTCGGCGTAGCGCAGCGCCTGGTCGCGGACGGCCACCGGACACGGCTGACCGAGCCGGTCCCAGTGCTCGCTGATCAACCCGGCCAGCCCGATCGCCTTGTCGTGGGAGGCCGGCACGTGGTCCGTCGACGCCGGTTGCCAGGCCAGAGCGAGGGTGTCGGCCAGCACGGCGAGCTGGTCCGGTGCGGATCGCCCGCTCGACTGCAGCGGAGCTCCGAGAGCCTCCAGCAGGATGGCCTGCCGACCGAGGTCCGCGCTGAGCAGCCGGGCGTAGCCCCGGCCCCCGGCCGCCTCGAGCACCCGGATCTGCCCCTCCAGCTCGTCGCCGTCCAGCACCACCTTGAGCACGGCATCCTCCCCGTCGGCGGTGCGGGCCCGCACCACGTAGGAGTTGCTGCCGCCGGGTAGGGACCGACCGAGCTCGAGCCCCCAGTCCTGGGCCAGCTCCGCCAGGCGTCCGGGCAATGACGCGGCCCAGGCCTCGCCCCGCTCCCCCAGCGACGCCATCCGCGCGCGGGTCAACGGCTGCAGCCGGACTGTCACCGCTTCTCGTGTCACTGCTCTTCGCCGGCCCCGCCGGTCCTGCCGATCTTCCCGGTCTGGGCGGTCCCGCCGGTCTGGGCGGTCCCGCCGGTCTGGGCGGACGCGGCCGCCGCAGCGGCCGCCCGGGCCGCGTACGCCGACGGTGTCTCGCCGAGCATCTCGGCGAACGTATTGGTCAGGTGCGCCTGGTCGTAGAAGCCCAGCCGCGGCGCCAGGACAGCGAGGTCGACGGCCGGGTCGCGTTCCAGGGCGAGGGCCGCCTCCTGCAGCCGGAACCGGGACAGCACCCACTTGGGGCCGATCCCGACCTCCCGCCGGAACCGACGCTGCAGCGTCCGTTCCGACAACGCCACCGAGCGGGCCACCTGGTCGACCCGGACCAGACCGGGATCGGTGGCCATCAGGTCGACCACCGCGCCCACCCCGGCTGGCTCGCGATCCGGTCGGGCGCGCTCCAGGGCGGTCCGCAGCCGCTCCAAGGGCACCGCGGGATCGGTGTGGGGTCCGGTCCCGGCGTGCAGGGAGCCGATAGCGGACCCGAGCAGGTCACCGGCCGGCACCACCTGGTCGGTGAAGGCGGCCGCGTCCAGACCGGTCCAGGAGTGGAACCCGTCCGCCCGGAACCGTGCGCCGACCACGCCGCCGCGTCCGGTCAGGCTGACCCGGAAGACGCGGGTGATCAACCCGTGGACCAGGGTCGCCGGCAGCTGGTGGCCGTGCCGGACCGTGCCGGGCTCACCCCACTCCACCGTCAGGTGCATGGCCGGAAACGAGATCACCGTGGACTCCAGCGGTCCGGCGTCGCCGCGGTCCCAGCTGACGGTCCAGAAGTACGCGATCCAGGGTGCCAACGCGTCCCCGGCCGGAAACCGCCGGGTGCTGAATGCCTCGGCGGTGGCCGGTCGGCGGACCAGCCCGCGTTGAGGAGTCACCGTCACCCGACCGACGGTAGTCGTCGCCTCCGACAGACGTGCAGCCGATCTGTTGACGCCCGCCTCCGGTCCCTCACGCGCCCGTTGCACCGCCCGCGTGAGCGTCCGCATACGTGCGTCAGCGGACGTCGACGGGCGACGTACGCAAGCCGACGGTCGTGCCGTACGGGAACGAACCGCCGAGCTGCTCGACTGAGACCGCTCGGCGGGGACGCGCGGACTGGGGTCAGTGGACCCGGTGGGCGACCTTGGTCCGCGACTTCACCGTCACCCGGAAGCCCAGGTAGCGGCGGGTCAGCAACCGGATCTGGGCGTCGATGGCAGGCAGGCAGAAGAAGATCGGACCGACCAGCGGCAGACCGGCGAACTCGGCGACCATCTTGAACCAGACCCGCTTCGACTGCTCGACGGGCCGCTTCGGCAGCAGGCTCAGCGCCACCACGGCGGAGATGACCAGACTGAGCGGCGCGACCACCAGGGCGAGCAGGTTGGCCAGTCCGGCCAGCTCGGAGAGCATCAGGCTGGAGTGGGTGACGATCGGCTGCAGGTAGTTCGACAGCGGCCGCAGACACAGGAGGAGCAGCGGCACGGTCGCCCACAGGTGGAACTGGGTCAGCTGCCGGAACGTCTGCAGCGCCTTGTCCCGCCACGGGATCCGCTCGTTCAGGACGTTCTGCTCCATCAGGTACGGGAAGTCGATCACCCCGTACGACCAGCGGCGGATCTGCTTGTACTGCTCCTTCATCGTCGCCCACCAGCTGTGCGAGTGCACGGCGTCGAGGTAGACGGGGAGGTGCAGCGGCACGGTCTTGGCCCGGCCGTCGCTGCCGTAGTACATCCGCCAGTACTGCCGGGAGTCGTCCGGGATCACGTTGGTCGACCAGTAGTTGACGCCGACCAGAGCCTTCATGCCCAGGGCGTGCGAGGAGAAGATGCGCAGCCGCTCCGGCCGGGTCGAGTCCACCAGGGTCCACATGCTCGCGACGTAGCCGACCAGGCGCGAAGCCGTCGGCACCTCCCAGGCGTTGTTGTGGAACAGCAGCACAGGCTGGTAGCTGTCGACGTCGCGGTCTGGGTTGGTCAGGTAGGTGTAGCTGAGCACCGAGAAGTAGTGCGGGCTGGGTCGGGTGTCGGAGTCGAACGCCGAGACGATGACCTGCTCGTCGGCGATGCCGTCCCGGTGCAGGTCCTGGCGGGCCAGCTGGGCGCCCCAGCTGATGTTGGCGCCCTTGACGCGACCCTCGCCGGGCAGACCGTCGGGGTGCTGGGTGGCCAGGAAATGACCGAACCGGTGCGCATACGCCGCCTCGATGCCGGCGATCTCCGCCTCACCCCAGACCGGGGACCGGCCCTCGAAGGTCAGGCAGATCATCAGCCGCTCGGGCTGGAAGTCCGCCGCCAGGATGGCGTCCAGCGACTGCTCGATGATGTCGCTGGACTCGCTGTAGACGGGGATGACCACCAGGTGGTGCACGTCGTCGGGGGCGGGCACGTCGGCGCCGCTGTGCACCCAGGCGTTCAGGGCGTGCAGCTCCTCGACCTCGGACCGGGTCAGGTCGGGACGGTCGACGAGCTCGTGGATGCGAGCGTACGGATCGGTCAGGTGCCGCAGCCGCTGGTGCCAGTCGATCGCGCGGTAGCGCTTGATCGTCCGGTACTCCTTCGCCTGCCGGAGGGCGAGGCTGAGCGAGACGCCGAGCCAGAAGAGCAGGTAACCGCTGAAGGCGAGGTACGCGGCGGTGGGAGACACGATCAGCAGCAGCACCGGGACGAGCACCGGCAGCACGAGCATCACGGCAGGCAGCGACTCCAGCACCCGTTGGGTCTGGTAGGCGGCGCGCGTGGCCGGCGGCTTCTCGGCGCTGGTCAGGAAGCCCGATGCGACGACGGAATCGGTGATCGGAGCTCTCCTTGGCATCGGGCCGAGCCGGAGGCTGGTGGATCCGGCGGCGGTCGTGGTGGTGTGAGCCGCGGCGGTGACCGCTTACCTCACGTCATAGATGGTATCGGATGGACCCACTGTGAGCCGACTGAGAAACTCCGGCCGGAGCGTGCCCGGTGATGAAACTCACCCTAGTGGGGGCCCGAACAGAACTCGTTCCGACTCGCGGTGTCTACCCGCCGGTGGCTGACCCCAAACCGCCGCCCCGGAAGCTCGAACATTCCGTCACTCGACGGCATCTGCAGCGCCCCGCGCCGTCGGAGCTCGAACATTCCGTCACTCGACGGCATCTGCAGCGCCGCGCACCGTCGGAGCTCGAACATTCCGTCACTCGACGGCATCTTCGCGCCGCGCGCCCTCGGAGCTCGAACATTCCGTCACTCGACGGCATCTTCTGCGCCGCGCCAGCCCGAGGTCACGGACTCCGTCGAATGACGGAATCTTCAGATCCGCCGACGTCAGATCCGCAGACGTACGTTCCCGCCCACGTACGTCCCCGCCCACGGCCGGTCCTCCGCGCACGACCGGTCCCCAGCGTACGACTGGCCGGCCCGCGTACGGACGGTCGCGAGGAGCTCAGCTGCAGACAGCGCCCACGTTGGCCGACTTGACCAGCTTGGCGTACTTGGCCAGCACCCCGCGTCGAGCCGGCCGCGGAGTCGGGGTCCACGACGCACGCCGGCGCTCGAGCTCGTCGGCATCCACGCCCAGCTCCAGGGTTCCGTTGGCCACGTCGAGGGTGATCTGATCGCCGTCCTGGACCAGGGCGATGGGGCCGCCCTCGGTAGCCTCGGGCGCGATGTGGCCGACGCACAGACCGGTGGTGCCACCGGAGAAGCGGCCGTCGGTGATGAGCATGACGTCCTTGCCGAGACCGGCGCCCTTGATGGCCCCGGTGATGGCCAGCATCTCGCGCATGCCGGGACCACCCTTCGGCCCCTCGTAGCGGATGACCACCACGTCGCCGGCGGTGACGGTGCCGTCTTCCAGCGCGTCCATCGCGGCCCGCTCGCCGTCGAAGACCCGGGCGGTTCCCTCCCAGACCTCGGTGTCGAACCCGGCGCTCTTCACCACCGCACCCTCCGGCGCCAGCGAACCGTGCAGGATCGTGATGCCGCCGGTCGGGTGAATCGGGTTCGACAGGGCCCGCAGGATGGTGCCGTCGACGTCCGGTGGAGCGATGTCGGCCAGGTTCTCCGCCATCGTCTTGCCGGTCACGGTCAGGCAGTCGCCGTGCAGCAGCCCGGCGTCCAGCAGGGCCTTCATCACCACCGGCACCCCGCCGACCCGGTCGACGTCGTTCATCACGTACCGGCCGAACGGCTTCAGATCACCGAGGTGCGGAACGCGACGGCCGACCCGGACGAAGTCGTCCAGGGTCAGATCGACCTCGGCTTCGTGGGCGATGGCCAGCAGATGCAGCACCGCGTTGGTGGAGCCACCGAAGGCCATCACCACCGCGATCGCGTTCTCGAAGGCCTCCTTGGTCAGGATCTGTCGGGCGGTGATCCCGCGCCGGAGCAGCTCGACGACGGCCATCCCGGAGCGGCGGGCGTACCCGTCGCGGCGGCGGTCCACCGCCGGCGGCGCGGCTGAGCCGGGCAGGGACATGCCCAGCGCCTCGGCGGCCGAGGCCATCGTGTTGGCCGTGTACATGCCGCCGCAGGCACCCTCACCCGGACAGATGGCCTTCTCGATCTCGGTGACCTGCTCCCGGGTGATCAGACCCCGCATGCAGGCACCGACCGCCTCGAAGGCGTCGATGATGGTGACGTCCTTGTCGCCGACCCGGCCGGGCATGATCGAGCCGGCGTACAGGAAGACCGAGGACAGGTCGAGCCGGGCCGCGGCCATCAGCATCCCGGGCAGCGACTTGTCGCAACCGGCCAGCAGCACGGAGCCGTCCAGCCGCTCCGCACTCATCACCGTCTCGACGGAGTCGGCGATCACCTCCCGGCTGACCAGAGAGAAGTGCATGCCCTCGTGGCCCATCGAGATGCCGTCGGAGACGGAGATGGTGCCGAACTCCAACGGGTAGCCGCCGGCGGCGTGCACGCCGTCCTTGACCGCCTTGGCCAGCCGGTCCAGGGACAGGTTGCAGGGGGTGATCTCGTTCCAGGACGAGGCGACGCCGACCTGCGGCTTGGCGAAGTCGTCGTCCCCCATGCCGACCGCGCGGAGCATGCCGCGCGCGGCGGTGGCCTCCAGCCCGTCGGTGACCACGCGTGAGCGGGGCTTGATGTCGACGCCCGCCGCACTGGTCGGTCCGGCAGGGCTGGGCGCGGTGCTGTCCTCGGTGACGGTGGTCTGGGGGGTCATGGCGGTCAATGTACCGCCGGGACCGCCTGCCTCCGCCGGGCGTTCAGCATCTGCACGGCCAGTCCGGCGACCAGCGTCAGACCCAGCAGCGGACCGAGGTTGCCGACGAGCTGCTGCAGCGGGGTGTAGCTGAGCTCGGCGTCGTAGCCGTACGGGAGGACGGTGAGCGGGAGGCACAGCGCGACCCAGACCACCCAGCAGCCACCGAGCAGCCGCACCCACCGGGGCAGCGTGCGGCGCAACAGCACCGCGGCACCCATGGGCAGGATCCAGACGTAGTGGTGGGTCCAGCTGACCGGCGAGGCGAGGCAGGTGCAGAGCCCGACGAGTGCCACCGCGAACACCTTCTCGTCCCGCCGCCACCAGTCTGCGGCGACCAGGGCCCCGGTCAGCGCCACCAGGGCGGACAGACCGAGTCCGAGCAGCGTCGTGCCCACGTCGTTGGCGCCGGAGAACCGGGTGACGGTGCCGAGCAGCGACTGGTTGCCGACGTAGAACGGGGAGTTGGGGGCACGGGTGTCGCCGACGGCGATGCTGGACCAGAACACGATCGACGGCGACCACTGGAGCACGAAGCCGACCAGGGTGAAGGCCAGGAAGCTGATCACCCCGGTGATCGCCGTACGCCGCTGCCCTGACAGGTAGGCGAAGACCACGAACAGGGCCGGGGTCAGCTTGATCGCCGCCGCCAGACCGATCAGGGTGCCCCGCGGGAGGCGCCGGCGCTCACCGTCGGGTCGACCCCCCGGACGACGTCCTGCGTCGGGGACCGGCAGCAGGTCGGCCACGACCAAGGCCATCAGCACCGTGTTGACCTGCCCGTAGCCGAGCGTGGTGCGGAGCGGCTCGACCGCCAGCACCACCACCACACCGATCACTCCGAGCACCCAACCCCGCGGCACCCCGCAGCGTTTCAGCACCGACTGCTGGGCCCAGACGAGCACGAACGTCCAGAGCAGCTGCCACAGCCAGTACGGCCCGACGGCCAGGGGCACCATCAGCACCGCGGCGATCGGCGGGTAGATGAAGGGGAGGTTCCACCCGGGGGTGGAGGTGGCGTAGATGTCCTTGCCGGCCAGCAGGTCGTGAACCGCGTAGACGTAGACCTGCAGGTCGATGGTCGAGGGCTGCCATGGCCAGGCGACCCCGTGGGCGATCACCCAGGGCAGGATCGCCAGCGCCACCACGTACGCGGGGACGAGCTCGACGACCCAGCGCAGCACCGGCTGTCGAGGCCCGGGGTCGACGAAGCGCCGGCCGGTGGCGGAGACGGGCACGCTCACGCGGTGATCGCGGCGTGCACCGCGTCCAGGTCGGTGTCGTCGCCGCGCTCGGAGCCGATCAGCCCGGACAGACCCGGGCGGTCGGCGTAGCGCGGCACCAGGTGGACGTGGAGGTGGAAGATCTCCTGACCGGCGACGGCCTTGGCCGAGGAGAGCAGGTTGAGCCCGTCGGCGTGCAGCGTGTCGACCAGCAGCCGCGCCGTCGCGTCGATCGCGGGTCCGAGCTCGGCCAGCTGCGCTGGGTCGGTGAGCAGGTCGGGCACGTGCCGGCGCGGGACGACCAGGGTGTGTCCCCGCTGCCAGGGCGCGACGTCGAGGAAGGCGACCGCGACGTCGTCGGCGTACACCTGGCGGGACGGGATCTCGCCGGCCACGATGCGGCAGAAGAGACAGTCCGGATCGGTGTTCTGGGGGCTCATCGGGCTCCTCGGATCACGTTGGCGAGCGGCTCCCCGGCGGCGAAGCGGCGCAGCTGCGCAGCGACCAGGCGATCCGCCCGGGGCCAGAACGCCGAGCTGGCCCCGCCGACGTGGGGCGAGATGAGGACGTTCGGGATCTGCCACAGCGGGTGCTCCGGCGGCAACGGCTCAGGATCGGTGACGTCCACCGCGGCCCGGATCCGGCCGCTGCCCGTCTCGGCGACCAGCGCATCGGTGTCCACCAGCTTGCCGCGGGCGACGTTCACCAACAGCGCGTCGTCGGGCAGCCGGCCCAGCAGGTCGGCGTCGATCAGCCCTTCGGTCTCCGGTGTCAACGGGGCGATCACGATGGCCACGTCGGCCTCGGCCATCAACGCGGGCAGCTCAGTGGTCGCGTGCACGCGCGGCTCGCCGTCCCGGGCGCTGCGGGCGACCCGGGTGATCGAGGCGACCTCGAACCCGGCCAACCGGGCCTCGATGGCCTCGCCGATCCGGCCGTAGCCGATGATCAGCACCCGCTTGTCGGCCAGCGCGCTGCCGAACACCGGCACCCAGCGACCCTCGGGCTGCTGCCGGGCGAAGGCGTCCAGGTGCCGGCCGCTGGCCAGGGTCAGCGCCAGCGCGAGCTCGGCGGTGCTGGCGTCGTGCACGCCGGCCGCGTTGCACAGCGTGGCGGTCTCGGGCACGTGCGGCAGGAAGTTCTCGTAGCCGGCGGTCAGCGTCTGCACCACGCGGAGGTCGGTCATCTCAGCCGCGCAGGACAGCGTCTCCTCCCCCCGCATGTAGGGGATGACGTAGAACTGCGCCTCCGCCACCGAGTCGGGGTAGTCGTCGCCGTCGGCGCGATAGCACTCCACCCGTACGCCGTCGGGCAGTCCGCCCAACCGGGCGGCGGCCTCCTCCGGGGAGGCGTAGGGCAGCCAGGCCACGATGTCACCCACGGGTACTGCTCCTGTCCTGTCGGCCGGAGGCGGAGCTCCGCCCGGTTGCGGCGCCCACCGGAAGGCGGACGGGGTAGCCGGCATCGGCCAGGGCGGCCTTGACGTCGGCGACGCGGAGCGTGCCGAAGTGGAAGACGCTCGCGGCCAGCACCGCGTCCGCCCCGGCGGCCACCGCCGGGGGGAAGTCCTCGGCCCGGCCGGCCCCGCCGGAGGCGATCAGCGGCACGTCCACCACCGCCCGTACGGCGGCGATCATCTCCAGGTCGAAGCCGGCGGTGGTGCCGTCGGCGTCCATCGAGTTGAGCAGGATCTCCCCCACACCCAGGTCGACGCCGCGGCGGGCCCACTCGATCGCGTCCACCCCGGCGCTCTTCCGGCCGCCGTGGGTGGTCACCTCGAAGCCGGACGGCTGGTCCGGACTGCGCCGGGCGTCCACGGACAGCACGAGGACCTGGTTGCCGAAGCGCCGGGTGATCTCGGCGATCACCTCCGGGCGGTGGATCGCACCGGTGTTGATGGCGACCTTGTCGGCGCCGGCGCGGAGCAGCTGGTCGACGTCGGAGACGCTCCCGACCCCGCCTCCCACCGTCAACGGGATGAACACCGTCTCGGCGGTGCGGCGGACCACCTCCAGGGTGGTCTCCCGTCCCTCGACCGAGGCCGAGATGTCCAGGAAGGTCAGCTCGTCGGCGCCCTCGGCGTCGTAGACCGCTCCGAGCTCCACGGGATCGCCCGCGTCCCGGAGGTCGACGAAGTTGACACCCTTGACCACCCTGCCGCCGTGCACGTCCAGACAGGGGATCACGCGGACGGCCACACTCATGTGGGCAACCCTATCCAGGCGACACCCCTCGACGTCCCGTCGATCCGCTCGGTGGCTGCGCCCGGCGGTGTCCCACCCACGGTCTAGGGTCGTGGAGGTGAGCAGGATGGACGAGACCTTCGCGGCGCTGCCGTTGCGTGCGCTGGCCGATGCGGCGCTGTCCCGGGCCGAGGCGCTCGGCTGCCGGCACGCCGACGTACGGATCGTGCGGGCGCTGGAGTCGCACCGCAGCTTCCGCGACCACGACCTGGAGTCCAGCACCGACAACCAGACGCTGGGGCTGTCCGTGCGCGTGATCCACGACGGCGTCTGGGGCTTCGCGGCCGGCATCACGTTGACCGCAGAGTCGGCCGCCGCCCTGGCCGACCGGGCCGTGGCGACCGCTCGGGTGTCCCGACCGCTGACCCCCCACCGGGTGGAGCTGGCCGACGAGCCGGTCCACGTGGACGCGGAGTGGGTCTCGGCCTACGAGGTCAACCCGTTCGAGATCCCGGACGCCGAACGCAGTGCCCGGCTGCTGGACCTCAGCGGTCGGCTGCTGGCCGCCGACGGGGTCAGCCACACCAGCGCGAGCCTGACGATGGTCCAGGAGAACACGTTCTTCGCCGACCTGGCCGGCACCCGGACCCGTCAGCAGCGGATCCGCCTGATGCCGAGCCTGACGGCGATCAACGTCTCGGAGGCGGGCTTCGCCACCATGTCGACCATCGCTCCCCCGGTCGGCCGCGGGTGGGAGTACCTGACCGGCACCGGCTGGGACTTCGACGCCGAGGTCGCCGAGCTGCCGTCCCTGCTGGCCGAGCACGTCGCCGCCCCTACGGTCGAGGCGGGCGCGTACGACCTGGTCGTCGACCCGACCAACCTGTGGCTGACCATCCACGAGTCGATCGGGCACGCGACCGAGCTGGACCGGGCGCTGGGCTACGAGGCGGCCTACGCCGGGACCTCGTTCGCCACCGTCGACAAGCTCGGCACCCTGCAGTACGGCAGTCCGGTGATGAACGTGACCGGCGACCGGGTGGTCGAGCACGGGCTCGCCTCGATCGGCTACGACGACGAGGGCGTCGCCGCCCAGCAGTTCGACATCATCCGCGACGGCGTGCTGGTCGGCTACCAGCTGGACCGGCAGATGGCCGCCCTGCGGGGGCTCGAACGCTCGAACGGCTGCGCGTACGCCGACTCCGCCGGCCACATCCCCATGCAGCGGATGCCCAACGTCTCGCTGCAGCCCGCCCCGGACGGCCCCTCCACCGACGAGCTGATCGCCGCGGTCGAGCGCGGCATCTACGTGGTCGGCGACAAGTCCTGGTCGATCGACATGCAGCGCTACAACTTCCAGTTCACCGGTCAGCGCTTCTTCCGGATCGAGAACGGGAAGCTCGCGGGCCAGCTGAAGGACGTGGCGTACCAGGCCACCACCACCGACTTCTGGGGTTCCATGGAGGCCGTCGGCGGTCCGCAGACGTACCACCTCGGTGGTGCCCTGAACTGCGGCAAGGGGCAGCCCGGGCAGGTCGCCCCGGTCTCCCACGGCTGTCCGGCGGCACTGTTCCGAGGCGTCAACATCTTGAACACCCAGACCGAGGGGGGTCAGTCGTGAGCGCGCGCGCAGCCGAGCTGGTGGAGCAGGCCCTGGCCACCGCGAACCGGCCGACCATCGCGTACGTGACCGAGCGATCCGAGGCCAACCTCCGCTGGGCCGGGAGTGCGCTGACCACCAACGGGGAGATGACCAGCACCGAGCTGACCGTTGTCGCCACGGCGGCGGTCGACGGTGGCACCGGGGTCGGCACGGTCAGTCGGCAGGTCACCGACCGGGGTCAGGTCGCCGAGGTGGTCGCCGCGGCCGAGGCGGCGGCCCAGGCCGCCCCTCCCTCTCCGGACGCAGCCCCGCTGGTCGAGCCGTGGGGCTCCGGTGACGACTTCGGTGTCGAGCCTGCGGGAACCACGATCGAGGTGCTGGGCGACGTCGCTCGTGGCCTCGGCGATGCGTTCACCGAGGCGGCCGGCCGGGACCAGCGGCTGTACGGGTTCGCGGAGCACATCGTCACCACCACCTACCTCGGCAGCACGACCGGGTTGCGACTGCGCGGAGTTCAGCCGACCGGACGGCTGGAGCTGAACGGCAAGTCGAGCGATGGCGCTCGCTCGGCCTGGGTCGGTGCGGCCAGCCGCGACTTCTCCGACGTCGACGTGGCCGCTCTGTCGGCCCAGCTGACGACCCGGCTCGGGTGGGCGGAGCGACGGATCGACCTGCCGCCGGGCCGCTACGAGACGATCCTGCCGCCCGGCCCGGTGGCGGACCTGATGATCTACGCCTACTGGACGGCCAGCGCTCGCGACGCCGAAGAGGGCCAGAACGCGTTCGCGACCCCCGGGGGCGGCACGAAGATCGGCAGCCGGATGTCCGACCTGCCGCTGCGACTGTTCTCCGACCCGCACCGGCCGGGGCTGGAGAGCCTGCCGTTCGTCGACTTCGGTTCGGCCGGCGACGGGACGTCCTTCACCGTCGACGCCGGATCCCCGATCGCACCGGTGGACTGGATGCGCGACGGCGTCTGGAACGAGCTGATCCGCAACCGCGCGTGGGGTGCGAAGACCGACCGACCCGCCACCCCGCCGCCGGACAACCTGATCCTCGACGGCGGAGGCGCAGCGAGCGTGGAGGAGATGGTCGCGCGCACCGAACGCGGGCTGTTGCTGACGTGTCTGTGGTACATCCGGGAGGTCGATCCCGAGCGGCTGCTGCTCACCGGTCTGACCCGGGACGGGGTCTACCTGATCGAGAACGGCCAGGTCAGTGGAGCGGTCAACAACTTCCGCTTCAACGAGTCGCCGCTGGAGCTGCTGGGTCGGATCAGCGAGGTGGGCCGCACCGAGAAGGTGCTCTGCCGCGAGTGGAACGACTTCTTCAACCGGACCGCCATGCCGCCCGTCCGGGTGCCGGACTTCAACATGTCGACCGTGTCGCAGGCGAGCTAGCCGACACGACGGTCCGAGTCCCGCGGCCCCGGAGACCGGGTCAGGAACTCCTCGGGCTCACCGCGCCGAGACGGATCAGCCGTCCAGCCGGGCGGCGACGTCGGCGGGGAAGCCGCCGGTGGCGATCGGGCTCCACCGGGTCGGCGTGATCCGGATCAGGGACTTGTCCTGCAGCCGCATGGCCGCGCGGTACTCGTCCCAGTCGGAGTGCTCGCCCGCGATGCAGCGGAAGTAGTCGACCAGCGCGTCCTCGGCCTCAGGCATGTGGAGCACCTCGGCGTCCCCGTCGACCTGCACCCAGGGTCCGTCCCAGTCGTCGGACAGGACGCAGACCGACACGCGCCGATCCCGCTCGGCGTTGACCGCCTTGGCCCGGCCGGGATAGCTGGACACGACGAGCCGGCCCTCGGGGTCGACGCCACCGGAGACCGGCGACAGCTGCGGTCGGCCGTCGCGGCGGGTGGTGCCCAGCAGGAACCGGTGCCGGGGCCGGACGAAGTCCAGCAGCTCGGCCAGCTCGACGTCGGTGTTGGTGGCGATCGATCTACCCATGGTGGCGAGCCTACGCCGAGCCCTGATCCGCGCCTCGCCGTTGAGGCGCGGACCAGGCGGTCTGCCGGCCCGACGATCCGGGACTCAGGGTTCGCGGCGCGGCCCGGTGGCCTGGGGCGACGAAGCCGGGGCGCCGGAGCCCTCGGCCGTGGCGACGATCTGGACGACGGTCGTGAGCGAGGTGTCCGACACCACGTTGACTGCGGTCAGAGTCACGGGCGAGGAGGTCGGCGCCTCCGAGGGTGTGCCCGCGATCGACGCCGTCCCGTCGCCGTTGTCGGTGAACGTGAGTCCGGCGGGCAGCTCACCCTCCAGACCGATGCCGGCGGCGGGGAAGCCGACCGTGCGGAGGACGTGCGTCGCCGGCTCGCCGGCGGTGAAGACGACCGGTCCTCGGGTGCGGAACGCCGGAGGCTGCTGCACGGTCAGGGTCAGCCCCTCGTAGCTCACTCCGGCGGCGCTCCGCGCTGTCACCTCGACCGTCAGGTCACCGGCCGGGCCGGTGGCCGTTCCCTCGATCGTGGCACTGCCGTCGCCGTGCGCGGTGAGTCGAAGCCCCGCCGGCAGCCGGTCGACCCCGATGGCGGGGACCGGGTCACCGTCGGCTTCGATCACGTACGAGGTGCCGGGCTGGCCGAGCACGAAGACCGGCTCCGCCGGCAGCGTGAGGGTCGGTCCCGAGTCGGCGGCGTACGGGTATGCGCCCGCCAGGCTCGCCGGACCGACCAGCAGCGCCAGCAGACCGAGGACCACCGATGCCACCACGATCACGCGACGCCGCAGCTGCGGCGGGCGAGATGAGGGCATGACGGACTCCTACGAGATCGGCGGCGATGAAGACGATCGTTGACCGGATCTCCGCCGACCACAACACCGGTTGCGTGATCGATGTCCAGCCGTGAGTGAATCGTTATCACCCGGCCGCTCTCGCCGGTCCGATCCCGCCGGTCGGCTCCCCTCAATTTCGCTGGTGTGGCAACACCAGCGAAGTCGGGGGTGAGGGAAGCGGCCAGGCCCGGCGGACTCTGAAGCGGGCGGGCTGGGACCCGCAGCGGACTCTGAAGCCGGCGGGCTGGGACCCTCGGCGGGCTCGAGCCACAGCTGGCTCAGGCCCCGGCGGCCTCGTCCTCGGGCTCCACGTCGGCGTCGGCATCGGAGTCATCGGGTGAGTAGGCGACCACGCCGCGCCGCATGGCCCGGACCACGGCGCGGGCGGTCTCCCGCAGCGGCCCCGGACCGGCGGCGTCGGCCACCTGACCGGCGAAGTCGAGCACCTGGCGGACCCAGCGGACGAAGTCGCCGGCGGTCAGATGGCCGTCGGCGAGCACGGCTGCGAGCGGTCGACCGGACGCCCAGCCGTGCGCCGACTGGCTGAACCCGATGTCGGGCTCGGGGCCGCGCGGCAGGCGGTTGTCCCGCTCCACCAGCGACACCTCACGCCAGATCCGGCGCACCTGCGTCATCGCGGCCTCGCTCGTGGCGTCGGGCATCCGCGGCTTGCGCCAGTGGTCCTCACTGCGCCGCGACTCGTACACCAGCGACGCCAGCACGGCGGCGAGCTGCGGCGGGGTCAGGTCGTCGAAAACGCCCGAGCGGATGCACTCGGCCGCCACCAGATCGAGCTCGGCGTAGATCCGGGCGAGCATGCGGCCCTCCGGAGTGACCTCGTCCCCGGTCTCGCCGCCCAGATAGCCCAGGGAGGCCAGCACGGTGCAGATCTTGTCGAACTGGGTGGCGATCGTGTTCGTCCGGGACGACACCCGCTGCTGGGCCCGCTCGTTCTCGCGCTCCAGCCGGAGCGCCCGCTCCGCGTACCGGGCGTGCGCCTCACGGTCCGGGCAGTTGTGGCAGGGATGTCGTCGCAAACGGTCCCGGAGGTCGTCGATCTGGTCGGCCGCCTCCTCGCTGATCCGCCCGGGACGGTGACGCTGGGGGTTCAGGTCGATCTCGGCGAGCTTGGAGCGGAACGCGGCCCCGAGGTTGCGCCGGGAGGCCGGCTCCTTCGGGTTGAACTGCTTCGGCACCCGCATCCGCCCCGCCACCGCCGGCGGGGTGGGGAAGTCGACCAGCGACAGCCGGCGCACGTGCCGGTCCTCGGTCAGCACCAGCGGACGCGGGTTGTCCCGGTCACCGGTGCGGGTGTCGGGGTCGATGACGACCGCCCAGCCCTGGTTCTTGCCGCTCGGCACCCGGATGATGTCACCCGGCATCAGGGTGAGCAGCACCTGCGTGGCCTCGGCTCGGCGATCGGCGCTCCGCTCCCGACTCGCCTCGGCCTCGACCGTGCCGATCTCGGCCCGCAACCGGGCGTACGCCTCGTAGTCGCCGCGGTCGCAGGCGGCCTTGGCCCACAGCTCGGCCAGTGCCTCGGTGTTGCGGGACAGCGACCGAGACAGCCCCACCACCGACCGGTCGGTCTGGAACTGGGCGAACGACTGCTCCAGCAGCGATCGGGCCCGATCCCGCCCGACGGCCCCGACCAGGTTGGCGGCCATGTTGTAGGTCGGCGCGAACGAGCTCTTCAGCGGGTACGTCCGGCGCGACGCCAGACCCGCCACGGCCCGTGGATCCAGCCCCGGCTGCCAGACCACGACGGCGTGACCCTCGACGTCGATGCCGCGGCGCCCGGCCCGACCGGTCAGCTGCGTGTACTCCCCCGGCGTGATGTCGGCGTGGGTCTCCCCGTTGTACTTGACCAGCTTCTCCAGCACCACGCTGCGGGCCGGCATGTTGATGCCCAGGGCCAGGGTCTCGGTGGCGAACACCACCTTGACCAGCCCCTTCACGTACGCCTCCTCGACAGCCTCCTTGAAGGCGGGCAGCATCCCGGCGTGGTGCGCGGCGATCCCCCGCTGCAGGGCCTCGACGAACTTGTCGTAGTCCAGGGCTCGCAGGTCCGCCGCGGTCAGACCGGCGACGTGACGGTCGGCGATCCCGGCCAGCACGACCCGCTCGTCGGCGGAGGTGAGCCGCAGCCCGGAGCCGAGCAGCTGTCCGACGGCCGCGTCACAGCCGGCCCGGGAGAAGATGAACACGATGGCGGGCAGCAGTGCTTCGGCGTCCAGGGCGGTGATCAGGTCGGCCCGGGAGGCCACGGCCAGCGAGCGAGGTCGCCCGGGTCCCCCCTCCGTCCGGGACCGGTGGGCCGCCCCTCCGTACGCTCCGCTCCCGTACGCGACGGCTCGCTTGCCCTTGCCACCCCGCCCCCGCGGTCGGCGGGAGTCGTCCCGGACGTGCCGGGCTTCTTCCTTGCTGACCTTGACCAGGGCCGGGTTGACCTCCGCGTTGGCCTGGCTGGGCAGCGCCACCGCCGTCGGCGCCTCGTCGGCGAACAGGTCGTAGAGCCGCTTGCCGACCAGCACGTGCTGGAACAGCGGCACCGGACGCCGCTCGGAGACCACCACCGCCATCTCGCCGCGGACCTCCGACAGCCAGTCGCCGAACTCCTCGGCGTTGCTGACCGTGGCGGACAGGGCGACCAGCTGGATCGACTCGGCCAGGCCGATGATGACCTCTTCCCAGACCGCCCCACGGAACCGGTCGGCGAGGTAGTGCACCTCGTCCATCACCACGAAGCCGAGGTTGGTCAGCGTGGCCGAGTTGGCGTAGATCATGTTCCTCAGCACCTCGGTGGTCATCACCACCACCGGCGCCTCGGAGTTGATGCTGGAGTCACCGGTCAGCAGCCCGACGTTGGCCGAGCCGTGACGGCGGACCAGGTCGGCGTACTTCTGGTTCGACAGGGCCTTGATCGGGGTGGTGTAGAACGCCTTGCGGCCCCGCTGCAGCGCCAGCCAGATCGCGAACTCGCCGACGATGGTCTTGCCCGCCCCGGTGGGCGCTGCGACCAGCACGCCCGATCCACCCTCCAGGTGGGCGCAGGCCTCGCGCTGGTAGTCGTCGAAGGCGAACCCGTACCCGTCGGCGAAGGCGGTCAGCTCCGGGGTCGCCTGGGCGGTCCGGAACCGCCGGTACGCCGCCGCCGGGCTGCTGTCCGCCAGCTCCTGATCGAGCGGTCCGCCGACGGGATCAGGACGTTCGACCATGCCGCCACGCTACCCAGACGCCGAAGGAAGCCCCGCCGACCCACCGGTCCGGAGCTCCCCGGCTCGTTCAGGGGGCATAGACGCAGAGCAGCCCGGGGCGGACCTCGACGTCCAGCGGACCGGCGGCCAGCGGCTCTCCGTCGCCGTAGCCCACCAGATCCTGGCGTTCCACCCGTACGCTCCGCGCCCGCAGCCGCTCGACGCAGGGGTCGCGCACGAAGCGACCGGAGAACGTCTGCGGCAGCAGCCGCATCAGCTTGGCCCGGCTGGCGGAGTGCACGATGGTCAGGTCGAGCAGTCCGTCGCTCGGGTCGGCGTCCGGACAGATCTTCATCCCGCCGCCGTAGTACGAGCTGTTCCCGACCGCGAGCAGCATCGCCTCGAGCTCGCGGACCTCGCCGTCGACCACGAGCCGGTACGGCAGCGGGTCGAACGACGCCATCTCGACGAGCGTGGCGATGGCGTACCGAAGCGTTCCCTTGGGTCGCTTCATCGAGTTCGCCCGAGCGTTGACCAGCGCGTCGAAGCCGGTGGCCACGACCCCACCGACGAACTCGTCGTTGACCTGCAGGACGTCGATCGGGCGCGGTGCACCGGAGACGATGGCCCGGGCCGCCGCCACCGGGTCACCGACGTCCATGCCCAGGCCGCGACACAGGTCGTTGCCGGTGCCGGCCGGGATCAACCCGAGATTCGACACACCCGGACGGTCAGCCACCACGTTGAGGCCCAGGTGGACCATGCCGTCGCCACCCATCACCACCAGGGTGCCGACGCCGGCGTCGAGGGCCTGGACCGCCATGGTCCGCGCCTCGTCGACGTCGCGGCTGAGCAGGATCTCGAGCGGACGGCCGGCGTCGCGGAACACTCCGGCCACTTCCGGGAGCAGTCGCTGGGCCCGACCCTTGCCGGACGAGGGGTTCACCACCAGCGCGATGCTGTTGTCGCTTCGCGGTCCGGCCGGGTCGACGCCCTCCGAGCCGCCGCTGTGGGAGGCCATCGGATCAGTCGCTGGTCTTGTCGAGGTCGTCGAGCGCTTTGTCGTGCAGCACGACCTCTCCGTCCCCGGCGATGACCCGCTTGGCCTTGCGCCGGTCGAGGACGTGCGCGAGCGCCTCGGCCACCAGGAACAGGATCGCCATCGGGATCGCCAGCGCGAGCATCGAGAACGGGTCGGTGGACGGAGTGGCCACGGCCCCGAACACGAAGGTCCCGAAGATGACGTAGGTCCGTGCCTTGGAGAGCTGGGACGCCTTGATGACGCCGACGATGTTGAGCATCAAGACGACCAGCGGGATCAGGAACGCGATGCCGAACACGACCATCAACCGCAGCATGAACGACAGGAAGTCGTTGATGTTCTGCAGGTTGGCCACACCGTCCTGGGTGAACCCCAACAGCACCGCGATGCCCTTGGGCATGATCACGTAGCCGGTGACGACGCCCGCCAGGAACAGCGGCGTCGCCGTGCCGATGAAGATCAGGGCCCACTTCTTCTCCTTGGCCAGCAGGCCGGGGACGATGAAGGACCAGAGCTGGTAGAGCCAGATCGGAGCAGTGAGCACGAGACCCGACACCAGACAGACCTTCAGCATCAGGACGAACGGTGAGGCGAGGCCGATGTTGACCAGGTCGGTGACCTGATCGGGGTTCTTCTCCTTGAGCGAGGCGATCGCGATGTCGTACGGACGACGCAGGACCTCGAAGAGCTGGTCGTAGAAGACGAAGGAGAGGATCATCCCGATCAGGATCGCGCCCACGGCGATGACCAACCGGTAGCGCAGCTCACGCAGGTGCTCGAACAGCGTCATCGCGCCGTCGGGCGGCGTGGGCGGGGGCTTCAGCCAGTTCAGGTTCAACCGAACCGGGCGGCCCAGGACGGAGATAGCCACGGGAGTCTGGGAGCCGGGACGAGGGCTCAGATGTCCTTGCGGACGTCGTTGGGCGCGGGATCCTGGATCGGGGTCTGCGGGGCCGGCTGGGTGGCCGGCGGCTGGGTGGTCGGACCGGCGATCTGGTCGTTCTCGGTGCCCTCGGACTTGAGACCCTTGGTCTCCTCCTTGAACTCCTTGAGCGCGCGACCGGTGCTCTTGCCGAGGCCGGCGAGACGCGACCCGCCGAAGAGCAGCAGCACCACTGCCAAGATGATCAGCAGCTCGGGCACGCCGAGTCCGAACATGGCCAATGGGAACATGTTTCCTTCTTTCCGACGGATTCCGTTTCAGCGGCGAAGCGATCCGATCACCGGATCATCGGCCATCCTACGTCGCAGGTCGACGAGTCAAGCCCATCTCGGGTGCTCGTTCTCCGGCCCGCCCCCGTTGCCGTCCCGCGGGAATCGCCGCGACACTCCGCTGTCCGCAGCCACCTCCAGCTGGTCGACCAGGCCGGCCAGCTCGTCGGCCCGTTCCAGCAGCGACCCGACCTCGGTGAGCAGCGCCTGGCTCTTCCGCCACAGCGAGATGCCGAAGCAGATCACCATGACCAGACCGCCGAGCGCGATCGCTGCGAACACCACGAACCAGAGCACCTCGAGGAGCCTACGCCAGCCCGAGCGCCGCGTACTGGTCCAGCGCCTCCCGGGCCACCTCGGCGGCTGAGTCACCGGCCCCGGGCGGAGACAGCACCCTGGCGTGGCCGCCGAGCCGCAGCAGCAGGCCCTCCAGCCACAGCGGGTGAGAGACCCGTACGGTCACCACCAGCCCGCCGTCGGGTCGGGGGGTCACCTGCTCGGTCGGGTAGTACTCGGCGATCCAGGCGGCGTGCGGGTCGAGCTCCAGCGTCACCAGCGGGGCGTCGGCGAGGGCGTCGAACCAGCCGCCGCTGAGGTCCCGGAGGGTCACGTCGTGCTCGGCGACGTCGACGTCGGTCACCTCCACCGCCGCGATCCGGTCCAGGCGGAAGGTCCGCAGCCCGTCGGCGAGGTAGCACCACGCCTCGAGATAGCCGTAGCCGTCGAGCACGAAGACTCGGAGCGGGTCGACCTGGCGCCGCGTCGTCTCGGCCCGCGTGGCCACGTCGTAGGTGAGATCGAGGCGCTTGCCGCGTTGCAGTCCCTCGCTCACCAGCGCCTGGATCTCGTCCCGCCCGCCCTGCACCAGCACGGCCGCCTGTCCCGAGTGGGCCTGGCTGCCGGCCACCGCCTCGAGCTTGGCCAGCGCCGAGTCGATCGCCGCCCGCTTCCCCGGACCGGCGATCCCCCGCAGGGTCCGCAGGGCCAGCACCAGGGCCAGGGCTTCATCGCCCGAGAGCCGCAGCGGCCGGGGCAGGTAGTCGGCGTTCGACAGGTGGATCACGCCCTCGCCGTCGACGGCGTCCATGTCGATGTCGATCAGGTCCCCGGGCGTGAGTCCGGGCATGCCGCACATCCAGAGCACGTCGAGGTCGGCGCGCAGGGTGACCGGGCTGATCCCGAACGCGGCGGCCACCTCGGTCAGCGGGACCCCGTCGTGCTCACGCAGGTACGGGACCAGGGCCAGCAGCCGCCGCACCTGGGCGCGGGAGGTCATCATGCCGACGCACGCTCCTCGTCGTGATCGCGGTCGAGGTCGCGCTCGGCACCGTGGGCGACGCGACCCAGCATGGCCAGCACCCGGCTCCGCAGCTCCGGCGGCTCGAGCACCACCGCGTCCGCGCCGTACCGGACGATCTCCTCCGCGAGCGTGTGCAGGTCGGAGTACCCGACCGTCAGCGTCTCGAAGCCGACCGGGAGTCTGACCCCGGCCCCCCCGTCCGCCCCGGCAGCCGCAGCACCTGCTGCGAGAACCGCCGCATCGTCGGCGGGCCGCCCCTGACGGCGCAAGGTCGGGCCCTTGCCCGTCCGGACGGCCACCGTGGCGGTCCGGTTGGGTTCACGGGGAGCCAGCGAGCGGGCCAGCCCCCGCAGGTCGAGGTCCGCGGGCACCTGGTAGGCGCCCACCTTGGACAGCCGACGCGGCTTGTCGGTGATCCGGGTCAGCTTGAACATCCGGGTGGCCTGCCGGTCGGTGTCGAAGCCGATCACGTACCAGCGGCCCTTCGACGCGGTCATGCCCCACGGTTCGAGGGTGCGTCGCTCGCCGCCGCGGTAGGTGAAGGAGACGCGGACGCGATCGAGCACCGCCGTCCACAGCGGCTCGAAGGCCTCCTCCCGGGCCTGCACCGACGGCTCGAGCGTGGCGAGCTGAGAGGTGTCCGGTTCGATGCCGACCGCGCGCAGCTTGGCCAGCGCGCTCTGGGTGGACTCGGCCACGCTGGCGTGCTGCCAGACGCGGGCGGCGACTCCCACCACGGCCGCCTCGTCGGCGTCGAGCTCGACCGGGGGCAGCTCGAACTCCGACGCCTTGATCCGGTAGCCCGGCTCGTCGTCGAAGAAGGCGTCGAACGAACCCACCTCGATCGGCACACCGAGCGCGCGCAGCTCGTCCTTGTCCCGCTCGAAGGTGCGCTCGAACGCGGTGTCGGACAGATCGTGGTAGCCCTCGACCGCCTCGCGGATCTGGCTCTTGGGTAGGTAGCGTCCCGACACCAACAGACAGATCGTGAGGTTGAGGATTCTCTCGGTCTTGCGTGATGTCATGCTCAACTCCCGTACGACCGCAGGTCGTCACTCCGAGGGCTGCGTGCCGACGCGTCACGCTACCAGCATTCGAAAGGGTCTCCGATGAACTCCGGTGCGGGTCGCGCCCCGCGGGCCGAGGGCGCGGGACGCTACGCGCCGAGTCCGACCGGGGACCTGCACCTGGGTAACCTGCGCACCGGCCTGCTGGCCTGGCTGTTCGCCCGCTCCGCCGGCCGCCGGTTCCTGCTCCGCTTCGAGGATCTCGACGCGACCCGGGTCCGGCCCGGTGTCGCCGAGCGGCAGCGGAGCGATCTGGAGGCGCTCGGCCTGGACTTCGACCCACCGCTGCTGGTGCAGTCCGCACGCTCGGCCGCGTACGGGGACGCCCTGGCCGCGCTGGCCGGGCACACGTACGAGTGCTTCTGCACCCGGCGTGAGATCGCCGCGGCCTCGTCGGCACCGCACGGAGCGCCGGGCCACTACCCGGGGACCTGCCGCGAGCTGACCCGGGCGGAGCGCGACGAGCGTCGCCACGCGGGTCGGTCGCCCGCCCTGAGGATCCGGGCCGACGGGGCCGAGATGTCGGTGACCGACCTGCTGCACGGCCGCGTGCGCGGGGTGGTCGAGGACGTGGTCGTGCGGAGACCCGCCACTCCAGGAGAACCGGAGGGCGGGGCGGCGTACCAGCTGGCGGTGGTGGTCGACGACGGCGCTTCCGGGGTGGATCAGGTGGTCCGTGGGGACGACCTGCTCCCCTCCGCCCCGACCCAGGCCTGGCTGGCCACCCGGCTCGGGCTGCCCGTGCCGACCTACGCGCACGTGCCGCTGGCCCTCACCACCGACGGGCGGCGGCTGGCCAAACGCGACGGGGCGGTCACCCTGGCCGACCTGACCCCGCTCGGCTGGACGCCGGCCCGGGTGCTGAGCCTGCTGGCCACCTCCCTGAGGCTGACCGAGCCGGGCGAGCGGGTGGTCGCCACGGACCTGCTGACCCGCTTCGCCCCCTCCCGACTCCCCCGCGAACCCTGGATCGTGCGGCCCGGCAACCTGGAGGCGGCGCCGGAGTGACGGAAAGCTGCCAGTCACGGGACCGGTCTCGGCGTGTCGCGCGGTGTGTCGCACCGTGAGCGGCGAGTTTCCGTCACTCCTGCCGGTCGACCTGACTGCCAGGTCCTACAGCGTGCCCACCACGCCGGCCTTGGTCAGCAGGTGAGTCATCTCGAAGGTGTGCCCGACCCCGTAGGTCGGGAGCCACTCCGGATCCTGCGCCAGATAGCTCTGGCTGTCCCCCTCGAGCAGGCCGTAGATCACCTCGCCGACGATCCGGCCGCCGACCGGGCCGAGGTGGCGACCACCGGCCTCCACCTGCGCCTCCCGCAGCACGTAGAACCAGAGCGGCGTGCGCTCGTCGAGGTGGTAGGAGGCCAGGTCGGCCAGATCGGTGGGCTTCAGCACCGGCAGCTGCATGGCCCGGGCCACTGACTGCCCGGAGGGCAGCTTCATCGTCAGGCTCCGCTGCAGGTTCCGGATGGCCAGCGAGTCCGGGCTGCCGGTGGACTGACCGAGGAGCCGGAACAGCGCGCTGGAGATCGTGGTGTCGATCAGCTTGTTCGGTCGGACCCGACCGTCGCCGAAGTCGAAGAACGTCTGCCAGTCGACGTAGCGGCGCGGCGCCCGGCACCCACCGCGCAGATCGGCCGGGTCAGAGGCGGCGGGGAGCGTGTGGTCGAAGATCATGGCGAAGAACTGCTGGGACACGTCGCTGGCGCTGGTGCCGAAGTTGGCCCGGTAGCTCGGTCGGACCTGCGAGTGCCCGAACCGGTACGCCGCCACCGAGAACTCGACCGGGATGTAGGGGTCGTGCCGCCAGTCGTAGAACCTGCGGCCGTTGGCCACGATGTCGGCCATCGTCGCCGTCCCGACGGTCCTGGGCAGGAACTCGTGCACGATCATCCACTGGTAGTGCCAACGCACGATCCGCTGCGCTTCGGCGAACACCTCCTCCGCCGTGAGCGCGTCACCGAGCGCGTCCTTGACGTCGCCGACCACCGCATTGTGGAAGCGCAGCATGGCCAGGTGCAGCTGGGAGACGATCAGGTTCTCGTCGTTGCGGGGGTCGCCGACCACGGCGACGTTCTGGCTGTTCCTCGGCAGGTCGTAGCGCGGTTGACCGTCCACGGTCGCCGCCGCGGCACCGGGGATCTCCTCCACCAGCATCGTGGTCCGGCCGCGATCGACGTGCTGGTCGTAGAGCGCGGGACTCACCCCGGGGCCGCCGCCGTAGAGGCTGTCCAGGTCGAGCGCGGGGATCCGGAAGTTGCGGATCGACTCGGGATCCTGCCGGCGCGCCAGGCTCGAGGTCGGGTCGAACGTCATGTCGTGGTCGAGGAACTGCCCCAGGAAGGTGAAGCCGGCGGTCAGCTCCGGGTTGTTCGGGTTGTGGAGGCTCTTGGTCGGATCCGCGACCAGGGCGATCGGACTGCTCAGGTCGTCGGCGGCATCCATCGGACCACCGGCCCGACCGATCGCGGTCAGCGCGGCGCGGATGGTCGGGGTGTCAGCCGAGAAGGGCGGCAGGGTCGGGAACAGCCGCCCGAAGCGGCCCCGGTCGTAGAACGTGGAACTGGGGGTCGTGACGCCGTTGTCGGCAGATCCGTGGCTCATGCCACGAGGAGCGTTGACCCGCCTCCCCTGATACCCGCGGCGCCGCTGCGGGCCGCCACGGGGCCCGACTGCCGCCCTACTGGCTCGGGGCTGCGAACAGCAGGTCGACCACCAGCACCAGCGTGGTGTTCTTGTCGATCTTCGGGGTGGCGTTGCCGTCGGGGTAGCCGTCGGCCGGGGGCACGATCAGCAGCACGCGGCTGCCGACGGTCTGACCGGTCAGGCCCTTGGCCATGCCGGGCAGCAGTCCGGACACCTGGTACTGCTGCGCGCCGGACTTGTACGAGTCCTCCAGCAGCTTGCCGTCCCAGGTGTACCAGCGGTAGTTGAAGGTGATCGTGTCCGTCGCGGCGACCTTGGCGCCGTCGCCCTTGATGATCGGCTGCACCGTCAGCGTGGTCGGCGGAGCGGTCTTCGGCATGGTGACCTCGGGGACGCCGTTCTTGTCGGTCACCGTGGGGAGACCGTCCTTGGCGGCGACCTTCTCACCCTTCGGTCCGTCCAGCGGCACGGCCACGACGTCCACCACGAAGAGGAGGGTGTCGCCGACCTTGACGTCGATCTGCGGGTTGCCGCCGCTGCCGTCGTAGCCGTCCGGGCCGGTGATGCCGATCAGCACCCGGCTGCCCTGCTTCTGACCGACCAGTCCCTTGCCGAAGCCGGGCACGACCTGGGCCAGGCTGAAGGTGACCGGCTTGCCGCGACCGAAGGAGCTGTCGAAGGTCTTCCCGGTCCGGGCGTTGATGCCCTCGTAGTTCAAGGTCACGCTCGCGCCCTCCTTGATCGTCGGCCCGTCCCCCTGGCTCAGCACCTTCGTCTGCGTCTTGCTGATCGCGAACGGCGCCTTGAAGGTGACCTTGGGCTGCTTGCCGTACGCCCCCGTCACCTTGATCGCGTTCAGGTTGTCCGACGGCTTCACCGGGGCCGCCGACGGGCTGGCGCTGGCCGACGGCGAGCCGGAGGCCGGCGCACTCGGCGAGGCGCTGGCCCCGGGGTCGCCTTGGTCGCCGCAAGCGGCGAGCAGGGTGAGTGAGGCCGCCACGGCGGTCACCAGGATGGTCTTCAGGGCGCGGCTCGTACGGGGGGAACGTACAGGTCGGTCAGCAGGCACCGGAGCACCTTACCCGGCGAGACTGTGCGCCCCCTGTGGCTGCGATCAGCGGCGCATCGAGGCGATCAAGCGGTCCACCCGCTCGTCGGCGGCCAGGAACGGGTCCTTGCAGAGCACGGTGCGCTGCGCCTGGTCGTTGAGCTTGAGGTGCACCCAGTCGACCGTGTAATCGCCGCGGGCCTCCTGGGCGGCACGGATGAAGTCGCCGCGCAGCTTCGCCCGGGTGGTCTGGGGTGGCACCGACTTGGCCCGGAAGATCTCCAGCTCACCGGTCACCCGGGCGGCCATCCCCCGCGCCTGCAGCAGGTCGAACAGTCCGCGTCCCCGGCGGATGTCGTGGTACGCCAGGTCCAGCTGGGCGATCCGTGGGTCGGCCAGCCCCAGGGCGTGCTTGGCGGCGTACCGATCGAGCAGCTTCTGCTTGATCACCCAGTCGATCTCGGTGTCCACCAGCGCGAGCTTGTCCTCGGCGACCGCCCGCAGGGTGCGCTCCCACAGGTCGAGCACGCGATCGATCGTGCTCGTGCCCAGTCCCTCACGGCGGACGAACTCGCTGACCTTCTCGTAGTACTCCGACTGCAGGTCCAGGGCCGAGACGCGACGACCGTTGGACAGGGCCACCGTGGTCCGCCCGGTGGGATCGCGGCTCAGGTCCCGGATGGCGCGGATCGGGTTCTCCAGGGTGAGATCGCGCATCGGGACCCCGGCCTCGATCAGCCGCAGCACCAGCTCCGCGCTGCCCACCTTCAACAGGGTGGTGGTCTCGCTCATGTTGGAGTCGCCCACGATCACGTGCAGCCGGCGGTAGCGCTCCGGGTCGGCGTGCGGCTCGTCCCGGGTGTTGATGATCGGCCGGCTCCGGGTGGTGGCCGAGGACACCGACTCCCAGATGTGCTCGGCCCGCTGACTGACGCTGTACTCGGCCCCCCGGGCCGTGTGCAGCACCTTGCCGGAGCCGCAGATCAGCTGCCGCGAGACCAGGAACGGCACCAGCACGTCGGTGATCTTGGCGAAGTCACCGACGCGGGAGATCAGGTAGTTCTCGTGGCAGCCGTAGGAGTTGCCGTGGCTGTCGGTGTTGTTCTTGAACAAGAAGATGTCGCCGCTGATGCCCTCGCTGGCCAGCCGCTGCTCGGCGTCGATGATCAGGTCCTCGAGGATCCGCTCACCGGCTCGGTCGTGGTTGATCAGCTGGATCAGGTCGTCGCACTCCGCGGTGGCGTACTCGGGGTGCGAGCCGACGTCGAGATAGATCCGGGAGCCGTTGCGGAGGAAGACGTTCGACGACCGGCCCCAGGTGACGACCCGCCGGAACAGGTAGCGGGCGACCTCATCGGGGGTCAGCCGACGTGTGCCCCCCGAGGTGCAGGCGACGCCGTACTCGGTCTCCAGCCCGTAGATGCGCCGGTCCACGATCCTCCCCTCGAGATCCAGGTCTGCCGATACCGCTCAGGAGCCGGCTCAGCTGTTGGTCAGGTCCAGCAGCCCACCCAGCTCGTCGCGGGTCAGCTCGCGGAACTCCCCCACCTTCAGGTTGCCCAGCCGGACGGGACCGATGCCGGTCCGCGACAGCCGGCGCACGGGGTGGCCGACAGAATCCATCGTACGGCGCACGATGCGGTTCCGACCCTCGGTCAGGGTCATCCGGACCAGAGTCTTCTCGGCGGTGGACGAGACGATCTTGACCGACGTCGGCCGGACCGGTCCGTCCTCCAGCGTGACGCCCTGCCGCAGCCGCTTCAGCACGTGCGGGCTGATCACACCCTCGACCTCGGCCAGGTAGGTCTTCGGCACCTCGTAGGAAGGATGGGCGAGTCGATGACCGAAGTCGCCGTCGTTGGTCAAGATCAGCAGCCCCTCGGTGTCGGTGTCCAGCCGCCCGACGTGGAAGAGCCGGTCGTTGGCCGACCGCCGACCCGGCACCTTGCCGACCAGCAGGTCGGCCAGGGTGCGACGGCCCTCGGGGTCGTCCATCGTGGAGACCACCCCGCGGGGCTTGTTCAGCACCAGGTAGAGGTGCCGCCGGGGCGGCGGGATCCGCGAGCCGTCCACCCGTACGGTGTCGCGTTCGGGATCCACCCGCATGCCCTGCTCGGTGACCAGCCGCCCGTTCACCTCGACCCGACCCTCGCTGATCATGTCCTCGGCGACCCGCCGGGAGGCCACCCCGGCCGCCGCCAGGACCTTCTGCAGCCGTACGCCAGCATCACTGCGATGCTCCGCATCGCGCGGATTCTTCTCGAACCCGCTCGTGTCGTCACTCATCGCTCGACGAAGAACGTGTCTCGCTCTTCGCTCCTCCATCGACCGGCGAAGAATCCGGGGTCGATGTGGTGTCGGTGTCGGACATGTGAATCGTGCCTTCCTCGTGGGGTTCATCGGGTACGGCTTGAGGTCCGGCCAGCTGGCTCAGTTCGGCCTCCAGCTCGTCGACCTCGGGCAGGTGGGGGGCGAGGGCCGGCAGGTCGTCCAGACCGCGCAGACCCATCCGCTCCAGGAAGTAGCCGGTGGTCCGGAACAGGATGGCCCCCGACTCGTGGTCGTGACCGGCCTCGGCGACCAGCCCCCGGGTCAGCAGAGTCCGCATCACGCCGTCCACGCTGACACCGCGGACGGCCGAGATGCGGGCCCGCGAGATCGGCTGCTGGTAGGCCACCACGGCCAGGGTCTCCAACGCTGCCTGCGACAGCTTCGCCTGCTGACCGTCGAGCAGGAAGCGACCGATCAGGTCGGCGTGCTCCTCGCGGGTGTAGTAGCGCCACCCGCCGCCGATCTGGCGGAGCTCGAAGCCACGGCCGGTCTCGTCGTAGAAGGCGACCAGCTCGGCCAGCGCGTCGGCGACGACGGTCGTCGGGGCCCCGAGGGCGGCCGCCAGCTCGGTCTCCGGCATCGGCTCGTCGGCGATCAGCAGCAGCGCCTCCAGCGGACCGGTGACGTCCTCCACCCGCACCGTCGGCGCATCGTCAACGGCCGTGCGGGTGGTGGCGGTGGTGGTGGGAGCCGCCACGGCGTCCGACCACTCGGCTGGGTTCTCGTTCGGCTCGCTCACGCTCATCTCGTCCTCTCCGCGTCGTCTGCAGTGGCTGCGTCGTCTGCAGTGGGTGCGGAGTCCACTGCGGCTGCGGACGCCGCGGTCTCTGCCACCTCGGGTGGTGAGGAGACCGTGTCGTCGTCGAACTCGTCGGAGATGGCCAGGTCGCCGGAGGCGCTGCCCGTCCACCGGATGGTCAGCTCCCCGAGCGCGGTGAGCTGCTCAAATGCCACCGCCTGCTCCCGGAACAGCTCCAGCAGGGCCAGGAAGCGCGCCACCGTGGTCAACCGGTCCGCCGCGTCGGCCGCCAGCGCCCGGAACGTCATCGTGCCGGCCCGGCGGAGACGATCGACCACCAGACCCGCCTGCTCCCGGACGCTCACCGTCGACGTGTGGAGGTGGGCGAGCGAGATCACGTCAGCCTGCTTCGGCGCCATCGCCTTGGCCGCCAGCGCGGCCAGCTCGGTCGGGGTGATGGTCAGCCGGATCTCGGGCAGCAGCTTCGTGAAGCGGGGGTCGGGCCCCACCTGTCGCGGGTGCCGCCGGTCCTCGACGGTCAGCCGCTGGACCAGCAGGGCGGCGATCTGCTTGTACGCCCGGTACTGCAGCAGTCGGGCGAACAGCAGGTCCCGGGCCTCGAGCAGCGCGAGATCCTCGGTGTCGGTCATCTCGCCCGAGGGCAGCAGTCGGGCGGCCTTGAGATCGAGCAGGGTCGCGGCGACCACGATGAACTGGCTGGTCTGCTCCAGGTCCCAGGCGTCGCCACTGGCCTTGATGAAGCCGATGAACTCGTCGGTGACCTTCGACAGGGACACCTCGGTGACGTCGAGCTTGTGCTTGGAGATCAGCTGCAGCAGCAGGTCGAACGGACCGGTGAAGTTCGTCAGGTGGACCGAGAAGACCCCCTCCCGCTCCTCCGCCGCGACGTCGTCGGTCGGCACGGTGATCAAGGGGCTGTCAGCCGGCGGACCAGCTCGCCGTCGGACCCGGCCGCCTCCAGGTCGGCCAGCGCCAGCGCCATCGCGGCCCGGACCAGGCGCCCGCGATCGACGGCCAGTCCCAGCTCGCCGCGCAGCCGCAACCGGGCCTGCTCGATCGCCAGCAGCTCGTCCCGGCTGACGTACACGGTGATCTTCTCCTCGTGCCGGACCCGGCCGGAACCGCCTGTGGCCGGGCTTGCGCCGTCGACCTGTTCCCGCGGCTGCACCTCCGGCGGTCGCCCCTCCGGCGACCGCTCCGCTGCCGACCGCTCCGCCGGAGCGCCCACCTCGGATCGGACCGTCGCCGGCGAGGTCGTCTCGGACCCGGTGGGTCGGAACAGCTCCGACGCACCGGGCAGCTTCACGCGGCGTGACACCGCTGCAGAACCTCCTTGGCGAGCGTCCGGTACGAGGCGGCGCCGGCCGAGCTGGACGCGTACGTGGTGATCGGCTCGCCGGCCACCGTGGTCTCGGGGAACTTGATCGTCCGGCGGATGACCGAGTGGAAGACCACGTCCCCGAAGGCGTCCACGACCCGTTCCATCACCTCGCGGGTGTGCAGGGTGCGGGGGTCATACATGGTGCCGAGGATGCCGAGCACCTCGAGATCCGGGTTGAGCCGGTCCTGCACCTTGGTGATGGTGTCGGTCAGCAGCGCGATCCCGCGGAGCGCGAAGAACTCGCACTCCATCGGCATGATCACCTTGTCGGCGGCGGTCAGCGCGTTGATGGTGAGCAGCCCCAGCGAGGGAGCGCAGTCGATCAGGATGACGTCGTACCGCGCCCGCAGCGGCCGCAGCAGACGCTGCAGCGTCTGCTCCCGGGCCACCTCGGAGACGAGCTGGATCTCGGCGGCGGACAGGTCGATGTTGGCGGGCAGGATGTCCATCCCTTCGATCACGCTCGGCCGGATCACCTCCTCCGCCGTCGCGTCTCGGCCGAGCAGCAGGTTGTAGATGCTGAGCTCGAGGGTGTGGGGGTTGATCCCGAGGCCGACCGACAGCGAGCCCTGTGGGTCGAAGTCCACCAGCAGCACCCGGCGACCGAGCTCCGCCAGCGAGGCACCGAGGTTGATGGTGGTGGTCGTCTTCCCGACCCCGCCCTTCTGGTTGCACAGGGCGATCACCACGGCCGGACCGTGACTGGTCAGCGGTTCCGGCTCGGGCAGTTCCGGCCAGGGTCGCCCGGTCGGACCGAGCTCGGGCCCGGGGTCGATCTCGGGTGCCGCGAACAGCGCGTCGTCGGTCTCCGCCGGGACTGACTCCACCAGAGCTGACTCCACCTGAGCTGACTCCACGTGCCCCGACTCCACGTGCCCCGACTCCACGTGCCCCGACTCCACGTGCACTGACTCCACCTGGGCCGGTTCCTGCTGCTGATCCTCGTGCCGGACCTCGCCGTCGTGCTCCACTCGTGGATCTCCCTCCGTTGCCTGGGCAGCCTAGTCCCTGCGCGTGGCGCTTTGTCGACATCTGCCGTCGGCGGGGCGGAGGACCGGGCCAGACGAGCGGCTCAACGAGTCGACACGCCCGTAGGTGGCCGATCAGTCGCGTTGAGGCGCAGGTTTGTCGCGTGGTCTCACCCCATGGCCCGCGGGTGGGCCGAGCGGTACACCTCGCGCAGGTGGTCGACGGTGACCATCGTGTAGATCTGCGTCGTGGTCACCGAGGCGTGACCGAGCAGCTCCTGCACCACCCGGACGTCGGCGCCGCCCTCCAGCAGGTGGGTGGCGTAGCTGTGCCGGAGCGTGTGCGGCGACACGTCGGCCGTGATGCCGGCGCGCTCGGCGGCCGTGCGCAGGATCGTCCAGGCGCTCTGCCGGGACAGCCGGCCCCCTCTGCTGTTCACCAGCAGCGCCGGTGTCCCCCGACCGTTCGCCACCAGGCCGGGGCGGGCCCGGGTCAGGTAGGCGCGGAGCGCCGCCCGGGCGTAGGAGCCGACCGGGACCCAGCGCTCCTTGCTGCCCTTGCCGAACAGACGCAGCCCGACCGCTTCCTCGGCCGGGGCATCGGCCAACCGGCTCACATCGTCGACGTCGAGGTCGATGATCTCCGAGATCCGGGCGCCGGTGCCGTAGAGCAGCTCGAGCAGCGCCGCATCGCGGAGTCCGAGGGGGGTCTCCACCAGCGGCGTCTCGAGCAGCGCCTGCACCTCGCCCAGGCTGAGCCCCTTGGGCAGCCGACGCCCGGCCTTGGGTGGGGCGACCTCGCGGGCCGGGTCGGAGGTGGTCAGTCCGTCGTCCACCGCGAACCGGTGCAGGCTGCGCACCGCCACCACGATCCGGGCCGTGCTCGCCGGCGCAAGGTCCCCCGCCCGCAGATCGCCGGCGAACTCGGAGACCATCTCGGGGCTGACCTGCTCGAGGTCGGCGATCCCCTTGTCGGACAGGAAGTCCACGTATCGACGCAGGTCACGTCGATAAGCCGCGCTGGTGTGCGGCGAGACCCCCCGCTCCACCCGGAGGTGATCCAGGTAGCCCTCGACGGCCTGGGCCGCGGTCAGCTCACTCGCCCCCACTCGGGTCGGCGCCCTCAGGCGAGCACGTCGGCGAGCGGACGGTGGGGCAGCTCGTGGGCCCGCGCCACCGGTGCGTTGGTGAGCTCGCCGTCGTGGGTGTTGAGACCCAGGGCGAGCGCCGGATCGGCGTTGCAGGCCGCCCGCCAGCCCCGGTCGGCCAGACTCACCACGTAGGGCAGGGTGACGTTGGTGAGCGCGTACGTCGAGGTGTGCGGCACCGCCCCCGGCATGTTCGCCACACAGTAGAAGACGGAGCCGTGCACCATGTAGGTCGGCTCGGCGTGGGTGGTCGGTCGGCTGTCCTCGAAGCACCCGCCCTGGTCGATCGCGATGTCCACCAGCACGCTGCCGGCCTTCATCCGCGACACCAGCTCGTTGCTGATCAAGGTCGGCGCCTTCGCCCCGGGCACCAGCACCGCGCCGATCACCAGGTCCGCGTCCAGCACCGCCCGCTCGATCTCGTACGCGTTCGAGGCGACCGTCTGGAGATGGCCCTGGTAGATCTTGTCGACCTCCCGCAGTCGGTCGATGTTCTTGTCCAGCAGGAGAACCTCGGCCTGCATGCCGAGAGCGATGGCGGCCGAGTTCATCCCGGAGACGCCGGCGCCGATGACCACCACCTTGGCGGCGTAGACCCCGGACACCCCGCCCATCAGGGTGCCTCGACCGCCGCCCTGGCGCATCAGGTGGTAGGCACCCACCTGCGGGGCGAGGCGACCCGCGACCTCGCTCATCGGGGCCAGCAGCGGCAGCTGGCCCGACGGCAGCTGCACGGTCTCGTACGCGATCCCGGTCACCCGACGATCGAGGAGCGCTCGGGTGCAGTCGCGACCGGCCGCCAGGTGAAGGTAGGTGAACAGCACCTGACCGGGCCGCATCCGGTCGTACTCGACAGCTATCGGCTCCTTCACCTTCAAGATCATCTCGGCGGTCGACCAGACCTGGTCGGCTCCGGCGACGATGGTCGCGCCCGCGGCAGCGAACTCCGCGTCGGCGATCGAGGAGCCCAGCCCGGCGCCCGCCTGCACACTGACCTGGTGCCCGTGACGGACCAGCTCGTGCACACCGGCGGGGGTGATGGCTACCCGGTACTCGTGGTTCTTGACCTCGGACGGTACGCCTACCCTCATGCCCGGATCCTAGTGGTCAGGACCGGAGGTGATCCATCACCCCGGGCGGGGGCGGTGGCGTCGGACCGCCCGATCAGCAGCTGGGCCACGACCAGGTTGGGCACCCAGCACAACCACGCGATCAGCGGGTAGACCTGGCTGAAATCCAGACCGACGACCATGGCCACCGGGAGGTAGATCCGCAGCATCACCGCGGCGTAGGTCAGCGCGAACGACCTGGCCATCCAGCGGCGGTGGCGGTCGACGTCGCCGGAGCGGATCGCCCGATAGCCCAGGATCCCGGCGGCGAGCCAGCTGACAGCCAACCCGAGGAAGCCCACCCCGGCCACCGGCCCGCTGCTGGAGAACATCGCGATCGCTCCCCCGGACACGCCGCCGACCGCGCAGGCGAGCAGATAGGTCCGACCGAGCCACCGGTGCAGCCGGGGGAGCCTCCGGCGCACCGCCCGGGCGAACTGGAACGGACCGATCAGCAGGGCCAGACCCGAGGCGACGATGTGCACGCGCAGCCCCAGCGGGGTCGGGAAGGCGTTGGCGGCGATCTCGCCCGGGACCAGCCGGAAGCCGGAGGCCACCAGGGCCACCGCGTAGCCGCCGACGACGATCGCCGGCACGGTCATGATCACCCAGCCCACCCGGCGGGCGGTGGACGCTTTGCTCGTGTGAGCGGACGGCGTGGTGTCGTTCGTGAGCGTCATGCAGCGGATGCTCGTCCGACCGTGCCGGGACCGCCATCCGGGAGGCGTCCGGCCGGGACCCGGATCGGCCCTGATCTCCCCCTGTGCTAACCGTCACGGCCGGAGGCCGCACCACTAGCGGTCGGGGTCGGAGGCCGGCAGGATCATGTTCATCGCGTTGCGCAGCAACCGCCACTCGCGGCGGGTGATCGGGCCGGCGATCTCCCCGTCAGCGCTCAGGTGGACGGCCTCACCACTCACCTCCACCCGGGTGGCCGACCGGTGGACCACGTCGCGGTGCTGCGGGTGGCGCGCTCGGGCCAGGTCGACGCCGTAGGTGACCCGACGCCAGGCACCCGTGGCCCGCGCGACCATCACGTCCAACCGTCCGTCGTCGGGATCGGCGCCCGGGTTGAGTGCGAGCCCACCGCCGACGGTCGCACCGTTCCCGATCGACACCTCCAGCAACCCGTGCTCACCGTCGGCGACGACCTCGTCGTCGACGACCACCCGGAGCCGGTACGGGTCGGCGAACGCGGCCTGCAGCACACCGACCGGGTAGCCGATCCGGCCCCACCGCTTCTTCCACCGTGCCCCGTAGCGGGATGCGTCGGCGCCGATCCCGAGGTGGACGTTGTTCACCGCCAGGTTGTCGTGGTCGTCGACGATCACGTCGAGGTCGCGCACGTGCCCGGCCACGATCACCCGGGCAGCCTGTTCGACGTCCAGCGGTATCTGCGTCCCGCGGGCGAAGTCGTTCCCGGTGCCCAGAGGCAGCAGCCCGAGAACCGTGTCCGAGAGCTCGCGCCGCTCGTGGAGTCGGGACGCGGTCAGGTGCAGGCTCCCGTCACCGCCGGCCACGACCAGGGTGCGTCCTCGGCGGCGGTCCAGTGCGGCGTCCAGCTCACCGTCCCCGCCGGTCGAGACGATCTCAACGTCCGCGCCCCGCCGGAGCACAGTGACAGCGAGGTCGAGGTGCTTCTCGTCGGCTGATCCGGCGGCGGCGTTGGTCAGCACCAGCATGGCGTCCACGCCGACACCGTAACGCTGGCGGCGGCGCCACCGGGTCAGGGCGCCGACAGCGTCCAGACGGCGAGGGCCAGCACGACGACCGCCCCGACCACTGCGGTCCAGCGGCGCGCGGCCGGTCCGGTGAGCACCCGCCCCAGTCCTGCGCCGGCCCCCGCGAGCAGCAGCTGCCAGCTGGCCGAGGCGATCCCGGCTGCGGCGACGAAGGCCACGGCCTCCGACCCGCTGTCGAAGCTGGCCGTGGAGCCGCCGACCAGGGCGGCGAAGTAGAGGACGGTGGCCGGGTTCACGAGGGTGATCACGAACACGGTCGCGTAGGCGCGACCCGGTGAGGGGGCGTCCGGCGGCTGATCGGAGGGTGCTCGAGATCGCAGCCCCAGAACGATCATCCGTACGGCGACCCCGACCAGGACCAGCGCCGAGAGCCAGCGGAGCGGCGTGGCCACCGCCATGATCAGCGGTGCCAGCAGGGCGCCGAGCACGACCGCCACCCCCGCGTACAGGGCGTCGACGCTCGCGGCACCGAGGCCGCCGGCTGCGGCTGTCGGGAAGCCGTGCGCCGCGCCGAGAGTGATCAGGTAGGCGGCCACCGCACCCACCGGGATGGCGATCCCGTAGCCGGCGACCAGCCCGGCCAGGAACGCCGCCGTCACGAGGGTCGTCCGGCGAGACCCCTCCGTCCGGACTGCTGCTGGGTCGCCACCGGGCACGTCGTGGACGGCATCGGGTCGACGGGCGAGCAGCTCATGCCGGGGATCCTAGTGCTGCTGACCCTCCTCCGCCCCCGGATTCTCGCGGTCTCCGCGTCCGTCGGCATCAGGCCCGGAGGCGGCGGCCAGGCCGTGATCACCAGTGACCGCGAGACCCGGCGATGTCGCCGAGCGGGGGCCATGATCGGCATCGCGTGCCCGGAGGTGGACAGGATCAAGACGGCCGGCGGCAGCTGACGACGCCAAGATCACGAACCCCGCGGACCCGGCGACCAGGTTTGTCCATGATCACCGCGACCCCGCGGGCCAGCATCATGGTCACGAAGATGCCGGTGGCCGGCACGAGCATGAAGATCGCGACGCTGCCGAAGAGATCGCCGGAGTTGTCGGGGCGACGAAGCCGAGCAGGTCAGTGCGAGCGAGGAGCGTCCCGCGCGGGCCAGGGTGCGTCGGCCGGTCGCAGCGAGGCGAAGTCGTCGCCCTTCAGCTGCGCGACCCAGGCCGCCAGAACCCCGCTCACCAACGTCGGGTTGTGCAGGTCGCCGGCCAGCACCGCGTCGACGAGGTCGGCCAGCGGTGCCCAGGAGAGCTCCATCTCGGCCTCCTCACCCTCCTTCACGAAACCGTCCGGCGCCTCGGCCGGACGGAGATCGCGAGCCAGGAAGAGGCGCAGGCTCTCGGCGATGATCCCCGGCGTCGTGAACAGGTCGACCAGCACGTGCCAGGTATCGGCGGCCAGGCCCACCTCCTCGGCCAGCTCGCGTCGGGCGGCGAGCACGTACGCCTCGCCGTCGACGTCCAGCAGACCGGCGGGTGGTTCGATCAGCCGGTGCCGGACGGCATGCCGGTACTGCCGGACGAGGGCCACCCGGCCCGCGTCGTCCAGCGCGATGACGCCGACAGCACCCGGGTGGCGCAGGTACTCCCTCTGCAGGGTCGCCCCGTCAGGGGCTGTGATGTCGTCCTGGAGCAGCGCGGTGAAGTTCCCGGCACCCAGGACCCGCTCGGCCGTGACCGGCCAGCTGACCGGTTGGTCGACCAGGTCCGCTCGGGTCAGCACGTGCCCGTCGAGGTCGGCGGAGCTCGAGACGCCGGAGCTCATGACTTGGTGTCCACCGGCAGCCGGGTGGCCAGGCGGCGCTCCAGCGCCGCATCGACCAGCCCGACGAACAGCGGGTGCGGCACCGTCGGTCGCGACTTCAGCTCCGGGTGGGCCTGGGTGGCTACGAAGTACGGATGCACCTGTGCCGGCAGCTCGATGAACTCGACCAGTCGTGCATCGGGAGACGTCCCGCTGATCACCAGACCGGCTTCCTCGAGCTGACCTCGGTAGGCGTTGTTGACCTCGTAGCGGTGCCGGTGGCGCTCCTCGACCTCGGTCTGGCCGTACAGCTTGGCCACCTGCGACCCCGGTTGCAGCTCGGCCGGGTAGGAGCCCAGCCGCATCGAGCCTCCGAGATCACCCTGGCCGTCCACGATGGCGATCTGCTCGGCCATCGTGGCGATCACGTGGTGCGGAGCCTCGGGGCTGAACTCCGAGGAGTCGGCGCCCTCGAGTCCGGCCAGGTGACGGGCGACCTCGATCACCATGCACTGCAGGCCCAGGCACAGACCCAGGATCGGGATCTGGTGCTCCCGGGCGTACCTGATCGCCCCGACCTTGCCCTCCACGCCGCGGATGCCGAAGCCGCCCGGCACGCAGACCCCGTCCACGTCCTGCAGCGCCCGAGCCGCCCCCTCCGGGGTCTGGCACGCATCGGACTGCACCCACCGGACGGTGACCTTCGCCCGGTTGGCGAACCCGCCGGCTCGCAGTGCCTCGCACACCGACAGGTAGGCGTCGGGCAGATCGACGTACTTGCCGACCAGCGCGATCACCACCTCCTCCTTCGGGTTGTGCACCCGATCCAGGAGGTCGTTCCACAGGGTCCAGTCGACGTCGCGGAAGCGCAGGTCGAGCCGGCGGATCACGTACGCGTCCAGACCCTCGGCGTGCAGCACCTTGGGCAGGTCGTAGATGCTCGGCACGTCGGTGTTCTCGACCACGGCCTCGACGTCCACGTCGCACATCAGGGAGATCTTGCGCTTCACCGAGTCCGGGATCTCCCGGTCGCAGCGGCAGACGATGGCGTCGGGCTGGATGCCGACCTGGCGCAACGCCGCGACGGAGTGCTGGGTCGGCTTGGTCTTCAGCTCGCCGCTGGGACCGATGTAGGGCACCAAGGAGACGTGCAGGAAGAAGCAGTTCTCGCGGCCGACGTCGTGGCGGACCTGGCGGGCGGCCTCCAGGAACGGGAGCGACTCGATGTCGCCGACGGTGCCGCCGATCTCGTGGATCACCACGTCGATGTCGGGACCGCCCATGCCGAGCATCAGGTCCTTGATCTCGTTGGTGATGTGCGGGATCACCTGCACCGTGTCACCCAGGTAGTCCCCGCGTCGCTCCTTGGCGATCACCGTGGAGTACACCTTGCCGGTGGTGACGTTGGCGTGCGCGGCCAGGTTCACGTTCAGGAAGCGCTCGTAGTGACCGATGTCGAGATCGGTCTCCGCCCCGTCCTCGGTGACGAAGACCTCGCCGTGCTGGAACGGGTTCATGGTGCCGGGGTCCACGTTCAGGTACGGGTCCAGCTTCTGCATCGTCACCCGCAGTCCTCGGGCGACCAGCAGGCTGCCCAGACTCGAGGCCGTCAGGCCCTTCCCGAGTGAGGATGCGACCCCACCGGTGACGAAGAGGTGCTTGGTCTGTCGATCTCGGGCTCCCACGGAACTCCAGGCTACCCGCTGTCCGCCCGTCCGCCCGCATCCCCCGGCGCGTCGCCGGCCTCCACCATCGACTTCGTACGAACTCCGCTGGTGCTGCAGCACCCGCGCAGTCCCAGCACTGAACTCCGCTCGGGTTCAAACCCCAGCGAAGTCGGGGAGCCGGAGCCCCGTACGAACTCCGCTCGGGTTCAACCCAAGCGAAGTCCAGATCGGGGATGACCTACGAACTTCGCTGGTGTTGCAGCACCAGCGAAGTCGGCAGGGACGGTGGCCCGCGGTCAGCGGGAGGCGAGGTCGAGCAGCTCGCCGGCGTGCGCCAGGGCCGAGTCCGTGGTCTCGATGCCGGCCATCATCCGGGCCAGCTCGACGGCCCGGTCCCGCTCCGCGACCTCGCGGACGCCGCTGGTGGTGACCTGGCCGTCGTCGGACTTGACCACGGCGAAGTGACGATCGGCGAAGGCGGCGACCTGGGCGAGGTGGGTGACCACGATGACCTGCCGGTGCCGGGCCAGCAGCGCCAGCCGTCGGCCGATCTCGACGGCCACCGCACCGCCGACCCCGGCGTCCACCTCGTCGAAGACGAAGGTCACCGAGCCGCCGCCCTCGGCCAGCACGACCTCGACGGCCAACCGGACCCGCGACATCTCCCCGCCCGAGGCGACCTTGCCGAGACTGCGCGGGGCACTGCCCGGGTTGGCCGAGAACAGCAGATCGACCTGATCGGATCCGGTCGGCCCGAGGTCGATCGTGGTCAGCTCGAACTGCAGGCGGGCGTGCGGCATGGCCAACGCCGCCAGCTCGCCCCGTACGCGCTCCACGAACACCGACGCCGCGGCCACCCGGGCCTCGTGCAGCTGGGCCGCGAGCTCCTCGAGGCGCCGCCGCAGCGCGGTGATCCGGGCCGACAGCTCGCCGATCCGGTCGTCGGCCAGCTCGAGACCCTGGAGGCGTCCGACCGCATGCTCGGACCAGGCGAGCACCTCGTCGCAGCTCGCTCCGTACTTGCGCAGCAGTCCGGCCAGCTCGAACCGACGCTCGGCGATCTGCTCCAACCGACCGGGCTGGGCTTCCAAGCCGTCGAGATAGCGGGACAGATCACCGGTCAGGTCGTTCAGCAGGTAGCCGACCTCACGCACCCGATCCATCAGGGGCTTGGCTCCGGCATCCGCCTCGGCCAACCGGTCGGCCGACTGGCGAGCCACGGCCAGGGCAGCCATCGCTCCCCCGGCTTCGTCGTCGGATCCGGCGATCGCCTCGATCACCGCACCGGCATCGACCCGCAGGTCGTCGCTCGCCTGCAGCCGGTGGGCCTCGGCGGTCAGCGCCACGTCCTCGCCCGGCTGCGGTGCGACCCGACCGATCTCCTCCAGGCCGAACCGCAGCAGCTCGATCTCGCGAGCCCGCTCCTGCGCCTCCGCGTGCAGCCGATCCCGCTCGGCGGTGGCGATCCGCAGCTCGTCGTAGCTGTCGCGGTAGCGCGCCAACCGGAGCAGCTGCTCCGGGCCGGCCGACCGGTCGAGCAGGTCACGCTGTCGGTCCCGGCCGGCCAGTCGGACCTGTTCGGACTGTCCGTGCACGGTGACCAGGTCGCCGACCAGCTCCTCGATCCGGCCGACCGGCACCTGTGCTCCGCCGACGAAGGCCCGGGTACGCCCGCTCGGGGTGATCTGGCGGGCCACCAGGAGCTCCGGACCGGGCTCGTCCGGACCGTCGTCGTCCAGCTCGCCGCCGGCGTCCTGGACCCGGCGCACGGTCTCGGCGGAGACCTGGGCGAAGCGGCCCTCGACCACGGCCCGGCGGGCGCCGGTGCGGACCGCCTTCGGGTCACCCCGACCGCCCAGCAGCAGGTCGATGCTGGTCACGATCATCGTCTTGCCCGCGCCGGTCTCGCCCGTCACCACCGTCAGACCCGGGTGCAGAGCGAGCACGGCGTCGTTGATCACACCCAGATCGGTGATCCGCAGCTCGGTGATCATGGCCGGATCGGGTCCGGCTCGATCGGATCTTCCACCGCCGGGCGGCGCCGGTCGCGCTCGGCAGTGCCGCGCCAACCGTCCACCGGCAGCTGGAACTTGTTGACCAGGCGGTTGGTGAAGGGTGACCGCGAGAGCCGGGCCAGCTTCAGTCGATGCCGACCCCGGCCGATCTCGATCTCCATCCCCACCCGCAGCTCGACCGACCGGCTGCCGTCGCACCACACCACCCCGTGCACCGGGGAGGCGTGGATCAGCTCGACGCTGATCATGGACGTCGGACCGATCACCAAGGGTCGGGCGAACAGGGCATGGGCGCTCAACGGGACCAGCAGCAGCGCGTCCAGCTCCGGCCACAGCACCGGGCCGCCGGCCGAGAACGCGTACGCCGTCGACCCGGTCGGAGTGGCCACCAGCACGCCGTCGCAGGCCCAGCGCGACAGGGGCAGACCGTCGATCTCGACCGCGATCTCCAGCATCCGCTCGCGTGCGGCCTTCTCGATGGAGACCTCGTTGACCGCGAACGAGGTCCAGATCACCTCGCCCTGGTCACGCAGCGTGACGTCGATCGTGAAGCGCTCCTCGACCGTGTACGTGCGGTTGACCACGTGCTCGACGATGCTGTCGATCTCCGCCGCCTCCGCCTCGGCCAGGAACCCGACGTGGCCCAGGTTCACGCCCAGCAGGGGCGTCTCGGAGGCGATCACCTTCTCGGCGCCGCGCAGGATCGTGCCGTCCCCACCGAGCACCAGCATCAGCTCGACGGCGCGGATCTGCACCGCGAGCTGCGCGGGCTCGACCCCCACCACTGTCGCGTCCTGCAGGCGTGCGTTCAGGATGTCGGCGTCGGCCTCCGGGACGATGGCGGTGATGCCCGCCGCCGACAGACGCTCGATGATGCCGGTCGCGGTCTGCACGGCCTCCTGACGGCCGAGGTGCGTGAGCACTGCGACCCGGCGCGCCTCAGCGGGTTGGGCGGGGGGCGGCGTCACCCGGCACAGCATAGGCCGGGGTCAGGACGGCCTGACGGATGCCGCGACATCGACCGGAGCCGTCGGCGGGCGTCGGGCGAGGAGCACGAAGAACTCACGGTTGCCGGCCGGACCCGGGAGTCGGCTGGGCACCACCGCCTGGGTCCGCCAGCCGAGAGCGGCGGCCGCATCCACGACCCCGGTCACCGCCTCGGCCTGGAGCTCCGGCGAGCGGACCACACCACCGTCGCCGAGTCGCTCGCGCCCCACCTCGAACTGGGGTTTGACCATCAGCAGCATCGATCCGGTCGGATCGACGATCGCGGTCAGGGCCGGCAGCAGGACGGTCAAGGAGATGAAGGAGAGGTCCCCCACGACGAGGTCGACCGGTCGTCCGTCGACGTGCTCCCAAGCGAGATCGCGGACATTCAGCCGCTCGTACGTGTGCACCCTCGGGTCGGCCCGGATCTCCTCGGCCAGCTGGCCGTGACCGACGTCGACCGCGATCACCTCGCGACAGCCCGCCCGCAACAGCACCTGGGTGAACCCTCCGGTGGAGGCACCGGCGTCCAGGACACGCTGATCGGTGACGTCCAGCTCCAGCTCGTGCAGGGCGCCGGCGAGCTTGTGCGCGGCCCGCGACACGTACTCCTCGGGCTCGACCTGGATCTCGTCCTGGGCGGTCACCGGCATCGACGGCCGATCCGCCACCCGATCAGCGACGCGCACCCGGCCCGAGCGGATCAGGGTGGCGGCCACCGACCGGGATCGAGCGAGACCTCGATCGGCGATGGCGCGATCGAGCCGGGTCGGGCGCTCGGCACCCCCCGCCGGACCAGCTGTGCCCACTCAGTCGCGGCTTCCGACCTGCCCGGACGCTGAGTCCAGCTCCGCATGCAGGACCTCGTGGGCGGCGGCGAGCCCGGTGTGGTGCTCGCTCACCGGCTGGTGATCCAGCTCAGCCAGCCGACCGAGCGCCTCATCGACAGCCGGCAGTCCGGTGGCCGGCGGCGCGGCGGCCGATCCGCCGCCGGTCGACCCGCCGGTGCCGGATCCAGCGGCTCCCGAGCGGTCGGCCGACGGGTCCTCAGCGGTCGGGTGCTCGCTCACTCGGTCGCCGCCGTCGTCGCCGGCGCCGGTGCCTTCTTCGCCGTCGTCTTCCTCGCGGTCGCCTTCTTCGCCGTCTTCGCGGCCGTCTCGGTGACAGGTGCAGCCTCGGCCGCCACGGCGGCCTGGCGCGGTGCAGCCTTCTTCGCCACGGTCTTCTTCGCCGCTGCCTTCTTCGCCGCTGCCTTCGTCGCTGTGGTCGCCTTCGACGCGGTCTTCTTCGCTGTGGTCGCCTTCGCCGCGGTCTTCTTCGCCGTGGTCGTCGAGGCCGGAGCGCGCGAGGCCGCCGTCCTGGTCGCGGCGGCCTTGCGCGGCGCGGTCTTCTTCACGGCCGGGGCGGGCACCGGCGCGCCGGCAGCTTCCTCGGCCGAGACCGCGGCCTCTTCCGCCGAGCTGGCTGCTTCCTCCGCCGCTGCCGCCGCGGCGGCCGCCACCACTGTCGCCTCGGTGGCCGCGGCCTGAGCGTACGCCGCTCGCGCCACCTGCTCGGCGAACGTCGCCCGCAGCTCGGCCAGCTCGGTACGCAGTCCTTCGACATCCTCGGCCCTGGCGAAGCCCGTCCGGGCCGCGGCCTTGTCGATCTCGACGTTGATCATCTTCACCAGCAGCTCACGGTTGGCCCGGCTGGCAGCCAGGATCTCCTCCGCCAGGTTGCTCACCCGCTCGCTCGCATCGCTGGCGACATCGTCGAGCCCGGTCGCCGAGAGCAGACCCTGTGCCGCCTCGGACGCCTTGACCCTGCTCGCCCGGCGCAGACCGGTCATCAGGTTCACGTAGTTCTGGATCTGATCTCGGACCATCTCGCCGCCTTCTCCTTCGGTGGGGTCGTACCTGCGCAACGGTAGCCCGCACGAGGGCTCGCGGACACCGGCGGTCTGCTGGAACAATCACGCCGTGACCGCTCAGACCCGGACCGTGGCCCCGCAGGCAACCCACGATCCGGACTGGTGGAAGACCGCCGTGATCTACCAGATCTATCCCCGCGCGTTCGCCGACGCCGACGGTGACGGCATGGGTGACCTGCGGGGCATCGTCTCCCGCGTCGCCTACCTCGCCGACCTCGGTGTCGATGCGGTCTGGCTGTCGCCGTTCTATCCCTCAGCCCTGGCCGACGGCGGTTACGACGTGGACGACTATCGCGACGTCGACCCCCGGATCGGCACCCTCGCCGACTTCGACCTGATGATCACCGCCCTGCACGCCGCCGGCATCAAGGTGCTGGTCGACATCGTTCCCAACCACAGCTCGAACCGGCACGCGTGGTTCGTCGAGGCACTGGCGTCGCCGCCCGGATCGCCGGCCCGCCATCGCTACATCTTCCGGGACGGCGAAGGACCCGAGGGCAGCGAGCCGCCCAACGACTGGCAGTCCCTGTTCGGCGGCTCCGTCTGGCAGCCCGTCGGTGACGGTCAGTGGTACTTCCATCTGTTCGCCCCGGAGCAACCCGACCTCAACTGGGACGACGAGGAGGTCCGGGAGGATTTCCGGACCACGCTGCGTTTCTGGGCCGACCGCGGCGTGGACGGCTTCCGCGTCGACGTCGCCCACGGCCTGGTCAAGGACCTGTCCACCCCGTACGTGCCGTGGCCCGACATCGAGATGATGCAGCGGGACGACGGCAGCCACCCGCTGTGGGACCGCGACGACCTGCAGCTGGTCTACCAGGACTGGCGCACCCTGTTCGACTCCTACGACCCGCCGCGTTTCGCCGTGGCCGAGGCGTCGGTGCATCCCAGCCGGCGCGCACGGTACGCCGCCCCGAACGGTCTCGGCCAGGCGTTCAACTTCGCCATGCAGGAGGCCGCCTGGCGACCGGACAGCTACCGCACGGTGATCGAAGCCGGGGTCGCCGACATGGTCGAGTCGGGCTCGACCACGACCTGGTTGCTCGGCTGCCACGACACCGTACGGGTGGTGTCCCGCTACGGTCTGCCCGTTTCCGCGGCCGAGACCCCGATCGAGATCGCCCGTCGCTGGCTGCTGACCGACGGTAGAGATCCTCGCTGTGACGAGGATCTGGGCCGCCGCCGCGCCCGGGCCGCGATCCTGGCGCTGCTCGCCCTGCCGGGATCGGTCTACGTGTACCAGGGCGACGAGCTGGGTCTGCCCGAGGTGGCCGACCTGCCGCGCGAGGCGCTGCAGGATCCGATGGCGTTCCGTTCCGCCGGTCGGGAGAAGGGCCGGGACGGCTGCCGGGTGCCCCTCCCGTGGACGACGTCGGGACCCTCGTACGGTTTCGGCGGCGCAGACACCGAGCTGCCCCAACCGAGCTGGTTCGCCGAGTTCGCGGCCGACGTCCAGGCCGCCACGGACGACTCGATGCTGAATCTCTACCGCCGGGCGATCCACCTGCGCCGCGAGCTGCTGGCAGTGACGTCGGATGGACCGGACTTCGCCTTCGAGGACGCGCCGTCGGGCGCACTCCGGTTCCGCCGCGGCGGGAGCTGGCAGTGTCTGATCAACTTCGGTGACGCGCCGCTCGCCCTGCCCGACGGCACCGTGGTCCTGAGCAGCGTCGACCTCGTCGGCGGCCTGCTGCCCGGCGACGCCACGGCCTGGGTCGTCAGCGACGGGCCAGCACCGCGCTGATCACCTGAACGGCCGGGGCGGCGTCGGCGGCCCGACCCGCGTCGGCGGACCGCCAGGCCAGGTTCGCCGTGGCCCAGAGCGCGTCGACGGCCGACGAGCGGTCGTCGGGGGTCCCGACCAGCTCGATCCGACCCGAGTCGAGGATCGCGGTCTGCTCCCGGCACGTCATCTCCCCGGGACGCTCGACGCAGCGCCGGGCCGGCTGCAGCAGATCACGCAGGTCGTCGCCCAGGTGCGTGGGTCGGCTGTCCGCACCGGCGTCCACCAGGTCGGTCGGTCCGTGGGCCCCGGTCAGCACCAGCATGCTGTCCAGGCCGGCCGCCACAGCGCCGGCGATGTCGGTGTCCAACCGGTCACCGACGAAGATCGGGTGGGCGGCTCCGAGTCGACCGACCGTGGCGTCGACCAGTGGTCGGTACGGTTTGCCGGCGACCTCCGGCTCGACCTCCACCGCCAGACGTACCGCGGCCACCGCGGCACCGTTGCCGGGCACGATCCCTCGGTCGGTGGGGCGGGTGGGATCGATGTTGGTGGCCACCCAGTGGGCGCCACGGTGGATCGCGATCGCCGCCTCGTTCAGCTGGTCCCAGGTCAGGTCGAAGCCGAAACCCTGCAGCACGGCGACCGGCTCGTCGTCGGCCGAGCTGACCCCGACCAGACCCACCTCGGCGAGCGCGTCCCAGACACCGGCACCCCCGACGGCGAGCACCTTGGAGCCCGCGGCGAAGCGGCGGGCGACCAGCTGGGCGCCGGCCTGGGCCGAGGTGACCACGTCGTCTTCGGTCGCCGCGATGCCGAGCTCGGTGAGGTGCTCGGCCACCGCAGCGGGCGGCCGGGCGGCGTTGTTGGTGACGAAGCCGACCCGCGTGCCGCGATCCCGCAGGGCGCGCAGACCCTCGGGTGCGCCGGGGACAGCGACCGGCCCCAGGTAGACCACACCGTCGAGGTCGAACAGCGCCGCGTCGTAGGCGTCGGCGAGGGCGCTCATCGGTGCGACTCCCCCGGGCGGTGGCCGCCGGCGTCCCGGTCGTCGGGGTCGTCGCTGCCGGTGTCGGCAGGGTCGTCGCCCTCGGGATCGCTGTCGTCGAAGGTGATCAGCATCCCGTCGAGCAGGTCCCGTCGCTCATCGGCGTCGGTCTCACCCTCCGCGTCCAACCGGGCGGCACGATCGAACCACTGCCGGGCCTCCGATGGCTTGCCGGTGTTCTCGAGAGCGTCGGCGTACGCGTAGTACAACCGTGCGGCGGCCACACCGAGCTGACGGGCGCGCCGATCGTCGAGGTCCAAGATCGCCTGGTGCAGCACGCGACGAGCCTCGGGCTGCTGGCCCAGGTCGTTGCGCGCCCCGGCCTCGACGATGAGCATCTCCACCGCCAGCGCCGGTTCGAGTGGCTTGCGTCGAGCTTCCTTGGCGATCTTGAGGGCGGCCTGCGGCCGGCCGAGCGCGCGTTCACAGTCCGCCATCACCGGCAGGTAGTCGTCGGTCCCGGTCATCCTCCGCAGCGCCCGGAACTCCGACAGGGCGACATCCCAGTGCCCGGCCGCGTACGCCGTCTCGGCGGCTGCCTCACGCACCACCGGGAGCCGCGCGGCCCGCCGGCGCGCCGCCTCCGCATGGCGGTAGGCCAGCTCGGGGTCCTCCTCGATCAGCAGACCCGCCGTCACCAGGTGTCCGGCGACGACCTCGGCCAGATCCTTCGGCAGTCCTCGCAGCTCGGCTTTGACCCCGCGCGGAAGCGCTCGGGTGTCGACCTCGGCGGGCAGTCTCGGTTCGTCGGCGCGCTTCTGCAGACCGGGCGGCGGCGGCGTGCGCTCCTCGCGGTCGGACGATCGGCGGTCCGATCCTCGACGGTCGGGCAGCCGCCGATCGGGCAGCCGGCCGTCGGGCAGGCGCTCGTCGGACGTCTCCGGACCCCGGCCGTACTCGCTGCGCGACCGATCACCCGAACGCTGCTGCCCGGCCGGCCGGCCGGTCGACCGCCCCTGGGGCTTGCGGGCCGCCGAGCCCCGCGTCTGACCCGGACCGCCGCCGCTGCTGCGGCCCGACCCGCCGCTGCTGCGCGACGGGCCGTCGTCTCGCCGGGGCCCACCACTGCCGGAGCGTCCGCCGCCACCCCGGCTGTCGCCACCTCGGTAGTCGCCACTGCGGCTGTCGCCACTCCTGGAGTCACCACTGCGGCTGTCGCGGCCCCGGTTGTCGCCACCTCGGGAGTCGCCGCCCCGGTAGCCACCGCCACCGCTGCCGCCCCGCGAGCCACCACCGCTGCCGCCCCGCGAGCCACCACCGCTGCCGCTGCGCGAGCCACCACCGCTGCCGCTGGATCGCCCGGCACCGCCGGACTGCCCGCCGCCGGGCCGCTGTCCACTACTGTCCATCACCGTCTCATCCTTGCCGCACACTCTCGCGCGCGCAAAGCAGACCGCTCAGGCCAGCACCACCGCCGGACCCGCGGCACCGAGCTCAGCCACCTGCTCCGGCGCCGCACCGCGGTCGGTGATCACCAGATCGACCTCCGAGACCGACCCGAAGGTGCAGAACGAGGTCCGGCCGACCTTGCTCGAGATGACCGGCACGATCCGTCTCCGGGCCGCCAGCAGCATCGCCCGCTTCACCGCCGCCTCCTCCGGGTTGGTGGTCATCAGGCCGCGCTCGGCGGTCAGTCCGTTGACACCGATCACCGCCACGTCCGCAGTGATGGTGCCGAGCCGTCGTACGGTCCACGGGTCGACCGCCGCGGACGTGAGTCCACGGACCGATCCGGGCAGCGTCATGATCTGCAGCTTCGTGTGCCCCGCCAGATAGCGGGCGGCGGGCAGGTTGTTGGTGACCAACGTGAGCGGTCGGTTTGTCGGCATCAGCTGGGCGCAGACGAAGGTGAGGGACCCGGAGTCCAGGATCACCACGCCGTCGTCCGGCAGCTCGGCGACGACCAGTCGGGCGATCGCGAGCTTGTCCTCGAACTGCTCGGCGTGCCGAGCGGCCAGTGCCTGCTCGAAAGGCGTCGTGGAGAGCAGCTCGGCGCCGCCCCGGACCCGCCGCAGCACCCCCCGACGCTCGAGCACGTCCAGGTCCTTGCGGACCGTCTCGCTCGTGACGCCCAGCCGAGCGCCGATCTGCGCGATCCCGGCTCGACGGTCGGGCCGCTCGATCAGGTACTCGGCGATGGCCTGCTGGCGCTCCGGCGGGTACACGGGACGTATCCAACCACGGCCACCCGCCATACGACAACAAGCAAAACCACACAGTTTGCTGGCGAATCGGGCACGAATCTGGAGCAATCCCTGGACTTCGGTCATCCCTCGGTACTACGGTGCTCGAAACAAGCACTCGGGACGCCGGCGTCAGCCTGACGCCCGACTCGGAAGGCGGTTCATGACCACCACCAAGCAACGACGTCTCGCGGGCGTCGGACTGGCGCTGAGCCTCTCACTCGGGGTGTCCGGCTGCGCCGGCTTCGGCAACCTGGGCGACGAACCCGGGGTGACCACCGTGACGCTGGCCAGCGTCAACAACCCGCAGATGCAGGACATGGCCCAGCTGCTGCCGGAGTTCTACAAGGAGCATCCGGACATCAAGATCAACATGATCTTCATGGAGGAGAACGACCTCCGCAACGCCGCCACCAAGGACGTCGCCACCAAAGGTGGCCAGTACGACATCATGACCGTCGGCGCGTACGAGGTCCCGATCTGGGGCCAGAACCGCTGGCTGGAGGATCTCACCGATCTCGCCGCCGAGGACCCGGCCTACGACGTGGATGACTTCTTCCAACCGGTCCGCGACGGCGTCTCCTACGACGACCGGCTGTACGCCGTGCCGTTCTACGGCGAGTCGTCGTTCCTGATGTATCGCAAGGACCTGTTCGAGCAGGCCGGGATCACGATGCCGGAGCGACCGACCTGGGACCAGATCGCCGAGTACGCCGCCAAGCTCAAGGACCCGGCCTCGGACCGGGCCGGGATCTGCCTCCGGGCCAAGCCGGGCTGGGGTGAGATGTTCGCGCCGTTGACGACGGTGATCAACACCTTCGGCGGCCAGTGGTACGACATGGACTGGCAGGCCCAGGTGAACTCCCCGGCCTACAGAGACGCCGTGAAGTTCTACATCGACACGCTGGCGGCTTCCGGGGAAGGCGATCCGGTGTCGTTCGGATTCACCGAGTGCTTGAACCTGTTCTCGCAGGAGCGGGCGGCGATGTGGTACGACGCGACCTCGGCAGCGGGCTCGGTCGAGGATCCGGGCAACTCCAAGGTCGCCGGCAAGGTCGGCTACGTCCGGGCCCCGGTGCAGCAGACCGAGAACTCGGGCTGGTTGTGGTCGTGGAACCTCGGGATCAACGCCGAGTCCCAGCACAAGGACCAGGCCTGGGAGTTCGTGAAGTGGGCCACCTCCAAGGAGTACGCGAACCTGGTCGGCTCCCAGCTCGGCTGGTCGAGGACCCCGCCGGGGACGCGCAAGTCGACGTACCTCATCCCGGAGTACGTCAAGGCCGGCGGCGACTTCGCGCCCTTGACGGCGAAGATCATGAACGAGGTCGACCCGGTCAAGCCGGGCGTCGATCCGCAGCCCTGGGTCGGCATCCAGTACGTGACGATCCCCGAGTTCCAAGACGTCGGCAACCAGACCTCCCAGCTCCTCGCCGACGTGATCGCCGGCCGAAGACCCCTCGATCTAGCCCTCGACCAGGGGCAGAAGATCGCCCAGCGGGCCGGCGACAACCAGAAGAAGGGGAGCTGAGATGACCACGGTGGAGAAGACCCCGACACTGCAGGCGCCCAAGGCACCGGCGCCGGGCAAGAAGGCGAAGGTCACCATGGCCGACCTGAGGGGCCAGGACCTGGCGCAGCGCAAGTTCGGTCGGAAGCTGATCATGCCCGCCCTCATCGTGGCGATCCTGATCACCCAGATCCCCTTCGTGGCGACGATCTACTACTCGTTCCAGGACTGGAACCTGGCGCGTCCGGACGAGCGGTCGTTCGCCGGGTTCAGCAACTACGTCGCGGTCATCACCAACGGGGCGTTCCTGCCCTCGATCTGGGCCACCATCCGCATCGTCGGAGGCTCGATGATCCTGTCCCTGCTGATCGGGTTGGGGCTGGCCGTGCTGCTGGACCGCGAGTTCAAGGGCCGTGCCCTGGCCCGGACCTTGTTGATCACCCCGTTCCTGGTGATGCCCGCCGCGGCAGCGCTGATCTGGAAGTACTCCCTGCTGGAGGTCAACACCGGCATGGTGAACTGGGGGCTCGGTCTGGTCGGCATCTCTCCCGTGGCCTGGAACACCGACCATCCCGCGCTCACCATCGTGTTCACCCTGACGTGGCAGTACACGCCGTTCATGATGTTGATCCTGCTGGCGGGGCTGCAGTCCCAGGCCGGTGAGGTGCTGGAGGCCGCCGACGTCGACGGCGCCAACGCCTTGCAGACGTTCCGGTTCATGACGCTGCCGCATCTGCGCAGCTACGCGGAGCTGGCGATCCTGCTCGGCACCGTGTTCATGATCCAGGTGTTCGACCCGATCAACATCATGACCAAGGGTGCGGGCAACACCAAGACCATCGCCTACCTGTTGTACGAGCGAGCCTTCATCGGTCAGCAGGTCGGCGAGGCGGCCGCTTACGGCGTCATCACAGTGATTCTCACCATCGTGTTCGCCACTCTGGCGCTGCGCACCATGTTCAAGATCTTCACCGAGGAGGCTCGCTGATGTCCACCGCCGTCGAGACCCGACCGCAGACCGCCCCGCCCGTCACGCGAGAACGCACCGGCCCCAACCCGTTCACCCGCCGCAAGATCGTCGGCTACCTCATCACCCTGCTCACCTGGGTGCTCGTCTTCCTCTTCTTCTTCCCGGTGCTGTGGATGATCATCACCAGCTTCAAGACGGAGGGACAGGCGGCATCCTTCCCACCCGAGTTCCTCTTCACCCCCACCCTGGACCGTTACGCCGAGGTCTTCGAGCGGGGCATGGCGCTGTATCTGCTGAACTCGCTGTTCCTCGCCGTCGGCTCCACCGTGGTGGTGATGCTGCTCGCCATCCCTGCGGCCTATGCCCTGTCGGTCCGTCCGATCATCCGCTGGCAGGATGGGCTGTTCTTCTTCATCTCCACCAAGTTCATGCCGGTCGCGGCGTCGATCATCCCGGTATTCCTCCTGCTGCGGACCTTCGGCCTGCTGGACAACCTGTGGGCGCTCGGTCTGCTCTATCTCGGCATCAACCTGCCGCTCGCGGTGTGGATGATGCGGTCCTTCTTCGCCGAGGTCCCCATCGCCGTCGTGGAAGCGGCCCAGATCGACGGTGCCAGCTACAGTCGCGAGCTGTGGCGGGTATCGCTACCCATCGTCGCGCCCGGGGCCGCCGCAGCAGCACTGATCTGCTTCATCTTCGCCTGGAACGAGTACTTCCTGGCCAACCTCCTCACCGCCGTGGTCGCCCGGACCACCCCGCCCTTCCTGGGCAGCTTCGTCGACGGACGCGGACAGTTCCTCGCCATCCTCTCGGCCGCCTCCACCATCGCCGTGCTCCCGGTCATCGTGGCCGGCTGGCTCGCCCAGAAGCGGCTCGTCCGCGGCCTCGCCATGGGCGCGGTGAAGTAGTGCGGGCCATCGTCTTCGCCGAGCCGGGGTCCTGGTCGCTGGAGGAGGTGCCGGACCCGGAGCCCGGACCCCGCGAGGTCCTCGTTCGCGTCGAGGCCGTCGGGTTGTGCGGCACCGACATCCACGTCCTCGACGGAGAGTTCGCACCCACCCGCTATCCGATCATCCCCGGCCACGAGACCTCCGGGGTGGTCGAGGCGGTCGGCGAGCGGGTCAGTGAGGTCGCGCCCGGTGACCGGGTCTCGGTCGACCCGACACTGACCTGCGGCGAGTGCGCCTACTGCTCGGTCGGTCGTGCCAATCTCTGCGAGCGCTGGGACGGTTCCGGCGTCGCTCGCACCGACGGATCGACCGCGGAGCTCACGGTCGCCCCGGTGCGCAACGTCCACCGGCTGCCGGACGGGGTCGATCTCGCTCTCGCCGCCCTGATCGAACCCCTCTCCTGCGCCATCCACGGGTACGACCTGTTGCCTCGCCGGATGGGTGAGCACTATCTCATCTACGGTGCCGGCACCATGGGACTGATGATGGCCCAGCTGGCGCCGCGCGCCGGAGCCGCCACCGTCACGGTGGTCGACCGCAACCCCGCCCGGCTCGAGGTGGCCCGCGAGCTCGGGGTGAGTCGGACGATGATCGGCGCAGACGAGGCGGACCACACGGGCGGTTGGGACGTCGTCATCGACTGCACCGGGGTCGTCGCAGCGATCGAGGACGGGTTGACGAGGGTCCGACGGGGCGGTGTCTTCCAGCAGTTCGGCGTCGCCGCCACCGACGCGAGGGCCGGCTACTCCCCCTTCGGGGTCTACAACGACGAGATAAGCATCGTCGGATCCATGGCGGTTCTGCACAGCTACGGACGAGCCGTGGAGATGTTCGCGGCCGGCGCTCTGCGCGCGGAGCGGATGGTCAGCCACGCGTACGCGCTGGAGGACTACGGTGATGCCCTCGAGGCCTTCCGGTCCGGCACCGGCCGAAAGCTGCAGATCCGACCCCAGGCATCGAGGTCGACCCAGCTGTTGTGAGGTTCGCGGAAGGAGACCGGGAGTCCAGTGATCGGCCAGGTCGATGCCGCGGCTGACCGCCACCGACGCATCGTCGACCGCCTCGACGCGGACGGACGGGTGGAGGTCGGCGAGCTCTCGGGCCGGTTCGGCGTAGCTCAGGAGACCATTCGGCGTGATCTCCGCCAGCTGGAGGCCCAGGGCCTGCTCGAACGCGTCCACGGCGGCGCCGTCAAACGAACCGAGCGGCCGCTGTCGCCGTTCGACGGCACCACACCCGAGCACCCTCCCGTTCATCTGCGCCTGGCAGAGCTGGTGATCGAGCGGCTGCCGGACTGCGGAACTCTCTTGCTCGCGGCGTCCCCGCTCACCTGGGCGGTGGCCGAGGTCCTGAGTAGGCACCCGCCGGCTCTGGCCGGCACGACGGTCGTGACCTCCGGCCTCGACGTCGCTGTCGTGCTGTCGCGGGTCGAGAACCTGCAGGTCTACAACATCGGCGGCAGCGTCGAGCCCGAGCACCGCGCACAGCAGGGGAACTGGGCCCTGGACGAGATCCGCCGCTTCCGCGTCGACCTGGCCCTGGTGACGCCGTCCGGGTTGACCGTCGAAGATGGCGTGTTCGCCGACTCCACGATGGCAGCCGCTGTCACGTCGGCAGAGATGGAGATCGCCGAGCGAGTCTGGCTGTTGATGAACGGAGCCGACGTCGGTCGTGCCGGAGCTGTCCTAGCCGGCGATCTCACCCACGTCGATCACGTCTTCACCACCGGAGCCGTCGACAGCCAGCGGGCGTCATCGGTCGCCGAGGCAGGCATCACTGTCATCAGCGCCGACTAGTGGCGTTGCCGTGGACCGGTGCCGCTCGAGCAGCTGATCGATGCGCTCAGCCACGGGGCGCCGAACCCGCTGAACAAGCTCATCACCTTGAAGAAGCGGGCCGCCGACGTGCTGGCCTACTTCGACCGACCGGGAGCCAGCAACGGATTCAGACCCGGCCTACACCCTCCCTCCAGAGGAGCCACCAAACCTGGACACGACCAAGGGCATTTCGGCCCTACAACCCGCGCGATGGAGTCTGCGACCCTGTGGAAGGTAGAACTCACGGTGGCACGAACGAGCGGCCACGGACAGAAGGGAGCACAACGTGACCGTCAAGGACACGGGTCCAGAACCACAGTCCTTCGACCTCGAGCGGGAGACGGTGGAGAACTCCAGCTACCGCTCGGTCGCATGGAGCGGGAGGTACCTGCAGCTGACACTGATGTCCATCCCTGCCGGCGGAGACATCGGACTCGAGATGCACCCCGATACCGATCAGTTCCTCCGGCTCGACGCGGGGCGCGGCCACGTCCAGATGGGACCCAGCCCGGAAGAGCTCGGCTCCGACCTGGAGGTGTCAGACGGATGGTGCATCCTGGTGCCGGCGGGAACCTGGCACAACATCACCAACATCGGTGACGAACCGATGCAGGTGTACGCCATCTATGCACCCGCACACCACCAGCCCGGCAAGGTGCATGCGACCTCCGCTCTCGCCGCTTCGGATACCGACGACGAGCCCGCCGGGTGGTCGGTACAGCCAGGGTCAGAGCCGGACGTTCACCGCTGAGAACTCCGAGCACGAGGCTCTGAGAACGTAAAAAGCCCAGGACCGTGTGGTCCTGGGCCTCGCATGCACGCAGAAACACTTCAAGGTCGACCACCGAAGTGGTCGACCTTGAAGTGTGTTGTCCGGCGACGTCCTAGTCTCCCACACGGTCCCCCGTGCAGTACCATCGGCGCTGAGAAGCTTAACTTCCGGGTTCGGAATGGAGCCGGGTGTTTCCCTCTCGCCATGATCACCGAAACTCTATGGAGATGTGAATCGCGGGCCGACTCACGAGTGAGTCAGCGTCTCCCGACCGTATCTCGGGAACTGCACAGTGGACGCGTAGCATCTTTGTAGGAACAAGCCCTCGGCCTATTAGTATCGGTCAGCTCCGTGCATTGCTGCACTTCCACATCCGACCTATCACCCAGTGATCTGCTGGGGGCCTTACCAGGTTATCCTGTGGGAGCCTTCATCTTGGAGCGTGCTTCCCGCTTAGATGCTTTCAGCGGTTATCACTTCCGAACGTAGCCAACCAGCCGTGCCCTTGGCAGGACAACTGGCACACCAGAGGTTCGTCCGTCCCGGTCCTCTCGTACTAAGGACAGCCCTCCTCAAGACTCCTACGCGCGCAGCGGATAGGGACCGAACTGTCTCACGACGTTCTAAACCCAGCTCGCGTGCCGCTTTAATGGGCGAACAGCCCAACCCTTGGGACCGACTCCAGCCCCAGGATGCGACGAGCCGACATCGAGGTGCCAAACCATGCCGTCGCTATGGACGCTCGGGCAAGATCAGCCTGTTATCCCCGGGGTACCTTTTATCCGTTGAGTGACGGCGCTTCCACGTGCCACCGTCAGATCACTAGTCCCGACTTTCGTCCCTGCTTGAGATGTCTCTCTCACAGTCAAGCTCCCTTGTGCACTTACACTCGAAACCTGATTGCCAACCAGGCTGAGGGAACCTTTGGGCGCCTCCGTTACCTTTTGGGAGGCGACCGCCCCAGTCAAACTACCCATCAGGCACTGTCCCTGATCCGGATAACGGACCTAGGTTAGATATCCAGAACAGCCAGAGTGGTATTTCAACGTTGACTCCACAACCACTGGCGTGGCCGCTTCAAAGTCTCCCACCTATCCTACACAAGCTGTACCGAACACCAATACCAAACTATAGTAAAGGTCCCGGGGTCTTTCCGTCCTGCTGCGCGTAACGAGCATCTTTACTCGTAGTGCAATTTCGCCGAGTCCGTGGTCGAGACAGCGCCCAAGTCGTTACGCCATTCGTGCAGGTCGGAACTTACCCGACAAGGAATTTCGCTACCTTAGGATGGTTATAGTTACCACCGCCGTTTACTGGCGCTTAAGTTCAGTGCTTCGCCTTGCGGCTAACACTTCCCCTTAACGTTCCAGCACCGGGCAGGCGTCAGTCCGTATACAGCGTCTTACGACTTAGCACGGACCTGTGTTTTTAGTAAACAGTCGCTTGGGCCTGGTCTCTGCGGCCTCACCCGCCGTTGAGAGTAAATCTCTAGACAGGCTCGGCCCCCCTTCTCCCGAAGTTACGGGGGCATTTTGCCGAGTTCCTTAACCACGGTTATCTCGATCACCTTGGTATTCTCTACCTGACCACCTGTGTCGGTTTAGGGTACGGGCGGCTCTAGAACTCGCTCACGAAGGTTTTCTAGGCAGCATAGGATCACCCACTCGTTCGAACGTATTCGAACCAGCCGTCATGTCTCAGGATATGTGAAGCGCGGATTTGCCTACGCTTCTCCCTACACATTTAGCCCGGGACTACCATCGCCCGGGATGGGCTACCTTCCTGCGTCACTCCGCAGCTTGCCTAATACGAGTTTGGGTCGCAGACTCACGCTTCTTTGACCCGAAGGTCGCTGATGCGCTTGCGTGCTTAGCATTACTCGCCTCGGCAGGGACGTGCTAGCGCCGGTACGGGAATATCAACCCGTTGTCCATCGACTACGCCTGTCGGCCTCGCCTTAGGTCCCGACTTACCCAGGGCAGATTAGCTTGACCCTGGAACCCTTGGTCTTTCGGTGGAGGAGTTTCTCACTCCTCATTCGCTACTCATGCCTGCATTCTCACTCGTGTGCTCTCCACGACTGGGTCACCCCGCCGCTTCATCGCGCACACGACGCTCCCCTACCCATCCACGCACCTGGATCGAAACCTGGTACACGCGTGAATGACACAGCTTCGGCGGATTGCTTGAGCCCCGCTAAATTGTCGGCGCAGAATCACTTGACCAGTGAGCTATTACGCACTCTTTCAAGGGTGGCTGCTTCCAAGCCAACCTCCTGGTTGTCTCCGCAACTCCACATCCTTTTCCACTTAGCAATCGCTTAGGGGCCTTAGCTGGTGTTCTGGGCTGTTTCCCTCTCGACTACGAACCTTATCGCCCGCAGTCTCACTGCCGCGCTCTCACTTACCGGCATTCGGAGTTTGGCTAATTTCGGTAAGCTTTTGGGCCCCCTAGACTATCCAGTGCTCTACCTCCGGCAAGAAACACGCGACGCTGCACCTATATGCATTTCGGGGAGAACCAGCTATAACGGAGTTTGATTGGCCTTTCACCCCTATCCACAGCTCATCCCCCAGGTTTTCAACCCTGGTGGGTTCGGGCCTCCACGACGTCTTACCGTCGCTTCACCCTGGCCATGGATAGATCACTCCGCTTCGGGTCTAGAGCACGCGACTATGTCGCCCTATTCGGACTTGCTTTCGCTACGGCTTCCCCACACGGGTTAACCTCGCCACGTACCACTAACTCGCAGGCTCATTCTTCAAAAGGCACGCCGTCACCTCGCACACAAGTGTGCTCAGCTCCGACGGATTGTAGGCAATCGGTTTCAGGTACTATTTCACTCCCCTCCCGGGGTACTTTTCACCTTTCCCTCACGGTACTTGTCCGCTATCGGTCACCAAGGAGTATTTAGGCTTAGCGGGTGGTCCCGCCAGATTCACACCCAATTTCAGGGGTTGGGTGCTACTTGGGGTGACGATCAACAGTGATTGGTTTACGTCTACAGGGGTGTTACCTTCTGTGCCGCACTTTCCCAAAGTGCTTCGACTTCATCAATCATTTCTTACTGTTTGATCGATTGACAGTTCGATCAGATCGGCCCCTCAACACCGCACTTGCAACGCCTGTCAGCTATCACACAAGTACGGTTTGGCCTCTTCCGCGTTCGCTCGCCACTACTTACGGAATCACGGTTGTTTTCTTTTCCTGTGGGTACTGAGATGTTTCACTTCCCCACGTTCCCTCCAACCGCCCTATGTGTTCAGGCGGAGGTCGCCGGACATTACTCCGGTTTCTTTCGAGGTTTCCCTATTCGGAGATCCCCGGATCGAAGCTCGTTTACCAGCTCCCCGGGGCTTATCGCAGGTTACAACGTCCTTCATCGGCTCTTGGTGCCTAGGCATCCACCGATTGCCCTTAGTAGCTTGTTGTTACTACAAAGATGCTCGCGTCCACTGTGAAGTTCTCAACATACGGGCGGTAACCGAGACGACCTCTCCGTGTAGGAGTGCCGGCATCGGTCCGCGTGAAGTCCCCAGTGTTGCCACCGAAGCTTCAGGACCCAACAGCGTGCTCGGGCCTCATCTCTGTCGTCACTCGAGGTTCCACTCCCTTGCGGGTTGTACTGACGAGATCTGCAGATCTGAGGCTTAATGGTCAATGTTCCACATTCCAGAGCTGCTCGGCGTCAGGACGTGTGCCTGACAAACCGAGCTGGATGAACCCGAGGGCCCATCGTGATGCTCCTTAGAAAGGAGGTGATCCAGCCGCACCTTCCGGTACGGCTACCTTGTTACGACTTAGTCCTAATCGCCAGTCCCACCTTCGACGGCTCCCTCTCTTGCGAGTTGGGCCACCGGCTTCGGGTGTTACCGACTTTCATGACTTGACGGGCGGTGTGTACAAGGCCCGGGAACGTATTCACCGCAGCGTTGCTGATCTGCGATTACTAGCGACTCCGACTTCATGGGGTCGAGTTGCAGACCCCAATCCGAACTGAGACTGGCTTTTTGGGATTCGCTCCACCTTGCGGTATTGCAGCCCTTTGTACCAGCCATTGTAGCATGCGTGAAGCCCTAGACTTAAGGGGCATGATGACTTGACGTCATCCCCACCTTCCTCCGAGTTGACCCCGGCAGTCTCCTATGAGTCCCCGGCATTATCCGCTGGCAACATAGGACGAGGGTTGCGCTCGTTGCGGGACTTAACCCAACATCTCACGACACGAGCTGACGACAGCCATGCACCACCTGTATACCGACCTTGCGGGGGCTACATCTCTGCAGCTTTCCGGTATATGTCAAACCTAGGTAAGGTTCTTCGCGTTGCATCGAATTAATCCGCATGCTCCGCCGCTTGTGCGGGCCCCCGTCAATTCCTTTGAGTTTTAGCCTTGCGGCCGTACTCCCCAGGCGGGGCACTTAATGCGTTAGCTACGGCACGGAACTCGTGGAATGAGTCCCACACCTAGTGCCCACCGTTTACGGCGTGGACTACCAGGGTATCTAAGCCTGTTTGCTCCCCACGCTTTCGCTTCTCAGCGTCAGGAAATGCCCAGAGAACCGCCTTCGCCACTGGTGTTCCTCCTGATATCTGCGCATTCCACCGCTCCACCAGGAATTCCATTCTCCCCTGCATTCCTCTAGTTTGCCCGTATCGGAAGCAGGCTCAGGGTTAAGCCCTGAGTTTTCACTTCCGACGCGACAAACCGCCTACAAGCCCTTTACGCCCAATAATTCCGGACAACGCTCGGACCCTACGTATCACCGCGGCTGCTGGCACGTAGTTGGCCGGTCCTTCTTCTGCTCCTACCGTCACTTGCGCTTCGTCGGAGCTGAAAGCGGTTTACAACCCGAAGGCCGTCATCCCGCACGCGGCGTTGCTGCATCAGGCTTTCGCCCATTGTGCAATATTCCCCACTGCTGCCTCCCGTAGGAGTCTGGGCCGTATCTCAGTCCCAGTGTGGCCGGTCGCCCTCTCAGGCCGGCTACCCGTCGAAGCCTTGGTGAGCCGTTACCTCACCAACTAGCTGATAGGCCGCGAGCCCATCCTTGACCGCCAGAACTTTCCACCTCAACTGATGTCGGTCGAGGTCGTATCCGGTATTAGCAGCTGTTTCCAGCTGTTATCCCGGAGTCAAGGGTAGGTTGCTCACGTGTTACTCACCCGTTCGCCACTGATCATCAGAGCAAGCTCTGAGTCACCGTTCGACTTGCATGTGTTAAGCACGCCGCCAGCGTTCGTCCTGAGCCAGGATCAAACTCTCCGTTGAAATCTATTGGTATCGACCTGCAAGCAGGTCGAGTTAACCGTCTCAACTAGTTCGATCGCTGACGCAGACCCAAGCTGGGTCTGTATCAATCAATCAAAGGAAATCCGAACTCAGACCGATCGCTCACGCCCCCGACCGGAGTCGGTTGATGAGCTTTCGTTGATGCCTGAGCACGGGGTATTTAGTGCATTATTTGGCATTGACTTTTAAGCACGCTGTTGAGTTCTCAAGTTTCGGGTGCACACCGCGCGTTCGTCTTGCAGACTCTCGCTTGGGGCAACTCGTCTTACTTTATTCTAGTCTTTCACCGGAGTCAAATCCCGATTCAGACCTTGTGAATTGTTTGAATCAGTTCCGAATAACTCGGATCCGACCTTCGCAACTCGCCTTACTTTATTTGAGTGTTTCACCGGAGTCAAATCCGCTTCAGCCACTCTGACTGCCATTCCAGCTCATTCCAATTTCTTGGAACTTCGCTTTGAGGCAACCTGCCCTACCTTACCAGGCTCAGCCTCGGTGTCAAGCACCCGATTCGATCCTGATCCCCGCGCGCACCGGTTCCACCTTGTTCCCTGTCGTCGTGTCTCAGAGCGCGCAGGACCAAGGCTTGCTTGGTGTGGTTGGTTTGCCTCTCGGTTTCGGCCGCTGCTCGGGGTCTCCCCCTTGCCGCGTCCCGCACCCCTCAAGGCTCAGAGAACGTTACGCGCGGTCCTGGGAAGAGTCAAACCCGGGTTGCTGTGACCGTGGTCACGACTCGACAGCGCCGAAGGACACGGCGCCGACGGTCCGCTTGCCGCGCCGGGTGATGACGTAGCGCCCATGCAGCAGATCACCCGGCGCCAGGCGCGCGTCCGGATCGACGACCCGGGTGTTGTTCACGTACGCCCCGCCCTCCGCGATCGAGCGCCGCGCGGCCGACCGACTGGGCACCACGCCGCTTGCTTCGAGCACGTCCACGACGCCGGGCAGCTCACCGCCGGCCGGGAGCATCGGAGCCTCGAGCTCAGCCACCACGCTCGCCAAGGTCGCTTCGGGCAGCTCGGTCGAGCTCGGATCGTCCGAACAGCGCCGCTGCAGCCGCGACCGCGGCATCGCGTTCAGCCGGCGAGTGCACCAGCGCCGTGATGTCGTCGGCCAGGGCCCGCTGCGCCGCTCGCAGGTGCGGAGCATCGGCGACCTGGCGGGCCAGCTCGTCGATCTCGTCCCGGGAACGCTCGCTGAAGACCTTGAGGTACTCGACCACTTTGGCGTCCTCGGCGTGCAGGAAGAACTGGTGGAACGCGTACGGCGACGTCATCGCCGGGTCGAGCCAGACGGTGCCGGACTCGGTCTTGCCGAACTTGGTCCCGTCGGCCTTGGTCAGCAGCGGGGTCGCGAGGGCATGCACGTGATCGCCGTCCGAGCGGCGGACGAGCTCGACGCCGGCGGTGATGTTGCCCCACTGGTCGCTGCCACCGAACTGCAGCGTGCAGCCGTACGTCCGATGCAGCTGCAGGTAGTCCAGGGACTGGAGCAGCACGTAGGAGAACTCGGTGTAGGAGATGCCGTCCTCCAGTCGCGCCCTGACCACCTCGCGCGCGAGCATCCGGTTGACCGGGAAGTGCTTGCCGACGTCGCGCAGGAAGTCGAGCACCGACAGGTCGGCGGTCCAGTCGAGGTTGTTGACCAGGCGGGCCGCGTTCGGACCCTCGAAGTCCAGCAGACCTCCGACCTGGCGCTGGATGTTGGCCACCCACCCGGCCACGGTCTCCTTGCTGTTGAGCACCCGCTCGCCGGCCGACTTGGGATCGCCGATCAGCCCGGTCGATCCGCCGACCAGCAGCAGCGGTCGATGACCGGCCCGCTGCAGGGCCCGGGCCACCATCAGCTGGACCAGGTTGCCCATGTGGAGGCTGGGCGCGGTGGGGTCGAAGCCGACGTAGAAGGTGACGGGTCCCGCGGCCAGGTGCTCGGCCAGCGCGGCCTCGTCGGTGGAGTTCGCCACCAGGCCCCGCCATCTCAGCTCGTCGAACACTGCGCTCACCCTGTCCTGCCACCTTCCGTCCGTGAAGATCTCGGTCGACTCTCTCGTCCGGATCGACCCTACTGGGAGGGTGGCTGTGCGGCCCACTCGTATTCGGCCTCCTGCGGCGTGCCTGATGGGTCCACGCCGGCCGGACCCAGCTCGGTCGACAGCCAGTCGGTCAGCTCGTCGAACCGGTCGAGCACTTCCGTCAGCTGTTCCTGGACCCGGACGGTCGCCGTCCCCCCACGGCCGTTCCTGCTCTCGATCGATCCGGCGACGGTGAGCACGTCCAGCACCGCGGGTTCCAGCCGCGGCGAGATCTCGGTCAGCTGCTCTGGAGTCAGGTCGGACAGCTCCGACCCCCGGCTCTCGCAGAACTGCACGGCCGCCCCGGCGATGTGGTGCGCCTCGGCGAACGGCACCCGCTGCCGGACCAGCCAGTCGGCCACGTCGGTGGCCAACGAGAAGCCCCGGGGGGCCAGGCTCTCGAGCCTGGTCGTGTCGAAGGTGAGCGTGGCGATCAGACCGGCGACGGCCGGGGTCAGCACGAGCAGCTGGTCCACTGAGTCGAAGACCGGCTCCTTGTCCTCCTGGAGGTCCCGGTTGTAGGCCAGCGGGAGCCCCTTCAGGGTGGCGAGCAGACCGGTCAGGTTGCCGATCAGGCGTCCGGCCTTCCCGCGGGCCAGCTCGGCCACGTCCGGGTTCTTCTTCTGCGGCATGATCGACGAGCCCGTCGACCACGCGTCGGCCAGCCGTACGAAGCCGAACTCGTGCGTCGACCAGAGGATCACCTCCTCGCCGATGCGGGACAGGTCGACACCGATCTGGGCGAGCACGAAGCACGCCTCGGCCACCAGGTCCCGAGCGGCCGTGCCGTCGA
>CAWCDP010000016.1:0-71130 GCA_963794405.1 uncultured Actinomycetota bacterium
ACTTCATGCCGCTGGCCGACCTGTTCCGGTTCGTCGACCTGATCGCCCTGCACAAGTACAACGTGTTCCACCTGCACCTGACCGAGGACCAGGGCTGGCGCTTCGCCTCCGACCGCTACCCGAAGCTGCAGGAGCGGGCCAGCTGGCGATCCGAGACCCAGCGACACTTCCAGGACTTCGCCGACGGCACCCCGCACGGTGGCTTCTACACCCACGACCAGCTCCGGGCGCTGGTCCGCTACGCGGCCGATCGTGGCATCACCGTGATGCCGGAGCTCGAGTTCCCCGGTCACGCACTGGCCCTGCTGGCCGCCTACCCCGAGCTGGGCAACCACCCGGAGACCGGCTACGAGCCGGCCACGACCTTCGGCGTCTTCCCCGAGGTGCTGAACATGAGCGACGACGCGATGACCGTCGTGTTCGACCTCTACACCGAGCTCCTCGAGGTGTTCGACAGCCCGTACGTCCACGTCGGCGGGGACGAGTGCCCCCGCGAGGAGTGGCTGGCCAGCCCTGCCGCCCGCGCCCTGGCCGAGCAGCGCGGCCTGCCCGGCCCCGAGTACCTGCAGCGCTGGTTCACCGAGCAGCTCCGGGACTGGCTGGCCGCTCGCGGCCGCCGGCTGGTCGGCTGGGACGAGATCAACGACGAGGGACCGCTCGACGGTGCCGTGGCCATGGCCTGGCGGGACGCGTCGTACGGGATCGCTGCGGCGAAGGCGGGGCTGGACGTGATCATGTGCCCGGTCACCCACACCTACCTGGACTACTACCCCAGCGACGACCCGACCGAGGCGTACGCGATCGGCGGGCACCTGCCGCTGGACCAGGTGTACGCCTTCGAGCCGCTGGCCGGTCTGCCGAGCGAGGTGCACCACAAGGTCCTCGGCACCCAGTGCCAGCTGTGGCGGGAGTACATGCCGGACACCCGTCGGGTCGACTACATGCTGTTCCCGCGGGCCTGCGCCCACGCCGAGGTGGCCTGGTCGGCGCCAGAAGGTCGGTCGTACGAGGAGTTCTCGGTCCGGCTGCCCGCCCACCTGGAACGGTTGGCAGCGATCGGCGTCGAGTTCCGGCCGCTGGCGGGCCCGCTTCCCTGGCAGCAGGGCGGGACCGGCGCGCTCCGCCGACCGACCGAACACGGCGGTCCTGTGGCCTGATCGAGATGTCGACCCATCGTACGCATTGAATAGTTTCATAACCGATGCAGTGTTTTCGGCGGCGGGGGCTTCGCACGGGGCCATGTCATGAGTAAAGTCTCGACACGTTCGGGCAACGATGCGGAACGAAGCGACAGTCGGCGGGCGGAAGATCGATTTCCCCACTGAACCTCCTGTCCAACGGTTTTTCAACGTTGAGTCCCGGCACTGACACCGACGTCGCCCGCACTGGAGGACCCATGAATCTCAGCCGCATCTCCCGTCGCCAGTTCCTCTACGGATCGGCCGTTCTGGCCGGTTCGGTCGCACTGGCCGCCTGTACGCCGAGCGGGGGTGGCACGCAGAGTGGTGGCGGCACGGAGAGCAGTGGAGGCTCCGCCGGGGTGGGCTCGTCCAGCAAGCCGCTCGCTGTGCCCGGCAAGTACCAGCAGTCGCCCTTGTTGGACAGCGCTGGCCTGCCGCCGGTCGAGCAGCGGCTGCCCGAGCACCCCTACGTCATCCCGCACTTGTGGGCGACCGACGGCAAGTACGGTGGCAAGCTCAACATGAACACCTTCACCACCACCGGGATGGCAAAGGCGGACAGCAACCGCGAGTTCTTCTACGGGCACTCCCCGCTGCGCTACCTCAACGACGGCAAGGACGTCGTGCCCGGACTCGTCGAGACGTGGGAGTCCAACGACGACGCGTCGGAGTGGACCTTCCACTTCCGCAAGGGCCTCAAGTGGTCCGACGGCAAGCCGTGGAGCACCGCGGACATCATGTTCTGGTGGGACGACATCATCGCGGGTCAGCACCTGGCCCAGACCGCACCGGACGAGGCGCGCTCGGGTAAGGGAACGCTGGCCAAGTTCACCGCGGTCGACGACCTGACCCTGAAGATGACCTTCGACGCGCCGGCCCCGCTGACCGCCGACCGGATGGCCATGTGGGTGAACGGCAACGTCGGCAAGAACGGGCCGATCTGGATGATGCCGAGCCACTACGTCAAGCAGTTCCACCCGAAGTACGGCAAGAATGTCCCCGACAACTGGGACGCCGTCGGTGGCGTGATGGAGGCCAAGGCCGACTGGATCCGCAACCCCGAGTGCCCGACCATGACCGGCTTCAAGTGCAAGTCGTTCGACAACACCAAGAGCGTCGTGCTGGAGCGCAACCCCTACTACTACGCCGTGATGCCCAACGGTGACCAACTCCCGTACATCGACGAGATCCAGATCAGCGTCGTCAGCGATGCGGAGGCCGGCAAGCTCCAGGTCCAGCAGGGTTCTGTCGACTACTGCCAGGGCGGCTTCAACCAGATCACCCTCAACGACGTCCAGGGCCTCCGGGACAGTGCCGAGCGCGCCAAGACCGAGGTGGTCCTGTGGGACAGCGGGTCGGGCACCGGGTCGATCTTCTTCTTCAACTACGACTACGTGGATGACGACCTGCGCAAGCTGATCCGCGAGCCGAAATTCCGGCAGGCGATCTCGCACGCCTTCAACCGCGAGGCCGTCCAGAAGTCGGTCTACTTCAACACCGGCGAGCCCACCACCGGCACCCTCAGCCCCAAGGCCATCGAGTACACGGTGAACGACACCGGGAAGCAGGCCTACACCAGCTGGCGGGACAGCTACGTCGCGTACGACCAGGAGAAGGCCAAGTCGCTGCTGGACGAGCTCGGCCTCAAGGCCGGGAGCGACGGGATGCGCACCCTACCCAACGGCAAGAAGCTCTCGCTGCGCATCGACATCCCAGCCGACGCCTCGCAGGAGCACATAACCAAGGACAACCAGCTGATCTCTGACCTGAAGGCAGTAGGGATCACGATGAAGAGCAACCCGATCGCTCCGCAGGCGTTCGACGACCAGTGGAAGACCGGCAAGCTGATGGCCCACAGCAACTGGGAGGTCGGCGACGGGCCGAACCACCTGGTGTACCCGCAGTGGCTCGTCCCGCTGGAATACACCCGCTGGGCCCCGCTGGAGGGGCAGTGGTACCAGCAGCTCGGAACCGACACCAACACCAAGCAGCTGGACAAGAGCCCGTGGGATCGGAACCCGCCGCGGGTGGAGCCCGATAAGAACGGCCCCATCCAGAAGCTGTGGGACATCTACGACGCCAGCAAGATCGAGCCGGACGAGACGAAGCGCCACCAGCAGGTCTGGGACATGATCAAGATCCACGTCTCCGATGGTCCGTTCATGATGGGCTCGGTCGCGAACTACCCGCAGGTGATGGTCATCAAGACGGATCTGAGGAACGTTCCGCGCAAGGAGAACCTGGCCCAGGGCGGCATGGTGAATCCCTGGATCCACCCAACCCCTGCAGTCTATGATCCGGAGTGCTACTTCTGGAACAATCCCGGCGAGCACAGCTGATCCCGGCCGTTCTCGACCCGATCAAAACCCTGATCGAAGGGAATTGCAGATGGTCATCTGGATCCTCCGGCGTCTCGGCTACATGGTCATCACGTTGTTTCTGGTGTCGCTGCTGACGTTCTTCATCATCGAGCTGGCGCCCGGGTCGGCGGTCGACTCCGAGATCGCTCGGCTCCGCTCCATGGGCAGCACGGTCTCGACCGAGCAGGTCGCGGCGCTGGAGGAGCAGTACGGCGTCAACGACCCCTGGATCGTCAAGTACGGCAAATGGGCCGGCGGTCTCATCCGAGGCGACTTCGGCATGTCGTTCGCCTACCGTCAGCCGGTGGCCGACGTGATCTGGAGCCGCTTCGGGCTGTCGGTCGCCCTGGCCCTGGGCGCGACCATCGTCGCCTGGGGAATCGCCATACCCGTCGGCGTCTACTCGGCGACCCACCGCTATACCCTCGGCGACAACATCATCACCCTGATCCAGTTCATCGGGGTGGCGATCCCGGAGTTCCTGCTGGCCCTCGCGGTGCTGGTGGCCGCCGTGCAGTACGGCGGCATCGACGTAGGGGGGCTGTTCTCCAACGAGTACCGCAATGCGCCCTGGAGCCTTGACAAGCTTCTCGACATGCTCGCCCACCTGTGGATGCCGCTCCTGGTGATCTCGGTCGCCAGCACGGCCTGGCTGACCCGCGTGATGCGCGCGAACCTGTTCGACGTCCTGGGCCAGCAGTACGTGCAGACCGCGCGGGCCAAGGGCGTCCCGGAGCGCAAGGTGATCTGGAAGCACGCGGTGCGCAATGCCCTGCACCCGTTGGTGATGACTCTGGGCACGACCTTGAGCGTGATCATCGGCGGTGAGGCCGTGGTCTCGATCATCTTCAACCTGCCCACCACCGGGCAGGCGCTTCTCCAGACGCTGATCGTCAAGGACACCTACGTTGCCGCCACGTTGCTCGTCATGCTGTCGGCCTTGCTGATCATCGGGAACCTGGTCGGCGATCTGCTGCTGATGTGGATCGATCCGCGGGCTCGGGTCCTGGACTAGGAGGGCCTGATGACGGAAATTCAGATCACCGGTGCCGGCTTGGACGAACCGTCCGACACCGACACCGACACCGACTCCGACGCGGCAGCGGAAGTGGTCGTCGCCGACAGCAAGGTCGGCGAGGTCTCCCAGACCCAGCTGATGTATCGCCGGTTCAAGCAGAGCAAGCTCGCGATCGTCTCGCTGATCGTCCTCGGCCTCCTCTACCTGTCCGCGCTCTTCGCGCCGTTCCTGGCCCCGAACGACCCGGTGGCGGTGGACCAGGCGTACAAGTACGCCGAACCGAGCTCCCTGACCTGGTCCGGCGGTCCGGCGATGTGCACGGTGAAGCAGGAGATCGACCCGGTCAACATCTCGACCACGTATGTCAAGGACTGCAGCAACCCGATCCCGCTGCAGTTCTTCGGGCATGGATTCGAGTACAAGTTCCTCGGCTTGATCCCGACGGACCGGCACCTGATCGTCGCCCCGGAAGGCGACGCGAAGCTGCTGCTCTTCGGGGCCGACGGCCAGGGTCGCGACATCTTCTCCCGTACGCTTTACGGCGGCCGGGTGTCGCTGACCATCGGCCTGATCGGCGTGGCTATCGCCACCATCCTGGGATCGGTCATGGGCACGTGGTCCGGGTACGCCGGCGGCAAGACCGACACCCTCATCCAGCGCTTCATCGAGGTCATCATGTCCATCCCGACCCTGCCGCTGTGGGCGACGATGGCGGCGGTGCTCTCCCCGGACATGTCGGTGACGAAACGATACTTCCTGATGACGCTGATCCTGGCCCTGGTCGCCTGGGCTGGACTGGCCCGCCAGGTGCGCGGCAAGGTGATGAGCTATGCCAAGTCCGACTACGTTTCCGCAGCCAAGTCCGCCGGGGCCAAGTCCCCTCGGATCATCATCACCCACCTGCTGCCCAACTCAGCCAGCCACATCGTCGCGGTGTCCATGCTGGCCATCCCGGCCGCGATCATCGCCGAGACCACCTTGTCGTTCCTCGGCATCGGGATGGTCGAACCGGCGATCAGCTGGGGCGTGCTGCTCAAGGACGCACAGCGCATCGACGTGCTCCAGCAGTACCCGTGGGTGCTCCTCCCGGCCGTCTTCGTGATCGTGGCGGTCGCCTCCTTCCAGCTCCTAGGTGATGGTGTCCGCGACGCGGTGGATCCGTACAGCTGACCGCAGATGAGTGAGCCGGAGAGTGCGATCCGGAGCGAGCCCGACCGGCTCGTCCGCAGACCCGAGGAGAGACTGACGACATGACCACGAGGCGGAAAGTCAGCGGCGGCAGTGGAGCCGATGTCCGCCGGGCCGACGATCGCGGTTCGACCGACGCGATCATCACCGTGCGCGACCTCCAGGTGGAGTACAAGACGACGCTGGGCAAGGTGAGCGCGCTGAACGGGGTGAGCTTCGACGTGCCCCGTGGCTCGGTGCTCGGGGTGGTGGGAGAGAGTGGCAGCGGCAAGAGCGTGACGGCCCGGGCGATCATGCAGATCCTCGAGCGCGCGGGCCGTATCACCGAAGGCTCGATCCTCTTCCGCCGCCCGACCGGCCGCACCGAGAAGCTGCTGGACGTGGACCAAGCCGAGATCGATTCAGCCCTGGGGACATCGGGCGAGATCGACATCACCAGTCTGAAGCCCACCAGCGATGCCATGCGAGCCATCCGCGGCTCGGAGATCGCCATGATCTTCCAGGAGCCGATGTCCTCCCTCAACCCGGTCTACACCATCGGGTTCCAGATCCAGGAGGCGATCCGGCTGCACCAGAACCCGGACAAGAAGGAGTCCTGGGCTCAGGCTATCGACATGCTGGACCAGGTCGGGATGCCGAACCCGGCCCGCATCGCCAGCTCCTACCCGCACGAGCTGTCCGGCGGCATGCGGCAACGGGCCATGATCGCCATGGCCCTGTCCTGCCATCCAGCACTCCTCATCGCCGACGAGCCGACCACGGCGCTGGATGTGACGACGGAGGCCCAGATCCTGGCTCTGATGCGCCGGCTCAAGGAAGAGATCGGCATGTCGATCCTGTTCATCACCCACAGCATGGGCGTCGTCGCCCAGCTGTGCGACGAGGTGATCGTGATGTACCAGGGTCGGGTGGTGGAACGCGCGTCGGTGGAGGACATCTTCTATCACCCCAAGCACCCGTACACCCGGTCGCTGCTGCGCTCGATCCCCAGGATCGGCGCGGCCGAGCACACACCGCTGGAGGTGATCAAGGGCTCGGTCCCCGATCCCTATACGAAGGTGCCCGGGTGCAGCTTCCATCCGCGGTGCCCCGACTTCATCGGCGACGTGTGCCGGACGGTGATCCCGCCGGAGACGCTGCTGCCCGGGGCCGTGCGACACGGCGTTCGGTGCCATCTCTACGACAACGAACGGGCGCTGGCCGGCTCGACCACGGAGGCTTCGCGATGACCGAGACGAAGCAGCCTGCACTCCCGAAGCGGGCCAAACAAGACGGCGACCACGTTGCGGAGCCTCGCGAACCGGCCGAGGGTCCGTTGCTGGAGGTACGCGGTCTGAAGAAGCACTTCCCGATCAAGGGCGGGGCGATGCGCCGCGTGATCGGCCAGGTGAAGGCCGTCGACGGCGTCTCACTGACTGTCGATCGCGGCGAGACGGTCGCCATCGTCGGCGAGTCCGGCTGCGGCAAGTCCACCACCGGAAGAACCATCATCCGGCTGGAGGAGCCCACCGGCGGCGAGGTCATCTTCCGCCACCCCGAGCTGGGTCCGGTGCACGTCGAGGACGCTGATACCAAGACGCTCGACAAGATCCGCCCAAAGATGCAGTTCATCTTCCAGGACCCAATGGCCTCGTTGGACTCGCGGATGACCGTCGGCCGGGTGATCGCCGAACCCCTGGTCATCAACAAGGTGCTGCAGGGCCAAGCGCTGAGGGACAAGGTGGCGAATCTGCTGACCGTGGTCGGGCTGCGACCCGAGCACGCCAGCCGCTACCCGCACGCGTTCTCCGGTGGCCAGCGCCAGCGCATCGGCATCGCCCGTGCATTGGCCCTGGACCCGGACCTCATCATCTGCGACGAGCCGGTCTCCGCCCTGGACGTCTCGGTGCAGGCCCAGGTGATCAACCTGCTGGAAGACCTGCAGGAGCGGTTGGGACTCACCTACCTGTTCATCAGCCACGATCTATCGGTGGTGGAGCACATCTCCGACCGGGTCGTGGTCATGTACGTCGGCCGCGTGGTCGAGATCTCCGACACGAAAGAGCTGTACAAGCGTCCCCTGCATCCGTACACCGAGGCGCTGCTCGGCGCGGTCCCCCAGCCAGACCCGCGGAAGCTTCACGTGATGGAGCCGCTGAAGGGCGAGGTACCGAGCCCGGCCAACCCGCCGTCGGGGTGCTACTTTCACACCCGCTGCAAGTACGCTCAGCAAAAGTGCACCGACGAGACGCCGGAGCTGCGGGAGATCTCGTCCGATCGAGGCGGCTCGGCGGCAGGAGCCAGGCGCCCGCGGATGGTCGCCTGCCACTTCGCCGAGGAGCTGGAGCTGACCGGTGCAGTGGTCCCGTCGCCGGACGCCTTCAAGGCCGTTGAGACCGAGACATCGGAGCAGCTGATGAGTGGGGAGCTCGAATGAGTGTCCGTGCCACCCGCACCGGACGACCCCGGTTCACCGGGGTCACCAGCTACACCGACCCTCAGGGTCGCTTCGAGTTCCGGCACCCGTCGGACTGGTTCCGTTCGAGCCTCGACGACGATCTCGACGGCGTGATCGTCGGGCCGGACGTCGATGACCAGGCCACCCACTTCGCGGTCGCCGTCCGTGATCTCGAGGTCGCGGTGAAGGCCGACGACCTGCCCCTGCTCCGAGAGGGGTTCGAGGAAGGGATCACCGCGCTGCCCGACGTGTCGGTCGCGGCATCTAGCGACAACACGTACAACGACATCGTCAAGCTCGAGCGCACCCTCACGTTCACCGACGAGGGTGAGGTCCGCAAGCGGCGGGTGTGGAGCATGTACGCCGACCACTGGCAGTTCATCGTCGTCTTCCAGGGGGCGACGGTCGAGGAGTTCCACTACTGGCTGCCGATGGGCAACTACTGCTTCATGGCGTTCCAGCTGCCGATGGCCCTCTGGTACGCGACCGACCCGGCGATCCGGAGCTGAGGAATCCGTAGCTGGCGTGTCGGCCCGGTAGCTCGGCCGTCCGCTCAGTCGTGCGGCCAGCCCTCCGGCCCCCGCGAACCGGCCGGGTAGTCGTCCATCGGTACGTCACCGCTGCGCCAGGCCTCGATCACCGGCTCCAGGATCCGCCAGCACTGCTCCGCGGTGTCGCCGCGGACGGACAGGAACGGGTCGGCGTCCAGCACCCCGGCCAGCACCTCGCCGTAGGCCGGGAGCCGTCCGGGGCTCAGATCCGTGTCCAGGGTGACCCGGTCGAGGGTGAACGGGTCGTCCGGACCGTTCACGTTCATCTCCCACGCCATCCGGTCCGGACCCAGCGCGAGCCGCAGCCGGGCCGGCTCCGGATCGCCCCGCAACCCCGACGGCACGTGCGGCGGTGGCTTGAAGGTGATCACGATCTCCTTGCGGCGCTCCGCCAGCGCCTTGCCGGAGCGCAACCGGAACGGCACGCCGGCCCAGCGCCAGTTGTCGATCTCCAGATCCACCTCGGCCAGGGTCTCGGTCTGTCGGGCGGGATCGACGCCGGGCTCGTCCACGTAGTTCGGGATCCGGCGATCCTCGACGGTGCCGGCCGTGTAGCGGGCTCGCCGACCGGCCGCCACCGGATCACCGCCCCAGGGTCGGCAGGCCCGGAGCACGGCCGCCTTGGCGTCCCGCAGGTCGCGCGCGTTCACCGTGGCCGGCGGCTCCATCGCCACCAGGGCCATCACCTGGAGCAGGTGGCTCTGGATCATGTCGGCCAGCGCACCAGCGCCGTCGTAGTAGCGCGCCCGGTTCTCCAGCGCGAGCTGCTCGTCGTAGACCACCGTCACGCTCTCGATGTGCTGGTTGCTCCAGAGCGGCTCGAACAGCCTGTTGGCGAAGCGCACGCCGAGCACGTTCAGCACCGTCGAACGGCCGAGGAAGTGGTCGACGCGCTGGATGTGCTCGTCGTCCACCAGCCCGGTCAGCAGCTGGTTGAGCGAGGCGGCGGACGCCGCGTCGGTGCCGAACGGCTTCTCCAGGGCCAGCACGGTGCCCGACGGCAGCTCGACCTCACGAAGGGCCTGGCAGGACGCCACCGTCACCGCCGGCGGCAGGGCGAAGTAGATCGCCGGCGCCGGCGGCCCCTCGCCGAGCAACCGCTCCAGGTCGCCGGGCTTCGTCACGTCCGCCTGCACGTAACGGGTCGTCTCGAGCACCTCCGTCACCGTGTCGTCGGAGACGTCGGCGGCTGAGAGCGCTGTCCGGACGTGATCTCGCCACTGGTCGGCGTCCCAGGGCTCGCTGCCGGCGCCGATGAGGAGCGTGCGCCGGCGCTCCGGCTCATGGTCGAGCAGCTGGCCCAGCGCAGGCAGCAGCAGCCGACCCGCCAGGTCGCCGCTGGCTCCCAGCAGCAGGAAGGTCCCCACCTCGTCCGACATCGAACTCCTCTCCTCGGCGTCCGCCGGGCTCAGCTCCGCGGCGGGGGCCGGTAGCCGGGTCGTCCCGCGGTGCCGGCCGCCGCCACCACACCGCGGCCGAGGGCCCCGGCCATCCTGGTCAGCGTCGACGGCGGCTCGCCGGACAGCCGCGGCGGCATGGTCATCACCGGGCAGTCGGCGGCGTACAGCAGCCGGTGGGCGAACATCGGGCCGGCGACCAGCTGGCGCGGCGCGTCCACCACCAGCAGGTCGGCGTCCGCGGCAGCCGCCAGCAGCACCTTCAGCTTCCCGCCCCGCACCAGGCGTACGTCGACGCCGTGATCGGGTCCCAACGCGGCGACGACATCGGACTCGAGAACCCGGCGGGCCTCCGCCTCCACGTCCTCGGCCCGCGAGATGCGCCCCGCCGGCGTACCCGCAGGGGTGGCCTGGGGGTTGGGCATCCGCCAGGCGCGGACGGCGACGACCCGGCCCTGGGTCCGCTCGGCCTGGGCGGCCGCCCAGGCCAGGGCGGCCGGTGACTTCGACGTGGCGCTGACCCCGACCACGATCGTGTACGGCCGGTCCGCGCCGTCGGTCTCGGACGGCAGATCCTGTGTCTGTGTCACGAGCGCCTCCTAGACCGGCAGCTTGGTGAGCTGGTTGCCCTGCTCGTCGTAGCTGCTCAGGGGTGGGGCGATGTCCTCCAGCGCCTTGCCCTCGGCGTCGACGCCGAACTTGAACGCCACCAGCCCGCCGAACAGCATGATCGCCGAAGCGAGCACGTACCCCCAGAAGAGCGGGACGCGATCGGTGCCCTCGCCGATCAGCACGCCGAAGATGAGCGGGCCGATGGCGCCGAAGCACTGGGCGATCGAGAAGAAGTACGAGATCGCCTGTCCCCGGACCTCGAGGGGGAAGATCTCCGAGACCGTCAGGTAGCCCGCCGACGCCCCGGCCGAGGCGAAGAAGAAGGACAGGCACCAGAGCGCGGTGTGGGTGCCCGCGGTCAGCATGTCGGCCTTGAACAGCCACCCGGAGATGAAGAGGACCACGGCGGCCAGGGTGTAGGAGCCACCGATCATCTTCCGGCGACCGACGGTGTCGAAGAACCGACCGAGGACCAACGGACCGAGCAGGTTGCCCAGCGCGAAGGGGAAGAAGTAGAGCGCCGCACTGGAGGAGGTCTTGCCGTAGAAGTTCTGCAGCACCAGCGACGAGGTGAAGAAGATGGCGTTGTAGAGGAACGACTGGGTGATCATCAGGGTCAGCCCGAGGAAGGTGCGTGACGGGTAGAGCTTGAAGAACACGTACGCCAGCTGCTTCGGCTTCAGCCCTTCGTGGGCCTTGATCCACCAGGCCTCGGAGTCGGCGATCTCGGGCAGCTGCTTCCCCTCTGCCCGGACGTCGCGCTCGATCCCCTCGACGATCTCCTCGGCTGCCTCGCCCTGGCCGTGGGTCACCATCCAGCGCGGGCTCTCCGGGATGAAGCGCCGGAGGTAGATGATGCCCAGACCGAGCACCGGGCCGATGAAGAACGCGATCCGCCAGCCGATGTTCTCCGGGAACCGCTCCGTGTCCAGCAGCCAGTAGCTACCCAGGGCACCGAGCATCGCGCCGGCCCAGTAGGTGCCGTTGATGGCCAGATCCACCCGGCCGCGGTACTTGCCGGGGATCAGCTCGTCGATGGCGGAGTTGATGGCCGAGTACTCGCCACCGATACCCATGCCGGCGATGAAACGGAAGACCCACAGGAACCACATGGTCGGCGACAGGCCGGCGATGGCGGAGCCGATCAGATAGATCCCGAGGGTGACGACGAAGAGCCGTTTGCGACCCAGCTTGTCGGTGAGCCGCCCGAAGATGAGGGCGCCGGTGACCTGACCCAGCAGGTAGATGGTCGAGGTGAGTCCGACCTGGGCCGAGCTCATCCCCAGGGTCTTGGCGTACCCGGCCGAGGCCACCAGCTGGATCTCGAGTCCGTCCAGGATCCAGGCGGTGCCCAGCCCGACGATCACCAGCCAGTGGAACTTCGACCAGGGCATCCGGTCCATCCGAACGGGGATCAGGCTCTTGACGGGCCGTTCCACCGACGGTGCAGCCGACATGTGCGTCCTCCTCGACGAGCCCTGGCCTCGGCATCCCGAGCGCTCAGGGAATTTCTCAGTTTTGACCTGGAGACCATAGTCACCGCATGCAATCGGAGGCGAAGCGACTCCTCTTCCACCGCGTGCAGCACACGACTACCCCTCGAAGAGCGAGCCAAACATCGCCTGAAAGATTCCTGGGAACCCCGGGCGTTCTCGGGCGGCCGGCGGGTGGCCGCCGACGGAGAGACCGCGGGCGTGGCGTCGGTCACGCGGAGCCCTCGACGCCTGAGAAGGGAATAGTTCTCGGTGAGGACGCCCTTATCATGGCTGAGGCGCTCACGCGCCCTGGCGGCGAAACCGCACCAGAGGTCCGGCGCAGCACGTCCGCGCCGAGCCGCCCCGACGCCAGCGTCGGGGACGATCCAGACGGAAGAAGGCTCCACGCAGTGCGACAGGTCCACACGCTCGACCGGGTGGTCATCCGCTTCGCCGGCGACTCCGGCGACGGCATGCAGCTGACCGGCGACCGGTTCACCGCCGACTCGGCGACGTTCGGGAACGACATCTCGACCCTGCCGAACTTCCCGGCGGAGATCCGCGCCCCCCAGGGCACCCTGCCCGGCGTCTCCAGCTTCCAGCTGCACTTCGCCAACTACGACATCATGACCCCGGGCGATCGCCCTGACGTGCTGGTGGCGATGAACCCGGCGGCGCTCAAGGCCAACATCGACGACCTTCCTCGGGGCGGACTGATCATCGCCGACACCGCTGACTTCACCAAGCGGAACCTGGCGAAGGTGGGCTACGCGGAGAACCCCCTCGAAGACGGCTCGCTGGCCGACTACCAGCTGCACTCCCTCGACCTGACCGGGATGACCGTCGAGGCGGTCAAGGAGTTCGGTCTGTCCCGCAAGGACGCCTCCCGGGCGAAGAACATGTTCGCCCTGGGCCTGCTGTCCTGGCTCTACGGCCGCCCCACCGAGGGCACGATCAACTTCCTCTCCACCAAGTTCGCCAGCAAGCCGGCGATCCGCGACGCCAACATCACCGCGTTCCGGACCGGCTTCGCCTTCGGCGAGACCACCGAGGTCTTCGCGGTGACGTACGAGGTCCCGCCGGCCCCGATGCCGGCCGGCACCTACCGCCAGATCTCCGGCAACGTCGCGCTGGCGTACGGGCTCGTCGCCGGGGCGCGCAAGGCGAACCTGCCGATGTTCCTGGGCGCCTACCCGATCACCCCGGCCTCCGACGTGCTGCACGAGCTGAGCAAGCACAAGCGGTTCGGGGTCACCACGTTCCAGGCCGAGGACGAGATCGCCGGCGTCGGCGCGGCGCTGGGCGCCAGCTTCGCCGGCCACCTCGGGGTCACCACCACCTCCGGACCGGGCGTGGCGCTCAAGGCCGAGACGATCGGCCTGGCCGTGATGACCGAGCTGCCGCTGGTGATCTGCGACATCCAGCGCGCCGGTCCCAGCACGGGATGCCGACCAAGACCGAGCAGGCCGACCTGCTGCAGGTGATGTACGGCCGCAACGGCGAGGCGCCGGTCCCGGTGCTCGCCGCCCCAGACGCCCGTCGGACTGCTTCGACACCGCCATCGAGGCGATCCGGATCGCGGTCAAGTACCGCACCCCGGTCTTCCTGCTGTCCGACGGCTACATCGCCAACGGCGCCGAGCCGTGGGAGGTGCCGGACCTGTCGGCCATCCCGCCGATCGACCCCGGGTTCGCCACCGAGCCCAACGCCACGGACAAGGCCGGCAAGGACGTCTTCCTGCCCTACAAGCGGGATCCGGAGACGCTGGCACGTCCGTGGGCCATTCCGGGCACGGCAGGTCTGCAGCACCGGATCGGTGGCATCGAGAAGGCCAAGGACACCGGCGCGGTGTCCTACGACCCGGCCAACCACGACGAGATGGTCCGCACCCGTCAGGCCAAGATCGACGGCATCGTGCGGGACATCCCCGACATCGTGGTCGACGACCCGGACGCCGGTGAGGGCTTCGGTGCCAGCGTGCTGGTGCTCGGCTGGGGCTCGACGTACGGTCCGATCACCGCCGCCGTCCGCCGGGTCCGCAAGTCCGGCCGACGGATCGCCCAGGCGCACGTGCGCCATCTCAACCCGTTCCCCGCCAACCTCGGCGAGGTGCTGCGGCGCTACGACCGCGTGATCGTCCCGGAGATGAACCTGGGGCAGCTCGCGACGATGCTGCGCGCCAAGTACCTCGTGGACGTGCACAGCTACTCCCGTGTCCGCGGCCTGCCCATCTCGCTGAGCGAGCTGGCCGCCGACCTGGAGGCCGAGATCGACTCGATCGAAGGAGTACCCGCGTGACCCCCGGCAGCGGAAGCAACACCGTCAGCGGACAGGACATCGTCAACGGCCACGAGAGCGAGGGTCGGCCGCGCACCGCACCGCCCCGGACCGAGCGACCCAACGGCCGCCCCGGCGGGCCGGCCGGACGCCGTGGGCCCGCCACCGTGCCGACGGCACCGATCGGACCGGGTCTGTCCGGCGTGCCGCTCGCCCTCGAGCCGCTGAACCGCAAGGACTTCACCTCCGACCAGGAGGTCAGGTGGTGCCCCGGCTGCGGCGACTACGCCGTGCTGGCCGCGTTCCAGGGCTTCATGCCCGAGCTCGGCATCCGCAAGGAGAACACGGTCATCGTCTCCGGGATCGGCTGCTCGTCACGGTTCCCGTACTACGTGGACTCCTTCGGCATGCACTCGATCCACGGTCGGGCGACCGCCATCGCCACCGGGGTGGCCACGGCCCGCGAGGACGCGGCGGTGTTCGTGATCACCGGTGACGGCGACGCGCTGTCCATCGGCGGCAACCACCTGATCCACGTGCTGCGCCGCAACGTCAACGTGACCATCCTGTTGTTCAACAACCGGATCTACGGACTGACCAAGGGCCAGTACTCCCCCACCTCCGAGATCGGCAAGATCACCAAGTCGACCCCCATGGGTTCGCTGGACAACCCGTTCAACCCGGTCTCGCTGGCTCTGGGTGCCGAGGCGACCTTCGTCGCCCGGACCATCGACTCCGACCGCAAGCACCTGGTCGAGGTGCTCCGCGCGGCCGCCGCCCACCGCGGGACGTCGTTCGTGGAGATCTACCAGAACTGCCCGATCTTCAACGACGACGCGTTCGCCTCGATGAAGGACGCCGAGACCTCGGCCGAGGCGATCATCCCGCTGCGGCACGGCGAGCCGATCCGGTTCGGGGCCGACGGTGCCAAGGGTGTGGTCCGCAACCCCGTGTCGGGCGCGTTCGAGATCGTGGACGTGGACTCCGTCGGGGCCGACCAGCTCGCGGTGCACGACGCCCATGCCCCGGATCCGTCGTTCGCGTTCGGCCTGTCCCGGCTGACCGACTCCGGTGTCCTGCACCGGGCTCCGATCGGCATCTTCCGCGACGTCGAGGCACCCACGTACGACGATCTGGCTCGCGAGCAGGTCACCCTCGCCGCGGGCCAGGGGTCCGACGACGACGCCCTGCAGGCCATGATCGCCGGACCGGACACCTGGACCGTCGTCGGCTGACGGTTGGCAGGGCCCCTTCTCGCTCGGGATCGAGCTTCTCGCACTAGCTGGAGCTGGTGCAGGAGGCTGGAACCCGAGCGAGAGCTGGTTGTGGGCGGCCCTGACGGGGGCTGGACTCAGCCGCGCAGGCGGGTCATCTCCGGGTCGTAGAGCGGCTCGGCGGTGACGGTGGCCGGGATCCGGGTGCCGAAGTACTCCAGCTCGACGGCCGTGCCCACCTCCAGCTCGGCCGGCAGCCAGGCGTACGCGATCGGGCGGCCGATGCTGAACCCGTACGCCGCACTGGTCACGTAGCCGACCGGCTTGCCGTCGATCAGCACCGGCTCCTTGCCCAGCACCAGGCTGCGGCCGTCGTCGACGGTCAGGCACGTCAGGCGCTTGGTCGGCGGCTCGGCTGCGAGGATCGCCGCGCGGCCGACGTAGCCGTCCCGGTCCTTGACGGCGAAGCTCAGCCCCGCCTCGGCCGGGGTGTGCTCGGTGCTCATGTCCGTGCCCCAGGAGCGGTAGCCCTTCTCCAACCGCAGCGCGTTGAACGCCTCACGGCCGGCAGCCACCAGTCCGTACGGCTGCCCGGCCGCCCAGAGCACGTCCCAGAGACGCTGGCCGAGATCGGCGCTGGTGTAGAGCTCCCAGCCGAGCTCGCCGACGTAGGAGACCCGCAACGCGGTCACCGGCACGCCACCCACGGTGATGTCGACGCAGCGGAAGTAGCGCAGCGGTCCGTCGTTGGACAGGTCGTCGGCACAGACCCGGCCGAGGACCTCGCGGGCCGACGGCCCCCACAGACCGAGGCAGCAGGTGCCGGCGGTGATGTCGCGGACCTGCACCCACCGGGTCGGGTCCTCCGCGGTGAGGCGGCGCGCTTCCCGGGTCAGGTGGACCGTGTCGATGGCTGAGTTGGCGCCGACCTGGAACCGCTCGTCGGAGATCCGGGCCACTGTGACATCGGAACGGATGCCGCCGGCGTCGTCCAGCATCAGGCAGTAGGTCACCGCGCCGGGCTTGCGCGCCACGTTCCCCGTGGTGGTGCGCTCGAGCAGCGCCACCGCTCCCGGCCCGGTGACCTCGATCCGCTTCAGCGCGGTCATGTCGAACATGGCCACGCCGGTCCGGGTCTTCCACGCCTCGACGGCGGCGATCGGTGAGGAGAACTTCGCCTCCCACCCCTCCCGCTCGGGAGGCTGCCACGCGGGAGGCAGCTCGCTCAGCAGGGCGGCGTTCGCCTCGTACCAGTGCGGTCGCTCCCAGCCTCCCGACTCGAGGAAGAAGGCACCCAGCTCGGTCTGCCGGGCGTGGAACGGGCTGACCCGCAGATCGCGGGGCGACGCCTTCGGCTCCAGCGGGTGCAGGATGTCGTAGACCTCGACGAAGTTCTGCTGTCCGGTCTCCCGCACGTACGCGTCGGTGGTCTGCACCGCCTCGAACCGCGCGGCGTCGGAGCCGGCGAGGCAGATCTCCGAACGGCCGTCGACCAGCAGCTGGGCGACCGCTCGGGCCACGCCGGCGGAGTGGGTGACCCAGACCGCCTCGGCCAGGTAGAACCCGTCGAGATCGGGGCTCTGTCCGACCAGCGGGTTGCCGTCGGGGGTGAAGGAGAAGATCCCGTTGAAGCCACGCTGGATGTCCGCCCCGCGCAGGCTCGGCAGCAGCGTCCGGGCATCGGCCCAGGACGGGGCGAAGTCGTCGGGCGTGAAGGTCAGGCTGGACGGCATCGCCGTCGTCGTGACCTCCTCCGGCGCATAGCGGCGCAGGTCGCGGTCCAGATCCACCGGCATCGGCCGGTGCGCGTACGAGCCGATGCCGATCCGGTCACCGTGCTCGCGGTAGTAGAGATCGGCGTCCTGGTGGCGCAGGATCGGGAGTCCCGCGCCGTTCGCGTCGGTGGTGCGTCCCCGCAGGGCATCCACCGGCGTGGTGATCACGTACTGGTGGGCCAACGGGAGCAGAGGGACCGGCATCCCGACCATGGCCCCGATCCGAGGGCCCCAGAACCCGGCGCAGGAGACGACCACGTCGGCGCCGATGACGGATTCCTCGCCGCCCGACCGGACCCGTACGCCCGTGACCCGGCCGGCCGCCTGCTCGATCCCGATCACCTCGGTGCCCTCGCGGAACTCGACACCGGCCGCCCGGCTCCGCGTGATCAGCAGCTGGACGGCCCGAGCGGCCAGCGCCAGCCCGTCGGTCGGTGTGTGGTAGCCACCGAGGATCTGCGACCGGTCCAGCAGCGGGTGCAGGCGCAGGCACTCATCGGCGTCGACCAGGCGGGCGTCGATCCCCCAGGACTGGGCCCATCCCAGCTTGCGCTTCAGGTCCTCCAGCCGGGCCGGTGTGGTGGCGACCTCGAGACCGCCGACCTGGTTGAAGCAGGAGCGGCCGTCGGCGGACAGATCCAGCAGCTTCTGCACGGTGTAGCCGGCGAACAGCGCCATCGAGCGGGACGGGTTGGTCTGGTAGACCAGGCCCGGGGCGTGCGAGGTCGAGCCGCCGGGGGTGGCCAGCGGTCCCTGCTCGACCACGGTGATGTCGGTCCAGCCGCGATCGACCAGCTCGTCGGCCAGGTTGGCACCGACGATGCCGGCACCGATGATCACCACGCGGGGACTGCTCATGATCGACTGCTCCTGTTGCTGGTCGAGAAAGTTGCTGGTCGAGAGATGCGGGGAACTCAGCGGAAGACGACGGTGCTGGACCCGTTGCGGAGCACCCGTCGCTGACCGTGCCAGCGCACGGCGCGGGACAACGCCAGCGCCTCGGCGTCGCGACCCACGGTGGCCAGCGCGTCGGGGTCGAAGGTGTGGTCCACCCGGATGATCTCCTGCTCGATGATCGGTCCCTCGTCGAGCTCCGGGGTGACGTAGTGGGCAGTGGCCCCGACCATCTTGACCCCGCGCGCGTACGCCTGGTGGTAGGGCCTGGCCCCCTTGAATCCGGGCAGGAACGAGTGGTGGATGTTGATGGCCCGGCCCTGGAGGCGGGTGCACAGTCCGTCACTGAGGACCTGCATGTAGCGGGCCAGCACGACCAGGTCCACGTCGTAGGTGGCGATCAGCTCCTCCAGCCGCGCCTCGGCCTCCGGCTTGGTGTCGGCCGTGATCGGGACGTGCACGAACGGGAGACCGGCCGCCTCGGCCATCGGCCGGTGGGTCTCGTGATTCGACACCACCACGGCGATCTCCGCTCCCAGGCTGCCGGCCCGCCAGCGGAAGATGAGGTCGTTCAGGCAGTGACCGAGCTTGGAGACCATGATCAACAGTCGATCGGGGGTGGCGTCGTGGAACTGGGCGTCCATGCCGAACCGATCGACCACTGGCGCGAACGCCTGCCGGAGACCATCGAGGGTGTCGGCGTTGCGGCCGGTGAAGGCCGTCCGCAGGAACAGGGTGCCGCTGACCCGGTCGTCGAACTGCTGGTGCTCCTCGATGTCCAGGTCGTGCTCGACCAGGAACGACGTGACCGCGTTGACGATCCCGGACTGCTGGGGACACCGGAGGGTGAGGACGTCGTGCCGGACTCCGAGGTCGTTGCGCTGCGGGCGGGTGGCGGTCTCCCGTACGGCGGTCGCGGTCATCCGTCTCCCTCCACGCACCTGACCGCAGCAGCGGACGGCGCCAGATACACTAGTGATATATCAGTATGCAGCCCTATGCTGAGCAGGGTCAAGCAGCCGAGACGGAAAGAGAGCGCGTGAGCACCATCGACGTCGGTCCGGCGCCGCAGTCTCTGGCCGATCTGGCCTACGAGGGTCTGCGCGCCCGTCTGGTCACGCTGGCGATCTCCCCGGGCTCCCCGATCAACGACGAGACGCTGGCCAGCGAGCTGGGCGTGGGCCGGACCCCCGTCCGCGAAGCCCTCAAACGGCTGGAGCAGGACCGCCTGGTGGTCACGTACGCGCGCCGCGGCACCTTCGCCACCCGGGTGGAGATCACCGATCTGGCCTACCTGTCGGAGATCCGGGCGGAGCTGGAGCCGTTGGCCGCCCGACGGGCCGCCCGGTTCACCACCCCGGCCACCGCCGACGCGCTGCGGACCGCGATCACCGATCTCGACGACCTGGACGACAGCGTCGACGTGGTCACCCTGCTGCAGGCCGATGCGGCGGTGCACCGGGCCATCTACCGGGCGGCGGCGAACCCGTTCCTGGAGGACTCGCTGGTCCGCTTCAACAACCTGGCCACCCGGATCTGGGTGCTGGTGATGGACCGCCTCGATCACGTGGCCGGTCACCTGCACAGCCACACGGAGCTGGTGCAGGCGATCCTGGACGGCGACGCCGACAGAGCGGGCGCCCTGTCGCGGACGCACGTCGAGCGCTTCGAGCAGGCCGTGCGCGCCGCCCTCTGACCCTCTGCCGTTCTCGCTCGGGATAGCGCTTCCCGCGCTAGTTGCAACCAGTGCAGGAGGCACGATCCCGAGCGAGAAGGTGGTCAGCGTCCGTACTCGACGGCGGCGTCGAGGAGCCAGTCCGCCAGGTGCCGGGCGAAGGTGCTGCGGACGATGATCACCGCGGACAGCTCCGCCCTCGACCCCAGGCCGGGCTCGCCCTGGTCGCGCACCTCGACGATCACCGGCACGTGGGCCAGCAGCGTGGGCACCGCGAACCCCGCTGCAACCACCCGCGGATGCAGGTCGAGGGCACAGCCCTTGGCCAGCACCTCACGCGCATACGGCCCGGAGATCTCGATCACCGTGCGCTGCCCGGACACCTCCACCACGGCACCACCGGCCGGCCGCACGACGGCCGCCAGCGCCGCCTCGTCGACGGGCCCGATCACCAACCACTCATCCGGGCCCAGCCAGTAGACCCGGACACCTGCGACAGCCGCAGCATGGTCGGATGCCGACCGGCCGGCCCCCGGCAGGGCGACGCCGATCAGGTCCTCGGCCGCCGCCGCGGCAGGCAGGTCCGGATCGATCCGCAACGACGAGCTGGAGATCCGGCACGAGCGCACCGATCGTCAGGGCCGAGGCGGCGAACCGTTCCGCATGGCCGTCCAACGACCCCCGGGCCGCCAGCGTCTCAACCGTCACGGCGAGCTCCTTCCGGGTCGTACAGGACGTGCGTGGTGACCTGGACCGGCACCCCGACCCCGTTGTGCACGGCGGTCAGCGTCGAGCCGATCCGCTCGAAGCCGTCCTCGAGCAGCGCCAGCGCGAACGGCCGCTGCAGAGCCTCGCTGGCGTACGACGACGTGACGAAGCCGAGCATCGGGACCGGACCCTGCCGCCGCGCCGCGTCCAGGTCGGCTGCTCCCACGGCGACCAGCTGGGCGCCCTCGGTCAGCACGGACGCGCGGTCGGTGGGCAGCAGACCCACCAGCTGGCGCCTCCCCGGCGCTGTGGTGATCGGCCGCGCCAGCGACCGCTTGCCGATGAAGTCCATCTTCTTCTTCGACACCGCCCAGCTCAGTGCCAGGTCGTGGGGGGTGACGGTGCCGTCGGTGTCCTGGCCGATGATCGGGTACCCCTTCTCGGCCCGCAGCACGTGCATCGTCTCGGTCCCGTACGGGGTGAGTCCGTGGACTCGGCCGGCCTCGATCAGGATCTCCCAGAGGGCGAGGGCGTAGCGGGAGTCGACGTTCACCTCGTAGGCGAGCTCGCCGGAGAACGACACCCGGGCCAGCCGGACCGGCACCCCGCCCAGCGACGTCTCGCGCACCGCCATGAACCCGAACGCCTCGTTGCTGACGTCGACGTCGCTGAACACGGAGCCGATCAGGGCTCGGGAGCGGGGTCCGACGACCGGGAAGGTCGCCCAGTGGTCGGTCAGCGAGCACAAGCGGACCCGCAGCTGCGGCCACTCGGTCTGCAGCCACTCCTCCATCCAGTCGAGGATCTTGGCCGCACCGCCGGTGGTGGTGAAGACGACGAAGCGCTCCGGCTCCAGCCGCATCACCGTTCCATCGTCGATCACCATCCCGTCCACTCCGCACATCACGCCGTAGCGGACCATCCCGGGCTTCAAGGAGCTCATCAGGTTGGTGTAGAGCAGATCGAGGAACACCCCGGCGTCGGGTCCCTGCACGTCGATCGTGCCGAGGGTGGAACCGTCCAGGATCCCCACCCCGGAACGGACGGCAGCGGTCTCCCGACGGACCGCATCGTCCATCGACTCCCCGTCGAGCGGGTAGTGGCGGGGGCGCAGCCACTGCCCCACCGGCTCGAACTCCGCGCCGTGTGCGACGTGCCAGTCGTGCACGGCGGTGACCCGGACGGGTTCGTAGAGATCGCCGCGATCGCGGCCCGCCAGGGCGGCGAAGGGCACCGGCGCGTACGGCGGTCGATGGGTCGTCGTGCCGAGCCCGCCCAGCGGCAGACCCGTGAGCTCACTGACGATCCCGGACGCCAGCACGCCCGAGGTCTTGCCCTGGTCGTGGGCGGTGCCGATCGTCGTGTAGCGCTTGACGTGCTCCACCGACGTCAGCCCGGCCCCGACGGCGCGCGCGATGTCGGCGATCGTCGCATCCCGTTGCAGGTCGACGAAGTGGGTGGTCAGGGTCGTCGGGTCGACATCGTCGGGTCGGATGCTCCAGCACACCACGCCGGGGTCGTGGGACACCGGCATCACCTCGGGACCGATCGGCTCCGACGACGACGTGGCCCCGAGACGACTGATGAGCTGCTCGGCCCGGATCCGGGCCTGGCGGAGCACGGCCCCCTCGTCCATCGCTCCGGACGCCGAGCCGACCACCGTCACCCCGTCCACCGGCCCGGCCGGGACGAAGGCGCCCAGACCGTCGTCGTACTGGAGCTTCCCGCCGGCCTGACTGAACAGGTGGGCGGCCGGGTTCCAGCCCCCACTGACCAGCAGGGTGTCGCAGTCCAGGCGTCGGCCATCGCTCAGCACGATGCCGGTGACCCGGTCCTCACCGAGCACCGCCGCCACCCCGGCGCCCTCGCGGACGTCGACGACGGCGACGATCCGAGCGCCCGCGGCCTCCAGCTCCGGCAGCAGCTCGATGGCGGACCCGTGCGTGGTCAGCAGCACGATCTCGCGCCCGACCAGCACACCGAAGCGCTGCAGGAACTCACGAGCCGACTGCGCCAGCATCACTCCGGGCCGGTCGTTGTCGGCGAAGGCGATCGAGCGCTCGTGGGCACCGGTGGCCACCACGATCTCCCGGGCTCGGATCCGCCAGATCCGCGCCCGGGCGGCAGTTGCCGGCGATGTGGATTGATGATCGGTCCGCCGTTCCAGCGCCAGCAGCAGGTTGTCGTCGTAGAGCGCGAACGCCGTGGTCCGGGTCAGCAGGGTGACGTCCGGCAGCGCGGCCAGCTCGGCGGTCGCCTCGGCGATCCAGGCGGGGGCGGGCACGAGCGACCCGCCGGCGGTCGGCCGCTCGTCGACCAGGACCACGCGCAGCCCGGCCCGGGCCGCGACCAGCGCCGCGATCACCCCGGCCGGACCGGCCCCGACCACTGCCACGTCGACGTGCACGTGCACGCTGTCGTAGCGGGCCAGATCGGGTTCCGGGCTCAGCCGGCCCCGTCCCGGCAGTCCTCGGGCCACCAGTCCCTCGACCAGCTCGACGGTGGTCGCGAGTCGCATCGGCTCCGCGTACGGTGCCTCGACGTCGACCAGCGAGCACGGGTCCTCCGCACCGGCCGCGACGACACCGCGCGGCCGGTGCAGACCCACGCTGTGCCCGAGAACGGAGACCCCGTCGGCCAGCAGTGCACTGGCCAGGGTGTCGCCGGCGTAGCCGGTGCGTCGGACGCCGTCGAAGGTGAACTCGATCGGCCGGGACCGATCCAGCTGCGCACCGTACGAGGGGACCCGGGCGCTCCCCTGATCGTGCCCGGTGCTCACCTGGTCGTGCCCGGTGCTCACCTGGTCGTGCCCGGTGCTCACAGGGTCACCGGGGCCGGCTGGTCGGGTCGGTAGGTCGCCAGGAAGCGGTGGGTGGCGGTGTCCCGGGCCGCGTTGAACCAGCGCCGACAGCCCGCCGTGTGGTTCCAGCGCTCGAGGAACAGCCCTCGCGGGTTCCGCCGGACGAACACGTACTCCGCCCACTGGTGATCATCGAGAGCGGTCGGGTCGTCCGGGTAGGGCACGTGGGCCTGGCCGCCGTAGCCGAACTCCTCCTCCTCACGGTCCCCGCACCACGGGCAGGCGATGAGCTGCATGGTCGTCTCCTCGTCCTCGACGTCGGCGGATCAGTGCGCCACGGCGGCGGCGCCGTGCTCGTCGACCAGGCGCCCGGTGACGAACCGGTCCAGGGCGAAGGGCGCGTTCAACGGGTGGGGCTTGCCGGTGGCGATCGTGTGCGCGAGCACCCAGCCGACCCCCGGGGTGGCCTTGAAACCGCCAGTACCCCAACCGCAGTTGAGGAACAGGTTGTCGTACGGGGTGAGGCCGACGATCGGCGAGGCGTCCGGGGTGACGTCGACGATGCCACCCCAGGTCCGCAGCAGGTGGGCCCGGGCGAAGATCGGGAACAGCTCCACGGCGGCGGCCATCTGCCGCTCGATGATGTGGAACGAGCCGCGCTGACCGTACCCGTTGTAGCTGTCCACCCCGGCCCCCATCACGAGTTCTCCCTTGTGCGCCTGAGAGACGTAGACGTGCACGGCGTTGCTCATCACCACCGTCGGGTGGACCGGCTCGAGCAGCTCGGAGACGAGCGCCTGCAGCGGGTGGCTCTGGATCGGGATCTTGATCCCCAACCCGTCGGTCAGCAGTGAGGTGCTGCCGGCGGCCGCCAGAGCCACCGCCCCGGCGGAGATGTCGCCCTGCGACGTCCGCACCCCGACGACCCGATCACCCTCGGTCAGGAACCCGGTGACCGCGGTGTTCTGGATCAGGTCGACTCCGGCCCGGTCGGCGCTGCGGGCGAAACCCCACGCGACGTAGTCGTGCTTGGCGATGCCGGCCCGCGGCTGGTAGGTCGCCCCGAGCACGGGGTAGCGGATGTCGGGCCGGGTGTTGACGATCGGGCAGAGCTCCTTCACCCCGTCCGCGTCGACCCACTCGGCGTCGACCCCGTTCAGCTGGTTGGCGTTGACCCGGCGCACGGAGTCCCGTACGTCCTGCAGGGTGTGCGCGAGATTGAGGACCCCGCGCTGGGAGAACAGGATCGGGTAGTCGAGCTCTTCTTCGAGTCCCTCCCAGAGCTTGAGGGCGTGCTCGTAGATGCCGGCACTCTCGTCCCAGAGGTAGTTGCTCCGGATGATGGTGGTGTTGCGGGCCATGTTGCCGCCGGCCAGCCAGCCCTTCTCCAGCACGGCGACGTTCGTGATGCCGTGGTTGGCGGCCAGGTAGTGCGCCGTGGCGAGTCCGTGCCCGCCCCCACCGACGATGATCACGTCGTAGTGCTTCTTCGGCTCCGGGTTCCGCCACAGGAAGTCCGGATGGGCCGGGAGGTCAGCGGCGGGTGGCAGCGGAGCGTCGACGGGCTTCATCGGACGCCTCCCGTCGGCACCGGACGGTCAGGTCGGATGGCACACCCCTGCGGTAGATCCACTACTGATATATCAGTTGTCACTGTAGGCGGCGCCGTGGGTCGGGTCAACCCGCCGACGCACTCCTCGGTGCTCCCGCGCACGGGATGCGCGGGGTGCGTGAGTGCCCGGAGAAGTGCGTCAGCGGTCATGGCGACTCCCGGGGGCGGGCGCGCCGACGGTCGACACGGGTTCTCCGTGGCCCATCAGCGCACTGGCGTCGGCCCCGGCGGCCAGCATGGCCGCCACCACTGTCGGATCGCTCGGATCGAACCGGATGTCCGGCCCCGACAGGCTGACCGAGCCGACTACCGCACCCCGGTGGTCCAGCACCGCGACGGCGACCGCGTTCAGGCCGGCGACCAGCTCGCCGCGGGTGCTGGCCAGACCGCGTTCGGCGATCGTGCGCAGCTCGGCGTCGAGGTCGCGCCGGCTGGTCAGCGTGGCGTCGGTGTTCGCCGGCAGCGGGCGGCGGCCCAGCACCTGGGAGCGCTCGGCCGGCGACATGGCGGCGAGCATGATCTTGCCGCTGGCCGTGGCGTGCAAGGGAGTCGCGTTCCCGATCCAGTCGTACGTCATCAGCGGCGACCGACCGATGGCCTGATCGACGTTGACCGCCTGGCCCGCGCGGCAGACGGCGAGGTTCGCGGTCTCGTCGAACTGGTCGGCCAGGCGCTCCAGCACCGGTCGCACGCGCTGCACGATGCTCAGCCGGGCACTCACGGTGCTGGCCAGACGCAGCAGACCGACGCCGACGTCGTACTTGCCGCGAGCGCTGTCCTGCTCCACCAACCCGCGGCTCTCCAGGGCGTTGAGCAACCGGGAGGCGGTCGACTTGTGCACCCCGAGCTCGATCGCGACCTCACCGACAGCGGTCCGGCCGTTGCGGGCCAGCAGCTCCAGGATCTGCACCGCCCGGTCGACGGACTGGATGCCACCGCCGCGGGACTGGTCGTCGTCGACGTCCAGCGACACCACGTCGGCGACGCCTCCGCGCACGGCCCTCACCGGCCGGCGCCCGCCTGCGCCGTGCGGGCCGCCTCGATCGAGGGGCCCACCCGCTCGACGATCCAGTCGTGGAACGCCCCGATGTGGTGCTCACTGGGCACCAGCACCCCGCCGCCGGCGTAGATCCGCGAGGACATCGCCGGCTGGCAGCGCTCGCAGGCCTCGAAGTCCTGCTGGTTGACCCGATGGAAGAGCTCGACGGACGCCTCGAGGTCACGCCCGGACGCCACCACCCCGGGCAGATACAGCCAGTCACACTCGACCACCGTGCGGTCGGCGGCCAGCGGGAACATCCGGTGGATGATCACGTGGTCGGGCACCAGGTTGATGAAGACGTTCGGCTTCACCGTGATCGCGTAGTAGCGCCGGTCCTGGTCCTCGGCGATCCCCGGCAGCCGGTCGAGGCCGGCCGACCCGTCGACGGTGAAGCCCTGGATCTCGTCGCCGAACTCCGCCCCGTGACCGACGAAGTACTGTGCGGCCAGGCCGTCGGCGAACTCTGGCAGCACCTCGGTGAGCTCGGGGTGGATGGTCGCGCAGTGGTAGCACTCCATGAAGTTCTCCACGATCAGCTTCCAGTTCGCCGCCACGTCGTAGACGATCCGGCGCCCCAGCGCGAGCGAGGCGATGTCGTACCCGTCGATCAGGTGCTCGTCGCCCAGCCGCTCGCGGACCGCCCCGATCACCTCGTCGTCGAAGGACGGCGGCTCCTCGGCCAGGCAGACCCAGACGTAGCCGAGGTACTCGCGGACGTGCGGTTGCACCAGGGAGTAGGTCTGCCGGTCGATGTCGGGCATCTTGGTCAGGTTCGGCGCCGCGATCAGCTTGCCGTCCAGGTCGTAGGTCCAGGCGTGGTACATGCACTGGAACGCCCGCTTGACCTGACCCTCCTCCTGCGCGCAGAGCTTCACGCCCCGGTGCCGGCAGATGTTGAAGAACGCGCGGATCTCACCGCGCCGGTTGCGCGAGACGATGACGCTCTCACGACCGATCTGCACCGTACGGAAAGCGCCCGGCCCTGCCAGGTCGGCGGCCCGCACCGCGCAGAACCAGGTCTGCTCCAAGATCGCGGCCTGCTCGGCGAAGAACACCTCGGGCGCGACGTAGCTCATCCCGGGCAGGGTGGAGATCAAGCTCTCCGAGATCTGCTCGCGGGGTGCGGCCAACGAAGGGTCGAGGACGGTCACGGGGTCTCCAGGGGTCGATGCGGGGCGTGGAGTGGAACGACTCAACCGACGGCGAGAGGATCGGCCGGCAGCGTCGCCGCTCCCGAGGAACCGGGCACGTGCGCAGTTCCACGGGGTCCGGGCACGTGCGCAGCTCCACGGGGACCGGGCACGTGCCCGAGCGTCGCGGTCAGCTGCTTGCGCCAGCGGGCGAAGTCGCGCGGGCGACCGACGGACACCACGGCGACGGGGTCGTCCCCGCGGCGGTAGATGCCGAGGAACCCGGCGGCGAGATCGGTGGTCTCACCGTCGACCTCGATCCGGTCGGCCAGTGTCGGATAGCCGGCCAGCTGGATCTTGCGGCCGTACTGGTCCGACCAGAAGTACGGCAGATGCGGCCTCGCGCGAGCGATCGGCACCCCCAGCAGGGCCGCCACCACGGTCGCCGGTCGTTCCAGAGCGTCGGTCCAGTGCTGCGCCCGATGGTGCCGGCCGAGCCGAGGGTCCCACCAGGAGGCGCAGTCCCCGACGGCCCCGACCGCGGGCGCCGAGGTCAGACCGTGCTCGTCGCAGACCACACCGTCGACGATCGCCAGCCCCGAGTCGGCCAACCAGGCGACCTCCGGCGCTCCACCCACGGACACGACCACCACATCGGCCCGGACCAGTCGCTCGCCCCCGGGGGTGCCGACGCGGAGCTCCCGCACACCATCGGCCGACGCGACGCCCGTGACCGAGGAGCAGAGCACGAACTCCGCTCCGTGCTCGCGGTGCCAGTCCAGGAACACCCCGCCCAGGTCCTCGCCGTACAACCGGGCCAACGGGTTGGCCTCGTTGCTCACCAGCGTCACCGAGCAGCCCAGGACGAGCGCGGCCGAGGCCAGCTCGGACCCGATCAGCCCGGCACCGATGATGGCCACCGCGACCCCGGGCCGCAGCAGCGACCTCAGCCGGTCCGCGTCGTCGAGCGTGCGCAGGGTCATCACGTTCGGCCCGTCCACGCCGGGCAGCCGTCGAGCCGTGGATCCCGTGGCCAGCACCACAGCGTCCGCCTCGAGGACCGACCCGTCGGCCACGGTGAGTCGCCGTCGGTGCGCGTCGAAGGCGGTCGCCACGGTGCCGAGCCGCCAGTCGACACCCAGGTCCTCGGCCGCTCCCTCCAGTCCCACGTCGGCGACCCCGACGGTGCCCAGCAGGTAGTCCTTGGAGAGCGGCGGGCGATCGTACGGTCGGTGCGTCTCGGCGCCGACCACGGTCACCGGGCCGACGAAGCCGGACCGCCGAGCGGCGCGCGCAGCACCGAGACCGGCCAGACCGGCACCCACGACGAGCAGGGAGGAGGGCACACTCAACCGCCTGAGAAGTAGCACATTGCGGAACGTGTCGATCCTAGCGCAACAACCCTCAGAAGCTCCACCATCCACATTTCCTTGTCAGCGGCCAGTTGAGGGCTCCTTTACAAGTGTGTGACAGGTGCGGGATGTGCACGTTCGGCGCTTGACAGAATCGGGCGACGGGGCGGATTCTCTGGGGTACCTCTGAAGTCGAACGACCCCCACTACCTCGACGGAGGCTCGAGTTGCTCGAAGTCGGTCCCCTGTCCGCCATCCCGCCCGGCGAGGGCGTGCGCGTCGACGCCGCCCCGCCCATCGCCGTGTTCCACACCGACGACGGCGCGGTGTACGCGGTCGACGACACCTGCACGCACCAGGACGCGTCCCTGGCCGACGGCTGGCTGGAGGGCTGCCTGATCGAGTGCCCGCTGCACGCGTCCTGCTTCGACCTGCGAACCGGTGAGGTCGACCAGCCACCGGCCAAGCGCCCGGTGCGCACCCACCGCGTCGAGGTGATCGACGGCGTCGTCTTCGTCGAGCTGTCGACCGACGCCCCCAACCTGCCCCCCGGCGTCACGCTGGGTGACCACGCCTGACCGGAAGGCTCTACAGATGACCCTGTCCGATGGTCGCGCTCCGCGCTCCGCGGTCCTGAGCTCGACGAGATCTCACTCGTTCGCTCACGATCCCGCACGACGAGAAGAGTGTCGCGCGGAATCGCTCCTCACTCCCGAGAGGTTCCACTCATGACCGACACGAAACCGCCGATCACCGACACCGGCGACCCCGGTGAGGAGGAGTACTCCGAGGAGTCCGTCACCCGGACCGAGCACGAGGGCGACCGCGCGCTGCTGCGCCGGCTCCTCGACCACCGGCCGGACAACCTCAAGCTCGAGGCCATCGGCAAGGGAGTCGACAAGGTCATCTTCGGCGTGGTGGCCCTGCTCACCATCGCCTTCATCATCTGGGGCTTCTTCGGGACCGCGAGTCTCTCCTCGGCCTCCACCACCGCCCTCGGCTGGGTGATGAGCGCGACGGGGTGGGCGTTCGTGCTGACCGCCTCGATCTTCGTCGTGTTCGTCCTCTGGCTCGCGGCCAGCCGGTTCGGGAACATCCCCCTGGGCAAGGACGGCGAGAAGCCGGCCTTCAAGACCTGGTCGTGGATCTCGATGATGTTCGCCGCCGGCATGGGCATCGGGTTGATGTTCTGGGGAGCGGCCGAGCCGCTCTACCACTACGTCAACCCGCCCCCGGGCACGGTGGACGGGCAGACCGCCGAGGCGGCCCGGATCGCCATGGCCACCTCGCTGTTCCACTGGACGCTGCATCCGTGGGCGATGTACGCGGTGGTCGGCATGGCCATGGGCTACGGCACCTACCGGATGGGTCGGCGCCAGCTGCTGTCGGACATCTTCACGCCGCTGTTCGGCAAGAAGGTCGTCAACGGCGCCGGCGGCAAGATCATCAACATGCTGGCGATCTTCGCCACCCTCTTCGGTTCGGCCGCCTCGCTCGGTCTCGGGGCGATCCAGATCGCCTCGGGTCTGCAGGCCAACGGGGCGATGGCCCAGCCGAGCGCCGTCATCTACGTGGTCATCATCGCCGTGCTGACCTGTGCGTTCGTGGCCTCCGCGGTCTCCGGCATCGAGCGCGGAATCCAGTGGCTGTCCAACATCAACATGGTGCTGGCCGCGGTCCTCGCGTTCCTGGTCTTCGTCGCGGGGCCGACCATCTTCATCCTGAACATGATCCCGACCGCGGTCGGCGAGTACTTCCAGGATCTGCCCGGTATGGCCTCGCGGACCGCTGCGGCCGGTGGCCCGGAGATGTCGGCCTGGCTGTCGAGCTGGACGATCTTCTACTGGGCGTGGTGGATCAGCTGGACGCCGTTCGTCGGTATGTTCATCGCCCGGATCAGTCGCGGTCGCACGATCCGGCAGTTCGTCTGCGGGGTGCTGCTGGTGCCGAGCGCGGTCTCGCTGCTCTGGTTCGCGATCTTCGGGGGCTCCGCCATCGGCCTCCAGGCGGCGGCCACGGCGGCCGGCACCACCACGCCCATGGTCACCGATGTCGACGGGGTGCCCACCGTCAACACCGGCATGACGCTCTACAACCTGATGGACGCGCTGAACATGCCGGACGTGATCACCGGGATCAGCATCGTGTTGATCATGGTGCTGGTCGGCATCTTCTTCGTCACCGGAGCGGACTCGGCCTCGATCATCATGGGGTCGATCAGCTCGTACGGTGTCGAGGAGCCCCGCAAGCCGATCGTGATCTTCTGGGGCGTGATGATGGGCTCTGTCGCCGCGGTGATGCTGCTGGCCGGCGGTGACGACCCGTCGGAGGCGTTGACCGGGCTGCAGCAGATCACCATCGTGGCCGCGTTGCCGTTCGTGGTGGTGATGGTCGGCATGTGCATCGCCTTGACCAAGGACCTGTACGCCGACCCGATGATCCTGCGGCACAAGCTGGCTTCCTCGGTGGTGACCCGGAGCATCCGGACCGGAGTCAGCCAGCACGGTGGGGAGGCCTTCGACATCGTCACGTTGCCCAACGCGGTGCCGGGTTCTGGCCCCGAGGAGGGCAGCCTGACGTCTGCCGACGCCACCCCCGCCGGCACCATCCGGTCGAACCCGGAGCACTGACCTCGACGCTCGCTGACCGATCGACGACTCCGCGGGTGACGCCTCACCCGCGGAGTCGTGCGTTCCGGGCCCCGGCCGGCGGGACGTACACTCCCTCGGGCTTCGAGCGGAGAGAAGGTGGGGCGTGGAAGAACGGGAGCACCGCCGCGGGATCGCGTACGGGCTCGGCGCCTACGGGCTCTGGGGGCTCGTCCCGCTCTACTGGCCGCTGCTCGACGCCGCCGGCCCGCTGGAGATCCTGGCCCACCGGATCGTCTGGTCACTGGTGCTGGCCGGTCTGCTGCTGGTGGTGCTCCGCAAGCGGGGCTGGTGGCGCTCGATCGCCGGACCGCGGACGTTCCTGCTGCTCACCGCGGCGGCCGGTCTGATCGCGGTCAACTGGGGTGTCTACATCTGGGCGGTGAACAGCGGTCACGTGGTCGAGGCCGCGCTCGGCTACTACATCAACCCGATCCTGTCGGTGCTGCTCGGCGTCGTGGTGCTGCGCGAGCGGATGGCCGTCGCCCAGTGGGTCGCCGTCGCTCTGGCGGGGGTGGCGGTCGTCGTCCTCGCCGTCGAGTACGGCCATCCGCCCTGGGTCTCCCTGGTCCTCGCGGCCAGCTTCGCCACGTACGGGTTCCTGAAGAAGCGGATCGACTCCGGCGCCCTGGAGACCCTCACGGTGGAGTCGGCCGTGCTGACCCCGGTCGCCGTCGGCTACCTGCTCTGGCTGCAGGCCACCGGCGCCCTGGTCTTCGGCCACCAAGGTGGCGGGCAGTCGCTGCTGCTGGCGTCCTCCGGGCTGGTCACGCTGATCCCGCTGCTGCTGTTCGCGGCGGCCGCGACCCGGTTGCCGTTGAGCACGGTCGGCCTGCTGCAGTACCTGACGCCGACCGCCCAGTTCCTGCTCGGCGTCTTCTACTTCGACGAGGAGATGTCCCCGGCCCGCTGGTTCGGCTTCGCGCTGGTGTGGGCAGCTCTGGTCGTGCTCACGGCCGTCGGGTTGCGCGGCGCGCGCCGGAAGGGCCAGGCGGAGAAGATCGAAGCCACCGAGCCGATCTGATCCTCCCGGCGCCGGCACTACCAGAGTTCGCCGCACTACCGGAGGTCACCGCACTACCAGAGGTCACAGGCACATAACCGTCCTGCCCAGCCCGCGCGTCTGTCGGTCGCCCGCGATCGCGAGGCGCCAGGATGTGATCGTCCCCTGCGAGAAGCGGGCCTGTCAGAAAGGACCGTCATGTCCACCCTCCCGTCCAACCCGATCTCCGCGCAGTACGCGGAGATCGCCAAAGGTGCCTGGATCTGGGCCGTCGTCCGCGGCGCGCTCCTGATCCTGTTCGGCATCTTCGCCATGGTGCTGCCCATCGGCACCGCATCGGTCCTCGCCATCTTCATCGGCATCTTCGCCATCGTCGATGGCATCGTCGACCTGATCGACGCCATCCGGCACCGAGGCACCGCCGGCGTCGGCCTCCGTGTCTTCCTGGGCATCGTCAGCCTGCTGTTCGGCATCGTCATCCTGGTCTGGCCGGGCAAGACCATCGGCTTCATGGTGATCCTGATCGCCATCTGGTCGATCCTGATCGGTGCCCTGCAGATCATCGCCAACGTCTCCATCCGCAAGGAGGCCCCGGGTGCCTGGGTCTGGGGTGTCGTCGCAGGCGCGATCGGCCTGATCTTCGGCATCGTGGTGCTGTTCAACCTGAAGATCGGCCTGGTCGCGCTGATCTGGCTGATCGGGATCTGGGCGATCATCTTCGGCGTGGCCCTGATCGTGCTCGGCCTCCAGGTCCGCAAGGCCGCCAAGGCGGTCACCACCGGCTGACGCTCGCCCTGTCGGTCAGCATCTCAGCGACGGCGTCGATCCCGGCCGGGGTCGGCGCTGTCGCTTTTGTACGCCTCGTTCACGATTTGTGACAACTCCTGCCGTTGGCCCTGTCGTTGGGTAACGTCTGCCCGGTCACTCGGAGTCCAGCACCCATCCGCTGCGGCCGAGCTGCCTCGTTCTCGGGCACGCTCGACCCGCCCGGGTCCGCTGACCCACCACGACAAGAGCGAAGCGAGTCACAGTGAGCGGGAACAACCCCTTCGGCCAGTCCGGACCACCCAACCAGGGACCACCCAACCAGGGCCAGCCCAACCAGGGCCAGCCCAATCAGGGACAGCCCTACCCCGGGCAGCCGACCCCTCCCGGGCAGCCGTACGGCGGCCCCGGCTACTCCGGCCCGGCCTACGGTCAGCCGACCCCGAGCGGGCCCTACCCCTCGTACGGTCAGGGTGGACCGCAGGGACCGGGTGGACCCCAGGGCCCCGGCGGACCGCAGGGTCCGGGGGGGCCCCAGGGACCGTACGGCGCCTACAACCCCGGTGGGCCGCCGCCCAAGAAGTCCAAGGCGGTGCCGCTCATCATCGGCGGGGTCGTGCTCGCGCTGGTGGTCGCCGCCATCGGCATCGGTGTCGCGGTGAGCCGGGGCGGGGACGATCCGGTCGCCGGTGGCGGCACCGGTGGTGGCGGGGCCAGCAGCGCGCCGCCGGCCGAGGCGAAGAAGGCCTCGGACGCGGTGCAGGGCTACCTCGAGGCGATCGCGGCCGGCGACGCTCAGGCGGCCCTCGCGTTCGCGAGCACCGCCCCGACCGACACCACCTTCCTGACCAACGAGGTGCTCGCCGCCTCCACCAAGACCGCGCCGATCACCGCGATCAACGTGCCCGAGGTCGACGACGAGTACGCGTACCGCGTGGCCGCCTCCTTCTCGATGGGCAAGCAGGCGATCAACACCGACTTCTCGGTCGAGAAGGACGGTGACGTCTGGAAGCTGCGTGACGTCGCGGCCGACCTGGATCTGCAGTCGAAGCGAGCCAAGACGCTGCCGATGCTGATCAACGGGGTGACCGTCGAGACCGACAAGGTGCTGCTGTTCCCCGGGTCGTACACGTTCACCACCGGCAACAAGAACGTGGACTACGGCAAGAGCAACACCCTGGTGCTGAAGAGCCCGACCGAGTACCCGGACGGTCTCTCCGACATCGAGCCCACCCTGACCTCGGCCGGCGACAAGGCGTTCACGAACGCCGTCGAGGACAGCGTGAAGAAGTGCATGAAGTCCAACGACCTCAAGAACCCGGGCTGCCCGAACAACGTGACCAAGGTCACCGGCAACGTGAAGCCGAAGGAGGGCACCTTCAAGTGGACCTACGACAAGGACTCCCTGGACAACATGAAGCCCCGCCTGGACTACGACAACCCGGCAGTGGCCGAGGCGTCGGTCTACCTGTCCATGAAGGCCGAAGGCGACTGCACCGGCGGCCGCTGCCGGATCACACCCTTCAGCGCTCCCAAGCCGTCGGCCAACATGACCCAGAGCCCGCTGAAGATCGTCTGGAAGCGCAACTGACCTGACGGCGGTGGGCCGCAGGACCGCGACGAACGAGGGCCGGGCGTGGGTAGCATCGCAGACGTGACGCTACCCACCCCGGCCCTCGACTTCTCCACCTTCGACACCGACGTGCGGGTCCAGGACGACCTGTTCCGTCACGTCAACGGTGCCTGGATCGAGCAGACCCCCATCCCCGACGACAAGCCCCTGACCGGATCGTTCATGGTCCTGCGGGACGACGCCGAGGCGGCCGTCCGCGACATCATCACGGGCATGGATAGCTCCGCCGCCGCCGAAGGCAGCGTCGAGGCGAAGATCGCCGACCTGTACGCCAGCTTCCTGGACACGGACGACGATCGAGGCCGCCGGCGCTCAGCCGCTCAGCGAGCTGTTCGCCCGGATCGACGCGGTCACCGAGGTGCCGGAGCTGATCGAGCTGATGGGGGCGCTCGCCCGGGTCGGCGTCCGCGGCCTGGTGGGTGTCGACACGGAGTCCGATCCCGGAGATCCCAACCGGTACGTGATGTTCGTCGGCCAGAGCGGACTCGGACTCCCCGACGAGGGGTACTACCGCGAGGACGAGTACGCCGAGGTCCGTGAGGCCTACCTGGGCCACATCGGGCGGATGCTCGAGATCGCGGAGGTCGACTACCCGGCGACGCAGGCGCAGCGGATCTTCGAGCTGGAGACCGACATCGCGGCGTGTCACTGGGACAAGGTGAAGACCCGCGACATGCGCCTGATGTACAACCTGACATCACTTGCCGACTTCACCGACGCCAGCCCTGCGCTGCACTGGCGGGCGTTCATGGCGGGCGCCGACATCGACGACCGGCACATGGCCGAGGTGGTCGTGGAGCAGCCCTCCTTCTTCACCGAGATCGCCGCCCTGCTGACCGAGGACCAGCTGCAGACCTGGAAGGTCTGGCTGAAGTGGCGCGTGATCGGGTCGTACGCGCCGTACCTGTCCAGTGCGTTCGTCGACGAGAACTTCGCCTTCTACGGAACCACCCTGCAGGGCACCCCACAGCTGCGCGAGCGCTGGAAGCGTGGCGTCGGTCTGGTCGAGGGGGCCCTGGGCGAGGCCGTCGGCAAGGTCTACGTGGAGCGGCACTTCTCGCCGGTGGCCAAGCAGCGGATGGACGAGCTGGTGGCCAACCTGATCAAGGCCTACCACTCCTCGATCACCGAGCTGGCCTGGATGACCGACGAGACCAAGGCCGAGGCGCTGACCAAGCTGGCCAAGTTCCGGCCGCACATCGGCTTCCCGTCCAAGTGGCGCGACTACTCCGCCCTGGAGATCAAGGTCGACGACCTGCTCGGCAACGTCCAGCGGGCCGCGTCGTTCGAGCTCGACCGGTCGTTGACCAAGATCGGTCAGCCGGTCGACCGCGAGGAGTGGCTGATGACCCCGCAGACGGTCAACGCCTACTACCACCCGCTGAAGAACGAGATCGTCTTCCCGGCCGCCATCCTGCAGCCGCCGTTCTTCAACGAGCACGCCGACGACGCAGTCAACTACGGCGGCATCGGTGCGGTGATCGGCCACGAGATCGGTCACGGCTTCGACGACCAGGGCTCCACCTGCGACGGCGACGGCGCGCTGCGCGACTGGTGGACCGAGGCCGACCGGGCCGCCTTCGAGGAGCGGACCGGGGCCCTGATCGGCCAGTACGAGGCCCTGTCGCCGGTCGAGGCCCCCGACTCCCACGTGAACGGCAAGCTGACCATCGGCGAGAACATCGGCGACCTCGGCGGTCTCTCGATCGCCCTCAAGGCGTACCGGATCGCTCGGGGTGACGCCGTGGTGGGGCCGGTGGACGGCTACACCGACGAGCAGCGGCTGTTCCTCTCCTGGGGGGCGATCTGGCAGTCCAAGTCGCGGCCCGAGCTGATCAAGCAGCGGCTGGCCACCGACCCGCACTCCCCCAACGAGTTCCGCTGCAACCAGATCGTGCGCAACGTCGACGACTTCTACGCCGCCTTCGACGTCACCCCCGACGACGCGCTGTGGCTGGACCCGGAAGAGCGCGTCGCCATCTGGTGATGTTGCGTCGAACTCAACCCGACTGAGCGCAGATGCGGCGTGTCGCGGCGGTTCGAGCCCGGTCGGGTTGAGTTTGACGCAGTTCGGCGGCAGAGGGCTGGCGGCTGGCGGCTGGCGGCAATTTCCATCCACGGACGGCGATTCCGGCACGGCAGCTCCCTCGGCCCCGCACTTTCCATCCACGGACGGCGATTCCGGCACGACAGACCCCTCGGCCCCGCACTTTCCATCCACGGACGGCGATTCCGGCACGACAGACCCCTCGGCCCCGCACTTTCCATCCACGGACGGCGATTCCGGCACGACAGGCTCCCTCGGACACCCGCACTTTCCATCCACGGACGGCGAATCCGGCACGACAGCTCCCTCGACACCCCACTTTCCATCCACGGACGGCGAATCCGGCACGACAGCTCCCTCGACCTCGCACTTTCCATCCACGGACGGCGATTGCCGTACGGCCTCTGGCTGACGGCCCGCACTCTTCGCCCGTGGATGGAAATTGCGAACTGCCGGCACCCGACGGCCGCCCCCACAGCGGAATCTGAACTCGGCCCGAACCGGAGCCGAACGCACGAACGGCCCGCCCCCAGTAGTCGGGGCGGGCCGTCGCGTACGAGGTGGACCCTCAGCGGTGCAGGTCGAACCGATCCAGCTCGGTGACCTTGCCCCAGGCGGCCACGAAGTCGCGGACGAACTTCTCGTTCGCGTCGTCGCTGGCGTAGACCTCGGCCAGGGCCCGCAGCTCGGAGTTCGAGCCGAAGACCAGGTCGGCTCGGCTGCCGACCCAGGTCGACTCACCGGTGGCGTCGTCGCTGGCCTGGAAGGCGTGCGACCCCGGGTCCAGCGGCTTCCAGGTCGTGCCCAGCTCCAGCAGGTTGACGAAGAAGTCGTTCGTCAGCACACCGGGACGCTCGGTCAGCACCCCGGTCGAGGTGCCGTCCCAGTTGGTCTCCAGCACCCGCAGCCCACCGACGAGCACGGTCATCTCCGGCGCGCTCAGCGTGAGCAGGTTGGCCTTGTCCACCAGCATGAACTCGGCCGGCAGCTGGGCGTACTTGCCGTAGTAGTTCCGGAACCCGTCGGCCACCGGCTCCAGGTAGCCGAATGACTCGACGTCGGTCTGCTCGGGGCCGGCGTCGGTCCGCCCGGGGTGGAACGGCACGACGACGTCGACCCCACCGGCGCGGGCCGCCTGCTCGACAGCAGCGTTGCCGGCCAGCACGATCAGGTCGGCCAGGGAGACCCGCTTGCCGCTCGTCTGGGCCTCGTTGAACTGCGTCTGGATGCCCTCGAGGGTCTCCAGCACGGCCGTCAGATGAACCGGGTTGTTGACCTCCCAGTCCTTCTGCGGGGCGAGCCGGATGCGGGCGCCGTTGACGCCGCCGCGCTTGTCGCTGCCGCGGAACGAGGACGCCGCCGCCCAGGTCAGCGAGACCAGCTGGGAGACGGTCAGGTCGGAGGCCAGCACCTGCTCCTTCAGTGTGGCCGCGTCCGCGTCGTCGATCAGCTCGTGGTCGACCGCCGGCAGCGGGTCCTGCCACAGCAGCTCCTCCGACGGCACCTCGGGTCCGAGGTAGCGGGCCAGCGGACCCATGTCGCGGTGGGTCAGCTTGAACCACGCTCGGGCGAACGCGTCGGCCAGCTCCGCCGGGTTCTCGTAGAACCGACGCGAGATCTTCTCGTACGCCGGGTCGACCCGCAGGGCCAGGTCGGACGTGAGCATCCGGGGCTCGCGCTTCTGCGACGGGTCGTGGGCCAGCGGCACCAGGTCGTCGCCGGCGCCGTTCTGCGGACGCCACTGCCACGCACCGCCGGGGCTCTTGAACTTCTCCCACTCGTAGGAGAACAGGATGTGGAAGTACTCGTTGTCCCAGCGGGTCGGGTGGTAGGTCCAGGTGACCTCCAGCCCGGAGGTGATGGTGTCGTCACCCTTGCCGGTGCCCAGGTCGTTGCTCCAGCCCAGACCCTGGCTCTCCAGCGGGGCGGCTTCGGGGTCGGGACCGATGTGCTCCTCGGTGCCGGCGCCGTGGGTCTTGCCGAAGGTGTGACCGCCGGCGATCAGCGCCACGGTCTCCTCGTCGTTCATGGCCATCCGGCCGAACGTCTCCCGGATGTCGCGGGCCGAGGCCAGCGGATCGGGGTTGCCGTTCGGGCCCTCCGGGTTGACGTAGATCAGACCCATCTGGACGGCCGCGAGGGGCCTGTCGAGCTCACGGTCGCCGCGGTAGCGGGCATCGTCCAGCCAGGTGGTCTCCGGACCCCAGTAGACGTCGTCGTCCGGCTCCCAGACGTCGGCGCGACCGCCGGCGTACCCGAAGGTCTCGAAGCCCATGGTCTCCAGCGCCACGTTGCCGGTCAGCACCATCAGGTCGGCCCAGGAGAGGTTCCGGCCGTACTTCTTCTTGATCGGCCACAGCAGCCGACGGGCCTTGTCCAGGCTCACGTTGTCCGGCCAGCTGTTCAGCGGGGCGAACCGCTGCTGCCCGGCGCCGGCGCCGCCGCGACCGTCGAACACCCGGTAGGTGCCGGCGGAGTGCCAGGCCATCCGGATCATCAGCGGACCGTAGTTGCCGAAGTCCGCGGGCCACCAGTCCTGCGACGTGGTCAGCAGCTGAGCGATGTCGGCCTTCACCGTCGGCAGATCGAGGGTCTGGAACGCCGCCGCGTAGTCGAAGTCCTCACCCAGCGGGTTGGCCACGGCAGGGTTCTTGGCCAGGATCTTGAGGTTCAGCCGGTTCGGCCACCAGTTCTCGTTCGCGGTGCCGTTGGTGGGGTGCGGCTGCTGCTGCTCTCCGTGGATGACGGGGCAGGCGCCGGCCGCCTCGGTGCCCTGACCGGTGGTGTTCGTCGACTCGGTCTCGACCTCGGAGACGATCGGGTGATCGCTCGGGATCCCCGCGGAGTCGCTGACCTTCTCGCTGTCTGTCATGGTGTCCTCACTGTGGTGGTTGCCGGTCCGGAATTCGTTCAGGTGCGCACAGCGGCGCAGGTGGAGCACGTGCCCCAGAAGGTGACCTCGGCGACGCGGACGACGAAGCCGCGGTCGTCCGAGGGCGTCAGGCACGGGGCCGCGCCGACCACGCAGTCGACGTCCTCGACCGTGCCGCAGTCGTTGCAGATCAGGTGATGGTGGTTGTCGCTGACCCGCAGCTCGAACAGCCCGGGATGACCAGCGGGCTCGATCCGCCGGACCAGTCCGGCGTCGGCGAAATCGGCGAGCGCGTTGTAGACGGACTGCAGGCTGGTGCCCGGCACGGTCTGCAGGACCCGATCGAGTACGTCGTCCGCCTTGGCGTGGGGGCGTTCGCGCAGGGCGTCGAACACGGCCCGACGGGACTCGGTCACCCGTAACCCGACGGCACGGATCGCGTCGTCGGCGGCGGGCTCTGCGTGGCTGGCGGTCATCGCTACGCACGCTAGCACTCTTTTGAGTGACCCAAAAGAGGGCAAAGGGCCCGGTTCCCGCCGGATCCATCGGCAGGGCTCGACGGCGGGCTCGACGGGCTCGGCAGGCTCGACGGGCTCGAAGATTCCGTCAGTCGACGGCGAATACAGCACCGCAAGGACCGGAACGTCGCAAACTCCGTCGAGTGACGGAAAGTTCAATCTTGGGGGGCGTCAGGTCAGAGTCTGAAGCGCGGAGCGAACAGCGAACAGCGAGTGACGATCCCCGTCGCGAGCGGCCGAGAGCGAAGCGCGACTCTGGCTGGACTGACCGAGAGAGCAGACATGCTTTTCCGTCTGTGAACGAGGGAGGGAAGGCAGAGTCTCAAGCGCGCAGCGAACAGCGAGTGACGACTACACCGTACGGGTGACCACCGAGTCGCAGAGGTCCGCCAGGGCGTCCCGGGCGGGGCCGGCGGGCAGGTCGGTCAGGAAGGAACGGGCCCGGTCGGCTCGACGCTGGACCTCGGCCCGGGCCTGGTCGACGCACGGGTGGGCCCGCAGCAGCACCAGCGCCTCGGCCAGATCGGCGTCCTCGCGCAGATCGGAGTCGAGCAGCTGCAGCAGGCGGGCGTCGACCGGGGAGGTCGGGTCGGCGGACCGCCGGAACAGCAGCGTCGGCAGGGTCGGGATGCCTTCCCGGAGGTCGGTGCCGGGCGTCTTGCCGGTCTCCTCGGAGGTGACGTCGATGATGTCGTCGGAGAGCTGGAAGACGGTGCCGATCTCCTCCGCGTACGCCGCCAGCGCCCGCTGCACCGACAGGTCGGCGCCGGCGACCTTCGCCCCGAACAGGGCGGACGTGGCGATCAGGGACGCGGTCTTGTCAGCCACCACCGAGAGGTAGTGCTCCAGCGGGTCGGCGTCCTGCGGCCCGACCGTCTCGGCGATCTGCCCCTGGACCAGCCGGGCGAACGTCCGGGACTGGAGGCGTACGTAGTCCGGACCGAGCTCGGCGACCTCCTCGGACGCCCGCGCGAACAGGAAGTCACCGACCAGGATGGCCACGGTGTTGCCCCACCGGGCGTTCGCGCTGACCGATCCCCGCCGCAGCCGGGCCTCGTCCATCACGTCGTCGTGGTAGAGGCTGGCCACGTGGGTCAGCTCCACCACCATGGCCGCGCGCACGACGTCGTCGAGGACGGCGCCCCCCGACGGACCGACGGCCGCATCATCGGCCGGCCCGAACTGCGAGGCCAGCACCACCAGCAGTGGCCGGAACCGTTTCCCACCGGCGGCGATGACGTGCCGGGCCGCCTCCGTCACCATCGGTGAATCGGCCTCGGCGGCCCGGAGCAACGCGGACTCGATCAGCTCGAGTCGTTCGCGGACGGTCGCCTCCATCGCGACCTCCCGCGCCCTTTCTGCCAGCACAACACCCCTCGATCCTCGTCCGTCGCGCCGCGGAGCGCGGCGGGCGAGTCACTCCTCCCGCGGTACGCGGAACTCACGACACCCATTGTGACTCAGCGGACGAACTCCCCGGCCGCCTGAGCCAGTTCGAGCAACGGACCGGGGAACAGCCCCAGGGCCACAGTAGCCACCACGGCAACACCGACGGCCACCAACGTGGAGGCCCCCGGCTTGATCACGGACACCGGACCGGCGGACGGCTCGGAGAAGAACATCAGCACGATGACCCGGATGTAGAAGAACGCCGCGACCACGCTGATCACCACCGCGACCACCACCAGCCACTCCGCGCCACCGTTCCAGGCCGCCGCGAAGACGGCCCACTTGCCGATGAAGCCGCTGGTCAGCGGGATGCCCGCGAAGCTCAGCATGAACACCGAGAACACCACCGCGGCCGCCGGCGAGCGCTGCCCGAGGCCGACCCAGCTCGACAGCAGCGTGGCCTCACCGCTGGGGTCCCGGACCAGGGTGATGACGGCGAAGGCGCCGAGCGTGGCGGCCCCGTAGGCGACCAGGTAGAACATCACCGACGAGACGCTGGTCAGACCACCGACCGGAGCACCCGACGCAGCCTGCGAGGCACCCACGAACGCGGTCATCAGGAAGCCCGCATGGGCGATCGAGGAGTACGCGAGCATCCGCTTCACGTCGGTCTGGCTGATCGCCACCACCGAACCGACGGCCATGGTGGCCACCGCGATGATGGCCATCGCCGGCTGCCAGTCCCAGCGGTCCGCGCCGAGCGCCACGTAGAACACCCGCATCAGGGCGCCGATCGCTGCGATCTTGGTGCAGGCCGCCATGAAGGCGGTCACGGCGGTCGGGGCACCGACGTACACGTCGGGCGTCCAGGAGTGGAACGGCACGGCGCCGAACTTGAACAGCAGCCCGACCCCGACCAGGGCCATCCCGGCCAGCAGCAGCAGCGAGTCCCCCGTGCCGGCCCGCAGCGCGGTGTCGATGGCCGCGAAGTCGAACGACCCGGCGTACCCGTAGAGCAGGGCGGCACCGTAGAGGTAGATCGCCGACGACATCGCCCCGAGCAGGAAGTACTTCAGCGACGCCTCCTGCGACAGCAGGCGCCGGCGCCGCGCCAACCCGCACAGCACGTAGAGCGGCAGCGACAAGATCTCCAGGGCGATGAACATGGTGATCAGGTCGGCCGAGGCCGGGAACAGCATCATCCCGGACAGGGCGAACAGGGCCAGCGGGTAGACCTCGGTGTGCTCCACCCCGGCCCGGGCGGCTTCGCGCTCCGCCTCGGTGCCCGGCACCGCCGCGGCCTGGGGCGCGAACGCACTCGCGCCGTTCTCGGCGGTCCGGTCGGCGATCAGCAGGAAGGAGATCGCGCCGAAGATCAGCAGGATGACCCACATGAAGGACGTCGGCCCGTCCACGCTGACCGAGCCCTCGGCGGCCACCGTCGGGGGGTGCACGGTCCAGTTCCGCAGCGTCATGAACAGCGCCGCCGCGATCGCCGCGAAGACGATGGTCAGCTGGGCGACCCGGCGGCTGGCGCGCGGCACGAAGCCCTCGACCAGCACCCCGAGGCAGGCGCCCGCGAAGATCAGGATGAAGGGCATCAACAGCCCGTACTCGATGTTCGGTGCAGTGATCTCCATGTCAGCGACCCCCCTCCGCCGTCACCCACGGTTGTGGATCGGACACTCCGACGTGCTGCATGGTCGCCTCCACCGAGGGCTCGATGATGTCGAGCATGGGCTTCGGGAAGACGCCGAGCAGCAGGATCAAGATCACCAGCGGGGCCAGCGCGAGTCGCTCCCGCCCGTCCAGGTCGTCGGTGATCGTCCGCTCGACGTCGGGCGTGACCGGCCCGGTCATCGTGCGTTGGTACATCAACAAGATGTAGAGCGCGGCCAGCACGATGGCCAGCGTCGAGACCGCCGCGTACGCGGGGTGCCGGCTGAAGGTCCCGGCCAGCACCATGAACTCGGACACGAAGCTGGACAGACCCGGCAGCGAGAGGGTGGACAGCCCCGCGAACAGCAACAGGCCGGCGGCCACCGGGGCCACCTTCTGCACCCCGCCGAAGGCGTACACGTCGCGGGAGCCCCGGCGCTTGATCAGGTAGCCGACGACCAGGAACAGACCGGCCGTGGACAGACCGTGGTTCAGCATGTAGAGCGTCGAGCCGACCATGGACTGGCTGGTGAAGGCGAAGATGCCCAGCACGATGAAGCCGAAGTGGCTGATCGAGGTGTACGCGATCAGCCGCATCAGGTCGCGGCTGCCGATGGCCAGGATCGCGCCGTACAGGATGGAGATGACCGCCAGCACCAGGATCACCGGGGTGGCCCACTGGCTGGCCTCGGGGAAGAGGCCGAGGCAGAACCGGATCATCCCGAAGGTGCCGATCTTGTCCATGACGCCGACCATCATGGTCGCGCCACCGGGGCTGGACTCCTCCGCGGCGTCGGGCAGCCAGGTGTGCAGCGGCACCAGCGGCGCCTTGATCGCGAAGGCGAACATGAAACCGAGGAACAGCCAGCGGCCGGTGTCGGTCGCGATGTCGAGCTGCATCAGGTCCGACAGCAGGTAGCTCGCCGGCCCGGCCTGGACCGAGAGCACGTAGAGCCCGATGATGCTGGCCAGCATGACGAAGCCGCCCAGCAGACCGAAGATCAGGAACTTGGCCGCCGCGTAGCTGCGTCGCGCCCCGCCGAAGCCGCCGATCAGGAAGTACATCGGGATGAGGATGACTTCGAAGAAGACGTAGAACAGGAACACGTCGGTGGCCAGGAACAGGAACAGCGCGAAGCTCTCGACGGCCAGCACGAGGGCGAAGAAGACGCGGCTGTCGTACTTGGGCGGCGGGGCCGTCTGGTCACCCGAGGCCACCCAGGCGGCCGCACCGTCGGCGTCGAAGTCGTTCCAGCTGGCGATGATCACCAGCGGCGTGACGATCGTGACCAGCAGCACCAGGGTCAGCCCGATGCCGTCCAGACCGAGGGCGTAGTGGACACCGAGGGGCTTGATCCAGGCCACCTGCTCGCCGAACTGCATGCCGGCACCCGGCCGGTAGGAGATCAGCAGCACCACCGAGATCACGAAGGCGATCACCGACACCACCAGCGCCAGCAGCTTCGCCGCGTGGCCCTTGACCACGATCAGCGCGGCCGCGCCGACCAGCGGCAGCAGGGCCAGGACGCTCAACCAGGGAATAGTCATCACAGTCACTTCCTAGCCGAGCCGTCCGAGGGCGATGACCGCACCGACCACCACGGCCCCGATGACCATGGTCAGCGCGTACGACCGCACGAAACCGTTCTGCACCTTGCGGAGCTGGCCCGAGATCAGGGTGATCACCGAGCCGGTGCCGTTCACCGCACCGTCGATGCCGTCGTCCTCCAGTCGCAGCAGCCCGTCGCTGAGCTGCTGTCCGGGGCGCATCAGCACCGCCTCGTTGAGGGCGTCGCCGTACAGGTCGTTGCGACCGGCCAGGGTGAACGGGGACCGGCTCTGCGGTGCGGTCAGCGGGATCTCCTTGCGCGGTCCGAAGACCACGAACGCGATGGCCACCCCGACCGCCACCAGCAGCAGCGTGGCGATGCCCACCGGGGTCACGTGCAGCAGGCTCGGCGCGTGCTCCTCGCCGTGGGCGGCGATGCCGAACGCGGGATCCAGCCAGCCGACGATCCAGTTGTTCAGCAGCAGCCCGCTGGAGAAGGAGAAGAAGCCCAGGATGATCAGCGGCACGGTCATCACCGCCGGCGACTCGTGCGGGTGCACCCTCTCCAGCCACCGCTTCCGGCCGAGGAAGGTCATCAGCATCAACCGGGTCATGTAGAACGCCGTGATGCCGGCGCCGATCATCGCCAGCACGCCCACGAAGGCGCTGCGCTCGAAGGCCGCCTCGATGATGTGGTCCTTGGAGTAGAAGCCGGAGAAGAACGGGAAGCCGATGATCGCGAGGTAGCCGGCGGCGAAGGTGAGGAACGTGACCGGCATGGCCCTCGACAGCGCCCCGTAGTGCCGCATGTTCACGTCGTCGTCCATCCCGTGCATGACCGAGCCGGCGCCGAGGAACATGTTGGCCTTGAAGAAGCCGTGGGTGAGCAGGTGGAAGATCGCGAAGGCGTACCCGGCCGGTCCGATCCCGGCGGCCAGCATCATGTAGCCGATCTGCGACATGGTCGAGCCGGCCAGCGCCTTCTTGATGTCGTCCTTGGCGCAGCCGATCCAGGCACCGGCCAACAGCGTGACGGTGCCGACGACGACCACGGCGGTGGCCGCCGCCTCGGTCTGCTCGAAGACGGCGAAGGAGCGGGTGATCAGGTACACACCCGCGGTCACCATGGTGGCGGCGTGGATCAGTGCGGACACCGGCGTCGGACCCTCCATGGCGTCCAGCAGCCAGGACTGCAGGGGCACCTGGGCGGACTTGCCGCAGGCTCCGAGCAACAGCAGCAGACCCATGACCGTGGCCATGCTGCCCGGCATCGAGGCGGCGCCGGCGTTCACGTCGACGAAGGCCGAGGACCCGAAGGCGGCCAGCATCAGCATGATCGCGACCGACATGCCGAGGTCGCCGACCCGGTTCACCACGAACGCCTTCTTGCCGGCCACGGCCGCGGACGGCTTGTGCTGCCAGAAGCTGATCAGCAGGTACGAAGCCAGGCCGACGCCCTCCCAGCCGACGAACAGCACCAGGTAGTTGTCGGCCAGCACCAGCAGCAGCATGGCCGCGACGAACAGGTTGAGGAACCCGAAGAAGCGGCGGCGCCGCTCGTCGTGGGCCATGTAGCCGATCGAGTAGATGTGGATCAGACCGCCGACTCCGGTGATCAGCAGGACGAACAGGATGGACAGCTGGTCCACCAGCAGACCCACGCTGATGTCCCAGCGACCGGACGTGATCCAGGAGTAGAGCGGCACGCCCACCGCACGGGCGGACTCCTCGCGCCCCAGCAGCTGGACGAACAGCACAGCACCGATGACGAAGGAGGCGATCGGGGCCAGGGTGCCGAGCAGGTGACCCCAGGCGTCGCCCGCCCTGCCGACCAGCAGCAGGATCGCCGCACTCACCGCCGGGATCGCGATCAGCAACCAGGCGTACGAGAAGAGTCCCTCGGCCGCGACCGGGGTGACCACTTCGAGCAGATTCACCGCTGTCCCCTCAGAACTTCAACAGGTTGGCGTCGTCGACCGAGGCCGACCGGCGGGTGCGGAAGATGGAGACGATGATGGCGAGACCCACCACGACCTCCGCCGCGGCCACCACCATGACGAAGAAGGCGGCCACCTGTCCGTCCAACGCGCCGTGCACGCGGGCGAAGGTCACCAACGACAGGTTCGCGGCGTTGAGCATCAGCTCGACGCACATGAACGCGACGATGGCGTTGCGGCGCGTCATGAAGCCGATCAGCCCGATGGTGAACAGGATCGCGGACAGGCCGATGTAGTAGTCGGGGTTCATGAGCCACCTCCGCCGGCCCTCGATTGGCCGGTGTTGCGAGAGACGTCTCCCACTGTGTCGTCCTCACCGTCGGGTCCTGCGATCTCGCGCAGGGTGTGCTCGATCGGAGCGGCCAGCTCGCGGGCGTCGGCCACGGTCCCCCGCGCCCGCAGGGTCGCCGACACCGAGAGCTCCGAGGCGGTGCCGTCCGGCAGCAGGGCCGGGGTGTCCACAGCGTTGTGCCGGGCGAACACCCCCGGACTGGGCAGCGGGCCGGGGTGCTGGCCGGTCTCGGCGTACTTCTGCATCCGCTCGGCCACCAGCTCCGGCTGCTTCTTCTTGGGGGTCAGCCGCTCCCGGTGGGCCAGCACCATCGCGCCCAGGGCGGCGGTGATCAGCAGCGCCGCCGTCGCCTCGAAGACGAACACGTACCGGGTGAAGATCAGGGCGGCGATGCCCTGGACGTTGCCGCCGTGGTCGGAGTTCGCCGCCTGGAGCCCGAGCGGGGAGCCGACCACCGCGTTCCCGACGGCGACCACCAGCATCACCCCGAAGCCGAGACCCGCGATCACGGCCCAGACCCGTTGACCGCGGATCGTCTCGACCAACGAGTCGGCCGCGTCGACACCGACCAGCATCAAGACGAAGAGGAACAGCATCAAGATCGCGCCGGTGTAGACGATGATCTGCACCACGAAGAGGAACGGGGCGTCCTGGGCGGCGTACTGCACGGCGAGCGAGATCATCACCGCGGCCAGGCAGAGGGCGGAGTGCACCGGCTTGCGGGACAGGATCATGCCGAGTGCGCCGAGGATCATCACCGGAGCGAGCAGCCAGAAGGCCACCTCGGCCCCCGTCACCAGAGGAACCATCATCACCGGCCGGCCTTCTCTCGCTTGGCGGCCTCTTTCTCGGCCTTGGCGCGGGCCTTCCGGCCGGGAATGCCCTGGTTCGGCACCGGCGGGGTCCATCCGCTGATGTCGCCGGCCCGGTCGTCGGGTCTGCCGGTGGCGGGCAGACCGAGGAAGTAGGCCTGCTCGTCGTCACCGAGCCGACGCTCGTGGGGTGGCAGCTCCATCCCCGGCAGCAGCGGGCCCAGCAGGTCGTCCTTCTCGTAGATCAGCTTCGCCCGGCTGTCGTCGGCGAGCTCGAACTCGTTGGTCATGGTCAGGGCGCGGGTCGGGCAGGCCTCGATGCACAGCCCGCACAGGATGCAGCGCAGGTAGTTGATCTGGTAGACGCGGCCGTAGCGCTCCCCGGGCGAGAACCGCTCGCCGTCGGTGTTCTGCGCCCCCTCGACGTAGATGGCGTCGGCCGGGCAGGCCCAGGCACAGAGCTCACAGCCGACGCACTTCTCCAGCCCGTCGGGCCAGCGGTTCAGCTGATGGCGACCGTGGAACCGCGGGGCGGTCACCTTCGGTCCGTTCGGGTACTCCTCGGTGAAGGTCTTCCGGAACATCGTCTTGAAGGTCACACCGAACCCGGCGATCGGGTCGAAGACACCCATCAGGACTGCTCCTCTCGGGTCGTCTCGTCTGCGTTCGTACGGTCGGTGCGGTCCGTGCCGTCGGGGGGCATCGCGTGGGCCCGGCGGGGGCGGGGCGAGTCCTGCGACTCCTCACCGACCAGCACACCGGCGAGCTCGGGCAGCTGCTGGTCACCCTGGGGAGGCACCGGGTAGCCGCCGGCGAAGGCGTCGAACGGCTCGCCGGAATCGGGCTCCTCGGCCTCGGGCTCCTCACCCCCACCCACGAAGGTGGCCACGATCAGTCCCACCATGACGACACCGGCGACCACCCAGAAGGTCGGGGTGGAGAACCAGCCCTCGCGGTTGCCGAGCCGGAACGCGGCCACGGCCATCAGCCAGACCAGCGCGATCGGGATCAGCCACTTCCAGCCGAAGCTCATGAACTGGTCGTAGCGCAGCCGCGGCAGGGTCCCGCGGAGCCAGACGAACAGGAACAGGAAGAACAGCACCTTGAGGGTGAACCACAGCAGCCCCCACCAGCCCTGATCCAGACCGGGCACCAGGTTGAACGGGAACGGCGCGTGCCAGCCGCCGAGGAACAGCGTGGTGGCCAGGGCCGACACGGTGATCATGTTCATGTACTCGGCCATGAAGAACATGGCGAACCGCATCGAGGAGTACTCGGTGTGGAAGCCGCCGACCAGCTCACCCTCGGCCTCGGGCAGGTCGAACGGGGCGCGGTTGGTCTCCCCCACCATCGAGATCAGGTAGATCGCGAAGGACGGGATCAGCATCACGCAGTACCAGAGCGGGAACGTCTGGCCGAACAGGGTGAAGTTGGGCTGCGCCTGCGCGGCCACGATCTCCGAGGTCGACAGCGAGCCGGCGTACAGGAACACCCCGACCAGAGCCAGCCCCATGGCGATCTCGTACGAGATCACCTGGGCGCTGGACCGCAGCGCCCCCAGCAGCGAGTAGGTGGAGCCGCCGGACCAACCGGCCAGCACGATCCCGTACACGCCGATGGAGGCGAGCGCCACGATGAAGAGCACGGAGACCGGCAGGTCGGTGACCTGCAACGGAGTGGTGATGTCGGTGAAGGGGATCTGCACGACGCCGGCGATCGGGATCACCGCGATGGCGGCGACGGCCGGGATGGCCATCACGAACGGGGCGATCATGAAGACGACCTTCTCGGCGTTCTTCGGAGTGAAGTCCTCCTTGAACATCAGCTTCATGCCGTCGGCCAGGGACTGCAGCAGCCCGAAGGGTCCGTTCATGGTCGGGCCCTTGCGGTGCTGCATCAGCCCGACCACGCGACGCTCGTACCAGATCGTGAAGAGCGTCATCACCAGCAGGAAGACCAGGGCGAAGACGGCCTTGATCAGCACCAGCCACCAGGGGTCGGCGAAGAACACGTCGAGGTTCAGCGCACTCATCGCGACACCTCCTGAATCGGGGCGATGGCCACCGGATCGCCGGCCGCCGAGGCCAGGTGCTCGGCGACTCCGTGCCCACGCGGTCGGGTCGGCAGCCACACCACGCCGGGCACCATCTCCGGAGCCAGCTGCACCGGCAGCGTGATCGATCCCTGCTCGGTGCTGACGCGGACCCGCTCGCCGATCCCGGCCGCGGCGGCCGTCTCGGGGCTCAGCACGGCGACGGGGGCCCGCGCGGTGTCCAACAGATACGGCTCGTGGGCGACGGCGGAGCTGAGATCCAGGTGCATCCGCCAGGTGGCCAGCAGCGCGTGCCCGGGTGCGGGGTCGTACGCCACCCCGGCGCCGATGGTCGGAGCGGCCGCGCGCGGTCCGGTCCAGGTCCCGAGCTCGTTCAGCTCGGCCCGCGCCTGGGCGGCGGTGCGCAGCTGGAGCGGGGTGCCCAGCCCGTCGGCCAGCGCGGCGAGCACCCGGAGATCGCTCATCGAGCTCGGCTTGGCGAACACGGCGTCGAAACCGCGGTGGCGACCCTCCCAGTTGACGAAGGTGCCGGGGCGCTCCTCGATCAGCGAGATGGGCAGCACCACGTCGGCCCGCTCGGTGACCGCGGAGGCACGCGCCTCGATGCTGATCACGAAGCCGACCTTCTCCAGGCCCTCGAGGGCGGCGGCGGGATCGAGCAGGTCGCTCGGGTCGACGCCGGCCACGATCAGGGCGCCGAGCTCGGCGTCGCCGGCGCCCAGCAGCATCTCGTCGGTGTCACGACCGATCTCGGTCGGCAGCGTGGTGGGAGTGCCCCAGGCCACCGCGGTGTCCACCCGGGCCGCCGGGTCGTCGACCGGGCGTCCGCCGGGCAGCAGGTTGGGCAGGCAGCCGGCTTCGACCGCGCCGCGGTCACCGGCACGACGAGGCACCCAGGCGACGCGGGCGCCGGTGCGCTCCGCCAGCTGCTGAACCGCGGTCAGGGTGCCCGAGGCCAGAGCTGCCCGCTCGCCGACCAGGATGACGGTGCCCGGACCCGGCTGCAGATCGGTCGGCAGCGAAGCCAGCACACTCGCCTCGGCCCCCGGGGCGGTGGCGATCAGGGTGGCGTCGAGCTTGTGGTTGCCGTTGCTGAGGTAGGGAGCGAGGGTGGCGACCGGGAGGCCCTTCTTGCGCACGGCTTTGCGCAGCCGCAGGAAGATCGCGCCGGCCTCTTCCTCCGGCTCGAAGGCGACCAGCAGGACCCGCTCGGCCTGCTCGAGGTCGGCGTAGGTGACCCCCATTCCGGTGCCTGCCACAGCCGAGGCCAGGAACTCGGCCTCCTCATGGCTGTGCGGACGGGAGCGGAAGTCGATGTTGTTGGTGCCGAGGACCGCCCGGGCGAACTTCGCGTACGCGTACGCGTCCTCGAGGGTGAGGCGGCCACCGGTGAGCACGCCCACCCGGCTGCCCGGGCTTGCGGCCACGACCGCTTCCGGCGCGTCCGGGTCGAGAGTCGGGTGCAGCGCGGCCTGCAGGCCGCGGACGGCGACGTCGATGGCCTCGGGCCAGGACGCGGGCCGGAGCACCGAGGTGCCGTCGGCGTCGGTGTCGCGCACCAGCGGCCGGGTCAGCCGATCGCTGCCACGGCCGTAGCTGAACGCGAACCGGTCCTTGTCGGTGATCCACTCCTCGTTCACCTCGGGGTCGTCACCGGCGAGACGGCGCATCACCTGACCGCGCCGGTAGTCGACCCGGATCGCCGAACCGCAGGCGTCGTGCTCGGCGATGCTGGGCACCGAGACCAGGTCGAAGGGCCGGGAACGGAACCGGTACGCCGAGGACGTCAGGGCGCCGACCGGGCAGATCTGGATGGTGTTGCCGGAGAAGTAGGAGTGCAGCGGCTCCTTCTCGTAGATGCCGACCTGCTGCAGCGCCCCGCGCTCGATGAGGGCGATGAAGGGGTCGCCGGCGACCTGCTCGGAGAACCGGGTGCAGCGGGCGCAGAGCACGCAGCGCTCGCGGTCGAGCAGCACGTTGGCCGAGATGTTGATCGGCTTGGGGTAGGTCCGCTTGACGTCGTGGAACCGGGACTCGGCCTGCCCGTGGGCCATCGCCTGGTTCTGCAACGGGCACTCGCCGCCCTTGTCGCAGATCGGGCAGTCCAACGGGTGGTTGACCAGCAGGAACTCCATGTTGCCGTGCTGGGCCTTGTCGGCCACCGGCGAGGTGACCTGGGTCTTGACCACCATGCCGGGCGCGGCTTCGAGGGTGCAGGAGGCCTGCGGCTTGGGGATCGGTCGGCCGTTGCCGGCGTCCGGGATCTCCACCAGGCACTGGCGACAGGCCCCGACCGGCTCGAGCAGCGGGTGGTCGCAGAACCGCGGGATCTCGGTGCCGATGAGCTCGGCGGCCCGGATCACCAGGGTCCCCTTGGGCACGCTGACCTCGACGTCGTCGATGGTCAGGGTGATCAGGTCCTCGCGCTTCGCAAGGTCGGCCCGGGGAGTGGAGGTCACGGTCATGAGCGGAGCCTCTCGGGAGTGCAGGAGCGATGGTGGGTGACAGGCCCACTCATCCGTGGCTGAGCCGTGTCGTCCACGATCGCGTCGAACGAGCGACACGGCGCGGAGCTCAGGACCCCGGAGCGCGGAGCGCGACCATTCACCAGGGCGGTCATGCGGAGGCCCCCTCACGGACGAAGATCGTGCTGCGCTCGTACGGGAACAGCTCCCAGGCCGGGGTGTGCATGGCCTGCTCGAACTCGTCCCGGAAGTACTGGATGGCGGAGCTGATGGGTGACGTCGCCCCGTCGCCGAGGGCGCAGAAGGAGCGGCCGAGGATGTTCTCGCAGAGGTCGAGCAGCTTCTCGATGTCGCCCTCCTCGCCGCGGCCGGCCTCCATCCGCTTCAGGATCTGCACCAGCCACCAGGTGCCCTCACGGCACGGGGTGCACTTGCCGCAGGACTCGTGCTTGTAGAACTCGGTCCACCGCAGCACGGTGCGCACCACCGAGGTGGTCTCGTCGAAGCACTGCAGCGCCTTGGTGCCCAGCATCGACTTCACCCCGGCCACGCCCTCGTAGTCCAGCGGGATGTCCAGGTGCTCGTCGGTCAGCATCGGCGTCGAGGAGCCGCCGGGTGTCCAGAACTTCAGCCGGTGTCCCTCCCGGATGCCGCCGGCCAGGTCCAGCAGCTGGCGCAGGGTGACACCGAGCGGCGCCTCGAGCTGGCCCGGCCGGGTGACGTGCCCGGACAGCGAGTAGATGGTCATGCCCTTGGACTTCTCGGTGCCCATCGAGGCGAACCACTCCGCCCCGTTGGCCAGGATGCAGGGCACCGAGGAGATCGACTCCACGTTGTTGATCACCGTCGGGCTGGCGTAGAGACCGGCGACCGCGGGGAACGGCGGCCGCAGCCGGGGCTGGCCGCGGCGACCCTCGAGCGAGTCGAGCAGCGCGGTCTCCTCGCCGCAGATGTAGGCGCCGGCGCCCGCGTGCACGACGATCTCCAGGTCGTAGCCGGTGCCCAGGACGTTCTTGCCCGCATAGCCCGCGGAGTACGCCTCGCGCACGGCCTGCTGCAACCGGCGGACCACGTGCAGCACCTCGCCGCGGACGTAGATGAACGCGTAGGAGGCGTTGATGGCGTACGACGCGATGATCACGCCCTCGACCAGCGTGTGCGGCGAGGCCATCATCAGCGGGATGTCCTTGCAGGTGCCCGGCTCGGACTCGTCGGCGTTGACCACCAGGTACTTCGGCTTCGGGTTGTCCTGCGGGATGAAGCCCCACTTCATGCCGGTCGGGAAACCGGCTCCGCCACGACCGCGCAGACCGGAGTCCTTGACCTCGGCGACCACCTCGGCCGGCGTCATGCCCAGGGCCTTGCGCAGCCCCTGGTAGCCCCCGCGTCGCTCGTAGTTGTGCAGCTTCCAGGCCCGCTCATCGCCCCAGTTGGCGGTGAGCACCGGGGTCAACAGGTCAACCATGGTTCGCCTCCCCCTCGTGTCCTGCCTCGGCGTGCGCCGGTTGCTCGCGGGCCGGAACGGGCGGCGCGGTCCAGCCCTTCTCCGCCGCGATCCTCAACCCCAGCAGGGACTCGCTGCCCGAGGTCGGGCCCTCGTCGGCCCGGTTGTCGGAGAAGCCGGCCAGCACCCGCTCGGACTCGCGCCAGGTGCAGACCCGGGCTCCCCGGGTCGCGGTCACGGTCTCGCCGGCCCGCAGCTGGTCGACCACCTCGCACGCCTTCTGCGGCGTGGTGTTGTCGAAGAACTCCCAGTTGACCATCATCACCGGCGCGAAGTCACAGGCCGCGTTGCACTCCAGGTGCTCCAGGGTGATCTTGCCGTCGTCGGTCGTCTCGTCGTTGCCGATCCCGAGATGATCTTGCAGCCGGGCGTAGACCTCGTCGCCGCCCATGATCGCGCAGAGCGCCGTGGTGCAGACCCCGACGTGGTACTCCCCCACCGGGCGTCGCTTGTACATCGTGTAGAAGGTGGCCACCCCGCTGACCTCGGCGGTGCTGATCCCGAGGATCTCCGCGCACACCTCGATGCCCCGCGGGGTCACCCGACCCTCGACGCTCTGCACCAGGTGCAGCATCGGCAGCAGCGCCGAGCGCGCCTGCGGATAGCGGGCGGCGATCAGGTGCAGCTCCTCGATGGTCTTCTCATCGATCGCCGACCCCTGCACGGAGTGGTCGATGCTGGCCTCGTCGAAGTGGGTGGTGAAGTGCCCGTGCCGCGGCGCCTGGCCGCTGGTGAGCTGACCGACCAGCTCCTCGCTGGCGATGTCCCCGCCCGCATGGCCGTTCGACCGGCCCGGCTCACTGGGCGGCGTGGGTTCAGTCAGGCTCATCGGTCCACTCCACCCATGACGGGATCCAACGACGCCACGGCCACGACCACGTCGGACACCATGGCGCCCTCGCACAGCGCCGGCATCGCCTGCAGGTTGACGAAGCTGGGGTCCCGGAAGTGCGCGCGGAACGGGCGGGTGCCGCCGTCGGAGACCACGTGGGCGCCGATCTCGCCGCGCGGGCTCTCGATCGGCACGTACGCCTGCCCCGGCGGGACCCGGAAGCCCTCGGTGACCAGCTTGAAGTGATGGATCAAGGCCTCCATCGACTCGCCCATGATGTGCTTCAGGTGCTCGTTGGAGTTACCCATCCCGTCGCTGCCGACGGACAGCTGGGACGGCCAGGCGATCTTGCCGTCGGCGACCATGATCGGGTCGCCCTCCATCTTCTCCAGCCGCGCGATGCACTGCTCGACGATCTTGACGCTCTCCCACATCTCGTTCAGCCGGATCCGGAACCGCCCGTACGCGTCGCTGGTGTCCCAGGTCTGGACCTCGAAGTCGTAGGTCTCGTACCCGCAGTACGGCTGCTTCTTGCGCAGGTCCCAGTCGTAGCCGGTGGAGCGCAGCGTCGGGCCGCTGATGCCCAGGGCCAGACAGCCGGCCAGATCCAGGTGACCCACCCCGGACAGCCGGCCGAGGAAGATCGGGTTGGCGTTGCAGAAGTCGGCGTACTCGGGCAGGTGCTTCTTCAACCAGGACACGAGATCACGCAGGTGGTCGAGCGCGTTGGGCGGCAGGTCCTGGGCCACCCCGCCCGGCCTGATGTAGGCGTGGTTCATCCGCAGCCCGGTGATCAGCTCGAAGGCGTCCAGCACCTTCTCCCGCTCGCGGAAGCCGATGGTCATCACCGTCAGCGCGCCGATCTCCATGCCGCCGGTGGCGATGCAGACCAGGTGCGAGGAGATCCGGTTGAGCTCGAGCATCAGCACCCGGAGGACGTTCGCCTTCTCCGGGATCTGGTCCTCGATGTCCAGCAGCCGCTCGACCCCCAGGCAGTAGGTGGTCTCCTGCGAGAAGGGCGACAGGTAGTCCATCCGGGTGCAGAAGGTCACGCCCTGGGTCCAGGTGCGGAACTCCATGTTCTTCTCGATGCCGGTGTGCAGGTAGCCGATGCCGCAGCGGGCCTCGGTGACCGACTCACCCTCCATCTCCAGGATCAAGCGGAGCACGCCGTGGGTGGACGGGTGCTGCGGACCCATGTTGACCACGATGCGCTCGTCACCGCGCTCGGCCTGCTCGGCCACCAGCGAGTCCCAGTCCTGACCGGTGACGGTGTAGACCTGCCCCTCAGCGTCCTCCGTGAAGGCGCCATACGGGTCTGTTGTCGTACCAGTACCACTCATGAGTGGAGCCTCTCGGGAGTGCAGGAGCGTTTGGTGATGACACGCTTTTCGTCATCGACAAACGGGACGAACGAGCGAGACTTTGCGGAGCTCATGAGTGCGGAGCGCGCAGCGCGACCAGACATTACGAGTAGTTCCTCCGCTCGTCCGGGGGCGGGATGGTGGCGCCCTTGTACTCGACCGGGATGCCGCCGAGGGGATAGTCCTTGCGCTGCGGGTGTCCGGGCCAGTCGTCCGGCATCAGGATCCTGGTCAACGCCGGGTGCCCGTCGAAGATGATCCCGAAGAAGTCCCAGGTCTCCCGCTCGTGCCAGTCGGCGGTCGGGTAGGTCGGGGTCACCGACGGGATGTGCGGGTCGTCGTCGGGGCAGGAGACCTCGAGCCGGATCCGGCGGTTGTGGGTCATCGACTGCAGGTGGTAGACCGCGTGCAGCTCGGCCCCCTTGTCGGCCGGGTAGTGCACCCCGGACACGCTGCTGCAGAACTCGAACCGCAGGTGGGCGTCGTCCCGCAGCTGTCGGGCCAGGGTGGCCAGGTGCGCCCGGGCGACGTGGAAGGTGATCTCGCCGCGGTGGACGACGACCTTCTCGATCACGTCGGAGTAGCTACCGACGACCTCGCCAATCCGGTCGTTCACCTGGTCCCACCAGCCGCCGTACGGAGGCAGCGAGGCGGCGGGGAACTCGATGGTGCGGGTCAGCCCGCCGTAACCGGAGGTGTCACCGGTGCCGTGCACCCCGAACATGCCCTGCCGGGTCTCGATCACCTCGGCACTGGAGCCGGAACGCTCCACCGCCCCCTCGGCGGTGGTCTCCGACGCCTCGGTCTCGTCGCTGGCGACGCCCGCCGGAGCACCGGTGGCCGACTCGGACTTCGTGTCGGCGTCGGGGGCGGATCCGCCCTCGGCCACGGCACCCTTGATCGGGGCCTTGGCGTCGGACTCGTTGTGCGGGCCGACCGGTTCGGTCGGCCCAGTCGGTTGGGTCGGCTTGTCACTCACCGCAGCAGACCCCTCAGCTCGTGCGCCGCCGGCGCCTCCAGCTGGCGGGCCTCGGCGGCCTCGTCGGCCGCGATCGCGTTCAGGCCGACCGGCGTGTGGGCGACCTTCTCCCGCAGCTTGAACATCGCGTCGATCAGCATGTCCGGGCGCGGCGGGCAGCCGGGCAGGTACATGTCCACCGGCACCACGTGGTCGACACCCTGCACGATGGCGTAGTTGTTGAACATGCCGCCGGTGCTGGCGCAGACACCCATGGCGAGCACCCACTTGGGGTTCGGCATCTGGTCGTAGATCTGCCGCAGCACCGGAGCCATCTTCTGGCTCACCCGACCGGCCACGATCATCAGATCGGCCTGGCGCGGTGAAGCCCGGAAGACCTCTTGACCCCAGCGACCGGAGTCGTAGCGCGGGGCACCGTAGGTCATCATCTCGATCGCGCAGCAGGCGAGCCCGAAGGTCGCCGGCCAGAACGAGGCGCTCCGCATGTAGCCGAACAGTCCCTCCATCGTCGTCAGCAGGACGCCGGTGGGGAGCTTCTCCTCAACACCCATGATCGTTTCCTTCGGGGGAGGTCTGGAGGTGAGTTGTCATACACACCTCGCCGGTGGGGCTGGAGTTCGCTTCGCTCACCGTCGTGCTCATCAGTCCCACTCGAGTCCGCCGCGCCTCAGCACGTACAGGTAGGCCAGGAAGACGGTGATCACGAACAGCACCATCTCCACCAGGGCGAACGTGCCCATCTGGTCGAAGGAGACCGCCCACGGGTAGAGGAAGACGATCTCGATGTCGAAGATGATGAAGAGCATCGCGGTGATGTAGTACTTCACCGGGAAGCGGCCACCACCCAGCGGCTGCGGGGTGGGCTGGATGCCGCACTCGTACGAGTCGTACTTCGCCCGGTTGTAGCGGCCCGGACCGACCAGCATGGAGGTGATGATCGTCAGACCGACGAAGCCCGCCGCCAGCGTCAGCATGATCACGATGCCGAGGTAGGGGCTCATCGGTCCACTCCTTGCCTGATCTCGGTCGGGTCACTCATGCCACTGTCCGTCATGCTGCTGTCCCTCATGCTGCGGGGGCGATCCGGCAGAGCGCGTTGATGATCTTGTCCATGGCGTCCCCGTCCCGGCTGTCGTGCAGGTTGGCCAGCAGCTTGAGGGTGAAGCGCATCAGGGTCTTGCGCGGCAGACCGTACTTCGTGCACAGCGACATCACCTTGGGGTTGCCGATCAGCTTCACGAACACGTTGCCGAGCGTGTAGTAGCCACCGAGATCCGCCTTGAGCTGCGCGGGATAGCCCTGCAACGCGCGCTCCGCGGTGCTGGTGCCGACACCGCGGTAGTGCGCCTCGGCGATGGCGTCGGCGGCCAGCTCGGCCGACTCCATCGCGTACGCGATGCCCTCGCCGTTGAACGGGTTGACCATGCCCCCCGCATCACCGACCAGCAGCAGACCCCTGGTGTAGTGCGGCGTGCGGTTGAAGCCCATCGGCAGTGCGGCGCCCATCACCTTGGTGGTCATGTTCTCGTCCCGGAAACCCCACTCCTCCGGGGTGTTGTCCAGCCAGCGCTTGAGCAGGTCCTTGTAGTCGGTCTTGCCGAAGGCGGACGAGGTGTTGAGCACCCCCAGACCGACGTTGCAGGTGCCGTCGCCCATGCCGAAGATCCAGCCGTACCCCGGCAGCAGGTCGCTCTCGCCGGGCTTGCCGCCCCACAGCTCCAGCCACGACTCCAGGTGGTCGTCGAGGTGCCGGGGGCTGCGGTAGTAGGTGCGCACGGCCACGCCCATCGGCCGGTCGTCGCGCTTGGCCAGACCCATCCCCAGGCTGAGCCGGGTCGAGTTGCCGTCGGCCGCCACCACCAGGGGGGCGCGGAACTCCTCGCCGTCCTTGGTGGTGACACCGATGATCCGACCGGTGCGCTCGTCGACGATCGGCGCGGAGACGTTGCAGAGCTCGTAGAGCTTCGCCCCGGCCGCCACCGCGTTGCGGGCCAGCAGGTCGTCGAAGTCGGAGCGGGGACGGACCAGCCCGTACGAGGGGAAGTCGGCCAGCTCGGGCCAGGGCAGCTCGAACGGCGTGGTCGAGCCGCCGTAGATCCGCAGCCCCTTGTTGTGCAGCCAGCCGGCCCGCTCACTGGTGTCGATGCCGAGCCGGATCAACTGACGCGTCGCGCGCGGGGTCAGACCGTCACCGCACACCTTCTCCCGCGGGAACTGCGACTTCTCCAGCAGCGCGACGTCCAGCCCGCGACGCGCCAGATGCGTCGCCGTGGCCGAACCGGCGGGTCCGGCGCCCACGACGAGGACGTCGGCCTCGACAGACATCGTCCCTCCCGGGCGTCAGCAGTGAACGGAGTGTGGGGTGAGCGCTCGTGAAAACGTTCACGAACTCTGCGAACCTACCCTACGACTCTCAGGCCGGGATCGTCATTCGGGGCGGGCCCGGGCGGCCAAGGATTTCCCTTGCCTGACACGACATCCGTGAGGAATTACGTGCGGCTCGGGTTGCGAAAATGCCTGAGCTGGTCAACGGTGTCGATGTCTCGGGACTGGTCGGCGGACAGGGTCAGCCGCGCCGGAGCGAGTGCGTTCACCAGGCGTCGGACGGACTGGTCGTGACCGCCGTCCGGTCCGGCGAGCTCGACCAGCCGCCGGGCGGCCGCCGGCCGCAGGGCGAGCTGGAGGACCTGGTCACGCCCCGATCCGTCGACGCCGACCACGGCGTCCGCCGACCGGCGATCGAGCTCGGCCAGCAGCGCCATGGCCGCCCGGCCGCCGGCGGGCGCATCACCGGGCAGGGTCACGATCGCCACCGCGTCGGTGCTGAGGGCCCAGACCAGACCGGTGATCAGTCCTGCTGCCGGCCCGCCGCCGGGCGGGTCCTCGCGGAGCACGGTGACGGGGCGACTCAGCGAACGGGTCGGTCCGACGATCGCGACCGCGATCTCGGCCGCCAGCCCGTCCAGCGCGTGGTCGAGCAGCGGCCGCCCGCCGATGTCGGCGCTCAGCTTGTCGCTGCCGAACCGGCGCGACCCACCACCGGCCAGCACGACCGCCGCCACCCCCGGGGTGGTCGAGGCCATCAGCGGGTCAGCCGAGCGCGTCGCGCATCGGCACGAGCTTGGCGTTCGACTCGGTCAGCTCGGCCTGCGGATCGGAGCCGGCGACCACGCCACAGCCGGCGAACAGGCGGATCTGCCGCGGGTCGGTCTCGTCGACGATGCCGCAGCGCAGCGCGATCCCCCACTCTCCGTCTCCCTGGGCGTCGATCCAGCCGACCGGTCCGGCGTAGCGCTCGCGGTCCAGGTGCTCCAGCTCGGCCAGCGTCTCCCGGGCCTTGTCGGTCGGCGTACCGCAGACGGCAGCGCTCGGGTGGAGGGCCGCCGCCAGCCCCAGCGAGGTGCGTTCGGGCCCCGCCACGGCGGTGACGTCGGTGGCCAGGTGCAGGACGTTCGGCAGCTCCAGCACGTACGGGGCGTCCGGCACGTTCATCCCGGAGCAGTACGGCGCCAACGCGTCCGCCACGGAGGCGACCGCGTACTCGTGCTCCTCCAGGTCCTTGCTGGAGCGGGCCAGCGCCGCGGCCGAGGCCAGGTCGCGGGTGTTGTCGCCACTGCGCTGGATGGTGCCCGCGAGCACCCGGGAGGTGACCAGGCCGTTCTCCCGTCGGAGCAGCATCTCCGGCGTCGCCCCGACGAGGCCGTCGACCAGATAGCTCCAGCAGCGCTCGTACCGCTCCGCCAGCCGGGCCAGGATCCAGCGCGGGTCGATCGGCTCGCTCGCCCGGGCCAGCAGGTCGCGGGCCAGCACCACCTTCTCCAGCTCGCCGGCGGTGATCCGCCGGACCGCCTCGGCCACCGCCGCTTCCCACTGCGGTCCGGTGAGGCCGCCGTCGGCGTAGGAGATGTCGCGCGGCGCGACCGGTGGGGTGATCTCGGGCAGGGTGCCGTCGTGGACGAACGAGGTGCCGATCCGGGTCAGCCAGGCCCGACCGTTGCGGCGGCCGAGGACGGTGCTCGGCACCACCATGGTGGAGGCGGCGGCGGTGGTCGCCGGATCGAAGACGAAGCTGCCGAACGCCATGAAGCCGGCCCCCGGGGTGTGGTCCAGGTCGCTGACCGAGACGACCTGCGACACCAGACCCGTCCACCACTCCTCGGCCTCGGCCACGGAGGCGGGCTTGCTGCGGACCACCTCGCCCCAACCGACCATGCCCTCACCGCGCCGCACCCAGGCGTGCGCGTCCGGCCCGGGCAGCAGGGCGGCGAGCGGACCGGGGTCCTCGATCTCGACCGTACGGGCGTAGAGCCGGGGCGGGTACGGGCCGGTGCTGCTCACCCTCGCAGCGTATCTCCGCCTGTCACACGCACCGGACAACCGACCGCCGGACGCTCACCCGGGCCCGAGGCCGACCCGACACCGAACTCCGCAATCCCTGGGGCCGCCGGCTCCGAATGATGATCATGGGGATGCCACGGAAGCCGACGCAGGCACTCGCTGGGGTGCTGTCCGCGTTGGCGGCACTCGGGGTCGGCCACGCGGTGGCCGGGGCGATGTCGCGACCGGCGGCCTCGCCGCTGATCGCCGTCGGCTCCGTGGCGGTGGATGGGGCACCGACGCCCGTCAAGGAGGTCGCGGTCCGGCTGCTCGGGAACTGGGACAAACCGGTTCTCATCAGCGGGATAGCGATGGTGCTGCTGGTCGCGGCTGCTGGGATCGGCCTGCTGGCCTGGCGGCGTCCGCGCACGGCGTTGGTGTCCATAGGTGCTCTGGGCCTCGTCGGGGTGGGGGCTGCGCTCCTTCGCAGCGGCCTCTCCTCCGGCGGGGCCTGGAGCGCCGTACCCTCGATCGTCGCCGGCGCGGTCGGGGTGGCCTCGCTGGCCCTGATCACCCGGGCCTCGCGCCCCCGGCATCCGGCGACGGACCGGTCCGACGCCCCCGCCATCGCCGACGGCTCACGCCGACGGTTCCTGGCCACCATGGCCGGCGTCGGCCTGCTCGCCGCTGTCGGAGCCGGCGTCGGTGAGGTCGTCAACCGCAGCCGCCTCGCGGTTCGCGAGCTGATCCGGCTGCCCCGACCGACGTCGGCGGCGCCACCGATCCCGGATGGTGTCCAGGTGCCGGGCGTGCAGACCTTCACCACCCCGAACGACGCCTTCTACCGGGTGGACATCTCCCTGATCACGCCACGGGTCGACGTCGGCACCTGGAAGCTCACCATCGACGGCGACGTGGACCGCCCGCTGGAGCTCACCTACGACGAGCTGCTCGCCATGCCGATGATCGAGCGCGACATCACGCTGGCCTGTGTCTCCAACGAGGTCGGCGGCGCCTACGTCAGCTCTGCCCGCTGGTTGGGCGTGCCGTTCAGCGAGATCCTGGCCAGGGTCGGGGTCCGCCCCGGCGTCGACCAGGTGTTCAGCCACTCCTCCGACAGCGGCTACACCTGCTCGACCCCGTACGCGGCGGTCAGCGACGGCCGGGACGCGATGATCGCGGTGGGCATGAACGGGCAGCCGCTGCCCGACGCCCACGGGTTCCCGGCCCGGATGGTCGTGCCCGGACTCTTCGGCTTCGTGTCGGCGACCAAGTGGCTGGAGCGGATCGAGTTCACCACCTACGCGGAGCGGACGGCGTACTGGACCGAGCGCGAGTGGGCCACCGACGCTCCCGTGCTGACCCAGAGCAAGATCGAGGTGCCGAAGTCGCTCGGCACCCTGGGCTCGAGCAGGATGATCGGCGGCACCGCGTGGGCTCAGCACCGCGGCATCGAGAAGGTCGAGATCCGGATCGACGACGGCGACTGGGAAGACGTCACGTTGGCCGAGACCGCCGGCATCGACACCTGGCGGCAGTGGTCCTACCGCTACCAGGGGGCGCCCGGTCGACACACCGCCCAAGTCCGCGCCACCGACGGCAGCGGCACGGTCCAGGCCGAGGAGCGCACCAAGGTGTTCCCCAGCGGGGCCCGCGGCTGGCACCAGATCCAGTTCACCGTCGACTGAAGCCACCCCGGGAAAGCGTGGATCAGCGCTTCTTCTGCTGCTCCGCCGCGGCGGCGGCCGCCCGCTGCTTCTTGGCCTGGTCGAGCTCCCGCTGCTGCTCGGCCTGCCGGGCCCGCAGCGACTCCGCGTCCATCGAGTTGAGCAGGATCAGGCCGGCGACGCCGCAGATCGCCAGCGACCAGAGCGGGGAGAAGCCGAGCAGCATCGGCGCGGTGGCGATCAGGCAGACGTCGAAGCCACGGAACACGTTGGACATCAGCCCGGGCGGGAAGGCCCCCGACGGAGTCGAGATCATCGGTGCGCTGAAGTCGGGGCCTTTCGCCTGGACCCAGCGGATCGCGGCCAGCAGCCCGGCGGCCCCGGTGGCGATCGCCACCAGACCGGCCTCGCTCCAGGTGCGGGTCACCGCGCCGTCACCGAAGCCCAGGTACGCCGGCGCGGTCAGCACCGCCCAGACCGCGACCAGGATGGCCGGCACGGTGATCGCGGAGATCTTCAGCTGGGCCAGCGAGAAGGGCAGGCAGCGGGACAGCCCGCCGGTCCTGGTCAGCACCCTGAGCCCACCGAGCAGCGGCACGGTCGCGCCGAAGAGAGACAGCGCGGCCACCACAGGGGTCAGGGTGCTCATGCCCAGGGCGTCGCAGGCGTACGGGACGACGAGGGTGACGGCCAGCATGAACAGCGGCTGCGGGAACCGGAGCAGCCGCTGCCACTCCCGCCAGACCAGCGCCTGACGTCCGAGGCCACGGCCACGTTTGGGACGTACGGAACCGACCGCGACCGCCCGACGCTCGACCACGATGTCCCGCGCCAGACCGAAGTCGAGGGCGAAGAAGGCCCCGGAGATGCCTCGAACCAGCGCGCCACCGCTGACCAGCCGGGTGCGCCGGATGCTGCTCAACCGCCGGACGGCGAGCACCAGAGCACCCGCGAGCAGGACGCCCGCCACCGCGATCACCGCGTACCCGATCTCGGCGTCGACGTCGTCACTGATGCCGAGGCTGAACCAGCCGGCCGCGATCCCGACCACCGCCATCAACGACGCCACGCCGAGCACGGCGAACAGGTACGTCGCGGCTGCCGTCATCCGGTGCCGCTCGGCGCCCTGCTGCGCCGCGGCACAGGCGACGGCCGACATCGCCGCGAGGGCGGTCGCCGCCGACCAGACGACGATGCCGACGGCCGATCCACCGGTGAGAGCCGTGATGGCACCACCGATCAGCGCCCCGACGACGAGCGCCGCCACCAGGGCCGCGACCAGCCGCGGCCCGAGCAACCGGGCCCGCCGGACCGGGGTGTCGAGCAGCCAGAAGCCCTCGGCGGCCGACGCCAGCACCGGTCCGAACAACCGGGACACGGCCAGCGCCAGGGCCACGGACAGGGCGAGCGCCGCCCAGGGCAGGACGGTGCGGGCCGACAGGCAGTACTCCGAGCTGCAGTCGGCGACCACGCGCTGGGCGCGGATGATCACGTTGACCAGCGCGCCACCGATCATCAGCGCGGCGATCACGGCGATGTAGGCGTCCGAGAACGCCTCCCACAGGTTGCGGGTCGCCCGTCCCTTGCGCCACTCGCGGATCAGACCCTTCAACTCACCGGCCGGGGGCACGGCGAGGTGCTGAGGCTCCTCCGGACCCTCGAAGCCGGCGTCGTGGTGCGCGGGGTACTCGGGAAAGCCGTCGTCTCCGGCCGGGGTGAGCTCGGAGTCGCCGGTGGCGTCGGCCGTGCTCATCGCGCCTCACCGAGCCGGACCACCCGGGTGGCGACCGACTCGACCAACGACGGCTCGTGGCTGGCGAACACGATGGCCAGACCGCTCTTCCGCTCGGCCTGGAGGCGCCGGGACAGCCAGGCCACGCCCTCGACGTCGAGCCGCTGCTCTGGCTCGTCCATGATCAGCAGCTTGCGGGGCCGGACGAAGGCGGTGGCCAGGGCGAGACGACGGCGCTGGCCCGACGACAGCGTGCCGGGCAGCTGCCCCGCCTGCGGGACCAGCTGGACCTCGTCGAGCACCTCGTCGACCATCGCGTCGGGGTCGTCCTGCCCGTGCGCCCGGGCCAGCAGGTCGAGGTGCTCGACGACGCTCAGGTCGGGGAAGAAGTCGAGGTCGTCGATGACCGTGGCGACGTTGCGGCGGATCTCCGGCGAGGTCTCCGACATCGGTGTGCCGAGCACGTCGATGGTGCCGTCGTCGGGACGGTCGGCACCGACCAGGCAGCGCAGCAGGGTGGACTTGCCGGCGCCGTTGCGTCCGGTCAGGGCGATGGCCTCACCCGCCCGCACCTCGAGGTTGAACCCGTCGAAGATGGTGTTCGGACCGAAGGCGCGCTTCAGCCCGGACACTTTGAGCACGGTGGTGCGTTTTGCCATGAGGGCGATTGTGCCCCCTCGGGCGGGTGGATCACGCCCACGACCATCCTCGCCGAAGCGACGCGTCGGCCCGGCGGGAAGCCACCGACAACTCGCCGGGGACCCGACGGACGCAGCCTCGGAGCCCTGGAGCGCCTAGGAGAGTGCCGGCTGGCAGGTGAACCCGGCTTCCGCGACCAGCCCGGCGTCCCTGGTGGCGATCTTGGTCGTGTCCCCGTCCCGCATGGCTTCCAGCGTCGTGGTCTGCGCCTTGTCGTACATCTCGTCGACCATGCAGACCGCGAACTTCTCGGCCTTGTCGGCGGGCAGGCCCTGGGTCTGCCGGTAGAACTTCGACAGCCCGGCCACGATGTCCTGCTTCGACGGCTTGGCCGCGTCGCTTCCGGGTTGCTCGCTCGGGGTGCTCGCGGCGCCGGGCGTGGTCGTCGGGCCGGTCGGTGAGGGTGAGGTCGACGACTGGGTCGACGCCGGGGACGGTGTCGACGCCGAGAGCGGTGCGGACGGCGACGCGCCGGTCTGGTCACCGCCGCAGCCCGCGAGAAGCGAGGACGACGGCGGAGGTGCCCGCAGCAAGGGAGAGGGCTGATGCGGCGGCTCATCTGAGGGTGTGCTCCTGGGTCTCGGCGGCTCACCGCCAGCGGGACGAGAAGGCGCACTCTAGTGCGACCGGGGTCTGGACATCCCTTCCTGAGAGAGCGGATCTCCTGTCGCGAAAGAAAGTTCGGCTATCCGCCATCCGAGCACTCCCCGACTCCGAATCCTTCTGTGAGACGACCCCACCGGGGACGTTCGATCACCGGAGGAAAGTCATGATCACCATGAAGACCCGCAAGAACGCCACTCGCCTCGCTGCCCTCACCGCGGCGATCCTGCTGCCGCTGAGCGCAGCCGCCTGTGGCATGGAGAGCAACACGGCCGCCCCCGCCGGCGGCACCTCGTCGGCTCCGATGAGCAGCCCGTCCATGTCGGCGCCGGCCAGCCCCTCGGCGTCCGCCGGCTCGATGACCGAGCCGTTCGGCACCGCCTGCTCCTCGATCCCGAAGACCGGCAAGGGCTCCTTCGACGGGATGTCCCAGGACCCGGTCGCCACCGCGGCCAGCAACAACCCGGCCCTGTCGACCCTGGTCACCGCCGTCAAGGCCGCCGGACTGGTCGACACCCTGAACACCACCGACAACATCACGGTGTTCGCACCGACCAACGACGCGTTCGCCGCTGTCGACCCGGCCACCCTGAAGAAGGCGCTGGGCGACCCGAAGGGTCTGCTGACCGACGTGCTGACCGCCCACGTGGTGGCCGGCCGCCTCTCGCCCGACCAGCTGGCCGGCGAGCACCAGACCCTCAACAAGAGCCAGCCCATCACCGTCACCGGTTCCGGCGAGAGCTTCGAGGTGAACGGTGAGGCGATGGTCGTCTGCGGCAACGTCCAGACCGCCAACGCGACCGTCTACATCATCGACCACGTGCTGCTGCCGAAGTCCTGACGCTCGCTCGCGCCGGTCGTCTCGACGACGTCGAGGTCGGCCGGTGCGTGGAACACCGAGCAGAGCGCGAGAGGATGTCACCGTGACCAGGTCAGTCGGGCCCGAGGGCCTAGGGGATTCCGTTGATGCAGACGTCGGGGGACGTCAGCGTCACGCGGCCCGACTGGCCGACCTCCTCGACCGATCCGCCCGCGGACAGGAAGAGGCGTTCGCCGAGCTGTACGACGCCACCTCCAGCCGCATCTACGGCGTCGTGCTGAAGGTGCTGAGGTCGCCGGATCTCGCGGCGGAGGTCACCCAGGAGGTGTACGTGGAGATCTGGCGGCAGTCCAGCCGGTTCTCGGTCGAGCGCGGCAGCGTGATGTCGTGGATGGTCACCATCGCCCACCGCCGGGCGGTCGACCGCGTGCGATCGACTGTGAGCGAGACCCGGCGGGACACCGACTGGGCAAGGCTCGATGCGGAACGACCGCACGACAAGGTCTGGGACACCCTCGAGCACCGGCTCGACACCGAGCGCGTCCGCAAGGGGATGGATTCGCTGACCGCGGTGCAGCGGGAGGCGGTCAGCCTGGCCTACTTCGGTGGCTACACGCACCGCGAGGTGGCCGGACTGCTGAAGCTGCCGCTCGGCACCGTCAAGACACGGATCCGAGACGGATTGATCGGACTACGAGACGCGCTCGGAGTGGAAGCATGACCGCGGCGTCCAGGCAGGAGGGGGTGCACCATGTCTGATCCTCAGGGCTACGACCCCTACGCCCACGATCCGCACGGAGCGGTGGGCGCTTATGTCGCCGACGCTCTGGACGACGACGAGCGCACCGTCTTCGAGCAGCACCTGGAAGGCTGCGAGAACTGCCGGCGCGAGGTCGCCGAGTTCACCGAGACGGCGGCCGAGCTGACCTGGCTGTCGGAGGCCACGCCCCCGCCGAGCCTGCGGACGTCCGTGCTCTGGCAGATCGCCACCGTACGACCGCTGCCCCCCGAGCAGCCGGCGGAGGGTCCGGCGTCGCCGGTCTCCCCCAGCTCGTGGGCGTCGACGCCGGGGACTGCGACGGGTTCCCTCTCCCCCTCCGGGACGGCAGCGATCGACCCCGAGGCGACGGTGGACCGTCGGCAGCTGGACGAGCTCGCGGTGCGTCGGCTGCGGCGTACGCGTCGGGTGCTGACCGGACTGATCGCCGCCGCTCTCGTCCTGGTGGTGGGTCTGGGTGGCTGGGTGTCGGTGCTGCGCAACGACCAGCAGAGCCAGCAGGCCGCCGGGGTGGAGATCAACGAGCTGCTGACCGCCCCCGACGCCAAGGTCTACGCGACGACGATGAACGGGGCGCCCGTCTCGTTCGTCGTCTCCAAGGAACGCAACCAGGCACTCTTCCTCGGCCACGGTGTCGCGGCGCCGGGCGACGACAAGGTCTACCAGCTCTGGATGATCAACGGGAACCAGATCACCCCGAACGCGCTGATCGACCGTGGCGGCGAGGTGGCCCAGTGGCTCGAGACAGGTCCACTCGACGGCGCGAAGCAGCTGGCCGTCACCGTCGAACCGGATGGTGGCTCCAAGACACCGACCCTGCCGCCGGTCGCCGGGGTCGAGCTCTGAGGCGTGGCAGGCTGGGCGCTGTGATCCGCACTCGCGCCCAGATGCCGCACCCGCTCCGGTGGTGGGGATGACCGCCACCGAGGCAAGCGCCTCGGCCTCCCGGGGTTCGCGTGCCAGCCTGGCCAAGGGCCGGACCGAGGTCGCGGCGATGTTCGACCGGGTGGCGGAGCGCTACGACCTGGCCAACGACGTGCTGTCCCTGGGCCAGGACCGGGCCTGGCGCCGGCTCGTGCTGGAGGCGGTCGATCCCCAGGTCGGCGACCGGGTGCTCGATCTCGCGGCCGGGACGGGCACGTCGAGCGAGCCGTTCGCCGCGGCCGGGGCGTTCGTGGTGCCGACCGACATCTCTCTCGGCATGCTGACCGTCGGCAAACGCCGCAGCCCCTGGCTGGCCTTCGTGGCCGGCGACGGGCTCCAGCTGCCGTACGCCGGCAACAGCTTCGACGCGGTGACCATCTCCTTCGGTCTGCGCAACGTCGCCGACACCGGCGCCGCCCTGGTGGAGCTGCGCCGGGTCACCAAACCCGGCGGCCGCCTGGTCGTGTGCGAGTTCTCCACCCCGACCTGGACCCCGTTCCGGGTGCTCTACCGCAACTACCTGGTAGCGGCCATCCCCCGGATCGCGCGGGTCGTCTCCTCCAACCCGGTCGCGTACGAGTACCTGGCCGAGTCCATCCTGGGCTGGCCCGATCAGGCCGGCCTGGCCACGCTGATGCAGCACGCCGGCTGGCAGGACGTCGCCTGGCGGAACCTGTCCACGGGCATCGTGGCGCTCCACCGCGGCACCGCGTAGTCCGGGTCGTCTCGGTTCAGCGAGAGAACGCCCAGGCCACCATCAGCGGGAACTCGGCTTCCCAGAACGGGTCGCCGTGGTCGCCGGCCCGCTCGGTCATGACCACGTCCGCACCGGCGGCCCGCAGCGCGTCCGCCCAGCGGGTCGCGTTCTCGCGGAAGAAGGGCTCCGCGGTGCCGGCCGTCAGATAGGTACGTGGCAGCGGGTCGGGGAGCACGGGCGGTGGTCGGTAGCCGCCCCCCGGGGAGGACGCGAACACCGATCCGTAGATGTCGCGGTGCCGCAGTCCCAACGCCAGCGACAGCTCGGCGCCGGCGGACACCCCGCAGACGGCTGTGCGTTCCGCCGGCAGCGCGATCCCGAACCGGGATCCGACCCAGCCGCGGAGGTCGTCGACGAAGAACCTCTCATGAGCGGCGAACCGCTCCACGTCGAAGGACGGGGAGTACTCCTGCAGCCGCACCATCTCGTCCGCGTCGTCGGTGCGGTGGGCGCCCACGATCATGGTCGACAGCTCGCCCGCGGCCTCGAGCGTCCCGCCCCACCCGGAGATCAGCTGGCCGTCGCCGGCGTACACGATCGCCTGCGGTGGGGGCGGCGGCACGTAGACGGTGACCCGGCGCCCGCCGTCGTACGGGAACGTCGTGGTGACGAGCTCGCCGGCGATCGAGCGGGAGCCGGCGGCACCCTCGGGCGGCTCGTCGGGACCCGATGGGTCGACTTCCCCGTCAACCATGCGCATCACCTCGCTCCCCCAGCAGCCTAGGGCGCCGGTGGAGGCGGATGGTCGCGCGACGCTAGCGTCGCCGGGTGACCATCTACCTGATCGTCGGCCTCCCCGGGGCCGGCAAGACCACGCGCGCCAAGGAGCTGGAGGTCAGCGAGTCGGCCCTTCGTCTGACGCCGGACGACTGGCAGATGGCCGTGTTCGACCGAGACCATCCGACCCAGTGGCGATCGGAGGAGCGCGTCGACCATCGCGAACGCCTCGAGGGCAAGCTCGTGGAGATCGGGATGCGGGCCGCCCAGCTCGGCCTCGACGTCGTCTTCGACTTCGGACTCTGGAGCCGAGACGAACGCTCGGCACTTCGCTGGATCGCGGACTCCCTCGGCGTTCCAGCCCGGGTCGTCTACCTGCCGATCCAGTACGAGGAGCAGCGCAGACGTGTCAGCGACCGGTACGACTTCGGACCAGGTCAGTTCGAGATGAGCGACGCCGAGCTGAAGGAGTGGCACGGTGTCTTCCACGTCCCTGACGAGGAGGAGCTCCGCGGCGACCGGATCCCCGCAGTCCCGCCGGGGTACGCGACCTGGGCGCACTGGGCCTCGGAGCGCTGGCCGTCGCTGCCGCCTCCGTAGCCCGAGCGTGGTCGGAGTCAGTACAGGAGGCGATACCGGCCCCGCGGCCAGGCCAGCACCGCGAACCCGCCGTTTGCGGCCGCCGGTGACCGACTCGAGCCGGAGCAGGTTCTCGAGCTCCAGACCGTCTTCTCCACCGTTCGCTGGAGATCGGGATGATCATGGAAGAACCCGTCGGGACACGGTTGGTGGCGGTTGGTCCTGGCGTACATCCGGAGCGACCGGTCGAGGTCGGACCGGCGTCCGGTCAGCTGGGGGAGCCGCAGACCCACCTGGGTGCCCGGCATGGTGGACACGATGTTGCGGTCGCTGCTCCACGGCGCCTGGGTCCAGAACACACCTCCTGGTGCGGCATCGGCTCGGGTCGTCGTGCCAGCCCCGACACGACGAGGTCGAACGGGTCAGTCAGAAGAGGCCGGATGATCGTAGGAGATCTT
>CAWCDP010000017.1:0-30677 GCA_963794405.1 uncultured Actinomycetota bacterium
TCTCCACGTCCTCCATGCTGCCGACGTTGAAGAACGCCTGCTCGGCGATGTGGTCGACCTTGCCCGACACGATCATCTGGAAGGACTCGATGGTCTCAGCCAGCGGCACCGTGGAGCCCGGGATGTTGGTGAACTTCTCGGCCATGTAGGTGTTCTGGGACAAGAACTGCTGGATCCGCCGCGCCCGGTTGACCATGATCCGGTCCTCCTCGGACAGCTCGTCCACCCCGAGGATCGCGATGATGTCCTGCAGCTCCTTGTTCCGCTGCAGGATCTGCTTCACCTGCACCGCCACGTCGTAGTGGGCCTGCCCGATGAACTGCGCGTCCAGGATCCGCGACGTCGACGACAACGGGTCCACCGCCGGGTACAGACCACGCGAGGCGATCTCCCGCGACAGCTCCGTGGTGGCATCCAGGTGGGCGAACGTCGTCGCCGGGGCCGGGTCGGTGTAGTCGTCGGCGGGCACGTAGATCGCCTGCATCGAGGTGATCGAGTGACCCCGGGTCGAGGTGATCCGCTCCTGCAGCTGACCCATCTCATCAGCCAGGTTCGGCTGATAACCCACCGCCGACGGCATCCGACCCAGCAGGGTCGACACCTCCGAGCCGGCCTGGGTGAACCGGAAGATGTTGTCGATGAACAACAGCACATCCTGGTTCTGCACGTCGCGGAAGTACTCCGCCATCGTCAACGCCGACAGCGCGACCCGCAGCCGGGTGCCGGGCGGCTCATCCATCTGCCCGAACACCAGCGCGGTGTCCTTGAAGACGCCGGCCTCTTCCATCTCGTTGATCAGGTCGTTGCCCTCACGGGTCCGCTCCCCCACCCCGGCGAACACCGAGGTGCCACCGAAGTTGTGGGCGATCCGGTAGATCATCTCCTGGATCAACACCGTCTTGCCCACGCCCGCGCCGCCGAACAGACCGATCTTGCCGCCCGTCACGTACGGGGTCAGCAGGTCCAGCACCTTGATGCCGGTCTGCAGCATCTCCGTCTTCGGCTCCAGCTGGTCGAACTTGGGCGGGTCCCGGTGGATGGGCCAGCGCTCGGTGACCTCGATCGTGGACGGGTCCACATCGAGCACGTCACCGGTCACGCTCCACACGTGGCCCTTGGTGACATCGCCCACCGGCACCGAGATCGGCGCCCCGGTGTCACGCACCTCAGCCCCACGCTTCATGCCGTCGGTCGGCTTCAACGCGATGGCCCGGACGACGTTGTCCCCGATCTGCAGCGCCACCTCCATCGTCATCGTCCGGGTGACACCGTTGACGGTGGTGTCCACCAGCAGGGCGTTGTAGATGTCAGGCATCTGATCGGCCGGGAACTCCACGTCGACGACCGGCCCGATCACCCGGGACACCCGGCCGATGCCACCGGCGGGAGCGTCGGTGGTGGTCTCTTCTGCTACTGCGGTCATGGTCCCTCGTTACCTCGTGTCGCTACTGCTACTGGAATGGTCGGTGGAGCTAGTCGGAGCCGGCGGACGCTTCGGCCAGCGCCGCCGCACCGCCGACGATCTCGCTGATCTCCTGGGTGATCTCGGCCTGTCGGGCCGCGTTGGCCTCCCGGGTCAGCCGTTCGATCAGGGACTGCGCGTTGTCGGTGGCCGCCTTCATGGCCCGCTGCCGGCTGGCCAGCTCCGAGGCCGCCGACTGCAGCAGGCAGGAGTAGACCCGGCTGGCCACGTAGAGCGGCAGCAGCTCGTCCAGCACCGTCTCGGCGTCGGGCTCGAAGTCGTAGAGCGGGTGCAGCTCGGACTTGTCGGTCTTCTCCTCGCCCTGCACGACCTCGAGCGGGAGCAGCCGGATCACCGTCGGGGTCTGCGTCAGCATCGAGACGAAGCGGGTGTAGACGATGTGGATCTCGTCCACCCCGCCCTCGTCGGTCGACTTGAGGAAGGACTCGATCAGTGCGTCGGCGATGTCCCGTGCCTCGGCGTAGGTCGGCGCATCGGAGAAGCCCTCCCACTTCCGGTGGATCTCGAAGCCACGGAAGGTGGCGAACGCGATCGCCTTGCGACCCGCCAGGAACCGCTGCACCCGCAGACCGCCCTGTTCCAGCAGCTCGCGGAGCTGGGAGGCCTGCTTCAGCACCGACGACGAGTAGCCGCCGGCCAACCCGCGGTCGGAGGTGATGACCAGGACCGCCGCTGCCTGCGGGTCGCTGACCTTGGTGGTCAGCGGGTGGTTGATCTCCGGAGCGTCGGTGGCGACCGCCGACACGGCACGGGTGAGCTCGCGGGCGTACGGCAGCGCCTGCTGAGCCCGCTGCTGGGCCTTGACGATCCGGGAGGACGCGATCAGCTCCATCGCCCGGGTCACCTTCTTGATGGTGGTGACCGAGGCGCGGCGCTGTCGCAGCTCCCTCAGGCTGGCCGGCATGGTTGATCCTTCCTGGCTCCGGCGACGGTGCAGACGCGCATCAGCGCTTCTGCTTGACGATCTGCTCCTGGTTGACGTCCTCTTTCTCGAGCGGCTGGTACTCCTCGCGACCCGGGAGGAACTTGCCGTCGGAGGTCTGGAAGCCCTTCTTGAACTCCGCGATCTGGCCGCGCAGGGCCTCGGCGGTGTCGTCGTCGAAGACCTTCGACTCCCGGATGTTGGTCAGGGCGTTGCCGTTGTGGCGCAGGTGGTCCAGCAGCTCGCGCTCGAACCGCAGCACGTCGTCGACCGGCACCTCGTCCATCAGACCCTGCAGTCCGGCCCACACCGAGACGACCTGGTCCTCCACCGGGTACGGCGAGTACTGCGGCTGGCGCAGCAGCTCGGTCAGCCGGCTGCCCCGGTCCAGCTGCCGCCGGGTGGTGGCATCCAGGTCAGAGGCGAACATGGCGAACGCCTGCATGTCGCGGAACTGGGCCAGCTCGAGCTTCAGCGAGCCGGCCACGCTCTTCATGGCCTTGATCTGCGCCGCGCCACCGACCCGGGACACCGAGACACCGACGTCGATGGCCGGGCGCTGGTTGGCGTTGAACAGGTCGGACTGCAGGAAGATCTGACCGTCGGTGATGGAGATGACGTTGGTCGGGATGTAGGCCGACACGTCGTTGGCCTTGGTCTCGATGATCGGCAGACCGGTCATCGAGCCACCACCGAGCTCCTTGGAGAGCTTGGCGCAGCGCTCGAGCAGCCGGCTGTGCAGGTAGAACACGTCGCCCGGGTAGGCCTCGCGGCCCGGCGGGCGGCGCAGCAGCAACGACATCGACCGGTAGGCCTCGGCCTGCTTGGTCAGGTCGTCGAACACGATCAGAACGTGCTTGCCCTGGTACATCCAGTGCTGACCGATGGCCGAGCCGGTGTAGGGGGCGATGTACTTGTAGCCCGCGGGGTCGGAGGCCGGCGAGTTCACGATGGTCGTGTACGCCAGTGCCCCCGCCTCCTCGAGCTGGCCGCGGATGGAGGCGATGGTGGAGTTCTTCTGGCCGATCGCGACGTAGATGCAGCGCACCTGCGCCTCCGGGTCGCCGGACTCCCACGCCGCCTTCTGGTTCATGATCGTGTCGATCGCGATGGCGGTCTTGCCGGTCTTGCGGTCACCGATGATCAGCTGACGCTGGCCCCGGCCGACCGGGATCATGGCGTCGATGGCCTTGATGCCGGTCTGCAGCGGCTGCCGAACCTCCTGGCGATCCATCACACCGGCGGCCTGCAGCTCCAGCGGCCGCCGCTCGTCGATGTCGGTGATCTCGCCGAGGCCGTCGATCGGGATGCCCATGGCGTTCACGGTGCGGCCGAGGTAGCCGTCGCCGACCGGCACGGAGAGGATGTCGCCGGTGCCGCGCACCGGCTGCCCCTCCTCGATGCCCTCGGAGTCACCCAGCACCACGACGCCGATCTCGCGGACATCGAGGTTCAAGGCGATGCCGAGCACGCCGTTCTCGAACTCGAGCAGCTCGTTGGCCATGGCCGAGGGCAGACCCTCGACCCGCGCGATGCCGTCACCGGAGGTGACGACCGTGCCGACCTCCTCGCGCGTCGAGATGTCCGGCTGGTAGTTCTGGACGAACCGGTCCAGGGCCTCCCGGATCTCTTCCGGTCGAATCGTCAGTTCCGCCATCGTTTCCTCATCCGATCTTCGTTACTCAGTGGTGGCTTGTCAGTGGGCTGTCGGGCGGTCCGGACCCGCTCAGGTGAACAGCTTGCGTGCTTCGGCCAGGCGGCCGGACACGGTCCCCTCGATCACCTCGGTGCCGAGCTCTACCCGCACCCCGCCCAGCAGGTCCGGCTCGACGATGACCTGGAGCGCGACGTCGCGTCCGACCTGTCGGGACAGCCCCGCTTTCAGACGCTGCAGCTGGTCCTGCGACAGCGGGCGAGCGACCCGGACGGTCGCGATCACCCGGTTCTTCTGCGCGGCCGCGAGGTTGATGTAGCTCTCCAGCGCATGACCGTAGGTCCGCTCCCGCGAGCCGACGGCCCGCTTGGCGAGCACCACGGTGGCCGGGGTCGCGCGGCCCTGCAGCAGATCCTCCGCCAGGCGCTCCCGGTGGGACGTGTCGACCGACCGCTCCGCCAGGGCGTTGTTCAGGGCGGCGTCGGACTCGACCAGGCGAGCGAAGCGGAACAGCTCGTCCTCGGTCTCGTCCAGCTGCCCCGCCCGGTCGGCCTTCAACAGCTCCGAGCGCACGGCCTGCCGCTCGAGCGCCGCCGTGAAGGTGCGGCCACCAGACCAGCGCCGCTGCACCGCACGGGCCACGAACTCGATGCAGGTGAGCGACACCTTGCCCTCCAGCACGCCGCGGGCGAAGGCGCTGCGGGCACCTTCGGGCGTGCCCGGGTCGGTGAGCACCCGACGCAGGGTCGCCGAGGAGTCCAGGGCGTCGACCACCGCGAACAGCTCCGCGGCGAGGTCGTCGTGCGGACCCCACTCGTCCAGCAGGGGGTCCAGCACGCTGAGCCGGTCCTCGAGGTCGGCCATCAGGTCCCAGCCGGGGTGTTGGCACTGTCGGACTCGAGATCGGCGAGGAACCGGTCGACCGTGCGACGAGCGCGCTCGTCGTCGGCCAACGACTCCCCGACGATCCGACCGGCGAGGGTGGTGGCCAGGCCGCCGATCTCGCTGCGCAGCTGGGTCAGCACCTGGGTACGCTCGGCCTCCAGCTGGGCCTCCGCGGCCAACCGGATCCGAGTCGCCTCGGCCTGGGCCTGCTCACGCAGCTCGGCGACGATCTGGGTCCCCTGCGTCTTGGCGTCCTCGCGGATCTTGGCCGCCTCGGTGCGGGCTTCGGCCAGCTGCGCCTGATAGGTCTTCAGGGCCGCCTCGGCCTCCGCCTGCGCCTTCTCGGCCTTCTCCATGCCGCCCTGGATCGCGGCGGTCCGCTCGGCGTACGTGGCCTCGAACTGCGGCACCACGAACTTGCGGATGATGACCGTGAGGATGATGACGAAGACGATCGCCATCACGATCTCCACCGTGTCGGGGAGAAGGGGGTTGGTCGCGTACGGGATGAGAAGCGACGTCATGGCAGTCAGGATCACAGGCCGCCGAAGACGAAGGCCAGGGCGATACCGATGATCGCCAGGGCCTCGGTCACGGCGAAGCCGATCCAGGCGGTGCCCATCATGGCGCCACGCGCCTCGGGCTGGCGGGCGGTGCCCTGGATGACGGAGGCGAAGATCAGGCCCACGCCGATACCGGGGCCGATGGCGGCGAGGCCGTAGCCGACGATGCCGAGCGAACCGGTGAGCTCCAGTGGAGTCATGAACAATCTTCCTTTCGGGTTCCGCTGAGGTTCAGCCGAATCTTGGGGTGGACGAACGGTGGTGGTGGGAGGGTCAGTGTTCCTCGGCCAGCGAGGAGGACAGGTAGACCGCGGTGAGCACGGTGAAGATGAAGGCCTGCAGGCACTGCACGAAGACCTCGAGGCCGAAGATCGCCATGCTGAACACGAGGGAGACCCCGCCGGCGATGTTGTTGACCAGGCTCTCGCTCTCGAGCAGCAGGTACTCACCGCCGAGCACGAAGACCAGCACCAGGAGGTGCCCGGCGAACATGTTGGCGAAGAGTCGCAGGGCCAGCGTGACCGGCCGGACGATGATGTTGGAGAAGAACTCCAACGGGATGATCAGCCACCACATGAACACCGGGACACCGGCCGGCAGGGTGGCCAGCTTCAGGTAGCCGCCGAAGCCGTGCTTCGCGATGCCGACGCCGTTGTAGACGACCCAGACCATGATCGCCAGACCGTACGCCCAGCCGGCGTGCGCGGTCGTGGGCATCAGGGTGAAGGGGAAGATGCCCCACAGGTTGTTGATCAGGATGAAGGAGAACAGCGCGATCAGCCACGGCAGGAACTTGCGGAAGTCGTGGCCCAGGTTGTCGCGGGCGATCGAGTTGCGGATGAAGAAGTACGCCGTCTCGCCGATGAACTGGCTCTTGCTGGGCACCATCTGCCGCTTCCGGGCCATCACCAACCAGAAGATGATGATCAGGATCGTCGCGACGATCGCCTGCAGCATGTACTTGTCCAGCCACGCCAGCCACGGCACGCCGGGGAACAGCGGCGGCAGGTTGAAGTCGTCCGCACTCGGGGCGTGGAAACCCTCCCCGCCGGTCTCCAGCGGCAGCAGCCCCATGGTCAGCAGGCTCAACGCAGCACCTCTCCAGACATCGCCGTGGGCGAGCCCTCTTCAGTCGTGGTCGTCGGCGGGCTCGGGGCCGGGTCGTCGACCCGCCCGAACCGCCGGATGATGGTGTAGGCCGCGAAGCCCGCGCCGAGCACGATGCCGAGCGGCAGCCAGAACGCGGTGCCCAGCAGGTGGTCGGCCAGCCAGCCGAGGCCACCGTACAGAGCGACGCCGGCGATCAGGTAGGACAGCACCCGGAGACCGGTGTTCATCCCGGTTGCGTGGCTGTGCACCTGACCCCCTTCCTGCTCCGCCCGATGACTCCGCCTCATGGCGATGGACACGCTAGCAGCCCGCTGAGACGGTCTGGGCCGCTGCACGCGCCGCTCGACCGAGCCGCTCACGGCCGGTCCTCCTCGACCGGCGGTGAGACGTACTCGGTGTCGTAGGCGCCGATCCGCAGACGGTTGAACACCCAGATCTCGACCGCGATCCAACCGGTGACCACCGCGACGGTGGTGAGGAAGATCGCCATCGGCCAGAGGGCTGGAAAGGCCTCCGTGTGCCGGTTGTAGACCAGCAGCACGAGACCGAGGACGACCACCCGAGCGGTGTAGCTGGCCATCGACACCGCCAGCAGGGTGCGGGCGCCGGCGTCGGCGAAGGCCACCATCACCAGCTGGCCGACACCGTAGAAGAAGAGCACCATCGCACTGGCCAGAGCGGCCGAGGCCAGACCGCGCGTCCCGTCCAGGATCGTGAACAGCACCATCGAGGCGATGGCCGCAGCCAGACCGCCGACCAGGCCCCCGAACAGCAGCTTGCGAGCCCGGACCACGTGGATGCTCGGTCCGGTCACGCCGGCCTCTCCGGGTTCCGGCGCATCGGCGGACCGCTCCGCGGAGGCCGTCGTGGCCAACCGATGGGGGGTCGTCATCGATGCGTCGTCCTCGTCTTCAGGGGCACAGGCGAACGCATGGCGTACCGCAGGGCGTAGGGCGAAAGTGTTCGTGAAAACTACCACGAACGGCGACGTCAGCCGACCGTGGTGCGCGAGCCGCGCTGGCCTCGGACCGGCCGACCGAGGGTGGCGAGCAGCAGCACGACCGCTATCACCAGCACCACGGCGACCACCTGCCACTGACGATCGGTCTGGACCACGCCGAGCACGATCACCCCGAACGAGACCAGGGCCGACCAGACGTACATCAGCAGCACCGCGCGTCGTTGGCTGTGACCGCGCTCGAGCAGCCGGTGGTGCAGGTGCTGCTTGTCCGGCAGGAACCACCAGCGACCGGCGTAGGTCCGTCGGACGAACGCCATGATCAGATCCAGGAACGGCAGCGCCAGGATCGCCAGCGGCAGCACCAGGGGCAGCACCAGCGGCATCAGCCCGCCCTGACCGTCGGTCAGCTGCGACGGGTCGAGCTGCCCGGTGAGGCTGATGGTGGAGGCCGCCAGCAGCAGACCGAGCAGCATCGCACCCGAGTCACCCATGAACATCCGGGCCGGGAAGAAGTTGTGCGGCAGGAAGCCCAGGCAGGCACCGGCGATGGCGACCGTGATCAGGCTGGAGGTGGTCGCCCGGGTCAGGTCCTGGCTGACCACCAGCACGTAGGAGTACGCGAAGAACGCGCAGGCGCCGATGCCGACCACCCCGGTGGCCAGGCCGTCCAGCCCGTCCACGAAGTTGACCGCGTTGGAGCAGAGCACGATGAAGAAGACGGTGATCGCCACCGAGGCACCGAAGTCCAGCGAGACGAGCTGTCCGGGCAACGGGATCCACAGCATCCGGACGCCGAGCGCCACCACGATCCCGGCCGCCAGCACCTGGCCGGCGAACTTCGTCAGGGCGGACAGGTCGTACAGGTCGTCGAGCACTCCCACCGCGCAGATGACCGCGGCCGCGATCAGCACCGCGAGCGAGTCCTGCTGCACCAGCACCTGGCGACCCAGGAAGGGGAGCTGCCAGGCCAGGACGATCGCCGCCAGCACCCCGAAGAACATCGCGACCCCGCCGAAGTAGGGCATGGCCACGGTGTGCACGTCGCGGTCGCGCACCTGGGCGAGGGCTCCGGTCCGCAAGGCGATCCTTCGGCAGACTCCACTGGCCAGGAAGGTCACCGCAGCGGCGACCAGCAGCACCAGCAGGTACTCCCGCACGCGCTAGACCCTCGATCCGGTGGCGTCCGTGGTGTCACCGGGCGGCTGCTCGGCGTCGAACAGGTCGGGCTGGTCGAAGGCATGATCGGGATGGGTGATCCGCAGCTCGTCGGTGGTCGGTTCGTGCCAGGAGCCGCCGCCACCCGGCACCTCGTCGCGCGCCGGCACCTCGTCACCCACGACCGGCTCGTCGCCCGCGACCGGCTCGTCCTCCGGGGCCGGCTCGTCCTCCGGGGCCGGCTCGTCCTCCGAGGCCGGCTCGTCGACGTTCTCGATCTGGGAGCGGATGTCGGCGGCGGACTCCTCACCCTCGTCGGTGCCCGGCTCCTCGATCACCTCGGCGTCGACCACGTCACTGTCAACCACGTCACTCTCGTCGGGCCCGTCCTCCGCCGGATCGCCGGCGTCGACGTGATCGTCGTCCTCCACCAGGTCCTCGACGTCGGGCAAGGTCTCCCGCAGGACCTCGATGCTCAAGGCACCGCGCCGCAGCACCTGCCCGTGGTCGGCCTGGGTGAAGTCGACGATGGTCGACGGAGGCTGCCCGTTCTCGCCGATCCGGCCGCCGTCCAGGTAGACCGACACGCTGGCTCCGAGCTGGTCGATCGCCTCGTCACAGGTCAGCGCGGCGGGCAACCCGCTGATGTTGGCGCTGCTCACCGCCATCGGACCGGTCGCTCGCAGGATGTCGCGCGCGAGCTCGTGGTCGGGCACCCGCAGCGCCACCGTGCCCTCGGCGTCGCCGAGATCCATCTTCAGACTGGGCTGGCGCTTCAGGATGATGGTGAGGGGCCCGGGCCAGTGCTTGCCGACCAGCTCCCGCGCGGCATCCGGGATGTCGGTGGCCAGCGCCCGGATCAGCGACGGCTCGCCGATCAACACCGGCGGGGGCATGTCACGCCCACGGACCTTGGCATCGAGCAGACCCTGCACGGCTTCGGCGTTGAAGGCGTCGGCTCCGATCCCGTACACGGTGTCGGTGGGGAGGACGATGCACTCCCCCGCCTCGATCGCGGCGCGCGCGTCCTCCTCCGCCCGGGCGAACAGCTCGGGATCGGCGTCGGTGCAGTCCCACCGCCGATATCCGGGATCGACGTCAGCCGCCGGTTCGTCGTCAGCCGCCGGTTCGTCGACGGCCGCCGGCCCGTCCACATCGGCCGGTTCCTCGACAGCGGTCGCCCCGTCGAGGGCGACCGGCTCGTTCTCCGGATCAGGCAAGACGCTCACTCGACCCATCCTGCCAGAGGAGAAGCGGTGCGGACGGCCGTGACGAAACGTGGCCGGCCGGTCAGATCGAGGTGATCACGCACGGTCCGGTAGCCCCCCGAAGCGACGACCACGCCGGGCGCCGCCTCGGACTGGACCTCGGCGTGCTCGAACGTGAGCAGGCCACCGGGACGCAACAACCTGGCCGCCGTCCGGGTCAGCACCCGGATGGCGTCCAGGCCGTCGTCGCCGGAGAAGAGGGCGACGGTCGGGTCGTGGTCGCGGGCCTCGGCCACCACCGAGTCGTAGGCGTCCAGCGGCACGTACGGCGGGTTGGCGATCACCAGGTCGACGGTGCCGTCGAGCTCGGGCAGTGCGTCGGCCATGTCACCCAGCAGCAGGGTGACGTCGGTGTCGGCCAGATTCCGTTCGGCCCAGGCGTGGGCCTCAGGTGAGAGCTCGACGGCGGAGACCCGAGTCCCCGGCACCTCGGTCGCCACCGCCTTGGCGATGGCTCCGGAGCCGGTGCACAGATCCACCACGACCGCCGGCGGGTCGTCCGCCGGGCGCTCACGGAGCCGGTCGATCGCCCACCCGGTCATCACCTCGGTCTCCGGTCGCGGCACGAAGGCCCCTGGACCGACGGCCAGGATCAGGTGCCGGAAGGGTGCTTCTCCGGTGAGGTGCTGCAGCGGCACCCGGGCACGCCGGCGCGCGAGCAGGGCGGCGTAACGCTGCGACTGCTCGGGGCTGACCGGGTCCGTTCGGCCCAGCAGCGGCGGCCGACGATCGAGCACGTGGGCCAGGAGCTCGCGCGCGTCATGGGCCGGGCTGGGCACCCCGGCGGCGGTCAGCTGGTCGGTCGCCCCGATCAGCAGAGCACCGACGGTCGTCATCGTGCCGCCGACGAGGCACCGACGGTCGTCATCGTGCTGCCACCAGGGAGCCGACGGTCACGACCCGGCCGCCAGCCGCTCGGCCGTGTCGGCCTCCTGGAGTGCCTCGACCACTGCCTGCAGATCGCCGTTCAGGACGGCATCGAGGTTGTGGGCCTTGAAGCCGATCCGGTGGTCGGCGATCCGGTTCTCCGGGTAGTTGTAGGTGCGGATCCGCTCCGAGCGGTCGACCGTACGGACCTGGGAACGGCGTGCCGCCGAGGCCTCCTGGGCGGCCGACTCCTCGGCCGCAGCGGTCAGCCGGGACCGCAGCATCCGCATCGCCTGCTCCCGGTTCTGCAGCTGGGAACGCTCGTTCTGACAGGACACGACGATGCCGCTGGGCAGGTGGGTGATGCGCACCGCCGAGTCGGTGGTGTTGACGCCCTGACCGCCGGGACCGGACGACCGGTAGACGTCGATCCGCAGGTCCCCCTCGTCGATGGCGACCTCGGACTCCTCCACCTCGTGCATCACCAGCACGCCGGCCGCGGAGGTGTGCACCCGGCCCTGGGACTCCGTCACCGGGACCCGCTGCACGCGGTGCACGCCACCCTCGAACTTCAAGACCCCGTACGGCATCTGGTCGGGCTCGCCCACCGACGACGCCTTGATCCCGACGGTGACCGACTTGTAGCCGCCGAGGTCGGTCTCCTGGGCGTCCAGGATCTCGACCTTCCAGCCGCGGGTCGCTGCGTAGCGGGTGTACATGTTGAGCAGGTCGCCGGCGAACAGGGCGGACTCCTCGCCACCCTCGCCGGACTTGATCTCCAGCAGCGCGTCGGAGGAGTCGTTGGGGTCCCGGGGAGCCAGCAGCCGGGTCAGCCGTTCGATCACCGGGGTCAGCTGGGCCTGCAGGTCCTCGGCCTCCGCGGCGAACGAGGGGTCCTCCCCCGCCAGCTCGCGGGCGGCGGACAGGTCGTCGTTCAGGCGGTCGTACTCGGTCAGGGCCTTGACGATGGGGGTGAGCTCCGCGTAGCGACGGCCGACCTTGCGGGCTCGGGCCAGGTCACTGTGCACGGCCGGGTCGGAGAGCGCGGCCTCGAGCTCGACGAACTCAGCGCGCAGGGCGTCGGCCGACTCGAACATGGACGCGTCTCCTCTGGTACGGCTCTGAACAAGGCGCACGTACGCTCCCGGATCGCAGGATCCGGGAGCGTAGGTGAAGGTCACTTCTTCGCTGCAGCCTTCTGGGCGTACCGCTTCTCGAAGCGGGCGACCCGGCCACCGGTGTCGAGGATCTTCTGCTTGCCGGTGTAGAAGGGGTGGCAGGCCGAGCACACGTCGGCGCGGATGACGCCGTCGGTGTTCGTGCTGCGCGTCGTGAAGGTGTTGCCACAGGTGCAGGTGACCTGGGTCTCCACGTACGTCGGGTGGATGTCGGGCTTCATGGTGTTCTCCTTGTTCCGGCACCGGGTCGTCATGTCGGGAATCGACGGACGTGAACCGGCACCAACGGATCAGTGTGCCGCAGCAGAACCCGCGGTACCAAACTCAGCAACGCGGGTCGCAGCGGCTTTAGTCCCGCAGCCGACCGGCCGGGCCTACTCGCCCCGACCCGGGATCGACTTGGTGATCGCCCCCAGGAACTCGGCGTTGCTGCCGGTCTTGCGCAACCGATCGAGCAGCATCTCCAGGCCCTGCAGGTTCTCCCCACCGGACAGCACGCGGCGCAGCTTCCAGATGATGTTGAGCTCTTCACGGCTCATCAACAGCTCCTCGCGACGGGTGCTGGAGGCGTCGACGTCGATCGCCGGGAAGATCCGCTTGTCGGCGAACTCGCGCCGCAGCCGGAGCTCCATGTTGCCGGTGCCCTTGAACTCCTCGAAGATCACCTCGTCCATCTTCGAGCCCGTCTCGATCAGGGCGGTCGCCAGGATGGTCAGCGAACCGCCGTGCTCGATGTTGCGGGCCGCACCGAAGAACTTCTTCGGCGGGTAGAGCGCCGCGGAGTCCACGCCGCCGGACAGGATCCGACCGCTGGCGGGTGCCGCGATGTTGTACGCCCGGCTGAGGCGGGTGATGCCGTCGAGCAGCACCACGACGTCGTGGCCGAGCTCCACCAGCCGCTTGGCCCGCTCGATGGCGAGCTCGGCGACAGTGGTGTGGTCGCTGGCCGGACGGTCGAAGGTCGAGGCGATGACCTCACCGTGCACGGTGCGCTGGAAGTCGGTGACCTCCTCGGGGCGCTCGTCGACGAGCACCACCATCAGGTGCACCTCGGGGTTGTTCGCCGCGATCGCGTTGGCGATCGTCTGCATGGCCATCGTCTTGCCGGCCTTGGGCGGGGAGACGATCAGGCCACGCTGACCCTTGCCGACCGGAGCCAGCAGGTCGATGATCCGGCCCATCAGCTGGTTCGGTGCGGTCTCCAGCTTGAGCCGCTCCTGCGGGTAGAGCGGGGTCAGCTTCGCGAACTCCGGGCGGTTGCGCGCCTCCTCGGGCGCCGCGCCGTTGATCGAGTCGACGCGGACCAGCGGAGTGAACTTCTCCTTGCGGTCGCTGTCCTGCTGGCTCTTGATGGCACCGGTCAGCACGTCGCCCTTGCGCAGGCCGAGCTTCTTCACCATCGAGAGCGACACGTACGCGTCGTCGGAGCCCGGGAGATAGCCGGAGGTGCGCACGAAGGCGTAGTTGTCGAGCACGTCGAGGATGCCGTTGATCGGCGTCAGGACGTCGTCGTCGGAGACCACGGGCTCGGACTCGTAGCGGTCCATGCCGCCGCCACCGGTCGTCCGACCGCCCCGGCGGTTCTGCCGGTCGCGGCTGCGACGGCGCCGACCGCGCCGGCTGCCGCCGTCATCGTCGAGATCGTTGCGGTTGTCGTTGCCCCGGTCGTTGGAACGGTTCTCGTTGCCCCGGTTGTCGTTGCCGCGGTTGTCGTTCGAACGGTTCTCGTTCCCGCGGTTGTCGTTGCCGCGATCGTTGGAGCGGTCGCGGTTGCCCTGCCGGTTCTGCTGATCCCGACCGCCGTTGCGATCGTTGCCGTTACCGCCGTTGTTGTTGCGGTCGGCGCTGTTGTTGCGGTCGGCGCTGTGTCGCGGTGTCGTTGTTCCGGTCGGCGTTGTTGTTCCGGTCGGCGCTGCTGCTCCGGTCGCCGCCGTTGCGGTCGCCGTCCCGGCGGTTCTCGCGGCCCTGCTGCTCGCCGCCACCGGACGACTCCTCGGTGCGGTCCTGCCGCTCGGTCCGGTCCTGGCGCGCCTGGGGCTCGCTCGCCTGCTCCCGGTTCTCGGAACGCTCCCGAGTCTCGGAGCGGTCGCGGGTCTCGGACTCCACGCGGGGCTCGCTCTCGGCCCGCGACTCCTGCTGGACGCGCTCGCGCTCCTGCGGACGCTCCTGCTGCCGGTGCTCGGCCCGCTGGGACTCGGTCCGCTGGGGCTCGGTGCGCTGGGTGCTCTCAGCGGCCTCCAGCGTCGGCTGTGCGTCGCGGGGGGCCTGGCGCTGCTGCGCCGCCGACCGTTGCGCCACCGTTGCCACCGCCACCGTTGCCGCCGCCGACTGGGCGGAACGGATGGCGTCGATCAGCTGGCCCTTGCGCAGGCCGCCGGCTCTGACGCCCAGGGAGGAGGCGAGCTGCTTCAGCTCTGGCAGCACCATGGCGTCCAGGCCGGTGCCCTTGCGCCGACGACGATCACCCGACTCAGCGGTCGGGGAGGTCTGCGCTTCGGCGATTTCTGTCACGAATGTCCTTTCGGAGCGGGCACCGCGTGCCCGTCCAGATTCACCATCGAGCCGCGGGCGGTCTGTTCGCTCGCATACGGCTCATCGTCTTCGTAGGTCCACCCACCACCACCGCGTTGTTCGGTGGGCTCGAGTGTCGACGGGGTTGAGATCTGTCCGTCGCGCCGGACCTGTCGGCGCTTTCGCCGGAACGGTACACGGCTCGTCAGAGGTAATTCCGACGCGGTTCACCGTTCGGCTGAAGAAAGGCTAGCACCATCGCGCGAGAATCGGTCACGACGCGTCTGGTGTCTGCTTCAAGGAGTGAAACCACCGTCTCCGGTGGTCTATTCCGCCTCGAGGACGAGCGCAGTCAGGCCCCGATCGCGGACAGGACCCTGGCCCGAGGGCCGACCCCACCACGACGTACCGCGAACCCCTCGGCCGCCGGCACCCAGCCCCGCGACTCGGCAGCAGCCAGCTCGGCCGCCTCGCCCAGCACCAGGACCGTCGGACCGGCACCGCTGATCACCGCGGCGAGACCGGCGCCCCGCAGCTGCGTCATCAGCTCGGCGGACCGGGGCATGGCTGGTTTGCGGTACTCCTGGTGCAACCAGTCCCGGGTCGCCTCCCACAGCAGATCGGTCCGGCCGGCGATCGCCTCCACCAGCAGCGCCGCTCGAGCGGCGTTGGCGGCGGCATCCACGTGCGGGATCCGGTTCGGCAGCAGGGCCCGGGCCGCCCTGGTCGCCACGGACTGCGGCGGGGTGAAGACCGCGACGGCCAGGTCGGATGCCACCCGACCCTCGACCACCGCGACGCCGTCGCGCCCTTCGTACGCGAGCGCGAAGCCGCCGTAGGTGGCCGCCGCGACGTTGTCGGGATGGCCCTCGATCGCCGTCGCGTGCCGCAGCGTCCAGGCCGGGTCCGGCTCTCGACCCGCGAGGGCTCGAGCCGCCAGCAGACCCGCGACGATGGCCGCGGCCGAGGACCCGAGGCCGCGGCCGTGCGGGATCGTGTTGTGACACTCGAGACCGAGACCGGTCACCGACTCCCCCAGGTCGGCCAGCCCGAGCAGCACGGAGCGGACGATCAGGTGCGTCTCGTCGCGCGGCACCTGGTCGGCGCCCTCACCGCTCACCGCGATGTGGAAGCCGCTGGCCTCGGTCCGCAGGGTGACGCGCTCGCGCCAGTCCAGGGCCAGGCCGAAGCAGTCGAAGCCCGGACCGAGGTTGGCGCTCGTGGCGGGGACGTCGACGACGACCTCGCGACCCGTCGGAAGACTCATCCCGCCCGACCGCAGGCTGCTCATCCAGCGAGGCCGCAGGCTTGGGCGATCTTGGTCAGCTCGGCCGCCACCACCTCGGCCTGCACCGTCCGACCCGACAGCGCGGTGTCGATGTCCTTGAGGCCGTGGCCGGTCACCGTGACCACGATCCGCTGCCCGCGGTCGACCTCCCCGCGCTGGGCGAGACCGCGCAGTCCCGCGACCCCGGCGGCCGAGGCGGGTTCCACGAAGACACCCTCCCGGGCGGCCAGGAACCGTTGTGCAGCGAGGATCTCGTCGTCGGTGACGGCACCGAAGCGACCGCCCGACTCCTCCTTGGCGGCCACCGCCAGCGTGGTCGACGCGGGATCGCCGATCCGGATGGCGGTCGCCACCGTCTCCGGGTTCGAGACCGGGTGACCGAGCACCAGCGGGGCGGCGCCGGCGGCCTGGAACGCCCACATCCGCGGGGCGGTGGCCGGCGATGCCCGCGTCCGCGTACTGGACGTAACCCCGCCAGTACGCGGAGATGTTGCCGCCGTTGCCGACCGGGAGCACGTGCAGGTCGGGAGCGTCGCCGAGGTCGTCGACGATCTCGAAGGCTGCGGTCTTCTGCCCCTCGATGCGGACCGGGTTGACCGAGTTGACCAGCGCGACGGGGTAGCTCTCGGCCAGCGAGCGGGCCAACCGGAGGCAGTCGTCGAAGTTGCCCTCGACCTGGACGACCTGCGCGCCGTGCACGATCGCCTGGGCCAGCTTGCCGGCCGCGATCCGACCGGCCGGCAGCAGCACGATCGGCTTCAGCCCACCGCGGGAGGCGTACGCCGCCGCCGACGCCGAGGTGTTGCCGGTCGAGGCGCAGACCACCGCCTCGGCGCCCTCACCGGCGGAGACGCTGACCGCGACGGTCATGCCGCGGTCCTTGAAGGATCCGGTGGGGTTCGCCCCCTCGACCTTCAGCCAGACCTCGCAGCCCAGCTCCTCCGACAGCACCTGGGCCGGCACCAGCGGGGTGCTGCCCTCGCCGAGGGTGATCACGGGAGTGCTGTCGGTGACCGGCAGCCAGGACCGGTAGCGGTCGATCGACCCCTGCGGGCACGACCCTGCAAGTCTACTCATGTCGTCTCCCTCCACTCGCATCACACTGGCCACCTCACGCACCGCCGGAAGCGTTCGCAGCGCCCGTACGGTCGCCGACAAGCGCAGCGTCCGCGGGCCCGGTGGGTGACGATCACCAGCTGGGCGTCGGACGCCGCGGCCGTGCTGGCGTACGGTCTGGATCGAGACGCCGTGCTCGGCGAAGCAGGTCGCGATGCTGGCCAGCACACCGGTGACGTCGGCGACCTCGAGCGAGATGTGGTAGCGGGTGACGACGTCGTCGATCGGGCTGACCGGGTCGTGCCGCGTAGCTGGACTCCCCCGGCCCGGCCGCACCGCGGACCCGGTTGCGGGCCACCGTCACCAGGTCACCGAGCACGGCGCTGGCCGTCGGCGAGCCGCCCGCACCCGGACCGTAGAACATCAGCCGCCCCGCCGAACGGGACTCGACGAACACCGCGTTGTACGCCCCGCCCACCGAGGCCAGCGGGTGACTGCGCGGGATCATCGCCGGGTGCACCCGGACGGACACGCTGCGCTGCCCGGCGGCGTCCGGTGCGTCCGCGAGCTCGCAGATCGCCAGCAGCTTCACCACCGAGCCGATCTCCCGCGCCGAGGCGATGTCGGAGGTGGTCACGTCGGTGATCCCCTCCCGGTAGACGTCAGCCGCGGTGACCCGGCTGTGGAAGGCCAGGCTGGCCAGGATCGCGGCCTTGGCCGCGGCGTCGAAGCCCTCCACGTCGGCGGTCGGGTCGGCCTCGGCGTAGCCGAGGGCCTGGGCGTCGGCGAGAGTCTCGGCGAAACCGGCGCCCTCGGAGTCCATCTTGTCCAGGATGAAGTTGGTGGTGCCGTTGACGATGCCGATCACCGAGGTGATCTCGTCGCCGACCAGCGACTCCCGCAGCGGCCGGACGATCGGGATGGCTCCGGCGACGGCAGCCTCGAAGTAGAGGTCGACGCCCGCCTTCTCCGCCGCGGCGAACAGGGTGGCGCCGTCCTCGGCCAGCAGAGCCTTGTTGGCGGTCACCACCGATGCCCCGTGGCGCAGCGCCGACAGGATCAGCGAGCGGGCCGGCTCGATGCCGCCGATCACCTCGATCACCAGGTCGACGTCGGCCCGGGCGACCAGGGCCTCGGCGTCGGTGGTGAACAGCTGCGGGTCGATGCCGGCGCGCGGGCGGTTCAGCGCGGCGGACCGCGATCCCGGCCAGCTCCAGCGGTCGGCCGATCCGAGCGTGCAGGTCGGCGGCGGAGTCGATGATCAGCCGGGCCACCTCCGAGCCCACGGTGCCGCAGCCGAGCAGGGCGACCCGCAGGGGCTCGCCGGAGCGCGGCGAGGACCCGAACGGCTCACTACGCACGTCGGTCTGCGGGCGCGACACCGCCTCGGTGGTCATCGTCACTTCTGCCTCACGTCATCCTGCCCGTTGCCGTTCTGCCTCGTCGCCACGCCGTCGTTCAGCCGGCCGGCCACCGATGGTCGAGCGGCAGCTCATTCTTCCCCATCGCGCCGTCCCGGTGGTAACTCGAGCTACCCCACATCCAGGCGCAGGATGTCGTCGAGGGTCTCGCGCCGCAGCAGGGTGGAGATCTGGCCGTCCCGCACGGCGATCACCGGCGGCCGGGGCACGTGGTTGTAGTTGCTCGCCATGGACCGGCTGTACGCCCCGCTGGCCGGCACGGCGAGCAGGTCCCCGGGGGCGATGTCGGCCGGCAGGAACTCGTCCCGGACCAGGATGTCGCCACCCTCGCAGTGCTTGCCCACCACCCGGGAGATGGCCGGACCGGCGGCGGAGCGGCGGGAGGCGAGCGTGGCGGAGTACTCCGCGGCGTAGAGCGCCGTCCGGATGTTGTCGCTCATCCCGCCGTCCACGGCCACGTAGGTCCGGACCGCGTCCGCCGTCGAGGTGCACCTGCTTGACGGTGCCGACCGTGTAGAGCGCGAAGGCGCTCGGACCGCTGATCGCCCGACCGGGCTCGATCGACAGGTGCGGGACCGCCACCCCGTACGCGGCGCACTCGGTCTCGACGATCCGCCGCATGGCCGCGGCCAGTGCGTCGGGGTCGGCGGGCGTGTCGGTGCTGGTGTACGCGATGCCGAAGCCGCCGCCCAGGTCCATCTCGGGCGGCTCGACCCCGGTCTCCGCGGCGAACGCGGCGTGCAGCCGCAGCGTCCGGCGGGCGGCGACGGCGAAGCCCTCGGCGTCGAAGATCTGCGAGCCGATGTGGGAGTGGATGCCGGCCAGCTCCAGTGCCGGCGCGGCGTGCACCGCGCGCAGCGCGTCCAGCGCCTGACCCGAGGCGATGGAGAAGCCGAACTTCTGGTCCTCGTGGGCGGTGGCGATGTACTCGTGGGTGTGCGCCTCGACCCCGGTGGTGACCCGCACCATGATCCGCGGCCGCTCGCCGAGCCCGCGGGCAGCGACCAGTCGGCCGATCCGCTCGATCTCGTCGAAGGAGTCCGCGATGATCCGGCCGACGCCGGCGTCCAGGGCCAGCTCGAGCTCCGCCTCGCTCTTGTTGTTGCCGTGCAGGCCGATGGTGCGCGGATCGACCCCGGCCCGCAGGGCCACGGCCAGCTCGCCGCCGGTGCAGACGTCGACGCCCGAGCCCCTCCTCGGCGACCCAGCGGGCGACGGCCGTGCACAGGAAGGACTTGCCGGCGTAGTAGACGTCCCAGCCGGCGAAGGCCGTCGGCGAAGTCCCGGGCCCGGGTGCGCAGGTCGTCCTCGTCGAGCACGTAGACCGGGGTGCCGACCTGCTCGGCGATCTCGGTCGACGGTCAGCCCGGCGACCGTGAGCACGCCGTCGGCGTCCTTGCCGACGTTGCGGCTCCACAGCGCGGGCAGCAGGTCGTTGACGTCGGTCGGCACCCCCAACCAGCCCGGCGCCCGGCTGAGGACGTCGGCGTGGATCGAGCCCGCGACATGCATGTGGGTCACCGGCCCACCCTCTCAGAGCGGGCCGCACCCGGACGGATGAGGCCAGCACCTGGACCGTGGCCGGCGTGAGCCGTGGCCGCCTGACAGCAGACAGCGGACCCGCCTGTCGGCGAGTCCGCTGTCGTACCAGCTTCCCGGCGCCCCCGGCAGGATTCGAACCTGCGCTCCCCGCCTCCGGAGGGCGGTGCTCTATCCCCTGAGCTACGGGGGCTCGGCGCCTGGGCCGAGGGAGACTGTACCAGTGCTCTGCGGGGCCAGGATCGAACCGACGAGCGGGATCCGTGGACCAGCGCCCGGTTGCGTTTTTCTCAGCCCGACCGGGCTGAAACAGCCCGGACACGCCGGTCCGCGGACCAGGTCGAGGCGAGTTCGCCGCAGCGACTCCCGCTCGTCGAGAGCTCCCCCACCGGCCGGTCGACCGCTAATCTGCCGGGGTGTCCAGCCCGCTCTCCGCACCCCCGCCTGCCGCCCGATCCGGTCTGATCGGCTGGTGGGACGCCCGCCGCGGCGGGAAGACCGTCATCCTCGCCTGGCTCGTCACCCGGCTGCTGATGCTGGGCATCCTCGCCGCCTTCGAGTCGTTCATCGTGGGCGACGTCTACTACTACCACCGCAAGATCGTCGGTCTGTTCGAGGTGGGCCTGCCGGGGACCTTGATGGAGTACCCGACCCCCGTGGTCTGGATCCTCACGCTCCCGTACGGTCTCGGCCTCGGCAACGGCGTGGCCTACCTGGTGTCCTTCATGGTGTTCATGCTCGCCCTCGATGCTGTGTTCACGTACGCGGTCTGGCGGTCCGGCGGGCGACGCCACGACGCCGCCGTCGACTTCTGGCTGCTGTTCGTCTTCCTGGTCGGGCCGCTGAGCTACGTGCGCTTCGACATGATCCCCGCGGTCCTGGCCGGCGGGGCGCTGCTGGCGGCCCGCACCCGACCCTGGGTCGCCGGTGCCCTCACCGGCCTGGGAGCGGCGATCAAGCTGTGGCCCGCCCTGTTGATCCCGGTCCTGCTGGCCGACAAGGAGCGCCGCAAGCCGACCGCGATCGGCTTCGTCGTGGTCGGGTTCGGTCTCGCCCTGATCAGTCTGATCACCGGCGGCCTGACCCGGTTGTTCTCCCCGCTCACCTGGCAGTCCGGGCGCGGCCTGCAGATCGAGTCGATCTGGGCCACACCGTTGATGCTGCTGCGGATGGTCCGTCCCGAGCAGTGGGTGGTCGAGATCTCCCGCTACCAGGCGTACGAGATCTTCGGCGCCGGGGTGGGGCTGTGGCAGACCGTCAGCAACGTGGCCACCGTGCTCGGACTGGTGACCATCGTGGTGCTGTGGGTGCGCGCGTACCGGATGCCCGGTGGGGTCACCCCGGTCGCGGTCGCCCTGGTGGTGCTGGCCACCGTCACCGTGGTGATCATCACCAACAAGACCCTGAGCCCGCAGTACCTGCTGTGGATCGGCGGTCCGATCGCCGCCCTGCTGCTGCTCCGGGACAGCGCCACGCCGCAGCTGCGGCGGCTGGATCGTCCGGATCGGCGTGGCCGGGCTCGTGCTGGCGGGGCTGACCCAGCTGGTCTACCCGCTGCTGTACGACGGCTACCTCGGCTTCACCAACAGCGCGGGCCTGGTGGTCGCCACCCTGGTGACCGCGGTGCGCAACGTGTGCCTGCTGGCCTTCACCGTGGCCTGCCTGCTGGTGTCCTGGCGGGCTACTTCATCGTCCCCTGCGACACCGAGCCCTGCAGCTGACGCTGGAAGATGATGTAGACGATCAGCACCGGGGTCACCGTGATCACCACGGCGGCGAACAGCGCACCGAAGTCCACCGCGTAGCCGGCCTGCGAGGCGAACGCCGCCATCCCCTGGCTGAGCACGTAGTTGTCCACGTTGGTGTTGATCGCCACCGGGATGAGGAACTGGTTCCACAGACCGAGGAAGTTGAAGATCGCCACCGAGGCGAACCCGTTGCGGGCCATCGGCAGCATGACCATGAAGAAGGTGGCCCACTCCCCCGCCCCGTCCAGCGCGGCCGCCTCGGAGATCTCGTACGGCAGGGTCTTGAAGAAGGCGAACAGGAAGAACACGGTGAACGGCAGCGCGAACGCGACGTAGGTCAGGGACAGACCGGGCAGGGTGTTGAGCAGCCCGAGGTTCCGCAGGGTGAAGAACAGCGGCACGATGGCCAGGAAGATCGGGAACGTGAGCCCGGCCAGCATCAGGTAGTAGATGGCCTTGCTGCCGGGGAACTCGAACCGAGCGAGCACGTACGCGCACATCGAGCCGAGGATCATCACGATCACCAGCGCCGAGCCGACCACCAGCACCGTGTTGAGGAAGTACTTGCCGATGCCGGCGGTGGTCCAGGCGTTGACGTAGTTCTGCAGGTTCAGCGACGACGGGAACGAGAACGGCGACGAGAAGATCTCCCGGGTGGTCTTGAAGGAGGTCATCAAGGTCCACAGCATCGGCCCGATGACGATCACCGACCACAAGATCAAGATCCCGTGGGAGACACCGAGGAAGGTCTTCTCCCCCGGTGACGTGGTGCTCTGGCGTTCGAGCACCGGCTCGGTCGTCTGCGTGGGGTGCTGGGTCGTGGTGCTCATCAGCGGGTGTCATCCTTTCCGCTGAGCAGTCGGCTGACGAGGAAGACGAGAGCCGCGAACAGCAGGGTCACGGCGGCCAGCACGACGCCCATGGCGCAGGCCAGGCCGAACTGACCCTTGGTGAACGCGGTGGTGAACAGCTGCTGCGCCATCACCAGGGTGGAGTTGTTGGGTCCGCCACCGGGGTTCAGCCCCGCCATGTAGACGAAGGCGTCCAGCGCCAGGATGCCCAGATAGATCCAGGCAGTCTGCACGTTGTCCCGGATCAGCGGCAGGGTGATGGCGGTGGCGATCCGGAAGCGACTGGCGCCGTCGATCCGCGCCGCCTCGAAGATCTCGGCGGGAACGTCCTTGATGGCGGCCACGAACAGCACCATGTAGAAGCCGACCATGCTCCAGACGATCACGAAGATGGTGGCGGGCATGGCGGTGCGCTCGTCACCGAGCCAGGGGAAGGACTCGAACATGTCGAACCCCAAGGCGGTCAGGATGCCGTTCAGCAGACCGTTGCTCGGGTCGTAGATCTGGTTCCACATGATGGCGATCACGATGGCCGGGATGACGTACGGGAAGAACGAGACGGTGCGGTAGAACCCGGAGCCCTTCAGCCCTCGGGTCTGCCCCTTCATGGTGCCGCCCACAGTCAACAGCGAGGCGAGCGCGAAGCTCAGCGCCAGCGTGACCACGGGCAGCACGATGGCCAGCACGATGTTGTTGCGCAGGGACTTCAAGAAGATGTCGTCGGTGAAGATCCGCCGGAAGTTCGCCAGCCCGACGAAGTTCTGCTGCGGGCTGAAGCCGGTCCAGTCCGTCATCGAGTAGTAGACCGCCTGCGCGAACGGCGACACGACGAGGACGATGTAGATGGCCAGCGGCAGTCCGAGGAAGACCACCATGAAGCTGATCTTGTCGAAGGTCCAGCGGCCGGCGCGCCGGCGCCGGGCGGGGACGGTGTCCCCACCCGGCAGCGGCTGGGTGACCGTAGCGGTCACTTGATCTCGATCTTCGTCACCGAACTGTCGTTCGCCACCTTGTCGGTGATGCCCTGCAGGCCCTTGGTCAGATCGGCGACCGAGGACTTGCCGTCGAGGAACGTGTTCCACAGCACGAGCTGATCCTTGTTCATGCCGTAGTAGTCCACGAACTGCCAGGAGAAGATGTCGGTCCCGGCGTCGCCGAGCATCGTCGTCTGCGACACCAGCGCCGTGGAGCCGAAACCGTCGGCCGGCACGGTGTCCTTGACCACGGTCGGCGCGAGCTTGGTCTTGGCGAAGTTCGTCGCCGCCTCCTTCGAGAGCATGACCCGGAGCAGCTCCTTGCCACCGGCGACGTTCTTGCCCTGGCTCGGGATGACGAACGGCTCACCGGCCGCGCTGTGCAGGGCCGTGTACGGCAGCTTGCTCGAGGCGTCGACCGTGGGCTCGGGGGCTCCGGTCATCTTGAAGCCCTCCTTGGTCTGGTCCTTCATCTCGTTCTCGATCCAGGAACCCGACGGGTACAGCAGCGCGTCCTGGTCGTTGCTCCACTGCGACTGGGCCGCGGTGAACTGGGTGCCCGAGCCACCCGGCTTGAACATCTTGGCGTCGATGATCTTCTTCATGCCGTTGAAGACGTCCTGCACGGCCGGCTGCGACCAGCTGTCGGGCTTGAGGTTCTCCAGCGACAGACGGACCTCGTCGCCACCCTGCTTGATGGCCGAGCAGATGGCCAGCGTCTGGTAGTAGGTCGCCGCCTCCTTGCCCCAGACGAACAGGAACTTGTCCTTCTCCTTGGCCTTGACTCCCAGCTCGTACGCCTCGTCCCACGTCTTCGGCGGGGTCCAGCCGTTCTCCTCGAACAAGGAGGCCGAGTACCAGAGCGCGTACACGGTGAGGGCGTAGTTGATCGCCGCCAGCTTGCCGTCGAAGGTGCCCGGTTCCAGCACGCCACCGAAGAGCGTGTCGCGGATCTTGGTGCCCTCGACGTTCGGCGCGTCGATCACCGAGGTCAGGTCCTCCAGCTGGGCCATGATGGTGGCCATGCCGATGTTTCCGGCGCCGGAGTTGTCGATCAGGTCGGGCGGGTCGCCCGCGACGAACCGCGGCTGCAGCTCCTGGGCGATCTGGGTGGACGGCGACACCTTGACGGTCACGCCCTCGTGCAGGGTCTGCATCTGCTTGGCCGCGAACTCGACGTAGTCGATGCCGTAGCCACCGTTGAAGATCACCGCGTCGACGGCGCTGTTGGCAGGTACGCCGAAGGGGTTGTCCGCGGACACCGCACCGGTCTCCTGGGTGGCGGGTGCGTCGTCGCCACCGCTCGCCGCGCAGGAAGCGAGCGATCCGGCCAGCGGCGTGATCGCTGCGGCCGCCAGCGCGAACTTCAGGAACTGTCGCCGCTGGAGGGGCGTTCTGTCGATCGTCATCGAGATGTGTGCCTTTCGTCACCGGTGCGCCGAGACGCACTTGGGATGTGGTACTCCCGTGGGAGTGGGCCCAGACCGGAGAGTGCTCCGAGCCGGGAGATGACGGTGCGAGCATGGCTCGCAAGTGAGAAACACCTAAGCACATGTTTTGCGGTTGTGCAGTATCTGACCCGAAAATTGCACAAAACTGCAACATTACGGTGATCTGGCGGACGCCGGACCAGCCCGGGACGAGGAGCAGTGTGACCGAATCTGCAGCCCCGACACTGCTTCTCGGGGCAGACATCGGCGGTACGGCCACGCGGGTGGCGGTGTCCACCGTCGCCGGCGAGGTGCTGGGGGTCGCCGCCGGACCGGCCGGGAACCCCAACAGCGTCGGCCTGGAGGTCTCGGCACAGCGGATCCGCGCAGTCGCCGAGCAGTGTCTCGCGCGGGCCGGAACCGATGCCGCCGACCGGGTCGCTGCGGCGGTGATCGGTCTGGCCGGTGGAGCCCGGGCCGACGAGTCGTTCCTGACCGCCGTACGACCCACGGGCGTGCGGGTCCGACCCCGTCTCGTCTCCGATCTCGCCGTGGCTTTCTCCTCGGCGACGCCGTCACCCGAGGGCTACGTCCTGGTGGCCGGCACCGGTGCGGTGGCCGGGCGCATCGTCGACGGCGAGCTCCGGGAGCGCCGCGACGGCTGGGGCTGGCTCCTCGGTGATGAGGGATCGGGCTTCTGGCTCGGACGCGAAGCCATCCGGGCGACCCTGACGACATTGCAGAAGCCGACGGCGCCGGCCGGTCCGCTGACGGAGGCCGTCATCGGGCTGGCCGGGACCCGCGACCCGGTCGCGATCGTCCAGCTCTGCTACGCGAACCCCCCGGTCTGGCTGTCGACCTTCGCCGAGCTGGTGACGCGCCACGCCGAGGACCCGGTGGCGGCAGCGATCGCCTCCCGCGCCGCGCAGCACCTGCTCGACACCCTGCTCGATCTGGATCTCGATCCGGTCCTCCCGGTGGTGCTGGCGGGCTCGGTGGCCACCCGTCCGGGCCCGGTCGGTGAGTCGCTGCGGGCGCGCCTCGACGAGCGACTGCTCCATCCGGCGCTGACCGCCGAGAGCGGGCTGGTCGGCGCACTCTGGCTCGCGGCCGGGACACTCGATCGTCCCGACGATGCCGTGCACACCCGACTCGCCCGTTCGTTGAGCCGGACCAGCGGCACGGTGGTATGAGAATTTCGGTACCCTAGACAAACGACGCGGGCGGGCTCGGCCCTCGCCCACCAGACCGCGACGGAAGAAGGCGATTGTGGCCCCCGTGCCCGACCCATCCAGCTCGACCCAGACCGCCACAGACGCTCTTGCCGAAGAGTTCGGCGCCAACGACTGGCTGCTGGAGGAGATGTACGAGCAGTACGTCTCCGATCCCGGCTCGGTCGACCCGAGCTGGGCGGAGTACTTCAAGACCCACCAGCTCGGTGGCGGCTCCAACGGCTCGACCGGGAACGGTGCGAGCGGGCACACCCCCGAGCCCGCCACCCCCGCCGCCTCGCCGGCGGCCAGCACCCCGCCGAGCAAGCCGGCGTCCGCCACCGCTGCTCCGGCGAAGAAGACGGCCCCACCGGCCCCCGCCCCGAGCACCCCGGCACAGCCCGCCGCAGGTGCCCCCGCGGCTTCGGCGGCCAAGCGACCCGCGACCGTGGAGCGACCGACGGCGAACAAGAACGCTCGGCCGTCGGCCCCCGGCAACCGGGGCGGCGTACCGGCCGACCCGCCGAACCCGGCGAACCGTCCCACCGTCGATCTGGAGGAGCCGGTCAGAACGGTGCTCCGGGGCGCCCCGGCCCGCACCGCGAAGAACATGGACTCCTCGCTGACGGTGCCGACCGCCACCAGCGTGCGCTCCCTGCCGGTGAAGCTGTTGATCGACCAGCGCGTGGTGATCAACAACCACCTGCGCCGGGCACGCGGCGGCAAGGTGTCGTACACGCACCTGATCGGTTTCGCGATGGTGCAGGCACTGAAGACGCACCCGGCCATGAACAACGGCTACGACGTGATCGACGGCAAGCCGACCATGGTGGTGCCGCGACACATCAACCTGGGCCTGGCCATCGACATGCCCAAGCCGGACGGCACCCGGCAGCTCCTCGTGCCGAGCATCAAGAGCTGCGAGAACCTCGACTTCGCGCAGTTCTGGGCGGCGTACGAGGAGGTCGTCAAGAAGGCGCGGTCCAACTCACTGACCGTCGAGGACTTCCAGGGCACCACCATCACGTTGACGAACCCGGGGACCATCGGCACGAACCACTCGGTGCCCCGGTTGATGAACGGGCAGGGCGCCATCATCGGTGTCGGCTCGATGGACTACCCGCCGGAGTTCCAGGGGTCCGACCCGGACAAGCTCTCGTTGATGAGCGTGGCCAAGGTGATGACCCTGACCTCGACGTACGACCACCGGGTCATCCAGGGCGCCGGCTCTGGTCAGTACCTGGCCCGGCTGCACGCACTGCTGCTCGGCGAGGACGGCTTCTACGACGACGTCTTCTCCGCGCTGCGCATCCCGTACGAGCCGATCCGCTGGGCCCAGGACGTCAGCGCCGACCACGAGGACCAGGTCTCCAAGCAGGCCCGCATCTTCGAGATGATCAACGCCTACCGGGTGCGCGGGCACCTGATGGCCGACACCGACCCGCTGGAGTACCGCCAGCGCAGCCACCACGACCTCGACGTGCAGACCCACAGCCTGACCCTGTGGGACCTGGACCGGGAGTTCGCCACCGGCGCCTTCGCCGGCGGCCAGGGTCTGATGAAGATGCGCAAGATCCTCGGCATCCTGCGCGACTCGTACTGCCGGACCATCGGCATCGAGTACATGCACATCCAGGAGCCCGCCCAGCGCAAGTGGATCCAGGACCGGGTGGAGCGTCCGCACGAGTCGCTGCCCCGCGAGGAGCACCTGCGGATCCTGGACAAGCTCAACGAGGCCGAGATCTTCGAGACGTTCCTGCAGACCAAGTTCGTCGGTCAGAAGCGCTTCTCGCTGGAGGGCGGGGAGGCGACCATCGCGCTCCTCGACGAGGTGTGTGAGCAGGCTGCCAACAACGGCCTCGAAGAGGTCTGCATCGGCATGCCCCACCGCGGCCGGCTGAACGTGCTGGCCAACATCGTGGGCAAGAGCTACGCCCAGATCTTCCGCGAGTTCGAGGGCAACATCGACCCGCGGACCGTCCAGGGCTCTGGCGACGTCAAGTACCACCTGGGTGCCGAGGGCAAGTTCACCGCCCTCAGCGGCGCGACGATCAAGACCTCCGTGGCCGCCAACCCCAGTCACCTCGAGGCAGTCAACCCGGTGCTGGAGGGCATCGCCCGGGCCAAGCAGGACATCCTCGACCGGGGTAGCGAGTTCCCGGTGATGCCGGTGCTGATGCACGGCGACGCCGCGTTCGCCGGCCAGGGTGTGGTGGCGGAGACGCTGAACCTGTCCCAGCTGCGCGGCTACCGGACCGGCGGCACCATCCACATCATCGTGAACAACCAGGTGGGGTTCACCACCTCGCCGACCGAGTCCCGGTCGTCGATGTACTGCACGGATGTCGCCCGGATGATCCAGGCGCCCATCTTCCACGTGAACGGCGACGATCCGGAGGCCTGCATCCGGGTGGCGCGGCTGGCCTTCGCCTTCCGGCAGGAGTTCAACAAGGACGTCGTCGTCGACATCATCTGCTACCGCCGCCGCGGCCACAACGAGGGCGACGACCCGAGCTTCACGCAGCCCTTGATGTATGACCTGATCGAGAAGAAGCGGTCGACCCGGAAGCTCTACACGGAGGCGCTGATCGGTCGCGGTGACATCACGATCGAGGACGCCGAGACCGTCATGACGCGCTACCAGCAGCGGCTGGAGAGCGTCTTCCGCGAGGTACGCGACGCCGGCCAGGCAAACGCCAAGAACCCGCACCAGCTGGTGCCGGCGTACCCGAGCAAGGAGGCGGCGCCGCACGGCACCGCCGTCACGATGGAGACGCTGAAGAAGATCGCGGATGCGCATCTGTCCTTCCCGGACGGCTTCAGCGTGCACCCCAAGGTGATGCCGCAGCTGCAGCGTCGCTCGGCCGCGATCACCCAGGGCGGGATCGACTGGGGCACCGCCGAGATCCTGGCGCTCGGCTCGTTGCTGATGGAGGGCCGGACGGTCCGGCTGACCGGTCAGGACAGCCGGCGCGGCACCTTCGTCCAGCGCTTCGCCTCCGTGGTGGACCGCAAGACCGGCGAGTCGTACGTGCCGCTGAAGCACCTCGACGACGACCAGGGCAAGTTCCACATCTTCGACTCGCTGCTCAGCGAGTACGCGGCGATGGGCTTCGAGTACGGCTACTCCGTGGCCCGACCCGATGCCCTGGTGCTGTGGGAGGCCCAGTTCGGTGACTTCGCCAACGGTGCGCAGACGATCATCGACGAGTTCATCTCCTCCGGTCAGGCCAAGTGGACCCAGAAGTCCGGGGTCACCCTGCTGCTGCCGCACGGCTACGAGGGGCAGGGACCAGACCACAGCTCGGCGCGGATCGAGCGGTTCCTGCAGCTGGCGGCCGAGGACTCCATCGCCGTCGCCCAGCCGTCGACGCCGGCAAGTCACTTCCACCTGCTCCGGCAGCACGCCATCGGGGAGCGGCACCGCCCGCTGGTGATCATGACGCCGAAGTCGATGCTGCGGAACAAGCTGGCCGTCTCCCAGCCCGAGGACTTCACCGAGGACCGGTGGCGTCCGGTGCTGTCCGACCCGCTCATCACCGACGCCGACGCCGTCCGCCGGGTGATCCTCTGCTCGGGCAAGGTGCGTTGGGACCTGACCACGAAGCGGGCCCAGCTGGACCGTTGGGACACCGCGATCATCCCGGTCGAGCGTCTCTACCCACTCGCGAGCGAGGAGATCGGGGCCGAGCTCCGCAGATACCCGAACCTGAGCTCGGACCTGCTCTGGGTGCAGGACGAGCCGGCCAACCAAGGGGCTTGGCCGTTCATGGCCCTGAACCTGATCGACGCGCTCCGCGAGGCCGAGCCGAGTCAGCAGTGGACGATCACCCCGCACACCCGGCCCGCTTCGTCGGCCCCGTCGGTTGGTTCGGCCAAGGTGCACGAGGCGCAGCAGCGCGAGCTGCTCGACTCGGCGTTCCGCTGAGGTCCGGGTAGACCGGCCGGGATGTACTTCACCGATCGAGGGATCGAGGAGCTCGAGACACGCCGGGGTGACGACGAGGTCACCCTGGCGTGGCTCGCCGACCAGCTCCGTGCATTCGTCGATCTCCATCCGGAGTTCGAGGGCCCCGTCGAGCAGCTGGCCACCTGGCTGGCCCGGCTGGACGACCCTGAGGACTGAGGGGCCCTACCCCGCCGGCTGTGTGTTTTCCGACCACGGTCGGCTTCCGCGGACGTCGGCGGGCCGTGGGCGCGCATTTTCCGACCACGGACGGCTTTCGCGGACGTTGGCGGGCGGTGGGCGTACGTTTTCCGACCACGGACGGAGTGCGCACCCGTCACCACCTCGTGATCGGCCTGAGGCTCAGGGCTCCAGGACGACCTTCCCGAAAGCCTCGCCGTCCGCGAGCAGCCGGAGCCCCTCGGCGGCCTCGGCCAACGGGAGCACCCGATCGATCAGCGGGTGGAGCCCGGTGTGCTCCACCAACCGCAGCACGGCGGCCAGCTCGGCACGGGTGCCCATGGTGCTGCCGATCACCTGCAGCGGCTTGAAGAAGATCTTGGTCAGCTCGGCCGACCGTGGTTCGGCCCCGGAGGTGGTACCGACCGTGACCAGCCGGCCACCCGAGCGGAGCGCGTTGATCGAGTGCGACCAGG
>CAWCDP010000018.1:0-130310 GCA_963794405.1 uncultured Actinomycetota bacterium
CGACGGGAGATGCGGCTGAGATTCATGGGTCCTCCAGTGCGGGCGACGTCGGTGTCAGTGCCGGGACTCAACGTTGAAAAACCGTTGGACAGGAGGTTCAGTGGGGAAATCGATCTTCCGCCCGCCGACTGTCGCTTCGTTCCGCATCGTTGCCCGAACGTGTCGAGACTTTACTCATGACATGGCCCCGTGCGAAGCCCCCGCCGCCGAAAACACTGCATCGGTTATGAAACTATTCAATGCGTACGATGGGTCGACATCTCGATCAGGCCACAGGACCGCCGTGTTCGGTCGGTCGGCGGAGCGCGCCGGTCCCGCCCTGCTGCCAGGGAAGCGGGCCCGCCAGCGGCCGGAACTCGACGCCGATCGCTGCCAACCGTTCCAGGTGGGCGGGCAGCCGGACCGAGAACTCCTCGTACGACCGACCTTCTGGCGCCGACCAGGCCACCTCGGCGTGGGCGCAGGCCCGCGGGAACAGCATGTAGTCGACCCGACGGGTGTCCGGCATGTACTCCCGCCACAGCTGGCACTGGGTGCCGAGGACCTTGTGGTGCACCTCGCTCGGCAGACCGGCCAGCGGCTCGAAGGCGTACACCTGGTCCAGCGGCAGGTGCCCGCCGATCGCGTACGCCTCGGTCGGGTCGTCGCTGGGGTAGTAGTCGAGGTAGGTGTGGGTGACCGGGCACATGATCACGTCCAGCCCCGCCTTCGCCGCAGCGATCCCGTACGACGCGTCCCGCCAGGCCATGGCCACGGCACCGTCGAGCGGTCCCTCGTCGTTGATCTCGTCCCAGCCGACCAGCCGGCGGCCGCGAGCGGCCAGCCAGTCCCGGAGCTGCTCGGTGAACCAGCGCTGCAGGTACTCGGGGCCGGGCAGGCCGCGCTGCTCGGCCAGGGCGCGGGCGGCAGGGCTGGCCAGCCACTCCTCGCGGGGGCACTCGTCCCCGCCGACGTGGACGTACGGGCTGTCGAACACCTCGAGGAGCTCGGTGTAGAGGTCGAACACGACGGTCATCGCGTCGTCGCTCATGTTCAGCACCTCGGGGAAGACGCCGAAGGTCGTGGCCGGCTCGTAGCCGGTCTCCGGGTGGTTGCCCAGCTCGGGGTAGGCGGCCAGCAGGGCCAGTGCGTGACCGGGGAACTCGAGCTCCGGCATCACGGTGATGCCACGATCGGCCGCGTAGCGGACCAGCGCCCGGAGCTGGTCGTGGGTGTAGAAGCCACCGTGCGGGGTGCCGTCGGCGAAGTCCTGGAAGTGTCGCTGGGTCTCGGATCGCCAGCTGGCCCGCTCCTGCAGCTTCGGGTAGCGGTCGGAGGCGAAGCGCCAGCCCTGGTCCTCGGTCAGGTGCAGGTGGAACACGTTGTACTTGTGCAGGGCGATCAGGTCGACGAACCGGAACAGGTCGGCCAGCGGCATGAAGTGCCGGCCGACGTCGAGGTGCACCCCGCGCCAGCCGAACCGCGGCTCGTCGGTGATCCGAACGCCCTCCAGATGCAGCGCCTCCCCGGACGGGGCCGGGCGAAGCGTGGACGGCGGGAGCAGCTGGCGCAGCGTCTGGGTGGCCCAGTTGAGTCCTCGCGTGCTGGCGGCGGTGAGCTCGATGCCCTCGCTGGTCACCTCGACCACGTACGCCTCGTCGCCCAGGCTCGGGTCGAGGCTGAGGCGCAGGGCACCGCCCGGATCGCTCGGCAGCTCCAGCCCCGTGCCGGGAGACAGCAGCCGGCGGACGACGGCGGCCCACCCGGGCTGGTCGGTGGCGATGGCCAGGTCGTCGGTGAGGGAGAAGCGGCCGGCCTGCGGCTCGGTGCGCACCGGCAGGGGCAGGACGGAGCGGGGGGACGACATCGTCGGGGAGGTCACCTGCTTCACCTTAGGCGCTCGTCCGGGCCGGAGTCAGGCGAGCGCGTACGCCTGCGGATCGGCCAGCAGATCGGCGAAGATCAGCTCGGCGGCCCCGATGGTCAGCACGTCGGGACCGAGGGCGGCGGGCACCACCGACACGTCCGCGGCGAGGGCGGCGAAGCCGGTGTGGCGGACCAGCTCCTGCAGACGTCCGCCTGAGGCCTCGGCCAGGTCGGCCAGGAAGCCACCCAGCACCACCGCCTCGGGGTCCAGCGCGGTGATCACGTCCGACAGGCCCTGGGCGAGCCACCCCAGCTGTCGATCGATCTCGGCGGCCAACTCAGGAGAACGGTCGCCGGCCAGCGCGGCGGGCAGCTGCTCGGCCGAGCCGTCGTCCAGACCGACAGCGGCCAGCAGGCGGTCGCGCCGGACCTCGGTCTCCAGACAGCCGACCCGGCCGCAGTGACAGGGCTCCCCGCCGGGGTGCACCACCCGGTGGCCGAACTCGCCGGCGTACCCGTGGCGGCCGAGCAACGGCTGACCGGCCGCGACGATGCCGCCGCCGATCCCGCTGGCGCTGCCGTTGAGGTAGACGAAGTCCTGTCGCCCGCGGCCGGCGCCGAACCAGGCCTCGGCCACCAGGGCGGTGCGGGCGTCGTTGGCCACCACGCACCGGTAGCCGGTGGCGCCGGCGATCCGGTCCCCGAAGGGCTCGTTCCGCCACTGCAGGTGGGGGGCCAGGGTCACCGCGCCGGAACCGCGTTCGACGAGACCGGGCACGGCGATCCCGACCCCGAGGACGGCGAAGCGGCTGTCCAGCTCCGAACGCATCCCCGCCACGAGGGCGGCCACGAGGTTGACCGCCTCGTCGGCGCCGAGGGAGCCGCCGGTCGGATAGCGGACCCGCTTGTGCACCACTCCACCCAGACCCACCAGGCCGAGGGTGACCGCGTCGATGTCGGGGTTGACCGTCAGGGCGACGACGGTGTCCGTCGCCTCGACCAACGGGCTGGGACGACCCACGCCGACGGACCCGGTCGGCCCGATCTCGCTGACCAGGCCGAGGGCGGCGAGCTCGGCCACCAGACCGCCGATCGTCGATCGGTTGAGTCCGGTCCGGCGGGTGAGCGCGGCCCGGGACTGGGGGCCTTCGCGGTGGGTCAGCGTGAGCAGTCGGCTCAAGTTGCGAGCCCGCGCCGAGGCCGTCGACGCGAGGGACGGTACGGACTCGCTCACCTGTGCGCCTCTCGCGTGCTCGAGGGGGTTTGTTGTCGACGACGGCATCCGTCAATGAGACGTACCGTAGCGCATCTGGGTCTTGACGCCGCCCACCCGGCACCAATATGTTGTTGTAGTCAACATTTGATCCTGCACGCCAACGGAGGCACCCATGAGCTTCACCCCCACCCCCGCCGACAAGTTCTCCTTCGGTCTGTGGACCATCGGCTGGGTCGGTCAGGACCAGTTCGGCAGCGCCAGCCGCGCACCGTTGGACGTGGTCGAGGCCGTGACCAAGCTGGGGGAGCTCGGCGCGTACGGGCTGACGTTCCACGACAACGACCTGTTCCCGTTCGAGGCCACCGACGCGGAGCGGACCGCCCAGATCGACCGGCTGAAGCAGGTTCTGGCCGACACGGGCGTGACCGTGCCGATGATCACCACCAACCTGTTCAGCCACCCCGTCTTCAAGGACGGCGGTGTCACCTCCAACGACCGCTCCGTCCGCCGGTTCGCCCTGCGCAAGCTGCTCCGCAACATCGACCTGGCCGCCGAGCTGGGTGCAGAGACCTTCGTCATGTGGGGCGGTCGCGAGGGCAGCGAGTTCGACGCGGCCAAGGACGTGCAGGCCGCGCTGGCTCGCTACCGCGAGGGCGTCAACATGCTGGCCGACTACGTCACCGACCAGGGCTACGACCTCCGGTTCGCCATCGAGCCGAAGCCGAACGAGCCGCGCGGCGACATCCTGCTGCCGACCGTCGGCCACGCGATCGCGTTCATCCACACCCTCGACAAGCCCGACCTGTTCGGCGTCAACCCCGAGGTCGGCCACGAGCAGATGGCCGGGCTGAACTTCACCCACGGCATCGCGCAGGCCCTCGACGCCGGCAAGCTGTTCCACATCGACCTCAACGGTCAGCGCAGCATCAAGTTCGACCAGGACCTGGTCTTCGGTCACGGTGACCTGCAGAACGCCTTCTCCCTGGTCGACCTGCTGGAGAACGGTGGTCCCGGTGGCGGCCAGGCCTACACCGGCCCGCGGCACTTCGACTACAAGCCGAGCCGGACCGAGGACTACGACGGCGTCTGGGAGTCGGCTGCGGCCAACATGCGGATGTACCTGATCCTCAAGGAGCGGGCGGCCGCGTTCCGGGCCGATCCGGAGGTCCAGGCGGCCCTCGCCGACGCCCGCGTGGCCGAGCTCTCCGAGCCCACGCTGAACCCCGGTGAGACCTACACCGACCTGCTGGCCGATGCTTCTGCCTATGAGGACTTCGACGCCGAGCCCTACTTCAACGGCAAGGGATTCGGTTTCGTGAAGCTGCAGCAGCTGATGCTCGAGCACCTGATGGGTGCCCGCGGGTGAGCTTGGTCGCGGGGGTCGACTCGTCCACCCAGTCGGTGAAGGTCGTCGTCTGCGACGCCGACACCGGCGAGGTGGTCCGCTCCGGACGGGCCGCTCACCCCGACGGCACCGAGGTGTCGGCGGCCGCCTGGCTGGACGCCTACCGCGAGGCGACGGCCGATCCGTCGTTGCTGGAGGGTGTCGAGGCGATCAGCGTCGGCGGCCAGCAGCACGGCATGGTGACCCTGGACGCCGACGGCGAGCTGGTCCGTGACGCCCTGCTGTGGAACGACAACCGCTCGGCCGGAGCGGCCCTCGACCTCATCTCCGAGCTCGGGGGTCCGCAGGCCTGGGCCGATGCCGTCGGCTGCGTGCCGGTGGCGTCGTTCACCGCCTCCAAGATCAGGTGGCTGGCCCGCAACGAGCCGGAGAACGCCGCCCGGGTGCACCGGGTCGTGCTGCCGCACGACTACCTCACCTGGGAGATCGGCGGCCGGTCCTTCGACCCGGTCACCGACCGCGGCGACGCGTCCGGGACGGCCTACTTCGACGCCGCGACCAACACCTATCGCGACGACCTGGTCGAGCTGGCCTTCGGTCGTGGGCTCGAGCTGCCGCGGGTGGCGGCGCCCGACGAGGTCGTGGGGGAGTCGCCCGAGGGGATGAAGATCGGTCCCGGGACCGGCGACAACGCGGCGTCCACACTGGGCATGGTGGTGCCCGATCGCACCGCGCTGATCTCGCTGGGCACCAGTGGGGTGGCGTGTCTGCGCAGCGATCGGCAAACGCACGACGCCAGCGGCGTGGTGGCCGGGTTCGCCGACGCGACCGGCGCGTTCCTGCCGCTGGTCTGCACCCTGAACGGGGCCCGCAACCTGGTGGCCATGGCCGCGGCGCTGAAGGTCTCCTTGGACGAGTTCAGTGCGCTGGCGGTCTCCGCGCCGGCGGGCAGCGAGGGGCTGGTCTTCCTTCCGTACCTGGAAGGTGAGCGGACCCCGCCGCTGCCGGACGCCCGGGGCGAGCTCCGCGGCGCGACGCTGTCGAACCTGACCGCGGCGAACCTGGCCCGGGCCACCATCGAAGGCGTGCTCTGGAGCCTCGCGTACGGGGTGCAGGTGCTGCGCGAGCAGGCGTCGCCGGTCGACCAGGTGATGCTGACCGGGGGAGCGGCACAGTCGCCGGCGGTGCGGACCATCGCCGCCGCCGTCTTCGGCGTGCCGGTGCTCGCCACTGACCCGTACGAGAGCGTGGCCGTCGGGGCCGCCCGGCAGGCCGCCTGGGTGCTGACCGGGTCGCTGCCGGACTGGTCGGCGCCGGTCTCGGGCACGTACGAACCGCAACCGGGGGAGACCGAGGCGGCCGTCGAGCTGGACGCCCGCTACCGGGAGGCACTGGCCGAGGTGTCGGTGCGGTCCTGACGTCAGCCACTGGGATCCAGGAGAGACGGCGCGCGTGGTGCAGATCACGCGCGCTTCCCCAGCGGGACAACCCCGGGCGCCGGAAGAATAGCCACCACTATGAGCATCCCCGTTCCTCCGCTTGACTGGCCGCACTACGGCATCGGTTTCATCCCTGCCGTGAAGCGCGCCCTCCAGAAGTACGCCACCTTCACCGGCCGGGCCAGCCGGAGCGAGTTCTGGTGGTGGGCCCTCGCCAACGGCATCGTGATCACCGTCCTCTACGGGTTGATCATCGCGCTGGCCGTCGCTGGGCAGACCGCGGACGGCCAACCCGGCCGCGTCTTGATCGTCCCGACGATCCTGTTGGTGGTCTGGGCTCTCGCCGTGCTCTTGCCGACCATCGGCGTGACCATCCGGCGCCTGCACGACGCCGGTTACAGCGGCTGGTTCTACCTGTTCAGCATCTTCGGACTGGGAATCGTCACGCTGGTGCTCTGCGCGATGGAGACCTCCCCGGCCGCAGCCAAGTACGGGCCGCCCTACCCGCAGAACTACCCGCCCGCCGGCTACGGCGACCCGAGCCAGGGCTACGGGCCGCCACCCGGCCAGCCGCAGCAGTACTGATCCGCCTCCGAGCCGCCGTGGACCCCGCGTCCACGGCGGCTCCGTCGTCTCCGGACGTCTTTCCCGGCATGGTCCGGACAGGTCGGTCGGCGAGGTCGGATCAGCGCGGCCAGACTCCTGAGCTGCCGCGTCGGTGGCTGCCGAGCAGATGGGTGTCGACGATGCCGACCGCCTCCATCAGGGCGAACATCGTGGTCGGTCCGACGAACCGGAATCCCTTCGTGTGCAGCGCTTTGGCCAGGGCCACCGACTCCGGCGAGCTGGTCGGGATGTCGGCGTACCGGACCGGCTGAGGCGTCTCGGCCGGCTGGAACGACCAGAGGAAGTCGGCCAGCCCGCCCTCCTCCCGCAGCGCGACGGTGGCGGCCGCGTTGGCGATGGTCGCATTCACCTTGGCCCGGTTGCGGACGATGCCGGCGTCGGCCATCAACCGCTCGACGTCGTCGTCGCCGTACGCCGCCACGGTGTCGGGATCGAAGTCGGCGAACGCAGCCCGGAACGACTCGCGTTTGCGCAGGATCGTGACCCAGGACAGGCCGGACTGGAACGCCTCGAGACTCAGCCGCTCGAAGAGTCCGCGCTCATCCCGGATGGGCATACCCCATTCGTTGTCGTAGTAGGAGAGCAGCGGCTCGGCCGCTCCCCACGTCGGCCGCGCCAGTCCGTCCTCGCCGATCACCAGATCCGGGTTGCCGATCACCAGGTCCGGGTTGTCTGTCATGACTGCTCCTCTGCCGCTGCGTCGGTCCTGGCCATGCTCAGTCACTCAGTCCGGTCGCCCGCAGCGTGATGTTGATCCGGCCCTCACTCAGCCCGCAGTCCTCCGGCGCGCTCCCGGGGATGATCTTGGTGACCCCGTGGTAGGCCAGCCTGGCCGGTCCGCCGAACACGAACAGGTCGCCGGACCGCAGATCGACATCGGTGAAGGGGCGGTTCCGGTTCTCGGTGTTGCCGAATCTGAACACGCAGGCATCACCGACCGAGAGCGACACCACGGGGTCGAGCGAGACCTCGTCCTTGTCCTGGTGCAGACCCATCTTGGCGCCGGCGTCGTAGAAGTTGATCAAGGCGGTGTCTGGTCGGTACGCGTCCGGATCCGTCCAGCCGACGGCGGTGAGCGCCCGGCGGCTGAGCTCGATGAGCCAGTCGGGCAGCGGCAGCACCCGCTCCCCGTTCACGTCGCCGGCGTGACGCGTGTAGCGGTACGGCTGCCAGTGCCAGCCCAGACAGACGGTTTTCACCGACATCGGGTGTCCGCGGACGCTGGCCGACCGGATCGGCACCGGGCCGGCCGCCCAGGTCTCGAACGCCGTGACCAACCGCCGTTGTTCGCTGGGCGAAAGCCAACCCGGCAGATGGACGGCGCCGGGCGCCACCTCGTACGGTGCGCTCGCCCGCTCCACGTCGAACAGCGTCATGCGGCCATCCGCCTCTCGAGGTCCAACAGCGTCCGCTTGGCGTCGAGACCGCCCAGGTAGCCGCCCAGGCTCCCGTCGCCCCGCAGCACCCGGTGGCAGGGCACGACCACGGGCAGTGGGTTGGTGGCGCACGCCGTCCCCACGGCCCGGACCGCAGTCGGTCGACCGGCCAGCGTGGCCAGCTCGGTGTAGGAGACCGTGTGCCCGTACCCGACGGAGGGCAGCAGGAGCTGCACGGTGCGACGGAACTCGCCCGTGGTGCTCAGGTCGAGGGGAAGGTCGAAGACCTGACGGGTGCCCTCGAAGTACTCCGCCAGCTCGCGGGCCGCCGGATCCAGCCGCCGCGGTGCCTCGAGCACGCGTGGGCTGACCGTGGCGGCCAGCTGGGCGAGCACCAGGTCGTGGTCCTGGCTCTCGAAGGCCACCCGGATCAGGCCCCGCTCGGTGGCGACCAGGAGCAGCTGACCGACCGGGGAGTCGATGCGGCGATAGGCGAGGTCCAGCAGCCGGGCCTCCGCCGCCTTCTCGGCGAGGGCACCCCGGAGCTTTCGCAGTGTGGTCTCGTCGACGTCGCGCAGGGCGGTGAGTGGGTTGTCGGTCGTGGTCATTCCTGTCCTCCTGTGGTCGGTCTCGCCAACCGCTTCCGCAGCGTACGGAGGCCGTCTGACACTGCCCGGCGGGCAGCCTCCGGCGTACCGCCGAGCTCAGCGGCGACCCGCGCGTACGGGAGGTCGGCGAGGTAGTGGAGCGTGACCGCCGATCGCTGCTTGTCGGGCAGCGATCGCACCGCGTCGGCGAGCTCGTCGTCGACGGCCCCCGGCTGACCCAGCGTGGAGACCCGGTCGTCCTGCTCGGCGATCGGCGTCGCGCGACGCTGACGCGCCCGGGCGGCGTCGATCGCCTTGCGGTACGCGATCGTGGCCAGCCAGGCGGCGTGGTCGGCGTCGGCCGGGAGGTCTGGGTAGGCCCGGAGCCCGGCCAGGAACGTCTCCGACCAGGCGTCGTCCGCATCGACGGGACCGAGCACGGCGCGGCAGACGCGCCAGACCCGAGCCCCGTGGTCACGGACGAGCTGGTCGTACGGTGGTTTCGCAGTCATCACAGGAGAGGACGTCTCAGCAGGGCGGAACGTGAGGTCGTCGGCCGAAGACGACACCACCCCCGCCGCCCGGGGCGACGAGGGTGGTGATGGACCATCAGAAGATCAGGCGTTGTCGGACTTGAGGTCCTCGGCCTTGGCCTGCAGATCGGCGAGGGCCTCGTCCTTGGCGACCTCCGCGGAGTCGCCGGACTCGTCCAGCGGAGTGACGACCGGGCCACCGGTCAGGTCCTCGGTGACGACTGCCTCCTCCGCACCGAGGTCCGGTCCGACCGGGTCGGTCGGCGTCTCGGTCGCGGTCTCCGCCGACGGGATCGTGTACTCGGTGCCGGTGGCGGTGGCATCGCCCGCACCGGCAGCGGCGGCGACCTGATCAGCCGGAGCATCGCCCCCGCCGGTGACGCGATCCTTCAGATCGTCGAACGCGTGCGATGCGTCGGCCGTGTCCACGTCGCCGTCGTCGTCGGTGTCCAGCTTGTCCTTGGCCGCATCGACCAGATCGCCGGCCTTCTCCTTGCCGGTGTCGATCAGATCGCCGGCCTTCTCGCCGAGCTCTCCGGCCTTGTTCTTGATGTCGTCCAGGAACCCCATACCGCTTGCCTCTCTCGTCGCCCGCCGCGTCGCTTCGGGACGGATCCTGGCCGACATGCTAGGGCGCGGGCAGGGCACCTGCCGAGAGGGCGTCCCCGCACGACTGATCGGGAATCCGCAGTTCGTCCGTACGCCAGCCGACGCATCAGCCCGTCGGCAGGGCAGTGGAACCACGCATGAACACCGGGCCGGGTCGGGTGCCAGCGCGTGACGGTCGACGTGCTCTGAATAGACCGGATGGGGTCAGGATCGCCGTCGGCCGACTCGGCCATCTCCGGGCCCGGACAACACTGCGACTCAACGGACAACATCGCGGGCTTTCGGACCACAGGTGGGCCAACACCGGTGCCCGATCGTGGTTCATGACCGGGACATGGGTCCGGGTCGCTAGGGGTGTGATGTTCCTCATGGTGTCTGCGCTCGCCGCGAGCCGTCGATTCGCGTCAGCCCTGTGTCTTGTATAGGGTCGCGCGCCATAGCGGAGGTGGCAGTGTGGTCAAGCGTCTGACGGTGGGAAGCTGCGGGGCGGTCCTCGTTCTGGGGCTGCTCGTGGCTGGCTGCACGCCTGAACCCGGGCCGAACCCGAGCGTGACGCCCGTGCCGACAGTGACCTCGTCCGCGCCCTCGCCGTCGGCGAGTCCGACACCCACGGAGAACGCTCAGGAGCGACAGCAGCGGCTGGATTTTGAGGCGGCGGAGAAGGCGTACCTGACGGCGTTCGCGGAATCTGGAAGATTGGCTATGGCGGGTGGCGCGAAGAAGCCAACCAGGCTCTGCTAGCAGAACTACCGCTGGGTTCTATCTCGAGGTGCAGATGAATGACCTCAAGGTCTTAAAGAGAACGGGTGGCAGAGCCGATCGGCCGGCCAACTACGCAGGTCGTTGCCGACTGGCGGATGGAGCCCCGACGAATTGGCCCTCACTGCCTGTGAGGACGCGACTGCAAGTGAGGCTTCTGGATGAGACGGTAACGGAAGTCGCGAAGGATCGGCCACTACGGTTCGTACAGACGCTCACAGCGACTCGAGCGAGGATGGTGTTTGGAAGATCACCGACGTGCAAGTCGAAGTCGTAAAGAATTTCTCGTGGCGAGTCTGGGTGCTCACGTGAATGGCATTCAGCAGCCGGTTGCCGGATGCTTAGTGCTTGCTCTGCGGCATCGCAATCACTACGACTTTCGTCAGTGGCCGTTGCTGCGCGGTGACGCAGGGTGAACAGGATCCATGGGAACTGCAAGGCGCCGAGCAGTCAACTGAAGTCGAAATGGCGGTGGTCGAAGTCCGGGAGCCGAACGATCTGGCTCCGTGGCGTCGAGATGTGGGTCCTACACCTGAGCAGCGACTCGCCGCATACCAGCGGGCAAGCAAGAACGTACTACGACCAGCTCAATGACTACCTGGATTGCCTCTGTCTCGAAGCAGCGAGCGCTCGCTGTGGCGCCAGCCGTAATGCCATCAATTGCAAGGGCGCTAGGCATCATCACATCGACGCTCGGGCTGGGCCACCACTCATGGCCCCCGCCCAAGCCGGTGCTATCGCCGTCGCGCGTCTCCAGCTCCCGTTGAATGCCCCCAAGGTCGGCCCCGACCCGAAGATCAACAAGTGGAAGATGGCGGCGGTCGGCTATCCGCTCTGGGTGTGGGCCGAGGGTCCGACCCACGTCGGCCCGGTCAGCGACAGTGTGGCGGGCTTGTCCGTCTCCCTCGATGCACAGCTGACCAAGACGGTGTTCCGGATGGGTGACGGGAAGACCGTCACCTGCCGGAACGGTGGCACCCCGTACCGGAAGGGCACGAAGGCGGCAACGCCGTCGCCGGACTGCGGCTACCGCTATGAGGATCCGAGCCTGCCGAAGGGCGACTACACGGTCACTGCCATCGGCTACTGGGCGGTGACCTGGACCGTCAACGGCACCAGTGGCGTGATCACCGTGCCGCGGGCGGCCAGCGCTCCACTGCCCGTCGGTGAGGTCCAGGTTCTCGTCCGCTGATCCGGGTGCCCGGAGGTCTCCGTCGAGTGGGAGGAAATAGGGGTCTTCAGAGGTCTGAAGACCCCACAGATCTCCCACTCGATTCTCGGCGGACGAACTGCCGGCTGGCGGACTGGCTCGGTGACCGATCACCCGAGCCGGCTCGACGGAGGGCGCTCAGCGGTAGTTGCTGAACTGCACCGCGAAGTCGTAGTCCTGGGCCTTGATCAGGGCCTGAACCGTCTGGAGGTCGTCCCGGCTCTTGGAGCTGACGCGGAGCTCATCGCCCTGGATCTGCGCCTTGACACCCTTCGGGCCCTCGTCGCGGATCAGCTTGGAGACCTTCTTGGCGTTCTCCTGGCTGATGCCCTCGGACGTGGTGGCGGTGATCTTGTAGAGCTTGCCCGATGAGCGCGGCTCGCCGGCGTCGAGGGACTTCAGGCTGACGCCACGGCGTACGAGCTTGGACTGGAACACGTCCAGGACCGCCTTGACCCGCTCCTCGGAGTTCGCCTCCAGCTCGATCGCCTCACCGGACCACGCGATCGATGCGTCGGTGTTCTTGAAGTCGAACCGCTGACGGACCTCCTTGACGGCCTGGTTCAGCGCGTTGTCGACCTCCTGGCGGTCGACCTTGCTGACGATGTCGAACGAGCTCTCCGAGGCCATCGGCTCTCCTCCTTGCGGTTCGGTGACTGGGCGCTGGGCCACGTTAGCGCCGACCCGGTGAAGTGGATTGGGCGGTCCCGCCGGGAGTTGCTATTGTTTGCGATCGTTGCCGACGCCCCGAGGGGTCGAGGCGACGTGGCAGGTTGCCCGAGTGGCCAAAGGGAGCAGACTGTAAATCTGCCGGCATCGCCTACGTTGGTTCGAACCCAACACCTGCCACCAGCAAGATCATCATGCGCTGACTAGGGATTACGCTACTTGATGTTGCTCGAGTTTCACCCTGGTCAACGTTGTAACGCGGAAGCGAAGAGGTAAGCAGACGGTGAGACTGCCGGCACCAAGACAGTAAAAGCCTTGCGACTAGGGCAGATGCGCCGCCTGCTGCGGCTCTCGAGTCCGGTTGTGGCCGGTTTCGTCCGGTTGGCTGCGGTCTGCCGGTCCCTATGCGATCCCCGGGCATCCGGTCTTGACGGTGCGGGGCGTGTCAGTTCAGTGTCTCGGGATGTCCTGAGCCATGAACTTGAGCCTGTCGGCGATACCTGCGTAGGCGGCCGCGCCGCGGGCGTGTCATCGTGCATAGCTGCGAGATCTCCTCGGTTGAGGGTTGTGCCACGATTCAACTGTGACTGTCGGCTCGGAGAGGGGCTGTTGGAGCTGCGCGATGAGCTTGGGTCGGCTGCGGGTGGAGAATGACAGGTTGGCTCGGCTGCTCGATCTGCGGGGACTGGACACCACGCCATCGTCTGAGCAGTTGGCTGTGCCCATGGTTCCGGGAATGGTGACGATGGCGTCGCCGGTGGACGACAAGCTCGCCCTGTACGCGCGACCGTTTCCGGGCTCGACGCGATGTCTACGCCGTTCGGTGGGAGAACCGTCGTGTGGGGACGAGCGGTTGGATGCCGGCGGTGGCGGGCGGATGGCGCAAGGGCATGGATCGGCGCGTCGGCTGCGCTATCTGCCGCTGACCCCGAGGTGATCGCCGCGCACCTAGCCGGCGACGTGTTCATCGGGCTCTATCCGCTGTTGAGGGACAATTCGTGCCGGTTCCTGGCCGCCGATTTCGATGGGGAGGCGGCGATGCTCGACGCGCTGGCCTACGCGAAGGCTGCCCGAGCGAGCGGCGTTCCGGCGGCGGTGGAGCTGTCCAAGTCTGGTCGGGGCGCGCATGTCTGGGTGTTCTTCGCCGCCCCGGTGGCGGCGTCGTCGGCCCGGGCGATGGGTACGGTGCTGTTGCGCGAGGCGATGGTGCTGCGCGGCTCGATGGACCTGAGCTCGTACGACCGGCTGTTCCCGAACCAGGACGTGATGCCGGAGGGCGGTTTCGGCAACCTGATCGCGGCTCCGTTGCAGCGACGGTACCGCGATGACGGGTTGACGGTGTTCCTCGACCTTGCGACGCTGGAGCCGTACGAGGACCAGTGGGCTTTCTTGTCGACGTTGGATCGGTTCAGTCCTTGCGACGCGGCAGGGTTGCTCGGCGGGTGAAGCAGGCCGCGGTCGGCTCGGACATCACCCGGGTGAGCAGGTCGGCGGCCACGCAGGTGCAGCCACGACTGCCTGCGGTGGTGCGGGCCGAGCTCGGATGCGACGCTGGTGATGGACATCGGCGCAGCTGCACGCCGGCCGCGTTGGCGACGTTCAACATGCGGCTTCGATGGCCAACCCGAAGTTCTACGAACTGCAGCGACTGCGGAAGTCGACCTGGGACACCCCGCGGTTCGTCCGTGGATACGACATCACCATCGATGACCGTCTGGTGCTGCCTCGCGGTCTCAGGCACGACCGTCGGCGAGATCGTCGAGCGGAGCTGGGTCGACAGCTGATCGGTGACGGATGTCCGCAACCCGGGCACGGGAGATCGAGGTGGCGTTCTCCGGAGAGCTGGACCGCCGCAGTCGGGGCGGTCAGCGCGATGCTCGCGCACGACGACGGCGTGCTCGTCGCACCACCAGGCTCAGGCAAGACGGTGATGGCCTGCGCCGTCGATCGCCGAGCGGGCGACGTCGACCTTGATCTTGGTGGATCGCAAGGCGCTGGCCGATCAGTGGCGACCAGGATCGAGGAGTTCCTCGGCTTCAAGGCCGGTCAGCACGGTGCGGGGCGCAAGAAGCTCACCGGGGTGATCGACATCGCGATGCTGCCGTCGCTGGCCCGGCACGACGACGTCGACGGATTGACGGCGGCTACGGGCAGGTCATCGTCGACGAGTGTCACCACCTGGCTGCGGCCGCGTACGACCACTCGGTCAAGAAGATCGGCGCGCAGTTCTGGCTCGGGCTGACGCGACAGCGATACGCCGTGACGGCCTGGGCGACTGGTCACGTGGCAGCTCGGCCCCGTCCGGCACACACTCAACCAGCCGACAGAGTCCACTTTGGTCGACCTGTCGGAGCCCGGGTCGTGGCTGCCCGACTGCTCTATGTTCATGAGACCCAGTTCGAGTGGGACGTCCCGGACGGCATGTCACCCAGCCCCGTTGCTGCGGGCATGGTGCCCTGGTTGCCGATGAGGGGCGCAGCGAGCAGATCCTCGCGGATGTAGTCGACGCGCTCGGCCGAGGACGCAACTGTCTGGTACTGACCAGACGGGTCGCGCATCTGGACGACTCGAACCCGCCTGCGAGCTGACGGTACGGAGCCGATGATCCTGCAGGTGGGATTCCACGCGGACCGGCAGCCTGCCGTGGAGCGTCTCGACCAGGTACGCGCAGGGGACGGGTGCTAGTCGTCGGGACGACGCCTATGGTGAGGGCATCGACGCTCCTGCCCTGGACACGCTGTTCTGGCCGCGCCGGTCTCGTTCGAGGGTCTGCTGGTGCAGTGCGCTGGCCGGGTGGTACGCGCAGCACCAGGCAAGAGACGGCGGAGGTGCACGACTACCATGACGTCGCTGTCCCGATCCTGGCCGGCTCCCTCCAGCGACGGATGCCGGGATACCGCACACTCGGCTTCAGCCGACAGGCCTGACGAGCGGGCCCACAGCGTCGTACTCGTAAGTCGGAGAGCCCTCTCTCTCTCTCCCAAATCGTCACGGATTGTGTGATGGTCATCCATGAGAAATGACAGCTCGGATGGTTAGTGCCGCGGACATGGCGGATTGGGCGCTAGCCCGCGGCCGATCATCGTCACCCGCGGCTGCTTGGTGCTCCGTCAGAATCCGGGGGAGAGTCCGCAGCCGGACGAGGAATCCCACGGGTAATCGGCAGGGCGGCGGAAGTGCCCGGCCCCGAGGCCTGGACTCGCTGCTCTTCGACTGGCCCGCCCAGCCCTGACCTCACCCGTACGGCGCGACCGGATGGGATCTCGAACCGCCGTAGCCGTCGCGATGATGCCCACCCCGGCCCCCCAGCGTCCGGCGAATGTCTCGACTCCGGCAGCCCGGATCGCTGCGGGCCGCGCAGAGGGCCACGAAGGACCCGCCCGGGTCGATGATCGGCGACGTCGGCGAAGTCCAACCACTGCACGGCGAGCGGGAAGAACGCCTTGTAGACAGGCTCTTCGCGCTGAACAGCAGCCGATCCCGGGGATGGCCGGATCGCGGTCGCGCAGGGCGGCCAGCCCATCACGCCGGCCGGGTCCACGACCAGTTCGAGGAATCGGACGGCATCCCGGCTCGTGGTTCGGCGTCGATGCCGAGGCTGAGGACTTCCCGCTGCTAGGCCACGGCCGCGGTCCTGAACCCCACGCAGTGGGTCAGGCTCCCGACGACCCGCGCCGGCCAGATCGGGCTGCCGGCGGGACCGCGCGGATGGCCGCATCAGCCACTCCGAGCTCGGCCAGCGCCCGGCTGCGCAGATCCGGGCCGTGACGAACTCCCGCCGCGGAGCGTCGACCCGCTCCGCCACCGCCGCCTCCTCGCTGGGAAAGCGCCTCGCTGCCCGCAGATCGACGGTTGTCTCCCGGCCATGTCTGTCGGGGGCGGCAGGCTGGCCAGCAGACCCGGCCTGGGCAGCAGGCCTCGGCGAGTCGGCGCTTCACTGGCCACCGCCCACCCCCGCCAGGTCAGACTTCCGATCTCCGGCGCCGACACCACCACCGTGCATCTGCCCAGCGCCGAGGTCCCCGGTCACCGCCAGCTGAGGGCGTCGGCGAGCTCTGCGGCGAGGTAGTCGACGTTCGGCGGACGCAGCAGCGTGTAGTGGTTGCCCGGCACGTCGTACGCTCGAAACTCACCGGTCGCGACCGAGGCCCAGCGGCCGACCGCCTCGCTGGCGCAGGGTTCCTCGGTCGCCCGGAAGCCCGCCACCGGACCGTCACACGCGTGAGCCCGATAGTCGACCACCACCCCGCGGACGAAGGCGTCGAAGACCGCCAGCAGCCGCGACAGGGCGTGCGCCGACGCATCCATTGGCAGGGCGCCGGCGGCCACCGCCCGAGCGAGCACGGCTTTGGCCAGCACTTCCCCGGTCAAGGGCTGCCGTTCGCGTCGCGCAGGTCATCCGGGTCGATGTCCAGCTCAGGTCGGCGGCGACTCCGAGCTCCCAGGCGAACCAGCGCCATCGACGGAGGCCTGCACACCGGACCGGTGACGCACGCGGGTGAGGCGGACACCGACGCCAATGGTTCTTCGCTGGTTCGTCCCTGCAGCGACGGTCGTGGCGCTCCTCCTGGTCGTTGCCGTGGACGCTTAGGTCAGCGGCCGAGTGCGGCTCTCCATCTCGGCGCCGGCTAGACCGGCTCGGCTGACTCAACAGATTTGGCCGGCCGGGACGTCGACTGTGCACGTGTTGGGTACCCAGCGGTTGGCCAGCACCGTGACGCCGTCGGTCGTGACCGCGGTCTCATCGACAGCGTCGGCCTGTCCGTTGCCGAGCATGCGGTTGCGGACCAGCAGGTTGTCCTGGGTTGCTGGCAAGAGCCGGATGCCGTACTGGGCGTTGCCTTCGGTGACGTTGTCCAGGACTCGGTTCGCGCGGCTTCCCGAGTTCAGCTGGATGCCGTGCCTTCCGTTCCGACTGAACGTGTTGGCCACGATTGAGGCACCGGTCAGGTTGGCAACGGCATTCGTAGTGAAGCCGGAGGCCCGGCTCCGACGGTGCCGGTGAGGAAGCCCTGGCCCAGCGGGGACCACGGCACGAACCCGATCCCCAGCTCCGCACAGGTCGGCAGCACCTCGGCCTCCGACTCGCGGGCCCAGATCGAGTACTCGTTCTGCACCGCGGTGACCGGCTGGACGGCGTGAGCCCGGCGGATGGTGTCCGCGCCGGCCTCGGAGAGCCCGAAGTGGGCGACCTTGCCGGCGTCGATGAGGTCCTTGACGGTGCCGGCGACGTCCTCGATCGGCACGTTCGGGTCGACCCGGTGCTGGTACAGCAGGTCGATCTGGTCGGTGTTGAGCCGCTGCAACGAGGCCTCGACAGGGGCGCGGATGGGGTCGGGTCGGCTGTCCAAGCCGGTGCGTCGTGCCGTTGAACCCGAAGCCGAACTTGGTGGCGATCACGACCTGGTCGCGGATCGGCGCCAGCGCCTCCCCGACCAGGGACTCGTTGGTGAACGGGCCGTAGACCTGGGCGGTGTCGAAGAAGGTGACTCCGAGGTCGTGGGCGGATCGGATGACCCCGACCCCGGTCGCGTGTCAAGGGGCTCGCCGTAAGTTGATGCTCAGGCCCATGCAGCCCAGCACGATGGCAGAGACCTCCAAGCCTCCGAGGGTGCGCTTGTCGAGAACCGCTTCGTTCATGCTGCCGTCTCCTTATTGTCGGTGGTGCAAGTCAGCGGGTGGTGAGCCCGGCCTGTTGGAGCCAGGCTTGGACCTGGCTGCGCTGCTGGGCGACCTGTTCGCCGCGAACGGCTAGCCGTGTGCCGATCCGGGCGCCGGGGCATGCGGCGGCGTAGTCGCGTTCGACACTGCCGAGGCCCGAGACGGCGTAGGTGACGACCGGCAGCACCGTCTTGCCGGTGAAGTCGTAGGCGTCGGTGAACGTCGACATGATCATCGGCGCCCGCACGTTCCAGATCGGGCTGGCCAGCAGCACAGTAATGTGGGCGTCGATCGAGTCCAGCGGGTTCGCGATGCCGGGGCGGGCGTTGTCGTCCTGCTCGGTGACGTTGCGGGCCACAGTGGCGTCGTAGCCCTGTGGGTAGGGGTCGGCAGGTTCGATCTTGTGCAGCTCGACCTGGTGACCGGCCGTCAGGTCCCGATCATCGGGCGAACACATCGGTGTTCCCGACGTCGAGGTTCCGGCGGCCGCCGTTGTAGTAGTTCTCCCCGGCCCGGGAGAAGTAGGCCAGCAACACCCCGCCGCCAGACGGTGAGGACGGCACAGGCATGGAAGAGGGCTCCGGTCCGGTCGGTGAGGTGGAACTCGCGGGGGTGTCGGGTCGGGTGGTGCAGGCGGCGAGCCAGCCGGCGCCGAGCAGGGGTCGCCGGACAGCAGGGCACGCCGGGACAGAGGGGTCACGGGTGGTGTGCTCGGACTCGCGTGCGGTGAGGCAGCGGGGCCCGCGTGCAGAGCCCCGCTGCGGGACCCGTCCGGTCAGTCTTCGGGGATGGGGCGGCCGAAGCTCTCCAAGGTGATGGCCTCGGGCTCGGGACCGCCGCGGCGGCCGGTGTCGAGGGCGTCGATCGCGGCAGCTGGTCGTCGCTGAGCTCGAAGTCGAAGACGTCGAGGTTCTCCGCGAACTGGTTCGGCTTGGTCGACTCCGGAATGACCGAGCGGCCGTGCTCAATGCCCCAGCGCAGCATTACCTGCGCCGGCGACTTGCCGTGAGCGGCGGCGATCTGCCCGATGACCGGGTCGTCGAGTGGAGGAGGTGCTCGCCGTCGCGGTAGAAGGTGATCCCGCCGATCGGCGACCAGCCTGGGTGAGGATGCCGTGCTCGTGTTCCTTCGCCTCGACCTCACCCTGCTGGAAGTAGGGGTGGACCTCGATCTGGTTGACCGCCGGCACCACCGACGCTGCCTCCAGCAGCCGAGTCAGGTGGTCGACCATGAAGTTCGACACCCCGATCGCGCGGACCTTGCCGTCGGCAAGCAGCTGGCTCGAGCGCCCGGTAGGCGTCCAACTGTGTCGATCTCCGACGGCAGCGCCTGGTGCAGGATCAGCAGGTCGATCTTGTCCAGGCCGGCTTGCGGGCAGACTTCTCGAACCCGTGCAGCGTCGCCTCGTAACCGTAGTCGCTGATCCAGCCACGGATCGTGGAGCTGACGGCGATGCCCTGGCCGCCGCCGGCGATGAGGCTGCCGGCGACGAAGAGGGGAAGGGTGCTCAGTGACAGGGCGGTGAGGATGGCGACCATCCCGATGAGGAAGGCCACCATGCCGAGCCGCTGAGCTGTCGCGGGAGCGAACCGTCCCCCGATCGGTGCGCCGATGACGCTTGGCGCCATGTAGGCGGAGAACACCAGACCGATGACCAAGGCGTTTTGGGTGCCGAGCTGCTCCTGGGTCAGGGCGGGCACGAACGCTTGGTAGAAGGCGCCGGTCGCCCAGGTGGCCAGGAGGATGCTTGCAGCTACCGGCAGGAGATGGCGTACTCGCCGAGGTAGGTGGACGCGGGGGCGCAGGGAGCGCCAGGCGCCGAGTGTGCGAGGTGCGGTTTCGGGACTCGCCACAATCAGGCTCGCGGAGGCCAGCAACGCAGCGATCATGATGAGGTACACCAGGGTGCGGGGCCAGGGCCCGTACTGGACGAGGGCCCCGGAGCCGACAGCGCCGAGAGTGAGGCCCAGCATGGGCGCCTGGCTGGAGGCGACGGAGGCGACCCAGGACGGGGCCGACGGTGCGGCGTCGACGATGTAGGAGGTCAAGGCGCTGCTGGCGAGCCCGGCCCCCAAGCCCATCAGCAGCCGGCCGCCGATCAGCCACCCGAGGCCGTGGACGTTGAGGAGCAGTACGCACCCAGCCGCCAGCAGCGCGAGGGTGGCGAGGGAGGTGGGGCGTCGGCCAAGGTGCCCAGAAAGACGTCCCAGAACCAGCAGGGCCGTGATGGTGCCCACGAAATAACTGACCACGGCTAGGGAGATGTCGGCGTTGGTGAAGCCCTGCTCGGCGCGGTAGGTGTTGAACAGCGGAATCGGGCTTGCTGATGCCGCGAACGCCGCGGTGAGCGACACCACCGCAGACGCGAACGCCTGCCTCCGACCAGCGGCGGGCCGATCCGTTCCGGCAGCGGACCGGTTGTTCATGTTGAGCACCTGGGTTCTAGGGGTCCCGGGTCACGCGGGAGTGATGACGATGGCGGCGGTGGGTGCGGTCGCCACCAGGGGTGGTCGACCGCTGCCGATCGCCACCCCGACACGCCTCGCCGCCGAGGGTCAGAGGTTGGTTTGGGCTTCTAGGGCGTCGGGGTACCGGCCACCCTGGATGTCGATCTTTGATGAGAGCTCGTCGAGTTGGGCAAGCTCGGACGCTGTCAGAGCGACATCAGCGGCGCCGAGGTTCTCTTCAAGCCGATGGGTCTTGGTGGTGCCGGGGATGGGAACGATCCATGGTTGCTGGGCCAGCAGCCATGCCAACGCGATCTGGCCGGGGGTGGTGCCCTTCGCCTCGGCGATCTTCTTGACCTCGGCGACTAGGGCCAAATTGTGTTCCATGGCCTCACCGGCGAACCGGGGGATCTGGGCCCGTAGGTCGGTGTCGGCGAAGGTGGTCGTCGTGTCGACCGTGCCGGTGAGGAAGCCTTTGCCGAGTGGGCTGAACGGGACGAAGCCGATGCCCAGCTCGGCGCACGCGGCGAGGACGTCGGTCTCGGGCCTGCGCCACCACAGGCTGTATTCGCTCTGGACCGCTGCTACCGGTTGCACGGCGTGAGCCCGGCGGATGGTGTCGGCGGAGGCTTCGGACATGCCGAAGTGGCGGATCTTGCCGGCATCGATCAGGTCCTTGACTGCGCCGGCCATCTCCTCGATCGGCACGTCGGGGTTCACGCGGTGCTGGTAGTAGAGGTCGATGACGTCGAGCCCGAGTCGACGGAGCGATCCGTCGACTGCGCCGGCGATCTCGGTGGGACCGAGCATGCGACCCCGGGGCTTGCGCTCGGCCGGATCGATGTCCTGGGCGAACTTGGTCGCGATCACCACCCGGTCTGTGTACGGGGCGAGGGCTTCACCCACCAGCTCTTCGTTGGCGTGGAACCCGTAGATCTCGGCGGTGTCGAAGAACGTGACGCCGAGGTCGACAGCGTGGTGCAGGAGCGTGATCATGTCCTGGCGATCGGGTGTGGTGCTGTAGCCGCCGGTCATGGTCATGCAGCCCAGGCCGATGGCGGAGACCTCCAGTCCGCTGCTGCCGAGTGTGCGCTTCCTCATGTGCTGCTCCTTCCTTCTCATGGGGTTCTTGGTGTGTCGTGCTGAGGTGAGAGTCATCCGCCGCCGGATGAGGCGGGGTCGTGGGTGTGGAGCCGAGGTACGCCAAGGGCCGCGGTCTCGGCGGCAGCTGCTTCGGCGAGCTCGGTGGCGTGCCAGGACGCGAGCAGGTCGATGGCGTGCGCGGTGGGTGAGCCTGGTTCGGCGGCGTAGATGGTGAGGGTGAGGCCGGGGTCGGAGATCATGTCAACGCTTTCGTAGGACAGATCGAGATCGCCGACCACGCCGTGGTGGAACAGCTTGCTGCCGGCGCCGTGGAGACGGACGTCGTGGCTGCCCCAGCGGTGGCGGAAGTCGCTGCTCCGGGTGGACAGCTCCCCGACGAGGTCGTGCAAGGCCTTGTCGTGCGGGTCTCGGCCGGCCTCGGTCCGCAGGATGGCGACACAGGTGTCCGCTGCGACCTCCCAGCGGGGGTAGAAGTCGTGGGCGGCGTCCAGGTCGAGGAACGTGAACCGGGCGAAGTTGGGTGGCGCGCCGGCCGCACTGGCGTAGACGGCGGCGTGCATGGCCCGACCGAGATCGTTGGCGGCGAGCAGGTCCATCCGACCGTTGCGGACGATGGCCGGCGCGGTGATCGCGTCGAGGACCCAGGTCAGACTCGGCCGGGGTGTCCACTGCTGACTGGCCCGGCGACGTGGCCGCATCCCGGCACTGGTGCCATCGGCGGCGTGGGCGAGGTTGAACAGGTGGGTGCGTTCGGCGTCGTCGAGCTGCAGGGCACGGGCGATGGCGTCGAGCACGGAGGCGGAGACACCGCCGAGAGCGCCGCGCTCCAGCTTGGCGTAGTACTCCACACTGACGCGGGCCAAGGCGGCAACCTCACCACGACGCAGGCCCGGGACACGGCGGGCGCCGACGTCAGGCATGCCGGCCTGCTGCGGGGTGATCTTGGCCCGCCGGGAGGTCAGGAACTGGCGCACCTCGGCTCGGTTGTCCATCTCTCGACCGTACGGGGTATCCACCGCCGGAGGGATCCCCTGTCAGTACACGTCTCGACAGAGACTCCCAGCCCTCGGGGTAACCATGTTGGCTGATACCAGTCCAGAGGTCGCGACAAGCGGCGAAGCCGAACTGAGATCCTTCAGGACAAACCTGAACGACGATGCCTGCAGTGGACTCTGATGGTGACCGCATTCCCGCGACGAGAAGGAGATCGACACATGAACCCGACCTATGACTTCGCCGGGCAGGTAGCTCTCGTCACCGGTGGCAGCTCCGGCATGGGCCTGGCCACCGCCCGCGCGTTCGCCGAGGCAGGAGCCGCGGTCGTCCTGGCCGACGTCAACGAGACCACCCTCCATGCCGCCGCCGGCGAGCTGAACGCCGCCGGCCATCGCGTGCTGGGCGTCCCGTGCGACGTCTCCGACGAGGACAGCGTGGCCGCCATGGTGAGCGCCGCGGTCGACACGTTCGGTCGGCTCGACATGGCGTTCAACAATGCCGGCATCCAGGTTCCTCCCAGCGATGCCGCCGACGAGGCGGCCGAGACCTTCGACCGGGTCAACGCGATCAACCTGCGCGGGGTGTGGGCCTGCATGAAGCACGAGCTGGCGCAGATGCGGACCCAAGGCTCCGGTGCCATCGTGAACTGCTCCTCCCTCGGCGGGCTGGTCGGACTGCCTGGCCGGGCCGCTTACCACGCCTCCAAGCACGGCGTGATCGGCCTGACCAGCAGCGCCGCTCTGCAGTACGCCCCCCGCGGCATCCGGATCAACGCGATCTGCCCGGGCACCATCGAGACCCCGATGGTCACCGACATGATCACCAAGGGTGAGCTGGACCGCGCCGAGGCGGCCGCCGCCACACCCATGGCCCGACTGGGACAGGCCCATGAGATCGCCGCCTCCGTGCTGTGGTTGTGCAGCCCCGGCGCCAGCTTCGTGGTCGGCGTCGCCCTCCCCGTCGACGGCGGCTACACCGCCCAGTAGCCGTGAACACCCCGTCCGCGCGCGACCCCATCAGTTGGGGGTCTGGCAGCACCACCATCGATTGGCAGCGGGCGGACCCATGCTGAACGACGACCAGGACAGGAAAAGCAACCGCGCACATCCAACCGAAACCGCCGACGGTGAAGAACCCGCCGGACCAGTTCACCGGCGACGTCTGGTTCGACGTCATCGCCACCCCCCAGGACGAGAATCAGCGGATGGTCGTCGGCCTCGTCCGGTTCGGCCCCGGCGCCCGAACCGCCTGGCACAGCCACGCCAACGGACAGACCCTGCACGTCACTCACGGCATCGCCCGCATGCAGTCCCGCGGTGGGGACATCATCGACGTGCACCCCGGCCAGAACGTCTACACCCCACCCGGCGAAGAACACTGGCACGGAGCAACGCCCGACGACTTCATGGAAAACCTCGCCATGTTCGAGACAGGTGACGACCCGGGCACCGGCACCACCTGGGGAGCACACGTCACCGACCAGGAGTACAACAACACCAGCCGCGACTGAGCCGCACGAGCTGAGAAGCAACGCCCGTGACCGATCAACCCCGGCAGGTCGGAGGCAGCCGCCACGCCCTCGGCGACATCGCCCCGAAGCTCGCCGCACTGACCGACGTGCACTTCGCGACGTCTGGAACCGACCCGAGCTGTGCCCCGGGGGACCGCAGCCTCATCACCGGCACCGCCCTCATCGCCGGCGGGCACCCCGACCGGCTCCCGTACCACCTCGGCCGGGCCCTCGAGAATGGCGTCACCCGGGCCGAGCTGATCGAAGCCATCACCCCATCTGGCGTTCTACACCGGCTGGCCCAACGCCAGGTCTGCCGCCACCGACGCCCGCGGAGTCTTTGACACGACCGGCACCAACGCGAGCTGAGCGGCAGACGCTGACGAGGGATGTACTCGCAGTACATCCCTCGTCAGGGTGTTCCTCACCAGACGCAGGTTTCCTAACGTTGCCGTCATGATCGGCATCCCGCGTCCACGACACCCCCGTACGTTCCAGCCTCGGCGATGGGCCCTGCCCCTGGGAATGGTCGTCGCTTTCGCCTCTGTCGCCGCCTGCGTCGCCAACCCAGCATCATCTGCCGATCCCGCCCCCGGGGGCGAGCAGCCGTCCCCGCCCCCGCCCCCGAGCCCCTCGAGCACGGCATCACCCGACCGGGCGACGGACCCCGCGAGCCCTGCGACGCCGACGGCGCCGGGGGTCACCCCGATCCGGGTCACCGTGGGCGACCAGGTCTTCTCCGCCGAGCTGTACGACAACGCGACCGCCCGCGATCTGGCCGACCAGCTGCCGCTGACCATCACGGTGGACGATCTCCACGGGCTGGAGAAGACCGGCCGTCTGCCGCGGGCCTTGACCACTGACGGTGTGCCCGCGGGGTCTGACCCCGAGATCGACGAGATCGGCTACTACGCCCCCGGCCGCAACCTCGTCCTGTACTACGGCGACGTCGGCTACTACACCGGCATCATCCGGATCGGCCGCTTCGAGGACACCATCGCCGCCATCGCCGACCAGCCCGACGGTCTCACCGTCACCGTCGAGCGAGCCTGACATGCACCTAGACCACCAGCAACCAACCATGTCGAAACCGTCAACGAGCCCACTGACATCAGCCAGTTCGGAAGGTGCTGTTGCCGCTCATGATCGACCCCGCCGCGACCAGCTGCCGCTGCCATCCCTGCTGGTGTTCGCCCTGCTGGGGTTCCTGCTCATCTCCACCGAGACGATGCCCGCCGGGATCCTGCCCCAGATCGCGTCCGGGATGCAGACCTCCGAGGGCATCGCCGGCCAGCTCGTCAGCGCCTACGCCCTCGGCACCGTGGTCGTCACCATCCCCGCGATCGTGCTCACCCGCCGGTTCCGGCGCAAGCCCCTGTTCCTGGTCGGGATTACCGCCTTCCTGGTCGCGAACACCGCGGTTGCCGTCTCCCCGGACATCGCGTTCTCTCTCACCGCACGCTTTGTCGCCGGCGGCCTGTCCGGGATGCTGTGGGGGATGCTGGCCGGCTACACGGTCAGGATCACCCCGCCCGCACTGGCCGGACGTGCCCTGTCGCTAGTCGCCGCCGGGGCGCCGGTCGGCATTGCCTTCGGCACCCCCCTGGGTGCCTGGCTCGGTGTCACGTTCGGCTGGCGGTGGTCGTTCGGCGGCCTCGCCATCCTCACCTTCGTCGTCCTGGCGCTCGCCGTCTTCGTCGTGCCCGATGCCCCTGGCCAGCAGGCATCCGCCCGGTTGCCCCTGGGCCGGGTCATCCGGATCCCCGGGGTTGCCCCGATCCTGTTCGTGATCTTCGCCTGGATGCTCGGCAACACCACTACCTACACCTACATCGCACCGTTCTTGAACGCGGCCGGATCCGGGGTCGCCATCGAGATACTCCTTGTGGTCTTCGGCATCGCCTCCATCGCCGGTATCGCGCTGACCGCCGCGCTCGTCGATCGCCACCCCCGCGCGCTGCTCGTCAGCTGCCTCACCGTCTTCACCGTCGCCGGCGTCCTCCTCATCGTCGGCCACGGCTCACCTGTCGCGGTCTACACCGCGATCGCCCTGTGGGGGCTGACATTCGGCGGTGCGTCGCCGCAGCTCCAGCGACCGCTCAGCGCGGTCAGCGGCGACGACGCTGACGTCGCCAACTCGTTCCTACCCGTCGCCTTCAACCTGGCCATCTTCGCCGCCGGCATTCTGGGGGCCATGGTGCTCACCACTGCCGGCGCCCTCTTGTTGCCCGTAACCATCAGCGTCTTCGGTGTCGTCGGTCTCGTGGTCGTTCTGCGCTTCCGTGATGTCATCTACCCCCAGACGCGATGACATGACCACCCACGCCGCAGGGACCAGCCATTCATGACGCACCTAGATCGGGGGATACCAACTCGCTGTGCCCAACAACTCTGGGCGGCCCACGAGGTGCGCCTGCATCGCAGCGGCACCACACACTTCACGCATACGGCCGTCGGCCGTCTCGACCTGGGCTTCGAGGCCTCCAGGTCAGCAGCGACTCCCGCCCCACCCTGACCGCCTGCACCGCCGCACCAGGCTCCCCGTCAGCCGACGGCCTGACCCTTCTAGGTTGTTGGGCGGCCACTCAGGCAACCACCGGCGCCATCCCTCGCAGCGCTGCGCCCGACCCGCGGGCGCCGCCCAGCGCAGACCCCTAGGAAGGACCAACCATGACCGATCACATCGAGCAGCCCCGTCAGGTCGGCGGCGGCCGCCGTGCCATCGGCGACATCGCCCCGAAGCTCGCCGAGCTCACCGACGACGTCCTCTTCGACGACGTGTGGAACCGCACCGGGCTCGCTGCCCGTGACCGCAGCCTCATCACCGTCGCCGCCCTCGTTGCTGGCGGCGACGCCGCGCAGCTGACCTTTCACCTCGACCACGCCAAGAAGAACGGCGTCACCGAGACGGAGCTGATCGAGGCCATCACCCACCTCGCGTTCTACGTCGGCTGGCCCAAGGCCATGACCGCCGTCACCGTCGCGCGGCAGGTCTTCGCCGGCTGACCCCCGCGACCAGCACCCGCATCCCCTCCACCACCACCTGAAAGAGGCAACCTGTGAAAGCCACCCTCATGTACTCCTCCGGCGACGTCCGCGTCGAGGACGTTCCCGACCCGACGATCTCCGCACCAACCGACGCCCTGATCCGCGTCACCTACGCCTGCGTGTGCGGCTCCGACCTGCACCCGTACCACGACCTCGAGGACACCCCCGAGGGGCGGCGGATGGGCCACGAGGCCATCGGCGTCGTCGAGGAGGTCGGTGACCAGGTGCGCACGCTGTCGGTCGGCGACACCGTCATCGTGCCCTTCGCCTGGTCCGACAACACCTGCGCGTTCTGCCGCGACGGGATCACCACCTCCTGCATCCACGGCGGCTTCTTCGATGGCGCCCCGTCCGCGACCCAGGCGGAGAAGCTGCGGGTGCCGCAGGCCGACGGCACCGCGGTCGTGATCCCCACCGGCACCGACGAGTCACTGATGCCGTCGCTGCTGACCCTCTCCGACGTCTACCTGACCGGCTACCACGCCGCCCGCCAGGGCCAGGTCAGCCCCGGCAAGACCGTCACCGTGATCGGCGACGGCGCCGTCGGCCTCTCCGCCGTCCTCGCCAGCAAGCAGCTGGGCGCGGAGACGATCATCTTGATGGGCCGCCACACCGACCGCACCGACCTCGGCCGCGAGTTCGGCGCCACCCACGTGGTCGCCGAGCGCGGCGAGGAAGGCATCGCCAAGGTCATGGAGATCACCGGAGGCGAAGGCTCGCACGTGGTGCTGGAGGCCGTCGGGCACATGCCCGCCTACGAGCAGGCCTACGGCATCGTCCGTCCCGGCGGCGTGATCTCCCGGGTCGGCGTTCCGCAGTACCAGGAGGCTCCGGTCGGGTTCACGTCGCTGTTCGGCAAGAACGCCACCCTCACCGGCGGACCGGCCACCATCCGGGCCTACCTCGAGGCCGCGATCCCGCAGGTCATCGACGGCACCATCAACCCCGGCAAGGTCTTCGACCGTGAGCTGCCGCTGACCGAGATCGCCGAGGCCTACCGGCTGATGGACACCCGGCAGGCTCTGAAGGTGTTGATCCGGCCGTGAACGACGCCAGGTTGCTCGCACTGAACAACGGAGTCGAGATCCCGGCGCTGGGCCTCGGAGTCCTGCAGAGCGAGGGCGGGGGTGGCGTCCTCGGCGGTGTCGACCCTCTTACGAACGGCTGTGGATGAGGGATCGGCGTCTCGGAGGCGACGCTCAACCACCCCTTCAGCGAGAACGGATCGGCCTCCGACCTTCTTGGCTAATCGCGCTGAACCGAGATAGCCCTGCCTGATGAGGTCACGCATGCAGCGAACGGCGGAGCTGAAGCGCCGCTGCATGGCGACGATGTGGCGGACACCCTGTCCTCGGCCAACGACAGGAGCTCTTCAGCAGCGACAGTCGATGGCGCCAGCGGCCATTCCGCACAGACGTCTTTGCTGACCGCTGCCGCCACGGATCGCTCACAGTCGGACGATGGCTTTCAGTGAGTCCGGTTCTCGTGCGGCGAGGGTCAAGGCGTCCACGGTGTGGTCGATGTCGAAGTGGTGGGTGATCACGGTGGCCACGTCCACGGCGCCGCCGGCGATGAGTTCCAGCGCGAGGGGGTAGGTGTTGGCGTAGCGGAAGGTGCCGGTGATGGTGAGCTCGCGGCCTTGCACGAGGGGGACGTTGATGCTGACGTTGTCGGCTCCCATGCCGACCAGGACGACGCGGCCTGTCCTGGCCATCGCGTTCATGCCGGCGTTGAGCGCAGCTGGTGCGCCGGAGCATTCCAGGAGGACGTCGTACTCCGCCTCGAGGGGTGCGGAGGCGAGTCGGCCGTCGAGCCGCAGCTGAGTGGCTGTCGCGACCCGGTTGGGGTTCATGTCGGTGACGGTCACCGATCGAGCGCCGAACGCACGGGCGACCTGGGCGGTGAGCAGTCCGATCGGCCCGGCGCCGGTGACCAGCACCCGGTCACCGGCCTGGACGCCGGCGCGGCGGCAGGCCCAGACACCCACCGACACCGGCTCAGCCATCGCCGCATGATCATGGTCCAACCCGTTCGGCGCCGGGTGCGCGAACGCTGCTGCCAGCGTCACGTACTCACAGATCGCACCATCCACGGGCGGGGTCGCGAAGAACACCACGTCGGGACACAGGTTGTAGTGCCCGGACAGACACGTCGCGCAGTTGCGGCAGGGAACGCCTGGTTCCAGCGCCACGACCTCACCGATCCGGTCCTGAGGGACGCCGTCGCCGACCGCAGTGATCTCACCCGAGGCCTCGTGACCGATGACCATCGGAGCGTCCACGACGTAGGGGCCGATGCGGCCATGCTCGTAGTAGTGCACGTCCGATCCGCAGATCCCGACGGCGACGACCCGAACAAGAACCTCACCCGGGCCCGGTTCGGGCATGGGCCGGTCCTCGATGGTCACGTCGCGGGGCGAATGAAGGACGGCACTGCGGTTGGTCACAATCGCGCTCCTGGGGTCAGGGGCTCGGGGCTGAGCCAGGAGTGAATCTAGACGGATGACGAACCAGGGACTAGACCAGGCGATGCCCATCGCTGATACTTTCCGGCCCCTTTCAGCGAGCAAGGGTGGCATCGGCCAACGCCAAAACCAGAGCGACCGCAGTACAGCTAGCCGCGGTGTTGGCGGGGGGTGTGGCCGTGGTGGCAGAGGAACTGCCGGTTGAAGTTGGACAGGTTGGCGTAGCCGACACGATGAGCGACGGTAGCCACCGGCAAGGTGGTGCCGCGCAACAGCTTGCCGGCCTGAGCGAGGCGGAGCCGGCGGACGGTGTCGGCGAAGGTCACACCGGTGACGCGGGCGAAGTAGCGGGAGAACGCGGACTCCGACATCCCCACGTGGCGGGCGGTTCCGGCCAGCCGCAGCCCCGGGTCTTCGAGGTGGGTGAAGATGTAGCCGAACGCACGGTCGATGCGGTCGGCGGCGCCGTCGGCGTGGTCGCTGTGCGGGGTGGACCATTCCGCGGCCAGGTACTGGCGCTGATCGGTGGGCGAGTCCGCCATGGCGGCCAGCAGCCCGAAGATGTGAGCCAGGCGGGCGGGGCCCTCGGCGGCGCCGATGGCGTGCAGATGATCGGTCGCCGCCTCCCGGGTGGAGCCGAGAAACTCGATACCACGGCGAGACGCGTCCAGCAGCGCACGTACCCGGGCGAGCTCGGGCAACAGCTCGGTGCAGCGGTCGATCCACTGCGGATGGAACTGGAACACGATGTCTCGGTCCGGTAGGCGTTCCCCGGGGGAGAGGTCACTGATCCAGTGGTGGGGGACGTTCGAGCCCACCAACACGACCTGTCCGGCGGCGAAGACGTCGATACGGTCCCCGACCACGTACCAGCCCGTGCCCGCGGTGATGAGGTGGACCTCGTACTCCGGGTGGTAGTTCCACCGCGAGAACGGGCCCGGCACGCCATGGCGATGCCACCGGGCGGAATGGTCGGGGTCACTCGGCACCACCTCGCGCGCGGCCCGGATGGTGGCCAGTCGCTGGGCAGTCCGCTCCGACTCCGGCATGGGTGACCTCCTCCGCGCATCGACGACGTAGGCAACAAAGTATCAGTGTGTGGCATCGCGGGCGCTATCCGGCACCTCGCGTCAGGGTCTACCTTCATTCACAGCCCGACCTATTCACCACGTTCAATCAGGAGGCGCACCATGGCAGTTGCGGCACATGAAGAAGAGGCCAGTCCACTCCCCGTCGGAGAGCTGGCGTTCAAGGCCGTCGGAGTGAAGAAGCACTACCCCGGGGTCAAGGCCCTCGACGGCGTCGACCTGGAAGGGTACGCCGGCAGCGTGCTCGGGGTGTGCGGCGCCAACGGCGCCGGCAAGTCGACCTTCGCGAAGTTGCTGGCCGGGGTCGACACCCTGACCGACGGTGAGATCACCATCGCCGGCTATCCCCATCCGGTCCGCAACGCCGCCGAGGCCGAGCAGGCCGGGGTGTTGATGATGCACCAGGAGCCGTTGATCATCGACGACTTCACCGTCGGGGAGAACGTGTGGCTCTACAAGCTGCGTGAGGGAAAGGACATCCGTCCCTGGGCGCAGAAGATCGACACCAACAACGCCGAGACCCGCAAGGTCCTCGCCGGTGTCGGACTGGGGCACCTGTCGACCCGGCAGCTGGCCCGCGATCTGGGGCCGGGGCAGCGGCAGATGCTGTCCTTGTCCCGGGCGGCGGTGACCACGCACAAGATCATGATCTTGGACGAGACGACCGCCTCGACCAGTGAGGAGCACTTCAGGGACATCCTCGACCTGGTCGAGCGGGAGAAGAACGCCGGCACCTCGATCATCTTCGTCTCCCACCGCCTCAACGAGGTCTTCGCGATGTGCGACCGGATCGCGGTGCTGCGCGGCGGCAAGCTGATCAAGACGCTGAAGGCGGCCGAGTCGAACCCTGACGAGATCACCTCGCTGATGATCGGTCAGGCCCTCAAGGCGCTGGCCCGGCCGGCTCCTGTCCAGGTGGCACCGGATCATCAGCCCGTGATGTCGGTGCGTGACCTTTACGGCGGCGGCGCCAAGGGTGTGTCGTTGGACGTGAACCCCGGTGAGATCGTCGGGCTCTACGGGCTGGTCGGCTCCGGTCGGTCGTCGGTGGCGCGCACCATCACCGGGCAGCGTCCGGCGGTGTCCGGAACGATCAAGCTCCATGGGCAAGAGGTGAGTTTGCCGACCCCGACGGCGGCGGTGGCGAAGAAGATCGCCTACCTGACCGAGGACCGCCGCCTGGAAGGCTTCGTCAAGGACTTCGACAACGGCCAGAACATGAGCCTGGTCGTGCTGCCCAAGATGGCCAAGGCAGGTGTCGTCGACGCCGGCGCGGAGAAGAAGCGGATCGGTGAGCTGATCGGGGAGTACCAGGTCAAGGGCGGCACCAAGACCTACACCAGCACCCTGTCCGGCGGCAACCAGCAGAAGGTCGTCGTGGCCAAGTGGATGGAGACCGACCCCGACTTCGTCGTCCTCGACGAGCCGACCAAGGGCATCGACGTCGGCGCCCGCGCCAACATCTACGAGATCATCCACGCCGTCGCCGCCCGCGGCAAAGGCGTCCTGGTCGTGTCCAGCGAGGCCGAGGAGCTGCTGTCGCTGTGCCACCGCATCCTGGTGATGCGCAACGGCCAGATCGTCGCCGAGTTCGACCCCGACCACGCCGACACCGACGACCTCATCCGCACCGCCCTCACCCACCAAGACTGACCCCACATGCCAGTGACCCCGCAACCCGCTGACCCCCAACCCCCCAAGCGAAGGAGCTTCCATGTCCACCAGCACCACTGCACCGCCCCCGGCGGTCCACCATTATGAGGAAGACACCTCCCGCGGTGGCCAGTTCATCGGCTGGCTGAAGCAGCAGTACGCCCTCTACATCCTTGTCGCCCTGCTGATCGTGGCCACCATCACCAAGGGAGCCGTGTTCTGGGGCGGCACCAACCTGACCAACCTGCTGCTGCAGATGTCGATCATCGGCGTCGTCGTCCTGGCCGAGCTGATCGTCGTCCTCACCGGCGGCATCGACATCTCCGTCGGCTCCGCCCTCGGCCTGGCCGCCGTGATCGCCGCCGGCCTGTTCGGCGGACCATCGGTGTTCCTGGCCCTGCTCGTGGCGGTCGTCATCGGCGGTGCCGTCGGCGCCGTCAACGGCTGGCTGGTCGCCTTCCGCGGCCTGGAGCCGTTCATCGTCACCCTGGGCATGCTCGCCCTGGCCCGCGGTCTGGTCTACGCCTACGGCAACGGCATCCCGATCACCCCGGCCGCCGCCCCGGCGTTCGCCGAGTTCGGGCAGTCCACCTTCCTCGGCATCCCGGTGCTGGCCATCATCTGGCTGGCCATGGTCGCGCTGATCGCGTTCCTGCTCTACCGCACCGTGTGGGGTCGCCGGGTCTATGCGATCGGCTCCAACATCGAAGCCGCCCGCGCCTCCGGCATCCCGGTCAAGACCACCCTGTGGTCGGTCTACATCCTGGCCGGGCTGCTCGTCGGGCTCGGCGGCTGGATGTTCCTGGCCCGGTTCGCCTCCGGTACCTCCACCGCCGGCAACCTGATGGAGCTGGAAGCCATCGCTGCGGTCGTGATCGGTGGTGCGGCCCTGTCCGGTGGCAAGGGCAAGGTGTTCGGGGCGGTGATGGGCACCGTCATCTTCGCCGTGATCGCGAACCTGCTGTCGCTGCTGAACGTGTCCACCTTCCTCCAGGACGCGTTCCGCGGCGCCCTGATCCTGGTCGCGGTCACCTTGGCCACCGTCTCCTTCACCCGGAGCCGGGCCCGGTCCAAGACCGAGACCACGACCGAGACGACGACCGAGACCGACGACCGAGACACCGAGTCGACCAAGTGACGACACGAACTCGACGGAGAGAACAGTGAACACACACCGCACCAGACTCGCCCCGGCGAGCAGACGCCGCCGCCGGCTGCCGCTGGCCGTGGCCGCCACCCTGACCGCTCTCGCCCTCAGCGCCTGCGGCGAGATCTACCCGTCGTCCAACCCGCCGCTGAGGGACCGGCGAACGGGGTCAAAGCCAACGTGAACGAGGTCGTGGTCGGCTTCGCGCAGCAGCAGCTGCAGGCACCGTACTTCGCGGCCATGGAGGTCCAGTCGAAGGAGATCGCCGATAAGCAGGGCTTCAAGCTGTTGTTCCAGGCAGCGAACAAGGACCCGGTCATCCAGATGAACCAGATGCAGGCCATGATCGCCCAAGGCGCCGACGTGCTGGTCGTCAACGCGACCAGCGTCAAGGGCCAGAAGCAGATGATGACCCAGATCGCCTCCCAGATCCCGGTCACCTACATCGACACCTCCGTGCCCGGCACCGGGATGACCAGCGTCCAGTCCGACAACCTGACCATCGGCCGCGAATCCGGGAAGATCACCGCGAAACGGTTCCTCGACGCCGGCAAGAAGTCCATCACCATGGTCATCCTCACCGGCCCGGCGACCGACGAGTTCGTCGGCCCGAACCGGCGCCAGGGATTCCTCGACGGGCTCAAGGAGGGCGGACTGCCGTATGAGATCAAGGCCGAGCAGGCCGGGGACTACCAGCAGGACAAGGGCCAGGTCGCGGCGGAGAACATGCTCGCCGCCAATCCCGACATCGACCTGATCCTCGGCCTGAACGACTCGATGGCGTTGGGTGCCTACAACGTCATCAACGGCAAGGACCAGTACAAGAACGTCTACGTCGCCGCTTCCGCCGACGGGCAGAAAGAAGCCCTGGCCCTGATCAAGAAGGGCGGCTGCGAGGGACGCTACATCTCCACCGGACTCAACTCCCCGTCCCTGGCCGCCGAGGAAGCGCTGAAGATCTCCGTCGACGTCGCCACCGGCAAAACCAAACCGGCCGACTACCCGAAGGAGTCCTTCACCGAAGCCGTCGGCATCGGCTGCGACAACATCGACAAGTACTACGACCCCAACAGCGTCTTCTGACGCCCGGTAGCTGTCGCTCGCGCACCACCGCCCCCACCCACTGGGGGACCGGCTGGTGCGCGGGCGACACCTACTTCCCCTCGCCCCGCACTGGATGTGGACAGAAACGCCGTCCCCGATCGCCGAGGTCCCTCGGAGTACGCAGCGTTATCACCATGGGCCGCCACGGCACCGTGGATCGTGACGTACGGCTTCTGCGCTCGGCCGGCCGAAGAGTTGGTCCCTCTCCAGTGCAAGCGACCTCCCACCACCACAGGACAACAGCATGAATGCAGCAGAGTACGACTGGCGGCGCGACGCTGCCTGCACCTCCCACCACCCTGAGCTGTTCTTCCCGATCGGCACCGCCGGACCGGCCCTGGCCCAACAGGAGCAGGCACGACAGATCTGCCGCAGCTGCCCGGTACGGCTCGCGTGCCTGGAATGGGCGATCGATGTCGGCGCCGATCATGGCATCTGGGGTGGACTCACCGAGCAGGAACGGCAAAGCCTCCGGCGCCGGCGCCGCTCAGGCCGACCTACAGGAGCGGACCTGAGGGTGGTGGCGTCCGAGACTGCCTTGACGACATGGGCAGCATCACGGCAACGCACCACGAACGCAGCGAGCGCCTTGCAACATCACCCGCACCCCACCGAGGTATCTGCACCCATCAGGCCGTCAACGTGACCGCTGGATGCGTCGTCCATGGCCGGATCACCCCACCACGGTCACCGCGATTCCACCGGGGCGAGCAAGACGACATGACGACTGCCGTCACCGGTCCGCGGCTGCCGCCCACCCCGATGTGTGGCTGCCGATCGGCGGAAGCGCGGGTGCTGGGAACGGGCTCGTGTCATCAGCGGTGGCGGCGATGACGTCTCCCCCGATCGTTCTGTTCGTCGGCGATGACGCGAGTTCGACCCAGATCGCCGAAAGCATCTTGCGGCGACTCGTGGGTGACCGCGTGGAGATCCATACCGCTGGGGCCCAGCCGCCCAACCCCGGCGGCCGTGAAGACCAGATGCTGGTGATGATGGGACTGAACCCGGCACATGAGGAACGGCTCAGTGTTCGCGCGCTCTCCACCTCGGATCGAGTGATCGTCCTCGGTACCTCGCTCGACGTGGCCCGGGTCCCCGGCCGTCACTACGAGGACTGGGACCTCAGCGTCAGCAACTTGGAGGAACGGGTCGAAACCCTGGCCGCGGAGCTGATCAGCGCCACCGACGCCGCCTCGACAGTCGGCGCGCCGGCGAAAAATGAGCGAAGTCGGCTGGTCACCCGGAAGATCCGACAACGTGCGGCCACGAGGATGGCACGACAACGCGAGCAGTTCGCTCGCCGAGTCGCATCCGCTCGGCGACGCGTCCGCCGTCGATGATCTGCAGCAGCACCTGCTGTGATCTACGAGATCTACCCGCAGAGTTTCACCGAAGTCGGCGGCGACGGGATCGGCGATCTTCGTGGCGTCACGCGACACCCCGGCAACCTGAAGCGGCTCGGTGTCACCGTGATCTGGTTCAGTCCGAGCTCGAGTCACCGTTTCCGAGACGCCGATGAGCACCAAGAGCGAAGTGCGCGCGTTCCTGATCTCGCGGCGAGCGAACGTCACCCCTGAAGCGCGTCTCAATCAGGGGTGCTCGTCTGTGCAAATTCGTAGAGGCTGACATGAGTGGGGCAGGATTGGTCGAGTGACCAGTCTGCTGGCGGTCGTCAATGTGGCACAGCTACGCCATCCCCTCAGCCACCAGCGGATGGCTGGATTCGTCGATGGCATCGACATCATCAACCGGCTCGCGGAAGCCAGCCCAGGGTTCGTATGGCGCGGCAAGGGTGTCGCTGGCCACGCCGCACTCCTACCGGTGGGTGCGGGTGAGCTGTTCGTGAATGTGTCCCTGTGGATGTCGTATCGAGATTTCCACGCATTCACCTACGCGGGCGCCCACGGCCGGTACGTGACGGCGCGAGCTCAATGGTTCGTGCCGATCCCTGGATCGACGACGGCGTTGTGGTGGACCTCGGGCAAGGTTCGCTCGCTCGAAGTCGACGACGCTCTCACCCGGCTCGAGCTGCTGAGGCGGGACGGACCGTCACCGCGTGCGTTCAGCGTTCTGCGGCAGTGGGACGCGGCCGGACAGCCGATCCGCCATCACCCTCGGACCCGCCGACCTGGCTACCGCTGACCGCCTCGTGTATCGAAGTTCGACCCCACCTCGCAGTCAACGGTCCGCTACTGCGTGCGTCCCGTACGAGGTTTCGCCTCGACCGGGCCGACGATGAGCCAAGCGGCCGGAGTCAATTCAGCTCCGCCCCGCCGCGGTCGGAGTGGGATGCTGCCTGGATGGTCACCCTGGAGACACCGCGCCTTCAGCTGCGTCCGTGGCGAGCCGATGACCTGGATGACTACCTGCAGATCTTCTCGAAGGCGCCCGCGATGGCGTTTCAGATGAACAGGGGGCTCACCCGCGAGGAGGCGCATGGGTTCTTGCAGTTCCACATCGATACCTGGGAGGGTCATCCCTTTGGCCACTGGGCTGTACTGACGAAGGCCCACGGGCGACCGATCGGCTGGGTCGGCTTGGAGAGCACCAGCTCGTTCACCGGGGCACCCGACGGACTCCAGATCGGTTGGCGCCTCGATCCCGACCACTGGGGCCACGGCTACGCAACGGAGAGCGCTCTGGCTGTCCTCAGGTACGCGTTCGAGGAACTCGGCCTGACCAAGGTCTACGTCCTCTTCCATCCCGACAACCATCGCTCAGCGCGCGTGGCAGCCAAGTTGGGCGCTCTTCCACTTCCGCCCCTGAGGGCCCCAGACCAAAGCGAAGTCCGACGCGTGCATGTCGTGGACCGAGAGACCTTCGCGAATCGGGGGTAGTCAGCCGGCACGTCGCGCTCCGTACCTCGCCGATAACGATGGGCCACCGCGCCTGTGCCGCACGAGGGTCGGCTATCGGTCTGTGTCACCTGCCGGATCCATACCGACGCTGCCATGCTTCGCGGGGCGATCAGCCTCTCGATCTTCTGGAAGCCGATCGACGGTCAGCGACGTGGTCTGACCCACTTCGGGCTCAAGCCCGCTCGGAGGGACGGGTCTGCCGTACTCGACAGCGTTGACACCTACAAATGCCCGCCCGAGGCGCCGAAAGAAGCCGTCACGTCGACCCGTTCTGTCCATGGCCACAACGCTACGGCCGGCACTTTCCGGGGTCGTCTTGACATCCAAAGCCGCGAGGGCAGGTCTGGGAGAGCGGTCCGCTTCTGCACGCAGTTGGTCGCCGGGCGATCAGCGCCAGGTGCTGAGTGTCCCGCTCGGTCCGTCACAGTTGTAGATGGTGCGCGCGCCTGGTGCCACGAACGGGGCCGCATCGTCGGTGGCCTTCACGACCATGCCGCCGTCCTTCACGCAATTGCGCACCCAGATCTCATGGCGGACGAGTTGCAGACCCAAGAGGCCGCCAACAACGAGCATCATGGCGACGAACCCGAGCAACAGCTGGCGTCTCGGGCGCGAGGAGCTGAGCGCGCGGCGGTCATCCACCGAAGTTTCCGTCTTCATCAACGCCACACCGCCCTCCTGCCGAATTCAGTCTGCGCCTCGCGGATCGCCGATGTCACGGGGTAGCTCGCTTGTGTTCGCTAGAGGGTCGGCTACTGCAGAACTTGACGTAACCGCACGACAGCCTCGGCGTGGAAGAGTTCCGCTCGCAGACCGGGTGCTCATCGCCTGCTCTAGTAGCTGCCGTCGACACGACCGTCCGGGGTGTCGGCTCAGCGGAAGCGACACTGCTGGAGAAGCATGCGTACGTGCGCAATGCTGCGTGGACCCGAGCCTGACTACAGGCCGAAAGTGGTGCGGGGCGAGATCGTCGTCGGCGGCAGCATCAGGTACCCGGCTGCGGCTGGGCGCTGACTACGCACGGGTGCGCGTACTGGAGGCCGCTTCCCCTTGCCGAGCCGGCGGATGAGCGCCAGCATGGTGATCGATTCCCGAGTGGGAGAGTCGACCCCGTCCTGGCTGCCATCGGAGGAACCGTGGACACACTCAGCTGTAGCCGTCGTGAGTGGTTCGGCAGTTCAGTCGTAGCCAGCGACAGGGTTGCCTTCTTCCGCGGCAGCGACCGTCGCGCCATCTTCGCGAAGATCCACTCAACCGTGGTCGCCTGAATGAACAACGTCGGTCTCCCCCCGGCCATCACAGGGCCGCGGGGTCGAGCGAAGTAGGGGCGGCGACCAATGCGTTCAGACCCGCGGTGTGTCGTACTCGTCGCCACCCTCGTCACCGTCCTCTCCGGAGCCGCAGTCGCTGCGCCGAGCGCGGAGTCAGTAACCGACAACGTCACGGTGGCATCGCCGACTACCGATCGATGGCGAGGATCGGGGATCAATTCCGACTTCGACGGCGACGGCTACGCCGATCTGGCCGTCGGCGCCCAGGACTGGTCACAGTTGGACGAGGAGCTGCTGACGGTTCCCGGCACCGTGATGATCATGTACGGATCACGCGACGGGCTGACGCACCGACGTACGCAAACCCTGACCAGCGACGATGTCGGCACCGAGCCGGCTAGTGAGGGTTTTGGCGGAGCCCTCGCTCCGGGCGACTTCAACGGAGACGGCTACGCCGATCTCGCCATCGGCGACGACTTGGGGACGACCGGGCTGACCGGGGAGGTATGGGTCGTTCATGGCTCGCGGTCTGGTCTCACCACAAGCGGGAGCCAGAACTGGAGCCAGGACAGTCCAGGCATCGAAGGGGTTGACGAGTCCGGAGACGATTTCGGCTCGAGTCTGGTCGCCGCGGACTTCGGCCGCGGCGGCCCGGATGACCTGGTTGTCGGCGCCAGCGGGGAAGACGGCGGTGCCGGAGCCATCACCGTCCTGTACGGGACCTCCACGGGACTCTCCTCGACCGGTAGCCGGTACTTCACGCAGGCTACGCCCGGCATCCCCGGCAAGCGTGCCGGCTCGGAAGCGTTCGGTGACACGCTCGCAGCAGCCGACCTCGGGCGCACCGGTCACGCGGACCTGGTCGTCGGGGTCTGGGGCGATGTGGTGGCGGGGGGCGAGGAAGCCGGATCGCTGAATGTGCTGTACGGCTCAGCCAGCGGGCTGACTACCACGGGTGCGCAACTGTGGAACCAGCGGAGCCGGGGCATCGCCGGGCGGCCCGTGTCCGGCGATCGCTTCGCGTTCGCTCTGGCGGCCGGCGACTTCGACGGCGACAAAACCGCCGACATCGCGGTTGGCGCGCCCGACAACGGCGACACCGGGCTGGTCCACGTCATCTACGGATCAAAGCGTGGGCTCAGCTCAGCCGGTGCTCAGATCCTGAGTCGGCGAACCCGAGGGCTGGCGCATCGCCAACGGATCGCCGGCCTTGGAGACCACCTTGCCGCCGGCAACTTCGGTCGCGACGGTCGCGGCGGCCCGTACACCGACCTTGCGGTTCAGGGCTGGTTGCGCGTGGGCGAGCAGGAAGCATCGCAAGCTGAGGTGATCGTGATTTCAGGTGGGAAGTCAGGGCTGAGACCGAAGGCCAGCCGCGCCTGGACGCTCGACAGCCCCGGGATCAAGGGCAAGACCAGCGAGGGTGGCACCGAAACCGGCGGGAGTATGGCGGTCGGAGACTTCGGGAAGAACCGGGACGGTCGTCGCCTGGACGACCTCGCCTTCGGTGAGGGCATCAACTCAGGTCATGAGCACCCGGGCGTCAACGTGCTGTACGGCTCCACCAAGGGACTCACCGCGCGCGGTGACCAGCGGTGGACCGCACGCGACCTTGGGCAACCCGCACTGGAGGAGTTCGGTCGGGTGCTCGGGGCTCGATAGCACTACCACCGGAGACGAGTCGCCGTGTACACGAGTCTCGCTGCACGGTCGGCTCCCGGTGAGCCGGCGGGCGCGCACCACCCCTGCCACCCGACCTTGAACAGACGCGCACTTCCCGGTCCTGAGCCGGCATCCGTGCGAGCATCACCGGGTGTCCAAGATGTGGTGGAAGTCAGTCGAGGCCTTCGCCGCCGATCTGCCCGGGGCGAGCGACGCCCGCGTCCGGGAGATGAGGGACTGGGCCGAGCAGCACCAGCGGTCGTCGGACCACACCCGGAATGGGACGCAACCCCAGAGCTCGTCGTCAGTTCAGGCAGATGCGCGATGCCGCCGACGCCGAACTCGATTGACGTGGACGCTCTGGACCGATCGCTGAACGTTCCCGCTAAGGGTCGTTTTGCGGAACGTGAAGATGCTTGGCATGCACAGATCGACGACCGCTCGGTAGCGTGCCACGCATGCCCATCAAGCTCGAGAATGTCGGAATCGCCGTCCGTGACCTTGAGGCAACGATCGCCTTCTTCGTCGATCTCGGACTGACTGTCCTGGGCCGGGATACGGTCAGTGGAGAGTGGACGGATACCGCCGTTGGCCTGGACGGCAACCACGCCAACATCGCCATGCTCCAGACCCCAGACGGTAACGGGCGGCTTGAGCTGTTCGAGTACATCCATCCCGGAGCCATCGAGACCGAGCCCACACGGCCGAACGAGATCGGCATGCACCGGGTCGCCTTCTCGGTCGACGACCTTGACGAGGCCCTCGCGATCGCCGCTAGGCACGGCTGCCGCCCCCTGCGTGGCGTAGCCACTTACGAAGACGTGTACAGGCTCACCTATGTACGCGGCCCCAGCGGCATCATCGTGATGCTCGCCGAGGAGCTGACCAAGAGTTGATTCTGCCCGCTGGAAGTACGGAACGCCCGCATGCAGGCGTGCTGGTGAACCTCTCCCTTCCGCGCAGATCCCGGTTCTCGGTGAACGGTCGGCCACTGCACATGCTCCGCACGAGGGTCGCGACCAGGTGCGCGGTGCCGCGTTGGAGTAGCCGAACGTCGTCCCCGGGTCGCTGCTCATCCCATAGGCCAGACAGAGCCCAACCGGGTCCTCGGCCTCCAGGTTCAGGCCCCCGTCATCGACCGAGAACCCAGCCGTCATGGTGAGCAGCTGTTTCAGCGTGATCGCCTGCTGCGCGGGTGTCATGGCCGAGACGTGTTCGGGCAAGAGCTCGGCCAGGTTCTGATCGAGCCTCAGTCGGCCCTCGTCGATAGCCATTCCGATCAAGTACGGATGCTACGAGAAGGCTAAAACCCGCCAACGCCACCAATTGCGCTTCCCATATCCGGTGGACCGTCTCGATCGACAGTGTGCGGTATGGGTCCCATATTGAACCCTCCCCCGGCGTCTGCCTTCCCACAACGCGTGCAGACCGACACAGGACGAGCGGCCTCAACGTCATCGAACCGTCGCATTTCGGTCTGCCACGCGTGCCGTCCAACGCGGCACGCAAGCGGCTTGCTCATCTCCGAGACGGTAGCGGTAAACCTGGTTTGGATCCACGGACAACTCAAGGACAGTTCGAGTCGTCGCCCACCACCGACGTAGGCGTATTAGACGCCGGGCCCTGCGTCCCTACGAGGGAAGGCCCTCAGGTCTTCAGAAGAAGAAACGTGACCGGCAGGGTGCAACAACACGATCAAGCCCGGATGGTGCGTCCCGCGCGAGGGTCGCCTACGGGTCCCCGTCGACGAAGCGTGGAGGAGACATCGTCGGCTGACCGTCAGCCGACCCGGATGCCAATACCGCGAGGAACTCGCGAGCACGTCCCAGTTGGCGGACGTCTTGCGAGGAGATATCATGACCTTGTCCGCGGTCACGGTGTCCAGCACCTGGGGGTCGGTGGTGGTGAAGAACGCATGGAACCGCCAGACGTCGAACAGGCCGTCTTGGCCGGCGGCACGGTGCTTGGCGGCGTGGAAGTCGGGGATGCGTCGCACGATCAATCGGCCCGGCACCTGATCCTTCTTGGGTTGGGCGGCGAACGCGGTGAAGGTGGTCTCGGCGACCTCGGCCCGGGAGATCCACTGCCCGGAGGTCTCGTCGAAAACCGCGTCGGTGTACTCGATCATCGTCCAGGCATCATGGGGAATCGTGGTGATGGCGGCTTTGACCCGCTGGTCGATGCGGGTGGTGACTGATACCTGCGCCCCACCGGCAAGGGCAGCGTGCACCGGGTTGCGGCCGTAGAACGCGGAGTCCATCCGCACCAACACCGCCGTGCCGGCATCAAGCAGCCGGCCGCTGGTCTTGACGGCGTCGGCGACCAGCCGTCTCCCGCCGCGGGCTGAGGCGCAGGACCCTGGCGGAGTCGTTGCGCCACGATCACCGGCCCCGCTCCGGGCACGGTCACCGTAGCCAGTAATGCGTTCAAGCCCCGGATCTGGTTGTAGCCGAACCCGGCACCCTGCTTCGCGTGACCATGGACCGGCACCACGGTGTCGTCGACATCGACGAACGCGAACCCCGGTCGGCCGATGCGACATTGCTGTCAAGGAGCCGGTGTGCTCGGTCAGTTCGGCGAGGAACCGGGCGGCGATCGCGTCAAGCTGGCGGACATGGCCGAACCGGAACGTCCGCAGGAACGAGCCCAACGTCGACGGCGCGTAGATCCGCGCGAACAGCCTTCCCCATCCCGCCGTGCCGCAGCATGGCCAGGTCATCGATCGAGTCCGCCCCTGCGACCATCCCCGCGACCAGCGAGGCGACCTTCACCCCCGCATTCGCGCCCTTGTCGCTCGGCACACTCAACAACTGATCCGCCAGGTCGACCAGACCGGCCTTGGCCGCGAGCCGCATCACCGGCACCAAACCGGCCGACCCGATCAGGTTCGGGTCGTCGAACACCGCTGACGTCGCATTTGCCGTGTGAGAGAGTTGCACCTCAGAGATGCCCTTCCGGGTCAGGATAGATTGGAACCGTCGCAAGTCCCAATCTCCCAGCCCGTAAGGGCATTCTCGCGTCACGCCACGCTCACACCACCATCACCAGCCCACCCCGTCGGTGGATTCTCAATGAAGTTGTCAAGCGGTCTGCACGCCGGGTGGGACGCGTTGGAAGACGCGGTTGTCGCGGAGCAGCGCCCACAGCACGTCGACGCGGCGGCGGGCCAGGGCAATGAGCGCTTGGACGTGTTTGAGCCCTTCGCCGCGCTTCTTCAGATAGAAGTCGCGGTTCGGTCCCTCGCGCATCATGGCCGCCGACGCGGACAGGTAGAACACCCGACGCAGCTTGCGTGAGTACCGCTGCGGACGGTGCAGGTTCTGGGTGCGGCGTCCTGAGTCGCGTGGCACCGGCACCAGTCCAGCGGCTGAGGCTAGCCGGCCCGCCGTGGGATAGGCGTTCAGGTCGCCGGCGGCGGCGACGAGCTCGGCGCCGAGGATCGGGCCCATGCCGGGCAGCGATTCGATGATCACCGCCTGTGGGTGGGCACGGAAGGTGGCGGTGATGCGGGCGTCCAGGTCGCTGATCCGCGCGCCGATGGCCAGGATCTGGGTGGCGAGGTCGACCACGATGGACGCGGCAACGTCTTGGCCGGGAACGATCGTGTGCTGGGTCTTGGCCGCCGCCACCGCATCGGTGGCGATCTGATCGGCACTGCGGACCTTCCTCTTGACCAACCAGGCGGCCAGCCGAGCCTGCCCCCGTCCGCGAATGGCGGCCGGGGTCCGATAGCCGGTCAACAAGACCAGGGCGCCACGGCTGTGGGCATAGTCGAAGGCACGCTCCAAACTCGGGAAGTAGCCGCTGAGCACATCACGCAGCCGGTTGACCATCCGCACCCGATCAGCGACCAGATCGCTGCGGTGAGCCACCAGCAGCCGCAACTCGGTCACCAACGCCGTCGAGACCTCGACCTCACTCAGATCGCCCCGGTGCCGCACGGTCTCGGCAATGACATAGGCGTCGCGGGCGTCGGTCTTGGCCTCACCACGGTAGGCGGTGGCCATCTGGTTGGCGGTTCGACCGGGCACGTACTTCACCTGCTGACCGTGCGCTGCCAGCAACGCCAGCAACAGCCCGGACATGGTCCCGGTGACATCGACTGCCCAGACCACCAGCTCGGCCCGAGCGAGAACGGCAGTGATCGCCTCCAAGATCGCGCCCTCATCGTTGACCACCTTCGCCGACCACACGGTGGTGCCCGCCTCATCGATCAAGCACACCCAGTGATGACCCTTCCCGACATCGACACCCGCCCAACCGCAGGACCTCGGTTGCTGCATCAATGACTCCTCCTTCGAAGCGCACGACAGTTCCCTGGCCCGAAGGACTCCCGCCGACAGATCCGTAAACAGCGACCAGAACGCGCATCTCAATCAGCAGTCGAGGCGTCCCGAAGGGCTGGGCGGCCAATCCACCGGAACCATCGAGGGCAATCAAGGCTCAGCCACACCCAGCCCTCCCGGGCCACCAAACAACTTACGGATCGAGGCTTAGCGGATGTCGACCACCTATTCGAGGATCGGGCTCGCACAGCGACAGGCACGAGGGGGTCGGGGAGGGCGGTCAGCGCCACGTATCAGCGTGCATCATCAATGCCTGGCACCATTTTGATCACCGCAGTTCGGCCGTGGCGGATCCACTCGCAGAACGCATGGAGCTGCCAGCGGGGTCGAGCGTCGATTGGCCGCCAAGCCCACTCGGGTCGCGAACTTCCCGCCAGAAACTCTCGCGCCATGATGGAGCCATGACACTCGGAGATGCGCGCATCGCCAGCTTCGTCGGCGTCAGCGACCTCGATGCTGCGGAGTCGTTCTACGGAGGTGTGCTCGGGCTATTGCTCCAGGATGCCCGCCCGTTCGCGTTGGTCGCCGACGCCGGCGCCACGCAACTGAGGATCACCGCGGTCGGGGCCGTCTGCGCTGTGCCGTACACCGTGCTCGGCTGGCAGGTCGAGGACATCGAGAGCACGATAGACGAGCTTGTCTCCAAAGGGGTGCAGTTCACCCGATACGACGGCATGGTGCAGGACGACCGGGGACTCTGGACCGCGCCAAGCGGTGCCCGGATCGCCTGGTTCCGAGATCCCGACGGCAACAACCTCTCGCTGCAGGGCTAGCTCGAACAGTTGCCTTGCTCGTCGAGCAGCTCGTCGGCCCCGGAATCAACGCGCGAAGATCACGACGACGGATTGCAGGGAGGGTTTGGCCGACCCCAGAAACCTCGCCTGGACACCGCATGCCGGCGTCACTGGAGGGACGCCTTGCGGGCGCCGCTGCTGCGGCGAGTGGGGCGGAACGGCTGTGCTTGTCTTGAGACGTGGGATCCGCATCGCTCTCCTCAGAGTTGGTGATCGAACCGCTGACCCCGTCGAACTGGCCAGCGTTCACCGATCTGCTCGATCAGGGCGGACCGGCGGGGCGGTGCTGGTGCGTTGCGCCGATGGGTATCGATTACCGCCACCGCCCCTCGGCCACCAATCGCGCCACCATGCGGAGAGTCGTGAAGGCCGGTCCGCCGCCCGGGCTGCTGGCGACGCGCGACGAGTTGGCTGTGGGGTGGTGTCGTGTCACTCCGCGAGAGGCTGTTCCGGGTCTGGATCGACCCTTCCGGACTCGACGCGTCGACGAAGTCGCCGTGTGGTCGATCAGCTGCTTCTACATCCGCAAGGGGCATCGCCGGACCGGGATCATGACCGCGCTGATTACGGCCGCCGTTGACTACGCGCGCGCCGGAGGGGCGCCCGCACTCGAGGCCTACCCTCTCGACAGTGCGGTGTCACCCAGCGCCACGGCGAGCGGGTACCTATCGACTTTCATCAGGCTCGGATTCGCCGAGATTGCTCGCCGATCACCTGAACGGCCCATCATGCGCATCGAACTCACCGGCAATCGCCAGTGAGGGGTCCGCCTACGGCGACGAACCGTCCTCCCGCCACGCTGCAAACGCTGCCGCCAGCCGAGTGCCGCGATCGTTCTCATCCGATGCACGATTCGTTCGTTGGATGCGACAGGCGGGGACCTGGCTCTGACCAGGAGGGCCATCGCCGTTGGGGTGCAGAACGGCCTCGATTCAAGCCTGATTGTGCCGATTCGGGGCATGTCGACGATGGTGCCCATTGCTGGTAACAGCACCTATTCGAGGGAGTCGAATGCTTCTCCCTCAGCTGCCGGAGGGCTGGGTGGTGGCCACCTGGAGGGTCGACCGGGCGGCCCTAGTCGGGGCGGTCGGTCGGGATGTGCTGGCGTGAGCGACGGGATCAGGCCGAGGTAATGTCCCGAAAGCAACCGGCTTGCGCACTGCCCTTGGTCACGGATCGGCGTCTCACACGTGGCGCTCAACCACCCCTATCGGACGCCTCACAGGCGCGCTCGACAAGCCCTTCCGCCGACGCGCAGTCCCTCGGTACCTCGATTTTGAGTACGCCGGCGTGATCTCTGACGAGCCGACCGGCGACGACTGGCTGAGCCGTCACCGAGCCGCGGACCCGGCCCTCGGCCGCGTCCCGGCTCAGTGGTCGACCTTCAGCTCTTAAAGGCGTCCTTGACCTTCTCGCCAGCCTGCTTCAGATTAGCGGCGGACTGGTCTGCCTTGCCTTGGGCCTCGAGCGCCCCGCCCTTGGTCCACAGCGGCATCACGTCCTGGAACGCCTTGAGCGAGGGACCGCCGGGCGCCGCCGCGGCGAAGGCCTGGGCCTGCTCGATGGCGGACCGCCGCACAGATTCGGCGATGGTCTTCTTCGCCGTCTCTTCGTCGTGGCTCTCCTTCAGGGTGAGATAGACCTCTTTCAATATTTCGGCTTCGATCCGCCGCTTCTCCAGCATGGAGAGGCATCAGGATGCGGGGCGGGATGGGGGGAGGACGAACTGGCTTCGGTCATGGCAACCTCGCTGGGGCAACCTCGCTGGCGGACGGACTCGTGCACCCTGCATCGGCGCGCCGCGCGACACAAACCGTTTCACCCCGGCTTGCGCACCAGGATCTCGACGCTCGTCCCGCGGCCTTCCTCGGCGCTGCGGGCCGTGTTGATCATCGCCTCGAGCATGTGTGCGCCCATGAACACGTGGAAACCCAGGGCCGGCAGGCCTTCGCTTTCCAGCCGCAGCCTCTGCGCGGCTCGCGCGGCGGCCGTGCGGGCCGACGTGTCCTCGAACCGCACGACCTCGAACCCCGTCTGCTCGAGATCGCGCCGCGTCTCCTCCGGCGTCGACAGGAAGCTGGTCGCCGCCGTGGTCGCCCACGGCGCCGGATAGTAGGGCTCGCCGCCCGGCCCGGCGCAAAGGTTTGCCATGGCCAGCACGCCCCCGGGCCGCAGCACGCGAAAGGCCTCGCGATAGAAGCCCTTCTTGTCGGCGATGTTCATCACGACGTTCTGCGAATAGGCGCGATCGAAGCTTTTGGGCTCGAACGGCAGCGCCAGCGCAGAGGCCTCGAAGATCTTCACCTTGTCGCCGAGGCCGGTCTCGGCGTTCAGCATCTCCGCGGCCCGGCAGAACGCCGCCGTGAGATCGATGCCCGTCACCTGGCAGCCGAAGGTGCTGGCGATCCAGCGCGCCGGCCCGCCGATGCCGCAGCCGATGTCGAGCACCGTCTCGCCGGCGCTGGGCTCGAGCAGGACCATGAGCTCGCGCGTCGAGGCGAGGCCGCCGCCATGGAAGTGATCGATCGGCGCCAGCACGTCAGGTGTCAGCGGCACCCCGGGACCGGCCGCCGCGCGCGCCGCGGCGAGCACGCGCTGGGCGATGTCGTCCCGCGTGTAGTGGCCCTGGACGGCGCTCACCTGTCCCTCGCTCTCCGCCATGCTCTTTCCTATCACCAGCGTCTCGACCAGGTCGCTGCCGGTCTCGACGCGGTGCAGCGGCACCCCGGCCCGGGCGCACCAAGTCCGTAAGGCCTCCGCCAACCGGTACGGCTGAGTGGCGGCCAGCACTCGAGCGGGCCGGTGGCGATGCGTCGTCGTATGCCCTGCCCCGCGAAAATGCCCGGCAAGGGGCGTCAGCCGCCACATCGTATTGCTGGTAACAGCACCTATTCAAGGGAGGCGAATGCCCTCAGACGAGCGCTGCGAGTCGAGCGCGGCCTCTTCTAATCTCGAAACAGCGGATCAGTCCTGATCCAAGGTCTGACCGAACATCACGGCACCCATCTTCGTCGCGACGAAGAACTCATCGACGATCTTCCCGTTCTCCATCTGAGCGACCGTGATTCCCTTGAAGGTGATGGGCTCGCCCGTGGCGGGGACCCCTCGGTAGTCCCCTTGGTGCGTGGCGGTCACGGTGAACATGATCACGACATGACCACCCTCGGCGGCCAGCACACGATCAGGAGTGGCTTTCAGATCGGGGAACGCGGTCAGAATCTCTCCCATCCACTCTTCGTCCCCAGGGAGTCGGCCACTCCAGACGACCTCAAAGAAGCGCAGGAACTCTGCCTTGTTCTGTTTGTCCTCTTCCAAAGACATGGTGGCTCCCCGGATCAGCGCGCTGGCTGAAGCCAACTCGTCATTGGCAACCTAGCCCCGAAAGACCGGGCCCGACTATCTCACCCGATGCAACTCGTTCTGTATTGGTGGTAACAGCACCTATTCGAGGGGGGCGAAAGGTCCGCCGGACGAGTAGGCGTCGAAGTAGGCCGGGCTTCAGGTGGCTTTGCCGGGCGTGCCGGCTCCTTCGCGCTGGATCCCGCGGTACACCGTCGCACGGCTGACGCTTTACGACGACGTCTGGCTGGGTGTTTCGAGGGGCCGTAGTCATCCCGACCCACCGTGTTCGTGACGGGCGGACCCGGGCGGACCGGGGCGTGGTTGAGCTGGTGGGCGCGTTCAGGTGATGGCTTCGGGCATGAGCTGGCGGTCGGCGAGACGGCCGGCGAGCTCGTCCAAGCTGAGACTGTGGCTGAGCGCGTAGCCGCGGAGCCGGGCCAGCGCGTCACGGCTCGGTTGACCGTCGTAGGCCATCATGATCCCGACCGCGCTCCAGACCCGGAAACGCTTGTTGGCCGACGGTGACTGCATCCACCGCGCGATGGTGCCAGGGAGACCGGCGGCACCGGCGGCACCGGCGGCATCGACCAGGGAGGCCGCTATCAGCTGCCCGACCTGCGCGGCGTCATCGATGACCGCGTCCAGGGCCGTGGCGTCCGGGTCGACGGAGTACAGGTCCATGGCCCCGAACGGGGAGCCGTCGCCGGCGCGCAGCGGGACGGAGGCCACCGAGCGGAACGGGGTGCGGCTGGTCAGCGCCGTCGCCGAAGAACGGCCAGGTGGCGGCCATCGAGGAGGCGTCGGCGACCAACGTGGTGCCGTGCCCGGCGGCGGTCAGGCAGGGTCCCTCGCCCAGCGTGGTCTGCAGGGTCTCGGCGGTCACCGCGTCGGCACTGGTCGCCGCCAACGGGATCCGCAGCTCACCGGTCAGGCTGATCCCGACACCATCCAGCTCGAACAGGTCTCGACACGACTCCACCAGCGTGGTCGGCAACCCCCCGGCGGACCGATCATTCCCGCGGGCGTGACGGACCTGGTCGAAGCGGTCGCTGATGCTCACGGTCATCTCATACCCAGTCTGCGGTGACTGTCACCAACGCCAGCAGGTGGTTACCGCGGGTGGGCGGGGTCCCGGTAGGTGTCGGTGACGATCTCGGCGGCCACCTGATGGAGCTTGACGTTGCTGTGTTGGGAGATCCGGGTCAGGTAGGCGAACGCGGCTTGCTCGTCGACGGCGTAGCGGTACATGACGATCCCGACCGCCTGACCGATCAGCTGGCGGTCTGCAACGCGTGATGCAGGTGGTCGACGGCGATCACCTTGCCCATCACCACCGAGGTGTGGACCGCCAGCAGCGCGGCCGCGTGCCGGGTCTGCTCGTCGAACGCCGACGGCTGGGTGGAGTACAGGTTCAACCCGCCGACCTGGCCGGACTCGCGGAAGATCTCGATGCCCATCTGCGAGATGCACCCGGCTTCGGCCGCCGGTGGGGCGAACCGGGGCCACCGGGTCTCGGTCCGCATGTCATCCACGACCACCGACGTGTGATGGCGCATCGCGTCCAGACACGGTCCCTCGTCCAGGTCGTACTGCAGCTGGTCGAGCTCGTCGACCATGCCGTCGGTGGAGGCCATCGTGGTCACCGACTTACGTCGGCAATAGAGATGCCACACTGCTCCGCGCCCGGGATGACCGACAGCGCCGCCACCACCAGCCGAGCCAAAGCGTCCTCAACTGTCTCCGGCTCCTTCAGCACCAACGCCGCCGCCGCCATCGCCGCCGCCAGATCGGCCGCGTCACCCGCGTCGCGATCCGTCACGTTGTCCATGTCTACTCTCAGGTCCGCGCGCGCCACCACCAGCGCGCACGTAGGGCGGCTGCCGCCCTAGGTGTGGAAGGCAAATCCCTTCACACTACCGCTGCAGCCACCCACCCCCCATCACCCGCGTAGCGCAGTTCACCCGGCGCGGTGATACATCACCGCCGGCGGCAGCGCCCCCAACCGGCAGCAGCCAGCCCTTCGCACCGCGTTCGCTGCGGGATCGGCTGATGAACCGCCGGGAGTCGGAAGGACCCTTCGCCGCAGCCCCTGTGGCCTGGGGGTGTCCCTGCCGTGGGCTTGCCGGGACCCGGCCGGCCGGGGTCCGTTTGAGATAGCGCGGTACCAGGTAGCAAGTCCCGACCCGTCACGACCCGTGCTGTTCTCCAGCCACGAGGTCGCTCAGGCGGACCCGGCTCGGATGTCTCCAGTCAGATGTCGTCCAACGGTGGCCACGGCGGCGGGAACTCTGCGCGGACCTGTGCGACCACGGCGGCGGCCACCTCCCGCAACGACACCTGGTCCCGTCGCGACCGTGCCAGTAGCGACCGAGCCGCGTCCTCGGCGCTGCATCCCTGTTGGCTCATCACGATGCCCGTCGCCACATCGATGACCGTCCGAGCCGCGAGCTCCTCCTGCAGCCTCTGAACCACGCTGTGACCATCACGCTCGTGCTGAGGATCCATCCGGAACGACCAGTCCAGCCCTTCCGGGCCTGTCGGCGTGCACCGGAAGCGACACAACCTTGTTCAGCTCTGCCTTGCGGACCAACGGCACCCTCAATGTACCCAGGAAGCAGCCCTGCCAACCCGTCTGGACATGATTGACCCTCAGCAACCGCCGTGTCGGTTCACATCGAGCACAGACGGATTGCGCTGAACAGGCCAACGAGCGGTCGGGAATACTGCCCGCTCTGGAGCGTTGACCCTGATGCCATCTGGTGCAGGACCCCCGGGCCTCACCCCTTCGCCGCTACGAGCGGCCACTCGCCGAGAGGCGTCTGCCAGACGGCCTTAGCAACCGCAGCAGCGGCGAGGGCATAGTCCTCGCCGGTGCTGTGTTTCTGCCACCACGGGCGAGCGGGCCGACTACTCGAAGCGCAGTCGTCTCGACGAAGGCTCCCCTCTTTGCGGCGACCCCGGGTCCGGAGCAGCGGCATAGGGCTGTGGGGGCTTTCTGGTTTCAGCTGAGGTGGTCGGAGGTGCGGTGGATGAGGCGGTAAACGTCAGCCTTCGACGCCGGTGCTGTCGTGCGCAGCCCCGACCGGCTTGGACTCCGAGGAGCCGCGCTGACGCAGGTAAACCGCGAAGATCGCCATCGACGCCACCGCCAGGAACTCCGACTGCCAGTTCTGCAACGTCCGGCTCCAGAAATCGGCGGAGCTGACGTAGCCGAACCAGGTCACCGGATCCTGCCGCTGGCTGAGCTGCTGCCCGTTGAACGCCGACCGACCGGCGATTGACTGCGCCAACCACGACACCACGAAGATCGTGGCCATGGTGAGCCCCAGCGACCGCGAGTACAGCCCCAACTTCCACCCGCGCACTTTCGCCCAGGCGGGCGAATCCGGTTGGGCATGCGCGCCGACCTGCTGGTCCTCATCGGATTCCGCGACCGACCTTGTCCAACTCCTTGGACTCACTCGATCCCCGCTGCACCAGCCACACCGTGGCGAAGACGTAGAGGGTGAACTGCAGGAACTCCGACTGCCAGTTCTCCGCCACATCGACCGCGAAATCCGACGACAGCAGGTACTGCCCGTAGGAGAGGGTCTCCAGCCCCGCGGCGATCTGCTGGCCGTTGAACTCCGCCAGTCCCGCGACCGACTGCCCGGCCAGAGCCAGCAGCAAGATCGCCAGGAAGAACAGGGTCAGCCCGTTCTCGAACAGGAACCGCCTCATCGCTGCAGCAGCCCGATCACGATCATGTAGACCAGCCCGACCACGATGAAGCCCAGCGTGCCGCCGAAAACCACCTTCACCGCTCAGCCCTCCACCGTGCAGTCATACGGCAGGTCCTCAGCCACGAACATGCACCCGGCCGCCGTCACCTGCCAGCCGGTCCGGAACTCGGCCAGGAACACCGCCTCATCCCCATCGCCCAACCGGGCCTGCGCCTGGTCGCCCCACACACTGACCGAGCCCACAGCGGTCGGGGGCAGTTTCACCCGGGACAGCGCCGCAGCGCAGTCACTGGCGGTGCTGCCCTCCAACTGCGACCGGGCCCGGTCCGACAACATCCCGCAGACCGCTGCCAAGTCACCGTCGGCGACCGCGGTCTGGAACCGCTCAGCCGCCGCCTCCGCGTCCGATAGCCCCGCCGGCGTGCAGGCAGACAACAACACCACCCCCACCGCCGCAGCCACCCAGACCGAACGCACCGCCTCTTCCTACTCCCGCCGCAGCGACGACAGCCGAAGGCGCGCCGCCCGCCAAGGGAGTCGAGCGGCGGTGAATGACCACAGTCGCCGGCCTCGGGACGACTATCGACAATGAGACACACACCCACTCGTAGGCGCCGCCGTGGTCCTACTGAATGCTCACGGCTGTCGCCCGGGGTGGTTGAGCAGCGCGAGGTGAGACACCCGCTCCCCATGAGGCCTGCCTGGTGCCCGCAGGAGGGTGGCTAAGCGCGATGTGTGAGACGACAAGCTCCAGCTAGAACTGCCCGTTGGCCGGTGCCCCTGCGGCGACCAGGTCTGGTCCCAGCGCCGGTCGACGGCAACAGCGTTCCGCACGGTTGCTGTTGCGATCGACTGAGACTCCACGAGGCGTCGCGTCGTATGGGCCGCTGGGACCGGCAGCCCCCGATGCGTTCCGTTGCACGCCGCGAACGGCTAGCCTGGATAGCGGCTCAAAAAGCGGGTCGGCGGCCACCGACGTCCTGCGAGATCTCCATGACGGATCAGCCACTTTCACCCTGCGGACTGGCCCATGTCGCCGCTGCGGCCACCATGTCCGGCCACCCGCTCCGCGTCGACCGCGGTCCCATCGATCCGGTCAGCGACGGCGCAGTCGCCGGGACAGGGCGACGACACACAGGACTGGCTGGTCGCCGGAGTGGAAACAAGTACTTACCGATGGCCTCGGCCGGAGTGGCCTCTGCGCGGGTCGGTCCATGGGTCAAAGCCCGCCCCGGCGGGGCCGCGCGGCAGACGCTGACCGCGGAAGCCTCACCTTCATGACGCAGACCGCAGCTGGGTCTCCGGCACCGTGACCGCGGCAAGGACCGCCGCCATCCGGATCTCCACCCGGCACCTGTGGGTGCTGCTGGCTGTGGCTGAGGGAGCCGTGCAGCCTGACCCGCTGCTCAACAACTGCTACCTGCTCCGTGGACGGTCGGTCAGCTGGACGCTCACCATCCTGGTCCTCCGCCGACTCGTGCAACTCAATCCACTGCTCCCAGGTCCTCCGCAACTCACAATCCGCGGACAACACACCATCCACAGTCTCGCGGGAAGTACCTAACCTTGGAAGGAGAAGTGGTGGCCGAAACCAACGAGCCCGACCTGTCCTGTGACCCGATCACGACGATCGTGTCAGCGATCCACCACGCCCGTCAGGACTGGCAGCCCCATGACATCGCTGCTCTGTTCGACCGACCCCGTGTCCCGCGTGAGACTTTGTTGTGCGCACTGGTGACCGGCTGTCAGTCCGTCGGCCGCGATGGTGCCTACCTTCTTGCTCAACCAGGTGATGTGCTCCGCGGTACCTGGCTGGTCTCCGCCCAGGCCGAGGTTGATCAGCTGATCGCCCGGGACCGCGAACGCCAAATTCATGGCGGCGCAGTCGACTGCCACCGTCCGTTCTGACTCAGCGCGGGAACGCTCAACCGGTGACCCGCAAGCACATCCTCGCGTCGGTGTCGCTGTCAGCCGCGTGCTTGCACCACAGGAGCACCTGGGTGGGCCGGTCGATTCATGGTGCGACCAGGTGAATCCGAGCTGCCCGGTCAGCGGTCCACTTGCGGTGCAACGCTGACCGATCGTGGGACTGGCCGGCTTCGGCTGGGACCGGTCGACCAGTGTCGGGCGAGCCGTCAGGACCATGCCTGTGCCGGGGTCCCTGCCGGCGTGCTGAGGCTACTCCCGCGCGACGCTTGCAGGATCCGCCGTCGCGGCGCCTGATGTCGGCGGGCGGTGGGAGGGTGAGGCCTGTGACGGAATACCTGCGCGCAGACTTGAGCCACAGCCGCTTCGAGGAGGTCGACTTCAGCCAGTCGCGTTTCCACAACGTCTATTTCCAGGACACCGTGATCCGAGGCGCCTGGCTCCAGCGGGTAGAGATCGACGGCTACCTCGATGAGGTGATGATCAACGGTGTCGACGTCGGCCCGCTGATCGAGGCCGAACTCGACCGTCGCGACCCCGACCGCATGCTCGTGAGGCCTACCGATGCCGACGGGTTCCGGCGCGCCTGGGACGTCGTTGTGCGCCGGTGGGACACGGCCGTTCAGCGGGCCCGGGCGCTCCCCGAGGACCTGCTGCACGAGCGCGTCGACGGCGAGTGGTCCTTCATCGAGACCCTGCGACACCTCGTCTTCGCCACCGACGCCTGGGTGTTGCGGGCCGTCCTGGGCGACCCGGCGCCCTACCACCCGCTTGGTCTGGCCCACAGCGAGATGCCGGACGACACCCCGGCGGTGCCGCACGATGCCGACGCCCGACCCTCCGTCGACGAAATCCTCGCCGTGCGCAGCGAACGGATGGCGACAGTGGAGGGGGTGCTCCGCGAGCTGACCGATGAGCGGCTCGAAAGGATGACCCAGCCGGTGCTCGAGCCGGGGTACCCCGAATCCGTGTCGTTCCCGGTCCGTCGCTGCCTCGGCGCCGTGGTGAACGAGGAGTGGCTGCACCGCGAGTACGCCGAGCGCGACCTCGCCAGCCTCGAGGGACGGTCGACATGACTCCGCCCGCCAGCAGCCCGCTCGCCGGTCCGACCGTCGAGGCGGTGACATCGCCGGTTAAGGGTCGCTCTGCGTGCTCTGCACGAGGGTCGCTCTGCGTGCTCCGCACGAGGGTCCTCTTACGGCGCCGAACCGTCCTCCCGCCACGCTGCAAACCGCGGCCGCCAGCCGAGTGCCGCGATCGTTCTCATCCGATGCACGATTCGTTCGTTGGATGCGACAGGCGGGGACCTGGCTCTGACCAGGAGGGCCATCGCCGTTGGGGTGCAGAACGGCCTCGATTCAAGCCTGATTGTGCCGATTCGGGGCATGTCGACGATGGTGCCTATTGCTGGTAACAGCACGTATTCGCGCGATACGAATGCTCGGCCGCGAAGGTGGATGTTCAGGCACGGGCCCCGCTTGTTCAGGCACGGGCCCCGCTTGGCCGGTGGCTCAATCGTCGGTGGGATCGTCAGGGCGATAGGGGTAGGCCTGCATGGTGAAGATGACCCGGCGTGCTTGGGGCGTGGTGCTGGGGTTCTGCGTATAGCGGCTTAGGAGGTCCCACAGCTCACTGCGCAGTTGCTCAAGCGTCGGCGGGTCAAGGAACAGCTGGTCGTAGTTGTTGAAGATGGCGGCGTGGCGCCACTCGAAGTCCCACTCCTGCCGCAGGAAGTTGACGGTGAGGGCCAGATCGTGGCCGAGCCCGGTGATCATGAACTCGGTGGTGGCGCGGGCTTGGTCGGGCCCCGCGTCCATGGCTTCGGCGTATTGGAGCAGCATCTTGATGGAGCGCCACCAACGATCGCGTCGGTTGCCGAGTTCGGGGACTTCTTCGATGTAGCCGTGTTCGGCGAGTTTGGACAGGTGCCAGCTGGTGCTTCCGGGGAGCACGCCGAGGCGATCGGCAAGGGCTGTGGCGGTGGCCGGACCTTCTAGCTGGAGGATGTCCAGAATCTGCAGCCGTATCGGGTGCGCGAGCGCGCGGAGGCTCTTGGCGTCCGGGTTCAGCCGCGCTGGATAGCCGTCTCGGCTCGTAAGCCCGGGACTGTATGCATGATCCTCCTCCGCGCTCATAACCTGACCCTAGGCGATACTTCAAGAAGTCTTGTGGATCTATTGGCAAGAAGTCTTGTGGAAGTTACTCTGAGGCTTACCGACGCCTCTCGATCGGCGGAGCGTCAAGGTGAAAGGTCACCACCATGATGCGTATTGCTGCCGTCATCGCCGGAACGGCGGCCTCTATCGTGGCGCTGCTGATTCCCACGTTGGCCGTGGCCCAGCCGGTCGCGGCGCCGGCAACGGTCTCTGTCAGCGAGTACGCCCTACCGTCTGAGACGCGGGCACCGTTCGGCATCACGGATGGTCTGGCGGGCAGTGTGTGGTTCGGTGCCGGCGACTATGTCGGCCGTGTGAGCGCGGCTGGGCGGGTGGTGACGTACCGGGTGCCGACGCCGAACGCCGGGTTGGGATGGTTGACGCGCGGGCCAGACGGCGCGGTCTGGTTCGCTGAGCGCGACGGGAACAAGATCGGACGAGTGGACGCTCATGGGCGCATCGCCGAGATCGAGCTGCCGACACCAGACAGCGTGCCACAAGCAATCGTGTTCGACCGCAGGGGCCGCCTCTGGTACACCGCTTCAGAGGCGAACAAGCTCGGGCGGATCGATCGCAACGGAACCATCACCGAATTTGACGTCCCCACACCCGACGCTCTGCCCTTGGGCATAGCCCTGGGCCCTGACAACGCACTGTGGTTCACCGAGCGGTCGGCCGAACGGATCGGGCGCTTCGAGCTCGCCACCGAACAGTTCACTGAGTATCCGCTCGCGGCTGGCGCCAATCCCCAGCGGATCGTCCTCGGCGGCGACGGCGCCCTCTGGTTCACCGAGTTCCTCCCGTCGAAGATCGGTCGGATCACGGTCCGCGGTCAGCTCACCGAGTATCCCGTCCCCTCACAGCCTGTCGGCCTAGCCGCCGACCGTCACGGCCTGTGGTACGCCGGCTACAACGCGGCCCGAGTCGGGGGCGTGGACTACGATGGCGCGCTTGTTGCCGAGTACCAGGTGCCAACGCCCAGCAGCCGGCCTATCCAAATCGCTGTCGTCGGCGGACGCAACGCGGGGGTGTGGTTCACCGAAAATGCAGCCAACCGGATCGGGCAGCTCGTCACTCATCGCCATTGAGACCACTCCATGTGTCATAGCTCAAACCGTCGTACAAAACGAGCTGTTCGCCCGCTGCGACGTTGAACATTGGCGTGAGAGCGCCGTTGCGAGAAGACCTTGACAGCGCGGCCGTTACGACAGCTCGGAGAAGCCGCCGAAGCTAGATCAGAGCGGCTGATCGCTGGTGGAGCGCCTTCTCTCCGGATGCAATTCGTTCTGTATTACTGACGATGATGGACAGAATCGTGAGTAATTGCGCCGTGTCGTCAGGTCGGATCACGCCTCCCGCGTAGGCCGCAAGGCCGATGACCCGATCCCTACTGTCACGCTGGGGTTGTCTGGAGGACCGTGCGCGACGGGGGTGGTCGACGGCTGTCCGGTCCCTATGTGGTCCCTGGGAGGCTCGTTCGGTACTGTTTGGCCTAGTCAAAGCCGGGTTGCGTGGCGGTCTGTAAATCTGCCGGCATCGCCTACGTTGGTTCGAACCCAACACCTGCCACCACGCGTCGTCCGACGGAACCCCAGCCTCACTGAGGTGGCGCTGGGGAGTGGCCGATAGTCACTCCACCTACCGCAGCTTCGTCGGCCGGGAACCAGAGTGCATGTCCACGGACAAGCCACACGCGGGTGGCCATGCTGACTAGGATCCGCCTGTGTCGCACGTCGTAGACAGTTCCGGGTCGGCCGGGGCCAGGCTCGAGGCGACACTGCTCGAAGCCAGGCTCGCGGTGCCGCGCCGCAGGCCGGGGGCGGTGAGTCGGGCCGGTCTGATCGAGGCGGCCCGCAAGAGCCCGAGTCGAGTCGTCGGCATCACCGCACCGGCGGGCTACGGCAAGTCGACGCTCCTCGCGCAGTGGGCGGGGACGGAGAACCGGCGCGTCGGCTGGGTGTCGCTGGACCGATCGGATGACGACCCTTCGGCGCTGCTCGCGCTGCTGGCGTCCGCGTACGGACAGATCACCGGCCGGCACGACCTGGACGAGGACGTGACCGGGCTCGGTGTCTCGGCCCTGGGTCGGGCCGCCCCCCGCGTCGCCGCCGCGTTCCGGACCAGTCCGGTCCCGTTCGTCCTGTTCCTCGACGATCTGCACGAGCTCCGGTCACCGGACACCCACGACGTGCTCAGTGTGGTGGTCGCGGGGATACCGGAGGGTTCCCAGCTGGTGGCGGCGAGCCGGTTCGAGCAGCCGCACCTCCCCCGACTGCGGGCCTCGGGTGATGCCGTCGAGCTGGTGGCCAGTGACCTCGCCCTCGATGCGGCGGGGGCGGAGCAGATCTTCTCCCAGGTCCACGTGGACATCACGGCGGAGGCGGCCGCGGCGGTGACGGCACGCACCGAAGGATGGGCCGCCGGCCTGTACCTCGCCGCCTCCATCGCCAGACACAGCCACGGGGATGTACTCACCATCACCGGTGACGATCGCTTCGTCGCCGACTACCTCTACAGCGAGGCCCTGGCTCAGCTGCCCGATGACCTGCAGCGGTTCTTGCGGCGTACGGCGATCGTCGACCAGCTGAGTGGCCCGCTCTGCGACGCCCTGCTCAAGGAGTCGGGCTCCCAGGCCCACCTCGCTGAGCTGGAGGCCAGGAGCCTGTTCCTGGTCCCGTTGGATCGACGCCGTGGGTGGTTCCGTTATCACGGACTCTTCCGCGAGTTCCTGCTCAGTGAGCTCCGCCGCGTGGAGCCTGACGCGATCGAGAAGCTGCACCTGCGGGCCGCGGACTGGTACGAGGCCAACGGCTCGCGCTCGCTGGCGTTCGAGCACCTGATCAAGACCTCCGAGCGGGACCGCTGCATCGCGCTGGCGGCCCAGCTGCTGCTGTCGACCTTCCAGGCCGGTCAGCTCGCGACCGTACGACGCTGGCTGGAGACCCTCGGGCGTCCGGCGCTCGAGGCGTATCCGCCGCTCGCGGTCCTCGCCGCCTGGTTCGCGGCTCTCACCGGCCAGACGACCGAGGCGCAGCGGTGGGCGGCCTTCGTCGACGCCGCTGCCTTCGACCCCCTGCCGATGGACGGGACCGCGTCCTTCGACTCCGCACGGGCCATGCTGGCGGCGCTCATGTGTCGTGCTGGTCCGCAGCAGATGGCGGCCGACGCGAGTGTGGCGGCCGCACAGGAACAGCCTTGGAGCCCATGGCGGGCGGTCGCTCTGGTCCTGTCGGCGGAGTCGCAGCTGCTCCTCGGGGACACTGTCCAGGCGACCCGGCTGTTCACCGAGGCGAGTGTCGTGGCCGCTCAGCTCGGCAACGTCAACACCATCATCCTGAGCAACGCCGAGATGGCGGTGCTGGCCATGGACGGCGGCCGATGGGACGAGGCGGCCGATCATCTCGAGGTCTCGCTGGCCACGATCGAGAAGCATCGGCTGCACGACTACTCCTTGAGCGTGCTCTCGTACGCGGTGGCCGCCCGGCTCGCCGTGCAGCGCGGCGACCGCAAACAGGCCGAGCTCCAGATCACCCGGGCGATGCGGGCCAGGCCGATGTGCTCGCTCGCCCTGCCCTGGTTGGCCGTCCGGGTGCGGGTGCAGCTGGCCAAGGTGCTGGCCGCGAACGCCGACGAGAGCTCCGCGCGCCACCTGCTGGCGGAGATCGACGACATCCTCACCCGTCGACCGGCCCTCGGTGTCCTGGTCGACGAGGTGGCGGGACTCCGCACGACCCTGACCTCGGGCGCGCGCGCCACCGGCTCCGGGGGTACGCCCCTGACGCAGGCGGAGCTCCGCCTGCTGCCGTACCTGCAGACCCATCTGTCCTTCCGCGAGATCGCGGAGCGGCTGTTCCTGTCCCGGAACACCATCGCGACCGAGGCCGGCTCGATCTATCGCAAGCTGGGGGTGTCGTCACGCAGTGACGCGGTGCAGCGGGCGACGTCGGTCGGTCTGCTGGGCGGCTAGCCGGACAGGCGGATCAACCACCTCTGGGCCTGTAAGAGCCGGTCTTTCACCCGTTCTGTGTGACGACAGCCGCGCCCTCGGGATCGCAGTATGCATGGTGCTGACCCAGGTCTCGCCCACACTGCGGCGGGCCGGGAACAGCGGAACACAGGACTATCGAGAGGGACCGGAATGGCAATCGACACCTTCATGGTCTACGTCGGCGTGTATGCCGACGTGGAAGCGGCCGAGGCCGACTACGACGTGATCAAGGACCTGCACCGCAAGGAGGGGCTCATCGACGCGTACGACGCGGCGGTGCTCCACCGCCGCGACGACGGCAAGGTGAAGATCGTCCGCAAGCACGAGACCCCGACCCGGGTCGGCGGTGTGCTGGGCGGCGGTGTGGGCCTGGCCACCGGACTGGTCGTGGCGTTGTTCCCCTTCGCCGCGATCGGCGGCGGGCTGCTGGCGGCCACCGCGGCCGGTGGGACCGTGCTGGGCGCCGTGGCCGGGCACGCTGCGGCGGGCATGAGCCGGGACGACCTCAAGGAGCTCGGCGAGTACCTCGATGCGGGTCAGGCCGGGCTCGTCGTGGTCGGTGTCTCGGACATGGGCGCGAAGATCGAGCGTGAGATGCGTCGGGCCGAGAAGGTCCAGGCGAAGGAGCTCAAGGCCGATGTCGACGACATCGAACGCGATGCGTCCTCCGCCGATGCGGTGGCCAAGGGGTAGCGTCCTCGACCGTGGCAAGCCCGGACGGGCAGGTCCCAGCAGCCCAGCTCCCCCCAGCCCAGCTCCCGGCGCCGACCCTGCGACGGCGGCTGTGGGGCTGGATCCTCGACTACGTGTACCTGGTCCGCTGGACCGTCCAGGGTGTCGTCGGCCGAACCCGCGCGGATCGGCTGCGACACCCTGCGACGGGGCCACGCTCGCCGGTGCTGTTGATCCCCGGGGTCTTCGAGAACTGGCGGTTTCTGCAGCCTGTCGCTGAGCACGTGTTCAAGCTCGGGCATCCGGTGCACGTGCTGGACCAGCTCGGCTACAACACCGGAGCGATCTCGGACATGGCCGTGATCGTCTCGGACTACCTCGAGCGCGAAGATCTCAGCGACGTGACGGTGATCGCGCACAGCAAGGGCGGCTTGATCGCGAAGCAGGCACTCAGTCATCCGCACACGCTGCTGCGGGTCCGGCACGTGATCGCGGTGAACTCACCCTTCTCCGGGTCCCGGTACGCCTCCCTGTTCCTGCTCCGGAGCGTGCGGATGTTCGCCCCGAACGGGCCGGTCATCCGCGCGCTCGGCCTGGACATCGCCGTGAACCGACGGATCAGCTCCCTGTACAGCGTCTTCGACCCGCACATCCCCGAGACCAGCAACCTGGTGGGTGCGGAGAACATCGTCCTGCCCACCATCGGCCACTTCAGGCCACTGTCCGCCCCTGTCACCCTTGACCTGATCACCGCGATCCTGCAGCGGACACCGGGCGCCGACCAGCAGTAGCCACGGGGCCGTCACCGGCGCGGGGCCTCTGGCCGACACAGCATGAAGCGCGGCGGCCGGTTCTTCATGTTCTTCACGGCCAGCCAGAACGGCGGGCGGCACTGCATCTACTCGGCAGTGTCCTCGACCAACGCGCCCCGGAGCTACAGCAGGCCGACCCTGCTGCTGTGTGCCGCCAATCGCAAGGGGGAGACCTGGGAGGCGATCGACCCGAGCACGTACGAGACGGCTGCCGGCAACACCTACCTGGTCTGGCGGTCCGGCCACATCCAGCCGGACTTCCCGGTCGGTGACTACCAGATCCGCGCCGCCATGCTGTCGTTCTCGCGCAGCTCGGTGTCGCTCACGACCGGAACGCCCCGGATGAAGCTGCTCGAGGTCGAGAACGAGACCGTCGTCGAGGCGCCCGACATCGTCCGCTACGAAGGCAAGGTCTACCTGTTCGTGTCCCGCGGTGACTTCCGCGACAGCAGCTACCGGACCGACGTCTACATCGCCGACTCGATCCACGGCGAGTTCCGCTTCCTGAAGAACCTGATGTCCAGCGGCCAGGGCTTCGGCAGCGGCCCCGGAGGCGCCGAGGTGCTCGAGGTCTCCAGCACCTCGACTCGCATCGCCTGGCACTTCCGGAACGCCTCGGGTCGCCACACCAGGGTCGGCGTCATCAGCTGGACGAAGACCAGTCCGGTGGCCAGCTACGTGCCGTCGGTCGTCTGAGGCGCAACGACCTCGGACTGGCTGATCCCCAGCGCTACAAGGAAAGCCCGATCACCAGTCCGAGGCCGGCCACCGCTGTCGTGATCACCAACGAACCCAGCCCGTAGAGCAGGCCGGCCAGCACCCGTCGTTCCTGCACCAGGCGTACGGTCTCGAAGCTCGCCGTGCTGAACGTGGTGTAGCCACCCAGGAAGCCGGTGCCGACCACCAGCCGTACGGTGTCGGGCAGCAGGTGCGCCAGGGTCAACCCGGTCAGCAGACCCAAGATCAGCGAGCCCGAGATGTTGATCACCAAGGTGCCCAGCGGGAGCTCGACGGTGGACCGGGCCTGGATCGCCCCGTCCAGCACGAACCGGCAGACCGCCCCGAGACCGCCGGCCGCGATCAGCAGCAGGACGATGACGGGGCTCATGCGGTGGCCCGTGGGCGGCGGGCACCGACCCAGATGCCCAGGGCGCACACGACGAACCCGATGATCAGCGTCGTGAGCCCGTACGCGAGGGCGGTGGCGGGCTGCTCGGTGCGCAGCAGCAGATCGACGTCCACGGCCAGCGCGCTGTAGGTGGTGAAGGCACCACAGAAGCCGGAGCCGGCGATGAGCCGGGCCCGCCGGAGACCGCCCTCATCGGGTCCGCGGCGGGCCAGTGACTCGACCAGCAGCCCGAGCACGAAGGCTCCGACGAGGTTGACCGACAGCGTGGCGAGCGGCCACCCTCCTCGGCTGGGCACGAGCAGTGTCACGGCGTAGCGGGCCGCCGTTCCCGCCATGCCACCGACGGCGACCAGCCCCAGGGCGGCCGGGGTGAGGTGCAGCGGAGGCCAGCCGGAACCTCGCCCGGGTGCCGGCTCCTCAGGGAGGTCGGGGTCGAGCGGCAGCTCGTCGTGGCGGTCGTTCACCCGCGCACGTCTCGATCCCCAGTGAGCACAGGTCAGCGCCAGCGCGACCAGGCGGCCTGCTTGGTGGTGCCGGAGATCTGCGCCACCTGGCTCCAGGAGCCGCGTTCGGCGACCAATCGGGCGGCCTCACCCAGGCTCGTCCCCACCAGACCGCTCAGGGCGACCAGCATCGCGAACGACTCGGTGGTGCCGCGGTTGGTCAGCTCGGCGAGCGCGGCCCGGATCAGGGCGTCGAGCTCGTCGTCGCCGAGGTTGTCGAGGGAGTCCTGCGGGGTCGCCATGGTGACCCATTCTCAGGCGTCGCGCAGGACCACGTCCACGGTGTCACTGGGTGAGTCGAAGGTCCGCGGCCACGCCCGGTCCGGCCAGCGGTAGGTCACGGTGCGCTCCTCGGGCCGGTAGTCGGCGGTGTAGAGGGTGCCGAAGCCGCCGGCGTAGTCACTCACGTGCAGCGGTGGGGTGAGCAGCTGGTGGGCGAGCTCGTCGGCGGTGGCCCGGTCGGCGACCAGGTCCTTGAGCTGCTCGACCCGCTCGACGCTGCGGTAGTACGTCGCGTGGGCGACGTCGACCGGCTGCTCCCAGCGGTGGTTGGTCGCCGCCGGCTGGCCGGCGAACTCGGCGTCGTGACCCGGTCGCAGGTGCGCGGTCCGCACGGTGCCGTGGGCGTCGATCATGGTCACGTTGTAGGCCATCGCGATCGGCAGGCGAGCCAGGGCCGCCTCGGCCTGCTCGGTCGTCTCGCAGGTCTCCAGCAGATAGCGCAGCACGATCGGGATCGCGAACCCCTCACCGCTGGTCCGGTCGCCACCGTACGCCAGGGAGACCGCCAGGCCGGCGCCGTTCATGCCGTCGAGCAGCCCCCACAGGCAGTCACTCATCCCGATCACCGGCTGCAGGTGATCGGTGGACAGGCTGACCTGCTCGAACAGGTCCGGCGCGTAGTCGTAGTTGCGCAGCAGGGACGGTGACGGATGCACAGTGGTCACCTGGCTGCAGCCGGCCGGCGCGAAGGCCGGCAGGTTCCAGCCGGTCAGCAGGGAGGCCGCTACCTCGTCGTGCCCGGTCTGCTGGGAGAGCTTCGCCCAGGTGGGCAGCAGCTCGGGCATGTGGCGGGCCAGCGCGGCGCCGGCGGAGCGCAGCGAGGGACGGGCGTCCAGGCCGTCGCGCAGGTAGAAGGCGCGGTAGGCCGGCCAGGTGGCGTCGAACAGGGCCTTCCAGCGCGGCCCCGGCGTCGGCTCGTTGATGCCGTACAGAGTGATCGGGTACTGAGTCATGCGTCAAGGTTTACTTGACGATTGCCGTCAAGTCAAACTTGACGACTGTGCGGGCGCCACGCCAGCTGTGACAGACCGGTGTATCGCGCCCGGACGCCGACGACTCCTCTCCGCAACGAATGCGCGGACTCGGAGGTCGACATGCCCTTGAATGCGTACGGTGTCCTGGTCGGCACCGTGAGGGACAAGCGGGTCGAAGCGGGTGATCGGACACCGCACTTCCAGATCCAGCTTCGGGCGGCGGCAACCGACTACCGGATCGCCGTCAACGTCAGGTCCGCCCAGGACCCGCCGGATCTGCTCTATCTCGCCGACGAGGCCTTCGCGCACCCGGTCCTGGGCAGCCTCGTCGGACTCGATGACGGGTTCCACGGGCTCCCCAGCAGCCCTGGTGGGGCCGCCCTCGACTTCATCCGCGGCAACCTGTTCGACCGGACCCTGATGCGTCCCCTCCCGTCGATCCTGCCGGGACCCGACAACGACCTGTCGGATCGGCTCGACCACTTCGTCTCGCGCGCACTCGCCGACCCGCAGGCGCGGGTGTACGCGTTCGGTCAACGCTGGGGTCCGGAGCCGGGTCTGGCGGACAAGGTGTTCGGATTCCAACCCGGCAACGGGATCCACGACATCCACATGAACCAGGGCAACGGCGGCCAGTTCGCCGGCGACAACGGGGTGTGGCAGGACGGCGCGTTGCTGATCCACTTTCCGGGGCAGTCCCAGTGGGTCGCGTTCTTCCTCGCGTTCCAGTCGCAGAGCTGGCACACCGACGACCGGACCGGGCACATCATCCCGGTCGCCGGCGACGCCGCCGACCGACGGGTGCGGATCGTCGCCGCCCTGGTCAATCCGGGGGGCCCGGCACCGGAGCTGGAGACCGTGACGCTGCTGAACCGCACTCCCGACAGCATCGACCTGACCGGGTGGTCGATCGCAGACCGGCTGAAGCGCCGGTTCCCGCTGCCCGCCGAGAGCCTGGCATCCGGCGCCACACTCCGGGTCACCGTGCAGGCGCCGGTCTCCCTCGGCAACAAGGGTGGTCTGATCACGATGCTGGATGCCCAGGGGCTGAAGGTGGACGGCGTCGCCTACACGGGCGCGGATGCCCCGGAAGGCTGGACGACCGTGTTCTGATCGACGGCGGAAGGCGGGGCTGCGGCTGCGGCCGCGTGGTCGCCCAGCTCGTCGGTGTGTCCGGAACTGCTGCTGCCCACTAGACGTCGGTCGCCGGTGCGATTAACGTGAGCTCCGAGTTAACCAGCGGATCTGGGGCCCTGGTGCTCGCTCTTGGGGGAGCACACAATGATCGGCCACGTCGTCGGTGGGGGCAGGTATCGGGTCGGGCGTCTGCTCGCTCGAGGCGGCATGGCGCACGTCAGGCTGGGCCTGGACGTGCGCACGGGTCAAGCGGTGGCCGTGAAGTACCTCAACGCGGAGTTCCGACGCGACGAGAACGCCCGACGCCTGTTCGAGGCCGAGGCGACGACCGCGGGACTCGATCACCCGGGCATCGTGCACGTGCTCGACAGCGGGGCTGCTGAAGACCTCACCACCGGGATCTCCGCTCCCTACATCGTGATGGAGTTCGTGCCCGGCGAGTCGTTGCGTACGCTGCTGCGCCGGGACGGTGCCTTCGGCTTGGACGCGGCACTCGACCTCACCGTCCAGCTGCTGGGGGCGTTGGCGTACTGCCACGCGGCCGGGCTCATCCACCGCGACATCAAGCCCGGCAACGTCATGGTGACCCCCTCGGGTCGGGTCAGGCTGGTGGACTTCGGCGTCGCTCGACATCTCCGCGACGCGACCGATCAGCCGGATGGCGTCTCGCAGTTCGGCACCACCGCTTACGCGTCACCGGAGCAGGCACAGCGGGCCGCGACCGACAGCCGCAGCGATCTGTACTCGGTCGGGTGCGTGCTGTACGAGCTGTTGACCGGCCGGCCCCCCTTCGTCGGCGAGGCCCAGGACGTCCTCTTCGAGCGTCTGGTCGACGAGCCGGCGCCACCCAGCCAGCACAATCCCGAGGTCAGCCCCGACCTCGACGCCATCGTGCTGCGAAGTCTCCGGCGGGATCCGGCTGACCGCCAGGCGTCGGCGAACGCCATGAAGGATGATCTCGAAGGGGTCATCAGGTCTCGTCGCGTGCCCGCCGGGCCGCTGCCGGTGGCCGCCGCCGCCACCGCCGCCGCCGCCGCTACCGCCGCCGCGGCGTGGGCGACTGTGACGCCGTTCCCCACCGTGCGACCCGCCCGATCCGCTTGGCGACGCAAGACGGTCCGTCTGATCAGTGGCGTTGCTGCCGCCCTGCTGCCCATCGCCGGCTTCGGTGCCCTTCACCTTCGCGGGTCGGACCAGATCGACGGCGCTGCCATGGCCCTCAGCCTGGGCGGTGCCTCCGGCGGGAACTCGGTGGTCGGCGGGAGCCGGTCGACCATCTGGACACCGCCGCCGGCCCTGCGACCGACGGAGCGGCTCGACCACAGCTGTGAGCTCGCGGCCGAGGGCGTGGTGCTACCGGCACCCGGCGCCGAGGGAGCTGTCGCACCGGCCGTGACGATCATTCGCGCGGCCGAGGGTGAGCGATCCGGTCAGGCGCGTGAGGCGACCCGGTCGGGCACCGAGTCGGTGGCTGTGACAGCTCAGTCCGGACTTCGGAGGCAGCCGTCCCAGGCGGTGAAGCCGCCGGTCAAGGGCGCGGCCGCGGTGAAGTCGAAGCCGACCAAGCCGGCCGACCCGCCGAAGCCGACCAAGCCGGCCGACCCGCCGAAGCCGACCAAGCCGGCCGACCCGCCGAAGCCGAGCAAGCCGGTCGACCCGCCGAAGCCGAGCAAGCCGGTCGACCCGCCGAAGCCGAGCAAGCCGAGCCGACCCGCCGAAGCCGAAGCCGGACAAGCCGAAGCCGACAAGCCGCAAGCCGAAGCCGGACAAGCCCAAGCCGAAGCCGGACAAGCCCAAGCCGAAGCCCGACAAGCCCAAGCCGAAGCCTGACAAGCCAAAGCCCGACAAGCCGAAGCCGAAGCCGGACAAGCCCAAGCCGGACAAGCCGAAGCCTGACAAGCCGGACAAGCCGAAGCCCGACAAGCCGTAGCCGGCGCCCGGCACGTCAGCACCGCAGAAGGACGAGCGTCGACCGACCCAGCCGACCGACCGCGGCCAGGCTCGTCGGCCTCTTCGTTCAGCCGAGCCCCAGGCCCTTCTCCAACGCCGCGATGATCTTGGGCCGCAGCTCAGCCGCGGCGATCACCTCGTCCACCGAGCCGACCTCGACGGCGCGGTGGATGTTGTGCACCCGATCGAACTCGGTCGCCACCTCACCCAGCTTCTCGCTGCGGACGTCGCGGCGGACCTCGGCCAGCTCCGTGGCCAGCTCGGCCCGGGTGGCCCCGGAGGCTGCGGCCAGCTGCTGGTCCAGGGCCACCACCCGCGGGTCCTTCGCCGTACGGGCATCGACGTCTCGACTGAACACCACGGCCGCGGCCGGAGCCCCGCCGAGCACCGAGGCGTACGAGCCCTCGACCGCGAGCGTGGTCATCTGCGGGTTGAGCGCCTTGGAGAACACGACGAAGGCGCCGCCGTGATAGCGGGAGATCACGCAGAACACGATCGGGCCGTCGAAGTTGACGATGGCCCGACCGATCTCGGCGCCGTACTCGAGCTGCAGCGTCCGCATCGACTCAGGCGAGCCGTCGAAGCCGGACAGGTTGGCCAGCACGACCAGCGGGCGGTTGCCGCTGGCGGTGTTGATCGCGCGCGCGGTCTTCTTCGACGAGCGCGGGAACAGGGTGCCGGCGGTGTAGACGTCCGGTCCGTCGGTGGGCGGGAATCCCCGCCGGGGAACGGACTTCGACTCGATCCCGATCATGGACACCGGCAACCCGCCGAGGTGCGCGTCCCAGACCACTGACGTCTCGGCGTCGGCCATCCCGGCCCAGCGCTCCTGCGTCTGATGATCTTGGTCGGCCACGGCGGCCATCACCGTACGGATGTCGAAGGCCTTCTTGCGGTCGGGGTTGGTGAGCGGGGAGAAGATGTCGCCGACGGTCGCGAAGCCCGAGCCGGCCGGGTCGTGCGGGAAGACGGTCACGTCGCGATCATGCGGATCGGTCGTGCCGGCCCGACGGGGACCGTCCTCGCCCGGAGCCACGTAGCTGTGGTCGTAGTGCGCCATCAAGATCTCCCGGGCCCCGGCCAGATCGGGCGCCCAGTACTGCGCCTGCCCGTTCGGACCCATCACCCGGTCGTAGCCGCCGATACCGAAGTTGTCCTCGGCCGAGACGCCGCCGGAGAAGTCCAGCGACTGCTTGCCGGTCAGCACCATGGCGCTGTCCGGAGTCATGATCAACACGCCTCTGGTGTGCATCAGCATGGTCGCCTCGGCGTTCCAGTACGGCTGTGCGCCGACGTTGATGCCGGCCACCACCACGTTGATCTCGCCGCCGTTCTGGGTGAACTCGACGATCCGCTTGAGGGCCCTGGCCACCCAGTCCATGTTCTCGGTGCCCGACTCCATCGAGATCCGGGCGCCGGCGGAGACCGCGAACCACTCCACCGGAACGTGCATCTCCTCGGCCAGGTCGAGAGCGGCGATGATCCGTACGCACTCGGCCTCGGCGACGGCGCCCAGGGCCCGCAGCGGGTCCCCGCAGAGCAGCACCCGGGTCACGCCCTCGGGATACCGCTCGGTGGGGGAGGAGATGACCCCGGCGATGATGCCGGCCTTGTTCTGTCCGTACGGCCGGTCCACCGGCGCCAGTGCGCCCGTGTCGTCGAGGTCGTACTCGGTCGCCGTGCCGCCCGGGCCGGCGATCATGGCCTGCAGCTCGTACGGGTAGACGACCCCGCGGCGCTTGGCCCGGACCACCTTCTGGTCGTAGTCGTCCAGTGGCTTGAGCCGGTAGAGCGGCGGGGCGCCCAGGGTGGTGATCACGCCGGAGCCCGGCTGGTAGTGGAAGCCGGCCACCATCATCTGGTCGGTGCCGTCGGGCAGGGCGACGGTGCCGCCGACCAGCAGCTCCTCGATCCCCGCGCCGGTGGTCATCGGCGCGATCTGCCCCTGCAGCGCGGTCAGCTGCTCGGGGTCGGCGTCGATGGTGGGCCAGATGTAGACCCAGACGTAGTTCATGTCCAGCCGCTGCCCGGCGGCACCGGACGCGGCCCGGACCCGCCGGATCGCCTCACGGCAGTTGGAGATCGCCCGCTCCGCATGCGGAAGACCGACCACCTGACCCTGCTCGTCGCGGACCACCGCGAGCTGACGGACCTGGGCCATCGCCACCAGCCGCTGGTCCGACGGGTTGTCGGGAGCGACGCAGCGGTAGAGCAGCACGTCGTCGGGGGCGTCGAGCCGGGTCACGTCGAACTCCCGCAGCCGGCCGAGCGTCATCCGCCGGGCGACCATCGGATGAACACCGCGGACCAGGGTGTCCTCGCTCAGCGCCTGGTCCGGATCGTCGGCCCCGGGACGCGGGCGGAAGACGAAGTAGCCGACCGGGCGGCCGGCGCCCGGGCAGGTGGCGACGGTGAGGCGGCTGCCCTCCCGGGCCAGTCCCAGGCCGGCCAGCCGCTCCGCGATCACGGCCGAGGCCTCGTCGGCGTTGGTGGGCGTCTCGGGCCAGGAGAGGTACAGGTCGACCACGCTGCGGTGCCCGCTCGGCGCGGACGCGATCTCGGCGGCCAGTGCCGTGACCAGATCGCTCCCCGGGGTCAGCTCGTCGAACCGGCCGACGGTGGAGACCAGGTGGGTCGGTCGCCGGTCGGTGGTGTAGTCGGCACTGGCGAACGGCCGGCCGTCGACGCTCACCTCCTGCAGGTCACGGAGCTGGTACTCCCGGTAGTGCCGCTTGATCAACACCGCGAGCATCGGCTCGTCCGCCGGGATCGTGCCACCGTCGATCCGGTCCGCGAGGAACGCCACGATCGGCTCGGGGATGGCGGCGAGGGCGTCGATGACGGCGTCCCGCTCGGCCCCGGCGGGCATCCCGGTCAGGGTCCTCAGCTGCGCGGCCACGCTGTCCAGGACGCTCTGCCGCTCCGCGTCGACCAGCGGCTGGTCGTACCAGCGGAAGCGGACGCTGCGGGCGAGCTCGCCGACCACCGGGAACCGCAGCTGGGTGGCGGTGACCAGCCGGTCGAGGACGTCGCGGTAGGTCTGCTCCAGCTGCGGCGCCGGCGACTGCTCGCCGATCCAGCGCTGCAGGATCGAAGTGGCCAGCTGGACGTCAGGAGCCCAGCGCTGCTGGGCCAGGAACACCCGGAACACGGCCCGCTCCAGCTCGGGGGTGTGGTCCAGCTCGGTGACGCCGTAGTGGCGCAGCACGCGGCGCAGCTTGTCCTGGAAGTCGTCCGGCAGCGCGCCGCGTTCGGGATCGAGGCTGCGCAGGTAGGTGTGGAAGTGCTCGCGCGGGCTGTGCACCTGGTTCTCCAGGTGCCGGTCCTCGCCGGCCGGCCGGTTGCGCGAGATGTCGGCGAAGTCGGCGAACGCCTCCAGCAGGGCGAGCTCGCCCGCCAGCGGGGAGCGGCCGCCGGCGACCAGCAGGTCGCGGTCGGCCAGGTAGGCCGGCAGCGTGTTCCCGTTGTCGCTGGGATCGACGTCGTAGCCCCGCAGCACCGCGTACAGGTCGCGTCGCCGGATCTCGGCCCGGGGCTCCGGATCGGACGACGGCGCACCGTCGCCCGGCAGATCGAGGTCGATGCCCGAGGACTCGGCCGCCACCTCCTCGACGTCGCCGACCGGCTCGAGCCGGACCAGCGGGGCGCCGGTCTCGACCTGGCTGCCGGCCGACACCAGCAGCTCCCTGATCCGCCCCGCGAACGGTGCGTTCAGCACCGTCTCCATCTTCATCGACTCCAGCACCAGCACCGGTGCCCCCGCGGCCACCTCGTCGCCGACCGCCGCCGGGGTGGCGACCACCAGGGCCGGGGCCGGGGAGCGCAGCACGCCGCCCTCGTCCAGGCTCACCCGGTGGGTCACGCCGTCGACCTCGACCAGCTGGATGGGTCCGTGGGTGGCGGTGACCAGTCGGTGGGTGCTGCCGCCGACGGTGAGTCGGCTCTTGTACGCGTCCAGACGGTCGATCTCGGCCTCGACGGCCTGCTCCTCGGTGCCGGCGGCGACCACCACGCGGAAGCGCTGCGGACCGGTGCGGAACACCGTCACCTTGTAGGCGTTGCCGCGCAGCTTGAGGTCGATGGCCTGACCCGTACGGTGCTGGACCTGCGGCCGGCCACCCCGGGCCGTCTCGACCAGGCGAGTGCGCTCGAGAGCCTCCTCGGTCTCGTACGCCTCGATCCCGGCCGCCACCAGCGCGACGCCGGAGTGCCGGTGCGCGACCAGGCCGCCCTCGGACCGCACCCGGTCGATCCAGCCGGTGTCCGCGCTGCCGTCGATCACCTCGGGGGCGGAGAGCAGATCGAGCACGAAGCTCTTGTTGGTGGAGCCGCCCTCGATCACGACGGTGGTCTCCTGCATGGCGCGCCGCAGCCGGGCCAGCGCCTCGTCGCGGTCCCGCCCGAAGGCGATGATCTTCGCGATCATGGAGTCGAAGTCGGCCGGGATCGAGTCGCCCTCACCGACCCCCGTGTCCACCCGGATCCCCGGCCCGGCAGGAAGCTCGAGCAGGGCGATCCGACCGGGGGAGGGAGCGAAGTCGCGATCGGGATCCTCGGCGTTGAGCCGCGCCTCGACGGCGTGACCCACCTCGACCGGGCGCTCGCCGGTGAGCCGACCGCCACCGGCGATGTGGATCTGCAGCTTCACCAGGTCGGTGTCGGTGGTGATCTCGGTGATGGGGTGCTCGACCTGCAGTCGGGTGTTGACCTCCAGGAAGGCGAAGAACTTCTCGCCCGGGTGGTAGAGGAACTCCACGGTGCCGGCGCCGGCGTAGTTCACCGCGATGGCCAGCCGTTCGGCCGACTCCTTCAGCTCCTCGACCTGGGGCGGCGACAGGACGGGGGAGGCTGACTCCTCGACGACCTTCTGGTTGCGCCGCTGCACCGAGCAGTCGCGGACACCGAGGGCCCAGGCCGTGCCCTGCCCGTCGGCGATCACCTGGACCTCGACGTGCCGCGCCCCGGTCACCAGGCGCTCGAGGAACACGACGCCCGAGCCGAAGGCCCGTTGCGCCTCGTCCCGGGTGCGCTCGTACGCGTCGGCGAGGTCGGCGTCGGAGGCCACCATCCGGATGCCGCGCCCACCGCCACCGGCGGTCGCCTTGAGCATCAACGGGTAGCCGATCTTCCCGGCTGCTGCGGTCGCCTCCGCCAGGGTGTCCACGCCGCCGCCGCTCCAGGGCGCGACCGGGACACCGACCTCCTCGGCGATCAGCTTGGAGCCGATCTTGTCGCCGAGCTTGCGCATCGCCGCGGGGCTCGGTCCGATGAACGTGACCCCGATCCGGGCGCAGAGCTCGGCGAACTTCGGGTCCTCGGCGACGAAGCCCCAGCCCACCCAGGCCGCATCGGCACCGGTCTCCACCAGCGCCCGCTCCAGCACGTCGTAGTCCAGGTACGGCCGGTTCGCGGCCGGCCCCAGGTCGTAGGCGAGGTCGGCCTCCCGGACGAACATCGCCCGCCGCTCGCCCTCGGTGTGCAGAGCCACCGTGGCGATCCGGCCCCCGTCGGGGCCCGCCTGCGCGTTCAGATCTCGCACCGCGTGGATCAGCCGCATCGCGGCCTCGCCACGATTGACGATGGCAATGCGCGAGAACATCGAGTGTCTACCTCCGGGGATCGGCGTTGAGACCCGAGGCGCGGGCGTCTCAACAGGGCAGCCTGCCACCTTTCGCCGCTCAGGTCTTGCCGGGGGTCACTCAGGTCGCGCGCGTTGTCCGACCGTGGTCGGATTCTCCCGGCGGACCGGGCGGATGGGTGCTCGTTTGCCGACCACGGTCTGCTTGGTCGGCGTGTGCAGCTGGAGCCCGCGCGGGTTCAGGGCAGGCGCGGGCCGGTGGTGACCGGATGGCGGACCACCGGCCGGGCCGGCGGTCCGGGCCTCGATCCGGGTCGGCCCGCGGCCGGTGGCATCATCGCGGGCATGGCCACCGACCGCGATCGCGACGCCGCGGGACGGGCCCGCCAGGCCCGGCCACGGGACCGACTGGGCCGACCGCTGGCGTACGGAGAGGTCGGCGTCGAGCCGGTGTCGGAAGACCCGCTGCCGCCCCTGCCGACGATCGAGGCGGCCCGCGGCCTGGTGGCCGAGGGACGCCCGTTCTCCGCGCACGAGGTGTTCGAGGCCCGGTGGAAGGCGGCGCCGCCCGACGAGCGGGACCTGTGGCAGGGCCTGGCCCAGCTCTGCGTCGGCAGCACCCACCGCGAGCGGGGCAACGACCGGGGGGCGCGGACGCTGTGGCAGCGCGCTCTGGGTCGGCTGACGACCTATGCGGCCACCGGGCAGCCCACGTACGGGCTCGACCTGAGCGCCCTCACCACCTGGCTGACTGCGCGGCTGACGGACGTCGCCCAGCGGCCCGGACCGGAGGCGCCCGGACTGCCGCCGCTCTGATCTGCGCCGAGGAAGCGCTTCGGCTATCCACAAGAGATGTTGTGCAAGCACCGTGCCGCTCGCGGGGGTGGCGGCCGGAGTCCTCGGCACCCTGCTGGGCGTCCAGCCGGCGATCATGGTGCTGGCCGGGGTGCACGCCGTCGCCTGCCTCAGCATCCTCGCCACCGACTTCGGGCGTGGCCGTGATCTGCCGGTCGCCTCCGACGACCTCCTGGGCCTGCGCTAGCCCCCGGCTCGGCATCTGCCGGGCGGCGAAGTGGACGCGCCGAGCGGCGCGGGATCTCAGTACGGGGTCGGGATGTCCTTCTTCGGCCGGTCCGACTCGATGTAACCGCCGGCCCGCTGCCGACGCGGGAGCTTGATCTCTCGGTGCTCGAGCGGCTCGTACGGCACCTGGGCGAGCAGGTGGCTGATGATGTTCAGCCGGCCGCGCTTCTTGTCGTCGGTGACGGCCACGTGCCAGGGGGCCCAGTCGGTGTCGGTGGCGGCGAACATCGCGTCGCGGGCACGCGAGTAGTCGTACCAGCGGCTGTAGGAGAGCAGGTCCAGGTCGGACAGCTTCCAGATCTTCCGGGGGTCGTTGATCCGGCTCTTCAGCCGGCGCGTCTGCTCATCCGAGCTGACCTCCAACCAGTACTTGATCAAGATGATGCCGGAGTTGATCATCTGCCACTCCAGGGCGGGCACCATCTCCAGGAACTCGGTCGACTTCTCCTGGGTGCAGAACCCCATCACCGGCTCGACCCCGGCCCGGTTGTACCAGCTGCGGTCGAAGATCACGACCTCGCCCGCGGCAGGGAAGTGCGCGACGTACCGCTGCATGTACATCTGCGAGGCCTCGCGCGGTGTCGGGGCGGGCAGGGCGGCGATGCGGAAGACGCGAGGGCTGACCCGCTCGGTGATCCGCTTGATCGTGCCCCCCTTCCCGGCCGTGTCGCGGCCCTCGAACACGATGCAGATCTTCGCGCCGGTGGCCTTCACCCACTCCTGCAGAGCGACCAGCTCGCCGTGCAGACGCTCGATCTCGGCCTCGTAGACCTTGTTCTTCAGCTTCCCCGTCGGCGGAGCTGACCGAGCTGGGGCCGGTGCGTGGGCGGACCGTGCCGGGGCGGATGTGTGCTCCTCGCTCGCGGCCCGGTCACGCTGATGCTTCTTCTTGCCCTTGCCCATGAGCTCTCCTTCAGAGGGTGGGTCTGCGTGGTTCTGCACGCACCGTCGCCGCCCGCCGCGGCTCCGCCCGGTGTCATTCTGGCGTGCCGCGCTCGCTGAGCCCAAGGGGCGTGGGAACAGCTCGCCTCCGCCCGGACCCCGCCCAGGGCCGCCCGGCCGGGGCGCCACCCACGCGAAGGCGGTCGACCTATGCTGAGTTCGCAGTGCTCGGAGCATAGAGCCCAGCACCAGGACGCCGAGCCGAGGGAGACGCGTGATGGCCAGACCGTCGGAGCGACCGGACGGCAGCGGCAAGACCGGCAGCGAGGAACTGGCCCGCGTCGTCCGTGAACAGCGCCACGGACTGGGCTGGACCCGGCAGCAGCTGGCCGATGCGACCGGCATCCCCTACCCGACCATCGCGCAGATCGAGACCGCCTACCGCGGGGTCTCCCCGGCGCGACTCGGCGTGATCGCCCGGGCGCTGGGGTTGGACCCCAAGGACCTGTACGACCTGCTGGCGTCGGAGGGAGAGGCCGACGCACCGGTGCCCCCGCTGGCGGCGGCTCCGATCGCCGAGGCTCCGATGACCGCGGCCCCGAGGTCGGCGGCCCCGAGGTCGGCGAGCTCGAGGTCGGCGGCGCCGCACCGGGGCCGGAGTGCGCAGCGCTTCCGCGCGGCGGGCTCGTGGCACGACAACCCGGGGTTCGCGGCAGCGGCCCCCTCGCCGTCGTCCGATCGACCGGCTCCGGCCTCGCCGCCGGCCCCGATTCCCGCGCGGGCCGCAGCGCCGAGGCGCGAGAAGCCACGACCAGCAGAGGTCACCGACCAACCGGAGCTGATCGACCGGGTGGTCGAGCTGGTGTCGAGCCTGCCGATCGACCAGCGCCTCGAGGCGCTGAGCCGGGTGCAGCACGCTGTCCTGGACCGGATCGTGCAGGAGCGAACCGATGATGCGCGCTCGCCGATGTGACAAACCTGCGGTTCACGGTCGCTGGTGACGCTTCCCGTGGCGTGTCGTGCCACTGAGCCCCGCGTTTGTCACGCCTCGGCCCGATCCCGGTCGAGGCGCACCGCATAGACGTCACCCGATCGTCGGTCGGGGAGCCCACGCAGCACCTCGATCATGGTGGGGGCGTCCAGCCACCGCTCGTCCCACCAGCGATGGGTCTCCACCCGGGAGCGGCGGAACCGGTAGTCACCGATCATCGTCAGGCGCTCGACACAGGCGATCGCCCGCTCGGCGGCGGCTGGGAGGTACTCGAAGGACAGGGCCGCCAGCGGTCGGCTGAGACCGGTCAGCACCTCGTGCTCGAAGCCCTCCACATCGATCTTGCAGAACTGCGGCTCGCCGTGCCGGGCGATCAGGTCGTCCAGGGTGACGACGGCGACCGGCAGCGCCGAATCCCAACGGACACGGCGGAAACCGGGATCGGTCGACACCTCCTCGATCCAGCTGTCGGCGAAGCTGGAGACGGTGGGGGTGCGGCGACTCAGGTGCAGCGTGCCCATCCCGTTGGCGGCTCCGACGCCACACGCCTCGAGGCGAACCCGGGGATCTCGGCCGTAGAACAGGCGCAGGACGCTCAGCAGGTCCGGCTGCGGTTCGACCGCGACGACATCGGCACCCAGGCGGCGGAACACGCGGATCCGGTTGCCGACGTGACTCCCCAGGTCGAAGGCCAGGTCGCCCGGCCGGAGGAACTGCTGGTAGAAGCGGGTGAGTCGGCCGCGCCGCCAGAACGGCCCGTAGTAGACCGCGAGCGAGCGACCCAGGCCCCGGGCCCGACTCACGGTGGACGACACGGTCACGCTGTGGGCCGCCGCTCGGTTCGCCACCGTCGCAGCGGATCGGCTTCCCACGCGTCGAGATCGAACGGCCGGAGACCGAACACGACGGCGATCACCTCGTCAGTGTCGCCTCGCGGATCACGTCGATGCAGCACCAGACCGCGTTCCGGCCAGAGCTCCTGACGCCACGCGCGGCCGAGCTCGGAGGCGATCACCGTGGTCGGCTCGCCGAGATCGGCCAGCGCACCCGCCGGCGGGTGCGGGCGCCGGATCTCCAGCCCCACCACGACATCCCCGAGGACCCAGGCCGTCACGCCGTCCGGTGCCGCAGGGCCGCCGGGGTAGAGGGCGAACTGCGTCGGCTCGCCGCCGAAGACCCCGCCGTGCAGCTGCTCGGCCCCGCGTGGGCCGAGCTGGGCATCGGCCTCGGTCAGCGGGCAGGCCTGCAGACCACCGAAGGAAGCCCACCGGCCGTCGGCGTACGCGCGCAGCTCGTTCATGATCACGATCCTGTCAGTGGACGGGAATCACCACCCACTCGCCCGGTGTGGGCTCGCGGTGGTTCAGGTCCGGGTTGGCGCGTTGGATGGAGTGCTCGCTGACCCCGTGCTGCTCGGCGATCTGGGCCTTGGTCTCCACCACCTTGTTGCCGGCCCGATCACCGACCTCCAGGGTGCGATGGTGCGTGGTGCCAGGCACGACCAGTCCCGTGGAGTGGGCCGACGGTGGCAGCGGCCCGGCGGCGGCGAGACCGGGATTGGCACTCACGATGTCGCTCTCGGGAGCGCCGGTGAGGATGCTGACGGCACCCACCGAGCGTACGGTCGTGGGGATCTTGACCCGTTCGGGGGCGAGAAACTTCTTGGCGTCGGGGGCGGCCGGGTCGATCATGTCGCCGTTCGGCTTCAGCCCGATGTGCTCCACGTGACCGAGGAAGAAGGCGGCCCGGACCGCGTCGGTGCCCACGGTCGACGCGATCGTCTCGGCGTGCCCGAGGTACTGCTGGTACTCGCCGGCGGAGTAGGCGGGCACGAACCTCTCCTCGAAGCCGGCCACGTCGCCACCCTCCACCTCCTTGCGCCGGCCGGCGTCGGTGTTCGCCTTCGCGGAGGCGATGCCGCCGCCGTGCAGCAGCACGTCCTTGGTGAACAGCTCGCAGAAGCCCTCGGTGAGGATCCGGTTGTTGGCTGCGGCGTTGAAGTTGGGATGCGCGAGGGTGTGGATGTACTCGTGCACGAGGATCTCCCAGTTCTGCCAGCGTCGACGCCGCTCCGCCTCGGACATGCCGCCGGGTGTCTTCGGCGTGGCGGAGAAGCCGGGGCTGTCCACGATCGAGGTCTGGGCCATCACGATCGGTCCCGGCAGGGCGATGGCGAAGCCGAAACGGTCCAGCCGATCCAGGTCGGCCTTGTTGCCGCCCTTGGCCACGAACCGCTGCTTCACGCCGTCGGCGAAGGCGGTCTCGTCGGTGGAGCGGTTCTCGTTGAAGCCATGGTCCTTCTGGGCTTTGGAGGAGGCGGCGTCGGTCTCGAAGATCCAGTCGGCCGTGTCGTCGGCATCCGGCGTACGGTCGCTCGCGTCCTTGAGGTTCACGTCGGCCTCGAACCGGAAGGCGGCCCGCGCCGCCTCCTGCGGAGTGGTGAGCACCGCCGCAGCAGCCAGCCCGCCGAAGACCGCGTCCACGTCACTCTTCGCGGCGCGCCCGGCGCCCTCCATGTCCTTGGTGGAGACCACCTGACCCGCTGCCTTGGCCGCCTCCCGCTTCTTCATCTTCGGGGTCGCGTCGTCCAGGAACTTCTGCATGGCCGTGGTGACCTCGGTGTCCAGCGCGGTGCGCTTCGTCGCATCGCTGCGGCCGTCCCACTCCTTGGCCGCCCCGCCCGAGCCGGAGGACGTCGGGTTGAGCTCGGTCTTGATGACGTCGATCTCGGCCTTGGTCGGGGCGTCGGCGGTGCCGGTGTGATCGACCCCGACGGCCACGGCCTCGTCCGTGCCGGCGCTGTCCTGTCGATCCATCGCCTCGTACGTCAGCGGACCGATGATGCCGTCCGGATCGAGACCGTGCGCCGTCTGGAACCGGCCGACCGTCGAGCGCATGGCCCCGTCGTAGACACCGCTCTCGGCCAACGGGGTGCCGGGCGCCCCGATCGCGTTGAGCCGCTGCTGCGCCTTGGTGACGTCCGGGCCGGTGTCACCGGGGCGGACCCAGGTCTGGGCCCCCTCGCCCTTGGCGACCGAGGCCCTTTGGAGCGTCGTGTCCCGTGCCGAGGCTGTGGTCCGTACGAGGGTGGACACGGCGGCGTTGCCGGCGATCCGCTGGAGCTCGGTGAGATCGGTGGTGCTCAGGGCCGCCGGACGGGGCGTGCGGAGCGGGATCCGTGCCGACCGGTGAGGGCGGGGGCCGCCGCGCGGGCCGGACCGACGGTTGCTCGTCCAGCCGCCGGTGGAGTGCCTGATCCGGATCACCCACCTCACCCAGTGTGATCGGTCCGACGTCCCCCGACTCAGGGCGGAAAGGGCAGAGTGGCTGCCCGATCGGGCCGAGCTGGGCTCAGCCGATGATCACCGGTTCGTCCGAGCCCTCCGGGGCTGCCGGCTGGCGTCGGCCAGCTGGGCCGTCAGCTCGGGGTTGCGGTCGAGCTGGGTCTGCAGGCGCAGCAGCCCGTCCCGGTGGAGGCGAGCGACGTCGAGGGGTGGGATGCCGAGCTGGCTGGCGACGGCGTCCAGCGACCGGGTGGTGCTCATGGCGATCACGACCCGGCACTCCGGTCCACCGATCAGCTCGTTCACCCGACGCAGCAGCATCTTGCGCTGCTTGGTCAGAGCCGGGGAACGCACCGGCGTGCAGAGTCCCTCCAGGATCCTTCCCAGAGCCGCCGTCGAGTGGCCGGAAGACTGCGGGCGGCGGACGGAGCTGGCGTCGATCTCACGCATGGCCCGCCGGATCCAGCCGTCGAGATCGAGTGGACACGACCTGGTGCCGAAGGTCTCGTCGAACCGTTGCAGCGTCCGCTGCACCAGCAGATCGGCGCCGAGGTCGCTGTTCATCGTGTTGGCGCGGCGCCGGGCGAGGGCGGCGATCTCGTCGAGCGGGGCGCCGACGGAGGTGATGACCGGGGTCGGTGTCGACGCGGTCGTGGGGGTCGCCGTCCTGGACGACATGGGGGTCCTTTCGGAGGATCTCGGGTTGATGGTCGAAGCATGACCCAGGGGCCGAACAGAAACTCCGCGCGACGGCGGGCGGGCTCGGAGGCTGTCACCCGCTGACACCGGGTCCGGAGTGCGCATGCGACCAGTCGATGTCCGTCCCGACGCCCGTTCGGCCGCAACCGAATCGTGACGCGATCTTGCGGATCGATCTTGCGCGGCCCATTCAACTCGTGTTTACTCCTGCGCAACACGAGTTGAACGAAGGAGTTCGCCGATGGTGCGCATCATCCTGGACACCGATCTCGCCATGGGTGCCCCCGGTTCGGACGTGGACGACGGCTTCGCGCTCGCCTTGGCCCATGCGGATCCGGACATCTCGATCGAGCTGATCACGACGGTCAACGGCAACACCGACGTCGAGAGCGCCACCATCTTGACCGCGGAGCTCGAGCGTCGCCTCGGCATCGAGGACATCCCGATCGTGAAGGGAGCGGCGGCCGCGTTCACCCATCCCGAGATCAAGCGCTCGCCCGCCCCGGACGTGGCGGCCCTCGCCGATGCGCTGCCGCCACCGACCCCCGGCTACGCCGCCGTCGAGATCGCCCGCCGGGTGCTGGCCGAGCCGGGCGAGATCACGCTCGTCGCCATCGGCCCGCTGACCAACGTCGCCGGCGCTCTGATGCTGGATCCCGCCGTCGCCACCGCGGTCAAGGAGATCGTGATCATGGGCGGGATCTTCTTCAGCCCGATGCCGGACTGGGGGACGACCGGGGAGTTCAACGTCTGGGTCGATCCCGAGGCCGCCGCCGCCGTGCTGCGGTCGGGTGCCCCGCAGCGGTGGGTCGGACTCGACGTCACCATGCAGGTGCGGCTCACCCGGGACCACGCTCGGCAGATGCAGGGCGCGTCGACGCCGTTCGCGCCGTTCGCCGGAGAGGCCACGCTCGGCTGGATCGACCACCTGGAGCAGCAGCACCCGGGTGATCCCGCCGAGGCGGGTTCCTGCGCGATGCACGACCCCCTCGCGGTGGCCGTCCTCACCCGTCCGGATCTGGTGGAGTTCAGGCCGGTGGCCGTCTCCATCGGCACCGGGGACGGCCCGGACCGCGGCGTGATGGTCACCGATCTCCTGGAGTCGGCCGATCCGCCGCCGGCCAACTGCCAGGTGGCCGCCACGGTCGACGCCGACGCCTTCATCACCCACTTCCTGGGTCATCTCAGCGGTCTGTGAACCGCACGCCATCGCCGTACTCGAGAAGGGATCTGCCATGACCTCGTCCAACCCATTCAGCAGGCGACAGCTGCTCGGCGGCCTGGCCGCGCTCACCGTCGGCGGCGTGCTGGCTTCGGCCGGCTGCTCGTCGAGCGCCGACACCCCCTCCGGCTCGAGTGCGTCGGGGTGGTCGCTGCCCAGCACCGACCCGACGGCCACGATCAAGGTGCTGAGCATCCTCGACCTCAAGACGGCCAACATGCAGCCGGTGATCGACGCGTTCGAGAAGGCTCATCCCACGATCAAGGTCGACTACCAGAGCGTCCCGTTCGACTCCCTGAACAGCACCCTCGATGCGAGGATCGCCAACAAGGGCGGCGATCCCGACGTCTACTGGGCCGATCAGCCACGCATCTCGGCACTGGCGGCCCGGGGGGAGGCCGAGGACATCACAGCGGTCTTCGCGAACACCAAGGACACGTTCGACCCCACCGCGTACGACGCCGGTGTCTACCAGGACAAGCTGTGGGCGCTGCCGATCGCCAACTCCACCCAGCTGCTGTACTACAACAAGGCGCTGCTGAAGAAGGCCGGTCTGAGCGACCCGTCCCCGTCCACCGATCAGCGGATGACGTGGGAGCAGCTGACCGCCGACGCCAAGAAGGCCAAGGAGGCCGGCGCCAAGTACGGGTTCCTGTTCGGGCAGTTCGATCGCTACTACCAGCTCGAGCCGTTGCCGGTGCAGCTCGGCGGTTCGGTCGGCGCCACGGGCGACGGGAACCTGACCCCCGACTTCACCTCCGACGCGTGGGTGACGGCGTTCACCTGGTATCGCAGCCTGTTCGAGGACGGCGTCTCCCCGCGGGGGATGAAGTCGGAGCAGACCGATCCGGCGTTCCTGGCCGGCCAGGCCGCGTACATGGTCGAGGGTCCCTGGCTGCTGCCGCAGCTGCAGGCGTCCAAGGTGGACTGGGGTGTCGCCCCGCAGCCGGTGTTCGACGGCGGGAAGCCGGCCACCCCGACCGGCTCCTGGTCGCTGGGCATGAACCCGTTCAGCAAGCAGAAGGAGGCCGCGGCCGTCTTCCTGAACTGGATGACCGTGGTGGACGGCGGGGGCTACATCAAGTACCGCTCCGACCCCGAGCTCGCGGCCAGCCTGGAGGGCAAGAAGATCTACTTCCAGAAGGAGGTGTTCGCCTCGCCGGAGGGCAAGAACGCGGCCGGGATCATCGACTACGAGAGCTCCAACACCGCCGTCAACAGGGTGCCCACGATCGGCTACATCGAGTTCGAGACGATCTTGAACCAGGCGTTCGCCGACATCCGGAACGGCGCCGATGCCAAGACCGCCCTGGACAAGGCCTCCTCTGAGCTGACCACGGCCTGGCAGAAGTACCGGTAGTGCCTGCCGGTACGACGGTGCGGTCGGTCGCCTCACGGAGGCGGTCGACCGTCCGGCGCCGCGAGCTGTTCTGGGCGGTCGTGTTCCTGCTGCCAGCCGTCGCGGCCCTGGTCGGGCTCCGCATCGCCCCGACAGTGGGGGCCGTCATCGACAGCCTCTACAAGGCGTTCCCCGGTGGCATCATCCCGGCGACCTTCGCCGGCCTGCACAACTACGAGAGCCTGTTCGCCGACCCCAACTTCGTCGCCACCATCGCCCGCACCCTGATCTTCAACCTGATCATCAACCCCCTGCAGATCGCGATCGCCCTGGTGGTCGCGGTGCTGTTCGTGCAGCGCATCCCCCTGGTCGGGGTGTGGCGGACGCTGCTGTTCATCCCGGTCACCATCCCGATCGTCGGATCCTGCATCGCCTGGGGGGCGGCCCTGAGTCCCGGACGGTCCGGTGAACGGGCTGATCACCGCCCTCGGCGGCAGTCCTCAGCCCTTCTTCACCTCGCCCGACCAGGCCCTGGCCTGCATCATCGTGCTCGCCTCCTGGATCGGCATCGGCTACTGGATGCTGTTCCTGATCGCCGGGCTGCAAGCGATCCCGACCGAGCTGTACGACGCCGCCCGGGTCGACCAGGCGGGGCCGGTACGGACGTTCTTCTCCATCACCCTGCCCTTGCTGCGGCGTCCGCTGCTGTTCGTCCTGGTCGCCGACACGGTGGCCAACTTCGTCCTGTTCGTGCCCGTCCAGCTGCTCACCCAGGGCGGACCGCAGAGCAGCACGACCCTGCTGATGTTCGACGCCTGGCGCACCACGTACGGCTACGGCAGCCGCAACCTCGGCGCTGCGCGAGGTGGTCATCCTCACCGCGATCATGCTCGTCTTCGTCCTGCTCCAGTTCCGGTTGCTGCGCGAGGAGGGGAGACCAGTGACCCTGACCCAGCTCGGGCATCACCGCTCCCGGTGCCGCCGCCGGACCGCGCTCAGCCGGCCCGACCAGCACCCCCAGTCGTCCGGCACCACAGTCGTCCTGACGGTGATCGCCGTCGTCATCGGCACCGCTGTTCGTGCTGCCCGCGCTCTGGATCTTCGTCGGCTCCTTCCGCCCGAACCTCGAGATCTTGACCACGATGTCGCCGCTGAGCTGGCACACGATCATCCCGTCCGAGCTCACGCTGGAGAACTACCAGCGGCTGCTGTTCGACTCCGGGTTCTCGCGGGCCCTGATCAACAGCTTCGTCGTCTGCCTGGTCTCGGTGCTGGCCGGCTTGGCGATGTCGGCCATGGCCGCGTACGCCCTGTCGGTGTTCCACTTCCCGGGCCGCAACGTGGTCTTCGCCGTGATCGTGATCAGCTTCATGATCCCGTTCGAGGCGATCGCCATCCCGTTGGCCCAGCAGTTCACCGGCTGGGGTCTCGGCAACACCTACGTCGGTCTGATCCTGCCGGGCATCGGCGAACGGACTCGCGATCTTCAACCTCCGTCAGTACTTCCTCGGCATCCCCACCTCCTATCGGGAAGCGGCGATGCTGGACGGGGCCTCCGAGCCGCGGATCCTGTTCTCGCTCTACCTGCGGCTGAGCGGTCCGGCCCTGACCAACTCGGCACTGTTGATCTTCCTCGGCCAGTGGACGGCGTACCTGTGGCCGCTGTTGATCGTCAGCGACAACGACCTCCAGCTGGCCCCCGTCGCCCTGGCCGGCACCTTCGGTGAGCACGCGGCCGACTACGGCCAGAACTTCGCCGGCACCATCCTGCTGGCCCTGGTGCCGGCCGTCAGCATGTTCGTCCTGCAGCGGTTCTTCGGCCGCCTGTCGATCGGAAGCGGGGAGAAGTGAGCACCTACCAACCGACGGTCGCCGGCATCATCGTGGTCGGGTCCGCGAACCAGGACTACATCGTCAGCGTGGCGGCCCCGCCGGGCCCCGGCGAGACGGTGCTGGCCACCAGTCTGCTCAAGCAGCCCGGGGGCAAGGGCGCCAACCAGGCGGTCGCGGCCGCCCGGCTGCGCGGCAACGTCAGCTTCATCGGCTCCGTGGGAGACGACGCGGACGGCGCCCAGCTCATCCGCGAGCTGCGCTCGGAGGGGGTCGACACCACCAACGTCGAGATCATCAGTCGGGGACGGACCGGTCTGGCCCTGGTCTCGGTGTACGAGTCGGGGGAGAACTCGATCACCGTCGTGCCCGGCACGAACTTCTCGCTGACCGCCGACCGGGTGCGCCGTAGCGTCGCGCGGATCGCGGCCGAGACGGGGGCGGCCATCCTGGTCGCCCAGGCCGAGGTGCTGCCCGAGATCATCGCGGCGGCCGTCACCGCCGCCGCCGATGCCGGTGCCCGGGTGATCCTGAACCTGGCCCCCTACATCCCGATCGGTGACGAGGTGCTCGCCTGGTGCGACCCGCTGGTGGTGAACGAGGCGGAGGCCACCGGGCTGCTCGGCTGGGAGGTGCGGGGGGCCGACAGCGCGCGCCGGGCGGTCCGTGAGCTGCGGGAGCGCGCCCGCTCGGTGGTGATCACGGTCGGCGCCGAGGGCGCCTACTGGATCGACGCCGGTGGCGAAGGACACGTCGCGGCTCCCGTTCCGGCGGCGGTCGTGGACACCACCGGAGCGGGCGACGCCTTCGTCGGCGCACTGGCCGTGCAGCTCGCCGGAGGCGCGTCGGTGGAGGAGGCGGTGGCGGTCGGGGTGAGGGCCGGCACCTTCGCCGTGCAGAGCCCGGGCGCGCAGTCCTCCTATCCCTCGCCCGGTGACATCGGCCTCGAACCGGCGGACACCGCGACCCCGGTGTCGTGACCGTGGCGCGCTGGGCGGCGTGCGAGGCTCTCCCTGTGGCAGTCACGCGCTCTGATGTCGCCCGGGCTGCCGGTGTCTCGCCGGCCGTGGTCAGCTACGTCCTCAACAACGGCCCCCGGCCCGTGGCGCCCTCCACCCGGGCCCGGGTTCTGGACGCCGTCGCCCGCTTGGACTACCGCCCGAACGCCATCGCCAGTGCCCTGCGCGGTGGCAGCACGCAGACGGTCGGGCTGCTGACGCCCAACCGCAGCAACCCGTTCTTCGGTGAGCTCGCCGAAGCGGTCGAGCGGACCCTCAGCCAGCAGGGCTATCTGGCGTTGACCGGCAGCACGTACGGGAACAGCGGCATCGCGGAGAGGATGCTGCGGACCTTCGTGGACCGCAAGGTCGACGGCGTCATCGTGGCCCCCGGGGTGTCGGTGATCACCGCGGCCCTGGACGCCGTCGAGCAGCCGTTGGTGATCTTGGAGAGGCTGGCCAACCACGGCCCGTTCTCGACCGTGTGCACCGACGACCTCGCCGACGCCCGCACCACCGTGGACCACCTCCAGGTGCACGGGCACGAGCACATCGGCTGCATCATCGGACCACCCCACTCCTCGACCGACGCCCTCCGGCTGCAGGGCTGGCGGGAGAAGCAGCGGCGCAGCGGGCTGCCCCACGGCGACGGGCTGGTCGCGTTCGCCGAGGTCAGCGAGGAGGGCGGCTACCAGGCGGCGTCGACCCTGCTCAGCGAGCACGGACGCCCCTGGGCGGTCTACGGACGGGCGCCCACCGCCCTGTTCGTCGCCTCCGACGTGCAGGCGATCGGGGCCCTGTCGGCGTGCTGGGAGCTCGGTCTGCGGGTGCCGGACGACATCGCGATCGCCTCGATGGGGGGCACCCGGGCGGCCCGCTACGCGATCCCCGCGCTGACCACCATGCGCCAGGACGTCGACTTCCTGGCCGGCGCGGCGTGCACCCGGCTGCTCCTCGACATCCGTGATCCCGGCGGCGCACCGTCGCACGCCGAGCTCACCGGCAACCTGGTGATCGGGCGGACCTGCGGCTGCTGAGCCCGGCCCAGCGAACCTGTTCGTACGTACGCGTCCGTCGGGTCTTTCGCTAGCGCCGTCCACGGGTCCGGGACTTGAACGCCGCGTCGGCCGAGCTCAGCTTTGCGGCCCGGACCACGTCGCCCTCCTCGGCCACCTGCGCCAGCCGGTCGATCAGCAGGAGCTCGTCCCGCAGCTCGGCCGCCTGCGGTGCCGGCGCGGCGGCAGCGGCCGTACGGAGCATGCTGCGGGCCCGGTCCAGGGCTGCCGCGGCGCGGCCGGTGTCGCCGCTCGACAGGGCCGTCGAGGCGTCCCGCTTGGCGCGCTGGGCCTGCTGGAAGGCGGCCTCGGTCCGCACCGTCGGATCGGGCACCCGCCCGGCCGCCTGGTCACCCGGGACGACGTTGACGTACAGCGGGAGGTCAATCGTCTGCTGCACCAGGGTCGGCAGGGTCACGTAGCCGAACGAGAGCGTGGCGACCTCGGCGAGTCCGAGTGCGGCGATGCCCGGCACGTCGAAGGTGAGGACCAGCTTCCGGGTCTCGCCGGCGTGGAAGGAGCCGAGCTCGATCATGATCCCGTCCGGCAGAGCGACCACGGAGAGGTCGTTGATCACGCGGACGGCCTTGACCCGGGGCGTCATCAGCACCCGCAGCGAACCGGCCTGGGCCACCAGGGCGAGCAGACCATCGACCTCGCCGGCGATCAGCTTTCCCGCCTCGTCGGCCGTCTCGGCGAAGTGCTCGTTGCCGGCCCCACCGGAGGCGATGGCCGACAGCAGCCGCTCGTCGTAACCGAGTCCCATGCCCAGGGTCGAGGTGGTGATCGCGTCCTGCTGCGCCCGACGGGCCAGCCCACCCACCTGAGCGGGATCGGTGAGTCCGGCGTTGGCGTGCCCGTCGCTGATCAGCAGCACGGTCGCGCCCCCTCCGGTGGCGACGCGGCGCGCCTCCTGCAGTCCCCGCAGATAGCCACCGGACAGGTCCGTCGAGCCGCCCGGGTGGACCTGGGCGATCGCCCGCTTCACCGCCGACTTGTCGGTCAGGGCGCCGGCCGGGACGACCACGGCCGGATGCTGGTCGAAGGTGACCAAGCCGAAGCTGTCCCGGGGATCGAGCCGGTCGACCAACGTGCTGAGCGCGGCCTTGGCCTGCTCCAGACGGGGACCGGCCATCGACCCGCTGCGGTCGAGGACGACGACCAGGGTGCTCCGGGCGCGGTCGGCTTCAGTGGGGAGCTCGGGCGCGGTCAGCTCGACCAGCACGGAGAGCTGGTCGTCGGTCTCGTGGGCGAGCAGGTCCAGGTCCAGATGAGCGGCGAGATGCATGGTGGTCGTCCTGTCTGCCGCGCGGGGGCCGCGAGCATCGGTCGGTGTGACTATTACGCTCAAAGAATAGCGGGCCGGGATCAATGCTTCAAGAATAGAGCCGGCGAAGGTGCGTACTGCTGCCCGGACCCTGGACAAACTTCCGATGCCGAGCCGCATCGACGTCGCTAGCGTCGGGAGCACGAGAACGCAGCCGGCGACGGGGGCCGGCTGCGTCTCGGCAAGAAGAACCCGAGGAGGAGCGATGGCCAAGGTCCTCGGCGTGCACGAGGTGGAGCTCGAGGCCGAGGACTCGGCCGAGATCCTCGCCTTCGTCGAGGCGCACCCGACGGTGGGCGAGGCTTGGGATCGACTGGACAGCTGCATTGCGTCGATGGCCGTGGGGACCGACTACGTCGAGGTCGCCGGCTAGGTCGCGTCACACGATCGAGCTGTCGCCGCCGGTCAGGGAAAGGGAAGCACAGCGGGCACCGGGCGACTGCCTGCCGCCTGCACCCGGCTGCGCTGGGTCGGACCCCGGGTGAGAGTCACGAGGACAGGGAGTGGTCGGGATGGACGAGCTGGCAGTGGAGAAGCTGCGACGCGGGATGGACGGAGAGGTGATCACCCCGCTCGACAGCGAGTTCGACCAGGCACGGCGGTCCTGGAACGCCCACATCGACCGACGACCGGGCGTGGTGATCCGGTGTGCGAGCGGCCAGGACGTGGTCGCGGCGATCGGCTACGGCCGTGATCATGACCTGGAGATCGCCGTCCGCGGGGGAGGGCACAGCTTCCCGGGCCATTCCATGTGCGAGGGCGGCGTGGTCGTCGACCTGGGACGCATGAACGGCGTCCGGGTCGATCCGCAGAGCAGGCGGGCATGGGTGCAGGGCGGTGCCCTGTTGCGGGACCTCGACGCGGCCACCCAGCGACACGGGCTCGCTGTGCCGGCGGGGATCGTCGGGCACACCGGGGTCGGTGGTCTGACGCTGGGTGGCGGGATGGGGTGGCTGACGCGGCGGGGAGGCCTCACCATCGACCACCTGCTCGGGGCCGAGGTGGTCACGGCGGACGGTCGGATCCGGCACGCCACCGCCACCGATGAGCCCGACCTGTTCTGGGCCTTGCGCGGAGGCGGTGGCAACTTCGGCGTCGTCACCGAGTTCGAGTTCGACCTGATCGAGGTCGCCCCGATGGTGCAGTTCGGCTTGTTCTTCTGGGGCGCCGAGCAGGGACGGGAGGCGCACGTCGCGATGCGCGACGTGATCCGCGAGCTGCCGCTGTCCCTGAACGGGATCCAGCTGGCGGCGTTCACCGCGCCGCCGGCGCCGTTCGTGCCGACGGAGTTCCAGGGCCTGACCGGGACCGGGTTGATGCTGGTCGGCTTCGACGACGACGACGCTCACCGAGAGGTCACCGAGCGGCTCCGCCGGACGGTGCCGCCGCTCTTCGACGTCGTCACCCCGATGCCGTACGTGGCCCTGCAGCAGCTCCTCGACGAGGGAAACGCGTGGGGCTTCTACGCCTACGACAAGGGCGGCTACTTCGCCGAGGTCAGCGACGACGTGATCGAGGTGCTGACCACCGTCGGGCCGCGCAAGGGATCACCGCTGTCGCTGGCCTCCATCTATCCGCTGGACGGCGCCTACTCCGAGGTCGACGACGAAACCACGGCCTTCAGCGGCGGGCGGTCGCCGCGCTGCTTCATGACCATGATCGCGATGACTCCGACCCCGGAGCTGCTCCCGACGGAGCGGGCTTGGGTGCGGGAGCTCTTCGACGCGCTGCAGCCGCACATGCTCAGCGACGGCACGTACGTGAACGTCCAGCCCGACAACGACGAGGTCCACCTCAAAATCAGCTACGGGTCGAAGTACCCACGGCTGCAGGAGATCAAGGGCCGCTACGACCCCGACAACCTGTTCCACGGCAACGCCAACATCAGACCGCTGGTCACCACACCGTAGGAGGAACGATGGCGAAGGTTCTCGGCATGCACGAGGTGGAGCTCGGAGACGCGGATCCAGTCGAGTTCGAGCGGCTGGCGTCGGCTGTGGTGGCCGAGAAGTGGCCCGGCGGGGTCACGTTCCGGCTGTTCCGGGCCGATCGCGGAGCGCGGGACGGCAAGTACCTCCTCCTCATCGAGATCGACAGCGTCGAGGTCCGGGACCGGATCTTCCCCATCGGGGGCGAGGACCCGCCCGAAGTCGTCGCCTTCATCGAGGAGCACCCGGAGGCGGGCGAGGCCTGGGACCGGTTGGAGCGCCATGCGGCCTCCATCAACGACGGGACCGACTACGTGGAGATCACGGGATAGAGCGACTGTCACAGGTCGAACGGTCGCCGGGCCAGCAGCTGGGAGCGGGACCGGACGCCGATCTTCGCGTACACGTGACCGAGGTGGTACGCGACAGTCTTCGGACTCAGCACCAGCACCTCGGCGATCTCCTTGTTGCTGCACCCATCGGCGACGAGCCGGCCCACGGCCTCCTCCTGGGGAGTGAGCACGGGTAGCGGACTCGCCGATGCGACGCCAGGTTCTGCAACGACACCGCCGGCGGCGAGCTCGCTGCGGACCGCCTCGAGGAAGGGATCGGCACCGAGCGCGCCGAACCGGCGTTCGGCCTCGCGCAGGTCGGCGAGGGCGGCGCGTCGCTCACCTCGTCGGCGGAGGAAGCGGCCGCGGCTCAGGTACAGCACGGCATGCTCGAGGACGTCCGCGTCTTCAGCGAACGCGTCGAATGCCGTGTCGTACGCCACCCGGGCAGCCGACAGATCGCGTCGACGAACCGCCAGATCTCCGCGTACGCGAGCCAACGCCGCACGGCGCGCCCGTCGGCCTCGCTGGTGGGCGGTCGTCTCCCAGCGAACCAGTGCCTCGTCCGCCTGGTCGTGCCGCCCGAGTGTCACCAGCGCTTCCGCGTAGTGCACCGGCCAGCAGTGCAGCCCTGGCTCCTGGTGGAACGGCTGGCCCTGATCGAGCAGCCACCGGGCCGAGGCCACCACCCGTTCGGCGTCACCGCGACACCAGGCCAGGTGCACCGCCGCGTTGGCGGCGTAACCGCGGGTGAACTCGATGCCGAACTGCGCCGCGGACTCCTCGGCGAGGGACAGCTGAGCCTCGGCGATCTGCCACCGTCCGCGGCTCGCGGGGACGAGCGCGGCCACGGCGTGCCCCCACGGCGCCATCCAGTGCTGCTCGGTGTCCGCGATCAGACCGACCGCCTGTTCTGCGATGGCCGAGGCGACGTCCCAGCGCCCGCGTCGGAACTCCGCCTCGGCCAGCAGAACGAGGATCACCAGCTTGTTGGGTTCGATGCCGTCCGGCCCGGTCGCGGTCAGCAGCTCGACCGGAGACTGCCCGTGTCGGTGGTCGACGAGGTTGGGTCGGAGTCGGACCCTCAGGTGCTCTGCGGCCAGGGTCGGCTCATCGCGGAGCAGCTGGGTCATGCCGCGCATGCCGACGAGCTCGCGGTAGCCGGCGTCGTTGGGGTCACCGTCGGTCGGCAGCAGGGTCAGGGCCTCATCTGCTTGCCCCTCCATCAGCAACGCGCCGACCAGGGTGGCCAGGGTGGAGGCTCGGGCCGTCGGTTCGAGCAGCGGGCTGCTCATCGCCGTACGGCACCAGGTCTGCGTGGCCTCGCTCTTGCCCTGCATCAGCAGCATCTCCGCGAGGAGCCCGGCGAGCCGGTCGCGTTCCAGTGGCTCCAGGTCCTCGGCCAGGTCCCAGGCCTGCCTCGCCAACGCCTCGGCCGCCGGGAAGTCACCGGACATCCAGGCCATCAAGGCCTGCATCTGCAGCCGGCGGGCGGTGGGCGGGGCGGCGTCCACCCGGTCGCGGTAGGCCGTGGCGACGGCGAGGTCACCGGCCACCAGGAGCGCGTAGACGCCGTCCACCAGGAGCCCGTCACGCTCCGGGCGGACGGGATGCAGCCGGGACGCCTCCATCAGCGCGTCAGCCGCCGTCCGCCAGCCGCCGCGGGCGATGTCGTCGCGCGCCTGCGCCGCGAGGAGGTCGGCCAGAGTCCGGTCGTACCCGACGGTCGCCTTCGCTCGGTGGGTCAGCGCCTCGGGGCCGTGGGTCACCGCCGCGGCGGCGCGGTGGGTGGCGGCGAGGTCGGCCTCGCCGAGGTCCTGGAGCACCGCGGCTCGGATGACCGCATGGTCGAACACCAGCTCAGCTCCGCGCGACGTTCGTTGCACACCGGCGATCTGTGCCGTCCGGAGCTCATCAGCCGCGCCGAGCGGATCCTCCACCCCGGCCATCTCGGCAGCCGCGCAGAGGTCGGCCCGCAGGCCGAGGACGGCCGCCGCTCGCGCCAGGTCGCGTGCCGGCTGTGACAGCCGACCGAGCTGGGTGGCGACGAGCCGGGCGAACGGCTGCGGCGCCGGAAGGGGCGCGGACAGCCAGCCACCTCCCGGAAGTCGGCCCTCGCGCAGCAGCGCCCGGAGGTGCAGCGGGCTGCCCCCGGTGTGCTCGCGCAGCCGACGGGCGGCACGTTCGTTGACGTCATGATGACCGTAGTGCCCGGCGAGCTCGCGCACCTCGTCCACGTTCAGGGGCAACAGGTCGAGACGGAGGCCCCCGGTGTCGATCATGGTCAGCAGGCCGCGGGGCAGGCCGATCGCCGTCTCCGGACGGGTGGCCAGCACGGTGACGATCGGTTGGTCCGGAAGCCGCCGCAGGGCGTAACCGAGCGCCGCGAGCGACGGGCGGTCAGCGAGGTGCGCGTCGTCCACCACGAGCACGACGCGGTGGTGAGTCGTGCCCGCCCTGTGCAGTCGGTCGCGCAGGGCGTCGCCGGTGACCTGCAGGTCGCCCCGGACGTCGGGGGGCGTCGGCGGGTGATCGGTCGGCCCGCTGCCGTCGGCGGGACTGGCCAGATGGGCCTGGAGCTGGTCGTGGACCCCGTACGCGATCGCGGACTCCGCCTCGTCGCCGGACACCCGGACGAGCAACGCATCCCTCAAGCGGGATGCGAGCTGGTCGAGCACCGCCGACTTCCCCGCACCCGCCGGTCCCTCGATCAGGGCCACCACCGGCGCCGGCCCGGCGGCGCGGTGCACGAGAGCGTCCAGCTCAGCGAGCTCGGCCCTTCGCCCCACGAAGATCGCGTCCATCCGACAGCACCCCACCGTTCCCCGATCCTCCCGATCTTTGCGTGGTGCGCGTGCTGTGTCCACGATGGATCGATGGCCTATCGGAACTGACCGAGGATCAGCAGCGGGCCGGCAAAGGCAGGGGTGCAGGTCGCCGCGCACGAGATGCAGCCCACGGCGGACGACCAGCTGGCGACGCGTCGGCGGCAGCGCCGGCCAGGGGCGCGGAGGATCCGAGGCACAGCTGGCCGAGTCCGGCGCCGACGATCACCACGCCGATGATGCCCATCAGCAACGCGGTGACCAGGCGCCCGTGGATCTCAAGCCAGTCCTGCGCGCGGACGAGCCGTGGCTGCATCAGCTCGGGCATGGCGATGGTCGAGATGATCGGAACGGCCACGGTGCTGGCCGAGATCAGCACGTAGAAGGCGACCGCGACCACCGAGTTGCTGGCTGACAGCTCCTGACTGCCGATGGCCAGACCGGCCGCGATCCCGAGCAGCAGGCCCTTGGGTCGGAAGTTCAGGACGATCGCCAGTCCGAAGGACGGTCCCGGTCCGAACGACCGCACCTTGTTCAACCACGAGGCGCCCTGGGCCCGGGCGGGGTGGCGGACGGCCCGCACGCCCGAGACGATCCCGAGGATCACCAGGGCGGTGCCGATGATGATCTCGGCGACACCGAACGCCGTCTGCTGCGTCCGTACGGAGGCGACCGGCAGCGCGTGGGCTCCGAGGGCGGCGACGGACACGACGAGGGTCAGTCCGGCGACCCAGCCGATCAGGAACGCGGCGCCGGAGATGTTCCGCTTCGGAGAGAGCAGGATCAAGATCGTCGCCGTGATCGGCACCGAGCTGAACGCGACGGCCACCGCGATCGGCAGCAGCTGCCCCAGTGCCGACAGCACAGATCAGCTCCTTGTGAGGGTGTCACGTCATGACGGCGTCATCGTAGCGGCAGCCAGGAGGTCGCCACGGCCGGTGAGTGACGGTGTCAACCGCTCGGACGACCAGCAGGACGTGCTGGCTGTCGACGAGCCACCTGCGCTCGGGTCCTGCGCTGGGGGCCCGCTCCACTTGGCTCCGGTCGTCGACGGATCGTAGGCTCAGGCCGGTGGCGAACAGAAAAGACAGACGCGGTCGAGGAAAGGGACAGCCGCCCCAGCGACGCCCGCTCCGGTCCGTGCCGCCCTCATCGCCTTCTGAGGAGGTGGGCGACCCTGAGCTGCTGACGAGTCTGCGGGCCGCTCTGCGGTCCGACGACCCGATGGAGCTGCTCGCCATCGCCAGCAGCCTGGTGGAGGTGATGGTCCATCATCGGGAGGACCCGTTCGCGGAGCCGGCCGGGGAACGCCCGGACCTCGCCGAGCTGGTCGACTCCTTCATCGACCACTCGTACGCCGAGACCACGGCCGTCCTCACCGCCATCCGGACGCTGGTCCCCGACGAGCTACTGGCCGCCAGGATCGGACGTGAGCTGTCCCGCCGGTCGCAGCCGATGCCGGCTTGGCTGACCGAGCTGGTGGACGCGCGCGCCGAGCCCGACGCGTGGGTGGCTTCGCACGTGCTGGGCGACGGCGACAGCTACCTGATCGCCGTCACGATGCCGTCCGGACGAGGCCTCACAGCCTTGGTCTACGTCGATCACAACCTCGGCACGGTGGTCAAGGACGCGTTCGTGATGGTCGAGCCGCTCGCGGCCGTGGCCGAGACGATGGCGGCCCGAGCGAGCGATCCCGACCAGACCCTCACGCTCGCCGACCCGGCGTTGGTCCGCGCAGTGGCTGAGGAGGCCATCGAACGCGGCGCGATGACGTACCCGCCGCTGGAATCCGACACCTGGCCGATGTGCCGACCGCTGGTCGAGTGGATGCTGCGGCTGCTGCCGGCCGGCGGCTCCGTTCCCGAGCGTCCGGACTGGCCCGAGGCGACGATCGCCGCCCTGGCCGACGACTTCTTCGCCTCACCGTTCGGCGAGGGTCTGGACGACCGCGATCGCCGGGGGCTGCTGGAGAGCCTGCTGTGGTTCGGCACCGACTACGGTCCGGGCGATCCGCTGCGCTGGAGCGAAGTGAGTGTGGAGATCCTGCTGCTCGACTGGGTGCCGCGCAAGATCGTGGCCGATTCCTCCTACCTCGCGCAGCTGCCGCACCTGCTCCGCCAGTTCATCCGATACGCGCACCACCAGCGCGGCATCCGCCGGAGACTGACCTCGGAGACGGTGGCAGCCGTCGATCGGTTCGAGCCCGAGTACCAGCGACTGATCCGGTCGGATCGACCCCAGGGGCCCGCCGCGCTGATCGCCCAGGCACTCCTCGCACGGGCGGGTCAGGACGGCATCGACCTCGCTGATCTCGATCTCGATGACCTTGACCTGGACGAGATCGCCGCCGGCGCGCTGGGTTGGGCGCCCGGGCTCGATCTGAATCGGAACATGGTCGACATCATGTTGCGCGGCCTGGACGATCAGGTCGGGGGACGGGCGGCGCTCCAGGGGGTCGACGCCGAACCGCTGCCTGACGAGCCCTTCGCCTGGGACGGCATCGCCGACGACATCCGCCCGGTCGTGGGGCAGGTGCTGACGTCCTGCGACGCCTGTGCTGACGAGCTCCTCGACGTCGAGCACCGGACGGCGATGCGTCGGTTCTTGAGGCGTGCTGCCGTGGCGTACCCGGAGCTGTTCCGGCGGAAGGCATCGCCGGTACGTGGCGCCGCCGCTGTCGCCTGGGCGATCTGTCGGGCCAACGAGACGGCCGGTGACCACGACTCACCTCTGACGGTCCAGGAGCTGTTGGCCTGGTTCGGGGTCAAGGGCAGCGTGTCGCAGCGGGCCGAGCCGATGCTGCGAGCGATCGGTGTCGAACCGCAGCCCGGCTACGGGCCACTCATGTTGGGCACACGCAGATCTGCTGGTCTCCGGTCGACGGGTGGCGATCATCGCGCAGCGGGATCGTCTGCTGGCGGAGTGAGCGGGCGATCACGTTCGGCAGGTGGCGACCGGCACCGATCTCCATGACCAATGGGCATTGACGTCAACCCGGCAGCGTCCAGCTGCTCGACCACGCCCGAGCGGCCGTCACGACCATCCGACTGCCGGACGAATGGGTGGCAGCAGAGGCGGTAAGGGTGCCAGACTCGACGTCGTCGACGAGGGCGGGAGGCCGATCGTGGCGCGAACAGCTGGACGCGATCAGCTGAAGCCGATGGAACGGCTGATCAGGATCCTGATCTGCCTGGCCGACGGGGACCGCCGAGGGGTGCCGATCGGTCGGCTGCTGCGGATGGCTGACCTGACCGAGGACACCGACGCCACCCGGGCCCAGCTGCGTCGGGATCTGGCGATCCTGCGGCATGGCGGCTGGGACATCCGCAACGTGGCCGGCGAGGGCGAGGACGGCCGGTACGTGCTGCACGCTCAGGACAACACGCTCGCCCTGCTGTTGACCCCGGGCGAGATCGCAGCGCTGCGCGAGGTGTGGTCGGCCGCGAGCATGGATCACGCGAAGCCGCCGCCCTTCATGGGTCGACTGCACCACGCCGTCCGGGATCGCAGTCTGACGTCTTTCGGCTACGACGGACGCCGACGAGTCGTGCACCCCGACGCCCTCTACGCGACCGGTTCAGGCTGGGTGCTGCTGGCCCGGGAGGAGGAAGGGGATCGGCCGAAGGAGTTCGTCACCGCGTGGATCCACGACCTCGGGTTCGACGAGCCCGGCACGGCGAGTCCCGTGCCGGAGCTGCCGGCCGAACGGCTCGACCCGATGCGATGGAAGCTGGATCCGCCGATGCGCGTCCGGCTCGCCGTGCCGCCCCCGTTCGTCGAGGACGTGCTGGCTCTGCTGCCGAGGTCGGCGGTCGTGCCGGCGGAAGAGGCCGAGCGCCGTCCGGACGAGATCATGGTCGATCTGGTGGTGACGAACCAGGCGACCTTCCGTACGCGGCTCTATGCGCTGGGGCTGCGGGCGCGGGTCCTGGAGCCGGCGTCGCTGGTCGACGAGATCGTGACGAACCTGCGCGCCGTGGCCGAGACGGGGTCGTGAGGGGGCTCGATGGCGATCTACGGTGATCGGGTCGCGCTGCTGCCCCAGCTGCTGCAGATCCTGCACTACCACCCCGACGGCATGCGGTTGTCCGACCTGGCGCACGAGGTCGGCCGGAGCGAGGCCGACGTCCGGGAGACCTTGCGGGTCTACCACCTGACCGATCTGGCGGACTATCTGCCGAACCTGGTGGTGCGGCCGGACGTGCTGGAGTTCCTGGCCGACGATCCCGCGGACGACGGCGACCCGTCGAAGGCGACGCTGGTGAGGCTCGGGAGCCCCGACTTCGGCCAAGAGCTGGGGGTGACCCACGTGACGCTGGAGGACCTGGCCCGGCTGTACCGGGTCGCGAGCGACGCGCTGGCCCTGTCGCCCGAGGACGAGGTGCTGGTGTCGGCCGTCGGCAAGCTGGCCGACGGTGTGCTGCCCGGATTCCGGATCATCAAACCGGAACCGTGGTCACACCTGCACGGGCTCCGCACGGCCGTCCGGGAGCACCGCAGGATCACCATCACGTACGCCCGCGCCTGGTCACCGGTGATCGAGGAGCTGGTGATCGAGCCGCTGCTGCTGATCAGGACCCGGCGCGGCTGGGAGCTGGACGCCACACCTGGCGACGCCCGCAGCTCTTTGCGTACCTATCTGCTGGCCAACATCCGTTCCCTGGCGGTGTCGACGGAGACCTTCGAACCGCCGGCCCACCTGACGGAGATGATCAACGAGCACCGGCGGGACCTGATCGTGATCATGGACGTGCCGCCGATCGCGCGGTGGGCGGTGGACAAGTACGCGGAACGGGTCGAGCTGGTGGAGGAGCGGGCGGAGCTGACCCGGCTGAGGGTGCGCCTGCTGCGGCCGTACCGGCTCCGGGTGGGGCTGATGCTGGTCGCCGGTGGGCCATCGGCCAGGGTGATCGAGCCGGAGTACCTGCGCGGGGCTGGCGCCGAGGTCGCTCGGATGATCTTGGGAGCGTACGAGACCTCGGCAGCGGACGCGTGACGCTCAGGGATCCCGTCATCACGGCGATCCACCTGGTCGATCTGCCGACCCGCTATCCCCGCACCGTCGGCCGGAACGCGCGGTTGGGCAGCCACGGCAGCGGGGGTACGTCGACGGTCGCGATCCTGCGCACGGACTCGGTCCACGTGGGCTGGGGCCTGGTCGAGCGCGTTGTCGCGGGAGAGTGGACCGAGACGGTCATCGGTCGGCCGCTGTCGGAGCTGATCGACCCTGACTCAGGGGTGCGGGACGACGCGTACGGCTTCCTGGACGTCCCCCTGCACGACCTGCTCGGTCAGGTGCTCGACCTGCCCGTCCACGCGATCCTCGGCGGGCCGCGGCGAGACCACGGTCGAGGTGTACGACGGGGCGATCTACTTCGACGATCTCGATCCGGCCTCGGACCCGCGGGGGATCGAGGTCCTGCTGGACGAGTGCCGCTCCGACGCGGAACTCGGCTATCGCGGCTTCAAGCTCAAGATCGGCCGGGGGCACCGCTGGCTGGGTCGGGCGGAGGGTGACCGCCGCGACATCGAGGTCACCCGCGCGGTGCGTGCCGCGTTCCCCGCTGCGACGATCTTGGTGGATGCCAACGACGGCTACGACGTCGAGGGCATCTGCGGCTACCTGGACGCCGTCGCCGACGTCGGTCTCTACTGGCTGGAGGAGCCGTTCCCCGACGACGCCGACGACCTCGCCGCCTTGCGCCGCCATCTCGACGAGGTCAGTCCGGCGACCAAGATCGCGGACGGCGAGTTCGATCCCGACCTCGCAGTGCTGCTGCCGATCGCCGGTCGGCACCACCTGGACGTGCTGCTGATGGACGTCATGTCGTTCGGACTCACTCCGTGGCGCCGGATCATGCCGACCCTGGTCGAGCTCGGCGTCGCGGCCTCACCCCACGCCTGGGGGCGGCCGCTGAAGACGATCTACGCCGCGCACCTGGCGGCCGGGCTCGGCAACGTCGAGATCGTCGAGGGGGTGCCGGGCAGCACCGACGGTGTGGACACCTCGGCGCACGTCTTCGCCGACGGGCGGCTGACGCTGGCCGACCGGCCCGGGTTCGGGCTACCGGTGCCGCGGCCGTGAAGGCGGGGTCGGGCCGGCGATGATGGTCAGCCGTTGCCGAGGGAGATCGTCTGGCCCTCGATCGTCTTGACGATCCGGCGGATCGGGCCGAGCCCGCGCAGGTCGAAGTGCATGATGTCGCGGCCCGAGCCGACGGTGTCGTCGCCGAGCCAGGTCAGCCCGCCGCCGGCGGAGCTGGTCAGGGCGGAGACCAGTCGACGGTCCAGGTGCAGGAAGCCGGTGGTGGGCTGGTTCCAGCTCTTGGCGGACTCTTGTGCGTCCAAGGTCCGACGGTCGGCCTTGATCTGCTGGACCCAGGCAGCCGCCGTCCGGTTGTCCTTGCCCGCCAACGCCGTGATCCTCGCGTCCAGATTCGCCCGACCCGCCGCGGTGTCGAGCGTGAAGTAGGTCGCCAGCGCGTTCGAGGCGGTCTGCAGCTTGTCGTAGCTGGCCATTGCTCGAGCGTCCTTGTCGGCGTTGGTCGGCCGGGTGTGGAAGTCGGCCTCCGCCGGCGTCGTGCCCTCGACGAGCAGCTGGGCCCGACCGATCACATCCGAGATCGCCTTGCTGCGCGCCGGGTTCTCCACGAACCTCGCGTTCGTCGCCGACGGGTTCACCAGGTACGGGTTGCGGCCGCCGTCGATGTCGATGGCCAGGCCGAAGGAGTGCAGGCTCTCGCCGACCTTGCGGAGCGAGTGGGCGCCCCCGAACCAGCCGGCCGCGGGTGGTGTCTCGTTCGCCAGCGCCTGCTCGGCCAGCTTCAACCGCTCGGCCAGGAGGCGGTGACAGATGATCGAGTGGTTGAGGAACGTGGTGCTGGTGACCTCGGCGAACCAGGCGGCGGTACCGGTGGTGATGCCGTTGGCCTTGAGGGTCTCCTCCTCGTCGCCCCGCTTGCGCAGCACCATCAGCTTGTCGATCTCGGCCAGCCGCTGCTGCTCGGCGGGGGTGAGCAGCTTGGTGGCCTGATCGACGGTCTGGCCCGCCTTCTCCGCCGCCTCGGCGGTGGCGACCCGGGCCTTCCAGGCGTCCTTGATCTGCTGGTACTCCGCCTTCAGCGCCGGGGTGTCACCCACGCTCGGCATGGCGGCGAGCTCGGCGTCGGACATCAGGTGCTCGGCCACACCCGGCACGGGTCCGGCGCGCCTCGCTGTTGCCGGTGGGCGTCGGCCCGCCCTGGCCGGGCAGCACCCCGCCGGTGGTCTGACCGTCGCCGGGCTCGGTACGGCGTTGGACGTCGACGGTCCGGTACGGTCGCGCACCGCGGCCGCGACGGCGGCGTTGCCGGCCAGCCGCTGGAGGCGGAGCAGCGGCGGCGGCTCACCGGCCGTCGTCGGCTCCGACGCCGCCGACCCGGGGGTGGGCGAGCGCCGCGTCCTCGCCCGGTCGCGGCTGGTCACGTGGGTCATGGTCACGCCAGCAGGTGCTGGGCACAAGCCGGGACGGGGCAGTCTGCCCGATCGGGCAGCCGAGCCTCGGGGGAGTCGAGCTTCGGGCAGCCGAGCCTCAGGCAGCCGGTTCTGAGAGCGACTCAGGCGCGGCGCTCGGGCGGGGCGGTGTCGGTCGTCGACGAGTTGCTCGGCGGCTGGTTGGTGGGCGCATGGTTCGCGGGCGACGGGGCGTGTGGGGCGGACGCGTGCTGCTTGTCCAACCCGTCGGTGGAGAGGGCGCCGAGATCGGGCAGACCCATGTGCGGCTTCTGCTGCTTCTTCGACCTGCTGACGAGGGCGATGATGACGACGATGGCGATCACGACGATCGCGATGATCAGCACGGTCACACCTGTGCTCATGGACGTTCCTTCCGTCGTTGGAGGTTGTTACTTAGTCCAACTATGCATCGCGGCGGAGTGGGAACCAATGGGTCAGTCGCCCCGGGTCACCACAAGGGGCGGACGGCCGGCAGCTCGCCGTCCTCGGTGCTCGTGACGCTGATCAAGTCGGCGCGCAACGCGGCCAGGCGATCGGCGCCGATCGTCTCAGCCCAACGCCCCTCGAGTGTTCTGTAGATCCCCTCCGCGGTGGCTTGGAGATCGCGACCCCGATCGGTCAGCTCGATCGGGCGGACCCGTGCGTCGCCGGTCGACTCACCTCGGCGGGCGTAGCCGGCCTCCACCAGGGCCTCGACGAGCTTGCTGGCGGCCTGCTTCGTCATCCCCATCAGGACGCCGAGCTCACCGCTGGACAACGGACCTTCCCGCAGCGCGAGCAGCGCGAACCCGTACGCCGGCCGCACGTCCGTCCAGCCGCGACGAGCGAGCTCCGCGTGCAGGTCGGTGATCAGCTGCCGGTACGCGATGGCGAACAGTCGCGCGAGCGGCGGCTGCGGCGTCGGCGGCGGCCCGGCTCACTGGGCCCACGGCGGCGTGAACTGCGTGCCGTCGTCGAGGCGGGCCTGTCCGCCGACCGGCAGGCAGCACAACAGCTCGAGCGGCTGGTCGGTCGCGTTGCCGAGCTGGAAGCGGACACCCTGCGGCACGACGATGGCGTCGCCGGTCTCGGCCGTCGCCCGGGTGGCGTCGATGGTCACGTCGGCGGTGCCGCTGAGCACCAGGAAGATCTCTTCCCGGGTGAGGGAATGCGGGGTCGGCGGCGTACCCGGAGCAACGCTCACCCGCCAGAGCGACGTGTCGTCGGTGCCGCCGCGGCTCGGGGTGGCCAGGGACGTGAACGTGGTGCCGCCGAGCGCGTGGGTGGGCTCGGTGGGGGCGTGGACGACGGACATGGCTCTCTCCTCCGGTAGTCAACTGTGTTGACCATCTTCGATGAACGTCGGCCAGTAGTCAACCAGGTTGACCAATGTGGGCCAGCCGAGCGTTCCGTACGACTGGCGGGCACGAGCTCGTATTGGTTGCGCCTTGGGCGGAGCTCACCGAGAGGCGAGTAACGGCTGTTTGGCCGCCCGCGAACCAGCTGTAGCTCGCCAGTCGATGGGGCGGGAAGGGGCCGTGGGGTGTGCGGGTCAGCAGCCCCAGGGCCAGCACTGCTTGGACATCCGGGACTTGGTGAGCACCTTGCCGCTCTTGAAGTCGATGAAGACGTAGTGGCCGGCGGGTGTGCGGTACTCGTACAGCTTGATCTTCGGCGTCTGCGACTGACCCTCGTACGCTGACCGCTTGCCCGAGCACTTGGTGATCTTCTTGACCTTGGCTCGCGTCTGACCCTTCTTGATCTTCTTGTACTCGGACTTGGAGACCGTGCACTTGGTGGCTGCTTCGGCCGACGCGGGTGCGGCGCTCAGCCCGGCGAGCGCGAGAGCGATGGTCACGGCGAGGATGGCGAACAGTCTGGTCACACGAAACATGGCACTACCTGTCTGGTGAGGCCGGTCAGCGAAGCCGGAGAGTCTTGGTGGCGCTGAGCGCCGTGCCACCCGCTGTACGTCTTGGTCTGGGCGTTCCAGTACCGGTACTCGTATCGGACCTTGACCCGGTAGGTGCCCTTCTTGAACTTCTTGCTCTCGCGATCGCCCGTCGTCGAATAGACCTTGGGGTCCTTGCCCTTCTTGACCTTGTAGACCTTGACGTAGTCGCGGCGCAGCTGGTCGCGGCAGCTCGGCGGGAAGAACCACTCTCCGTAGCCGAAGTGAATGGTCCGCTTCGAGATGCGGAAGGGCGGAGCGGCGCCGGGACGAGGCTGAACCTCTTCGCCGTTGCAGCCCTCGACCGCACTGGGCAGCGGCCGCGGCGCTGCAGCGTGTGCCGAAGTCGTGGGCAGGCCGAGCCCGATCAGGAGCGCGACGGCTGCGATAGCGATGACAAGCTTCTTCACGGGTTTCCCTCGGCCGTCTTCGTACGGTGACCGGCCGAACGCTACGCATTGGTGGCGATCGGCGCAGTCGAACCGACAGGCTGTGATCTGTCTGTTATCGCGAGTGTCGGGCCCGGCCACACCTGACGTGTGGCCGGGCCCTTCGGTTTTGCGATCGCTTGGGTGGCTCAGCCCCTGGCAGCCGCACCCCACGATCCCCCACGTCGCGAGGTATCGGCTGCACCTGAGCCCTTCCAAGCAATCGGGCCGCCAGCACAACGTGACGCTGTGCGGAACGGTCCCGATCCGAGTCTCGGATCTCCCCAGATCCTCGACTCGTTCCACAGTGTGATGAGGGGTCCGAACACAATGCCGGTCGACGTCGATGGACCGCCGCTCGGCTACTGGTGGAGGCGGTTCAGCAAGGCCGTTCCGCCGATCTCCGTCAGGTACGCCGGGTCTCCGCACAGCACCAGCTCGTCGGTGGCACGGCTCATCCCCACGTACAGACGTTCTCGGTCGAGGTCCTTGCGGCCGCTGCTGTTGACAGCCAGCACCACAGCACGCCGCTCCAGCCCCTTGAACCCCAGCACGCTGCCGTAGAAGACCTGCTCGGTGTCCCAGTAGGACGCCCAGTACGCGTCCACGCCCGCCGCCAGCCGGCTTGCGTGCTCGGGGTGCCGCGTGCCGGTGGTGAGCAGCGCGATGTCCTCGGGTCGCCAGCCGGCGTCCAGCAGCACGTCGACCTGGTCGTCGGCCGTACTGACGGCATCCGAGGCTGAGCACGGCACGAGCCGCACCGGCGGGCCGAGCCCACCGCGCGGACGCATGATGCCGGCGGCCAGTCCCTGCAACGACTCGCAGATCGGCCGGCTGTTGCGCAGGTTGTGCTCGAGGGTGAACACGGCCACCGACTCGGGCAGCAGGCCCGAGCGCTGGAAGATCCGTTGCCCCTCGTCGCTGAACAGATAGAGACCGCCGGTCTCCGGATCACGCAGCGCGGCGCGCACGACGGCCCACCAGTCCGTGGCGAAGTCCTGTGCCTCGTCCACGACGATCGCGTCGAATCGTTGGCCGAGCGGCAGTGCGTCGGCGATGTCGATCATGGCGGCTGGCAGCCGGCGGTCCCAGTAGTCGGTGTCGGTGGGGTCGTCGGGCGGTGCCGCCCCCCAGTGCTCGAGTCCGAGACCGTGAAAGGTGCCGGCGTAGGCAGGCCTGGCTCTGCGCGGGTACTGGTCGACAACCTGTCGGAGATAGGTGGCCAGCCCTCGGGAGTAGCACAGGAGAGCGACCCGCTGCCCCGCGCGGGCCAGCCGGCGGGTCTGCTCCAGGGCCAGCCAGGTCTTTCCCGAACCGGCCCCGCCGCGGACCTCCAGTCTCGGCACGGTGGTCGCCACCTGCAGCAGCACTGCCTGCTGGCGGGTCAGCAGATCGCTGGCCACCTCACGTTCCTCGGCCGCTCCGAGCAGGCTCGTCTGCGGGTGACCACGCCCGTGCAGGATCTCGTGCAGCACCTGGACGTCGTCCGCTGTTGCCTGCCGGTTGCTGCTCTCCTGCGCGACCGGGATCTCGGCCAGCCGCTCGACCAGCTGGTCGAGGTCGCCGCGACCGAAGATCATCGAGCGGGGGCAGTCGGGCAGCGCGAAGTCGGCGGGGACGTCGGTGAAGGGTGCCACCACGGCGTGCGCCCAGCGCACCCGGCCACGATGCCCCCACCGGGGGTCGTTCTCGACGTAGGTCCGTAGCAGGTACTTGGCGTCACGAGCCTGGCGGACCGGGTCGACGTCGTGCACCTCGCCGTTGGTCGAGCGCTGCCGCCAACGCTGGCCGTCATGGGTGAGCTGACCGCCCTTGACCTCGACCACGACGAAACCGGCCCCGGGCAGCCCGAGCAGCACGTCGATCTCGGCGTCCTTGCGGTTGTCGGTCACGCGGCCGTTGTGCCACAGCAGATCCGAGCGATGCTTCGCCCGTACCCAACAGCTCGAGCACCCGTGTCTCGGCCGCTGACATCGCTGGTCCACCGAAGGGTGCGAGGTTGTCTCCGGGTGGATGAGGGTCTGGCTGGGCCACCGCGTCCTCCGGGGTCTGAGGGCTGTTGATCGCAGTCTCGTGCGGCCGCGTCAAGGCGCGACATCTTCGATCCTGCCGGTCATGCCGTGCACGTTGCCCAGGAGGTCAGATCCTCCGACTGCACAGCAGACGGAGGATGTCGTACTCTCGACCAGACGTCAGGGACCGGTCGAGTCAACTTCGAGTGGCGGAAGGTCATCAATGACCTGTTTCAACTTTGAAGTGACCTCGCGATTGTGAGGCGCATGCCGCCAAGCACGCGCTGCTGCCACCAATGCATCAAGCTGGCACGCTGATTGACTGGCTGTGCTTTCAAGGCGGGATACTGCCAGCCTTGACTGTACATAGGCATCAATAAGCCAGCGATAACCGTCGAAAGTGCCGGGGACACGACCAATCCAATCTAGTCCTCAGCCCAGACACAGAAACACCGAGCTTCCGGGCCGCCTCTGCGACAGTCCAGTCCGATCGTGGAGCGCCTCTCGATGTCACAGTCTCCTCCTCGTCTGTATCGTACCCCTTAGGAGATTGATCTGCCCACCGTGAGGATCCGTGCTTAGGAGATGCGGGCGGCTGAGCCGGCAACTACCTCAATTAATGACTCAAGACCGACATCGTGGTTACGATAGGGATTAAGGATTCGACTTGACAGAGGCTGTGGCGCAGACTTTGCGCGCAATTCAGGCTAATCGGGGCTATTCGAGCCGCAGGCTAGCGATCGAGTTGGGGGCATCCCTTGCGTCGGTTACCCGGTGGTTGGACGACGTAGGTGAGCCCTCGCCAGAGACGATGCGACGTATTGTTCAGATAGCCGACACGCAGGAAATGCCTGAACAGCCGAGCCTCTTCCCGTCGACTGGCCTCCAACACGAGACGGCAGGAAGCTATACGGAGCCAGAGGCCGTCTTCTCGGATCGAACTCAGTCGCCGATTATCGAACGACTCTACGATAAGCGAGCCATCTGTCGTCGTGGCGAGTTGGGTCAATCAGATATCTGGGCGACACACGCTGAGGAGTCCCTGACCGTCAGCGAGCCTCCACTATCCGGTATATCAGCAGGAAAGAACACGTACACGTATGATGCACATACCTATCACACCAAGGTACCGCCACAGGGAATTGCAGAAATATTGCGACACTACTTGCCTAGATGATGGCGGATTGGTGTCGATCCGTTCAGCGGATCTGGGATGACCGGTGTGGCGGCGCGAGCAACAGGAAGCGATTGCATTCTGAATGAGCTATCGCCCGCTGCATGCTTCATTGCGGGGCAATTCACCGACGACCTCGCTCCGGCGAAATTCGACGCAGCGGTAGAATTAGTCGCAGATCTGGCCAGCGTTCGGCACGCCCTGTACTCAACCGACTGCCGATTGAGAATGGTCGAGCAGCGGAAGTTCGATACACCGTTTGGGCTTATCGCACAGAATGTCCTCTATGCTCGCACGACTTCAACATTTGGGATGAATGCCGGAGTTACGGAAGAACCGTTCGAGAACATAAGATCCTAACGGAATTCCCTGTCCGAAATGCAACGCAAATCTCAAGAAACGTAGCTTGAGCCGGACGTACGCGGAGCCGGTTCTGATTGGCTATTCTGCTGCGGAAATCAGCGGACCGAAGTCACCCACCCGCCGACTTCAGTCGATTTGGAGCTGATCGAATCTGCGCGTGAGCTGTTTCCTCCGGTGCATGGTTGGTATCCGATCACTGAGCTGCCAGACGGTGTCAACCTGAATCAGCCTAAGAAGCATGGAATCGACTCTGTGGACAAGTTCTATACGGATCGAGGCCTAGCGACACTTAGCCGCTTTTGGCGCGACATTCATCGAATTGGTGATACACAGACGGCCGCGATGCTGGCGTTCGTCTTTACCTCCTTGTATAGACGTGTCACGAAATTCTCCGAGTTTCGCTTTTGGGGTGGTAGTGGTAATTCTGCCAGGTTGAATGTTCCGTTCATCTATGAAGAACAGAACGTCTTTCTCTGTTTTGAGAGAGAAAGGCAAAGACTGTGCGAGATCACCTTGTTTCGACGGCGACTTCGTACCGTGGGAAGGTCGTCATTCGCGAGGGCTCGGCGACCGAACTAGATGGAATCCCGGATGGCTCAATTGACTTCATATTTACTGATCCACCCTTTGGTGCGAACATAAACTATAGTGAGATGAACATCCTTTGGGAATCCTGGCTAGGGCGAATGACGGATAACACCAACGAGGCGATAGTTAATCGGGTCCAGGGGAATCGCTAGAGACTACAAAGTTCTTATGGAGCGTAGTCTCAAGGAAGCGTATCGGGTTTTGCGTCCCAATCACTGGATGGCGCTGGTTTTCATGAACTCGTCCGGAGCTGTCTGGACGTCGCTGGAGTCAGCCATCACATCTGCCGGTTTCTTGATCGTGAAAGCGGACATCTTCGACAAACAGCATGGAACCTTTAAGCACTTCGTATCTCCTAACACGGCGGGGGCCGACCTCGTTCTGCATTGTTTGAAAGCGTGCCGCGAAAGTGACAAAGACGTTGCTGAGCAGATTGGCAGTATTCAGGACTTCCTAGCTGAGAGAGACATGGATCGGTACAGAATGGAGTTCCTTCATGTTGAGAGAGACGACGAGATAGATCTTCGGAGGCTTTACAGCGAGTGGGTTGCCGGTTGTCTCCAGACCGGAATTAAGTTGGTGATTTCCGGGAATTTAGGAGCGAGTCGCCACTGTGGGCACTCGGGACTAGGACAACAACTCCAGCAATAGTTGCAGGTTGTGGTCGTCGTTGACGCCTTCGAGGGAGTCTTTCAACCGCCTGTACGCTTCCTCCGACACGGTCACGTATACGACACCATCGAGGTTTTCCGTCACGGTGTCCCGATCCGTCTTCCTTTCGCCTGACAGGTTCTCGAGGATTGCGCGACTTAAGGTCTCTTCGTCAAGTGATCCCAGGGCGGAAATAAGACTCCGAGCTGTGCGGTCAGCGAGTGCCATACGAACAAACCCGGGTCGAACCACTTCGCCAATCACGGTGAATATATGTAGGTTGGGGTCGTGCATTGGAGGGACATCGAAGTAGGGCTGAATCTTGATGCCCGCACTCGTTGTTACTGAGTATCGCTTCTGCCCGGTGTCAGCCTCGTATATCCAGAGATTTCGACTCCCTTTTCGACTCCCACTTTCCCTTTGATCTATCCAACTGGCAGTATATTGGCCGGGATCGGGAGCTGAGGTTTCTTCCTCAAAGTATAGAAACTGCCTCAGCGAAGTCTGCCAAAGGAGCCAACCGGGGTCCTCAAGTCGACCTCTTGGACATCGGATCGACTACGGACATAATCTCGGCGCGCATCCAGCAGCTGTGCATACTGGGCAAAGACGCTTGCCATCACATCATGAGCAGGGGCACTTGTGGACTCGATTCGAACTGACCGCGTGAGTGACGGATGCATCAGAGTGGTTCCGGCGGCCTGTTCAAGAGTTTGTCGCGACCTATAGCAAAGCATCTTGTGCTCTACACCCAGGCCGCCGTGAACCACGTCGATGTTAAGGTTCGACCAGGACTGATTTGGAATTCCTTTCGCTGCGCAATATACTGAGCTCCAGTCTTCTTCTTCATCTGCGCCCCATCATCTGTGACACCCGCAGGGCCAGTAGACCGTGAGCGCGGTCGTGTTCCTCTTGACTAAAGGACTGTAGAGTCTTGGCTCGCATGCCTTCCACTCTATGGGTGGTTGATCTGATGCTGGCGAAGGGGTGCATGTCGTCTCCAGGCGAGATGGTCGGGCCAGGGCTTGGTGGTGTCATGCGCCCTAGAGCCCTAGGTTGTTGGATGGTGGCATCTCACTCCGGCTACATTCCCACTCATGGGCCTGTCGGCTAAGATAATGGGATGTTACCTGGTGTTGCTGCGCCAACTGCCACGGGCTTGCTCACCGCTGCAGAAGAAGTTGAGCTCGCTGTACTGATTGAAGCGGGTGTCTTTGCAAAAGACCTCCTACTGAGGGGGTCTGCATTTTCCCACGCTTCAATCGAGGAGCTTAATGCCCTGGTTCCGGCGACGGTGATTTGGCCTTCGACCGCATGTTCAGGTCGAATCAGGGATTGTTCCGTACGCGCTAGCTCGGTCGTACATTGGTAAGGGCTTGGAGTGGGACGACTTGGTGCAAGAAGGCCTTTGTGGTCTGGTGACAGCGATTCAGAAGTTTGACTTCCGACGTGGTCTGAAGTTTTCTACGCACGCCTCCTGGTGGATACGGGCTGCCATTACCGTGGCTCTTGCGAATAGCTCCCGGATGGTTCGGCTGCCAAGAAACGTGCACGTGGAGGTGAATAGGTACCGGCGGGTTCTGAACAACCTGCGCTCTCAGACTGGACGCGAACCTAAGCGCGAAGAGATGTCGCTGCAACTGGGATGCGCTATCGAACGAGTCGGCGTCTTGGAACGTGTTGCGAGTTCCGTCTTGAGTTTTGATGAGTTGCTGGAGCAGATGGGTTCGTACGCCGAGGTCTTGGTGAACTGGGTGTCTCCAGGTATGGACGCTCCGGACGCCGTCTTGGTCTCGAAGGAGGCGGTTGACCGTCTTGAACAAAGGATCGGCCAGATTGGCATTGTCGAACTGTACGTTCTATGGGAGTTATTCGATGAATCGGGGATTGGCGAAGGTCGTATGCCTCCTGGTGTCCAGGGCCTTAAGCTGACATATCGAGAACGATCGGAGGCCAGGCGTCGGATTATGGAGGCCATAGGACCAACCGAAATCGCTAGTTGACGTTCGCGGAGGTCGTCTTGCCGTCTGCCGAGGACCGGATCGCACTGCGTCGACTGATGAGTGAGGCGCCGGTAGCCTATTGCAGGCTGTTCTTGGGTCGCTGGACTACCCTTAGACTCAACAGTCGTGGCAGCGATGTGGCACCAGGTCTTCGATGGCGCGCTGCGCGTCTCTGACGTGGTGTCAGTCGCTCAAGCTGGCTCATGCCTATGTGGGTCGTGAACCTACCCGGTCTGAGCCTACGTCGGCCCGCCGGTCCGCCCACAGTTACGCAGCCAGATCCAACACGCAGGTGCTGCATGTGTCAGCTGTCGAAGGTGGAGTGACGCGTCGCTTGCTCGTTCTACTCGCCCGCGCTGACGCGGACCTCGCCGATGATCAGCGGCTGGAGGCTATCGCTGCTGGTCGTGAGGCCTGACTTGTGCCACTTTCGCCGGTTCGGGTGGTGAAGTTGTCGCTGGCTAGGGGTTTTGGTCTTGGGTTGTGCACTAATCCGGGGGCTTTAGCCTGTCGGCGTGGCGTACGTCCGGACGGTGAAGACCGCCAGTGGTGCGGTCGCGGTCCAGATCGTGCACTCGAACCGGCGTGGGTCACGCGAGATCGAGCACATCGGCTCGGCGCACACCCCGGCCGAGGTGGAGGTGTTGAAGGCGGCCGCCCGGCAGCGGCTGCACGCCGACCAGGACACGCTCGACTTCGGCGACGGGCGTCCCGCGGGTGAGGCGTTGCCGATCACCTCGACCCAGTCCAAGCACCTGTGGGACGCGTTGTGCTGGGCCTACGACCGTCTCGGTTTCGACACCGCGGCCGGCGGTGATGAGGTGTTCCGGCAGCTGGTGTTGGCCCGGCTGGTCGAGCCGACCAGCAAGCTCGACTCGATCCGGGTGCTGGCCGAGCTCGGGATCGCCCCGCCGGGGTATCGCACGATCTTCCGGCGGCTTCCCGCGCTACGCCACCGACGGAGTGGCGGCAGGCGCTGGCGGGCGCGTGCGCGGATCATGTCGGTCTCGGTCCGGCGACCCTGGTGCTCTACGACGTCACGCACGTTGTACTTCGAGACCGACCAGGGCGACGGGTTCCGTGAGCCCGGGTTCTCCAAGGAACGCCGGCTGGAGCCGCAGATCACCGTCGGCTTGTTGACCGACGTGCGCGGGTTCCCGCTGCAGGTCCACGCGTTCGACGGCAACACCGCCGAGACCAAGACGATCGTGCCGGTCATCCAGGCGTTCGCGGCCGCGCACGGGCTGCCGGAGGTCACCGTGGTCGCCGATGCCGGGATGATGTCGGAGGCCAACCTGAAGGAGCTCGAGGATGCCGGGCTGAGGTTCATCGTGGGTGCCCGGATCCCCGATGTTCCTTACCAGGTGAAGAAGTGGCGGCAACAGTCATCCGGATGAGCCGATCCCGGACGGGCAGATCTTCATCCAGCCCACGGTGATGGGCCCGAAGACCGACCAGCGGCAGCCGGACGATCTTCTACCAGTACCGTGCCGACCGGGCGAAACGGACGCCTGAAGGGGATCGATCAGCAGATCGCGAAAGCGGAGAAGGCGATCAAGGGCCAGACCGCGGTCAAGCGGAACCGGTATCGTCCAGCTGACCGGCGGCGACCAAGACGATCAACCGGGACCTGGAGGCCAAGACCCGCGCCCTGGCCGGTCTGAAGGGCTACGTCACCAACCTGCGACGCGCCGACCCCGGAGTACGTGCTCGGCGCCTACCACCAGCTGTGGCAGATCGAGAAGAGCTTCCGGATGTCCAAGTCCGACCTGCGGGCCCGGCCGATCTTCCACCACAAACGCGAATCGATCGAGGCCCACCTGACCATCGTGATGGCCGCCCTCGCCGTCGCCCGGCTCGTCGAGCAGGCCACCGACTGGAGCATCGCCCGGTTCGTGAAGACCCTACGACCGTGCCGCACCATCACCATCCAAGCCGGCGACCAGACCGTCACCGCCGCCGACCCCATCCCCGACGAAGCACTCCAAGCACTCACCCGGCTCCGCGCCGACACTGCGCACTAAATGGCGCAAGTCAGGTTCTACTCGCCCGCGCTGACGCGGACCTCGCCGATGATGAGCGGCTGGAGGCTATCGCTGCTGGTCGTGAGGCAGTCCTGCGGTGGCGAGGTCGGGCCCAGAAGACGTCGGCACCGTGAACCTGATGGCTTCCATAGTGAAGAATTCTCGTTCGGCTCGGCGCGAGTCGGCGTCAGCCGCCGGGAACCCGACCACGCCCTCGACCTTGGTATCGAACTGGCAGAGGCCATTCGAGGCTTTCAACGCTTGAAGAGCAGGCTGCAGCGCCGAGGCGCCCGTCCCAAAGGTTGATTTTCGACTCGGACATGCTGGCGCGACTCCGCTTGACCTACGGAGACAGATGATCCTTCCGGTCTACGGCTGCAGACGCAGCAGCCGTTCCGCGTCGGCTCTGGGCACGATGTGCACGGTCTGTTTGCAGGTCGCACCTTGGTCTTGGCGGTGTGTGGTCGTACCGTCCCCATCCAGCCTTTGACACCCATTCTGACGGAGACGTGCTAAGCCATGCCTTGCTCCACGCGCTGGCAGGTGCCATCGCCGCCGGTGACCTCGGGACACACTTTCCTGCAGAACCCCAGGATGGGTGGTCAGCCCGTCGTCCTGGCCGGCGCGCGGAGCCTCGACTTCGTTGGGCACCTCGCCGGGTTGGTAAGAGCTGCTGGCTGCGAGATCGCCAACGTCGATACCTTCGTGGTTCTCGGAGCGACGAAACTGACCACATCTACAGGCGAGGCGCACAAACCTGGCCGGGCAGGTTTGCGGTGGAGGTGCTGGGGCACTCTCAGATCTCGATCACCATGAACACGTACACGCACGTGCCGGCTGGTCTGTCGCCTCTGCCTGCCGACCGGATGCAGGTGATGCTCGGAGGTGCGTCAGGGCTGTGGCTGCCAGTTTGGCCTGCCGAGACGCCCCTGGAGGAGCGTCAGTGTGATGTTCCGGAGAGCGAATCTGCCGGTGACTAGGACCGATGGTGGAGCCGCATTGGGGGATTTGAACCCCAGACCACGCATGACCAGAAGCGAGGTCTGGCGCTCCAGACGGGACCGTACTGAAAGGTCAGATCTCTCGCTCCGCGCTCCCTCGCTCCACGCTGCCCGCCGGATGCAGGAACAACAACCGAACCTTCGGCTCGGCTCCGACCGCCGCACCGAGCATCTCCGCGTACGCCCTCATCTGCGGTCGATACACACCTACCCGAACATCAAGCGCCGCGCCCGGCACCGCATCCGTCTTGTAGTCCACGATCACCAACGACCCGTCGTCCTCGCGGTAGATCAGGTCGGCGATCCCCTCCAACACGGTGCCGTCCTCGCGCTTGGTGGCCAGCCAGGACTCGCGCCAGTGCGGGCGTACGGCAGCCCGCTGGACCAGATCCGAATCCAGCGCCGACTGTACGAGAGCCGACACGAGCTCGGTCTCGTGGAGCACGCCCTCGGCGAGGCAGGCCGCCTGGACGGCGCCTTCCAAGCCGGCGCCGGTGTGCAGGTCGACGGTCTGCAGCACCGCGTGCACGGCACTGCCGATCGCGCTGCCGTAGCGGCCCTTCGACCACGGCGGCAGCTCGATGTCGCGCGCGGCCTTGGCGAGTCCGGGGTCCTCGGCCGCTGGCCCGCCGAGCACCACCTTCGGGTCGGTGCCTTCCAGGCCGGAGGCATTCTCGGCGGGGTTGTGGTTCGTCGTGGCCTGGGCGGCGGTCACCTGGGCCAACCAGGCGTCCCAGCTCGGGGGCGCTGCCACCTCGCGGCGTACCTTCCGCCGTGACGTCGCAGCGCCGAGCGCGGTCAGCTCCGGTGCCGCCTCGCCAGCCCCATGAGCGGCCAGCTCCGCCGAGAGCGACCCGACCCCCTCCCGGCGGTGCAGGGAGACGACGAGATGGTCCTTGGCTCGGGTGCAGGCCACGTAGAGCAGCCGCTTCTTCTCCTCCGCGTCCATCTGCTCATCGAGGGCGGAGGCGTTGTCGAAGTCGTTGGTCTGGATGCGCTGGTTCAGCTTGACCGCGAAACCACCGGCTGGCGGGCCAGAGCAGCTTGACGCCGGCCACCCGGCGGGGCTGCGCCGACAGACCCGAGACGATCACCATCGGGAACTCCAGTCCCTTGGCGGCGTGGATGGTCATCACCCGCACCGCGTCCACGTCGGTCTCGGGCAGCACGGCCTCGGCGACCCGGGCGCTGTCCTCCGCCTGGCGCGACGCCCACGACAGGTACGACCGCAGTCCGCCGTGCTGGGCCTCCGACCAGGCTCTCGCCTGGTCGACGACGAACCGCAGTCGGCGCCACGAGTCGCGGGTCCGCTGCTGCGTGGCCGCGACCTCCAGCATCCGGCGGTCGGCGATGATCATGGCCAGCACCTCTGCCGGCGTCAGGGTCCGCAGCCTGGCCTGCAGCGCGCGCAGGTACGCCAGCGCCTCGGCCACCGGGTGCTCGGCGAGTCCCTCGGGGGTGGTGGCGAACACGCGGAGGTAGCCGCGGCCGGAGCGCCAGGTCCAGAGGTCGTCGTCGCCCAGCCCGAACAGCGGTGAGCGCAGCGCCGCGACCAGCGACAGCTCGTCGGTCGGGTCGGCCACCGCCCGTACGGTGTTCAGCAGATCCCGGACCTCGGAGGACTGGTAGACCAGTGAGCTCGACTCGGTGCGGTACGGGATGTCCGCGTTCTCCAGAGCCGCCTCCAACGCCGGGAGGGAGGTCTTGGCCGGGATCAGGATGGCGATGTCGCGGTGTCCGATCGGCCGGGACCCGCTCGCGTGGGCCGGGTCGGCGACTGGTCCAGCCCTCGGCGACGGCCGTCCGGATCGCGTCGGCCACGTCGGCGGCCTCCAGGAAGCGCACCCGGTCCGCGGAGTCCTCCTTGGGATGGATCTCCCGCCCGAGGACCGTGACCGGTGCTCCGGTGTCGGGATCACCCCGGTGGGAGTCCAACGGCTCGTAATCCGGCTGCTGGTCCGGGATCGCCGTGATCATGGAGGAGAACACCCGGTTGACCCAGGAGATCACCGTGTCGGCGCTGCGGAAGTTGGTGGTCAGCTTCACCGTCTCGCCCAGCGCCTGCTTGGTCTCGAGGTACCTGGTGATGTCGGCTCGTCGGAAGCGGTAGATCGACTGCTTCGGGTCACCCACGACGAAGAGCGAGCCGGGCGGTACGTCATACGACAGCAGCTGCCCTGACTGCGGCTGGTCACCACCGGCGATCCGCAGGGCCAGCTCGATCTGGATCGGGTCGGTGTCCTGGAACTCGTCGAGCAGCAGGTGCGGGAACTGCTCACGCAACGAGCGACGCACGTCGTCGTTGTCGCGGAGCACCCGGCGGGCGATCACCAGCAGGTCGTGGAACTCCAGCTCACCGGTGGCGGCACGTTCCTGCGCGGCCTCCACCACCCGGCGCCCCACCCAGTGCGCCAGCGGACGCAGCATGGCGTCGACGAGGTCGTTCGCGAGCTCGGCGGCGGACGCCTTCAGGGCCTTGAGCTCGGCCCGCACCTCGCCGAGCACGTCCCCCGACGGCCAGTTGGTTCTTGTTGCCGTACGTCGATCCCTTGAGCTCGGCGATCCGCTGCAGCAGCTGATGCTGCTCGTCCACGGGCAGGTGCGGCTGATGCGCGGCAACCAGATCGGCCAGCTGCTGCAGCACCGGGTAGAGCTTGTCGGCGTCGGGCTTCGTGCAGGCGTGCCGTCGGTCGGCGACCATGGCCGCCTCGGCGAAGAACACCGTCGCGTCGGGCACCATCGGCACCGGCAGCGTCTGGGTCCAGCCGGTCCTCGGCGAGGTCCCAGTCGTTGTTGAAGGCCCGGGCCAGCGAGTGCAGGTCCTTCAGCTTGATACCCATGGCCAGCGCCGGCACCAGGATGTCACCGATCGCGTCGTCGTCCAGCAGTCGGCGCTGGATCACCGCCCAGCGCTCCTCGCTGGCCGCGGTGGACCCGACTTCGTCGAGCACCTGCAGCCGCGGCGGGATCTGGGCCTCGATCGGGTGCAGGGACAAGATCCGCTGCGCGAAGGAGTGCAAGGTGCCGATGGCGGCGAAGTCGATCTCGTCGAGTGCCTGCTCGGCGCGCTCCCGCTCCTGAGCGCTCGTGTCCGCGTCATGGGCGGAGCGCTCGAAGGTGGCGCGCAGCCGGTCCGTGAGCTCGGCGGCCGCCTTCTCGGTGAAGGTGACCGCGGCGATGTTCTCGATGGCCACCCCGTCACGGAGCACCAGGGTGCGCACCCGATGGACCAGGGCTCGGGTCTTGCCCGACCCCGCCCCGGCGTCGACGAACAGCGTCCGGTCGGTGGCATCCCGGATCAGCGCCCGGGCAGCGTCGTCCGTCAGGGGCCTCTCGGTAGTGGTGTCGATCATGCGGAGCCTCCTCGGACGGCGTTCGGGTCGATCAGGGAGACCAGGCGTTCGATCTCGACGTCGTGGCGCTTGTGGGCCCACCGGGTCCGCAGATCCCCGGGCGACACCCCGTCGGGACTGCAGAAGCTGCACCCGTAGCCGAAGTCGTTGGCCGGCGGCTTGGCCGGGAAGATCCCGAGGGAGATCGACTGCGTCAGGGTCGCGACCGCGTCGCGATAGCGCACCTGGTTCTCGTCGGTCAGGTCGATGCCGAGGTGCTCCTTGTCCTTGCGGACGAACCAGTACTCGGCCCGGGCCTCGCTCCCGCCGAAGGTGTCCAGGGCGGCTTGCGCGTACGCGGGCAGCTGCAGCTTGGTGCCCTGGAGAACGGGGTCCTTGGTCAGACCCTTGTACGACGACGAGCCGCCGGTCTTGATGTCGGTCACCAAGATCACGCCGTTGCGGGTGACGTCGATCTTGTCCGCCTTGCCCTTCAGCAGCACAGTTCCGTGCCCGACGTCGAGCCGCACGGGCGGCCTGCCGTCGAGCCCGAAGACCAGCTCGCTGGCCACCACCCGGGCATCGTGCTTGCGTCGCCAGCGGTCGTCCTCGAACAGCATCAGATCAAGATCACGCAGGATGCGGGTCCGCTCGGCTCGCCACAGGCGAGGGTGCCCGGTGAGGCCGCGGTCGTGGACCTGCTGGGCGAGGTCGATCGCGTGATCCTGCAGCCGTCGGTGGTGGAGGGGCAGCCACGGTTCGCCGAACCCGGGGAGCCGGTCGTCGGAGAACTCGGTGATCATGGCGTCCATCGCCTCGTGCATCAGGGTGCCGATCTCCAACGGGCTGATCGTGACGATCTCCTCGGGGTGCTCGACCGGCTCGACCCGCAGCAGCCGGCGGACGAAGAAGGTATGCGGGCAGGTGGCGTACTCCTCCAGCCGCGTAGGGCTCACGGCCAGAGAACCGTCCGCGTAGTCGGGCAGGTTCCGCGCGATCACCAGGCCGTCGAAGCGGGTCAGGTCGGGGGCCGCGCGATCGACGATCATGGTCGTGGCGGCGCTCACGATCGGATCGTGCTCATTCACGTGCGAGCGGAAGGCCCGCATCCGCCACTCCTGAGCGGTCGCCGGCAAGCTGGTGCTCTCCAGCTCGGTCGCGTACGACGCGGAGTCGACGATCGTGGGGACGGAGACACTGTCCCACCGGGAGGCGACCAGCTCGGGATCGCCGGTCAGCGTGCGCAGCGTGGGTACCAGCCAGCGACTCGGCAGCCTGGGCTGGCTGCGGCGGAGGTTGCCGCGAGGGAAGCAGGCGATCACCTCGGGAGCGGCCTGGAACGCTGCCAGCAGGTGCCGCTGCATCGTGTCGACGCGATCACGCTGGGTTCTCAGGGCGCCCGCCGAGGAGCGGCGGATCGACTCGGCGATCAGCGGCTCCGGGTGCAGGCGTCCGGGGTAGAGGTCCTCGGAGAGACCGAGGACGTAGACGACGTCCAGCTCGAGGCCGACCGCCGCCGAGATCGGACCGACGAAGATGCCTTCGCCGAAGCGACCGACCCGGGGGAGCGAGCCCTCCAGCTCGGCGGTGAGCACGTCGAGCAGACCGATCAGACCCGGCGCGTCGGGTTCGAAGACGGCAAGACCGGCGACGGCACGCAGGGCCAGCTCGACATCGCGAGCCGCGTTGCGTTCCTCTGGCCGCAGGTTGAGCAGCTCCTCCGGCTGGCCGAACAGCCCGTGGAACAGCTCCAGCGCACCTCGGCTCAGCTCGTCCCAGGTCAGGTCCTCACCGGCCGCGGCCGCGGACCGGAGCCCGAGGGCGAACTCCCGGAGGCTCTCGGCCTGGGCGGCGTTGCGTTCCGCGCTGGCGATCCTCGACTCGTACGGATCCTCGCGAAGACGTTCCTCGTCGGCCCGGCGCCGCTCGCGCTCGGCGAACTGCAGCAGCCGGTGATCCCAGTCCTCACCGCTCACGACACCGGCCAGCCGGGAGATCCGCTCCCAGCCGACGATCGGAGCGGCCGAGCCGTCGGCGATGGTGATCCTGGCTGCTGAGAGCGCTTCGAAGAGGTCGGCGCGGGGAAGGTCGCGGATGACCGCATCGAGCAGACGGACGACGCCCTGCGGGATCGAGCGCTCGACCGTCGGGCGCGAACCGGCGCCGTTGTGGCGGATGCCGGCGGTGCTCAGGTGCTCGTGCAGCAGCCGGGCGTACGGGCTGGGATTGGCGTAGAGGACGCCGACCCGGTGCGCCGGGACGGACTGAAGGTCGGAGAGCAGCTCGCGGACGACGCAGCGGACCTCGTCGTCGGAGTCGGAGGCGTTGAAGACCCGCGACGCGGTGGGCTGGGTGTGTTCGGGAAGCTCGGCGATGTCGGTCAGCCGATCGAGGGTGGTCAGCGTCGCCCGGTCGGCCCGCGGCAGGCCGGCGCGACCGGCGATCACCGTGAGGTGCGTCAGCTGCCCCAGCACCGCGACGAGGTCCTGTTGCGGGACGGTGAGGTTCTCGGGGAGATACAGGACGATCGCGCCGAGCTCGGCGCGGGCCCCCGCGTCGTCGATGAGGTGGTCGGTGGCCCCCCGCAGGAGATCCTTCTCGTCGTAGAACCTGTCCTCGACCCGGCGCTGCACGCAGCAGTGGAGACGCACGACGTCCGCCGCCAGCCGGGAACCGGCGGCGACCTTCGTGAGCTGAGCCTGGTCCAGAGCTCGCAGCTCGCGGTGGACGCCGAGCAGGGCGGTCACCGTCGACTGGTGCTCGCGGATCTGAGCGAACATGCCGGGATCATCGGCCAGGGCGCTGCGCCAGGCGGCGGCCAGGATCGGTCGGGTCGCGGGCCGCCGCGGACTGAGGAGTGGGGCGGCCAGGCGTTCGGCCAGACGATCGATCGTGCTGAGGAAGAGACCCGCGATGCCTGCCTTGCCCGCTGTGACGCCCGCGGCCAGGTGGCGTCGCACCACGACGCTGGCCGCCTGGTTCGGCACCAGCACGGTGACGGGCGTCAGCGGGTCGTCGGCCTTGACCTCGGCCACCAGGGTGGTGAGCTCATCGAGGGCCGGCCGGCCGTACCCGGTGGAGATGACGCGCGTTGTCACAGGACGATTCTTTCGATCGTGAACCTTTCTGGGAAGGCTCGGTCTCAGGCTGCAACAATGCCTGGCACGTCGAACACAAGGTGCGAGGGTCACTGCCGTCCTCCGCCGAGACACGATGGGGTGGGCCATGGCGAAAGCACCAGGTCGCGACCAGCAGTCCGCGATGGAACGACTGCTGCGGATCGTGCTGGCCCTGTCCAGCGCGGAACGGGGGGTCTCGGCCCCGAAGCTGGCGCAGCTCGCCGGTCACGCCGATGACGAGTCCGGTCTGAGCAAGCTGAGACGCGACATCCGACAGCTGCGCGACGACGGTGGCTGGGACATCGAGAGCACGGGCGGGGACGGCGAGGGTGGCCACTACGTGCTGCACGCCCACGACAACCGGATGGAGCTGCTGCTCACCGCGGGTGAGCGGGCCGCGCTGCAGCAGGCGGCGATGGCCACCGACGTCGACGTGCCCGAGCCGTCACCCCGGCTGGCCACCCTCGAGCACGCCGTCGAGCGACACTGCCTCGCCGAGTTCTCCTACCGGCACAAGCCGAGGACGGTGCACCCGCACACCCTGCACAACGGCCCGTCGGGCTGGATGCTGAGGGGCCGGGAGGTCGAGTCCGACAAGATCAAGGAGTACGTGGTCGAGCGGATCCGGGGTTCCGTGTCGATCCAGGCACCCGGCACGTCCGAGGTGCCCGAGAGCATCCCGCGGCGCAGCTTCAACCCGTTGACCTGGGTGGTCGACCCACCGGAGGACGTGCTGGTGGCTACCTCGGCCGCTCATGTCGAGGAGGTCAAGGGAATGCTCACCGGCGCGGTGGAGCAGGACCGGGACGACGACGAGGTGATCTTGCGCGTGCCGGTCACGCACCGGGCGGCGTTTCGGAGTCGTCTGTACGAGCTGGGTGTCCGCGTCCGGTTGGTCGGACCCTCCACGAACGCCAACGAGATGATCACCGCGTTGCGCGCGGCGGCCGGGGAGGGCGTCTGATGCCGATCTTCGTCGACCGTGTGGCCGAGCTGCCTCGCCTGCTGGATGCGCTGCAGTATCACCCGGACGGCCTTCGCATCGACGACCTCGCCGCCCAGGTGAAGCGGACTCCGGCGCAGGTGCGCGAGGTGCTGCTGACCTACTACACGACCGACTTCGCCACGTACGCGACCGACCTGATGTGGCGACCGGCGGCGATCGAGTTCGTCGGCTCGGGCGAGGACGACGATCCCGCCGAGGCGTCCGTGGTCCGGCTGGTCGAGGCGCAGCCGGGAAGCGAGCTCGGTGTTGCGTACGTGCCGGTGACCGACCTGGCCCGGCAGTACCGGATCGCTCGTGATCGGCTCGCCCTCGAACCCGACAACGAGATCCTGCAGTCCGCCGCCGACAAGCTGCGCCGTGGGCTGCTCCCCGGGATCATGGACACCCAGCCGGCACCGTGGGAGCCGCCGGCCGAGCTCGAGCGGGCTCGCGTCGAGCGGCGGAAGGTCGCGATCACGTACGCGCGCGCCTGGCACCCGGGCGTGGTCCAGCGCACCGTGGAGCCGTACCGGTTGCTGCGCACCCGCCGTGGCTGGGAGCTCGACGCCGGACCCGTGCAGGAGAACGGGAAGATCCGTACCTTCCTGGTCAGTCGCGTCCAGTCCCGGCGGGTGCTGGACGAGGTGTTCGAGCTGCCCGCTGATCTTGACGCACTGCTCCGTGACCAACGAGCCCCGACTCCGGTGGAGGTCGACGTTCCGCACGAGGGCCGGTGGGCGGTGGAGAAGCAGGCCGAGTCGGTCGAGGTGATCACCGAGGACGAGACGTCCGTACGGCTCCGCGCCCAGCTGTTGATGCCGGTTCGCCAGCGGGTCGGGTTGATGATCATCGACGCCGGTCCGGGCGCTCGGGTGATCGGCCCAGCGGAGTACGTGGACGCGGGTCAGGAGCTGGCTCGGCGGCTGCTCGCTCACCACACCGGCGCCAGCTGACGTCGGACGGTGGCTACGGCTGCTCAGGGGCGATGGGTGCGACCCGAGCAGCCGAGGTCGAGTCAGCCGTCCGCGTCCAGGCGCTCAGCGCTCGCACGCGAGCACTCGGGTGGCTGACGGCAGCCTGACGTGCAGCGGGTGACCGCGTGATCGCCTGCCGCACGAACCAGTACCAGCTGTCGTCCAGCTCGACTTCTGCAGACGCCTCGACGACGGCCACGTACGCGGCGTCGTCGACCTGATCGTCGGTGTCCACCACGGAGAACTGGGTCCTGCCCGTCATCACGATCGGTGCCGCGGCGCGGGGGCCGAACATGATCACCAACTGGGCGAGGCGGTCGGCCTGGAGGTCCGCGGGCAGGGCGGCGAGCAGCCCAGAAGGCGATCGCAGAGTCGGCGGAAGGTCGGAGCTCTCCAGAGCGTCGCGGAACTCGGCGGTGTCGATCCAGGTGTCGAACGTCGACTCCATCATCCCCGTGGCGAGGCCGGTGGCCTTCTCGATCATGGCGCCGATGGTGGAACGGTGATCCGCGCTCACAGCCCAGGTCACGTACAGGGGGTTCTGGGAGGCTGCGGCCACGACGGTGTCGCCCTCCAACCACACGTAAGCGGACAGCGGTGCCGTGCGCGCCGCCCGTTCCAGGGGACCGGTTCCCTCATGCACCTGCAAGGTGGGCGCCGGCAGCACGTCGTCATCCTCCTCGTCGTCCAGCGCGATGTCGGGTGAGTAGGTGAACTCCGACCGCGGCGTCGCGCCGTACGCGGAGACGAAGGCCACCACGATGTCGCGGGCCACCTCCGCGAGATCCACCGGATCGTCGTAGACGCGCCAGAAGTTCGGCATGTCGGGGGTGGGAGCCGTCCAGCCGTGTTCCACCAGTGAGCGCATGTCGTCCGCGGAGAGCTGCATGCCCTCCTCGAGGTACTCGTTGCTCACCGTCTCCACCAGCCAGGCGTTCTCCACCCGACAGGCCTGCGCGTAGGCCCAGGCGCCGGGGTGCTCCATCTGGATGGTGACGTTGTCGTCGCCGGCAGCGTTGAACACCTCGGTCACCTGGTCGATGAGGTCCCAGCCGTGCACCAGCGCGGCCGCTGCCTCGCTCACCAGCTCGTGCTGCAGACGATTCCCAGAGCTCATTCTCCAACGTCAGGTCCTTTCCTCTCGACGAATCCACAGTAGGGAAGACGTCGAACACATCCGGCCCCGACAACGGTGTCCGATTCTGACCAACCTGCGTTCCCGGTTCACTGCGACCGGATCGCAGCCCTCCACAGGCCGGCATCCGGCCGCGACCAGCTCATCGCGTCGAGTACGTCCTGCGGATCCCGACCCAGCATCAGCGCGTAGCGGGCCGCCACGCTCGGCGTACGGCTGCGTCCCTCGACGCAGTGCAGCAGCACGCGTTTGCCCTCCGACCGCAGAGATCTGACGGTCCGGGCCGCATCGTCGAGCACGAACTCGAGGTGGGGATTGGCCTCTGGGCCGGCGTCGATGAGCCAGAATCGGATGTGCTCGACACCGAGGTCTTCGGTTCCCATCCGGCACAGGCTGACCACCGCGTCGTAGCCACCGCGCAGCACCGCGTCGCTGCCCCCGACCAGCACGCCGTCGTCGTGCGGGTGCACCGTGGCGTGGCCGGTGTCGTAGCCCGCGTTGACCATGATCGCGACCGACGGCCAGGTCCCGGGCCGGGCTCCGCCTTGTGCTGTCTCGATCGCCAGCCGGACCAGGTCGTCACTGTGCAGACCGGGCCAACCGTGCAGGACGCGACGCCAGGCGGCCGGTACCGCTGACGCACCCCACCGGGCCCCCAGAAGGGCACCGGCGATGGCTGCCGTCGTGTCGGTGTCACCGCCTGCGCGGACCGCGAGCTCCAGACCCTCGGCGAGCTGGTGGGCGTCTGTACGGCTGGTGTGCGTGATCGCCCACCAGGCCGTCTGCAGCGCGTGCACCACCCACCCGTTGTTGGCGAAGTCGGCAGGGCTACCGGTCTCGGCAGTGACCTTGAGTGGTCGCCAGAACTCCTCGAAACCGTCACCCAGCGAGGCCAGGAACACCCAGTCACGGTCGATCTGGCCGTCCAGCACGGCACGGGCGATCAGCTCGCACCAGATCTGGCAGGCCTCCGTGGCCCGCTGGTCGGCGTGAGTCAGCCTGCTCACCGCGGCCGCCGCGTCGGCCCGCGCAGCCCCGTCGTGCAGATAGGCCAGCGCGACGGGCGCCGTCCGCATCAACGACCCGTTCCCACCCGTACGCCCGGTCAGACCTGCCGCCGTGGCTGCCATCGCGGCCGCGGTCCTGTCCCGGGCGGACAGCACCCGACTGGTCTGGATGCCGATGTCCTTCGGCCCGGATTCGTACCAGCGCACGAAACCGGCGGCCACTGCATCCAGGCCGGCCACGCTGCGCAGGTCGGCGCCGGTGGCGGTCACCTCGGCGATCGCCAGCGTCATGGCCGTGTCGTCGGTCCACTCACCCGGCGCGAAGCCTCCCAGACCGCCGCCGATCATGCCGATCGGCTGGTGTCGCCGCCGGGTACGTGAACTCGTAGCCGGCGCCGAGGGCGTCCCCGGCCGCGGCGGACAGCAGAACACCGGCGGCCCGGTGGGTCTGCGCAGAAGTGAGTCTGGTCATGGATCCTCATCTCGTTCAGAGCTGATTTGAGCAATATTGCGTAAATCGAGATTAGCGCGATCATGCGATAAGTGCAACGCAGCGTTTGTCGGTGCCTCCAGCGTCTCGTCCGCCGAGGACGGCCCGGGACCTCGAACAGATTCATCCGGTGCCGAGGATGCCGGGCGACCTGAGCCACCGAGTTGTGTTCGGGGCCGGACTTACCTTCTTCCCACACCGGATCGACCGACCCGGTTCAGCTTCAGGAGAGAGCATGTCCTCGACATCAGCCCGCGCGCTCGCCGAGCCCCGATGGCTCGAACGGCGGCGCACCCAGCGCGCTGGCCGGCACGATCGCGTCCGCTTTCGCGGACTGCCGTTCGACGTGCACACCCCGTGGACCAGGCAGCTGCACGCGCGCTACCTCGGGTTGGCTCTGGAGGCGCGGCAGCTCGTGTTCGACCGCCGTCTCGCCCTGGAGCAGGAGCGGGACCGCCTGCTGGTGGTGCTTGGTCAGGGTCGCCCCTCGACTCCGGCGGAGCGACCCGCAGAGCCGTCCGAACCACTCGACCGGCACCTGTGGGCGCTGCAGGCCCGTCGTGATGCCGAGGACCTCGAACGTCACCGTGCGGCGGAGACCCGGTCGAAGACGATCGACGCCGAGCTGAAGCGGCTGGGCGAGCGCGTTGCCCACGTCACGAGCGTGCACGAACAGGCCTATCTGCAACGGATCCACCTGTACAACGGTGCCCGCGCCACCGCTCGATCGGCCGCGGCCGCATCGCAGCCGGTTCCGCCGCTCGAGCTTTCGCCGGTCGTCGTGACCGAGCAGCCCCACCTCTTCCCGTACGCCATCGCCGCCTGAGCGGCCCCGAGAATCCGAATGAGAATGATGTTCACCAAGAAGAAGACCCGCCGGCCGGAGATCACCGAGCTGAGCGTGCACGACGGCGTCCCACCCCGGATGGTGCTGACGTCCGAGTTCGACCTGGACGCACGCACGGCGGCGGCCGAGGAGCAGGCGCGCATCGACGCGGCCAGTGGTGCCTACGACCGGATAGCCATCGAGGCCTTGACCACGCTGCCGTACGAGCAGCAGATCGACGACGAGATCGTCATGCTGCAGCGCAGCGCTGCCGACCGGCTACCGGCTCCGTCCGCCGCTGACCTCGAGCCCACCGGCTCGCTGGGAGAGGCCCAGTCCCGGCGCACCCGTGAGCAGCAGCTGCTCGACGGCGAGCGGGAGAAGCGGCGTGAGCTCACCCGGGTGCTGAACGGCGAGAAGCTAGACGGCCGACGGGGTCGACTGGCACGGTACGGACCCGGCCGCCCCCACCGGGGAGGGCTACGTCCGTACGGTGCTGCGCGGCGAGGTGCTGCGGACCTGGATGATCACCTTCGGCGCGACCGCAGTGCTGCTGATCGCGGAGACGTACGTGATGATGCGCAACGTCAAGATGTTCATCCACGGAGAGACCGAGGCCTTCTCGCTCATTCTGGCGCTCGTCCTGGCGCTGATCATGACGGCGCTGCCGCACGCGGTGGGTGCCGCGGTGATCACCAGTCGCCGACGCGACGACGGTATGGAGCGCAAGGAGAAGCTGACGATCTACCTGCTCACCCCCATCTGGGTCTTCATCGGCGTCCTCATCGGTCTGCTGCGTACCAAGGCCGCCGAGCGCCTTGCCCGTTTGGCCGCTGCAGCCGATCAGGACATCCCCCTTGACCAGGTCGACATCTCAGCCGTCTTCCCCTTCTGGATCCACTTCGGGCTCTGGACCTCGATCGCGCTGGGAGTCGGGTTCGCCCTGTTCGCCATCAAGTGCCTGACCTACAACCCGTACCGGTCGCAGGCCGTCAAGCTCGACACGGCCATGGCTTTGCGGGAGCGCCGGCTGCGGACCCTCGCCGGCCAGGATGATGCCGACGCCAGAGCTCGGCAGATGCGTCAGGCCGAGGTGACCGCGACCTTCGATGCCTACCGCCGCATGTACGGCGAAGTGCTCCCCGCGGCGGGCCAGCTGGTCAAGTCCCACTACCGCACGACGCTCACGCGCGTCGTCGGTCAGTCGGACTTCACCACCGCCCTCGCGATCTCCGGCGAGCGCTGAGATGGCCCGACGTAGCCCTCGCCTGAGTCTCGGTGCGCTCGTCAGCGCGGCCGCTCTGGTGGCCGGGATCGGTCTGGCCGGCTGCAGCCACCCGGAGCCGGAGGCGCCGCTCGGCTTGGCCGTGGCGGTCAGCAAGCACGCGAACGGGCGGGCCGTGCCGGTAGCCGAGCTGCAGCAGCTCATTCCGGACCGCCTTCCGGGCGGCTCACGGGTGGTGATCGTCGGGATCGACGGAAGCGCCGACGGAGTGTCGATCTACGACAAGTCGATCAAGAAGGAAGACGACCCCAGCACCGCTGACCCGCTCGCCGCGGAAGAGGCAGCTGCCTCGGTTGCCGGCCGGTTGAAGGGGAAGTATGAGGACGCGGGCGCGAAGGCCGACACGGCAGAGTCCGATCCTTACGCGGCAATCGCCCAAGCCGCTCTCGGCATCCGTGAGGTCGACGGCACCAAGCGGCTGGTGATCATCGACTCCATGCTGTCCACTGCCGGGCTGCTGCAGCTGCAGCACCTCGGTCTGGACGGAGCAGCGGAGGACGTCTGGGGCAGCATCGCCCAGAACGACAACGTGCCAGATCTGACCGGCATCGACGTCGTGGTGGTCGGACTGGGTCAGGTCAGCGCTCCGCAGCAACCCCTGGACGAGTCGCACCGCAAGACGCTGGAGGGCTTGACCCGCTACATCCTCACGCGGGCCAAGGCTGCTTCGGTCACCTTCGAGTACCCCTCCTTCGGCGACATTCCCCCGGCGGGGTTGCCGACGGTGACGCCGGTCCCGGTGGTCACTCCGAAGCCGGTGGTCGTAGCCCGACCCAAGGCCGAGAAGTGCGAGCCGTACGTGGTGCCGCAGACCCGGATCCAGTTCGCGGGCGACAGCGCCGAGTTCGTCGACATGAAGCAGGCGGCGGGGGTGGCCAGCGAGGTGGCGGTCGCCCTGCGGAAGTGCCCGGGCAACCTCACGGTGACCGGCACCACCAGCTCGTACGGCAGCGAGGAGGGCCGCAAGCGGGTTTCACTTCAGCGCGCGACTGCATTCCGAGTGCTGCTGGCCAAGGCGTTGAAGGTCGATGAGGACGCGATCACGGTCAAGGGTGCCGGGTACGACTTCCCGGAGCGGATCAAGGACGTTCGCAAGGACGGCAGCCTCGACCCGGCGAAGGCTGCGCAGAACCGGACAGTACGGGTGACGGTCTCGAGCGATTGATCTGGCCCTTCCATGGACAAGGGCCTGTGTGTCGCTGCGCGATCCGACCTCGGATCCAAGGTTCTGTTCGGGGCTCTGCCTACGGTGACGGAAAAACCACCCCCAGGAGACCACCCGTGTCCGCGTTCCAGGAACCACGCTACGACGTCAGTCCGCTGCCCTCGTCGCCTCCGCGACGGATCCGGCGCCGTGTGTGGGTCTGGGCCGGATTCGTCCTGGTCTCGATCCTGATCGGCGCGCTGGCCGGCGCTGGCGGCGTGCTCCTCTTCGGCGGCTTCGCGCTGCTGCTCGTTGCGCTGGTGGCCCTCGTCCGGCCGCGTTGGATCGGCGCGCGGACGCGAGCCGTCGCGGCCGCTGTTGCGGCCATCGGTCTGGCCGGCGCCATCAGTGGTACGGCGCTCGCCGGGACCTCGGCTCCGGGGCCCGGCCCGACGGGGGTGCCGTCGACAGTGACCACCGAGCCGTCCCAGGTGCCGACCACGGCTGCCACGGTGGAGCCGACAGACCGGTCGACACCCTCGCCGAGCAAACCCACCACGACAACCAGCGCGCCGACCACGACGCCGGATCGCCCGAAGGCAGCCGGCACCGCCCTGGCCGCCGTCGACGAGCTAAGGGTCAAGGGGCGGGCCCCGAAGTCTGGCTACGACCGGAGTGCCTACGGCACCGGTTGGCGCACGGTCGACGGATGTTCCACCCGCGAAATCATCCTGCGACGCGACCTGGACAAGGTGACAGTGGCGCGGTCCGGGGACTGCGCCGTGGTCGCCGGCACCCTGCGCGACCCGTACACCGGCACGACCGAGCGGCTGTCGGCTGCGACCATTCACACCGCAGACATCGACCACGTCGTGGCGCTGGGGGACAGCTGGCAGAAGGGCGCTCAGCAGTGGAGCCGGACCGAACGTGTCCGCTTCGCGAACGACCCACTGAACCTGCTCGTCACCAGCGAGTCGATCAATGCCAGCAAGGGAGACGGCGACACCGCCACCTGGCTGCCGCCGAACAAGAGCTTCCGCTGCGCCTACGTCGCCCGGCAGGTCAGCGTGAAGACGAAGTACGACCTGTCGGTCACCCACGCCGAGCAGCAGGCCATGACCCGCGTCCTGTCCGGGTGTCCCGACCAGAAGCTGATCAGCGCCGCCGATGCCCGCGACCAGCGTGATCCGCACCCGACGGTCGCCCAGCCCAAGACGACTCCGACGACATCGGTTCCGAAGACATCGGCACCCAAGAAGTCCACGGAAGAGACGGAAGAAGACCGGGTCGTCCGCGACGGATCCCAGGTTCCCGACCTGTGCGGCGGCCAACCGAGCGGGTTACGGGCCCTATCAGCGAGGCGTCGACACTGAGTACACCTGGTACATCGACCGCGACCAGGACGGAACCGTGTGCGAACGCTGACAAACGTGTCCTGTTCGGCGAACGGGTCCGGTGCCACCGTCAGACCGAAGGGTTACGTCCGTACCCGAGGCTCTGCAGAGTAGCTTCGACCCGCGGCCACCCGGCGCTGCCGCGAGCCTCGACGGGCAGCGTCTCGAGCATCGCTGTGAGCGCCGATGCGAGCTCTCGATCAGGAGCGTTGAGACCCGACGCGTAGTTGTCGTCCAGCAGGTACTCCGCCGAGAGATTGTGTTCGCGGGCCGCGCGCCACGCGACGCGATCGAGAAAGATCTCGAGCAACCGGGCCGCGGCGGTCACGTCGCTGTCGTTCGTGATTGGCAGCAGACGCAGGTCGTCAGCGAAATCCTGATGCTTGTCGGCGATGTCACGTGTCAACGCGAGCGCCGTGCCCGCCTTCGCGTCACCAGGGTGGTCGCTGGCCATAGCGCTCTTACGGACCCTCGTGACGCTGGCGCCGAGCTTCAGGAAGTTCTGGTCCTTGAGCCCGAACCCCACGAACAGCAGGTGACTTGTCAGCATCAGACCTTGCACCACGCCGTAGAGGGCTTCGTAATCCTCACGCTGCCTGGCGTAGTCCTCCTCGGTGAGCACGAGGGAACCCGGCTGCGCGAGGTCACCGTGAAGCTTCAGCAGCCAGGGAACACTGGAGTCGGCGAGCCTTCGGGCGAGCACTCGGTAGCCTCCGTCGCCCTCGAAGCTGCGGTCGAGGGCTCGCTCGAGGCAGCAGTCGAAGTTGGTGGTGACCATCTGGCGCACCTGCAGGCCGGCCAACAAGGCGTGACCGATGGCGTGTTGAGGATTCACGCCGCCAAGGAGCTCGGCCATCGTCTGGTGGTAGTCCGGTCCTAGTGCCTGAACGATGGGCGTGGCCGCTCGGACCGGGTCCTTCTCCGTCGGATCGATCGTCAGGTTCGCCCTCTTTCCAAGTTCAGCTAAGAGGTCCCTCCAATCGGGAAGCCCCACGGGTTTGGAGACACCCGCCCCGATAAACAGGGACAGGCGGTCGTGCCCGGCCAAGGCGCCAAGCCGGTCAGCCTCCGCGACCAGCTCGGTCGTGAGCCCGTCCCAATCGGCGTTGTCATCGCGTACAGCCTGAACCGCGGCCAGGTCACTCCGGTTCCAGAGGACGAGCGCGACGTCGACACCGTCGGCAGCCTGTCGAAGTGCAGGAAGAAGGGCCGCGATGACCTCGCCGCGACGGTGCGCCAACCCGCCGGACCCGACGCCGACCAACGGCACCGCGATCAGCGGCACGTGGCGAGCACCTTGAGGCTCGAGACCGGTCGAGATGTGTCGGACCCCGCGGCGAGCCGCGCAGCCACGACGTTCGGCTCATCTCGGCTGCCAACCATGCTGTCGACAGTGGTCACAACAGCGCGGACCCGCCGTCCCTTGGAGGGGGCAAGGACCACCCCGTCGACATCGCCGGGATGGCTCGCGCAGACGGAGCCAAGCTGTACCCGGCACCGGTAGGGAGCCCGACCGGCAGGAACTCCTGCCACACCGAGTTGATGTTGAACTCATCGTCGCACGGCAGGATGACGGCGTCGCATGCCAGCCGCTTGAGATCACCCCGGGCAACGAAC
>CAWCDP010000019.1:0-162228 GCA_963794405.1 uncultured Actinomycetota bacterium
CTCACTGAAATTCCCCACTGACGCTCACTGAAATTCCCCACCCGTGTGGCTCCGCCAACGAGGGCGGGTCTCCTTCGAGGCTGGTGGTCTCTGACCACGCACCAGCTGTTCGAAGGAGACCCGGTTCTCATGATCACACGGGAGGAAGACGTGGACATCCACGCGCTTGCCCGGCAGGGCTGGACGATCACCGCGATCGCCCACCATGTCGGCAGGGACCGCAAGACGGTCCGGAACTACCTGAACGGGAAACGGGAACCAGGGGTGCGCAAGCGCGCTGGGGACCCGTTCGCGCCGTTCCTGGAGTACGTGACCGCGAGGCTGGTCGAGGACCCGCACCTGTGGGGCATCACCTTGTTCGACGAGCTCGAAGCCCTCGGGTTCACCGCCTCGTATCAGACCCTGACCCGGCAGATCCGGGCCCGGAACCTGCGTCCGGCCTGCACTGACTGCGGACGCGCCACCGAGCGGGCGAACGCGGTCATCCCGCACCCGGCGGGTGAGGAGACGCAGTGGGACTGGCTCGACCTGCCCGACCCGCCCGACGCGTGGGGGTGGGGGTCCATGGCGCACCTGCTGGTCGGCTCGCTCGCCCATTCCGGTCGGTGGCGCGGCTACCTGTCGGACACGATGGATCAGCCGCACCTGGTCGAGGGTCTGGACCGGATCTGTCGAGGTCTGGGCGGGGTGACCCGGCAGTGGCGGTTCGACCGGATGGCCACCGTCTGCCAGCCCGGCTCCGGTCGGGTCACCGCCACGTTCTCCGGGGTCGCGAAGCACTACTCGGTGATGATCAAGATCTGCCCACCGAGGGCCGGTCACCGCAAAGGGGTGGTGGAGAAGGTCAACCACACCGCGGCGCAACGCTGGTGGCGCACCCTGGCCGACGACATGACCGTCGAGCAGGCCCAGGTTGACTGTGACCGGTTCGCCACCGTCCGCGGCGACACCCGGCTCCGCCGCAGCCACTCCGGTGAACGGAAGGCCACGGTCGCGACCGTCGCCGCGCGGGAGCCGTTGCGACCGGCACCACCGGTCCCGTATCCGCTGCGGCTGACCCAGACCCGGGTCGTGTCGCGGCAAGCCCTGGTCGCCTACCGAGGCAACCAGTACTCGGTGCCACCCGAACTCGCCTCCACCACCGTGACCGTGACTCAGACCGTGGGTGCTCGGATGCTCGATATCGCCACCACCACAGGGATCGTGGTCGCACGGCACCGGCTGGAACCCGACGGCGCCGGCGTCCAGGTCCGGGACCACACCCATGTCACCGCCCTGAACACGATGGCGATGACCGCCGCGGCCGCCGTCCGGGGACCGCACCGCCGCAAGGAACGGATCCCGCCCGGCGAAACAGCCCGGGCTGCCGCCGCGACCCTGCGCGGCGACCAGCCCACACCCACCACCACCACCAGCGGCATCAGCAGCGGGACGGTCATCGACCTCGCCAGCTACGAACGTGCCGCCCACGGAAGGAACACCCTCACATGACCACCACCACCGGATCGAGACCGCGACGGCAGCTGCCGTTGACCGCGACGCTGCGTCCCGTTACCAGCAGCTGCGGGTCACCTCGCCGCGCTCAGGCTGGACACCGCAGCCGAACAACTGCCCGACCGTCCTCGACCAAGCCAGCAACGAAGGCCGGTCGTTGACCGCCACACTGGAACGTCTCCTCGGCCTGGAGGTCGACGCGACCGAGGCCCGCCGGCTCGCCGGCCGGCTCCGGTTCGCCTGCCTGCCCACCCCCGCCTCGTTGGAAGACTTCGACTATGACGCCGCCGCCGGACTGGACCGACAGCTGGTCGCCGAGCTCGGCACCTGCCGCTACCTCGAATCGGCGACGAACGTGCTGTTGATCGGACCACCCGGGGTCGGGAAAACTCACCTGGCGGTCGGGTTGGCCCGGGCGTCGGCGCATGCCGGCTACCGCACCTACTTCACTACCGCCGCCGACCTCGCAGCCCGGTGTCACCGGGCCGCGATCGAGGGGCGCTGGGCCACCACCATGCGGTTCTACGCCGGACCAACGCTGCTCGTCATCGACGAGCTCGGCTACCTGCCGCTACCGGCCGAGGCTGCATCCGCGCTGTTCCAGGTCGTATCCCAGCGCTACCTGAAAACGTCGATCGTGATCACCACGAACCGGCCCGTCGGAGCCTGGGGCGACATCCTCGGCGACACCACCGTCGCCGCCGCCATGCTCGACCGGCTCCTCCACCGATCGGTGGTGATCAACCTCGACGGCGACTCCTACCGACTCCGCGACCACCACGCCCGGAGCCAGGAACTCCGCCGGATCACCACCGGCACCCGCCAACCACTACGCTGACCGATACCTCCGGGTGGGGAATTTCGATGAGCACAACCGGGGAAGTTCACTGAGCGCGGTCAGTCGGTCACCGTCGAGACGGGGGTGACGAACGTGGCGGCATAGGGGATCATCAGCAGCGGTGGCAGCCAGCCGAAGCCGATCCCCGCGCCTGTGATCACCCCGGCCGCGGCGAGCACCGCAACCCACCACCAGCCGTACGCGGTGAACGCTCCGAGCCCGGCAGCCAAACCCACAACCGGCGCGACGTACAGCATCCGGCGGGTACCGCCGAGTTTTGCGCCGACCGCACCGAGCAGCACTCCGACGAACATCGCCGAGACGCCCAACTTACCGGCGACTCCATACATCAGCAGCGCTGGAAGCACCACCACCACAAGCACCGCGCCGACAATGTGCACCAGCCGCCGTGTAGTCGACGGCTTGGCCGGCGGTTCCCCGGATGTCTGGGCCTGCTCAGTATCGCTCACTGCGGAACCCCTAATAGTCGCCCGGCCAGCCTGACGCTACTCCCTGCCGATATGGCAGACGCGAGGATGGTTGGATCGAACATGCGCGCGCCGAGTCGCACTTGCCTAGGCCTCCGACGTCGGGTGACTGCTGCGATGGGCTCGGCCGGATTCCAACCTGCCCGTACAAGCTCCTTCAACCGACGTCTCTGACACCTCGCACGGCCTTCAGGGCCGGCCCGGTGGTGCGCTGTCGCTGCATGCCCACCCGCGAAAGTGCCCGGTGAACGGCCACCGATCGCCTCCTCTATTGCTGGTAACAGCACCTATTCGATGGAAGCAATGCTTCCCTCAGGATCAGGTGACTACGCGCTCGCCAGCGGTTGGGGACCCGCTAACCGAGAAGTCAGCCGCCGGCGAAGGAGGCTCGTGGGCGAAGATCGGTCCGTGGCCAACACGATCTGGGATCGACTCGAAGAATGCGTGCAGTACCTCTCGGAGCCGTTCCGGGCCTCCGAGATCGTCGGTTGGTTCCACCGCCACCACCCGGAGGTGAAGAGACAGTCACTTCGGGCGCACATCCAGGGCGCAACCTCGAACGCGTCTGCGGAATCGCGAGGAATGTTCGCGAAGCGGCAGCCGCTTCTCACCCGGATCGAGCACGGCATGTACGCCGTTTCGATGGCCCTGCCCCCATAGAGCCGCAGGCAGATCGCCGCCCCGGCAGCGTGAGGACGCGGCGCTCGCGTGAAGTGGACATAGAGGTAGCTGTCGGTAGGTACATGCACGATCGCCAGCCGAGCGCTCGGTACGCCTCGTTCGACTACTGCTTCAACCACTTTCAACGGCACCGGAACGCCGCGGAAGGGGCGACGGTCCGGGTCCGCCTCTCACGGCCCCAAGCGCTCACCGTTCCACAACTCGTGCCAGGCAGGCTCCACCATTGAGCAGGTAGGGACAGATTTGCTCCGTTGCCAGGGAGACCCCTTGTGGGACGGCGGGATGTTCATGGGATGGCTGCCCAGGCATGAGCGTCGTCAGGATCGCGCAGCGCGAGGTGGCAATATCGCTTCGATTGGGTGGTGACGAACGTCGCCCGTCGACGCCAAGCGTCGACATGGCCGGCCCTACAGGTGCTCGAGTGCGTATAGGAGTGCAAAGCCGCCGCTGTAGACGACGTTAAGCGAGAGCATGACTGCCAATGAAGCCAGCATTATGTTGCACGCCTTCTGGTAGTCCCGCGCCTCGGGTCGCAGGGCCTCAACCTTTGACACGACAGGGCGTGCTACCCGGGCGAACACAATAACGTTGCTGATAAGGATCAGCGCCACAATAATTTCGACCGCAACGATCACTTGCCAAGTTGGGTGTGCGATGAGCGCGACGATCACTGGCACGGCGGCGAACACCCCACCCCCGATGACCGCGGCAACAGACTGGTCAACTATCGACGTCAGTCTTGAAGGCTACGTCGCTGACTTCCGGCACTACTTGACTCTGCTTCTGATCAACACCGTCCATGACCGGCTCCCCCGAGCACAGGCGCGGGCTCGTTCCCGCTCGTACACCAGCGTACGTCCGGTTATGTCCGCCCTCGGGATCCGTAGCCAGTGACGATGGGCGGTGTTCTCGCTGACTCATGCCGGGACGCCATAAGCACCACGCGCAATTCGATACTGCCGGCTTCCATCGCCGACTTGTCGTGGGTCGGCTACACGCTGGAGCTCCCGAGGCCCTTGCTGTCGAGATCCATACGGGAGGGTCTGGCGTCGGAGTTAGGGTGCGCCAGACCGGGACCCGCTGGACGCGGTGCACGCCGCCCTCGAACTTCGTGCAGCAGATGCAATTGGCCCTCGGTATTGCTGGTAACAGGACCTATTCGAGGGAGGCGAATGCTTCCTCGCAGGAGCGACGAGCACGCTGGTCTCGCGGCCCGGTATCTCAGTTTGGACACGGATCGCACGAATGCTTCCGAGCTCGCTCGAAGGTCTGAACACTGCTGCCCATGGCCGACCGATATCGCGCTGCGCTTGAGGACCTGGAGCGGCTGCATGCCCAGGGTCAGGTGACGCAGGCACAGTACGACCTCCACAAGGCGAACCTCCTCTCAGAGGCAACCAAGCAACGTCCGCTCGGTCAGCCCAAGCAAACGGGTCCGTCGGGCTGGGCGATCGCCGCGGTGATCCTGCTCTGCTTCGGTGGTGCCGCCTTCTTGTTCGGCGGGGGCACGGGCGATCGTGACTCCGTGCCAAGTCAGTCAGCTATGACCGTTGAAGCTCGCGCCCAGTGCCGTGAGGCGGTCAAGGACAAACTGAAGGCGCCTGCGACGGCGGAGTTCTCCGACGAGTCAGTGACCGGCAGCGACCCGGACTCGGTCTGGTTCGTGTCGGGAGCGGTCGACTCACAGAACAGCTTCGGCGCTCTGATCAGGTCCTCCTTTGAGTGCAGCGTGACGTTCAAGGCCGGCGAGGCCTCGACAGTCATGGTCACCAGTCTCAGCTGAGTTCGAGCCCTGCCAATCGGAACTGCTCCCCGCAATTGGCCCTGTATTGCTGGTAACAGCACCTATTCGATGATGGCGAATACTCCTGGGTTCGGCAGGTGCCGAGAGCTGGGTCAGTCGATCGATGCGAGGTGGTAGCAGTTGATCAGATCGTGGGGTAGGTGCTCGGTTCGTACGTTGGTGAAGCCAGCCTCGTTCATCATCGTTCGTGCTCGGTCTTCGCCCCACATGGTGCCGAGGCCCATCCCGCCGTAGGCGAGGGACACGGTCATGCAGTACATCACCGACCAGGTGTACTTGAACACGCCGAGCGGGTCGTCGAGGTTGTCTTGGAGGGTGCTCGAGCCAGAGGTGTCGACGCCCACGTAGGTGCCGCCCGGTTTGAGTGATCGGGCAATGCCCCGCAGCGCCAGGTCGGGTCGGGCCTGGTCGTGGATAGCGTCGAAGGTCAGGATGAGATCGAACGACACTGACCCGTCGAGGGTGGTGGCGTCCTGCGCTCGGAACTGCACGTTGTCCAGCCGGTTCCGGGTCGCCACCAGCCGCGCGGTGTGGAGTGCCGACGTCTCGGCGAGTTCGATGCCGGTGAATCGGCTGGCAGGGAACCGCTGGGCGAGCAGATTGAGCTGGGCGCCCGAGCCGCAGCCGATGTCGGCGACGTCGATCCCTTCGGCGAGTCGGTCGGTGATCCCTGGAAGGAGGGCCAGTATGTGGTCCACCGCCATCGGGTCGATCGCGTCGAGATCGTAGGAGTCACTGCCTGCCCAAAGCTGCTCGTAGGTGTCGTAGGCCATGCCGCCGCCGTGGCGGAAGTGGTGAAGGATCCGATCGTCGACCTTCCCGAGCAGCGCAACGTGTTGACACATGCCGGCGATCGTGCCCGGTCCCCCAAGTCCTCGCGCCAACGCGTCGGCCCAGGCGGAGCGCAGCTCGAAGGTGTTGGCGACGGGGTCATGGGCCACGATTTCGCCCACGGTCATGGCTGCCAACCATTCCCGCACGTATCGTTCGTCCAACCCCGCCGTTGCGGCGATGTCAGCGGACGAGGAGCCGGGCACCGACCGCATCGTGTCGAACAGGCGGGCTCGTTCGCCCACGCTGATCATGAGCGCCAGCATTCCGTGGTTGAGCACTGTGAGAAGGCGGTCGAAACAGGCATCCGCATCATCGGACTGGTTTGAAGAGTTCCCTGGCACGGCGTCCACGGTCGTGCTCCTTCCCTGAGATTCTTGGGCGTGACGCCGACAAGTGCCGAGGTCACGGGACGGACGGTGTGGGACTCAGCGGCGTCCGGCTACGGTCGCCTCAGTTGGCTGCGTCCGCAGAGCCCGACAACCCACGGTTCGACCGCGCTCACGCTCGTGCGAGGCGCGGTGCTTCAGCCGAAGGAGCGAGCAAACAACCCGGTTCGCGGGCAGGCAGCGTCTTGCCCAAGCTCTTGGGTCAGGCGCGGGATCCGGGCCGATACGGCTCGACCTTTGGTGCATCAATCAGACGGCCTTATGCGCTGCCCGGCCACAGGAACGCCGGCCCAGCCCGCGCGAGTGGCATGCGTGGCCGTCTTGTTCATGTCCTTCCACACGCCTTCGATGCGCAGCAAGGCGTGAATGTCGATCCAACCGAGTGCTGCTCCCGACGGACCGGCAGCCGCCCGATGCATCTCGAGCATGACTGAGGCGACATCACCCGCCTGAGTTACGGAGAGTATGCGGTGCACGAAGTCCTTCGGCATGGTGTCACCGACCCAGTTGTCCAGCGAGTCCTCGACCCGGTGCTGATCCAGGCTGCCATCTTCGGTCGTGCACGCCCACCAGGCGTTCTCGTGGAAGCACTCGCGGAGCTTCCCCTTGTCGGCCTCGTTTAAGCCGTCGATGTAGAGCCGGATCACGGCAACGATCTCGTCGTAGTCAGGCGCCGAGGGCGGGCTGCCGACCACTCCCGAGGACGAAGCGATCCACGCTGAAGCAGAGGTTTCGGGCATCTGTGATTCTCCCCAAGACATTCGTGCCCTATCGAACTTAGACCTTTCCGGGCGGTCGTCAAGGGGCGACCACGAGGGAGTCGAGATATCGTCTCCACTTCCTGTCTTCACCCCTCGTCAGGCGCCGCTTCCAAATGTCGTGAGCCGTCCGCTGACCGGTACGGCTGAGTGGCGGCCAGGACTCGAGGCACGGCCGTCGGCGATGCGGCGCGTATGCCTCGTCCCGAGGAACTGTCATGGTGAGCAGCTGTTTCAGCGTGATCGCCTGCTGCGCGGGTGTCATGGCCGAGACGTGTTCGGGCAAGAGCTCGGCCAGGGTCTGATCCAGCCTCAGTCGGCCCTCGTCGATAGCCATTCCGACCAAGTACGGATGCTACGAGAAGGCTAAAGCCCGCCAAAGCCTCCGATTGCGCTTCCCATATCCGGTGGACCGTCTCGATCGACAGTGGGCGGTATGGGTCCCATATTGAACCCTCCCCCGGCGTCTGCCTTCCCACAACGCGTGCAGACCGACACAGGGCGAGCGGCCTCAACGTCATCGAACCGTCGCATTTCGGTCTGCCACGCGTGCCGTCCAACGCGGCACGCAAGCGGCTTGCTCATCTCCGAGACGGTAGCGGTAAACCTGGTTTGGATCCACGGACAACTCAAGGACAGTTCGAGTCGTCGCCCACCACCGATGTAGGCGTAATAGACGCCGGGCCCTGCGTCCCTACGACGGAAGGCCCTCAGGTCTTCAAAAGGCAAAACGTGACCGGCAGGGTGCAACAACACGATCAAGCCCGGATGGTGCGTCCCGCGCGAGGGTCCGCTTACGGCACTCCTGAATCGCACTGGGTCTGATGGAGACTCCGGCTATTGGATTTCGACCAGGGTTTGGTCGCTCCTGTTCGTAGCGTAGAACGCTTGCTCGAACTCTGCTGGTGGGACATCGCCGAGGTAGGCGTGCAGGCGGTCGTGGTTGTGCCAGTGGACCCAGCCCAGGGTGGCGAGCTCGACGTCGTCGACGGTCTTCCAGGGGCGTCCCTCGCGGGCGGGGCCGCGGATCAGCTCGGCCTTGTAGTAGCCGTTCACCGTCTCGGCCAGGGCATTGTCATAGCTTTATCCGGCTAATCGGGCCCGCTGGTGTGCGTTGGCCGGTTAACGCTTTCACTTCTTGGGTGGCTTGAGTTGGCGGAGTTGTTGGTCGTGTCGGCGGACTGTGTCGGCGAGGACCTCGACGGCTGCGCGGAGGGTGGCGATCTCGTCGGTGAGGCCGGTGATGCTGCCGCTGTCGGTGCTGCGGTGGCGGTGTTGTTCGATGACGGCGCGGATCGTGGGGTCGCGGTAGAGGGTGCTGCGGCCGAGGCCGGTGAGGTCGGCGACGGCGGTGAAGGTGACGGTGTGTCCGTCGTGGTGGAGTTGGGCGCAGGCTCGTTCGACCTGGTTGAGGGTGTGGGTGCTGGTCATCCGGTGGCGGCCTCGTTGATCAAGGTGTCGAGTCGGGCGATGAGTTGCTGGTGTCGTGTGGCTTCGCTGATCCAGCCGCGGTTCTCGGCGTCGTGGGCGAGGGCTTCGGCGTCGATGCGTTGGGCGGCGAGGATCGGCAGTGAGCTGGGTTCGGCACGGTAGCTGGGGCAATGTTCGCAGATGTTGGCGTAGGTGCAGGCGCCTTGGGCGGGTGCGCGGAGACAGAAGCCGCCGGCCATCCGGGACTTCAGCAGCGGGGTGTCTTTCCAGTCCCGGCCGCCGGTGATGTCGGTCAGCGGCAGGCTGGTTCGGCCGGTGGCCGGGGTCCGTGCCTGCTGCTTGGCCAGGTCCAGGGCTCGTTCGTATTCGTCTTTGACGGTGGTGTCGAACAGTCGTCCGTAGCGCAGGCTCATCTCGGCGGAGGCGTGTCCGAGTAGCGCCATCAGCGCTTGGAGGGAGACGCCGGCGTTGACCAGGGCGGTGGCGTAGGTATGGCGGAGCTGGTGGGGGGTGATGTGGTCCAGGCCGGCGAGCTGGGCAGCTCGGCTGAGCTCTGTGCGGACGGCTTGTTGCCCGAGTCGTCGGCCGTGGTGAGTGAACAAGAACTGCGCGGGTCGGCGGTAGCGGGGGTGCGGCATGGCTCGTCCGGGCGAGCGGAGATCGATGATCTGGTCGATCAGGTCGCCGATCTCGGTGTCGATCGGGATCATGCGTTCGGTGTCGAGCTTGCCGAGCGGGACCTTCAGCCAGCTGCCGTGTTCGGGTAGGTCGTGGACGCAGTCGAGCTCGAGGTCGAGGAGTTCCCCGATCCGTAGCCCGCAGGCGCGTTGCAGCCGTAGCGCGGCCGCGGCCAGCGTGTTCTCCGGGCGGGTCGTCAACGCTTCGGTGAGGCGTCGATCGACGTCGACGGGAAGATAACGTGGCAGGGCTCGTGGGAGCTTGGGGGTGTCGTCGCGGAACACCAGCTTGCGAGGTGGCGCATCGGGCCAGCCCCATTCGGTGATGTCGGCGAGGAACCCGGCCACCGCGAGCACCCGCCGGGACCGGTCGGCGACGGTGATCAGCTCACCGGTCCTGGAGTCGACCGCGTCGACCAAGGAGGTCAGATACGGCTCGATGTGTCGGCACCGGTCGAGCGCGGCCACCGACTCCAGTCCGGGGTCGGTGTCGGCGAGGAAGACGCCGAAGTGGGTGAGTCGGGTCGCGATCGATGACACCGTCTTGGGCCGGCAGGTGGCTCGTTTCCTTTCCAGATAGGCGATCATCGTCGCCTGGATCGGCGGCGAAACGTCAGCCAGCCGCTCGGTGAGCGGGACCGGTCCACCCGATCGGGGGAGCTGGTCGAGCACGCCGAGGTGGAACAGCACCCGTTGGGTGTTGCTGATCGCGGACAGGTAGTGGTGATGGCCCTTGCCGGTCCGTCGTTCCCGCTCACGGCAAGCGGTGGTGAACTCGGCCAGGTCAGCCACGGTGAGGCCGCTCAGCGGCCGTCCGGCTTGGATCAGCAGCCGGACGGGGACCTGGGACCCGGTCGCGAACCGGACCCGTTCGGTGAACCCGAGTTCGGCCGCGGCGGTGAGGAACCGGTCCAGATCAGCGGCCAGCGGTGAGGTGTTGATCTCTCGCCAGATCGGTGACAGCTTCCGCTCGAGCAGATAGTCATAGCCCGGCCGCAGGCCACCGTGCAGCATCAAGAACGTGATGATCGGACGGGTGGCGCTGCCCGCGGACAGCCGAACCTCCAACGACTCGCCCGCCCAGGCCTGCGGCTCTGGCCACCGCCGGAAGAAGCCCTTGGCTGCCTGGGAGTAGGAGGTGTTGCCCCGCCCGGTCAGGGCGAGGTTCGCCAGATAGGCGGCGTGCCAGTCAGGGTCGGGAACGGAGGCGGTCGCGAGCTGCATCGAACTCTGCCTTCACATGAGCAGGGGCCAGGTGGACATAGCGGGCGGTGGTGTCGACGTGGGCATGGCCGAGCAGGGCCTGCATCACCGCAAGATCAACACCGGCCTCGGCCAGCGCGGTGCCGAACGTGTGCCGCAGGGCGTGCGGATGCCCGCCGACGATCCCGGTCAGGTCACGGTGGTAGCGGAAGATCGTGCGCAGCCCTGCCGCCGTCAACGGCTGACCCCGGTTCGGTCCCTTGGCCACCAGGAACAACCGACCACTGGCCGATTCGGGTCGCTCGGCCAGCAGATACACCTGGATGACCGACGCGACGTCAGGATCGAGCGGGACGCGGCGTTCCCGCTGCCCCTTGCCGAGCACGCGGAGCCAGCGGCCACCGATGTCGACATCGGTCACGTCGAGGGTCAGCACCTCAGCCGAGCGGAGACCGCAGTACAGCATCAGCCCGGCGATCGCGCGGTCCCGCCAGGTTCGGAAGCTGGCCAACAGCTCGGCAGCCTCCGGCTGTGACAGGGCGGTCGGTAACCGTCGCGGCTCGCGCAGCCGCAACGAGGAACGGTTCTTCGGCCGGCGGACCGTGTGCGACAGCATCCCGCTGCGCTCGCCCGAGGTGCGCCAGCGGGCCTCGCGACCCTTCGGCACCGGGTTCTTCCACGACGGGTCCCGCATCGCGGCGAAGGTGAACAAGCCCGAGATCGCCGCCAGCCGACGGTTGATCGTCGTTGCCGAGTACCGGTCCAGACGACGCCCCGACAGCCGGACCACATTCGGCCCGGGCCGGCCCGGCACGCTCGCTTCGCGACAGGCGTGCAGGAATCCCAGCAGGACCTCCGTGGTCACCCCCGCCAGGTCGACGTTCTCACTGTCCAGCCAACGGCAGAACGCGAGCAGGTCGTAGCCGTAGGCGCGCACCGTCTTCGGCGAGTAGTTCCGATCGGCGAGATAGCCCAGATACTCATTCACCAGATCGAACCGGGCCACCGCCGTCCCCGCCAACGCCCAGCCGTCGCCATGCTCCACGAGCCGCAGCCCGTCGCCGCTGATCATGAGAACAGATGTATCAGCGGTGACTACAGCAGCACCTGCAAGCCACCATTCACGGCGTGTCGGTGACTAGGAGTGATAGAGGTATTAGCCGGTTAAGAGGGAGGAGCCCACGGCCCCGGTCGAGGGCTTGATCCCGGCAGCGTCGAGCCGCTCGGAGTAGGCCACCGACATGTACTGCACGCCGTGGTCATGGTGCGCGATCAGACCGGCCAGGTCCTTGCCCTCACGCTGCCGGGTCCAGATCGCCTGCTCGACCGCGTCGACGACGAGCTGGCTGGTCATCGTCGTAGCCACCGACCAGCCCAGGATCCGCCGGGCGTAGGCGTCGATGACGAACGCGGTGTAGCACCAGCCTGACCACGTCGAGCAGTAGGTGAAGTCGGCAACCCAGAGGCGATCTGGTGCCAGTGGCGTGAAGTTGCGGTCCACCAGGTCCAGCGGCTTGGGCGCCTTCGGGTCGCTGATCGTGGTCTTCTTGACCTTCCCGCGTACCGCTCCGGCCAGGCCGAGCTCGCCCATCAGCCGCTCCACGGTGCAGCGCGCGATCGGCGCCTCATCGGCTGGCCGTTCGCGGTTCAAGGTCAGCCAAACCTTCCGGGCTCCGTAGACGCCGTAGTTCGATGCGTGGACCGCGGCGATCCGAGGCTTCAACTCCTCGTCCCGTATCTCTCGCGTGCGGTGGGCTTGCGGGTGCGGTGCTCGTAGTAGGTCGCGGGGGCGATCTTGGCGCCCAGCTCGCTGAGCTGGTCGCAGATCGACTCGACACCCCATCGCAGACCATTGCCGTCGCGGACACCGACGTGCTCGTCGATGTAGGCCACGATCAGCGCTGTGGCCGGTCGAGTTCGGCCGCGAAGAAAACCGATGCGGACTTGAGGATCGCATTGGCCCGCTTCAGCTCAGCGTTCTCCCGCTTCAACCGCTTCAGCTCGGCCGACTCCTCGCTCGTCAGCCCGGGCCGCTGACCGGCATCGACCTCGGCCTGGCGGCACCACTTCCGGATCGTCTCCGGCGTCCCGACACCCAGCAGCTCGGCAACCTTGGTCATCGCCGCCCAGTCCGACTCGTGATCAGACCGGATCTCGGTGACCATCCGGACCGCCCGCTCACGCAGCTCGGCCGGGTACCTCTTCGACGTACTCCCTGACATGACTCCATCCTTCCCAAGGAACGGAGTCTCCGGACTTGCCGGGGCGGTTCACACGCTCTGAGGCTGCCAGGCAAGGTCCGACTTCGATGGGCGTGAACCTGGACCGAGAGCGGTCTGCGGGGCCGGCGAGGGCCGCCCGCAAGCGGACCGCCAAACGGGCACCTCGGGTCGAGGAGAGCGTAGTGGCGGGCTTTGGAGTCGGGTGCATCAGACTGGTGATTGCCGACTCTGTGGGAGGACCGGTGCTCGACAACTGAACTTTGGCCACGGGTCGGCGTGTTCTGCGACCGACTCGCTCGAGGGACGTCCACCGCGTCACCGCCGTAGTACATGATCATCGCGCCGGTCTCCGCCGAGGCCATGGGCACGCCGGCGGGTGGGTGGGCGTAGATGCTCTTGGCCAGCACGTCGTGGGCGGCCAGCGCGAGTACCAACACGGTGCTGCGGTGCAGGTGGCTGCGCCGGTGCGGCAACGGGTCGATGCTGATCATGGAGACGGTGAACAGGTAGCCGGCGAGGAACACGTGGACGTGCAGGAGCAGGTGCAGCGTCGGCGACTCGTGCAGGGTGGGGAACAGGGCGTCCGGGCCGTCTTGATCCGTAGTGCGTTCTCCGAGGTGTTCCGACCTGCTCTTTGCTTGATTGCCGTATGCCGCGCACGCAGCGGCGCGTGGCTGTTGGGGACATCGGGCTATCGCGGGTTCCGGGCGGCGACGATGGTGACGGCTGTGGCCAGGGCGGCCAGGACGCCATAGCCGAGGGCTATCTGGAAGACGGTCAAGGTATGGGAGAGCTGCCCGGAGATGAGGCTGGGGATGGCTGCGCCGCTGTAGCTGAGCAGGTAGATCGCAGCGAAGATCGGTCCCCGGTCGGTGACTGTGCTGCCGTGCAGCATCCCGCGGACGGTAGCGCTCACCGCGATGCCCTGACCGGCGCCGGCGATCACGCTCGCGACCACGAAGATCGCCAACGTGCCGGTGGCCAGGGATCCGAGGATCCCCACCATCCCGGCCAGGAAGATCATCATGCCCAGACGTTGCGCCGAGGCGGGTGTGAGCCGGCCCCCCAGTGGTGCGCCCAGGACGCTGGGGGCCATGTAGGCAGAGAACACCAGGCCAAGAATGAGTGCGTTGGTGGTGCCGAGTCGCTCAACGGTCAGGGCCGGCACGAAAGCCTGGTAGAAGGCGCCCGTCGCCCAGGTCGCGAGGAACACGACCGCAGCGACTGGCAGGAGTGGTCGAGTGCGGACCGGAAGATGCACCCGTGGGCGCAACGACCGCCAGGCGCCGGGCCGGCGGGCCGCCGTCTCCGGTGAGATGACGATCAAGAACACACAGGTCAGCAGCATCACGATGTCGACGACATAGATCAGCGTGCGAGGCCAGGGCCCGTACTCCACCAGGGCGCCGGAACCGACAGCGCCCAGGGTGAGACCGAGCATCGGGGCCTGGCTGGAGGCTACCGCCGCCAGCCACACTGGCGTGGCGGGGGCGGCGTCGACGATGTAGGAAGTGAGGCTGCTGCTGGCCAGACCAGCGCCCAGCCCCATCAGCAGCCGCCCGATCAGCAATGGGCTGATCGAGTTCACATCCAACAGCACGACGGCACCAGCCGCCAGCAACGCCAACGTTGCGATGCCGGTCGGTCGTCGACCGAGATGGGTGGAGAGCCTGCCCAAGACGAGAAGTGCGGTGATCGTGCCGGCGAAGTAGGCGACCACCGTCAAGGAGATGTCAGCGTTGCTGAAGCCCTCGTCGGCCCGGTAGGTGTTGAACAGCGGCACCGGCGACGCCGAAGCCGCGAACGCGGCAGTCAGCGACACGATCCCGGAGGCAAACGCCAACCGGAGCTTGGAACTTCTGGCGGCTTCGCGGGCTGTGGTCACACAGCACTCCTTGATCATCAACAGGTGAGGGGGTGAAGACGCAGCACCCTCCACGGACAGCATGAGACACCCGAAACACACCTGAGTATCGAGACAGCCAGGTTCGACGAAAGAGGGAGCCGAGATAGCGCAGGACGATGCTGGGATCTGACAGTGGTAGCCGACCTGGCAGCTGGTGGCAGGGGCGTCAGGAAGCCTATTCGCTGAGCGGCACTGGCCGCGTGCTGGACGCTGTCCTGCTGTGAGGTGTAACAGCAAGGTACCCCTCATGGCTTTCCTTGGCGTCTGGACGCTTCTAACGTCGTGACCGTGGACAACGCTGAAGGGGTGCGCGAGTTCCTGGCGTCGCGGCGGGCGAGGCTCATTCCGGAGCAGGTCGGGCTCGGGGCACCTCGCGGCCATCGTCTGGTGCCGGGCCTGCGTCGCGGCGAGGTTGCCGACTTGGCCGGGGTGAGTGTCGAGTACTACGCCCGCTTGGAGCGGGGCAACCTGCGGGGAGCTTCAGCCGAGGTGCTCGAGGCTGTCGGCCGCGCGCTGCAGCTGGATGAGGCAGAACGCGCTCACCTTTTCGACTTGGCCCGTGCGGCGGGGCCGGCGGACCGTACCCGTCAGCGTTCCGCTCGCCCGCACATCAGCGAACACCTGCAGCATCTGCTGGTGGCGACGGTCGGCGCCCCTGCGTTCGTGCGCAACGGACGCCTGGACGTCCTGGCTGCGAACGCGTTGGCGCGTGCGCTGTACAGCCCCGTCTTCGACGGACAGTCCGAGCCAGTGAATCTGGCTCGGTTCTGCTTCCTCGACCCCCGGGCCCGGGTGTTCTACGCCGACTGGGACGACACGGCGAACGCCACCGTGGCACTGCTCCGCATCGAGGCCGGGCGCGACCCGTACAGCAGAGACCTGACCGACCTCATCGGGGAGATGTCCACCCGCAGCGAAGCCTTCCGGCACCTCTGGGCGGCCCATGAGGTGCGCCTCCACCGCAGCGGCACCAAACACTTCAGCCACCCGGTCGTCGGCCGTCTCGACCTGGGCTTCGAGGCCTTCCCGGTCAGCAGCGACTCCCGCCTCACCCTGACCGCCTACACCGCCACCCCGGGCTCCGCGTCCGCCGACGGTCTGGCCCTGCTCGCCAGCTGGGCGGCCACGCAGGCAGCCGAGGGCGCCACCCCTCTTGGAGATAGCCCGGATCCATCGGCGCCGTCCAGCACCGAACCCCAGACCTAGGAAGGATCAACCATGACCAGTCCCATCGAGCAGCCCCGTCAAATCGGCGGAGGCCGCCGGGCCATCGGTGACATCGCCCCGAAGCTCGCCGAGCTCACCGACGACGTCCTCTTCGACGATGTCTGGAACCGCCCCGGGCTCGCTGCCCGCGACCGCAGCCTCATCACCGTGGCGGCACTGGTTGCCGGCGGCGATGCTGCGCAGCTGACCTTCCACCTCGACCACGCCAAGAAGAACGGGGTCACCGAGACCGAGCTCATCGAGGCCATCACCCATCTTGCGTTCTACGTCGGCTGGCCGAAGGCCATGACCGCCGTCACCGTCGCCCGGCAGGTCTTCGCCGGCTGACGCCCCCGACCCGCACCCGCCCCCGCCGCTACCCGCGCACCCTGAAAGTAGCCCTCTGTGAAAGCCACTCTGATGTACTCCTCCGGCGACGTCCGTGTCGAGGAGGTTCCCGATCCGACGATCTCCGCAGCGACCGACGCCCTGGTCCGCGTCACCTACGCCTGTGTGTGCGGGTCGGACCTGCACCCGTATCACAACCTCGAGGACACCCCTGAGGGGCGGCGGATGGGCCACGAAGCCATCGGCGTGGTCGAGGAAGTCGGCGCGGAGGTCAAGATCCTCAAGCCGGGCGACACGGTGATCGTGCCGTTCGCCTGGTCCGACAACACCTGCGCGTTCTGCCGCGACGGCATCACCACCTCCTGCGTGCACGGCGGCTTCTTCGACGGCGCCCCCTCGGCCACCCAGGCCGAGCTGCTGCTGGTCCCCCAGGCTGACGGCACCGCCGTCGCGATCCCCGCCGGCACCGACGAGTCGCTGATGCCGTCACTGCTGACCCTGTCCGACGTCTACCTCACCGGCTACCACGCCGCTCGCCAGGGCCAGGTCGGCCCGGGCAAGACCGTCACCGTGATCGGCGATGGCGCCGTCGGCCTCTCTGCCGTTCTGGCGTCCAGGGAGCTGGGCGCGGAGACGATCATCTTGATGGGCCGGCACACCGACCGCACCGACCTCGGCCGCGACTTCGGCGCCACCCATGTGGTCGCCGAACGCGGCGAGGAGGGTGTGGCGAAGGTCCTGGAGATCACCGGAGGAGAGGGCTCGCACGTGGTCCTCGAGGCTGTCGGGCACATGCCCGCCTACGAGCAGGCCTACGGCATCGTCCGCCCCGGCGGCGTGATCTCCCGGGTCGGCGTCCCGCAGTACGTGGACGCCCCGGTCGGGTTCGCGTCACTCTTCGGCAAGAACGTCACGCTCACCGGCGGCCCAGCCACCATCCGTGCCTATATCGAGGCCGCAATCCCCCAGGTCATCGACGGCACCATCAACCCGGGCAAAGTCTTCGACCGCGAGCTGCCCCTCAGCGATATCGCCGAGGCGTACCGACTGATGGACTCCCGCCAGGCCCTGAAGGTGTTGATCCGGCCGTGAACACCGCCATCTTGCTCAACTGAACAACGGCGTTGACGCCCGCGCCCTGGGCCTCGGGTGCCTCGGAGTTCTGCAGATCAGAGGGTGGTGAGGCAACGTCAGCGGTGGCGACCGCGCTGCACACCGTACACAGCGTCAACCGACGTCGCGGTCAGGGACCTTCACGACCAGCACGCCCCACTCCACCAGCGCTGCTCTGCAGCCCAGTAAGGAGATCAGGCATGGACATCCTCACCAAGCAGCCCTCGGTCCGGGGACCCGCCGAGTGGTTCACCGGCGTGGTGTACTTCGACGTCATCGCCCCCGCTGACCAGGCGCGACTCAAGGTCAACTCGGTGCACTTCACTCCCGGTGCTCGCACGGCTTGGCACCGTCACCTCAACGGCCAGATCCTGCACGTCACCGAAGGTATCGGCCTGACCCAGTCCGGGGTGGTGAGGTCACGGTCATCTGCCCGGGCGACACCGTCTGGTGCCCGCCCAGAGAGTGGCACTGGCACGGTGCAGCACCCGACCACTTCATCACGCAGCTGGAGATGTGGGACGGCCTCGCCGAGGGCCAGGGGGGCATCGAGACCGAATGGGGCGACCACGTCACCGACGCCGAGTACAACCAGCGCTGACCGACCCACGACCAGTGCCCCTGAAGGACTGGGGCTGCCGCACTGTCGAAGCCGGTCTCGATGACGTGACATGGCTGGACTTTGGCCACATCAGCACGGACAGACAGGCCCCCGCGCACCGATCGATGCCGCAGCCAGCACCACCGCCCCCCGCATCTGGCGAAACCAGCAAAGGAACCCGTCATGTCTCGAGCCGACCAGGCCACCATCGATCTGCTGACCGACTACTTCCAGGCGATGGAGGTCAAGGACGTCGACCGGCTCGGCGCCTGCTACGCCGACGACATCACCCAGACCTTCGCCAACGCCCCCACCATCATCGGCCGCGACACCCTGCTCGCCCAGATGACTGGCCTGCTCGGCAAGGTGACGTCGCTGGCGCACCCGCTGATCAACGTCTGGCAGGAAGACGAGGGCGTGGTGATCTTCGAGGTCACCACCGTCTGGCGCTTCCCAGATGACACCGAGGCGAGCAACAACGCCTGCTCGATCTTCACCATCGTCGACGGGAAGTTCACCGACCAGCGGATCTAGGTCGACAACGCGGCAGTCGATCAATTCCTCGCCTAGACAGCGATCCGACCGACACGGCAGAAGGCACGTTCATGTCCCGCATCCTCATCACCGGCTCCGCCCAAGGTCTCGGCCGCAACGCCGCCACCGCGCTGCTCGATGACGGCCACCAGGTCGTCGTTCACGCCCGCAGCCACCAGCGGGCCGCCGATCTGTCCGACCTCGCCGCCCGCGGGGCGGCCGTGGTCGTCGGCGACTTGGCCGACCTCGAGCAGACCCGGTCGGTCGCCGATCAGGTCAACCAGCTCGGCCGGATGGACGCCGTGATTCACAACGCCGGCGTCTACGGCGGCACAGGCCGCCATCCCAACCTGGAGGACCATCCTCGGGTGCTGACCGTGAACACCCTCGCCCCCTACCTGTTGACCGGGCTGATCCAGCGACAGGACCGACTGATCTACCTGACCAGCGACATGCACACCAACGGCGACGACAGCCTCCATGACCTCACCTGGAGCACCCGTCGCTGGAACGGCACCCAGGCTTACTGCGACAGCAAGCTGTTCGTCACCGCCCTCGCGCTCGCCGTCGCCCGCCACTGGCCCGACGTGATCAGTCACGCCGTCGACCCGGGCTGGGTCCCCACTCGGATGGGTGGCCCCGGCGCCAGTGACGACCTCGAACAGGGCCATCTCACCCAGACCTGGCTCGCCACCACCGAGAACCCCGACGCCCTGCGGTCCGGACAGGTGTGGAAACACCGCCGACCCACCGCGGTCGCGGCCGCCGCCCAGGACGCCACCTTCCAGGACCGACTCCTCGACCAGCTGGCCGACCTCACCCACCACCAGCTTCTCGACGTGGCGCGCATCCGAAACCTCCAGGAGTCGTAACCCCACGGAGGCGGCACCGCAGCAGTCAGGTGACGCGACCGGCATCAGACGCAGCCGCAGTGTCCCCCTCTGGCTGGGCCCAGCCGGGCGCGTCTCCGGCAGCCCCATCGAACCCGACAGCCATGTCAGAGGAGATCGACGAACTGGGATGTCACCTGGTCGGTGAACAGGGTCAGCGGAGCGACCCATGATGAGAGCTTGGCAGCATCATCGATCGTCAGCCAACGACCCCGGGCTGACCTACGACCAGAACAGGAAGCGACCGCGCACATCCAACCGAAACCGCCGATGGTGAAGAACCGCCCGACCAGTTCACCGGCGACGTCTGGTTCGACGTCATCGCGACCCTCCAAAGGCCGGGATGTACATCGATGATGGCGCCGCCGCGGAACTGCATCCGGGCGGTGCCGTGGAGACCGTCTACACCCCGCCCGATGAGGAACACTGGCACGGCGCCACCCAGGAGGACTTCATGGAGCACCTCGCCATGTTCGAGACAGTGGGCGACCCCGGCACCGACACCAGCTGGGGAGAGCACGTCACCGACCAGGAATACAACAACACCAGCCCCGACTGAGCCGCACCGAGTTGAGAAGGAACATGCATGACCGATCAATCTCGACATTTCGGAGCGGTCGCCGCGTCATCGGCGACACCACCCCGAAGCTCGCCGCACTAGCCGACGACCCCGCTTTTCGACGACGTCAGAGGGCCGCATGCGCGATCCTCACCCGCTCGAGCGAGACGGGCGGTCCGCCCTCCGTCCGGCCTGGGCCCGACCTGAGCTATCCGCACGTGACAGCAGCGTCCTCACCGTCACCGCCCTCATTGCCGGCGGGCATTCCGACCAGCTCCCGAACCACCTCGGCCGAGCCCTCGAAAACGGCGTCACCCTGCACCGAACTGATCGAAGCCATCACCAGCCGGGCGTTCCACACCGGCTGACCCAACGCCATGACCGCCGCCACCATCGCCCGCCACGTCGTCGACACGACTGGAACCGACGCGCCTGAGCAGGAGCAATGACGAGGGGTACTGGCGGTACATCCCTCCTCAGGGTGTTCCTCACCGATCGGGGCCCTTCTAGCGTTGCTGTCATGATCGGCATCCGGCGCCCCCGCACATCGCGTCCCCGCCAACCAGGCGGCAGCTCGTCCTCGGCGACGGCGGACCAGCACAGTGTGGCCGGATCTGCCATCGGCGCAGCCATGGCTGATCGACCCCCACGCGAACGCCTGCCGATGGCGTCGTTGCTGGTGTTTGCCCTGCTCGGATTCTTGCTCATCTCCACCGAGACCATGCCCGCCGGGATTCTGCCCCAGATCGCCGCTGGGCTGCAGACCTCCGAGGGCATGGTCGGTCAGCTCGTCAGCGCCTACGCTCTCGGCACGGTCCTGGTCACCATCCCGGCGATCGTGCTCACCCGCCGATTCCGACGCAAGCCCTTGCTCCTGATCGGGATCGTGGCCTTCCTGATCGCGAACACCGCCGCCGCTGTCTCCCCGCACATCGCCTTCTCCCTGGGTGCGCGCTTCGTCGCCGGCGGCCTGTCGGGGATGCTGTGGGGGATGCTGGCCGGCTACACGGTCAGAATCACCCCGCCCGCGCTGGCCGGACGTGCCCTGTCCCTCGTTGCCGCGGGAGCCCCCGTCGGCATCGCATTCGGCACCCCCCTCGGCGCCTGGCTCGGTGTCACGTTCGGTTGGCGGTGGTCGTTCGGCGGCCTCGCCTTGCTGACCGCCGTCGTGCTCGTGCTCGCCGTCCTCGTGGTGCCCGATGCTCCGGGCCAGGAGGCCGCTTCCCGGATGCCTCTGGGCCGGGTGATCCGCATTCCCGGTGTCATCCCGATCCTGTTCGTGATCTTCTCCTGGATGGTCGGCAACACCACCACGTACACCTACATCGCCCCGTTCCTCACCGCGGGTGGGTCTGGGGTCGCCATCGAGACGGTCCTGGTGGCGTTCGGAATCGCCTCCATTGCCGGCATCGCGATGACGGCAGCCTTGGTCGACCGGTATCCCCGGGCCCTGCTGGTCGGCAGCCTGCTCGGCTTCACACTCGCCGGTGTCGTGCTGTTCGTCGGCCATCAGTCGCCGGTGGCGATCTATGGCGCGATCGTCGTGTGGGGACTCACGTTCGGCGGCGCGTCTCCGCAACTCCAGCGGCCGCTCAGTGCGGTCAGCGGCGATGACGCCGACGTCGCGAACTCCTTCCTACCGGTCGCCTTCAATCTGGCGATCTTCGTTGCTGGCATCCTTGGTGCCCTTGTTCTCAGCACCGCCGGTGGCCTCTTCCTGCCCGTGACGATCACCGCTTTCGGTGTGGTCGGACTGCTCGTCGTGCTGGGGTTCAAGAACTCCATTTACCCTCGTACGTGAGAGCACCGCAGCCCGCATCTTCTCGAGCTGCTTCGGCAGGCGGCAACTGCTGCGAGGCACATCCGGGTTCGGCCACATCGGGGTGAGATTCCTGCAGCTGAGGTCCATCTCCTCGGCCCGTGGTGGTGTGGCACCCCTCCAGGTCCGGGTCCCGACGCTCACCGCGACGCAAGGAGCGGTGAGGTCCATCAGGTGCGGGTGTCCCGGGAAAGATCATGCGATCACGGTGATGGCCGCCGGCGGGCGCGGCGGCGGGTGAGCAGGTCTCGTTGTTGCGTGACCTGGCCTTTGACGCGCCGGGGGATCTTCTGTCCGGCCAGCCGTCTCCGCATCTGTTTGGCCGGCTGGCTTCCGTGGTCGAGGGTCGTGCCAGACTCTGAGCCCCTCGGCCCGCACACGTCCGCTGACGTCCGGCGCCGCCCAGCAGGACGGAGGACCGTGACCAGCACCGACGCCCGCACAGTGGTCGTCATCGGCGCCGGACCGAACGGGCTGGTGGCGGCGAACCTGCTGGTGGACGCCGACTGGACGGTGCACCTGCTCGAGGCCCAGCCCCGCGCCGGCGGGGCCGTGGCCAGCGACGACGACGTCGCTCCAGGTTTCGTCCACGACACCTTCAGCAGCTTCTACCCCCTCGGCGCGGCCTCCCCGGTGATCCGCACGCTGGACCTGGAGACGTACGGGCTCCGCTGGCGGCACGCCCCGGCCGTGCTCGGGCACCCGTTCCCGGACGGTTCCTGGTCGATGCTGCACCGGGACGTGACCCAGACCGCCGCCGGCCTCGAACAGCACCACGCCGGCGACGGCGACGCGTGGCTAGCGCTGCACCAGGAGTGGTCGGTGATCGGACCCTCGCTGGTCGACGCGCTGTTGTCGCCGTTCCCCCCGGTCCGGGCCGGGCTCAGGGCGGCGACCAAGCTTCCCCGGGTGGGCGGCCTGGACTTCGTCCGCACTGCCCTCGCCCCGGCGCAGAGCCTGGTCGAGGACCGCTTCTCCGCCGACGCCGCGCGGCTGCTGCTGGCCGGCAACGCCATGCATGCCGACATCCCCCTCAGCGCGCCCGGGTCGGGCCTCTTCGGGATGCTGCTGGCGATGCTGGGGCAGACCGTCGGCTTCCCCGTCCCCGAGGGCGGCGCGGGCCGGCTGGCGCAGGCCCTGGTCGACCGTTTCACCGCCAAGGGCGGCATCCTGCACCTCGGGACCCGGGCCGAGCGCGTCCTCACCGACCGGCGACGGGTGGTCGGCGTGCTGACCAGCACCGGGAACCACCACCGGGTGCGGGCGGTCGTCGCCGATGTCGCGGCCCCGGCGCTCTACGGCGGGCTGGTCCGGTGGGACGAGCTCCCTGCCTCGATGCTCGCCCGGATGTCCCGGTTCGAGCTCGACCCGGCCACCGTGAAGGTGGACTGGGCGCTGTCGGCTCCGGTGCCGTGGTCCGCCCCACCCCCGGTGGCACCGGGCACGGTGCACATCGCGGACTCCCTGGACCAGCTCCGGCTGACCATGGAGATGGTCCAGGCGCACGTGGTGCCCGCCCGTCCCTTCCTGCTGGTCGGGCAGATGACGACTGCCGACCCCACCCGGTCCCCGGCCGGCACGGAGTCGCTGTGGGCCTACACCCACGTGCCGCAGGTCGTGCACGACGACGAGTCCGGTGAGGTCACCGGCAGCTGGGACGACGACGAGACCGAGCGGCTGGCGGATCGGATGCAGGCCCGCCTCGAGCGCTACGCACCCGGGTTCGGCTCACGGGTGATCAGCCGCCGGGTGCTCGGCCCGCGCCAGCTGCAGGAGCGGGACGAGAACCTGGTCAACGGGGCCGTCAACGGCGGCACCGCCGGTCTGCACCAGCAGCTGGTGCTCCGCCCGGTCCCGGGTCTCGGTCGGGCCGAGACCCCCGTACGGGGGCTGTTCCTGGCCTCGGCGTCGGCCCACCCCGGGGGCGGCGTGCACGGGGCCTGTGGAGCCAATGCCGCGCGGGCGCTGATCGCGGCCGCACGCCTCCGCCGGGTGTAGTCGGCCCGATCCTCTCGCCTGACAGCCGAGGGCCCTCGGCGGCGGGCATCAGCGCTGGTTCGACCGGCCACTCCAGGCGTCCTGCAGCCGGTCCACCAAGCCAACGCCGGGACCGACCAGGAAGTGGAACAGCGCGTTGTTGGGGGCCAGCGGGTGCGGGCGGGTGGGTGCGACCCGCTTGGCCGCCTCGACCTGCTCGGCCATCGTGACCAGGTCGCCCCGGGGGATGTGCGTGCGCAGCTGCGGGAACTGCTCGGACTCCTCGTCCTGGACGTGGTCGCGCAGCACCTCCTCGAGCTGAGCGAGCACCTCGTCGAAGGCGGGGGAGTCGCCGTCCAGGCCCTCCCAGCGCTTCATCAGCGACTCGAGCTCCTTGTGCTCACCGACGTCGTGCTCGACCGCGGCGTCGCCGTCGGGGAGGTGGCGACGCATGGCGGGGTAGACGAACATCTCCTCGGCGATCGAGTGCCGGACCAGCTCGCCGATCACCACGTCTGCCAGCTCGCGGCGGCGTTCGGGGTCGGGCGAGGTCTCGAGCTCGTCCAGCATCTTCATCACGGCGTGGTGGTCGTCGGTCAGCAGGTCGACGACGTCGGGGGCGTCGTTGTGGTCGGTCATGGTGGCTCCTGGGGTTTCGTGGGCGTGACTCCTGCCGCATACCCCTCGCTCGCGCGGTTGACACCTCCACGAGCGGTTTGGCCACCGGTCGGCCGGGTACGACCCGAACAGGCGGTATCGACGTCGAGACGCCGACGGGAGGCGCGATGTTCTTTCATCGAGGCAGCGACGACGGTCGCGACGAGAGCGCGAACCAGAGGATGGACCGCAACTGGAACGAGCTCCTGCAGGAGCTCCGGGTGACCCAGACCGGCGTCCAGGTCCTCGGTGGCTTTCTGCTGACACTGGCCTTCCAGGCACGCTTCGAGGTCCTGAACGAGGTCCAACGAGATCTGTATCTCGGACTCGTGCTGTTGGCCGCGGGCTCGATCATCGTCGGCCTCGCCCCGGTCTACCTCCATCGCGCGCTGTTCCGGATGCGGCTCAAGCCGTCGGTGGTGGCGTTCGGTCACGTGGCGCTACGCGCCCAGCTGCTGAGCGTGGCGGTGATCGTCGTCGGCACGGTCGTCCTCGTCCTCGACGTGACGGTAGGTCGGGTGGGCGCGCTGGTGGCGGCCACGGTGCTGGTCAGCGGCATCGTGGCGACCGTGGTCACCCCGGGGATCATCCGCCGCCGGCAGCCACCCACGTCTGCCGGGGCGGAAGCCGAGGAAGTCGAGGAGTCCGCGAGGCCCGGCGGCTGAGGTGTGATCCGCTCCGGGTCAGGGCAGAGTCGGCAGCAGGGTGAGGTCGCGGAAGATCCTTCACACCAGGCGGTCGCGGAGGAACGCAGCGAGATCGGCGAGCTCCTCGGCCGACACGTTGTGGCCCAGACCGGGATAGACCCGGCGGGTGAGGGTGGTGTGCTCCTGCAGCCACTGGTCGGTCAGGGTGACCAGGATCTTGGGCACCAGCGGGTCGGCGTCGCCCCGACCGGAGAACGCCGGTGGGCGCCGCCGGGCGAGCTGCTGGTCGCCGGCGGCCGGCAGGGGATCGAGGAAACCGGAGAGCAGCGCCACGTACGCGAGCGCTGACGGGCGGGTCCGCAGGCACTGGGCCGCGATCGCCGAACCCTGGGAGAATCCGAGCACCCCCACCGTGGGATGGTCCGGCTGCCGGTCCAGCCAGTCCAGCACCGCGCCGCCGGCGGCGCGCACCTCGTCCAGGCTGAACCGGTCGGCCTCCAGGGAGAACCACCCGTAGCCTGAGCGCACCGACAGGGGTCCCCGCAGGGCCGCGACCACCAGCTCCGACGGCAGCTGGTGCCGCAGATCGAAGCCGATCTGCTCGGTCATCCCGTGCCCGTGCAGCAGCACCAAGAGGGGGCGGCCGGCGCGCTCGGACTCCGGGACCGACCACAGCACCTGCTCGTCAGCGATGCGCATCGGTGGTGTCCGCACCCGCGGTCAACGCTGCCTTCGCCGGACCAGCAGCAGCGATCACCGCGATCACCGCGATCGCCGCGGCCGTCTCCAGGAAGAAGACCATGATCGACTTCGGGTCCATGCCGTCTCCCACCTCCCTCCCGGACATCACCTGGGCCGCGGGGCGGCTGTCCAGGTCTGCGATCAGACTCGCCCACTGCCTTATCCCGGTGCCGCGGCGCCAAACCCGCAGTCGGCGCGTCGACGGACGTGTGGGGTGCGCGACAAGGGGTAGTAACCCGACGTCAACCGGCGACAGAACAGCAGCGGGGTGCCGGCCCGCCATGAGTGAACGAGGAGTCAGGTGTCGACCGACAGCACGGAGCGCACGTACACCCGCGCAGGCGAGGGTGTCCCCGGTGGGGACGCGGACAAGCCCTCGGAGATCCCCGCGAAGGGCTGGCTGCAGGTGGTCAAACGCGGCTGGGCCGAGGCGAAGGTCGATCAGGTGCCCCTGCTGGGCGCCGGGGTCGCCTTCTACGCCTTCCTGGCGTTGTTCCCCGCCCTGATCGCGCTGGTCACCTTGTACGGGTTCTTCGCCGATCCTGCGGTGATCGCCGAGCAGGTGAACTCGCTGACCGCGCTGCCGCAGGAGGTGCGGACGCTCATCTCCGACCAGGTGGCGAGCCGTAACCGGTCGGCATTGGGCTGGAGCGCCATCATCGCCTTGCTGGTGGCGCTCTTCAGCGCCTCCGGCGGGGTGAACAACCTGATGACCGCGATCAACGTCGCCTACGACGAGGACGACGACCGCAGCCCCATCAAGAAGCGGTTGCTCGCGCTCGTCCTGCTGGTCGGCGCCGTGGTCTTCCTGGTGATCATGCTCGGTCTGATCGCCGTCGTTCCGCCGCTGCTCGGGCAGGTCTTCGGCGACAGCCCGGTGGTGCGCTTCCTGTTGTCGGCGGCGCGCTGGGTGCTGCTGGTGGTCGTGGTGACCGCGGCCCTGGCTGTTCTCTACCGAGTCGCTCCCGATCGTGACGCCCCCAAGCTCCGTTGGGTGTCGGTCGGGGCGGCCGTGGCGACCCTGCTGTGGCTGCTGGCCTCCGTGGGCTTCTCGATCTACGTGGCCACCTTCGGCAACTACGCCAAGACCTACGGCGTCTTCGCCGGCATCATCGTGTTGCTGCTCTGGCTGTGGATCACCTCGTACGCGATCCTGCTGGGCGCCGAGATCAACGCCGAGGCCGAGCAGCAGACCGCCGCAGACACGACCCGCGGCCCGGCCGAGCCGCTCGGTGAGCGGGACGCCGTCAAGGCCGATTCGACCCCCGAGAGCGAGCCGGCAGCACAGCGCTCCGGCACCCACTGAGCAGGAGACCAGCGATGAGCACACCAACGCCGCCCCCCGGCGACCGGACCCGCACACCGGCGGAAACGGTCACCGACCGCCCGGTCCGCACCAACCAGCCGGTCCGCACCGACCAGCCGGTCCGCGCACCGACCAGCCGGTCCGCGCCGACGGCCCTGACCGCACCCGGACGGTGGTGAGCCGGCAGAAGAACCGGTACGGCGGGCTCCAGTTCGGCGCCAGCTTCTTCGGCTGGCTGGCCGCGGCCGGGGCCGGCGTGCTGCTCACCGCCCTGCTGGCGTCACTCGGGGCAGGCGTCGGCCTCAGCGCCAGGCTCGATCCCGACGAGGTGACCGGGCGGGCCGGCACGATCGGCATCGTCAGCGCGATCGTGCTGCTGCTGGTTATCTTCGTCGCCTACTTCTGCGGCGGCTACGTGGCCGGCCGGATGGCCAGGTTCAACGGCGCCAAGCAGGGTCTCGGTGTCTGGCTCTGGGCGATCATCGCCGCCGCGGTCGTCGCCGTGCTCGCGGCCATCACCGGCAACCAGGTGGACGCGTCGCGCTACTTGGACGGTGGTCCCCAGATCCCGGTCTCGGCGGCTGAGCTGACCACCAGCGGCATCATCGCCGCCCTTGCCGCCCTGGTCGTCGCCCTGGTGGCGGCCGTCCTCGGGGGTCTGAGCGGGATGCGCTTTCATCGCCGGGTGGATCGGGTCGGCCTGCAGGACCCGGAGGCCTGAGACTCAGGATCGCCCGGACAACACCCTCCGGCGCACCTCCAACCGGCGCCGACAGAACGCCGTGAGTGTCGCCAGCGCGGCCGCACCCAGCGGCCTGGCGACCACCCGGTCCAGAGGCCGGAGACCGGCTCTCATCTCCACCAGGTCGGCCATCGCGCCGATCAGGTCGAGACCGGAGGTCATGGCGACGTCCAGGACGTCGCCGTGCGGGTTGGCCTCCACCACGGGCCCGTTCGCACCAGCCATCAGGTCGATGGTGGTGACCTGCAGGCGGCGGTCACGACCCAGACCCGGTTGCAGCAGCTCCTGCAGGACCAACGGCACCCGGCTCCCGGGAGGATGACCCATCGAGGACCGCAGCTCGCGGAAGGTGGCGGACAGCTCGGTCTCGCCGTGCGCTCGACGCACCTGGTCGCCCTCCGCGCCGTCGGCGGCCTTGAGGACCACCGGGTAGCCGAGCCGCTCCGCTTGTCGCAGGCGGCCTCCTCGCTCGCGACCACCGCCATCCGGGGCACCGGCACGCCGGCCCGGTGGAGAGCCAGTGACGCCTCCGCCTTGTCGGCCGCCAGCAGCTCATCGGGATGGATCAGCTCGCAGGCGTGGCCGCGGCGAGCGAGCGCACGGTGCAGCCGGCTGGTCATCGCGTGGATGGGATAGCCCACCAGAGCGATCACCGCGGCTGCGCGGTCGTGCTCCGGCGTCCCAGCCGGGCCAGCAGGTAGAGCACGACGCCCACGGCCAGCAGACCCAGGGCGTACAGCCAGACCCTGCCCTCCTGCTGGGTCAGCAGCAGCAGGCAGGACGCGACCCCGAGCACCGGGATCGGGGTCCAGACCCGGAAGTGGTGGTGCTCGACCTCATCGCGGCGGAGCACCAGGACAGCCACGTTCGTGCTGATGAAGACGAAGAGCAGCAGCAGCACGACGGTCGAGGCCAGGGTGGCCAGGTCGCCGATCAGGGTGAGCCCCATGGCCACGGCGGTGGTGGCCACGATCGCCACCCACGGCGTACGGCGGCGGGGGAGAACCCGTCCCAGCACGGCCGGCAGCAGACCCTGCTCAGCCATCCCGTAGGTCACCCGGCTGGCCATGATCATGGTGAGCAGGGCCCCGTTGGCCACCGCCACCAGGGCGATCAGGCTGAACAGCCAGGCCGGTACGCCGACCCCGCTGGCCTTGACCACCTCGAGCCGCGGCCCACTGGACGCGGCCAGCTCCTCCGATCCCAGGACCGCGGAGCTCGCGACCCCGACACCGACGTAGACGATCCCGGCCGTGATCAGGGCACCGAACAGGGCCCGCGGGTAGACCCGGCTGGGGTCGCGGACCTCCTCGGCCACGTTGGCCGAGGTCTCGAAGCCCACGAACGAGTAGTAGGCGATCACGGTCCCGCCGAGGACCGCCGACGCCATCGGCACGTCGGAGCGGAACTCCACGGCCCGGCCGAGGTCGCCACGGACCGCCGCCGAGCAGGATGGCCGCGACCGCGATGACGATCACCAGACCGGAGACCTCGATCACCGTCATCACCAGGTTGGCCGACAGGCCCCCCTTGATACCGCGGAGGTTCAGCAGCCCGACCAGGGCGAGGAAGCCGATCGCGGCCGGCACCGCCGGCACGGCCAGGAAGGTGCCGAGATAGTCACCCGCGAAGGCGAGCGCGAGGCCCGCTGCGCTGGTCACGCCGGCGGCCAGCATGCTGAAGCCGACCAGGAAGGCCACCAGCGGGTTCCGGTAGGCCCGTTCGGCGAAGATCGCTGCTCCACCGGCCCGTGGGTACTTGGTCACCAGCTCCGCGTACGACCCGGCGGTCAGCAGCGACAGGCCGAGCGCCACGGCCAGGGGCACCCAGAGGGCGCCACCCACCTCCTGGGCCAGCACACCGGTCAGGGCGTAGATGCCGGCAACCAGCACGTCGCCGAGGATGAACACGAAGAGCAGCGTGCCGGTGATGTCCTGCTTCAGCTTCGAGTCCGGCTCGGTCGGGGTGGTGACGGTGGCCACGGTGGGTGCTTCCTGTCGGGGGGTTGGAGGCGCCCCTCAGGCGTTCCGCGGGGGGATCCCCCGACCCTTACCCCGGAAGCGACCGTTCACCCCGGTCCGTGGCCCTGGCTCCCTCAGTGGCCGCTGGACGACCATCCCTCGCCGCACGGGCCGCCGTCGGGAGAGGCCTGGATGGTGACCTCCCGGCCGTCCGGGGTGAGGAGCGGCTGGAAGAACGTCGACACCTCGACGCTGCTCTCGGGGATGTAGTGGAAGATCAGCGACCGCCGGAAGCGGTCGGTCGTGCTGTTGGGGCGTGAGCCGTGCACCACGCTGCCGTGGAAGAAGAGCACGTCGCCGGCCTTCATCTCCGTCTGCACGACCTCGATGCCCGCGGGGACGTGGACGGTGATGCTGGTGAAGGAGACCTCGGGATCGGCCTCCTCCGGGCACATGACGTGGATGACGTGGGAGCCGGGGACGACCGCGAGTCCACCGTTGGCGGCGTCGCAGTCGTCGACCGCGATCCAGGCGGCGATGCAGGTCTCCGGGTGCGCCTGGAGATAGAGGTTGTCCTGGTGCAGGGCCTGACCGCGGGCCGTCGGGGGCTTGAAGTAGAACATCGACTGAGCGGCGAGCGCCGGTCCGATCAGCTCGGTGACCACACCCATGATCCGGTCGTCCAGCATCAGCTCCAGGGCGATCTCCCCGACCTCGGAGTCGGGTCGCCGGTGGGGGTGCACGATGCGGGGATAGCGAGCCAGGATGTCGTCGGCCGGCAGCCCGTCGTCGAAACCGAGCGAGCGATCGGTCTCGATCTGGGTGGTGTAGACGTCCCGGATCCGGTCCACCTCCGCCGGGGTCAGCAGCTGGCGCACGAGCACGACGCCCGTGTCGGCGTAGCGCTGGGTGATGTCGGTCCGTTCGACCGCGAGTTGACTCATGCCGACAAGTCTGCGGGACCCAGCGTGGTCCGGACCATGGCGCTACCGGTCACGAACATGGAAGATCCTGCTGTGGCCCGTCATCGACAGTCGGCTCCGAAGATCGAGCAGGTGCTCGCCGGGGCGTTCACCGCGGACGCTCGCTACGACGTGTGGCGGCCCACCGGGACCGACGACTGGCTGCTGCTGAACACCGTCGACGGAGCCGGAAGGGTCGGCGTCGCCGGACATCCCGACGTGATCACCGAGCCCGGGGACGTGGTGGTCATCCGGCCGGGGGTGCCGCACGACTACGGCACCGGACCGGCGACGACGGACGGCGGGCGGCGGTGGTCGCTGCAGTTCGCCCACTTCCACCCCCGGCCGGAGTGGCTGGCCTGGTTGGAGTGGCCGCAGCCGGTGCCGGGGTTGTCGAGGGTGCGGACCGCCGGCGACGCCCGGCGACGGATCCGGGAGGCGTTGCGGGCCGCAGACGCGTTCGGTCGCAGCGACCTGCGGCAGGCGACCATGTTCGCGGTGAACGCGGTGGAGGCGGCGCTGTTGTGGTGCACGACGTCCGACCCCGGAGCGGGTCTGCTGGATCCGCGGGTGCTGACCGCGATGGAGGACATGGCGTCCTCGCTCGCCGAGCCCGTCACCGTGGCCGGGCTGGCGCGGCGTGCGGACCTGTCTCCGTCGAGGTTCGCGCACCTGTTCGCCGAGCAGGTCGGGGTGTCGCCGATGCGCTATCTGGAGCGGCAGCGGATGCGCCTGGCCGAGCAGCTGCTCGATCTCACCCCGCGCACGGTGGCCGAGATCGCCCGGACGGTCGGCTACGACGACCCGTTGTACTTCTCCTCGCGGTTCCGGGCGTACGCGGGGATGTCGCCGTCGACGTACCGACGCCGGCGGAGCTGATCAGCGCCCCGGGTCCACCAGCACCTTCGGCCCGGGTCCGGCACCGCTGTGTCCGGCCAGCCGGGCGGGCACCTCCTCCAGGCCGACGGTCTCGCCGACCACCGGGGTCGGGTCGAGCCCGGCGGCGTACGCCCGGAGGGTGTCGGCGAGCGCGGGGGAGGCGGAGAGGATGCCGACCGCGGTCACGTCGGCCAGCACCAGGTCCCGGGTGTCCAGCAGACTCGGTTCCCCGGACAGGCCGATCAGGGCCAGCCGGCCACCGGGCCGGACCAGGGACAGCGCGGTGGCCGGCGCGGCGCGGTCGGAGGTGGCATCCAGCACCGCGTCGTACGATCCCGGCGCCGTGCCGGCCAGCGCCTCGACCCCCACCGTGTGGCGGGCGCCCAGCCGGCCGGCCAGCGCGAGGCGCTCCGACCGCAGACCGCAGACCGTGACCTCGGCGCCCGCCTCGACCGCGAAGAGCGTCGCGAGCAGACCGATGGTGCCGTCGCCCATGATCAACAGGCGACTGCGCGGGTCGACCTCGGCTGCCCGCACGGCTCGCAGCGCGTTCGCACCCGGCTCCACCAGGGCGGCCGCGGCGGTGCTCACGGCGTCGGGCACGTAGTGGGCGAACCGGGTCGGGATCAGGCCGTACTCGGCCAGCATCCCCGGCCAGCCGTCGGTGACCCCGACCTCCCGCCGGTCGGCGCAGACGTGCTGTCGACCGCCGCGGCAGGCCGTGCACGAGCCGCAGCCGAGCATGGTGTCGCCGACCACGCGGCGACCCAGCCAGAGCCCCTCGGAGGCGGATCCCGTCGCCACGACGGTGCCCGTCCACTCGTGGCCGGGTCGAAGGGGGTGGTGGGTCCGGCCCCGGGCGTAGTAGGCCATCTCGCCGGTGAACAGCTCGACGTCGGTGCCGCAGATGCCGGCCCGGTCGATCCGCACCAGCAGCTCGCCGGCCGTCGGCTCGGGGACCGGTACGTCCTCGACCCGGGCGTCGTGCGGTCCGTGGACGACCAGTGCGCGCATGGTGTCGGCTGCCATGCCCGCATCATCCCGCGAACCGGCCGGCGGATCCGGCGCGGCTGTCAGACCGGGTCCCTACAGTGTGCGGATGCCGATCAGCCAGTCGCCCCACCCCGCCGACAGCCACGCGGTGATCAGGGTCCGTGGGGCGCGGGAGAACAACCTGCGGTCGGTGGACGTCGACATCCCCAAGCGTCGCCTGACGGTGTTCACCGGGGTGTCCGGGTCGGGCAAGAGCTCGCTCGTCTTCGGCACCATCGCGGCGGAGTCGCAGCGGCTGATCAACGAGACCTACAGCGCGTTCGTGCAGGGCTTCATGCCGAGCCTGGCCCGGCCGGACGTCGACCTGCTGGAGGGCGTGAGCGCGGCGATCATCGTCGACCAGGAGCGGATGGGAGCCAACTCGCGGTCCACCGTCGGCACGGCGACGGACGCGCACGCGCTGCTGCGGATCGTCTTCAGCCGGCTGGGGGAGCCGTCGGCCGGCCCCGCCTTCCACTACAGCTTCAACACCGCAGCCGGAGCCTGCCCGAACTGCGAGGGGCGCGGCTCGGTCACCGACATCGACCTGGACGAGCTGTTCGACGCCGACAAGTCGCTCAACGGGGGTGCCATCACCGTCCCCGGCTACACCCCGGACGGCTGGCTGGTGCGGGTCTTCAGCGAGTCCGGGCTGCTGGACGGTGACAAGCCGATCCGGGACTACTCCGCGGACGAACGGCAGAGCTTCCTCTACTCCGAGCCGGTCAAGGTCAAGATCGCCACCATCAACATGACGTACGAGGGTCTGGTGCCCCGGGTGCGGAAGTCCTTCCTGGCCAAGGACAAAGAAAGTCTGCAGCCGCACCTCCGCGCTTTCGTGGACCGGGCCGTCACCTTCACCGACTGCCCCGACTGCGGAGGAGCGCGCCTCAACCGGGCCGCGCTGGCGTCGCGGATCGGTGAGCTCAACATCGCCGACGCGGCCCGGTTGCAGATCAGCGACCTGGCCGACTGGGTCCGGGACACCCTGGACCAGCCGTCGGTCGCCCCGCTGGTGGCGACCCTGCAGCAGACGCTGGACTCCTTCGTGGAGATCGGTCTCGGCTATCTCAGCCTCGACCGTCCCTCCGGCACCCTGTCGGGCGGCGAGGCCCAGCGGACCAAGATGATCCGCCACCTCGGCTCGAGTCTGACCGACGTCAGCTACGTGTTCGACGAGCCGACGATCGGCCTGCACCCGCACGACATCCAGCGGATGAACGGGCTGCTCCTGCGGCTGCGGGACAAGGGCAACACGGTGCTGGTGGTGGAGCACAAGCCGGAGGCGATCCAGATCGCCGACCACGTGGTCGATCTGGGGCCGCGAGCGGGGGTGAACGGCGGACAGGTCTGCTTCACGGGGACGGTCGAGGAGCTGCGGACCAGCGGCACGCTCACAGGCCGCCATCTCGACGACCGGGCGCGGCTGAAGACCTCGACCCGCACCCCGACCGGCAGCCTGGCCATCCGTGGGGCCGGCCGGCACAACCTCCGCGATGTCGACGTGGACATCCCCCTCGGTGTGCTGACGGTGGTGACGGGGGTCGCCGGCTCCGGCAAGAGCTCGCTGATCCACTCCTCGATGCCCCGCGAGGCCGGTGTCATCTCGGTGGACCAGACCGCGATCCGGGGGTCGCGGCGCAGCAACCCGGCCACCTACACCGGGCTGCTGGACGGCGTCCGGACGGCGTTCGCCAAGGCCAACAAGGTGAAGCCCGGTCTCTTCAGCGCCAACTCCGAGGGTGCCTGCCCGCACTGCAACGGTCTGGGAGTCGTCTACACCGACCTGGCCATGATGGCCGGCGTGGCGACCACCTGCGAGGAGTGCAACGGGCGCCGCTTCACCGACGCGGTGCTGCAGTACACGCTCGACGGCAAGAACATCGCCGAGGTGTTCGCGATGTCGGTCGACGACGCCCACGCCTTCTTCACCAAGGGGCCCGCCCACGCGATCCTGTCCCGGATGCGCGACGTCGGGCTCGGCTACCTCGGGATCGGGCAGCCGTTGACCACGCTGTCGGGGGGCGAGCGTCAGCGGCTCAAGCTGGCCATCCACATGGCCGACAAGGGGGGCGTCTACGTGCTCGACGAGCCGACCACGGGTCTGCACCTGGCGGACGTGCAGCAGCTGCTCGGTCTGCTCGACGGGCTGGTCGAGGCCGGCAAGACGGTGATCGTGATCGAGCACCACCAAGCCGTCATGGCGCACGCGGACTGGATCATCGACCTCGGCCCGGGCGCGGGCCACGACGGGGGCCGGATCGTCTTCGAGGGCACCCCCGCGGCGCTGGTCGCCGACGGCTCGACGCTGACCGCCCGCCACCTGGCGGCGTACGTGGCCTGATCCGCCTCAGCGCTCGGCGCGCTCGATGAGGTGGTCCAGCGGCAGCCAGAACAGGAACTGCCGACCGTGCTCGGTGACGGTGACGTAGCGTTTCCGGCGGTAGTCGACGTAGACCGACTCGAGATTCTCCTCGGGCATGGTGAACCGGGCGATCGTCTCGTTCTTCTTCAGCACCACGACGTTGTCGCCGTAGCGCCTGCCGTCGAGCATCAGCGACGACGAGTTGACCAGGCGGTAGGCGCCGGCGGCGCCGATGCCCTGGAAGTTCGTGCCCGGCACCACCGCGGACCGCGAGCTGCGGACCGACGGCGGACCGGGTCCGAAGCGGCTGACCAGCGCGAGCTCCTGACCACCGGTGGTCTTCCCGCTGCGAACCCGACCGTCGGAGCCCAGGGCGAAGCTGTGCGCCCAGGCGGTGCCGGTCTGGGAGTAGTTGACGGCCAGCAGGCCGGCCGGGCTGGTGCTGCGGTCGACGCTGATGCTGGACAGGCCACCCCGACCCTCCACCCCCCAGCTGCCGACCGCCGGGAGCACATAGCGACCGCCGATCAGCATCAGGTCGTCGACGTTGTACATCCACAGGCTGCCCCGACTGGAGGAGTAGAGGTACTGCCCGGCCCAGGCCAGGCCGCTGCCGTGGGAGTCCAGGGCCGCGAGCCCGTCGGCGCCCACCGGCCGGACGAGCTCCACCTGGTTGACGAGTCGGCGGTCGAGGTCGATGACCGTGAGCCGGGTGGCGTCGGTCCGGCCCGGCTGGTGGGCGAAGCGCAGACCCTTCTCCGGCTTCGAGGAGTAGGAGCTGACCAGCACGACGTTGCGGGCGGCGGCCGGCTGCGCCCCGATCCGGTAGCCGAGGGTGCTGCCGGACCCGGCGATCCCCTGCGGGTGAAAGCCGCGCCCGGTGAGCTGGTCGAGGCACAGGAAGCCGGCCTTGCGCCAGGTCAGTGCCGCATCCCGGCTGGTCTTCTTCCAGTCCGACCGGCAGCCGCGAGTGTTGGCGGGCAACCGGCTGCCCCGATCGAGCAGCTGGTTCCAGTCGACGTACCGGCCGGCGTAGCGCGCCCGATAGCGGTCATCCAGGTGAACCGTGCCGGGCGGTGGCCCGGCCCGCCCGATGTTCGGCGGCGGTGACGGCGATCCGCCGGTTGGGGCGGACGGCGAGCCGTCGTCACCCGGCAGCGGGGGACCTGAGACCTCCGGCCGCCCGGACGCACCATCGCCCGACGGGGCTACGAGCACGACCACCAGGCCGCCCACGAGGGCGGCGGTGACCACCAGCACGGCCAGGGCGATACGCCAGCGCACGGTCTGCAACCGCTCACCACCCTGTCGTCGCCGTGAGCAGCCAGTATGACCGCCCCCCGAAGCCGGAGGCCGGTCATCCGCGCACCTCCTCGGCCGAGCGGTCGCCGGCGTCGGGGTGGCGCCGGCTCGCGGGGACGGGTCTCGTACGAGATCCTGTGAGGAGTCTCACCCTGCGCCGGTGGGAACGGTCCGGCGTCGCGGGGAGTTGTTCCTTTGATGCCCCAGCTCACTTCCCGCCGTCCTGCCACTTCTCACGTCTGCTGTGACTCCTGATATGACATCTGCCCGACCCACTCGTCCCGGACGCCTCCGACGCCTGCGCGCGGGCGGACTGTTCCTGGTGGTCAGCGCCCTCTGCGGGCTGCTGGTCGCCGTGGTGGCGCTCCCCGCGGTCGGGGCAGCCGTGTTCACCGGCAAGGCTGCCCAGGGGACGCTGGACGACCTCCCGGCCGCCTTCGACCAGCCGGCGCAGAGTCAGCGTTCCCAGGTCCTGGACAAGAACGGCGACGTGCTCGCCTACTTCTACGACGAGAACCGCGTCTACGTGCCGCTGACCGACATCGCCCCGGTGATGAAGGAGGCGCTCATCTCCATCGAGGACCACCGCTTCTACGAGCACGGTCCGCTGGACGTCGTCGGCACGGCGCGGGCTCTGGTGACCAACGTGCTGGCCGGTGGGGTCACCCAGGGCGGCTCCACCCTCACCCAGCAGTACGTGAAGATGGTGCAGATCGAAGAGGCCAAGAAGGCCGGTAACGAGGCAGGTGTCAAGGCGGCGCAGGACGACAGCTACGGCCGCAAGATCCGCGAGCTGCGCTACGCGATCTCGGTGGAGAAGACGCTGAGCAAGGACGAGATCCTCGAGCGCTACCTGAACATCGCCTACTTCGGCGACGGCGCCTACGGCGTCGAGGTCGCCGCCGAGCACTACTTCGGCACCACCGCCGCGAAGCTGACGCTGCCGCAGGCGGCGATGCTGGCCGGTCTGGTCCAGAACCCGACCGCCAACAACCCGGTCCAGAACCCGACCGCGTCGCTGCAGCGCCGGAACGTGGTCCTCAACCGGATGGCGTCGCTGAACGTGATCACCGACGCCCAGGCGGCCAAGGCGCTCAAGACCAAGTTCAACAAGAAGAAGGTCACCACCACACTCAACGGCTGCCAGGGAACGCAGTACCCGTTCCTGTGCGACTACGTGTACCGCTCGCTGGAGCAGACCCCGAGTCTCGGCGACACCGTGGAGACCCGGCAGCAGACCATCAAGCGCGGCGGACTGGTGATCAAGACCAAGATCGACCCCGAGACCCAGGACCGGACGCAGAAGGCGGTCTCCTCGGTCGTCGGACCGACCGATCCGGTGATCTCGGTGATGGACATGGTCGAGCCCGGCACCGGACTGATCGTGGCCATGGCCCAGAGCCGACCGGTGATGGGGGACAGCACCAAGAAGGGCCAGACCTACTGGAACTACTCGGTCACTCCGGAGATGGGCGGCGCGCAGGGCTTCCAGGCCGGCTCGACGTTCAAGGCATTCACCGCGGCCGCGGCGCTGGAGAAGGGCATCCCGCTCTCCCAGCGCTACGACGCCCGGCGGACCATGGACTTCTCCGGCCGTCCCTTCGAGACCTGCGACGGTCCGAGTCAGGTGACCGGCAGCTGGCGGGTCAGCAACTCCACCGGGGTGAACGGCACGATGGACATGTACCGGGCCGCGGAGTTCTCGGTGAACACCTACTTCGTCCAGCTCGCCCTCGACGTCGGCATGTGTGACGTCACCAAGATGGCCGAGAAGCTGGGGATCGAGTCCAGCACCAAGGACGCTCCGGTCAGCTCCTACGACGACAAGCCGTCGTTCACCCTGGGCACCCTCGAGGTCAGCCCGCTGTCGGTGGCCGAGGCCTACGCGACCTTCGCCTCCGGCGGCATCCACTGCGACCCGATCATGCTCGAGTCGATCACCGACAGCAACGGTCAAGCACGTGAGGTGCCGAGTGCCAACTGCAAGCGCGTGATCAGCGAGGACGTCGCCAACGCCATGAACTCGTTGCTGTCCTCGGTGATGACCAAGGGCACCGGGCGCCGGGTGCTGACGGCCGACGGACGTCCGCAGGCCGGCAAGACGGGCACCATCGACAGCAACGCGGCGGTCTGGTTCGCCGGCTACACCCCACAGATCGCGGGGGCCGCGATGATCAGCATCGACAACACCCGGTCGCCCTTCCTCAAGGGGAAGTCGGGCTACCGGTCGACGGGTCTCAAGGGCTACACCGTCCCGTCCACGGGCCGCGGTCTCGAGGGCTCGGGCAGCGGTGACGCCGGTCAGGAGATCTGGAAGCCGGCCATGGAGGCGTACCTGCGCGGCAAGGCGATGCAGAGCTTCAACGCACCCCCACCCGATCTGGTCAACAGCCGGAACTACTCCGACTTCCGCAACGGGCTGCCCGGTGCTGGCCAGGATCCGAACAACCAGGGTCCGGGCGGACGCGGACCGCGCTGAGAACGACGAAGCCGGCCGGACCCGAGCGGGTCCGGCCGGCTTTTTCGTCGTCGGTGGGGTGGGTGCTCAGAGCAGGGCGAGGCCGGTGCGGCCCACCGACCACGGCACCTTCTTCATCCTCTTGGTGGCCTTGCCGCGGATGTAGGCGAAGTTCTTCTCGTACGCCGTGGTGACCTTCGGGTCGATGATCCGCAGCACCAGGTCGGTGTTGGTCAAGGTGCCCGGCCCGGTGAAGTTCTGGGACCCGGTCCAGGTGATCCTGACGTCCCTGCCGGACATCCGGCCGTTGATCGTCATCATCTTGTGGTGCACGTAGAGACTGGCGAAACCGTCGTTGTTGCTGTCCCGCCAGGCGTCGTAGACCGGGATCTGGCCCCGCTTGGTCTTGGTCAACAGGGTCTTGAGCACCGGCTTGGTGATCCGGCCGCGGTTGACCATGACCTGCACGTTGCAGCCTTGCGCCTGCAGCTGGACCAGCCGCCTGGCCACGTCGATCCGCGGGCTCGACCAGCCCCAGTTGGCCACCCGGATCATCGTGCGACCGTCGCTGCTGCCGAAGCCCTTGGCCGTCCTGCAGGTGACCTGGTTCAGGGCGCTCATCCAGACGATGTCGTTGGGCTTCTTCGGCGTCTGCGGGTAGAGGAAGATCTTGTACTTGCCACTGGTGGTGGTGCGGTGGTACTTGCGGTTCGACTTGTCCTTGATCATGTCCAGGAAGTAGCGGTTCAGGGAGTCGTAGATCACCTTGTCCGCGACGATCACGTGGTTGTTGTTCCAGCTCAGCGACGTGTTGCCGGTGTACGGGTTGGCCGAGCTGATCATCGACACGTACTTGCGCTGGCCGGCCACCGAGAACAGGTAGTACTTGGCGTGGATCACCGAGGCCGCCTTGGACAGGCAGCTGTGGTCGCAGGTGGCCACGAACGAACGGCTTTTCTTGTTCTTGCCCAGAGCCCGCTTCACCTTGCGGATCTGCTTGTTCGTCTCCTCGCCGTCGATCACGATCTGCACGCTGACCCCGCGCCTGTCGGCGGCGATCAGGTTGTCCGCGACGCTCTTGATGTCGAACAGGTACATCGCCATCCGGATCTGGCCGCCGGCCGGAACGGACTTGATGGCCTTGTTGAAGTCGCTGATGATCCGGTAGCGCTTGGCCTTGGACGCCTTGGGGTTGTTGAACGTCATGTAGTCGCTGGGCGCCCAGGTCGCGTTCGGGCCGGCAGCCTTCTTCAGGGACGCCGCCGACTTGGTCGTCCGGGCGGCGGTGGCCTTGGCCGACTTGGCGGCCGCCGAGGTGCGGACGGCGGCGGTCCGGGCTGCGGCCGTGGACCGGGCCGAAGCCTGGTAGCGGCTGGTGGCCGAGGTCGCCGCGGCCACGGTGGTCCGCCCCGCCGCCACAGCGGCGGCATAGGCGGTTCCGGTGGCCGCCGCACGCGCGGCGGTGGTCCTCGCCGCAGCGTTGGTGGCCGCTACCCGGGTGGTCGCGGCGGCGGCGCGGGCCGCCGCTGCGGCGCGCACCTTCTTCGACTTCTTCTTCGCCTTCTTGACCGCCTTGTTCGCGGCCTTCAGCTCGGCCGAAGCGGCCTTGGCAGCGGCCGCAGCGGCGTTCGCCTGCGCCCTCGCCGTGGTCGCGACAGCAGCGGTGGCGGCGATCCGCTTCCGGTAGGGCGCTGCCTTCTTGTTCGTGGCGGCCGCCTTCGCCTTGAGCTTGCCGAGCGACTTGGCGGAGGCCTTGTAGCGAGCGCCGGCCGCCTTGGCGGCCTTGGTGGCAGCGGCCGACCTGCGGTTCGCCGTCGTGGCCGCTTTGGCCGCCAGCTCGGCGCGCTGCTTGGCGTAGCCGATGTAGGTCAGCCGGGCGGCGGTGGCCGCGTTGGCCTTGGCCACCGCGTTCGCACTCGTGGCCGCGACCGCCCTGGCGGCGTTCGCGCTCGCGGCTGCGGCCGCGGTGTTGGCCCGGGCCGCCGCGGCGGACGCCGTGGCCGCGGCCTTGGCGGCCGCCTTGGCTGCGGCCTTCTGCTTCTTGGGCGCCTTGCTCTTGGCCACCGCTGCGGAGCGGGCCTTGGCGGCCGTGGCCGCCTTGGCTGCGGCGATCGCCCGAGCCCGGGTGACCGCGGCGGTACGGGCGGCGGCGGCGGCGCGGGCTCGGGCCGGCGCGATCGCCTGACGGGCGGCGGCGGCGGCCTTGGCGGCAGCGGTGGCCCGCGGTCCGGACTCCAGCACGGCGCGGGTGCGGGCGGCGGCGGCCGCTCTGGCCTTGGCGGCAGCCGCTGCTCTGGCCTTCGCGGCGGCGGCGGCTTTGCGCTGCGCGGCCGCACGGGCAGCCTTCTCGCGTGCGGCCTTGGTCTTCGCGGCGGCCGCCTGGGCCTTGGCGGTGTCGCTCTTGACGGGCGGATCGGGGGCCGCCCAGGCCGGTCCCGCGGCGGCGACCCCGACGGTCAGCGCAAGGGTGAGGCTCACAAACAGGCCGATCAGCCGTTTCGCCATCGTGTATTCGCTCCAGTCGTTCGATCGTTGGGGCGAAACAGACGTCACACTGATAACACAGGCCCCACTCGTTGCATAGCCTGCCAGAGCACCTTCGCAGATCCCGGTCACGAAACACCCGCAAGTCGCAGGTTTGTCGGCGTCGGCCCCCACGGTCCGGCGTCTCGACCGGACCGCGCCTCAGACGCTCACCGAGACGACATGGTGGCCGGGCGCTGCGGTCGGCCTGATCGGCGTGGCCCAGGGGAGTGGCGTGCCGTCGACCAGCAGGGCCGGCCGCGGGGCGTGCTGCACGACGATGTCGTACGTCGATCCCCGGAACGGCACCCCCAGCAGGCGGACCGGACCCCACCCGGCGGGCAGTCTCGGCGTGACGACCAGACCGGCGGCGGTGAGGCGGATCCCCGCGAGCCCCAGGAGGACGGCGCGGAGGGAGCGGGCGGCGGTCCACACGTAGCCCTTGCCGGTCACGCCGGTCACGGTGGGGAATCCCTCGGGTGCCTGGAACCGCAGCTCGTCCTCCTCACCGGCCCAGCGCTCGAGCAGGGCGGCGGCCTCGTCCGTGCGCCCGTGGCGGAACAACGCGTCGACCAGGTTCCAGCGCATGAAGCCCCAGGCGTGTGCGCCGCCGTCGTTCGGGTAGGCCGGCTCCATCGCGAGGGGGCCGTCGTCGGTCCACAGCGGAGGATGGAGCAGCGTCTCGAACGCCGCGGCCGCCCGTTCGGGAGACGCCATCCCGTACTGGAGGGGCAGCACCATCGTGTGGCCTCGGTGCGGGTGCTGCGCGTGCTCCACGTCGAGCCAGCTCGCGTAGCCGAATCCGGCGCCGAACCGGTGCTCGACGGCCTCCCGGACGCGCCCGGCGGAGCGCTCGTACTCCGTCGCACGGCCGGCGTCGCCGACGTACGCCGCGAGCTCGCTGCCCAGGGTGAACGCCTGGAACCAGAAGGCGCTGGCGTAGAGCATCTCGTGCCGGAAACGACCGGGGTCGGGTTGCTCGGGGAAGGTCGAGCTGGAGTGGTCGTCGAGCCAGTCGCCGTCGCGGTCGTGGTCGCCGAAACCGTCGAGCACCGCCCGCACCCGCGGCCAGTACCGGTCGGCGTACGTTCCCGACCAGAGCACCAGCGCCGTCGCCCCCATCACCCACTGGGGACGTTCGCCGATCCTCAGGGGCGAGAGCCACGGGGTGCCGCTGCCCCCGAACGGATCGACCTCCACCGACTCCGGCAGACCGAAGTGGAAGAGGACGTCGAGGGTGTGGTCCAGGACGGGGTAGAAGCGTGGCCCGAGGGCGCCGAGCTCCCAGCAGGACTGACCGGCGTCGTTCGCGAAGATCCCGTGGTAGTCCGGAGACGCGGTGAGGGCGAGGAGCTCGGCGTTGTCGACCCGGCCGAGGGCGTACGGAGGGCCGAGGGGAACCATCCGGGCGTCCTTGTGGGCCCAGAGCTTGGCGTGGGCGAACAGCCGGTCGACCGGCGTGCGGCCGCTGTCCAGCACGACGCCCGATCGGGTGGCGTCCTCCCACAGCGCGATCATCTGCGCGAAGGCGCCGGCCGGATCGGCCAGCACCGCGGTGGCCGCGGCCTCGGCAACGCCCTCGCGATCGCTGCCGGCCACGACGATCACCAGGTCGGCCTCGCCGCCGGGCCCGACGGTGATCGAGTTCACCCAGCGGGCCGAGACCACACCCACGTCCCCATTCGTTTCCGTCCGAGGGCTCGACGCGTCGGCCGGCTCCACTTCCACCTGCGGCCGCGACCACGCCGGGTGGGTGGCGGTGACGGCATGCAGCGCCGGGAACCGAGCGTCCCGCACGGTGAGGCGGTCGCCCGCCAGCTCGGCCCGGTCGTTGGGACAGCCGCGGAACTTGCTGACGTAGTTGACGTTGTAGCGAGCCGTTGCCGACACGTCGACCGTGCGCGTCGCCGAGCCCCGGTTGGCCAGCGTCAGCCACAGCACGACGCAGGGGTCCTCGGCGGCCGCGAACCAGCGGCTGCGCCCGGCGACGCCGTGGTCGAGATCGTGGGACTTCTCCAGATGACCGGGATGCAGGCGAGTCACGACATCCTGCTCCCCGGCGAGCTGCACGTCGAGGCACTCGAGGACGTCCAGGGGTGACAGCGCGGTACGCCCGATCCGGTGCGGCCCGAGGAACACCTCGGCGGAGCAGCGTGGCCCGCACAGGAACACGGCGTCGTCGGGGTCGGGACGCGACACGTCCCCGGCCAGCTCGCGGTAACCCACGGGTCAAGTGTGGCCTCGATCCGGGCGTGGCTCCGGCCAGGGGTGCCGTCGGGTACGTCCTCTGCTAGCGTGCGTGATGAAACGATTCACACCCCCGTTCGAAGGAGAACCGGATGGCGTCGTCCGCCCCCGCACCCGACCAGCTCGACTGGACGGCTCGGTTGATCAGTCCCGATGACGACTTCGCAGGAGCGCCGCTGCTGCGCACCGAGTTCGCCCTCGAGGACGGTCACGGCGCTGTGGCCGCGGCGGTGCTGCACGCGACCGCGCACGGGGTGTTCCAGGCGTACCTGAACGGTGCCCTGGTCGGGGACGACGTGCTCAGCCCCGGCTGGAGCAGCTACGAATGGCGGCTGCGCTACCGCAGCCATGACGTGACCGACCTGCTGCACAGCTCCGGGCCGAGCTCGGTGCTGGGCTTCGCTCTCGGCAACGGGTGGTACCGGGGTCGGCTCGGGTGGAGCGGCGGACGCGGCTACTACGGCGACGAGCTGGGCGTGCTGGCCCAGCTCGAGATCACCTACGCCGACGGGCACGTGCAGCGTGTGGTCACCGACACCGACTGGACCGCGGGACCGTCGGCGGTGACCGCCAACGACCTCTACGACGGTCAGGACGTCGACGCCCGGTTGATCTCGGACGCCTGGCTGCAGCCCGGCTTCGCCGATCAGGGGTGGGTGGGTGTGCACGCCGGCGAGCGCGACCTCGCGACCTTGACGCCCTACATCTCGCCGCCCGTCCGCCGCATCGCCGAGCGCGCTCCCGAGCGGATCTGGACCTCGCCCGGCGGCAAGACCCTGGTGGACTTCGGTCAGAACCTGGTCGGCTGGGTGCGCTTCAGCGTGCGGGGCCCGGCCGGGTCGGTGATCACGCTGCGGCACGCCGAGGTGCTCGAGCACGACGAGCTGGGCACCCGCCCGCTGCGGTCGGCCAAGGCGACGGACCGGATCGTCCTGAGTGGCGGCGAGGACGTCTTCGAGCCGACCTTCACGTTCCACGGCTTCCGCTACCTCGAGGTCGACGGTTGGCCCGGTGACCTGTCGAGCGACGACCTGACGGCGGTCGTCATCTCCACCGACCTCGAGCGGATCGGCACCTTCGAGTGCTCCGACGACCTGCTCAACCGGCTGCACCGCAACGTGGTGTGGGGTGCGCTGGGCAACTTCGTCGACGTGCCGACCGACTGCCCGCAACGCGACGAGCGGCTCGGGTGGACCGGCGACCTGGCGGCGTTCGCACCGACCGCGGTCTACCTGTTCGACGCGAAGAACTTCCTCCGCGACTGGCTGCGTGATCTCGACCAGGAGCAACAGCATGCCGGTGGCATGGTGCCCTTCGTCGTCCCGGACGTGCTCAAGTACCTCGACCACCCGCCGGAGTTCCCGACGCCGGACAGCACCGCGGTCTGGAGTGACGCCGCGGTCTGGGTGACCTGGGCGGTCTACCAGGCGTACGGCGACCTCACCGTGCTGTCCGACGCGTACGGGGCCATGGCCGCACACGTCCGCCGGGTCGAGGGCCTGCGCTCGCCGACCGGCCTGTGGGACACAGGCTTCCAGTTCGGTGACTGGCTCGATCCCACCGCGCCGCCGGAGGAGCCCTTCAAGGCCAAGGCCGACAACGGCGTGGTGGCCACCCTCTGCCTGTTCCGGAGTGCGTCCCTGGTCGCCGAGAGCGCTCGGCTGCTCGGTCGGGACGAGGACGCGGCGCACTTCGCCGACGTCGCCGCGCAGACGCGAGCGGCCTTCGTCGAGCACTACCTGCACGACGACGGGACGATCCACAGCGACGCCCCGACCGTCTACGCCCTGGCCGTGGTGTTCGCCATCCTGGACGAGGTCGGGACCGCTCGGGCCGGCGACCGGCTGGCGGTGCTGGTGGCCGAGGGCGGCCACCACATCCAGACCGGGTTCGCCGGCACGCCGTTCGTCACCGACGCCCTGACCCTGACCGGTCACCTCGACGTCGCCTACCGGCTGCTGCTGCAGACCGAGTGCCCGTCTTGGCTCTACCCGGTGACCATGGACGCCACCACCATCTGGGAGCGCTGGGACTCGATGCTGCCCGACGGCACCATCAACCCCGGCGAGATGACCAGCTTCAACCACTACGCCCTCGGCGCTGTGGCCGACTGGATGCATCGCACCATCGGCGGCATCGCTCCCGCGGAGCCGGGCTACCGGCGGGTGCGGGTGGCGCCTCGACCGGGCGGTGGCATCGACTGGGCCCGCTCATCGCTGCAGACCCCCCACGGGCTCGTGGCCGTGTCCTGGACCGACGGCCCGGACGGGCTGACGCTGGACCTCACGGTGCCGGACGGGGTGACGGCCGAGGTCCACCTGTCGGACCGACCGGTTCAGGAGCTCACCGGCGGGTCGCATCGGCTCGAGCACGCGACCGCCGGATAGCCGGCGCACTTACGTGGCGTACTCGCCACTCAAGCGCACCGCCTAGAGTCGCACCACCCCCAGCTGAGGAGACACCCGATGACCGAGACCACCATCCCCGACCAGATGCGCGCCAGCGTGCTCACCGGGGTGAAGGAGCTGGCCGTCGAGCTGGTGTCGACGCCACCGGTGGCCGCCGACGAGGTGCTCGTCGAGGTGGCGGCGGTCGGGGTCTGCGGTTCCGACACGCACTACTTCCGGCACGGCCGAATCGGCGACTTCGTCGTCACCGGACCCTTGATCCTCGGTCACGAGCTGTCCGGCCGGATCGTTGCGGTGGGCGCGGACGTACCAGTGTCGCGGATCGGGGAGCGGGTCGCGGTCGAGCCGCAGAAGAACTGCCGCCGGTGCCGGGAGTGCCGGGCGGGGCACTACAACCTGTGCCCGAACATGGAGTTCTTCGCCACCCCGCCGATCGACGGCGCGTTCGCCCAGTACTGCGTGATCCGCACCGAGTTCGCCCACACCCTGCCGGACGCGATCTCCGACGAGGCCGCCGCCCTGCTGGAGCCGCTGTCGGTGGCGATCACCACGATGCGCAAGGCGGGGGTGACGCCCGGCTCGTCCATCCTGATCGCCGGCGCGGGTCCGATCGGCATCATCTGCGCGCAGACCGCCCGGGCGTTCGGGGCCGCCGAGATCATCGTCACCGACCTGGTGGCGGAACGCCGGGAGAGGGCTCTGGGCTTCGGGGCTACCCGGGTCATCGACCCGCGCGAGGTCGACATCGCCACCGCTGGTCTGGACGTCAACGCGTTCGTGGACGCCAGCGGGTCGCCACGCGCGGTCTTCGACGGCATCAAGGCCGTGCGGCCGGCCGGGACCGCGGTGCTGGTCGGACTGGGCAACCCCGAGATGACCCTGCCGATCGAGCACATCCAGAACCTGGAGATCACCGTCACCGGGATCTTCCGGTACACCGACACCTGGCCCGCGGCGATCCACCTGGTGGCCAGTGGTCGGGTCGACCTGGACGCCCTGGTCACGGGGAAGTTCGACCTCGAGCACGCCGCCGAGGCCCTGGAGGCCGACCTCGACCCGGCCAGTCTCAAGGCCGTCGTCTACCCACGCTGAGTCTTCGGCCCCGCTCGGGACGGGCTCGCTCGGGACGGGCTCGCTCGGGATCCAGCTCTTCGCGCTAGGTGGAGCTGGTGCAGGAAGCAGCATCCCGAGCGAGAAGGAAGGTTCAGAGTCCGATGCCGAACCACATCAGGGCGAACTCGCGGTAGAAACGCAGCGCGATGGCGGTGATCACCGCCAGGTACCAGATGGCGATGACGGCGATCTTCCAGTCGTCGATCACCCGCCCGATCCGGCGGGCCCCGTCGCCGAAGGCGCCGGCGCTGAACGTGCGGGCCGTGGTCACCACCACGATCGGGATGGTCACCGCCCACACGCACATGCACCAGATGCAGAGCGCGCCGATCACGTACAGGCTCTGGGTTTGCAGCCAGGTGATGAAGACGGCGGCCGCCAGGCAACCGATCTCGAAGCAGACCAGATACCAGCGGGCGAGGCGGGCCCCGCCCAGCAGCACCATCCCGGTGGTGCCGGCGATGGCGAAGCCGGCGATGCCGAGCAGCGGGTTGGGGAACCCGAACAGCGCTCCGGCCGCCGACGACATCACCGGTCCGCAGGTCACGAACGGGCTGATGTCGCAGACCAGCGCGACCTTCGGGTCGGTGAGCAGCTTGAACCGGTCGATGGTCAAGATCATCGCGGCCAGGAAGCCGATGGCCGAGCCGATCACCAGCAGCAGTGCCCAGCCCCGGGGGTGATCCGCCGACCCGTCGTCCCGCTCCGCCACGGCCACCTCAGGTCCTGCGGAACGCTCAGCCGGCACTGGCGAGCTCGTCGATCTTGGCGCCGAGGGCGGCACCGCTCACCGTCTCGGCCTTGTCCCCGTTGAAGAACAGGGTCGGGGTTCCGGTGACCCCGGCCTGGCCCGCCGCGGAGGTGTTGTCGGTGATCCAGGACGTGTACCGCTGATCCTTGATGCAGGTCTGCGCCTCGCTGTTGGTGATGCCCTGCTGGGTGGCGAAGTCAGCGAGCTCGGGGCCCTTCCAGCCGTCGGTCTCGGCACTGTGGTTGGCGTAGAGAGCGGCGTTGAAAGCCCACCACGACTCCGGCGCGTAGGTGGCCACGCAGGCCGCGGCGCTGCCGGCCTGGGTGCCGTACGCGGTGACGATCTGGATGTTGTGGTAGTTGACCTTGAGCTCGCCGGAGGCGACCTTCTGGGTGATCACGTCGTTGCTGTCGGCCTCGAACTCCTGGCAGTGCGGGCAGGAGTAGTCGACCCAGAGGTCCATGGTGACCTTGGCGTCTGCCTTGCCGACCTGAACGGCGGAGCCGTCGACGGCGAAGGGGACGGAAGCCCCGCCGACGGTCACCGAGGTGGACGCGGTCGGCACCCGCTCGCTGCGGCCGGCGCGGCCCAGCAGCACCGCCGAGGCCACGATGCCGATCGCCAGCACGGCGACCACACCCACCACGATGGCTTGGGTGGTGCGGCGCTTGCGCTGCACCCGGGCCGCCTCCAGCCGGGCCCGTTCCCGCGCCTGTTGACGGTTGCCGCCCTTGCCGTTCTCGGTGGTGTTCGCTGGGTGCTTCGGCACCGTCGGGGCCCTCTCTCGTCGCCTACGTCTCGGGCGCGAGTCTACGGATGACGGGCAACCCGAACCGAGTCGAACCAGCTCGATCCGGCGAACTCACAGGCAAGGCACAGACTGCAGGGTCACAGCCCTCGGTACTCGTCGATCTCGTCCACCAGGGCTCCGGCCAGCCGGGCGCCGCCGGCCAGGAAGAGATCCAGGCCCTCCTCGGCCTTGAGCGTACGGACCCGGGCGACGAGATCGTCGGCCACCACTTCGATCGCCGGGTCCTCGGAGGCGAGGGTGGTCGAGACCACGATCTGGCGCAGGTGCGCGTACGGGCTGGTGATGCCGAGCGCCAGGGCCGGCTCGTAGGTTCCGCGGCCCATGATCACGGTGTCCCACCGCCGGTTGGGGACGTCGTCCAGGCCGACCGCGCCGCGGACGTGGGTCGGCATCGTCTCCGGGTACTCCGTCGCCAGGTGCTGCAGGTAAGGGGCCGGGGTCGGGAAGAAGTCGATCTCGTCCTCCGGTCCGGCGATGAAGCCGTCCACGGTGACACCGATCAGGTAGGTCAGTCGGCGCATCAAGGTTCTCCTCCGCCGGGGCCGCGGGTCGAGTCGCAGGGGAAGGCAGCGACGGTACCCGAGGCTGTGGTCCGGCGACGAGCAGGATTCTGGGTCGCCCGCCCTCGACCCGGCAGCGTCAAGAAGGCGTCAAGACCTGTCAGGAACGCGCCAAGGGCACCCGCTGGGCGCCGGCGAGCGGGTTGCCTTGGTCAGGTGATGTTCTCGATCTCCGTGCTGCGCTCCCGGCGCCCCCGGTCGGTGTCGCGATGACCGCCGTCTCCGTCGTCCTGCTGCTCCTCACTGTTGCGCTCGTCGGCTATCTGCTGTGGACGCTCGTGTTCCCGGAGCGGTTCTGATGTCCGGCCTCGGCGACACCGCCGCGGGCCTGCTCACCATCGTCGCGCTGCTCGCTGTCCTGGCCCTGGTCTACGTGCCGCTGGGTGACTACCTGACCGCCGTGCTGACCCCGACCCGGCACACCCGGGCGGAGCGAGGGCTGTACCGGCTGCTCGGAGTGAACCCCGACGGTCAGCAGAACGCCCGGAGCTACGCCCTGGCGGTGCTGGCCTTCTCGTTCGTCTCGATCCTCGTGCTGGTGGGGATCCTGATGGGGCAGGCCTACCTGCCGTACAGCCGAGGGCTGGCCGGGATGAGCCCCTTGATGGCGCTCAACACCGCCGTCAGCTTCGTGACCAACACCAACTGGCAGTCCTACGCCGGCGAGTCGACCCTGGGCTACACCGCGCAGGCGGCCGGCTTGACGGTGCAGAACTTCGCCTCCGCCGCCGTCGGGATCGCCGTCGCCGCCGCTCTGCTGCGCGGCTTCGCGGCCCGGCAGAGCAGCGAGCTGGGCAACTTCTGGGTCGACCTGATCCGCATCGTGGTGCGAGTCCTGCTCCCGCTGAGCGTCGTGGTCGCCGTGCTGCTGATCGCCTGCGGGGTGATCCAGAACCTCGCCCCGGACCGGGTGATCAGCACCCTCGCCGGCGGCGCCCAGACGCTGCCCGGCGGCCCGGTGGCCAGCCAGGAGGCGATCAAGCTGCTGGGCACCAACGGCGGCGGCTTCTTCAACGCCAACTCCGCCCACCCGTACGAGAACCCGAACCCGGTCACCAACCTGATCGAGGTCGCCGCGCTGCTGGTCATCCCGGTCGCGCTCACCCGGACCGCCGGCACGATGCTCGGCAGCCGCCGGCAGGGCAACGCTCTGCTGGCGGCCATGGCCGTGCTGTGGGCGGCGGCCCTGGCCGCGACCACCTGGGCCGAGGTCGCCGCTCGCGGTGCCGCCCCGGCCGCCGCCGGAGCGGCGATGGAGGGCAAGGAGACCCAGTTCGGGTCCTGGGCCAGCGCCCTGTTCGCCACCGCGACCACCGGCACCTCCACGGGCGCGGTCAACACCATGCACGACTCGATGACCGCGGCCGGGGGTGGGGTGGTGCTGGTCAACATGCTCCTCGGCGAGGTGTCGCCCGGTGGTGTCGGCTCCGGCCTGTACGGGATCCTGATCGCCGCCATCGTCGCGGTCTTCGTGGCCGGACTGATGGTCGGCCGGACCCCGGAGCTGCTGGGCAAGAAGATCGGCGCGGGGGAGATGTCGCTGGTGGCCGGCTACGTGCTCGCCTCGCCGGCCCTGGTGCTGATCGGCCTGGGCGTGGCCATGGCCCTGCCGAGCACCCCGGACGCCATGGCCAACACCGGCGGGCACGGCTTCTCCGAGGTCTTCTACGCCTTCGCCTCCGCGGCCAACAACAACGGCAGCGCCTTCGCCGGTCTGACGGTGACCTCGCCGTTCTTCCAGCTCAGCCTGGCCGCGGCGATGCTGCTCGGCCGGTTCGTGCCGATGGTGCTGGTGATCGCCCTGGCCGGGCGGCTCGCGCGCAGCACCCCGGTGCCGGCCTCCAGCGGCACCCTGCCCACCCACACCCCTCTCTTCATCTCCCTGCTCATCGGAGTCATCGTGCTCGTCAGCGGTCTCACCTTCTTCCCCGCGCTCGCGCTCGGACCGATCGCGGAGGCGCTCTCGTGATCGCCCGCCGTTCCTCCCGCTCGACCTCCTCAGCCCTCAGCGTGGCTCAGGTCCGCTCCGCCCTGCCCGGGGCCGTGCGCAAGCTGGATCCGCGGCACCTGTGGCACACACCGGTCATGTTCGTGGTCTGGGTCGGCTCGGTGGTCACCACCGTCAGCGCGATCGTCCAGCCGACCACGCTGGGTGTCTCGGTGGCGATATGGCTGTGGCTGACCGTGGTGTTCGGCAACCTGGCCGAGTCCGTGGCCGAGGGCCGCGGCAAGGCGCAGGCCGACACGCTGCGCAAGGCGCGGACCGAGACCGAGGCCCGGTTGCTGACCGACGGCGGCTCGGTGGCCGTCGTGCCCAGCAGCCACCTGCATCCCGGGGACCGGGTGCTGGTCAGTGCCGGCCAGATCATCCCCGGCGACGGGGACGTGGTGGCCGGGGTGGCCAGCGTCGACGAGTCGGCGATCACCGGCGAGTCCGCGCCGGTCATCCGCGAGGCCGGCGGGGACCGCTGCGCGGTCACCGGTGGCACCACGGTGCTGTCGGACGAGATCACCGTGCTGATCACCGCCGCTCCCGGGGAGTCCTTCCTGGACAAGATGATCGCCCTGGTGGAGGGGTCGTCGCGCCGCAAGACACCGAACGAGGTCGCGCTGTCGATCCTGCTGTCCTCGTTGACGATCATCTTCCTGCTGGCCGTGGCCACCCTGGCCCCGATCGCGGCCTACGCCGGCGCGAAGCCGTCGCCGGTCATCCTGGTCGCGCTGCTGGTCTGCCTGATCCCGACCACCATCGGTGCGCTGCTGAGTGCCATCGGCATCGCCGGCATGGACCGGTTGGTGCGGGCCAACGTGATCGCCCTGTCCGGTCGCTCGGTCGAGGCGGCGGGGGACATCGCCACGCTGCTGCTGGACAAGACCGGCACCATCACCCTCGGCAACCGCCGCGCCACGGCGTTCCTGCCGGCCCCCGGGGTCAGTCAGGAGGTCCTGCGCGACGCCGCCCGGCTGTCCAGCCTGGCCGACCTGACACCTGAAGGTCGCTCGATCGTGGAGCTCGCGGTGGCCGAGGGGTCACCCGACCGGCCGGCGCCGCCCGGGAGCGAGATCGTCGAGTTCTCTGCCCAGACGCGGATGTCGGGCGTCGATGTAGGCGACTCCGACCGGCAGATCCGCAAGGGAGCGTCCGGCGCCGTCGCCGGCTGGTTGGAGACCGACCTCGGTCCGGTGGCCGACACGGTGGAGGAGATCGCCGCCTCCGGCGGCACTCCGCTGGTGGTCGCCGAGCGGTCCGCGAGGGCTGGCCAGGTGCTGGGCGTGGTCCACCTGAAGGACGTGGTGAAGCCCGGGATCTCCGAGCGCTTCGCCCAGCTGCGGGCGATGGGCATCCGTACGGTCATGATCACCGGCGACAACTCCTCCACGGCCCGCGTCATCGCCGCCGAGGCCGGGGTGGACGACTTCCTGGCCGAGGCCACGCCGGAGGACAAGATGCGGCTGATCAAGGCCGAGCAGTCCGGCGGCCGGATGGTGGCGATGACCGGGGACGGCACCAACGACGCCCCGGCGCTGGCCGCCGCCGACGTCGGGGTGGCCATGAACACCGGGACGTCCGCCGCCAAGGAGGCCGGCAACATGATCGACCTGGACTCCGATCCGACCAAGCTGATCGACGTGGTGGAGATCGGCAAGCAGCTGCTGATCACCCGCGGGGCCCTGACCACCTTCTCGGTGGCCAACGACATCGCCAAGTACTTCGCGATCATCCCGGCCCTGTTCCTGGTCACCTACCCGGGTCTGGCGGCCCTCAACGTGATGCGGCTGCACTCACCGGAGTCCGCGATCCTGTCCGCGGTGATCTTCAACGCGCTGATCATCGTCGCCCTGATCCCGCTGGCCGTGCGCGGGGTCCGCTACCGCCCGGTCAGCGCCTCGCGGCTGCTGCGCCGCAACCTGACGATCTACGGGGTGGGCGGCGTCATCGCCCCGTTCATCGGCATCAAGATCATCGATCTCGTCCTCGTCGGCGTCGGCACCCTGGTGCCCGCGCTGGCTCTCTAGGAAGGCGTCATGCCCGAATCCGTACGGCAGCTCCTCACGGCGCTCAAGACCGTGCTCGTCCTCACCGTGGTCCTCGGTGTGCTCTACCCGCTGCTCGTGCTCGGTCTCGGCCGGCTCGGTCTCTCGCACCAGGCGGACGGTTCCTTGATCACCGTCGACGGCCGGGTGGTGGGATCCCAGCTGATCGGTCAGGCCTTCGGCGGCGACCAGTGGTTCCAGCCCCGGCCCTCGGCCGCCGACTACGACGCCCAGGCCAGCGGCGGCAGCAACGCCGGTCCGAACGACCCGGAGCTGGTGACCACCATCCAGCAGCGGCGAGCCACCATCGCCCGCCGCGACGGGGTCCCACCCGCCGACGTCCCGGCCGACGCGGTCACGGCTTCCGGCTCCGGACTGGACCCCAACATCTCCCCGGCGTACGCGGAGCTCCAGGTCGACCGGGTCGCGCGGGTTCGGGGTCTGCCGGCCGACCGCGTACGCCTGCTGGTCCAGCAGCACACCACGGGACGGACCCTGGGGTTCCTGGGCGAGCCACGGGTGAACGTGGTCGAGCTGAACCTGGCCCTCCTGGGCCTGCGCTGATGGTGACTGCAGGACGGGCGGTGATCGATGCAGACTGAGTTCATGGAGCGCGGGGCGTTGCGGGTCTATCTCGGGGCAGCCCCCGGCGTCGGCAAGACGTACGCGATGCTCGCCGAGGGTCTCCGCCGAGCCGAGCGGGGCACCGACGTGGTGGTCGCCTTCGTGGAGACCCACGGACGGGCCAGGACCGAGGACGCCATCGGCGGCCTGGAGGTGCTCCCGCGGCGGCGGGTCGACCACGGCGGGTTGGTGGTGGGCGAGCTCGACCTGGCGGCGGTGCTGGCCCGGCGGCCGGAGGTGGCCCTGGTCGACGAGCTGGCCCACACCAATGCCGGTGACCCCGTGCAGGGACACACCAAGCGCTGGCAGGACGTCGAGTCGCTGCTGGCGGCGGGCATCGACGTGATCACCACGGTGAACATCCAGCACCTCGAGTCGCTCAACGACGTGGTCGCCTCGATCACCGGCATCCGTCAGCGCGAGACGGTGCCCGATGAGGTGGTGCGGGCGGCCGAGACCATCGAGCTGGTGGACATGAGCCCGCAGGCGCTGCGCCGGCGGATGGCCCACGGCAACGTCTACGCCGCGGACAAGATCGACGCGGCCCTGGCCAACTACTTCCGGGAGGGCAATCTCGGGGCGCTGCGCGAGCTCGCCCTGCTGTGGTTGGCCGATCGGGTCGACGCCGGGCTCGAGCAGTATCGGGGTCAGCACCACATCGCCGGCAGCTGGCCGACCCGCGAGCGGGTGGTGGTGGGGGTGTCCGGTGGGCCCGAGTCGCTGGCCCTGATGCGCCGGGCCGCCCGGATCGCCACCCGGACCGCCGGAGGGCAGTGGGTCGCCGTCTACGTGAGCCGCCGGGATGGGCTGACCGGGGTGCCTCCCGACGCGTTGGAGCGGCTGCGGGTGGCCGCGGGAGAGATGGGGGGCGGGTTCCAGGCCGTGGTGGCCCAGGACTCCGCGGACGGCCTGCTGGACGTGGCCCGCGGCCTCAACGCCAGCCAGGTGCTGATCGGCGCCAGTCGACGCGGCCGACTGTCCACTGTGCTCCGGCCCGGGGTGGGCGAGGAGGTCATCGCGCGCTCCGGCGAGATCGACGTGCACGTGGTCACCCACGACTACGCCCGTCGGGCGGGGCGGGACCGGGCCCGGCAACGGACCCTGAGCCGGGCCCGGCTGGTGAGCGGCTACCTGGTCGGGGTGCTGGGCACGGCTCTGCTGGCGCTCGGTCTCTACCTGACCCCGGATCTGCACGGGCTGCCGACCGAGTCACTGCTCATGCTGACCATGGTCGTGGTCACCGCGCTGGTCGGCGGTCTGTGGCCGGCGGTGCTCGCCGCCCTGCTGGCCAGCGTGGCACTGAACTTCCTGTTCGTGCCGCCGACCCGCACCCTCACCATCGCCGACCCGGAGAACGCGTTCGCGATCGTGGTCTTCGTGCTGGTCGGGGTGGCCGTGGCCAGCGTGGTCGACCGGTCCGCCCGGCGGACCACCGAGGCCGTCCGGGCCCGGGCTGAGGCCAACGCCCTGGCCGTCCTGGCCCACAGCCTGCTGCACTCCGGCGACGACCAGGTCGAGCTGCTGCGGCAGGCCGGTGAGGTGCTGGGGATGACCGGGGCCGCCCTGGTCGACGGCGGCACCGGGGAGACCGTGGCCCTCTGGGGTGACCAGCCGGTCGACGACGACCCCGAGACCGAGGCCCGGATCGAGGTCGGCTCCGGTCTGCTGCTGGTGCTGCGGGGCAGGTCCCTGGAAGCCTCCGACCAGAGCCTGCTGACCGCGTACGCCGCCCACTTCGCCGTGCTGGAGGAGCGCCGCCGGGCGCGCGCGGACGCCGAACGGACCCAGGAGCTGGCCGAGGGCAACCGCACCAAGACAGCCCTGCTGGCCGCGGTGTCGCACGACCTCCGGACCCCGCTGGCCGCCATCAAGGCGGCGTCCTCCAGCCTGCGCAACACCGCGATCGCCTGGTCGGCGGAGGACCGAGAGGCGCTGCTGGCCACCGTCGAGGAGTCCGCCGACCGGTTGGACGCGCTGGTCGCCAACCTGCTGGACATGAGTCGACTGCAGACCGGCAGCATCACCTCGCTCAGCGCGGAGATCGACCTGGCCTCGGTGGCCGAGTGGACGCTGCGGGGCATCGCCGGTGCGGAGCAGATCGAGGTGTCCGCACCGGACGAGCTGCCGCCGGTGACGGCCGACCCGGGGCTGCTGGAGCGGGTGATCGCCAACGTGGTCGAGAACGCGCTCAAGCACACCGACGCCGGCTCGGTGGCGGTGTCGGTCTCGGCCTGGACGAGCGCGGACACGGGACCACGGGTGAGTCTCAGGGTCGTGGACCGGGGGCCGGGCGTGCCGGCCGAGTCGCTGGAGCGCATCTTCGAGCCTTTCCAGCGCGTCGGTGACGTGCCGGCCGGCGACGGCGTCGGTCTGGGCCTGGCGGTCGGCCGTGGTCTGATGGAGGCCATGGGGGGCACGCTGACGGCGGAGGAGACCCCCGGCGGTGGGCTCACGCTGGTGATCGACCTGCCGGCCGCCGCGGGAGCGGTCCGGTGACCACGATCCTGGTGGTCGACGACGACCCGGCGATCGTGCGGACGCTCGCGATCAACCTGCGAGCCCGGGACTACCAGGTGCAGGTGGCGCACGACGGGCGTACGGCCCTGCAGGTTCTCGCCGAGGAGTCGCCCGACCTGGTCCTGCTGGATCTCGGTCTGCCTGATCTCGACGGTGTCGGGGTCCTCCGCCGGTTGCGGACGACCAGCGCGGTGCCGGTGATCGTGCTGTCGGCGCGGCACTCCTCCGACGACAAGGTCGAGGCCCTGGACCTGGGGGCGAACGACTACGTCACCAAGCCGTTCGGGGTGGAGGAGCTGATGGCCCGGATCCGCGCGGCGCTGCGGCAGGCGCCCGCCGGGCAGGGCTCGGAGGGGCGGGTGGTGACCACGGCCACCCTGCGGCTCGATCTCGGCGAGCACGTCGCGGAGATCAACGGGACACCGGTCCACCTCACCCCGACGGAGTGGCGGATGGTGGACACCCTGACCCGGCACCCCGGGGCCTTGGTGCGGCAGGGTGACCTGCTGCGCGAGGTGTGGGGTCCGAGCTACGACAAGGAGAGCAACTACCTGCGGGTGTTCATGGCGCAGCTGCGACGCAAGCTCGAGGTCGAGCCCAGCCGACCGCGGCACTTCCTGACCGAGCCCGGAGTGGGGCACCGGTTCGTGCCCTGATCGTGCGCCAGCCGGTGAGGACTCAGGCGCGCGCGGGTCGGGTCAAGAACAGGAACGCGAGCATCGAGCAGCTCACGCCGATGATCATCACGATGATCATCGGCACCGCCGTCTCACCGCCCCCGGAGCTGGCCAGCGGGGCCGCCACGGCACCCGCCAGGGCCATCCCCACGCCCAGGGCGGCGGAGGCCGATCCGGCCACGTGGGTGGCCTGGCCGGCCGCCAGGGCACCCGAGTTGCCGAACACGAAGGCCTGGGCCGCCATCAAGATCAAGAACCCGGCGCAGGTCAGCAGCAGCGGCGTGCCGAGGAACAGCACACCCACCGTGAGCATGACCACCGCGGTGCTCGACATGGTGAGGCCGAAGCCGATCAGCGCCCGCGGGCGGAAGCGTCCGACCAGTCGCGCGTTGACCAGCGACAGGAGCACCTGGCTGAGCGCCGTCGAGGCGAAGAAGAGGGCGAAGGGCATCGGGTGCACGCCCTTCATCACCTGCAGCACGTACGAGGAGTTCGCCACGTACGCCATCATCGAGAACCCGGAGAACGCGGTGGTGAGCAGGTAGGCCACGAACAGCCGGATCCTCAGCACCGAGGCGATCCCGGACGCGAACTGGCGCAGTCCGCCCGCGTGTCGACGCTCCGGCGGCAGCGACTCGGGCACGACCAGGACGGCGGTGATGATCATCAGCAGACCGAAGCCGACCAGGCACCAGAACACGGTCCGCCAGGTGCCGCCGAGGGTCAGCACCGCGCCACCGGCCACCGGGGCGATCATCGGTGCCAGACCGCCCAACGCCATCATGATCGACATCAGCCGGGCCAGCCGGTCACCCTCGGCGATGTCCACGACCACGGCCCGGGCGACCACCGAGGCCATGCCACCGCCGAAGCCCTGGACGACCCGGGCCAGGATCAGGAACCCGATGGACGGAGCGAGCGCACAGGCAACCGCTCCGACGGTGCAGATCAGCCCACCGACGATCATGGGCAGGCGTCGTCCGCGCTGGTCCGAGATCGGTCCGCCGAGCAGCTGACCGAAGGCCATGCCGACGAAGAACGTGGTCATGGTCAGCCCGACCAGCGAAGCCTGCGTCTGCAGGTCGGCGGTCACCCTCGGGAAGGCAGGGGTGTACATGTCGGTGGCGAAGGGCGGCACCGCGCTCTGCAGGGCGAGCGTGAGGATCAGGCCGGTGGTGATGCCGGAGACGCGGCGGCCCGCGAGGGTCGGGGCTGCCACCTCAGTCGAGTGCCACGAAGTCGAGCTCGAGCGAAGTCGGCCACCTCGGCCTGCCAACGATCGCGGACGAAGGCCACGTGCACGGGGTGGTCGTTGTAGGTCCGATAGGCCGCCTCGTCGGCGAATCGCATGGAGAACGAGTGGGTGAAGTCGCTCTTCGGGCTCACCTGGCGCAGCTGCCGGAACTCCTGCACGCCGGGGATGTCGGCGAGAGCGAGGGCCGCCGTGAGGAAGTCCTGCTCGGCCTCGGAACCGGCCGGGTGCCGCAGACGGAAGGCCACGGTGTGCTGGATCGCAGAGGTCATGACGGGACCCTAGACCTGTGCCCACCCTCACCTGACGTCCGTTCAGCATCTGAGGAGGTCCGCCGTGCTGCGTTCTCCGCGAGCACTGACGCTCAGCCGTCAGCTGCTGGGAGCCGGACTGTCGGCAGTGGTGATCGGTCGCCGGTCCGTGCCGAGGCTCGGCTGCAGCTGGGGGCGGAGCAGCGGATGCCGGGTGATGACCAGCCCGAGGACGCCCGACACCACGACGCAGGCCGTCAGGATCCACATCACGCCCGCCGCGTCGCGCGCCATCAGCGTGGGGATGACGAACATGACCGCTGCCCAGGCGCGCAGCGAGATCTCCGAGGTCATCGGGTCACCGGCACCGCGGGCCGATGGGCGCCGGGACGTCGTCGGAGGCGGTCCGACTGGGAGTGATCGCGGTGGTTCATGGGACGACCCTGGACGAACCGCCTCCAATCTCGCTCCAACTCGTCCTCCCGGCCAACCACTCGGGTCGTGGGGCCGGGGAGCGTTCCGGGCTGTTGCCTGCGTCGGCGAATCCGCCGGCTGTCGCCGGGCAATGCACCCGGGGACGCACCTGGCGGGCGGTACTGAACCTCCGGCTGGTGGTGATCCGCAGTCGCCACCCGCGAGGATCCGGTGACGCCATTTGTCCGGCGCAACGAGACCTTCGCCTCTGCTCAGAGATGTTCCCGTCCAGCAACGATGGAACACGAGGAGGGCTGTCATGACCGCGCCACAGGATCGCGCTCGAGCGGGACTCGTGGGGAACCACGAGGCGGCGGCAGCCTGCGCCGCGTCTGTCGGCACCGGTTCCGTACGCCGATCCTCACGCTCGAGGGTCCGCCCACCACCGGTGGTGTCAGAGAGGGGAGATCAGTGATGGAAGCGTTGGTTGTCTTCGAGTCGATGTGGGGCAACACCGAGAAGGTGGCCCATGCGGTAACGGCGGGGCTGGCCGAGTCGATGGAGGTGACCACCGTCGACGTCAGCCGTGCCCCCTCCGAGGTGGGTGCGGAGTTCGGTTTGATCGTCGCCGGTGGGCCGACGCACGCGTTCTCGATGAGCCGCGCTCGCACGCGTGCCGACGCCTACAGCCGCGGAGCAGCCCACGGCGACGCCGGCGTCGGCTTGCGCGACTGGTTGGACCGGCTGCCGTCGCAACCTCATGCTCAGCCGGTGGCCACCTTCGACACCCGGGTGAGCACGGTCCGTCATCTTCCCGGCTCGGCGGCCAAGGCCGCGGCCAAGACCGTACGCCGGCACGGCTACGACCTTGTCGGACACCCGGAGAGCTTCTACGTCCACGATTCCGAAGGGCCCCTCCTCGACGGTGAGCTGGCCCGGGCGACCGCATGGGGCCGCGAACTGGCCGCAGCCGTCACCACCACGACCGCACCCCAGCTGAGCGAGCCGCCCGACGCAGCCGACAGGTGAAGGGCGCGCCGCGTGCCCATGCGCACCAGGCGCGGGAACCACGTGGCTCGCAGACATCGTCTCGGGTCGCACGGGCCGGCGAGTCGGAGAGGAGGAAGGGATGCCCGAGACGGAACCGTCTGATCGACGGTCGACGAGTCTGGGGTTCTGGGTGGGGTGGCTGACCTCTGCCGCAGCGGCCGTCGCACTCGTTGTCGCGGTGACCACCTCGCCGCGGTCGGGTCCCTACTGTCGGGCCGGGTGCCTCAGCTATCCCTACACCGATGCTGGTGCTTTCGTTCCCCGTGACTACCTGTGGCTGTATCCGGCCCTGGTGGTGACGGTGCTGGCGGTCGTGCTGGCGGGCTACCTCCAGGATCGGGTGCCGCCGCGCCGGCGGGTGCAGAGCCGGGTGGGTGCCATGTTCGTCGCCATCGCCGCCGGGCTGCTCCTGGTCGACTACGTCGTCCAGCTCACGGTGCTGCAGCCGGCGCTGGTGAACGGCCAGACCGAGGGTCTGTCGGCATGGACGCAGTACCACCCCTACGGCCTGTTCATCGCCTTGGAGAACACGGGCTACGCGACCCTGAACATCGGCTTCGGGTTCCTCGGCTACGCCCTGGTCGGTGCCGCATGTCGGAGCGAGCGGGCAGCCGGCTGGGTGTTCCTGGCCGGCGCTGCCGCGACCGCTGCTGCGCTGCTCTACGTGGCGAGTCGCTACGGCGCCGGACTGGACTACCGGTTCGAGGTCGCCGCGATCATGTTCTCCTGGCTGGCCTTGATCATCGCTCCCGGGCTGCTCGCCCGAGCCGGCAAGGTGAAGCCCGCCCGGCTGGTGCCTGCTCTGCCTGGGTCAGAGCCACTCCACCCTCGAAAGGACTCGTGATGCCTCCGGTGCGAGTCGGCCACGTCCGGATCGGCTGGCTCCTCACCGGCGCCCCGACGATGGTGACGGCGGGATGGGCGTCATCAAATTCCGGCGTCTACGCGGACGTGATCCCTTCCGCCACCCGCCCGGGGGCGTCGAGTCAGGACGTGATCTCGCTGACCGTGGGCCAGGTCCTGTGCGGGTTGGCGCTGCCGCGCACCCGAGCGGGCGCCATCGGCCTGGTACGGACATCCAAGGGATGGGACGCCAGTCCGCTGCCAACAGTGGAGGACCACAGTGATCGCCGACGCGGCAACAGAGCACGCTGCCCAGCGGATCGATCGGATCGGGCCCATGGATCTCACCATCGTCGCCGCCGACCGAGGTTCGGTGCCGATGAACATCGGCGCGATCCTTGAGTTCGACGCGCCGGGCGGTCCGTCGCTGGCGAGCGCAGAGGAGCTGCTGTCCGCGCGGGTGCCGGCGATTCCTCGGCTGCGTCAGCGGCTACAACGCGTCCCGATCGGCTGCGGTCGAGCCGTCTGGGTCGACGACCCGGACTTCCGGCTCGACCGGCATCTGATCCACCGGGAATGGCCCCCACCGGGTGGCGACCGGGAACTGCTCGACGTTGCAGCGGATGTGCTGTGCCAGCGACTCCCCACCGACCGACCGCTGTGGTTGGCCTGCCTGCTGGCCGACCCGGTCGGCCGGCGCACCGCGCTGGTCCTGGTGCTCCACCACGTCCTCGCCGACGGGCTCGGCGGTCTGGCCATCCTGGCCGCGCTCGCCGACCCCGGCATCCCACTGCCGAGTCGTGCCTTTCCCCAGCCCCCGCCATCGCGGTCCGAGATGGCGGTGGACGCTGTCCAGGAGATGATCCGCGCTGCAGGCACGCTGCCCGCCGGACTGCGCCGTAGCCGGGCCGGCCTTCGCGAACTCGGGCTGGGCCTCACACGGCCCCACCTGGTCGAGAAGACGTCACTGAACCGTCCCACGTCGAATCGTCGACGGCTGGCGACCGTGACCGCACCCCTGGCCGACATCGTCGCTGCCGCTCACCGCGCCGGCGGCACCGTCAACGACGTGGTGCTGGCCGCCGTCACCGGGGCGCTGATCGGCGAGCTCCACGCCCGTGGTGAACACCCGTCCCGGCTGGTGGTGTCGGTGCCGGTGTCGGGCCGTCGAACCACGACCACAGACCAGCTCGGAAACAACACCGGGGTCCGACCGATCGCCGTCCCCACACTCGTCGACGACAACGCCCGACTCGCCGCGTCATTTACGCTGACTCGCGTCATCTCCCTCACCCGGGCGAGCCCTGAACTGGCTCGGGCCTCCTCAGCGGGCCCGCTCGGACTGGCGTTCCGGGTCCTCAGCCGGCTCGGGCTGTTTCAGCCCTTCGTCAACCACCAGCGACTCGTGCATACCTTCGAGACCAACGTGCGAGGTCCCGTCGCGCCCATGTCGTTCGGCGGCCACCAGGTGACCGCCGTGGTCCCCGCAGCCGTGAACCCCGGCAACATCGGCGTCTCCTTCGACGCGCTCTCCTACGCCGGAATCCTCGCCACCACCGTGGTCGCCGATCCTCACATCGTTCCCGAGCTGGACCAGCTCGCGCAGTCCCTGAACGCTGTCTACACACGCCTAGCCGCGAGTTAGTGACCCACTCTCAGGACCTCGCGCGCCACCCGGCGTCGCCGTCAGAGCAGACTGGCTCGTACATCGCCACCTCCCTCGTCCCGTCTGGGGATCACCTGTCCTGGTCAGCCCCGCGCACTGCAGGTATCAGTCCCGTTCGGGCGTCGCTCTTCGTCGCAGTACCCCGCCATCGGGGCTGGGGTGTCGAACAGGAGGCGCGGCGATGGCCGGCAATTCGTATCACCTGACGGTGCCGCTCGATCTGAGCGACATCGACGACAAGCACGCAGACGATCGGGTCAAGGTCGTCGCCCAAGCGGCCGACCAGACCATCGTCAGCACGATCTCCACAGTGGCGGAGCTCGAAGCGGACCCAGCGCAGCTGGAGTTCGCGGCTCATCCAGGGACCGTGCGGGTCGCCGTCGGTCCGGCTGAGGCCGAGGACCGTCAGCTGCTCGAGGGCGACACCGTGCACAAGCTGGTGCCGTCTCGCCTGTGGGACGACATCAGCAGAGTCGACATCGCGCCGATCAAGATCGGCCCCTGGTACTGGGGTCGGTGGAAGCGTTGGTGTCGCACCATCACGGTCACCGGACGGCTGATCTGTCCGGACGGGCGACCGGTGCCGGGGGCCACGGTCTGCGCGTACGACATCGACTGGTGGTTCATCTGGTCCAGCAAGCAGCTGGCCGGCTGCACGACGACCGCCGCCGACGGGAGCTTCACCCTCACCTTCACCTGGTGCTGCGGTCTCTACCCGTGGTGGTGGTGGTTCCAGACCCGGCCGTGGATCTTGGACGACGACCTGGCCCAGCTCGTCCAGCGGCACCTCGGCGCCGACCTTCGTTATCGGCTCGATGCACCAACCACGCTGCCGTCGCTGTCGGTGTTCCAGAGCCTGCTGGATCGCAAGCGCGGCCTTCTCGGTGAGCGCCCCATCCTGTTGTCGGACCTCGATCCCGAGAAGGTGGAGTCCGCACGCCAGTCATTGGTCAACGTGCTGCCCGCTGCACCTGAGTTGGAGAAGCTGCAGATCTGGCCGTGGGCGCCGTGGGCGCCGTGGCGGGACTGCTCTCCCGATCTGGTGTTCAGCGCCACCCAGGACTGCGGTGAGGGACGAACGGTCGTGCTCAGTGAAGGCCCAGCACAGACGCGCTGGGACGTCCCCGACCAGCTCAGCGTCACCCTCGTCGCCAACGAGAAGGCCTGCTGCCGCCCCGAGGGCGGTGACGATGACTGCCTGATCGTGGACGAGGTCTGCTCTCATGCCATGCACCACGTCGCGGGCAACCTCGGGGCACCTGGCGCGCCGGCGGCGGTGAACGGCTACTTGATCACGAACACCGATGGGTTCGACCAGGAACTCGACATCCCCTTCGGCGGCTCGGTTCCGGTCTATCAGAACCCGAGCGATCTGGTCGGGGTCGACTACTACGCCTTGGAACACTCCACCGATGGTGGTGTGACCTGGCTGCCGTTGCCGGCGGGGGCGTCTCCCGCGTTCCTCCGGCGCTGGATGGTGTTCACGCCGATGTTCGGCACCGGTCAGGAGTCGTTCACACCAACGGTGGTCGGTGCATACCACGTCTACGAGACCCGTCGCCACTTCCAGGACAACCACTACGGCGACTGGGATCCGGTGGGGGACCGGTTCTGGCTCTCCACCAACTACAACCTGCTGTCCGCCATCGATTCCACAACGCTGGTCGACGGTGTGCATCACTTCAGGGTCGTGCAGTTCACCGAGACGGCACCGGGCGAGTTCAAGGGTCCGGAACCGGTGCTGGGCTGCGACAAGGAGACGCCGGCATCGTTCGTGCTCGCCATCGACAACCGGGTGATCTCGCCCATCGGGCACGACCCGTCGCACAACTGCGGGGCCGGCGTGCACATCTGCACCACCGAGCCCGACACGCACATCCTGGCCGTGCGCGTGGACGGGGTCGAGGTCGGACCGTGTGACACGATCAAGCAGAGCGACGGCGAGGTCGAGATCGACTTCCTGGTCTCAGATCCCGACGGTCACCTGCTCTCCTACGGTCTCTCCAGTCACTACGGGACCTCGGGCTACGTCGACCTGACCACGATCGGCAGCGTGACCTGTCTCAGCGGCGGCCCGGACGCGCGGTCCTACGCCGAGGCGCTGGCACTGGGAGCGACCCGACCGTTCTGGACCGGTGGCAAGTTCAGACTCACCGTCCCGGCCCACGAGGCGTTCCCGGTTCCGTGCTGCTACCTGCTCCGCCTCGAGGCGTACAAGCGGACGCTGGAGAGCTGCGTGCAGGATGTTCGCAACGTCAGTGAGATGACCTTGGGAATCGGGGTCTGACATGGGGTGCTGCGGCAGCAACCGGGCCACCTGGACGCCCGCCGCTCGGATCGGCTCCCACGCTGCCGGATCCGGACCGGTCAGGCTGCGGTGGCGCCGTCGGGTGACCGCGTCGGTGTCCGGTCCTGCGACCGGCCGCTCCTACCAGGTGTCGGCGGAACGACCGATCGTGGACGTCGACAGCCGGGACGCGGCCGGCCTGATGGCCACCGGGTTCTTCGAGCGGCACGGCTGATCCGATGATCACTCGTCTGCCGGATGAGGCTCTCGGTCTGGTGATCGGGACACTGGTTACCTGGCGGGTGTCCCATCTGCTGGTGGAAGAGGACGGGCCGGGTCAGGTGCTGACCCGGCTTCGTCGAGCTGTCGATGCCACCCCGATGGTCGGCCTGCTCGATTGCTTCGGCTGCACGTCGATGTGGGTGGGTGCGGTAGCCAGCGTCGCCGTGCAGGGACGTCGAGCTCGAGTCGGCGACCTCGCGCTCGGCGGGCTCGCCATGTCGGGCGCGGCCTTCCTCGTACAGAAGATGATCACTCGGCAGAAGCTGGCAGAGTGGCTGCCCGAGCCCCAGGTGGACTCGCCTCTGATCACCGTCCTCGACTGATTCGGCGCGGAATGCCCGATCAGCAGCGTCGTGCGGTAGATGTCGGTCCGACGGGCGGTTCGCGAAGTGAGAACGGTCGTGTAGAACTCGACTATGACCGCACGACGGGTGCCGCGCTGGTCGGAGCTGAGACCTTTGCTCCGGCGGAGGCGTACAGCGTTGAACCCCACCGATCGGCGGCTGGCCGGCGTCGCGTCGATCGCCGATCTCCGCGTGCTGGCTCGCCGCAGGGCGCCTCGCGCCGTCTCCGACTACGTCGATGGTGGCGCCGGAGACGAGCTGGCTCTGCGTCGCTCGCTCGAGGTCTTCCAACGGGTCGAGTTCATCCCGCAGGTCCTCCAGGACGTGTCGGCTGTGGACACCTCGACGGCCATCCTCGGGCAGCGGGCTGCCGTTCCTTTCGTCTTCGCCCCGACCGGCTTCACCCGGATGATGCACACGGGTGGCGAGTCGGCCGTGGCGCGCGTCGCCGAACGGGTCGGCATCCCGTACGCGCTGTCGACGATGGGTACGACGTCGATCGAGGGTCTGGCCGCGGCGGCCCCGGCCGGGCGGCACTGGTTCCAGCTGTACCTGTGGCGCGACCGCGGGGCGAGCCGAGATTTCGTGGCCCGCGCCGCGGCCGCTGGCTACGAGGCGCTCGTGCTGACGGTCGACACCCCGATCGCCGGGCCGCGGCTCCGGGACGTGCGGAACGGCCTGACCATCCCGCCGTCCCTGTCGCTGAAGACCTTCGCGGAAGGCGCGCTGCATCCCGCATGGTGGTTCGACCTGTTCACCACCGAGCCGCTCGAGTTCGCGTCGCTGCGACGCTTCGAGGGAACCGTCGCCGAGCTGTCCGGCCGCCTGTTCGACCCGGCTGCCACGATCAACGACCTGGCGTGGCTCCGCTCCGTCTGGGACGGGCCGCTGGTGGTCAAGGGGATCCTCACCGCGGCCGACGCCCGGGCGGTCGTCGACGCGGGAGCTGATGGCGTCGTGGTGTCGAATCACGGGGGACGTCAGCTCGACCGTGCCGTCACGCCGCTGGAGGCGCTGCCCACAGTGGTCGACGCGGTGGCTGATCGGGCGGAGGTGTACGTCGACGGAGGCGTCAGGTCGGGGAGCGACGTCGTCGCTGCCGTGGCGCTCGGGGCGACGGCGGCACTGGTGGGGCGTGCCTACCTGTACGGGCTGATGGCCGGCGGAGAGCGCGGAGTCGCGCGGGCGGCGGAGATCCTGGTGCAGGAGATCGCCTCGACGCTCGCGCTTCTCGGCGTACCGCGGGTGTCGGATCTTCGCCCGGATCACGTGCGGCTGCGCCCGAGTCTGCAGTAGGTTCGACCATGGACGTCATCGAGTACACGCCCACCCGCGAGCAGTACGCCTACACGTTCGGCGGAGTCGCTCCTGTGATGCGGGTCAGGCCCGGCACCGCACTCCGGCTCTGGTCGGAGGACGCGTTCAACGGGATGCTCCGCAGCACCGACGACCTGTCGAGCGCCAAGGTCGACCTCCGTTTCGTCAATCCTCAGACGGGACCGTTCTACGTCGAGGGCGCCGAACCCGGCGACACTCTCGTGCTGCATCTCGTCAGGCTCGAACCGGCACGCGACTGGGGCGCCTCGGCGGCCATTCCCTTCTTCGGCGGCATGACGAGCACCGACCGTGTCGTCACCCTGCAAGAACCGCTTCCCGACACCACCTGGATCTACGAGCTCGACCGCGCCCGCGGCACAGTCGGTTTCGTGGCGCGGCACAGCGACCACCGGATAGAGCTGCCGCTCGAGCCGATGCTCGGCACGGTCGGCGTGGCACCGGCAGGGGGAGAGGTGCGCTCGTCGCTGGTGCCCGACCGATTCGGGGGCAACATGGACACCCCACAGATGCGGGCCGGCTCGACGGTCTACCTCGGCGTCAACGTCGAGGGAGCGATGTTCTCGATCGGGGATGGGCACTACCGGCAGGGTGAGGGCGAGGCGTGCGGTACCGCCGTGGAGGGCGCGATGACCACCACCCTCATCGTCGAGCTCATCAAGGGTGGCGCCCCGGTCTGGCCGCGGATCGAGGACGACACCCACTGGATGACGGTCGGTTCCAGCCGCCCGATGGAGGACTCGTGGCGGATCGCCAACGCCGAGCTCGTCCACTGGGTCGCCCAGCTCCAAGGACTGCACACGATGGATGCCTACCAGCTCTGCTCACAGATCGCTGAGGTGCCGGTGGCCAACGTCGTGGACGCCAACTACAGCGTCGTCGTCAAGGCCGCGAAGGCGCTTCTGCCGGTGGCCGGAGCCTTCGGGGGAATCCACGCCGACCTGACCGCGCGGGCCCTCTCCCTCTGAGCTGACGTCGCCTCAGCGACGCGGCGGCACACCCCTCCGACAGACGAAAGGCCATCACATGGATCTTCAGCTCACCGGCAAACGAGTTCTGGTGACGGGCGGGACGCGCGGCATCGGGCGCGCCATCGTCGGCGCCTTCCTCGACGAAGGGGCCGTCGTCGGCTTCTGCGCCCGGGACTCCAGCGAGGTGACGGCGACGAGCGACGACCTGCGCAGCCGCGGTGAGGTGACGGGGTCCGTCGTCGACGTGGGCGACGGCGAGGCCCTCACAGCGTGGGTCCATGAGGCGGCCGAGAGCTTCGGTGGCCTCGACGTCGTCGTAGCCAATGTCAGCGCTCTCGCGATCCCCGACACGGAGGAGAACTGGCAGGCCAGCTTCACCATCGATCTCATGCACACCGTCCGCCTCGTCCGAGCCGCGTTGCCCCATCTCGAGCGCAGCGACGCCGCGTCGATCATCGCGATCTCGAGCGTCTCCGGACGGGAGTCCGACTTCGCGTCCGGTCCCTACGGCACCGCGAAGACCGCGATCGTCGGTTACATCCACGGTCTTGCCCTCCAGCTGGCGGACAGGCACATTCGAGCGAACACCGTCTCGCCCGGCAACACCTACTTCGAGGGCGGAGTCTGGCAGAGCATCGAGACGGGCGACCCGACCTTGTTCGAGACCGCGGTGACCCTGAACCCCACCGGCCACATGGGCACTCCCGAGCAAGTTGCCGCACCGGTCGTCTTCCTCGCCAGTCCCTTGGCGAGCCGGATCAGCGGCACCAACCTCGTCGTCGACGGCGCGCTCACCCGGGGCGTACAGCTCTGAATACCGGCGGATCGCACGTGGGGGCGCCGGGGAGCTGAGCAAAGGGGAGAGCGTGTCTCGTGTTCGCCGAGCTGCTGCACACACCGCCGCCCAGCGCGTCCTGGATGAGGTCGCAGCCGATCCCCGGTACGCACGGACCAGTCACCTGCATCTCCGTCTCGGTGGCGCTGTGGTTGTCGACGAGCATCTGCGGGGACCGGTGCGCGCTGAGGTGTTCTCGGTGACCAAGAGCGTGTTGTCGACGGTGTTCGCGGTGATGGCCGCGCGGCGGCTGCTGCCGGACCTGGATCGTCCGGTCGCTGAGGTCTTGTCGCCGCTGCGCGGCACGCCGGCCGCCGCCCACACGTGGCGGCAGATGCTCACCATGACCCGGGGCGCCGCCGTCGACGGTCGTTGGGAGCTCGATGCGGTGGCCTCGTTGCCGACCGACCACGTGGGCCATCTGGCTCAGGCTCCACAGCGGCGGACGCCGGGCGTGGAATTCGTCTACGACAACGGGGGACCCCATCTGCTGTCCGCGGCCGCCACCGAGGTGCTGGGCGAGTCCGTGGCCGAGTTCGCGGGGCGTGAGCTGTTCGCCCCGCTCGGGATCGTGGACTATGCGTGGCCGAGCGATCCGGACGGCTATTCGACCGGGTCGGACCGTCTCCAGCTCACGGCCCACGACCTCGGCGCCCTGGGCCAGCTGTGGCTGGACGGCGGCCGGCTGAACGGGCAGGAGCTGCTGGATCCGCCGTACTTCGAGCAGATGACCCAGGCCCAGGTGGGTGGGGGACCGCCGGAGATGGTGCCGTACGGGTTCCTCCTGTGGATCCCCGAAGGAATGCTGTTGGCGGCAGGATGGGCTGGGCAGCATCTTCTTGTGGTCCCGGCAGCCGGTGCCGTGGTCGCCACGACCGGCGATCCGGGCTTCGATCCGGGACCGCCGGCTACGGACCAGATGCCACCCGACTGGCGGCCCGCACTCGATCTGGTGCGGAGAGACCTTCTGCCGGTCCTGCTGGACGCCTGACCGGAGCACCCGCGCGATTCGAGCACAGGCTGCTCGGCTCGGTGCCGACAGCGGTGGTGACCGGCGCGAGTCGGGGAGTCGGTGGTCTGCGACACGCACAGGTGACGCGTCAGGCCGCCCTGTCCGCTAGCGTCGACGAGCACGACTCACCTCTACGAAGGGAGCACACGCTCATGGGAATCGGCATCGGCATCCTGCTGGTCGTTCTCGGACTGGTCCTTCTTTTCGCCCTCAACATCAACATCCCGTTTGTCACCGACGACGTGCTGGGCGTCATCCTGCTTGTCGCGGGCGCTCTTGCCATCGTGCTCGGCCTCATCGCCAATGCGCAGCGGTCACGCACTCGACACGTCCAAGAGACTCGCTACGACGGCCCGCCACCGGCGGCGTAGGGCCAGCCAACCGGCCGAGCCCTTCGGGGGGATGGTCGAGAGGGGGCGGGCGGTCGATGCCCTGCGAAGCCGACCAGAGTCAGTCCTGTTCTCGGCGCTTTCGCTAGGCCAGCCCTCCAACACGAGAGGTCCGTGGCCGCCTGCTCGGGGGTTCAGGTGGCCACGGACCTCGGTCGGGGAGTCGGATTCCGGTGGGGGAGACCGGGATCTGGTTCGAGTGTAGGACACTCCCCATCGCTCCGCAGCCCGTGGAGCGTCCACTTGCGGACATGTCCTAAACGAGACACGGGGGGTGCCGTTAGCGGGACAGCCCCCGAGTCTGACGAGCCCCTACGGCTCCGTCAGCGAGCCATGAGTTGCTCGTCAGCGCGGTTGTCGGAGGAGGGCCTGGATCTGGACGGGGGCGGTCTCCAGGTGCAGCGTGGTCGCATGGGCGACGAGGTGGGCGGCGAGGTCGTGGACCTTGGTGTTGGTGGTCTGGCTGTGCCGGCGCAGCACCTCGAAGGCCGCGTCGGCGTCGATCCCGTAGCTCAGCATCAGCATGCCTTTGGCCTGCTCGATGACAGCCCGATGCTTGGCGGCTTCGATGACGGCATGGTTCGCGGCTGCCCGGGTCGCCGTCAGCCGGAGCGCCGTGAGATCGACGACATGACCGACCAGCCAGGGGCCGGTGACGGCGGCCAACCCGTCGATCCGCAACAGAGCTGACATCGACACCCCAGTAGGTTCGTCGTCGCTCACCTCCGCGGTGATCAACACCGAGCGCACGCTGCCGTCTGCGGCCTGGAGGCGACACGACATCAGGACCTCGTCACCGTGGTCGACGGCGGCTTTGAACGCGTCGGCCGCCATCTGTCGTTCCTCGTCGACCACACGCTGCAGCAGGCTCTGCAGGCACGCCGAGCCCGAGCGGCCGGGATCACCCAGGATCACCATCAGGTGCTCGTCCCACACCCACTGGTCGGCGTGGGGCCGACCGACGAACCGGCCGACCCGGTCATCAAGTCGCCCGGTGAACCGGGCCACCAACTGCTCCTCTGCTGGAGAAGCCACCCCGCTGACCATGGCCACATTGTGCCGCAGCGACCACCGTTCCGGCCACCGTCGACAGAGTGAGATTCTTGCCGCACCGGGTCAGAACCAAAGGCGGCGAGTCTATTTCGGCGCCATGAAGCTGGCAGTCGCGGACGATCAGCTGATCGACCTCAGTCTGGGCTGGGATCGGCCAGGCGTCACTGAGGACATCTCGTGGCGGTGAGGACCGACTTCAGTCTGGGCTGGGGCACCGAGCGCCAGACGTCGACTGCTGTGAGCGGTCAGCCTAGGAACACTCGGGCCGCATGTGGTCAGCCGTTCCGTTGGCCACGCTCGCGGCCGTCGCAGGCTTCCTTCCCGGCGGATAGCAACAACCTGAGACCGCGTGGTCGTGGCCACCACCCGATCTCCGGGCCCGACGCCAGCCCGTACGGCGCCGATCCTGCGTGGTCCTCCGTTGGTCCGACGCTGACTTGCAGTGAAGACAACCGCCGCGGTCAGACCCTCGGATGGGCCCAGCGCCGTGTCGCACGCAGTGTCCGTCAGCCATCAGGGGAGGTCGGCTTCCGGGGCGGCTGGTTTACCCGCGGCTGTCGATGTTTGCCTCCCGCACCAGGGGTATGCGGCACCGGAGGGGTCTCGGGTGGGCGGGGGCTGTGTGACCGAGGCTCTCGGGCGCGACGTACGGGAGGGGCGACCGATGATTGACGACGCGACAGTGAGTGCGCTGCTGGCCCGCCTACGGGCCGGTAAACATGACGACTTGGACGCCTGACGCACCCGCGTGAGGAGGTTTGGTAGTCCGGAGCCGCGCGGGCTCGGCATGCCCACCGTGCCTGGCCCTACCGCGGCGTCGTCGGTGACGCTCGCTGCCGGTGTGCTCGGTGTGTCGGTTGAGGAATGGTTGCGATATGCGCAGGCGAGCCCCGACTGATGGTTCCGCCCATACTGCAGACCGCCTCTGAGCGAGGTGATCCCGCCATACGTGTACGCGTTCTCCCTTCCCTCAGGGCACGCCCTGAACATCACCGTCATCGCCGGCATGGTCGCCTACCTGCTGATCCGTCCCGAAGACACGGTGGGCAGGTTCTGGACCGCTCGTAGTGAGAGCATTCCAGTCGGGACGCCCGCTGATACCGTGCGCGTAACGTGATCGCTGAGGTCTGTTGCGTGGAGGGTGGGATGGCGTTATGGCATGCCCGTTGTGCGGTGCCGTTGAACCGAGACGGCTCATAGCGCCTGGCTACTGGGAGTGTCATTCCACGATCAACGCCGGCGGTGCCAGTCACGAGCCTGCCCCGGGGCATCCCTGGATGACGGTGCCGATGCCTCGGCCGGACTACAGAACCTGCGGCACCCGATACGCCGAGGCCTCGGGGACGGACCGACTGACTCGGTAGCTGGCCCTGTGGTCCTGGCCAGGCACGGACACCTTCCCTGCACTCTCGAGGAAGGACCCACCCACCATGACCATCTTCTGCGCCCTCGACTGCCCCGGGGTGTTCCCATACCCGGGTTCCGCCCGTTGTGGGCGGCCTATGCGGTCAGCGCTTACGGCACCGGAATGGCCTTCGGCGCGGTTCGGGCCGTCGCGATCAGTGCAGTGCACGCTTGTGTCGACGGCGTGGTGTGCGAGGCCCTGCTGTAAGCCCCCGGGCGTCTTCCGCAGCTGTCTGGCTGGACGGCCAGTGGGTACTGACCTCTCATGGATCGCGGCCACGGTTTGAGGGGCATCATGGGGTCGCCGGGATCCGCGACCCGGCTCACTTCACCGAGGGAAGGGACGAGGATGCCGGACACCTCACTCGACGCCGTACCGGAGGCAGGGTCCACCGCAGCCGAGTTGCCTGGACCGCCTCTGCTCACTCTGGAGGAGCGAGCCTCCTTGACCAGCGGCGCCGACTTCTGGATGACGAAGGGGATCGAGCGCGCCGGTGTGCCTGCGATCATGCTCACCGATGGGCCGCACGGACTGCGTAAGCAGGTCGCCGCGACGGATCATCTCGGCATCGCCGAGAGCGTGCCGGCGACCTGCTTCCCGCCGGCGGTCGGTCTCGGCTCGTCGTGGGATCCTGTCCTGATCCGTCGGGTGGGCGAAGCCCTGGGCATCGAGGCCGCCATCGAAGGCGTCGCCGTGTTGCTCGGCCCGGGCGTCAACATCAAGCGCCATCCGTTGTGCGGCCGGAACTTCGAGTACTTCTCCGAGGACCCGGTCCTTTCGGCTGCGCTCGGCGTCGGCTTCGTCTCAGGACTGCAGTCGACCGGTGTCGGGGCATCGCTCAAGCACTTCGCCGCCAACAACCAGGAGACCGATCGGCTGCTGGTGTCCAGCGACGTCGACCCTCGACCGCTCCGTGAGATCTACCTGCGCGCGTTCCAACGAGTCGTCACCGAGTCTCAGCCGTGGACGGTGATGTGCTCCTACAACCGGATCAACGGTGTGCACGCCTCGCAGGACCCCTGGTTGCTCACCGACGTGCTGCGCGGTGAGTGGGGGTTCCAGGGACTCGTGGTCTCCGACTGGGGCGCCGTTGCGAAGCGGGTCCCGGCTCTGCGTGCCGGCCTCGATCTGGAGATGCCGTCCAGCGGCGGACGGACCGACACGCAGATCGTGGCCGCCATCACCGATGGGACGCTGGATGAGGGCGTGCTGGACCGCTCGGTCACCCGCGTCCTCGATCTCGTGGCGAAGGCCTCAGCCCGGCCGCCGGTGTCCGGCCCGTTGAACGTCGACACTCACCACCAACTTGCACGCGAGGCCGCCGGCCGTTCGATCGTCCTGCTCAAGAACGACGACGGACTGCTTCCGCTGACCCGGTCGACCACACTCGCCGTCATCGGAGCCTTTGCCGAGAACCCGCGCTACCAGGGCGCCGGCTCGTCCCACATCAATCCGACCCGGCTCGACACTGCCCTCGCCGAGATCCGGGCCTTGTCGCAGGTCGAGGTCATGTACGCCCCAGGTTTCAGCTACGACGAAGGTGGATCGGCTGACGACTTGCGCGCGGAGGCGGTGGCAGCCGCGCAGGAGTGCGAGGTCGTGGTCGTGTTTCTCGGCCTGCCGGCCCGGGCTGAGTCGGAAGGGTTCGACCGGCAGCACATCGACCTGCCCGCCGACCAGCTCGCCCTGCTCGACGCTGTGGTGGAGGCCAACCCGCAGACGGTCGTCGTGTTGTCCAACGGCGGTGTCGTCGCGCTGCCGTTCGCCGATCGGGTCCCGGCGATCCTGGAAGGCTGGCTGCTCGGGCAGGCCGGCGGCGGCGGGACCGCCGATGTGCTGTACGGGGTGGTGAACCCATCCGCCAAGCTCACCGAAACAATTCCCCGGCGGTTGGCGGACACCCCGGCCTACGGGAACTTCCCGGGCGAGCACGGCCACGTTCGATACGGGGAAGGACTCCTCGTGGGTTACCGCTGGTACGACGAGCGCGGCCTGGACGTCGCCTTCCCGTTCGGTCACGGCCTGAGCTACACCACCTTCGCGTACGGGCAGCCGACCGTCGCCACCACCCCCGATGGTGACCTGGAGATCGGTGTGCCCATCACCAACACCGGCACTGTTCCCGGCCGTGAGGTGGTGCAGGTCTACACCTCGCTGCCCTCCTCACGAGTGCAGCGGGCACCGCGGGAGCTCAAGGCGTTCGCGTCGGTGCCGGTACAGCCCGGGGCGACCGTCGACGCCCACATGATCATCCGACGCGAGGACCTGGCCTACTGGGACGTTCGTGTGGATCGTTGGGTTGTCGAGGGCGGCGCGTACCTGGTGGAGGTCGGGGCCTCGAGCCGTGACCTCCGCGCAACGACCACCATCGAGGTCGCCGGGGATCGCGTCGTGCTGCCGCTGACCGAGGAATCCCGACTGTCTGATGTCCTCATGCACCCGATCGCAGGCCCGGTCGCCCGGGTCGCCGTGACGGCGATGCGGGCGGCGTTCGACAGCGGGTCGCCGGAGCAGAACGAGGGCATGGAGAAGATGCTCGCATCCATGCCGATCGGGCGGATGGTCAACTTTCCCGGCACATCGATCACCCGCGAGCTTCTCGCCAAGCTGCTGGCAGCATCACTTCCCGGGGACTCCTGAACTGCCACCGGTCCGGCCGGCTCGGTCGTCCAGCTGACCCGATCGTCCGCTGAACGCATGGGAACTGTGGGCGACTGGGTCGCGGGATGCTGCAGGCTCGGCCCCCAACGGCGGGAAAGTCCGCGTCGCCTCCGGGGCTCGTAGCGGGCCAGTCGGTACCTGCCCTGACGTGCCCGCCCCGCGCCGGTCAGCGGATGGTGTAGCCACCGTCGATGGGGAGATCGGCGCCGTTGATCATGTCGGAGGCGTTGGAGGCCAGGAAGACGGCGGCGGCGGCGATCTCCTCGGGGTAGGCGAACCGCCCGGTCGGGATCTGTGCCTTGAGGCGCTCACCCTTCTCCCCAGCCCACGCCTTGCGGCCGAGGTCGGTGAGGACCACCGTTGGGCTGATGGTGTTGGCGGTGACGCCGCGACCGGCCCATTCGGAGGCGAGGACCTTCGTCAGCCCGACGAGCCCGAACTTGGACGCGCAGTAGGCAGCGTGATCGATCAGGGCGACGGTGGCGGCCTGGGAGGCGAGGTTGATCACCTTGCCGCTGCCTTGATCGAGCATGATCCGTCCCACCACCTGGCAGACGTGGAAGGCGCCGGTCAGGTTGACCGCCAACGTGGTGTCCCAGGCTTGTGCGGTGAGTTCTTCCGCCGGCGCGAGGAGGGCGACGCCGGCGGAGTTGACGAGGATGTCGATGCGGCCGAACAACTCGTGGACCCTGGCGACTGCTGCTTCGACGGAGGCGCGGTCGGTGACGTCGCAGGCGTACGCCACGGCGCCGTCGCCTACCGCGGCGGCGGTGTTCGAGGCGCTGTCGAGGGACAGGTCCAGGATGGCGACGTGGGCGCCGCTGGCGGCGTAGGCCGCAGCGATCGCGGCCCCGATTCCGGAGCCGCCTCCGGTGATGACAGCGACCTTGTCGCGCAGATCGAAGCTGAGGTCGACGGCAGGTGTGGTTGACACGATCTGGATCCTTCGGGTGTCGGGGTGCTGCAGCGGCCTGGTCAGTCGCAGGGTCGGGCGGTGGCTTCGTCGGCGACGAGGTTGTCGTAGGTGTCCGCCGGGCTGTTGGCGGTCTCGTAGCTGGTGATGGCGTCGACCTTGGGTGCGGAGGTGGAGGTGGGGTCGAACTCGTAGCCGAGCCATTCCCGGGCGAGGCGGCGAGCGAGCTCGATGCCGATCACGCGTTGCCCGAGGCAGAGGACCTGGGCGTTGTTGGACAGGACGGAGCGCTCGACGGAGAAGCTGTCATGGGCGGTCACTGCCCGGATGCCGGCCACCTTGTTGGCGCTGATGGCCACGCCGAGACCGGTGCCGCAGATGAGCAGCGCCCTGTCCGCCTCGCCGGCGGCGATCATCCGCGCGGCCTGGACGGCGATGTGGGGATAGTCGATCGACTGTTCGGTCACGCCCACGTCGATGACCTGGGCGACGCGACTGTCCTGCTCGAGGTCGGATCGAAGAATCTCTTTGTACTCGAAGCCGGCGTCATCGGCGCCGACGACTACGCGCAGGGCGCTCATCGTGTCTCCTGGAGTGCGGTGGGGGAGGTGGTGCGGTTGAGGACGTCGCTGGCGGTACGCAGGCAGAGGGCGATGGAGATCGCCCCGGCGTCGGGGGTGCCGACACTCTTTTCGGCGAGGGGCCGTGCACGTCCTACCAGGGGTCGGAGGGCGGCCGTCGCGTCGGCCGCTTCCGTGGCTGTGGCCGCGGCCCGCGACCAGGCTTGAGCGAGTGGCATGCCGGCCGACGTCAGCTGGTCGAGTTCGTCGACGAACGGCACCAGGGCGTCCAGCATCGTCTTGTCACCTACCGTGGCCTTGCCCAGGGTGGTGATGGCGTCCAGGCCCGCTCGGATGGCCGCGGCGACGTCGACTGCGGTGATCGTGTCGGCGGTGTCGCCGAGCGAGTCTCCTACGGCTGCGAGGGCGGCGCCCCACAAGACGCCGGAGGTGCCGCCGGCTTTCGCGGCCCAGGCCCCGCCCGCGGCGTGGAGCAGCGTCGCCACGCCGCCGGTCGAGCCGTGCACGGCGTCGCGGGCGGCGGTCGTCCCCTTCTTCATCCCGCGGCCGTGGTCACCGTCGCCGGCCACGGCGTCGATGCGGCCGAGCTCGTCGGCGGCATCATCGATCGCCTCGGCGATGGCATCGATGATCGTGGCTGCGGTGGCCGCGCAGGCTCGGGAGGCGTCAGACACCTCGACGCTCACCTGCTCATCCGCACGCTCGACGGTGACGCTTCGGCGCGCCGGTCCTACGCCGGCGGCGGCGCTTCCCTTTCGGTACGCGGGGGTGTCGGCGGGGGAGGTCCACAGACCTTCCAGCTCGTGGTCGAGGAAGGCCAGAGTGAGTGAGCAGCCAGCCATGTCGAGGCTGGTGACCAGCTCACCCACTTCGGGATCGACCAGGGTGTAACCGGCGTCGCGGAGCAACCGGGCGGCGGTCTTCCAGACCACGAACAGCTCTTCGTACTTGGTGGCGCCGAGCCCGTTCAAGATCACCCCGACCCGGTGGGAGTCGTCGGCGGGGGCCTCGGCGAGCACACTGTCCACCAGTGTGCGAGCCAGCTCGGCGGCGCTGGGCAGTGCCGTGTCGGCGATGCCAGGTTCGCCGTGGATGCCCAACCCGACTCCCATCTGGCCCTCCGCGACCTCGAACAGCGGGTTGTCCGCCCCGGGCAGGGTGCAGCCGGCGAAGGCAACCCCCATCGTCCTGGTCCGGTCGTTGGCGCGTCGGGCGATGCTTTCCACGCGGTCGAGGTCGTAGCCGGCATCGGCGGCCGCTCCGGCGACCCGGAAGACCACGAAGTCGCCGGCGATGCCGCGTCGCTTCGTCATCTCCTCCAGCGGGGCGCTCGCGATGTCGTCGGTGACGAAGACGACTCGGGTGTCGATGCCCTCCCTGGCCAGTTGCTCCTGCGCCAAGGTGAAGTTCATGACGTCACCGGCGTAGTTGCCGGTGCTGAACAGCAGGCCACTGTCTCCGGCCGCAGCACGACCGACCGATACCGCCTCCTTGGTCGAGGGAGAGGTGAAGACGTTCCCCACCACCGCACCGTCGGCGAAGCCGGGTCCCACGATTCCGCAGAACGCGGGGTAGTGCCCTGATCCGCCACCGACGACGACAGCGACCTTGCCGGACGGTGTCTCAGCGGCCCGGACCACGCCACCGTAAACGGGCAGGACACGATCAGCGTAGAGATCGCAGAAGCCTGCGAGTAGGTCCTCGCTGAAGGTGGTCGGGTCGTCGAACAGCTTGGTCATCGTCTCAGTTCCTTCCCTCTGGCGCACCCCATTCAGGAATACGGGTCTGCGACGGCGCCTTCTTCGGCTTCGGCCTGTGACGACCCTGCCAGCACCTTCGACGCCCACGGTGAACGGCGTCGGTCCAAGGTAGGCGCCGGTCCGTCTGGGCGAAGTCTAGGGAGTTGATCCCGCTGGGTTGGACGTCCCACCACGACCAGCGATGGCCCCGGCCGCAGCGGCTTCATGCTGTTGATGAGCTCTTCGCCTTGCGTGGCGCGCTTCCGCGGGTGTTGTTGTGTGCCGTTTGCTGCTCGCGGCGGATACCGCATCGCTCGCGCTCCGCTCAGATGAGTTGATCGCAGGCGCCCGGTATCTTGAGCTGGAGGGTGCACCACCGCATCCCACTCCAAGAGGGCGCAGAACGAGCCTGGTTCTGAGTTTGTGTCCCCCGACCGCTGCGTACCGGCCAGGGTGTCGCCCGGCTGGGCGGTGCCGGCGTACGGCCGGGTGTTGTGCCCGAAGCGACCAGCTTGCTGGGTCGCGCTCTCGGCTAGAGATCGGTGTCAATCAGGGTGAAGTGGGTAATCGGTGAGCACACCACCAGCCTGAGGAGGCGCCGTGAGCACGCATGTCGAAGAGTCGATCGAAGTGAATCTGCCGGTCTCCGCTGTCTACAACCAGTGGACACATTTCGAGGACTTCCCTCAGTTCATGAGCGGGATCACCAGCGTCACGCAGTTGAGTGATGACCGACTGGAGTGGGTCGCTGAGATTGCCGGGGTCAAGCGCCGCTGGGAGGCCACGATCCTGGAGCAGGTTCCCGAGCGGAAGATCGCCTGGGCGGCGACCGAGGGCGCCACGAATGCGGGCGTGGTGACGTTCCAGGACTTGGGCGGACGCAGCGTGGTCCATCTCTCGTTGGAGTACGAGCCCGAGGGCTGGGTGGAGAAGGTCGGCGACAAGCTGAACGTGGTCGAGAACCGCGCCAAGGGCGACTTGGAGAGGTTCAAGACCTTCGTCGAGTCCGAGGGGTACGCGACCGGTGCGTGGCGTGGCTCGGTGAATCCTGGCGGTGCTGGGGGATCGGTCGGCATCGATGACGCCGATCAGTCTCGGGGCGACGACGGGAAAGTCGGAGTGTCGGGCAAGGCTGTCGCTGCAGGTCTCGGCGTAGGTGCCGCGGCGGCGGCCACGGTTGCGGGGGTTGCCGCGGCAGGCAAGAGCAGGGAGTCAACATCGACTCCGGTCGAGCGGGTCGAGCCGATCGACGTGACGCCGGTTGAGGCCCCGCCCGTCACGACTTCTCCTGTCACGGGTGAGTCCAGCCCGGCTCGGGTCATCTCCTACGAAGAGGCCAGCGAGATCGTCGAGAACGCGCAGAACCTGCCACCCAGCCGGAACGACACCGAGTAGGCCCCGGCTGGGTAGCCTTGGCCGGCTGCTAAAGGTCCTGAGCGTACGCACGACTGTTGCCTCGCGTGCCACACAACATGGGCGCCCGGCTGGGACGGCTCGATGACAGAAGCCGGAGGCGCAGAAACCATCCTTCGAGGCTGACGATCAGACCCTCCACCTGCCCGGACCAGGCCCCGCTGACGGTGATGGCGTCCCGGGCAGGTGGTGGCGATCGCGAGCAGTCCGCGTGGCCAGCGCCGCGCGGAGGTACAGCCGTTGGCGAGGAATAGGGCCTCGTCAGAATCGAGGGTGGTAGTCGGGTTCCCGACCCTCCGGCTTCGAGTGGCCTTTTGGCGAGGACAGCATCGTTTTGGCGAGGACAGCATCGTTGGCGGTGTTCCACACCGCGAGTCCCTCGGCGACCCCGGGCCGCGGTGAGATGGTGCACCACCAGCGACTGAAGGCCCAACGCAGCCGGCGTCGGAACAGCTTCGCTCGCGGCTCCGCGGCCGACTGTCTTGGCGCCACACGTGCCAGTACTCGCTGCAGGGGTAGCGGAGGACCGGGTCAGCTTCGTCAAACCGTACGGGGCAGAGAATGAGCACCCTGGCCATGCCGCGCCAGCGACTGTAGCGACTACCTGGTCAAGCTGTTGTCGGCGGTGGTGAACGGACCGCAGGCCAAGGACACGCTGATCATCGTCACCTACGACGAGTTCGGCGGCCAGTGGGACCACGTGCCCCCGCCCGGCAAACACAGCTCGACCAAGGGCGCGTACGACGCCTTCGCCCCCGGCACTCGCATCCCGGCGGTGCTGATCTCGGCCGGGATGACCCGCTCCGGCGTCGACCACACCGTCTACGACACATCGTCGATCCTGACCACGCTGGAGTCCAGCTTCCACCTCGCCCCGGTCGGCATCCGCGACGACAGGGTGCCCGATCTCAAGAGAGCGGTTCAGATCCCCGTCACGGCTGACCCCAGTCGGCCGGTCTGTTGACGCCCGAACTCACCAGTACCTGACCCAACAGGTCACTCGGCACGCTCAGATCCGGTACGGCTTCGGCCTGGAGTTCCGCCGATCAACGCTCGGCACGAAAGGCAGCAACGCCGGGGTCAGCGCCCTGCTCACCCGATACGGCGAGGCTGACGTCGATGCCGTCGTGCTCTCGAACACCGACGGCGCCGCAAGGCCGGTGATGGCAGAACTCAACCGACGCTACAAGTCCCGACAGCTCAGCCTCACCACGATCACCCTCACCACGACGCCCGGGGCACCAGTCAACCACAGGAGGATCGTCCGATGGGAATGTGCTGGAGACTGCCGCAATGGGCTTGGGCAGGACGCGGGTCGTCCTTGTTCGGCGTGGATTCGGTCAGGGGCGGTTCAGCTCAGGTTTCGATGCCGGTGAGGCGGTCGGGAGGCTCTTGCCGAGCTGAGGGTGACGGTGATACGCCTGTCCTATCAGGTCAGACCCGTGCCTGGTGGGTGGGGGATGTGGGCAGCCTCATTGCCGGCTCGGGGATGGCGACGGCACGGTGGGGAGGAGCTGGGTCATGCGTGGTGTTCGCCGGCGTTTGATCATGGGCGCTTTGCTGACGGTCGGTGCGTTGACGGCTACATCAGCACTGGTGCCGGCGGCTGGGTCCACTCCGGCTGGGTCTGAGGCGGCGATCAGCACGGATGCGGCGTACGTGAAGGCGAACGGGCGGACGCCCGGCGCGGGTGACGCCATCACGGCCTGCGGGACGAACCGCCGACAGCAGAACGAGCCCTCAGTGGCGGTGGATGCGCGCAACCCTTCCATTGTGGTGGCCGGCTCGAACGACTATTGCACCGTCGAGCTGGCTGGCGGCACTTGGGCCGGCTTCTACCGCAGCACCAACGGCGGCAGCGGGTGGACCGGCAGCCTGCTGCCGGGATACCCGACCGACACCTCACCTGAGGGCCAGGCGAGCCCGCTGCAGCAGCGTGGCATATCGAACGCCGGCGATCCTGTTCAAGCCTGGGACACGGAGGGCCGGTTGTTCTACATGGGCAATGCATTCAACCGTGTGCAACCGCAGAACGGATCTGTTTGGGTCGCCACCTACGACCAGGACGCGAGCCGCTACCTGCGCACCGTGATCGTCGGATCCGGCACGCCGGCCCTGAACGGACGATTCAACGACAAGACCTCCATCGAGGTCGACCGCGGCGTGAACAGTCCCCATCGCGGCACCGTTTACGCCGCCTGGAGCCTCTTCCAGGGGGTGGGGGGCAACAACTCGATCCAACTCGTCCGCTCCACCGACCATGGCGTGACCTTCAGCCACCCGACCAAGATCTCGACCGGCTCCAAAGATGTGCAGTTCGCCGACATCGCCGTGACCAGCAACGGCACCGTCTACATCGCGTACCGGCAGTTCGAATCGAACCGGGGCCACCAGCAGAACTCCATCCGCTACGTGACCTCTACCGACGGCGGACGCACCTTCACCAAGCCGCTGACGGCGGCCTTCTTCGAGCCCTATGACGCGGCCGATTCCGCCGGCGACCCCGGCGCCGCAGAGAACGCTCACGAGCAGGCGTACCGCAACGCGGACGGGCCGGAGTCCGAGGCCGGTGAGGAGTCGGTCGGCGACAGCCGAGACTGTGGCTCGGGTCCGTTCGCCTGCCAGAGCGGGTTCGTGTTCTTCCGCCACGACAGTCAACCGCGGATCACCGCCGACCCCAAGGCCGCCGACCAGAACGTGTACCTCGTCTATGACGGCATCGTCAAGGGCACGGAGCAGGATGCGGCGACGACCTACAACACGGCCGAGCCGGAGGGCGGCACGCTGCGCGTCGGTCAGGGGGCTGTCTACTTCACTCGCCTGTCCGGAGGCACCTGGTCGACACCGCGCCAGATCGCCCAGGTGAAGCAAGGTCACCAGTTCTTCCCCGACATCAACGCCGACGGCGGAGTCCTCCACGCCGTCTGGCATGACAGCCGCAACGATCCCGCCTACAGCGTGCAGTACCCGCCCGGCAACAACGGCGCCGTCCGCGACGCGGCCGGCTTCGCCGCGGCCACCGCAGGACTCGACACCTACGCTGCTTCTTCTCGGGATGGTGGCGTCGACTGGGCGTCAACTCGCCTCTCGACCGCCAGCCAGATGCCCAACTACGAGATGTTCGGTGATCGGCGCGTCCCGTTCCACGGGGACTACAACTACGTGTCGTCGGTTGGGTCGTTCGCCATGAACGCCTGGACCGACACTCGACAAGTGGTCGGCGGCGACGACCCCCGCTACCCCGGTGGCGAAGGCTTCGACGTCCACCAGTGCCGGAGCCAAAGCGCCGACGGCAGCTGGGGCCCCGACACCTGTCCCAATGCCGGCGGGCTGGACCAAGACATCTATGGCCGGGCGACAACCGGATAGACGTAGGCTGGTGTACGGGCGCGAGCTCGCCGCCACGTCAGTGTCGGCGACCAGCTCACGACCAGTCACTTTCGCAGGGGATCGCGCCTCCCTTTTCGCCTACTCGACATTCGGCCACCTCGAGGTGGGACACCATGGATGACAGCCACCACCGATCCCGTCACTCGTGTGGCGCCACCCCGCCAGCTGCCTGGATGCGGGCCCGCGCCCGCCCCGACCCGGTCGATCCCTGGCGAGTGATCCGCCGACGACATGCAGGTCTGCTCCGGTACGCACGAGCCCGTGGCCCAGCCGCCCAGCCCGTCGTCTACGCCGCCGGTGATCACCGCGTCTACGTCCGGCTACCCGTGTACAACGACGCCTGCAACTTCGTCGACCGTGCCGATGTCGCGTTGGATGTCGACGCCAGCACCGCTGGTCGGGTGCTGATCGCTCGGGCGGCCGGCATGGGCCTGGTGGTCCCCGACTGCACCGTGCCGACCGAGTTGGCCGACACTTTGGAGGTGTGGCCAGCCGGCATGCCGACCCGGGTGCTCATGCTCGTCGCGGAATCGGTCCAGCAGATTCCGGTGGCCGACGATGTGCGGTACCCACCGCTGCCGCCTGCACGATCGCGACTCCCCGGCACCTTCACAACCCCATGACCCGGTCCGGTCCCCGCAGCGTCGACGCATCGACTCGTGGGGGACAGGCGCCGGGTCCGACGCGCTGGACTTGCCCTCATCGATCACCGGCTTGACGGCCGCCAAGGACGTCACGACCACTGAAGGCTCGATTGCTGAAGCCGAGGAGGTGGGGAAGCACCAGGCTCGCAGTGCCGGTGCTGGGGTTGGCGGCGTGGGTCAGTGCTGTCCCTCTCGCGCACGGCGGGTGAACGATCCGGGCAGGGCCGGGGACCATCGTCGTGCATGTGGTCGAAGCAGGACCCCGTCGGCGGAGATCTGGCCGACATCAGCCCACAGCACCAGGAACGAGCCCCGCTCGCGCCGTCGCAGCAGCTGGGCCAGCGGCCACGGTCTGGTGACCCCGGATCGTTCGTAGCCGAGGAATGATGCCGGCGTACGTGGACTGACCAGGATCCCGTAAAGGCGCGCCTCGGGCATCGGGATCCGAAGGTCCCCGCTGGTGTCGGGCACAGCGTCCAGGAGGAAGCGGAGATCGGCAACACGGCCGACTCGCTCGCCACCCTGGACGACTGGGGAGCCGATCAGCTCACTCAGGATCATGGCGGCCCCCGGGGATCTTGCCGATCACGTGCCGGGCCACCCACCGCTCGAGCCAGCCGACCTGAAGGGTGTCCCTGGCAGCTCGGAGCCGGATCGCGGTGCCGATCTCGGCGAGGTCGGACCAGGAGATGCGATCCAGACGAGACATCGGCGGGCGACCGCCGAAGATCCGGGTGAACCGGAAGACTCCACTGAGCAGCGCGGTGATCGTCGGCGAAGGGCTGGCGTGGGGCAAGGGTCCGGTGGGAACGTCGGACAGGGAGATGTCGTCGACCGTGGTCACCGGCAGAGCAGCACGATCCAGGACCTGACGGTCCAGCAGATGCAGCCGTGCATCGATCAACCGTCCGGTGACGGCTGCCGTGTCGGGTGGGTGCGGGAGGTTCACGAGCCGGCTCCGGTGATGATCAACAGCGGGACTGCGGCCAGCGAGGCGACCAGGATCACGATCAGGTAGAACACGCCGGCGGCGTTGGTGACGGCGCCGTTCACCTGTTCACCCATGTACTCCGGGTCGTTCGCGACCACCAGGATCGGCAGGTAGGTCAGCGGCAGCGCGATGGCGGAGAACACCACGGAGAGCTCGGTGATCTTGATCGGGTCCATTCCGGTCAGCAGCACCCCGAGACCCACGATCAAGCAGATGATCATGGTGAGGTGGAACCGGGCGGCCTCGGTGGGGCGGTGGAACTTGCCCCAGCTCCAGCCGTTGAACTGCGCCAAGGTGTAGCCCGACGAGAGAGTCGTCTCCAGGGCCGCCCCGAATGTCGCGGCCACCACCCCGAGGATGATGACGGCCAGCAAGACCTTCCCGCCGGCCTCGGCCACCGGCAGCATCACCTGAGAGAGCGTGGTGACCTGGATGGACTGAGGCAGCAGGACGACCGCGCCGCAAGCGGCGATGGCCAGCGACAGCACCCCACCGAGGGGGAAGCCGACGAGCACGTTGACTCGTGACTGGGTGAGGTCCTCAGCCGTCCAGCCTTCCTCGACCGCTCCGGAGGAGAAGAAGAACACCTCGTACGGTGTCATCGCGGCCCCGAACAGCGCGACGGCGTAGAACCAGTACGTCGTCGCCTTCTCCGTACCGGGCAGCCCCTGCTGCATCACCTGCTGTGCGAGCTCGCTCCAGCTCGGTCCGAGCAGGAACAAGGCGACGGCGAAGCCGACCAGGGTGAGCCCGATCAGGCCGGTCACGTTCTCCATGATGGAGAAGCGGACTCGCCAGATCACCAGCCAGACCGCTCCCGCGGCGAACGGCACCCACAGCAGGTAGGAGACGCTGCTGACCAGTTGCAGGGCCAGCGCGATGCCCCCGACCTCGGCGGTCAACGTCATCACGTTGATCAGGAACGACGCGGCGAGGTTCGCCGAGGCCGCCCGAGGGCCGAGGCGTTCACGGATGATCTCGAACGTCGCGCGCCCACTCACGGCAGCCACCCGGCCCGACATCTGAGCGAACACGCAGATGCCGATCACACCGACCACCACCACCCAGGCCAGCGACATGCCGAACCGGGAGCCGACCACGGCGTTGGTGACGATGTCGCCGATGTCGAGGAAACCACCGATGGCGGTCAGAATGCCCAGAGCCACAGCGAACAGCCGCTTCACCGCTTCGTCACCACCGTCAGCGTCTGGTCGACCGCACCCTCCACCCGGGACAGATCCGCGCTCGGCACAGGTCCGTCAGCCGGGCCGGACAGGGCCTCCTCGGTGTCCTGCACGGTGGCGAGGGCGTCGGTCACCACGACCTCGCACTGGCGCCTCAGGTCGCGGAGCTCCGGGGTGTCTGCCGGCGCCTTGACGAGCCGACGCTGGGCCAGGCCGATCTGGTCCACCATGTCAGCGACCGTGACCTGGGCCGCCGCCTTGGTCGTCCGACCTTCGTCGTGGAGGTCGACGGCCAGCTCGGTGCTGCGGACAGCGGCACGCGTCTCCAGCAGTGCCTTGCTCAGGTCTTCCGTGTCCGGAGACCCTCCGCAACCTGCCGTGAGGAAGACCAGTGTCACCAGCAGCGACCCGACCACCGCCTTCACACTGCGGTCAGCGAGCGACCGCGATGGTCTACCGCGTCGCTCGTCGAGCCGCATCCGCATCACCGACGACACACAAAGGCCATACCCATGATCCGCGCTTGAAAACGGCGTAACCGCTGCCGGGCGGTGGAAGGAATCCCGAGCGGTCCGTCACCAGCCGGAACTGACCCGCTCCGGATCCGTGCCGGAGCTGACGTCAGGGACTGATGCCGAGTCGCCGGGCGAGGAACAGAAACGCCTCCGCAAAGGGGTGATCTGCGGCGGCCGCGCTGATCTCGGCCCAGTTGATCCGCTCGCGGACGGCGCGGGCGCCGGGCAGCAGCGTCCCCAGGTCGCAATACTGCTCACTGAGCGCGAGCATTTGGTGGTCATCACGACGGTCGGCGTCAGCACCGGCATCCGCACTCCCAGGACGTCATGCTGTTCAGCCTCAGCCACCAGCTGATGATCTACCGGCACGCCCACCAGTCGGTGCAGCACATCGACCAGCACCCCTTGGTGCCAGGCCTTGAAGAGCCAGTCCTCCGGTGGTCGCTCGATCTGGAACCCGGCGGCGGCCAAGGCCTCGGCGGCCTGTTCCACGACGTCCTCGGGGACGACCATATCGACGTCGTGGTCACCCTCAGGCCCCCCGAAGACCCACAAGGCATAGCTACCGGCGAGCGCGAACGGCACGTCCGCCGCCTTGAGGGCGGACGCGGACGTGCGCAGCGCCTCCCGCATTGCGGTGCGCCCCGTCTCAAGGGCGGCCGCAGCGGGTGGGGGTGACTGGGACGTATCGATGATGGCTACCTTCGTCATATGCGGTTGGCGACCTTCAACATTCTGCACGGGCGGTCGATGAGCGACCACAGCGTGGACGTGGAGCGGTTGGCCGCAGCCGTGGCCAGCCTGGACGCCGACGTGCTCGCCCTTCAGGAGGTGGACCGCGATCAGCCCCGATCCCACCTGGCCGATCTGACCGCGGTGGCCGCCGAGGCCATGGGGGCTGTCTCGCACCGGTTCGTCGCGGCGCTGTCGGGCACGCCCGGCGCCACCTGGATGGCGTCCACCGAGGACGACGTGCCGGGCACCGCGTCGTACGGGGTGGCACTCCTGTCGCGTTACCCGGTGCGGACCTGGCAGACGCTGCGCCTGCCACGGATCGGCTTCCGCTTCCCGATGTACCTCCGCGGTCCCGGCAAGGTGATCATGGTCGACGAAGAACCCCGCGCAGCCGTGATCGCCCATCTGGATAGCCCGTTCGGGCCGTTGATCGTCGCCAACACGCACCTCTCCTTCGTCCCCGGCTGGGGACGACTCCAGCTCCGGCGGATCCGCCGGGACCTGGCCACGCTGCCGGACCCCACCATCTTGATGGGGGACCTCAACATGGAGGCCCCACGACCCGCCCGGGTCACCGGTTACCGCAGTCTGGCTGAGCACCTGACTTTCCCGCTGGACGAACCGGACCGACAGCTCGACCACGTGCTCGCCCGAGGGGATGTCGGCCGGGTGGTGGACAGTCGGGCGGTCCGGTTGCCGCTGTCCGACCACCGGGCCCTGGTCGTCGAACTCGCCGAGCCCGGGAGGTAGGAGCCTCGCCGGCGGGAGATGGGGGAACAGCGCGGCCAGACAGCCATTCGCGCTCGTTCGCCTTGACTCCTTTGTCGTTGTGCTGCGGTCAACGGCGTGGTGGTGCGGGCCGGACGTCCGAGGCCATCAGGGGGCCGTACTCGATGGTGTGGTCGATGAGCAGCTCGGCCATGACTGGACCTTGGCCCAGGTCGCAGCCGGCCTGGGAGGCGGCGGTGAGGAGGGTGTGGTCGTCGACGTCTTGGGCGATCACCTGGTAGCCGAAGGCGTGCGCGGTCTGCACCGTCAACCTGAGCAGCTGCACTGACATCGCTGTCTCGTCCCGTTCGTTCCCATCTTTCGATGCCTGGCCCGCGAGCTCCGCGTGGGGTGTGGCGGTTCCCGGGCGGGCCGCGTCGCGCAACAGTGTGGGGTCGAGCCGGACGGTGGCGACCGGCAGTCGGAGCCACTGGTTGGTGGGTCCGGTTCCGGCGCCGAAGCCGTCCATGCTGACGTTCACTCCTCGCTCCTGGAGCCGAGTCAGGTTGCTCAGCAACCGCAAGTCGTCAGACAGCCCGGTCACCGAGAGGATGAGGACCAGCCGGTCACCGCGCAGACCGGACCCGGTGAGGGCCCGGTCGATGTCGGCGATCACCCGGTCCAGGACGAGGTGCTGACGGGTGATCGGCACCTCGATCGACATCGGGCCGACCTGATCGCCGAGTCCGGCCATGATCGCGGTGGCCTTGTGCAGGCACCAGGTGTCGAGCTCTACGACGGCCGGGTTACGACCGAGGTCGGCGACCAGCGACTGCCGGTCGAAGGCAACCCCGTCCACCAGACACGTGGTCCGGGTCACGAAGCCGCTGGGTTCGCCAGTCACCAGCTCGACGACCGGCTCGAACGTGAGAGTGACCGTGTCGTCGCGGATCGCAGTCCGGATCGCTTGCTCGAGGGCACTGCGCCGCTGGATCTGCTCCTGTAGGGCCTGGTCGAACACTTCGGTGCGCCCACGCCCCATCCCCTTGGCGCGGTAGACGGCCAGGTCGGCCTCGATCAGCAGTCGGTCGGCGTCGACGCCACCGTCCTGGCTGATGGCCAGTCCGGCGCTGGCGCCGATCCGGGCGGTGTGGCCGTCGGCCAGGTGCATCGGCTGCGACACGGCGTCGATCACGCGCTCGGCCACGGTCACCCCGGAGGCCTGTTCGTCGAGAGGTTCCAACAGCACCACGAACTCGTCGCCGCCGAGGCGGGCGACGACGTCACCGCCTCGGACGGTTTGTGACATCCGCGCGGCGACGGTCTTGAGGACCTCATCGCCGGCGGAGTGTCCGAGGGTGTCGTTGACCTGCTTGAAGTCGTCGAGGTCGATGAACAGCAGTCCGATCACCGCACCGCTGCGTTGGGCTCGGCTGAGGGCACCGGAGATCAGCCGGAGGGCTTGGGCCCGGTTGGCCAGGCCGGTCAGGGAGTCGTGCGCTGCCTGGTGGATCAGCTCGGCCTGGGCCGCGATCCGTTCGGCGTTCGCGGCCTGGACCTGCTGCAACGACAGGTTCATCCGTGCCACCACCAGCAGGAAGGTGAGCACCGAGCCCACCACCACTCCCCAGATGGCCAGCGGAAGATCGAGAGCGGCCTGCACCGCCAGGATGAGCGGGGCGATCATCACGGCTGCGGTCAGCGCGGCCAGCCGGCTGTGGCTGAACCCGGCGCCGGTGGCCATCGTCGGAGCCGACAACGACACCATGGAGGGGTCGAGAGCCGCCGCACCCCAAGCTACGTAGGACAGCAGCCACAGGTAGTCGATCGGCCCGGCGCTGTCGAAGGTCAGCAGCTTGAGCGCAGAGGACGCTGTGTCGGCGGCGATGAGGGCGATCATGGCGACCAGCAGCAACCGGAAGGACCGGGCTCTGCCACCCGGGGTGGTCAGCAGCCGGATCAGGAGCCCGGCCAGCACGATGTCGGCCAGCGGATAGCTGGCGGCGACCACGGCCGCCCAGGGCGAGTCGAGGTAGCTCTGGATGATCGGTTTGGTCAGCAGCACCCAGGACAGCACTGCCAACGAGGTGGTCAAGATGGCGCTGTCGAGCGCGCCCGCAGCGTCGCGACCTTGATGGCGACCGCGGGCCAGCAGCCAGATCCCGATGGCCACCACCGGGTAGCCGATCAGGTAGATCGGGTCGGCGGGGCTGGGGAAGTCGTCGCTGTAGAGGGCGCCGACCAGGTCGGCGATCGACCAGATCAACATGCCGATACCCATCAGATACCAGGGCAGCCGCCGAGCGGGGTGGTGCAGCCGTGGTCCGAGAATCAGGGCCGTCGCCGACGCGAGGCCGAGGAGCTGGTAGATCGCCGTCCTCCCAGGACCCTCGGGCACCAGGTAGTAGGCGACGACGGCCAGGCAACCCGCCATCAGATAGGCCAGCCACAGCCGTGGGTACCGAGACGGATACTGCCCTGCCGGACGAGCAGCGGCCATCGTCATGACTCACCAGCCTCGGCATCGGTCGCCGCGTCGCGCCTGACCGTCGCCGACGCGAGCAACGAAGGAGCACTCCACCCGCCCCACAGCCCACGGTCCGATGCTTGAGGTGCGCGCCGTCCAGGGAACCAGGTCGCACTCACAGCGACGGCGTCGGCCTCACCGGTAGAACCACCCACGGTAACTCCTCTGCACCAGCCCCGACGCTTCAGGTGATGATCTGTTGACACCGGGAATATATCGACCCTGACCGGCTGGGCCGACCGCCACGACTCGGCGTCGTCATCCTGGTGAAGTTCCCCGAGATCGGCACTACGGGACTCTTTGTCGGTAGGAGCAGACCGAGAATAGATCTCGGCGTAATTGTTACTGAGGCGAGACGAACTTTGCTAGTGTGCGGCGGTGACCCGCACGCCGCTCGCTGCCCGCCTGCAGGACATCGCCGCCGACGCGCAGGCGACCCGCCGCCAATTCCTCGGCGCCGCAGGTGCGGCCGCCTTCGGGCTCGCGCTCGGTGCACCACCGGCCAGAGCGGCACCCGGTGGGCCCTCGGCCGGCCGGGTCGTCATCATCGGCGCGGGACTCGCCGGGCTCACGGCCGCCTACCGGCTCCGTCAGGCGGGTGTGCTGGCGGATGTCTACGAGGCCTCCGACCGGTTGGGCGGGCGGTGCTGGTCGATCCGCGGAGTGTTCGCAGACGGTCAGGTCGCCGAGCACGGCGGCGAGCTCATCGACAGCAACCACCTGGAGATCAAGCACCTGTGCCAGGAGCTGCGGCTGCCCCTCGACAACCTGCTGCGGGCCGAGCAGAACGGAACGGAGCCGCTGTACTACTTCGACGGCGCGCCGTACACGTACGACGAGGCGGCGGACGACTTCAACGGCGTCTATCAGGCCCTCCATGCCGACCTTTCGGCCGCCTCGTACCCGACCACGCACCTGATGTCCACGAAAGCTGGGCGCGCGCTGGACAACATGAGCATCGCCCGGTGGATCGACACGCGGGTCCCCGGCGGCCGGGCGTCCAAGCTCGGCCAGCTGCTCGACGTCGCCTACGACATCGAGTACGGCGCACCGTGCACGGACCAGAGCGCCCTGAACCTGCTGTACCTGCTCGGGTACATCGGCCAGGGCAAGCTGCGTCTGTTCGGGCGCTCGAACGAGAAGTTCCACGTTCGCGGGGGTAACGACCAGATCATCACCGAGCTGGCCAGGCGGCTTGACGGGCAGATCACCACGCAAGCACCCCTGACGGCCATCCGCCGCACGAGCGCGGGCTACGAGTTGACCGTCGGCGGACGGGTCGTGACCGCCGACCGCGTGGTGCTCGCGCTGCCGTTCTCCATCCTCCGCGAAAATGTGGACTGGTCTCGGGCCGGCTTCAGCGACGTCAAGTCGCGGGCGATCCGAGAGCTGCGCATGGGGACGAACGCCAAGCTCAACGTGGGCTTCACCACCCGGCACTGGCGGACGCTCGGCTGCAACGGCGACACCTACGCCGATACGGGGTACCAGTCGACGTGGGAGGTCTCGCGCGCCCAGCCAGGCACAGCCGGGATCCTCGTCGACTTCTTGGGAAGCGCCGGCGCCACCGTGTCGGGCAACGCCGGCGACCGCGCCAGGACCTTCCTCTCCCAGCTCGAGCCGGTGCTGCCCGGGATCGCCGCACGGTGGGACGGGCGCGCCTCGCTGGACGCCTGGACGACCTACCCGTGGACCCTCGGGTCGTACTCCTACTATCGGGTCGGGCAGTACCAGGCATTCGGCGCGGCCGAGTCCGAGATCGAAGGAGCTGTGCACTTCTGCGGCGAGCACACCACTCAGGATTTCCAGGGCTACCTCAACGGCGCGGTCGCGACCGGCGAGCGTGCCGCCGCCGAGGTGCTGTCGGCGCTGTGACGTACGGCGCTCACTGAGAGCGGGCCGCCGTAGACGGCGCTCCCGCGCTCGGCTAGCAGCCGCAGGTGCGTCAAGGGGAGCAGGTCCTGAAACGCTGGTGGGGGATCGCCTATCTGCGGCTGAACCCGACTACCGCGGAAGAGGGCGAGGCGCCGGCCCTCAAAGCCTGATCTGGCCTGTCAGTCTTGGGGTAGCCCGACTTGTCCGGCCCGGGCGGGCGGCCGACGCAGACCCGGCTCCACCTTGGGTGACTTGAACAGAAGACTGCCCGACCTCCACACCTAAACCTCGATCCACCGACGGGGTGGGCTGGTGATGGTGGTGTGAGCGTGGCGTGACGCGAGAATGCCCTTACGGGCTGGGAGATTGGGACTTGCGACGGTTCCAACTATCCTGACCCGGAAGGGCATCTCTGAGGTGCAACTCTCTCACACGGCAAATGCGACGTCAGCGGTGTTCGACGACCCGAACCTGATCGGGTCGGCCGGTTTGGTGCCGGTGATGCGGCTCGCGGCCAAGGCCGGTCTGGTCGACCTGGCGGATCAGTTGTTGAGTGTGCCGAGCGACAAGGGCGCGAATGCGGGGGTGAAGGTCGCCTCGCTGGTCGCGGGGATGGTCGCAGGGGCGGACTCGATCGATGACCTGGCCATGCTGCGGCACGGCGGGATGGGGAAGGTGTTCGCGCGGATCTACGCGCCGTCGACGTTGGGCTCGTTCCTGCGGGCGTTCCGGTTCGGCCATGTCCGCCAGCTTGACGCGATCGCCGCCCGGTTCCTCGCCGAACTGACCGAGCACACCGGCCTCCTTGACAGCAATGTCGCATCGGCCGATCCGGGGTCGCGTTCGTCGATGTCGACGACACCGTGGTGCCGGTCCATGGTCACGCGAAGCAGGGTGCCGGGTTCGGCTACAACCAGATCCGGGGCTTGAACGCATTACTGGCTACGGTGACCGTGCCCGGGGCGGGGCCGGTGATCGTGGCGCAACGACTCCGCCGAGGGTCCTGCGCCTCAGCCCGCGGCGGGAGACGGCTGGTCGCCGACGCCGTCAAGACCAGCGGCCGGCTGCTTGATGCCGGCACGGCGGTGTTGGTGCGGATGGACTCCGCGTTCTACGGCCGCAACCCGGTGCACGCTGCCCTTGCCGGTGGGGCGCAGGTATCAGTCACCACCCGCATGGACCAGCGGGTCAAAGCCGCCATCACCACGATTCCCCATGATGCCTGGACGATGATCGAGTACACCGACGCGGTTTTCGACGAGACCTCCGGGCAGTGGATCTCCCGGGCCGAGGTCGCCGAGACCACCTTCACCGCGTTCGCCGCCCAACCCAAGAAGGATCAGGTGCCGGGCCGATTGATCGTGCGACGCATCCCCGACTTCCACGCCGCCAAGCACCGTGCCGCCGGCCAAGACGGCCTGTTCGACGTCTGGCGGTTCCATGCGTTCTTCACCACCACCGACCCCCAGGTGCTGGACACCGTGACCGCGGACAAGGTCCATCGTGGTCACGCGATCATCGAACAGGTCCACGCCGATCTGAAGAACTCCGCCCTCGTGATGGCGCTCACTGAAATTCCCCACTGACGCTCACCGAAATTCCCCACCCGTGTGGCTCCGCCAACGAGGGCGGGTCTCCTTCGAGGCTGGTGGTCTCTGACCACGCACCAGCTGTTCGAAGGAGACCCGGTTCTCATGATCACACGGGAGGAAGACGTGGACATCCACGCGCTTGCCCGGCAGGGCTGGACGATCACTGCGATCGCCCGGCATGTCGGCAGGGACCGCAAGACGGTCCGGAACTATCTGACTGGGAAACGAGAACCCGGGGTGCGCAGACGCGCCACGGATCCGTTCGCGCCGTTCCTGGACTATGTGACCGCGAGGTTGGTCGAGGACCCGCACCTGTGGGGCATCACGTTGTTCGACGAGCTGCAAGCCCTCGGGTTCACCGCCTCGTATCAGACGTTGACGCGGCAGATCCGGGCCCGCCGGCTCCGCCCCGTCTGTGCTGATTGCGGCCGGGCGACGGAACGGGCGAACGCGATCATCCCGCACCCGGCCGGGGAGGAAACCCAGTGGGACTGGCTCGACCTGCCCGACCCGCCCGAGCCGTGGGGATGGGGGTCGATGGCGCATCTGCTGGTCGGCTCACTGGCGCATTCGGGCCGGTGGCGCGGCTACCTGTCCGCGTCGATGGATCAGCCGCACCTGGTCGAGGGCCTGGACCGGATCAGCCGGGGTCTGGGCGGGCTGACCCGGCGGTGGCGGTTCGACCGGATGGCCACGGTCTGCCACCCCGGCTCCGGCGGGTCACCGCCACCTTCGCCGGGGTCGCGAAGCACTACGGGGTGATGATCAAGATCTGCCCACCCCGGGCCGGGCATCGCAAAGGGGTGGTGGAGAAGGTCAACCACACCGCGGCGCAACGCTGGTGGCGCGCCCTCGCCGACGACATGACCGTCGAGCAGGCCCAAGCTCGACTGTGACCGGTTCGCCACCGTGCGTGGCGACACCCGGCTGCGCCGCAGCCACCGCGGTGAGCCGAAGGCGACGGTCGCCACGGTCGCAGCCAGGGAGCCGCTGCGGCCGGTCCCGCCGGTCCCGTATCCGCTGCGACTGTCCGAGACCCGGGTGGTGTCGCGGCAAGCGCTGGTCGCTTACCGTGGCAACCAGTACTCGGTGCCGCCCGAGCTCGCCTCCGCCACCGTGACCCTGACCCAGACCGTGGGTGATCGGATGGTCGACATCGCCACCTCCACAGGGATCGTGGTTGCCCGGCACCGGCTGGAACCCGACGGTGCCGGCGTCCAGGTCCGCGACCACACCCATGTCACCGCCTTGAACACGATGGCCATGACCGCCGCTGCGGCGGCCCGGCGACCGCACCGCCGCAAGGAACGGATCCCGCCCGGTCGAAGCCGCCCGGGCTGCCGCCGCGACCCTGCGCGGCGACCAACCCACACCCACCACCACCAGCAGCAGCAGCAGCGGGACTGTCATCGATCTCGCCAGCTACGAACGTGCCGCCCACGGAAGGAACACCCTCACATGACCACCACCACCGGATCCGTTGCGGGCGACGAGACGCTGCCGTTGACCGCCGCGGCTGCGTCTCGCTACCAGCAGCTGCGGGGGCACCTCGCCGCGCTCAGGTTGGACACCGCCGCCGAGCAGCTGCCGACCGTCCTCGACCAAGCCAGCGCCGAGGGTCTGTCGGTGACCGCCGCGTTGGAGCGACTGTTGGGACTGGAAGTCGACGCGACCGAGGCCCGCCGGCTCGCCGGGCGGCTCCGGTTCGCCTGCCTGCCCACCCCCGCCTCGCTGGACGACTTCGACTACGACGCCGCTACCGGTATGGACCGACAGCTGGTCGCCGAGCTCGGCACCTCCCGCTACCTGGAATCGGCAACGAACGTGCTGTTGATCGGACCGCCCGGGGTCGGGAAAACGCATCTGGCGGTCGGGTTGGCCCGGGCGTCGGCGCATGCCGGCTACCGCACCTACTTCACTACCGCCGCCGACCTCGCCGCCCGGTGTCACCGGCCCGCGATCGAGGGCCGCTGGGCCACCACCATGCGGTTCTACGCCGGACCAACGCTGCTCGTCATCGACGAGCTCGGCTACCTGCCGCTACCGGCCGAAGCCGCCTCCGCCCTGTTCCAGGTCGTGTCCCAGCGCTACCTGAAAACCTCGATCGTGATCACCACGAACCGGCCCGTCGGATCCTGGGGCGACATCCTCGGCGACACCACCGTCGCCGCCGCCATGCTCGACCGGCTCCTCCACCGCAGCGTGGTGATCAACCTCGACGGCGACTCCTACCGCCTCCGCGACCACCACGCCCGCAACCAGGAACTCCGCCGGATCACCACCGGCACCCGCCAACCACTACGCTGACCAATGCCTCCGGGTGGGGAATTTCGATGAGCACAACCGGGGAAGTTCACTGAGCGCAGTCACTCGCGCACCTGCCCTCCGGGGTGTTCACCGCGAACGCCGCCTGGCTCGTGCTGGCCGTGATCGCGTTCAACCTGACCCGCGCCGCCGCCAGCCTCACCACACCTGCTCTGGCCCGGGCGACCACCGCGACCGTGCGCCGCACCCTGATCCAGATCCCGTGCCGGATCGCAACCAGAGCCCGGCGAATCATCATGCACCTACCCCAAGACTGGCCTTGGCAGACCGCCTGGACCCAGCTGAACCTTCGCGTCGGGGATCCACCAGCAGCCGGCACTCACTGACCGCAACGCCGGCGACGCCGACAAGAACCAAGACGATCGTGGAACACCACTGGCAGCGAGGCCAGCAGCTGCGCCACGCCCACCGGTTGGGGACCACTCACACCATCGATCCCAACCAGCTCACCCCACCGATCGGTGGATTCTCAATGAAGTTGTCAACCGGTCTGCACGCCGGGTGGGACGCGTTGGAAGACGCGGTTGTCGCGGAGCAGCGCCCACAGCACGTCGACGCGTCGGCGTGCGAGAGCAATGAGGGCTTGGACGTGTTTGAGCCCTTCGCCGCGCTTCTTCAGATAGAAGTCGCGGTTCGGTCCCTCGCGCATCATGGCCGCCGACGCGGACAGGTAGAACACCCGACGCAGCTTGCGTGAGTACCGCCGCGGACGGTGCAGGTTCTGGGTGCGGCGTCCGGAGTCGCGTGGCACTGGCACCAGCCCAGCGGCTGAGGCTAGCCGGCCAGCGGTGGGATAAGCGTTCAGGTCGCCGGCGGCGGCGACGAGCTCGGCGCCGAGGATCGGGCCCATGCCGGGCAGCGATTCGATGATCACCGCCTGTGGGTGGGCACGGAAGGTGGCGGTGATGCGGGCGTCCAAGTCGCTGATCCGCGCGCCGATGGCCAGGATCTGGGTGGCGAGGTCGGCCACGATGGACGCGGCAACGTCTTGGCCGGGAACGATCGTGTGCTGGGTCTTGGCCGCCGCCACCGCATCGGTGGCGATCTGATCGGCACTGCGGACCTTCCTGTTGACCAACCAGGCGGCCAGCCGAGCCTGCCCTCGGCCGCGGATGGCGGCCGGGGTCTGATAGCCGGTCAGCAAGACCAGGGCGCCGCGGCTGTGGGCATAGTCGAAGGCACGCTCCAAACTCGGGAAGTAGCCGCTGAGCACATCACGGAGCCGGTTGACCATCCGCACCCGATCAGCGACCAGATCGCTGCGGTGAGCCACCAGCAGCCGCAACTCGGTCACCAACGCCGTCGAGACCTCGACCTCACTCAGATCGCCCCGGTGCCGCACGGTCTCGGCAATGACATAGGCGTCGCGGGCGTCGGTCTTGGCCTCACCGCGGTAGGCGGTGGCCATCTGGTTGGCGGTTCGACCGGGCACGTACTTCACCGGCTGACCGTGCGCTGCCAGCAACGCCAGCAACAGCCCGGACATGGTCCCGGTGACATCGACTGCCCAGACCACCAGCTCGGCCCGAGCGAGAACGGCAGTGATCGCCTCCAAGATCGCGCCCTCATCGTTGACCACCTTCGCCGACCACACGGTGGTGCCCGCCTCATCGATCAAGCACACCCAGTGGTGACCCTTCCCGACATCGACACCCGCCCAACCGCAGGACCTCGGTTGCTGCATCAATGACTCCTCCTTCGAAGCGCACGACAGTTCCGTGGCCCGAAGGACTCCCGCCGACAGATCCGTAAACAGCGACCAGAACGCGCATCTCAATCAGCAGTCGAGGCGTCCCGAAGGGCTGGGCGGCCAATCCATCGGAACCATCGAGGGCAATCAAGGCTCAGCCACACCCAGCCCTCCCGGGCCACCAAACAACTTACGGATCGAGGCTAAGGGTCTTATCGGCGCAGCCGCCTCCGCGCTCTTCGCGGCCGCCGTAGTCGTTCCACTACTGGGCCTTGGCTCCAGTAACCCGATCGACACCAACCCGCAACCGACACTTTTTCCCGGAACAGTGGTGGACCCGCTCGCAGCGCAGCTCGCGGCGCAGAAGCCAGCCGCTGACCGTGCCTACGCGGCCTGGGCGAAGACCCACCCGCAGGCCGACGATGCCGCCTTCATCGCCTTCGCCGTCGCGCAGACACCACCGCCACCGACCCCGGCCCAACGCGCCCGGGAACTAGCCGAAGTCCAACGGCTCGCCACCGCGCGCACCAACGACTACGTCGCCGCGTCGACCTGGCTGGAGCTGTACGGCAAGACCGAAATTTGGAAGACCTACCGGCACCAATACGGCGATCTCCAACCCAAGAGCACCGGGCAGGCGGCAAAGGCCGAGCTGGCGCACACCCGAACCCTCACCCAACAGGTGACCGCGGCGGCGCAGGCCCGGTTCAACCTGGACGCGCCTTTCATCACCGACCCCACGCTGCGGACCGACAAAACCATCACGCCCGGAACCCACAAGCTCAGCTACCCCTCCAAGCACGCTGTCGAAGCGTTCTCCGCCATGACCTTGATGAACAACCTGGAGCCGCTCCGGAAGACCGAGTTCACCGACATGGCCGATCAGGTCGCCTACTCCTCTACATGGCCGGCCACTACCGCAGCGACCTGACCTCCGGGGCCTATCTCGGCTACCTCATCGGCGACTACGAAGTCGCCACCAAAGCCTGACTCGTGGGTGGCGCGTGCGCCCCAATAACGCGTACGGCACTCCTGGGATGGGACAACCCGTTCTTTCAACAGGTAGCCGACTCCTCCGGTGCGTTCCTCCAGCAGCCGGATGGCGCACCGCGTGTCGAGATAGTGGACGGGATCAGCACCTCGACCTGGGGATGGTCGCGCCTGATCCGGACTGCCGCTCGCAGCCCCTCGTCGGTCTGCGTCGGGACATCGTGATGTCGACGATCGCTACGTCGGGCTCGTCGAGCTCAACAGTCTTCAGGAGCGACACCGCGTCGCCCAGCCAGGCCAACGACGTCCATGCCCTCTGCCTCAAGCAGCTTACCCAGCCCCTCCCGTAGGAGGAGCTCATCGTCAGCCATTACGCACTCCCTGCCATGACTCCGCGCTTCCCAACAGTTGGAGTGGACACGCCAGTGCGGTTCAGTTCAGCGGGGAGCGCGCGGCGTCGGCGGAGCTTGGGCTGATGCGGTGGGCTGCGCGTGGTCGCTTGCCGGTCTCTGGGACGCCAAGGTGAACGCTGCGACAGTCAGGAGCAGTGCGGTGACTCCGACGCCGAGGGCGAAGGCCATCGCCAGGTGGTGGAGGCGGTTTCGTTGCCGCGTGGGGGCCGGCCGAAGGAGGTGGCGGACCGCCATGGGCCTGAGCTGGAGCGGCTGGTGGTGGCCGTGCAGCCGTGGCAGTGCGGTGGTCATGGCGTTGGCCCACTCCGGTGTGTCGCGGCCATCTGGACGTGGCGGACGGCGTCGTCGCGGACACCGTCGGTGGTCTGGGCGTAGAAAGAGAGCTCGTGCCCGTCGAGGTCGTGGAAGCCGATCAGACGACCACTGGCCCCGCTGATCACCGGGGTGTGGCGGATCTGCAGCTGGTCGAGGTGCGCGCCGCATCCGGACAGGTCTCCCTCCGCTGGGACCCGAACGTTGAGGAAGCCGAAGCCCTGGGTGGCCGCCGCTGCAGCGGCGTGCTCGCGCAACGCCAGCAGCACCTTTCCCAGGCCCGACAGGGCCACGCCGCGGACCACGCCGTCGGCGTCGGGCCACTCCATCACCTCGCGGAGGTCGAAGACGTCGGCGTACCAGCGTCGGCTCGCCGCCAGATCCGAGACCGGGATCTTGACCGACATGACCTGCAGTTCGGGCAGTTCGTTCATGGCTTGCTCCTCAACTCGGCTACAGTAACGCTGTAGTCATATAGAATCACTACAGTGATACTGGCGTCAATAGTTTCGGGAGGTCGTCGTGTCGACCGCGGCAGGCGTGACAGCAATGAGAACGGGGCGGCGAGGGACCGATGAGCCGGTCACCGCCGGGACGGAACGCAAGCGTGAGTACCGGTCGCCTCGGCGGTTGGCCGCCGCGCGGGAGACGAGAGCTCGGATCTGCGCGGCAGCACATGCCCTGTTCCTGGCGGACGGGTATGCGGCCACATCGATCCGGGCGATCGCCACGGCTGCCGGTGTCGCCGAGAAGACCGTGTACCTGCAGTTCGCCACCAAGTCAGCGGTGCTGAAGGAGGTGGTGGAGACCGCGATCGTCGGCGACGACGAAGCCGTTCCCGCGGCGGGACGGTCCTGGTTCCTCGACGCTGTTGCCGAGACCGACCTCGACCGCAAGCTTGATCAGCTGGTCGCCCTCACCTGCGACTTGCACGAGCGCAGCGGTCCCGTCTTCGCTGTCGCTCGAGGCGCCGCCGCCGTCGACGCCGACGTTGCAGCGCTGTGGGCCGGCGGGAAGAAGGGGCACCTGGCCGACATGACACGGATGGCGCGCAGCTTCGAGGAGGCAGGTCTGCTGCCGCCGGGCCTGGACGTGGGCTGGGCTAGCACCACGCTGTACGTCCTGCTCGGCCCCGAGAGCTGGCAGCTCATCCGCTACGAACTCGAACAGGACCCGACCGCCTACCGCAGCTGGCTCGCCAGCCAGCTCCGGCAAGCCTTCGCAGCGGCCACCCATCCCGACCAATCGGGCACATGACCCGGCTCCCGGCACCCACGAGCGAGTTCGCCAGGTGTCCAACTGCCGTCAACGGGTGCGAGCCTAGGCACATGGACGACCGGGAGCAGGTCTTCGATCTCTTCGACAGGGGCTCTGCTCATGAGCGGGCACACGACCTCGGTCCGGCTCGGCAGCTGCTCACCTCCGCCTTGGACGGCGGCTTCGACAGCGGACATGCCGGAGGTCGTCCGCGCCTGTCACCAGCTGCTCGGTGTGGTCGCGCACAAGGCTGACCGGCTCGACGAGGCTCGAACGCACCTTGACGCGGCGCTCGCGCTCGCCGTGGAGGCCGGCGCGCTCACCGATGAGGCGTACGCCCGTCAGGAGCTCGGCTTTCTCCTGCTCGACGAGGGACAACCGCAGCTGGCCCTCGATGAGTTCTACGCCGAACTCGCCCTCGCCCCCGGAGCCATGATCATCAACCTTGCGGGCAACGCCCTGAACGGGATGGGCGTCGCTCTGCTCCAGCTGGGCGCGGCCGACCAGGCGGTGCCGTACCTGCTCGCCGCCCTCGCGGTCCGGGCAAACCTCGGTGATCTCGAACAACAAGACGTCGACCTCGCGGCCCTCGCTTCCGCCGCGCAAGTGCTCGGCAACCCGACCACCGCTGCTCGGATCGCTCGTTTCCTCGACCAGAGTCCCGACACGTCAGCAGGAATGTACGGGCACGACCGGCGCATGGTCCGCACCGTCCTCGACGCCACCGCCGGCATCGACACCGACCCGGTAGCGAACATCGACCAAGCCCGACACCTGGCCCGCGACATCGCCGCCGGATCCCGTCCGCGCATCCTGCCGCACCGCCCGCCAAGCCAGCAGCACGCGTCAGAGTAATCGTGTACCACTGCGGGCATCGGCCTCGACTGCACCATTCCCGCTGCTGGGGCTGCGTCTTGCCACCGAGGGCGATCTATTGGAGACGCGGCGCGTCCTCACGCAATGATGCGGCGCAGCGAGCGACAACGATCGGCCGCCCGGGTGTAGCCGGGACGAGCGGCTTGACTGTCATTTGGGCCTATCGGACGAGGTGGGTGAGTGACACCTCGTGGCGGAGTGATTAGCGTGGTGTGTCGTCTAGCTCGGGCGGCTTGATCAGGTTCGCGGCGTTGGGTGATGAGGTTCATCGGGTGCCGGGTCGGATGAGTCCGTGTTCGTAGGCGTAGACGACGGCTTGGACACGGTCGCGTAGCCTCAGCTTGTCGAGCATGCGTGCGACGTGGGTTTTGACGGTGGCTTCGCTGACGACCAGGGTCGCGGCGATCTCGGCGTTGGACAGGCCCCGAGCGATCAGGTGCAGCACCTCGAGCTCCCGGTCGGTCAGCCGGTTCACTTCGGGTGGCTGTGGTCTGGTCGCCGGGTTGCGGGCGAACTCCTCGATGACGCGGCGGGTGACGGCGGGGTCGAGCAGGGCCGCGCCGGCAGCCACGACACGGATTGCCTGCACCAGGTCCTCGGGGGGTGCGTTCTTGAGCAGGAAGCCGCTGGCGCCGGCGCGGAGCGCATCGTAGACATGGGAGTCGACGTCGAAGGTGGTCAGCACCACCACTCTGGTGGGAGCGAGTCCGTTCTCCAACAGCTGCCGGGTGGCCGCGATGCCGTCGAGGTGGGGCATCCGCACGTCCATCAAGGTGACGTCGGGTCGGAGCCGGCGCGCGGCGGCGACGGCCTGGACACCGTCGGCGGCTTCGCCGGCGACTGTGATGTCGGGCTCGGCGGACAGGATGAGCCGGAACCCGGCACGGATCATGGCCTGGTCGTCGGCGAGCAGGACTGAGATCACGGCACAGCCTGGGCGGGTGGCTGGTTGATGGTGCCGGGGATCGGCAGCAACGCGGTGACGGCGAAGCCGCCGCCCGGCCGGGGGCCGAGGTCGAGGCTGCCGCCGTACAGGTGAGTCCGCTCCCGCATGCCGGTGTGTCCGTGGCCGCCCGGTTCCGGCGGATCGGCCCCGTGGCCGTCGTCGACGACCTCCAACCGGACCGTAGCGTCGTCCACCTGGACCAGGCAGTCCAGCCGGCTCGCCGAGGAGTGCCGCAGCACGTTGGTCACCGCTTCTTGCACGATCCGGTAGGCGGCCAGGTCGAGACCCGGCGGCAGCCGTTCGAGGTCCCCGACGACCCGGACTGCGGCCTGCACCCCGGCCAGCCGGACCGGCTCGAGCAGCTCGTCGAGCCGGGCGAGCCCAGGCGGCGGTTCGGGTTGCCCGGTGTCGGTCGGCGAGCGGAGCACTCCGAGCAGCCGGTGCATCTCGGCCAACGACTCCCGTCCGGTGCGTTCGACCGCCTCCAGTGCGGCACGCTCGGGGATCTGGTCGGGCCGCAGCAGCCGTCGTACCCCGCTGGCGTGCAGCGTCATCACGCTGATGCTGTGCGCGGTCAGGTCGTGCAGCTCGCGGGCGATCCGCAGCCGCTCGTCGGTGACCGCTGCGGCGGCACGCCAGTGCGCCTCCTGTTCGACGCGACGCGCGTGCTCGTCCGACAGCCGTGCTCGCAGAGCGCCGGTGGCGATGGTCCGCCCGGCCAGCCAGGCACCACCGATGATCAACCAGCCGTACGCGATATCGCCGACGACGAAACCCTTGGTCACTACGATGCTCAGCGCCACCAGCCCCAGGGCGATCGCCAAGGTCAGGAACGGGCGCCGGCTGTGATAACCGGCCGAGACGATGACGCCGAGCAGCGTGACCAGCCAGCCGAAGGAGGCCGACGGATCCACGCCGAGCGCACCCGGTATGACAGCCATCGCCGTCACACAGACGGTGACAGTGGTCAACGGCGCGATCCGGTGCCACGCCGCCGACATCGTCCCGATCCCGTACGCCACCGCCAGCACGGCACGCGAGGTACCAGGGTCCGGGCCCAGCCAGAGCTCCAGCTGCGTGGCCACGGTCAAGATCACGGCCGCAACCAGGTCCACCGGGCGCGGCGCCCATCCAGGCATGCCGTCAGCCTAGGGCCGCACGCCGGCCGGCGCCTCACCCGCGCGAGCGACAGGGACCCTCCGCCATGTCATCCCTGCGATGGACAAACAACCGCCCGTCCTGCCGATGCATACCCCCACACCAAGCCGCGACGCTGGCTGAAGGCGTCGGCACGGCGCCGACCACCGACACATCGGAGGATTGACGTGAACACCACCAGCCACACATCATCGATCGCCCACCGGATCCGTCGCTACGGTGCCGCGGGGTCCCTGCTCACCTTCCCGGCCCTGCTCGTCGTCGAGGCCCCGCTTGACCCGGCCCCGGGAGGCACCGGCCAGGTGATGTTCACCGCCGCCTCCGTCCATGCCGGCGCCCTGCTCGCGTCCGCCGTACTGCTCATGCTCTCCGGAATCTTGATGGTGCCGGCCGTCGGCGGCCTCCTTCATCAGGCGCGAGACCGCGGCGCCGGCCTGGCCAACCTGGCGGCCGTCCTCGGTGTGCTGGGCGGCTTCGGTCACTTCGCGATCGGCATGTTCTACCTCGTCGCGCTGGCCCTGCCCGGCGGAGACCAGAACGCCATGGTCGCCTACATCGAGCGGCTCAACGCCACCCCCGCCCTCGGCGCCATCGCCTTCCCGTTGATCCTCTGTTTTGGCCTCGGTGTGGTCGCTATGGCCTGGGCGGCGTGGCGCACGGGCCTGATCGGCTGGTGGGGACCGATCGGGGTCACCGCCGTCGTGGTTCTGCACGAGGTCATGCCGACCAGTACGCCGTCGATCGAGATCGCCGCCCTGAGTGTCCTCACCGTCGTCTTCGGCTACCTAGGTGTCCGGATCGCCACACTGAGCGACACCGAATGGGATCACGTCCCACAAACGGGGGTTGCATTCGCACCCGCCACCGTCTGACCGGTTGGGGTGATCCGGGTGAGTAAGCATCACCGGCTCTGGAGAGGGATCGTGACTCAGTACTTGCTGATCCATCAGGGCCAGATCGACGGCCCGATGCCCGAATCCTCCCAGGACGAGACGACGCCATGAGGCAGGCGTGGAGTGGCTGGATGGGCAGGGTCGGGGCCGGCGCCTGCCGATGGTGGGGCGCCGACAGGCGAGCACGCCCGTGTCGGCGGCTCGGGTGCACCCCAGCCGATCACGGGCCACAACATCGTCGACGCGGACAGCCTGGCCTTGTGTGACGGCCCTCCGTTCCTCGACGGCGCACCGGCCGGCTTCTCCGTCGACGTGTACGGGTTGACCCCGATGCAGATGTGAGAAAGTCACGTCGCCTTCCGATCCGCGGCCGGTGAACATGCCCTCCGGTCCCGGCTCGACGACTCAGCGATCGACCGTGCACAGCATGACGGTGACCACGTCTCCGGCCTCGATGCCTTCGACGCGGCGGACCGATCTCTTGATGGGTAGCGCATAGTTGCCGTCCTCGCCCGGGAAGACCGAGGTCTGCCAGGTGGAGCTGCCGATGGTGACTGAGACGCGCACGGATCCGAACCCCGCCCTCGGTCGGTCGGCCGAGTAGGCGCGGATCTCCTCCGACTCTTCCGGCGGCACGCTCAGGAAGGTCCAGCCGTCCTCCTGGCGGGCATTCCAGATCCACAACTCGGCCGAGAACTCGTAGCAGTCCATGACTCGGTGCCCTCCCAGATGCCGTCACTCGCGGCTCTTCGCCGCCGATATCGCCCATCCTCCTGGCCGGAGCCATGGAACCGCGAGGACAGCTGGTCGTTGACTAACGCCGGCACGATCACCGCCCCATAGGCGCTGATCTCAGCGACTCGGGGGGCTCAACGTGCTCTCTGACCGCGCAGTCCTCACGAGTCCTCGGGATTGGCCAGCTGGTTGACACGCCCCCGCGGATTCACATCCCGTCCTCGGTTGGCGGCGAGCCCGGAGGCGGCTGCCAGCTACTCCACTCGACGCCGCCCCTGTGGCGAGCACGGATGAGTTTTGGGCGCCGCCCAGCGGCGCGGCGTGGCGAACTGTCGAGCCCAGCCCGGCCCAGCTGGCGGCCGGCTCCGGTAGCCTGGGCAGAGGCTTCTGTGCATCGTCCTCTCGAGCGCCGGGGCAGATCGGGGAGCAGGCACGTTCGTGAGCGATGACGCGACGCGGCGGGGAGAGTACGTCGATTGGCTCGTGCAGCAGTCGATGCTCAACGACGCCAGCGCGTCCGCCGGCCAGCGGTCGACCGTCAGTGGGATGTGGCTGAACCCGTTCGGGAACCCGGATCCGGTGCGTGCGGTCGCGAGGGCTCCGGTCTGGTTCACCGCATATCCGGCGTCCATGATCACCAAGCCGGAGCACTCGTTCCTGGCGACGTTGAGCGATGAAGCACTATGGGCCGCCTTCGAGACGTTGGGGATCGTCGCGGTGCACGCCGGGCCGGTCAAGCGCGCAGGTGGGCTCTCCGGATGGGATGCCACGCCCAGCGTCGACGGCCAGTTCGACCGGATCAGCACCGGCATCGACGCAGTGTTCGGAACCGAGGACGAGTTCCAGAGGTTGTGTGAGGTCGCTGCTGTTCATGGCGGCACGGTGATCGACGACATCGTGCCCGGACACACCGGCAAGGGTGCCGATTTCCGGCTGGCCGAGATGAACGTCGGCGACTATCCGGGCATCTACCACATGGTGGAGATCCCGCTGCGGGACTGGGGGTGGCTGCCCGAGGTTCCGGTCGGCCAGGACTCCGTCAACCTCGGAGAGGAGACGGAGGACCGGCTGGAGCAGGAGGGGTACATCGTCGGCCGGTTGCAGCGGGTGATCTTCCACGAGCCGGGGATCAAGGACACCAACTGGAGCGTCACTGGGCCGGTGACCGGGGCGGACGGTGTGCTGCGTCGCTGGGTCTACCTGCACTACTTCAAGGAAGGTCAGCCGTCGATCAACTGGCTGGACCCGACATTCGCCGGCATGCGGCTGGTGATCGGTGACGCACTGCACTCGCTTCGTCATCTCGGCGCGGGCGCGCTGCGGCTCGATGCCAACGGGTTCCTCGGTCTGGAGAGCTCGGCCGCGGACGACGAGCCGGCCTGGTCTGAAGGTCACCCGTTGTCCGACGCCGTCAACCAGTTGATCGCCAGCATGGTGCGCAAGGTGGGTGGCTTCACCTTCCAGGAGCTCAACCTGGCCATCGACGACATCAAGAAGACCTCTCAGCACGGGGCTGACCTGTCCTACGACTTCGTCAACCGCCCGGCGTACGTCCACGCCCTGACCACCGGCGACACCGAGTTCCTCCGCCTCACGCTCAACGCGGCCCTCGATCAGGAGGTTCAGCCAATCGGCCTCGTCCACGCGTTGCAGAACCACGACGAGATGACCTACGAGCTCAACCACTTCGCCGCGACCCATCGTGGCGACTGGTTCCGGTTCCGCGGGATCGACCGGAGCGGCGAGGAACTCGCCGACCTGGTCCGGAGCGAGCTTGTCACGGGGCTCACCGGCCCGGCAGCGCCCTACAACGCGACCTTCACCACCAACGGCATCGCCTCCACCATCGCCACGATCTGTGCTGCCGCCCTCGGCTACCGCGAGCTCGTCGACCTTTCGCCTGGGCAGGTTGAGAACGTCACCCGCGCCCACCTGCTGCTTGCCATGTTCAACGCCTGGCAGCCCGGGGTGTTCGCTCTGTCGGGCTGGGACCTCAGTGGAACGCTGACCGTCGACGCTGACCGCGTCTCGAGTCTGATCGCGGCCGGAGACACGCGGTGGATTCATCGCGGCGCGTACGACCTGATGGACTATCAGCCGGCCGCGACCGAATCGGCGTCCGGGATGCCGCGCGGCGTCAGCCTGTACGGCGCGCTGCCGTTTCAGCTCGCGAACGAAAACTCCTTCGCATCGCGGCTTGGCCGTGTCCTGGAGGTCCGCCGTCGATCGGCTATCGCCACTGGTCGGCAGCTCGCAGTACCCGATGTCTCGGAACCCGGCCTGCTCGTCATGATCCACCGGCTTCCGAATCAGCACATCCAAGCCACGGCGCTGAACTTCTCCAACCAACCGATCACCAGTGGGGTTGCGTCGGAGCACTTCGGAGCCGGCGGCTCGGTGATCGATCACTGGAACGACCGGCCCATCGGTCAGGTCGGAAAGGATCGAAACATCACGGTCTCGCTTGCCCCCCACGCCGGGATCTCACTCCTGGTTACCCCGATCTGAGCCGTCAGCTCCGACGCCCCGCCCGGTTTCTAGCCGGCCCGCGGTTTCAAGGTTGGTTGTCAGACGTCGGCCATACGATGACCCCTCTCGGGAAGCGCGTACGGTGAGGGGACTCTGCCGCGACGTTCGACGACGTTGCTGTGCCGTACGTGCAGGACTGGGCTTTGTGGGAAGGGCCGAACGTGTTGGTCGGCCTCACGACAGGCATCTCGAACGCCCGCACGAGGGATGCAACGTGATCATCAAGACAGACCCAGAAGGGTGGCCCGCGGCTGCTGGAACATGATCAACTATCGACGCCGTATCTTGACGCCACCTCGCCGTTACCCGACGACGATGGTCACCAGCACGAGGCGGCGGGTCCGCTCGAACTGGTCGAGCCGTGGGACCAGACGGCGTAAGGCGACAGCGGCTGTGAGCCGTCCGACTCGGGTGTCTGTAGGTGATGACGGGGGCGCGGTGGGTCCGGCCCGAGTCAGCTAACCGCGGGGCGAGCCACTGGCCTCGGCTGCGCGCACGCGGGCACCGACCTCGATCAGGTAGCGACGCGCCTCGTCGCGAGTGGTGACGACCGCGGCGCGTTCGATCCGCGCAGGGCGCTCAGCTTCGGACGAGACGGACAGATCCTGCATGAGGGCAACGTGAACGAATCCGGGTTCGCTGCCGGTCAACGGACCGTTCTCCCTCGGCTGTGACGCCATCAGCGCTGCGTGAGCCCTCGCGGGGGTGGGGAGATCGGTGCAACCGCCGAGTGGGAGGCAGCCACCCAAGGGAGGGGCCGGTGACGGGGGCGGCAGGTGCAGTGGCGTATCGGTCCGCGGCGCGGTCAGCGTCGCGAGGCTGAGAAGTGTGCGCGCCGCACGGTCACGCATGGTCAACTGCGGGATCGCGAAGATCGCTTCGACCGTGGAGAGAATCGATGCATGGTCGTACAGCCGTCCGTCCAGCAGGTTCGGCGGAATCCACGGGGAGATGATCAGTGCTGGAACACGCGGCCCATACTGGTTGAACATGAAGTGCGACTGGTTGTTGTCCGGTGAGTTCGGCTGGTCGGCCGGTGGGGCGGCGCCTCCGGGTGGCGGGACGTGATCGTAGAAGCCGCCGTGCTCGTCGTAGGTGACGATCAGCAGACTCGTCGACCAGACCGATGATCGACGAATCGCCTCGTAGGTGCATTTGATGAGCCATTCGCCGCGGGTGACGTCGTCGAGGGGATGCTGCGAGGTGCCGCACTGGTAGGTGCTGGTGATCGCTCCGTAACTCGGTTCGATGAATGTGTAGGCGGGCTCATAGCCAGTCTGCACGTCGGCGGCGAAACGGTCGTAGCCGGCCATCCGGCCCCGGAGCTTGTAGCGTGTCATGTTCGTCAGGGCCAGTGACTGTGGCCAGTCGTCGCCGTGATAGATCCTCCACGGTAGGCCCATGTCTTCGAGTCGATCAAAGATCGTCCCGTTCTGGAACGAGAATCCGGCGGCCATCCACTTCGCGATGTCGCCGGCCGTGGGGCTGTGGTCCAGTCCGCTGGATGACGCGGCATGCACGAAGAACCGGTTCGGCCAGGTCGGGCCAGGCATCGAGGAGAACCAACCGTCGCAGAGTGTGAAGCTCTTCGCGAGTTCGTTGATCACCGGGACCTGAGCGGGTGTGAGGCACTGCAGCGGATCGCTGGGCAAAGGCTTCGCGGGCCCAGGTCCGGCGGGCTGCGACACGTAGTTCGCGACGAACCCGCTGTTGTTGATCGGTGGGTACGGCCCTCCAGGAGGGTATGACACCCCGAACCCGCACAGCTCCTCCACCGTGTCGGGGAACTCGTGGCCGGGATCCTGCGGCATCGGGTTGATCCCGGGGGCTGCTGGCGCGTAGGACCTTCCGCCCCAGGAGTTGGCCAACGTCGGTGGCGGGACCGTCCGCTCCTCACCGGTCACCGCATCCTTACCGGTGATGCCGGAGAACCCGAGCATGTGGTCGAACGAACGGTTCTCGAGCATGAGAACGAACACGTGCTGGATCTGCGGACTGCTCACGACCACCACACCTCCGTCAGTGAACGGACGTCGTCACTCCTTGGAGATGTCCATGTCTCCGGGACCGAGGACGATACGTGCGACCGTCTTGACCCCCCAACCCTTTGTGCTGCCGACGAAGCTTCCGGTATAGCGTCCCTCGGGATTCGATGTGATCTTGAAGTCGTTGGAACCCATCACCGGAATGTAGAAGTGAACATTGAAGCCGCCGCCGTTGCTGTCGGCATAACTGACGTTTCCCAGGATCTGGAACGGGCTCGTCGCCGAGTCGGGAGGATACGTCGTCACGCCCGGGTCGATGGTCGGTGGCGGCTGGCTGATACCTGAGTAGCTCGTCAGGCTGAAGGTCGTGTCCGGCGTGCCATTCATGAACTGAAGGCTGAGTTCACAACTGGCCATGACCATCTCCTTGCTTCGGTGACCACCGTGGCAAGACATCGCAACAGTGGTCCCGCCGGACCGCGCGATTGAGATACTTCGAATGAGAAAATAGCCGATTCCTGCTGGGGCGCGCAAGAGCCACTTCGGCCGAGCTGGGCCCAGCGGTTCCGGACACGATCCATGGAGTGAGGGCCTCACTCGTGTGACGAGCGCCGAGAATGGGCAGTCGTCGCTGGCCTTCCGGCAACTGATCAACCCTTGTGGGTCGCGTTCGATGCTGATCAGCGTCGACGGTACGACCGATCCGGCCTTCTGCCGGCGCAGCAGCCGCTCCTCGGGCGACAGCAACCGATGGCTGCGTTCGATTGCCGTGGCCAGCGTCTGGTGGTGCCGGGCCTGGCCGCGACCGATCGCGGACAGCTGACCGGGGTCGCGCTCGACCTGATCGAGGATCTCGCTCAGCGCGTACGCGGCGGTCAGCGCCGCCGCCAGCTCGATCGCCAAGGGGATGCCGTCCACCGCACCGCAGATCCGGCGGATGGTGGCGAGATCCGCGGGCGCGAGGGTGGTGGAGATTTCGGCGGTGGTGACTGGAAGGTGCGGACGGTTGATGATCCCGGCGCCCCCACGGTCTTCGGGGCATGGGAGGGCCGACGACTTCCGAACAGCGTCAAGGCCCGTAGCTGTCGATCCGGAGGCCTCTATCGGATGTGGTCAGCGACTGCTTCCGGGCGTCTCAGGGTCTTGTTCAACGATGGCCGGTGCCTTGTTGATGGCTTCGGCGCGAGAGTGGACGCCGAGTTTTCGGTACAAGGATCGAGTGATCGTCTTGATCGTGTTGGGTGACACGTACAGGTCGCGGGCGATTTCGCGTTGGGTTTGGTCTCCCCGCAGCCGTTGGAGAATCTGGAGCTCTCGCGGGGTGAGTTGTTCACCGACCATCGTGTTCCGGCGGCTGTTGTCGTTGAGCTGGTGGCGGACGGCGGCGATCCTGGCTCGGCTGGGTCCGATGGTGCTGTCGTCGTCCCAGGGGACCAGGGCGTCGGCCTCGGCGAGGAGCTGGTCGGCCCGGATGCGGTCCCCGCGGTGATGGGCGACCATGGCCGTTGACAGGAGGTGATGGAACAGGGGCCAGGGGCTGAGGCCTGGGACGCGACGGCGGGCCTGCAGGCCTTTGTCCAACACCGCTGCCGCTTCCTCGAACTGTCCGGACGCGGCCAGCGCGACACCCTGGGCGGTGAACGCGAAGACGGCTTGGGGCCTTGCGTGCATGCGGTGCTCGATGACGATGTCCATGGCCTGGTCGGCAAGGCGGGTGCTGAGCGCGTGGTTGCCCTGCTCAGCCTCGCAGGAAGCGAGCGTGGCCAGGGCGAGCAGCTGGACCGTCACCGGTGCGTCGTGCGCTCGGGCAGCTTCGCCTAGGTGAGTGCGGGCCAGGACGGTGTCGCCGGCGACGCAGCCGGCGTAGCCGAGGGCGGCGTGGGCCACCGACGCCCACGGGGTTCCGTGGGTGTTCTCCAGCTTCACTGCTTCGCGGGCGTCGGCGAGCATCCGGTCGGGGCCGTCGTAGCCGAACAGTCCGCGGATCAGCATCAGCGCCGACCGGGGCGATCGGGTGCCGTCGGGGAGGGGCGTGTCCTCGGTCATGGTCTCCAGGTCCGCCAGCCGCCGGGACAGCTCAGCCTGATCGCCGGTCAGCGCCGCCATCCAGGCGGCGGTGACGGTGGCAGGCGCGGCGGTGGCGGCGGGGGTGCCGTGGAGTTGCTGCAGCCAGTCAAGAATTGTCGCGGACCGGCCGGCGTCGAAGTAGTGGAGCCAATGGGTCTGGACCAGGGCTGCCGCCACGTCGGCATCCCCGGCGGCCAGCAGGTGGTGGATGGCTTCCTCGGTGTGGTTGTGGGCGGCGAACCACTGAGCGCCGCGGCGGTGCAGGTCGATCACCGTTTCGGGATGTTCGACCTCCAGCACGCTGCGGGCATACGCCGCGAACAGGTAGTGGAGGCGGAACCACCCGTCGTGAAGTGGGATCAGGAACAGGTTGGTGCGTTCCAGCCGCTGCAGCAGCCGGGCAGCGGTGGGGGTGGCGGTGACGTGGGTGGCCAGCGCCACCGTGAAGTGGTCGAAGACCGCCATCGCCAGCAGGAACTCCCGCAGCTCCGTGCCTTGGCGGTCGAGGACCTCCTCGCTGAGGTAGTCGGCGATGAACCGGCTGCTGCCGCTGAGCGCCCGGACCAGCGCGTCGGCATCCTCGCGTCCGACCAGGGACAGCGCAGCCAGGTAGACGGCCGCCGGCCAGCCCTCGGTTCGCTCGAGGAGTGCCGACAGCTCCGGTTGCGACACGGCGACGCCAGCAGCGCGGAGGACGGCATCGACCTCGCCGGCATCGAACGCCAGGTCGCCGGCACGGATCTCGACGAGCCTGCCCTCGACGCGCAGCCGGCCGAGCCGAAGTGCCGGGTCGGACCGCGACACCACCACCAGACGTGCCTGGGCAGGCAGCAAAGTCACCAGCTGGTCGAGCTGTTCCCCGCAGTGCGGCTCGTGGAGGACGTGGCAGTCGTCGAGCACCAGCGTGAACGCCCCCGGATGCGCGGCGAGCGCCTCGGCCACCCTCGGCACCACCTCCGACAAGATGGCCGTCGAGCTCATCGCCACGAACTCCGCCACATTCGCGTCCATCACACATCCGGCCCGTTCGAGGGCGGCGGCCACATGCGCCCACAGACGGGTCGGGTCGTTGTCGGCCGGATCGAGAGTCACCCAGGCAACCGTCCCCGCCCCGCCAGAAACCGCCCACTGGGAGACCAAGGTGGTCTTGCCGTACCCGGCGGGCGCGGCAACCAACACCACCGAAGACTCAACTGCCGGGTCGAGAAGCCTCAACAGCCGCGGCCGAACAATCCAGCCCGCGCGCGCCGGCGGGATCGCCCACTTCGGCACGACCAACGGGGTGACGACCCGCCCAGGAGCGCCCTTGCCCGAGTCCTGCCGCCGGGCACTGGTCACTGCACCACCTTCGAGTCAGGAACGTGTGGCCGGACGGCCACCGCCCCGACACACTCACCGTTGATGACCTCGATGCTAAACCAGGCGGATAGTCCGACCACCTAATCGACTACCTCGCAGCTTCGGCGATGGCGCCGTCCCAGTGCGCCGCATTCGATAGAGCACCGCCGATGAACCCAGCAGCCTTATGGCGCGGTGGGTGCGCGGCCGAACCTGCGTTCGACAGATGATGGTGTCGCTTCCATGGACGTTCATCTCTTCGAGTGCTCATCGCTTCTTCGACGGTTCGGCGGCAAAGCGCGTACTGCGATGTCACCAGATCTCGATGCACTGAATGGGCAGTGACGGCGAACCGGAGACATCACCGTGCTGATACGGACGACGTCTTGTTCGCGATGGATATCCGGTCAATGTGAATCTGTTCGTCCAGGCGGAGAAGGCTGTCACCCGCCTCGGGTGAAGCGTTTGGCGAGAGTGATTGACACCCTGTTGAAGAGGCCGGGAAACCGGGGTGGGAAGTGTCCGCGGCGGGCGCTGTGCGTAACAAACCGCCCGGACTCGCCACGTGCACCGCGTTGCCCGTCGTCGGTGGCCATTCCGATGGTTTTGCGCCGTCTTGGATTGATCGCCGTCGATTGTTTGCCCGGCAGCGTGGTGGGTGACCAAGGACCAGGAAACTTTACCAAGGGGCGGCGGCGATGATCGAGCGTGGACCACTGTGCGATGGCTGCGGACGGTCCCTGGCCGAAGGCGGGGAATGGGACGTCTCGGCCTACTGCGGGTGGCTCTGCCGACCGTGCTCCCAGTCTGACATCGGGACAGTTGGAGGTCAGGTGCCCATCGCGGGTCCCATGTCCGGCAGGCCGACCAGCACGGACGCGGCGCAGCAGAACCGTGGTGTCGGGGCGCATCGGACGCCCCGGTCCTTTCACTGAGTCGGATCTCAACAACGCCCAGATCCGTCCAGGTAGTCCACGTGCTTGTGGCGGTTGACAACCAGATTCACGATGGTCGACCCTCAACCATTCGCTCACTGGATGTCTCTGTCGCTGTGCGCGTGTACGGCGACGTGCTGTCCTGGCGACCGGGATGGCGGATCAGCCAGTCCGAGATCGTCGAGAAACCAAAAGCAGAGGCGAACGACGCCACCCGAACGGCGGTTGGGTCGGCCCTGGCCGTCGGGCGCCTGTCGCCCTCGTTCGCCCAGGCTGCATCTCTTGTCCCGTTGCTGGTCGAGGTCAAAGCCATGATGCCAAGTCCGCTCGACGCCATCCGTCCGTATGGTGAGGCAGCAGAGTCGGGAAGGGATGGGGATGACCGAGGTCCGGAAGTCTTTCGAGTCATGGGACAGCACTGAGGGCGCCCCTGCGCCGCTTGGGGCCACGTGGGTCGATGTGCAGAGCGCGTGGAACTTTTCGCTGTACTCGCGCGACGCCAGAGCCGTCACGCTGCTCATCTATGCGGCGGACGACCACGTCCGGCCCTTGGCCGAGGTGGTCCTCGACCCGCTCGTGAACAAGACCGGGCGGATCTGGCACTGCCTGGTCAGCGTCGGCCGGGTGCCCGGCGCTGCACACTATGCGTTCCGGGTGGACGGCCCGAAACTGCCGCGTACCGCTTTCCGCCCTGCCAAAGTGCTCAGTGACCCGTTCGCTCAGCGCCTGTTCTTCCCGCCCGAGTTCTCGCGGGAGGCGGCCATGGGCGAGGGGTCCAACGACGGTCGGGCGGTTCTCGGCGTGCTGCCCACGGCGGAGTGGGCCAGGGAGTCAGTGCCCGGGCAGGGGCCACGGCACACCAACGATCTGGTCGTCTACGAGATGCACGTCAAGGGGTTCACAGCTCGGTCCAACAGCGGTGTCGCGGCGGATCACAGGGGAACCTTCCGGGGCGTCATTGACAAGATCCCGTACCTGACCGAGCTGGGGGTCACGGCCGTCGAGCTGCTCCCGGTGCATCAGTACGACCCACAGGAGGGCAACTACTGGGGCTACATGACCATGAGCTTCTTCGCCCCGCACGCCACGTACGCCTGTGACGACGCGGTGGCTGAGTTCCGCGAGATGGTCGATGCCCTGCACGCCGCTGGCATCGAGCTGTGGCTCGACGTCGTGTACAACCACACCGCCGAGGGGGATCTCGCCGGGCCCACCTACCACTTGCGCGGTATCGACAACGACTCCTACTACATCGTCGGCCCTGACGGCAGCTACGCGAACGACTCCGGCTGCGGCAACACGACGCAGTCCGCCGACCCGGCGATGCGCGTGCTCACGCTCACCAGCCTCGAGTACTGGGCCAAGCAGATGGGCGTCGACGGGTTCCGCTTTGACCTTGCGTCGGTCCTGACCCGCGACGCCGAGGGTGTGGTCACCCCGGACGCCGCAGTGATTGCTGAGATTGGTCTGTTCGCCCTGCGCAACGACATCCGGGTCGTCGCCGAGCCGTGGGATCTCGGAGCCTACGAGCTCGGTCGCTCCTTCCCGGGGATCATGTGGCGGCAGTGGAACGGGCAGTTCCGTGACGACGTGCGCGGCTTCGTCAAGGGCGATGAGGGGCTGGTGCCGTCGTTGATGCGCCGCGTCTACGGCAGCGACGACCTGTTCCCCGACGGCCCCGGGGACATGTACCACCCGTACCAGAGCGTCAACTTCGTCACCGCGCATGACGGCTTCTCCCTGTACGACGTGGTCTCCTACAACGACCGGCACAACGGCGCCAACGGGCATGCGGGCACGGACGGCTCGAGCGACAACCGCAGCTGGAACTGCGGCTGGGAGGGAGACGTGGGCGTGCCTGCGAATGTCCAGGCTCTGCGGATGCGACAGATCAAGAACTTCATGGCTCTGCTGATGCTCAGCAACGGGGTGCCGATGTTCGTCGCCGGCGACGAGTTCGGGAACACCCAGGGGGGCAACAACAACCCGTACAACCAGGACAACGAGACGACGTGGCTGGATTGGGACAGGCTGGTGTCCAATGCGGAGCTGTTCGACTTCGCCAAGGGGATGATCGCGCTGCGGAAGTCACGGGCCGCCATCGCGCGCAGCCGGTTCTGGCGCGAGGATGTGCAATGGTTCGGCACGTCTGGGGAGCCCGACCTTGCGCCTTGGTCGCACAGCCTGGCGTGGTGGCTGTCCGGGCGGCGCTTCGACGAAGGCGACCTGTACGTGATGGTCAACGCCCACCATGAACCGCTGACGTTCGCCGTCCAAGTGCCTGGCCCGTGGCAGCGGATCGTGGACACCTCGGCGGCCAGCGGGCAGCAGATCGTTGCGGATGCAGCGACGGATCCCGGCGACCAGGCGGGTAGCGAGATCGTTGTCGAACCGCACTCGATCGTTGTGCTGTCGACCTGAGTGCGGGGCGGGGCCTCCCCGTCTGGGCGTGCGGCCGTGGAGGACATCGTCCGTCACGGTGCTGAGGGTGTGTGCGTGGGGGCGGCAACGCTCGACTGGCAGCGCGCTCCGACCGTCCGACCGGCGTGCGGACTATCCCGTTGCGGAGTGTGCTGCGGGGGCCTGCGGCTCGCGCAGTGCGAGTCCGAACAGCACGAAGGCGATGCCGACCGCGACGGCCATGGCTGCCACGCCGAAGGCGACCACCGAGGTGAACAGCGACGCCTGCAGGAACGAGGAGGTCATCGCGGTGTCGCGGTTGGGGTCCTCTCTGTCCAGCTCGGCGTAGGTCTTGCCGCCGGTGATCTCCATGGTGTGCTTGTCGATCACGCTCGCCTGGCAGTACGCACTGACCGGTCCGGCGACCGTCGCGCCGGCCCGGCAGTCGGCGTCGTCGGACACGGTGATCTTTTGATCGGAGAGTGTGCTCGTGATCACAATCCAGGTCACAACGCCGGCGACGACGAAGATCAACCCGAAGATGACACCGACGATGGACGCGGTCTTACGCATGCTGACAACCTTCCTGGTCAGGCAAGGCGGACGACACGTGCTGCCTGACGGGTGCTTGGGGACGGACGGGTCGGGCACGCACCGGCGTGCGACCACTTGCACGGCCGGAGTGCCTGGAGACACCATGGTGGCTCAGTTCGTGGCTGCCTGGGAGCGCGTCCCATTTGCGCCGGGCATCGGCCAGAGCCGACGAATTCGGCTAGCGCTGCGCGTCATCCGACGGCCGACAGGGCCGGCGGTGAATGGTTCTCTCGCCTGAAAGGCACGTCGATGGGTTTCTGGGATATCTTTGGGCTCCTGATCTGGAGCTTCGTGTTCGTGATGTATCTGATGGTGTTGTTCCACATCTTCGGGGACCTGTTCCGCGACCCCGACCTCGGCGGGGGCGCGAAGGCGCTGTGGACGATTGGGTTGATCTTCCTGCCGTTCCTGCTCATGTTGATCTATCTGATCGTGCGGGGACGCGGGATGGCGGAGCGTCAGGCCGGTGCGATCCGGCAGGCTCAGACCGAGTCGGATCGCTATATCAGGTCGGTGGCCGGCTCGTCGAGCCCGGCAGACCAGATGTCCTCGGCGAAGGCGTTGCTCGACAGCGGGTCGATCACGCCGGCCGAGTTCGACCAACTGAAGGCCAAGGCACTCGCCTGACTCAGGGTCCGGCATCCTGAGTCGGAGGTCCGGGGAGGAGACTGTGGTCGTCGGCCAGGACTGCACACGGGCAACGCGCCAGCGAACCTGCGTCGTGGTCATGGAAGGCTGCTTGACCCCTCTATATGCAGTGCACTGGGGGCCGGTAGGCAAGAGCGAGGTGGTCCACCGTGGACGGTTCAGAAGATCGACCGGTCTAGACAATTCTCGCGACGCTCGATAGGGAGTACTCATGTCCATTCCTGAACCGTCGGGCTCGGCACCGGGTCGCGGTGTCGCGGTGCTGGCCGGCCGTCTCTGGGCGGGTGGTGTGGCCACCGGGTGCATCGCCGCCCTGGTGGCGGCGCTCGGCGTGCTGCTGTGTAGTTCCGTGCTGAATGTCAGGCTCGTTCCCACGCTCGTGTTCTCGATCACCGACTCACTGGCGTGGAACTACGCGATGACCGCGTTCGTGCTGGCGCTCGTGGCGACTGGGGCGGCTCATCTGCTGTCGCTGACGACTCCTCGTCCGCGGGTGTTCTTCGGCTGGCTTGTCGGGCTGGGCACGGCGGCGGCCGTGGTGCTGCCGTTCGCTGCTGAGGGCAGCTCTGCCGGCAAGATCAGCACTGCGCTGATCAATCTGGCGGTGGGCATTGCGATCGGTACCTTGCTGTCAGCGGTGCTGTCTCGCACGGTCACCGACACAGAGCGGTCCTGGCAGCGGCGCTGAGATGGGTCCACGGGCGGTGCCGGCAGCCCGCGGAATGCTTCCTCGGATCGCCCATGTGCCCGCGCGGAGCGTTGCGTCGATGGCGCGGGTTCGGCATCGCTGCGCGACGTCTGAGCCCACACCGGCCGGTGGGTATGGCCAGACCTGGTCGGGCCATGCGTGCTGATCGGGGTGTGACAGCATTCTCGCGGCCGCCGACCGGCGGCGCCAAGGACGATGAGAGGGAGATCAGAATGAGCGACAAGGACGACGCCACGCTGGATCTGTATGTGGCCGCCTACCGTGAGCCCGGTACGGCCGAGGAGGACTGGAACACGTTGAAGGGGCTCGCCGCCGATGACGTGATCAAGGTCGGTGCGCTGGCCTTGGTGAACCGGGACAGCGACGGCAAGCTCCACGTCAAGGACAGCACGAACGAGCCCGGTATAGGGGCCGTGGTCGGGGCCGTCGGTGGCGCCTTGGTGGGTTTGATCTTCCCGCCGGCGCTGCTGGCTTCGGCCGCGGTCGGGGCAGGTGTGGGTGCGGGTACGGGCACGATCATCGACCGGGTGACGAAGCGGAAGATCAAGTCCGATGTCGAGTGGGCCGTGCCGAACGGTGGCTCAGGTGTGGTGGTGGTCTTCGACGAGCAGTGGATGAGCGAGGTCGAGAAGGTCCTGACGCGCGCGGACAGGATCTCCCGCAACCACCTCCACGACGACGACGACGTCGATGACAACGCCACGTCGTAGCGGCTCGGAGGCGTTGCGGGCTGCGTGACCCGGCCAATGCGTGTGTCTGGTAGGACGTGCGTTGGGGGCCCGGCCTGTGTTGCCGGCAGATCCGGGCCCCCGGCACGGACCAGTTAACCAGCGGTCCGCACGCCCAAGGTCCACAGGCTGAGCTAGGGCCACGGGCCGTCAGCATCCCGGCCGCAGACGCCGAGCATGAACGACACCGGGTGACTCGGATGCCGACTCCGTGGGCGAATCTTCCCGAGGGGTGTCGTGGCTTCTGCGGCCGGCGATTGACCGGTCATCGGGATGCCTGCCGTTGTCGAACGCGGCCGGGTCCAGCCGAAGTCAGGGACGTTCTGTGGTCGGGGCCACCCCATTCACGACCTGTTCACCTGCAACTGCCATGATGGGCTACTGCCCCCGAGACGGGACCGCAGCCGACAATCGAGACAGAGGTGGACCATGCCTGAGGACCAGCCCGTGATGACCGCGCTCGCCGAGATCACTGCGGTCTCCCTGCTCCACAGCTACCTCCCGGCGCGCGAGCACATGATCGCCCGGCTGGCTGCGCTCGTCGCGGTCGACGCCCCGACCGCCTCCTATGTGATGAACGCCAGCACCGCGGCCGAGACCGGGATCACCGTGGAGGACGTTCAGAGTCTCCTGGTGGCCGTCGCCCCGCTCGTGGGCACGGCCAGGGTCGTCACGGCGGCCGAGCGGATCACCGAGGCGCTCGGCTTCATCATCGAGCTGGCCATCGTCGAGCTCGCTGCCGAGGTCGAGGCAGCGGAGAGCGCCGACGAGGGCTGAGGGTGGGCGCGCTGGTACGCGGAGTCATCCGAGAGAGTCCACCAGCGAGATCGACAAGGTAATGGGGAGCCGGCCGCGACTCATCAGGTTGCGCGGGGTCGGTCGACGACGGTACGTCGGATCCGACCGCGGATGCCGTCGGGTGGGCGTGCTCCACTCCCGCGTAGCTGGAGCGTAGGTTCCTGCGTGGCACCGTGGTCGCCCGACCAGTGGCCCGCTGTCCACGTTCGAGCCTTCCTGACGAGTCGAGTGGACGCCGTCCAGAAGGGATAGCGAATGGCTTCTCGCGTCGCCCTGGAGGATGTCGATGCCGTGTTGTTCGACCTGGACGGTGTGCTGACGGCGACTCGAAGTGTGCACGCGGCCGCGTGGAGGCAGACCTTCAATGGTTTTCTGGCGTCCTGGGACGCGTTGCACGGAACCAGCACGGCCCACTTTGACGACCTGTCCGATTATGCCGTGTACGTCGACGGGAAGCCGCGCGAGGCAGGAGTCCGCGATTTCCTGGCTTCGCGTGGCATCACGCTCCTGGAAGGCGGTCCAGACTCGCCGCCGGCAGAGGACTCGGTCTGGGGCCTGGCCGATCGTCAAGAGGGACTGGTCGAAGCGGAACTGAAGCGTCACGGTGTTCAGGCCATTCCTGGATCGGTCGCGTGGATTCGGGAGCTTCGCGAGAGCGGCATCAAGACCGGTGTCGTGTCGAGCAGTCGCAGCTGCGCGGCCGTCTTGGAGTCCGCGGGTATCAGCAACCTCTTCGACACCCGGGTCGACGGGATGACCTGCCTCGAGCTCGGTCTTGCCGGCAAGCCGGCACCCGACGGATTCCTGGAGGCAGCCCGACGTCTGGGCGTGTCACCACAGCGCTCCGTCGTTGTTGAGGACGCGATCGTCGGAGTCGAAGCCGGGCGGGCGGGCTCGTTCGGGCTGGTCATCGGCGTTGATCGCACCGGATACGGCGAACAGCTGGTGGCCCACGGTGCCGACGTGGTGGTCTCGGACCTGAGCGACCTCCTGGTCGACCCGAGGGACGGCATCCACCGCTCCGGCCCGCGCCGCAACCGACTTCAGGCGGCCGCGGAACGAATCTTCGCCACAGGCTCGGAGTACCCGGCGGATCCCTGGCGGCTGGTGGAGCGTTCCTACAACCCCGACAATGTGGAACAGACCGAGACTCTCTTCGCTTTGTCCAACGGCTATCTCGGATTGCGTGGTTCCTTCGACGAGGGGGAGCCGTCGTACCGGCCGGCGACCCTTCTCAACGGCTTCCACGAGACCTGGCCGATCACCTATCCCGAGTGGGCCTACGGATTCGCCACCACGGGTCAGAGCATCGTGCCGGTTCCGGACGGCACGACCATCCGCCTGTTCATCGACGAGGATCCGATCACGTGCCAGACAACGGAGGTCCTCGAGTTCGAACGCACGCTGGACATGGAACGCGGCATCCTCGAACGTTCCGTCGTCTACCAGCTGTCGGACGGTCGGAGATTCCGGGTTCACAGCACCCGTTTCGTGTCCCTCGTTCAGCGCCACCTCGCCGGTATCCGCTACGAGATCACAGCACTGGACAAACCCGGCTCGCTCGTCGTCCGCTCGGAGCTGACCACCACGCGGGTCACGGGCAGGGACACGGGAAACGACCCCCGGCAGAGCCGGACCCTCACCCCGCAGACGCTTCGGGGCGATGTCGAACGCGAGACCGGTAGTCGCGTCATCCGCACGCACCGGACGACGAGCAGCGATCTCACTGTGGCCGTGGGCATGCATCATGAGTTCGATCCCACCACGGTCACGCAGGCCGACACACGGATGGACCCCGGCAGGGCCGAGGTCATCTTTCACGTCGCGGCAGAGCCGGGCCGAACCGTCACCATTTCGAAGTGGTTGGCCTACCACTACGGGACAGCCGAACCCACGGAGCTCGTCGACCGCGTAGAGCTGACTCTTGATGATGCCCTCACCCTGGGCTTTGCCGCTGCCCTCGGCGATCACCAGCGCCACGTCACCAGCTTCTGGGAACGCAGCGAACTGGTCTGGGAGGGGGGAATTCAGGCGCAGCAGGCTCTGCACTTCAGCCTCTTCAGTCTGATGCAGGCCTCGCTCCGCGCAGAGGGTCATGGGGTACCGGCCAAAGGCCTGACGGGAACCGGTTACGAAGGCCACTACTTCTGGGATACCGAGGCCTACCTGTTGCCGTTTTTCACCCACACCTCGCCCGAGGTGGCCCGCAACCTGCTGATGCACCGGATACGCATGTTGCCGGACGCACGTCGCCGCGCCCGGGAGGTGGGCTGCTCCGGCGCGCTGTTCCCTTGGCGCACCATCAACGGTGAGGAGGCATCCGCCAACTACGAAGCCGGCACCGCGCAGTATCACATCGACGCCGACATCGCCTACGCCTTGGACCAGTACGCACATGTCGCCGGTGACACCGATCTGATGTTCAAGCACGGCGTCGAACTGCTCGTGGAGACCGCACGCATGTGGGCGGATCTAGGATTCTTCTCCCACCGACACGGCGGCAGCTTCGTGATCAACAAGGTCACGGGGCCCGACGAGTACTCCACGGTGGTCGACAACAACCTGTATACCAACGTGATGGCGGCGCATAACCTGCGCGCGGCCGCCGACTGGGTCGACCGCCTCCAAACGAATTCGGCACCGGACTTTCACCAGCTCGTGGAGCGAACACGGCTCGGTCCGGATGAGCAGGCGACCTGGCGACGGGCAGCGGACCGGATGTACATCCCCTACGACCAGCAGGCAGGCGTCCACCTGCAAGACGACCACTTCCTCGACCAGGCGCCGTGGGACTTCGCGCGCACGCCAGCCGACAGGTATCCGCTGCTGTTGCACTATCATCCGCTGGTCATCTACCGACATCAGGTGATCAAGCAGACCGACGTCGTGTTCGCCACCGTCCTGTTGCCGGAGCGGTTCAGCTCCGAGGAACGCCGACGGATCTTCGAGTACTACGATCCGATGACCACCGGTGACTCATCGCTGTCGGAGTGCATCCAAGCCATCGCCGCGGCCGATGCCGGCAAGTACCGCACCGCGGAGGAGTACTTGATCGACGCCGTGGCCCTGGACATCGCCGACACCGCGGGCAACCTGCGGGACGGCATTCATGTGGCGTCAGCGGGTGGCACCTGGATGGCGGTCGTGTACGGCTTCGCCCGCTACCGGTGGCGCACCGGCGACTTCGCGCCCATGCTCCCAACCCGTGCGCGTCGACTGCGCATTCCACTGCAGATCCATGGCTCACACCTCGACCTCGACATCGCCGAGGACGCAGTCACCTACTCCCTTCGAGCAGGGCAGCCGCTGACCCTGCGCCACTACGGCACCGAATTCACTGTGGCAGCAGGGGCACCGATGTCCTTCGCCGGCCACTACCGAACCCGCGACGCCGGCTCACCCTGAGTCCTGCGGCCGTCCCCGCCTGCTGGCCCCGACGACGAACCGGATTCGCGAGGCGGTCGAGAGAGGGTCAGCTGCGCTGCCAGGTCCACTCCCGTACCTCCGGCATGTCCTGCAGGTGCTCGACCATGTAGGTCTCGTGCCGGGCCAGCTGTGCTTGGCACCAGGCCTTGAGCTCGGAGGCGCCGACGGGGGTCCGCCGGGCGTTGTTGATCGCATCCATCACGAGATGGAAGCGTGACGCCCGGTTCTTCACAACCATGTCGAACGGTGTGGTGGTGGTGCCCTCTTCGATGAACCCGCGGACGTGGAACCGGTCGGCATCGGGACGGCCGTGCACGAGCTGATGAACGGCACCGGGGAAGCCGTGGAAGGAGAAGACCACGTCGACATGATCGGTGAACAGCTCCCGGAAGAAGGTGCCGGAGATGCCGTGTGGGTGGTCCTGCGGCCGCGGCAGGGTCATCAGATCGACCACGTTGACCACACGGACTTTGAAGCCTGGCAGCCTCTCCTTCAGAATCTGGGCGGCGGCCACGGTCTCCATCGTCACCACGTCGCCGGCACTGGCCAAGACGATGTCCGGATCGGTGTTGAAGTCGTCGGTGCCGGCCCAGGCCCAGATCCCGGCGCCGTCGGCGCAGTGCCTGACCGCTTCGTCCATCGACAGCCATTGCTGTTGGGGCTGCTTGTCGATCACGATGAGGTTGACGTAGGAGCGGGACCGGAAGCAGTGGTCGGCTACCGACAGCAGCGTGTTGGCGTCCGGGGGCAGATAGACCCGGCAGACATCGGCTCGTTGGGTGATCACGTTCTGGATCAGTCCGGGGCCCTGGTGGGAGAAGCCGTTGTGGTCGTTGCGCCAGCACGTTGAGGTGAGCAGGATGTTCAGGCTCGGCACCTTGGCGCGCCAGGCGAGGTGATTTCCTTCCTCCAGCCACTTGCTGTGCTGGATGGTCTGCGACGCGCTGACCATCGCGAACGACTCGTAGGTGGCGAACATGCCGTGCCGCCCGGTCAGGGTGTACCCCTCCAGCCACCCGTGGCAGTTGTGCTCGCTGAGCACCTCCATCACGCGACCCTCGTGGGAGATCTTCGTATCGGCTGGCAGGATCTTTTCCATGAAGGCCCGGTCGGACACGTCGAAGACGGCACCCAGCCGGTTGCTGTTGGTCTCATCCGGGCAGAACAGTCGGAAGTTGTGGGGGTTGCGTCGATAGATCTCCGCCGTCATCTCCCCGAGCCGCCGGACCGACTCCACCGCCGTGCCCGGATCGGTCAACTGAACCGCGTAGTCGCGGAAGTCGGGGAGCTCGAGATCCTCGGTGAGCAGGCCGCCGTTGGCGTGCGGGCTCGCGCTCAACCGCAGCCGTCCGGTCGGATTTGCTTTCCTGACCAGCTCGACCGGCGCACCCCCGCCGTCAAACAGCTCCTCCGGCCGGTAGGACTTCAGCCACCGCTCCAGCGCAGCCAGGTGCTCCGGATTGCCCCTGACGCCCGACAGCGGGACCTGGTGCGAACGCCAGCTTCCCGTCACCTCGATACCGTCGATCTCCTGCGGCCCGGTCCACCCCTTCGGTGTCCGGAGGATGATCATGGGCCACTTCGGCGGATCGGCGGGAGCTCCAGTTTCTCGAGCGGCGCGTTGGATCTCACCGATCAGGGCGTACGCCTGGAGCAAAACTTCGGAGAACCGGTGATGCATGCCAGGAACGTCGTCGCCCTCGACCTCGAGCACCCGGTAGCCATGGCCCTCGAGAAGCGAACGGACCAGCGCCGGATCCTTGCGGCCGACTACCGTGGGGCCGGCGATCTTGTAGCCGTTGAGGTGCAGGATCGGCAGCACGGCGCCATCGCGGGCCGGGTTGATGAATGAGGTGCCCTTCCAGGACCCCTCCAGCGGGCCGGTTTCGGCTTCGCCGTCGCCGACCACGGCGACGGTCAGCAGGTTGGGGTTGTCCATCACGGTGCCGTAGGCGTGCACCAGGACGTAGCCCAGTTCACCTCCCTCGTGGATCGATCCCGGCGTCGTCACCGAGACGTGGCTGGGGATGCCGCCGGGTGCGGAGAACTGTCGGAACAGCCGCTTGATGCCGGCCTCGTCCTGGCTGATGTCGGGATAGACCTCGGTGTAGGTGCCTTCGAGCCACCCCGCGGCCACCAGCGCCGGACCGCCGTGACCAGGCCCGGTCAGGTAGATGGCCTCCTGTCCGGTGTGCTGAATGAGGCGGGAGACGTGGGCGTAGATGAACGACAGGCCCGGGCTGGTTCCCCAGTGCCCAAGCAGCCGCGGCTTGATGTCATCGAAGGTGAGCTCCCTGCGGAGAAGCGGGTTGTCCTTTAAGTAGATCTGGCCGATGGTCAGATAGTTGTTGGCACGCCACCAGGCGTCGATGGCCGCAACCTCGTCGTCGGTGATCGCTGGTGCGCTGGTCAAGGTGGTGGGCGTCATGGCCGCAACCTTCTTCGCCGGGGGAGTGACGATCTCCGTCTGGCAGGAGTCCGCCCACGGGATGCCTGTTCGGGTTCATCGTCACCTTCCTCGGCTCCAGCATCCTCTACATCCTCGGCGGGGTTCCGTTCCTTCCACTCCAGACACTGTGGATCAACTTCACCACCTTGTTGTTCCAGGCCATTGGCCTCGGCTACGGCCAACCATCCGAAGGGCTGATGCAGCGGCAGCCTCGCTCACCCGACACACCGATCCTCACCCGAGGGCTGCTGATCTGGCTCGTCACCGCCGGGATCATCATCGGTGCCGGCACCCTCGCGGTGATCGCCTGGTCCGAACGTGTGTACAGCGAACCCGTCGCCCACGCCATGGGATGGTGACTTTCTCCCTGTTCACCCTGCTGTTCTCGATCGCCACCAAGGACGAACGACACACCGCGTTCACCCTTGACACCGTCTCTGACAAGACTTTCACCAAAGCCACTGGGCTGTCGATCCTGACCCTGATCCTGGCCACCGTGCTCGGACCGTTGCAGGCCTTCCTCGACACGGTCAGCCTCGACATTCAGCAATGGCTCATCTGCCTCGCACTCGCGCTGACGATCCTCGTCGTCTCCGAGATCTGGAAGGCCATCCAACGACGAAACGGGTCCGATCACAGCCAGGCAAACTCGCCACATGCTGCCAGCTGACAAGGTCCCCAAAACGGATGGTCCTCGTTATTGAACTGCACCGGATCCGTGTGGGAGTTCCGAGTTCGACGACGTCGAGGGCCCAAGTTTCACCAACCGAAACCGTTGGGTCCGGCTGCGTTCACTGTGGTCTGTGACAATGGGCGGGCGGAAGCGCCCGATGTGGGATGGATGTGGTTGCTGATGGTGAAGGGCCGCGAGGATCCCGGTGACGCAGGCTCGGCGTCTACCGTGGCGGCTGCTGCGCAAACAGCCGCCGGAGCGCTGCGAACACACGAAGGGCGTCGCCGCTCGCACGGTGAACCTGGCCGTCACCGTAGGGCTCGCTGATCGCGGCGTTCTGGCCGTGGCGTGCTCGCTTACATGGTCTTGGGTACTCACCGCGACTACGACAGGCCGGCTTCCCCTTGGGGCTCGACCTGCGCCCGCAAGGCTGGCCGGATTCGGTGTCGGCGTCAGTGGCGCACCATTCCGGTGCCTGATTCGTCCCGTTGAAGTGACCGGCGCGTCGAACGGCCGAGGCGGCAACCCCGCCGGGCCGGTGCGACGGAGCGGGACTCGCTCACCCACGGCAGGTAATGCACGGTCGGCGGGGTCTGTCACCGTACGATCCGAGCACACTCTCTGGTCCGCTATTCGCTAGGAGACTCAATGACTTCCTCGTCCACACCGTCCCGCACGAGGCAGGCCGTGGCCGCCGGTGCGACCATCGGCACCGCGGCCCTGCTCGGCATCGTCGGAGTGCTCGCCGTCCTCCAGGGTTTTGCCGCCATCCTCCGCGGCCCGTCCTTCGTGATCGGGTTCGACTACGTCTACAAGATCGACGCCAACGGCTGGGGCTGGATCCACCTCATCCTCGGCGCCGGCGCGATCGCAGTGGCGGTCGGTCTCTTCACGGCCAAGACCTGGGCCGGAGTCGCGGCGATCGTGGTGGCCGGCCTGTCTATCATCCTCAACTTCATGTGGCTGCCGTACTACCCGTGGTGGTCGATCATCCTGATCGCCCTTGACGTGTTCATCATCTGGTCGGTCAGCACCTGGCGGCAGGCCAATGCTGTCCGGAGCTGAAAAGCTCGGGCCGCGCGGACATGACGAACGCTGCCGCCCCGGGTGCCGGGCACCCCAGGTGGGCTTCAGGCGCGCAGCGGCCAGATCAGCAGACGCGCTGAGGCACCAGATGTCGTGCGACAGACTTACCGAGCAGCCCGGCTGAACTGAACGAGGATTGAGAGTGAGCATTGAACTGGAAGAGACCGGCCCCATCGACTACGTGGTCGTCGAGTTCACTGGGAGCAAGATGCCGGTTGAAGGGATCCCTCTTCTGGGTTGACCTGATGGATGCTGGCATCATCCGGCTTATCGATCTCGCCTTCGTGACCCGCGAGCTCGACGGCTCGGTCAGCGCTGGAGTTCACCGACTTCGACGGTGACGGCCAGCTCGACTTGGCCATCTTCGAGGGCGCCTCCTCGGGTCTGCTCGATCAAAGCGACATCGATGAAGCGGTCTAGGTCATCGAACCGGGCAACTCCGCCGGGATCCGCGTCTACGAGAATCGCTGGGCCGCCCCTTTCGCCGCAGCAGTCCGCCGAGGTGGCGGCCAGCTGGTGGCCAGCGGCCGCATCCCGGTCCAGGCGCTCCTCGCAGCCCTCGACCAAGCCGAAGCGGATGCCGAAGCTGCCCAGTCTTGAGCCCGTCTAGTCTCTTCTAGGTCACCAACGCCAACGAAAGGTCATTCATGCCAGGTCTCCTTCGCGGTGTCGCCCGTACCGCTGTCATCGCAGGAACCGCCACGGCGGTGTCCAACCGGGTCTCCCGCCGGCAGGCGGGGCGGTGGGCAGCCGAGGAGCAGCAGCAGAGCCCTCCGCCGGCACCGGAGCCCGCGTACGCGCCGGCCCCACGTGCTCCGTCGGCGCCGTCCGCGATCACGATGGACGACAAGCTTGCTCAGCTGAAGCAGCTGGGCGAACTGCGCGACGCAGGGGTGCTGACCGACGCCGAGTTCGCGGTGCAGAAGGACAAGATCCTGCACGGCTGACAGCCGTCGCTCCATCGGATCAGCAGGAGGCTCTCATCTGCTGTGAGGTATCGCGAGCCGGTGAGTCGATGGTCGCGGAGCAGCCTGCTCGACGACGCCCCGGTCAGCTCGACTGCACACCGCTCTAGGCCAGGCCGTTCCAGGGCACTGGTTGGCCGCGCGGCGGCCACCTGGGCCCGAACTGGGGGAGGCTGTTGGCGACACCAAGATGCGCATGAGGGCCTGCGTGGACATGGGGTGGCTCCTGGGTCGGTATCGCCAAGGTACGGAGGAGGCCGAACACAAGGGCTCGAACCGGAGACCGAACTCAAGGGCTGGAACCCGAGACTGAACCGCCCCGGCATGTCCGGAGACTCCGCCAGACCCAGGACAGACCAGAGTCTCCGGACTCGCCGGGCGGTTCAAAGCGAGCTTGTTTGGCGCCGTGAGGCCGCTTAGCTCCCGCCGGCGAAGTCGGCCGTTCCCTCATCCGTGGCGTTCGCCTCGCCTGTCGTCCTCGTCGTCCTCGATGTCCTCGTCGTCCTCGATGTCTTCGTCGAACTCGAGGTCGTCGATGTCGCCGGCCGGCGCCGAGTAGTCCAGGTGATCGAGATGGGCCACGTCGAACACCGCCATGGCCTGGACGACCCGGGCGTACGCGTCGTCGGTCGCCTCGTCGTCCTCCCGGCTCCGCACCGCGGCGGCGGCGACCAGGTAGTCCTGCAGGGCGCTGATCAGCTGACCACCGATCCGGAGCAGCTGGGCCGCGCTGGCCTCGCTGTGGGGCGGTGGAGGCAGCTGGCTGTCGTCGGGGGAGGTCACGTCGAGCAGTATCCCCGACCGCCGTCAGGTCTGGAGATGGCGCTGCGGGGCTTCTGGGAGAGCCGATGGCTACGGCAGGTGGCTGCGCCGTCATCGTCACCGGGGCCGTACGCGGTCGATCCGGACTCGAACAGCACGTACAGCGTCGCGTCGCGTCGGTCGCCGAGCTCGGCGCCCAGGTCACCCCCTGCGACATGTTGGGCATGGCGCTCGACCTGGTGGACCACGTCTTACGGTCGACCACGGTGAGGTAGCTGAACCGGGTCCGGCCGTAGGAGCGGCTGAACACGAATTGCTTGTCGGTCACCGCCAGCCCCTGCGCCAGAGTGGGCGTGGGGTAGGCCACCCGGGTCTTCTTGATCACCGCACCCTTGAACGTGGTGTCGTAGCGGTAGACCCGGTCGTTCTCGAAGTCGCCGACGAACAACCGACCCCGGTGGAACGAGGCATACGACGCCGCCGCCGTCGAGTACGTCTTCGAGTTCGGCAGCGTGGCGGTGTTCTCGGCCCTGGCGATCTTCGTGAGCGGGATACGGGTGACCCGTGGCTTGCCCTCGGTGGTGCCGACGTAGAGGTTGCCACGGCCGACCGCGAGGGCGCCGGCGTGACCACCCAGCGGCACGTCCTCGGTGTGGAAGTAGACCGTCAGATAGCCGACAGAAAGGGGGTGTGTGAAGCCGCCCAACGCGATGCCCATCCAGGCAGGGGTGCTGTAACCGTTGGGGCTCCGGTTCTCATCAGGCAGGCACAGTTCCTTTTCGGAGCCGACCGAATGATCTTGTTCAACCGAGCGTCGGCGACGGTCAGCCGTTACCCCCACTGGGGGAGAAGTCCCCAATCCCACCGGCGCGCACTACCTAATGGCTGACCGTGGAGAACCCGGTGCGTTGAGAGGCACAGGCTCGGTTCGGTGAGAGCGGCCCGGCGGAACGGACCGGCAGCAACGCGGGAGCCGCATCCGAGGCGACTCAATCACGTCATTGTCCACCGTGTCTGGCCCTTCCTGGACGGCAGCACAACCTACCAATTGAACCGCGGGACACGCCGTCCGTACAGAAGACCCGAACCTAGACAAAGTTCCGATGCCGAATCCGTCGTGGACTAATACGATCTCGCCAACCTTGACGCGGGGTGTGCCGACGACGCGGCGCAAGTTGATTACTCGGTGTCGTTGGTGTCAGGGGTCGTCTAATGCCTTGTGCAAGCATGAGTTGGACCGGTCGAGTGTCAGAGGCGTGCCGATATCGGGAGACTAGATGGTGAGCGCGGATAGTGGCGGCCTTGGACGTCGGTCTTGGATAAGGTGCCCGCCGGAGTGGGGGCACCGCCCAGCCTTGATCCGGCTCCATCGACCGACCATTCCCTTTGCGGGATGATGGATAGCCCTGTCGCGCGTCGCCGGATCACCCGCGACGTTGCCGCGACATTCGTCGTCTTCACCGCCGACGGGGCAGTGGCTGGCACCTGGTTCTCGCGTATGCCGGCGGTACGGGACCACCTTCACGCCGACCTCCGCACACTCGGATTCGTCCTGCTGTGCTTTGCGATCGGCTCGATGATCGCCATGCCGTTCACCGGCCGCCTGATCCAGCGGTTCTCCACCCGACGCGTCTGTGTGGTGGGCTCAGTCGGCGGTTGCCTGTTCATGTCGATGCTTCCACTGCTGAGCGACACCGCGGCCTTCGCTGGTGTGCTGTTGCTGACGGGAGTGTGCTTCGGCATGTGGAATGTGACCGTCAACGTGCATGGGGCAGCGGTGGAGGGGCGTTTCGGCCGTGCCATCATGCCGGCGTTCTACGGTGCGCTGAGCGGCGGGATCATCCTCGGCACGGTGGGAGGTGCGCTGTTGGCCGCCGCTGGGGTGGGGCTGGCAGTGCACTTTTGGATGATCGTGCCGCCGCTGGCGGCGATGGTCGTCGTGGCTGTCGCGTTTTGGAACGAATGGGATGCGATCGATTCGCCTACTGCACCAGCTGAGATGGGCACGACTCTGAAGGGCGACACCCGACCGATGCAGGTAGGTGCTGCCACCACCCGTGGCGGGGGACGCACCAGCACGCTGACGCTGCCGGTTCTGCTGATCGGTCTGCTGGCCTTCTGCACTGCAATGGCGCAAGGCGCCACATCGGACTGGCTCGCGATCCACGCACACGACGACAAGGGCTTGACCGAGGCGCTCGCGGCCGGCGCCTTGACTACCTATGCGGTGGCGGAGATGATCGGCCGGTTCACCGGGGGCAGGGTGATCGATCGGATCGGCCGCGTCTGGACAGTCCGAATCTGCGGCCTGGTGGCGGCCGTCGGTGTGTCGGCCACGATCCTGCTGCCGGGCATCGCCGTCTTCCTCGGTGCAGCGTTGTGGGGCCTGGGCTTGTCGCTGGTCAGCCCACTGACCGTCACCGCCGCCGGCGACCTCGGCGGCACGGAGGCGCCACGCACGGTCGCCACCGTGTCCACCATGGCCTGGTCTGCCTTTCTGGTGGGGGCACCGGCGATGGGGCTGTTGGCCCAGCGGGTCTCCCTGGAGTCCGCCCTCTGGGCGATCGTTGGTCTGGCGGTAGCGGTCAGCGTGCTCGCCGGGGCACTCGCGCCACCCCGGACAGACGATTCAGGACAACCTTCGGCCGGTGACATTCGGACGGCAACCACGGACGGCGGGGTCTCGGCAAACTACGGTCACCTCGACGACGCGACAACTCGACCTGCCGATCCGTAGATCCCGGCCGCAGCTGCCCGCACTCGTGCACTCGGACCTCGAGGGTAGATCGGGGTGAGCTCGGGTCTCTCCGGATCACCTGACCATCGAACAACGCGAGTCTCGAGGTCTCGATCAGCGCGCCACGCAGCTGGCTCAATACGGGATCTTAGGCACTTGAGGTCAAAGAGATTCCACACCTACGACTGACACGATTGTCTCCACACCATCGAGATGACTAGGAGTGTCGCGTGAAGCTGTTGCTCACATCTGCCGGCCCGTCGAATGAGTCGTTGCGGCGAGCGCTGTTGCGCCTACTCGGTCGACCGTTCGCCGAATGCTCCGCCGTGCACATCCCCACCGCCGCTTACGGGCTTGAGGGCGGGCTCCAGTTCGCCGCTCAGATGGGCAGCTACTGGGCCGGCCTCGGCTGGAAGTCCATCAGCCAGCTGGAACTCACAGCACTGCCCAACCTCCCGGAGCAACTCTGGCTACCGGAGCTGCAGTCTGCGGACGCTATTCTCGTCGCAGGCGGCAACACCGGCTACCTGAGCTACTGGTTCCGCGAATCTGGTCTCGCCACGCTTCTTCCCCGTCTGCTTCAGCGCGCCGTCTACGTCGGCGTCAGTGCAGGCAGCATGATCATGACACCAGAGTTGCGGGTGGACCACGAACGACTCTCAACGACCGGCGTCTTCTACGACGAGGACTACGACGAGACTGCGCCGCCTGGAATGGGAGCGGACCTCGCTCTCGGGCTCGTCGACTTCGCTGTCCGCCCGCACCTGAACTCGGTCGACTTCGGCGTGGATCTTGGATTGGAGGCGATGGCGCGAGCTGCCGCGAAGGTCAAGCGACCGCTGTACGCGATTGATGACAACAGTGGCATCCTCGTTGATGGCGAGCAGGTTGGAGTCATATCAGAGGGATCCTGGCGACGATTCCCCGCCACGTAACAATTGTTGAAGGGCCCAAGGCGGCACGCATCGCGTCTCGCTGCAGAGAAAGGCTCGTGAGTTCTACCGGTCACAAGGTCAGGCTGGTAGTAGACACCTCTGCCCTCGCATAAGGCTCGGAGGGAGGCCGCCGTCCTCCTCAGGGGCCACCATGATAAAAGCCGGTGTCGACTGATCTTGAATAAGCCCGATGTCCCCACCGCCGGGTGAGTTGGAGATGCCAGCTATCAGCGGTGGGTGCCGAGTGGTCGACAGGCGCCTGTTCGCTGACCGCCGGCCGGGTCGCTGAAGCTTTCCCGTTCGTGCGGTAGCGGTCGAACTGGCGGAGGGCGTCGACCCCTCCGCCACCTGTCTTGTCCAGCGCTTGTTGATCTTGGTCTGTACTAAGTTGAGCTCGATCGGATGATGGTTGTCAGGCCGCCGAACTCGAGGGGAGCGCAGACCCCGTCTGGGGTTCCAGCGTGTCCGGGCCGTCGGGCCCAGGGCGTTGGGCGGAGCCGCGGCGGCGCAGCCCACAACCAAGAATCATGAGTAGCACCCAAGTTGATCTTGGTCGGTGAGCGCCGCAAGGCGCGCGGTCGTGTCGCCACCACCTGTTCGCGCTCCAGCTGCGGCCGACCGTGGTCGCGGATCGCCCACACCGCACGTTCACCACACCGGTGGAGCACCCGGTGAGCCAGGCCCGCCCGGTGGTGGCGCTGGTCATGATCGGCGTCGTCGCGCTGTGGGCCTGCATCCTGTCCGCTGTGTTGATCATGAGTCTGTTCGTGGACGACTCACTGCACGTGCCGGTGGTCTGGGCCGGGGTCGCCCTCGGTCTCATCGCGGCGGCCTCGATCCCCGCCCGAGCGGTGATCCGAGGGCACCAGGAGCGTGGTTCGGGTGGTCGGTGGCTGATCAGCGGCTGCCTGACCGCCGTCCTCTACGGCGCAGGGATGCCGCTGGTGGACGGACCGGCGCTGCTGCTGGCCCTGCAGGTCCTCCTCGCCTGGTCCGTGGCCGCCCTGTCCGTGGCCGACCGCGGACGGCCCGGTCAAGCCGACGGGAGGATCGGGACGACCGCCATCAGGACCAGGCAACCAGTCGTCGTGACCACCTCGAGCCACGGGGCCAGACCCACCGTCGCCGGTGTGGAGGCCGAGGCCGCCGGCGATCGCGGACGGCGGAGTGGCAGCAGGGCCACCCCCGCGTACGCCAGCGCGACCGTCAGGCCCAGCACCCAACCACCGGTCCAGCCCGGTGGCGCCGCGTGCCCGGCGTGGCCGGAGACGGCGCTCACCGTGGGCAACGCGTGCGGGGAGACGATCATGATCGCCGCGGCGGCCACCAGGGCGAGACCGTGCTGCCAGAGCAGGTGGTCGTCGCCGGCCCGCGGCAGGGCGACCACGAACACCCCGGCCCCGACCAGGACGCCCGCCCAGACCATCGGGGTGAGCAGCAGATGACCGAGAGCCATGTCGGCCATCGCCAGGACCATCACCGCCGCGGCGATCACGGCTCCGGGGTGGCGGGGTCGACCGTTGAGGACGCAGCCGAGCGCGCCGACGGCCGCCAGCACCATCGCCGCCGGTCCCAGCCAGGCCGTCATGGGGGGACCTTAGCGGTGAACCGCTGCTCGACACGGTGGGATCGGTGGCGTGGACGAGGAGCGGGGCCCCATCCCGGCGCCGTCCACCGGCTGGGCCCTCCGCCTAGTGCGTGCCGGCGATCACCGATCGCAGCGCGGCCACCTTGGCGGCGTTGAAGGTGATCATGGTCGGGCTGTCCGCCGGACCGGGAAGGCCGTCGGCGCCGTGGTACATCCCGGGCACCACGACCAGGTCGCAGGGGATCCCCGCCTCCTGCAGGGCCGTGCCGTACGCCACGTCCTCGCCATGGAACAGGTCGAGGTCGCCGACGCCGATCCAGGCGGGGGGCAGTCCGGACAGGTCGGCGCGGCGGGCCCCGGCGGCGTACTCCGGCGCGTCGTCCGGCTCCGGTGCTCGACCGAGGTACGACGTCCACCCGAACCGATTGGTGGCCGGGCTCCAGATGAACTCGCCGGTGCCACCGTGGTCGGCGCGGAGCACCGTACGGTCGTCGAGCATGGGGTAGACGAGCAGCTGGAAGCACAGGTCGACGTCGCCGCGATCGTGGGCGAGCTGGGCCAGACACGCCGCCAGACCGCCGCCCGCGTTGTTGCCGCCGACCGCGATCCGGCCCGGGTCGATGCCGATCTCCTCGGCGTGATCATGGATCCAGCGCAGTCCGGTGTAGCAGTCCTCGAGACCTTCGGGGAAGGGGTCCTCGGGCGCCAGACGGTAGTCGACGGAGACCACCAGCACCTCCAGCTCGTCGGCGAACATCGCGCAGTCGGCGTGACTCATCTCCGGGCTGCCGATCACGAAGCCACCCCCGTGGATCCAGTAGAGAACCCCGGTCGGTCGGCGGCGATCGGCCCGTTCGTAGAGATGCACCTGCACATCGGGTCGGCCGTCGCGACCGGGCAGCGTGCGCACGTCGTGCCGGATCCGCGGCGGGAACTGGTACGGCGGGCTGGGGAGACTGCGGATCAGGCGAGCCGTCTGGACGTTGGTGAGGTGCAGCGGCAGGAACATCACCGGAGATCTCAGGTCGTCGGCCACGTCGGCGGCCGCCGCGGCCTTGCGGCGGACGAACGGCGCGAGGGGGACGGCGGCCGCGACAGCGGCGAGGGCCAGGGCTCCGGTGACGTGGCGGTTCACGTCGTGAACGGTACCCACGACCCGGGCGTCCGCTCCGATCGCCTGCGCCTGCGGTGGGTGGGGCGGGTGGGCAGGGTCCTACGCTGACCGGGTGTCGAAGAGCGAGCGCCCGGCCACGGTGATCACCGGCGGCAGCCGAGGGATCGGTGCCGCCATCGCGCGGCGCCTGGCGGCGGACGGGCACGATCTCGCCCTGACCTACCGTCGACGACGTGATGCGGGCGAGGCGGTGGCCGCGGAGTGTCGCCAGCTGGGCTCCAAGGTCGTGCTGGTGCAGGCGGATCTCGGTGATCTCGACCGGGCCGCCTCGATCGTGGCCGAGGCGGTCGCCGGCCTCGGTCGGTTGACCGGCCTGGTCAACAACGCCGGCATCACCGGACGGATCGGCCCGTTCCTGGAGACGACGGTGCAGGCGGACGAGCTCGTGTTCCGGGTGAACGTGCTCGCCCCGTTGGTGATCACCCGCACGGCCATCGCCGAGATGGCGGCACACGGCGGGGGCTCGATCGTGAACATCTCCTCCGGGGCGGCGACCACCGGAGCTCCGCACACCTACATCCCCTACGCCATGAGCAAGGCGGCCCTGAACCTGTTGACCGTGGGCGCCGCGAAGGAGTTCGCCGCCGCCGGCGTCCGCGTGAACACGGTGTCACCCGGGACCACCTACACCGAGATCCACGCCGACGCCGGTCGACCCGACGCGCCGGCGGAGCGGGCGCCCGGACTGCCGATGGGCCGGGCCGCGTACCCCGAGGAGATCGCCGGTGCCGTCGCCTACCTGCTGTCCGAGGACGCGTCGTACACGAACGGGGCGGACATCAAGATCACGGGCGGCTGACGGGCTGCACCAGGCTCAGGGCCAGCGCGCAGAACATCGAGTCGGCCCAGCTGAACCAGGGTCGGGTGAAGGCGGTGTCGTCGTCGACGTCGAACCCCTCGTGGACGTGGCCGGTGCCGGCGGTGGTGGCGGCGATCAGGTGCAGCAGCTCCAGCGCCCGCTCCGGCGACTCCGACGTCAGCCCCTCGACGGCCAGGGCGATCGGCCAGACGTACCGCTCGGGGGTGTGTGGGCTGCCGACCCCCGCTGCGACCCGACCGCGGTAGTAGAACGGGTTGTCCTCGGAGAGGACGAACGCCCGGGTGCGCCGGTAGAGCGGGTCGTCGACAGCGATCCCGGCGACCAGGGGCAGTGACAGCAGACCCGGCATGTTGGCGTCGTCCATCAGCAGGGAGTGACCCAGCCCGTCGACCTCGTACGCCCAGATCTGCCCGTGGTCGGCGTGCTCGACCAGGCCGTACGCCGTGACCCCGGCCGCCAGCCTGTCCGCGAGGGCAGCGGCTTCGGCCACCAGCTCGTCGTCCCCGGTCCCGCCGGCTTCGGGCACGAGATCACCCAGCAGCCGCAGACAGTGCACGGCCATCAGGTTGCCGGGCACGTGGTAGCCGTAGGTGCACGCGTCGTCGCTCGGCCGGAAGCCGGCCCAGGTCATCCCGGTGGGGCCGACGGGCGTGCCGCGCCCGTCCCGGGTCAGGGTGTCGATGGCCACCGTGTCGGGCCGGACGAAGCGGTAGTCCGACTCCTCGTGGGCCGTCTCCCGGTCCAGTGTTGCCACGGCCGCCCGGGCCGCCTCGAGGAAGGTGGCGTCCAGGTGATCAGTCCGACCGGTCGCCGCCCACACCTGGTGAGCCAGCAGGAAGGGGAAGCAGAGCGAGTCGATCTCGTACTTGCGCTCCCACAGCCAGGGGTCGTCGGAGAGGTCGCGAGGCTCGTGGCAGCGGCCGTTGGCCTCGATGTTGAAGGCGTTCGCATAGGGGTCATGGCGCAGGTACGCGACCTGGCGCCGGACGATCCCGACCAGCAGATCGGCGAGCGGTCCGTCGGGGGAGTCCTGGGCGATCCGCAGGTAGGGCAGCATCTGCGTGGCCGAGTCCCGCAACCACATCGCCGGGATGTCGCCGGTGATGACGAACACCGTGTCATCGTCGAGCACGTGCAGGGTGCGGGCGAGAGTCCTGACCATGGCGTCGGCGAACAGCTGGGCGGGAGCCTCTCCGGCGACGGCGGCGACCTGCGCGCGCCAGTGCTCGAGGACGTCCGGGGGCAGCAGCAGCGTGGGATCGGGGCGCGTGGTGGTCACCCGCCGATCGTGCCAGAGAGTGCCCTCCTCGCGCCTGCTCGATCAACGGGCGACCGGCTCCCGCGTCCGCTCGGTGGTCGTTGCGGCGGTCGTGACCAGCGGTCGCGCCGCCGGTGCGATCAGTCCCGCCACCAGGACCAGCGCCAGCACCGCCACGAACGAGTGCAGCAGACCGACGTGCTCACCGAGCATGGCCAGCACCGGCGGACCGAACAGGAACGCGGCGTAGCCGACGGTGGCGGCCGCGCTGACGCGAGCGGACGCGGTCCGTGGATCGTCGGCGGCGGCGGACATGCCGACCGGCAGGCCCAGTGACGTGCCGAGACCCCACAGGGCGATACCGACGGCAGCCGTCGCCGCGCTGGGTCCGAAGATCGTGATGGTCAGGCCGACCGCCGCGACCAGGGCCGAGGCCCGCAGGGTGGCGACCCTGCCGAAGCGATCGATCAGCAGCACACCGAACAACCGTCCGACCGTCATGGTGACCACGAAGATGCCGAACAGCGCGGCCGCGACCGTCTCGCTGACGCCGTAGCCGTCGACGGTGGCCAGCGGCAGCCAGTCCTCGGCCGCACCCTCGGCGAAGCCCATGCCGAGCACCATCAGACCGATCAGCAGGGTCCGCGGGTCCTTCCAGACGGCCAGTCGCTCGGCGGCCGTCAGCTTCGGTTGGGCACCACCGGAGCGACCGACGCCCTCGGGCACCAGCCGGACGGCCGGGACGACGGCGACGACCACGACCACCGCGGCCACCCCCAGGTGGACGGCGACCGACACCCCGAGAACGGTGGCCAGCACGCCGAGGGCGGCCCCGGTCAGGGTGCCGATGCTGTACATGGCGTGGAAGATCGGCATCACGGTGCGTCCCAGGGCCTGCTCGTTGGCCGCGCCGGCGACGTTCATCGACACGTCGCAGGTGCCGAAGCCGAGGCCGAACACGACCAGACCGGCGAACACGACACCGGACGAGGCCAATGCGACGCCGACCGCGACGACGACCAGACCGAGAGCAGCCGTGATGAGCGCGACGCGGATCACCGGACGGGCGCCGAAGCGACCGATCAGGACGCCGGCCGAGACGAGACCGAAGATGGCGCCGCCGGCGATCGCGAAGATCAGCCAGCCCATGTGACCGGTGGATGCGCCCAGCCCGTCCCGCACGGCCGGGGTCCGGGAGACCCAGGCGGCGAGGGCGAACCCGCAGGCGGCGAAGACGACGAACATGGCGTTCCGCCAGACGCGGGCGGCGTCGGCGGTGTGGTCGATGCGCGAGGAGCGCAGCGTGGACATGGGAGTGAACCTCGTGGGTCGGGACGGAGCGGTCGGTGTGACCGCACTTGTACGATCGTACACATTTTGTGTACGTCCGTACAACTTCGATCCGAGTGCAGCTATTCCCGTATCGGCAGGCCGCTCAGCAGTTCGAGCGCACGGCGGATCTCGGGTCCGTCACTGGAGATGCGGGCCAACCCGCGATAGGTGAAGAGGCCCTCCACGTAGGTGTCGATCAGGCGCGCCGTGACCGGGTCGAAGAACGGCTCGAGCGCTCGCTGGCTGCGGGCGAACCAGGCCTCCACCAGTCCGGCGACCTCGGGGCGGCGGATCGCAAAGGCGTAGAACTCATAGCTCAGGGCCAGCTCACGGGGATCGTCGAAGTCGTGCAGCATGAAGTCGGTGATCGCCGAGATCGCCTCCACAGGTGTCCGGGCCGGAGCGAGCCGCGCCTCGAAGCGGTCCGAGATCTGGTCGGCGAAGCGACCGAACGCCGCCCCCAGCAGGTCCCTCAGGTCGGCGAAGTAGTACGTCGTCGACCCCAGCGGCACGCCGGCCGCGGCGGCCACGCGCCGATGGGTGGTGCCGGCGACCCCGTGCTCGGCGATCACCCCGAGCGTGGTGTCGATCAGCAGGTCGCGGCGGGGCGTGGACCCACCTCGGACGGCGGCTGCGGGCATGACCCCACGCTAACGGTCGCGCACCCTCCGGCGAGGCCTCTGCTGCCGGGTATTTCTGCGGTGAGCAACAAGATCTTCGCTTCGTGGGCTCGCCGACGACATCATTGACGGCAGGTCTCCTGGCTCTTAGGTTCCGCCTATGAGCACAGAGTCGGTCACGGGAACGGGTGGCAAGGGGCTCGCCGTCGGCACCCTCGGCCTGGGCGGGTCCGTGGTGATCGGACTCGCCTCGACGGCGCCGGTCTACTCGCTGGTCGCGACGCTCGGTTTCGTGGTGCTGGCGGTCGGGGCCCAGGCGCCGGTCGCGTTCATCATCGCGTTCATCCCGATGCTGTTCATCGCCGCCGCCTACCAGGAGCTGAACCGGGAGATCCCGGACTGCGGCACCACCTTCACCTGGGCGACCAAGGCGTTCGGCCCCCGGGTGGGCTGGATGGGCGGCTGGGGGGTGGCGGTGGCCGGCATCGTCGTGCTCGCCAACCTCGCCCAGATCGGGGGGATCTACTTCTGGCTGATGCTCGGTCAGGACGAGCTCGCCGACAGCACTCTGGTGGTCACCGCGACCGGGGTCGTCTTCATCGCCTTGATGTGCTGGGTGAGCTACCGGGGTCTCGAGATCGGTGAGCGGCTGCAGATCGTCCTGCTGGGGTTGCAGTATCTGGCGCTGGCCCTGTTCGTGATCTTCGTCATCTACCGCATCGCCACCGGCCAGGCGCCGGCCACCGACCACTTCTCCTGGCAGTGGTTCAACCCGTTCGCGTTCGCCGACTACTCCGGCTTCATCGAGGCGGTGCTGCTGGCCCTGTTCATCTACTGGGGTTGGGACACCTGCCTGGCGCTGAACGAGGAGACCCGGGACCCGAAGCGGATCCCGGGACAGGCCGCCATCATCTCGACCACCATCCTGTTGGTCACCTACGTCGGTGTCACCGTCGCGGCGATGGCGTACGCGGGCGTGGGGGAGGACGGCGTCGGGCTCGGCAACGAGGCCAATGCCGAAGACGTGTTCCTGGCCCTCAAGGACGGCGTGATGGGCCCGATGGCCATCGTGCTGGTCATCGCGGTGCTGGTGTCGGCAGTCTCCTCGACCCAGACGACGATCCTCCCCACGGCCCGCGGCACCTTGTCGATGGCCACCTACCGGGCTCTGCCGCAGCGGTTCAAGGCCGTGCACCCCCGCTTCAACACCCCGTCCTTCTCGACGCTGATGATGGGCGTCGTGGCCAGCGCGTACTACATCGGCATGACCCTGGTCAGCGACAACATCCTGCAGGACTCGATCACCTCACTCGGTCTCGCGATCGCCTTCTACTACGGCATCACCGGCTTCGCCTGCGTCTGGTACTTCCGCAAGGAGCTGACCAGCTCGCCCCGCAACCTCTTCCTCAAAGGAATCCTGCCGCTGCTCGGTGCCCTGATGCTGACGTACGCCTTCGTTCAGTCGGCCATCGACATGTGGCAGCCGGACTACGGCAACACCGTGCTGTTCGGCATCGGCGGCACCTTCGTGGTGGGCGTCGGCTCGTTGCTGCTGGGAGCGGTGCTGATGGTGGTGTGGTCGTTCTTCGCCGAGGCCAAGCCTTTCTTCGCCGGTGACAGCCTGAACCGCGAGACGCCCGTGCTGGTGCCCGACGAGCCCGAGGCCTACCAGCGCAGCGTGGACGGTGGTCTGATGTGACGATCGCAGCAACGTGTGGAGTCGGCTCCTGAACGCTTCGACCTCGTACGCGAGCGGCGCCTCGACCCTGCCGTTGCTCGGCGACACCATCGGGGCGAACCTCGACCGCACGCTGGCGCGGGTGGGACCCGATCACGAGGCGTTGGTCGAGTGCGCGACCGGGCGACGCTTCGGTTACGGCGAGCTGGTCGCCGAGATCGACGCGTGTGCGCTCGGTCTCGACGGCCTCGGCGTCCGCAAGGGCGATCGGGTGGGCATCTGGGCGCCGAACTGTGCGGAGTGGGTGTTCGTGCAGTACGCCACCGCCAAGCTGGGCGCGATCCTGGTCACCCTCAACCCGGCGTACGGATCCGAGGAGCTCGCGTACGTGCTGCAGCACTCGGGGATCTCGGTGCTGGTCGCCGCGCCGGGCCGATCGGGCGACCGGCGCGCCATGATCACCGAGGTCCGCGGCGAGTGCCCGGAGCTGCGGGAGGTGATCGTGATCGCCGATCCGACCTGGGAGGCGCTGCTGGCGGCGGGGCGGTCGGGTGATCACGAGCTGCTGGCCGAGCGATCGGCCGACCTGTCGGCGGACGACCCGATCTCCATCCAGTACACCGCCGGCACCGGCGGGCAGGCCAAGGGGGCCACCCTGAGCCACCACAGCCTGCTCAACAACGGCTACTTCACCGGCGTGGGTTGCGGCTACACCCCGGCCGACCGGGTCTGCATCCCGGTGCCGTACTACCACGGCTTCGGCATGGGCATGGGCAACCTGGGCTGCACCTCCCACGGCGCCACCATGATCATCCCGGCGCCCGTCTTCGATCCTGCGCTGACCCTGCGGGCCGTGGAGGACGAGCGGTGCACCAGCTTGTACGGGGTGCCGGCCATGTTCGTCGCCGAGCTCGCGCTGACCGACCTCGGCGCCTACGACCTCGCGAGCCTGCGGACCGGGATCATGGCGGGCTCCCGGTGCCCGGTCGAGGTGATGCAGCGGGTGGTGCAGGACCTGGGGATGGCCGAGGTGACCATCTGTCACGGGATGACCGAGACCTCACCGGTGTCGACCCAGACCGGCGTCGACGACGACCTCGAACGGCGGACGTCGACGGTCGGCCGGGTGCAGCCGCACCTCGAGGTCAAGATCATCGACCCGAGCACCGGGCTGACGGTTCCCCGAGGTGAACCGGGGGAGTTCTGCACCCGGGGCTACTCGGTGATGCTGGGCTACTGGAACGATCCCCAGCAGACCGGCGCGGTGATCGACGGGGCCCGCTGGATGCACACCGGGGACCTCGCCGTGATGGACGACGACGGCTACCTCGCTATCGTGGGCCGGATCGAGGACATGATCATCCGGGGTGGGGAGAAGATCGATCCGCGGCAGGTGGAGGAGTTCCTGCTCAGCCACCCCGACGTCGTCGACGCCCAGGTGATCGGCGTCCCCGACGAACGCTTCGGTGAGGAGCTGATGGCCTGGCTCCGGCTCGCGGCCGGGCGCCGAAGCCCTCACCGCGGAGAGCCTGCGGACCTTCCGCAGCGGCCGGGGGGCTCACGTCACGATCCCTCGCTACGTCAAGATCGTCGACGAGTTCCCGACGACGTTGACCGGCAGGAGCATGAAGGTGCAGCTGCGGGCGCTCTCCATCACCGAGCTGGGTCTGCAGCGCGCCGCCGGCCTGCGTCACTGAGCGGCCTACGCCCCCGGCACCGCTCGGTCTGGGATTGGAGTTAGGTTCTCATCGTGACGAGAGCCGTGGCCGAGATGACCGTACGGCGCGAGGTGGCGCAACGGATGGCCGGGGCGGCACAGCTCTGGTTGGAGCAGCTGGACGACGACCAGCGACGGATCGCCATCGGCGCGGTGCCCGGCGACGACGACACCGACAGCGAGCGTCGACGGTGGTTCTACACCCCCACCGACCACGGTGGCCTGACCATCCACCAGCAACGACCCGCGCAGCAGCGAGCGGCCATGCGGTTGGTCTCCACCGGTCTCTCCGCGCCGGCCTACGTCACCGTGGCGACGACCATGGGACTGGAGAACGTGCTCGACCAGATCGAGGGTTTCGTGACCCGGTTCGACCGGGAACGGGGTCGCGACCCGGGGCTCTACTACCTGCGGGTGTTCGGCGAACCCGGCGGCCCGGCGCCGTGGGGCTGGCGCTTCGGCGGCCACCACGTCTCCTTGAACAACCTGGTGGTCGACGGCGTCCTGGTCTCGTCCACCCCGCTGTTCCTGGGGGCGGACCCGGCCTCGTCGCCGTTGCTGGGCGGTGCTGTCAACCGTCCGCTGGCCCGGGTGGAGGATCTGGGCCGGGAGCTGGTCGCGACCCTGCGCGGCGACGCGGCGCACCAGGCGATCCTGCTGGCCAAGGCCCCGTCGGACTTCGTCACCGCCAACCGGACGGTGCTGGCCGACGGTGATCGGGTGATCCCGCTGGCCGGGGTCTGGCGCGGCGAGCGGTTCCCGGACCCGGTCGAGCAGACCAAGCTGCAGACGCTCAGCGACCGGATCGACGACACCGCCGGGCTGACCCCGCAGGACCACGCGCTCGTGTCCTACACGACCACTCCCAAGGGGATCGCCGCGGCCGACCTCGACACCGGGCAGCGCGAGATCCTGCGCGCCCTGCTGGGCACCTATCTGGACCGCGTGCCGGACGGCCTGTCACCGGCCCCGGCCTACACCGAAGACGCCGTCCTGGACGCGGTGCACTTCGCCTGGGCGGGCTCTATCGAGCCGGGACAGCCGCACTACTACCGCCTGCAGGGTCCGCGACTGCTGATCGAGTGGGACAACACCCAGCGGGGCGCCAACCACGCGCACTCGGTCTGGCGGGATCCGAGCAGCGACTTCGGGCTCGACGTGCTGGCCGAGCACCGGGCGGCGCATCACTGAGCCCGACGCGATCTCTGGATAGCGGTCCAGGTGGCTCACACGACGATCGAGACCATCCGCCCCGGCACCACGACGACCTTGCGCGGAGTCCCTCCGGCCAGCAGCGCGATCACCCGCTCATCGGCCAGGGCCGCGGCCTCCACGGCTTCGGGACCGGCATCGGCGGGCACCTGGATCCGGGCCCGGACCTTGCCCCTGAGCTGGATCGGGTAGTCCACGGTGTCGACCCTCAGCAGGGCTGGATCCGCCACCGGGAAGCGATGTCGGGCAAGTGACGTGTCGTGGCCCAGGCGCTGCCACAGCTCCTCGCCGACGTGCGGCGCCAGGGGAGCGGTCATCAGGACCAGCGGTTCGACCACTGACCGCGGCGCGGCGTCGCCGGACTTGCTCAGGTGGTTGGTCAGGGTGATCAGCCGGGCGATGGCGGTGTGGTAGCTCAGCTGCCGATAGTCGCGACCGACGGCGTCGATCGTGCCGTGCAGCAGTCGCTGGGTGGCCGGATCCGGTCGCGACTCGCCGATCACCGTCTCGCCGGTGTGCTCGTCGACGACCAGTCGCCACAGTCGTTGCAGGAAACGCTGAGCGCCGACCACGTCCCGGGTCTGCCACGGACGGGACACGTCCAGCGGGCCCATCGCCATCTCGTACACCCGGAACACGTCGGCGCCGTAGCGTTCGCAGATCTCGTCCGGGGTGACCACGTTGTTGAGGGACTTGCCCATCTTCCCGTACTCGCGTCGCACCGGTACGCCCCGATGGACGAAGGTGCCCCGCGGGTCCTCGACCACCTCCTCGGCCGGGACGTGCACCCCGCGCTCGTCGGCGTACGCGTAGGCCTGGATGTAGCCCTGGTTGAACAGCCGTCGGAACGGCTCCTCGCTCGAGACGTGACCGAGGTCGAACAGGACCTTGTGCCAGAAGCGGGAGTAGAGCAGATGCAGGACGGCGTGCTCGACCCCGCCGACGTAGAGGTCGACACCCCCGGTGTCGTAGGGACGTCGTGGATCCTTGCCCATCCAGTAGCGCTCGTTCGCCGGGTCGCAGAAGGTATCGGCGTTGGTGGGGTCGAGATAGCGCAGCTCGTACCAGCAGGATCCCGCCCACTGCGGCATCACGTTCAGCTCCCGGGTGTAGGTCTGCTCGCCGTCGCCGAGATCCAGTCGTACGGTGGCCCACTCGCTCGCTCGGCCGAGCGGGGGACGCGGCTCGGAGGTGGCGTCGGTGGGGTCCAGCCGGATGGGGGAGAAGTCGGCCATCTCGGGCAGGGTCAGGGGCAGCATGCTGTCGGGCAGCGCATGCGCCACGCCGTCGGCGTCGTGCACGATCGGGAACGGCTCGCCCCAGTAGCGCTGCCGGGAGAACAGCCAGTCCCGCAGCTTGTACTGGGTCTCGAGCTGCCCGAAACCCTTCCGCTGCAGCCACTCCGTGATGATGATCTTCGCCTCGTCGACCCCGAGACCGTTCAGCGAGACCTCGTCGTTGGCGGAGTTGATCGCCGCACCCTCGCCGGTGAACGCCTCGTCGTCGGCATGATCATCGGGTGGGGCGACCGTCCGGATCACCGGCAGGCCGAAGAGCCGGGCGAACTCGTGGTCCCTGGTGTCCTGCCCGGGGACGGCCATGATCGCCCCGGTCCCGTAGCCCATCAGCACGTAGTCCGCGACGAAGATCGGGATCGCCTCGCCGTTGGCCGGGTTGACCGCTCGCGCACCGAGGAAGACCCCGGTCTTCTCCCGGTTCTCCTGTCGGTCGAGGTCGGACTTCCCGGCGACAGCCGTCCGGTAGGCCTCGACCGCTGCGGCCGGGGTGGCGGCGTCCCCGGTCCACCGGGGATCGATCCCTGGGGGCCAGGCGTCGGCCACGACCGCGTCCACCAGCGGGTGCTCGGGGGCGAGGACGACGTAGGTGGCCCCGAACAGGGTGTCCGGCCGGGTGGTGTAGACCTCGACGGACTCCGCCGAGTCGACCACCCCGAACCGGACCCGCGCGCCGTGCGAGCGACCGATCCAGTTGCGCTGCATGATCTTGATCGACTCCGGCCAGTCCAGCCGTTCGAGGTCGTCGACCAGCCGGTCGGCGTACGCCGTGATCCGCATCATCCACTGCCTCAGGGTGCGGCGGAACACCGGGAAGTTGCCGATCGCGCTGCGCCCGTCGGGGGTCACCTCCTCGTTCGACAGCACGGTGCCCAGACCCGGGCACCAGTTGACCGGACCCTCCGCGGCGTACACCAGGCGGTGCTGGTCGAGCAGGGCGGCCCGCTCGACCCGGTCGAGGTCGGTCCAGGTCCGGTCACCCGGCACCGGCCGCCGCCCGGTGGCGAACTCGTCCACCAGCTCGGCGACCGGCCGCGCGCGCTGCCGGTCGGTGTCGTAGAACGCCTCGAAGAGCTGGGTGAAGATCCACTGGGTCCAGCGCACGAAGGCCGGATCGGTGGTGGCCACGCTGCGGCGCTCGTCGTGGGCGAAGCCGAGCCGCCGCAGCTGCGCGCGGTAGCGCGCGATGTTCTGCTCGGTGGTGACGGCCGGGTGGGTGCCGGTGCGGATGGCGTACTGCTCCGCGGGCAGACCGAAGGCGTCGAAACCGATGGTGTGCAGCACGTTGTGACCGGTCATCCGCAGATAGCGGCCCCAGACGTCGGTGCCGATGTAACCGAGGGGGTGGCCGACGTGCAGCCCGGCACCCGAGGGGTAGGGGAACATGTCGAGCACGTACGTCTTGTCGGCCGGCAGCGGTGCACCGTCGGTCGGCGCCAGGTCACCGACGGGATTGGCGGCCCGGAACGTGCCCTCGCGGGACCAGCGCTCCTGCCAGGCAGCTTCGATCCGGCCGGCCAGGGCGGCGGTGTAGCGGTGCGGCGGGATGTCGGGCACGGGTGCACTCATCGGGGACCTCCTGGCGGTTCACCCTACTGAGCCATGGCCGAGCATCTCCCACAGTGACGCGGCGGCGACTGTCGGAGGCATGCGGCATAGTGACGCCGGTGGACGTTGCGGTGCTCGATGACTACGCCGGGGTCGCCCTGGAGCTGGCGGACTGGTCCCGGCTGAAGGCCCAGGGGAGGGTCGATGTCTTCACCGACCACCTGGTCGACGTCGACGCCCTGACCGAGCGGTTGGAGCCCTACGGCGCTGTCGTCCTGATGCGCGAGCGGACGCCCTTTCCGGCGGCGGTGATCGAGCGCCTCGATCGGTTGCGGTTGATCGTGACGACAGGTCGACGCAACCCGGTGATCGACGTGGGGGCGGCAGCGCGGCAGGGGATCGTGGTCAGCCACACCGAGGGGATCTCCTCGTCCACGGTCGAGCTCACCTGGGCACTGATCCTGGCGCACAGCCGGCACCTGGTGGGCGAGGTCACCGCGCTGCGCGCCGGAGGGTGGCAGTCGACAGTGGGTCGCGATCTCGCCGGCGCCACCTTGGGTGTGCTCGGGCTCGGCCGGATCGGGAGTCAGGTCGCGCGGGTCGGCGCCGCGTTCGGGATGGATGTGCTCGCCTGGAGTCGGACGCTGAGCTCCGAGCGGGCCGCGGACGCCGGCGCGACGTCGGTGTCCTTCGAGGAGCTGCTCACCCGTTCCGACGTGGTCACGATCCACCTGCCGCTGACCCCCGGCACCCGCCATCTGCTGGGGGCGGCGGCCCTGGCCTCGATGAAGCCGACCGCTCTGCTGGTCAACACCTCGCGCGGTCCGATCGTCGACGGTGTCGCGCTGCGCCAGGCGCTCGCCCTCGGGCGACCGGCCGGTGCGGCAGTCGACGTGTTCGACGCGGAGCCGCCCGTCGACGACCCGCTGCTCGGGGCAGCGGGGCTGCTGGCCACGCCGCACCTCGGCTACGTGACGCGGAACGGTCTCGGGGTCTTCTACGCCGGCGCGGTCGAGGACATCGAGGCGTTCGTGGCCGGTACACCGATCCGCGTGGTCGAGCCGCCCGCCGCGGGGGCCTCGGCGTGACCCGACGCGGCTGGTTGCTGTTCGCGACCCTGAGCCTGTTCTGGGGCATCCCCTATCTCTTCATCCGGATCGCCGTCACCGAGCTCGACCCGGTGGTGGTCGCCTTCGGCCGGACCGCCCTCGGTGCGCTGCTGCTGCTGCCGTTCGCCCTGCGGTCGAAGGCCCTGCGGCCGCTGCTCACCCACTGGCGCTGGCTGCTGCTCTACACCGTCCTGGAGATCGTGGGTCCGTGGGTGCTGCTGGGACACGCGGAGACCCGACTGACCAGCTCGACCACCGGGCTGCTGATCGCCATGGTGCCGATCGTGGCGGCCATCATCCTGACCGCGACCGGCCAGGACCGGCTCGGGCCGCGCCGGATCGCCGGGCTGCTGATCGGCCTTGCCGGGGTGGCGGTGCTCGTCGGGCTGGATGTGCACGTCGGGGACTTCGTGGCGATCCTGCAGATCCTGGGGGTGGTCATCGGGTACGCGATCGGCCCGATCATCATCAGCCGTCAGCTCTCCGACCTGCCGCCGATCGGGGTGATCACCGCGTCGCTGATCCTCGCCGCGGTCGTCTACGCGCCCTTCGCGGTCGTGCTGCGACCGGCGTCGGTGAGCCAGGCCGCGCTCGGCTCGGTCGTGGTGCTGGCCGTGGTCTGCACCGCCGGCGCCTTCCTGGTCATGTTCGCCCTGATCGCCGAGGCGGGTCCAGCCCGGATGACGCTGATCACGTACGTGAATCCCGCCGTCGCCATCCTGCTGGGCGCCCTGATCCTCGATGAGCCGATCACGACCGGCCTGATCCTGGGGTTCCCGCTCATCATCGTCGGGTCGATCCTCGGCACCTGGCGGAGCACGCCACCCGAGGCGACGGCTCTGCCGCCACGGCTGGACGGCCGCACCGAGCACGCCGCGACGACCAACGGCCGCGCGCAGCCGGCACCGCGGTGCCCACCGATCCCGGAGGAGACGCCGTCTCGGCCCGCGAGTGACAGCATGACCCCCGTGGACATCGCCCTCAGCATCCTCGCCATCGCGGCCGCGGTGGTCGCCGTCACGGCGATGGCCGAGCGGATCCGGTTCTCGGCGCCGCTGCTGCTGATGCTGGTCGGCATCGGGGCCTCGTTCGTGCCGTTCATCCACGAGCCGGCGCTGACCACCGACGTGGTCCTGCTGGGTTTCCTGCCGCCCCTGCTCTACGCCACCGCCATCCGCAGCTCGGTGATGGACTTCCGGGCCAACTGGCGGCCGATCGGCTATCTGTCGATCCTGCTGGTGATCGTGACCGCGCTGGGCATCGGTTGGATCACCTGGCTCATCCTGCCGGTGCCGTTCGCCCTCGCTTTCGCGTTCGGTGCGGTCGTGGCCCCGCCCGACGCGGTGGCGGCCACCACCATCGCCCGGCGGGTCGGCATGCCACGACAGCTCGTCACCATCTTGGAGGGGGAGTCGCTGCTCAACGACGCGACGGCGATCACCTGCGTCCGGGTGGGCCTGGTGGCCATCGCCAGCAAGGTGACGGCGGGCGAGGTGGCGGCCGGCTTCGTGGTCGCGGCGGTGGGCGGTGTGGTGGTCGGCTTCGCGGTCGCCGCCCTCGCCACAGCGGTGCGCAAGCGGATCAAGCAGCCCGTCTTCGACACCGCCATCTCGTTCATGGTGCCCTGGGCGGCGTACCTGCCGGCCGAGGAGATCGCCTTCCGGGGCTTCCACGGCTCGGGGGTGATCGCGACGGTGGTCGCCGGGTTGATCCTCGGACACAAGTCGGCGGTGGTGCAGAGCGGGCTCTCGCGGCTCAGCGAGCGGGTCAACTGGAGCACCATCCAGTTCCTGCTCGAGAACACGGTGTTCCTGCTGATCGGTCTGCAGGCCCGTCAGATCATCCACAACATGGGCACCACGGACCTGCCCGCCAGCCGGATCGCCGCCTTCTGCGTCGCGGTGCTGCTCGGGGTGATGGTCATCCGGATGGTCTGGGTGCTCAGCGGCCGGGCGCCGTTGCTGTCCCGAGGCAGAGATCGTGAACCGCGGCCCTGGTCCTACTCGATCGTGCTGGGCTGGGCCGGTCTGCGGGGGGTGGTGACACTGGCCACGGCGTTGCTGATCCCGGTCGAGCTCGACGACCGGGACGTCCTGGTGTTCGGCGCGATGATCGTCGTGGCGGGCACGTTGCTGATCCAGGGGCTGACCCTCCCGCACCTGGTCCGTCGGCTGGGACTCCGCGGCCCCGATCCCCGGTCCGACGCCCTGCAGGCGGCGACGGTGCTGCAGACGGCGAGCAACGTGGCGCTGACCGAGCTCGACGCCATCACCGGGCCAGACGACGACCCGGACGTCATCCAGCGGGTCCGTGATCGGGTCGCCGCCCGACCCGAGGCCCTGTGGGAGCGGCTCGGGGCCGACGACGCGCAGACACCCGCGGAGGAGTACCGCCGGCTGCGGCTGGCCACCATCAACACCGAGCGGACCGAGGTGCTGCGGATCCGCTCGACCGGCACCATCGACCACGCGGTGATCGAGGAGGTGCTCGGCTCGCTCGACATCGAGGAGTCGATGCTGACCCTGGCCAGCGAGCGGGCCGAGACTCTCGACGAGGGTGGCCCGGTCGAGGTGCCGCAGGTGGAGGAAGGGCCGTGTCAGGACCTCGAAGACGCGCCCTCGGACGTGGCGCCGACCTCGGACCACTGTGAGGACTGCGTCCGCGAGGGCACCCGGCCGGTCCACCTGCGGATGTGTCTGACCTGCGGCAACGTGGGCTGCTGCGACTCCTCGGTGAATCAGCACGCCACCCGCCACTTCCGCCAGACCGGCCACCCGGTGATGCGCAGCTTCGAGGCGGGCGAGACCTGGCGCTGGTGCTACCTGCACGAGCGGCTGGGCTGATCTCACCGGAAGTTCGCCGGGTTCGGTGCTGGGTCCAGGGTGAATGCTGACCGTTCCCGACTCCCGGGTGTCAAACGGCAGTGGGTACGCCTGACCAGCGACCGTCCTTGACTCGCCGGCGTCAAACCGACGCGGGCACGCGTGACCAGGAACCATTCGTGACTCGCCGGCGTCAAACGGGCACAGGGCACGCGTGACCACCGACCGTTCTCGACTCGGCGGCGGCTTCCGGCCGCTGCGGTGCGGGAACCTGCGAGTCCCGGCCGGTTCACCCCTTCCGCTCGCGCACCCGCGGGGTTACGGTGCCGGGGACGCCCAGTCGGGCTCCGTCTTACATAGTTGCTCTCTGCACAGGAGTTCCCACGATGCGTACGTCCACCCCTCGCCTCGGCGCGTTCGGCTCGGCGCGTACCGGGTCGGCAGATTCCGTCTCGAGCCCTGGCTCTGCCGCCGCGACCGCGGTACTCGGGACGGCCATGACCGCCCCACCGGCCGAGGCACACACCGACGGCACGACCCCACAGGCCCGACTCGCCCCGCGGAACCAGTTCACGATGCGCCCGGACGGCAGCAGCGGGCGGACCGAGGGTGGTGCCGGCATCCCCAACATCGACTCCGTGAAGTCGACGATCCGGACCTACTACAACGCCACCGACGGGATCGCGGACAAGACCTCGTCGCCGTACATCTCCGAGATGACAGCGATCACCCGGGAGCCGTGGCGCTATCTGGAGAAGGTCGCACAGCAGGATCGGGCGGCGGCGCAGCAGGCGCGGTCGCACCACAAGAAGCCGGCCATCGTGGTCGACGCCGACGACACGATGCTGTGGACCTACGACATGGAGGACGCGGGGATGAAGTTCGTCTTCGATCCCGCGTTGCAGGACGTGTACGTCCAGGAGCAGCGCTTCCCCGCCACCCCTGGCATGGTGCGCTTCGTCAACACGGCCCGGGCGCTCGGCATCACCGTGTTCGGGCTGACCGGACGCAACGACGGCCAGAAGACGGCCACCATCGCCAACCTGACCAAGGTCGGCTACCGACCGTTCGCCGCCGACCGCTTCTTCACCAAGTGGGTCAGCGGGACGACCCCGACCACCGCGGACCCGTCGCGGACGTGGTTCGCCGGCACCCCGTGTGCGGACGGGTCGTGCACGACGGTGGAGTACAAGGCGAACACCCGCCGGCACATCGAGTCGCTCGGCTACGACATCGTGCTGAACGTCGGCGACCAGTGGTCCGATCTGCAGGGCGGCTACGCCGATCGGACCCTGAAGCTGCCCAATCCGACGTACTTCCTGCCCAGTCCCGACCTCGACGGCACCCCCGCCGACCGGCGGTACTCTCCGCGTTCGCAGTTCCGATGGCGCCGGACGGCTCGAGCGGCCGGACGGTAGGGCGGCGAGGGCATCCCGAACGTCGACATCGTGAAGTCGACGATCCGGACGTACTACAACGCCACCAACGGGATCGCCGACAAGGCCGACTCGCCCTACATCGACGAGCTGGAGTCGCTGACCGCCCGGCAGACCACCGGCCTGACCCGGACCTGCGCCCGGGCCGAGCGCCGCGGCGAGAACCCGGCGGTCGTCTTCGATGCCGACGACACGAACCTGTGGACGTACGACATGGAGGACGCCGACATGCAGTTCGTCTTCGACCCGGTCGTCCAGGATCGCGACTGGGTGCAGCCCCAGCGGTTCCCGGCGACCCCGGGCATGGTCGACCTGGTCGCCGCCGTCCGGGCGTCCGGCTGCACGATCGTCGGTCTCACCGGCCGCAACGACACCCAGAAGGCCGCCACGCTGGGCAATCTGGCCAAGGTCGGCTACGCCGGCTTCACCGAACCGCTCTACTTCACCAAGTGGAAGAGCGGCACGGTGCCGGCCGATCGACCCTGGCTGGCCGACACCCCCTGCGCGGACGGGGTCTGCACGACGATCGAGTACAAGTCGCTGACCCGCAAGCACCTCGTCGATGACCTGCACTACGACGTGGTGGCGAACGTCGGCGACCAGTTCAGCGACCTGATCGGCGGGTACGCCGACCGCACCGTGAAGCTGCCGAACCCGACGTACTACCTGCCCTGATCCCGCCGGGGTCCGGCTGAGGAGCGGAACCTGGAACTTCTTCCGGTGCGCCGGACACATGGTGAGTGCTTCACTGGCTCCGCCCCGACCCGCCTGTCGAGGTCCGACCGCCGGTGATCGAGGTGCTCACGAATGCCCGACGTGTCCAGCGACCCCGCCGGCGGATCATCGAGCGACGGCGCCCGCAGCAAACCATCGCTGCGGGACCTGCCTGCCGCGTTCTGGCAGCTGCTGGTCAACAATCTGCTCGCCACGGTGACCAACTTCACGGTCCTCACTGCCTTGTCGTTCTTCACGTTCCTCCAAACGCAATCGGTGTTCGCCACCGGCCTCATCGCCGGCATCAATCTCGTCTTCACCGCGAGCTTCGGGATCTGGTTCGGCGCCCTGGTCGATCACCACCGCAAGAAGACGATGATGCTCGCCTCGAGCGTGGTCTCCCTGACGCTCTACGGCCTCGCGCTTGCTCTCTTCCTGACCATCGACCAGGTGCACTTCACCGATCCGGCCGACCCGCTGCTCTGGGTCTTCGTGATCGATCTGATGCTGGCCGTGATCGCCGGCAACATCCGCAGCATCGCCATGTCGACGATCGTCACACTGCTCGTGCCCCCAGACCGCCGCGACCGCGCCAACGGCCTCGTCGGCTCGATCATCGGCGTCTCGTACCTGGTCACCTCGGTGATCAGCGGGCTGCTGATCGGCTTCGCCGGAATGGTGTACGTCGTGCTGATGGCGGTGGTCTGCACCGGGTTGGCCATCGTGCACCTGGCGTTCATCCGACTGACCGAACCGGACAACGCGGCGTCCGACAAGCACACCTCGAAGGTCGATGTCCGCGGCACGATCAAGATCATCAACGCCGTCCCGGGACTCATGTGGTTGATCGCCTTCACGCTGCTGAACAACTTCCTGGGCGGCATCCTCGTGGCGCTGGTCGACCCCTACGGGCTGTCCCTGGTCTCGGTCCAGACGTGGGGGCTGCTGACCGGCGCCCTCTTCAGCGGCCTGCTGATCGGAAGCGCGCTCGTGGCACGGTTCGGACTCGGCCCCTACCCACTCCGCACCATGCTCGGCTGCAACATCGCCCTGTGGTCGACCATGGCCGTCTTCACCATCCACTCCTCGATCGTGCTGCTCTCGGCCGGGATACTCATCTACCTGCTGCTGGTGCCGTTCATCGAGGCCGCCGAGCAGACGATCATGCAGGAGATGGTGCCCTACGAGCGTCAAGGTCGGGTGTTCGGCTTCGCGCAGAGCCTCGAGCAGGCTGCCTCACCCCTGAGCGCTTTCATCGTCTCCCCGCTGGCGCAGTTCGTGTTCATCCCGCTCATGTCGACCGGTGCAGGTGCAGAGCTCATCGGCTCCTGGTACGGGACCGGGCCGGACCGCGGCATTGCTCTGCTCTACACACTCGCAGGAATCCTCGGCCTCGTCCTGACTGTTCTCGCCACCCGCTCCCGTCCCTACCGCGATCTCTCCGCGGCGATCAAGAGCCACCGAGCCAGCACTCTCACCATCGCACCGGCGGCGGAGTCCGCGGACTGACGGCGGATCCGGCGACCAGCGCGGGCAGCCGAGTGGGGCGAGGTCGCCGCCCTCGGCCGACGACCTGTATACAGATCCGGTGCTCGCCCGGCCCGAGGAGGAACCATCGTGACGATCAAGGACATGTTCACCTGGAAGCTGCACGGCGACGGTCGCAGCATCGACCCGGGCACGGTGGTGGCGCCGGACGAGCGGTTGTCCGTCCCGATCACGGTCGGCATCGGTCTGCAGCACGTCGTCGCCATGTTCGGGGCGACGTTCATCGTGCCGGTGATCATGGGGTTCCCGACCTCCACGGCCCTGTTCTTCTCCGGGGTGGGCACGATGCTGTTCCTGCTGATCACCGGCAACCGGGTGCCGAGCTACCTCGGCAGCAGCTTCGCCCTGCTCGCGCCGGTGGCGGCGATCGCGCCGCTCGTCCAGGGACAGTCCCTGCTCGACGGCCCGTCGATCTCGCTGGCGCTGGGCGGGATCGTGATCACCGGGGTCGCGCTGGCCGTGGTCGGTGCGGTCGTGCACGTCGCCGGAGCCGGTTGGATCCCGCTGGTGATGCCACCGGTCGTCACCGGCACGATCGTCGCCCTGATCGGCTTCAACCTCGCGTCCGCGGCCAAGACCAACGTGGAGTCCGGACCGATCGAGGCGGTGGTCACGATCATCGCGATCCTGCTGATCACGGTGCTGTTCCGCGGGCTGGTCGGCCGACTCGGCATCGTCCTCGGGGTGGCGGTCGGCTACGTGGCCGCCGTCCTGAACGGATCGGTCGATCTGTCCCGGGTCGAGGCCGCCCCGTGGATCGGCCTGCCGACCTTCCATGCTCCGCAGGTCACCACCGCCGCCTGGGGTCTCTTCCTGCCGGTGGTGCTGGTGCTGGTGGCCGAGAACGTGGGTCACGTGAAGACCGTGGCCGCCATGACCGGGAGGAACCTCGACCGCTATCTCGGCCGGGCCCTGTTCGCCGACGGGGTCGCGACCACCCTGGCCGGCTCCGGGGGAGGGACCGCGACGACCACGTACGCGGAGAACATCGGGGTGATGGCGGCCAGCCGGGTGTACAGCACGCTGGCGTACTGGGTGGCGGCCGCGTTCGCCGTGCTGCTGGGACTGTGTCCCAAGTTCGGTGAGCTGGCGGCCTCGATCCCCAGCGGGGTGCTCGGCGGTGCCGGGGTGGTGCTCTACGGGATGATCGGCGTGCTGGGCGCCCGGATCTGGGTGCAGAACCGGGTGAACTTCTCCAGCCCCACGAACCTGCTGACGGCCGGCGTGGGGCTGATCCTGGGCATCGGTGGCTTCACCCTGGTGCTCGGGGACTTCAACCTCGGGGCCATCGGGGTCGGGTCGTTCGGCGCCCTGGCGATCTACCACGGGATGCGGACCGTCGCCCGCTGGCGCGGCACCGACCCGCAGCTGGACGTCCCGGCGGAGCAGCTCGACCCCGACGCTTCCCTGGCCCGGTAGGGATCCGAGTTGGGTCGGTAGGACATGATCGGCCCATGGCAACTGTGGTGGTGACCGGAGGAGCGGGCAAGCTGGGCCGCGCGTGCGTGAAGGATCTGGCGGAGCACGGCTGGCAGGTGGTCGTGTTCGACCGGGCCCGGACAGACACCGGAGTCATCCAGGTCCCGGTGGACCTCACCGACTACGGCCAGGTGATCGACGCGATGCTCGGGGTGGAGGAGCGCTACGAGCGGGTCGACGCGGTGGTGCACCTGGCCGCGGTGCCGGCGCCCGGCATCGTGGGTGATCACGCGACGTTCACGAACAACATGAACGCCACCTGGAACGTCGTGAGCGCGGCCCGGCGGGCCGGCATCACCAAGATCGTCTGGGCCTCCAGCGAGACCGTGCTGGGGCTGCCGTTCGACACCCCGCCCCCGTACGTGCCGGTCGACGAGGACTACCCGCCGCGACCGGAGTCGACGTACTCGCTGGTGAAGACCATGGAGGAGACGATGGCCGCGCAGCTGTGCCGGCGGGACCCGTCGTTGAGCATGATCGGTCTGCGGTTCTCCAACGTGATGTATCCCCACGACTACGAGCGGTTCGCCGACTTCCAGGACGACGCCACCCTGCGGAAGTGGAACCTGTGGGGCTACATCGACGCCCGAGACGGGGCCCAGGCTGTCCGGCTGGCGCTGGAGTCGACGATCACCGGCTGCGAGATCTTCGTGATCGCCAACGCCGACACGGTGATGGAGCGGCCCAACGCCGAGCTGCTGGCGGAGTGCTTCCCGGACGTGGAGGTGCGGGGCGAGATCGGTCCGCACGACACGCTGCTGGGGATCGGCAAGGCCCGGCGCCTGCTGGGCTACGAGCCGCAGCACAGCTGGCGGGACGAGCGCGTCGACAGCTGAGTCGAGCCGCCGATCAGCCGCGGGCAGGATCAGCTGCGGGCGGCGATCCCGTCGAGTCGCAGGGTCGCCGACTCGTCGCGGTGCACGCCGGTCGACCCGACGTGCTTCTCCGGCGCGACAGGGCCGTTCTTGATCACGCCGTACAGCGCCATCGCGTGGCCACGACCGGCGCCGTACTCCTCGTTCAGCCAGTCGACGACGACGCCGGCCTTGGTGGTCGGTCCGTACCCGCGGGCGGCGGCCTCGTCGAGGAGCTGCTGCGGCGTCTTGCCGGTCTTCTTCTCGAGAGCGTCGAGGTAGGCCTGATAGGACATGGTGTTTCCCCTTGCGGTGCGTGGTGATCGTGTGGTGGGTCTGACCATGGTGATCCCGGCAACTCATCGGGCGTCGGCCAGGACCTCGCCCAGGGCGTGACGGCCGACGGCGGCGAGCACGGGTTCGTCGTCGCTGTTGGCGATCAGGGCGACCCCCAGGCAGAGCGCCCACCCGCGGGCGCGGGTCCAGGTGTCGTCGTCCAGGGCCCGTTCGTCTGCGTACGCCGCACGGAGCAGATCGCGGGCTGCGCGGTCGAACGCCAGCCAGGCCAGCGCGAGATCGGTGGCCGGGTCGCCCGCCGTCAGGTCACCGAAGTCGATGACCGCCGAGACGGTGCCGGCGCGGACGAGCACGTTGCCGGGGTGCGGGTCGCCATGGAGCCAGAGTGGTGGACCGGACCACGCCGGTGTGGCGACGAGGCGGTCCCAGTGCCGTCGCAGCACGTCGGGCTCGGGCAGCGCACTGGTCTCGAGCTGGCGGAGCAGCACCTCGGACCGGCCGGCCAAGGGGACACCCCGGACGGGATTGCGGGAGCATCCGGCGGAACCGGGGTGTGCAGGCGGGCGAGGAAGCGGCCGAGCACCCCCGCGCACGGCCGGCGCTCGGCGGGAGGCTGACGGGTCAGAGGGCGGCCGTCGAACCACGGCGTGATCGACCAGGGCCATCGGAACGCCTCGCTCGGGGCACCTATCCGCACCGGGACCGGGACCGCCACGGGCAGTCTGCGGGGCCAGCACCGAGAGCCAGCGTTGCTCGTTCTCGATCAGGGTCACGGCGACCGCGCGGCGCGGTAGGCGGACGGCCAGATCCTCACCCAGTCGGAAGATCACGTTGTCCCAGCCGTTCGCGACTCGTCGGAGCGGAGCGGCGAGATCGGGGTGCTGCGCCTGGACCAGGGCGGCCACCACGTCGGCGGCCACCTCGATCTCGGCGGTCGGCATCTTCACCGTCCACATCGTACGGAGGCGGCTACTCGTCTCGTCATTCGATTAGTGATCTCGACATCTGAGAACGGGTTGAGGACAATTCCTGATAATCCCTAGTGTGTAGCCATGGATAACAAGGGAAATCACGGACCGAATGTGTCGGTCGGGCGGGCAGCCCTGCTGTTGTCGTCGCTGAGCGCTGGACGACCTCCCGAACCTCTGCGCCGAGCTGCTCCGCAGCCGCGCCGGCTCCTCGCTCACTCCCTGACCTGAGCGAACGCTGCCCGTCCGACCCCACACGTCGCCACCTCATTGACGCCTCCACCTCATCTGTGTCTGCGAAAGGACCCCCATGACCATCACCCAGGATCGCGCCCGATTCAGCATCGGCGACCTCGACCTCGCCCGCGACGACTACGAGACGATCACCGTGCAGAAGGTGTCCGAGTCGATCGGCGCCCGTATCGGTGGCGTCCGACTCGGTGGTGACCTCGATGCCCAGACGGTGGCCGAGATCCGCCACGCGCTGCTGAAGCACAAGGTGATCTTCTTCTCCGGTCAAGATCATCTCGACGACGCCGCCCAGTACGAGTTCGCCAGCCTGCTGGGCGATCCGACCCTCCCGCACCCGACGGTTCGAGGCAACGAGAACGGCGTGCTGCCGATCAACTCCGACCACGGCAAGGCCAACAGCTGGCACACCGACGTCACCTTCGTCGACCGGGTCCCGGCGATCAGCGTGCTCCGGGCCATCGAGCTGCCGGCCTACGGCGGCACCACCTCGTGGGCGAACACGGTGACCGCGTACGAGCGGCTGTCGGCGGCGTTGAAGGCGCTGGTCGACCGCCTCTGGGCGGTGCACACGAACCTGTACGACTACGTGGCCGAGCGGGACGAGAAGCGCATCGGTGGCATCGACGTCGCCGAGCAGGCCTACCGCGACGAGTTCGCCTCCCAGGTGTTCGAGACCGAGCACCCGCTGGTCCGGGTGCACCCGGAGACCGGCGAGCGGGCCCTGCTGGCCGGTCACTTCATCAAGCGGATCGTCGGTCTGAACACCCACGACTCCATCGACATCTTCAACCTGATCCAGCGACACGTCACCCGGCTGGAGAACACGGTGCGCTGGAGCTGGAGCCCGGGCGACCTGGCGATCTGGGACAACCGGGCCACCGAGCACTACGGGGTCGACGACTACGGGACCCAGAAGCGGGTCCTGCACCGGATCACCCTGGCCGGCGACGTGCCGGTGAGCGTGGACGGTGTCGCCTCCACCCCACGCAAGGGCGACGCCTCGGCGTTCTCGTCTCTGGCCTGAGCCCTCCCGTACCTGGCGGGTCGCGGGGGAGACTCCGCGGCCCGCCGCCAGACCGCACGACCCTTCACTCCCCGACTCCGCGGTGGAAGAAGCGTGCTCCCCCGCGGAGTCGGGATCTCTTGCCAGCTCATTCCCATGACCCGGGCGGCAGCCTGCCCGTAGACCCTCGAAAGGCCGATCCATGTCGACCCCCACCCGCCCCCTGTCCGGCGCGGTCAGCCGTCGCACCCTGCTCCAGGGCTTCGCCGCCCTCGGGGTCGGAGCCTCCCTGTTCGGCGCCGCCGGCTGCGAGTCCGCGGTCAACCAGTCCCAGGCCTCCGGCAGCAGCGACACCCCCCAGCGCGGGGGGACGATCCAGGCCGGGATCGCGGCCGACGTCATCCCCGGCAACTTCTTGACCAACTCGAACACCGGCATCACCACCATCGTCGGGTTGGCCTACGACTTCTTGATCAGGTACCCCAATGACAAGGTCGAACCGACGCCCAGCCTGGCCAAGGCCTGGGAGCTGGCGCCCGACGGCCGGTCGCTGAGCCTGGACCTGCGGGACGACGTGACGTTCCACTCCGGACGCCCGTTCACGTCCAAGGACGTCGAGTTCTCGATCAAGACCTACGCCGACCCGCTGTGGACCGCGCAGCTGCGCAGCACGGCGGCCGCGATCACCTCCTTCGACACCTCCGACGAGCACAAGATCGTGCTCGGGTTCGACCACCAGCTCGGCAACATCTTCGACCTGCTGGACACCGTGCCGATCCTGGACTCCGAGACCATCGAGGAGCTGCGGACGGGTGCCAAGTTCGTCGGCACCGGCCCGTTCACGGTGACCGGCTGGCAGCCGAACACCTCGATCACGTTCGCCCGCAACGAGTCCTACTGGGTGCCGGAGCGGCCGTACGCCGACGCCGTCGAGGTCAAGATCATCACCGACGCCAAGGCGCTGCTGGCGGCCTTGAAGTCCGGGCAGATCCAGTACGCCAACGGTCTCAGCAACCTGGACGTGGAGAACCTGGTCAAGTCCGACGACTTCCAGCGGATCCGCCTCGAGGGGGCCGAGAAGCAGCTCTACGTCGGGTCCAACGTCACCGCGAAGCCGCTCGACGACGTCCGGGTCCGGCAGGCGATCGCGTACGCGCTGGACAAGGACCGGGTGGTCGCCGAGGTGCTGCGCGGCTCGGGCTACACCGCCAGCCTGCCCTGGCCGAAGTACTCGCTCGCCTTCGACGAGGCCTCCAACAACACCTACCAGCGGGACGTCGAGCAAGGCCAAGAAGCTGATCGCCGAGGTCGGCACCATCCCGACCCTGCCACTGACCTACACCCCGACACCGATCCAGGAGGCCCTGGCCGCCATCGTCCAGTCGAACCTGGGGGAGGTCGGCATCCCGATCGAGCTCGACCCCGTGGACGGTGCGCAGTTCGTCAAGGAGCTGATCGGGGAGCAGTTCAAGGGTCTGTGGATCGCGACGCACTCCTGGGCGCAGTACACCCCGTCGACCCTGACGGTGAGTGCCTACCCCTTCAACGCGCACAAGAACGCATCGCGGTACGACTCCAAGGACTACATCGCGGCGGCCGACAGCGCCTGGGAGACCGCCGACGGCGGGTCCGCCGAGGCCATCGCGGCGTACCAGAAGGTGTCCGAGCAGCTGCTGAGCGCCGCGTTCCTGGCCGAGATCGCGATCTACTGGGAGCAGTGGGCCGCGGCGGCCAAGCTGCAGGGCGCCGGCTACACGAAGCGCTCCGAGCTGCTGCTGACCGATGCCTGGTTGACCTGATCATGGGCCGGTATCTGCTGCGCCGACTGCCGTCGGCCATCGCGGTGCTGTTCGCGGCCTCGGTGTTGATCTTCGCCATCCTCCGGGTGGTTCCCGGTGATCCGGCGAGCACCCTGGCCGGTCCGGACGCCACCCCGGAGACGATCGCCGCGATCCGACACGACCTCGGGCTCGACCAGCCGGTGATCACCCAGTACCTCAGCTGGCTCGGCCACGTGCTCACCTTCGACCTGGGACGTTCGTACCTGATCGGTGGCCAGATCACCGACCTGGTGACGGCCGGGCTGACCAACACCCTGGTGTTGACCGGTGCCGCGCTGCTGCTGGCCGTCGTGGGCAGCGTGGTCACCGCCCTGGTGTGGGTGGGCGTGCCGTCGCGGGCCCTCGACGCGGCCCTGACCG
>CAWCDP010000020.1:0-19519 GCA_963794405.1 uncultured Actinomycetota bacterium
ATCGCCAACGCCGAGCTTGGCAAGACTGTTGCGCTGCGCGGTCAGATCCTGATGCTCTGTGGACACCCGCGCGTAGCCCACCAGGAGTTGATTCATCATCCCGGTCTGACAGACCCGGGGTATCGCCGTCAACCCCGGAAAATGATCTTCAAGTGTTCGGTGAACCGACGGCTTATGAACTCATGTCGATGGTGAGGTTGGAGAAGAAGGCTTCGGTGCCGATGTCGACGAAGAGGCCGATATCGCCGGTGCGTGGCTGAGCCTTGGGTTGATCGATGGTGAGTGCTGGGACGCCGTTCACGGTGGCGGTCACGGTAGCGGCGGTCACGGTGAGCTCGAGTGTGATCCATTCGTCGGGTCCGATGGCCAGTCCGGCTTCGTACCGGCCGTCGGGGTAGGCGTCGCGTAGGCGGTCGAATGGCCAGTCGGGATAGGCGAAGTACTGGATGGCGCGACGGTCGCGCGGCGGCGGCGGGTCCGTCTTGGTGCCGTTGAGAGGGCGCAGGTACACGCTTTCGAAGGCGTCGCGATGGTCGTTGATGCGGTACGCGAGGCCCGCGATCGCTCGGGAGTCGGGCATGCCTTTGCCATTGAGGCGGCTCCACACGTCGACGGCGATGGTGCCGGTGGTGAAGGTGGCCGGAATGATCAGGAAGGTGGGTTGGTCGACATAGTCGATGCCGGGTCGGCCGTGCAGGCTGACCTCGTCCGGCAGTTCGATGCGCACGGCTTGTCGGCCGCCGACCTCGGCTGCGCGGGCGGTGACACAGTGGGCCACAGCACCGTCGGGCAGGTCGGTCAAGGCGTGAGTGATCACAGATACTCCCTTCGAGGGGTTGGTGACGGCGGCTCTGGTGCTCTGGTTGATGGTGCAGGTCGATGTCAGGTCAGCACGACGCCTTTGCCGCCGACGGTGCCGGCTTCCATGTCGTGATGGGCTCGCACGATCTGGTCCAACCGGTACACCCGGCCGAGCGGGATGGTGGCCTGGCCAGCCGCAACAGCGTCGAGGAAGTCCTGCAGGATCGCGGGCATCAGGTCGGCGGCCTCGCCGGAGTAGGCGGTGAGCCGGACACCGTTGGGCAGCCAGTCCATCGGGTAGAACTCGGGGATGGTCCACTGGTCCGACAACATCCCGGTGAAGCAGACCGTGCCGCCGGGACGGACCGCGTCGAGCGTGTCCTGCAGGGTGTTCACCCCGACCAGCTCGACCGCACCGTTCGCTCCGTCTGGGTTGATCGCGCGGACCTGGTCGGCGACGGTGCCGTCGTCGATCAGCACATGATCGGCGCCGAGCCGTTCCAGCTGGTTCCGGGCCTGCTCTCGCCGGGTTGTCGCGTACACAGTGAGCCCTCGTTGTTTGGCCAGCACGATCAGTGCGAGCCCGATCGAGGATGTGCCACCCCGGATCAGCAGTGCGTCACCGGGTTCGGGACGCACCCCGACCGCCAACGATCCGTAGGCGGTCTGCAGCATCTCCGGCACGGCGCCCAGCTGCTCCCACGGTAAGTCGCTGCGGAAGAGGATCACTTGGGCGGCAGGCACCACCACGTACTCGGCGTAGCCGCCGTCGAACGCGCGGCCCATTCCACCCATCATGGTGACGACCTGCTCGCCCGTCATGAACTCGCTACCGGGTGCCGCCGCGACGACTCCGGCGGCTTCGATTCCCGGCACCCGCGGGAACGACCCGCTGGACGCCACTCCTTGACGAAAGTGCAGCTCCGACCGATTCAGACCGAACGCCTTGACCTGGATCAGCACCTGACCGGGCTCCGGCTGCGGGACGGGCCGGTCCCTAATCTGCAGCACCTCCGGTGGCCCTGGCCGGTCGACGACCACCGCTCGCATCGTCTGGCCAGACGTGGTCTCGGTCATGCCGCCGTCCCCACAGCCTGGTCGCCCAACTGCATCTGGAGCCGACCCAGCGCTACTACCAGCGGCTGAACATCCACATCACCCACCGCTCGATCCACTGCGGTGCGCGCCAATTCATGCGCCACGGTAAACGCCTGTTGCCCGCGACTGGTCAACGCAATCAGCGACGAACGTCGGTTGGCCGGGTTGGGGCTCCGGACGGCCAAGCCGTCCCGCTCGAGCCGGTCCACCAGCTTGCTCGCCGCACCCACGGTGATGCCGATGTCGCGGCTGAGGTCCTGCACGCGGGCCCGCCCGGCGTACCGGTCGATCACCCGCAGTGCATGAAGCTGCGCGAGGCTGAGCGTTCCTTCCCGACGCAGTGCCTGGTCGACTGCACTCCACAGCGCCACTTCGTACCGCACCAGCACGTCGAAGAACTCCATGAGCAGTCCAACGTCATCACCTAGAACAACATTCCCAGTAATGACCTTTACGTGGAGTCTGCTGTGGTTAATGGGTTTCGTCCACTAGATCGATCCCGGGCGAGACCGTCGCAGTAGGCGCTGGTTCAGCGCAACGCGTGAGAGATCAGCGCCATCCAGCGGCTCTCCTGCGTGTCCGCAGAACGGTCCGCTACTGCGGTGACCGTCGTACGACAGTAGTTGCCCGCGGCCGCCGCCACGATCTGTATACGTCGGATCGTCGCCGGAGTAGCTGTAGATCGCGTGGTCGTCGCCATCCGCTTCGGGCCGCTACACGTCGGTGCGATGCGCAGCTATTGCCGTCTCGATCCCGGCCGCCGCGGCCATCAGCTGTTCGTCGGTACCGGGGAGGCCGGCACACTGCAGTCCCCACGGCAGTCCCTGATGATCGGCGCCGGCCGGGATGCTGATGGCCGGACCGCCGAGCAGGCTGAATGGGACACTCATCACCGAGTTGCCGGTGCTGCCCAGACCTGCCGGCGCAGTTCCGGTCGCCGACGGCGTAAGCCAGCCGTCAACTCCGGCGGCGGCTGAGGTCTCAGTCACCGACCGGACGAAGCCGGTCATCCAGGCCAGGGCCGACTGGTAGTCATCGGGATTGAGGTCCTGGCCCTGACGGATCGCAGTCGCGGTCTCTGGCCGGTAGCGCGCTTTGTGACGGGAGAACCACCCGGCGTGGACGGCGGCGAGTTCGCAACGGTTGATGACGAAGATCTGTCGGCTGATCTCGTCGAAGTCGTCGAACAGCTTGGCGCGCCGGACCTGGTACCCGGCCTCACGCAGCGCCCGCAGCTGATCGGCAAACACCTGCCGAGCCTCAACCGACGCTTCGGCGAGGAACCGATCCGACGGCACGCCAAACACCAGCGAACTCGCCCCACCGGGACCGCGCCAGTCCGGGACGATGATCTCCGCGGCCAACGCAGCGCTCTCCACATCAGCGGTGAACCAGCCGAGCGCATCCAACGACGGCGAGTTGGCCACTACGCCGTCCAAGCCCACCCGACCCCGGCTCGCCCGAAACCCCACCACGCCGCAGTACGCGGCCGGCCGGATGATCGAGGCGATCGTCTGGGTGCCCAGCGCCAGCGGCACCATCCCGGCCGCGACCGCCGCGGCGGACCCGCTACTTGATCCGCCCGGCGTGTGCCCAGGCGCGTGCGGGTTTGCGGTAGGTCCCGGCGCTGCGACGGCGAACTCGGCGGTGACCGTCTTACCCGCCACAAGTGCGCCGACGCGCAGCAACCGGGTGACCACCGATGCCTGCGGACCTGCCAACTCCGTCTCCGGCAGGTCTGAACCGGCACCCGTCGGCAAGCCATCCACCCGGATGATGTCCTTGACCCCCACCGACACACCCCGCCAAGGTCCGCGCGCGGCCGCGACGGCGTTCATCAGGCGCCCTCGCCGGTCCGGCTCTGGCACGAACGCTTGGACTACCGGCTCGACCGCGGCAATCCGGTCACAGGAAGCGGCAACCAGATTCTCCGCGCCGTTCGGTTCGCCCAGCCGCCGCAGATCGGCGGCAAGCGGTCGCGGCCGGACAAGGTTGTTCCGGCTCGCCGGTCCTGGTCCGGGTTCAGCCACAAGCCACTGTCTCACCGTCCCGGCCGGTCCGCCCGCCGGATACTGCTCTCTAGGTCATCCGCCGATCCTCAAGCGGTTCGTCCGTTCTCAGTGAACGGTCCGCTTGCGACGAAATCCGATCCTCGGAGGACCGACGGCATACGGGCATGATCTCAAGGCTTGCGACCACCGTTTGGTCTTCATGACTCCTGCTGCTCCCCACGCAGCGGCGGTAAGTGAGCGATCGCGCGCTTCGGCCGTGGCGGAGTCCTCGACGAGGCCTCCCGAGCGAGCCTGATTCTGGTGATCGCCCAGTGCGCCTTGGCTGTCGGCAGCTCAGACGTCACCGACGGCGCCGTCAACACGGCGGCAGCCATGGCTGGGTTCCTGTTGTTCGTCTTGCCCGCCGAGATTCCAGGCGGCGGCAGAGGAGGTGATGACGCCGGTCTGCTCAATTGCGACCGCGCTCGCGCTGCCTGCCATCGCGATCTTCATCGCATCTCCCGCTGCACGACGGGCCGCGGGAAGCCCGGATCGGTGCCACGGTTTCAGCGATTCTGCAAGCGGCCGAGGATGAGAACCGTGGGTAACCACCGTGTTAAGCGAGCTCCTGACGATCGGCAGCGTTGAAGGAGCGCAGGTCTTCGAATCGGCCCTGCTGGACCTTGAGAACCCATTCGGGATCGCTGAGCAGTGCTCGTCCGACAGCGACGAGATCGAACTGCCCGTCCTTGAACTGATCCAGCAGCTGATCCAGCGGCACCGTGCGGGCGCGGCCTCCGGTGGTGTAGGCAGTCATGAGGTCGCCGTCGAGACCCACCCCTCCGACGGTGATCGTGGGTTTGGTGGTGATCTTCTTGACCCAGCCGGCTAAGCCGAGGGGCGAGTCGGGGAAGGCAGCCTCGAAGTGCCTTCTGGTGGAGGCGTGGAAGGCGTCCACACCCGCGGCGAGCAGAGGTGTCAGCAGTGCTTCCAGCTCGTGCGGCGTCTGGGCCAGGCGGGCGTGGTAATCACCAGCCTTCCAGTTCGAGAGGCGGAAGATGATGGGGAAGGCAGCGCTGGTAGCGGCCCGGCAGGCAGCGACGACTTCGGCGGCGAAGCGCGCTCGGGCAGCAGGTCCACCGCCGTAGGCGTCGGTGCGGAGGTTGGTGCCTGACCAGAGGAACTGATCGAGGAGATAGCCATGCGCTCCGTGCAGCTCGATGCCATCAAAGCCCAGGCGCTGTGCATCGGCGGCGGCCCGGGCGTAGGAGTTGACGACCTCGTCGATGTCAACGACCGACATGGCCTGGGAGTCGGTCAGGCCCGGGTAGCCACCTGACGGGCTGATCGAGCCCGTTCCGGGGTGCGGGCCGGTGCCGGGGGGACGCTGGGCGCCGCGGTGCCACAGCTGCGGCACGATCCGACCGCCGGCGGCGTGCACCGCCTCTGCCACCACTTGCCAGGCCGCCAATGCTTGCTCGCCGTAGAACCGGGGCACATCGGTACTGTCTCCGGCGGCCGCGTGATCGATGAAGGTCCCCTCGGTGACGATCAGCCCGACGTTGCCTGCAGCGCGACGGGCGTAGTACGAGGCCACGTCCGCACCGGGAACCCCTCCGGGGGAGAACTCACGTGTCATCGGAGCCATCACAAAGCGGTTGGGCAGCTGCAGGCTTCCCAGCTGGAAGGGGGTGAACAGTGGCGAGACATCAACGGTCACGGCGGCACTCCTAAAATCAGTAGATCGCGATAATCTAATGTAACAGTAAATCGCGATATGCTCTACTCATGGCCGATCTCGACACGTCGCTGATCTTCAAGGCGCTGGCGCACCCGGTGCGCCGACAGATCCTCACCTGGCTGCGTGATCCCGAGGAGTTCGAGCCCCAGGAGCATCCCGACTCGGTGGTGCACGGCATCTGCCTCAGTAGCATCCAGCACCGTGCAGGCACGTCCCAGTCGATGACCTCGCAGCACATGGCCGCCCTCGAACGCGCTGAGCTGGTCAGGAGCCACCGCTTGGGGCAGTGGACGCACTACCGGCGCAATGAGGAAGTGCTGCGGCGTTTCGCGTCCCACGTCGCCAACGACCTGTAAGGGTTCGGGGGATCGTGCGAGGGTGATCGATCTCGACTTGCCTGTGGTGCAGGCCCCGATGGCGGGCGGTCCGTCCACACCGTCGCTCGCCGCTGCCGTGTCCAGTACCGGCGGGCTGGGGTTCCTGGCCGCCGGCTACAAGACTCCTGAGGCGGTGCTCGCCGACATCACCGCCACTCGCCAGCTGACCCAGCAGCCGTTCGGCGTGAACGTGTTCGCCCCCTCGGGCGGCCCAGCTGACCGCGACACGGTGGACCGTTACGCCGACCGGCTTCGGGACCAAGCGACGGCTCTTGGGGTAGTACTGGGCGACCCTCGGTTCGACGATGACCACTACCAGCAGAAGGTGGACCTGCTGGTGCGGGAGAGGGTGGCGGTGGTGTCGTTCACCTTCGGCTGCCCCGATCCCTTGATGGTGAAGCGGCTGCAGCAGGTTGGGACGTCGGTGTGGGTGACCGTCACCGATCCGCAGGAGGCTGTGCAGGCGGCCGCGGCGGGGGCGGACGCGCTCGTCGCGCAGGGGGTCGAGGCGGGCGGGCACCGCGGTTCCTTCGCCGACTCCGACCATCACGAGGATTACGGGCTCCTCGCCTTGCTCAGCCTGGTCAGCGCACGGGTGGACCTGCCGCTGATCGCCGCCGGCGGGATCGCCACCGGCTCTGCTCTGGCGGGTGTTCTCGCGGCAGGCGCCGCGGCGGCCGCGATCGGCACCGCGTTCCTCCGCTGCCCCGAAGCCGGCACCACAGCACCGCACCGGAACGCGGTAACGCAGCCCCGACGCACCGGGCTGACGCGGGCGTTCTCCGGCCGCCTCGCCCGCGGCCTGGTCAACACCTTCCAAGCCGACCACACCGCCGCCGCCCCCATCGCCTACCCGGAGCTGCACCACCTGACCACGCCATTGCGCGCCCGTGCCCGCAATAACGGCGACGCGGAGCAGATGAACCTGTGGGTGGGTCAGGCGCACGAGCTCGCCCGAGACCTATCCGCCGGGCAGCTGGTGGTCGAGCTGGCTGAAGATGCCGCTGTCGCCCTCGATCGAGCCGCCCATCAACTCACGTTGGGGAAGAAGGCCAGATGATGCTGGACGACCGGAACGTCGACCAACGAGGAGTAAGCGGCGCTCCGGCGCTTTTCCCCCCGCCGGCGAAACTGCCAGCCTGGCCCCACAGAGGGGTCCCCCTGCGAACGGTGCCCTCGACTCTCAAACCAGCCAGATGTGAGGGCGGACTGTTGAACGGGCCGTCCCTGTCAGCTCCAGGCGACGCGGACAATGGAGAACAGCGCCATCTCGACGACGCTCTCGGGTCAAGCTCGTTGACTGGCTCGTAGGAGGAGCGTCCTGGGGTCGCCTAGAGGACTCAGTCCGGCGAAGCCGGAGGATTCTGTCAAGTTCGTCTGGTCGGGACTCCGTTCTGGGTGGCGAGGGCGTCGAGGGCGTGTTGGTAGCTGAGGGCTGCCTTGTGGAGTCGGCTGTGGCTGGTGGGGTCGAGGTGGTCGGCGATTCCGGTGGGAAGTAGTCGTTCGTGGACTCTGATGAGCAGCATCGCGGTGTGGAGTCCGTAGTCGGTCACGGTGTAGCGGTGGGTGTGCGGGACGCGTTCGATCAGACCGTGGGTGCGGAGGCGTCTCAGGTCGTAGGTCGCTTGGCCGGCGGTGACGGCCTCGGGGTCTAGTCCGCGGAGTTGGCCGGCCCCGACATAGCGGAGGGCGTCGACTGCATCGTCGAGGGGGTAGGTGCGGTCGATGACCGGCGTGACCTGCCCGGTCGCGAGGAGGTCGGCCAAGGTGAGCAGGTCCTGGCGCTTCCCGACCGACGTGAAAGGCTTCAGCTGCTGACGGGTGAACCCGGACAGCACGCGCGCTTTGACGATCCGACCGTGGGGGCCGAGCCAGCGGCCGCCGTGTCCGCTGTTGGGGATGAGGGTGCCGGTGGGCGTCAGCGCTCGGCGGACATCCGCCAGGGGCTGGGCTTCCACGTTGTCGAGGACGACGTCGTAGCGCCTGTCCGTTGAGGTGAAGTCTGTGTTCGTGTAGTCGATGACGTGGTCGGCGCCGAGCGACCGGACCAGGTCGACGTTGCGAGTGCTGCAGACACCGGTCACCTCGGCGCCGAACGCCTTGGCGATCTGTACGGCGAAGGAGCCCACGCCACCCGAGGCGCCGGTGACCAGTACCGTCTGGCCCGGTCGCACGCTCGCGATGTCGCGCAATGCCTGCAACGCCGTCATGGCCGACGTGGGCACCGCCGCCGCGTCCACGACCGACAGGTTGGCAGGCACGGACACGAGGTTGTCCGCCGGGACGCACGCGTACTCCGCGAGCGTTCCAGCAGCACTCCAGCCGAACACCTCATCGCCCGGTTGCAGATCAGTGACGTCCTTGCCGACCGCTGCCACCACACCGGCGAGGTCCCGGCCAGGGATGCCGTCGCGCGGCCGCCGTAGACCGAACGCGAGCCGCACCACGTACGGCTTAGCGGTCATGACGAAGTAGTCGCCGGGATGCACCGAGGCGGCGACCACCTGGACGAGCACGCCGCCTCGGCCAGGCAGCGGTCTTTCGATCTCGGCCACTTGGAGCACCGCGGGCGGGCCGTAGCGGTGCTGGACGGCAGCTCTCATCGTCGCCGGCCCGGCCGGGCCCGCCCCCGGCACCAGGTGTGCTCCGGCATTCGATCGTTGTTCGGTTCCCACAGGAGCCTCCCCGGCCACCCCGGGCGAACGCCCAAGCGCTGCGGCGATCGCGGCTGCCTTGATCTCGCTTCCACATTATTCCTCCTCGTCGTAGGTCGATGCGGTGTCACCAGGGTCGGCCGTTCGAGCGCGCACCAGCCGGACGCCGGTCGCGAGCAGCCACACGATCCAGGCGGCGAGGCCGAGCACCCCAACGAACACGAGCGCCGAGCCGTCCGCGATCGCGAGGCTGGCCGCCCCTGCGGCCAGCAGCAGACCTCCCCCGGCCAGGCCGAGCAGACGCTGCCACCGCGGCGTCAGCCGACTCGCATGCGCCGCCAACGCAGCACCGATGAAGGTGGTGCCGAGCACCGGCAGCGCCAGCGCGAACGCTGCTGCATGCAGCTGCCAGACGAGCTCGAACGCCGGGCTCGGCTCGGCGAGCTCGCCAGCAGATAGCACGACCCCGATCCAAAGAACGCTGTAGAGCGCGAAGACCGCCGAGAGAGTCGCGCCCGCGGCCACCGCGAGACGCGACCAGTCCGCGCCCGCACCGCCGCGACGCCCGACGAGTCCGTGGAGACCGGTTATGAACCCGAGCAACAGCGGCAGGTGCAGCGCCTCCTGACCGACCGCGATCGCGACCACGACCCGGTTCTGCGCATGCCAGGCGAGCACCCCCTCGATCGGGTCCCCGTAGGCGGGAGCATCGACCACGACGAACATCGCGTTCTGGATCGCCATCGACGCTGCGAGCGCGATCGCCGTCGCGCCGACAAGCCGCATCGCCGCCGCCCCGGCCGGACTCGCCCCCGGCACCGGGCGGGTTCCCGCATCTGGTCGCTGTCTGATTTCCATTAGAGCCTCCCTACGTTTCAGCCGCGACCAGCGCGACTCGTACACCGTACGTCGTACACCGTACTATGCTCGTACGCTGTACGCTTGTCAAGCCGTTCGAGGGAGCAAGGAGACGATCTGTGTCCGCGAGGAAACAACGCCAGGTCGCGTCACACCCGGGGCTGAGCAAGCAGCGGGTCGTGGTCGAGGCGATCCGGCTCGCCGACCACGAGGGGGTCGACGGCCTGAGCATGCGCCGGCTGGCTGGCGCGCTCGGCGCGGGAGCGATGTCGCTCTACCACTACGTGGCGAACAAGGAGGAGTTGCTGGACGCCATGATCGACGTCGTATTCGAGGAGATCGAGCTCCCACCCGAACAGACCGACTGGCAGTCGGCGATGCGACGGCGGGCGGTATCCGCCCGACAGGTTCTCGCACGCCACCGGTGGGCGAACGGCCTGATGGAGTCGAGAACATCGCCAGGGCCCGCGAACCTCCGCCACCACGAAGCGGTCACCGCTTGCCTGCGGAGGGCTGGCTTCCCGGTTCTGATGGCGACGCACGCCAACTGGTTGCTCGACAGCTACGTCTACGGGTTCGCCCTGCAAGAAGCCAGCCTGCCGTTCGACACCGCCGACGAGTTCGCGGACATGGCCGAGGACGTCTACCTGCCCCAGCTTCCACCTGACGAGTTCCCCCACCTCTACGAGTCCGCCGCGGCGCTCGTCGCTGCCGGCTTCGACCCGGCAGAGGAGTTCATCTTCGGCCTCGACCTCGTCCTAGCCGCCCTCGAGCCCCTGAGAGCCTCCGCATAGCAACGCTAGGGGACCGTCGCGTGGCCCTGTGCACCGCAGCTCCGATCGGCAACTGCGTGCTCCGCACAACGGTCGGCTTGCGGCGATGCCGGCGTCGGGTCGACCGACGTCTTGCGACGCACGCGAAGACCTGACGGAGCGGGTCCGGCCTGCATGGAGACTGCACACGCCCTCAACCAGGTGCTCACCGTTGTGCCCCTGCCAGCTTTCCCGGGCTGTCGGCTCGAATATGGAGGAGGTGCCCGTGCCGCCTGCCGTCTGGGCGGGTCCGCGCTGGCGTGCTGTCGTTTGGTGCAGTGCGGTGTGGGCACAATCCAGTCATGTCGGGCGGGTTTCCGGAGGCTCGTGTCGGCCAGGCCCGGCGGTTCAAACCATGAGCCGTCGGGCCGCCTCCACCGCCAAGCCCAGGCCTTTCGATCTTTCTAGCTGTAACCGTCTCCTGTGCCGGGGCTCACCTCGCACCCGAACCCACTGGTCGGAAGCCCATGCATCCACGGCCGCTGCTGGGCATAATCAGCGTTGTGAGTGACCAGGGGTTGGGGAGCGAGTCCGAGATGCAGCAGCAGATCAACGCCCTGCGGGACCAAGTCGCCATCAACGGCGCCATCATCGACGCGCTGAGAACCCGTAGCGACGTCAGCTCGCAGCGCGCCGATGACAGCGAAGCCCGCGAGGACCTCGCCCGCAACCGGGCCGATGCCAGCGAAGCCCGAGCGGATAAGGACCGGCTCCGGATCGACGACCTGGAAACCCATGTGGATATAGATCGCGAGATGATCCTGGAGCTCCAGGACGCGGGCGTGCTCCACGCCGAGCAGGTTCAGCACCGACAGGAGGCGCTGAAGACCTCCCGCAAGATCGGCGCAGCCATCGGCCTGGTCATGGCCAAGGCAGTTGTCACCGAAGGGGACGCTTTCCTCATCTTGAGGAAGGCCAGTCAGAACAGAAACCGCAAACTGCGCGACCTCGCCGATGAGCTGGCCCTCGCCGGTGACACGTCAGGTCTCCTCCGAACCTAGCCGTGCACGGGGTGGTTGACCGGCACCCTTCCGGTCTCGTCGATCCAACAAGGCGGACGAACATCCGAGGCGCGGCGGTATCACGCGCCCGCCCCCCACTGAAGAAGCCGCAGCTGCCATCCATCTCCACGCAGCCAACCGAGCCAGCCGGATCGGCCGATGAACAGGTCATCCGTCAGAGCTGCGATCACACCCGACGTTGACACCACCACCGGGTGGCCGTGACAGTCTGATTTGGCCCCGGTGTGACGGTTTGATTTGGCCCCACTTTGGTGACGCGCCGGGCTGGTTGTGACGGTCTGAAGTGGCCCCACCTGACGGTGGTGATCAACAGCTGGTTGTTGATCATGAGGGGGCCGCAGGGTGGAGTCCAGGGTGGAGTTGTTCGCCGCGATCCGACGCGATGAGCGGGTCGAGGGTCTGTCGATTCGGGCGTTGTCGGAGAGGCATCATGTGCACCGGCGCACGGTGCGTCAGGCATTGGAGTCGGCGATCCCGCCGGAACGGAAGTCTCCGGACCGGTCGGCGCCGGTGTTGGATCCGTTCAAGCCGGCGATCGACGCAATGTTGGTCACAGATTTGTCGGCGCCACGCAAGCAACGGCATACGGCCCGGCGGGTGCTGGCCCGGCTGGTTGATGAGCAGGCCGCGGACGGGCTGTCGTATTCGACGGTGCGGGACTATGTCGCGAAACGTCGACCGGAGATCTGGGCGGCGGCGAACCGGAACGTGGCCGAGGGGTTCGTGCCGCAGCATCACGAGTTCGGCGCCGAAGCGGAGGTCGACTTCGCCGATCTGTGGATCATTCTGCGCGGGGTAAAGACGAAAGTGTTTCTGTTCACGATGCGGCTGTCGGCCTCGGGGCGCTCGGCGCATCGCGCGTTCGCCACCCAAGGGCAGGAGGCCTTCCTGGAAGGCCACGTTCATGCGCTGGAACGTCTGGGTGGGGTGCCGGTCGACAAGATCCGCTACGACAATCTGAAGGCAGCGGTGTCGCGGGTGCTGTTCGGCCGCAACCGGCTCGAGTCGGATCGGTGGATATCGTTCCGGGCCCACTACGGCTTCGACGCGTTCTACTGCCAGCCCGGGGTCGAAGGCGCGCATGAGAAGGGCGGCGTCGAGGGTGAGGGCGGTCGGTTCCGCCGGAACCACTGCGTCCCGATGCCTGCCGTCGACTCGATCGCTGAGCTCAACGAGCTGTTGGCGGCCGCCGACGACAGGGACGAGCACCGCCGGATCACCAACCGGCTCCAGACCGTCGGCCACGACGGTGCGTTGGAACGGGCATCGCTGCGTCCGTTGCCCACCGAGCCGTTCCCGACCTGGTTGACGGTGACCCCGCGGGTCGACCGGTATGCCCGGGTCACCGTGAGGCAGGCCCTGTATTCGGTCCCGGCGAAGCTGATCGGCCGGCAGGTCACGGTCCGGTTGGGTGCATCCACGGTGACGATCTTCGACAAACGGCGTCAGGTCGCCCAGCATGAGCGGATCACCGCCCGGGGCGGGCAGTCGTTGATCTTGGACCACTATCTTGAGGTCCTGGTCCGCAAACCGGGGGCGTTGCCAGGGGCGACCGCCCTGCAACAAGCCCGAGCCGTGGGCACGTTCACCCAGACCCATGATGCGTTCTGGTCGATGTGTCGCCGCCAGCTCGGCGACAGTGCCGGCACCAAAGTCATGATCGAGGTGCTGTTGTTGCACCGACGCCTGGCTGTCGACGACCTGATCGCCGGGATGACCGTGGCGTTGCGGCTCACGTCGGCGTCGGCGGATGTGGTCGCTGTCGAGGCCCGCAAAGCCCACGCCGGACCCGACCCCGGCCCGGGCCCGGTCCAGCTGCTGCTGAAACGTCGGACGACACCCCAACAGCCCGAGCAGGTGATCGTGCTGCCTGCCGATCCCCGGCCGTTGCCGACCGTGCACCAGTACGACCAGCTGCTGACCCAGCAGCGGCCGAGCCCGCTTGAGGAGCTGATCGGATGACCAGCCGCCGCCAACCCAGCGAGCCAGCCGTGATGGCGGCGATCGAGGCCGGCTGCCGCACCCTGCGGCTGCCGACGATCCGTGACCGGTCCGGCGAGATCGCTGCCGCCGCCGAACGAGAACAGCTGACCTACCTCGGGTGTCAGCGGCCACGGGAAACTGCCCGGAGACGGCCATGTAGCTGCCCGCTGGCGGACATGAGAAACTGCCCGCTGACGGTCATGGGATCTGCCCGACACGATCGTCGTCTGCCTCGCCGCGTCCCGCGGTTGAGGCCCCTCTTCGGGTGCGATGGCGGTGCTGAAGCGCCCGTCGACCCGAAGAGGGACAAGTTGAAGTCTGCCGAGGAGATCATGGAAATGTTGGAAGCTTTCGACCTGACCGGGTCGTTGCGTGACGCCGCGGAGCTGGCGGGCTGTTCGCATCACACGGTCGCCAAGCATGTCGCGGCCCGTGACGCGGGCGGCGTGAGTGATCGGGCCGCGGCCCGGCCGCAGTTGATCGATGAGTTCCTGCCCAAGCTCGAGGAGTGGATGGAGCACTCGAAGGGCAAGATCCGCGCCGATGTGGCGCACGACAAGCTGCTCGCGCTGGGCTATCGCGGTTCGGAGCGCACGACCCGCCGGGCGGTCGCGACGGTGCGGGCGGCGTTCAAGGCCGGCCGGGTGCGGGTGCACCGGCCGTGGGTGACCGAGCCGGGGATGTGGCTGCAGTACGACTTCGGCGACGGGCCCGGTCATCGACGGGGTGAAGACGGTGCTGTTCTGCGCGTGGCTGGCCTGGTCGCGGTTCCGGGTGGTGCTGGCGTTGCGGGACAAGACGATGCCGAGCGTGTTCGCCGCGCTGGACGTGACGCTGCGCCGGCTCGGCGGGGTCCCGACGTATGTGCTGACCGACAACGAGAAGACCGTCACCGTCGAGCATGTCGCCGGGATCGCGGTGCGTAACCCGCAGATGCTCGCCTTCGCCCGGCATTACGGCGGTGACGGTGCATACCTGCGAGCCGGCGGACCCGGCCTCCAAGGGTGGCGTCGGAGTCGACGGTGAAGCTCGCCAAGGCCGACCTGGTCCCGAAGGACACGAACCTGCTGGCCGAGTATGCCTCGTTCGCCGAGCTGGAGGCGGCGTGCGAGGTGTTCTGCGGGCAGGTCAACGCCCGGGTGCATCGGGTGACCCGCCGGGCGCCGATCGACATGCTCGCCGAGGAACAGGCCCGGCTGCACCGGCTGCCGCGCGTGCCGCACACGGTCGCGTTCGGGGTGACCCGCACCGTCGCGGCCAAGACGCCGATGGTGGCCTTCGAGGGCGGCCAGTACTCGGTGCCCGCACGGACCGCTGCTCGGCGCAGCCGGTCTGGGTCCGCACCCACGGTGTCGGCGTGGGCGAGCAGGTCATCATCGTGCACGTCGGCGACGCCGGCCCGGTCGAGGTGGCCCGGCACGCCGCGCCACGCCGGGCAGCCCGCGGCTGGACGACGCGCATTTCCCGCCCGCGCCGGCCGGGCGCTGGACCGGGCGCCGAAGGCCCGCACCGCCGCCGAGGCGAGTTCCTCGCCCTCGGTGACGGCGCCCGGTTGTGGTTGACCGAAGCCGCCGCCGCTGGCACCGGCCAGGATGCGGGTCAAGATGGCCGCCGCGGTCGACCACCGCGAAACTGCTCGGCGCCGCCGAGGTCGACTGGGCGCTCGGGCATGCCGCGGTCAACGCCCGCTTCGGCGAGGGCGACCTGGCCTCGATCCTGGATCACCACGCCCGCACCCGCCCCGGCGCAGCTGCACCGCGCCGGCGAGGACCACTCGCTGGCCCAGGGCACCGCGAGCTGGGCCGCGCTCGGCCGACGCCGCCGACGCCGTCCAGCGTCGACGGCGACGGTGAGTCATGAGCAGCACGACTCGCACCAGGGCAGCAGCGACGGATCCCCGTATCGCCGGCTGGGTGTCCCGGCCGCGCCGCCGCTGCCCGATGACCTCGAGCCGCTGCTGCGGCGGCTGCGGCTGCCGCACATCCGCCGGCACGCACCGGAGGTGATCGCCACCGCGAAAGCGCAGCGGTGGGAACCGGCCGAGGTGCTGCGGGCCCTGCTTCGGCCGAAGAGGCCGCCGGCCGGGAACGCTCCGCCCTGGCCACCCGCCGCGCCGCCGCCGCGTTCCCCACCGGCAAGACGTTCGGCGCATGGAAGCCGGACGCCGTCCTCGATCCCGGCGCCGACCCAGCAGGCGCTGCGCACCCTGGAATGGGTGCACCGGCGGGAGAACCTCGTGGTCTGCGGCCCGTCCGGGACCGGGAAGACGTTCCTGCTCGAAGCCCTCGGCCAGCAGGCCGTCGAAGCCGGGCTGCAAGGTCGCCTGGTTCACCCTGGAAGACCTCGGCGTGCTGCTGCGCCGACACCGCGCCGACGACACCGTCAGCAAAGCGATCGCCCGGGTGCTGCGGGCTGATCTCGTTGTCGTGGACGACATCGGGCTGCTGCCGGTCGCCCAGGACGCCGCCGAGGGTCTCTACCGCCTGGTCGACGCCGCCTACGAGAAACGCTCCGTCGCGGTCAGCTCAAACCTGCACCCGGCCGCGTTCGACGAGCTCATGCCCAAGACCCTCGCCACCGCGACCGTCGACCGGCTGCTGCACCACGCCCACGTCTGCCAAACCACCGGCGACTCCGTCCGGCTATCCCAAGCACTCGCCGGTCAAGGGGTGATGCCCTTGACCTGACCACCGAGGCCGGTGGTGGCCAGCACCGGGCAGATCCCATGGCCACCACCGGGCACTTCTCGTGACCGTCACCGGGCAGGTTTCACGACCGCCCCTGGGCAGTTCTCTGGCCCTTGACACAGCTCAACGAGGTCGATGCTTTTGGACGACGCGCAAGGGCCACCCAGGACACGGTTGACCGGAGTGGCCTCGTTGACCCGGACGGGGCGCCAATGTTCCAAAGAAGACACACCCGAGAGTTCGCCGAAATCGTCTCGCGTTGGTCAGACGGCCGCGGGGGCGGGCGCGCCACGTCGATTCCTTGTCTAGCCAAGCCGAAGGCGGCCTCAGCCCGTCGTGGGGTGGAAAGGGTTCAAGAGCTTACGCGCGACGGGACAAGGAAACCATGCGTGGATCAGCAAGTGACCGCCCGGTGGTGGATGTCATCGGCTTGGCTGCGGGTGCGCCTCCTGAGTCACGGCCACACGCCGAGTCGTATCAGGGCCAGCCGCCGCTGCTCCGTCTGTTGGAGTCATCTCGGGCGACCGAATTCACTGACCATGCCGCTGAGGAGGCGTGATGAGCAGGACAGATCAGGGTCCAAACCTGGTGTTCGGTGCTGGAACCGGGCGGCAACCGATCCCGCTCGCTCAGGGCCGGATGGTGATCGGGCATCGCCGAACTCCGATATCAGGCTCCACGACGACTTCGTGAGTCGCACCCACGCCGCACTCCGCATTCAGGACAGCGGGGTGTGGATCGAGGACCTCGACTCATCCGGCGGCACCTTCGTCAACTCTGAGCGGATCAAGCAGTCGCGCCAGATTCGACACGGAGACCGGATTACGCTGGGCGCGATGGACCTGTGGCTTGTCGGCGGCGAGACCGCTTCCGAGCCGTCGTTTCCGATCCCCTCGTCCGATACGACATCAACAGCCAATCCGCGGGCATGATCAACAACGTGGGCAGAGACCAGCACCTGCCCTACGTGCAACACATCCAGCAGCAGCGGGAGTCGTTCTCTCGGGAGATCGCCGCAACCAAGACGAAGGCGCGGTGGCTGGTGTGGCTCGGTCTCTTCGTCACTGTCGTCGGCTTCGTCATCTACGGCGCCGTCTTCTTGGAGGACTGCTAGGGCATAACCGAGGTGATCCGGTCGGGTGACTTCGAGTCATGGTTCACGAGCTTCTTCGGTCCGCCGATCCTTGGCGTGCCCGCTGGCATCTGGGGCATCGGGCTTGCCGGCCTAGGTCAGTCGTTGATCATTATCGGAATCGTGCTGCATATCGTCGCGACGGCCCGCCGCCGTCGGATGGAGCGCGAACTACCGCTGCGGTCGCTAGCGACCCCCGCCTACTGGAGAGGCTGACGTGGTCTTCAACATCGGTACTCAGAACTCCGGCATCGTCAACAACGTCGGTCGTGACCAACACGTCACCGGCGGACAGCAGGGCAACCTGGTGGTCACGCCTCGGATGCTTCGGGGCGCTCCAGGTCTTGCGCTCGGCGGTGACCTCGGCGTCAATGGACACCGTCACGACTGCAGAGGCTAGTCGCCGAGCTTGATGAGATGGAGGCCGAGCTGCGCTCCCGACTACCGGATCCAGAGCGTGTCGCCGGACCGTCTGGAGAAGCTCACCCGGTTGCTGGTCGCGGCCGGCCCGCTCGCGGCCGCCGCGGGTCCGCTCCAGACGCTCGCCAACTGGCTAGGCACCTTCGGCAGCGCCGTACTTCGGCTGTTGCCTGGTCTGGGCTGATCCCCCCAGGACCGACCTCACGCAATCGGCGTCGACCTGGATACATGCTGCACAATGAGCGGGATGCTGTCTTGGTGATCGACGGGCACTCGCTGCCGGTCCTGCCGTCGTCCACGCTGCCCGGCGGGGTCTGGGGTTGGGTGATGCTCCCGTGTTCACCGACGCTTTGGCTTGCTGGATCGAGGGCCCGATGACCCGGCGGATCAGACCGCCGCCTGGCTGGCCGATCTAGACGCCACCGCACGGCTACCTGGTCTGGACCCGACGACCTGGCTGACCGTGGAGCAGTCGGCAGAGCTACGGGCAGCGCTGCCTCAGATCGTCGCCCTGTGTCATGAGCTGGCCGCCGTCCCGATGCCGATCACCCTGTTTTGCACGGGGCTCCATATGAACAATGTGGCGGCGGGGTCGAGGGGTCCACTTGTCTGACTGGACCGACGCCTGTGTGGGGCATCCGTTCTTTGATCTGGCAGTGCGCTGCACAGCCCCGACGAGACCCGCCCCGCTGCGGGACGCGTATCTGTCTGCCTGGTCCGGCTACGGACCATCGGATCGGGTGACGGACGCTTGGCATGCGGTTGAGGTGTTCGCGCACTCCGCCATGCAGTGAGCTACCGGGCCATTGCCGCTGTCTGCGCTGCACCGGTTCAGCAGGACATGGGCACCGGTACGGCCTGCTTGCTGGCTGCGCCAGGCAATCGCTGCTCTGAGTTGGGATGGTTTGACCCCGGCTGAGGTGGGGTTGCTAGGCCGGACCTCTGCCGCGCACATTGCGTGGGTTGCCAGACGTCTCGATCTGGTCGTGAAGGTGGACCAAGGAGATGGTGCGCTCGAATCGGCGCAGTTGCCCGATGTGCCCATCCGTGCGCCGGGTTGACGCTGGTGTTGCCAGATCTTGAGGCGGAAAGGGTGATTGATGATGCTGTACACCGCGTTGGGCGCGCAGCCCACCAGGGTATCGCCAGCTGACAGGGTCGAGACCACGAGGAGGCGATCATGGCGGTGATCCTGCTGCGGCGGGTGCTTCCGGATGTTTCGGGGGTGTTGCTGCTGCTTCTCACCGGGCCGCTGCACGCGTGTCAGTCCTTCTCCCGCGGGCGAGTTCGGCTGACGTGGGACGGCGACCACCGGTTTCACCGAGGTGTATCCCTACACCGACGGCATCGAGGTCGAGGTGATCGATGTCTGGACCGGGCGTCGCCTCGGGGTCCCGGTGGTGGAGCTGCCGTCGTCGTCCGGAACGGCTCGGCGGACACGTTCGAGGCTTGGATCAGTGGTGACTTGCGGTATGGCCCTTACCGGATTCCGGCGGTGCGGTACCTGACGCCGCCGGGACCCGACGACAGTGGCAGCGTGCAGCTGATCGCCATCGGCGGGTACTCCGATCCGTACCGGCTCGCCTTCGCGCTGCCGGCCGGCAGCGGTGACGACGCGGTCTTCCCCTTGCTATCGACGCAGGCGCGCATGACCCGGCCGTTTTCGTCGGACGACTATGATCATGAATCCGGCACCGTTCCCGGGCAGGGACTGGTGGCGTACGTTGAATCAGTTCGTTCACCGACGGAGATCCCAAGAGTTCAGTGCGGGCCGGTCGCCGGAGCGTCAACCGTTTCGCGGTGGGGGTCGATTCCCGGCTGGGGCGGTCGGCCTCGTCGGGGGCCAGCGCGCGGCGAGGCTGATCAGGCCAAGGATAGCGAGGAGCCCGAGACCAAGGCCAAGGCCGGCGTAGCGGACGGTGATGTCCTGGTCGACTTTCTCC
>CAWCDP010000021.1:0-84252 GCA_963794405.1 uncultured Actinomycetota bacterium
GGCGGGCGAGGAGCCGGCGCTGCCGACCTGGATGTCGGCCATCGACCAGCTCACCGCGGCCAAGGGCCTCGGACTCGGCTTCCTGCTGTCGGCGGTCAACCCGAAGAACCTGCTGATGGCGGCAGGTGCCGGCGTGGTGATCGGATCGGCCCAGCTGGCCCGCGCCGACGTCGTGGTCGTCGTGGTCGTGTTCACCGTGATCGCGGCCGCCTCGGTCGCGGTGCCGGTGATCGGCTACCTGATCGCGTCCGGGTCCCTGGGCCCGACGCTCGAGGCTCTACGCGGCTGGTTGACCCACAACAACGCGACAGTGATGTCGGTCCTGCTGCTGGTGATCGGCGTGACCCTGGTCGGCAAGGGCATCGGCAGCTTCTGAACTCCCGCGTCTCAGGACGAGGACGCCCGGCGCAAGATGGAGCGCGCCCGCTCGATGACGGGTCGGTCGACCATCTCGGAGCCCACCCGGACGACCGAGTCGCCGGCGCCCGTGATCCGCTGGGCCCAGGCGACGTCGTCGGCGGTCGGGGCGAACCCGGCCCGTACGGCGGCGAGCTGGGCCGGGTGGACGCACAGCCGGCCGCCGAAGCCGAGCGCTCGGGCGGCGCGGCTCGAGGCCTCGATCGACGTCGTGTCGGACAGACTCGTCGACGGCGACTCCCACGGCGCCGGCAGGCCGGCCGCCCTCGAGGCGATGACCACCTCGACCCGGGCGACCTGCCCGGTCAGGGCGTCCACCTCGGCGCCCACGTCGAGGCCGAAGTCGAGGGCACCGAACGCCAGCCGGCTGAGCCCCGGCAGGGTCGCCAGGGCACGCGCGTCGGCCACCCCGAGCGCTGACTCGATCAGCGCGACGACCGCGAGTTGCTCGGATGTTGGGCCGGCACCGCCGACCGTCGCCACGGCCTCGATCACCGCGGCGAGGGCGTCCACCTCCGCGGCCTTGGGCACGACCACGCCGATCAGGCCGTGACCGGGCTCGCCGGCCAGGTCCACCAGCATGGACAGGTCCGCGACTCCCAGCGCTGACTCCGGGTCGTTGATCCGCACCAGGGTCCGCAGCTTCGACCCGGCCCGCCGGTCGGGTCCGGGACGGAGCGCGGTCGCCACGGCGTCGCGGGCCACCCCCTTGTCCGGCGGGGCGACGGCGTCCTCGAGATCGATGATCACGACGTCGGCGCCACTGGCCATCGCCTTGCCGTAGCGGTCCGGGCGATCCCCCGGCACGAACAGCGCCGTGACCGCCTCCGCGACCTCGACACTCATCCGTCACCGCCGATCGGTGGTCACCGTCGACGAGGTCAGGGACGACGGGGGGAAGGCTGGACTCGTCCGGGCGGATGAGCGTGGTGGCGGGCTGGTGGCCTCGCCGGTAGACCAGCAGGGTCCGGCGGTAGCTGATCACGACCACCCCGTCCTGGTTGAACCCCTCGGTGGCCACGGTGACCACCCCGACCGCGGGCCGCGACGCGGACTCTCGCGTGCTGAGCACCTTGGACCGGGAGTAGATCGTGTCGCCCTCGAACACCGGGTGGGGGGTGCGGACCTCGTCCCAGCCCAGGTTGGCGAACACGTTGGTCGAGAGGTCGACGGTCGACTGACCGGTCACCAGGGCGAGGGTGAAGGTCGAGTTGACCAGCGGTCGGCCGAACTCGGTCCGCGCCGCGAAGTGCTTGTCCAGGTGGATCCGAGCCACGTTCTGGGTCATCAACGTGAACGTCTGGTTGTCCGCCTCGGTGACGGTCTTCCCGAACGGGTGGTAGATCACCTCGCCCGGACGGAAGTCCTCGAACAGTCGCCCGGAGCCCGGATCGGCGCGGCCCTCGGGGTTCTCGGTCACGGCGGTCTGCCTCCCAGCGGCTCAGGTGCGGGCTGTCTGCCCCCAATATGCCCGCTCGGATTCATCGAGCCGCACCCGACCCGACGACTCGGCGAGTCCAACCCCGACCCAGCCTGGCCGTCAGCGGTCGCTCAGCCGCTCGGTGTAGTCGCGCAGCAGGAGCCGGGTCCTGGCTCGCGGACCCAGCACGAGTCCGTAGCCGAGGTCGCGCGAGCACCTGGCGGACCAGGTCCGCGGGCAGCGAGCCGTGTCGCTCGAGCACCAGGTGGGGGCGCGGATCGCCGGGCACGCGCAGCACCCGGTGCAGACCGAGGACGCTGGTCGGCGTCGGCAGGTGCCGTGGATGCCAGCCGGACCCGGCGACGCTGATGCTCCCGGCGTCGGTTGTCCGCGTCCTGTCCGGTGTCGGGCGTCTCGGATTCTGCTGGCCCGCGTGGTTCGTGGGCTCCCCACGTCAGCGAGCCGAGGGTTCCTCGGTGGCGTCGGTCCGGGCGTAGCGGCTCCGGAGGTTGTTGCACTCCTCGCAGACGTCGTCGGGGATGACGCCGGCCCGCATCAGGACCCCGAACAGCCAGCAACCGGCGCACAGCCCGAGGATCGACTCGAGGGAGGCGAAGACGAGCAGGACGGCGACCAGAGCGAGGGCGAGTCGGTCGGCACCGAAGGCGTACGCCGCCACCGTGGCCACGGTCGTGAGCGTGAGACCGATCGCCTGGGCGAACCGCTTGGGCGGTCCGGGCACCGGCACCGCCGGCCCCAGTCGCGGCGCGATCACCTGGGTGGCGACGCGCCCGATCAGGCTGAACCGCGGCCCGCTCAGGACCCGGGCCGCGAAACCCACGGCGAGCAGTGGAATCAGCCACAGCCACCCGGTGACGAGGGCGGTCAGCGCGAGGATCGCCACCCCCGCAGCAACGACCCGGGCCGCGTTGTCGTTCACCGGGTGCGGGAACGCGAAGAGCGAGGGACGGGGACGCAGGAGTGGTGGCGTCGTGCCGGTGGTGAGCGTTGGGTTCATCAAATCCCCTGAAGCCTAGTAGACCACTAGATAATAGGCGCTGGGCTGGATCCGAGACAATCGGCACGTGACCAGACGACCCACCCGCCCGGCAGTGGTCCGGCCCGGCGGTCGACCGTGTCCGTGCGGTCTCACGGCTTCGTACGCCGACTGCTGCGGCGGCTTCCACGGCGGTCGCGCGGTCGCCACGACCGCCGAGCAGGTCATGCGTGCCCGCTACAGCGCCTTCGTGGTGCGGGATGCGGCCTATCTGCTGACCACCTGGGCGCCGGCGCGTCGACCACCCGAGGTGCTGTTCGACGAGGACCTTTCGTGGACCGGTCTGGAGATCCTCGGTCGCACCGGGGGCAGCGCCTTCCACACGGTGGGCACTGTCGAGTTCTGCGCGCAGTTCGTTCGCGACGGACGGGCCGGAGAGCAACGGGAGAACAGTGCGTTCGTCCGGGTCGACGGAGCCTGGGTCTACGACCGGGCGGTGGCGCACCGCTGAGCGGTCACCTGCTGTCGCGCTTGGCCTGGCGGCGGGCGCCCTTGGCCCGGGTGGAGGCGTCGCGCTTCTTCCCGCCGGTCGTCTTGGTCGTGGTGGCTCGACGGACCGCTCTCCGATCCGGTCCGGCCGCGGTCCCGTCGGCTGACGGGGCAGACGTCGTGCGTCGAGCCGCGGCCAACCGCTCGGCCTTGAGCTCGGCGGCGGACTGCTGGGCCACGACGTCGACCCGTCGGCTGACCCGGGCGAGCGCCAGCTCGAAGATCTCGGCCCGGTCGCGGTTGCGCTGGTTCGCCGGGAACGCCTTGCCGCGACCGCCCTGGGGCTCGACCCGGGCACTCGCCTGCCGGCGGTAGAGCTTGACGTACTTGGTGCGGGCCCGGCGGATCCGCGTGTGCAGCTCCAGCAGCGCGTCCTCGTCGAGGTCGGCCATGGCCTTCTTCTCGGTCTCGGCGACGAGGTTGCGTTCCAGCTCGGTCAGCGAGTTCAGCACTCGTTTCTTCATCTGTCTCTCCTCGCGGCGGCGGTGGGCTCGACCATGATCATGGCAGCACGAGCGCGGGAGGGCGAGCGGTGTGCGGGCCGGGCGGTCGGAGGCCCGAGCGCGGCCGCGGGAGGGTCGGCTCGCCGGGCAGCCGCGCGTGACGTCCGAGCGGGGTCAGGACGCGCAACGGATGGTTGCGTGTGCCGGACGCGGCCGCTACAGTGGTGCGCAACCAAACGTTGCGAAAGGATCGACATGGAGTACGGCACCATCGAGCGTGAGATCCAGGTCCAGGCCTCTCCCGAGGTCGCGTTCGCCGTCGTGAGCCGACCGGAGCACCTCAAGGAGTGGTGGCCCGACGACGCGGTGGGGGAGGCTGTCGTCGGAGCTCCGGGGGAGCTGATCTGGCGCGATCGGGAGACCGGCCGGACGGAGGCGGTCGCCTACACGGTGGTCGAGGTCGAGGAGCCGCGGCGCTTCTCCTTCCGGTGGTGCTACAGCGACGGAGACGTCCGTCAGGGCGAGTCGCTGCTGGTCACTTTCGAGCTGACACCGGTCGGGGACGGGACCCTGATCCGGCTGACCGAGTCCGGCTTCCGTGAGCTGGGGTGGGAGGCCGCGGTGCTCGAGGAGCACTACCGCGAGCACATCGAGGGCTGGGATCACTTCGTTCCGCGTCTGGGCGTCTACGTCGACCGACTGGTGTCCGCACGATGACCGCGGCGATCGAGGTCGCCGTCGACGACGACCTCTGGTCGGCGATCGGCGATCCCACCCGACGGCGGATGCTCGACCAGCTGCTGGCCGTCGGAGGCGGCACGGCCACGTCGCTGAGCGACCACCTGCCGGTCACCCGACAGGCGGTCGCCAAGCACCTGGGGGTTCTCGACCGGGTCGGGCTCGTGCACGGGTCCCCGTCGGGCCGCGAACGCCGGTATCACGTCGACGAGGCGCAGCTCGCGCGGGCCGTCGCCCAGCTGTCCTCGGTCGGCGCCACCTGGGACGCCCGGCTGCGCCGGATCCAGCGGATCGCGGAGGCCATCCAGAGGCGCCAGGACGAGCACGACCGAACAGCAGTCACGGATCAGCCAGAACCCAACGAGACAAGGAGAATCTGATGGTGGACATCTTGCACCGGGTGGGCGCTGTGGCGCCGCTCGAGACCGTGTACGCGGCGGTGGCGACACCGGAGGGGATCGCCGGCTGGTGGACGAGAGAGACCACGGGGACGAGCGAGGTCGGGAAGACCGTCGTCACCCGCTTCGGCGATCTCGGGGGTTTCGACCTGGAGGTGCTGGAGCTCGATCCCGAGGGCCGGGTGCGGTGGTCGGTGACCGACGGACCGCCCGAGTGGGTCGGTACCCAGATCTCCTGGGCGCTGCGGCAGGACGGTGAGTACACGATCGTCAACTTCGCCCACGAGGGATGGCGGGAGCCGGTCGAGTTCCTCCACCACTGCAGCACGAAGTGGGCGACGTTCCTGCTGAGCCTCAAGGCGTACGCCGAGAGCGGGCGCGGTGCGCCGGCGCCCGACGACATCCAGATCAGTGACTGGCACTGACGCCCGGCCTTCGACCTCGCACGCCCGACCCGTCCTCGTCGCGCTGCTTGCAGACTTGCTTCAAGAAAGTTAGGCTGCCGCCAGTTCCGTGGTGGGGAGTCGACGTGGCGCGTGTGCACTACGCCTGGGTGGTGGCCGGAGCCGCCTTCGCGACCCTGGTGGCGGCCGCCGCGTTCCGGGCGGCCCCGGGGCCGCTGATGGTGCCGCTGCACGAGGACCTCGGCTGGTCGATCGTCACGATGTCGGCAGCTGTCAGCGTGAACCTCGTCCTCTACGGTCTGACGGCCCCGTTCGCCGCAGCTCTGATGGAGCGGTTCGGTCTGCGTCGGGTCACCGTCGTCGGCCTGCTGATGATCGCCGCCGGGGCAGGCCTGTCGGTGTTCGCCCAGGCGGCGTGGCAGCTGGTGCTCACCTGGGGTGTCCTGATCGGTCTCGGCACGGGGTCGATGGCGCTGGTGTTCGCCGCCACCGTGGCCAACGCGTGGTTCGTCCGGCGGCGCGGGCTGGTGATGGGGATCCTCACCGCGGGTGGGGCCGCGGGGCAGCTGGTGTTCCTGCCGCTGGTGGCGTTCCTGGCCGAGGCCACCTCCTGGAAGGCGGCCTCCCTGGTGATCGCGGCCGCGGCCCTGGCGGTGATCCCGGTGGCCGCGCTGCTGCTCCGTGACCGGCCGTTCGACGTCGGTCTGCCTCCGTACGGTGCGACGGAGTTGGTGCCCCCCGCGACGTCGGCCGGGCGCAGCGTCGCCGGACTCGCCCTCGGTGCGCTGCGCGAGGCGGCCGGCACGCGTGCGTTCTGGGCCCTGGCCGGTGCCTTTGCGATCTGCGGCGCCACCACGAACGGGCTGATCGGCATCCACTTCATCCCTTCAGCCCATGATCACGGGATGGCGACCACCACGGCCGCCGGTCTGCTGATGGTGGTCGGGATCTTCGACATCGTCGGCACCGTCGCCTCGGGCTGGTTGACCGATCGGATCGATCCGCGCACGCTGCTGCTGGTCTACTACACCTTCCGTGGTGTGGGTCTGGTGCTGCTGCCGTGGCTGCTGGCCGACTCCGTGCACCCGAGCATGATCATCTTCATCATCGTGTACGGACTGGACTGGGTGGCCACGGTGCCGCCCACGGTGGCCCTGTGCCGACGCATCTTCGGCGCCCGCGGCACCATCGTGTTCGGCTGGGTCTTCGCGTCCCACCAGCTCGGCGCCGCGGCGGCAGCTCTCGCCGCCGGCATCGTCCGCGACGCGTTCGGCACCTACACCTACGCCTGGTTCGGCGGGGCGGCCCTGTGCGCCGTCGCCGCGCTGCTGTCGGTCAGCTTGCGGCGTCAACCGCCGGACCGGCCGGTCGTCACCGACCGTGACAGCAGCACCGTGGCCGAGTCGGCCGCCGATCTCACTCCTTGACGTCTCCGAAGCCGACGTCTCGCACTCGACTTCTCGAACACCTGCTGGAGGACGACGATGCCACTGCGTTCGGACTGGACGACCGAGGTCTGCCCGATCGCCAGATCGCTGCAGGTGCTGGGGGACCCGTGGACGGTGCTGGTGCTGCGTCAGGCCTTCTCCGGGGTGCGGCGGTTCGACCGGTTCCGCACCGAGCTGGGGATCGCGGACAACGTGCTCAGCGCTCGCCTCTCTGGCCTGGTCGACGCCGGTCTGCTGCGCCGGGTGCCCTACCTCGACGATCGGCGCACCCGCCACGAGTACGTGCTCACCGACGCCGGCGCGGACACGCTGCCGGTGATCACCGCGCTGGCCCAGTGGGGCGAGCGTCACCGGCCGCATCCCGACCCCGGGGTGCGGATGGACATCGTCCACCGCAGCTGTGATCACGAGTCGTTGACCGCCGACCTGTGCAGTCACTGTGGCGAGCCGCTGACGGCGGAGACCACCTCCTGGCGGAAGACGTGGCGTACGCCGTCGGAGGTGGAGCTGATCGGTGCGCAGACCTGACCGGACACCGTACGCCGATCCTGTCGTCGTGGCGCAGCGGCGGTGGCTTCAGGCCAGGAAGGACGCGACCACGTCGTTGAAGGCGCCGGGGTTCTCCAGGAAGACGAAGTGCGAGCTGGCCACGCTGGTGGGAAAGATGTGCAGTGTGGCACCGGGGATCCGTTCGGCGATGTAGGCCTGGGAGGCCGGGCTGACGTGGCTGCCGTCGCACCCGAGCACCAGGGTGGGGACCTTGATCCGGGGGAGCACGTCGCGCCAGTCCTGCGCACAGTGATCGAACAGCAGCGGGACACCCGCGTACGGCGGGGTGGCCTCGGTCTCTTCGTCGACGAAGGCCAGCAGGTCCGGGTCGGTGTCCCCGGAGAACATGCTGTGCACGAAGCCTTTCCGGACCTCGGCCGACTCCGGACCCCAGAGCCCGGCACCCAGGTCGAGGAGGCCGGCGACGTCGAAGATCGCGCCGGACTCGACCTGCTCGATGGGGTCCATCCACGGCACGGCGGCCACCGCGGCCGGTTGGTCGACGGCGACGAAGCGTCGGATCCGGCCGGTCCCGTGCTGGTCGATGAAGCTCCACCAGACGGAGACGCCCATCGACCAGCCGAGCGCGTCGACCTGGGTGAGCCCCAGGTGATCGAGGAGCTCGGCCACGTCCTGGGCGAACCGGGCGATGCGATAGCCGTGGTGCGGTTTCTCGGAGACGCCGTGACCCCGGAAGTCGACGGTGATCACCCGGGCGGGCAGGCCCTCGAGCTGGTGCCGGAACATCGCCTGGGTCTGGCCCCAACCGTGCAGCATGACCAGCGGGAACCCGTCGCCGCCACTGTCGCGGTAGTCCAGCGTCACGCCGTCTCCGGTGGTGAACTCGCCCATGCCGACCTCCTGGTCCACGTCGTCGTGTGGGTTCCATGATCAACGTGGCCGGGCGGGTGGATCGTCGGCATCGCGTCGCGACTTCGACGGACCCCTTCCACGGTCTGTAGGAAGACGCCGGAGCGACCCTCAGTGCTGGGTTCGTCGGAGCTCGGCCAGGCGCAGGGCGAGCTGCAGCCGGAACCGGTTCCGGCCGTCGTCGAGATCGACGCCGGTCAGGAGCGAGATCTGGTTCAGCCGGTAGTACAGGGAGGTCCGGTGCAGGTGCAGCGAGTCGGCGGTCCGGGGGATGGAGCCGGCGTGATCGAGGAAGGTCAGCAGCGTCTGCCGCAGGCGCCCACTGGGATCCCCCTCGGTCAGCCGCTCGATCGGCTCGTCGACGGGTGAGTCCGCGAGGGCTTCCGGAGGCAGCTGGGCCAGCACGGCGTACTCGCCCAGCTCGCTCCACACGCCGACACCGTCGAGCTCCCGGACCTGGCGGACGGTGCGCAGGGCGGTTCGGGCCTGGTGCGCGGAGCGGTGGGCGTCGGCCAGACCCGGCTGGGGGTTGCCCACACCGATCTGGATGAGCGGTTTGCCCGGGAGCCGCCGGCTCACCGCCGCCGTGAGGCCGGCGGCCCAGCGGTGCAGGCTGCTGCCGGTGGGTGCTGTGAGGTGGCCGCTGACGACGCAGGTCAGCTCGTCGACGGTGGCGACCAGACTGGTCCCGGCCACTGCTGTCACCCCGGCCACGGCCTCGCACAGAACGGGGGCGGCGGGTCGTGGTGGGACTGACTCCGTGCCGGCGAGCACCGACACGACGACGTGGTCAGCGCGGAGCTGACCCTCGTCGTGGAGGGTGTCGCGGGCGGCGGAGCGGCTCTCAGGACTCTCTCCCAGCAGGTCGCCGACCAGGGAGGCCAGCCGGAGCCGGGTGGCGTCCGCAGCCACGTGGTCGGCGTACATCAGCGCGCTCATCCGGCCGGCGGCCCGGGTGATCATCTCGATCTCCGTCGGCCGCAGTGAGCGGTCGGCGTCGATCACCATCAGCAGACCGAGCAGCACCCCCTGCTCCCGCAGCGGCACGCACAGGCGTGCCTTCAGCTCGAGCTCCGCCGAGGCGGCGAGCTGGCCGGGCCCGGTCCAGCGTCCCGGGTGCTGCGCGAGCACGAAGCGGGCCACGTCCGGGTCCACGGCCCGTTGCAGCACGGCCCGTACCCGGACGGGATCCTCGTCGCCGAAGTGTCGGCTGGAGCAGATCATCAGGACCTGCGGATCGTCGACCACCACCGAGCGGGTGAGGGTCTCGGCGAGCTCGTCGACCATCGACTGGAGCGCCCCCAGCACCGCCAGCTGACGCATCCCGCCCCCTCGATGATCGATCGTCCCTGTGCTCGATCGTGGTCATCTTCCTACAGAACGAGGAAGCAGGACCAGGAAGCCCCACGACCGGAGGTGGGCACCAGGGGCGTCGGAGCAGGACGATGGTGCCGTGGCCGGTCGACTGGAGGAGAGGGTTGCGCTGGTCTTCGGCGCCGGCTCGTCGGGCGAGGCGATGAGCAACGGACGGGCGGCCGCGATCGTGTTCGCGCGTGAGGGTGCCCGGGTGGCCGCCGTCGACCGCGATCCCGACCAGGCGGAGCGCACTGCAGCCATGATCATCGCCGAGGGCGGCCGGGCGATCGCCCTCACCGCCGACGTCACCAGCGAGGTCGAGGTGGTGGCTGCGCTCGGTCGGTGCAACGAGCAGCTGGGCGCGCCGTCGGTGCTGCACAACAACGTGGGGGTCAGCCTCAGCGGGGACATCACCGAGCTCGACGTGGCGGACTGGGACCGATCCTTCGCGATCAACCTCGGAGGGGTCTTCCTCGCCTGCAAGCACACCATCCCGATCATGGTCGCCGCCGGTCACGGTGCGGTCGTCAACGTGTCGTCGATCGCCGGCATCCGCTCGACCGGGTATCCCTATCCTGCCTACATGGCAGCGAAATCGGCCGTCAACCAGCTGACGGTGGCGCTCGCCCTGCGCTACGCCGCAGATGGTGTGCGGGTGAACGCCGTGCTGCCGGGACTGATCGACACACCGCTCGCTGCTCACCTGGCTCCCGGCGAAGCGGGCGCCCGCGAAGAGGCCAGTCCCACCGGACGGTCGGGCACGCCGTGGGACGTCGCGCACGCTGCGGCTTTCCTGGCCTCCGACGAAGCGGCGTACGTCAACGCCGTCTGCCTGCCGGTCGACGGGGGACTGTCGGCGCGCTGCGGTTGACCCTATGATCACGAGCAGGTGGGTCCAGCTGCTCGGGACGTTCGAAGGACTGGCGATCATGACCGAGATCGTGCGTTGCGTCATCTCTCCCGGACTGGGCATCGCCCGGCTGGGGAACTCCCCGGACGCCTACGTCATCGGACCCGAGGCACCTGGCGTGTCACCGGATCCGGCGGGCGGTTTCAAGGACCCGGCCGGACGCATCAAGCGGCAGGGGGCCCGGTTCCGGGTGTACGGCCTGGACAGCGCAGGTCACGTGGTCGGTGAGGTCACCGCCGACGTGGGGCAGGTGGCCTGGCGGGTCCACCTGGCCAATCGGAAGTCGGGCTGGTACCAGTTCCTCAACGCCATGGATCTCGGTGCGAAGTACGCGAAGACCCCGGGACGCCGCAACGCCGCCGTCACCGGCACGGCGCGCAAGGGACTGGTGATCGATCCCGGTCCGCGGGCGATCACCGGTCGCAGCACGCAGGGCGCTGCGTACCGCTTCGACAGCGGCACGTTCATGGGAACCAAGGTCCCGCTGGGTGAGCTGCGGACCGACGACCAGGGCCGCCTGATCGTGCTCGGCGGGTTCGGCAGCTCCGCTTCCTACCTGAAGAAGCCGGCCACCACCTTCGCCAACAACGACGGCTGGCACGACGACACCTCCGACGGCGTGGTCCGCGCCACGGTGACCATCGGCGGGAAGAAGCTGGAGGCCGAGCCGGCGGCCGTCGCCGTCACCCCGCCGAACTTCGGGCCGGGTCTGTACGGCGTGGTGACCATGTACGACGTCGTCTACGACCTGTTCTGCCGCGACCCGAAGTTCGCCCTGGACCCGCCGGCGCGACCCTCGTTCTGGCGCCACATCCACCCGATGCTGTCCCGACTCGTCGACACCGGCTGGGTCAACAGCGGCGTCGACGTGCTCTTCGGGCCGGGCAGCCCGAGTCACCTGACCACGCCCGGTCTGCTGGCCCAGCTGGCCGATCCCGCTCCGGAGAACCGGGCACTCCGGACCGCGTACGCGAGCTGGTTCCGCGATCCGGCCGCCAAGACCGCCGCCCAGACGCCGGCGAAGCTGCCGCCCTTCTACGGCGACGCTTTCGGCGACTACCGGGGTCTGGGTCTGGATGACCTCGCGGTGACCGCGACCCAGTACCACTGGCTGCAGCAGTGGGCCGCCGGTGACTTCGACCCCGACCCGTCCCTGCGGCAGCGTCCGGCCACGCTGGCCGCCTACCCCCTCGCCGACCAGCCGAGGGCGCTCGACGAGGCCAACCTGGAGAGCTGCCTGGGCGGCCCGTTCCACCCCGGCATCGAGCTGACCTGGACGCTGCGGGTCGCGTCGATGTGGAAGGCACCCTTCCGGCTCAACGTGCTCGCCGAGGGGGTCGCACCGAAGATGGACTACGGCGTCACGTTGACGCCGGCGGAGGCACTGGGCGCGGGCGGTGTCGTGTCGGCCACCGCGCCGGGCACGCTGACCTGGTGGATGGGGGTCCCCTGGCAGACCGACGAGGCCAGCTGCCTCTCGGGCTACGAGGTCGGCACCTACCTTCCGCTGCCCTCGTTCTGGGCGGCGCGCGTCCCCAACCAGGTGCTGAGCGAGCGGTCGTACGAACGACTGATGGACAGCGGTCTGCCCACCACCCAACGGTTGAAGCACCTCTTCCACCGGCTCGACTGGCTGCGCTTCTTCGGACCGGACCGGCTCACCCGGCTCAACGACAACATCGCCCGGTGGCACCAGCTGGGGATCATCGCGCCGCGGCCCGGACCCGCTGACCTCGGTGCACAGGGGATTCCCGACCGCCTCTGGGTGGAGACCGGTCTGGCCGCCACGCTGACCGCGTCCGACGCCACCTGGGAGCAGGTCAAGATCGCCGAGCGGATCGTCGGGCTGCCCGCCGCCGACGCCCTGCTGCTGGCTGACCAGGCCGGCCTGACCCTGGCCGCCGAGCACGAGGAGCTCCCGCCGGAGGCGCATCGGCGGCTGCTCGGCCGCGACGAGCTCTAGCGGGGCGGGCGCATCGACGGGGCGGTGGTCGACGGGGTGGTGGTGGTCGGCGGTGGTCCGGCGGGCGCGGCCACCGCGATCTCGCTGGTCCGGCTCGGACTGCGCCCGATCCTGATCGAGGCCGCGTCGGGGCCCTCGGCGAAGGTCGGCGAGAGCATCCCCCCGAGCGCCAACCCGGTGCTGGATCACCTCGGCCTCACGCACCGGATGTCGCGCGCGGCCCTGCCCTCCTACGCCAACCGGTCGGTGTGGGGCTCGACCGTGCCGGTCGAGCAGGACTTCGTCTTCGGTACGACCGGCACCGGATGGCGGGTGGACCGGGTCCGGTTCGAGGAGGAGCTGGCCTCGGCGGCCATCCAGGCCGGGGTGGACTGGCGCTGGGGCACCCGGCTGGTCGGCTGCGCCCGGCGGGAGCCGCGGGGCTGGACGCTGCGACTCGTCGACGGGACCGGTCCGCACACGCTCCAGGCCGAGGTGGTGGTCGACGCCTCCGGTCGAGCGGCCCGGGTCGCGCGGCTCCTCGGAGTCCGACGGGTCCGCTACGACCGGCTGGTGGGAGTGATCGCGTACGGAGATGCGTCTCCTGATCGTGCTGACCGCTGCGACTCGGCCGTCCTGGTCGAGGCGGTGGCCGACGGTTGGTGGTACTCCCTGGCGCTGCCCGGCGACCGTCTGGTCGTGGCCTTCATGACCGATGCCGATCTCCTCGACACCGCCCGAGCCCGTCGAGCGGGAGTCCTGCACTCCCTGCTCGACGGGGCACCGGTCACCCGGGCCCGGGTGCTGGCCGCCGGCGCCGACCTGACGCGCTCGCCGGCCGTCGTCCGGCCCGCCCACTCCGCCCGCCTGACGGCCGTCACCGGTCCGGGCTGGCTGGCGGTCGGTGACGCGGCGGTGGCCTTCGACCCGCTCGCGTCGTACGGCATCGCGGCGGCTCTGGGGGAGGGTTTCCACGCTGCGGCGGCGGTCGCCGATCACCTGGCCGGACGCCGCGAGGCGCTGCTCGACCACGCCCGTCTGCTCGATCGCACCCTGGCGCAGTATCTGGTCCTGGCTCATGATCGCTACGCCCTGGAACAGCGATGGCCCGCGAGCGCGTTCTGGCGGCGCCGCCATCGGCGCGGACAGACATGAGCGGGCGGGGACGGGACGGCACCGACGGGAGCACGCGGATGCCGACCGATCAGGCCGACGACCCGATCTCGGGCTTCGACCAGGTGGTGTCGCTGGTCGCCCCCGCACCGCCACGGGCCCGCGTCGACGTGGCGGTGATCGGCGGCGGCATCATCGGGACGAGCATCGCCTACCACCTGGCCGAGGCCGGCGTCCGCGACGTGCTGGTGATCGAGCGGGACCATCTGGGGTCCGGCTCCTCGGCCAAGCCCCTCGGCGGGGTTCGGGCGACCTTCTCCGATGCAAACAACGTGCTGCTCGGGCAGCGGAGTCTGGCGGCGTTCGAGGACTTCGAGGAGCGTTTCGGCGTGGGTATCGGTCTGCACCAGGTGGGCTACCTGTTCCTGTGCCGCACCCCCGCCGAGCTGGCAGCGGTCGAGGCGAGCGCGCGGCTCCAGAACGCGCTCGGCGGTGACAGCCGGATGATCGGCCCCGAGGCGGCGTACGCGCTGAATCCGTTCCTCGACCCGAGCTGCCTGCTGGGGGCGTCGTTCTCGCCGCGGGACGGCTATGCCGAGCCGGCCCGGGTGGTCGCGGGCTACGCGGCGGCGGCCCGGCGGCTGGGCGTGACGTTCGCCGAGCACACCGAGGTGCTCGACGCTGACCCGGTCGCCGGCGGTGGCCACCACCTCCGCACCCAGCACGGCGGGGTCCGCGCCGACACCGTGGTGATCGCCGCGGGGGCCTGGTCGACCAGGATCGGCGCGATGTTCGGCGTCCACCTGCCCGTCCAGCCCGTACGACGCCAGATCGGGTTCACCGCCCAGCAGGCGACAGCGCATCCCACGGTGCCGTTCACCCTCGACCTGTCCACCACCCTCTACTTCCACAACCACCGCAACGGTCTGCTGCTCGGCATCTCCGACGCCGCCGAGGAGCCGGGCCTGGGTCGGGAGTTCAGCCACGGCTGGACCCGCGCCTTCGACGAGGCCGCGCGCGTGGTCGCCCCCACCCTGGCCGGTCGGGCGTTGGTCGGCGGGTGGGCGGGGCTGTACGAGAACACCCCGGATCACAACGCCCTGATCGGCCGGGCCGAGGTCTCCGGAGTCCTCTACGCCACCGGGTTCTCCGGTCACGGGTTCCTCCAGGGCCCGGCGGTGGGGGAGGTCATCAGAGACCTCTATCTCGAGCGCGAGCCGTTCCTCGACCCGCGACCGTTCAGTGCCGATCGGTTCGGTGGCCGAGGGATCGCCGATCCACGAGATCCACATCATCTGAGGTCACGTGGCACGTCGGCCCGGGCCACGACCAGCCGGCGCCGCAGACGTCCTGGAGGGATGATGTCTGCGTGACGGACCTCATCGGGCGTCGAGACGTCGTCCGCCTGGCCGGGTTGGCCGGCTTGGGTGCGGTGGTCGGTGGCTGTGCGGGTCCGGCGCCGGGCCCGACCCCGACGCCCGGTGGATCGGCGCAGCCGACGCCCGCAGCCACCTCCGCCTCCGCACCGTCCGTGCCGACCTACGCCCAGCTGCAGAAGCAGCTGACCGGCGACCTGGCACGCCCAGGGCAGAGCGGTTACCGGCCCAGGACCCTGCTCTACAACCCCCGCTTCTTCTCCCAGCCGTCACCGCAGGCGATCGCCCACGTCGAGAGCGCCGCCGACGTGGCCGCCTGCGTCCGCTTCGCCGCCGGGGTGGAGGGCGGTGTCTCGTTCGACGCCTTCGGCGGCGCGATCGGCGACGTCGCGGTCGACGCGACGGCGTTCCCGTGGCGATCGGCACTGGCCGACGTGCAGTACACGGCGACCTGGCCGTACGCGCGTGCCGGCACCGATCCGGCACCCTTCGACGACTTCGTCCGGTCAGAGCGCGCGGCTCTCCGCCCCTGGCTGGGTGACTCCGCCTACGTGAACTACGCGGACCGCACGCTGGCCGACTACGCGACCGCCTACTGGGGCCCGAACCTCCCAAGGTTGAGCATGATCAAGAAGCGTTACGACCCGTCCGACGTGTTCTCGTTCCCGCAGTCGGTCCCGTTGCCCTGACCACCACCGGGGATCTGACACCACGGGGATCTGACCACCACCGTGGATCTCGAACGTGTCAACCGTCGCCAGCTCCTCCGCGGTCGGCGGCTCGAACAGGTCCCAGGCCCAGCGGAGCTCGTGCTCGGTCATCGGGTAGGCCCCCGGATCGGCGGTCGCGGCCCGAGCCTGCAGACGCGACCAGAGCGTCTCGTACGCCACCTCGAAGACGTGCAGCCGGATCTCGGCGCCGCAGGCCCGGGCATCGGCGAACTTCTCGGTCCGTTCGGCCTTCATCCACAAGCCGTCCTCGAGGATGACGTCCGTGCCGGCTCGGAGCAGGGTCAGCCCGTGCCGGTAGAGGTGGACCTGGAGCCGCTCGTGGAAGTCGGTGTCGGCGTGGCCGACACCCAGCGCCGCCTGCCAGTCGTCGGTGCACAGGCGCACACCGGCGCCGTGGTCCTCCAGGCGCCGGGCCAGGGTGGACTTGCCGGCTCCCGGCAGCCCGCAGAACAGCGTGAGGGTCGGTCGTCGTTGCTCGCGCGGCCGCTCCTCGATCCCTGCCTCCACGCGGCCATCATCGCAGGACGCGACCCCGTCGCCGCGCCACTGGACGCAGGAAGACACACCCCCTCGGTGATCTCTGGCTACCGGGGGCTCTGGTCTAGAGTCGGTGTCGGCGAGATCTACGCCGAACCTCCACGGTCCGTCCCCAGCACGGACCACGCGGATCGCTCCGCACCCTCGAGGCAAAGGGACCCGGTCTCAGGTCGCTGTCACCACACACCCGTAGCGTCTCGGGCCGTGCTGCTGGGGAACCGGGTCGAGGCGTGGGAGTTCGGATGACAGCAGATCGAGCGCTGAAGCAGCGGGTGCGTGCCCGCGCCCGACGCACCGGCGAGTCCTACACGGCTGCCCTCCGGCACATCCGATCCCCCGGAGGAGAGACCGTGCCGACCACAGACACTCACCCGCCCGGCTGCGCCTGGCCGTGGCCCAGACCACGTTCCGGACCGACCCCGGTGACGCCCGGGCGTTCCAGGAGGCCGGTGACGAGGTCCGTCGGCTGATGCGCGACGCGCACGCCGCCGGCGCCGATGTCCTCCAGCTCCCGGAGGCGACGCTCTGCTTCCCCGACAAGTGGTCGCTGTCGCGGGAGCGCGACCGGCTGACCGAAGCCGACTGGAGCAGGTTCGACTGGGCGTCCGCGGAGAGCGCGATCGACGAGATCCGGGCCACCGCCCGGTCGCTCCGGTTGTGGACCGTCCTGGGCGCCCAGCAACGACACCCGTCCGATCCGGCGGCGCGACCGTCGAGCAGCCTCCTGGTGATCGATCCCGGCGGCACGGTCAGCGCCCGCTACGACGAACGACTCCTGTCCCGCAGCAAGCAGGCGTACCTGTACGCGGCCGGCGCCGCGGGCGTGGTCATCGACGTCCACGGCGTGCGACTCGGTCTGGCATCGGGCCTGGAGGCGTTGTTCCCCCAGGTCTTCAGTGACTACGAGAGCCAGGACGTCGACTGCGTCCTGTTCTCCACCGCCGGGCCGGGGGACGCGACAGAGGCGGACACCCTGGCGTCGTCGGTGCGCACCCACGCCCTGCAGAACGGTCTCTGGATCGGTTACGCGGTGCCGAGCGACAAGGCTCCGTACGCGGCGGCCGGCGTCATCGCACCCGGCGGAGCGTGGGCGGCCCGGTGCCCGAGCCGGGTGAGCCCGGCCATCGCCGTCGCCGAGATCACGACGCGGCCGGATCATCCGGGACGGGCCTGGCGGCGGGAGCTGCTCGGCCTACCCGCGGCACCCTGACCCAGAGATCACAGCACCCGGGAATCACCGCGCTCAGGGGATCACCGCCGGGGGCGGTTCCGGCGGCGTTGACCGAGCTCTTCGACGCGCCGCAGAGCGCCCGTGAGCCGGGTGTCGCCGGACCGTCGTTCCAGTGTCTGACGCACGAGACGGACCAGGATCAGCCAACGAGGGGAACGCCCGTCCCGGGTGGAGATGGCTCCCGGTGGCTCAGCGTGGGTAGTTCTCGACCCGCGGTGTGACGATCAGGTTCTGCCCGTACACCCCGCGGGACCGCAGCAGGCAGTGCATGATCTCCGCGGCGATCTCGGCCGGGTCCATCATCCGCTCCGCCGGGATGCCCCACTGCGCCATCATCGGCGTGTCCATGGCCGCCGGCATCAGGCCCTGGATCCGGCACGGGTGGCCGAACTCCCGGACCTCGGTCTGGAAGATCTCGGTCGCCTTCGCGAACGCGGCCTTCGAGCTGTTGTAGGCGACGGCGCCGCTGCCGACCGTGACCGCGGAGATCGAGATGATGTTGACGATCTCGGCCTCCACGTCGCCGAGCTCGGAATCCACCTCCGAGGCCAGGAAGCCGTTCAGGAACTCCTTCATCAAGAACACCGGCCCGTGGCAGTTGACGGCGAAGACCTGCTCGTACGCGGTCTGGTCGACGTCGGTGAGGTAGCCAGGTCGATCGATACCCGCGACGTTGACCAGGATGGCGAAGCGTCGCCCGAACCGTTCGAACAAGCCTGCCGTCGTCGTCCGGCGATCACCGTCCGCGGTGACGTCGAACGCCGCGGTCTCTGCCGTGCCACCGGCGCTCGCGATCATCGCGGACGTCTCCGCCGCGCCTGCGGCGTCGATGTCGGCGATCACCGGGTGGACACCGCCGGCCGCCAGGGCGAGACAGGTCGCCCGGCCGAGTCCGCTGGCGCCGCCGGTGACGAGGGCGACGCGGCCGGCGAGCGGGCGATGGGTGGGCTGATCCTGGGTTGACACGTCTCTGACGTACCCATCGGGACACGGATCAAGCCGAAACTCGGCGGGCAACGATCAGAGGGCGCGAGATCAGAGGGCGGCGACGAATCAGAGGATCGAGAAGCGGGACTCAGCGATCAGTGGACGGGCGCCAGAGCGGCACGGAGCGCCAGCGCCACGCCGCCCGGGCCCGGTGCCAGACCGCCACCGGGGGGATGGCGGCCGAGGTGGCGACCATGATCGCCACCTCCTTCGGCGTCGATGGTCCCGTCCGGATCCGCCGGATCGCGAACTCGGCGGTGAGCGCCGCCCAGACCGACCAGCTCGCGAGTGCCGCAGCATGAGCGCGACCCGGCCGTCCGGCCACGTCGAGGAGCGCCGCCGCGACGGCGACGAGGGCGGCCCCGGTGGCCACGATGTGACGGCCCATGCGTCCGCCGCCTTCTCCGATCCGACCGCGCCAGGTCGGACCGAACTTGGCGCGCAGCAGGGAGTCGTCGGCGTTGCCGTTCTGGCTTCGCACGCTCAGCCACCACGGCCCACGCTTGAGCGGGTGGGTGCTGACCCGCCGGCCCTGGGCGACCTTCCAGCCGGACACCACCGTGCGCAGAGCGAGATCGGAGTCCTCCCGGTACGCCCGCGGGAATCGTTCGTCGAAGCCGTCGAGCGCTTCGAGGACGTCCCGGCGGTAGGCCATGTCGGCGGTGATCCAGCGCGCCCCGTCGAGGGCGATGGTCCGCCGCTCGTCATCGGTGGGGCGACGTCCCGGCACCCGGGGCACGCGCAGGATGGCCGACGAGGCGCCGACCCGGTCCCGGGCTCCGGCGGGGACGTCGGCGAGCGACAGGTCGGACTGGAGGCGGTCGCACCAATCGGGCGAGACGACCACGTCGTCGTCGAGGAACACGACCCAGGGCAGGTCGGCCGGCAGGGCCCGCCACCCGCGGTTGCGCGCAGCGGCAGGACCGCGGCCACCGCTGCGCACGACGCGGATGTCCAACCCCGTCGGCTCGAGCTCGAGGGGCGGCCCGTCGACGCTGCGGTCATCCACGACGACGACCTGCTGCGGGCCGGGACCGTCCGTCGCCGTCCGAGCCAGCTCTGTGAGCAGCACGGCGAGGCTCGGTCGACCGATCGTCGGGATGACGATGCCGTAGCGGGCCGCCTCGCTCATCGGCGCACCAGGAAGGGCCCTATCGCGAGGGCGTCGACGGGTGCCGAGCCGAACAGCTCGAGGGCGTCACGGGGACTGTCGACCATCGGTCGACCGGCGGTGTTCAGGCTGGTGTTGACGAGGACCGGGACGCCCGTGCGGTCGGCGAACGCCGTGAGGAGCCGGGCGGTCAGGGGGTCGTCGGCCGGGTCGACGGTCTGGGCGCGCGCCGTGCCGTCGATGTGGGTGACCCCCGGCAGCCGGTCGCGCCATGCGGGGCGTACGTCGTGGACGAAGAGCATGTAGGGGCTGGGGATCGGGCCGCGCTCGAAGAGCTCGGCCGCGCGCTCGAGCAGCACCATCGGCGCGACGGGGCGGAACTGCTCGCGGCCCTTGATGTCGTTGAGTCGCTCGACGTTGTCGGAGCGGGTCGGGTCGGCCAGCAGGGAGCGGTGGCCGAGCGCTCGCGGTCCGAACTCCGAGCGACCCTGGAACCAGGCCACCACGCCGTTGGCGGCGATGATCTCCGCCGTGGCGACGGCGATGTCCGCGGGACGCTCGTAGCGGACGCGGGCGGTGGTCAGGATCGCCTCCAGCTCCGCCTCGGACCAGGACGGCCCGAGATCTGCGGAGCGGAACGGACGCAGCGTCTCGCCGGCGTCGACCGCGACCGAGAGCGCCGCCCCGAGAGCGGTGCCCGCGTCACCGGCGGCCGGCTGCACCCAGAGGTCGTCGAACGGGCCCTCGTAGAGCAACCGCGTGTTGGCCACGCAGTTGAGGGCGACCCCGCCCGCGAAGGCCAGCCGGGTCTGGCCGGTGCGGCGGTGCAGCTGGGACGCCAGCTCGAGCAGGGTCTCCTCGAGCACGAGCTGGACGCTGGCGGCGAGATCGGCGTGGCGTTCGTCGAACTCCTCGCCGCCCGTCCGGGCGCGGGGCCAGGCTCCTCCCAGTCCACCGGCTCGGTGACGAACCCGCCGCCCGGGCGTGGCGTGCACGAGCCGGCGGAGGCAGTAGCGGTGCCGGGGCCTGCCGTAGGACGCCATGGCCATGACCTTGTACTCATCGCTGGACCGGAGGAAGCCCAGGTGCATGGTCAGGTCCTCGTACAGCAGGCCGAGAGCGAGTGGGGAGCGGCTGGTCGGCCAGGATGTCGAGCTTGCCCTCGCGGTACTCCCCGGCCAGCATCCGAGTCGACTCGCCTCGACCGTCGACCGCCAGCACCGCGCAGTCACCGACGGGGTCCCCGAAGGCGAGTCCGGCGGAGGCGGCGTGGGCGACGTGGTGGCGGACAAACCGGAAGACCGCGGGATCGTAGTCGGGCGGCAGCGTCTGCAGGAACGACGGGGCTCGGCGGGCGTAGTCGGTGCGCTGGCCCTCGTACGCCGGGTCCAGCCCGCCGGAGGAGTGGTCGACCAGGTCGGGGTCGTAGGAGTAGGCGACCGCATCCAGATCTGCGCCGGGTCAGCGGGGCCTCGGCCAGGCACCAGGCTATGGCGTGCTCGGGCAGCTCCCAGGTGGAGAAGGGGACGGCCTGCTTGGCGTGCTTGCGTCGCGGTGAACCGCTCCTCCTCGGCGGCGGAGACGGTGACGCCGTCGACGACCAGCGCCGCGGGAGGAGTCGTGGAAGATGGCGTTGATACCGAGGACGCGCACGGTGCAACCTCCAGGTGTTCGGGCAGTCGGGACGGGTGGACGGTCGGCTCAGGTGGTGACCAGATCGGTGGCCGGGAGGGCGGTGAACCAAGCGATCGTGTCCTGCAGGCCGTCGTCGAGATCGACAGTCGGTCGCCAGCCCAGCAGCGAGCGCGCGCGGGAGATGTCGGGACAGCGTCGGCGGGGATCATCGGTCACCGCCGGACCGTGCCGGATGACCGACTCGGATCCGGCGAGCGCGATGATGCGTTCGGCGAGCGTGCGCACGGTGCACTCGTCCGGCTCCCAGGTTCACCGGGCCGGTGGTGTCGGCGGCGGCGAGGGCCAGCAGGCCCGCGACCGTGTCACTGACGTGGCACAGGGACCGCGTCTGCTCACCGTCCCCGAACACCGTCAGCGGCTCACCGACGAGAGCGGCCCCGACGAAGGCGGGCACCAGTCGGCCGTCGGCGGCCCGCATCCTGGTGCCGTAGGTGTTGAAGATGCGGGCGACGGCCACGTCGACGCCGTACGTCCGGTGGTAGGCGAAGGTGATCGCCTCGGCGTACCGCTTCGCCTCGTCGTAGACGCTGCGCGGCCCGATCGGGTTGACGTTGCCCAGGTAGGTCTCGGGCTGCGGGTGCACCTCGGCGTCGCCGTAGATCTCGCTGGTGGAGGCCGGGACGAAGCGAGCGCCAAGTGGTCGCGCGCGCCAGGAGCAGGCCCTGCTCGGTGGCGTCCGACCCGGCGTGCAGGGTCTGCAGCGGATGCCGGAGGTAGTCGAACGGTGAGGCCGGCGAGGCGAGGTGCAGGACCAGGTCCACCGGCTGCACCAACCACCGGGGGTGGAGCGCGGTGGTGGCGTCATGCTCGACCAGCTGGAAGCCGGGTCGGTCGACCAGCTCGGCCACGTTGTCGGGTGAGCCGTAGATTGTCGACGCAGAGCACCGAGGTCCCGGCGGCGATCAGTGCCTCGCAGAGGTGCGACCCGACGAAGCCGGCGCCGCCGAGCACGACGGCGCGTCGGAAACGTCGGCCCGGCCCGGTGGTGTCGGGCTCGGCCTTGGGCAGGATCTGTGTCATCTCTGGCTCCGATACCCAGGAGTGGTCACACCCAACCGGGGTGTGTCGAGGAAAGGTGTGGCGGCCGCCAGCACGTCGGCCACGCTGATCCGGTCGAGTGTGGGGTCCACCTCGGATCCGTGCGGGTCGCCCGCGGTGCCGGCCGAGCCGTACCAGAGCACTGCGTGCCGGTCGAGGTCGACCGCCGGCCCCCAGTGGGCCGGTGGGGTGGGACCGAAGAGCAGGACGGACCTGGTGCGGTAGGCGGTGGCGACGTGGGCGACACCCGGTCTCCGCTCAGCACCAGCCGGGCGTCGGCCACCGTGCGGGCCAGCGCCTCGAGGTCCAGGCGACCGGCGAGGTTCTGCGCCGGACGCCCGACACGGCGGCACACAGACGTCGCTCGTCAGCCGATTCCGTCACGATCACCGGGTGGCCGCGACCGACCAGCCAGTCGACCACCGCTCGCCAGCGCTCCGCCGGCCAGCAGCGCGATCGCGAGGCGGCTCCCGGGTGCACGACCACCGCGGGGCCTCGCGCGAGCGGCTCGTCGAGCACGAGCTCCTCGCGGTTCCCGGTCGCGCCGAAGTCGCCGACCATCCGGAGCCACCGGTCGACCTCGTGCTCGTCGGCGTACCAGGTCGGACCGTCGACGATGCCGGCCGCCGGACACCGGAAGGCGACGAGCTGCCGCGGGCGCAGCGGCTGCAGCAGCCGCTGGCTCTGGGGTCCACGGCCGGCAGGTCCACGGCGACGTCCGGCCGGTCTCCGGTCCACGGCAGTGGAGCGAGGTCGCGGGTGTCGAGCACGCCGTCGACCACTCCCAGCCGCTGCAGCCAGAGGCCAGGTGGTGCGGCGCGGCCAGCACGAGCCGGTGCTCGGGCCAGCGCCGGCGCAGGGCACGCAGCGCCGGGACCCCGGTCAGGGTGTCACCCAGTCCGAGCGCCCGGAGCACCAGCACGGTGGGCTGGTCAGGGCGTCTGGGCGGCGCGGAGACGTTCACTGGACCAGTGCTGCGCCGCGGGCGAGGATCTCGCTGCTCGACCGACCGGCCAGATAGGGCAGCAGGACGATACGACCGCCCCAGCTGCGCACCAGCGCCGACTCCGGCAGCTCGACCCCGCCGTAGTCACCACCCTTGGCCCACACGTCGGGTCGGAGCTGGGCCAACGTGGCCTGGGGGTCGTCCTCGTCGAAGACACCACCGCGTCCACGCTGCTGAGCGCGGCCAGGGCCCGAGCCCGGTCGGCTGCAGGTTGGACGGGCCGCCCCGGCCCCTTCAGACCGCGTACGGAGTCGTCGGGGTTGAGCAGGACGACCAGGGAGTCACCGAGTCGGCGTGCCGCGTCCAGGCTGGTCACGTGTCCGGCGTGCAGCACGTCGAAGCAGCCGCCGGTGGCCACCAGCGTGCCGCCGGCGGCACGACCCGGGCCGCCAGGGCGAGGACGTCGTCGAGACCGCGCGCCTCGGCTCGCAGTGGTGCGAGCTCCTCGGGTCGGACCGACGTACGGCGGGCCTGGCGTGCGGCGGGCCGCCCGCCCGGACCCAGTCCGTCGCGTCCCGGACCGCCGTCGACACGGCGTCGGACGGTCCGGCGCCGGTGGCCAGCGCGTGCGCCGCGGAGGTGGCGAACCGGTCTCCCGCCCCGCACGGGTCCCCGGGCGACCCGGGGCCGACCCGGGCCGCGGGGACGAAGAGCGGCTCCGGTTCCGGCGTGACCAGCCACGCCCCCTCGGCCCCGGTCGTCACGCAGACGGCGCGGGCCTGCCAGTGCTCCCGGAGACGTCCCGCGAGCGCCTCGAGTGGTCCGGGAGTCGACAGTCCCAGGGCGTCGGCGAACCGTCGCGCCTCGTCGAGGTTGGGGGTGACCAGCGCGCACCCCGGCACGGGCACAGCTCCCTTCGGATGTGGGTCCCACACCACCGGACGCCGACCGGCCACCGCAGTCAGGGCGTTCCGCACCGCCGGGTGCGCCGTGGTGCCGGCGCCGTAGTCGGCGACCAGGACGACGTCGGCGGCGTCCAGGACGGCGCGCAGGGCGGCCTCGTCGACGTCACCCGGGGTGCCCGGGCCGCCGTCGTCGAGGCGCAGCAACGCCTGCCCGGCGACGCGGATCCGCGTCTTCCGCCGGGTCGGTCCGGCGTGCGGCAGGGCCCACAGCTCGACGCCCGCCGTGTCGAGGTCGGCCCGCAGCCGACGTCCGGCCTCATCGTGGGCGACGGGGGCCACCAGGACGACGTCGGCATCGTGGGCGGCCAGCTCGGCGACCAGACCGGCCCCGCCCGGGCTGCCGGCCTCGTCGTGCACGTCGACCACCGGAACCGGTGCGTCGGGCTGATCCGCTCCGTCCGGCCGGTCAGGTCACGGTCGAGCAGCAGGTCGCCGACCACCACGATCCGAGGCCGTTGCTGTCCCGGGCCTCTCTGCGGCCGGGCTGCCCGTGGGGGCACGAGACGGCGTCCACCGCCGCGCAGACCGCGTGCACCGTCACCAGGTGCACCCCTGGACCGCCGACGTGTCCGGCGCGTCGATGGCCACCGCCTCATCGGCTACGTCGATCAAGGGGGTTGGAACCCGGTCCGGCCAGGGCCCAGACCCGGACGCCGCAGCGGTGGGCCCGCTCCGCGGCGGCTCAGCAGGTCGCTCGAGGGACCGCTCGTCGACAGGAGGAGCAGCACGTCTCCGGGTCGGCCGTGCGCGGGCGACCTGGCGGGCGAACACCTCGTCGTGGCCGTAGTCGTTCCCTATCGCGGTGACGCTGGAGGACTCGACGCACAGGGACAGCCGCCGACAGGGGCTGCCGCTTGTCGACGTAGCGGCCGACGAGCTCGGCGGTCAGGCGCTGGGCCTCGGCGGCGCTGCCACCGTTGCCGGCGGCGACAGCCGGCCGCCCGCCACCAGGAAGTGGTCACTCGGTGCCCCAGCGGTCGACGGTGGGCTGCCGGCCGTGCCAGGGAGTCGAGTCCTTGGCTACACGCCGCGGCTGGTCCAGCCAGCTCAGCGCGTCCATGCGGCCTCCGATCGGGTCGAGGATGAGGGCTGGGTTCCGGACGGACCAGTCCGACATCCAGGTGCTCGAGGGCACGTTCGGTCTGGGCGGCCACCGTCGTCCACTCGTAGCGGGAACCGCCCACCTCTGGCCGCCGCTCCCCAGCGCCGCGCCAGCAGCGGTGCGTCCAGCAGGGTTCGCAGCGCGGCCGCGAGCTCGCCGGGTCGGCGAGGTCAGCAGCCCGGTGACCCCGTCGAGGATCGTGTCGGCCAGCCCACCGACAGCAGTGGCGACCAGCGGGCGCGCCGGAGGCCATCGCCTCGAGGGGCACGATGCCGAACGGCTCGTACCAGGGCAGGTGATCACCGCCTCGGCCGAGCGCAACAGCTCCGGCATTGGGTCCCGCGCGACGGCGCCGACCAGCTTCACGCGGTCGCCACCCCCAGGCTCGGCGAGGCGCCAGCCGCTGCGCCTCGGTCGTCGTCGCCGAGTTCGTCCGCGGGCGGCCCGCCCGCGATCACGAGTTCCGCGCCCGGCAGTCGGCCAGCGCGGGACGACGGTGTCGAAACCTTTTCGCGGGACCAGCCGGCCGACCGCGAGCAGCCGGTGGGGTCGGCCCCGGGCGCCGGGGTCGGCGGCGGGGGTGAAGAAGTGGTGTCCACGCCGCAGGGGATCACCGTACCCGGTCCGGGCGGACCCCGAGGGCGGTGAGCTCACCGACCTCGTCGCGACAGGTGGCGAGACCAGGTCGACTGTGCGGCACAGGTGTCCGCTCGAGGTCGACCCGGTTCGCGGGGCTGGTGTCCGCGGCGCCCTGGTGGCGCCGTTTGACCGAACCGAGCGCGTGGAAGGTCTGGGCCAGCGGGACGGGACAGGTGCGGCGGGCTCGCGCCGCCGCCAGACCGGACATCCAGAAGTGGGCGTGGACGACGTCGGGCCGGCCTGGCGCGCCCAGTCTGCCGCATCCAGTCACCGAACGCGGTCATGAACGGGAGCAGCTCGTCCTTCGGCAGCACCGACGGCGGGCCGGCCGGGACGTGCACCACCTCCACGCCGGGGCGAGCGCGCACGCGCTCGGCGACCGTCGGGTCCTCGCGCCGGGTGTAGACCGTGACCTGGTGACCGCGCCGGGCGAGGGCGTCGGCGAGCGCGGCGACGTGCACGTTCTGGCCGCCGGCGTCGACGCCGCCCAACGCGGCCAGCGGGCTGGCGTGCTCGGAGACCATGGCGATCTTCATCGCGCCACCGCCTCGAGCCTTGCCTCGGTCCGGGTGTCGGCCAGGCGTTGCACCGCGGCGACGACGTCGGCCACCTCGATCGTGTTCAGGCACGGGTGACCGGGCACCGGGCAGGTCTGGGCGCGAGTGAGCCGGCACGGGGCGTGCTGGTCGCCGAGGACAGCTGACGGCACGCCCCATGGCGCCCAGCGCTCGGCCGGGACCACCGGCGCGAAGAGCGAGACCACCGGCGTTCCCACCGCCGCGGCCAGATGGGCCGGGCCGGTGTTGCCGACGACCGCGCAGGCGGCTCCGTCGAGGACTGCGGCGAGCTCGGCCAGATCCGTCCGACCGCCGAGGTCGACAGCCCCGGCGGGGCAGACCGTGGTGATCAGGTCCCGCTCGCCCGGGCTGCCGGTGATGAGGACCTTCCAGCCGTCCTCGACCAGCCCGGCGGCGAACGCCCGGCTCCGCAGCGGGCTCGCTGCCCGGGACGGGACGGAGGCGCCGGGGTGGACGACCACGACGGGTGGTGTGCGCCCTCGCCGAGCAGGTGCGTCACGTCGGGCAGCGGTCGGCGGACGGCCAACCGGGTGCCGGCGGTGTGGTCGACCGGGCGGCCGGTGGCTTCGACCAGGGCCAGGGCCGCGGCCACCTCGTGTCCACCGCCCGGTCCGCCGTCGTCGTCCGGTATCGGCTGGCCGGGCTCCGCGCTGCGGCGGCGGTGGCGGACGTCGAGCAGCGTGCCCGCGTACGCATCACTGGTGCCGGCGACCTGCGGGATGCCGGCCAGTCGGGCCAGCAGGGCGAAGGGGAGTGGGCTCTGGTGGTAGGAGGTGAAGACGATCGCCTCGTCGTAGCGCCGGCTTCGCAGCAGGTCGACCAGGGCGGTGATCACCACCGGGTCGACGACCGGTGGGTGTTGACCGTCCCACGGTGGGTCGACGACGAGCACCTCGTCCACCTCGGGGAGCAGGCGCGCCGCCGCGGCACCGGCCGGGGAGACGAGCAGGTCGAGGCTGCCACCGGCCGGCAGACTGGCACGCAGCGGGCGCAGGGCAGGACCGGTGCACAGCACGTCTCCGACGCTGTCGAGCCGCGCGGCCAGGATCCTGGTCATCGCGGACGCTCCAGGGTCGACGAGGCATGCTCGGACGACGCCCCCTGATCGACATCGAGCGCCAGCAGCAGGTCGACCGCCGCCGACAGGTGCTGGGCGACCAGCGGGGCCGCCGCGACCTCGGCGGGACGGGTGAGCGGAGTGGGGACGAGCACCGCGTAGGCGCCCGCGGCCCGCGCGGCTTCGATGTCGGCGCCGATGTCGCCGATCACCGCGACCGCCGACGGGGGCAGGCCGAGAGCCGCAGCACCTGCCACCACCAGGCCGGGCGCCGGTTTGCGACACAGGCACCCGTCCTCGGGTGCGTGCGGACACACCTGCCAGGTGTCGAAGGGGCCGAGCTGGTCGTCGACTGCCGCATTGACGGCCCGTACCTGTTCGGGCGTGAGGCGTCCGCGCCCGATCCCGGACTGGTTGGTCACCACGCCCACGGCCACGCCGGCCACTCGCAGCCGGTCCAGCACTGCCCGGGCGCCGTCGACCGGCGCGACCAGGGCGGGATCCCCGTTGTAGGGGACGTCGTGGATCAACGTGCCGTCCCGGTCGAAGAGGACGCCCCGGATGGACGAGGTCTCCGATCGGGATCGCGTCGCGACGTCGTCGATGGGCATACCGGACCAGTACCCGGGAGAAGCGTTGCTACACATGAGCCACTTGCGGCTCGCTCATCCACGGGAACTGGGACATGTCGGTCGGCGGGGGTGGGTGAGTTCGTGCGGAGCGGGTAGCACACCTGGGTGAAGATTCTTCTCTGGTACGCGCACGGCAGCTATGTGAACGCTCTCGTGCGGGGTGAGCATGAGTATCTTTTCCTGGACGTGGATCCGAGCGGGTCCGGTGCTCCGGTTCCGACCGTGCCGTGGCCGGACGGTGCCCGCATCGTCAAGGCCGCGGAGCTGGCGGGCGACCCTCCGGACCTGGTCGTCTGCCAACGGCTCGAAGAGATCCAGACCTGCACCCGGCTCCTCGGCCGCACTCCGGGACTCGACCTGCCGGCCGTCTTCATCGAGCACAACACCCCGGCCGACGGCGTGCCGACCTCGGTGCACCCGCTCGCCGACCGGGAGGGGTGGCTGATCGTGCACGTGACCCGGTTCAACGCGCTGCTCTGGGACTCCGGCTCCACCCCGACCACGGTCGTGGACCACGGCGTGCTGGACCCCGGCCCGCACTGGTCGGGCGAGCGACGACGGGCGGCCTTCGTCGTCAACGAGCCGGTCCGGCGGTGGCGGGTGACGGGCACCGATCTGCTGCCGTCCGTCGTGGGTGAGCAGGGGGTCGACAACTTCGGCATCGACGGCGACCGGCTGCCCGCCGCCCTGCCCGGCACCGACGTGGTCTTCGGCGGGAACTTCGGACCGGAGGAGCTGCACGCCAGGATGGCCCACAACGGCGTCTACCTCCACCTCAACCGCTGGACCTCGCTCGGGCTGTCTCTGCTCGAGGCCATGCATCTCGGCATGCCGGTCGTCGTGCTGCAGACCACCGAGGCGGCGACGCTGCCCGCCGAGATCGGCGCGGTCTCGCTGGATCTGAACCAACTGCGCCGCCGGACCCTGGAGCTGCTCACCGATCCGGACGACGCGGCGCGGTGCGGTCGCGTGGCGAGAGAGATCGCGCTGGAGCGTTACTCGCTGGCGGCCTTCCTCGCCCACTGGGACGACGCCTATGCCCGAGCGCTGGCGCTGCCTCGGGGGTCGGCGGTTCATCGTGGATCGGTCGACCTCTCCGGGATGACGACATGGGACCCATGAGCCTGAAGAACAGAGGCTTTCGTGAGCACTCTGGTCTTACCTCGGTTCGGGATCGCCTGGGATCAGCGCATTCTGAAGCCTGGGTCTCCGGCGCCCGGTTCGAGAATGGACGGGAAGAACGAGCCCTTCCGCAGTTTGGACCGCAGCTCGACATCGCCGGCCTTGGTGGTCAACAGCTTCGGGCGGGTGCCGTTCCATCGGCGGGGCGGCGTGAACCGGAAGTCGGTGAGCCGTGGCTCCGCCCCTGGAGACCGTCCCTACCGTCGGCGAAGATCGACAGCCGGTGCGGCCCGACGCCGTGGGCGTGCGACATCACCCGCCCGAGTCGCTCACAGGTCATATCCACCCACCGCGCCCGGTCGAGCAGTCCGGGAACCCGACCGGGGACGCTCCGGTCGGTCCGAGAGCATCCGCGATGAAGCCTCACGAGGAGGGACGCGGAGTGGTGGGCGCCGGGTCCGACAACGTTTGTTCACAGGTTGGAAGGGTAGAAGGGGGATGGACTCAATAAGCGGATCCGTCACCGCACCGACAAGTGTCGACCGAACCCCAGAGGCTTCTCATGGCCAGTCATCGCCTCATCCGCAGCAGCTTCTCTGACGCGGTCGCCGCTGCCTCGGTCGCGCACGACCGGGTGTCTGTCCATCATGATCCGTCGGGCCGGCGGGTGAAGTTGTGCTGGCCCAGCCAGCTCGCCGGCGCCGTCATCGGCTGGGAGCTCGAGCTGGAGCAGGGTGCTAACGGTGTGCTGGCCCATCTGAGCGTCGGAGCGGGTGCCGGCGTCCGCTCGGGGAGACGGATCCGTTGGTGGAACCTCGTGTCACAGCCGATCAGTGCGCGGATGCTGGGCAAGTTCGCCGCCGGTGCGACGCATCGGCGAGCCTGGGCCGGTCAGTCTGGTCCAGGTATCTGACCAGCGCGGCGGGGCTGACCCTGCTGGGTCTGCAGCACAGCGCCTCGAGCGGACGGTTCGCTCGTCGGACATCCTCGCTGAACCCAGACGGTGTCGCTCGTCAGGACCGCCTGAGCCTGACCCTTTCTGGAAGGCACGCCTGAACAGCGAGTTCACGGTGTACGATCCGCTGACTGGTCCCTTTGCTCGTCAACCGGCGTACGTGAGCCCGCACGAGGAAAGCGATGACCATGGCTGAAGCCGCAGCACGCCGGGGATGATCGGCTACTACATCCACCACCAAGGATGGGGCCATCGACACCGCGCGTCGAGTGTCCAGCGCCTCGCCGAGGTCGAGATCACGGGTCTGTCCACCGCCCCGCGTCCGGCGGACTGGCTCGGAGGCTGGGTCGATCTCCCGACGCCGGCCGCGGTCCCGAGCAGGACGTCACCGCGCACGGCCGCCTGCACTACGTGCCGCTGCACTCCCGGGGCTGTCGGCGCGGATGGCGATGATCTCCGCCTGGATCGAGACCGCCCGGCCGGAGGCCATGGTGGTCGACGTCTCCGTCGAGGTCGCGCTGCTGGCCCGCTTGCACGGCCTTCCGGTCGTCGTCGTCGCACAGCCCGGTCGGCGGGGAGACGCCGCACACCGACTCGCGTACGACGTGGCGTCCACCGTCCTTGCGCCGTGGCCGCAGCAGCTGGGGAGACTGTGGGGAGCGACGGACGCCGGATCTGGCCAAGATCCGGTTCGTGGGCGGATCAGTCGCTTCGCCCCTGCGGACAGCCCTGCCGACAGATCTGTCGACGAACCTGACGTCGCTGTGGGCGTTGCCCGGCCGGCTGCGTCCGTACGCCGGGTGGTGGTGGTGAACGGGACCGGTGGTCGGGGGAGTCACGACGTGACGCTGTTCGCCAAGGCGGGCAGCCGCACCGCGGCCCGGCTGGTTCCGTTGGTCGGCGAGGACTTCACCTTCGGGCGGATGCCCGGCCCGGACGGGGACCGGTCGGGGGCGATCCTCACGGCAGCCGTCGGCTCCGCCATCGCGAGCATCCGTGCGGACGGCTACGACGTGGTCCTGAACAACTCCCTGGGTCCGCAGCCGTACACGGCGCTGGCCGATCAGCCGATGATCACGATCCTGCACACCCCGCCCACGTTGGAGAAGGTGCTGGCGGTGATCACCGCTCCCGGCTGGGCGCCCGACCCTCGGCACGCCTACGTGAGCGTGTCGGAGGTGAACTCGGCGGCTTGGCGAGAGGTGCTCCCAGAAGTCACCTGCGTCCCGAACGGCATCCGGCTCGACAGGTGGCCCGACCCGGGCGTGGCCGAGCCCGACCTGGCGGTCTGGGCGGCGCGGATCACCCCGGAGAAGGGGCTGCATCTGGCCATCGACGCCATCCGCCGCACCGAGCTGCGCCTGGAGTTCAGCGGACCGATCGCCGACCGGGCCTATTTCGACACCGAGATCGCGCCCCGGCTCGGGGCGGGGGTCAGCCACGTCGGCCATCTCGGCCACGAGGACCTGGCCCGTCAGCTCGCTCGCGGGGCGGTGTTCGTGTCGTCCTCGGTGTGGGCCGAGCCGTTCGGACTCACCCTGGTCGAGGCGATGTCCTGCGGCACCCCGGTGGCCGCCTTCGCGAACGGTGCTGCGCCCGAGATCGTGACGTCAGCTGCGGGGGTGCTGGCCGACGCCGAGACCGCCGAGGCACTGGCCGTCGCCGTCGAGGCGGCCCGGCAGCTCGACCGGGTCGCCGTTCGGGCCCGGGCCGCGGACTTCGACGCGATGATCATGGTCGACCGCTACGAGGAGCTGCTGCAGAAGGTCTCGCGGCACCGGATCGCGGAGCCTGCGCTGTCCTGAGTTCTCGCGCGCTCGGTCGTCCCGGCAACCGTCAGGACGGCGTCGAGCGGGCGTGCCGTTCGACGAGGTCGAGCACCCGGAGAGCGTTGCCGCCCACGATCCCGATCACCTCGGCGCGGTCGAAGCCGGCGTCCAGCAGGGCGCCGGTCACCTTCGGCAGATCGGCCTCGCCGCCGAACCCGGCCATCGCACCGGGTAGGCCGTTCATGTCGGTGCCCAGCGCCAGGTGCTCGGGACCGATGGTGTCGGCGAGGTGGCGAGCGTGGGCCACCAGGTCGGCGATGTCGCGCACCCCCAGCCGCCGGTTCCGGTAGGGCCAGAGCCCGACCAGGCCACCGGTCCCGGCGATCGCCCTCAGCTCGTCGTCGGTCAGGTAGCGGGCGAAGTCCTGCAGTGCGCGGGCACCGGTGTGGGAGGACACGATCGGGGCCGTGGCCAGCGCGGCGGCGTCCAGCACGGTGGCTCGGTCGCTGTGGGCGACATCCACCACCACGCCGAGCTGGTTCATCCGGGCCACCACCCGCCGTCCCAGCGCGGTGAGGCCGGTCTCGGTGCGGCGCCGTACGGGCAGCGGGCCGGCATAGGCCTGCCACGGCAGGCAGGTGGTCCCGAGGGTGTTGTCGCCGAGATGCACCAGGCCGATCAGGCGAACCCCCCGCTGGTGCCAGGCATCGACGAGATCGACGTCGTGGCCGAGCGCGTCGGCGCCCTCGATGCCGAGGACGACGGCTGGCGTCCGCGAGCTCCGGGCCGCGGCCAGGGTCTGGATCGAGGTGGCGACGACGGCACCGGCGTCGGCGACCTGCCGCTCGATCCGTGTCAGCTGCGCCGCCACCGCGGCCCAGGGGCTCCGCCCGAGGTAGCAGCGGGTGACGATCGGATCACCCACGGCACCGGCGATCGCGGCGTCGACGCCGCCGCTGCGCAGGGCGTCGAACCCGTCCTCGGGTGGGGCGCCCGCCGCTGCCCGCCAGGCCGCGCGGAACGGCTGCGGTAGGAAACTCCGGACCGTGCGCGTGCAGGTCGAACACGAACGCGTCCCGATGCAGCCGCTCGGCGTCCTCGATCGTCACGTCACACGCGCTGCTGGCGCCACCGGGTCAGGCATCGAACACCACGGTGCGCTCGCTGATCGTCGTCAGCGGCAGGGTGCTGCCGTCCGGTTGCTCGGCCCGCTCGGCCTGCCGCAGCAGGCGCCAGATCGCTGTGCCCAGCAGGTCGATCTCGGTCGAGGCATACCGCTCGCCTCCGAAGCGCTGGGTCTGCTCGGTCTGCCGCGCCAACCCGACGGCGTCCTGGCGCAGGATGTGCTTCCCCTGCTGCCGTACGACGGTGCGCACCAGCGGCGCCGGGACCCGGCTGGAGAACTGGACCACGAACCAGGCCCGGGTGCGGAACGCCGACAGCGGCAGCTGCAGGATGGTGTTGACGATCCGGAACCAGCCCTCGACGGCGTACTCGACCTGCGCGATCGAGGGGAGCAGGAAGCGGTCCCAGTGGTCGAAGGTCCGGTCCGAGGCCCTGCCCAGGCGGATCGGTCCCATGCCGACCGGCTCGCCGAGGTACTGCACCTCCACACCGCTCTCGATCGGGCGGCGCACCGCCGTGATCGTGCGACGGGCGCCACCCCGGAAGAGGCCCCGGTGCAGGAAGGCGGTGTGCGGGACGTCCAGCGCGTTCTCGCTGGCGGCCCGCAGCGTCGCTTCGAGGTCGCAGCGGAACACCGTACGGCCGACGCCAGGGCCCGCGACCACGGGGAGCGTGAAGGGCGCCCGGGTCGGCTCCGCGTCCGGTTCGCCCCAGGCCCACACGAAACCGTCCTGCTCGACCGTCGCGTGGGCGGGGACGTGCCAGGTCGACTGCGTACGGCCCTCGCGCAGGCCGGGGATGGCCCGGCAGCGCCCGCCCCCGTCGTAGCGCCAGCCGTGGTAGCCGCACTCGAGCAGTCCGTCGTCGGTGACCCGACCGAGCGACAACGGGTAGTTGCGGTGCGCGCACCGGTCGAGCACGACGGCCGGGATCCCTTGCCTGTCACGGAAGACCACGAGTGGGGTGTCCATCAGGGTCACCGCCAGCGGTCGACCTCGCAGCTCGGAGGACTGGGCTACCGGATACCACCAGCGGCGGGGGAAGGCCACGGAGTGCGCAGCGGGATCCATGCCTCCATCATGCCGGGCCGCCGAAACCGTGTCGGGTCAACCTGCGCGTCGAGAGGGCGGGGGAGGGGCGCGCCGACGTCCGCTGGGTCAGGCGAAAGGATCCGTGATCTCTCGCAGCCGCAGCAGCGTCGCCGTCAGCTCGTCGGTCTCTCGTGGGCCGAGATGGCTTCTCCACTCCTGCTCGATCCGCCGCTCGACGACGGTGGCCACCTCGATCACGTCGTATCCGCGACGCGTGATGCGCACCAGGCGGGCACGACCGTCGCCGGGGTCCGGGAACGCGCTCCACGTACCCGCCGTTCTCGAGCTGGTCGACGAGGAACTTGGCTGCCTGCTTGGTGATCTGGGCCGCTGCCGCCAGCGTGGTGAGCCGTGATCCGCCGGGATCGATGCGTTGGAACAGACGAGCCTGGACGAGGGTGATCGGGTGGCCGGCGGCGACGACGGCGTCGAGGATCCGCTGCTCCATGTGGCGGTAGGGAATGAACAGAAGCACCCCCAGACTCGGTCCCGGGTCGTCGACACCCTCCGGCTGTCCGCCCTCCACCCAGAACCCCCTTGCCATCAACACCGATCTGCCTCAAACTGGTCAAAGTTTATTACTACTTTTGGGGTGAGTGGTGTGGACGACACGACCTGGACGCTGATCGAGACAGAGCGCCGGACACTGGCCGACCTGCTGGAGACCCTCACGCCCGAGCAATGGGCGACGACCTCGTTGTGCACGGAGTGGCGGGTACGCGACGTGGCGGCCCACCTGGCCATGACCCCCACGGGCGCGCCCAGCGTCACGACGATGCTCCGGGCACTCGTGGCGAACCGTGGACGGCTCTGGCCGGCCGGCCGCGACGTGGCCACCGCGTACGCAGCGAAACCGACGCACGAGCTGGTGGCCGGACTCCGCCGGGACGCGGCCTCTCGCACGAAGCCCGTGTTCGTGGTGGACGACAACATCCTGCCGGATCTCCTCATCCACGGTCAGGACATCTGTGTCCCGTTGGGGATCACCCGGCCGATCTCCGTAGCCGCCGGGGCGATCGCGCTGACCCGCATCTGGTCCATGGGCTGGCCCTTCCAGGCTCGACGGCGATTCGGCGACCTGACGCTGCGTGCCGACGACTGCGGCTGGTCAGCCGGGAGCGGACCTGCGGTGGGCGGCACCGCGGCGCAGCTCCTGCTGCTGATGACCGGCCGGGGCGCCCTCCTCGATGATCTTCACGGACCGGGAGCCGAGTCAGTGCGGCACCGTGTGGCGACTGAGCACGACACCTCGAGATGAAGGAAGGTCGAGATGACAGGAGAGCAGCGATCATGACCTTTGGAGTGATCACCACCATCGTCGGCGAGATCGACGCCTACGACCGACTTCACCGGGCACTCCTGCAACGGACCGGTGGCGTCCTGGACGGCATGCTGCTCCATCTGGCCCGCCAGACCGGCGACGGCTTCCAGATCGTCGAGATCTGGGAGACCAGGGATCAGTTCGAGCGCTGCAATCGCGAGATCGTCTGGCCGCTCGCGGCCGAGATCGCCGCGGGACTGCCGCCGGACGCCCCGGTGATCGAGGAGTTCGATCCGCGTGGCCTGATTCTCTCGGGAGTGCGCATCGCGCAGTAGCGGCATCGCGCGGGGTTGGGGTTCCTGAGGAGGGCCGGTGAGATCCCACGGCTCGCTGGGTCACAGCGATAGAGATGACTTTCCTGGGCCGACACACGAGGAGCAGCTATGAGCACCGTGGTGATGCACGCCGTGGTCTCCGTCGATGGTTACATCGCCGATGAGAACGACGAGGTCGGACCCCTGTTCGACTGGTACTTCAACGGCACCGAGCCGCTCGTGGACGAGCCCGCGGAGCAGCTCCACTCCCCGTTCCGAGTGTCAGCGATCTCGCAGTCCTATGTCCGTCCGTTCTGGTCCAGCATCCGGGTGATGATCCAGGGTCGACACCTGTTCGACCTGACCAACGGGTGGGAGGCCAAGCCACCCGCCGGCGAGCACCTCATCGTCGTGTCCCATCGGCCGAAGCCCGAGGGCTGGCACCCCGAGGCAGACGTGCCGTTCTTCACCGACGTGGCCGACGCGGTGGGGGAGGCGAGGCGACTGGCCGGCGACGGAGTCGTGGCGCTCTGTGCCGGCGACGTCGGTGGTCGGGCCTTGGCCCTCGGCCTCGTCGACGTCGTGGCGATGGACGTGGTGCCGGTCGTCTTCGGTCGGGGCAAGCGCTACTTCGGTGACGTCGACGGCCAGCACCTGCTGGAGGATCCCGACGTGGTCATGCAGGGAGATCGAGTCCTGCACCTGCGCTACCCGGTGCGCCGTTGACGGCTTCGCTCCGAGGGGCCTTCCCGCGGGCCTCGGCGCGCCTGGGAGTGGGTCGAGAGGCGGCCGCCTGCTCTGGATATCGAACGTGTGTTCGGGTAGAATGGGCGCATGTTCGAGGTCGAGTTGGAGGCGGCGCTGGGTGACTCCCGTGCGCTCACCGACCTCGCCGCGGACGTCGAGCGCGACTCGCGGATCGCGGGCTGTCGCAAGCTGCTGGTGGCCGCCGTCTGGGCGGACGCGCACTCGAGTGTCGATCATCCCGACGGCGGTTTGCTGGTGGAGAGACTGGTGCAGCTCGGCCCGGTCGGTTGCCCGCCGGTGGCCGAGTTCGCCGCCCAAGGGCCTGGTGGGCCCGTTCGACGCCTCCACCCAGTCCGTCCGGTCCTGGATCGCGGACGCGTTGACCATCCGCCACCGCCTGCCGAAGTTGTGGGAACGCGTGGTCGCCGGCGACGTGCACCACTGGAAAGCCCGACAGATCGCCACCCTGACCGCTCACCTGGGGGTGGCGGCGGCCGCCGAAGTCGACCAGCAGACGGCCGCCTGGGTGGAGCAGCTGCCGTGGCCGACGTTCCTGAAGGCCCTCGACGCCACCATGCTGCAGGTCGACGAATCCACCTACCGGGAACGGGAACGACTCGCCGCGGCGAAACGGGAAGTCCGGGCCACACCGTCGGAAGCCGGGCTGCGCACCCTGATCGCCCGCGGCGAAGCCGGCGACGTGACCATGATGCTGGCGCTCTACCACCGCGTCGCCGAGTGCCTGGCCGACGACGGCGACGAAGACCCCCTGCCGGTGCGGATGTCGAAAGCGATCGGGATCATCGCGAACCCGGCCCGATTGCACCGATCTCCTCGCCCGGCACGCCGACGACTCCGACGCCCACCGGGAGCCGTGGGAGAAAGTCGCCGCCCACCACGCCGATCCGACCGACCCGTGGGCCGACGACCTCCCACCCGCAGGGTGGGAAACCGCCCGGCACGGCAACTACCACCAACCCCGACCAGACGACCACGCGTGGTGGGACACACCGCGGACCGACGACGAGCAGGACGAGGACCGGCTGGTCGACGGATGCTCAGAGTCCGAGCCCGACCGCGACGACATCGCCTGGTATCAGACCAACCGGCGACCGACCGACACGGTCGACACCGACAGCGACCCGGTGACACCCGTCGTGCAGCGGTGTCCGTCGGCGTTCCGGTCGCCTGGCTGGCAACCGCTCACCCCGGCCCAGCTGGCCGCCTGCGCACCGACCGTGGTGATGCACGTCCACCTCACCGACGAGACCCTGCGCATCAACCACGGCGTCGTCCGCACCGACGACGGCCCCATCACCCTCGAGCAGCTGCAACGGTTCCTCCTCCAGCACGAAGCGAACGTGAAGGTCCGACCCGGTCACCGACCCCGCCGCCACCGCCGCGGCCGACGCGTACGAGATCCCGCTTCGGCTCCGCCGGGCCATGGCCATCCGACACCCACGGTCGGTGTTCCCGCACTCCCCGACCAGCCACCGGCTCGACCTCGACCACACGACCCCGTACGACAGGAACGGACCACCCGGCCAGACCGGCCTGCACAACCTCGGCCCCCTGGCCCGCTGTGAACACCGGGCGAAGACCGTCGGGTCCTGGCGCGCCCGTCAACCCGAACCCGGCACCTACCTGTGGCGATCAACCGACGGCTGGATCATGATCACCACCAACCAAGGCACCCTCACGCTCGGACACAGCGACTGGGCCGCACAACTGTGGGAAGCCGCCGACCTGCCCTGACCTGCCCCCGTCTCCGAGTTGTTATCGGCTAGCCGACGGCACGGCCCTCGACAGCCCGTACGAGATCAACCTGTCGAAGCCGAGATCGAGCTCGGAAATGAGGTCGGTCCCAGTCCCGGGAACTGCGCCGCCGAATCGCTCAGAGCTCGGGCACGGCCAGCGCGAGCCCGAAGTCGTCGTCCGGATCGGTCCACCAGGAGGTGAGCCGGAAGCCCGCAGCGGCCAGCTCGGTGGTCAGACCGGGCCGACGGAACTTGGCCGAGATCTCGGTGCGGATCTCCTCCTCGGCGGCGAAAGCGATCTGCAGATCCAAATCGGGCAGCGTGACCGTCATCGCCTCCTGGGCCCGCAGGGCCATCTCCATCCACTCCGCCGCGGCGTTCCAGCGAGCGACGTGATCGAATCGCTCTGGGCGGAAGTCGGCACCCAGCGAAGCGTTCAGCACCCGGAGCACGTTGCGGTTGAAGTCGGCAGTGACCCCGGCCGCGTCGTCGTACGCGGCGACCAGGCGCGACTCCTCTTTGACCAGGTCGACGCCCAGCAGGAACGCGTCACCGGGGACCAGCCCGGCTCGCAGCGACCGGAAGAAACGGGCTCGCTCGGCCGGGTCGAGATTGCCGATCGTGCTGCCCAGGAAGGCGATCAGCCGGCCGTCCGCGGGCGGCAGTCGATCCAGGTGCGTCTCGAAGTCGGCGACCACACCGTGCAGCTCGAGTGCCGGATACGCTCCGGCCAGCGTGCTCAGGGCACCCTCCAGGGCCGAGGCGCTCACGTCGACGGGCACGTAGCGCCGGAGCCGACCGGTCGTGGCGAGCGCGTCCAGCAGCAGCCGGGTCTTGGTCGAGGATCCCGATCCCAGCTCCACCAGAGTGTCCGGCCGACCGGCTGCCGCGACCACGGCGGCGGCGTGCCGGGTGAGGATGGCTTCCTCGGTCCGGGTCGGGTAGTACTCGGGCAGACGAGTGATCTCCTCGAACAGCTCGCTGCCCCGAGCATCGTAGAAGTACTTGGCCGGCAGGGTCTTCGGCATGGCGGTCAGCCCGCGCCGGGCGTCGGTGATCAAGGTCGCGCGCAGGTCCTCGGGCGTCAGGTGCGCATCGAGGTGGGTCGTGATCATGGGCGCTCCTGGTCGTGGAGGGGGGTGACGGTCACGCCGTCGAGGTCGGCCTCGATGACGGTGTCGTCCGGCAGCTCGATCCAGCGTGGGTCGTCGTCGTACGGTTCGGACGCCACCACCACGGAACCCTCGCGCTCGACCAGGAACAGCGGCTCGCCGACACAGGTCGCGGCGATCGCGGAGCCGTCGGTGGCCAGCAGGGTGAGACGTCCGCCGCCGACGGTCTGCACCGCCCGCACGGCGTCGCGCAGCCCGGTGGACAGCGGGGAGCCGGACAGCCACCGGGCGGCGGCGAGCCCGAAGACCAACGCCGAGTCCACCGGAGCGGACGCCTCTGCAATGTCGTACGTCCGGTCGGCGAGGGCCTTTCGCGCGGCAGTCCAGTCGGCCAGGCGCCCGTTGTGGCTGAACAGCCAGCGCTGCGCGGTGAACGGCGCCGCGCACGACTCGTCCGGTCCGCACCCCGGTGACGCCGAACGGACGGCTGCCATGATGCACCCGGCTGGTGATCGTCGGGGCAAGAGACCCGAAGGAGGCATCGCTCCAGATCGACTGCGCCCGCCGGTAGCGCACCGGCATCGACCGACCGGGCACGTACCATCCGGCGCCGAAGCCGTCGGCGTTCACTGTGCCGTAGCGCTGGCGACGAGGCGCCCAGGACTGCCGCAACAACGAGTGCGGCGGGTCGAGCAGCAGCTCCGCCAGGGTGGGGGGGTCCGAGGTAGGCCAGGTGGCGGCACATCAGGCGTCCCGCGCGGTACGGAAGCCGGCGAAGATCTGGCGCCGGATCGGGTAGTCCCAGTTGCGGAAGGTGGACCGGCAGACCAGCGGATCAGTGGCCCACGAACCGCCCGCGGAGCACCTTGTGGTCGCTGCCGAAGAACACCTCCGAGTACTCCCGATACGGGTAGGTGCAGAACCCGGGATGGCCGGTGAAGTCGGTCGACGTCCACTCCCAGACGTCTCCGAGCAGCTGGAGGACCCCGTACGCCGAGGCCCCGGCCGGGAAAGAGCCGACCGGAGCGGGCCGAGTACGGCTCTGACCCAGGTTGGCGTGCTCCGGACCCGGAGCGGCGTCGCCCCAGGGGTGGCGGCGCTTGGTCTCGGTGACCGGATCCCAGGATGCCGCCTTCTCCCACTCAGCTTCGGTGGGCAGCCGCCGACCGATGGAGCGGGCGTACGCCTCGGCCTCGAAGTAGCACACGTGCTGCACCGGCTCGTCCTCGGGCAGCGGCTCGAGCGCGCCGAGCCGCCGACGGAGCCAGGTGCCGAGAATCCCTGACCCAGAAAGCCGGATGGCGTTTCCGGAGCGACAGCGCCACTCCCAGACCGGCGGCGCTCCACAGACGTTGGTCGTCGTAGCCGCCGGACTCGACGAAGACGCGGTAGGCGGCGTTCGACACCGGGGTGGTGTCGAGGTGGTACCCGGGTAGGTGGACCCGGTGCGCCGGTCGCTCGTTGTCCAGCGCCCACGGGATCGGTCGAGGTGCCCATCACGAACGATCCCGCCGGCACAAGCACCTCCGCCGGCCAGTGACTCGCTCGACGGAGGCGGGGCGGACGTGGTGTCCGGCAGGGCCCGGGCACCGCGACGCAGCTGATGGGTCGCCAGCATCGTCTCGTCGTGCTGGTGCTCGTGCTGGAGCACCATCCGATAGACGAAACCCGAGGCCAGCAACGGTTCCGAGGCATCCAACCGTACCCGCTCGAGGCTGTCCAGCACCTGGCGGCGGACCAGGTCGAGGTAGTCCAGCGACTCAGCCGGGGTCAACAACGGGAGACTGAGGCCGGTGGCGCGTGGGTGCTCGAAGGCGTCGTACAGGGGGTCGATCTCCGGACGGATGGATGGGAGCTCCGGTGGTGGCGCGGAGCAGCCACAGCTCCTCGTAGTTGCCCACGTGGGCGAGATCCCAGACCAGCGGCGACATCAGCGTGGAGTGTTGCGCCGTCAGCTCGGCCTCGTCCAGCACGGCGGTGGTCAAACCCAGCGACCGGTTGCGGCCGCGCTCCAGCTCGCGGGCCAGCAGCTCCTTGAGGTCAGCAGATTCCGTGCTCGTCACCATCGCTCCTGGGTCGCGGTGCTCACAGTCGCTCCGAGGCGAGGAGATCGCGTCGCTGCGTGACCTCGCCGGGCGGGAGACCACTGTCGAGGACGTCGTCGGCGGGGCAGCGCCCGCGCACGACGTAGCGTTCGACGTAGTCGGCCACCACCGCGATCAACGCCGGCTCCGCCCTCATCCGGGGCAGCGCCAGCAGTGCGGCCTCGAAGCAGCGGATCGCCACCTCGTGCAGGCCCGGGTCGGCCAGTCCGACCCTGGCCGCGCCCCGCCAGTCCAGCGGCCGTGACCCGGTCGCCTCCCGCGCGGTCGCCGCCGCTTGCGGGTCGTCGACCAGTGCGGCCAGCACCGCCATGGGCACTGGCCACCAGCCGGGCGGCTGCGCGTCGACGTAGCGCACCTCCCACCAGCCCCGTGGACGCACGGGCGGGAACAGGGTCGTCAGGTGGTAGGCGAGATCGTCCTCGGTGGGGGCGGTGAACCCGGCCACCCCGGCGACCCACTCGCCGAAGGTGAAGCCGGGCGAGCTGAGCCAGCCGTCCGGTCGTCGGCACACCATCACCGGTGCGTTCAGTGCGTACTCGGCCCAGGCCGTCGCGGGATCCGGCCCGGTGGGCATCGCCGACCTGGCCGGCTCGAGTGAGAGCAGCACCCGTTGCCGGGTTGACTTCCAGCCCGTGGGTCGACCCCGGTGCACCGGAGAGTTCGCGAACGCGGCGACCATGGCCGGTCCGATGGCATGCAGCAGGGTCCAGCGCCGGGCCACATCGTCTGAGTCCGCGCCGGCGTCGAGATTGACCTGGACGGCCGCGGTCCCGGTCATCATCACCAGGCCGGCATCGCCACGGCTGTCGAAGTGGGCCTGCATCGCGTCGTAGCGTGGCGTACGGAGCACGCGTCGCGGGGGACGCACGGGATCGAGCGCGACCGGCAGCGCGGTCAGTCCGCGGTCGGCGAGGATCCGGTGCAGGTGGCCGGTGTCACGCTCGAGACCTCGCCAGCAGCCGGAGAGATCGTCGGCGACCCGGGAGCTGCAGCTCCAGCTGGCCGCCCGGCTCCATGGTGATCCGGCTGGCGGAGGGCAGCGGCTCCGCCGCGCGGATCACGTCAGAGAGCGTGTCCAGAGGCAGCTGGCGGGCAGGGTCGGTGGTGGGGGCGATGAGCCATTCGAGTTCGAGACCGACCCGGTGCGGTGGGCCGGTCTTGAAGCAGATCCGGCCCACGTAGGCATGCACCGACGTGTCGTCGGGCAGGGTGTTCTCGCTCATCCTGGCACCTCCTCCTTCTGGTCAGCACAGTAAAACGCTGCGGTCTGACAAGAGCGCGCGGGTCGGGCTAACCACGTCGCGAGACCCGTCCGACGCCAACGAGTCGACGTCGGGCGGATGCACTCGGGGCGACGAGCGGAACTCGGTCTCAGTCGAAATGGAGGTCGCTCTGCCGGGTCCTCTTCAGCTCCGCGAAGTAGGGGAACGAGGCCAGGGCGACGGCGCCGTCCCAGATCCGGCCGGCGTCCTCGCCCCTCGGGATCCGGGTCAGCACCGGTCCGAAGAAGGCCTGGCCGTCGATCGCGATCGTCGGCGTGCCGACGTCGTAGCCGACCTGGTCCATGCCCTCGTGGTGGGACTTGCGGATGGCGTCGTCGAGCGACGGGTCGTCCAGCGCGTCGACCAGCGAGCTCGGCAGGCCGGCCTCCTCGAGCGCGTCGGTGATCAGCTGCTCGTCGAACTTCTCGCTGCCACGCGTGTGCTTGCGGGTGCCGAGCGCGGTGTAGAGCTCCGCCACCTTCTGCTGGCCGTACTGCTGCTCGACGGCCATGCAGAGCCGCACCGGGCGCCAGGCGTCCTTCAGGGCCTCGCGGTAGTCATCGGAGATGTCCTTGTCCTCGTTCAGGTAGGCCAGGCTCATGATGCGCCAGGTCACCTGGATGTCGCGGACCTTCTCCACCTCGAGCACCGTGCGGGACGTGATCCAGGCGAACGGGCAGAGAGGGTCGAACCAGAAATCCACAGTCGTCATGAAGACAGCAACCCGCCCCGCCGGTCGGTATTCCCGAGAACGGTCGGTATTCCGGAGATCGAGAGGAATCCGCGGGGACGGCCGCCGTGACCCAGGATCCTCGGGACACCTACGGCGCGGATTCGGCCACCCAGCGAACGAGAAGTGACTCGAGCTGGGTGCTGTTGATCGGCTTCGGCAGGTACGCGTCCATGCCGGCGGCCAGGCATCGCTCCTCGTCGCCGGCGAGGGCCCCGGCCGTCATGGCGATGATCGGGATGTGCTGCTGTCCGCCCTCGCGTCGACGGATCTCCGCCGTGGCCGTGTAGCCGTCCATCACGGGCATCTGGCAGTCCATCAGCACCGCGGCGTACCCGTTCCGTTCGAGCGCGGCGAGCGCCTCGTGTCCGTTGCCCGCGAGATCGGCGACGAAGCCGAGCCGGTCGAGCAGGCCGCGCGCCACGAGCTGGTTGATCGCGTTGTCCTCCACCACCAGGACGCGACCTCGACCCGGTTGACGGGCCGAGGGGGGCACTGATCCCGGGTCCGGCCCGTGGACGGCCGGCTGCAGCACCCGGAGCAGGAGCTCGTGCAGCTGTGCGGATCGCACCGGCTTGTTCAGGTGGGCGGAGACGTGTGCGTCGTCGAGCTCCGCGGTGGTGACGTCGGTCGAGGTCAGCACCACCAGGCGGGTGCCCGACAGCTCCGGGGAGTCCTTGATCCGGCGAGCGAGCTGGAAGCCGTCCATCGCCGGCATGTTGACGTCCAGCAGGGCGATCGCGAACGGGGTGCCGGCCGCGGCCGCCTCGTGCAGCAGTCGCAGTGCCGTGGCGCCGCTGTCGGCGAGCTGGGGCCGGAGCTGCCAGGCGATCAGCTGCTCGTGCAGGATCAACCTGTTCGTCGCGTTGTCGTCCACGACGAGCACGGCCAGACCCTCCGGCAGCGGCGCCCTCGACCCGCGCTCCGCCACGGGCCGGGCCCGACCCCGGGGGAGCCGCACCGTGAAGCGGAACACGCTCCCGGCCCCGAGCCGGCTCTCGACGGTGAGGTCGCCGCCCATGGTCTCGACCAGCTGCCGGGAGATGGCCAGCCCCAACCCGGTGCCCCCGAAACGTCGAGTGGTCGAGGCATCCACCTGGGAGAACGGCTGGAAGATGTGCTGGAGGTCTGCGGGGGCGATGCCGATCCCGGTGTCGGAGACCTCGAACACGAGGTCGACGGCGTCGTCGTCGGCGGCGCCCAGCTGCGCGGACAGGACGACCTCCCCGGCGTCGGTGAACTTGACCGCGTTGGCGGTGAGGTTCAGCAGCACCTGACGGAGTCGGGACGGGTCACCGCGCAGCGGGGTCGACAGCCCCAGGCATCCCCGGGTGATGAGCTCGATCCCCTTCGCGTGAGCCTGCCGGGCGAGCAGACCCGCGACCTCCTCGATCACCTGGGTGACGTCGAGATCGATCACCTCGAGCTCGATCCGCCCGGCTTCGATCTTGGAGAAGTCCAGCACGTCGTTGATGATCGCCAGCAGTGCCTCTCCCGCCGTCTGGACCCCCGCGACGTACTGACGCTGACGCTCATCCAGGTCGGTGGCCATCAGCAGGTCGGCGAGACCGATCACGCCGTTCATCGGGGTCCGGATCTCGTGACTCATGGTGGCCAGGAAGGCTGACTTGGCCCGTAACCCCGCCAACGCTGTGTCCCTGGCTTTCTCGAGCTCCTTCTCCGCCTCCTTGTACGGCGTGATGTTGAGGGCGGTGCCACGCATCAGCCGGGGGCGCCCGACGTCATCCCGCAGCACCTCGCCGGAGGCCCGCACCCAGACCGGCTTCTGACCGGGCCGGCCCGCGATCCGCTGATCGAACTCGAACCCGGGGAGACCGTCCAGGCACGCGGCCACGATCGCGGCCGTCATCTCACGGTCCTCGGGGTGCAGCAGAGCCAGATAGCCCGCGAACGTGCCGTCGAACCCACCCGGCGGCAGCCCGAAGATGCGATACAGCTCGTCGGACCACTGGAGCTCGTCCGCACCGACGTCCCACTCCCAGCTGCCGAGATGGCCGACCCGCTGGGCCTCGGCGAGCTGTTCCTCGCGGCGGCGCAGCTCCTCGCTCAGGCGTCGGCGCTCGGTGATGTCGTTGACGAAGGCGATCAACCCCAGGTACGCGCCGTCCCGGTCCTGCCAGGGACTGTGGCTGATGACGGTCCAGACAGGTTCCCCGTCGCGCCGCAGCAGCAGGCACTCCGCCGACTCGGTCGTGCCGCCCGCCTCGCGCTGCCGGGCGAGAAAGGCGGCACCCTGCTCCCTGCCCTCGTCGTCCAGGACGTCGAGCAGCGAGATCGACGCCATCTCCGCGACGGTGTAGCCCAGCATGGCGGCCATCCGGGCGTTGACGTACGCGGTCGTGCCGTCGAGATCGAAGACCCAGATGCCTTCGTAGCCGGACTCGACGATCTGCCGGTACAACGACGGGGCCAGGTCGGAGGGGATCGGCGGGGGTGCAGCCGCGCTCGGCGGACCCGACATGGATCAGCCCGCTTCTGCGCTGCTGTGTGCGGCCAGCGTCGAGCGGTAGCCGGCGAGCTCGGCGGCCAGCTGGGCGAGCTGTCGTCGCAGCTCCTCGGTGACGCGGCCGACGTCGAGCTCGGTGGGGGGAGTGTCTTCGAGCTGTCGGCAGACACCGGCCAGCCGGTCCCCGCCCAAGGTGGCGGTGCTGCCCCTCAGCTTGTGGGCCGACGCTCTCAGCTGCTCGAGATCGGCCGCGGCCCCGGCCGCACAGATCTGGTCGACGAGACCGGCCGCCTGCACCAGGTAGAGATCGATGAGTCCGCGCACGATGTCACCGCCCTGATCGCCGAGCTGGTGGCGCAGGGACTCGATGGTCGTGATCTGCAGAACGGCCGTGGCGCTCATGGTCACCCGGGACCTCGCCGCAGTGGGGAGGGCGAGTCCCAGAGTCTCGGGGGCAACGTCAGATCCTTTCCCTCCCGAGGATTGTTTCGCTGGACAGCATAGCGGCAGCGAACCGGTTCCGGCGGGCCCCCGAGTGCGCGTCAGGCTCGAACGATCGGCTGCCCCCGACGGATCCGGTGACCGAGGATCTCGACCTGACCCACAGGCGCGGAGTAGCGTCGGTTGAGTCCTGAACCGGACGGGGAGGGCGGCGTACATGGGCGGCGAGGACCAGGCGGCACCGCCGGCGCAGGGAGTCACCGTCGAGACACTCGCCGTCGTCGAACTCGGTCCTGAGATCGAGCTCATGACGGGCTATCAGCTGCGCCTGCGCAAGGTGAGGTTGGAGCCAGGTGGCGTCTTCGGACCCGTCCACGATCATCAGGGTCGGCCGGGCACCGTGTTCGTGCTCGAAGGCGTCATCACCGATCACCGGGACGGCGTCGACACCGACTACGGGCCGGGGCCGGGCTGGCCCGAGGACCGGCTCACCACGCACTGGCTCGAGAACCGGGGCACGGTGCCGGCGGTCGAGATCTCGGTCGACATCGTCCGCCGGGACTGAGCGAGCCTCGCCGGACCGGATCGGACCCTCGTCGACCAGGTCGGACGCTGAGCCCCGACCATCGAGGTCAAGGCAGCAGGACGATCTTCCCGCGGGTGCCCGCCTGCCCCATCCGGTGCGCCTCGGCGGCGTCGGCGAGGGGGAAGGTCAGACCGTCCTCGATCGAGAACGATCCGACCGTCAGCAGGGCCAGGGTGACCGGGATCGCCTCCGTCCGCCAGGCGTTCTGCTGGGTGGTCAACGGCTCGGGGCTGCCACCGCTGAACGCGCGGATGCCGTAGCCCGGAGCGTCGCGGCCACGGACGAGGGTTGCGATCCGGCTCTTGTCGGCCACCAGCTCGACAGAGGTCTGCAGGGCCTCGTCGGTGCCCGCTGAGTCGATCGCCACGCTGACGCCGGTCGCGGTGAGCGCCCGGACCCGTTCGGCCAGCCCCGGTCCGTAGGCGACCGGAGTCGCTCCGAGCTCGCGCACCCGGTCGAACCGGGCGGGTGAGGCGGTCGCGACCACGGTCGCGCCCCAGAGGACGGCGTACTGGATGATCGCCTGTCCCACCGCGCCCGATCCGCCGTGCACCAGAAGCGTGTCGCCCGGGCCGACGGCCAGCGAACGGACCGTCTGGTACGCGGTGCCGACCGGCACCCCGAGGGCAGCGCCCTGCACGGCGGTGACCTGGGGCGGCCGGATCCAGGCGTTCGCGGCCGAGACCACGACGTCGGTGGCGTACGCACCCGAGACACCCTTGAGGACCACCGGATCGCCGATGGCGAAGCCGTCCACGCCCGGCCCGACAGCGATGACCACGCCCGCGGCGTCGGAGCCGACGCGTCGCGGTTCGGTGATGGTGGCGGAGGGACGGAGGCCTGATCGGAGCTTCCAGTCGATCGGGTTCACCCCGGCCGCCTCGACGCGCACGGCCAGCTCGTCCGCGCCTGGCGTCGGGTCCGGGACCTCGATGAGCTGGAGGACCTCGGGTCCGCCGAGGGCGGTGTACACGATCGCGTGAGCCATGCCGGCGCCAACCCCAACGCCGGCGGACCTATTCCCGTCTCGCCATCTGGGACAGAGTCTCATCAATCCACTAGATGTCTCTATTCTCTGGCGAACTACTAGGAATTAGAGGCCGCAGGTCTCTGCACAGATTTTGGGGGAACGTCATGTCAACTCCGCTCTCGCGCCGCCAGGTGATGCGCGCCGCAGCCGGTCTCGTGGCGGTGGGGGTCGTTTCCACCCTCGGCGGCTGCGTCGGCGGCTCCGCCGCGCCGGCCGGCGAAGGCTCGGACACGACCACGCTGCACCTGGTCGGCTTCGCCGTGCCGAAGGAGGCGAACAACGCGATCCAGAAGAAGTTCGCCGAGACCCCCGAAGGCAAGGGCGTCGTCTGGGAGGAGTCGTACGGCGCCTCCGGCGACCAGAGCCGCGCGGTGGTCAACGGGCTCAAGGCCGACTACGTGAACTTCTCGCTCGAGGGTGACGTCACCCGGCTGGTCAAGGCCGGGCTCGTCGCCGACGACTGGAACGCCGGCGCCACCAAGGGCATCGTGTCGGACTCGGTCGTGGTGATCGTGGTGCCGAAGGGCAATCCGCAGGGCATCAAGGGCTGGGACGACCTCACCAAGGACGGCGTCAAGATCATCACGCCGAACCCCGCCTCGTCGGGGTCGGCTCGCTGGAACATCCTGGCCGCCTACCAGCAGGTGATCGCCAACGGTGGCACCGAGGCCGACGCCAAGGCGTACCTGACGAAGTTCTTCGGCAACGTGGCAGCCCTGCCGGGCAGCGGGCGCGACGCCACCAACGCCTTCCTCGAGGGGGCGGGCAACGTCCTCATCTCGTACGAGAACGAGGCGATCCTGGCGCGCCAGTCGGGTGAGGACTTCGACTACATCGTGCCCGACGCCACCCTGAAGATCGAGAACCCGGGCGCCGTGCTGAAGGACGCCAACCCGAAGGCGAAGACCTACCTGGACTTCGTGCTGAGCACCGCCGGCCAGGAGGAGTTCGTGAAGAAGGGCTTCCGGTCGGTCAACGCGGATACCCCTGTCGGCACGGTGGAGGGCGCCAACGACCCGGCCAACCCGTTCCCGGTGCCGAGCAAGCTGTTCACCATCGCCGAGCTCGGCGGCTGGGAAGCGGTGAACGCCAAGTTCTTCGAGGAGAAGACGGGCATCGTTCCCGAGGTGCAGAAGGCCACGGGCAAGTCGCAGTGACCGCGCCCGCCCTCACCCCCCTGGTCGAGCGGCCGGAGGAGACCCCTCCACCGGCCGGTCGACGACGGAGACGACGCTCGTCGACCTCCTTGACCCCGGTGGCCGGGATCGGGCTCGGTGTGACGATGATCTGGTTCAGCCTGCTCGTGCTGATCCCGCTGACCGCCATCCTGGTCCAGGCCTCCGAGGGGGGCTGGGCGGCGTACTGGCAGGCCCTGACCAGCGAGCAGACCGCCGCAGCGCTGCGCCTGACCATCACCCAGGCGTTCCTGGTGACGCTGGTGAACATCGTGATGGGCACCGCGATCGCCTGGGTGCTGGTCCGCGACCGGTTCCGCGGCAAGCAGATCCTCGAGGTCGTGATCGACATCCCGTTCGCCCTGCCGACGATCGTCGCCGGCATGGTGCTGTTGAGCCTGTACGGTCCGTCCAGCCCGCTGGGGGTGGACTGGGCCAACACCCGGATGGCCGTCTTCCTGGCGTTCCTCTTCGTCACGCTGCCGTTCGTCGTGCGGACGGTGCAGCCGGTGCTGGCCGAGCTCGAGCCGGAGGTGGAGGAGGCGGCGGCGTCGCTCGGTGCGTCCCGCTTCACCACGTTCCGGACCTTGATCATCCCGGCGTTGGCGCCGGCGATCACCTCCGGTGCGGCGCTCAGCTTCGCCCGCGGCATCAGTGAGTACGGGTCGCTGGTGCTGCTGTCGGGCAACCTCCCGTACTCGACCGAGGTCGCCTCGGTGCGCATCCTCTCCTACGTCGAGGGCGACAAGCTGACCGACGCGGCGGCGGTGGCCTCGATCCTGCTCGTGGTGGCGCTGGTCGTGATCGTCGCGCTGGACGTCATCTCGCGAAGGGTGGCTCGTCATGGTTGACACCCAGGTCCGGCCCCTCCAGGCCGCCGCGCCGCGCGGCAAGGTGATCACCGTCCGCAGCCGCTCGCCCTTTCGCTGGGTGCTGCGCGCGGTGGTGATCGGCTACCTGTTCTTGCTCGTCATCTGGCCGGTCGCACTGGTGGCCAAGGCGACCTTCTCCCAGGGTCTCGAGCCGGTGCTGAATGCCCTGCGTCAGCCCGACGTGATCTTCGCCTTCCAGCTCACCCTGTCCATCGCCTTCTGGGCGGTCTTGATCAACACGATCTTCGGCATCATCATCTCGCTGCTGCTGAGTCGCTACACCTTCCCCGGTCGGCGGGCGCTCTCGGCCTTCATCGACCTGCCGCTGTCGGTGTCGCCGATCGTCGTCGGTCTGGCCCTGCTGCTGGTCTACAGCGGTCGCACCGGCTGGCTCGGGGAGTCCCTGGAGTCCGCGGGTTTCCAGATCATCTACGCCCCGACCGGGATGATCCTGGCCACCGCCTTCGTCAGCCTCCCGCTGGTGATCCGGGAGCTCGTACCGGTGCTGACCGAGATCGGCACCGACGCCGAGCAGGCGGCCCGCAGTCTCGGCGCGTCACCGCTGCAGTCGTTCCTGCAGATCACGCTGCCGGCGATCAAGTGGGCGCTGCTGTACGGCGTCGTGCTCAGCCTGGCCCGTTCGCTGGGAGAGTTCGGCGCGGTCAAGATCGTCTCCGGCGGTGTGGCCATGCGGACCCAGTCCGCCACGCTGCTGGTGGAGGAGCGCTACCAGCAGTTCGGCCCGGAGAACACCATCACCGCCTACACCGCGGCGTTCATCCTGGCCCTGATCGCCGTCATCGCCCTGGTGGTCGTGACCAGTCTGCGTCCCAAGGAGGACTCCCCCCGATGAAGAAGGTAGAACAGTGAGCATCAAGGTTCGTGGCGTCGGCAAGCGCTTCGGCGACTTCGTCGCCCTGTCCGACATCGACCTGGAGATCCCGTCCGGTCAGCTGACCGCGCTGCTCGGCCCGAGCGGCGGTGGGCAAGTCGACGCTGCTGCGGATCATCGCGGGTCTCGAGCTGTCCGATGAGGGCACCGTCGAGATCGAGGGCAACGACGCGACCCGACTGCCGGCCCAGAAACGCAACGTCGGCTTCGTGTTCCAGCACTACGCGGCCTTCCGGCACATGAGCGTGGCCGACAACGTCGGCTTCGGTCTCAAGATCAGGAAGCGCCCCAAGCGGGAGATCGCCGCCAAGGTCGACGAGCTGTTGTCCCTGGTCCACCTGTCCCAGTTCGCCGAACCGGCTGCCGTCCCAGCTGTCCGGCGGTCAGCGGCAGCGGATGGCGCTGGCCCGGGCGCTGGCCATCGAGCCGTCCGTGCTGCTGCTCGACGAGCCCTTCGGGGCGCTCGACGCCAAGGTCCGCAAGGAGCTGCGCGCCTGGTTGCGCCGCCTGCACGACGAGGTGCACGTGACCACGGTGTTCGTCACCCACGACCAGGAGGAGGCCCTCGAGGTCGCCGACCAGATCGTGGTGATCAACAACGGACGGATCGAGCAGGTCGGCAGTCCCGACGAGCTCTACGACGCGCCGGCCTCGGAGTTCGTGATGAGCTTCCTCGGCCCGGTGACGCTGCTCGACGGGTTGCTCGTCCGTCCCCACGACATCGAGGTGGTCACCGTCCCGTTCCCCGACGCCCGCGCCGGGCGGATCCTCCGCACCAGCCGGGTCGGCTTCGAGGTCCGGCTCGAGATCGGTCTCGAGGGTGAGGACCAGGCGCCGCCCGTGCTCGTCACCCTCACCCGCGCGGAGGCCACCGCGAAGCAGCTGGGCGAGGGGCAGCCGGTGTGGATCAAGGCCGTGGCTGGAGCGTCCCAGATCGCCAGCACCGACGGCGTACGGGCGGAGTCCGAGCTGGTGGCCGTGTCCGACGTGCCCGGCTGAGGTCGTCCTGGACACCTGCTGAGGTCGTCCTTCGGACGAGGATTCCGGCAGTCGACGACGGGGACGACGAAGGAGGGAACGAGATGCACGTGGCGGCGCGCGTCGACCATGCCATCAGCGCGGCCCTGGTGCTGCCGGAGCCGTGTGAACCACCGGTCGCCGGGGCGGCTCTGGCCGATGAGCTGGGAATCAGCTACCCGTACCTGATGACCATCATCGACCCGCTCAAGAAGGCCGGGTTGGCCCGGGTCCGCCGTGGGCCGCAGGGCGGCCTGTCCTTGGCGCGCGGCTCCGCCGACATCACGCTCGCGGACGTCATCTGGGCGGTCGACGCCCCCACCGTCGTGGACAGTCGCCCACCTGAGGGCACCGATGCCGTCGGCGCGGAGTCGTTGCCGCAGCTGTGGGCCACCGCGCACGAGGCGGTGTTCGCCGTCTTCGCCCAGGTCCCCCTCGCCCGGATGCGGGCTGCGGCGCACTCTCCTGGGACAGGCGCTCAGCTGGGGTAGAGCGTCACGGCCGTGGCCTTGACCGTGAAGAAGGCGGCACGACCGGGATACAGGTCGAGGTCGGCGACCGCGGCCGCGGTGACGTCGGCGGACAGCGGCTCCCCGCCGGTCGTCATCGCCCGTACGCGGACCTGGTCGTCGCGGGGCTCGAGCTCGGCGACGGTCACCGGGAAGACGTTGCGGGGGCTCCCGTGGGGCGCGTCCAGGTAGACCGAGACCGCGGTGGGGGAGAACACGGCAGTCGTCGGCTCTCCGATCTCGAGCGTCGTCCGCGGCACACCGGCCACGATCGGACCGCTGCGGGTCGGCTGCAGCCCTTCGGCGTGAGCGGTACCTGCGACCAGGTTGAGCCCGGCGAGCCGGGCGGCGAACGGGCTGGTGGGATGGCGCAGCACCTCGGCCGTGGCGCCGCTCTCGACGATCCGGCCACCATCGAGGACCACGACCCGGTTGCTGAGCAGGACAGCGTCGAGGAGGTCGTGGGTGACGACGATGACCGACCGTTCGGCGAGCACGTCGCGCAGGACCCGGCGCAGCAGGGGAGCCACCGTGACATCGAGGGCGGCCAAGCGGCTCGTCCAGCAGCAGCAGCCGGGGGTCGGCGGCCACCGCCCGGGCCACCGCGACGCGTTGCGCCTGTCCGCCGGAGAGCTGATCGGGTCGCCGGTCGCGGAGCGGCTCGGCGTCCACCGCCTGCAGCCAGTGCACCGCGGTCTCCTGGGCGATGGCGCGGGGTACGCGGGCAGCACGGGGGCCGAAGGCGACGTTGTCGAGGACGCTCAGGTTGGGGAACAACAACGGGTCCTGAGCCAGGAGCGCGACCCGGCGGGCGTGCGGCGGCTGCCAGCGGTGATGCCGGTCGTCGATGTCGAACAGCAGCTCGCCGTCCAGCTCGGCCCGGCCGCGATCGGGACGCAGCGTCCCGGCCAGGATCGCCAGCAGCGTCGACTTGCCGGACCCGTTCGGTCCGAGGACCGCGAGCCGGTCCCCGGTGTCGAGCGCCAGCTGGACAGCGAAGTCACGGTGGGCGACCTGCGCCGTCAGCGTGAGGCTCATCGAGGTGATCCCGCAGCCACTAGACCGCCAGCGTCCGACGGCCACCCTGGGACAGCCCGACCACGAAGATCGCCACGGCCACCAGGACGAGGGACAGGGCGACGGCGGTGTCGGCGTCGGTCTCGCGCTGCAGGTAGATCTCCAGCGGCAGGGTGCGGGTGACGCCCTCGAGGCTGCCGGCGAACGTCAGGGTGGCGCCGAACTCACCGAGGGCCCTGGCGAACGACAGCACCGCCCCCGAGACGAGGCCCGGCAGCACGAGCGGCAGGGTGACCCGCCGCAGCACCGTGGTCGGGCGGGCGCCGAGCGTGGCGGCCACCACCTCATAGCGACTGCCGACCGTACGCAGGGTGCCCTCGAGGGCGACGACCAGGAACGGCAGTGACACGAAGGTCTGGGCCAGGACGACGGCGGTGGTGGTGAACGCGATCTGGAGGCCCAGGACCTCCAGGCTCTGACCCAGCAGACCGCGGCGGCCGAACGTGTAGAGCAGGGCGATGCCGCCGACCACCGGTGGCAGCACCAGCGGCAGCAGGACCAGCGAGCGCAGCAGCCGTTGGCCCGGGAACCTGGTGCGAGCGAGCACCAGGGCCATCGGCACGCCGAAGACCAGACACAGTGCCGTGGACACGGTCGAGGTCTGCAGACTCAGCTTCAGGGCGGCCAGTGACGAGGGGCTGGTGATCAGCTCGACGAAGCGGGGCCAGTCGACCCTGCTGATCATCGCCACGAGGGGCAGGATCACCAGCACCGCGCCGATCCCCGCCGGCAGGTAGATCCAGCGGGGGAGACCGGTGTAGGTGCGGGTGCGCGTCAGGGGCCCGCGGACCCGCGCTGACGTGTCTGCCACGATCGCGACGCTACCGCGGGTCAGGGCTTGCCGAAGCCCGCGTCGGCGAGGACCTGCTGACCCTCGGTCGCGGTGACCAGGTCGACGAACTCCTGCGACAGGTTCGCGTCCTTGCCGGCGGCCAGGACGGCGATCGGGTAGACGTTGACCGCCTCGCCGGACTCGGGGAACGGCACGCCCAGCACCTTGTCGCCCGCGCTCTGCACGTCGGTCTTGTAGACCAGCCCCGCGTCGGCCTCGCCGGACGTCACCTTGTTCAGCACGTCGGTGACCGAGTTCTCCTCGCTGACCGGTGTCAGCGTCACGCCGGTCGCCGTCTCGACCTTCTGCGTCGCCGAACCGCACGGCACCTGGGGTGCGCAGATCACGACCTTGACGCCCTGCTCGGCCAGATCGGCGAAGGAAGTGATCTTGGCCGGGTTGTCCGGCGGCACCGCGATCTCGAGGCTGTTGGAGGCGAAGGTCACCGGGTCGCCCTTCACCAGGCTGTCGGCGGTCGCCTTGTCCATGTTCTTCGTGTCGGCCGAGGCGAACACGTCCGCCGGGGCGCCCTGCTGCAGCTGGGTGACCAGGTCGGAGGAGCCCCCGAAGCTGAAGGTCACCTCGGTGCCGGCGTGAGACCTCTCGAACTGCCGGCCGAGGGTGGTGAACGTGCCCTTCAGTGAGGCGGCCGCGAACACGGTCAGCGTTCGGGTCGGTGCCGACGACGAGCCGGCAGGCTGCGCGTCGGCGCTGCAGCCGGCCCCGACCAGCAGCAGAGCGGCCGCGGCAGCGGCCAGGCCCGGGGCGCGGTTCACGACTCGCCTCGCGGGGTCTCGATGATCACGGTGGTGGACTTCACGACCGCGACGGCGACGGAGCCCAGCTCGAGGCCCAGCTCCCGGACCGCCTCGCTGCTCATCAGCGACACGACCCGGAACGGCCCGCACTGCAGCTCGACCTGGGCCATCACCTTGTCGGTGACGATGTCGGTGACCAGCCCGACGAACCGGTTCCGGGCCGACCGGACGACCTGCGACGGGTCGGCCATCGGGTTGGCCTGGCTCTTGGCGAACGTCGCCAGGGCGTACCCGTCGACGACCTTGCGGTTGCTGGCGTCGGTCTCGGCCGTGAGCAGACCTGCGTCGATCCATCGCCGTACGGTGTCGTCGCTGACACTCAGGTAGGCGGCGGCATCCTTGATCCTGATCTTCGGCACGAACAGCAGGATACTGCAGCAATCGCGGAGCCAGTCGGGTTCTGAGAACGCATCCGAGGGTTGTCGTGGCATCCGCCCAGGAGGGTGATGAATATCTTGTACGTTATATATCGATAGGGGTATGCTATCGCCATGAATGCAGTCCTCCATGCTCTGGCCGATCCACACCGGCGCCTGATGGTCGAGCGACTGTCCGTCGGTGAAGCGACTGCCGGCGAGCTCGGCGAACGGGTGCCGGTGGCTCAGCCAGGGGTGTCGCGCCACCTCGCCGTGCTGCGCGACGCCGGGATCGTGGACGTGCGGGCCGAGGGGCGTCGCCGTCTGTACAGCTTGCGGCCGGAGTCCCTGACCGAGCTCGAGGGCTGGCTCGAGGAACGCCGCCGTCTGTGGACGCAGCGCCTGGGAGCTCTGCACACCGAGGTCGCCCGGGGCCGGCGGGCCCGAAGGAGCGAGTCGTGACGACCGTACGCACGGGCACCCTGCTGGGCTGGGTCCGTGAGGTCGGCGGAGCGGGGACCGTGCACGTCGAGGACGTCTACGACACCGACATCGACGACCTGTGGGCGGCGGTGACCGTTCCGGCCCGGCTCGCCGGCTGGCTCGGTGTCGTCGACGGTGATCTGCGGGTCGGGGGCGAGTTCAGCGCCTCGTTCGCCAGCTCGTGGGAAGGTCGCGGTCGGGTGGAGGTCTGCGAGGTCCCGACCCGGCTCCTGGTCACGCTGGAACCGGGCGCACCGGATCAGACCGAGGTCGAGGCGCGCTTGGTGGTCGAGGGAGATCGCACGCGCCTGATCGTCGAAGAACGTGGCCTGCCCAGGGACGACGCTCCCGACTACGCCGCAGGCTGGCAGGCTCACATCGAGGACCTGCGTGCCCACCTGACGGGGATCGTGCGCACACCCTGGCACGAGCGCTGGCAGCAGCTCATCTCCTCCTACCGGCCGGCGACGCGATGACGATGATCGATGATCACCCGCCCGTGCGGCGCAGCGTGTCCGGCGGGTCGGCGGAGCGTGATGCTCTGCTGGGCTGGCTCGCCGCCCAGCGGGGTGCTGTCCTCGCGGTCGTCGACGGTCTCGACGAGGTGTCGCTCCGTCGCTCGGTGGTTCCCAGCGGCTGGACGTGCCTGGGCCTGCTGGAGCACCTCGGGCACGCCGAGCGGTTCTGGGCGCAGGCAGTGCTCGCGGGCGATGTCTCACCGTTGCCGTGGACCGACGAACCGGAAGGGGAGTGGGACCCCGGGGCCGCGCTCGTCAGCCACCACCGGACGGCTGACGTGGTGACGTTCTACACCGACCAGTGCGCGCGAACCGACGCCATCGTGTCCGGCCTCGACCTCGACGACCGGCCGCCGGGGGTGCGTCGGCACGACCTCCCGACGCCCGTCGCGGACGTCCGTGAGGTCGTCCTGCACCTCATCGAGGAGACCGCTCGGCACGCCGGCCACCTCGACATCGGCCGAGAGCTGCTCGACGGCCGCACCGGCCTCGGTCCTCGGTGACCGGCCACCTCGTCAGCTCGGGGGTTCCGGCGGCCCGCCGATGCGCGCGTATCACGATCGACAATATTTCCTCCGGTGTATGGAGCCTGCCCCGGTCACAGGTTTAGTGTGGGGATCGGTGCGTGGGGGTACGCATCGCAGCGTGAAACGGGGGTTTGCGCGTGGAGCATCCGATGATCCGTGGGCTGAGCGGCTGGAGCCCACTCGCACGGGGCGGTTTCACCCTGGTCTGGGAGGCTCGCCAGGATCTGCTCTCCCGGCCGGTGGCGGTCAAGATCTATCGTCCGGGGCTCGCCGCCGGCGTCTACGAGACCTTCGCCCGAGAGGCGGGCGTCGCCGGCCGGCTCTCCGACCATCCCGGGGTCGTCACCGTCTACGACGCCGGTCTGCTGCCGGATGCCAGACCGTACCTGATCATGGAGCTGTGTGCCGGCGGGTCGTTGACCCAGTGGTTGGATCCCGAGAGCGTTCGCTCCGAGGATCAGATCCTGCGCGTGGGGGTGCGGGTGGCCGATGCGCTCGCCGGTCTGCACGCCCGCGGCGTCCTCCACCGTGACGTGAAACCCGCCAACATCCTGATCGACGGCTTCGGCCGCCCCCGACTGGCCGACTTCGGGTTGGCCGCCGTCGTCGGTGCCGAGGCGGCGCCGACCGACGCGCTGCGGATGACCCCGGCCTACGCACCTCCGGAGGCGTTCACCTCGGCTGGAGCCACCGAGTCGGGTGACGTGTTCTCCCTGGCCGCCACGCTGTACGCCCTGCTGGCCGGTCATCCTCCGCGCGAGCTCGAAGCGGCCGGGGATCTGCCGTCCCTGGTCGAGGGTGCCGCTGCGCCGATCCCCCCGCTGCCCGGGGTGAACTGGTTCCTGATGGACACGCTGATGACCGCGCTGAGCACCGACGGCGCGGCTCGACCGACTGCTGCGGAGTTCCGCGATCGCCTGTCGGCCGTGCCGACGACCCGCCGACATCGACCGTCGTCAGTGCCGACCGCTCGGCGGCGCAAGGGCGGTGGAGCATCGCACCCGGGCGGACGCCCGGTCTCGACATCGTCCCCGCCGCGTCCGGCGAGACACCGCGGTGGGCCGCGTCGCGCGGACGACGTCGACGCCGCCACCGGCCCGGACCCGGCGACGCGTCGGCATCCTGGCCACGGCAGCGGCGCTGGTCATGCTGGCCGCCTCGGGTGGGGCGTGGTTGATCGCCGAGCCCGCCTCGTCGGGCGCCCCCACCGCGGCGATCGCCGGCGCAGGCCTCGAGACGCCCTCGTCCCGGGCCACGACCGCCGCTCCGAGTCCCGCCGGCACACCGACGCAAGCCCCGCTCACTCGCGAGACGGCCGACGCGGTTCCGGCCGGGAAGACGATCACGCTCGCGGACTCTGAGATCACGGCCGACCCGTTCGAGACCGTGGGCATCCGCGGGACCTACGGCGGGGGAGCTCACCGGTTCCTGCAGGTCCAGTGGTGGAGCAACGGGCGCTGGCAGACGTTCCCGGTGCCGGCGAAGACCGACGCGTCGGGAGAGTTCACGGCCTACGTCGAGCTGGGACGACCGAGCAGCTACCGGCTGCGGGTGCGGGATCCCCAGACCAGCGTCGCCTCGCAGCCCTTCACTCTGGTGATCGGCGACGCCGGCGACGCGTGACCTGGATCGCGTCGGTCCGGCAGCACGGTGGAACGAGATTCGGGTGGATCAGGTGCGCACCGAGCTGAGCCGGGCGAAGACGACGACGTTGTCCGGATAGCGGTGGCGCGACCAGTCGTACGTGCCGCCGCAGGTGATGAGGCGCAGACCGGCATGGTCGATCGCTCCGTAGACGGTCCGGACGGGGAACCGCGTCTTGTCGTACCGGGCCACGTCCTCGACCACGAAGACGGCGGTGGTGCCGTCCTTGCGGGTCACGGCCAGACGGTCGCCCCGCCGCAGCTCGTCCAGGCGGTGGAAGACGCCGGGTGTGCCGTTCCAGCTGACGTGGCCGGCGATGACAGCAGGGCCGAGGGCACCGGGAGCGGGACCTCGGGAGAACCAGCCGGCGCGGGCGGGGTCGCCGGGCACCTCCATCTCCCCGTCGGCGTCGAGTCCGAGCGTGACCAGCGTCGACCGCACGCCGATGCTCGGTATGGACACGGCCACCGGGTCGGACTCGCGGAGGACCGGCCCCCGTACGCGGTCCCGCACGTCGGCCGACGGGGTCGCCATGCTCCGGCCCGACGCTCTGGGCGCAGGTGACGCTCGCACCGTCCCAGCCGGGGAGCTCTGCTTCTGGACCCTCACAGCAGCGGAGCTCCGCTCCTGGACCGTCAGATCAGAGGAGCTCCGCTCCTGGACTGGCACAGCAGCGGAGCTCCGCTCCTGGAGCGACACCGGCGGTTCCGTCGCGCGTCCAGCAGCTGGGTCGGCCAGCCCGGTCGCGACGAGCGCCACCCCGGTCACCGCCAGTCCGACGGCGACGGGAGTCCGGACGAGCCGGTCCGATCTCATGTCATCGGCCACTCGACCGGCGCCGTACGCCCATCGTGGAGAGGGCCACGGCTGCCGAGAGCAGCAGCAGGCCGGCTCCGGCGGCGAGGAGCGGGGTGTTCCCGCGGGAGACCGGCGTACCGCCCATCTCAGGACCGTGCTGGGCAGGCTCCGCCGCGCTGGCACCGCGGACCACACCGCAGGTGGCGGGGTCCGTCGCCTCCTCCGGCACGTTGGGCACGCCCAGGTTGGCGGCGAACGTCGACTCCCCGAGGGCATCCAGGTCGTAGGCGTCGTTGCCGTTGACGTCGATGCCGTGCTGGACGACGTGCAGCGAACCGAGGTTCTTCAGCAGCCCGTCGGGGACCTGCTCCGCGGAGAACGTCCGGTCGTAGTCGAGCCGGCCCTGCTTGTCGGCGACCGGCATCCGCGCGACGTCCAGGCCGTCCTGCGGTGTGGCACCACCGCGGGTCGTCAGCGCCATGAAGATGGTGCCGTACTCGCCGCTGGCCTCCTCGTTGGTGAGGATCCCGTCACCGTCCTGGTCGTTGTCCTTGACGGTCGGGCACATGAAGTGGTGTCCGCCCGCGGACCCGTGGATGTGCTGGGGGTGCGGCTGGCCGGGCACCAGACCCTTCGACCGGATCGACACCTTCAGCCCACCGTCGTCGGTGGTGGTCAGGACGACGGTGCCGCTCGCACCGCTGTCGTTGAGCTCGACCAGGTCGGCCTTGACCGTCGTGTCGGCCGCCGCCACGGTCGGCAGGCAGAGCAGGGCCGCGGCCGCTGCCAGGGTGAACCACCTGCGCTTCATCATGTCCTCCTGCCTCCCAGGCACTGCCTGGTGGTCCCGTCCGCCCTTGTGACGGGACCATCTAACCTCCCGCGCGGCGGCTGCTGTCGGGGGGTCCGCCCCGTCCGAGAGCTCACGGCCTCTTCGGTCGAGTCCAGCACTGGGCGGCCGGATGTCACCGGTCGGTCGAGGCGGACACGTCGACCGCCTCGTCCGACCAGGGCGTGCGGACCCGGGTGGCGAGCTCGCCGTCGACGTACACGTCCAGGCGCTCGGTGTAGAAGCTGAGGTAGCCGGCGACCGGGACGGCGTCGGGTTCGGGCCGCTCATAGCTCCAGGCGATGTCCGGCAGCCGGAGCCCCTCCGCCTCGACCGTCCAGTGCGTGGCGTGCCCCTTGTAGGCGCAGGTGGTCTTCAGGGCACCGGGCACCAGCGGCACGCGTACGGCCTCGCGCGGCAGGTAGTAGCGGGCCATCGGGAACGTGCCCTCGAAGAGCAGCCTGGCCTGGTTGGTCTCGGCCAGGACCGTGCCCCGGTGCTCGATCCGGACGGTGCGCGAGCTCGGGCAGACGTCGATCCGGTGCAGCGGCTCCCGGGGATGACCCAGCAGTGGCTGGTCCTCCTCGAACCAGTCGAACGCATCGAAGTCGAGGATGACGTAGCCGGCCAGGTCGACGTCGTCCAGCGCGTACGCCGCCGCCTCGGCGCGCGCCGCACCGAGCACCACGGTCAGGGCACGGCCGTCCGCGGTGTGCACCACGAACGGGACCGAGGGATCCAGCAGCGGCGGGCTGTCCTCGCCGAAGCCCACCGTCGCGTAGCGCGGCGGCGGCCCGACCTCGGCCGGGACCAGCTCGGCGCGGAGGTCTTCCACGGGGACGGCGTAGGAGGCGACGACCCGCCTGGGCTCCCAGACCAGCGCTGCTCGGGTCGTGTCGACGACGATCTCCGGGCCGAGGCGGACGCGCACCCGTCTGATGGTCGGCAGATAACGCAGCTGGGGCAGCATCTCGCTCAGGACGGCGTCGAGTGATCGGGCCATCCCCTCATCGTCCTCCGCCTGCGCGCCGATGTCAGCAGTCGTCTGGCTTCAAGCACGACAGACGGTGCCTCGCCCTCAGTTGCGCTGACCGGCCATCCACTGCCAGATGCGCGTACGCCGCAGGCGCGGGTCGTTGTGTGCGACGTAGATCCACGACCAGTGACCGTTGAACGTGTAGCCGTTCCAGGTCACGTTGTCGTAGAGCGTCATCTCCGAGTCCCGGATGAGATCGTGGGCCAGCTCGGTGTTCGGCTTCGGGGGAATGGTGGTGTCGTCGCGCGACGCGACCAGCCAGGTCGGGGTCCTGATCGCGGACAGCTCGGCGTCGGTGATCAACCGCGAACCGCCGGCCGTGAGCGGCTGCACCACACCACAGATCGGTACGGAGGAAGCGAACAGGTTCCGGTAGAGCGTGGTCATCTTCATCGTCATGTAGCCGCCGTTGCTGCAGCCCACGACATGGATCCGGTCGCGGTCGATCGGGTGCTTCCGCGCGACCTCGTCGATGATCTCCTTGATCAACGGCGCGAACCGGGGGCCGTCCTCCATCCAGAACGACGTGCTCTGCGGAGCGACCACGTAGGCACCGGAGAAGATCTCCTGCGCCTCGTCCGTGGCGAAGCCGAGGGCACCGCGGTTGGCCCGCAGGGTGGTCTCGTTGTCGTAGTAGCCGTCGGCCAGCGAACCGCCCTCACCGCCCCCGTGCAGCCAGACGATGAGCGGACGCTTGCCGCGTCCGCCCGAGCGGTGCCGGCCACCGCCGGGCGAGTAGAGCCGGTACTTCATGTCCGAGCGCGAGATCCCGTACGCGAACGCGTCCACCTCCGGGCTCGAGAGTGCTCCCTGGACGAAACGCTCGATGGTGACCGGACCGCGACCGCGCACCGAGAGCGGGGCGTTCTGGGTGATCGTGTAGACGAGGTCGAGCTGGACGTTGCGTGATCGGCTCACGATGTAGCCCAGGGTGCCGCCGCCGACCTTCCCCTCGCCGTGGGCGAGCTCGAGCACGATGTCTCCGCGTCGGTTGACTCGTGCCGAGGTCACCTGGCGGTCGAGGTCGTACTCGCTGAAGATCAGGTCGGGGGCGACGACAGGGATCGGGCTGGTGGCCTTGGCGTGCACGGTGAAGGTGCCGGTGGTCAGGCTGGCCGGGTTGATCGTGCCGAGGCGCGAGGCGTCGAGGGTGACGGAGGTGATCTGCTCGCCGCCGTCCAGCACCTCCGCGTCGAGGGTGAAGCGGACGGTGCCGGGACGACGTTCACCGGCCGTGGCGGCGACGCCGGGAAGGGACAGACCGGCGGCGGCCGCGCCGGCGGCGGCGAGGATCGTACGGCGACGTATCGGGGTGGTCATCGGAACTCCTGTGTTCGATGGGGGAGTCGACGGTCGTCGGGAGGCCGCGCTCGCTCCGGCCGCATCACTGAACGCCGACTAGGTGTTCAGCAGTGAACTACGGGTCGCGAACATATGTCAACAGCCTCGAGGCGTCGCTGGACGAGGCACGTTGGGCCCGGGAGCCGGGCCGCCGGAGCTGTCGGGGGCTGACGGCAGAATGGCGGGATGTCGGACGTGGAGGCGGTGTACGCGGAGGCTCTGGCTCGGCGCGCCGCCCAGGCCGAGGCCCAGCGGGCCGAGCTGGTGGCGGCCATCGAGGAGACCCGGGTCGCGCGGAGTCTCACCTTCGCCGACGACGAGCACGACCCGGACGGCAGCACGGCCTCGCTGGACCAGGCCCGCGACGTCGCCCTCCTGGAACAGACCGAGCGGACGCTGGCCGAGCTCGCCGAGGCCGAGCGGCGCCTGGCCGATGGTGACTACGGCGTGTGTGAGGTGTGTGGCCGGGCTGTTCCTCCCGAGAGGATGCTCGCCCGGCCGGAGACCCGCAGGTGCGTGGCCTGCGCCGCCGCCGGTGCGGGCCGCCGCCGAGGCCGCTGAGCACTCCGCGACCTGGCGACCCGTGTCCTGCCTGACCCACCGGCGGGCGACACGCGGCCCTTCGCGCAGGAGCTCAGATCGTGCGCGGCGCCTTGGCCAGGTTCTCCCGCAGCTCGGCGGCGTTCTGTCGCACCACGTACGCCGGCCGGTCACGCTCGACCCGCCAGGACTCGCTGAGCGGACCGACGTTCACCGTGTCGAAGCCGAGGCGATCGTAGAAGTCGGTGACGAACTCCACCGCATCGGCATGATCGCTGGCCGTGGCCAGGGCGCGACGATTCGGCGAACCGGCCGGAGCTCCGTCGGTGGTGATGTCGCGGGCCCCGATGTGGTTGAAGGCCTTGACGACCTTCGAGGTGGGCAGGTGCTCCTGCAGCAGGCCGCTCGTGGTCGCCTCGCCGCGGTCCAGCACGTCGATGTGACCGTCACGCTCCCAGTAGTAGTTGTTGGTGTCGAGCACGATCTTGCCGGCGAGAGGCTCGACCGGCACGTCGTTCAGAGCCCGCAGGGGAACCGTCACGACCGCGATGTCGGCTGCCGCGGCGGCTTCGGCGGCGGTCGCTGCCCGAGCCTTCGGGCCGAGCTCGGCGACCAGGTCGCCCAGCGTCTCCGGACCGCGCGAGTTCGCGATGACGACGTCGTAGCCCTGGCCGATGGCCGCCCGTGCGACCTGCCCGCCGATGTGTCCTGCCCCGATGATGCCGAAAGTAGTCATGATCATCCCAACACCGGGCGCGGACGGCTATTCCGTGGGCACGGTCCGAGGGTGAGCCGCCCGCGTGTGGCCTAGATCGGGTCGAGGATCCGGTGCAGGAAGGTCCGCGTCCGCGGCTGCCGGGGGTCGGTCAGCACCGCGTCGGGCGGACCGCTCTCGACGATGACGCCGCCGTCCATGAACAGGACCTGATCCGCGACCGACTGGGCGAACCGGATCTCGTGGGTCACCACGACCATCGTCCAGCCCTCCGCCGCGAGATCCTTCATCACCGACAGCACCTCTCCGACCAGCTCCGGATCGAGGGCGGACGTCGGCTCGTCGAAAAGCATCAGCTTGGGTCGCATCGCCAGGGCCCGGGCGATGCCCACGCGTTGTTGCTGCCCGCCGGAGAGCTGGTAGGGATGCTGCTCCGCCTTGCTGGCCAGCCCGACCCGGTCGAGCAGGGCCAGACCCTCCTTGCGGACCTCCTCGCGGGGCCGCTTCTGCACGACGAGCGGACCCTCGGTCACGTTCTGCAGCACACTGAGGTGCGGGAACAGGTTGTGGGCCTGGAACACCATCGAGCTCTGCGCCCGCAGCTGCCCGAGCTGTCGCTTGGTCGGTGTCGCGCTGAAGTCGACCTGCACGTCGCCGATCGCGACGGTGCCGGCGTCGGGGATCTCCAACCCGTTGAGGGAGCGGAGCACGGTGGTCTTGCCCGAGCCCGAGGGTCCGATCAGCACCGCCACCGAACCGGACCGCACCTCCAGGTCGATGCCTTTCAGCACCTCCAGCTCGTCGAACCGCTTGTGCAGACCGTCGGCGCGCAGCAGGACGCCCGCCCCGTCGGTCGCCGCCCCGTCGGTCGCCGGCCCGTCGGTTGCCGGCTCGTCGTTCTCGTCTTCGCTCACCGCATCACTCATCGGGCCACGTGCCTCTCCAGTCGGGTCTCGAGTCTGCTCTGGACGAAGGACATGACCAGACAGATCACCCAGTAGATCAGCGCCGCGACGCCGTACAGGGCGAAGAACTGGAACGTCGGGGCGGCGGCGATCTGCGCCACCCGGAGCAGCTCGGTCACCAGCACCACCGAGGCCAACGAGGTGTCCTTGACCAACGAGATCAAGGTGTTGGACAGCGGCGGGACAGCCGTGCGGGCCGCCTGGGGCAGGATGATCCGGCGAAGAGTCGTCGCGTAGCCCATGCCGATGGTCAGGGCCGCCTCCCACTGACCTCTGGGCACCGACAGGATCGCCGATCTGATCACCTCCGCGGCGTAGCCGCCGACGTTGAGGCTGAAGGCGATGATGGCGGCGGTGAAGGAGTTGAAGGACAGACCGAGCTGGGGCAGCGCGAAGAAGATCAGGTAGAGCTGGACCAGCAGGGGAGTGCCCCGGATGATCGAGATGTAGAACCGGGCCAGCTGCGACACCACCTTGACCGACGACAGGCGCATCAGCGCCACCAGCAGCGCGATCGCGAGTCCGAAGACGAAGCTGATGAGGGTGAGGGGGATGGTGCCCTTGATCGTGGCCAGCAGCATCGGCCCGATCGAGCTCTTGATCAGCTCCCAGGTGCTCTGGACCGCGGCCTGGTCCTCCGGCGTGGTCGCACTCGCCTTACCGGTCGAGACGTCGGTGTCGAAGTAGCGCTGGGAGATCTGGGCCAGGGTCCCGTCGGCCCGAAGATCATCCAGGGACTTGTTGATCGCGTCGCGCAGGGCGCCGTCCTCGGGGCGCAACGCGAACACCTGCTCGCTCGTGTCCCCGGTCTCGGCGGCGATCTTGACGTCCTTGTCCTGGGTGGTCTTGACGTACTCCAGCACCGCCAGGTTGTCGTTCACGGTGGCGTCCACCCGCCCCTGCTTGACCAGGGTGATGGCCTGGGTGAAACCTTCGACGGCTTCGACCTTCGCGCCCGCATCGGTGGCCACCTTGGCCCAGTTGCTGGTGGAGCTCTGGGCTGTGGTCTTGCCCTTGAGATCGGCCAACGAGCTGATCGAGGTGTCGTCGCTGCGGGTGACGATCACGCCGTCGGAGAACGTATAGGGCTTCGACAGCGCGTACCTCGCCTCCCGCTCCGGGTTCTTGGTCACCTGGTTGGCCACCACATCGAACCGGTCGGACAGCAGGCTGGCGAAGATGGCGTCGAAGGGAGCCTCCACGAACTCCGCCTTGACGCCCATCTTCTGGGCGACCGCGGTGATGATCTCCACGTCGTAGCCGGTGAGCTCGTTGGTGGTGGGGTCGTGGTAGCTGAAGGGTGAGTACGTGCCCTCGGTGCCGACCCGCAGGACGCCGGCGTCCTGGACCCGCTCCAGCGTCGTCTCGGGTGCGGCACTGGAGCAGGACGCGAACAGCCCGGCGAGCAGGAGGGTCAACCCCAGCAGCAGCACCCGCGTGGCTCGACGTGTCATGGCACAACCTCGACTCGACTCGACCAGGCCCGAAGGTGCGTCAGCACCCACGCGCCCGATCCGGCCGGGCGAATCCCGACCATTCCGGCAGGATATAGGCGGCGGACAGGTCGACCGGAACCCCGGCCAAGGGCCGGTCCGCTCGCGGCATCAGTCGACAGGCGCGCCGAACCACCTCGGCAGTCGTCCGACCAGCTCGTCCTGGTCCTCGCCGATCCAGGCCACGTGACCGTCCGGCCGCAGCAGCACCGCCGGTTCGTCCAGCTCCTCGCTCTGCTCGGCGAGCACGTCGACCCGATCGCTCCAACCGCGCACCGAGAGCCGTCCGGTCTGGTCCAGGAGCAGACCGCGACCGGTGCGCAGGCGCTCGTACAGCCGGCCGGAACGCAGCCGCACGTCGCGCAGTCGGCGCCCGAGCAGCTCCGGTCCCTCGCCGAAGTCGTAGCGGACGCTGACCGCGATGACCTGCTCGATCAGGTACCGGTTGACGACGTCGAAGTCCATCAGCTGCGACAGCAGCCGCCGGACGGCCTGCGGTCCCGGGTCCAGGGACGTCAGCTCCATCTGGACCCGGGTGTTGTCGAGCACGTCGGCGGCCACCGGGTGACGCTCGTCGTGATAGCTGTCCAGCAGGCCGGTCGGTGCCCAGCCGTTGATCACCGCGGCCAGCTTCCAACCGAGGTTGAAGGCGTCCTGCAACCCCAGGTTCAGACCCTGCCCTCCGTTGGGCGGGTGGATGTGGGCGGCGTCGCCGGCCAGCAGCACGCGCTCGACCCGATAGCGATCGGCCAGCCGGGTGGCATCACCGAACCGCGAGAGCCAGCGGGGTGAGTGCACCCCGAAGTCGGTGCCCGCGATGGCCATCAGCTGCCCCTTCACCTCCTCCAGCGTCGGTGGGACGGATCGGTCGTCGGCCACCCCGGCGGCCGGCACGCCGATGCGGTAGACACCGCCGTCGAGCGGGATGGCGCCGAACCGCAGCTGGGTCTTGCGCACCTCGGCCACCACAGCGGCCACCTCTTCCGGTGTCGCGGTCAGCTCCGTCTCGCCGAGCAGGGTGTCCACCCGGCTGGGTTCGCCGGGGAAGTCGACACCCAGGAGCTTGCGGACCGTGCTGCGGCCCCCGTCACAGCCGACGAGGTACGCCGCCCGCAGCTCGGTGCCGTCGACCAGCTCGACGGTGACTCCGTCCCCGTCCTGGCTGAGACCCACGAGCTCGCTGCCGTACCGGACCTCGACGCCGAGCTCGGTCGCGTGCTCGAGGAGCAGCCGCTCCGTGACGGTCTGCGGGATGCCGAGGACGTACGGGTGGGCGGTGTCGAGACGCGTCGGTGACGGCTTGGGGATGCCGGCGAAGAAGCCGCCGACGGGATACTGCCGGCCGAGGGCGAGGAAGCGGTCCAACAGTCCACGCTGGTCGAGGATCTCCAGGCTCCGGGCGTGCAGGCCGAGGGCGCGGACGATCCTCGTCGGCTCGGTCCCCTTCTCCAGCACGAGCGCGTGGACTCCCTGGAGGTGCAGCTCACTGGCCAGCATCACCCCGGTCGGTCCGCCCCCGGCCACGATCACGTCGAACAACGCTGCTCCTCAGGTCCCTGATTCCTCGGCCCAGACACGATGCCGCGGGTCGACCCCGAAGGCGGACGTCCTGATGCTGAAGGCCGACCTCCTGATTCTGAAGGTCGACAGGGGCCTTGCCGCAAGCCCGGGGGTGCGCTATACGTTGGGAGTGGCAGGGAGTCGTGGACTCCTTGCCCTTGTTGTTTGCGAGGGCCGCGTGTCTCCGCGGACCGCGACGACGTGCTTCGACGACTACCGGCGTGGCTGCCGCGGATCGAGGTGGTGCCGCCGAAGCCAGACGGTGAAGGCGGCGAGCGCGAGCAGGAACAGCGTGACGATCGGGCTGTAGCCCAGCACCGCGATGTTGGTGATGGTCGCGCCGAGCATCAGCAGGGCCAGACCAGCCGCGGCCAGACCGCAGAGCCGGGGCACCAGGACGCCGATCGCTCCGGCTATCTCGAGCACTCCGACCACATACCGCAGACCCTGACCGGCCCCGATGTCGCTGAACAGGTCGATCATGGCCGGGTCGCCGGCGACCTTGGAGAAGCCCGCTGCGGCGAACACCACCGCCAGGGCGACCCTCGGCAGCCAGGTCAGAAGGGTGATCACGGGCGAGCTCGTGGTCGTGGCCGTGGTGGGGGCGGTCATCAGTCCTCCGTTGTCGGGCAGCAGGTCCTCATCAGACCTCCGTCTGTCGGGGAACTCATCGCGCGCAGCCGTTATCAGCTGTTCGTCACCGCGCTCGAACCCGCACTCGCGGTCAGCAGGTCGCCCAGGACGGCGGCGACCGGGGTGGCCGGACGGCCGAGCAGAGACTCGAGGGTCGGGTCGGTGACGGCGAACTCGCCGCGTCGGGCCGCGCGGAACATCCCGAGGGAGAAGTCGGCCGCCGGCGCCGGCAAGCCGCGCCCGATGGCCCCGGCTCTCCACTCGTCGTCGTCCACGACGACCCGCCGGATCGTCCGACCGGTCAGGTCGCTGAGCAGCTCGACCGCTCCCGCGAAGTCCAGCAGCTGGGGCGCCGTCAGAGCGGGGGAGATCCCGTCGAGGGCGCCGGGTCGGGTCAGGGCGATGGCATCGACCTCGGCGAGATCCGCGTGGGCCGTCCACGACACCGGACCGTCCTCGGGAAGCCTCAGCTCGCCGGTGCGGAGCGCCTCCGGCAGATAGATCTCGAGAGTGCTGGCGTAGAAGCCGTGGCGCAGTGACGTGTACGCGATCCCCTGCCCGGCCACGTGCGGGCCGGCCAGATACCGCTCCGTGGCGGCGTGCTGCGGCTGGGGAGCGAAGAGCGAATCGGGTGAGGCGGCCTGGTGGCTGGTGTAGAGGACGCGGGTGGCGCCCGCCCGTACGGCCGCGTCGATGGCCTGCTGGTTGGCGAGGCCGGCGCCCGGACCGCGGATCGCGGCGGACACGACGAGCACCTGGTCGGCTCCCTCGAAGGCGTGGTCGAGAGTGGTCGGATCGTTGAAGTCTCCCGCCCGTACGCGGACTCCTCGTACCGCCAGCGTCTGTGCCTTGGCCACGTCTCGCACGCTCACGCCGATGGTCTCGGCGGGGAGCCGCTCCAGCAGCTGGTGGACGATCTGAGAGCCGAGCCGTCCGTTGGCGCCGGTGACGATGATCATCGTTCCTCCTTGAATCAGTGGTTCGACCGCAACGCTATCATCGATTCGAATCGTTGATAGCGCAGACTTGCTATCGTCGATCCATGACGACGAGGACCGAGCTCGACTCCCGTACCGACCCGCGATCCGCCATCGTCGACGCTGCCGCGCAGCTGCTGCGCGACGGTGGTGCGCAGGCGGTGACCACCCGTTCGGTCGCCCAGCTGGCCGGCCGGCCGGCCCCGACCATCTTCCGGCTCTTCGGCGACAAGGCCGGGCTGCTGGACGCGGTGGCCGAGCAGGTGATGGCGACCTACGTCGCCGACAAGGCGGCCCGGGCGGCTGCGGAGAGCGGCGATCCGGTCGAGGACCTCCGCGCCGCCTGGCGTACCCACATCGACTTCGGGCTCACCAATCCCGATCTGTTCATGCTGCTCGCCACCCCGGGGCGCGGTCCTCGCTCTGCGGCAGTGACGGTCGGTGCCGAGGTGCTGGCCGCGCGGGTCGGCCGGCTGGCCGAGGCAGGGCTGCTGCGGGTGACACCGGCACGTGCGGTCGGCATGATCCACGCCGCGGGCAGCGGCGTGGTGCTGGCTCTGGTGGGTCAACCCGACCACGAGCGCGACCCGGGTCTGGCGGAAGCCACGCTCGAAGCCGTTCTCGGCGGCATCCTCGTGTCCGCGCCGGTCGCGGTGGCGACCGACCTTCCGGCGCTGGTGGTGACGTTCGCAGCAGCCGTGCCCTCGATGCCGACGCTCACCGACGGCGAGCGCGCACTCCTGCGGGAGTGGCTGAACCGGGTGATCCACGAGGTTCAGGGCTGATCCGCGACGGTGCCTTCGGGTACGTTCACGGCTGAGATCGTCGCCTTCGATCTCCAGCCTGGCCCCTGGGCCCTCGTGCCTGACCGAACCGCCGCCAGAGTCATCGAGATGGTCGTTTCGCGAGGGATCTCCTGGGTATGTCGAGGACGTGATCAAGATCTCGTCGGCTGGAGAGGTCGATGTCCGGTTGAGCACCCGGCAGCTGTGGGTTCTCCGGGCAGTCGCGACGGGTCGGGTCGAGCGTGACCCGCGGTACGGCGGCCTCTGCACACTCGACGGTCGGGGCGTGGGGTGGACCGTCGCGGTGCTTGCCCTCCGTGGCCTCATCGCCTTCGACATCGACGCGTTGAGCCGACCGCACCTCACCTGGCGCGGCCAGACCAGACTCGACGTCTAGGAGGACCCAGCGACTGAAGGGGCGCCGAGTCGCAAGCCCCGATGCGGATCTACCGTGCGCAGGCGACGGCGAGCTGCGTCAGTCCCTGGCCGTGGAACTGGTCATCGTAGTTCGAGAAGGAGGAATGGAATGGCTGTCACTGCTTTCCAGGATCTGGCTCTGGCCGATCGCGACCGACACTGGGACGGTGCGGCGGCAGAGAAGCGCGTACGGCAGTGGGCGAGTGCTGACGACGAGCCGAATGAGAAGTACCGCGACGCGCACGTGTGGTACGACGCCGACAAGAAGGACAACTTCACCGCGTACAAGCTGTTGATCGCCGATGTTGTGAACGGTCGCCTGGTGGCCGTTCCCCGGGCGGTGATGGCCGCCGGCGGGATCATGCAGGGTGCGCACGGCGGGATCAACATCCCCTCGGGTGACGTGAACCGGGTGAAGAGCCACCTTGCCAAGTACTACAAGAAGATGGACGACACGCCCCCGTGGGACGACTGAGCGGGACGACTGAGCGGGACGACGTCGGGTCCTTCCCTCTGACCCACTCAGCAGGCGGCACCGAGCCATCGTGCCGAAGCGGAGGTACAGGGTCGTCTTGTGGACCTTGTGGCACGCCATGCCATCAGGACCAATGCATCCCGTAGCCCGATGAGTCCATCCCTGATCCGAGTTTTCCATTCCGGTACGGCGGCCGGTCCGCGACGCGGATGGGCTAGACCTCCGGTGTGGCTCGCGGCTTGTTCGGGTCATCGCCGGCGTCCGCCTGACCTCGGATCTCGCCATGAAGGAATATGGACCAGATGGCCGCGAGTGCTTGCCTCTTGGTGGAGCCTTTGATGATCGACTTGACTCCCGTTCCGGCGACCCAGAACCCGATCAGTCCGATGATGGTCTGCACCACGACGATGACCGTCGTGACCTCACTGACTGATGGAGGGTTGCTGAGCCCAGTGAGGGAATTCGCGATGTAGGGCGCCAACAACCACAATGGCGTCCACCAGAGGAGGATGAGAATCACGCCAACCCGCAGACGCAATGGGGACACCCCAGCGGATTTCGTGTTCTCGATCGGGGTTGATTCATCGCTCATAGAGGTCCCTGACTCCGTTACGTGGCCCTAGGCTCGGGCGGTCGCACTCCACGGCTGCGAACTGATCTAGGATAAACGTCTGCGCCCTGTGTGGATCCTGGCTTCGTGGAGCGGATCACGCTGGCCCCACCTGTTGAGCTTGGGCATCGACCATCGGCTACTGATCATCTCGTCCCCTGCGCCCATCGTCATCAACCGGGACGATCGGACCACTTCTGCAGCCGCGCATCCAGACCAGCCAGCTGCGCCTCGATCCGAGCAAGACGCGCATCCAGGCGCTGCTCCAGTGTCTCGGCTGCTGCTTCGAATGCCAGCTCCTCCTCGCGCGCGACTCGAAGAGCCACCACCAGCGTGACGATGGCCGCCACGGCACCGATGACTGCCACCCCCGCCACCATCACACCGGCGGCTATCAAACGACCCGTCGTCGTGACAGGCACGTGGTCGCCGTAGCCGACCGTCGTCAAGGTGGTCAGCGACCACCACAGCGCATCACCCCAGGAGCGGATGGTCCCATCGGGCCGCTCACCCTCGACCAGCCACAGCGCGGTGCCGCCACCGACGACGACGAAGCCGGCGAAGCCTGTGACGACGACAGCGAGCCAAAGCACGACGGTCCAGGTCAAACGTTGCTTCCGCGACATAGCACCGTCATCCTCTCTCGCGAGACGGGTGTCGACGTCGTTGGTCTCCACCCGTGCACGCGTGCGGCCCGAACGCGTCCGAACCAAGCGTCCCACGGGGTCGGTGGGCGGGCAGGTGGCGTCACGATCTCGCTCCTGAGGGTGAAGAATGCCTTCACTCGCCGCTCACACGTCACCTCATGGCTTGCCGGGGCGGTCTCCGACGTGTTCCAGAGTCGTGGCTCGAGGGCCCTCGGTGCGACCCGATGTGTGTTCGTTGGGCTGGTCGACACGCACACGATTTCCAGGGTTGGTCACATCGGCCCGCTGACCGAGACTGTCAGATCAACGATCTGTCGGTCGGCGTACGGCCTCGAGAAGTCTCGGCTCAGGCGGGGCGCCGAGGCCGGTGGGACGAGTGAGCTCCTGGACGTCGGCGTCGCGCAGGAGGTCGGTCGCGGCCGCACCCTGCCCGTACGTGCATCCTGCGTGCGTCGCCGCAGCAAGATCATCGGCATCGTCCAGGCCGGTGGCGATGACCTGGTAGCCGAAGGCGTGGGCGGTCTGCACGGTCAGCCGCAGGAACTGCAGCGACGTCGGGCTCGACTCTCGATCATCGGCGGGCCCGGCGGCCGGGTCCCCGCCGGTCGGTGTCGATCGTCCAGCCTCGCGCATCATGTCCGGGTGGAGGCGAACCGTGGACACCGGCAGCTGGAGCAGCTGGTTGGTCGGGGCCGTGCCGGCGCCGAACCCGTCGAGGCAGAGCCGAACGCCCCAGTCGCGGAGGGTGTCGAGATTCGCCAGCAGGCGGAGGTCTTCGGTGATCTCGGCCGCGGGGAGCAGGAGGACCAGGCGGTTCGCCTCGGCGCCGGACGCCGCCAGGGCGTCCGCGACGTCGCCGCAGACCCGATCCAGCAGCAGGTGATGAGCCGTCACCGGCACGGTGACAGCGAGGGCCTGCCGGGTCTCACCGAGCGCGACCAGGTCCGTGCAGGCCTGTCGCATCGTCCAGGCGTCCAGGTCGATCACGGAGGGGCTACGACCCAGCTCGACAACGAGGTCCTGCCGCTCGACCAGCTCGTCGCCGACCCGGCAGCGGATGCGTGCCTCCAGCCCGCCCAGCTCACCGGTGATCAGCTCGACGACGGGCACCAGGTTCAGGTCGGCTCCCTTGCCGGTCAGGGCGTTCTTGATCGAGTCCTCGACCACGGTGCGGCGGTCCAGGCGGTCGCGCAGGGAGCGGTCGAACACCTCGACGCGAGCCCGACCGGACGACTTGGCCCGGTAGACGGCGATGTCGGCCTCCTGCAGAAGGCGTTCGGGGTCGGTGCCGGCGTCCTGGCTCAGCGCCAGCCCAGCGCTGGCACCGATGCGGATGGGATGTCCGGTACTGAGCCGGAGCGGCTCCGCGATCGCGGCGATGATCCGCTCGGCCACGAGCACGCCGGCGGCCTCGTCCTCGAGAGGTTCCAGCAGCATCAGGAACTCGTCACCTCCGAGGCGGGCCACCAGGTCGCCGGCCCTGACCGTACGCAGCAGGCGTTCGGCAACGGCGCGCAGCATCTCGTCGCCGGCCTGGTGACCCAGTGTGTCGTTGACCTGCTTGAAGCCGTCGAGATCGACGAACAGCAACCCGACCACGGCCCCGGAACGCTGCGCGCGGTTGAGGGACGCCGAGATGGCGCGCATGGCGTGAGCGCGGTTGGCGAGTCCGGTCAGGGGGTCATGGGCGGCTCGGTGGCTCAGCTCCGCCTGCGCGGCGGCGCGTTCGGAGTTGGCGGCCTCGATCTGCACGATCGACAGGTTCATCCTCGCCAGGACGAGGAGGAAGGCGATGATGGAGAAGATGACCACAGCCCAGATCGTGGGGGTGATCCCGAGCGCCATCTCGACGCCCAGGGTGACCGGGGCGATCAGCACCGCGATCGTCAGGAAGCCCAGCCGTCCACGGGAGAACCGGGTGTGCGTGAGCTCGCCGGGTGCCGACAGAGATGCCATCGACGGCTCCAGGGCCGCGGCTCCCCAGGCAACGTAGGACGCGAGCCAGAGGTAGTCCAGGGGACGGCTGTCGTCGAAGGTCAGCAGCTGGAGGGCCGAGGACGCGGTGTCGGCGGAAATCAGGAGGATGAGGGCGATCACCAGGAGGCGGAAGGACCGGGTGCGACCGCCGGCGGTGGTCACGAGCCTGATCAGCAGGCCGGCCAGGATGATGTCGGCGATCGGGTAGCCGACGGCCAGTGCGGCAGCCGCCGGCGAGTCCTGGTAGGTGGCGATGGTCGGCCGGGCCAGCAGCACCCACGAGAGCACCGCGAGCGAGGTGGTGAGGATCAGGCTGTCCAGGGTTCCGGCCGGATCCCGTCGGTGGTGCCGCTCGACCAGCAGCGCGATGCCGGCGGCGACGATCGCGTAGCCGAGCAGATAGATCGGATCCGCCGGGGTGGGGAACTCGTCGATGTCGAGGACGTCGGACCACCAGAAGCCGACGCCGTCGGCGATCGACCACAGGGCCAGACCGGCGGCCATCAGATGCCAGGGGAGGCGACGGTCCGGATGATGCAGCCGCGTGCCCAGCAGCACGGCACCGACCGACGACAGACCGACGAGCTGGTAGATGATCGCGGTCGGCAGCCCGACGGGCACCACGGCGTACACGACGAGCGCCACCCCGCCTGCGGCCAGATAGAGCAGCCACAGCCGAGAGGGGTCCGACAGTCGCCGGCTCGGTGAACCCCTCACATCGACCCCCGCGGATGGGTGGCCGACGGCGAGGGATCGTCGATCCGACCTGGTACGTCCACGGAACCTCCGCCGGTTGACCCCCGAGGCCAGGAACGAATCTATCGGGCCCGACCGTTCGGGTGACACAGGTGCCGGATCGGCCCGGTGTGTTGCCCCGGCGTCAGCTGATCGAGGTCCCTTCGACGAGGCGCTGCAGCGTACGACGGCCGAGCGCGCTCATGGTCGGGTTGCTGGTGGCGTAGTACCAGACGAGGCCCATCGCCTGCTCGAAGGCCCAGGCGCGACCCCGCTCCCAGGCGAGGTCGTCGGTGCCGAGCTGATCACGGAACACCTGCCGTGGCCCCGCCTCGAGGAGGTGCCAGGCCCCGACGAGATCCAGAGCCGGGTCGGCCGGCCCGAACCCCCCGACGTCGATCACGCCCGACGAGACGTCCGTCGCCCACCAGCACGTTCCCGGGGATCAGGTCACCGTGCGTCATCACGTCGGGCTCCGACCGCGGCAGGTCCCGCAGCGCGCTCCAGTGCCGGCGGAGCACCGGCACGTCGAGCAGACCGGTGCTCCGGTCGAAGCACTCCTCCATCCAGGCGTCGTGGGCACGGAGGTCGCCGCCACGGTTGGTGCCGGTGAAGGTGCGGCCGCGGGTGTCGATGCGCGCGCAGATCGTGGATGAGCTCGGCCAGATCCTGGGCGAAGGTGATCGACGTGCCGGGATCCGCGTCGGTGGCCGGCACCCCGGGCAGCCAGGTCTGCACGGCCCAGGGGAGGGGGTAGCCGACACCCGGCTCGCCCAGGGCCACCGGCTCCGGCGTGGGGAACCGGGTGCGCCCCGACAGCTCCCGCGCCGCGGACGCCTCGGTCTGCAGCTGCCGCCGGACGACGTCCGGATCCTCAGCACGCAGTGGGAACCGCGCCGCGATCCGGTCGCCGATGCGGTAGATCGCGTTGACCGTTCCCTCCCGGTCGACCGGCACCACGGGCATCGTCCGCCAGGCCGGGAACTGCTCGTCCACCAGCCGGCGGACGATCGCCGGCGACACGGTGAGCTGGTCAGGGTGCATCGTCACGCCCACACTCTGCCCGCTCGCGGCCTTGCCCTCCTGCCCGCGGTCCAGCTCCAGCACACGGCGCGCCCGGAGAACACCCGCCAGCCAGGAACCTCGTCAGGCCTGCGGACCCCAGGCACGTCGGTCCTTGACAGCCGCCTTCTTGCCCAGATGTCCCTCTCGGACCAGCACGGCGAGCGAGTCCAAGATGACCCGGGAGCTCAGCAACGCGGTCTGCTCGGCCCAGTCGTACGGTGGGGCGCACTCGACCACCTCCAGGCCCGCGAGCCCGGGCGCGGAGATCATCCTGATCAGGTTGAGCGCTTCGCGGGGCAGCAGCCCACCCGGTTCGGGCCAGCCCGTCCCGGGCACGAAGCCGGCGTCGATGACGTCGATGTCGAAGGACAGGTAGACCGCCTTGGCGCCCTTCCACGCGATCTCCAGGGCGGTCTCGGCGATCTTCTCGATGCCGACCCGTTCGACGTCACCCACGGTCATGATCGTGGTGCCGCGTTCCCGACCCACCTTCACGCCGGCCCGGGGGGACTGCCAGCCTCCGATGCCGATCTGGACCAGGTTCGTCGCGGGGGCGTTCTTCAGGTTGGTGGCGTGGAACCACGGCGTGGTGTGCATCCGCTCGTCGAGGTCGGTCTCCTGCGTGTCGACGTGACGATCGAAGTGGATGATGCCGATGTTGCCGTCGACGTACGGCGCCATGCCCCGGATGGTCGGATAGCCGATCGAGTGGTCCCCACCGAGGATGACCGGGAAGACGCCGCGCTGGTAGACGTGGGCCATCGCCTGGCTGATCTGGTCGAACGACTTCTCCAGGTTGCCGGGGATGGTGAACACGTCCCCGATGTCGACCATGTTCAGCTGCTCGCGGAGGTCGACCCCCAGCTCGTAGCAGTAGGTGCCGAAGAGGTTCGTGGAACGGCGGATGCCCTGGGGGCCGAACCGCGCGCCGGGCCGGTACGTGGCGCCGGAGTCGAGGGGTGCGCCGAAGACGGCGACCTCGGCGTCGGTGACCTCGTTGACGTCTTCGAGGAACGGCGAGTTCAAGAAGGTGCCGCGCTCGCCGGCGAAGTGCGGCAGCTCGCCGCGCGAGAAGGTCGGGATGGTCCGGTCGACCAGGGTCGGGGATCCCGGCAGTCCGAACGCCAGCCCTTGCTCGATCTCCTGGTCGTGGCGGAACAAGGAGATCCGCTCTTCGGCCGCCTGCGCCCAGCGGCCCTCCTTCTGGGCGAACGCGTCACTGTGCGAGTGCCCTCCGGGACCGTGGGTGTGCGTCGGCTGACCGGGACCGTGCGCATGCGCGTAACCCTCGGTGCCGCCGCCGTCCTCGCTGTGGACGTGGTCGTCGTGGCCGTTCTCTGACATCGGTGATCACTCCTCGTGAGGCCGTCTTTGCGACGTACCGGTACGGCCACCCTCGTCGGTCGGAGCCCTTCGTGCCCTGTTCGCGGAACGCTAGCACGCAGCCGTCGGCGCGGATCGGCTGATGATCATCGCCGCCCGGCGCCATGACATCAGGTCGTAACGCTCGGGCGATGGCCGTTGCCTGTCGGTAACATCCGCCCGGGGCAGCCGTAACAGTTCTCCGATGGAATGCAGCTGAGTCGTTCTCCGAGAACGGCGCGCATCTAGGGTTCCGCCGGCGGCCAGTGATCATCGAGCCCGATCTCTGTCGGCCGGGCCTGGACCAAGAGTTGCAAGCAGTCTCCGCCAGGGCGACTGCTCCACGGCGGGACAAAAGCCCGGGAGACCCCTCGAGGCCGGTGCGCGCGCCGTCCTCTCGGATCCCCTGAGGAGTCCTGATGGCGATGACCACGAAGACAGCCGAACCGGTGTCACTCGACGACGCGGCGGCCGAGGACCTCAACGAGTTCGGGTACGGCCAGGACCTGCACCGCTCGATCGGGACGTACGCCTCGTTCGCCGCCGGGTTCTCGTTCGTCTCGATCCTGACCACCGTGTTCCAGCTCTTCGGCTTCGGCTTCAGCTTCGCCGGACCCTTCTTCTTCTGGACCTGGCCGGCGGTCTTCCTCGGACAGCTGATGGTGGCCCTGTGCTTCGCCGAGCTGGCCGGTCGCTACCCCCTCTCCGGGGCCATCTACCAGTGGGCCCGACGACTCGGCGGTGACGTGATCGGCTGGTTCGCCGGCTGGACCATGATCATCGCCCAGATCGTGACCGTGGCCGCGGCCGCGATCGCCATGCAGGCGGTCCTCCCGGCGATCTGGTCCGGCTTCCAGATCGTGGGCGGTGATCCGTCCATCGCCAGCCTGAGCGGGGCGACCAACGCCATCGTCCTGGGCCTGATGCTGCTGATCGTCACCACCCTGATCAACTCGGTCGCGGTCCGGGTGATGGCGGTGGTCAACGCCGTCGGCGTGACGGCAGAGCTGATCGGCGTGGTGCTGTTGATCTTCGCCCTGTTCTCCACCTCCGTCCGCGGGCCGGGGATCGTGCTCGACACCAGCGGGGTGACCAGCTTCGGCGCCCTGCTGGCCGCCGCCCTGATGGCGGGCTACGTGCTCGTCGGGTTCGACTCGGCCGGCGAGCTCGCCGAGGAGACGCACAACCCCCGCCGCACCACGCCCAAGACCATCCTGCGTGCCCTGATCGTCTCCGGCATCGGCGGCGGCCTCATCCTGCTCGGCGCCTTGATGGCCAGCCCGACCCTCGACGACCAGCTGTCCAGCGGTGGGCTCGCGTACGTGGTCACCAGCCGCCTCGGCGACTTCTGGGGCCGGGTGCTGCTGGCCGACGTGGTGCTGGCCGCCTTCGTCTGCACGCTGGCCATCCAGACCGCCACCACGCGGATGATCTTCTCGATGTCGCGGGACGAGGTCCTGCCGTTCTCGCGTCAGCTCCGCAAGGTCTCCCACCGTGGCGCCACGGTGAACGCCGCGGTCCTGGTCGGCGTGGGCGCCGCCATCCTGCTGTTGATCAACCTCGGCCACGCCGGTGTGTTCACCGCGCTGACCAGCACCTGCATCGTGCTGCTCTACCTGGCCTACCTGTGCGTGACGGCTCCGATGCTCTACCGCCGCCTCAAGGGCTGGCCCACCGAGCTCGGACCGCAGGACGACGAGCTGGGCAAGCCGGTGTTCAGCCTCGGCCGGCTGGGGACTGCCGATCAACGTGCTGGCTGTGGTGTGGGGACTGGCGATGGCGATCAACCTCGCCTGGCCGCGCCAGGAGGTCTACGACCCCGAGGGCACGAATCCGGTGCTGCAGTACTTCGGGCTGATCGTCGTGGCCTTGACCCTCGCCGGTGGAGCGGTGGCGTTCACGTTCAAGAAGGCTGCGTACCGCCGGGCCATCGCCGGTCTTCCGGGCGCTTCGTCGGCCACGAAGGTCGAGGCTCCCGTCGCTCCCTCGGCCTGACCGGACCGGCGGCGACAGCCCCCGATCGAGGGTCATCCGGGCACCTCCAACCAAGCGTCGGGCGGCGCCGACGCGGCCAGGTTCGCCGCCCGCCGTTGGACCGCAGCGATCTCGCGGACGGCCTGGCCGATCACACTGCGGTCGATGGGGGAGAGCCGGTCGATGCCGACGCGGTCCGACGGAGTCTCGCCGGCATCCAGCTGAGCGAGCTGCGTGCGCAGCCGAAGCCGTTGCAGGACCTCGAAGATCTCGATCAACGTGTCGGCCTGCTCCTGGGGCAGGATCGCCGAGCCGCTCGTCGTACGAAGACGGTCGATGGTGCTGAGGGCCGACGACCCGACGCTCAGGGCCGCCCACCGGGCGAGGTTGACGATCGGCGCCAGGGCGTGTTCCTTCAGGTCGAAGGGCTCCTGCCGTCGGCTCAGCAGGGCACGGACCGACCTCAGGCGGGCCCGGGGGAGCAGTGCCTGGTGCAGCAGGATCCGCAGCGCGGACGGGCTCGTCCGCAGCTCCTGGAAGACGCTGGCCGATGCTGGACGGTCCCGGATCGCCGTAGATGGGACGGCCGTCGACGAGCAGGGAGATGAGCACGCCGCCTCGGTTCGCGGCCGGATCAGCGAGCCACTGCCGACCGGCCGCCCGCCACTGCTCGTCGGTCCGGGCGAACAGGCGGTGCGCGGGGGTGGCGCCGTGGCTGTCGCTGGTCAGGCCGGCGCGCGCGAGCTCGCCGACGACCTCCGCCAGCACACTTCGGTAGCGATCGAGCATCCCGATGTCGAGGCTGTCGTCGAAGGCGACGGCCGCGTCGATGTCGGAGCTCAGCACGGCCTCGCGGCGTCCGTTGCTCCCGAGAGAGAGCCAGCTGAAGGCTGCGGGATCCAGGTCGTCGTGTCCGGACAGCACCAGGTGGATGGTGCGACGGACGACGGTGTCGATCAGGGAGGAGTGGACCGCGATCACCTTGCTCGAGGCGAGCCCTCGCCGGGTGAAGTCCCGCAACGTGACCGGTAACCGCCGGGCGCGGCGATGGAGCTCGTCGAGGGAGCCGGCCCGGCGGAGCTGCTGGTGGAGCGAGACCCCCGCCGTCGTGGGGGACACCAGGAAGTCCCGGGCGGTGACGATGCCGCGCAGCTCGCCCACCGGGTCGAGCACGATCACGTGGTCGGCGTCCCGGTCCAGCATGGTGATCATCGCCTCGGCCGACGACGTGCCGACCGGGACGCAGGGCTGGTCGTGGTCGGCCAGGGCGGCGGCGCTGACGGCGGGGGCACCCGAGGCCACCCAGCTGCGGATGCCGGCATCGGTCAGCACCGCGAACCGGTGCCCGATCGACCGGGACCGCCGCACAGCCCGATCCGCTCACGGTCATGGCGGCAGCCGCCTCCGACACGTCGAGGTGGGCCCCGACCACCAGGGGCGCGCGTTCGATCAGGTCCTCGACCAGCGCGTACGTCGGATCCGGACGTTCACTCATCGGCGGGATGACCTCGTTCGTTGCGGACGCCCGATCGGGCACCGGACAGACAGCAGCTCCGCCCATTCTCTCCGATTGGCGCCGGCGCCGGCACCGCACTGGCCGTGTCTCACCTCGGAGGTGGACGGTGTGCACTCGGGCCCGCAAGCCTGCACACTTCTGTCGTGAGCGTCGCGCCGGCTTGGTCGTCCTCGACCCCGCGACCGCTCCGGCTGGCCCTCATCCAGATCGCGGTGACGACGGGACTGCTGGGGGCGATCCTGATCGTCCTGGTCGCTGCGGCGTCGCCGATGCTGTTGCAGCCGTTCGTGCTCAACGTGCTGGTCGGCTGGCTCTACGTCGCGGCCGGACTGCTGGCCTGGAGCCGACGGCCCGGCAACCGCTTCGGTTTCCTGATCGTGTTCGCGGGTCTGGCGATCCTGGTGGCCGGGATGCAGCCGACCGCGGATCCCGGTTCTGGTGGCGGTGAGCGTGGTGACGGCCACGATGCCCCTGGCGGTGTTGGTTCATGTGCTGCACGCCTTCCCCTCCGGACGGCTGCCGAGTCGTGCCTCGTGGGTGGTGGTCGCTGCCGCCTACGTCGTCTGCACGGTCCTGCAGGCGCCGCTCTTCCTGTTCCTCGCACAACCTCCGCCGTACGACCTGCTGTTCGTCGCCGACCGGCCGGATCTGCTGGCCATCGGCGGTGTGGTCCAGTCCCTCGCCGGTGCGGCCGTCATGGTGGCGACCACCGTCATCCTGGCGCTCCGGCTGCGGCGGGCAACCAGTCGTCGACGCCGAGCCCTGGCGCCGTTGTACGGGTACGGGATCTTGGTGGTGCTGTCGATCCCGATCAGCTCCAGCCTGCTCACCGCCGTCGGGCTGCCGCCGGACTGGGTGTTCCCGGTTCAGCTGGTTTCTGTCGCGGGCGTGCCGCTGGCGTTCACCTTCGCCCTGCTGCGGGGCGGGTTCGCGCGCACCGCCGAGATCGAGGAGCTCGGGGTCTGGCTCAGCTCGGTCGACTCGGCGCGACCGCGGCTGAACGAGGCACTGGCCCGAGCGCTCGGTGACGAGTCGGTGAACCTGGTCTTCTGGGTGGCCGATCGCAACGACTACGTCCACGCCAACGGCGACATCGCGGCCGTGTCCGGTGCGGCGGACGACCGCGGACTGGTCGAGATCCAGCGCCACGGAGAGCGGGTGGGGGCCATCGACTACGACCGGTCCCTGTTGGCCGACCCGGCCCCGGTGCACGCCGCCGGCCAGGTGATCGCGATCGCCGTCGACTACGAGCGGGTCACCGCTGAGCTGCGGGCCAGCCAGCAGGAGCTGCGGCGCTCTCGTGAGCGCATCGTCAAGGCGGGGGACAACGAGCGTCGGCGGGTGGCCCGCAACCTGCACGACGGGCTGCAGGTGCGACTCGTGCTGCTCGCCCTGCAGGCGCAGGAGCTGGCCGAGGACCCGAACACCCCGCCGGCGGTGCGCGACGCCGGGGTGGCGCTGCGCGTGGGTGTGGACGACGCCGCTGCCGAGCTGCGCGACCTGGTGCACGCGGTGCTCCCCGCGGCCCTGATCGAGCGCGGACTGTGTGCGGCGACCGAGGACCTGGTCGACCGCGTGCCCATCCCCACCACGCTGGAGATGTCGGTGTCGGAGGACGATCTCTCCCAGGTGGTGGAGAGCACCGCCTACTTCGTGGTGGCCGAGGCGCTGACCAACGCGCTCAAGCACGCCCGCCCGACGAGCTTGCACGTCGGACTCACCCGAGCCGGGGACCACCTCCGGGTCGAGGTGGCCGACGACGGAGTCGGAGGCGCCCACGTGCGCCCGGGCGCCGGCCTGGGCGGGCTGACCGACCGGGTCGAGACCCTCGGCGGTCGTCTCCACCTGACCAGCCCGCCGGCCCGTGGCACCCGAGTCGTGGCGGAGCTGCCGTGCGGATCGTGATCGGCGAGGACGAAGCCCTGCTGCGACAGGGCATGACCCATCTGCTGGAGCGGGCCGGGGCACCTGGTGGCGGGCACCGCCGCCGACGCCGACGATCTGGTCCGGCAGGTCGACGAGAGCCGTCCCGACGTCGTCGTCACCGACATCCGGATGCCGCCCGACTTCACCGACGACGGGCTGCGCGCGGCCCGGCGGATCCGCGGCACCCACCCGGGGATCGGCGTCATGGTGCTGTCCCAGCACGTGCAGCGCCGGTACGCGGTCGAGCTGATCGCCGACAACCCCAGTGGCGTGGGCTATCTGCTCAAGCAGCGGATCGCCGACGTCTCCACCTTCTGCGCCGACCTCGTCCGCGTCGCCGAGGGTGGCACCGTCCTGGACCCGGAGGTCGTCGCCCTGATGATCACCCGGGCCGATCGCGACGACACCTCCGGACGGCGACTGACCCCGCGGCAGCAGCAGGTGCTCGCCCTGATGGCCGAGGGCCGCAGCAACGCCGCGATCGCCGAGGGCCTCTCCATCACCGAGAAAGCCGTCGTGCAGCACGTCTCGCGCATCTACGACCATCTGATGCTGCCGCCGAACACCGACGATCACCGGCGGGTGCTGGCCGTGCTGCACCACCTGGCCCGGTGAGGGCGGCTCGGACGTCGCCGTAGAGCTTCTGTCATCTCACCGTTGCGAACGCGCGCTGGCGACCCTCGCGTCCGACGTCGGCCAGGAACGACCCCATCCACGACAGGGGTGCGTTCCAGTTGATGGTGAGCTCGTTGGTCGACCACGACCCGATGTCGTCGATGTAGCAGAACTGCTGGACGCAGCCGGTCAGCTTGGCCGCGGCGACCGGGTCCCCGGTTGTCAGTGCCGTCCCGTTGGGGCCGCCCGCCAAGGTGCCACGCGGCGGGTTGGGCAGCCGAGGGTCGACCTGGTGGGCATACATCCGGCTGTGCTGGTTCTGGCTGGCGTACGTGCCGTAGCCGGTCACGTAGCTGATGTTCAGAGCGTTGCGACCGAGCACGTAGTCCATGCCGCGAAGGACACCGTCGGCGTACCGCCGGCGCTCCGTCAGGTCGTAGGCGGTGCCCACCACCTGGAGGCTGTTCAGCACGGCCGAGTTGGATCCC
>CAWCDP010000022.1:0-10856 GCA_963794405.1 uncultured Actinomycetota bacterium
CCTCGACGGCGACGGCCAGTGCCTCGGCGGTCTCGGCGTCGGCCAGCACCCCCGCAGCTGACGTCACGATCTCGGGCGCAGCACCGTTCGCGAAGGCGGCCACCGGGGTGCCGCAGGACATCGCCTCGACCAGGGTGAGTCCGAACGGCTCGGCCCACACCGAGGACGACACGAACACCGCCCCGCGAGCGAGCTGACGGGCCAGGTCCTCGTGGCCGAGATGGCCGACGTGGCTGACCCCCGCCCCGAGCCGGGGCGCGATCTCGGTGTCGAAATAGGCCCGGTCGGCGATCGGTCCGCTGAACTCCAGGCGCAGCTCGGTGCGGCGGATGGCGTCGATGGCCAGATGCAGCCCCTTCTCCGGGGTGATCCGCGCCGCCCAGACCGCCAGGTCGGGCTCGGCCACGCCCGGGTCGGGCCACCTGTCGAGCCGGATGCCGTTCGGGACGCAGGTGACTTCTGGGAGCACCTCTCGCCAAGCCGCCGAGTTCACCTCCGACACGCTCACGTAGGCGTGCCGAGGGTCGGGCGCCCAGCCGGGAGCGGTGATCACCGCCAGCACCTTCTCCAACGTGGGCGGGGTGTGCAGGATCGTGATCATCGGCTGATCGGCCAGCGCCGTGTACGGCTGCGGGCCCAGGGAGTTGTTCAGGACCACGTCGTAGCCGTCCGCACGGATGCTCGCGATGGCGGAGCCGACGGCTGCCGTGAGGATCGCCCCCGACCGGTCCCCGTCCGGGCCGGGCATCCGCCCGAAGGTGAAGTCCTCGCCGACCAACGGAACCAGCCGGGCCGCTGTGCGGCTGCCCGCCTTGGCGAACAGCGTCACGTCGTGACCGCGCCGGGTCAGCTCGTCGGCCACCAGTGCGGTGTGCATCTCGGTCCCGCCGCTGAAGGGCTCGGCGATCGGATGGTGCAGATGGGCCAGCACCGCGATCTTCATCGATGTCCGCTCAGCGCGAGGTCTTCGTTCAGGTCGGCGGCAGTCCGCACGTAGGTCTCCTTCGTCTCGTCCCAGCAGATGAGTCCTTGCTCCTGGAAGGCCTCCAGCCAGCCCTCCATCGGCCACCAGCCCCACCGCCGGGCGAAGATCTGACCGTTGCGGAGGATGTCGTCGAGGTGCTGCACCGGCGGGGACTGCGTCGGATGCCACTGGTGGTACGCCGTCGCTCCACCGACCCAGGTCACGCCGACGCCCGCTGCCTCGGCCCGGAAGCCGAAGTCGGTGTCTTCGGCGCCGTAGCCGACGAACTCCTCGTCGAAGCCGCCGATCCGCCGCCAGGTCGTGGCCGTGAGAGCGAACGACAGCGACCAGAACAGACGGGGGTCGCCGTCGGTCTGCTGCTCCCCCGGGGCGGGCGCCGGCCGGCCGGGGTGCGGGGTGAACTCCGCCAGCCGCTGGAGGTCGTAGCCCTCGGGGCCCGGCGGTGGCAGATAGGCCACGGGTCCACACAGCAGCGAGGCCGCGGTAGCGGGGTCCTGGGCCGCTTCCCGATAGGCCGTCACCAGCCCTTCGTCGGGCAGGCAGTCGACGTCGAGGAAGATCAACAGCTCGGCGCCGCGGGCCACCGCGGCGGCCGCTCCGGTGTTGCGAGCCGCCGCGAGCGGGAGTCCGCGCGGGTCGGCCGGAACAGAGATCACCGAGGTCCGTGGGGCGGTGAGCAGCCGCTGGGTGACGGCCGGATCGTCCATGGCGACGACGATGTGGTGGTCGACGACCGACGCGGACCGGGCGATCAGCCGGCGTTGCCGCTCCAGGTGGTCGTGCCGACCGTGGACGATCGTGATGATCATGGTCTTCACGCCGACACCGCCCGCGCAGGCTCCAGCCCCAGCAGCAGGTCCGCCATCCGGGCGGCACCGTGACCGTCGTTCCACGACGACCAGCGGGAGCCGTCGAGCCGGCCCAGTCGGTCGAGCAGCTCGGGCCACTCCGCGGGCGTCGGCCAGGCGTCCCTGACCACGGCGGGCAGCCCGGCGGCTTCCAGCGCCGACGCCATCACCAGCTGCTCGTCGAAGGGTCGGTCCTGGGGCAGCAGCAGAGCTGGGCGGCGGGCCGCCGCGATCTCGGCGATCAGGTTCTGGCCGGCGTGACTGACCACCACCGACGCCGAGCACAGCAACGGCCACGGGTCGTCGACCCAGGTGCCGTGCGCCCGGTCGAGATGGACCCACTCCCACCCCGGGGTGGCCAGACGGGCCGCGGCGACGTCGGCGGCCGAGCTGCCCCGGCCGCCCGTCCCGTTCACCACCACCACCCGGCGTACGGACGCAGCCGGCCGGGCGACGCCCAGAGCGACGTCAGGTCTGTCGACAGATCTGTCGGCAGGGCTGTCCGCAGGGGCGAAGCGACTGATCCCGCCCACGAACCGGGTCTTGGCCAGATCCTCCGGGGTCGCCCCCCACAGGCCCCCCAGCTGCTGGGGCCACGGCGCGACGATGGTGGACGCGACGTCGTACGCGAGTCGGTGTGCGGCGTCTCCCCGCCGACCGGGCTGTGCGACGACGACGACCGGCAGGCCGTGCAAGCGGGCCAGCAGCGCGACCTCGACGGAGACGTCGACCACCATCGCGTGCGGCCGGGCGGTCTCGATCCAGGCGGAGATCATCGCCATCCGCGCCGAGAGCCCCCGGGAGTAGAGCGGCACGTAGTGCAGGCGGTCGTGTGCGGTGACGTCCTGCTCGGGACCGCTGCCGGCATCGTCCGGGAGATCGACCCAGCCTCCGAGCCAGTCCGCCGGACGCGGGGCGGTGGACAGACCCGTGATCTCGACCTCGGCGAGGCTCTGGACACAGAGTGCCCGGTGCCGATGGCCCGATCCTTGGTGGTGGATGTAGTAGCCGATCATCCCCGGGGTGCTGCGGTTTCGGCCATGGTCATCGATCTCCCTCGTGCGAGCCTGCTGACGCCCGATTGCGGGATCATGCGACCGAGTGGCGGCATCTTACAACGTAAACCGCCTCTTTTTCTCCGTGGCGGCGACAGGCGCCCAGCGTCGCCCGGTCACGCGCGTGACCCGGATCACAGAGTTCTACCCCATCGGCCCGTGACGAAACAGCACGCCGCGTTGTCCTGACCTTCGTACTCACCGACGCTCGGAACTCACAGTCCGGGCGCTCGGTCCACTATCGAAGGAGTCTTCATGACCGACACCACCCAGCTGCCCGTGACCACCGAGGAGAGCCGGGCCCGCGAGGCGCGCGAGCAGGCCCAGGCCCCCGAGCCCAAGGTCATCGACGCCCTGCACACCGAGCACGGCGACACCACCATCGCCGACCAGGTGGTCGAGAAGCTGGCCGGCATCGCGACCCGCGAGGTCGTGGGCGTCTACGCGATGGGCTCCGCCGCCGGGCGGGCCATCAGCAGCCTCACCCAGCGGATCCCCGGCCAGAAGCAGGCCGTCTCCGGTGGCGTGAGCATCGAGAAGGGCGAGCGGCAGACCGCCGTCGACGTCTCGATCGTGATCGAGTACGGCGCCGCCATCGTCGACGTGGCCGACAACATCCGCGAGAACGTCATCCGCGCGGTCGAGTACGCCACCGGCCTCGAGGTCGTCTCGGTCGACGTCAACGTCACCGACGTGCACCTGCCCGAGGACGAGAGCGCCGACACCGACTCGCAGGGCTCCGACCAGCTGCAGTGACCGCTTCGCCCGGCCCGGCCCACAACCGGCCGGGCCGGGGTCGGCCCACCACCTCGCCGGCCGCTCCGATCGACACCCGACACTTCGCTCCAGAGAGATGAACCTCATGTCCACAACCCAAACCGCCCTCTTCGTCGGTCTCGTCCTGGGGATCGTCGCCACCTTCGGTGGCTTCGGCTCCTTCCTGGTCGTTCTCGTGTTCGGCGCCATCGGCCTGGTCGTGGGTCGCGTGATGGAGGGCAAGCTCGACCTCCGCTCGCTGACCGGCCAGTCGAGCGCCAAGCTCTGACATGACCGTCATCGACAACACGCTCGTCGCGCCGCCGGGTGATCGGGTCGCACCACGACAGCGGGGTCAGCTCGTGCTGGCCAAGCAGGTGGTCGAGAAGATCGCCGGCCAGGTCGCCAGCGAGATCGGCGCCGCCGGCGGACGCTCCGGGGGGTTCCTCGGCATCGGCGCGCACTCCGACCTGTCGGCTCGACCGCAGGTCGACGTCGAGCTCGCCGGACGCACCGCAACCCTGGCGATCGACCTGGCGATCGCCTACCCGGTCTCCATCCGCCAGGCCACCGACCGCGTCCGCGAGCAGGTCACCCGCCGGGTCCACGCCCTGACCGGTGTCGAGGTCACCCGCGTCGACATCACCGTGGTGGCGCTGCACGGCGGCCGGACGACATCCACCGAGGAGCTGAAGTGAGCCGCCACGACGCCCGTACGACGTCGCTGCGTCGACGTCCGGCGCGGACCATCCCCGCCACCGTGACCGCCCTGGTGCTGCTGGGCATCGGCGCCGCACTCGTCTGGGCCGCCGTCGAGCGGCTGGCCCGGGGATCATGGCCCCCGTTCGCCGACCAGACCGCGGCCTGGGTCGCCGCCTGGACCTGGGGGTCGGTGGCGGTGCTCATCGCCTCCATCGCCGTCGCCGTGATCGGGTTGGTGCTGCTGATCGCGGCCGTCAAGCCCGGGCCGGCGACCGCGCTGACCCTGCACGACGGTTCCTCCGACGGGGCCGGCATCCCGGCCGAGGTCGTGATGACCCGGCGCTCCGTGGCCAAGCTGGCCACTGCACGCGCCGGCCAGGTCGACGGGGTGGACAGCGTGTCCACCGTCGTCGGGTCCCGACGGGTCACCGTGACCGTGAAGACGCCGTCCCAGCGGGGCCAGGCGATCGAGCAGCAAGTTCGTGAGCGCGTCGCCGGTGCTCTGCAGGGGGCCGGACTGGCCCCGATGCCGGCCATCGTCATCCGAGCCCGGACGCAGTCACTGTGACCGGCTCACACCAGAAGGAGAAGTGAGGACATGAGGCAACTCGCAGGAGGGCTCAACCGCGGCTGGCTCGCCCTGATCGGCGTGCTGCTGCTGGTCGTCGGCATCGCCGGCGCCCTCGCCACCACCGGTGTGCTCGGTCAGCTGCTGGCCGCCACCGGGACCGGCCTGCCCGCACCCGCCGCGGGGAGTCCGGTGGTCGACGCCGGGGCCACCGGTCTGCTGGCCCAGCCGGTGGTGATCGTGGCCGTGGCCGTGGTCGGCGTGATCCTCGCCGTGCTGGGTCTGGCCTGGCTGCTCGCGCAGATCCCGCGGACCAACGCGGCCCAGCCGTACCGGCTGCACGATGACGCCGTCTCGGGTCTGACGGTGTGCCCGCCCGACGTCCTCGCCACCGCGGTCGCCGACGACATCAAGACGTACGCGGGAGTGAACGCGGCGAGTGCCGTGCTCCGGGGCACCTCGGGGGCACCCGAGCTCACCGTCAAGGTCAGTGCCGACGACCGCACCGATCTTCGTAGTCTGTTGACGGCGATTCGCACCGATGCCGCAGCAAACCTGTCGACCGCGCTGGACGCGCCGCTGGCCCACCTGGGTGTCCAGCTCGACATCGACCGCGGCAAGCGCACCACCAGCAGCGTCACGCTCTGACGCGAACCGTCACCGGTCAGCCGACCGGGACATCCACCGAAGAAGGAGAACAGCATGGGTATCGGAGACAAGATCAGCAACAAGGCCGAGGAGCTCGCCGGCAAGGCCAAGGAAGCCGTCGGCGACGCCACGGACAACGAGAAGCTGCAGGCCGAGGGCAAGGCCGATCAGGCCTCCGCCGGTGCGAAGCAGGCCGGCGAGCACGCCAAGGACGCCGTGAAGGACGTCCGCGACGCGCTCTGAGCAACGTGTCGGTGCCTGCCTCCGGGGTGCGCCCCGGGGCAGGCACCGTCGTGTCGCTCCCGTCGACCTCAGCTGCCCGTCTCATGGCGAAGGAGTTCCGCATGCCGTCGTGTGTGCACCGTGTCCGTCGACGACGGGGCCCGATCCGAGGTCCCCGCCGGTGACCCAGTCAGTTCCCCCCACCTCCCCTCCCCCCACTCCAACTCGCTCCGTCCCCCCGCCTTCAGCGGAGACCCCCCGACTGAGTGAGACCGCGTGGGTCGCCCGGGCCCAGGACGGGGACGCCGGCGCGTTCGAGCACCTGGTCCGCGCGTACGAGGGCGAGCTCTTCCGCCTCGGCTACCGGATGCTCGGTGACCGCGGCGAGGCCGAGGACGCTGTTCAGGAGACCTTCGTGGTGGTCTGGCGGCAGCTGCCCACCCTGGACGATCCGCAGGCGTTCCGCGCCTGGATCTACCACATCGCGACCCGCCGGTGTCTGAACGTCCTGCGGCGACGCCGCAGCCGGCGCACCGACGTCACCCACCGCGAGGACTTCGAGGCCGAGACCGGGAGCCAGGCGTGGCTGCACGATCGCGGGGACGACCCCGAAGCAGCGGCTCAGACCAGCGCCGTCCGGCAGAGTCTCGAAGAAGTTCTGGCCACCCTGCCGCCTGAACAGCGGGCCAGCTGGGTACTGAACGAGCTGCACGACATGACGTACCCGGAGATCGCCTACGCCGTCGGCGTGCCCCTCAGCACGGTACGCGGGCGCATCGCCCGAGCCCGGCAGAACCTAGCGAAAGGCATGGCGTCATGGCGCTAGCCAACAGCACGACCCGACTCGGCTGCGGCCGAGAGATCGACGAGGTGTGGGCGAACGCCGACGCCCCGCCGAACGCCCACGAGAGGGAGTGCCCCGACTGTCGGGCCGCTCGCGCGAGCCTCACCGAGCTCACCACCGCCACCCGGGAGCTGCGGTCCCACGATCGAGAGGATCCGGACCTGCGCCTGAGTGCCGACCTGGTCTCCAAGATCAGCTCGATCGCCCGGGCCGAGGTGCGGCGCGGACGACGCATTCCCCTGCAGCCCAGCCCGCCCGGCATCGAGGAGGCGGATCTGACGGTCAGCGAGCAGGCCATCGCCACCGTCATCCGCGACACCTGCGACCGTCTTCCCGACATCGAGGCCCGCCGCTGCAGCGTCGAGGTCGTCGGCGAAGGCACCGACGCCGACAGTGACTCGGTCGCCATCCGGGTCCACCTGCGGATCAGTGTCTCGGCGTTGACTGCCAGCCCTGGCCGGATCGAAGACCTCCGCCAGGAGATCATCGCCGCGGTCGAGGACCAGGTCGGCGTCACCGCGCGGATCGTCGACATCGATGTAGAGGACGTGCACGATGCCTGAGCCCATGGACGTCCCCCCGACGTTGACCGCGGACCCCCGCGGAACCGTCGACGACCGGGCCCTGGTGTCACTGATCGGGGTCGGTGTGCTCGCCGTGGACGGCGTCGCTCGACTGGAACCCTCCGTGAAGAGCCTGCTCCGCAACAGGATCCTCGGCGGGACCAGCGGTCCAGGCAGTCCCGACGGCATCACGGCGACCAGCTTCGGCTTGATCACCGACGTCACGGTGGACCTCGCCACCACCGCCCGGCACCAGTCCAAGGCGGTCGCCGACTCCGTCCAGCGCGTCGTCGCTGACCTGCTCGAGGCCCAGGGTCGCGAGCCCGGCCGGATCAGGGTCAACGTGTTGGCCATCGACCAGAGCATCGCGTCCGCCGACTGAACCGAGTCGACTCCCCCACCACATCATCGACGAGAGCGAGTTTCCCCGTGTTGTTGTTCTTCACCAGTCGGCTCCGCCAGTGGCTCCTGTTCGCCGTGGCCGTGCCCATGCTGCTGATCCTGGTCCGTCTCGTGCGTCAGACGCTGGAGCGGCGGTCCGGCGACACCCGGCTGACGGGCGCCCTGCGGCGCGTCGAAGAGCTCGGTCAACGCCGCCGGAACCGCCCCCGGCGGTGATCCCGGGGCTGTGATCCCCGGGTGCTGTGATCTCTGGGTCAGGGTGTGGCGGGTAGGCCGAGCAGCTCCCGCCGCCAGGCCCGTCCCGGATGATCCGGCCGCGTCGTGATCTCGGCGACGGCGATGGCGGGGCTCACCCGGCTCGGGCACCGGGCCGCCCACGCTCCGCCGGGTGCGATGACGCCGGCCGCCGCGTACGGAGCCTTGTCGCTCGGCACCGCGTAACCGATCCAGAGACCGTTCTGCAGGGCGTGGGTACGCACCGACGACGCCAGGGTGTCCGCCTCGGTCGCGTCCCCCGGCCCGGCGGTGGAGAACAGGACGCAGTCGACGTCCTGGCTCTCGTAGTCACTGAAGACCTGGGGGAACAACGCCTCCAGGCCCGACGCCAGACCGAGTCGCACGCCGTGGACGTCGATGACCACGCCCGCGGCGCCGGCCGCGTACAGGTACGCCTGCTTGCTGCGGGACAGAAGTCGTTCGTCGTAGCGGGCGCTGACCGTCCCGCCGGGATCGATCACCAGGAGGCTGCTCGACGGTCGCGCCGCCGGATCTGACGGGTGTCGTTGCTGGGCGCCCAGGACGGTCCACAACCGGAGCGACCGGGCGGTGGCCCGGATCTCCTCGACCGCGCTCTCCGCGGACGCCCAGTCGAACCTGCTCCAGTCGGCTTCGGTCAGCCGGTCGCGCTCCCGCGACAGCGACCACTTGTCGGGGAAGCAGAGCGTCGCCTCGGGGAGCTGGAGGACATCGGCGCCGGCGGCGTGCGCGTCGCGCATCAGCCGACGGACCTCAGCACCGGCCTCCTGGAACGCCCGGGCGTCACCGGGGTCGGTCCGGAAGGTGGTCTGGGCCACGGCCAGGCGCAGCCGGGCGGGTGAGTGGTCGGGTGTGGTGGGCACGGTCTCTCCTCCGGGGATCGGAAGTGCCGGAGGGCAGCGGTGTAGGACTCGCCGGTGCGTCGGGCGCGGGCACGCACCCGTTGCTTCAGCGCTCGATCTGCTGTCATCCGAACTCCCACGCCTCGACCCGGTTCCCCAGCAGCACGGCCCGAGACGCTACGGGTGTGTGGTGACAGCGACCTGAGACCGGGTCCCTTTGCCTCGATGGTGCGGAGCGATCCGCGTGGTCCGTGCTGGGGACGGACCGTGGAGGTTCGGCGTAGATCTCGCCTCCACCGACTCTAGACCAGAGCCCCCGGTAGCCAGAGATCACCGAGGGGGTGTGTCTTCCTGCGTCCAGTGGAGCGGCGCGGCGGCGCGGTCGCGTCCTGCGATGATGGCCGCGTGGAGGCAGGGATCGAGGAGCGACCGCGCGAGCAGCGACGACCGACCCTCACGCTGTTCTGCGGGCTGCCGGGAGCCGGCAAGTCCACCCTGGCCCGGCGCCTGGAGCACCACGGCGCAGGGGTGCGCCTCTGCACCGACGACTGGCAGGCGGCACTGGGTGTCGGCCACGCCGACACCGGCTTCCACGAGCGGCTCCAGGTCCACCTCTACCGGCACGGGCTGACCCTGCTCCGAGCCGGCACGGACGTCATCCTCGAGGACGGCTTGTGGATGAAGGCCGAACGGACCGAGAAGTTCGCCGATGCCCGGGCCTGCGGCGCCGAGATCCGGCTGCACGTCTTCGAGGTGGCGTACGAGACGCTCTGGTCGCGTCTGCAGGCCCGGGCCGCGACCGCCGATCCGGGGGCCTACCCGATGACCGAGCACGAGCTCCGCTGGGCCTGGGACCTGTTCGAGCCGCCGACCGCGGAGGAGCTGGCGACGGTTGACACGTCGAGATCCACGGTGGTGGCGAGACCCCCGGTGATGGTCAGGGCAACGGGACCGACTGCGGGAACGAGAACACCTCGGACGGGTCGTAGCGCTTCTTGATCATGCTCAACCGTGGCAGGTTCGGGCCCCAGTAGGCGGTCGCGTAGTCGGCCAGCGTGCGGTCCGCGTAGTTGACGTAGGCGGAGTCACCCAGCCAGGGGCGGAGAGCCGCGCGCTCTGACCGGACGAAGTCGTCGAAGGGTGCCGGATCCGAGCCGGCACGCGCGTACGGCCAGGTCGCCGTGTACTGCACGTCGGCCAGTGCCGATCGCCACGGGAACGCCGTCGCGTCGGCCGCGACGTCGCCGATCGCGCCGCCGAAGGCGTCGAACGAGACACCACCCTCCACCAGGCCCGGCACCTGAAGACCGAGACCGGCCGCCCCGACGATCGCCGCGATCGCCTTGTCCGGCAGGGCTTTCGACAGGATGGCGGAGGTCGCGGCGAACGGCTGCCGGTTCGCCGGGGTCAGTGCCTCGGCGATGCAGGTGTCGGCCGACTCACCCGAGCAGCCGGCTTCGGCGAGCATCGTCTGGCCGTAGCTGCCACCCCCGTCGTCGGCCATCGCCGGTGCAGGGGTCGACCGGAGCAGGGCGCTCAGCCGCGCCTTCGGCGATCCCGAGCCGACCCAGGTGCCGGCCACCAGCACTCGCGCGCCCTTTCCCGGGTCGGCCAGCAGCTTGCAGGTGCTCCACAGCTCGCGGGGCGCGTCCGCGATCCAGTCCTGCCAGGCCGCGAGCACGTCCGCCGCAGCCGACCACGGCCACTGCAGGAAGAACGTCGCTACCCGCGGTGCCGCCCTAACCGCGAAGGTCAGCTCGGTCACGGCTCCGAAGCTGCCGCCCCCACCACGCAGCGCCCAGAAGAGGTCGGCGTCGGTGTCCGTGTCGGCCGTGCGGGCCGTCCCGTCCGCCGTCACCACCCGCACCGAGGTGAGCTGGTCGCAGGCGAGCCCGTACGTCCGGGCCAGCACCCCGACCCCACCGCCGAGCGTCAGCCCGGTGACCCCGACCGTCGCGCAGGAGCCACCGCCGATCGAGACGCCACGTGCGCCGAGCGCGCTGTAGACGTCCGCCAGCAGTGCGCCGGCACCGATCGTGGCGGTCATCGCCGCGGTGTCGACCCTGACCCGGTTCAGCTTGGCGAGATCGACCACCAGGCCCGGGCCCGACGACCAGCCGCCGTACGAGTGCCCGCCGTTGCGGATCCGCAGGGGCGCTCCCCCGT
>CAWCDP010000023.1:0-5133 GCA_963794405.1 uncultured Actinomycetota bacterium
GGCGCACTGCCCGCCGGACGCGACCCTGGTCGACTCGGCCGGCCTGTCCCTGGACGAGATCACCGCGCACCTGGTGTCCGCGCACGCCGCCGGGCAGGACGTGGCCCGGCTCTGCTCCGGCGACCCGTCGCTCTACTCGGCGGTGGCCGAGCAGGCCCGTCGGTTGGACCGGGCAGGGGTGCCGTGGGACATCACCCCGGGCGTCCCCGCCTACGCGGCCGCCGCGGCGATCCTGGGGCGTGAGCTGACCGTCCCGGAGGTCGCCCAGACCGTCATCCTGACCCGTGCGCAAGCCGCCTCCACCGCGATGCCGGAGGCCGAGTCGCTGGACCGGCTGGCGGGGACCGGCGCCACCCTGGTGCTGCACCTGGCCATCCGCCGGGCCCGCGAGCTGGCCGGGCGGCTGGCCGAGCACTACGGGTCACAGTGCCCGGTGGCCGTGGTCTCGCGGGCGAGCCAGCCGGACGAGATCGTGCTGCGAGGGACCCTGGCCGACATCGGCGAGCAGGTCGAGGCCGCGGGACTGCGTCAGGCGGCGGTGATCATCGTCGGGCCGGCCCTGACGGCCGAAGGCTTCGTCGACTCGCACCTCTACGGCACCCGGATCGCCCGGCGTCGGTCAACGGCACCGGCTGCCTCCGACCTGGGCGACGAGATCACTCGCTGAGCGCCACGCCCTTGCCGATCGGCGAGGTCAGGAAGTCCACCCGGGTGCTCGAGACGTAGCGGTCCTTGTCGGCCAGGAAGCGGGCGGTGTGCGGTGCCGCCTCATGGGCGCGGTGGCCGTCCCGATCGGTGTAGACCTCGTAGAAGACCCGCGCCAGCGGCTCGTCCTCCACCGTGTGCGTGGCGTAGACGAGAGTGCCGGGCTCCAGCGCGGTGATCTGCGGCAGGACGTCGGCCACCAGCGCGTCGAAGGCCGCGGCGGCGTCGAGGTCGTGGAGGTCGAAGCGGACGACGAGAGCGAACACGTCGTCAGTGTGCCACCGCTCTGGCGGGGTCGCTTCCGGCGGCCGCCCACCTCAGCCCGTCGGGGGCAGCAGGGCCAGACCCGCCACGTAGCTGACCCCCATGGTGCTCAGACCGACGATCAGGGTCCGGACGACCGTCCGGCGCACCGACAGATAGGCCGACCGGGCCACGATGATCGAGGTGAGGGTCAGCGACACCACGACCGCGATCAGGACAGCCAGCGCGTCCAACGTGATCGGGGCCACGAACGTGATCAACAGCGGGATGCTGGAGCCGACCGCGAACGAGATCCCCGCACCGAGACCGGTGAGCAGCGGGGCCCGGGCCGGCGGGATGTCGTCGATCCCGTACTCGGTCTCCAGCTGCGCGGCCAGCGGGTCCCTGGCGTGCAGCTGCTCGGCCACCTCTCGGGCGAGCTCGGGGCTCAGACCGCGCTCGACGTAGTGATCGGACAGCTCCGCCAGCTCCGCCTCGGGGTCGGCTGCCAGCCGCTGCTGCTCGTACGCGACGGTGGCCAGCTGGGAGTCGCGTTCGGTGGCGGCCTCCGACCACTTCGCGCCACCGACACTCAGCGCGCCGGCGATCGTCGCCGCGAGCGCCGCGGTGATCAACAGCTGGTCGTTGGCGCCCGCCCCGGCGAACCCCTCGAGCAGGCCGGCCGTGGCGATGATGCCGTCGTTGGCCTCGACCACCCACTCCTGGACGACGGGACCCTTCACCCGTCGGCGGAGCTCCCGCCAGCGCGAGGTCTCGGGTTCCGCCATGCGCCCTCCGGGTCTGCGTGGACGGTCAGTCTGGCATCACGGACCGGCGGAAACGTACAGCCGGCGCCGGTTCGATCCACAGGAACCACCAAGATCGGCCGCGGACACTCGTCGACATGACCACTTCGATCGATCCGGGCCATCACCGCCGGCAGGCTCTGGAGAGGACTCGGCGGATCACCGCCGGGGTCGCGGTGGGAGCCGCCGCGCTGACGGCCTCGGCCGCCGGCTTCTTCTACGTCCAGCAGTCGCCGGCCGCGACCGGCACCACGGCGACGACCTCGTCGACCGGCAGCAACTCCAGCGGTGACGACTCTTCTGGCAGCACCAGCTCGAACGACAGCTGGGGCTCTCAGGCGCCGCAGAGCAGCTCGGGTGGCAGCGCGGACAGCTCGACGGGCGGATCATGATCACCGTCGAGACCCCGGTGACCACGCTGCCGACGCGGCGTTGGTCGGCCATCGGCACCTGGTGCGAGGTCGTCGTCTGCGTCCCCGACGCCGGGCCGGAAGTTCGAGAGCAGATCGCCGACGCCGCCCAGGAGCGGGCGGCCCGACTGGTGGTGGAGCTCGACCTGGCCTGCTCGCGGTTCCGTGAGGACTCCGAGCTCAGCCGGCTGCGGCACGGGATGTCCGTGCCGGTCTCGGCCATGCTGGACGCGGCAGTCGGTGCCGGGCTGCGGACGGCCCGGGCCACGGGCGGCCTGGTCGACCCGACGGTCGCCGGCGCCCTGATCGCCACCGGCTATGACGACGACCTCGCTGCCGTCCGCGCCCGTCCGCACCCGGAGACGGACGAGACGGCGGATCCGACCGTGGCCCAAGCAGCACCCGGCTGGTGGCGGGTGTTCCATGATCACGACGCCCGCCACCTCCTGCTGCCGCACGGGGTCGATCTCGACCTCGGCGCCAGCGCCAAGGCGTGGCTGGCCGACGTGATCGCCGCGGACCTGGTGGGTCGCTCGATCCTGCCGGCGGCCGGCGGTGTGCTGGTCAACCTGGGCGGCGACCTCGCCACTGCCGGGTCCGCACCCGCGGCGGGCTGGCGGATCGCGGTCGACGACGGCACCGCCGCGGCACCGCCGCCGGCGATCACCATCCGGGGCGGGGGACTGGCCACCTCGTCCACCCGGCTGCGCACCTGGCGGCAGGGGGCGCGTCGACGCCACCACATCGTCGACCCCCGGACCGGGGACACCGCGCCAGCCGTGTGGCAGGCCGTCACCGTGGCGGCCCGGACCTGCGAGCTGGCCAACGCGGCTTCCACGGCCGCCGTCGTGCTGGGCGAGGAGGCGCCTCGGTGGCTGACGGCCAAGGGCGTACACGCCCGGCTCCGGCACCGGAACGGGACGCTGCGGCTGGTCGGCGGCTGGCCGGAGGAGGCGGCGGCGTGAACGAGATCCTCTGGGCCGTCGACCAGGCCAGCGCGCTCGCCACCCTGGTCCTGTTGACCGCGACCTTGGCGTTGGGCATGTTGACCCGGGCGCACGCGGCTCCCTCGGTGGAGAGCCGCACGGTGCTGGCCGCCGTGCACCGCACCGTCGCCCTGCTGATGACCGCCTTCCTCGCGGTGCACGTGATCACCGCGGTGGTCGAGACCTACGTCGACATCGGCTGGCTCTCGGTCCTGGTGCCCTTCACGTCGGCGTACGACCGCGGCTGGATCGGCCTGGGCACCCTCGCCGTCGACCTGCTGGTGGCGGTGATCATCACCTCGCTGCTGCGGCACCGGATCCCGGAGCGGTGGTGGCGACTGGTGCACCTGACCACGTACGCGCTGTGGCCGATCGCCCTGCTGCACGGTCTGGGCAGCGTCACCGTGAACACCACGATCACGTACGCAGTCACGGGGGCCTGCGCCGTCGTCGGACTCGGCGCACTCGCTCTGCGCCTGAACCGTCTGCCCGCCGACACCCACCGACGCCGCGCGGTGACCGCACGCGGCTGGCGGGTGGGGGTCGGGTCATGATCATGACCGAGAGCCGTCGGGTGGACCGGCGGACCATCGATCCCGATCGGGTGCTGGCGATGCTCGCCACGACCGACCTCCGGGGCCACGGCGGAGGCTGGTTCCCCACCGCCACCAAGATCGCGGCGGCTCGGGGTGATCGCCCCGAGCTGATCGTCAACGCCTGCGACGGTGAGCCGCTGGTGGGCAAGGACGCCACGCTGCTGGCCCGCCGGCCTCTGTTGGTCGCCGACGGGATCGCCATCCTGCAGGCGATCCTGCGGCCACGTCGGACCCTGGTCGCCGTCCACCACGGGACGGGGGACACCGGCCTCGCCGAGGTGCTCCGCGCGGTGGACTCCGAGGTGCTGGTGGTTCCGCCCCGTTATGTGTCCAGCGAGGCGTCCGCCCTGGCGTCGCTGGCGGCGGGCGGCGACGCCCGACCCGTGCACCGAGACGTGCCGTTGACCTCTCGTGGCCCGGGTCGGAGGCATCGACCGGTCCTGGTGCTGAACGCCGAGACGGTCGCCCGGATCGCCGCCGTCGTGCTCCGCGGGACCGCCACCCCGACCCGGCTGCTGAGCCTGGCCGGACACGTCCGGCGCCCGGCGGTGCTCGAAGCCGCGGAGACCTCCCGGATCGCCGATCTGGTGCTCGGCGGCGGACCGACCGCTCCGCCTCGGGCTGTGCTGGTCGGCGGCTACGGCGGCCGCTGGCATCCCTGGTCGGAGCTGGCCGAACGGACCGTCGGCGAGCTGTCCGGCGAGCTCGGTGCGGGGCTGATCATGGTCGACGCGGTCGGCTGCCCGCTGCGGACGGTGGCCGACGTGCTGGCCTACCTGGCTGACCAGACCGCGGGTCAGTGTGGGCCCTGCATGTTCGGGTTGCCTGCGGTGGCTGAGGACTGGCGGGCGCTGCTCGACCCGCGGGCCGCTGTCGACGCCGAGTGGCGGCTCCGTCGCCGACTCCCGGTCCTCCGCGGTAGGGGCGCCTGCCACCACCCGGACGGTGCGGTGACGATGGCCGCCAGCGCACTGGTGGTGTTCGAGACCGACCTGGTGGCGCACCGTTCGGGTCGCTGCGTGGGCCACGGTGCTCTGGTGGGCCAGGGCACCGGCCTCTCCGGATCCCCGGGGGGTCGGTGGTGACCGGGTACGAGGGCGTACGCCTCCGGGTGGACCCGACGGCCTGCACGGCGCACGGGCTGTGTGCCGTGCTGCTCGCCGAGCGCGTCCACCTGGATGAGTGGGGCTATCCGATCATCGACCCCACCGATCTGGACGGCGCTGGTGAGGTCGACCGCCGGGGCGGGAAGCTGCTCGAGCACGCCCGGGCCGCCGCGTCGGCCTGCCCCGCCCGCGCCCTGCGACTGGTCCGGTCAATATCGCGGGAAGGCCGTTGAGAACGCCTGGATTCATGTCCGCATAGCGGAAAAGATCTTTCACCAGGG
>CAWCDP010000024.1:0-20836 GCA_963794405.1 uncultured Actinomycetota bacterium
ACTGCGCTCCCGAGAACGGTGTCAGCCAGCTTGGCGCTGCTGCCGTTCGGTGTAGAGGTCGACGCTCTCGCGCAGGGCCTTCAGGATGTAGGGCGGGAACTCCATGCCGTTCTTGTTGGCCCACAGCAGCCGGGCCTCGAGGCGGCCGACCTCGCGGGCGTACGCCTCCAGGTCGGCGTCCAGCCCGAGGGCGGTGACGAGCTCCCCCATGTCCGCCTTGTAGCGGTCCATCGCGTTCGTGCCGACCAGGTTGTAGGACTTCTCCCGCAGGACCTGAGCCAGGTAGAGCTGCCAGGGCTTGAGCACCCCGTCCTGGATCATCGCGGTGGCCGACATCTGGTAGAAGGCGAAGTGCCCCGGCTCCTGCTGCTTGATCGGGGTGATGATCGTCTCGGCGATGGCGCTCTCCCCCAGCTCGAGCATGCCGGCGTTGATCTGGTTGTAGGCGAGCACCGCCTGGCGCTCGGTGCTGGCACCGGTGAGGAAGTAGAGCAGCTTGGCGACGTCCTGGATGGGTGACAGGGTGGCCAGCGCACCGAGGATCTTGATCTTGAACGAGACCTCGAGGTGCGGTTCGGCGGCGGTCCGGCCCAGATCCTGCTGCAGCCGGTCCAGGATCAGCCCGTGCTGGATCTCCTGCGGCTGCCAGACGTCGGCGTAGAACATCTTGTTGGTCTCGTCGACGTCGGGCAGCAGGCAGAGCAGCTCCAGCACGTTGCGATCGACCTCGAGCTCGACGCGAGCGAGGTAGTCGATCACGTGACCGTAGGAGTCGGCGACCACCTGCGGGTTCTTGATGGTGCGGTCCACCGAGTCCAGGCTGATCGGCGGATAGAGCTCGCCGAGCCGTTGGACGTGTTCAGCGATCTTCTGCTGAGTGATGGGTTGCCGCGGCACATCTCCATGCTATCGACGTCGGGCCCGGCGTGCAGGCCCCTGGAGTGTGCTTCCGGCCACACTTTGTTAGGCAGACCTAACCGATTCGTACGGGGCGCGGCCTAGAGCAGGATCGCCAACAGGATCACGATCAGCACGATGGCACCGATCACCACGCCGCCGGTGACCAGCGCCAGCTTGCTGGCGTCGCGGGGCTGGGCCAGCTGACCCGGCTGCCCGCCCGAGCTGGCCACGATCGCCGGATCGGCGTACGTCTGCAGGGGCGGGAGGCCTTGGACGACGGGGACCAGCTCGCCCATCCGCTGCGCGCCGAAGAGGGTGTCCAGCCGGGTCTGGAAGTCGTCGCCGTCGATGGTGCCGGCGGTGAAGGCCGCGTTGAGCTGGGTGCTCAGCTGGTCGCGCAGCTGATCCGGCACAGGAGCGTCGGGACTGCTCCGGTACGGCGAGGAGATCGGCAGCTCGCTCATCGGGCCAGGGTACTCGCCACCTCGGGCATCACCTCCGTGCCGAGCAGCTCGATGCTGCGCAGCATCGTCTCGGGCGCCATGATCGCGTTGGTCATCTGCAGGGTGAACCGGGACAGGCCCCCCAGGGCGGGCGACAGAGCCGCCATCTTGGCGGCCACCGTCTGCGGGCTGCCGATGAAGTAGGGCCCGTGCTCGCCGAGCGAGGCGTCGTAGGCGCGCCGGGTCGGGGGCGGGAAGCCCCGCTCGCGACCCATCGACGTGAAGGCCTGCTCGTACCCGGGCCAGAAGGTGTCGGCCGCCTCGCGGTCGGTCTCACCGACGAAGCCGAAGCAGTGGACGCCGACGTGCAGCGACTCGGGCGGGTGCCCGGCCTGGGCGCCGGCGCTGCGGTAGAGGTCGATCAGCGGCCGGAACCGGCGCGGGTCGCCGCCGATGATGGCGACCATCAACGGCATGCCCGAGCAGTCCGGCCCGCACGAACGAGGCCGGGGTGCCGCCCACGCCCAGCCACATCGGCATCCGCTCCTGGACCGGGCGAGGGAAGACGCCTTGCCCGGTGAGGGCGGGCCGATGGCGACCGGACCAGTGCGGGTACGTGTCGTCGCGCAACCGGAGCAGCAGCTCGAGCTTCTCCTCGAAGAGGGAGTCGTAGTCCGCCAGGTCCAGCCCGAACAGCGGGAACGCCTCCGTGAAGGAGCCGCGGCCGAGCACGAGCTCGGCCCGGCCACGGGAGATGAGATCCAAGGTGGCGAAGCTCTCGAACACCCGGACGGGATCGTCGGCACTCAGCACGGTCACCGCGCTCCGCAGCCGGATCCGGGTGGTGAGGGCCGCGGCGGCGGCCAGGATCACCACGGGGGCGGAGTCGAGGTAGTTGGCCCGATGGTGCTCGCCGACGCCGAACGTGTCCACACCCGCCCGGTCGGCGGCGACGACCTCGGCCAGGAACTGGTGCATCCGCTCGGTGGCGGAGTAGGCCTCACCGCTGCGCGGATCGGTCACCTCCGACACGAAGCTGTCGATTCCGATCTCCACGGGACCCCTTCGATCGCTGGTGGCAGCACGTCCGACGACACGGCGTCGGTCGAACTCCTATCATCTCGTGCAGGAGACACGCGCACAGGAAAGGGAGGGGCACCCGTGGGCCGGGCCACCGTCAAGGACGTCGCCGCGCGCGCCGGGGTCTCGCCCAAGACCGTCTCCAACGTGATGAACGCGACCTTCCCGGTCGCCCCCGCCACCCGGGAGCGGGTCGAGCGGGCGATGGCCGAGCTGGACTACGTCCCCAACTTCTCCGCCCGGGGGCTGCGCAACGGCCGTACCGGGATGATCGCTCTGGCCCTGCCGGAGCTGAACACCGCCTACTCCGCCGAGATGGCCCACCACTTCGTGAACGAAGCACGGAGCAAGGGCTGGGCCATCCAGATCGAGGAGACCAAGGGCGGGTCGGATCCGGAGCACGAGCTGCTGCTCAAGGGTCGGGCGCACCTGGTCGACGGCCTGATCCTCAACCCGGTCTCGTTGGAGACCTCGGCGATCCAACCGGGGGTGGTCCTGCCACCGGTGGTGGTGATCGGGGAGGTCGACCAACCGATCGCCGACCACGTCTGGATCGACAACGTGGCCGCGACGGCGGCGGTGGTGGCGCACCTCGTCGCCACCGGCCGGCGCCGGATCGCGGCGATCGGCGTGATGGACAGCGAGAGCGCCCGGCTCCGTACCCAGGGTTACCGCCAGGGCTTGGCCGAGGCCGGGCTGCCGTACGACCCGGCCCTGGAGGTCGTGACGACCGGTTGGGGACCGAGCGGCGCCGATCGGACCGTCGACGCCCTGCTGCAGCGGGCCCCTGACGTGGACGCGCTCTGCTGCTTCACCGACGCGCTGGCCATGGGCGCCCTGCACGCACTGGACGGCACCGGTCGCCAGGTGCCGCGAGACATCGCCGTCGCCGGCTACGACGACGTGTGGGAGTCCGCCTACTTCGTCCCGGCCCTGACGACCATCGGGTTCGACAAGGCCGAGCTGGCCCGCACCGCGATCGATCTGCTGGCCGCGCGGATAGCCGATCCGAACCGTCCCGCGGAGACGGTCACCCTCCCGTACACGCTCGTCGTGCGGGACAGCACCTGAGTGGCCCTTCAGCGGCGGCGTCGACGGGCTGCGGCGGCTGGGGGCGCGTCTCTTGCGCGGTGACTTTACATCGTTGTAGCCTCACGGTCGACGTACATCGATGTAACACCTCAGGAGCGCCTCGTGCCCACTGCTCGCCTCGTTCTCGACTCCGCCTTCGCTCTCGCCCCGGTCCCCCGGCGGCTGTTCGGCTCCTTCGTGGAGCACATGGGTCGCTGTGTGTACACCGGCATCTACGAGCCCGACCACGCCACCGCCGACGAGAACGGTCTGCGTACTGACGTGCTGGAGCTGACCCGGGAGATCGGTCCCACCCTGGTGCGCTACCCCGGCGGCAACTTCGTGTCGAACTACCGCTGGGAGGACGGGGTCGGGCCGCGCGAGCAGCGGCCCACCCGACTCGACCTGGCCTGGCACTCGATCGAGACCAACCAGTTCGGTCTGCACGACTTCATGTCCTGGGCGGACAAGGTCGGCACCGAGCCGATGATGGCGGTCAACCTCGGCACCCGCGGGCTGCAGGAAGCCTGCGACCTGCTCGAGTACACCAACCACCCCGGCGGCACCTACTGGTCGGACCAGCGCATCGCGAACGGCGCCACCGACCCGTTCGGGGTCAAGCTGTGGTGCCTGGGCAACGAGATGGACGGGCCCTGGCAGGTCGGCCACAAGACGGCGGACGAGTACGGTCGGCTCGCCAACGAGACCGGCAAGGCGATGCGGCTGATCGACGGCGACCTGGAGCTGGTGGCCTGCGGGTCCTCGAACTCCTCGATGCCGACCTTCGGTTCCTGGGAGTCGACGGTGCTGGAGCACTGCTACGACACCGTCGACTACATCTCGCTGCACGCCTACTACGAGGAGTACGACGACGACGCCCTGTCGTTCCTGGCCAGCGCGGTGAACATGGACCGCTTCATCGAGTCGGTGGTGGCGACCGCGGACGCCGTCCGGGCGCGCGGGCGGCACAGCAAGCGGATCAACCTCTCGTTCGACGAGTGGAACGTCTGGTACATGCGGCGCTTCGGCGGCGACGGCCCCAAGCCCTCGGACGTGGAGTGGAAGGCGCAGCCGCGGCTGATCGAGGACGAGTACACGATCACCGACGCCGTGGTGGTCGGCACCTTCCTGAACTCCCTGCTCCGGCACGGCGACCGGGTCACGGTGGCCTGCCAGGCGCAGCTGGTGAACGTGATCGGGCTGCTGCGGTCCGAGCCGGGCGGTGCGGCCTGGAAGCAGACCATCGCGTACCCGTTCGAGCAGGTCCAGCGGCTGGCCCGCGGTCAGATCCTGCAGGTGGTGGCCAGCTCCGACCGCTACGACTCCGACGCCTACACCGACGTGCCGCTGGTCGACGCCAGCGCGACCTACGACGCCGAGACCGGCCGGGCCGCGGTCTTCGTGGCCAACCGGAGCCTGACCGAGTCCGCCACCCTGGAGGTCGACCTCCGTGGCATCGGCGGCACCGCGGTGCGCGCCGCGACCACGCTGCACGCCCACGAGGGCCAGGATCGGCACACCACCAACCTGCCCGACACGACGCCGTCGTCCCGGTCCGGTTCGACGACCACGCCGTGCGGGACGGCCAGCTGACCGCCACCCTGCCCGCCCTGTCCTGGACGGTCTTCGAGCTGGACGCCCGCCGGGAGGGCTGACCCGGCCGATCTCACCGGGCGGCTCTTGTACGCTCGCCGCCGGAGGTGGTGGCGTGCTGCGAGGGGCCAACCTGCCGACCCTGGGTGACTTCAACCAGCGGCTCGTGCTGGACGTGATCCGGCGGCATCCCGAGGGCATCGGGCGGGTAGCGGTCGGCGCCGCCACCGGCCTCACCCCCCAGACGGTCTCCAACATCGTCCGGCGGCTCGGCGAGGCCGGCCTGGTGGCCGAGGGCGAGCGCGTACGGACACCGCGGGGCAAGCCACCCACCCTGCTGCACATCGAGCCGGCGCGGCACGTCGCGGTGGGCATCCACATCGACCCGGCGCAGGTGTCGGCGCTGAGCATGGATCTGGCCGGCGAGGTGCACCGGGTGGCCTCGGCGGCGACACCGCCCGAGGTCTCGCCCGCGACGACCGTGGCGATGGTGCAGACCCTGACCCGCGAGGTGCTGGCGGACTGGTCCGGAGCGACGCGGAGGACGCCGTGCTCGGCATCGGGGTCGCCGCGCCGGGCCCCATCGACCTCGAGCACGGCAGCCTGCGCCGCCCACCGCAGCTGCACGGCTGGGCCGACGTGCCGTTCCGGGACACCCTGCACGCCGCGCTGGACCGGCCGGTGCTGTTGGACAAGGACGTGATCGCCGCGGTCACCGGGGAGCACTGGGCGCCCGACGGGCCCCGGGACGACTTCGTCTACGTCTACCTGGGGTCCGGCATGGCGGTGGGCGCCGTGCTCGGCGGCCGGGTGCACCGCGGGACCACCAACAACGCCGGCGAGATCGCCGGGCTGTTCGACCGGGCGCCGATGCCGATCACCCTGGTCGCCCGCGCGGCCGAGGCCGGTCTGCTGCCGAGCGCCCCCCTGACCTACTCGGAGGTGCGACCGGCCTTCGAGTCCCTCTGCGCCCTGGCCGACCGGGACCCGCGGGCCGCCGAGCTGCTCGACGAGGCGGTCGACCCGCTCGCCCGGGGGATCGCCACCCTGGTCAACGTCCTCGACGTCGATCGGGTGGTGCTCGGCGGGCCGTCCTGGCCCCTGGTCGCCGACCGCTGGCTCAGCCGCCTGCCGGACCGGCTGGACGGACGCCTCTCCGCCCGCCCCTCGGTGGCGGTGGTCGGCAGCCGGCTGGCCGACCACGGCTCGGCGTACGGAGCCGCCACCCTGGTCCTGCACCATTTCCTGGGTCCGGGATCAGCCCTTCACCCTGGTTAAATCAAATTGATTGCGTTAATCTTGCCGGGTGTATTCCCACTCCGACCTGCTCACCCAGCGCCTCGACCGCTTCGTCCGTGACCAGCTGGTCCCCAGTCTCTATCGCGAGCGCACGCCGCTGAGCCTGCAGGCGTGGCCGGTGCCGGACGAGCCGGTGCCGTTCGCCGAGGCCGTGACCGGCACGTACGAGCCGATCGCGGCCGGCACCCGCTGGGGTCGCGCCTGGTCGACGCTTGGTTGCACGTGCAGGGCGCGGTGCCCGCCGGCTGGGCCGACGTGCCGGCACCCGGGTCGAGGTCGCCATCGACCTGGGCTTCACCGGCGGACCCGGCTTCAACGCCGAGGGTCTGGCCTGGCGACCGGACGGCACCATCATCAAGGCCATCTCCCCGGACAACACCTGGCTGCCGGTCGACTCCGAGGAGATCGACTTCTACCTGGAGGCCGCCGCCAACCCCGACGTGGGCGCGGCGATGTCGGCGGCAGCTTCCGGCCGACCATGCTCGGGGACAAGGCGACCGCCGGGGAGGACCCGCTGTACGAGCTCCGGGCCTTCGACGTGGTGCTGCTCGACCTCGAGGTCTGGGAGCTGCTCCGCGACATCTGGACGCTGCGCGGGCTGATGGGTGAGCTGAGCGGCGACGACGCGCGTCGGTTCGAGATCCTGCACGCCCTCAGCCGGATGGTCGACGTCGTCGACCCGGCCGACGTCGCCGGCACCGCGTCGCAGGGACGCCAGCAGCTCACCACGTGCTGGCCGCTCCGGCCGCGGCCTCGGCCCACAAGATGGTCGCCGTCGGGCACGCCCACATCGACTCCGCCTGGCTGTGGCCGCTGCGCGAGACCGTCCGCAAGGTGGCCCGGACCTGGAGCAACGTCGCCGATCTCGCCGACCGCGATCCCGACTTCGTGTTCGCCTGCTCCTCGGCCCAGCAGTACGCGTGGATGAAGCAGCACTACCCCGCCCTGTTCGAGCGGATCCGTGGGCTGGTGGCTCGGGGTCAGTTCGCCCCCGTCGGTGGCATGTGGGTCGAGTCCGACACCAACATGCCCGGCGGCGAGGCGATGGCTCGTCAGTTCGTGGCCGGCAAGCAGTTCTTCCTGGACGAGTTCGGCGTGGAGACCGAAGAAGTCTGGCTGCCCGACTCCTTCGGCTACTCCGCCGCCCTGCCGCAGATCGTCGCGGCGTCGGCCTCGCGCTGGTTCCTCACCCAGAAGATCTCCTGGAACCAGGTGAACAAGATGCCGCACCACACCTTCTGGTGGGAGGGCATCGACGGCTCCCGGGTCTTCACCCACTTCCCGCCGGCAGACACCTACAACTCGGTGATCTCCGGCTACGAGCTGGCCAAGGCCTCCCGCCAGTACGCCGAGAAGGGCGCGGCCAACCTGTCGCTGCTGCCGTACGGTCACGGGGACGGCGGCGGCGGTCCCACCCGCGAGATGATCGCTGCGGCGCACCGCACCGCCGATCTCGACGGCTCGCCCCGGGTCGAGCTGAGCACCCCGCGCGACTTCTTCTCCCGGGCCGAGGCCGAGTACGCGAACGCCCCGGTCTGGCGCGGCGAGATGTACCTGGAGCTGCACCGCGGCACGCTGACCAGCCAGCTCAAGACCAAGCAGGGCAACCGCCGCAACGAGCACCTGCTGCGCGAAGCCGAGCTGTACGCCGCCACCGCGGCCGACCGGACCGACTACGCCTACCCGTACGAGCGACTGGCCGAGCTCTGGGAGATGGTGCTGCTGCTCCAGTTCCACGACATCCTGCCCGGCAGCTCGATCGCCTGGGTGCACGCCGACGCGGAGCGCAACCACGCGGCCATCACGGCCGGCGCGACGGAGATCATCGAGGCCGCGCTGACCGCCCTGACCGGGAGCGGCGACGCCGAGATCGTCGTCAACGCCACCCCGCACACCCGGGTCGGGGTGCCCGCTCTCGGTGCGGCGGCCGGCGGTGCCGACGAGGCGACGTCTGCCACCGACGTGTCGACCGAGGGCGATCTCGTCGTGCTGGACAACGGCATCGTCCGCGCGGCGATCGACCGGAGCGGGCACGTGGTCTCGCTGATCGACCTCGCCGACGGCCGCGAGGCGATCAGCCCCGACGAGCCGGGCAACCGGCTGCGCCTGCACCGCGACGAGCCCGCCAACTGGGACGCCTGGGACATCGACGAGTACTACCGCCGCACGGTGATCGAGCTGGACGACGTCGACACCTTCAGCGTCGAGGGCGAGAGCGTCGTCACCGAACGCCGCACCCCGGCCGGCTCGACCATCAAGCAGCGGATCACGCTGGCTCCCGGCGCGCACGCACTGGAGCTGGCGCACGAGATCGACTGGCACGAGCAGCAGAAGCTGCTCAAGCTCGGCTTCGGGTTCGACGTGCACGCCGATCAGGTCGCCGCCGAGACGCAGTTCGGCCACCTCTACCGGGCCACCCACACCAACACCTCGTGGGAGGACGCCCGGTTCGAGACCTGTGCGCACCGGTTCGTGCACATCGGCGAGCCCGGCTACGGCGTGGCCGTGACCAACGACTCGACGTACGGCTACGACGCCCAGCGGCACACCCGGGACGGCGGCGGGACGACCACCACGGTCAACCTGTCCCTGATCCGCGCCCCGCGCTACCCCGATCCGTACGCCGACCAGGGCGAGCACTCGCTGCTGGTCGCCGTCCGGCCGGGCGCCACCATCGGCGACGCCGTCGAGGAGGGCTACCGGACCAACCTGCCCACCCGGGTGGTGCACGGTGACCACGGCTTCGCGCCGCTGGTCGAGGTCGACCATCCTTCCGTCGTGGTCGAAGCCGTCAAGCTGGCCGGCGACCGCTCAGGTGACGTGATCGTGCGCCTCTACGAGTCACGGGGTGCCCGGGCCGAGGCCACGGTCACGCTGAGCGACGGGGCGGCCACGGTGGTGGCGACCGATCTGCTGGAGCGACCCGGCACGTCCGGCGTCCGGGACTGCGGCGAGCTCACCGACGGGGTGGCGCGGCTGAAGCTGCGGCCGTTCCAGCTGGTCACGCTGCGCTTCTCGCGCTGAGCGCAGCCGCCGAGAACCGAGCCCCGCGCTCGGGATGCTGCCTCGGCACCGGTTCCCGCCGGTGCGAGGGCCGGCTCCCGAGCGCGGGCGCCGGTCTCAGGCGGGCAGCACCTCGGGCAGGCCGAACTTCGCGAACAGCGAGGTGTCGAAGAAGGCCACCACGTGCCCGACGCGGCCGTCGCGGATCACCAGCTGCTGGATGTGGAACGCACGGTGCACGTCGTCGTCGCCCCGCATGTACAGCCCGAACGCCGGCTGCCCGTTGGCCATCACCGGGATCATCCGCTGGTCACCGGGGGCGGCCGCCGGGCAGTAGTTCGAGATGAGCTGGTGGATCGCCTCGGACCCCTGATACCAGGCGGTGTAGGGCGGCATCTCCCAGACCGCGTCGCTCTTCAGCAACGAGATGATCCGGTCCACGTCGTACGTCTCGAACGCCTCGACGTAGTCCTCGAGGAGCTGACGGGTGTGCGGGTCGTCCAGCGGCTCGAGCGGGACATCGGCGTCCGGGTCGAGCTTGGCCAGATGCGCCCGGGCCCGCTGCAGGCTGCTGTTCACCGCGGCGACCGACAGGTCGAGCGCGGCCGCGACCTCACTCGCCTGCCAGGCGAGCACGTCCCGCAGGATCAGCACGGCGCGCTGCGGCGGTGTCAGGTGCTGCAACGCGGCCACGAAGGCGAGGCGCACGCTCTCCTTGGAGACCACCTCGTCGCCGGGGTCCTCGGCGGCTCGCTGCCAGACCACCGAGTCCGGCAACGGCTCCAGCCAGGCCACCTCCTGGCGGATCGCCAGGTCACCGGTCGGCGGGCCGCTCGGCTGGCCGACCCCGGTGGGCAGCGTCCGTCGGTGCTTGCTGCCCAGCGCGCTGAGGCAGGCGTTGGTGGCGATCTGATACATCCAGGTCCGCACCGACGAGCGGTTCTCGAAGTTGTGATAGGCCTTCCAGGCCCGTAGGTAGGTCTCCTGCACCAGGTCCTCGGCGTCGTGCACGGACCCGAGCATCCGATAGCAGTGCGCGGTCAGCTCACCGCGCAGCGGCTCGACCGTCGTCAGGAAGGTCTCGTCGACCGAGGGTGCCAGCGTCATGCGCCTGAAACTACTCGTCGCCTCCGACAATGTCAGGAGATCGCGTCCGATGAGTTCACCGGCCGCGCGGAGTCCACCGCTCAGACGAACCCCGACGGCAGGAGCCCCGGTGCCCCGCGTGATCTTCCTCAACCTGGCGGTCGCCGACCTGGCACGGGCGACCACCTTCTACACGGGCCTGGGCTTCACCTTGAACCCCGAGTACTCCTCCACCGACTGCAGCTGCCTCGCGGTCTCGGACACCATCGTCGTGATGCTGGTGGTCCGCGACCGGTTCGCCGACTTCACCGCCGGTCCGGTCGCCGATCCCCACGCCGGCACGGCGGCGATCATCTGCCTGTCCGCCGCCAGTCGGGCCGAGGTCGACGACCTGGTGGCGCGGGCGCTCGCCAACGGTGGCGCTCCCTGGTTGGACCCGATGTCCGACGGCCCCATGTACGGCCACAGCTTCGCCGACCCCGACGGTCACGTCTGGGAGGTGCTGAGCATGCAGCCCGCCGCCTGAGCTGCCGAGCACTCGCTCAGGACGCGGGCGGTACGAGTCCGGTGTGGTGGGCGCAGAACGCCAGCAGGTCGGCCCACTCCGACGCCACCAGCGTCGCGGGCTTGCCGGCCCCGTGCCCGGTGGCGGTCTCGATGCGGGTGAGCACCGGGGCGTCGCCGGACTGGGCCCACTGCAGAGTGGCGAGGAACTTGTGGCTGTGCAGCGGCACCACCCGGTCGTCATGATCACCGGTGAGCACCAGTGTGGGCGGGTAGGACGCCCCCTCGGTGATCTGGTGCAGCGGCGAGTAGGCCAGGGCGACCCCGAAGTCCCGCTCATCGTCGGGGTCGCCGTAGTCGGATTTCCAGGCCGCGCCGACGGTGAACAGGTGGAAGCGGAGCAGATCCAGCACACCGACCCCGGGCACCGCCGCCGCGAACAGGTCGGGGCGCTGGGTGATCAACGCGCCGACCAGCAGACCGCCGTTGCTGCGCCCGTGCACCGCGAGCTGGTCGCTGGTGGTGACGCCGGCGGTGATCAGGTCCTCGGCCACGGCGATCGCGTCGTCGAAGACGTTCTGCTTGTTCGCCAGTCGGCCCGCGTGGTACCAGTCCGTGCCGAACTCGCCCCCACCGCGCAGGTTCGCGACCACCAGAGCACCGCCGGCGGCCAGCCAGCCGGTCCAGCCCGGTCGGTAGTCGGCGAAGATCGGGATCTTGAAACCCCCGTACCCCCACAGCAGCGTCGGCCCGGTGCCCGACCAGCCGTCCGGGGTGATCAGGAAGTAAGGCACCTCGGTGCCGTCGGCGCTCGTCGCCCGGCGTCGCTGGACGCTGATCGCTGGCTCCGGCACCCCGCCCTCGGCGGCGGGCACCAGGTCCGCCAGCGCCTCCACCTCACCGGTACGGGTGTCGACGCGGTACGCCGAGGCGGGCGACGTCACCGAGGAGAGCCCGACGAAGAGCTCATGATCATCCAGGCGTCCCTCCAGCCCGACCAGGGACCCACCGGCCAGGTCCAGGCGATGGCGTACGGTGCCGTCCCAGTCCAGCAGCCGGACCACGGGGCTGACGTCGGCCAGAGTGGCCACGGCCATGCCTCCACCGACGGCCTCGACCGCCAGCAGCGTGTCCTCGCCCGGCCGGTGGATCTCGGTCAGCACCGGACGACCGTGGCCGTCGAGCGGTCGGGCCGGGTCGGTCCACACGATCCGGCCACGGGGTGCGTCCAGGTCCGTCTCCAGGTAGAGACGCCCGTCGACGAACTCGATCGGCAGCATCTCCGCGACCGCCTCGTCGATGATGGTGATCGGCTCGCCCAGCACGGACCGACCGCCGACGTCTTCGAGGGGATAGAGCCAGAGCCGGTTGCGGGAGTCGGTTCCTTCGGTGATCGTCACCGCGAGGAAGCGCCCGCCCCCGATGACCTGGGAGGAGAGGAAGATCTGGTCGTTCTCGGGGAAGGCCAGGATCTGCTGATCCTGTTCGATCGGCTCACCCAGCCGATGGATCTTGAGCCGGCCGCCGCTCAGCGCGCCGGTGCCGGTGCCGTCGTCCCCGTGGTGGCCGAAGTCGAGGTAGGCGAAGGACCGACCGTCGGGCAACCACTCCGCCGAGCAGAACTTCGTGGTGATGGACGGATCGGGCACGTCCTCCCCGGTCGACAGATCGCGCAGCCGGAAGGTCTGCCAGTCACTGCCCGATGCGCTCACCCCGAGCGCGGCGTACCGGCCGTCGTCGGAGATGGTCAGACTCTGCAGCGCCGCCCGACCGTCGGCGGAGAGCCGGTTCGGATCGACCAGCACCCGTCCCCCGGCCCGGAGCTCGGCGAGCGAGTCGGCCACGTACCAGACGTCCTGGTCACTGTGACCGTCGTTGCGGGCCACGACGTAGCGGCCGCCGCGACAGAACGGCACGCCGGCCCGGGGGCGATGCAGCACCGCCGTCATCGTGGCGACGAACCAGGGGCGCTCCGGCAGCGAGGTCAGATAGGCCTGCGAGACGGCGTTCTGTCGCTCGACCCAGTCCACCGTCTCGGGGTCGTCGGGATCCTCCAGCCAGCGGTAGGGATCGGCGATCTCCTGGCCGTGCAGGGTCTCGACCAGGTCGTCGCGCCGGGTGTGCGGGTAGTCCATGATCACCACGCTACCCAGCCGGGACGTCGCTCCCGGCCCGACGTGAGCCGGCGACCACGGACCGACGCGGCGGTGTTGTCACTAGGCTGACCGGGTGAGTGACCCGGCGACGACCGCAGCGGAGGAGCCGGTCCGTCGCCGCCGCGGTCGGCCCCGCAAGGGCGAGTCGGACGCCCGCGACCGCATCCTGGCGGCGGCGACCGACGAGTTCGGCGAGCACGGCTACGACGCGTCCACGACGCGGGCCATCGCCGGGCGGGCGGGGGTGGATCCCGCGCTGTTGCACCACCACTTCGGCACCAAGGCGGACCTCTTCGCCGCGTCGATCGGCGCTCCCCTGCGGCCCGACCTCGCCGTGCCGGAGATCCTGACCGGACCGAGGGAGCAGACCGGGGAGCGGCTGGTGGCCTACGTCCTGGCCATGTGGGACTCACCGACGGTCGGTCCTCGGGCGCTGGTGATGCTCCGGACCAGCCTGGCCAGCAAGCGGGCCACCCCGCTGCTGGCCGGGTTCCTGCGACGCGAGCTGCTGGACAAGGTGGCCGCCGGCCTGGACGCCCCGGATGCCGGGCTGCGGGCCGATCTCGCCGCCTCGCAGATCGCCGGGTTGATCATCGCCCGCTACGTGCTCCGCCTCCCCGACCTGGTGGCCGCCCCGACCGAGGTGCTCGTGGCCCGGGTGGGCGCCACGGTCCAGGGCTATCTCTTCGACTGAGAGCCCCTCGAGCTGACGGAGACCCGCCCTCCGTGGCGCCGAAAGACCCTGCGTCGGCGCGTCGCCGCCAGAAGGGACGTGTTTTCGTCAAACCCCTTGACCTGCGCCACCCCGGGGGCATAATTCATCATATGGTGAATAAGACGTGGGTGGTCGATCTCCGGGACATCGGCCCGGACGACCTGCCAACGGTCGGCGGCAAGGCGTTGAACCTCGGGCGGATGATCGCCGCCGGGCTGCCGGTTCCTGCCGGCTTCTGCGTGACCACCCCGGCCTACCGCTCGGTGGTCGGCGATCGGCTCGATGACCTGCTTCCCGCCCTGGCGGCGGCCGATCCGGCCGAACGGGACCACCTGGCCGAGCGAGCGCGCGACATCGTCCGCGCCGCCCCGGTGCCCGATGACCTGGTGCAGGCGATCACGACGCGCTACCGCGCCATGGGCGCCGACCTGCCGGTGGCCGTCCGGTCCTCGGCCACCGCCGAGGACCTGCCGGGCGCCAGCTTCGCCGGTCAGCAGGACACGTACCTCAACGTCGTCGGCGCGGACGCCGTGCTGGACGCGGTCCGGCGCTGCTGGGCCTCGCTGTGGACCGAGCGGGCGGTCAGCTACCGCGCTTCCCAGGGCATCGACGACGCCGAGGTGAGTCTGGCCGTGGTCGTGCAGCGACTCGTGGACGCCGAGGTGGCCGGGGTCATGTTCACCGCCAACCCCGTCACCGGGAACCGCGGTCAGCTGGTCATCGACGCCAGCCCGGGCCTGGGCGAGTCGGTGGTGTCCGGCGCGGTCAACCCGGACCGCTTCGTCCTCGACGCCAGCAGCGGCGCGACCCTCGAGGTCACCGTGGGCGACAAGCGCACCGCCGTCCGCTCGACGCAGGGCGGTGGCACCCAGACGGTGACCGGGGACGCCTCGGTCGATCTCTGCCTGAGCGACGCCGAGCTCCGCTCCCTCACCACGCTGGCCGCGGCTGTGGCCACCGTGTACGACACTCCGCAGGACACCGAGTGGGCCATCGACGCCGACGGGGTCGCCTGGCTCACCCAGGCTCGCTCCATCACCACCCTCTACCCGGTGCCGGGCTCCGGCGCCGAGTCGGGGACCGACCGGGTCTTCCTCTGCGTCAGCCTCGCCCAGGGTCTGACCCGGCCGATCACCCCGATGGGCCGGGCCGCGTTCCGGCTGATCGGCACCTCCGTCGCCACCGCGGCCGGTCACCCGCCCGCCGACCGCTACCGAGGGCCCGCCGGCTTCGTCGAGGCCGGTCAGCGCATCTTCGTGGACATCACCGCGCTCCTGCGCCATCCCCGGGCCCGGCGGGTCGCCGTCCGGGCGGCCGGGGTGATGGAGGCGCGCACCCAGGCGGTGCTGCGGCTGCTCGAGGGCGATCCGCGGTTCGCACCTGCGGAGACGACCGCGGGTCGGGTCTGGCCGGTGCTGGTCAGGATGGTCGTCCGCACCAGGGCACCGCTCCGCTTCCTGCACGCCCTGATCAGCCCGATCTCCGCCCGACGCCAGGTCGACCGGATCGAGCGGGCGATCCACGACCGCTGGCGAACCCCCGCGTCCGCGACGCCCGCCGATCGACTGGACGCGGTCGAGGAGCGGCTCGGCACCGACACGTTCCTGGTGATGCCCACCGTCTTCCCGTACGCCGCCGCGGGCCTGGTCTCCATCGCGATGGCGCGGCGGCTGGCGCCGGCCGACCTGGATCCGGTGCTCTTCGCCGAGGTCCGGCGAGGCCTGCCGCACAACGTCACCACCGAGATGGATCTCGACCTGTGGCGGCTGGCCAGCCGGATCGGCACCGACCCCGAGGCGGCCCGGGCCCTCGGCTCGATGACGACCCCGGCGGCCGCGCAGGCGTACGCGGAGGGAGCGCTGCCGGTCGCGATCCAGACCGGACTCGCCGACTTCCTCGCGGCGTACGGCCACCGCGCCGTCGCCGAGATCGACCTCGGCATGCCGCGCTGGCGCGACGACCCGACCCACCTGCTCGGCGTGCTCGCCAACTACCTGCGGCTCGACGACCCCGACCTCGCGCCGGAGCGCCAGTTCGCCGCCGGCGCGGTGATCGCGGAGTCCGCGATCGAGCGGATCGTCCGGGCCACGCGCCGCTCCGGCCCGACCGGACCGCTCCGGGCCGTGGTCGTCAGCCTGGCCCTCGACCGGGCGCGGAGTCTGATCGGGCTCCGCGAGCGGCCGAAGTCGCTGTGGGTGTACGCCCTCGCCGCCGCCCGGGCCGAGCTGCAGCGGGTCGGCGGGGCCGCCGTCGCAGCCGGCGCCCTCGAGCACCAGGACGACGTCTTCTTCCTGGACCTGCTCCAGGCCCGCCGGGCACTCGGCGGGATCGACCAGCGGGCGGCGGTGCGGCAGAACCGGGAGTCGTACGCGGTCGAGCTGCGCCGCCGGCACATCCCCCGGGTGCTGCTGTCCGACGGCACCGAGCCCGAGACGCTGATCCGGAGCGACGCCCCGGAGGGGGCCCTGGTCGGGAGCCCGGCGTCGGTCGGCGTGGTCCACGGACCGGCGCGGGTGATCCTCGATCCCGCCGGCGCCCACCTCGAGCCGGGCGAGATCCTGGTGGCCCCGTCGACCGATCCCGGCTGGACCCCGTTGTTCCTGACCGCCGCCGGTCTGGTGATGGAGATGGGCGGCTCCATGTCCCACGGCGCCGTGGTCGCCCGCGAGTACGGGATCCCCGCCGTGGTGGGAGTTCCCGACGCCACGAACCAGATCACGACCGGGCAGCGGATCAGCGTGGACGGGGCGGCCGGCATCGTCTCGCTCTCCTGAGTCGACGGCGTTGACGGCGATCCGCCTCTCCACCCTCGCAGCGATCTGCGACGTGCTCGAGTGTCAGCCAGGACACGTGCTGAGCGTCGACGTCGACGCGGAGATCACCGCTGCTGCATCCCGTGAGCGATGATCAGCAGCAGGCAGCCGAGGGCGGCGCTGAGAGTGCGGACGTGGTTGAGCCGGGTCCAGTCGCGGAGGTACGCGCGCCACAGCGCGGGCGTGCTCGCGCCGTCGGGGTCCAGCAGGGCCAGGGCGTCGTTGCGCGGCACGTGGTAGCCGACGGTCAGGGCCAGACAGACGAGGTAGGCGAGGGCGGCAGCCAGCAGCACGGCTGCCGTCGGGGAGGCCCGGGCGAAGCCCAGAGCCGTGATCACGATCGCCAGGGCACCGGTGCCGAACAGCACGAGCATGAACACCGGCGACGGTGCGGCCCGGTTGATCTCCTGCATGGCCCGCACCCCCACCGCCCCGGGGGTCCGGGCCAGTCCAGCCATCACGAAGCTGGAGAAGGCCAGGAAGACCCCGGCGCTCAGACCGGCACCCAGGGCGGTCACCAGGGTCAGTCCGCTCAGCAGCCAGTCGGCGGTCCCACTCGTCGTGGTCACGCCCGCACCGAGGCGACCCGACGTCCGGACGTGCCGGAGCCGCCGAGAAGCCGCACGGAGAGGGGGCGGAGAGAGGTCGCGTTCACTGTCATCGTCCCAGTGAAGCGGTGACAGTCGGGACGATCCATGGCTGATCGGCTCGCATGCATGCGTTATCGTCTCGGTGTGGACACCTTGGCTTCGCTGCTCGACGGCCCACGAGCCCGGGGCGCTTTCACCCTCAAGGTCTCGATGGCGGCCCCCTGGTCCATCGACGTGCGGGACGAGGCACCGCTGACCCTGGTGGCGGTGAGCCGGGGCGAGGCGTGGCTGCAGGTCGACGGCGAGGAACCCTCACCCCTCCGGGCCGGCGACGTCGCCCTGATCCGCGGACCGCAGCCCTACGTGGTCGCCGACGGTCCGACCACCGCCCCGGTGGTGACGATCCTGCCCGGTCAGGTCTGTGTCGGAGCGGACGGCGAGCACGTGGCGGAGTCGATGGCGGTCGGGCTCAGCACCTGGGGCAACGACCCCGAGGGGGAGACGGTGATGCTGATCGGCACCTACGCCTCCGACGGCGAGGTGGGTCGACGCCTCGTCGACGCCCTCCCCCGCACCGTCGTGCTGCGCAGCGACGACTGGCACAGCCCCCTGGCGGAGCTGCTGGGCGAGGAGCTGACCAGCGACCGGCCCGGTCGACGCGCCGCCCTGGACCGACTGGTGGATCTGCTGGTGATCGAGATCGTCCGGACCTGGGCGGAGGACGACACCTCCCCCGGTTGGCTCACCGGCGGCGCCGACCCCTGCGTCGGCCAGGCGCTGGCCTTGATCCAGGACCGTTGCCACGAACCGTGGACGGTCGCCTCGCTGGCGCACGCGGTCGGTCTGTCCCGGGCCGCCTTCGCCCGCCGCTTCACCGAGGCAGTGGGACAGGCACCGATCGCCTATCTCACCGACTGGCGGATGACAGTGGCGGCCGACCTGCTGCACGAACCCGGCACCACGGTCTCCTCGGTGGCCGCGCGGGTGGGCTACCCGAGTCCCTTCACCTTCAGCGCCGCCTACAAACGCCACTTCGGCGCCAGCCCGCGGCACCACCTGCGAGCCTCCGCATGAGCGGCCGGGGCGGGACCCCACCGCGGAGTGAGGCCCATGGCCTGCTGCGCGTCGCCTTCGTGCCCGGCGTCACCCCTGACAAGTGGGCCCGCTCCTGGCGCGAGCGCCCCGGCCGGATCCGGCTCGAGCTGATCCCGCTGGAGGGGAACGAGGCGGAGCACGCGGTCCGCACGGGCGCGGTCGACATGGCGCTGGTCCGACTGCCCGTCGACCGGACCGACCTGCACCAGGTCCGGCTGTACGACGAGCTCGAGGTTGTCGTCGTCGCGCGCGATCACCCGGTCGCCGCCTACGACGAGATCGATCTCGCCGACCTGGCCGACGAGCAGTTCATCGGCGGTCCACCGGACGAGCTGACCCCGGGCGTCGAGCAGCTCGACTTCCCGCCCATGAGCGCCCAGGAGACCGTCGAGGCGGTCGCCGCCGGCACCGGGGTCGCCGTGCTGCCGATGTCGGTGGCGCGGCTGCATCACCGCAAGGACGTGGTGCACCGACCTGTCCGCGGTCTGCCCCCGACGCCGGTCGCCCTGATCTGGCGGGTGGAGCGGGACGACGAGCTCACCCAGGCTTTCGTCGGCGTCGTGCGTGGCCGTACGCCCCGCAGCTCGCGCGGCTGACGCGGGTTGGCGCAGCTGAGCTCGCGACGGGAAGTCTTATTCAACCAGACAGTTGACAAGACTTTGCGTGCCGTCTAGGCTCCTAATCAACCAATCAGTTGAGGAAGGGTCCCATGGCCGATCAGCTCTCCCGGGTCTTCGCCGCCCTCGCGGATCCGACCCGACGGGACCTGGTGGCGCGGCTGACGATCGCCGACGCCACGGTCAACGAGCTGGCCGAGCCCTACGAGGTCAGCGTGCAGGCGATCTCCAAGCACCTGAAGGTGCTCGAGGACGCCGGCCTGGTGACCAAGAGCCGTAGAGCGCAGACCCGTCCCGTCCACCTGGAAGCGGAGGTGTTCGACCTGATGACCGCCTGGATCGAGCGCTATCGCCGACGGGCCGAGCAGCGTTACCAGCGCCTCGACGCGGTGCTGGCCGAGCTCAGCGCCGACGGGGCCCGACGCCCCGACTCTTCTCCCACCACCACCCCACGCACGGAAGGAACAGCGTCATGACCACCACCACCGAGGCCACGACCAGCACACCCGAGGCCACCATCAGCGCCGATGAGCGGCTGCCGATCATCCGGATCACCCGCGACTTCGACGCCACCCCTGCTCAGCTGATGCGAGCCCACCTGGACCCCGACCTGTTCGCCCGCTGGGTGGGGCCGGACGGCATGGACACCACGATCGACATCTGGGACGTCCGCGACGGGGGCAGCTGGCGCTACGTCGCCGGCCGCGACGGTCAGGAGTTCGCCTTCCGCGGCTGCTTCCACCGGATCGGCGAGGACACCGTCGTGCAGACCTTCACCTGGGAGGGGATGCCGGAAGAGGTCTCGCTGGAGACGCTCCGGTTCGAGGACCTCGGCGACGGACGCACCCGACTGCACGCCCAGTCCCTGTGCGACTCGTTCGAGGGCCGGGACGCCTGGCTGCGGAGCGGGATGGAGGTCGGGATCGAGCAGGGTTACGCCAAGCTCGACCGGGTGCTGGCCGAGGGGACGGGCGCGTGACCCCCGCCGCACGGCACGCCTGGATTGCCGGCACCTTCTCCGACCGCGTCGACGGCGTCCGCGACTGGGACGCACCGGCTCCGGTACCCGGCTGGGTGGCGCGCGACGTGGTCACGCACCTGGTGGAGTGGATGCCGGCCTTCCTCGCCGGCGGCGGCGTCACGCTGGTCAGCGGCGGCCCCGCCGTGGCCGAGGATCCCGTCGGCGCCTGGCACGCCCACGCGGCGGCCATGCAGGCCCTCCTGGACGGGCCGGACGCCGACCGGGAGTTCAGCCACCCGATGGCCGGCACCCACCCGCTGGACGCGGCGATCGACCGGTTCTACACAGTAGACGTGTTCATGCACACCTGGGACCTGGCCCGGGCCACGGGGCAGGACGACACCATGGATCCCACGCTGGCCGCAGGCTGCTGGCGGGGATGCAACCCATCGACGCCATGCTGCGGGCCTCCGGCCAGTACGGTCCGCAGGTCCCGGTGGCCGAGGACGCACCCGTGCAGGACCGGCTCCTCGGCTTCATCGGTCGCGACCCGGCCTGGCAGCCGGTCTCTGCGTGACAGACGTGCGGTTCAGTGCCCGGTCCGGCCGGGACGCCGTCGGACCGCCACTGAGCCGCCCGTTCGGCTCGGCCGTCAGTCGGCGAGGGGACCGAACGGCGCACCGACCTCGGCCAGCATCGCCTCGCCGCCGTCGGGCGACGTCAGCACCCAGATGCCCCGCTCGGTGACGGTCATCGTGTGCTCCCAGTGGCAGGCCAGCGACCCGTCGTCGGTCACCACGGTCCAGTCGTCGTCGAGGACGGAGTCGGCGGGTCGCCGGCGGTCAGCATCGGCTCGATCGCCAGCGCCAGCCCCGGCACGATCTTGGGGCCCTTGCCGGCTCGACCGAGA
>CAWCDP010000025.1:0-33175 GCA_963794405.1 uncultured Actinomycetota bacterium
TGCCGCCGGTCCGGGCAGCGATCGCCTCGGCCCGCGCGGTGATCGCAGGGTCGGGGTGGAACCCGGCGGGGGCACCGATCCGCACGTGCAGACCCGCGGTCGCCCCGCCCAGCAGATAGGAGTGCGCCATGTTGTTGGCGCCGTCGCCGACGTAGGCGAAGCGCAGCCCGGACAGGCGTCCGAACCGTTCCTGCACCGTCAGCAGATCGGCCAGGATCTGGCACGGGTGGTAGCTGTCGGTCAGGGCGTTCACGGTCGGCACCCCGGCGTACGCCGCCATCTCCTCCAGCGCCGACTGGGCGAAGGTCCGCCAGACGATCGCCGCCGCCTGGCGGCCGAGCACCCGGGCGGTGTCGGCCACCGACTCGCGCTCGCCGATACCGGCCAGGCGTCCGTCCACCATCATCGGGTAGCCGCCGAGCTCGGCGATGCCGGCCGCGAAAGAGCTCTGGGTGCGCAGGGTCGGCTTGTCGAACATCACCGCGATGCTGCGCGGCCCCGCGAAGGGCCTGCGACCGTACGGATCCACCTTCAGCTGCGCGGCGAGAGCGAGGACCTCGGCCTGCTCGTCCGGGCTCAGGTCGTCGTCGGCGAGGAAGTGCCTGATCATCGACTCGCTCCCGTGGTCGCGGCCCGATCCAACAGGTCCGGCAGGACGGCGACGAAGCCGTCCAGCTGCTCGGCGGTGATGATCAACGGCGGGGCGAGCCGGAGGACGTCCGGCCGCGGCGCGTTGACGATGAAGCCGGCCTCGAGGGCCGCATCGGCCACCTGGGCGGCCACCGGCGCGGTCAGGGTCACGCCACGGAGCAGTCCCCGACCACGCACCCCGGTGATCATCGGGTGCTGCAGGCCGGTGATGGCGCTGACGAGGTGCTCGCCCAGCTGGGTGGCACGGGTGAGCAGGTCGTCCCGCTCGATCACGGCGATGACCGCGAGACCGGCGATCGCCGCCACCGGGTTGCCGCCGAACGTGCTGCCGTGACTGCCCGGACCGAGCAGCTGCGCGGCCCGTCCGAGGGCCAGGCAGGCGCCGATGGGGAAGCCGTTGCCCAACCCCTTGGCCAGGGTGACGACGTCGGCCCGGACCCCGGCATCGACGTGCACCAGCCAGCTCCCGGTGCGCCCCATGCCGGTCTGCACCTCATCGATCCAGAGCAGGGCATCGTGCGCGTCGCAGCTGGCACGGGCCCGGGACAGGTAGTCGCTCGGCGGGACGACGATGCCGTTCTCCCCCTGGATCGGCTCCAGCACCACGGCCGCGGTCTCGTCGTCGACCGCCGCCGCGAGGGCGTCGGCGTCTCCGTACGGCACGAAGACCACCTCCCCCGGCAGCGGGGCGAACGGCTCGCGGTACTTGGGGTTGTGGGTGATCGCCAGGGCACCCATCGTGCGACCGTGGAAGGCGCCCTCGGTCGCGATGATCTTGGTACGGCCGGTGGCCCGGGTGATCTTGAACGCGGCCTCGTTGGCTTCGGTGCCCGAGTTGGTGAAGAAGACCTTCGCCTCCCCGGGCGCTCCGACCATGGCGGTCAGGCGCTCGGCCAGCGCGACCTGGGCGGGCGTGGTGAAGAAGTTGGAGACGTGCCCGAGCGTCGCGATCTGACCGGTGATGGCCGAGAGCACTGTCGGATGCGCGTGTCCCAGAGCGGTCACCGCCAGACCCGACAGCAGGTCGAGGTGCTTGCGACCGTCGGCGTCCCAGACGTAGGGACCCTCACCGCGGACGAACACCCGCTTCGGGGTGCCGAAGGTGTTCATCACGCTCTGCTGGTAGTGCTCCAGCACCACGGCAGAGCCCCCGGCCGGCGGCCCCGAGAGCTCCCGGGTGATGGCCACGGCCTCCGCAGTCACGGCGTCTCCTGATCGTTCGCGGTCCGAGCGCCCGGTTCCGGCGTCGGCGGGGTGGGCTGGATGGGCAGCGGCCCGAACTCTCCGTTGGCGATCTCGTGCGGCGGGATGCCGTCGGCGGCGGAGAAGGCCCGGCTACCCAGCCGGATGAGACCGTCCTGGGTGACCATGGTGCCGATGCCGGCGTTGGTGAAGATCTCCAGCAGCAGGGCGTGCGGGACTCGTCCGTCCGTGACGGTGGCCCGGGTGAGCCCGCCCTCGACCGCGCGAAGGCAGGCCTCCATCTTGGGCAGCATGCCCGACTCCAGCGTCGGCATCAGCTCCCGCAGCTCGGAGGCGGACAGCTCCTTGATCACCGAGTCGCTGCGCGGCCAGTCCGCGTAGAGGCCCTCCACGTCGGTGAGCACGACGAGCCGCTCGGCGCCCAGCGCGACGGCCAGTGCCGCCGCCGCGGTGTCGGCGTTGACGTTGTGCACATCGCCGTTCAGGGCCGGGGCGATGCTCGCCACCACAGGCACCCGACCGGCCCCGATCAGTCCCTCGATGGCCTCGGTGTTGACCGCGACCACGTCGCCGACCAGTCCGAGATCGACCTCCTCGCCGTCGATCACGGTGCCGCGCCGCTCCGCGACGAAGAGTGCGCCGTCCTCCCCGGACATGCCCACCGCCAGGCTGCTGTGCCGGTTGATCAGCCCCACCAGCTCACGACCGACCTGGCCGACGAGGACCATGCGCACGACCTCCATCGCCTCCGGGCTGGTGACCCGCAGGCCACCACGGAACTCCGAGGTGATGCCCAGCCGCTTCAGCATCTGGGAGATCTGCGGGCCCCCGCCGTGCACCACCACCGGGTGCACGCCACAGCGCTTCATGAACACGATGTCCTGGGCGAACGCCCGCTTCAGGTCGTCGTCGATCATGGCGTTGCCGCCGTACTTGATCACCACGATCTTGCCGGCGTACGTCTCCAGCCAGGGCAGGGCCTCGGTCAGGATCGACGCCTTCTCCACCAGGGAGAGGGTCTGGGACGGTCTCGTGATCATCGACACACCTCGCCGGTGGGGCCCGAACTCGCTCCGCTCGTACAGAAGACCCGACACACCTCGCCGGTGGGGCCCGAACTCGCTCCGCTCGTACAGAAAACCCGACACACCTCGCCCGGTGGGGCCCGAGCTCGCGGTGAGAGTGGTGATCATGTCGAGTACTCCGCGTTCTCTCGGACGTAGTCGTAGGTCAGGTCGGTGGTCCAGATCCGCACCTGATGATCACCGGCGTGCAGGTCGACGACCACCGACACCTCACGACCGGACAGGTCCACCAGCTCGCGGGGCTCGCCGATGCCGCCGGCTCGACAGATCTGCACACCGTTGAACGAGACGTCCAGCTGGTCGGGCTCGAAGACCGCCGACGTCGTGCCGACGGCGGCCAGCACCCGACCCCAGTTGGGGTCGTTGCCGAACACCGCGCACTTGAAGAGGTTGTTCCGGGCGATGCTCTTGCCCACCTCCACCGCATCGGTCTGGGATGCCGCGTTGATCACGTCGATGGTGATCGTGTGGCTGGACCCCTCGGCGTCGGCCACCAGCTGGAGAGCGAGGTCCGTGCAGACCTCCTCCACGGCGGCCGCCAGCTCGTCCGAGTCCGGCGCGACCCCGGACGCTCCGCTGCTCAACAGCAGCACGGTGTCGTTGGTGGACATGCAACCGTCGCTGTCCACCCGGTCGAAGCTGACGCTGGTCGCCTTCGCGAGCTGATCAGCCAGGGTGCTCGGGTCGACCACGGCGTCGGTGGTGATCACCACCAGCATCGTGGCCAGACCTGGGGCGAGCATCGCCGCCCCCTTGGCCATCCCGCCCACCGACCAGCCGTCCCGGACGCTGACCGCCTCCTTGGCGACGGTGTCGGTGGTCATGATCGCCTCGGCCGCTGCCGAGCCACCATCGGCGGCCAGATTCGCCACCAGCGTGGGGATCGCCGCGGTGATCTTCTCCATCGGGAGCCTGACGCCGATCAGCCCGGTGGAGCAGACCGCGACGTCGATCGGGCCGACGTCGTACCCGGCCGCCTGCAGGGCGGCGGCCACCTGCTCCGCGGTCAGGTGCGTGTCCGCGAAGCCCTCGGGACCGGTGCAGGCGTTGGCGCCGCCCGAGTTCAAGATCACAGCCTGCAGCGCGTGGTCGGACAGCACCTGCCGCGACCACACCACCGGAGCGGCCTGGATGCGGTTGCCGGTGAACACCCCGGCAGCCGCGCGGTGCGGTCCGTGGTTGAGCACGAGGGCGAGATCGGGCGTGCCGCTCGCCTTCAGCCCCGCGGTGACGCCCGCGGCGGAGAAGCCGGCGGGGTGGCTGACACTCACTGGTCCAGCTCCTCGATCTCGATGGTGTGGCCGGCGGCCTCCCAGACCTCGATCGCGTGCCCGGCCTGAGCCACCGGGACCAGGATCCAGTCGGTGTCGAAGGTGGACTGGGCCAGGATCGAGATGTCGGCCTCCGCCAAGGGTGCGGTCAGACCGGCCAGCACCCCGATCAGCGAATGATCCAGCGGGCCGTCGATGCTGAACGCGGCGAAGGGTCCGACGGCCGTCACGGTGCCCGGCAGCGCCTCGTACGCGCAGATGATCGACAGCTCGTCGTCGGTGCGGGAGACGCCCCAGAACGGGGTCGCGTGGCTGTCGTCCAGAGCCCACCTCGGCACGGAGTCGTGCGCGCCCAGCTGGGCCAGGCCGACCTCTGTGGTGTGGCGGGTGAGCTGCCACCCGGTCACCGGGGCGGTCACGGTGCCAGTCCGACCAGGGGAAGGCCGACGTCCTCGGGCAGACCGAGGGCCAGGTTCATGCACTGGACCGCTCCACCGGCGGTGCCCTTGGTCAGGTTGTCCAGGGCGGCCACGGCCACCAGGCGTCCGGCGGCACCGTCGACGGCCACCTGGATGTGCACGGTGTTGGCTCCCAGCGTCGACTGGGTCTGCGGCCACTGACCCGGTGGCAGCAGGTGGACGAACGGCTCGTCAGCGTACGCCTCCGCGTAGACCGCGTACGCCTGCTCGGTCGTGAGGGATCTGTCGGTCAGTGGCGCCGTGCAGGTGGCCAGGATCCCCCGCGACATCGGCACCAGCACGGGGGTGAAGGACACCGTGGGCGCCTGGGCTCCGCAGGCCGCCAGGTTCTGGATGATCTCGGGAGTGTGCCGGTGGCCGCCGCCTACGCCGTACGCGCTCGCCGACCCGATCAGCTCGGAGCCGAGGAGATGGGGCTTCAGGGCCCGGCCGGCACCGGAGGGGCCGCTGGCCGCCACGACCACGACGTCCTCGGCAGCGGTGAGACGACCGACGACGGCCGGCAGCAGAGCCAGGGTGGCGGTCGTCGGATAACAGCCCGGCACGGCGATCCGCCGCGCACTGCTCAGCTTCTTCCGTTGACCGGGCAGCTCCGGCAGACCGTACGGCCAGCTGCCCGCGTGCGGGCTGCCGTAGAACTGCTGCCAGTCGGCCGGATCGAGGAGCCGGAAGTCCGCACCGCAGTCGATGATCACGGTCTCCTCCCCCAGCTGCTCGGCGATCTCCGCCGAGGCGCCGTGCGGCAGGGCGAGGAAGACCACGTCGTGGCCGGCCAGGGTCTCCGCGGAGGTCGGTTCCACGAGTCGATCGGCCAGCGGCACCAGGTGCGGTTGGGCATCACCGAGGCGACGGCCCACGTTGGCGTTCCCGGTCACGGCCCCGATCTGCACCTGCGGATGGTTGAGCAGCAGCCGGAGCAGCTCACCGCCCGCATACCCGGTGGCGCCTGCCACCGCTACTCTCGTCGACACCTGCATGAATATGCCATTGGCAGCAAGGTTATGCAAACTCTTGAGCAGTATGGCTCTCTCGTGGACTCAGCCCTCCGCCTCGACCCGCCTCCGCCGAGGATACTGGCGCGATGGCCAGCCCCTGGATCGTCGCGCTCGTCCAAGCCGCCCCCGCCACCGGCGACGACCCGATCGCCGAGCTGGCCGACGAGATCGCGGCCCTGTGCGCCGGACGACCCGATGTGTCCATGGTCGTCTACCCCGAGATCCACCTCTTCGGGGGCTCGGATCTCGCGGCGGACGCGAACGACTGGCTGGCCGCTGCGGCCGAACCCCTCGACGGTCCCCGGGTGAGAGCACTGGCCGAGATCGCGGCGACGCACCGCATCTGGTTGGTCCCGGGTTCGCTCGCGGAGCGCGACGGGGACGCGATCCACAACACCGCCGTCGTCTTCGCTCCGGACGGACGGCTGGTCGCCGCGTACCGGAAGGTGTTCCCCTGGCGGCCGTACGAGGCCTGGGCGCCGGGGGCGGACTGGGTGACCTTCGACGTGCCGGAGATCGGACGGTTCGGGCTGTCCATCTGCTTCGACAGCTGGTTCCCCGAGTCGACCCGGCAACTCGGCTGGCTCGGTGCCGACATCGTCCTCAACCTGGTCAAGACGACCGGTGACGATCGGCTGCAGGAGCTGGTGCTGGCCCAGGCGAACGCCATCGTGAACCAGGTCTACTTCCTGAGCGTCAACGCCGCCGGTCCGGTCGGCTCCGGGCGCAGCATCTACGTCGACCCGGACGGCCACGTGCTCGCCGAGCGACCGGACGCCGACCCGGCCATCACGTTCGTGGAGATCGATCCGGACACGGTGCTGCACGTGCGCGAGCACGGCACCGTCGGGCTGAGTCGACTGCAGAACCAGATCTGGCCGGGCGACGCACCGATCCGTCTTCCCGCCTACGACGGCACGATGACGCCGCTCCGCCGGGCACCGGGCCCAGCACCGGAGCGGGGCCCCGCGCGCCATGACGTTGTCCCGGTCGCGAGCGACGCGCGCGGCGACGGACAATGACCTGATGGCACACACGAAGAAGTGGAAAGATCTCACCGACTCCCAGCGGGTCGGGTTCGGCTTGCTGACCGCGGTCCAGGTCGGGCTGCTGCTGGCGGCCCAGATCGACCTGACGCGACGCAGTGACGAACAGGTCAACGGACCGAAGGCGGCCTGGCGGGCGGTCACCCTGATCAACTTCGTCGGTCCGCTGGCGTACTTCGCCTTCGGTCGCCGCTGAGCGCGCGCGCGTCAGACGGTCGCCGGACGGCCCCACCGCCGCCCGGATGTCGCCGCGAAGTCACCGACGGTCACGCCGGCGCCAGGGGTTCTGCCCGTACGACGCCCCGAAGTCACCGACGGTCGCCTGGACGGTGCGACCACCGACCGACCGGAGACGGCCCGAGCGGCTCGGGCCGACCTAGAGAACGCGGTGCTCGGCCCCGACCTCGGCGACGGCTGCGGCCACGGCGGCATCCCGAGCCGCCCCGCTCTCGGTGTCGGTGAGCGTCCGGTCCGGCGCCCGGAAACGGAGCGCGAAGGCCAGCGACTTCCGTCCGCCACCGACCTGCGGCCCGGTGTAGACGTCGAAGAGCTGGACCGACTCCAGCAGCGGGCCGGCACCACGCCGCAGCGCCGCCTCCACGGCCGCCGCGGGGACCGACGCGTCGACGATCAGGGCGACGTCCTCCTTGGCCACCGGGAAGGACGAGATGGGAGCCACGCTCCCCCGCGGCGGGGCTGCCGCCAGCAGCGCCGACAGGTCGAGCTCGACGGCGGCGGTGCGCTCCGGGAGCCCGTACGCGGCGATGACCTGCGGATGCAGCTCACCGGCGTACCCGATCACCGCACCATCCGACGTGGCGATCTCGGCACAGCGTCCCGGGTGCCAGGGCAGCCGCTCCGCCGCTCGGCGGACCAGGGTGACGCCCAGAGCACGGGCGGCGACGTCGGCCACCGCCAGAGCCTGCTGCCAGCCGGCCGCCACAGCCGGACCCTGCCAGCCCGAGGCGTGCCAGGACCCGGTGAGCACGGCGGCGAGATGCCTCGGCTGCTCTCCGAGTGCGGCGTCCATGGCAGCCAGCTCGGCGTCCAGACGGCCGACCCGTGACCGGCGGCCGAGGCGCAGCCAGCGCGGGCTCGGCGGCGTAGAACACCGATCCGGTCTCCACGATCGCCAGGTCGTCGTTGCCCCGACTGCGGTTGCGGGCGACCGCACCGAAGAGACCGGGCAGCAGCGTGGTGCGCAGGTACGGCGTGGTCTCGGCCAGCGGGTTGGCGATCCGGTTGAGCCGGCGGCGCCGGTCGCCCGCCGGCACCCCGAGCCTGTCCAGCTCCTCCACGGCGATGAACGGGAAGCTCAGCACCTCCACGAAGCCGGCGGCGACCACCGCGGCGATCACCGCCCGGCGACCCCGCTGGGCCGCGGTCAGACCGCGACCGACGGGCGCCCGGGGAACGGTCGGGGCGATGGTGTCGTAGCCGACCAGCCGACCGACCTCCTCGACGTAGTCGTACGGGTCGGTCAGGTCGGGGCGCCAGGTCGGCGGCGTGATCGTCAGGGAGGAGCCGTCGACCGCGACCGTGGCGCCGACCGCCTCGAGCAGCGTCACCACCGTGCCGGTCTCGACGGTGGTGCCGAGGATGCGACCCGGCAGGTCGGCCTCGATGGTGGTGGAGGCCGGCGCGGGCACCGCGCCGACGACGGTCTCGCCCGCCACGAGAGTGCCGCCGGCCAGCTCGACGAGCAGCTCGGCCACCCGGTGGGCAGCCGCGTACGCCGCAGCGGGGTCCACGCCACGCTCGAAGCGGCGGCTGGCCTCGGAGCTCAGCTTGTGCCGGCGGGAGGTGCGCGCGATGGTCATCGCGTCGAAGTGCGCCGCCTCGATCACGACCGACGTGGTGGCCGCACCGATCTCGGTGCTCGCCCCGCCCATCACGCCGGCCAGCCCGATCGGACCGCTGTCGTCGGTGATGACCAGGTCGTCGGCGTGCAGCTCCCGGACGACGTCGTCGAGGGTGGTCAGCTTCTCCCCGACGGTCGCCTGTCGCACCACGATCGGGCCGCGCGAGACGATCCGCGTCGTAGGCGTGGATCGGCTGACCGGTCTCCAGCATCACGTAGTTGGTGAGGTCCACGACCAGCGAGATCGAGCGCATCCCGGCCAGCTGGACCCGGCGGGCCAGCCAGCGCGGACTCGGTCGGGACGGATCGACCCCGGTCACCGAGACCGCGACGAACAGCGGGCACGCGCCGGACTCCGTCCGCACGGGGTAGCCACCGTCGCCGGGCTCCGGGGTGGTCAGGGACACCGGGTCACGGAAGGCCACGCCGGCCGCCTGGGCGGCCTCGCGCGCCAGACCCCGCAGGGAGAGGCAGTAGCCACGGTCGGGGGTCACCGCGATGTCGAGCACCTCCTCGCGCAGCTGCAGCACCGGTGCCGCGTCGTCGCCGGGTGCCGGGTCGTCGTCGCCGGTCGGGGGCAGCACGATGATCCCGTCGTGCTCGTCGCCCAGTCCCAGCTCGCTGGCGGAGCAGATCATCCCGTCCGAGACGTGTCCGTACGTCTTGCGGGCGGCGATCGCGAACCCACCGGGCAGCACCGCCCCGGGCAACGAGACGACGACCAGGTCACCGACCGCGAAGTTGTGGGCGCCGCAGACGATGCCCCGGGAGGCCGGCACGTCGACCCCCGCACCGTCGGAGTCAGCGGGGTCGTTGTGCTCGGGGCCGACATCGACCCGGCACCAGCGGATCACCTTGCCGTTCTTCTGCGGCTCGTCGACGTAGGACAGCACCCGACCGACGACCAGCGGACCGGTGACGTCGGCGCCGGCCTGCTCGACCGTCTCGACCTCCAGCCCGGCTCGGATCAGGTTCTCGGCGAGGCTGCGCCCGTCGAGGTCGTCGGCCAGCGCGGCGTAGTCCCGCAGCCAGCTCAGCGGCGCCCTCATCGAGCGAGTCCCAACAGCGAACGGCTGTAGCGCACGTCTCCCTCGATCATGTCGCGCATGTCCTCGGCGTCGTTGCGGAACATCAGGGTGCGGTCCACGCCCATCCCGAAGGCGAAGCCCGAGTAGACGCTCGAGTCCACCCCGCAGGCCTCCAGCACCCGCGGGTTGACCACGCCGCAGCCGCCCCACTCGATCCAGCCCTCGCTGCGACACGTACGGCACGGCCGCTCGGGATGACCCACCGAGTCCCCGTGGCAGACGAAGCACTGCAGGTCGACCTCGGCCGACGGCTCGGTGAACGGGAAGTAGTTCGGCCGCATCCGGGTCCGGGTGTCGCCGAACATCGCGCGGGCGAAGTGGTCGAGCGTGCCCCGCAGATCGGCCAGGGTGATGCCCTTGTCGACCACCAGGCCCTCGATCTGGTGGAACACGGGCAGGTGCGTCGCGTCGTACTCGTCGGCCCGGTAGACCTTGCCGGGACAGACCACGTAGACCGGCAGCTCACGGGTCAGCAGGGCGCGGGCCTGCACCGGGGAGGTGTGGGTCCGCAGCACCAGCCCCGCGTCCGGGTCGCCGACGAACAGGGTGTCCTGCATCGTCCGCGCCGGGTGGTCGGGGACGAAGTTGAGGGCGTCGAAGTTGAGCCACTCGGCTTCCAGCTCGGGTCCCTCGGCCACCTCCCAGCCCATGGCGACGAACACGTCGACCATCTGGTCCATCAGGGCGGTGATCGGGTGGATCGCGCCGGTCGGCGCCAGCGGCACGGGCAGCGTGACGTCGACCCGCTCGTCGACCAGCCGCTGCGCCAGCTCGACCTCGGCGATCTCGACCTCACGCGCGGCCAGCGCCTGGTTGATGCGGCCGCGGGCCTGACCGATCCGCCGTCCGGCGTCCTTGCGGGCCTGGGGCGGCAGGGCGCCGATCTCGCGGTTGGCCAGGGCGATCGGCGACCGGTCGCCGGCGTGGGCCAACCGGGCCGCCTTGAGCTCCGCCAGCGAGGTCGCCGCCGCGAACGCGGCCAGCGCGTCGGCGACGGACGCCTCGACGTGATCGGCATCCAACGGGGTGACCTGGACGGGGTCGTAGCTCGAGTTCGGGCCGGACATGGACTCCTGCTTCGGTACGGGTGAGCGGTCTGCGGTGCCGGCGGGGTGGCCCGGCGCCCGGGACAGTCTAGGAGGAACGAGCCCGGCCGGCCGCCGCATATCCGCGGCGCCGGCCGCGGCCCGTGACGCGCTGCGGAGTCAGGGTGCCGGCGGACGACGTCGGCCGACGATGACGCCCTCCGGCAGCCGGGTCGTGTCGAGGGGACCCAGCACCCGCACCAGATCGCCGACGTCACGGGACAGGAAGGACGGCACATCGCCCGAGGGACGGACGATCCGACCCTGCTCGATGGCGGCGGCCAGCTCCCGCAGTCCGGCGCTCGGCGGCGACTCCCGCCGACTGGACGGCCGGGGCCCGGTCCCGGTCTCTCCCGATGGACGCAGGACCGCTTCCTGCAGCCGCCAGCCCTCGGCCAGCACCCGGTACGCCAGCCGCTCCGCGGTGGCCACCGCCGGCCAGAGCCGCTCCGTGGTCAGCCGCTGGGACGCGAAGCCGTTCATCCCGGTCTCGAAGGTGTCCGCCAGCGCGATGGTGCGGCTCTGCAGCCGCCGCCGCGCCCGCATGCCGGTGGCGGAGACGACGGTGTCGGGGGCGAGCTGGTCGAGCGCGTCGGCGGTGGCCTCCAGCGTCCCGGCCAGGGCGGTGGGCAGCCAGCCGGTGGGTGACTTGCGCGCGATCAGGGCGAAGACGAGCAGCGCGACGCCGCAGCCCAGGGCCGTCTCCCCCGCCCGGGCCAGGAACAGCGCACGGGTGGGTGTGCCCGCCAGCGCCCCGGCGCTCGCGATCAGCAGCGCCGAGGCGGTGATGAACACCGCGGCGGCGGCGTAGTTCCTGGGCACCAGCAGCTGGGTGACGAAGACGAGCACCGCGAGCAGCCCGATCAGCAGCCAGTCGCCCGGAGCGAGCAGCAGCAGCGCAGCCGCGAGGCCGACGCCGACGATGGTGCCGACCGTCCGCTGCACCCCTCGCTGGACCGTCCGGTAGCGATCGAAGCCGGGCGACAGCACCAGCACGGCGGCGGCGATCGCCCAGTAGGAGTGAGCCAGCCCGAGCAGCGCACCGAGCACCCCCAGCAGTGCGGCCGCCACCACGACCCGGGTCAGCACCAGCAGCGACCGCGATCCCGGCTGCAGCGCGTAGCGCAGGGTGCTCATGCGGGTGGGCCGACCCATCGGCAGCGACACCGGCACGTACGTCATCTGCAGGCTGCGCCGGAGCAGTGCCTGCCGGCCGAGGCGCCGGGCGCGGTCGGCAGCCCTCCTCGATCCGGTCCCGGCGCATGGCGTCGGCCACCAGCAGCTGGATCTGCCGGGCCAGCTCCCGCAGCCGCAGCAGCTCGGGACCCGGATGCCGTCCGAGCGGCTGCTGGTTGACCAGCATCAGCCACGCCTCGTACAGCCGCTCGGCCGCTTGGTGCCTGGCCCGTCCACCTCGGGACCGCCGATCGCCTCCAGGTAGAGCGCGACGTCCTCGGCCGCCGCCGCGACGATCCGCCGCTCGGGCGAGCGGAGGTCGACGACGGCGGGCGCGACGTGCACCAGCCCCGCGAAGACCCCACCGGCCAGCACCAGCAGGGAGGTCTCGACCGGGTCGGCCCCTCGAGCGGCCATCGCCGTGCCGGTCGCTCCGACCAGCACGATCTGGTACGCCGCGGGAGGCACGGCGAAGGCGTTGCAGAACAGGGTGGCGAGTGCGGCGATCACGGTCACCACCGCGGCGGCGAGCCACGGGTCGCCGCCGGACCAGATGCCCAGGAAGACGGCCGTCGCCTGCGCCGCCGCGAGGTAGACCAGCAACCGGAAGCGGTACGCGTACGGGCGACCGCCACCGAACAGGCCACCGAAGCCACCCAGACTGGCGGTCAATCCGGCGGGCAGGTCACCGGCGAGGAGACCGACGACCGCCGGCAGCACCACGCACACGGCCGTCCGGAGCGCGATCGGCCACTGCGGGGGTGTCGGTCGCAGATCGAGCAGCAGGGCCAGCCGACGTCGGCGACCGGTGGTGGTCGAGGGGGTGCTGACGGCGTCGGGCATGGTGGTGGGCCGCTCGCGGCGACCGTCCTCCTGGCAGGGTGGCGAAGGACGGCACCCCTCGTCGCGTGCCGGGTTGTCGGACCATCATCCGGCCCACCGAGCGAGAGCGCTAGTGCCGGAACCGAGCGCTGCGCCGTGGCGGTCGCGTACAGCAGGACCGCGGCGGCGGTCGACAGGTTGAGACTCTCCGCCCGGCCGTACAGGGGCAGCGCCACGAGTCGGTCCAGCAGGGCGGCGTGGTCGTCGGTCAGGCCCCACGCCTCGTTGCCGAGGACCCACATCACGGGCTTCGCCAGCTCCCCGCTGGTGGCCAGGTCGTCGACGGAGCAGTCGGCGGCGCCGTCGGCCCCGAACACGGCCAACCCGGCGGCGCGGGCGGCCGCTCCCGCCTCGCTCAGCTCCACCCCGACCGTGATCGGGAGGTGGAAGATGCTGCCGGTGCTGGCCCGAACGGTCTTGGGGTTGTACAGGTCGACCGCATCGGTCGAGATGAGCACCGCATCGGCGCCGAACGCGTCGGCGCACCGGATGACGGTGCCCAGGTTGCCGGGGTCTCGGACCTGGTCGCAGAACACGATCAGCCGCGCCGCGGGGGTCAACGCCTCCGCCAGGGGCACGTCGACCGCCCCGCAGACGGCCAGGATCCCCTGGGTGGTGACGGTGTCGGTGAGCTCGCCGAAGGCCCGTTCCGGCACGGAGGCGACCGGAGCTCCCGCCCGGACGGCGAGGTTCAGCAGGTCCTGGTGGGTGTCGACGGCGGTCGCGGAGACCAGCAACCGCCGGACGGCATCAGCGGCGGACAGCGCCTCGGAGACGGCTTGGCGGCCCTCGGCCAGGAACTCTCCGGCGTCGAGCCGGTCTTTGCGACGCAGCAGCCGACGAGCCGACCGCAGCACCCCCGCCGAGGCGGGAGGTGGAGCGATCGGCTCGTCGAAGCTGAGCTCGAGGCGCGAGGCGTACGCGCCCGAGTCGTGTCCGGTCAGGACACTCAGGCGGCGGCCGCGACGGGCTGATGAGCCTTGGCGACCTCGACCAGAGCGACGAACGCGGCCGGGTCGGTGACGGCGAGATCCGCGAGGATCTTGCGGTCGACCTCGACCTCGGCGGTCTTCAGACCGGAGATGAACCGGTTGTAGGTCATGCCCTCGGCACGGACGGCGGCGTTGATCCGCTGGATCCAGAGCCGGCGGAAGTCGCCCTTCTTGGCACGACGGTCGCGGTAGGCGTAGACGCCGGAGTGAAGGAGCTGCTCCTTCGCCTTGCGGTAGAGCCGGGAGCGCTGGCCCCGGTAGCCGGAGGCCTGCTCGAGGACCTCACGGCGCTTCTTGTGGGCATTGACCGAGCGCTTGACGCGAGCCATGCGAATTACTCCTTGATGTCAGTGGTGGTGGGTGAGGGCTCTACAGGCCGAGCAGCTTGCGGGCCTTGGCCGCGTCGCCGCTGGAGAGGACCTTGTCGCCGGCGAGCCGACGAGTACGGGTGCTCGGCTTGTGCTCGTTCAGGTGCATCTTGCCCGCCTTGCGGTGCATGAGCTTGCCCGAACCCGTCACCTTGAACCGCTTCTTGGCACCGGAGTGCGTCTTCATCTTCGGCATGGCTTGCCGCTCCATTCGTGTTCTCGATCGGCCCGCGGGCGCGTTGGCATTCGCGGGGTCTAGCAGTCGTACGTGTGCGGTGGTTCCCGCCGTCAGACCTCGACGTCGGGATCCAGGTTGTCGGCCGGACCGCGACGCCGCGGCGCCGCCGGCTCGGCCGCGTGCTGCGCCCGGAGGTCGGCCAGCTGAGTCCGCTCCTCCTCGGCGGCGGCGTCGCGCTCGGCGGCCCGCCGATCACGCTCGGCGCGGACGTCGGCACGGGCCTCGGTCTTCTTCTTCATCGGACCCAGCACCATCAGCATGTTGCGACCGTCCTGCTTGGGCGCGGACTCGACGAAACCGAACTCGTTCACGTCCTCGGCCAGCTTGCGCAGCAGGTTGTAGCCCAGCTCCGGACGCGACTGCTCGCGCCCACGGAACATGATCGTGATCTTGACCTTGTCCCCGGCCTTGAGGAAGCGCACGACGTGACCCTTCTTGGTCTCGTAGTCGTGGCTGTCGATCTTGGGCCGGAGCTTCATCTCCTTGATCACGGTGTTGGTCTGGTTACGGCGGCTCTCGCGCGCCTTCTGCGCGTTCTCGTACTTGAACTTGCCGTAGTCCATGAGCTTGGCCACCGGGGGCCGCGCCATGGGTGCGACCTCGACGAGATCGAGCTCGGACTCGCGCGCCAGGCGCAGGGCGTCGTCGATGCGGACGATCCCCACCTGCTCCCCGGCGGGTCCGACGAGCCGGACTTCGGGGACGCGAATGCGGTCGTTGATCCGCGGTTCGGTGCTGCTGATTGGTCCTCCAGATGGTGTGTGTGCTGGTGATCGACACGTCGTTCGGGTCGGATCCGCCGCTGGCCCGGGGACACAGAAAGGGCCCCCGCGCAGGCGGAGACCCTGATGGTGCGAACGACGGACCCCGGAGGGCCCGCGACCGCGGAACCGACCCGACGGCGATCACTGGGATGTCGTACGGGTGGGAGATCAGGTCTCCACTTGGCGGACCCGGCACGAATGCCGGATCGATCGTCGCTCAGGTTATCACCCGCGCCACGATGCGGTCACATCGTGCGGGAGCCGAAGCGGCGACAGTCGGTCAACGCCGAGCACCCGTACGGCTATTCCGCCCGATCGACCCGCTCGGCCGACGGCACGGCCCAACCGAACCCGTCGCCGAGGTCGACCAGACGGTGACCCCGGGCCAGAGCGTCGAGCACCTCCCCCTCCAGCACCAGCGGGTGGGGACCGGCCACGTCGACCAGCACCGCGACAGCTCCCTCGGCGGCCGCGGTCTCGGCCACCTTGTCGAGCGTGACGGGCACGGGACGAGCCCTGGCGTCCCAGGCCTGCAGGGCGTCCAGACCGGTGAAGCCGAGCATCGCCTTGCCCCCGTCGGTCCGCTGCAGCATGACCACGGCCATCTCGGCCTCCTTGTCCGACGCCAGACCGCCGACGGTGACACCCACCTGCGTCGCGGTGGCCACCACCGGCACCAGCAGACGATCGCCGCAGAGGGCGGCGACGGCCCGCAGATAGTCGTCGGGCGCGTACGACGCGGCGAACCGGCCGAGGGCCAGCCGGACACCGGCTTCCGGAGCGCCCTCGTCGCCGGGGAACGGGGACGGGGCGAGAGACCGCTCGTGCGCGGCGGATCCGTCCGACGGGATCGGTCCTACGGCGGGGCGGGGCGGCGGCGTCGTCTGGCGGTCGTCGTCTGGCACGCCGACACCGTAGCGCCGGCGGCGAGCTGTCACCTCCTCCCCGATCTCGGGAGAAGGTCCGCGACGCCTCCGGTCGGTCCGACACCAGCGGTGGCGATCCCCGGCCGAAGGGGGTGGAAGGTGGGTGATCGTCCCGATCGCCGGACGCGGTTCCGTGTGGCAGATTGGGTGGATGCCACCCTCGGACTTCGTGCTCCTCCCGCTCTGCATCGGTCTCGCGCTGATCGGGGTGATCGTGGCCGGCCTCGCGTGGCGCAGAGGCAGCCGGGGACGCGTGGTGCAGGGCATCGGCCTCGCCCTGGCCCCGATCGCGCTCTACTTCACCGGGTTGCTCCGGCTGGTCTGGGACGGCGCGGTCGCGGTGGTCAGCTGGGCGACCTCGATCATCTTCTCCCCCACGATGTGGTTCGGGATCTCGCTGCTGGGTCTGTGCGTGGTGCTCTGGGTGGTCGGCGGACTGCTGACCAGGAGATCGGCGACCAAGAGCGGCGGATCCGTCCCGGCCGCTGCCGCCGGTGGCCGACCGGCCGTCGGGACCGGCCGAGCGTCCTCGACGAAGACGCCGGCGAAGAAATCGGGCCCGGCCCCCAAGGGCAAGGCGCCCGCGCCCGAGGTCGACCCCGAGATGGCCGAGATCGAGGCGATCTTGAAGAACCGAGGAATCAACTAGCCCGAGACGCCTGGAGCCGCCGGTTCAGGTCGGCGACGGCGTCGGTGGCATAGTCCCCGTCGGCCCGCTGGATCCCCATCAGCATCCGGTGGTCGAGGTCGGCCGCGACCTCGACCGGGCGGTCGGTGGGGATCAGCAGCACCTGGGCCCACGCGTCGCCGGGTCGCAGGATGACCTGGTGGATCCGTGACCACGGGTAGCGGTGCCCACTCAGCCCGTTGCGGAAGGAGAGCCCGTCCGCGTCGGCCTTCACCACCCCGTTGCCCACGGTGAGCAGCGCGAAGACGAACAGCCCCAGGATGATCAGCAGGGTCACCGCCTGGGACAGGGTGAACTCGGCCTTCAGGTTGGGGGGCAGTGCTACCCAGAACACGAAGCTGAGGGCGACGAGCCCGAGCGCCGCGACCATCACGAAGAAGCGCAACCGGTTCGACCGATAGGTCACCGGCTGGTCCGGGTCGGCGGGGGTCTGAGGCGGCTGGTCGACGGAGTCCATCAGATCCGACAGGCCGCGATGTCGGTGACCAGGATCGCCCGGGCCCCGAGCGCCCAGAGGTCGTCCATGATCTTCTGCGCCTCGGCCCGCGGCACCATGGCCCGCACCGCCAGCCAGCCCTGCTTGGCCAGCGGGGCCACGGTCGGCGACTCGAACCCGGGGGTGACGGCGCACGCCGCGTCGACGTGCTGCTCGCTGACGTCGTAGTCCATCATCACGTAGTTGCGCGCCACCAGGACGCCGTTCAGCCGCCGCTGCAGCAGGTCCAGACCGGCGGGCGACTCGGCGTTCCGACGCCGGATGAGCACCGCCTCGGAGTGCAGGATCGGGTCCCCGAACAGCTCGAGCCCGGCCTGGCGCAGGGTGGTGCCGGTCTCCACCACGTCGGCGATCGCGTCCGCCACGCCCAGCCGGATGGCGGTCTCCACCGCCCCGTCCAGGGTGATGAGGCGCGGGTGCACGCCGCGGTCGGCCAGGTAGGCGCCGACCAGACCCGGGTACGACGTCGCCAGGCGCTTCTCGTGCAGGTCCGCGATCGAGCGCTGGGACCCCACCGGGGCGGCGAACCGGAAGCGGCTGCGGCCGAAGCCGAGCGGGATGACCTCCTCGGCGTCGGCCCCGGAGTCGAGCAGCATGTCGCGGCCGGTGATGCCCACGTCGAGGGTGCCCTCCCCCACGTACACCGCGATGTCGCGCGGACGCAGGTAGAAGAACTCGACGCCGTTCGCCTCATCGAGCAGCACCAGCTCCTTGGGGTCGCTGCGCTGGGCGTAGCCGGCTTCGCGCAGCATCTGCGCCGCGGCCTCGGACAACGAGCCCTTGTTGGGCACCGCGATCCTGATCAAGGGGTTCGAGCTCACGGCGGACATCCTAGGTGCCGCGAGCGGGAAGACTGTGCGCCCGGCGTGCGGAGGAAGGCGAGGGAACGTCGGGCCGAACATTCCGTCAGTCGACGGCTTCCGCCACCACCACCCGCCCCGGACGCCACAGATTCCGTCACTCGACGGCTTCCCGTCACCTCAGGCGTCCGACCCTCCACCGGCGGACCGTTCCATCAGAGGTGCCGGTACACGTCCGAGGGCTCGAGCTCCAAGGCCAGCATCATCACCTGGAGGTGGTAGACCAGCTGGCTGATCTCCAGCGCCGCGTCGTCCTTCGACTCGTACTCGGCCGCCATCCAGACCTCGGCGGCCTCCTCGACGATCTTCTTGCCGATCTCGTGCACGCCGGCCTCGACCCGCTTGACGGTCGATGAGGTGGGGTCGCCGGCGGCCACCTTCGCGCTCAGCTCGGCGTACAGGTCCTCGAAGGTCTTGGCGGACGACACGCGGACACCCTAGTGCGCCGACTTCCTGCGAGCCGCGTACGACCAGGAGCCGGCTGCATCCGCAACGGACGGTGCCGAGAACCATAGGCACGCACGGACCGTCTCCACGTTGACGGCCCGGCCTGCCGAGAGGAAAGCAGCATGAGCGAGACCGTCACCAACAGCCCCGTCGAGGTCCGCCCCGACACCCCCGTGTCCTGGACCGATCTGGGGGCCGAGATGTGGGCCTACCTGACCGGGCGCGACGCCGCCATCAACTACAGCTTCGTGGACATGGCCATCGAGGTCCCCCGCGACACCGGGGCCGACGCCCCTCGCGCCACCTGGAAGCTCAACGGCACGCTGCGCATCACCACCAGCGACAACGCCTCCTGAGATGGCCTCTCGCCGCGCGTCCGGGGCGACCGTACGGGTGCAGGCCGACCTGCAGCTCGACGTCGACCCGGGCGTTCCGGACAGCGGTGGGGAGCTGGGGATCTCCATCCGGTCGGAGTCGGACGTCGTGCGCGTACGACTCGACCGGATCCCCGATCTCACCTCCCGGCCCTCGCCGCAGCTCATCCGCTCCGTGGCCGACGGCCTGCGGGCCCAGGGCCTGAAGGTGGTCGTCGACGGCCCGGACGGCCGCCTGATGAGTGTGGGGGCAGGGGTCCGTACGCCGTGGTGGCAGCGTCCGTTCGTGCGCGCGCGCCACGTCCGCGTGCACGACCTGCGGACCGCGTTGCGCACTCTCCCCCGGCGCGGCGGCAGCGGCGCGCTGACCGCCCCACCGGCCGTGCTGTTCACCCCACCGGGCACGCTGTTGCCCCTCGCGCCGACCGTGCTCCGCCGTCAGCGGGTGTCCACCACGCACGACCCGAGCGGCGGCGGCCAGCCCCGGCTCTACTTCCCGCCCGAGGACAGCGCCGGTTCGCGGCTGAAGGTGTTCTACCTGCGACCCCGGATCACCATCGGGGACCGGGAGGACGCCGATCTGCGGCTGCCTGGGGTGGCTCCGATCCAGGCGGTGATCCGTCGCAACGACCAGGACGAGTACGTGATCGAGGCACACCCCGAGGGTCTGCCCGTGCGGGTGCACGGCTCCCTGGTGCTGCGCCCGACCCAGCTGCGCACCGGTGCCCGGATCGAGATCGGTGCCTGGCGGATGGTCTACTTCCGCGCCGAGCACGCCGACCACGGCCGCCCGTACGGCGGACGCCAGGGCGGCGAGATCGACCAGCAGCAGTGGCAGCCACCGGCCCGCTACCGCCCGGACGTCCGTGGGGAGTCCGGGGGCAGCGGCGACTGAAGCCCGAGCCGACCGTCGGCTGACCTGCCGGGATCAGCCGACGGTCTCGATCTCCGGGCTGTCGACGGCGACCGCCTCCGGGGTCCGTCCCGCGCGTTCGATCCGCCACCAAGAGACGAACCCGATCACGCAGAACACGCCGTAGACGATGTACATGATCGCGGAGGGGTAGTAACCGGCCGTGAGAAGCAGCGGGACGCCGACCAGGTCGACGGCGATCCAGATCAGCCAGAACTCCACGTAGCCCCTGGCCATCCCGTAGGTGGCCAGGATCGAGCCGGTCAGGATCCAGGCGTCGGCCGCCGGGCCCCAGGAGCCGAGCGCGGTCAGCGCGTAGTAGGAGATGGTCCAGAGCACGACCGCGGCCACCAGCAGCTGCACGCGGCCCTTCCAGCCGGCCCAGGCCGGTGCGACCCCGACGCCTGCCGCGCCGCCCGCGCCGGACTTCCGGAACTGGTACCAGCGATACCAGCCGTAGACGCTGACCGCGAGGAAGAAGACCTGCCGGGCCGCCTGGCCGTACAGGTCGAGGTTCTGGGGGGTGTGGAACACCCCGCCCAGGAAGACCGTGAACAACAAGATGTTGCCCACGATGCCGATCGGCCATGCGAGCACCTTGCGCTGCATGCCGAGGATGGCGCTGGCCAAGCCGAAGCCGTTCCCGATGATCTCCCGCCAGAGGATGCCGGGTCCGATATCGAGCTGGGCGTTCAGCAACCGCTCCAGTACTGCTGAGAAGTCCATGGGGATCCTCCACTGTCCGGTCGCACGAACACCGGGGTGTGGAGAGACGCCACCGTCACCGCACGCCGTCATCGGCGCACGGCTGGGCCGCGCTCGCGTGAACCTCCCATCCGGACTCTCACCGTCGGTCCCGGAATTCCACCAGGTCAACCATCGCAGCTCGCCGCTGGGGCTGGACGTCGCTCCGCTCCTGCGGAACGACTATCTCAGCTCGCCGTTGGGCCGGGAGTCGCTTCGCTGCTGCGAAGGTGTCCCACTGCTCTGGGTCGCGGACTGTCACCGCCGGTTCGGACTTTCACCGACCCCGGTACACGCGCGAGTTGTACTAACTCGTCGGGGAAAGCGTACGCCAGCCGGGGTGGGATGCGGAAAAGTCAGCCCGACCGTGGACGCGAGGCCACCGACAACCGGTTTCGTTCACCGGCCGGGGTGACTTTTCCGCAGGGTCAGAGGCGGACGCCGAGCAGAGCGTCGACGGTGCGGGCGACCAGCGAGGGCGCGTCGGTGTCGTCGCCGTCGATGGCCGCCGAGGCGCCGGCCCAGGCGTCGACGGCGGCCAGCGCGGCTGGGGCGTCGAGATCGTCGGCCAGCGCGGCCCGGACGGCCGTGATCGTCTCCTCGGCGTTCAGCCCGGCATCCAGCCGGACCGCCTCCCGCCAGGTGGCCAGCCGCTCGACCGCCGCGGCCAGGACGTCGTCGGTCCACATCCAGTCGGTTCGGTAGTGCTGGGAGAGCAGGGCCAGGCGGATGGCCATCGGGTCGACCCCGGCCGCCCGCAGCTTCGAGACGAGCACCAGGTTGCCCTTGGACTTCGACATCTTCTCGCCGTCGAGCCCGACCATGCCGCTGTGCACGTAGACCTGCGCGAACGGCTGGTCGGTGGCCACCCGGGCCTCGGAGGCACACATCTCATGGTGCGGGAAGACCAGGTCGGAGCCACCGGCCTGCACGTCGAACCCACTGCCCAGCCGGTTCAGCGCGATCGCCGTGCACTCGATGTGCCAGCCCGGCCGGCCCCGCCCCAGGGGCGAGTCCCAGCCCGGCTCGTCGGGTCGCTGCAGTCGCCAGACGAGACAGTCCAGCGGATCCTGCTTCCCGGGTCGGTCCGGGTCGCCGCCCCGCTCGGCGAAGACCCCGAGGGCCTCGGCGTCGCTGAGATGGGACAGCGAACCGAACTCGGCGTCGGTGGACCGGGCGAAGTAGAGGTCGGGGTAGTCGGCGTCGGCGACCGGGTAGACGGCGCCCTTGGCCTGCAGGTCACCGATCAGCTCGACGACCTCGTCGATGGACTCGACGGCGCCTACGTAGTCCGCCGGTGGGATGACGTTGAGGGCGGTCATGTCGGTCCGGAACAGCTCGATCTGGTCGGCGGCCAGCTGCTGCCAGTCGATGCTGTCCCGGGCGGCCCGCTCGAGCAAGGGATCGTCCACGTCGGTGACGTTCTGCACGTAGTGGACGTCGAGCCCGGCGTCGCGCCAGACCCGGTTCAGCAGGTCGAAGGCGACGTAGGTGTTGGCGTGCCCGATGTGCGTGGCGTCGTACGGGGTGATGCCGCAGACGTAGAACCGGGCCGGGCGTCCCTCGGTGATCGTCGGTCCGGCCGGCACCAGCCGCTGCTGCCCGGTGTCGAACAGGCGAAGTCGGGGCCGCTCCGCGAGGGGATCGAGCTGAGGCACCTCGGGCGCGGTCCATGCGTGCATGCGGGCCACCCTAGTGGCGGCCGCCAGGCCCCCACGCCACGATCACTCCGTCTCACGCTCGGGTTCAGACCAAGCGGTCGAGACAGGGCGCTCAGGGAGCACGGGTGCTGCACCACCAGCGGAGTCGGGTGCTGCGCTCAGAAGGGGGGCCAGGGGATGGCGGGATGGTGACCGGAGCGGGGGCGCGGGAACCGGCCGCGGCGCAGGAGCCGCTCGGCGCGGCTCCACAGCTCCTCGATCTCGGGCTCGGCCAACAGCTCGTACGAGCCGGTCCGGGGTCTCGTCCCGGACCCGCCGGACGGCGGCGAGCTCGTCGTCGGTCAGCTCGGCGCCGGCCCACCCCCAGAGCAGGGTGCGCAGCTTCGGGTCGATGTTGAAGCAGACGCCGTGATCGACACCGAAGACGTGGCCGGCGCTGCCGAGGATGTGCCCGCCCTTGCGGTCGGCGTTGTTCACCAGCACGTCGAAGACGGCCATCCGGCGCAGCGGTGCGCAGTCGGCGTGGATCACCGACACGGAGCGGTCGTGGGCATCCAGACCGTCGACCACGTCGAACCAGCCCGTCCGGGGAACCTGCTCGGTGGGCACCAGGTCGACCAGCGCGTCGGTCTCCCCCGCGTCCACGTCGACCCACGCCTGCAGCGACCCAGGCCCGGCCGGACCGTCGACCAGCACCGTCACCGGCACCACGTCGAACCCACCGGCCGCGGACACCTCGTACGCGGCCACCTCCCGCAGACCCAGGGTCCCGGTCGGGAAGTCCCAGAGCGGACGTTCGCCGCGGATCGGCTTGTAGACGCACTCGATCGGGCCGTCCTCGGTGGTGAGCACGGACAGGTAGGTGGCGTTGGAGGCGTTCGCCAGCCGGCCGGCGATCTGCAGCTCACCACCGGTCAGGGCGGCGGTCAGGGCCGGGTGCGGCTCGTCGGGGATCGCGGCCGGGTCGCTCAACACGTCTCGAGATTCGGCCCGGACGGCGCGGTCAGAGGCATCTTCGGCCCGGACGCCGCCGGCAGGGGCAGATTCAGCACAGTGGTCTTCAGCACAGTCGTCTTCAGCACAGGGGGGCTCAGAACAGGGGACGCCGGTAGCCGTTGGCCCGCGGGCACACGTGCCCGGCCGGATCCAGGGGCTGCAGGCAGAAGGGGCACGGGGGGCGGCCCGCGGAGACCAGCGCCTGGGCCCGAGCCACGAAGTCACGGGCGTACGCGGCGCTGATCTTGACCACGAACACCTCGTCGGCGTCGACCTCGTCGGCCGCCTCCAGCGCGGCCGCCGCGGCGGCACCGGGAAGGTCGAGATCGTCGGCCGCCTCCTCGCTCTCGTCCTCGTCGTCGACGTTGGAGAAGAGCTCGATGACGATCCGGTTGATCTCGGCATCCCAGGCGATCGTCATCGTGCCGACCCGGAACTCCTCGGTGATCGGGGCGTCGAGCGGATCGAAGTCGCTGGGCTTCTCGCGGGCCGGGGGCACGTCGGCCGCCGGACCGCTGCGCCGGAGCACCTCGTCGAGCACCTTGTCGAGGTGCTCGGCCAGGACCGAGACCTGCTGCTTCTCCACCACCACAGAGGTGATGCGGTTGCCCTCACGGGCCTGCAGGAAGAACGTCCGCTCCCCCGGCTGGCCGACGGTGCCAGCGACGAAGCGGTCCGGGGAGTCGTAGCGGTGGACGAGGATCGCCATGCCGTCAGCCTAGTCCGCGGCTCACGGCGTCGGCCCCTGCGAGCCCAGACCGCCACCGACGGGGGCGTCGTCGGAGCTCGACCGAGCCCGTCGGGAACGCTTGGCCGGCGCGGTGCGTGGCGGGAACATCGACGCCAGGTCGCTGCCGGAGGAGTTCATCGTGACCACGTACGGGCGGGTCTCGGTGTAGCGCACCACCGACACCGACGCCGGGTTGACCAGGATCCGCTGGAAGGTGTCGAGGTGGGTGCCGAGCGCGTCGGCCAGGATCGCCTTGATCACGTCACCGTGGGAGACCGCGACCCAGACCGCGCCCTCGCCGTGCTCGGCGGTCACCTTGTCGTCCCAGGACCGGATCGCTCCGACGGCGCGGGCGGCCATCTCGGTCATCGCCTCGCCACCGGGGAAGCGGACCGCCGAGGGCTGCTGCTGCACGGTCTTCCAGAGCTTCTCCTTGCTCAGCTCCTTCAGGCTCTTGCCCGTCCACTCGCCGTACCCGCACTCGATCAGCCCGGCGTCGACGGCCGTCGGCACGGGCTGCGGTCGCGCCGCGACCAGAGCGTGCAGCGTCTGGCGGCAGCGCCGGAGCGGCGAGCTGACCAGCGTGGCCAGCGGCACCTCGAGCATCCGCTCACCCAGGGCAGCGGCCTGGGTCCGGCCGACGTCGTCGAGCTCGACCCCCGGGCTGCGGCCCGCGAGGATGCCTGCCGTGTTGGCGGCGGTCCGCCCGTGGCGGACCAGCAGAACCGTGGCCATGCGGGTGACCCTAGTTGGTCCCTCCTCACCCGGGGACGGGCAGATACCGGCCACGGACGTGGGCGAGCAGCTCCTGGTCTCCCGCGCCCAGGTCCACCTGGTCGATCCGGGCGGTGAGCAGGGTGGACCAGCCGACGGTCCGGGCCTCGAGCACGGTGGCGCCCAGCCAGCCCGGGGCGTCGGCGAGCACCGGTCCGTACGGGGTCTCCTGCCACTCGGCCAGGCGGAACGCCCCGCCCGGCGCCGGGGCCAGACCGGCGAAGGCGTCCGGGAGCTGCCGGTGCTGCCAGCCGAGCAGGCTGACCGCCACCCGCTGGTGCGCTCCGTCGACCGGTTCGATCGCCTCGGTCAGGTCGGCGTCGGGATCGAGCAGACCGAGCAGGGTCGGCTCGGGGCCGTCGGCCACCAGCAGCGAGGAGACGGTCCAGCCGACGCGGCGCTCGTGGGCGTACGCGGTCCACAGGCTGACCGGCGCGATCATCCGGCCGCGGAAGCGACGCAGCGGACTGCGCTCCCCCTCCGGCGGCAGGAAGGGATGGTCGCTGTGGATGGTCACCGGACCAGTTCTAGCCGAGAAGCGGCATTTCCTCACGCCCCTCGGACTGGATCGACTGTCGACGCGCCTCGACCACTCGGCGCGAGTGTGATTTTGCCGCCAGTCACCGGTGTCGGCCGCCCGCGACCGAGGCGACCCTCTACCGTGGTGCGGGCGCTGCGACGGGCCGCACGGCAGGAACACGAGAGATCGAAGGTGGGCTATGGGCTGGCTCGAGGCACTGGTACTCGGCATCGTGCAGGGACTGACCGAGTTCCTGCCGGTCTCCTCCAGCGCGCACCTGTCGATCGTCGGGCAGTTCTACGGCGGCACGGACCCCGGCTCGGCTTTCACCGCGATCAGCCAGCTCGGCACCGAGACGGCGGTGATCATCTACTTCCGCAAGGACATCTGGCTGATCATCAAGAACTGGTGCCTGGCCCTGGTCGGCAGGATCCCGCGGAACGACCCCGAGGCCCGGATGGGCTGGCTGGTGATCATCGGCTCCATCCCGATCGTCATCCTCGGACTGCTGTTCCAGGACCAGATCGACTTCGCCCTGCGCAACCTGTGGATCACCGTGGCCATGCTCGCCGGCTTCGGCGTCGTGATCGGTGTCGTCGACCACTTCGCTCGGAACCTCCGCCCGCTGGAGTCACTCACCTGGGGCCACGGCATCATCTACGGCTTCGCCCAGGCGCTCGCCCTGATCCCGGGCGTCTCCCGCTCGGGTGCCACCATCACCGCCGGCCTGGCTCTGGGCTACAAGCGGGAGGCCGCCGCCAAGTACGCGTTCCTGCTGGCCATCCCCGCGGTGGTCGGTTCCGGCTTCTTCAAGCTGTTCGACATCTCCGCCGACCCGGTCGAACCGGCCTGGGGTCCGATCCTGCTGGCCACCGTGGTCGCGTTCGGGGTCGGCCTGGCGGTCATCCACTGGCTGCTGAAGTACATCAGCACGCACACCTTCCTGCCGTTCGTGATCTACCGGATCGCCCTGGCGGCCCTGGTGGCGGTCCTGTTGCTGACCGGGGTCCTGGAGCCGCTGCCGACCGGCTAGCGGTCACGACCGAACGGTCAGACCCCGGCGAGCTCCAAGGCCTCGGCCGCCGTGGTCAGGGCGGCCAGCTTCTCCTCGATGCTGTCCCCGTACGGCGCGAGGGCGGCGGTCGTCACCCCGGCCGCGGCGAACGCGGCCAGCCGCTCGGCCAGCCGTTCCTTGGGTCCCAGCAGCGAGGTGGAGTCGATCAGCTCGTACGGCACCGCCGCCATCGCATCCCGTGGCCGACGGGACAGGTAGAGGTCCTGCACGGTGGCGGCCGCCTCCTCGTACCCCATCCGGACCGCCAGCTGGTTGTAGAAGTTCGTTGTCCCGGCTCCCCATCCCGCCGACGTACAGGGCGGCGTAGGGGCGGACGGGGTCGGCGCACGTCCGCGGATCGGCCCCCACCACCAGGGGGATCGTGGCCACCACGTCGAAGCCGCTCCGGTCCCGGCCGGCCGCGGACCGGCCCGCGTCGACGTGGGCCAGCTGCTCCGCGGCGTGATCGGGCGCGAGGAAGAGCGCCAGCCAGCCGTCCGCGATCTCGCCGGCCAGCTCCAGGTTCCTCGGACCGACCGCCGCCAGGTAGATCGGGATCCGGTCGGCGTGCGGCGCGATGGTGAGCTTCAGCGCCTTGCCGGGACCGTCGGGCAGCGGCAGCTGGTAGGTGCGTCCCTCGTACGCGACGGTGCTGCGGCTCAGCGCCAGCCTGACGATGTCGACGAACTCGCGGGTACGGGCCAGCGGACGGTCGAACCGGACGCCGTGCCACCCCTCCGAGACCTGCGGGCCGGAGACACCGAGTCCGAGCCGGAAGCGACCCTCACTGAGCAGGTCCAGGCTGGCGGCGGTCATCGCGGTCATGGCGGGTGTCCGGGCGGGGATCTGCATCACCGCCGAGCCGATCGCGATGGTCGAGGTCTGTGCGGCCAGCCAGGCCAGCACCGTCGGGCTGTCGGACCCGTACGCCTCCGCCGCCCACACCACCTCGTAGCCCAGCGACTCGGCGTGCCTCGTCAGACGCAGCTGCCCTCGCGCATCGTCGGCGCCGACCATGTAGCCGAGATTCAGTCCCAGTCGCATGGGCTCAACTTACTGGTGAGTAACAATCCCTGTCGGGTGACCTGGCGACGGGAGACCCCGGGCGCGCCCTATAGCCTCTGCGACCATGGAAATGCGTCGGGTCGGGACCAGCGGGCTGCGCGCGTCCCGGCTCGGACTCGGCACGCTGACCTGGGCGCGGGACACGAACGAGGAGCAGGCACGCGGGCTGCTGCAGGCCTTCGTCGAGGCGGGCGGCACGCTGATCGACACGGCCGCGGCCTACGGGGCCGGTGATGCCGAGCGGCTGCTCGGCAAGCTCGTCGGCGAGGTGACCCAGCGCGAGGAGGTGGTCATCGCGACCAAGGCCGGCTTCGCCGTCCGCGGCGGCAAGCGGGTCGTCGACACCTCCCGCCGGGCGCTGCTGCGCGACCTCGCCGGGTCGCTCGAGAGGCTCGGCACCGACTACGTCGACCTGTGGCAGATCCACGCCTGGGGCGAGGCGCCGATCGAGGAGACTCTCTCGGCGATGGACCACGCGGTCCGCCAGGGCATGACCCGCTACGTCGGGGTCAGCAACTTCGTCGGCTGGCAGACGGCCCAGGCGGCCACCTGGCAGAAGGCGGTGCCCGGCCGGGCACCGCTGACCAGTCTGCAGGTCGAGTACTCGCTGCTGGCGCGACGGGCGGAGCTGGAGCTGGTGCCGGCGGCCGCCGCCTTCGGACTCGGGCTGTTCCCCTGGTCCCCGCTGGGTCGCGGGGTGCTGACCGGGCAGTACCGCTCCCGGATCCCGAAGGGCTCCCGAGCGGCCTCCGAGCACTTCGCCTGGTTCGTCCAGCCGTACCTGGAGCAGCGCAGCCGCGGTGTCGTCGAGGCGGTGGCGCTGGCCGCGGACGGTCTCGATCTGACCCCGCTGCAGGTGGCCCTGCTGTGGGTCCGGGACGCCCCCGGGGTGACCGCTCCCCTGCTCGGCGCGCGGACGGCCGGTCAGCTGGCGCCGGCCCTGGCCACCGAGACCATGAAGCTGCCGGCCGAGATCGTCTCGGCTCTGGACGACGTCTCCGGCGGCCCGCACCTCGGTCGCCAGCCGGCCCTCGGCGACGAGGGCAGCTGAGCCGGCGCTTCACAGAGGGCAGGCCCGGGGGCAGCTCCATGTGGGTGGCCGCACCCGCGACGTCGAGCGGCTCAGACGGTCAGCGGGACGCGGATGATCTTGCGTCGGATCCAGACGTCCCGGGTGCCGTCGCGGTAGCGCCGCAGCCGGGTCAGCTCCCAGCCGCCGTACTCGGCCTGGTCGGTGAGGAGCTTGCGCACGGCACTCCGCGGCACTGACCGGTCCAACCGGACCTTGGTCACCTCGTACTCGACAACTCGGCTGCTCATCACGACCAGCCTAAGGCGTGCCGACGCACTCCCGCCGGTAGGACCACGCCCGTGAGAGCGCTCAGCCGGCCGTACGGATCATCTTCTTGTTGACGAACTCCTCGATGCCGAGGGTGCCGAGCTCACGTCCGAAGCCGGAGCGCTTGATGCCTCCGAAGGGGAGCTCGGCCGCCTCGAGCCCGACGCCGTTGATGAAGACCATGCCCGCCTCGAGCCGGTCGGCGACCCGCGTGGCCTGGTCGGCGTCGGCACTGAAGACGTAGGAACCCAGGCCGAACGGGGTGTCGTTGGCCAGCGCGATCGCCTCGTCCTCGTCGGCGGCCTTGAACACCATGGCGACCGGACCGAACAGCTCCTGCCGGAACACCGAGTTGTCCGGGGTCACCCCGGTCAGGACGCCGGGCGGGAAGTAGGCACCCCGCCGTTCTCCCGTGCTCGCCAGGTCCGCACCCTCGGCGACCGCCCGGTCGACCTGCTCGGCCAGGGTCTCGGCGGCAGCCGCCGAGGACAGCGGCGACAGCTCGGCGCTGCCGGCCAGCATCCGCTCGGTGAAGGCGGCGACGAAGTCGTCGTAGACCCCTTCGGCCACGATGAAGCGCTTCGCCGCGTTGCACGCCTGACCGGTGTTCTCCAGCCTGGCCTCGACCGCGGCGTCGACGGTGGCCGCGAGGTCGTCGGTGGACAGCAGCACGAACGGGTCCGACCCACCGAGCTCCAGGACGACCTTCTTCAGGTGCCGGCCGGCGATCTCGGCGACCGCCGCCCCGGCCCGCTCCGAACCGGTCAGCGACACCCCGGCCACCCGCGGATCACCGATGATGGTCGCCACCTGCTCGTTGGTCGCGTACAGGTTGACGTAGGCCCCGTCGGGGAAGCCGGCGTCGCGATACATCGACTGCAGGGCTGCGGCCGACTCAGGGCACTGCGGGGCGTGCTTGAGGATGATCGGGTTGCCGGTGATCAGGTTGGGCGCCGCGAACCGGGCGACCTGGTAGTAGGGGTAGTTCCACGGCATGATCCCCAGCAGCACGCCGAACGGGCTGCGGCGGATGACGGCGCTGCCCGCGCCCTGCAGCTGGACGGGCTGGTCGGCGAGCAGGCTCTCGGCGTGATCGGCGTAGTAGTCGTGGATCTCCCGGCAGAAGTCGACCTCGCCGAGAGCCGCGTCCTTGGCCTTGCCCATCTCCCGCCCGATGATGTCGGCGAGCTCTTCGCGGCGCTCGGTGTGCAGCTCGCCGACCCGACGGACGAGGGCGGCCCGCTCGGCCACGGAGGTCTGGCGGGACCAGGTCGCGAACACCTCGGTGGCGGCGGCCACTGCGGACTCGACAGCGGCGGCGTCGGCCGTCGGATAGCTCTGCACCTCGGTCCCGGTCGCCGGGTCGATGACAGCGTAGGTGCTCACAGCCGTACTCCTTCGTCGCAGTTCCGGGCCCCAGTGTCGACCACCATGGCGGTCGTCGTCCACAGGGGCCGGCGCGCTGGGCTCAGGCCTGGTCGAGGAAGCGGTCGAGCACGCGGCAGCCGAACTGCAGGGAGCTGATCGGGACCCGCTCGTCCACGCCGTGGAACAGGCTGACGAAGTCGAGGTCGGGCGGCAGCCTGAGCGGGACGAACCCGAAGCAGCGGATGCCGAGGCGATCCCAGGACTTGGCGTCCGTGCCGGCACTGAGCAGGTACGGCACCGTCCGCGCCCCCGGGTCCTCGGCGACCAGGCAGGCCTGCATGGCCTCCACCAGCGACCCGGCGAACTCGGTCTCCACGGCCGGGTGGTCGGCCACCACCTCGAAGCGGACCTTCTCCCCCAGCAGCTCGGTGATGGTGGCGTAGAACTCCTCACGACCGCCGGGCACGAAGCGGCCGTCCACGGCGGCGGTGGCCCGGCCCGGGATGACGTTGTGCTTGTAGCCGGCCCGCAGCATGGTCGGGTTGGCCGTGTTGGCCATCGTGGCGCCGACCATCCGGGCGATGCTGCCGAGCCGGGAGAGCGTCTCCTCGGCCCGATCCGCGTCGAGCTCGATCCCGAACGCCTCCGAGACCGCGTCCAGGAAGGCCCGCTGGGTGTCGGTGATCCTGTGCGGCCACTCGTACGACCCGACCCGGGCCACGGCGCCGGCGAGCTCGGTGACGGCGTTGTCGTCGTGCCGGAACGAGCCGTGACCGGCCGGGCCGTCGGCGACCAGGTTCAGCCAGGCCATCCCCTTCTCGGCGGTCTGCACCAGATAGAGCCGGAGGTCGTCGCGCACCGTCAGGGAGAAGCCACCGACCTCGCCGATGGCTTCGGTGCAGCCCTCGAGCAGGTCGGGGCGGTTCTCCACCATCCAGCCGGCGCCCTTGGCGCCACCAGCCTCCTCGTCGGCGGTGAAGACGATCCGGATCGGTCGCCGGGGCGCCCGGCCGGCCCGGGCCCGGGCTCGGACCACGCTGAGCAGCATGGCGTCGAAGTCCTTCATGTCCACCGCACCGCGGCCCCAGATGCAGTCGTCGGCGACCTCGGCGGCGAAGGGTGGCACGGTCCAGTCGGCGGCGTCGGCCGGCACCACGTCGAGGTGGCCGTGGATCAGCAGTGGGCTCAGGCTGGTGTCGGTGCCGGGCGGCTCCCAGTGGGCCACCAGGGACGTCCGCCCGGGCTCGGACTCGACCAGCTCGGACGTGATCCCCACCTCGTCCAGCAGCGCCGCCACGTGCTCGGCGGCCAGCCGCTCCCCCGGCCCGGGCTCGGGACCGTAGTTGGAGGTGTCGATCCGGATGAGGTCCCGGCAGATGTCCACGACCTCGGAATCCACGGGAGGTGGTTCCCGGCCGGGTCCGACAGCAGATGCGGACGGGGTGGTCGCGCCGGACTCACTCATCGGTCCATCATCGTCCACCCGGTCGCGCGGACGGAGAATGGCCCCCGTGACGGTGGCGGACACTCCTGCGACACCGGCCGCGGCGACCGTCCGATCGTGGGCGGTGTGGGGCGTGGCCGTGCTGGCGTACGCGGTCGCGGTGTTCCAGCGCACGTCGCTCGCCGTGGCGGCTGAGTACGCCACCGATCGGTTCGGCGTCACCGCCGCGGTGCTGTCGTTGTTCGCGGTGGTGCAGCTGCTGACCTACGCCGGCATGCAGATCCCGGTGGGGGTGCTGGTCGACCGCTTCGGATCGCGGGTGATGATCGCCGCGGGTGCGCTGGTGATGGCCGCCGGGCAGGCGGCGCTGGCCCTGGTCGACACCCCGCTCGAGGTCATCGGAGCCCGGATCCTGGTGGGCGCGGGTGATGCCATGACCTTCATCTCCGTCCTCCGACTGATCCCGGCCTGGTTCCCGAGCCGACAGGTGCCGCTGGTCACCCAGCTGACCGGTCTGCTCGGGCAGCTGGGGCAGATCGCCAGCACCATCCCGCTGGTCGCGCTGCTGGACGGTGTCGGCTGGCAGTGGTCGTACCTGGGTGCGGGAGCGATGGGGGTGCTGGTGTCCATCCTGGTGTTCCTCGCCGTGCGCGATCGGCCCCCGCTGGCACCCCAGCGGCCGGCGCACGCCAGCTGGCGACAGGCGCTGCGCGACCTGCGGGCGTCCTTCGAGCAGCCGGGCACCCGACTCGGCCTGTGGAGCCACTTCGCCACCCAGTTCTCCGGCATGGTCTTCGCCCTGCTGTGGGGCTTCCCGTTCATGACCATCGGTCTCGGTTACTCGTCCACGCAGGCCGGTTGGCTGTTGACGCTGATGGTGCTGACGGCGACCGTCATCGGACCGGTCCTCGGCGCGTTGACCGCGCGGTACCCGATGCGTCGCTCGAACCTGATCTTCGGTGTGCTGATCTTGACCATCGGCGTCTGGACGGTCGTGCTGCTGTGGCCGGGCGCGGCTCCACTGCCGCTGATCGTGGTGCTGGTGCTGACCTTGGCCGCCTACGGTCCCGCCTCGGCCGTCGGCTTCGACTTCGCCCGGACCTTCAACCCGGCGACGCGGCTCGGCGCGGCGACCGGCATCGTGAACATGGGAGGGTTCATCGCCTCCCTGGTGACCATCTTCGCGATCGGGGTCGTGCTCGACCTCCGAGCGCCCTCGGGCGACTACAGCCTGACCGACTTCAAGATCGCCTTCTGCTTCCAGTACGTGGTCTGGGCGTTCGGGCTGCTGAGTCTGCGCCGGACGCGGCGGCTCGCGCGCGCCGAGCTGCGGGCCCAGGGCACGATCATCGACCCGCTGCCCCAGGCGATCGTCCGGCACTGGCACGATCGCCGCGACCAGTAGGGCTCACTTCCGTGACCGGGCTCGGCCGTCAGAACGGTTCGGCGACACCGCCCGGGCTTGCTATAGTTCACGTCGCCGTCCGGCCAGGACGGCGGAGTCCGGGTGGCGGAATAGGTAGACGCGCTAGCTTGAGGTGCTAGTGCCCCTTACAGGGCATGGGGGTTCAAGTCCCCCCTCGGACACTCTG